>CAWBUU010000001.1:0-4833070 GCA_963792065.1 Terriglobia bacterium
CTCCCACAGACCGCTTCTCCCGCAGCGATGGCCCCTCGCTCGTCATGTGCGGTGTCTCGTCTGGTGAACGCCTCAACCGTCATCCGCAGCCGCCGCGCCAGCGCCGCGATCTCCTCCTTGTTCACCAACACATACCCCTCCGGCCCCGAACAGCAGTTTCCGCACAGCGTGCATGAAAACCGCAGCCCCGTTCCATCCCGCCACGCTCCGGATCGGGCACGGCGAACCATTCGCGTCGAACTCGGCGTTGTCTCGCGCCTTGGCATCCGGTGATTATTGCTCGATGCGGAAGACGACCAATGCCTGATCATCCTTTTCGCGCCGGTGGCCCGTTCTCCGTCTCCCCGCCCCCCCATGAACCGCCACAGCCCCCCGAATCGCCTCGATCACATGCTCGGTCTCCACCGCCTGTCCTGATCGCCCGGTCCAGCCCCTCCACGCCGATCTGCTCCCCCTTGGCATTCTCCGCCTCCGAGATCCCGTCCGTGTACAGCACCACCGCTCCCCCGTGCAAGCTCCACCGTCGTCTCCCGCGGCTCATACCCCTCCGCCACGATTCCCATCGGCGCCCGCCTCCTCCCCCGCCTCTCCCCCAACCCATGCACAGTCCCATCCGCCCGCGCAACCGCGGCAGCGGCTACCCTGCCTGCGCAATTGTGACGTCTGCCCCCCCGCATCCAGCACCCCGAACACCGCCGTTACATGCCCCCCCCTCAATGGTCGAATCCACCAGCCGCGCATTCACGAACTTCAGTGCCCCCGCCGGCGATGAGCAGACATCCGGCCGCGCGCGTACATCGCATGCACCATCGCCATCACCGTCGCCGCCGCAGGCCCGTGCCCGCTCACATCCGCCAGCCAGGATCCCCACGCTCCCCGACCCCACAATCAAGAAGTCGAGAAGCTCCTCCTCCCGCCTGCCCGCTCGCCGGACAGCCTGCTCGTACACGCACCCCCGCCATTACCGGCGGATGATCCGGCAGCAGCGACTTCTGCACCCGCGCGATCTCTCCTCGACCTGCGCCGGCAACTGCCCGTTGAGCTCCGAGATCTGCTCCACCGTGCTTATGTTCAGCGTCATTGCCCCCAGCAGGTTCCCGATCAGCATATCATCCTCCCAGATCCCCGATCGCATACCCGAGCGGATCCGCCCGGAACATCAGCGACCACCCCGCGATCTTCCTCCTCGAACATCGGCACGCACATGCACGACCCCATTCCCACCAGCAGATCCCCCAGCACCGGGTCCGGCCGCGCTGCATCTCCTGATAGAGCTCTGCGGCTCCCGCCGTGCCAGTATCGCCCCCACAAACCCGTTCATCTGCGGCGGCAACGCCCCCCAATCCTCCGGCCCCGCCAGCGCAACCCCCCACGACTCCCCATTCGCCCGCACCGAACGCACCACCCCATACCGCCCGCTCTCCAGCCCCGCCGTCGACACCCGCACGAACGCATCGATCGGCCGCACCCGCCGGATCCGCTTCGCGTACGCCTTGAACGCCTCTTCCGCATCCCTCTGCGCGGCTGACATCCTCGAGCATTTCCATCAGCACGGCGATACGCAGAGAGACCAACGAGTGTCGATCCACTCACGATCAAAAATACCCGCGAGGGCCCAGACCCTCTTCGCATACGACACGAGGATCAGTACTCAGGACTCAGGACTCAGGACTCAGGACTCAGGACTGAATTCTCCCCCGCCCATCCTACCCGCACGCCTCCTCAACTCTCGTCCGCCGCACCGCGAAGAAGCCCCTGCATCTCCCGCTCGAGCGCCCCCCGCGCCCCCGCATCCGTCATCAAACTCAGATTCACCTTAACGTTCCACCACCCCGACTTCGCCGCCGCCTCCGCCAATCGCCGCGATCGCCAGATCCGATCGCAGGTGCGCATTCGTGATCAGCTCGTACGCTCCAGCAGCCGCAGCAGATCGCAGCACGACCCCACCACCGCCCGCGGCACATTCACCGCCGCCTCCACCGCCCCCCCCCACTCCGCCCTCTTCCGCTCATCCGTCTCCGGCAGCTTCGAAAGCTCATTCACCAGCGTGTACGCCGCGGCATCCTCATCCGCCAGCTCCAGCAGCAGGTCCGCCGTGCGTGCCAGCACCCCCGCCGCCCGCTCCAGCGCGGGCTGATGCTCCGCCAGGTTCTTCTTCCCCACCGAGTACGCCAGCAGGAAACCGACGAAGCGCGCCACGCAGCACCCGACGTATTGCTGCTCGGCCGTGCGGTCGTGGATGTCCTCGCCGCGCCGGAACGCCTCGACCAGCGTCTCGTCGCCCGACAGGTGCGCCAGCACGCGCAGCTCGATCTGCGAGTAGTCGGCCGAGACCAGCACGTGGCCCGGCTCGGCGACGAACGCCGCGCGGATCTCGCGGCCGAGCGGCGTGCGGATCGGGATGTTCTGCAGGTTCGGGTCGCTGCTGCTCAGGCGGCCCGTCGCCGCGACCGCCTGGTTGAACGAGGTGTGCACGCGGCCGGTCTCCGGGTTGCACCAGCTGCGGCAGCGCGTCGATGTAGGTGCCCTTCAGCTTCTGCAGCCGCGCCAGTCGAGCACGAGCCGCGGCAACTCGTGCGTCAGCGCGAGCTCCTCGAGCACGTCCACCGCCGTCGAGGCGCCGTCGCGTCTTGCCCGTCCGCTTGCGCGGCCGGCAGCTCAGCTTCTCGAACAGGACCTCGGCGAGCTGCTTCGGCGAGTTGATGTTGAACTCGCCGCCGGCGATCTCGAAGATCGTCGCGCGAGCGTCGGGCCAGCTCCTGCATCGACCGCTCGACTGCGCGGCCGAGCGCCGCCGTGTCGACCTTGATGCCCGCCCGCTCGATCGCCGGCGAGCACCGGGACCAGCGGCAGCTCCAGCGTCGCGTAGACCGGCTCGAGCGCCGTCGCGCGAGCAGTCGTCGGCAGCGTCGGCGCGAGCTGCACGGCCAGGTCGGCGCGCTCGCCGGCGAAGCCGGCACGGCGGCCGGCGGGCACTTCGTCCAGCGCGAGCGCCTTGGCGCCGCGGCCGCGCACGTCCTCCTCCGGCATCGCCTGGTAGCTGGTGTGCTCGAGGGCCAGATGCCTCGAGCGGGTGCGCACGACCGCGTGGCGTCGAGCAGGTAGCTGGCCAGCATCGTGTCGAAGTCGAGGCCGCGCGAGCGCGACGCCGGCGCGCGCGAGCGCGATGGCGTCGAACTTCAGATCGTGCCCGACCTTGGCGACGCGCCGGATCCTCGAGCACCGGCCGCAGCGCGTCGAGCGCGTCGCGCGCCGGCAGGCTGTCGGCGTCGTCGAGGGCACGGTGGCCGAGCGGCACGTAGCGCGCCGGCGCGCGGCGCGGTCGAGAACGGCGATGCCGACGATCGCGCGCGCGCACCGCCGGTCGGCCGTCGGCGAGGACGCGCGAGGGCGAACGCGGCCGGCCGCGCGCGAGTCGTCGGCGAGCGCGTCGCACGGCGTCGAGCGTGTCGACGATCGCGGTAGTCGCTTGGCGACGGTCTCGGCGGTCGGCGCGAACTCCTTGGCGAGCGCCCGGAACCCGAGCTCGCGAAGAGCGCGAAGCAGCGCTCGCGCGACGGCCCGCGGTAGCGCAGCGCCTCGGGGTCGAACTCGACCGGCACGTCGGTGCGGATGCGCGCCAGCTCGCGGCTCTGCGCGCGCCGGCGTCCGCGTTGGCGAGCAGCGCCTCGCGGTAGCGCTTCTGCTTGACCGTCCGGCGCGGCGCGAGCAGCGCGTCGAGCGACCCGTACGCGACGATCAGCTCGCGCGCGCCCTTCTCGCCGATGCCCGGCACGCCCTTGATGTTGTCGATGGTGTCGCCCATCAGCGCCAGCACGTCGACGACCTGATCGGGCCGCGACGCCGAACTTCTCGCTTCACGCCCGTCGGCGTCGTACCAGGTGCCCTCGTCGCGCGGGTTGTAGACGCGGATGCCGTCGCCGACCAGCTGGAAGAAGTCCTTGTCGCCCGTGACGATCGCGACCTCGAAGCCCGGCCGCGCGCCGCCTGCACCGCCAGCGTGCCGATCACGTCGTCGGCCTCGAAGCGCTCGGACGTGAGGATCGGCACGCCGAGCGCCTCGCACGCCTCGTGGACAGCGGGATCTGCTCCGCCAGGTCGTCGGGCATCGGCGCGCGGTTGGCCTTGTAGTCGGCGGCGAGCTCGTCGCGGAACGTCGCGGCCGGGCAGGTCGAACGACGCGGCGATGTACTCCGGCGCGTGATCGGTGAGCAGCTTGCGCAGCATCGTCGACGAAGACGTAGACGGCGTTGGTCGGCGTGCCGTCCGGGCGCCGCGTCAGCGCCGCGGATCGCGTGGTACGCGCGGTACATCTGCGAGCTGCCGTCGATGAGAAACAGGCGGGGCATGGGACGCGGTCGGCAGGACCGTGCGAGGGGCCGCTCGATATCGATTCAGGCCGATGTTGACGGGCGGCGCGCCGGTGGCCGCTGCGCTGCTGTCTGGCCGCCATGTAGCCGGCTGCGGCGCCGCTCGGCCCGCGGCAGGACCAGTACGAGGAGCAGATCTACCTCGAGCCAGTGGATCGGCGGCGCCAGGTGGTCGTCGACTCGTCGGTGCCAGCGCTCGTCGCGCTCCGCGGCGCGACGCTCGATCCCGCCTCGTCGGCGCGCTCGACGATCAGGCGACGTCCGTGGCGTGTCGAGCGGCGCGGCTGCCAGGTCGCGCAGGTCGGCCAGCCCTGGCGCCGCACGGCCGGCGCTTCCTCCAAGTCGCCTCGCGCCGACAACGTCAGGACTTCGGCGCGATGCGCCGTTCGCGTGGTCCACTACTCGCTCGCCGCTCGCCGAGGCCAGCCTGCGCTACCAGCAGACCGTCGGCGCGTCGGCGGGCGGCGACCCCGGCAAGGTCAACTGGGACGGCAGCGAGGTCGTGGCATTCAAGCTGCACCTGCCGAGCACGATCGTCTAGCACAACGTGCGGACGCTCGACGGCGACTCGACCGGCCGGAGCGCGGCAACATCCTCACCTGGGAGCAGCGCTCACCGACCGGCGCGCGGGCAAGCCAATGACGTCGAAGTCCTCATGGAGTCCGACTCGATCCTCTACCGCACGATTGGCTGTTCAGCAAGACCAAACTGAGCCAGGCAGGGCGCCGCCGCATCGCTTGGGGCAGTTCTTTAGATGATCTTCTACCAGGGGGCCGAGAGTCAGTCGTGCCGAAGTTCCGCGAGTTGGGGGTCGACGCGTTGAAAGTCCTCGTCATCGGCAAAGGGGGGCCGAGCACGCCCTCTGCTGGAAGCTCAAGCAGTCGCCGCGGGTCGACGGCGGTCTTCTGCGCCCGGGCAACGCGGGCACGGCGCTCGACGTCGCAGAACGTCCCGATCGAGCCGGGCGACTTCCGCGGGCTGGTCCAGTTCGCCAAGCGCGAAGGGATCGGGCTGACGGTCGTCGGCCCCGAGGAGCCGCTGGTCAAGGGGATCGTCGACGTCTTCCAGCGCGAGGGCCTGCGGATCTTCGGCCCGCGGAAGGAAGCGGCCGAGCTCGAAGGGAGCAAGGTCTTCGCCAAGGAGCTGATGCGGCAGGCCGGCATCCCGACGGCCGACTACCGCGTCTTCCGCTCGGCGCCCGACGCCGAGCACTACGTCCTCTCGCGCGAGGTGGCGCTGGTCGTCCGCTCGCGGGGGCGATCGACGATCCGGCACACGCTGCATTGCCGGACCGCCGCCGAGACGCTCGAGGCGATCGACCGGATCATGGACCCGCGCGAGATGCTCCGCCCGGGCGTCCAGGTCGAGATCGAGGAGCGCGGCCAGAAGCGCGTTTTCAACACGGCCGCCGAGGCGCGCGATTTCGTCCTGGGCCGCCCGCTGGGCCTGGTGCTCAAGGCCGACGGACTGGCCGCCGGCAAGGGCGTCTTACGTCTGCGACAACCTCCGCCAGGCGCTCGAGGCGATCGACCAGATCATGGTCCGCCGGATCTTCGGCCAGGCCGGCGACCGGCTGATCATCGAGGAGCGGCTCGACGGCCAGGAGGCCAGCGTCCTGGCGATCACCGACGGCCGGACGATCATCCCGCTGGAATCGAGCCAGGACTACAAGCGGGCCTTCGACCACGACGAAGGGCCCGAACACCGGCGGCATGGGGGCGTTCTCCCCGACGCCGATCGTCACGCCCGAGCTGATGGAGCAGGTCGAGCGCGAGATCCTCGTGCCGGTCGTCCACGCCCTGAAGCGCGCCCGCCGGCCGTTCCGCGGCGTGCTCTACGCCGGGCCTGATGCTCACCAACCAGGGGCCGAAGGTGCTCGAATTCAACGTCCGGTTCGGCGATCCCGAAAGCCAGGCGGTCCTGATGCGGCTGAAGTCCGACCTGTTCGAGGTGCTCGACGCCGTCGTCGACGAGCGGCTCGACACCGTCGCGCTCGAGTGGGACCCGCGGCCGGCGGTGACGGTCGTGATGGCCTCCGAGGGCTATCCCGGCCATTACGAGCGCGACCGCGTGATCCACAACCTCGAGGAGGCCGACCGGATGCCGGACGTCAAGGTCTTCCACGCCGGCACCGCGCTCCGGGCCGACCCCGCAGGCGGCCGCGACGGCCGGGTCGTCACCGACGGCGGCCGGGTGCTCAACGTGACCGCTGGGCGACACCCTCGCCGACGCCCAGGCCCGCTGCTACGAGGCCGCCGGAAATCCGCTTCGCCGGCGGCTGGTACCGCCACGATATCGCCGATCGGGCAATCCAGGCGTCGAAGGGTTCATGACCCGTTCGGCGCCGGAGGCCGGGATCGTGTCCGTCTGCGTTCGGCGAGCCGGGCAATGAACGGCTCGTAGTCGGCCAGTTGCGACGGCGTTGCAGTTATCCCACTCGATTCCTTCTCCCTGTTGCAGCGGGCGTGGACGACGGCGAACTCCAAGTTCAATCGTCGCCGCCCCGGCTCGTGCGCGGATGTGTCTCGAGCGTCGCTTCTTCGCCGTCCGGGCGTCGAAGGCGATCGGGCCGTTGCAGATCAGGCACTTGCCGACCCAGAGGGTCTCGAAAAGCTCGAACGTGCTGTCCGTGCGGGCGACGCGGGTGAGAGTCTCAACCAGGCTCATGCGGTGGATTCCTCGAGTCCGATTTGACAGGACAAAAGGGCGACCTACGTTGCCAAGGAGGTGACTTCCAACAGGCGACGGTTGTTTTACTTGACCCTTCGCTGGCCCAGTCCCACGGGAACGACCATGGATGTCGATGTGCGCGACCCAGGTCTTTGCTGCACTGATGATCCGTTGGAAGACGCGGGAGACGCGGAGGCCAGGTACCTGATCGTCCTTTCCGGCGGAATTCCGGGGCGATGCTGCCACTGGCGGTGGGACCGAACTGGATAGGCCGGGCGGCGGATAATTCGTTGCAGTTCCCCGAGCAGAGCATCTCGCGGCGCACCACGTGCTGGTTCGCCCTACTCCGAAGGAAACGTCCTGCTCACGGACCTGGGCAGCACGATGCACGTTTCTCAACGGCCGGCGGATCGATCCCGACCAGCCGATCACGCTGTCGGATGGAGTACTGGCGTGGCAGCAATACGGTACCGAACGTTAAGAAGAACCAGAGCCATTGTGGAAAAATATTTTCGTAATTGAAGGCAACTGGGCCGAAGCCCGAGACGGATCTTCCTCGGGTGCCGCGTAACGAGCCCAAAGACCCGCTTCAGTTCGGAATCGAGTGGGTGCAGGATGACGTGACGCTTGGCCAGACCTTCGAGCTGACGCGCCAGGATGCCAATTATCAGTCGCTTCAGCTAAAGGACGGCCGCTCCTTTGCAGGCGTTGATGCGACTCGGCTGTATCGTGACTCGAGGGAAAACACCGGTTTGGGCGTATTCGGTCGGCGCGGCACTTCAATCTGGAACTTGTTCCGTCCTCACTGGCGTTGATGCCGCGATCCGCCTAACACCTCCAAGGCGAGGGTGCTTGTGAGAGCGTAACCTGCGTGAGATGAAACTGTACCGGTCACCTCTGAAGAGCTGCTGCAAGCCAAGACGTTACTGGTGCGCGGCATACCGCTCTCCGAATCAAGCACGCGCGGCATTGCTGCCGGATTGCTCGATCGTTCCGTCGAGGATCTACCGCTGGATGAACCGATCCAGGCAGCGAAGCGTTATAAAGAACTGACGGCTGCTGAAGTGCAAGCCGCATTTGCGCGCTGGATCAAAGTGGGTGATTTCGCAGAGGTCGTTGTAAGTTTTCTGCACCTGAAGTGATAGGCTAGCAAGACGACTGTACGCGCCAGCGATCATCACCGTTGTACGCCAACGAGAATCCGGGGCAGTTCAGCACGCCGCACAACATCGGCATCGATCGCCAGAACAACGTCTACGTCGCCGACCGCGGCAACCGCCGCATCCAGGTCTTCGATCGCGATGGAAATTTCCAGCGCTTCATTTTCCTGAACGTGCCTTACGATAAGACGCGGCACCCGGTGCTCGGCAACCTGTTTCCGAATCCGCCCGACGAAACGCAGCCCTGGACCATCTGCATTACGCAGGGTCCCACGCAGTATCTATTCACGAACGACTCCGAGCCCGGCCGCATTTACAAGCTGACGCTGGACGGCAAGATCCTCGGAATGTTCGGCGAATCCGGCCACGAACTCGGCCAGTTCAACTGGAACCACGGCCTGGCGTGCCCGTCGGAGAATCTGATCTACGCCGCCGACATGAACAACTGGCGCGTGCAGAAGCTAGTGCTGCATCCGGAGAAGGCGCGGTCGACGGCGTCGCGGTAGTGTTAGGTTGTCTCAAAGCTGTCCAGCCCCAAGGCGGCCAGCAACGCCTGGTTCAGTTCCAGCAATGTGTCGCCTCTGAGCGAACCGACATAGTGCGTCAGCGCGGACTTCGGAAGGCTCACCAGCTCATCGCAATGAATGCTCGATTCTTTCTTTAAGCCTTCGGCTTGGCCGACGCGTACTTGAGTGCTCAGACCGTCGAGCCGCGAGTATATCGGCGCGCAGATCAAAGTGAAGAATCGGGAATCAACTAAAGCCTGGCGACTCACCACCACGAAGACACGCTGCTTGCGTGGATCATTTGATCCCGGTTTGCGCACCAGGTAGAGTTCGCCGCGCGTCACCGCAGCTTTTGGTATCCCAGCGTGTCCAGAGCTTCGCGGTTCAAGCGCTCGGCATTGCGGTCGATGATTTCGATATCGCGACGATCCCGGGCCTGCCGTTCCAACTGCGCCAGGTAGGCCACTGCGGCGCGCTCCAGGAGCGCCGAACGGTTCTTATCCACGCGATCCAGCCGGCTCAGCAGCGCCTTCGGAAGTGTGATCGATGTCTTGACTCTCACAAGATGATTATACTCCCGGATTACCGACAATTGTGCAGTGGGCACGCACGCTGCGTGCCGCGTTCTCACTCCGTGAACGCAGGGTCCCGTATACTAATACGCAAGCGCCACCGCGCCCTGGAGCCACGATGCGCCTCCCTCTGACTTGCGCCGCCGTTTTCGCTTGCCTCGCCGCGCCGCTGCTTCTCGCCGACGACGGCGATCGACTTCTCACCGTCGACCACTACGTTCGCGTCCAATCCACCGTCCCGGTGCTCGACGGCCAGACCACCCAGATCTACGTCCGCGAAGTGGCGCGCGCTTCAACCGTCCTGCGAGGCCCCCTCGCAAAGGACCGCGTGGTGCTCTTCATTCACGGCGCCGGCACGCCCGCCGAAGTCGCGTTCGACGTTCCCTACCAGGACTACAGTTGGATGGCGTACCTGGCCCGCGCCGGCTTCGACGTGTTCGCCATGGACACCACCGGCTATGGCCGCTCGACGCGCCCCGCGCCCATGAACGATCCTTGCAATCTCACGCGCGATCAGCAGAACATCTTCATCCCCAGCCTGATCTCAGCGCCCTGCTCGCCGTCCTACCCGCACCAGGTCACCACCATCGCATCCGACTGGAACGACATCAGCGCCGTCGTCGATCATGTGCGCGCGCTGCGCCACGTCGAGAAGCTCAACCTGATCGCCTGGTCGCTGGGCGGTCCGCGCGCCGGCGGCTATGCCGCGCAGCATCCCGACAAGGTTCGAACGCTTGTTCTGCTCGCGCCCGCCTACAATCGCGAGGGCCGCGCCGAGGCGCCCGACAAACTCCCGCGCGACGGCCCGGGGTTCAACGTGCAATCGCTCGACGCGTTCACGCAAGGTTGGGATCGCCAAGTGGGCTGCGCGGATCAATACGACCGCGCCGCGCATGACGCCGTGTGGTCCGCGATGATTGCGTCCGACCCAGTGGGCGCAACCTGGGGACCCGGCGTCCGCCGCGCGCCGCAAACCACAACCTGGGGTTTCAATAACGCCGTCGTCGCGAAAATGAACACGCCCGCGCTGCTGGTCTCCGGCGTCCACGACAAGCAGGTTCCGCCCGAGCGCGTGCGCCAGCTCTACACCGACCTCGGCTCGCCGGAGAAAGTTTTCATCGATCTGGCCTGCTCATCGCACAACGCGATGTGGGAGAAGAATCACTTGCTGCTGTTCCGGGCGTCGCTCGAATGGCTGACCAAGGGTTCGGTGCAAGGCGAGCGGACCGGCGCGTTGAAGCTGGGCTACTAAGGCCGCACTCTACTTCTCCGCCCGCACCTCGATCGGCTTCGCGCTCTTGTTCCATCCCTTCAGCGTGATCACCCCGTCCGCCCGCACCGTCGCCGTCATCATCCCGGTGGTGTTGAACGGCGTCGCGATATTGCCCTGCGGGTCCATCGCGATGATGCCGCCGTCGCCGTGCTGCTCCACCAGTTCCTTCATGACCACGTCGTCGGCAGCCTTCTCGAGCGGCTCTTTCAGGTAGCGCACGCGCGCGCAAATGTCCGACGCCACCACGTTGCGCATGTAAAACTCGCCCGTCCCGGTGCCCGACACCGCGCAACTCAAATTATTCGCGTACGTGCCCGCGCCGATGATCGGCGAATCGCCCACGCGCCCCGGCATCTTCATGACGGTCCCGCCGGTCGACGTCCCCGCCGCCAGGTTCCCGGCCTGATCCAGCACCACGGCGCCCACCGTCCCGTGCTCTTCATCGGCGCGCCGCACGGCCGACGACTTCTTCTTTCCCGCCGCTTCCTTCGCCCGCTGGAACCGGTTCCATTCGCGCTCGGTGTAAAAATAATACGGCGACACCAGCTCGATGCCCTGCGACTTCGCGAATTCCTCCGCGCCCTCGCCCACCAGCAGCACGTGCGGCGTCTTCTCCATCACCAGCCGCGCCAGGTGAATCGGATTCGCGATGTGCTGCACCGACGCCACCGATCCGGCCGCCAGCGTGCGCCCGTCCATGATCGCCGCGTCCATCTCCGGCACGCCGTCCTGGGTGTAGTAAGCGCCGCGCCCCGAGTCGAACAGGCCCGAATCCTCCATCACGCGAATCGCCGCCTCCACGGCATCCAGACTCGCGCCGCCGCGCTTCAGAATTGCGTAGCCGGCCTGGATCGCCTTGGTCATCGCGTCGCGCCGCTGCGATACCTGCTCGGCCGTCATGGACTCGTAGTTGCCCGCGCCGCCGTGAATCACCATGGCGAAGTTGTGCGTCCCGCGAGCGGGCTGCGCCGCCAGACTTGAGAGCGCCAAGAAAATCCAGACCAGCTTCATCATGTTGCCTCCTGCCTGAAGCTCATGATAACCCGCGAAAAAGAACTCTGGGACTCACCCTGGCCCTGCCTCCACGCTTTCGGCCGGGCTTTCGTTGGCGTCATCTCAGTGGTACTACTAGAACTCCGGTAGCTTCCTCACTGCCCTAGGACATTTGTAAAATCAAGCGTGCGCACCCACGTCGTTCGTTCTATGATTCGACCCGCCTCCGCCATCCTTGCTTTTGCCGCATTGGTCGGCTGCGGACGCAGCGCCGACAGCTACATCGCCAAAGCCAATGCTCTCTTCGATCAAGGCGAATACTCGGAAGCCTTGTTGAACTACCGCAAGGCCATCCAGAAAAAGCCCGACGATGGCAATTTGTACTATCGAGCGGCGATGGCCGAGATCAAGCAGAATAATGGATCGCAAGCTTTTCAGGATTTGAACCAGGCGGTGCGGCTGGCGCCCCAGAATCGGGATGCCCGATCGGAACTGGAAAACCTGGTCCTGACTTCTTACCTCAGCGATCCAAATCGCCCGAAAGCGCTCTACGACATCCTGATGAGGCTGAGCGACCAATGGCTGGCCGAAAACCCAAATTCGCCCGAGGGTCTGCGCATCAAGGGCTATCTTGCGATGGTGGACAAGCGAGCCGAGGACGCCGTGGCGCTGCTGGAGCGCGCTCATGAGTCCAATCCCAAGGAAGTGAAGATCACGCTCGGGTTGATGGATGCCTTCCGGCAAAGTGGTAAGCCTGAGGCCGCCGCGAAAGTCGGGCTGGATTACGTCGCCGCCCAAAATGCCCCTGAGGTTTTCGACGCTCTCTATCGTTTGTATTTCGCGACCCAGCGCTTCAACGAAGCGGAAGCGATCGCCATCCGGAAAGCCGAAGCCAATCCCAAGCAACCGGTGTTCTCCCTCCAGTTGGCAGCCCACTATGCCCGTACCGGAAACAGGCCGCAAATGGAGACCGCCATCCAAACTTATCTGGCGAAAGCGGGCAGCGATTCATCCGCCCACCTCGAGGCGGGCGATTTCTTCACCCGGCTCGGCGACTGGGATCGTGCCATCCAACAATTCAACCAAGGAATGGCTGCAAACCCAAACAAAAAGACCCTGTACCAGGACCGCATCGCGCGCGCCCTCATTTCGCAGGGAAAGCAGGATGAAGCACTCAAGCTTCTCAATACCGCCCTCTCTCAAAATCCGGAGGACAAGGAAGGGCATTCGCTTCGGGCCGCTCTTCTGGTCACCATGCGTGGCGCCGACAAGTCCAGTGAGTCCAAGCAGGGTATCCAGGAGTTCCAGGCCCTGGTAGCCAAGAATCCGGATGATCTGTCTCTCAAGTTGGTCCTGGCTAAAGCCCAGCTTGAAAGCGGCGATCAGCCGGCAGCGCGGACTCAGCTCCTCGAAATCATCAAGCGCCGTCCCGACTTTCTCGAAGCCGACATGCTGCTCGCCGATATCGCATTCAACCAGAACAGCATGCAGGAGGCGGCGCGCTATTCCGCCGCGGCGCTCCAGATTGACCCGAACAACACCCGGGCGCAACTGGTCCGCGGCAAGGCACTGGTGCGCACGGGAAATCTGGACGAAGCTGCGGCGGTTCTCAACCGGCTGGATCGGCAAACGCCGGACTCCATCGACGTGCGGCTGGAACTCGCCAGGATCGATCTGATGAAGGGAAAATACAAGGAATCAGAGACCGCCTACAGCAAACTCCTCGAAAGTCATCCTAAAGATCTGCGTGCATTGGCCGGCCTGGTTAACGTCGACTTGGCGCAAAACCGGCCCGAGCATGCTCTGACCCGCTTGGATAGCCAGCTTCGAACCACTGACGGCGCGCCCGAAGTTCGCTATCTCATGGCCCTCACCGGATTGAGGGCCGGCCGCTACAACGTCGCCATTGAGAGTCTCCAACGCCTCGCTGACCAGTCCAACGGCGCCATCGATTTCCATATTCAACTTGCCCAGGTGTACCGCTTGAAAGGCGACCTTCGAAGCGCCATAGCCACACTTCAGAAGGCGGCCACTCTACAGCCCATGGATCCGCGCCCTGCCTCAATGCTGGCGCCGTTGCTCGAATTGGAAAACCGGCGGCAGGAGGCCAAAGCCCAGGCCAAGCGTGCCTTGAGTCTGAAACCCGATGATCCCAGCGCCATGAACAACATGGCCTATTTTCTTGCCGCCACTGGTGACAATCTCGACGAAGCCTTGAAGCTTGCAAAAGCTGCCACCGCCAAGGCGCCCGGCGAACCCAATTTCGCCGACACGCTCGCCTACGTTTACATGAAGCGCGATCAGAACGACGACGCCATTGAGATCTTCAATAAATTAGTCAGCGCTTTTCCCCGTGAAGCTTCTTTCACTTATCATCTGGGCCTCACGTGGTATCAGAAGGGCGATCGCGCCAAAGCGAAGTCGCTGTTGACGCGCGCGCTGCAACTCAATCCGCCAAAAGATACTGAGAATGAGATTCATGACATCCTTGCCCGTCTCGATTAAGAGAGGCCCTGGGAGTACCAGAACTCGGGCGCTCGCTACTTGGTACTTTTGGCGCGTTGAGCTAGTTTGTTTTTCGAGTCCGTCCCGTATACTAATGAAGTATCAAAACATTAAGTTTCAGAAGGATGCTAGAGGAGAATTCAGAAAATGAGTAGCAGATTGTTATTTGTCAGTTTGGCGATCTTTACTTTTGCTTCGATCGCTACCGCCGGACCGTGCGTTGTCTCGGATCCCGGCTGGACGTTCAACACCTTGGGATATTGCGGCGACCTTAGCAGCGGCGTGTCGTTCACTGCGAGCAACGGCCAGGTTATTACCATTTACCCCGAGAAGCTGAGGGATGGCGTGGTCCAGTCAAACACCAGCGTTGACACCAACTACATTGATGGTCTCTTCGAAGTTAAAGACGGCAGCAACGGCAACATCGCCAGCGGAATCGGTCCTTACGTCGGATCCAATGGTTCTGGCAGCCCCTATACGGGCCAATTGGGTCTCCAGGATTGGGACTCCGGTATTCACCATTACGACTACATGCTCTTCATCAAGGTCGACGGCGGAAGCGTCCCCTCAGGAACGACACTTAGTTTCTTAATGCAGCAAGGCGACCAGTCCCTCGACTCCGTGGATGTGCATTGGGATGTGTTCGGCTCCGGCCAGGCCGCTCCCCCCAATATCTCCGCGTTAACCAATAGCAACTTGAATGTCGCGATCGGTGCAAAGAACGGCAACGCGACGGTACCTCAGTTCTCAATCACAACTTCGACCGATGGTGCGCACCCCATCGAGTGGATCGCCATCCAGGCGGATTGCCAGTACATTCTTCTGAACGCGATCACGGAAACTTATTCGAAGGTTCCTGAGCCCCGCTTCTACGGCCTGCTCCTGGTCGGCCTGATCGGCCTCGCCGGCATCTACTCCCGGAGACGCCGAGCCGCCCAGCTCCAGCAACAGCAACTCTAGCATCGTCTCGCTCGGCCCGCCTTCTCCCCGGGCATCGAATCAGCATGCGGCCTTTACCGGTCGCATGCTTTTTTGTTTCTGCCCCTATATAGTACTCGCCCCGCCGCCGATCTATATCTCGCTGATACGATTCACCTTCTTTGATCTCTAAAGGAAATCCAGGCGCCTGCCGATAAAGAAGCGGGTAATCTGGGTGAGCCGCCACGCGCTTGCCCCCCACTGGATATATGATGCCTCAAAGACAAACCAGGTCGATGACGCCGCGCAACCGGCGCCGCTCGGGCAATATGATACTCGAGACGGTGTTCACGCTTCTGCCGACCTTCGCGCTAATCTTCGCTTTCGTGGATTACGGGTTGCTCCTGTTTCGCTGGTCGACGTTGCAGAACGCGGTCCGCGAAGGCTGCCGCTATGCCATCACGTTTCAAACCGCGACAGGTTTGGGCCAGGACGCCTCGGTTACCCAGGTAGTGCAGAGGTACAGCCTGGGACTCCTCAACACCGCCGATACCGCCGGCCAGATCCATGTCGACTATTTCAGCACCTCCAATCTCAATACCCCGATTCCATCCGCCAGTGGCGGCAATGTCCCCGGAAACGTCGTGGAAGTTTCGGTACAGGGCGTGGCCTGGAAACAGCTCGCCCCGCTCAGCGGCAGCTTCGGCAACGGCATTCCTTTCTTGCGGAGTCTGGCACCCATTGCTCTTAACATCTATTCTTCGGACATTCTGGGCGGCTATCCGGCAGGGGTTACTTCGGTGACCCGTTGAGGTAAATTATGGCGACACAACGTAGAAAGAAAACCCAGGGCGGACAGGAAATCATTGAGTTCGGTCTGGTGGCGCTTTTGTTCGTCCCGCTGTTCCTGGGTACGTTTGTGGTGGGCATGAACCTGATCCGCAGCATCCAGGCCAACCAGGTATGCCGCGACCTTACTGACATGTATATTCATGGCGCCGACTTCTCGAGCTACCCCATGCAGCAACTGGCGCAGCGATTGGCGCAAGGCTTGAACCTACAAATCGGATCCTCATTCGCGGGGAACCAGAGCTCGAACACAAATAACGGCGGGCGAGGGCTGGCGACGGTCACGCAGATAATGTACGTCGGCTCGACTTCCTCATCGAATTGTCTGTCGGTACCGGCGGGGAGCTGCGTCAATCACGACAGTTTTGTCTACACGCAGCGGATTCAGTTCGGCAACGGCACACTGGCTAACTCGAATACCGTTTCGTTGGGTGACGCGAGCGGCACTACCTTAAACGCTAATGGAGTGGTGCAAAATCCGCTCACCGACTCGAACGCGAAGTTGCCCAGTGCAGCACAATCCGCCATGATGGGCCTCTGGCAAACCACCTCCAACGGCCAGCTACCCCTCGTCGATGGGCAAGTGGCCTATGTCGTGGAGACCTACTTCCAGTCCTTGGACCTCAACGTGAGTAGCCTGTCGGGTAACGGCGTCTACGCGCGGTATTTCTACTAGGAGAATCCGTATGGCTATCTCAATGCCCAATAGTCGAGAACGAGGAACAGCTCTGTTTCTGGGAACGCTCTCTCTCATCTTTATTGTTCCCATGGTCGGTCTGGTCATTGACGTCGGAATTCTCTATTCCGCTAAGTCCCGCATGCAGGCTGCCGTCGACGGCGCGTCGCTTGCGGCTGCCCGCGCTTTGAACGTCGGCCAGAGCACTGCGGCCCAAGCCACCAGCGCCAAGCAGAACGCCGTCAACTGGTTCTATGCGAATTTTCCGACTGGCAACTGGTCTACCACGAACACGCAAATGGACACCACGGACCCGCACGTCCACGTCTACGATGACCCCAACAACCCCAATCTTCGTCGGGTCGATGTGACCGCAACCACTACAATCCCAACGTGGTTCATGCGCTGGTTCAACATCAACTCGACCACCATCACGGTGACCGGCAACGCATCTCGCCGCGATGTGGTGGCTATGCTTGTCCTAGACCGCTCGGGATCAATGTGCACCGTAGGCGGTACCAATCATCAGCCGTGCTCAAAAACCAACACGACGTACCCCTGCCGGGCTATGATCGATGCGGCCAAGATCTTCACTGGTCAGTTCGCCGCTCAGCGAGATCGAATCGGAATGGTATCGTTCAGCAGTGGATCTTACGTAGACCAGTCCCCGACTACCAGCTTCCAGACTCAACTCGGTTATACCAACGGGTTCGGTTCCGCGAATGGGGAAATCGATCAGCTGGTTTGTCAGGGTGGTACCGGAACCGCAGAGGCAATTTCGCTCGCTTACAACGAGCTGTACAAGCAGGCCCTCCCCGGCGCTCTCAATATCATGGTGCTCGAGACGGACGGTTATCCGAATACGGGAGTTTACAACTTCTGGGATGGCGCAAGTGCGGGCATTCGGAATAACAGCAGCTGCCAGGACAGTGCCAACAAAACTCCGGCTGGTGGCGGCTGGACAACTAGCGGTTCTATGCGGAATTGGCAGACCGGTTACAACATGAACAGTGGGGGAACGGGGTTCATGTCTGATATCCCCGCTGGCTCAATCGGCACCTTCTACAGTAGCGATCCCGGCAGCACGTCTTTCACCGTTTTGTACAACCCGTGGCAGTTGCAATCCAGCAACTCAAGTGGGAACGATCGGTTCCTCAGCGCCCCAGGGTGCCGGTTCAACAACACAACCAACTCGAACGACTCCGATTTGCTCTGGATTCCCAGCACTGATGTGTTTGGAAATCAAATCAAACCGGCGAACGCCTACAAATCAGTTACGCTGACCGGCGGCCACATCGCTCTTGGGAGCAACACGCCGAACGCCGACTGGGCGAACGTTCACGGAGCCGCCTTGAATCTCGTCGACAACGCCGCTTATAGGTCCCGTACGAATGCCACACTGCCAGTCCATGTTTTTGCCGTTGGACTAGGCGGAAACGGAACGCCGCCTGATCCGGTCCTGCTCCAAAGAGTTGCCAACGATCCAAACGCCGACCAATTTAATAGCCCGTCGACGTATGTCGCCTGCCCTTCGGCACCTGGCTGCATCACCTACAACGATCAGCCCCAGGGCACGTTCGTCTATGCGCAGACGACTGCGACGCTCGGGCAGGCATTCTTGAGAATTTCTTCGCAGATTCTGCGCTTGAGCCAATAATCAGCGGCTAGCCCGATCAACTCGCCGTCCCGGAGTTGTACCATGGAACCCGGGAGGGGCTCTCCATGAGAAAAGCCGTCGTCCTCGCGGCCACCGTGCTCGCGGTCGCCTCAGTCCCATCCTTTTGCCAGACCGTTGCCACTGCCAAGGTGACGCGCTCCACTAGCCGCTCTCTGCCGCGCACTCCCGACGGCAAGCCTGATCTGCAGGGCATCTGGACCAATGGCACCCTGACGCCTCTCGAACGGCCGCGCGATCTCGCCGGCAAAGAGTTCCTGACTGAGCAGGAAGCCGCGGACCGCGAAAAGCAACTGCTCGAACGGCTCAGTACCGACCGGCGTGATGGCGGCGCCGAGGTCGACGTCGGCCGCTCGTACAACGAACTCTGGCGCGAGCGCGGCAAACTTCTGCAGCGCACTTCACTCATCATCGATCCGCCCGACGGCAGGCTCCCGCCTTTGACACCCGAGGCGCAGAAGAAGGCGCAGGCTCGCGCTGAAGACCGCCGTCGCCGCGGCCCCGATCCCGCCGACACTTGGGAGGACCGCAACCTGGCCGAGCGCTGCATCACGCGCGGCGCGCCCAAGCTGCCCGGCGGATACAACAACAATTTTCAGATCATGCAGACGCGCGACTACGTGGCGATTCTTCAGGAGATGATTCACGAAGTCCGCTACATTCCCCTGGACGGCCGCCCGCACGCCGACGCGAAACTTCGTCTCTGGATGGGCGATTCGCGCGGCCACTGGGAAGGCGACACGCTGGTGATCGACACCACCAACTTCAATGACAAGATCATTTCCAATTCGTTCAACTGCTGTCCCAACGCCGGCTCGCGTCTGCACGTCGTGGAGCGCTTCAAGCTGGTGGATGACGACACCATCGACTATCAGTACACCGTCGACGATCCCGAAACCTACACGCGGCCCTGGACCGCGTCCGTCCCCATGACGCGAACCGATGGACCGATCTACGAATACGCCTGCCACGAGGGCAACTACGCGATGATGGACATGCTGGCCGGCGCGCGCGCGAAAGAAAAAGCCGAGGCCGCGAAAAAGAAGTAGAAAGCGGCGAGTCGCCGGCGGCCAGAGCGAAGCCGCGGGGCATCACCAACGCTGCAGGCCTTTCCGTCCAATGTCGGTGCGGAACTGCATTCCCTGAAAGTTCACTCGCGCAACATCGCGATATGTATTCTCGATAGCCGCAGCCAGCGTCGCGCCGCGCGCCGTCACGCCCAACACCCGGCCGCCGGAAGTCGTTAAAACATTGTTCGCCAGCTTTGTTCCGGCGTGAAAAACCGTCGCGTCCGTGACCGCTTCCACACCTTTGATGACATCGCCTGTCCGGACCGCACCCGGATATCCGGCAGCCGCCAGAACCACGCAAACCGAGGGCTCCGGCCGCCACGTCAGCTCGTGCTGATCCAACGTACCGTGCGCCGCGGCGAAGAGCGGCTCCACGAAATCGGATTGCATGCGATGCATCAGCACCTGCGTCTCGGGATCGCCCAGTCGCGCGTTGAACTCCAGCACCTTGGGCCCGCGCGGCGTCATCATCAGCCCGGCATACAGAAACCCGCTGAACGGGCTGCCTTCCGCGCGCATGTGCTGTATCGCTGGATGGATCACCTGCGCGAGAATTTCCGATTTCTGGAAATCGTCCAGTATTCTTCCGTCGCAGTACGCGCCCATGCCGCCTGTGTTGGGTCCGGTATCGCCGTCGTGAACGGTCTTGTGATCCTGGGATGGCTCGAGCGCTAGGATGTTCACGCCATCGCTCAACACAATGAAGCTGACCTCTTCGCCGGTCAAGAACTCTTCGATCACCAGGCGCGCGTCGGTCATTAGTTGCCCGATGGCTCGCTCGGCCTCAGCCGCGGATTGCGCGATCACCACACCCTTACCGGCCGCCAGTCCGTCGGCTTTGAGCACTACCGGAAAATCGAACTCCGCGAGCGCCGCGCGCGCTTCTTCCGCCGTATTCACCGCGGCGAACCGTGCGGTCGGAATGCCCGCCCGCAGCATGAACTCCTTCGCAAAGACCTTGCTCGATTCCAGCCGCGCCGCAGCCTGAGTCGGCCCGACGATCGGCCGGCCGGCTGCGCGAAACTGATCCACGATTCCCGCGGCCAGCGGCGCCTCCGGACCCACCACCGTGAGATCCGCATCGATCGATTCGGCCGCAGCCAGGTAATCCGTGGTCGCCAGACACTTGGCCACCTTCGCGATTCCGGGATTACCCGGAGCGGCAAACAGCGCCGATGTCTTCGAACTCTGCGCCAGCTTCCAACACAGGGCGTGTTCACGGCCGCCCGAGCCGATCACCAGGATGTTCATGCGCTTTGAAACTAGCAGTGTGCCACACTTAAGTCTGAGCGCGAAGTGAAATCCGCGAAGTATGACGTGATCGTCGTGGGCGCCGGACATGCCGGCTGCGAGGCTGCGCGTGCGTGTGCGCGCATGGGCCTGCGAACCGCGATGATCACCATGAACCTCGACCTGATCGCCCAGATGTCCTGCAACCCCGCGGTCGGGGGCATCGCGAAAGGCCACCTCGTCCGGGAGATCGACGCGCTCGGCGGCGTCATGGGTGAAGTCACCGACGCGGTCGGCATTCAGTTTCGTTTGCTCAACACCAGCCGCGGCCCCGCCGTGTGGTCGCCCCGCGCGCAGTGCGACAAGAAGCAATACCGCATCCGCATGCGCGAGGTGCTCGAGCGCGAGCCGAACTTGCGCATCCTGCAGGCCGAGGTCGCGCAGCTCCAGATCAGCGACGCGCCCAATCGCCGCGTTAGTGGCGTGCTGCTGCGCGATGGACGCACGCTCATGAGCACTGCGGTGATCGTGACCACGGGAACTTTCCTGAACGGTCTCGCGCACGTCGGCGAAATGAAGTACAGTTGCGGACGCAATGGCGAAGCTCCATCCAATCTACTAGGCAACCAGCTCCGCACACTCGGCCTCGCCTGGACCCGGCTCAAGACCGGCACACCGCCGCGGCTGGACGGCCGCACCATCGATTGGTCGCGCTTCGAGCCTCAACGAGGCGATCCCGAGCCGACCCCGTTTTCTTTCCTGACTGAAAAGATCGAGCGTGAGCAAGTTAACTGTTATATATCGTACACTTCAGAGGAAACACTTAAGATCCTTAGAGATAGCATTGCCAGATCGCCTCTCTACAGCGGCCAAATCGAAGGAATCGGCCCTCGATATTGCCCTTCCATCGAGGACAAGGTCGTCAAGTTTCCTGATAAGCCTCGCCACCAGCTCTTCCTCGAGCCCGAGGGCCTGGATACTTACGAGGTTTACGTGAACGGCATGTCGACCAGCATGCCGACCGACGTTCAGACCGCGATGGTCGCGTCGATCCCGGGCCTGGAGGACGCCGAGATGATCCGGCCGGGTTACGCGATCGAATACGACGCAATCGACGCCCGAGAATTGAATCATAGCCTGGGAGTGAAGTCGATCGAAGGCCTCTACCTGGCCGGCCAGATCAATGGGACCTCGGGGTACGAAGAGGCGGCTTGCCAGGGCTTGGTGGCCGGCCTGAACGCCGCGAGTAAACTAAAGGGGAGTCCGCCAGTGGTCGTCGGCCGCACCGAGGGCTACACCGGAATCCTGATCGACGACCTGATCAGCAAGGGCGCCGACGAACCGTATCGGATGTTCACCTCCCGCGCCGAGTTCCGCCTGCACCTGCGCATCGACAATGCCGACGAGCGCCTCACGCCGTTGGGTCGCCAGGCTGGCCTGGTCAATGATGAGCGGTGGAGTTTGTTCGGTCGCAAGCAGGATCAGAGACAGCGGCTGGCGAAAATGCTGGAAACAACGCGGCTCGATCCGGCAGTCGTCGGATTCGCCGGTGCATCCGCCGAAGACCGCCCTACACTGAAGCAGTGGCTGCGGCGTCCGGAAGCCAAGATCGAAGCCTTGTCAGATTGGATTCGGCGATCGCTCGGTGAAGAGCCGAAACACGGCGTGCTCACCACGCTCGAGACCGAGGCCAAGTACGCCGGGTACATCGCTCAACAAGAAAGGCAGATTGAGCGCCTGCGCGATTCCGACCGTCGGAAGATTCCAGCGAGGTTCGAGTTCGCGGAAATTCCCGGCTTGTCCAATGAAGTGAAGCAGAAGCTCGAGCGCGTCCGTCCAGAGACGCTCGGCCAAGCCAGCCGCATTCCTGGCGTGACACCTGCCGCGGTTGCCGTGCTGGACGTCTATCTCACCCTGCAAGCCTGAATCGATGGCGGCCCCGGGGTGGTTCGCGGAGGTCCTGCAGAGCGAGTTGCGGCCGTGGCTAACCCTTTCCGATCAACAAGTTGCCGGGTTGTATACGCACTACGAGGTCCTGGAGCGCTGGAACGAGCGCATGAACCTCACTTCGGTAAAGCCGGGCCCTGAAATGATCAAGAGGCATTACTGTGAGTCACTTTTCTTAGGCACGCATTTGCCCACGACCGACGATGCCGCAACTCTGGCAGATATCGGCTCGGGCGCGGGCTTTCCCGGCGTCCCCATCGCCGTCCTTCGACCGGGCTGGCAGGTCACATTAGTAGAGTCGGTCCAGCGAAAAGCCGTCTTTTTGCGAGAGGCCACGCGGCATCTCCCGAACGTCAGAGTGCTTGCCCAGCGCGCCGAGCAGGTCCAGGCCGGCTTCGACTGGCTGGTGTCACGGGCCGTGCATCCCACCGACGTCCTGGCCCAAGTGCCGCGCCTGGCCGGACGAGTTGCCCTACTGATTGGCGAATCCAACTACAAAACCCTCGAAAGCTTCGGTACAATTGCATGGTCGCCGCCGATTCGGCTACCTTGGGGAGACCGTCGGCTTGTTTGGTGTTAGGGGAGTCCATCCGAAATAGTTCCACGTGAAACATGGTGCAAGATCATTGCGATCGCGAATCAAAAGGGTGGAGTCGGCAAGACCACCACTGCCATTAACCTAAGCGCGTCGCTCGCCGCCAATGACCTGAACGTCCTCTTGATCGACTCTGACCCCCAAGGTAACGCGACCACTGGCCTCGGGGTTTCCAAGGCCGACGACCGCCCAACCCTCTATCAGGTGCTGCTGGGCGATACCGAACTCCCTGCAACGGTTGTCCACACCGGCTTTGAAGGCTTGGATATTGTCCCTTCCGACAAAAACCTCGTCGCGGCAAACCTCGAGCTGATCGAAGTAGAAAACCGGGAAACGCGACTCCGCGACAGCCTGGAACTCGTTCGCGCCCAATACGACTACATCCTGATCGATTGCCCACCCGCGCTGGATCTGCTAACGGTCAACGCCCTGGTGGCCGCAGACTCCGTCCTCATCCCTATCCAGTGCGAATTCTTCGCTCTGGAAGGTATCTCACAACTCCTGGACACTGTAGAGCGAATTCGGGGGTCCTTCGCTCCTGATCTCAAGATCGAGGGCGTACTACTTACGATGTACGACGACCGCATGAACTTAACACGGCAGGTGGAGAAGGACCTGCGCGACTTCTTCGAACGCGAAGTCTTCAAAACCGTCATTCCCCGCAGTGTTCGCCTGGCGGAGGCTCCCAGCTTCGGCAAACCCATCCTGGTTTACGACGTCCGCTCGCGCGGCGCGGAGAGCTACATCCAATTGGCAAAGGAGATCCTGGCGCGTGCCCAAAAAGCCGGACAAGCCACAACGCAAAGTCTTGGGTAAGGGGCTTTCAGCCCTCCTGGCAAATAGACCGGCCGCTGCTTCGCAGGTCAACGTAGCAGAACCTCCGAGTGGTGCTCGCGTCAACACCATCCCGATCGCCCAAATTTCTCCCAACCCGCTGCAACCGCGCACCATTTTCGATCCAGGCCGCCTCCAGGAACTTGCTAACTCAATAGAAACAAATGGTGTTATACAACCGATCCTGGTTCGCCGAAAGGCTGGCCAGTACGAGCTGATTGCCGGCGAACGGAGGCTGCGAGCAGCCAAACTCGCCGGTCTCGCCGAAATCTCGGCAATCGTCCAGGACTACGCTGACGAGCGCGTCCTCGAGATTGCCCTCATCGAGAACATCCAGCGCGAGGACCTGAACCCGATCGAGACCGCTCAGGCGCTAGACCGCCTCTGCCGAGAGATGAGCCTAAGCCACGAAGAAATCGCAAACCGCACCGGCAAGGACCGCACCACCATCACGAACATGATCCGGTTGCTGCGCCTGCCTTCCGAAGTGCAGCTCCTGGTAGCCGAGCGTCGTCTGTCGATGGGCCACGCTCGGGCCGTCCTGGGTCTGGCAACGCCCGCCCTCCAGATGCAAGTCGCTGAAAAGGCAGCAGCTCAGGGCTTTTCCGTGCGCCAGGTCGAGCGTCTGGTCAAGAAGATCAACGAGCCTCGGGAGCCTTCCGAGCAACCGCTGCAGGATCCGAACATCCGCGCCGCCGTCAGCGAGCTCGAGACCGCGTTAGGAACCCGCGTCCGCATCGTCGAAAAAGGCGATCAACGCGGCCGCATCGAAATCGAATATTATTCGCAGGAAGAACTGCAGCGCGTTTACGAGCTGATTCTCGCAACAAGTCGCAAAGATTGATGGTGCCGGCGGCAGGAGTCGAACCTGCGACCTACGGATTATGAGACCGTCGCTCTAACCACCTGAGCTACACCGGCTACAGAATACTTCTTCAGGTTATTTGTACCACCCACGGAAGTCAACCACGCCCGCTAAATCATTAAAATACTTGACTATTTTGACTGATTAGACTATCTTAATGCTAGAGGCTGGCTTAAGAAAAGCAGCCTTCAGGCAAGTGACCGTAGGAGGTCTTATCGAGACTACGATTGCTCGTCAGGGCGGTTACCGGCTATCTCGACTTGGGTAGCCCCAAAATGGATCCAAGCAGGGTGAGAAAAGAACGCCTCACCGGCTAGCGGCGGTTTCACCGCATCCATGAAATTGGGGCACAAGCAGGAGTCGGCGGCCGCCCTGAGTCATTTCTGGCCATTTGACAGCCCCTTTTCCCTTCAGTAGATTCGAGTTTAGTGCCTTCTCCTCTAGTCGAATTCCGCTCGGTCTCGAAAAGCTATCCCATCTACGCCAAGCCGAGCGCTCGCTTGAAGGAACTGGCCTCGTTTAACCGCGTCTCCTTTCATCGCGACTTCTGGGCGCTGCGCGATGTCTCCTTCCAAGTCTTCCCCGGCGAAACGTTCTGCATCGTCGGCGAAAATGGATCGGGCAAAAGCACGCTGCTGCAAATGGTCGCGGGAATCCTGCATCCATCCTCCGGCGATGTGAGCGTGCGCGGACGCGTCGCCGCGCTGCTCGAACTCGGCACCGGATTCAACCCGGAGTTCAGCGGCCGCGACAATGTCTACGTCAACGCCGCCATCCTCGGCCTCTCGCGCAAGGAAATCGACGCGAAGTTTCCGCTCATCGAGGAATTCGCTGAGATCGGCGATTTCATCGATCAACCGGTGAAGACATACTCGAGCGGCATGGCGGTGCGGCTGGCCTTCGCGGTCGCGATCCACGTCGATCCCGAAGTGCTGCTGGTCGACGAAGCGCTCGCGGTCGGCGACATCTATTTCCGCCAGCGCTGCCTGCGCAAAGTCCACGAGCTGCGCGAACGCGGCGTCACCATCCTGTTCGTCACGCATGCAATGTCGGAAGTAAAATCCATCGGCGACCGCGCCATGTGGCTGGAACACGGTCATGTGAAAGCTCTCGGCAACACCGACACCGTCGTCAACCAATACTCCGCTGCCATGGTCGAGAAAGACAGCGCCTACGTCGCGACGCATCAGGCGCCTGTCGAAAAGCAAACGCGAGCGCCGGTGCGCGCGCCGCAGATCGTCGACACCATTCCCAACATCGATCATCGCTACGGCGACGGGCGCGCCCAAGTGATCGGGATCGCGATTCTGAGCGCGGCCGAACAGTCGACCTTCCTGCTCGAGCCCTCGTCGCGCATCATCGTGCGCATCAGCGTCCGCGCAGGCGAAGACATCGCGCTGCCGATCGTCGGCTTCGTGATGCGAAACCACCTGGGCCTCGATTTCGCCGGCACCAACACGGCGCGCGAAGGCTTCGAGCTTCCCGCGATGGCCGCAGGCGACATCTACACAGTCGATTTTCATCTTCAGCTTCCCGAGCTCCAACCTGTCACCTTCTCCTTCTCGCCCGCCATCGCCGACGGCACGCTCCGCGCCTACAAGACCTGCGACTGGATCGACAACGCCATCGTGCTCCAGATGGGCGCCGGCGAAGGTGAGATCTACGGCGCTATCCACCTGCCGTGCCGCGTTGAGCTGAACCGGTGCCTGGCCTCCAACGAGACGGCCCTGTCGCACGCGGAGCCAAAGTTTGGTTGAGTTCACCGGCGAGCGCGTCATCCCCGGGGAAGTGAACGACGACCTGTGGAACGAGCACGTGGCTCGTTACGCCTTCGCCCGCCTCTACGCGAAAGACAAGCGCGTGCTCGATGCCGGATGCGGGACTGGCTACGGTTCGGCGGAACTCGCGCTGGCGGCCGCTTCGGTGACCGCGCTGGATGTCGATCCCGAAGCCATCGCGTATTGCCGGGCGAACTTTCCCGCGGCGAATATTCGAACCCTGGCCGCCTCCTGCACTACGCTTCCGTTTCGCGCCAACGCATTCGACTTGATCGCCGCCTTCGAAGTGATCGAGCACCTGCGCGACTACCGCACGTTTCTCGATGAATGCGCCCGCGTCCTCACGCATCAGGGACTGTTTGTCGTGTCGTCGCCCAACAAGCGCTACTACGCTGAGTCGCGCGCAACGTCCGGAGCCAATCCTTATCACGAACATGAATTCGAGCCTGACGAATTCACCAGCGAACTGGAGCGGGTCTTCTCGAACGTCCGGCTGCTCGTCGAAAATCGCGCAGAATCGATCGCGTTTCACTCGCCCAAAATGATCTGGCCAGCCGAGGCCCGTATCGACGGCGGCGGCGGCAAAGCAGAAGAAGCGCACTTCCTGATTGGGCTATGTTCATTCGGCCCGCTACCCGAGCCGCGCGCGTTCGTCTACGTTCCCAAAGCGGCCAACCTGCTCCGCGAGCGTGAGCAGCACATCCAACTGCTCAACGAGGAACTGCAGCGCACTAAGACGTGGCTCACCGAGACGCAAGGCGAACGTGACCAGCTGCTGTCGCTGCATCGCGCGCTCAAGAACGAACTCGAGGCGCGCAACCGCTGGGCCGACGAACTCGATACGCAGCTAAAGGCGACCGGCCAGCGCGTGGTCAAACTCCAAGAAGAACTCGCAAGCCTGGCGGCCGGGTATGAGGCGAAGCTGGGCGAGCTCGAAGCGGAGAACCGCGCAAAAACCGCATGGGCGCTCGAAACCGAGGCGCGCCTGGCCGAAGAGCTCACGGCCAGAGGAAAAGAACTCGCGGAATGCGTGCGCTTGCTTGACGCTGCTGAGGCCACGGTGGTGGAACGAACCGAGTGGGCGCAACGGCTGGAGAAAGAACGTAACGAGCTCGAGGCCAGGCTCCAGATGGTCCGCGCATCGCGCTGGGTTACGCTAGGTCGCAGCATGGGGCTCGGGCCGCACACGTGAAAACGCTCCTGATCGTTACATGGCGGCTTATCAAGTCGCTACCGCTGCTGCTGATCGCGCCGTTTCTCCTTCTTGCTGCGATCGCCGCCATCGCGATCACCGACTTGATCAACTCGCTTCGAACGAAGCCGCCACTGCCGGCCGATCGCCAGCCTTCGAACACTGCCGCGAGTGTCGTCATTCCAAACTGGAATGGCCGCGACCTGCTCGCGAAATACCTGCCGTCAGTCGTCCAGGCGCTCTCCGGCAATCCGGTGAACGAGATCATCGTGGTCGACAACGGATCCGACGACGGAAGCGCGGACTTCTTGCGCGAAAGCTTTCCCTCCGTCCGCGTGCTTCCCCTCACCCACAACCTCGGCTTCGGTGGCGGCTCGAATGCCGGTTTCCGCGAGGCGAAGAACGACATCGTCGTACTGCTCAACAGCGACATGCGCGTCGAACCGGATTTCCTCGGGCCGCTGCTCGAAACATTCTCGGACGAAAAGGTCTTCGCGGTCTCCTGCCAGATCTACTTCAGCGATCCCGAGAAGCTCCGGGAAGAAACCGGCCTGACGCAAGGCTGGTGGGAGAGCGGCAGTCTACGGGTGCGGCATCGCGTGGACGACGCCGTCACCTCCGCATTCCCTTGCTTCTATGGCGGCGGCGGTTCCTGCGCGTTCGATCGTCATAAGTTTCTGGAGCTCGGCGGGTTCGACGAGCTGCTCAGCCCTTTCTATCTCGAAGACACCGACCTGGGATATCTGGCCTGGAAGCGCGGCTGGAAGGTGCTCTATCAACCGCGCAGCGTCGTGTTTCACGAGCACCGGGGCACCATCGGCAAGCGATTCTCGCAGGCGCAAATCGACGCGGTGCTCAAGAAGAACTTCATTCTGTTTTGCTGGAAAAACATTCATGAATGGAGGCGCCTCGGCGCGCACTTCTGCTACACGTTCGCCGGCGCCGTACTCAGCGCGCTGGTTGGCGATTCGCCCGAGCGATCCAATCTCATCGGAATCTGGCGAGCATTCTGGCAGCTCGCGGGCGCCGTTCGTTCCCGTGTGCGAGCGCGCGCGCTCTCCACCATCTCCGACACCGAAGCGTTCCGCCGGCCGATGGGCGGCTACTACCGCGATCGCTTTGCACCGCTCCTCAGCACTGCCGAGAAGCTGAGCGTCCTGTTTGTCTCTCCGTATCCGATATGCCCTCCGATTCACGGCGGCGCCGTGTTCATGTACCAGACGGCGCTCGAGCTCGCCAAGCTCTGCTCGCTGCACATGCTGATCGTGCTGGATCACGAATGGGAACGCTGGAATCACTGGGAGCTCGAGCAGGCGGCCGCATCGGTGGAGTACATCGCACGGCTGGAGGGAAAGCCGAAGCAGCTCGGGTCCGTGCTTCCATTCGCGGTCCGCGAATTCGCCAACGCCGATCTGGAGTGGCTGCTGCATCGCGAGATGTACTTCCGCGTTGCCGATGTGCTGCAGCTCGAATATGCGTCGCTCGCGCAATACGCGGCCGATTTCAACTCCCTCGCATGCGTGCTGTTCGAGCACGATGTGTACTTCCAATCGATCGGGCGCCAGCTCGCCGGCCTGGGCGGAGCGCTGCGGAAACCAAAAGCTGCCTTCGAATATCTTCGCGCGCTGCGATACGAATTGAAAATGTTGCCGCGCTTCGACCGCGTACAGATCTGCAGCCCGGAAAACCGTGACTATCTTTTTTCGTTTTTGCCGCAGCTCGCCGGAAAGCTCGACGACAACCGCGCGGGCATCGCAACTTCGAGTTATCAGTTCCAGCTCGACGATCGCGAGCCGCGGACGATGCTGTTCCTCGGCAGCTTTCGCCACACGCCGAATCAGGAAGCGCTGGATTGGTTCCTGCGCAACGTGCTGCCCGAGGTCCTCAAGCGCAGCCCGCGCGCGCGATTGGTGATCGTGGGCGCCGAACCTCCGCCGCGCCACTCGCTGCCGGATCTGCCGGACAACCTCGAGCTTCGTGGGTTCGTGGACGATGTGCGCGAGCCGCTCGGCCGCTACGCGGTCTTTGTTTGTCCGATTCTCAGCGGTTCGGGCATGCGCGTGAAGCTGCTCGAAGCTTTTGCGGCCGGCATCCCGGTGGTCTCGACGCGACTCGGGGCCGAAGGCCTCTCTTCCACCGACGGCGAGACCTGCGCGCTGGCCGACGATCCCGCGGAATTTGCCGCCAAGATCGTCGAGCTGTTCGACGACGCCGCACGAGCCCGCGAACTGGCGCAACGCGCGCGCGATCGTGTGGTCGAGACGCGCGACATGGCCGTGCTCACAGGCAATTTGGTGGACAGCTACCGCGCAGTGTTGGTGGCGAAACGGACAAAAGCTCCGACGATCCGCGGCGATGCTAAGGTGACGGCGTCGCCGTCATCCAAGTAGTATCCAACTGCTTCACGTGCAGTTCACGTTCATAGAACGTGGCCACGCCAACGCCGGTTCGCAGATTGTTCTCCGATGCCCCTCGAAAATGCACTTTGGCGAGATTCGCAGCGAGCGGAATCTGCGTTTTGCCGAGATCGATGGTCCGAAGCTCCATCCCCACGTCAATAGTGGCCTGCTGAGATCGAGGACGCGCTCGCGCACGCGTTGATAGAGATCATCCGGATTGACGCTCGATTGCGCGGCCGCCGAAGCCGCCGCGGTCAGGCACGCGAGAGTGAATCGCGCCAGCATACCTTCGCCCGCGAACTACTTGCCGGATTCGCCGTTCGCGCCCGGCGCCGAGCCACCCAGGAACAGCTTGCGCCCATCGGCGAACGTCAGCACCTTGCCGACGCCGCGATTGGATCCATCCTTCGCCTGAAAGCCGTCCATGACGATCTCGGAACCCGCGGGTAGCGCGTCCTTAGTGAAGCCCAGGCGCAGCAGCACGTTCGGGCTGCCGCCTTCGATCATCCAAGTGACCACCTTACCGTCGGGACCTTTCACGTCCATGTGAATCCAGGAGTGCGGATTAATCCAGTCCATCTTGACGACCGTGCCGCGCAGCTTGATGGGGCGGTTGACGTCGAACTCGGCGGCGAACGCGTGATGCGCCCACACGGGCAGCGCGGCGAGCGCGAAACTCGCAATCAAAACAGCTACAGCGCGGCGACTCACTTGCCCGCCTTCTCCGCTGCGCGCGCGCCGCTCAGCGTGTTCGGCATTCCGAGATTTCCTTCGTGGCAGGCGTACTCGAAGATCGGGCCTGCGATCCGGGTCAGCGGAAGCTGCGCGGTCCAAGGCTTGGTCCAGGTGGACGGATCGTCGATGGTGAACTCATAGAGGATCGTGTTTGCATCGACCAAGCGGAAGCGCTCCACCACGTGCAGATTTTCACCGGACCCATAAAACGACGTGCGATCCGAAAAGTTGGTGGTGTCGACCACCAGCGTGTCGCCGTCCCAGTGGCCGCGCGAGTCGCCCAGCCATTCGCGGATCGTCGCGGGCAAGTGCGCACGCCCGTCAGTCGGGATCATGCGGGTGTCGTGAATCATTTCCTGGAGGATCGACACGTAGCCGCGCCCCTGTACGATCTCGAGATTGCTGTTGTACGCGGCCGGCAGCATCGGCGGACCTTCGTTCGACCACACGATGCAGCGCTCCTGCAGCGGGCGCGTCTCGTAGCTGTCGAATTCGTGCCCGCGCCGGTCGGCATTGCGCGCCGCCATTCTCTTCTGTGCTTCCGGCGTCCGCGGCGGAATGCGGCCATCAGGCCCGACGATCAGCGACGTGCGGAGCGTCAGCCCGATTTTCGTAAAGTTGGGGTCAAGGCCATACTGCGACATGTCGTAGTGCACAGTGGCTTGCGAGCCGAGCCGGTCCCAACTGGAGCGCTCGAGCTCGCGCTTGGCATTCGCGGCGGCTTCTTCCGGTGTGAAAAATTCTTTCGCACCGAGATTTCGCGGGCGTTCGAGCGGAACCACGCTGGCGTTGGTCCAGAAGCCCTGAAGGTCGGGATGCCCGTCTGGAGTGCGAGGCGGAGTCCAGGGTTTGGCGGGCGTCTGACCAAACATCAAAGCGCCGGCCAGCAGGTACAGCCCGCTAAATGTCCGGAGACCCATGCGCACCTCCTTCACCTCACTTCGCGGGCTTTTTGCGAAGATGGCCGTACATCAATTCTTCCACAAACTCGACGCACTTGAATTCCAGGAGCTGGGCGTTCGGCTCCTGGAGGCGGTACAGCAGCATGCTCATCTTCCACGGGCGCGAAAACACCTTGGGATCGTCGATGGTGGCCTCGTAGCGCAGCGTGTTGGGACTGTAGGGCGTGTAGCGCTCGACGACGTGCAGCGCGTCGCTGTGGAAGTCGCCGGCGCGGTCGAACCAGGTCTGGTCGTTGAGGCCGGTGACGTCGACCACCAGCGTGTCGCCCTCCCAATGGCCGTTCGACCAGCCCATCCAGCTATCGATGGGCGCGCGCTTGTGATTCTCCATATTGATGACGCGCGTGGCGCCGGCGTACTCGTAGGAAATCAGGATGTGGTCCGGTCGACTGGACGATTTGAAACGGATACGGCATGTAGGTGGCGCGCGGCACGCCGGGCAGGTAGCACTTGACTTCGGGATCGAGCTCCAGGCGGTGCTCGAAATTTTCCTTCTTGTTCGCCACGGCCTCGGGCAGGTAGGGCAGCTCGCCGCCTTCGACAACGCCAAGGCCGGGTGGGACTGCGCCGGTCGCGCCAAGCTGGAACATCGGTCCGGCGTACGCCGCGTGACCCTGGATGTCCCAATTGGCAGTGTTCAAAACCTGCCAGATTCCGTTGAGATCGGGTGGCCGTCGGGCGCGCGCGGAGCGCGATAGGCGGGGGTTTGCGCGGCGGCGGGAGCACGACGAGAAGGGCGAACGCCGCTTTGGTCACGACGGCGATTCTACCTGTGCGCAAATCGCGAAGTCAATTTCCGCGGCGGCAACCGGATCACTTCTTGTCGCTCAGGTCGCCATGAGCCGCTTCACCACTCGCTTGGCGATTTTGGTCAACTCATCAGGACTCGAATCTTTAGGCAGCTCGTAAACGGACCAGAGCACGGCGCGGCTGCGGCGGTCCACCAAGAAGAAATTGCCTCTTGCCGCGATTGAAAGACGATCCCACGCGCGCGGCGCCGACGGCAAATCGGGCGTGCTGCTTGCGTTCTTGGCACCGTCCTCTTCCTTTTTCGCCGGATCGACGGGCGCCGGGGGCGGCGGATACAGCTCGTTGAGCCGCGTCTCGAGCGTTGCGCCGATGCGGTCCGTGAGAATCGCGTCGGCTCGCTGCGGATCGGTGACCACCTGGAACACGCCGTTGGTGGTCAACTGATTGGCCAGGAACTGATCCATGCCGCTGCTCATGCTCAGGATGTAGACGCTGGTCACCTGCTTGAGCTGCGGATTGACGGCGCCTGCGGGAAGCGCGAGAGCCGCGAGTGCGAGAGTGCAAAACAACTTCATGAGAATATGGTACCAGCGCCCCGCCGGGCATCGCACCCGATCGTGTATAAATCGCAAAAAATCACAGTGATCATTCCCTGTTTGAACGAAGAGCAAGGAATCGAAAAGGTTCTGAGCCGCATGCCGGAATTCGTGGACCAGACCATCGTGGTCGACAACGGCTCGACCGATCGCACGTCCGACGTAGCGCGCTCCTTCGGCGCCGAAGTGATTCGCGAGCCGGTGCGCGGCTACGGACGCAGCTACAAGCGCGGATTCGCGTCAGCCATCGGCGACATCATCATCACGCTGGACGGCGACCACAGCTATCCGCCGGACGCGATTTCCTACCTGATCGAAGCGCTGCTGCACCTGGACGTCGATTTTCTGAACGCCTCGCGATTCCCGGTGCGCGACCGCCAGGCGATGAGCTTCAAGCACAAGTTCGGCAACTGGATCCTGTCGCTGGCCATGTCGATGCTGTATTTTCGATGGGTGCGCGATTCGCAGTCCGGCATGTGGGTGTTCCGGCGCTCGATTCTCAAGGGCATGAAGCTCACTTCCAACAGCATGGCGTTTTCAGAAGAAATCAAGATCGAGGCGCTCAAGAACTCGCGCATCCGCTTTGCGGAGATTTCGATCATGTACACCTCGCGGCTGGGCGAGATTAAACTGAACCCATGGCGGGACGGCTTCTACAATCTTTGGTTCCTGGTCAGAAGCGCTTCGAGCGATGAGGGGCGGTGGCGCACGCACTCGTGTGAACGCCTTCGGGCTCGCGGGCGCGGCGAGTGCGATGCGGCCGCCGGTGCTGGCCAACGGGTAGCGTGGCGAGCGTCTCCATCGTTGATTCCCAACTGGAACGGCGCGCAGCGCCTGGCCAAGCTGTTCGATTGCCTGGCGCGTCAATCGCACGCCATCCAGCAAGTCATCGTCGTGGACAACGGCAGCGCGGACGAGTCAGTGCAAATCGCGGCGCGCGCCGGCGCCAACGGTCATCGAACTCGGCGCCAATACCGGCTTCAGCCACGCGGTAAACCGCGGGATCCGGGCGGCGCGATTCCGACTGGATCGCGATCCTCAACAACGACGTGTGGCCGGAACCCGACTGGCTGCGCAATCTGATGGAGGCGGCCATCGCCGAAGACGCCTGGTTCGCCACCGGCAAGCTGCTGGATGCCTCGCACCACGACCGCATCGACGGCGCGTTCGACGCCATCTGCCGCGGCGCGTGCGCCTGGCGATGCGGGCACGGCCGGCCCGACTCGGCGCTGTGGAACCAACCGCGCCCGATTCGCTTCGCGCCTTTGACGGCCGCCGTTTTCCGCGCCGAGCTGTTCGAACGCATCGGGCTGCTGGACGAAACGCTGGAGTCCTACCTCGAAGACGTCGATCTTCGGAATCCGCTGCGCCAGAAGCCGGCCTCACGGGCCGCTACGTCCCCGAAGCGGTCGCCTACCATCAGGGCAGCGCTACGCTGGGAAGCTGGCATCCCGGACACGGTCCGAAGAATTGCCCGTAACCAATTGTTACTTGTCGCGAAACATTATCCGCGCGAGATGGATCTTACGGTACGGTTGGCCGATACTCGTTGCACAGGCGTTTATGGGGACTTACCGCGTTAAGGCACGGGACGATTCCTGGCTTATCTCACGGGCAAGCTGGACGGACTGCGCCTGTTCAAAGCCAGCCGTGGAGAATCGTGCTCGCGTTTTCCAGCCATTCTGGAGGAGAGCGAGGGCGAAATTCGCGAGCTGCAGAAGCTGACCGGCTTCGACCTGTACTGGAAGCTGTACTTCGCCCTGACATGAGCCGCACCGGCGTCGTTGTGGTGACCTACAATTCGGCCGACGTGATCGAGCGATGCCTGGACGCCTGCGCCGGCCTGCCGGTAGTGGTGGTGGACAACGCGTCCGAGCGACGGCACGTGCGAACTGGTCGAGCGCAGGCCGAAGTGACGCTGATCACGAATCCCGACAATCGCGGATTCGCAGCCGCCGCGAACCAGGGTGTGCAGGCTCTTGACAACGAATTTACCCTGCTGTCTGAACCCGGATGTCGAGCTGCGGACATCTATCGAGAGTATGGAAGAAGCGTGCGGAGCCGCGGGCGCCGGGCTCGCGAGCGGAAAACTTCTCGATGAGCAGGGACGCGACCAGGCCGGCTTCACGCTGCGCCGTTTTCCCACGCCGATGACGCTGGCATTCGAGGTGCTGGGAATCAATCGCATAATTCCTCAAAATCCGCTCAACCGGCGCTATCGATGCCTGCGATCTCGATCTGTCCCGGCCGCAGGAAGTGGAGCAGCCGCCCGGCGCGTTTCTCATGTTGCGGCGCGAAGTGTGGCAGCGCCTGGGCGGTTTTGACACACACTTCCGTCCACTTTGGTTCGAGGACGTCGACTTCTGCCGCCGCGCCCGCGATTTGGGTCTTAAGATTCAATACGTACCTGAGGTTACGGCGCGCCATCAGGGTGGTCACAGCATTGCTAAATTGGAGTGGGGCTGCCGCGAAGTCTTTTGGTATGCTAGCCTTCTAAGGTACGCTTCAAAGCACTTTCGGCCGTACGCATTTCGGGGAGTGAGCGCGGCAGTGGTGCTGGCTTCCATGTTTCGAGCTGGTATTGGCGATGGCCCGCTTGCGAAGTTTCCGGCCAATCACGGTGTACGCGAAGGTGGCGCATCTGGCGGGACTGGGTTTGTTTCGTGGCCGCGTCGGAGAGTTGGAACACGTAGCTGATCGGAGCAAGGCAGTAGGATAAAGCAGTTCAAAACAAAGAATAGAGACACGACCCCACATACATGGCCTCGAACGATAGGGTTTCCGTAACAATCGTTACCTTACAACAGTGGTCGGTTCATCAAGCGATGTTTAGAGTCGGTTCTGGCGCAGCGTTACGCCAACAAGGAAATTATCGTCATCGATAATGCCTCGATGGACGGTACCGTCGACATCCTCGAGCAGTTTGAAGATCGCTGCCAGATCATTTACAACGACGAGAACATCGGATTCGCGGCGGCGCAGAATCAGGCGATCCAGTTGAGCAACGGCGACTGGGTGTCTGACGCTGAATCCGGACGTCCTGCTGCTTCCCAATTTCATTCAGGCCATGGTGGACGCCGGCCAGTTCGATCCGCAGCGTCGGGACGGTGTGCGGGAAACTGCTGACCATTCTGGCCACTTTCGATCTGCCCGACAAACCGCTGGTGGATTCCACCGGGATTTACTTCACGCCCATGCTGCGCCATCTGGATCGCGGCAGCCAGGAAATGGACAACGGCCATTATCTGAATCACGAGTACGTGTTCGGCGCGACGGCGGCGGCGGCGTTGTACCGCCGCCAGATGATCGATGACATCTCGATCGGCGATGAGTTTTTCGATCCCGACTTCTTCGTGTACCGCGAAGACGCCGACGTGGCGTGGCGCGCGCAGTTGATGGCTTGGCAATGCATCTACACGCCGCACGCGCGCGGCTATCACGTGCGCAACGTGCTGCCCGGAAATCGCCGCGCCTTGCCGCCCGTCATCAACATGCACTCGGTGAAGAATCGCTTCCTGATGCGCATGAAGAACATGACCGGGCATCTGTACCTGTCAGGAACTGGTTCTCCATTACGGTGCGCGACATGGTGGTGGTCGGCGCGTGCCTGGTTCGCGAACAGAGTTCGCTGCGGGCGTTCTGGTACGTGATTCAAAACTGGAAGCGCGTGATGGCGAAGCGGCGCGAGATCATGAGCCGCAAGCGCGTGGATGACGACTACATCGCGAGCTGGTTCCGCTACGCGCCGGTGAGCGCTCCGGCGTCGAAGCCCAAAGGCTCCGGCCGCGCGCTGGCTCGCTCCAAAGCCGCAAGGGGCTAGACGAACGGCGCGGATCGCGATCCTTGGCACCCGCGGCATTCCGGCCCGGTACGGTGGGTTCGAGACTTTCGCCGAAGAGCTTGCCACGCGATTGGTTGCGCGCGGGACATCGCGTCACGCGTTTACTGCCGCGAGCGACACGCGGAGCCGAGCTATCGAGGCGTTTCACTGGTCTACCTTCCCACTCTGCGGCACAAGTATTTCGACACCATCGTCCACACGTTCTTCTCGACGATTCATTTGATCTTCCATCGCGTGGATGTCGCGCTATATTGCAATGCGGCGAACGCTGATATTCACGTTTTGTCCGCGGCTGTTTGGAATGCCCGTGGCGCTGAATGTTGACGGACTGGAACGCAATCGCAAAAAATGGAACCGCCTGGCGAAGACCTGGTATCTGATTTCCGAGCGCCTCGCCACCGTTTGCCCAAACACGATCGTGACGGACGCGCGCAAGATCGCCGAATATTATTTCGAGCGCTATCGCCGGCAATCGGAGTTCATTCCCTACGGCGCGGAGATCGGGAAAGTCGAGACCGCGGAAGTTCTGGATCGCCTCGGCCTGGAGCGCAGCCGCTACTTTCTATACGTCAGCCGCATGGAGCCGGAGAATAACGCGCTGCTGGTCCGTGAGGCCTTCGAACAAGTGGTGACGCCGCTCAAGCTGGCGCTCATCGGCGATGCGCCGTACGCGCAAGCCTACATCGAGCGGGTGCGCGACACCAAGGACCCGCGCGTTGTCATGCCCGGCGCGATTTACGGCCGCGGCTATCACGAGCTCGAGTCGCACTGCTTCGCCTACATCCATGCCACCGAGGTCGGCGGAACGCACCCGGCCTTGATCGAAGCCATGGGTCGCGGCGCGCTGGTCCTGTATCTCAACACGCCCGAGAACGATGAAGTGGCGGGCGGCGCCGGGATTCCGTTCGAGGCGCCCGAGCTGGCCGCCAAGCTGCGCGAGGTGTTGTTCGTGAGCGAAGCGGGGCGCTCGGAATTGAGCCGGCTGCGCCATGGAACGCGTTCGCGAGCGTTACAGTTGGGACGCCGTTACGGATCAATACGAAGCGTTGCTGCTCAAACTTGCCCGGTAACTCTGTCACTTCGGACCTCCAACTGCATCTTGGTTTTGGAAGGAGCAGTAGCTATGAAGTCCTTACTCAAGTTTGGAAGCGCTTTTCTTGTCCTCACTCTGGCAGTTGCGGTAGCTCAACCCAGAAAAGGGCGCGCGAAACCGCTCTATGACCCAGCCACCGAGAAGACCATCAGCGGCGAGGTCCTGGATGTCCAGCAGACTCAACGCGGACGGGTGCCCGGTCTGCACCTGATGGTAAAGACCGAGTCGGAAACGGTCGATGTTCGCCTGGGGCCAGCGACTTTCGTCCAGAACCAGGGATTCACCTTCGCCAAGGGCGACAAGGTCGAGATCCTGGGATCGAAAGTAACGGTCGCGGGAACGGAAGTGCTGATCGCGAGGGAAGTCACGAAAGACGGGAAGAAGCTGACGCTCCGGGACAACGCGGGCCGGCCGATGTGGTCGGGCGGGCGCACTTAAGCATTAGCCAAACACCATGCCACAGTGGCTCGAGATAATTCTTCTGTTCGCCGGATACATCGCGCTACAGCGATGGGTGCTGCCATTCTTCGGCGTGCCCACCTGAATGTCGCGCGAATGCAGCGTCGAGTCTCGACGCCAGAAGCCACCGGCGGCGCCAGCAGAGCAAGCCGAGCCACGTCAGGAACCACCTTCGCGCGAAACCGGGATCTTATCGCGATAGCGCGCCAGCATGTCCTCGCGGACGCCGTCGCGTAACGGCCCGGGCAGGTCGTGGGATTCGAAGCCTTTCGGCTGCTCGCCCAGCTTCGCTCGAATCATCTTGCGGGCGCGCACTAAGCGCGTCTTCACAACATCTGTGCTCAGGTCGAGAATCTTGGCGGTCTCATCGGTCGACAGCTCCTCGACGTCGCGCAGCAGAAACACGGCGCGATATATTTGCGGCAATTCGCGGATCGCCGACGAAAGCCGGTCGTGAAGTTCGCGCCGGATCACTTCGCTGTCGGGAAGCGCACCGCGATCGCGAATCTGTGCGCCCGGCTGGTCGAGCGAAACTTCCTCGCGCGGCGCGAAAATGCTCTTGCGCCGCATCATGAGGCACGCGTTCTTGGCGATCTGAAACACCCACGCCTTGACGCGCTCCGGCTCGCGGAGTTGGTCGATGTTCTCGAAAACCTTGAGCAGCGTCTCCTGCGAGACCTCTTCGGCGTCCTCGCGCTGGCCGCACATCAGGAAGCTGTACTGGAAGATGCGCGACCGGAACAGGTCGACGAAGCAATCGAACGCGGCCGCGTCGCCCGCGAGCAACTGGCGCGCGAGGGTTACTTCCGGTCGAGTCTGCGCTTCCGCCATCCCTTCCACCATCCCATTGTAGCGGCGCGGTTTGCGGCGCCTTGTCACGTTGGCCGACCGTTTGCATCATGGCTGGTGAATGAGACTCAGCGTGATCATCGGCATGCTCGGCCTAGCGGGGATCGCCCGGCTGTTTGCCCAGTCGCCTCTATCGCTTAGCGAGGCCGTCCAGATGGGCCTCCAGCAAAATCCGCAAATCGAAGCCAGCGCCGCGTCGAAGGGTGCGGCCGACACCCGGATCGAGCAGGCGCGTAGTGGTCGGCTGCCTCAAGTGACCTACTCCGAGTCCTTCCAGCGCAGCGACAATCCGGTGTTCGTCTTCGGTTCCCTGCTCACGCAGCACCAGTTTACGCAGGATAATTTCGACCTGGGGAGTCTCAACAAACCTAACTTTCTCAATAACTTCCAGTCTCAGATCCGGGTCAACCAGACGCTCTACGACTTCGGCCGCACCAAGGCGCAGGTCCGTTCGGCCGAGCTCGGCAGCCAGACTAGCCGGCGAGGATCAGCGGGGAGCTCGCATGGGCGTGATCGCGAACGTCGCGGGTGCGTATTTTGCCGCAGTGTTGGCTAAGGAACACCTACGGGTCGCCCAGGAATCCGTGCGATCGGCCGAAGCCGACCTGCAGCGCGCCGAGACCGTTCGGGCAGCGGGCATGTCCACCGACGCCGACGTGCTCTCGGTTCGGGTACACCTGGCGGCGATGAAGGAGCGCGAGATTCAGGCGCGGTACGCGGTAGACGTCGCCGACGCATCTTTGGGCGATGCGCTCGGCCAGCCGCTCGACACGCAGCACCAGCTTTCGACCGCGCTCACGCCCGTGACGCTTTCCGTCGCAGACCTCGCGCAGTTCGACAAGTCGGCCGTTGATCAATCGCCCGAGACTCGCAAGGCGGGGCTGGCGGTGACCGTGGCCGAGGCGCAAACCGACGCCGCCCGATCCGCGTTGTTCCCCCGCATCTCGGCGCTTGGCGCATTCGAAGCCGACCGGCAGCGATTCGTGACGCGCGGCGGCGCCAATTGGCTGGTGGGCGCGTCGCTCGAATGGAACGTGTTCGACGGCGGCCGCGACCGCGCACGCCGCAAGGAGACCGACCGAGTTGCTGACAGCGGCCCGAGCCGAGCAGAAGCGGGCCGATTCGGCAGCGCGTCTGGAAGTTCGGCGCGCGTACGCGGCTTGGAAAGGCGCCCAGGAACGCATCACCGTGGCCGCTGCCGCCGTCGCCCAGGCCGAAGAGAGCCTGCGCATCACGCGGAATCGCTACGACGCTGGACTCACCACCATCACCGAGCTGTTGCGCAACGAAACCGCGACGCTTGAAACCAAAACCAATCATCTCGAAGCCATCTACGAACAGCGCCTGGCCGCAACCGCGCTGGAGCTGGCTGCAGGCACCCTTTCTGGAGATTCCGATGCTCTCAAGTAGACATTTTGCTGTGGCCGCGCTGCTGGCTTTCGGTCTGACCGCTTGCCGCCAAAATCCACGCGAGGCGGAGGCCTCGCCACGCTCTCCGTCGCGTCTCCGTGCCGCTGGTTCGGGCAGAGTCAGTGGAGCTGCCTTCGCTCTACGAAGCCGTCGGCACCGTGCGCGCCCGCACGTCCAGCGTGATCGCGAGCAACATCATGGGCCAGGTTCGCGACGTGAAGGTGCGGGTGGGCGACAGCGTCAGCTCCGGCCAGCTTCTGGTGGTGCTCGATTCGCGCGATCTCGATGCCGCGTGGCGCCAGGCGCAGGCCGCGCGCGACGAAGCGCTCAATGCGCGCCGCGAAGTGGAGAACGCAGCAGCAGCCGCGCAAGCCAGCCTCGACCTGGCCAAGCGTGACGTTTAAGCGCATGCAGGATCTCTTCGACAAGAAATCGATTTCCAACCAGGAGTACGACGAGGCCACCGCGAAGCGCAAAGTCGCGCAGGCGAATTACGACATGACGGTGTCGCGGCGCGCGCAAGTGGCCGCGAAGATCCAGCAGGCCGAAGAAGCCGTTGCGGCGGCCTCCGTGATGCGCGGTTACGCCGAAATCCACGCTCCGTTCGCCGGCACCGTTGATCGAAAAACCCGTGGAACCCGGCTCGCTGGCGACACCCGGCAGCGCCGCTGCTCACCATCGAGCAGGCCGGCGCGCTTCGCCTCGAAGTTCCGGTCGAAGAGAGCTTCAACTCGCCGAGATTCGCACGTCGGCCAGCCGGTCACCGTGAAGCTCGACTCGCTCGATCGCACGCTCGAAGCCCGCGTGTCGGAAATCGTGCCCTCGGTGGACCCCGCCTCGCGCGCGTTCCTGGTGAAGATCGACCTGCCTGCCGATGCCTCACCTTCGCTCCGGCGTCTACGGCCGCGCGCAATTCCCGCGCGGATCGCGCAAGGCCATCGTGGTGCCCGCCGCCGCAGTCTCCGAGCAAGGCCAGATGCGAACCGTGATGGTGGTCTATGACGGCGTCGCTCGCACGCGCCTGGTCACTACCGGCGAGAAGCGCGGCGACTCGGTGGAGATTCTCTCCGGACTCAACGGCGGCGAGCAGGTTGTTTCGCCGCGTCCTGCTAACCTCGCCGACGGCGCCCGAGCTGGAGACGCGCCCGTGAACGAAGACCTCGGCATCGCCGGCCGCATCGCCCGCTGCATGGATCAACTCCAAGCTGACGCCGCTGCTTCTCGGCGCGTCGCTGCTGGTCGGTCTGTTCTCCATCTGGCAGCTGCCGCGCGAAGAGGAACCGCAGATCATCGTGCCAATGATCGACGTGTTCGTCGCGATGCCGGGCGCATCGTCGCGCGAAGTGGAAGAGCGCGTCACCAAGCCGATGGAGAAACTGCTGTGGGAGATTCCCGGCGTCGAGTACATTTATTCGACCTCCAGTCCCGGGCAGTCGCTGGCCATCGTGCGCTTCAAGGTCGGCGAGGACGAAGAGAAAAGCATCGTCAAACTGAATCAGAAGATGTCGGCCAACTTCGATCTGATCCCGCCCGGCGCGTCGCAGCCGCTCATCAAGCCGCGCTCGATCGACGACGTTCCCATTCTCGCGCTCACGTTTTCGAGCAGCCGGTACGGCGACCTCGAGCTGCGGCGCCTGGCCGCGCAGGTCCACGACACCGTCAAGCAGGTGAACAACGTCTCCGCGGTGACCATCATCGGAGGCCAGCGGCGCGAGATCTCGGTGGCGCTCGATCAGTCGCGGCTGGCCGCGTTGTCGCTCACGCCGCTGCAAGTATTTCAAGCGCTCTCGGCGGCAAATCGGCGGCTTTCCTCGGGACACTACTCGAGCGACAATCGCGAATTCCTGGTCGAGACCGGCGATTTCCTGCGCTGCGCCGACGACGTCGCGAACGTCGTGGCGGGCGTCGCCAACGGCAAGCCGGTCTTCGTGCGCGATGTTGCGACTGTCATGGACGCCGGCGCAGGAACCGGTGGACTACGTGCAGTTCGCCACTGCAAATCCCGCCGGCGCTTCCTTCCAGCCGGCGGTCACGCTCGCCATCGCCAAGCGCAAAGGCGCCAACGCCATCGACGTCGCACGACGACGTGCTCGAACGCGTCGATCGGTCTCAAGGGCGGCCTGATCCCGTCCGATGTCCAGATGACCATCACGCGCAACTACGGCGAGACCGCCGCGGAGAAATCCAACGAGCTGCTCTGGCACATGGGCATCGCGGTGGTCTCGGTGAGCTTGCTGATCGCGCTGGCGCTGGGCTTTCGCGAATCGCTCATCGTCTTCGTCGCCATTCCGGTGACGCTCGCGCTCACGCTGTCGGTCTTCTATCTCTACGGCTTCACGCTCAACCGCATCACCCTGTTCGCGCTGATCTTCTCGATCGGCATCCTGGTGGACGACGCCATCGTCGTGGTCGAGAACATCTCACGCCATCGCTGTCTGCCAGAGAACCAGTGCAAGCCGCTGGCGAAGTGGCGGTGGCGGCGGTAGACGAGGTCGGCAATCCGACCATCCTCGCCACACTCACCGTCATCGCCGCGATTCTGCCGATGGCCTTCGTCGGCGGATTGATGGGACCGTACATGCGCCCCATTCCGATCGGCGCTTCGTCCGCCATGGTCTTCTCGCTGATCATCGCGTTCGTCGTGACGCCCTGGGCCGCGATCCGGATCCTGAAGCCGACGCGCGAAGGCGAAGAGCAGCATCAGCAGGGAAGATCGGCTCACGCGCCTGTATCGCGGCTTCATGGGCGGCCTGCTGCACCACGCGCCGCTGCGCTGGGGCTTTCTCGCCGGCGTCGTGCTGCTGCTGCTCGGCTCGATGGCGCTGGTCTACATCGGCTTCGTCAAAGTGAAGATGCTGCCGTTCGACAACAAGAGCGAGTTCCAGGTCATCGTCGACATGCCGTCGGGCACCACGCTCGAAGAGACCGCGCGCGTCACGCGGTTGCTGGCCGAGCAGGTGCTCCATCAGAAAGAAGTCGTCAACGTCCAGACCTACGCGGGCACCGCGTCGCCGTACAACTTCAACGGCCTGGTGCGGCATTACTACATGCGGTCGGGATCCAACGTCGCCGACATCCAGGTGAATCTGCTCGGCAAGAGCGACCGCGACCGGCAGAGCCACGAAATCGCGAAGCTGGTGCGCACCGCGCTGCAGCCGATCGCCGACGCGCAACCAGGCCCGCATCAAAGTCGCCGAAGTTCCGCCCGGTCCGCCGGTGCTCGAAACCCTGGTGGCCGAAGTCTACGGACCGGCACAGGAGCGGCAGCTCGAAATCGCGCGGCAGGTGCGCGACCTGTTCAAGAAAACCGACGGCGTCGTGGACGTCGACTGGTACGTCGAAGACGACCGCCCGAAAGTCCAACTGCACGTCGACGAAGAAAAAGCCGCGCTGCACGGCATCACCGACGAGCAGGTGGCGCGCACGCTCAGCATCGCATCGGCCGGCGCCGAGGCGGCCTGCTGCACGTTGATTCGGAAAAGGAAGACATCCCGATCACGCTGCGGCTGAACCGCGCGCAGCGTTCGTCGGTGGAGTCGCTCGAAAATCTCAAGATCGCCGACCGCATCGGCGCGCTCGTGCCCCTTGGCCGAGCTGGTGAGCGCATCGCACCGTCGTCGAAGACAAGAGCATCTACCACAAGAACCTGATGCCCGTGACGTACGTCACCGCCGACGTGGCCGGCGCGATCGAAAGCCCCGTGTACGCGATTCTGAAGCTCGGCCCGGAAATTTCGAAAATCAAGATCCCGGAAGGCTACGAAATCGAACAGTACACCGCGCACCAGCCCTACGACGCCTCGCGCTACGCCATGAAGTGGGACGGCGAGTGGCACATCACCTACGAAGTGTTCCGCGACCTGGGCCTGGCGTTCGCCGCGGTGCTGGTCCTGATCTACATTCTGGTGGTCGGCTGGTTCCGCTCGTTCATCACGCCGCTGGTGATCATGGCCGCGATTCCGTTCTCGCTGGTCGGCATTCTGCCCGCGCACGGATTGCTGCACGCGTTCTTCACCGCCACGTCCATGATCGGCTTCATCGCGGGCGCAGGCATCGTGGTGCGGAACTCGATCATCCTGGTGGATTTCGTCCGGCTGCGCCTCGCCGAGGGCATGCCGCTCGATCAAGCCGTCATCGACGCCGGCGCGGTGCGCTTCCGTCCCATGATGCTGACCGCCGCGGCGGTGGTTGTCGGCTCGTCGGTGATTCTGTTCGACCCGATTTTCCAGGGCCTGGCGATTGCGCTGATGGCCGGCGAGGTCGCCTCGCTGCTGCTGTCGCGCATGACCGTGCCCGTTCTATTTTTCATCGTGAATCGAAGGAGGACTGCATGACAGTCGATCGTTATCTGCGAATGATCGCCGGATTTTTCGTTTTGCTCAGCCTGGCGCTGGGCTACTGGGTGAGCCCGTATTGGTTCCTGTTCACCGCCTTCGTCGGCCTGAACCTGTTCCAGTCGGCATTCACGAACTGGTGCCCGATGATGACGATATTCAAGAAGCTCGGCGTGCCGACGTGCGAGCACGAAGCAAGCAGCATCCGCGTCGAAGCACACTAAGTGGGGCAGCCAGTCCTGGCTGCAGCGCGTCTTCAGACGCCGGTCCCGTACCATGGATCTATGGGGCCGTTCGCCTATCGATCCTGGGTGGAGATTTCACTCCAGCAAATTGCCGAAAATTTTCAGGCCGTCCGCGCCGTAGTCGGCCCGGACGTCGAAGTGATGCCGGTGGTGAAGGCCGATGCCTACCGGCACGGCGCCGTCGAAGTCTCCCGCCGCTTGACCGCCGAGGGCGCGCGCTGGCTCGCGGTCAGCAACGTCGAAGAAGGCGCCATCCTGCGCGACCGCGGCATCACGGCGCGCATCCTGGTGATGGCCGATTTCCTGCCCGCCGAACGCGCCGGCCTGCTCGACTACAACCTCACGCCCGTCATTCACTCGCTCGCCGACATCCAGGAATGGGATCGCCTGGCGGCCGCGCGCGGCGTCACTGGCCGCGTATCATCTGAAAATCGACAGCGGCATGGGACGTCTCGGAACGCGCGCCTCGGCGTCCGAGATTCTCGGAAGCGATCGCGTCCGCGCCGAAACACCCGCATCGAAGGATTGATGACGCACTTCGCCTCGGCGGCGAACTACGCCAGCTCGCAAACCGAAGAGCAGCTCGCGACCTTCAACGCGCTCTGCGCGGAGCTCGCGCGCGCGGGCTTGAATCCTCCGCTCCTGCACCTGTCGAGCTCGACACCCGTCGCCTATGGCCGCCGCGACGCCTGGCAGCGCATGGTGCGCCCGGGCCACGCCATCTACGGCTACGTCTCGCCGGTCGCCAAAGGAACCGCGCCGCCGCGCTTGCTTAACGTCAAGCCGGCGCTCACCTGGAAGGCCGCTGTGCTCGCAGTGAAAGATCTTCCCGCGGGCGCGCTGGTCGGATATGGCGCCATGTTTCGCGCTCCGCAACCCATGCGCATCGCGGTGCTCGCGGCAGGTTACGCCGACGGCATCCCGCACCGGCTGTCCAACAAGGGCCGCGTCATCGCCAAGGGCACAGTTCGCGCCCATGATCGGCGCCGTGTCGATGGATCTCACCACTATCGACGTCACGCATTGCCCGTCCGTTCAAGTAGGGGACGCCGTGACGCTGCTCGGAACCGAAGGCGCGCTCTCGATCGACGCGCAACAGATCGCGCGCACCGCGGGTACCATCTCGTATAGCGTGCTGTGCGGCATCCACGCGCGCGTCAAGCGCATCTACCTGGAGGCTGACGATGACCGACCTGGCTGCAGGATCATTCGATACGCGCTGCGCATGCTGGCCAGGAGCCGCAGCTTCACCGCCGCCGCGATCCTGACCTTGGCGCTCGGCATCGGCGCCAACACCGCGATCTTCACCGTCGCGAACGCGGTGATGCTTCGCCCGCTCCCCTACTCCGATCCGGACCGGCTGGTGCTGGTCTCCACCGTGCAGGCCGAGCGATCGATCGCAACTAATGCGCTATGTCCTGGCTGCGCTTCACCACCATGCGCGATCAGAACCGCTCGTTCTCCGGCATCGCGGCCTTCACCAACGAGACCTTCAACCTCAGCGGCCGCGGCGATCCCGAGCAGCTTCCTGCGGCGCGCGTAACCAGCCGCTTCTTCGACGTGCTGGGCGTGAAGCCGAAATGGGCCGCAGCTTTCTCACCGAAGAAGATCGACCGGGCGGCAAGAACGTCGTCATGGTCAGCCATGGTCTTTGGATCAGCAAACTGGGCGGGCCACGCGATGTCATCGGCCAGAGCATCACACTGGATTCGCGCGATTGCACCGTGATCGGCGTGCTGCCGGCCAACTTCACCTTCGCCCTGCTCGGCCGCAACATCGACGTCTGGGCGCCGCGCGTTACTGGACTCAGTCTGGTGACGCCGCAGCAGATGGAACGCGGCACGATGTTCCTGACGGCGGTGGGACGCTTGCGGCCGGGCGTCACGATTGAAAAGCGCGAAGGCCGAAATGGACGTGCTCGATCGCCAGTACCGCGAGACTTATCCCGGCCGCCCGGATGCCGACGCCGAGGTTCGTGATCGATGTCGCAAATCTCAAGGACCAGTTCGTCGCCAATATCCGGCCAGCGCTGCTGATGCTTTCCGGCTGCGGTCGCGCTGGTTCTGCTGATCGCCTGCGCCAACGTGGCGAGCCTGCTGCTATCGCGCGCGCTGATGCGGAAGAAAGAAATCGCGGTTCGCGCCGCCATCGGCGCCGGCCGCAGCGCGATTGTTCGCCTGTTGCTGGTCGAGAGCGTGCTGCTCGCATTGTTCAGCGGAGCGCTCGGACTCCTGGTGGCCGAATGGGGCATTTCGATCCTGACCAGCCTGGGCGGAGACAGCCTGGGAATGCCGGCGGAACTGCCCATCGATTTCCGCGTGCTGGCCTTCAGCGCGGGCATCTCGCTCGTGAGCGGCATCCTCTTCGGGCTCATCCCCGCTCTTCAGCTCTCCAAGCCCGATCTCAACACCGTGCTGCGCGACGAAGGCCGCGGCAGCACCGGCAGCCGCCGCCGCAATCTCGCGCGCAAGTGTGCTGGTGGTGGGCTCAGGTGGGGTTGTCGATGGTTCTGATCATCGGCTCCGGCCTGTTGATTCGAAGCTTCGTCCGCTTGCAGAGCCTCCAGTCCGGCTTCGATCCGCGCGGCGTCCTAACGATGCAGCATCCAGTTGCCGCCCGCAAAATACCGCACGCCGCAACAACTGGTGACGTTCTACAATCGCGCGCTCGACGAGACCGCGGCCCTGCCGGGAGTGCAGGCCGTCGCGATCACTTCCGCGCTTCCGGTTGTGCCGATGCGCCTGTCGCCGGTGCTGTTCGAAGGCCAACCGGAGCTGCCGCTGGCGCAGCGTCCCATCGTCAGCATCCAGGCCATCAGCCCCGGTTATGCGAGGACTCTGCACGTTCCGCTGTTGCGCGGCCGAGCAGTTCAACGAACATGACGACACGCAAGCCGCTCACGTCGTCATGGTCAATCAGACGCTGGCCCGACGCTTCTGGCCGAATGAGGATCCGATCGGCAAGAAAGTCTGGCCCGGACTCCAGACCGACGCCGCGCCTGGTGGTGGGCGTCATCGGCGACGTCAAGAACATGGGCCTGGCGGCCGATCCGAATCCGGAAGTGTTCCTGCCGTTTCCGCAATTGCCCTGGCCGCTGATGAATCTAAGCCTGCGAGCGTCGGTGGATGCCGGCCAGCCTGATCCCGGCGGTGCGGCGCGAGATTTCGAAGATCGACAAGGACCAGCCCATCACCGGCGCCCAAACACTCGAGCAGCTGTGTCCGACTCAACAGCGCAGCGCGCTTCAGCATGGTGCTGCTGGCCGCCTTCTCGGCGACCGCATTGATTCTGGCGATCGTCGGAATCTACGGCGCACTGGCGTATTCGGTGGCGCAGCGAACCGGCGAGCTGGGCGTCCGCATGGCGCTGGGCGCGGATCGCTCGCGACATTTTGCGGATGGTGGTGTCACAGGGACTGACCCTCGCGCTGGCCGGCGTCGCGATCGGAGTCGTTGGCGCGATGCTGCTCACGCGCGTGATGTCGAGCATGCTGTACAAAGTCAGCGCCAGCGATCCGGCGACGTTCGTTCTGAGCGCGGTGCTGTTCCTGGCGGTCGCCTCGCTTGCCAGCTATCTGCCGGCGCGGCGAGCCACGCGAGATCGATCCTACCGAGGCGCTACGCTAGGCGGCACGCCGCCGGATTTTCGCAGCCACAGGTAGCAGTGATTGCCGAGATTGCCCGCGCGCGCCGATCGCAGGAACAACAAGTCCAGATATCGAAACGGGAACAGCAGCCAGCCCAGCACCAGATGCACTAACACTCTCCACGCGCGCCACGGCAGCCACAGCTTCACATATTCCAGCGTGAACACCAGCATCGTCGCGGTCGGCCCGGTTCTCCAACCTTCGCTCACCGGCTCCAGGCCGCTGCCCGCAGCTAACTGCTTCAGGCCGTCGAGCGTGAACCTGCGATAGTCGCGCGGATATTCGTGGAACGGATGGCAGAACGGCGTCACCAGGTGCGCGTATCCGCCCGGCGCGAGCACTCGCGCGATCTCTCGCATCACCGACTCCGGGCACCGCACGTGCTCCAGCACCGCGTCGCACTCGACGCGCTGGAAAACGTCCGCGCGAAACGGCAGCGCTTCGGCATCGGCCAGCAAGTCGACTCCGGGCGTCGGAACCAGATCGATGTTCACGTATCCGGAAACTTCGCGGCCCGCTCCGCCGATGTACAGATTCCAGCGGCCCAGCGGATAGTCGATCGGCTCATGCGGATTCGCAATGAGCGGTGGCGGCGGCTCGAGCAACCGGTAGAGCCGGCTCGACCAGCGGCGCGATCGCCGGCGCTCGTAGACCTCCCGCATCGGCGTCCCGGCCATACTGACAATGGTAAGGTGGCGAGAGGGACTCCGCCAAACCATGGGACGAATACAACTGCGTCTTTTGTGCCTGGCCGCGCTATGGCCGATTCTGGCTGGCGGTGCGAAACCAGCTCCATCCATCGAGCAACGTTTTGCCGAATTGCGAAAGAGTCCTCAAGAGCTGTACGCCTTCCTCTACCAAATGCCCAAGGGCGCCGACCTGCACGTGCATCTGAGCGGAGCGGTGTACGCCGAGACTTACTTGCGCATCGCCGCCGAGGACGGCTTGTGCATTGAACCGCGAACGCACGCCATCGTGGCGCCGGTCTCTCCCGCAGGTAGTCCGCGATGCGGCCTGAACCGCGAGAATGCGGCGCGCCGCGCAATCGAACAATACGCTCGCGAACGTGATGATCGACAGTCTCTCGATGCGCAACTTTGTGCCTGGAGCTGAATCGGGGCACGATCACTTCTTCGCTGCCTTCGCCAAATTCGGGCCCTATGAGGCGCGCCATCGCGGTGAAGTCATCGCCGAAGTGGTGCGGCGCGCGGCTGATCAGAACGAGTCTTACCTCGAGCTAATGGTGCTGAATGGCTTTACCGCGAACGCGCTCGGCAGTGAGGTGGGATTCTCCGGCGACTTCGAAGCCGACAAGGAAAAACTTTTGAAAGCCGGCCTCGACAAAGTCGTCGAGCGCATGCGCGCCAACGTGGATCAGCTCGATCGTGATCGCCGCGCCGCGCTTGCATGCGATTCGAATCCTGAACCAGCGCCCTGCCGCGTCGTGGTCCGCTATCTCTACCAAGTGCTGCGCGAGTCTCCGAGAGAGCAGGCCTTCGCGGAAGTGCTGGCCGGATTCATGCTGGCATCCGCCGATCCGCGCGTCGGCGGCGTCAACTTCGTGCAGGCGGAGGACGGCGTCACGTCCATGCGCGACTATCATCTCCAGATGCAGATGATGGATTTCGCCCATCGACTCTATCCCAAGGTTCACGTCACGCTGCACGCCGGCGAGCTGACATCTGGATTAGTGCCGCCCGAAGGCCTGCGGTTTCACATCCGCGATGCCGTCGAGACTCGGGCATGCCGAGCGCATCGGACACGGCGTCAGCGTCATGTACGAAAACGACGCGGACGGCCTGCTCCGCCTGATGAAACAGCGCCGCATCCTGGTCGAGGTCAACCTGACCAGCAACGATCTGATCCTCGGCGTGCGCGGCGCCGAGCATCCGTTTCCCGTGTATCGGAAGTATGCTGTGCCGGTGGCGATTTCGACCGACGACGAAGGCGTTTCGCGCACGCATCTTACTCAGGAATACGAGCGCGCCGTTCTGACCTACGGACTGCGCTACGCCGACCTGAAGGAGATGGTTCGCAACAGCCTCGAGTACGCATTCTTGCCCGGCGCGAGCTACTGGCGCGACGGCACCTATCGCCTTCCGGCCGCACCCTGCGCCGCGGGAACCAAAACCAAATCCTGCCAGGCGTTCCTGAAGGAGAGCGAGAAAGCCCGCCTGCAACTCGACCTGGAAGACCGCTTCCGCGATTTTGAGAAATCTCAGAGATGAATATCGGGATATCGATGCCTTTCCGGCTAACTCTTCTGTGCTGGCCCCTACTTCTCCATGGCGCAGAACCTGTCGTCGGATGGGAGAATCTCAAGCGAGTTACGTTGGATCGAGACTACACGATCGCACGACATGACGAGACATGCATACGAGGCCGGATTCTTTCGTTCACGGACAATTCGCTGGTCATTGGTGCGCCCGGCAAGGAAACTACATCACTATTGCGGCGCGATGTGCTGCGCATTTCAGATGGAGATGCTCTAACCTCCAGGGACCTGATCTACAGCGCGCGGAGCCTCTTGGATTGACGTGAAGACAGCTGACCCTCAAGGATCTGAATATTTGCGCGTGGAAACGCGATCCGGCCAGGGTTTTGAGTGGCGACAGTCGATCATAAACGATGACGCAATCACACTGAAGGGTGCGTCGATAGCAAAGGCGGACGTTCGCTACGTCCATTACGTTCGATTCGCGCCTCTCACGGCGCGAGAGGAGTACTTCCACCGAGAGAACGTCGATCTCCTGGCGCCGAGGCTGTGGTTCAACTCCCTGATCCTTGGCAAAATTGCGGTTCGACTCTATGACTCCTCCATTCCGGAGGACAATTCGCCACTTGTCTGCCAACCGGCCAGAGGACAATAACTAGTCGATAGCTAGTCTATTTGATATTCTTGGGTTGTGAGCACCATAACTGCATTCGACGCAAAAACCCGATTCGGAGAGCTCCTCGACCGTGTTGCCAGAGGCGAGGAAATCGTCATCACCCGCCACGACAAGCCAGTGGCTCGAATCATTCCGGAAGGCCGCCCAACTCTGGAAAAAGTCCGGCGTGCCGCGGAAGGCCTTCGAGAGTTGCGAGCCAGTATGAAACGTCGTGGTTTCAAGCCGCTTTCGGACAAAGAAATTAAGGATCTCATCAACGAGGGGCGTCCTTGAACTCAGGTTTCGTGGCCGACTCCTCGGTTGCCATTGCGTGGACCGTATTGTCCCAATCGAGTGACGCGACACAAAGCTTATTAGATCTTGCAACCGGCAGCACGCCCGTGGTTGTTCCCGGACTATGGATGTTCGAAGTCGCCAACGCCCTGCTTGCGCTCGCGAGACGCAAGCGGATTAAGTCCGACGAATTCGCCGCCGCGCGCACTTTCCTTATGGACCTCAGCCCGAAAGTGGACGACGCCGACTATCATTTGGTGTTTGGTAAAATCACGGAACTTGCGCAGCAATATTCGTTGTCTGTATACGATGCCGCCTATCTGGAGCTTTCAGTCCGCCGGGGACTACCGCTCGCGTCTAGGGACGCAGCATTGAATAAAGCGGCCAAGCTCTGTGGCGCTGAGACACTGTTGTAGCTACACGTCCAGGTTCCGCACGTCCAGCGCGTTCTCTTCGATAAACTTGCGCCGGCTCTCGACGTCCTCGCCCATCAGCGTCGAGAAAATGCCCTCGGTCTCGGCCAGGTCGTGCAGATCCACCTTGAGCAGCGTGCGGGTTTCGGCGTTCATCGTGGTCGACCACAACTGCTCGGCATTCATTTCGCCGAGTCCCTTGTAGCGCTGGATGGAAACCTCGCGCATGCCTTCGCTCTTGACGTGCTCGAGCAGCTCGCGCCAGCCGGGCAGCGTCTCGGTCTTGGATTCTCGAATCACGTTAAACGGAGGCTGGTTGAACTTGGCCACCTGCCGCGCGATCGCGCGCATGCGCCGGTACTCGGGCTGCAGCACCAGATCGATGCCGATATAGCGCGACGCGTTGGTTGGATCGCGATACTCGACGCGCCAGGCCTCGTGCTCTTCCTCGCGCTCCAGCTTCGCCTCCACCTTCGCGGCCTTCAGCGCCTCCACCACCGGCTCGAGATTCGCCTTCTCGTGGAAATCGGCCTTGACGTCCAGCTTCAAATCGATGTTCGCCAGAATCTCCACCACGCGCGCGTCGCGCATGCGGCGCTCCATGCGGCGGAACATCTGCTGGTATTCATCGAGCGACATCAGGAACGTCCGCAGCTCCGCGCCTTCCAGCTTCACCTTGCCGCTCTTGGTCTCCACCGCCAGGTTCTCGGTGGCGCGCCGCAGGATCTCGCGCGTGAATTCCTTGTCGTCCTTGATGTACTTCTCCGACTTGCCCTTCTTGATGCGATACAGCGGCGGCTGCGCGACGAACACGTTGCCGCGCTTGATCAGCTCCTGCATGTGGCGGAAGAAGAACGTCAGCAGCAGCGTGCGGATGTGCGAGCCGTCCACGTCGGCGTCCGTCATGATGATGATCTTGTGGTAGCGCAGCTTGGTGACGTCGAAATCCGTCAGGCCGATGCCGGTGCCGATGGCGGTGATCATGCTGCGGATTTCCTCGTGGCCCAGCATCTTGTCGTAGCGCGCTTTCTCGACGTTGAGGATTTTGCCCTTCAGCGGAAGGATGGCCTGATAGCGGCGGTCGCGGCCCGATTTCGCGGTGCCGCCGGCCGATTCGCCCTCCACCAGAAACAGCTCGCAGCGCTCCGGATCTTTTTCCTGGCAATCGGCCAGCTTGCCCGGCAGCCCGCCGGAATCGAGCGCACCCTTGCGCCGCGTCAGATCGCGAGCCTTACGTGCCGCTTCGCGCGCGCGCGCCGCGTCGATCGCCTTGGAAACGATCTTCCGCATCACCGCCGGATTCTTGTCGAAATACTCGCCCAGCTTCTCGTTGACGAACTGCACCACGAAGCCCTGAATGTCGCTGTTAAGCTTGCCCTTGGTCTGCCCTTCGAACTGCGGCTGCGGAAGCTTCACGCTGACCACCGCGGTCAGGCCCTCGCGCACGTCGTCGCCGGTGAGATTCTCCTTGACGTCCTTGAACAGCCCGCCTTGCTGGCCGTAGTAGTTGATGGTGCGCGTGAGCGCGCTGCGGAATCCGCTCAGATGCGAGCCGCCGTCGACGGTGTTGATGTTGTTCGCGAAGCTGAAGATATTCTCCGAGTAGCCGTCGTTGTACTGCAGCGCGACTTCCATGCTCAGGACGCCGCCGTTCGGCAATTCGCGATCGCCTTCGAAATAGATGGGCTTGTCGTGCAGCACCGACTTTCCGCGATTCAGGTGCTTGATGAACTCAGCGATGCCGCCGCTGTAGTGGAACTCGTGCTGCTTGGCCGGTTCGACGCGCTCATCGGTCAGCGTGATCGTCAGGCCCTTGTTCAGGAACGCCAGCTCGCGCAGCCGCTGCGCCAGCGTGTCGTAGTTGAACTCCACGACGTTCATGATGGTGCCGTCCGGCTTGAACGTGATCTTGGTTCCGGTCTTCTTGCCGGCCTTGCCCGCTTTGGCAAGCGGCGCCTTGGGGACGCCCTTCTGATATTCCTGCTCCCAGGTGTATCCGTCGCGCCAGATCTCCAGTTGCAGCGTCTCAGACAGCGCATTCACGCAGCTCACACCGACACCGTGCAGTCCGCCGGAAACTTTGTAGCTCTTGGAATCGAACTTGCCGCCGGCGTGCAGCTTGGTCATCACGACCTCAGCCGCTGACACGCCTTCCTCTTCGTGCATGTCCACGGGAATCCCGCGGCCGTTGTCCACCACGGTTAGCGAATTGTCGATGTGGATGGTGACCTCGACGCGGTCGCAGAAGCCGGCCAGCGCTTCGTCCACCGAATTGTCCACCACTTCGTAGACCAGGTGATGCAGCCCGTTCTCCGTGGTCGAGCCGATATACATGGCAGGCCGTAAGCGCACTGCCTCCAGGCCTTCCAGCACCTTGATGCTACTGGAATCGTAAACGTCGACGGGACCGACTTCTTTGGTGGCCATGTTTGGTGATACTCAATCCTTCGTAAAACAATTCGCGGAAGACGACTTCTCGCGCGTCTTCAGATGCGCATCGGCATCACAACGTACCGATACTTGTAGCTGTCCGCGCCGTCTCCAGCCGGGCGCAACTCGCCCGCGCTGTGCGGGTCTTTGAAATGGAACGCGACCTTGTCTTCGCTGGTCGCGCGCAGGAAATCCAGAAGATACGTCGCGTTGAATCCGATTTCCACCGGCGCTCCGTCGTACTCCGCCGGCAAGCTCTCTTCGCTCTCACCGGTCTCCGACAACGACGAATGAATATCCAGCGCGCCCTTCTCCACGCGCAGCTTGATGGCTCGCGAACGCTCATCGGAAAACTGCGACACGCGCTCCACCGACTTGCGCAGCTCTTCGCGATCCAGAACCACCGAGTGCGGATGATCCTTGGGCAGCACTCTTTCAAAGTCCGGGAAATTGCCGGTGAGCTTCCGGCTCAGCAATAGCCGCTCTCCCAACTGGAAGAACAAGTGATTCTCGTCGCCGGAGAACTGGAGCAACGCGTCCGCATTCGCTTCCGGCTGCAGCTTCAGAATTTCGCCCATCGCCTTGCGTGGCAGCAGCGCGCGAAAAGTTCCGGTCACTCCAGGCAGCTCGAGCGGATGCTCCACCATAGCGAGCCGATGCCCGTCGGTCGCCACCATCGCAAGCCCATTCGATTTCAGCAGCAGCAGCGATCCATTCAGCGTAAAGCGCGACTCCTCCATCGAGATCGCAAAAATCGTCTTGGCGATCATCGACGCCAAAATCTGAATCGGAATCTGCGCCAGCATCGCCGGCATCTGCGGCAGCTCCGGAAAACTCTCGCGCGACATTCCCGCGATCCGGGTCCGCGACCGCCCGCACACCAGGCTGGCCCACTGATTCTCCTGCAGCTTTACCTCAAGATCCGCATCCGGCAGCAATCGCACATAATCCAACAAGCGCTTCGCCGGAATCGTCCCAGCGCCCTGCTTTTTCACCTTTGCAGGACAAGAAGAACGAATGCCCAACTCCAGATCCGTCGCCGTAAGATTGATGCGATCTCCCGCCGCCTCCACCAACACATTCGACAGGATTGGAATCGTAGTCTTCTTCTCCACCACCCCTTGCGAAAGGTTCAGTTCGCGAACCAGGTCGGCTTTGCTAACCGTGAATTCCATCGTTGCCCCGCTCCTCTTCCGGTCTCCGGCGAACCGGCCTGTATAGCTCTTACTATTCTCTCAAATACCTGTCTATCTAAGAGCAGTAGTAGTAGGTCCTGTTGAAATGTTGGTTTCTCTCTAAATTATACAAAACTCAGAAACTTCCTGCCACTGAAAGTTGTGGATCGGAGGGTGTTTCGGAAGCGCAAAATTTGGCCTCTGCCGGTGTCCTGTCACAGGTGTCCTCAAAGGTCCTGGGCACCCCGTGTGGAAAAGCATGGGAAAGGCTAATGGATGGAGTCGACTAGCCTGTGGAGCAGGTTGTTCAAATCTGGGTCGCGCTGCCGCAACCGCTCGATCTTCTGGACCGAGTGCAGCACGGTGGTGTGATGTTTGCCGCTGAACCACCGGCCGATCTCAGGCAGTGAAGCCGACGTGAGTTCCTTCACCAGGTACATGGAAATCTGGCGCGGATAGGCGATCTTGTGCTCATTGGTCTTCTGCTTCAGTTGCGCTGGCTGCAGCGAGAAATCGTTCGGCCACTGCCTTGACGATGGACTCGATTGTGATGCGCTTTTCCTGACCGGGCGTCAGATGCTTCAGCAACTGCTGCGCCATGGCCAGCGTGATCGGCGTGCCGGTGACGGAGGAGTAAGCCATCAGCTTCACCAGCGCGCCTTCCAGCTCGCGAACGTTCGACTTGGTTTTGGTGGCGATGAAGATGCGCACTTCCTCGGGCAGCTTCAAGCCTTCCATCTCGGCCTTTTTGTCCAGGATCGCCATCTTGGTTTCGAGGTCGGGCGGAAGCACGTCCACCATGAGGCCCCATTCGAACCTGGACCGCAGGCGCTCCACCAGGCCCGGGAGATTTTTCGGCGGCGAATCGCTCGAGATCACGATCTGCTTCTGATGTTCGAAGAGTTCATTGAAGGTGTGAAAGAATTCTTCCTGCGTGCCGTCCTTGCCGGCCAGAATCTGGATGTCGTCGATCAGCAGAACGTCGGCGGAACGATAGTGCTTGTGGAAGAGCTGCATGCGGTCGCTCTTGATGCAGGTCACCATCTCGTTCATGAATCGCTCGCTGGAGGTGTAGATGATCCGCATGCCGGCGTAGTGATCCACCAGTTGGCGTCCGATGGCGTGCATCAGGTGCGTCTTGCCCATTCCGACGCCGCCATAGATGAACAGCGGATTGTAACTCCGCGCTGGATTCGTCGCCACTGCATGCGCGGCCGCATGCGCGAACTGATTGCACGAGCCGACCACGAACGACTCGAAAGTGAACTTCGGATTCAGGCTGAAGGACGGCTGGAAGACGACATCGCTCTTTTCTTCCGCGGCGCTCTTGATTGTGGTGGAGTTCATGCCCGCCTGGATCTCATAGAGAACCTGCGCGATATTCAACTTGAGTTCGCTGATGGCGCTGGCGATCTCTCCGGCGTACTCTTGCTCGATCCAATCCTTGGTCGTCCGATCCGGCACCGCCACCCAGAGCGTGCCGCTTTCGGCTCTGAGGAAAACAGTTTTCGACAGCCAGTTCTCGTATGCCTCGCGCGTGATCCTACTCGAAATTCGGTCTTTAATCTTTTCCCAAATATTCATTCGTTCGTCACAGTGCGCAGCTTTTGCACAACTTTTCCACAACTTGTGGAAAACCTAGAGTTCAAGTTAGGTTCTGAAGGGAGCCGACCGGTCTAAAACGCCGTGGAGCGGGCACTTGAGAACCGCCGTTCCTGCTGCGGAAAAACGAGTCTAGCACATTTCGATGATGCGAGCATCTACTATTTTTAGGACATGTATCTACCTTGTTTTCAGCTGATTACATAAAACAGTATGGCTTGCAAATGTTAGCCATCGTTCAAGTTCCAGAACGGTTACATCCGCCAAGCTCACGCTGCTTAGGGAGTTGTCAGGTGATTTGACAGCCTCGCTCGATGCGCGCGACAATGAGACTCGGCTGCGGGAGTAACTCAGCTGGTAGAGTGCAACCTTGCCAAGGTTGATGTCGCGGGTTCGAATCCCGTCTCCCGCTCCATTCCTCTTCTGTCCGGGAACTGACCCCGGGAATCCAACGTACTGACTAATAGGAGACCTGCCATGCTCGGTTTTCTACTCTGGTGCATTCTGTTCATTCTGTGCTGGCCGCTGGCGCTGTTCGCGCTGGTGCTGTACCCGATCGTGTGGCTGCTCCTGCTGCCATTCCGGCTGATCGGCATCGCGGTGGGCGGCGCGCTGGAGCTGGTTGGCGCGATCATCACGCTGCCGGTCCGCGTGCTGCGGCGGGTGTGATGCGCTGCTAGATTCTTCGCTCGGCGCTTCGAGCCGAATACAATAGAACAATGGCTCGATTTTCCGGCGTTGACTACTTCCTCATCGACTCGCTCTTATCTGACCAGGAAAAGCTGGTTCGGCAGACCGCCCGGCAGTTTGTCGAAGACCGCGTGACTCCCATCGTCCGCGACTGTTTCCGCGACGGACGTTTTCCGAAGGACCTGATTCCTGAGCTCGGGCGCATGGGATTCCTGGGCGCGAACCTGGAAGGCTATGGCTGCGCTGGCATGAGCAACGTCGAGTACGGCCTCGTCATGCAGGAGCTGGAGCGCGGCGATTCCGGCCTGCGCAGTTTCGCGTCCGTGCAGGGAGCGCTGGTGATGTATCCGATCCTGACCTACGGATCCGACGAACAGAAAGCATCGCTGGCTGCCCAAGCTGCAGTCGGGCGAAGCGGTGGGGTGTTTTGGACTCACCGAGCCGGGCTTCGGGTCGAATCCCGCGGGATGCTGACGCGCGCGCGCAAAGACGGCGACGACTGGATTCTCAACGGCGAGAAGACCTGGATCACCAATGGCACGCTGGCCGACGTCGCCATCGTGTGGGCGCGGGCTGAAGAGGGCATCCGCGGATTCCTGGTGGAGAAGGGCACGCGCGGTTTCACATCGAGCGAGCTGCACGGCAAGCTGTCGATGCGGATGTCGGTGACCGCGAGCCTGGCGCTCTCCGATTGCCGCGTGCCGGCTTCGGCGATGCTGCCGTGCGCCAAGGGTCTGAAGGGGCCGCTGGGTTGCCTGACGCAGGCGCGCTACGGAATCGGCTGGGGCGTGGTCGGCGCCGCGATGGATTGTTACGAGACCGCGCGGCAGTATTCGATCCTGCGCAAACAGTTCGACGACAGGCCCATCGCGAGCCATCAACTGGTGCAGGAGAAGCTGGCCGACATGGTGACCGAGATCACCAAGGCGCAGCTGCTGGCGCTGCACGCGGGCCGCATCAAGGACCAGGGCAAGATCGAGCCGCATCACATCTCGATGCTGAAGCGCAACAACGTCCGGATGGCGCTGGAGTGCGCGCGCCAGAGCCGCGACCTGCTGGGCGGCAACGGCATCATGGACGAATACCCGATCATGCGCCACATGTGCAACCTCGAAACGGTGAAGACCTACGAGGGCACCGATCACATCCACACGCTGGTGATCGGCGAGCGGGTGACGGGCATCGCGGCGTACAAGTAGCGGACTGCGACGGGACTGACGAATCGGTCCCTAGCGGTTTATTACATCTCAAGAACCGACGAGGGGACTTCGCGTGAGGACAGATCCGTCTGTCCCACCAGCACACGGCGCTCCGTAGAACCGCAAGCCGGCACGTTCACAAAACTCATCTCGTCCTATCTCGACCCGCAGCAACAACTTCCCTAATCTTGCGCGATCCGCCCGCTCCCCCGCCGTGCTAGCCTCGATCCGTGACGCGCGTCTTCACTCATCGCGAAATCGATCCAGCCGCCGAAAAGTAAAAATACAAAACGAAGCCAAGACCAGAATCGGACACTCTGGAGACCGTGACGAGTTACCGAAACCGGAGTCTAATGAATCATGCTGCGCCGCTCTCCCGCACTCGCCGCCACCATCATTCTGACTCTCGCCCTCGGCATCGGCGCCAACACCGCCATCTTCACCGTCGTCAACTCCGTCCTGCTGCGCCCGCTGCCGGTCCGCGATCCCGCGCGCCTGGTCGCAATCTGGGATCGATACGAGAGCGAAGGCGCCGGAAAGATCGGCGTATCGCCGGCCGAGTACGACCAGTGGCGACGCCAGACCGACATCTTCGAAGACATCGCGCGTTACCGCTACGTCGGCATCGGTCGCGACATGAATCTCACCGGCCGGCCCGGAGCCCGAACGCGTGCGGACAACCTGGGCCAGCTCCAGCCTCTTCTCGATGCTCGGCGTGCGCCCGGCCGCGGGCCGATTCTTCGCGCCGAGCGACGACCGGCACGGCGCACCCCCCGTCGCGCTGCTGAGGCTATCGACTGTGGCGCGAACATTTCGGCGGCAATCCCAACATGTCGGCTCCCCGATCCAACTCAGCAGCGTGCTCGGCGCCGGCGCAGCAGATAAATCAACCAAGCCTTCACCGTGCTGGGCGTCCTGCCACGGAATTTCCCTCTGGCTCGTTGGGCCGACGTCTGGCTGCCCGAATCGCAGGCGGCCGACGAAGCAACCAATCCAGTGCGGCATGCCTTCGGCGTCGTCGCGCACCTCAAACCGAATGTCGACATTCGGCAGGCGACCGCGCGGCTCGACTGCCATCTCCGATCGCCTGGCGCGCGAACATCCGGTCACCAGCAAAGGATTCAGCGCAACCGTTGCGGGACTGCAGCAGGATCTTGCGGGAAACCTGCGGCCCGCGTTGCTGGTTCTGCTCGGCGCGGTCACTCTGGTGTTGCTGATCGCGTGCGTGAACGTGGCCAATCTGCTGTTAGCCCGCGCGACTGCCCGGCGCCACGACATGGCCGTTCGCATCGCTCTCGGCGCCAGCCGCCGTCGCATCATTCGCGACTCGCTCGTCGAGAGCCTGCAACTTGCGATCGCGGGCGGCGCCGCAGGATTGCTGCTGGCGTATGCCGGTCTCAACTCTCTGCTGCGACTCCTGCCCACCGGATTCGCTCGACCCCGCGACCGTGCATCTCGACTTCACCACCCTCGCCTTCCTGTTCGCCGTCTCACTCGCCACCGGGCTGATCTTCGGAATGGCGCCCGCGGTTCAGGCCGCGCGGCAGGATCCTGCCGATGGACTGCGCGACAGCGGCCGAACCGTCACCCGCACAGAGCGGCGCCGGGCGAAGTGCGTTAGTAGTCGCCGAGTTCGCGCTGCGCTCTGCTGTTGCTCGCGGGCGCAGGCCTCTTCATCCGCAGCTTCGCGCGCCTGCTGAATGTCGATCCGGGATTCCAGCCGCGGAACGTTCTCACATTTCGCCTGGCGCTCTCGCCGCAAACCTATCCCGACGATCAGAAACTGCACGCGTTCTTCGAGCGCCTCGACGCGCGCCTGAAATCGCTGCCGGGCATCACGTCAGTGGCCGCGGCCAACGCGCTTCCTCTGGCCTCGACACGCGGCAACGCCATCCGATTCGCGGTCCCCAGTTCGCCGCTCATCCGCCGCGACATGCTGCCGTCCGCGCAACTCGGACTTGGTGACGCCCGGATATTTCCAGACGCTCGGAATCCCGCTCATCGCCGGCCGCACCTACACGGCCGGACGATCTCGGCAAGCCGTACATCATCATCAATCAGACCATGGCGCGCACCTATTGGCCCGGCGAAAATCCGGTCGGCAAGCGCTTCATCAGCGGACCATGGGGACCGAATCCGAATTGGTCGACCGTGATCGGCGTGGTCGGCGACGTCAAACAATTCGGCCTCGATTCAGACCGCACCAACGATGTCTATTTTCTCTGGTACGGCGGAAGCTACTTCACGGTCCGGACCAGTTCCGACCCGCTTGCGCTCGCAGGCGCCGTGCGAGGCGCAATTCACGGGCTCGATCCCGCCGCTCCGGTTTCCGATTTCCGCAGCATGGAGCAGGTGCTCGACGAAACGTCCGCCTCGCGCCGCTTCACCACGTTGCTGCTCTCGATCTTCGCCGCGCGTCGCACTCGCGCTGGCCGTGATCGGAATCTACGGCGTCATGTCCTGGTCGGTCGCGCAGCGCCGCCAGGAGATCGGGGTGCGTATGGCATTGGGCGCCGACACCCGCGGGATCTTCGGCCTGATCCTCGGGCGCGGCCTGAAGCTCGAGCGCGATCGGCCTCGCGATCGGCCTCGCCGCGACGCTGGCGCTTTCGCGCGTGCTCGCGAATTTGCTCTTCGAGATCAGCCCGCACGATCCGTGGATTCTGGGCGGCGTTTCGATGCTGATGATCGCCGTCACCGCCGCGGCGTGCTATCTTGCCCGCGCGCCGCGCCACCGAAGTGGATCCGCTCGAGACTCTGCGCGCCGAGTAGGCGATCTGCGTTTCGGTCCGCCGGATCAGCCGATCCCAAACCGATTCCGGATCCGCGCGGAACACGTTACCGGCGTCGGCAGCCAGGATGTGCCATGCGCCCAGCTCCACCTCATGCTCCAACTGTCCGGCGCCCCAACCGGCGTATCCGACGTAGACATGAAATGCATCCGCGCTCACGCCCGCCGCGAGCGTCTTCTGCGAACTGCTCCTTGCTGTTGATCAGGTAGACGTTCGCCGAAGACTCGCTTGGCATCGTCAGGGGCGCTCGCTGACTTGAGCAGCGCCGAGCACGTTGGTCAGCTCCACCGGACCGCCGATGTAAACCGGGTCAGTGCGCGACTTGGCTTCCGCGATGTCCTTGAATACGTCCTTAAGCGGAACGTCGCTCGCTCGATTGATGACCAGTCCCATCGCGCCCTTGTCCTCGTCGTATTGAAGCAGCAGGACCACCGTTTCGGCGAAGTTGGGATCGCCCAGGTCGCGGCTGGCCACCAGAAATTTGCCGGGAGCAAGCTCATCCGACTTGTCCCAGGACGCTCGCGAGCGCGAGGACGGAGAACACGGCGGTCAACCGCCAGCCCATACTTGATTTTAGATCGCGCCGCAGCCGGACGATGCGGCTAGAGGCGCTCGAGAATCGTCGCGTTAGCCAAGCCGCCGCCTTCGCACATGGTCTGCAGGCCGTAGCGGCCGCCGGTGCGCTGCAGCTCGTGCACCAGCGTGGTCATCAAGCGCGCGCCGCTCGCGCCGAGCGGATGCCCCAGCGCCACCGCGCCGCCGTTGACGTTCAGCTTCGCGGGATCGGCTTTGAGTCTCGCGCAGCCACGCCAGTGGCACGCTGGCGAACGCTTCGTTCACTTCGAACAGGTCGATGTCGTTCACGTTGAGGCTCGGCGCGATCCAGCACCTTGCGCGTCGCCGGAATCGGGGCGGACAGCATCATGATCGGATCTTCGCCGGCCAGCGAGAAGGCGACGAATCGCGCCAGCGGGCGCAGCTTCAGTTTGTCGGCCGTCGCGCGATCCATGATCAGCAGCGCCGCGGCGCCGTCGCTGATCTGCGACGAGTTTGCCGCCGTTACCTTGCCGTCGGGCTTGAACGCCGGCTTCAGCGTCGCCATCTTCTCGAGGCTCGCGTTGGCGCGAAAGCCTTCGTCGCGCGTCATGTGCGCCGGTCCGGTTTCGGTTTCGATCGCGATCGGCGTGATCTCGTTGCAGAAGCGCCCTTCTTCGGTGGCGCGCGCCGCCTTCTGATGGCTCTCCAGGCTGAACGCGTCCAGCTCTTCGCGGCTGATGTTCCAGCTTCTCGGCCATCATCTCGGCGCCGATGCCCTGGTTGAACACGACGTTGTTGTAGCGGCGCGTCACCGCCGGACCGAACGGCTGCCCGGGTCCGTGCGCGGAGTTGGATCCCATCGGCACGCGCGTCATGCACTCGACGCCGCACGCGATCGCGATGTCGTAGCTTCCCGCCATGACGCCCTGCGCGGCGAAGTGCGCGGCCTGCTGGCTGGATCCGCACTGCCGGTCGACCGTGGTGCCGGGCACCGACTCCGGAAATCCCGCCGCCAGCACCGCGTTGCGCGCGACGTTGTAAGCCTGCTCGCCGACTTGCCCGACGCAGCCCGCGATCACGTCGTCCACCAGCGCCGGGTCCAGCTTGTTTCGCTGCACCAGGGTCTTCAGCGTATGTGCCAGCAGATCCACGGGATGCCAGCCTTTCAGCGCGCCATCGCGCCGGCCGACGGGGGTTCGAATCGCATCTACAATCACAGCTTCACGCATGTCCGGCATGGTAGCTTATGCGCGGCGCGTCACGTGGCACGCGCCACCGCTCAATCGGCGCGCGTCATGAGGTATCTGCGAATCGCCCACATGACACCCGCCGCGAGCAGCAACGTGAGCGAACTCCACGGCGCGAACGGGCACGTGGAAACATAGCCGAGATCGTTGGCCTTGGGAGCGGAGAACGGCAGCAGCGTCCAGACCGCCAGCCCAGCGAGGATGATCACCAGCGACAGCAGCATGGTGTTGCGAATATCTTTGGACATCGGCTAGAAACGACCAGCTTAGCAGGCTGGACCGTACTAAGTGCTGACGACAGTCTGCGCTTGCCGTTCAAGTCCGCGCGGCGAAGCGGGGCGGCTTGCGAGCTTTGCGCGCTTGCTCGAAGCGTACGCCAGCTTGAGCAGCACCGGCTCGCTCCATGCCGGACCGAAGAACGAAATGCCGACCGGCAAGCCGCGCACGAATCCGGCCGGCACCGTGATGTGCGGATAGCCGGCCACGGCGGCGGGCGTCGTGCAGGCGGGCCATGCGCCGTCGCCCAGCACCAGGTCATTGAACGGCGCCGGAACTGTCGTCGGCGCGACGATCGCGTCCAGCTTGTGCGTCGTGATCACACGCGTCGATGCCTTCGCCGCGCGAAAGCCGACGCACTTCGCGCGCGCATCGACATACGCCTTGTCGGTCAGCGGACCTTTCTCCTGCGCCTGTTCGAAGATCTCCTGTCGCGAAATACGGCATCTCCTCGCGCCGGTGCTCGCGATTGAATGCGATCAGGTCGGCGAGCGATCGCGCGCGCACCTTCGGCCCGAGGCCGGCCAGGTATTTGTTGAGATCGGCTTTGAACTCGTACAGCAGCACCTCGAACTCGTCGCCATCGAACTGGCCGTGCGAAGGCAGGTTGGCCGGGTCCACCAGCTCGGCGCCCTGCGCGCTTCATCAGCGCCAGGCAATCCTCGATGATGCGATCGGTGGCGGCGTTGCCGCCGAAGAACTTGCGCTCCACACCCAGGCGCGCGCCCTTCAACCCGCGCGGATCGAGGAACTTCGTGTAATCGCTCTGGATTTTTCCGGCTCGCCGCTTGCGTGGCCGGATCGCGCGGATCCACGCCCGCCATCGCTCCCAGCAGGATCGCTGCGTCCCGCACGGTGCGCGCCATCGGGCCCGCGGTGTCCTGGCTGTGCGAGATCGGAACGATGCCCGAGCGCCCGATCAGTCCGAGCGTTGGCTTGATGCCCACCAGCCCGTTCACCGAAGACGGCGCGGTCACGGATCCGTCGGTCTCGGTTCCCACCGCAACGGCGCAAAAGCTCGCCGCCGCGGCAGCGCCGGATCCCGCGCTCGATCCCGACGGATTGCGATCCAGCGCGTAAGGATTGTGCGTCAGTCCTCCGCGCCCGCTCCAGCCGCTGACCGAATGCGTCGACCGGAAGTTGGCCCACTCGCTCAGATTGGTCTTGCCGAGGATCACGGCGCCGGCGGCGCGCAGCCGCTCGGCGACGAACGAATCGCGCGCGGCGATGGATCCGGCCAGCGCCAGCGAGCCGGCGGTGGTGCTCATGCGGTCGTGCCGTCTCGATGTTGTCCTTGATCAGGACCGGCACGCCGTGCAGCGGTCCGCGCGATTTGCCCCGAGCGGCGCTCGCGATCCAGCGCGTCGGCGATGGCCACGGCCTCGGGATTGATCTCGATTACCGAGTTGACGCGCGGCCCGCGTTTATCGAGCGAATCGATGCGCGCCAGGTACCACTCGGTGACGGCGTGCGAAGTGAAGCGCCCGGAGCGGAAGCCTTGCTCGAGATCGGCCGAGCGTGGCTTCTTCGAGATCGAAGGACTGGGCCGAGGCTGCGCGGATCGCGGGAAGAGCCAGCAGAGCGTGGTTCAGGAATCGGCGGCGGTCCATACATGGAATTATCCACCGAACCGCCGCCGGCTCCGGCCGACTTCATTGATGCTGGCGGACGAGCGGCTCCACCCACAGCCGGGCGACGCTTTGCATCGTTGCGCACCAGCTCGTCAGGCTCGGACGGTTTCTCCACGTAGGCGTTCACACCGAGCGCGTACGCAAAACTGATGTCGTCCGGATTGTGCGAAGTGCGTCATGACCACGATCGGGACTCTTGGCCGCGATCTTCCGGCGGATCCGCTTGACCGCCTCGTGACCGCTCAGCTTCGGCAAGTTCAAGTCCAGCAGGATGAGATCCGGGCGATACGCTTGCGTCATCAGCAGCCGGAGCGCTTCTTCGCCGTCGCGCTGCAACGGTGAGTTTCGCAAGATACCGCTCGTGCAAGAAGTCCTGCAGGATCAGCGCTTCGCGAAAATTGTCCGCACAACCAGGATCTCAATCGGTTCCATATGGCAGCGAAGTCGTCCAGCGGCCGGCCCGCATGCTGCGGTCCCGCGCGATGGACGCGGCAGCAGGCCTCAAGCTGCGCTGAAACAAACTTACTAGGTTTGCCGCTGAATCGAATGGCTCTGCAGGTACCGAATTTCGCTGCTTCGGTGTTTAGTCGGGTTAGGGTGAACCCTCGTAATCCGCCGGAGGCGCCCAGAGCCGCGCGGATACCTGCATACAATGAAGGTGATGGCCAAGCTCAGCAGCACGGCCGCGGAAGCCGGGCCGCAAAACACTCAGCGGAATTCCGGTGGAACCGGTCTACGGTCCCGATGACATTACGCGGTCTCGAACTCCCGCCGCCCGGCGAGTTTCCCTACACGCGCGGCATCCACGAAAGCATGTATCGCGGCAGGCTTTGGACCATGCGCCAGTTCTCCGGCTTCGCGCACGCCGGAAGAAACCAACCGGCGCTACCGCTATCTGCTGAGCCAGGGCCAGACCGGACTTTCGGTGGCGTTCGATCTGCCGACGCTGATGGGCTACGATGCCGATCACGCCGACGTCGGAGGGCGAAGTCGGAAAATGCGGCGTCTCCATCTGCTCGCTCGAAGACATGGAGATTCTGTTCCGCGAGATCCCGCTCGGCGACGTCACGGTGTCGATGACCATCAACTCGCCGGCGCCGGTGATCTGGGCCATGTACCTGGCGGTGGCCGAAAAGCAGGGCGTGGATTGGTCGCGCGTTTCGGGCACGCTGCAGAACGACATCCTGAAAGAATACATCGCGCAGAAGGAGTACATCTTCCCGCCGCGGCCGTCCATGCGGCTGGTGACGGACGTGATCGAGTACGCCACCCAGCGCGTGCCCCGCTTCAATCCGATCTCGATCAGCGGCTATCACATCCGCGAAGCCGGATCGACCGCGGTGCAGGAGCTGGCGTTCACGCTGCGCGACGGGATCGAGTACGTCGATTGGGGAATCGAGCGCGGGCTTCCGGTGGACGCGTTCGCTCCGCGCCTCAGCTTCTTCTTCAATTCGCACAACGACTTTTTCGAGGAGATCGCCAAGTACCGCGCCGCGCGCAAGATCTGGGCGGAGGTGATGCGCGACCGCTACGGCGCCAGCGACGAGCGGAGCTGGAAGCTCCGCACCCACGCGCAGACGGCCGGCTGCTCGCTCACCTGGCAGCAGCCTTACAACAACATCGTGCGCACTACGCTGCAGGCGCTGGCGGCGGTGCTGGGCGGAACGCAGTCGCTGCACACCAATTCGCTCGACGAAGCCTACGCGCTGCCGAGCGAGCATGCCGTCACCATCGCGCTGCGCACCCAGCAGGTGATCGCCTACGAAAGCGGCGTGCCCGACGGTGCCCGATCCGCTGGGCGGCAGCTATTTCGTCGAAAGCCTGACCGACGGAGATGGAAAAGCGCGCCAACGACTACATCCGCCGGATCGACGAAATGGGCGGCATGATTCCGGCCATCGAGCGCGGCTTCCCGCAGACCGAGATCGCCAACGCCAGCTACGAGTATCAGCACGAGATCGAGACCGGCGAGCAAAAGATCGTGGGCGTCAACGCGTTCGTCGAACAGGAAGACGAGCAGATCGAGCTGCTGCAGATCGACGAGACCGCCCAGCAGCATCAGCTCGAAAAGCTGGCGCGGCTGAAGATCGCGCCGCGACAACGACAAGGTGCAGAAGTCGCTGGACGACCTGCGGCGCGCCGCCGAAGGCAGCGACAACACCATGCCGTTCATCCTGGATGCGGTCCGCGCCTACGCCACGCTGGGCGAAATCTGCGACGCCTTCCGCGAGGTCTTCGGCACCTACACCGAAACCAGCGTGATTTGAGCTGGTGCCACCGGATCGAATTGCCAACCCGCCGGGCACTGCGGCCGCAATGCTAGAATCAAGCCATATGGATCGCATCCGGGTACTGGTCGCCAAACCCGGTTTGGACGGCCACGACCGGGGGGCGAAAGTGATCGCACGCGCGCTCCGCGACGCGGGCATGGAGGTCATCTACACCGGCCTCCGCCAGACGCCGGAGATGATCGTGAATGCGGCCCTGCAGGAAGACGTCCAGGTTATCGGGCTGTCCATCCTCTCGGGCGCGCACAACGCGATCGTTCCGCGCGTGATGGAGTTGTTGCGGGAAAAAGGCATGGACGACGTCCTGGTGACCGTCGGCGGTATAATTCCGGACGAGGACGCCGGCGAGCTGAAGAAGCTGGGCGTCGCGGCTGTGTTCCAGCCCGGAGCCTCGCTCGAAGAAATTGTAGACTTCATCCGGTCTTCTGTGAAGCAGACCGCGTGAAGCAGTCGCACGGGCCTTCCGGCCTGTGCAGTTGAACAAGTCAAGTCACAAGTAAAGAGACCAAATGCAAGAAAAACTGAACATCGCCGTATTCGTCGATTACGACAATATCGAGATCGGCGTGAAATCCACTTTGAGGCGGGAGTTCGACGTATCGCTCCCGCTGGATGCGCTCAAGGAGCGCGGCGACCTGGTCGCCAAATTTGCGTATGCCAACTGGGGGCGCCAGGAAGGCGCGGCCCGGTCGATGGCGGAGAACGCCGTCCAGATGGTGCAGCGGCTGCCATCGCCGCGCGGCGACAAGAACGGCGGCGACATCAATCTCGCGCTCGACGCGCTGGAGATGGCCTTCACGCATCCGCACGTGAACGCGTTCGCCATCGTCAGCGGCGACAGCGACTTCATCCCGCTGGTGAACAAGCTCAAGGAATACGGCAAGACCGTGTTCGTGGTGGGCGGCAAGGCGTTCACCAGCACCATCCTGCAGCAGAACTGCCACGAGTTTGTCAGCTACGAGTCGCTGCTGTCTGAAACCGACCGGGGCGAGCCGCGTGAGCGTCGCGACCGGCGGCAGCAGCAAGGCGGACAGCAGCGCGATCGACAAGCGGGAGGCGGCGGCACATCGCGGCCGTCCGGCGCCGCTGGATCTGCAGCAAGCCATGCCGCTGGTGGAGCGCGCGCTGCAAGTGCTCGAGCGCCGCGCTGTGCAGCCGCAGCTCGGCTTGCTCAAGTCCACCATGCTGCAGCTCGATTCCGCGTTCACCGAAAAAGCGTACGGCGCGAACAGCTTCTCCGATTTTGTCGAGAAGCTGAAGAAGGCCGACTACGTCAACGTCAGCGGCCAGGGTGGCCGCTACATCATCGAGCGCAAGACCAGCTCGCAGCCTGAACGTGCCGACGCCCAAGCCCGAAGAGGCGTTGACGCCGCTGCGCGACGTGCTGGAGACGCATCGCCTCGAAATGGAAGAGGGCGCGTTCGGCGGACGATCTGGCATCCTGGGTGCAAGCCGAGGTCCCCAACTTCGATGCCGCAGCTTACGGCTTCCAGGAGTTCTCCGAGTTTCTGAACTACGCGCAGGACAAGCTGGTGGTGCGCGTGGAGCCGGATGAAGAGAAGGGCTTGGTGGTTTATCTCGGCGCCGAATTTTATCCGCCGGCCATTCCTGAGCCGCCTCCGCAGGAGCACCACGAGCTCGAAGAAGAGGACGAGCCGCAGCCCATCGTCGAGGGTCAGCCGTCGCTGCTCGAGCCGAATCCTCCGCCGGTCAAACCCAAGCCGGTCCGCCGTTCGCGCAAAGTGGCGGCGTCCGGCAACGTAGCCGATCGTCCGCGCCGCAGCCGCAAGAAGAAGCCCGATACGCACCATCACACCATGCAGTGATCGCGGAGCGTCGCGATCCTCACCGCGCTCTTCGTCCGGACCGGCGAAATCAACGCTGATTTGGGCCCGCCGATTTAGGAGAGCGCGAACGGGAGTTGGTGTAAGTGTTCCAGATGAAGTCCCAGTTCGCCTCGTTCACCCATATTTCGCGAGGCAGCGTGTCATAGAGCGGAGTGCCGATCCTCGCGATGATGTCTGGATCAGTGGGTCGCGGTGGAATCCCGAGCAGGTGTCTCAGCAAGATCCATTGGGCGTTCACTTGATTGTAGGAAGGGTTAAAGCGAATATCGGCGAAGTCCACTCTGTTCGTCCCACCGACGTATAATGCCACCCGCTCAAGTTGATACGAGCGCGCGATGAACAAGAAGTCGTTCGCCGAAATGACCGTGGCCAGAAGTTGGACGCACACGCCGGCTACCGCAAAAGGCAGAATCCGTATCCGCCGCTGCGCGAGCTCCACGATCGGGATGCACATAAGCATCACGCCCGGGATAACAAACCGGACCCCCCAACTGTCGTCGCCGGCCCAATCCCACAAGGCGGCGTACAGAATTGTCTGGCAGCCAAGCACGGCCAGGAAGAACCACGCATCGTAGCGGAGTTGCTCGCGTTTCGCGAACTTGTTCCACAGGATGCATCCCAGAATTAGCGGAGGCGAAAACAAGAAAATGCTTTTGCCGGATGACAACAGGATTCCGTATAGTCCCAACGCGACATTGTTGTCGAAGCCGGCATCCGCGTAGCCCCGATCGAGGAAGCTGTGGTAGCGAACGTAGTTGGCGGTCACAAAAATCGCTATCGCCGGGATCATTGCGGCGAACAGCGGCGCGAGCGATCGAAATGTCCGGGTTGTCGCGAAGTACCAGGCAAACAGCAATGCGATGAGAATGATGGCATCGGTCCGAATCGTCAATGTAAAACTGGCAACCAGCATTCCAAAGACAGGGCGGGCCGAGCGCATGAGCAGGAATCCGCCGAACAACAGAGTCGTCACCAGCGGTTCCGAGAAGTCCGCTTTAGTGTATGGCCACCAGGTAGTGCACAAACCAACCAGCAGCACAGTGATCCACACACTTCGTCGAGGATAGAAGCGCTCCAGGTAGGAGGCGATCAAAGCCATGAGGAGCGCACCGTTGAAGACGAAAATCAACGTGTACAAGGCGGCTTCGCAGCGCACGCCGGTTGCCTTTTGAATCCAATGGGAAATTGCGATCGGAGGAATTGCGATGAGGGTGTGGCCGATTCCATACTTGGACGGTAGCAGCGAAGGGTCAACGGGTAGATTCAAGATCTGCTTCGCCCAGGCAATCTTCTTCGCACCATCGCCGGTGGTGTAGTGACCGCTCCACGTCAACAGATAGACAATCGAGAAGGCCGCGAACACTCGCGCCGGCAAGCCGATCTTCATTGTCACCTCGCACCCGTCAATTGCGCCGTGATGGCGCGGAAACGCTCATAGTAGCACCAGGCCTCTGCAGGGCAGCCGCTAGAGGGTGATGCCGCCGTCGATCGAGAGCACTTGGCCGGTGATGTAGTTGTCGGGTTCCAGCAGGAATCGGACCGCGCGCGCGACGTCGAGCGCTTTTCCGAAGCGCGGGATCGACGCCGTCGGCGAGGTAGCGGTCGTATTTGCCTGAGGCGATGCTCGCTTCCGCCATTCCGGCCTGCATGACACCTGGCGCGATCACGTTGACGCGGATGTTCGCGGGACCGCGGCACTCCTTCGCCAGAATGCGGGCGGCGTGGAGCAGCGCGGCCTTGTCGCCGGCATACGCGGTGGAGCCGGGAAACAGCGCGACGGCTTGCATGGTGGAGAACAGCACGATCGCGCCGCTGCGTGCCTTGCGCCTTCATGCGTTCGGCGGCCTCGCGGGCAAGCAGAATGGGGCCCTGGTAGTTCACTTCGTGCGAGATCCGCATCGCATCTTCATCGGCGCCGCGCGCCGGCGTGCCGGCCAAGACGACCAGGCCGTACAGATCTGTGACCGCAGTCCAGCAGCCGCTTCCGGTCGTCCGGCTTTGGTGATGTCGGCGCGGACTCCGTGGCTGCGCGAGCTGATCACGACGCGCGCACCTTCGGCTGCCAGCAAATCCGCGGTTGCGGATCCGAGTCCGCCCGCGCCGCCCACCAGCAGGATCGCGCGTCCGCGATCGTCGACCGCTCAGGCGGCAACGTCCGATAGCCTCCCGCGCGACGTAGCCGAAAGCCACTACCGCGAGAAACAGCGTGAGCACTTCGCTGTCGCCGAGGTTGTACTCAAGGAAGCCCTCGGCGAGAATCGCGAGGATCGCTGCGATCGAGCCGTGCAGCACGAAGCGCGCCTCGGTACCGGCCAGTCTGCCCGCGCAACGCGCTGCGCGAAATCCCACAGGATCTTTCCGATCATCCACATCAGAACCAGCATGGTGGGGACGCCGCGCTCGGCCGCGTATTGCAGATAGATGTTGTGCAAATGGCCGTACCAGCCGGTGGGCAGCGGCCGTGCGACGCTGGCCGGAACCCACTGTTCGAACTGCGCCTTCACCTGCTCGGGACCCAGGCCGAACCAGGGATGCGCGCGGATCATCTGCGATGCCGGTTTCGCGCGTGATGGTTCGGTGCAGGTTCGAATCGGTTTCGCCGTGCGGCTGAAAGATCGAAGTCGACGCGCTCCTGCAAGGCGGCGGGCGCAACCAGATACGCGATGCAGCGCGACCACGGGCGCGGCGGCCACCAGCCACTTGTGCCAGAACCAGAGCAGGTACAGCAGCCCGATCGGGAATCCCAGCAGGAAGATGCTGCGCGTGTATCCGAGAATCATCGACACCACCAGGATGGCCGCGCAAAACCAGCCAGCGATCTTCCAGCGCTGGCTGCTTCGGAGAAGAACAAGATACGCAGCCAGCAGCAGCAGCACGATCATTTCTTCGCCGCCGAACGTCATCCAGTGGCTCATGAAGCCGGTGATGCGCGAGCCGACGTAGAAGTCATAGAAGTTCTGCATGCTCCTGAGCGGCTTGCTGGTATTTCTGCCAGAAACTGAAAGAAGCTGCGGATGGCCGAGAGCGTCGCGATAGCGGTCCAAAGCAGCACGACGTTGCGGATCTCGGAAACTCGTCCGGAAGGTGCTGTACACCGCCAGCAGCGTCGAGCAGCACGAAGAGCTTTCGAATTTGCGGCGTGCCGTCGCGGATGTGTCCGGAGACCAGCAGCGAAATCACGGTGCCGGCGATGAACAGCGCCAGCGGAAGCTTGATGGGCGGAAGGCGCAGTTTCTCGCTCGACAGCAGCAGCGCCGCGAAGGCCAGCGCCAGCAGAATCTGCGAGACCGCAATCGAGAATAAAATGGAGATGAGCGAGCCGCAGGTCAGATAGAACGCCGCTCGGTCGAAAGAAAGCTTCAAGACAGTAGGCTACCAGGAATGGAGATCTGTACCTTCTCCGGCACGGGATCGCGGAGGACGGCCAGGCCGGCCAGCCCGACTCCGAGCGCGCGCTCACCGGGGACGGCAAGAAGAAACTCGGCAACGTTCTCGCGCGCTGCAGCGGCTGCGGGCGTGCGGCCTGCGCTGATCCTGACCAGCCCCTATCGGCGCGCCGTGCAAACCGCTCAGCTCGCGGCCGAGATTCTGGAATACAAGGGCGACCTGGTTCGCACGCAAGGCTCTCGAACCGGCTCGACGCCGCGCGCGGTGTGGGAAGAAATTCGCGTGCACAAGGACGCAGCAGGCGAATTCTGCTGTCCGGCCACGAGCCGCTGTTCAGCAGCTTGACGGCGTACCTGCTGGGATGTCCGGAACTGCAGATCGATTTCAAGAAGGCCGGCCTGGTGTGCCTGGAGATCGAGCGGTTCGCTGCGGAGCCGCACGGCGTGTTGAAGTGGTACCTGACGCCGAAGCTGGCGGGCGCGCGTAGCGCGGCTACACGGTGCTGCGCTTCTTCTCGTAAGGCTGCTTCAGATACTTGGCTGCTTCGGCCTGCGCGCCTTCGGTGTCGTCGCGCGTGCGGATGGCGTGGTTGTACTCGTTCACCGCGCGATCGCGCTGGCCCGACACGTCGAAGATGTTGCCCAGCTTGATGTGCGCCCAGACTTCGGTCCACTTGGGTGTCAGATCGCCGTTCAGCGCTTCGCGATATTCGTTGGCGGCCGACTGGTAGTTGTTCTGCAGGAAGAAAATCTCCGCCACGCGATAGTGCGCCAGCGAGCTGGAGTGATTCACCTCGATGGCTTTCTGATATTCCTTGAGCGCGTCGCCGAACTCGCCGATGGCGACGAACTGCTCGCCGCGCTTGATGGCTACTTCGACGCGCATGGTGTCGGATCCCAGCGCAGCACCGCGCCGTTCGGATCGATGGTCACCGACTTCGGCTTGCCGAATGTGTCCACGGAGAACTCCGACGAAGTGCCCACCACGTCCACGCGCTTGGTCTCGGGATTGCCTTCGGTCTCGATCTTGAGATCCACCGGCATGTGGAAAGTGTCCAGATCCTGCGAGATCTTGCCCATCACGCGGATAGCCGTCTTTGGGGTGCATGGCCTTCCGGTCTGTCCGAGCCGGAAAACCGTGTACTCCAGCCGGAACTGCGGCGCGCCGGCCGACTCGAGCCACTGCACGAAGAAATACTGCAGGTTCTCGCCCGAGATGCTCTCGGCCATCTTGCGGAAATCCACCGTGCTCACCGATTGCCAGCCATACTGCTCGGTGAAACTCGGCCATCAGCTTTGAGAAATTGTCGGTGCCGATCACGTTGCGCAGCATGTTGAGAATGGCCGCGCCCTTGGCGGCGGTGAGTGGCCCAGTACTCGGGCGAATAATCTTCCAGCCGCGACGCCTGGATCACCGGCGGATTGTCCACCGTGAGCGCTTCGACATACGTATCATGGACGTCCTGCTCGAACGCGCGCTGGGCCGTTGGCATGTTCGTCCCACAGCAGCTCGGCGTAGCGCGCGTTGCCGTTCTCCAGCCACATGTGATCGCGATTGATGGGCGACACCAGCGTTTCCCACCACTGCCGCGCGAGCTGGTTGGCCAGCAAGCGCGACGCCACCTGGTTGCCGATGCCTTTGGGCGAAAGAAAGATCACGCCGGGCGCCGAGAAGCCGTTGGGCGTGCCGTCTTCGGTCTCCACCAGCGTCAGGTTGGCTTGCGGCGGCAAACCGTACACGCTGGTGAAGATAGCTCATGATCTTGCCGGTCTCTTCGCCGTAGGCGTTGGCCATGGATTGCTTCTTGCGGAAATAGATGGATGTGTTCACGCCCTGCGAATCCACCGCGCATGGGCTCGCCCTGCACCACCGCGATGCTGCCGGGAAACGACGGCTTGGTGTATTGGAAGTCGTAGCGCGTTTTGTCGGCGCCGGCCGGCTCGGAGTGCTCCAGACCGCTGGCGACAACCTTGAAACCGGTCGGCACCGTGATGCGCAGATCGGCGGTGTAGCGGTCCACCGTGTAGCCGTTGACCGGGAACCAGCGCGCCGGATACATCAGGTACGCGAAATCGTTCTCGATGGCGCAAAACTTGATGCCGTAAACCGGCGAATCTTCTTGACCCGTCAGCCGGCCGTCGTATTTGAACGTCAGCGTGGTGGCTTTGCCTTTGGTCAGCGGAGCGGGGAAGTTGAGACGGACCGTAAAATCCTGCGTGGATCGCGAAGAGGGAATCTGATTGCCGGCTGTCGTCGACGACGCTCGACACGTTCAGCGCGTTGTTCAGCTCGAACGAGAGCGAGGAGATGTCATTGTCCAGCGCGCACGAACCGAACCTTGACCGTGGCCGTGAGCGTCTGCGTGCGAGGATTCACCTCGGCGTCGATGACGTAGTTGTCGACGTCGATCCGCCCGGGCTTGGAGCGATCCTGCGCGGCACCAGCGACGTCATCAGGAACGCCGCAACCAGTGTCTTACGAAACATGAACCAGTTCCTTTCTTATTTAAGCGCGACGACGAGACCGGCGGCGCGTTGTCTGCTTCCATCGCGGCGGCTGGTTTGGCACGCTCGCCAAATACTTTTCCACCAGTGGAGCGGCCACTTCCATGGGATCTTCGGGGCCGGAGAGTTTCTCGCGCCACTTGGCGCAGCTCGCGCCGCATGTTTTCCCGCGCGCGCTTCGTCGCCGAGCAGCGACGAGCGCTGCATCCGCCAGGCGCGCCGCCGTCATATCATCTTGGATCAGCTCCGGGACGATGCGCCGGCCGGCCACCAGGTTGACCATGGAGTAGAAAGGGACTTTGACCAGATGCCTGCCCATCCACCAACTCAAATTGTTCACACGATAAAACGCAACCAGCGGCGTTCCCAGCAGCGTGGCCTCGATGGTAACCGTCCCGCTCGCCGCCAGCGCTAACGTCCGCGCAGGCCAATACATCCCAGGTCTGGCCCTCAAGAAGTTGGATGGACGACGCGGAAATCCGTTCCCGAAAATTTGAATCCGGCGGGCACAGTGCCAGGCGGGAACGGCCAGGACGAAGCGCGGCTCGGGCTGATCGAGCAGCCTCCGGATGCGCTCCACCGCTTCGAGCAACACCGGAAGATGCCGGGCAGCTTCGCCTTTTCGGCTCCCGGGAAGTAGGGCGATCAGCGGAGCCTGGCTCGGGATGCCAAAGCGCCGGCGCAGTTCCGTCGCGATCCGCCGACGGCCGCACCATGCGCGTCAGCGGATGGCCGATGTAGGAGGCCTCGATGCCGTGGCTGCGCGAAAAATTCCGGCTCGAACGGGAAAGATGCACAGCAGCCGGTCGATGGTCCGCCGCATCAGCGGCAAGCGGCCTTTGCGCCAGGCCCAAACCTGCGGCGCGACCAGGTAGATCACCGGGAATGCCGTGCTTCTTGAGCTGGCGCGCCAGGCGCAGGTGGAAATCCGGGCTGTCGGTCAGGATGGCGACTTCGGGCTCGCTTCGACCGCGGCGGCCAGCAGTTTCCGGTATTCGCGCCAGATCGCGCGGGATGTGCGTGATCACTTCCACCAGGCCGACCACGGCGATGCTGCGCGAGTCCACCACGGCGCGGACGCCGGCCTGCTGCATCCGTGGCCCGGCGCATCCGAAGAAGTCGAGATCGGGATGGCGGCGGCGCAGCGCCTCCGACCAGACCCGGCCGCATAGAGGTCGCCCGATGCTTCGCCCGCCGAAATCAGAACTTCTGCGCGCCACTCCTTCTAGTCTAGCGAAGGCGGCGGAACGGATGTAGCCGACCGGTAGCCGGAGTGACTCGGCGGGTCGGCCTTCGTAGTCCGGTGTAACGTCGCAATCCCGGCCGCGTCGACCGGCAAATTCCGGCGCTGATGTTAGAATGAAGGCAGTATACCCCACCAGATGTCGGCTCAACCCGATCTTTCCAAGCTGAGCGTCGGCCAGTTCGCGGCGCGGTTCCGCGGCGAGATGATACCGCTGAGCAACACGTTCTCCTATTTCTGCGCGTCCGTGCCGCTGAGCGAGGAAGACCTCAAGGAGTATCTCGAAGAACCGATCGCCGGCGCTGCCGCCGGCCATCGCGGCGCTGCTGCCGAAGGTCTCCATCATGCTGGTGCCTTACCTGGAAAAGGGCGACGGCAAGGCGAACGGGGAACGTCCGCGGCGACGAGTTCGTTTGCACCGAAAAGCCGCCCGACAACCGGCTCTCCTGGGCCACGCAGGTCCGCTTCGACAAGGAAGAGGTGCTGGTCTTCGCGCTGAAGGACCAGGACGTCTCCGAATATCACTACCGCTTCTATCACATCCTGGCGACGCTGGCCGGCGATCTTGTGGTCCGAAGAGGCGCAGTCGCAGTATTTCAGCGCCTGCTGCGCGAGGAGCTGCGCGCCGGCGTGCACGGCGAAGTGGATGAGGAAAGCTGGCAGCTCAAGCAGGCGTTGCTGCGGCGGCAGAGCAACATCCGCAAGGAAACCAAGCTGTTCCGCGATTACGCGCGCCAGTCCTTCATCGACACGCTGACGCTGTACCTGCACGGCATCTGCTGCGACATCGACGTGGACACAGGGCCCGCGCCAGTTGCCCAGCCGCCATTTGCGCAAGCGGCTGAATCTGCTGTACAACATGTTTCCTCCGCCCGAAGGCTACGCCGTGTTCCCCGAGCATCAGGCAGCACCGGAAGCAGCGCGCACATCAATCGCCCTGGCTTCCGGTCCAACAAACTTTACAACTGGCAGCGAAACGGCTCAGCGCCCGGCGCGTTGAACAAGCATAGTGGCTGAGTGGGTCCTCGATCCTGACACGGCGTTGATGTTGCAAGGTCTCGGAGGGCGACGTGCCGAGCTTTGAGATCCTGCTGGAGCGCAATCGCAGGCCGGTGCTGAATCACCTGTACCGGCTGGTGCGCAACCGGCCATCGCGGAGGAACTGGCGCAGGATGTTTTTCTGCGGGTGTACCGCGCGCGCGAAAGCTATCGGCCGGGCGCCAAGTTCGCCACCTGGCTGTTCCGCATCACCACCAACGTTGCGCTCAACTGGCGCAGAGACACGCGCCGGGAGTCCTCGCAGTTGCGGCTCGACGAAGTGGACCGGGCGAGCGCCGCAAGCTCGAAGTGGTGGATCACACGCCCGGCGCCGATCAGCGGCTGCTCGAGGAGCCAGCGCGGCTAGCGAGATCCGTGCACGCCATCGATTCGCTGCCTCCCAAGCAACTGGCCGCAGTGCTCCTGCACAAGTACGAAGGCATGGATTACGCGGCAGATCGCCGAAGTGCTGGAGTGTTCGCTTCCCGCGCTAAAGTCGCTGCTGTTTCGCGCGTACGAAACGCTTGCGGCGGCGGCTGGCGCACCTCGCGCCGGAGTACGAAGCCAGTTAGCGCGCTTCGGGAAGACTAAGCCGTCTTGCGAGCCACGGCGACCAGGCGCGCTGCGTCCGGGCCGTAGGGCGCGCCTTGGAGATCGCCGAATAACTTGACGTCGGCGAATCCCGCAGCGAGTATTCGCTCTTTCAATTCGCGGCCGGAGTAGACGGTGTGCTCGAAACTGAAACGTTCGATAGCTGCCGTCCTTTAACAAGCTCCATTCGTTCGAAACGCGCGTCCAGTCGTTTCGGATCTCGTGGCGCTGCAGCAGCAGGGAGCCGTCCGGAGAGTCGGTGCAGACGGAGTCTGAGCAGCACGCGCGCGAGCCGCTCCTTGCCCAGCATCTCGAGGACGCAGACGCCTGACGGGTTTGAGGCTCGCATGCATGTTGCGCAGGACGTCCAGATCTTCGTCCGGATTTTCGAAATAGCCGAACGACGTGAACAGGCTGCAGACGAGATCGAACGCCGCTGGTCGGCGGAAGTTGCGCATGTCGTCGAGCACCCACTCGATGTTGACGCCGGCTTCTTGAGCGCGCTCGCGAGCGCGATCGAGCAGGAACGGGCTTCGGTCGACACCGGTGACGTGGAAGCCAAGCTTCGCGAACTCCACCGAGTGGCGGCCGGGTCCGCAGGCAGAGGTCGAGCACGGCGGCGCTTTCGGCGCATTTTGTCAGAGCCAGAAGCTGCGCCACCTGCTCGCCGGCGGCGGCCATCCGCTCCGGCGGGAACATGTAGGGATACAGCGTACTCCAAAAGTCGTCGTCGTCGAACCAGGCCATGATCTAATCGAAGAGCGCGATTCGCGTCGGCAAAAGGCATCGCGCCATCTGTGATCGAAGAATACGTTCCGCGTTCGAGCAACTCTTCGGCGATGCGCTTGGTCAGTCCCATGGTTGCGCGCATGGGTCCGGAGCCGACGGTGACGCGAGCGACGCCTAGCTTTTCGAGTTCGGCGATGGGCGGCGTGCCTTGCGTGGCGAGAATGTTCAGCGGTCCGTTGACTGCGCGAACCAGTTTGCCGATGGTCTCGGCGTCGCGCACGCCGGGCGCGAACAGCGAGTCGGCGCCGGCTTCGCGATACGCGTTGAGGCGTTCGATGGCGCGCTCCAAGCGAGTGGCCGGATCGCCGACGTTGCGCAGGAAAACGTCGGTACGCGCGTTGATCACCAGGTCCGTGCGGGCGCGGATGGATTCGATGCTGCGGCATTGGGCCTCGATGTCGACCAGCGCATCCGGATTCCTGGAGGCAGTGTCTTCAAGGTTCAGTCCGGCTGCGCCCGCGTCGACTGCGGCCAGCGCGGTTGCGAGCGCGTCGCCGTAGCCTGCTTCGAGGTCCGCGGACACGGGGACCGAAACAGCCTTCACGATGCGACGCACGACATCGATCATTTCGTCCCGACTGATACTCTGGCCGTCCGGATAACCGAGCGAGTTCGCCACGCCGCCGCTCGAGGTGGCGATGGCGGGAAATCCGGCGGCTTCAAAAATGCGCGCGCTCGCGACGTCCCAGGCGTTCGGCAGAACCAGAATCTTCGGCCCGGCGTGCAGCCGGCGCAGGATCGCGGTCTTCTCACTCACTCGCGAACCGCCGGAAGAAGCTGTCCGGTTTCCACTGCGGGCGCGCGGATTCGTTGGCGACGCGCTCGGCCAGCGCCAGGATGATCTGGTTGAATTGCGCGGCGGCGGCCTTGTCCACCGGCTGATTCAAGTCGTCCGAAGGCGCATGATAGCGCTCGCGCAGCCAGGCCTTGGCCACCTTTTCCTCGGGCGACCCGGGCAGGTAGCCGAACTTGAACGCCAGCGCCGGAACGCCGCGGCGGATGAAGCTGTACTGATCGCTGCGAATGAACAGATTGCGCTGCGGCTCCTTATCGGCCTGCACCTCGACGCCGTGCGCCTCGGCCACCGCGCGGATGTCGTCGCCGAGCGACGATTCGGCCAGTCCCTGGACTTCGAGATAATGCAGCGGAAACAGCGGCAGGAACATGTCCATGTTGATGTCGGCGACGATTGATCTTTCGCGTTGACGGTCGGATGCATGGAGAAGTAGCGCGAGCCCAGCTCGCCTTTTTCTTCTCCCGTGACCGCGATGAACAACACCGACCGCTTGAGCTTGGCGCCCGATTCGTGCAGCATGCGCGCGATCTCGAGCAGCGACGCGACGCCCGACGCGTCGTCCATCGCGCCGTTGTAGATACTGTCGCCGTTGATGGGCTGGCCGACGCCGACGTGATCGAGATGCGCCGAGAGCACCACGTACTCGTCTTTCAATTTCGGATCCGTGCCGGGCATCAGCGCGGCCACGTTCGGCGATTCCACCTGCGACTTCTTCAGTTGAACGTGCGCGCGGATCGACTTGGCGAGGGCGAAGTGCGGCAGCGGCCGGCCGTTGTCGGCGTCCGCGAGAATCTCGGCGATCGGTGTGGCCTGTGCCTTCGAAAAACTTGTCGGCGTGCTCGGCGTTGATCGTGATGGCCAGGCGCAGTCCCTGGCTTTCGTCGAGCGAAGGATCGGCCAGGCTCATGGACGGCATGAAGCGGCTCAAGCTCGAACGCGCCCAGGGGATGTCCATCGCTTTGGGATTCTGGATGGTCGCGGTGCCGACTGCGCCGGCGGCCTTGAGATATTTCCAGCGCTCGCCGCCCGAAGAATAATGCGCCTTGAGCGGGCCGGGAATCGATGCCGGACCACCGGCGAGAAAGACGACGATTTTGCCGCGCACATCCAGTCCGGCCAGGTCGTCGTAGTTCTTTTCGGGAACCTTCAAGCCGTAACCCGCGAAGACCGCGCCGGCTTCCGTGTTCTCCTGAATGTCGCCGCGCATGCCGAGTGTGGCGTCGTCGCCGAGCGTGAGCGGCTCGGCCTTGCCGTTGCGCACCAGCGCGAGGCTGGATTGGTCCTCGACGATCTGCTTGACGTTGAACTTCACCGGCTGCATGTAGCCGGACGTGCCGGCAGGCTTCAGACCGAAGCGCTCGAACTCGCCGGCCACGTAGCGCGCGGCCTTGCGGTGTCCTTCGCTGCCGGTGTTGCGGCCCTGGAGGTCGTCGCTGGCCAGATATTCGATGTGCGACCACCAGCGCTTGCCCTGAGCGCGTTGAAGTCGGGCGCGGAGGCGGCGAAAAGGGTGGCGACGAGCAACGCCGCGGAGATGAATGCGAGCGAGTAAGTTCTCATTCTCATGCGGCACCAGCCTTGAAAGCTTTGAATTCGGCGCGGCGCGTGCGCAATTGCGCGGCGTGATCTTCGGCGTGCTCGGCGATGAGTTGAAGGAGCTGTTTCAACGTCACTGGTCCGCGCTCGGAATGAATGCCTGCGCGTTCGAACGCGGCTTCCGGCAGTTCCTTCATGCAGGTCGTAGTTCTCCGCGCGGACGCGCCGGAATGTCTCGAGCGACTGGGACGGCTTGCGGCGCGAGTAGTCGAGATTTCTGACCCAGGCATCCTGATCCCAAGCTTCGAGTTTGGGGTTCTCTTCGGCGACGATCTGCCGCACCCGCATGGCCGCGACCATTTCGGAGTCGGCCAGATGCGCGACGATCTGGCGGATGCTCCACTTGCCCGGTTGCGGCTCGAAGTCGAATTCGGAACCGGCCGCGCCGGTGATGGAAACGGCCACCAGCTCGGCGCCACGCCGGAGGCGTTCCAACAGGTCGGTGATCTCGCTCATCAACTACACATTATAGATTCTCACCGGCATGAAACCGCGCGGTGCTCGATGTCGCACGCCGCCAGGAAACGATCCTCTGTGTCGCTCAAGGTCAAGCGCCAGCGCCCGGCGAAGCGGTTGAGCATCGTGTAGCCATACTTGCGCGCGGTTGCGCCGTCCAGCACTTTGGCGTTCTCGAGGCGCGTGCCGCGCAGTGGTTCTTTGATGGCGTCGGAAAGGTCGGCGCCGCCGTCGCCCGCGACGAGTTGCGGCGGCAAACCGTGATCGAAACCGAGGAGTTCGAACAGGTGGATGTGGCCGGATACCAGCAGATCGATTCCATGCGGTGGCCCTTTTCGCCAGGCCTGCGTCAGGCTGGGAGTGGCGGGTTGGCTCGATCCGTTCGCTGTTTTGAGACCCCAAAACGGATGATGGCTGACCAGCCAGGCGTGGTCTTCGTGGATCGACGAGAGCGCCGTTGAGTAGCTCGCGATGTCGACTGCGCCGAGGCTATCGCGTGCCGCGCCAGTGTCGAAGATCACCATGCGGAAAGACCCGAGCTGGACGCGGTACGGCGCCTGCATCACTTCGCAGGTTTCGCCGCGCCAGGGATGCGGATCGAGATAGTAGAACCAACCGCGCCAGCCGCGCGTGCAGTTTTCGTGGTTGCCGCGCGCGAATGCCCAGGGCGCTGCGCTTGAGCAGAGACGGCCGCGGGCGTGAAGAAGTCGGCGTTCCAGGAATCCCAGCGGTCGCCCGAAGGCGAGCCGTCGCAGAGCGTTTTCTGATCGGGGGGACACGGGACTTCGCGGTAGTAGTAATCGCCGACGTGGATGACCAAGTCGGGTTGCGCGGCGGCCACGCGGTCGGCGACGCGAGGGAGCGGCCATTGCGCCGGATCGTTGCAGGCTTGCACGTAGTCGCGCGCGATGCGACAGCCGGTGTCGCCGATGATCGCGATGCGGGAGGGATCGGCCTTGGGAAGCGCGAGTACCTGGCCGTTGACGTTGGCGATTTTGGCGCCGCTCGGAATCGACGCTTCGCAGGCGGGCGCGAAGCCTTGAGGAACAGGAGACCGCTGCGTCATGGGGTGCGTCGAGCCGTCAATGTCGATCGAAGGGCAGGCGCTCGATGCCTTAACCACCACGCGCGCGATTGCTACGCCGTTCTCGCCGACTTCGACCCAGACGGGTGTGAGCAGTTGGGCCGAGGCGTGCACGCCCGCCAAGACGCAAGCCACAAGAGTCCCCCGAACGAATCCGCGCATGAGTTCCAATCTAGCAGCTTGAGACACAATGGAAGCAGGTGAGCGATCGAAAAAGACTGCTGTTGATCGGCGCGACGACGGGGTATCAGACGCGCTCGTTCGATGACGCGGCGGCGCGACTGGGCTTCGAGCTGGTGCTGGCAACGGATCGCTGTCACGTGCTGGACGATCCCTGGGGCGACCGCGCGATTGCGCTGCGCTTCGAGGATCCGGAGCGTGCGGCCGAAAGGCTGGCGCGCGGAAGCGCGAGTGGACGGAATCGTCGCGGTGGGCGATCGGCCGGCTTACATCGCCGCGCTGGCCGCCGAGCGCATGGGGATCGCGTACAATTCGCCCGATTCGGTGCTGGCATGCCGCGACAAATTTCTTGCGCGCGAGCGGTTCCGGGCGGCGGGGATGCTGGTGCCCGAGTTCCGGCGCGTCGCGATCGCCGAAGGGCCGGGCCAGGCCGCGGGCGATGTCAAGTATCCGTGCGTTCTGAAGCCGCTCGGACTCTCGGCCAGCCGCGGGCGTCATCCGCGCCGACGATCCCGCGCAGTTCACCGCCGCGTTCCGCAGAATTGCTGCCCTGCTGGCCGATCCGGACATCGCGCGCCTCAACGACGAGCAGAGCGGCTTCATTCAAGTGGAGAGCTTCATCGAAGGCCGCGAGTTCGCGCTCGAAGGCATTCTGATCGACGGCCGGCTGCGCGTGCTGGCGCTCTTCGACAAGCCCGATCCGCTGGACGGTCCGTACTTCGAGGAGACGATCTACGTCACGCCGTCGCGCGAGGATGCGGCGACGCAGCGCGAGATCGTCCGAACGACGGAACGGGCAGTCCGTGCGCTCGGGCTGACTCGCGGTCCGGTGCACGCCGAGATGCGCGTAAACACGCGCGGCGTCGTGGATGCTGGAAGTGGCGGCGCGGCCGATCGGCGGGTTGTGCGCGCGCGTGCTCCGGGCCTCGAAGAATTGATCCTGCGGCACGCAGCCGGCGAGGATGTCTCGCAGATCGCGATGCCGCCGGGCGCCGCGGGAGTGATGATGATCCCGATCCCGCGCGAAGGCGTCTACATCGACGTCGAGGGCGCGGACGATGCGCGATCGGTCACGGGGATCGAAGACGTGATCATCACCGCTAAGCAAGGCCAGAAACTGATCCCGCTGCCGGAAGGCAACAGCTATCTGGGATTCATTTTTGCGCGGGGATCAACGCCAGCAGAAGTAGAACGCGCGCTGAGGCTGGCGCACGAACGGCTGCGTTTCGAAATCGCGGCGGCGCTTCCGGTGGTTTGAAAACTAGCCTTTGGCTTTGGGAGGAACGTAACCCGGCGGCAGCGCGGCGCCTTCGCCGAAGAAGTAATCTTCCATCTGCTTGAGCAGAAACTCCTGCGCTTCCTGAGTTCCGAGATTGAGCCGGTACTCGTTCATGATCATCTTCATCTGCTCGAGCCACATTTTCCAGGCTTCCTTGGAGACGTTCTCGTAGATGCGCTGGCCGAGAGGGTGGTTGTCGAAGGGGACTTCGTCAAGCCCGGCCATTTCCCGCTGGAATTTGACGCAGAGGACCTTGCGCTTGCCGTTCTCCTCCTCGATTCTGGGGCCAACCATTCCGCTGCCACATCCCATGGGATATCTCCTTTACGGCTTCGCTAACCTTAGGATAGCAGGGAGCGAGAATCGGGACGGCGATGGCGGCAGGCGTTGAAACGGTGGCGTGCGGGATTGAGGCGCTGTGCGATGTCGCGCGCGGCCAACTACTGGATTGCGGCTTCTTGGCGGCAGACTTTTTTCCTTCCAGATACTGGGAAAGCTTGAGGGGAGTGCGGGCGCCTTTTTCCATGGCACGTTGGACGGCCTTCTGGTAGCGGCGCAGGGTTTCGCGCTTGACGGCCTCGCGGAGGTTGCAGGCCTCGATGTCGAGAAGGATCTCTATCTCCCACGGCTGGAACGTGTTACGGTTCATGGTGCCGCGCACCAGGTCCTGCAGGAGCTTGTTGAAGCGGTGTAAGACCACCTCGGCATCTTGCGTCTCGGCGAGCATATCCATAAAGGATATCGGCGGGAGCTGAAGGAATCTTCAGCGTTTTCTAGATGACAGGCCGGGCCGGCGGCTGACTTCCCAACCGTTTGCGCGAGAATAGAAGCGAACAACCATGGCCGATCCCAAGTTCGACGAGCCGCGCATCGCGCTGAATCGCATCTATACTAAGACCGGCGACAAAGGCGAGACGCACCTGGCCGGCGGGCAACGCGTCGCGAAGGATTCGGCGCGCATCGAGTGCTATGGCACCGTGGATGAGTTGAACGCGTTCGTGGGGATGGCCGTGCGTTTCGGCGACGGAATCGGTTCCGCAGCTCGCGGCCATCTTGCGGCGCGTGCAACACGAGCTGTTCAACCTGGGCTCGATCCTGGCGACGCGACCCGAGGACGTGCATCCCAAGCAGGCGCGCATCACGAGTGGCCGAAATCGAGCAGCTCGAGCGCGAGATCGACCAGGCGAATGCGGAGCTCGCGCCGCTGCGATCGTTCGTGCTGCCGGGCGGCTCGCGGCTGAACACCGAGCTGCACGCCTGCCGGACCATCTGCCGTCGCGCCGAACGCGCCGCGGTTCGGTTGGCGCGCGAAGAGCCGATTCCGCCGGAGGCCGTGCAATACCTGAACCGGCTGGGCGACGCGTTCTTCGTCTGGAGCCGTTGGGCGAATCACGTGCTGGGCGTCGAAGAAGTTTTGTGGGAGCCGAATCTGGCGGCGTCGGGGAAGACCGGAAATTGATCGCGACAGCAGGAGCCACTAACCATCGGCGACTCTCTAGACGGACTGTGATCGAACCCGTGGACGCGATTTTGAAAAACAATTGGCTATCTTGGCCAGATCGACAAGCTCTTTGGGGCGCCGGCGACAACGCGCTCTTGGAGCACAATACTCTCAGTGCTACGGATTCTGAAATCCCGTTGAACCGCCACCTATCTCAGTAACCGGAAGTGCAGTGGAAGGCCCTTAGGGCTTTGCGGGCAGCGGCTGCCAGAGCTCAATCTTATTCCCATCCAGGTCATAGATCCAGGCAAAGCGACCGTAGGATTCATCCATTCGTTTGGCGTCAATCTTTACTCCCTCTTGTTTTAAGCGGTCGAGCAAAGCATCCAGATCGTCCACGATGTAGTTGATCATGAACGGTGCGGGGCCGGGATCGAAGTACTTAGTGGAGGCGGGAAAAACAGTCCAAACTGTAACGTGTTCCTTTTGCGGGTTGTCGTGCTCGCGCCACGGAAGCATCACGCCTCCGCCATTGTCAGCGAGTCCAAGATGCTTCGAATACCATTCACGCATCTGATCACGATTAGCGGACTTGAAGAACACTCCGCCGATTCCAAGGATGCGCCCGCGCTGCTCCATTTTGACGGGCGGCTTCGACTTTTCAGGTTGCGGAGATTGCACTTCTTGTCCTCCTTTTGAGCACACCGAGACGAGCAACAGCGAGCCGAGCGCAATTGGGCTCCAGGGTATTCGTTGCATGTGTGGATTATACAAGCTTCCGATTCGAATGGAGAAAAGTCCACGCCGGGGTCACGGTCAAATGGAGCCAATCCGGAAGAAAAGTCTGAGGTGGCCGTAAATGGCTCCGTCTGCCTGCTGATACGATGTTAGTCGGACTCCGAAGCGTTTCCGCGAACACGCAAGCTCGCCGGAGATCGATTTTCACGGAGGCTGCACGATGGCCAAACTGATCTACTTTACGCCTACGTCGCTGGATGGCTATATCGCGGATGAAACCGGCGACCTCGATTGGGCGGCGCCAGACGAGGAGGTGCATGCCTTCATCAACGATATCGTACGCCCTATCGGCACGTATCTCTATGGACGCAAAATGTACCAGACGATGGCGGTTTGGGAGACGCCAGATGTCATTCCCGGTCGGACGCCGGCCATGCTGGACTTCGCGAGAATCTGGCAAGCGGCTGACAAGATCGTCTATTCCAAATCGCTGGAGACCGTCTCTACACGGAAGACGCGTCTCGAGCGGGAATTCGATCCGCAGGTGGTTCGCGACCTGAAGGCTCAATTGCCTCACGATGTTGCGGTGGGTGGTCCCACCCTCGCCGCCCACGCGATCCGCGCCGGGATCGTCGACGAGTATCATCTGTTCGTGGTGCCTATCATCCTTGGCGGCGGCAAGCCGGTCCTGCCCGGCAACGTGCGCGTAACGCTGGAACTTCTGGCCGAGCGCGGTTTCGATAATGGAATGGTCTATCTTCGCTATCACGCTATCACGTGAGGACTGATGGTGACGAGGCTAAACGGAGGCTACCTGATGGTGACCCTGGTTGTGATGGGAACGATCCTGGGCCGCTGGCGGTAGCGGCGGGCCGGCAGCGGGTTTCAGCCGGCGAAAACGGCAAACTTCGCGGCACCTGGGCAACTGGCCATGCGCGCAGCACGGCAGAAGCGGTTAGAACCTGTCTTGCCTGTTTTATTCACTGAACCGTTTTGACCGAGCCGTCTTTTATTGTTGTTCAATACTGCCGGAGGCCGTAAGATCCGAAGGAGCGACACGTGTGTGTCGCGAGAGGACCTGGGGATGAAATCGAATCGCCTCGTATTGCTGGGAATCGCGGCAGCCACGTTGCTCTGCGCCGCCACGACATCCGACCGCCAGCCGGTGACTTTTTCCAAGGACGTTGCTCCGATCCTCCAAAAGAACTGCCAGACCTGCCACCGTCCGGGCGAAGCTGCGCCGATGTCGCTGCTCACTTATGAGCAAGCCCGGCCGTGGGCCAAGGCGATTCGCCAGGCGGTGCTAAGGCGCAGCATGCCGCCGTGGCATGCCGATCCGCGTTACGGCACGTGGCGCAATGACCGGTCGCTGAGCCAGAGCGAGATCGACAAGCTGGTGGCGTGGGTGGACTCGGGCGCGCCGCGGGGCGATCCGAAGGATCTGCCGCCGCCGGTGCACTTCGAAGAAGGATGGCGCATCGGAAAACCGGACGTCGAGATCGAAATGGCCAAGCCGTTCCAGGTGCCGGCCACCGGCGTGATGGACTACCAGCATTTTGTGGTGCCGACGCATTTCACCGAAGATCGCTGGGTGCAAGTGGCCGAGATACGGCCGGGCAATCGCGCCATCGTGCATCACGTGATCGCGTTCGTGCAGTCGCCTGGTTTGAAGGAGCCGGTGGAGTATCTGGCGGGTTATGCGCCAGGGGCGGTGCCGCTCGAACTGGAACCGGGTCGCGCGAAGCTGGTATCGGCGGGTTCGAACATCGTCTTCGAATTGCACTACACGCCGAACGGCACCGCAGGCACCGACCAGACCAAGCTGGGCCTGATCTTCGCCAAGGAGCCTCCCAAGGAGCGCGTGTACACGGTGGTCCTGAACGCGTATCACTTCGCGATTCCGCCCGGCGATGCGAATTACCCGGTTGAGACCGACCTGGTGTTCGGCGCCGACGTGAAGATTCTGTCGCTGATGCCGCACATGCATTTTCGAGGCAAAGATTACGACATCAGTCTGATTTCTCCGGACGGGCGCAGCGGGAAGCTGCTCAGCGTGCCGCACTTCGACTTCTCGTGGCAGACCATGTACTATCCCACCGAAGAGATCGCGGCGTCCAAGGGATCGAAGCTGCATTGCGAGGGACACTACGACAACTCGGTGAACAACCCCTTCAATCCGAATCCTAACGAGACGGTTCGGTGGGGCGAGCAGACGTTCCACGAGATGTTCGGCGAGATCACGGACGTGGCGGTGCCGGTGGGCACGGACGTGCGCAAGGTGGTGGCCTGGCAGGAAGAGAAGCCGAAGAACTGGACAAAGAAGGCCCTGCCGGAGTAAGCCGACCCGTTCCCCGATGAGCTAACATACGCGGATGGCCTCCTGGCTCCGCGCGACCACCTGGTTCCAGCGCATTGCGTTACTGCTGCCGATTCTGGCAGCCGGGGCGCTGTTCTACGCATTCGCGACCGGCGGGCCGGTGTCCTCCGGGCCGCTGATTCTGGCGTTCCTGATTGTGTTCTTCGCCTTTCGCAGGCAACTGCTGTGGCGCGTGCGGAACCGCTTGCTGATCACGTTCTTTCTGTTCGGCGTGGTTCCGGTTTTCCTGATCTTCTGGCTGCTGCAGTTGAGCATGATTCTAGTGCTGGGGCAGTTCGCCTCCGAGCGCGTGCGGCACGACGTGGAAGCGCGGATCGAGAGCGTGCGCGACATCACGCATGACCTGGTGTTGGCGGCATCGCACCACTCGGGCAACGAGCTGCTGGACGAAATCCGCCGGCGCGAACCGCGACTGTCCGCCCTGGTGCGCGCGAACGGGGAGACGGTACGCCTGCCGGCCACGGGCGGCGCGTTCGATGCAGCGCCGGAATGGATCGGGCCGGATTTTCATGGTCTATTCGAATCGGGCGGACGTTACTACATCGGTGCAACTGTGCGCGCCGCGGCCGCGAGTGCGTTCACTTATCTTCCTTTGGACGACCAGACGCTGGCGACGTTCGCGCCGGGAGTGGTGGCGGTGGCCGGCATTTTCGGCGGGAACACCAACACCAATATCGCGTTCGCACCGACGGGCAGCCGGGTGGCGATTGTAGACAAGGGCACACGCACGCAGATGGTTTCTCCGCGGCTCCCGCCGGCCAAGAATTCCTGGGATGTCACCATCGCGACGATTCTTTCGTTGACCGCGAGGACCGCTGATGGGACGGACGCGACGGTGATCGTGCCGGTGCTGTCGCGGCCGTCGCGGCTGTTGGAAGGTGTGGTGACCGGCCGCATGGGTTCAATCATCGTCTCGGTGTTGATCATCATCGCCGCCATCTTCGTGGTTGTGGAACTGATCTCGCTGGTATCGAGCTTCAACATCACGCGAGCCATCACGCGCTCCGTCCATGACTTGTATCAAGGCACGCTGCGCGTGGCCGCGGGCGATTTCTCGCACCCGATCCCGGTGCGCGGCCGGCACCAGTTGAGCGAGCTGGCGGCCTCGTTCAACGGTATGACGTCGAAGATCCAGCATTACATCGGCGAGATGCGCAAGAAAGAGAAGCTGGAATCCGAGCTGGAGATCGCGCGGCAGGTTCAGTCGCGGCTATTCCCGCGCACGGTTCCGGAGCTGAAGACGCTGGAGCTGGCCGGTGTGTGCCTGCCGGGCCGTTTTGTCAGCGGGGACTACTACGACTTCGTGCCGCTCGACCAGCGCTTCACCGCGATCGCGCTGGGCGACGTGTCGGGCAAGGGCGTTTCGGCGGCGCTGTTGATGGCCAGCATCCAGTCTTCGCTGCACGGTCACTTGCGATTCAGCGGGGCCGCGCTGAATCCATCCTTGTCGACGGCGACGCTGATGGCACTGATCAGCCAGCAGCTTTACGAGAGCACGCCGGCCGAGAAGTACGCGACGTTTTTCTGCTCGGTCTACGACGACGAAACCGGCGTGCTGCGCTACAGCAACTGCGGGCACCTGAAGCCGATCGTGGTGCGTGCGGGCGCGGTGAGCGCGCTCGAAGGCGACGGTATGGTGGTTGGGCTGCTGCCCAAGGTGAGTTACGAACAGCGGGAGTTCGCGCTCGAGTCGGGCGATCTCATCGCGATTTTTTCGGACGGCATTCCCGAAGCTGAGAATGCCGAGGAGCAGGAATTCGGCGAAGCGCGTCTCGGAGAGCTGTTGGCCCAGCATGCCACCGAGCCGCTCGATCAGATCATCCAGGCCGTTACCGACGCAGTGGCGGCGTGGGCTTACGATCCTGACGCGCGCGACGACACGACGCTGGTCTTGCTGCGGAAGCGTTAAGATTTTTGCGGTTCGGCAGGTTCTTGTTTCGACTACTTCGCCGCGTCACCGGGCGGCGGCGCATCCGGCATGAAGGTGTCTTCCACTGCCTTCCAGCTCCCATCGGCCTGCTTTTTGTAGACCGTCAGATACTTGCCCTTTTCCGTGGTGGGCGCCTTGGTCTTCGGGTCTGTGACAGTCATCGAATACGGTCCCTGCGTGTAGCCTAATTCACCGCTCTTCGCCACGTCGACCTTCGTGGCGGCGAACGTCACCGCGAAGTTCGGGTCGCTCATCATCGGTTTTATCGCGCCGCGGACCGCGTCCTTCCCGGTGAAGATCGGTTGGTTGGGGAGCAACACCGAAGCATCGTCGGTGTAGTAGGCTACCCACTTATCCACATCCCTCGCCGCCGCGTCCTTGACCCACGCGGCCTCAGTGTCTTTTAGAGCGGTCACGTCCGCATCGTGCGTGTCGGGCATCGAGTTGGTACAGCCTGTCAGCAGCATCGAGAGTGCCACACTCGCCGCGAAAAATCCCCAGGGTAGTTTGAGCATTCCGGTTATCTTAGCATTGCCGCGGCTTGCGAGCTAGGTTGCGCGGCGCGACGAACGAGGGCGATGACGATAGCGCCGCACCGCGTCAGACCGGCACCAGCTTGAGCCGGGGAGCGATTCGCCTGAGATCGCCGGAGTCGCTTGTCACGACGGCCTGCCCGGCCCGCTGGGCGCACAGGACAACGTGCGCATCCACGATGTCCGCCGTCCCGGTTCGTGCCAGCAGGAGGCCGACGGCGGTTGCATCCGGTCCGTTGAGCGCCATGAGGTCCGTTCCGGTCTGTCGAACCATGCGGCTGAGGCGCGCCTGCCGGGCAGGATTGCGCATGGCCTGTGCGAGCGCCGTTGCCGGAATCGTAATTGGCATGCCCCGCTCGGTGGCGCGCGCGACGAGTGCCAGCACCTGGCGATTGTTCCGGTCCAGTGCGATCAGCCCGCCCGCGTCGAAAGTGATGCCGCTCACGCGGCCCTCCCTTTGCCGGAGTGTCTCTTGGGCTTTCTTGTAGACAGAAGCGCGTCGGCCCAGGCGCGCTCCTTTTTTGTCAGCGGTCCGCCGGTTTGTTGGAGCGCGTCTTTCAGCATCTCCCTCCACCCGGCTGCATCGAAAAGAGCGACTCCAACGGCGTGTTGTACGAATGCGGAAACATTTTTGGCCCGCCTGGCGGCGACCAGCGCGCGAATCTCTTCCAATTGTTCGTCCGGAAGCGTGATGGTGATTTTGGTAGTCGCCATACCAAAAACCATACCACGCGAAACGTTCTGGCTCAAGGCTCAAGGCGGCTGTCCGCCGCCCGTCTTATGATGGATCTTCGATGAAGCTTCTCATTTTTTCCGACATTCACGGCGACAAGGCCGCGCTCGAAAAGCTGATGGCGATCGAGGCCGACTACTACTTCGCCGACGGTGATCTGGCCAACTGGGGCCGCGGGCTCGAGCAGCTCGGGCCGGTCCTGCAGCGGCGCGCGGAGCGCATGTACGTGCTTCCGGGGAATCACGAATCGGAGGCCGACATCGCGGGCTTCTGCGCAGAGTTCGGCTTCCACAATTTCCACGGGCAGTCGATCGAGATCGCGGGCTACCATGTAGCCGGCCTGGGCTACTCGAATCCGACGCCGTTCAACACGCCCGGCGAGTACAGCGAGCAGGAGCTGGCCGCGCGGCTCGAAAAATTCTCAGCGCTCGACCCGCTGATCCTGATCTGCCACACGCCGCCCAAGGCCACCAAGCTCGATTGGGCAGGCGAAGGCAAACACTTTGGCAGCCAAGCGGTGCGCGACTTCATCGATCGCCGGCAGCCGGTCTATTTCTATTGCGGCCACATCCACGAAGCCGCCGGGGCCGAGGACACGCTCGGCCGCACGCGCGCGTGGAACGTCGGCAAGCGCGGGCAGATCCTCAACCTGGATCCGAACCGCCCCTAGCGCCGAGCGCGCCGCAGAATGCCGAGCAGCACGCAGCCCATGGCGGCTAAATCGAACGAGTTGGGCTCTACCACCCTGAGCACCCAGATTGGACGCGTTTCGAACCAGTGCCGCTTAGAATGGAAAAGGCAGCTCGGTTTTCATTTATTTCACATCACGGACACGAACGACGAGCTTGTTTCCGTCTATTGACAATCCGATCCGCGACGGTAAACGGAAGCCAGGATATTGAGTCTTTGCGGTAGCAAAGCACGGTGAACTCGCCGCGCGGCCGGCGCCGCAATCACGCGGCGGCGCCCCAAACGTCCCACCGACCGATGCGTCTAAATCTTGTAGCATGCCCAACCAACGAGCCGCGATGATCTTTTCGCTTGCCGCCGGCCTGCTGTACAGCCAGCCGCAATACCGGATGTTCCCAGGCATTAAGCCCTTCGTTGCGGTCGATTCACCGGTAGTCGCGCTGACGCATGTCAGAGTTATCGACGGAACCGGCGGCGCGGTGCAAGAGGACCGGACGATCATTATCAATCAAGGCAAGATCCAAGCCGCCGGCCCGGCGTCGCAAATCGCCCCTCCCGCGGGCGCGAAAGTATTGGACCTGACTGGACACACCATAATTCCCGGGTTGATCGGTATGCACGAACACCTATTTTATCCGTCGGGCGGGGACATTCCGATGTATCCCGAGCACGCCTTCAGTTTCCCGCGCTTGTATCTAGGGTGCGGCGTGACTACGATGCGCACCGCCGGGAGCATGGAGACGTACACGGATCTGCGTGTCAAGAACTTGATCGACACCGGACAGATGCCGGGACCGAATATCGATGTAACGGGTCCTTATCTGGAAGGCGCGCCGGCAACTGTGCCGCAGATGTACGAGTTGAAGGGCCCCGAGGACGCGCGCAAGTTGGTGGAGTATTGGGCGGGGGTGGGAGTAACTTCCTTCAAAGCCTTTATGCACATCACACGGGCGCAACTGGCCGCGGCGGTGGAAGAAGCGCATAGGCACAAGATCAAGGTGACCGGACATCTGTGCGCGGTGGGCTTTCGCGAGGCCGCAGCGATCGGGATTGATAACCTGGAGCACGGCATCATCGTCGATACTGAGTTCACGCCGGGAAAAAAGCCGGACGTGTGCCCCGGTGGAGACACTCGCAATGTGCTTGCGAGATTGGATATACAAAGCGCGCCAGTGCAGGACATGATCCACGACCTGGTGCAGCACAAAGTGGCGATCACTTCGACGCTGGCGGTGTTCGAAGCGGGGCAACCGGAACGGCCGCCGCTGGAACCGCGCATGTTGGATGCGATGACGCCGCAAGCCGCGGTGAGTTACCTGTCCGATCGCGCGAGGGCCGCGGAGTACGCGGATCCGCTGCGCGCGGCGACGCTAAAGAAAGAGATGGAGTTCGAGTATGCGTTCGTGAAAGCCGACGGCCTGTTGATGGCGGGCGCCGATCCGACGGGCAATGGCGGCGCCTTAGCGGGATTCGCCGACCAGCGCAACATCATGCTGCTGGTGGAGGCGGGGTTCACGCCGGCCGAGGCAATCCGCATTTACACCTTGAACGCGGCGCAGTATTTGGGCGAGGCGGATCGGATCGGGAGCATCGCCGAAGGCAAGGCAGCCGACCTGGTAGTGATCCATGGCGATCCATCGAAGACGATCTCCGACATCGAGAAGATGACCATAGTGTTCCGCAATGGGGTTGGGTATGACACGCAGAAATTGATCAAGTCCGTGGATCATGCGGTGGGGCTGCACTAAGGCCGGTATCTCAGCCGGACGCTCCAAACAGCTTGCGTAAATCAACTTCGCTCGCGAGCGGAGAGTCGTTCGACCAAGGGAAGGAAAATGTTCACGCCGGAAGCTCGCCAGGAATGTCGCCGAGCTTAGGGAGTGGCTCCCCACCTTGGACTCGAACCGATTTGGACGCCCTGCTAAAATAGAATTTTATGACCCTCGAAGAACTGGAAAGAGAGTACGCTTCGCTCCGCCAGCAGGCCGACGCTGTGCGGAGCTATCTTTGACGCCTCCGGCAAACGAACCCAGCTAGCCAAGACCGAGCAACAGATCTCCGATCCCGATTTCTGGAATCAGCCCGAAAAATCCCAGAAGGTAATGCAGGACCGCAAACGGCTGGAGCAGTCCATCGCGGATTCGGACGAGGTCACGCGGCTCACCTCAGATCTCGACACGCTGTTCGAGCTGGCGCGCGAAGGCGAAGACGTCGCCGGTGACCTGGACCGCGAGCTGAAGAGTTTCTCGCAGCGCCTGGAGACGCTCGAGACCGGCATGCTGCTCTCAGGTGCGAACGATTCCAAGAGCGCCATCATGGCCATCCATCCCGGCGCCGGCGGAACCGAGAGCCAGGACTGGGCAGAGATGCTGCTGCGCATGTATCTGCGCTGGGCCGAGCGCCACGGTTTCCAGTCTGTCGTGACGGATCGCCTCGAAGGCGAAGGCGCGGGCATCAAATCGGCCACGCTCGAAATCAACGGCGAAAACGCCTACGGGCTGCTGCAATCGGAAATCGGCGTCCACCGGCTGGTCCGCATCTCGCCTTTCGACGCCAATGCGCGCCGCCACACTTCATTTGCGTCGGTTTTCGTTTATCCGCAGATTGAGGACGACATCAACCTCGACATCAAGCCGGATGATCTGCGCGTGGACGTGTTCCGCGCCTCTGGCGCCGGCGGCCAACACGTGAACCGGACGGAGTCGGCCGTGCGCATGACCCACATCCCCACCGGCATCGTGGTGCAATGCCAGAACGAGCGGTCGCAGCACAAAAATCGCGCCAGCGCCATCAAGCAACTGCGCGCGCGCCTCTACGAATTCGAGATGGACAAGAAGCGCGCCGAGCAGAGCAAGCTCGAAGACACCAAGCTTGACATCAATTTCGGCAGCCAGATCCGCAGCTATGTGCTGGCGCCCTACCGGCTCATCAAGGACCATCGCACCAAGCTCGCGATCGGCGATGTGGATCGCGTCCTGGACGGCGATCTGGACGCGCTGACGCACGCCTTCCTGGTCTACAAGCACACCGGCAAGGTCTCGGGCGATGGCAAAGACGGAAAAGAGGAACTGCCTGATTGAGGAAGCGGAGGTCCGCCGCGCGGCCGAGCTGATCCGCGCCGGCGAGCTGGTTGCGTTTCCCACCGAGACGGTCTACGGCCTGGGGGCCAACGCGCTCGATCCCGTCGCGATCGAAAAAATCTACGCGGCGAAGGGCCGGCCGCCGACAAGTCCGTTAATCGTGCACGTCGATTCGATCGAGATGGCGCGCAGCCTGGTGCGCGAGTGGCCGGAACAAGCCGAGCTGTTGGCGCGCCGTTTCTGGCCGGGTCCTTTGACGCTGGTTTTGCCGAAGCAGCCGCGCGTGCCCGATCGAGTAACCGCCGGTCTCGATACCGTGGGCATTCGCGTCCCCGCCAATCCGATCGCTCTGGCGCTGATCAAGGAAGCCGCCGTGCCCGTCGCAGCGCCGAGCGCGAATCGCTTCGCCGAGCTTTCGCCAACGACGGCGCAACACGTTCGCGACTCGCTCGGCGATCGCGTCGCCATGATTCTCGACGGCGGCCCGACTAATGTAGGAATCGAATCCACGGTGCTTTCGCTCGCCGGCCCGCACGCGGTATTGTTGAGACCGGGTATGGTCTCGCGGGAGCAGATTGAGGAGTTGATCGGACCGGTAGAGATCCAGCGCGCGCCCACCGGCCCCGCGCACGCCTCCCCGGGAATGCACGCGCGCCACTACAGCCCGCGAACGCTACTGGTGCTGGTGGAGTCAGGCCGGCTTCCGGCGAGCGGGCGAGGCGCGTATCTCTGGATCGATCACCCTGCTGAGTCCGCGCGATCCATCGCCATGCCCTCGGATCCCGCCGCGTACGCGCGAATGCTTTATCAGATCCTGCACGACGCCGACGCCGAAGGCTGGGACTGGATCGGAGTCGAGCAACCGCCGCGCGATCCCGCTTGGGACGCTATTCGCGATCGCCTGGAAAGGGCAGCCGCGCGATGAAGCAGCCGGTAAAGAGCGGCGCCGCGCTGCTCGACGAGATCGAGCACACCGACAGCGGTTCGCCGTCGCTGTGGTGGCTGGGCCACAGCGGCTTTGTCATCAAGCACCAAGGTATCGTCTTCTATGTCGACCCATGCCTGGCCACTCCGCCGGGCCGCACGCGTACACTCGCTGCGCCGCTCGAAGCGCGCGAGGCCACCAACGCCGACCTGATCCTGTGCACGCATGCGCACGACGCCCATATGGACCCCGGAACGCTACCCGGCATGCTGGCGGCATCGCCGCGCGCCCGTGTGCTGCTCCCCAAGAGCGCCGCCGAGCACGCCTGCTCGATCGGAATCGGCTACGATCGCATGACCACCACCGATTCGGATCTGCGCGTCGAATATTTCAAAGGCGGTCTGTACGGCCGCGTGTATTCGGTCCCCTCGGCGCATCCCGAACTGGATTGGACGCCGCTGGGCGGGTATCCGCATCTCGGCTACCTGATCCGCTTCGGCGGCTGCACCATTTACCACGCCGGCGATTGCCGCTGGTACGAAGGAATCGTGGGCCGTTTGCGCCCCTACAACGTCACCGTAGCGCTTCTGCCGATCGACGGCGAGCGCAATTTCGATGTCGCGGATGCCGCGCGACTGGCCGAGGACATCCGCGCGCGCTGGCTCGTGCCCATGCACTACGGCACGTTCGCCGGTCAGAGCGAAGACGCCGGCCGTTTCGTTGACCACATGCTCGGGTTTCATCCTGCGATCGGGTTCAAAGTCTTCGAAGCGGGCGAGCGCTGGATTATTCCCTGAACCATTCGCAACTTAAGCCACCATTTCGGGTTTAATGAACGAATCGTAATTCGCGGGTCGTGTTGTGGTACAACCAAGTATTCTACTTGACCGAGCGTGGAACTGAATACTCATGCGAAGGGGAATGGCGTCAGCAGCGTGAGATGGCCTGAATCGCCAGTGGTCATCCTGGGCGCAGGCCCGGCCGGGTTGTCGGCCGCCTATGAACTTTCGGGCCAAGGTGTCCGCGCGCTGGTCCTCGAAAAGGATTCCACCGTAGGCGGCTTGGCGCGATCGGTCGAACACCAGGGCTACCTGTTCGACATGGGCGGGCACCGCTTCTACACCAAAGTCCCCATAGTCGAGCAGATGTGGCGCGATGTTCTGGGCGATGACCTGCTCACCCGGCCGCGGCTCTCCCGCGTCTACTATCGATCCAAGTTTTTCCGCTATCCGTTGGACGTGAGAAACGCCCTGGCAGGCCTGGGTCACGTGGAAGCCCTGCGCTGTGCCGCGAGTTTCGCCCACGCGCGACTGTTCCCGCGCAAACCCGAGCGTTCCTTTGAAGACTGGGTGTCGAACCGATTTGGCCGCCGATTGTTCAACATATTCTTCCGCACCTACACCGAAAAGGTCTGGGGCATTCCGTGCGACCAGATCCGGGCCGAATGGGCCGCGCAGCGCATTCGCGGGCTGTCGCTGGCGTCCCTGGTGTGGAGCGCTCTGCGTCCTTCCAGGAAGGGCGAGCCGCAGATCAAGACTCTGATCGATGAATTTCTCTATCCGCGACGCGGCCCCGGCATGATGTGGAATCGCGTTCGCGAGATTGTCGAGTCGCGCGGCAGCGGCGTCTTGCTGGAAAAAGGTGTGGACCGGATTTCCTGGCATAAGGGCCGGGTGCTTTCCGTTACCGCGGGCGGCGAGGAATTCCGGGCGCGCAATTTCATCAGCAGCCTGCCGATCCGCGACCTGATCCAAAAGCTGGACCCGCCCGCTCCCAAATACCTGGGCGACGCAGCCGAAGACTTCAACTATCGTGACTTCGTCACTGTCGCGTTGATCGTACGCGGCAAGCATCTATTTCCCGACAACTGGATTTACATTCACGATCCCGGGTTCAAAGTCGGCCGCGTCCAGAATTTCAACAACTGGAGTCCGGACCTGCGGCCGCATCCTGAAATGACCTGTCTGGGCATGGAGTACTTTTGCTTCGAGAACGACGGCTTCTGGAACCTGCCCGATTCCGAGCTGCTGGCGCTGGCCACGCGCGAGATCACTGCCTTACGCCTGGTGCAACCGGGAACCATCGTGGACGGCGTAGTGGTTCGGGTTCCCAAAGCATATCCGATTTACGACGACCGCTATGAGCGCGGCCTGGCGGCGGTGCGCCGCTTCCTGGCCGAGGAGACCCCCAATCTTCAGTTGGTTGGCAGAAACGGAATGCATCGCTACAACAACCAGGATCATTCCATGCTGACGGGCATTCTGGCGGCGCGAAATGTGTTGGGCGCCAAGTACGATCTCTGGAGCGTCAACGTGGACGCCGACTACCTGGAAGAATACGGATCGGGCGACGGCGAGAACTACGCCGCACTGTCCGAGACACAGCCGCTAGTTCCGCGGCGCATATCGGCGGGCGCGTAGCCGCGGATGGCCGCGCAGCTCGGGTCCACGCCCGGCTTCATTTCAGTTATTGTTCCGGTTCACAACGGCCTGGAGACGTTGGTGGCCTGCCTCGATGCGCTCAACGGCTCCAGCTATCGTGACTTTGAATGCCTGGTGGGCGATGACGGCTCCCTCGACGGCTCGGGAGAGCTGGCCGAGAAGCTCGGCGCGCGGGTTTTGAGAACGCCCGACTGCAAAGGACCCGCCCATGCCCGCAACCAAGCGGCGAAAGCAGCGCGCGGCGACATTCTTCTGTTCATCGATGCCGACGTCTGCGTCGCAGAGGACACTCTATCGCGGGTTGCCGCCGCGTTTGCCCGCGACCCGACGCTCGATGCGCTGATCGGCTCCTATGACGACTCCCCCGAGTCGCCCGAATTCCTGTCGCAGTACAAGAACCTGATGCATTGCTTCGTGCATCAACACGCGAAGCGCCGCGCCAGCACATTCTGGACCGGTTGCGGTGCGATCCGGCGCTCGGTATTCGAGGCCTCGCATGGATTCGACGAACGCTACGTGCGCCCGCGCATCGAAGACATCGAGCTGGGCACGCGCCTGATCCGCGCCTGCCGCCGCATCGAACTAGACCCGAAGCTGACGGTCAAGCATCTCAAGCACTGGACGTTTTCCGGCCTGCTGGAATCGGACATTCGCGATCGCGCCATCCCCTGGACACAGCTCATGCTGCGCGAGCGACATATCCCCAACGACCTGAATGTCGCCAGCGGCCAGCGCATTTCGGTGGCGCTAATCTATCTGGCGCTCCTCCTGGCAGGCCTGTATTGGCCCGCTGCGGCGGCGGCCGTGGCCATCGTGATCGCGCTAAACCATCGCTTCTATCGATTCCTGGCTGTGCGGCGCGGCTGGGTCTTCGCGATCCGCGCCATGCCGCTTCACTTGCTGTACTTCGTGTACAGCGGCGCGGCGTTCATCGCGGGATGCGCTCTGACGCTGCTGGGCTCCGAGCAGTGATATATACTCAGCCTAGTAGTGCGGGGAGGGAGGTTCAGGATGTTCTGCGATCCGTCCTGATTCTGGCCAGTGTCGGGGCGTCCGCTGCGGCGCAGACCTGGACAGCTCCGATGACTCGCGATGGGCAGCCGGACCTGCAGGGAAACTGGCTGAACAAAAGCGCGACACCGCTGGAGCGGCCCAAGGAACTGGAGGGCCACCCGGTCCTGACCGACGCCGAAGTGGCGGAATTCAAGCGCCGCGCTGCCAGGATCTTCGCCAGCGCCAAGAGCGATTTCGCTGCCGGCGACAATCTCTTCCTGGCGGTACTTGCGAATCGCGAGCAATTCAAAAGCACAACCGCGACCAGCAACGCCGGCGATATGATCGAGCGCGAGTTCGACAACCGCACGTCTCTCATCGTCGATCCGCCCGATGGGAAGATTCCTCCCTACACGCCGGCTGGGCAAACGAGACGCGCAGCCGAGATCGCCGCTACGCTCGCCAGAAATTCGCCGTCCGGCCCCCAGGATCTCACTCCGGGTCAGCGCTGCATCACTTTCGGCGTGCCGAGGCTCGGCGGAACGTACAGCTCGGGCAATTTCGGTTACTACCAAATTGTGCAGTCGCCGGGTTACGTGGTGTTCTTCGCCGAGGCGATCCACGAGGCTCGCATCATTCCGCTGGATGGCAGCCCCCACCTTTCGCAAAACGTCCGCACCTGGGAGGGCGATTCGCGCGGCCATTGGGACGGCAACGCTCTGGTCATCGATACCACCAACTTTTCGCGCGAGTCAAGTTTCTTCGGATCGGCGGAAGGCCTCCACCTGACCGAGCGGCTCACCCGCATCGCTCCTGACGAGATCCGCTATGAGATGACCATGGACGACCCGACCACCTGGGTGCGGCCCTGGACGGCGATGGTTCGCTTGAAACGAACCGAAGAACCGCTCTATGAGTTCGCCTGCCACGAAGGAAATTTCGAACAGATTCGAGGCATGCTTCTGGCGGCGCAAGCGGACGGCAGAACCAAGTAGCTCAAGTCTCTTGATATTCACCGAAGACCGCGCGCAGGCGATCCGAGATCTCGCCCACTGTCGCGAAGGCTTCCGCGCAGGCCAGGATATGCGGCATCAGATTGTCTGTCGATCGGGCGGCCTGCTCCAATGCTCGCAGCCGTTCATCCACGACACCCGCGCTGCGTGACGCGCGCAACTCGCGCAACCGCGCCACTTGTTGCTTCTCGAGATCCGGATCCATGCGGAAGACCTTGGGCGCCTCCGGCTCGTCCTGCTTGAACCGGTTCACGCCCACCACCACCTGGTCGCCGCGCTCCACCGCCTGCTGATACTCGTAGGCCGCGTTGTGAATTTCGTTCTGGATGTAATTCTTCTCGATGGCCGCCAGCGTCCCGCCCATGGCATCGATGCGCTCGATGTACTCGCGCGCGCCGCGTTCTATCTCATCGGTGAGCTGCTCGATATGGTAGCTGCCGCCTACGGGGTCCGCCGTGTTCACCACGCCGCTCTCGTGCGCAATGATCTGCTGCGTCCTTAGCGCCAGCCGCGCCGATTCCTCGGTGGGCAGCGAAAGCGCTTCGTCTTTGCCGTTGGTGTGCAGTGACTGCGCGCCTCCCAGCACCGCCGCCAGAGCCTGCATCGAGACGCGCACTACGTTGACGTCGGGCTGTTGCGCGGTGAGCGTCGATCCCGCCGTCTGCACGTGAAACCGGAGCATCATGGAACGCGCTTTCTTGGCCCCGAAGCGCTCCCGCATGATTTCGGCGTACAGCCGCCGTGCCGCGCGATACTTGGCGATCTCTTCCAAAAAATTGTTGTGCGCGTTGAAGAAGAACGACAGGCGCCCGGCGAACGAATCCACTTCCAGTCCCGCTTCCAGCGCCGCACCGATGTAGGCGATTGCGTTGGCCAGCGTGAACGCCACTTCCTGCACCGCCGTCGAGCCGGCTTCGCGAATGTGGTAGCCGCTGATCGAGATGGTGTTCCACTCCGGCAACTCGCGCGCCGCCCAGGCGAACAGGTCGGTGATGATGCGCATCGCCGGACGCGGCGGATAGATGTAGGTGCCACGGGCGATGTACTCCTTCAGAATGTCGTTTTGGATGGTGCCCGAGATCTTGCGCAGATCGGCGCCCTGGCTGCGCGCCACCAGCACGTAGAAGCTCAGCAGAATCGCGGCCGTCGAGTTGATGGTCATCGACGTGGTGATGTCGGCCAGCTGGATCCCGTCAAACAGCGTGTGCATGTCGCCGAGCGAGCAGATCGCTACGCCGACGCGCCCCACTTCGCCGGCCGCGAGCGGATGATCGGAGTCCATGCCCATCTGCGTGGGCAGGTCGAAGGCAACCGAGAGTCCGGTGATGCCTTGCGACAGAAGGTAGCGATAACGCCGGTTGCTTTCCTCGGCGGTGCCGAAGCCGGCGTACTGCCGCATGGTCCAGAGCCGGCCTCGGTACATGTCCGGATAGATTCCTCGCGTGTAGGGGTACTGCCCGGGTTGTTCACTCGCGTGGTTCATGGTTTGGAAATTTTTCGGGCCCGCCAGAATGACGAGACACCGTACCATCCGATCAGTAGTACGAAGGCCCCGCCGACGATCCGCAATCCCGGAGACTCATTGCCGCGCATCACCCGGTATCCGAACACCGCGGCCAAGACGATGAAGACGAATCCAATCACTTGATTCCACAGGATATGCAGCGGCTTGATGACGCCGGGAATGACGTAGGCGAGGAATTTCTTGGCCGTCGAGAACATCTGACATCATTCAGTGTAGCGTGGGAGAACGCGCCGTCCGGGCCTGCCGTCGGCCATCCCGGCGCCGCTAATCCGAAGGCCATCGCCAGCCGATACATAAACCGGGAGCAGAATCTTCCACTGGCGGCACTACCAAATTGGGTGAAACTGTACGAGCGTGAGTAACATCCAGAAGATAGAGTGCTATGCTGAAGATGGCCGCAGAGAAAGGGGGGATGATTTGGAAGAAAGATTGAAAGAGCTGATGCAAGAGTTAGGCAACGCCATCAATGAGTCCTTGTCTGACTCCGATCGCATTGCGGCTGCCATCGGCGAAATCAAGCGGGCCGGATACGACGTGTTCCTGGTGCTGGAAGCCACCATCGGCTTCAACAAACGGGACGAGTCCGGCGAATACGAAGGCGAGGAGGAGATGGAAGTCGAATCCGAAGCCCCTCCCAAGCGCAAGTTTGAATCCACCGGAAGGATCAAGCTGACATCTCAGGATCACAAGTTTCTCAAGGCGCTGAAAATCGCCATCGAGGAAGACAAGAGTTAGCCGGATCGGACCGATCCCAACAGTTCCTGGTAGACCCTCCAGGTTTTCTCCACCGCCCTTTCCCAACTGAATTCCCTGCTGTGCGCGAGACCACGCTGGGCGTACTGTTGCCGGAGATCGGTGTCTTGGACGAGTTGATATAGGCCGTGAGCGATTGCGCTCGTGTCGGTGGGATTCACCAGCAGCGCTGCGTCGCCGGCCACTTCCAGCAGTGCCGAGGTGGTGGACGTTAGCACCGGCAGGCCGCGCGCCATCGCGTCGAGCACCGGCATTCCGAAACCCTCGTCGAGCGACGGAAACGCGAACAGCGACGCGCGTCGGTATAGCCTTTCCAACTCCGCATCCGGCACGTAGCCGCGCACGTGGATGTCGGCTCGCCTCGGGCTGGCTTCGATGCGCGCCAGAATTTCTTCTGAACCGAAGCCGAGCGATCCGGCTAAAACCAGTTGCCAGCCGGACGCGGCCTGCTCGAACGCCTCCACCAGGCGCGCGATGTTCTTGCGCCGCTGCAATGCGCCCACGAACAGGATCATTCGCTCGCGCGATGCGACACCGGCGACCTCCGCCGGCGGCGCACTCCATGGTGGATTACACGGAGTCGTGCGCGATCCACCTTCAGCAGATCATGCACCTGATCGGCTGTGAATTGCGACACCGTCACAATCAGGTCCGATCGCTCCGCCGCGGCGCGCGCCTGCTCGGTGAACCGCAGCCGGAACTCCGGCGTCGAGTAGTCGCCGCTCATGACGAACAGATCGTGGAAGGTGGAAATGGCACGGCGATAGCGCGTGGAGTCGATGCGCTGGTTGAGACCGTGGAACAGATCCGCGGCTGCACCCCAGTCCTGCCAAAGGAGCCGGCGGCTCGCATTTCGCGGCAGCGAGTCGCTGAACGATCGAAGCAGGCGATGCGGACGATAGCAGGCGAGAAAGCGCGCTTCCGGATGCGCCGCCGCGAGACCATGGATGATCTCGCGCGAATACACGCCGACGCCGGTCAGATTCCGGCCGACGCTGTAGGTCGCATCAAGAGCGATTTTCAATCAGCCAGCATAGCGGTTTTCATGTGGCAGTCGGGCGGAGCGTGGCCGTTGAACAGTTCTTCGATGTCATCTTGGGGGTTGAGTTCCTTCACCGAGACCCGCACCGAGGCCCGGCAAGGCGCGGAAGCGTCTTCAATTCTGGCTGCCGCAGTCTGCAACAACGTCTCCACCGTGTCCTCTGCCATCCCCGGGATGATGAGACCGAAGCGGCAATGCTCCAGGTGGCCGACCAGAGCAGGTGTCTCGAACACATCTCGCAGCACCTCGCCGGACCGCATGAGAATCAGCTCGCGCGCCTCGCGATCCTCGGGAGTCTTCCCAGGAACATCCGCCACTTCCAGATTCGCCAGCAGCAGGTCGATATGCCGGTCAAACGCGAGCTTGGCGTAGTGCCCTCCCATGGCGATGAGGCCCTCACGGGTCAGAGTTCGGGTGAGATCGTCGACAAATGGTGAGGACCCGACGGCCGGCGCGCGTCGCTGGCGCTCGATCGCATATCGCACTGCCCGGGCCAGCGGTGCACACTCCAGCTCGGTCTTCAAAAGCACGTCCTGCGCTCCCGAGCGCAGCAGGCGGTTGGCCAGATGTTCGTCTTCTTCATCTGCCAGCACGATGATGGGCGCACCCTCGGCGCACGCCCTGGTTTCGAGAAACGTGTTCAGGAGCGACGGGCTGTCGGGAAGGCTCAAGTTGAGCAGCACGGCATCGAAGCGTTCCGCGCGCAGGCAGTCCAGCGCATCGGTGAGTTGATCAACCTGAACGACGGCCGCGTTTCGCCAGTTGCACCACAGCAGATTCTCTTCGATCTCGATCAGAGCCTCGCACAGCAGTTGCTCGTCTTCGAGGTCGTCTTCCACTAGCAGGAGTTTCAGGGTCTTGGAGTCCATGGCCTGCACGGGTAGTGCGATGGACGGAGGTTTTGTATCAGTTGGAAACGCCGCGAGGGCCCTACACCGCGAGCTGGTATTCCTTCAGCTTGCGGTACAAGGTGGTGCGGCCGATTCCTAACAAGTTGGCGGCGACGGCGCGATCGCCCTTGGTGTATTCGAGCGCGTCGAGAATGGCTTGCCGTTCCATCTGGGTCAGAGGCACGATGGGCGACCGGCTGAAGTCGCCGTTTGAACGATGCTCGTGCGAGCTAGCCTCGGCCGGCGGTTTCGCCAGAGGGTTGACGCCCGCGGCTACCGTCAGGAACTGGGACCTCTTTGCCATCAAATGATTCTGCAGCATGGATGGCAGCTCGCTCGCGTGCAGCAGCGGCCCTGAGTTGATGGCCACCATGTGCTGGATGCAATTTTCCAACTCTCGCACGTTGCCCGGCCAATCGTAGGACAACATCGCTTCCAGCGTTTCCTGTGTCAGCGTGTGACCCTTGCTGTGGCGCGCTAGGAAATGAGCGATCAGAGCCGGGATGTCTTCTTTGCGATCGCGCAGCGGCGCCAGCCGAAGATTCACGACGTTCAGCCGGTAGAACAGGTCGCGCCGAAATGTTCCCTTCTCCACTTCCTTGGCCAGATCCCGATTCGTCGCGGCGATCACGCGGAAATCCGAGCGGCGCGTTATCAGCGAGCCGACCGGACGAAACTCCTTCTCCTGGAGCACTCGCAGCAGCTTGGCTTGCAGGTCCAACGGCAGCTCGCCGATCTCATCGAAGAATGCCGTTCCGCCGTTGGCGCTTTCTAACAGACCGGTCTTGGTTCCTACCGCGCCGGTAAAGGCGCCCTTGACGTGCCCGAACAGCTCGCTCTCCATGAGAGGACCTACCATCGACGAGCAGTCTATGGTCACGAACGGCCCTACCGGATTTACACTATGGATGGAGCGGGCGACTACTTCCTTTCCAGTACCGGTCTCGCCTAATAGCAAGGCCGGCCAACGACAGCGACCGAGCTTCTCCACCATTCGCAGAATGTGGCGCAGCCGCGGCGACTGTCCGACCAGCAAGGGCATCGTGTCTTCAGCTTGGGCTAGCATGCGGTGTTGGCTCTGGACCGTCCTTCCCCAACCATAGTGTGTGTTACCTCCATAAACTCTACTGGGACTTTAGAGTTTGATCAACACCTCAACATCTTAGATGGGCTGGTTTTTTGGGGTGGTTGCGGGACCTCATTTGGGGGGAGACCCCTAGTACTCGTGGCCTGCACCCGAAGTGTTCTCTCAGCGTAAGGCCTCAGTTCGCTACTCGTGGGTGCTGGCCGGTTCGGGCGCGCTCGCACCTAAGGCCGAGCGATCGAGCCGTACCACGAAGGCACTACCGGCGTCGCGCCGCACTCGTTGGGCCAGCGTGGTCGCCGCCTGCTCGGTGGCTTCGTGGCCGACGAACACGCGCCATCGCGGAGGAGAGCCGAGGAGCGGGACGACAATCGCGCCACCGTAGGCTTGCTCGAGCGAGGCGCGCAGCTTTTCGGCTCGGCGCTGGTCTGAGAACGCGCCCGCTTGGACCGCGAACCAATCGCCAGAGGCCGGAAGCCTGGGGAGCGAGACTACGTCGACGCGTACCCGCGCCAAGCCCGCGCTCACGAAGCCGAGCGCTTCGGCGGCAGCGTGCGAAAGATCGATGATGCGGCCGTCGATGAACGGACCGCGATCGGTGATGCGGACGTCCACCGATTTGTCGTTGCCGAGATTGGTCACCCGCACCATGGCGCCGAACGGAAGCGTGCGATGCGCGGCCGTGAGTTTCTCCATGTCGTAGATCTCGCCGTTGGCGGCGGCGCGTCCATGATAAGGATGCCCGTACCAGCTCGCGATGCCGGTTTCCGTGGCGCGAACTTGCGGCGGCGCGCCCGGTGGCGACGCGCGCGTAACCGGCGCAGGCGGCGCGTGGACGGCGACGCGGCGCTTCTTCGCGCAACCAGGCAGCACGAGACTCGCTGCGAGGAGCGCGAACAGCAAGATGGTCCACCGCGTGCCCATTTGCTCCGATCGTAGCGCGGCCAGCGGCGTCCGGCAACAACAAAAACAGCCCTGTATGGTTTTTTGGTATCGAACAATTGACCAGTGAAATGGTTTTGGCGTTTCCAGTGGCGGACCGAGCCGGGCCCCACCCGGTCCGATGTGCATTTTTTTCTTGACTTTCACCTCAAAGCACCTTATATATGAATCACACTGCGATCTACGATCGCAAATCTGATGTTAGGGAGAATCAATCGATGAAGAACGCAACTAAGAAGGCTGCGAAGGCTAAGAAGAAAGCGCCCGCCAAGAAGAAGAAGTAGGCTGAGGCGCCCCGAGAGGGCTTGCAGTCTGATTTAGGGTTCATGCAAACGGCCCCGAGAGATCGGGGCCTTTTTTATTGTCTGCCGAATCTGCTATCCGATCCGCTTCAGCGCCGCCCGCAGCTCTTCCAGCGTCATCACGCCCGGATGATACACGCGCACGATCCCGCGGCGGTCGATCAACACCAGCGTGGGCGTCGTGCTCGCCCCGTAGTTCTTGAAATTTTCTTCACTCACCGGAGCCGGCGCCTGCAACAAGCCCGCGTAGTATTTCTGGCGCACCTCTTCGATGTACTTCAGCTCCTCGGCCGGACCGGCATCCTCGCCGCGCGCGACGTACCCGTAGCGCTGCGTGGGCGCGATGATCACCAGTCCACTTCCGGCGTACTCCTTCGCGATCTCGGCCAGGATCGGCGACTCCTGCTTGCAGTCCGGACACCAGTGCGCCCAGAAGAACAGCAGCACCTGCTTGCCGAGCAGCGATGCGAGCGCCGGCGGTTTCGGTCCCAGAAACTCGCGCCTTTCCAGTGCAGGCGCCGGCTTGCCTTCCAGGTCGAGAAGGTTGATGTTCTTCTGAATCCGCGCGCGCATTGATGTGCTGCGGTACTTAGCCAACTCGCCCCGCAGATACCCGACGGCTTGGCCACGCTCGCCGCGCTCGTTCAGCACGTTCCCCTGGATCTCAATCGCGGCGCCCAACGCAATGGGAAGATGCGGCTCGGCATCGAGCGGGCGCCTCTTCAGTTGCTCCATCGCCAGCGCTTGCGTTTGCCGCGCGTACGCCTCGGCTTTATCCAGTTGCTTCGCCGCCAGCGCGCCGCGCCCCAACCACGACATCGCCTCCAGAATCTCGGGCGTCACGCCGTACTGCGCCCGATACCGCGATACCAACGCATCCGCGAGCGCGAGGTTGCCGTTGGAGAGCGCCGCGCGAACGTCGGTAACCACGCCGGCCGCCCAACCGGCCGCCGCTACCAGCAACGCCGCAATCAGTTTCCGCAGCATCTACATCGAGGATAATACACGGCCGCCATCCACCACGATGGTCTGGCCGGTCACATACGACGACGCATCGCTCGCCAGAAGCAGCGCCACTTCGGCAACCTCGATCGGCTGGCCCAGGTGTTTGATCGGCTGCCGCGCCAGCATCTGCTCCCAGCGGCTCTGGTCTTTCCAGTAGTATTCGCTGAGCACCGTCTGGATCAGTCCGGGCGCGATGGCGTTCACGCGCACGCCCGACGAGCCCAGCTCCACCGCGTAGGACTGGGTCATCATGATCAGCGCCGCCTTGGTCATGCTGTACAGCAGGCCGTGAAACTGCGGCCGCAATCCGGCGATCGAGGCGATGTTGATGATCGACCCCGAGCCGCGCGCCACCATCCCCGGCGCCACCAGCCGCGTCAGACGATATGCGCTCTTCAGGTTCACCTCCACCATCTTGTCGAACTGACCGTCGTCCATTTCGATAGCCGGCCCCTGCGCGATGTTGGTGGCTGCGTTGTTCACCACGATGTCGATCTTGCCGAATTCGGACGCGGTGCTGTCCACCAGCCGCTGCAGGTCCTCCAGCTTGCCGACGTGGCAGACCCTCGGCACGATGCGGCCCGCCAAACCCTTGGACTCCGCGGCCACCTGGTCCAGCGTGTCCTGCTTGCGCCCGCAGATGATCGCGGTCGCGCCTTCCCGCGCGAACACTTCCGCGCACGATCGTCCGATTCCCCGGCTTCCGCCGGTCACAATTGCAACTTTGTTGTCGAGTTGGCTCACGAGTTGGCTCATAAGATGGTTGGCATCACAGCTTCAGTTGCTTCAGGTACTCGCGGAAGTCTCCACCCAGGTCGTAGCGGTGCAGGGCGAACTCCACCGTCGCCTTCAGGAATCCCAGCTTGTCGCCCGCGTCGTAGCGCGTCCCTTCGAAGCGATACCCGTAGACCGGCCGGTTTCGCAGCAGGTGTTTCAAAGCGTCGGTGAGCTGAATCTCGCCGCCGCTTCCGGGTTCGATCGCCTCAATCGAACCGAAAACTTCCGGCGTCAGAACATAGCGGCCGATGATGGCCAGGTTCGACGGAGCTTCCGACGGCTTGGGCTTCTCCACCATGTTCCGGATGCGGAACAGCCGGTCCTTGCCGGAATTGTGCGGCACAGGATCGGCGTCCACGGCGCCGTACGCCTGGATCGCGTCGCCGGGCACTTCCATCAGCGCGACCACCGACGCGCCGTAGAACTCGTAAACATCCAGCAACTGCCGGATGCACGGAATCTCGGAATCGATCACGTCGTCGGAGAGCACCACCGCGAACGGCTCGTTACCCACCAGCTCCTTGGCGCGCAGGACCGCGTGGCCCAGACCAAGCGCCTCCTTCTGGCGCACGTAGGCGATGTCGATCATGTCGGAGACATCCCGCACGATTTTCAGCAGGTCCTTCTTGCCCTTGGCCTCCAGCGTTTGCTCCAGCTCGAAGCTGACGTCGAAATGATCCTCGATCGACGATTTTCCTCGCCCCGTCACGATGATGATGTTTTGAATTCCGGAATGAATGGCTTCTTCCACGCCGTATTGGATGAGAGGCTTGTCCACGAGCGGGAGCATCTCCTTGGGCTGTGCCTTGGTCGCGGGAAGAAATCGCGTGCCGAGGCCCGCGGCGGGAAACACCGCCTTGCGCACTTTTGGAATCATCAGAACTATTGTACGCGCTGACTCACAGCTCGCTGAACAGATCCGCGGGCGTCAGTTCGAACGAATAATCAGGAAGGCTGAGCGAAGATGCGTTCTCGAGTCCGCGCTCGGTGTAGATGAAAAACCTTTTGGTCGCTGGATCGATGACCCAGATGTTCGGCACGCCCCAGACGCGGTATTCTTCGAGCTTCTCCATCAGATCGGAATGCCGATCGTCCTTCGACAAGATTTCGATTACGATCGCTGGCGGAGAATCCGGCACTGCCTGGTGAGGTGGTGTCCCTATGAACACCGAGACATCTGGGATACGGAACACATCGGGCTGTAGCTTGAGGCGCAGCTCGGTGCAGACGAACATCGCTACCTGACGCTTCTGAGTCTCGAAGAAGAACGACAATAACGCCTGGATCCGGGCATGAATGTATGTCGGCATGCTGCGCTCCACAATTTCGCCGTGGACGAATTCAGCATCATGCTCGAACGTCGTGTGCAAATACTGCTCAGCCGTGATTTGCGTCTTGGTGGCCACCTGCTTTGAGGATACTACTCCGTGAGGCTCGAACGATCACAGCTCGCTGAACAGATCGGCGGGCGTGAGCTCGAACGAATACTCGGCGAGGCCGAGCGACGATGCGTTTTGAAGGCCGAGCTCGCTGTAGATTGAGAACTTCTTCATCACCGGATCGATCACCCAGATGTTCGGAACACCAAACAAGCGATACTCTTCGAGCTTCTCCATCAGGTCGGAGTGCCGGTCGTCCTTCGACAGGATCTCGATCACCACCAGCGGCGGATGATCCGGGACCTCCTGCTGGGGCTTTGACGAGTACACCGACACATCGGGAATCCGGTATACATCCCTGGCAATCTTGACGCGCAACTCGGGAAGCGGGAACAGACGATGCGCCTTGAACAACCCGCCGAAACTAAGCAGGATCAGGCCCTGAATCATGGAATGGGTGTAGGTCGGCATGCTCCGCTCCACTATTTCGCCGTGGACGAATTCAGCATCATGCTCGAACGTCGTGCGCAAATACTGTTCAGCCGTGATTTGCGTTCTGGTGGCCACCTGCCCTCAGGATACCATCCGTGCAGCCTCGAATTTGCGCCATCTGGCGCGGAAAACGGCCTCTTCGACGCTGGAAACATGCTCGCAATCGAACGCCGCGCTATAATATGGGTTACCCCACGTGCGACCCGTCCGGGTCGTACTCTGGAGACTGAATGGCTTACGTTATTGCGGAACCCTGCATCGGCACCAAGGACACGGCTTGCATCGACGCATGCCCGGTGGATTGCATCCATCCCAAGAAGGACGCCCCCAATTTTGCCGAGCACAACATGATCTACATCGACCCGGTGGAGTGCATCGACTGCGGCGCCTGCGTCCCGGTCTGCCCCGTGTCGGCGATCTTCGCGCTTGACGACCTGCCGGAGAAGTGGTCCAGCTTCGCGCAGAAGAACGCCGAGTATTTCGGGCGCTAGACGCTACGCGTCCTGTCGAAACCGCCTGCAGGAACTCGGTCTCCATTTTCCCAGACTTTCACTTCCGCGATCCGCACCGCGCCGGTATCCAGGCCACCGTTCACCGCGATCATAAAAATACTTCGCGATGTTTTCCGCCGACGGGTTGATCTCGTCGAACGGCGCGAGGTCATTGATGAAGCGGTGATCCAGGTACTCGATCGCCGCGCCCATGAGCCGCTTGATCTCGAGGAAATCCACCAGCAGCCCGGCCTCATCCAGCTGCTCGCCCGCCACCGTGATCCGCACCTTGTAATTGTGCCCGTGCACGTTCTCGCACTTGCCGTGGTAGTTGCGCAAGCGCGTGTCCGGCCGCGAAGGTCTGCTCTACGGAAACTTCAAACATCGAAAAACTTCTCCACCTCGTCGAGCTTGGTCGTGAAGCGATAATCCGGCAGGCTGTCGAAAAACACCTGGCCGTACCGCTGCTTGGTAATCCGATTATCCAGCAGCACCAGCACTCCGCGATCGGTCTTGCTGCGGATCAAACGCCCGAACCCCTGCTTCAATGCCAGCGCGGCCTGGGGAATCTGGTAATCGTAAAACGGATTGCCGCCGTTCTCGCGAATCCGCTCGATTCGCGCTTCCACCACCGGGTCGCTGGGCACCGCGAACGGCAGCTTGTCTATGATAACGCAGCTCAGTTGATCGCCCTGCACGTCCACGCCCTGCCAGAACGACGACGTCGCGAACAGCACGCAGTTGGGCGTCGCGCGAAATTCCTCGAGCAACGCGCTGCGCGGACCGGTGCCCTGCAGCAGCGTCGGATACTCGATCTCGAGCGACACGCGATCGTACACCATGCGCATCTGCTGGTAGCTGGTGAACAGGACGAACGCGCGCCCGCGGCTGTGCAGCAGGATGCGCGTGATCTCCTCGCCGGCGGCCTTAGGGAACGCGGGCGAGCGCGGATCCGGCATGTGCTGCGGCACGTACAGCAAGGCTTGCTTGTGATATTCGAAGTGGCTCGGCACCACCAGCGGCCGCGCATGCTCGATCCCCAGCCGTTTCTCGGTGAACTCGAAGCCGCCACCCACCGCAAGCGTCGCCGACGTCAGCACCACCGTGTCGAGCACGTCGAACAGCTTCTCGCGCAGAATCGACGACACATCGATCGGCGTGGCCTGCAGAAAGCAGCCGCGCCCGCGGCGCTCGATCCAATAGACGTAGGAATGATCGTCCCCCCGCGTCCACATCGCCAGCCTCTCCCCCAACTCCTGCGCCCGCCGATACAGCGGAATCACCTCGTCCGGTGCGTTCTTCACCAATTGCAGTTGCGTCGCCAACAGCTCCAGCGAACGCGCGACGTCGTCGTACTCGTCCTGATGCTCTTCGAAGAACGCTTCGTGCGCCTTGAAGCCCACGCGTCCCTCGGTCAATCCGAATAACGCAAAGAACTGCTCCGCTCGCTCCGCCACCGTGTCCAGAATCCGATCCAGCTCGCCCGACCCGAACTGCTTCGCCCGCGACACCGCCGCCACGTCGCGCACCAGTTCCTGAAACTGGTAGTTGCTCACGCCGATTCCGAAGTATCGGCCGGCGACATCCTCGATCTCGTGCGCCTCGTCGAAAACCACCGCCGCGTACTCGGGAATGATGCCGCCGAATTCCTCGTCCTTCACCGCCAGGTCGGCGAAGAACAAATGGTGATTCACGATGATGATGTCGCTCTCGTGCGCGCGCTGGTGCATGCGCGTCAGAAAACAGCGCTCGAACTGCTGGCATTTCGACCCGCTGCACAGCTCGCGCCGCGCGTCGATCTTGTGCCAGGCAGAGCTACCCTCCGGCAGCGTCTTGATCTCCGCGCGATCCCCGGTTTCGGTGGTCTTCTCCCACTCGCGAATGATCTGAAAGTCGGCGATCTCTTCCAGCCCCGTGAGGATCGGCTCGCGCTCGGCGTCGTAAATCTTCTGCCGGCACGCGAAATTGTTCCGCCCCTTCATGTAACAAACCTGCAGCGGCTTCGCGAAATGCTTTTCGAGGAACGGTATGTCCTTGAGGTAAAGCTGCTCCTGCAGATTCTTGGTGCCGGTGGAAACCACCACGCGCTTGCCCGAGAGAATCGCCGGCACCAGGTACGCCAGCGTCTTCCCGGTGCCAGTTCCGGCGTCCACCAGTAAGTGCTTCTTGTCGGCAATCGCCGACTCCACCGCTTCCGCCATCTCGAGCTGCCCCGCGCGAAACTCGTAGCGCGGGTGCCACTTCGAAAGCAGGCCGTGCCGGGAGAAAAATTGCCGCGCGCCGGGCGCGTTCACCGCCGAAGACATCCCCTACGATTCTTGCACGTGCCAAGATAGAGAATTACCTTATGCCCGATTATCGAAACCTGGAGCAACGTTTCCGCGAGATCCTCGGCTTGAAGCATCCGCCCGTGGCCGTCGCGTTTCTCGATCAGCCACCCGCCGCGGTTGAGAAGTTCGAAGGCGTGGAGCCCTCCGGCTGCAGCTTCTGGCGCCTGGCCGCCGAAGGCCGCGCGTTCTACACCGTGCCCGGCGATCACTACAATTGCCCGGTCGGTTCTTACACGCACAAGATCGATCTGCCCCCCGGTCGCGCGCGCGAGTTGCCCGACATCCTCGGCGCCATGACCAACCTCGGCTACCTCAAGATGGAGGAAGTGCCCGGCATCCCGACGCTAAAGGAAACGCCGAAGATCATCGTCTACGCGCCGCTCTCGAAAACGCCGGTCGAGCCCAGCGTGGTCTTGCTGGCTGCCGCCCCGTCGAAACTCATGTTGCTCGAAGAGGCCGCCATCCGCGCAGGCCTCGGATCCAAGCTCCCCTTGCTTGCGCGTCCCACCTGCATGGCGATTCCCGCCGCGCTCAGCCACGGTATGGTGACCAGCGCAGGCTGCATCGGCAACCGCATCTACACCGGCATCGCCGACGACGAACTGTACTCCGCGATTCCCGGCGCCGCGCTCCAACCCATCGCCGAGGCGCTCGAAACCGTCGCCTCCGCCAACGCCGCCCTCGCCGAATATCATCGCGGCCGCCGCATGCAGCTGTCCACCGCCTGACGCCCCGCCGCATGGCCTCCGCCGAGAGCGTCCGCAGCCACAGCACCGAGCTCAAGAAGGAACTCGGCCTCACCGATCTGGTCCTGACCCAGATCATGTACGTGGTCGGCGCCGGCTGGGTAGGCACCGCCGCCAAGCTCGGCAACCAGCACATCGTCTTCTGGCTCGCGGCCATCACTCTGTTCTACGCGCCGCAGGCCGCCGTGGTCATCTACCTCAACCGCCGCATGCCGCTCGAAGGCGGACTCTACCAGTGGGCCAAGCTCGGCTTCAACGACTTCGCCGGATTCCTGGTCGGCTGGAACCTGTGGCTGTACGTCATCCTCATCGTCGCGACGCTGGGCCTGGTGATCGCGGCCAACCTCGCCTACGCGCTCAACCTCGAAAGCCTCGGCACCAACAAATGGTTCATCCTGATCGTGATCTGCTCGCTGGTCGGCTTCCTCACGCTCGTGACGACGCTCGGCCTCGGCGTCGGCAAATGGTTCCAGAGCGCCGGCGGCGTGGCGCAGATGATCTCGTTCGCCATCCTGATCGCAATCCCGTTCCTCGGCCTGCATCGCGATTCGATTCGCCAATATCACCCCTTCGCGCTCGAAGCGCCGGCCATTTCGCTGCTCAGCCTGAACATCTTCGGCAAGCTCTCTATGGGCGCGTTCAGCGGCTTCGAATATGTCGCCATCCTCGCTGGCGAATGCAAGAACCCCGCGCGCAACATCGGCCGATCCGTGCTCATCGCCGCGCCGATCATCGTATTGATGTTCATCCTCGGCACCAGTGCGATGCTGGCCATCGTGCCTCCCGAGCAAGTCGACCTGGTTGGCCCCATTCCTCAAGCTCTGACCGTCGCCTTCCACGGCTTTCACTGGGCGCGACTCATCCCGCCCATCGTGATCATGCTCCTGATCGGCCGCCAGATCGGCAACAGCACGCTCAGCATGGCTGGCAGCACGCGCCTCCCCATGGTCGCCGGCTGGGATCGTCTGCTGCCGCAGTGGTTCTCGAAACTCCATCCCAAATACAAGACGCCCGTGAATTCCGTGCTCTTCGTCGGCGCGCTGATCCTGGCGCTCAGCCTGCTCGGCCTCACCGGCGTCGGCCAGCAAGAAGCGTTTCAAATTCTAGAAAACGCCGCAGGCATCTTCTATGGACTGACCTATCTGGTGCTGTTCGCACTTCCCGTTATCGGATTCCGCCGCGCGGGACAACGCCCGCCGCTCTGGTTGTCCGCCGCCGCCACTTCAGGATTCCTGGTCACGCTGCTGTACTGCGTGCTTTCGGTGTTCCCGATCATCCAGGTCGAAAGCTGGCTGTCATTCGGCCTCAAGGTCGGTGGTGTCATCACCGGCGCCAATCTGCTGGGCGCGTCGCTCTATTGGATCGAAAAACGCAAACGCGCGCGTTGATCATCCGACTTTTCCGGCCGAGCCGGCGTCTTGTACTGCATAGCCGCGATTCCAGCAGCTCTTGCGCCCGTGATGGCCGACTTCGCTTCGGCCGAAGACCGTGCCCGCGCGCTCCTCCACAACCGGAGCGCCAGCGTGCTCAATTGGCACCCTGCCGAGGGCCGCTGGAGCGTTCTCCAATGCATCCAACACCTGGCAATAACGAATCAGCTTTTGGCCAGTTCCATCGAGGTCGCGCTCACCAATAGCCCGCGCCGCGAGCCCGAAAGCGATCGCATCGAGCCCGGCTTCATCTGGCGCTCCCTCATCTCACTGGTCGAACCCAGAGTGCGATTGAAGGGTTTCGCCCCACGCGCGCTTCAGCCGCCCTCCTCGCTAGATCCCGGGCCGGCTCTAGCTGTGTTTTGCAAAACTCATGACCGGCTCCGCCAGTGCGCCGTTGCCTGCCAAGGTCTCGATGTGAATCGGCTGCGCTTCCCGCATCCCATTCTGCGGCTCAAAATGTCGGTCGGCTCCGCATTTCTACTCCTCGCTGTTCACGAAAAAAGACATCTTCAGCAAGCCGAAAACGTAGCAGCATTACGCAGCCAATTTACACAAAAGTAACAAATGACTCGAATCACCCAGTCGGCAATTTTGCGATACTGAAGATACCCCGCGTCGCTCGCTACGTCTGTATCTACAGCTCTGAAACCGCAATGCGCAAAGTATACTTCCTCATCGCCTTGATGTCGACTTCTTCTCTGGCCGCTGATTTCGCGCCCGCTCTGCAGTGGGTCAAAACGGTGGGCGGCTCCGGTATCAGCTCCGTCAGTTCAGCCGCGGCGGACCCCCACGGAAACCTCTACATGGTTGGCCGCACCACGTCGCTCGATTTCCCCGGACTCAGCGCCGCCCAACCCAACGCCGGCGGCTCCCCTCTGGTCCGAATCAACAGCTCCACCGGCGCCGCTGAGAAGCTCTACCCGCCCGGCCTCTCCACCGTTACCGCACTCGCCGCCGACCCGCGGAATCCGAAGACCTTGTACGCCGCTGCTGCTAGCGCCGTCTTCCACAGCCTCGACGCCGGCTCTACTTGGTCGGCGCTCTCGTCCATTTCGCCGGCGGCGACTGTCCAAGGCCTCACCGCGGATCTCGTCGACAGCAACGTGCTGTATGCGGCCACCAGCAGGCAGGGGGTCCTGAAGAGCACCGATGGCGGCCTCACATGGAATGCGATCAACACCGGCATCCCTCCGTCGTCCGATGGCTCCATCAGTGCGATCGGCGTCGTGGTAGATCCGAATTCGCCCCAGGTGTTGTTCACATTCACAAGTGGCGGATTTATGCGCAGCGGCAACCGTGGTGCTTCGTGGAGTTTGATCACTACTGGCTTTTTTAGCAGCGACCTGCTGGCCTTTGATCCGTTTCACCCAGGAACTCTGTATCTAGTCTTCGGTTCCGGAATGCGCAGGAGCACCGATGACGGTCAGACTTTCGTACCGTATTCTGCGCCGCCCGACCAGGCGTTTCCGTGGGCGCTGATCGCCGACCCGCTGCATGAAGGCATCCTGTATTGCGCCACGTCAAACGGCATTTACCAGAGCACCGATTCCGGCGCCAACTGGGTCCAAAAAACCACATCGGCCGCGAGCATCCTGGCCGCCGATCCGGATAGCCCGGTGATCTACACCAACAGCCTCACCTATGCGATGCTCAAGACCACAGACGGCTTCGATACGACGTCCCCCTTCGGCACGCCGGTCACCACACTGCACCAGATCGTCGTGGCCGGTTCCAATGTCTTCCAGGTCGCAGCGCCGACCAATGACGTCTTCGCCGTTAAACTCGATCCCGATGGCAACATCGTCTACTCCACCTATTTCGGCGGCAGCTCTGACGATGCAGCGTCCGCCATGACCTTAGGCCCCGACGGCAGTCTCTACGTCACCGGCACCGCCGTCTCGTCGGATTTTCCGACCACGCCTGGCGCATATGTTCGCAATAAGCCCGGCGTTCCCGCCGCTCCCGCCAGCTTTGTGTTCAAACTGAATCCCGACGGATCGCTCGCCTGGTCCACTTATTTCGCCGACTCTGGAAGCCCGGTGAACGCCATCGCGCTCGACTCCGCGGGCAATGTTTTCCTCGGCGGCTCCAGCACTGGTAAATTGCCAACCACGCCCGGCGCCTATCAGACCGACTTCCAGCAGACCTTTGGCTGCACCGGCTTCAGCCACCTCTGCTTTCCCGGCCCCACGTCCGCCTTTGTCACCAAGTTCAACCCTCAGGGCAGCGGCCTCGTCTACTCGACCTACGTGCCCTTCGACGATCACAACAACGTCTCCAGCTCAGCACAAGCGCTCGCAATCGACTCTCATGGCAACGCGTGGTTCGGCGGCCCCGAGACTGTGGTCCAGGTAAACAGTGATGGGTCCGCGCTGCTCGCTTCAGCGTCCCAGCGCGGCATCTCGATCTCAGCGCTGGCCCTCGATCAGGACTCGAACCTGTACGCAACCGGCGCCGCGATACTCAATCCCCAAATCGTCTTTCCAGCAACGCCGGGAGCGTTTCAGGCAGCGCCGCAGCCGGCAGTTCCTGTCCTGCCCTACCAGACTAATCCCGGCGGATTCAGCGACGCTTTCGTCATCAAGTGGGACAGCACGCTTTCGCATATCCTGGCCGCCACTCTGCTCGGCGGAGAGCTCACCGACTCCGGCGAGAGCATCGCGCTCGACCACGCCGGCAACGTCATCATCAGCGGCGAAGCCGATTCGAAGGCGTTCCCCACTCGCGCTCCGTTTCAAACATCGTTTTCGCCGCGCTCGGGATTCGTCGCCGCGTTCGATCCCACGCTTTCGCATCTGCTCTTCTCCACCTACCTCGGCGATACCCGCCCCTTCGACGCCCGCGCCGTCGCACTCGACCCCGACGGCAATCTTTTGCTTGCAGGCTCGACGCTATCCACGGGTAATCTGTTCATCGGCGGCGAACCCGGCGAATCGTTCAACGTCGGAAATCTGGTTGTCGCGAACAAAATTGCATTGCCCGCGGCTCCGGCGGTGCGGCTCGATTCCGTCAAGAATTTCGCCAGCCAGATCGCCGCGCCCATTGCGCCCGGTGAGCCCATTCTGGCCGTCGGATCCGGGTTCGCACCTGACGCGCAGTTGGTTATCGATGGCGTTCCGCTCGCAGCCGTCACCGGGACCGCTTCCACGCTGCTAGCCGTCATGCCCGACGACGCCAAGACCTCCGGCGCCTACACCATTCAAGTTTCGAGCGGCGGCTCGCTTTCGAACCCCGTCTATGTGCCCGCCGCGCCCGCGTCGCCCGGCATTTACTCGACGGATGGCACCGGCTTCGGCCAAGGCTACATTCTGAACAGCGACGGCACATTGAACTCGCCCGGCAATCCGGCGACGCCCGGCTCCGCCATCACCCTCTTCGTCGCTGGCCAGGGCCAGTTCACTCTGGATCACGGGTTCGCCGTGACGAACCTGGCGCCCTCGGTCTTCGTCGAGGGATTCTACTGCAACGGAATTGCTGCCATCATCGGACCGGTCAAAGGACTGCCCGGCAATGTCTACCAGCTCAGCGTTTTCGTTCCCGATCCTGTGAACCTGGCCAAGAACAATCCGGATTTGGCGAATTTCAAGTTCCCTCCGCAAGTCGGCGTGCAGCTCGTGATGGGCCCGGTGAATTCACTCAACTCGGCCAATTCCGGCATGCTCAGCCAGGGCGGCGTGCTGCTGAACGTGAAGTAGTCCCGGCCGCCGCGATGCGCAACGTAACGGTTGCGTTTCCATCCCCGTCTCTGCTAACATGCAACCTGGAGGTTGCCTATGAGCGGTATCACCACCGACAGAATCGAAAAACAAATCTTGCTCAGCGCGCCGCTCTCCCGAGTGTGGCGCGCCCTGGCCGATTCCAAAGAGTTCGGAACCTGGTTCGGAGTCAGGTTCGACGCCCCGTTCCAGCCCGGCGCTGCGATGCGCGGTGTCATCGTCACCACCCAAGTCGATCCCGCAGTCGGCCAAGCCCAGAAGCCCCACGAAGGCAAGCCCTTCGACATCACCATCGAGAAAATGGAACCTGAACGCCTGTTCTCCTTCCGCTGGCATCCCTACGCGGTCGAACCAGGCGTCGACTACTCGGCCGAGCCCGCCACCTTGATCACCTTCGCGCTCGAGGAAGTCGCCGGCGGCGTCAAACTCACGGTCACCGAGTCCGGCTTCGACAGAATCCCGATCGAGCGCCGCGTTAAGGCGTTCACCGCCAACGAACAAGGCTGGGGCATGATGGTGAAGGTCATCGAGAAATACGTTGTCCAGAATCCTTAGTTCTAAACCCGTGAGTTCGAAATCCGCCGCTCCCAAACGCTCGGCCCAACTCTTCGCAGCCCTGGGTGACGACACGCGCCTCGAACTCGTCGCCCGGCTTTGCCATCACGGGCCGATGTCCATCACCCGGCTCGCCTCCGGCTCCCGCATTACGCGCCAGGCCATCACCAAACACCTGCGCGTGATGGAGCACGCCCATCTCGTGCGCAGCGCCAGGCATGGCCGTGAGACGCATTGGCAACTGGACCCGCGGCGCCTGGAAGAAGCCCGGCATTACCTCGCTGCCATCTCCAGGCAGTGGGACGACGCCCTCGCCCGCCTGCGCGCCTTCGTCGAGAACTGACGTTGTATCCTGAAGGCATGGGTACCAACACGGCGCTGTCCGTCGAACAATACCTCGCCACATCTTTCCCGGACCTGGACAAAGAGTATTGGGACGGCGAGCTCGTGGAGCGCTCTCTGCCTGATAACTTGCATTCAAAGACTCAAAGCCTTTTATCGGCTTACTTTGTCGGTTTCCCAAAAACTCGATCCATGTTCCCGCGATCCGAGCTGCGCCTGAAGCTCCGGCCCGACCTCATCCTCATTCCTGACGTCTGCGTCTTCCATCCCACCGAACCACAGGACCGTTACCCCGACACGCCGCCGTTCATCGCCATCGAAATCCTCTCCCTCGACGACAAACTGAAAGACGTTCGCGAGAAGCTCGAAATCTACAAAACCTGGGGCGTGCCGCATGTCTGGCTCGTCGATCCCCACTCCCGCCGCATGTATACCTGCGACGCCGGCCTGACCGAAGTGCCCACTCTGCGAATCCCCGAATTGAACATCGAACTGACGCCCGCCGACGCCTTCGACTAGCTCCGCGCTCAATGTATCCTGAAGGCATGGGTGCCAACACGGCGCTGTCCGTCGAACAATACCTCGCCACATCCTTCCCGGACCTGGACAAAGAGTATTGGGACGGCGAGCTCGTGGAGCGCTCTCTGCTCGACTACTTACATTCGAAAACTCAAGGCCTCATCGTGGCGTTCTTCGTGGCATTGCGCAAAACGTTGGCGCTCTTTACATGCCCCGAACTGCGTTTAAAGATCGGACCCAAACTGGTTTTGATTCCCGACATCTCAGTCTTCCATCACCACGAACCTCAGCAACGCCACCCCGACACGCCGCCGTTCGTCGCCATCGAAATCCTCTCCCTCGATGACAAACTCAAGGACGTTCGCGAGAAACTCGAAATCTACAAAACCTGGGGCGTGCCGCACGTCTGGCTCGTCGATCCTCACTCCCGCCGCATGTACACCTGTGACGCCGGCCTGACCGAAATGCCCACTCTGCGAATCCCCGAACTGAACATCGAACTGAGACCCGCCGAAGCGTTCGACTAGTCGTGGCGCACGCACTCGTGCCGCATTTCCCACTCCTGGTGACGCCGTTGGAGGCGCTGGAAGCGTCCCGCAGACGCCTTCGACTAACTGCGTCGGTTTTTGCGCCCGCACCACGCTAAAATCTAGATGGATGCGATCTCGCACACTCCTCCGCGCGCTGCTCGCCGCAATTCTCTCCGCCGCCCTAGCCAATGCCCGCCAACCCGTCCACGCCAAACACGCGATGGTTGTCGCTCAGGAGCCGCTCGCTGCCGACGTCGGCCTCGCGGTTCTACAATCCGGCGGCAACGCCATCGACGCCGCGGTCGCAGTCGGCTTCGCGCTCGCCGTCACGCATCCCTTCGCCGGTAACATCGGCGGCGGTGGATTCCTGCTGGCCCGCTTCGCCGACGGCCGCACCACCTTCATCGACTTTCGCGAAAAAGCCCCGCTCGCCGCCACGCGCAACATGTATCTCGACGCGGCCGGCAAGGTCACCAGCGACAGCCTGATCGGATGGCGCGCCTCCGGCGTTCCCGGCTCGGTCCGCGGCTTCGAACTCGCGCACAAGAAGTACGGTCACAAGCCTTGGAGTGAATTGCTCGAACCCGCTATCCATCTCGCCGCCGGCGGTTTCCCGGTCTCCTACGCGCTCGCCCAGTCGCTCCACAGCGACAGCACCGTTCGCAAGCTTTCTCAGTTCCCCGATTCGAAACGAATCTTCCTCGGCGTCGACTACGGCGACAAGCTCGTCGCAGCCCGAGCTCGCCCGCACGCTCCAGCGCATCCAGCAGCAACGGCGCGGCCGGTTTCTACGAAGGCGAGACCGCGCAAAAGCTCGCCGCCGCCATGCAGGCCAACGGCGGATTGATCACGCTCCAGGACCTCAAGTCCTACCAGGCCATCGAGCGCGACGCCGCTGCACGGCCGCTATCGCGACTACGAAGTCATCACCGCGCCTCCGCCCAGCTCGGGCGGCATCGGCATTCTCCAGATGCTCGGCGATGCTCGACGGCTCAGGCTACGAAAAATCCGGCGCAGGCTCGGCCGCCTCCATTCACTACGTCGCCGAAGTGATGCGCCGCTTCTACGCCGACCGCAGCGAGTATCTCGGCGATCCCGACTTCTACAAAGTCCCGATCACCAGGCTGCTCGATCCTGCCTACATCGCGCGCCGCCGCGCCAGCATCGATCCCCAACACGCCACGCCCAGCGACAAGATCCGCCCCGGCAAGCTCGCGATCTCACGAAAGCACGAACACCACGCATTTCAACATCGTCGACGCCGAAGGCAACGCCGTCGCGGTCACCTACACCTTGAACGGCGGATTCGGCAGCGGCGTCACCGTTCCCGGCCTCGGCTTTCTGCTCAACAACGAAATGGACGACTTCGCCGCCAAGCCCGGCACCGAAAACATGTTCCACTTGATCCAGGGCGAGGCCAACGCCATCCAGCCCGAAAAGCGTCCGCTCTCTTCCATGACCCCAACCATCCTCGCGCGCGACGGGAAGTTCTACATGGCGCTCGGCGCGCCCGGCGGCGGCCGCATCATCAACGGCGTCCTGCAGGTGATCTTGAATGTGGTCGACTTCCACATGAACGTCCAGGAGGCCGTCGATTGGCCGCGCTTCCATCACCAGTGGATGCCCGACCAGTTGTATCTCGAAAAAGGCATCTCGCCCGACACCGCGGCGCTGCTCCGCGCCATGGGCCACCACATCGCATCCTTTGAAGCCACCGACCCCGTGGTGGCGCGCGTCGAAGCCATCCTGAACGATCGACGGCTGGCTGCAAGGAGCCGCCGACGGCCGCGGCAACGCGAAAGCGGAAGGCTACTAAACCGGATGCAGCCACGTTCTTTCGACTCATCTGTTCGTGAACCATCGGCTCACGACGGTCTGGCTGGACAAAGTCCATCAGGCCGGCATTCCAGCCGTCGAGATTTTCTGCGCGCGCCAGCATCTCGACTATCGCGACCGCGCGCAGATCAACGAGCTTGGCCACTGGTTCCGCGATTCCGAGCTGAAGCTCAATTCGCTGCACTCGCCCATGTACAGCGACGACATGTGGGGCCGCTCCGGGCCGAACGCCCACATCAATCTCACTGAGCCGGTGAAGTCGAAACGCCTGGACATGCTGGACGAGATCAAGCGCGCCATCGACATCGCCGACGTGATCCCGTTTCGCTATCTGATCCAACACCTCGGCGTTTCTGAAGAAGACTACGACGAGCGCAAAGTCGACTGCGCCTTCACCGCGCTCGAAGAGCTGAACCTGTTCGCACGCGAGCGCGGCGTCGAGGTGCTGCTCGAAAACATCCCCAACCAGCTCTCCAGCGCCGAGCGCCTCATTCACTTCGTCGAGCAGACGCACCTGAAGCTCAATTTCTGCCTGGACGTCGGCCACGCCAATCTCAACGAAGGCGTCGCCGACCGCGTACAAGATCCTCAAGGGCCGCATCCGCTCCACGCACCTGCACGACAATGACGGCGTCGACGACAGCCACCTGTGGCCGTTGATCTCGGACGGCGGAACCATCGACTGGAAGCAGACTATGGAACTCCTGCGACTCGCACGAGGACGACTATCCGCTTCTGCTCGAGCTGCGCGAATTCCCCGAATTGCCGCTCCCGCAATCCTTCGACACCGTGAAGCAGATTTTTGAAAGGCTCGAAGACCTCTGATGGCGCATCCGCGAATCCGAATTGAGAACGCCGGAGCGCACGTTGGCGAATCGGTTGAGATCGCCGGCTGGCTCTACAATCTGCGAAAGTCCGGCAAGATCGTCTTTCCGCTGCTGCGCGACGGCTCCGGCATCATGCAGTGCGTCGCGGTGAAGGCCAACCTCGACGAGGCGCTGTTCGAAGAACTGAAGAACCTCACGCAGGAGTCGTCGCTGATCCTGCGCGGCAAGATTCGCGCCGAGCAGCGCGCCCCCGGCGGATTCGAGATGGACGTCGAAGGCGCCGACGATCGTCCAGCGCGTTCCCGAATCCGACCCCTACCCGATCACGCCCAAGGAGCACGGCACCGACTTCCTGATGGACCATCGCCATCTGTGGCTTCGCAGCAAGCGCCAGCACGCCGTCATCCGCGTGCGCGCCGAAGTGATCAAAGCGGTGCGCGATTACTTCGATTCGCACGGCTTCACGCTGGTCGACACGCCCATCTTCACGCCCGCGGCCTGCGAAGGCACCACCACGCTGTTCGAAGTGGACTACTTCGAAGACGAGAAAGTCTACCTCACGCAGTCCGGCCAGCTCTACAACGAGGCCACCGCCATGGCCTTCGGAAAGACCTATTGCTTCGGCCCCACCTTCCGCGCCGAAAAATCCAAGACGCGCCGCCACCTCACCGAATTCTGGATGGTCGAACCCGAGATGGCTTACGCGACGCTCGAAGACGTCAAGCACGTGGCCGAAGAGCTGGTGGTCTTCGTCGTCGGCCGCGTGCTCGAAAATCGCCGCCAGGAGTTGGCCGACCTGGAGCGCGACGTCAGCAAACTCGAAACCGTCAAGGCCCCGTTCCCGCGCATGAGCTACGACGACGCGGTCCTCGCGCTGCAGAAGAAGGGCAGCGAGATCCAGTGGGGCGGCGACTTCGGCGGCACCGACGAAACCCTGATCACCGAAGAACTCGACCGCCCTCTCATGGTGGATCGCTACCCGACCCAGGTGAAGGCTTTCTACTTCCAGCCCGACGCCGAGCGCCCCGAGCTGGCGCTCGGCGTGGACGTCATCGCGCCCGAAGGCTACGGCGAGATCATCGGCGGCGGCCAGCGCATCCACGATCTCGACCTGCTGTTGAAGCGACTCGAAGAACACAACCTGCCGCAAGGAAGCCTTCAACTGGTATGTCGACCTGCGCAAGTACGGCAGCGTTCCGCACGGCGGCTTCGGCATGGGCATCGAGCGCTTCGTCGCCTGGATGTGCGGCCTGGAGCACATCCGCGAAACTATCGCATTCCCGCGAATGCTCTACCGGACGCGCCCGTAAAATGCGTCACTCCCACATCGCCATCATCGGCGCGCCGCTCGATCTCGGCGCCGGACGCCGCGGCGTCGACATGGGACCTTCGGCTATCCGCATCGCCAACCTGAACGGCCGGCTCGCCGACCTCGGCTATCAGCCCGAGGACCTCGGCAACGTCGCCGTCGTCCAGCGCGAGAGCCACGCCGAAGGCGATCCCAAGGCCCGCTATCTTCGCCAGATCACCGAGACCTGCACGCGCCTGGCCGACATGGTGCTGGACGCGATGGCGTCCGCGCAAGTTCCCGCTCGTTCTTGGCGGCGATCATTCCTCCGCGGTCGGCACCGTCTCGGGCGTCTCGAAACATTTTCACGATCGCAACCAGAAACTCGGATTGATCTGGATCGACGCCCACACCGACATGAACACTCCCGCCACCACGCCGAGCGGCAACGTCCACGGAATGCCGCTGGCATGCTGCATCGGATTCGGACCACCGCGAGCTCACTTCGATCTTCGGCTATTCGCCGAAAGTCGACCCCGCGAACGTCGCCCTGGTTGGCATTCGCTCGGTGGATGAGAAGGAGCGCGACATCGTGCAGCAATCCGGCGTGCACGCCTTCACCATGCGCGACATCGACGAACGCGGCATGCCGTCGGTCATCCAGCAGGCCATCGAGATCGCATCGTCGGGAACCGCCGGCTTTCACGTCTCGCTCGACATGGACGCCGTCGATCCCCGCGAAGCGCCCGGCGTCGGCACGCCCGTGCGCGGCGGCATCACTTATCGCGAAGCGCACCTCGCCATGGAAACGCTGGGCGATACCGGTCGAATGACGTCCATGGAAGTAGTGGAAGTGAATCCGGTGATCGATGAAGCCAACCGCACCGCGATCCTGGCCGTCGAGCTGGTGCATGTCGGCGATGGGAAAGAGGATTCTGTAGTTCCAATGAAGAAACGCGTGGCGGTAATCTACGGCGGGCGCAGCGGCGAGCACGAAATGTCGCTTCGCTCGGCCAAATCCATCATCGAAGCGATGGACCCGGAGAAATACAAAGTCCTGCACTACCTGATCTCGAAAGAAGGCAAGTGGAGCCCGCGCCCCATCGTTCCCGAGCCGCAACGGCAATCCGGAAATCGACGTCGTGTTTCCCGGCGCTGCACGGCACCTTCGGCGAGGACGGCACGCTGCAGGGCCTGCTGGAGCTGGCCGACCTTCCCTACGTCGGCGCGGGCGTTCTGGCTTCGTCGCTCTCGATGGACAAGGAGATGATGAAGCGCGTGGCCGCCGCGCGCGGGCTGCCGGTGGTCGACTACGTTGTCGTTGCGTGCAACCGGCGCGTTGAGCATCGGACTTCGATTTTCCGATGTTCGTCAAGCCCGCGAATCTCGGCTCATCGGTCGGCATCTCCAAGGTCGCAGAACGAAGCGGAGCTGGCGGCCGCGATCGAATTGGCGAGCTCCTACGATCGCAAAGTGATTGTGGAACGCGGCATCATCGGCCGCGAATTCGAATGCGCGGTGCTCGGCAACGAAGATCCCGTCGCCGCCGACTCCCTGCGAGATTCTGCCATCGCGCGACTTTTACGATTACGACGACAAGTACCTGCTGGAGAAAGCGCAAACCGTGCTCCCGGCGAACCTCTCGCCGGAGAAAACCGCCGAACTGCAGCGGCTGGCCGTCGAATGCTACAAGCGCGGTGGAATGCGAAGGCATGGCGCGCGTCGACTTTCTGCTCGAAACCGCAACCGATCGCCTGTTCATCAACGAGATCAACACCATTCCCGGCTTCACCTCCATCAGCATGTACCCTAAGATGTGGGAGTACTCGGGCCTCGCCGATGCCCAAGCTGGTGGACCGGCTGATCGAACTCGCGCTGGAACGGCACCAGGCCAAGCAACGTCTGCGCTATTCGAAGTAGAAGTAAATGATCCTGCCTCTCTTGCTTCTGTTCGCGCCGCCGCCCTCGACGGCGGATCTCGAAAGTGCGCTCAAGCGTTTCGTGGACGTTCTCGCGGTGGTGCAGCGCGAAGCCGCCGATCCGGTGAACACCGAACAAGCCGTCTACCAGGGCGCGATTCCCAGCATGCTGCGGCGTCTGGATCCGCACTCCATCTTCTTCGATCCCGACCAGAACGAACAGCTCAAGGAGATGGAGCGAAGTCCGAGCGCAAGGGCTTCGGCACCGTGGTGTCCGATGCTGCCCGGCCGCGTGATCGTGCTTCAGGCGATGGCCGGGACGCCGTCCGCCAAGGCTGGGCTTGCAGCCGGGCGATGAGATCGTCGCGGTCAACAATGTCGCGCTGGCGCGGCTCGAATTCGAACAGATCATCGGCTTTCTCGGCGAAGCCCGGCAGCATCAGGCGCAGCTGATCGTCCGGCGGCCTGGCAACGCGCGGCTGCTCGACTTTGTCACTGGATCCCGAGCTGGTGGATTCTCCGAGCGTCGATCGCGCCTTCCTGCTGCAGCCCGGCATCGCCTACATGCGCGTGAACGGGCTTCGATCCGCAGACCGCGAAACAGCTGAAGGACGCCATCGAGAAGCTGGGCGGCGACGAAGCTGCAAGGCCTGGTGCTGGATCTGCGCGACAATCCGGGCGGCGTGGTGCAGGCCGCGCTCGAATCCGCGACGTTCTTCCTCAAGCCCGGACAGAGAGTGCTGAGCGTGAAGGGCCGCAGCATCGAGGACCAGCAGGTGGACACGCCGGAGTCCGGCCGCGCCGTACGACGTTCCAGCTGGCAGTGCTGGTGAATGCGAAGACCGCCAGCGCTTCCGAGATTCTTGACCGGCGCGCTGCAGGATCACGACCGCGCCGTCATCGTGGGCGAGCCGAGCTTCGGAAAAGGTCTGGTGCAAAATGTGTTTCCGCTTTCGGGCAACACCGCGCTCGCGCTCACCACCGCGTTCTACTACACGCCCAGCGGCCGGTCCATCCAGAAGCCGCTCGCCAGGGCGTCCAACTCGCGATCGAAAAGCAGAACGAGCAATTCCACACCGATTCCGGCCGCGACGGTTACCGGCGGCGGCGGCATCCGTCCCGACATCGAAATTGGAGCCGGAACCACTGTCGCGGCTGCGCATGGTCCTGGACGCCAGCGGCGTCATCACATCCTTCGCCACCGAGATCGCGAAGAAGGGCGGCAGTCACGCGACGCTTCGAAGTCACGCCCTCGCTTCTCGAAGACTTCCAGGTCTACGCCAGCCAGCACCAGATTCAGCCGCGGTGAGCGACTGGCTGCGCGAGCGTCCCTGGGTGCAGAGCCGGCTGAAGCAGGAGATTTTCAATCAGGCGCTGGGAGTCGCGAAGGGCGACGAAGTGGAAGCGCAGCGCGATCCGGTGGTGCGCGCCGCGGTGGAGCGGCTAGTCGCCCGCCGGTAGTCCGGATTTCTTCGCGAACCGGGCGCGCAGCGCGTGCATGATGATGGGCAGCAGCGAAACGAAAATAACCAGCAGCACGAACTTTTCGAAGTTGCGCCGCACGAGGCCGACTTCGCCCAGCAGGTAGCCGAGCACGGTCATCGACGAGACCCAGCCGATGCCGCCGAAAATATCGAACGCCAGAAATCGCGAGTAGCGCATTCGGGCGACGCCGGCGACGAACGGCGCGAACGTGCGGATGATGGGCACGAACTTGGCGTAGATGATGGTCTTGCCGCCGTGCTTTTCGTAGAACGCCTCGGTGCGGCGGAGGTGTTCCTGCTTGAAGAAGCGCGAATCCGGGCGGTCGAAAATGGCCGGCCCGGCGCGGCGTCCCAGCAGGTAGCCGCACCAGTCGCCCAGCATGGATGCGCAGATCAGCAGGGCGATGATCACGACCAGGTTCAATTCACCGGCGCCCGCCACCACGCCGATGGTGAACAGCAGCGAATCGCCCGGCAGAACGAATCCGACCAGCAGGCCGGTCTCGGCGAAGACGATGCCGAACAGCACGGCGTATCCCAGCCAACCAGCGAGAACCGTGGAGAGCAGTTGGATCAGCCGCTCGGGCGTAGTGAGAGTCCGAACGAAAGTCCAGCAGCCAGCCGATCATGCCGGATGGGTCAACTGTGATACCGCGCCATGAAGCGGTTGATCACATCCTGGTGCTTCTTGATCTTTCCGGTCTGGATGAGATACGTGACAATGCTGTCCTGCAGAATTCCGTCGCGGTCCTGGGCCTTTCGCGCTTTCAGTTGGCTGACAATGGTGTCGCGCTGCTCGCGCGAGTTTCGTCATGTCGGCGGCCTGGCGCCCAACCACCTTACCCATGATGGTCTGGCCTCCGATGCCCATCGGGCCGATCAGCGTACCATCGGGTTTGTCGAAGGCTTCGCGCCAACGCCTGACCCGGTCCGATGCCTTCGGCGGCCCCAGCGCGGGAGAAGAAGTCGGCGGTCTTGACGTGCAGCCCCAGGCTCTTGGCAGCGGCCTGCAAGTCTCCTCCGTTGGTCTTTAGCAGCTCTTTCAGCTTCTTGGATTTTTCTTCGGCCAGGGCCGTTCCCTCTCTCTGTGCGTATGTCTGCGCGACCTGCATCTTGACTTCGTCGAACTCGGCGGGATGGGGAGGATTCACGCTAACGACCTCGGCGATGACGAGTTTGTTGCCCGCTTGGATGACATCGGTGATCTGGCCCTTGGCCATGGAAATAACAGTGTTGACGACCTGAGTGTCGCCGCCTAGAACGGTAATTGTCCCACCGGCGCGGAGCCCCCTGCCGACGAAGAACTGCAGGCCGAGCTTGTTGGCGATTTGCTCGGCGTTTTCGGCGCTTTCACCAGTTCCTGGTGGGCCTGGTCGGCGAGAGCCTGCATGCGATCGAAGACGGTCTGGCTCCGGATGGCCGAAAGGATTTCGGGCTTCACTTCGTCCAGTGTCTTGGTGCGCGGCGCTTCCTTCTCCAGTACCTGGATGATGTGGAAGCCGTACTGCGTAGTGATTACGTTGCTGATCTCTTTGGGCTTGAGTGAGAAGGTAGTATCTTCGAATTCCTTGACCATCTGGCCGCGCACTACCCAACCCAGGTCGCCGCCCTTGGTTGCCGAGCCGGGATCTTCGGAATTGGTTTCGTGCAAGTTTGGCGAAGTCCGCGCCGCTCTTGAGTTGCTTTAACAAATCCTCGGCCTTGGCCTTGATCTTTGCCTTGTCGGCGTCGGATTTGCCGGTGGTGCCGAGCAGAATGTGGCGCGCATGCACCCGCTCTGGTGTCTGATACTGGTCGCGGTGCGAGTTGTAGTAAGCCTGCACCTGCGTGTCGGAAACGGGAATCGATTCGGCGACCTTGGCTTGATCGGCGATGATGAGTTGCAGGTCGCGGGTCTCGGGCATGGGGAAGAAGCCCCGATTCTTCTCGAAGTAACGCTTCAAGTCCTCCGGTGCTGGGCTTGGCATCGAGTGCGAGCTGGTTGGGATCGACCGCGATGTAATCGAACTTGATCTTTTCGTTCTGGGCGCGGTACGCGGCTTCAACATCGCTGGGCGAAACGACGACGCCTTCAGTCGAGATGGCCCTCAGAGCGTTCTCGAGGGTGTTCAGCCGGATGTCGCTCTCGAATTGCGCCACGGTCTTTTGGGTCTGCTGTTCCACCGCCAGGCGGTACTGGTCCGGGGGTAGCGTACCGAACTGAAAGGTACGAATGACATTCGCCAGATCCTTATCGGAGACTTGAAACCGAGCTGCTGCGCCTGATAGGCCACGGCCCGATCGCTAATGGCCTGGTCGATCAATTGGGGAATATAGATTTCCACCATATCGGGGCGGACTCGGTTGTCTTGGATTAAGCCGCGAATCTGAGCTTCGATCTGATCGGTGGTTACCTGATCCTTGCCGATTTCGGCGATTACCTGATCGCTGCGGTCCATCGTCGGCGCGCCGGCGCCGGGAATCAGGTACACCAGCATCGACAGCGCAACCATAGCGAGCAATACGCCCAGCAGAATGCGCACGGCTTTGGCCTGACTTCGAAACAGATCAAACATGCCAGAGAACTCCTTGGGTGACGGTGGGATCTAAGCCCAGTATAGCTGGTCGGACACGCAGTTGCACCGCTCCGGCCGAAGTGTCAAAGTGAGGGATGAGAATGGATAGTGCCACATCCAACCCCGCCGTTCCGGCGGCGGAAAGCGGCGTTGAGGCGCTGCCGTTCGAGCCATTCCCGGCCTTCCGCACCACGTGCTGCAGGACGACAGCCCTTTCGCCGACAACCGCGGCAAGCGCATCGGCATCCTGATCGTCACCTACAACGCCGTCACCACGCTGACCAAAGTACTTGAAGCGGATCACGCCCAACGTGTGGAAGAACGTCGAGGAGATCGCGGTCTTCGACGATGCCAGCCAGGATGCCACCTACGAACTGGCAGTGGGAATCAAGGCGCTGCGGGCGTCGACCAAGCTGCAGGTCCTGACGCATCCGAAGAACCTGGGCTACGGCGGAAATCAGAAAGCGGGCTACCGGTATTTCATCGAAAAGGGCTTCGATATCGTGGTGCTGCTGCACGGCGACGGCCAGTACGCGCCGGAGATTCTGTCGCACCTGTACCATCCGATCGTCAGCGGGGAAGCCGACGCGGTGTTCGGCTCGCGCATGATGAAGGACTACGGCGGGCCGCTCAAGGGCGGCATGCCGCTCTACAAGTACGTGGGCAACCGGATCCTGACGAGTCTTCGAAAACCGCGCGCTGGGGATGAATCTGACGGAGTTTCACAGCGGCTATCGCGCCTACAATCTGCACGCGCTGCGGAAGATCGATTTCTCGCGGATGACGGATGATTTCCACTTCGACACCGAGATCATCATCAAGCTGCATCACCAGGGCTACCGGATCCAGGAAGTGCCGATTCCGACTTATTACGGCGACGAGATCTGCTACGTGAACGGGCTCAAGTATGCCCGGGACGTGGTCCGGGCGGTGCGGCGCTACAAGCAGACCTGCCGGTCGGTGAGGCGTTTCCCGGAATTCCAGGAATATTTCGTTCATTATCCGATTAAACAGAGCAAGTATTCCAGCCACTACTATGCGCGGCGCTTCACTGGCGCTCAGCACGACGTTCTGGACATCGGGTGCGGCGAAGGATTCTTCGCCGCCGAGCTGGCGCAAAACGGAAACCGCATCACGGGCATTGACGATCGCGTGGCGCCTGCCAAGCCGGTGTTCGAGCGCTATTTCGCGGCCGACCTGGACCACGGCATCGGGCCGGTGGTCGAGCGAATTGCAGGGCCAGAGGTTCGATCGCGTCCTGCTGCTGGACGTGCTGGAGCATCTGAAGCAGCCGGAGCGCATTCTCGAGCAATGCCACGCGGTGCTGAAGCGCGAGGGGCTGGTGGTGGTTTCGCTGCCGAACGTCGCCAACATCGCGGTCCGGTTGATGCTGCTGGCTGGGCGATTTGAATACCAGCAGCGAGGGATTCTGGACAAGACGCATCTGCGGTTCTATACGCGCAAGACGGCGCGGCGGATGCTCGAAGAAAACGGGTACGAAATTGTCGAAGAGCGCGCGACCGTGATTCCGATCGAGCTGGTGCTGGGGATGGCGCCCGAGAGCGTGGTGATGAGAGTGTCTGAATCGCATGCTGGCAGCGGTCACATGGATGATGCCGGGGCTGTTCGGATACCAGGTGATGTTCGCGGCGCGCAGCCGGGAGACGCAGGTTTAACCGACCTTTTCGAGGGCGGGTTCGAGCCGTTGCAGGTTTTTCAGCACGGGTTCGAACAGGTCGCCCACGCGTTCGAAGCGATCCAGCACATTGTGGATGTTGAACTGCGCCGGTTCGAGTCCGGGCCTCACTTCCGACCAGTCGAGCGGCGTCGAGACCGGTGCGCCGGGGTGAGCGCGCAAAACATAAGGCGCTGCGATTGTTTTGGCGCTCGAGATCTGCAGATAGTCGAAATAGACCTTGCCCTTCTTGCGCTGCGACACCGTGCGAGGCGTGGTGAAGAGCGCGGGGTTCTGGCGGATCACCAGCATGGATAGCAGTTCGGCGAAGGTGCGCACCTGCTCGAACGTGTAGACGGGCTCGAGCGGGATGTAGATGTGCATGCCGTCGCCGCCGGTGGTCTTGGGGTAGCCGGCCAGCGACAGAGAATCGAGCGTGTTCTTGACGAGCTGCGCGGCTTCGACGATTTGAGCGTACGGGCAGCCTTCGGTGGGGTCGAGATCGATGAGCGCGAAGTCGGGATGCTCGAGCGAGCCGAGGCGGCTCATCCACGGGTTCTGATCGATGCACGCGAGGTTGGCGAGGTAGAGCAGCGTGGCGCGGTCGTTGCAGATGATGTAGTGGATCTTGTCCTGGTTGTGCTCGGAGAAGATCGGCTCCAGGCGCACCCAGGCGGGGACTTTGTCTTCGGCGTCCTTCTGAAAAAAGAACGTCGTGATCGATGCCGTTGGGGTAGCGTTTGAGCGAGAGCGGGCGGTCGCGCAGGTGCGGCAGGATCAGGCTGGCGACGGAGTTGTAGTAGTTGATGATGTCGCGCTTGGCGATGCCTTCGCCGGGGTAGAAGATCTTGCCGAGGTTGGTGAACTTGAGGCGGTGGTTGTCGACGGTGACGGTGAGCTCGGCGCCGGCTTTGGGCGGCGCGATGGGCTCGCGCTGGATGAGCGGCGCGGCGGGTTCGGAGTCGGGCTCCGGCGGAGGCGTTTCGGCGGTTTCGCGCACGCATTCCTTCGGAGTCTTGTCGGATCGCAGGTTCAGGAAGACCGGCGCGCGCAGCAGGCCGTCGGGCGTCACTTCGAGATACTTGATCTCGGCGACCAGCTCGGGCTTGATCCAGGTGACGTCGCGCAGCGCTTTCACGGGTCCGCCGAAGGGGCTCTTCTTGGTGATGAGCGGTTCGATGCGCGCGTAGATTTCCGTGAGCGATTTGTCGTTGAAGCCGGTGCCGACCTGGCCGACGTGCACGAGTTTGCCGCTTTCGTAGAGGCCGAGGACGAGCGAGCTGAAGTAGTCGCGCTCGCCGTGGGTGAATCCGCCGATGACGAAGTCGCCGGTGGTGTTGACCTTGATCTTGAACCAGTCGCGCGTGCGGCGCGGTTCGTACTTGGCTGTCGCGGCGCTTGGCGAGGATGCCTTCGAGTCCGTGGGCGCGCGCGGCTTCGAGCATGGCGTCGCCGTTGGCCGCGAAGTGGTCGGAGAGGCGGATGTGATCGGCGGGCGTGAGGATTTCCGAGAGCAGGCGCTTGCGGTCTTCGAGGCGCACGCCGCGCAGGTCGTAACCGTCGAGATAGAGCAGATCGAAGAGGAACAGCGTGACTGGAGTGGAGCGCGCCAGGTGCGCGATGCTGTTGGGGTCGGAGACCGAGATGCGCGGCTGGATGAGGCTGAAGCGCGCGCGGCCGTTTTCGTCGAGCACCGCGATCTCGCCGTCGAGAATGGCGGTGGACGCTTTGAGGAAGTGCGGCAGGACGCTGAGCTCGGGATACTGCTGGTCGCAGCGCTTCTGGTTGCGCGAGAAGATGCGGAGCTGGCCTTGCTCGACGAAGCAGATGGCGCGGACGCCGTCCCATTTCACTTCGTAGAGCCAGTCGGGGCCCGACGGCGGGCGAGTGGCGAGAGTGGCGAGCATGGGTTGGATGGAGCGGGGCAGCGGGGATTTCGACGGCGCCGGGCAGCGAGTCGAGCGATCGCGGGCGGAGGGAGCTGCAGGTTTGTGGACGGCGGGAAGGTTGTCGGCGATTTCCTGCTGGGTGCGGCCGGTGAGCACGCTGCGCGCGTAGTCCTCGATGTTCCAGCCGGGTTTCGCGGAGGCGTCCTTCTTCTTGATGAGCAGCCACTCGTTGCCCTTGCCGCGATTTTTCATGCGGACCAGGGCGAATTCGCCGGTGAGCTTTTCGCCGTGCAGGCGGAACTTGAGATCGCCGCGCTCGATCTGGGCTTGGCCGGGTGCGTCGCCGAGCAGATCGAAGGTGCCGCGGTCCCAGAGCATCACGCTGCCGCCGCCGTACTCGCCTTTGGGGATGTTGCCTTCGAAATTTCCGTAGTCGAGCGGATGATCTTCGACGTGGACGGCGAGGGATTTGGAGAGCGGCTCAAGCGAGGGGCCTTTGGGGACGGCCCAGGATTTGAGCGTGCCGTCGATTTCGAGGCGGAAGTCGTAGTGCAGGCGCGTGGCGTCGTGGCGCTGGACGCAGAAGAAATTTCCGGCGGGCGGCTGACGGCGGGCGGCGCGGGCTTGGGTTCGGGCGTCTTGTCGAACGATCGTTTGCGTTCGTATTCTTTGAGCGACATGCGGGCGCGGTGATCGGCGAAGTCCGATTCCTACACACTTAGAATCACAGAAACGGGGCGGGGATGGGGGCGCGGCGGGGTGTCCATTTGCGGGATTGGGTTCGTTTGGAAATTTCACTTTTTTCGGGAATATCCGATGAATTTCCAGCACTCACCGTGCTAGTTTCGAGCCGGCTCGCCTGATACTTCTCGACTGTCAACAACTTCCCAATCGCCCTCCGCTCAGCGCGTTTTATCGTTACTGATCGCTGGCTGTAGCGCTGAGCTGAAGGCGACGGCTGCGAAGGTATTGTCTGGGAGAGCTACCCCAATGCCGCTTGAAAGCTGCGCTGAAAGCGCTTTCTGATTGATATCCGAGCGATGGCGCAACCGAAGAAATCAGTTCGCGTTGGTCTTGGATCCGGTTGGCAGCCAAGGTCATTCGCCACCGCGTGAGGTAAGCCATTGGCGATTCTCCCACAGTCCTCTTGAAGGTCTGGGCGAAGGCCGTTCGTGACATTCCTGCGGAACGAGCGAACTCCTGTAACGTCCAGGCATGAGCGGGATTCTGATGAATGCACGAGAGTGCCGTTCTCATGCGCTTGTCGGCGAGAGCGAAGAGCCAACCGGTGCCTCGTTTGACGCCATCGGCAAGGTGGAGGCGAAGAGCCTCTACCAGGAGAGTATAGGCGACCTGCTGCGCAACCAAGGTACCTCCAGGCTGAAAATCGCGCATCTCGCGCAGCATACGTTCGACTGCCCACCGTATGGACTCCCGCTGCGTCTCATCCTCCAACAAGACGATTGGCGGTAACACATCCAGCAGAAAGCGAGCATCGCCCTCAAGTGCGAAGTGGCTTCCAAGGAGAAAGAAATCGTTTCCTGGATTGACCGAGAGGACGCCATTGTACCTTTCCCACTACAGAAAGGATTGCACGCGCGTCCACGGGTGGGACGCTGAGGTCACTTGTGATCACAAACGAGCGGCCATGCGGCAGGAGCAGGCAGTCTCCCCGCACGCAGTCGGAACGGGCTGTTCGATACCGTCGACCGATAGCCAACACTCTCCGGTGACAACCGCGTAGCACTTGATCCCTTCATACGCAGGCAAGCGAAGTGACCACTGACCGCCTGCGGTGAGGCCGCCTGTCACATACGTGCGAGGTTTCAGGAGCGACAACACGTCAGATAGCGGGGGGTCCATAGGGGAATTGTACGATTGCGACGAACCTGTGAACGCACAAGCATTGAGCGTACATGTCAATGGCGATAAAGTCAGTTTCAGGATAGCCGCAGGGGTGCTCTTTCGGCTGCGGCTTTCAGGAGGAACGAGTATGCACATCTTCGTTACCGGGGGCTGCGGACTTACCGGCCCCTCGGTCGTCACTGAACTCATTACGGCCGGCCACACCGTCACCGGACTGGCACGGTCTGATAAGGCGGCCGCTCGCCTTCACGAACTCGGGGCAAACGTTTTGCGCGGCTCGTTGGAGGATCTCGACATCCTGCAGGAGGGTGCTCGGGCTGCCCGCGGCGTCATCCACATGGCCTTTGGCGGCAATTTCGCTGATCCCGAGGATATGACTCGGCGTGATTGCGCTGCGATCAATGCGCTTGGACAAGCCTTGGCTGGGTCCGGCAAGCCGTTCGTCAGCACTCGGGCACGTTTGTGATGGGCGCCGGACATCTCCGCACTGAGCAGGATCCGCCTGATTCCGAGTCGCTCGGCAGTTTTCGAGTGCCGGGCGAGCAGGCCTGTCTCGCCTTCGCTGATCAGGGAGTGCGATCCAGCGTCGTGCGGTTGGCGCCATCCGTTCACGGCCCAGGAGACTACGGGTTCATCCCATTTCTGATCGCAGCCGCTCGTAGAACTGGTGTCTCGGCATATATCGGTGACGGCGCGAATCGTTGGCCCGCGATCCACCGTCAGGACGCGGCCACTCTCTTTCGCCTCGCCCTCGAGAAGGCGCCGGCCGGCAGCGCTTTGCACGGCGCGGGAGAAAGCGCGATCACCTTCGAGACGATCGCCCACCTCATCGCGCGAATTCTCCGGATACCCACTGCCTCTTTGACTCCAGAGGAAGCCGCCACCCACTTCGGGAATCCAATTCTGGCCAGGTGCTTTGCCACCGATGCGCCCGTCTCCAGCGCTTATACCCAAAAACTGCTGGGCTGGAAGCCCACCCACGCCACCCTCCTTGAGGACATGGAGACGGGCGACTACTTCTCTGTCGCAATTAGCGACACCCTCACCATTCATCCGAAAATCCCCAACTGACATACACCGAGGAGGCTTTGATGACCGAACACAATCTCGCGAAAGAGACCATGCGCACCGTGCGCTTCCATCGGTACGGCGAACCAGCGGACGTGCTGCGCATCGAAAGAGAACAATGCTCCCAAACCGGGGCGCTAATCGCATTCGCGTGCGCGTGACCGCCTGCGGGCTGAACCCGGACGGGCCCTTTGCCGGGGTTTTTTGCAAAAAAGATCTTCCGCGGGGCATTGGACTGGAAGTGGTCTGGAACTGTGGATGCTGTCAGCGAAGGTGTCCAGTGGTGTCGCTGTGAGAGAGCGCGGTCTTCAGGACCTGCGGACTTCGTCACTTGTCTGCCAGCGCGGGAGCATCGGATTTTGCGATTCTTGGAGCACTGGGCCCGTACTCCAAACGGCCTCGATCCGATTCACGCAGCCGCGCTGCCGATGGCCGTCACGACAGCTTAGCGCACCCTCGACGGAATGGGACTACAGGCTGAGCATACCGTCCTGATCAACGGCGCGGGCACGATGATGGGGTTCGCTGCTGTTCAGATTGCGCTGATACGTGGTTCCCGCGTCATCGCCACGGCCGGTGACACCTTTGCAGATCGACTCCGCGGGCTGGGCGCTTTGGTCACTCCGTATGGTGACGGCATGGTCGAGCGAGTTCTTCAATTGGCCGGCGAATCGCCGGACCTGATTCTCGACACGGCGCCGGTCAGCGGCGCGTTACCTGCGCTTGTCAGGATTGCGGGCGACCCCAAGCGTGTGGTCACCATCAGCGATTTCGCTGCGGCAAAGGAACTGGGCGTCCGCAGCAACATTGAAGAAATTCGCCCCATCCGCTACGACGTCCTGGGCGAGTTCGCGCAGCTCGCCGCGGACGGAAAATTCACGATACCGATCGCCCGCACATTCCCGCTGCAGGATTGGCGCGCAGCACTCGACGTTAGCCAAAGCCAAAAGGCTCGCGGCAAACTCATCCTGCTGCCTTGAAGCGCGGATCCATTCGTTTCGCTTGATTGAGACGGCGTTGCTCAGATGAGACGGTGTTTGGGACGGCGATCGCGATGCTCACTTAGCGGGCATGGCCGGCGCCGCAAGCGCGCCCTTCGCGGCGTAATCTATCGGCACGATGTTATAGCGGTACACCATGCCATGATCTCCAACTGCATAGCCCCGGTCGCGTTCGACGAGACTGAAAGCAGCAACCTGGGCCGGGAACGGAATCTGTCGCGAGACCCACTGCCGTCCGCCGTTAATGGTGTAGATCATATCGCTGTAACGCACCATCCAGCCTACTTGGGAATCTGCGAATTGAATTTCCGGCTTGCCGTTTGCCTGGCCAGGAACTCCGGTCCAAGTCTTTCCGCCATCGGTTGTGCGAAAGAGCTTTCCGTTTAGCGTCCGGAGTATGCCGGTATTCGCATCGAAAAAGAATAGGCCACCCTCTTTTCCATCTTCTCCGGGGATGATCAACCAAGCAGTCCAGGTGTTGCCTCCATCTTCGGTCTTAGCAAGAACTGAGCCTGCATTGTTTCCAATACTGTGGCTTAAGGCAAACCCGGTTGTCTGATTTAGGAAATAGAGCTTCTCAAACGAACACCGCACGTCGCGAGTGAGTCCGCCAACTTCCGCCCTGACCGCGCAAGAGTACACGGGTTGCCATTGCCTCCCGCCGTTTTGCGTTTTCAGGATCCGTTCTCCACTCGCGGCAAATCCTATTTCGGAGGATACGAATTGGTAATCTTCGCGGTGCTGCGGGACCGTTCCGGATGGCGTCCATGTTTGGCCGTCCGTGGTGCGAAGGAGCAGATGATCGCCAACCCCCGTACTCTGGACGGCGAAGCCGGTGTTCGAATTCAGAAAGCGCAGATCACGGTAAGCGCGATCGGAGGATTGAGGGTCTCCAAGTTGCAACTCCCAGTTCCGGCCACCATCTTTGGTGTGATAAATTACTCCGCCGTTGAGCTCATTCCTGCCGCCGGCAACCCACCCTTCATCGGGGCCGGTGAAGCGTACCGAATAGAGTTCGAGGTCCTCTTTGACGTTGGCGGGTTCCCAGATAGCCTTGAACTTCGCATCAGCTCGTTGAATGACCGGGGCGGATTTTCGGCTAGATGGCTTGGGGGGCGTCTTGGCCTGCGGCGTCGCGCTCTGAGCGAGGAGCGCTAAAGTGATCGCTGTAAGAGCTATTTTCATTCGGACCTCCGTTGTGGGACTACGCTTGAAATCTTCGGTGTGTCCTGTAAGCGCGAAAAACGGAGCTGAAACGGCTCATGGTCGACCACTTTTGTACCTTCGGCCCAGCAAGAGCCGACCGGGGTGGTGAGGTTTTGCCGCACTACCCGACCGGGCTCAGACGAGCTTGGTGATCAGCTACACTTAGCTGAATCAGCACATGCCTCTCTGTGCCGTCGACAGACTCAGTGATCCTGGCACTGATTGCGTCGCGGGCGGCGAGGGAGAAGTGCAAAGGAGAATTTCTAATGGCTGACGGAGCCGCATCGATCCCCGCGAATCCAGCGCCGCTCGGCCTGGCCGGGTTTGGACTGACCACGGTAGTTCTCAGTTCCATCAACGCCGGCTTGTTGACCGGTGACGGTCCTACGCTCACCGCCGTAGTGGTGCCGCTGGCGTTCGCCTATGGCGGCGTCGGCCAGATCATCGCGGGCATCCTAGAGTACAAGAACGGCAACACTTTTGGAACCGTCGCGTTCACTTCGTACGGATTATTTTGGTGGTGGTACGCGTTTATGTTGTGGACCTCGGGCGCGGGCTGGATCAAGGCGCCAGCCGGCAATGCCGTGGGTCTGGCTCTTTTGATGTGGGGCGTTTTCACGCTCTACATGTGGATTCCGACTTTCCGCCTGAATCTCTGTTTGTGGAGCGTCTTCCTCTTTCTGTGGATCACGTTCTTTCTGCTGGCGGGCGCAGATTTGGGTATGGGCTCGAGTTGGCGCGTGGCTGGAGGGTGGCTCGGTTTGGTTACGGGCCTGGACGCTCTGTACCTTTCGTTCGCCGAAGTGACCAACGCGACGGTGAAGAAATCCGTGCTGCCGGTGGGATCGCCGATCCTCAAGGGTTAGGCAGAGAACTACTTGTTCGCCGCGCGCGTGTAGCCCTGATCCCGTTCACCTTCGGTGCAGAAATTCTCCAGAACGTCGCTGTTCGGGATGAGTAGCTCGGTGAACTTTACGGTAACGGGCTTGGTCAGCGTGTTGGGATCTTCGACAGTTGCCTGTATGTCCATATGGCCAAAATCACGACGATGGAAACGCTCCCGAACCCGCAGTGCCTCGCTGTGCGGATGTCCCCGAACATCCAGCCAGGATTTGTCATTGAACCCCGCAGTATCGACCACCAGCGTATCGCCTTCCCATTTCCCAGTCGAGTAGCCCATCCATGCAGGCAGAGGATCCACGGGAAGTTTGCGCCCGTCGGTGTGGATCTGCCGAAAAGCTCCGTCCACCTCGTAATACATCAGGATCGCTTCCGGAGTCTGGAAGATCTTAAAGGGACGGGCGGCGAAGTAGCGATTCGGCAAACCGTAGGGCAAACATTGAGCTGACGGGGAAGTCGCAACGATATTCTCGCGATTCATTCGTGTCTGGGCCGCGGCCTCGGGCCGGAGAGGCTCTTCGCCCTCTTTGAAATCGATCAAGAGATTGAAGAAATACTTGGATTGATCCCGGGAGTCGTCGCCCAAAACCTCGGCTGCACCGACCGGTCCGAAGAGTCGCTCGTACTCGCCGGGTTGCGGAGGCTCGATCTGCCAGACTCCGGAAAGATCCGGCTTGCCATTCGAAGCGCGGGGCGTTTTTGCCGCCAGGTCCGGCTTGCGGTCCCGCCGCAGCGGAGTTCCGGGCTCAGGATAGTTGAGCCACTGAGCGTTCGCAGACGCTGTCGCACCCGCTAGGGCGACCCCCAGCGCGATGGTTTGAAATCGCATATTGCCCCCATTCCTCAGTCCGACGAAGAACGACGTTGCCTGGACTTATGGTTACGCCCGATTGTACTCTTCGCGCGCGGTAGTCCGCTCGCGGCGGCGGCTTGGTTCTCCGATCTAGCCGTTTTCGACGCGAGCCTTAATGTCCGAGTACGCCGCATCGATGAGCCTGCTTAGCGCCGCGGCGTTTGTGGTCGTTCCGGGTCTGAGCTTCACATGGCGCATGAACTTGCCGGCGCCTTGCAGTATGCGGGCCGGATCCGGCAGCGAGGCGCCATGAAAGAACCCCACGTTTACGTGCGCGGTGAATACATTGACGTAACCGAAGGGCGCATCGCCCAAACATGCAACCGGACAGCCGTCATGCAAAAGCTCCCGGACTTCGTCCCCGCAGTTTCGCATCACCTGAAACCACTGACTCGCGACGGCTCCCAATTCGCCGGCATGCTCTTTCATCCACGCATCGATGGCTGGATCCCGCTCGACGGTGCCGTTGAAACGCAGCAATTCCGTTCTCATCGTTGCTTCACGAGCTTGGAGAGCTGGTTGTCGACCAACTCGCGCAGACGGGATTGCTGATCGGTCGCGATCTGGGAAGAGATGCTGGCGGCGAGATTCTTGAGGGCGCTTCGGGCTAGGTCGAGCGCGGCCGATTCGACGTGGCGGAACGCAGCGACGTACTGATCGAGCAGACTCTGCTGGTGAGCCGCGGCCTGGTGCGGTGCGGCCAAGCCGGAGTCGGGGAGCTTCACCAGCGCTGACTTGAGGGTGCCCCAGCCGAGGTCGATCACGAGCGGCTTGACGAGCATGAAATCGCCGGCGAGCTGAGACAGGCCGGCCACCTGCTGGACGAAATAATTCTGATCGAAGCCGTGTGCGCCGGCTTCGGTGTCGGCCTGCGCGTAGGTCTGTGTCCAGCCGCCCGGCCAATCGCCCGCGAGTCCGATGCCGGGGATTCCGTAGGCGCGGCCCTTGTTCATGGGACTTTTCACCGTGCCCTGGAATCCGCCATTCACTCCGGGGCCCGTGTTGCCGGACTTGACGTCGACGCGCGGCCAATGATTGCCGGTGGCGGCACGCGCGATCGCTTCGACAAGCCAGATGTTGTTATTGTGCACGTCCATCAGGCTGGTGATGACGCCGCCGTTCTCGGGCCGCTCTTTGGAGTAGACGTACTGATTGCCGCCGGGACCGGTTTCGATGGTTTGGCGGCCGCCCATGTGCTCGATCCCCATAGTGGCGACGATGGACTTGAGGCGGTCGGGATGGATTTTATAGTAATCGAACTGCGGCCAACTGCCTTCGCCGCCGGGCATGAAATGACGGCAGTCGAAATAGAAGACCAGCGTGCGCGGGCGCGCGGCGCGGGGCAGGTTGCGGAAGTAGGACAAGATGCCGAGCATGCCGAGGCCGCCGTTTTCTTCGATGAGCGACATGGCGTCGGTGTGGGTGGCGAGCAGGACTTGTTCGTCGCGCGGCGTGCCGTAGTTGGCGCCCGGCAGATACGCGATGATGGCCTTGCCGGTGTCGCGCTGGAAGCGGGCGGTTAGCGTCAAGATGGCGCGCTTGCCGGCTTTTGCATCTTCGAGAACCTTTGCGCCGGCGACGCGATCGAGAGCGAGCGTGGGGCAGTTGACGTATTTCGCGCCGAGTCCGGCTTTGCCGTCGGGCGTGTAGACGCTGCGCTGGGCGAGACCGAACGCCGCGCCGGGCGACAGGTCGTACACGACTACGAGGCCGGCGGCTTGGCCGTGGACGCCGATTGCGGCGAATCGGTTGAGCTGGCTCCACACCCAGCGCGAATGATAAGAGCTCATCAGGCTTGGCGGGGGCGGTGCAAAGAGCGCTGGCCATATTCCGGGCGAGCGCCACTCGTAATCGGTGAGCGTGAAATTGTCGAGAAACGAATTCGAATACGGCGGGTCCGGGTAGGGCGCGGTGCGGAACACCAGAATCTTGCCGGCGATGTCCGGGGCGGCCGGCGGGCGGGCAGCGTCGTAGTATAGCATCTGTGCCGTGATGCCTTCGGGCGTCGTGAAGCCGGACGTCATGCCGTAGGAGGCGACGACGGGGACGGGCGTGCCGTCACTCACGAGTTTTTCGAGCGCGACGCCGGAGGCGTAAAGGTGAGTGCGGCGATCCGGCCAGTCGTCGACGATGTAATGGTCATAGGGAATTTCGACGAAGTCGAGGTCGACGGCGCCGAGCTCCTGCATCTTGGCGATGAGAAAATCGGTGTAGCGTTTCCAGCCGGCGCTGCCGGCGTAGGTAGGGCCGCCCTGACTCTTGAAGAGGTTCCATTCCCAGGCCTGATCGGGCGTGATCATGAACTGCGGTTGGATCCTGGGAAAGGCAGCGTTGTTAGGAGCGTTGCTCTGGGCCCACTGCGGAGTTCGAGTGATGACGGTGCCGGCGGTGAGGCCGGCGGCGGCTTTGAGAAAGGTTCGGCGCCCGGAAGCGGATGTCGACTTCTGCGATTCGCGCATCGCTGAGCGCCTACCAGGCTTAGTTCCAGTGCCAGGACACGATATCCGAGAACTCGCGCGCAGCGCCGGTTGCCGCCGTGAAGCCGACATACGCATTCGTGCCTCCCGAAAGGGTCAGCAGCGTACTTAGGTTGACTGGGGCGGTGGCGACTGGGACGGAATCCAAAAGGACGCTCAAGCTGGTCCCATCGTACGTGATAGTGGCGGTGTGAACGGCGCCGTCTGCGAAAGTAGCGGCGACCGGCCCGGCCTTGTTCGCACTGGTTGAGTGACTCGAAGAATTCGCCGCGGCTCCGTTGCTCTGGATCCCAATATGAGTACCGGCGGGGTCCCCGTAATCCGTATTTCGGTACGTGTCAAACTCGACGGCAATGCTGTTGGGAATACCCGCATACCCGATGTAACCGCCCAATCCAGTGGTTCCCAGAGTTGCGTTTCCGCCCGGGGCGCTCTGAATCACAAATGCAAATCCGTCGGCCAACTGTCCGCCACTCACAGGCGTGATTCTGAACTGGAATGACGTCGAGAACGCCGTAGAAACCTGGATTGCAGTCGGCAACCAGGCCGAGGAGGTTTCGCCAGTGTTGTCCGTGAGCCGCAGCGCTGACCCATCGATATGCGGAGCTGGTGAGCCGTGCAGCGACAGCGCGCTCAGGTTGATGGTGTTGCTGATGTCTGCTGTGGTGGCGGCAGTAGTCGAGGTTAAAGCGTAATTGCTGGCTCCTGGGCCCGAGATGGAGATGCCGGTAACCGCGACTGCCTTGCCCATGCCGGGATTCGGATCGGCGAAGCTAGCACTGGCGTAGCTGGCCACAAACGCGCCGTCGAGTCGATTGTCGGAGAGCGTCACTGTCGCGCTCACCGTGCCATCAAACTGTTTGTTGATGCCGGTCGCGGTCACCGTCAACGGATAAGGGTTGATCACAAAGGTTGCGGTGTTGTAGGTGATCATGTAGTTGCCCAACGCACCGGCCGGAGCCAGGGTGGCGCTGATTGTGTACGGCACGGCGGTAACGCTTTCGCCCGTGGTGCGGGAATAGGTAGCCGTGATGCCGTCAGCCGCCACGAAACCGTTCAAAACGCCGGTGAACGGCGGATCGGGCATGCTGTAAATCTTGCTGGCCGGGTTCGGGGTTACGGATGCAAGCTTCCGCTCGATTACGCCGGTGCTGATGGGCGCGAACATGACGTTGTAGTTGTTTCCGCCGTTGCCGTCGCCCACGGTTCCGGCCGGGGTCATGACGTGAGTATTGCCCATGTTCTTGTTGTCGTAGCTCTCCGTCCAAGCCGCTGTATCCGGGGATGCCAGAGTGCCCACGGTGATGGTCGGCGTCGATGTGGAGCTGGTGGTACCGTCGTAGGTTTTGGTGCTGGCGGCCGCAGTCACGGTGATCGGCCGCTTCGTGATTTCGCCGGTGCTGATGGGAGCAAACGTGACGATGTAGTTGTTGCCGCCGTTGGTGTCGCTCACGATTCCTGCCGGGGTCATGACGTGAGTATTGCCCACGTTCTTGTTGTCGTAGCTCTCCGTCCAAGTCACGGAGTCCCCGGTTCCCAGACTGCCCAAGGTAATTGTGGGCGTCGCTGGCGAATTGATCGTGCCGTCGTAGACTTTGGTGCTGCCGGCTGCGGTCACCGTGATCGGACGCTTGTTGATGGTCAAGCTTCCGGGCACGAACGAAAGATAAGCAGCGTTGTAGGTGACTCCATCGGTTGGCGAACTTTGAGCGGGACCCGAGCAGGAGATCATGTAGGTCTGGGCATTCCTTGCCGGGTTCGTCGGCGCCGTTGTGCAGCTCACGCTTGACGGATTCAATGCCACGGAGGAGTCGCCGTAGATCTGGAATGTCACCGACTGGTTGGTGCCGTCATAGGTGACTGTCTTGCTGTCGGCGATAACGAACTGGTGCTTTACCTCGCTGTCAACCGGAGGCTGCGAGAATACACTTTCAATGAGTTTCGAGTTCAGCAAGGCTACGGATGTTCCGGTGTATCTGTAGACGGTGTTGTAGCAGGTGGCGGATGCGGGGCAGGACGCGCCGGCGTGGACAAAGTCATTGACGGTATCAATGAAGGTCGGCGTCGCAGTTCCGCCCGCAATCGATCTGAACGCTGGCGCGGCTGGGGTGCATCCTGCACCGGCACAGCGGTAAATGTTGTAGCTCGCGATGTTTCCGTTGTCGGGGGGGATCAAGCTTCCCATGATCGACCCGATCGTGTTGGTCACAGCCACGATCGGCGGATCGACGGAGGACAGGACGGCCGTATCATAATCCAGTTCTCCGGCGTCGGTAGCGAAGGCTCCACCGTCGGTGGCGAAGACCCCACCATCAGTGGCGAACACGCCGCCGTCAGTAGCGAAGGCGCCGCCGTCGGTGGCAAATGCCCCGCCGTCAGTGGCGAAGACCCCGCCGTCGGTGGCGAAGGCTCCGGCGTCCGTGGCGAATACGCCGCCATCGGTGGCGAAGACTCCGCCGTCGGTCGCGAAGGCTCCCAGGGACAAGCCGCCAAAGCGATAGCCGCTTCCAATCTGCTGAAGATTGAGACTCAACCAGTCATGCTGGTCGGTAAAGATTCCGCCGATAGTTCCGTTGAAATTGACGTCCAAGGGGGATATGGGACTCCCAAGCGGCACTGTCCCATGGCTCCAATCGGGCGTTCCGACAGCGGGGCTCTCGAGACGAACCAGAGGAGTCTCGCCGGGCGATATGGGGCTGCCGCCGCAATGGAGCTGCGCCGCGGAATCTGGTGGATCGCCGGGCGCGAGAGGACCATAGAATCGAACGCGATACGGTGTCGAAGCTCCGGTTCCCAAGTTCGTGATGAATAGTGAATTCTCGTTGACGCTACCAGCCTGCGTTCCATTCGAATAATCGATGTGCTCGAAGCCAAATGCGTCCGTCAAACCGCGCGTCTGGTACAAGTAGTTCATCACGCTGAAGTAGTCCGGCATGCATGTCGGTGTGTTATCGAGGCCTCCATGCGACAGGTCCAAATTGTGGCCGAGCTCGTGCATGATTGTTCCGGCCTGCGCCAGCGCGCCGCCGACCTGGTCGTTCTCTGGAAGATCCGAACGCCATAACCCGAACGTCACCATAAAGCCACCACCGGGACGGTGAGCGATGCCTGAATAGCTTCTGGGGATCGTCGTCGGCTCACCCGTGCTGGGGTCGACCGGGTGACCACTCACATCGTAGGGGCCCCCCAGCGCATGGGCGAAGAGACCGTAGTGGAAGATGTCTTTGCGGTTTTGAGCGAAGTGCTGGCTGATCCCCAGCAGGTGGTTACCGTCTCTCACCGAGGCAAAGCCGAATTCAAAGCTCAGCACCGGATACGGGGCGTGGTAGCTGCAAGTGTGTGTGGCAGTATCATGGCAGACCAGTGTTGACTCGTCCATGTCCGATCCGCCTTGCGCATATGCCGAGGGAACAATGAAGCTGCAGACGCCTCCGCACGCGGGTTGGACCCCCTGGTAGTTGTTGCCGACATCGTAATGCAGGCGAACACCGCGTAAGGCGAACGCGTCGGCCACCGGTTTCAGCGCTTCAAGCTTGGGTTTGTGAACGTGAGTACCGTGGCCATCGGTGCCGCCGGTTCCGTCGCCAGTGCCGTGCATCCAGTCGAGCTGAACGAAGATGTCTCTTGTTCCATTCAGCGCGCCCATGGCCGGCAGATTCACGCAGTTTGCCGTGTCCGACGGGTAGTTCGCGCAGGTGCCAAAGGTGGCGGGAGAAACCTGCGTATTGCGGTGCAAACCAGAGGTCTCCCAAAGGTCCAGAAGCCCATCCGCGTCGGAATCCTTGACGTTCAAGCTGGCGATGATGGCGACCGACGTCAGACAGGTCTGGTTGCTCCCCACGGTCAGCAGAGTCGAAAAGGAAGAAGCGTTCCCAGCCAGATCGAAGTTGTAAGTGGGGTTATCCCAGCGGTCTCCTTGCGCGCCCACAAAGGGGTTCGTGGTAAGCGTGGTGCCGTTCACCGAAAAGGGCGAAGAATGGCCCGGTTGCCCGTTCGCTGCGATACCTGTGATCTTTGCGGAGGGGACAACGTCGGCCTGATAGAAGCCGGCCACGACCTGCGCCACGCCGGACGATTTCTTGTCCATGGTGAAAGCGCCGTTGTAAATCACCACAGCACGAAGCGGCATGCTCGAGGGCGTGCCCGCCACCACGACCCGGTAAACCACTACCAGTGATGCGCCGTTGGTGTAGAGGACGTTTCCGTTTCCCTTTCCGCCTGAATCGGGCAGCCTCACCGTGTGGGCCCCATTGGCCTGGCGGACGTTGCTGGCATTTACGGGCAAGTAGCGGAGCACATCCGCGCGGTAGACACGTCCCGCTGAATCCTTGGGTCCTGTCGTCCCACCGTTGCTCCAGCAAGCCGGGTTCGGATTCGTCGGATCGCCCAATACAGCAGCTCGAATTTGATGTCCGTTGAAATAGCCGTCTCGCGCGTTCGGGGTTGTGGTGGTCTCTACCGTGGACCAGTAGAGAAACGCGGCGACGGGTTCGGCGCCGGCCGGCACGTCGGTCATGTTGATGGTGCCGGTGGCCCAGCCATTCACGCCGGTGCCCCTGAGGCCGACACCGGCGACAGCGTAGTCGCCCGTGACGAACCAGTTGTTGAAGAAGGTCAGCGCGTCGCTGGCCCATGCGGCTTGCGCGAACAGCACTAGGATAGCAGCAGCAATAATTCGATAAACGCTCGTTCGCCGCATGATGTGCCTGCTTTCGGTTTTGATAAGGTCATTACTGCACAGCGGAAGTGTCGGACCGCAACGCTCCGGGTAACACATTGGCGGGCTGGCATCGAGCTACCGCGCCAAACCTATCCTTTTGGATAGTACTTGTAAGGTTATAGACTGTTTTGTCACACGCCCTAGGATGAAGTCAAGGAAAAACCTGCTAAGCGTGTTCTATTTGTACTGGGGTATCCGCTAAGAGTGCTACTGGCCGGCGCGCTTCCGCGCATCATTCAGAAGGGGGTCCTCGCCCGCTTTGCCGCGTATGCTCAAGTACTTCTTATAGGAGTCGGCGAACCCGCCGGTCTTCATGCCCTCGCGTGCACGTCCCTGATAGTAATAGACTTGCGGGAAATAGCCGTACGTGGAGAGATCCAAGAACAGCGATAGGGCTTCGCCGCGACGCTTGATGCAGCGGTCGAATTCAGCGTCCGCTTCCGCGAAAGCGCCTGCCTCTACGTAGGCGCGACCGAGTTCGAATCGGCCGAGCCAGGTATCCCGCAGGTTGTTCGCGTCCGTGAAGAGTTTGACTGCGCCGTGGCTATCGCCGTTCTTGAGGGCGATGTCGCCTTCGATCAATTTGGCATAGACCTGAGGATCGACTTGCAATTCCATGGCGAGACCAGTCGCCAACTCCCGCGCCTTCGCCTCTTCGCCGAGCGCGGCGTAGACCTGACCGGCGACCAGCCGGGTTTGAAACGCCTGATTGTTGTCCAGCGCGAGCTTGGCCGCCGTGAGGGCTGCGGCATTTTGTTTACGCAGAAGCTGGACATGCGCCAGCATCCAATATTTCGTGGCGGCGGCGTCCTTGTCCGGATGGACGCCACCCAGGTCGTCCTTCAGGCCTTTCTCGAGAATCTTGACCGCATCCGAGTAGCGGCCTTCGTACGTCGCCAGGTCCGCCAAACCGGTAGCGGCATCAGAGGGAAGAGTCTTTGCGAGGTTGTTGTAGTCTTCGGCGGCTGCCTCGGTCTGCTCCTGGCCGAGATGCGCGAAAGCCTGGATCAGGTACCCGTTTACATAGCCGAGTTTCATGGTCTGGGCCGCCTCTTTCGCAGCTCCCTGGAAATCGCCGCTGAAGGCCAAGCCCATCGCAAGATTGGAGTGGTAGATGGCGCGTTTGGGAAGAATGGTCACCGCGCGGCGCGCCAACTCGAGCGCCTTGGGCACATTGCGCACATGCACTAGGCAGACGGAGATGTTGGTGTAAGCCCCAGTATCGGCTGCGTAGCGTTCCAGAAGCGCGCTGTATTCATCCACGCACTTTTGGTAATCGCCGGTGAGGAAGTAGAGGTAGGCGCGGGTGCGATAGCGTTCGCGCTCGGTCATGCGGCCGCTGCGTTTGATGGCCTCTCGAATATACTGCTCGGCTTCCTGAAACTTGCCCTGGTTTCGGGCGGCGCTGGCCATGATCGTGTAGGCCATGCCGAAGTCGGGGTCCAGGTCTACAGCTCGCGAGAGGTGCGCCTGCGCGTCGGCAAACTTGCCGGCGGATAGAGTATCCAGACCGGCGGCGTATTCGTGAACGGCTTCAAGATTCGCGGCCGAGAGGGTTTCCATCGACAAGCGCTGCGCCGATTCTGAAGTCGAGTCGCCCAGCGCCTTTCTTATGGCGGAGCCAACTTTCGTTACTGCGAACAGAACCTGGTCCTTGTCCGGAGCTGTCGCGTCGGCGTTGGCGAGGACCTTGCCGGTGACAGCCTGTACCGCACGAAGTGAAAGCTGGTAGCCGGCGCCACGCCGGTCGAGCGATCCGGAAACAACGACGTTCAAACCTTGACTGGCGGCGACTTCCTCAGCCTTCGGTTCGTCAAACGCACCGGATATGGGTTTCAAGCCCAGGCCGCGCAACCCTGTACGATCGTACGCGCTGATGAAGGATGCGCCTTCCAACGCGGCGGTGAGCGTGGACTCGAGCGTTCCGGTGAAGACCTGGTCTCCGGTATGGTTGTTGAAATCCGAGATAAGTACCGTCATCGGTGCCACCGGGGCAGCAGCGGGCCTGTTCAGCAGCCGGTATGCGCCGTACGCTCCGGCCATCAAGACCAAAGCGCTGCCGACCGAAAGAGCGATCCATTTGCCCGCTTTCGACTCGGACATCATCGCCATGGGCGGCGTGACGATGTTCCGATGAAGCGTACCTTCTTCCCAGTCGTGCAGGTCCTTCTCCAGCAGCCCCACACTCTGGTAGCGAGCGGCGGGGTCGGTAGCAAGGCTCTTCAGAACCATGTCGCTCAACGGCTGCGGAACGCTGGGATCAAGCTGGACCGGCGGCGGGGGAGGCCCCTGCGTCCGTAGCAGCATGCTGGCGAACGCGGTATCGGCCTGGTAGGGAATCACGCCAGTCAGCATCTGGTAAGCAATGATTCCGAGCGAAAAGATGTCGGAGCGCTCGTCGGCCGGCATTCCCTTGGCCTGTTCCGGCGACATGTAGGCTGGGGTTCCCATGATGGTCCCGGCTTGCGTCAACCCGGTGGCTTCCATGGAGCGGGCCAAGCCGAAGTCCATCACGACGACGCGGCCGCTGGACTCGATCATGACGTTGTTGGGTTTCAAATCGCGGTGAACTACACCCGCCGTGTGCGCGGCCTGCAGGGCCTCGCAGATCTGGCGCAGGATCTTGACCGCTTCTTCGGGAGCGAACTTGCGTTCTTCGAGCAGCGACGACAGATCCTTGCCGTCGACATACTCCATGGTGATGAACCGGAGACCCTCGGCGACGCCGAGGTCATAGATCCGGATCACGTTGCGATGGGTGATCTGTCGTGCGAGGATCAGTTCCTGCTTGAAACGCTGGAGCACGCTGGCGTGGCCGGCCAACTCGGAACGGATCACTTTTAGCGCTACCAGCCGGTCGAGCTCGCGGTCTCTCGCCTTATAGACCGCGCCCATTCCGCCTTCGCCCAGCATTTTGAGAATTTCGTAGCGGTCCGCGACGACGCTGCCTTCTGCGAGTGAGAAGGCTGAGTCGGATTCCGAAGCTCCCGACCCGGTTGCTCGCGACCAGTTGACGTTGGGGGTGGTCTGGATCATCGTGTCGGCCTCGGTAATGGCGCTGAACGATGCTCCGCAGGAGGCGCAGCGGGAAGCTCCCGGTGGGCTACTGTGATGGCAACGGGGACACTCCACTGCCCTCGCAGGTACTTCCATGGGCCTAGTCTAGCAGCATGAGACAAAACCACCAAGACGGATGTCATTTGTCGCGTCGCAGGGCCGCCTCACTCGCGTAGGTCCGCAAAATCGCCGGCGGACCGGTTACGCGCGGTGATCGTGGCCACTGCCAAAAGGAAGACAGTTCGCGGGTTTAGCAGGCTGCTGAAAAGCACAGCCGAAGTTATTTCAGCCATTATTTTCTGACTCTGAGAACAGCTTCGCGCGGCTGGATGAGTGTTCCGCGAGTGGATTCTGGACGCCGAAGGGCCGCGATTCCTCCGCCAGCGTTGTTTCAGGCAGGCTGCGCCATCAGATTGCGCATCCGAACCAGGTTGTAAGCCGCCGCGGCGAAGGTGAACATCCATCCGACTTTGTCCGGTCCCCGGAACCGCGTCTTGCGTTGTAAGGCCACCGTCTTCATCCATCCGAAGACTTCCTCCACACGTTTCCGTTTCCGCTGACTGACCCCATACCCGGGCTGCTTGGTGGTCCGCGCGTCGATCGCGCTGCGCCGGTTCGTATCGTTCTGCGCTACGTGCGGCGTCACACGAAACTCGCGCATCTGTTCCACGAAGTCGGCCGTGTCATAGCCGCGATCCGCACCCAGTGTGACGCGCTTACTGCCGCCGGGAATCTGCTCTACCATCTCCATCGCCGCAGCGCGCTCGGCCGTGCCCGTCGCCAACGTGACGCGCGTGTTTACCACCAGTCCGTTGCGATTCTCCGTGAGGATGTGGCCGAGGTACGCCAACCTCGCTTCGCTCCCGCTGCTCTTCTTATATAGACGCGCCAGCGGATCGGTCTTGGATTGATGCGTGTCGTTGGAGCGCTTCTGATTGCGGTAGTTGAGCGTTGGGTTACTTCCGGGATCTGGCGGCGGAGGCGGCTTCAACACATCGTCGTCATTCTTGAGCTGGAAACTCTTCTGCCCCGCCCAGGCTTCTATTAGCGTTCCATCCACCGTGAAGTGCTCGTCCGACAACAGCCGCTTCCGCCGCGCCTGCCGCAGCACCTCGCGAAAAAACTCTTCGGCGATCTCGCCTTCCAGCAACCGGTCGCGATTCTTGGTGAAAACGGTCGGATGCCACACCGCTTCGTTCATTGACATCCCCACGAACCAGCGGTACAGCAGGTTGTACTCCAGTTGCTCCATCAGCATCCGCTCGCTGCGGATCGAGTACAGCATCTGCAGCAGCAACGCCCGCAGCAGCCGCTCCGGCGGAATCGACTTCCGCCCGTCCTCGTCGTACAGCGAGTCGAAACGTCCGTCCAACGCTTGCAACGCCTCATCCACCATCGCCCGGATCGGCCGCAACGGATGATTCTGCGGCACCCGCTCGTCCAGCGATCCGTATCCGAACAGTTCGTGTTGTGTTTGGTCTTCTCCGCGCATAAAGAGAAGACGTTCTTACTGGCTTTTTGGATACTTTCCGGAAGAGCTTTTCAGCAGCCTGTTAGAGGACGCGAATATGACTTGATCCTTCGGAACGCTAGCGGATCGAATAACCGCCATCGACACGAATGGTGGCACCAGTCACGAAATCCGATGCCCGTGAGGCCAGGTAAACAGCGGTTCCGGCGAGTTCCTCGGATTGACCCCATCGGCCGGCGGGGGTCCGAGCAAGAATTTCATCGTTGAGCGGCATCGTCTTTACGGGCGCGGTCATGTCGGTTTCAATCCAACCTGGCGCGATGGCATTGACTTGAATGTTGTGCGGAGCCATTGCCGCCGGTCGCGACGGCAACCCGGCCGGTCAAGTCAAACAGCGCTGGTGTTTTCAATCCAGAGTACACTGGTCCCCGCCGAAACGAGAATAGTCTCGCGGGTTCACGCGACGTGCCTGCGAGATCATACTATCGGATGTTACTTGCCTTTGAGTCCGTCGCGCCAGGCGATGGCTTCGAGTTCGACCCGAACCGCGTCCTGGACGGGGACTACGGGGCGCGCTTGAAATTCAAACGCCGGGAACGTGGAGCAAACCTTGTGAACCGTGAGCGGGTCGTCGCATTCCACCAGCATATAGCCGCCCCAGTCGCCCACGCGCACGACGAACACTTCGATCTTGAAGTTGGCCGGCGCCTTCCACTGGCCGAACACATCCAGGATTCGCTTCTGGGCATTCTCGTACTCGATGGGCGAACCTTGGGGGCGTTCGAACCAACTGATCATGTACTTCATCTGTTCTCCTTGTGGCGATTGGTGGACGACCGTTTAAGTTTACTCCGTCCGCGAGGAAGGTGATGGGCAAAAATGTCACGTCCGGACCGCCTGCGAGCGGTATTCCACCAGGTATGAACCCTGGTATGATACATGGTAGTAACCATGAAGACCGCGATATCCATCGATGACCGGCTCCTGCAGGAAGCCGACAAGACTGCGCGGCGGATGGGGCTGAGCCGCAGCGGGCTTTTCGCGCGGGCGGTCGGTGATTTCCTAGAACGGCAGCGGCGGGAACAGATGCTGCTCCGGTTGAACCAGGTTTATGGACAGGATAGTGAGGCGCCGGAGAAACGGCTGCTGAAAGGAATGAAGAACAAGGTTCGGCGGGCCGTGAAGGAACGTTGGTGAGCGAGATCCGGCAGGGACAAGTGTACTGGCTGGACTTTGGGCCGGCGAGCGGTTCGGCGCCGGCGGATCGCCATCCTTGTGTCGTCGTCCAGAACGATGTTTTCAATCGGAGCGCGATTTCAACCAGCATCGTGTGCCTGATCACTTCGAACGTGAGCCGGTCGAACGCGCCGGGCAATGTGCTTTTGAAGAAAGGCGAAGCCAATCTGAGGAAGGCCAGCGTGGTGAACGTCTCGCAGATCCTGACGGTGGACAAGGCGGAGCTGGTGGAATGCACGGGCAAGCTGAGCGCGGCCGCGGCGGGCGCGGTGCGGGACGGATTGCACTTGTTGTTTGACAGGCTGTGAGGCGGCTCACTCGAGAACTTGGATTTCGGGGTAGAGCGGAGATGAAATGTTGAGGGGCTCGGCGCCGGCGCGCTTGAGGTATGCGTCGAAGAAAGTACGCAGGCAGTAGGTTGTGATGGCGAGCTGGCGGCGTCCGTCGATGTCGACAATACGGAGCATGCGCAGCAGGCGTAACACGAGGGGGCTCTTCAGTAGGGCATTGTTCTCGCCGAAGAAAAAATGATTGGCGCCGCGGATGGCGACGCGCAGGCGTCCATTCGGGGGAAGCCGATCGTAAATCGATTGGATATCGGCTTGGAATCGGCGGCTCTGCGGGTCGGTGGCATGGGACTGATCGCTGAGGACGAACAGGAAGGGCTGATGCAATCCCTCCTGGATGACGCTGCCGAACACAGCGCCGTCCAGATCGATGCCGGCCTTGCACCGGGAATCGTCGTGACAAAACAGCACGGATGCCGCGCCGCCGAAGGAGTGACCGAACATTCCCACGCGCGTCATGTCCAGGCGTCCGGTGAACTTTCCGGATGAGTCGGACGCGTTCAAGCTGCTGAGGCGGTCGAGCACGAACGCGGTGTCGGAGGTCCAGGCATTCAGGATTCTGATCGCGCATGCCGTCTGCTGCGCCGGCGGCTGGCCCACGCAGAATTCCGGGTTGTTCGCGGGGGTCCTGCGGATCACACGGCCATCGGGGAACGTGACGGCGAAGGTGCGATAGGGGGCGTCGAAGCCCACGACGACGTAGCCGTGACTGGCGAGATCCTCGGCGAGCGTGGAGTAATTCCAAACTTCGGCGGAAGCGCCGGTTCGCATGATCACGACAGGGTAGGACGGCTGCTGGGGCGACACCGGCGAGTCGCGAGCGCTGTGGGTGTGCACTTTGGCGAGGTCGCGCGTCAGGAGCGAGAGCGGGCCGCCGGCTTCGGCAGCAGCGCGCATCGGGGCGGGCAGATAGTCGGCGATGGCGGCGGATTGCGCGGGCGCCGATGGATACCAGATCCAGACCAGGAGTTCGCGCTTGGTTCCGGGCACCGGGGCGAGCGGGTCGGTGTGCGCGTCGTCGGTCCAATCGTAGATGACGCGGCCGACAGCGAACGAACCCGTGGGCGCCGGGAGCGTGATATCCGATCTGTGCTCGGTCCAAAGCACTGCCAACAACAGCGTGAGTCCGACGGCCCCCAAGGTCGCCAAAACGGCGAGGGTTTTGAAGATTCGGCGGGCGCGCCGGGGTCTGTTCGTTGACGACAAGTACTTTACAATATAAAGACAAAGAAGGATTCTGTCAAGCGGAAACGAACTGGAAGAAACGCCAGGCACGGCCGTCGACCATGCGCGCTTCCTCTTTATAGGCCCCGCGCGAGTGCACCGAAATCGCGGTTCGCCAGAAGGCCACTGCGGGCGCGTTTCGTTCGAGCACTCTGACAAGCCACGGGCCAGGCTGCTGGTTCCAGAAGTAGGTGGCCATTCTCTGTCCGAGGCCGCTCCTGCGATATCTGCGAATGACAAAGAACTCGTGAATGTCATGGCCGCCGATGTCGCCGAGCCACTCGTCAGCCGAGCCGATCAGGGCGAAGCCGGCGATGGAGTCGCCGATTTTCGCTAGATACGCGTCGAAGCCACGCGCCCAGATCGACGAAGTGTCGTAGGAGTAGCTGCCGTCGGGCTGGGTGTCGAGTTCGAAGGCTTCAGCCAAGTCGTGCATGTAGAATTCGAACAGGTTCTGAAGGATGACGTCCGACTCGGGACCTATCTTCGAGATCGAGAGACCGGACGGCATGGGGTCCAGCATAACTCAACCGCCCGGCGCGCATGAGCAAGATCGCGCTCTGTTTTCGCCCTAGGATACGGAGGAGCACATGGACATGCGCGCGCTTTCCTTAGTGCGATACACACCGGCGATCGGGCTGTGGTTTGCTTCGTTGTTTCAGCCGGCGCTGAAGGAGCCTGGGACGGGAACGTTCCAATACAGCGGTCTGAACTGCCTGCTGCTGGGATGGATCGGGGCATTCGGAAGGCCGCAGTGGGTGCTGCCGTGGTCGGCCAATGTGCTTTTCGGGATGAGTCTGGCGTGGGGTTTGCTGCGCAGGCAGCCGAGCCGGCAAGAGCTGGTGTTGAGTCTGTGGCGATTCCGTTGGCGCTGGTTGCGCTGGTGAATCGGACGATTGAAATCGACGAAGCGGGCAATCGGACGGCGGTTGTGCCGGGTCTCGGTTTTTACCTTTGGCTGGCCAGCATGGTGGCGCTGGCGGCAGCGCAACTGATGCGGGCGGAGAATCGTTAGTGACCCGCCTGCTGGTGATCGCGCTGGCGCTGGCCGCAGGTTTGCGCGCCGATGACGACGGGTATCGGCTGCACTACTTGATTCCAAAGACGAAGGAGGCAAAGCTGTCCAGCCGTCAGCGCGCCGAGATGTTAGAAGCGATCTGCGATGGCAAGTCCGACGGCACGCATTGCGATACATGCCCGGAGAGCTCGCCGGTTTCGAGCGTCGGGTTCTCGTTGGACCATGTGATTCTTGGACACTTCGTTGCCCCGGATAGCGAGGACGCCATGGTGACCATCGCGGGCTGCGAGGAGATGCACGCGAGTATCGGCTGGGGTTTCCTGCTGACACGAAGAGGAGGGAACTGGGAGAGCATCTACGACTTGCTTGGCCTCGACCTGCGGCGCTGCCACCGGATGCGGTTCCGGAGCGGGCGCGAACTGCTGGTGTGCGAAGACTATCGCATGGATTCGTTCGTGTTGATGCACAGCGTGACGGCGGTTTTTGTCAAAGGCGAATCGCTAAGCTTCCGGAACCTTATCACGGCATCGGACACCACCAGGATGTGCGACTCACAGGAGCGCGTTCAGAGTGCGGAGATTGACAAGGTGGAGTTCGGAGATAACGTCATCTGGTTTACCGCATCACGCGGCGAGATGCGGGATTCGGATCGGCGTCAGGAACTGTGCCAGGAGGCGCAGACGCATCGGCCGGCTGCAGCCGGACCGGGGCCGCGGGTCGTGAAGTCATATCGAATCGACTACAGTTTCGACGGGCAGCGGTTCAAGCTGACCCAAGCGAGCGAGGCTGCCGCGAAGCTGTTCCGGCCGCTGGAGTGAGCAGGGAGAAGTTTCGACTCCGGCCATGAAGTTTGTGTTAGTTTAGGACACCGGACGATGGTGTCGGAATGAGCGCGAAATCCGTCCTTGAGCCGGCAGTTCAGGGCCAGGGAAATGCACGACGACTGCGTATCCAAGCAGATCAAGTGCGTCTTCTCTACAGGAACATCAACGTAGGGACGGTGATAACCGTGGTCGCCGCCGCGGTGTTGGGCGGGCTGCAGTGGGGATTCGTGGCGCACCCGGTGGTGGTCGGCTGGTGCGCGTACATGGTGTTGGTATCGGCGGCGCGATTCATCCTGGGGGAGTGTTATTGGCGCGCGAAGCCGTCGATTCCGGAAACGAGCAAGTGGGGAACGGCCTTCACGATCGGCGCCGCGCTGGCGGGAGCAGGCTGGGGCGCGGCTGGATTTCTGCTGAACCCGGCGCACAGTCTCGAGAGCCAAGTCTTCCTGGCGTTCATACTGGGCGGAATGATGCTGGGCGGGGCGTCGCTGCTGGCGCCGACGGTAGCGGCCTACCTGGTCTTCATGATTCCCACCGGCGTGGCCCCGGCGGTGCGGTTCTTGCTGCAGGGCGATCAAACCCACACTGCCATGGGGCTGCTGGCCGGCCTCTTCGTGATTTCCACTTTGATCACTACGCGGCGAATCCATCAGACTATCCTTTCGGCGTTGCAGTTGAAGTTTGAAAACCAGGACCTGGTGGAGCACTTGCAGATCGCCAAGAGCAAGCGTCGAGGCTCTGAACGAGCAACTGGAGGCAGCGGGTGCGGGAGCGGACGGCCGAGCTGCAGCAGACCACCGAGCGTCTGAGGGCCGAGATCCAGCAGCGCGAAGAAGTAGAGGAGGAGCTGCTGCGGGCGCGCAAGCTGGAATCGATCGGAGTGCTGGCGGGCGGCATCGCGCACGACTTCAACAATTTTCTGACGGTGGTGCAGGGCAACGTCGAGATGGCCAAGATGCAGTTGGGCCGGAACGAGCCGGTGCGGAACATTCTGGAGCGGACCGGGAAGGCTTGTGAACGGGCGGCGCTTTTGTCGTCGCAATTGCTGACGTTCGCCAAAGGCGGGGTCCCGGTCCGGCAACTCGTGTCGATTGCCAAGCTGCTGATGGATGCAGTGGAACTGGCGCGGGCGGGATCGCAGACCAGCATCCAGGTGAGCATTGCCGACGACCTGCGCTGCGCGGAAGTGGATCCGGGGCAGATCGGCCAGGTACTGCACAACATTCTGCTGAACGCGCGGCAGGCGATGGCGGAACGCGGCATCATCGAGGTTCGGGCGGAGAACGTCGTGCTGGCCGGCGCTCCGGGAGGGGACACGCGCGTGCGGATCACGATTCGCGACTACGGCTGCGGGATCCCGTTCGATGCTCTGCCGCAGATCTTCGATCCCTACTTCACAACGAAACCGGGCGGCGCGCGGGCTGGGGTTGGCGACGTCGTATGCGATCATCGCCAAGCACGGCGGAAGCTTGTCGGCGGAATCGAGGCCGGGGCACGGAACGGTGTTCACGATCGAGCTGCCGGCTTCGCACGAGATGCTCATCGAGCAGGTTCCGGTTGCCAGCGAGATTCACGGGGGCACGGCTCGGCTGCTGATCATGGACGATGAAGATGGACTGCGGGAGCTGCTGAGATCGGTTCTGTCGACGCTGGGGTACGAGGTGGAGACCGCCGCGGACGGCGCCGAAGCAATTGCATTGTGTGAACACGCCAAAGGTTTGGGGCGCGGTTTCGATGCGGTGCTGCTGGACTTGACGGTGACGGGCGGGATGGGCGGCGTCGAAGCGGCGGCGAAACTGAGAGAAGTGGATCCGGCTTTGAAACTGATTGTATCGAGCGGCTACTCGGATGCGCCGGTGATGTCGAACTTTCGCAGGTACGGCTTCGACGGCGTGATTCCGAAGCCGTGGAAGATCGCGGAAATGAGCGCGGTTTTCGAGCGGGTGCTGGCGGCGGATCGGGATCGCAAAACGGCAGGCAGCTAGTTCTCCGACGGCTTCTCCACGTGGTCGATGACCATGACTTCGGTGGGCGCCCTGGTGGATTCAATCTTCAGGCCGAGCTGCTGTTGGATCGCGCTGTAGAGATCGGGCGGAGCGTCGGGCGCGGGGGCCGGGCGCGGGGCGTTGGGACCGAAGCCGACGAACTGAAACTCGTCGGGCGTCCAATCGAGCGTGAAGTCGTAGCGGCCGGTGAGACCGGTTTGATCCACCACCGGCCGGTCGAGGACGGCGCCTTGCATCACTCCGGCGAAATCGGCCATGGTGGCGTTTCGAACCACCAGCGATCCAAGGCGCCGGAAGAACAGGCCGGGCAAATTGTTGGGAGGGGCGTCGCTGGTGGTGAGCTTGGATCCGTTCTTTCCGATGACGATCGCATAAACCGATAGTTCTTTCTTGTCGCGATGGAACTTGAGTTGGAAACGATTGGCCAGTAACTTTTGGACCATGGCCTTCCACTGCTTGTCGTTGGGCTGGCCTTCGCCGTCAGGTTTCGCGAGCAGATCGTACTTTTCGGACTCGACCCACGAAGGCGCATCCACGATCTGCCGGGCATGCAGTCCGTAGGCGAAGGTGAGGAGATCGCTCAAGGACGTATTGATCGTAGAGAACTGGCGGCCCCTGACCAGAAATGCGCGGCCGGGCCGGTTCGGATCAGCTGGGCTTGATGGTGGCGACTTCGAAGCTCGGATTCGCGTCGGCGGACATCGGCTTGGGCGGCGGCGGAGGCTCGGGAATCGCCCAGGTGGTTTCGGGAGTCGCGCGAGTCAGATTGAGCGGGAGCGGCTTTGGACCTGCAGCGTGACCGGTTTGATCTGTATGCCCTGGCCTCCCTGGTCGATGCTGTAAAACACACCCTGCAGAGTGTCTTTGTCAGTGGTGGAGATTTTGAAGACGGTGCGCAGGTCGCGGCCGGCCTGCAACGTGCCCTGCCACGTGCCGGTAATATTTTGAGCGAACGCGCTTCCCGCAAACGCCGCGAGAGCGATAATCCAGAGCGATTTCTTCACGGGCGGCCTCCTTACGGCTGCAAAAGCCTGCTCATGCTGGGGCCATCTTAGTTGGTTTTCGCGGGGCGTGAAGCGAGCATATAATGACCGGTAGACTTCGTTTCAACATCGGCGGTTCGAGGGTAGGATGACGTTTCTGAACGATTTGAAATTCGCGGCACGCTCGCTGGCGCGGACCAAGGGGCTGACAGTGACGGTGGTGGTGACGCTGGCGCTGGGAATCGGCGCGAACGCCGCCATCTTCAGCGTGGTGCGGGGCGTGCTGCTGAAGCCGCTGGTGAATCGCGACGAAGACCGGCTGATCTACATCCGGCAGAGCGCGCGCGGAATGGGCATCGAGAACGCGACGTTCTCGGTGCCGGAGATCAAGGACCTGGAGTCGAGCGTGAAGACGCTGAGCTCGTTCGGCGACTTTTCGACCATCGGCTTCACCATGGTCGGACTGGGCGAACCGCGCGAGGTGCGGGCCGGCGTGGTGGGCGGATCGTATTTCGAAGTGATGGGGCTGCATCCGGTGCTGGGCCGTCTGCTCGACCAGCGGGACGACGGGCCTAACGCGGCGGGCGCGATGGTGTTGACGTATCGTTTCTGGACGACGGCGTTGAAGAGCGATCCGAAAGTGCTGGGCAAGACGGTGCGGCTGGGGACGCGGTCGGCCACCATCGTGGGCGTGCTGGAGCCGTCGGTGCCGTATCCGGCCGAGACCGAGATTATCGCGAACGTCGTTACCAGCCCGCATCATCTCTCGGCGACCATGGTGACCGGGCGCGTGCATCGGATGACGGAGCTGTTCGGGCGGCTGGCGCCGGGCGCGACGCTGGATCAGGCGCGGGCCGAGCTGCGAACCGTGTATGCGTCGATCCGCAAGGAACATCCCGAGGCGTACGCGGCCAAGGCCGACTTCCAGATCGACGCGAAGCTGCTGCGCGACCAGCTCACGGCACGGGCGCGGACCGTGCTGCTGGTGCTGCTGGCGGCGTCGGGATTGATTTTCATCATCGCGTGTTCGAACGTGGCGAACCTGATTCTGGCGCGCACGGTGCGGCGCGAGGGCGAGCTGGCGATTCGCGCGGCGCATCGGGGCGAGCACGGCGGCGTTGCGGCGAACGCTGCTGGCCGAGAGCCTGCTGCTGTGCGTAGGCGGGCGCGGCACTGGGCGTCGCGAGCGCGCGGCCGATGGTGGCGGTTCTGGCGCGCTACGCGTCGCGATTCTCGGTGCGGGCGCTGGACCTGAAGGTGGATTCGAGCATGCTGTGGGTGGGAGTCGCGCTGGCGATTGCCGCTGCGGTGCTGTTGGCGTTCGTGCCTCGGCTGCCGTCGGGCGATTCTTCGAATGGCTTGGCGCTTTCGAGCGGCGGCTTGCGCGTCACCGGCAGCGCGACTCGGCGCCAGCGTGTTTTCGCGATGACGCAGATCGGGGCGTCGTTCGTGTTGCTGGCCGGCGCCAGCATGCTCATGGCGACGCTGCTGTCGCTCCAAGCGGCGCAAACCGGCTTCGACATGCGGCGCGTGCTGGCGTTGAACGTTCCGGTGATGAGCTATGGGCAGGACGCCGGATCAGGTCACGGGATTTTACAAGGAAGCGATGCGGCGGATCGCGGAACTTGCCGGGCGTGGATCGCGTTGCGGTGGGTACCACGGTGCCGTGGCGCGATGCGGGGAACTTCGGTCCAGGATTCCAGTTTTCCGCGGACGGCCACGTGACGTGGGCCGGGCGAAGAGAATCCGCGCGCGCAATTCCGGTCGGTGTCTGCCGGGATTCTTTGCGGCGCTCGGAGTGCCGATGATCGCAGGCCGGGATTTCAATGACGCCGACCGGCGCGACAGCGAGAAAGTCGTGATCATCAGCCAGAGCGTGGCGCAAAGGATGTTTCCGGGCCAGGATGCGGTGAACCGGCACATGATGTGGGTGGACCCGATCATGAAGTTCGCCGGAGTCGCGCCGGAGCCGCGGCGCATCGTGGGCGTGTCGGCGGATGTGGATGACGAAAATGTTGTGCCGGGCCCGGCGCTCAGCGTGTATCACCCGTTCGCGCAGGAGTTCGGCGGCGGGCGTTTGTTCGTGCACACCCGCGGCGATCCATACTCGCTGGTGGCGCACATCCGGCGCATCATCCGGAACTTGTCGGCCGATCAAGTGGTGGAGCGCGCGGCGACGCTGGAAGACATTCGCGCCGAGGTGCTGACGCCGGACCGGTTGAACGCGCTGGTGTTCGGCGGCTTCGCGTTGGTGGCGCTGGCGATCGCGGTGGTCGGCGTGGGCGGCGTGCTGGCGTTTTCGGTGAGCGGGCGGACGCGCGAGTTCGGCATCCGGCTGGCGATCGGATCACAGCCTCGACACCTGGTGTTGGGCGTGATTGCGGAGGGCGCGGTGATGGCAGCCGCCGGAATCGTTGCAGGCGCGGCGTTCGGTTACGCGCTGGCGCGGCTGGCCGGGAGTTATTTTAATGAGGTACGGATGCCGGGCGCGGCGCCGCTGCTCGTTTCGGCGATCGTGTTGCTGGCGGCTGGAGTGCTGGCGTCGTTGTTGCCGGCGGCACGGGCGGCGCGCGTGGATGTGATGCAAGCGCTGCGGTCGGAGTAAGGCGAGCTGCGGGATAGTACTTTCTCGCCTTGTCATAGTACCGGTCTGCGGTAACGGCAAGGCTAGCCCGGCGTCTTATCTCACTACTGTTCCTACGCGAAACGAGGGAAGGGGAAGCTTTATGCCCGCAATCGACTCGACGAGCCGCTCGCGCTCAATCGTCATTTGGCTATTGTTCGCCGGAATCGCGGTGGCTCTAGCTGGAAACGTATATCAGTTCACGCAAGCCAGGCGTCTGAACCGTGATTTTGCAGCCATGCAGGAAAAAGTACGGAGCCAGTTCGCTGATATTCGGGAACTGGAAGCCGGTTCGCTCGAACAGAATCTGCGCCGCCTCGATGAAATGAACAAGCAGTTTGAGGAGGTCACGGCCGCCACCTTGGAGCAGGCCCGATCGGAAGTCCGTAGAAACCGCGCGGAGTTCGCCAAGGCTCTGGACCAGCGGCGGACGGAGGTGGCCAAACAGATGTCCGAGTTGAAGTCGGATATCAAGGAAGAAACCAGCACCAAGGTGGAGAGAGTCTCCACGGATCTGGCGAAGACGCGCGTGGAGTTGACGCGCGCCGTCGAAGACGCTAGCTCCAGGAGCGGCGAGAGTCCGGCGGCTTCAGTGGCGCCGGCGATAACAACGCACGCGGTGGCGCCGGCGGAGAAACCCGAGCCGACGCCGACGAAGAAATCGTTCTGGAGCAGGCTGAACCCGTTCAAGCGCGACAAGCCGAAGACCGGCATCGCGAGCAAGTAGCGGAGCGGATCTCTGGCTTCTGATTAGCCGTCGCTCTTCCCGATGAGTTGGCGCAGCGCGGCACGATCGGGTTTGAGCAGTTCGGAAATGCGATTCTGGTTGACGCCGGCGACGATGATCAGATCTGCTTCAGTGCTGACCTTCCGGAAGATCCCCAACTTCTTCATGTTTTCGGTCTGATGCCGGTTGTCATCGGTGGGACTCAGGTAGTGCACGGCGCCCACCTTGTAGCGATGAATCAGGAATAGGTGCGCCAGAGTCATCAGGCGCTTCCTGCGAAGGGCCAGATCGAAGGTGTTCTGATCGCGGATCGAGAGCAGCTTGTGGCCATGGCGGTCCTGGACATCGGCGAAAACGACGTTGGCCGCTTTGCCCTTCGAGTCGTTCCATATGCTCAACTCGAGAAACTCTGAACCCGCCGACACGGGCCGGAGCTGAGCGCGGAACGTCGGTGGTAGTTGGTTCGTCTCGGCCCAGATCGTGAGCCACTCTTCGAGCACGCGCGGCGGCAGCTCGGTCTGCACCAGGTGCTGATGCTGCGTGGATCCCTTGCCCATCGCCTTCGTGGTGGCGGTGCGACCGGAGGCGGCCATCAGCGCCGCATCCAAGCGCGGGCCGCCCACTAAAGTTTGTGGCGTGCGGTAAGGTGATTCGATCAGCCGGAACTTGCGCTGCAGCCGCGCCAGCGCCAGCATCCCGTCCTGTTTGAGCGCGGTGGCGAAGTCCTCGGCCGCCAAGCCGTCGATCTGGTGGCCGCCGTAGGTGATGAAGTTGAAGACGAAGCCGAGCTTTCCAAGCTCCTCGGGAAAGTGCTTCATCTCGTCGTCGCTCATGCCGGTGGTGTCCCAGTTGAACGACGGCGACAAGTTGTAAGCGAGCATCTTGTCGGGGAACTTGGCGTGGATCGCTTCGGCGAATTCGCGAGCCTCGGTGAGATTCGCGGTGGCCGTCTCCATCCACAAAATGTCGGCGAAGGGCGCGGCTGCGAGTGACTTGGCGATCGCGTAATCGAGGCTGCCCTGGACCTGGTAGTAGCCGTCGGGTGTCTTGGCGAGATCGGGATTCCAGGTGATGTCGATACCGATGGACTCGGCCTTCTCGCGCGCGGTGTACCAGGGCGCGTTCTTCGAAAACGCCAGCCACTGTTCGATACTCATGTCGGACGTTTCGCCCTGCGCCGCACGGAACGCGATCGCGTCAGCAACTGCCTGGCTATAGGTCTTAAGTTCGGCGGCGTCCTGCCACGCGTCCAGGAAACGCGTCACCACTTTGTCGAGCATGGCGTCGGCGTTCGCGCCGCCACTTGCGCGGAACGACTTGGCGTTCTCCTCGATCACCGGCATCAAGCCGGCGCCTTCGAGCCAGCGCATCGCAGCATCGTATTGTGAATCCGGAACGGCGAACATCAGGTGGCCCCGGATCTCGCCGATGCCAAGCTCGTTGAGCTTCTTGAGGATCGCGAGAAAAGCGACGCGATAACTCGGAACGTCGACGTTGGTGACGCCCAGAATGAAGGGCTGGTCGCGCTCATCGGCGCAACCGTCCAATAGGCTGGCTGCTTCGGCGTCGGTGCGAGCGACGATGATGCCCGCAACACGCATGATGTCGAGCTGGAAGCGCGCGGCGTTGAGGCGCTGGATTTGCTCGTTCTGCGACACCAGCACCTTGCCGCCCTGGTGGCCGCACTTCTTCACGCCGGGCTTCTGGTCCTCGATGTGGTAGCCGGGCACGCCGATTTCGACGAAGCGGCGGATGAGATTGCGGACGTGCGCGTCGCCGCCGTGTCCGGTGTCGGCGTCGGCGATGATGAAAGGCCGGTAGTCGACTTCGGGAGCCGAGGCGCGCTGCTCGGCGGTCATGCGCGATCGCGTAAAGTGCTGGTTCTTGTCCGCGGTGAGCAACGCGCGCACCATGGCCGCGGCTTCGTCGGGCACCTGGCTCAGCGGATAACTGGCGAGGTCCGCGCCTGGATCCTCGGTGATGCTGCCCTTGGCCGACGTCGCCCAGCCGCCCAAATAAATTCCTTCGATGCCGAGCCGCTTGATGGTGACGGCTTGTCCGGGCGAGTAGGGGCCGAAAGTCGTGATCGACTTGCGCGCTGCGAACAACTCGCGTAGCCGATTGTAGAATGCTTCGGCGGCCATGCGCGCGACCGGATAGTCGCCGTCGAACGTGCCGCGCTGTTCCGCCACCTGTCGCGGCGAGTAGAGTCGGACGATGCCGGAGAATCGCGGGCTGGCGAACCAGTTCGCAGTTTCGGAGATTTGCTTTTCAAGAGAACTCATAAGGCACAACCGAGCGCTATCCTATCACGCATTTTGGTGCGCAATCCGCGCGCCGGTGTTTGAGGTACAATGCCGATTCCGCGTCGAATCGGACACTGTGGGACCTCTCGAGAACATTCAGGTTGTGGAACTGGCAGGCATCGGCCCGGGACCGATGTGCGCGATGCTGCTGGCGGACATGGGCGCGAGCGTGGTGCGCGTGGACCGGACCGAGCCGAGCGATCTCGGCAGCCCGATCGATCCGCGATTCGACGTGACGAGCCGCGGGCGGCGTTCGATCGCGCTCAATCTCAAGAGCGAGCAGGGCCGCGAGATCGTGCTGCGGTTGATCGACCGCGCCGATGTTCTGATCGAAGGCTTTCGGCCGGGTGTTACGGAGCGGCTCGGGCTGGGACCTGATGCGTGTCTTCGAGCGGAACCCGCGGCTGGTGTACGGGCGCATGACCGGGTTCGGCCAGGACGGCGTGCTTGCGCAAGCGGCCGGGCACGATCTGAACTACATCGCGCTGAGCGGCGCGCTGCACGCGATCGGTCCGCGGGGCGGTCCGCCGATTCCGCCGCTGAATCTGATCGGCGACTATGGGGGCGGCGCGCTGTATCTCGCGATGGGTGTGCTGGCCGCGCTGGTGGAGCGCGAGCGGTCGGGGCAGGGGCAGGTTGTGGATGCGGCCATGGTGGAAGGCGCTGCGTCGTTGATGGCGGTGTTCTATGGGCGTGCGGCGGCGGGGCTGTGGAAGCCGGAGCGCGGCGAAAACATCCTGGATGGCGGCGCGCCGTACTATGCGGTGTACGAGACGCGCGACGGCAAGTATGTTTCGATCGCTGCGATTGAGAACAAGTTTTTTGCGGAGTTAGTGAAGCGCATCGGGCTGGATGAGTCGTTCGTGAAGCGGCAGAACGATCGCTCGCTGTGGCCGGAGTTGCGCGAGAAGCTGACGGCGATTTTCAAAACCAAGACGCGCGACGAGTGGTGTGCCGTGCTCGAAGGAACCGATGTTTGTTTTGCGCCGGTGCTGGCGATGGAGGAAGCGCCCGGGCATCGTCACAATGCGAGCCGGGACGTGTTCGTGAATGAGGCTGGGTACTATCAGCCGGCGCCCGCGCCTCGGTTCAGCCGCACGCAGAATGCGACGCCGGGTCCGGTGCCAAAGATCGGGGCCGACACCGGACGCGGTGCTCGCGGACTTGGGTTACAGCGCGGCGGATATGGAAGCGCTGCGGAAGGCGGGCGCGATCAAGTAAGCATGTTTTACGACGACTTCAAGATCGGCGATACGTTCGAGACCGCGGGGCGCACGGTGACCGAGGCCGACATCGTCGCGTTTGCCGGACTGTCGGGCGATTTCAACTCGCTGCACGTCGATGCGGAATACGGGAAGACCACTCCGTTCGGGCAGCGCATCGCGCACGGACTGCTGGTGCTGAGCATCTCGAGCGGGCTGACTGTGCAGACCGGGTTGACCAGCGACAGCATCATCGCGTTCTACGGCATCGACAAACTGCGCTTCGTCAAGCCGGTGTTCATCGGCGACACGCTCAAGGTGAAGAATCGCGTGGCGGAGCTGACTCCGAAGGAGGATCCGGCGCGGGGCCTGGTGGTGTTCGAGACGACGGTGGTCAAGCAATCTGGCGAACCTGTGCTGGTTTACTATCGGCGCGTTCTGCTGCGGCGAAGGGCGGCCGGATGATCGGGATCACGGCGTACTCCACCTACGTCCCGCGTCATCGGCTTCCGCGTGAGCTGATCGCGGCGGCATGGGGGTCGCGCGGCGCGCCGGGCGCGAAGGCGGTGGCGAATTTCGACGAAGATTCGCTGACCATGGCGCAGGCGGCGGTTTGGAAGCTGCTGCCGGCGGTTCCCGATGCGATCTATTTTGGATCGACCAGCGCGCCGCACTGGCAGCGATCGTCGGCGAGTTTGATCGCGGCGTTCTGCGACTTGCCCGCGGAGACGGCGACGGCGGATTTTGGCGGATCGCTGCGCGCCGGGACGATGGCGTTGCGGAGCGGCGCTCGATCGGTGTTGCTGCGGGAAGCGCGTGACAGGACCATCGTGGTCGCTTCGGACACGCGAGACGGCGCGCCGGAATCGGCCGAAGAAATGATTTTCGGCGACGCGGCGGCGGCGATCGAAGTCGGCGATCAGAACGTGATCGCGGAACTGATAGCGCAGGTGTCGCGCTCGGACGATTTTCTTGACGAATGGCGGCGCGACGCGGATCGCTACGTTGTTTCGCTGGCGTCCAAGTTCTCGACGTCGCGAGGCTACGAAGCGAACTCGGTGGCGGTCGGGCCGGGCATTGCTGAAGAAGGCGTCGCTTGCGCCGGAGAGCATCACGCGCGCGGCCGTGGCTTCGCTCGATGGGCGAGCGCACTTGAACGTGGCGAAGGCGCTGGGCATCGCGGCCGATCGTGTCGAGGATTCGCGGTTGAAGGATGTCGGAGTCACTGGAGCCGCCATGCCGCTCCTGTTGCTGGCCGGCTGCGCTCGATCGCGCGCAACCCGGCGACGTGATTCTCGCGATCGGCTACGGTGACGGCGCCGACGGATTCCTGTTTCGCGTAACGGACGAGATTGCGAAGCTTCCGCGTCCGCTGCTCGCGACGGGTCCTCGTGCTTCCTCATTCGAGCTATCCGATCTATCGCAAACTGCGCGAGTTCCTGCGCGAAGAAACCACCGGGCCGGAGCTTTCCAACGTTCTCTGGGAGCGGCAGGAATCGCAGAACGTGCGGCTGCACGGGACTTTCTGTCCAGCTTGCGGCACGCTGCAGTTTCCGATCGCGCCCATTTGCGGAAACTGCCGCAACAAGGACGGACTGGTGGAAAAGCCGCTGAAGCGGCGAGGCCAACTCTTCACCTTTAATAAGGACTACCTGTACGATTCGCCCGCGCCTCCGACGGTGAACGCAGTGGTGGACCTCGACGGCGGCGGCCGCGTTCTCTGCCAGATGACCGACGTGGATGAGAGTAAAGTGGAAATTGGGATGAACGTCGAGCTGGTGCTGCGGCGGATGCGCGGCGCGGCGACGATGCATCATTATTACTGGAAGTGCCGGCCTGTGGACTGAGGCCGGAGGAGGTTCGCGATGGGTCAAAGCATCAAGGACAAAGTCGCGGTGATCGGTGTCGGCTGCACCAAGTTCGGCGACCGGTTCGATCAGAGTTATGAAGACCTCGCGGTCGAGGCGGCGTTCGCTGCGTTCAACGATGCGGGCATCGAGCCCGAGCGCGTGGACGCGGCATGGCTCGGCACCTATTCGCCGTATGGCGGGAACGGCAAAGCGTCGGTGGCGCTGGCCGATTCGTTGCGCCTGTATGGCAAGCCGATCACGCGCGTCGAAAATTTCTGCGCTACTGGGACCGACGCGTTCCGGAACGCCTGCATGGCGGTGGCGTCGGGCGTGTACGATGTCGCGCTGGTGCTGGGAGTCGAGAAGCTCAAGGACCGTCCGACACGCGGCATCGCGCGCGAAGGCGTGCATCCCTATCAGGGCGACGGAGTCACAGCGCCGGGGATGTTCGCGATGTCGGCGAACCGCTACTTCCATCGGTTCGGCGGCGGGCGCGAGACGCTGGCCAAGGTTGCGGTGAAGAATCATTCGAACGGCGCGCTGAATCCGCGAGCGCACTTGCAGATCAACGTGACCGAGGAGCAGGTGCTGAAGGCTCCGATCATCTCGTATCCGTTCGGACTGTACGACTGCTGCCCGACTACCGACGGGTCTGCGGCGGCGGTGATTTGCCGCGCGGACATGGCGCGCGACTTTCGCGACGACTACGTGCTGGTGAAAGGCCTGGGCATGGCGGTAACCAGCGGGCGGCCGTGGTTCGATGCGTGCTACGAAGGCGTCGGATTCGCGTCGACGCGCGCGGCGGCGGCTGAAGCGTATCGCATGGCAGGCATCGAGAATCCGGTGAAGGAAGTCAAGCTCGCCGAAGTGCACGACTGCTTCACCTGGACCGAGATCAGCAACTACGAAGACCTCGGCTTCTGCGAGAAGGGGCAGGGGATTCACTTCATCAGCGAAGGGCGCAGCGCGCTGTCGGGCGATCTGCCGGTGAATCCGAGCGGTGGGCTGAAGTCGTTCGGGCATCCGATCGGCGCAAGCGGCGTGCGGATGATCTACGAGGTCGTGACGCAGTTGCGCGAGCAAGCAGGGCCGCGGCAGGTAAAGAACGCCGACATCGGCCTGGCGCACAATCTCGGCGGTCCGGGCGCGGTGGCTTGCGTGGTGGTTCTCGGACAGCAGTAAGGGCGCGCGTCAGAACGAACGCGGCAGTCCGAGTACATGCTCGGCGACGTAGGACAAGATCAGATTCGTCGAGATCGGCGCAACTTGGTACAGTCGCGTCTCGCGGAATTTTCGCTCCACGTCGTACTCGCAGGCGAACCCGAATCCGCCATGGAACTGCAAGGCACGCATTCGCGGCTTCCCAGGACGCGTCGGCCGCGAGTAGCAGCGCCATGTTCGCTTCCGCGCCGCAGGGCTTGTGCGCATCGAAGAGGGAGCAGGCTTTGAACCGCATCAGGTTCGCGGCTTCGACGTGGATGTGCGCGCGCGCGATGGGAAACTGCACGCCCTGGTTCTGGCCGATGGGCCGGCCGAAGACCATTGCGCTCGCTCGCGTACTTCGTCACCTTGTCGAGAAACCAGTAGCCGTCGCCGATGCACTCGGCCGCGATGAGCGATCGCTCGGCGTTCAGGCCGTCGAGGATGTACTTGAAGCCCTTGCCTTCTTCGCCGATCAGATTTTCCGCCGGGATCTCCAGGTTGTCGAAGAACAGCTCGTTGGTCTCGTGGTTCACCATGTTGGGAATCGGCCGAACGGTGAGGCCATGGCCGATGGCCGAGCGCAGGTCGACCAGGAAGATCGACATGCCCTCGGATTTCTTCTTCACTTCGGCTAGCGGCGTGGTGCGCGCCAGCAGGATCATCAGGTCGGAATGCTGGATGCGCGAGATCCAGACTTTTTGGCCGTTGACGACGTAGCAGGCGCCGCGCTTGACGGCTGTGGTCTTGATCTTGGTGGTGTCGGTGCCGGTGGTCGGCTCGGTGACGCCCATCGATTGCAGGCGCAACTCGCCGGTGGCGATTTTCGGCAGGTAGCGCTGCTTCTGTTCTTCGGAGCCGTGCCGCAGCAGCGTACCCATGTTGTACATCTGGCCGTGGCACGCGCCCGAATTGCCGCCCGAGCGATTGATCTCCTCCATGATGACGGATGCCTCGCACAGGCTCAGGCCTGAGCCGCCGTATTCTTCGGGGATCAGCGCGGCCAGCCATCCCGCTTTGGTCAGCGCGTTGACGAATTCTTCCGGGTAGGCGCGCTGCTCATCGATGCGGCGGAAATATTCGGGCGGGAAGTCGGCGCACAGTTCTCGGATCGCGCGTCGAAGATCTTGATATTCGTCGGTTGGCTCCAAGGAATTAGTCTACTGCGATGCCCGCTCGGAGTGTGCTCTAAGATAGGAGAACCATGAGCAATCCATCGGGATGTCTGAACGGCAAAGTCATCATTATTACGGGCGCTGGGCGCGGCATCGGTCGCGAGATCGCGCTGCTGGCGTCGAACGAGGGCGCCAAGATCGTGGTGAACGACCTAGGCACTTCATCGCGCGGCGAGGGCAGCGACGCAGGTCCAGCGCAGCAGGTGGTGGCTGAGATCAAAGCGCGAGGTGGCGAGGCTGTGGCATCGGTGGAGAGCGTCGCCGAGTGGAGCGGGCGCGGAAAAAATCGTCAAGACGGCGCTGGATGCATTCGGGCGCGTGGACGGCCTGGTGAACAACGCCGCGCTGCTGCGCGACAAGATTTTTCACAAGCTGGAGCCGGAGGACTGGAACGCGGTGGTCAACGTGAATCTGAACGGCTCGTTCTACATGGCGCGCGCGGTGGCGCCGCACATGCGGCAGCAGAACTCGGGAGCGTTCGTGCACATGACATCGACCTCGGGGCTGGTCGGGCAATTTCGGCCAGGCGCACTACGCCGCGTCGAAGATCGGGATCGCGGGGCTGTCGCGATCGATCGCGCTGGACATGGCGGCGTTTCACGTTCGTTCGAACTGCATCTCGCCGTTCGCCTGGACACGCCTGGTGGCGACCATCCCGGCCGAGAGCGCGGGCGAGATCGCGCGTGTCGAACGGATGAAGCAAATGGGTCCGGAGAAAATCGCGCCGCTGGCGGTGTTTCTGTTGAGCGACGCGTCGGAGGGGATCAGCGGCCAGATCTTCGCCGTTCGTCAAAACGAGATCATGCTGATGAGCCAGCCGCGGCCGCTGCGCTCGGTGCATCGAGGCGAAGGATGGACGCCGCAGACGATCGCCGAGCACGCGATTCCAGCGTTGAAGGCGAATTTCTATCCACTGGAGCGGTCGACCGAAGTCTTTTCGTGGGATCCGATCTGACGGGGCGACCCGGTCACCCGGCAGGGATTATCAAAGCGTGACAGAATGGCACGGATGCCTCAAAGCGCCACAGACGCCGCTACGGGCACGACGGAAGCGACGGAAGGCCGTGGGATTCAGGCCGTTGTCGCGGTGGTCGTGCAGATCGTCGTCGCAGTGGTCTACTCATGGTCGGTCATGCGCGGACCACTCACCGCGCTACACGGCTGGTCAAAAGCTGAGACCATCGCGCCGTATCGCTACAACCTGATCCTGGTCTCGATCGGCGCCATCCTGGGCGGGTTCCTGCAGGATCGCAAGGGATCGCGACTGGTGGCCAGCATTGGCGGACTGCTGCTCGCGATCGGATGCATTATCTGCGCATTGTTCGGCGATACGATGGGTGGGCTGATCCTCGGCTACGGCGTGCTGGGAGGCTTTGGTAGCGGCTTCGCTTACGTCACGCCGATCGCGAATCTGGTGAAGTGGTTCCCCGACAAGCGCGGCACGATGGTGGGACTCGCGGTGATGGGGTCGGGCATGAGCACGCTGTTCTGGAGTCCGCTGATCGAGCAGTTCGTCGGGCATGATGCGACGTCCTTCCACAACACCATCCCGCGAACGTTCTTCATCATGGCTGCGATCTTCGCCGTCGCGATCATCGGCGCCGCGCAATTCTATCGCGTTCCGCCGGCCGGATGGCGGCCTGCGAGCTGGCACCCGCCCGTGGAGGTGATCCACCGCGAAGTCTCGTCCAGGACGATGCTCGGAACTTGGCAATTCTACGCGCTATGGACGATGTTCGTCCTGGGCGCATCGGTCGGGCTAACGGCCATCGGGCAAGCGTCGCAACTGATCCAGGAAGTCGCGCGGAGCAGCGCGCCTATTTCTGTCGGAGTCGCAGTGGGGCTGATGGGCGTATTCAACGGCTCCGGCCGGCTCGACGTGGGGAACCGTGTCCGACCGCCTTGGCAGAAAGACGGCCGTGCTTGCGATGAGCCTGGTTTCGGTGATCGCGTGCCTCGGGTTTCTGCGCACGGCATCGGGCTTCTGGGGAGTGTTCATCGGTCTGTGCCTGGTGGCGTTCGCCTACGGCGGCTATTTCGCGCTGATGCCGTCGCTGACCGCGGATTATTACGGCCAGAGCAGCATCGGCGGCAACTACGGCCTGGTATTCTCCGCCTTCGGCGTCTGCGGATTTGTGGTGCCGGGCTATTTTGAAAGCCTGCTGGATCGCGCGCGCGAGGCCGGGCAATCTGATCGGCGGCTACAGCGAGGTCTACTTGAAACTTGCGGTGTTCAGCGCGATCGTGGCGGTGATGGCAGCGATCCTGCGCGCTCCGCGGACGTCGACAAAAGGAGGCACGTAATCATGAGCGAGGAAATCAAACCGTTCAAGATCCATGTCAGCGACGCCGAGCTGGACGACCTGAAGCGCCGGCTGCGCTCAACGCGCTGGCCCGACAAGGAAACTGTCGATGACTGGTCGCAGGGAGCTCCGCTCGCTTACGTGAAGGAAGTGTGCCAGTACTGGGCGCAGAAATACGATTGGCGCAAGACCGAAGCGCATCTCAATGCGCTGCCGCAGTTCCGTACTGAGCTTGACGGACTGAACATTCATTTCCTGCATGTTCGATCGCCGCATCAGGGGGCGCTACCGCTTATCTTGACGCACGGCTGGCCGGGTTCAGTCATCGAGTTTCTGAAAGTGATCCCCATGCTGACGGATCCGACCAAGCACGGCGGCGAGGCCAGCGACGCATTTCGACGTGGTTTGTCCCAGCTTGCCCGGATATGCATTTTCAGACAAGCCTCCGAAGAACGGATGGTCGGTGGAGAAGATCGCGCGAGCCTGGAGCGCGCTAATGCTGCGGCTCGGTTACAACTGGTATTTCGCGCAGGGCGGCGATTGGGGATCGGCCGTAACGACGTCGATCGCGTTACAGGACACCGAGCATTGTCACGGAATTCATCTGAATATGTCCAGCGTCCGCGCCGATCCGGAAACCATGTCGAGTCTGACGGATGAAGAAAAGGATGCGCTCGCCGGATTGAAGCACTACCAGGATTGGGATTCAGGTTACTCGAAGGAACAGAGCACGCGTCCGCAGACGGTTGGTTACGGACTGGCGGATTCTCCGGCGGGGCAGGCGGCCTGGATACTGGAGAAGTTCTGGTCGTGGACCGACTCGAACGGCAACCCGGAAAACGTTCTCACCCGCGATGAGATGCTGGACGACATCATGCTGTACTGGATTTCGAACTCCGCGGCTTCGTCGGCGCGGCTGTATTGGGAGAGCTTCGGGAAGGGAAGCTACGACACGGTTCGCACCCCGGTTGGCTACAGCATTTTTCCGAGGGAGATTTTCAAGGCATCGCGCCGCTGGGCTGAGAAGCGGTATCAAAACCTGGTGTACTTCAACCGGTTGGATCGCGGCGGGCATTTTGCGGCGTTCGAGCAGCCGGAGCTGTTTGTCGAGGAACTGCGGAACTGCTTCCGCAAAATGCACGCATGAACTTAGGACGGATTCGTCTGTTCCCCCGAGCCCTCCACATGTGCTATGAAGGTTGTTTCGCACTTGTTATGAGCGCTCGAAAATCCTCTCTCCCCCTAAGCAAAAACAAGCATCTGTGCCGCTGGGTCGAAAAAATGGCCCAGCTTACCAAGCCGGCGGCGATTCACTGGGTCGACGGTTCGCAAAAAGAATATGAGACGCTGTGCTCGCAAATGGTGGCCAGCGGCACGTTCGTCAAGCTGAACCAGAAACTTTGGCCCGGTTGCTACTACGCCCGGTCGGACGCGAGCGATGTCGCGCGCGTCGAGGATCGCACCTTCATCTGCTCGCTGTCGAAGGACGACGCCGGTCCCACCAACAACTGGGAAGATCCGTTCAAGATGCGGCGCAAGCTGAAGGAGCTTTTCGACGGCTCGATGCGCGGGCGGACCATGTACGTGCTGCCTTTCAGCATGGGGACCGTCGATTCGCCGATGTCGCAGATCGGCGTCCAGCTCACCGATTCGCCATACGTCGTCGTGAACATGCGAATCATGGCGCGCATCGGCATGCCGGTTTTTCGCGAGATCGATAAAGACGAAAAGCGCGTCGTTCCCTGCATGCACTCAGTCGGGGCGCCGCTCGCGAAGGGCCAGAAGGACGTGCGCGTGGCCTTGCAACAAGGAAAAATACATCGTTCATTTTCCGGAGACGCGCGAGATCTGGTCGTATGGCTCCGGCTACGGCGGCAATGCGCTGCTCGGCAAGAAATGCTTCGCGTTGCGCATCGCGTCCAACATGGCGCGCGATCAGGGCTGGATGGCCGAGCACATGCTGATCGTCGGGATCGAGAATCCCGAAGGCGAGAAGACCTACGTCGCGGCGGCATTCCCGAGCGCGTGCGGCAAAACGAACCTGGCCATGTTGATCCCGCCGCGTGGCTTTGAAGGCTGGAAGGTGTGGACCGTGGGCGACGACATCGCCTGGATCAAGCCGGATGCACAGGGACGGCTGCGCGCCATTAATCCCGAGGCCGGTTTCTTCGGCGTCGCGCCCGGCACTTCGGTGAAGACCAACCCGAACGCGATGGCAACGCTTGCCAAGAACAGTATCTTCACGAATGTCGCGCTTACGCCGGACGGCGGCGTGTGGTGGGAAGGCATGACCGACAAGCCTCCTGCCGAGTGCCTGGATTGGCAAGGCAACAAGTGGACGCCGCAGATCGCCAAGGAGAGCGGCGCCAAGGCCGCGCATCCCGAACGCGCGCTTTACTGCGCCCGCGTCGCAATGCCCGACCATCGATCCGGCCTGGGAAGATCCGGAAGGCGTGCCGATCAGCGCGTTCATTTTCGGCGGCCGGCGTGCGTCCACGCTGCCGTCTGGTCTATCAGGCTTTCAACTGGAGCGCGGGCGTGTACGTCGGCGCGACCATGGGTTCGGAGATGACGGCCGCGGCCGCGGCAGGAACGATTGGCAAGGTCCGCCGCGATCCCATGGCGATGCTGCCGTTCTGCGGCTACCACATGGGCGATTATTTCCGGCACTGGATCCGGATGCAGCACTCGCTCACCGAAACGCCGCGCATTTTCCACGTCAACTGGTTCCGCAAGGACGCCGACGGAAGATTCATATGGCCGGGCTATGGCGAGAACATGCGCGTGCTGAAATGGATCGTGGATCGCGCGCACGGCCGTGCGCTGGGCCGGGAAACGCCGATCGGCTGGATGCCGCGTTATGAAGACATCGAGTGGAAAGGTCTCGGTTTTGCGCGCGAGTGTTTCGAGCAACTGCAGACACTGGATCGCGAAAGCTGGCGCCGGGAGGTGCTCGATCACGAAGAACTCTTTCTGGATTTGCACGATCATCTGCCGCCCGAGATCATCTACGAGCGCGAATTGATGCTGTGCCGGCTGTTCCCGACGTTCGCCGGGCGCCTACACTAGAGTATCGAGGGGATTCCCGCCACCCGCCGAATGGCCGTATCCTAAAAGAAGAGGGTTGAAGGACCCGCGTCAGGATCCTCTCAACCCTCGCGATCACAGCGCATTCTTGAGTTTTTGCACAACCCGACCTCAGGTTGGCAGGAGACTGTCTTGGAAACTCCGAATCACGAAAGCGCGCGGCGGCGGGTCGTCATCGAGGGCGTGCGTCCTGAGATTGATGACGGAAGGTTCCCGATCAAGCGAATCGCCGGGGACGCGGTGGTGGTGGAGGCCGACATCTTCGCCGACGGCCACGATCAGATCACCTGCCGCTTGTTGTATCGCGCCGAAAGCGAAACGTCGTGGTGCGAGACGCCCATGCGCAAGCTCGGGAACGACCGCTGGCGCGGCGGAGTTTCGCGTTCCCGAAGTCGGCCGATATCAGCTACACAGTGGAAGGCTGGGTGGATCACTTCCGCACCTGGCAAGGCGATCTCATCACGCGCATCGGAGCCGGACAGGACGTCAGCGTGGAACTGCTGCGCGGGATCGAGTTCGCCGAAGCCGCCGCTCGCCGCGCTTCGGATGAGGACGCGGATGCGGATCTGGCGCGTGGCCCGCCTGCTGCGCGAGGAACCCGACGCGCAGACTCCGCCAGGCCGCTGCGACGGCGCCGGAGTTCGCCGAACTGGTGGAGCGCTATCCGGATCGCCGGCTCGCGACTCGATACGAAAAGGAACTGGCCGTGGTTGTGGATCGCGAGAAGGCGCGCTTCTCCACCTGGTACGAAGTTTTCCCGCGATCGTGTTCGTCGGAGCCCGGCCGGCACGGCACGTTGCGCGACTGCGAAGCCTGGCTGCCGTACATCGCCGCGATGCATTTCGACGTCCTGTATCTGCCGCCCGTTCATCCCATCGGGCGAACATTTCGGAAAGGGCAAGAACAATGCGGTCGCAGCGGAGCCGGACGACGTCGGCAGTCCGTGGGCCATCGGAAGCGAGGAAGGCGGCCACAAGAGCATTCATCCGCAGCTCGGCACGTTCGAGGATTTTCGGCGGCTGGTGGCGCAGAGCGCGCGAATTCGGCCTCGAGATCGCGCTCGATATCGCGTTCCAGTGCACTCCCGATCATCCCTACGTGCGCGATCACCCCGAGTGGTTTCGCAAGCGCGCCGACGGCACGATCCAGTACGCCGAGAATCCGCCCAAGAAATATCAGGACATCTATCCGCTCGACTTCGAGACCGAGGACTGGCGCGCGCTTTGGGAAGAGCTGAAGAGCGTGTTCCTGTTCTGGATCGAGCAGGGCGTGAAGATTTTCCGCGTCGACAATCCGCACACCAAGGCGTTTCCGTTCTGGGAGTGGGTGATCGGCGAAATCAAGCGCGCGCATCCGGACGCGCTCTTTCTGGCCGAAGCGTTCACGCGTCCGCGAGTGATGGAGCGCCTGGCGAAGCTCGGGTTCACGCAATCGTACACGTACTTCGCCTGGCGCAATTCGAAGCCGGAGCTGACGCGGATATTTCCAGGAGCTCACCGGAACGGCGGTCCGCGATTACTTGCGGCCCAATCTGTGGCCCAACACTCCGGACATTCTGCCGGAGTATTTGCAAGTCGGCGGGCGCCCCGCATTCATGGTTCGTCTGGCGCTGGCCGCAACGCTGGGAGCGAGCTACGGCATCTACGGGCCGGCCTTCGAGCTGTGCGAAAACACGCCGCGGGAACCCGGCAGCGAAGAGTATCTCAACTCCGAGAAATACGAAATCAAGCATCGCGATCTCGATTCGCCGTGGAGCCTGAAGGATTTCATCAGCCGCGTGAACCTGATCCGGCGCGAAAATCCGGCGCTGCAGAGCGACGCGAACCTGCGCTTCCACGAAACCGACAACCCGACGATAATTTGCTACAGCAAGTCGACGGACGACTTGTCGAACATCATCCTGGTGGTGGTGAACCTGGACGCGTTTCACACGCAGGCGGGCTGGGTCACGATCGACCTGGAGTCGCTGGGGTTGCCAACAACCCAGGTGTTCCAGGCGCACGATCTTCTGAGCGACGCGCGATACCTCTGGCAGGGCGCGCGCAATTACGTCGAGCTGACGCCGCAGACTTCGCCGGCGCATATCCTGCGCGTTCGCAAGCGCGTTCACACCGAGCGGGATTTCGACTACTATCTATGAAGATTCGACCCGGGCAACCCGTATCCGCTCGGCGCGACCTGGGATGGGTCGGGCGTCAACTTCGCGATTTTTTCCGAAAATGCCACGCGCGTCGAGCTGTGCCTGTTCGACTCGGCCGAACGACAAACGCGAGTCGGCTTGCTTTGCTGCTGCCGGAGCAGACCGACCAGATCTGGCACGGCTATCTTGTCGGATATCCTGCCGGATCAACTGTACGGGTTTCGCGTGCACGGTCCTTACGATCCCGCCCGCGGCCACCGGTTCAACGCGCACAAGGTCCTGCTGGATCCGTACGCGAAAGCCATCGGCCGGACAATCCGCTGGTCGCGACGAGATGTACGGATACCGGATCGGCGACCCGGCTGGTGATCTTTCCTTCGACTCTCGTGACAACGCCGCGTTCGCGCCTCTGGCTGCGGTGATCGATTCGTCCTTCACCTGGGGCGGCGACCTGCCTCCCAGGACGCCGTGGCACAAGACGATCATCTATGAGCTGCATGTCAAGGGCTACACCAAACTGCATCCGCAAATTCCGGAGCAGTGGCGGGGAACTTACGCCGCGCTCGGGTCGGAAGAAGCGATCCGGCACCTGACCGATCTGGGCGTCACCGCGGTAGAGTTGATGCCGGTGCATCACCATGCCTACGACCGGCATCTGGTGGATCGCGGCCTCGCGAATTACTGGGGCTACAACACCAGCGCGTTTTTCGCGCCGGACACGCGTTATTCGCGCGCGACGACGTCCGGCGGAAAAATCCGCGAATTCAAGACGATGGTCCGGAACCTGCATCTGGCGGGGCTGGAAGTGATCCTGGACGTCGTCTACAACCACACCGCGGAGGGCAACCATCTGGGGCCGACGCTGTCGCTGCGCGGCATCGACAACAGCGCCTATTATCGCCTCGTCACGGATCAGCCGCGCTACTACATGGATTACACCGGCTGCGGCAACACGCTGAACATGCGGCATCCGCGCGTGCTGCAGCTCATCATGGACAGCCTGCGCTACTGGGTGCTGGAGATGCACGTCGACGGGTTTCGCTTCGATCTTGCCAGCGCGCTGGCGCGCGAGCTGCATGAGGTGGACAAGCTGGGCGCGTTCTTCGACATCATCCATCAGGATCCGGTGCTCTCGCAGGTGAAGCTGATCGCCGAGCCGTGGGACCTGGGCGAGGGCGGATATCAGGTCGGGAAATTTTCCGGTCGGATGGACGGAGTGGAACGGAAGATATCGCGACGATGTCCGCCGGTTCTGGAAAGGCGATGGCGGCGTGGTATCCGAGCTGGCCACGCGTCTGTCCGGCAGCAGCGACCTGTATGCGCACAGCGGCCGCCGCCCGTACGCCAGCATCAATTTCGTCACCGCGCACGACGGCTTCACGCTGCACGATCTGGTCAGCTACAACCACAAGCACAACGAAGCCAACGGCGAGAACAACGCCGACGGCACCAACGACAATCTGAGCTGGAACTGCGGCGTGGAAGGGCCCAGCACCGATCCGGCGGTCGTGACGCTGCGCGAAAGGCAAAAACGAAACTTTTTGGCGACTTTGCTGCTCTCCCAAGGTGTGCCCATGATTTGCGGCGGCGACGAGATCGGGCGGACCCAGAAGGGCAACAACAACGCCTACTGCCAGGACAACGCGATCAGTTGGACGCACTGGAGCCTGACACCGGCCAAGCAGGATCTGCTGGCGTTCACGCGATACATGATCCGGCTGCGGAAAGCAGTACCCCGCGCTGCATCGGCGAAAATTTTTTCAGGGGCGCAGCATTCGCGGCGCCGGCGTCGAGGACATCAAGTGGTTCGAGCCGTCCGGCCACCAGATGAGCGACGCCGCCTGGGGCGCGCATTTCGTTCGGTGCCTGGGTGTGCGGCTGGACGGCCGGGATGGCGAGCTGTCCACCGAGCGGGCTGAGCGGAGCCGCGGCGACCACGCTGTTCATCATGTTCAACGCGCATCACGAACGGATTCATTTTCTGCTTCCCGACGAAGCGCGCCACCAATGGGAACGGCTGCTGGATACCTCGCAAAAGGATTGGGATGCGCCCTACACCGTTCGCAAACGAATCTATCGCCTGACCGGCCGCTCAGTCGCCATGTTCGTGCTGGCCGCCACCGAAAGGAAGAAGAGGAGCTAAGTGCCAACGCAGTTCATCAGCGATTTCGATCTTCACTTGCTCGCCGAGGGCAGCCACTTCCGCAACTGGGAAAAGCTCGGTGCGCACATCGTGAAGTCCGACGCAGGCGCCGGCGTGCATTTCGCCGTGTGGGCGCCCAACGCGGAACGCGTTTCGGTGATCGGCGATTTCAATCAATGGGACGCGAAGGCCACTCCCATGCGAGTCCGGCCCGAAGCCGGCATCTGGGAATGCTTTGTTCCCGGGATCGGCGCGGGCTCGCTCTACAAATACCGCATCGTGTCGCGCTTCAACAATTTTCAAATCGACAAGGCCGATCCGTACGGCTTCGGCGCGGAGCTGCGCCCGCAGACGGCTTCGAAGGTGTGCGATCTCGAGAACTATTCCTGGAGCGACGCCGACTGGATCGGGAATCGCGCAGCAGACGCAATCGCTGCAGCTCCCCGATGTCGATTTACGAAGTGCATCTGGGTTCCTGGATGCGCGTGCCTGAGGAGAACAACCGCTGGCTTACTTACCACGAGCTGGCCGAAAAGCTGGCCGACTACGTCCACGCGATGGGATACACGCACGTCGAGCTGATGCCGGTGACCGAGCATCCGTTCGACGGCTCGTGGGGTTACCAAACCATCGGCTACTTCGCGCCCACCAGCCGCTTCGGCTCGCCGCAGGATTTCATGCACTTCGTCGATTATCTGCACCAGCGCGGCATCGGCGTGATCCTCGACTGGGTGCCGGCGCATTTTCCGCGCGACGGTCACGGACTCGGCTACTTCGACGGCACGCATCTCTACGAGCATGCCGATCCGCGCCAGGGCGAGCATCCGGACTGGGACACGTTCGTGTTCAACTACGGCCGCAGCGAGGTCCGCAATTTCCTGGTCAGCAACGCGCTGTTCTGGTTCGAGAAGTATCACATCGACGGTCTGCGCGTGGATGCGGTCGCTTCCATGCTGTACCTGGACTACGGGCGGAAGCGAAGGCGAATGGATCCCCAACCGCTTCGGCGGCCGCGAGAACCTGGAGGCGGTCGAATTCATGCGCCTGCTCAACGAACACGTGTACGGGGCGTTTCCCGGCGTGATGATGATCGCCGAGGAGTCCACCGCCTGGCCCATGGTTTCGCGCCCCGTCTATCTCGGCGGACTCGGATTCGGTCTCAAATGGAATATGGGATGGATGCACGACATGCTGGACTACATGTCGAAAGATCCGATTTATCGCACCTATCATCACGGACGCATCACGTTCAGCCTGGTTTACGCGTTCACGGAAAATTTCGTCCTGCCGTTCTCGCACGACGAAGTGGTCCACGGAAAAGGCTCGATGATCGGCAAGATGCCGGGCGACGACTGGCAGAAGTTCGCCAACCTGCGTCTGCTGTACGGCTACATGTTCGGGCATCCGGGCAAGAAGCTGCAGTTCATGGGCATGCGAGTTCGGCCAGAGGGCGGAGTGGAATCACGACTCCAGCCTGGAGTGGCATCTGCTCCAATATCCGCTGCATTCCGGACTGCAGCGCTGGATGCGCGATCTCAACACGCTGTACCGCGGCTCGCGCGCGTTCTATGAACTCGATTTCGATCCGTCGGGCTTTGAATGGATCGACTGCAACGACACGCAGCGCAGCGTCATCAGTTTCCTGCGGCGCGGCCGCGATTCGCGCGACGTTCTGCTGTTCGTCTGCAACTTCACTCCGGTTCCGCGGCACAACTACCGCGTGGGCGCGCCGTCCGGCGGCTACTGGAAGGAAGTGCTCAACTCGGATGCGCCGCTTTACGGCGGCAGCGGGCAGGGCAACATCGGTGGCGTGGAGGCCAATCCGCTCGCGGCTGCATGGGCGGCCGCATTCGCTGAACATCACGGTTCCGCCCTGGGCGATGGTCGTCTTCAAACCGGAGGCGGCGCCGTGACGCAGTGGGAACCGGTGCTGGGCGCCAACGTCTACGGCGCTACTACGCGGTTTCGCGTCTGGGCGCCGGATGTCAAGACGCGTGGAGGTCGTGATCGAAGCGCCCGGGCGCGACGCGGCGAGTGCATGCGATGACGTCAGGACGCAGAAGGATTCTATGAAGCCACGTTGCCGGGCGCTGGCGCCGGCGATCTATATCGCTATCGCGTCGACGGACGCGGGCCGTTTCCCGATCCGGCATCGCGATTTCAGCCGCAGGGTGTTCACGGCCCGTCCGAGATCGTGGATTGGCGGCATTTTCCCTGGACCGATCAGGCCTGGACCGGCCTCGCTCTCGAAGACACCGATTCTTTATGAGCTGCACGTCGGCACGTTCACGCCGGAGGGCACATTCGCAGCGGCGACGGAGCGCCTTCCGGTCTTGCAGGACCTCGGCGTAACCGCGGTGGAACTCATGCCGGTCGCCGATTTCGCGGGCCGCTGGAACTGGGGCTACGACGGCGTCGCGCCGTTCGCTCCCGCGCGCTGCTATGGAACGCCGGACGATCTGCGCCGCCTCATCGATCACGCGCATCGTCTGGGCATCGCGGTCTATCTGGATGTCGTCTACAACCACCTGGGACCGGACGGCGCGTATCAGTCCACCTTCAGTCCTTATTACTATTCGAAAACCCACGACAGCCCCTGGGGCGCCGGAATCAATTTCGACGGGCCGCATAGCGAACCGGTGCGCGACTACGTGGTCGAGAACGCGCTGCGCTGGATTCACGAATATCATTTCGACGGCTTGCGGCTCGACGCAACGCACGCCATCGTGGACGACAGCCATCGCCACATCCTGGCGTCCATCTCGGCGGCCGTGCACGGATCGCTGGAAGGCTCCGGACGGCAGGTGTCGGTGGTTGCCGAAGACGTGCGCAACCTGGCGGGCATGGTCAAGCCGGAATCGGAAGGCGGTTGGAATCTCGACGCGCTGTGGTCCGACGATTTCCATCACCAGATGCGCCGCGCCCTGGCAGGCGATTGCGACGGCTATTTTCAGGATTTCGACGGTTCCGCCGAGAGCATCGCCGCCACCGCCCGCATGGGCTGGTTTTACACCGGACAACATGCGCCGTTCTTTCGGCGGGCCGCGCGGGACCGATCCGGCCGGAATCGCGCTGTCGAAGTTTATCTTCTTCCTCCAGAATCACGACCAGATCGGCAATCGCGCGTTCGGCGACCGGCTGCATCAGCAGATCGACCCTGCGGCCTGGCGCGCAGCTTCGGTGCTGCTACTGGTGCTGCCGGAGACGCCGCTGCTGTTCATGGGACAGGAGTGGGCGGCCAGCAGTCCGTTCCTATTCTTCACGGATCACCACGCCGAGCTGGGCCGCCAGGTCACCGAGGGCCGTCGCCGGGAGTTCGCGCGGTTCGCCTCGTTCAGCGATCCGTCGGTGCGCGAGAAAATTCCAGACCCGCAAGAGCGAGGCCACGTACCGTCGGAGCCGCCTGGATTGGGATGAGCGCGACCGCGAACCGCATGCTTCGAACTTGAGGCTGTATCGGCGGCTGCTCGCATCTGCGGCGGAACGAAGCCTGCCTCGCGTTGGAGCCCGAAACAAAAGAACGAAATCGACGCCTATAGCCCTGATGGCATCCTGGTGCGGCGCACCGGCGCGGACGGCTCCGAACTGCTGGCGCTGATCCAGCTTCGCGGCGCTGGACGTCGCCGGCGTGCCTGCCGGATGGGAATTGCTCCTGACAACGGAGGATCCGGCGTTCGCCGCGACCCCCAACCTCCGCGCTTGGACGCCGCGGGCGCCGCACTTTCATTCGTCCAGACCCGGCGCCGCGATCTTCCGATCCGCGAGCAGGGAGCGGAGCCTGAAATGACTCGCGCGCAGCCCGCCCGCATTCCGGTGAGCACCTACCGCTTGCAGTTCAACGCGCGATTTCCCTTCGCCGAAGCCGAGCGCCTGGTTCCTTACCTGGAGCGGCTGGGCATCACCGAATGCTATTGTTCCTCCCTGCTTGCGGCCAAGCCCGGCAGCACGCACGGCTACGACATCTGCGATCACTCGCGCATCAACCCAGAACTGGGAGGCGAAGAAGGATTCCGACAATTCGCCGCGGCGCTCGGCAAGCGCGGTCTCGGCCTGATCCTGGATTTTGTGCCGAATCACATGAGCACCGATCCGTCGGCCAACGCGTGGTGGCGTAACGTGCTCGAAAACGGGCCGTCGTCGCCGTTCGCCAAGTCGTTCGACATCGATTGGGATCCGGTGAAAGTGGAGTTGAAAAACAAAGTGCTGCTGCCCGTGCTCGGCGATCAGTACGGCGTCACGCTGAACCGCGGCGAACTGCAACTTGCTTTTCGCAAGCGGCTACTTCTCGCTGCGCTACTTCGATCTGGATCTGCCGCTCAATCCTCGCCAGCATCGCGTCCTGCTGCAGCACAACCTGGAATCTCCTGGAGGCGGATCTCGGCGCCGAGGATCCGTACCTGACCGAATTTCAGAGCGTCCTCTTCCATCTGGAGCACATTCCTGTCTTACACGGAAACGGGAGCCGGACCTGGTGGCCTCGCGCCAGCGCGAAAACGAAGTGGCGCTGACACCGGCTGGCGCACGTGGTGGAGGCCAGTCCGCGCATCCAGCAGCACATCGAAGACAACATGCGTCTGTACAACGGCGCGCCCACTGACATCCATTCTTTCGATCGGCTGCATGAATTGCTCGAACTCCAGCCCTACCGGCTTTCGTTCTGGCGCACCGCCATGCACGAGATCAACTACCGGCGTTTTTTCGACGTCAACGAGCTGGCCGGCATTCGCATGGAGGACCCGGAGACGTTCCAGCGCGCGCACGCGCTGATTCGCGAGATGATCGAGCGGGGCGAGGTCACCGGCCTGCGGCTCGATCATGTGGATGGACTGTTCGAACCGGGCGCATACCTGGACGAATTGTCAGCCTTCATCGGGCCGCAGCCGTCAGACCTACATCGTCGTCGAGAAGATTCTGTCGGCCGGCGAGGTGCTGCCTGAAGAGTGGAACGCGCACGGCACCACCGGATACGGATTCTTGAACGACCTGAATGGCCTCTATGTCCATCCCGGTCACATTCCACGATTTTCGCCGGTTTGTACGAGCGTTTCGCCGGACGGCAGCCGGATTTTCCCGACACCGTCTACGACAGCAAGAAGCTGATCATTGCGACGTCCATGGCCAGCGAGCTCAACGTGCTGGCGCATGAATTGAATCGCATCTCGGAGAGCGACCGCCGCTTCCGCGACTTCACTCTGGACAGTCTCCAGGAAGCGCTTGCGCCAAGTAGTGGCGTGTTTCCCGGTGTATCGCACCTATGTCGGCCCGAAGGGCTGGGGCGAGTTCGACGAGCGCAACATCAACGCCGCGGTTTGGGAGGCGCTGCAACGCAACCCGGCTCTCGAGCCGTCCATCTTTCTATTCATCCGGCGCATGCTGCTGCCCGAGCGAAATCCGGAAGTGAGCGAACCGGAATATCAGCAGCGACTGCGGTTCGCCATGAAATTTCAGCAGTACACCGGGCCGGTGCAGGCCAAAGGCGTCGAGGATACAGCCTTCTACCGCTACGGGCCGCTGCTGTCGTTGAATGAAGTCGGAGGCGATCCCGCGCGTTTCGGCCGGACGACCGCCGAGTTTCACGAGGCCAACCGGTTGCGTCAGGAAGCATGGCCGCTCTCGATGCTGGCCAGCTTCGACGCACGACACCAAGCGCGGAGAGGACGCGCGCGCCCGCATCAACGTGCTGTCGGAGATTCCGGCGCAGTGGCGAGTCGCGATTTCGCGATGGGCGCGCGCCAACGCCTCCGCTCGTACCGAGGTGAATGGCGAACCAGCGCCCAGCCGCGGCGATGAATACCTGTTCTACCAGGCCTTGCTCGGCGCTTGGCCGGCCGGCTTCACGGGATCGCCGGATCGCGAATTCGTCGACCGGCTGCGCAACTACATGCAGAAGGCGGTGAAGGAGAAAAAGGTACACACCAGTTGGATTCACCCGTCTCAAGAATATGACGACGCCGTGTCCAACTTCGTCGAGCGTGCGCTTGCCGGCCGGAATTCACGCTCGTTTCTCGCGCTGTTCATCCCCTTCACGCAGCAAGTGGCGCGGGCCGGCATGGTGAACTCGCTTTCTCAGCTCACGCTCAAGATCGGATCGCCGGGCGTGCCGGATTTCTACCAAGGCTCCGAACTTTGGGATCTGAACCTGGTGGACCCCGACAACCGCCGGCCCGTGGATTTCCGCATGCGCGAGAAGCGCCTCGAGCAAATGGAGCCCCTGCTTGCGGGCGCGTGCGATCCGGCCCAGCGCATACAGGTCATGGAGGAAATGCTCGCCTGCTGGGAGGACGGCCGCGTGAAGCTTTATTTCACTGCAGCGGCTCTTCGACTTCGCCGGCGGCTCCCCGAAATTTTCGTTGGCGGCAGCTACATTCCGCTGACTCCCGCTGGCCCGGCCGCGGACCACTTGGTGGCGTTCGCCCGAGTCGCTGAGTCGAAGATTGTCGTAACGCTCGCGCCGCGGCTGGTAGCGACGCTGTGCGGTTTGAACGGGCCGCTTCCGCTCGGCCCCACAATCTGGCAGGATACGGTAGTGCCGTTGCCGGACGACATGGGCGAAACTTCGTTCCGAAACATTTTTACTGGCGAGACTGTTCCGGTCGTCGAGGCGAGTAGTGGAAGGGCGATCCGAGTTGCCGATGCCCTCGCCGCTGTTCCCGCGGCTCTACTGTCTAATGAGCCACCGGAGGTCCATCCCTCGTGAAACGACCCGGCAGCGCGAGCGATCCGCTGTGGTACAAAGACGCCGTCATCTACGAACTGCACGTCAAGGCATTCTACGACAGCAACAACGACGGCATCGGCGATTTTCCCGGGCTGATTCAGAAGCTCGATTACTTGCAGGAGCTCGGCGTAACCTGTCTCTGGCTTTTGCCATTTTTTCCGTCGCCGCTGCGTGACGACGGCTACGATATCAGCGATTACCGACCATTCATCCCTCCTACGGCACGATGGAGGACTTCCAGACTTTTCTCGCTGCGGCGCACGATCGCGGAATGCAAGTGATGGTGGAACTGGTAGTGAATCACACTTCCGATCAGCATCCTTGGTTTCAAGCCGCCCGGCAGGCGCCCGCCGGTTCGCCCGAGCGCGACTTCTATGTGTGGAGCGACAGCGATCAGAAATACAACCAGGCCCGCATCATCTTCACCGACACGGAAAAATCCAACTGGACTTGGGATCCGGTCGCTCAAGCTTACTACTGGCACCGCTTCTTCTCGCACCAACCCGACCTGAACTACGATAACCCGCGCGTGATCGAAGAGGTGGTGAAGATCATGCGCTTTTGGCTGGATCATGGGCGTCGACGGCCTGCGCTTGGACGCCATCCCCTATCTGGTGGAACGCGAAGGCACCAATTGCGAGAACCTGGCGGAAACGCATGTCGTTCTCAAGCAGATTCGCAAGGCCATGGACGACGACTACGAGGACCGCATGATCCTGGCTGAGGCGAACCAATGGCCTACCGACGTGCGTGCCTATTTCGCCGACGGTGACGAGTGCCACATGGCGTTCCACTTTCCGCTCATGCCGCGAATTTTCATGGCGCTGCGCCTCGAGGATCGGCTGCCGGTCGTCGAGATCATGGGCCAGACGCCCGAAATTCCGACGAATTGCCAGTGGGGTCTGTTTCTGCGCAATCACGATGAGCTCACGCTCGAAATGGTCAACGACGAAGAGCGCGACTATATGTACCTGGCCTATAGCGCGGACCCGCGCATGCGCGTCAACGTCGGGATTCGCCGTCGCCTGGCGCCGCTCATGGACAACAATCGCCGCCGCATCGAGCTGTTGAACAGCCTGCTGTTCTCTTTTCCCGGAACGCCCATCCTTTATTACGGCGACGAAATCGGCATGGGGGATAACATCTATCTCGGCGACCGCAACGGCGTCCGGACACCCATGCAATGGAGCGGCGATCGCAACGGCGGTTTTTCGCGCGCCACACCCGCCAAGCTTTTCAGCCCGGTCATCATGGATCCGGTGTACGGCTACGACGCGCTGAACGTCGAAGCGCAGCAAGGCGATCCATCCTCGCTGCTGAGCTGGATGCGCAATACCATCGCGCTTGCGGAAACTGTTCCGCGTGTTCGGGCGAGGATCCATCGAGTTTCTCCACCCCGCGAATCGCAAGGTGCTGGCCTACGTGCGTCGCGGCGACTGTGAACAGGTGCTGTGCGTCGCGAATCTCTCGCGGTTCGCGCAGCCGCTGGAGCTGGACCTGCAGGCTTTCGAAGGGATGAAGCCGGTGGAGATGCTCGGCTACGTCGAGTTTCCCGATGATCGGCAAGCAGCCTTATCCGCTGTCGCTCGGGCCTTACGAGTTCCTGTGGTTCGAACTGCAGCCCACGCTCGAACAGGCCGAGATCCAAGCCGAAGAGCCTTCCTGGGCGTTCGCGACCGTGTCCGTCGCCGCGGGCTGGGAATCCGTCTTCGAAGGCGCCCAGTGGAACATCCTGGAGCGCGCCCTGCCCGACTATCTGCAAAAGCAGCGTTGGTTCGGCGGAAAATCGCGCCGCATCGCGCAGACCTCCCTGGTCGATTGGGCCGAACTCGACCGGCACCCGCTGTCCTCTCGTTCTGGTGGAGGTGACCTTCGAAGACGAGCGGTTCGGATCTCTACCTGCTCGTGTCTGGCCGCCAGTTTCGGAAGCGCGGCGGGCGCGATCCGATCCAGTACCGCGGCGGCGATCCTTTGCCCGGCCGTTTCCGCCGAAGGCGACGGCGTCCTGCACGACGCCATTTTGAACGACGAAACTTGCCTGGCCCTCCTCGACGCCATCGGCGAAGCACGCGAGATTCGCACAACCAAGGGCGTGATCCGCGGCGTCCCGGCGCAGCGTTTTCGCGGAACTTCGCGGCTCACCGGAAGAGACGCTCACTCCGCGCCGCAGCTCCGCCGAGCAGAGCAACTCATCCATCCTTTTCGGCGACCGGCTGATCTTGAAGTTGTTCCGGCGCCTGGAAGCAAGGCCCCAATCCCGGACTGCGAGATCGGCCAATACCTGACCGAGAAAACCACGTTCAATCGCATCCCGCCCTTCGCCGGCCTGATCGAGTACGTGCGGTCCGGAGCCGAACCGACGACGCTCGCCATGCTGCAGGGGCTGGTCGCCAACGAAGGCGACGGCTGGAAATGGAACCAGGAGGAACTGGCGCGCTACTACGAAGAGCATGCCCGGTTGCCATTGGACGGCGACTTCAAAATGCCCGACGGATCGTGGTTCGAGCTATCGGAATCGGAACCCACCCGAACTCGCCCGCGAACACCTGGGCATCTGCCTGGATTCCGCCGCCATCCTGGGCCGACGCACCGCCGAGATGCACTTGGCCCTGGCGACGCCCACCGATGACATCCGCTTTCATGCCGGAGCTGCTTTCCGCCGACGATCTCCGGGCGCTGGCCGCCGACTTTCGCGCGCACGCGGTTCGAGTCATGGACCGCTTGAAGGAGAATCTGTCACGCCTGCCGGACGAACTCGTCGAACAAGGCGGTCTGCTGCTCGCCCGTCGCCGAGAGCTGCTGCAGGCCTTCCACATGGTCGGCGAGATCGAATCCGGTGGACTGCGGACGCGCGTTCACGGCGACTATCATCTGGGTCAGGTTCTGCGCGTCAAACAGGATTACGTCATTTTGGATTTTGAGGGCGAACCAGCACGGTCTTTGGCCGAGCGCCGCGCTAAGCAGTCGCCTCTGAAAGATGTCGCCGGCATGCTGCGTTCCTTCAGCTATGCAGCGCACGCCGGATTGATCAGCTACGTCGCACGGCAGCCGGACGATCTCGAGCGCCTCCTGCCCTGGACCCGATTGTGGGAGCGATCAACAATGGCGGAATTTTTACGGACCTATCGCTCAACTGTTGCCGGGGCGCCGTTCCTGCCCGCGGATCCGAAGGGATTCCGGCCGCTGCTGGAGGCGTATGTGCTCGACAAGGCTCTGTACGAACTGCGTTATGAGCTGGACCATCGTCCGGCTTGGGTGAGGATTCCCGCCGCCGGGATCTTGTCGCTACTTTCCTAGGAGGGCGCAAGTCAACATCACGCGAGAAACCTAAATGGCAGAACTGGACACCATCGCGCCGGAAGCACGAGAGAAAGTTGAGAGCATCGGAGCAGCCGATCTGGTCATCTGTTTGCCGCTGTGTCTGACTGGCGAGGCGCTGGAAGCTGTCGCGGGCTGCGCTTCGATCCGCGCTAACCGCGCTCCTTACGGATCAAAAGGCAGTATTGATCTGTCCGCCTTCCGCCATCCAGACAGTCGTCCGCAACGGGGAAGAAGCCGTTTCCCGATGTTGGCATACCGTTACTCCCGTATCCGTTCGTTCCGTTGGAACGCCGTAACAGCCAAGCTCTGTCCGATGACCTCCGCTCCGTGTTTCTGATCAGCCAGAAACTCGGCACGCGGGCTTGTGCGGTTCTGAACTCGGAGGTGGATCCAGCCACGCCCGCCGGCTCTGCGCTCATTGGTCGAGCCGGTTCTCCATCAAGGCTACGATCTGGCGGTGCCCTATTATGCCCGCCGAAAATTTGATGGCCTGATCAATAGCGCCGTTGGCGTATCCGCTGACGCGCGCTCTGTACGGAAAACGCATCCACTACCCGATGGCGCCCGACCTGGCTTTCTCGGCTCGGCTGGTGGACCAAAGTCTCAAACCCGGACCCGGGTCCGGGCCCGCGCGACCGCCCCGTTGGCCTGGATGAGCGTCAATGCAGTCTGCGCGGGGCTGCAGGTGTGCCAGGTAAGTCTTGGCCCCGCTCCTCCGCCGCCCAAGGACGCGGCCGACCTGAGCACGGTGCTGGCCGGCGTGCTCGGCTCTTTGTTTCTCGATATGGATCGGAACGCCATGTTTTGGCAACGATCTCGAGGCTCTCAAATGGTGCGCACCTTTGGCGAGATCCACGCGCCGCCCGAGGAAAGCCCCGCCGTCGACGTCCGAAAAATGATCGATGCGTTTCAACTGGGCGTCCGCGACCTGATGGAGATTTGGCGCGGTCGTCCTGTCCCCGGGCACGTTGATCGAGCTCAAAAAGTTGGCGAAAGCTCCGCCCGACAAGTTCCGCCTGCCGGACGAACTGTGGGCGCGACTGATCTACGATTTTGCCCTTGGCCACAGACAGCGGGTAATGAATCGGGATCACCTTGCTGCGCGCCATGACTCCCGTTTATCTGGCCTGGGTGGCTTCCTACGCTCTCGAAGTACAAGACGCCGCGCCGCGCCAGGTGGAGGAACGCCTGGAACGGCTGTGCCTGGCCTTCGAGACGCAGAAACCTTACATATTGTCACGATGGAGATCGCCGGACCGCTTCAATCCCTGACGGCCCGCGAAAGGAGTGAACTATGTGGAACCAAGTCGAGCAGGCTCTTAACGAATCCGCGAGCCGCATCGTCACCGGCGTTGCGAATCTCTTGCCGGGATTCGTCGCACTGACCGTGGCGTTGCTGATTTCGATTCTGGTCGCCGCGATCGTCGGGTTCCTGCTGCGCCGTTCCCTGCGCGGCATCGATTTCGACGCTAAGGCGGTGGACTGGGGCCTCGCCGGATTGGCCGAATTCTCCCCGTCCAAGAGTCCCACTGTGCTGGTGGTTCGATTCGTATCCTGGACCATCATCTTGGTGGGATTTCCTGATCGGCATCGCCGCCTTCGACGCCACCCTGACTTCGCGGATGGTGTTGCGGCTGTTCGCCTACTTCCCGAATCTGCTGGCCGCCATTCTGCTGCTCGTAGCCGGTAGCGTGGTCGCGCGCTTCCTGGCGCGCGGCGTCCTGATCGGCGCCGTCAACATGAACGTTCAGTACGCGCGCCTGCTGAGCGTCGGCGTGAAATGGCTGGTCCTGGTGCTGACTGCCGCCATGGCGCTCGAGCATTTGGGTATCGGCGGCAAGATCGTCGACCTGGCCTTCGGCATCCTGTTCGGCGGTATCGTGCTGGCCCTGGCGCTGGCGGTGGGCTCGGTTCGAAGGACCTGGTCAGCCGTTCTTTGGAACGCCAGACTACGCCGGGAACGAGAAGAAGAAGAGGAACCTTTCCACCACCTCTAGCAGTCTGATCTTTAGCCGGACGTACGACACTAAGCTGTCAATTTAAGCCAAATTTAAGGTTGCGTTGATATGGTCTATCAGCATGGAGTCCACGAGATCGACGAAACCGCGCTGTCTCGGAGATCATCCTGGCTTTGATTGCGTCGCCGGGTTTGGCGCAGCAACGCGTTCCGCCCGGCGCGGCGCAATCGGCGCCGCTAACGCTCACTCTGAATGATGCGCTGGAGCGGGCGCAGAAGATATGATCCGCAATATCTGGCGGCGATCGCCGACGCGTCCGTCGCGCGCGAGGATCGAGTGCAGGCGAAGTCGGCGCTCCTTCCGTCGCTTGGCTGCGCAATCGGAATATCTCGGCACGCAAGGCAACGGGAAAACTCCTTCGGGAAGATTCGTCACCAACGACGGCGTGCACATGTATCGCGATTGGGCGGTGCTCCACCAGGATCTGACCGCCGACACGTTCACTCAGGACCGGCATTCAGCGCGCCGCCGCCGCCGAAGCCGTGGCGCGAGCCAGAGCGGAAATCGCGCGGCGCGGTTTGGCCGCCACCGTGACGCGCGCCTATTACGCGCTGCTGGTGGCGCAGCGCAAGTACGCCACCGCACAGCAGGCGCTCGACCAGGCCCAGCGCGCGCTCGACATCAGCCAGAGCCTGGAGCGCGGCCGCGAAGTGGCGCACAGCGACGTCGTCAAGTCTCAACTGCAGTTCAATGCGCCAGCAGCAGGCCTTGCGCGAGTCGCAGCTCGCCATGGAAAGCGCCCGGCTGGATCTGGCCGTGTTGCTGTTTCCCGACTTCAACGAGAATTTCTCGATCGTGGACGACTTGAACCTCGCGCCCGCGCTTCCTCCCTTGCCGGACGTCCAGGCATGGCCGAGCGCGAGAATCCCAGCCTGCGCGTCGCGATGGAGACGCTGCGCGGCGCGAAGCTGGACATCTCCATCGCCCGCCAGAGCTTCCTTCCCACCTCGCCGTGGATTTCGACTATGGCATCGAAGCCAACGCCTTCGCCTTGCACAGCACCGTCGCCGCGGATAAGGAACTTGGCCCGCTGCCGAACCTCGGCTACTTCGTCACCGCCAGCCTGAACCTGCCGCTGTGGGACTGGGGCGCGCGCCGCAGCAAGGTCCGGCAGGCGGAAATCCGGCAGCAGCAGGCAGCTGTGGAATTGACTGCGGCCCAGCGCCAGCTCGTGAAGAATCTGCACGCCTTCTATCGCGAAGCGCAGACGGCCCGCGAGCAAGTGGACTTGCTTCGCGCAGCGCCGCCGATCTCGCCTCCGAGAGCCTGCGGCTGAACACCTTGCGTTATCAGGCCGGCGAGGCCACGGTTCTGGAACTGGTGGACGCGCAGAATACTCTGACGCAGGCTCGCAACGCGTATGATGACGGAATGGTCCGCTATCGCCAGGCGCTCGCCAATCTCCAGACGCTCACGGGAGCCTTCTAGACGAATGCGCGGCAAAGCGACTCTGGCGGTCGTGTTCCGCTGCTCTTCGTGCTGGCCTGCACCAAGCCGAAGGAAGAGGACGAGACTGCGGCGCCGGCGCCGGTTCAGGTCGCCCCGGTGACGCAGGCGACCATCCGGCGCATCGTCGACGGCGACGGGGTTCTGTTCCCTCAGGATCAAGCCAGCGTGATGCCCAAGATCGCCGCGCCGGTGCAGAAGTTCTACGTGAACCGCGGCGATCATGTAAAGCAAGGCCAGCTCCTGGCCGCGCTCGAGAACCGCGACTTGGTTGCCGCCGCCGCCGAGAGCAAAGGCGCGCTGGATCAAGCCGAATCCAATCTGCGCGCCATTCAGGGCGCAACAGTGCCCGAAGCAGTGGTGAAGGCGCAAACCGATCTGGACGCCGCGCAGCGAAGCCCGCGACGCCGCCAAGAAAGTCCTGGACAGCCGGCAGCAGTTGTTCAAGGAAGGAGCGCTGGCAGGCCGGCTGGTGGACGAAGCGCAAGTCGCCTACGCGCAGGCCAACAGCCAGTATCGAGGCCGCCGCTGAGCACTTGAGAACGCTGCAGTCGGTCTCGCAGCGAGGAACAGATCAAGACCGCCGCCGCGCAGGTGGAATCGGCCAAGGCGCGCTACCAGTCCCAGGAAGCGCAGGTCGCTTACTCGCGAATCGTCAGCCCCATCAGCGGCGTAATTGCCGAGCGGCCGCTGTACGCCGGTGAAATGGCCAGCCCCGGCGCGCCGCTGCTCACCGTGATGGATCTCTCGCGCGTGGTGGCGCGCGTCAATGTTCCGCAGGCCGACGCCACGCCGGTAAAGGTGGGTCAGCCGGCGATCATCACGCAGGCCGAAAACGGGACCGAAATCGAACGGCAAGGTGACGGTGGTGAGCCCCGCGACCGACCCAATACCACCACTGTTCAAGTCTGGGTCACGATCGAAAATCCTGGCGAACGGCTGAAGCCGGGCACCAGCGTGCACGCCGCCATCGTGACCGAAGAGCTGAAAGACGCCACCGTCGTGCCGGCCGCCGCCATTCTCCCTGGCGAGGAAGGAGGCACGGCGGTCCTCACCGTCACCCCGGACTCCGTCGCTCACAAGAAGGCGGTCACCGTAGGAGTGCGCGAGGGCGACCAGGTGCAGATCCTGGACGGCGTCGCGCCCGGCGAGCAGGTGGTTGTCGTCGGCGGCCTGGGCTGGACGACAAGGCCAAGGTCAAGATCGTTCCCGGCGCTGCCAAGAAGGCGAGAAATGAGCGATCTGCCAACACCGCCGCCAGCCGGCCACCGACGCCGAAACGCCGCACTGGACGGCGCGTCATGGCAAACCGATCGTCTTCGTCATCCTGACGCTGGTGGCCGTCGGGATCTATCTTGCTCTCTCGATTCCGGTCGCGGTCTTCCCGAGCACCGACTTTCCTCGCATCGTGGTCGGCGTGGATGCCGGGGTCTTCCCCATCGACCAGATGATGGTGCAGGTGACGCGGCCCATCGAAGAAGCAGTCAACACGGTGCAGGGCCTCGATCATCTGTGGTCCATCACCAGCCGCGGCACCGCCGAGATCGACCTGTTCTTCTCCTGGAACGTGGACATGTACCGCACGCTGGAACTGGTGAACGCCGCGCTGGCCCGAGTCCAGCCGACGCTGCCGCCGATCGCTAAGGTCACCGCCGAATCGCCTGACCTTCGCCGCGTTCCCGATCATGGGCTACAGCCTCACGTCGGACACGATTCCGCAGACCGATCTTTGGGAACTGGCGAACTACGAACTCAAGCCGCGCCTGAATCGCCAGACCGGCGTCTCCTCGGTGGTGGTGCAGGGCGGCAGAGTCCCGGAGTTTCAGGTGCAGCCCGACCCCGCCAAGCTGATCCAGGCCGCCGTCACGATTCCGAACATCCTCGACGCCATCGATCGCAGCAACATGATCGATTCGCCCGGGCTGATCGAGACCAACCATCAACTGGTGCTCAGCCTGATGAGCGGCCAGGCGCGAACCGCCAGCGACATCGGCAACATCATTGTCAAGACGACGCCCGCCGGCACGCCCGTGCGCGATCGGCGACGTCGCGACGGTCAGCAATTCGGTGATGCCGGTCTACACCGTGGTCACGGCCAACGGCAAGCCCGCCGTGCTGCTCAGCATCTACCGCCAGCCGGACAGCAACACCGTGGAGGTGGCCAACGCGGTGCATGCGGAGATCGCAGCGCCTCAAGAAAGGATCTGCCGCCGCGGCGTCGACATGCAGGCCTTCTACGATCAGTCGGTGCTCGTGACCGATTCCATCAAGAGCGTGCGCGACGCGATTCTGATCGGGCTGATCCTGGCCTCGCTGATCATGGTGCTGTTCCTGCGCGATTGGGGCACCTCGCTGGTAGCCGGGCTGGTGATTCCCGGCCACCATCGCCGTGACGTTCATCATGCTGCGGCTGATGAACCAGACCTTCAATCTGATGACGCTGGGCGGGCTGGCGGCGGCGGTCGGGCTGGTGATCGACGACGCCATCGTGGTGGTGGAGAACATCGTGATGCACCGCGATTCCGGCCAGTCGCGCGCGCAGGCCATCCGCAGCGCGATCCGCGAAATCCGCGTGCCGCTGGTCGGATCCACCATCACGCCGATCGTGGTTTTCCTGCCGCTGATCTCGATCACCGGCGTGACGGGCGTGTTCTTCCGCGCGCTGGCCGTCACAGTGGGGATGGCGCTGCTTCACTTCGCTGGCGCTGGCGCTCACCTGGACGCCGACGCTCAGCCACTATTTCCTGCGCCGCAGACGCGGCGCGTCGCGCGGCAGCGCGGCACGAGACCGTGCCTTCCTGGCTGATGCGCGCCTACGAACGCGCGCTGCGCTTCACCCTGGAACATCCGTTGGCGCTGGCGCTCTTCACCGTCCTGCTGATCGGCGGTTCTTACTTCTGCTACACGCACACCGGCTCCGACCTGCTGCCCGCCATGGACGAGGGCGGTTTCATCTCGACTACATCATGCCGGCCGGATCATCGCTTCGAAGAGACCAACCGCGTCATCAATCACGTCGAGCAGATTCTGCGCGCAACTCCCGGAGGTGGAAAACACCTCGCGCCGCACCGGCCTGCAGCTGGGCCTGGCCGCCGTTACCGAAGCCAACACCGGAGATCTCACCAGTCCGGCTGAAGCGCGATCGCAAGCGCTCCGGCGAGGAAGTGATCGCCGACGTGCGCGCCAAGATCCGCGAGGCGGAGCCGGTGCTGGACGTGGAGTTCCCGCAGCTCCTGCAGGACATGATCGGCGACCTCACCAGCGCGCCCGAGCCGGTCGTCATCAAGCTGTTTTCTCGAAGACCCGCGAAGTGCTGGAGACAGTGGGCGCCGCGCGTCGGCGACGCCATCAAGAAGATCCCCGGCGTCGTGGACGTGCTGGACGGCATCGAAAACACGATCAGCGGCCCGGCGATGATGTTCAAGGTCGATCCGGTGGTGACCGCGCGCGCCGGGTTCACGCCGCAGGAAGTTGAAGTGGACGCCAGCGCGATGCTGCAGGGCGAGCCGGCCACGGCGCCGGTGGTGTGTCAACGATCGCTCCTACACCATTCGCGTGCGCTTCCCACCGTCCACGCGCCGAACACTGGATACCATCCGCAACACGCTGCTGGTGAGCGGAACCGGCAAAGACCGCCACCATCGGCTCGCTGGCCACGCTGACCGAGATCCCCGGCCAGACCGAAATCCGCCGCGAGAATCTGCAGCGCAGCGTCAACGTGACCGCCCGCTTCGAAGGCATCAACCTCGGCGACGGCATGGCCAAGGTTCAAAAAGCGATCGCGGATCTGCAACCTTCCGCCCAGCATCCGCGTCGAATACGGCGGCCAGTATGCCGAACAGCAGAAATCGTTCAAGCGATCTGGCGTTCGTTCTGGCGCTGGCGGTCGTGCTGGTCTTCGTGGTGCTGCTGTTCGAATTCGGCGGTTTCGCCGCGCCCATTGCGGTGTTGTCGTCGGCGCTGCTGTCCACCTCAGGCGTCTTCCTCGCGCTGCTGATCACTGGGACCACGTTCAATCTGTCGTCGTTCATGGGCCTGATCATGGTGATCGGCATCGTGGCCAAGAACGGAATCCTGCTGCTGGATGCCGACCAGAAATTTCGCGCGGAGGGAATGTCCGCGGAGGAAAGCCATGATCCGCGCCGGGGAACGCCGCCTGCGTCCCATCATGATGACCGCGCTCGCCACCGTGGCCGGCATGTTGCCGCTGGCGCTCGCCGTTGGGCGCGGGATCGCAAATGCTGCAGCCCCTGGCCATCGCGGTCATCGGCGGAATTCTCGCGTCGATGATTCTTTCGCTGGTGGTGACCCCGGCCGTGCGCTTCTACGTCGGCGGCCGCAGTTGATACCATCAAATCTTGTGCTCTCATCTGACCTTTACAACCTGCCATTCTTTGATCTGCTGTATCAGGCGCACTCCGTCCATCGCGAGCACCATGCGCGGACGACATCCAGCGCTGCGTTCTGCTTTCGATCAAGACCGGCGGATGTCCGGAAGACTGCGCGTACTGCGGCCAGTCGGCGCGCTACGACACGGGGCTGAAGCGCGAGGCATTGCTTTCCGTGGAGCAGGTCCGCGACGCCGCCCGGTCCGCCGTCGAGCGAGGAGCGCAACGGTTCTGCATGGGCGCGGCCTGGCGCCAGGCGCCCGAAGGTGAACAGTTCGAGCGCGTCCTCGAAATGGTTCGAGAAGTGAAAGCGCTGGGACTCGAGGCCTGCGCGACGCTCGGAATGCTCACGCCGTCGCAGGCTGCGCGGCTCAAAGAGGCCGGCCTCGACGCTTACAACCACAATCTGGATACCAGCCGCGAGTATTATTCGCAGATCATTTCGACCAGAACGTATGACGACCGATTGGAAACGCTGCGTGCCGCTCGCCAGGCTGGGATCACTCTGTGCTGTGGAGGAATTCTCGGGATGGGCGAGAGCGCCGAGGATCGCTGCCGGTTGCTCGCGGAACTGGCGGCGCTCGATCCGCATCCGGAGTCGGTTCCCATCAACTTGCTCGTGCCGATCAAAGGCACGCCGCTCGAGAACGCCCCGAAGGTCGATCCCGCTGGACTTGGTTCGGACCATCGCCGTCGCGCGCATCCTGATGCCGAAGTCGAGAGTGCGGCTCGCGGCCGGCCGACTGAGTCTGTCTCGCGAAGCGCAGTTGCTGGCTTTCTTCGCCGGCGCAAATTCCATCTTCATCGGCGACAAGCTGCTCACAACTCCCAACTCCAGCGCCAGCCAGGACGCGGCGGTTATCGCTGCGGTTCACGCATAGGAATACCGAGTGACCGGCGCCACTGCCACCACCACGCTTGAACAGCGCATCGCGGCGCGGCTGGCGGAACTCGAATCTCAATCGCTTCTGCGAACGCTGAACGCGCCACAGGGCATCGACTTAACATCCAACGATTATCTCGGCCTCTCGGTCGACGCTCGCCTGAAGCAACGCATGGCCGAAGCGGTCCGCGAAAATGGCTGCGGTTCCACCGGCTCGCGCCTCCTGCGTGGCGAAAGGCGCAGCTTTTCCGCAGTCGAGCGCAAGTTCGCCGCATTCAAAGGCGCGGAGGCTTCGCTGTTCTTCAGCAGCGGCTACGCGGCCAACCTCGCGGCCCTGTCCACGTTTCTCGACGACGGAGACGTCGTCTATTCCGATCGTCTCAATCACGCCAGCTTGATCGACGGCATGAAGCTGGGCCGGGCGAAGAAGATCCTTTTCCATCACACCGATCTCGCGGAGTTGCGCCGCCTGCTCAGCGCGCCCGCGCAGGGTCAGCGATTCCTGGTCACCGAGTCCGTCTTTAGTATGGACGGCGACCTTGCGCCCTTACGCGAGTACGCGTCGCTATGCCGTGCTTCTGGCACTGCGCTGATCGTGGACGAAGCTCATGCGGTTGGGATCTACGGACCCCGCGGTTCCGGTTTGATCGAGGAAACCGGCATTGGCGATGACGTCTTCCTTTCGGTGAACCCGGTCGGCAAAGCCTTAGGTGTCGGCGGAGCCTTCGTCGCTGGCGGCTCAGCAGCAATCCAGTATCTTGTCCAGCGTGCACGCCAGTTCATCTTCTCGACAGCGCCACCGCCCTCGATGGCAGCGGCCTTGGATGAAGCGCTTGAAATCATCGAGCACGAGCCAGAACGGCGCCGTGGTCTGCTCTCGCTAGCCGCATTCATGCGGCGCCTGCTCAGCGACATGGGATTACCGGTTCCTAGCGAGGGGCTCGCAAATCATCCCCGTCGTTCTTGGAGACAACGCTCGCGCTCAGTCGATCGCCGCCCGTCTTCAGGCTCGGGGTTTCGATGTGCGCGCGATCCGGCCGCCCACGGTTCCGGAAGACACGGCCCGCTTGCGTATTTCGATCAACACGAGCTTGAACGAGGCGATCCTGCGAGACTTCGCCTCAGCACTCGCATCCGCTCTGAAGGAGTTTCCCGCCGAATGACGGGCGTGTTCGTCACCGGCACCGACACCAACATTGGCAAGACGATTGTCTCGGCGGCCCTGATGCATCGTTGCAGGAGCTTCGGTGCCGTTCGATACTGGAAGCCGATCCAGACCGGCGCGCCGGAGGACGACGACACAACGATCGTCGCCGAACTCGGCCAGTGCAGCGAAGAAGAATTGCTTCGGGCTGGCATTCGGTTGCCTCGTCCTTTGTCCCCGCACCTGTCGGCCAGACTCGCGGGCGCACACATTGCATTGGACGAAGTCCTCCGCATGGCTCCAATCGCCGACGCGCGTTACTCAATCGTCGAGGGCGCGGGCGGTGTCCTCGTTCCATTGAATGAAAGCTGCTTGATGATCGATTTGATCGCGGCACTCCAGCTTCCGGCGGTCATCGTCGCTCGCTCAGGACTCGGCACGATCAATCATACGCTGCTGACCCTCGAAGCCCTGCGAGCCAGAGCGATCGCAATCGCCGGCGTGGTACTGGTCGGCGAACCGAATCCCGAAAACTGTTGCGCGATCGAAACGCATGGCAATGTTGCGGTCCTTGGCGAGATGCCGAAGTTCGACTCGCTTACGCCCTCGCTGCTCCGTTCCTGGGCCACGTCCCATCTGGATCCGGAAGGACGCCTCGCGTGAATCCGAAACCCGCCGTTGATATCCGGGAGCTGGACCGCGCGCACGTCTGGCATCCCTACACGCAGATGCAGACCGCGCCGTCGCCGCATACCCATAGCGCGCGGACGCGGCGTGTACCTTTACACCGAGGACGGCCGGCGCCTGCTCGACGGAATCTCATCGTGGTGGGTCAACATCCACGGGCACAGCCATCCGCGATTGAACGCCGCGCTTGCAGCGCAGGCCGCCGAACTGGAGCACGTGATTTTCGCCGGCTTCACGCATCGGCCGGCCGTCGCTCTCGCCGAGAGGCTGACAAGCGTTCTTCCTCCCGGACTGAATCGCATCTTCTATTCCGACAACGGCTCCACCGCGGTGGAAGTCGCGCTCAAGATGGCGTTTCAGTTCTGGGCGAATCAAGGTCAGACGCAGCGGCAGACATTCATCGTGCTGCGATCATGCTTATCACGGCGACACGGTCGGTGCGATGTCTGCCAGCGCGGATTCCCCGTTCACTGCCGCGTTCCGGCCCTTGTTGTTCCAAGTGCTGCGGGCGCACACGCCTTACTGCTACCGTTGCCCGCTCGGTCTTGAAGCGATCCGAGTGCAGCATCGATTGTCTCGCAGAGTCTCGAGCGGCTCCTCGCCGATCGCACCGAAACCGTCGCCGGCGTCCTGGTCGAGCCGATGCTGCAGGGCGCGGGCGGCATGATCATGTGGCCGCCGGAGTTTCTGGCCGGCGTTCGCAGACTATGCGATGAGCACGGAACGCTGATGATCGCCGACGAGGTGCTAACTGGCTTCGGACGCACCGGCAGAATGTTCGCGTGCGAGCACCAGAACGTCCGCCCGGACCTGATGTGCCTGTCGAAAGCGCTGACCGGCCGGGTACCTGCCGCTCGGCGTCACCGCCGCAACCGACGCCATTTACGATGCATTCCTTAGCGCGGACCGCCGTAAGACCTTTTTCCACGGACATTCGTTCACTGCGAACCCGTTGGCGTGCGCGGTCGCCTTGGCCAGCCTGGAGCTGTTCAACGAAGAGGGATCGCTCGATCGCGTGCACCGCCTGGAACGCCTCTACCACGAGCGCGCGGCTTCTCTGAGGGATCATCCGCACATCGGCGAGGTCCGGATTCTGGGCGGCATCATGGCCCTCGAATTGGTGCGCGATCGCGAACAGCGTGCAGCCGACGGCTACCTGGATCGTGTCGGACCGGAGCTGACCGCGCAGTTTCTCGATCGCGGGCTGTTGCTCAGACCGCTCGGCAACATACTGTACTTCATGCCCCCCTACGTCATCACGGACGACGAAGCGCATTGGGCCATCGATCAAATCGATGACGTGCTGAAGAACTGGCGCTGGCCGCAGTCAGTTGGCTAACTTCGCGAGCCCGTCTTTCGCGCGCTTGCCGCTATCCGACTGCGGATCTTGCGCGACCGCCTGCGTCCAGTACTGCTTTGCGAGATCCAGCCGGTTCTGGTTCGCATAGATCGCGCCGAGATTGTAAAGGCCGTCCACCTGGCCTGGATGATCGGCCAGCAGCCGCTGCGTCTCCTTTCAGCGCGCCGGCGACATCGTTGGTTTCGTACAGGGCGCGGCCCAATTCCAGGCGCGCATCCAGGTTCTTGGGATCCTTTTCCAGAACCTTGCGGAGGTACGGGATCGCACCGGCCGTATGTCCTGCTTCGCGTTCCAGTTCGGCCAGGCGCAGCAGGATCGGCGGGTGCCCGGATTCTTCTTCAATTGTTCTTCGAGCGCCGCTCGTTCGTGCGCCGGGTTCTCAGGCGCCGCGGTCTGAGAGACGCTGGTCTTGGCCGACGACGAGCTGTCGAGCGATTGAACCGGCCCGAGTTCAGCCCGTTCAAGATGAGGATCATCGCCACGCCATCACCACAGGAACGGCCAAAATCAGCAGTCGCCTTTTGTCCATGCCGTGATGCCTAAGCCGGAGCCAGCGCCGTTGCGCGCCGGAGCGGACTCTGCGGGCCTCCTTCCCCGCCTCCAAAGTGATGTCGCGCATGCCGAACTCCACGCCGATCTGTTTCAAGAAGTCGTTCGGCGGAATGCCTCCGGCGAATACCCAGACATAATCGTTCGGAATTTCTTCGACGACTCCGTTGACCTCCAGCGAGACCGACGGTTCCTTGATTGTCGACCGGCATCGAATTGAACGCCACGCGGATCTGCCCGCTGCGCATGCACTCTTCGATGCGCTTCACGTTCCGTTCCTTGATGCGGCTGAACGAATCCTTGCGATACGACAGCGTCACTTTGTTGCCGGTCTGGCGCGCCAGGCCCATCGCGGCTTCGACCGCGCTGTCGCCGCCGCCGACGATCAGGATGTTCTTGTTGATGTAGTGGTCCGCTTCGATGAGGCGGTACATGACCTTCGGCAGTTCCTCGCCGGGCACTCCGAGTTTGCGCGGCGTTCCGGTGCGCCCCAGCGCAAGCAGAACGGCATGCGCGCGATACGCACCCTTGTCGGTGGCCACTGCAAACACGCCGTCATGTTCCTTTTCGGATGCCAACAACTCTTTCGCCGGTGCGAACCTTGAAATCCGATCGCTCGAGAATGCGTGTTCCAAAACGAAAGAAGGTTTTCCTTGGATAGCTCCAGCTTCTTGAACTTTCCGTACATCGGGAAACTCCACCGGACTGGTCATGACCAGCTTCTGCCGCGGATACTTCGCCACCGTTCCGCCGATCTCGTCGCGCTCGATGGTCAGGTAGTTGAGCTTGTTCTCGATGGCGCGCAGCGAGGCCGCTGATGCCGGCCGGCCCGGCGCCCACGATCAGCACATCGTAAACATCCGCCGTAGGTCGGCTCAGCTTTCATGCGAGGCCAGGCGCTCGGCAATCGTGTCGATCGCATCGCGTCCCTGGTTGACGGCGTTCTTGATGAGAGCCAGTCCGCCGAGCTCGCCGGCGATGAACAGATTCTCGACGCTGGTCTCGCACTCGTGCGTCAGGTACGGCAGGTCGGCGCCCATGCTGGGATGCGCCATCACCATCGTGATCGCACCTACGGGACAGGCCTCCGCGCACAGGCTGTGGCCGATGCACTTGTAGCCGTTGACGATGACCGCCTTGCCGCCCAGCATCGCGAGCACATCGCCTTCCGGGCACACCGTCGTGCAGCTCTGGCAGCCGATGCAGTAGCGTGGTATCGATGTGCGGATGCTGCGCCTTGGGTCCTTCGGTATAGAGCTGGCCTTTCTCGGCGGCTTCGCGCGCGCGCTGTTCCCGCTTCCTGAGACTCCGGACATACAGGAACATGGGAACCGCAATGACCACGGCGCCGATCAAGTAGGTCAAGTACGCATCGCTCATTGCGTCAGTAGTACCCCAGCATTAGCACGACTCCGATATGGACAGCGACCAGGACGACGAACGAATAGCTGAAAGGCCGGTGCACCACGTGCCACAAATGAAACACCTGCTGGACGCGCTCGAGAAAAGCCATTTTGGCTCGCAGCCAGGACTGCTTCTGAACCGTCGCGATCACGGCCTCGAAATCTTCGTGCCGCGACGCGCGCAGCCCGCCGAGCGTAGTCACCAGTTCGAAGCCATGCAGCGCGCGGCGACGGAGACGGCTGACGCGCAGCGGACGGGTCAGGTCCATGACAGATATGTTCCACAGCACCGCGATCGAAGGGCATACGGCGGACTTCCTCCCGCGTGCGGCGCACGCAACAGCGGCGCAAGCTCGTCGGCGCGAATCAGATTCTGTTCCTGCGAGCGCGGCGGCGAGCTCGGTAGCCTGCGCTTCCAATTCCCCGAACGTGAGCTGCGCGGCGTTCAGACGCCGAGGGATCTGCGCGTAGATGTAGCGGCCGACGAATCCGCTCAGCGCGACCGCAATCATGATCCAGTAGGCGATGCCGGCGATGCCGGACAGCTTGAAGGATGCATGAAACGTGATCAGGACTGGGCGCGGTGATTCCCACCAGCACGTGAAAATCGAGCCAGTGCCGCGTCTTGCCAATTCTGCGCGAGCCACTTCACGCGCTTTCGTATCGGATAGAGAAACAGGATGCAAAACAGACCGAGTCCCAACATCCCCAGGCGCAGCCCGATGCTCCCGCTCGGGCGCAGCAGCGAGTGCAGCGGAGAGAGCGGGCGCTCTTCAAGGCTCAAGGCGTAGTAAGAAAATCCGTAGATCGAAAGAGCCGACACGACCAACAATGCGCGGCGAGCCCAGGCCAGCCGCAGCCGCATGCGATGCCCGCTCTCCTCATTGACGGGGCGCGCGGCCTTCCGCGGCGTGTTCTTGAGATTCAGGAGCGTCGTTGCCATAGAATTCCTTACTGCTTCGCCGCTCCGATCTTGTTTTGCGCGTCCACGGAGAACAAGACGGTAGTTGGAGAACTGGTGCGTGTTGCGCCACTCCTGGTGCAGAGTCTTCACTTCGATCCGCGCCTTTTCCGGCAGCCACATTGTCTTGGAGCTTTCTTCGAAAAGAGATCGGCGCATATTGCACTTCGCTTGAGAGCGACTGGATCGGGAGATCCTTGCGCCGGATCTTTCCAGTGCGCTTGAATGCGCGTAATCACGGCGGTTCCGGCGTCGATCCAGGCCACTCCCTCCCAGGCGATCGGATAGGTGCGGTCGGTCAGCGCCAGCGCGGCCGGCGTCGGCGCGCCGTTGCGGGGAACGAATGCGACGCGGACCAGAGTTCCGTCGGCGCTCTTTTCCTCGCCCTCCAACTGAAAGAATAGCCCGGCTGAAATTCCGGATGAAAAACCATGAGCAGCGTGGCGAAACCCTGGGTCACCAGCAGCGAGCTCTGCGGCGCCTTCTTTTGCTTCTGGCCGATCGGGCAGACGCGACTCATCCACCAGCATGCCGCTCGCATCCCAGCGCAGCGAGATCAGATAGTCGTACGTGCTCTTGCCGTTGAACGTGACTTTGCCTTTCTGATTCAGCTTCTCTTGCAGCAGCGTCTCGGTGCAGGTAACCGAGGACAGCTCGTCCCAGAATTGCTTGACGCGTTGTCCGGCGCGCTCGATCAGGTCCGATTTCGCGCCGGCGGCACGTCGCGCCGGGACGCGCCACGCACAGCGAGTCGCGATCAGCAGCGAACCGATGGCTGCGCCTAGAACCGGTAGCCCAGGAAGAAGAAAGTCTGATCATAGTTCTGAAGCTTTCCCCGAAAAAGATTGATCCCGCCGCCCAAGAAATAGTGCGCGTTCAAGAACCAATCCAGGTTGGAGTTCATGAAAAAACCGCGATCCTGGCCGGTCAGAGACGAATTGAACTCCTGCTGGCCGCCCATGATTTCGAATCGCATGCGATCGCCAGGTCGCGCGAAAACGACAGCGATTGATACCAGCCATTTCCGAACGCGCCGTGGAAGACCGAATGCCGGATGTCGGCGCGAACGCCGGTGCCTGCGATGTTGCGCGCCACCAGCCCGTACATCTGGTTCAACGATCCGCGCGCGATCGTCGTTGCGTTTGCTCTGCCCTAGGTTTCCGTAAACCGTGATGTGGTTGGGCAGCTCCACGCGCAGGCCCGCGCTCGCGCCCGAGAACAGCAGCCGGTCGAGCACGCCGGTTCCCACCAGCACCAGGTCGAAGGTCGGGATCGGTGCGAAAGTAGTTGTGGTTGAAATCGATGGCGAGCCAACGCCAGGGCTGAATGCGCGCCGTGAAGAAGCTGCGGCTCAGCACCGGGCCGCTTTCGGTATTGCCGAGCCGGCCGGGAGTGAGCTGATCGGCTTCCAGGTTGTGATAGAGCGAGATGTACTGCTTCCACGAGAAAACGTTTTCGGTGAAAGCGAATTCGCGCTCGGCGCTCCAGCTCAGCGCGAGTGATGGCCAGGCCGGCGGTTCCAAAGTAGCGCACGCCTTCGAAGCTCCCGGTTTCGAGGTTCGCGAAGCCCCGCCGATCTGCGCGATTCGGTTTGTAGTCCCACACGGTCGGATCGGGAGTGGATCCAGCGAATGCGCCCACGGTGACGTGACGGCCGCATCCGCCGGCCCGAAGTAGCCGCCGTCGATGGTTCCGAGGCTCGAGGCCCAAGGCAGGTAGAGGCGTCCGACTCCGACGACGTAGCGCGATTGCGGATTTGTATAGGTGAAGCCGATCGTGTAGGTGCGATTCAGCAGGTCGTTGATCGTGACCACGCTGTGAGCTGCCCAGAGTTGTTCGAGAAACGCCCGCGCCAGTAGCCAGTGAAGTTCCAATAGGTGCCGCCCAGCCGGGTCGCGTCCATGCGCGCCTGCATTCCGTACTGCAGGGTTTGGAGGCCGGCCTGGCGGTCGTTGATGCTGTTGAACTCGAAGCCGACTCGTCCGCGAAACAGATTGATTTCGGGCGAAGGCGGCTTGGGAACATAGTCGCGTTGTTCCTGGTCGAGCGGATCGCCGCCGGTGAAGCTCACCACCTGCGCGTAGCGCCGCGTGGTTTTGGATTGCTGGATCACCTGCATCGCTTCCAGGTCTTGGCCGAAATCTGCGCGACATCGCCCACCTGCAGCTCGGCCGTGGACGACACGATGTCGCACACGGCCGAATGCGCCGCGACGGCGGTCACGACGAGTTGCGCGATCGGTTTTGCCTGAAAGCAGCGGCGCGCCGTCTTTCAGGCGTTTGACGGTCAGGTGGAAGCCTTCCTGCAGGCCGTCTTCGCGGCCGCCGTTGAGATACACGCCTCCCGTGGCGGCGTAACGCACTTCGAACGTCGTGCGGATTTCTTTGAGTTCCTGCGCGCGAGCGATCACCGCGATCAGCGGCCAGCAGCCAAAGCCGAACGGGTCCTCATCCGCCCCTCCCGTTGGGATGGCAGCTATAGCAATTGATGCTGTTGTAGACGTAGTTGCGGACGCCGCGGTGGTTGTTGTCGGTCTGCGTCTTGGAGGTGGCAGCCGGTGCAAGTGAACACCGAGTAGTCGTTCGAATTCGTGTGGCAAGTGCTGCAGACGCTGTTCGGCTTTCCCGTGCGTCCATCGGGAACCAGGTGTGGTTGAATGTCGCTCCGGTCCAGTCGTAGAGGTGTGGCAAGTGTCGCACGTCTTCGGGAATCCGGCCGCCGCGTGGTTCGGATTCGTGGTGGTGTTGTACTCGGTGGTGTGACAGGAATAGCAGTCCGTCGGCGTGCCGGGGAACTTGCCGCCCACGTGGCATTGCTGGCACGCCGTGGTCGCATGCTTGCCGGTCAAGCGTGAAGCCGGTGCTTGCAGTGATTGAAGGTCGCGCTCGTCCAATTCGACGTGCTGTGGCACATGGAGCAATCCTGCGGATATCCGTGGGACGCGTGATTCGCAGCGCTGTTGTAGTTGGCGGCGTGGCAGGAATAGCACGGCTCCGCTGGTCAGGCTGTAATTATTGTTGACGTGGCACAGCGTGCAGGACACGCTGCTGTGAGCGCCCGGTCAGCGCGAAGCCGGTGCTGGAATGGTTGAACGTGGCGCCGGCCCAATTCGTGGTGTTGTGACATTGCGTGCAGTCCTGCGGGAATCCAGCGGATTTGTGCGGTGGATTGTTGGTGTTGTTGAAGTCGGTCAGGTGGCAACTGATGCACGCGGTACTCGTCAGGTTGTAGTTGTTGTTGGTGTGGCATTGGCTGCAACTGACGCTGGAATGCGCGCCGGTCAGCGCGAAGCCGGTGGATGCGTGATTGAACGTCGCGCCGGTCCAGGCCGTGGTCGTGTGGCAGACGGCGCAATCCTGCGGGAATCCGGCCGAGACGTGGTTCGGATTCGTGGTGCCCTGGAAGTCCTTCAGGTGGCAGCTCGAACAAGCGGTGCTCAGCGTCTTGTACTGATTGTTGACGTGACACGATGCGCAAGCCACGCTGCTGTGTTTGCCCGTCAGCGGGAAGCTGGTGGTGTTGTGATTGAAGGTCGCACCGGTCCAGGTCGTGGTGGTGTGGCACACGGCGCAATCCTGCGGGAATCCGGCCGAGACGTGGTTCGGATTCGTGGTGCCCTGATAATCCTTCAAGTGGCAGCCTGAGCAAGCCGTGCTCAGCGTCTTGTACTGATTGTTGACGTGGCACGATGCGCAGGCCACGCTGGTGTGTTTGCCGGTCAGCGGGAATGCCGTCGTGTTGTGGTTGAACGTCGCGCCGGTCCAGGTCGTGGTGCTGTGGCACAAGGCGCAGTCTTGCGGGAATCCGGCCGATGCGTGGTTCGGATTCGTGGTGCCCTGGAAGTCCTTGAGATGGCAGCCTGAGCAGGCCGTGCTGAGCGTCTTGTACTGATTGTTGACGTGACACGATGCGCAGGCCACGCTGGTGTGTTTGCCGGTGAGCGGGAAGCTGGTGGTGTTGTGGTTGAAGGTCGCGCCGGTCCAGGTCGTGGTGCTGTGGCACACGGCGCAATCCTGCGGGAATCCGGCCGAGACGTGGTTCGGATTCGTGGTGCCCTGATAATCCTTCAAGTGGCAGCCTGAGCAGGCCGTGCTCAGCGTCTTGTACTGATTGTTGACGTGGCAGATGCGCAGGCCACGCTGGTGTGCTTGCCGGTCAGCGGGAACGCAGTCGTATTGTGGTTGAACGTCGCGCCGGTCCAGGTCGTGGTGCTGTGGCACAAGCGCGCAGTCCTGTGGGAATCCGGCGGATGCGTGATTCGGATTCGTGGTGCCCTGGAAGTCCTTCAGATGGCAGCCTGAGCAAGCCGTGCTGAGAGTCTTGTACTGATTGTTTACGTGACAGATGCGCAAGCCACGCTGGTGTGCTTACCTGTGAGCGGGAAGCTGGTGGTGTTGTGGTTGAACGTCGCGCCGGTCCAAGTCGTGGTGCTGTGGCACAACGTGCAATCCTGCGGGAATCCGGCGGAGACGTGATTCGGATTCGTCGTGCCCTGATAGTCCTTCAAGTGGCAGTCCGGAGCAGGCCGTGCTGAGGCCGGCGTACTGGCCGTTCACATGGCAGATTCGCAGGCGACGCTGGAATGTTTTCCGGTCAGCGGGAAGCTGGTGGTGTTGTGATTGAAGGTCGCACCGGTCCAAGTCGTGGTGCTGTGGCACAAGGCGCAGTCTTGCGGGAAGCCCGCCGACGACGTGGTTCGGATTCTTGGTTCCCTGGTAGTCTTTCAGATGGCAACCCGCGCACGCAGTGCTCAACGTCGCGAACTGATCGTTCACGTGGCACGTCGCGCACGCAACACTGCTGTGCTTTCCAGTCAGCGCGAACTTCGTCTGGCTGTTGTGGTCGAACTTCGCGCCGGACCAGTTCACCATCGAGTGGCACAGCGCGCAGTCCTGCGGGAACCCGGCCGCTACGTGATTCGGATCCTTGGCGCCCTGCCAATCCTTCGCGTGGCACGAAAAACAGGACGTGTCGAGAGTCGAGAATTGGTTGCTTCCATGGCAGGTTGCACAGGCCACCGATGTATGCGCGCCGCTGAGCGGGAACTTCGTCGCATTGTGATTGAAAACCGCACCCGACCAGTCGTTCGTGCTGCTGTGGCACACCTGGCAGTCTTGCGGGAATCCGGCCGCGGCGTGATTCGGATTGGTGGTGGATTGCCAGTCCTTGAGATGGCACCCGATGCAGGCAGTGTTCAACGTGGCGAATTGATTGCCCACATGACAGGTGGCGCAGGTAGCGCTGGCATGCTTGCCCGTCAGCGGGAACTTCGTCTGCGTCGTGTGATCGAATTTCGCGCCCGCCCAGTTCACGACGCTATGACAGAGCTGGCAGTCCTGCGGGAATCCCGCGGCGGCGTGATTCGGATCGTTGGCGCTCTGCCAATCCTTGACGTGGCAGGTGATGCACGCGGTGCCGAGCGAAGCAAACTGATTGTTCACGTGACACGTTGAGCATGCGACCGACGCATGCGCGCCCGTGAGCGCGAACTTGGTTTGCGTATTGTGGTCGAACTTGGCGCCATTCCACTGCACCGTCGAGTGACACAGCGAGCAGTCTTGCGGGAACCCGGCTGCGACGTGATTCGGATTCGTGGTTGCCTGCATGTCCTTCAGAGTGGCAATTGACGCAATTCGTGCTGAGACTCGCGAACTGATCGTTCACGTGGCAGGTGGCGCAGGCCACCGTGGTGTGCTTGCCGGTCAACGGAAACTTGGTTTGCGTCGTGTGGTCGAACTTGGCGCCCGACCAATTCACGACGCTGTGGCAAAGCTGGCAGTCCTGCGGGAATCCGGCGGCGGCGTGGTTCGGATCTTTGGTCGCCCTGCCAGTCCTTGACGTGGCAGCTGACGCAGGCCGTGCTGAGCGTCGCGAACTGATTGTTCACGTGACAGGTCGGCGCAGGCGACCGAAGCGTGCGCGCCGGTGAGCGCGAACTTGGTCTGCGTATTGTGATCGAACTTGGCGCCGGTCCAGTCGACCGTGGAGTGGCACAGCGAGCAATCCTGCGGGAACCCGGCCGCGACGTGATTCGGATTCGTGGTCGCCTGCATGTCCTTCAGGTGGCAGTTGACGCAGTCGGTGCTCAGCGTCGCGAACTGATTGTTCACGTGGCAGCTGGCGCAGGCTCACACGCTGGTGTGCTTGCCGGTCAGCGGGAACTTGGTCGCGTTGTGATCGAAGGTCGCGCTGGTCCAGTTCGCGGTGGTGTGGCACAGCGAGCAATCCTGCGGGAATCCGGCCGACGACGTGATTCGGATTCGTGGTCCCCTGCATGTCCTTCAGATGGCAATTGACGCAGGCCGTGCTGAGGGTCGCGAATTGATTGTTGACGTGACACGTCGCGCAGGCGACGCTGTGTGCTTGCCGGTCAGCGGAAACTTGGTCGCGTTGTGATCGAAGGTCGCGCTGGTCCAGTTCGCGGTGGTGTGGCACAGCGAGCAATCCTGCGGGAACCCGGCCGACACGTGATTCGGATTCGTGGTCGCCCTGCATGTCCTTCAGATGGCAGTTGACGCAGGCCGAGTTGAGATTCGCGAATTGATTGTTGACGTGGCACGTTGCGCACGCCACGCTGACGTGCCCGCCGGTCAGCGGAAATTTGGTCAGGTTGTGATTGAAGTTGGTAGTAGCCCAACTAGCCGTGGTGTGGCATTGGGAGCAGTCCTGCGGGAATCCGGCCGCGACGTGGTTCGGGTTGGTGCTGTTCGTAAAATCCTTCACGTGGCAGGAGAAGCAATCCGCCGGCGTGCCCTGATACCGGCCGCCGGTGTGGCAATTGGCGCACGCCAGCGACTGGTGCACGCCCGTCAGCGCGAACCGCGTGAACCGCGCGTGATCGAAATGCGCCACCTGCCACTGCATGACGCCGTGGCAATTCTGGCACGTCGTGCCGAACCCGCGGCCCGATGATCCACCACCGGCGTCTGATAGTCGCGCGTGTGGCAACTGATGCATTCGACGCTGAGTCCTGTGTAGACCCCGGTGGCCGCGCCTCTGTGGCACGCATCGCAGGTTGCCGTAGCGTGCGCGCCGAGAAGCGGAAATCGATTCCAGTGATCGCGCACCGCCTGCGTGTTGACGCGCCAGCCTTGCACGGTGTGGCAGTTCTCGCATTGCGCGCCGAATTGCCGCTTGTGGAAATCCGCATGGCAAGTGGCGCACTGCGTTCCCGCCTCGGTAAAAACTTTCGAGACGTGGCAAGAATTACATGCTACGTCCGCGTGCATCCACGCAGCGGAAAGTGCGTCTCGGTGTCGTGATTGAATTCCGGTTGCGCGCGCAAGCGGCGACCAGCTCGTGGTCGTGTGACAGTTCTGACATGGAATCGAAATATTGCCGTGCGGGTTCCGAACCGGCGTTTGTCCAGCCACCGGCAGCGCCACCCCCAACGCTACCATCCCCGAAATGAGCCACTTGCTTAACATGCAACGCGCTCGCTCCGATAGTTTCCCGCGACGATACACCCGTCACGGCGTGAGTCAATCATAAAGCCACTTGATTCGCGGGAAACCAAAGGTCAGATACCTTTCCTCGATGAATAGGGCAATTACCCTAGTCGAGTACCAGTACCGTACCGGGCTAAATTGTTTGACCTACTTCGCAGGTCGATTGCCATTCGGCCCGTGACAATCGGAGCAGCCTTTCGGCGTGCCTCGGTACATTCGAATCGTCTTGCCGTCGACTTCGGTCTGCTGCGTGTGGCATTGCGCGCACGCGACCTGCTGGTGTGCGCCGTCGAGCGGGAAAGCAGTGTGGCTGTGATCGAAAGACCCGGTGGCCCATCGGGTTATCGTGTGGCAGGTGGAGCAGTCTTTTTCTTCCCCGGCGCTCATGAACTGGCCGCCATGGACATCTTCGTGGCACTCGAAGCATTGGTGCGGCGTGTGCGAGAAGTCGCGCCGTGACTTTCGCCGCCGCAGCCGCGCCCGGTCGTCTTTGGCCGGTGGCACTCCGCGCACGAAACGCTCTGGTGCGCGCCCTCCAGCGCGAACTTAGTCGACGAGTGATCGAACGATCCGCAGCTCTTTCCACTGCCGTGAGATTGTGGCAGGTCTCGCACGCCAGAGTAGTGCGATGCGGATCCGTGTGGCAAGTTGTGCAGGTTTCCGACTGCGAAATGATACTGGCGCGCCGCCGGCGAAGCCTTTATCGACGCCGCGGCAGCCGGCAGCGGCTTATGGCAATCGCTGCACAACACCGCTGCGTGCGCCGCGGTCAATGGGAATTTCGTCTGGCTAGTGGCGTTTCGGCCCGAAGGTCGTCGGCTTGAAGGTCTCCTGGGTGTGGCAGGCGTCGCAGCGATTCTCGTACGGCGCGGCGGAGAACTCGGCGCCATGCGGATCGGCATGGCACTCGACGCACTGGAGCTTGTTCAGTTTGTACACCGCCTCTTTCCCGCCGGCTGATGGCACTTCGCGCATTCGAGCGATCGCGTGCTTGCCTTCCAGGTGAAACGCGCTCTGCTGATGCGTCTCCTTGGTGAATAACGACGGCTTGAAGCTCACTTCGTTGTGGCACGCCGAGCAGTTCGATCCCGCGGCTCTGCCTTCGAACTGCCCGTGATGCACGTCTTCGTGGCAATCGCGGCACAGCGCGTGCGCAACCGGCTGGCTTGAAATCGTTGGCCTTGTGACAGCGGTCGCAGGCGATCTCGGCGTGCTTGCCGTGCAGCGGGAACGGCGTGGCGTCGATGATCGAAGCCGGAGTTGTTCGATACCGTTTTCCACCCGGAGGTGGTGTGGCAGCTCTGGCAGGTGCCCGTGAATTTCGCCTCCTGGAAAGCGCCGCGATGCGGATCGTTGTGGCAATTCTGGCAGCCGGCGAAGGCCAGCCCCTTGTACTTCGGCGCGGCGTCGCCCGGCTTCGGCCCGTGACACTTCTCGCACGCGACATCGCGATGCAGACCGGTGAGCGCGAACCGCGGTGCGGGCATGATTGAATCCGCCGGCCGGCTTCCAGGCATCCTGCGAATGGCAGCGCAGGCAGTTGTCGCCGAGCTGATTCAGGTGCGGATCGCGATGGCAGTCCGTGCAGTGGAGGCCCAAGCCAAGAAAAGTCCTGCGCAGGTCCTTGATCTTGATTTCGGATTGATCGGCGGTCACGATGTGGCTTGGATTGTGGCAGGCCGTGCAGGCCAGCTCGCGATGCTTGCCTTCCAAGGCGAATCGTGTGAAGCCGGCGTGGTCGAACTTCTGGCGGTCGAGCTGGGTGATCTGGAATTGCCGGCCGTTGTGCTCCGAGATGGCATCGCGCGCAGTCCTCCTGCGATTCGGATGCTTTGTAGACCAGATGCGTGAAATCCGCTGCCTAACAGCACCTGCCGATGGATTTCGCCGTGACAATCCAGGCACTTCAGCCCGCGCTTGCCAAGCCCGAAGTTATGGCACGTGGCGCACTTCGTCGCTCCTTCCAGCGACTGGTGGGCGCGCGAAAGAGGACCAGGAGAAATCTGCGCCCGCGCGGCCGGGATCGACCAGAACGAGTGCGGCTACACTCCACCGCAATGCCGCTTGCAGTTTTTGGATCAAGCTGTATGATTGATCGGAGGTCTGTTCCGTTACATGCAGAGCTGAGATACAAAGTAACGCATCCTCAGGTCTTCGCCTGACGGCGGTGAAAACCGGCCGAACCGCTACTGGCTCAGGAAGGCCGCGGCGCCTTCTTTGCCCATGTATCGTTCGAGCACGCGCACGTCAGTCTTGCGAAGATCCACCACGATCAAACCGTCCAGCGCGTTCGCAAAATGCCGATCCACGTTGAACGCCACCAGTTCTCCACCTAGCTTCAGGTAGTGCCGAAGCAGGACCGGCACGCCTTTGCGATCCACCTCCACGTCCGCCACCAGCGCCGACAACTCTTCGATATCCCAAGTGGATGTCTTGACCAGATCCTCGGCCACCTTCATGGGTCGCGTGCGGAACGGGCTGCGCGCGCGCACTAGAGGCGCCAATTGAGGCGAGCGTCGATAGGCGCTCAAGAACCGCACCATCAGTTGGCGCGAAGCCGCAGAGTAGTCCGTGCTGATGCTGACCGGACCAAAGAGGACCTTGTACCGCGGATTGCGAGTCAGGAATCGGCCGATGCCCTGCCATAGCAAGAGCAGCGGCGTGTAGCTGCGCTGGTATTCAGGCCGCACGAAGGATCGACCGAGTTCAATCGCGGGCTGGATCTGGTCAAGAAACTGGTTCTTCCAGGCGAACAGCCGATTCGTGTAGAAGCCCTTCACGCCGAACTTCTCGACGATCTCATCGGAAGGCGCGAGCCGATAGGCGCCCACCACTTCGTTGCTGGCGCGGTTCCAGACAAACAGGTGCCAATAGTAGTCGTCGAACGTGTCGAGGTCGATGGACCGTCCGGCGCCCTCGCCGATCGCACGAAAGGTGACCTCGCGCAGCCGCCCGATTTCGCGCATTATGTTCGGAATTTCGCGGGCCTTTGTTAAAACAACGGCCAATTCTTTTGCTTCCACCAGGATTTGTGACGGAGGAATCCTCGCGATTTCCGCGGCCATCAACTCCGACATGGTTGGTGCTACGACGGCCTGTCTGCCGGCTTGGCGAAGCGGCAGGCACTTTTCGCGATTCTGCAGCAGGTACGTGCGATGGCGCAAGTAGCGGATCAGCGCCAGGTCGTCTTGATAGCGGCACAGTTTCGCCGGAGAAATCGGATTCCCGATGCGCAGTTCGATGGTCCGGTTGTGCTTGTTCAGCAATTCGTGAGGCAGCAGCGCAGTGCGCACGCGAGGATGCAGCAGCCCGAGTATCTGGAATGCCGCGCTGTTGGCGCCGACAAAGTAGATCGGCAGGACCGTCGCGCCGGTCGTGCGGATCAGCCGCGCGATGGTGCTGTTCCACGCCGGGTCCGTGATGGTCCGTTCCCTGAAATTGAGATGCGCGACTTCGCCGGCGGGAAAAACTCCCAGCATCCGGCCCTGTTTGACCCACTCGATGGACTCCTTCAGGCCTCGCTGGTTGGTGTGAAAGGCCTGAGCGCCGCCGAACGGGTCCACCAGAATGCAGTGCCGCGCCACTTCCGGCATCGCGGCGAGCAGGTGATTCGCCATGATCTTGACATCCGGCCTCACTGTATCGAGGACCGAGGCCAGGATCGCGCCTTCGATCATGCCGAAGGGATGATTCGCGACTGCGATCACGGGGCCTTCCCTGGGCGCCAGTAGCAAGTCGCTCGGTGAAATCAGCGGCCGGACATTCATGGACGCCAGCAGCCGCTCCAAGAAGGGACGCGTATCCGCGCGCTGCTCCGCCCGGTCGTACAGTTGCTGCAGGCGATCCAGCATCAGCAGGCGTTCTAAGGTGCTCTCTAAAGGCAGCGGCAACCTCTGGCCGAACAGCGTCGCAATGGCATCCCTCATTCACGGACAGAAAACCACAGTATTGTGAATTCTTGACAACGCTGCCGTTACGCCTTGCACGCAGGGCCAACGCCGAGTACTGAAACGGAGCTGCCATACTGTTGAAACAGTTTTTATGTCTAATGTTTCCAATGACTGTTTGGGCAGTTCTTCGTGAGCTGACGAATGAGCCGGGCCGCCTGTTGCTGCGGCGCTGGAACTGGAAAGCGGCGCTGTTCAGCTCGACGCTGCGCGCCGTCCTCTTCCTGTTCACGAACCTGACCGCAGGGTGGCACGCGGCGGTGGGAGCGATGACTGCCGAGTTTCTCTATCGAGCCGTCACGGCGGGATTCTATGGGGCGATCACGCAGGCGTTCCGGCGTGCCGAGCCGGCTTGGGCCGCCGCGCTCTCGATCATCGCGCTGGTGCCCGCCTCGTCCCATGCGCTCGAGCTGACCGTGCATTTGCTGCGCGGCACGCCCAGGATCATCACTAGCTTGATTGCCTCGGTCTGCTTCACCATCGTCTCGACGCTGTTCAACTGGTATGCGATGCGTCGCGGGGCGCTGGTGGTTGGAGATGACGGGGCCTCCGTGCTCGACGATCTAAAAAGGATGCCTCGTCTGATTTGCGAAGCAGTGGCCGCTGGTCCGGTTGCGTTACACCGTTGGGCCGCGAGCGGGCTTCAGGCCGGTGTCGATCCCGCGGCCGGCACGGCCTTGCGCAGCGGCAAGCGCACAGTGGCGCGCAGGCAGTACTCGTAGGCGTCGTAGACTTGTTCGAAAATCCGGTGCCAGTAGCGGCACAGCGCAAACTCCCGCGCGCGCACCCGCATGCGATCCCTCAAATCAGCGTCTCTTGCGAGAAGCAGGACGTTAGAGAGAAACGCAGCGGCATCGGCGGACACCAGCCCCGTGACGCCGTGCGTCACCAGATATTTCGGCCCGCCGCCGTTCGTGACCACGACCGGAACGCCGGACGCGAGCGACTCCAGAATCACGTTGCCGAACGTGTCCGTGTGCGATGGGAACGCGAAGATGTCCATGTTCGCGTAGGCGCGCGCCAGTGCATCGCCGGTAAGGACGCCGGTGCATTCGACGTGTTGGATGTTCTCCTGAAGCCACGCGCGCTCGTGGCCATCGCCGACGATCAAGAATCGGAAATTGTCCACGCCGGCAGCCAGAAGCGCCTGCTCGACGTCGCGCAAGACACGCACGCTCTTTTCGGGAGAGAGCCGGCCGACATAGCCGATGATCAGCGTGTCATCGCTGCGCTCGCGCTTTTCAGGTGAGAAGAAGACCGTATCGACGCCGCGCTGCATCAGGAACGCGGGTTTCCGTGTGCGCTGCTGTAGTTGTTCGAGCAACTCTACGTTCGGCGCCAGCAGCACGCGCGCCAGTCGATAGTATTCCACGGTGAGTCGCAGAATGATCTCCTGCTCGGTGAACTTCGCGATGCTGCCGCGCAAGCCCGACGGAAGAAAGCCGAGCATCTTCGTCAGCCGCCGCGCGCCGAACTCGTGGATGTTGGTATGCCAGGACGCGATCAGCGGCAGCTTGAGATCGTAGGCGACCATCGTACCGAGCATCCCCATGTCGCTCGGGCCGGTGATGTGCACCAGATCGGCCCCAAAACTTTTCAGTTGTTCGGTGGCCATGCGGCGATGCCGCATGAACAGCAGGTCGAAGGACATGTCCTGTTCCAAGCGGAATCCAATCGGGGTCCGCTTCAGCTCCAGCGTCCGGACGGGCCCCTCTGCGGTGAACTTCGTCTCAGGCCCGGCGTGAACCTTCAAGAATGGAAGTTCGCGGTCGCGGACGAACCTGTGAAAGTGGCGACTGGTGTGCGCGACACCGTTGATCTCGTAAAACGAATCGGTGAAGAGCGCCGCCCGCGGAACGCGATTCATATGTGGACCTCCTGCGCATCCGCCATGGCGAACCGCAGCGCGGACCGCATCTGCCGGCTCCTCACCAGTCGCAAGCCGCTCGCGAACCACTTCACGGGCCACGGTTCGTTGCCTTGCCAGTAGGCCGACAAAGGCTTGATGACGCCGTCCGACTGTTTGTAGAAGACGCGATCGCTCCAGTGCCGGCGGCCTTCCGGCAGATCGGGATAGTCGCGCATGATGTCGCACATGGTCTCGATCATGCGCGCGCGAAATGATTCGCGGTATTGCGGCATGAACAGGATCTCGCTCGCGCCATCGCGAATCTCGGCGACAAACTCGGCGAAGCTGACGGCATTCGTCAGGTTGAGATTCGCATTCGGTTCCGTTCCGTGACGGTCGCCGCCTGATATCAAAGCGTGCCCCGAGTGCTCGGCCAGCCAGATGACCCGGCGATTTTCGCTCCAGGGCCGCAGACCGTTGAGCTCCAGGGCATGCAGGTGGTCGCCGAAGCGCTCCAGAAACCGGCCTGCCAATTGGGCGTGCTCGACCGCGCCGATGCGCGCTTCGTCCCACAGCGGATGATTCATGACCACCAGCGTTTCAGGCTGTTCGTTGAGGAACGTGAGCAGTTCTTCCAATCGCGGGCGGCTCGGCGAGGCCGTGAACTCCGCAAATTCGGACATGATGCTTTGCGACAGGGATGGCGGCAGGTTGTGCACGCCCACATGGAAGAACGACGGGCCGAACGGGATGGTCCACTCCACCGAGATCGGAGTCTGGGGATCGAGAACCGCAAGCGTGGCGCCCGCTTGGATGTTGTCGTGATCGCTTAGCGATACCAGCGCTCCGGCTTCGAGCCGTTCTTCGATTTGCCGGCGTTCCAGATCGTACGCTTCGCGCGGCGCCAGCGGAGGCCGCCAGAACGCTTGCGAGAAGTCCAACACGCGGCCAGTCAACCGGTGATATCGCTCGGCCTGGCGACGGATGGCGTCTCCGACCAATGGCACGCCGGAAGTGTACCGGGGAATGAATGTGAGCTGTTCTTCTGAGTGCAGGGTATGGCTGTGCAGCGACACGCCAGTCCGGAACCGGTTGCGGGCCTGTTCCCGCCGCCAGAACAAATGCAGATTCGTGTTCCTCATTGTGACTCCTCGGCTTGATTTTTGAGTGCGGGATCGTACTCCAAAGCGATGCGAAGATATGAGCGCGGTTCGAACTCGATCCGCAACGGTAGTTGAGACGCATCATCCAGCCAAAGCCGGAACGTCGACGTGTGCCTGGTCTCAAGATCGCGAATGCGGCCGGTCAGGCGCGTCACGGCGCCGGCGCGATTGGTCACCTTTCGCTCAGCCAGTGTGGCGCCCATGCGCGGATCGGAAGCTTTTTCGCATTCCAGCCGGTACTGGCTGGCGTTGTGAACGTAAGTGTGAACGGAACGTATCTCGCCGGATCGAATCGCAGCCAACACCGAATACAAGAAAGTCGGCGGCGTGGAGCTGTCGGGTTCCCGGAAGACGTGCGAGCTCCGCTCCAGTTGCGGGAATCGCGAACGCAGTTCCGCGATGAGGCCGCCGATGTCGGGGCTGTCCGGCGCAGGCAATTCGATCGTCGCTTTGTCATAGCGCGCGTCACCCGGCTCATGGAGTCCCTCGACGACGATGTATCGGGACAACTGCTGGTTTGGGGACATCAGGTGTTCGCGCGCCTGCTGGTAGCTTTCGTTAGCGGCTGTACTGACGAAGCCGAAGTACGCCGCCTCCTGTGCGGATGCCGAACACTCCAGCACGACCTCTTCGTTCGACCCGCAGTAGTGGATGCCGTGAGATCGCTCGGGATTCGATCCGCCCGCGAAATGCAGGGCGAGCAGCCGGCGGTCTCCGGCCCTCGATTCGTGCAGCGTGGCGAATCCGCGGCCCACATCCTGCCGCGAGAAGATGCGAACGCCGAGAAGCGAGATCACCACGTCGGCGCGGTACAGCCGCGTACGGACTTGCGGCGGCGGAAACGAGTTATCGCCCCGCAGTCTGTCTACGGTTCTCGTGAGCGAAACACAGATCGCTCTTTTCACCGAGCCGCTGAGCAGAAAGGCCGGGGCAATAGACCCCAAGAATGTACGCCTGGATAGCATCACTAGCCCAGAGCATACGGGCCGTGAATGTTAACGTGATCGCTGCGTTGTTAGAGATAGGTGAAACATTGCTGCAAATAATTGTTTCAAACAAAGACGTGTAATTTGTTTGGAACCGTTTCGTAAGCTGGCGGTAAGGAATCAGCGAGAAAGGCGGCCGCAGATGCTAACTTCGAGGCCCAACTCGCGAAACACCGCGGCCTTCGCGAACAGCGCGCGATTGGCGCCTTCGGCCGTCCGGTGCGTAGGCGACTTGAATGTGGTTGGCCTTGTGCCGTGCCATGAACTGATCGCGCGTAACGCCGTAGGTGACGGCGCTCATGATGGGCCATTGCGGCGTGGTCATCTGCCAGCGGCGCTCGGTCTCTTCAGGCGGCAGATCCAGCACGCCCGCGCGGCCGAGGTCCACTTTGAGCGATCCGCTGTCGACGAACACGCGGCTCCATACGATCTCGCCCGGCTTGCTGATGCCCTTCAGAGTACCTCCGCCGAGGCGGAAATACATGGGAGGCTGGCGTTCGCTGACTGCTCCACGATATCCGCCCACGAAATGTTGCGGTGGCGCCGCGCCCGAAATCTCGAAGACCCACACGAACTGGCCCTTGTAATCTTCGCCATAGCGGACGTCGTGCAGCGTCGTCTCCGGATCAAATCCCAATTTCCGCCAGACGCGGTTGGTGACCAACGCATCCAGCCCCGCGCACTCGTCCACTTCATTGAAGTGCGGCAGTGCAGCGCCCTCGAACAGAACGCGGCCGTTGTTGGCCGCACGCACCGGCGGGCGATCCACGTTGTTGAGCAGCCCTTCCGCCAGATCCGACGCGGGCGTGAGATCCTTCAAACCCTGCTGGTACTGGATGCCGATGGCATCGCAGCCGAACTCGTCGGCCAGCCGCACCGCGGCGATGTACATCTTGCATTGCGCGCGGATTTGCTCGTCGGTTAAATCCGTTTCTGGATTTCGGCCCGTGCTGAAAGTCATTCCCTTTTCATCCAGCCACCGCCGGACGTCAAGCGCGTCATCGTCGCTCACCTGCAACATGGCAGCGTACAGCGCCGATTGACTCAAGCGCTCTTTGAACACGCCCGTCCGGTGCAACAGCTCGTCGGGGATGATGGCGTTGTACATCCCCATGCAGCCTTCGTCGAACACGCCGAGAATCGCTTTGTCGCGCTTGAGGCGGCCGGAGATTTCGGTTGCGATGCGCGTGGCCTCGCCGGGAATCTTGAAGTCCGCCAGCGGCTGAACGTGACTGGTATCGTGCGTGACTTTGCCCTCGCTCAGCCACTGCCGCAGGCCACGCAGAAAAAACTCGTCGCTGAAATCCGCGCTCCACAGCGTGCTGTAGCGGACGCCGGCCTTGGTCAGCGAGCCGTTGAGGTTGAGCATGCCAACCAGCCCGGGCCATTCCCCGCTCCAGTTCGCAATCGTCAGGATCGGGCCGCGATGACTGTACAGACCGTGCAGCACATGGTGGCTGTACTGCCAGACCGCCTCCACTACGAGCAGCGGCGCCTCCGACGGAATGTTGCGGAACACTTCCATTCCGTGACGCTGGCTATCGATGAATCCGTGCTGCAGCTCCGGATTGTACGGATGCGCGCGGACCACCTGCCGGCCTTCGCGTTGAATGGCCGCGATGACCGCTTGCTCGACTTGCTCCTGCGCGGGCCAGCATTTCTGGTTGGCGGACAAGCGCAGATCGCCGCTCGCCACAAGATAGATCGACTCAGACATTCCCAATGACTCCTAGTTCGCCGCCTGACTCATCTGTTCGGAACCGATCTCCCGCTTTTGACGGGATTCTTCAGCGAGACGCCGCAGCGCGGGCAAGACGGTGCCGAGTTGCGCCGCAGGTGAGTCCGCGCGGCCGAGAGAAAAATACAGCGGCTGGAAAACTGCGAATAATTCCTGGTAAACGGATGCCTCCGCCGGGTTCCGGCATCACGGTCCGATAGCTGGGGCAAAGCGCGTCCTGCGCTTCTTCGACACTCTGGAACTCGCCCGCGGCCAGGAACGCGAATACTGCAGACCCGATGCTGGTCACGTCGCCCGCCGGCACCAACACCGGCTTGTTCAACACGTTGGCGTACACGCGATTGAGCACATCGTTGCGCTGCGGGATGCCGCCGCCGTTGATGACTCGGCGTATCGGCGTGCCGTACTCCGCCATGCGGTCGAGAATGACGCGCGTGTGCAGTGCCGTGCCTTCGATAGCGGCGAAAAGTTCGTCCTGCGCGGTGTGGGTGAGGTTCCAGCCCAGCGTGACGCCGCCGAGCGCCGGATTCACCAGCACGGTGCGATCGCCGTTGTCCCAGCACATCCGCAGCAACCCGGTTTGCGCGGCGCGATACGATTCCAAACCTTCCGAGAGCGCGCCGACCGTGCTGGATGCACGTCGCGCAATGGCGTCGAAAATGTCGCCGACCGCCGACAGCCCCGCTTCTATGCCCGCGTAATCGGGATGAATCGATCCCGGAACCACTCCGCAAACGCCGGGGATCAGCCGCGCGGTCTCGCTCATCGCCATAATGCAGGTGGACGTTCCGATGACGTTGACGACGTCGCCCAGCCGGATGCCCGCGCCGATCGCGTCCCAGTGCGCATCCAGCGCGCCCACCGGAATCGGAATGCCTTCGCGCAAGCCCAGCCGCGCGGCCCACTCGGCGCTCAACTTCCCGGCGATCGCTCGCGACGCAGCGTAGCGTCCCTGCAGCTTCGCCCGTACGCCTGAAAACAGCGGATCCACGCGCGTCAGAAACGACTCCGGGGGAAGTCCATCCCACTTGGCGTTCCACATCCACTTGTGGCCCATCGCGCACACGCTACGCGCGACCTGTGCTGGGGTCCCGGACGCCGCACAAAGTCGCAGCGATCATGTCGCAGTGTTCGAGCGCAGTCACGAAGCGGCCGCGCTGTGCGGGATTGTTGCGCAGCCAATGCAGCAGCTTCGCGAAACCCCATTCGGAAGAATAGGCGCCACCGCACCAGTCGATCGCCTCGAGCTTTGACTCGTGCGCGACGCGCGTGATCTCGCCGGCCTCGCGCCAGGACCGGTGGTCGCACCACAGATAGTAATCGCCGAGCGGCTCGAGATTCTCGCCCACCGGCACCACGCTCGATCCGGTGGTATCGAGCGCGATGGCCTTCACCTCTTCGCCTTTGACGCCGCTCTTCTTCAGAACGTCGTGCATGGCGCGCTCCAGTGCGGCCAAGTGATCCTGATGACTCTGCGTCGCGTGGTCGGGATCGGAGGGTGTCCGATGCAGCGGATAGTCCGCCGTAGCAGTGGCTAGCCGCCCACGCGTCTTGTCGAACAAGGACACCCGAACAGCGAGTGTTCCGAAGTCGACGCCGGCCACTATGCCCATGGGCCTTAGTTCAATTCCAGTTCATCCCGAGTGGGCAGCTTGGGAAACGGCGCGTGCGGCTCCATCTGGTACCAGTATGCGACCGAGGCGATGTCGTCGGTGAGCGGCAGGTAGCGCCGGTCACCTCTCCAGCCAAGCGCGTGAATCGTGACGCGCAGGTCCGAGTCGAAACGGATCGGGTCAGGAATGTGCCAGCGATACAAGCCGAAGCGCTGCTGCGTTTGATAGAGTCCGTCGGGCTTGATCACCTGAATCAACCCCGAATAGGGCGTGGTGAACGGCTCATACTGGTGCGTCACCTGATTTTCAAAGTCATACGAGCCGCAGAAATAATCTTCAGTGCCGGTGCCGTTGATGGTGGGAAATTCCTTGTCGCCATCCATGTAGAATTTGATCTCGCCTTCGCCCCACCAGCCGTTGCTCTTGACGCCCCACGCCATGTACGTGCCGACGTACTGCCCTTTGCCTTTGATCTTGTCGACGATCGTGTAGACCTCTTTGTAGGGCAGTGGATTCACGCGCCGGAATTGCGCATGGAAATACCCCGCGTCGGCCGGGATGGCCGTCTTTGTATAGTCGATCTGATAGTAGACACGCATAGGCCGCGCGTCGAGATTTTCCATCGTAATTTTGGCTTTGCGGCGGAACGGCATCGGCCAATAGGAATTGAAAGCGCTGCCTGGGTTTACGCAAATCGCGAGTGAATTCAGCGGCGCGTATTTTCCCCAGCCCATGGCGAAGAAATCTCCCACCGGCACTTCTACCGACGGCTCGGTTTCGTCGTCCCAGTACATGCGAAGGATGGAGAAGCGCCAGTTACCGGTCGGCGTCATCCAAATATGTTGAATGGATCCCGCACCCGTGATTTCGGCGAGCGTGAAGGTTGTTCCCCCCGCGATGTTGACGAAGGGGTTGACCTTCCAGCCTTGCCCCAAATCGCGCGCCGCGGCCGACGCCACGCCTTCCTTGGCCATGCCGCCTTTGCCTTTTTCGCCGGTGAAGTTCTCCGGACTGATGGAAAAGGTCTTGGCTTCCGAAGTGCGGAAGATGTTGCTGAGTCCGTTCGCGAGCCCGTCGTAGGCTTGCTGTGCAAGGACGGTCAACGAGGCACAAACGAAGATGCCGCACACGATCCACAGAGTTCGTCTTCTCATGAACCACTCCTGTCCGCTCGTTGAGCGTCTTTGATCTTGAGGTAACTGCTCAATTTTAGCGCCGCGCCGTGTTGTCGCTGGCCGGCGCCGCTATACTGGCGGTCGCATCCACGGGCAAAAACGGACCCGGGCCGGGACCGAGAAGCTGAGGAGTATCGGTGGTCGGCTCAATCGCGACTTCCATGAAACCGTTCATCATTTCTTCCCAGGTCTGCTCGCCATAGTGTACGTCCGTGGCGGCATTCGGATTGAACGGGTTGTTCAAAGAGTTGTCAAAATGCGCGGTGACTTCGACAATGGTGCCCTTGGGAAGCAGCTTGGGTTCCGCCAGGTAGTAGTTGATCTGCCAGTTGAAATCGTATTTCGGCACGTGCAGCAAAATTTCGCTTTCGCCGCTAGGATAAATCGCACGCACCTGAAAATCTTTGCCGCGCAAATGCATGTGCGGCAGCATCGAAACCATCTTCACGTCGTGCAGCACTTCGGCGCGGGCGCCAACCATCTGGTCGGACGACCCCGCGGGAATGGTGAAGTGCGTGTTGTAAACCAGGATAGACTTGATGCGCTCTTTCGGCGGTTCCTTGGCGAAGATAAACCCGATGCTGGTCTGGTCCTCTTGCGGCGTTCCGATGGTGGTGTAGTGAAGCTGGAACGTGAGCGTGGAGCCGGCCTTGACGAGTTTCGCCTGGCCCGGTTTCAATTCTGGAGGCAATCCGCCCGGCACGAACGTTTCCAGCAGATCGCCCTCGCGCGCGACGGCGAATTGCGGTGGCTCCTGGCCGGGCTTCAAGGCGGCCAGCATACGCTTCTCCGCATCCGAAGTGAAAAAGCCGCTCGGCTTCATGATGGGCTTGCCATTGGCCGGGGGCGGCGTCGCCGAAACATTGATGTGGTGAAGCACTCTGCGATTGCTCGGACGGATCTCGACTGCCTGAACCCATTTGTCTTCGGTAAAGTTGGTCGGCACGACGACGTACTGATAGGGAACGTCGCCCTTAGCAGGTATGTGGAACACCTGCGGAATCGTGATCACGACATCCGGCTTGCCGATGTGCCAGCCGTCGGCGAACTCGCGCGCCGGCGGGGCGTCCTTCGAATCGCCTTCTGCCGCGCCGGTGTCGGCCCAGGACGCGATCGTATCGATTTCGCTCTTCGCGAGCGACCGGTCGTTCCGGAACTTGCCATAGGCAGGATCCGCATCCCATGGCGGCATTTTTTTTCGCACTACCGCCGCGCGGATCGCTTTCGCCCACGGCCTGGCTTGCTCGTAAGTCTGCAACGGCATCGGCCCGATGTCGCCGGTGTGATGGCAACCCTGGCAGTGCTTCTGCAGGATCGGCTCGACATCCTTGTGAAAGGTCACGGGAGTCGCCGCCCAAACCGGAGTCAGACACGCAAGCGCAAGAAGACCAGCAGCTTTCATAACAACGAATATAGAAGCCCCAGGCAGCGGCAGACAAGGTGATTCCGGAGCGCAGTTCAGGAGTTCATCTGATAAAACCAACATATCTAGTGATTTTGAGCGGACCATCTATATATTACAGCAACTTATGCCGGGGCTACCGATCACCTAGCACCGGCCGAAAATCTGGTCCGTAACGATTCAAATTCGGCATGAGAAACACTTCAACTTGCCAGGCCCGGCGGCGCGCCCGTTAGTATTTTCGCCATAATTCCTTGACTGGCTGCTGTCGTCACCTCGAGCGTATTGCGCCCCAGCTTCAGAACGGTGACCAGTCCGACCAGCGCCCGGGGATCCTGCGCCGCGCGAAACACGCTCGTCACGTCCGCGCCGTTGAGCGCGACACGCGCATTCTTCAACGCATTATCATCGGAAGCAGTCAACTGAACCAGCACATCGCCCCCGCTTACCATGTCCGCCCGCGTGGAGAGTGAGCGCAGTTCGAAAAGCGAAGCCGCTGCCGCCAGAGTCGAACCGAAACAAGCCGTCAACGCCAGGAGGACAGACCAAGTTGCGCGCATCACCCGGATGGTAGCAATCACTTTCGGGCTGCAACAAGCCCCCCGAGACGCCGGTCGACCGCGGGTTCACTCAATGAAATTCAGCTTCTTACCAACTTTGCCCGCTCCTCTCGAACAGGAAAGGATTTCTTGTCCTTCAATCCATTGACATCGCAGCACCTTCCGAAACCTTTCAGATACTCCATTTGTTTTATTGATCGAACCACGATATGCTACGGATCTGGAGGCTTGCCAGGGGCGTCGCGCGGCCTGACGATAGCAACATGGAAACAACCCGTCGCCGATTCGTTACAGGCCTCTCGGCCCCGCTGATCCTCCACGCCGCGAACAAGTCCGGAAGCAAGCTGCCCATCCTGGGCGAAGGCGATCACAAGTACGAAGTCACGCACGACTGGGGTGTGCTGCCGCCCAGCATCCGCTATGGCAACACGCACGGAGTTTGCGAGGACTCGCAGGGCCACATCTACATTCATCACACCGTGCATGCGACCAGTGAGTCGTCCGACAGCATGGTGGTGTTCGACCGCAAGGGCAAGTTCGTCAAGTCCTGGGGCAAGGAGTTCAAGGGCGGCGCGCACGGGCTGCACATCCGTAAGGAAGGCGGGCACGAGTTTCTGTACTTGTGCGACACTCAGCGCGGCGCCTTCGTCAAGGCCACCACCAGCGGCGAAGAGGTTTTCACGCTGGGTTATCCGAAAGAAGCCGAGCCATACGCCAAGCCCGGCCCGGACGGCAAGCCGATCAAGTACAGCCCCACCAATGTCGCGATCGCGCCCAACGGCGATTTCTACGTCGGCGACGGCTACGGATCCAGCTACATCAATCAGTACAACAGCAAAGGCGAGTACATTCGTACTTTCGGCGGCGAGGGAAAAGAAGCCGGAAAGGTCAACTGCCCGCACGGCCTGATCGTGGACGAGCGCGGCAGCGAGCCGATCCTGATGGTCGCCGACCGGACCAACCGCCGCCTGCAGCGCTTCACGCTAGAAGGCAAGCACGTCGATTTCGTCGGCGGCGTCAACCTGCCCTGCTACTTTCACCCGTTCAAGAATGGGGACATGGTGATGCCGGACCTGGCGGCGCGCGTCACGCTGCTGGATCGCAATAACAAAGTGATCCTGCATTTGGGAGAAGACACATCCAACACCTGGCTCAAGCTGCGCCAGGAGCCGCGCGACAAATTCATCCCGGGCAAGTTCGTCTGCCCGCACAGCGCCTGCTTCGATCACGAAGGCAACATTTTCGTCGTCGAATGGGTAGAAGTCGGACGCGTCAGCAAACTTCGAAAAGTGAGCTAGCCGAAAACTTGAACAACGGAAACCACTCCAAAGAGCGATACCTGATAGAAGCAGTATTGAGGGCCTGCGATATTTTGGAGGCTTTCCGTTTCGATGGCGAGCTGCTCCGCCTGCAGGAGCTGGTGACTCGCACCAAGATGAACAAGACGCGCGCGTTCCGGATCCTGTGCACGCTCGAGGAGCGCGGATTCATCGAACGCGTGGGGGCGCACCAGTATCGCTCCACGGTCAAACCGCTGAAGCCTAATAAGCACCGGCTGGGTTACTGTGCCTTGAATCTGGAGAATTCCTACTCGCGCGCGATCACCGAGAGCTTGAAGCGTGCCGCCGCCGAGGAGCGCATCGACCTGATCGCTCTGGACAATCACTACAACTCCAAGCAGGTTTCGCGCAACGTCGAACTGCTGATCCGCGAGCGCGTGGACCTGATCCTGATGCATCAGGGCGACGATCACCTGGCGCCGATCATCGCGGCGCGAATCCGGGAGGCCGGCATTCCTCTGATGGCGCTGCACGTGCCGCATCCCGGCGCGAATTACTTCGGGCCCGACAACTACACGGCCGGCGTGACCGGCGGGCGCTACGGGGCACGCTGGGTCAAACAGAACTGGCAGGGCAAGATCGACGAAATTCTATTGCTCGAATACCCGCGCGCGGGGCAGTTCGCTCGCTCGCGCCTGACGGGCACCGTGGCCGGGCTGCGGGAGGTTCTGCCGGACATCGACGAAGCGCGTGTGGTTTTCTTGAACGGGCAGGCACGCTTTGCCGCCAGCCTGGAAGTGACGCGCAAGCATCTGCGCCGGGCGGCTGGTCCGGAGCGCACTTTGATCGCCGGCGTCGACGATCCGAGCACCATTGGGGCACTGCGCGCGTTTGAAGAAGCTGGACGCGCGGACAAGTGCGTCGCGCTCGGATTTGGAGGGTCTCCCGAAGGCCGCGCGGAACTTCGGCGCCCCAGGACGCGAATGCTCGCCACCATGGCATTCTTTCCGGAACGCTACGGCGAGGGCCTGATCTCAGTGGCGCTGCAAATCCTGGCGAAGAAGTCGGTGCCGCCCGCCGTGTTCGTCAAACACCAGTTGCTGACGCCGTCGAACGTCGATCACGTGTATCCAACCGACGCCGTGGTGCAGACCGCCGAGATGACCCCGGCTTCGATCGGCGATACGGCGTAGAGTACGCTGCTAGCGGAGTGACGCGGTGGTGTTGGCCAGCAGGGACGCCGGCACGGACTCGAAAAATTGCGGCGATTTTGCGTCTGGCGGGAGCGCGACGTCGATCAGCCCGCCCAGCATCTCATTCCAGGTCTGTTCGCCGTAAACCACGCGAGCCTTGGGATCCGGATTGGCGGGATTGTTGGGCGAGTTGTCGTAGTGGCCGAGCACCTCCAGGATGGTCCCCTTCGGCAGAACCTTCGGCGTCTCGAAATAATACGTCAACTGCCAGTTGAAATCCCAACGCGGCACGCGCATCAGGATCTCCGACTCGCCGGTTGGATAAATGGCGCGGTACTCGAAATCCTTGCCGCGGAAATGCATGTGTGGCCGTAGATCCACGATCTTCATGTCACGCGTCAGCCGGGCGCGCGCGACGATCGGATAATTGTCCACCATGGGCGGAATGTCGAACGCGAAATTCTGCACGTTGATCGTATGGAGCCGCTCAGTCGGCGGCTCTTTGGCGAAGACCAGGCCGAGCTGTGACTGGTCGGTGGCCGCCTTCCCGCTGCTGGTGTAGTGCAACTGGAACAGGATGACGGAACCGGCCTTGATCAGCTTGGCTTGACCCGGCTTCGCATGAAACGGCTGGGCGCCGGGCGTGTAGCCTTGGATGTACTCGCCGCCGAGGCCGGAATCGAACTGGTTGGGCATCGGCCCTCCGGCCAGCGCTTTCTGGGTGCGCTCGATCACCTTCTGATCGATCGCCGCGGCATCCAGAAATTCGCCGACATTCCTGGCGGATGGCGAATCCGGACTGATAGCGTGCGCCTGAATGTGATGCACCACCGCGCGATTGCCGGGCCGGATTTCCGCAGCCACTACCCACTTGTCCTCGGTGAGTCCCGAGGGCACCGTGATGTACTGATACGCGATCGTGCCTTCGGCGGGAACATGGAACGCCTTCGGCATTTCGATAATCATGTCCGGCGTGCCGATGCTCCAGCCTTCGGCGAAAGTAAGTGGTTTGGGGGCGTCTTTGGCATCGCCTTCCGGCGCGCCGCCATCCACCCACGAGACCAACGTATCGATCTCGGCTTGCGACATGCGGCGGTCGTTCGCGAATTTTCCGTAGTGCGGATCCGCGAACCACGGCGGCATTTTCTTCTGGATCACCGCGGCGCGAATCGCCTTGGCCCAGGGTCGCGCATCGCTATAGGTGAGCAGCGACATCGGAGCAACTTCGCCCGGCCGATGACAACCCTGGCAGCGGGCCTGCAGGATCGGTTCGACGTTTTTATGAAAGGTCGGCTTGGCTTCGGCGGTTGAGACCGGCTTGTCCGGCACCGGTTCGAAATAGTGCTGCGGCTTCTCAGCCGGGTCTTCGGCCACGTCGATCAGACCGCCCATCATCTCGTTCCAGGTCTGCTCGCCGTAGACAACCAGCGCGTTGGGATCCGGATTGTTGGGGTTGTTTGCAGTGTTGTCGTAGTGTCCTACGACTTCGATGATGGTGCCCTTGGGAAGCACTTTCGGTTCTTTCAGGTAGTACGCCATCTGCCAGCCAAAATCCCAGCGCGGCACGCGCAGCAGCGTTTCCGTCTTGCCGTCTGGATAAATAGCGTGATACTCGAAGTCCTTGCCGCGAAGATGCATGTGCGGAATGAACGACACGATCTTCATATCGCGGATCAGCCGGGCGCGCGCATAGATGGGGTAGTTGTCCACGCGCGGCGGAATGCTGAAAGCGAAGTTCTGCACGTTCACCGTCCGGATCCATTCCTTGGGCGGCTCTTGGGCGAACTTGAATCCGATCCGAGTGCGATCCGTGCTGGGTTTGCCGTTCGTTGTGTAGTGCAACTGGAAAAGCAGGTCGGAGCCGGCCTTGATCAGTCGCGCCTGGCCGGGCTGGAGTCTCCCGGGAGGAATGCCGGGCACATAGAACCCGACCGCATCGCCGTCCACGCCGTCGGCGAATTGATCGGGCGGAGGATTGGCGCGCGGCCGGAACAGATTGGCCATCAGCTTCGGATCCAGAAACTCGCCGGCCTTGAAAACCTTCAACGGCGAATTCGGCTCGCGCACGAACGCGATGGCATGGTGCAGCGCGGCGCGATTGCCGGGACGAATTTCGACCGCTTGAACCCACGTGTCCTTGGTGAAGCCGGTCGGAACCACGATGTATTGATACGGGACGTCACCCGATGCCGGAATGTGAAATTCCTTCGAGATCTCGATCACTGCGTCGGGTTCGCCGATGTTCCAGCCATCGACGAATTCGCGCGGCGGCGGCGCATCTTTCAAGTTCCCCTCCGGTGCTCCTTGCTCGGACCAAGCGACCAGCGTGTCGATCTCGGCCTTGGATAAACGCCGATCGTTCAGGAATCTTCCAAACGCGGGGTCGAGCGGCCAAGGCGGCATCTTCTTGGTAAGCACCGCGCCGCGAATCGCCTTCGCCCAGGGGCGCGCTTCCTTGTAGGTCAGCAGCGACATCGGCCCGATCTCACCGGGTCGATGGCATCCTTGACAACGCTTCTGCAAAATCGGTTCGACATCCTTGTGGAACGTCACAGGCGCCGCGGTGACCAATGCCGAGCCGATGAGACACAGAGATCCGACGAGAGGTGGAATCCTCATACCCAGCCATGATAGGGTTTGCGAATCCAATGTGGCAACTGAATAACAGCGTGGTTCGGCCGGTTCATTTGTTGAAACGCTGCTGGTGTCGTATCGTTTCAACCAAATCGCTGGATCTAATGTTCGCCGGGCCAGGAATTGTTAAATTCATCAACAAAAGCAGTCACATCGGCATTCTCGACGGCTCTCCGCAACGTTTCAGCCAATGAACTAGTTATTCAGCGCACGAATCAGCTTGCCCGAGTCCGCTGCTTGCCCTACGCTTTTACAAAACGAAGCCAAGAGGGGACTCAACGTATGAATACTCTTCGAACCAAGTTGTTTGTCGCGCTGATGTTCGGCAGCGCGGTGATTTGCTATGGACAGCTCGACCGAGGTGCAATTCTAGGAACCATCACGGACGCTTCCGGCGGCGTAGTTCCCAATGCCACCGTGATTGTCCGCAACCAAGGGACGGCCTCGGAGGTGAATCTGACCACCGACGCCAACGGAAACTACATAGCTCCGGTGCTGCCGATCGGCGTGTATCAGGTGTCGGCCTCCGCCGCAGGATTCAAAACCTCGATACTCGATAACATTACGCTTCGTGTCAACGACCGCGCCAGGATCGACCTGACATTGAACGCGGGCGAGGTAACCGAGCGGGTCACGGTCCAGGCGGAGGCGCCCATCATCGATACGGCCTCCAGCACCTTGGGCGGCGTCATCGAAAAGCAGCAGGTCGCTAACCTTCCGCTCAACGGCCGCAGCTTGGCGTCTCTGATGGGACTTGCGCCGGGTGTGAACATGCTCGGCACCACCCAGCAGCGCAGCATGAACGGGGTGAGCCAGACACGCTTGTTCGAGAGCGGATCTCGCCTGCTGGTCGACGGCGGCGATTCCGGGCAGGTGGACTCCGACATCGTAGACAGCGCCTACGCCTCGCAGGCGCGCGTGACCCGGGCCAGCGTCGACGCGATCGCGGAGATCCGCATTCAGGAATCGTCGTACTCGGCTGAGTACGGCCAGTCCATGGGCGGTGTGGTGAACTTCATCACCAAGTCGGGCACCAATCAGTTTCACGGCACTCTGTTCGAGTATTTTCGAAACGAAAAGCTGGATGCCCGCAACTACTTCAATGTTCCGCCGGCCGCGAAGCCCCCGTTCCGCCTGAACCAATTCGGTGGGACGCTGGGCGGCCCGATCATCCACGATCGGATGTTCTTCTTCGCCAATTACGAGGGTGTTCGGCAGCGGCTGGGGATTTTCCAAAACACATTCGTGCCGACCAAGGCGTTCCGCGACACCCTTCCCGCAGCGGTGCGCGCCGAAGCGGATTTACTTCCGCTTCCCAATGGCCCACTCTCAGCAACGGAACCGCGCCTGGGTCAGTTCATCCGGGGCGTCTCCAACCAACTGACCGAAGACACCGGCAGCGGGAAGCTGGATTGGCACATCACCGACAAAGACACTCTGACTCTGCGCTACAACCGCAACGAGTCGTTTACAAAAAGCTGGTTCGGTGTCGGGGATGGCCAGTTCCGCGCGGTGCCCGCGCTGCTGCAAACGGCAAAGGTGGCATACACCAAAGCCCTTACTCCTACGCTGTTGAATGAAGGCGGCATAACATTCAACCGCGGTGTGTGGTACGCAGGCGCGGCCGGGACCAAGGAACTGCTGAACACCCCGATCGTGTTCTCCGTCGCTGGTATGGCTCCGATTGGTCCGACGCTCTTCGATCTTCCAGTTGCCAATACGTCCTTCACCTACCTGGACACTCTCTCGTGGATTAAGGGCCGGCACGCGCTCAAGTTCGGGGCTCAGATTGTCGGCAACCGGGACAACAAGGCGATCACTTTCCAGGAAGCGCTGACTTTCCTTAGCTTGGATAGCTTCGCGGCGAACGCCCCGTTCGCTGCCTCTACGCTCGGTCAACCCCGCCAGGGAATGCGGAACAAGTACATCCACTTCTTTGTGCAGGACGACATCCAGGTCAAAAAGAACCTCACGGTAAATCTCGGATTGAGGTATCAATACGACACGGCGCCGTCGGAATCGAACGGACGCATCGCCAACTACGATCGCGTCAAAGGTGACATCGATACGCCGGGGTCCACACTTTTCGATGCGCCCAAGTTGAACTTCGGACCGCGGATCGGTTTCGCCTACACACCTTTTGACTCCAAGAAAACCGTGCTGCGCGGCGGTTTCGGGATCTTCCATTCGCCGCTGGTGGCCGCCGCGGCGCAATCGGTGCCTTCCAACATTCCAGGAATCGGACAGAGCGCGACGGCTATCAATCCAGGCGTCGGCTTTCCCTTCCCGCTGGACAAGCTAGTCGCTTCGGTGCGCAATCTGTATGCTTTTCCAAAGGATTGGAAGCAGTCTTATACCGAGACTTGGAATTTCAATATCCAACAAGGTTTCGGCGACAGCGCGGTGTTGCAGGTCGGCTATATCGGCAATCGCGGCGTGCACCTCAGCCCCTTCCAGGAGTTGAATCGACTGGTCCCGGGAACTAACGTCCGTATGAACCCGAAGTTCGGAACCATCACGAACTTCTATGACGGAGCGATCGCCTCTTACAACGCTCTGCAAATCAGCTTCAAGCAACGGTTGACGCACGGCTTCACCTTCAACGCGAATTACACCTGGAGCCACGCGCTTGACGAGGGCGGCGTCTCCAATGGCCCGGCGACCACCGCGGTGCAGGACGACGCGCATTTCCGCAACGAGTATGCGAGTGCCGACTACGACGTGCGTCACTATCTGGAATTCGATTACTCCTACGAGATTCCCGGATTGCCGCGCGTTCCCAAGGTGATCGGCAGCGGTTGGCAGATCAATGGCATCACGGTGATGCGCGCCGGCTTGCCCTACAATGTGATCTGCGGCTGCGATTCTGCCGGGACCGGAACAGCCTCGGCGCGTCCCGACTTGGTTTCAGGAGTTTCTACTACTCCATCCAACTTCGACCTGCCCAAGCGCCAGCTCAACCTTTCGGCATTCCAAACCGCGGTTGGCCGTTTTGGCAACCTCGGGCGCAACGTCTTCACCGGACCTTCGGCGTATAACTGGGATTTCTCGCTGTTTAAGAACTTCGCAGTGACGGAGCGGCAGCAAGTCCAGTTCCGCGCTGAGATGTTCAACGTCTTCAATACGCCGCAGTTCTCAAACCCGGGGTCGACGACGTCCTCGGCTGCGACGTTCGGGCAGAGCTTCACGACTATACCTGCCGTCGGTGGATTTGCTTCCAATCGCCAGATCCAGTTCGCTCTGCGTTACGCGTTCTAGCTCGCTAGCATCCAGGGCCCCGCAGGCAAGCGATTCCTGCGGGGCTTGCCACTCTCAAAAGTCGCCGAAACAAGCTGAAGGAGATGACATGACCAATCGCGGAGTTGCGTACATCGCTCCCGGAAAAGTCGAGATTCAATCCATCGACTTTCCGAAACTCGCGCTGGGATCGCGCAAGTGCGACCACGGCGTCATCCTGAAAGTTGTTTCCACCAACATCTGCGGCAGCGATCAGCACATGGTGCGCGGCCGCACTACGGCGCCGGCGGGACTGGTTCTCGGTCACGAGATCACCGGCGAAGTGCTCGAAGCCGGCCGCGACGTCGAGTTCATCAAGAAGGGTGATCTGGTCTCTGTTCCGTTCAACATCGCCTGCGGGCGTTGCCGCAATTGCAAAGCCGGCCAGACCGGCATCTGCCTCACCGTCAATCCGGCTCGACCGGGTGCCGCGTACGGCTACGTGGACATGGGCGGCTGGGTAGGCGGCCAGGCCGAATACGTGATGGTTCCCTACGCCGATTTCAACCTGCTCAAGTTTCCCGACAAAGCGCGCGCGATGGCCAAGATCCGCGACCTCACGCTGCTTTCCGACATTTTCCCGACCGGTTATCATGGCGCGGTGACGGCCGGCGTTGGGCCGGGTTCGATTGCTTACGTCGCCGGCGCAGGGCCCGTTGGACTCGCGTGCGCGGCATCCTGCCAGTTGCTCGGCGCGGCCGTCGTCATCGTCGGCGACATGATTCCCGAGCGGCTCGCGCAGGCGCGTAGCTTCGGGTGCGCCACCGTGGACATTAGCAAGGACGCTTCGTTGGGCGAGCAGGTCGCACAAATCATCGGAGTTCCTGAAGTCGACGCCGCGATCGATTGCGTGGGCTTTGAAGCGCGCGGCCACGGCGCTGACGCAAAAGTCGAACGCCCGGCCACCGTGCTGAACTCCGTGATGGAACTCACGCGCGCAGGCGGCGCGATCGGAATCCCGGGTCTCTACGTCACCGGTGATCCGGGCGGCGTGGATGCCAACGCGAAGATCGGCAACCTCGGCATTCGTATCGGGCTGGGTTGGGCCAAGTCGCATTCGTTCACCACGGGTCAGTGCCCGGTGATGAAGTATCATCGCCAGCTCATGCAGGCCATTCTTTACGACAAGGTGCAGATCGCCAAGGCCGTGAACGTGAACGTGATCTCGCTCGACGAGGCGCCGCAAGGCTACAAGGATTTCGATCACGGCGCGGCGACGAAGTTCGTCATCGATCCGCACAAGATGATCGCGGCATAAGTGAAGGCTGCGGCATGATTCTTACCGGCGGCGAGACTCGGAGCCGCCCCGCCTGGAAGAGGTTTTGACGCCGTCCGCTAGAATCGATTCGATGGCCTTCGACGGACGTCGCATCTTTGCGCGGCTGCAGAGCGTGCTCGGACTGGTAGTGATCTTTCTGCTCGCGATCCTGTTCAGTCCGAAGACGGGCGCGGGCGACCGCATTTTCCTCGAAGCCGGCAACCTGACAGACATTCTGCGGCAAGCTGCCGAGATCGGCGTCATGGCGCTGGGGATGACGCTGGTGATCCTGAGCGCCGGAATCGACTTGAGCGTTGGCAGCACGCTCGCGCTGGCCGCGACCGTGACGGCGATGGTCTTGACGCGCTGGAAGACAGATCTCAACCAGGCCGGGCATATTGGATTCGCGGTGCTGGCGGCGCTGGCAGCCTGCGCGGCGGTGGGCGCGATCAACGGCGCAGTCATCGTGAGCCTGCGCATTCAGCCGTTCATCGTGACGCTGGCTACCATGATCGGCATTCGGGGCCTTGCGCGCCGCCTCACCGATAACACCAATATCGATCTCGGGTTCGGCCAGGATGTGGCGTCGACGTTCGCCAAGACCGGGTCGGAAAAGACGCTGGTCGTGATCATCTTCGCGGCGCTCGCGATCGTCTGCGCTGTGCTTCTCACTCGAACGGTGTTCGGCCGCCGCGTGAAGGCGATCGGCGACAACGAACGCGCGGCGCTTTATGCCGGCCTGCCGATCCGCCGGACGCGCATCTGGGTTTACACACTGAGTGGGGTGCTTTCCGGTGTCGCAGGCATCCTGCATGCGGCGCAGAATCACCAGGGCAACCCGAACGCTGGCATATCCTATGAGCTCGACGCGATCGCGGCCGTCGTGATCGGCGGATCGAGCTTGGCGGGCGGCAGCGGCTCGATCACCGGAACAGTAGTCGGCACGCTCATCATGGGAATTCTGACCAACATGCTGCGCCTGAACAACGTGGACAGCAACACGGAGTTGATGTTGAAAGCTGTCATTATTATTGCGGCGGTGTGGATCCAGCAGATTCACATCTCGCCGTTCCTACGGAGGCCGTTCGCACGGAGAAAGACATGATTCATCAAGTTACTCGACGAACCGCTCTCGCGACGCTGGGGGCGCCTTTCGCCGTGGCGCTGGCGTCTTGCGGCGGCTCGAACAAGAACGCGGAGAAGAAGCAGTACTTCGTCGCGTTCAGCCAATGCAACAACGCCGAGCCGTATCGCGCGGCGCAGAACGAGCTGCTGACGCGGATTTGCGGGCAGTCGCCCGACATCCGGCTGAGCATCAGCGACGGCCAGCAGGACACCAGCAAGCAAATCGCACAGATCGAGACGCTGATCCTGCAGAAGCCGAACCTGCTGATCGTGGCGCCGAATGAGCGCGCGCCGCTCACAGCCGTGATGGGCAAAGCCATGTCCGCGGGAATTCCCACCATCTGCCTGGAGCGCGATATCGTCGAGCCGAATTATACCACCTACGTCGCCTGCGATAACTACGCGATCGGCAAGATGGCCGGCGAGTTCATCGTCGACCAGCTCAAGATGCGTTACGGCAAGCCGCGCGGCAAGATCGTCGAGCTGAAAGGGCTGCTGGGCGTCGAAGCGCAAATCAACCGGCACGGCGGCGCGCACGAAGTATTCGCGCAGTATCCGGAAATCAAGGTGGTGCACGAAGCGGTGGCGGACTGGCTGCAGTCGAAGGGCCGCGAGCGCATGGTCGAGATTCTCCGCGCGCAGCCGGAGATCGACGTCGTCTACGGCCACAACGATCCGATGGCGGTGGGCGCGTATCTGGCGGCGCAGGAACTCGGCCGCGAGAAGAAGATCATCTTCGTCGGCGTCGACGGCTTGGGCGGCCCGGCCGGCGGAATCAAGAAAGTGATGGACGGAGTGCTGGCCGCGACGTTCTACTATCCGCTGGCTGTCGATAAGGCCATGGAGATCGGCAACCGCATGCTGCGCGAGCCGGGATTCAAGCCCGACAAGAAATACGTGCTGTCTTCTGAGATCATCACCAAGGCGAACGCCGCCGAGATGTACCAGAAGCTGACGTTTGGATAGTCGCCGTGCTGCTCACCGCGCGCAAGATCAGCAAGCACTTCGACGGAACGCAGGCGCTGCGGGATGTCGATCTCGAGGTCGAAGCAGGCACGGTGCATGCGCTGGTCGGCGAAAACGGCGCGGGCAAAAGCACGCTGTCGAAAATCATCGCGGGCGTCGTGCAGCCGGATTCCGGCGAGCTCGCTTGGAACGGACAGCCCATCGCGCTCCGCGATCCGGTGGAAGCGCAGCGGCTCGGCATCGGCATCATCTTCCAGGAGCTGGACGTTTTTCCGCACCTGAGTGTCGCCGACAATCTGACCATCGGGAGCCTGGGCGCCGAGCGCGGCGCGTTCCTCAACCAGCGGGACATGCAGTCGTTCTGTGAGCCGCTGCTCGCCGAAGTCGGGCTGCGCGTACCGGCATCCAGGCTGGTCGGCGATCTTTCGATCGCTCAGATGCAACTCGTGCTGATCGCGCGCGCGTTGGGCATGAACGCGCGGCTGCTCATCATGGACGAGCCCACCAGCGCGCTTTCCGACGACAACGCCGAAACTCTATTCGGCTTGATCACGCAGCTCAAACAAAAGGGCGTCGCGATGCTGTACGTCTCGCACAAGATGGATGAGATCTTCCGGCTGTCGGATCGCATCACGGTGTTGCGCGACGGCGCGCACATCGCGACAGTTCCGACCGCTGAGACCGACATGAACCGCGTCATCGCGATGATGGTGGGGCGCGAGCTGAATGCGGGTGGCGGCCGCAGCGTGCGGCTCCGAGAAGCGACGACGTTCTGCTGCGCGTCGCGGGACTATCGAGCCGCAAGCTCGATGGCGTGAGTTTCGATCTGCACGCCGGTGAAGTTCTCGGAATCGCCGGGTTGGTGGGATCGGGCCGGAGTTCGCTCGGAGCGGCGCTGTTCGGCTTGGATCCTACCGTCACGCGGACAGCATCGAGCTGCGCGGCAAACGATATCAACCGCGCTCGCCCGCACACGCCATTCAGAGCGGCATCGGACTGCTGCCCGAAGATCGCAAGACCATGGGCCTGATGATGCAGATGAGCGTCGAGGACAACGCCACGATCTCGATTCTCCACCGCGTGCAGTCCTTTGGTTTCCTGCGTAGCGGCGCTGCGCACGAACAAGCCGAGGCGATCAACCGCACTCTGCGCGTAAAGACTGCGGGCGCGGACGCGCTCATCAACACGCTGAGCGGCGGCAACCAGCAGAAGGTGCTGCTGGCACGCTGGCTGCTCGTCAATCCCGACGTCATCATTCTGGACGACCCGACGCGCGGCATCGACATCGGCGCGAAGTACGACATCTATCAAGTGGTTCACGATCTCGCTGCGGCCGGCAAAGGCGTGATCCTGATCAGCTCCGAGCTGCCGGAGCTGCTGCAGTGCTGCGACCGCATCCTGGTGCTGCACGAAGGCCAGCAGACAGGAATTCTCGATCGGGCCGAAGCGACACAGGAGCGCATCATGGCGCTCGCCACACGCGCCGAAGCGATTCACTAGTGCCGCTAGAAAAGATACTTCAGCGCGAATTGGATCTGCCGGTTCGATCCGAACATCCGCCCCCCTTTGATTCGAAGCTGGAATGCACGGCCTAGAGCCGTAAAACGTCCCGTCGAGGACGGCTTAGACCGACTCTAGTCGGTATTCACGCGGTTGTCAATAATTTTCTAAACGTTTTTACAGCTACAGCGACTGCGGTATCTATCTTCTGGTATGCCATGAGCTTTTCATTAAATCAGCGTATTACAGAGATCTATCCAACCGTCATTGGAGCCTGAGGCGCGTCAATGTTTGAAACCTTTCAGAGATCTTGACCTGTGCCCTTCGGAACTGCTATATTCCACAGCGGCGCTTGCGAATCATGGGAGGAATCTTTGCACACGATCCATGACGTGGCGCGGTTGGCGGGAGTGTCCATCGCCACCGTGTCCGCCGTGCTGAACAAGAAGGGCGGGGTCAGTGCCGAACTGACCGATCGCGTTGAGAGAGCCTTGGTCGCCCTGGACTACCAGCCGCACCAGTTGGCGCGAGGTTTGAAGGCGCGCCGGACGCAAACCATCGGCGTGGTAATTCCGGATTTGACGAACACCTTCTTTGCCGAGATGGTCCGCGGCGCCGAAGACGAAGCGCGCTCCCGAGGTTACTCGCTGATTCTCTGCGACTCGAACGAGGACGGCGCCATGGACCGCACCAACCTGGACAATCTCTACGCGCGCCGCGTGGATGGCGTGCTGCTCTCGCCGTCGCACGTGATGTCGGGATTGGATCGGCAGTCGCAACGTCGCTTTCCGATCGTGTTCGTGGATCGCATTCCGCCAGGCTTCGATGGACCGGCCGTGGTGATCGACAACCTCGGCGGAGCATACCAGGCGACGCAGCACCTGATCGCGCTCGGGCACACCAGGATTGCTACGATCGCCGGCCGACCAGGAATTCTGCAACGCGATCGATCGCTTGGAGGGTTTCCGCAAGGCGTTGCAGGAAGCGGGCCTTCCGCTGCACGACGAATACCTCCAGCGCGGCGACTTCCAACTCGAGAGCGGCCACCGCTGCGGCTTGCACTTGCTGCGCTTGCCCAATCCTCCGACGGCGATTTTTTCCTGCAGCAACAAGATGACGCTGGGCTTGATGAGCGCGGTCACTGAACTGGGGCTGCGCTGTCCGGACAACGTCAGCGTGCTGGGTTTTGACGACTTCGACTGGGCGGCCAACTTCAGTCCGCGCTTGAGCACCGTCGCGCAGCCGACGCACGAGATGGGCCACCAGGCGATGCGGATGCTGCTCGACGAAATCCAGCGGCGCGAGAAACCCGGCGAGCCAGGTGAGAAAAAGATCGTGATGTTAAAACCGGAGTTGCGAGTTCGCAATTCCACCGCCGCACCCGGAGCTACCTTGGCCAGACGCGTCAACGGCTTGTAAGGTCCGGGAGAAACCGGTGCAGTGGCTAGATGCCAGTGAAGTTGTGTTCGTTATCGCTGGGCGCCGCTCATACGGTTACCGTTCGGCAGGAAGTCCGTAGTCGCCCTTGCGCGGAGCCGTCCAACGGCGCCTTGCGGCTGCTGACCAGCATTCTGTGACAGTTTCACGAACCCACGAATGGCTCCGAACGCGTCACTGTTCGGAGAGCAGTTTGCGGACTTGCGCGGCAAGAGCCTGGTAGGGCAGTTCCTCGAACCGTCCTGCATGACGCCAGACGACGGTGCCCTTCCGATCCAGCACAATCAAGTAGGCGGACTCTTGCCCATTGAATCCAAGGCGCCGCTTCCAAGGATCTGTGCCACCGTAGACAGTAATCACATTCTCGTGCTCTGCCGTGGGGGTTCCACGCCGCATGGCTCTTTCGATGAACCATTTCTCCAGGCGGGCGAATCCACCGATCATGGGGACTTCGAAGAAGGTGGCTTTCGGGTTCTCGCCGAACTCATCGCGAAAACGTTTGGTCCAGTCCTGGACCGCGAATCGCGAGTCACGACTGAAGCCGAAGAGCAGCAGCGCCACACGGCCGGAGGCATCTCTCGGCAGTATGGCTGGGCGACCGCTCAGGTACTCGCCTCGAAGTTCGGGCAAGCTCGTGCCGACCTGCAAGTCACTGGAGACTGAACTTGCGGGGTCACCACCAAACTTAAGACCTTCGGATCCGTTGCAGCCGGCGCAAAGAACTGCGTAGGAACCGAGTGAGGCAGCCTGCCACGCCTTTGCGGTGTGGAAACGCGACTGAATCGTCGGGAACGTGGTCGCGCGAAGGGTATCCTGATCCACAATCACAATCAGGCGATCTAGCTTGTCAACTCCCCCATAGTTGGTCTCAAAGGGGCTGTTCCAAACCACCAGCGTTGGGTTCCTTTGGACCAGTACCGCCAGATTCGGTTCGCGAAAGAAGAAAACGTTACGGCCGTCAGCGGCATTTTTGTCCAATCTCTGTATCGTGTCGACGACTTCCTGAAAGAGCCCCGGGAAAGGAAAGGGCAAGAGACTGAGACCTGCCACCTGTAAGCACCCGTCCAACCGTCAATCGGTCCGTCCAAACTGCGTATCCAAGTTGAATACAAATGGCCATCGTTAGCACATACCTCCATCGCGTGGAGCGTGTGTGTAGGACCAGAGACAACAACCCCGGCAATAGTAGAGCAGCCACAGGCCAGAAATGCCTATCTTGGGGAAACAAAGATAATCCGAGAAACAGACTCGTCAACACCACAATGTGGACCGTTGCAAGACCAAACAGGAGCAGCCGGTATTCCAAATCAGTGACGCGCACCCAAACCAACGCGAACACGAACAGGCACAGGACGGCGAAAGCGACGAGGAAAATCAACCAGGCAAGTGGCACGCTATGTACCAGCAGCGGCAGACCAAGGTAGCGCGTCTGCCATAGGTCGCCAAAAGGAGCACCGAAATGTGCAACTGACGGGAAAACCGATAGCGAGTTCGAGAGTGTGGCAGCCAGCGAGTAAGAAAGCAGCACAATCGTTTCGATGGGCGATCTTCCCAGGGAAAGCTTCGTGGCAGTCCAACCTTTCGAAGTGAAGAGGAAGTAGAGCGCGGCATAGGAAAGGAGGAAGATAGTCAAGTCTGTCGCCGATCGCATCAGCAACTGCCGCCGCGTGTACTCGTCTCGCTTGAGAAACGTGCGCAGGACCGATGCTACCGTTACGGACAGCGCAATCAATACAAATGACAGCTTGAAGAACGCTCCAGCCAGAAAGATAAAAGGCACCAGCGTCAAATAGAAGCCGCGCCTCTTCAGACTTGTCCACGAGGCAAGGAGAAAGTAAGGCAAGGCCGTGAACATGAGAAGCGCTCCCCCAGAATATTCCAGGAAATACTGCACGGTTTCTATGCGCAGTAGGATCGCAAAGCACGCAAAGAGGGCTACCGTCCTTGCAAAAGCAAACGTGTGAACATACAGGAGGTAATAGCCAATGATTCCGGACCCCACCGCGACAATTTGCAGAATGCTGATGGCCATGCCAATTGGGATATTCAGCATGCGGCTCAGGCTCCCCGGGACAACGTACTGCCCAGGGCTCTGAGCTGTGAAGAACTTCTCATCGTCGGTAGTCAAGTCCTTGGGCGAAGGCATCCGAAGATGATTGAACTCGGAACCCCGGCTCATAGAATGCCAGGTAAGCAATCCGAGACTGGCGTCGAAATTAACAGATGGGCGGTGGAGAGCCGAAAGGATGGACAGGGCGGTAAAGCAACCTACCAGAAGGACGGCCAGTCTGATTTCAGTTGTGTGGCGAAACTGCATGGCCCGCGACGGACGGTCTTTTGCGCTTCACCCGATTGTCCCATGAGCTGCACTCACAAGAGTGGAGATCAACTCACGCCGACTGTAACCCCTCCAGCGCTCTCCGATACACGCTCCAGACGCCGGACCAAATGCGGAATCTCCTCTTCGTGGCACGGTTCGGGAACGCGCAGATCGAGCATGACGCGCGAGGCTTGTTCCGGCGATTCCTTGGCCAGCACGATTACGCGCGGCGGGGAGGCATCGACGCTAGTGCATCAACTGCGAGAAGCAATTGACGACGCGCTCGGGGAATCGTCGAGCATCGCTGCCGTCGCGGCCGAATTGGAGGCCGCGGGACTGTGCCCTTCCTATTGCGTGGATGTGGCTTGCCACAGGCCAGCGAATTCGAGTTTCTATAGATTGTTCGGAGGACCGGCCATTGCGGCTTACTGCCGCGGTTGAGCGCTCTTGAGAAACCTAGGGAATGCCAGCGTCGGCTAACGAGTAACCGTTACGCCGTTAAGATTACCAGGCGACGTAACTTTTCCTTGGAAACTTTTTCGTGACTACCGGGCGGGTTCGTTTGATCTTGTTGATGTATATGAGCGAGCATGTTGGCCTTGAGCGTGCATCTTTTGCTCTCATGTTACGACGTCTCGGCCAGCTCATTTCACTCGCAACCGCCGCCGCAATCTGTCTTCTGGCGCAAGTACCGAATCCTACACAACGACCCAGTGCGCAACCGGCGCTCACGTCCAACCCGAGCCCCATCTTTCGCATTGAAGTTGTGGCGCGCTCCACCCAAGCAGTGAACTATCTGCATCGCGGCGGCGATACCAAAGTAGATTTTCGTGGAACCGCCTTGATGCCCATGGGTAAAGGTGAGGCGGAGGTGGAAAGCGAACGCGGCGTGATCGATGTGGCCGCCGAGTTCAAGGAGATGGCTCCTCCGTCGAGCTTCGGCCCTGAATATCTGACTTACGTTCTGTGGGCGATTTCTCCGGATGGGCGGCCGGTGAACCTTGGCGAGTTGACGCTCAACCACTATGGAGCGGGATCGGAGAGCAAGATCCACGCAACAAGCGATATTCAGACTTTTGGGATGATCGTTACGGCGGAACCGTATTATGCCGTGACGCAACCGAGCGACGTCGTGGTGTTGGAGAACGTCGTTCGGCCGGACACGCAGGGCGTGAAAGAACTCATCAACGCCCGTTACGAGTTACTGCCGCGCGGTTCATACACGTTGAAAGGCCAGGCACCGGGGTTTGTGCCTATCCAGGTGAGCAAGAGAAATCCGTTCGAGCTGTACGAGGCCGAGAATGCACTGCAGTTGGCGGGTCTGGCGGCCGCCGACAAGTACGCCCCCGAGAGCTTTGAGAAGGCCCGCGCCGCCTTAGAGCAAGCACAGCGCTACCAAGCCCAGAAGCCGGGGCAAAAACCTGTCATCACGATGGCGCGCGAAGCTGTGGTTCGAGCCGAGGACGCACGAGTGGTGGCGGTTCGCAGGCAGTTGGAGGAACAGCGGGAGAACGAACGTCAAGCAACCTTGGCGCGAGAGCAAGCCGCGAAAGCCCGCGCCGAAGAAGAAGCCCGGCAACGATCCAAGGCTGAACAAGAGCGCTCAGCCGCGGAGCGAAGCAAGGCAGAAGCTCAAGCCGCCGCCCAGCAGGCCCAACTCGAGAAACAGCAAGCGGACGCAGCCCGGGAAGCCGCTCAACGAGCCAAGGCGGAAGCAGAAGCTGCTCGACAAGCTGCTCTCGAACAGCAGCAACAACTCGCACTCGAAGCGGAGCGGGCCAAGAACGCTGCGGTGGAAGCCGACCGAATGCGCCAAAAGGCGGAACAGGATCAGGCCGAATTACGGAAGCAACTGCTGGAACAGTTCAACGTGATTTTGCAAACGCGCGACACAGCGCGCGGCCTCATCGTGAACATGTCGGATGTTCTGTTCGACACAGCCAAATACTCGCTGCGGCAGGCCGCTCGGGAAAAACTCGCCAAGGTGGCCGGCATCATCCTCAGTCATCCAGGACTTGAGATCGAGGTCGAGGGGCACACCGATAGCGTCGGCAGCGACGAGTACAACATGAAGCTTTCGGAGAATCGAGCCAATGCGGTGCGCGCCTACCTGGTGGGCCAGGGTCTCCGTGCCGACAACGTTACGGCGAAGGGCTTCGGCGAAAGCATGCCGGTGGCGGACAATACCATAGCGGCCGGACGCCAGATGAACCGGCGCGTTGAGATGGTAGTGTCCGGCGAGATCATCGGAACCAGCATCACGTCAGCGCGGACGTCTACTTCCAACCCGCAGTGAATCGGGGTGGACGGGAAGCGCGGTACTACGCGGCTGCCGCCCTGGTGACACCCGGGCGGATGCGAAGCACAATTTCAGTCTACGAGCCGGCTTCGGTCTCGCTCAGTTAAGAGTCGCCCGGAGAGCCGGCCGAATCGGGCGGTGATGGGTGCAATATCGCGAACTGAAGATCGAAGCCGAGTCGCGAGAACGGGCAGTCGCCGGCTGCTTTCTCAATTTAACCCGTGTCGCAAATCTCCCGGTGATGGCGCAGCGCGATTCCAGGGCTGCGGACGCCTTCGGGTCGTTTGGCGATGTGGAGACTCAGCTTGGAGTGCCTACCGCAAATTCGACGTTTTCCGATACACGCTCCAGACGCCGGACCAAATGCGGAATCTCCTCTTCGTGACACGGTTCGGGAACGCGTAGATCGAGCATGACACGCGAGGCTTGCTCCGGCGATTCCTTGGCCAGCACGATGACGCGCGTGCCCAGCCGCAGAGCCTCGTGGGTGTTGTGCGTCACGAACAACACGGTGGTGCCGGTGGATTGCCAGAGCGAGTGAATCAGCCGTTGCATGTCCTTGCGCGTGCCCGGATCGAGCGCGCTGAAGGCTTCGTCCATCAGCAGAATGCGCGGCTGCGTCATGAGCGCTTGTGCGATGGCGACGCGCTGCTGCATTCCACCCGAGAGCTGGTCCGGGTATTTCGCGGCGTCCGAGTCCTGCAATCCGATGCGGCGAATGTACTCGAAGGCCTCTCGGCGAAACTCGCGGCGGCGGCGATAGTAGCTGGGCGTCAAGCGGCCCCATAGTCCGAACTCGCTGACTTCGGGACCGAACGTGATGTTGTCGAGCACCGTCTTGTCGGGGAACAGAGAATATTTCTGCGGAACGTAGCCGCGCGTGCGATCCGGCTGGCGATGTTCTTCGCCGCCGATCAAGATGCGGCCTTGCGTAGGATGCTCGGCGCCGAGCAGCAGGCGCAGCAGAGTGGACTTGCCACACCCAGTCTGCCCCAGCACGCAGACGAACTCGCCTTCGTCGATTTCGAGATTGATGTTCTCAAGCACCGCCCGCAGCGGCTTCCCGTAGGCCATGGAGACGTTCTGGATCTCGATGAACGGCGCAGCCATCACGACTCCCGGAACCAGGGATGGAGTTTTCGATTGACCACTCGCATGGTCCAGTCGACCAGGAAGAGCAGCAGTGCGACCCAAAGCACGTAGGGAATGATGACGTCCATGCCCATGTGGCGGCGCAGCAGCGCGATGCGATATGCCAGGCCGTCGGTGGACGCAATCATCTCGCCGGCGAAAAGAAATAGCATCACCGCCTTGAGGTTCAGCCGAATACTGTTCAACACGCGCGGCATGATCTGCTTGAGCACCACGCGGTACGCCACGTCGAAATCGCTGGAGCCCAGCGTGAAGGCTTTCACCACCTGCTCGCCGGGAACCGCGCGCGTCAGGTTGAACGTGTCGAGAATGATGGTGGGGGTGACGCCGATGACGATCAGCATGACCTTCGAGAGCTCGTCGATGCCGAACGCGATGAACAGAATCGGCAGCAGCGACAGCGCCACGATCTTGTCGAAGAACAAAATGAAGCGCAGGCAGAATTGGCCGACGTAGGGAAACAACCCCATGTGCAGTCCGATCAGCACCGCGGGAACCAGCAACAGCATGGCGTAGATGAAGCGCCGCGAAGTCGCCTTGGTGTCCTTCCACAACATGCTCGCCAGGAAGCGCTGCGCGAGGTTGCCGGCGTCGCCCGACTGCGCGTCTTCCTCCGCGGGCTGAAGCGCTGCGTCGAACATGCCGCGTGCCATCTGGACCACCGTGGGCATGACGCGGTCTTCCGGATTCTCCAAATGACGCGCGTGCGAAATGTAGAGATAAATCGCGATGCCGATGACGAACAGGGTCCAGGAAAGCAAGACGCCCGAAGTGCGCCCAGGCCTTGCGTGTATGAGTGAAAATCCCGCGCTCATTACAGTTTTCCCTGCGCCGCCATCTGCATGTAGCTGATGTCGAATACCAGCCGCACGCGATCAGCCTTGCCTTGCACGCCGCCGTCCGGATAGCGGATGGCGACGTCGTCGACGGACTTCGTATTTGCGCCGAGCAGATCGTGATCGAAACAGAATTGCCGTACCAGAGCCATCTTCTGCTTGAGGTCGGCCGACGCGCCGAAATCCGCGGCCGACTTGGGCGTGTAAAACATCTTGGTGGTGCTGAGCTGTTCCTTGTAAGAGGCCAGCGTGTCTTCGGATCCCTCGGCGATGGCGGCCAGCACCTTGTCAGTGGCCGGTCCGTTGCCCGACATCTTCGCGAGCATTTCGTACCAAGCGCCCGCGAGCGCCTTGGCGAATTTCTTGCCGGCGCCATCCGGACGGTTCAGCACGTCGGTGCGCACCACGGTGAGGTCCAGGATCTCGCCGGGAATTTGCGAAGAATTGAACAGCGACGTGATGCCCTTCTGCTTGAGAATCTGCGACACCATCGGTTTCCACGTGACCACAGCGGAAGCGCTCTTGTCGCTGAGGAACGCTCCCTGAATGTCGGCGTCGGAAGTGTTGATCAGGCGGATCTGCTTGATGCGGTCGCGCAGGCCGTTGATGGTCATGGCGCGATCGAACAAATATTCCGAGACGGTCTTCTCCACCAACAGCATTTTCTTGCCGGCCAGTTCCTTGATCTGGATTCCGTTGCGGACCAAAAGCGCGTCGTTGCCGTTGGAGTAATCGCCGATCAAGACGACCGTGGTTGGAACGCCAGAGGCCGCGGGCATGTCGAGGGCCTCCATGTTGGTCATGGTGCAGGCGTCGATGTTGCGCGCTACGAACGCATCGAGCGACGGCGCGTAATCGAAGCGGCGAACCTTAATGGCGATGCCGTACTTGTCGGCCCACTTGGCGAGCAGGCCGGATTTGTTCAGGTAATGATATGGCGTCCAACCGGCATACACCGACCAGCCCACCGTGAAGGTGGGTTTTTCGGCAAAGCCGGAAATCGCGAATAAGAGGAGGCAGGAAAAGATGCGCAGCATCGTCACGCTTCCAGTCTTCCGAGACAGGGGGGCGACGAGGCCGAACAGGGTTATTCTAGCACGGGCTGTTGGAATCATTTCGAAGGCGCCTCCTGGTTGAGATAGGCTCGCCATCCGCCGAAGTGCGTGATATCGAGGGCGCCGGCGAGCGCGCTAGGGCTCGCAGATAAAACTTTTAACGATCTCGCCGCTGTCGAGCATGGCGTTTCCGATTCCGAGCGGAGGCGGCACCGCGCCGACGAAGCTACCGAGTTGATTTTCCGGCATGGCCCAGACTTCGACTTCGATTCCGTCGCCTTGGAATCCCGATTCGCGGACCAGGCCGGGCTTGGCAGGTCGGGTGTTCGCGAGCGCGTACAGCCGATAGTCGGGAGCGGTGCGGCAAGTTTTGATGAGGCATGCGCCGCGCGAAGTGAGTTGCCAGTTTAGAGGTTGGCCGGTAAGGTGCGCACCCACGACAGCGAGTGCGATGCAGCCGGGCGGGCAGGTTCCGAGATCGACGGCGGGCGCGGGACGGTTGCTCGAAGCGGCGTGATAGCGATCGGCCAGCGCGAGCAGAGCTTCGTCGCTGAACGCCGGCCCGATGAACGAAATCCCGAATGGCAGGCCGTTGGCGCGAAAGCCTGCCGGCGCTGCGACGGCGGCGAGATCGAGTAGGTTTACGAAATTTGTGTAGTAGCCGAGATCGGTGTTGCGCTTCAGCGGCTCCGCCGCCACCTGCTCGTGAGTGAAGATGGTACCTGTTGTTGGCAGCACCAGCACGTCCATGCGCTGCCATGGGGCTTCGGTGGCGCGGCGCAATTCGCGCAGCCGATACTCGGCTTGGAACGCGTCGACTGCGGTGTAGCGGCGAGCGCCCGCGATGATGTCGCGGACCACCGGATTCATTTCGTCGGCATGCGCTTCGATGAAGGACTGGATGGCGGCCAGGCGTTCGGCGACCCAGGGGCCGGAGTAGAGCAGCTCGGCCGCGGCGCGGAAGCCTGAGTAGTCGATCTCGATTCGTTCGCCGCCGAGTTCTTCGAGCTGATCGAGCGCTTTGTCGAAGAGCTGGGCGGCTTCGTCGTCGCCGAAGAATTTGAGTTGATCGTGCGGAGGTGCGCCGAAGCGGAACGGTCCCGCGAGCCACGGCGCCGCATCCTGACCGGGCGCGGCGACGCGCGAACACGGGTCGGTGGAATCGAAGCCGCGCGCCACCTGCCAGGCCGCGTGGGCATCGTGGCATGTTGCAGCGAAGATCGAAACGCAGTCCAGAGTGCGGCACGCTGGGACGACGCCCGGACGTGCTCAGCAACCCACGCGTAGGTTTTAGCCCGATGAGATTGTTGAACGCCGCCGGAACGCGTCCCGAGCCCGCCGTGTCGGTGCCGAGCGCGAACGCGACCAGTCCGCTTGCCACCGCGACGGCGGAACCGGAGCTCGATCCGCCGGAAATGTATCGCGAATCGAAAACGCTGGAGCAGGCGCCGTGCGGCGAACGCGTTCCCACCAGGCCGGTGGCGAACTGGTCCATGTTTGTTTTGCCGATGAGGATCGCGCCGGCGTCCAGCAATCGCTGGACAACGGTGCAGTGCGGTCAGGCGTGTATGCGAAGGCCGGGCAGCCGGCGGTGGTCGGCATTCCAGCGACGTCGATGTTGTCCTTAACGGCGAAGGGCACGCCGAAGAGCGGTTTGTCGGAGCTCAACTCACGCGTGCGTGAAAGTGCGATCTCGCGAGGCACCAGCGAAATCCAGACCGGCGCGAGGGGGCCGGACTCGATACGGTCAAACAGTTCCGCAATGCGATCGGCCGGCGGCTTCATGCTTCCACCTCGGCCCGAAGCGTCACCAGGTGCTGGCCGGAAGAGACCAGCGCACCCAATCCGCAATTCAGCTTTTCGATGATGCCTGCGGCCGGCGCGACCACGGCGATCTCCATCTTCATCGCTTCCAGCACGACGAGCTTCTGGCCGGCCTCGACCTTTTGACCGGCTTCCACAGCGATGTTCCACACGCTGGCGGTGACCGGCGAGCATACGGACCGGCAACCCTCGGGAACGCTTTCGTCGGGAGCGGGCGCCAGCAGGTCATTTTCGGAAGCAGCGACGAACTGGTCGGCGCCCGCCGCGGACCAGCGCTCGCGCTCGGCGACGAAGGCAGCTTGTTGTTTCTTTTTGAAAGCTGCGGATTCGCGCTCGATGGACGCAAGAAACGCGTGATAATCCTTGAGCCGAAAATCTTGCTTCTCGATGCGCAGGCCGGCCTTGCCGTGCGGAAAGGCATCGCGCATCTCGATCAGCGTGTCCGCCGAAACCAGCTCGAAGCGAATCTGATCGAAGAAGCGCAGCAGCCACGGAGTCCCCGGTTCGAACTCGCGTGTCGAGCGAAACGTGTTCCACATCTGAACGGTGCGGCCGACGAACTGGTAGCCGCCCGGGCCTTCCATGCCGTAAACGCAAAGATACGCGCCGCCGATGCCGACCGCGTTTTCCGGCGTCCAGGTGCGCGCGGGGTTGTATTTCGTGGTGACCAGACGATGGCGCGGATCGACTGGCGTGGCAACCGGAGCGCCCAGGTACACGTCGCCGAGGCCGAGCACCAGGTAGCTGGCCGCGCAAACGATGTCCTGGACTTGCTGAACGTCGTGCGAGACCGTTGATGCGGCGAATGAACTCGATGTTGCTGGGGCACCAGGGCGCATCGGGGCGCACGCCTTGCGTGTATTTCTGGATCGCGAGCCGCGTCGCGGGATCGTCCCACGAGAGTGGCAGATGGACGATGCGCGAAGGCACCACAATGTTGTTGAGGTCGGGGATCTCCCGTTCGCACGCGTCCAACGCTTCGAGCAGCGCGTCGCGGCCGAGCAGCCGGTTGTCGTAGTGGATGTGCAGCGAGCGGACACCGGGTGTGATGTCGAGGATTCCGCGCAGCGCCGCGCGGCGAAGCCGATCCTCGAGCGCGTGAACGCGGAACCTGAGGTTCAGGTCGAGCACGTTGGGACCGTATTCGACCAGCAGGTAGCGATCGCCGTCGGCGCGGCAGACCACGCCGGGGATCTCGCGCAGGATCGGACTCTCGCGTGCGAAATCGGCGGGCAGGCGCGGCAGCGAACCATCGAGTGTCGCTACACACGCGTCGAGTTCGTGCTCCATCGCGACGGCGTCGCGGTAGGAGATCGCGCGGAAGCGAACCAGGTCGCCGGGCTTGAGCTGCCCGATCTTCCAGAGCTCCGCTTCCACAATCGTTGCGGGACAGACGAAACCGCCGAGACTCGGGCCATCGGGACCCAGGATGACCGGCATGTCCCCGGTGAAGTCGATTGTGCCCACCGCGTAGGCGTTGTCGTGAATGTTCGAAGGATGCAGGCCGGCCTCGCCGCCGTCTTTGCGCGCCCACGCCGGCTTCGGACCAATGAGGCGCACACCGGTGCGGTCGGAATTGTAGTGGACTTTCCAGGAGGTCGAGAAAAACATCTCGATGTCCTGCTCGGTGAAGAAATCGGGCGCGCCGTGCGGGCCGTAGAGAACGCCGATCTCACACTCTTTTGCATAGACGGGAGTCAGCGACGCGGGCAGATCGCGATTGCCGGCCTGTGCGTGCGTCGAGCCGGCGTGCAGGACATCGCCCGATCGTAGGCCACGCCCGGAATGCCCGCCGAATCGTCCGAGGATGAACGTGCCGCGGCTGCCGAGGTACTCGGGCACGTCGAAGCCGCCGGAGATCGCGAGGTACCCGCGGGTGCCGGCGCCTGTTACCGCGCCGAGATCCAGCACGTCGCCGGCGGAGACTCGAATCGCGGTCCAGCGTGGTATGGATTTGCCGTTGAGGCGCGCGCTGAAGTCTGCGCCGCCGAGCGCGATGGTCGCATCGACGCTGAAGCGCAGCGACGGGCCAGTGACCGCGAACTCAAGCCCTGGCACGCTTTCCGCATTCCCGGCCAGTCGATTGGCGAGCCGGAACGCCAGCGCGTCCATGGGGCCGGAAGGCGGAACGCCGACGTGCCAATAGCCGAGGCGGCCGGGAAAATCCTGAATCGTGGTCTGGGTGCCGCCGTCGATCACCTCGACATCGTTTCGCTCGAAGTTGACGCCGCGAAGAAAAGCAGTGGTCACGCCGCCGGCGGCGAACGCGGGATCGGCGCACACCTGGCGCAGGTATTGGATATTGGTCTCGATGCCTGCAAGCTGCGTTTCGTCCAGCGCCGCGCGCAAGTTTTGCAGCGCCGTTTCGCGATCCGGCCCGCGCACGATGATCTTGGCGAGCATCGGATCGTAGTAGGGCGTGACCTCGGTTCCCGATTCCACCCAGGTCTCGACGCGCGCGTTCTTCGGGAAGGCTGCAAACGAGAGCCGGCCGGCGCTGGGCTGGAAATTTCGCGCGGGGTCTTCGGCATAGATGCGAGCCTGGATCGAGCAGCCCGAGGCGGTCCTCCGAAGTTTGTTCAGGGGAAGCAGCTCGCGCGCGGGCAGCCGCACCATCCACTCCACCAGGTCGATGCCGGTTACCTCTTCGGTGACGCCGTGCTCCACCTGGAGTCGCGTGTTGACTTCGAGGAAATAGAATTTTGCGGTGTCGTTGTCGTAGAGAAACTCCACCGTGCCGGCGGATTGATATTTGACAGCTTCGCCCAGCCGGACAGCGGCGGCGAGGAGCTCGGCGCGCGCCGCATCGTTCAAGCCGGGAGCCGGAGTTTCTTCGATGACCTTCTGATTGCGCCGTTGCGTGGAACAGTCGCGCTCGCCCAGCGCGAGCACGGCGCCGCGGCCATCGCCGAAAATCTGCACTTCGACATGGCGCGCGTTCGAAACGAACTTTTCGAGATACAGCCCGGCGGTTCCGAAGCTCGACTGGCTCAAGCGCTCGACCGCTTCAAACGCATCCGCGAGTTCGGACGGGTCCGCGCACAGACGCATGCCGATCCCGCCGCCGCCGGCCGTGCTCTTCAACATCACCGGGTAGCCGATGCCTTCTGCGGCGTCGCGAGCCTCTGCCGCGGACGCGAGCAGTTCGGTGCCGGGCAGCATCGGCAGTCCGTTGTCCGCCGCGATTTGGCGCGCGGTGTGCTTGAGCCCGAACATGCGCATTTGTTCCGGCGTGGGTCCGATGAACACGATGCCGCCTGCCGCGCAGGCTTCGGCGAAATCAGCATTCTCGCTCAAGAATCCGTAGCCGGGGTGAATCGCTTCGGCGCCAGTTTTGCGAGCCGCGTCGAGCAACGCCGGTATCGACAAGTAGCTCATCGCCGCCGGGGCAGGACCGATCGCGACCGCTTCGTCCGCCTGATCGACGTGCAGCGAATGCCGGTCGATTTCCGAATACACCGCTACCGAGGCCACCTTCATCCGGCGCAGTGTGCGAATGATGCGGCACGCGATGGCGCCGCGGTTCGCGATGAGAACCTTGCTGAACATCAGCCCGCGCGCCCTTCCCAGATGAGCACTTGGACCGGCGTAGGGTTGTAAGCGTTGCAGGGATTGTTGAGCTGCGGGCAATTGCTGATGAGCGCGAGTACGTCAGTCTCGGCGCGCATTTCGACATACTTGCCGGGCTCGGAAATTCCATCTTCAAACGTCAGGCCGCCCTCGGGCGTGACGGGCACGTTCATGAAGAAATTGATGTTGCTGGTGATGTCGCGCTTTTCCAAATCGCCGTCCCATTCCGTCACCGCCTTGAGAAAACTGTTGCGGCAGGCGTGCATGTGACGCTTGTCGATCGCGTAGCGAACCATGTTGCTTTCGGTTGCACACGCGCCGCCGAGCGTGTCGTGACGGCCGCAGGTGTCGGCGACGATGGTCAACAGCACTGTGCCCTCGCCCGAGAGCAGCCGGGTGCCGGTGGTGAGATAGATGTTGCGCTGCGCGCGAATCGTGTCCTGAGCGCTGTAGCGATCCGCCGTGTCGCGGGCGTTGTAGAACACAGTGTCGACGGCCTGGTTGCCGTGCAGATCGACGATGCGGAAATATTGGCCGGCGCGAATCTCGTGAATCCACGGCTCGCCGGCAGGGATAACCTGACTATAAATTGCGTCGGACGGGTTGAGCTTGCTGGCTACGATGCACGCGCCGCTCATAGGAAATACCTCTCGGTCAGGATGAAGCCGCGCTGATTCTCAGGCCGCGAAATACGGCAGGTGTCCTGCGGGCCGGGCGGCTGGACGCGTCGAATCGACAGCGACACAGGTTTCGGCGCGTACTTCGGGCAGGGATCCAGCGGATGCTGGCACGTATTGAGAATCACGAGCACGTTCATCTCGGCGCGCAGCTCGACGTGGGATCCTGGCGCCGAGTTGCCCGCGTGAAAAGTCATGCCGCCGTTGTCGTCCACGTCGACGCGGCTGAAGAAATTCACGTTCGCCGCCAGGTCGCGCTTTCCGAGGCCCCACTTTCCGAGCTCGATCAAAAAACTGTCGCGGGCGTTCTTGTAATAGTCGTTGCGGCAGTCCTGGTAACTCGCCTCGCCATACTTCTCGCGGACTTGCGCGGCGTTCGAACATCCGCTGAGCGGGTCGTGCCAGCCGGCGGTGTCGCCGCTGATGGAGCAGAGAACGCGGCCCATGTCGGAGTACAGCACGTTGCCCGTCGTGAGCCGCGCGATGTGCTGCGCCTTGAGCGTGTCAGGCATGTTGAATCGCTCCACCGGACATTCGAAGTTGTAGAAGATGCCGCCGACGTTGGCGCCGCCGTCGGAATCAACCATGCGCAATGCGGTGCCGCGCTTTAATACATGCGACCAGGACGCGCCCGGCTGAACGGTCTCTTCCCAGAGGACACTTGGATCGTTCATGAAAACACCTCGCCTTTTGAAAATCAGGCCCCTGAAAATCAGGCCTTTGAAATTCGGGATGCTTTAGAATTAGCCGGCTATCGGAGGTGGACCGCAGCAAACATCCATCAGAGTCAGGCGCAGGAACACTCGCAGGGAAATTTGTCCCCGCGCGTTCCCGACCCTGTACCGGGTCGGCATGCTGCGAGTATGGCAAACAAAGGCGGCACTCACAAGACAAAAGAATCGATAGCGGTCATAACCGATTCTTGTTGCTCCGGGAATTCCCGCCGAGACTACGGTTGGTTGGGACTGAGCCTCCACACATTGCCCTGGCGCAAGTTGGAAAGCCAGACGGAGCCGTGCGCGACCCGAATCGAATCGCCGCCCGGGCCGAACCATTGCTTGACGACGCTGATTGGTGGCCGGGTCGATCTCGCTGATCGGAATCTCGAACACGGTCGCCCAGACGTGGCCTGCGCCAAACGCGATTTCGCCGCCGGTTCCAGGCACGCCGACTTCGATGTTAGCCAGCAGCTTGCCGGTTTTGGCGTCAACGCGCGACACGGTGCCGTCGCCTTGATTCAGGGTCCAGACGGATCCGGCGCCGGTAGTGAGGAAGCGCGGCCGCGGCCCGACCGCGACGGAATGAATCACAGAATTGGTCTTGGGATCGATGCCCGTGAGCATGCCGGCTTCCGGCGAAGTGACCCACACCGCGCCTTCACCGTAAGTTACGCCGGCCGATCCGGCGGGAACCGTCGAACTGCAGCGACCACTGCGTTCGTCGCCGGATCGATTTTCGACAGCACGCCTTTCGCGTCGGTGACCAGCCAGACTCCGTCGGGACTCGCCGCGATACCGCCTTCGCTCGCTGCCGGCGTTGCGGTAATGGTCGCGACAACTTGATTCGTTCGGATGTCGATTCGCGATACGGTTTTGTCGCCGCAGTTGGGAACCCAGATGCTTCCGAATCCGGCCGCCAACCCCGAGCAGGGCCGCTTGCCGACCGTGAATCACCGCAGCCACGGTGTTGGTCTTCGGATCCATCCGATGCACCGTGTTCTTGGGGCCGTTGGCAACCCACTGCGCGTCGTCGCTCGATACCTGCCAGTCAGGCGTGCCATCGGTTTGAAAGACGGCATCCGGAGTGATCGACGACATCTCGCGACGCACGCCTGGCGTCGAAACTCCGGGTCGCGGCGGCCTGGGCGGGCGCTGTCTTTTCGGCGCGTCGGGAGGCGGCGCTGCCGGCTCCTGCGTCCACGCATGCAGACCGAGCAATGAGGCACAGGCCAGCGTCACGACCAATGATTTTCTTCGCATCACAACCTCATTCCGGCAGCGTAGCGAGCACGCGCTTCGGATCGATCCGCCACACCGAACCCTTATTGACATTCGAAAGCCAGATCGCAGTAGGGCGTAACCGAAATCAAGCCGCCGCCTTCGCCCCAAAACTGCTGCGCAACTCGTTCCTTGTCAGTCTCCGTTTCGATGCGCGTCAGAGGAAATCCAGTCTGCGTTACCCAAAGAAACCCGCGCCGAAGGCCAGGTTGCCGCCCGCGTTCGGGCACGCCGAGATCGATGGTCTTGATCACTTTGTTGGTCTTCGGATCGATTCGTTCCACTTTGCCTTCTTTGCTCGCACAGCACCCACACCGATTTATCGCCAAACGCCACCGAGCGTGCGCCGGCAGATACCTCGATGCGCTTCTCGACCAGATTGGTTTCGGGATTGATTCGCAGCAGGTGGCTGTCTGGCCGGGCAGGTAACCCACAGCGATCCCTCACCGAACGACACGCTGTTACAATTCGGCAGGCAGCCGCAATTCGCCGACCACTTGGTTCTGCAACGGGTCGATTCGCGACAAAGTTGTCTTCGAATCGGTGATCATCCAAACGCTGTCGGCCGTCGCGGCCAACGCTATGGTGACATCGACGGCGCCGGGCGCGAACGTACCGGTTACTTTGTTGGTCTTGGTATCGTATTTCGTTACCGTCTGCGTCCCGCAGTTGGGAATCCACAGCGATCCGAACGCGATCGACGCTGCCGGAGCACGGTTTCTTCAGATCCAGGATTGGCTCGACCACCTTGCTCGTCCTGGCTTCGATCCGAACTACCATGTCCTTCGATTGGCTCGTCACGAACAACGTCTCGCCGGTGGTGATCCAGCCCGGCGTCTCAATCGGAATTTCGGCTTCTGCCTTGAGGCGTTCGAACGGAATCTGGATGCCGGGTGTCTTGATTCCAGCCTTAGGAGCGATTACGCGCGCCTTCTTCTTTGCGCCCGCCAAGCCGCTATCGGTGGCGGCAGAGAGCAATCCAGTCGCAATGAAACACAGGCCGGCGGCAACGAGTACGCGCATGAAGAACCTCTCAATCCTGGGCTAACTAAAGGCAGCAACCAGACATGGGAGCGCGCTACTAAGACGTCGTTCGTGCGGCTAACAGAGGCGCGGAGAAAATCAGTATACCTGTTTCAACCCTGCCGTGCCACACAAAGTGTATCGCGAGTTTTTATCGGGGCCATTACGATTCCTATTACTCCGTGCCGCTCGCTTGACAGACCCGTTCGATAACAGTTATAAGTGATAGAGCAGCTTCCGCTCCCGTCTGGAAGTTCCACGTTTCGTAGTCTTCTGACCACGTTAGCCTTTCGAGGCTCCTCCGTCGCTCTGTCAGTTACCCCTCGTCGCTTCTTGCCTAACAACAGTTTTGTCTGAGGTGCAGAGGTCCAAATGCGAGCGTGTTTACCTTCCTTGGTGGCAATCGCCTGCGGCGTAGTGCAAGCTCAAACGCCCGACGCAGCATCCCCAGATTTTTTCGAAGCGAAGATCCGGCCAGTACTGGCCAACAGTTGTTACTCCTGTCACGCGGATTCGAAACTTGGTGGGCTGAGGTTGGACTCCGCCGAAGCGATGGCGAAAGGTGGAACGCGCGGTCCGGCGATTGTTGCCGGCGATCCGGATAAGAGTCTGCTGATTACGGCGGTCCGGCAAACTGATCCCGGCTTAAAGATGCCGATGGGCGGCAAACTGAAGGACTCGGAGATCGCCGATCTCACGGCTTGGGTGAAAGCTGGTGCAGTGTGGCCGAAAACCGCTGCTGCCGCCGCCGCTCCGAGTGCTGCCACGAGCGCGGCTAAATACACGATCGCGCCCGAGCGAAAAAAGTTCTGGTCGCTGCTGCCGTTAGAGACACCTGCGGCGCCGAAAGTTAAGGACGCCAAGTGGGCCAAGACCGAGATCGACAAGTTCGTGCTCGCCAATCTCGAAAAGCACGGCCTCAAGCCTGTAGCGCCGGTCAGCAAGCACGATCTGATTCGCCGCGCGACGCTGGACCTCACCGGATTGCCGCCGACGCCGGAGGAAACCGCGGCCTTCGAAAAGGACAACTCACTCGACGCCTTCGTGAAAGTCGTAGACCGCCTGCTCGCGTCGCCGCATTATGGCGAGCGTTGGGGCCGCATCTGGCTGGACGTCGCGCGCTACGGCGAAGACGACTATCGCAGTTTGAATCCGAATCCCAGAGGCTATCGGCCCTATCCGAACGCGTACGCCTATCGCGATTGGGTGATTCAGGCGCTTCAATGACGATATGCCGTACGACCAGTTCGTCAAAGCGCAGTTGGCGGGCGACCTCATGGACCCCAAGGTCCGCTACAAGATGCTGCCGGCCACCGGATTCCTCGGTCTGGGGCCGTGGTATTACGACAATGGTTCGAATGAAGTTACGCGCGCCGATGAGCGCCACGATCGCGTGGATGCCGTCACGCGCGGATTCCTGGGCCTGACCGTCGCGTGCGCGCGCTGCCACGATCACAAGTACGATCCGATTCCGCAAACCGACTACTACGCCCTGGCCGGCGTTTTCTTCAACACCATCTACGAGGAATATCCGCGCGCACCGAAGAAGGTCGTCGACGAGTACCAGAAGCTCGAAGACGACCTGGACATGAAGCAAAAGATTCTCCAGGAAGACCAGCCAGGACCTTTCCACCGAGTTATCGCGCGCGCTGGCGCTGCAAACTTCCAACTACCTGCAGGGCGTCTATGAAGTTAGCGGAAAGCCGAAGAAAGAAATGGCGCAGGTGGTGGAGCAGCGCAAGCTCGACTACGAGTTACTGGAGCGGTGGATCAAGTACATGGCCAAGCCCACCGAAAAGTACAAGAACAAAGTGAAGCGTGGCAGGCCATGATCAAGAAAGGCGGCACTCCGCAGCAGGCCAAGAAGCTGGCCGACAAGTTTCAGGACGAAGTGATCGAGGTGATGCTCAAGAAGAACGACCTCGACGCGCAGAACAAGGTCATCGCGGACAAGGATCTGGATGGAACGAAACCAAAGAAGCGTACCGACAAGCCGAGTAACTTCGTTTCGAACAAAGATTTCAATCCGGGCTCGTGGCTCGCGCTTGTTGAGCCTGCCCGACGAGCAGAACAATTTCTAGACCGAGATCTTCCAGCGCGAATTGAGAGACAACGAAGATCCGAATGCCATGATGGCGGCCGGATTCCGCCAGGGAAATCCGGGCGTCCTGCTGTTCCGCGGCTGGGGATTGCAGACCCGCCTGGGACCGGAAGCGCAGGCGCGAGTCAAGACGATGCAGGACGACGTGGCGGCGGCGCGCAAGAAGCTCGAGCCGCACTACCCGTTCATTCACGGCGTGAAGGATTCCGACAAGCCGGTCGAACATCCAGTTGGCGCTCCGCGGGAACCCGGAAAATCCTGGGCCCGAAGTTCCGCGCCATTTCCTGAGCGTGTTTCGCCAAGGGCGATCCCGAAGCCGTTCACCGAAGGCAGCGGCCGCATGGAACTGGCCGAACGATATTCTGCAGCAGCCGCTGGCGATGCGCGTGATCGTCAATCGGATCTGGAAAGGACATTTCGACACCGGGATCGTCGATACGCCCAGCAACTTCGGGCAAACCGGCGAGCGTCCCACCGAATCCGGAGTTACTGGAATATCTGGCCAGCACTTTCGTCAAGAACGGAATGTCCATCAAGAAGCTGCATCGCGAGATCATGCTGAGTTCGGTTTACCAGGCGGGAACCGAGAACAACGAAGCGAACTTCGCGAAGGATTCCGGCAACCGGATGTACTGGCGCTTCAACCGCCGCCGCATGGATGCCGAACAGCTTCGCGATTCGGTGTTGAGCGTTGCGGGAAATCTGGACGACTCGCTGGGCGGTCCGTCGGAGGATCTGACACCCGCCTTCGAGCGCCGGACGGTGTACGGGAAAGTGAGCCGCTACAAGCTGGACACTTATCTGCAGACCTTCGACTTTCCGCCGCCGAACATCAGCGCAGAGAAGCGCTTCACTACTACGGTTCCGCTGCAGCGCCTGTTCCTGATGAACAGCGACTTCATGCAGATGGAGGCCGAAGAACTTGCCAAGCGCGTCGCCAGCGAGCCCGGCAACCCGGCGCGAATCCGAAAGCTGTATCAACTCGTCTATGATCGCGAACCGAACGAGGAAGAACTCAAGCTTGGCTTGGACTTTCTGCACACCGAGCCGATGAAGGAGTACGAAGAGAACAAGAAGAAGGCTTCCAAGCACGGCGCCGGAGGGCCGGGCGGTCGCCGCCGCGGAAGCGGCGGAACCACCGAAAGAAGTTACCACGAATGAAGGTGCGGCGCCGGAAACGAAGCCTGGCGCCACCTCGGCTCCCGAAGGAGAAGGAGGCCGCCGCACTGCAGGTTGATGCGAAGCCGGCCAAGACCGGCCGCTGCTACCGCCGCTGCAGATGCGGACGATGCGTGCTGCCAAACCCGGCGAGACAGCGGCGCAGGATGCGACTACCCCGGCCAGCTGCCGGTGAAGACATGCCGCCATGCCTGCGGAAAACGCGGGCATGGGCATGGGAATGATGGACGGCGTTCCAGGAATGGGTGGCCGCCGCGGCGAAACGGTCCGCAAGCGGCTCCGAAGGTGAAGTACGAACCGACTGTCTGGGGCCGCTACGCCAAGGTCCTGCTCAGTTCCACCGAGTTCCTGTTCATCAATTAGGAGAAATAGATATGTTTGAGCACAAAGCTTCCAATCCACTTACTCGGCGCGAGAGCCTTGCGCCGCGTCGGAAACGGATTCGGCATGATGGCGTTCGCCGGAATGCTGAACCGATCGCTGCTGCGCGCGGATCCGACCGGCGGCATCGCCGGCTTCAAGCTCGACTACCCCCAGCGCGTCAAGCGCGTAATCTTTCTGTTCATGAACGGCGGATGTTCGCCGATCGATTGCTTCGATCCGAAGCCGGCGCTCGAGAAATACGACGGGCAGCCGATGCCCGGCGGTTCCATCAAGACCGAGCGCCGCACCGGCGAATTGATGAAGTCGCCCTTCGAGTTCAAGAAGTACGGCCAGTGCGGAATGGAGCTGAGCGAGCTGTGGCCGCACCTGGGCGAAGTTGCCGACGACATCTGTTGGGTGCGTTCGGTTTACACCGAAATTCCGAATCACGAACCGTCCTGCCTGATGATGAACACCGGCGCGAACCAGGCCGGTCGTCCTTCCATGGGCGCCTGGATCACTTACGGTTTGGGTACCGAAAACAAGAGCCTGCCGGGCTATGTGGTTCTTTGCCCCGACATCCCAACCACGGTAGGTCCTCCGCTGTGGAGCAACGGATTCCTGCCGGCCATTTATCAGGGCACTTACATCTCCAATAAGCGTGCAAACGGCGACCGACGAAGGCATGGACGATTGCGATGCCAGCGACGCCAAGACGCGATGGAAAAGGACAAGGACGGAAAGGAGAAGCCGAAGAAAGTCGTCGTCGAAAAGAACTTCGATCCGAAGAAGCTAATCAGTTACGTCAACAATCCGAAGTTCAGCTTGACCGAACAGCGCCGCGAGATGGATCTGCTGCAGAAGATCGAGGACATGCGGACCGCCGAGACCGGCACGGATCCGCAAGTCGAGGCGGTCATCAGCTCCATGGAAATCGCCTACCGGATGCAGACCGAAGCGCCCGAAGTGTTCGACGTCCGCAAGGAATCGCAAGCAACTCTGGACCTGTACGGTCCGGGCCCGTCGCTCGCGGCGCTCTGACCGCCGTGCGGCTGGCTGAAAAGGGCGTGCGAATGGTGCAGTTGTACTACTCCAAGGGCGATCCTTGGGACGCGCACGCCGACATCATGGCGCACAAAGTCAATGCGAAGAACTCCGACCAGGCTTTCGCCGCGGTAATTAAGGACCTGAAGTCGCGCGGCCTGTGGAAGGACACGCTGGTGGTGTGCGGCTCCGAATTCGGCCGGACGCCGGTTCGCGAGGTGGGGCGGCGGAGGCGGCGTAAAACGCGGGCGCGATCACAATCCATTCGGGTTCACCATGTGGCTGGCCGGCGGCGCCGTCAAGGGCGGGACTATCTATGGCGCTACGGACGACTTCGGCTTCAAAGCTGTTGAGAAGCCCGTGCACGTGCATGACATCCACGCGACAATCCTCTATCTCATGGGAATCGATCACAAGAAACTGACGTATCGTTACAGCGGCACGGGATTTCCGGCTAACGGACGTCGCCGGAAAGTGTTACACGACTTTAGTGGCTTACAAGTCACCGTTCTGGCCAGCGCGATCCGGGTGTCGCGTCCCACCTCCCGAGTTATCGTCAATAGAAGATTTTTATTTGACTCCTTTCGATCGCTACCCTAAGCTAACAAGACAAGGGTTGGCTAATTCGTTTTCCCGCTAGTCCCAAAGTTATTGGACTATTGGTTGGCTCACGTCAGCCCATCCTCGTTCTCCTGGTCGAGACGAAAAGAAGACCTCCGTGCAACGTCTCGCTATTAGTCACCGCAAATAAGCTACTGAGGAGAACTTTCGATGAAACGTCTAGCGTTAGTACTAATCACCCTGACCGCGGCTATTCTGCCGCTCATGGCGCAGACCAGCTCGCTGCAGGGGACTGTTGTGGATGCCCAAGGCGGCGTTGTTCCCGGCGCCTTGGTAATTGTTACCAATCAGGAGACCAGCGCGGCTCGCCGAACGTTGGCTGACGAGACCGGCGCTTACAGCCTTGTGCAGGTCCAGCCCGGCACTTACAAGGTCGAGGCGCAAAAGCCCGGGTTCGCCACCTACGTCTCCGAAGTCCGCCTGCAGGTGAACGTTCCGGCGACTTTGAATATCCAGCTCGCCGTGGGCGCGACAACCGAAACCGTAAACGTCATGGCGGAAGCGGCTCAGGTGAATACGCAGGACGCTACCATCGGGAATCCGTTCACCGAAACGCAGATTCGAGAGCTTCCTCTGCAGACCCGCAACGTGGTCGCGCTTGCTTAGCGTGCAGCCCGGCGTTGCGCCGACGGGCGAAGTGCTGGGCGCAAAAAAAGATCAGAACAACATCATGCTGGACGGCGTGGACGTGAACGACAACCAGAACTCGGGTGTCACCACCACCAACACAACCGGATTCAATTCCGCGCTGCCGGTTCCGCTCGATTCCGTGCAGGAATTCCGGACCACGGTGGCCGGGCAGGGCGCCGATCAAGGCCGGTCGGCCGGCGGCCAGGTTTCGCTCGTCACCAAGAGCGGATCGAATGCAGTTCCATGGCTCGGCCTATGAGTACATGCGCAATACGCTCACCGCCGCCAACAACTGGTTCAGCAATCGCGCCGGCATCGCCGCGAGCCGCGCTGGTGCGCAATCAATACGGAGCGTCGCTAGGCGGACGATTCATTCGCGATCGGGCCTTCTTCTTTTTCAACTGGGAGGACCGCAAGGATCGCAGCGCCACGCCGCAATCGCGGACGGTTCCCAGCGAATCGTTCAAGCAGGGCATCATCAAGGTCGCTGTTGACGGACGGCAGGACTGTGGCCCTGACTCCGGCCGACGTCGCGGCCATCGATCCGTTGCAGCATTGGAATTTCTCCAGTTACATGAAGGACTATCTGAACAACTATCCGGCAGGAAATGATCCACTCGCTGCCGCCGACAAAGGACTGAACTACTCGATCTTGCGCTTCAATGCTCCGCAGCATCTCGACAACCGCGCCTATGTCGGCAAGATGGATTTCAATCTCGACAAGTCCGGAAAACACACAGTTTCGATGCGCGGAACGTTGAACGAGCCAAGCACGACCAGATCCTGGCTCAATTTCCCGGGCAGGACGCGGCGTTCAAAGCTCGTGGACAATTCGCGAGGCTTGGCCGTGCGATATACCGGCCGTGTTCTCTCCCCACTTCGTCAACATTCTGAATTGGGGTTACACGCGGATCGGAATTGCCAGCACCGGAAGCGACGCGGTTATTCCCGACGTTCTTCACGTCCAGCCCCGATCAATGTGGCTACCACGCGCGCGTCCTGAATCGCAGTCTCGCCTACCACCAACGTTGTCGACGACCTTACCTGGACCAAAGTGAGCCACACGATTCAGGTGGGGATCAATTTCCGCTTCATCGAGAACGATCGCGTGGCTTTCAACAATCTTCCGAACTACAGCTTCAGCCGAAACACGCTCAAGGGACTGGGCGGCGACATCACCGCTGATGTTACCTCCTATATCGCTGCAAAATTACGGAGGTGGCTAAGCTTTCGTCCGGAACCAACGTGACGAACGCGTTCGGAACCGCGCTGGGCCTGATCAACCAATACGGCGCACTTACAATTTCGGAGTCGACGGAAAGACAATTCCGTTCGGAACGCCGGTCACGCGCGCATTCGCCGACAACGAATTCGAGCTTTATGTGCAGGACTCTTACAAGGTTCGGAAGGACCTGACAATGACTTACGGCGTCCGCTACGGAGTCTACAAGCCGCCGTACGAGTTGAACGGAGTTCAGGTAGTGCCGCAAACTCCACTCAGCCAGTTCTTTGCCGACCGCGTTGGCGGCCAGGCGCTCGGGATTCCCGCTTATGCTCTGTCACAGCGCGCCATTACTTACGATCTGGGCGGCCCGGTTAATAACGGTCCGGGATACTACGCGCTCGACAAGAACAACTTCGCACCCCGCCTTGCGATCGCGTGGTCGCCCAGCTTTGACGGCTTGGCCGGAACGCTTGCTCGGCAAGGGCAGCGTAATTCGCGCCGGCGCCGGAATGATCTATGACCGCTACGGCAGCAATCTGGCGGTCAACTTCGCCAATAGCGGATCGCCTGGCTTCGCTACCACAGTCGCGCAGCCGGTCAACACGGATTTCACCACGTGCGTTCCGCTATAAGGTGGCGCAGTGCCTGCTATTCCGACCGCGGCTGGGGGTCCGTTCCCGTTGACTCCTCCAACCATCGTCGGCGGTTTCACTTCCTTCACCGGCATCGCATCGGATCTAAAGCCCCTTACTCATACTTCTGAATTTCAGTTACGCCCGCCCGCTTGCCCAAGACACATGAGCCTGGAGCTGGGTTACATTGGCAGACTAAGCCACGGCGGTTTGCTGCAGCAGGATTTTGCTCAGCCACTTACTAATTTCAAGGATCCTAAGTCGGGCCAGACTTGGTCCCAGGCGGTGGGAATGCTCGAAGCGCTACTTCGATTCGGGCATTACGCCCGCCATGGTGAAAGCCAATCCGAGCTTGATTCCGTCGGTGCCATTTATCGAGAATATTTTCCCTGGCGCAAAGAATTATCAGATCACTGGCAGCGCCAGCGCCAACTATTTCTATGACACGTGGGGCACCTACGCCGGCAGCGAACTGGACGGCTTGAACGACATGGACCGCCAGCGGCAAGCCAACGGCCAATGCCTTTCCGTATACGGCTGCAACACATTCTTTGCCTGCAGGCCGCTGGCGTCACCTCCTACGTCCAACGCCGGCCACGCGAATTACAACGGACTGCAGATCGTGCTGCGGCGTGCGTTCTCGAGCGGCTGGGGATTCGACTTCAACTACACCTGGTCGCACTCGCTCGACAACTCCTCGGGAACAGAGGCGGTCATCGGCAGCGATTCAGGATTCGTTCAATCCCAACTCCTACCGCGGTCCTTCCGATTTCGACATCCGCCACAACGTGACGGCGAATTTCGTCGTCGACGTGCCGGTCGGCCGGAACAAGAAACTGCTGGGGAGAATGCCGCGAAATTCGTGGATGCCATCATCGGAGGATGGCAGATCTCTTCACTCATCAGCATGCGCTCTGGAACTCCTATCAACGTGAGCAACGGCGGTATCTACTCCACCAACTATCTATCGTCCGCTATCGGGATTCTGGCGACCGGGAGCGACAACCCTGCCGGCTTCAGGACGCTTCGATCAAAACGGAATACCAAGCATTTTCGCGAACACCAATGCGATCAACTCGTTTGTGGGAGAATATCCGGGCACTAGCGGCACTCGCGGCATCCTGCGCGGCCCCGCCTTCTTCAACACCGACCTGGCAGTCAGTAAGTCTTCAAGCTGCCTTGGGAAGGGCATCGGCTTGCAATTCGCGGCGAAGCGTTCAATGCATTCAACAATGTGAACTTCCTCGACCACGGCCCCGGGAGGTGCAACCACAGGTAACATCTCCATCAGTCTGGCGAACCCGACGACGTTCGGCGAGCTGGGCAGCGCTGCCGAGGCTAGGGTGATGCAGTTCGCCATGCGGTACGAGTTCTGATGTGCGCATTGGCCTGACAGGTATCTTGTTGGCCGTGGCGGTTTGGTCGCCGCGGCTGGCCAGTCCGCTCTCGAACCGGGAACGCTTCCCGCCAATTGGATCACCGGCGGACCCAACTGTGTCAGCGTTCCGGACTGGCAGGTCCACGAATACAACGAGGACTTCTACATCCTGCGCGAGTCCGGATGCACCCACTACGAAAAGCCTTTTCTCTATCTCATCTTCGGCCGCGACAAAGCTTTGCTCGAAGACACCGGCGCGGGAAAAGTGGACACCGCGCCGTTCGTCATGGACTTAGTCGCGAAATGGGCGAAGCGGAAGAACCGCGAGCGCTGTTCCTCTAATGGTGATTCACTCGCACGGCCACGGCGATCACACCGCAGGCGACGCGCAGTTTCAAAAACTGCCGATCGTCGAGTTCGTCGCCGCCACTCCGGAGGCGATTCAGAAAGGCGGCGGGCATCGCCACGTGGCCCACCGACATCGGCAGCATCGATCTCGGCGGGCAGAATCATCGATGTCATTCCGATCCCCGGACACAACGACGCCAGCATCGCACTCTACGATCGCACCACCGGCAATCTGCTAACCGGCGATAGCTTGTATCCTGGCCGCCTCTATGTCGCCGAGGCCGAACTTCCTGCGTATGCCGCTAGCGCGCAGCGGCTGGTCGACTTCGTGGAAACGCGCCCGATCGCGCACGTTTTGGGCACGCACATCGAGCAGGCCCGTACGCCTTACGTCGACTATCCGAGCGGAACCGCCTATCAACCGGATGAGCACGCTTTGGAGTTGACGCGCGCCCACGTGCTCGAGTTGAACGATGCGTTCTTAAAGATGACAGGGAAGCCTGAAAAAGTCGCGCTGCCCGATTTCACGATCGTGATCCGGAGACCGACGGGCTCCCGCTGACCCTAACGTCCGCTCGCGCCGAGCTCTGTTCGGCCGCGTCAGCTAACCGGCGCTCATCGTCTTGAGAAAACGGCGTGCCGGGTGCAAGTAACGCGGTGCTGCTCTGCTCCGCCCGGCTCAATCCGCGATGTCCGTGATCGGTGGTGTGCAACATGATGTGATACAACTCGTGCGCAAGCACCCGTCCCAGCGCCCGGCCGAGCAGTTCCTCGCGCTGGCGCAAAGAGGCGCCACGCAGGTCGCGATCCACGAGCCGGCGCACGGCATCGCATCGAACATCGGTGAATGGCAGAACTTCACCGTTCACCATATGCGTCTGGCCTAGCGGTTCGGACCGGAATTCGGAGCTTCGGATCGGCGCGTCGGCAACGCACTGGCCGAGCATGTGGACGATCGCAACCTGGCCCACCAGTTCGCCTTTGGCCTGCTCATCGATTTTCCAAATCAGTTGCACGCGCGACGGCGCCACGGCGGCCTGCGTCTCGCTGCGCATGGCGCTCAAGACGGCGTCGGGCAGACGCTGACCTTCTAAGACAACAGTAAGCGGCGCTCGATCCGTGAGCGTCTCACCGGCAACGCTGCCGCACAACAAAGCAAACAAGGCCAATCGATGGCGCATCGAATCCTCGAACCAGGAGGCTCCGTCCAGAGTATATCAGGTTGCGGATTTTGACCTGTCGCAGCATCCCGTCCACGGTCGGCTCAGTCCCGGATTCGCACGGGGGACAGGGAAAACCGCGGCGTCACGTAGCTGTAGGCCGTGTAGCGAATTTCGCTCCAAGCCAATTGCGGCATCGGTCCCCCTGGAAACAGCGGCGTCTCGACCGGCCGGAACTCGACCCGAACGCGGATCGCGGACCTGCCTTTTGTCAGATCCCGCGGAATCAGAAACTCGTCGTCGCGAAAGCGGCGGTTGGAAGTTTGCAGAACGTGCCGTGTCGCCCCGAGCTCGTTGCGATCCGGTGGATAGGAATAAACGCAAGTGTTCGATCCAGCCAGATACCAGATGCCCGCGCTCTTCCAGGTCGGCTTGCTGCGCCTGGCATCGGCGATAAAAACCTCGGCGCGCTGGTTGTGAAACGAATAGTCGAGCTTGCGGCGAAGCATGACGCCCAGGTTCTTGGGATCGATCTTCAACGTGAACTCGGACCGGGTTTTGGTGGTTCGCCCGCGATCCTTCGTGGCCGGAAAAATCTCGACGCCGTTGATCGTGTCCGGCCCCCACTCGTACCGCGACTCGATCTCATATGGCGCCGAAGCGTCCGGCGAAACGTAGTTGTGCTCGCGCTCGCTCTTCTCGTCGCCTACCGAAAGCTCATCCGTCTTGATGAGTGACGGCGCCGGCAGACCATACCAGTAAGCGACAGTTTCGTAATGTTGCGTCGAATCGTTCGTGCCGCCGTGTTCGAGATGGATCACCGCGTTCTTTCCGAAAGGCATCATGTCGGCCAGCAGGAATCGGTACGCCGATTCGATTTTGTCCTCCGGGCCTTTCGCGAGCTGCGCGCTTCGTGCGCCCACCGGATGGCCGGCGAAGGGCAGCGTCATATTCAAACCGCCCCAGTAGTCGCCGCCTCCGCCCCACTCTTCGGTTCCCGTGCCTTGCGCTTGCGGAGTCTGGCTGTCGTCGAAAAAGAAGCGCGGGTCGCCTTCCAGCGTTCGAAGATCCGCATCGTGCGAAAAGATGAACGAAGTTCCGATGAACTGGCCCGACCAGTCGCCACCACCTTCCACCTCGCGCGTGTCCAGAAGCTCGACGTCCTTGCCAACCTCCAGCGCAGGATGGTCGCGATAGGTGGCGTGAAGATAGCTCATTTGATTGGCGGCGTCTTTCAGCGGACCAAAGCGGACGCTCCACTCGACGTCTTTGAAATCCGCCGCGCCCACGCCGACGAGCTCCACTTGAGCAGAGCGAAAAAATGGCATCGGCAGATAACAGCTCAAGTGCACTCTGCTCTTGTCGTAGCGGATTACCATCGGAAAACTCTTCACCAGGTACTCGCGGTTGTCGCGATTGTAGAGGATGCCGGCGCCAAAGAATAACGAGACCGGCACGTCGACGGAAGGCTGCGCTCGATCGTCCCAGGTGATTCGCAGCCGGGCGCGAGAGAAGTCGACGGCCTGGTCGCGCGGCACCGAAAGCTCGAGCGCACGCACGATACCGGGCGACCCGGACTTCGTCCACACCACAACCGGCTCGCCGCGCGCGACGTTGATCCTGCCCGACTCCTGCCGGACTCCCGACTTACCCGCCTGCGGCGCAATATCGCTCCCCGCCTTTGCGATCAGATCGAGCACATCCTGCGCCGGAGGCGTCTTGGCGTCCCACGATCGAATCGGGCGCGACAGCTTCGTTCCCTTTACGAACTGATGGTAGATGTAGTAGCCCGTTCCATAAAACGTCCGCGAGTACCCCATGCGAAACGTCTTTTCGAAACCGATCGGAATCCACGAGAGGTCCGCGCCCTTGGTCACCGACCAGGTGAACGCCAGCGGATTCGGAAACAACCGGGGCGGGAGAAAAGTCGAATTCTCCACCGGGTGCAGCGGATCGGCGGTGCTGCTCTCCTGCACAATGTGATCGACGCCGTCCACTTCGTAGTGCCATGGACTCCCGTGCCAGTGGTTGTAGCGTACGAAGTAGAGCATTCCCGGACCCTGAAGATCCAGCGTAATGTTCTTGTCGTCCGCAAGCTGGTAGAGAAAGTGCGAAGCGTCCGCCGTCTCGTTTCCGCCGCTACGGTCGTAGGTACTCCGCATGTATGCGCGCACACCGATGCGTTGCGCCGGCCAGCGGTCCCACATCCGATACGCGTCCAAACCGACGGGGATCGGCGTCTCGGCCAGAGCGATGCCAGGCCACAGCAGGAAAAGAATCAGCGTTGCTTTCATGTTCAAGGCGAGTATGCGCTGGCGGCCGCCGGTTTGTCCGGCGAAGTTATTCGCCACCGCCGGCGTGTTCGGTCTTCACGACGAAGAGACTCTTGGCGTCCTTGCCCGGGTCAAACCCAATCTCCATCCAGCCGCTCATCATCTCATCCCAACTTTGCTCGCCGTAGGTCACCGCGGCGCTTGGATCCGGATTCGCGGGATTGTTGACCGAATTGTCGAAATGGGCCGTGCACTCGATCCGAGTTCCCCGCGGCATCAGTTTTGGCTGCGCGAAAAAGTAAGTGAGCTGCCAGTTGAAGTCGTAATTCGGAACGCGCAACAGCACTTCGGTCTCGCCGGAAGGATACACGGCTTTGTATTCGTAGTCGCGACCTCGATAGTGCATGTGGGGCTGCAGGCTCACCAGGGTCACGTCGGATGCGAACTCCACCATCGAGCGAACTTCGTGATGTGCGTCGCCGGGCGGAATCACGAACGTCCAGTTCTTTGCCACCGCCGAGAGCACTCGCTGCCTGGGCGGTTCCTTCGAAAAAATCAGTCCGATTTTGCTTTGGTCCGTGCCGGCAGTTCCGTTGGTCGAATAGTGAATCTGGAAAATGAAATCTGACCCGGCGGGCACGAACTTCGCCTCGCCCTCAGGCCAGCGCTTGCCGAACAACCCTGGCACGTAGCCCACGAAGAATTCGCTGTCCGGTTGCGATCCGTCGGCAGGCGGCGTGAACTTCGTATTTCTCGGTGGCGAGTAGGGAACGCCCGGCGCGATGCGGCGCATGATCTGTTGATCCGGTGTCCGAAGAATTGCGTTGATGTGATGCACCAGCGCGCGATTTCCCGGACGAATCTCGGCCGCTTGCACCCAGCGGTCCTGTTTGAAATCGGCGGGCACAACCAGGTAGATGATGTCGAGCGTGCCCTTTGCCGGGATTGGCAGGGCCCTCGGCATCTCCAGAACGACGTCCGGCTTGCCGATCGACCAACCTTCCTCGAAGTCGACCGGCTTCGGCAGATCGCTGCGATTGCCTTCTGGCGCGCCCGCATCCGCCCAGGCGACCAGTGTGTCGATCTCGCGCTGTGTCAGTGATGTGTCGTTCGAGAAGTGGCCGAAGCGCGCGTCGGCGAACCACGGCGGCATCTTCTTTGTGACAACCGCGCTGCGGATTGCTTTGGCCCAGGGTCGAGCCTGCGAATATGTGAGCAACGGCATCGGCGCGATCTCGCCGGGACGATGGCATTGCTGGCAGTGCTTTTGGAGAATCCGGGCGACGTCCTTGGAGAACGTTGCAACGGGCGCGTCGGCGGCGCGCGCTACTCCAGCCGTTAACAGCACCAATGCGATCGAACGAATTCTCATGCGCTGTCCAGACAACTAGAAACGTTTCGAACCATGCTTACTCTGCGAATTCTAGCGCAAGCAGATGTGCGGAACAAGTACATTCTGATCCGTCCGAAACGATTCACTTACGATACACTTTAGAGGACCTTCGTAACCCGCCATGGATCGAACACTCGCGTTCTGGCTCTTGTCTCTTCCCTGCTTCGCTCAGGTTGTGCCGCCCGGCGAGTCCGGCGTCAGCCTCGGCCATCTGCATTTCCACAGCGACAACCCGGCCGCGCACGCGAAGTTCTGGACGGAAGTGTTCGGCGCTCAGGCTACCAAGGTCGGCAACCTCGAACTCTACAAACTCCCGGGCATGTTCATCGCCCTCGATCCGTCCAAGCCAACAGGAGCGATGGCGGGATCCACTGTGCCGTCCATCGGGCTGAAGGTGCGCGACCTTGCGGCGATTCTCGAGCGAGCGAAAGCCGCGAGTGCGAGGATTCAGGACCAGAGCAGCTCGCATGCCGTCATCTTTGGCCCGGACGACGTTCGAATCGAAATGACTGCCGAGCCAACGCTCCCAACCGCTGTCGGCGGCGAATCCATTCAAGTAACGATCCCCGACACGGCTGCAGCTCGAGCCTGGTATGAGAAGACGTTCGGCGCGATCGCCGGCGTCAAGCTGGAATTTTCGAAATCGGAGACGCCGCCCGAAGCGACGAAGGGCCGAGTGCTGGATCACATCGGGTTTGAGATCACCAACCTCAAGGAGTTTACCCGCAAGCTCGCTGCATCCGGACAAAAAGTCGACTTGATGTATCTCAAACTTCCGGATTCAGGCGTCGCCATCGGATTCGTTACCGATCCCTGGGGCACCTTCATCGAGCTGACCGAAGGCTTGATCCGGTTTTAGCGCGGTCGGATCGCGATAAGTCAGCGAGCGGCCGTCTCTTTTGTGTCCGGCTTCGTATCCGGCATGGGCGCGTCGCGGAACATGTCGAGCGACTGATCGGGCGCGATCGCGAACTCAACGAAGCCCGCCATCATTTCGTCGAAGCTCTGGCGGCCGTCCTTCACCACTACAGTCGGGTTGGGGTTGTATTTGTTGTTGACAGAATTGTCGTATACCGCCACGCACGTGATGACACTGCCAACCGGCAAAACTTTCGGTTCCTTCAAGTAATAGGACATCTGCCAATGGAAGTCGTACTTCGGAACGCTGAGCAGGACCTCGGATTCCCCCGATGGGTAGGTCACGCGGAACTCCATCGATTTTCCGCGCAGATGCATGTGAGGCTGGAACGAGACGATCGTCACCGGCGCGATGGTCTCAACGCGCGACTCTTTCCGGTAATTCGATTCGCCGGGTGGAATCGCAAGCGGAGTGCCGTTGTTGAGGCGTACGGTCCGCACCCGCATTTTCGGCGGCGCTTTCGCCAACTTCAATCCGACGCGCGTACGGTCCGTCGCGGCGGTGCCGTTGGGCGTGTAGTGCATCTCGAAGATCAGATCGGAGCCGGCCTTGATCAAGCGCGCTTCGCCCGGCTTAAATACGATCGGGTCGGCGCCCGGTGCGTAAACTTGCAGATGCTCGGGCTCGATTACCCGATGCGAACATGGTTCGACCCTTGTGGTTTTTGACAACATCGACCAGGTCCGCGCCAGACAACTGGAAAAATTCGTTGTACGGTTCCGTCTTTCCGTAGGTCAGCTCGGGGTCGCGTGTGTAGACCACTGCGTGGTGCACCACGGTCCGGTTACTGGGCCGCACTTCCACTGCTTGTACCCAAGTGTCCTCGGTGAAACCGGTTGGCATCTTGATCCACTGGTAATCCACTACGCCGGTGGCCGGAACGTGGAACTCCTTTGGCATTTCGAAGATGATGTCAGGTGTGCCGATTTGCCAACCGTCGGGAAAGTGGACCGGTTTCGGCGCGGTTGCCAGATCGCCTGACGCGGCGCCAGTGTCCGCCCAAGATACCAACGTCTGTATGTCGCTTTCCGACAGCGAGCGGTTATTCGCAAATTGTCCGTAGTGCGGATCGGCGTCCCAGGGAGGCATGGTCCGAGTCAGCACGGCCGACTTGATCGCTTTGGCCCACGGCCGAACTTGATCGTAGGTCAGCAGAGGCATCGGGCCAATTTCACCCGGCCGATGACAAACCTGGCAGTGCTTCTCCAGAAGTGGAGCGACATCTTCCGCGAACGTTGGCGAAGAAGACTTGCTTGCTCCGAACAGGGAAGCGAGCGAACCACAGAGCGCCACGGCACAGATAGTTCGAGTCATTAAGGTATGCCTCTCACTCAATTGTATGCCCGGTCAATACAGGCTCCAAATCGTTTCGATTTCATGCAGCGATACCAAGCCAGCTCCAGCTGAAGTTCTGTTCCTCAATAGTTTAACCAGCAAAACCGCCCTTTTGATCATTTGGATAAAAGCAAAACACGCAGTCCTTGAGCGTCGATTTTCAGCGGTAGCCGCCCTTTGGTTGCGCGAAACGTTTCTCCCGTTCGCAGATCCTGCCACGCGCTGTTGGCTTCGGAGCTTCGAAGCGCCAGCTCACCGTCGTAGACCTGCTCAGAGGAAATGTTCACCGCGGTGATCACTCGGTTTGCCGACCCTTGATAGACGTACGCCGCAACATCATCACGGCCGGTGACCGGTTGGTAAGTTTGTTTCCCATGAATCAGCGCATCTTTATATCTCTGCCGGATCTCCACCAGCGGTTTGATATACGACGCTTCCGGCAATTGCGCAAAGCACAGCGCAAGGTTGTGCCCGGCCGCGTACACCTGATTGAACTCGTTCAGGTTTCGCCCGTTGCTGTAGAAGTTGACTTCAGGAACCCCGTAGCGAATTGGCGACGCGATGATCCGGTTCTGATTCTGCGCTGCGAGCCATGCAAAGTCGGCGCTGAGACCCCCGTCCCAGTGGCGCGCGATCGGTCCCGCGGTCGTTTCTCCAACCACCACTGCATCCGGCTTGATAGCTTGAATCGCCTTGCGAATTCGATCGGCGATAGTCAGAAATCCCTGGCTGTATTGTTTGGATGAGTACAGCACGCCCTCCTCCAGGTTCTGCATGCGCCAGTTCGTCTGCCATGCCGCGGAGTCGAGAAAAATTCCGTCGACGCCGTAGTCGCGCACCAATCGCTCGCATACTTTCACCAGGTGGTCCTGCCACGGTTTGTGCGCCGTGATCATGGAGTAGTTGTTGCGATAGTGCGTGTATAGGTTGCCGCCCGCATCGCGCCCCGCCCATTGTTCGCCGTGCTCGCGGCCGATCTCAGACTGCGTGGATATGATGAACGCCTCCACGTAAACGATGACGCGCCCTCCCAGCTGATGCACGGCATCGATTCCTTTCGTAAACTCAACGGGTCCGCCCATGTCGGTGCGCGGGATGTAGTCGCCTTTGTTGAAATACTCGCGCCGTTCGCCTAGCGTTCCGCCGTCCCAGTAGTCGGCTAAGAAAAGAACGCTGGTGCCGAGGCTGCGCGCGTCTTCGAGCAGTTTCGGCAAATTCGCGAATGTTCCGATGCTGTCCTTGAGTAGCTTCCGGGGAAACTGCATGTAGATGCCGCCGGAACCCGAACCGGAATAGCTGTACATCGCGCCGTCGTCGCGCAGCCATGCCGGCACTTGCGGAAAATGCCAGCGCGGCCGATGTTGCGCGACGTAGTAGTCCACCGCAACGTGCCAGTCGCCCGTGTTGTGAACGCCAATTGCGAAGCGCGGAACACTGACAGCCTGTCCCGGCGCCAGGTCGGACACCCAACTCCCCGAGACGCCGGCCGATGACAGAACGAACTCGATCGGTGCGATGTCGTTGTCGAGATCGCCATCCACGTCGGCAAAGAAAATTCCCCCGCCGCTCGATCCGTCGAAAATGCTCGCGACTTCCATTGAGTTCATTCCAGTCGGCAGACCGATTCTCGGATTGCTGCGCATGCCGACCGGCACGCCCGGAGGTGCCGTCTTCTCCAACGGCACTACTGCTCCGATCTCCTGCGACACCATGCCCATCCGTTGCGGCGAGGGGCCCGCGGTTTTGAGATTGGCGATCTTCGGAACGATTGCGCGCATCGCAAGCAGATCCTTGCCGGTGTTCGTCATCTGGATGCGAACCAATGCAACCGGATCGTTCGGCGTCAGCGATACTTCGATTTCGAACCGGAGCGGCTGGTCAGTTGCGTGCGATTCAATCGTCAACTTTGAGCCATCGGCGGAGCGCGAGAAATGGTCCACGAAAATTCCGTGGTCGCTTTGGATGGGAAAACCGTCGACGCTCACTTCGAACAGAGACGATGGCTTGACGAGATGCTCCACGCCGGAAACCTTGTTCCGGATGCTGGATACCTGGATTCCGAGGTCGCCCAAGTCGAACGCCAAGGCTAGCTCGCGATTCGCGACTTGAACCGTTTCGCAAAATCCTGGAAGGGCGCAGGCCAGCAGCGAAACGGCGGCGCATACGGCGCTTACTCGGTTATGTTGCACGAGGACTATGCTCTGCCAGTCGTGAGTCTCGGGCAAATCCAATCTGCGGTGTGAAACGCGGTCGCGCTGGACGAAACGGGCGTTAGCGCTCTTAACTCGTGTAATAGTCGTGACAAGAACGGTTTGACCAGGTTCGCTCTGTCTCATTTCGACGCTGCCGGCGGCGCTCCAGCTCAGCTCTCGTTTTGGTCGATGAAACGCGGCCATCGCATTCTCGTTCCACTCGCTCGCCGGCATCAATTCCCCGCTCGCGCTTCTCAATCGCTACCAGGCTCGGCTGGCCTGCATTTCGGTGATCGCGCTGAGGAGTTTCTGATATTCGCGATGCAGCCGCAGCCACGAGCCAATGAAATCGACCTTTAGGACCGTGGATGGGCGCCTCAAGCGGGACCGAATCTTTAGAACAGAAACCGGTAGCCCGGATCGAGCGTGTGCTCCAGCGGGTCCGCCATCAACATGAACTCACGAATCAGATATGGATTGGTTCTATTGCGGAACAGCGCATTGCGGATGACTTCGAAACCATGCTCGATGCCCGACGATTCATCGATATCGATATCGGCCGCCAACTCACCGGTATTCGAATGGCGCTGGAACGTCACCTGGAGATTGGCATGCGGATCGCGAGTCTTGAAACTCTCTCCGGTCATTTCGAATCCCTCAAGGGGCTGGTGCAAATCGGCGGGCGCGGTCTTGTACCTCGCACTTGCCCGTAGCCTATCCGGCAGCGAGGAATCGACCATTGCGAAAAATCGATCCTGACGGCACACCAGCAGCGGCCCGACCTGCGGGAAACAGTTATCCGACGTGACGTGCGATGCTTTCTTGGCAATGTTGAGTAGACCGGCCTTGCGAAGCGGACCCAGCTTTCCGTAAAGCCCTTCGCCCGAGCTTCCAAGGAGATCCCGATCCTCCCGCTTGTCGGCCACCATTTGCGCGCCGCTCAGAATTGCGCGGAGTTGGCTCGGCAGATCATCGAATCTCGGCGCGAGAATGTCAGTCACGTCTCCCGGCTTTACCCAGAATTCAACGTCATCGCCGGCCGTATTCGCCGCGCCTTCCCGGATCAATTGGAAAAAACCGTAGGGACGAAAATGCGGCGCCTCAAATAGAAGCTCGTACATCGTGCCCGGCCCGCCCCGGCACGTAATGCCCTTGATCGTCAACTCAGTCGAGGAGCCTAAGCCAACGGAAACCGTCATCCCCTCGCCGCCCGCGCCAGGATCTCCTGAGAGCGGCTTGAGATCGATGTCGACGCGAGAGCGCACCGGCTCCCCCGCCACATCGGTGATCTGGACCGTCAAATCTCCCTTAGGCATCGATGCTCCGCTTAGTCTCTCAGAATACTCTCATGCTTGGACGCCCACAAGCCGCCGCACCGATCGGATTCGGATAACACGTTTCGCGCTACTATCGGGATATGACCGCGCTGCTGCAAAAAGCATTGCGCCGGATGGAGTCCCTCTCCGAACAGGAGCAGGACGCTATCGCCTCCCAGATCATCGAAACGCTGGACGATGAGGAAGGCTGGGCGCAACGCTTCAACAGCAATCCGGACAAGCTGCGCTCCCTCGGCCGCGAAGCGATCGGCGAGCATCGGCGCGGTGAAACGCGCCCGCTTGATGAACTGATCGGATGAACTCGTTCACCTCGCGGCGTTTTCCCTATTCGACCGCCGTAAGAACTCCGGTTCGTTCTTTGGCAACCTTGAGGCGCATAGTTACCGCCGATCCACCGAATTTCGAGAAGCTGGCGGCGTAGCCCCCTCATGTTTTCGACGCGTTTATATTGATAACCAAATTAGCAGCAAACTGTTCCATGTCTTCACGTGTATAGACATGCCGATAGCCAGTGGTCTGCCCGATCTTCCGAATTTGTCTCCTGTCCTCGGCGTCGTCTCTCTCGGACAGTATGCGTTGCGAATACCAACACAACACATCGGCAGCCTGAAGCGGTAGCACAAGTACCATATCACCGGGATACAAATCACCAACTAACTTTTTATAAGGCTCTGGCATCTGTTGCCTAAGGTCCTCATGAAAACGCCGAATATGATGCGTTACCTTCTGTTTCTTAGAAACAAAGAAGTTGACTCTTTCGACCTCTGGCCTATTTGCATGAAGCTCAGCAATTGTGAACTCTGCAAACGCCAAGAAACACATGTAGTCCGCTACGTCCACTCCGGGAATGATACGCTCATCAATCCGTCGGAGGGCTGGTTGCACAACTTCTTTCAGATCCTTCTTCACCATCTCAGAGGTTACGAAAGAAATGCCTCCGGTACTACGGATGACCCTAACGGCCTCTGATATCCTCTCATTCGCATCCTGTAGAGAGAGTCCGTGGGCCTGCTGCCACTCCCCATCTCTGATCTCTGTCATGTGCAGATAGGGGATCGCTGGAGGACCATCTAATACTCGTGATTGCCAAGCTCGGACAAAATAGGGCCAATCCGTTTCAGAGGCGACATAGCCGCCCATGAGGAACCGGCTGTCTTCTTCACTAGTTTCCGTCTCGTCAGAGTAAGCCACAAATACAGCCATGCCCAGTTCTCCTGGCCGCATTCTACAGAGACTACTCGCACTTGGCTACTGCCAATTCGGGCGCCCGCCAATTCGGGTGCCCGCTGTGAGTTGATTCTCGCAGATTGATACGCGGCAGGCCACGCGTCATTGCCTAATGTCCTTGGCTATTTTTTCCATCAACGCTCGGCTCTGATCTCGCGAGTTGCGAAATGCTGCAGTAATTTTTTCTACCTGAATTTCAGGATCACGAAAGTGACCGATGCTATACGAGAAGCCGACGGAAGACGCAGCCAAGTATTTGTCGTACCAGTCTTCGACGCCACCGATAACGTCTTGGTACATGTGGTGAGCTTGATTTCCAAAAAGGCACTCTACAGTAGTCGCTTTACCGCATCCGACGACTTTTTGCTTAGCCTCATACACAGCACAGCAGGCAACTAGGACAGCCTCCTCAAAGGAATCGAAATACATGGCATTTGCTACGACGCCCTTAGCGACAACGTCTCCCGCACCGACTGCCTCGTACCCGTACACTGAACGCATCGTGCTTCTCGACGTTGCCCACAAAACGTTTTGAAGTGCCTCTGGATGGTTGGCCGGTGCGTGTTGTAGGCCGATTAGCAATTGAATGTCGAGATCGGGGTCGTTGAACGGGATTATGTGGCGCTTGTAAAATTCCTCTAACTCTGCCCGGATCGCCACCTCCAACTCAGGCAAAGTTGCCGCGCCGTACTCCGCGTGAACTTTTTCTAGTCGTTCGGTAATCGCCTCGATGTACCATGCGTCACCTGCACCAGCGATTGCCATGGTGGAGTGTTCGTGATTAGGGAAGACTGCGCGAGTCTTTAACGCTGTTAGCTTGTGCTCGCCATACGTCTGCTCCGTATCAGCTGCGAGGACGATACCTCTACCAACCAAAATTCCGAGCGCGATAGTCACGTGGCGCCTCCTCAGCATACGGCTTAGGCTTCAGCCGATTTTGAATCAAGCGTACACCTAGGGAGCACTTCGAGTGAATGACATGCAATCCCGACATGCTGGGCTCTGCTGACCACTACCGAACCCACTCGGACTTCCCTGGCCCCTTTACCGCCTGACGAGCAGCCTGACGAAGATCAACCCACATGAAGGCGCCGCCGTTCACCAACCTTCCCCACCTCAATCTCCCCAGCCTCCAACCCCTTAGCCCAACCCACCTGCTCCGCGCGCGCCGCCCTCCGCTACCTTCATCTCAAAGGAGACCCGCATGTCATCCCAGCGCAAACTCGATTCCGCCCGCGCCAACGCCCAAAAATCCACCGGCCCGAAAACTCCCGCCGGCAAATCCGCCTCCGCCCTCAACGCCGTCACCCATGGACTCACCGCCAAAACCGTCGTCCTCATGAACGAATCCGCCGGCGACTACGAAACCGAACTCGATCAATACCTCGCCCACTTCCAGCCCGAGGGCAAACCCGAATTCGATCTCGTCCGCCAGCTCGCCGCCACCCACTGGCGCATCGTCCGCTACGCCGCCGTCGAAGCCGCGCTGTTCGAAAACCAGATGCTCAAGGACGAGGCCCACATCGAACGAGTGCTTCGAGGACTTCGATGAAATCAACCGCATCGCATTCTCGTTCCACTCGCTCGCCGGCGCTCAATTCCCCACTCGCGCTTCTCAATCGCTACCAGGCCCGGCTCCATCGCGAATATCAGAAACTCCTCAACACGATCACCAAAATACAGTCCGATCGCCGCGCGCAAGAAGTGAAATTACAAAACGAAGCCAATCCCATTTCTGAACACTCGACGCCGAAATTACTCAGCATTTCTGCGTCAGGGACAGACGAATCTGTCCCGGCCCCTGACCTTCGACCGACGTACAACTAAACTCTCGGTGGACAGATCCGTCTGTCCCCGCACATCGCCTCTCGCCAAAATGACCGTGTCTTACAATTGGAGCTTATGCCCAGCTCCGGCGCACTCTCGGGAATCCGCGTCATCGACTTCGGCCGCTTCATCGCCGGCCCCTACTGCGGCATGTTGCTCGCCGACATGGGCGCCGACGTCGTGCGCATCGACCGGCGTCACGGCAGTGAGGATCGCTACACCGGCCCCGTCACCTCCGGCGGCGAAGGCGGCGGTTTCTCTCTCTCAATCGCAACAAGCGCAGTCTCACCCTCGATGCCTCCAAGCCCGCTGCCGCCGAAATCATCCGCCGTCTCGCGAAAAGCGCTGACGTCGTCCTCGCCAACCTTCCCATCGCCGTCTTGAACAAAATGGGTCTGGGTTACGATGCTCTGCGCGCGATCAATCCGCGCATCATCCTCGCGCGCGTCTCCACCTTCGGTCCCGATGGCCCCTACGCCAAGCGCGTCGGATTCGACACCATCGCGCAAGCCATGTCCGGCGCCATGAGCCTCACCGGCTTCGAAGGTCCGCCGATTCGCGCCACCGTCCCGTTTGAGGACTACGGCACCGCGCTGCACACCGCCTTCGGTATCATGATCGCGCTGTATCATCGCGAGAAGACCGGCGAAGGCCAGATCGTCGACGGCGCGCTCTTTGCCACCGGCATCACTTTTATACAAGCGCTGCTGGCCGAGCGCAGCGTCCTCGGAATCGAGCGCAAGCAGCAAGGCAATGCGGCTTTCTATTCTGCGCCCGCCGACACCTATCGCACCAAGGACGGATGGATCATCGTGCAGGTGATCGGTCGAGACATGTTCTCTCGTTGGGCGCGGCTCGTAGGTCGCGCCGACTTGATCGACGACGCGCGCTTCTCCACCGACCTGCTTCGTGCCGACAATCGCGCCGTGATCACCGGCGCCATGAACCAGTGGCTCGCTACACGCACCTCTGCCGAAGCGATGGCGGAACTAGAAGCCGTGCGCGTCCCCAGCGGTCCGGTGCTCGAACTCGGCGAGGTCCTCGAAGACCCGCAGGTAAAGGCGCGCGGGCTCCTCGAGTACGTCGACTATCCCGGCGCCCCCAAGCCTGTCCCGCTCGCGAGCACCGCCGTTCGACTCTCCGCTACTCCCGGAAAAATCGCGCGCCGCGCTCCCACGCTCGGCGAACACACCGACGAGATCCTGCGCGAGCTGGGCTACTCGGACTCTGAGATCGCCGGCTTGCGCGCAGGCGAGGTTGTGTAGTCTGATGGTTCCGATCGGAGGTGACGCATGACCAAAACGATCCTCTGCGCCACGCTTTTCGCGGCCGCGATTCCTGCTTTCGCCGCTTCCTGCGAAAGCCTCACATCTCTCTCACTGCCCGACACCACCATCACCAAAGCCGAGTCGGTCGCAGCCGGCGGCTTCGCAATGCCTGGCGGGCGGCGCGGCGCTGTGAACCGCAACCTCGATCTGCCCGCGTTCTGCCGCGTGGCCGCCTCGCTCAAACCTTCGAGCGACTCCGACATTCAGATCGAAGTCTGGCTTCCCGCGTCCGGATGGAACGGCAAGTACCAGGCAGTGGGCAACGCCGGATGGTCCGGCGCGATCAGTTACACTGCCATGGCCGAAGCGCTGCGCCGCGGTTACGCTGCCAGCTCCACCGACACCGGACACCAAGGGGGCAGCGGGAGCGCGAGCTTTGCGCTCGGGCATCCTGAAAAGCTGATCGATTACGCGTACCGCTCTGAACACGAAATGACTGCGCAGTCGAAAGCGATCATCGCGGCTTTCTACGGCAGCGGCCCGAAGCTCTCCTACTGGAATGGATGCTCGGCCGGAGGCAAGCAGGCGCTCAAGGAAGCTCAAAAGTTCCCCGCTGATTTCGACGGCATCATCGCGGGAGCGCCCGGCAACAACTGGACCGGCCGCGCGATCTTCACCATGTGGGTCGCGCAAGCCATGCACGGCAACGACGCGAGCTACATCCCGCCCGAAAAATATCCGCTGATTCACAACGCCGTGCTCGAAGCCTGCGACGCGCTCGACGGCGTCAAGGACGGGCTGCTCGAAGATCCGACTCGCTGTCACTTCGATCCGAAGGTTCTCGAGTGCCAGGCCACCGACGGCCCTTCCTGCCTCACGGCTCCGCAAGTGGAAGCCGCGCGCAAGATGTACAGCGGCGCTATCAATCCGCGCACCAGGCAGCAGATCTTTCCGGGCCTCGAGCCGGGCAGCGAACTCTCCTGGAATGTCATCGCCGGACCGCGACCATTCAGCATCGGCGACGATTACTTCAAGTACATCGTGTTCAAGGATCCGAACTGGGATTTCAAGACACTCAACTTCGACCAGCACGCCGCGCTTGCCGAGAAGATCGATGCCGGCCTGATCGATGCGATGGATCCGAACTTGAAGCGGTTCTTCGGACACGGAGGCAAGCTGATCCAATACCACGGCTGGAGCGATTGGCAGATCTCGCCGCTCAACAGCGTCCACTACTATCAGACCGTGCTCGAAGCCGCGGGCGGCGCGAGCAAAGTGCAGGATTCCTACCGCCTCTTCATGGTCCCGGGAATGGGCCATTGCGGCGGCGGCGAAGGACCGAATAACTTCGACATGGTCGGCGCGCTCGAACATTGGGTCGAGAACAAAGCCGCGCCGGCGCAGGTCATCGCGTCGCGCGTCAACAACGGGAAAGTCGAGCGCACGCGGCCGCTGTGCCCATATCCGCAGGTCGCCAAGTACAAGGGTTCGGGCAGCATCGACGACGCCGCCAGCTTCACTTGTGCGCTGCCCTAACCGCGCGCGATCACTTCACGGTGATCGGAACCGATGCGATGTAGTTGTCCCATTCGAGTTGCAGCTTGCCGGTCTTGGGGCCGCTTTTGGACAGCGTCATCTTGTAAGTCTCGATCTTCGACTTCGGCTTGCTCATCGTCATCTTCACGCGGCCGAGATCCATGCCTTCGTTGTATGTGAGACCCCACTGGCCGGTCTGCTTGTTGATGATGAGTTGCCAGTGCTCGGGATCGCCCACCAGAACGAAGATCGTGTAGTCGCCCTTCGGCACCGAGAGGCCACCGATGTCGAGATCAGCGTCGGTGTGGAACGACGTCGCCGAGTTCGCGCCGGCGCGCCACACCGGGTACGTTCCGTCCTGTGAGATTTTCCCGCCCGGTCCGAAGATCTTGCGGTTATGTACGGACGGCGCGCAGTACTTGATCGAGAGTGTCTTGCCGCCGATCGTGACCGACGTTTCGGCCGGCGGGCTGACGAACTGAGCCGAAGCGATGCTCGCAACAGCGACGAGGGTGAAGGCGCATATCAACGAAGTCTTCATGCTTCCATTGTGCACTGTTCCAAGCGCTGATAGAAGCTCAACGAGTTGTCGCCTTGCCTCAACACCCGGTAGCGTCGCAGACTCCCGTACGCTTCACGCGCGGCGCTTCGCGAGGCGTGCTGCACGATGACCAGCGGATGCTGCAGAGACCCCAGCGCAATCAACACCGCCTCGCGCTCGGCCTCCATCTCGTAAGGCGGATCGAGGAACACGATGTCGGCGTTCACGCGCTCGAGCACCGGCGCCGGTTTGCCGGTGAAGACTTCTGCTCGGTTCTCGAGGCCCAGCGTCGCGAGGTTTTCGCGGATCACTTCGACGGCCGCGCGATTCTTCTCGATGAATACTGCGCGCTTCGCTCCGCGGCTCAGCGCCTCGATGCCGACTGCGCCGGTGCCCGCGTAGACATCCATGAAGACCGCATCATCGATGCGCAGCGCGAGCACGTTGAACAGCGCTTCGCGCAGACGGTCCGGCGTCGGTCGCGTCTGGAGTCCCGGAACAGACTTCAGCCGGCGGCTACGGAACTCTCCCCCGATCACCCGCATCAGCCCACCTGTACCAGTCCATAGCGGCGCTGCCAATGCTCGCGAATGTAGCTCACCGCGCGCCGCAGGTCTTCGGCGGCGGGCGGCTTGTTGATGAACGCCTGCGCTTCGCTGCGCGCCACTTCGAGAATCTCCTGGTCGCGGATGATGTTCGCGATGCGCAGCGTCGGCACGCCGGATTGCCGCGTGCCGAAGAACTCGCCCGGCCCGCGCAGCTTCAGGTCCATCTCGGCGATGTAGAAGCCGTCGGTCGACTCGACCATCGTTCGAATGCGCTCGCGTCCGGCATCGCTCATCTTGCTCGTCACCAGGACGCAATAGCTCTGCTCACCCCCGCGGCCCACGCGCCCGCGAAGCTGGTGCAGTTGCGCAAGGCCGAAGCGCTCGGCCTGCTCGATCACCATCACGGTGGCGTTGGCGACGTCCACGCCGACCTCAATCACCGTGGTCGAAACCAGGATCTTCACCTCGCCGCGCCGGAACGCTTCCATCACGCTCGCGCGCTCGTCGGTCTTGAGACGGCCGTGCAGCAGGCCGACGCGAACGCCCGGAAACACGCGCTCTGAAAGATGTTTGAACATCTTCTCGGCGGCCTTCAAGTCTTCCGACTCCTCGATCACCGGATACACGACGTAGGCCTGGCGCCCCGCATCGATCTGCTTCTTGAGGAAGCTGTAGACGCCTTCGATGTGATCCTCGGTGACGTGCTTGGTCGAGATCGGCTTGCGGCCGGGCGGCATCTCGTCGATCACCGAGACGTCAAGATCGCCATAGATAGTGAGCGCGAGCGTCCGCGGGATGGGCGTCGCGGTCATCACGAGAACGTCGGGATGCTGGCCCTTCGACGCAAGCCGCAAGCGTTGCATCACGCCGAAGCGATGCTGCTCGTCGACGATCGCGAGACCGAGCTTCTTCCACTCGACGTCCTCTTCGAGCAGCGCGTGCGTGCCGATGCCGATCTGCACCAGCCCTGCGGACAGCAGCTTCTTCAACTGCGTCTTCTCGCGCGGCGTCGCGGATCCAGTAAGCAGCGCGACGACGTAGCCGGTTTTCTGGAACAGGTTCTTGAAGTAGAGATAGTGCTGGCCGGCCAGGATCTCGGTGGGCGCGAGCACCGCGGTCTGATAGCCGTTTTCGATCGCGATCACTGCTGCTTCGGCGGCCACCAGTGTCTTGCCGCTGCCTACGTCGCCCTGCAGCAGGCGGCTCATGGGATGCGGCGCCCGCATGTCATCGGCGATCTCCTTGAGCACGCGCTTCTGCGCGCCGGTGGGCTTGAACGGCAGCATGGCCTTGATCTTTTCGCGCACGCGATCGTTCAGCTCGAACGAGATGCCCGTCTCGATGCGCGCCTTGGCGCGTTTGAGCGACAGCCCGCACTCGAGCCAGAAGAACTCCTCGAAGATCAGCCGCCACTGCGCCGGAGTGCGGAAGGCGTTGAGCAGCCGCAGATCGGCGTCGGGCGCGGGAAAGTGCAATGCGCGGATGGCGGTCCAGCGATCCGGCAGTTTGAGCTGGCGGCGAATCGACTGCGGCAAGTGATCCTCGAGCGGCTCGATGGATTCGAGAACGCGATGCAAGCAGCAGGCGGAAGAAGCGCGTGGTCACTTTGCCGGCGGCTTCATAGATGGGCACGATACGGCCGGTGTGCAGCGCGGCGTCGCTTTCGGAATCGTCGGAGGAAAGGATCTCGAACTCGGGGTGCGTCATGAGCAGGTCGCCGGTGTAGTTGTCGAGCTCGATCTTGCCGTACAGCGCGACGCGCACGCCGGGCAGAAACAGATCGGCCAGATAGCCGCCATGAAACCACTTGCCGAGCAGGCGCTCGCCGGAAGCGTCTTTGAAGATGGCCTCGAACAAGCCCAAACGCTTGCGGCGGAAACCGGCGAGGTGCGCCGACTGCACTTCCGCGATGACCGTGGCCATCTCGCCGGGCGCAAGCTGCGCGATGGTCTTGACGTTGGTGCGGTCTTCGTAGCGGAAGGGAGTGTAGGTCAACAGATCCTCGACCGTGAGCAGCGCTTTCGACTCGAGCATCTGCGCGCGAGCCGGTCCGATGCCCTTTACATATTGAAGTGGAGTGGAGAGATCCAAGAACGCGACCCGTCATCGCCAGTGTAACAATGGCTCGGATACAAGACGCGCGCGGCTACGCAGGCGGTTCGGCGAAGAGCTATCCTGTCGAAGGATGAGCAAGCTCGCTGATCAGCATTGTGTGCCATGCCGCGGGAGCGTGCCGCCGCTCAAAGGCGACCAGTTGACGCCATACGCCGAGCAGCTTCCCGACTGGAAGATCATCGAGGAGCATCACGTCGCGAAGAGTTTCCGGTTTCCCGATTTCAAAACGGCGCTCGATTTCGTGAACCGCGCCGGCGCGGTCGCCGAAGCCGAAGGCCATCACCCCGACCTGTGCCTGGCCTGGGGCAAAGTCGACGTTCAGATCTACACGCACAAGATCCGCGGCCTCACCGAAAGCGACTTCGTGATGGCTGCCAAGATCGATGAGTTGTATATTGCGGGTGCTCATTGATCGAGCGGCGCCAGTTCCTCAGTCTCGGTGCAACCACCTGCGTGGGTGCCGCGTTCGCATCCAGTGCATTCGCACAAGGGGAAGAGATGTACGGTTTGATCGGCAAGTTGACCGCCGCGCCGGGAAAGCGGGACGAATTGATTGACATTCTGCTCGAAGGCGAGCACAACATGCCGGGCTGCCTCATTTACATCGTCGCGAAGGATGCGAGCGATGCTGACGCGATTTGGATCACCGAAGTCTGGGACAGCAAGGCCAGCCACGATATCTCGCTGTCGCTTCCGTCCGTCAAGGACGCGATCACAAAGGGGCGGCCGCTGATCGCCGGCTTCAGCAATCAGGTAGTCACGACACCGGTCGGCGGCGTAGGATTGACTCCGCCCAAGGCACGCTGACTCGTCATCTCTCGGGCGGGCCATCGGCCGGCGGCCTGCCGCCATTCGGGCCGAGGCGCTGCAACTCGTGCCACTGTTCCTCGGTAAGGATGGTTCGCAACTTCAAGCTCAATTGCGATAGCGTCCGCGTCAGTTCGCCGCGTGCGGCGATGACCCGCTCGATGGCCTGATTCGCACGGGCCTCATCGACGGGATCATGGACGAACTGCGCTTCCAGGTTCTGGTCGGCGCGATCCGATTCGGCGCGAAGTTCGATCAGGCGATTGCGATACTGCGCGAGCGTCATGCGGATCTGGCGCATCTGCTGATTGGTGAGCTGCAGATCCCGGCGGATCGCGGGCCGGTTCCACCACGGATAGAGACTGCGCGGCATTTGCGCGGACAAGGTCCCGGCGAAGAGCGCAAGAAGGACGATGCCGCGCCGCATGATCATTCCTCGAACAGGCTGTGCAGCGGCTGAATGGCTTTGGGTTCGGCGCTCTGCTGGATGCGCGAGAGGTCGGAGAACAACTGCTCGTCGGAGATCGCGGGCTGCACGGGCGGCCGCGACCGCTCCAGTGTCAGACCCAGCGCGAGTGCAAGCAACGCGACGGCCGAGAGCGCCCAACGCCACGTGATCCAGTTGCGGCGCGGCACTTGCAAGCGCTGGTAGATGCCGCGGCGCTGCGCTTCCAAGAATTCGCGCGAGACTTCCGGTTCGGCCGCGACCGCGCGATGCTCACGCACGAGGCGTTCCAGTTCGCCGCGGCACTCCGGGCATTGCTCGACGTGCGCGTCCCGATCTTTCAGACCGTAGAGTGCATGTTGAAAATCGATTTCGGTCCAGTGTTTCATTTTCTTCCCTCGCGAAAGTACAGATCGTGCAGCTCCTCCCGAAGCTTTTCCATGGCACGAAACAGGTGTACCTTCACCGTCCCGACGTCCAGATCCAGAATCCCGGCGATCTCGGCCAGGCTCCGGTCTTCATAATGCCGCAGCGTGAACGCGGCTCTTTGTCTACTGCTCAGTTTATCGAGTGCGCGCTCCAGCCGCACGACGATTTCACGCGACATGACCTGGCGCTCGGCGTCCGGATCGGCGGACGGTGCGAGAGCGAGCACGGTCGCCTCGTCCTCCGGGTTCGGCCGTTTGCGCCAGAACTGCCAGCGGCGCGAGCGCAGCTTGTCGAGGCAGGTGTTGACCGCGATGCGTGTGAGCCATTTCCCGGGGTCGTCGAGGTCCATCGATTCGGACCGCTGCAGCGCCTGCCACGCCTTCAAGAACGTGTCTTGAGTCGCCGAGTCGGCTTCTCCGGCGTCCTGCAGCATTCTCCGGCAGAGCAGAAAGATGCGCTTCTGCTCGGCGGCCATCCAGGAGCCGAACTCGCGCGTGTCAGCCAAACTGCCCGCACTGGCTGCCAGCCGATCGGCCATGACGCCCATCATATCTTCTGGACGGGGATTGGCGCGGTTCGGTTGACACGAAAGGCGCAACGCGCGTAAGCGCCGGATAATGAATGGGTTTTCGTTAGCTGGACTGGCTGGCGTTCAGCGCATTGACAAGCTGAGACCCAGCGCAGGGTATCACCTATTTTCGGTTGATCCCCGTTGCGACATAAGACGCTTGCCGTCACCATAGATGGATCGCACTCAACCAACGTTCGTGGCGCACTACACGGCGCACACGCCGGATTAGTTGAAAATGGAATAGCCACCTTCCATGGAACTGCAGCGAAGAGTTCGCCTGTTCTTGATTGGCGCAGCTTTTGTGGCTGCCTCGCTCGCAATGTATACGGGGATCGGCGTATATGCGTTGACTCTGGGACCCAAGGCCATTGGTTCCTACATACAAGATCGGGTTCTTGGTGGAGGGCTTGTTGTCCTCGCTCTTACAATAGACACAGTAATCGCTTGGAGCCTGAACAAGTATCGGTTCGGGAATCTCGGTCTAGCTGGACTGGCTGGCGTTCAGCGCATTGACGAGCTGAGGGCCGGGCGCCGGCGCGGCCTGGTCGAGCAGGCGGGAAAGCGCGGTGTTGCTATCTTCAGCGAGGGCTTTGGTGCTGAAGACGGAGCGGCCTTTGGCGATGGTCTGGATGTCGCCTTCTTCTTCCACCACCATCTCATGCTCCACCCAATTGGAGAGCGGCAGGTTGCGGAAGTACAACCGTTCCTGCAGGACCATGGACTTCTGGCGCGCGGCGATCGACTTGTTCTCGCGGAAGTAATGTCGCTCTTCGACGCGGAAATCCTGCATGAACTCATCGAGCGCTTTGCGGCGCGACTCCTGCTCGGTGGCCTTGACGCGCTCCTCCATGGTGCTCTTTTGAGTGCGAATTTCGGCGCGCGCTTCGGCGAGCACTTCGCGCTCCTTCGCGATCGCGACTTCCATGCGCGCCTGCATGACGTAATACGACAGCAAGGCGGAGCCCGGCGGCGATGAACAAAGGTAAGAGGATCCAGAGCAAGGCGTCAGTCTGCATACCGATTGATTGATCGGCAGTAGGCTGAGTGAACCTTAGGTACTAAGAAATATTCTGAGTCGAGCCATCGACGCTGCTCTATCATGCTGATAACAAGCGCTTTACAGGATCGACGTCTGCGACCCGTCGATCTTGGTCCAGGACACCACCGCGGCAAACAGCGAGAAACGCATCGTGAACAGCGCCTTCAGCATGGCTTTGATGCGGAACAAGAGGCCGGTCACGAACCCGTAGTGCTTGCCGAAGTAGACCGCGGCGCCGTGAATCTTATCCGCCATAAGAATGGTTGCCGACGATGCCGAGTACGGCGAGCAGCGAGTGTACAGAGCGGTGACGCCGGGAAGCACCAGCGTTTTGCGGGCGGCGCGGCGGATCTGGTAGCACAGCTCGGCGTCGGAGAAAAACTCGCCGTAGCGCTCGTCGAGGTAGTTGATGCCGCGCACGAAATACTTTCGCACCAGGAGCGCATCGAAGGTCGCGTATTCGACCGGAAACGCCTCGGCGGTTTTATCGATCACGACGGGCGTCAGTTCGACGCCGGTTTCGGGAGTCGGCAGGCGATAGAATTCGACCGCCTGCGTGGAATCGGTATCGAGGAGCAGCGGCGCGACCGCGACGGCTTCCGAGTCCGATTCGAGGCGCGCCAGCAGCGACGGTACCGTGGTGGGCAACACCTCCACTTCGGGCGTCAGAAAGAAAAGATATTCGCCGGCGGCGGTGCGGGTGCCGATGTTGAGCGCCTTGGTGCGTCCGAAATAGCGGGGCAGGCGCAGGATGGTGACGCCGGAAAATTCGGAATCGAGCTGCGGGCTTTCGTCGTGCGAGCCGCAATCGACCACCAGGATCTCGATGAGCCGCGCGATCGGCGGAGCCTTCCAGCGCGGCGAGGCAGCGGCGCAGGGCAGGCGCGCTGTCATAGGAAAAGATAAGAGCCGTGACCTTGGGAGCGGGCGCCTGTTCTTCCTGCTGAGGCCGCGGCTCGGACTCGGCCTCGATGATGGGCGCTTCTTTTCTCGACTCGACCTTGCGCTTGGTGGCGATGGGCATGGGTCAGGAGGAGACGGTGGGCTGGTGCGCGGCAGCGCTGTGTTCCAGGCTGCTGGCTGCGTTCAAGGAGTCGAGCAGCAGATGAACATCGCTAGGCTCGGTGCGATAACTCGAGATGCAGGCGCGCAGCACTGTGCGGCCTCTGATCTGGGTGGTGGAAATCCAGGCCTGGCCGGAAGAAACGATGCGCATCGCGATGGCCTGCGCATCAGCGCCGCCGGGATCGGAAAAACAGATCACGGGCAGGGGCGTCGAGTTCTCGATGGCCCAGCCGCTCTTGCGTAACTCGTCGCGAAGCAGGTTGCCCAGCGCGGTCTGGCGCCGGATGGTGTGTGCATATCCGGCGCGTCCGGCCACCAGCAGGGAGAGAAATACTTTGAGTCCGTTGAAGCGCCGCGACCACTGCATGGTGTGAAGGTGCGGATCGATGACGTCCAGGCCCAGGGCTTCGCGAGGCATGTAGGCGGTCTGGGTGCGGAAGGTGCGATGCAGAATTTCCATGTGGCGGGTCAGGTAGACGCCGGCGCCCATGGGAACATTCAGCCACTTGTGGGGATCGAATGTGATGGAGTCGGCCGAGGCGATGCCGTCGAGCAGCGGGCGCAGTTCGGGAACCAGAGCGGCGGCGCCTCCCCAGGCTGCGTCAACGTGGAACCAGAGGCGGTGACGCGCGGCGATGGCGGCCAACTGGGGCAGCGGATCGACCACGCCGGCGTTGGTGGTTCCCGCAGTGGCGACCACCATGAAGGGAATGCATCCCGCGCCGCGATCACGCGCGATGGCGGCCTGGAGAGCCTCGGGGCGCATGCGCAGCTCGTCGTCTATTTCGACACGTTTCAGCGCGTCGATCCCGATTCCGTGATGCGCGCGGCCTTCAAGAAAGAATGATGGCTCTCGGCCGAGGCATAGAAGACGGGCTGGCCTTCGAGCGCGCGGACGCCGCGCATCGGGTAATCGGGGAAAGCGTCGGCCAGGGCGGTGAGCAAGCGCGGTGTGATTCGCTTCGGCGCCGCCGGAGGTAAACGTGCCGTCGGTTTGTTTGGGATCGTAGCCGAACCATTCGCCGAAGCAGCGGATCAAGTGCTGCTCGATCTCGATCGCCAGCGGGCTGTGGCTCCAGGATGCCAACTGAGGATTGAAGGCCGCCACCAGAGCTTCGGCGGCGATGCCCATGGTGGTGGGCGCAGGATTGTAGAGGCCGAAATAGCGCGGATGCGAGGAATGGGTTTGATAGCGGCTCAGTCCCCGTGCGACGAAGTCGACCGCTTCGAGCGGATCCATGGGCTGTTCGAAGGTGCAAGCGGCCAGCAGCGATCGGATTTTCTGCGGCTCGAGTTCGGGCGTGGCGCGCAGTTCCGCGATGTGGTTGGTGTAGTTCTCGATGGTCTCGATGAGTCGCGTCCAAAGCCTGGATCGCGTCTCGGGATCGAGCAACTGATTCTCGTCCGGCGTCTGATAAATGGTCATTTTGAAGTGATCAGGCAGTCATCTACAAGGATGGCCACGCTGGTAGGGGCCGTTTTCATGGGAATGCTGAAGGACACCAGGTCGCTTCCGGTGGCGAGCCAGTGCACGGTCTTCTGCCGAGCGGTCTGGACCTCGACGGGCACCAGCGCTGTGAAGTCGTCGCCGACGTTGGATTGCGAAACCGATACGGTGAGCTTGCCTGCGCGCCAGGAGTATGCAAGCTTCACGTCGGGGATGCCGGTTCCATAAACCCAGTTCTCGAAGAAGTCCTTCAAGCTCCGGTCGGGAGTTTTCTCGGGGACGTAGCTGCGCGGCCAGCGCGCGAAACTCTTCGGTGGAGATGGGGCGGAAGCGATAGCGCTCGGAGACGGCGCGCAGCAAGTCGAGAAATTTTTCGTCGCCCAGGCGGCGGCGGAGCATGTGGATGATCCAGGTGCCTTTCTGATAGGTGACCACACCCCAGGCGTCGGGCGCGAGCGAGGATTCCAGGCGGCGGCCCCAGGTGATCGGCCCGGCGGATTCCAGCGTGCGGCCGTTATCGATCTTGTGGAGCAGGTTGTTGCGGTAGGCATCCAGGACCGTGTCCAGCGCTTTGGTTCCCTTCTTCTTTTCGAACAGCAGAAGCGCGGTGTAGTTGGCCAGGGATTCGATGAGCCATTCGTCCTTGATAGTCGGCCGCGTAGACCATGTTGCCCCACCATTGGTGCGCGACTTCGTGCGTTTCGAGAAGCTCGGAAAAGAAAGTCTGTTCGAAGCGGCTGCGGTAGCGCTCGGGGCGTTGTTCGGGACTGAGGTAGGCGAGCGTGGAAAGATACACCAAGCCGGGAAAGCCCTGGCCGAATCCGCCGGGTATGGGCGTGATGGAGAGATGGCGGATGGGCGGAGGGCCGAACTTCGCGGTCATGAATTCGAGTGCGTCGACGACGTCCTGTTCGAGGTGGGCCAGACGGCCGGCCGGGATCCACCGGCGGCGTTGTGATCACAGGGAGGTGCGAAACACCGGCGGCGCGAGAGCGTGGATTAGGCGGGGGGAGCAGGGGCAGCGGAACGTTGCGGCTGCAGCGCGGCCTCCACGTGCCGGTTGGCATACACGTCGATCTTGAATCCGGCCTGGTCGATGGAGACCGACCGGAAATTGCCGAGGTTGAATCCGGCGAAGCGAACGGGCGCGTCGGTCTTGGTGCGCGTGATGCGCCAGGCCTCGTCGGTACGGTCTTCGACGGGGCTGCCGGTGGCGACCAGCGTGAGATCGCTGGGATAGCGGAAGGTCAAATCATAGGCGGCGAATTCGAGGTTGGCGCGCGGATACCAAGTGCCGCGCGAGTTGACGTAGTAGACTCCGTCTCCGGCTTTGCCGATCACTTCGCCCTCGTGGCGCACTTCGATTTCATGCGGCTCGCCGGGCGCGAGCGGCGCGGGCGGGATGACCAGGAATTCGTGGTTCTCGTCTCCGGCGATGAGATTGCTTCGCAGCGATTCACGCGCGAACACTTCGACCGGCTGGCCGTCGATGCGCGCTTCGGTGACGCGCATGTGCGTGGAGATGCTGAAGCGCAGCGCGCCCTCGCCGGGCTGTCTCACGGTCAGGGTGGCGCGCGTCACGCACTTCATAAGGAGCTTGTCGTCGATGGTGGAGTCGATGCGGTAGTTGTCGAGATCCACCGGAGGAGTCGGCGGCTTGGCTCCGTTGCGAACCGAGCGCGAAGGAAAGCTCGTCCAGGTGTCGAAAAAAGTCTGGTTGTTGCGGTAGGCCAGGGTACCGGCGAAAATCTGCTCGGTGCTGGTGGGGTCGTAGAACACGTCGAAATTGTTGAGGCGGCGGCCGGCGATGGCCATGTAGAAGAAGCCGGACTTGCGGGTGGACAGCAGGTCGTGCACCAGCGTGGTTTCGAAACTGCCGGCGAGATTGCGGATCACCGAATTCCACTGGTCTGCGATGGCGTTGCCGATCTCGAGGTTCTTGCGCGGCTCGGCATTGGCGTGGATCTGGGCGAGCAGGTCGGCGGCGGTGGAATCGGTGAAGAGCAAAGCGGCGCCGGTGAGGTGCTCTTCGAGGTTGGGGGATTCGGTGAAAGTGGCCATCGACAGGCGCTCGCTGCGGGTGGGCGGCATGAGCAGGATTTCGGCGTCGCCGGCCTCGCCGCCGGCCACGAAGACGGCGCCCTGGCGAAAGCCGCCGATGGGTTTCGCGAAGATCAGGTAGCCGGACGTGAAATAGATCTTGAGGTCCTCTTTGGCGAAGTTGAGTTCGGTGACGCGGTAGCACTCGTCAGGGTCGAGCGCGAGGTCGTGGATCTGGCTGGCGAAGTCGGCGGCCACGCTGGCGAGCGTCAGGCCGGGGCTGACCAGACAGAAGAGGAACAGCAATCGGGCCACATAATCAGTTTAGCTGGGAAGGGCAGGGCGGATTGTTTCGGGCAAGAAAAAAGGCCGGGCACGGTGCCCGGCCTTTCACTTGGATGAGGAAGCAACCTTACCTGGCAGCCAGTAAGGCCCTCAGATGACGAGCCCGTTCCGGCGAACGCTCGGATCAAGCGGCCGCCTTGCCAGGCTTAGTTGCAAAACTTATAGGACTTTCTATAAGCTCCAGTTCATGGCCGACATTGACAGGCTCGCTCCTGTACGAAAAGACTTACAGAAGCTATTTGTTACGGCAGTCGAAGAAAACTTGGCAGACCTGGAGCAGGCGAACATTACTGGTCGCCTAGAGACGGTGGCATGGCTGTCTAGGAACCTGCTTGAATTGAGCACCTGGATCGTCTACTGTCTGCAATCAGAAATGAACGCCAAACAGTTTGTATTAGATTCTGCACGCGACGCGAACGACGCGATCAAGATACCGGTTGAGGTGTTTGGATATAGCTTTGAGCAAGCGCAACAACAGAACCGATCCAACGCTGAACTGTACGGCTTTGAAACGCTCGACGACAAATACACAAGGGTAATTAGCGCCGCGGAAAAGTTGGGCAAGAAGAAGCAATTTGTGGTCACTAACAAACTGCTGTCGAAATTCGCTCATCCGACGGCAATGGCCATCGTAGGCAAGGGAACTCCAGCTGCGAGCCTGCTTAAAAGCAGGTTCTACACGCTTGGTAAGACATTAGGTGATGGGGCGCTCACGTATCTCAGAGACTATCACCAAGTGGACTGACGCATCTTGGTTCTAGATCCCTCAACTCTGAGCCAAAAGAAAAAAGGCCGGACACGGTGCCCGGCCTTTCACTTGGAGGAGGAAGCGACCTTACCTGGCAGCCAGTAAGGCCCTCAGATGACGAGCCCGTTCCGGCGATCGAAGCTGGCGCAACGCCTTGGCTTCAATCTGACGGATGCGCTCGCGTGTGACGTCGAACTCCTGCCCGATCTCTTCCAAGGTGTGCTCGCGCTCGCAGCCGATGCCGAAGCGCAGGCGGATCACTTTTTCTTCCTTGGGAGACAGGGTCTTCAAAATGTTGGCGGTCTCGTCGCGCACGTTGGAATCGATGACGGCATCGACGGGCGAGCCGACCCAGCGGTCTTCGATCAGATCGCCGAGCGCGGATTCGCCGTCGCGGCCCACCGGAGTTTCGAGCGAAACCGGATCGCGCGAAATGGTCTTGAGCTTCTGAACTTTTTCCACCGGGATGTCCATCCGGCGGCTGATTTCGTCGTTGGTGGGAGCGCGGCCGAGTTCCTTTTCGAGCTCGCGGGTGGCTCGCAGGAACTTGTTCATGCTCTCGTTCATGTGCACCGGAATGCGGATGGTGCGCGACTGGTCGGCGATGGCGCGCGTGATGGCCTGGCGAATCCACCAGGTGGCGTAGGTCGAAAATTTGTAGCCGCGCCGGTATTCAAACTTGTCGGCGGCGCGCATCAGGCCGATGTTGCCCTCCTGGATCAGGTCCAGCAGGTGCAACCCGCGATTGACGTACTTCTTGGCGACCGAAACAACCAGGCGGAGGTTGGCCTCGACCAGGTCTTTCTTGGCGCGCTCGGCTTCGATTTCGCCGTGACGGATCACGGTAAGGCTGTGGCGAAGATCGGACAGCGAAGCGCCCGCGGCTGCTTCCAGCTTGCGGATTTCGCGGCGCAGCTCACGCACGCGAGCCTGCGCGGTAAGACCCGAACGGCCTTCCAGCTTGCGCAACTCCTGCTCGAAGTGCGCCAACTGTTCCACCAGATGTTCGATTTCCTTGGAGAACTGCTTCCAGCGCGAGGGCAGCCAGGGGAAGCGGCGAATGGCACGCGACATCTCGACTTTCGCGCGACTCAGCTTGCCCTGCCAGCGCTTGCGCAGACGGCGGTTGCTCAGCGGAATGGAATCCAGGCGGTCCGCGAGTTGGTTATAGCGCTTGTGCAGCACCAGGATCTCGGCGAACTCGGCGCGCAATTCCGCTTGTTTCTTGGTGTCGGCGGGGCTGCCTTCTTCGACGTCGCCCAGATCCACGAAGTTGTCCAGTTCGTCTTCGCCCTGCTTCAGCAGCGCTGGCGATTTCGACGATGCGCAATTGAACCAGGGCCGAGCGGCTGATGGACTTCTGCATCCGCAGCTTGCCGCGCTCCATGCGGCGGGCCAGGTTGACTTCGCCTTCCCGGGTGAGCAGCGGAACAGCGCCCATCTCACGCAGATACACTCGTACCGGATCGTCGGTGTAAATCGACTCTTCGGCCTGCTGAGCAGCAGGAAATTCTTCATCCTGAACCTCTTCGGGATGAAAGAAGTTCGACTCTTCGTCGAACGGCATCCCTAGCGGTTCATGAGTCTCGGTTAGAAATTGATCTTCAAAGTGATCCACGTGGATACTCACCTCCCACCCGGAGCCACATTCAGGCCCTCTCGGGGGAGCTTTACTCCATAGAAACTTCTACTTCGGGTGTGCGTCGCGCCGCCGGAAACAGGTAGCAACCGATTATAGCACCGAATCGTTTTCGAAGTTAAGCTCTAAATACAAGATGTTCGCGCTAGCGATTGGTTACAGGAAACTTACCGGCGTGCCAGCCGAGTATTCGGCACAGCCGAATCAGGACCGCTTCTGTAAGACTAAGTTCTTCAATTCATTGAGGAAAGCTTCGACGTCCTGGAAGTCGCGATAGACCGAAGCAAAGCGGACATACGCGATCTTGTCGAGGTTTCGGAGACTGTTCCATGAGCATTTCTCCTATTTCCGTAGTAGTCATCTCCCGGTCCGGAGCTGTCGGCCAGCTTGGCTTCGACGGCATCCACGATCTCGGCGAGCTTGGACATGGGGACCGGGCGCTTTTCGCAGGCCTTCAGCAGACCGTTGAGCACCTTCTGGCGATCGAACTTCTCGCGGCGGCCGTCCTTCTTGACGACCATGTACGGGATTTCGTCGCTGCGCTCGTAGGTCGTGAATCGTCGCTCGCATCCCAGACACTGGCGACGCCGGCGGATCACGTCGCCTTCCTTGCTCTCTCGGGAATCGATCACCCGGTCTTGCTTGTGCGCACAGAAGGGGCAGGTCATAGAGGCTCCTGTTGGGGCAGCTGGTCCAAGGCCAACTGTTTGATTTTCTTGAGATTCCAGCCTCGGTGAAGGGCGCAGGCAAGACCCAGGGGAACGATCACGACAAGGTTCAGCAGCCAGAGGAACATTGCGACACCGGAGGCCGACTCGAGAGTGAGGCCGTACAGTTCTGTTAATACTACAATAGTCGTAATTTGTAAGCCGCCGCCGATACCTGGGATTTGTACAACACTGCCGAAGGAGACGAACCCCAGACGTTATTACTACATCTGTAACTTTAAGATGAGCAACCGGTGGAAAGGCCTGGAAGAGCGCCCAGTAGCTACCGACGATCAAAAGCCACTCTATTCCGGTATAGAGCAAGCAGGAGACTCAGAAACATTGGGTTTCGAGTGGACTGCACGCCTTCGGAAAAGGCGCGAACCATTGATCTGCTACGTTCGTAGTATGTATCAGGAAAAGCCTTCAAAGCACTGAGGATACGTTTCTCCGCCCAATCGGAAAAATTGCGAAAAGCCACCAGGATGGCGAGACACAGAACACCCAGCAGCGCGACCAGATAGCCCCCGGCGCCAAGGGTCCACCGCAGGCCGGTACCGATGGACGCGTTGTCGGCAGGGATACGAGTGAGCGCGAATCCGAAGATCACCAGCACCGCCAGCAGATCGAGCAGCCTTTCCAGCAGCCAGGCCGCCACCTGGGACGAGAACGGCACGCCCGCGCTCACTGATATCGAGATACGGACGGACGAGTTCGCCGACCCGGCCGAGCAGAACCGCCGCCATATATCCGATGGCGGTGTCGGAAGTAAGCCGAACCAGGCTGACGCTGCTGCCGAGCGGCCGCAACATCACTTCCCAGCGCAGGGCCCGCCCCACGTAGGTAAGCAGCATCAGCAAGATAGCCAACACAAGCCAGGATCGGTTGACGCCCTCGAGCGTCTCGAAGAACCGGCTCCATTGGAACGACGCGCCCCGTAGCCGGAACCAGAGGGTGGCGGCGACCAGCAGTACTACGACGCCGACGAGGGCGCGGCGCAGAACGCGGCTCTCTGACGCCTTCAAGCATCACCTGGAGGGTCAGCGCGATGACCGCTGGTATCGCACGGACGTCCCTTGTAGAATGTAAATCTTGGATTCAAGTGAACTTCTTATCATAGATCCTCGTTTTCATAACTGGAAGCAGGAGATTGGAAGTCATGGCTACGGCGGCGGTTTCGGCGGCAAGATGGAACTGGACACCGCCGTACATTCCCGCTCGAATCGGCGACCGCTTGGATGCTGACGCCCAACTCGTAGATCGTTGTCTGAGCGGCCAGGACGCTGCGTGGGAAGATCTCGTCAAGGTGCACACACGGCGGGTCTATTCGATTTGTTATCGCTTCACGGGATCGGACGCCGAAGCGCAGGACCTGACGCAGGATGTTTTTCTGCGCGTGTTCAAGAACCTGAAAAGCTTCCGGTCAGGTGAAGGATTGTTCGTGGTATGGTTGACCAGATTGACGCGGAACCTGCTGATCGACAATTATCGGCGGACCAAGCTGGAGCGTGCTACCGAGTCGATTGAGGACCAGATTGCGACGCTGGAGGAACGCACGGCGACGCTGGCGCGCACCGAAGGAATGCTGGCCGGGCGTGAGGCGAGCGAGCTGCTGCAATCGGCGCTGCAGAAACTTTCGCCGGACTTGCGGGAGACGGTTATCCTGCGGGATCTGGAAGAATTGGAATATCGAGAGATCGCGCAAGTGCTCAACGTTCCGGAGGGAACGGTGAAGTCGCGGCTCAATCGGGGCCGCGCCGAATTGGCTCGTGTGCTGCGTAGGCACAAGGTTTCCATATGACATGCGCTGAACTGGAAATCCTGCTGTGCGACTATCTGGACGGAACGCTCCGCTCGGGCGAGCGGAATGCTGTCGAAAGTCACCTGTCTACTTGCAGCGCATGCGCCGAGCTGGCGCAGGACGCTTCGGCGGCGGCGGCGTTCATCGATACGGTCGCCGCGGTGGAGCCTCCCGCCGAGCTGATGACGCGGATCGTGCATCAGGTTCCCGCGGATCGCCAGATGGTCTCAGCCAAGGCTCCCTCCTGGTGGCGCAGGCTGGGAGGCAGTTGGATCGAAGGCGTGCTGCAGCCGCGTTATGCGATGGGCATGGCGATGACAGTGCTCTCGCTGGCGATGCTCGCCAAGTTCGCGCCCATCAACGTCCGGCAATTGACGCCGGCGGATCTGGATCCGGTGAAGATCTGGACCGCGGTGGACGATCGCGGCGCATCGCGTGTGGGATCGCGCCGTGAAATATTACGACAATCTGCGGCTGGTAATCGAAATTCAGTCGCGGCTCCAGGAATGGAGCGCTCAGGAACAACCGGCCGCGGCCGGCAAACAGAATCCGCCCGTGAAGGATCAGCCTGGAGCTGCCCCGGCGGGGACGAACGACAAGAGGTAAGACAAAATGAATTGTGCAACTCATCCGGATGTGCCGGCCATTGCTTATTGCCGGACCTGCGGCAAGGCGCTGTGTGAAAGCTGCCGTTGCCTGGCGGAGGGAACCGTATATTGCCAGGAACATGTTCCTGTCGCGGCCGGTGCGGAATCATCGCCCTACACGGCGCCCGCACAGCCGGCGCCCGCCTATATTCCGGATAGCGGCGCATCGCCGGGCTTGGCTTTCTTGCTCGGATTGATTCCGGGCGTCGGCGCGATCTACAACGGCCAGTATGTCAAGGGTGTGATCCACGTCGTGATTCTGGGTCTGCTGATCAGCATCGTGAGCAATGGCAACGCGGCAGGGGGTATGGAGCCGCTGTTTGGAATGCTGATCGGCGTGTGGGTTTTCTACATGGCGTTCGAGGCGTATCACACCGCGCGGAAGCGGCAGCTCGGGCAAACTGTCGACGAATTTTCGAGCTTGGTATCGCTGCACGGCAGCCAGAACTCGCGATTTCCGGCCGGGCCGGCGGTGCTGATCGCGGTCGGGCTGCTGTTCCTGCTGAACAACATGGACATTTTGCGTTTCAGCCAGATTATCCGCTATTGGCCCATCGCTCTGATCGCGCTGGGTGTGTACATGCTGTACGAACGCTTGTCGCAGTCCGAACGCAATGACGGCCACGGCCCTACCGGAGTGCGGGAGGCGACCCATGAACGGAACTAGCGGGAGCCTGGTGCAAGCCATTCGCGGGCCGATCATGCTGATCACGCTCGGCACGCTGGTTGCGATGGATTATTTCGGGGTGTACGGCTTCAGCCGGACGTGGCCGCTGCTGATCATCGTGTTCGGTTGTCTGAAACTGATGGAGAGAGTTGTAGCGCCGCCTCCTCCGCCGCCGTCGGCCGGCCCACAGGGGGAACGTAGTATGAGACGCGGGTCGGTAATCGGGCCGCTGATTCTGATTCTCATCGGCGGGCTTTTCCTGATGCGGAATCTGTGGCCTGAAATTCCGGTCATCGACATCATCTCCCGGTACTGGCCGTTCGTGCTGATTGCGTGGGGCGGATTGCGGCTGATCGAGATCTTGTTCGCGGCCATCGCGAACAAGACCATTCCGCGCAACGGAGTTTCGGGCGGCGAATGGATGCTGGTGTTTCTCATCTGCATCGTCGGCGCCACCATGTACACGGCGCGGCACTATTCGAACTGGGTTCCGGTGAGCGGCGCCTGGCGAGGCATCGTGCGCGGCATGGGCGAGAGTTTCGACTACACGCTTTCCACGCAGGAGAAACCGTGCGCCAAGGATTGTCGCGTGCTGATCGAGAGTTTTCGGGGCAACGCGCGCATCACCGGGTCGGCAGACGCCACCACGGTGAAGGTGACCGGCCACGAGACCGTCCGCGCGTTCCAGCAGACAGAGGCGGATCGCGCCAACAAAGATGCGCCGCTCGAATTGATCCAGCAGGGCAGCGAATTGATCGTGCGCACGAATCAGGACAAGGCCAGCGACCGCGCGCAGATTGCGTCCGACCTGGAGATCACTGTTCCGGCCGGCGCGTCGATCGAGGCGCACGGGCGCTACGGCGATTTCGACATCCAGGCCATCAACGGAAACCTGGATATCTCTAGCGACAACGCCGGCGTGCGACTCGAGAACATCGGCGGCAACGTTCGCATGGATCTGCGGCGCAGCGACACCATTCGCGCGGTGGACGTGAAGGGGAGCATCGATTTGAAAGGCCGCGGACAGGATCTGGAGCTGCAGAACATCCTGGGTCAAGTTACCGTGGCGGGAACCTACGTGGGCCAGGTGCAGCTTCGCAATCTCGCGATGCCGCTGCGCTACGACGATCCGCAGATCACCGTGACCTGCGAGAAGTTGCCCGGGCAGCTGCGCTTGGCGCTGGGCGAAGTGACGGCCGACAACCTGGTGGGGCCGGTTCGTGTGAATGCGCGGTCGCGCGATGTGCAGCTTTCGGATTTCACGCAGGGGCTGGATCTCACGCTGGAGCGCGGCGACATCTCGCTTCGGCCGGGCAAGAGCGTTCCCAAGATCGAAGCGCATACGCGCTCGGGAGACATTGACCTGGCGCTGCCGGACGGGTGCGAAGGTCGATTTGAGGGCGTCCACCGATCGGGGCGAGGCGCACAATGATTTTGGATCGCCGCTCACGGTCGACGAAAACAATCGCGGCGCGACCATCGCGGGCAACAGCGGCGGCCCGCAGATCCGGCTCGAGACCGGACGTGGAACGGTGACGGTGCGCAAATCGAGCGGCGATGAAGTGACGTTCCCCGATATTCCGAGCAAGCCGAAATCCGGGACTCCGCCCAGCGCGCCGATCAAGCAGTAGCCAGCGCTACCGAACTAACATCACTTGCACGTCGGCGACGTTGGTGCCGGTGGGTCCGGTCCTGATCAAGTCGCCGAGTGAATCAAAGAAGCGATACGAATCGTTGTTCGCCAGATAGGCCTGCGCGTTGAGGCCTCGGGCGGCGGCGCGCGCGATCGTGGTTCCGTCGGCGAACGCGCCCGCTGCGTCAGTGGGTCCATCGGCGCCATCGGTGCCGGCGCTGAGGATCAAAACATCCTCGAGACCCGCGATGTCGAGCGCGGCGGCCAGCGCAAACTCCTGATTGCGTCCGCCTCGGCCCGAGCCGCGAATGGTCACCGTGGTTTCGCCGCCCGAGATGATGCAGGCGGGAGTGCGCAGGGGGCGGCCTGCCGTTCGAATCTCGCGCGCGATGGCGGCATGAACGCGCGCGACCTCGCGAGCTTCGCCCTCCAGAAAGGTCGAAAGCACCAGCGTGTGGAAGCCGAGCGCACGGGCCTCGCTCTGGCCGCGTCCACGGCCAGGCGGTTGCTGCCGACGATCAGGTTCTGCACGCGATCGAAAATCTTGTCGCCCGGCTTGGGCGTTTCCGAAGCGTTCGACGTGAGCCGCTGGCGCACACCGGCCGGAGCTTTTTTCCAAATCCCGTACTTTTCGAAGATCGCTCTGGCGTCTTGAAATGTCGAGCGATCCGGCACGGTGGGGCCGGAGCCGATCACGTCGAGGTCGTCGCCGATTACGTCCGAGAGAATCAGGGCGAGCACCGTCGCAGGATAAGCCAGCCTCGCGAGCTGGCCGCCTTTGATCGCCGAGAGATGCTTGCGAATGCAGTTGATCTCGTGGATGTCAGCGCCGCAGTCGAGCAGCAGCCGAGTGGTCTGTTGCTTTTCTTCCAGCGTAACCGGCGCTGCGGGAAGCGGCAGCAGGGCGGACGCGCCGCCTGAGATGACACAGATGACCAGATCGCCGGCCTCGGCCTCGTGCGCGATTTCGGCGATTTGCTTGGCGCCCGATTCGCCATTCCGGTCCGGCATCGGATGTCCGGACACATTCACCGGGACGCGCCGCAGTCGCGCGGCGTGATTGCTGTTGACGAGCCCGCCGCGAATCCGCCGGCCCAGAAGTTTCTCGACGGCGCGCGCCATTTGCGGAGCAGCCTTGCCCGCGCCGACGACGTAGATGTTGTCGAAATCACCGAGCCGATATCGCTTCCGCCCGGCCACCAGCGTCTGATCGTCTACGCGGACGTTGCGCAGCACGGCCTGAAACGGATCGGCAGCGCGCAGTGCGGCGCGGAAAATGCGAAGAGCGGGCTGGCGCAGCGAGGAAGCCATGCCGCGCTAGAAGATCGGCAGCTTGAGAATGGCCGCGACAATCACGGCGGGGTCATCGGAGTCCACTTCGAGCCGATAGTCGGCCTTGCTGTAGGCAGCACGGCGGTCCTGATAAAGCTGCTCGAATTTTTCCGGATCGCGCGCCAGCGGCCGGTCGGAGTTTCCATGCAGGCGCGCCTTGACACGCTCCAGCGGGCAATCGATCCAGACCGGAACTCCGTTCTCGGTCAGCAGCGCCTGATTGGCTTCCTGCGCAAAAGCGCCGCCGCCCAGTGCGATCACCATCGGCTTTCCGCGCTGTACTTCGTCGACGCGCTTGCGGACGGCTTCCCGCTCGATCCTGCGAAATTCTTCTTCGCCGCGCGTGTCGAAGATGTCGGCAATGCGGGCGCCCTCGGAGCTTTCGATATCGTCGTCCAGGTCCGAAAAGCTCCAGCCCAATTCGTGGGCCAGCAATCGCCCCACTGTCGTTTTGCCGGAACCCATGAACCCGACCAGGTAGATCCCCGGCGTTCGCTTCAGCTTCAATAGCATGTCATCTTGAAGCGCGCGTCGCGACGCACCCGCGCCGATGCGGCCTCCTCGTGTAAGAAGCCATAATAGTACACATGCAGGAAGAGCTGTTGCCGCTTTTCCCACTTCAGGTGGTGCTGTTCCCGCGAACGGCTCTGCCGCTGCACATCTTCGAGGAACGCTACAAGCAGATGATCGGCGACGTGCTGCGCGGGAAATCGGAATTCGGCGTGGTGCTGGCGGGCGAGAAGGGCATCGTCAACACAGGCTGCACCGCGACCATCGAAAAGATCCTAAAGAAATATCCGGACGGGCGCATGGACCTGCTCACCATCGGACGGCGGCGCTTCGAGATCATCCTGCTGAACGACGAGAAGCCATACTTGCGCGGAGCGGTGGAGTTTTTTGACGACGAAGCGTCCGAGCCGATTCCGCCCGAGGTGCGCAAGCGCGTGCTGGAGGCGTACAACGATGTTCGCGCGGTGGAGAAATCCGAGAGCGTGCACGAACCCGAGATGAGCGATCCGCAGCTCAGCTTCCAGCTCGCGCAACTGGTGCCGGACCTGGATTTTCGCCAGGTGCTGCTGGCCACGCGTTCGGAAGCGGATCGCATGCGCCGGCTGGCGGAGTTTTTTCCAGCGTACGGCTCGCGGCAGCGGCAGATCCAGCACGTGCGCGCAGTGGCGCCAAAGAACGGTCATTCCAAAATGCCGCCGGGGGTGTGACGATTCGCGAGCGGCAACATTTGATCATCGACGCCGACGACACGCTGTGGGAGAACAACATCTACTTCGAGCGTGCGTTCGACCAGTTCTGCGATTTTCTGGCGCATTCCAGCATGTCGGCGGTCGAGGTGCGCACGGTGCTGGACGAGATCGAGATCGTCAACAGCAAAGTGCATGGGTATGGCACGGCGAATTTCGCGCGCAATCTCAGCGAGTGCTACCACAGGCTAGTGGAGCGCGACGTAAGCGCGGACGACCTGGCCCGCATCATGAGCTTCACCGAGCAGATCCTGCATCATCCGATGGAGCTGATCGAGGGCGTCGAAGAAACGCTGGAATACCTGTCCGTGCGGCACGACCTGACGCTGTTCACCAAGGGGAATCCGGAGGAGCAGAAGCTGAAGCTCGACCGATCCGGCCTCGCGATTTATTTCGGCCACACCGCAATCGTCAAAGAGAAGGACGCCGCGTCGTACGGGACGCTGATTCAGGATCGGCGGATGGATCGCGAGCAGGCCTGGATGATCGGCAACTCGCCCAAGTCGGACATTAACCCGGCGCTCGAAGCAGGACTCAACGCGGTCTTCGTGCCGCACCCGCACACCTGGCGGCTGGAGCACGAGGAAGTGCGTTCAGACGGCGGCGGCCGGTTGTTGCGAATCGAGCGGTTCGCCGAGCTGCAAGAATCACTTCTAGCAATCCGGAGGCCTGCTTTAGTAGAATACGGTTTCCAACGCAAGGAGGAACCATGGCTGAAAGAACTCCGCAGACGCTCGCGAATCACACGCGCCTGCATCCGCCGTTTCACTTTTTTCTGTTTCCGGCGTCAGCGATTCTCATGATCCTGACGATCGTCAACATAGTCCGGCACTACGATCTGCTGGAGGCCTGGATTCTACTGCTGATCGGATTGATGGCGCCGGTCGCGGTGCTGCTGATCCGCATCAATCCGCTCAAAGTTCAGGACCGTCTCATTCGCCTGGAGGAGCGCTACGCTATCAGACGCTGCTGTCGGAAGGACTGCAGAGGCGAGTCGGCGAGCTGACCGAGGCGCAGATCGTGGCTCTCCGATTCGCATCGGATACGGAGATTCCGGGACTGATAGAAAAGGCGCTCAGCTCGAAAATGGAACCGAAGGACATCAAGAAGTCCATCGTGACCTGGCGCGCGGATTTGTTCCGGGTTTGACGCCGTGCCCGATCCGTTGCTCGAATGGCGCAAGGAATTTCCCGCGCTCGACAAAACCGTCTACCTGATCAGCCACTCGCTGGGCGCGATGCCGCGGCGCACGCGCGACCGCCTGAACGAATACGCCGACGTCTGGTCCACGCGCAGCATCCGCGCCTGGGAAGAGGGCTGGTGGGAAATGCCCATCACGGTCGGCAACCTGATCGCGAAGATCATCGGCGCGGGCGAGGGCGAAGTGATCATGCATCCGAACGTGTCGGCCTGCCAGTCCATCGTCGCGTCGTGTTTCGATTGGTCGGGGCGGCGCAACAAGATCGTTTCCGAAGGCCTCAACTTCCCATCCAATCTCTACATCCATCGCCAGCTCGAAACGCTGGGCGCGCGCGTGGTCACGGTTCCTTCCGACGACGGCATCACGATCCCGCTGGACAAGCTGCTCGCGGCCATCGACGAAGAGACGCTGCTGGTGTCGGTGTCGCACGTGATTTTCAAGAGCGCGTTCATTCAGGATCTGCGCGCCATCACCGAGCGCGCTCATCAAGTGGGCGCGCTCGTGATCGCCGATCTTTATCAGTCCGCCGGCTCCGTGCCGGTCGATGTCCGGCGACTCGGCGTCGATTTCGCCACCGGCGGATCGGTGAAGTGGCTGTGCGGCGGGCCGGGCGCCGGCTATCTTTACGTGCGCCGCGATCTGTGGCCTCGCTTGTCGCCGCGCATCACCGGCTGGATGGCGCACAAAAAACCGTTCGACTTCGATCCCGGCCCCATCGATTTCGCCGGACGATGCGTATCGATTCCTGCAAGGCACGCCGAACATTCCCGGGCCTGTACGCGGCGCGATCCGGCTACGAAATCATCAACGAAGTTGGCGTCGAGAACATCCGCGCCAAGTCCGTCCGCCAGACTTCCAAGCTGTTCGAACTGGCCGAGCAGGCCGGGTACCGCGTGAACTCGCCGCGCGATCCGGCGCAGCGCGGCGGCACCGTCACTGTCGATGTGCCCAACGGCTACGAGATCACGCAGGAGCTGTTGCGCCGCGATTTTCTGGTGGACTACCGGCCGGGCGCCGGCATCCGCATCGCGCCGCACTTCTACACCAAGGATGAGGAACTGGATCTGGTTATCGAGGAGATTCAGTCGCTGGAGCGTGCGGCCGCAGTCCGCTAGCGCCGGCTTCGAGCTTGGCGTCCATCGCGTCTTTGAAGACCGCCGCGAAGAAATCCCGCGACGTGGGCGCAGCTCCAATGTGCAGAGCATCGCCTTCGCCCTCGACGAATCCCAGGTGGCCATCCCACCCCAGATCGTCCAGCGCGAAGCTCAGGCACAGGCGTTCGCCTTTCGGGCAAATCGGACCGGTCGATCTCGAAACCTTGACCCGACGAGAATTCCGGAATGTGTCTACCGGCGCCCTCCACCTTGACGATCCTGAGCGGGACGAACTGTTCGCCCTTCGGCTGGAGCGCATCGAACAGCCGGCGCGTTTCGAACGCGACATACAGCATGGCGCCGATTGTGGAAGGCGAGTCGGTTGTGTAGCGGCGGCGTGATTCCGAAAAACATCGGGTCTCGGATTGCCGGCCGGCGACTGCACGCCCGCGGCCGATCGTCAGCAGGCCGGCGCCACGTCTTCGCCTTTCGACCAAACCACCAGGCGATTCTCAGCCCGGCGCTGCGGATTCACCGGATTGCTGTACTCAGTTGCCAGTTCCCGGAACGCCGCGCGGTCCGACTGGTAGAGCTTCAAGCAGCTGCTCGGCGCGCTGGATTCGAAAACAATAGGTGGGCGAAAAATCGCGCTGCATCTGGCGGCGGAGCGCGTCGTAGAGTTCGCGATGCAGCGCCGGATGCGCGGCGAAAAACGTTTCCGCGACGGTCGGCTTGCTCGCGTCCGGTGGCCGCTTGCGCCATCGGATAGAGATCGCCGATGCAACCCTCGCCGCAGTGGTACGCGAAGATGGCCCAGTCCATGCCGCCGAACTTGGTCTGGAGACGAGCCAGGTAGCGCGCAGCGGCGGGCACGGCGCGATCGGGCTTCAGGCGGTCGTCGCGCACCGTGACGGTGTAGCGAATTTTCCGTCGCACGGTTCGATACACGGTCTTGCCGCTCTTGGTGCGGACGCGCTGGCGTTCCTTGACCGTCCGGTAGCGCGTGGATCGCACGATACTGCAGCCCTGCGGCGCGGGCAGTGCCTTCGGAAAACTGCATGATGCCTTTGGGACCAGTGGGACTCACGGCGCTCGCGTCGCCCCAACTCTCCAGGTAGGCGACTGCGGCGATCAAGGAAGCATCCAGACCGCTGTCCTTCGCTGCCTTGTTGAAAATCTTCTGCAACGCGCGGCCCAGTGATGCGCGCTGCCCCGGCGGTGGCTTCGGGATGGCGCATGATCACAAACGTCTGCGACTGGATCATGTGCGCGGTGCGCCCTTCCAGGACTTCCGGCGTGATGCGCGGCGCGATCCACGCCGATTCCCGAAAGCCGATGCTGAGGGGCGAAATACTGCGCTCCGGCAAGAAGCGTGCTGCTCGCCAGAAACGCCGCGAACCGAACGACGCTGCCGCGAAAGTGCATGCGCTCCATCATAACAACCCTGGCGCGGCGGCGATACAAGGAACATTAAGAATGTTTCAGGCGGGAGCGGGGATCCGACGCGTTCGCGTGTCAGAAATCCCAATTCAAGATGGTCTTCTGCACGGTGTCCCACTCGCGCGCGCGCGGATCGATCAATTCGAAATGTCCGGCGCCCTGGAGCGGGACCAGCTTCGCGTTGTGCGATGCTTTGGCGAAGCGCTCGCTCATCTCGAACGGCACGATGTTGTCGGCGGTGCCGTGGATCATGCGCTGCGGCACCGAGATGGGCAGCAACTGCATGCGGCGATGCGGCGCCGTAGCGCTGCGGATAATGGTCCGGCGAGCCGCCCAGAAACTGGCCCACCACGCCGTTGCCGAGTTGCAGCGCGTACGCGCGGCGCAAATCCGAAACGGCGGCCATCGGCACCACGCCGCGCATATCGATGGCGAGCTGCGCTGCCAGCCACAGCACCAGTTGCCCGCCGGCGGAATGCCCCGCCGCCACCAGCCGCTTGAGATCCAGGTTGTAGCGCTTGGCGACGCGCGTCAAATGTTCTGCGCCGTGCAGCACGTCGTCCATCGTTCCCGGCCAGCCGCCGCCCGGATTGCCGAGCCTTCGGTACTCGATGCTCCACGTAGCGGCGCCCGCTTTCGCCAGCGCCGCGCACAGGTGGCCGGCGTGATCGAGATTGTACTCCGCGCGCCAGAATCCGCCGTGAATGAAGAGCACGGTCGGGTGCGGACCTGGACCGCCCGGCAGCCGCAGATCCCCGAACTGAAGCGGATCCTTGCCGTACGCAATGCGCGCGTCCGCCTTGGGCGGCGCGAGCCGCAAAATATCTTGGCTCATCAAGGGCGCGGCGGCGGCAAGACTCACGAACGCGCGGCGGGTCACGCTGACCATTTTAACTGGCGCCGGACCAAGAATGGACATGTCCGAAAACCGCTAGTCTGTTTCGCCGGAACTGCGGCATACTCGAAGACATGGATGCGGATGTTTGTTACCGGGCCGTGCAGGCGCGCGACGCGCGTTTCGACGGACTGTTTTTCACCGCCGTGCGGACCACCAAAATCTTCTGCCGCCCGGTGTGTCCGGCGCGCACGCCGCACCGTCGCAACGTGGAATTTTTCGCCAACGCCCCCGCGGCGCAGGCCGCCGGATACCGGCCATGTCTCAGATGCCGTCCCGAAGTGTCGCCCGACCAGCCGGTTTGGGCGGGAACCTCCACCACCGTGAATCGCGCGCTGCGCCTGATCGAGGAAGGCGCGCTCGATGAAGGATCGGTGGATCAATTGGCGGAGCGGCTTGGGCTTGACGGATCGCCATCTGCGTCGCCTGTTTCTGGAACACGTCGGCGTGTCGCCCGTGGTGGTGGCGCAGACGCGGCGCACGCTGTTCGCCAAGAAGCTGATCACCGAAACGAATCTGCCGTTCTCCGACATCGCGTTCGCCGCCGGATTCGCCAGTCTGCGCCGCTTCAACGAGGCGCTGCGCGAGACCTATCATCGCAATCCGAAAGAGCTGCGGCGGTTCGCGCCGCCGGAAGGCGCGGCCAGTTCGGCCATCGAGCTGAAGCTGCACTACCGCCCGCCGTACGACTGGAACGCGTTTCTCGACTTCGTCGCGCCGCGCGCTATCCCGGGCCTGGAGACCGTGGAGGCCGGGACGTATCGCCGTAACGGGATTGCCGTGCGAAAGAGCGCACGCGAGAATTGCTTGATCGCGCGCATCGAGCCGACCAGCGCGAATCGCCTGCGCTCCGTCGCGGAACGGATCCGATTCTTTTTCGATTTGCGCGCGAACACAAACGAGATCGCGGCGCACCTTGGAAAATCGCCGCTGATGAAACGCGCGATCAAAAGCCATCCAGGGCTTCGTCTGCCGGGCTGTTGGGACGGGTTCGAGCTCGCGGTGCGCGCGATCCTCGGCCAGCAGGTCACGGTGAAAGGCGCCAGCACGCTGGCCGGAAGGCTGGTGGAGCGCTTCGGCCCACCCAAAGCCGAGGTGCTTGCGGACGCCGACCTGCGCAGCGTCGGACTGACAACGGCTCGCGCCGAAACCATTCGCGCGTTTGCTCGCGCGGTGTCGGACGGCAGCGATCCGGCTGGACGCCTCGGCATCGTCCACCGACACGATCCAGCAGATGTGCGAGCTGCCCGGCATCGGCGCCTGGACCGCGAATTACATCGCGATGCGCGCGCTGGGCGATCCCGATGCGTTTCCGGCTTCCGATCTCGGTCTGCTCAAGGCCGCGGGCGTCACCTCGGCGCGCCGATTGGAGGAAATCGCCGAAGCCTGGCGGCCGTGGCGATCCTACGCGGCGCTTTACTTGTGGGAATCTTTGCGAGGAAGAAAGGACTAGCAATCATGCTGCTCAACTACGATGAATTCGATTCGCCCATCGGCCGGATGATGTTCGCCTCCGACGGCGACGCAGTCTGCACCCTGGAATTTTCGGATCACGAAGACCGGATGAAGATGCTACTCACCCGCCGCTTCGGCGATGTCGAATTCCGGCACGGCGCCGATCCGATGAACTTGAAAGCGCAGCTCCGCGACTATTTCGACGGCAACATCCATGCGCTCGACCGGATTCCGGTCAACGCCGGCGGCACCGAGTTTCAACAGCAGGTGTGGAAGGCGCTTCGAACCATCCCGGCTGGCGAGACGCGAAGCTATGGCCAACTTGCGGTCGAAGTGCGCCGTCCAAAGGCCAGCCGCGCCGTCGGTCACGCAAACTCGCTCAATCCCGTCGCGATCATCGTGCCCTGCCACCGCGTCATCGGCGCATCGTCCGCTTTGACCGGCTACGCGGGAGGTTTGGAGCGAAAGCGCTGGCTGCTTCGTCACGAGGGCGCCCTGTCAGCGGATCTGGATCTGTCGGACGAACCACCGCATCGCCGCGATCGCCTGAAAGTGAACCGGCGGTGCGATCCGGGATGAACCCGCCCATCGCGCCGCCGTTGACCGCTGCCAGACTACAACGAGCGCAGGAAATTCAAAACGTCCTGCTTCTGCGTCTTGCTCAGCGCGTCATAGTTGTCGATCACTTTGTTCGCTTCCGAACCGCATTGCAGGCTGGCTTCCGCCGGCGCGAAAGTTATCGCCGGCCGCCTCGAATCGCAGGAAGCTCTGCGAGATGATGCAATCGAACTTCGAACTGGAATGCGCGTGGATGGCCTGGATCAGATTGTAGGTTCGTCCATCATGCAGGAAGAACAACCGCTTGCCCAGCCCCCATAACGGAGCCGTCCGAAACTCGCCCGGTCCCGCGGCGCCTTGCAGGATGCCGTCCGAAAGTGTGGACCCCATGTTGTGCAAAGCGAAATCCGAGTACGGGTGATAAGTGACGTTCGACATTCCCGTGAACGGCGCTGCCGCGGATGTCAGAGACTGCTGAATGGCACAGCGCGCATCCGATGCTGTTGAACAGCGCCTGGCCGTTCAATTCCGACGCGCGTGGACGTCGTCGGCGTGGGCGCAGCCGGTCAAGCCGCATGAACATAGCAAACTCCGCGACGTCCTCTTGATCTTCCGGCGTCGGGTTGAACACGCAGCCGGCTACAGCCGCGCGTTCGTTCGTGAACATGTGGTTCGAGACGCCTTGTTCGACGTTGTAAGCTTCGCCCGCAAAAATCTCAGCGACTTGTTTTGCGCTTTCCATCCGAACTTCGTAACGGTTCCATCGTTGCCGCTGGTGTTCAGGCGGCCGCTGATGCCCAGCGCGTTCTTCTGCGAAGCGTTCGCAGCCAGGTTGGCCGCCAGCGTAGCATCCGATGTATTCTCCACCAGTCCCAATCCGAATGTCGGCGTGGGGATGCGGAAAATCACGTTGTGACGCGCCACCTGCGTGGCGAAATCGGTTTGCTGCAGCGGGCATCCGGGAGCGTCCGGCCGCCCTTTGATCGTGTAGAGGCCATGCACGCCGCCATCCAGCGGTGCGGTGGTGCTGTTCGGATTGGTGGAGACGAAGCGCGCCTCGCGCACCGGTCCATTCGCCGTGATGAACGACGGCGGCGTGTTGTTGGCGCCGTGCAGTGTTGCCAGCGCCACTTGCGGATTCACCGCCGGATCTGGCTGCTTCCGCCCACCGCCGGTTGCGCATGGCACTGGGCGCAACTGTTTCCGTTGAAGGTCGGACCCAAGCCCTTCCCTTCTTCGCCGGCGACGGTTCCGGAGACCGAGTCGATTTCCTCGAAGACATCCAGCGCTGAAGTGAAAGCAGCCTGTTCGGACGCGTTGAGGCCCGGATAGTAACTACCCGCGCCCGCAGGACCTGGACGCGGCCCCGGATCGGTTTGCGCGTAGATAGCGCCAGAACCGATCAGCACGCCCGCCAGACACACTGAGAGTGTATAGAATCGCGACATCTTGTTTTCCTTTCACGCTGCCAAATACTTCTTGGAGCTTGTAGAAAAACTAACATCGCTTCATAATTCGATCAATCGGTCATTTCCTCTACTCTCTAACCTCGTTGGCATACGTGCTGCGACCAATCGCATAGGGCAGCTTCGTAAGGCCGTAGACCACGCTCTTCAACCGCGCGTGCGGCGCGCCGGATATGATGGTGCTAGCTTAGGAGCGTTGCCCAGACTCGCTGCGGCGCCCATTCATGAAGGCCTTAGTAAAAAGCAAACGAGAGCCGGGACTGTGGCTCGAAGAAGTTCCTGACCCCGTCATCGGTATCAACGACGTGCTGATTCGCGTACGACGTGTAGGTATTTGTGGAACTGACCTGCACATCTACAACTGGGACGCCTGGGCGCAGCGCACGATCCCGGTTCCGCTGGTGATCGGCCACGAATTCGTCGGCGAAATCGTCGCCACCGGATCGAACGTCAACGACTTTCACACCGGCGACATCGTCAGCGGCGAAGGACACGTGGTGTGCGGCCGCTGCCGCAATTGTCTCGCTGGCCGCCGCCATCTCTGCGCGCACACCCAGGGCGTGGGCGTGAATCGGCCCGGCGCGTTCGCCGACTACATCGCCGTGCCGATGACCAACATCTGGCGCCACAAGGAAAACGTCGATCTGGACGTGGCCGCCATCTTCGATCCATTCGGAAACGCCGTCCACACCGCGCTGCTCATTTCCGGTGCTGGGCGAAGACGTCTTGATCACCGGCGCCGGCCCGATCGGCATCATGAGCGCCGCCGTGGTCCGGCATGCCGGGCGCGCGCCACGTCGTCATCACCGATCGAGAATCCATACCGCCTGGAGCTGGCGCGCAAGATGGGCGTCACGCTGGCCGTCGACACTTCCAAGACTCCGCTCGCAACAAGTGCAGAAAGATCTCGGCATGCAGGAAGGCTTCGACGTCGGACTCGAAATGTCCGGCAACGCCTCGGCCTTCCGCGAAATGATCGCCAACATGAGCCACGGCGGCAAAATCGCCATCCTCGGCATTCCCGACCGGCGAGATCGCCATCGACTGGACCACCGTGGTCTTCAACATGCTCACGCATCAAGGGCATCTACGGCCGCGAGATGTACGAAACCTGGTACAAGATGACGGTGATGCTCGAATCCGGCCTCGACATCCGGCCCGTCATCACGCACCGCTTCGCCTATCAGGATTTTGAAAAAGCGTTCGAGGCGATGCGCTCCGGCAACACCGGCAAAGTGATTCTCGAGTGGTCGTCGTAGCGCGGAGCTTCAGCCGACCGGATTCCAAACGTACTTGCCGTCCTTGTCGATGTAGCCCTTCTCGATTGCCGATCCACACCGGCGCGATACCGGCCTGGAAATTTCCGCCTTGGTCGAACTGCGGATTGATGGCGAACTTCCCCGCATCGTCGATGTAGCCGTAGCGGTCCGCGATCGCCACCAGCGCCAGGCCGTCCGAAAAGTCGCCCGCCGCATCAAATTGCGGAGCGATCTTCACGCGGCCGGATTTGTCGATGTATCCGTAACTTGTCGTATCAGTTTCGCCACCGCCAGACCCTGATGAAAATCCCCGGCTGAACTGAACTGCGGCGTGATCGCCATTTTTCCCGGACGTGTCGATGTAGCCATACTTGTCGCCCAGCCGCACCACCGCCAGGCCTTCGGAAAAATTTCCGCCCTCGTCGAATTGCGGATTGATCGCCATGCGTCCGGTCTTGTCGATATAGCCCCAGCGCCCGTTGACAAACACCGGAGCGCGTCCGTCACCGAATTGCCCGGCGCCTTCGAATTGCGGGTTGATGGCGTACTTGCCCGACTTGTCGATGTAGCCGAGATGCGGGCCCGTGCCCACCAGCGCGAGTCCCTCGGAAAACGGATCGCGCCAGGTCATACTGCGGCGTGATCACAAGCTTGCCGGATTTGTCGATGTAACCCCAGTGTTGATTCGATCTCCACCGCGCCAGCCCGTCGCTGAAAACGTCGGCCCGTTCAAACTGCGGCGCGATCGCCATCTTGCCCGACTTGCTTGATGTAGCCGAATTTTCCGTTGACACGCACCGGAAAAAGATTTCGCGGCCCCGTGAGAGCGCCAAAGTCGACACGGCGGCCACCACCGCCAGCACGCAGGCTCCGATTGCAGCCGCCAGCATGTGCTTTTTTCCAAGCCTGGGAAGCTGCCGTGTAGTTCTTACTTCTTCGATACCGGAAGTCATAAGTCTTCACTCCTCGCGGTACCGCCGCAAGTGCCTCAAAGCACGTCGCTCGCCATTTGGCAGCGGAATGGCTTCGTGTTAGTGAGCGAGGAGGTGACGAACATGAACATGAAGAACGCATTTGATCGCGGCGAGCCTTCGCGATTCTCGGTGTGGTTGCCGCGGTGGGCTGGACGCGCGACCGCGCTCCGGAGCGGCCGCCGCGCGCTCTGCTACGCCAAGCCGGCACGGCTACAACACGCTGGAGTGCGCGCCTGCCGGAGATGCTACTGCGACCTCACGCCTCCAGCCCGAGCCTTACGTGCAATTGATCCATCGGCCGGTTGTGATCCGCCAGCCGGAACCAGAGCCGCAGCTCGAACGCGCATCCGCACAGCAGCCGGTGTACCGGGAAGAGCCCGGCATCAGCACCGTTCAACCAAAAAGTCGGTCGCCATCGTAGCCGGCAGCGCTGGAGTCGGCGCGGCCATCGGCGCCTTGGCCGGCGGAGGCAAGGGCGCCGGTATTGGCGCGTTGGCCGGCGGCGCCGGCGGATTCATTTACGACCGCTATGACGCACAACCACTGATCCGCCCGTGACTCACGCACTCCTGCGTGCCGCGTTCACACTCGTGTGAACGCTCGCTGCCTCACGTACAATAGAGACTGAGATTGAGAAACTCTTAGTCACCGGCGGCGCCGGCTTCATCGGGTCGTGCTTCGTTCGTCTCGCGATCCAGAATCCCGCGTTCGAGATCACCAACGTCGACGCGCTCACCTACGCCGGCAATCTCGAAAACCTCACCGCGGTCGCCGGCCACCCGCAACTACCGCTTCATCAAAGCCGACCTGTGCGACCTGGACGGCCTGCGGCGCATCTTCGAGGAGACCAAACCCGGAGGCGGTCGTCCATTTCGCCGCCGAATCGCACGTCGACCGCAGCATCTTTGTCGCCGCAGCCGGTCTTTGAAACCAACCTGCGCGGCAGCTTCAACCTGCTCGAAACCATGCGCGCCCAGCGCGTGCGCCGCTTCATTCACGTCTCCACCGACGAAGTCTACGGCAGCCTGGAGCCGCCGCTGGAAGCCGACGAGAAATTTCCCGCTTGCAGCCCAGCAGTCCCTACTCCGCCGCCAAGGCCGGCTCCGACCTGCTCGCGCTCGGCTATTTCACCACCTACAAGCTGCCGGTCATCGTCACGCGCGCGTCCAACAACTACGGCCCCTACCAATTTCCGGAAAAGCTCATCCCACTGATGATCTCCAACGCGCTCGAAGACAAGCCCCTGCCGGTTTACGGCGACGGCCTCCAGGTTCGCGATTGGCTGTACGTCGAGGACCACTGCCGCGCGTTGCTCGCAATCCTCGATAAAGGACGCGACGGCGAAATCTACAACATCGGCGGCAACCGCTCGCTCCCCAACAAGACGGTCGTCGACCAGATCCTGGCCATCACGGGAAAACCTGCCAGCTTGATCCAATACGTCACCGACCGGCCCGGGCACGACCGCCGCTACGCGCTGTCGAGCGAAAAACTCACCCGCGAAACCGGCTGGAAGCCGCAAATGGATTTCGAACGCGGCCTTGGCCGGCCACCGTCGAGTGGTATCGCGCCAACCAGGAATGGGTGCGTCACGTCAAGTCCGGCGAATACCAGTCCTACTACGCGCGCAACTACGACCACCGCGCGCGCGAGTTGGACCGACATGACCAGTTCTTAATCGCCTTGACCGCGCGCCTCCCCGAGGCGCCGCCGCCCGTCCGCCTGCCGGACTTGTAACGAAAAAACACTTGCCCTTCGAACTCAATTCGAAGGACACTGTGAGTTGATGCTTTCATCTCCGGAGGTAAGCAGAACTTGAAGCTGAGCGAAGCTGTCGCTTGGGAACCAACCGAGCGGTGGACCATCGCCGATGCCGGCGAATTGTACGACGTCGCCAGTTGGGGCAAAGGCTATTTCTCCGTCGGCTCGAACGGTCATCTGTGGGTGCATCCCACCAAGGACGCCAGCGCGCGGCATCGACCTCCGCGAGCTGGTCGAAAAATTCGAACTGCGCGGAATTTCGCTCCCCATCCTCATCCGTTTCGCCGAAATTCTGAAACATCGGCTCGGAGAACTCCATCAGTCGTTTCAGAACTCCATTGCCGAGCACGGCTACAAGGGCAGCTACTGCTGCGTGTATCCGATCAAAGTCAACCAGCAGCGCCAAGTGGTCGAAGAAGTCTTCAAGTACGGGCGCCCCTACCATTTCGGCCTGGAAGCCGGCTCCAAGCCCGAGTTGCTCGCGGTGCTCGCCATCGCCGACAACGAGACCCCCATCATCTGCAACGGCTTCAAGGACGACGAGTACATCGAAATGGTGATGCTCGCCCAAAAAATCGGCCGCCAGATCATTCCGGTCGTCGAGAAGTACACCGAGCTCGATCTGGTGGTGAAGCATTCGCAGCGCGTCGGCGTGCGCCCGGTCATCGGACTGCGCCTCAAGCTCGCCAGCAAAGGCTCCGGCCGCTGGAAGTCCTCCGGCGGCTATCGCTCCAAGTTCGGCCTCACCGTGAGCGAAGCGCTGCAGGCGCTCGATCAGATGAAAGCCGTCGGCATGGAGGACTGCATCCAGTTGCTCCACTTCCACCTCGGCAGCCAGATCACCAACATCCGGCAGATCAAGGGCGCGGTGATCGAAGCCGCCCGCATCTATGTCGAGCTGAAGCGCGCCGGCGCCGGCCTGAAATTCCTGGACGTCGGCGGCGGCCTCGGGCATCGACTACGACGGCTCGCAAACCGACTTCGAGTCCAGCGTCAATTACACGCTGCAGGAATACTCGAACGACGTCGTCTATCACATTCAGAACGTCTGCGACGAAGCCGAAGTGGAACACCCCACCATCATTTCCGAAAGCGGCCGCGCCATCGCCGCCTACCACAGCGTCCTGGTGTTCAACGTTCTGGGCGTGAGCGGATTCGGCGAAGATTCCTTCGAGGCGGTGCCGGAAGACGCCGAACAGCCGCTCATCGATCTGCAGGAAACCTATCGCTCGCTCAGCTCGAAAAACCTGCTGGAAAGTTTTCACGACGCGCAGCAATCGCTCGACTCCGCGCTCAATCTCTTCAGCCTCGGCTATCTGCCGCTCGTCGCAGCGCAGCCAGGCCGAGCAGCTCTACTGGGCCATCTGCCGCCGCATTCACCGCATGGCCAAGGAACTCGAATTCTTTCCCGAAGAGCTCGAAGGCCTGGACGGCATGCTGTCGGATACCTACTTCTGCAATTTCTCGCTGTTCCAGAGCATCCCCGATAGCTGGGCCGTCAAGCAGCTCTTCCCCATCATGCCCATCCACCGGCTGAACGAGATGCCCTCGCGCAGCGCCGTGCTGGGCGACATCTCCTGCGATTCCGACGGCAAGATCGACCAGTTCATCGATCGCCGCGACGTGAAGCGAACTCTTCCGCTGCATCCTTTCAACGGCGAGCCGTACGTGCTGGGCGCGTTCCTGGTGGGCGCCTATCAGGAAATCTTGGGCGACTTGCACAACCTTTTCGGCGACACCAACGCCGTGCACGTCAGCCTCGGCGAAAACGGCGACGTCATCCTCGACACCGTGATCCGCGGCGACACGGTGCGCGAGGTTCTCGACTACGTTCAGTTCAGCGCCAAGACGCTGCTCGAAGAATTCCGGCGCGACGTCGAGACGGCGTTGCGCGAGGGCCGCATCGGCTACGAGGAATCCGGCCGCCTGCTGCGCTTCTACGAAGACGGCCTGAACGGCTACACGTATCTCGAGCAGTAACCGTCGCCCGCGCCATCGACAACTTGCGGGTGGTGCTGGTCGCCACCCGAAATCCTCTCAACATCGGCGCCGCCGCGCGCGCCATGAAAAATTTCGGGTTCCGGCATCTGCGCCTCGTGAATCCCGTATCAGGTCGCCTTTCGAGAAGCGCGTTCCGCCGTGCACGCCGGTGACATCCTGGAACGCGCGCAGGAATTCGACACTCTCGAAAAGGCCATCGCCGACTGCAATCTGGTGGTCGGCACCACGTCGCTCGGGCATCGCGAGCTGCAGCATCCCTTGCGATCGCTCGAATACGGCGGCCGCGCGATTCGCAAACAGCTCGCTGCATCTCGCGTCGCGCTCCTGTTTGGCTCCGAAAAATTCGGACTCTCGAACGATGACCTGAGCTATTGCCACTGGCTGGTTCGCATCGGCACCCAGGGATCCATGAATCTCGGCCAGGCCGTCGCGGTTTGCTTGTACGAGCTGACCCGCAGGAGCGCGGCCGGCAAACCCGAAAAGCGCAAGCCCGCCGCCTCCGCCGACCTCGACCGCCTCACCGCACTGCTGACCGAAGTGCTCGACCAATCCGGCTATGTGCACTCCCGCGGCGCCGAATCCAAAATCCGCCGCCTGGTCCGCCGCCTCGACCTTCCCGCCCACGACGCCGAAGTCTGGCTCGGCATGATCCGCCAGATCCGCTGGAAGCTCGCCGAATCGAAGTGATGACCAACCTCCGCCACTTCTTTCCCCTTCGCCTGCCTGACTTTCGCAATCGTCCACATTGTTAGTGCCACGCCTCCGGACGCATTCTGGAACTGAACGCATGTTTGCGCCTATTCACCGGCGGCCTTGGCGTCGTTTTGCTAGAAAACTCTCTCAAGCCCCCAGCGCACGCAAGAAAACAAACCACCGCGCGCGCAAAAAATCTTCGTTTGCGCTACCACCACATCGGTCTGGTGTATCCTGGGGATCATCCTGTCACATGACCAAAGTTCAACTCGAATACGACCTGGAGCGCCCGCTGACCGACACCGATGCGCGCGGCGTCTCGGACGTCAATAGTTGGTACGGCATCGAGCGCGTGCAGCTCGCGTCATCGCTCGACAAACTGCGCGTCGAATACGACGCCTCCCGCCTGAGCGAAAAAGACCTGGAAGCCGTCCTCGTCCGCTTCGGCCTGCCAATCAAACGCCACTGGACCGTCCCATAGCAATGCGCATGTGAGCTGTTTTCCGCCCTCCTTCTTTTTGCGCTCTGCCTCAGCGCATCCGGTCCCGGCTTCCGCAACCGCCGCTCTTCTCAACGACCACTTCCAAAAACACGGCACACGAGTTCGGCCACATCACCAAGCAGCAGTACCTCGACGCTGGCGCAAGAACTGCGCGACGCACCGGCCAGCGCGGCCAATCCTGGAAGACCACCGCCGCAACGGCCAGTTCTCCAAATTCGACAAGCGCCACGGCTACTTCGGCGCCTACAACCCGGACCGCACCATCCGCACATTCTTCATCCCCAACGACGGCGAACGCTACTTTTGGCGCCAGGCGAAACGATCCCATGACTGACACCCAGATCGCCGAATACCTCCGCTCGAACGGCTACCCCGAACACCTGGTCCGCGCCGGCCGCGCCGGGCTAATCAAGGAGTGGACGCCGCTTCGTCGAAGAGGTCGAGCGCGGCTACAAGTTCGGTCTCGAAGACTACCGCAACGATCTCGATCTCCGCGGCATTCTCTCGCTGCTCGAAGTCGACGACGACGTTCGCGATCTCGATCGCCGCTTCGAAGCCCTGCTCACCGAGCGCACCACGCGCGTCTGGGAAACCTCGGCCGGCGACCCCTTCTGGGACTTCGGATACCCGCGCAATGCCGGTCCATCAACTCCTTGAAGATCTTAGAAACGAAGGACTTGCCGACTAACTGCCCTAATCTCCATAGACATTAGGGTACTTGGCCGTGGTAGACTGCTTATGATGTCCCAACTGGGCCACCTGCGCCTGCTCGAGGCCGAAAGCATCCACATCATGCGCGAAGTGGCGGCCGAGTTTCAGCGCCCCGTGATGCTCTACTCGATCGGCAAAGATTCCTCGTGCATGCTGCGCCTGGCGCAGAAAGCTTTTCATCCGGCGCCGATTCCATTTCCGCTTTTCCACATCGACACCACCTACAAATTTCGCGAGATGATCGAATTCCGCGATTGGTACACCCAGAAGGTCGGCGCGAAGCTGATCGTCTACACCAATCAGGAAGCGATCGCCGACGGCGCCAATCCGTTCCGGCTCGGAACGCAACGCTGCTGCGGACTGCTCAAGACCAAAGCTCTGCTCGACGGCCTGCGCGCCGGCGGATTCGACGCGGCCATCGGTGGAGCGCGTCGCGATGAAGAGAAGTCGCGCGCCAAGGAACGCATCTTCTCCTTCCGCGACGAAAAGGGCCAGTGGGATCCGAAGAACCAGCGCCCGGAATTGTGGAACATCTATAACACCCGCATCCATCCCGGCGAAAGCCTGCGCGTCTTTCCGCTTTCGAACTGGACCGAGATGGATGTCTGGCAGTACATCCACGTCGAAAAGATCCCGATCGTGCCGATGTATTTCGCCAAAGAGCGCGAGATGCTGGTGCGCGGCGACACGCTGATCCCGCTCGAGCAGCCGTTCATTCCGCTGCTGCCCGGCGAAAAGCCGCAGTTGGTGAAATGCCGCATGCGGTCGCTGGGCTGCAGCCCGTGCACCGGCGCGATTCGCTCGGACGCCGACACCGTGCCCAAGATCATCGAAGAGCTGGTGTCATTCCGGCGATCCGAACGCGAGAACCGCGTCATCGATCACGATCAGGAAGGCTCCATGGAAATCAAGAAGCGCGAGGGCTATTTCTGATGGCCGCCCTGGCTGACCGCGCGCCTTCCTTCGAGATCGAAGATTTCCTCGCGCAGGAGCAGGCCAAGGACCTGCTGCGCTTCAGCACCGCGGGCAGCGTCGATGACGGCAAGTCGACGCTCATCGGCCGGCTGCTCTACGATTCGCAGAACGTCTACGAAGATCAGATCAAGGCCGTTACCAAGGCGTCGGTGAACCGCTCGGCCGGTCCGATCGATTTTTCGCTGCTCACCGACGGCCTGCGCGCCGAGCGCGAGCAGGGCATCACCATCGACGTCGCCTACCGCTACTTCGCCACCGCGCGCCGCAAGTTCATCATCGCCGACACGCCCGGCCACGAGCAGTACACGCGCAACATGGCGACCGGCGCCTCTACCGCCGACCTCGCCATCATCCTGATCGACGCGCGCAACGGTGTGCTCGCCGCAATCGCGCCGCCACGCTTTCATCGCTTCTCTGCTGGGCATTCCGAACTTCGCGATCGCGGTGAACAAAATGGACCTGGTCGGCTACGACGAGCGCGTCTTCCGCGCCATCGAGGCCGAGTTCGGCGATTTCCTCGCGCGACTCAACGCGCCGCACAGGTTACTTTCTGCCGATCAGCGCGCTGGTCGGCGACAACGTCGTGCGCCGCAGCGACGAGATGCCGTGGTTCGACGGTCCCAGCCTGCTGGAGTTTCTCGAATCGGTGCCGGTCTACCATCGCACGCGCTCCAGCGCCTTCCGCTTTCCGGTGCAGCGCGTCATCCGGCCCGACTCTGGATTTCCGCGGCTACGCCGGACAGATCGCTTCCGGAAGCATCCGCCCGGGCGACGCGATCCTGCGCGTTTCCTTCCGGCCTCCGCTCGCGCGTCAAAAGCATCGAGACGTTCGATGGACCGCTGGATGAAGCCTTCGCGCCGATGTCCGTTACGCTGGTGCTCGAAGACGAGCTGGACATCAGCCGCGGCGACCTGATCGCTTCGGCTCACAAGGTCGCCGAAGTGGCGCGCCAGTTCGACGCCAGCGTGGTGTGGATGAGCGAGACGCCCGCTCGATCCCGCGCGCACCTATCTTCTGAAGCACACCTCGCAGACCATGCCGGCCGAAGTGAAAGCGGTGCGGCATCGCGTGGATGTCACGACGCTCGAGCAGCTGCCGGCCGAGAAGCTGGAGCTGAACGAAATCGGCGGGCTGCGGATCGAGACCAGCCGGCCGATCTATTTCGATCCCTACACGCAGAATCGCGCCACCGGCAGTTTCGTTTTGATCGACCCGGAGACGCAACTCCACTGTTGCGGCCGGAATGATTCTGGCTGCGGTCGCACGCGAGCGCGGCCGATTGCAGCGCGAGACCGTCGCGCTGACGGCGCATCGCGTGACGCCGGCCGAGCGCATCGCCGCTACCGGCACCGCGGCGCAGTGATTCGCAGTCGGCGCCAGAACCGAGCTGGCTCTGGACACTGGAACGAAAGCTCTTCGATCGAGGCTGCGCGGTCACAGTAGTCGACCACGCCGCCGACGAAACCATCGACGCGCTCGAGAAAGCCGGCTTGCTCGTGCTGCTGATTTCCGATGGCGAGCCGGCTTGGATGTGCCGGACGACGACATTGCTGCCATCCAATCTGGTGATTGCGCGCCTGGAAGAAACCGGCGTCCTGCTTCCTGAAGAAGCTCTGACCGGCGGCGAAGGGATCTGACGATGAATCTGGATCAAAAGATCGACGAAGCATCCGCCTTGATTCGCGACGTGTTGGCACAGCACGCCGAGCCCGCCTGCGTCACGTGCAGCTTTCAGACCGAATGCATGGCCATCGTCGATCTGCTGATCGCGCAGCGGCCGGATATTCCCGTGCTTTTTCTCGAGACCGGCTATCATTTCGCCGAGACCTACGCTTATCGGGATCAAATGACGCGCGAGCTGCATCTCAATCTCGTCAACCTGATGCCGAAGCAGACCGTGCGCCGAGCAGGAATCGCAATTCGGCATCTTGTACCAGAGCGCGCCGGACCGCTGCTGCGCGATGCGCAAAGTCGAGCCGCTGTTCTCCGGCCTCGATCCCTACGGCATCTGGTTCACCGCGCTGCGCCGCGAGCAGTCGCCCACGCGCGCGAACCTGCAGCCTGTCGATGACTTCAAGCTGCCCACCGGCAAACATCTGCTGAAAGTCAGCCCGCTGGCTGCCTGGACCAACGCCGACGTGTGGGCCTATCTCAAGCGTCGCAACATCCCCGTGCTCCCGCTCTACGACCAGGGCTACACCAGCATCGGCTGCGAGCCTTGCACCACGCCGCCGCTCGATCCGGACAATCCTCGCTCCGGCCGCTGGGCCGGGCAGAAGCTCGAGTGCGGAATCCATATCGCGAGCGAGTAGCGCATGGAGATCATCCTCGGATTCCTGATCGCTGTCGCCATCGGCATCACCGGTGTCGGCGCCGGCATCATCACGGCGCCAGTGCTGATCCTGTTCATGCACGTTACTCCGGCGCACGCGGTGGGCACCGCGCTCGCGTTCGGCGTCGCGGTGAAGCTGCTGGTTGTCCCGATGCAGTTGTTCCGCCGCCAGGTCGACTTCCGCGTGCTCGGCTACATGCTGGCTGGCGGCCTGCCCGGCGTGCTGATCGGCTCGGCGATCCTGGCGAAGTTGAACACGCCCGGCCGCGAAGGCATCCTGTTCGCCGCGCTCGGCTCCACTATCGTCATCATGGCCGCGGTGAATCTCTACCGGCTGTGGCTCCGTCCCGCGCAGGGCACGCCGCGCGACCGCTCGCGCTGGCTCCCGCTCATCACGCTGCCGATCGGCGCAGAAGTCGGTTTTTCCTCGGCCGGCGCAGGCGCCATGGGATCGCTGGTGCTTCTAGCCATCACGCCGCTCACTCCCGCCCAAGTTGTCGGAACAGATCTCTTCTTCGGCCTGTGCGTCGCCATGGTCGGCAGCGGATTTCAACTCACGGCCGGAAACTACGAAGCCGCGATTCTCACCAAGCTCGTCATCGGCGGTGTGTTCGGAGCGTTCGCCGGGACCTTCATCGCCGCGAAAACGCCGCAGCGAGTCTTCCGCGTCGCGCTCGCGCTGTGGCTGATCACGCTCGGAATCCAGTTGTGCTGGAGCGGCGTCAGTCGCTGGTAGAAGAGATCGCCGCACGCTTCGCCCAGAAATCCGCGGACGTCAAAACCGGAATCACTTCGCACTCCATCAAGTCGCTCCAGTTGCGGATCCACGCGTCGAACAACTCGCGGCGCTCGGTCTCCATCACCTGGAAGCAGCGGCTTCCATCCGGCTCCAGCCAACTCGCGACGTAGTTCAAGCCGTCGGGCAGCATGCGCCCCTTCGCCTGGAATCGTTCGCCAACCGGCGTGACATCTCCGCCGCGGAACTTTTCGATTACCATGAACAGCATGCTGGCGAGTGTACCTCAACGGGTAGCTTCCGGCGCTTCGGCCAGCGCGCCGCGGAACGACCACTTCACCAGCGGCGGCGCCATGACGGCCGCGATGACGGCCATGAACACGATGACCGAGTAGGTGTCGGCCTGGATGGCCTTCAGTGCGAGTCCGGCCTGCGCCACCACCATGCAGAACTCGCCGCGCGGGACCATGCCGACGCCAACGCGTATGGCAACTTCGCGGCCATGCCGGGAGGCGCCCAAGCCGCATCCGATGACTTTCGAAAACACCGCGACCGGCAGCAAGCGTCAGCGCGATGGCAATGGCAGTGGGATTCCGGAACACCGCGAGATCGAAGTGCAGTCCGATCTCCGCGAGGAAGAACGGCACCAACAATTCCGTGACGCCTTGCGTCAACGTGTGCACGCGCTCGGGCGCGGACTGCGAGAGCGCCATGCCAGCCAGAAACGCGCCGATGATGGCGGCGACGCCGATTTTGCCGGAGAGCGCGGCGAGGCCGAACATCAGCACCATCGCCAGCGCGAATTCCGCTTCACCGGCGCGCAGCTTCCAGTCCAGTCCTCCGGCGACGCGCCGCACCGCGCGGCCGCCCCAGCGCGCCACCACCAGTACGAATCCGAGTGCGAGACGCCGACGTTGCGGCCAGCTCCAGAAGATCCACGGTCCCTTCGGCGATGCTCGACACGAAACCCAGCAGCAACAGCGCCAGGATGTCGTCCACCACGGCGGCGCCCAAGATGATGCGCGCGGCGGTGTGCTGCAACAGGCCGCGCGCGGCCAGCACCTGCGCGGTGATGCCGACGCTGGTCGCGGTCAGAGCGGTGCCGAGGAAGATCGCCTCCAGGTTCGATCTTGCCCCAGAGCAGATAGAACGCCCAACCGCGAGCAAACGGGATCGCCACTCCCAGGAAGCCGACCAGCACTGCGGTGGCGCCGGTTCGCATGAGTTCCTCGGCCTTGACTTCCAGGCCCGACGTGGAACAGCAAGAAACATCACGCCGAGCTCAGCCATCGTGGCCGTCAACTCGCTGGGGCTGATCCAGCCGGCGACGCTCGGACCGATGAGAATTCCGGCTAGAATCTGGCCGACGATGCCGGGCAGGCCGAGCCGCTCGCTCAACTCTTCAAGCAGCTTGGCGGAGCCGAAGACGATCAGCATGGTCACCGCGAGATTCGCGGTAGGCGTGGCGGCCAGAAATGCGAAGACGGGCGGGAAGTGCACGGGCTATTTCTTCTTCACGTTTGTGCGGCGGCGGCCTCGCGTTCCATGGCGAGTTGCAGGTTGTCCACCTTCAGCCGGGTCTTCAGCACTTGCGTGAGGACCTCGTGCCGCGGCGTCGTCGATAGACTTGCGGGATTGATAGCGGATTCTCACCACGGTCCCATCCGGCGTGAAGCCGATTTCGTAGCCTGCCAGAGCGGCCCAGGGTCGCGGGCCAGGATTCTTTCAGCGGACCTTCGATGCGCGCCAGCAGGTCCTTCCGCATGCTGGCCAGTGTCGGAGGCAGGAGCCGGTGGCGGAGGCGGAGCGGGAGCGGGCCTGGACACCTCGGCTCTCGAGCAGCGCGATTTCGTCCTGGCTGGCAACTTGCCGGACGACGAAGTTGGTGGGCTTGCCGGTGCGCGCGATCACGAGGCGCTCGGCCTGCCGAATTTTTGCCGGATCGATCGCCATGGTGACCACCAGCCGCGCCAGAATCCGGTCCGGCAGAATTTCCAGTTGCTGGGTGAGGAACGCATCGGGCGGGCCGAGTATGCGGAGAGCATCTCGCACCGCGGTTCGCGCGATGCCTTCATCGCGGACCTGCACCAAGCCTTGTCGAAGCGGGAAGAACAGAATGGCCAGCGTGACCACCAGCATGAGAACGCGCCAGCGGAGCTGCCCGATCTCGTCCGAACAATCGATTGAATCCCGTCTTCTGCGAGAGCGGCGTACAGCCGGTCATGCGAGCGTGCTCCAGCTCGGCTTCATTGATACTCTCCCGCACGTCCACGGAATCCATGCGAAGGAGCAAGAAGACCAGAAACGCGCAGGCGACGATGGCCGCCAGGTTGGTCAAGAACAGCAGGCTGGCGCCGGAAATGATCTGCCCAATCCCAGCCGCTGCCGATGCCGAATCCGACCGTGCAGAGCGGAGGCATCAAGGCCACCGCGATGGCGACTCCTGGCAGCGCCGTTGTGCCGCCTCCGTCCACCGCCGCGGCAAACCAGCAGCGCGCCGGCGAGTCCTGAGAACAGCGCCACGCCGAGATCGAGCAGATTCGGCCGGGTGCGCGCAAGAACTTCCGCGGTCGGCGAGTGAAAGGGCAGGATCCACACCAGGAATGCGGAAAACAGAACCGACAGGACGATGCTGACCACAATATTGATGAGGCATTTGATGCCCAGGTAGACGTCGGAAGCGGCGAGCGCGAGTCCGGTGGCGAGGATCGGACCCATGAGCGGAGAAACCAGCATGGCGCCGATCACCACCGCCGGGCTGTTCAACACCAGTCCCAAAGCGGCGATTCCAGCGGCCAGCAACAATTCGAGAGCGTAGTCGGTGGCAAACTCGGCGCCCTCGTAGAGCTTCATGTAGATGCCGGGTTTGCTGCGGGCGTGCACGCCCAGCAGGTGCTGCGATCCTGGTTTGCAGTGGCATTGGCCTCAGGTATAGTATCGCCCGCCCGGTGGCGATGCGGACGCGGCCGCCGCGATAGCATGAGACATGGTCTCGCCCGTGGTTGCCTCCGAATTCGATCGGATTGTGTTCGATAGCGGGCTGGTTCGCATTGGCGCGTTTCGGTGTGACCCCAGTCATCCGTCGTTTTCGGACTCGGGACCGGCGCAGCAATTTCTGTTTCGTTTTTCCGCGTACCGCAGTCCAGATTCAGCATGAACACCAGCGCGCGTTTGTGGCGAATCCCAACGTGGTGACGCTATACAACCGGGGGCAGGTTTACCAGCGCGGCGCGATCAGCCCAACGGGCGACCAATGCGACTGGTTCGGGGTCGACGGCAATGTGATTCGCGATGCGGTGCGCGGGTTCGAGCCGAGTGTGGACGACCACCCGGAGCGGCCGTTTCAATTCGCCAGGACGTTCACGGATGCGTCAACGTACCTGCAGCAGCGGCGATTGTTCCAGTACGTGACGGGTGATGGCGCGATCGATCAGTGGGAGTGGAAGAACAGGTTGGTTCAGTTATTGGAGCGCGTGCTTCGATCCTGTGTATGGATCGCGCCAGCCAGAGCCGCTGCGCGTCCGATCGGGATGCAATTCATCAGGTGGAGGTGATCCTGAGCAGCAGGTGCGACAAGAACATCGGCATCGCGGAGCTGGCGGCTGAAGTGGAAATGTCGGTGTTTCATCTCTGCCGGACTTTTCGCGCTGCGACGGGCAGGACGCTGCACCAATACCGGAATCAGTTTCGAGTGCGCTCGTCGCTCGAAGCGATTTGCGCCCGGCGTGCGCGGCTGGTGGACACCGCGCTCGAATCGGGGTACTCGAGCCACAGTCACTTTACCAGCTCGTTTCGCAAAGAATTCGGGCACACGCCATCGGCGGCGCGGGCGTTGATCTCAGAAGCAACTTTTTGATAGACGGCAGCCTGCGGCTGAGCTACGATTTCGCTATGCTGTCGACGCAGTTGGCGCTCCGGGTGGCATGTTTGGTTTTTCTGATTTCTGTTGGTCTGATGCCATGCGCCCGGGGCCAGGAGCAGCCGGGATTGCCGGCCGCGATCGCGCGGTTGCAAGCCAACGATCCGGCGGGCGCCGCCGAGATTCTCGAAGCGGTTGTAAAGCGCGAGCCGAAGAACGGACGAGCCTGGCGCAATCTGGGCCTGGCGAATCAGTTGCTGAAGAAGTTTGATCGCGCCGATGAAGCCTATCGGCAGGCGCTGGCTGTCGAGCCTGAGGTTCTCTCGCCGCTGTACGCTCTGGGCGTGGTGAATGCGCGCGAGGAAACAAGCCGGACCAGGCGTTTCAGTGGCTCGAAAAGGCCAAGGCGTCGCACAAGGTCGACTTGACGCAGATGGAAGGCGGACTCGGACCTGGCGTCGCTCAAAAGCGATCCGCGTTTTGCGAAGTTGCTGCCGACGCCGCGCGACTTTCGAGAATCCCTTCGTCGAGCCGGTGAAGATCCTGCGCGAATGGGACGGCGAAGCGGCCAACGATCAGTTCGGCTGGATCGCGCGCAACATCGGCGACGTGGATGGCGATGGGGTTGCGGATATGGTGACGTCGGCGCCCACCAGCAATGGCGGCGGCGAATGGCCGGCCGCGTCTACGTGTATTCGACCAAAACGGGAAAGCTGCTGTGGAAGGCGGACGGCACACGCGGGCGATCAGCTCGGCACTCGGCGTCGAGGGCGCGGGCGACGCCAATCACGACGGGATTCCGGATGTGATCGCGAGCGCGCCCGGCGGCGGATACGCGAAAGTCTATTCGGGACGCGACGGCCGCGTGCTGCTGACGGTGAAGGCCGAGAACACGGGCGACCAGTTCGGCCGGCACGTGTCGGGGGCGGGCGACGTGAATGGCGACGGGTTCGCCGACGTGATCGTCGGCGCGCCGGGCAACAACGCCGGCGGCAAAGGCGCCGGCCGCGCGTACGTTTTTTCGGGCAAGGACGGCAAGACGCTTCTGACGCTCACAGGCGAGCGCGAGGGCGACGGATTCGGCAGCGCGGTGGCGGGTTTCGCGGACGGCGAAGCACATGCTGCTGATGGTGGGCGCGCCGCGCGCGGGCTCGTGCCATTGCGGCCGCACCTATGTCTACGACGGGTTGACGGCCGAAACCGAAGTTCACGATCGAAGCCGATGAAACCGGCGCGGCGCTGGGCGCGATGTTCCTTTCGGTGCCCGGCGATGTGGACGGCGACGGCTTTCCGGACGTCTATGCGTCCGACTGGTCGAATCGCGCCAAGGGCTTTCGACGGGGCGCGTCTACATTCATTCCGGAAAAGACGGGCATCGATTGTGGACCTTCACTGGCGAGACTGCGGGCGAGGGATTCGGAACGAGCGCTTCGGTGGCGGGCGACGTGGATGGCGACGGACACGCCGACTTCATCGTCGGGCGCGTGGCAGTACAGCCGCGCGCGCGAACGGCGCCGGGCGAGCTTATCTTTACTCGGGCAAAGACGGCCGGCTCATGAAGACGTACACGTGCCGGATTCCCGGCGACACGTTCGGCTTCGATGCCGTCACGCTCGGCGACATCGACGGCGACGGCACGTCGGATTTTCTGATCACGTCGGCCTGGAGCGGAATCCACGGGTTCCATTCCGGGCGGATGTTTGTGATTTCGAGCGGCGTTCCGCGGCTCAAGTAGGCAGCACCACGGCGCTGCGAAGTACGAGCCGCTTTAGACAAACTTGTTGATCACTACGCCAGCTTGCGTGACCGGCGCTTGAAGATGGTCGCGGCAGCGCCGCCGGCCAACAAAAGCACCGGTACCGTGTTGGGCTCGGGAACTTCGCTCGTGTTCGGAGTAAGCATCGCACTAACGGTCGGCTCGGAGATCTCATCAAGCGCCACAATATTGTCTTGATCGGGCTTGGGCAAACAGGCCAGGCCTTGGTCGTGACCGAACTCACAAACGATGGCGAAAAACACGTATTGATGGGCCGGGTCATTGGCTCCTCCGACCGTAAACGTCGCTGTCATGCCATCCGCGGACAGTGAATAGGTTGTCGTGGCGGACGGCGGTTCGGGTCCACACTGCGGAGGGTTGGTAAACGAGGGATCGATGGGTTTGCAGACCAAAGCCCCGTAGGCCCAGAATGCGAGCGCCGGGTTGTCATCCGGGTTGGGATCTAGGATAAGTGGGACGGACCCGGTTAAAGTCAAGACGAAATTGCTGACGTTACCCTCCACCCTAAAATCGAAAACATGGTGTGTTGGGTCGTTACTTGCGAGATAATCCTCAGCAGTCAAGGCGCATGTGCCGCCCGTTACAGCTCCGTTGGCGTCCAGGCAGATGCCCTGATTGAAGAAAGTCGGCGAGACTCCGTAGTCGCTGAAGTCTTGCTGCAGCCGGCTGGCCTGGAGCGCGCCTGCCAAGAGCAAAGCTAAACCAAAAAGTGCGAATCTGTTTATTTGACCCACGACTTACCTCCGCTCGGCGAGTATAACATCGCGTTAACCGCGGTTACAAGCATGGACCAGTACTTTTCGGCGTAAGTCAGTACGAATTCGATCCCCGTGCGGCCTTGGCGGCTATCAGCAGGTATCCTTTGGCGGATGCTTCTTTTTGGACAGCGCTGAGTTCGGCGCGAGCCCGGGCACGATCGCCGTGGGCCAGCTCGATTTCAGCCCACGCCAAGCGAGCTTCCAGTTCAGCGCCCGGCATACCGAGTGCTTTCGCCTCGCGGAAGACCTTCTGGAGGGGATCCTTCGCGCCGCTCACTCGGGCAGCTATGATCGCAAGATCAAATTGTTGGGTTCGGGATGATCCTTCGGCGCTGAGCGAGCGGGCCAGGCCGATTTGCTTTTCAGCTTCTGCCACATTTGGTTGGGCCAGCAGAGAGCGCGCAAGGACCAGGCGAGCGGAGGCTTCTCCCTCGGCATCCTTTTCGGAGTGCAGTTCGGCGATCGCGGCGCGGACCATGGCGTCCGCTTGCTGCGGCTGATTTTTCTCGAGGAGGACGTTCGCCAAACCGGTCTGGCTCATGGCGATCGACCCTTTATCGCCTAACTCCTGCTGGATCGACATCGCCTCACGATAGCGCTGCTCCGCTTCTGAGAGATTTGCACGGGCGAGCCGCAAGTCGGCCAGAGAATCGAGGGTGGCGGCCATCTGGGACTTGGCGCCCAACGTCTTTTGAATGGCCAGCGCGTCCTGATAACTCTTTTCAGCAGCCGGCAGGTCGCCTCGCTCAAATAGAACGACCCCCAGGTTCATGGTGCTGCCCGCAAGACTGCTCTGGTTTCCGATTTCGCGCGCGGCGCTGATGGCCTGCTCGAATGCGCGCTGGGCGCCGCGAAGGTCGCCCTGCTGATGCAGCAGAATGCCCTGATTGCCGAGCGTCCTGGGGATTTCGGTCTTGAACCCGATTTCCTGCTCGATCGTAAGCGCCTCCTCGTAGCGCTGACTCGCTTGAGCCAGATCGCCCTGGGTAGCGAGGATGTTCGCAATATTGTTGAGCGCGCCGGCGACGTCGCGCTGGGTGCCGATGCTGCGGCCGAGGTCTAACGCCTGTTCAAACAGGCGCTTGGCGCCGTCCAAATCGCCACGCGCCCCAGCGATGGTGGCCAGGTTGTTCACTGCGCGAGCCGCGCCCAGCTTGTCTTCGACATCGGCAGCGATCTTGCGGGCCTGTTCACAGGCTTGCTTACCGTTGTCCATCTGGCCCAGGCGACGGAATGCCACGCAGCTCCAGATGAGCGAGCGCGATTCGAGTAAGCGCGCGCCAGAGGCTTTGGCGGCGCGGGCTGCGTTGGCCGCAGCGGTCAATCCGCGTTTGACATCGCCCAGCGATGCGGCGGTCTCGGCTTCTTCCAGATCAATGCGGGGATCGGCGCCTTCCGGCTTGGGGAGTTTTCGCAGCGAGGCCAGAGTCGCCAGGGCGTCCTGTCCCTTGCCGGCGGATCGCTGCACTTCGGCGAGTTTCAAGCCGTAGTCGAGATTCTGGGAATACTTGTAGAGCTGCTGATAGGCCATCATGGCGGCTGGCCAGTCGGAGATGATTCGACGATAGCGTCCTTCGATGGAAGTACGGTCTTCGAACGACAGGTTTTTCGAGAGCTCGAATGCTTTCCGGGCTTCGTCCTTGGCTTTCTGGTCGTAACCCAGCACCAGCCAGGCTTCACCCAATGCCGAGTGCGCGAAGGGAAAGGCGGGATCGATCAGGACCGCGCGCTCCAGGAAACTACGCGCCTGAAGCGGCTCATAGGTCCGCAGCCTCGCGATTCCTTCAGAGTAGGCCGGCGCAGCTTCGGGCGAGGGCTGGGACAGCGCGAGCTGGCGTTCCTTCTCGGGGGAAATCGAACCGAGTCCCATTTTGCTGCGAAGCCGCTCGCCGGATTGTGCAATCAACTGGGTGATCTCGGCTTCGGTGCCGTCGGCGACGAGCGAGTCGACGGTCTCGCCCGCGCCGGTGTCCTGAATCGCAATGTTGAGATGAATCCGTCCACCCGCAAGATCGGTGTAAGAGCCCACGATCACGATGTCCGCGCCGCGCTGGTGGACGCGGCTCAGAGTACCCTCGCTCATGCTGTTTAGCTCTTTCAGCCCGAGATCGTGCCAGATTTCGGCGCATTCTTCGCCGGAGATGGTGCGGATCTTCCCGGTACTCGCGAGTTGCGTGCGCAGGCCTTCGGCAAGACTGGTGGAGACCCACGCGGCTTCCGGGCGCGACGTGATGTTACGGAATCCCATGACGGCGACGGATTTGCGCCGCTTTTCGGGGAGCATGCGGTTGGCGACGGCGAGACCGATGGCGGCGATCAGGAGCGCTACGGCCGCGACAATCGCAATCCGCCGCGTTTTCCGGTTCGAGGATTGTTTGCGCTCCGCCTGAAAGCGCGAAGGCAGGGCTGGATTACCCAGTTCGGCAGTGTATAGATTGAAGAACTGCAGTTTGACGCCGTGCTTTACGGAATGCTCGCCAAGGTCGTGCAGGCGCGGGGACCATTCGCCGAACTGGCGCAGGATATCGGCCGTGCTCTGGGAGACCAGAATGTGACCGGCATCGCCCGCGTCCATGATTCGTTGGGCGGTGTTGATGCCGCCGCCCGCGACATTGAGATTCGTGTTGATGTCGGCGACGCGATAGACGGGCCCGGTATTGATGCCCATGCGCAGTTTGAGCGAGCTGTTCTGTAGCGCGGCGGAGATCTCGAGCGCGCACTCGGCACACGCGGCGGGATCGCCGAAGAACACCAGCGCCATGCCGTCTCCGGTCGGCAGACGAACCGGGTTGTTTTGGCTCTCGCCGGCGCGAACCTGGGAGGTATTGCGGACGATTTTCTGGAGCTCATGGAGTCCCTGGCGCTGCTCCTCCATGGGCCACATCGAGAACGCGACGAGGTCCATGAAAAGGACGTGCGCGAGTTCCAGCCGATCGGGCCGTTGTGGGTCAGTGGGTGCGGCCGTCTCGGGTTGGAGTCCACTGGGGTTGAAGTCGTTGTCCATGGCGGTGCGTCGACACGTGCGCGCCTGGGAAGCCACTGCGCCGCGGTTAATTCAATGCAAGTATACATTGAAACTTCTTAGCCGGCCGCGTCGCGGAAGGTCGAGTAAGCTTAGGATGTGGCACGGTGGTTGAGGCTTTTGGGTGGTTGCCTGATTTGCGCAACGCTGCAGGCACAGGTGGAGCAGCTCGCGACGTCCGGCGATGGCGCGATTCTGCTGATGCACACGCGCTTCCGGCTGCAAGCCGAACCGGATCTTGGGTCCGCAGGCAAGATCTATCGCTGGCAAAACGGTGAATGGACACTTCTGGCCGCGGCGCAAGAGATTGGGTTCGCGATTTCGCCTCCGGATCTTTTCGCACCGTTCCTTTCGACCGATGCCAAAGTGACGGGATGGCAGATCAACATTGGATGCATACTGTGCCAGATCATTGTCGCGCCTCCGCTTTCAAGCGAAGTGCATGGCGTCACGCTGCCTGCGCCATTCCCGCGTGGAACCTTGCGGATGAGCCGCAACGGCCGGTACTTCACAGCAGACAGCTATCCGTTTACGGGCGCCCAGTACCTGGATTCGGCGACCGGTGAAATCTCCGACTTGCCGGTTAATCTTTTCGCGCGGCCGGTAGTGCGCGAGATCGCCAATGATGGAACGGCATTGCTACTGATCACGCATGGCAACGATCTGCAGCAGTTGGAAGCACCTGGCGCGTTGTCGTTGTGGAAGCCGGGCGAAGATCCGCGGACGATCTATTCGGAAAATCGCGCGCAGAGCCCGACTATCAGCGCTACCGGCGGGCGGGTGGCATTCGAGGCGGTGGTAGAGGGCGGATCGAACGACGACCAGCGGACACTCATGGTGCTGGATACGCAGACCGGCGAGCTGATTCCTGTTGCCGCGATGCCGCCTAAGGATTTCCGAGCGGCGGTGGAAAGCTACGCCAAGCCGGTTTGGGACGCCAGCGGAACGAAGCTCGTTTATCGCAGCTTCGATGATCAGGGGCGGCCCTCGACGATTGCGATGTGGGAAGCCGGAACGCGCGAGAGCCGTGTGCTCCTGACGAGCGACGAGGGATTCAAAGAGGCCGTGATCAGTGATGACGGCGGCATCGTTTGGGCAGTGACGGCGACGAACCGGCTGCTGCGTTTCGATGTTTCGACTGGCGAGAGCGAAGAGATCTTGAGCCCGATCGGTTCGCTTACCAGCGGCAACAATGCCGGCGCGGTGCCGGGGTCCGCTTTGCTGATCCCTGGATTTGGATTCACGAGGTCGCAGAAGGCGCTGGATGGCGACGTTCAGTTTCCGTTGTCGGCCGTGGACGAGCAGGGAATGTGGGTGCAAGTTCCCTGGGAATACGCATCCGTGCCGGAGGGAACGCGCCACTTAGCGATTCGTTCGGACAACAGTCCGTTCGAGCTTGTGGTGAATATCCGTCTTACGCATCGAGTGGAGCCGTGGATGGCGACCTGGCGGGATCCGGCGACGGGCATCGACTATGCAAAAGCGGCGCATGCGGACTTCAGCGGCCTGGTGACGCCTTCGAGTCCCGCGCGGCCTAGCGAGACGGTGCACGTTTATCTGACAGGCTTGGGTCCGCTGGATCATCCGCTGGCGACGGGCGCGCCGGGCCCGTCCGATCCGCTGGTGCATCCAGTGACGCCGCTGGTGTGCCGGCTAGGCGAGAGTTCCCCGCCGCTGGAAATGCCGTATCTCGGCTATGCGGTCGGCATGATCGGAATCTATCAGGCCGACATCACGATTCCCGATCATCCTCCGGAAGGAAGGTCGACGCTCCTTTGCACCGCTACTACGGCGGCGGGAACATTCTCCGGCACGGGTGCTTTGGCGACGACGGCGGCGAGGTAGCTACGTAAACCCCGGAGCCGGAGGCACTAGCCCGAGACCATGACGAGCCGAGTTGCGATGCTGTCCAACTGGCCGGATTGAGCCTGCAATTGCTCGCCAGCCGCTGCGGATTGTTCGGCCGCCGCGGCGTTGGACTGGATCATGGACTGCGCCTGGAAGATGGCCTGGGCCAATTGATCGAGGTTCTGCGACTGATCGACGCTGCTCAACCGTACCGTTTGGGCCAGTTCACCGACGCGCGCGGTGCTAGAGGTAATGGAGTGAACCGCCTCGGCGACGACGCCGGCTGCGTGCTTGCTGCGAGTGCTCTTCTCGAGCGATTCCTCAATCAGCGCGGCCGTTTCACGAGCGGCTTGAGCGCTTCGCAGCGCAAGTTGGCGGACTTCGTCGGCGACGACGGCAAAGCCCATTCCAGCTTCACCGGCGCGCGCGGCCTCCACGGCTGCGTTCAACGCCAGCAAGTTGGTCTGGAAAGCGATTTCGTCGATCAGCCGGATGACGCCTGAGATTTTCTGACTGCTGTCGTCCATGTCCCCCATGGCGGACATCATTTGCTCCAAAGCGGCGTTGGCTTGTTTTGTTCGCCCGTTGAGATTGGTGGAAAGCGCCGCGGTTTCCTCCGCTGACACGTTGTTGGCATGAGCGCCGGCCTTGATTTGTTCGGTTGCCGCCGAGGTTTGTTCCAGCGCGGCAGCATGCTCGGAGACGCTGGTCGCGACGGTTTGGCCGGATTGAGAAACTTGGGCCGCGGCGCTGGCGACATCCTGTGCTCCCTGACTCAACTCGGCAGCCACTTGCCGGAGCTGCCGCACCGTTCGGCTGACGAAGAGCAACACTGCCAGACCCACGGACAAGCTGATACCCAAAACGAGGAGCGTGGTGCGTCGTGTTCGCGTGATGGTGTCGCGCGACTGCTGGTCGGCTTGCCTGAGCGACTTCTGCGCTTCGTCGCGCAACTGGTTCATCACCTTGTCGATCTCTTCGACCATAGGAGCCATCTGATCACGTAGGACAGCATGGGCGTCGTCGAACTGGTTGCGCTCAGTGAGCTTCAGATATTCGGTGAACAACGGCACATAACGATCGACGCCGTTGTCGACCGCCGCAAGGCTCTGCTTCTCGTTTTCGGTGCTTACCAACGGCCGCAATTGTGCAGAATTCTTCTTAACGCGTGCTGCTATCGCGCCCATCTCGCGTTCGTGCACGCTGCGGTTCTCGAGCGTGTGACACATCGAACAAGCGACATTGGCCCCGAATTTCTCGTTGCTCTGCACCAAATGATTCACCACGAACGCAAACTGAGTACGGCGACCGTACGCCTGCATATCTTGAAAGTCGGCCCGTAGCGCACCCACCAGGCTAATTTTCTTGGCCGTAGAGTTAACAGCGGTATCGAGCTCGCCTCCGATCCTGGTCATCCCATAGCGCGCCGCGTATCCCAGCGTGAGGAGCAGGACCATCATGGCTAGGAATCCGAGGGTGAACTGCTGTCCAATTGTGAGATGTCGTTTTGGTTGCACAGTTTGTCCGACTACCTCATCGGCTGGGCGGGCGTTTTCACGAGGTCTTCGGGGGACGAAAGACCCAGGGGCCGCAACCGGTGAGCGATGTCGCCCGTGCTTTGCGCCCGTGAGGATATGAACAAACATTTTCTACAATTTCAACAATCGCTCCGCGGCGGCAGGCTGGCGGCTGCCGTCATTTTGGCTGCGCTGCCGGCGCTGGCGCAGAATGTGACCGTGAACAATCCGGTCGACAAGCCGGTTCCGGTCAAGGAAGTACGGGTGGCGGGCACCATGCCGCTGCAGATCGAGCTGGATATCGACACGCAGTACAGCAACTATTCGACCCATGAATTGTTCGCGGCGGCTGGTAGAGTGGCGGTGATTGAACACGCTTCGGTGTATGGCGCGTGCGCACCCGGCGCTCGGGCGGACCTGGTGCTGACGGTGAAGAATCCGCAGGCGGCTCCGGCGCAATATCAAACCGTTACGGTCTTCGGCGGCAGCATCGACAACCAGCACGCGTGGGTGTCTCAGCCCATGCGATTCTACCTGGCTGCTGGTGGGTCCATGCAGGTAGTGGCGATTCGAAATCCCACGGGCGGCAATTGCGGCGGGTCGGTGACGCTGCTCGGGCACTGGGAAGAGGTGCCGCTCACCGGAATCGTGATCGGCCCGAGATAAGTTCACGTGTGCTTGGCTGTCCGCTCATCTCCCGCTGGGTCATGAAGGTCTTGTCCAAATTCATGAGTGGATGGGATACCGGAAATGGTGTTGCGTTTGCTTCTTCGTTCGCGGAAGGCAGCGAGCCTTTTGAGAAAGCCGTCGAAAACCGGCGGATGCGCTGCCGCAATTCCTGGCCGGCCATGAATGTGTCCCCGAAGTATGGAACGAAGTCGTGTATGTAGTGCACATTGCCGGAGCAGTCATTCCCGCGGGCGACACGCCGCCCGGGCCTCCCACGCCTGCGCCTCCCAAGTGACCGCGCCATCCCGACCGCTGGCCAGGTGAGAAAGGGACGCATCAATCGTCGAGTCGCGGCCTCATTCAGCCCCGAGCCTGGCCACTGGTCGATCGCTGTACAAATCGAGTCCGGATTTCGCGGGAAATCCGTAGAGGATCCGCGGCGGATGCCTCCAGCCGGCTAAGCGGTATCGCGGACTTGATCGGTTCCGTGGATGGCCTGGCGGGCGACCTGAGCGCACGAAAGAAGAGATACCTGAAAGCCCTGAGCTATGGCCAGAAGCGTAGTGGTTGATGCGGGTTTCTTGGTGGCGCTTCTGAGTCGCCGCGACTTCCACCATCGATGGGCCGTGCAACAAGCCTCCGAAAACATGCCGCCCTGGCATAGCTGCGAAGCAGCACTCTCGGAGGCGTTCCGCTTGCTTGGACCACGCGGCGCGCCTGGACCTAGTGCGATGCTTACGCGGAGAGCCGTGGTTGCGGTGTTCAATCTCGACAGCAACCTGGAGGCGGTGCTCACGCTGTTGCAGAAATACGCGAGCGTACCGATGAGCTTGGCTGAGGCCTGCGTGGTTCGCATGTCCGAGACCGTGGCTGATCCAGTGATCATGACGACGGATTCGGACTTCCGGATCTATCGGCGGCATAGCCGGCAAGTGATTCCGTGTATCGTGCGGCGATGCGGGTAGTGCCGGAAGGTACTTCATGCCGGCCAGCGAAGGCGGGACCGAAATCCGGATTGCGCGGCCGTTGCGAGCATGCTCGACGGGCTTCGTCATTTCGCTACGGGATAACCCTCCACCAGCATCAGGTCGGCGCCATACTGAGCGCTGGTGCTGAAGAAAATCGTCTGGCCATCCGGGGATACCGTCAAGCCGATATCCAACCGTCCGAGGCTCGCCGCCAGCACGCGGCTCTCACCGCTGCTGGGATCGAGCAGCGTCAGATCAACATTTTGATTGTCGGGGTTGTGGCTGAGGAGGTAGATGCCGTTTGCGTGGACCACGAAGCCGCGCTCGCACACGGATTTGGCCACTTGACGCTCAGGGCCGCCTGTTAGCGGCCTGATGAAGAGCGGAGCGCATCCCACACCGGTCTTCGTGTAATAAATAGAACTGCCATCCACCGACTCGAACGCCACGTAACCGCCATTGTTCGTCAACCTGACCGGTTCTCCCCCGATCGCCGGAATACGGTAGATTTCATCGCGCCCGCTACGATTCGACGAGAAGTAGATCCACTTGCCGTCCCGGGAAAAGCTGGGGGCTTTGTCGTCAGCAGGATGGCGGACCACTGTCGTCGGCTTGCCGCCAGATGCGTCGATCACGTTGATGTCCCACAGCCCGTCCTCTGCCTGCGTATCGTAAGCGATTCGCTTGCCATCCGGAGACCATCGGGCGGTCCCGGAGGCTCGTGTGGTAGTCAATTGGATCGGATTCGATCCATCTACGTTTGCCACCCAGATCTCCTGGTGACCGGAGCGAGTCGAGCTGAACGCTATCCTTCTGCCCTCGGGGGAGAACTGAGGACTATCGTCCCGACGCGTGGATGAGAGCGGGCTTCGGGCAGCAACTCCGCCTTCCATTTTCCAAAGGTCAGCGTCCCCGTAGAAGTACGAATAGGCCATTCGCGTTCCGGATCGCGACACCGTGACCGAATCTGACCCTGGCCCGGCGAAACTTAATAGTTCGGGCTTGACGCGGCTGCGTACGGGAAGCTTCCACAGGCGCAGTGACTGAGGTCCAATATCTGCCTGACTGAAAATCACCGTTTCCCCGTCCGGCGCCCAAGCGATTGAACCGATGGAACCTGAGGGTTCAGTGAGCTCGCGAACCGGACCTGTGGCGCCCGAGTCCGCATCCACCTCCACCAGCCCCACCTTGCATGAACTCGGGCTCGCGCACCGGGCAAACGCCAAGCGACGGCCATCCGGCGAAAACGAAGGCGCCAGGTCTTCATCTGTCTCGTTCAGGGTAATGCGTTTGGCTTGCCCGCCCGGTACCGCGATTTGGAAGATTCCCGCATGTCCACTGCTCGACGTCCCCCGCGCGAAGGCTACGTACTTCCCATCGGCGGACCAACCGAGACGGCGTGCTGATAGAACGACATGCCGATATCCTACAAAGTCCGTATCGGTATCTTCGAACAGTTTTCGTTCTGCACCGCCAATAGGCGGGATCAGAAAGATTCCCTGGCCTTGACGGCAAAACGCGACCTGGGTTCCATCGGGAGACCAGACGGGATCGAAGTCGGCGGCTGCGTCAGTCGTCAGCCGCACCTGCGCTCCCGTTCCAACCACCTTCACGTAGACATCGTAGTTTCCCCGTGATGCTCCGTTCCAGGCGAACACAACCTGGCGGCCGTCTGGGGAAAAGGAAGGGTGCATTTCGATTCCGTCGTAGGTAGTGAGTGGGACTGCTTCCAACTGCGGAGCGGGCGCTTGCCTGGAATTGCGTAGCCACAACAAAGCCGCCGCCGCGACCAGCAAACCTGCCAAGGCGAACCAAACCCACTTGGGTGGCAGCGACCTGGGTAACTGCGGTTCCGGCGCCGGATCGAGCTCGGGGGCTTTCTGCGGACGGGCGCTTCGTTTGGCGAGCCACTCGTCGATTTCCGCGGGAACCGCGTAGACGCTCGCGCCCTTCTCGTGCATAAGCCGATGCACGGGAAGTCCCTCGCGCTCCCAACGGTGAGCGGTCCGCACGTCGCGGGCGATGTAGTCCGCGATCTCTTTCCACGAGTTCAGGCGCGCTTCAGGATTAGCCTGTTGTCGAACTAATTTGCGTCCCGGTTCGCTGGCCGGCTCCGCCGAACCGCCCGGGCCGCTGGCTTCGGGCATGGTTTATATTACTCTCCCCTGACCGTGTGCTCAAAATTCTCGCTAAACACCCCGTGACACGGTATGACATTCGATGGCAAATCACTGATGTCGTTGAACTTCACTTGGCGGCTCGGAAATATCCGGGTAGGCTCGTTCGTGACGATCCTCACAGACGGCTGTGACATCGAAAACCACTTAAGAAGGGAAACGAACATGACGACGATTATGAAATTGACGGCCGGCCATCTAATGGTCCTGGCTGGTCTCGCCGGATTGGCATCAGCTCAGGACGTCGCCTCAGCCGGAGCACGAATTCCGGTTGTTGGCCGGTGCAAAGTTAACATTGCGGCCGGAAAAGCCGGCAGCGGGGTCGACTGCTCTTTGCGCGATAGCGATGGAAACACGGTCGGACCCAAAGTGCCGGTGGGCCAGATTCTTCAGATCGAGAATGTGTCGGGTTACTGCCTGAAGGCGGCCAATGATCCTCCGGGCGCCTTCGCCCTAATCAATAGGTACGGGTGGCTCAACGTGCCGATACACGAGACGGTGATACTGAACGGCCGCCAACTCCTCAAGGGAGCTTCGGCTGTACGGATGTCCTTTCCCGAAGGGGCTGTAATTCGGGCCTCAGCGGCCTTTCCACGCGAGGTCAGCCAAAGAACTGTATGCGCCGCAACCTTCCATGGATATTTTGACGGCGCGCCGGCAACAGCCACAGCCGGTCTCGACGGCACGGCAGGCCCCCGATCAACCGCGCTTCGAGGGGAGGCGGCAGCCTCACGTCGTTGATATGAGTCAGCGAGGAGCTCTTAGCGCTGAAACGCATGGCACCGGTAACGAGAGAATCAGGATCCCTGAGGAGTGGCGGAGCCGCCAGTTCGGCGGTGACCACTGCGTGTTACGACCGTGGTCGTGAGAGTTGTTCAGGCTCAATATGAGGATGGTGTGCTTCGTCCGTCGGAGCGGTTGGGCTTGCGTCCAGGTGAGCAGGTGAGCTTGATCGTGGTGCGACGTCCGGACCCCAGTCGCTGGCGCTCCAATCGGTGCTGGTGGTTCCGCTCACCACGAACCTTGATCGCGCAAACCTGGTCGGAACCGCACTGATTAGCTCCTCCCCGGGCGGCGGCTCGCCCGAGAACTCTGTTGCTCTAGCTTTCCAGATGCGCGCAATTCCCAAATCTGCCTTGCAAGCCAAGATTCGGGCTCTCGACGAGAGTGAGCTGGAAGAGCTGGAGTTGGCGACCGATGAAGCCTTGGGACGGGTTGAACCAGTGTAGCGGCGGCCATTCAGACAACGTCTGAGGTGGCCGGAAATCGGGTCTTCTTCAACATCGCAGTGGGCCAACGCCTGTCGCTATTCCTGGCCCCTGCCTAAAGTTCGGCCACGACCTGCTGGTCGGGATTGAGAACGGAGTTTACCAGGAGCTATGGAATCTTCAATCGACCGGATTTGCTAACGCTGCCCGCCGCCGCCGATCAGCGCGGTCTTCCAACAGATTCAGACGCTTCGGGCTCCGTGATGTCTTTGAGTTTCCGCAGAACCCGCTGTCCGCGAGATGGGATCATTGCCGGATACGCCGCGAACAGGCCAGAAGCGCAGGGCAGATCATCGGCGATGATGGTAAACGCTGCGCGACCAGGAGCGATTCGATTGCGCCACGATAATAAAATCGTTTTACTTGCTGCTAGCGAACTTGGTGAGTTGTGAAAGTACGCATTGCCACCGGCCCTGCTGTTTTACAAAGACATCTGTGGACCGCTCGTGCGTAGTGAAAGGTTGTCCGCCGAATTTCCCCTTGGCTGTAGTGAGCGCTGTGATAATAGCGGTGTTTCCATAAACACGAACGCTTGCGTTATCGGATTCCATCAGTTCATGGGTCAGAGCGCCTGACTTAATCACCTCGAGGAAGCGCATCTTATCGATTATGGCACCGTCCGGATCGACGATAATCCACTCATCTGCAAGAAATCGCCCGATTGCCTCTGCATCATTCGCCACAATCGCCCGCGAGAAGTCTTTCTCGATTTTTAACAGCTCTTCTTGCATCCTGCTTTTCTTCTGTTGACCGGTAGCGAAAGAAGCCGCCACTAGCGCCACTGCGATGAACATTACGGATCGTTTCAAAGGTCTCGCCTTAAGGTACCAGGAAAGCGAGGGGGTCAGCTGGATATCCCTAATTGAAAGTTCCGCGATGCAACCTGTAGGAGCAAATCTCCCCTGACGGCGAAGTGTTGATCTGGGCCACTCGGTGTATGATCGCCTGCGGATTCCGAGGGATAGCGATCAGCGTTCCGAACTGATGTCGGTCACGATTCCGAAGTGAGTTCGAGTCCTTGATGGGGTCACCGATCCACTGGCTGGCTCCAGAAAGAATATCTTGAGCGGACCCGAACCTGAGTTGCGTGCATCCTGCCTGCGGCGGCCGCATCTAAAGGAATGCATTCGAGCGTTAGACCCTATTGTCTACCGACAAATAGGTGATAACATTAGGGATAGTCAAATGTCCGTCGCCACAAGCATCGTGCCGCCCGTGTCGCGCCTGGTCGCGACGGACCTGTTGCAGCTTATCGGGCATACGCCGCTGATCCGGCTGGAGCATCTGGCGCGCGAGTTTTCCGGGTATCGAAATTTACGGCAAGGCGGAGTTTTTCAACCCGGGCGGCTCGGTGAAGGATCGCGCGGCGCTGAACATGATCCTGGACGGCGAGCGCACCGGCAAGCTCACGCGCGACAAGGTCATTCTGGACGCCACCAGCGGCAACACCGGCATCGCCTACGCCATGATCGGCGCGTATCGCGGCTACAAGGTGAAGCTGTGCCTGCCGAAGAACGCCTCGATGGAGCGCAAGCACGTGCTGCAGGCCTACGGCGCCGAGATGGTGTTCACCGATCCGGGCGAAGGATCGGACGGGGCCATCCGCTGTGCCGCGAGATCTATAAAGCCGATCCGGACCGCTATTTTTATCCGGATCAATACAACAACCCGGCCAACTGGAAGGCGCACTACGACGGGCACCGCGCTCGAGATCCTGGCGCAGACCGACGGCCGCATCACGCATTTCGTGGCGTCGCATGGGGACCAGCGGAACGTTCATGGGCAACTCGCGCCGGCTGCGCAAGGAAGTTCCGGGCGTGAAGTGCATTTCGGCGCAGCCTTCCTCCGGCTTCCACGGCCTGGAAGGCTTGAAGCACATGCCGACCGCGATTGTGCCGGGCATTTACGACCCGAGCATCGCCGACGACAACGTCTGGATCGAAACCGAAGACGCCTACGCGATGTGCCGGCGGCTGGCGCGCGAAGAAGCGCTGCTGGTGGGGATTTCGTCGGGCGCGAATCTGGTGGCGGCGCATAACGGTGGCGCGGCAAATTGGCGGAGGCCGGCGAGCGCGGCGTGATCGTCACGATTCTGTGCGACGGCGCCTACAAGTATTTGAGCGAGCCGTTCTGGAATGATCCGAATTGAGAAGCCGGCCTGGGATACCATGGTGTCGCATGCCGAAAAGACTTTTCCCAAAGAGTGTTGCGGCGTGATGCTGGGCTCGGACGGCGTGGTGCGCGAAGCGGTGCCGCTGCCGAACATCTACACCGGCCCGCAAGAGGATTTTTTCGTGATGGATCCGCAGGATCTGCATCGCGTGGATACGGAGGCGAGCGCGAACGCGGCGTGAACGTGCTGGGGGTTTTTCATTCGCACCCCAACTGCGACGCGTATTTTTCCAAGCGCGATCTGGAGCATTCCTGTCCGTGGTTCTCGTATGTCGTGCTATCGATAAAGAACGGGCGCTTCGATCACGCCAATAGCTACCGGCCGGATTTCGACCAGAAGGAAGCGCCCAAGGAAGAATTGATCTATGGCTAAGATTTTGATTCCCACTCCGCTCCGGCAGTACGCCGCCAAGCAGGATTCGGTGGAGCTGAAGGGCGCGAACCGTCGGCGAGGTGCTCGCGGTCGCTGACCAGCGCAGTATGCCGATCTGAAGCGGCATCTCTACAACGACGAAGGCAAGCTGCGGAGCTTCGTCAACGTGTACGTGAACGACGACGACATCCGCTATCTGAACAAAGAAGCCACGCCGTTGAAGGACGGCGACACGGTTTCGATCGTGCCGAGCATCGCGGGCGGGACAGCCGGTGTCGCGGCGCCGCCGGCCACGCTTGTCGAAGGAAGAGATCCTGCGCTACAGCCGGCACCTGATCATGCCCGAAGTCGGCATGGAAGGGCAGTTGAAGCTGAAGAACGCGAAGGTCGCGCTGATCGGCACCGGCGGGTTGGGCGCGCCGCTCGGCATGTATCTGGCGGCCGCGGGCGTCGGCCGCATCGGCCTGGTGGATTTCGACGTGGTGGATTTCACCAACCTGCAGCGGCAGGTGATCCACGGGACCAAGGACGTCGGGCGCAAGAAGCTGGACTCGGCGGCCGAGACGATGCTCGACATCAATCCCTATGTCGAGATCGACCGGCTTCGAGACGGCGCTATCGAGCGAGAACGCGCTCGACATTTTGAAGGATTACGACATCGTGGTCGACGGCACGGACAATTTCCCGACGCGCTATCTGGTGAACGATGCGTGCGTGCTGCTCGGAAAGCCGAACGTGTACGGGTCGATCTTCCGCTTCGAAGGTCAGGCGACGGTGTTCGCCTATCCGGGCGGGCCGTGCTACCGCTGCCTGTATCCCGAGCCGCCACCTCCGGGTTTGGTTCCGAGCTGCGCCGAAGGCGGAGTGCTCGGAATTTTGCCGGGCGTCATCGGGCTGATCCAGGCGACCGAAACGGTGAAGCTGATCCTCGGGACGCGGCGAGCCGCTGGTCGGCCGGCTGCTGCTCTACGACGCGCTGGCGCATGCGCTTCCGCGAGTTGAAGCTGCGGCGGAATCCCGAGTGCCCGGTGTGCGGCGATCATCCCACCATTCGCGAGCTGATCGACTACCAGCAGTTCTGCGGCATTCCGAATCAGGCGCACGAGCCGGTGGCGATGGAAGGCGACATCGAGTCCGGTGGAAGTGAAGGCCAAGATGGATCGCGGCGATGCAGTTCGTGCTGATCGACGTGCGCGAGCCGCACGAATATCAGATCTGCCGGATTCCGAACGCGCGAGCTGATCCCGCTGGGCGATTTGCCGAAGCGCGTGAACGAACTGAATTCCGCCGACGAGATCGTGGCGCATTGCAAGAGCGGCGTGCGCAGCGCGAAGGCGGTGGATTTCCTGAAGCAGGCCGGGTTCCGCAAAGTGCGCAACATGAAGGGCGGGATTCTGGCGTGGAGCGACAAGGTGGACCCGAGCGTGCCGAAGTACTAATTGGCGATTCGAGCGGCGAGCGCGTCAATAGCAGGCTGAAAGCACCGCAGGCATGTAGCTGGGCCCTCCGGCCTTTTCGCACGGAACGTACGGATAGAGCCGAGGTCCGGTGTCGTGGTCTGGCTCAAGGATCCAAACGCGGCGATCGTGGAAATAGGCGATCAACTGTTCCCGCATCTTTCGTTCGGAATCCCGGGCCCAGACGACCGGTGAGGCGTCGATGTCGGCGGCGTTGTAGACCCACTCTTGATTCGGATCATGGTCCGAACCGTACCGCACAATGACTAGGTCTAACCCGGACTTGTTTTCAAGTTCATTTTCGATCCGCAACCGTTCCTTAGGAAAACTACGGTTGAACACGGGTTCCGACCATAATAGCGATGCGATGCCGAACGGTATCGACGCCAAGAAACTCAGAACGAGAATCTGCGCGAACACTGGACCGAGAGTCTTGGCCTTGCCCGGCCAGACGCTAAACCGCTGAATGAGCGCGACGGCGACGCCGTAGGTCGCTGCGGTTCCTGGGCTAACGTAGTGTGGATGTCCCCAATACTCCAACGCTAGGGCGACAAACACAGATGCTGCCAGAACAAATAGTGGGCGAGTGCGCTTCCTAAGCAACAAAAAAAGGGCAAGTGGACTTAGCGCGAGGACAGGCTTGGAACGAAGCGGAAAGAACACGGACAGAGGCTCTGTATACTTGACGAGTAACTTAAGCCTCCAAGTGGCGTTTGCCCGATCGAGGAATGCGAATCCGTCCTTCATCATGGGGTGGTTGTAAAGCGGCGTCGGACGGTTCTTCTGCCAGATAAACATCGCACGGGATAAATACGTTCGAAAGTAAACCTGATATGGAAGAGTCACTGGATTTCCGGTTACGCGCCAGCAGTAATAGGCCATCAGCAGGGCGGTTGCACCAAGAATTGCTATGATCGGCAGGAGACTACGACGCAGCGCGACCCGGCGAGCAATGCGAGACATTTCTAGCCAGCGCCAGATGAGCCACGAACAAACCACTCCTGAGAAGATAGCGCCTTCGTAGGGTCGAGTACTGGCGAGGATTGCGATGCCGAGCGCCATGAGCGCAGTGGCCCTAGCAGACGGACGACGCACCCATTGCCCCGCGCCTCCCATAAGCAGAGCCCCACCAATCGCACCCAGAGCCCCACCGTAGTAAGACGTCATCCAGTACGAATAGGCAAGACGAAGCGAGAACAAACCGCCGATTAGCGCCCATTCAGCAGGCAGCCATTGCTGGAGCGCCCAGCAGATCGCCCCGCACATGAACCCGGCGCTCAGCCAGACGCCCCACCAAGGATGCCCGAAAATGCGTTGTGAGGCCCCAAGCAAAAGTCCTTGAGCAACCGGGTAAATGGATGTGTACGTCGGCCTTTGGAGAATATGGAAGGACTCGAAATGGACCCACATCGGATGCGTTGGGTTCGTGACTCGGCCGAGAGCGAACGTATCGGCCGCCAACAGGTAGCTGAACTCGTCATGGACCGCCGGATCGGGAAATCCGTGCCAGGCGTAGTGTAGATAACCAATCCCCAGCGCCAGTCCAGAAACCAACAGAATCGACGTGCGACGCCGAACTGCGATCCTTCGCCAGACGGCCCAAAGCCAGTTGCTGGCCGCGACGATCCTGGCGGGCGCTGTGACCGCCTGTGACCGTGTACTCTCGGTCTCAACTTCTGGCGACAAGCTGGGCTTGGTGAATGGCATGCTCAACCGATTACCGCTGCCGAGAGTACAGCGTCGATTCCGATCTTAACTCGATCCTGGTTCATCGAACCACTGCCACTAGTACCAGGACAGTACCGGGCACTTCGGATCAGGCTTCGGTTAAGTAACGCTTGGCCTGCGGCCGCGTCAACCTTAGTCAGTCCTACATCTGGTTGCCTAGTGTGGATTTGATTATCGGTTGGAATACTGGTTACCATGCGCATTGGTAGCCAGGAAGTGGGAGCGCTTTTCGAACTGAAAAGTATATGGCAATGATGCGAGCGCGGCGATCAATCCTATCTCCGGAGTTCGTATTCAAGATCACACAGTTCCTTGCTTCCGGACTGCCCGGTTTTCTGGTTGCGCTGGCGTCCAACTACGCTCTGGTAGAGAAGCTGGGCTGGCCGAAGCCGCCGACCTATTTGCTGGTTCTGTGGCTGCAGATGACGGTCAACTTTTTCGCTTGCCGGCTGTTTGTGTTCAATATCGGCATTCGGGCGCCATTCTACCGGCAATACGTGCAGTTTCTTTCAGGCGTGGGGCTGATCCGGATGGTTGAATGGGTGGTGTACACGGCGGCTGTAGAGGGCTTGCATTTCTATTATCTTGCCGTGCAGATGGGCAACATCGTTCTGTTTGCAATCGTGAAATTTAAATTCGCTGAGAGCTTGTTTGAAAGAGCAAGTCCCGTGAGTGCGGATCGTGATGATGCGCTATAGGCCGGGCGGAGGCCACTCTATCGCACCTAGCCCAATGAAGCCGACGAGTTTCGATAGATATTCACTTCTCTGGTATGGCGATAGCCGCTGTCCAGGATTACTGGCAGCGGTTCCGGCATCTCCTGCCACTCTTCGGCCGAGAAGCTGTCCGCGCTAGCCACGTGACGCATGTTCTGTCGCGGCCCGGGCGCCGCGACAACTCCGGGTGACGGCGCGAATTCGTCCAGAATGCGCAGGATCTCGTTTTCTAGCCGAACGATTCGCGTAAATGCCGGCCCAGGTTTGGCACCCGGCCGGAAAATCATTGCTCGCTTAAGGATCGGGATCAGTCGTCTACGAAGAAACCATGCGGTTATCCGCAGAAGGATATGTTGGGCTGGATTCGGAAGATGGTAGCGTATCTGTTGAGCCCTACCGCGCAACACAAGTTCGGAATCGCTGACTTTTACGTCCATTGACGGCATCCACCAGTTCGTACTCCATCGCTTGCGCCCACTGCGAAACCGCCAGCCATGATCCGACGCTCCCGCGCCATCGGAGCGATGCACACGAACCAGCTCGCCCTTATTGGCACCGACATATACGGTCACGTTACGGCGGCGCTGAATCCAATAGCCGCAACCGGGCATCCAGGAGTAGCCCGGAAATTGCGGTGCAAGCCCCGCGGTCAGTTGCCCAAGATACGGAAGGCTTCGGACTACGCTGGCATAAATGTAGTGAAGATGATATCGGTCATCCGTGGACCAGGTAAAGTGATCCCGCACATCATCGATCTTCTCGAAAAGTGAATGGACCAGCCAACTAGCAAGCGCCGATTTGGAAGCACAGCGGACCAAACCGTAGGGAACCACGTAGTCGGTGTTACGGCTATTGAGGGTCCAAGGCAATTGGCCGTCACATCCGATTAACGCTGCCAGAAATTGAATGGCGCGATCGGCTGCCTTGATCGCCCTTGGATCCTCTGTCGCGTCGTGATAATCGACCAACGCATCGATTGTTACAGTGAGATACCCGAAATCGGGACCGCCGTATTCATCAAACCAGCCCTCGGCATGCTGGCTGGCAAAGAAACGATCTGCGAGGCGTGCCACAGGAGCGCTGGAGATTTCTAGCTGAGGAATTCGAGAGGCCAGCGCCAGCCCGGCGAGCCCCGCGGCTTGTTGATTACTCGCCTGGGTCTCGGTCCTTGCAAGAAGATCGTGAGCCAATCGCCGCAAGCCGTAGAAATCGATTTTTTCGACCAGATGCTTCGCATCCCGATCCCAATCAACAACTAGGCGCGCAGCCGCGTAGAGAGCGAACGCTGCCGAAGGATAGCTTGCCTCGAAAGGATAATATTCGTCGAGGGCGCCACGCCGATCCACCTGCCGTGAAAGAGCGTTGACTGCTCCCACGCACCATCCTTCAATCACCCGAGCTGGCGGCCGCCAGGGCAGTAGCCCTCGTCGAACGGCATCCAGCGTAAACACGCCCTGCTGGAGCAATGAAGATGGGTAATCTCTGATTTTGTAATGCCAATAGTTTCTATCGAAACACCCGAAGGTAGGGGAGTCCGGGTCGCGGTCCATTTGCGTGAGCACGCGTTTGAGCTGTGCTTGGATGTAGGTCAGGAATCGCTGTTCGAGTGGCATGCCCGCTTCTTCCAGTTCAGGATACCGCCCCACTGATCCTCCCCTCCGCGAACCACAAAATCCATGCCGGAGAGTCCCCGTCGTTTTGTGGGTTTGGATATGCCCTTCCAGCTTTTTCGTAGAAAGTCGAAGACGGCCCGATCACACGCGTGGGCACACGCGAGACTAAGAATCGGGAAACAGGCCATCCGCATACCAAGAACGACAGGCTTATGATTGCTTCGACCGTCTTGCGGCTCAGGGGTATGCTGGCGGGCCGATAGCCGAAGTCTGGGATGACGTGGCCGAGGAGAGCCGCTGCATCCAAGCGGACGAAGGTGCCCCGTTTCTTAAAGTCGAGCATGTGACCGTGCATTGCAAGGGCCGCGTTTCTGTCCACTGCCTCTAGGGAAAGCTCGCCGGCTGCCGCCAGTTCGACCAACAACTCTTTAGCCCCTTCGCTTCTTGGCACCACGACGGAGTGCCCTCCGCCTTGCTTCTCGAAAGCCGGCGACCAGGCGTCACCGACCGATAAATCAGCCAGCTCGTTGGAAAAGTCGGGCGTGATTTGGCAGTTTCGCGAAATGAAAAATGGGATCAGGTAATTGTAGTAGAATTTCTCGGCGCGGAACACGCGCCCGTCGGCGGTACGCACTTCCAGATAGCCAGGCCACTCTCCGGCTCGCCAGGAAACGTGGGTTATCGCAACCTCGTCCTCTACGCCTTGGCCCCTCAGAAAGGCGCGCACAGAACCGAAGTACATGTTCGTGCCTCTGTATGGGCCAGCGACAAGAACGATCTTCTGCGGCCCCGGGTGCCCGGCAGCCTGGAGCATCCGGAGTGACGCAATTTGCTCCGGCAATCCCACGAAGGCCAGAGGTCCCGGTTCGCGTTCTAGTTGATCGAGAATTGTCAGCGTCGGGGTGACCGCATAGACGCTCTGGGCGCCGCTAAGAATCTCCTTACGAGTCCGAGCAAAGAAGGGAGCCGCCCTCTCGGGAACGGGAATTCCCTGACGGACGATGACGGCGGCCCGGATCCGTCTAGTTTCAAGCAGGTGGATCAGCACGCGTGAAATGACACCGCCTGAAGCGGCCGCGCGGCGAATCTCAGGATCGGTTGCGTGTGCGACATACGTGCCGAGGTTCGGGCCCAGCAACTGATCGGTCCACGGACGGTGCATCCAATGGAACAGTTGCGGGAACGGGACTCCCCGGCCAGAGCAGACAGCCCAGGTCAAAGAGAGCGCATCGCCGTCGCTTTCTCGCTCGGGCCGCTTCGGAAATGGCAAAGGACCGCGAGACGTATCGCGGAATTCGAGGAAATCCGGACTTAGACCTACGCACGCTCCGCGATGCGTGCAATTCCCTGGGTCCACGACCTCCCTTTGCAGCCGGTCCCACATTGGCTTTTACAAAGGGCCGAAGACTGTGACAGACAGGAAGCAACTGCAAGAATGACTCTCCTTGCAAGCACTCACTGGCAATTCGTCACTGAAGCGCTGACGGTCTCCCGTTTCCATTCCTCATCCTCGCGGTGAAGGATGCTTAGGAGCCGGCGCCTGCGGTTTTCGAATTGAACCTCCTCGGCAATCTTGCGATTCGCTGCCAACAGGTCCGCAATTAGAGCAACGGCCCAGAGTTGAAATCCGAACACGGCACACACGCCGGCAACGATAAGACTCGGCACGTGGGTGCGGCCGGTGGTAGCGAAGTCCACGATGTTCAAGTACAGCCAGCGTGCGGCGAGCGCCAAGCTGACCACAACCGGAATCGTCCCGAGCGTCATGAAGAACCGAAACGGACGGTACAGGACGAGAATTCTCAGTATTGTGTTGATCGAGCGAAACACGTAAGACGGGATGCTCTTCACCAAGCGCGACGGCCGAAGATCGCCATTCACTCGAATCGGCACCTGCTCGACGTTCATGCCTCGCTGTCCGGCCTGAATGAGCATTTCCAAGGTATACGTATATTCGCCAAAGATATTCAGCTTGAGGGCGGCCTCGCGGCTGAGCGCTCGAAACCCGCTGGCTGCATCTGTAACTCGCGTGCCGCTGACCAACCGGACCACTGCGGTTCCGAGATTCTGCAACATCTTCTTAAGCGGCGAAAAATGCTCGATTTGATTGATGGGCCGGCACCCGATGACTACATCCGCCTTGCCCCGGAGAATGGGGGCCACTAACAGATGGATGTCGGCGGCGCAATACTGGTTGTCGGCGTCGGTGTTGACGATGATGTCCGCGCCTGCTTCCAGGCTGGCACGCAGACCCTCGCGGAAGGCATTCGCCAATCCCTTGTTTCGCGGAAGCGTAACGATATGATCGACGCCGTTGCGCACTGCAACTTCGGCTGTGGAATCCCCGCTTCCATCGTCGATCACGAGCCACTCGACTTGATCGACTCCCGGCAAGGTGCGCGGAAGGTCTCCGAGCGCGATTGCAAGAGTCGCCTCTTCGTTGAAGCAGGGGATTTGAATGATTAGCTTCACTCAAAATCTCCAGAGCGAAACGGTTACGACCTGGAATGGAGCGCTTTGCTAGCCACCCAATTAGTATCGATTATATTCGGAGTCGCGCTAGGGTGCAACCGAACGAAAGTACTAAGAGTGTTAACCCTTGGTTTTTGTCCCCTCAGCCCCTGGTGTCTCCGCCTGTCTTGCGTCCTTACTCACTTTGTGCGAAGCATCCCGAAAGTTGGACCATTCGCCTTGCTGGGCATCCTGCAGCATCACACCTTCACGGGTACAACCGACGTTGAGCAATCCCAACATCACGACGAATGTGCCGGCCAGAACGCGCATAAAGAGTCACTCTAGCACATTCGGGAGAGCTACGCCCACTTCTTGCCGAGTTCTTCCAGGCCTGCTTTGCGCAAATCGTCGGGCGTCATGACGATCCGGAACCGGCAATTCGCGTTGAAGTTCAGGAAGAACGGCTCGGCGAAGAAGGGCACGCGCGACGGGTCGGAAAGGTTGACGATCAGTACGCACCCGCGCCGGCCATCCTGCTCGGTGAAGTAGGCCGCCTCGGGTTTCAGCTCGTCAAGGATCTTGCCGATGATTGCCCCAACCTTGCCGGATCTGACCAGCGAGTTGAACGGCTCAAGGGGAAATTGAACATTCAGCATCATCTTCATGTTGGTTTGGCTCCATCGAATAGCCTAGCACCATGTCGTGATGCGATATTCTCGAAGGCTGGAGGGCAACGCGTGCGAATCGTGGTTGGGATCGCCGGGGCGAGCGGGTCGATCTACGGCGTGCGTCTCTTGGAGAAGCTGCGCGAGCGTGCGGAGGTCGAGACGCACTTGATTCTCACGCGTGCAGGCGAAAAGACGTTGTACCTCGAGACGGGCGCCCTGGCCGCGGACGTCAAGAAGCTGGCGACGTGTTCCTATTCGATCGACGACATCGGCTGCCGGCTGGCGAGCGGCTCGTTTTCGACCGACGGCATGGTGATCGCGGCGTGTTCGATCCACACCATGTCGGCGATCGCGGCCGGCATCAGCTCGAACCTGCTGATCCGAGCGGCCGACGTGGCGCTCAAGGAGCGCCGCAAGCTGGTGTTGATGGTGAGAGAGTCGCCCTTGCACTTGGGACACCTGCGCACGATGGCAGCGCTGGCCGAAATGGGTGCGATCATCGCGCCGCCGATGCCGGCGTTCTATCACAAGCCAGAAAGTGTGCTCGACATCGTGGATCACAGCGTCGCGCGCGTGCTGGATCTACTGGACCTATCCGATCCCGATGCGAAACGGTGGGATGGAGCGAACACCGGGGACTAGCGCGGCCCGGTGTGATATTGTACAGGCGAATGCTGGATCGCATCTCCATAGCGGCGCCATGCACGGCCGATTGGGACAGCATGCCTGGCACCGAGCGGGTGCGTCACTGCGGTCAATGCGGTGACTTTGGATCGCTCCAAGCAGAAGTTCACGGCTGAATCTGGCGACGACGGAACGTTCCGAATTCCGTCTCTTGTTCGCGGCTTATACACAATCCAAGTTACGCATCCAGGATTCGCAACATTCACCAAGCAGTTCCTGGTGGGCGCTGCGCGCGAGTACAGACTGAAAGCAACCATGCAACTCGGACTGATGGGAGAGGTTGTCGAGGTGAAACGCTCGAAATGAATCTGGCGGAGGAAGAGGGATTCGAACCCCCGAGCGAGTCACCCCGCTAACGGTTTTCAAGACCGCCGCCTTCAACCACTCGGCCATTCCTCCAACTCTAATCTAGCCGACTGGGCCGACGACGCGCTAGTAGCCGCTCTGTCGTCTGAAGCTCTCTCAGGTTGCCGGCGTAACTGCTAATCTGGGCGTTCGGGAATTGAATGACATTGTCGAACGAGGACCTAGAAAAGCTACGGACCAAGCTGCGATTCAAGATCCGTTACGAGATCGGCTTCGCCTGTCCGGATGTTGAGGACATGGTGCAGGAATCCATCGCCCGTTTTCTCTCCGCTTCCCAGGGAGACAAGCTCAGGAATCCGGAAGCGGCCGGCGCCTTTCTGCTCGGAGTCTGCCGGAACGTGATTTCGGAATACCGGCGCCGCAGCTTCCGGGATGGGCCGATGCCCGAGGTGATGCCCGAGCCTCCCGCGAACGGTTTGCCGGAAACCGACCTGCTGGAGGTTCGCCAAGCCATCCTGCAAGGACTGGAGCAGCTTCCCGACCGCGACCGGCGGATCCTGCGCGCCTTCTATCTTGAAGAAAAGACAAAGGAACAGATCCTCAGCGAGACCGGGCTGACAGATCAGAACTTCCGCGTCATCCTGTGCCGCGCTAAGGAGAAATTTCGACAGATTTATTTGGCGCTGACGCAACATCGAAGGGTCTCACGACACTCAGTAATATGAGCATGGATTGGCACAGCGATCCAGTGGCCCGGGAGCAGATCATCCGCGGACTATCTGCATCGGCTACTGCCTGCCGATCTGGCGGACCAGTTCGAGGCGCACTACCTGGGCTGCGACGATTGCTATGAGGAACTGCGCGCCACCGAACTGCTGATCCGCGGGCTGGGCGAGCCCATCCTGGAGCGCAAGCGCATCAACGACGTCACGGTGCTGCGCTTCGTCGAGAACGCCCAACTGCTGGCCGCCTCGCTGGAGCTGAACGAACTGACCAACGCCATTCGGACTGCAAAACGACACCAAGGTGCTGATCGATCTCAGCAAGGTGAGCCGGATCGACAGCACGGGTCTGGGTCTGCTGATGAACTTCTATTGCCACGCGGTAAAGAATTCGGGCGCCTTGAAGCTCCTGAATCCCGACGCGCCGGTCAAGCGGGTTTTGAGCATGACCAAGGTGGACGCAGTGCTGCAGAGCTTCGACGACGAAGACGGCCGCGATCGCCAGTTTCGAGAGCACGCCAAACTAGCGGTGCGGGCGCGCTTCGCTGGGAGCGCGGGCGGCAAGCTGCTCGAGTTCCCAAACATCGCGGCGGCTATTGTCCGATCAAGGGGCCCAGCGCCACTTTGCCGGCGCGCCCGATCTGCGATTCCAGCCAGTGCAGCTCCTTGAGCTGTGCCGGCAGCTCCGGGTCGTGCTCAACCGGGAACCCCATCTCCGGCGCAACAGGTCGCCCTTGGCGCGCGCGCTCAGTTCCAGCGAGAGCTGAAGATACGACAGCATGTCGCCGAGAACCTCCGGCGCGAAGGTGTTCTCCAGCGAATGCAGATAACGGCCGGCCGGCGACGAGTTGAAGGAACCCATGCGTCATCATCTGCAGCAGATCGATGTCCTTGTCCAGCTTGGTGCCCACCCATTTCTCGAGAGCGCGTTCGCTGCGCCAGAAGATGAAGGACATCGAAGCCGGCAGGGAAACCAGCAGCACCACCACGGCCGCGGCAACGGGGCGCCAATAGGGCTGGTTGTACAACGCATGAACGAAAACGGCGATGCCGAGCCCGGGCGCGAACATCTGCCATGCGCGGGACGCACGGATTTCACTCAGGTTCACGGAAACGATTGCCGAAGATGGCGGTCGTGCCGCCGTGCATCATGGCAGTACCAAGTCCGCGGACGGCGGCGGTCAACAGCCCGGCCGCGCTCAGAGCAGGAATGTAGGTGAGGTTCTCGATTACGGCGAAGCCGGCGCCCACCGCGAATCCCGAGATGGCCGCGTCCACCATGAAGCCAATGCGATTCTGACGAAGCAGCCAGACGATGTACAAGGCTCTTGGCGAATTCTTCGAGCAGCGGGGCGCCGGAACGCGCCCAGGTCTCCGGAGCAACCAGGCCGGTCCGATAGACTGCCGTGTTCAGAGCGTAGCAGACCAGCGCGACAAGCGCGCCAACCGCCACGCTGCGCAGCACTCGCCGGAGCGTGAGCAGTTTGTAGGTATCGATCAGCTCCAGAGCGAACAGGAAAACCAGAACCGGAAGCAGGCTCAGGCCGGCCTGGGCAAGCAGCGATTGAAATGGACTGCGAAGGCATCAAAGAATGCGAAGCGAAATCATGTATTGAGTCGAGATGTGGCCGTCCCGATCGGCCGCCGCGGCATAGCCGCCGGACAGCGTGGTGTTCAGGTACGTAAACAGCACGATCCGGAAATCCAGTTGCGTGCCCAGGTCGGCATAGTAGTTGCGGCGTCGATGCGTTCGAAAGGTTGGTGAACAGGCCGGAAGAGAACAGACTCAGGCGCGCCCAGTTCACGTACATCCAGGTGGCGCCGAACTGGCGAAATCGCTTCGGCGGCAGATTGTATTCGCCCAGCACTTTGCCGAAACTGCGCGCGCTGATCGCGTTGATGTCCGACGCCCGGGAAAGCTGTAGTACTCGCCGGTAGCGGCTGATTTCCGTGATCGACGTAGTTGTTGCCGTAATCGCCAAAGTAAAAGCTGGCGAAAGGGCTGGTGAAATCGCCGAACGATTTTCCGGCCGACGTGCGGATCCAGAACGAGCTGTTGCGCGGCAGCAGAAATCCGCGGTCATAGTTCGCCCAGACGCGGGGAAACGAACTGCGGCTGTAGTAGAAGCGCGAGTACAGGCCCCAGGCACTGCCGGTCTCATCGTCCACCGCGCCTTGGGCCTTGTCGAGATTGGCGTACTTCAGCAGCACATTCGCCTCCATCAAATTGGGCGCCAGCGTGGAGACGTTCTGATATTCGGGCAGCCGGTCCAGGCCCGCGTATCCGGCCACGTTCCATTCGAGCGACAGCGTGCGCGGCACATCGTAGATCAGAAAATTGGAATGCCCCACCTTCAAGGATTCGCCCCGGCGGCTGACCTTGGTGGGTCCGAAGAGGTCATAGAAGTCCGCGTAGTTGTAGTAGCCGCTCACCTTCCAGTCCCACAGATGCGCGTCGAAGGAAACGTGCATGCGCTCTTTGGCGGGAAGGCTGGTATCGGGCGAATAACTGGCTTCGACGTTGACGCCGGCGAGGCGCAAGCGATCCGCAAACTCCGCGCGCATCCCGACCGATGCCGTGTCTTTGTAGCCCTGCGCGATGGGATAGGCGGAAATCAACTGCACGTTGTCGCAGCGGATCGTACCCGCCGGCGCGCGTCACCAGTTTCTCCGAGTTCACCGACGACGCGGCGGCGGCAGTTTCCAGCTTCGCAACACCGGGTATTTTTCCAGCGTTGCCTGGCCGAAATATTTGATCGCGCTGACATCCTCCAGCGGTTCCGTCGGCACGCGCGCCGGGATGAAGCCTTTGCTGGTGTACTCGAACGCGATGAGCGAACCGTCGGCGAGCGGTACGGGCCGGAACAGCCCGGTTTCGGCGTTGCTGATGGCGTCCATCTTCTTGGTCGCAAAGTCGTAGCGGAACAGGTTCGACGCGCCCGTGTAATAGGAGGATCCGTACAGATAGCGGCCATCCGGAGAGTAGACGAAGTTGCCCGGGGAGTTGTAGTCGAAATCGTAAAGAACTTCGAACGGACGCTATCATCCTGCCGCAATTGATCGATGCGAAAGCGAACCAGTTTCTGGCGGCCGCTCACGTCGGTCACCGCGCCGGTCAGGTAGCGGCCGTCCGGCGAGACATCGATGTCGAAGATGTCGGTTCCATATTCGAAATTCGCGGCGGGTCTTGAAGTCGTGATAGGGCGGCGGGATCTCGACCAGAGTGGACAATCCGTTATTGTGCCGCACTCCCCATAGCGAGCCGTCTTGCGCGTCGAATGCCAGGTCGCCGGTGCGGACGTCCTTGATCAGGCGCCGGGCGTGACGTGTTTTGACGTCGTAGACATTCAGGTCGCGCCAATCGTTGTTGTCGGTGGTGTAGTACAGCTTCCGGCCGCGCGGATCCCAGGCCAGCGAAGTCACGTAATACAGCGCTGGACCCTTGATGTCCTTGAGCTCGTCGATTCGCCCGGTATCCACATGAATCGCAGCGACGCTGGCCAGGTGCTGCAGGATAGCGGATGCCGGCGTAGAGCACGTTGATCGTTCGAGTCGTAGTAGGCGCGCGACACCGACCCTAGCGCGCTTCCGGGTAAGCCGCTGCGGTTTGGTGACCGGATACTTGCGGATCTCGGCAAGATTGGCGTTCCTGGAAGCGGCGCTCGTCGGCGATCCATTTCTCCCAGGCCGTTTCCATCCCCATTCCGTAGACCTGAGAAAAGCGCGATCCGAAATAGCGGCTGGTGTTCTCGCCGCGCGTCACCCATTGCATCAATTTGTCCGGTCCGTAGGCGTAGCAGAGCCAGGTCATGAAGCGCGTGCCGTACAGATAGGAGTTGGCTCCGGTCTGAAAATCGGCCGCGGTGCCTTCCGATTCCAGGCCCACCACGTGAAAGATGTAGTCGTCGTCGCGCACCAGGGTGCGGAACACCATTTCGTCATAGCCGCCCAGGGCGCGTCCCAGGCCGCCCGACATCCAGGTTTCCATGAACGTCGCGATGCCTTCGTGAAACCAGCGCGTGGCATAGTGCCGCGGGCTGGTCAGGGAGCTGTACAGAACCGAAAGCGGCTCTTCGTCGGTGGGCGCGACTTTGCCGAAGAACAGCGAGCGGAACCGGCGGTCGACGCTGTTGGCCTGGTCGCCCATGACGACGTGGATCGACTCATGGTTCATGATCCAGGTCATGCGCTCGTTGGCCGGCAGCGTTTCGTAGGTATAGCTGAACGGCGCGATGCCGACGTCGATGAAGTTGGAAGGAACCGTTCCGGCGGCTCCATGGCCGTAGTCGCCGAAATCCTCGATGCAGGACGCTGACTTTTCGCGAGGGCGTGAAATGGAACTGATTGTGCTCGAAATTCAGGGCGTTCTCGTAGGCGCGGATCAGGTGCGTAACCAGATATTCATGCTCGGGGCTGTAGTAGAGAACTTCGATGTGCTCGGACGACTGGATGAAGACCTTGGGGGGGCGCGCACTTAAATGCGGCGCGCAAAAAAGAAGGAGTCCCGCAATCCACAGCGGGACTCCTATTCCAGAATGCTAGATTCTGCTCCAGCCAAGTACTTGAGTTTAGCGAAAGCAGCAAGACGCAGGCAGGTTACCTTGGTCTCATGCCCGCGCGAAGTTCCGCGGCGCTTCTGTTCAACAGTTCGCTGCGTAACGAGGCATCCGAAACCAGCCGGCTGAAAGCCTGATTCCTCATCAACCGGTTGAAGGACTCCGAGGTCATGAGGTCAAGGAACACGTGGTTGCGTGACAATTGCGCGAAGGCCTCGTCCTTGAGGAGCCGATTGAAAGCGTCGTTACGGCGCAACTGCTGATAGCGCATGTCATTCTCCAGGCTGTGGAAGCGCACGTCCTGCTCCGCGCTCTTCTTCTTCATGTCCTGCCTGTGCGTATCCGCGAGCGCGCGCCGGAAGGTATCGTTCTTCAGGAGATGCGCGAAGAGATCATTGGCGGCCATCTGGCGGAACGAGGCGTCGGAGAGCAAGCGGGCGAACAGGTCATTGGTGCGCAGGTTCTTGAATGATTCATCGCTCAAAAGAGCCTGGAACGCCTCATCGTTGGCAAGCGACTTGAAGTCGCTGCTCTCGAGGATGGCTGCGGTCGCCACGGGCGCCTGCCCAGGAGTCGCCACATCGGCCGATTTCACGTCACCGTCGCGATACACGTCACGCTGGCCGATCGCGCCTTGTGTCTTGTCGGTGCCAACATGCGAGTTCGAGAAGTATACCAACACGCCGGCAGCGATAATTCCACTGCCGATCAGGATCGGAAATCTCCATTTACGGAATGCGCTCATTGTGATGTCCTCCGTTCGATTGTCAGGCTCTCTCAGCAAACCACTGTAATAGAGTGACACATGCTGCGGTCGTGTTACAGGAGTCTTAAGAAAGTTTAGGTTCTGATGGAAGGCCCGACAGCCTACAGTCCGGCGGTAGCCTGCTGAGTGGAATCGTAGACCCGGAATAGTCCGATTAGCTTAGTCATTTCAAAGACTTGCCGTGGCAGGCCATTCAGCCCGACCAAGGCGAGGGACCCGGACATCGATTGGAGCTTTTGAGCTACCGCCAGGAAAGATCGCAGACCCATGCTGCTGACATATTGTAAGCCATCCAACTCTGCGATCAAATGGCGAGATCCCTGCGAGATCCAGGGATCGCAGGCCTTCTCGAACTCATGAGCGTTCTCGGCGTCCATGCGACCGGTCACTTTGAGCAGGACGGCCTTTTCCAGTTGGGAGGGTTCGATCTTCAACATTGTCCGATTTCAGCCTGCGAAGAAGCCTTTGGTTGTCATTATGACATGCGGGTTGCAGCGAGCCGGAAGAAGTCAGGACTTGGTTAGTCGGCGGCCTTGCTCGACTTACCTTCCGGTTTCCAGCGGACGATTGGCTTGCGGGCGGCGGTGACTTCGTCGACGCGGCTGGTGCGCGTGTGGTGCGGCGCCGTCAAGACGACTTCGGGATTCTCCTCGACTTCTTTGGCGATCGAGATCAGGGCATCGATGAACAGGTCCAGCTCGTCCTTGCCCTCGGTCTCGGTGGGCTCGATCATGAGCGCGCCATGCACGATGAGCGGGAAGCTCACGGTGTAGGGATGGAATCCGTAATCGATCAGGCGTTTGGCGATATCGCCGGTGCGCACGCCGCGCTTGGACTGGCGGTCGTCGCTGAACACGCACTCGTGCATGGTCGGCGCTTTGTGGGGCAGATCGTAATACGGCTCGATCAGCGTGCGGATGTAGTTGGCGTTGAGCACCGCGTCCTTGGTGGCGTTGGGAAGGCCGTCGCCGCCGTGCGCCATGATGTAGGCCAGCGCGCGGATGTGCATGCCGATATTGCCGTAGAACGCCCGCACACGGCCGATGGACTGCGGTAGATCGTAGTTCCATTGCCAGCGGTTGGCCGATCGCTCCAGGCGCGGCTTCGGCAGGAACGGGGCCAGCGGCGACTTGACGGCAACGGGTCCCGATCCCGGTCCGCCGCCGCCGTGCGGTGTCGAGAAAGTCTTGTGCAGGTTGAGGTGCATTACGTCGACGCCGAAGTCGCCGGGGCGGGCGACGCCGACCAATGCGTTCATGTTGGCGCCGTCCATGTAGACCAGCGCGCCCTTTGTGTGCAGGATCTCGGCGATGCGCGTGATGTTCTCTTCGAAGACGCCGAGCGTGTTGGGGTTCGTGATCATGAGCGCCGCGACGTCTTCAGTGACGGACTTGGCGAGCTCTTCGACGTCCACCATGCCACGCTCGTTCGACTTGATATTTTCGACGGCGTAGCCCGCCATGGTTGCGGTGGCGGGATTGGTGCCGTGCGCCGAATCCGGGATCAGCAGCTTCTTGCGCGCGTTGCCGCGCGATTCGAGCAGCGCGCGGATCAGCAGGATGCCGGTGAACTCGCCGTGCGCGCCCGCGGCCGGTTGTAGCGTCACCGCGTCCATGCCGGTAATTTCGGCCAGCATCTTTTCGAGCGTGCCCATCACTTCGAGGATTCCTTGCGAGAGCGATTCCGGCTGATACGGGTGCGCCCACGCGAGGCCTTCGACGCGCGCAACCTGCTCGTTGACGCGCGGGTTGTACTTCATGGTGCAGGAGCCGAGCGGGTAGAGACCCAGGTCGATGGCGTAGTTGTGCGTCGACAGACGCGTGAAATGCCGGATGGCCTCCACTTCACTAACTTCAGGGAAGCCTTCGATCTCGGCGCGAGTGTTCGTCGCGCCCAGTACCTGAGCCGCGTCCACGGCGGGAACATCCAAGGCCGGCAATTGATAGCCGCGCTTGCCCGGCGAACTGCGCTCGAACAGCAGCGGCTCGTTCTGGTTGATGTGCTGGCGGACTTTGCGGATCATCGCGCGAACACCTCCGCGACGGCGTCCATTCTGTCGCGACGTGTCATCTCTGTCGCGCACAGCAGCATCGAGTTCTCGAGTTCGGGATAGAAGCGCGCGAGCGGCAGCCCGCCGATGATCTTCTTCTGGAGCAGCGCGTCGTTCACCTGGTCGGGCGTGCGCCCATTGGTGGACGCAACAAATTCATTGAAGAACGGTCCGAAGAATCGCAACGGCACCTTCCCGGCCAGATAGTGCGCCTTGGCAAGATTCTGTTCGGCCAGCTCTCGGAGTCCTTCCTTTCCATACACGGTCATGAAGACGGTGGCCATCAGCGCGATGAGCGCCTGATTGGTGCAGATGTTGGAGGTCGCCTTTTCGCGGCGAATGTGCTGCTCGCGTGTCGCCAGTGTCAGGCAGAAGGCCCGGTTGCCCCGCGAGTCCTTGGTTTCACCAACCAAGCGGCCAGGTATCTGGCGTATGAACTTTTCTTTGGTCGCGATGATCCCGGCGAACGGGCCGCCATAGGCAGGCGAGATGGCTAACGATTGCAGTTCGCCGGCGACGATGTCGGCATCGCGTGGCGGTTCGAGCAGACCGAGCGAAACAGCTTCCGCGAAGACGACCACCAGCAGCGCTCCGCGTTGGTGCGCGATTTCCGCCGCTCGCCGCACATCCTCCACGATTCCGAAGAAGTTGGGCGACTGGATGATCACGGCGGCGGTCTCGTCGTCTACATGTTTCTCCAGATGGTTTTCGTCGAGCGTGCCCGCATCATTCAAATATCCGCACTCAGCCACCGGCATGCCCTGATGCCGCGCGTAAGTTTGCAGGACTTCGCGATACTCAGGATGTACGGTACGAGCCACCACGATGCGATCGCGCCCGGTGATTCGCATCGCCATCATCGCGGCTTCGGGCACCGCCGTCGAGCCGTCGTACATGGACGCGTTGGCGACTTCCATGCCGGTCAACTGGCAGATCATGGTTTGAAATTCGAAGATCGTGGTCAGCGTTCCCTGCGAAATCTCGGCCTGGTACGGCGTGTAGGACGTCAGAAACTCGCCGCGCGACACTACGGTGTCCACCAAGACCGGCCGGTAGTGATGGTACACGCCCGCGCCCAGAAACGACGCGTAGCCGTTGGCGTTCTCATCGCCGCGCGCCCGGAAATAGTCGACGATCTCGTACTCGGATTTTCCCGGCGCGATGTCCAGCGGCCGGTTCAGCCGGACCTCCGGCGGCAGATGCGAAAAAAGATCTTCAGTGGAATTCGCGCCGATCGCCGAAAGCATGGCGCGGCGCTCCAGGTCAGACTTCGGTAAGTAGCGCAAGCGTGGTCACGTTCCCTAACTCGAGGCTCAGTGCTTCGATTCCTCAGCTACGTAGTTCTGATAGTCGTCGGCGGAGAGAAGTTGCTGGATTTCGCCGGGGGCTGATAATTTGATTTTAACAAGCCACGCGTCGCCGTGCGGATCTTCGTTTAACTTTTCGGGCGACGTGGCGAGCAGGTCGTTCACCTCGGTCACTTCGCCTGAAACGGGCGCGTAGATGTCTGAGACTGCCTTCACCGACTCGACCGAGCCGAGCGTCTTGCCGTGCTCGACTCGCGTCCCCACTTTCGGCAGATCGACGTAGACAATGTCCCCCAATTGGTTCTGCGCGTGATCCGTGATCCCGATCACACCGACGTCGCCCTCGACACGCACCCACTCGTGTTCTTTGGTGTAGTGAAAATTTGCTGGATACATTCCGTTACTTGGCTCGCTTGTAGAATGGCGTTGGAACCGTTATGGCTTCCACTGCCTGATTACGGATCATGATTTCGATCCGCTCACCCGTTTTGGCTCGATCGGTAGGAAGATAGCACAGTCCGATGTTCTTGTTCAGCGTGGGCGAGGGGCCGCCGCTGGTCACCCAGCCGGCAGGCGCGCCGTCGAGAAACACTTCGTAGCCGTCGCGCCCGATGCCGCGGCCGGTCATCTCGAATCCGACCAGCTTGCGTTGGATGCCGGCCTGCTTCTGTTTGGCGAGAGCTTCCCGGCCGACGAAATCGCCCTTGTCGAGTTTCACGATCCAGGCCAGATCCGCTTCGAAGGGCGTGATGGAGGCGTGAATTTCGTGGCCGTACAGGGCCATCTTGGCTTCCAGGCGCAGGGTGTTGCGCGCGCCCAGGCCGCACGGTTTGATGCCGAACTCCTGGCCGGCATCGAGAATCTCGTTCCAGATGCGCTCGGCTTGTTCGGGCGGAATGTAGATCTCGAAGCCGTCTTCGCCGGTATAGCCAGAGCGTGCGATGCGCGCCCACGCGCCGGATACCTGGCCGTCGATGAAATGATAGTACGCGATCGCGGCGAGGTCGGTGGCGGTGAGTTTGGCGAGCGTCGCCAGTGCGCGAGGACCCTGAATCGCCAGTTGCGCATAGCGTTCGCTGGCAAATTCGACAGTCGCGGCGCCACGCTTGAGGGACGCGATGTGTTCGTAGTCCTTCTCTTGATTGGAGGCGTTGACGCACAGAAAATAGTGATCGTCGGCGATTTTGTGCACCAGAAAGTCATCGACGAAGCCGCCGTGCTCGTACAGCAGCCCGGTGTACTGCGCCTGGCCGATCTTCAGTTTCGCGACGGCATTCGTGGTGGCGAAATCGGTGAGGGCGAAGGCATCCCGGCCGCGGATCTCAATCTCGCCCATGTGGCTGACATCGAACAGTCCGACGTTCTGTCGCACGGCGCGGTGTTCTTCGAGGATGCTCGAATACTGGACCGGCATGTCCCAGCCGCCGAAGTCGACCATGCGGGCGCCGAGTTTGCGATGTACGGCATTCAGGGGCGTGGCTTTGAGAGTGGCGGTGGCTTGGATCATTGGCGGGCGCTTGAAAGAGCGCAATCTTTAATTCTACCGCCGCCGTTTACGCCCCAAAGCTCCGCACGGCTGAGTCTTCGTCGTTGAAGACTTCGAACACGCGATGCACGCGCGCGAGTTGGACGACGTCCTGGACTCGTTTGGTGAGCTTCATCAACTTCAGCTTGCCCCCGTGGTTGGCGACGGTGGTGAAGGCCGACACCAACTCGCCGAGGCCGCTGCTGTCGATGTAGTAACATTCCGCCATGTTCAGCAGGATATTCTTCTTGCCTGAGTTCAGCGTCTCATGGATCAATTGGCGGAATTTTTGCGTTCCGTCGCCGAGCGTGATCGGCCCTTGCAGATGCAGGACCAGGACGTCCCCCACTTCCCATTCAAAGTGCTCCAACCCCATATGAAGAGACGTTACCAGAAAACCGCGCCGTTCACATGGGGGTGGCCGCGGTAGGGAAGTCCAGCGCTTTAGTGCCAGACGAAACGTGCCAGTTCGCGATCTTTGCGCACGCGATCGATCGGAAACGCCTGGTTGTGCATCACGATATAGACGCCGGGGGGCAGCGTGCGCGCGGCGAACAAGCTTTCGGTCAGATTTTGCAGTCCGTCGCTCGCTTCAAAACCCAACGGCGTCATCGCGCCGGTGAGCACGACCGGAAATCGCAGATCCGGCAGATTTTTCTGGAGCAGAAGCCCGCTGTCCACCATCGTGTCGGTGCCGTGCGTGATGACCACCGGCGCCGGTTCCTTCAATTTTTCGCGGACCGTTTCGAGCAACAGCGCGCGGTCGGCGTCCGTCATCTCGAGGCTGTCCTTGTTCATCAGGTGCGTGACCTGGATCTCGGCGTCCGGCAAGCGCAGCAGGCGGAAGTAGCGTTCGATCTTGCTGTCCAGGTTTTGAACGTTACCGGTCTGCTCCGAGTAAACTTTCTCGATGGTGCCACCGGTGGCGATGACGTAGATGCGCTGCATGGACGGGCTACAGCTTCCGGATCACGGCCGTCAGCACGCGGCCGACAACTTCCAGGCTGTGCGCGCTGAGTTTGTCGAGCGTGTCCTTCTCGTTGTGCCAGTATGCATTGCCGGGGCCGTAGTCGAAATCGATCAGGTCGAGCGCGTTGACGCCGCGCTTGAGAAACGGAAGATGGTCGTCTTCGGTGGCGAGCTGCGAGTCGAGAAAGTATTTGCCATATCCAGTGCCGGCCGCCGTTTGCCACACCAGGCGGCGGAGCGACTGCGACGAATAGGTCTCGATGAGAATGCCGAGATCACGGTCGCCGATCATGTCGACATTGATGAGCGCTTTGATGCGCCCCAGCGTGCCGTCGCGCGACCACTTGTCCGCCAGGTGCCGGCTGCCGTAGGTACCGTTCGTCGCGGACCACTCGCCGAACGCCTCTTCGCCGTCGAACCAGACCAGCACGATGTCGTCGGGAACGGACATCGTGTTCACGGCGCGCGCGAGCTCGAGCAGCAGGCCGGTGGACGAGCCGCCGTCGTTGGCGCCTACAAACACGCTGCCCGGCATCGGCTTGGTATCGAAGTGGCCGGTGATCACGATGGAGCGGCCCGTGCCGCTGCCGCGAAACGTCGCGATGATGTTGCGCATCGACACAGAACCTACCGGAGTGTTGGCGGTGAATGCGTCGAAGGAAACCTGGCAGCGCAGCATCTTCAATTGCGACTCGATGTAGGCTTGCAGTTTCTGATTGGCGGCGGAACCGGGCGGGCGCGGTCCGAAGGAAACCGCTTTACGAGTGAATTCGAGCGCTGCGGCGCCGCTGAAATCGGCCGCGGCGGCGCTGGAGGCGGTGGCGATGACCGCCAGCACGATCGGAAGAACCCAGCAGAGCCTGACGCTTCGCATCTATCTCCAGTGTAATTGCGCTACGGCAGGATCTTGTCGCCGTTGGGCAGGCCGGCCGGCCGCACGCGCCGGCAGAAGCAGAGCTGCCCGATGGTGTAATACTTGTCGCGATCCAGCCAGTCCAGGTGCGTGAAGAGCATCGGCAGAATGAAACCGAACGGAATCACCAGCAGCGGCCACAGCAGCGCGCGCGGGAACTTCTCGAAAAATTCCAGGATGTCGATGAACTTCCGGCCCATGAACCAGAAGTAGCCGCCCAGGGGCCGCACCTGGTCGACGGCGAAACCTGCTTCTTCAAGCAACCGGATCGCGCCATAGCGAGTGAAACGGTAGAAGTCGTTCGGCATCTGGTGTTCTTCCCACATGGTGGGCACGACGATCATGAGCTGGCCGCCCATCTTGAGTGCGCGCGCCATTTCGTGCAGCGTGTGTCGCGGGTAGGGAGTGTGTTCTAGCACGGCCAGGCTGAGCATGCCGTCGAACGTTTCATCCGAGAAGGGTAGCTGTTCTACTTTGGCCCAGGCGTCGATGGCGCCGTAGTCCCAGTCGCCTTCGCCTACGCCCAGGTCGATGGCACGATAGCGATGTCCGGCGCGCGTAAATTCGGGGCCATACTGCGCTTCGCCGGCGCCCGCGTCCAGAACCAGTGCGTTCGGCGCCAGCTTGGCGGTGAATTCGCGGACCGCGTCCAGCACGAAGCGATCGAACGGATTGATTTGCTCGATGACGAAGCGCGGGACCAGCGCGCGTCCCAGGGCGACGATTCTCCGGTTCAGCAACCTTAGCGCCGCTCCTCTCGCATGGCTTCGAATCCGCCGTAGTGCCACCAGAGCTGCCCGACAAATAGAAGCGGGCTGAGCGGAATAGCGTCGGGACACTGTGGCAGATTTCTCTTCACGAGGTATCCGGTACCCAGTGCCGCCAGCACTGGCAGCATAATCAGTCGCTCGGCAGGACTGGTCGGGAACAGGCGCGCCAGCGGCTCTTCGTCGCGCCAGCGGTCGAAGTACTGCGATGTTCCGTGGCCGTAGTGGCGCATCTTGGCAAGGAATTCCGAAAACTGATAAATCGGCGCAAAATGCGTGACACGCGCGGCAGGCTCGTAGTAGAGGCGGAAATTGCGCTTGCGCGCGCGCGTCGTGTAATCGCGATCCTCGCACATCACCAGCGTCACGTCGAACTGCCCGACCTGGTCGACCACGTCTCTCCGAAGGATGAGATTGGAAGTGGACAAATGCCGCGCCGGACCAGCCGCCAGCCGCGGCGACAGCACCGGGCCATCCGTCGACAGGTATTCGAGCCTGGCCGCCAGGCCCTTCTGCCCAGGCATTCGCGAGCCGCCCGCCAGGTCGGCGACGCCGGAATCGAGTACTCGCCGCAGCACGTCGGCCCAGTCCGGCTCAGGCACGCAGTCGTCATCCAGAAAATAGATGTACTCGCCCTGCGCTTCGGTAAGACCGCGGTTGCGCGCGCGCCCGTAACCACGCTGCGGTTCGGTGACGTAGCGGATCGGTAGCGAGCCTTCGAAGCCCTGCACCGCGCGCTCGCTTTCGACCGTCGGGCCGTTGTCCACCACTACAATTTCTTCGAGCGGGCGGGTCTGGCGCGTCAGACCCTCCAGCGTGCGGCGCAGCAATGACGGGCGATCCAGCGTGATGATGATCAGGGAAGTCTCGATCGCCATGAGATCACCGGATACTCACGGCTTTCGGCACCAGCAGAAATAGCCGAGAGTATAATCGCGCCGGCGATCCACCGGGTCCAGGAAGTAACAGACCACCGGAATCGCAAATCCGAAAAACGGCGCCAGCACCACGAAGATAAGCCATCGCCAGCCTCTTTGAAAAAACCCGAGGATGGCCATGAGCCGGAACGCGATCAGCCAGAACAGACCGCCCAAGGCCTCTACGCTGCTCTCGAGGCCGGCCTTGTCGAACAGGTACGTCAGCCCGTAGCGGGTGAAGCGAAAAAAGTCATTGGGATGCTGGTGAATTTCCCAGCATTGCACCGTGGTCAGGATCAGCTGCCCGCCCGGTTTCAGTGCGCGGGCCATTTCTTCCACGCAGCGGCGCGGTTCCTGGATATGCTCCAGCACCTGGATGTTGATGACCGCGTCGAAGGTGGCCTCGCGAAACGGGAGCGCGCAGATGTCGGCGAGCGCGTCGACGTTCGAATAATCCCAGGTGTGGTCGCCGATGCCCCGATCAACCTTGATATAGCGCGTGTGCGCGAACAGCGATGCGTGCGGGCACTCTCCGGCGCCCGCGTCGAGCACCAGCGCTCCGGGAGGCAACTCTTGCGCGGCTTTTTTCAGGCGTTCGAGCAGCGAAGTATGGAAGGGGTCCAGCCACCGCAGCACGAATCGCGGAACCAGAGGTTCCACGGCTTTGCGGAACCGCGTATTAAACACGGTCTAAACCAGCCGCCAAGGCGTAAAGATGAGGTTCTTGGTGTGGAAGCATTCGTGCGTGCAGTGACAGCCGCCCTGGACCTTTTGTCGAAGCTGAGTCGCCTCGAAATCACACCACAGGCGATCGAAGTCCCAATTGTAGGCCTTGAGATTGCCGATCGGCTTCAGCAGCTCGCAGAAATAAACGTCAGTGTTGGCATCGATCACGCAGCTTACGTCGCCGGCGTTGCACGAGATGTCCTTGGGCTTGCCTTCCATTTCATGCATGTAATATCGATTGAGCATGAACCGGCCCATGGTGGCAGTCCATCCGCCCAGCGCGCCCCAGCGTCCGCGGAAATATTGCCGGCACAGGTGCAACTGGAGCTTTGATACTTCGGCGAATTGTTCGGGCGTCGGCGCCTGAAGCGAGGGATCCATGGGTTGCCCGCGCAGGATGTTTAAAGAATGATAGTCCAGCTTCCATTCCGCGGCGCCCAAGTGGAGCAGCGTTTTTATGTCCTCGATGTTGTGGCGCATGACGGTGCTGACCACGCTGAGCGAAAGGCGCTCGTCCTGCTCTCGAATGCGCCGCAGCGCGTCCAAGGTAGTCAGGGCTTTGGCATAGTTGCCGGGCACGCCGCGAACACGATCGTGGTTTTCACCGATCGCGTCGAGTGAAATCGCGATGTTCAACCGGAAATCCTTGGAGTTCGAAAGGATGCCGCGCACCGACTTCTCGATCACGCTGGTTTGTAGAGCGTTGGTCGGTATATTGATGAAACGGACCTTGTTGCTCTCCACGAAGCGGTGGCAGATGGCGTCGATGTCCTTGCGCAAAAACGGTTCGCCGCCGGAGATGTCCAGCCACACCAGTTCGCCGAGCGCTTCCGAGATTTTCTCGATGTGGTCGGGCTTGAGCGACTCGCCCTGGTTCAGGTTCTGCCAGTAAAAGCAGGTGCCGCACTTGGCGTTGCAGTGATCGGTGATAAATAGGATCACATGGACAGGCTTCTGCTTGGTCCGCGCAAGTTTCTTCCACGAGAGTATGTCGGTTCCGAGCATGTCAGTCGCACTTGGAGAGTAACCAAGTGCGTTAACCTCTGTCAAGCAAAGCGCGGGGTACTGTTAGTCCGGGTTGCTTGACAGCGTCGACTCCCAAGTGTTAGTCAAGGAACTGGACCCTTTATCCCTCCTAGGAGTGCCACTATGCCCTATAAACTGACAGTGAACGGGCGATCCACCACCGTCGACGTCCCCGCCGACATGCCGCTGTTGTGGGTCATCCGCGACGTTCTGGACCTTGAAAGGCACCAAGTATGGCTGCGGAATCGGCCAATGCGGCGCCTGCACCGTCCACCTCAAGGGCCGCGCCGTACGTTCGTGCCAGACGCCGGTCTCGGCCGCGGCAAACTCGGAGATCACTACCATCGAAGGGCTGTCGCCGGACGGAACGCATCCCGCGCAGGTCGCCTGGCAGGAGCTGGACGTCCCGCAGTGCGGATATTGCCAGGCCGGGCAGATCATGTCGGCGGCGGCGCTGCTGGCGAAGACCGCCAAGCCGAGCGGACGACGACATCGACGCGGCGATGAACGGCAACCTGTGCCGATGCGGGACCTACATCCGCATCCGCAAGGCCGTCCATCGCGCGGCGGAAATCGCCAGAGAACGGAACGCAATCGCTGCCATCCACGGCCGGCGGAAGCGGGAGGGCATAAGGAGGCTTTATGAAAACGATGAACATCAATCGTCGCTCCTTTCTGCGCGTCACCGCTTTGAGCGGCGGCGGCCTGCTGGTGGCCCTGTATTCGAAACCTGCGTCAGGCGCAACAGCGCGGCGGCCGGGGCGGTCGCGGGGCGGCGGATTCGGCGCTGAGCTTACGATCCGCTGGCGTTCATCAGCATCGCCGCCGACGGCATCGTCACCATCATGGCCAAGAATCCCGAGATCGGCCAGGGCATCAAGACCACGCTGCCCATGATCATCGCCGACGAGCTGGACGTCGACTGGAAGATGGTCAAGGTGGAGCAGGCCGATCTCGACGAAGCCAAGTTCGGGCGGCAGAACGCCGGCGGCAGCACCGCGATCCCGACCAACTGGGACGGCCTGCGCGCAGGTGGGCGCCGCTGTGCCGCGCGATGCTGGTCGCGGCCGCGGCGCAGACCTGGAGCGTTCCGGAGTCGGAGTGCACGACGTCGGCAGGCAAGGTGATGCATCGGGCTTCGAACCGGTCGCTCGGATATGGCGAGCTGGCGGCGAAGGCCGTCACGCTGCCGGTGCCGGAGCTGAATTCGGTGAAGCTGAAGGACCCGAAAGATTACAAGATCATCGGCCAGCCGATCCATGGCGTCGACAACTCTCGCCATCGTGACCGGAAAGCCGCTGTACGGGATCGACTTCACGGTGCCCGGCATGCTGTGGGCGGTTTACCAGAAGTGTCCGGTGTTCGGCGGCAAGGTCGCCGAGCGCGAATCTGGACGCGGTAAAGGCCATGCCCGGCGTGAGCACGCGTTCGTGGTGGAGGGCGGATCGGATCTGGCGGGCCTGCTGCCCGGCGTCGCCATCGTCGCCGACAGCTGGTGGCAGGCGAAGACCGCGCGCCAAAAGCTGCAGGTGACCTGGGACGAAGGGCCGACCGCGCAGCAGTCGAGTGAAGGTTTCGCTCAGAAGCGCGCCGACGAACTCGGCAAGCAGCCCTTCGGGTTCACCATGCACCAGGACGGCGACGCCGAAGCCGCGCTGGCGAGCGCGGCCAAGGTCGTGGAAGGCCGCTTATTCCTACCCGTTCATCTCGCATGCGCCGCTCGAACCGCAAAGCTGCACCGCGCACTACGCGGACGGCAAGCTCGAAATGTGGTCGCCCAGCCAGACGCCCAGCGCGGGCGTGGCGCTGGTGTCGCGGACGCTGGGCATTCCGGCGAGCGCCATCAAGGTTCACATCATGCGCACCGGCGGCAGTTTCGGCCGCCGCCTGACCAACGACTACATGGCTGAGACCGCCTGGATCGCCAAGCAGGTGGGCGCGCCGGTGAAGCTGCTGTGGACGCGCGAAGACGACATGACGCACGACTTCTATCGTCCCGGCGGATTCCACTACCTCAAGGGCGGCGTGGATGCTTCCGGCAAACTGGTCGCCTGGCGCAATCACTTCGTCAGCTACGGCGAAGGGCAGCGCTTCGCGAACGCGGCGCAGATCAACGGGACCGAATTTCCCGGGCCGGTTCGTTCCGAATTTCGCGTTCGGCGCGACGCTGATGCCGCTGGGAGTGCCCACGGGCGCGATGCGGGCGCCGCGCAGCAACGCGTACTCGTTCGTGTTCCAGTCGTTCATCGACGAACTGGCGCATGCCGCGGGCAAGGATCCGGTGGAGTTCCGGATGGACCTGCTGAACGCCACGCCGACCGACGAGCGCGCGCAGGACGGATTCGATCCCGGAGCGCATGAAGGCGGTGCTGCAGCTGGTGGCCGAGCGATCCGATTGGGCTTCGCGCAGCAAGCTGCCGAAGGGCCGCGCGAAGGGCGTCGCGTTCCAGTACAGCCATCGCGGCTACTTCGCGCACGTGGCCGACGTCAGCGTCGACTCTTCGAACAAAGTGAAGGTCCACAAGGTGTGGGTGGCCGCCGACATCGGCAGCCAGGTGGTGAACCCGAGCAGCTCGGAGAACATGGCGCAGGGCGCCGTCATCGAAGGGCTGAGCCACATGATGGGTTGGGAGATCACCATCGACAAGGGCCGCGCCGTTCAGACCAATTTCGACAAGTACCCGGTCACGCGTTTGCGGCAGGCGCCGCCGGAGATCGACATCCACTTCCTGACGACCGATCATCCGCCGACCGGGCTGGGCGAGCCGGCTCTGCCGCCGACCATTCCGGCGGTCTGCAACGCGATCTTCGCGGCATCCGGCAAGCGGGTGCGCTCGCTGCCGATCGCAAGCACGGCTTTAGCTGGGCATAAATCCGGGCTTAAATAGATTCGATGCTTACGCGCCGGAGGCTCCTCGAGAATTGTGGAGCCTTCGGCGCTTTTGCTTTTGTCGCGCGGCCGCGGGGTCGCTGCGCCGTCCGTCAGTCCGGTGATGGCTGCGCTCAGCGAGTACATGAGCGAGGCCGGTGCGCGCGCGCTTCCCGCCGAAGTCGTCGAGAAGGCCAAGCTTCACATCCTCGACACGCTGGCCGCGATGGTTTCGGGATCGGAGCTGCCGCCGGGGCGCTTGGCGATCAGTTTCGCGCGGTCGCATCCCGGCGAGAAGGTCGCGACGGTTGCGGCGTCCAACAATCGTGTGCGGTCCGATCGAAGCAGCGTTCGCGAACGCGATGCTGGCGCATTCCGACGAGACCGACGATTCGCATGCGCCCTCGCAGTCGCATCCCGGTTGCTCGATCGTTCCGGCCGCCTGGTCGGCCGCCGAGCAGTTCGGATCGATGGCTCGCGCTTCCTGCGCGCCGTGACGCTCGGCTACGACATCGGGACGCGCTTCACCATGACCGTCGGCGTGCCTGGATTTCAAAGCGCGAATCACTCTGAACACTCACGCCATCGCGGGCACCTTCGGATCGGCGGCGGCGGCGGCTTCGGCGGCGGGATTCGACGCGACAGCAGATGCGCTGGGTCTTGGACTACGCCGCGCAGCAGGCCTCCGGCATCAAAGCCTGGCAGCGCGATACCGATCACATCGAGAAAGCATTCGTGTTTGCGGGCATGCCGGCGCGCAACGGCGTCACCGCGGTCGAGATCGTGCACGCGGGCGGCACCGGCGTCGACGACGTGCTCTCGGGGCAGGACAATTTTCTGCTGATCTATGCGCCGCAGGCCGACGCATCGCGGCTTGGCTGAAAAGCTCGGCGAGCGCTACGAGATCGCGCGGACCAACATCAAGAAGTGGACCGTCGGATCGCCGATCCAGGCGCCGCTCGACGCGCTGGAGAATCTGCGGAAGAAGCATCCGTTCGAAGCCGACTCAGGTGAAGGCGGTGGTCGTGCGCGTCGCGACCAGCGAAGCCGCGCTGGTGAACAATCGCGAGATGCCGGACATCTGCCTGCAGCACATGGTGGCGGTGATGCTGCTCGACAAGACGGCGTCATTCCGCTCGGCGCACGACAAGGCGCGCATGAGCGATGCGGCAGTGCAGCGCGAGCGCGCCAAGGTTCAGCTAGTGAACGATGAGGCGCTCGAGCGGCGCCTGCCGAAGCGCGAGGCCATCGTCGAAGTGACGCTGGCCGACGGCACGCAGCTGACCGAGCACGTCGACGCGGTCCGCGGCACGGCGGAAAATCCGATGAGCCGCGAAGAAGTGGTCGCCAAAGCGCGCGACCTGATGTCGCCAGTGCTCGGCGCATCGAAATGCGCGAGCCCTCATCGAGAAAGTCTTCGCGCTTGGAAAGCTAAAAAACGTCCGCGACCTGCGCCCGCTGCTTCAGTGCGGAATCGTGCCGTAGCTTCCTGCGGCGGCCTCAGAACGCGCACCGCGCTTCTCAGTGTGTCTCTTCGGCAGCGGCATCTTGCGAATGCCGAGCGCCATCACGGACGTAATCAACGCCATAACCGCGCAGGCATAAAATCCGTAGTCCCACGATCCGGTCTTCTCGAACAGCTTGGCCGCCAGCCCGCCGCCCAGAATGGACGCCACGCCCTTGGCGCTGTAGAGAAAGCTGTAATTCGAGCTGACATTGCGCGCGCCGAACCAGTCCGCGCAGACCGACGGGAACAGCGAGTAGACTTCGCCCCAGGTGAAAAACACCAGAAACAGGCTCACAATGAAGAGACGCCGGCGACACTGCGTCCGACGGTCACGACGCCCAACAGAAACACCGCCTGCAGGAAAAACGCCACCGCCATGGTTCGCTCGCGGCCCATGTGATCGGAAACCCAGCCCCAGAAAATGCGCGAGCCGCCGTTGCCGAGCGGGTTCAGCGTAAGCGAGAGCGTGAGCGCCGCGGCGCCGATCTTGAACTTGTCGGCCATGGGCGCCACCTGCGCGGTCACCATCAGGCCGCCGATGCCCATCATGAGAGCCATGCTGTAGAGCAGGTAGAAGTGCGGCGTCCGCAGCATCTCGAAGGAGTTGAATTCCTCGTCGTGCCGCCGGACTTGCACCTTCGCCGTGCGCGACAGCAACTGGGCGCGGCTCTTGGCGGATTCTGCAGGAACTGCGCGGCGATCACGATGATCAAGCCCTGCCCGATGCCCGTATACAGGAACGCGGTCTGGTAATTCTGCGTGCGAATCAGGTAGGCGATGAGCGGGATGAACAGCGCCGATCCGGATCCGAATCCCGCCGAGATGAGTCCGGCCGCCAGACCCGCGTTTATCGGGAAACCACTTCAGCGCGATTCCGAGCGAGCCGCAGTAGACCAGCGCCGCGCCGAATCCCGCCAGTCCATAGAAGAAGTAGAACTGCGTCAGAGCTGTGCGCTTTTCCGATGCCCGCCCATCCGACGCCGCACATCACTCCCGCCACGGTCATGAACGCGCGCGGGCCAACCAGATCGATCAGCCAGCCGGAGAGCGGCATCATCCAGGTTTCCAGCGCGATGAAAATGGTGAAGCCCCACTGCACGTCGGAGAGCTTCCAGTGCGTGGCGCCGACGATCGGCTTGACGAACAGGGTCCAGGCGTACTGCAGGTTCGCGATCATCATCATCGCGACCACCGCGCCTACCAGCCGAATCCAGCGATTCACTTCGTGTTACCTCCTCCTCGCGATCGTATCCAGAAGCTTGGTGCAAGCGTAAACCGATGCGCGTGTGCGGCATCGGGACGTTCAGGCGCTCGCCCAATTCGACCACCGCGCCGACAACGGCTTCGAGTTCCATGGGGCGCCCGGCTTCCAGATCCTGCAGCATCGAAGTTTTGTGCTCGCCCACTTTTCCGGCTCCGGCAATGCGCTGGTCGATCGAGACCGGCAGCTCGAGGCCCAGCTTGTTGGCCACCGCCTCGACCTCGATCATTATATTCCGAACCAGGGCCGCAGACATCCGGATCGCGCACCATCTCGGCCAGCGTGGCGCGCGTCAGAGCGCTGATGGGATTGAAGGCGACGTTGCCGAGCAGCTTCACCCAGATCTCGTGGCGGATGCGCGCCGTCACCGGGCAGCGCAGGCCGGCTTTGACCAGCGCCTCGGCGATGGCGCGGACGCGATCGGATCGCGAGCCGTCGGGTTCGCCCAGCGTGATGCGATTGCCGTCGGTGTGGCGGATCACGCCAGGTTCGGGAATATCGGTGGACAGATACACGATGGATGCGACCACGCGGCGCGCGTCGATCGAGCTGCGCGATCACGCCGCCCGGATCGACGCGTTCCAGTCGAATGGCCCCGATGCCCGGTGATCGCCGCCTTCGAAATACCACCACGGCACGCCGTTCTGCGTGCTGACCACGGTGGTGTTTGCGCCGATCAGCGGCTTGACTTGCGGCGCGAGCTGCGTGAGCGAGTGCGCTTTGACGCCGAGCACGATGACGTCGGCGGGCTCGGCCTGCCTCAAGATCGCCGACCACTTTGGGATGCACTTCGAAGTCGCCTTCGGGGCTGACGACGCGCAGGCCCTCGCGCCTGCATCGCGGCCAGATGCGGACCGCGCGCGAAGAGCGTGACGTCCTCGCCCGCCCGCGCCAGCTTGGCCCCGATGTAGCCGCCGATCGCGCCCGCGCCGGCGATCAGGAATCTCAACCCTGTGCTCCGGCGGCAAGCTCCTTCGCCACCGCGCCGCGCTGGATCTTTCCGGTCGCGGTGCGCGGAATGGTCTTGACGATGAACACCTGCTTGGGACACTTGAAGTCCGCCAGGTGTTCCTTGCAGTAGCTGAGAATCGCGGCTTCGCGTTTGCGGCTCGCGCAGCACCACGGCGGCCGCGACTTCTTCGCCCCAGGTCTTGTGCGGAACGCCGAACGCGACCGCTTCGGCCATGGCGGGATGCTTCAACAGCAGCTCGTCGATCTCGCGCGGCGCGATTTTTTCGCCGCCGCGATTGATCAGCTCCTTGATGCGTCCGGTCAGCGTCAGGTATCCGTCGGCATCGAGAAAGCCCTTGGTCGCCGGTGCGGAACCAGCCCTTGGTGAACGATTTCGCGTTGGCCTCGGGATTGTTCTCGTAGCCATCCACGACGTTCGGTCCCTGGATCACCACCTCGCCGCGCTCGCCGGTCGCGAGCAGATTGCCGAGGTCGTCCATGATGCCGATCTTCACGCCGGTGCCCGGCCCGACCGATCCGGGCTTGCGCTCGGCCGGCGGCAGCGGGTTGGAGGACATCTGGTGCGACGCCTCGGTCATCCCGTAGGCTTCCAGCACGGGCGCGCCGAACACGCTGTTCCATCTTGGCCATCATTTCCGGCGGCAGCGCCGCGCTGCAGGAGCGGATGAAGCGCAACCCTTCGGCGCCCGCCGGCCGCTCGTCGCCGGCGCGCGAGAGCAGCAGCGAATGAATGGTCGGGACCGCGGAATACCAGGTGACGCGGCAATCGCGCACCGTTCTCCAGAACGACAGCGGATTGAACTTCGACGGCACGACGATCGTGCCGCCCGCGAGCAGCGTCGAGATCGTGGACGCCACCAGCCCGTGAACGTGAAACAGCGGCATCGCGCACAGCGCCACGTCGTCGGGCGAGAGCGCGTAGTGATGCACGATGTTGTGCGCCGACGCCGCGATGTTGCGGTGCCGGATGGGAACGCGCTTGGGCCGTCCGGTGCTTCCGCTGGTATGCAGCACGAGCGCGATGTCATCGGGCGAAGGCGCCGGCGACTTGCGGCCGTTCGGCGCATCCGGCGATGCGGACGAAGCCCGAGGCGTCCATCTCGAGCGAGTGGACCGGAACCTTGCCTTCGGCGGCCGCGCGAGCCTCGGGCGCACCATCGGGCGGGCACAGCAGAATTTTCGCGGAGGTGTCTTCCAGAAAAAACGCGAACTCCTCTTGCCGGTATCCGGGATTCAGCGGCGCCGCGGTGCCGGCGATGGAGGCCGCGAGAAAACTGACGATGGCGGGCAATCCGTTCGGCAGCACGGTAGCGACGCGGTCGCCCGGCCCGATGCCCAGCGCGGCCAGCGCATCGGCCATGGTCATCACCTGATCGCGAAGCTGCGCGTAAGTCAGGCGGATTCCGGCTTCAGGAAGAATGATGGCCGTGCGATCGCCGGGCGCGGCATACAGGAGTTCGGCGAGATTGTTGGGATCAGACATGGGCTGATCTTTGATTCTAGCTCGCCAGCGCGCTGGCCCGATTGCTAAGCCCAAGTTTCGCTTGTACGTCATTAGTGGTCGCCGCACTGGGGATGGCCGCAGTTACAGACAATGTCGGCGGTCTCGGCCTCGCCTTCGCAATAGGTGCCGCAATACTTGCCTCCCGGCTTCGCGTCGCAATGACAACTGGGATGAGCACACTTCTCAGGACTCGCCATAGCTCGAGTCCTCCCGTCAAGTTGGATCGCGATCCAGCTGAAATAGTTACTCGCAAGACTCTCAGCTGACCGACCGCGGTTGAAGCGCCCACAGGATCACTTTGAGGACCGCCAACTGCAGAATCAACGCTATACCGAAACTTGCCGGAATCACCGTTACTATTGCCAGCAGTTCCACGCAAAATTCCCAGCACGCGCAGGACCGCAAACAAGTCTGGCGATAAGGCTACTTCTTGACGTACTTCTTCAGCGATCGCGGTCCGACTTCGGCCCCGTAGACGTTCCCCTGCGCATCCATCGCGACGCCTTCCGGTCCGCTGGTCACCGAGATCACGGGCCCGCCCGGATACCAGCGCTCGTTGCTGTCGGGGTCCGCGCCTCGTATCGGGAATCAACGCCGTCACTTTGCCGGTCTTGACGCTGCCGATCCGGATGCCGCGCTTCCAGCCGGGATTGGTGGCGGTGTTGGAATCGGAATCGGCGACCAGAATGGTATCGCCCTTAATGAAAATTCCGCTCGGCCGGCTGAACTGTTTCCACTCTTCGAGGTACTTGCCGTCCTGATCGAAAATCTGGATGCGCGAGTTGGAGCGATCGCCCACGAACAGGCGCCCGCGCGAGTCGAACGCCAGCGTATGCGGAACGTTGAACTCGCCGGGACCCGATCCCTTCTTTCCCCAGGCCTTGATGAATTTTCCGTCTTTCGAAAATTTCACCACGCGATTGTTGACGTGGCCGTCGCTCACGAAGATGTCGCCATTGGGCGCGATCGCGATATCGGTGGGTCCGTTGAAAGTCGTGGCGCTCTCGCCGGCCACGCCCGCGGTGCCGAGCGTCATCACGACTTTCCCGTCCTGGGTGAACTTGAAAACCTGCTGGCCTTTCCCGTTTCTTGCGCCCGCGTCGCTCGCCCAGATGAATCCTTCGCGATCCACGGTGAGGCCGTGCGGCTGGACGAACATCCCGTCGCCGAAGCTCTTCACCAGTGTTCCGGACGGATCGAAGATGAGCAGCGGCGGCTCGGCCCGCTGGAACACCACCATGTTTCCATTGGGCAGCACATCCACTGAGATGACCTGCCCCCAGGCGAGGCCCTGCGGGCAGCTTGGCCCAGTTCTCCACCAGGCGATACGGATTCGGCTGTCGTGATCGGCGGCGAAGCACGCGTGAGCCGCCATGGATACGGACAACAGAAATATGGATGCGAAAAGCACGTGACATGGCAGATCAAAGTATACAACGCGAGTTACTGTTACTGCAGGTTACCCTTCGACAAATCTTGACTCGCATGTCGAAACGCCGCAGCGATTTGCATGAGTCTACCAGCGTAGAGGTTATTTGATGAAGAAAAAACTTGCTTTGAAATGCGGGTTCGCATTGCTTCTCGCAGGCTCACTGAGCGCGCAGGAATTTCACCGCTTCACTTTTAACATGGGTACCGGCTTCATAACGCCCGTCGGCAATACCAGCAGGCATCTGGACGAGGGCTGGAAGATCGGCGGCGGCTTCGGGATCAATTTCAATCAGTACGTCGGCGCCAACGTTGAACTCAACTTACAACCGGCTCGGGATCAATGGCGCTACGCTGGACCGCGTCGGATTTCCCGATGGTAACGTCCACGTATTCTCTGCAACCATCGACCCCATCGTGCACCTGCATCCGCAGGGTCCGTTCGACGTTTACCTGGTCGGCGGGGGCGGACTCTATCGCCAGACGCAGGAATTCACCCGGCCCACGGTCTCCACCTTTACCGCATACGATCCCTTCTTCGGCTTTTTCTATCCCGTGGCAGTGCCAACCACGCAGATCCTGTCTTCGTATTCGGTTAACAAACCGGGTGTGAATGCGGGCGCTGGGATTGAATTCGGCAGGCGGTGGGGCGGAAAATTCTTCGCCGAGGCGCGTTATAACCGTATCTTCCTCGGCGACCGACACACCGACTACGTGCCGGTAACATTTGGCTTCCGCTGGTACGCCGCAGCGGCTAAATTGCACGGGCGCGTGGTAACCGTGCCGATAGTAGGTCCGTAGATTCTTCACGCCGGCCGGCGCGTTGAGCTTCAACTTGAACCCGCCGGTATTTTCCATCGCGCGAATCGTTGCTCGGATGAGTAGCCCAGCAGGTACTCATTGCGTAGTTCCCGGCTGATGCGCTCGCTGATTGAATCGAGCTCGTTGAGGTTGTCCAGCGTGAACAGACGGCCGCCGGTTTCCTCGGCCAGTTCATCCAGCAACACCGGGCCGTTTTGTTCCTCCACCGGGTGCTTGTTCAGATCGTCCAGGTCGAAGACGCCCATGGCGTAAAGCTGCACGTCGGACTCGAGCATGTCGTTCTTCACTTCGCTCGAAGTGAACCGGCTGCGATTGTCGCCTCCGTCGGAAAGAATCACGATGGCTTTGCGCAGATTGCGCGCATTCTTCATTTGATCCATCGCCAGATGAATGGCGTCCAGAAGCGAGGTCCGGCCGAAGGCGCCGCGATGCGGACGATCCGCTTGAAGATCAGTCCGGAGTCCGGCGTGAACGGAACAGTCAGCTTGGGCCGCTCGTTGAACTCCACCAGGAAGAACTCGTCATTCGGCATTGGCGGTCTTGAAAAATGCCGCGGCCGCATCCGACTGACTTCCGCATCTTGTTGTCCATGCTGCCGCTGGTGTCCAGCAGCAAGCCGATCGAGATGGGCGCGTCGTCCTGGGAGAAGTGCGTGATCTTCTGCTCGACGCCGTCTTCGAAGAGTTGGAAATTTTCCTTGTTCAAATCGGTGACCGAAGTGCCGTCATGCGTGGTCACGTGCGCCGGAATCTGAACCAGCGAGGAATCCACGCGCAGAAGTGCAGCGCGGGACACTCGGCCGGGTCCGGCGGAGCGTCCGGCTTGAACGGCGGCGCGATGGACGTCGAGACGTTCACCACCGCAGCCTGAAACGCAAGACGCGGAAGAGCAAACCAGAGACGAGGCAGCCAGGCAGCCCAGTGGGAGAAAACGTCGGGCCATTGGGAGATTGTATATCAGCCAGCCCCGCGATGCGAGTACCAAAATCGCGCGGTCTTATGCCAACAGTACTAGGGCCGGTCCAGTGTCGACGCCGGCTTCAGGGAGTAATGATGGCCTTGCGGACCGCGTACATCACGATCTCGGCGGTATTGTGCAGTCCCAGCTTCTGCATGAGATTGTTGCGGTGGGTCTCGATGGTGTAGGGACTGACTTTGAGAAGCGCGGCGGCCTCTTTGTTCGATTTGCCCTCGGCCAGCAGTTGCAGCACTTCGCGCTCGCGCTCGGTCAGCAGCTCAAACGAGTCCTGACGCGCCGCTCCCGCATCAGCCGCACGTAGTCTTCGAGCAGCGCCTGCGCGATGGACGGAGAAAAGAACGGCCGGCCGACCGCCACCGACCGCACGGCCCGCTCGATGTCCTCGTCGGCGTTGTCCTTCAGCAGGTATCCGCGCGCGCCCGTATCGAGCGCGCGCACGATGTAGCTCTCGTCGGTGTACATGCTGAGGATGATGATCCCGATGCGGTCATTTTCCCGGTTGATCTGCGCGGCCGCATCCAGACCGTTCAGCAGCGGCATGCCGATGTCCATGATCACGATATTGGGCTGCAGCTCCTTGGCCAGGCGCACCGCTTCGCGGCCATCGGAGGCTTCGCCCACCACTTCCATGTCGGGAATGCGATCAAGCAGAAGCTTCAACCCGGTCCGCACGATCCCGTGATCGTCCGCGATCAGAATCCGTATCAACTTCAACCTCCGCTATGTCCGGGCAAGGCAACCGGATTTCGAGTGCGCGTTCCGCGGCCGGGAATCGAGACGATGCGGATCGAGCCGTCCCAGTTCGCGAATGCGCTCTTCCATGCCCAACAGACCCAGACCTCTTTGCCTCGCATGGCGCTCGGATCGAAACCCCGGCCGTCATCCGAGATGGCGCCGTTCACCCAGTCGCCGTCCGTTTTCAAGCTCAATTCCACTCTGCGAGCGCGCGGAATGCCGCGACGCATTGGTCAGGGCCTCCTGCACCACACGGTACAGGCAGGTCCGGTGGGCGTCCGGCAACGAATCGAGCGTCGGGTCGATGTCGCTCTTGATCTCGATCCCGCTCGATCGGGAAACTTCTTTCATCAGCCAGGCCAGCGCCGGCGTCAATCCCAGGTCGTCCAGCATCGACGGCCGCAGCAGCATCGCGATGTTGCGGACCACCTGCAGGGTCTGCTCGACGGTGCCCTTGGCGCGGGCGATTCGCGTATCCAGCTCGCCGTGCGAATCGCCGTTAGCCGCGTCATGCCCGCCAGTTCCATGCGCAAGCCGGTGAGAAGCTGGCCCACCTGGTCGTGCAGCTCGCGGGACAGGTATTTCCGCTCCTGCTCCTGCGTGGTGCGAATCTGGCCGGACAAAAGCCGCAGCTCCGATTCCGCCGTCTTGGACTGCCGCTCCAGCGCCGTAACGCGCGCCAGCGTGAGGCCGACAATCGCCAGGCCCAGCAATAGCGCGAAACCCGGCAGTTCCGGCAAACGACGACCGGAAGTCTTCGATCTGCGGTGGTGATGCGCTGCCGCTCGCGCGTGAAATTGTCGGTCAGCAATTGCTCGATCTGCGCGGCCAGCGCGAAAATCTCCTCGCGCCGGTGGACGCGTTGAGCCAGCAAGGTCAATCGCCGGGCGCGTTTTTGCGCGGGAGTCCAGGCCAGAACCATCTGCCGTGGTGTCCCAATAGGCGTTCAGTTCCTTGCGAAGCTCTTTCAAGGCCTGCCTCTGGTCATCGCCGTGTCCGGACTTCCGCAAGAATTCGAAAGCCGTGCTCCGTCTCGGTTCGAATGGCGTGGAACTGATCGACATACGGATCGTCATCGGTGGGATCCGAATCGAGCAGGTAATCGCGCGTCAGAATCGCGGTCAGGTAGACGCTGGCGCGAATCGAGGACAAGCGCCGCGCCGGCCTCCAGTGTGGGCATTGTGCAGCGCCGCGACATTCTTCTGCGTGTTCCGCGCGCTGCGCCACACCGCCAGCGCGGCTCCGCCGACGACAACCAACAGCGCCGCGAAGGAAGCAATCAACAACACGGATCTGCTCACCCGCATAGACGGCTCATCCCCAACACGTCTGCAGTCCGTCCCCAGGACCGTCCTTTAGATTACACCATCAGGTTGCGTTAATGTGTTTGCCCCGGTCACTTCAACTCAATGATGAAGGCGCGCGGCGAACCGGTGACGGCTTCCTCGGTATCGACCTGGCCTCGCGGAACGAATCGGGCGTCGCCATAAGCGACGGTCTTTGAGTTTTCGCTACCGTCCGCCAACTTTGTCAGCAGCGTGCCGGCGGCGACGAACACTTCCACCGAGTCCTTGTCGTGAACATGTTTCGCGACCGGTTTGTTAGGGTCCCACGTGTAGTCCCAGACTCTGACGCGCGCATTGTCGATCGCGTCGGTGGCGCCCTCGCGCGGGAAAGACGGTTCCAAGCCGGGCTTCAGCTTGAAGCGGCGGAGGCGCATAGTCCTTGATGTCCACCATGATGCCGTGCCGTTCCGGATCGCCCTTTGAGCCGACCGCTTCCTCTTTGTGTGTGACGCCCTTGGCCTGATACACGACGCGCGGGACTTCGAAGCTCGGGGCTGTTCGGGCGCTCCCATCAAGCTGGGTCACCTTGATTTTTCCATAGCGCAGGAAGACTACGACCATGTCGTACTTGTGCTGGTGGATGGGCTGCTCGACGCCGATCGGCCAGGTGGCGTCCCACACCATCACGCGGTCGTTTTCGAATAGTTTGGCGGCGCCTTTGCGGGGGAACGCGTGCGGATACGATTGTCCGAGCGCAAATCCCGCGCTTGCAAGAACTGCGACAACCAATGCTGGTGTGTCTGGGCATGCTCGCACCTCCGCTCCACTATACGGCACGCTCACCGTTTCACTTTGGCGAGCTTCAATTGCCGCGCGGTCTCAAGGAACGCCCGGCGATCCACGATGTAGTAGAACCGGATGGAGGCCTCCCCGCCGCTGAGATATGCCAGCAGTTGCTCGAAAGCATCGGACGGATTGCCGGCCTGGACGCCCACAGCACGCAGATAGCCCGAGCGCCTCAAGCGGCGCCACAGTTCCGGCAACGTGTAGCGGCCCTCCAGCGTCAGCCCGCCGGCGCGATGCGAACGGCTAATCAGATATTGCACCAGCAGCAATTCGTCGAAGAGCATCGGCGCCAGGAACAGACGGCCGGTGGCCACTTCCCAGCCGTCCTCAAGGGCGCGCGAACGGCGGATGAAATGGATTTTCGCGAATTGCGCCTGCCAGTCCACCTTGGGATCTTTGCGGCTGAGGTAGTGGCGCGAAACATCGCGAAGCCAGGCGGGATCGTCCAGGTCGAGTTGCTCGCTGATTTTTTCCAGCCACTCGAAGAAGGCATGCTGCTGCGTCGCTTTCTGTTCCAGCACGACAAACCGGTTGTCCGGCTTGGATAGCTTCTTCACCAGCGCGCGCCGTTGGACATCGGTGGCTTTGCCGCTCTCAATGCGATAGGTGGGCATGCGCGCGTGCCATTTGGACGGCGACCCGCAGTAGGGACAATGCGCCTTCGGGGCGTCAGGCACAAAGTATGGCCGCGCCAGAGCCGTAGCGTTAAACTCCTCAATCGTTGGCGTGTAGCGTTTGATCTCCTGGAGGGCGGTGGCCGGCTTGAGACCCATGTGGCGCGTGAAAACTTCCCAAACACAGGCCAGGCAGATCCAGCGCTCGGCTTGGATGATCGATTCCCGGGGGAATTCAGAGAGGTCGAGGACATCGGCGGGGCGGGCGGACTTTTTCTTCGGCGGAGCAGCGGGCTTCTTCGACACGGCACTGTGTTTCTTCGGCGCGGCAGCGGGTTTTGCCGACTTCCTAGGCACCCTCTTTGCCGCAACACCCTTCTTCGTCGCCTGCTTGGCGGTCGCGGCGCGCTTGGTAGCCACAGTACACCTTTACCAGAGTTGGAAGCGCGCTGCTTTTGGAGCAGCCGGAGTACCTGATCGTAAGTATGTACTAAGGCTTTTCAAGTCTGGCGTGTGGCGAGCGTTCTCCTTAGCATGGAACATAGGAGGGAAACTATGCGCTCGCTCCGAGCATTCGCGATCCTTGGTAGTCTTGCACTGGCTGGCGGCGTGTCGGCCCAGAGTCTTGCGGAACATGCGGCGGCGGCGGCGGGGGCCACGGTCGGTACCGCGGCAGGAAAACCGATCAGCAATGCGCTCACGAAAATCTTCGGCCAAACCGACCACGCGACGGCCACGGCGGCCGGCACGAAAGCCAAGGTTCCGGTGAAGCCGACCACCATCTCGAGCGAAAAGGCCACAACCAGGGTGAGCGGTTCCGCACCGGCATCCAGCGGCAGCGGCGGCGGAGCGTTGGGTGAAACGGGCGCGGCAATCGAGCGGTCGCACGCCAGCCGGCCAGCCTCCAGGCGCCACGAGGCGCCGGTCACCGCGACTGTCCAGTTCAGCGCGCCTTTTCAAATTCCCACCGCGGCCGAGAAGCCGCGCAAGGAACCGTCCATCGAGGACCTCGAAAGCATCAAGTTGGGCGCCACGCACAGTGACCTGCTGCCCGTGCTCGGCAAACCGGCCTCTCAGGTGATCATTCCCGACGACGATGGACACCTGCGCGAAAGCTGCCAGTATTGGGCCAACGGCCGGCAGATCGGAACCATCCGGCTGGACAACGGGCAGGTTGTCAAAGTGGAAGTCTACAGCCGCAACTAACGGCGGGGCCCTGAGCGTCCCACTTTCAAGTATTTAGACCGCAAGTTTTCCGGGCTGCAAGTGTAACAAAACCGGGTTGCTGGTCGCCAGATAGTAGCATGTAAGAATGCTGCTGATGGGAGTCTGCCCGGCCTCGTGAACTTCTCGGAAACCTTCATCCGCCGCCCGATCGCTACCAGCCTGGTCATGGCCGGAATCGCGATGTTCGGGATCATCGGCTACCGGTCGCTGCCGGTCAGCGAAATGCCGCCGGTCGATTACCCGACCATCAACGTCAGCGCCAGCCTCCCGGGCGCCGACCCCACCACTATGTCGTCGTCAGTGGCGACGGTGCTCGAGCGCCAGTTCACCGGGATCGCGGGTCTCGATTCGATGACCTCGCGCAGCTCCACCGGCAGCACCAACGTCACGCTGCAATTCAGTCTGGATCGCGATATCGAGAGCGCAGCCGTGGACGTGCAAGTGGCCCTGGCCGCGGTCACACCGCTGCTTGCCCGCCGGCATGCCGTCGCCGCCTTCGTTCCGCAAGAGCAATCCCGCCGATCAGCCCATCGCGTTCATGGCTCTGCTTTCCGACACGCTTTCGCTGTCCCAGTTGGATGACTACGCCGAGACCAAGATCGCGCCCCGCATCTCGATGATCAGCGGCGTCGCGCAAGTGCAGGTGGGCGGCCAGCAGAAATACGCAGTGCGCGTGCAAGTGGATCCGGACAAACTGGCGGCCAGCAAGATCGGCCTGAACGAAGTGGCGTCGGCGATCAGCCAGTGGAACGTGAACAGCCCGATGGGATCGCTGGACGGCCCGCGCAGGGCCTACAACATCTACGCCAACGGGCAGTTGATGAACGCCGAACAGTTCCGCAAGGTAGTGGTCACCCAGCGCGGCGGCCGGCCGGTGCACCTGGAAGAAGTGGCCAACGTCGAGGACAGCGTGCAGGACAACAAGACCTCCACCTGGGTTTATCCGGAAGGCCAGCAAGGCAAGCGAGCCGTCACTTTGATTGTCTTCCGGCAGCCCGGAACCAACACGCTGGAAGTTACCGATCGCGTGAACGCGTTGATACCGATGTTCAACGAGCAGTTGCCGCCCTCGGCTCACCTGCAGATACGCGGCGATCGCTCCAGCGGAATCCGCGCGGCGTTCCGCGATATCCAGATCACCATGCTCATCACCATCGGGCTGGTTGTGGGCGTGATCTTTTTGTTCCTGCGGAATTTCCGGGCCGCCGCCATCCCCAGCCTCGCGCTGCCGTTTTCCTTCCTGGGCGCGTTCGCCGTGATGGGCCTGCTGAATTTCAGCCTCGACAACATGTCGATGATGGCTCTGATCCTGTGCATCGGCTTCGTCGTTGACGACGCCATCGTGATGCTGGAAAACATCATGCGGCATATCGAATCGGGCGAGCCGCCCTTTGAGGCAGCGCTCAAAGGCTCCAAGGAAATCGGCTTCACCATTCTTTCGATGACAGTGTCGCTGGCCGCCGTTTTCATTCCCATCCTGTTCATGGGCGGCGTGCTGGGGCGCCTGTTCCGCGAGTTCGCGGTCACCATCACCGTGGCAATCCTGTTCTCCGGCGTGGTTTCGATTATCTTTACACCCATGCTGTGCAGCCGTTTTCTCCGGCCCCACTCGCGCGAGAAGCGGCACAACTGGATCTATCGCCTGAACGAGTCGGGTTTCAACGCGATGCACCGCTTCTACGCCTGGAGCCTGCACGGAGTGTTGCGCGTTCGTCCGCTCATGGCGGTGGTGTTCTTCGCGGTCATTGGACTGACGCTCTATCTTTTCCAGATCGTGCCCAAAGGATTCATACCGGAAGGCGACAGCGACAACCTGAGCATGAACCTGCGTGCCGCTCAGGGGACTTCCTACTACAAGATGCTGGAGTATCAGCGCCAGGTGGCTCAAATATTGCGACGGGAGAAGGACGTCGAATATTTCATGATCAACGTCGGCGGCGGCTATGGACCCGGAGGCGGATCGAGCAGCAACGCCAACATCAACATGTTCCTGAAACCCGCCAACGAGCGCACCCGCAGCGTGGCTCAGATCATGAACAGCCTGCGGCCGAAGGTATCGAACTTTCCTGGCTTTCGCACGTTCATGCGAATTCCACCGGCCATCAGCATCGGGGCGCGCGGCTCGGCCGCCTCCTATGAGCTCACCATCATGAGCTCCGATACCGAAGCGTTGGATCGTGAAGCGCGGCGCCTGGAATCCGCGGTAGCGCGCCAGACCGATATCGTCGCCGACGTCAATACCGATCTGGAGGCGCGCAGTCCGCGCGTCAACCTGATCCTGGACCGCGACCGCGCCGCCGCCCTGGGCCTGGACATTACGTCCATCGAGAGCGCCTTGTACAGCGCCTATGGCCCGCGCATGAGTTCCATCATCTACGGCAAACTTCAGCACAGTATCAAGTGCTGCTGGAAATTCAGCAGAAATACCAGGAATTCACCGACTATCTTTCGAAAATCAATTTCCGGACCAATACCGGCCAACTGGTTCCGCTCGGATACGGTGGTGAAACTGAAGGAGGACGTGATGCCGCAGAGCATCAATCATACCGGCACTCTGCCCTCCATCACGCTTTCTTTCAACCTGCGGCCGGATATCTCGCTCGGAGAGGCAGTGGACCGGCTCGCGGTGGTCGCCCGGCAGACGCTGCCCGACTCGATGGACGTGCATTTCACTGGAACAGCGGCCGTCTTTCAGGACTCGCTGCGGAATCTCAACATCTTGCTGGTCGTCGCGCTGGGCGTGGTCTACATCGTGCTCGGCGTGCTGTATGAAAGCTACATTCATCCCATCACGATTCTGTCGGGCCTGCCTTCGGCCGGGTTTGGGCGCGCTGCTCACGTTGATCCTTTTCAAGGTCGACCTGAACATTTACTCGTTCGTCGGACTGGTGCTGCTGGTCGGCCTGGTGAAGAAGAACGCGATCATGCAGATCGATTTCGCCCTCGAGGCCGAGCGCAAAGAAGGCAAGACGCCGCTCGAAGCGATCTATCAAGGCTGCCTGATCCGTTTCCGCCCCATCATGATGACCACCATGGCGGCGCTGCTCGGCGCGGTGCCGCTGGCGCTGGGGTTGGGATCGGGCGGAGAATCGCGCCGTCCCATGGGCCTCGCGGTGGTCGGCGGGCTGATGGTTTCGCAACTGATGACGCTGTACCTGACGCCGGTGGTTTACACCTACATGTCGGGCCTGCTGAATTGGTGGAGACGGCGCCGGGCGCCGATCCTGGATCCCGAGCCGGTCACCGGGCCGGCAGCGGGCTTCGCCGACTGAGCGTAAGCTTGTGGAGTCATGGCCCACTGGAAACTCTTCAGCGGGCTGGTAGTCCTCGGCGCGCTGTTCGCCTTCCAGCAGCCCTTCCGTCAATATCCGGGCATCGAGTATTACGATTTTCCGCTGCCTCCGGACTGGCAGCAAAAATCCGAGTGGACATTCGCGCGCCTCATGTATCCGCAGGCTCGCGGCAGCTTCCGCGGCTATGGCCGCTACGGCAATGGCGATTGGCGCCAGGGCCTGTCGATGTGGACCCAGGATTATCCGCGCGCCGACCGCCACTTCGCGCAGGCCGTTCGCCGGCTCACTCGCATCCACACACGCTCCGTCGAGCAGCCGGTGAATCTCGACGACGGCGACGACGTGTTCAACTGGCCGTGGCTCTACGCCGTGCAGGTGGGCCACTGGGATCTCACCGATCAGCAGGCCAGGAAGCTTCGCGATTACCTGCTCCGCGGCGGCTTCTTCATGTGCGACGACTTCTGGGGCGACGTCGACTGGGACGTCTTCCTGCGCAGCATGAAGCGCGTGTTTCCGGACCGGCCCATCGTCGATCTCGAGGACAGCGCCGCGATCTTCCACACTGTGTTCGATCTCGACGATCGCTATCAGGTTCCCGGCGCGCGCTATCTCTCCACGTGGCGTGACCTGGAAATGCGAGAACTGCCCGGCGCACTGGCGCGGCATTTACGACGACAAGGGGCGCCTGATGGTGGCGATGACACCCAACTCCGATATCGGCGACTCCTGGGAGTACGCCGACGATCCGCGCTATCTGGAAAAATTTTCCGCGCTCGGAATCCGCATCGGCGTGAACTACATCGTCTACGCCATGACGCACTGATTTGCGCTACGCTAAGCGCCTGGGAGGTGTCTCATGCGCTTCGTTAAACTGGCGCCGTGTTCTCACCTTGCGATTCTGATTCTCGCTGCTTCGCTCGCCACTGCTCAAACCGCCGCACCACGGGAAAAGCCCGAAGTGCCTTACGTGCCAACCACGGACGAGGCCGTGCAGGCCATGTTGAAGCTGGCGAATGTGACAAAGTCCGACATCGTCTATGACCTTGGCTGCGGGGACGGACGCATCGTCATTGCCGCCGCAAAGACCTACGGCGCTCGCAGCGTGGGCGTCGACATCGACCCCGTTCGCATCCAGGAAGCTAAGGAAAACGCCAAGAAAGCCGGCGTCGAAGATCTCGTGCGCTTCGAAGAGAACGATCTGTTCAAGGCTGATTTCCACGAAGCCACCGTCGTGACTTTGTTCCTGCTGCCTAACGTCAACCTGCGGCTGCGTCCCAAGCTGCTCGCTGAGCTGAAGCCGGGTACCCGCATCGTCTCGAACACCTTCGACATGGGCGACTGGAAGCCGGACAAGGAAGCAACGCTCGACGACGTGGACGATTTTTCGCTCAGCCGTAAATTCTATTTGTGGACTGTACCGGAGCGTGCCAAATGAGTTCAGATGCTTTACTCGCGCCTCTCAAGAACGCAGCGCACCGCGAAGTCGGCGGTGTACAGCTCGACATCGTCCCGGCCGGCTGCGGGCGCGTGAAACGGATGATCTACCAGCCCGGGTTCCGCTGGTCGACACACATGAAACCGATCACGGGCACGGACTTGTGCGAGCACGCGCACATTGGATTTCTGGCGCGCGGCCAGATTCATATTCAATACGCGGACGGATGCACGCTCGAGTTCGCCGCGCCCCAGGTGGTGGCGATCGAGCCGGGACATGACGGTTGGGTGGTGGGCGACGAGCCCGTCGTGCTGATCGAGTTCGACTTCGAAGGCGAGACGGTTCAGAAGTTTGAGATGCCGGACGCACACCGCCACACCAGCTAGGCCGCTCGCTGCCGGCGCGCTACAATTCCCCAGTGCGCAGCACACGATGGATCACAGCCGCGGTCGCCTTTGGAGCCATCCTTTCGATCCTGGTCGCGGCCATGCTGGTGCTCGCCCGGCAACTGCGCGAATCGCGGTCCGAGATCGAACACATCGCGCTCGAAGGCCGCTCCATCGGCGCCTCGGCCAACCCGATATACTTGCGGCTGTTGCGCGAGCCGGCCAACTCGCTGCGGCAATCGCTCAGGAGTTTGTGTAGAAAAGTCCGCCTGTTTTAATCCGGAAACCTTTTCTGGATGGTGCGCACGCGGCGCTGTGCCCTACACTGAGAAGAGAGTAATCTGCCTGTGCGTCTGAGCGGAATTCTGGGACCAACATGGTTTTCGAAAAAATCATCGAATACATCGCAACTTACCGGCTCGAACTGCTCCTGCCCATCGGCACATTCGGGGCCGCGGAAATTCCGCAGCACCCGTGATCTCCCGTGCGCGTAACGATCCGAGGACGCTTGCTGGTCGCCCTGGGGCTGAGCGTCGCCGTCGCTGCGTCCACCACCGCACTCGGTGCCTGGGCCTACCAACGCTATTGGCCTCGCCACCTCACGCCGGATCTCTATCCCGGGTTGCCCGTCAGCTACTCCAACGCCGGGAAAATCACGATCCGCGTTCCCGGCAGCCGCTTGGCCGGCGAGATCGTGCGATATGATGACGAACTGTTCGCGTTTCTCATCTTCGACTATCTCCGCGCGCAGCCCGCGCTCCGGAACTTTCGCCTTCTTCTGACGTACTCGGCGCGCGGCGGCGGCATCAGCTATCCGATCGTGATGACCCTGCCGAACGATCTCGCTGCCGGCCCTCCGCAAGCTTTCGATCTCGCACGGCAATTCCCGTTTCTGACGCCCCAAATTGTTGTCCTTGACGACCGGGTATGGCGCGACAAGCAATCCCAGTCGCGCAGTTTCGAGCTGGCCTACAACTTTCCGAAGTACAAAACGCTGGAAGGCCTTTCCCGCGAGGAAGTGGTCGCCTACACGCGCCGCTTCATCCGCTTCAAGTCCAGCACCGACCCGCGAATCCTCAGCCGGATCGAGCCCGCGCCGCGCGTTCTCTCACGCGAGGAAGCCCAGCAATTGGCGGAGGACATCGTCACCGTCGCGCAGTTCTACGCGCTGCCCCTGGACTTCTTCCTCGGCATCGGCGCGATGGAAAACAACTACATGAACGTCACGGGCGACCTGGATCACGCCGTCTGGAAGCGGCGCGCCGACAACGGCGACGTGGTGCTCCGCCGCCGCGGCCGCCGCGTGCTGGTTCTCGATCAGGCGTCCGGCATCTGGCAGATCACCAAAGAAACGCTCCGCTACGCGCACCGGCAGTATCTCAAAGACACGCGCGACTACTCGCTACTCCCCGAACGCCTCCGTCCCCCGCGGCAACTCGACGATGCCACGCTCAACCCCGACGTGTTGACGACTTTTGCCGGTCTTCTGTTTCGCGATCTTCTGGATCGATTTGGTGGCGACGTCGAATTGGCCGTGGGCGCCTACAACGGCGGACCTCGCAGCCCGAACTTCCAATATGAACAGGGAGTGCGGCTCGTGGCTCGTTACGCCCGCCGCGTGCTCGAACAAGCAGCCGCGCTGCGCGGCCAACGCGTAGTCGAGATGCAATTCCTGCAACCCGGTAAAGCCGCGGGGCCGGCCTCCCAGTGAACCGCAGCGCCCATGCCTCCGCCGGCACTCGCTGGCCCAGACTGACGCGCTTTCTCTCGGCGACGCGCCACCATGCAATCAAGATCGTCACGCTGGGTGGTCTGAGCTGGCGTCAGCTCATCGTGCGTGTATGGACACGCATGATCCACGATGACATCCCCGGCCGCTCCGCTCAACTCTCCTATTACTTTCTGCTGGCGCTGTTCCCGCTGCTGATCTTCGTCTCCACACTGGTCGCGTATTTCTTTTCCGCCGAACGGCGTGCCTATTTCCGCCTGATCGATTACCTGGACCGCGTGATGCCGCAGGCAGCTTTCGAGCTGCTGAGCGCCGCGCTCAAGCAAATCCGGGAGCAACCCGGCACCGGCCAACTGACCTTCGGACTGATCTTGAGCGTGTGGGTCGCCTCCTCTGGAATGGAAGCGATTATCGAAGGATTGAACGTAGCCTACGCCGTGCGCGAAGCCCGGCCCTGGTGGCGGCGCCGGCTGCTCGCCATCGCACTCACCATTTCGCTGGGTGTGTTCGTCGCCATGGTCCTGTTGCTGATCGTCGCCAGCCGCGCCGTGGCCAGCGGCATCGGACGCTATTTCCCAATCTTCGAACGGATCGCAAGAATCTCGTCGGTCGCACAATGGGCCGCTGGCATTTTCTTCCTGATGCTTGCCCTCACACTGATATTTCGATTCGCTCCCAACATCCCTCACGAGCGCTGGGAGGCTAATCTCCCCGGTGCAGTCCTGTCACTGGTGTGTTGGATCATCGCCTCGGCTGGCTTGAAGTTCTATCTCTTGGAATTCGGAACCTTCAACCGCACCTATGGACCGCTCGGCGCCGTAATTGTCCTGATGATCTGGCTGTACGTATCGGGTGCCGCCATCCTCATCGGCGGCGAACTGAATTCCGTCATCTGGCACGCCGTCCGACGCAAGTCCGGGCAGCCGGACAGCCGGCCCCCAGTCACACGCTAAAAGTGATTGATCGCGCTCGACAAAACATCCAACCGCTTGCGCGCCGCCGGTACAATAGGAGTGTGCCTGCCGCAAACTAAGCGCGCCGCTCGGCCTCCTGGTCTTCTCCGCCGTGGGACTGACCTACGCGAATCATTTCCACAACAGCTTCCACTTCGACGACTTCCACTCCGTCACCCAGAACGCCGCCATCCGAGACCTGTCGAACCTCTCGAAATTCTTCACCGATCCCGCGACTTCGAGCAGTCTGCCCACGCACCGCTCGTGGAGACCACTCGTCACGGCGTCTCTGGCGCTCGACTATCGACTCGGTCATGGCTATTCGCCGCTGGTTTTTCAAGCCTCCACATTCGTTTGGTTCCTTGCGCAGTTGGCCTGCATGTTTCTGCTGTTCTCAGCGATCCTGCGCCGAGTTTTCGCGCCGGGCCAGGCAACTTGCGCAGCCTGGTTCGCCGTCGCCCTGTACGGCCTGCACCCGGCGATGGCGGAAACGGTCAACTACGTCATCCAGCGCGCCGAAGTGATCTCCACTTGTGGTGTTGTAGCAGGCCTCGCCCTCTACGCGCGGTTTCCTGGCCTGCGGCGCTACGCGATCTATCTTGCGCCAGTGATCGTCGGCCTCCTCGCGAAACCTCCCGCGCTCGTCTTCCCGCTTCTGCTCGCGGCGTACGAATTCTGGTGCGAAGACTCGGGATCGCTCGCCCGCGCGTTCCGCAAATCAATTCCTGCCTTCGCGCTTGCAGCGGCGTTCGTCGCGCTCCAGCTCGTCATGACTCCGAAAACGCTGGTCACCGGAGGCCAGCCGCACAGCTATTGGATCACGCAACCCTACGTCGCCTTCCGCTACTTCACTTCGTTCTTCCTGCCGCTGCATCTGAGCGCGGATACAGACCTGGCAGCTTTCGAAAAGTTTTGGACACTCGAAGTCGTCGGCGGCTTCGTGTTCTTGATCGCGTTGATCTACGCGATCGCCGCTCTCTCGCGAATTCCCGCGATCCGCCCCATCGCGTTCGGCCTCGCCTGGTTTCTGCTGGCTCTTGTTCCCACATCCGCCTTTCCGTTGGCCGAAGTCGAGAACGATCACCGCATGTTCTTCCCGTTTGTCGGATTGACGCTGGCCGCGACAACGGCTGGAGCCTTGCTGCTGAACAACGCCCGTCGGCGTGAAACTCGCGCGGCAGCGGCCGTTGCACTGGCTTGTCTGCTGCTCCTGCTCGCGCTGGGCACTCGCCGGCGCAATGAAATCTGGCGCACCGACGAGACTCTCTGGCAGGACGTCACCGTGAAAAGCCCCCGCAACGGCCGTGGCTGGATGAACTACGGTCTCACGCAGATGTCCAGGTGCAACGTCGTCCTCGCGCTGCGGCTGTTCGAGCACGCCGAAATGTACGCGCCCAGCTATTCCTTGCTCGAGATCAACCTGGGAATCGCGAACGCAGCCCTCAATCGAGACGCCGCCGCCACTTCGCACTTCCTACGCGCAATCGCCCTCGATCCGCAGTCGGCGGACGTGTATTTCTATTACGGCCGCTGGCTTTTCACCCGGGGTCGCATCGCCGAAGCGTCTGGTCTCGCAAAAAAAGCCGTGGCCTTGAACCCGTCTTTCCTGGATGCCGACGAGCTTCTGCGGAAAATCTCCGCAGCTCTCGGCTCGGCGCCGGCTGCTCCCTAGCGGTTGGGTGTTCCACTCTGCGCTTTGTTCGCGCCGCCGAGAATGTCGTCCATCGCGTAGTTGCCCTCGTGACACGCGTATTCGTAAATCGGTCCTTCGGCCGCCACGAACGGGTACTCCATGGTCCACGGCTTGGTCCAGACCGTCGGATCGTCCAGAGTGACGCGATAAAGAATCGTGTTCTGATCCACGCGCTGGAACCGCTCGACGATATGCAGGTTCCGGTTCGACCCGTAAAATCCCGACTGGTCGTTGAAATTCGTCGTGTCCACCACCAGCGTGTCGCCTTCCCAGTGCCCGATCGAATCGCCCAGCCACTGCCGGACCGCCGGCGGCTTGTGCGTCCCGCCGATTCGGATCACACGCACATCGTGAATCATCTCCACCATGATCATGACCGCGTTGGGCGTTTGGACGATCTGATAGTTGTTGTTATACAGCACCGGCATCATCGGCGGCCCGGAGGTGGATCCAAACCCGAGGATGCAGCGCTCGGAAATCGGGTGGTTCTTCACGTTGGCGGATCCGCCCGGCGCCCGCGCCCCTCTTCTTCCGAAGCCACCGCCACTTCCGGCAACGCGCGAAGGCATCCGGCCATCGGCGGGATCGATGATCAGCGAGCTGCGCTTCTTTCCGTCCACGCGCGCGAGCTCACTGCCGCGATCGATGAACAGCACGTTATAACCGGCGTTCGCGCCTGAGAATTTAATCCCGCCCAGCGTGACCCCGTCCTTCCCCGGCTCCTCCTCGGATTCCTGATGGTCCTCTTTCTCGAATTTGACGGCCTCTTCATCGGTGAGGTTGAGCTTGCCGTTGAACTGCGGCAGGCGTTCCATACGCGTGATGGTGGCATTGGTCCAGATGCCTTCGAGAACGGGATGCCCGTCGCGCGTACGCGGCGTGGTCCAGGCCTTCTTGGAAGCGGACTTGGCGGCCGGCTTCTCTACCGGAGCCTGCGCCCAAAGAACAATTGGCGACGCGAGGAACGCGGCCGCGCTCAGCAAAACGAAAAATCGCCGGATCATAGCGATTCATTATAACGTTCGGGCGGCTCCTGCGCTCCCCGCGAACCAAACTGCCGGTTATGGGAACGGGTTACAGCCCGACGTCGTCAGCCCCGTACCAAGATCCCGTGCAACCTGCTCTCTTTCTCTGTGCCGGCCAGCAACATTGCAATGGTCATCACCAGTCCGTGATTCATCGGCATGCCCATCACGACCTGAACTTCGATACGCGTGGGATTGTCTCGCATCCACTGCGCGGAAATGGCACACCTCGAAAACACGGGGCCCTGGGAGAAGATCGACAACTCCGCCTTCCCCAGAAAGACGAAGTAATCGACCATCGATCAGGTCCGCCAATCAATGCAACAACTGGATCTGATCGACCGCCTCGGGAGACCACGGCCCTTTCTGCGTAAGCTCTGGGAGGCGATCGAGGACGCTAAGGCGATCAGGAAGATATGGACGGAGATTCTCAACGAGACCTATTCGGAGATCTCGGCTATTAGGTGGGAGAGGTTGACCCCGCAACAACTCCACACTTTTCTTGAGAAGCACGGCAGCCGCAGAACCAATACTTGGCATAGGTAGTGACCAATTCAAAGCTGGGTGTCCGGTGTCCGAATTCGCCGTCCGAGCCGGACCATGGCGCCGACAACCACTCCGCATAGCCGCTGAGCCTCGTCCACACGGATCAAAATCCCATCTCATGGCCCATGTTCACCTGATCGGGAGTCCCAAACTTCCGGCTTGGCCCGTCACGCTGTTTGTTTTCTATTGATCGCGAGCGAGTGTCCATTTAGAATTGCGGCATGTCACGTAAAGTCATCCTTGGATTCGGAATCAGCCTGGACGGCTATATCGCGCGGCGGAACGGCGCCATGGATTTTCTGGTCTTTGACAAAGAAGGGGAAGCGTTGATGGAGGAGTTCTTCGCCAAGATCGACACTACCATCATGGGCCGCAAGACGGCCGCTGCGACGGCGAAATTGCGCAACAATGGCGAAATGCCGGAGATGCCGGGCATCACCAACTACGTAGTCTCACGACGCTGGACGCCGGGTAAGCGCAAAGGATTCGAAGTGGTGGGCGGATCTCTGACAGCCTTCGTGAGAAAGCTAAAACGCCGCTCAGGGAAGGATATCTATCTCGGGGGCGGTGGCGAATTATGCCGCAGTTTCCTACAAGAGGATTTGGTAGACGAACTCTACATCGGCGTAAGCCCCATTCTGCTAGGCGACGGCATCCCCGGCTTTCCGGGCAAGTTTCAGCAGCGCGACTTCAGGCTGACAGAATGCAAGTCATACTCGAATGGATCGGTCGGACTGCGCTACGAGCGGATGCGGACTAAGGCAAGCCGGTAGTTCGGCCCCTCGGTTCCTGCGATGAAGCTTAGCCGGCCCGCTTGCTGCCCGCTCGCCGGGGCTTCGGCTTGGACTTGGGTCGGGCCGGGCCCTTGAGATTGAGCGCCACTGCAGCGCGGATGAGATCCTTCAAGGCCGCCTCATCGACCTTGTCGCCTTCGTGGATGTCGATGGCGCGCCTGACATTCCCTTCGAGGCTGGAGTTGAATAGACCAGCAGGGTCCTTCAACGCAGCTCCCTTGGCAAAGGTCATCTTGACGATGTTCTTGTACGTCTCTCCCGTGCAGACGATGCCGCCGTGGGACCAGACGGGAGTCCCCGGCGATGTCGCCTTGACCCACTTCCACTCTTCGACGATCTCAGGGTCTGCCTGGTGTATGATCTCGCGCACTTTCGCGAGCGTCTTCCCGCGCCAGTCGCCAAGCTTCTTGATCTTCTCGTCGATGCGTGCCGAGGCGGATTCCACCGGGACGGTCTTCTTCATGTTCAGCTCCAACTCTCGCACTTATTCCTAGCTGCGCTCTTGTCCTGTTTTCACGCGAGCTGTCTCGCTGCAGTGTCTTGTCTGGTCGATCTCTTCGAAATGAGCCGTCGAAGGACATGGCCTTTCCACATCCACAGTCCCGAAAGGAGCATCAGCGGAACGACGACAAACCGAACACGGTCCGCGTACTTTGGGAGCTCTTCAAACGGACTATAAATATAACCGAGTATCGGAATGCTGAAGACGATGTGAATCCAGCGAACAATCGAACGTTTAGTGGCATCTTTCATAGTAGGTTGTCCTCGATTCAGACTTTTGGGCTGCCTGAGGCTGCCCGGTTGGGGGGTTCGATACTGAACTGCTTTGCGTACTCGGCGGTCAATCGCTGCCAGCCGTCGAACTTCATGGCCTCTGGGCCGGCGATGCGGCCAATCGGAACGCCCGCGAGGAGCCGATCCAGGACATCGAAGGAGATGTGCCAGCCCGCGGCGCCCCACGAGATGAAGCGGCGATCGATGTTATGCCACAGCGTCAGGCGCGTGCCGCCGCCAAAGGCTTCGAGTTCCCACCGCATATCGCCGTACTCCAGCACCCCCGCGCGCTGTGGCGCGTCTACGGACGGAGCGTCGGCTCGCGTCACTCTTGTTTCGAGCGGCGCGGGCGTTCCCACCCAGGTGAGCTTCACTGTTCCAACGGTACCCAGGCTCCCATCGGCCTCGAAGGGCGCCCACTCGCGCAGGTGCGCCGGGTCGGTGAGCGCCTGCCAGACTTTTTCCGGCGAATGGCGCAGTTCTCTGACGAGAATTAGCGTCCACTTCTCTCCGTCCTTCCGTACCTGCGCCCCGCTGGCCGGACCCGGTGCGTACTGCTCGCGATCGGTCATCTCTTTCTCCTTGGCTTCCTTTTCGTTGGTGTGGATTGAACTTCTTTGGCGTGCCCCATGCGGTCCAGGTGGCGTTCGAGAGCGTCTACATGGGCGGACCAAAACCGGCGGAACGGAGCCAGCCAGGCTTCTACTTCCTGGAACGGTTCAGGTTTCAGCCGGTAGAGGCGGCGCTGCGCGTCCACCTTGGATTCCACGAAACCGGCTTCGCGCAGCACCCGCAGGTGCTTTGACACCATCGGCTGCGGCATACCAAGTCGACGCTCGATGTCTCCAACCGACTGTTGTGACGCGACCAGGAGGCTCAGTATCGCGCGCCGGTTCGGCTCCGCAATGATCTCGAACGCCGATTCCATGGTTTGAATATACTCTATGGCGTATATGCGTGTCAAGCCATATGACGGTCGAGGGAGGACAGTTCAATGTCAGTCTACCTGTTTGAGTAATGCGTTCAGGCTGACGGAAGTACATTGTCTCGAAGGCGGGCCACGGCTGGTGGAATCGCTGATATCACCAAACAGGCTTGGATCGCCGAGGCAGTGAGAGAGAGACTAGCCAGAGCCCCAGCCGGCCGTACCGCAGTCAACCGACAGCCGCGACCAAGCGCGCATCAGAAGCTACGTCGACCGAGTTTACACACAAGGGGTTTTTCTGGCAATATCGAATGAAAGTTCCGACTCCCCAAGGGACATATACACGAGAGGGATGGCGCCGTGCGAAATGATCTGCAACACCTTCTGGTCGAGCGCGAGCGTTTCGGCAGTCTGAAACGATCGAGGAAAACAGCGCTTCGCCTGGGAGCGGATGGCGAAGATTGCGATGGCGCCTTCGTCATAGCAAGCTGGGGACGCGGCGGCTACGGCTACTGGGACGGCAAAGAACTCAATGAGAATCTTGCGCCCCTGCGGCGCTTTCTCGAGAAATCGGTAGGCAGAAGTTGGAACAAGATCTATAGCGAAATCCGCGAGCAGATGGACCACCGCCGGGCCACTGGACTCCACATTCTGCAACACCTCAAAGATATGGTCCAAGTGCACCCCGGTGAAAAGGCCGACACTGACCTGTTCGTGGACCCAAAAACCGGCATCCTACGGAAGCGCAGTCGCCCGAAGCCTGCGGCCGCAAACCGACCGGTCGATTCGGTTCACTGGCGCGGCGGAGCCTGGTTCAAACTGATTGAATGCGGAGCGAAAAAACTCTGGTACGTCGTCGAGTACGAATTGCCCCGGCCCGACGACGTCTGCCGCCTAGTGCGTTATCATGACGCTGACGCCCCACGATACGGCCTCACACCCGGACAGACACGCACCCTGTACTTCCGTGACCTCCCCGAGCTATTGACCAAGCCGGTCGAAATCCGCAGGCGGACGCCGAACAAGAAGGAGTTGAGCATCCTGCGCAAATTGCTGGAGCAAGCCGGCGCCAGGGAACGCTGACATACATGCCGCACTCACTGGCATCGAGATTCTCCGTCGTACTACTGGCGGCCTTGGCAATTCATGCACAACCTCGCAAGGCCGAGTTGCCTCCGCTCACCGCTACCGGCGTCGTGATGTTGTATGCCCAGGGCAGACTCATGCTCGTGTTGGACCGGTACGGTCCAGAGCATCAACCTCCAGGCACCACCTTGACGTTCGTCGTCGACAACAACACTCGCATACAGAACCAGGACCGGCCGGCGAATGCGGCGGCAATACAGCCCGAATTGCAGGCCCTGGTCAGCTACTCCGATACGCGCGGCGGTCTGCTGGCGAGCGAGGTCCGATTAATGGGCAAAGTGCCGACGCCGCCGGAGGAAACCGTACCCAAACGGGCTCCTTCCGGCGGCGAGAGGAGCAACCGTGATCCTTCCGGCAAGCGGGCCCCTTCCGGCGGCAAGAGCAGCCCTTCCAATGACCGTGCTGTTTCCAATCTTCCAGCGAAAGCAGTTCTGACCGAGGTCCGGCTTCAGAGTACGAACCGCCCCGGCGCTCCCGCCATCGGCCAGGTGCGCTCCGGCGTGCCGTTCTACATCGCGTTTTACAGCCAGGTGGATGCATCCGCCGGCCCGGTTACGCTCACGTACCAATGTTGGAAGCCCGACTTCACAACCGGAGGCCTCAAGCGGATGCCCGAGTGCGATGCCGAGGAGACGATTCCCGCGGGTTCCCGAGTCGCGAAATTCTGGGCATTCCCGGCGACTTACAGGCTGGACAAAGGCTTCAACAAAGACCAGTCCGTAATTGCGGCGGAAATGGCTCCGGTGATCTATATTTCGAAGGACAACGAACTGCGCAAATTTCAGAGGAAGCTGGTAGATCTCACGATTCTGCCATGACCGGACGCCATCCATATTGCGCGGTTCTGATCCTTGCCGCTCTGGCGGAAGGTTGCTCAACGACTGCCGGGTCTTCGGACGGCCCTTCTCGCACTCCGAAGTATCCTCCGCACGCAGCGGTGTCGCCGTCAGTGGCGCCGAGCAGTTTCACGGCCGGGCCGGCCTACGATTGGGAGGACGCTGCCGCGAAACCTCCTTTCAAGGTGAGGGTTGCAAGCTTCGCGAATAGCCGCAACTTCGCCGATACGAGCCGCTGGATTCAGCAGACGCTGGAGCACTATCTGGCGCAGGGCACAACTTCGCACGAGCAGACCACCGACATACATTTCCGCGGCTGCATTCTAGAGTGGCACGTCGAGCGATTCGTTAGCGACGTCCACATCAATGAGTACAACTACGCGGTGAATCTCGGCGATCTGGACATCTCGGACGGAGCAGTGCGCACCGGGAGGCTCGGAGACGCTCTGTACCTGCGTTGGAACACGAAGGCGAATCCGTTACTCTTCCGTGCCTGGGAAAAGGAGGATGGGAAATGGAAGAACCTGGGTGAGCGGATCCAGCATGAAGCCGGCGGCCCGTTCGAGCTTCAGCAGCGGGACAACATCGCCGACCGCCTGGGCTACGCCTTTTTCCATGCCGCACGGCTTTGCGGCGCGCAGCCCTGACCGGGATCTATTGAATCGGAAAGTAGAACCAGTGCTCGACCAGGGCCGACGTGAACAGAGGGTCCGCGCCGGGCAGAAGAGTGTGGTCGATAAACTGGAGCACGCGATTGTTATTCTGGGCATTGAAAACGTGACCCAGCGGCTTGGGCTCCGTCGCAGTGGGGCGGTAGGCGACCACTACCAGGCCCTGACTGCCGTCTCCTTCCTTGATAAGAATGTCCTTGATCCGGTCAGGACCGCTGACCGGCACCGGAATCCCTTCCTGGATTACGCGGAGCTCGTCGGGCGAGAACGAGCTCGGGTGGCGGGGCTGGAAGTTCTTCCCATATGGCTGCAAGCGATCGAAGACCTGTTGGGGAGTGTGCGCCAGGTCCTCCGGAATGTCGCTGCCGAGCGGGTTATAGACGCCGTTCACACGGAACGGGCTGCCGTTGCCCAGCGGGCCTCCGCTCTTGAATTGTTCGGCGTGGGCCAGTGCGGTTGGGAAGCAGGCATTCTCGGCGAAGCATCTCTTGGGTGCGGCGCCGCCTAATGCCGCAGCGTCCTCCAATACTCCCTGGTACACGTGGCCGAATGCCTGCCCCGCTCGCGCCATCCCACTGATCTTGCCGGCTGCCTGCTCGACCTGCTCCACTTGCCGGATGAACCTGACGCCAGCAGTTGATTCACCTGGACCGGGCAGGAGATTGGGAAGCGTCTTCCCCAAAGTCCGTGCCGGATTCTTTTTGAATTCCTTAAGTGCCTCGTCGGCGGCCTCTTTCAAAGCCTTGTGGTTTGCCGTGTTGTTATTCAGCAGGTAGGCGACGATTGCCTCGCCCATATCGCGTACTGGCACGCCCGGCTCCTGTGCCAGGAGTTCGAGCGTATCTCGAGCCCACTCGGCGACGCCGCCGATGAACTCGGTTCCGGGATTGAGGTGCTGCTCCTGCTCCTGAGCAATGACGTTCATCTCCGCTCCGAGCTTGAACAGCAGGTTACGGTGTTCCGGAGTGAGGACCTCCTCGGCTTGGATGCCCGTCCCGCGGGATCCGCCGGTTCCGCCCGTAGTGCTGTTGGACCCTGGCCTCCCGGGAGTCCCCGAACGGTTCGGAGAGCCAGGACCGCCTGCGCTGCCGCCGCCGCGAGTTGTGGCGCGATCTCCGGCCGGCGGATTTCGATTCGTGGAAGGATTCGGCGGGGGAGGAGTGCCGGGAGGGTCGTTCTTTTGACTCGTTTCCGTCGAGCTGCAATCACCGCGAGCGATCCGGCTGAGAGCCTGATCCCTGCGGGTGCCTTCCTCGGCTCCGCGCTGGTGGAGATCCCCGAGTTTGGCATCTTCGCGGTTGGCGGCTTGTGTCTGGCAGTTACCGTCGTCGCGGCAGTTCGAGCGGTCGCGCTCGTAGTCATTGACGATGTCGAATTCTTCCTTCTGCAACGCCGCCATCGCCAGTTCATAGCGGCGCATTTCGGCGTATTTGGCACGGTCGCAGCCGGTGCCCGCGGCCGGCTGGGGCGAGCAGGCGGTGGAGTGGTCGATATCGACCAGCCGCTTGCGGTGTTCGTTGCGGGCATCGCCGCTCTCGATCTCGTGCAGACGCATGGTTTCGGCCGCCCGCCGCTGTGCCTGATCGCGGCACTCACCATTGAAGCCGCAGGCAGCTTCCTCCTGCTGCGCTTGGCGCTGCAGGGCGAGGGACTTCTCGGACAGGGCCGCAGTTTGCGCATCGTATGCGCTCTGCTCCTGTGCATGCGCCTGGTCGCAATTGGAACCGCGGTTAGAACTGAATACGTCCTGCGCGGATGCGGGGATCCCGATAAGCGCAAAAGCCAGGAACGCGAGTTTTACAATGTGTCGAATCGGCATCGCGAATTCTCCAGTACATTTTACACGCGAATCACCAAATGGGGGGATCGAAATGGAGAGGTGGCGGGCTATCTGCGCGAACGACGGCCAATGCTGGCGAGCAAGGGCCGACAGCGGGTTTGGTTTACCTTTGGGATTCGGCTGAAGCGGAGCGCGTCGCCACTCGTTGTCACTCTTGGGCCGTAAGTCTGTGAGGAATTGGTAGCGCTAACGGGAATCGAACCCGTATTTAAGCCTTGAGAGGGCTCCGTCCTAACCGTTAGACGATAGCGCCACGAACCTCATTGTACCAAGCCCGCCGTTCGCTCAGGCCCCCGTCTTGCTAAACTGAAATTTCACCCACGCGAACCGGCGCCCTGGATCTCAGGCAGCCGGGCGAAAGGCAACCAGCTCAAATGATCTCTTCGACACAGCTACGCCCCGGCATGGTCATCAAGTTCAACAACGAACTGTACTCCGTCTTCAAGACCGAGCACCGCACCCCGGGCAACCTGCGCGGCTTCGTGCAAGCTAAGATGCGCAGCCTCCGCAGCGGCTCCATGATCGAGCACCGCTTCTCATCGGAAGACCGCGTCGAACGCGCCGCTCTCGAAGAACACGAGATGGAGTACCTGTACGATGACGGCGAATACTACTACTTCATGAACACCGAGAATTTCGAGCAGATGCACCTGACGCGCGACATCCTTGGCGACGGTGTCGAGTATCTCGTCCCACAGCTCAAAGTCAACATCGAGTTCTACGAGGGCAAACCCATCAGCGTCGAACTCCCGCCCAGCGTCGCCCTCACCGTGGTCGAGACCGAACCGGGCATGAAAGGCGCCTCTGTCTCCAACGTCACCAAGCCCGCCAAGCTTGAGACCGGACTCGTCGTCCAGGTCCCGCCCTTCATCAACGAAGGCGAAAAGATCCGCGTCAGCACTTCGGAAGGCACCTACCAGGAACGCGCCTGATCCGCTACAGCGTAGCTCGCCACTTATTGAGACCCTCGACGATCATTCGTTCCAACCATACCGAATAACGAGTACCAGCCTTGGCAACGTCTTCCTCATAGTTAATCTGGAACGTTCCACCTTGCAAGACCTCGGAGTCTCTGCCCGCAATGGAGAGGTAAGCGACGACGCCGATTATTCCCCGAAACCGCGGTCCGAGTGCGTGAAAGGAGATATCGAGTTCATCGTTTCCACCGGCGTGTAGTCGGAGATGCACAACATCGCGGTACTCATCTGGGGCCGCAACCTGCGCGACGCTTCCAAGCACTCTCATGAAGTCTGCCTCGCTGGGAGGTCTGGATGTTACCGCGTACGTGAATTGCACTCCCTTTCCAAGCGCGCCAATGTCCCTTCCCATCTGCTGAGCAATCTGTCCGATGCGTTGCGCAGTATGCTGTACCAATAGTTGGGCAGTTCTTTTCGCATTGAGCCACTCTGGCGGCGTTATCTTTCCGCGTTGTAGCAGCCTGTCCCTCACCGACGCCACCGCTTCGTCCACCGACCCAACCGGCCGTGTCTCATACACCGCCTCCGTCGCCTGTATCAACGCATTCCGCTGCGCCTCCACAAACATCGCAACGAGTGGCCGCAGATCGTCCCTGTCCGCCTTCTCCAGCGCCTCCACATATCGCGTCCAATCCTCGCGCTTGATGATCAACGGAAACCAGCCCGCCTTGATGAACACCAGCGTCGAAATCGCCCGCGCCACTCGGCCATTCCCGTCCGCGAATGGATGGATCTGCGTAAATCGATGATGCAGCCATGCCGCCTCCACTTCTGGAGCCACATCCCGCTTCTCATGCTCCCCATGCATCGCCACCAGCCGATCCATCTCTGCCGCAACGTGCTCCGGCGGACAATATTCATGCACCGTTCCATCCGGCCGCGTCGGACTGTTCGGCTCCATTTTGTACTGCCCCTTCTCCAGTCGCTTCTCGAAAGCCGTACCTGATGGATCCACAACCGTGTAGGTCTCCTGATTCCTCAAGAGGGCCGCGTGCAGTTCTTTGATGTAGCTCGCGGACAGCTCTCGGGTCCCGCCGACAAAATCAAACAATCCCTCCAAGGTCTCGTAATGATCTTGAATCACCCGAGCCACCATCGTGCTGTCACGATCCGACGCGCCGCGTGGGATCAGCGCCGCATCGATCCCTTTTTCGATGAGCGTCCGCGTGACGCCGCGATCGATGTCGTAGACTCTCTCGAGAATACCCGTTTCAATGGCCCACTCCCGCCGCAGCCTCTTGTTGAACTCCTCCAGGTTCCCCGGCTCCGTCAGGTCTTCCTTCTGCTTGGCCCAAACACGCGCAAGCGCATCGAGTTCGCCATCCGTCAGCGACCTCGGGTTTTCAGGCAGTTCCGCGATCGGATGCCATCTATGCGCCGTCGGCATGAACCCTCTATTATCGTTGACTGACCTCAGGAACCACTATCCGGCTGCTTGCAGCGTTACTTACGCCAGGCTCGCCCTCACTCCTCTCGATCCCACCGCTACGATGAGGCCATGAGTCGAACGCGCCGACCACACCTTCCTGCATCCGAAATGGCTTCGTTTTTTCACAGCCCCTCAAATTTCCAAAAGAAATCCCAGCGCGCGCACAAAATTCCCCGACTTCCGCTACCACCACCCGCGCGAGGTGCCGCCCTCACGAGGCCCGCCGGCCGCCGAAAAACTTCTTCACCAACTCCAGGCACTCCGCCGCCAGTACGCTCTCCACCACTTCCACGCGATGATTCAGCAAATCCGAGTCCGCCAGCCGGAACTTGCTCCGCACACCGCCGAACCGCAAATCGCGGGCCCCAAAAACCAGCCGCCCAACTCGCGCCGCCACCAGCGCGCCCGCGCACATCACGCACGGCTCCAGCGTCGAATACAACGTCGCGCCTTCCAGCCGGTAATTCCCCACCGATACGGCCGCGTCCCGCAGCGCCAGGATCTCGGCGTGTGCCGTCGGATCCGATAATCCGATGGGCGAATTGAATCCCCGCCCGCGCACCACGCCGTCCATCACCAGCACCGCCCCAACTGGAACTTCCTCGTTCGCTTCCGCCTGCCGCGCCAGCTTCAGCGCTTCCCGCATGAACAATTCGTCGTCTTGCATGGTTCTCCAAACTGAGTCCGGCAGCCCGCTACTCGCCGGTTCCGCGCCACCGTTCGCCGATCTGCCCTCGGGCCTCGTTGTCCCGGCTGCTACGCTAACAGTAGAGCAATAACATGTTTCGATATGTCGCGCTGATCCTCAAGAACAGCATCCGCAATCGACGCCGCAGCCTGCTCACCATCGGAAGCATCGCGGTGTCGCTGTGCATCCTCGGACTGCTCATCACCATGTTCCGCGCCATGTTCTACGGCGAGGCGACGCCCGCGCAGGCGCTCCGTCTGGTAGTGCGGCATCGCGTCTCCATGACACAGCCCCTTCCCATCTACTATCGAGACAAGATCCAGCACATGCCGGGCGTTCACGACATCATGACCTGGCAATGGTTCGGCGGCGTATATAAGGATGCCCGTGATCCCAACAACATGTTCCCGCGCTTCGCCGTCGATCCCGATCATTTCTTCGACGTCTACCCCGAATACCAGATTCCCGAAGATCAGAAACTCGCCTTCCAGCACCAGCGCACCGCTTGCGTCATATCCCGCGCCCTCGCCGACAAGTTGCATTTCAAGATCGGCGACCGCATCACCATCGCCGGCGACATCTTCCCGGTCACGCTCGAGTTCAACGTAGCGGGCATCTTCGACGAACCCGAACACGGCGTCCTGATGTACTTCAATCGCGAATACCTCCGCGAAGCCCTCGGCCCAGCGAGCGGCCGAGAGGATCTGGTCGGCGCTTTCCTGGTACAGGCCGATACCCCCGCCGACGTGCCGCGCATCGCATCCGCTATCGACAAGCAATTCGAGGTTTCCCCCTTCCCCACGCGCAGCGAATCGGAGAAAGCGTTTCAGCTCACCTTCATCTCCTTCCTTGGAAACCTGCGGCTTTTCATTTTTGCAATTTGCGGCGCGGTCACCTTCACCATCCTGCTGGTCTCCGGAAACACTATCTCGATGTCCGTCCGCGAGCGCATCCGCGAGGTCGGCATCTTGAAGACGCTCGGCTTCACCCCCGGCGCTGTACTCGGAATCGTGCTCGGCGAAGCGGCCGTAATCTCGCTGGTCGGCGGCGCCCTCGGATGCCTGCTGGCCGCGGGAATGTGCGCCATGGTTCGCAGCAGTCCCGGCGGCGATTTCATGCCGGCGCTCCGTACTCTCTCCATCACTCCCGATGTCGCTGCGGCCTGCCTGGGCGCCGCTCTGCTCATCGGTCTCGCCAGTTCCTTCATCCCGGCCTGGAGCGCCTCGCGAACCAGCATTCTCGAAGCCTTGCGGGCGACGGCGTAGTTATGGCGATTCCGGTTTCCTACAATCTGCGAAATTTGATCGTTCGCAAGACGACCACGGTGATGACCGCGCTCGGAATCACGCTCACCGTGGCCGTGCTGCTCGCCGTGCTCGCGCTCGTCAACGGACTTCGCACTGCCTTCCAGTCTTCCGGCAATCCACTCCAGATCCTGGTGATGCGCAAGGGCGCCACCGCCGAGCTGACCAGCGCCGTCACGCGCGAAGTTTTTCAAGACCTGAAATCCATGCCCGGCATCGCCCGCGATGGCGACCAGCCCATGGCATCTCTCGAGATGGTCACCGTCATCAACCTCCCCAGCGTCGATAGCCCTGAGGGCATGAACGTCAATTTGCGCGGCATTCTGCCCCTCGGAATCAAAATGCGCGACGGCCTCGCCATTCAGGATGGCCGCTGGTTCCGCGAAGGCCAGCGCGAAGTGGTGGTCGGAAAATCCATCGCCAAGCGTTACCCCAATGCGCAGTTGGGAAAGAAGCTGCGATTCGGCCGCGGCGACTGGGAAGTTGTCGGTGTAATGGACGGAGGCAAATCCGCGGTCAACAGCGAGATTTTCGGCGACCTCAACCAGGTCAGCTCCGACTTCAATCGCGCCGATGGCCTCAGTTCCGTGCTGCTCCGCGCCACCGATGCCGCAACTGTGCCCGCGCTGATCAACTCGCTCAAGGACGACCGGCGGCTCGGCGTCGACGCCCAGCCGGAAAGAGATTATTACGAATCGCAGACCGGCTCGGCCGCTCCGCTCCAGTACCTCGGCATCTTCATCTCCATCATCATGGCCGTAGGCTCCAGCTTCGCGGCCATGAATACCATGTACGCCGCCGTCGCCCGCCGCGCCCGTGAGATCGGAACTCTGCGAGTGCTCGGGTTCTCGCGGGGCAGCATCCTTCTCAGCTTCCTGCTCGAATCGGTGTGCTTGTCGGTCATCGGCGGCATCCTCGGATGTTTGCTGGTTTTGCCATTGAACAACGTCACCACGGCCGTCGGAAGCTTTGTCACCTTCAGCGAGATGGCGTTCAACTTCCACGTGAGCCCCGAGATCATGGCCGTCGGTATCGCCTTCGCTGTCGTCATGGGCACGCTCGGCGGTCTCTTCCCCGCGCGGTCGGCCGCACGCAAAGAGATCCTCGTGGCGCTTCGCGACATCTAAGTAAGCGATGGAATCCGAACTCAAAGGCCTGCGGATCGATCGCTCCAAAAAGCGCCGCGACGAACCTTCCCCGTGGGCCGTGCGCTGGATCATCGCCGGCATCACCCTGTTCGTCCTGCTCGGCGCCGCGCGATTCATCTACGGCCGTCTCAATGCCGCGACGCCAGTCGACATCGTGCGCGTGCATGCGGCTGCTCCGCTCGCTTCTGGCGCCGGCAACGTGATTCTCAACGCCACCGGCTACATCGTGGCGGCTCACAAAATCGAACTGGCCGCCAAGGTCATCGGCAAGGTGGCGTGGATCGGCGTCGACAAGGGTGACAAGGTCAAGGCCGGTCAAGTGCTGGTGCGGCTGGAAGATCCCGAGTATCGCGCGCGCTTGCTCGAGGCTCGCGGCAATCTCGAAACTTTGCAAGCCCGTCTGGCCGAAGCCGAGCATGGTTCGCGCCCCGAAGAAATCGCCAAGGCCAAAGCTGACGTCGACCAGGCCCGCGCCGATCAGGAGAACGCGCGCGTCACGCTCGATCGCACCCGGGGCCTCGTGAATGAGCGCGTTCTGGCCAAGCAGGCGCTGGACGATGCTCAGGCTCGCTACGATAGCGCAGTCGCGCGTGTGGCGTCGCTCGATCGAGCCTATGAGATCGTTCGTCTGGGGCCGCGTCCTGAAACTATCGATGCGCTGCGCGCCCAGGTCGACCAAGCCAAAGGCACGCTCGACTACGCCCAAGTCCAGCTCGACAACACCGTCATCCGCGCGCCCATCGATGGCACCGTGCTCGAGCGCAATGTTGAGAAAGGTGAATTCGTCACCACCGGCTTCGTCGGCGACAAGGGCGCCAAGGGCTACGTCGTGTCGCTCGCCAACCTGCGCGATCTCGAGGTGGAGCTCGACATCAATCAGAACGATTTCGGAAAGCTCGCCTTCGGCCAGCCCGGTATCGTCACCACCGACGCTTACCCGGATCGCAAGTATCCGGGCAAGATCACCGAGATCTCGCCCGAAGCGAATCGCCAGAAGGCCACCGTGCAGGTGAAGGTGAAGGTTCTCGAACCGGACGACTACCTGCGCCCCGAGATGAACGCGAGCGTTGCGTTCTATTCTCCGGAGAAACCCGGCGGCGGCGCGCAGCAATCGGAAACGAAGGCGATGGTCACCGTGCCCGCATCGGCAGTCCGCGATGGCGCCGTCTTCGTGATCGTGAACGGCAAAGCGCTGCGCAAGACGATCAAGGTGGCTGGCACCAATTCACTCGGCGTTCAGGTCGCCGAAGGCTTGATCGGCGGCGAAGACATCATCGCCAGTCCGCCCGAGAATTTGAAGGACGGCCAGAAGGTGCGCCCCAAACAAGGATAGGTCATGGCTGAAACAGTAATCGAAACGCACGAGCTGACCAAGGAATTTATTCGCGACGAATTTCACGTGGTGGCGCTCAAGGACGTCGACATCACCATCGCGCGCGGCGAGTTCGTTGCGCTAATGGGACCGTCGGGGTCGGGCAAGTCCACGCTGCTGCACTTGATCGCCGCAATGGACCGGCCCACGGACGGCGAGATTCTCGTGCTCGGCCAAGACCTGCGAGCGCTGAGCGACCGCGCGATCGCGCACTGGCGCAACGCCCATATCGGATTCGTATTTCAATCGTTCAACTTGATTCCCGTACTCAGCGCGATCGAGAACGTCGAGCTTCCATTGAAGCTCACCAATCTGAAGAAGAAGGAACGCATGGAGCACGCCGAGACCGCGCTGAAGCTGGTGGGACTCGGCGACCGCATGCATCATCTTCCGCGCCAGCTCTCCGGCGGCCAGGAACAGCGCGTTGCCATCGCGCGCGCCATCGTCACCGATCCTGATTTGATCCTTGCCGACGAGCCGACCGGCAACCTCGATGCCGCTTCGGCGCAGGACGTACTCACGCTGCTATCACGACTCAACAAGGAATTTGGAAAGACCATCGTGATGGTAACTCACGATCCGCACGCTGCCCACTTCGCAACCAAGTCGCGGCTTTTGGAGAAGGGCGAACTGCTGCCCGAAGGTCAGGTTCCGGCCGACTGGACCGTCAAGGCTTAGCCGTCGCACTGGCTTTGATATCGATCGTGACGGTGTCGTCCACTCGAATGAAGAAATTGCTGGGACTCTTGATGCCCCATTTCACATAGGGGATGGTGAAGTGAGTTGTCGCGATGTAGCGGCCGCCGCCTTGCGCGTCGATGCGCAGGTGCAAAGTCAATTCGTGCTCGGCGCCGTGAATTTTGAAGACACCGTGAACGTCGATGAGCGATTCGCCTTCGGTATCCATCCGCCCCGAGACCAGGTCTGCGACGAACACGGCTTCTGGATAACGTTGCGTTTCGAGGATCTCGCTGTGCATGCGCTTGTCGCGCGAGCCGTTGCCGGTCGCGGCGCTGGTGGTATCGATGACGATTTCGCCCGTGGCTTTTCCGGCGGGGAGGTCGAACGTGATCGATCCGCGCTTGAGTTTGAAGGTTCCATGAACGGTGTGCAGCGTGGCCGGCAGAGTGAAGTTGATATCGGTGCGCGCCGGATCGAGATCGAAGGTTGCACCGAAGGCCGATGTGGCCAGCGCGAGCAGGAGGAGCCTGTTCATGAAGAAGCCAGCGCGAGAGGGGGCGAGTGCATCGCCAGCAGCTTTTCAAAGATAAGCGGCTGAAGTGCCATGCTGCTCAGCACCGGCCGGCGAAGGGCGGGGAGGCGATCGAGTGTCAGCATGAGGTCCGCCATCCACATCGGGCGACGGGCGAGGCGGCGATGCTCAATCTGATATTTTGCGAGATCCCCCGCGACCATCGCGTCAGCGAGCACGACAGCTTGGTGCAGCGAGAGGCTGAGACCTTCGCCGGTGATCGCGTCGACCGATCCGGAGGCGTCGCCGATCAACACGGTTCGGTCGCGGTAGACGCTACGCAGCTTGCGCGAAACGGTGACTGCGCCGCGCTCGGTGCTGGACGCCACGGCGCCCTTCAGTTTCTGCAGCAACGTTGGAAAATCCTGTAGTGCTGGATCGAGTCGAAGATGGGGGTCGCGCGAGAGCAGGGCGACGCCGATCTCGTCGCGGCCCACGGGCGTCACATACATCTGGCAGCGCGGCCCCCAGTGCACTTCGACGCAATCGCTCCAGGGCGCGACGCGGTAGTGCCGGCGGAATCCGAAGCGGCGCGATTCGCGGATCACTTTGTCGAGTCCGGCCGCGCGGCGCACTTGTGAGTTCTGGCCGTCAGCGCCGATCAGCCAGTGGCTTGAGACTTCGCTAACTCGCGTTCCCCACTGCAAGCGAACGCCAAGCTCCGCGGCGCGATGGATGAGTATTTGGTGGAGACGAGTCCGTCGAATGGCCAGCCCGAATCCGGATGGAAAACTCGCTTCAACCGTTGTCGCGCCGCTGATAAACCGAATACCTCGGAACGGCATCGCGTCGTCGTCGGAGATTTCGATGCCGAGTTGCTGGAGCGCACCGATCGCCGAAGGCAGCAGTCCTTCGCCGCAGGCTTTGTCGATGGGCGGCCGCGCGGCGTCGGCGACAGTTACGTCGAAGCCCTTCAACCTGGCTGCGATTGCGGCGGCAAGTCCGGCCGGTCCACCGCCGACTATGAAAACATCGGGCGCCACTACCACCTCATAAGCACTAATTCGGAACAGAAGCCCGGACCCATCGCGGCGAGCAAACTGTATGTTCCTTCCGGTGGTCGGCGTTTCATCATGACTTCTTCCAGCACGACGAGTACCGAAGCCGACGACAGGTTGCCGGTGCGGCGTAGGCAATCCCAGGAGGCAGCGAGTTCGCCGTTTTGCAATCCAAGCGCGGCGGCAGTGGCCTCGAGCACGCGCGGTCCGCCGGTGTGCAGAACCCACGAGCCGATGTCCGATCGCGTGAGTCCCTGCTCGTCGAGAAACGCGTCGACATCGGAGGCCAGGTGGTCGTGAATCACTTCGGGCACTTCGCGCGACAGCACGATTTTGAAACCGCGCTCGGAAATGTCCCAACCCATGACGTGCTCGGAGTTCGGATAGAAGACCGATCGAGTGGCGAGGATCTCGGGTCCGGGCGATTCGCGCTCCGCGCCCGAGACCAGAACAGCGGCAGCGCCGTCGCCAAACAGTCCCGACGAAATGACGTTGGCGATCGACATGTCATCCTGCTGCAGCGTAAGCGAGCAAAGCTCGACCGAGAGAACCGCCGCGACCTGTTTGGGATACGCCCGCACGTAGTCGGCGGCGCGCGCGATGCCGGCGGCTCCGGCGACGCAGCCCAGTCCGAAGATGGGAACGCGCTTGATGTTCACCGGTAGTCCCATGCGGTTAACAAGGCGCGCGTCGATGGATGGGCTCGAGATGCCGGTGATGGAAACGAAGAACAGTGCTCCCAGGTCCGATGTCGCCAGGCCGGCGCGGTTGAGAGCGCAGCACAGCGCTTTCTCTCCGATCTCCTGCGCGACATCGATCCAGTGATTGTTGGCCTGGGTCCAGTTGAGCGTGTAGTATTCTTCGATGGGCAGCGCGAGATGGCGCGTTTCGACGCCCACGCGAGCCTGCAGTCGTTCGACGAAAACCGGGTTGTCGAGCTTGGGTCCCCAGTGCCGCTGCAGCGCCGTGAGCAACACGCGCTGGTCATACTGATGTCGAGGAAACGCGCTCGCGACGCCGGCGATGGTCATATTCTGGACGCGCTCCTCTTGGAATATTCTACTGAAGCCTGGTCAGCTCCTCGGTGTACAGCCGGTTGTGCGGGAATTCGCTGGCCAGCTTAGTCAGAATGTCGCGGGCTGCAGCGCGATCCTTGCTGCGAAGCGCGGCGACGGCCAGAAGCAAGCGCGCGTAGGGGCTAAGGTAGTTTCCTTTTTCGGCGGTGAGTCGAAGATTCTCGATACCGCGGTCACGGTCGGTTTGCGCGCCGCCCATCTGCAAGATCCAGCGAAGCGGCAGCGGCTTCTGGCTGAGCAGATAATTCTCGACGCCGATTGCAAGATACGCATCGTAGTACGACGGATCGATGGTGAGCAGCTGCTGCGCGATGTCGCGTCCGCTCTTAATGACCTTCAGCGAATCGAGATTGCGTTTATCGATGAGGGCAAGATAGTCGGCGCGAAGTCCGAGCGTCAGAACCTTGGCGAACATTGCATCCGTCTGGCGCGGCGAATGGCTGAGGATGCCGTCGGCGAGCTGCTCGGACTTGTCCAGTTCCTGGTTGAAAGCGCGGCGCACGTCGGGATTGGCCGTTACCTTCGGACGGCGCTTGAACAAGCTGTCCTCGACGAAGAATTCAGATTGTAAGATTCTTAGCCGGTCGAATTCGGCGAACAAAAAGGCGGCGGCGTTGGAAACATGACCGAGCGGATCTTCTGGGTGTAGCTGTTGCCAATCCTGAAAGGTCTTGTGGGCCTTGTCGAAGTCGAGATTGTACATCTGGCGATACCCGGTCTCGAGTGGTGTAGGCGCAGGAATGGAGCCGGCGATCGCAGAAGCCGCGAGGCAGAACAGCAGGGCCGGAAAGATGCGCGCGAATGGTCACGTGTATTTAAGACGTCTTCTCGCGGGGCCGCGTTTCCGGCCTAACGCGCGGTTGAAAGCTCCTGTTCGATTTCGCTTGCGGCGCCGACGTCGGGGATCTCGATACCCGTGCGCGTGCCTTCGCCGGGCTTGCTGTCGATCCACATGCGGTAGTCCTGCCCAAAGAGGACCTTAAGGCGCTCGTTCACGTTACTCACGCCGATGCCCTGTTCAAACAAAGTCGCCAATCTATGTTCCGGGATGCCGACGCCGTCGTCTTCGACCAGCAGGTTCAGGCGTCCATCCGACAGGGAACTACGCAAGCGCACCATGCCTCCATCCACCTTACTACTTAAGCCATGCCGGATGCTGTTCTCGAGGATGGGCTGGAGCATCATGCTGGGGACCAGGCGGTCGAGCGTATCGGGGTCGATTTCCTTGACGAAACGCAGCTTGTCGCCGAAGCGCACCATTTCGATGTTCATGTAGTTATCGATGAAGGCGATCTCGTCGCGCAGCGGCGTGAGGTTGTCGGTCTTGCGAAGCAGGCGGCGCAGGATGCTGGAGAGCCGGTAGACAACGCTACGCGCCTGATCGGGATTGGTGCGAATCAGTGACGACACGGAGTTGAGCGTGTTGAACAGGAAGTGCGGATTGATCTGGCTGGTGAGCGCGGCGAGCCGGGCTTCGTTGAGGCTGAGCTGTTGCGCCTCGATCTTTTTTTCGTTGCGCGTGTTGTTCCAGATCTTGAGCGGCAACATGACGGCGAAGACCGAGCTGGCGCAGATGGCGACGGCGGTTATAGGGTTGGCGTCGCGCCACGTTTCGGGGAGGAAGACTCCGCCTCCGCGCGAGAACAGCTTGGCTACCGATACGCGGAGCAGTTCGGTGGACACGATAGTGAACAGGCAGCCGAGCTGGAACATCATGCGGAGCTGGTATTGACGCCGGCTCCAGCGTCTGGGGTTGAGGCTGACGAGCGGGGAAAACCGCCAGATGTCTTCTTTCTCGGGTGCGATGTCGCGCAGCAGGCCGCCGAGGACGCCGACACCGGCGAGCAGCGGCATGGTCATCAACTGGCCGACGAAGAAAGACGGGAGCGAGATGAGCACGCCGGAGAGCAGTCCGGTGACGTAGCCGCCCACCATTCCGGCGGCGAGGCTGCCTTCGAGACCGAGGTCGACGGCCTGGTAGTTGACGTTGACGATGCGGAGGCCGACGCCGGCCGCGTAGGGTGCGGCGAAGCTGAGGGCGAGCTGGCAGCGTTGCACGAGCGTGCGCTCTTCTCGCATGAGCATGCGCTGGAAGGCGCTGAAGCGCGAGAGGATGCTGGCGAGGGAGGCGGCCACGGCGAGTCGCAACAGAAGGTTGGCGAGTTGTTGCGGATCGAGCATGGCGCGTCTGACGATCATTATAATGAAAGCTCGAACGGGTACCCATGTTGACCAAGGTGGCGGAGGCGAATTTCCCCAGCAGATTCGGGCATTTCCGCATCCATGGGTTTCAGGGGAAACACTCCAGTCGCTCAAGCCATCACACTCTCAGTAGCGCAGGTTTGAATCGGCGAACGAATCAGCGTGCTCTCCCTGAAGCAGCAGGCCAAAGTACTTGATGCGCTCCGCTGTCGTTTCGAGAATCCCTTCGCGCCTTAGGCCCCAAGAGTGCTGGCGCCAAAGACCGTCAGGGCTCAGGGCGTAGCCCGTTCCGATCCCTACAATTCGGGGATGTCGGTCGATCCACAATCTAGCGACGTTGCTATGACAAACGCTGTCCCGCATCACATCGCATTGCACCTGACCAGCCATAACGAAGCCGCATTCCAAGAGACGCGGGATGTCCGAGCCAATTGAAGGGGGAGCGACCAGTTGGATGCCGCCGATCCCTAGCAGCACCACTCGGAGGTCTTCAATTTCTGGTTGCTGTTCGATAGCATGGCGAAGTCGGCGACTTAATAAATGTTTTTGTTCGGCTCTCATGGTTCCGCGCCAGGACTGCAATAGAGTGAGGGCGTTATTGCAATGCTTGCCGAATTTCATCGGCTAAAGACGCTGCGATCCGTTCGCCCGCAGTTGCCATCGGAAGAGCAGTCAACCACAAGTGGAGCGATCGCGGCCCCACGGTCAACTCCGCCCGATGAATGAGCCGTCTACGTTCGCGCAACGAAGTCCAGCTCAAAGCTGAGCATGGATAGACCAGACAAGCGATCACCTTAGGCGTCCGCGCCAAGTTGGCGTAAGCCAGAACCTGAAGCACGTCGTTACGGTGTTGTTCGCGGAGTTGCTCTTCCAAATTCGCCCACGGTTGTCGCTGCAACTCTTCCCAATGTCGTTTGTACTTCGCATCCACTATGAGCGTCGTAGAATCCCATTCCAGCCAGATATCCGGGACGAGCGATTTTTGCGAGCCAACATACGTCGGTTTCCAGTTGATGGGATGGATCGTCTGGCGTTTTCGTCCAACCTTCAATTGACCACCTGTTGACCTCGCAACGACCTGGAATACCGTCTCGACCCATGCCTCGAAGAACTGGTCCATCGACATGGTCCAAGGTATGCCCTCGAGGTCGCTGATCCCAGCGAGGCCGCGTTCTTCAACGGTCCACTCGATGGCTTGCAGTCCATTGACGAATTGTTCAGTCCGCAGCGGTCGCTGAAGCCAAGATCCGAGCGTCGTCGAGGATGGCACGTACGGCGGGACAGTCTGAATGCGGCACAACAATTCCTGGCCGAACTCGATCAGTCTGTGGACAAAAGCACCGTGCTCCTTCTGAGTTTCGAGCGCCCGCAGTTGCACCTCCACGGTATGTCGGATCGCTCCCTTAAGAAAGGGGTCATCACGAAGATCGGGGAACGAGCAGGGTACCGACAGGAAAGCTGCTTTGGGCAAACTTCTGGTTGCATACTCGGTCCAATGGACTGCGCCACGCGGAGCGGGACGCATTTCCCTGGTGAGTTCAAAACGCCGGTCCAGCGAATCAACCAAGGCCTTCAGTCTTACCAGAATCATGAACGATAGGACCCATACTGGGACGCGTCGCTCGGAGCGACGCAGAAGCGGCAGTTGTAATGGTTTTGGGCTGATTCGCCAACCCATCTCAGCCAACATCGGCCCGATGCCTGCCCAAGGGAACCTGGGTTGAACAACGAGGCCGAAGTCTGGTCGCGCTGTGGTAGGAGAGATGAGTGGGACGGCGCCCACGGCGTTGCCGGCCTGAATTATTAGGCGCACGTCGCTACCGTCATAGTCTCGGTCAACGTGAACATCCAGTAGCGACATCAAGGAGCGATTTTGCGTTACGAACTGGTCGGCCAATCTTGCGGCACGGGAAGCCACGGTCTTTGGATCACTGAAACCGCGAAGTTGAAAAAAATCAACCGCGGAACGTCGTGCGATCGAGTGATCCTCTAGTTCAATGCAGACTTCAGCGATCCTCTGGGGAGGCGCCAGCGGAGCGGATCGTCTGCTTCGTGGTGTGCGAGATCGCCTCACAGAGTTCGCAGTCTTTGCAGATAGCCGCGGATGGGCTCAGCGAAGCCGCCAATGTAGCCTTGCGCGAGATACTCTTCAAGCAAAGGGGCGAGATTCACTGTGAGGCTCTGTTTGGCACGGTCCTCGTCGGACTCTAGAAAGTACGAATGCCCCGGAACCAATGGGAATGCGTCGGCGGTCGCGTGCTCGATAAAGATTGAAACTACATCTTGAAACGCTCGTTGCATGGTCGTTGACCCGTATCGTTCGACAACGCTCATGCGTGGCCAAAGTGACAGGAATGCAAAGCGTCGCCGCACTGCCACGTCAACAATCGCAATGCTGCGATCAGCACTATTCATCGTTCCTAGGATGTGGAGGTTACTCGGAAGAAAGAACGTTCGGTGAAAGGGCTCGCCAAAGTCGTAGGGAAGGTCGACTCTGCGCTCGTAGTCAGATTTCGTTTCTAGCAGGTAGATCGCCTCGCCCAAGATCTTCCCCAGATCTGATCGGTTGATCTCGTCGATATGCAGAAGATAGTTGTGAGACGAATCGGCGAGGGCCTGAGCGGCGGCCTGCATCAGAAACCCTGGCACCGGCGCAAAGCGGAATCCGAATTCACCTTCCGCATTCGCCGGCGCGAGGCCGCCGATGAAATTCTCGTATGTCGTATTGGGATGGAACTGAATGCTTCTGCCTCGGCCCCCATACTCTTCTCGAAGAAGTTGCGTCGCCATCATCGTCTTGCCAGTGCCAGGCGGACCTTGGAGGATGACGTACCGTCTCGCTCTGAGCAATTCAGCAACTTGAGAACGTTCGACGGTCGGCATTAGATGTTCGAACCAGCTCTTTCGGATCGACTCGTAGCTAGCCTGCCAACTGGAGATCGGTTCGTATCCGCGTTCCTCAAAGAGAAGGTCGAGGAATGCAGTTAGGGCTGCTTCAGTGGCAGCTTTGTCTGAAGTCGGCGAATACAGTCCGTACAACTCCTTGCCGTAACGGTCGAAGATGTTCTTGTATGCTGGCCAGGTCTGTCTGACGTTCTCCGGAACGGCGAGATCAGTCCGCGTCGGGTCCTGTTTTGCCCAAGCCACGAAGCTCCCAGCGCCGTAGTCTCGGTTCAGCCACGAACAGATTGCTTGTACTTTCCGAGCGTGTCCTGGTCGTCCCAGGATCGCTTCGTCAGGCGCCAGCCCTTGAGTCCCGACGACCATTCCAACCAAGCAAGGTTGATCCGGAACGGGGAACATGACAAACGAGAGACCGCTATAGGGTCCCGATGGTGGATTCGACGGATGAATGTAGGCGGCGAATGGAACACCTGAATCGGTGCTCATCTCAGGAGCGCGTAGCGTTAGTTCCTTTTCAGCGTGTTTCGGATAGCGTCCATTGGGGCTTCCGAAAAGCCTGGCGAACGCCTGCTTGTTGCGTTCTGCCCACGAATTCCGAGCAGATGAGTGAACGATATCAATCAGCGGCGCAAGGCTCATTAGGTTCCGTCACCATTAAGAGTCTGACGATCATTATAATGAAAGCTCGAACGGGTACCCATGTTGACCAAGGTGGCGGAGGCGAATTTTCCCAGCAGATTCGGGCATTTCCGCATCTATGGGTTTCAGGGGATGTATGGTGACGAGATCGAGGAGTGCGTGGTGCTTGTGATGGGAGACGTCTCGGCTGCGGGCGCGGAGCCGCCTCTGGTGCGCATTCACTCGCAGTGCCTGACGGGCGACGTGTTTCACAGCCTGCGGTGCGATTGCCGGTCGCAGCTCGAGTTGTCTCTAAACCTGATCGCCGAAGAAGGGCGCGGCCTGGTGATTTATGAGAACCAGGAGGGGCGCGGCATCGGGTTGCTCAACAAGTTGCGCGCGTACGAGCTACAGGACGGCGGCGCCGATACGGTGGAGGCGAACGAGCGGCTCGGGTTTGAGGCGGATCTGCGCGACTATCGGATGCCGGCGGATATTCTGCGGCATTTCGAAGTGAAGAGCGTGCGGCTGCTGTCCAACAATCCCGACAAGATCGCGGCGCTGGAGCAGGCGGGGGTGCGGGTGGCGGAGCGGATTCCGTGCATCGTGGCGCCGCACGAGTCGACCGAAGGGTATCTCAGGACGAAAAAACAGAAGATGGGGCATTTGTTGGATTGAGCGGCGGCGCGATGAGCCGGGGCGAGTCGAGAGCCTAGGTTGGTCGCTCGCCGGCTTTACTCGGGGCCGAACGCGAGCAGCACGTTTCCCGGAATGCCGTTGAAAAACGCATAGCCGGAATTCACCACGAGCACGCCGCCGGCCACCGCGGGTCCCGGGCCGTCGATCGATCCGCCTTTGGCCGCGACGCCGTTGACGGTTTTGTAGGCCTTGGCGGTGTCGTAGTCCCACAGGATTTTTCCAGTCTTCGAGTCGTAGGCGCGCAGGTGTCCGTCCAACGATCCCGAGAAAACCGCGCCGGGGATCACGGTGACGGCGGCCGATTGCGACGGACTGCAGCGCGGCGTCTTGCAGCCTTCAGGCGGCGGCAGCGCGCTCCAAAGTTTTTCGCCGGTCGCAAGCTGGATGGCGAAGATTCCGCCGCCGGCTTTAGGATCGGGGATAACGCCCTCGGGCGCGGGAATCAGGGCGAGATCCGATAGAGCGACGAAGGCGGTCTCGCGATCGGCCGCCGGTCCCCATTGGACGCCACCAAGCATGCCGCCTTTCCCGACGCGCGTCTCCCACAGGATCGCGCCCTTCTTGTCGGGATCGAGCGCATACACGACGCCCGATTTTTGACCGGCGACGATCACGCTGCGGCCGCTCGAGAGCGTGCGCAGGATCGGCGAAGACCCGAAGTCCGAATCCGGCCCCACCTCTTTCGGGCACGTGCTTAGATTCGGTCTGCAGACAATTTCCGTTGAACACGTCGCCCTCAGTGATCTGCTTCGACCACAGGATCTTTCCGGTAGCCAGATCGACCGCGAGGATCGCGTCGCTCAAAGCGGTGGCAGGTACCGAATAATTATCGCCGGTGCCGACGTACAAAACCTTGCGCTTGGTATCGATGGTGGGCGAGGTCCACACGCCGACGCCGGACGGTCCCCAGACCTCAGTGCCCTTGTTCTTGCCGACCACGCGTGGCTGCTCGGTGATCGTATAGGTCTTCCATACTTGCTTGCCGGTCTTGGCGTCCAGCGCTAAAACGCTGCCTCGGAATTTGCAGCAGGGGAAGGCCGGGTTGGCGGCGTGCCACTCGTCGCGCGACGCGACGCCCATGTAGAGGCGGCCTTCGTACAGCTTGAGTGTCGATGTGACGCGCGCGGTCGGGTAGTCGTCAACGGTGGTTTTCCAAATCTGTTTGCCGGTATTGGCATCCAGCGCGTAGACATTCGCGTGCGCGTCGCCGAAGTAGGCGATGTCGCCGGGGCCGATGGTGATACCCGTGCGCACTCCGCTCTGCGCCTGAAAATTCCAATACGTGCATCCGCTCTTGGCGTCCAGCGAATACACGACGCCCGCCGGACTGCCAACAAAAACGCGACCGCCTGCGATGGACGGCTGCGCGTACGCCGAGAAATCGCCCGGAAATCCAAACGCCCATTTCAGCTTCAGCTTGGGCACCTGCGCCGCAGTGATTCCGGCCGCCTCGGCAGGTTGGAAGCGCGTGTTCTCCAGGTCCACGCCCCAGCCATTCCATTGCGGACCAGCCATGCTCTTGGGCGCTTCGCCGGAACATCGGCCGGTTGTCATCGCGCTGGGGGCAGTCGCGCTCGGCGCCTTACCGCTGAGAAATGTCGCGATGGCGGCGCGCTCGTCTTTGCTCAGTTTCGCTGCGTAGTCGCGCATGGCGCCGTAGTCCATCACGCGGACGATGTAGTCGGCGGACATGCTCTTCATGGCGACATGGTTCTGAATGACCGTTAGAGCTTCGTGGCAGACGGCGCAGTTCTTGGTGTATAGATCCTGTCCGTCAGGCGTGGCCGCGGATGCAAGGGCAGCGGTCGAAAGCAGCAACAGGGTGCGCGGGAGGGTCATGGTTTGTAGGTCCTGAGTTGTCTTGTATCACGAATGGGCGCGAGACTCCAACTCGGATGCACCGGTGCGATACCATCGAATCAGGATGAACGACGTCCAGCTTCTGACCGTCGCTTTGGGCGCCGTGCCGACCATGCTCACCGTTCTGGTGGGCATCCTGATCAACAACTCACGACTCACCGACATGAATGCCCGCATCGGTGAGTTGCGCTCGCACATGGATTCGCGGTTCAACGATGTCGATCGGCGATTCGATGCTTTTGAGAACACCTGGCGAGCCGAGTTGCACCGTGTCGAAGAAGTGCTGGACGCCCGTTTGAAGCACTTCGAAGAGCGCGAGTAGTCGCTCCCGCGCACAAGCACAATCTGCTTAACGTCCGGCGCGCCTGTGCTAGCATTGTTAGATTACACGCCCGTCATGATTCGTGCCTATCGCGGCACTTTGCCCAAGATTGCCGCTTCCGCCTACATCGATCCCAGCGCCCAGGTGATCGGCGACGTTACGGTCGGCGAACGCTCCAGCATCTGGCCGAACGTCACTGCGCGCGGCGACGTCAATTCGATCCGCATCGGCACGGAGTCGAACATCCAGGACAATTCGGTGCTGCATTGCGACGAGGGATTGTTTCCGCTCGAGATCGGAAATCGCGTGACGGTTGGGCACCTGGCGATGCTGCACGGCTGCACCATCGAAGACGACTGCCTGATCGGGATCGGCGCGATCATACTCAATGGCGCGAAAATAGGAAGAGGATCGGTGGTTGCGGCCGGCGCGGTGGTTCCCGAGGGCGCCGAAGTGCCGCCCGGCAGCATGGTGATGGGCGTGCCGGCCAAGGTAAAGCGGCAGCTCACCGCTGAGGAGCGCGAGCGGTTCAGCCAAAACGCGAAGCACTACGTCGAGTCCGCCCGGATCTTTCGGGAAGAGCCGGCTTGAGGGCGACGCCGGCCCAGAACGAGAATTTCAAGCAATGATCAAAGCGGTCAAAGGCACGCGCGATATCCTTCCCCCGGCGAGCGCCGTGTGGAATCGCGTGGATGCCGTCGCGCGCGAGGTGTTCCGCGTCTACAACTACCAGGAGATTCGCACGCCGATCCTGGAGGAAACCGCGCTGTTTGCCCGCGGCGTCGGCGCCGACACCGACATCGTCAGCAAGGAAATGTACACGTTCGACGATCGCGACGGCAGCTCGCTCACGCTGCGGCCCGAAGCCACCGCGTCGGTGATGCGCGCTTACATCGAGCATCACCTGGATCAGAAGCCGGGCCTGAAGAAGCTGTACTACATCGGTCCAATGTTCCGGCGCGAGCGCCCGCAGAAGGGTCGATACCGGCAGTTCTACCAGATCGGCGCGGAGGCGATCGGTTCGGAATCGCCCGCGGTGGACGCCGAGGTGATCGAAATGGTGGTGGATCTGCTGCGGCGCGTCGGGCTTAGCGGGTTCCAACTCCTGGTGAACTCTGTCGGCGATACCAACTGCCGGCCGCAATATGTCGCGCTGCTGAAGCGGGAGCTCCAGGACGTGAAGGCGCGGCTGTGCGAGGACTGCCAGCGCCGGGCGGAGACAAACCCGCTGCGGGTGCTCGATTGCAAAGTTCCCGAAGATCAGGCGATCATCGACGCACTGCCGTCGATTCAGGACCACCTGTGCGAAGCCTGCCAGGCGCACTTCGACGCGGTGCGTGCGCATCTGGATGATCGCGGCATCGCTTACGAAGTGCGGCCGCGCATGGTGCGCGGACTTGACTACTACATGCGCACGACGTTTGAGATCGTGCACGGCTCCTTGGGCGCGCAGAATTCCGTGCTGGGCGGAGGCCGCTACGATGGACTCGCCGAATCGCTGGGTTCGAAGGTGCATTCGCCGGGGATCGGCTTTTCGATCGGCGAAGATCGGCTCGTGATGAGCGTCGAGCAAGAGCAGCCCGACGCGAACGCCGCCGCGCTGGACGTGTACGTGGCGCCGATCGGCAGTGCATCCGAGAAGCACAGCGCGCTGCTGGCGCGCGACCTGCGGACTGCCGGCCTGGCGGTGGAACTCGGCCTGGACGGCAAACTGAAACGCTCGCTTGAATTGGCGAATAAAATGGCGGCGCGCTTCGTCTTGATCGTGGGCGACGACGAAATGGCTTCAGGCAAGTATGCTTTGAAGGACATGCGCAGCGGCGAACAGGAGACCATCGCCCGCGGCGAGCTGGTACAGCGGATAAAATAACTCATGGAAACGGCACAACTGGATTTTTTGGGCGACCTTCGCCGCACTCACACCTGCGGGGAACTGCGCGCCTCCGACACCGGCCGTCGCGCCCTGCTGATGGGCTGGGTGCACCGGCGGCGCGATTTGGGCGGCGTCATATTTATACACCTACGCGATCGCGAGGGCGTCACCCAGGCGGTCTTCCATGCCGATACCGGCGAAGCGCTGCACAAGAAGGCCGAGATGCTCGGCTCGGAATACGTCGTCGCGGTGGAAGGCACGGTGGCCAAGCGCACGCCCGAGACCGTCAATGCCACTCTGGGCACGGGCGAGGTGGAGCTGGTCGCCGAAAAGCTGTGGATACTGAACGAATCGCGCACGCCGCCTTTCCCAATGGAGGAGACCGTCGACGTTAAGGAAGACGCTCGTCTGAAATATCGCTACGTCGATCTGCGCCGGCCGCACATGCAGCGCAACATCATGCTGCGATCGCAAGATCAGCTTCGCGGTGCGCGAGTTCCTTTACAAGCCAGGGGTTTCTCGAAATCGAAACGCCTTTCATGACGCGGTCGACGCCCGAGGGCGCGCGCGACTACCTGGTCCCGAGCCGCGTCCAGCAGGGTTCGTTCTACGCGCTGCCGCAATCGCCGCAGATTTTCAAGCAGCTTCTGATGGTGAGCGGCTACGAAAAATATTTCCAGATCGTGCGCTGCTTCCGCGACGAAGACCTGCGCGCCGACCGGCAGCCCGAATTCACGCAGATCGATCTCGAGATGTCGTTCCCGCAGCAGGAACGCGTGTATGAAGCGGTCGAGCCGATGCTGCAGCGCGTCTTCGAGGTGGCCGGATACAAAGTGGAGACGCCGTTCCCGCGCTTGACCTACGCGCAGGCCATGCGCTCGTACGGAATCGACAAGCCGGACCTGCGGCTGCCGCCGTTTCATGTGCTCGAAGGCGAATTCCCCGATCTCGGTCTCGACTTTTCCGCCGGTCGCGATCCACATTCCCAAGATCGGCAAGCTCAGCAGCAAGGAGCGCAACGAGCTGAAGGATTTCGGCAAGGAGCGCGGCCTGCGCGTCTATGACGATCTGACAAAGCTGGATGCGAAGCTGGTGGAGCAAGCCCGCGCCACGTCCGGCGCCGCCGCCGACGACCTGCTGGTGCTCGCCGGATGGCCGGGCGCACCGCAGGGCCAGCGTCCGGAAGAGACGTTCTACCAGGCTTGCGGGCAATTGCGTCTGTATCTCGCGAACAGAAATACAACGACCGCCACAAGCTGCTCGATCCGAAAGTTTTCAAGCTGCTGTGGGTGGTCGATTTTCCGATGTTCGAATGGGACGACGAAGAGAAGCGCTGGAATGCGGCGCACCATCCGTTCACCTCCGTGCATGACGAAGACATCGAGAAGCTGGTCACCGATCCGGCGCGCTGCCGCGCCAAGTCCTACGACGTGGTGTTGAACGGCGTCGAGCTCGGCTCCGGCTCCATTCGTATTCATCGTCGCGACATTCAAGCCAAGGTTTTCGCCGCGCTCGGATTTTCGGACGACGAAGCCAAGCGCCGCTTCGGTTTTCTGCTGGAAGCCCTGGAATATGGCGCGCCGCCGCACGGCGGAATCGCGCTCGGACTCGACCGCCTGGTCATGATCCTGGCCGGCGAGACGTCGATCCGCGAAGTGATCCCGTTCCCGAAGACCGCTCGCGGCACGGACCTGATGTGCGACGCGCCCTCGCCGGTTCCCGAGCGCCAGTTGCGCGAGCTCGGCATTCGCCTGCTAACGCCGGGAGTCAAAAGCTAGTTGCCTATGACCGCCGTCGCCATCGAAGACGTCTGGAAATACTATGGCGATTATCCGGCGCTGCAGAAAATCACGTTCGACGTGGAGCGCGGTTCTTGTCTGGCGCTGCTCGGCCGCAACGGCGCCGGCAAGACCACGCTGCTGCGCATCCTGGCGGGTCTTTCTCGCAGCAGCAAGGGCCGCATCACGATCCTCGGTCAGGACGCGCGCGCTGAATCTGCGCGGCGCCAGCTCAGCGTGCTTGGCCATGGCATCGGCGTCTACGAAGAACTTACCGCGACTGGAAAATCTGATGCTGTTCGCGCGGCTGTACGCGCTGCCGGATCCGCGCAAAGTCGCCATGGAATGGCTGGAGCGCACCGGGCTCTCGCGCGTCCGCGACGGCAAGGTCCGCGAATTTTCCCGAGGCATGCGCCAGCGGCTGGCGGTGGCGCGGGCGTTTCTGCATCAGCCCTACCTTGCTGCTGCTCGACGAACCGTTCACCGCGCTGGACGACCGCGCCATCAAGGTGCTGCAGGACCTGATGAAGTCCGCGCTCTCCGAAGGCCGTACCATCATCATGTCCACGCACCAGTTGCGCGAGGCGTTGGAACTGGCCACCGACGTCGCCTTGATCAATCGCGGACGCTTGGCTTTTCGCGGTAAACGCACCCAGGAAATGTTGGAAGATCCGGGCTGGCTGTATCGTCATTACGGAGAGGCATGAACTTTCTGCGCCAGGCGTGGGCCGTCGCAGCCAAGGACCTGCGCTCGGAGATTCGCAGCAAGGAGTCCATCAACGCTTCGGTCGCGTTCGCGCTTGTGATCCTGCTTCTGTTCAGTTTCGCGTTCGATCCCACCGAGCCGACCAGGTCCGCGAGCTGGCGGGCGGTCTGCTGTGGCTGGTGTTCGCCTTCGCCGGCACGCTGATCCTGAACCGCAGCTTCGCGCGCGAGCTGGTGAACGACTGCCTGGACGCGCTGCTGGCCTCACCCGTAAGCGGAGCACAATTGTTCCTGGGCAAAGTGATCGCGAATTTCGTGATCCTGCTGGTGGTGGAGTGCTTTTGCATGCCCGTGTTTACCATCTTCTATAATGTCCACTGGACGCAGTCCATCGGCCTTGTTTTTCTGGTGATGCTGCTGGGCACCTGGGGACTTACCGTGATCGGAACCTTGTTTAGCGCCATGACCGTCAACCTTCGCCTGCGGGAGTTGATGCTCCCCATGCTGGTGTACCCGATGATGATTCCCGCGCTGATGGGCGCCATCCAACTCAGCAGCCTGTTGGTGGCCGGCCAACCGATCGGTGACAACCAAATCTGGTTCCGCGTGCTGGTGGCCTTCGACGTGATTTTCACTCTGCTGTCGTTGGCGCTGGTCGAAACTGTCTTAGTGGGGTAATGCATGCGCACAAAATTGATCGTTCTGTTGTCAGTGCTGGCGGGCGGGATTCTGATCTGGAACCTGCACACGATATTTCCTCCGCGTTCCGGATGAAGCCAGTCAGGGCGCGGTTTTCCGGATTTTCTATTTCCATTTTCCCGCCGCGGTAACGTCGTTCACGCTGTTCTTCGTCGCGATGTTCAGCGGAGTTGCATATCTGCGCAACCGCGATTTGCGCTATGATGCCGCGGCGGCCGCGATCAATGAAGTCGCCTTCGCCTTCGCCACCATCACTCTGATCACCGGGATGATCTGGGGCCGCATCATCTGGGGCATCTGGTGGGCCTGGGATCCGCGCATCACGTCGTATTTCATTTGCCTGCTGATGTATTTCGGCTATTTCATGATGCGCCGCGCGGTGGACGAGCCGCACCGGCGCGCGCGGCTGTCGGCGGTGCTGTCGATTCTGGCCTCGGTGGACATCGTGATCGTCTGGAAATCCATCGAGTGGTTCCGCACGCAGCATCCCGGGCCGGTTTTGGAAATGCGCGGCGGCGGCGGCATGGCGCCCGGGATGGAAGCGCCGTTGTTCTGGAATTGTCTGGCGTTGCTAATGCTCGAAACCGCACTGGTCCTGGTGCGGATGCGGCAGCAATCGATTCAAGGCGAAATTGAATCACTGCGCCGCTACGTACACGCGTTTTAGGAGATCACGCATGGATCGAAACTTCGAGTACATGTTCTACGGGTTCGCCATCGCGTGGGCGATCGTGATAATTTACATCATCAGCATCGCCGCCCGCGAACGCAGGCTGCGCAATGAGCTGGACCGCGTAAAGCGCATGGTGGAGGAACACGAGGGCGAAGACCAAGAAGTAGCCGATGCGTGGCCTTAGCGGGCGTAGACTTCGATCCACTGGCCGCGCTGCGTCCAGCGCCGCTTTTGCGCCAGGCCGAAGTGCTGCGAACTTCGCTGGCATTCATCTCGCGCTCGTATTCGTAGTAGCGCCCAGGAAGCGCTGAACGAGCGGCCATTGCAGCACGCCCCGGCCTGGCTCCCAGGTTCGCGAGTACAGCACCAGAACGTTGACGCGTGCTTGGGATCGATCGCTTCTAACGTCGACACGCGTAGGTCCGACGTCTCAGCGGCCGACATCTTCTTGGTGACGTAACCGAACACCGGATCGCGCAGCGCCTGCGTGAGCGGCCAGGCGGTGTAGACGGTCTGAGTCCGGATAGTCGTGCTCGAGAAACTTGCGCGGCCGCGCGCTGGAGTTGGACGAAATCCACCATCGCGAGATTGTTCTCGTAGGGAAACGGGAACGGCGGATTGAAGAACAGTCCCGCGAAGAGTCCGGCCCGCGGCGACCGCGATGCCGAGCGTTGCGCCAGAGCGGGCGCAAGCTGGAGAAAGCCGCGGCCATCGCGATGTAGACCAGCGGGATCACCGGCAGCAGATAGCGCTCCAGCTCGGCGCCGCCCAGCAGGCTCACCATCAGGACGTGCGCGGCGACGAACACGCCGGCGATCTTCCAGGCTCGCGATGAATAGATCGCCGAGCGGCGCCAGGCCGCCACAATCGCGAGCGTGCCCACCCAGCGGAAGTCGGCGATAAAGAGATAGTAGATGCGCCGGAGGAGCGAGAACGTCGCGCGCACCGGATTCAGCGAGTAGATCAGATTGTAGTGCGTGAAGCCGGCGTCGCCGAACAGTTGCCCGGTGGCGCGCCACAGCAGCAGAAACCACAGCGGCCAGCATCACGAAAAGGCGCCAGGTAGTAGACGGCATACTTTTTGCGGGCCGGATCGAGGAACAGCGCGACGGCGAGGATCAGCGGCAGTATGCGCGCCGGTTTCCTTCGCCAGAACCAGCGCCGTCGGAGGCCAGCGCCGCGGACTTGTGGCGGTCCGGCAAAAACAGAACAGCGTCAGCAGCGTGAAGAGCCATCGCGGGCATGTCGAGCTGCGCCATCATCGACTGCATGTAGAACAGCGGATCGACCAGTCAAGAGCATGGACGGCGCAAAAACCCACCACGCCGCGCAGGCTGGGTGACAAGTTGCCGCGCCAGCAGAACCGTGACCAGCCAAACTGCGAGACTGGCGAGCAGCAGCATGGCCGCACGCGTGGCCGGAATCGAATAGCCGAAAATCTTCCAGACCAGCGGCAAGGTAAGCCATCACGCCCGGCGGGTGTGCGTTCGGGACAGTGGAATGCGGCACCCAGGCCAGGTCGTGGTAGATGTCGAGCGCGGCCGGAACGAACTGCCCGAGTTCGTCCCAGAAGTACGGCAATCCGAGGTACGGCTGGTGAATGAGGAAGACAACCGCTGCGATGGCGACGAATAAGAGCCGCCCGGCGCGTCACTGAATTGCGCTGACCTGGCTGTGAGGCTCCAGCTTGATTTCTCCGAAGGTGGCCTCGTACTGCGAGATGTTCTGCGTTCAGGACGTTCAACAACGCCTTGGCCTGCTGCGGGCTCACGTAGATGCCCTGAAAGTTCTGGATGGTGACGCTGTCGGGCGCCGATTGCTGCACGGTACCGAACATCAGGAAGAAATCCCAGAGGTTCACGCGGATCTGCACGCTATTGGCATAGTGTTCGCGGTATTCCGGCGTGTTCACCAAATGGAGCTTCGGCGGCGGTTGTTGAGGCGTCATAGACACAACTATAGTGACATACCGGCGCGGGGTTCCGCGCCGGCTGAAGCCGGCGCAGCCAGGATTGGCTGCCCGCCCTGGCCCGAAAAAAATTTTGCGGGCGTTGTAGTTTTTTGCCTGCCGATTCCGCTTAACAGGGATGAAGGCAAGCGGGGATGGCCAAAGGAACGGCGATCCCCCAAGAGGAGGCCCCATGAAAAAGCATCTGTTTCGTATTTCGATGATTGCTCGCGCTGGCTGCCGCCGGCGGCTACGCACAGAATCATGCGGCCCTGAAAGCCGACATTCCGTTCGACTTCGTGTCGGCAAGGCAACGCTGCCGGCCGGCGAATACATAGTCGACGCGTCGTCCAAGCTCCATGGTCTGTGCCATTAGTCCGTCAAACGGCTCGGCCCACATGATGATCCTGGCGAACAACGCGTTGTCCGCCAACATACAACCGGTCGGAAAGCTGGTGTTCCACTGCTACGGGGATCACTGTATTTCTGGCTCGAGATGTGGACAGGGCGGCAGCGAATAATGGCCGGCAGCTCGTCCGAGACTAGATTGGAACGCGAGTTGATCGCCGAGCCCGGCGATCCGCTCCAGCCAGCCAATCCATCGTGGCGTTGCGTTGAACGTTTCCGAGTGGAACCGGCGGATCGAGTCCAGGGGCGCGCTGACTCGGTCCGCCGGCCTATCGCGTCTGGCGGTCCGCTCTGTGAGATACTCATCGACGGTCAACCATGACGTCGGAACGCTGGCGAAAAGTCGAGGAGGTTTATCACTCGGCTCTCGATCGCAACGCGGAGGAGCGCCGAGCCTTTCTGGACGAAATCTGTGGCGGCGACCAGGAATTCGGCGCGAGGTCGAGTCGCTGCTGGCGCAAGACGGATCGCTGCTGGAGCATCCGGCTTGGGAAGCGTTCGGAGCTGAAGCCGGGCGCGCGGCTGGGTTTCTACGAGATTGTCGCCAAGTTGGGCGAAGGTGGCATGGGCGTGGTGTATCGCGCGCAGGACACCAAGCTGAATCGCCCGGTGGCAATCAAGCTTTTCTCCGATCAGCTGGCCGATGCCGAAGCCCGGACGGCGGTTTCAGCGCGAAGCGCAGACGGTCTCGTCGCTGAACCATCCCCACATTCTGACTGTCTATGACGTTGGCGAGTTCGAAGGCCGCGCAGTATCTGGTCACCGAATTCGTCGATGGCGGAACTCTCGGCGAATGGGCGCGAAGCGGAGAAGCGAACCTGGCGTCAGGCATTCGAGCTGCTGGCCGGGCGTTGCGGACGGCCTGGCCACGGCTCATCAAGCCGGCATCCTTCACCGCGACATCAAGCCCGATAACATTCTGATCGCCAAGAACGGATATGCGAAACTGGCCGATTTCGGCCTGGCGAAGCTTGCCGAAAGTCGCGGAGGCGACGCAACCAGGACGATCTGAGGAGGGCCTGGGACGATCATGGGAACGATCGCTTACATGTCTCCCGAGCAGGCCTCGGGCAGGCCGGTGGATGCGCGCAGCGACGTGTTCTCGTTCGGAGTGGTGTTGCACGAATTGCTGGCCGGCCATCGTCCTTTCACCGGCGCCTCGGACCTGGAAGTCTTACAGAAAATCATCCACGCAGCGCCCGAGCCTCTGAAGGCCGAAGTTCCACCGGCTCTCGAAGCGGTGTTGGAAAAGGCTCTGGAGAAGGACCCGGCGGATCGCTATCAATCGATGCGGGAGCTAGTGGTCGACTTGCGGCGGATCGCGCGCAAAGGATCGGTGGAAGTCGCGCGTCCGCAACTCGCCCGGCCCGCGCGCCCATGGCGTACCTGGTCGATCATCCTCCTGTCGGCCGCTCTTCTGGCGGCAGGCGGATTGGCAGGCTGGTTCGCTCAGTCGTGGCTAGCAACAAGCGCACCTCCCGGTCCGGTACAAATGCAACGTCTCACCAGCATGGTGGGCCTGGAGGAGACGCCGGCCATTTCACCGGACGGCAAGACGGTGGCGTTCGTCGCGGCTGCGGGCGGCCGGCGGCAGATCTGGGTTCGGTTGATTTCAGGCGGAGCGCCGCTGGCCATCACCAAGGATGACGCGGATCATTATGGGCCGCGATGGTCGCCCGATTCAGGCAATCTGATTTACTACACGCCCGGACAACAGGGGGGACAAGCTGGAACGCTTTGGGAGATTCCGGCGCTCGGCGGCACTGCGCGGCGGCTGGCCAACGCTCTCGGTCCAGGCGATCTGAGCCACGATGGCAAGAACCTCGCCTTCTTCCGATTTCAAGGCGGCGCCATCGAGTTAGCCGTTGCGGCGCACGATGGTTCCGGGACGCGACGCGTTGCGAAGCTCGCGAGCGGCTTGCTGTCCATCCCGCGCTGGTCTTCCGACGACCGCAGAATCGCATTTCTCAACGAACCCGGCGGGGCGAGCTTTCAGAAAAATCTCATGCTGGTCGACGCCTCAGGAGGAGTCGCTCAGCAAGTTGCCAGCGACTTCTACTTCCAGGGTTTTGGCTGGACTCCGGACGGCTCCGGTGTCATCATCAGCTCCGCCCAGGGCAGCAGCATGGCGTATCCGCCCACCAATAATCTCTGGTACGTGCCGCTGGGAAGCGGCCATCCCGTTCAGCTTACCTTCGGCGAATCATCCTACGAGTTCCCCGACATCAGTGCCGGAGGCGAGTTGGTTGCCAGCCACATTCGTACCAATTCCGACATTTGGAGGTTTCCAGTCGACGGCGATCCAGCGGAGAATGCGCGACAGGGCGCCAGGATCACCCGTCAGACCGGAGAAGTCCAAACCGTCACTGTGAGTCCGGACCAAAGCGAAGTGGCCTTTCTCTCCGACAACGGCGGCCATGCCAACGTCTGGGCGGCGCGCGTCGCCGACGGAGAAATGCGGGCGATCACGCAAGAGTTTGATTCAGCGGTGACGGTTGCGGTTCCGGTTTGGTCCCCGCGCGGCGACTACATCAATTTTCTTTCCAACCGGAATACGCATGGCGGCGATGTTACGCTGTGGCTGGCGCGTCCGGACGGCAGCGAAACTAAAGATCTTGGAGTTACGGGTGCTTGGGCGTGTTGGTCAAACGATGGCCGCTGGCTGTACTTTTCGGATCTGGACAAAGGAGCTTACAGGATCCGTAAGTTGAATGTCGAAGGCGGCCAAGCAACCACGGTGCGCGATGACAATGCCGTGGCGAGCGCGGTGGCGCCGGACGGCACACTATATTACGCGAAGGTGCTCTCCCAGGCCACCGGCTCATGGGATTTCGAGATCCGCGCCGCTAAACCAGAGAATGCAGCGTCCACGGCGATCGGCTTGGTTTCCAGCGCGCGCGTTCCCACCGACGCCGCTAATTTCCAGGCTTATGTTTCGCCGGACGGTAAATGGCTCGCCGCGCCCTTGTTGGATGGCTCCACCACTAACTTATGGGCGCTTTCCACCAGCGGGGGCGGGTGGCGAAAGCTGACCGACTTCGGATCGAGAAGCGTGCTGATCGCGCGCCGCATCGCGTGGTCGCGCGACGGCAAGTCGCTATACGCGCCGGTGTCGGATGTGGACTCCGACATCGTGAGATTGTCGGGATTGAAGTGGCGATAGCAGCATCAGCGCGAAAGCTCGCGCATCAGCCAGGCCTTGGCCAGCTTCCAGTCGCGCAGCACGCTTTGCGGTGAGATTTTCAAAACTTCCGCCGTTTCCTCCACGCTCAGCCCGCCGAAGAAACGGAGCTCAATGACCTTGGCCTTGCGCGGGTCCAGTTCGGCGAGCGCCCCGAGTGCATCGTCGATGGCAACGATTTCGCGATCGCGCCCGGAAGAAAGGTCGGGGATTGTTTCTAACTCAGCGCGAACCATTTGGCCTCCCCGCCGCTCCGAGGCTCGTGCACGGGCGGCATCCACCAGAATGCGCCGCATCATTTGGGCCGACACGGCGAAGAAATGTGCGCGGTCGTGCCAGTCCGCGTGCGTCACGTCGACCAGACGCAAATACGCTTCGTTCACCAGCGCGGTGGTCTGCAGCGTGTGGCCCTCGCGCTCGCGGCGCATGTAGCGGCGTGCCATGCGGCGCAGCTCGTCGTAGACCAGCGGCGTCAGCCGGTCGAGTGCTGCCTGGTCACCCTTGCCCCAGGCCTGGAGCAACCGGGTGATTTCGGCCGATGGCTGCGAGTCCATGAATGACTCAAGTCATCCGGATTATACCTTGGGCGCGGGCTGAAAGAACTCTTTCGCTGCGGCTTTGTAGTTTCCGCCCGCCTCGCTCGCTTATCAGGATCGAGGCCAGCAGGGATGAAGATCCCGGCGAAGGTTGCGGCAGCGGCGATTGGGCTCAGCGCTCACGCGGCCGAGTTGCGTCCAAGCAGACAAACGGTGACGGTCCACGTCATCAATGGACAAACGGTTACGCCACCTGACTTCCGCAACACGATGCCGGCACTCCTGGCGCACGTGCTGGTACATGAGACCACTCACGTTCTGCAAGGTACGGATCGCCATTCAAACGACTGTTCGAGTGGAACCCTAACGGTTTCTGAACACCCAGTCGACGCCCACCAGCGCGACGATATCGTGCAGCCAGCCGTCAATCCTGGCCCCCGGCGCGGGCGCAAACAATTTTTCGGGAAACGGGGTCGCGTAGTCCCGAACATCGAATCGCACCAGCCAGCGCTCCGCCAGAGCTACTTTGATCCCGCCGCCGAAGCTGATCAACGGCTCCACCTCGTGGGATCGAGTGAGAAGGGCAAAGTTACTGAGTGGCTGGGCGGGATCTTCTCGGCCTGTGGCGTCATAGTACTTGATTCCTGCTCCTCCGGCGGCATATGGGCGAATACGGCTGTGCCGAGGAGTGAAGTATGCGAGGAACTCGTAGTGTACGGCATGCGAGAAGGCGTCCATGTTCGCTTCACTGCTGGAGGCTCTAAGACGGGAATCGCCGCCGCGAAAGGTGTACCGTAGCTCGCCGCCGAAATACTCCGCGGTGTCTTGGGTCAGCACTGCGCTCGCCGCGACGTTGGGTTCGAATCCGGCGCTCGCCGATTCCGCCGCGTTCTTGACGATCACGTCGTGATACCAGCCGCCGCCGCCCGCTATGCCCAAAGACCACGATTGACCGATACAGGGAAGCGCGGTAAACGACAGCGCCCAGATGAGACGATAGGAAAGCATCGCTCTATCTATCATTTCATGACAGCATGCGGGTGTTCCTCAGATGCAGGCATCGGCAATGCCACCGAGTTCGTGATCAGTCGCGCGCCACGATTGTAAGTAAGGTACAGGAAGCCCCACTGGATGAAGACCAGTACGCGATTCGAAAATTCCACCAGGTACATCAGGTGGATGAACAGCCAGGCGAACCAGGCCACCAGCCCTGAGATGTGCAGTCCGCGCAAGTCGGCGACGGCGGCCGCGCGTCCGATCACCGCCAGGCTGCCTTTGTCGAAGTAGCGGAACGGGCGGGTCTCCTCGCCGCGCAGCCGTTTTCGGATCAGCTTCGCAACGTACCCGCCACCCTGCATAGCGACTTGCGCGACTCCAGGCAGCAGCTTTCCGTCCTGCTCGGAATGAGCCAGGTCGCCGATGACGAAGATCTCTGGATGTCCGGGCAGGCTCAGGTCAGGGTTGACGAACGCGCGTCCTCCGCGATCGAGCCTGGCGCCGGCGCGTCGCTCCAGCACTTCACCGAAGGGCGAAGCATGCACGCCCGCCGACCAGAGCACCGTTCGCGCCGCGATGCGTTCGACGCCGGACTGCGTTTTCACCGTTACGCCGGTTTCGTCGACGCCGGTGACGAAAACGTTGGTGCGCGGTGTGACGCCGAGGCGAATCAGAGAAGCTTGCGCCTTCGCCGAGAGATCCGCCGGATAGCTGGGAAGAACGCGCGGAGCGCCTTCGACTAAAACGATAACAGCTTCTTCCGGATGGATCGACCGGAAATCGCGGCGCAGCGTGTCATGTGCGATTTCGCCCAGCGCGCCGGCCAACTCGACGCCCGTCGGCCCGGCCCCGACCATCACGAATGTCAGCCACTCGCGCCGCTTATCGGGATCCGGCTCGCGCTCGGCGGCCTCGAACGCGTAGAGGATCTTGTGGCGAATGGCGGTGGCTTCCTCGATGCTCTTCAAGCCGGGCGCGTTGCGCGCCCAATCGTCGTGACCGAAGTAGGAATCGCCCGAACCGGTTGCGACGATCAAGCGTGTCGTAGTCCATCTCGCCGTCGGCGAGAATCACGCGCCGATGCTCCGCGTCGAGGTCGACTGCCTCGCCCAACAGCACCTGGGTGTTCTTCTGCCGCCGCAGCACCGCGCGCAGCGGCGATGCGATTTCACCAGGTGACAGCGAGCCGGTGGCCACTTGATAGAGCAGCGGCTGGAACAGATGGAAGTTGCGCCGGTCGAGCAACGTTACCTCGACAGGTGCGTTTTTCAGAGCCTTGGCGGCGTACAGCCCGCCGAATCCGCCTCCCAAGATCACGACCCGATGTTTAGCCTCCATGGCGCCTCCTGTTGTTGGCCCCGCTCTCCACCTCAAGATTGTTAGATGCTTTCTTCACTATGATGGTCTCAATATGAAATACCGGACACTCGGCAGGGCGGGCTTCCACGTGAGCGAGGTCGGCTTTGGCGCCTGGGGCATCGGCGGGAAGTTGTGGCAGGGCAACGTCGACGAGGAGTCGCAGCGGGCCTTGCGGCGTGCGATGGAACTGGGCGTGAACTTCATCGACACGGCGTTAGTGTATGGCGACGGTCACAGCGAGAGGCTGGTGGGTAAGGCGATTCGGGATGCACAGCCACCGGGTGCATGTAGCCACCAAGGTGCCGCCGCGCAATCGATTGTGGCCGGCGCGCACCGGCATCGGAATCGAGCAGGTTTTCCCTTATGACTACATCATTCACTCCACCGATGAGAGCCTGCACAACTTGAAGATGGACACCATCGACCTGCAGCAGCTTCACGTCTGGAATCCGGAATGGCTGGAGCGCGACGACTGGCGCCGGGCATTCGAGGAGCTGAAGACCTCGGGCAAAGTGCGCGCCGTGGGCGTGTCGATCAACGATCATGAGCCTGATACGGCGCTGGACTTGATCCGCACCGGATGCGTAGACGCCGTGCAGGTGATCTACAACATCTTCGATCAGAGTCCGGTGCGCAATCTGTTCGCGTTGGCGCAAGAGAAGAACGTGGGGGTGATTGCGCGCGTTCCGTTCGACGAGGGCAGCCTCACCGGTGCCATCACGGAGCAGACGGTTTTCGATCCCAAGGACTTCCGCTCGTCGTATTTCCGCGGCGACCGGAAGAAGCAAGTGGTAGAGCGGGTGGCGGCGCTCGAAAAAGACCTGGCGGGTGTGGGCGCGTCGCTGGCGGAAATCGCACTGCAGGTTTACGATCTCGCATCCGGCGGTATCCACCGTCATACCCGGGATGCGGACCGTGAAGAACGTCGAAAAGAACGCGGTCGTCTCCGACAAGGGGCCGCTGGATTCCGCGACGCTCGACCTCCTCAAGCGTCATGTGTGGGAGAAGAATTTCTATAGCTCCGCGAGTGGAGGCGCGACGACATGAAGACGCAGGAACTGGAGTATCGCGAGGGCGATAAATCTCTCCGCGGTTATCTGGCTTTCGACGATACGAGCGGCGGACCTCGGCCCGGCGTTCTGGTGTTCCACGAAAACACCGGGCTCACCGATCATGAAAGGGAGCGGGCGCGCAGGCTGGCTGATCTGGGTTACGTGGCTCTGGCATGCGATCTCTTCGGAGAGCGCAGTTCGGCCCCAGCCACGCCGGAGGAACAGCGCAAGGCGTTCGAAGAATTTCGCGACAAGAGGCTCGTGCCACGTGCTAAGGCCGGGTTCGAAGCTTTGCTTGCGCAGCCACACGTGGATCGGACGCGGATGGCGGCCATCGGTTTCTGCCTGGGCGGCATGGCCGCGTTGGAATTGGCGCGCTCGGGCGCGGACTTGAAAGGCGTCATAAGTTTCCACGGGGGACTGTCGACGACGCGTCCGGCAGTCGCGGGCCAAATGAAAGCCAAGGTACTGGTGTGTCACGGTGCGAATGATCCTTTCATCACTCTCGAACACGTCACGGCTTTCACGAAAGAGATGCAAGCCGCGTCGATCGACTGGCAGGTGATCCTCTACGGCGGGGCGTCGCACGGCTTCACCAATCCCGCCGCGGATCGCTTTGGACGCCCGGGCGTCGCATATCATGAGCCGTCGGACCTGCGATCGTGGGCGGCGGCGCGGCAGTTCCTCGTCGAGCTGTTCGGCGCCTGACTCCGGCCGCGGTTGCGTTACGCTGAAATTGATGCTGGCGCGCCTGCCGCTCATCCTCGTAGTAGCCGCCCCCGTGCTGGCGCAAACGCCGTGCGAGGGCACGCCCGCGTATTCGCCGTGCGAGATCGTTTTCCAGCTTTCGCCCGCCGACGTTGCGGCGCATCCGAATCCCTACGTCAGCGCGCAGCTTCAGGCCGAGTTTCGTTCGCCTGATTTCAAGACCTACCTCATGCCGGCATTTTTCGACGGCGCCGGCAAAATGGTCCTGCGATTCACGCCCACCGAAGCCGGCCACTGGATCTACCGCATCACCAGCAACCTGGCTGGACTCGACGGCAAGGAGGCATCCTTCAATGCGGCTGCGTCCGACGCGCCGGGGTTCGTGCGGCCTGCCAACGTGCACCACTGGGCGACGGAGAACCGCAAGCCGCATTTGTGGATGGGCTACATCGACGACCGGCTTCGCGTTCGAGAGCGCGCAGGACTTCGAGCGCAAGTTGAACGAAGCGGCGGAGAACAAGTTCACGCATTTTCGCGGCTCGATTCTGGGCGATGCCGGCGACGCGCTCGCGTGTTCGCGGGGCCGGACAAGCCCAATGCGGCGTACTTCGACGAGCTCGACCGGCGCGTTCTCGCGATCCACAAGCGCGGGCTTACGGCCGACCTGATCCTGGCGTCGAACCCAGACTACATCACGAACCTGTTCCCGGACTGGCAGTCGCGCGAGCGCTTCATTCGCTACATCGTCGCGCGCTACGCGCCCATGAACATCACCTGGCAGGGCGTCGGATGAGTTCGAAGATTATTCCGGCGGCCGCGCGCTGCTGAAGGAACTGGGCCTGGATCTCAAGAAGATGGATCCTTACCAGCATCCGCGATCGTCGAACGCCAAGGTCACGTCATCGCCGCTGCTGGCCGACGGCTGGATGAACTTCATCATCGCCGGCTCGCAGGACGACGTCGTCGCGTCGGTGGAACATCAGTTCTACCAGGTTCCGTTTGTCGGAGTAACGGACGCGAAGCATTTGTGGAATGCCGCCATGGACGGCGCCTATCCGGAATTTCGCGGCGATCAGCCGGCTGTGGCGCGCAATTGGTTCGATTTCATTTCCGATTCGCGCTACTGGGAACTGGAGCCGTACTTCGATGTGGACGGCGCGCGCGCGGTGGCTCTCGAAGACGTCGAGTACGTGAGCTATATCGAGCATCCGGGGCCGCCGGTGGAGGTCACGGTGGAGAAGCACGGTTACGATGTGCTGTGGTTCGATCCGGCAACCGGCGAGCGCCAGATGCAGAAAGACTACAAGGGCGAGCACTTCACCGCCGAGGCGCCCGACAAGAATCGCCCGTGGGTGTTGCGCGTGTCGCGCGAAGGGCGCAAGGAATCGATGCTCAAGTCTTACAAGTTCGATTCGCGCGAGGTGCCGCTGGTGCAGGTGGTGGAGACCAATCCGCAGAAAGTGCCGTTCGCGATCGTCGAGCCGGCCGGCAACACGTTGAAGGCCGGCAAGTCCGCGCAATTTGCCGTGAAGCTGACGCGCGAGACCAGGGCCACACGCGCCATGATGTACCTTTGGACCGCCGAAGTGGTGGCCGACGGCGAGGGTTTTCGCGTGATCGGCACCGGCTCGCCCGGCACATTTGTGATTCCCGAGAAGCTGGCCGACAATTTCCCGGCCGTGCTCAGCATTCATTTGATGGCGCTCAACGCGAACGGCAAAGCGTACGCCGCCGATCGGGTTTACGAACTCGACAAGTGATCCTCTCACTCGACACGACGTCGGAGTTCGGAAGCATCGCGCTCACGGAGGGCGAGCGGACCGTCGAGGAAGTGCCGCTGCGTTTCTACGGACGGATTCGGCCACGTGCTTTTTCAAACTGTGGAGCAGTTGCTCGCGCGCCACGGCGTGGATGTGAATTCGCTGGAGGGCTTCGCGGCTGCCTCCGGCCCTGGCTCGTTCACCGGCGTTCGCGTGGGACTGTCGGCGGTCAAGGGTCTCGCCGAGGCGACCGGAAAGAAAGTGGTGGCGGTGTCGAATCTGCGCGCGCTCGCCTCCTTCGGATCGGCGCCGTTGCGTGCAGCGGTCATCGACGCGCGGCGCGGCGAGATTTATGGCGCCGTCTTTGACGATCAGTTGAAAGCGGTCAGCGCGGAATGCGTCATGAGGTTCACTGACTGGCTCAGTGTTCTGCCCGACGCCGGGATCGAGTTCGTCTGCGCGGATTTTTCACCGTGGCGCGATGCGGCGCCGCCGGCGATTCCAGTGGTGACCGCTCCCCGCGCGCTCGCCGCCGCCATCGGCCGCATCGCCGCGCGCGAATTCTCAAACGGACGCGCGCTCGATCCCGCGGAGATCGACGCCAACTACGTGCGCCGCTCGGATGCCGAGCTTTTGTGGAGAGATTAGTGCCGTAACATTTCCGCATCCTGGTGTCGCGCTCGCTCATCTACATTGCCCAAGGTCGTCGCCGAGCGTCGTCATGGAAACGAAAGAATTCATCGAAGTGCAACGTGATATCTTGGAACCGACCGACCGGTCTGTCCAAGTGACCAAGGGCGAAGCCACCAAGGAAAGAATCCTGATGCGGGCGGCGCGCCTGTTCAACGAGAAGGGTTATTTCGGCGTCACCGTCAGCGATCTTCTGCGAGCGACAGGCTTGGGAAAAGGCGGCCTCTACAATCATTTCGACAGCAAGGAGAAGCTGGCGCTGGAAGCGTTCGACTATTCTTTTCGGCTGCATCGCGCGCGCTTCGACCAGGCGCTCGCTGGAAAGAGCAACGCCGCCGATCGCCTGCTAGCCATCATCGACGTGATCCGCAGCAGCGCAACCGATCCTCCGGTTCCGGGAGGCTGCGTCATCATGAACACGGCCATCGAGAGCGACGACGCTCTGCCCGCGTTGCGCGAGCGCGCCCGCAAAGCGATGGACTCGTGGCGAAAACTGGTCCGGCGTACCGTGGAAGCCGGACAGCAGAGCGGTCAGATCCAGCCCGGGGTGAATGCCGAAGAGACCGCCAGCCTGTTGATTGGCTCGCTCGAGGGCGGCGTCATGTTGAGCAAGCTGTATCGCGACCCGGTGCATGTGGTGCGAGCGGCGGATCATATGGCGCGGCACGTCGAACAAAACATCCGGATGCGAGTCATGAAGGCATGAGCATTCGTTTCGCGTCCCCAAAAACAGATCAATCGGTCTGAAGCGTTCAAAACGAGGCTCCAAATTCGCATGACTAACTTGAGGCCCATATTCACTTTGTTGCTGTTCAGTTGCTTTCTGCAGGCCGAAACGCCGGCGGCCGAAGCGACACGTCTCAACAACGAAGGCGCGCGTCTCTACGCCGGCCAGCATTTCGCCGAAGCTGAACGGCTGTATCGCGCCGCGTTGGCGCTCGAGACTCGCGACGATCTGCGTGCCGCGATCATCGCCGGCAATCTGGGAACCCTGTACAAACGGTTGGACCGTTATGCAGACGCCGAACGCTCCTACAAGCAAGCGCTCGAGCTGCGCCGCAGGGCGCTCCCGCCGAACCAGCCTGAACTGGCCTACTCGTTTAACAATCTGGCGGACATCTATCGAATTCAGGGGCGCTATTGGGAGGCGCGCAACTTAACACTGGCCGCCGTGCACTCGCTCGAGCAGGCTGATCCGAAAGATCCGGAGATGCCGATTCTATTGAGCAATCTCGGAGTCATCGAGCGGTATCTTCACAATCCCGCGGAAGCTGAACAGCGGCTGCAAGACGCCCTCATGCTGGCGGAACGGCTGGAGGGGCCGGACAGCAAAGTGGCAGCGCTCGCGCTCAATAACCTGGCGCAGATTCTCGAAGACGTGCAGGAATATGATGAAGCGGAAGTGCTGTACACGCGCGCCGTGCCGATACTGGAGAAGCTGGGGCCGGTCCACACGCAGGACCTGGCGATCGCGCTCTCGAATTTCGGCCGGATGCAATCCCGCGTCGGCCGTTTCGAGGAAGCCAAGCAGAGTGAAGAGCGGGCGCTGGCGCTGATCGACGGTTGCGCGCCGTCGAGCAACCTGGTGCGTGCCCAGATTCTTCACAACATGGGCAACATTGCTGCCGCCGAAGGTCGCCCGGCCGACGCGCTGACCCATTTCGAAAAAGCTCTGATGCTCGACCAGAAACTCCTCGGCGATGCGCACCCCTCAGTCGCCGATATCTTGTGGGACTACTCCGCTGCCGCACTCAAAGCCGGCAACAAGTCCCTCAGCACGAAACTGGCAAAGCGCGCCGAGCGGATATGGACCCGACAGAATCGAAGCAACCCGGAGCGGTTCGCTGTCGATGTCAATGCCCTGCGCGATCCGCGCTAGCGTGATCTTCAGACAACACACCCGCCGCGTTACAATCTCTAGTTGGCCACAGGAGATTGACGGATCCTGTGACTATCCATCCGCCGCGGCACATGAACATTTCCGTCAAAGGCGAGTACGCGCTGCACGCCATCTTCGATCTCGCGCTGCAGCCGCCCGGCGAGCCGGTGAAGATCGCCGACATCGCGCGGCGGCAGAAGATCCCGCAAAAATTTCTGGAGTTGATCCTGTCGGGCCTGAAGCAGGGCGGGCTTCGTGGAATCGCGGCGCGGCGCCGAAGGCGGCTACCTGCTGGCGCGCTCGCCGGATGCGATCACGGTGGGCGAAGTGATGCGTTACGTCGAAGGCGTCAAGAGCAAGCGGCCGGCAATAACAGCAGGCAGCAGACGGCCGATCCGTTTTCTGAAACCTGGCGCGCGCGTGGACCAGGCCATCTCGAGCGTGATCGATCAGACCACCTTCGCCGAACTGGCGCGCAACTGGCGCGAGCGGCAAACCAAGTACGTACCGAACTGGGAGATTTGATGCTCTATCAAGACAATTCGTTGAGTATCGGGCGGACGCCGCTGGTGAAGCTCAATCGCGTCACCGACGGCGCGGGCGCCACCGTTCTGGCCAAGATCGAAGGGCGCAATCCGGCGTATTCGGTGAAGGACCGCATCGGCGCCTCGATGATCTGGGATGCCGAGAAGCGCGGCCTGCTCGGCCCCGGCAAAGAGCTGATCGAGCCCACCAGCGGCAACACCGGCATCGCGCTGGCTTTCGTGGCGGCGGCGCGCGGCTACCCCATCACGCTCATCATGCCCGAGACCATGTCGGTGGAGCGGCGCAAGGTGCTGCGCGCGTTCGGCGCCAACCTGATCCTGACTGAAGGCTCGGGCGGCATGCGGGCCGCCATCGCCAAGGCCGAAGCGATGCTGGCGTCCGATCCCGACCGCTACGTTCTGCTGCAGCAATTCCAGAATCCCGCCAACCCCGAAATCCACTTCAAGACCACCGGTCCCGAAATCTGGGAGGACACCGCAAGGCGCCGTCGACGTGCTGGTGAGCGGCGTCGGAACAGGCGGCACGATCACCGGCGTGTCGCGCTACATCAAGAACGTCCAAAAAAAGCAGATTCATTTCGGTGGCGGTGGAGCCGGCGGTCAGCCCGGTGATCACGCAGACGCGCAACGGCGAGCCTTTGAAGCCCGGTCCCACTCGAATCCAGGGGATCGGCGCCGGATTCATTCCGGGAACGCTGGATCTGACCGTGATCGATCGCGTGGAGCAGGTAACCGACGAGGAATCCATCGAGATGGCGCGGCGGCTGTGCAGCGAAGAAGGGATCCTGTCGGGGATTTCGTGCGGCGCGGCGGTGGCGGCGGCGGTTCGCGTGGCCAAGGAACCCGAGATGAAAGGCAAGACGATCGTGGTCGTGCTGCCGGATTCCGGCGAGCGCTACCTCAGCACGCCGCTGTTCAAAGGGAATCTCGGAGTAGGCTGCGGAGGTCGGCAAAATAGAAAAGGCGGACGCTTTTTGGGGTGATTGGGTGAAGCGCCCGCCGTCGTAACGGGGATTTGATTAGATAACGACACGAGACCCCCGTTGGGTTACCGGAACCTGCGAAATATTTCGCACGGCTCCCGCGAGCGTGATGTATCTTACGCTGGGTTTGACGCGTAGACTACCCCCTTGCATTTCGCCCTTTCTTCGGATATACTCAAGGCGAATAAAAGGAGAATATACGTGCCGTCATGCCCCTCCCCCAGACGCTCTATTGCGGACCCTCCGGCTGGTCGTATCCGCACTGGAACGGAATCGTTTATCCGAAGCTGAAGCCGCGCGGATTCCACGCGCTGGAAGACATCGCGCGCTACTTCGACGCGGTAGAAATCAACACCACTTTCTACCAGTCCATTCGCCCGGAGATCGCGCGGCTGTGGCTGCGCAAGGTGAGCCACAATCCCAAGTTTCAGTTCACCGCGAAGCTCGGGCGCCGATTCACGCACGAGCGCATGCTCGGGTCGGGCGAAGTGGCGCAGTTCAAGGAAGGCTTGTGGCCGATCCTGCGGGCGCGCAAGGCTGGGCTGCGTGCTGATGCAGTTTCCCTGGACGTTCCGCTACACCGAGGAGAATCGCGAGCACCTGATCGCGGTGCGGCGCGCGTTTCACGAGTTTCCGCTGGTGGCCGAGATGCGGCACTCGAGCTGGATGCAGGAAGAGGCGCTGGGCACGCTGATCGATTATCACATCGGCTTCGCCAACATCGATCAGGCGGCCTACACCAAGGCCATGCCGCCGGGATCGTTTCTGACTTCTTCGATCGGCTACGTGCGGCTGCACGGGCGCAATCCGCAGGACTGGCAGCGCGAGTTCGGCCGCGCGACCGAGCCGGTGGCGGCGCACGATTATCTGTATTCGCGCGAGGAGCTGCTCGAATGGAAGCCGCGCATCGAGGAACTGCGCGCGCACGCCGAGCGGACGTTCGTGTTCGCCAACAACGACGTGGGCGGCAAGGCGGTGGTGAATGCGCTGCAGATCGCCGCCATGCTGGGCGACGAGCGGCACGTCGCGCCGGCGGATCTGATCGCGCGATTCCCGCTGCAGCTCGACGAATTCCACGCCGACCGCCCGATGCAGGACGCGCTGTTCCACAGCTACGGAGCCGGATCATCGCGCGGTGGCGTAGGCTCGCGACCGCCCTGTTACCATGAAGGAAGTCATGGCCACCGCAACGCTGTTGACGCTGGAGCAGTTCTCCGCGCTGCCGGAGTACGACGAGCGCACCGGCTCGAGTTACGAGCTGGATCACGGAGAGCTGATCGTTGTGTCGCCACAGGCATGGAAGCATGAAGAACTCAAGATGCAGATGCTACTTTCTGCTGAAGCAATACTTCAGAGGATCGCGGCACGCTGAAGCGCGTTGTTATCGAGACTGGCTTCATCCTCGACGAGGATAGCTGGCGCAAGCCGGACGTCGCCGTAATGTCGCAGCAGCCCTGCGAATTGCTCGCGGAGGATCCCGAGCAGCCGCTCGAGGGCGCCCCGGAACTGGCCATCGAAGTCGCGTCGCCATCGGACACCTCCGCTATGATCGGCCGCAAAGGTGGATCACTTCCTCGCTGCCGGATCGAAGGCCGTCTGGGTTTTCTATCCCGAGACGAAGCAAGTCCACGTCCACAAAGTCGGGCGCAAGACCATGAAGCTCGGCGCCGATCAAGATCTCGAAGAGCCCGAAATCCTGCCTGGCTTTCGCATCCAAGTCGCGCCGGCTGTTCGACTGACGGCTCTAGAAGTCCGTCTTCTGTGCCGGCGGAATCGCGACGCGCAGCGCGTTCAGCACCGCCGCCAGGTCGATGAACTCCTGCGCCACCGCGCCCACCACCGGCGCGAGATAGCCCGACGCGGCCGCAACCATGCCGATCATGCTCAGCGCCATGCCGCCCACGGCGCTCTGCAGAGCAATGGTGCGCATGTGACGGCTGATGTGCATCAGCTCATCGACCTTGGCGAGCGACGGCTCGAGCAGCACCGCATCGGCGGCTTCGGCGGTAATGTCGCTGGCCTGGCCGAACGCGACGCCGGCGGTGGCTTCGAGCATCGCGGGCGCATCGTTGATGCCGTCGCCGACATATAGCGTCTTGGCCTCGCCGCGTCTCTGCTTTGACGATCTCGACTTTTTCTTCCGGAGCTCTTGCCCGCGTAAACTTCCTTGATTCCGACGGCATCGGCCAGATAGCGCACTTCCGATTCGCGGTCGCCCGACACCAGCATCACTTTCTTGGCCGCGTGCTTGGGCTTGAGATGCGAGACGAAGGCGCTGCTCTCGCGGCGCGGCTCATCGCGGAAATGGAACGCGGCGGCGAACGCATCGTCGATGAACACCAGGCACTCCAGGCCCGACGCTTCGGCGGGAAATCCTTCGGGCAAGCGCAGCCCCGCGCTCGGCCAGCCGGTTCGCGGCCCGTGATCCGAACGCTGTGATCTCCCACCAGTCCCTGCAGTCCCTCGCCCGGCTTTTCGCTGATCAGCCGGACCGGCGCGAGCTTGAGGCGCTTTTCTTCGGCGGCCCGCAGCACCGCGCTCGCCAGCGGATGCTTGGAATATTGCTCCAGGCTGGCCGTCAGCCGCAGGACCTGCTCAGGCCTGAATCCCGGCGCCATGGTATGCCGGTGAGCGCGGGACGCCCGTAGGTCAGCGTGCCGGTCTTGTCGAAAATCAGCGTGCGGCAGCGATCCACTTGCTCGAGCACCGCCGGATTCTTGATGATGATGCCGCTCTGGCCCGCCACCGAAATGGCGCCGATGATGGCCACCGGAATGGCGAGCAGCAGCGGGCACGGCGTGGCGATCACCATGACGGCCAGGAAACGATGCGGATCGCCGCCGACATACCAGCCCGAGCAGCGCAACGCCTAGCGCCAGCGGCGTGTACCAGGCGCCCAGCCGGTCGGCGATGCGCCGCATGTGCGGCCGGCTCTGCTGCGAGGCCGACATGACCTGCATGATCTTGGCGTAGCGCGAATCGGCCGGCAGCTTGTCCACCGCGATGGTGAGCGCCGCGTCTCCATTGATCGATCCCGAGAGCACGGTCGCGCCGGGCGTCTTGGAAATCAGGAACGGCTCGCCCGTCAGGTAGGACTCATCCATCGTGGAATGCCCTTCGATCACTGTGCCGTCCACCGGACAGATCTCGTGCGGAAACACCAGCAGCCAGTCGCCGACGACGATCTCGTCAAGCGAGACATCGGTGAAGGTCGAGTCCGAACTGCGATGGGCGATGCGCGGCATGCGTTTGGCAAGCGCATTGAGCACCGAGGAAGCGCGCCGCGTGGCGTATTGCTCGAGCGCCGTTCCGCCGGAGAGCATCAGGACCACGATGGCGCCCACCAGGTATTCGCCCATGAACGCAGCCGTCGCGATGGATGCGCCGGCCAGCAGGTCCGCGCCGAAGTTGCCGGCCGCCAGGCTCCGGGTCAATTGGATGATGAGCGGGATGCCGCCTCCGGCCAGCGCCACGATCAGCGGGAGATTGAAGACCGGCGAGCGGGCAGCGGAACACGTACTCGAGCGCCAGGTGGACCGCGATGGCGAAGCCGCCGCCAGACCGGCGATGTAAGCTTCCCTATGGATGCTCGGTTGGCGCTCCACTCAGGCTTGTTGGATGCACGACATTCGCCACAAGCTGCGGCCGGTCAATCGATGCTGTGAAAGGTCTACCACTGTTGGGTCATTTCACCCACGTCAGAAATTTCACCCATGAGCCTGAAACAGTCCGCAATGACGTAACTCATTGAAAGAAAAGGTAAACGACCTGGAAGGGCGCCTGCACCGGCGCTACCCGATGGGAAGGAGTGCTCAGATGAGCCGCATATCATCGGGTGTTCATGATCCGAATCTTTCTAATAGTGCACCGTGTTGGCGGGTGCGGTCGGTTTGCAGAGCCAGGGCAAGTACTCGTTCAGCAAACGCGACAAGGCGTACTTCGCCGATGCAAACATAATCAACTTTGTGCGTCCCGGCTTGGTATTCAAGGTCGACCGAGGCGACAATCGCGTCGGACGGCACGATCACGGCCCGAGTCCTGGTTACTGACCCGCAGGGTGTGCCGTTGGATCGGGATGGCATCAACACGCCGGGAGCCGTTTCGATGAGTTTCATCGCCGCTACGATCAAGAACGGCGAGAAGCAGTACACGGCTTACACCGTTCGCACCGTCAGCAGCACCATCTCCGGAAAGTCCGCGATCCAGGCCGGCGCGGATTCGGGCGGAACGTTCACCAACGAACGATTTTGGCGACTACACCTATACGTTCAAGACCAAGGCGCCGACTGGGTTCGATGCCGCGCGCGACGCACACCATCGGCAGTTTATGGATCGCGGAACCTGACGGCCTTCGATCTGGGGACCAACTACGCATCCACCGTATTCAACTTTGTCCCGAACGGCATCGCCAGTTACGGTGACGCGCGACGTCATCCGGACCGAGAGCTGCAACAAGTGCCACGACCAGTTGTCGTTCCACGGCGGTTCGCGCCGCGGTATCGAGCTGTGCGTTCTGTGCCACACGCCGCAGACCACGGACCCGGATACGGGAAATACCGTGGACATGGCCCAGTTCATTCACAAGATCCACATGGGCGAGAGCCTGCCCAGCGTGAAGGCCGGCAAGCCGTATCAGATCATCGGCTTCAACAATGCAGTGAGCGACTGGTCGGATGTTGACGTTCCCCGCCAATCCTGGCGATCCGCGGAACTGCGAAGTCTGTCACGAGCAGAACACTGGCGCAGAGCAGGCCACCGCCTTCTTGACGCCAAATCGCGCTGCCTGCGGCGCCTGCCACGACGACGTGAACTTTGCTACCGGCGAGAATCACGCCAACCTTCCGCAGGTGACCGACAATCAATGCTCGAACTGCCATACGCCGCAGGGCGAGCTGCCGTTCGACGTCTCCATCATGGGCGCGCACACCAATCCGACGGAATTCGAAGGTTTGCCCGGCCTGGTCATCACTATCGTGAAAGTCGATGACGGCTCGGCTGGCAAGAAGCCGGCCATCACGTTCACGCTAAAGGACAAGGGCGGAAACCCGCTAGCAGCCAGCAGCCTGGTGGGCGGCACCAACCGCCTGGCAGCCGTGTTGGCGGGTCCGACCACGCGACTACGGCTACACCAGCTTCGGTTCGGACGTGACCACTCCCGGCTACGTTTCCGAGGATGCCACCAAGGCGACCTGCGGCACCGATGGAACCTGCGTTTATCAGTTCCTGCATGCCATTCCCGCCGACGCCAAGGGCACGTTCTCGATCGGCATGGAAGGCCGGCGCGGATTCACCATCAACGAGGGCACTAACGCCGTCCGTCACTACCGAATACGGCGCGGTCAACAAGGTGATCGACTTCTCGGTGGACGGTTCTCCGGTGGAGCATCGCCGCAAGGTGGTGGACATCGCGAAATGCAATGCCTGCCACGCGAGCTTGACGGTGCACGGCGAGAATCGCAACCAGATCGAGATGTGCGTGCTGTGCCACAATCCGTCGGAGACGGACTCGGCACGGCGGCCCTCGGCTACCAATCCGGATGACAAGAACGCGCCTGCGCAGTCGGTCAACTTCGCGCTCATGATCCACAAGATCCACGACGGCGAGCACCTGGCTGCGATCGGGCAGCCGCTGGTCATCGTGGGGTTCGGCGGCAGCCACAACGACTTCTCCGATGTCGTGTTCCCGGCCTTCAGTCCCGAGCGGCGGCGTGGGTAACGTGCAGGCTTGCGACATGTGCCACGTCAACGGGTCGGAGCAGAACCTGCCGGTCGGTCTGAATGACGTGAAGACTCCCAACTCGATTCTGAATCCGACGCCTGCGGCCACGGCGGCCTGCACGGCCTGCCACGCCGAAAAGCCGGTTGTATCCCACGCGGTAGCCAACACCACGCAGTTCGGTGAAAGCTGCACCGCTTGCCATGGACCGACCTCTGCGTTTGATCCCGACAAAGTCCATGCTCAATAGCTCCTCCAGAGGGGTTGCGAGAGCGGTCGCGGGTATCGTGCTTTTGGCCTCGGGCCTCACGATATCCGCGCAGCAGCCCCCTAACTCGTCCGAGCCGGCCAAGCCTCCCGAAGCGGCGAAGCCGGCCGAGCCGGTCAAGCCGGCCGAATATGTCGGGTCGGAGACTTGTAAAGCCTGCCACGAGGAAATTTTCAACAACCTGCAAAAGACTCCGCACTTCGCCATCGAAACCGGCGCGCGCCGTGGCTGGGCTCAGAAAAGCTGCGAGTCCTGCCACGGCCCCGGATCCAAGCACGCCGAGTCTGTGTCGGCGGACGACATCCGGAATCCGGCCAAGCTGGCGCCCGGCCGAAGTCGACCGCACGTGCCTGACCTGCCACCTGAACCAGAACACGCCGGTGGGGCGGCTCGCCAGTGGCCACGCCAAGGATCAGGTGGCGATGCACCAGTTGCCATTCGGTTCACGGAGAAGGCGGCGCCAAGCTGGTGATGCACAAGAAAACCGAGATCAATCAGAAGTGTTCGACGTGCCACTTGACGCAGTGGGCTTCGTTCAACCGGCCCTACCGGCATCGGCTGCCTGAGGGCGCCATGTCGTGCGTGGATTGCCACAATCCGCATGCGAGCTTTCCGCGCCGATACTGTTCGGACTGCGTTCGGAAACGAACCGGGCTGCCTGCAGTGCCACAGCGATAAGCGCGGTCCGTTTGTATACGAGCATCCGGTCCAGCGGTGTGGAAGGCTGCACGGCGTGCCACGATCCGCACGGCTCTGCGAATCCCAGAATGCTGGTGCGGCACCAGGTGCAGCTCGTTTGCCTGGAGTGCCACGCCAATCTTGCCGATTCCTGGGCAACGCCGAACTCTGGGCGGCGTGCCCCCGGCGCTGCATGATCTGCGCAGCCCGCGCTTCCAAAACTGCACGATCTGCCACGTGAAGATTCACGGGTCGAACGTAGATCGGACGTTCTTCCGATGAAAATGCTCGCGAGTCTCGTGTTGCTGATTCCGCTGTGGCGCTTGCCAGGACCGCGGCTGCCAAGCCGCCGCGGTCGCGCCGCGACGGCGCAGGAACCGGCCAAGCCGCCGACAGTCTGCGCCTGCGCTGACGCAGACGCAGGCGCCGCGCCTGCCGCAACGCAGCCGAGCCCGCGCCGACGCAGACGCAGCCGCGCCGCCCCTGCGGCTGAATCAAAGCCCGCCGGCGAAAGCTGGCTCAGCGGCAGTCTGCAAATCGGCGTATCGCTGGATTCCCAACATCGACGGCAGTCTCGATACCTATCGCAGCGTCGTCAATCTGGGCGAGGGGTTCCGGCTGATCGACACCGACTTCACTGTGTTGAACACATCCAAGCGCGTTTTCGATCGCGCCGACGTCCACGCGTCGTCCTGGGCGGCGATCCTTACAACACGCTGCGCGTCGATGTGCAGAAGAACGGCTGGTATCGCCTGACGGCCGACTATCGCAGCATCGCGTATTTCAACTTTCTTCCGACGTTTGCAAATCCGGCCTTGAACCAGGGTCGTTGCTCGATCAGAACTCATTCGACACCCGGATTCGAACCACCGACATCCAGCTCGACCTGCTTCCCAACAAATGGATCACGCCGTACGTGGGTTTCGGGCGCAACACGCAGTTCGGGCGCGGCATTACCGGCTTCCATCTGGGCTTCAACGACTACGCGGTGGCGAGCCTGTATTCGGACCAGAGCAATAACTACCGCGGCGGCGTTCGCATGGAGCTGGGAAAATATCACGTCACGCTGGAGCAGGGCGGTACCACGTTCAAAGACGATCAGGGCGCTTCCGACAATCTGCCGAACGCGGGGAACTTCACCGGGACGTTCCTCGGCCAGAAGCTGCCCCTGAGTGCGTTCGACGAGCTGTACCGCGTGCGCGGCAATTCTCATCTACACCAAGGCGCTGGTGGCCGCGAATCCATATTCCTGGATGAGCGTGACCGGGCAGTTTGTGTACGCCCGGCCTCGAACCGACGTCGATTACACGGAGTCGGCCAGCGGGTAACTTCTTCCTGCAGCGAATTCTGCAGTTCTATAGCGCCAATCAGGACGTGCTGGCGGGCGATGCGAACATGCCGCATGTTTCCGCGAACGTCACCGTGGAGTTGCGTCCGCTGCGGCGGCTGCGCGTGGTCGAGTATTGGATGACGGACCGCTTCCACAACGCCGCGAACGCACTGCTGGCGCAGAACCTGGTCGTCTCGGGAGCGCCGCTCACCGATCAGCAATTGCTGAGCGATCGCCTGGTGCTGAACTCGAATCGCGAAGAGATCGACGCGTTCTACGATGTGCTGCCGCGGCTGACGCTGCAGAGGCGGCTATCGCTTCGAGTGGGGCGATACGCAGGTTCGCGCGCCGATCCTGACTGGCCTCGCGTTGGAATCGGCCGACCTGCGCCGGCACGTTGGAATCGCGGGATTCAACTACCGCATCGGGACAGAAGCTGCGGATCACAGGCGACGCGGAAGGTTCCAGCTCGGGTCAGACCTTCTTCCGCACCAGCCTGCAGGATTACGAGAAGGCGCACATCCGCGCGAGCTACGATCTGTCCGCCGAGTTGCGCTTCGCCGCCGACTTTGCCCTGCTGTTCAACAGCAACCCTGCGCCAAACATCAAGCTGGACTATTCGGCCAAGGTGGAATCCGCCTCGGTATTCTGCACGCCCAAAGCGTACAAGTGGGCCAATCTGCTGGTCGGACTATTCGCGGTCTGCGGTGCGCTCGGACATTCTCTATCTGGTGACGCAGACGCTATCGCCCACGCCCTCGATCTATCGCGAGAATGGCCATTCGATCAGCGCGGTGGCGGGGATCAAATGGTTCAGCCTGGGCGGATCGTTCTATCTCTCGTCGGGAAGCCGGCCCACCAACTACTACCAGCCGCTCGCGCGCGTCGACCTGCCGCTCTACAAGCACGTCGAAGGGATCGCGGAGTGGCGCTGGTATTCGATGGACGAAGCGTTCTACGGGATCGAGGACTTCCGCAGCAATCAAGTGACGTTCAGCCTGCGGTTCACGCTAGATAAGCAAGTCTGCCGAAGCCTTGCGCTACGCTACGACTGAGGGCGGACTCGTCGATTCTGCGAGAACCGTCGGAGCCGGCCGAAGCCACTTTGACTTCGATCTCCGGCGGCTTGAGCAGGGTCTTCTCGAGCAGGCAGGCGTCCACAGCGCGCAGGATGCCGTCGCGATGCCGCTGGTTCAGGCCGGGCGCGATCACGTCCATGCGCACCTTGACGATCCGCACCGGCTTGTCGCCTTTGACGGCCGAGAGATGAATCTCGAAGCCTTCATCGGGCAGTCCCCTGGCTCGCAGGTATTCTTCGGCGTAGTATGCGGCGCACGCTCCCAGCGAGCTTAGAAACAGCTCGGGAGGCGTCATGGCGGCATCGGTCCCATCGTTGTCGCAGGGTTGATCGGAGATCACCTGATGGCCGCGCGCCGTCATCTCGAACTTCTTTCCGCCCAGGCAACGGACTGTAACTTCCATATGAGAGGCTCCTCCGGCCTTCCTACCTGCATTCGAGCGGCCTTAGTAACACAGCGCGTAAGTTGTTGAGCCTGCGTAGGCTCTATACGGCTGTGCGTAATCTGGCCCACCCATGCCGCGCCGGGATTCCCATTTGGCATGAAGTCTGCTACAAAATATACGACATGGACTCCGCCCTGGCCGTGCACCGCCTGCATTTCGCGTTCACGGTGACATTTCACTACCTGTTTCCGCAGCTCACCATGGGGCTGGCGCTGCTGATCGTGATCCTGAAGACCATGGCGCTCCGGACCGGCGACGACCGCTACAACCAGGCCGCGCGCTTCTGGGTCAAGATCTTCGCCATCAACTTCGCCATGGGCGTGGTGACCGGCATCCCGATGGAATTTCAGTTCGGCACCAACTGGGCGCAGCTTCTCCAAGGCCGCCGGCGGCGTGATCGGCCAGACGCTGGCGATGGAGGGCGTGTTTTCGTTCTTTCTGGAGTCCACTTTTCTCGGCCTGTTTGTTTACGGCGAAAAACGCTTGAGCCCGCGCATGCACTGGTTCGCGGCGCTGCTGGTGTTCGCTGGGCTCGTGGCTGTCGGGATTCTTCATCATCGCCACCGACGCCTGGATGCAGCATCCCGGTCGGCTATCAGGATCGGCGCCGGCGACGAGATCCTGCTGCGAGCAGTTTCTGGGGCCTGATCCTGAATCCGTGGACGCTCTGGCAGTATCTGCACAACATGATCGCGCGCGGTGGTGACCGGCAGCTTCGTGATGGCGGCCATCGGCGCGTACTATCTGCTCGCCGGGACGGTTTCAGGAACATGCGCGCATCTTCGTGCGGATCGGCGTGATTGCCGGAACCATCGCTGCTGTCGCGATGCTCTTTCCGACCGGCGACGGCCAGGGCCGCATGATCGCCGAGCATCAGCCGGTCACGCTGGCCGCCATGGAAGGGCTATTCGAAACCGCAGAGCGGCGCGCCCATCGCGCTGATCGGCCAGCCGGACACCGAGAAGATGGAACTCGACAATCCGCTGCTGGTGCCGAAGGCGCTCAGCTTTCTCACCTACCACCGCTGGGAGGCCGAGGTGAAAGGCCTGAAGGATTTTCCGCGCGATCAGTGGCCGGACAACATCCCGCTGCTCTATTACAGCTATCACATCATGGTGGGACTCGGAACGCTGCTCATCGCGTTGGCGCTGCTCTGTTCGCTGGTCACTGTGGCGCGGGCGGCTCTATCAGAGCAAGCGCGCCTGCTGTGGACGCTCATGCTGGCGCTGCCGTTTCCCTACATCGCGACCACGGCCGGCTGGATGACGGCGGAGCTGGGCCGGCAGCCGTGGCTGATCTATGGACTGATGCGCACCTCGGCCGGCGTTTCGCCGCGCGTTTCGGCGGGCAACGGGCTGTTCACTCTGATGGGCTTCATGGGCCTGTACATGGTGCTCGGCATGCTGTTCCTGTTTCTGATTCACCGCGAGATCGATCACGGGCCCGACCGCAGCGGCTGCCAGGCGACGGGAGGCGCGCGATGATCGAGATCCTGTGGTTCTGCCTGGTCGCGATCATGATCGCGGGCTACGTGATGCTGGACGGTTTCGATCTGGGCGCCGGCGTCGTGCATCTGTTCGTCGCGCGCACCGAGCAGGAGCGCGGCCAGGTGCTCGCGCTCCATCGGCCCGGTGTGGGACGGCAACGAAGTCTGGCTGCTGGCCGGCGGCGGCACGCTGTACTTCGCCTTTCCCGCGCTGTACGCCTCGGCGTTCAGCGGATTCTATCTGGCGCTGATGATGGTGCTGTGGCTGCTGATTCTGCGCGGCATTTCGATCGAGCTGCGCAGCCACATCGAGAGTCCGCATGTGGCGGCCGTTCTGGGATCTGGTGTTCGGCGCATCCAGCGCGCTGCTCGCGCTGCTGTATGGCGTCGCGCTGGGCAACGTGGTGCGCGGCGTTCCGCTCGATTCAGACGGCTACTTCTTTCTGCCGCTGTGGACCAACCTGCTGCCCGGCGCGCAGGCCGGCGTGGTGGATTGGTACACGCTGCTGATCGGCCTGGCGGCGTTGGTTGCGCTCTGGCCGTTCATGGCAGCTACTGGGTGGTGTCTCGAGACCAGCGGCGATTTGCAGGCGCCGAACCCGATCCTTCGCCGCGAAGGCCTGGTGGGTGCTGGTGCTGTTCACCGCGATCATCACGCTGGCCAGCTTCCGGCTGCAGCCGAACATCACAACTGAGTTTCGCGTTCGGCCGTGGGGCGCCGTGTTTCCCATTGCTGGCCGTTGGCGGGTCTTGTGGGAATGCGCGTAGCCAGCAGGCGGCGCGCGCGACCTCGCGGCGTTCCTCTGGTCCTCGATCTATCTCGCCGGGATGCTCACCAGCGCGGCGTTCGGCGTGTTTCCCGTACGTGCTGCCGTCGAACGTTGCGCCCGAGATGGGGCTGACGGTATCTGGCGCGGCGGCAGCCGACTATGGTTTACGAGTCGGCCTGTGGTGGTTTATGCCCGGCATGATGCTGGCGGCGATGTATTCGATTTTCGTGTACCGCCACTTCAGCGGGAAGGTGGAGTAAGTACCAGCACCGCTTCGAGCGATTCGGGATCTTCGGATTGCTCGAGGTGAAATCCCAGCTTCTCGAAGACTTTCTGCATCGGGCGATTTTCGAACAGCACCGTCGCGGTGACGCGCTCGAGTTTTTCGTCGCGTGCGAAGCCCACCAACTGGCGCACCACTTCGCGGCCGATGCCGCGCCGCTGGAACCCGTCGCTTACGATGATGGCGATCTCGGCTTCCTCGGCGATGTGCGACTTCACTAGTCGGCCGACGGCGACGATCTGGCGGTCGCCCGTGGCCGGATCGGCGCGCTCGGCGACGAAGGCCATCTGGCGGTCGTAATCGATGAAGCACATGCGCGTGAGGCGCTCGTGTTCGGTGCGCTGCTCCACTTTCATCCAATGGAAGTAGCGCAGGTAGACGCTGCGTTCGGACAAGGTGTGATGGAACTTTACCAGCAGCGGCTCGTCTTCGGGACGGATGGGCCGGATGTCGATCTCGCTTCCGTCGTCGATGGTGATCTTCTCCTGGTAGCGGATGGGATAGGGCCGGATGGCGAGGCGCGGAAGTTCAGACGTCTTGACGTCTTTGCCATAGACGACCACGCGCGCATCGAGCGCGAGCAATCGTTCCGGCGAGGCCAGCAGCGGATTGACGTCGATCTCCCGGATCCAGCGCTGTTCGGTAACCAGGCGGCTGAACTTGACCAGCAGATCTTCGAGCGCGGCGATGTCGACTGGCTTTCGGCCGCGAACGCCGTGCAGCGCTTTGAAGATCTGAGTCTGCTCCATGAAGCGCCGCGCCAGCGTCGTGTTCAAAGGCGGCAGCGACAGCGCGTGGTCGTTGAATATTTCGACCAGCTGACCGCCGGCACCGAAGAGCAGCACGGGGCCGAACTGCGTGTCGATGCTGCTCCCGAGGATCAGCTCGTAGCCCTCGGAGGAAATCATGGGCTGCACGGTGACGCCGGCGAAATGTTGAGCGCCGGCCTTTTCGGTGACGGCATCGCGGATGGCTCGAAAGGCTTCGCGCACCGCCGGCCCGTCGCGAAGGTTCAGCTTCACCCCGCCGACATCGGTCTTGTGCGTGATGGTGGTCGAGTTCAGCTTCAGCACCGCGGGGAACCCGATCTCGCGAGCAGCGACCACGGCTTCGTCTTCGCGTGGCGGCGAGCCTGGTCTCGACGATCGGAATCCCGTAGGCCTTCAGAACCTGCTTGGATTCGAGCTCGGTGAGCAGCGTACGGCCTGAATCGCGCACTTGATCGATCACGCGCGCCGCGGCGGCCGGATCGATGGAGTCCAGGCTCGTGAGCACGGGCGTTTCATACAGACCGCGCAGGTTGTAGCTGTACTTCCACATGTACTGGAAGGCGCGGACCGCGGTGTCGGGGAACGGAAACGTCGGAATGCCGGCGCGATTGAGCACATCTTCGCCCTGCGCCGCTTCGGCGCCGCCCATCCAACTCGCCAGAATCGGCTTGCGATCCAGTTTGGCGAAGCGCGTCAGTTTTTCGGCGATGAGCGCCGGATTGGTCATGCCCTGCGGCGTCATGATCACCAGCAATCCGTCGGCGCCCGGATCGCGCGCGACGATTTCGACGGCCTTTTCGAAGCGTTCCGGGCCGGCATCGCCGATGATGTCGACCGGATTGCCGTGGCTCCAGTGCGGCGGCAGCACTTTGTCGAGCGCCGTCGCATGGTGTCGGGCGAAAGCTCGGCCAGTTCGCCGCCGCCGAGCAGCAGCGCGTCGGTGGCGATCACGCCGGGACCGCCGGCGTTGGTGACGATGGCGAGCTTCGGTCCGCTGGGGCGAGGTTGCCGCGCCAGCACTTCGGTCATGTAGAAGATGTCGGCGATGCTGTTGACGCGCAGCACGCCGACGCGCCGGAACGCGGCCTCGAGCACGTCGTCGCTGCCGGCCATCGATCCGGTGTGCGATGCCGCGGCACGCGCGGCCTGCTCGGTGCGGCCGGTCTTGATGACGATGATGGGCTTGTTCAACGCGACTTCGCGCGCGGCGGAAAGGAACGAGCGCGCATCGCCGATCGATTCCATGTAGATCACGATGCTGCGCGTGTTCTCGTCGTCGCCCAGATAGTCGATCAGGTTGCCCCAGCCGACGTCCAGCATCGAGCCGGCCGAGATGAAGGCGCTGAAGCCGATCTGCTCGCGCAGGCTCCAGTCGAGAATCGCGGTGCACATGGCGCCGCTCTGGCTGACGAACGCGACGTTTCCAGGCCGCGCCACTGTCTGCGCGAAGGTCGCGTTCAGGCCGCTGATCGGACACATCACGCCCAGGCAATTGGGACCGACGATGCGCATCTTGGCCGGCCGTGCTGCGGCCAGTATCTGCGCGCTCCAGCTCCGCGCCGCGCTGTCCGGACTCGCGGAAGCCGGCCGAGATAATCACCATGCCGCGCTACGCCGATGCGGGCGCATTCTTCCACCACGCCCGGCACGGTCTCGGCCGGCGTAACGACGACCGCGAGCTCCGGCGCCTCCGGCAGACTCGCGACATCCGGGTACGCCTTGATCCCGAGCACGCTGCTCTTCTTCAGATTCACCGGATACACGGTGCCTCCGAAGGGGCTGCTGATCAGGTTCCAAAGCACTTGCCGGCCGACGTGCCCTTCGCGGTCGGTGGCGCCGATCACAGCAACGGAGGTCGGCTTGAAGAAGACATCCAGGTCACGGCGGGTGATGTCTCGTTTCAACGGTTTCCTAATTGTTCGGTCCGAAATCGTGGCCATAGACACACACTATAGATGCAATTCTCTCGCGTTTCGCGCGACGCTCTTGGTGCGCCCCCACGGCGGGGAAGATGAAAGATCGATGACGGCGCAACGATCTCAGACGCTGACCACCGGGCAAGGCGACTGCCGGATGATCGAATAGGCATTCTCGCGCAGGCGTCCCATGACTCCGGCGGAGACGCTGCGGCCGATCACTACCAGGTCGGCTTGTTCCCGGGCGGCGCACTCGCAAACAGCGCTGGCGACTTCATCGCCAACGACAAGGACCTTGGCTTCGGCGCCGACACACTCCTGCACTTTTCGGACTCGTTCGGTGGCCAGCTTGATCAAGTCGTCATGGCGGGTGTCGTCCGAGTACACGGCCGGTTGGGAATTCGCCTCCGGAACCGCGTGCACGATCGAAAGCGCGGCGCCGAATTCGGCGGCGAAATTCTTGGCCCAGGCCGCGGTGGGGCAGCTCTGGGTTCCCAGGTCGATGGCGCACAGGATTTTTCGGAACGCGATGTCCTCGAGGCGCGCAACGTGTTCCATGTGAACGCCGGTCCAGACCGGACACTCGGCGGCGTGCAAGACCTTGGCCGTTACCGAGCCCAGAATCAAACGCCGGAAGCCGCCGTATCCGTGCGTCGGCAGCATGATGAGGTCGAAGCCCTGCTCGTGCGCGAATTCGATGATGTTGGCAGCCGGATCGCCCTTCGCCAGCACGCGATTCACGTCGAAGTGCTTCAGCTCATCCACCAGGTATCCGCCGAGCCGCTGCTCCTCGATGCCGGTAGCGTCGACGGGGATGTCTTCATAGCTGACCGGCTCCATTACGCGGAGCAGCGTCAATTCGGCTTGAAAATGGCCGGTGAAGGTTTCGACCATCCGCGCTGCGCTGGTGCAGCGCTCCGAGAAATCCACGGGGAACAGAATTCTTTTTGGAGGAAACATGACAACCCCATCCTTTCCGGGCTAACACCCCTGTTCTGTTCGGGCCGCGCACAGGGACGCGGCTTATTCGCTCACAAACGCCACTACCATCAGGATCAGAAACACGATGCCGATCAGAATGGCGCCTCCGCCGAACAGCCACGCGAAATTCCGCAGCCACTGCGGTGGCGGTTCCACTCTGAGTTTTTCGAGCTCGCCGCTGGCCACCAGCTTGGCGTATTCTTCCGGATGCCGATGCTTGAGCTCCTCTTCCGATTGCCGGCCGGTGAAGATCACCATGTCCATGGGAAAGTTGTCCGGCCGCAGGTGCGTATTGAAAAAGTGAATGGTGAAGATGAAGCCCACCGCGAGAATCGCTTCTTCGCCATGAATGAGCAGCGCGATGTTCAACCACGATCCGGGAATGAACCGCGTGAAGAACGGAGCGAACCACATCGCGTAGCCCGACAGCCCGATGATTCCCATGCCCCAAAACACCGCCCAGTAGTCCACCTTGTCCCAATACGCGTAGCGCCCGAACTTTGGTTTCTCGCCGCGGAAGAAGAACCATTTGATCTGCGCGATGAAATCCTGAATGTCTTTCAGGTTCGGAACCATGGATGACGGTCCCCACACCAGGCCGAATTCTTTGCGCGCGACCAGGCGATACACCAGATTGGCGACGTGGATTCCGAACGCAATGGTCAGAACTACGGCGCTGAAGAGATGGAAGAAGAGAATGGTTCCGAAGCCGCCGACGGCGTGCGCCATGGCCTGGGCCCAGGGTGCGCTACTGAATCGCAGGGGCAGGCCGGTCATGGCCAGCCCGAGAAATGTGGACAGCAGGAAGCCGTGCAGGAAGCGCTGCGCGATGGAAAAGCGTGAGTAGTAGCGGACACCCGTTTCCTGGCTGGTGCGGAAGCCGTCGCCACGGGCCAGCGGCTCGGCGGATGTTGCGGTGATATTTTCGGACGGCATTTCTTCTCTCTCTTCTCTAGGCACGTTGGCCCCCAAGACGCTGGCGTCGCTCGGCCAGCGAGCGAATCAACCACAGCAGTGTGTGCAGCGCGAAGAACCCGAGCACTCCAGCCAGCAGCAGGTTCATGAAAATCCACGATCCCCACAAAGCGGGAAAGGCCTGCCGATTGCGCCGGTCGGCGTGCGGCTGATAGCTGACGAAGCTGGCGGTGACGCCGGTGTGGCACTTGCCGCAAGTGGTGATCAAGTTGGCGCGCGCCACGCTCGACTTGGGATCCGTGGACGGCCGGATGTCGTGGAAGCCGTGGCAGTCCCAGCAATGCGCGGTCTCGACGAAGCCCAGCGCGGAAACCTGCGCGTGGAACGTATCGCGATAAGTTTCAAACTGTTCCTTGTGGCAACCGCCGCAAGTCGCGGTGGTCTTCATCTGCCACTCGGCGGTGCGGACGCTGGCGATCTGGTGCGTGGTGTGGCAATCCGTGCAGACGGGCGCCCGCTTGTCTCCCATCGCGGCGCCTTGGCCGTGGATTCCCGCCATGTAGTCCTGCTTGGGTCCGGCGTGGCATCCGCCGCAGGTCTCGGCCACGTGATTACGATTCGTGCGGCTGTCCGGATTGTTCCTGGCTCAAGAATCTTGTGCGAGCCGTGACAACTCGAGCAACTGGCCGCCACCAGCAGTCCGTCCTTGGTGAGTGCGAACCCGTGGATCGAGTCCATGTACTTGTGTGTAAACCGCCGGCAGCCCGTGTTGCGACGCCATCTTGCCGTCGCTATGGCAGGCGCCGCAGGTGCGAGGCAAGTTCGAAGGATAAGTTCCGGATTTCGGGTTGGACGCCGAAAGAATGGCGTGGACGTCGCCATGACAGCCTTGACACGGCTGCGCGCTGACCTTGGCATGCACGCTGGCGTCGACGCCATGCGCGGGGTCGGCGTGGCAGGTATCGCACTTCACTTTGGGCGCGTTCTCAGCGTGCGGGTAAGCTTTCTTGTCGACGTGGCAGTCGGCGCAGGAGAGAACTCCGTGCACGCTGGCTTCAAACGCTCGCGCCCTTGTCGTCGTGGCAGGCTAAACACTCTGCGCTTTTGGGCGGGTCGGCGGCGAAGGCGCTAACAGCCAGGGCCAGCCATAAGGCCGCTACGGTACTCCACTTCATAGAGCACCTCCTATTTTTCTTTTGCGCCTCCTGCCGGACTTTGCGGGGCCGGAGCCATCCCGAGTTCAGTCAAAATCTTCGGGTTCTTCTCGCCCACTGCCAACAGGTCGTGGCAAGTGGCGCAATCATTAGTAATGGTGCGCCCGTCGGCGCTGGTATGATTGCCATCGTGGCACCGGAAGCAACCCGGGAAATCAGTATGTCCCAGGTTGTTCGGATAGGTGCCCCAAGTAATCTTCATTTCGGGAAATACATTCTGCTGGTAGATCGCCTGCACGGCCGTAATCGCGTTTTCGAGCTGCGCCGACTGCCGGGCGAAGACTTGCGGATATGAGGTTCGATAATAATTTTCGAGCGACATGGAAATCTTCCGCGCCGCCGTGGCTTGATCCGGATACTCGCGCTTGAGTACGTCCAGAGCTTCTTTCCGGATGAACGGCAGCTTCGGGCTGATGCTCCCCGGATGTCATGGCCTGATCCAGGGCGCGTTCGGGCAGTTGGAAAATGTGCGTGGGCCGGTTGTGGCAGTCCATGCAATCCATCTCGCGATGCTCGCCGCGCGCCAGTTCGTCGGGCGTCACCTTCACGTCGGTCGAGTTGTAGACCGTCACTTTCCCGTTCGCGATCCGTGTAGGTGACTTGCGGGATCACCTGGCGGTGCTGGTCGGTGGCGACGTACTGCATGTTGGCTCTGGCGTCGACGTGCGCGCCGTGAATCCCCACCGTTCCCGAGAAGTTGCGCCCGCCGATCTTCATCAGCGCCACCGTGGTGGAAGCTGTGTTTTGCTGGTCTGCTGCGTACTCGGTGTGGATGAAAAATTTCTGGCCGGCGAAGCGCTGCGGCCAGTGGCACTGCTCGCAGGTCTCGCGCGCGGGGCGAAGGTTTTCCACCGGCGACGGGATCGGCGCGCGGATACGAATTGAAGAGCACCGCGAGCACCTGTCCAGCGCCTGAAAGTTTCGATTTGACGAAAAACGATGCGCCCGGACCGATGTGGCAATCCGTGCAAGCCACGCGCGCGTGCGGCGAATGAACATAGGCCGTGTATTCCGGCTGCATCACGGTGTGGCAGGACTTGCCGCAGAACGTGTCGGTGTCCATGTAGGTGACGGCGCGGTAAGTGAACTGGCTGCCCATCACGAGATTGGCCACCGTGGTCACGGCCACAAAGATCCCGAGCTTTCTGAGTTCGCCGCCGCGCGGGATGAACGGTCCGCGATCGCCGGCCTGGTGCCGCTTCCGAGTTTGCAGCACGATGCCGACTGGAATCAAAATCAAACCCAGAAAAAACAGGCCCGGCAGAACGAGAAACAGCAGGATTCCGATGTACGGTGTGCTGGCTTCCCCGCGCCAGAATGCCGGCAAGGCCAGCAGCCAAAGGATACCGGATGTGGTTACGACTACCACACCGATCAAGCTGATGAGATTGCTGGCCAAGTAGGCCAGAGGTGTGCGCAAAGGCATCCGCTCCCAGGATCGCAATCGTATCACCAAAAGATGTGCAGGGATTTCATTGGCAGTCCCGCGAAGACAGAGGGGCAAAACACCCAATGAGCGTTTGGAATGAGTAAGTTTGCGCAATTTTGGCGCTCGACTCTGTGGGTCGGGAACGGGCTACCGGGTTGATATTCCGCTGGAAAGACGGATGGCCGACCACAGCGCAAGGCATGCGGAGAATGGCGCTGGGAAAGAATGCGTCGGACTAGAAAATCCGGGAATTTGCAAAGCGGCAGCGTCCGCAGCGCGCTGGCGGATCGATGACCGGAAGCTGGGCGTTGTGCCGGACGTGATCCGCCCTCACGGTAAATGCCCGAGCTGCCCGAGCCGGATGTTCTTCCTCTGGTCTCGGCGTGCGGCAAACGCATTTCCGCGGCGATGATCGCCAGATGCGCGGTGCCGGGCGAATCACCCTCAAACACTACGTGCCGGACGCCGGCGTCCCAGATTCTCGCCAGGTGATCCGAGCCTTTGCGCGTGATTACGACGAAGCGATCTGGTTCGCCATCGAGGTACGAGAGGTTCTCGGCTCGGTTGCCATCGATCACAACTACCCCGTCCAGTTTCAAGTCTGGCCGCTCTACTACGTAGACGCGATGCGTTCCGTCACGCAGCAGCAAGTTGCGGAGCGATTCTGTGTATTCGGTATCGTGGAGGGCCAATTGGATCGTTTTCATGGCAAGCCCGTCATCCTGATCGAGGTGTTGCAATCCAGCAGCCAGTGGTTTGCGGGTCTTAGAAGCGCTCCATTATGAAGGCGTTAGCAAGACATCGCGAGATCGAAGTGCGGCAAGCCGCTGCACATTTGCGTAACAAGCCCCAAACTTTGCGCAAAGGAGCGGTAACGAACGTGCTGTGAGAATTGACAACAGCGTATGACGGAGCAGCCGGCACAAACCGTGGCGCGTAAGAATGTTGTGCCGCATCTATCCGCCAAGTGGCAGAGGCCGGACATTCTGGAAGCGATCTTCGATCAGCTCTCGGATGCGCTGTTCCTATACGACAAGAACCTCCGCATCGTCGGCGTGAATCAATCCGCACAGCGGCTGCTGGGTATGTCCGCCGAGGAGATGATCGGCAAACACTGCCAGGAGATTTTCCACTGCAACACCTGCGAGCCCAGTTGCGGGATGCTGCAAGCTCTGGGTGACTCGGCGTGTCTGCCTTCGGGCACCGTCAATCTGCGCACGGAGAACGGACTGCGAGCGCATGGTGGTGATCCGGACCGTGCAGATCTACGACGACTCGGGCGCGGTCGAAGGCGTGGTGGCGACGGTGAGGGACATCACCGAGGAAGCCGAACCGGCGAAGCGTCAGATCATCGCCGAATCGCAAGCCATGCGCGAGGTACTGGCGTTCGTCAAACGGGTGGCCGTGAGCGAAGCGAGCTCGATTCTGATTGAAGGCGAGAACGGAACCGGTAAAGATCTGATCGCCAAGACGTTGCATTACCAGAGCCTCCGGCAGGCCGAACCGTTCCTGGCGATCAATTGCGCCGCGATTCCCGACACGCTGCTCGAAAGCGAGTTGTTCGGCTACGAGAAGGGCGCGTTCACCGATGCGCGCGCACAGAAGCGCGGGCTGCTCGAGCTGGCCGACAAAGGAACGCTGTTTCTGGACGAGATCGGCGAGATTCCCCTGGCTCTGCAGGCCAAGCTGCTGCGCGTGCTGGAGGATCAATGCTTCCGGCGCCTGGGCGGGCTGCAGGATATCCATGTGGATGTGCGCATCGTCGCGGCCACCAACAAGAACCTGCGGGAAGCGGTGAAAGAAGGCGCGTTCCGGCAGGATCTGTATTACCGGCTGAACGTGATTCAGTTGATCGTGCCGCCGCTGCGCGAGCGGCCGCAGGATATTCTGCCGCTGGCGCGCTTTTTCATCCAGCACTACAACGGCAAGTTCAAGCGGCAGATCGAAGGAATTTCGCCGGATGCCGAGAGCCTGCTCTTGGCGCACGATTGGCCGGGCAATGTGCGCGAACTGCGCAACGCTGTCGAGAGAGCCATGATCCTGGAAGACACGTCGCACATCCGGCCGCAGACCTTGCCGATCGCCGTGCGCGGCTCCGGGTCAAGTTTTATCTCGGTGGGGACCGCGCCCCAGGCCTTCACCGGCGAAGCGATGTCGCTAGTGGAACAGGAGCGCCGGCTGCTGGTGCAAGCGCTCGAAAAGACCGGCGGCAATCAAACCCAGGCCGCTCGCCTGCTGCGCATCACGCGCGACACGCTGCGGTACAAGATGAAGAAGTTCAACCTACGGTAGTCGTCCGCTGCCGCCAGGACGGCCGCCGAGGCCAGGACAAGCCGGCGCGTTCAGGCCAACCTTTGGTATCCTATAAAGACAAGGAGCTGACTTACAATGAGCCGATTTCTGCCCGTGGTTCTGGGGGCTGTCCTACTTACGTCGGTCGCAGCCAATGCCGCGACTGCGCCGACCTTCTCCAAGGATGTCGCGCCGATTCTTTTCAAGAACTGCGCCGAGTGCCATCGCGCCGGCGAGATCGCCCCGATGTCGCTGCTCACTTACGAGCAGGCGCGGCCCTGGGCCAAGTCGATTCGCGAGAAAGTATCGCGCGGGCTGATGCCGCCGTGGCACTCCGTCGATCCGCACGGAACATTTTCGAACGATCGCCGCCTGACGGATCTCGAAAAGACCACGCTCATCAACTGGGCCGATGCCGGCGCGCCGCAAGGCAATCCGAAGGACCTGCCGCCCGCGCCGAAGTTCGCCGAAGGCTGGGAGATCGGAACGCCCGATGCCGTGCTGACCATGACCAAGCCCTACGAAGTGCCGGCCAGCGGCACCGTCGCGTATCAGTACTTCACGGTCCCGACCAATTTCACCGAAGACAAGTGGGTCCAGGCCATCGAAGTTCGGCCGGGCGTCCGCAGCGTCGTGCATCACATTCTGGTGTTCACTCGTCCGCCGGCCCATTCAGCTCCGCCCGAGCCGGGTGCGTTCGTTCCCGTTGTTCCCAAGATGCCGCTGATGCCTGGCGGCCGCGGCCAGCAGCTTGGCGGCGGGTTGGGAACGCTGGTGGCAACAACCGCTCCGGGTACCAACGCCATGGTGTTTGAACCTGGTTCAGCGGTCAAGATCCCGGCTGGGTCATCGCTGGTGTTCCAGGTGCACTACACCGCCGCCGGCAAGGCAGCCGCCGACCAATCCAGCGTCGGAATCGTTTTCGCGAAGCAGGCGCCGGAGCGCGAAATTCACAACAGCGCCTTCGTGAACATTTTGCTGCGCGTTCCCGCAGGCGCTTCGGACCAGCCCATCGACTCAGCCATCGAATTCACCGAGGACACCCACATCACCGCGCTGTTCCCGCACACGCATCTGCGCGGCAAGAGCTGGGAATACCGGCTGGTCTATCCGGACGGCCGCTCGCATGTGGTGCTGACGGTGCCGCACTACGATTTCAACTGGCAAACCTACTACACGTTTGCCAAGCCGCTCGCGGTTCCGAAGGGATCGCGGCTGGAAGCGACCGCGGTCTACGACAACTCGGTGAACAATCTGTCGAACCCGGATCCCAAGGTCGAAGTGCATTGGGGCGAGCAGACCTGGCAGGAGATGCAGTACACCGGCATCACCTACTTCGTGGATCATCCCTCCAAGGAAGCGCCGGCCACCACCACCGCGCAGAAATAAGTTTGGAGTGGCTGGGGTCGCGGCGTGCGACCCCTCGCTCTTTATTGATTCGCGCCCGGCAGCACGTAGTCTTTGAACTGATCGCGCAGCGCGCGCTTGTTGAACTTGCCGACGCTGGTCTTTGGCACCGCTTCGATAAACACGACGTCATCGGGCAGCCACCACTTGGCTACGCGTGCGCTTAGAAATTCCAGGATCTCCTGCTTGGTGATGCTGGCGCGATGCTCGGCCACGGGCGCGATGCAGGCCAGCGGACGCTCCTGCCACTTGGGATGAAACACGGCGATCACGGCCGCTTCCGCCACTTTGGGATGCGCCATGATGGCGTTCTCCAGATCGACGCTCGAGATCCATTCGCCGCCGCTCTTCACCAGGTCCTTGGTGCGATCCATGATCTGCAGGTAACCCTCCGGATCGATGGTGGCGACGTCGCCGGTTCGGAACCAGCCGTCGGAGAAAGCCTGGTCGCTCCGCGGGTCGTTGTAGTAGCCGCTGGTGACCCAAGGCCCGCGCGTCTGCAGTTCGCCCATGGTCTCGCCGTCCCAGGGCAGCTCCTTTCCCTCCGCATCCACAATCCGGATGTCGACGCCCGGCGCTGGAATACCGTGCCGCGCCAATAGATCGAAGCGCTGCGCATCCGGCAGCTTTTCGAGATTGCTCTTCACGGTGGTGGTGGTGGCGATGGGTGTGGTTTCGGTCATGCCCCAGGCCAGCCGGAAAGGCACGCCGTATTTCTTCTCGTACCATTCGATGAACTGGCGCGGCATCGCGGATCCGGCGCAGGCTACGGCGCGCAGCGACGACAGATCGTGGGGATGGCTCTCCAGGTAGCTGTACAGCGTCATCCAGATGGTGGGCACGCCGGCGGTGAACGTCACGCGCTCGTTCTGAATCAGCGCGGCGATGTCTTCGGACTGGAGCTGGCGCCCCGTGAATACAATGCGCGATCCCATCATCACGGCGGCGAACGGAACGCCCCAGCCGTTGGCGTGGAACATCGGCACGATCTGCAGCACGGTGTCGCGCTCCGAGATTCCGAAGACGTCGGTCATCGCCAGCGCGAAGCTGTGCAGAAACAGCGCGCGATGCGTGTAGAGCACGCCTTTGGGATTTCCCGTAGTTCCAGACGTATAGCAGGTGGCCGACGCCGCGTTTTCATCCAGCTTCGGCCAGACGTACGGTTCGCTGCCCGAGGCGCGGATTTGCTCCTCGTAGTCGGACGCCGGCGCGAGCGTCGTCGTAACCGGCTCGTCGGGAAGAATGACGAAGTGTTTAACGCACGAAAGCTGATCGCGGATCGGTTCGAGAATCGATGCCAGTGACGCATCGACAAAAATCACCTTGTCTTCGGCGTGCTGGATGATGTAGCTCAGTTGATCCGCAGCCAACCGCAGGTTGAGCGTGTGCAGAACGGCGCCGTAACAGGGGACGGCGAAGTACAGCTCCAGGTGCCGGTAGCTGTTCCAGCACAGCGACCCGACGCGATCGCCTGGCTTCACTCCCAGTCGCTCGAGGATGTGCGCCACTGCGTGCACGCGCCGGTGGAAGTCAGCGAAGGTGTAGCAGTGCATGCCGTCGGGCATCTTGCTCGCAATTTCTTTTTTCGGATACAGCTTTGCCGAGCGCTCCAGTATGTGGGTGAGCGTCAGCGGGTAGTCCATCATGAGGCCATGCATAGTAGTTGACTCGAAGTATTACTTTATTTGGTTGGGAGGCCGCCGATCAAGCGGCCGGCTGCTGCCGGTGTTGGCGCGTTTCAGCGAGTGACCGTGACGGTGATGTCTTCGTCGTCCCAGAGCGCGCCGTCGGAGGCATGCCAGCGCAGGATGTAAGTCCCCGGCTCGTCGAACATCACTTGCACTTTCCAGTTGCCGTCGGGCGGAGGCGTCGGCGGCTGCCACAGAGGCGCCCACTGGGCATTGGCGCCGGCCCGCGTGTCCTCCCACGTCTTGGGTTGATCCGGAGAGAAGGTCACCTTCCCTGGACCTCGAAACATGTAACAAGCCACCCACAAACCCGTGGCGCTGCCGACCGTAACCTGCTTCGGAGGAATCATGCGGATATCGTGGACCTCGCCATCTCCGCGATCGGTCAGGAACGCGCCACGCGCCCGGTGCTTCGGCACTCCGTCGTCGGTGACGTGCGCAGAAAGCGTCAGCGTCTCGCCCAACTTCACTGTGCGCATGCGATCACCGGCGGCTTCGAGCACAGGAGGTTTGTTGGCGCGGATTTCCGGGTTGCTCACGCCTGCTCCGATCGCGCCGGTCTCCGATGTCAGCACCATGTTGTCGATCAGCGAGTCTAGCCGCAGCGATCCATAGGCCTTTACCGTCTTGCCGTGCGTGGTAAGGGTCCAGACCAGTTCCTGCTCGCCGAAGTTGGCCGGCACGCGAACGCGAAACACGAACCGGTTGCGCCGCGGATAGAAGTGCGTTGGCTGTCCCTGGTCGGGCCCGCCGGGTGTGATGTTGTTCTCCGGACCCACGGGCACGTTAATCTCCTCTTCCCAATTCGAGTTCATGTACCCGAAGAGCAGATTGAAGGAACCGTCGGGATTCTTTTCCCAACCCTCGTAGGCCGGCGAGACGCTCTGCCCGCGCGAGTACGACAATTGCGCATACGTCGCCTGCGAGAAGCATAGAACCACGACTGCAGCCAAGGGTCGCAAACTACGCCGGGTCATCTTGTTGCCGTTATTGGCCTCCGCCCCCTACGCCAGTGGCAGCCGGCCGTCTGCGCTGCGGGGGCGCGATCGGGTCGCCGTTGCAAAGCGGGCACCCGATCAGGACATCGTTCGGAGTCAGGTTCAGCTTCTCGCGGCGCTTGGCCATCTCGGCGTAAAACTGTTCGTCGGTTAGCGCGACGCCCTGGCCGAGATCAATAAACATGTTCGAGATCGACCGGTTGCCCGAGCCCGACCAGTTTCTCGGGTCCGGCACGTTTCGGTTCGCGGCCGTGTTGTCCATGTACCCGATGATATGCAGAATGGTGCCCTTGGGGAGCAGCGGCGCGTAATCGTCTTCGTACTCGTAGACGCGCACCCAATTGTGGTCGTAGCCGGCGCAGGTCAGAGTCTGCACGTTGATTCCCCAGATGTACTCCAGGCACATGCGAATTCCGGGCGCGTGCAGGTGCGGCTCGAACGAAGTGACCTTGGTGTTCTCCTGAAGGACGGTATAAGCATCCAGGCGCTGGTTGGATTCGCCAGGCTTGATGTCGATATCGAGACCGTTGCCGAGTCCCCGTCGCGCGTATCGCACCGTGGGCTTGTAGTCCTTGGGGAAGAACTTGAATCCGAACAGCAGGCGCGCCTTGGTGTCGCGTCCGTTCGAATGAATGTGCGCCGAGGCAAACACCACGTTCGAGCCGGCCCGGAGGAGCTTGCCGGCATCATCCGGGAAAATGTCCGCGTTGCGGCCCACTTCATGCACCGGCCACGAGCCGCTGCCTTCGCCGACATCTTCGCCGAGGGCCGCCTGCCGGCCGGGAACCGATGTGGTCCAGATCATGTGATGGAACACGTAATGAGCGCCGACGGTTTGCCGCCCGGTGTCGCCCTGAATGTCGTTCACTTCGCGAATCTCGACCGACTTCACCCAACGGTCTTCGGTGAGCCCGGTGGGCGCCGGCGTCAGCTCGCCCCAGTAGTCGGGAGCGCCGGCTTTTACGGTGATCTCAGGCGTCGAGACAACCAAGTCGGGCTCGCCCAGATTCCACTTGGTACCGTCCTGAATCGGCAGCGGCGCTGGCAAGTCGGCGGGATTTCCTTCCGGCGCACCAGTGTCCACCCACTTGGCGATCTTGGCAAGTTCCATGTCGCTGAGCGACGGGTCATTTTTGTAATGCTGGATTCCGATGTTCTTTTCGATGTACCAGGGAGGCATCACACCGCGCCGGTCGCGCAACAGAGTGCGCTGCTTGATGGATTTTGCCCACGGCCGAACGTCCTTGTAGCTGATGAGCGACATCGGCGCAACCGAATTCGGCTGATGGCAGTTCTGACAACTGCGCTGCATAATCGGCGCGATGTCTTTCGAGAACGTCACCTCGCCTTGGATGGCGGGGAGATCGTCGGCCCACATCGCCGACGTGATGAATACTGCCGCAGCCAGACTGAACCGCATCGCGTGAATCCGCATAGAGTTAGACACTCCCTTCCCCAGACTCGATTCGAATTATATATTCCGCCCACGCCGTTTGTCAATGGGTAAGTCTTTGAAAAGGCGTAACAAACGGAGGCGCGAGAGCCGCTCAGTGGAAGTTGTCCAGCAGCATCAGATCGCCGCGCGATTCCTCGACGACATTCATGAGGCCCCAGCGGCCGTCGCGAGAAACCGTGAAGCGGCCGGGAGTTTGCAGCCTAGCGACGAGAAACGGAAGTGCGCCGATCCGCGCGGTTGCCTGGCTTGCGAATTGATACAAGTAAACTGCATGCACGGGGTGTTCCTGTCGGAGGAAGTAGATCCCGTGGTTAGTCACCGCCCAAAGCAGTGGGGTGACGCCTTCGAACAGCACGCTCGCATTACCGCCGGCAGCCGCGACTCTCATCAACCGGGCGCTGCCGGCCGAGGGGGGCCGGTCCACATAGTACAGATACCGGCCGTCTGGCGATTCCTGCGGCTCAAAACCGCCCTCGGTTGTGAGTTGCTCCGCCTTCCCGCCCTCGGCGGGAATTCGCCAAATGTTGGGAACGCTGCCCGAGGCGGTCGACGCATAGTAGATCCACCGGCCGTCCGTAGACCACTCCGGCAGTGCATCGATGGAGGAACCCGTGGTCAGACGCGTTGGCTTGCCGCCTTCGGCGGAAACGATATAAACTTCCACCTTGCCGTCTATCTCGGCGTCGAATGCGATTCGCTGGCTATTAGGCGACCACGAACCCGCCAGCATCCGGGATGCCGTGCCGAGCGATGTGATCTGCCGCAACTGGCCGCCATCGCAGTTGGCGACCCAGAGTTCCGGATTCAGGCTGTTGCGGTTTGAGACGAACGCGACTTTGGAACCGTCGGGAGAAAATCGGCCCGGTGAGTCGGTGCGAGTGGCGGGAGCAAACGCCTGGACTGCTTTCACCTGTCCGCCTTCCACCGGCGCGCTCAGATCGACCCGCCGGAGGTTCACGCCACTCCGTCCGGTACGGAACGCAAGTCTGGCAGGACGCCCCGCGCCTGGCCGCGAAATGGACAAGCCGGCGGCCGACATGGGGATGTCGGGCACGGGAGATCCGCGTCCCGGCCTGCCCGGTGCCGCCGGAATGCGCCAGAGACGGCCATCCACCGAGTAAATCAACTCCTTTCCGTTGGGCATCCACGCGACGCCCGTTAAATATCGATTCCAATCCGTCAGCCGGCGAGGCTCTCCGCCGCGGATCGGCATAACGAACAGGTCGCCCGCGCCGGTGCGCGCGAACCGGATGAAGGCCAGCGTCACGCCGCTCGGAGACACATCAAAGCGCCAGTCGCCATCACCTGCAGGCGGCCGAGTGAGCTGGCGGCGTTCAAGGCTCCCGAGATCCACTTGAAAAATTGCGTAGGGCTGGCCCTTCAGCCGCTCCCGGATCAAGAGCGACTTGCCGTCTGGCATCCAACCAGCGATCGCTCCGCTGCTGGAAACCTTGCGCTCCGCGCCACCCTGCCGCGAAATGATGTAGATTCCCATTTCGGTTCCGAAATCCTGAAATCCCGGCGTCGTCGGACGCGGACCGCGGCCGAAGGCGATTTCCTGTCCGTTCGGCGACCACGCCGGCCAAAATTCAGATTCCGGGGTGCTGGTCAGGTGTTGAAATGTCTCGGACCCCACGGCCTTGACGCAAATGTCGGTTTGAACGCCATCGGAGCAAGAGAAAGCCACCATGGTTCCATCCGGAGACAGCGCTGGCTGCGACAGGTTGCCGGGATAGGATGTCAGTGGAACCAGCTTCGGTTCTGGTTCTACGGGCGAATGGCTGGTGATCCAAGCAATTGCTGAGACCACTATGACAACAGCGCTCGCAGATACTGCCACTGTCTTCCATCCCCATGTTCGCTGCCGGGCCGATACGTGCTCGTCGGCAGGCGCCGCCAGGATGCGTTCGAAAAGCGGAACATAGGCGCCCTTGGGAAGCGTGATGAGAACTGAGTCGCGAGTGTGCTCTGCATAGTATTCCCGGAGCTTGTCGCGCAGGCGGCGCGCATCCACGCGAACAACGGCGCTCGACGCTGTGTCGAAATCCGCGCCTTTGCCGTACAGCTTGCAGGCAATGAACTGTTCCTTCAGGCCCGCGCCGTGTCCTTCCAGAGTTTGCTCGACGGTAAAGCGCAGAAACCGGCTGAGACGGTCGGACCGCGAAAAGGTGTCGCTGGCGAGAATCCGCTCCAACTGTTCGTGGATCAACGATTCCGGCACGCCGTTCGCCGGACGCGGGAGAGACATCAATACACCCTCAGACAGTTTAACTCAGCAACAACTCCATCAATTGCCGAGCTTTCCAGCACGTTTCATACGGTTTCAACCTTGTTCCCAGGCGAATCCGGCTTTAGAATCCAGTCCGGAGATCGAAATGAACGATTCCCTTGTGCGGGCCCTGCTTGTCGTGGCTAGTGCTACGTTGACCCTCTCTCCCCAGCCAGCCCACGCGCAGACCATTCTCTTCACTCGCGAGTTTACCCAAGCAAGCGGCTTGGGTCCGGCGAAGAGCCCGATGGTGGCCTACTCCGGAGCAATTTATGTAACTGGAACGTTCTCAGCCGAGAGCTCCAATTTCACGCACGTCGACAGATTCCAAACCCTTCTGCGCAAGTATGACGCTCAGGGCCGAGAATTGTGGACGCGTCCGTTGACCGGGCCGGACAATATCCTGCCGTTCGCGATCGCAGCGGACTTTTCGGGAATCTATGTGGCCGGCCAGATTGGGATGGCCGGGGCGGATGCATTTATCGGAAAGTTCAGTTTGACCGGCGATCAGTTGTGGCTACGAGCTTTTCATCATGATGGACCGCACTACGAGTACGCGTTTGACGTGGCAACCGATCCCTCAGGCGTGTACATCGCTGCTTCGAACGGAAACTCCGAGAGTTTTGTACGCAAGTATTCGCCCGAGGGCAACGAATTGTGGACACGAACGCTTGCCGTAGGTGGCATAGCTACGGACAACTTCGGAGTCTATGTTGTCGCCGGTAGCGATCAAGCGGCTTTCCTTCGGAAATACAATCGGGACGGTGATGAATTGTGGACCTGTCCGTTGGCGTCGGACACGTCGGAGTTTCTTGCCGCTGGCCGGCTGACAGCAGATTCCACCAGCGTGTACCTTGCCGGTACAACGTCCTTGACCCCCGGCGCCGGTGACGGATCGTTCGGATCCGACACGCGGCGGGCGTTTCTGCGCCGGTTCGATTCGAGCGGCAATGAAGTGTGGGCGCGGCGATTCGAAACCCTGAGCCTTCCGATCGGGCTGGCGCTGGATTCGGATGGCGTGTACGTTGCCGGCCAAACCCAGACGACGTTTCCCGGCCAGTGCAAGACCGATGTAGCGGATGCATTTGTCCGCAGTTACAGTCTTGCCGGTGAGGAACGATGGACCCGTCAGTTCGGCTGGTTCGGCGGCGCGATCGTCTATGGCGTGGGAGTCGACTCGGACGCCGTGTACGTCTCAGGGGTGAACGGCGGCGTGTTCGTTGCCAAACTCGAAAAGGCATCGGCCCCAATCGACAACTCCCGCCCTCATATTCAGAACGAGTGCGTCGTGAATGCCGCAAGCTTCTATGGCGGTGGCGTGGCTCCGGGCGAGATGGTGACGATTTTCGGAGGCTCAATCGGACCGGCAACCCCGGCATCACTTCAAGTCATCGATGGCCGCGTCGCTGATACGCTGGCCGATACCCGAATTCTTTTCAACGAAATTCCAGCGCCGCTGCTTTATGTCTCGGCCACGCAGACCAACGCGATCGTGCCGTATGAAGTCGCGGGCAAGGACTCGGTAATCGTTCAGGTCGAATACAAAGGCGTTCGATCGGCGCCGCTCCTCTTGGCTGTTTTGTCGGCTCGTCCCGGCATTTTCACGCGCAACGGATCGGGTTCAGGTCAGGGATTGATCCTCAATGAGGACGGCAGCTTCAACTCGCCGGAGACTCCCGCGAAGAGAGGCTCCCTGATCACGATGTTTGTGACGGGAGATGGCGCGACGGATTCGCCAGTCGCTGATGGGACCATTCTCGGGGCGACGTCGGCAAAACCTCAGGCCCCTATCTCGGTCTCATTCGATAACCCGAAGGATCAGGACGAACGCCTCGAAAGTGAGATTGTTTCAGCGGCAGGATTACCAGGCTCGGCGGCCGGTCTTCTGCAGATCAAATTTCGAGTTCCGCAGGATGCGCGCAGCGGTCCGGCCGTCCCCTTCTTGCTGAAGGCCGGATCGCGAACTGCGGCGCCCGGCGTTACTGTTGCGCTGCAATGACCGTATGCGGCGTGGCCGGTTTAGCGTTAGGCAAGCTGTCAAGCAGTCGCCGGCCGGATGCGGCGATCTCCGCGATCGCGCGCTCAAAAACTTCCTGATTGGCTTGCGACGGCTTGTGAAACCCGCTGATCTTTCGCACGAACTGCCGGGCGGCCGCGCTCAGCTCTTCATCGGTGGCGCGCTGGCCGGGAACGCGCAGCACTTTAATGCTTCTGCACATTATTACACCCTCGGAACCTACTGGCGCAGCGCCCAGACAAACAGCGAGTTGCCCGCGCACACTGCGACGTACTGGCGTCCGTTCACTGAATACGTCATCGGACCGGACTGCACTTTGCCGCCGACCGCCGACTTCCATAGCAGCGATCCGTTGCGAGCGTCCAGCGCGAAGAAGTAGCCGTCGCGTCCGCCGCTGAACAACAGATCCGTGGCGGTTGTCAGGATGCCTGCGTCCGTCACGTCGGCCATGCGGAACTCCCACTTGCGGTCGCCGGTCTTCGGATCCACCGCGCGGATGGCGCCGTACTGATCGCCTTCCTTGCGGTAGTTGAAGGAGCCGGTCACCACCGGAGGTCCGATTGCCGCGAGGCCCGCCGCCGCCGAAGAACTGGCCCTCCTGGAATTTCTGGTCCTGCTTGACGAACAGCGACGAATAATCGTCCCAGGTGGGAATGTAGAACAAACCCGTGCGCGGGCTGTAGGACGGGTTGTACCAGTTGGTCGCGCCCTGGTTGCCGGGGAAGATCAGCGTGCCCTTGTTGCTGGACGCGGCGCTGGGAACTTTCATTGGCCGGCCGCGCTCGTCGAACCCGTTCATCCACGTCACCTTGGCGAACGGCTTTCCTAAGCAGGAACTGGCCGGAGGTGCGATCGAGCACGTAGAACAGGCCGTTGCGATTCGCCCACATCATCATCTTGCGCGGCTTGCCTTGCCACTCGCCGTCCACCAGCACGGGGACCTGCACCGCGTCGTAGTCGAACTCGTCGTGCGGCGAAAACTGGTAATACCATTTCAGCTTCCCGGTGTCGGCATCCAGCGCGACGACGCAATCGCTGTACAGGTTGTCGCCCGTGCGATCGTCGCCGTTCCAGTCCGGCCCCGGATTGCCGACGCCCCAGTAGGTGAGGTTGAGCTCGGGATCGTAGGAACCGGTCATCCAGATGGAACCGCCGCCGTGCTCCCACGAATCGCCTTTCCAGGTTTCGTTGCCGGGCTCGCCTTTGCCGGGGATGGTGTAGAAGCGCCAGCGCTCCTGCGCCGGTCTTGACGTCGTACGCCGCGATGTAGCCGCGAATGCCGTATTCGCCGCCCGCCACGCCCACGATCACTTTGTCCTTGATGACGAGCGGCGCGTGCGTGATCGCATAGCCTGCCTCGGGCTTGCCGACTTCGATGTTCCACAGCGGCTTGCCGTTCTTGGCGTCCAGCGCGATCAGGCGGCCGTCGATGGTGCCCATGAACAGCGTGTCGCCCAGAGATCGCGACGCCGCGATTCACGCGACCGCAGCACGGACGCGCTTCCTTGGCCGGCGTATACGAGTAGGTCCAGAACACGCGGCCCGTCACCGCATCCAGCGCGACCACGTCGTTGGGCGCCTGCACGGTGTACATCACGCCGTCCACCACCAGCGGCGTGGCTTCGAATTTTTCGAGCGAGCGCGCCTGGAACATCCACTGCAGGTCCAGGTTCTTGACGTTGGCCGGCGTGATCTGCGCGAGCGTGCTGTAGCGCTGGCTCATGCATGGTGCCGGAGTAAGTCAGCCAGTTTTGCGGCTCTTTCGCGGCGCCGAGGATGCGCTCGAAGGAGACCTGGGCCGGCAGCATTGCGGCGGCGAGGGCGAGCAGAAGAGGAAGTCGGATCATGACGTGTTCAACGGCCTTTCAATGAGACGAGATACGAAACCAGGTCCGCCAGCTCCTGGGAAGTCAGTTTGTCGCGGTAGGACGGCATCGGCGATTTGAGCGCGGCGAATTCGCGCAGATCGGATTTCTGGAACGAGAGCAGGCGCTGGCGCGCATCGATCACCTGGACGGTAAAGGTGTCCTGATTCAGAAGCCGGCCGGTTACGGTTGCGCCATCCTTCGTGACAAGCCGGAAGAATCGGTTCTCAGGAAGGACGACGGCATTGGGATCGAGCAGCGCTTGTTCCATCTCGATGACGCGGCGATGCTCGCCAACGTCGCTCAGATCCGGACCGAGCCGCGATCCTTCGTCCTTGACGCGATGGCAGGTGAGGCATCCGCCCTTGCCCTCGAGAATCGACTTGCCGCGCGCGGCGTCGCCACCCGGAGGCAGCGTGCTCGGCGGCGCGGCGGCCAGCGAGCGAATGTAGGCGACCACCATGCCGATCTGGCGCTCGGGAATTTTCTGCGCGGGCATTCCGGCGGCGGGGACGCCGTTGCGGATCACCGCCATCAGGTCGGCGTCGGTGGAGGCGCGCTTGAATTTGTTGCGGCCCAGATCGACGCCGGCCACCTGGTCGCCGTCCGGCCCATGGCAGTAGATGCAATTGGCGCTGTAGATGCGCCCGCCCATTTCGGCCTCGGCGGGATTGAATTCATGCTGGGCGGCGAGCGGCGAAGCCAGGAGCGCCAGCGCGCAGAGTCGAGCGAACCACATGGAAGCGGCACCTGCCTTTCGAAGCGTCATCATACCGCCGGGGCGGGAGGGAGTTCAACAGCGGGGCGATCGCTACCTGCGCACGAGTTGCATCTTCCAAGTTTCAACTAACTTTTTCTGAGCTGTGGTCAGCTTAGGTTGCTCCCGATCGAGAATTGTTCGCACCTCGGCCACACCCGCGCCGTCGGCAAGCTCGTGCCAGGCGAGCGCTAGCAAATAGTCATCATCGGAGCGGTTCGAATCGTTCAAGAGCAGGTCGGCCAATTGAGCCTGACAGCGCGGCTGCCCTCTTGCCGCGCACAAACGGAAGTAGCGCCGCGCGCGATCCAGTTCCTGAGGCACTCCGCTACCAGTTTCGTAGGCGCCCCCGAGATAATACTGCGCCTGCACGCTTCCCAGCGTCGCGGCCTCGCGCATGGTCCTCAATCCGCCCTCCGGGTCGGCGGGGAGGTCCCTTCCCTGGATCTTTCGAATCGCAATTTCGTATAGGGCCGGGCCGTAGTTCTTGTCGGCCGCTTTCTCTATCAAAGACCAGCCGCCGGCACGGTCCTGCGGAACGTTTTCTCCGCTCATCTGCCAAATTCCGACCATATACGTGGCGGGCGGGTGTCTTTGCTTGGCGAGCTCCAGCATCGACTTCACAGCTTGAGTCACGCGCCTTCTCTTCTTTACCGTTCAGGCCAGCAAGAGCAGTATTGTAGGAAGTGCGCTGCTGTTCTGCTTTGGAATCGAACCAAATTTCAGGAAATCGAAAATTTACTTCAACTCGTGCCTTCACGCTCACGGGCTTGCCTTCCCGGCTGCCAGGAATAAATCGCCACGTCTTGATTGCTTCCTCGGCTCTTTCGTCCAGGCCAAACCCAAGCGGACTGATCACAGCAATGTCTTTGGGAATCCCCTTATCGTCCACGACAATGTTGAAAGCCACAGTCCCCTGGACATGATCGGCGCGGGCGAGCGGCGAATACTCTGGCTCTTTCTTCTTTATCAGACGCGGGGCCATGGTCTTGGCCGGAGCTGCATTGGCGTCTTGCGCTTGAGCAAAGAGACCGGCTGCAAGTATTTCGCATAGCGCCGCCATAACCACACAGGCCCGCATTCCTTAAGAATACACACTGCATCTGCGCTAGAGTGGTAGTGAGCGCTATGCAAGCTACCACCAGAGCCGCCTCCGAAGTCCTGGCGGAAAAAATCAAAGCCCGCACCGCTCGCGTCGGCATCGTCGGCCTCGGCTACGTCGGTTTGCCATTGGCCGTTGAGTTTGCGCAAAGCCGGTTTTGCCGTAACCGGCATCGATATCCAGGAGGACAAGGTCGCAAGACTGAACGCGGGGGAATCCTATGTCCAGGACATCCCCACTGACGCCCTGCGCCCGCTGGTGGAGGCAAGGAAATTCCGCGCCACCACGGACTTTTCCGTGGTCGCCGACCTCGACACCATCAACATCGCCGTCCCCACGCCGCTGCGCAAGACCAAAGATCCCGACATGAGCTACATCGTCGTCGGCCTGCGGCGAGATCGCCAAACATCTCAAGCCCGGCAAGCTGGTGATCCTGGAATCCACCACCTACCCCGGCACCACCGACGAGCTGGTCCTGCCGATGCTCGAGCGTCCCGGTTGGAAGGTCGGGCGAACAGTTCTTCCTGTGCTTCTCGCCCGAGCGCGTCGATCCCGGCAACCCGAAGTACCAAACCTCGAACATCCCGAAGGTCGTCGGCGGCATCACGCCGGCCTGCACCGCGATGGGCGCGCTGTTCTATTCGCAGGCGCTCGAAAAAGTGGTGCCGGTGAGTTCGACGCGCGTCGCCGAGATGGTGAAGCTGCTCGAAAACACGTTCCGCATGATCAATATCGGCCTGGTGAACGAGATCGCGCTGATGTGCGACCGCATGGATCTCAACGTCTGGGAAGTGATCGACGCCGCCGCCACCAAGCCGTTCGGCTTCATGCCGTTCTATCCGGGCCCGGGCCTGGGCGGGCACTGCATCCCCATCGATCCGTTCTATCTGTCGTGGAAAACCAAGCAGGCCGGCATCGAGGCGCGCTTCATCGAGCTGGCCGGCCACATCAACGGCCAGATGCCGCACTTCGTCGTGGACAAGATCCAGAACGCGCTGAACGATTGCTCGAAGCCGCTGAAAGGCTCGCACGTCCACGTCCTGGGCGTGGCCTACAAGCGCAACATCGACGACGTGCGCGAATCGCCCGCGCTCGACATCATCCTGCTGCTGGAGCGCCGCGGCGCGCGCGTGACCTACAGCGATCCGTTCGTTCCGCGGGTGCGTCTGGACGGCCGCGAGTTGACGGCGCGAGGATCCGCTGGCCATGGCGGCGCAGGCCGACTGCGTGGTGCTGGTGACCGATCACACCGGCGTCGACTACGCAGGGCATCGTGCGCAACGCGCGCCTGATCGTCGACACCCGCAACGCGCTGAAGAACTACCCTCGGAAAAGATCGTCCGCTTGTAGCGCTCCGGCCTTCAATTCCCGGCATGGTAGCATCGGTTTGATGAGGGTCCCGGCTTGCTCGATTTCCTGAAGCCGCCCGTCGCCGCCACCCAAGATTTCTACGTTCTGGCCGGGCGGGCGCTCCGCAACATTTTCCGCACGCCGCACTACGCCGACGACATCGCCTTGCAGATGGACATCATCGGCGTGGGCAGCCTGCCCATCGTGTTTCTGGTTTCGTTCTTCAGCGGCGTCGTCATCACCATGCAGATGTCCCGCGCGCTGTCGCAATATGGCGCCACCGGGCAAGTTGGCCAGATCGTCGCCATCACGCTGGTGCGCGAGCTGGGTCCGGTACTGACCGCGGTGGTCGTGGCCGGCCGCAACGCCTCCGGCATCGCGAGCGAACTCGGCTCCATGAAGGTCACCGAGCAGATCGACGCCATGCGCGCGCTCGGAACCGATCCCATCCAGAAGCTGGTGACGCCCCGCATGCTGGCCACCTGCTTCATGCAGCCGATGCTCACCATCATCGCCGACTTCGTTGGCATCTTCGGCGGCTATCCTGATCGCCAAGCTGTCGCTGGGTCTTTCGACATCCGCAATACTGGACCAACGCGTATGAAGCGCTGCAATACAACGACATCGTGCAGGGCCTTCTGAAGCCCTTCGTCTTCGCTTTCGTCATCTCGCTGGTGGGTTGTTTTTACGGCCTGCGAACCAGCGGCGGTACGCAAGGCGTCGGCCGCGCCACCACTACCGCCGTGGTGGTCTCCATCGTGTGGGTCTTCGTCATCACCGCGATGCTCACCCGCATCTTCGTCAACCTGACCTGAATGAGCGCCGCGCACAACGCATCGCCGGCCGGCAGCCTGCTGCGCTTCGAAAACGTCGGCGTGCGCTTCGAGGACGTCGAGGCGCTGCACGACGTATCGTTCGAAATGTGCGCCGGAGAAACGCGCGTGGTCCTGGGCGCCGCCGGAAGCGGCAAGACCGTGCTGCTGAAGACCGCCCTCGGCCTGATCAAGCCCGATGCGGGGCGCGTTTTCCTGTTCGGGCAAGATATCACCGATGTCGAAGAGCGCGAACTCTTCGACGTTCGCAGCCGGGTCGGCGTGCTGTTCCAGGAAGGCGGCCTGTTCGATTCCATCACCGTCGCGGAGAACGTGGCCTATCCGCTGGTCAATCGCAAGATCCACGACGTTCGCGCCGACGAAGTGAAGCCGCCGCGTCGCTGACGCACTGCGCTTCGTCGAACTCGAACACACCCTCGACAAGTATCCCAGCGAATTGTCGGGCGGCATGCGGCGCCGCGTCGGGATCGCGCGCGCCGTGGTCAGCAATCCGCCGCTGGTGCTCTACGATTCGCCCACCGCCGGCCTCGATCCCATCACCGCCAACACCATCATGGCGCTCATCGCCAAGGAGCGCGATACCCGAGAACACCGCCAACCTCATCGTCACCCAGCGTTACCAGGACGGGCAACTGATGGCCAATTTTCGATACAATCGCAACCGTGGGTATCTGGAGCCCGTTTCCGGCAACGGGGATGCGGCAGAACACGGCTCGAATCCGGCTCGTACCGTCTTCATGGTCATGAAAGAAGGGCGCGTGGTCTTTGAAGGAACGCAGGCGGGGCTGGAAGAATCCAGCGATCGCTTACGTGACCAAGTTCGTACCGAAACATTCCTGACTTATGCCACTTCAGGAAAAGGCACGCTGGGCGCGACTCAAGGTGGGACATCATGGCCTCGCGGCCATGGCGATCCTCACCGCGCTGATCTTCTTGATCACCGGCAACACCAACTTCTTCGAATCCAAGGCGTGGTCTATTCTTACATGGCGGACGCCGCGGCGCTCGGCAAAGGCGCCGATGTCAACTTGAACGGCATTCCGGTCGGCAAGGTGAACAGCATCACCCTGTCGGGCTCGAAGGATCCGCAGCGGCTGGTCCGCCTCGAAATGCAACTGCCGCAAGACATCCTGAAGGAGATTCCCGGTCGATTCCGTCGCGCAGATCAGCGCCGCCAACGTCCTGGGCACCAAGTACATCAACATCAAGTCGGGCAAAAGCCGACAAGACCGTCCAGGCCGGCCAGGAGATTCCCAGCGAAAACACGCAGGAGATTCAGGACCTGGTGCAGCAGGGCTTCGGCGTTTTGAATTCCCTGCAGCACACCGTGGAGCGCGTGGACAAGATCATCGCGATCGGTCGAAGACGGCAAGGGCACCATCGGCAAATTGCTGGTGGACGAAACGCTTTACAACCACATCCTTCAGATCACCGATGAGGTCAAGCAACTGGCCGAGGTTTTGAACAGCGACAAGGGAACGCTCGGAAAGCTGATTTACGATCGCGAAGTTTACGACGATTTCCGCAAGACCATGGCGCGCGTGGACAGCGTCATCGACGGTATTCAGAAAGGTGAGGGGACGGCCGGAAAGATTCTGAAAGATCCCGCCCTGTATAACGAGTTGCAGGCCACCATAGCTGATTACCGCAAGATCGCCACCGACCTCAACGAAGGCAAGGGCACCGCCGGCAAGCTGCTCAAGAGCGATGAACTCCACAAACAGATCTCCGACAGCATCGCGAAGATCGACGCGATGATCGACAAGATCAATTCCGGCCAGGGGACCATCGGCCAGCTCATGGTGAATCCGCAGTTGTACGACAACCTGAATGGCGCGACGCGCGAGTTGCACGGGCTGATGCAGGACTTCCGCGCCAATCCCAAGAAGTTCCTGCGCATCAAGCTCGCGATCTTCTAGGCCGCGGCCTTTTGAAATACCTGATCACCAACGCCGACGATTTCGGATTCACCCGCGACGTCAACGAAGGGATCGTCCACGCGCATCGCAACGGCATCCTCACCGCGACCACGCTCATGGCTACCGGGGCGGCGTTCGAGCACGCGGTTGAGCTGGCGCGCGAGAATCCGGAGCTCGATGTCGGCGTGCACCTGGTGCTGGTGGGTTCCGGCGATTTTCCGCGGTCAGTGCCGCGCTTGATGGCGGCAGTGGCGCTCGGCCGAATGAAAATTTACGATCAGCTCGTCTGGCAAGTGCGCAGAATCCTGGACGCCGGCATCCGCCCGACGCACCTGGACACGCACAAGCACACGCATCTGCTTCCACCGGTGCTGGACGCGGTGGCGCGCATCGCTGCGGAGCTGCAAATTCCGTGGGTGCGTAAACCGCTGCATCTGCCGGTTCCGTTCGCCGATCGCTGGCTGCTCGCCAGGCTCACGGCCAAGGGCTGCCGCACGGCCGACTATTTCGCGGGATTTGCAATGACGGGCCGCTTCGATGCCGCCCGGCTCTCAGCGCTGATCCGGACGCTTCCCGATGGCGTGACCGAGTTCATGTGTCACCCTGGATTTTGCGCTGCCGAGCTGCAGGGCGCCCGCACGCGTCTCAAAGACAGCCGGCGCCGCGAATTGGACGCGCTGGTCAGCCCCGAAGTCCGCGCCGCGATTGAGGAATCGCGTGTGACCCTGGCACGCTATCGCGACCTTTCCTGACGCCGGCGCGCCTCCGCACAGCGCGCGCACAAGACTTCAAACGTACTCCGCTGATTGTGTATAATAGAGGTGTCGGACAAACCGAGTGGGCGAAAGCCCACTTTTTTATTGCGTTGAACATGCTTTCAGCGAAGGAAGAAATCGTCGCGCCGGATCTCGGAAATCGCCCGCCGCGTGGGTGACTCGGAAGGCATTGAGATCGTTGACGTTGAGCTTCTGGGCGCCGGGCGCGGCAGGGTGCTGCGCATCTTCATCGACCGGCCTCAAGGCGTCTCGCACGCCGATTGCGAATTCATTTCGCAGCAGGTCGGTACTATTTTGGATATCGAAGACGTCATACCTGGCGACAGCTACACGCTGGAGGTCAGCTCCCCTGGCCTGGAGCGCAAGCTGTCCAAGCCCGGAGATTTCGAAAGATTCGTGGGGCGTACAGCAAAAGTCGTGCTGCGGGAACCGGTCGAGAACCAGCGCCGCTGGGAAGGCAAGCTGGCCGGTTTTTCTCGAAGGGATGGTCGCGCTCTCGCCGAGCGACGGCAGAGTTATCCATTTCCCGCTTGCACAGGTCCAAAAAGCCAACCTGAAGTTTGAGTGGTAGTAAAACCCCTGGACAGTTTGAGAAGAGGAAAAAGTGGGAACGATCTATCAGTCCATTGAGATCTTGAGCAAAGAGAAGGGCATCGATCCGCAGATCGTCATTGACGCCGTCAAGGACGCCATGCTGGTCGCGGCTCGCAAGCACTTCCGCACCACCGAGGATCTGGTCGCCGCCTTCAACGATCAGACCGGCGCCCTGGAAATCTACGGGGTCCGCAAGGTGGTTGAAGCGGTCCAGGATCCGGGGAAGGAGATCTCTCTCGAGGACGCCCGCAAGATCGATCCGGAAGCCCAACTGGACGCCGAACTGCGCTTTCCCAAACCCACCGACGCGCTGGGACGCATATCGGCGCAAACCGCCAAGCAGGTGATCCTCCAGAAGGTTCGCGAGGCCGAGCGCGAAACCGTTTACTCGGAGTACTCCAACCGCGTTGGTGAATTGGTCAACTGCACCATCAAGCGCATCGAGGGCCGGACCTGGTGGTGGACATCGGAAAAACCGAAGCGCGCCTCCCCAAGAAGGAACAGAGCAAGCTCGAAAACTTCAGCGTGGGCGACCGCTGCCGCTGCGTCATTCGAAGCGTCGAGAAGGCCGGCAAGAACGCCGGGGTCATCGTGTCGCGCGGCGCTCCCGAGCTGGTCATGCGGCTGTTCGAACAGGAAGTTCCGGAAATTTACGACAACACAGTAGTGATCAGAGGCTGCGCGCGCGAAGCCGGCGAGCGCACCAAGATCGCCGTCGTGCAGCCGCGACCGCGACGTCGACAGCGTGGGCGCCTGCGTCGGCATGAAGGGCATGCGCGTGCAATCCATCATTCGCGAGCTGCGCGGCGAGAAGATCGACATCATCGAGTTTTCCGAAGACCCGGTGCTGTTCGCCACTCACGCCCTCAGCCCGGCTAAGATCACGCGCGTCTCCATCATCGACGCTGCCGAAAAGCACATGGAAGTGATCGTCGACGACTCCCAGCTCTCGCTCGCCATCGGCAAGAAGGGCCAGAACGTGCGGCTGGCCGCCAAGCTCCTGGGCTGGAAAGTCGACATCAAGAGCGAAGAAGAGAAGCGCCAGGAAGTGGAATCCGCCATGGCTGCGCTGGTTCCGTCCGGCGCGCCGGTTTCGGTCCTGATCGATCATGGGTTGGCCGAAGAGATTGTCGAGCTGCTGATCGCGGGCGGCATCGGTACGGTCGAAAAACTCGGCTCCATGACTCCCGAGGAACTGGAAGTCATTCCGGGCATCGATCCCGAGATCGTGCAAAAGATCCTGATCGCCGTCAACGCTTACTACGCCCAGTTCGAGGCGCCCGTCGAGCCGGCGAACTCCCGTAGCGCCGAGGAGACTCGTGCCTGAGGAAACGGTCGCAGAGGCGCAGGCCCCAGAAGCGGAAGCGGACGGTGATGCGGCGGTCGCGATCGGCGCCAGAGTTTAGCGCCGCCAATGAAGATCAGCAACCTTCGGATTCGCTTGATCAGAAAAGTGAATTTGATACCATAAAGAACTCGGAGGATGTCGGTTAATCGCCCGGTCGCACGGGTTCAGCAGTAGCTATGAGCAAAATCCGCATTAATGAGCTGGCAAGACAACTCGAGATTCCGTCGCATGACATCCTCGACATGCTCCTGGAGTCTCGGCGTAACCGAGAAGAAGACGCACTCCAGCTCCATCGACGATGACGTCGCGGAGGCGATCCGCGAGCGGGTGCACGGCGCCGGTGGGCGCGCCGTCGAAGAAGGCGAAGGCGGAACCGCGGTGGCGGTCGAAGAAGCTCCTGCCGCTGAAGAACACGTGCCGGCGCCCGCCGCTGCCGTAGCAGCTTCACCGACTCCTGCTGATGGAAGGACGACCCGCGCCGGCGCCGGAAGCGCCGCCTGCGCACGACGACATTGCCTCAACCATGCTGACTGAAGAACCGCCGCGCTCCAGGCCTGCGCCGATTCGGCCGCCGCTAGCCGCAGGAGGCAGCGCGCCGTTGCATCCGCCGCTGCGCACCACTCCCGTTCCCGCGCGGCCTGCTCCGCCTCCTCCGCGTCCCGGACAAATCCTTTCTGGACCGCGACAGCCGTTGCCGCAGGGTCCGCCACCGCCTCCAACGGTTGCGCCGCCGCCCCCCGCACCTACCGCGCGGATCGCGCCGCCCACCCACGAAACTGCTCCCGGCCCTGCGCCGGCCTTGCCGCTGCGCACTGCAGCGCGCCCTGGTCTGGCCGGCCAGCCTGCCGCTCGTCCAGTGGTTCCACCGCGCCCCGATATGGTGGCGCGACTTCAGCAAACCCGGCCCGCTCCCGGCCAGGCGCAGCCGCAAGCGCCGCGCCCCGGCATGCCGACGCGCAGTTCTACGCCGGTGCCCGGCCAACCGATTTATCGCGGCCCCATTCGTCCGGGCCAACCGGTCATGCGCGGTCCCGGCATGGGCCCCGGCGCGCCTCCCGGCCTGCGGCGCCCACGCGCTCTGCACCCCACTTCGCCATTGCGCGCCGAGCCGGCCACGCTTCCGACCGAACAACAGCGCCGCCATCAGGCCAAGCCGGTGGGCCGCGATCGCCGCCGCGATCAGGAGCAGGAAGAGGGAAGACTCGGGATGCGCTCGTCCCGGCGCGAGTCGCAGCCCGCCGCGCCACCGCCCATCGATCGCGAAATCACGGTCTCAGAAGGCATCACCGTCAAGGAGCTTTCTGAAAAGCTCGGCATCAAGGCCAACCTGGTTATCAAGAAACTGGTCGAGAAGAAGATCTTCGCCACCATCAATCAGAACCTCGAAGTCAAGATGGCTGAGGACATCGCCCGCGAGTTCGGCGCGTCCACCAACAAGGTCAGCTTCGAAGAGGAGAGCACGCAGGAGATCGAGCTGGCCGAGGAGTCGTCCGATCGCGTGAAGCGCGCGCCCGTGGTCACCATCATGGGCCACGTCGATCATGGCAAGACCTCGCTGCTCGACGCCATCCGCTCCACCAACGTCGCCGATCGCGAGGCTGGCGGCATCACCCAGCACATCGGCGCGTATCACATCGAAAAGAACGGCCGCAAGATCGTGTTCATCGACACGCCCGGCCACGAAGCGTTCACCCGCATGCGCGCCCGCGGCGCCAAGGTTACCGACATCGTCGTGCTGGTCGTGGCTGCCGACGACGGCGTCATGCCGCAGACGCTCGAGGCCATCGATCATGCCAAGGCGGCCGGCGTCCCCATCATCGTCGCCATCAACAAGATCGACAAAGGCGACGCGCAGCCCGAGCGCATCAAGCAGCAACTGGCCGATCGCGGTCTGCTGGCCGAGGATTGGGGCGGCGACACCGTCATGGTCCCGGTCTCGGCCAAGGCCAAAACCAACCTCGATCTGCTGCTCGAAATGATCCTGCTGGTGGCCGACATGCAGGACCTCAAGGCCAATCCCGACCGCCCGGCCGTCGGCACCGTGCTCGAAGCCCAGCTCGATCGCGGGCGCGGGCCAGTGGCCACCGTCATCGTGCGCAACGGTACGCTGAAGGTGGGCGACTACTTCATCTGCGGATCGGTATTCGGCAAAGTGCGCGCCATGTTCGACGATCGCGGCCGCCAGATGCGCGAGGCCGAGCCGTCCATGCCCGCCGAAGTGCTGGGACTGGATTCTCTGCCCGATGTCGGCGACACTTTCCAGGTGGTCACCGATACCGCCAAGGCCAAGCAGATCGTCATCTATCGCGAATCCAAGGCGCGCGACGCCGCCATGTCCAAGACCGGGCGCATCACGCTCGAGCAGTTGCACGAGCAGTTGAAGGAAGGCGAGGTCAAGGAACTCAACATCATCCTCAAGACCGACGTCAGCGGCACCGCCGAAGTGCTGAGCGACATGATGCAGAAGCTCTCCAACGAAAAGGTCCGCATCCGCGTGCTGCACTCCGGCGTCGGCGCCATCAACGAGACCGACGTGCTGCTGGCTTCGGCATCCAACGCCATCATCGTCGGCTTCAACGTGCGGCCCGAGCGCAACGCCACCGCGCTCGCCGAACAGGAAAAGGTGGACATCCGCCTCCACACCATCATCTACGAGCTCGACCGACGAGCTGAAGCGCGCCATGACCGGCATGCTCGAGCCGGTCTTCAAAGAGGTCTACCAGGGCCGCGCCGAAGTGCGCGAGGTGTTCCGCATCAGCAAGGTCGGCAACGTGGCCGGCTGCATGGTCATCGACGGGTTCCTCAAGCGCGACAGCGAAGTGCGCCTGTTGCGCGACAACGTAGTGGTCTTCACCGGCAAGATCGATTCGCTGAAGCGCTTCAAAAACGACGCCAGCGAGGTCAAGAACGGATTCGAGTGCGGCGTGACGCTTCGAAACTACAGTGACGTCAAGCCTGGCGATGTCATCGAAGCCTTCGTCACCGAGCGTGTGGCCGCCGAGGTAATGGCGTGAGAATGCCATGCCTACGGTTGGCGTACTAACGCTGGAACTCCACCTCGACGGCTCGCACTCTCTCAAAGACAAGCGCCACACGGTGAAGGGTCTTAAGGACCGACTGCGCAGCAAGTTCAACGTAGCAGTTGCCGAGATCGACTACCAGGATCTGTGGCAGCGCGCGCTGGTGTCCGCCGTCACGGTATCGGGCGACCACGATCACGCCGCGCATACGCTGCAATTGGTCGAGCGGGAAGCGGCCTCGATCCTGGGCGGCCTCCTGGTAGGAACCACGCTGGAGTGGATTGAATGACCGATCATCGCACCGAACGCATCTCCGAGGCCCTGCGCGAAGAACTTGCCGAGATGATCGGCTACGAGCTCAACGACCCGCGCATCGGCTTCGCCACCGTCACCGACGTCCTGGTCACGCCCGACAAGCGCCACGCCATCGTGCGCATCGGCATCGCTGCGGACTGTGACAAGCAGCAGACGCTGGCCGGTCTCGAACATGCGCGCAGTTTCCTGCGCCGCGAGTTGGCCGCGCGGTTGGAACTGTTCCGCGTCCCCGAGCTGCACTTCGAAGCCGACGTCGCCACCGAGATCGGTCCGCCCCGCCTGGGGGGCCTGCTCAAGCGCGTCAAGAAGGGCCGGCCGCGGGGGTGATCGGCGACCTGTTGTCGAACCGCCGTAAATCATTGAAAAACCATGGTTAGCACTCTGGATATTCACGAATTTTCGCCCAAAACTTGACAGTCGACCACCTCCCAAGCGCTACTAATATGTTGGGCCGTCACGCGGCGGCCCTCCCAGCTTCACGAATTTTTCGCGCCTTTCTTTTGCGGCGCGAGACAGGTGCAGAATGCGAATGCCTTCAATGAACAGTCGATTTCTGGATGCTTGCCGCCGCCGGCCCACCGATGTCCGGCCGGTCTGGTTTATGCGGCAAGCCGGACGATACATGAAACAGTACCGCGACATCCGCGCCAAAGCAGGAATCCTGGAAATCTGCAAACGGCCAGATCTCGCCGCTCAAGTCACACTGCAACCCGTCGAGATCCTGGATGTCGACGCGGCCATCATTTTCGCCGACCTGCTGCTGCCGGTGGAACCCATGGGCCTCAAGCTCAAGTTCGTCGCGGGCGAGGGTCCCGTGATCGACAATCCCGTGCGCACCTCCGACGACGTCGATTCGCTCTCCATCTCCAACACCGACGAGCTCGGATACGTCGGCGATGCGATTCGCATTGTTGTCCAGCAACTGGCTGGCCGCGTACCTGTGATCGGGTTCGTAGGCGCTCCCTTCACGCTGGCCAGTTATATGATCGAAGGCGGCCCATCCCGCAATTACATCCGGACCAAGCAGATGATGTACGAAGACGAGACGTTGTGGCGGCGGCTGATGGGCAAGCTGGTGGACGTGCTCGGTCCCTTCGCGCTTGGACAAGTGACCGCCGGCGCGCGCGCCATTCAGGTGTTCGATAGCTGGGTGGGCGCGCTCAGCCCGGACGACTACGTCCGCTACGTGGCGCCCTACTCCCGCGCGCTCATCGAGCGCATTCGCACCGCCAGCGTCCCGGTGATCCACTTCGGAACCGGCGCCGCTGGATTCTTTCGCGAACTGCACGCCGCCGGCGGCGACGTGATGGGTGTCGACTGGCGTGTGAACATCGATCAGGCCTGGATGGACATCAGCTACCGCTCCGCTGTCCAGGGCAATCTGGATCCGGCCGTGCTCTTCGCCCCGCTCTCGGAACTCAGGATGCGCATCCACGAGCTGTTGAAACGCACGGGCACGCGCCCCGGCCACATCTTCAACCTGGGCCACGGCATTTTGCCCGAAACGCCGGTCGATCACGTCCGCGCGGCTGTCGAATACGTCCGCGAATTCAAGCTCGCCACCTAGTGGCACCTGACATGCTCTGAATTGGTCTCATGACCCAGAAGGCGCTGATCATCGGCGGCGGTATTTCAGGCCTCTCGGCGGCCTACTATCTCTCGAAAGCCGGGATCCGCGCCACTATCCTCGAAAAGACGCCCCGCGTGGGCGGCGTGATCCGCACCACCGTCCAGCAAGGCTGCGTGCTCGAAGCCGGCCCCGACAGCTTCATCGCGCAGAAGCCCTGGGCCATGGACCTGATTCGCGAACTCGGCCTCGCGGACGAGGTGATTGGTTCCAACGATCACCTGCGCGTCACCTACATTCTTAAGCATGGCCGCCTGGTGCCGTTGCCCGACGGCCTGATGATGATGGTGCCCACCAAGATCATGCCCTTGGTCGGAACACGGCTTCTGAGCTGGGGCACCAAGATTCGCATGGGCCTCGAATTTTTGCGCCGCCCGAAAGGCCCACAGCCGGACCGGTCCGTGTACGATTTCCTGCTCGATCACTACGGTCAGGAGTCTATCGACTACCTGGCCGAGCCGTTGCTCGCCGGAGTCTACGGCGGCGATCCGCGTCAGATGAGCGTCAACAGCGTGCTTGCGCGCTTCGTCGAAATCGAATCGAAGTACGGCAGCCTGACGCGCGGGGTTCTTGCGATGCCGCGGCCTAAGGGATCGGGATCGTTGTTCCGGACGCTGAAGGGCGGCCTGCAGCAGCTCGTCGACGCGCTGACGCCGAGCGCCGATGTCGTGCAGACCAACGTCGAAACTGTCGAGCGAACCGGCGCCGGTTTCCGCGTGCGTGCCGATGGCGACTGGATGGACGCCGACCACGTCGTGGTTGCGACGCCTGCGGGCGCAGCCTCGCGGCTCATGCGCGGGGTCAACGCTGAACTCGCGGACCTGCTCGCCGCAGTTCCGTACACTTCGTCCATCACGCTGGCGCTCGGCTATCGCAAAGACACTTTCGATCATCCGCTGAACGGCTTCGGATTCCTGGTGCCGCAGCGTGAACGCAAGTATCTGGCGGCCTGCACCTGGGTGGGAAACAAGTTCAACCACCGTGTTCCGGACGACATGGTGCTGCTGCGCTGTTTCGCCGGCGGTAACGCACTCTCGCTCACCGATAGCGCGCTGGTCGAAGCCGCATCGGGCGAGCTCCGGAGCATCATGGGCCTTCAGGCACAGCCCGTGTTCCACAGCATCGCGCGCTGGCCGGACTCGATGGCGCAATACGCTGTCGGCCACGAGCAGCGCGTCGCGCGTGTGGAATCCATCTTGAGCACATTGCCTGGCCTGCATCTCGCCGGCAACGCTTACCACGGCATCGGCATCCCCGACTGCGTACGCATGGGCAAGGAAGCTGCCGCGCGCATCACGGCAGGGGTCGACTCCCGAGCTCCGCCACGCATAGGCGCTTTACGCCGCTTTTCGCTTTGCCAGCGGCAAGCTCAGTACAAAGACCGCGATCCCTAGAAGCACGATGCTCGGCCCGGGCAGAAAGCGGAACATGTCCGCCAGCCAGACTCCCGCCACCGAGATCGCGCCGCCTAGCGCCGCCGAAAAAATCACGTAGCGCCGCATGCTACCGGAAAGGTTTTTCGCGATCGATGCAGGAATGATGGTGAGCGCGCCCATCAACAGCGTCCCCACCAGTTTGATGCCCAGCGCCACGATCATCGCAAAGATCACCAGCAGCGCCAGGTCGTATTTGCGCGTGAGGCCGTGCACCTTGGCCAAGTCGGGCGACACGATGAGAAACAGGAAGCGCTTGGCCAACAGGAAGCACAACGCAGCGAGCACCGCTGCCGCAGTCAGGATCGAAAGCAGGAACGGCAGAGACAGCACCGGAAAAGCTCCGAACAGCGATTCGATGATCTCGCTGTCCGGCAAGATCAGGATTCCGATCGCGAGACTTGCGGTGAACAGCAGCCCCACGATCGCATCCGGCGGCACGCGGCTTCGTCCTTCCAGCCAGTAAATCGCGAACGCCGCCGCGATCAGGAATACGATCACGCCATAGAACGGATCCAAACCGTATGTCAGCGCCAGCGCGATCCCCGGCAGCGCCACGTGCGAGAGCGCGTCGCCCACCAGCGCCATGCGCCGCAGTAAGATGAACGGGCCGATGCTCCCTGATGCGATCCCAACCAGCAGCGCGATCCAGAACGAAGCGTGATAGGGCGAGTGCATCAGTGTCCCGGTCCGTGCTCGTGCTGGTAGTATCCGGACTCGCCGTACAGCGTCGTCAACGCCGCCGGATTCAGCACCTCTACCGGCGCGCCGTGACACACCACGGTCTTGTTCAGGCACACCACGTTCTGCGCGTAGCGGTAGACCACCGAGAGGTCGTGCGAGATCAGGAGCAGCGACGTGCCGCGCTCGGTCTGCACTCGATGCAGCAGCGCGTAGATGGTCTCTTCGAAACCGGCATCCACGCCCGCCGTCGGCTCGTCCAGCAGCAGCACCGCGGGATGCTGCAGCATGGCCCAGGCCAGCAGCAGCCGCTGCGTCTCGCCGCCCGACAACTCCCCCAGGTTCTTGCGCAACACGCTCCGGTCTAAGCCCACCAGCGTCAGCTCGTGATCCAGGTGATTGACGAACTCGGCGCTCGGCCGCCAGAAGCTAGGCGATTGCAGAAGAAAAAATTCCATCGCGGTAATCGGCGCCGAGCGGTCCACCGAGAATCGCTGCGGAACATAGCCGATTTTGATGTCCGGCCGCCAGTGCACGTTTCCGGTGTGCGGCACCAGTCCCAGCAGCGCGCGAAACAGAACCGTCTTGCCGGCGCCGTTGGGTCCCAGCACCGCCAAGGCCTCGCCCTGCCGAAAGGAGAACGAAACATCGCGCAGAATCTGAACGCCGTCCAGCGTCACGGAAAGATTCTCTACCGTCAGGACCGTGTCATCAGCCATGGAAGCGCGCAAGCGGACTCCTCATCATGATAGCGTCGCGCTTCACTTTTTGATGTATACCCTCGCTTCGCCCGGCCTGACCACGATCCGATCCACGCCTTCGGCAACCTCCACCGGCTCGTCGAGCTTGGCGTTCGGATACAGCGGCATGAAAAACGTCTGAATCAGAAAATCCAGCGGCGCGCCGCTGACCGCCAGCCCGTTCAGCTCCACGCGTGTCAAGTGAACGGTGACGCGCCCGTTTGATGACCGAATGCTCGCCGACACGCGCACTCGCTTCTCGCCTTCAATCAGCTTGGCCACCAGCCAGTTCGACTCGATGCCCGCGGCATGCCGTACCTTTAGAAAATCCACGAAGCCGTACGCCGTCGCAGTTCCATTCCCTAGCTCGACCCGCGGCTCCCGCAGGCCTTCGGGCACCAGTTCCTTGGCCTTGGCGCGTCCCCACGCGTTCAGTTCCGCCGAAGTGAAAACGAAGACTGCGCCCGGCTTGGCCTTGCCCTCCTGAATGACGTCGATCCTGCGGCTGACTCGCTCGACGACAGGATCCACGGCCGCCCAAACAAGAGCTGCGGATAGAAGCGCGGCTGGAATGCGCCGATCCAAATTCCATGTTATCGGTTTGTCACGACGTGACGGCGGTCACCTTGCTAGAATCAGCGAGGGAGGAAGACGACCATGTACAAGATGTGCCTCGCAATCACTGTGCTCACCACCGGTGGTCTGCTCCAGGCCGCGATCGCGACAGAAGGTCTGGACGCGTCGGCCGAAATGATGACCGAAATCATGTCGGCGCCCGACCAAGGAATACCGCAGGACTTGCTGGAGAAGGCCCAATGCATCGTGCTGGTGCCGGGTGTCAAGAAAGGCGCATTCATATTCGGTGGAAAGTACGGCAAGGGGTTCATGTTTTGCCGCAAGCGCGGCGGAGTAGGCTGGTCGGCGCCCGCAGCCACGCGAGTGGAAGGCGGCAGCTTCGGGTTTCAGATCGGCGTTTCCGAAACCGACGTGGTCATGCTGGTGATGAATGAAAAAGGCGCCAACAAGCTGCTTTCTAGCAAATTCACGCTGGGCGCCGATGCATCTGTCGCCGCCGGTCCCGTGGGCCGCACCTCCTCCGCCGAGACCGACGCTCAGATGCACGCCGAAATCCTTACCTATTCACGTTCGCGGGGAGCGTTCGCGGGCCTCGCTCTGCAAGGCGCGACGTTGCGCGCAGACGGCGATTGGAACAAGGAACTTTACGGCAAGGCGATGTCGAACCGCGACATCGTCATGGGCAACACGCCCGCGCCGCCAGCCGCCGGAAAACTGCTGGCGCTGCTCAATAAGTATTCGAGCCGGAAGTAGCAGAGAATTCGATCCAGCCGTCCGGCGGGACCGTTTCCGCCGGCGCGTTGCCGTTCATCAGAGCAAGCTGGAACGAAACCGGCTGCACGCGCGAAGTGCCCAGAAGCCGGAGCGGAACTCGCGCCTCGAATACTTTTTTCTGGGCGGCCTCGACGTCCGGGTTACTCAAGAGCGCAATACTCTTTCCGTCCGCGGTCTTCAAATCAACTGCCGTGAGCTCCGGCGCGGCTTCGAAATCGATCCGCAAATACAGGTCGTCTCCTCCGGCGCCGTAGTAAAGATCGCGCACCACTTGCCTGCGCCCGTGCATCGATCCCGACCGCATGTCCATGTGATAGCGCCCTGCCCCCATCCACTCGAAGTAGGACGTCACTTCACCGTCGATCACTGCATGAACAGCATTGTTCGGGCGCTCGTGCACGTCGCGAGCTTCGGACATCAGAATCGGCCGCGACAGCTCATCCGGCGGCGTGGCGCCCAGGACTCGATACACGTTCGCCAGATGCTCGCGGTACAGCTCGTCGAACTCCACCCGGTTGTCGGAATGATGTTCCGGCCCGTACCACCAGCACCAATCGCTGCCCTCGGCGATCATCAGCTCTTCAAACGCGAGCCTCTGGCTCTCTTGAGGCATGCCAGACGCAACCTCGTCGTAAGTCTGCCGCGCGCGGAGCAGGTACTCCCACGCCTTGTTGTCTTCCTGCGCTCCGATCCACACGTCGAAGTTCGCATTGATCCAAGATCCCGGAAAGATGTGATCGAGATCCCGGGGCTGATCGATCTTGAGCGCCTCGCTCACGGTCAGTGCATCCAGGTCTGGCGCCTTGGTGATGCGGCGGTACAGCTCACTGAGGAACGGCCGGCCGTTCATGTGATAGTATTCCCACGCGTTCTCGCCGTCCAGAATGATGGGGACCAGCACGTCGGCCGCGCCCGGCGCAGCCAGACGCACGTTGTCGCGAATGCGATCGAGAAACTGCTCCGCCGCTTCCGCCGCGCCCATCCTGGAGTAGACGAACCCCACCTGGTCGCTCAGGAAGTGATCGCGAAAAATCATCCGGAGCGCGCGTCCATCCCGGTTCCATCGGTACGGACTGGTAAGTTGCTTCCGGACCAGCGGTCTTATGGATTGTTCGTGCCAGCACGCCGTTGTCGCTGGCGGCCCATTCGAAACCGGCATCGGCCGCAAGAGTCAGCGCGTCGTCAGAAACCGAACCCTCCGAGGGCCACAAGCCAGCAGGCGCGCGGCCAAATTCCCGCTCGATAAACTCACGCGCGCGCTGCAACTGCTGCCGCGCATCGTCCGGATACTGGAACCGGCTTGGCAGCGGGACGCCAGGATGCGCCACGCTGGCGATGTTCGAGTCGCACAACAGCGGCAGAATGGGATGGTAAAACGGCGTCGTCGAAATCTCGATCTGGCCGCGTGCCGCGAATTCGCGATACACCGGCACGACGTTCGCCAGGATCTCGCGCTGCTTCCGCGCCATCACCGCCTGGTCCTCGAGCGAGTATCCGCGCTCCTTCGCCACCAGGCCCTTCACTTCGTCATCGCGCTCCTGGAAAATCTCGTCGAACCAAGCTACTTGCGACAGCACCTGCAGGTCGCGAAAATCCTGTGAGCCAAACAGCCGCCGGCCGCGCTGCGGATTCGCGCCTGACTTTTGCCAGGCGTCGTACAACTCGCCGTACCGAGGATACCGATAGATCATGCGGCCGGCGTTGGCCTGGAAAAAATACTTGAGGACGAACTCCTGCTCGGCTTCGCTCAGCTCCTCGGCCGGCTTTATCGCGCATTCCAGAAAGGGATCCCGCGCCTGCCCTGCAGCGTACTCCTGGATCTGCACGATCATGGACGGAACCAGGTTGAAGGTCTGGTGTACTTCGGGAAAGTCCTCCAGGATCTTCACCATCCCGTAGTAGTCTTTGAGCGCATGAAAGCGCGTCCACGGAAGGCGATACTCGCCTGTCACCAGATCCTTGTAGAAGGGCTGGTGCATGTGCCAGACAAAACAAAGATGGATGCGAGGCATAAGCCCCGGCCACAGGCCGCTTCTCTACCTTACAAAGAAACTGCGCACCGGCGGAGGCGGGTCGGTGCCGCGAAGGGCGAGCCACAGGATGTCGTTCATTTCATCATCGTCATTCAGATCAGCGTCATCGAAGTCCAGCCGCGCGGAACGGGCGGCAGCGGGAGCATTACCGGGATTTCGCGCTTCGAGCGAGATGCGCGGCTTCTCGGCCACGTACGGCGTCAGGACCGCGTCTTTTGAAAACGCGTTGATCATCGGGCGCGCGCCTGCGTCGTAGTGCGTCATGGGGCGAAGGCCGAGAATCAGTTCCATCGTTCGCAGCACCGAAGTAGTATTGTACATCGTGCTGTCGATCTTGCCAGTGCGCGTGTACGGCGAGATTAGAAACGCAGGCGAGCGATGCGAATCGATGTGATCCGGCCCGTTCTGCGCGTCGTCTTCGACGACGAAAATCGCCGTGCTGGCCCAGAACTTGCTGCGCGACAGGCCTTCCACGATCATGCCCAGAGCGTAGTCGTTGTCGGCGAACGCCGAGAGCGGCGCGATTTTGCCGGGCGTCGTTCCGCTGGTGTGATCGTTGCCCATGCCGCAGAATCATGAACGCCGGCATCGGCTCCGGTCTTGTCTCGAATTCGGCCACGTCGTCCAGGAAGGTCTGCGCGCGCTTCACGTCCGGATAGTCGAGATCGAAGTTCCGGTACTTCAGGTTGGTGACTTTCGCCAGCACCGGATCGAGTACCTTGTCCACCTGCACGCCGTCCGGCCCAGGCATCTTCTTGTTCCCCACCCAGTAGCCGTAGTTGCGCATCGAAATGCCGCGCGCCGCCACGTTGGTCCAGATGTAACCAGCCGGCGGAATACGCGGCCGGCTCGCCGCCTTCGAAGCTGTAAAGCTTGTTGCCGGCCGCCGTAGTTGCTGGGCCACAGCTTCTCGACGTAATCGTTCGAGATGGCCGACGTCGACCAGTTGTGGCCGTCGGCGCTCACATCGCTGTTTACGTAAAAATTGTCGAGCAGCACAAACTCGCGCGCCAGCTTATGATGATTCGGCCCCGCCTTCTCGTCGAACAAACACAGCGAGGGATCGCTCGCGCCCTTGCCGATGTCGCCCAGCACCTGATCGTAGGTGCGATTCTCCTTGACGACGTACAGCACGTGCTTGATCGCCGGGGGAATCCCGTCCGGCCCGGCTTCCATATCCGCGTCGCTGTACGGCGAGTTGCGAACTACGTCGGCGGTGTAGGTCTTGAGCTCCGCCTCGGTGAACGGCGGAATGAACGACGCCGAACCGGTCTGCATCGCAGCCGACGTATTGATCGCTACGCTCGCCCGTGCTCTTCTTGGCCCTGCGTTTCGACGGATTCGGCCCCTTCGGATTCGGGTAAGTGCGCGATCCTTTGCCGTTCAACACGACAATGCGCCCGTCGGCCAGCGCCTTCACCGCCGTCGGATACCAGCCGGTGGGAATGAATCCCAGCACGTGGCTGCGCTCCTCGGTGACATCCACGACAGCCGCCGCGTTCGCATCCGAACAAACCACGTACAACCGATTGTGATCCGGACTCAGCGCCAGCGCGCTCGGCGTCATGCCCAGCGGATGCATGGGTGAAGTCGAGACGTTGATCGACTCCGCCAGCCGAAGATCGCCGCTGTCCGATACCGCCATCGCATAAACATTGTTGGTGTTGGCCGCCGCGACGAAGATGCGGGCCTTCCAACCCGCTCCGTCGCCGGCCTCCGAAGCGCTGGAGCGATCGCGCCACAGCATGTCGGTCGCGTGCGCGCCCACCCGTACAGTTTGCAATTGCGCGCCGTCGCTCGATTGATGCCGCACCAGCGAGCCGTCCGCCCAGCTCGTCACGTAAAACGCCTTGCCGTCCGGCTGGAACATGATGCGATACGGGCGCCGGCCAGTCTTGAAATGCTCGATCACCATTCCGGATTGCGGATTCACCACCAGGATCTGGTCGTGATACAAATCGGCGGCGTAGAGCAATCGTCCATCCGGCGAAACCTCGACGTCGCCGATAAAGTCGTGCTCGCCCCGGTCCGCCTCCTTCACGAACTCGAATGTACGCGTGGCTTGCAGCTTGCCAGCCGCGCTCAACGAAAATTCGAAGATCGACGCCTTCGATCCGCCGCCCACCCACAGCGTGCGGCCGTTGGGCGCGAGTGCCAAACCAAGCCAGCCATCCGGAACCGGCACGCGCTGGAGCTCGTGTCCGTCCTTGGCGTCGAGCACACTCAGCGACGGTGGCTGATAGCCGCCATTCAGCACGATCAGGAAACGTCCGTCCGAAGTCAGCGCCGATGCCATCGGCAACGTGCTCAGCGGAACCTGAGTGCCCGCGGCCTTCACGCGCCAGCCGCTATTCAGCAGGAATCCGCCGTCCGGAAGAAAGCCGACCTGCTGTCGAGGAGCGGGCTGCGACGACGACAAAACTGCTATCGCGAGCACCGCGCCCGCGAGCGAAAACTGACGAAGCGGCCAAGACCAGTTTTTCATTCTGAGAACCTTTGCGCGATCGGAAAGCGGCGTCCGATGCCGAACGCCTTGGTGGTTACTTTCAGGCCCGGTGCGGCCTGCTGACGCTTGTATTCGTTGCGATCCACTTTGTTGACAATATCTCGCACCAACGTTACAGACAGATGAAGCGCGTCCGCGATCTGCTGCGGCGACTCGTTGTTCTCCACGTACCCGCGCAGGATCTGATCCAGCACGTCGTACTCGGGCAGGGAATCCGTGTCTTTTTGATCCGGCCGCAACTCGGCCGACGGCGGCTTGGTGAACACGTTCTCCGGGATCGCGCCCGCGTGCCGCTTGTTGGCCACGCGCGACAGCGAGTACACCAGCGTTTTCGGAACATCGCTAATCACCGCCAGGCCCCCGCACATGTCGCCGTACAGCGTGCAATATCCAACCGCGAGCTCGCTCTTATTGCCCGTGGTGAGCACCAGCGCGCCCCACTGATTCGACAGCGCCATCAACGTGACGCCGCGCAATCGCGACTGTAGATTCTCTTGCGTCACGCCTACCGCGCCGCCGTCCAGCACCGGGTCGAGCGCCTTCAGGAACGCCTCGTATTGTTCGCGAATCGAAATCAGCTCGAAGCGGATTCCGAGGTTCCGCGCCATGTCGCGCGCATCCGTGACGCTGTGCTCGGAGGAATACGGCCCAGGCATGCCGATGCCCGTGACATTCTCCTTGCCCACCGCATCCACCGCGATCGCGCCTGTCAGCGAAGAATCAATGCCGCCGCTGAGGCCGATAATCACGCGCTCGAATCCGCATTTGCGAATATAATCGCGCGTGCCCAGCACCAGGGCCTGGTAGGCGGCCTCGCACTCGTCGGGATAGGTCTCGTGCCGGTCGCCCGCCAGAGTCTCGCTGTCGAACAAGGCCAGGTCCTCTTCAAACGACGATGCCGCCGTGACGACGCGCCCTTCGGCGTCCATCGCGAAACTGCTGCCGTCGAAAACGAGCTGATCGTTGCCGCCCACCTGGTTCACGTAGACGATCGGGATGCCGAACCGCCGTGCGGTCGCCGCAAAAATCTCGTGCCGCTGCGCGCGCTTGCCCATGTGGTACGGCGACGCATTGATGCTGATCAGAATGCGCGCGCCGCCCTGCGCCAGCTCTTCCACGGGGTCGCGGCTGTACAGCCTGCGCTCCCAATACTGTTTGTCATTCCACGCGTCTTCGCAAACCGTTAGCGCGGCCGTCGAGCCTGCCAGGCTCACCGGCACTTGCTTCGTCGCCGCCTCGAAATAGCGCTTCTCGTCGAACACGTCGTAGCTCGGCAGCAGCATTTTGTTCTGCCGGAACGCGACGCGCCCGCCTTCGAGCACCGCCGCCGTGTTGTAGATCGGATTCCCGGACGACGACCCCGTGCGCGTCACGGTCCCGCAAATGATTGCGAGCTTGAGGTTCGCGGTCTCCTCGGCTAACCGCTCCAGGTGCTGCTCCACGCGCTCAAGAAAACTTTCTTTTTCGAGCAGATCGCGCGGCGGATAGCCGGTCAGCGTGAGCTCGGGAAACACCACCACATCGGCGCCCGATTGCGCCGCACGCTCGGCAAACGTGCGGATCTTTTGCGTGTTCCCGCCGAGGTCGCCGACAGTGGTGTTGGTCTGCGCGAGCGCGATCTTCATCGATAAGACACCATTGTAACCGGGGTGGCTCTGGCCTGGCTTCAGATAGTGTTAGAAGACTCGTTGACGCTCATGCCAGAGGTTTTGTACAGGCGGTGCATAGCTTCGCATGCGGAGTTCTTAGCGGTTTTCCGCAATACGAACAGGGTGGCCCGTATAATGAGAGGCAGTGGTGAGAAAGTGCATTCGGATTTGTCTCGCGAAAACCGGTGATCTTTTCGTACTCTTGGAGAACAGGCCCAAATTCACGATCTCGAATGCCGCCGGTGGTTCCTGTTCCACGAAGTGACATCACACTTCTAAACTCCTCGTCGTCCAACATTGGAACTTCCATCTTGCAGCGCCAGCACCAGAGCACTCTCATGCGATCATGTCCTCCGAAGTATTTGGGGGACGCCTAGCCGTCAGGCCCCAACACGGCCAGGGTTAACAAGGGGGACAGCGCACGATGTCATGGCACGCTTGAGAGCAGCGTCCTGAGTTGCCACCGGCAGCCCGAGTCGCATTCCAAGCTCTAGATAAGCCGCGTCATAGACTGTTAGTTGATGTTGAAGCGCAAGGCCGGCAGTTCCAACACGCTTCCCACCTCAGGTTGATCCACGATGATCGGTAATTCCATTAAGCTCGCAAGGATTTCCTTAAGATCGCTACTCGTGACCCGCTTGCGCCGATGTGCCATCACCAAGCCGTTCGAAACTTCGTAGGCCCAGAGAAACGGGACGATGGCCTCATTCTCCTTAAGTCCTGCAAGCATTGCCAGCGTGTAAGTTCGGTCTTGTTCATCCTTGAGAAACCAGCCGAGAGTCATCGAGGCGTCGATAACGCATTGGCTCACAACCGATGGTCTTCATGAATTAGCTCCTTGATGGAGACTCCATCGAGCGGTATAGCTTTGTCTCTAGCAAACGCAAAAGCTCGATCCACCGCCTCGATACGTTCTGGCTCACTTGGCGCGGGTGCTTTGCTTTGCTGTTCTCGCCAGGCTCGCACACCTTGCACGATCAGTTCATCAACCGATCGAAAGTGACCGCACTCAATCTCTTCTCGAACCAGGTGCTCCGTCTCGCTGTTTAGCTTGATTGTCATTGTTGGCGAACCTCGATTTTCCACAAACTCTGCTAACCTCATGATCTCACGCCCTCGCCCGAGTTATCCTGGTTAACTAATGAGGTTTTCCATCGTTCTTTTCATTCTTGCAGCGTTATTCGCGCTTCCGCTTGCCGCCCAGGACCACTTCGACTACTGGCCCGGCGCCACTTACGACCCGGGCGTTCCCACCGAAAAGCAAGTCCTCGGCCGCGACCCCGGTCAGCGCATCTCGACTCCCGAAGAAATCGTCCGCTACATGGAAGCGCTCGCCGCCGCCCGGCCGCGCCAGATGCGCGTCTTTGACTACGGCAAGACCTGGGAAGGTCGCCGCCTCATCTACTGCGTCGTTGCGTCCGAAGCCAACCTCCGCCGCCTCGACGAAATTCGCACCGGCATGCAGCGCCTCGCCGATCCGCGCAAGACGCCCGACGCCGAAGCGAAGCGCATCATGTCGAACATGCCCGCGGTTCTCTGGCTCGCCTACGGCGTCCACGGCAACGAAATTTCGTCGAACGACGCTGCCATGCTCACCGCTTATCACCTGCTGGCCTCGCGCAACGACAAGCTGGTGGACGAGATCCTCGCCAACGTCGTTCTCATCCTCGATCCCGCGCAGAATCCCGACGGCCGCGCCCGCTTCGTCCACAATTTCGAAATCGCCGAAGGCCTGAAGCCCGACCCCAGCCAGCTCGCCGCCGAACACAACGAGCCATGGCCGGGCGGCCGATCGAATCACTATTACTTCGACATGAATCGCGACTGGTTCGCCATGACGCAGCCCGAAACACAGGCGCGCATCAAAGCCTACCAGCAGTGGTTCCCGCTGGCCTTCGCCGACCTGCACGAAATGGGATCCGATTCCACTTACTACTTCGCGCCCGAGGCCAATCCCTACAACCCCTACATCACACGCACGCAGCGCGACAGCCTGGAGCTATTCGGCCGCAACAACGCGAAATGGTTCGATCATTACGGTTTCAGCTATTTCACGCGTGAAGGCTACGACGAGTTTTACCCCGGCTACGGCGCCAGTTGGCCGCTGTTTCAGGGCAGCATCGGGATGACCTATGAGCAGGCATCCACGCGCGGCCTGATAGTCCGCAAGAACGACGGCACCATCGTCCAATATCGCGACACCGTGCGCGATCACTTCGTCGCATCCATCTCGTCGTGCGAAACAGCGCTGCGCAATCGCGAGAAGCTGCTCGAGAATTTCTACGACTACCGCAAATCTGCCATCGCGCTCGGAACGACCGGCAGCGTGCGCGAGTACATCCTCCCGCGCGACGGCAACGTCTCGAACGTCGACAAGCTCGCGTCGAACCTGGCGTTCCAGGGCGTCGAGGTGAAGCGCGCCACCGCCGCGTTCCAGAACGCGGGCAAACAATACCCGGTCGGCAGCTATGTGGTCTCGCTTGCGCAACCCGCCGGCCGGCTCGCACGCACCTTGCTCGATCAGCAGGTCTCGATGGAGCAGGAGTTCCTCAAAGCCGAAGAACGCCGGCGCCAGAACAAGCAGCCCAGCGAAATGTACGACGTCACCGCGTGGTCGCTGCCGATGCAGTATGGCATTGCCGCCGTCAGCACGGCCGAAGTTTCGAACGGCACGTTCGAGCCGGTAAAGGCGGGCGAGTTGCCTCCGGGCAAGGTCATCGGACCCAAGCCTGACGTTGCGTATCTGGTGCCGTGGGGCTTTTCTTCCGCCGCGCGCTTCCTCGCTTCCGCGCTTCAACAAGACTTGAAGATCGAGACTACGGACAAGGAATTCAAGTTGGCCGGACGCTCGTTCGTGCCCGGAACCCTGATCGTCAAGGTGAAAGAGAACGCGCCTGACCTCGCTGTCAAAATCGATCAACTCGCGAAATCGAGCGGCGCCGAAATCGTCGCCACCAACACCGGCTGGGTGGACGAAGGCGCGAATTTTGGAAGCAATCGCGTGTTCTCCATGCCGAAGCCGACCATCGCGCTGGCCTGGGACCGGCCGACTTCGTCCGCCGCCGCGGGAGCGACGCGCTTCGTGCTCGAACGCGAATACGGCTATCCCGTCACCGTCGTGCGTACGGACCAACTCGCGCGCGGCGACCTCGACCAATTCCAGGTCATCATCCTGCCTGAGACCGCAGGACCCGAAGGCTACGCCGCGGTACTCGGCGCGAACGGCGTCCGCCGCCTGACCGACTGGGTGCAATCCGGCGGTACTCTCATCGGACTCGGCGGAGGTGCAGTGTCATGGCTGGCCGATTCGCGCACCGGCCTGCTGGCCATCTCGCAGGAAGACGTCGCGCGTCCGGCGGACAAGGATGTGAAACCATCGGCGCCCGCGGCGCAGCCTCCCGCTCAACCCAGCGCGCCCGGCGCCGCACCAGCGCCGCAGCTTCCGCAGCGCGTGCCAGGAAAACTGATCGCAACTCCCGACGAATTCCAAAAAGCGATCGAAGCCGCCACTGAGCTGCCCGACCCGCTGCACGGCGTGCTGATCCGCGCCAAAGTCGATCCCGAACAGTGGGTCTCGGCCGGCGTCCCCGAAACCGTCTACGTGCTCGCCTCCGGCCGAGCCATCTTCACGCCCATCAAGCTCGACAAGGGTTTCAACGCGGCTTACTTCGAAGGACCCGACCAATTGCTAGCGAGCGGCTACATGTGGGACCAGAACCGCAAGCAGCTCGCCTTCAAACCGTTCGTCGTGGTCGAGAAGAACGGGCGCGGCAGCGTGATCGGCTTCACCGAAGACCCAAATTTCCGCGGCTACATGGACGGTCTGAATCTGCTGTTTTTGAATGCGGTTTTTCGCGGCCCGGCGCACGACCGCTAACCGCCAGGTCCATTTTCTTTGACCTCGATCGACGGACCGGCCCCGCGGCAGCACCCGCGTCCTGGTGGTGAACTCTGGTTATGCGTGTAGGCCGCCCCCGATAAAAAAAGCGCCTGAGCTAAATTGCCGCCCAGGCGCGGGACCGGAGAGGAAACATCGTTCCAGTGGTCCAACAGTAAACCCTCGCGACTTGCCTGCCAATGGACCCTTCGATATAGAACGCTCAGGCCTGTCTCGGGCGGGCGGCCCCTTCCGGCGCGAGGAGCGCTCCTGGTACCATTACGTGACTCGGCGCACCAAGTGATTCAGGAGACGGGGCCGCAACAAACCAAATCCAAGTGCAAGCAAACCGGCGGCTCATCGAACGGTACTACTGCGAACTCTGGAACGAGTGGAACTTTGGTCTCGCCGATGAACTGATCTCGCCCTTTGTAAAATTTCATGGATCGGTCGGCGTCAGCGTCGAAGGGCTGGACGGTTTCCGCGAATACATGCTCCTGATCCGGTCCGCCTTCCCCGATTTTCACAACACCATCGAAGAACTGCTGGACGACGACGACCGCGTAGCCGCGCGCCTCACCTACCGCGGCACCCATCGCGGCCAAATCTTCGGTGTGGCGCCCACCGGCCGGGCCATTCAGTACGACGGTCTCGCGCTGTTCCACATCCAAGACGGCAAGATCGCCTCCGGCCACGTGCTCGGCGACGTCATCCATCTGTTGGCCCAACTCGGCATCAACTTGACGGCGCAATGAACCGGATCGCAGGGGTCCCGCTTTTCTCTGCGCGCATCTGTCAGAATAAACTGAAACAGGATTTCTAATCGTGCTGCCCGAAGCTCGCAAACTACAGCTCCGCGTCCTGGCGTTCGTGCTGGCCGGAGGCCGTGGTACTCGCCTGTACCCGCTCACCAAGGAACGCGCGAAACCGGCGGTTCCGTTCGGAGGCCGCTACCGGATCGTCGATTTCGTGTTGAGCAACCTGATCAACTCGGGCATCTACTCGATCTACATTCTGGTGCAGTTCCGCAGTCAGTCACTGCTCCAGCACCTGCGCGAGGGCTGGGAGGCCAACAGCCTGCTGCGGAACCATTTCATTATTCCGGTGCCCGCGCAGATGCGTTCTCCCGGCGAAGACTGGTACCGCGGCACCGCCGACGCGTTGTATCAGAACATGAACCTGATCGAGCAGGCCGAGCCGCACCTGGTATGCATCTTCGGCGCGGATCACATCTACCGCATGAACATCCGCGAGATGATCGAGTTTCACATTGAGCGCGGCGCGCAGGTCACCGTCTCGGCGATTCCCGTGGAGAAAGAGCAAGCCATCGAGTTTGGCGTCATCGAAACCAAGGAAGACGGCGGCATCGCCGGCTTTCACGAAAAACGCTCGGATGCTCCCACCATGCCGGGCGATCCCAGCCGCGTGTACGCGTCGATGGGGAATTATATTTTCTCGACCAAGCTGCTGCTCGACGAGTTGAGGGCCGACGGCGAGAACGAGTCGAGCGACCACGACTTCGGCCGCAACATTCTGCCCGGCCTGATCGGGCGCGCCGACATGTACGCCTACGATTTTCAAACCAATCGGATTCCCGGCGATCCTCCGGGCGCACCCATCTATTGGCGCGATGTCGGCACCCTGGATGCTTTCTTCGATGCCAACATGGACCTGCGCGCAGTCTCGCCCGAATTGAACCTGTACAATCGCCAGTGGCCTCTGCGTACCGCGGGCTACTTCGACGCTCCGGCCAAGTTCATCTTCGACGCCGACGGACGGCGCGGGCAGGCGCTGGATTCCATCGTGTCGGGCGGAGCCATTCTGTCCGGCGGGCTGGTGCGGACATCCGTGATCGGCCGCGGCGTGCGCGTCCACTCGCATGCCTACGTGGAGGACTCCATCATCTTCGACAACTGCGACATCGGCCGGCGCGCCCGGATTCGCCGCGCGATTCTCGACAAAAACGTGCACGTGCCGCCCGACGCCACCATCGGTTACGACCTGGAGCGCGACCGCCAGCTCTACTACGTCACCGACAGCGGCATCGTCGTGGTGGAAGGACACCGCTCGCCGGTCGACATTGCCAGCATGAATCTCTGAGCGGTCTTCTGAAGATCGCACGGCCGTTTAGCGTCAATTTCTGCAAAATTGGGCCTTGAATTTAAACTCCGCAGGTGTATACTGACCCCAATCGGGAAACTTCCCACTGGGCCGGCAATCCGGCATGCTTAGGGGTTAACGGGGTGAGAAATGAAAATAAATCGAAAGGTGACATGTGTCTTCACGGCGCTCTTCTCGCTGGCGCTTTCTGCACAGCAAATCGGTTCCATCTTCGGAACCGTAGTCGATCCTTCCGGAGCAGTCGTTTCCAACGCCAAGGTTGAGGCCAAGCGCCTGCCTTCCGGGCCAGTTTTTACCACTCAAGCCGACCAGGCCGGACGCTTCCGGTTTCCTTCGCTGATGCCTGGCCAATACGAAGTGTCTGCCAGCATGCCCGGATTCCGGCGATATGTGCGCCAACTCGCGCTACAACCCGGCCAACGCGTCGAACTGCAGATCGAACTCGATTTAGGCCAGACCAGCGAAACAGTTCAGGTGGAAGCATCGAGCGCGCAGGTGGGTGCACTCCGGCCCGAGCGGCCACGGATTCCCGCCCACGGAATTCGCAGACGCAGCGCGCCCTGGAACACGGCTCAATACGATTCCTATCTCGAGAACGAATTCGAATCCACGCGATCCTCGCCTCTTTCTACTTTCGGCGTGGATGTCGACACCGCTTCGTACAGCAATGTCCGGCGTTTTTTGAACGAGGGCGAGCTGCCGCCGCCGGACGCAGTGCGAATCGAAGAGCTGGTGAACTATTTCACCTACCATTACCCGCTGCCCGACGCGGACAAGCCGGTATCGATCACGACGCATCTGGCGGCGAACCCGTGGAACCGTGAGCGCGAGCTTCTGCTGATCGGGCTCCGCACCAAGGAGTTGCCACGGGAGAAAATTCCTCCCAGCCGGTTAACCTTTTTGGTCGACGTCTCTGGATCCATGCAGCCCGAGGATCGCCTGCCGCTCGTGAAGCGCGCTCTCCGGCTGTTGGTCCGCCAGCTCCGTCCGGAAGACAGCGTCGGATTGGTGGTCTACGCCGGCAGTGCAGGCGTAGTTCTGGAACCCACCCCAGGCGACCAGAAGGACGTCATTCTCGAAGCAATCGACCGGCTGGGAGCAGGCGGATCGACGCACGGTTCGGCGGGCATTGTCGCTGCTTACGATCTCGCCCGGCGCGCCTTCCTGAAAGATGGAAACAATCGCGTCATCCTGGCCACCGACGGCGACTTCAACGTCGGCGTCTCCAGTGACGGAGAGCTGGTTCGGCTGATCGAGAAAGAGCGCGACTCAGGCGTCTTTCTAACCGTGCTGGGCGTCGGCGACGACAACCTGAAGGACTCAAGAATGGCAAAGCTGGCCGACAACGGCAATGGAAATTACTTCTATCTCGACTCGCTCCAGGAGGCGCGCAAGGTTTTTCTGGAGCAGTTGACCGGCACACTCGTGACTGTCGCGAAGGACGTTAAGATGCAAATCGAGTTTAACCCGTCCTCGGTGAAGGCCTGGCGATTGATCGGTTACGAGAAGCGCATTCTGCGGCCTGAGGAGTTCAACGACGACAAGAAAGACTCGGGCGATCTGGGATCCGGCCATCAGGTGACCGCGATCTACGAAATCGTTCCCGCCTCCAGCCGCGAAAATCCCTCGAACATCGACCCACTGCGGTATCAGCAGAAACGCCGGGACACTCGCGACACTCGTTCCAAGGAGCTGGCCTGGCTTAAGCTGCGGTACAAAGAGCCGCAAGGTGATCGAAGCCAGCTACTCCAATGGCCGGTGCCGGCTTCCGTGAGCGCGGCGGACATTCTTCCCGTCGACGTCCGATTCGCATTCGCCGTGGCCGAGTACGGTCTGCTGCTGCGTGCATCCAAGTTCGCCGCCGGCGCCAGCTTCGATCACGTGCTGCGTACCGCTCGCGATGCCATGGGACCCAATCCCGACACTCATCGGACCGAGTTTCTGGTCTTGGTCCGCCATGCCGAAGAGCTTTCACTGAATCATGAATCGCGGTTGAGGTAATCTGTCTCACGAGTCGGGCGGCAGCTTTGCCGCCCGGCGCCCAAGCAATCGAATCTCCAAACCAGCGGCCCTTTAGCAACACAATTTTCATGTAACGGGTTACGCCACCCGAGTGTCGAACCTACTGAGATGACTCCCACAGCAGTAGACGCCCCCGAGGAAACTGTTGTCCTAAATGGCATTCCCGCCAAGGAGATCCGGTCGCAGCTCGACTTGATCCTGCGGAGCCGCTCGTTCATTCAATCCCACCGGGTGCGGCGTTTTCTCGAATTTGTGGTCCAGGAAAGCCTCTTCGGCCGGCCGCACCGGCTCAAAGAATATCTGATCGGGCTGGAAGTGTTTGACCGGCAGGAAGCGTTCGACCCGCGCGTGGACTCCATCGTTCGAGTCGAAGCGCGACGCCTGCGTCATAAGCTCGATGAATACTATCGCTCCGAAGGCCGCGAAGACTCCGTCCGCATCGTTCTGCACAAAGGCAGCTACGTGCCGACCTATGAATATCAGACCGCCGGTGGCAGCGTGGCCGCGTTCCCGCAGCGGCGCAGCATTGAAATCGCGCCGTTCTGTCGGCGTGATGCGGTGAGGCCGCGCGCGGGTTCCGTCGCCGACGAAATTCCCCGGCGCCTCGCCCACGTTCTGATCCGCGAAGGCTGCTTCCAGGTGATGGCCAACTCGAAAGCGAAAGGCCTCGCTGCCGACGGCAACGGCAACGGCAACGGGCATGGATCCATCGCCGCGGCCACGCCCGACTACATCGTGCAAGGCAGCCTCGAGTTGCATGCGGATCATTTTCATCTTGATCGCTCCAACTCCAACAGTGCGCCAGTGGCTCCCTGGTTTGGTCCGGCGCGATCGACGGCAGCGTACACGACCTTGCGCTCGGTCGAGCAGCTCGCCCAATCTCTGGTGCGCGATCTGCTCGCGCCTACCAGCCGACGTCGCGACGGCCCGCCGACAGGCCGCCTCAAAAGAGTGCCGCGATTCCTACCTCAAGGCCGCTATCACTGGAAGATCGCGACTCCCGGCAGCATCCGCGAGAGCGTCGCCTTCTTCATTCAAGCCGTCGAATCCGATTCCAGCTATGCCGCCGCGTGGGCCGCGCTGGCCGAGGCCTTGCTGGTCAGCTCGATGTTCGGTCTCGACGCGCCCGCCGATGTCGGACGCACGCATGAAGGAAGCCGCGGAGAAGGCCGCTGCGCTCAGCCCGTCGCTGCCGGAATCGCACGTTGCGCTCGGCTCCGTCTTGTCGATTCTGGATTGGGATTGGACCGCGCGGCGAGCACGAGATCAAACAGGCCATCCAGTTGGACGGTCACGACCCGATCGGCCACCTGGCTTATCGGGATTCACCTGGCCTGCCGCGGAATGCTCGATGCCGCGATCGCCGAAGTGGAGCTGGCGCTCGAAGCCGATCCCGCGGCGCTGTTCGGAAATTTCGTTCTGGGCTGGCTGTACGGCGTCAACCGCCGCTTCGATGATGCCATCGCGCAGCACCTGCTGGTCTCGCGCCTCGCGCCCGACTATGGATTGCCGCACCTCGGCCTCGGCTTGGCCTGCGCCGGCAAGGGCGAGTTCTCCGACGCCATCGCGCACCTCACCAACGCTTCGCAGATGAAGTGCCGGTCGCTGCTGGAGGGCCAGATGGGCTATTGCTATGCCCGGGCCGGCCGCCGCGAAGAAGCGCTGCGCGAGACTCAAAGAGCTGACCAATCGCTCGCATCGAGTTACGTTTCGCCGGTGAGCATTGCCGCCATCTATGCGGGCTTGGGCGAAACGCGGACGGGCGCTGGATTGCCTGGACCATGCCGTCGAGGTCCACGATACTTCCCTGCCCGTGCACCTGCTGAGCGCCGAGTTCGACACGCTGCGCGACGAACCGCGATTCCAGGCGCTGCGGCGCAAAATCGGTTTGGAGTAACGCGCCGATTTCCGCCGACGCGGAGGCGCCACGCGGTCAAACTTGCTAAGATCGATACAGGCGTTGTGCAAATTGGCCGGTACCGAATCTTGGACGAGCTCGGACGCGGTGCGACGGGCATCGTTTACCGGGCTCAGGACCCCGCCATCGGCCGGATCATCGCGATAAAAACCATCCGGCTATCGGACTTCACCGACGAAACCGAGCGCGACCGTCTGCGCGAACGCCTGTTCCGCGAAGCCCAGTCGGCCGGCATCCTCTCGCATCCCAACATCGTCACCATCTACGACATCGCCGAAGAGAACGGGATGGCCTACATCTTCATGGAGTGCGTCGACGGCCCGCCGCTCGAAAAAGTATCTGAGCAGCGCAGCATGCGCTCGACCGCGACGCCGTGCTCTCCATTCTCGACCAGACCGCGACGGCGCTCGATTACGCGCACAAGAAGGGCATCGTCCATCGCGACATCAAGCCCGCCAATATTCTGATCCACGAGGGCGCGACCGCGAAGATCACCGACTTCGGCGTCGCCAAAATTCTTTCCCAGCAGATGACCGTGGCCGGCGTCATGATGGGGACGCCCAACTACATGTCGCCCGAGCAGGTGCAAGGGCACGCCGTGGATGGACGCGCGGATCAGTTTTCGCTCGCCGTGATCGCCTACGAAGTGCTGACCGGCGAAAAGCCCTTCGTCGCCGATCATTTGCCCGCGCTGCTGTACCGCATCGTGCGCGAAGACATCGTTCCGCCCGAGCGTCTGAATCCGGCGCTCGCGCCGCAAGTGGGCGTGGTGTTGCGAAAAGCGCTGGCGAAAAGCGCCTCGGACCGATATCCGAACTTGCGCCGAATTCGTCCAGGCGCTGGCCGGCGCCTGGAAGTGAATCCGAATTGGCACGCGCTTCCGCGAAGCGTCGCGCAGAACATGCCGACCGTGGGCGGCGCCGCTCCGGTCCGATCCCGCACGCGCCGCACGTCGAGCGCGCCGGCGCCTCCGCTCGCTCGAACCGGCTGCGACTCCCAGTTCCGCCTTCGTCGATGTTCGACACCACCGAGCGCGAGCGCCGCGCCGGAAATCCCGTTCTCAAGAGCCTGGTCTGGATGCTGGTGGGGATCGGACTGGTAGGCCTGGTGTTGTTCGGCGCGCAGAAATATCTGTTCAACCGCGGCAGCGAGCCGCCGCAGGCGATCGCGCACAGAACGGCGGCTCGATCTCAGCAGGACGAAGCCAAACCGAGCCCGGTAGGTGGGACGCGCGTAGACGAAGCGCAGGCCAAGCGAAGCTCCGCAGCCGCCGAGAAGCCGCCCGAAGCAACTACGCCAGAAACTTCGCCGCCTGAAACCGCTGCCGCCATGCCGGCGCCCGCCCCAGTGACGCCCGCCCCGTCAGCGAAGCCGCCCGAAAAACCGCCGGCACGAACCGCGCCGCCCGGCGAGCGCACCGTCGCTCGCGAATCGGCGCCTCGCCGTTCCCTCCCGCCGCCGGTAGCTGAGCCGAAGCCCGACGTACTGGAATCCGTGCAATTCGTCACCGTTCCGCCGCAACGCGCTGGTGACCATCGATCACGAAGCCGGCGCAATCCTGCCGGACGCCTTGCCTGTTGTCGCTGCATCCGGCCGGCATTCCTTGAACGTGCAATTGGAAGGCTATCGGCCCTATCCGAAAGTGTTCAACGTTCCCGAAGGACGACGAAATTTTCATGCAACTGAGCAAGGCATCGGGCACGTTGAGCGTCACTTCCAATCCCACGGGCGCCAGTCATCGAGATCAACGGCGAAGTGCAAGCCAAGCGAACGCCCGCGATCTTCAACTTTGCGCCCGGCAACTATCGCGTGAAGGTAAGCCGCAACGGAGCCTTCCTCGAATTCGACGTCCGGCTGCGCGACGGCGAGTTCATCAACAAGAGAGTGGACTTCTAAATGAAATTGAACCGGCGAGGTTTTCTGGCCGCGGCGGGCCTGGGAGCGCTTTCCGGCTCTGGCGACGGCGCTGACTTGACCAAGATGATCGTGCATTCCGCGCGACCCGCGGATCTCGAGATGCCGCTCGACGGTTTCGACGCAGTGGATCACGCCAGCCGACCGTTTCTTCGTGCGCTGCCACACCTACGTGCCCGAGCGCGTCGATCTGTCGCGACGTGGAAACTGAACGTGGACGGCGAGGTGAATCAGCCGCTCGCGCTCACCATGGACGATCTGAAGAAGCTGCCGCGCGTCGAACAGGTCAGCGTGCTCGAATGCGCCGGCAACGGCCGCAGCTTCTATCAGCCGCATGTCGCCGGAACGCAGTGGGCTTTCGGCAGCGTCGGCAACGGGCGCTGGACCGGCGTGCGATTCCGCGACGTGCTCGCGAAAGCCGGACTCAAGGATTCCGCGCGGCACATCCTTCTGGACGGCACCGATGTCGCCGCTCGGAACCATGCCCAAGTTCCAGCGCACCATCACGGTGGAAAAAGCGATGGATCCCGACACGCTGCTGGCTTACGAAATGAACGGCGAAGAGCTGCCGCTAGGATCACGGTTTCCCGCTGCGCGTGATCGCGCCCGGCTGGGCCAGCGACTCCTGGGTCAAGTGGCTGCGGCAATCGAAGTGCTGGATCACGAATTCGAAGGCTTCTGGATGAAGACCGCCTATCGGCATCCGACGCACGCGGTCACGCCCGGCACCAGCGTCGATCCCGCCCGAGATGGTTCCCGTCACCGATCTCAACGTGAAGTCTGTCATCGCGACTCCGGCGGCGGGATTGATCAAAGGCGGCAAGGTCCGCATCAGCGGCGCGGCATGGTCGAACAGCTCGCCCGTCGCGCGCGTGGACGTTTCCGTCGACGGTGGCGAAAGCTGGAAATCGGCCAAGCTCGGCACGCGATCACAGCCGCTACGCCTGGCGGCTGTGGTACTACGATTGGACCCGAAAGAGGGCGGCTACACGCTCATGGCGCGCGCCACCAACGCGGCCGGGCCAAACGCAGCCCGTCGACCCGGCCTGGAATCCGTCGGGATATTTGTGGAACGTCGATGCAGCGCGTCGAGGTCGAGGTCACCGACAAAGAAACGATCTCCGATCTACGAGAACGAGCCGCCGGCGCGCCCGAGCATCCTCCGGGCTACCAGGCCGCGTGCATGACCTGTCACGACGAAGGCATGATGCGGCAGCAGCATCTCACCCCGCCCAGTGGGACCGCGAGGTCGAACAAGATGACGGGCTGGGGCGCGAAGATCAAGCCGGAAGATCGGGAAGCGATCCTGAAGTATCTCTCGGACAATTTCAAGTAAGCCAGTCGGGAATACCGCTCGCCGTCATATGCACGGAACCCGGCGCTGCGGACGATGACATGCCCGAGTGTCGAATCAGCGCGCAGTCACGCTGGAAGTCGCCGATCCCGCAGTCGCCTGTTGTCGCACGCGCCGCGCGTCCGGTGCGCATGCCGGTCCTGCGGCCGCGGCTTCCCTCTGCTGCCGAGATCGTGCCTTATCTTGAAGTGATCGACCAGCGGCGCTGGTACAGCAACTGGGGACCGCTCGTCGCGCGGCTGGAAGACACAGCTCGCGCGGCATTTCGGCCTCACCAGCGGAGGCGTCGTCACCACCTCCAGCGCGACTGCCGGGATCACGGCGGCTTTGCTCGCGCGGCGCGTCGAGCCGGGAGCTTCTGCCTGATGCCCGCCTGGACCTTCGCCGCCACTCCGCATGCGGCGCGCGCGGCCGGCCTGACGCCGTGGTTTCACGATGTCGATCGCCGAAGACCTGGGCGCTCGATCCGACGCAAGTCGCCGAGACGCTGCGGCGAATTACCGGGTCAGAGTCGGAGCGGTGGTGGTCGTCTCGCCCTTCGGCGCGCCGCTCGACGTGCGAGCCTGGGAAGCGTTCGAGGACCGCACCGGCATCCCGGTGGTGATCGACGGCGCAGCGTCGTTCGATACGGTGCAGGCCACCCGCATTCCCGTTCGTCGTGAGCCTGCACGCCACGAAAATTCTCGGCGCCGGCGAAGGCGGCTTCATCGCCACCACGGATTCGAAGCTGCGCGACCTTCTGGTCGGCTGCTGCAATTTCGGATTCACGGAAACGCGCATCGCGACCATCGCGGCGCTGAACGCGAAGATGAGCGAATATCACGCCGCGGTGGCGCTGGCGAGACTTCGAGCGCTGGCCGGACACGCGCGGCAGCACGCGCGAATCTGCGAGTGGTACCGCGCCGGCCATCGCAGCGGCTGCCCGGCGTCTCGCTGCAGCCGGGCTACGGACCAGGCTGGGTCTCGAGCACCACCAATATCGTGCTGCCGCCGGGATCCGCGCCGTGGTTCGCCGGCTCAACTGCTCCGGTCGGGCATCGAAACCAGACCTGGTGGGGACAGGGCTGCCATGTCCAGCCTGCCTTCGCCGATTGCCCGAGAGGCGAATTGGCCGTCACCGACGATCTTGGCACGCGGGTCTGGGCGTGCCCCACTTTGCCGAAATGCGGAAGCCCGGACATGGACGCCGTTGTCGATGCGCTGGCAGGATGCCTTCGCAGCCGCGATCTCGAACGCCTGCGCGGAACATGCCGCAAAGCTGAGAAATCCCGCCTGGAAACTGCCACTACCGTTCGGCGGCGTCTCAGGACTCGCATGGACACAGCTCTCCCTTCCCAACGCGACTACTGGCAGGAACACTTCCGCCGCCAGCACACCCGCAAGAGCGAGGTCGGCATGGCCCGAAGCATGGACTATCCCAACGACCGATTGCTCAGGTCCAGACCTACGGGATCATCCTCGAAGCGCTCGGCTCGCTGGCCGGCAAATCGCTTGCTGGACGCCGGTTGCGGCTGGGGCCTGCTCAGCCGTCTGGCTTACCTGCTGGGTGCGTCGCCGGTGGGCGTCGATTTCGTGCCGGAGACCGTCCAGACGCTGCGCAGTCTTCGTCCCGACATGCGTTGGGAAGTGGCCGACCTCACCGATCCCGCGCAACTGACGCCGCTTGGGCGTGTTCGATCGCGTGGCGGCCGTCGAGGTCCTGCAGCACATGGATTTTCGATCCGGCGCTCGGCGCACTCTGGGAGCGGGTCGCGCCGGGCGGCCGCCTGGTGGGTTGCATGCCCAACAGCCTGTGCCCGTTCGCGGCCGGCGTCAGCGAGCGGCTGGACCATTGGGTGCCGGTCTCGCCCGAGCCAGATCGGCGACGCCGCTCGGACGCTGCCCGGATGCTCGGCGGCTGTACTTCAAGGGTCTGACGTATCTCGAAGATCAGACCTTCTTGCCATACCGCACCTCCGATTGGGCGCCGGAGATCAGCGGCACGCCCAATCGCATCGTCTTTGCGATGCTGCGGGCGTGACCGCATGGCTTGCTTCCGCATCTTCGATTCCGCCAGCGCCTCGGACGTCGCGGGAATGGCTGGAACTCTGGCACGCCTGGCCGCGCCGCGAAGTCTTCGCGCATCCGGAGTACTTGAAGCTCTACGCCGCAAGGCACGACGCGCGCCGTTTGCGCCGCCTGGAAATCGGGCGGCATCTCGCGTGCTGTATCCGTTTCTGGTCCGCGACCTGGCTGCTGAACCGTTCTGGACGGAGCCGCCGGGACGATGTTCGATGCTGCATCGGCTTACGGCTACTCCGGCCCGTTCGCGTGGGGCCGAGGCGATCGCGACGCTGTCGCCGGCCAATTCTGGCCCGAATTCCGCGCCTGGGCCGCCAGGACCACGGTATCGTCTCCGAGTTCGTCCGCTTCCAGTCTGTTCCCGGACGCGCTGCTTCCCTATCCCGGGCCGAAGAGTGGAAGGCCGCCGGCCACATCGTCCGATCGCTCGAGCCGGAAGAGCCGGTGTCTATGGATGGAGTTCGAACACAAGGTGCGGAAGAACGTTCGCAAGGCCATCCGCGAGCGGCGTCTCGATTGAAATCGACGAAACGGCGTCCGGCTTCGACGATTTCCTCGCGGATCTACGAGCCACACGCTGGACCGGCGCGCGCGCGCCGCCTCCTACTACTTCGAGCGCGTCTTATTTCGAAGCCATGCGCGAGCGCCTCCCCGGGCAGTTCGCCTATTTTCATGCCGTGCTCGACGGCGTGGTGGTTTCCACCGAGCTGGTGCTGATCTCCGAGCAATCCGCCTATTCGTTCCTGGGCGGAACTCTCGAGGAAGCTTTCGCGCACCGGCCCAACGATCTGCTGAAGTTCGAAATCATCCAGCTGGGCCAGGCGGCGCGGCAAGCGCTACTTCGTTCTGGGCGGCGGCTACCAGGGCGAGGATGGAATCTTTCACTACAAACGGTCCTTCGCCTCGCAGCGGCCGAGACGCCTTATTTTCTCGGCGGACAGGTGTTCTGCGCCGGACTTGTACCGCGATCTGGTCGCGGCGCGAAAACGATACGAGTGCGGCGCGCGGCGAGGACTGGAATCCGGAGCGCGGAATTTTTTCCCGCCTATCGATACGGAGCGCTATGATCCAAGACATTCTCGCGAATCTCGGCTTCCCGGACAGGAGACTGGTGGCGTACGGCGCCGGAGTCGCGCTGCGCCAGATGCAGGCCGTCACGCCGCTTCCGCTCGAGTACATCGTCGACGACACGCCCGGGCTGGCCGGCAGCACGGTGGACGGTATTCCCATCTGCTCATCCGGGCGGCTGAAGGGCGAGCGCAGGGACGGCCTGCTGGTGATCATCTTCGCCAACACCATCCAGGCCATCCTCGGAATCGCGGCGTCGCTCAACTCCATGGGATTCGTGTGGGGAGAGAACTTCATCGATTGCTCGCTGCTGCACTACGAAACCATGAGCGCGCGGCTGCGCGGGCTGGGCCTCGAATCCGAGCCACGAGCGTTTTTCGCGGGTTCGAATCATGTCGCTGTACTCGGCGGTCCAGAGCATGTCGTATATCGCCGGAACCTGGCTGTTCGTCGAGCTGCTGGAGGCGCTCGCGCTGCGACGGCGCCATCGCCGAGTGCGGCGTCTACAACGGCGGCAACGCGCTCACCGCGCTGCTCTGCTCCGACGCCGCGCTGCACAGGCCCTACCGGCTGCTCGACAGCTTCGAGGGCTTCCGCGAGTTTTCGCAGCTCGATCCGGCCTCGCGCCGCGGCGAATTCCGGGACGTCAACTTGGCTTCGCTCCGCGACACGTTCACAATTTCAACAACGTGCAAATCCACAAAGGCTATTTCGCCGAAACGCTGCCGCAGCTTCCCGGAAGACCGCTACGCGATGGTCTACGCCGACTGCGATCTCTACGAGCCGACGCTGCAGCTCTGCGAATATTTTTATCCGCGCATCGCCGAAGGCGGATACCTGCTGTTTCACGACTACTGGGTTCCCGAGCACGACCCGCCGCACTTCAAGACGTTCCGCGGCGTGCATCGGGCGGTTCGCGAATTCCTGGGCGCGGATCTGAGCCGGCTGATAGTGTTCCCGGAAACTACGCACGCGCTGTTGCGCGCGCTGAGCGCGCGACTCTGAATTCGGCGCGCCTGCCACTCCATGTCTTCGAGCGAGCAGCGCTGATCGCACAGCAGGGTGATCAGGCTGTGCGCCAGCTCGTGGCTGGCGTGGAACTGCGCGGCGGCACCACGTCATCGATCCGCCAGTGGACCGGCGCGTAGATCCGCTGCGCATGCAACCGCCGCAGAATGCGGTCGCGCGCGTCCGGGGCACGCGCACCGGAAAGCCCAAAGGAACCACGTCCGGCTGGCAGTTCCGGAAACAGGGCGAAGTCGCCCAGGAGGTTCGACAATTTCCAATAGTTGGCGCGGCGCTGCGCTGCGATCGTTTTCGTAGTCGATGCGCGTCCGAGGAGCGTTTTCGAAAGATCGCTCGCGCGATATGGTCCGACGGGAAATTCAGATTCCACGCGCTGGAAAAGGTCGAACCAGTTGTCCGGTTGACCGGTGAGGTCGAAGCTTCTCCTCCTTAGCGGACAGCGCGAGCGCGCGAACTCCACCACTCCTCGCGGCGGCTCGATCAACTGCGCGGCGCTCGGTTCCGGTCGCGCATCCGAAACCAGAACGCCGGAGTCCGGAACGCCCAGAAATTTGCGCGGGCTGTACAGAATGCACGCAGCTCTCGGGAAATTGTTGAGGCAGGAAGAGAGCCTGGCTGGCGTCCTCGATCGATGAACGCGCCGCGGGCCTTCACCTCCGCGGCCGGGAAACGCCGGTTCGGAAAGCCGAAGTAGTGGATCACGCACACCAGATCGCCGGGCCGGATTTCGTTCGATCCAGCGTAGAATCGGCGGCGGCATCATAGAATCGAATCTGGACGCGGCATTGCTCGAACGGCGCCAGCATCGCGCCGCACAGATAGGATGGCAGCCACGCGACCCGCGGACGAGAGCCTGCGCCAGCGCAAGCAGCGCACACCGAGCGCTCAGGAAATATTGAGCGTTCGGCCCGGCAAACGGCGGCGGCGTGGCCGCGTGCCAGCAGGACGGCGACTCCAGTCCGAAGACGCCGCCCAGGATCCTCCGTCACCTTCCCGCATGGCGTCAGCTTCGCGACTGGCACCAGCCGCGCCACATCTCGCGGAACGCGTCCTCAACGCACACACCAGTCCGGCTTCGTCCATCAGCGGCGATCGTCGCAGCGCCTCGCGCACGTTGCCCCGCAATCCCGGCGTCTTCGGTACCGCTTCGGCCAGAAACAGCGCCGCCCGGATGTACTGCTCCGGCGTGTGCGCGATCAGATCCGCCAAAACCCACCGGCGCGAGTCTCATGCGCGCCCGACATCTGAACCGGCAACCGCCCGGCCAGCGTCACAACCGGGACCCCCATCCACAGCGCGTCCATAGTGGTCGTGCCGCCGCCGTAGGGAAACGGATCGAGCCCGATGTCGATCTCGCCGAACGCGCGCAAGTAATCGAGCGGAATGCTCGCGCCGTCAAACCGAATGCGCTCCGCCGCGATCCCGTCTTCGACGAACCAGGTTCGCAAGCGCTGCTGCACCGCGTCCAACTCCAGCCCGCGATACTTGAGCAGCAGGCGGCTTTGCGGAACCAGGTGCAGGATGGCCGACCAGAGTTTGGCTGCCTCTCGGCTGATCTTGCGCGGGTTATTGAACGATCCGAACGTAATGTAGCCGCGCTCGAGCGCACGGCGCCGGCGCCAACGGAACTTCGGCCAGCGGCCGGTAGCAGAATGCAGGACGCGGCAGGCGCCATACCTTCTCAGTGAACAAGTGCTCGACGCCCGGGCCGGGCAAGTTTGCGTCGCCGAGAAAGTAGTCCATCGTCTGGAGGCCCGGTGGTGCTGACCAGGCCCAGCCAGGAGACCTGGATCGGCGCCGGCTTCAGCGCAAAGCCCAGGTAACGCGCGGCCCATGGTGTGGCCGGCCAGATCGACCAGGATGTCGATGCCATCCGCGCGCACTCGCTCGGCAAACTCGGGACCAGCGCCGGGCATCGAGACATAGTGTTCGACGCTTCGGCGAAAGTCGTCCGTCACGTCATCCGATTTCGCGCCGACCGCATAGACGAACACGTCGAAGTGCGACCGATCGTGATGTTCCACTACCGGCGGAAAGAACCGCATCACAGCGTGGTTGCAAAGGTCGGGCGACACATAACCGATCTTCAGCCGGCGTTCCGGATCGGCTGCGTTGCGTGTGCGGCGGAATCGCCGACCGCCAGCGGCTCCGCGTAAAGCGAATTCCAGCGGCAGGCTTCGGCGTAGAGTTTCTCCGGCGTCGTCGCCGCGAGAAAATTCATTTCGAATAGCAGATTGCTGTGCGGTTCCGGATGCGGGTGGAGCTCGAGCGCCCGGCGCCGGCTCTGAGCAGGCTTCTTCGGATCGGCAAAGCGCCGAGCAGCAATCGGCGCGTGCCAGATGCGCATAGCAATAGCCGGGGTCGGCCTGGATGGCGCGGTCGGCCGCAGCCAGCCCGGCGGCGTAGTTGCCCTTCGCGCCAATCCATGTTAGACAGCAGCGCCTCGGCCGTGCGCCGTGAGCGCGCGATCCGAGCGCGATCGCCTTTTCGAGATGCCGGCGCGCGCGCGCGTAATCGCCGGACTGCTGGCAGTGCATGGCCGCGGCGGAACTCCTGCTGCCGCGCTGTTGCGGGATCGTGCCACGTAGAAACGTGCGGTGGCGCGCGAATTTCTCTCAGGCAGGGAAAGGGGCCGTAACAAAAGAGGGCGAAGGCGAGCCGAAGCTCGTCTTCGCCCGGAGTAAAGGAGGGCTATCTTCGCTCTGCGACTGAACTAACCCTTGAGCAGCGACAGCACCGCTTGCGGAGCCGCATTGGCTTGCGCCAGAGCGGCAACGCCGGCTTGCATCAGGATCTGCGCCTTGGTCAGGTTGGCAGCTTCCGATGCCAGGTCAGCGTCACGAATGCGCGATTCGGCAGTTCCCAGGTTGGTCAACTGGGATTGCGCCAGGTTGACCGCGTAGGTGAGCTGGTTTTCGGCGCGGCCCACGGTGCCCTGAATTTGGCCGAGGGTCCCGACCGCGTTGGACAGCGCGGTAACAGCGCTGGTGGCGTTGCCGGAAGTGGAGATGTCGACGGCGCTGGCGCTGGCCAACGTATTGTCGCTGAAGTAGCTGGAGTTTGCTCCCGGCGTCAGACCGCCCGCGCTGACGGCGGAATCGTCATAGGCGAGGTTCAGCGAGAAGGAACCGCCATCGGCCTTCATGAAGTCAGACGTTGCCGCGCGTTGAGAACGGCGAAGATGCCGGCGCCCTGGAGCGAGGTTCGCGCGTTGATTGCGTCGACCAAGTGCCTGCGCGCTATCTGCATTGACAATGGTCAGGGCTGATCGATTTGGACCTGCGCCGCGCCGGAGAGTCGGTCCAGTTAAAGGTCGCCGTTTGCGTGCCAAGACTGATCGCGGCCGCGCCGACGCGAGCGATAGACGAAGCGGCAACTTCATGCAGGTTGGTGTCGCCGAGCAGATCGGCAGCCGAACCGGCGCCGGTGTTGGCCTGGATGGCGAACGCTTGGGAAGAAGTGAACGCCAGATGCCGTGGTGTCGATGCTGGCGCGGATGTTGGCTGCGGCCAACTGCGTGTTGCTGTTGGAAGCGCTCTGGATTGCGTTATTGAGCAGGTTCACCAGGTCGCTACCGGACTGTAACGTTCGCGAAACCGGTGCTGAAGTCGACCGTGATCTGCCGCGGAGGCTCCGCCGACATAGATGTCGAACTTCTCGTTGCTCGCCGCCGCGATGGCATCGGACAGGGCCGTGGAACTCGGGTTCATGTCGCCCCGGTGACGCCGTTGGCCTGCAAGCCCAAGCTGGTGGTATCCAACAAGCTGGAGCTGAGGTCGAGCGTGACCGAACCGTTGACGATGGAATTCGTGCCGGCCGCGTCGGTTCTGCCGCCGCCGATGAACACCGACATGGTTTTGGCGAAGTCGCCGCCCGAGATCATGCCGACTGCTTGCGCCTGCCGGTTGATTTCCGTCAACACGTTCTGGAATTCGCCGTTCAGCACGCTGCGGTCGCCGGTGAAGGTGTCGGACGCCGATTGCGTCGCCAGCGTTCTGGCGCGGTCCAGCAACATGGAGATGTTGCTCATGCCGCCATCGATGGTCTGCAGTGTGGACAAACCGTCGTTGGCGTTGCGAATACCTTGGCTCAACACGGCCTGGTCGGAACGATAGCCGTTGGCAACAGCCAAGCCGGCCGCGTCGTCGCCGCTCTGGACAATGCGCAGACCCGAGGTCACGCGGTTAATCGTCTTGCTTTGGAAATCGCTGTTGGTGCGCAGGTAATTCTGGGCCTGCAACGATGCGACGTTGGTATTGATACTAAAAGACACAGTGTTCTCTCCTTAGATTTGGGAACTCGGAACGCGTAACCTTCGCGCGCCCGGAGCGCCTTTGGCGTCCTCGAGAGGCTAGACCCACAGCATCGCGGACCAGATTGCGGCGCCGAGCATTTTCGGCCAGCTCCCTAGGCTTCCCGATGCGTCGGTCCAGTGCCTCTCTCAGTTCTCACTGTGCTTATCGAAGGGAGGGATGAAATCTTGAGTTACGGACGAAATTTTTTGATGGCGCGCGCAAGATCCGCCGGCGCAGGCCCGCGCGCGGCCTGTACATTCTGCTCCTGCGTGATCTTGAGCTCCTTGCGCAGCACGATGGTTTCGCGCGGCGCGCGCACGCCGATCTTGGCGCCCTTGCGGTTTACTGCCAGCAGTTCGATCTCGATGTCGTCGCCGATCAGCAACGACTCACCTGCCCGCCGCCGCAGCACTAGCATACGCCCTCGTATTCCTTCTCAGTACTCTCCGGTGCGATGGGGTGCTGGTGCGAGTACAGCGAATCCCGCCGGATGGCCTGCATCGCGCGCCGCGTCTTGAGATTCACCACGATCGGCGCCATTAAATTGGCAGTGGCCGAAAATCCGTCATGCAGCGAGACCAGCGCCAGAACCAGCACTTCGCTCGCCAAGGCCGGGCTGCCGGTCCGGATCGAGTTCCAGCGCCGCCAGATCCTCCGGCGCCACGCCGAGCTGATAGTCGCGATCCACCACCAGGATCGGAAGCGCCAGAAAACACAGCTCCGCAAGGTTCAGGCTTTGCAGGAAAACCAGCGGCGCGCTTTCGGGCGTCTCGATGAAAACAAACTGCGTATGATCCTCGAAACAGGGTAGTCCGGCGGGAAAATCGAAAACCGATTCCTCGCCACAAGCCATCGATCCGAAATACTTGGTTTCGACCAGCGGCATGCTAACCGCGAGCTCTTGCACGTTGGATGCCGCTGGCTGGATCGCCCGGCGGCGGAGGCGGCGAGGGTTCCGCGGCGCGCTCCACCACGATCGTGAAATTCGCCACCAGCGCCGCGATCGCCCCTACGGCCGCCAGCAGCGGTGCGGCGACTGCGCCCAGTGCCGCGATGGTCAAAGGAATTTCCATGAACGTGTGGCCGTTTTCATCCTTGAGAATGATGCGCCGGACATTGCCTTCGTGCAGCAGGCTTTTGACTTTCTCCACCAGGTCGCGGCCGCGCACCTTGAATTCTTCGTAAAACTTGTTCTCCATCGCAAACCTCGTCCTTACCGGCGCGCCACGCGCACCGATCGATACAAGCCTTTGTCGTGAATATAGGCGGCCACCTCGTGCGGCAGTTCGCCCGGCGTTTCACCGGCTGCCAGCCCCCGCCGGATCTCGGACGACGACACCGGAAGCGCCACCGTATCCAACCGGTGCACGCGCGCGCCCTCCGGAGACCGATAATCATGGCCCGGCCGCGTGACCACGATAAACTCCGTGCTGCGGATCAAATCGCGCCAACGATGCCAGCTCGCGATGTCCGCAAAAGCATCCGCTCCGATAATGAAGTACGGTTCTTCGCCCATGGCGCGGACGCGCTCCAGCGTGTCGATCGAATAGCTCCTCTGCCCGCCCGCCTCCAGCCGCGACGGTCGAAAGCGCTGATCCGCGCGGCAAGCCAGCTCCACCATGCGGTAGCGATCTTCGTAGCTCGCCGCGGTCTGATCCGGCCTTGTGCGGCGGATGTGCGGCCGGAACGAACCACACCTGGTCGAGACGAAACTGATCGGCAGCCTCGCGCGCCACGGTCAAGTGAGCGCTGTGGATCGGATCGAACGTCCCGCCGAATAGCGCCAGCCGCATCTAGGAATTATTGGTGGCGCGCACAGTCGCCCTGGTCAAGCCTTGACCGGCTTGTTGGAAGACTTGCAGTTCTTCTCGTCCCAGAACAGCACGCGGCTTTCGCGGAAACTTTCGACCGCGAGATTGATCACGGCCTGCGCGCGCGCACCGGTCTCGACATCCAGGTGCGGTTTCTCGCGGCTGCGCACGCAGCTCAGGAAGTTTTCGATGTGCGCCGTCATCATGTCGGTCTGGTCGACCGGGATCTTGATCGGCTCAGTGCCGAACTTGTATTCGGGCTTGAGCGTCGCAAGCTCATGCGTTTTGGAATCGCGCCTCACCTCGGGAATGACTGTGATGTAATCGGCGCGGCTTTCGAACTTTCCGTTTTCCACCATGACCAGCGTGCCTTCGTGTCCGCGAATCAAGCCGGGAATGTGGTGCGAATTCGCCATCGACGAGCTGAGCACCAGCGAGTGCCCGGCCGCATAGTCAGCCGCCAGCATGAACGTGTCGGGAACTTCGCGCTCATCCTTGAAGACGTAGTTGCCGCCGGTGCCGGTGACGCGCGTGGGATACTGCGCCTCGCCCCAGCAGATGTTGAGCGGCGCGACCACGTGATAAAACAGGTCGGTCGCGGTGCCGCCCGAATAGTCCCAATATTTGCGGAAGCGGAAGTAGCGGTCGGCGTCCCAGGGCCGCTTAGGCGCCGGACCGAGCCACGTCTTCCAGTCAATGTAGTTGTCGCCTTTGCCGTCCGGCGACGCGTCCGGATCGATCTTCCAATTCCACTCGCCCTCGATGGAATTGCGATGGTACGATCCCTGGCTCATGATCATCTGCCCGATCATGCCGTCGGCAATGGCCTTGCGCGCCTTCCACCATTGGTCGCCCGAGGTGGTCTGCGAGCCGACCTGCAGCACGCGCTTCGATCTCCCGCACCGTGTTGACGAGCTGCTTGATCTCGTCGTTGGTGTGGCACATCGGCTTCTCCAGGTACACGTCCTTGCCGCGATCCATGGCGTCGAGCGCGATCTTGGCGTGCCAGTGGTCGGGCGTGGCGACGATCACCACGTCCACGTCGGGCCGCGCCAGCACTTCGCGGTAATCCAGGTAGCCCTGGCATTTGAACTTCTCCGCCGCCAGTCGCTTGCGTTTCTCCCAGACGTCGCACACCGCCACGATCTGGCAGGCGTTGTGTGCGTCGCCGTAGCGCTGGAAATTTCCGGCGTCGTCCGAGCCGCGGCCGCCTACGCCGATGACGCCGATATTAATGCGGTCGTTCGCGCCGATGACGCGCCCGCTCGATTTTGCGCCGCGTCCGGCCATCGCCGAACCAACTGCTCCCAGCGTCACTGCCGCCACGCCGGCGGTCTTCAGAAAATCTCTGCGGTCCACCATGCTCGCCTCCTGATCGGGAATTGCAGCGGTTTTCAGTGTATCGCAAAGCAGCCATTGATCGCAGCGGCGAGCGATGTGGGGCAGGCCGTTGCCCCGGTTTTCCGCCGGAGTATTGCCGTACAACACGCGGCTCTTTACCATGGATGCAGATGCCCGGCGTTCGATTTCAAGATCGATTGCGAGATGAGTACGCGGCGCGGCGCGCTCGGAACAGCCGCTATTCGCTCCGCGCCTTCGCTCGGCTGCTGGCTACCGACCACGCGACGCTGTCCCAGATCCTGCGTGGATCTCGCCGCGTCCCCGCCGGTCAAATTTCCGATTGGGCGCGACGGCTCGGCCTGGATGCCGAGGAAATCGCCGCCTATGAGGCTGCCGATCAATTGCCCGATGCCAAGACTGCGCTCGAGCAGGAACGGCTGCGCCATTGGATCGCCGAAGCCGCGGCCGTCATGACGGAGCCTGCTCACTTGGCTATCCTGAAGCTGCGCCGCTCCCCTGATTTTCAGCCCGACTGCCGCTGGATCGCGCAGCAAGCCGGTCTCTCGGTCGACCAGATCAACCTGGCGCTCAGCCGTCTGCTGCGTTTGCGGCTCATCGAGCTCCCACCCGGCGGGAAATGGCGCGACCTGACCGGACTCTCGCGTTTATCCGCCGCCGAATTTCGTGAAATTGCGCTGGCGCGGGTTCGCGAACTGGCGCAACAGGAAGGATTCCAACATGTCAAACCCAGTGATGCAATTCCAGATTCTGTCGAAACGCCCCGACGAGACCGCGCGCTTCTACGGCGCTCTGTTCGATTGGAAAATAGACGCCAAAAACCCGCTCGGCTACCGGCAGATTGATACCGGTTCGAAGGACGGCATCCAGGGCGGCATCTGGCCGGCCCCGCCACAATCGCCGAACCTGGTTCAGTTTTTCGTCGCGGTGCCCGACCTCAAGTCCGCAGTCGCGAATGCCGAACGCCTGGGCGCCAAAGTTCTCATTCCGCCGACCACGCTGCCCGAGGGCGACGAGATGTCGGTGCTGCACGACCCGCAGGGCATGCCGTTCGCCATGTGGCGGCGCGCGCGCTGATCAAAACGGCGGGCCCCAGCGTAGTCCCTCGAAGCGCGCAAAATCGCGATCGGTCGTGATCCATTCGCATCCCGATTCGATCGCCAGCGCCGCCAGCCAGGCGTCCTGAACCAGATTGCCTGTCGCTTTCGCACGGCTGCACAAATCCAGGAAAATCTTCCAGTGACGCGGGCCGGGCTGAACGATCTGGCAGTGCGGTTGACTGATCAGAACTTCGGCGAATGCGCTGGCATCCTGGAGTTTGCTGGGATGGACGAAAATGCGCGTGTGCGTGGCGACTCGAATCAACGCCGAGAGGACCTGGGTCGACATTCCATAAGCCATGGGTCCGTTGACTACGCCATCGAGCCAACGCCGGTAGCGGGCGTGGTCGATCGAGTCGGTTCGGAAGGCGTACAGCAGAACGTTGACGTCCGGAAGAATCACCGGCGGCTTTCCATGACGTCCAGTAGAGACGCACTGTCATTCAAGTCGATTCCAGGCAGCACGCCTCCTCCGGCGCGGCAGGTGGGCAGCACGGCGCGCCGCGCTTGCTTGCGCCCATGACGGGATTGCGCCAGTATCAGACGGAGGCCCTGCTCGATTAACGCAGTCAACGGCTCACGGCGCCGCGACGCTTCACGCTTAGCCTGCTCAAGCAGAGCGTCATCCAGCCGGACAGTGGTTCTCATATGTCTAGACATATCAACTAGGAGTCTCGATGTCAACGTAAAGTTGCCAGATCCGGGAATGGCGGAGCTGGCGGCGATGCATAGGACGCGGGAAACTGGGAGTCAGAACTGATGACTGGTACGATCCTGCAAGTCAACGTCTCGCCCGGCGGAATTCCTAAACGCCCTATCGAAGAGGCTTTCGTCACCGCCGAAGGAATCCGCGGCGACGCCTGGGCGAACCCGGCCGTTCACGGCGGCCCCAACCAGGCTCTGCTGGTGGTCACTTCGGAAGGCATCGCGGAACTCGCGGCGCAGGGTTTTCCCGTCTTTCCAGGAGCGCTCGGGGAAAACCTGACCACCGCGGGTATCGATCGCCGCCAGATGCGCGCCGGCCAGCGCTATCGCGCCGGTGAAGTTTTTCTCGAACTCACCAAGTTGCGCGCGCCGTGCAGCAACTTGAACGTTTACGGCGAGAGCATCCAGAAGGCCGTGTACGACGCGCGCGCCAAGGCCGGCGACGCCACCACACCGTGCTGGGGATTGGGCGGATTCTATGCCCGCGTTCTCGCGCCGGGAATAATCCGGCCTCACGATATAATTACGCTAGTGGACCAAGTCGTCTAGCCCGAGATGGCAACTCTTCTCGATACCATCGCTTTCCGCCAGCCTCGTCGCGCGCAAAGCGAGCTGGCCGCGGTGACGGGCGGCCTTCCCGCCGGAGTTCAAACTCAAATCGAGACGCTGCTGGTCTCGGCCGCCGACCCCGACGCCGCCATCCACTATCTGCTCAGCCTCAAGCAACACAACTCGGACGCGTTTGAGCGCCTGGCCTGCTCGCGCCAGCCTCTCCAGTACTTGATCGCGGTGTTTTCCTATAGCCGCTTCCTGTCCGAAGAGGTTCTGCAGAATCCGCAGTGGATCGAGCAGCTCTCCGAAATGCAGCGCGCGCTGTCGTCCACCGAGTACAAGAAGCGCCTGGGTTCGTTTTTGAAGCGCCAGCCGCGCGGAACCGCCGAAGCGTTGTCGCTGGCGCTGTTCCGCCGCCAGCAGATCCTGCGCATTCTGATTCGCGACGTGCTCGGCATGTGCTCGCTTTCCGAGACCACTGAGGAGCTCTCCAACCTGGCCGACGCAATTCTGGATTCCAGCTACCGGCGCATCCGCTCGCAGTTCATCGCGCGGCACGGCGTCCCGCGCTACACGGATGCGGACGGCGCAGTACGCACGAATGCGGCATGTCGGTGATCGCGCTCGGAAAGCTGGGCGGCCGCGAGCTCAACTACAGCTCCGACATCGACCTGATGTTCGTCTACACCGCCAACGGCGAGACCGACGGCGAGAATCGCATTTCGAACAAGGAGTTTTACAAGAAGGTCGCCAACCAGCTCACCGAGCTGCTCTCCACCTACACGTCCGAAGGCTTGTGCTATCGCGTCGACCTGCGGCCTGCGGCCGGACGGCAGCCTGGGCGAAGTGTGCATCTCGCTGGACGGCGCCAAGAGCTACTACCAAGCCCGCGCGCGCGACTGGGAATTGCAGATGCTCATCAAGGCGCGCGTCGCGGCGGGCGATCCGGCGGCCGGCCGCGAGCTGCTGACTTCGGTGGAGCCGATGATCTATTCGACCACTCTGGACTTCTCGGCCGTGGAAGCCGTCTCGGTCACGCGCGAACGCATCAGCGAAAAGCTCAGCCGTCGCCGCCTCGGCAAATCGGCCTTCGACGTGAAGCTGGCGCCGGGAGGCATTCGCGACATCGAGTTTCTGGTGCAGTGCCTGCAGCGGCTGCGCGGCGGACAAGTCCCCTGGGTGCGGCACGGCGGAACCATGCTGGCGCTGGCGCGACTGAGCGACAAGGACCTGCTCTCCGCGGCCGAATATGCGCGCCTGGTTTCGGCCTATCGCTTTCTGCGCAATCTCGAACACCGGCTGCAATTCGTCGAGGATCGCCAGACCCACACGCTGCCTTCGACGCCGCGCGATCTGGATCTGCTGGCGCGCAAGATGCCGGTCACGCAGCTCGGCAGCGCGCCGTCGGGCGAAAAACTGCTGCACGAACTGAACGCGCATCTGGAAGCCGTCCAGGAAATCTACGAGCGCGTCATCCACAGCCAGCGGCCGACCTATTACAATTTGCCGCCGCCCGCGCCGGCCGAAGTGGAAGCGCCGCTGGTCCTGGAACCGCCTTCCAGCAACCTGCTCCGCTTCCTGGATCAACGCGCGCCGGAACTGGCCAAGATGGTTTCCAAGGCCGAATTGCGGCGCGGCGCCGGCGCCTTCGAGCATTTTCTGGAAAAGGTGGTCAAGCACGGAGCTCTGGATGGCGCTGCTCAACTCGGACGGTCCCGTGTCGCGCTTCACGCTGGACATTTTCGAGCACAGCCCCTATTTCGCCGAAGAGCTGATTCGCGTGCCGGAGTTCATGGAGGAGCTGGGCCGTCTGCCGGCCGGCAAGGCAAACTCCTACGCTGAATCGGCTTCGCACTTCGACGACATCTCCGCGCTGCGGCGTTTCTTCCGGCGCGAGATGTTTCGCATCCAGGCCGCCAGCATCTGCCTGCGCGTGCCGGTGTTCGATACACTGGAGATCACTTCCGATCTGGCCGACGCCGCGCTCGCCGCCTGCTATCGCATGGCGCTCGAACAGGTGCTGGCCGTGCATCCGCCGGCCACGCCCGGATACGAACCGCGCCAGCAACTGCTGGTGGTCGCGCTCGGGCGCCTGGGAATGCGCGAGTTCGATCTCGCTTCCGACGCCGACCTGGTGTTCGTTCTTCCCGACGAGGACCACCACGAGCACATGTTCTGGACGCACGTGGCCGAGCGCATGATCGACCTCATCACCGCCTACACCGGCACCGGCCTGATGTTCGCGGTGGACACGCGGCTGCGCCCCAACGGCAGCGCCGGCGCGCTGGTGCAATCGGAGGCCTCGCAGAAAGACTACTTCGCCAAGAACGCCGAGGCCTGGGAAGGCATCGCCTACATGAAATCGCGCGCGCGTGGCCGGGCGACCTGGAGCGCGCGACGAATTTCCTCAACGAACTGCAGAAGGTGGACTGGCGGCGCTACGGGCAAAGCGGCCGATCCAAGAAAGACCTGCGCCAGATGCGCATGCGCCTGGAGAAGGAACAGGGCGCCGGGCATCCGCTCAAGGCCGGCCTCGGCGGATTTTACGACATCGATTTTTCGCTGCTATACCTGCGGCTCAAGAGCGCCGGAATCTTCTTCAAAGTTCTGAACACGCCGGCGCGCATCGACATCATCGAAGCCATGGGCCATCTGGATCGCGCCGACGCCGAGTTCCTGCGCGATGCCGCTACCTTCTATCGCGCCATGGATCACGGCCTGCGCGTCTACTCCGGACACACCGAAGGCAGCCTGCCGAACTCGGAGTCGCAGCTTGCCGTGCTGACCGAGCTGGTGCATCGCTGGACGCCGGAGCATCTCAACCGGCAGCCGCTGAAACTGGAGCTGTCGAAAATTCAGAACCGCACGCGCGAGATTTTCGACCGGCTGTTCGCGTAGAAGCGCGGCTTCAACCCAGCAGTCCGCCGTGCCCTAAGGTGGCGATCTCCCAGCCGGACACGTGATAACGCGCCAGCATGGGAGGCAAGATCAGATCCACCACGTTGGGCTTGGCTGAGCGGAAGCAACCTGGCGCCGAAACCACCGGGATCTCGTCCCGATAGCCAAGCAGCAGCAGATTGCCTGGCTCCACAGGCGCGAGAAAACGTTCGAGGGAGCATCCGGCGCTCACCATCGCCCGGCCGATAACATCATCGGGTCCCGCCGGCGCGGTGGTGGAGGCGATCAAGACGCAAGTCGGCTTGGCACGGAGCAAGTGCTGCAGAGATCTGCGACACTCCGCCTTCCTCTTCCAGTGCATGCCAGAACGAACATTGGCGCTCGTCCCTAGCCGGTCCAGCCTCTGCCGCATGATGTTCTCGAACAATTGCCGCGCGCGGTCGCCGCTGAGGGGATCGGAGTACAGCACAGCCACAGTGGGATTGCGGACTGGCCGCGCCTGCAGAATCGGCCCCCGCTCCTTGACGATCGAAATGATCGCATCCAATTGAGGACTGGTCACCGCAAACGGAGCACTCTTGACTGTCGCCACCCGCTGTCCCGAGCGCGCATAGGAAAAGTTCAACGATGTCGCGATCACCATGCTGGCCGCGCAGTTGAGCTGCTTCAACAGTTCGTCGTCCACCAACATGCAGCAGTTTTCAGTGGTGAAGAGGTTGGCTCTTCCCCCCGCGGCGAGCCGGATCTCGAGCGAACCGCAACCGATCCCGCTCGCTACCTGCATCACGGCGTCATCTTCGCCGATCTCGCCTTCCTCCAGCTCGGTGACCCAGACCTCGTTCATGCCTTCGGTCTCGAGCATCCTTGCATCTTCGTCACTAATCACATGGCCTTTGGCCAATAGTTTCTTTCCGCCAGCCCGGAAAATGGTACAGCACAGGATCCTGCCTGTCGACTGCTTTACTGCGATGGTTTGAGCACGCATAGGGCAACAGTAGTGGATGTTTTTGGTGACCTTCCGCGAACGCCAGGATGCAACGTGATCCGAAGCCCATGGACGAAGTCGTCTCGCCACGTGCGAACGTCGAACATGGACGCTGGTCGCGCATTTAGGGAATCAAGCATACTGCCGCCTACAGAGAATCTGGAAGTTACGATAGGCTATCTAACCGTTATCACTCTGGAGAACCGTGAAAGCGGAGTTGATCCGTGAGGCCAGACTGCAAATATTTGAATATGGGCACATAACTGCCGGCCGGGAGACAGATAAAGACTGGATCCTGACTTCCCTTTGACTCATAATACTCCCGCAGCTTTCGCCGCAGACGCTGCGCTTCGACGCGAACAATGGAGTCGGTGCGCGGGTCGTAGTCCTCACCGCGATGAAAGACATCGCGGCCCAGCGCATATTCCTTCAAGTCCTCGAAATGCCCAGCCAAACCGCGATCGACCACCAAAGTCAGGAAGCGGACCATTTGGGTAGACCTTCGAAACATGTCGCTATCGACAATTCGGGCCAATTGCTGGCGGACTTCCTCTTCAGAAACAGTTTCGTGGCCGAGAGGCGTTCCGTTGGCGGCGGCGTTGGAAGCGGGAGAGCTTTCAACAAGTGACTGCTTCGAATCCGGGCCAAGCCGCTCGGCAGTCAGGACGATGAATCCAAGCGACCAGCTAACCACTCCCAAGGAACTCCCCAGAAAAAGCAGCGCGTTGAAGGGAGAATCGTCAAACAGGCTCGTGACCGGAGCAACCGAGAAGATGTATAGTCCACGCACCAAGTTGAGGGCGCCCCCAATCGCGAAAACCAGGCCGGTAATGATGAAGCCTGTCCTCCGATCGCGGGGCATTTCCTTCAGCAGCATGACTCCGCAGGCAATGCCCACGCCACCCAGCCCCAAGCTGACGGCGAGAATTCGGGCGTTGATGTTGTCAGTGACGTATCGGAAATAAATAACGGCGGCTAGAGTGAAGATCCCGACCAGCGATTCCTGCCACCAGCCAGTGGGCAAACCGCGAAATCGCCGGATGCCCTGAAGAAAAGCGACGGCTGCCACGATTCCGAACCCGTTTGCCAGCACGATGCTGACAAAGTCAGGCACGCTCCCGCGCAAGCTCAGGAGGAATAGAGTCAGGGCCGTTAGAAGATTTCCCAAGACCCAACGGCCTGGGTAGGTGCGCTTGGATTGCCAAACCAGAGCGCCTATGATTCCGGGAACCAGCGCCACGACCACGGAAACGGCGGCCAGCGTCCGGGTATCGAACCGCATTAGAGATTACATAACCTGAAGGCAATGATTATCTCGCTTATTTTTCGGGAATGCAACCGGCTAGTGCGGCGCGCGGTTCAGGCCAGCAGTCCGCCGTGCCCTAGGCCGGCGATTTCCCAGCCGGAAACGCGATAGCGCGCCAGCATGGGAGGCAAAATCAAATCCACCACGTTGGGCTTGGCCGATCGAAAGCAGCCGGGCGCCGATACGATGGGGATCTCGTCCTTGTAGCCAAGCAGCAGCAGATTGCCTGGCTCCACGGGTGCGAGAAAGCGTTCGATGGAGCATCCGGCGCTCACCATGGCGCGTCCGATAACATCCTCGGGTCCGGCCGGCGCTGTGGTGGAGGCGATCAAGACGCAAGTCGGTTTGGCGCGCAACAGGTGCTGCAGCGCGCGCGAGACTCCGCCTTCTTCTTCCAGTGCGGCCAGCACAAATGTGGAATTCGTGGCCAAACGGTCCAGCCGTTGGCGCATGATGTTCTCGAACAATTGCCGCGCTCGGTCGCCACTGAGGGGATCGGAGTACAGCACTGCCACAGTGGGACTGCGGACCGGCCGCGCCTGCAGAATCGGCCCCCGCTCCTTGACGATCGAAATGACCGCGTCCAACTGCGGGCCTGTCACTGCAAACGGTGCGCTCTTAACTGTGGCCACACGCTGGCCCGAGCGCGCATAAGAAAAGTTCAACGATGTCGCGATCACCATGCTGGCCGCGCAGTTGATCTGCTTCAACAGCTCGTCGTCCACCAGCATGCAGCAGTTTTCGGTGGTGAATAAATTCGCCCTTCCACCCGCGGCGAGCCGGATTTCGAGCGATCCGCAACCGATCTCGCCCGCTACCTGCATCACGGCGTCATCTTCGCCGATCTCGCCTTCCTCCAGCTCGGTGACCCAGACCTCATTCATGCCTTCGGTCTCGAGCATCTTTGCATCTTCGTCACTAATCACATGGCCTTTGGCCAATAGTTTTTTTCCGCCAGCCCGGAAAATAGTACAGCACAGGATCCTACCTGTCGACTGCTTTACTGCGATGGTTTGAGCACGCATCCAGCCTTCCGTCCTTCGCAACCTTTTGTCGATAATTCCAAATTATACTCCCTGCCAAGTCGAAATACCAGGAAAAAATCTCACGCTATACTCAAATATATTTCCTATGGGCCTACGTGTTGGGGGACTAACGGTTGCGTAGCAAACAGTTCTGAGCGGCTTCGCTCAGATCGGAGTGTTGCCGATCGCTATTCCTGCGTGGAATATTAGAGCAGCTTCAAATGTGGAAGCTGGATCAAGTCGCAATCCGGCTCCCTACTCGCAGTCAGGACCGGGTGTGGACGAAGCGCTTTGAGAACCGCGATTTCATCGCAGCATTGAAATTTCGGACAGCGAAGGCAGTCTTTCCAGACCTTGAGGGGAAGCTCGCCCCGCTCGACCTCGCGAAAGCCCAGCTTTCGAAAGAAATCCGCCACATAGGTGAAAGCGAATATCGCATGCAGGCCGTTTTCGATGGCCTCCTGTTCGAGCCGCAGCACGATCTGGCGGCCTACTCCTCGGCCATTCCAGGCGGGATCGACGGCGAGAGAGCGGACTTCACCCGAGGTCGGAGTGTAGAAGTGCAGCGCGCCGCAACCCAATAATTGTTCCCCGGAATACGCTACGGTAAAGTCCCGAATGTTTTCGGACATTTCAAATTCCGTCCGGGGTAGCATGATTCCATTCGCGGCGTAATTATTGATGAGATCAACAAAGCTGGGACGTCCCGCATGGTCGCTTTTTGCAAAACGAACCCATCCGAACCCAAGGGGTCCAGCGCAGGAAGGCCGCTAATGCTAGTCATGCCGTCGTACTCCCACCTCGGCCAGAAGCCGGGTCCCAAGTTCCGCTCCGTCGAGCAGGCGCTGGATGACGCCGGGCACGCTGCCAGGCGCGATCACCACTTCGGGCACGCCGTTCTGGATGGCTTCGATGGCGGATTCCAGCTTGGCTTGCATTCCGCCGGTGGCAACGCCGCTCGAGATCAACTCGCGGCAAGCGTCGCATGCAAGCGCTCGGCTGCACCGCTCCGTCCTCGCCTTTCACGCCATCCACATCGGTGAGAAAGAGGAGCTTGTCGGCCTCGATCGCGCTGGCAACAGAGACGGCCATCTGGTCGGCATTGACGTTGTAGAAGCGGCCTTGGCGGTCGCCCGCCAGACACGCGACCACCGGCAGGTATCCGTTTTCCATGCAAAAGGTCGAGCAGCCGCGGGTTGGATTTTATCGGCTTGCCGACAGCGCCCAGTTCGTCGCTGATGGCGCGCGCCTCGGTGAGCAGCGCATCCATGCCGCTCAAACCGACGGCACGCGACCCCGCGGCGACGAAGGCGGCCACCAGTTCCTGGTTCACGGAACCCGCCAGCACCTTCAGCACGGCATCGAGCACTTCAGGAGTGGTTACACGAAGGCCGTTGATGAAGCGGCTTTCGACGCCGCGCTCTGTAAGGAAGCGCGTCATCTGCTTGCCTCCGCCATGCACCACTACAGCGTGGAGACCTCGCTCGACAGCGGCGGCGATTTCCGAGGCGAGGCGTGCGCGCGAATCCGCTGAATCGAGCAGCGTCCCGCCGATTTTGATCAGCGCTTTCACAGCAGTCCCTCGGTCTCCGAAAATCCGAGCGCCAGGTTCATGTTCTGGATGGCTTGGCCGGCGGCGCCTTTGACGAGATTGTCGATCGCGCTGACCACCACTGCTCGTCCGGTCGCGGGATCGAACTGGACGCCGATGTCGCAGAAATTGGTGCGGTCGACGGCGCGAACGTCGGGCAGCGTGCCGGGCTGGTAGAGTCGAACGAACGGTCTCGTTCTGGTATCGGCGCTGGTAAATTCCGGCGAGATCCTCGACGCTCGACAGATTGCGCACGCGGAAATAAATGGTTTCCAGAATTCCACGATCGATGGGAAGCAGGTGCGCCGTGAAGCTGAGTTCGGCTTCCTGAAGAGCCGAGACCATCAGGATCTCGGGCACGTGCCGGTGGTCGAGCACCGAATAGGCGGAGAAATTTTCGGTTACTTCGCAAAAGCTGGTATTGAGACTGGCCTTGCGGCCCGCGCCGCTGACGCCGGACTTCGCATCGCACACGATGCCGGAGGCGCGGTCGATCACGCCGGCCGCGACCAGGGGTTGGATGGCGAGATTCGCGGCGGTGGGATAACAGCCCGGGTTGGCGATCAGGCGCGCGCCTGCGATGCGGTCGCGACAGAATTCGGGCAGTCCGTAAACAGCTTCTGCGGAACAGTTCGGGCGCGCCGTGCTCTTCTTTGTACCAGCGCGAATACGTAGCCGCGTCGCCGAGGCGGAAAGCGCCGCTGAGGTCGACGACTTTGGCGCCGGCCTCGAGCATTCCCGGCGCAAGTTCGATGGAAACGCCGGCCGGCGTGGCGAGAAAAACGACCGCCAATTTTTCGGACTTGGACGGCTTCGGGCGTGCACGGAACGCGCGCGGGGAGTTTGGCGTTGACGGGCTGCGGCCGCTCGGCGGAATCGCTGCGATGTTCGAGCAGCACCGGCTCGACGCGCGGATGCCGTGAGAGCAGGCGCACCAGTTCCGCGCCGCTGTAGCCGCGGAATCCGGCGATGCCGGCACGCAGGGGTGTCGAATAATTATTCATGCGCCTGAATGATTATAATACCACAGGCGTAAGGGCCTATGGGTCCGTGGCGAGGCGGCTGGTGCTGTACACTGTTATGGTCAAGCCAGGCGCCCAAGGGCCGGGGGACGCAGGAACGAGCCAAAGCGTAGTGCGTCACCTAACCCAGAGCGCGCTTGCCTGGTTGGACCAAAACACAGCTGGGAGCACGATCGAAGCTGGGCCGCTCGACGACACGACGGCCCTAGCGGGTCTCGGCCGCCTCCCAGCGGTGTGTTGGGATGCAATTCACAGTCCGGGATTTTACGGCCAGCCTGACAGTCTAAACAGTTGAATTCACAGGGTCCGTGTCACAGCTGGCACTATCCGATTTGTTCTCACTGTAACTTTTTGGTTCAGCCGACGCGGTGGTCCATCGCCCACGCGCAGGTGGACCGCTGCGCTGGCGAAGCGATTGCTTCCTGAACGACCGGCAAAGCCGTAGTGGTCTGCCAGGACCAGAAAGGCCGGTGGGAAAATGGACCGAGTCTTCTTGCTGCTGTTGCTCATAGTCGCCGGTGCGCGGCCGCTCTTTGGAATCACGCACGACAACGATGCGAAGGCCGGCGCCGAGTTTTTCCGCGCGCAGTTGTGCGTAAACTGTCATTCCATTGAAGGCCAGGGCGCGAATCAGGCGCCGGATCTCGGGAGCGGATTCGACCGGAACTACACGCCTGCGGGAATCGTCGCGCGGATGTGGAGCCATGCGCCGGCCATGTGGTCGCAAATCACCGAGCGCAAGATTCGGCTCCCTCAGATGGACGACGACCAGGCCACCAGCTTATTCGCGTTCTTCTATTCTGCCGGCTATTTCGAAAAGCCCGGAGAGGCGAAGCGCGGCCGGAGCATTTTTGCGGACAAGCATTGCGGCGAATGTCATGCCATCGCGGGTTCGGGTGGAAACGCCGGCCCGCCGGTGGAGCGCTGGGCATCGCTGACCGATCCGGTGGTCCTGGTGCAGCGCATGTGGAACCACGCCGATCGAATGAAAGCGGAAATGGCGAACCGCCGGATCCCGTGGCCCCGATTCAGTCCGCAGGAGTCACAAGACCTGCTGGCGTATGTCAAGACGGTTCGCCCATCGAGCCCGCGCAAGAACGAGTTTTCGCTGCCGTCCCAGGAAGGCGGCGAGGCGCTGTTTGCCAAGAACGGTTGCATCAACTGCCACAACTCAGGGCGACCTGCCGCTCGAAAACCGGCTCGGAGATGGACGCTCACCGACGTGGCCGCCGCGCTGTGGAACCACGCGCCGCAAATGCAGGAGCCGCATCCGGAGTTGACGCTGGCGCACATGCGGCAGATTCTGGGCTATGTCTGGACGCGGCAATTCTTCGGGATCCGCGGCGATCCGTCCCTGGGCCGCCAAACATACGCGGAAAAGCGCTGCGGCGCCTGCCACGACGACGCGACCTCCGGTGCGCCGGCTTTGTCCACGCCGGCCGAACCCTACTCGGCGATCACGATGGTTTCGGTATTGTGGCAGCACGGGCCTCGCATGCTGCGACGCATGCAACAAAAGAAGATCGCCTGGCCGCAGTTCACGCAAGACGAAATGGTCAACTTGATTGGGTACTTGAATGTCCAGGCGCCAAGATTGAGTCGCACGAAGCGATAGCGCATGCGCCTTTTCACCCACTGTTCGGCTCTACACCCATCGATGTCGCCGGGGGAGATGCGGCTAAGTGTTTGACAACACGAGATCGCGCCCCTTCGGACTGTGATCTGCTAAGGTGAGGGAACTTGCGCGTATGTACAAGCTTTGCTTCCTGCTACTAATCGCGATTGGTGCCGGGGCGCTTGCCTGGGGTGCCCCGCTCGAGGCCGACGCGCGCCGGGGCGCGGAATTCTTCCGCTCGCAAGGCTGCGTGAATTGTCACTCGACGCGGGGCGAAGGAGCGGGCAAGGCACCCGACTTGGGCCGCCGGCTCGACCGCGACTATACGCCCGCGGGCATCGCGGCGCGCATGTGGAGTCACGCTCCGGTGATGTGGGCGGCGATGGGCAAGGAGAACATCACGCCTCCGAAAGTCAACACGCAGCAGGCGTCGGATTTGTTCGCTTATTTCTATGCCGCGCGTTATTTCGAAAAGCCGGGCGAAGCCCAGCGTGGCAAGCGCTATTTCGAGGAAAAGCACTGCATCGATTGTCATTCGCTGACGGCTTCGGGCGGAGGCGGGCCGGGGCCGCCGGTAGAGAAATGGGAATCCCTGGCTTCGCCGATCATGCTGATCGCGCGGATGTGGAATCACCAGTCGCAAATGCACAATGCCATGGCGGCGCGCGGGATTCAGTGGCCGCACCTGAGCTCCCAGGAGTTAGACGACATGTTGGTATACCTTCAGAACCTGCCGCAGACCCGTGGAACGCAAAGCGTCATCGATCTGCCGGCGCCGGAAAACGGCGAAGCGCTGTTCCGCGAGAAGGGCTGCATCGAGTGCCACGTAGGGAAGCTGGCGTTGGAGAACCGCCTGTCCGATAGCACACTCACGGACATCGCCGCGGCCATGTGGAACCATGCTCCGCAAATGCGCCAGCCTCCTCCCGCTTTGAACATTACGGAGTGGCGGGAACTCATCAGTTACGTCTGGGCCAAGCAGTTTTTCGGCAACAGTGGCGATTCCGCGCGCGGACGGAAGACGTTCGAGTCGAAGAAATGCGCGGTGTGCCACAACGACGTGTCCTCAGGGCGCCCCGAACTTGACCAAGCCCGCCGAGCCTTACTCCGCCATCGCCATGGTTTCGGTGCTGTGGCAACACGGTCCAGCCATGCTGAAACGGATGCAGGAAAAGCGCATCGCGTGGCCGCAACTGACTCAGACTGAGATGGCCAACCTGATCGCTTATCTGAACTCGCGATAGTCGGCGGCCCATGTCGATGTACAACTTTGGTGACGATCCTGCGATAAAGCGAAAAGCGCTGCGCTCGGCCTGGCTCGCCTGTCGACGATCCGGGGGCCGCGGCAGTCCTATGTCCCGGCTTCTGTGGATGGACGCCAACTTGCTTACGATGTCAGTGCCAAAAGTAAAAAAGGACCTGATGAATGAGACCGCATGATTGCCCTTGCAACCGCGCCGGAGAATCCGGCAGCGCGGGCGGAGGGCTGGCTGTGCCGCCGGGAATGCGCCCGGATCAGAACCGGCGTTCGCTGCTCTCATGGCTGCTGGGAGGTGGCGTCGCAGCCTCGCTGGCGTCGTTCTTCTACCCCGTGGTTCGCTTTTTGAATCCGCCCCATATCTCAGAAGCCCCGGTCAACGAAGTCGCAGGCGGAAAGGTGGATGACCTCAAGCCCAACTCCGGCAAGATCATCAAGTTTGGAAATAAGCCGGCCTTGCTGGTGCGAGTGAGCGAGACCGAGTGGAAGGCCTTCTCGGCCGTGTGCACGCACCTGAATTGCACCGTGCAGTATCAGGACACTACTCATCTGATCTGGTGCGCCTGCCACAACGGCATGTATGACCTAACCGGGCGGGTCGTTTCGGGCCCGCCTCCCAAACCGCTGGAAGAATTCGCGGTACGCGTGCGAGGCGACGAGGTTGTCATCTCGCGCCGGGCCTAGCCCCGCAAACCAGGTGATCGGATTGTCTGTCACTGATAAGAGAGCGAACGCGACCAACTGGCTGGCGGCGAGGTTCGACCTCAGCGCGGTGCGCGAAGTGATCTCGCATAAAACCGTGCCCGTGCATTCGGCCACTCGCTGGTATTACTTCGGCGGGATCACGCTGTTCCTTTTCGCCATCCAGGTGATCACCGGGGTTCTGTTGATGCTGTATTACCGGCCCACGGTCAACGAAGCGTTCGAGAGCGTGCGGTTTATCATGACGCGGGTGGAGTTCGGATGGCTGATCCGGTCCATCCATAGCTGGTCGGCCAATCTGCTGATCTTCGTGGCGTTCGTACACATGTTCAGCGTGGTGTTCACGCACGCTTACCGGCCACCGCGCGAGCTGACCTGGTTCACCGGGATCGCGCTGCTGGGTCTCATGCTGTTTTTCGGATTCAGCGGCTACCTGCTGCCGTGGAACCAGATTTCCTATTTCGCGACCAAGGTTGGGACCGACGTCGCCGCCAGCACTCCGCTGATCGGCCCGGCGGTGGCGCGCTTCCTGCGTGGGGGCGAGGACGTAGGCGGCGCGACGCTCACGCGGTTCTTCGCCTTCCACGTCATCATTCTGCCGATGACCGCACATGGCGCTGGTTGCGATCCACATCCTGCTGATCCAACAGCATGGCATGAGCACGCCGCCGTGGATCGGTCCGTCCGGAGTCAGGCAGATGAGATTCTTCCCCAATTTCTTCCTGCGCGAGTTGATGGTATGGTACTGCGCATTAGCCGCTCTGGGAGGGCTAGCGGCCATCTTTCCCTGGGAACTGGGCGAGAAGGCAGACCTCTTCGCTTCCGCGCCCGCCGGCATCCGGCCGGAATGGTATTTCCTGGCGCAGTTCTACACACTCAAGCTCATACCGAGCCACGTCTGGATCTTCGAAGGCGAGATCCTGGGGATCCTCGGCTTTGGTTTGGTGGCCGCCTCTTGGGCCGTGCTCCCGTTTTGGGGCGTCGACCGCACCGGCGCCGCGCGGACACGCCTGGTGACGGGCGTCGGGGTGGTCTTGGTTGCTTATCTCGCCACGTTCACGGTCTTGGGGTACTTGAAATGAGAGCGCCGATCATCCTGCTCCTATTCGCGCCGCTTGCCTTGCTGGCTCAGGAAAGCGCCAAGAATTCCTGCCTGGATTGCCACGCCATGCTGGATGGCGCGGCGCAGCGTCCCGCGTTGTTAGCCAAAACCGACGTTCACACCGCGAACGGGCTGACCTGCGCGGATTGCCACGGAGGCGATCGCACCAGCGACGATCCCAGCCAGGCCATGAACCCGGCCAAGGGCTTCATCGGCAAGCCTGCACGAACCGCCATACCCAAGCTGTGCGCGCACTGTCACAGCGATCCCAACTTCATGCGAAAATTCCGCCCGCAGCAGCGCGTGGATCAATTCGAGCTGTATCAGACCAGCGTCCACGGCAAGCGGCTGGCGGCGGGTGACGACAACGTTGCGACTTGCATCGACTGTCATAGCGTGCACGACATCCGTGCGGTGAAAGATCCACAGGCGCCGGTTTATCCGCTGCGCATCCCGGCGACCTGCGCGCATTGCCACGCCGATGCCAAAAGGATGGCGAAGTATGGCATCCCGACGAATCAATTCGCCGAATACCAAACCAGCGTGCACTGGAATGCGCTCAAGGTACGCAACGATCTCTCGGCCCCGACCTGCGCGTCCTGCCACGGCAACCACGGCGCTAAGCCGCCGCAGGTCGAGTCGGTAGCGGCGGTCTGCGGTAGTTGCCATGTGTTGTTCGCGCAACTGTACCAGAAGAGCGTGCACGAGCCGATTTTCTCGGCAGCGTCGGGCGGCGGCGGATGCGTCGTCTGCCACAGCAACCATGGCATTCACCAGCCGTCCACCGCGATGCTGGAAGGACCGAAAGCGGTCTGCGCGCAGTGTCATGATTCCGGTACACCCGGGGCCAAAGTGGCGGCTCAGATGGCGAGTTGGCTGGACGGGCTCGACTCGGCCCTGAAACACTCAGAGACTGTACTGGCTAGCGCCGACAAGTATGGGATGGAAGTCTCGGAAGCGCAGGTGCGGCTCGGCGACGGCCACGAGAATCTGGTCAAAGCTCGCCTGGCGCTGCACGCCTTCCAACCCGACCAGATGCAGAAACCGATCGACGCCGGCATGGCGATCGCGAACGAAACATTGAAGGCCGGACAGGCCGCACTGCATGAAAAAGACGTCCGTCGCATGGGCCTGGCGGTTTCGGTGGTCTTCATTGGGATCACCATCCTGGCGATCTGGGCCTTGATTCGCAGGATCGAAGCGCAACGGTCCGGCGCCAACACGCCGGCGTCGAAATGATACCGACACGTTTATGTACGATCAACACTCACGAATGGAGAGCACCAAAAATGGAGAGCACCAAATGAGAATCACCGCAATCTTGTTTCTTTCACTGGCAGCGTCACTGGCCTATGCCGGGGCGCCGGAAGGTAAGGCTGTGTTTGCGTCCAAATGTCAGGCCTGCCATGGACCGAACGGCGAAGGCAAAGCGGCTATCGCCAAAATGTTCAACGTCACCATGCATCCGCTGGGATCCAAAGAAGTCCAGTCGATGTCAGACGCGGACATCAAGAAAGTCATCACGCAGGGGCACGGCAAGATGAAGCCTGTCACCGGGCTGGACGACAAGCAGGTGGCGGACGTCGTCGCGTTCGTGCGCACTTTGAAGGAATAGTCTGCCGGCCGGGCAGCGCGCGCTTTGCTTAGGGCGACGCCGACCGTGAACAACATCGGCTAGGCAGGCAGGAGGGACGCTATGTCTCGATTGAGTAAAGCGAACCAGTTACTGCTTTGGATCGCCGCCGCCTTGATCGCAGCGGTCGTGATAGCCAGCGTGTTGATGCGGGAACGTTGGCAACCGCCGCGCCGGGCCGTCTACATCGTCGGCGTGCCCGAGAAGGGTGCTGCGTTGTTCTTCGGCGGCAAACAATGCTCCATCTGCCACTCCGTCAATCGCTCAGGCGGCTCCGTCGCGCCGGATCTCTCCGGGAAACGTCCCGGCACGCCGGCCATGGGATGGCTTACCGCGGTCCTCTGGAACCACGCACCCGGCATGTGGCGGCAGTTGCGCCGAGGCAATATGTCGTATCCGCATTTGACCTCTGAAGAAATGGCGCACATCCTGGCTTTCTTGTACCAGGCGGCCAGCGTTGATCGCCCCGGTGATCCCAGCGCCGGCGAGCGTGTGTTCAATGAGAAGGGTTGCGTCCGCTGTCATTCCGTTCGGTCTGTGGGTGGCAAAACTGCGCCGGATCTTTCAGGCACAGCGGCCTCCGGTGGCGCGAGCGCCTGGGCGCGCGCGATGTGGAATCACGCCCAGTCCATGGTCGATCCAGTTACCAAAGCACTGGGAAAATGGCCGCAGTTCAGCGGCGACGAAATGAATAACCTGATCGCATACGTGAGCGCGGGCGCCCCTGCGACGCTCTCAAGCGGGAACCAGATGCGGGGCAGCGCGGAACGCGGCTGGCGAGTCTTCCAACGGAAGTGCATCGAGTGTCATGCAGTTCGCGGGGAGGGAGGCAACATTGGTCCGGAATTAGGACCGGAGCATGACCTGCCTGTCAGTGAGTCCCGGTTCGCAAGCGTGCTGTGGAACCATGCGCCCGCGATGGTCGGCAAGGTCCGCGAAAAAGGCGGTACATTGCCCTTGCTCGAAGGCGACGAAGTCGCCGACCTGCAGACATTCCTGGCCAGCTTACGGTATTTTGAGCCGACTGGATCCGCACTTGTGGGGGAACGCGTATTCACGGAACGCGGATGCGCGCATTGCCACGGATCAGAGGCGGAAGGAACCAAGACGGCGCCCCGCCTGCGCTCGAGTCCGGAAGCGTTCACAACCGTTTCGTTCGCCGCCGCGCTCTGGAAGCACGGCCCTAAAATGGTCGATCATGCCGAAGAATCCGGTATCCCCTGGCCGGTCCTACAGGCCACTGACATCGGGGACCTGGTGAGCTTCCTCAACAGTCCAACTCACTAGGTTGCCAGCGTCACCTCGACATGGACACGGCTATTGGCCGGCGTCATCGAAACGACCATGACGCGCTGTCCCGGTTCCAGGGCTTGCAGCAGAATGCGCCGGTTGTTCTCGAAACGAATCGCGTCGCGATAGGTGTTCACCTCGGCACTGATCTCGGCAAAGGTCACCGGCTCTATTTCGCCGACATTCAGCTCGCGTTGCAGACGTCTAGGAATGTCGTGAAGAACGAGCCGCGCGCCGGGCGGGATGCAAACGGCCGGAACACGCGCTTCAGCCTCCCACTTCGGACGCTGCGCCTGGAACCAGGTTTTGACTTTGGCCCACACGCCTCGTTCACGGCACGGAGTTGCCGCTTCGATCGGCGCGAGATCCGCAGGCGAAGCCAAACCGAGCGACGCTCCTGCGAATCGATGAACAACCAACGATTCCCCTTCCACCGCCAGGCGGTTGGGGAAAGTATGCAGCGAATAGTCACACATGTGAGTCTTCTCCGGAAATTAGACGTCCGGCGAGTAACTTCGGTGCCGGAGTAACGGTGACCACATGAAACCAGAACCGGTAGACTGGAAGTATGGAAAAAGCAACCTTCGGCGCCGGATGTTTTTGGGGAGTGGAAGCGGCGTTTCGTCAGATCGAGGGCGTTGTGTCCACTGCGGTCGGATACATGGGAGGGAAGCTGGACAATCCCACCTATGAAGATGTGTGCACGGACCGGACAGGACACGCCGAGGTTGTGCAGGTGGAGTTCGACGCGGACAAGGTTTCGTACGACGACTTATTGCGCGTCTTCTGGGAGAACCACGATCCGACGACCATGAATCGTCAGGGACCGGACGTCGGCACGCAATACCGCTCGGTGATTTTCTTTCACACGCCGGCGCAGGAAGCCGCGGCCAAGGCGTCCAAGGATGCGCTGGCGCAATCGGGCGCGTACAAGCGGCCGATCGTGACCGAGATCACTCCGGCATCCGAATTCTGGCGGGCCGAAGGCTACCATCAGCAGTATCTCGAGAAGCGCGGACTGGCGCACTGCCGGATCTAGGCGGCGCCCGATATACTAGAACACGTTGAAGAGTAAGTTCGAACTGGAGGTGTGCCCATGCACCAGGACGACAAAGATGTTCACGGCATTTCGCGGCGCAACCTGATTGCGGGTGCGGCGCTGGTTCCGGTTGCGGCGCTCACGTCGGCCGCGGCGCCGGCGGCGGCGAAGTCAGTGTTCACGGAAGCGGAGCGCAAGACGCTGGAGGCTTTCGTGGATCGGCTGGTTCCGAAGGACGATCTCGGGCCGGGCGCGGTGGAGTGCGGCGCGGTGAGCTACATCGATCAGGCGCTGGCGGGTGCGCTGGCGGACGAGAAAGCGAGTTTGCTCGAAGGCCTCGGAGCGGTGGATGCGTTCGCGCGCAAGGCGCATGGATCCGCGCTGGCCGATCTTTCGCCGGAGAAACAGGACGCAGTGCTGACGGCGATGGATTCGGGGAGCGCGGCGGGGTTTGCGAACGCACGCGGAGTGTTCGGGCGCATCCGTCGGCTGACGCTGGAGGGTATGTTCAGCGATCCCTACTACGGCGGGAACAAAAACTTCCGCGGATGGGACCTCATCCGCTATCCCGGGCCGCGCGTTGCCGTCGGGCCGGCCGAACAGGCCATGAAGGTCGAGATCAAGCCGTATCGGCGATCGGGAGTGGGGGCAAACAATGGCCATCAATCTTAAGCCCGTCGACGTGGCGGTGATCGGGTTGGGCGCAGCCGGAGGCGTGGCGGTATTGCCGCTGGCGCGCGCCGGAATCAAGGTGGCAGGACTGGAAGCCGGAACTTGGATGGATCCGCACAGCTTCAAGCCCGACGAGTTGCACAACAACGTGCGAGGGCTGCTGACGTCGGTGCCGAAGGCGAATCTTGAAGTTCCCACGGTGCGAAACGGCGAGTCGGCGCCCACGCGGCGCGGCAGCATTCATCCGATGATGAACGCGATCGGCGGTACATCGATTCACTATTGGGCGCAGAGCTGGCGGTTGAAGGCGTGGGATTTCAAGACACGCACGGAGGCCGTGAAGCGGTACGGCGCGAGCTGCGCTTCCCGAAGGGATCGACGCTCGAAGACTGGCCGATTTCCTACGACGACCTGGAGAATTACTACGACATCGTCGAGCGCGAAGTGGGCGTGTCGGGGAAAGCCGGCAACATTCAGGGCAAGATCGATCCTGGCGGCAATATTTTCGAGGCACCGCGGCACCGCGAGTATCCCATGCCGCCGTTGCGCGGCAGCGGGTTTACGGATCACATGGCCGAGGTGGCGAAGCAACTCGGGTGGAAACCGTTTCGTCCCCCGGCGGCGATCAACTCGGAGGACTATCAAGGGCGGCCGGCGTGCGCGTATCACGGCTATTGCAGCCGCGGCGGGTGCCACATCAGCGCGAAAAATTCCACCGCCGTGACCACGATTCCCGCGGCGATGAAGACCAAGAACCTGACAATTTTCGATCACGCGCACATTACACGCATCGTCGCGGGATCGGACGGGCGCGTCGCCGGCGTGAATTATTTGAAAGACGGTAAGGAATACTTTCAGCCGGCCAAGGTCGTGCTGCTGGCGTCGTACACGTACGAAAACTCGCGGCTGCTGTTGTTGTCGAAGTCGAAGGCGTATCCGAAGGGCCTGGCGAACAATCACGGGCAGGTAGGACGGCATTATTTCAGCCACTGGCAAGGCGGCGTAACGGCGCTGTTTCCGTTCGACATCAACATCTGGTACGGCACGCCGGCGCAGGCTGCCGCAGTAGACGAATTCGCCGACGACAACTTCGATCATTCCGGTCTCGGCTTCATCGGCGGCACGACGCTGCAGCCGCACACCGAGATGCACCCCATCGAAGCGGCATCCATGACTACGTTCGGGAAGGCGCCGGGTTGGGGGTCGAAGTGGAAAGCGTTCGTTCGCGAGAACGCGGCGCGCTGGGTGTCGGCATATTTGCAGACGTCCACGTTCCCGTACGAGGACATCTATCTGGACCTCGACCCGGTGGAACGCGATCCGCTGGGCGATCCGGTGTGCCGGATCACGACCGCGGCAAAGGAGAACGAAACCCGAGCCTCGGATTACGCCAAGAAAAAGATGGAAGAGTGGTTCCGCGCGGCGGGAGCGGTGCAAGTGATTCGCGGCGGCGCGGGCGCGCCCGGAGTTTCGACGCACGCTTACGGCGGAACGCGCATGGGCGACAATCCCGAGACCAACGTCGTGGATCGCTGGGGCTTCGCGCATGAGGCGCCCAACCTCGGAATCCTCGGCGCGTCGGTGATGGGGACCAGCGGAGCGCGCAATCCGACGCTGACGGCGCAGGCGCTGGCATGGCGCACGGCTGAGCATCTGGCGAAGAACTGGAAGTCGATCGCAGGGTGAGGGCAACGGCGCTCGTTCTTCTGCTCCTGGCCGTCGTCGCCCTACCGGTACAGGCTCAAGTGGGCGTGCACCGCTCAGTCGCGATCACCATCGACGATCTTCCGCGCGGCGGCGATGCCGGCGGACAAAGTTATGAAGAGATCCGGGAGATGACGCTGCGGTTGCTCAGGCCGCTTCGCGAGCAGCATGTTCCTGTGACCGGATTCGTGCACGCGGGCGTGACGCGGCTTGCGCCGGACGAACTGCGCCGGATTCTGGAATTGTGGCTCGATGCGGGCGCGGACCTCGGCAACCACACCTATTCGCACGCGAGTCTGAATGTGACGCCGGTCGCCGAGTACGAGCAGAACATTCTTCGCGACGACGCGATTCTGCGTCCGATCATCGAGGCGCGTGGCAAAAAGCTCGAGTTCTTCCGCTACCCGTTTCTCCAGGCTGGCGCAACGGCGGAGACAAAGCTGGCAATTCAGACGTTTCTTACCGAGCGCGGCTATCGCAACGCGCCGGTGACGTTCGACAACGCCGACTACATGTTTGCACGCGCGTTCACCGATCCGAAGCTGGCGGCGCGGGCGAAGCAGGAGTACGTGCCATACCTGGAGTCGATCGTTGCGTTCTTCGAGCAGCGATCGGTGGAAGTAGTTGGGCGCGAAATTCCGCAGATCCTGCTGATCCACGCAAGTGAATTGAATTCGCAGATGATGCCGGCGATTCTCGAAATGTTCCGGCGACGCGGCTACAGCTTCGTCAGCCTGGATGAAGCTCTGCGCGACGACGCGTACCGGCTCCCGGAGAACTACGTCGGGCGCGGCGGATTCTCCTGGATTCATGGCTGGTCGAAGACCAAGGGAATGCCGGCAAAAGGCGAGCCGGACGAGCCGGAGTGGGTGCGGAAGAATTTCGAAGCGCCCCGTTGAGAGGCGTCAGCGCCGGTACTGCGCGGCCTTCTCCGGTTGATGCAACGCTTCGTAGACCGTGACCAGGTTCTCGCGTGCCGACTTGAGCCAGGTCGCCGACGGGCTGCTTTGTTTCGATAGAATCTTGTAGCCCGTCAGGATGTGGCCTTCCGCTTCGGCGAACTTCTTCTCGCCTACCAGGGCGCGTCCCAGCTTGATCTCGGCGATCCCAGTGAACTGATGATCGGCGGAAAGCGCTTCGGTGTAGCGCTTCACCACTTCGCGAAACATCTGTTCGGCGCGCGGAAAATCTTTTCGCGCCAGATAGACGCTGGCGAGATTGGCGGTCGCCAGCGCGTACAAGTAATGATGCTCGCCGTAAGCCTTTTTGTAAATCTCGGCCATGCGGCGGAAGCGCGCCTCAGCCTCGTCGAACTTTTCACGCTGCAGCGCGACGGTGCCGAGCTCGTTGAGCACGTTGGCGACGCGAGGGTGCTCCGGGCCATAAACCTTTTCCTGGATGGCGAGCGCGCGCTCCACCAGGTTGACCGCCTCGTCGTATTGCTTTTCGAAAACCAGCGCGCGGCCCAGCATCGACAGATTGGACGCAACCTCGGGATGATCCTTGCCGTACCAGGATTCGTTGATGTCGAGCGCCTGCCGGTAGAACTGCTCCGCCTCGGCGTAGTGCGCGCGTTCGAACTGAACAGCGCCGAGATTGATCAGGTCGTCGGCCACCAGCGGATGGCGTTGGCCGAAAATCTGGCGATGCATGGCCAAGGTGCGGCGGGTTAAGGAATCGCAGAGATCGTAGTGGCCGGCATAGAAATGCGCGTCGGCGAGTTCCTTCAACGTGGCGGCCTGCTCGGCGGGCGAGGCCGAAGCGGACTCGAGTTTCACAGCGTCTTCGAGCATCGGGATCGCTTGGTCGTATGCACCGCGGGCCTCGAAAACTTTGCCCAAGGCAGTCGTGGCTTTCGCGATGGCAGCCTTGTTGCCCGGTTGTGCGCGCCTGGTTTTGTCGAGGCCCTCGCGAATCAGCCGCTCCGCCTCGTCGAACTTCGCCTGGTCGACCCGCAGCAGGCCCAGCGCCACCAGGCTTTGCGCGACTTCCGGGTTGTCGGGTCCGAACAGCGACTTGCGCTGCGCAAGCGCGGAGTTGAGCAACGAATCCGCCTTCGGCAGATTGCCAAGCTTTTCGTAAATTCCGCCAAGGGTCGCGAAAAGTTCCGCCTGCACCTCGGGCTCCTGTTGCAGGGTCTGCGCTTCCTTGAGGCCGCGATCCACGATGGTGCTGACTTGCAGACCCTCGCGCGGCGCAGCCGAGGGATCGCCGCCTTCGAACAAGCTCAGCATGAACTGCTGGACGCGCTGGAGCCGCGCCGCGGTTGTGACGGCGGTGTTGCGCGCGATGGCCAGGCGAACAGTGAAGAAGATCACCAGCGCGGCCACCGTTGTTATGGCTAGCGCGGCAGCGATGACACTCCGCCGATTCCGCTTGACGAACTTGCCCAGCCGGTAGCGCAGGGTGTCGGGCCGTGCCTCGAGCGGCTCGCCGTTCAAGTAGTGATCGACATCCCGGATGAGCGCTTCCACCGATCGATAGCGTCGCTGCACGTCCTTGTGCATGGCCGTGAGGCACAGGACGTCGAGATCGGCCCACGACGCCTTGCTCGCATCGGCGCGCCGCATCGCTTCCGACGGCTTCATCGGTTCTTGCTCCTGAACGATGCGCTCAGCCTCGCCCGGCGTTTGCGTAGACAAGTCGAACGGCTTGCGGTCTGCCAACAACTCGTAAAGAATGACTCCCAGCGCATAGACATCCGTGAAGATGCCGACGCGTTCGCCGCGGATCTGCTCGGGCGCGGCGTAGGCCGGCGTCATCAGACGCAGTTCGGTGCGGGTTTGGTCTACAGGCTGATCGAGCGTGTCGAGCTGCTTGGCGATGCCGAAGTCGAGCAGCCGGACCGAGCCATCGGCCGTCACCAGGATGTTGGACGGCTTCAAGTCGCGATGAATCACGGCGTGCTCATGCGCGTATTGCACGGCTGCGCAAATCATTCGAAAGAGCCGGAGGCGCTCGACGAACGAGGACCCGTGTTCCCTGCAATAGGCGGTGACCGGAAGGCCGTCGACGTACTCCATCGCGAACCACGGCGTGCCGTCCGGGAGCGTGTCGGCGTCGTAGAGCCGCGCGATGGAGGGATGATTCAACTGCGCCAGCGTGCGCTGCTCGCGCACGAAGCGCTCGCGGCGGGCGGGCGAGAGCCACGCATCGCGCAGGATCTTGATGGCCACCAGGCTGCCGAGATCGGCGCGCTCGGCCAGGTAAACCACGCCCATGCCGCCTTCGCCCAGCAGTTTCTTCAAGCGATACGGGCCGAAATCCCGGCCGGCGAAGGCATCGCCGGAAAACATCTCGTGCGCGACCTGGGCCACGTCGGCGTCCAGCAATGAATCAAAGCGCGCGTCGGCATCGAACATGGCCAGCACTTCGGCCTGGAGCTCGTGATCTTCGCCGCTCGCATTGGCGATGAATGCTTCGCGTTCGCCCTCCGGAATCTCGGACGCTTCGAGGAACAGCGACTGGATTTGTCTGAACCTCGCCGTATCCATGTTGCTTCCCCCGGGTACCCGTTCACCTCGCCTGACGCAGCCGGTGCTTGAGCCAGGCCTTGGCTACCTTCCATTCGCGATGCACCGTGGCTTCGGAAATATCGAGCAGCGCGGCGGTCTCGGTCACGTCGAACCCGCCGAAGAAGCGGCTCTCCACCAATTGAGCCTGACGCGGCTCCAGGCGCTCGAGTTCCTTGAGGGCGTCCTCTAACGTCAGCACGTCTTCGCGGCACAGCGATGTTTCCGCGGCCGGGTCGCCGAGCACCGCAAAGGTCACCTGCGCATCACCTCCGCGCTTGTGAGAACTGCGCCGTCGAGCCGCTTCCACCAGCACCTGGCGCATGGCGCGCGCGGCGATCCGCTTGAAGTGCAGGGGCGACGTGGTGGCGAATCGCGGCGACTTCGCCAGCTTCAGCCAGGCCTGATTGACCAGCGCGGTGGGAGTGAACGTGGCGCTTGGATCGTTCCGTCTGACGGTGGAAGCGAGTCGCCGGAGCTCCTCGTATGTCACGCTGAACATCTCGTCCAGCGCCCGCCTTTCCTCAGGCGTCGAACCCCAGTTGCCGAGCTGAGGTCGGGGTTCCGAGCGGGTGCTGCGAAGCCGCATGACAGTTTTTTCCGCCGTTTGCGCAATGCGAGACGAAAGGTTTCATTATACCGCTGGCGACTACGAACGGAGCGTGAATGTCAAGAAGTAATCATTGTGCCTGTCTGATGGGACTCCTCTCTTTGGCTCTGCCGGCCGACGCCCAAACACTTCAATGGGCGCGCCAATTCGCCGGCACGCGAGCCAATGAGATTGTCAAAATCGCCGCCGATTCAACCGGCGTTTACGTAACCGGCAACACCACGGGCGCGCTTCCGGGACAGACCGCCGTCAACATCCAGCAGGACGGGTTCCTGCGTAAGTACGACCCAGCCGGCAACGAATTGTGGACCCGCGAATTCGCCGTCAACAGCCGCCCTTTTACTGCTTTTGGAGTGGCTGTGGATTCCACCGGCGTGTACGTTGCCGGAAAAACTGAGCTGGGCACATCGCTTTCGGTGGCGAGCATGGCCGTCGTCCTCAAGTACGACGCTAACGGCAATCTCATTTGGACCCGGCAGTACGGCAGCAGCCCGACCGGTGAAATCGCCCGCGCGATCACAACCAGCGGCGGAGACATATACGTCGCCGGACAGGCGCTTAGTGCGCAGATCGTTTCGGGCGGGGTAGTGACTCTGCGAAAGCTGGATAAGGACGGCAACGAGGTCTGGAAAAGCCAATTCAGTCCCGTCTTCAACATGACCGTCTGGGGAGTGGCTGCGGATTCGACGGGAGCTTACCTGGCAGGGCAGACCGTGAACGCATTGCCGGGCGAGACGTTTCACGGCAATGTCGACGGCTGGATCATCAAGTACGATTCCAGCGGCAAACTGGCGTGGTCGCATGAATTCGGGGAACCTTTCACCGACCGGGTCTATGGCTTGTCCGCCGGCGGGAGCGGCATCTACGTGGTGGGAAGCACGAGTGGGGTGCTGGGCATTCAGCCCCTGCCGGCGTTCGATATCGACGCTTTCGTCCGCAAGTACGACGCGAATGGAAACTACATCTGGACGCAGCAGTTCGGCACCATCGACCGCGAAGAGGCTTTCAGCGCGATTGCCGACGATACCGGCGTCGACGTGGTGGGCTGGGCGCGCAGCGGTCTCGACATCAAAACTCTGGGCGGCGCCGACGCCTTCGTGCGGCGATACGACGCGATCGGAAATCCGTTGTGGACGTTCCAGACAGGGTCGACCAACGACGACTATGGCTACGGTATAGCGCTGGATGCGGACGGCAGCATTTATGTCGGCGGCTACACGGATCGCAATAGCATTCCGGGCACTCTGACAAATTTCGCCGACTCGTTCGTGCACAAATACACGCCGCCGGGACCGTCAGGGCCGAATGTTCTGGAAGGCGGCATCGTCAACAACGCCAGTTTCGCGATTGCGCCATCGCCAGTAGCGCCGGGATCGATCGCGGCGATTTTCGGCAGCGGGTTGAACGACGGCTCGGTGGTCGTGTCGTCGGCATTCGGGCCGGACGGAAAGTTGGTCACCACGCTGGGAGGCGCATCGGTCACGGTTGGCGGTTTTCCCGCGCCGCTGTTCTATTCGCTATCCGGACAACTTGGAATTCAGATTCCGATGGAATTGGCCGGGCAGTCGACCGCTCAGGTTCTGGTGACAGTCGGCGGCCAAACCAGCGTGGCTCGCACTGTGAACATACGAGCCGAGTCGCCCGGCATCTTCTCGCAGAGCCAGGACGGACGCGGCACGGCGTTGTGCGTGCACCAAGACGGCATCACCGTGATCACGCCGGACAAGCGCGCGCATCCTGGCGAGACGATTATCTGCTATGGAACTGGCATGGGCGCCGTCACGCCGTCGCTCGAAACCGGACAGCCGTCGGCAGGCAGCCAGACTGTCGCGAAACCGCAGGTCAACATCGACGGGATTCCCGCGGACGTGATCTACTCCGGACTCACCGGCGGGCTGGTGGGTTTCAATCAAGTCAACATCGTGGTTCCAGGCTTGGCGCGAACCAATGCGGCCGATCCGTTGGTTCTGAAGATCAATGGCGTCGTGGCCAACGACGTGACTTTACCAGTCGGACCATAGTATGAAAGCACTCATCCTAACCTTCGCGCTATCCCTGGCTGTGGCGGCGCTGGCAGACATCAACGGAACTTCCACGCTGGCGTCTGGCAGCACGTTGAATCTCGACACGGGCGAGACCGTGTCTTCCGGCGGCGACATCCTCTGGAACGGAAGCAGCATTGCGCCTCAGGGTAAGGCCAAAGCATATAATTTCGGCAATCTCGGCACGATAGGCTTCAACGGTTTGGGTCAAACGCAGCTTTCAGCCGTACTGTTGGTGGCATCCAGTTCGCCCATCCAAGCCGGGGCGCTCGTGGTAGGCGACGTATTCGGCGTCCGTACCAACGGTGCAAACCTAGCTAAGGTCTTGGTCACTGCCAACGGAGGCGGTTCCATAACACTGCAGTTTGTGACTTACGTCGTCGCCGCGCCCACGGGCCCCAGCGGCCCCAACGTCACCGCCGTACTAAACAACTCCAGCCTGATTCCCGACGGCACTCCGAGCTCCGGCATCGCGCCCAGCAGCATTTTCGTGGTGAAGGGAACAGGACTCGCGGACCTCGGCGATCCGCTGCTGCAATCCAGCGCCGATCCCGGTTTACCGCTGACGCTGAATGGAGCTAGCCTCACCGTGGTCGTGAATGGGACCACGCTTCATCCTGCGCTGTACTACACCAGCCCAACGCAACTCGCGGCGGTGCTGCCAGCGAACACACCGATCGGGACCGGCACCCTGACGGTCGACTACAAAGGCGCCAGCAGTTCTCCGTTCACGATTCAGGTAGTGGCGCATTCGCCCGGAATCAATTTCTACTACTCGAACACGGGTGTTGCCACGGATGCGACTTCCGGAGCACTGCTCACGTTCACCAGTTCCGGCGCGCCCGGTGAAATTATCACTCTTTGGACCACTGGCCTGGGAGCCGATCCCGCCGACAGCGATACTGTCTTCACGACGACGCCCCACCAGGTGGACACGCCGGTCCAGGTTTATATCGGCGGCGTCGCGGCAAATGTTCTTTATCATGGCTCGGCAGGATATCCGGGCGTCAACCAAATCAATCTGACCATTCCGGATTCGGCGCCAACTGGCTGCTGGATTCCCATCGCAGTGGTGGCTGGCGGCGTCCTCGGCAACGTGGCGACGCTTCCCATTAACCCAGGCGGCGGTGTGTGCATCGATCAGCTCAGCGGACTCAACGGCAACCAGATCGCGCCTCCCGCCGGTCAGACCATCCGTGGCGGCTTGGTCGCCCTCATCAAGACCAACGAAGCCACCGCTAAGGGTGGCCGCAGGATTTCAGACGTAACGGACGCCGCTTTCGAAAAGTACACCGGAGTCTATCAGCCCGCTTATTCGCTCTCTCCCGGCGGATGCCTGGTAAGGTACGTGGTTGCGGTGCCGATCCCGGAAGTTACCGGGCTGGATGTCGGCAGCATCAGCCTTACCGGGCCCGAACGGGCTTTCAGTCACCCTGGCTTCTCAATTCGGCATCAAAGGAGCCTTCTACTCCCTGCTCGATGAGACAGCGATTCCGGACTCAGGCGGAACCTTCACCTTCACGGGCACGGGCGGCGCCGATGTCGGCCCGTTCACGTCCACGCTGAATCTCGCCCCGGTGTTAACCTGGACGAATCCGGAGGTTGTGCAGAACGTGGATCGTTCGCAAGGCCTGACCGTCAAATGGACCGGCGGCAATCCGGGAAGCTATGTTTACATCTCCGGCGGAACCGGCGCCGGCGCGAAATTTGTCAGCTTTCTCTGTCTCGCGCTCGCCGACGACGGGCAGTTCACCGTGCCGGCCCATATTCTTTCCGCTTTGCCTCCGGGCAATGGGTCGATCCAGCTTCAAAACTACATCCAGGCGCCGCTGCCTGCCAGCGGTTTGGATGCGGCCTCGGCGGTGGCAACCATCGCTCATTCAGAGACCGGCACTTTTAGATAAAAGAGGAACTCGATTTGCCATGAAACTTCTTTTGATAGCCATCATCGCTAGCGTTTGCGCGGCGCTCTGCTGTGCTGCGAGCACGGTTTATGCCGGAGCTAGCTACGGTCTGTACAAGAGCACCGATTCGGGCGCTTCGTGGAGTCTGGTGAACATTCCCCTGAACAGCGCGCTGCTCGCCCAGCCGGTCGTTCCGTATTCGATTGCGCTGGACCCGCACGATCCCAATAAAATCTACATGGTCGGACACGCGAAGGCAGACGCATTCTTTGCGAGCTTGGATGGGGGTCAGACCTGGACCGTGAAACCTCTCGTTGGCATCGGTATTGACGGCTCCGATACGGTGCAAGTCGATTTCTCCGGCCAAGTGATTTACATCAACGCCTATACTGCTGCCGCAAAGGGAGACATCCTTTACAAGAGCACCGATGGCGGAGCGACCTGGAAGCAGATCACGATCCCTCTTTTGCCGGGAACGAATTCTACGCCGTTTCCACAAGGTTATACGACCGACCTCTACAGGGTGGACAAAGCAGTCACAGGAACGATCTATGCGGAGAACTCGAGCGGTGACGTTTTTAAAAGCACAGACTACGGCGACACGTGGACGACCTTTGTGGCCGGGCACATCACTGTCGGTGGCACGTTTACCGCAGGCGTGGCAGACATCCTGCAAGATCCACTCCATGCGAACACATGGTACGTGGCAGTCAATTATAGTAGAGCGCAGCCCGGAACTTGCCCGTTTGCAGGCTCAATGTGCGGAATGTTCAAGAGCAGCGATGGAGCAGTGAACTTCGCGGCACTCCCAATTCCCACAAACTATGTATATTCGCATGCCATCGGCTGGCCGGACGGCACCGTCTATGCGGCCGGGGATGTGACAGGACTGGGTGCTACCATCCTGAAAACCACCGATGGCGGCTCTACCTGGACACCTATCGCGAACGGATTGTTCTCCAGCCACAGCGGCAGGCTTTGGGCCGACACGACCTCGTCTCTGCTTTTTTCCAACAGTATCGACAGTAACCACGATTTTAATGTTTCGACCGATGGTGGTGCGAGCTTCACGCCCAGTACCATTCCCCAGGGGCCAGACGGTTGTAAACCAGGTTCATGCCTGCGCCAGCAAATCCAGGACGTGGCGATCGTGCCCACGTTAACGCCCATCATAACCTCTGTGGTCAACGCCGCGAGCTTGCAACCGGGCATTGCGCCGAACACCTGGGTCACCATCAAGGGATCGAACCTCGCGGGAACGACCGACAACTGGAATAACTCGGTGGTCAACGGAGTTCTACCCACCGTCGTCGACGACGTGAAGGTCACCATCGGAGGCAAGCCAGCCTTCGTTTATTACATATCGCCGGGTCAGCTCAATGTACTTGCGCCGGATATCTCGCCTGGTTCCGTGGACGTCATCGTTACCACCAGCAACGGGACCAGCGCGCCGTTCAGCACCGCGGCGAGCGACTTGTCCCCCGCGATTTTCCCCTGGCCCGGGAATCAGGTAGTGGCCACACGCCAGGATTTCAGCTTCGCCGTGAAGCCGGGAACTTTTCCCGGCGCGACCACAGTCGCAGCCAAGCCCGGCGACGTGATTATTCTTTGGGCCACGGGATTCGGCGCTACTAATCCGCCCTATCCGATCGGCCATGCAACTCCCAGCGATACAACTTACTCGACGGCGACCGCGCCCACTGTCACGATCAGCGGCAATTCGGTGGTCTTGTTCGGCGCAGCGCTCGCGCCGGGATCGGCGGGCGTTTACCAGATCGCGATACAGGTTCCCAACAATCTAGCGAACGGAGATTATCCGATTCGAGCGGGTATTGGCTCCGTTCAGTCGCCCACCGGAGTTGTTCTATCGGTGACAATCCGGCAGCCAGTCGGGGAAGTGAGCGCAGGCCAAGCCTTAGTCGCGCAACGCTGTCTGCGCGTCCACTCGCATGGCCCGGCGCGCCGGAATCAAGCTGGCCGCGATGGCCACCATGGGAAACAGCAGGCAGATGGCGCCGAAAGTGATCGGATCCGCCGGCTTGGTTCCATAGAGCAGCGTCGAAAGCAGACGAGTGGAGATGAACGCGGCGGGCAATCCGATGCACATGCCGATCAGCGTCAGCCGCAGCGCGTGGCTCACCACCAGGCCGAAGATGTCGCCCGGATTTGCACCGAGCGCTCGACGGATTCCGATCTCGCGCCTCCGTTGCGCCACCGAATAGGAAATCACGCCATAGATGCCGAGCGAGGCCAGCGCCAATGCGGCCGCCGCGAAGGCCGCGAGAAGGAACGCATTCAATCGGCGCCGCGATAGAGACGACGACATGACTTCGTCCATCGTAAGAACCGCGGTGACGGGAAGGTCGCGATCCACTTCCGCGATCCGGCTGCGAATGGCGTTGGCCAGCGCCTTCGGGTCTCGCATGGCTCGGGCGACGATGTACATCGACGTCCACGGCCGCTGTGCATATGGCGTGTAGATTTCCGGGACGACGCCGGACTCCAGCGTGCGATTCTTGGCGTCGCCAACCACGCCGACAACCTCAGTCGGCACGGTCATTCGCGGGAGATAGAAATGCTTGCCGATCGGATTCTGTTCCGGCCAGAACTGCCGGGCGAAAGTCTGGTTGACGATCGCGACCAAAGGCGCGGCCGCATTGTCGCGTGCGGTGAGGAATCGCCCGCGCAGCAAGGGAATTCCTAATGTCGCGAAATACTTCACGCCGATCGGCTGCCATGACGATACCGGACGCTCGGCGAGAGGAAGGGGCGGCTGTCCGTCAATCTGCAGGGGCGCGTACAATCCGCTGTTCGGCGGCAGGCTGAATGCAAGACTGGCGGAGACTAGCCCGGGAACCGACGCGATCTTCGCCTCGAGCGCGTCATAAAACTCAGTCTTCTGGAATGGCTCGGCGTACTTGGAAGGCGGCAACGCGACACGCATGGTCAGGATATTTCGCGTATCGAAGCCCGGCCAGACGGATCGAGCCGCGAGAAAGCTGCGCATCAGCAGGCCCGCGCCGGTAAGCAAAACCAACGACAGCGCGACTTGCCCGGCGACCAATATTCCTCGAATCCGGGCGCGATGCCGGCCGCCGCTGGTGCCCCACGCCGCATCTTTGAGAACTTCATTCAGATCCGGGCGCGAAACGTGCAGCGACGGCATCAGCCCGAACAGGAGGGGAGTAAACATCGAAATCGCGACAGCGAAAACGAGCACGCGGGCGTCGAGCCCAGATTGGAAGTACCAAGGACGTCGGACGCCACAACCGACAGCGCAGCGATGGCCCACTGCGCCAGCAGAATTCCAAGCAGTCCGCCGCCGGCCGCCAGCAGTCCGCTTTCGGCGAGCAGTTGCATGGTAAGCCTCGCGCGGCTTGCGCCTAATGCACTGCGAATCGCAATCTCTTTGTGTCGAGCTGTGGCGCGCGCAAGCAGCAGGCTCGCGATATTAACGCAAGCGATCAACAGAACCAGTCCGACTGCGCCGCTCAAGACCAGCAGGCCGGTTCGCAGTCCGGACGTCAAGTATTCCTGCAACGGAACCAGACGCAAGACGCTCTCGGAAGCGGCGTCCGTGTTTTTCGGATGATTGCGTTGGTAGCTTCGAGTGGCCACTTGAGCCTCGGCCTGCGCCTGTTCGATGTGAGCGCCGGGAATCAGGCGCGCGATGACTCCCAGGTATCCGCCACCGCCGCGAATCTGTTCCTGGGTGAATCCGCTGTACTCGAACACCTTGGTGGCCCAGACGTCGGTATTCAGGTTGGGGAACTCGACGTAAGCGGGAACGATTCCGATGACACGATAAACGCTGGAGCCGAGCGTCAAAGGCATGCCGACCACGTCGGGATCGCCGCCAAATCTCCGGCGCCAGAATTTTCGCTCAACAGAATCGTATTCTCGCCGCCGGGCCGGTCTTCTTCGGCACGAAAGGCGCGGCCCAGCAGCGGATGAACGCCGAGCACATCGAAGAATTCATGCGACACGCGTACACCGCGGAGCTGTTCCGGGCGTTCGGCTTCCACAAGATTGAAGCTCTCGCTGAACGTGTAGGCAGCCATTCCCGCGATAGACTTGGACCGTCCGCGGATCTCGTCGAACCAGACGTAGGAAAGGCCCGGATCCACGATTCCTTTCGACGGAACCGAGGCCACGAATCGAACCAGGCGGTCCGGTTCAGCGTAGGGCAAGGCGCGCAGAAGTACGGCATCCACGACGCTGAAGATGGCGGAATTCGCGCCGATTCCGAGGGCCAGCGTGATGGTCGCCGCGACGGTGAATCCGGGACTCTTCAGCAGCGTTCGCGATGCGTAGCGCAGGTCGGTGAGAAACATGGCCATGTGGAACTCTGCCTAATTGTAGAATCAAAACAGGTTCACTCGACGGGGACGTAGCTCAGATGGATAGAGCGGTCGCCTCCTAAGCGACAGGTCGGCAGTTCGAATCTGCCCGTCCCTACCAGATTGTTGAGTGCAGTTTGTTTTTGCGACCGCTCGACGAGCGCACAGGCGCGAGCCGTTGTGCGCGACTAAGAAATGTCCCGGTCGCCTCCCGCGCGACAGGCCGGCAGTTCGGCTGCCGGTCTTACCAGCCTAATGGCGGGGTCCCGCCGGAAGTCCCAGTTTCTGATCCAGCGCGATGAAGCGCGGCTCGGCCGTGTAGCGGCGGTAAACACCTTGGTGATTCACGAACGCCAGCATTCCGTCGCGCTCGGCAAACGCGCGGTCCAGCCACGCATACATCCGCTCTTTGTCGCCAAGCACCGCGTACACCATCGCGATCGAAGTCGGGCGCACGAACATGCCGGGCGCAGGATTCTCCCACTTGTGGACCAGGTTGAGGGCTTCCGTCTTCTTGCCTTCGATGGCATTGCCAAACGCATAGATCAAGTCGATCCTGCTGTCCGGGGCAAGGCCTCGCGATGCCTCCAGATCGGCAACGAATTGCTTGTAGTTCTTGTTGTCCAACCTGCGGTTCGCCAGGTCCAGCCGGGCCTCCACAAAGTTTGGATCCAGATCCAAGGCCTTTCGATCGAACGCCCAGCCTTCTTCCTTTTGGTTGTTGAAGAAGTAGGCCGTGGCCAGGTAAGTATTGATGAGAGGCGATAGCGGATCCAGGTCGCGCGCCAGTTGCATCTCGCGCAGCGCTTCCGGTCCGCGGCCCAGTGGCGACAGGTACACGATGCCGTACCCGAAGTGCGCCTCCGGCAGGCTGGCGTTGAGCTGCAGAGCACGTTTGAACTCGCGCTCGGCGCCGGGCCAGTCGAAATCGTACAGCGCCTTCACGTAGCCGAGCGAGTTATGCGCTTCGGCGAGAGAATCGTCGAGCGCCAGCGCCTTCTCCGCCGCGGCGCGGGCTTTGGGCATCACTTGGTGAGGCGGCAACGTTCCGAAGAAACCCATCCAAGCGTAAGTGTCGGCCATTCCGGCATAAGCCGCCGCGTAGTCAGGATCTTTTTCGATGGCTTGTTCGAAAAACTGCAGCGCGCGCTCGGCGCCTTCGGTGCGCCAGCGGGCCCAATGATACCGGCCCTGCAGGTATGCCTCGTACGCCTCGACATCCTCCGAAGGCGGCTTGGCTCGCCGGCTTGCGTTCCCGAGTTTCAACTGCAGCGTGTTGACGATGGCCTTCGAAATTTCGTCCTGAACCGCGAACACATCCTTCAATTCGCGCTCGTAGGTTTCCGACCACAAGTGATAACCGTCCGCGACGCTGTTCAACTGCGCCGTGACGCGCAAACGCTTGCCGTCTTTGCGGACGCTGCCTTCGAGCACCGCGGCGACATTCAGCTTCCTGCCGATCTCGCGAATGTCCTCGCGCTTGCCTTTGAAGGCGAACGACGACGTGCGCGCCACCACGCGAAACCCGTCGACTTTGGCCAGCGCATCGATGATCTCTTCGGTCATGCCGTCGCAGAAGTATTCCTGATCGCGGTCGGGACTCAAGTCGGCGAACGGGAGCACGGCGATGGAGGCGACGTCGGGAGGATGTCCGCCGGCCGCCTGCGCCCGATTGCGCGTCATGTAGTAGACCGAGAGGCCCAGAATCGCGACAATGACCGCGCCGGCCAGCGCCGATTTCCAGGCCGGTGATGCGCTCCGGGGCCTCGGACTGCTTCCGGAGCGGTCGGGACCTCGACGATTTTCTCGCGAATTCGAAACGCGGGAACATAACCGCCCTTGGGCAGGTCGATGATCATTTCGTCTTCGTGGCCGTCCGACTCGTAGTAGTCACGCAGCCGCGCCCGCAGCTTCACCGCTTCGGTGCGAACCACGGCGTCCACGCGCGGGTCGTAGGTGGTCTTCCGGCCAAAGACTTCGATGCCCAGCAGCGTCTCTTTCAGCTTGTCGGTTTCGCCGTTCAGGGTCTCTTCGACGGTGTAGCGCAGGAAGCGGCTCTGCCGGTCGGCGTTGACGAAGCCAGGACTGGCGAGAATCTTGTCGAGCGCAGCGCGGATTGCGTCGACCGAAATTTCGGGCCGAGGCAAACCAGTGTTGTTCACATCACGCTCGCTTGACTCGGCTGCCGTTCTCATGGTGTTTAGGCCGCCAAAGAGATTGATACGCCTCAGCGGTCGGGATTGTTCCTTTATTTTACCGCCTGGTGATTCGGTACCGCCGGTCTGCCGCTAAAATCAAGTCATGGCAAAGCTAGCGCTGGTCTACGGCATGCGCCTTCTTCCTGCAGATGAAATCGAGGCGGTGGGGATGCAGAAATAAAGTTACGAAACGGCAACAGGGCGCATGTGACCATGCACCTGATCGAGGGCGGCGAAGATCAGATTCGCAAGCAGCTCATGCAGTCGCTGGACGCGTTCTTTGAGTTTTATCCCGAGCTGTGAGGCAGGCAGGTTCCTAACAGTTCGGATTGTGCTGCGTCTTAAGGTGGTTACTCCGTTTCGGAGGCGTGCATGAGCTGGCTTCAGGATGTTCACTTCACGCTGCGGACTTTGCGCAAAAATCCGGGATTCACGCATCGCCGCGGTGTTGGCGTTGGCTTTGGGCATCGGCGTCAACAGCGCGATGTTCAGCGTGCTGGACGGAGTTTTGCTGCGGCCGCTTCCCTTTCCCGATTCCGAGCGGCTGGTCAACGTTTGGGAATCGAATCCGCAGAGGAATCTTCCCAAGTTTGGCGTTGCGTCCGCCAACTACACCGATTGGCGGAAGCAGAACCAGGTCTGTCTCCTCGATAGGCGCATATCAGGCCGCCACGTTCAATCTGATGACTTCCGAGGGCGAGCCGGAGCGTTACCTCGGCGCGATCTGCGACCGCGGTTTTTTCGACACGCTGGGCGTCCAGCCGAAGCTCGGGCGAATCTTTACCGCAGACGAAGAGCCGGACGGGCGCGACGGCGTCGTGATTTTGAGCTATGGCCTGTGGCGCGCAGCGCTTCGGCGGCGACCCGAAGATTGTTGGAACGTCAGCTCATTCTCGACTCAAGCCTCGCACCGTCATCGGCGTGATGCCGGAAGGCTTCGAATATCCGAACAGCCGCAACCATGTGGGCGCCGCTGGGTTTCGACAACCGCGAGCAGGAGCGCCGCGATCTGCATCGTCTGCGAGTGATCGCGCGCTTGAAAGACGGCATTGGGCTGGAACGCGCGCGGTCGGAATTTCAGACCATCGGCTACCGCCTGGCCCAGGCCTATCCGTTCTTCAATAAAGACGCCGGTATTGTCGTCATCCCGATGCTGGAAGATACGGTGGGCGATCTGCGCCCGGCACTGCTGGTCTTGCTGGGCGCGGTGGCGTTCGTGCTGCTGATCGCGTGCGCGAACGTGGCGAATCTGTTGCTCGCGAAGGCGGCAGGCCGCCAGCGCGAGATCGCGATTCGCAACTCGCTCGGCGCGATGCGGGCGCGGCTGTTCCGCCAGATGCTGACCGAGAGCCTGGTGCTTTCGATCGCGGGTGGTGCGGCCGGACTGCTGCTGGCTTACGGCAACGCTGCGCGCGTGCTGTTTCTGGCGCCCGCGAATTTGCCGCGGCTCAGTCAGGTGTCGCTCGATTGGCGCGTGCTCGCATTCACGTTGTTGGTTTCGCTGGTGTGCGGGGTTCTGTTCGGCTTCGCTCCGGCCTGGCATGCCTCGCGCACCGATCTTAACTCGCTGCTCAAGGAAGGTTCGCGCGGCGCCGGCTCGCGCAGCCGGATGCGCAGCGCGCTGATCGTCGGCCAGGTTGCGGCGGCATTGATTCTGCTGGCAGGCGCGGGCTTGCTGATCCGCAGCTTCTACGAAATCGAGCACGTCGACGCAGGTTTCGATCCTGAGCACGTCATGACGATGCGGCTGGTGCCGGCGCTGGCCAAATATCGCGGCCATCCCGAGTTTCAGGTCCAGCTCGCCGCGGGATTCAGCGCGAAGTCGCCGCATTGCCGGGCGTCAAGTCGGTTGGCATCTCGAGCGATGTCCCGCTGCTCGGCAATCCCACTTACATCATGCGCTTCGAAGGCCGCCCGCCGGTGACGCCTAGCCAGGCGCCCTTGGCCAACTACTTCGCGGTGACGCCAGGCTATTTCAAGACGCATGGGCATGCGCGCTGCTGCGCGGCCGGTCGATTTCCGATCGCGACACCGCCGGCTCGCCGCTGGTGGTGGTGGTGAACCAGGCGATGGTGACTCGATATTTTCCCGGGCAGGACCCGATCGGCAAGCGGCTGGAGATCGGATTCGCTGTTCCGCCGAACTGGCGCGAGATCGTGGGCGTGGTGGACGAACGTGCGAAGCGCGGGACTCGATCAGGACACGCCCGTGCAGGCTTACGTCGCCTACTTACCAGCAGCCCGGCAACCTGGCGCTCGGAACGCCGGGGGCGATCACGGTGCTGGCACGCACCGCGGGCGATCCTGCCGCGATGGGACCGGCCATGAAAGCCGCGATCCTGAATGTCGACCGGTCGCAGCCGCTGTTTGCCATCGCAGCCGATGACCGACGTGATTTCGCAGAATGTCGCCCAGCGCCGTTTCTCGCTGGTGCTGCTGGCATTCTTCGCCGCGTCGGCGCTGTTTCTGGCGGCGTTGGGACTCTACGGCGTGATGTCGTACGTCGTCGCGCAGCGAACGTCGGAGATCGGCATCCGCATGGCGCTGGGCGCTCGTCCTTCGCAGGTTCTGGCGCTGGTGGAGCGGCAAGGCATGCTGCTGGTGCTGGCGGGCCTGGCGATCGGGATCGCGGGCGGACTGCTGGTAACGCGCCTGATGACCACGCTGCTGTTCCACGTTAGCCCGCGCGACCCAGTTCGCGTTGCTAGCGGGCGCAGTGACTCTGGTTGCGGTGTCGCTGGTGGCTTGTTATCTGCCCGGCTCGCCGGGCCGCGCGCGTCGACCCGCTGATCGCGCCTGCGCTACGAATAGTGGGGAAGGCTATTCAGCCTGCAGCCGCCTTCAGGCGGCCACTAGTGCCCCTCCGCCTCGAGAAACCGTCTCCACTTCAATCGCCGCCATGCATCCGGCCCCCGCCGCCGTGATGGCCTGCCGATAAGTCCGATCCTGCACATCGCCGGCATGAAAAACGCCAGTCACGCTGGTGCGCGCGCCGCCTTTGGAAACGATGTAGCCGTCCGGATCCAGACTCGATCTGGCCCTCGAACGGCCTCGTATTCGGGAATATGGCCGATAGCGACGAAAAAGCCGTCCACGTCGCGCATCCCAGGTTTCGCCGGTCTTCAGATTGCGCAGCTTGACTGACGTAACCAGCTTCTTGGCGGCGATCAAGAGACGTCTTCGACCACCGTGTTCAGCAGGAACTTGATCTTGGGATTGTTGCGCGCGCGCTCCAGCATGATCTTGGAAGCGCGGAACGCTTCGCGCCGATGCACCAGCGCCACCTCTTCGCCGAAGCGCGTGAGGAAGTTGGCTTCTTCCATGGCCGAGTCGCCGCCGCCGATCACCATGATCTTCTTGCCGCGATAGAAGAACCCGTCGCAGGTGGCGCAGGAGCTGACGCCGTGTCCGATCAGCTTCTGCTCGTTGGGCAGATTCAACCAGCGCGCCGACGCGCCCGACGCGATGATCACGGTGCGCGCTTCGTGCCACTCGTTGTCGATCTTCAGGCGGAACGGGCGCTTGGAAAGATCCGCCGCCACCACGGTTCCGTGCAGGTACTCGGCGCCGAAGTGCTCGGCCTGCTTCTTGATGTTCTCCACCAGCACCGGCCCGTCGATACCTTCCGGAAATCCCGGAAAGTTCTCGACCAGCGTAGTGAGCGAAAGCTGGCCGCCCGGTTCGTGTCCCGCAACCACGAGCGGCTTCAGATTGGCGCGCGCGGTGTACAGCGCGGCGGTGTTTCCGGCGCAGCCGGAGCCTACAATAATGACGTCTCGCATGGGAACTTACATGCTATCAGACGCAAAAGCGAACCGGAAGATGCAGCGATGCGATCAACGGAACAGCAACTGCGCGTAGTCGTGCAGATAGTGGCGCCAGTTGATCCAGGTGTGGCCGCCCTCGGTGAGATGGAACTCGTGATGGATTCCTTTGGCGGTGAGGAGTTGATCGAGCGCCTTGCGCGTTCTCGCCGACTAGCGTGTCGTTTTCTCCGACGGCCAGCCAGAAGAGCTTCAAGCAGCTTGTTGGTTTGCGCGGAGTCTTCGAGAAACGTGCGCGTTCTGTTCGAAATCGGCGGTCGACGCCCGGCCGATGCCCATGCTGAAGACGCCGGCGTAGGCGAACTTGTCGAGATTGGAGGGAAGGATCCGCAAGGTCTGCGCGCCGCCCATCGACAGTCCGGCGATGGCGCGATTGTCGCGATTGGCGATGACGCGGTAGTTCTTCTCGACATACGGGATGACGTTGCTTGAGCAGCTCGTCGGCGAACAGGCCGACCTGGAAGCCGGGGCCTTTGTCCGACGGCGGCATGCTGCCGTTCGGCATCACGACGATCATCGGCTTGGCTTTTTTCTTCCGCCAGCAGATTGTCCAGGATGAAGCCGGCGCGGCCGATGGTGCTCCAGCCCGAATCGTCGTCGCCGGCGCCATGCAGCAGATAGAGCACCGGATATTTCGTCTTGGCTTCGTCGTAGCCCGGCGGCGTGTAGACGTGCATGCTGCGCATGGTGTCGAGCGTGCTCGAGTGATACCAGACGATGCGCACTTCGCCGTGCGGAACCGGGCGCGTATCTTCGTAGGCGGCTTCTTCGCCGGGAACTTCGAACATGTTGCTCAGGCTGGTGACGCCCGGCTTGATCCAGGCGTTCTTGGGATCGAGCGTGCGCACGCCGTCGACCGTGAACGAGTAGCTGTAGAAGTCCGGCACGAACGGGCCCAGCGTGATGGACCAGACGCCGTTCTCTGCTTTCTCGAGCGGGCCCGATTTTGGCGCGGCCATGCGTGACCCAGTCGCCGGTGATGCTGACACTTCGGTGGCCTTGGGCGCGTAGATGCGGAAGGTGACCTGGCGATCCGGCAAGACCTCGGGCGATTTCAGAGTGTCGTTCGGCGTCGGTGTCCGAGCCGGTGCGTTGCGCTGCAGCGGGCAGAAGCTAAGCAGAGCGACGACAAGCACGAGGATCGTGATTCGCATTGCACTCTATGTTACGAGATCGAGATCGGATGGAGCTACCGCTGGCCATCATCGTGAGCACGCCGGAACGGACCACTTCGTTGGTGATCAGCGCGCACACATAGGCCAGCGAAGGTCATGTAGGCGAACTGCACGGCCGGCCATTTCCAGCCGCCGGTTTCGCGCCGGACCACCGCGATGGTCGACATGCACTGCATGGCGAAGGCGAAGAAGATCAGCAGCGCCACGGCGCCGCCCGGGCGTCAGCTCGCTTTGCAGCGCCTGCCTGCAGTCCGACGGATTCCGCGGTGCCTTCGACCGAATAAATGGTGCCGAGCGTGCCGACGATCACCTCGCGCGCCGCGAGCGAGCTGATCAGGCCGATGCCGATCTTCCAGTTGAAGCCCAGCGGCTTGATGACCGGCTCGACGGTGTGGCCGATCATGCCGGCGAAGCTCGAGCCGATCTCGGGCGCCTGGCCGTCCTTGAGCGGCAGATGCAGCAGCATCCACAGCACCATGGCGACCAGCAGGATCACGGTTCCGGCGCGGTGCAGGAAAACTTTGGAGCGGTCGTAGAGCCGCAGGCCCAGCGACCGCAGAGTGGGCATGCGATAGGGCGGCATCTCCAGCATGAACGGCGTGCGCTCGCTTTTCAGGACCGAGGACTTCAGCAGCCGCGCGGTCCCGATGGCCGCGACGAACCCGAGCACGTAGAGGCCGAGCAGCGCGCCGGCTTGCGTTCCGAGCAGCGGCCCGAGCAAGTGACGCTCGGGGATGAACGCCGCGATGATCAGGGTGTAGACCGGCAGCCGCGCCGAGCAGGTCATCAAGCGGCGCGATCAGAATCGTGGCCAGACGGTCGCGCTTGCTCTCGATGGTGCGCGTGGCCATGATGGCGGGAACCGCGCAGGCGTAGGCCGACAGCAGCGGAATGAACGATTTTCCCTGCAGCCCGAACTTGGCCATGGTGCGGTCGGCGATGAGCGCCGCGCGCGCCAGGTAGCCCGAGTCTTCCAGGATTCCGATGAACAGGAACAGCAGCAGAATCTGCGGCAGGAAGACGATCACCGATCCGACGCCGTGCCAGACGCCGTCTACCAGCAACGACCGGAAGATCGAGGGCGGCAGGCTGGCCGTGATCCATTGGCCGGAGATCTCGATCATGCGCCTGCAGGCCGTCCATCAGAGGTTGCGCCAGGCTGAAGATGGTTTGGAAGACCGCCGCCACCACCACGAGGAAGATCGCCAGGCCCGCGACGGGATGCAGGAAGACCGCATCCAGCCGGCGCGTCCACAGCGGAGGCGCGGGCGCTTGATACGCCGCGCCCGATGCCGACTTGGTGCGCCCACTGCCGGCAGCGCGGGATGTCCTGCAGCACCGGCAGTTCGACTTTGGGGGCCGCGAGCGACGTGGTGCCGGCCGAGGTGCCTTCCATGAACTGAAAAACTTTTTCGACGCCGTCGCCCTTGGCCGCGCTGATCAGCGCCACCGGAGCGCCGAGTTGGCTGGCGAGCTCCGCCGTGTCCACCTTGCCGCCGCGGCTGTGCAGGTCGTCGGCCATGTTCAGGATGACCAGCGTCGGAAGTTTCAGGCTGAGAATCGGAGCGGCCAGCACCAGGTGGCGGCCGAGGTTGGTGCAGTCGAGAATCAGCAGCACCGCATCCGGCTTCGGGATGCCGGGCATCTCGCCGGCCAGCACATCGCGCGTGACCTGCTCGTCTTCCGAGCGCGGACTCAGGCTGTAGACGCCGGGCAGGTCGACCAGGACACTTCGCGGTCGGTCTTGGTGCGCGCGCGGCCGATGCGCTGCTCCACCGTGACGCCGGGGAAATTGGCGACCTTTTGGCGCAGCCCGGTGAGGCGATTGAACAACGTCGATTTGCCGGAGTTCGGCGGGCCGATGATCGCCACCACGTGCGGCGGCAACGCCGGACTTGCGCGACCGAGGAGGTCCCGACGCAACCGCGCAACCCGCGCAACCGTGGCAATCGCTCATAGCTTGTGGGGTCTTTCCGGTGCCTTTCGATGGCAGCGCGCAGGATCAGACGGGCCGCAGTCTCGCGCCGCAGCGCCACTTCCGATCCATCCACGCGATAAACGCGCGGTTCTCCGCCGGGCGCGCTGCGCGCCGGCACAATGATGTGGCCGGGAAGAAAGCCCAGTTCCATCAGGCGGCGGGCGATATCTTCGGGAAGATCCAGCCGGTCGAGGATTCCGGCTTCTCCCTGGGGCAGGTGGGCGAGCGTTTTGGGTGCGATTGCGCCATTTCGCACGCCGTTCGGCTCCTTGTTGACACTCAATTGCATCATGGAGTCAGTATCCGTGGATCTCTTAAGCACGTCAAGGACCTCGAAACTGTCTGCTACTACAGTATAGCGGACCTTTTCAGTCCTAGTTACGCTTGAGGCAAGAAAAATTTTATGAGAAGATATCTTGACAATGAATGCGCTAAGATTTTATACTATAGTTGCAGTTAAGATTTGAGGAGGATAACTAGTTATGCCACATCGTAAAATACAGCCCCTTCGCCGGTCTGGAGGACTTTCCCACCGGTCTGCGGGTTTTCGAAGACACCATCAATCGCCTGCTGAGCGACCAGTCGAGCACCCGTCCGTGGGCCCCGTCTGTCGATATCCTGGAGACAGATAACGAGTTAGTTTTGAAGGCCGACATTCCCGGCGTCGAAATGAAGGACGTCGACATCCACATCGAGAACGGTACTCTGACGCTGAAGGGCGAACGGAAGTTCGAGCGCGAGGAGAAGAACAAGGGTTTCCATCGCATGGAGCGCAGCTACGGGTCGTTTGTACGATATTTCACGCTTCCTGAAACAGTCGACGCCGAGCACGTTCATGCCGAGTACACCGCCGGCGTCCTGACCGTGACGCTCCCCAAGAAGGAAATCGCGAAGCCGCGCAGCATCAAAGTGCAAGTCAATAACAACTAAGATCGACGGCAAACGAAAATCGAGAGTCTTGTGAAAAGGGCGGTGCGCTCGGAGGTTGCAAAGCGCGCCGCCTGATTTTTTTGCCATCTTCGCGGCTCGCGCGATAATCAAATTAGCTGGACGATAACCAAACGATATGAACGGACTGAAGACTGCCCTGCTGTTGGGAATCATGAGCGGGCTGCTGCTGTTTGGCGGCGAGATCCTGGGCGGGCGCAACGGCCTGTATATGGCGCTGGCGATCGCAGTGGCGCATGAATTTCTTCGGCTACTTTTTCTCCGACAAGATGGCGCTTTCGATGTACTCGGCGCAGCCGGTGACGCCCAATGAGCATCCGGACGTCTACGCGCGCGTGTTTCCGCTGGTGCAGAGCCTGACGCAGCGCATGGGTTTGCCGATGCCCAAGCTGTGGCTGATCCCGGACGAATCGCCCAACGCCTTCGCCACCGGACGCAATCCGGAACACGCTTCGGTCGCGTTCACCGCCGGCGTGCTGCGTCTGATGAACGACTCGGAACTGGAAGGCGTGGTGGCGCACGAGCTGGGCCACGTCAAGAACCGCGACATCCTGACCAGTTCGGTGGCGGCGACCATCGCGGCCGCCATCACCTTTCTGGCGCGCATGGCGTTCTGGTTCGGCGGCGCGCGCGATGACGACGACGATCGCGGAAGCGCCTGGGCCGGTTTGATCATGCTGATCCTGGCGCCCATCGCGGCCATGCTGATCCAGATGGCCATCTCGCGGACGCGCGAGTACGCCGCTGATGAAACGTCGGCTCACGTCACGCACAATCCCGAACGAGCTGATTTCGGCGCTTTCGAAACTGGAGAGCTGGTCCAAGCGCATCCCCATGACGGACGTGAATCCGGCTACCGCGCACCTGTTCATCATCAAGCCGTTTTCGGGCCAGACGCATGATGCGGCTGTTCTCGACGCACCCCTCCACCGAGGATCGCATCGCGCGCCTGGAAGCGATGAAGCGCTAACCCAGTAACTTGCTTGCACGAGTCCGCGTCAATCGAAAGGCGCGCGTCTGCGGCTGGCCTCGGGCCATCCCTGGATCTTCGCGAGCGACGTCCTCGACCGCGGCGACGCCGCAGGCGGCGACAGCGTCGTGGTCACCGATCCGAAGGGCGCCGCGCTGGGAGTGGCGCACTTCAGCGACTCTTCGCAAATCTCGCTGCGCCTGCTGGCGCGATCGCGTCGAGACCATCGACCGCTCGTTCTATCTTCGCCGCATCGCCGCGGCCGAAGCTTACCGCCAGCGCGTGGTCGAAGGCACCAACGCCTACCGGCTGGTGCATGCGGAAGCCGATCTGCTGCCCGGCCTGATGATCGACCGCTACGGCGACTACTTCACGATGCAAACGCTCGACCAGGGCATGGACCGCGCCAAGCCGGACATTGCGAGCTGCCTCGAGGAACTGTTCTCGCCGCGCGGCATCGTCGAGCGCAACGACGTCGCGGTGCGCAAACGCGAATCCTTGCCGCTGGTCGCTGGCGTCCGTTATCGGGCGAAGATCCCGAGTGCGGTCGTCGATCGAAATGAACGGCCTCAAGCTGCACGCCGATCTGGTGCACGGTCAGAAGACCGGCATCTTTCTCGACCAGCGCGAGAACTATCTCGCCGCGGCACGCTATGCCGAAGGCCGGGCGCTCGATTGCTTCACCTCCACCGGCGGATTCGCGCTGCACCTGGCCGCGCGGTGCGAAGCGGTGGAAGCCGTGGACAGCTCGGCGCCGAGCCTTCAAACCGCCGAACGCAACCGCGAAGCGGAATGGGATCGGCAACATCGAATTCCGCGAGGCGGACGTCTTCGACTGCTGGCCGGACATGCCTCGGCGCATCGCCGCTTCGACCTCGTGGTGCTGGATCCGCCGGCCTTCGCCAAGTCGCGCGGGAACCTGGAAGCGGCCACGCGAGGATACAAAGAGATCAATCGCCGCGCGCTCGAACTGCTTGGCTCCGGAGGCGTTCTGGTGACGTGTTCCTGCTCGCATCACCTGAGCGAAGCGGCGCTGCTGGAGATCGTTGCCGCAAGCCTCGCTCGATACGCACCGCCGGCTGCGCGTCCTGGAGCGCCGCACGCAGGCCCAAGACCATCCCATTCTGCTGACCGTCCCGGAAACCATGTACCTGAAGTGCCTGATCCTGGAAGTACTCTGAGCTAGCCAAATCGCCTTACTTAAGTAGAGAAACCCGACGCGAGCGCTCGCTGCCAGCCGATGAATGTAGTTGCATGAGATCTCATCGATCGCCATTCTTGTATGTATTCGTGTCGTCGTTGCTGGTTGAGCAGCGGCCGTGCAAGTACGCAGGTACTAACCAGCGCAAGACCGGATTTCCGCACTATCCGTCCCACCGAGCGCATCACGCGCGTCATTGATGACCGCGTTACCGTAGCGCGTGCGCGGCAATCGTGCATCCGGCGGCGCGCGCTGAGTTCGACGCGGGGTCGCGCTCCCGCCGAAACGCGTATGGATCGCATGATGCTGGTGCTCGCCTCCGACGCCGCGCAGCAGCAGGCGCTCGAAGCTTTGCTCGAAGCGCAGCAGGATCCGCAATCGCCCGAGTATCACAGATGGCTGACGCCCGAAGAATTCGGGCGGCGATTCGGAGCGGCCGAGCAGGACATCGAACGCGTCGTTCATGGCTCGAGTCGCATGGATTCCAGGTGGAGCCGGCGCCCGCCTCGCGCCGCCAGCTCGTTTTCAGCGGCACTGCGGCGCAAGTTCAAGCGGCGTTTCATACCGAAGTGCATGTTTACGACGTCAATGGCCGGCGCCATATCGCGAACTCGGCGGATCCGCGCATACCGGAAGCGCTGGCCGACGTTGTGAGCGGCGTAGTTTCGCTGCACGATTTCGAGACCGCGCCGATGCACCATCGCGCAAACGGCGGCGCTCGCGACTCCCAGAGTACACGACCGGCGGATCGCACTACATGTCGCCGGCCGATTTCGCGACCATCTACGGCGTCGCCGGACTGTATTCGCAATCCATCGACGGCAGCGGGCAATCCATCGCGGTGGCCGGCCGCAGCAATCTGAAGCTTTCGGACGTCCAGGCGTTTCGCAACATGTTCGGCCTGGCGGCCAACGATCCGATCGTGATTCTCAACGGCCCCGATCCGGGCATCGTCAACTCCGATGAGCAGGGCGAAGCGACGCTGGACGTCGAATGGGCGGGCGCGGTGGCGCGCGAACGCGACGGTTCAGTTCGTGGTATCCGAGCTCCACCAATTCGAGCGACGGCGTAACGCTGTCGTCGCAGTACATCGTGAATCACAACCTGGCGCCGGTAATGAGCTTGAGCTTCGGCGCCTGCGAAGCGGCGCATGGGAGCGGCGGGAAACCAGTTCTGGAACACGCTGTGGCAGCAGGCCGCGGCGCAGGGCATGACGGTGCTGGTTTCCTCGGGCGACAGCGGCGCGGCCGGCTGCGATAGACCCGACGTGCGGCCAGCGCGACGCGTGCGGAGCGGCCGTGAGCGGCGCTGTGCTCGACACCTTACAGCATCTGCGTCGGAGGCACGCAATTCGCCGACACCTCCAATCCGAGCGCGTACTGGTCGGCTTCGAATGCCAGCAACTTTTCTTCGGCGCTGGGCTACATTCCCGAGGCCGCCTGGAATTCGAGCGGACCGGGCGCGGGACTGTGGGCCGGAGGCGGCGGCGCAAGCCAGGTGTACACGAAACCGTCCTGGCAATACGGGCCGGGCGTTCCGGCCGACGGCCGACGCGACGTGCCCGATGTCTCGCTGAACAGCTCGACGCACGACGGCTACCTGGTGGCGCTGAATGGCAAGTTCTACGTCTTCGGCGGGACGTCGGCGGCGGCGCCATCGGTGGCCAGCATCCTGGCGCTGGCTGTGCAGCGATCCGGCGCGCCGCTGGGCAATGCCAATCCGGTGCTGTACGCGCTTGGCCACCAAGCAGGCCAACGCCGGCGCGGCGGTGTTTCATGACACGACAGCCGGGAACAACTCGGTGCCCGGAGCGACCGGCTTTAGCGCCGGCGCCGGATTACGATCTGGCGACCGGCCTCGGGATCGGTCGATGCCTTTCAACTGGTGAATCATTGGAGCGACTCCACCGTGCCCACGCCCGCGCTGCAGTTGAGCGGCGCCTCGTCCGTTTCGGTCGCGCCCGGATCGAGCAACTCGGTTGCACTGAGCGTCGCGGTCAGCGGCGGATTCAGTGCTCCGGTTGCGTTCTCGACCAGCGCACTGCCTTCGGGAGTGACCGCCAGCTTCTCGCCGGCGAGTCTCGCGGCGCCGGGTTCGGGTGCGACGACGCTGAAACTGACCGCGGCCGCGGGAATGGCGTCCGGATCCTACAACGTGACAGTCAACGCCTCAGGCGGCGGCCTTTCGAAATCGATGCCGCTCACTGTCTCAGTTGCCGGAACATGCAGCTACAGCCTCAGCCCGACTAGTGCGAGCTCGACGTCGAGCGCCGGAACCTATTCGTTCAACGTCACTACGCAAACTGGTTGCACCTGGAGAGCAACCACGGTAGCCATCTGGATCACGCTCTCGAACCCCGCCTCCGGAACCGGCAGCGGCAAAGTGACCTACTCGGTGGCAACCAATAACTCGTCCTCGGCGCGCACCGGCACGATCACGGTGGCAGGGGTCGCGTTCACCGTCAGCCAAGCCGGGCAAGCGAGTTGCAGTTACAGCATCAAGTTGAGCCCGGTGCAGTCGACACGCAAGGGCTTCACCGGATCCGTGTCGGTCACAACGTCGACCGGCTGCAAGTGGACTGCCGCCAGCAACACTTCCTGGATTTCGATCACCTCGGGGACGAGCGGCACGGGAAGCGGGACGGCATTCTACTTCGCGGATCCGAATCCGACCTCGAGCTCGCGCTCCGGCACCATGACCGTCGCGGGCTACACGATCACGCTGACGGAGTCTAAGAGCACGTCGCGATAGCTGTTTGCCCCACAGCACGCTGTGATATAGTTGCCGGTCAAGGAAGGCGGCAACATGGGCAAACGGGCAACTACGCGGCGCTCGGTTCTGGCCGGCTCCGCTGCGGGGCTGGGTTCGGCTTGGCTCGCGACGCACTGGTCGGGAATCCTGGAAGCGCAGGAGCAGGCGCAGAAGGCCGCGCGATCTGGCGCGCACGCCAAGCTTCAGTTTTTCACTCCGGACCAGGCCACTGAGATTGACGCCGTCACGGCGCAAATCATTCCTTCCGACTCGACGCCCGGTGCGCGCGAAGCCGGAAGCCTCCATTTCATCGACCGGGCGCTTGCGACGTTCGATCGTGACAAGCAGCCGGTCTACACCCAGGGATTCAAGGATCTTCAATCCAAGACGGCCGAGATGTTCGCCGGCACAACGAAATTTTCCAGCCTCGCTTCGGACCAACAGGTGCAACTGCTCAAGGCCATCGAGCGCACGCCGTTTTTCGCGCAGGTTCGGCTGCACACCGTAGTTGGATTCTTTGCCAATCCCGAGTACGGCGGCAACGCGGGCAAGGCGGGCTGGAAGCTGATCGGTTTTGAGGACGACTTCAACTTCAAACCGCCCTTCGGCTATTACGACCGCAACAAGGGCTGACGCGGAAAGGCGGGCGATCCAATGGCAAAATTCAAACCAACGACGCAAGTCGATTTCGTAGTGATCGGTGCGGGTGGCGCAGGCGGCGTGATGGCCAAGGAGCTTTCCACCGCGGGCTTCCAAGTTGTCGTGCTGGAGCAAGGTCCGTACCTGCGCGAGAAGGATTTCACCTACGACGAGCTGAGGATCCGCGACACGCCGGCGCTGGTGAACGATCACGCGCTGCAGCCCAACACGTTCCGCAAGACCGAACAGGATAAGGCGGTGCTCGCGCCCGCGATCAGCTACGGGCGATGCGTCGGAGGCGGAACGGTTCACTACACGGCGACTCACTGGCGTTTTCGCGAAATCGATTTCGTCGAGCGCAGCCGGCTGGGGCCGATCGCGGGAACGGGCTTCGATGATTGGCCCATCACCTACGCGGATCTGGAACCTTACTATACGAAAGCCGAATGGGACATGGGCTATTCGGGACTGGCCGGCGCGACACCGTTCGAACCGCCGCGCAGCAAGCCTTATCCGCTTCCGCCACTGCCGGTAAAATCGTCGGGCGTCCTCATGGAGCGGGCCGCACAGAAGCTCGGACTACACACTTCGCCCGTGCCGATGGCGATCCTGTCGCAACCGTACAAGGGGCGCCAGGGCTGCGTGCATTGCGGATTCTGTGAATGGTTCGGGTGCAAAGTGGGCGCGAAGTCGAGTTCGGCGGCCAGCGTGATTCCGATGGCGGAGAAGACCGGGCGCTGCGAGATCCGGCCCAATTCCTACGTCCGCGAGATTTCCGTCGACAAGAGCGGGCGCGTGACCGGCGTGATCTATTTCGACTCGCGGAAGAAAGAGGTTGTCCAGAGGGCGAAGGCGGTAGTGCTGTGCGCCAATGGCTCTGAGACGCCGCGACTGCTGCTGCTGTCGAAGTCCAGCCAGTTTCCCAACGGCCTGGCGAATTCGAGCGGCGTGGTCGGCAAGCATTTGATGTGGGGATCGAACGCCAGCGCGCACGGAATCTTCGAGCACGAGCTCAACGAATTTAAGAGCGTGCAGGCCACGCGCTCCGTCGAGGATTTCTACGACTCCGATCCGAAGCGCGGCTTCTACGGCGGCGGCCGCATCGATGCGCGCTACGGTTTCATGGGGCCGATCGGTTTCGCGCTGGGCGGATTACCGCCGGATGCGCCACGTTGGGGAGCAGGATTCAAGAAAGCCTGCGAGGAGCACACGCGCACGATGACGCTGCAGGCTTTTGCGACATCGCTGCCGCTCGAAACCAACAACATTACTCTCGACCCGGACGTCAAAGACGCCTGGGGATTGCCGGCGATGCGCGTCACATATAAGGATCATCCCGACGGTCTCAAGACCAAAGCGTTCTTCCGCGAGCGCGCGCTGGAGATTCTGGACGCGGCCGGCGCGATTAAGAAGTGGGCGGGGCCGGTGGGCGAGACGCGGTCGGGCGGGCATCTCATGGGCACGTGCCGCATGGGCAACGATCCGAAAACGTCGGTGGTGGACAAGTTCAACCGCGCGCACGACGTGCCGAACCTGTTCATTGTCGACGGAAGCAGCTTCGTCACCAGCGGGCGCAATCACCCGACCTGCACCATCGAGGCGCTGGCCTATCGCGCGGCGGACAACATCGTGCGGATGGCGAAGAACGGAAGTCTCAAGCCCGCGAGCTCGTAGCGACGTTGCGGCGCGGCCTCTGAACGGGAGTACAATAGCGCCATGCGAACTCTACTGGTCACGCTCGCTCTTGCGGTTGCGACTCAGGCCGCCGGCATCGACGGCAAGGTCAAAGACGGTTACGCCGATTCGAACGGAGTCAAGATTCACTACGCCAGCGTGGGCAGCGGGCCGCTCATCGTGATGATCCACGGCTTTCCTGATTTCTGGTACACCTGGCGCGACCAGATGGCGGCGCTATCCGACCAATACCAGTGCGTGGCGATCGACCAGCGCGGCTACAACCTGAGCGACAAGCCGAAGGGCGTCGAGAATTACCAGATGAAGTTTCTGGTGGGCGATGTTGCGGCCGTGATCAAGTCGCTCGGCCGCGACAAAGCCATCGATCGTCGGACACGACTGGGGCGGGATGGTGGCGTGGCAGTTCGCGATGGCTTTTCCGCAGATGACCGACAAACTGATCATTTTGAATCTTCCGCATCCGCGCGGCCTGTCGCGCGAGCTGGCGCACAATCCAGCGCAGCAGAAGAACAGCCAGTACGCGCGCAACTTCCAGCAGCCGGACGCCGCGTCGAAAGTAACGGCCGAAGGGTTGGCGGCGCCGATTCAAAGATCCCGGAGCTGCACGCCAAATACCTGGAGGCTTTCAAACGCTCCGACATCGAGGCGATGCTGAACTACTACAAGGCGAATTATCCGCGCGAGCCATACACCGAGGACACGTCGCCGGTTGTGAAGGTGCAGGCGCCGGTGCTGGAATTTCACGGCCTAAGTGACGGCGCGTTGCTTGCGGGCGCGCTCAACAACACCTGGGAATGGCTGGCGAAGGATTTTACGCTGGTCACGATTCCCGGCGCTGGCCACTGGGTGCAGCAGGACGCGTCAGATCTGGTTTCGAAGACCATGAAGGCCTGGCTCAGCATTCATTGATCCGCTTTCGCGTGACGCGCTACAGACCTTCGATTGCCACCGATTCGGTGTAGGCCACGCTTTGCCGCAGTTTCTTTAGCGGCTGGTATTCGGGATCTGAATCCAATGCGCGGATCGCTTCCATGCTGGGAAATCGAAACAGCACCAGCCGGTTCGGGCGCCAGTTGCCTTCCACGACTTCGCACTTTCCCCCGCGCGCCAGGTACTCGCCGCCGTGTTTGCGGATCAGCGCGGGCACTTCGGCTTTGTAGCGCTCGTAGGCGGCCTGGTCGTTCACTTGAATGTTGACGATCAGGTAAGCGGGCATGGTCTAGAAGGTTTCGCGTCTCTCCAGATTGCGTTCGATCTCGGCGCGATCGCGCCACACCGGATGCAGCTTCTTCTCCACCAGCAGAGGCAACTGATCCTCTTGATGCACCGAACCGGGCTGCGAAGAATTGCCATAGCTCAAGGCGCACTGCGCGCGCTGGGCGGCAGCGAACTCGATGGCGCACACGAACGTCTCGCCGCTCGCGGCGTAGTATCGGTCGCCGACCTTTTTCGAAAACGTGATGGTGCGGAATACGCCGAGGCGTCCTGGCCCGCCGTCACCGGGCGTGTCGGCCGTGCCGGTGGCGAACCGGTGCACCTGGCCCCATTGGACCTCGATCGACCCGTAGGTTTTGCGGCACTCAGCGGCGGCTTTGGCGAGAGCGTCGACGGCGCGCGCAGTGTCGGCGAGGCCGTACGCCGATTGAACCGGATACATCGGATCGAACTTCACTCGCAGGCGCGCATCGATGTCGCCGTTGGTTCCGAAATACTGATTCGCAAAAATTTCAAATAGCACGGCGCCGCGGCTATTGACGTCGGTGGATCGATCCCAGCGCGCCAGGACATCGGCGGCCTCCTTGACTGCGGAATCGCTCGATCCCTCAGCCGCTTTGAGCAGATCGGGCAGCACCGCGTCGGCCAGCTCCACGCGCGTCGACAGCTTGTCGGCGAGCAGCGTGTCGTAGCTGATCTTCGGCTGCTCGGTGATCATGTGCAGTGAGCGCTTGGTGCGGAATAGCGTGTTGCCCATCTTGGGCGGTGCGACATACGCCGGATACTTCGAAGCGTCGAGCGGCGGCAGCGTCGTCCACCAGGGCGGTTCATTGGTGTTCTGATTGAACCCGGCGGGCGGGTCGATCGATTTCGGCAGTTCGTCGAACGACAGGTACTCGTTCCACATCGTTTTCGAAGTGTCACCCGGCACGACGCCGGCCCAATACGCCTGATCGCCGGTTTGGCGTCGGGGCACGAGGCCGTTGAATACCAGCATGATGTGCCCGTCGGCGTCGGCGTAGTTGGCGTTCCACATCGGCACGCTCGCCATGCGCAGCGCGTCCTTGAACTGCTCGAGGTTGGTCGCCTCTCCCATGCGGAACCATTGTTCGAGCATCTTCGGCCGATCGAGTCCGGCGACGCGCATCGCGATGGTGACGCCTTGCTGATCGAAGACAACCGGTCCCTGCACGCTGCGGCGAATTTCGAGTTTCTCTTCTTTGAAGGAGCCGTCGGGCTGCTTGATCTTGAGCGTTTTGGTCACGCGCTCGAAGTCGCGCAGAGTGCCGTCAAACTCATATTGCCCGCCCTTCACCGTGAGCGCGTAGAAATCCACCGTGTCGATGGTATTGACGGTGCGGCCCCAGCCGGTGCGCTGGTTGAAGCCGACCACCGGCGTCGGGAATCCGATTTGCGGCGCGCCATACAGATCGTAGCCGGGTCCGACCAGGTGCACTTCCATGTAGCGATAAAACGTATCGCCCCAGGACAGGTGCGGATTGATGATCAGCATCGCGTTGCCGCTGGCCGAATGCGACGGCCCGACGGTCCAGGTGTTGGAGCCGGGGATTGAGTCCGGATCTTCGCGCGGGATCGAAGCGGTCGAGACGCCGCGCTTCTTCAGATAGGCATTGGCTTCACGTCGCGCGCGATCCATCGATCCCATGTACATGTAGTGCACGGCGCGCAGCGTGTGCTCGATGACGTCGAGTCCGGTGACCGGCAGAACTATACGACTATCTGCCGCTATCGCATCGGGATGCGCACGCGCGTAGTCGTTGATGCCGCGCGCGAAGGCGTCGATGTACTTGCGGAACTCGGGATCCTGCGCCTCGTACCAGGTCTTGGCGCGCTCAGGGACGCCGTTCAACTGCAGCCAGCGATCGAGCGCCAGATGCGACTCGCCCCAATATTCGGCCGCGCGGCCGCGCGACTCACCATACAGCCGCAGCAGCAGATCGCCTTGGGCCTGAGCCTGCGCCCAACCTTCGGCGTAGAACATGGACTCGCGATCGCCGGCGAAGATGTGGGCGACGCCGTAGCGGTCCCACAAGATTTCGGTTTTGGCAGGAGCGGCAGAAGCGACGCTCGCGGCGAGGAAAAAGGCGACGAGGCAGGTGCGCATAGCTCCACCGAGTCTATCGCAACAAAAGGATCAACGGTGGCCGCATTTTATGACTCTGGCGGCTCTCCGGTTACACTAGAAGAAAGGCCCGAATTAGCAGAATTCTCCTATGACCCCAAGAGTCCAGGCGCCGCTGTCGCGCGTTTGCGGCCGTGCCTACTGCTCGACAGACATAGTCACAGGGGGCGAGTCGATGCCGGCTACAGTGATCACAACCTGCGCGACGCCCGCCTGGATGCCCTCCGGCACTTCGCAGTTGATTTGATACAGCCCCGCCGATCCCGGCGTCAATCCGGCGAACTTGATCTTCGCGGGAAGCCCCCCGATAGTCAACTGAATGTCATTGACTAGTTGCAGCAATTGATCGAGCGGCGCCGCCGCGCCCGCCACCGCCGACGGATCCACGGTCCCGAGCCCGGCAGCGTAAATGGTGAGCACATCCTTGGGATGCGCCGGATGACCCGCGTCCGCCAGGAACTGTCCGCCCTTCCCGTCGACGACGTATATGTGTCCCTGCCCCTTGCCGGTCTGGTCGGTGGTGAACACGGCCGGCTGGGCTTCGGCAATCTGAATCGTAAGCGGCGCCGAGAGCCGGCTGCCGTGCTGCGCGAGGATCTGCACGGTCGTGCCAGTCTTGATGGAATAGGGAAGCACGGCGTTTACCTGGTTCTGGGTCACGAAAATCAGCGGAACGATCTGGCCACTCACAACCAGCGAGGCGCCTTGCAGAGTCGTCGACAACGGTAGGCCCGGCGATTGATCCAGTCCGTCGGCCAGGTGGGCGCCGAAAATGGAGACCATTTCTCCTGGGGATGGCACCGCTTTGCTGGAGTAGCTGGCCGCGCTGACAACACCGCCAATGTTCAGCACTGGGACGTTCGGATTGTCCGGTACTCCGCCGGTCACGTCGGCTGCTCCGGACAACTTCGGCGTGACTTGGTTGGCTTCGACGTGTACCTTCACGCTGGCGGCCGGAGTCTGGGGAATCCAGGTCGCCGTCCAGATCCCCGAGGAAACGGGAATTAGGCTGAGCGGCGGATCGCCATTGGAGAACGTGGTGGTCACGCTGCCGTCGGTCAGAGCGGTTCCGCAATCGTCCACTACCTGGACTGCGATCGCGGTGGGCCAGGCGGCGGGAGTGTTGAAGGAGTTGCCGAGCTGAGTGTAGACCGGCACCAGCTTGGTTGGAATGCAGCCCGATGCGCGGGGCATTTCGCCGGCCTCGAGCGCCTGGGTCGACGCGGATGCTCCGGAGGCCACCACCAAGAGCAGGTCGACGGCACGTGTCACGTTATCGGTGGGGAACTGCAGCAGCAGAGTGCCCGGATATACTCCGGGTGTGCGCTGCGTCGAGTTGGACGCGACCGAGACAGTGCCCGGTTGATCGGGATTCACCGTGCCAGACGACGGAGTCGCGACAAACCACGGCTGGCCGGCAGGCACGAGGCTGCTGGTGGTGAAGGAGGTCGGGCGATTGGTCAGGTTGGTGATGCGAATCGATTGCGCCGCCGTTGTCGTGGCGGAGGCGCCGGAGATGAAAACCAGGCCGGTGGGATCGATCACGGGCCCGGGATTCGTGTTGGGTCCGGAGATATTCAACACGACGGAGACTATTTTCGGAACCAAGGGCGGGGAGACGCCTGAGACGATCAGCGTGATCCGGCCGTAATAGTCGCCGGGGGCAAGGCCGGCCGTGTTAACGGTAATTGTCAGCGCTAAAGCCCCCTTGGATGGATCGAGCTGGGTTTGCTCCGGCGAGACCGAAAGCCAGGTTCCGCCGGTCACGGTAGTTGTGGATGTAAACAGGTTCACCACCGTCCCGATGCCGTTCAATACCTGCAACGTTTTCGGCGACGGTGCGCCGCCCCCCTGGACCGCCTGAAATGTAAAGCCCGTTTGTGTCGGCACGATTCCGAAGATCTTCGCTACGAACGGTAGAGTGTTACTGGCCACGCCCTGGATCGTCAACGTGACCGAATAATTGCCGGGTGAAAGATCGGAAGGAATCTGGATAAAGACCTGGTACCCCCCTAAACCGGAGTACACGCTCTTCAAGACTGGAACACTCCGCCCGTTGAAACTGACTTGCGGTTTGGCAATGGTGGGAGGGCCTTGACCGGAGTTGAACGCGCTTCCTAACGGGCTCGGCGGGTCAGTGGGACCCAAGCCTGCGGCGCCCAGTATCATCACGTCGCCAGGAGAACCAACTCCGAAGTCGAGATAAAGCGGCGACCCTGGCGGGTACGTCTTCAGAATGTACGGTACAACCTGGAAATTCGTTTGGTCGCGGAACCCCCCGATTAAGGGAGACAAGGCGTCAATCCGAATCTGAAATGCTGAAGAGCTTATCCCTGAAGAACCACGACGACACTCGCCTGCCCAAGTTTCAAATCCGGCGGCAATCTGACGTCGATGTAATTGAAGATCGCAAACCCAATCTCGCAAGGTTCGTTGTTGACTAAGACTGAAAGCCCGGGAGGAATCGGACTACTGCTGGTCGCCGATTGGCTGGCCCCAAAGTTCTTACCTAGTATCGAGGCCACGCCGCCAGGCGAGAAAAGGTTAACCGCAGGGCCGCCGCCGGAAATTCCTGTAATCTGGGGTGCCGTCGATTGCGCGCGAAGCGAAACGGCCGACAGTAGAGCTAGCAAGACTGCGCGTTTAGGCATCATCTCACCAAAGAATGACTTGTCGCGAGATGTACCAGCTTACCGCTTCTTCTCTCCCCGCGCCTACGGTTACACTAAAGAGAAAGGCCCGATTTAGCCGAACTTCTTCTTATGACCCCAAGAGTCCAGGCGCTGCGTGACGCCCTCGCGAGCCGTATCCTCGTGCTCGACGGCGCCATGGGCACGATGATCCACCAAGCCCCGCTGTCGCTTGAAACGGACTATCAGGGCAAAGAGAATTGTCCTGAGATTCTGGTGGTCACCCGGCCTGACGTGATCGCGGGAATTCATCGCGAGTACCTCGAGGCCGGCGCCGACATCATCGAGACGGACACTTTCGGCGGCACTTCGATTGTGCTCGCGGAGTTTCAGCTTCAGGATCGCGCCTACGAGCTGAACTACGCCGCGGCCAAGGTAGCGCGGCAGGTGGCCGACGAACTGTCCACACCCGCCAAGCCGCGATTCGTGGCCGGCTCCATGGGCCCGACCACGAAGGACCTGAACATTACCGCCAGCATCACGTTCGAGCGCCTGCGCGATTCCTACTACGAGCAGGCCAAGGCGCTGGTCGAAGGCGGCGCCGATTTTCTGCTGATTGAAACGTGCTTCGACACCGGCAGCCTCAAGGCGGGACTCATCGCGGTGGAAAGGCTGCAGCGGGAGCTGGGCATCGAGATCCCAGTGGTCGCCTCGGTCACCATCGAGCGCAACGGAACGATGCTGGGCGGCCAGCCGATTGATGCACTGTATGCGTCGATCGCGAACCACGACCTGCTGGCCGTCGGGATGAACTGCGCCACTGGACCGGATCTGATGACCGACCCCATCCGTACGTTGCACGAGATGTCGTCGCTGCCGATCTCGTGCTATCCGAACGCGGGCCTGCCGAACGCCGAGGGTAAATTCGGCGAGACGCCCGAGTCGCTCGCGGCGCAACTCGAAAAATTCATCGATCACGGCTGGCTGAACCTGGTGGGTGGCTGCTGCGGCACCACGCCGGCGCACATTCGCGCCATCGCCCAGATGGCCGAGGGCAAGAAACCTCGCGCCGCGAAGGCTCCATCACATCGCGCGTACTATTCGAACAAGGAACTGGTGGAGGCCGAAGACAGCAATCGGCCGCTGATCGTCGGCGAGCGCACCAACGTCATCGGCTCGCGGCTGTTCAAGAACATGATCGCCGAGGAGAAATGGGAAGAGGCGACCGAGATCGCGCGCTGGCAGATCCGTAACGGCGCGCACGTGGTGGATGTCTGTCTGCAGTCCAGCGACCGCGATGAGATCCAGGACATCCCGCGTTTCTACGAAAAGCTGATCCGCAAGATCAAGGCGCCGATCATGATCGACACCACCGATCCGAACGCGGTCGAGCTGTCGCTCACGTATTGCCAGGGCAAGTCGATCATCAACTCGATCAACCTGGAGGACGGCGAGGAGAAATTCGAAAAGATCTGCCCGCTGGCCAAGTCGTACGGCGCGGCAGTGATCTGCGGCACCATAGACGAAGACAAGCAGCAGGCGCAGGCCTTCACGCGCGAACGCAAGCTGGCGGTGGCGGAGCGGTCGGTCGGGCTGCTGACGACAAAGTACGGCCTCGCGCCCGAAGACATTATCATCGACCCGTTAGTGTTCCCTTGCGCCACCGGCGACGAGAACTATATCGGCGGCGCGGTGGAGACCATCGAAGCGGTTCGGCTCATCAAAGAACGTATTCCATTCGTCAAGACCGTGCTCGGCGTCTCGAACATCTCTTTCGGACTTCCGGCCTCCGCGCGCGAGGTGGTGAACTCGGTTTTCCTGTACTACTGCACCAAGGCCGGCCTGGATCTGGCGATCGTCAACGCGGAAAAACTGGAGCGCTTCGCGTCGATTCCGATGGAAGAGCGCCGCTTGGCCGAGAGCCTGCTGTTCAACACGCCGCCGGCTGAGGTGCCGGCCGACCACCCCAACGCCGACGCGTTGAAGACTGCGCCCGAAGACTGGCGGCAGCAATCGCGCGAGCAGAAAATCGGGATTAATCAGTTCCACATCTCTGCAATTACAGAGCATTTTCGCAAGGCCGGAAAGAAGGAAAAGAAGAAAGCCGCCGATTTACCGCTCGACGAGCGCCTGGCCAACTACATCATCGAAGGCACCAAGGACGGTCTCATTCCCGACCTGGATCGCAAGCGCGCCGAAGGCGCCGCGCCGCTCGACATCATCAACGGCCCGCTGATGGCCGGCATGAGCGAGGTGGGCCGCTTGTTCAACAACAACGAGTTGATCGTAGCCGAGGTTTTGCAATCGGCCGAAGCGATGAAGACCGGCGTGGGGCATCTCGAGCAGTTCATGGAGAAGGCCGAGTCGTCCACACGTGGCAAGATCGTGCTCGCCACCGTCAAGGGGGACGTGCACGACATCGGAAAGAATCTGGTCGAGATTATCCTCAGCAACAACGGCTACCGGGTGGTCAATCTCGGGATCAAGGTTCCGCCCGAGGACCTGGTTAAGGCTTATCGAGAGCATCAGCCCGACGCGATCGGGCTCTCCGGCCTGCTGGTGAAGAGCGCCCACCAGATGGTGGTAACCGGCGGCGACTTGAAGGATCACGGCGTAAGCGTCCCGCTGCTGGTGGGCGGCGCGGCCCTGTCGGAAAAATTCACCAAGACCAAAATTGCGCCCAGCTACTCCGCGCCGACCTTCTACGCCAAGGACGCCATGACCGGCCTCCGCATCCTGAACGAGATCATGGATCCGGCGACGCGCGAACAGGTCCTCGCCTCGCACATTTTCTCGGAGAGCGGCGAAGCGCCCGTGGCCGCGCCCGAAGCGCCGGTCGTGCCGGGGCTATCCCGCAGTTCCAAGGTTCGCGCCGATATTCCGATTCCGGCCGCGCCGTATCTCGATCGCCGTGTGCGCGAAGTTCCCAACCTGCCCGAGATCTGGAGCTATATCAATCCGTACATGCTGTACGGCCGGCATCTCGGATTCAAAGGCAATTTCGAAAAATTGCTGGCCGAGCGCGACGCGAAGGCGCTCAAGCTGTTCCACGACGTCGAAGAAGTGAAGGCCGATGCCGCGCGGTTCATGAAAGTGAAGGCGGTCTGGCAATTCTTCGAGGCCGAGCGCGACGGCAACGCGATTCACCTGTTCGAACCCGCCGCGTCCAGTCCGATCCACACGTTCCGGTTCGGCCGCCAGCCGCGCGTCGACGGTCTCTCCTTGAGCGATTACATTCTCGACGGAGAAGAAGGCCGCCGCGACCACCTGGCGCTATTCGTCGTCACCGCCGGCGCCGGAGTCCGCGAAGAATCGGAACGCGCCAAGCAAGCCGCGGAGTTCTTCAAGGCGCATGCGCTGCAGGCGCTCGCCATCGAATCCGCCGAGGGCTGCGCCGAGTGGTTGCACCGCCGCATTCGCGAAGACTGGGGCTTCCCCGACCCGCCCACCATGACGATGCAGGAGCGCTTCACGTCACGTTATCGCGGCAAGCGCTACAGCTTCGGCTATCCGGCTTGCCCGAATCTCGACGACCAGCAGGGCATCTGGAAGCTGCTGCATCCCGAAGAGATCGGCGTCCAGTTGACCGAGGGCATGATGATGGAACCCGAGGCGAGTGTCAGCGCCCTGGTGTTCCATCATCCCGACTGCGCCTACTTCACCGCCAGCGATGTCGCGGATTCGTCGGCGGCGGACTAAAACCGCGCGTCAGCTCAATCCGCCGGCCACCGGGATTACTTGCCCGGTGATCCAACCCGCCTCATCCGATGCCAGGAACGACACGACCGTCGCGATGTCCTTCGGCTGGCCCACTCGACCGAGCGGCGTCCTCGGCACAGTCTGATCGCGAACCGCGTCAAAGCCGGCCAACGCATGTGTGCCTTCGGTCTCCACCGGGCCGGGCAGGATCGCGTTCACCAGGATCTTCTTGGGGCCAGCTCCGCAGCCAGGGTCCGGGTAATGGAGTCCACCGCCGCCTTGGTCGCGCTGTATACGGCTGCCCCTGGAAAAGCCATCTGCGAAACCACCGAACCGATGTTGATGATCGTTCCGCCGCGGCCATCGAGCGCCTTCGCGGCGGCCTGAGTAGTGAACAGCAGGCCTTTGACGTTGACGTCGAAGATGCGGTTGTAGTGCTCCTCGCTGACGTCCGAAAGCGGCGCGAATTCGTAGACGCCCGCGTTGTTCACCAGAATGTCGACCTTCCCGAACGCGGCAACCGTCGCATCGATGAGTTGCTGGGCTTCAGCGGGCTTGCTCACATCCGCACGTACAGCTTTCGCCTTTCCGCCGGCGGCCTTGATCTTCGCGACCACCGCCTCAGCTTGCTGCGGGCTGTTTGCATAGTTAACAATGACGGCCGCGCCCTCGTTCGCCAGATCCTGCGCGATGGCCGCGCCGATTCCTTTGGAAGCTCCCGTGACCACCGCCACCTTACCGTTCAATTTCGCCATGACCTGCCTCCTGTTCGCTATCCGATTCACATATCGACGAACGTCTATATGATGGAAAGGCACATCGGAGGATTCAGGTTCTTTTGCGCCGCAGCGGCACACGGTTCCGCATCTCGGCCAAATATTGCGCCCAAATCTTTCGATCCAAACGGTAAAAGCAAAACTTGGCTTCGCGGCGCGGCTTGATCAGCCCAGCCGTCGTCAATTCCTTCAGGTGATGCGAAATTGTAGGCTGCGACACACCAGCGTCACATGCCAGCGCGGCACAACCTGTCTCCCGGTCGGCCGCGATGCGTTCGAGCAATTCCATGCGCCGCGGGTCTGCTAAAGCCCGGCTGATGCGGCTGAACTGGTCTGGGGCCATTCAGTTGATAGTAACCGGAACGTGACTGTCCGCTGTGATAGGATGGCGAAACCTGATCCGGAAAGGAGCCGCCGCACATGGAACGCAAGAAAGCCTCGGAATTTCCGCAAGAACTGTTGAATCTCTTCGACCTGTACGTCCACGGCGACATCGACCGCCGCGCATTTCTCGATGGCGCGAAGAAATACGCTGTCGGCGGCCTCACCGCAACTGCCATTTGGGAAAGCCTGCGTCCCAACTACGCCTGGGCCGAGCAAGTCCCCAAGGACGACCATCGCATCCAGACCGAGCGCGTCACAGTGGACTCGCCGCAGGGCAACGGCAGCATCAAGGGTTACCTGGTTCGGCCGGCCAAAGCGTCCGGCAAACTGCCCGGCGTCCTGGTGGTGCACGAGAACCGCGGGCTGAATCCCTACATCGAAGACGTGGCGCGCCGCCTGGGCACCGAGAATTTCATCGCGCTCGCGCCCGACGGCCTCACCAGCGCCGGCGGATATCCTGGCAACGACGAAGCAGGCGCCAAGCTTTTCCAAACTGTCGACCGGCCCAAGATGACTGAGGATTTTCTAGCGTCCGCGCACTGGCTCAAAGCCCGCTCGGACTGCACGGGCAAGATCGGCGTGGTCGGCTTCTGCTTCGGCGGCGGCATCGCCAACACGCTGGCGGTCCGCATGGGCGCGGAGCTCGCCGCGGCCGTCCCGTTCTATGGCGCTCAACCCAAGGCGGCCGATGTCGCGCAACATCAAGGCGCCGCTGCTGCTGCAGTACGCCGGGCTCGACACGCGCATCACCGGCGGTTGGCCGGCTTACGAAGAAGCGCTGAAAGCCAACCACGTCGCCTACAGCGCCTATGTCTACGAGGGCGCCAATCACGGCTTCCACAACGACACCACGCCGCGTTACGACGAAGCTGCCGCCAAGCTGGCCTGGCAGCGCACGTTGGAATTTTTCAACAAATATCTGCGTGGATAACTAGATCTCCGCCTTCGGAAACTTCTTCCGCATCCACGCCACGAACTTCTCCGGCGCCGCCATCGTCGACAATCGGCCCTGCCGCACCAGCGCCCAATCATCGAACAGCTTGGATAGTTTGATCTCGGCCAGCGTTACGCCCGGCTCCAGCCTGGTCACAAATTCGAAATCAGCCACCGCCGACTTGGCATTCTTCGGATCCGCCCGCGGCTCCGACACGATTCGCGCCAGCCCCACCACTGCCGACAGCCCGCCGCTGTGATAGATGAACACCTTGTCGCCCGGCCGCATCTCGCGGATCGCCCGCACCGCTTGCGGATTCGACACGCCGTCCCAGGCAGTCTTCTTATCCCGCTCGAACTGGTCGATCGAATACGTCTCCGGGTCGGTCTTTGCGAGAAAGTATCTCATCTTGGGTAACCATCTCTAGAGTAAACCGAGACATTGTACAATGAAGTGTCCTCTGCGCATCCGGTGAAGATCCTCTTCTCCGCGCAGGCTGTTCTCGCGGCAGTGATCGCATCCGGCAGCCTGACGGCGGGCGCACAAACGAAACCCGACGACCAGCGCGCCTCCGCCTCGCCCGTTGACGGAGTGTCCGCGGATAACGGATCGGCCACTCTTCCCGCCAGCGTCGACCCCAACAAGTACAGCATTGGCCCGGAAGACGTCCTGTTCATCCGAGTCTGGCGCGAGCCCGACTTCACGTTTCCCGTCGCCGTTCGCCCGGATGGCAAAATTACCGTACCGCTGATCGGCGAAGTGCAGGCCTCGGGCGAAACGCCCGCTCAGCTCACCAGGACTCTCGCGGACCTGCTCGCCAAATACCTGAACAACCCCGATGTGACCATCTTCGTCACCGAGGTCCGCAGCAAGAAATACTACATCGACGGCGAAGTGAATCGCCCCGGCTCCTTCCCGCTGGTAACGCCCACCACGGTGCTTGAAGCGCTAAGCCACGCCGGCGGCTTCAAGGATTTCGCCAACGCGAAAAAGATTCGCATTCTGCGCGACGGCAAGGTCTACTACTTCAACTTCAAAGACGTCACCAAGGGCAAGCACCTGGAGCAAAACATTCCGGTCGAAAACGGCGACCACATTATCGTGCCTTAGCGCGCGAGGAGCAGAACACACCATGGAAGCGCAACCCAACTCAGCCCCCAGACGCAGGCCGCTGGATCTGGAAGACTACATCGACATCGCGCGCCGGCACAGGGCCTGGATCGTCGGCCCGGTCCTTGCCGCCGTGGTCGCATCGGTGGTGCTGGCGTTCCTGTGGCCCGACACCTACGTCTCGGTCGCCACGATTCGCGTCGTCCCTCCGCAGGTGCCTGAAAATTTCGTGCCCGCCAACGTCAGCCTCGATCTCCAGGGCCGCGTGAACTCGCTGGTCCAGACCATATTGAATCGTGCCACGCTAGCCAGCATCATCAACACGCACGGACTCTACAAAAAGCAGCTCGCGCGACGCCCGCTGGACGACGTGATCGAACGCATGCGGCTGCGCGACCTCCAGGTGGTGCCGGCGGAACAAAGCCTCAACCAGATTCAAAGCCAGCAGCGCCAGTATCCGGCCTTCGAGATCCGATTCGCCTATAGCGATCGCTTCGTCGCCCAAAAAGTAACTAGCGACGTGGTGGCCCGATTCCTGGAAGAGAATATTCGCGAAGGCTCGCAGCGCACGGTCTCCACCACGCAGTTCCTGCACGATCAGTGGGACCAGGCCAAGAAAAAACTGGACGACTTGGAGCAGCGCATCAGCGCTTTCCGCACCCGCAACCTGGGCCGCCTGCCCGAAGAGCAGCAGAGCAACCTGCAGCAGATGACGGCGCTCGAGGCGCAGAGGCTCAACCTCAACATGTCGATGAACCGCGTCAATCAGGAAAAGCTGCTCAACGAAAACCAACTGCGCATCTATCGCGACCAACTCGCGTCGCTACGGGATCCCGCCGCGCAGCAGGCCGTCGTCCAACAAAAAAATGAACGCCTGGCCGAGAAGGATCGCGAAATCGCGCAGTATGAAGACTCGCTCGAGGCCGCGCGCCAGCGGTACAAGGAGACTCATCCTGATGTCCAGCGACTGGTGAGCCTGCTGGCCGCCGCCCGCAAACAGCGCCAGATCATCGTCAGCCAGGAGGAAGCGCGAAAGCCGGAACCCGCGTCGCAGCGCACACCTAGCGCGCAATTCATTCGCGAGCAACGCGAACTCTCCGCACTCGTCGAGCGCACGCAGGGCCTGACTCAGGCCAAAGACGTCGAGATGAACGACTACCGCAAGCAGGCCGCCGAACTGGACGCCACGGTCAAGAAATATCAGGCGCGGCTGGAAAGCGTGCCGCTCGGAATCAAGGAGTACGACGAGCTGATCCGCGACCGCGACCTCGCCAAAAAAGACTACGAGGAACTGGATCGGCGCCTCAACACCTCCGCCATGGCCACCGCGCTAGAAGACCGACAGGCCGGCGAGCGCCTGGAACAGCTCGATCCGCCTTCGCTCCCGCAGACGCCTGCCCAGCCCAAACGTCCGCTCATCATCGGCCTCGGAACCGCCATCGGCCTGATCGCCGGATTGTGTCTCGCGGGCGTGCGCGAAATGAAAAATACCGCCCTCAAGAACCTGAAGGACATCCGCGCGTTCACCGCGCTTCCCATTCTGGCGGCCGTGCCGCTGCTCGAAAACAACCTGGTAGTCCAGCGCCGCAAGCGCCGCACCTGGATGGCGTGGTCGGCGGCCTCCATCGTGGGCGTCTTTATCATGTCGGGATCGGTAGTTTACCACTATGCAACCAAATTCTGAGGTGCGCGCACTATGAGCCGAGTTCACGAAGCGTTGCGCCGCGCTGGACTGACGGGGACCGTTGCTGCCGCGGCCATGCCGGCCGCCGATCTGATTTCCCTACGACCTGCTGCAGCGCGTCGAGGCAATTCCCTGCCAGCTTTCTCCCGATGCGCTGGTCATCGATCCGCTAACTCCCCAGGATGCGCCCATCGAAGAGTTCCGGGCGCTCCGCACGCGCCTCAACCACCTACAGAAACGCCAGCCGATCCACACCGTGCTTCTCACCAGCGCCTCGCCTGCCGAAGGCAAATCGTTTTCGGCCACCAATCTCGCGCTCGCCGAGGCGCAGCTCTCCGGAAACCTGACCCTGCTGTGCGACTTCGACCTTCGCCGGCCCGTCATCCACAAAGTGTTCGGGATGGATCGCACGCCGGGCCTGACCGACTATCTGGGAGGCAAAGTTCCGCTCGAACGTGCCCTCCGCCGCATCGGCGACACGAATCTCTATGTGATGCCTGCGGGCGAAGCTGTCACCAATCCGCTCGAACTTCTGAATCTGCCGGAAGTCAAACTGTTGCTCGATCGCCTGCCAGGCATTTTCAACTGGGTGATTCTGGACAGCCCTCCGCTGCTGTTCGCCGCCGACGGAAACCTGCTGGCGACGCTCTCGGACGGCGCGATTCTGGTAGTCCGCATCGGCGCCACCACCAACGATTCCATCGCGCGCGCCATGCAGTCGCTGTGCGAGAACAACGTCATCGGAATCATCGTGAACGGCGCGCGCCGTGGCGAGCTGTACAGCAAGTACACCTACTATCATTCATACGAATAGAACGCTGGCGCACGCCGGCGACGCGCGTGCACGCGATGAGCTCACTTCGTTACAACCGTGCAAAACCGGCCCACTGTGGCTAATTTCGCACATTTCGAAGCGGCCACGGTTTCAGCTAGAATAGGATGTTCGTCCTCGGCTTGCCGTGAAACCGGCCCTACAATAAGGACGTCTGACAGCGTTAGGCGCGGAGTGGAAAGGAACCCTTCTTGAAATGATGTTTCACAGGCCTGGCCGCCTGCGAGCTGCTGTTTTCTCCGCCGCCATCCTTTCCATTGTTGTAGCCGTGCCCGCAAAGGCTCAAGCCCCCGCAGCGCGGCCGCAGCAAACACCACCGGCGCCGCAGCAGCCGCCCCCACAACGTCCGCCGAATCCGTTCGAGAACGTGCCCGTGGCGCCCGCCGAGCCCGCCAAGCCGACTCCGCCTCCGCAGCCCGCTCAACCGCAGGCGCCCACCGCGGCCCGTCCCGGCCAGCCGCCCCAAAACGTCATCGAAGCCATCGAATTCCGCGGCGCTCGTCGAGTCCGCCAGGACACCCTGCAAGCGCTCATCATCTCCAGGAAGGGCGACAACTACGATGAGCAGACTCTGCACCGCGATTTCATGGCGCTGTGGAACACCGGACGATTCGACGACATCCGCATCGAGCGCGAACCCGGGCAGCAAGGCTGGATCATCCGCTTCATTCTGGTCGAGCGTCCCGTCATCCGCTCCATCAACTACACCGGCAACAAATCCATGACCATCTCCGACATCCTGGACCGCTTCAAGGAGCGGCGCGTCGGCCTGGTGGTCGAGTCGCAATACGATCCCAACCGGATCCAGCGCGCCAGGAATGTCTTGCTCGACATGTTGGCCGAGCGCGGCCATCAGTACGCCAAAGTCGATCCGCAGGTGCGGCGCGTTCCTCCGTCATCGCTCGAAGTCACGTTCAAGATCGACGAGGGTCCCAAAGTCAAGGTCGGCCACATCGACATCGAAGGCAACAAAGCGTTCAGCGATCGCGCGGTCATCCGCGCCATGAAGAACACCCACCCCATCGGCATCCCGCACTCGATCCTGTTCGAAAATCTGTTCGCCAAGACCTTCGATTCCACCAAGCTCGACGAGGACAAGAGCCGCGTTCAGGTGTTCTATCAGGATCGCGGCTATTTCACCGCGCACGTCACCGATTCCAGCGTCACCATGCGCAAGGTCGGCGGAACTGGCTTGCAAGATTCCCTTGATCCATCCCAACAAAGTCGGCACGCGCGCCGACATCGTTTTCAACATCGAGGAAGGCCGCAAGTACCACCTGAATAACATCACCTTCACGGGCGTCAAGTTCTTCCGCACGCCCGAAGCGCTGATGACGCCGCTGTTCGGAATGGCGAAGGGCGACGTGTTTTCCAGCGACAAGCTCAGCAAGGGCATGGAGAACATGCGCAAGCTGTACGGCGATTTCGGCTACATCGACTTCGTGGCGGAACCATCCTTCGATCCCCTTCCGAACTCCGATCAGATCGATCTCTCGCTATCGGTCGACGAAGGCAGCCAGTTCTTCGTCCGCCGCATCGATTTCGCCGGCAACACCACCACGCGCGACAAGGTGATCCGGCGCGAAATGGTGCTGGATGAAGGGCAGATCTTCAACAACCGTCTGTGGGAGCTCAGCATTCTGCGACTCAACCAGCTCGGCTACTTCGAGCCGTTGAAGGCCGAAGAGGACGCCGACATCAAGCGCGACACCAAGACCAACACCGTCGACATCACGCTCAAGGTGAAGGAGCGCGGCAAAAATTCCATCCAGTTGAACGGCGGCGTCTCCGGCATCGCCGGCAGCTTCCTCGGCTTTTCATACGCCACCAACAATTTCCTGGGCCTTGGCGAAACGCTGAGCCTCAGCTCGCAGCTTGGCACGCGCATCCGCCAGGTCCAGTTCGGATTTACGGAGCCGTACCTGTTCGACAAGCCGATTCAAGCCGGATTCACGCTCTACACCAGCCGCTTCAATTACGATCAGGCGCGCGAAGCGTCCGTTCTTTCCGGAAGCAACCTGATTCCCGTTGTTTAACCAACTCGGCAGCGAGAACCTGCTGAACTACGTCACCAACGGCTACGGCGCAACCGTGTTCGTATCCGCGCCCTACAAGCGCACCTTCGCGCGCGTTGGTCTCACTTACGGTTACGACATTTCCAATATCCGGACACTCACCAACGCGGCGTCCACATATTTCAACTTCATCGATTTCCAGGGCGTCGGCGGCCCCAACCAGCTCAACGGCATTCGCACCAGCAAGATCATTCCCTCCTATACCTACAACAGCGTGAACCACCCCATCACGCCGACCGCCGGTAAATCTATCTTCTTTTCCGCCGCTTTCTCAGGGAGCGTGCTGGGCGGCAACGTGAACACGCTCGAGCCGACCCTGGACGCCAAGTACTTCCGCGCCGGATTCAAGAAGGGCCACGTCATCGGCATGCACGTGCTGGCGCGCTTCCTGACCGGCTACGGCGGCAAGGTCGCGCCACCGTTCTCGCGCTACTACACGGGCGGCGAAAACGACATCCGCGGCTTCGATATCTGGGGCATCAGCCCGATCGTCTTCCTGCCCACCACCGCGCAGGTAAGCGTGTTACAACGCCGACGGGAGCCAGCGCGTGCAGCGGCAGATCATCAATGGCGTACCGACCAGCGTCCCGGTCACCCAAACCATTCCTTCCTACCAGCTTTCGTTCCCCGGCGGCGACACCAACATCGTGGCGAACTTTGAATACCGGATTCCCGATCTTCGGCCCGGTGATTCTGGCGGCTTTCATCGACGCCGGCATCGACAAGCTTGCCCTGCCGAACCAGCTCAAGCTGAATCCCGGCCGCATCGACCAATTGAACGGGCAATTTCCGCAAGCCGGCTTCACCGGCAAAGCTTACATCGCGCCAGGCACGCAAAAGATCCGCGCTTCCACCGGCCTCGAGCTGCAAGTGCTGATGCCGGTGGTCAACGCGCCGTTCCGGCTGTATTGGGCCTACAATCCCAGCATTTTCCGGGGCTACCTGCAGCCGCCTATCGCGGTCGACCGTTCCGACTTTCCCAATAGCGTCACCTTCGCGAACGCCCTCGTGTCGGTGGGCCAGCCCATTCCGTTTTTCGAGCGGCGCTCCACGTTCCGCTTCTCCATCGGCCGGACTTTCTGACAACTCGGGACGGCTTGGATACAATAAAATGAATTCAAAGGTTAGGAGTTTCACCGTGAACATCAAGGGTTTCCTGATCCCCGCCCTGGTTTTGGCCTTGGCGCCGGCGATCCACGCACAGTCCGGCAAGGTTGCCGTCATCTACTTGCAAGGCGCCATCGTCAACACCAAGGACGGCCAAAAAGCCGCAGCCGACCTGGATGCCAAAACCGCGCCCAAGAAGAAAGAGATCGAGCAGAAGCAAAACGAAATTAACGCCCTGCAGGACGAACTCAACAAGGGACAAAACACCCTAAACGAAGCGCGCAAGAACGAGCTCTACAAGAACATCGAGTACAAGAAGAAGAGCCTGCAGCGCGACATCGAGGACGCCCAGGCCGAACTCGATCAGGATCAGCAGCGAATTCTGCAGCAGCTCGCCGGCAAGATGCGCGCCGTGATCGACAAATACTCGCGCATGATCACGGCTATTCTCTGGTGGTGGACGTCAGTTCCCCTGCAGAGCCCGGTGTTCTACGCCTCGCCGACCATCGACATCACCAAAGAGATCATCGAACTATACGACCAGAGCACGGCCGCTGCTGGTGCGCCGGCGACTCCTGGCGCCGCGCCGAAGCCGCCCGCCGGCACCAAGCCGGGAACGCCTGGCAAGCCGTAGTCAGCCCATCGGCGCGGTGCCGACTCCGCGACGTGAATGCCGCCACCAAAGTCGAGCTGGCCAGCGCCCGAAAACTGCGCGACCGCAACAAGCCCGCTTACCGGCTGGCGCACTGGCCCATCTGGATTTTCGTTTTCTTCATCGCGCCCGGCCCTTCCACGTTTGATTTGTTCGAGCGCGGCTTCGACCAGCGCAAGCTGCTTTGGCTCGGCTTCGTGATGCTCGCAACCGGAATCGCGGCGGTGCGCGGCCGCCTGCCCGGGTGTTGAGCCTCGGCCCTATATCATCCGCTTCGTCGAAGACAAGCCCAATCCGCTCTACCGCCGCGTCTGCTACACCTTCGCCTGGAGCATCGTCACCGCTTTCGCGCTTTTGAATTTTCTCGGCCTCGCGTACGCCGCCGGCACCGGACTTTGGCGCCTGAAGCAGATTTATGAATACGGCTATTTCCCGATCGCCATCGCCATCTGGTTGCTCGGCGCGTTCGGTATTCTGCCCCGCGTGAAAGCGTCCACCAAGGGCGAAGGACACGAGCGCCGCTATTTTTACGGAGCAGTCTGGGCATCTTGCGTCGCGCAGCCCGTGCTGGGAATTCTCTGGAAAACGTTGCCGCACACCCGCGCCGCCGACGCGCTCAAGCTGGCGGTCTTCACCGCGAGCTTCGCCGTCATCGGCTTCCTGGCTTCCCGCGGAGTCCTGCCCCGAACCCGCCCCATCGTCCCCGGCGAAATGGCGATCTCAGACTAGTTTGGCCTCCACACTTCGGCCTCCGGCTGCGTCATTATAGTTTAGTGGCCATGCGCCCAACAACGCTAGCTCTGTGTTTTCTGGCGGTTGCCTTCCCGGCCTGGGCCGGCGAATACGTCGTGCTGGCGAACGGCTTCCGAATCCATGCTGCCGGCCACACCGTCATAGGCGCAGTGGTTCACATCCAAACCACCGGCGGCGCGATCGAGATCCCGGCCAGTTCGGTGACTGGTTTCGAGCAGGAAGACTACGTGTCTCCGGCGACTCCTGCAATCTCGCCACCAGCCGCGACACCCGCCGCTAAGCCCACACCGCAAGAGCTGATCACGCGCGCTGCGATCGAAGCTGGCCTGCCTCCCGAAATCGTCCACAGTGTCGCCCGCGCAGAGTCCGGCTATCACACCGACGCCGTTTCGCCGAAAGGCGCCATCGGGCTGATGCAACTCATGCCCGAGACCGCCGCCGAACTGAACGCGAACCCCTACGATCCCGCTGAGAACGCCGGCGCCGGCGCGCGCTACCTGCGCGATCTGCTGCTGAAGTACCAGAGCGATCCGCACCAGGTCTCGAAAGCCATCGCCGCCTACAACGCCGGACCTGCAGCCGTCGACAAGTACAAGGGTATTCCGCCCTATCGCGAGACTATCGAATACGTTCGCCGCGTGCTTGCCGAATATTCGCGATTGCAAAGCCAGAACGCGACGCGCTAGCTCTCGTTTCGTCTTCTGCTCCGACGGCCGGATTTCGCGATAGCGCGGCATGCTCAAAACAGCCACGGAACCAGCGCCTACGTTTTTCGCCGATAGGCAACGTACGCATCGCCCAGCGATGCGGCGAACGCGCGCTCTTCGATTTGGATCTTTCGCGCGTAGGCCACTGCGGCGATCAAGACCCCGGCCAAAGCGTGAATCTGCGTCGAGGCGATCGCAGCGCCCACGAACATTCCAAGGACCGAAGTGTGCAGGAGTGCCGATGCCGGCGGCTACGAGGGACGCTCTCGCAGGCAGGAATCGCCGCGTCAGTCCCGGCACCGGAATGAAGAGAAGCAGGAGAGCGGAGACAAGAAGATACTGATGGCGCTGGCGTGAATCGGCGCTCTCGGTGCTCGTCGCTGCCGCCGCGCTTTTCACTGGCACGCTCCAGTAGACGATCATCACCATCCACAGCGCAAACGACGCCAGCGTAGTGAGTCTCGGCCGTGCGTACACAACCAGCGCCACCACGGCCAGCAGCAAAACAAGATTTACCACCGCGGCCGGCGCGCCAGTTAAGACGAAACGACCGACCTTGAATATAACGGTCGGCCGTTGTTGGGCGGTCGGCTCCATGCCGAAGATCGGCTGCTGTAGCTTGGGCGAGAGCCCTGACTACATCTTTACGCTTTCGACCTTAATGGTGTCGCCGGTGATTTTTCCCGTGACGGTGACCTTGTGGCCGGCGTGCGCGATCACGGCTTTCTGATCGTCGAGCTGGTAGACCTTGCCTTCTTCGGTCACGAGTACGGCCGGGTCGCCCCGCTTGATGCACCTTTCGGCGCAAGCTACGTTACCGCGCATGGCGGGATTGGATGCGCATGATTTGTCGATGATAAACCCGGAAACGTCGGCAGCCGCCGCGCTCAGCGCGAATGCCGCAGTCAACGCGAAACCCACGAAAATCTTGGTCATGATTCGCCTCCTAGCAAACTGAACCATACAACAGCGAGCGACTGAGTTTAACGTACTCGGGTGGCGGAGCGCAAACGCTACGCGGCGCCCGATCCACCGCTGCTTCTCTTCGCGCATGGTACTGTGCAACGCGGCGCATGAACTGACCAATTACTTTGGTCCTAGCGCCTGAACGCCAGCAATCGCTTACGCCGGGGCCACTGGAATGCTGCCAGAAAGCTGGAGGTGTTCCCATGCGCACGCTCCTGATCAGTCCTGACAAGCCGCTCAACCAGGAATTGTCGGCCGCGCTCAATTCTTATCCGGAAATCGAATTGGTTCGACACGTCGAATCGTATCCGGAACCGGACGAACTGCTGCGCATCATCCGCGCACGCCGTCCAGATTTCGTTTTTCTGTCCGTGGATGATTTGTCAGCGTTCCGTGTGTTGACGGAAGCCATCGACGACAGCCTGCCCGGCCTTCCGGTGATCGCATTTGGCCGCGAGCCGAATCTCTTGGAGTTGGTACCCAAGCTCATGCGGTTGGGTGTTCGCGAACTGCTGACCGCTCCGATTTCAGCCCAGAAGCTGAATGATGTGATCACTTCCATCGCCGGGCAATTGACCAGGCATCCGGCGCTAGTGGCGCGTCTCGGCGACCTGTATGCCTTCCTGCCGGCGAAACCCGGCGTCGGTTCATCCACCATCGCGATCAGCACCAGTTGCGCGTTGGCGCATGAATTGGGCGTCCGCACGCTGCTGCTGGATTGCGACTTGGCGGCCGGCGCGACGAAATTCCTGCTGAAGCTGGGCAACAGCGCTTCCATCGTCAATGTGCTGGCCAAGGCGGAGAGCCTGGACGAAGATCTGTGGTCGCAAATGGTCGGCAAGTGGGACGGCCTGGACGTGCTGCACGCCGGCGAGTTGGATCCTCCCACGCGCCTGTCGGAGGCCAGCCTGGACATCGTGCTCTCCCTGGCTCGCGCGCAATATGACACCATTTGCGCGGATCTGGCGAGCAGTATGGATCCATTCTCCGTCCAAATCATGCGTGAGGCGCGGCGCATTTTCATGGTCACGACGCCCGAAGTTGTTCCGCTGCATATGGCCGCCGACCGGCTTCGCCACTTAAACGAGTTGGGAGTCGGCGATAAGGTCAGCTTGCTGCTGAACCGGAAGAATCCGATGCGCAGCGGGTTGTCCGACAGCGAGGTAGCACAACTGGTCGGGATGCCAATCGCACATCGGTTCTTGAACGACTATCCGGTTGTGCAGCACTCGATCATGGAAGGCACGCCGGTACCCTATCGTTCGAATCTCGGCCAGAGCATCCTGGAACTCGCGCGTTCGCTCAAGCCGGGAACCGGCCACGCCCACGGCGCAACTCATCCCCGCGAGCATCGGAAATTTCTAGAGTTTTTCAATGTGCCGGATTCGCGCGATCACGATACGATTTGGAACGGCTGACATCACTGGAATGGCGCCCCTCACTTCAGTTTGATCGTGACTGCGTTCGCGGTCCGGCCGTCCACGGTCAGCAGCACGTTCGATTCGCCGGCCCCGCGCAGGCTCAGCGGAAGCGATACGTTCACCTGATCGAGACCGTCGTACTGCATTTGCGGGCCGGCGTATAGCACCGGCGCGTTCACGCCCGCAATCGTTACTGAAACATTCGGGAGCGATGTGCGATTGCGAATCCCGGTACCGTACAGGCTGAGATAAACAGGCGTGTCGACGCCCAGGCTGATCGACGTAGCGGCGCAGCCGTTGCTGTTGCAGTCAAATACCTGGACTGGCGACTGGGCTTGTGGGTTGCGCGCTTGCGTCCGCACCGCTGTCGCTGCCGCAACTCCAATCCCGTTTCCGCTCATGCTGAACAGCGTGGGCGCCACGGCCTGAACAGTTCCCTCCCCAGTAAGAGCAGAAGTTCCGTTGTGAATGGAGAATGTCGCGGCGCCCGGAGCCGTGCCGTCCGGGACGACGAAGTTGATCTGCTGCGGCGACGAGTAACTCACCGAGGCGAGGCGTTCCACTCCGTTTGAATCTTTCACCGAGACGCTTCCGCTCGGGAGGTTGGAGCCGAAAATCGACGCCAGCGAGTTCGGTGCGACGGTGACGTCGCCGGCGGCGGCCGATTGCACGCGGAACGGCGAGTAAACTCCGTAGTAGCGCGCCATCCAGTACGGCAGGATGTAGTCGATACCCGGTTCCTCCACCACTCCCGTCGTCCCGCCTGTGAGCTGAAACGGAGAACGCTGCCACAGAAAATCCGTCGGCGGCCGCAAAGGAACTGGAACCGGATCGCAGGCGTCTGAGCCGCACACCTTCACGGTTCCGTGCAAGTCGACGAATGGATCGCGTGACGGCCGCTGCAGCCACTGATCGAGCAGCGTCCGGATGCGATCGTCCCGCGTGGCGTTCGGCCCGGTGAGCGCGCGATCGATCACGTCAAAGAACGCGTTCTGATGGCCCGCGGTCGGGTCGCGCACGATGCGGTAGGCGTCTTGATAGAGGCTGCCCACCGAGCGCGTCTCCAGGCGAACCAGGTTGAACAGGTCGATGTAGTCGAGATTGAACTTGAAGTAGGAATCGTTGCTCAACGCGTCCACCCCTAGCGGAAGTTCAAGCGCCCGCGTGTCGGCGTACAGGCCACGCTGGCCGTCGTAGTAGTCTGCGAATTGGTTGGGATTTACGTGCTTGCCGATCTGAGTCAGTGTCAGGATCTGGTCAGGCCGCACCAGGAACGTCGTGCTGATGCTCCCGTCCGGCATCACCACTGACCAGTTGTGTTCTGTGAGCAACCGGATCAGTCGCGTCACCAGATCGCTGACAGAATTCTTGACCGCGAGGTCGTCCACCATGTCATAGGCGACGGCGAGTCCGAAAATGGCCCCGACGATCTGATCGCGCGACGTGTTCCCGATCCAGAACCACGGGCTGGCCGGATGGATGCCGTTGTGCGCCTCTTCGCTCTGGATGCCCGCGGCAAACGGCGAGTCGGCGAAGACGATGCAGCGCGCCAGAAGATTGTTGCCGGTGATGTCGGCGAGACCCTTCAGACCGGCGATCGCTCGGGTGACGTTCGCCAGCGCGTCGGGCGATCGTGTCACCTGGTAGCGGAAGGCTTCGGCGGCCAGATAGTGCCCGGTCCAGATGGCCGAATCGCCGGCGTGCGTGTAGCCGACGATTCGAGCGGTCGTCGAGGAATCATCTACCGGGTCGAGGACCGTGAGTCCGAAAGGCATGTGCCGGGCCTGGATTTTGGCCGAGATTGCAAGCGCGTCCGATTCCGCGGCGCGCGCCGGCGCAGCGTATGCCAGCATCAAGCCAACGCCCGCCACGCCAAACAGATTTCTACACATCCGTGCTCGCACAACCCCCTTCAGAATCGACGAATTGGCATCGGGGAACGTTTCACCAGTCTAAAACGTGACTCCCAGCATCACGCCGGCCTCGTTGCGATTCAAGACGGCGCTGGAGCCGCCCCAGCGAGTGTAGCGAATCTGCGGGAGGAAGTTGACGCGCCCCGCGTGATATCGAAGACCGGCGGCGAAAGTCGCACCTACTTGCAGGTCGGACAGGAAGCGCTCGTGGATCGGGAACGATTGCGTCGCACCGGCGGAGTCAAGCGTTGTTTCATTGCCGTCCAGATGCAGCCAGGCCGTCCGAAACGCCCAGCCGGTGGCGACGAAGGGACGCCATGCCGAGTCTCGCGGCCGGAAATAGTACTTGCCGAGAACCGCGAGTGCGCAGCAGGAGCGAACTGACTAACTGATTCGCCGCAGCGCTGGGAACGTTGAGTTGGTAGGACAGGCTGTTGCCGATGCGCTGGTAGATACCGTCGGCTTCAATGGCAAAGTTGGCCGGCAGCCGCACTTCGATCGAGGGGCCGATGAGGTAGGGTCGCGATTCATCGTGATACAGGGGGTTGTCGTGCGTTACGGTGCGGTCCGGGAACGGAACGCCGCCGAGGGCGCCGAACGTTACCAGTTGCGCGGAACACGGCGAGCTGGCCGCGATCATTGTGAGACAAAAAAGTAGGTATTTGTTCATGCGATGGGCATCGCACGTCGAGCGCCATCACGGAAGGCCTGATTTTATTGCGGTTCGCCGAGCGCGATTGTGACTCGCTCGCCCGCGTGTGAATCGGCGAATCCGCCGGATGTTTACGAAATCAGACGGGCGATAAGTTCTTCCAACACCGCGTCGGCCTTGGCCTCAATCTGCGCCTTGGTCTGATCCTGGATCGGATGCGGGACGTACACGGCATCGAACTCGGGCCGGCCCAGCGCGGCGGCCTGTGCGCGCGCGGCGGTCATGAACTCGTGCGTCGCCACCGGCACCGCCGCCAGTCCCATGTTTTCCAGTCTCAGCGTATCGTGCAAACTGCACGTTGTGCAGGACCCTCAATCGGCCAGCGCCTCGATCACCGCGTCGGCGCCGCGGATCTTCTCAATCACGCCCGGGGGCGCGGGCTTAGCGAAAGTCGGCTTCATCTCGCGAATCACGCCGGCCACGCCGTAGCGCTCCTTGAGCAGGCGCTCCACGCGATCGAGAAAAATGCTGCCGCCGGGTTTGCTGATGTCGAGCAGCGCGATGGTCTTGCCTTGCAGACGTCGCCAGGCGCGGCGCGGCCGGCTGCGGCCTGGGGCGCGCGCTCATTCATCGGATTCACTAATGTGACTGGCATGTGCCCCCTCAAATAGGATACGTGACCATCTGGCTGCCGCGCGGTCCGGAAGCCCAGCTTCCCAGCACCGCGGAAAATTTGCCCGCCGTTCCGCCGGCCACGACGATCTTGATCGACTCGGGCGCGCGGAATTTCTGATAGCACGGCTCGCCGTCGATCGAGATCTCTTTGTACATGCCGCGCATGCCGACGCCTTCGCCAGGTTCGTCGTCCGCATAGCAGCGCAGCGGCACGCCGGTGTTCTCGAAAAGAAAATCGCGGACGTTCTGTTTACTGAAGCCGTCGTGATGGATGGTGTGGACGTGCTCGGGCCCGAGGACGACCGTGGCCTCGTATCCCAGGCACGCGCGATAGCTCCAGACCGTGGCGAGCGCGTAGCTCATGGCTTTGAGCACGCCTCGGGCCGTGCGGGCGTTGTGCTCGCTCACGCCGTGCGGCGCTTCGCAGGCGAACAGCGTGACGGCGCTTTGATCGCGCGCCAGGCCGTGCTCGACGTGCAGCGGCTCCCACGGGATTCTCCTCTTCGTTTTCCGCGATGCAGTAGGAAAATTTGCCGGGATTGCCGAGCGCGGACATGTCGATCGCCGTCCGGCCGCGCGCCGCCGAGGTTGAGCAGCATCAATTGCAGCGCGCGGCCCAGCGTGCTGTTGGCGCGCGCGGTGTTGCTGAATACATTCTGCCGCGAGTTGAAACCGAGCTCGCCGCGCACCGGTCCGTTCACGATGATGAGCGGCGCGGCGAAGTGCGTGGTGGCCTGCACGCCGTGCGCGTTGAAGCGTTCGTCGGCCGCGGCGCGAGCCAGCGGAATCAGGACGCGCATCATTTCCGGAACGCAGCCGGCCATCACGCCGTTGGCCGCGATCTTCTCTACCGTGGCTTCGCCGTAGCAGGGCGGGATGCGCGCAATCACTTCCTGCGGATCGTGGCCAGCCGCGCGCAGCATTTTCTCGACGCGCTCGGCGGTCGGCGGCGCCACCGGCAGTGCATCGCCGAACGCTCGGTAGCAATATTCGTACGGATCGTCATCCGTCGGCGAACTGGATTTCAGACGCCTTGGCGCCGCGTGGGGAATGCAGGTCGAGCGCCGCAGCGGCTTCGTCCTCGGTCTGCGCTTCAAGATGCCGCGACGTGCAGCCTGGCTTGCTCGCCGGCGCGCCGTCGTAGGGACGTCGCGACCGGCGGCGCGTCCCAGCAGGCTCGCAATTTCGTTGAGCGCCGTTTTGTCGAAACCAGGCTCCTGGCGGACGACGCGGTCGTTTTCATCCAACACGTAAAGAGTCGGGACGGTGACCACATCGAAGCGCTTGGAGACCTCGAAGCCCGGGTCGCGCTCGACCGGGAACCGCACTTCCATCTGGCGGACAAATTCGCTGGTCGCGCTCTCGGAGTCCTGCGAAACCGCGGTCACCGCCGCCGCATCGCTGGCCAGTTTGTTTAGATACGGAGTGATCAGGCGGCAGGTTGGGCAGTCGGTTTGAAGGATCGCGAGCAGTCGCAGCATTGGCATTGCGGTTCTTATTTTATCGCCTGGCGTCGACACGAGTGTCGACGCGGCACGCATGAGTGCGTGCGCCACAGTGGGCTACCAGTTGTCGATGTGGATCGGATTCGCCGGCGGCTTGCCCTCGCACCAGTAGTGGTCGAAGTTCGTCACACCGGCCAGCTCCGACAAGCAGTCTTCGTCGATCCATTCGCGGCCCGTGGACGTGCGCGGTTCCTGCGCGAAGATGGCGAGCGAGGCGTCGCACAGGATCTCGGGCGTGCGCCATTGCGAGCGGTCCGAGAGGCCCAGGTTGATCGACGCCTGGCTCTCGATGATGGTGCGCGGCCACAGCGTGTTGGCGGCGATGTTGTCTTTGGCATGCTCGGCCGAGAGTCCGATCGCCAGCCGCGCCATGCCGGACTTCGAGATCATGTAGCCGACGCGGCCGGGCGACGGCGCCGTCGACAGCCGCGGGCACATGTTCAGAATGTGGCCCCACTGCTGCTTCACCATGTGCGGCAGCGCGTAGTAGCAGGCGACGTAAGAGGCGCGCACGTTGATCGACACCATCAGGTCGAAGCGCTTGGGCGGCGTCTCGAGAATCGGCCGCGTCCAGATGGCGCCGGCGTTGTTCACCAGGATGTCGATGCGGCCGAGCTCGTTGACACGGCGCGGTCGATCATGTTGCGGATCGCGTCTTCGCTGCGGACGTCGGTCGGCACCGCGATGGCGCGCCGGCCCGAGCGCCTTGATCGCATCGGCGGTTTCGTAGATGCTGCCGGGAAGCTTCTCGCTGGATTGCTCGCTCTTGGCGGCGATCACAACGTCGGCGCCTTCCTGGGCCAGGCGAATCGCGAGCGCTTTGCCGATTCCGCGGCTCGAGCCGGTGACGACGGCGACGCGGCCGTGCAGATCGGGATGCAGGACGGAGTTGGGTGTCTGGCATGACTCCATCGAGGTTAGCATCTTGACGAGCGGTGGTACATTCGTGAGTAGCTGGTGGATTTCGCATGACGGCCAGGTTTCAAAGGCTCAGCGCGATCGGCGTAGCGTGTCCTGTGCGCTCCACGCGTGGGCCGGCCCCGCAGTGGAAGCTGACGCGGACCGCACACTTCGAGTTGTATTCGCAGGCCGGCGACGATGTCACGCGGCCGCTGCTCGCCTGGTTCGAGCAACTGCGCGCGTTTTATCTCGCGCAGCCGCTGTTCAAGCTGTCGGCGCTTGCCGCCTCTGCGCTTGATCGTCTTCGCTTCCGAAAAAGACTACGAACCGTTCCGCCTGCGCGCGACATCCGACGCATACTATGCCGGCGGCACGAGCGGCCATTACATCGCGATGCCGGCGGGAAGCGCCGCCGAATTCCGCATCGCGGCGCACGAATTCGCTCACTTCGTGCTGAACGCCAGCGGTTGCGTCTGGCGCCGTGGCTCAACGAAGGGCTGGCCGAGGCTTTTTCCACCGTGCGCTTGAGCGAGACCGCTGCGAAGTCGGCGCCGATCTGCCGGTGCATACCTGGCGTACTGAGACGACAGCACATGGATGCCGCTATCCGAACTGCTGGCGCTGCCGGCAGAATCGCGCGTGCGGCAGGATCGTCGAGAGCGCGGCTTTGTTTTACGCCGAGAGTTGGGCGCTGGCGCAAATGCTGCTGCTTTCGCCGGAATACAGCGGACATTTCCCGCAATTGATCGCCGCCGCGCGAGAGGGTCGCACCGAGCGTCGGAAGCGCTGCAGGCGGTGTACGGCAAATCGCCGGACAGCGATCGAAAGCGATTTGCGCGCGTGGGTTGACAAGCACGCGGCCAAGCCGATTCGTCTGCCCGGTGTGGCGCGGGGGCGTTCGACGGTTCAGGTTTCCGACGTGACGCGCGTTCGCCGCGCAATCGATTCTGGCCGACCTGCTCGTGACCAGCGGCGAACTGGACCGCGCCGCAGCGCTGTATCGCGAGATGGCGCGTGAAGCGCCCGGCAGCCGCTGATGTGTCCGCCGCGTTGGGCACGATCGCGCTCCGCAAGGGCGATGCCACGGGCGCGCGCGAGTTGTGGAAGCGAGCCATCGATCAGGGCGTCACCGATGCCGAGCTGTGCTTCCACTACGCGGTGTTGGCGGACGCACGCCGGGCTCGGGCCGACCAGATCCGTCCGGCGCTGGAACGGGCCGTGTCGCTGCGGCCGGACTTCGACGACGCGCGCTATAAGCTCGCGCTGCTCGAAAAGAACGCCGGAGCACTGGGAGGCGGCGCTGGCGCAATTCCGGGCCATGCGGAAAGTCGCGCCGGCGCGCGCCTTCAGCTACTGGAGCGCGGTTGCGGATACGCTCAACCAGCTCGGCGATCGGGACGAGCGCGCTGGCCGCTGCGCGTCAGGCGGCCGAGCACGCCGGCCAGCGCCGAGGAGCGGCGCGCGTGCGAAGCAGCTGGCTTATTTCGCCCAAACCGACATGACGGTGCAGTTCGTGCGCGATTCCGACGGGCGCGAGCACATGGTGACCACGCGAGTGCCGCACCAGACCTCGGACTGGAACCCGTTCGTCGAAGCCGGCGATGAGCTGCGGCGAGTGCGCGGCGCGCTGCGCGAGATCGATTGCGGACGCGGCGCCGGACGCGCATTCGCGTCGAAGCGGCGGGCACGATGTCTGACGCTCGCGATCGTCGATCCGTCGCGCGTGCGGATGCGCAACGCGCCGGACGAGCTGGTGTGCGGTCCGCAGTCCGGCGACGCAGTGCTCGTGGAATACGCGTGCATCGAAGCGCGCCGGCGTGGATGGCCTGATCCGCGGGATCGAATTCGCGCGGATCGAAATAGTCTAGCGCGCGCGCGATGCCGCGCGCCAGCGAGTGCGTCGCGAAGTCGCAGAATTCCAGCACGGTCTTCTTCGAACGCGGTCGGGAACTGGCCACCGATCGCCAGCTTGGCGACGCCATGCACCAGCGACCACGCCAGCATCGCGAGTTGCTGCGGGTCGCCTGCCTGCACAACTCCGGCGTCCTGGCATTCGCGCACCAGATTGAGCAGCACATCGAACGCGCACGCGCCCGGCTGCGGCGAGCGCCGGATATTTCTCGTGCGGCAGCGGCACGTCGAACATCACGGCGAAGTGCTGCGTCCAGCGCAGCGCGAACCCGACATAGCCTCGGCCGGGCTTGTTCAGCCTCTCGAGCGGCGCGCGCGCCGGGCTTGATGGCCGCCTGCATGGACGCGGTCAGCCGGTCGAAGCCTTCCGCCGCGAGTACAGCCAGCAGCTCCTGCTTGTCCGCGAAATGCCGATAGGGGGCGTTGTGCGAGACGCCGGCGCGCCGCGCCACTTCGCGCAGAGTGAAGCCCGCCGGTCCCAAGTTCGGCGATCAGCCCCAGGGCGGATTCGATCAGCGTTTCCTTAAGGTTGCCGTGGTGGTAGCGGCGTTCCTGCGGCTTTGCTGGCTGGCACATCTCATGGATACCAGATTGATGTTGACAGGAGCAACTTCCTGGGCCTATAATGTTGCTGATGTCAACATTCGCCTCGTACCGTCAGCAACCGCCCGGCGACGAACACTACGACGCCATCGTGATCGGCTCCGGCATCGGGGGCCTCGCCAGCCGCCGCGCTGCTCGCCAAACACGCCGGCAAGCGGGTCCTGGTGCTGGAGCGCCACTACACGGCGGGCGGCTTCACGCACGTGTTTCATCGCCCCGGCTACGAATGGGACGTCGGCGTGCACTACATCGGCGAGGTCCACAACCCCGCGTCTGCGGTTCGCAAGATGTTCGACCACGTCACCGAAGGGCGTCTGGAGTGGAACCCGATGCCCGACGTGTACGACCGAATGCTGATCGACGGGCGCGCCTACGATTTCGTGAGCGGACGCAGCGCTTCGCCGAGCGCATGAAGGACTATTTCCCGTCCGAGGCCCGCGCGATCGATCGATACCTCGAACTGGTGAGCGAAGCAGCTCGGTCGACGCAGTTGTTCTTCGCTGAGAAGGCGATTCCGCCGATGGCGGCGCGGCTGGCGGGCGGTCTGATGCGATCGCGCTTCCTCAAGCACGCCCGGCGCACCACTGCGGAGGTGTTGGGCGAACTCACGTAGCAACCGCGAGCTGATCGCGGTGCTGACCGGCCAATGGGGCGACTACGGTTTGCCGCCTGGCGAAAGCAGTTTCGGAATCCACGCGCTCATCGCGGCGCACTATCTCGAAGGCGCCAGCTATCCGGTGGGCGGAGCATCCAGCATCGCGGCGGCAATCGCGCCGGTCATCGAAAGTGCGGGCGGAAAATTCTGGTTGGCGCCGAGGTCGCCGAGATTCTGGTGGACGGCACGAATCGCGCGCGCGGCGTTCGCATGGCCGATGGCCGCGAATTGCGAGCGGATCTGGTCATCAGCGATGCAGGCGCAAGCAACACGTTTTCGAAATTGGTCAAGCGCGAATCGCCGGAACGTACCCGAACGCTGTCAGAGAGATCGAACTCCATCGGCGCTTCGATGGCGCACCTCTGCCTGTACGTGGGCCTGCGCCGCATTCCGGGAGATCGCGCCGCTCGACGCCACCAACCTCTGGATTTTTCCGGGCAACGATCACGACGGCAACGTGCGGCGCTTCAGCGAGAATCCCGAGACGGCCCCGTTCCCCGTGTTGTTCATCTCGTTTCCGTCGGAAAAAGATCCGGACTTCCAGCGCCGCTATCCCGGCCACGCGACCATCGAGGTGGTTACGCTGGCGCGCTACGAATGGTTCGCCGGCTTCGAAGATACGCGCTGGCATCATCGCGGCGCCGACTATGACTCGCTGAAGGAGCGCTTCGCCGAAAGAATGCGCGCCGAGTTGGAACGGCATGTTCCCGCCGTGCGCGGCCGCATCCAACATTGCGAGCTGTCGACGCCGCTATCGACGCGTCACTTCGCCAACTACCAGAGCGGGGAGATCTACGGCCTGAACGCAAGTCCCGCGCGCTTCGAATCGCGAACGCTACAGCCGCGCACGCCGATTCAGAACCTGTTCCTGACGGGTCAGGATGCCGCGGTGGCCGGTGTGACGGGCGCGCTGGCAGGCGCAGTGCTGGCGGCTTCGGCGATCCTGGGACGCAACCTGATGGGGACGATCGCTCGCGAGAAACCGCATCGCGAAGCAGGCCGTCTCCGCCGAACCGCCACTTCCGCGCGCCAGCTAAGACCGCGCAGTCGAGCTCGGCGCCATCTTGCGGATGGCCGCAGCGATGGCATCGCGAACGCGGGCGAGCGACGGCCGCACCAAATCCAGGCCGGGCGAAGCAGCCTGGCGATCGGCGTAAAGACACCCGGCCGGCTGGCCGTCGATGATGATGGGGAAGAGCGCGAAAGCCGAGGGCTGAATCGCCTCCACCAGATTCGGAGGTATCGTAGCGGTCGTCCCGTTTGCGATCCACCAGAACGTCGGTGCGGCGGCTGAGCGCGGCCCGGATGGGACCTTCGGCGTTGTCAATCGGAAACTGGAAATCGCTCGAGCAGATCGTCCACCGCACCGCCGCTGGCCAGGCGTCCGCGGACCATGGTGTGATCTTCGTTCACCAGGCCGAACAGACGGCTCGCTCGAAGCCGGCGGAGATGAGCGCATCCAGCAGACCAGCTGACGAAGCCGGTTAGTTCGAAATCGGGCTGGCGCAGTTTGCGGAAGGCGCTGTCGGTGGCCTGATCCAAGGCCAGCAGGCCCGCGGCGTCGAAGACCTGGAGCGATTCGAGGATCGATCGCGCCCGCTCGGCCTGCTGCTCGAGGCGAAGCTGGGCTGTCGGCACACCCAGCGTGGCAAACGTTTCCTGCGTCTCTTTGACGGCCGAATCGACGATCCGGTGCAGGTCGCGGACTGACACCAGCGCCTGCTTGCCATCCGTGTCGAGCACGCAGCGCAGGTGCACAGACTCAATTCCGGCGCCCTCGCGGTACAGCGCGTGCGTGAGCTCGCGGGCGTAATCGGTGATGGACGCGGCCGAGCGATCCAGATTCGACGGCAGCGGCGCTTCGGCCCCGGCCATCGATCGGCGCACTCGCGCGGGCATGTTCCAGCGCGCGGCCACCCGCAAGCCGACGTCGTCCCAGGCGAAGTCCAGCACGCGCATGCAAGCCGCGCGTTGCGGAATTTTTTCGGTTTGCATCGCGATCAGGATGAGCGCGTACTCAACCGGGTAGTGACAACCGATCAGCACCTCGCCGATGTTCCGAAACAGGCCGCACAGGTAGGCTTCTTCCGGACGCGGGTAGCCGACCGCCGCCGCGACATCCCGGCAATGCACCGCGCTCAACACCGACAGCAGCATGAGTTCGCGCAGGCCCGGCGAGCGGTTCTGGAAATGCTCGATGAAGCGAATGGTGCTGACCAGGCTGCGCACTCGATCCCAACCCAGCAGCACGATAGCGTGCGCGACGCTCATGATGGGGCGACCCGAGCGGTTGTACATGGCCGAATTGGCCAGCCGGAGAATCTGCGACGTCAGGCCGAGATCCTTCAGAATGATGCGCGCCAGCTCCAGGCAGTGCGACTCCAGATCCAAGGTCCGCACCATGATGTCGTTGGCGTTCTTTGAGAACGGAGGCACGCCCTCGGAGTGCAGGATGCGCTCGACGCAAACTTCCAGCTTCTGTTCGCGCGTGGGGCGCTGCGGGCCGGCGAGTTGGGCGAGGTCGGAAATACAGGGACTCCATGGATCTTTTCGGCAATTTCCGTCCCAATGTGAGCGCCCGTGCCTGCATCAGAATCGCTGCTGATACCGGGCGCTGATCCGAGACAGCGCAGCCGCGTAGTCTAACCAAAGTCTCGTTATAGTCCAACCACTCGAAGGGAAAAGGCGGCGCGTTCGTGGCCTTGAACCGCAAGATGAGGAACTCGTCGAACTCCGCCGCAACTTCCGCCTTCAACCTGCGCTCCGCCTCTGGAGCCTCCTGGAATGGGTGGAGGAAACCCTGTTTGCCGGTGGTGGGAAAGGGCCGGTCCCCCTCGTAGCCAACCGTGCTCTCCGCGTGGTTAATACCGACGATCGCAACGCAAATCGGGTTGCCACCGCCGCGCTTGAACTGAACAACCTGATTGCGAAGATCATTGATTACCCGATCAATCTGCTTGATCATCGCTTTCGCCAGGATCTTCACTTCGAGTCCGATTTCAACAGTGGCAATCGGACCACGGGCAACCAGGTAGCCGTCATCCGAGATCGTCGCCTCGCCCGGGATCAACTCACCGAGCGTCCCATCGCCCCGCCGGGCAGCCACGCCGCGCCGCTTGTTTTGGACATTCAGGACTCGGTCCTTCCGGACGAGAACGGCCTCGATCAACTTCGGGGAACGCTGGATGCCGATGAGGTCTTCGTACAGGTGCATCGCAACGAAATCACCCTGGCTCGAATTGCGATGCGTGTAGACTTTGCCTTCAAACAGACGCCGGAACTCCGTGAGTAGCCGGAACTCGATCGGCGCGGGTGTCTCCGTCAAACGTAACCTCGGCCTCTACTGCACCAATGTATCGAGGCTGTCGCGCAACCTTTGAAATCCGATGCCGAGCAATCTCGACATAGGCCGGTTCGATCTCATTGGCGATGGAATTTCTGCCTGTGATAATAGCAGCTTGCGAAGTTGATCCCGTACCGGCGAACGGGTCCAATACTGTGTCACCTGCAAACGAGAACAACTTGATAACGCGTTCCGCAAGCTCGACTGGATACGGCGCCGGGTGCCCATCGCGCGTGGAAGCGCCCCGCAGATCGGTCCAAATCGACCTTTGCCAGTCCTTCATCTCTTGCTTCGTAAGCATGGAGAGGGCTTTCTGGATGGCAGGAGTCGTACGGTACTCACCGCCCTTGCGGAGGAACAGAATGTACTCGATGTCGTTCTTGATGATTCCCCCTGGCTGATAAGGCTTCCCATAGAAGCCAGCGCCGTTGCCCTCGGCTTCGGTCGCACCGTTCGCGATCTTGTGCCAAAGGATCGGTTGAAGACAATCCAGACCAAGTTTGCGGGCACGCACCTGGATGTCGGAATGGAGCGGAACCAGGTAGTGCCGTCCACCACGTTTCCTGGGAACACAGATGTCACCGACGACGCAACAGATTCGACCTCCACCAACTAGAACGCGCGCGCACTCGCGCCACACACGATCCAGTTCTGCAAGGAAATGTTCGTAATCCTTGAAGTGGCCCATCTGATCCCCGTTGCCGGGTGCGTATTGTTTCAATGTCAATCAATAAGGTGGCGAGGTCACGACGAGATGAACCGAGCCGTCTGGGATCCAGGACAAATCGCGAGCGTCTCCAAGATGCAGGTGGTGTTTCGTTCGGTGAAAGGGTTCGGGCCACGCCATTTCACGATATTGAGCATTGGCCTTGAGCAGCGCTCGGAGTCCCTCAGGCGTATTGTCCTCAGTGGGAAGCAGCGGAGTGCGGCGCTTCGCCCTCTGCGACGATCCGTTGGCAAAGAGATTGCCTTGGGGCGAGTGTCCGTCGGGCTTCGCTTTTTTCAATTTCGTGCTACCGGTCGGGGACATTCCGAAGACAGGCTTGTGGCTGAAACCAATTGTACCTTCGTCGGGCTTCGTCTCGCACATCGCCCATGGACCTTTTCGGCAATTTCCGCCCCAATATGAGCCGGTTCAGCGCAATGCTGCGCGATCCCCTTCCACTACGCGAATCGGGAAACGATGAAGAACGCACCGCCAATCGCGATGGCGTCCTCCAGCAGCGCGATCGGAAGATCGTTGCCGCCGGTAATGAGCACCAGCATCCTGCGGAACTGATAGCCGCCCAGCGTTCCCACCACGGCGCCCAACTACGCCGGCCGCCAGTCCGCCGATCAGATTATGATTGGCCGCGCCGAGCCCGGCCCCCGCGAGCGCTCCCAGCACGGTGCGAGCGATGAACGGTCCCTTCGTCGTCCGAGCCGGCGTCCTCGGCAGTTTGTCGTTGATCAACTCGACCAGCGCCAGCACGCTGAATATGTACGGCGTCGCGGCGTAGCCTAAGAACGCGAGCGACGAGTCCTTGAGTTGCAGCCAGCCCAGCCGAGCGGCCCAACTTACCGCCATCGGCGCGGTCATGGATCGAAGTCCGGCGATCACGCCAATCAGAAACGCCCAAACATAGGTAGACATGCGCCTCGTTTCTCGGATTCCAAGATCCGCGATTTATGATATAAACACTGAAACGCGTATGTCCATCCAGCGATTCGCCGCTGTTCTGATTGTGCTGCTCGGAGCCGCTGCACTTCGATTACCCGCGCAAAGCTCCACCGATCTCGCCAAAGGCCGTCAACTCTTTCTCGGAATGTGCTCGCGCTGTCACGGCGCCGAAGGCGGAGGCGGAGAAGGTCCCAATCTGAACAAGCCAAGGCTGACGAGAGCGGTCGACGACAAGACGCTGCGAGAGATTATTCAGGACGGCATCCCGGACCGCGGCATGCCACGATGCGGCGCATGAGCGATGGCGAACTCACCGTATGGCAGCCTACGTTCGCTCGCTGGGCCGCGCCGCCGCATCGACCAGCAGTGGAGACGCGAGAAGGGCAGAGCGGTGTACGCAGCGCCTGGGTTGCGCGTCTTGTCACACCATCGCCGGAGATGGCGGAACGCTGGGTCCCGAGCTCACGAGCATCGGCGCGCGGCGCGCTGCCGGCTATCTTCGCCAAGCCGTCTGACCGATCCGGCGCGCCGCACTGCCGCGCGGGCGCATCGGATGTTCCCGGCCGTGGCTTCAACGAATTTCTGCCGGTTCGAGTGGTCACTCGCGACGGCCGCGAAGTCAGCGGCGTACGCATCAACGAAGACTCGTTCACGCATCCAAGTGCGCGATGCCGCCGGCAACATTTCACTCGTTCGACAAAGCCGATCTGCAGAGCCTGGACAAGCAGTTCGGCAAAAGCCTGATGCCGGAATACAAGAGCCAAAGCTTCGGCTGCCGATCTCGACGATCTGGTGGCGTATCTTTCGAGCTTGGGAGGTGCGAAGTGAGAAGCGCTGGGAATCATGTTGGTTGCTCTTGCAGTGAGCGCCAGTGTAGCGGCGCAAGTCCCCTACCGGCGCATCGCCGGAGCCGAGAGCGATCCCTCGACCTGGGTCACCTACTCGGGCAACTACAAGGCGCAGCGCTTCTCGCTGCTCGATCAGATCAACCGGCAAAACGTCGCGCAGCTGAAGCCGGCATGGATGTACCAGATGCGCGGGGCGGGATGGTGGAAACCTCGCCCATCGTTGCCGACGGCGTGATGTACATCACCGAGCCGCCCAGCACCGCCACCGCGCTGGACGTTCGCACGGGCCGGCCGCTCTGGACCTACACGCCGAAAATTCCGTCCGACGTGATCATCATCGGATCGCCGCCGGTGAATCGCGGCGTGGCCGTGCTCGACGACATGGTCTTCTTCGGAACCGTGCATTGCCACTTGATCGCGCTGGACGCAAAGACCGGGATCGTGCGGTGGGACACCGTGGTCGACGACAACAAGAAAGGCTACTACGTCACGGCCGCGCCGCTGGCGATCGACGGCAAGATCATCGTCGGGATCTCCGGCGCCGAGACCGGCATTCGCGGGTTCGTGGATGCCTACGATCCCAAGACCGGCAAGCGGCTGTGGCGCACCTACACGGTGCCCGGCGCCGGGCGAGCCGGGACGGGAAACCTGGGGCGGCGATAGCTGGCAGCACGGCGGCGGTTCCACCTGGGTGACCGGGTCGTACGATCCGGATTTGCATCTGCTCTATTGGGGCACCGGGAATCCCGGGCCCGATTGGAACGACGATGTGCGGCCGGGCGACAATCTCTACACCTGTTCGCTGATCGCAATGGATCCGGCCACGGGCAAGATCAAGTGGCATTTCCAATTCACGCCGCACGATGTCCACGATTGGGACGCTACCGAAGTTCCCGATTCTGTTCGATGCCGAAGTGCAGGGGCAGCCGCGCAAAGTTGTGATCGATGGCCAACCGCAACGGCTTCTACTACGTGCTTGATCGCGCGACCGGCGAGTTCATCACGCGCCACTGCCGTACGTCAAGCAGAACTGGACTGACGGCATCGACGCGAAGGGCCGTCCGTTCGCGCGGCGCGATGCCGATCCGTAGCTCGAAGGCACGCTGGTCTATCCGGCCCTCACCGGCAGCGCCAACTGGTACAGTCCCAGCTACAGCCCGAAGACGCGGCTGTTCTATCACGCCGCGCGTAAAATGGCGGGCGTTTACTTCAAAGGCGACGCCGAGTACAAAGACGGAACGGCCTACACCGGCGGAGGCGCCGAAACCAAGAGCGGCGACGAAGCCTCGGGCGCGGTCATGGCGTGGGAAGCGTCCAGCGGGAAATTGCGATGGGAGTTCACGCTGCTTTCGCGCGCCGTGGGCTGGCTGTTGTCGACTGCGGGCGGGCTGGTTTTTGGCGGCACTGAAGAAGGGAATTTCTTCGCGCTGGATGCCGAGACCGGCAAGCCGCTTTGGCAATTGCAGCTCGGTGCTAGAGTGGCGGCCAATCCGGTTTCTTTCGCCGTCGACGGCAAACAGCACGTTGCGATCGCCGCGGGTTCGACGTTGTTCGTGTTCAGGCTGCCCTGAAAGCGCACTCAGGCGCCAAAGACCTGGTGGTAGCAGCGCAGGAAGAATCCGTCCGTCATACCGGCGATGTAGTCGCATACCACGCGATGAACCGGCGAAGCCGCCAGCGGTTCCACGTAATATTCGGGCAGCTTGTCGGGATGCGCGACGTAAAACTCGAACAGCTCGGCGATCATGGCGGCTGATCGGCGCCGTTCCTCCGCCATCGCTTCGGAGAAGTAGACAGTGCGATGTAGAAACTGCTTCAGCTCGCGATTGGTGGCGTGCGCCGCGACGGTGAAGGCCGCCAGGCGCGGGCGATGCTGCCGGACGTCGTTCGGATCTGCGACGCCCGCGACTCAGCAGCATCCGACGTGCCTTGGATCAGGCCGGAGACCAGCCCGTCGACCAAGCCCGCGCACCACTTCCTGAAAGCGCTCGCGGCAGGAAGCGCCGGGAAACTGCCCTTCGGCCTGCTCGTAGCGGTGCGCGAATTCCGGCACCTCCTGGCAGGCCGCTTCCACGCCGAACAGGCCCGCCGAGAACGCATCATCCAGGTCCGCGGTGTTGTAGGCGATCTCGTCGGCCAGATCGATCAGTTGCGCTTCGAGCGGCGGCCGCAACCCCGGCAGATATTCATCCAGCGCCGGATTGTCGCCGGGATCGAAATCGTGCGAATGTTTCACGATGCCCTCGCGAACCTCGAACGTCAGGTTCAGCCCGGGAAAGCGCGCGTAGCGATGCTCGAAGGATTCAACAATTCGCAAGGCGTGCAGGTTGTGGTCGAAGCGGTCGCCGAAGCGCTGCATCTGGCGATCCAACTCCTCTTCGCCCGCGTGAGCAAAAGGCGGATGGCCGATGTCGTGGCCCAGCGACAACGCCTCGGTCAGATCTTCGTTCAGCCCCAATGCCGCCGCCACCGTGCGCGCGATCTGCGAGACCTCGATGGTATGCGTCAGTCGATTGCGGAAGTGATCGGAAATTCCCGCCGGGAACACCTGCGTTTTGTTCTCGAGCCGCCGGAAAGCGCGGGAATGAATGATGCGATCGCGATCGCGCTGGAATTCGTTGCGGTAGGGATGCGCAAGTTCCGGATAGCGGCGGCCGCGGCTCCCGGCGACGGGAAATCGCAGCCGGCTCAGCGCGGTCACTTCGGCGGCGGAAGTTCGCTGATCGCGTTGATGGCGGCGCGTGCTGATATTGGCGCGCGAGCTTCCACGCAGCGGCTCGATCAGCTTGCGCGCACGTTCCGGATTGCTCTTCGAGCAACAACTGGCCCAAGGCCAGCTGGCGGCATCCTTGGAAACCAGCACCGTGGGATGATCGATCACCGATTGGATCAGCTTTTCGCCGTCCGCCAGCTTGCCCTGCGCCGCATATACCTGAGCCAGCGACAGCTTGGCGACCGAAGCGTAGTTCGGCTTGCCGAGTCCACCACCAGTTTGAAGCGCTTCGCGGCTTCGGCGAAGTCGCCGCTGATCGGCCGCGTTGGTGCCCAGAAAGAATTCGCCGATCACGCCTTCCTGGGTTCCAGGATACTTGGCCGCCAGTTCGGTGAAAGCCTGAACGGCGGCCTTCTGCCGCTCCGCATCGGTGGGAAAAATGACGGCGTAGGGACTGGCATTCGCCGGATTCCCAACGTTGGCATCCTGTATCCCAAGTGCGTGATGCAGCGCCTCCTGCCGAACACCGTGCATGTGATTGCGGTACAGGAAGACCGCCAGAACCAGCACCAGCACCGCGACGCCGATACCGCCCCAGCGGATGAGCTGCTGGCGATGTTCGGAAACATATTCGACGCTATGCTGAACCTCGAGCGCGAACTTGTCACTCTTCAGTTCTTTGCGGGTAAGGCGAGCCAATGAAAACCTCTTCGCTGGGGAAATTTCATCATAACACACGCACCTGCCAACGAGGCTGAAACGCGCGGGACCGCTCCTTCAACCAGCCAGAAAAGCTGAGAAGATTCGCCGCCTGCAGTCTCTACTTGAGCGTGAGAATCACACTCGAAACCACGTGCCCATGTTGCGGCTCTCGAGACGTCCGCCGGTCCCGGCGCGGCGGTCCCTGGATTTCGGTGCTGCGCCAATTGTTGCTGGATACCTATCGCTGCCGGAGTTGCTTCCGCCGATTCCTCCGGCCCAGGAGGATGCTTGGACACGACAACGAGCTTACGCGGCACGCGACAGCCACCCAATAACGGGCTGGCGGTTCCGCCGCGCGCCGCATGCATCAGGCGAAGCTGCGAACCGCCGCAGCCTCGTCGTCGAATACCTCGAATACGGTGTACAGTTTCGTGATTTGCAGCAGGTCCTTTACGCGCTTGCTCAAACCCAGCAGCTTGAGTTGGCCTCCGTGGTTCGTAACGGTGGTAAAGCCGGACACCATTTCGCCGATTCCAGAGCTGTCGATATAGGAAACCTCGCTCAGGTTCACCAGCAGTTTCTTGCCGCCCTTGGTGGCCAGGTCGCGGATCGTATCGCGAAAAAGAGTGGCGCCTTCTCCCAGCGTGATTCGGCCAGCCGCATCGATTACAGTCACATCGCCCACTTGGCGCGTCGTCAGTTTAACGCTCACAAATTAGAACCTCCTCGGATCCTTGTCGGATCTTGTCAACTGGCCTTGGCCAGGTACTTCACCATTCGTACTTCGGTCCCGTGCGGCTGCCCGCGCCGAACTTGAAATTCGTCCACGAACGCGCGAATCAGCAGCAGCCCGCGCCCGGACTGGCGCAGCAGATTTTCTTCCGCCAGCGGATCCGGCAAACAAGTCAGGTCGAATCCCTCGCCCTCGTCGGCAATCACGATTGTCAATCGGTCGGGAGCTTTGGTGATGGATAGATGCACTTTTTTTCGCGCATTGTAGCGGTTGCCGTGCACCACCGCATTCACCATGCTCTCGCGCACCGCCATGCCGAGCTGATGCAAATCTTCTTCTCCAAAGCCGATCGCTTCGGCGTCCCGTAGGACTGCTGTCTCAGCCACTTCCACACTATCCAACGTGGATTCGAGCAGCAATCGTTGTTCTGCCATAGTTTCGCATGGGGCCGCAGCGTGGCCAAGTCGAATGTTTACAGTAGAATACTCACACAGGCCGTGTCAAGAACTATCATGTCTGCGCCAAGGCTCTGCGCAAGACCGGTTCAGACGCCTTGCTCGTTGAGCTGCTTCAGCGAAATGCGATGGTCGAGGATCAGCCTCTTCACCTGGCGAGGCGTCAGCTTGCGGATGCGCTCCAGCTCACGGCGCTTCCGCAACATGCGCGGCAACAGCAGCAGCGCTTCGAGGTCGCCCTTAAGCAGAGCCAGTGCGGCGCGCAGCTTACCACCGAATCCAACATAGCGGCCCACTTCGCCGCGCCCGCGCAGCGCCGCCCAAAGTCCCGCGGCCAATCGCATCAGATAGTAGACGCCGTTCAGCCACAGCAAACTCCAGGGAAACAACTTTGCCGCCAGCAGCACACGGTTGCGCTCGATGAGCACCAGACGCCGCGGCGACCGAAGGCCTAAGGTCGCTCCCCGATGGTGCCTGACCAAAGCCTGCGGAACATACAGACATTTCCAACCGGCGATGCGCGCCCGCAATCCTAGTTCCGCGTCGTCGCCGTAGGCGAAGAAATCTTCGTCGAATCCACCAATCTCATCGAGCATCGCGCGACGATACATGGCCGCGCATCCGTCCGGCCAGAGAACTTCTTCGAGGCGATCGTACTGGCCGGTGTCTAACTCTCCGCTGCCCCTGCCGCGATTCTGGCCGTCCGGATAAATCAAGTGGCCGGCTTTGTCGATGCGGCACGGATCCTCGTGCACCAGAATCTTCGAGGCCGCCATTCCAACTTCGGGGTGGCCTTCGAACGCGCCCGCGAGAGCGGCGAGCCACTGCGGTTCAGCTTCTGCGTCATTGTTGAGCAGCGCGATGAAGTCCGCGGAGCCCGAGACTGCGATGCCCTGGTTATTAGCGGCACAGAAGCCACGATTGTCCTGATTTCGAATCACCTTCAACGAGAACGCGGGCGTCGCGGCGAATTCCTCGGCCAGCATCTCAGCGGAACCATCGGTGGAACCGTTGTCTACTACGACTACCTGAAACGGTTGCTTACACTGTTGCCGCTCAAGTGATTGCAGGCAGGATCGCAAAAGCTCGCGGCGGTTCCAGTTGACCACCACCACCGCCAGGCCGTCGGGACTGTGTTGCGCCACGGACTGTTGTATTATAACTGTAAGCTGGATGGCGACTTGATGAAGTTCTCCGTGGGCCAGCGACTGCGTCAGGCACGCGTTGAGCAAGGCCTGGATTTTGACACCGTCGCGGCGCGAACAAAAATAAGCCTCAGGTTCTTGAAGGCCATCGAATCCGACGATCGTTCGGCATTTCCCGGCGGCTTCTTCTACAAGAGCTTCGTGGATCAGTACGCGCGTGCGCTGTCGCTGGACACCACCGAGATCGCCGCAGTGGTCAACGAGATTTTGAGTGCGGACGCGCCTTTGCCGCTGCCCGGCCGGCACGATGCGGCACTCACGACTCTGCCTCCGATTGCGCCTTCCCCGCGCGCCTCCAGAAGCCGCATGTACGCGTGGCTGGCAGTGCTGGTGGTATCGCTGGCGGGATGTTCGGCGTTCTATGCGTGGTGGCGCGAGACTCACGTGATCGGCGAAGTCCCGCCGCCTGCTCGGATAGAAGCGCGAACCCAACCTGCGGCGGTTCCCGTGTCTCGTTTGAGTGATCCGCGACCGGCCGCTCTGCCAGCGGCGCCTAAGCCGGAAGTGCGGGAGCCGTCGCCCGGCTTCAAAGTCCTACTCGATCTGATGGCTCACGAGACAACCTGGTTGTCCGCTTCGTCGGACGGCAAGGTGGTGTTTCAGGGAATCTTGGCGGCGAACGACACCAAGACCATCGAAGGCAAGGAATTCGCCAAGCTCCGCGTCGGGAATGCGGGCGGTCTGGAAGTGCGGCTCAACGGCAAACTGCTCGGAGCGCTGGGCGAGCGAGGACAGGTTCTGGAAGTCGTCTTCCATTCCGACGAATTTGAAATTGTGCCGCCCGCCCCGAAAGAGAGCGACGACTAGAGAGATCCGGCTACTGTACCTGGCCCATCTTGTGCGGTTCGCGCTTGGCCTGGGCGCGCGCGGCGCGTTTTTGCTGGCGCTCGATGCGCAGCAGTTCTTTCCGCCGGCGGTACTTGATGGAAGTATCCACTTTGCGCCAGAACTTGCGGAAGTATTCCACCGCCGAGGCGATGCCGAAAACCACGACGCCCCACATCCACAGCATCGCGAAGCTCTGCAGCGCGGTCCAGCGGATGCTCACCAGGATCATCGAGATCGCGATCACTTGCGTGATCATCTTGGTCTTGCCCAGGTCGCTGGCCTGAATCGTGTAGCCTTCGGCGGCGGCGATGCTGCGCAATCCGGTAACGGCAAATTCGCGGCCGATAATCAGTACCACCATCCAGGCGGGCACGCGGTGTATTTGCACCAGCGAGACCAGCGCGGCTGAGATCAGGAGCTTGTCGGCGATCGGATCCAGCAGCGTTCCTACGGTGGTGACTTGCGCCCAGCGGCGTGCCAGGAAGCCGTCCAGCAGATCGGTTGCGGCCGCCGCCAGGAAGATCCCCAGGGCCAGGAACTCGTTGGTGACAAAGACGGCGCCGTGCCACTCAATGCGCAGATCCTGCTCTACGAGAACCGCGACGAGCAACGGCACGAAGAAGATCCGCAGGATCGTCAGCGTGTTCGGGAAATTCATGCGACACCGAAAGCTTCGAGAATATCAGTCCTTTTGCCAGAATATCATTCGCGGGGCCTCGATTTGAGGGAATAGCGGGCGAGCCGGCGCCGGATCGATTCCGGGACATCGGCTTCCAGTTCCCAGGCCTGCCCTCGAAAAGTGCTGGAGAGCACCTTGCCGCGCTCGTGCAACAGGTGGACGAGCGATCCCTCGGCGGCGGGAATGCGAAATCGGGCTCGTGAAATCCTGTCGAGAGGCAGTTCGTCGTCCATGGCCGCCAGCAGCGTTTCGATGCCGCCGCCGGTTCGAGCCGAAACAGGAATAGCTCGCGAGGCTGCCGCCGAGCGGACCTCTCCCAGAATCCGCTGAGTCAGGCTTTGCGATCCCTCGGCCGAGGCGTCCAACAGATCCATCTTATTCAACGCCAGAATCTGCCGCGTTTCACCGGCCCCGATTTCGGCCAGCACTTCGAATACGTGCGCGGTCTGATGCGTGGCATAAGGAGACGACGCATCCACGACGTGCAGCAGCAGTGAAGCTTCGGTGACCTCTTCCAGCGTGGCGCGGAAGGCCTTGACAAGCGTGGTGGGCAGACTGCGGATGAAGCCGACCGTGTCGCTGAGCAGCACCTTGCGGCGCGACGGCAGCTGGATGTGCCGCACGGTGGGGTCGAGCGTGGCGAACATGCGCGCGTCCGCCACCACGGCCGCGCCGGTCAGGCGATTGAAGAGCGTCGATTTGCCGGCGTTGGTGTAACCGACCAGCGCGATGGTGGCAAGCGGAACCGATTGCCGCTGCCGGCGTTGGGTTCCACGTCCGCTGCGGACGCTCTCCAACTGGTCGCTGAGTTTCTTAATGCGCTGGTAGATTCTGCGGCGGTCCGTTTCGAGCTGCGTTTCACCGGGACCTCGTGTTCCGATGCCGCCGCCCAGCCGCGACATCTCGGCGCCGCGGCCGGTAAGTCGAGGAAGCAGGTAATTGAGCTGCGCCAGCTCCACCTGCAGTTGGCCCTCGCGTGTGCGGGCGCGGCGTGCGAATATGTCGAGGATCAATTGCGTGCGGTCCAGAACTTTGCAATCGAGCGCACGCTCAAGATTGCGTAGCTGCGTGGGGGTTAACTCGGAGTCGAACAGAACCACGTCAGCTTTCTGAGACGCGGCCAGGCTGCGCAGCTCTTCGAGCTTCCCCGAACCAATGAGCGTGGCGGCATCGGGAGCGGCCCGCGACTGGATGACGGTTTCCTCAACTCGGGCGCCCGCGCTTTCCGCCAGCGCCTTGAGTTCCTCCATCGATTCTGTGACGCCATAGGCGATGCGGTCGGCCCCGCGCCGGGCGCGCGACTTCACATCCAGGGCAACCAGGATGGCGATTTCCTGTCCGCGAATTGCCAGTGCTATTCCTCGGAGTGATCGGACGCCGTCGAGGGTCCAGGCACCGGTGTGCCCACGGCGCTCGGCGCATGCGCTCCCGCGGACGCGTGGAAGGGTTTCGAAACCACAACCGTGGAGATGGCGTGCTTAAAGATAAGCTGCTCCTGATTGTTGGTCTCAAGCACCACCGAATACTTGTCGAAGCTCTTGATGCGGCCCGATAGCTTCACGCCGCTCATCAAATAGATGGTGAGAAAGATCTTGTCCTTGCGCGCGTTGTTTAGAAAAGCTTCCTGGATATTTTGCGCCAGCTTTTCCATGGGCGTCCTTTGACCGGACTTAGGCTCGTTGTCTGAAATGGTGTCCCTCTCCATCCGCGATTCCAGATGGTTACAGTCCATCATAGCGCACCTATCGAAAGGATGACTCGAATTTACCGCCTGCCGCCTGGCACCGAGCTATTGCATCCGAAAGACTGTCCCGTCGTAAAACAGCCAATAGAACTGACCGGATACGATCTGCCCGGATGTTGGATCGGTTGTTCCGTCTTTCTGCTTGATGGCCTTGACACCCAGGCCGTCGATGTTGAGCGAGCAGCCGCCGGCATTGGATGCATTCGTCCTCAGCAGCACGAACATCCCAGTGCCATACGCAGTGAGCGCACTGGCCGACGCCAACGAGCAAGTGTAGGCCGTGGTTCCATTCGTGGAATTGCAATAGATCGGCGCCCCGGATTGCGCCGTACTGATGGTTAGAGCAACGCTCGTATTCAGACTGGGCGTGCAATCCACGCGACTCGCCCCGGAATTGTTGACGCACGTCTGAACGATGCCCGTGCCGGAGACGAAATTCAGCGTAGACTGCGTGCCTTGCGTCGTTCCACCGGTGGCGATGGTCAAGCCGGAAATTCCGCCGCTGCCCGTGCAGTTCGTGCGGCCGTTAGCCGAGTCATCGGTGCAGCCGCCGCCGGTGAAGTTCAACTTGGCTTGCACCGGAAGATCGACGCCCGCGTTCTGGATGCGGTTGACTGCGCCGTTCGAGCCCGCGGCGCCGGTTGGTCCGGTGGGACCCGTGGGACCGGTCGGCCCTTGCGCGCCGGTCGCGCACCTGTCGACCCGGTAGCTCCGGCCGTGCCCTGCGGTCCGGTTGGACCTTGGGGACCCTGCGGCCCCTGCGCTCCCTGCGACCCGGTGGGCCCCGTTGGCCCTTGCGGTCCGGCGGCGCCGGTCGCGCCAGTTGCTCCAGTTGATCCCGTTGTGCCCTTCGGACCGATTGCGCCTTGCGGTCCAATGGGCCCGGTTGGACCTTGTGGACCCGCCGCGCCAGCCGCGCCGGTTGAGCCTGTCGCTCCCGCTACGCCGGCCGCACCTTGCGAACCGGTCGACCCGGTCGGCCCGGTCGGGCCAGTCGAACCTTGCGGACCGGTCGCGCCCATCTGCAACGTCCACGAGTTGGTCGACGTGCAGACGTACAAGTTCGATCCGGCCGGAGCATTTGTTTTGAAAAACGCCTCGCCCGTCGAACATGTGGCCGGCATCGCCGTTCCCGACTTGAAGGGCTTGGTAGTGTTCGCCGAACTAAAGTCGATGCTTTTACTTTGCGTTCGGAGGTCCACTAACGTCTGGCCAGCGGCGCAGTGAACCAACAATACTGCCGCGAGTGGAAGCCGTCGAGATCGCATAACTGATTCAGGTTTATCAATAGCTGCAACGGCAGCGAGCACTCACCCTTCCCGCATGTGCTTGATAACGCCGAAGAGATTTTTTCCCAGCGTTGGTTACCGGGGGAGTTGGATCTTCTAAAACACCGTGCGCGCCGCTTTTCGCTCTTTGGTCGCCAGTGAGAATCGCGGTTCGGCTTCGGTCTGGCCATCAATGAGCTTGGTCAGGTATTCGCCTACCGCGGGGCCGTGCTTGAATCCGTGGCCGGATCCGCCGCCGGCCAGCCAGACGTTGGAAAAATCCGGGTGCCGATCGATCAGGAAATCGCCGTTCGATGTGTTTTCGTATTGGCACACGCGCGATTCGGCGAGCGGCGCCGCGGCCAGCGCGGGAAACCGTTCGGCCAGGAAAGCGCGCGCGGCATCGAGGCCGGTGACGATGCGATCGCCGGTGTCCGGATCGAACGTGGGGCCGTGGCGGTCGAAGGCGAGTTTGAATCCGCGGCCCTCGACATCGGGAAGCGAGTAGGGATTGCGGTCGTCGTTGAAGTCGAGCCACACCGGCATCCGCGGCGGCGCGAAGCTGGAATCTCCAGCGGGCGTGCCGAAGTAGAAGACTTCCTGACGCGTCGGCCGAATGCGCCCATCCAGAAGCTGAGGAAAGATTTTTGGCAGCCAGGGACCGCAGGCGTACACGAACAGTCCGGCATCGAGCGAGCGTCCAGCGCTGGTGTGGACGCGTCCGCCGTTCGGAGCCGACGCCGCTTCCTGGAAGTATTCAACGCCGTCTCGGATCGCGGATTGAACCACTTGCTGCACTGCTCTGCGCCCCAGGAGCATGCCGGCTTCCGGCTCGAGAACTCCCACGCGCTCGTTTGCGAACCGGATTTGCGGGTAGCGCGAGGCGAGTTGCGCGACAGTCATCTCTTCAAATCTCACGCCGCAGTTTTCGAACGCGACGTGAGTCTCGACGGCGCGGCGATCGCCGGGCGGCGGCGTCCACAGCGCGCCGGTTTGGCGGAATAGTTCAGGCCGCCTCGCCGCTTCGAATAACTCGATCCACTGGCGGCGCGAGCGCATGGCCCAGCGCGTGTAAATCTCATCAGCGCCGTAGCCCGCTCGCAGGATGCGCGATTCATCGCCCGAACTGGCCCGGCTGTTGCCCGCGCCGTATGAATCGAGCAGCGCAACCGAACGGCCTGAGACGCGCAGATGATACGCCGTCCAGGCGCCGAAGACGCCGGCGCCGATTACCACTGCGTCGTATGAGTCACGCAATCTGTCGAACTCCGGTCTTCCAGTCTCCCACAGCACGGGCGGCCGTTCGAGCGCGGTCCGCTTACGCTCGCAGCGCGGCGACGGGATCCAGTTTCGCGGCTCTGCGCGCGGGAATGTAGCAGGCGGCGAGAGCGATGACAAATAGAACGGCGCCGCCGGCCAGGAGCGCGATGGGGTCGCGGCCGCTCACGCCGTACACCAGATTCGCGAACAGCGGGCCGATCGCAAGCGCCGTGGCCAGCCCGATCGCCAGTCCCGCCGCAGCCAGCCGCAGTCCTTGCGCGACCACCATGCGCACCAGCGAGGAACTCTCGGCGCCCAGCGCCACGCGAATCCCGATCTCGTGGGCCGCATTCCCACCGCGTACGAGAGCAGTCCATAGAGTCCGATCGCGGCGAGCAGCAGCGCAATTCCGGCGAACAAAGACAGCAGAAGGACGGAGAAGCGGCGCGATTCAAGCGACCGGTCCAGCAACTGCTCCATCGGGTAGACATTGAACATCGGCAGTTGCGGATCGAGGGCGCGCAGCCTCTCGCGGATCGCGGAGGTCAGGACGTCGAGATTGCCGGTCGAACGCACCGCGAACACCGGCGCGCCCAGCGGATTAGCGATGTAGGGCCGGTACGCTTCCGGGCGGGGCGAGATTTCAAGCCCCAGGTGATGCACGTCGCCTACGATTCCAACCACCGTCTTCCAGCTTTGCTGATCCCCGAGTGGTCCGAACTTCACGCGCCGGCCCAGCGGGTTCTCGCCCGGCCAGAAACGCCGCGCCGCAGTCTGGTTGAGGTTCACTTCGTCGGGATTGCGCGGGTCGGCGATCCGGCCAGAGAGCAGCGGGATGCCCATCGCGCCGAAATAAGAACCGCTCGCGATCCGGTAGTCGATCGACGGCAGATCTCCCTCGGGAATCGGGCGGCCCTCGATGGTGAATGCCGATGTGATGTTGCCTTCGGCGAGCGGCAACCGGCTGACGGCGCCGGCGGCGCGAACGCCCGGCAGCGTTTCGATGGCTGCGGCGAATCGTTCGTAAAATTGTCTGCGGTCGGCCGCCCTTGCGTATTGATTGGCGTTTCCGCCCAGATCCACCTGAAACGTGAGAACCTCGCGCGCCGCAAACCCCGGATCCACCTCGAGCAATCGGATCAGACTGCGCAGCAGCAGTCCCGAGCCGGCCAGCAGCACCGTCGTCAGAGCGATCTCGCCGATCACCAGCGCGGACCGCATGCGTTGGCCGGTAGCGCTCACCGTGTTGGCGCGGCCTTCGGCACGCAGGTCGGCTTCCAGACCAGATGCCTGGGAGCGCAACGCGGGCAAGAGCCCCACGGCCAGGCCCGACAGGACGGTGGCGGCTATGGTGAAGCCGATGACGCGCGCATCCAGGCCGATCTCGGCGATCCCGCTGATGCGGGTCCACTCGAGTGTGCGGATCCCGAACGTACCCCAGGTTGCCGCGATCAGTCCGAGCGCGCCGCCGATCGCAGAAACCATCACACTCTCTAGCATCATCTGGCGAGCCAGCCGAAACCGGCCGGCGCCCAACGCGATTCGTACCGCGAGTTCCTGACGCCGTCCCAGCATACGTGTGAGCAGGAGGCTCGCGACATTCGCGCACGCGATCAGCAGCACCAGCGCCACTGCGCCTGCGAGCAAAAGCAAAATGGGACGCGTTCCCACGGTTAGATATTGGCGCAAGAGTGTCACGCGCGGCGAAAAGCCGGTGTTGCTGTTCGGGTATTTGGCTTCGAGCGCCTTCATGATGCCGCTGATTTCCGATCGCGACTGGTCGAGGTTTCCGCCGGGCGCCAGGCGTGCTGCCAGCGTGAGATATCGAACCGCGCGGCCGCGTTGATTGATGGGGTTGAGCGCCAGCGGCACCCAAATGTCAGAGTCTTCCAGGAACCGGAACTCGCGAGGCATCACTCCCACGACGGTTGCGACTGTGTCGTCAAGCTGGATCTGTTTTCCGATCACCGCAGGCGAGCCGCCGAACGCGCGCTGCCACAGACCGTAGCTCAGCACGGCCGTCATCGGCGCTCCCACGCGATCCTCGACGCTGGTGAACGGACGGCCCAGGATCGGATTCACGCCCAGCAGTGTAAACAGGCTGGCCGAGACCCATTGGCCGTGCACCTCTTCGGCGCGCCCGATTCCGTGCAGCGCGAAGCTCCAGCGCGGCGAAACTCCGCTAATACTGGTGAACAGCTTCGACTCGCGCCGCATGTCCTGAAAGTCGTCCCAGGAGCTGTAGCCTTCCACGGTCTCCTGCTTGACGTTGATGGACTGGATCAGGGCGAGACCGTCCGGGTCGTTATAGCCGGGAGGTTTCAGCAGGGCTTGATTCACTACGCCAAAGACGGTGGCTGAAGCGCCGATGCCAATGGCCAGCGCGAGAATGGCCCAGGTGGCGAAGCCCGGGTTCCTGCGAATCAAACGCAGCGCGTACCGAACGTCGTTCAGCATGTCAGGCAATGTAGCAAGCACGCTGCCAAGCGGCAAGGCGCGCAGGATCAGCAGGATTCCGGAAGAGGCCGGCCATCGATCCGTCCGCCGGTGGGACGCGCCACACCGGCTGCGGACAGGTGCGAGCGACCAGGCTGGCGCACAAGTTCCGCACGTGATACGCTTCCACCAGAGTTCCAATTTTCAGTGAGGAAACTATGAAATCACTCCGCGTGCTGGCGGCGTGCTCCCTGTTTGCAGTCGTTCTTTCGGCGCAACAGCGTTTCACGCCCCCCAAGACTCAGCTCAAAGTCGGCGACGAAGCTCCCGACTTCACTCTTCCCGATACCAACAACAAGCCCGTGAAGCTTTCCGATTTTCGCGGGAAAAAGACGGTGGTGCTGGCTTTCTTCGTGGCCGCTTTCACCGGTGGTTGAACCAAGGAACTAAACGCGTACCAGTCTGGTATCGCAAATTTTGATGCAAACGACGCGCAGGTGTTGGCCATCAGCACGGATTTCACGGCCACGCTGGCGCACTGGAAAAAGGAACTCGACGCCAGTTACCCGATGCTCAGCGACCACATGCGTACGGTTTCCGAGCAGTACGGGGTTCTGATCAAACAGCTCGGGCTTGCCAACCGCGCGACCTTCGTCGTGGACAAGGACGGCAAGATCGAGCACATCCAGGAGGGCAACGAGGCGATCGATCCGTCTGGCGCTGATGAAGCGTGCAGCCGGTTGGCGCACCGGAAACAGGCCCAGTAGCGGCGGGTGGGCCAGCGCTAACGCGCGATCCCCAGCTTCTTCATTTTCGATTGCAGCGTGGTGCGCTTCATGCCCAGCCGGGCAGCGGCGCCGTTCGGCCCGCCCACCACCCAGTTGGTTTGATCGAGCACGCGGCGGATGTGTTCGCGCTCGGCGTCCTGAAGCGTCACCGGGGATGCCGCGTCGGCGATGGCGGGCAACTCGGGCCGTGGGATTTGCAGTGTCGCGCCGCGCGTCAGGATTACGGCGCGCTCGATCAGATTTTCGAGTTCGCGCACGTTGCCGGGCCAGGAGTATCGCACCAACGCATCCATCGTTTCGTGCGAGATGTTGGTAATCGGCTTGTTCATGCGCCGCGCGTACTTCTGCGTAAAGTAGCGAACCAGTTTCTCGATGTCGCCGGGCCGCTCGCGCAACGGCGGCATTGATATCGGAAAGACGTTGAGGCGATAGTACAGATCCGTCCGAAACTGCCGCTCACTGATCATCTGCGCCAGATCGCGGTTGGTTGCGGCCACCAGACGCACGTCCACGTGAATGGTTCGCGTCCCGCCCAGCCGTTCGAACTCGTGCTCCTGCAGGGCTCGCAGTAGCTTGGGCTGCAATTCGAGCGGGATGTCGCCCACCTCGTCCAGAAACAGCGTGCCTTTGCTGGCCAGCTCGAAGCGTCCGACCTTTTGCGCGATCGCCCCCGTGAATGCGCCCTTCTCGTGTCCGAACAGTTCGCTCTCAAGCAGGCCGGTGGGGATGGCCGCGCAGTTCAGCTTGACGAAAGTGCGTTCGCGCCGCCCGCTCAAGTCGTGAATGGCGCGCGCGATTAGTTCCTTTCCGGTACCCGTCTCGCCCAGGATCAGAACGGTTGCATCGGTGGGTGCAACTGTGGCCACTTGGTCCAGGATTTGGCGGAACGACGGGCTGTCGCCAACCATTTCGCCGAAATTGCGCTCGGTGCGGATCTCGTCTTCCAGGTACAGCTTCTCTTCGGCCAACTGGTCCTTGAGGCGCGCGATCTGCTGGTAGGCGGTGGCGTTTTCAATCGCGATCGCAGCCTGGCCGGCCACTTGGCTGAGGAAATCGACGTCGGCAGGGCTGAAGGCGTTCTCGCGAGTGCTTCCGACGTTCAGCGTACCGAGCACGCGGCGCCGCGTGATCAACGGAACGCAGCACACCGATTGGATTCCCGCATCCACCAGGTTCTGAATCACCGCCGCCGGAAAGCGCCGCAACCCGGCCGCATCCAATACCAGAGCACGCCGCGCCTCCACGGCCTGGCCGGCGGGCGTTTCCTCGATGGGGGCCGTAGCGCCCTCGCGCAGCACGCCGAGATCGCCTTCGAACACGCGCGCGTGCACGCGCAGTTGATCGCCGGCCGGTTCCACCAGCACCAGGCTGGTGTATTCGTGCGGCACCGCGCGCCGAACCGACGAAGTGATGGTGGGAAACAGATCGCGGATGTCCAGTTCGGAAACCAGCGCGTTGGTGATCTCGAGCAGGATCTGCAATCGGTCGCGTTCCCGCGCTACCTGCCCCTGATATTTCTCCGCATTCTCGAAATTGAGAGCGTTGTCCACCGCGACGGCGACTTGCGAGGCGATCTGCTGCATCAAGTCCAACTGTGTCTCCGCCCGGTCCAACACACCGAAGCCGAATCCGAGCGCGCCGAGCCGGTGCTGCGCCGTGGTCAGAGGCACCCAGCAGGAACTGATCACGCTGTTGGCTCTTAACAAATCCATCACGGCAGGCCAGCGCGTCTCCTGGCGAATATCGGAAATCACCAGCGGTTCCTGGTGCAGAAACACCCAGCCCGAGGGCGATTCGTCAAGCGCGAATTCCATCGGCGCCACCTCGGGCGCGGGCCTGTTCGCCGAGGCCAGCACATGCAGCCGCATGGTGTTGCGCTCGGAATCGTGCAGGATCAGATTCAGAAAATCGAACTGCAGAATCGAATGCAGACGGCTGGAGAGATCGCGGACCAGCGCGCCCAGGTCGCGATGTTGCAGTATGGCTTGCGATACATCCAGCAGGGACTGGTAGGCGACGGCTTCCAATCCGGCCTTGGGAGTCGCGCCCGCGCTGCGTTCTGTTTGCACGTGCCTCTCACCCAGTATAGCGGCGGCCCAGCGGCCGACCTTGCGCGCGTCGCCGCTGGGGAATAGACTCGGCTTCATGGATACAAAAGCAGCCGCTGCTGATGCCCGATCGTCGGCTATTTGCCTGGAGAAGCGCGGGCGCCTTGCCGAGCTGGTGATGAATCGGCCCGAAGTGCTGAACGCCGAGAATTGGCAGATGGCGCATGATTTTCACGCCGCGCTGGACGAGATCGAGCGGTCGCCTGAAATTCAGGCGGTGATCGTCACGGGCCGGGGTCGATCGTTTTCTTCGGGCGTCGATCTGCGCGCGCTCTCCGCTGGGGAACTGAAGATCGACTGGTTCCGCAGTTTCGACGAGGCCATGCGGCGGCTCGAACAACTCGACGCGCTGACCGTGGCGAAGATCCGCGGCTATGCTATAGGCGGCGGGCTGCAGATTACGCTGTGCTGCGATCTTCGCATCGCCGCTCCCGACGCCAAGCTCGGGCTTCCCGCGGTGATGGAGGCGCTCATTCCCGGAATGGGGACTTACCGGCTGCCTCGATTCATCGGCCTCGGCCGCGCGCGGCGCATGGCGATCACCGGCGAGTTGATCGACGCCAACGAAGGGCTGCGCATCGGGCTGCTCGACTGGGTTGTGCCTGACGACAAACTGGATGAGACGGCCGCGAGCGTGATCGAGAACGTGCTTCAGGGCGGCCCGACGGCGCGGTCCTTCACGAAAAAACTTGTGACTGGCGCGTTCGAATCGTCGTTCGACCAGGCGTTCGCGACGTACCTCGATTACCAGGAACGCTCGATCACTTCGGCAGATCACAAAAACGCGATGATGGAGTATCGCACGCGCAAGAAGTAAGCAGCGTGCTGCCTACCGGCCCTTCGCTTCGATCCGCGTCACCATGTACGTCACGGAGCTGTCCAGCTTGCTGAAGCGGTGCGGCACACCGGGCAGAATCACGGCGACGTCGCCCGGTCCAAGATGCCGCGTCTGGCCGCCCTTAATCGTCCCGCGCACGCTCGGGCCGGCGGCTTGCTCGGTAAGATCCACGGGGCTTGTGTCGGTCAGCGATCCGCCGGTTTCGAGCGTCCCGGAACCCTCGAGCATCTGATACACCTCGGTGACCTTGGTGTGCGAAAGTCCGCGATCCACGCTACCCGGCTTCAGAATACGCCGGAGAATGACGACCGACACTTTGTAGTTGCCCTCGTCCACGGTCTTGATCACTTTGTCATAGGTGGTGCGATCTGGCGGCGCCGCCTTCAACGCGGCCGCGAGTTCCGCCGCGGTGACATAGGTGGCCGGAGCGGCATCGGCGGCGAGGGCGGGAAGACCCGGCGCCAACAGGAGCACGAGCGCAGAGAGACGACGGCAAGCGATGTACATGGCAGGCCAGTATACACCCAACTCAGGCGGCTGACCGCCAAACCTCGCGCAGGGGGCTACGGTGTGATTACGATTCTGCCTGCCACTTGTCCTTCTATCAGACATCGCATCGCGGCGGGAACCTCGGCGAGAGAAAACGTTCTTGCGACCGTGGGAGTGAGCTGACCGGCTTCGAGCAGAGTCTTGAGCCGGGATAGGATCTGCTGCTTGCCCGGCAGCGCTTTGAAGTCGATTTTCGGCAAGTGACGGTCGAAGGGAGCGCGCATCATCAGCGAAAAAAACTGCGGAACAATTCCGAAAAGCCGGCCGCCCACCCGGCCGTAATGCGCATGGCCGATCAGGTTGTAGAGTCCATCGGGCGTCAAGACGCGCTTCGAATCGCGGAACGACAGCGTCGAGGCAACATCCAGGATGTAATCGTAGCGTTCGCTGCTCTTGGTGACGTCCTCGCGCTGGTAGTCAATAACGTGGTCGGCGCCCAGCGCGCGGATCATCTCTAACCGCTCGGCGCAATCGACCGCTGTAACGAGCGCGCCGTCGGCCTTGGCCAACTGAACTGCGATGCTGCCCACGCACCCGCCTGCGCCGTTGATCAAAGCGTGCTGTCCCGGCTTGAGCTGTCCCGCAATGTGCATTGCGATGAAACCGGATGTCGGAATCGAGCCGGCTTGTTCGAAAGTGACGTTCCTGGGCTTATCGACCAGCGCGTCCTGCCGGACCACCGCATACTCTGCAAACGTCCCGCCGTTTCTGAGAAGCGGCATCGTGACGTCGCCGAACACCTCGTCGCCGGGCTTGAATTGCGTGACGTTCTTGCCAATCGACTCAACTTGTCCCGCCAGATCGGTTCCGGGAACAGGCTGCTTGGGTTTACGCAGCCCGCTCATGCAGCGAAATATGCACGGCAGTCCTGTCACTGCGTGCCAGATGTCCGGATGCATGGACGCTGCGCGAACCCGCACCAGTACTTCGTCGTTCCCGATCTTCGGCTTGTCGATCTCTCGAACCTGCAATACCTGGTCCAACGGCCCATACCTGTCCTGCACCACAGCCTTCATTGCATCCCCCTTAGAGGTCGAAACTGAAGCCGGACTTGACCAGCCGCCGGTATCGTTGTTCATCGAAGCGATACAGCCGTGCGGCCCGGTGCGCCACATCCTGTTCTACTTCGTCCGTTTCAATCAGCAGATCCATGGCCAGCACGCGCTTGCGGAAATTGCGCTTGTCGAGTCTCACGTTCGAGAACCTGCTCGTAAAGATGTTGGAGTTGAGAAAGCGTGAATCTTCTGGGTAACAGCTCGAACCCAATGGGCTGATAACGGAGCTTCGACCGCAGCCGGTCCAGCGCCGTCTGTAGGATTTCCCCGTGGTCGAAGGCGAGGCTCGGGACGTCGTGCACTCCGAACCAGGCCGCATCCCGGGCATCGGTGGCTGCCTGGACCTTGTGGCCACTCAGATTGACCAGCGCATAGTAGCCTACCGAGACGACACGCTCGCGTGGATCGCGATTCACCGCGCCGAACGTGCAGAGCTGTTCCAGGAATATTTTTCGTAGACCTGTCTCTTCCTCCAGTTCGCGGCGCGCCGCCTCCTCCAGCGTCTCGTCGACGCGCACGAAACCTCCCGGGAGCGCCCACTTGCCTTCAAAGGGCGCCAGGCCGCGCTGGATCAACATGACTTTCAGCTCTTTATCGTCCAGCCCGAAAACGACGCAGTCCACCGTCAGGGCTGCGCGCGGATATCCGTAGGTGTGCGGAATGGAGAACTTCTCTTAGTGTTAGTCAGACACTATACTACGTGTTCAACAGACACTATGTCAAAGTGAAATTTTGCCGGGCCGCCGGATTCGGTTAAATCTTCGCCGGAACCAGCTGGTTCACTTTGCGCAGCGCAGGAAACAGCCGCGCCCACAGCACCACGATGGCGATGGTTCCGATTCCGCCCAGCACCACCGCCGGCACCGTTCCGAACCACTGCGCCGTGATTCCGGACTCGAACTGCCCGATCTCGTTGGACGCGCCGATGAACACCATGTTCACTGCGCTGACGCGGCCGCGCATTTCGTCGGGCGTGGTGAGCTGCACCAACGTGTGCCGCAGGATCACGCTGACCATGTCGCACGCGCCGAGCAGAACCAGCGCAACCAGAGACAGCGCCAAGCTGCGCGAGATGCCGAACACGACCGTGAAAATTCCGAACCCGACCACGCACCACAGCATCGTCGCACCGGCACGGCGCCGCAGCGGGCGATACGCGAGCGCAATCGCCATCAGGACCGCGCCCAAGCCGGGCGCGCTGCGCAGTACGCCGAGTCCGTATGCGCCCGCATTCAGAATGTCTCGCGCGTACACCGGAAGCAGCGCCACTGCTCCGCCCAGCAGCACCGCAAAGAGGTCGAGCGAGATGCTGCCGAGCACCAGTTTGTTACGCCAGATGTAGCGCAGGCCTTCGAATACGAGCGCCGACGAAGCTCCGCGCGGCGCGCCCGCGGGATTCGATGCGGATCAGCGAGACCATCAAAGTCGCGGCGAGATATCCGGCCGCCGAGCAGCAGTAGACGGGAACGGGGCTTGCGGCGATGCCGTAGATGAAGCCTCCCAGCGTCGGCCCGAGAACCGTGGCCGCCTGGAAGATGGAAGAACTCCACGTCACGGCATTCGGAAAATGTTCTGCGGTGACCAGCAGCGGCAGGAATGCCTGGCCGGCCGGTCCGTTGAACGCACGCACTACGCCGTTGGAAAGCAGCACCGCGTAGATCGGCCACACTACGGTGATCCCACGCACGGAGAGCGCGAGCAGCAATCCCGAACAGAGCGCGTATGCGGCGTAAGAGCTTTGAATAATGCGATGACGCGGGTGCTGGTCGGCGGTTTTACCGGCGACCAGAAACAGAAGGATGCCCGGCGCGAATTGCGCGAGCCCAACCAGACCGAGATCGAGCGGGCGATGCGTGAGACTGTAGATCTGCCACGCCACCGCCACGGCCTGCATCTCGTTCGACACGACGGTCAAAAAACGCGCCGTCATGTAATAGCGGAAATTCGGATACGAGAAAGCAGCTCGGGCAGACGAAGCGGAATTCTGCGGCATGGGAGCGGGCGAAACACCAGTTTACAGCCGCGACTCGGCGCGCCGTACTATTCAGGTCCAAAAATGGAGAGCAGGTGCCCGTCCGGATCCTGGAAATTCGCGACCCAATTCGGAGGCGACGCGAGTCGAGGCTCGTTGATGAATTCGACGCCCTGCTCGCGCAGCGCTTCGAACGCAGCCCGAACGTGTTCCACTGTAAACACCACTTCGGTCGCGCCCGCGCCGCGGCCGGTGGCTTTTGCGAGGCCGCTGTTTAACACCAACGTCGCGCCGCTGGTGTCGAAGAACGCGAAGCTTTCGAATTGCATCGACAACTTCAGGCCCAGCCGGTCGCGATAAAACGGGACGGACTTCGCCAGGTCGGCGACGCCCAGCATGATGACGCCGATTTTCGACAACCGGAACGGTTCAGGCATGCTGCGACGCTAGATGTCGTAATACAGCGCGAACTCGTAGGGATGCGGCCGCAGGCGAATCGCATCCGCCTCGCTGCGCCGCTTGTAGTTGATGAAGGTCTCGATCAGCTCTTCGGTGAAGACGTCGCCCTTCAGCAGGAATGCGTGGTCTTCTTCCAGACAATCGAGCGCTTCTTCGAGCGAAGCCGGCATGCTGGGAACGCTGCGCATTTCCTCCGGCGAAAGATCGTAGATATCTTTGTCGAGCGGATCGCCCGGATCGGCTTTGGTGAGGACGCCGTCCAGTCCCGCCATCAACATCGCGGCGAATGCCATGTAGGGATTCGACGACGGATCGGGTGGACGGAACTCGACGCGCTTCGCCTTGGGGCTCGCGGAGTACATCGGAATGCGAACCGCCGCCGATCGATTGCGCCGCGAGTATGCCAGGTTCACGGGCGCTTCGTAGCCGGGAACCAGGCGTTTGTAGCTGTTCGTCGTGGGCGCGATGATCGCCGACAACGCGCGCGCATGTTTCAACAATCCGCCGATGTACCACAGCGCGAGTTGGCTCAATCCGGCGTACAGGTCCGCGGCGAACAGCGGCTTGCCGTCTTTCCACAAACTCTGGTGCGTGTGCATGCCGCTGCCGTTGTCGCCGTACAGCGGCTTCGGCATGAAGGTCACCGATTTGCCGTATTGATACGCGACGTTGCGGACCACGTACTTGTACAACATCATGTTGTCAGCCGACTTCACCAGCGTGTTGAAGCGCTGATCGATCTCGCACTGTCCGCCGGTTGCGACCTCGTGATGGTGGCACTCGATCTCGATGCCGCAGCGAATCATCGTCTCCACCATCTCGGCGCGCAGATCCTGATAGTGATCCGTCGGCGGCACCGGAAAATAGCCTTCCTTGTAGCGCGGGCGGTAGCCCAGGTTATTTTCCTTGCGGCCCGAGTTCCAGCGGCCTTCCTCGGCATCGATGAAGTAGAAACCGGAGTGCTGGTTCTGATCGAAGCGCACGTTGTCGAAGATGAAGAACTCGGCTTCCGCGCCGAAATACGCCGTGTCGCCGAGACCGCTGTTCTTCAGGTACATCTCGGATTTCTTGGCGATCCAGCGCGGATCGCGTTCATAGTGCTGGCGCGTAATGGGATCGATCACGTCGCTGGTCATCACCAGCGTGCGGATCTCGCCGAACGGATCCATGAACGCGGTGGTGGGATCGGGCACCAGCAGCATGTCGCTCTCGTTGATGGCCGCCCAGCCGCGAATGCTGGAGCCATCGATGCCGAAGCCTTCCTCGAACGAATCCTCGGTGAGCTGGCCGATAGGATAGGAAACGTGCTGCTGCAGACCGGGGAGGTCCGTGAAACGCAGATCCACCTGCCGCGCTTCCTTCTGTTTCGCAAACTCCAGCACTTCCTTGGGATTCATGCCGCGTCCTCCTACGTGGGAAGCAACCCGGTAGCATAGCACGTAGGCTATCGGTCTCGTGCTGGCGCGGTGTGACAGCCAACGGCGCGTCGGGGATTGTTGCTCGGAAGGCTACGTGCGAGTGAGATATCGTTGGCGGACTGGCCGGAAGCTGGCGATGGACTCGGCCGTGGTTCCGGCGGCGAGAAAATCAAGGATTTCGTCGACAGCCTGCGTCAGGGTCATCTTGCTCTTCATGGTACCTTGCCTGGAGCTGCCGGTGTTCGGCGCGGCGGGGATCGAGGCGGACTCGCGCTCGCACCCTCGCCCACGGGCACGGGTAAAGCGGGGACACTAAACGCAAGCATGGCGAGAGTCTGTCTCATTTTCTGCTTCCGAGGGCAGTTCAGAAACTGACCGTACACTTTTAGCCTGCGTAACGGATGGCGAATTTTTACAATTCAGGACTTGTTAATTGCCTACCGCGATGGACAGGCTCTGCGTTCCGCCTGCGCCGTTTAGGCTGAATGTCAAAGGCACGGCATCGCTGGCCGCGACGTCCGGCACAACCACGTTGAACTGGTAGAGTCCTACATAGTTGGGCGCCAACCCATCGTATTTCACAGTGGCGGTGGCGCTGCCGAACGAGACGGTAAATGGTGCGGCGAGCGTGTTGGACTGCTGAGCGATCTGGCCGGGTGGAATGGCGGGAGTGACGGAGCCAAAGCCGATTCCATAGAACGTAATGATGTCGCCAGGGCGGGCGCGGCGCGAGGCGATGCCGGCAATGGCGTCGGGGGGAAGGACGTACGTGCCGTCGGGAAACAGCGCGACGACGTATTGGGTTCCACCGATTTTGAAACTGTCGGGAGCGAGCAGAGCGGGCTTGATGGCGTCCACAGTGACCGTGAACGGCGCACTGGCGCCTGCCAGCGTAGTAACGACGATGGACTGAGATCCCGCGCTCACGCCCGCCGGTACCTGCAGATTGATCTGCGTGGGGTTGAAGTAGTACACGAAAGCCGCTTGACCGGCGATGGTCACGCTGATTCCGCCCAGCTTGGTGGGCGCAGTGACGCCGTTGAAATCGCTGCCGTCCCAGGTTTGCGACCCCACGGCGAAGTTGGTTCCGAAGACTTCGATCCAGGAACCGGGACCGAAGGTGGGGAAGGCGCCGTATGCACCGGCGCTGATGGCGTTGGTGATGGTGGGCAGCGCGGGCGGCACGAGCGTAAAGTGCAGCGCAAAGGTGAACTCGTTGGCCGCCGACGTGTTGACGCCGCCGCTGGCGGCAAAGTTGTAGGGATTGACGAACACCTGCTGCCAGTTGGTTTGGACGCCGGCGGGGAGGAGGCCGTTGAAGCCGGAGTTATAGAAGGCGGGGCCGGGCAGGATCGGGTTCGACGTTGCCGCGCAACAGATGGTGCCGAAGTTCGACAGCGGACCGGAAGGTGCGCCGTTCACCAGCCATTGCATGGCCACCGCGTCGAAGGAAACCGGCGCGCTGAGGGTGTAATCCATCAGGATGTTCCAATTCGCATTGATGTTGCCGGCCACGAGACCGCTGGTGGCCTGCATGTGGAAGATCTCCCACTCGCCGTTGGACCCGGTGGCAACCTGCTCCTGCCAGATCCGGACCTTTCCGTCGTCGACCAGCACGGGCGTGGAATTGAATGTCGAGTTGGCGGAATAAGTGTCGGGAGCATTTGTGCCGCCGAACTTGAGGGGTGAATCGAGGGGAATGATGTGAATCGGAGGATCGCCGGAGGGGGCCAATCGCGGAGCCGCGCCCAGCGCGCTTGCGTTGTAATTGGCGGCGTGCGGATACATCGACGCCGACTGCGCAGACAGGATCTGTGCGCCAACCAGAGCGAATACCGCGCCCAGCGTCCAGGAAAATTTCCGACTCATTCCGACTCGTTCCTCCAACTTCTGATCATTTAGTTATCGTAATTCATTCGAAGGAGCTTCCCGGAGGATGCAACGCAGGCATGCGCCGGTGGTGTTGCGCTGCAGGCAATCTAAGGCTTCACTTCTTCGGAAAGCCCGGATCGGCCTTGATCTCGCGGATCTGAAGAATGTGACGCTGCTCGTGCGTCGAGATTTCGAGCAGGCATTGGTAGGCATCGACGCCCCATTCGGGCACGGCGTGGCCGCGGAGGTCCTCGTTGGTGGAACGAGCCATGTCGAGCAACTGCGCGTGCATCGCGAGAAACTTCTTGAGCGCTTGCGCGGCGTCGATTTTCTGGTCGATGGGATTCTGGTTGGCGGGCGTCTTGTCATGCCGGGTGCGATCGATTCCGTACCACAGCACGTCGGCATCGGTGGCCTGGTTGTCCAGCTTCTTGGGCGGCTGTTTCAATCCGTCGTTGAGGAGCTTCCAGTAGTTCGGTTCGGAGATGACCAGATGCTGAACGACCTCGGCCACGGTCCAGCGATCGGGGGCCGACCGGAAATTGAGCTGCGCGGCGGAGAGGGAAGACACCTCGCCGGTGAGCCAGGCTTGGGTCATCTCGAGGTGAGCGACCAGGTGTTCGCGCTCGATCCGGGTCATGGGACCGGCCGAAGCGGGAACCGCCAAGGCACAGAGGGTCGCGGCGCAAAGCGCGAACGTTGCTAGCGGTTTGTTGCGGGGAGGCATGGGATCGCGAGTCTCCTTTCGGTTGCGACAGCTCAAGCAATTGACCGGCCAGCGGGACAGTGAGACCCAGGGCTTTGCTTCTAAAGAGCCGACGTAGGCGAAAGTCGCTCACACGGATCCGCCGCGTCCGGTCTCGGGATTCAGGTGTCCGAAAGCGGAGCGGCGCAAAGATTGGGGCAGGCGCTATCGAGATCGACCGATCTGACAGCGCTCCTCGATCCACAGCTTGCGCGTTATGAGGGCCCTGAGGCTGTGGTAGCTGGATTTCCAGGCGAAACTCATCCAGGCGCAGCCGTTGTCAACATCTATGATGGAGTCCTGGATGGCGGGCGAGCAGTCCTCGAAGCGATGAATGCAGGAAAAGGTCCAAAGATGGCGCACCTGCTGGATGATGTCCTTATCGGCATCCGGCCTGGGCTGGCCGGCGCAATCCATGAGTCCAAAGAACCCGCCGTTTTGCCAATCAACAGTTCCTTTCCAGAAGGCTATGGCCGGCTGGAGGAGCGCATCCAGCCGTCGATGGCAGTCAACCAAGGAGACCGGCTGCATTCGATTGCGAAACGAGGGACGCCATCGAATCAGAAGCCATCGAGCGAGAGAGGGCATGCGTAGATTCATGGCTCGCGATGACGGCGATTCTGATGATACAGGATCGCAGCGCAAGCGGGTCGGCGCGGGCTGAGAGTTGGCTGCGCTATCATGAGCATTCCAGCATGGCAGCTTTGCGGACAGACCTGACGTCGCTGTCGGACGCCACCACCCAGAATGTGCGCGTGGAGGTGATGGCGCAGTATTCAGCCGACAACTCGCGGCCGCAGCAGGGCCAGTGGGTGTTTCAATACACGGTTCGGATCACGAACCTGGGAAGCGAGACGGTGCAGTTGATCAGCCGGCACTGGATGATCACGGACGCGGCGGACCAGACCAAAGAAGTGAAAGGCCCGGGTGTGGTGGGGCAGCAGCCGGCATTGGCGCCGGGCGAGTCGTTCCAGTATTCATCCTGGTGTCCGCTGGAAACGCCGATGGGCATGATGCACGGCACGTATCAGATGATCCGGGCGAGCGGCGAGCAGTTTGATATCGAGATTGCGCCGTTCGCGTTGAAGGCGCGCTATACGGTTCACTAGGCGGGACGCATCGCGGCAGTGTCGCGCGCGTCAGGGATGTGGAGTGCGCCAGGCAGCGCCGAGATTCTCGGTGGCAGGCCGGCGCATCGTCTTTCGCTTGCTGGCAGCGATCTCACGAGCCGCGGCGCGCTCGTTGGCGCAAACTTGCATCTCTTCTTCGGTGAAGGTGAGGGAATAGCCGTCGACGGGGTCGTCGTGCCGGGAAAGCAGCCCCTTGCACAGGAGCGGCAAGTCCTGGATCTGGATGCCATAGGTTCGGATCAGGGTGAGATCGGCCCGGACCGTACATTTGGTTCGCGTGCGGTCCTCGCCCACGCGATCGAATGCGAACACGCGGAAACCGGTCTCGTGGGTGAATCCGGTAAGAATCAACTGCAGCATCCTCGCGCTCCTCTCCGGGATCCGCGCGACTGCGGAAGTAGTCATGGACATGTCAGCCAGTGGTTCCGTTTCTTCTGGGAATCGGTGTTCCATTCGCTCGAGCTACCATCAAGCGCAGGCGATCCACGAGTTTCTTGCCCAGGCTCAACTCGGCGGGGTTGGACTTATAGCCCGGCATACGGGGATCGATGAACTCTCTGCGGAATAGCTGATCCGACGCCAGACTGTTCAGTAGCTCAAGTTCCTTCGTGGTCAGTTTCAGCGTCATGCGTGTCATTCGATTGTGTCTAGCGCCTATCGGTTCCGCTAGTCTGCCCGACGTTGCCGCATGAATCATTTTTGGGCCGCTCCCTTGGTGGCGATGGATGGCATCGAGAGCTGCGAGTACCGTCTCCAATTGAACCATGCGAACGTGATGCACAAAAGGCTGCACGCGATCGCCAACGTGATGGAAAGGTACCCCAGCGGACGTGAGAAGAGCAAAGCGGCCGGAATGAATACGAAGGCTACGACCAGGAACGCGGCCGTGGTGGTGTATCCGGTTCCCGTGGACTTTTGGGTCGTATCGAACATGGAATCTCCTCGATTGTCGGACGCGACTAAGAAGGGAGGATCAGATCGCCTGACTTAGTTCAGACGGCCTGCGAGTGGGCTGAAGCGCTCAAACATTCACTATTATCAGTTAATCTACCGTACCAAGTCAAGCCGATCAGGGGGCCTGGAGCTTCCGCGGTTAACTTATGCTAGGCTGATTTCGACTGCCAACTTTAGACCATGGACGTCTCGCTCGTAATCAAACGGCGCCTCGGCGAGCTGGGGCTCGACCAGAGGGATCTGGCCGTGGCGACGCAGGTCACCGAGTCGTACATCTCGCAGCTCCTGACGCGCAAGAAGGCCCCGCCGGCGCCGGGCCGCACGGATCTCTACGACAAGATGGGCGAGTTTCTGAAGCTGCCGGCGGGCGAACTATCGAAACTCGCGGACGCTCAGCGGCGAGAGGCGATGAAGAAGCGGGTAGAGGCGCCGCCCAGTCCTCTGTTCCAGGAGTGCCGCGAATTGGTTCTTCGCAAATGCGAGCCGGACAGGCAGCCGGAAATACGCAGCATCTTCGAGAAGGAGCCGTTTGGCGAACTCGAACGCCTGGTAACGCAAAAGCTTCTGGACGTCGCGCAGGGAGTGGCCAAAGAAGAATTGCGCGGCGAGGAGTGGCTACGCGTGATGGCACAACTCAGCCGACGCAGCTACGAGCAAATGCGCGTGGCGATTCTGGAGTTTCTGGACACGGATGTCTTCGACGTCTCAATGGAGAGCTGGGTATCTTTCCTGGATCCGATTATCGACTCCTGGGATATCGACCTCAAGACGTTCGGCATGGAAGTGGAATTGAACCAGCGTTTGGCGCCGGCGAGCCTCAAGAGGTTTGAGTTTGTCGAGGTGCAGCCTCAGCAGGCATTGGCGATCGAACCGGGCTTCGAAGAGTTTCTGAGGGATGAGACGATGAGCGGCGACGTCACCGAAGAGGAGATCGAGTTTTTGCGGACGCTGCAGTTCCAGGACCGGCGGCCCACCGCGCTGTATTACTACCGGGAGCTGCAGGGCCTGAGAGATCCGCTGCATTTCCGGGCCGCGGCGCTACCTGGTGAGCATTCTGGCTGACGGAAATAGTTGGACGCGCTCAGGGCCGCGCGTGGGACAATGAAGTATATGAACAAAGTGATGTTTGAGACGCAGGACCTGCGCGTGCGGATCGAGGACAAGGTCGCCAGAATCGATCAACGCAGGCTGGATGGCGAACTGTGGCGAGAGATCGATCAGAGCGCGCTGCCGGTATCGGATCAATGGCTAACCAGTCCAATTCGAACCTCTCCTCTGAAAGTCGCGCTGATGGCTTTTGAGATCGAGCATCCCGGCGATACGAGTCTGAGAGTCGCGCTGAGGGCTTAGCACCAGGACCGGTGAGCCTGGGGCAGAAGACAAAAAGGGAGGCGCTGAACGCCCCCCTCTCGTTTAACTGAGTTGATTACCAGCGGTTATTGCGCCGGCCCCCGCCGCCGCCGGAAGACGAACGTTCCGTCTTGGGGCGGGCTTCGTTGACGTTCAACGCTCGACCGTCCAGGTTCCGGCCGTTGAGTTCCGAGATGGCGCGATCCGCTTCGGCATCGCCGCTCATTTCGACAAAGCCAAACCCTCGGGCTCGGCCGGTGTCACGGTCGGTTACGATGTTGACGCGCTCGACGGTTCCATATGCCTCGAACAGAGAGCGGACCGAGTCTTCGGTTGCACCGAAGTCTAGGTTTCCTACGAAAATGTTTTTCATTCTTTTCCTTTAGTTTACTGATTGATGGATTCGGGGCAGGATCGGACGAGGGCGGTTGGACCGGACCAATGCGAAGATGCCAAAATCACTGAGTCACCTTACTATAGCACGGAATTAGGCGGAAACGGTTCCGAGGGGGACGCGGCCCTTCGGCAGTGTGAGTGTCTTGTCGCGGACGGCGCGATTCAGGGCGCTGGTGATGGCGTTGAGCGACGCGGTCAGGATGTTGCGATGCATGCCGACGCCCATGACGGCGTCACTTTCGCCGGCGCGCAGTTCGACGAAGCAGACTGCGGTGGCGTCGGCGCCGCTTCCAACCGCGTGCTCGTCGTAGTCGAGGATCCGGACCCGAGATCGAAGTCCTTGTTCAGCGCGTGCACGAAGGCGTCGATCGGGCCGTTGCCTTCGCCGAAGATGGTGCGCTCGGCTGAGCCATCGCTCACGGTGGCGGTTAACTGGCCGCTCTCGCCGGCGGAATGCTCGGAGTGGTCGCGAATGGCGAGCGGCGCTTGCTGGTCGATGTATTCGGCTTTGAACGCGCGCCAGATTTCGGCCGAAGTGATCTCGCGGCCGGTGGCGTCGGTGATCTGCTGGATCACGCGGCTGAATTCGATCTGCAGCTTGCGCGGCATCTTGATGCCGTAGTCGCGCTCCAGCAGGAACGACACGCCGCCTTTGCCGGACTGGCTGTTGACGCGAATGATCGGCTCGTAGCTGCGGCCGAGGTCCTTCGGGTCGATCGGCAGGTACGGGATGTCCCACTCGCGCGCCGGGTTGCTAGCGCGGCGAAGCCTTTCTTGATGGCGTCCTGGTGCGAACCGGAAAACGCGGTGAAGACCAGATCGCCGGCGTAGGGATGGCGCGGATGCACGGGCAACTGAGTGCAGAATTCGGCGCACTCGATGGCGTCGTTGATGCGCGAAAAATCGAGCCGCGGATGCAAGCCCTGCGAGTACATATTCAGCGCCAGCGTGACGATGTCGACGTTGCCGGTGCGCTCGCCGTTGCCGAACAGCGTGCCTTCGACGCGCTCGGCGCCGGCCAGCATCGCCAGCTCGGTGGCGGCGACGGCAGTGCCGCGGTCATTGTGCGGATGCACGCTCAGGATCATGGAGTCGCGCTTGGATGTGTTGCCGAGCGAACCACTCGATCTGGTCGGCGTAGATGTTGGGCGTGGACATCTCGACGGTGGCGGGCAGGTTGATGATGATTTTCCGGGCTGGCGTGGCGTGCCAGACGTCCATCACGGCTTCGCAAACTTCCACGGCGTAGTCGAGCTCGGTTCCGGTGAAGCTCTCCGGAGAGTATTCGAACACCCATTCGGTTTCCGGGTATTGCCGCGCGCATTGAAACACGGCGCGAGCGCCATTCACGGCGATTTCTTTCACTCCGGCGCGATCGAGGGCGAACACGACGCGGCGCTGCAGCGTCGAGGTGGAGTTGTAGAGATGCACGATGGCGCGGCGCGCGCCCTTGACGGCTTCGAAGGTACGCTCGATGAACGGCTCGCGGGCCTGCACCAGCACCTGGACGGTAACGTCGTCCGGAATCAGATTGATGCTCGATCAGGTCGCGGCAGAAGTCGAAATCAGTTTGCGACGCCGAGGGAAAGCCGACCTCGATTTCTTTGAAGCCGATCTCGACCAGCTTGAGGAACATGCGGGTCTTGCGCGCCGAATCCATCGGCTCGATCAGCGCCTGGTTGCCGTCGCGCAGATCGACGCTGCACCACACCGGCGGCTGCTGGATGGTTCGCGAGGGCCATTGGCGGCCGGTCAAACCGACGACCGGGTAAGGCCTGTATTTCCTGGATGGATCGGTCAGCATGGACGTCTTTCTGCAACACGCTTAGAAGATACTTCTTAGTATAATCAGCTTGAGCGCTGCGTGCGTTTCCCGCGACGCCCGACGACCTCGATCCGGCGCGGATCACTTGAGACCGCCGTCAATATTTGCCCGAATTACCAGGCCTTTGATAAACTTGGCAGTTGCTGGGCTTGGTAACGATCTGGGGCGTTACAGCAGCATTCTAATCTTCATCTTGGGAACACAGGTATCAAAGTGAATATTTCTGTTGTAGGGTTAGGAAAATTGGGTGCGGTGCTGGCCGGAGTGTTGGCCGACCGCGGGCATCAAGTGATCGGCGTGGACACAAATCCAGCCGCGGTGGAGGCGTTGAACCAGGGACGTTCGCCGGTGAGTGAGCCGGGTCTCGCCGAGATGGTGCGTGGGGCGCGGCACGGCTTTCGGCGACAACCGATCTCGCCGAGGCGGTGGCCAAGACCGACGCCACGTTCATCCTGGTGCCTTCTCCGTCGGGTCCGGACGGGACGTTTTCGCTCAAGATGGTTCTGAATGTCGCCGAAGGGATCGCGAAGGCTTTGCGCGACAAGTCCAGTTATCACCTGGTGGTGGTCACGACGACGGTGATGCCGGGATCGACGGGCGGCGAAGTGCTGCCGCTGCTGGAGCGCGTATCCGGCAAGAAGTGCGGCGCCGGATTTCGGCCTGTGCTACAACCCCGAATTCATCGCGCTGGGCAGCGTGATCCAGGACATGTCCACCCCCGACATGCTGCTGATCGGCGAATTCGACCAGCGCGCCGGCGATATCCTGGAGGCGCTGTATCGCACCGTGTGCCGCAACCAGCCGGCGGTGGCGCGGATGAATTTCGTCAACGCGGAGCTGTCGAAGATTTCGGTGAACACCTACGTGACGACGAAGATTTCTTACGCCAACATGCTGGCCGAAATCTGCGAGAAGGTGCCGGGCGCGGATTCCGACGTGGTGGGGGCGGCCATCGGGTTGGACACGCGCATCGGGCGGAAATATCTGAAGGGCGCGGTGGGCTATGGCGGGCCTTGCTTCCCGCGCGACAATGTGGCGTTCTCGCGTTTCGCCGAGCTGCAGTCGGTGGACGCCACGCTCGCCAAAGCGACCGACCAGGTGAACCGCAGGCAGGTGGCGCGTCTGGCCGAACGCGTGGCGGAATTGACGCCGGCGGGCGAGACCATCGGCATTCTGGGTCTGTCCTATAAGCCGGACACCGAGGTGATCGAGGAATCGCAGGGCGTGATGCTGGCGACGCATCTGCTCGAAGACGGGTTCCGCGTGGTGGTGTACGATCCAGCAGCCATGGACAACGCGCGCCGCGTCCTGAACGGGCGCATCGAATACGCCGCTTCAATGGAAGAGTGCGCCGCGAAGGCCGCCGTGCTGGTGATTGCGACGCCCTGGAAGCAATTCCGGTCGCTCGGCCCGCAGCATTTACGGAAGGCGCATCAGCGGCCTGTCGTGGTAGATTGGTGGCGCATTCTGCCTGAGGCGGATTTTGAGAAGGCGGCGGAATATGTCGCCTGCGGACGCGGCCCGTCGGCGGCTCGTGACTGAGCAGCTCGCGTACGCCGCGGAGAGCGTAGCCCAGCTCGGGTGGAGGCAACTAAAATGAGCAAGCGTGTTCTGGTTACCGGCGCGGGTGGTTTTATCGGTCACCACCTGGTGAATAACTTGAAGCAGCGAGGCTACTGGGTGCGCGGTGTGGATTTGAAGAATCCACAATACGCTCCAACGGCGGCGGACGAATTCGCGTTAGCCGACCTGCGGACCTGGGAAAGCTGCCTGGAAGCGACGCGCGGCGTCGACCAGGTGTACGCGCTCGCGGCCGACATGGGCGGGATGGGCTTCATCAGCGCGCATCACGCCATGATTCTGCACAACAACTCGCTGATCAACCTGAACACGCTGGAAGCGGCCAAGCAGAACAAAGTGCCGCGCTATCTGTTCACTTCGTCGGCGTGCGTATATCCCGAGTTCAAGCAGACCGAGACCGACGTCGCGCCGCTGAAGGAAGAAGACGCCTATCCGGCGCAGCCTCAGGACGCTTACGGGTGGGAAAAGCTGGTCACCGAGCGGCTGTGCCTGCACTACGCGCAGGACTACGGCATGGAGACGCGCATCGTGCGATTCCACAACATGTTCGGACCGCTGGGCACATGGGAAGGCGGACGGGAGAAGGCGCCGGCCGCGTTGAGCCGCAAGATCGCTGTGGCGAAGCTGACCGGCGATCCGGTGATCGAGATCTGGGGCGATGGCGAACAGACGCGGTCGTTCTGCTACATCGACGATTGCGTCGAGGGTCTGTACCGGCTGATGCAGTCGGATTTCCGCCAGCCTCTGAATCTCGGGCAGGACCGCATGGTGACCATCAACGAGCTGGCGGAGATGATCGCCGGAATCGCCGGCGTGTCGATTCGCATGAAGCACATCGAAGGTCCCATGGGTGTGCGCGGCCGCAATTCGGACAACACGCTGCTGCGCAAGGTGCTCGGCTGGGTGCCTCAGGTTTCGCTCGAGCAGGGACTCGGCATCACGTACGCCTGGATCGAGAGCCAGGTGAAGGCGAAGATGGGCGAGCAGGTGGCGGCGGCGACGCGGCGCTAGCGCGCATCATTCAATCAATGAAACAACTGGTGGCGTAGCGCGGTCCTGATGTGGACCTGGTGCGCGCAGGCGCAAAATCGCGCGGTTTCGCCGAACGATGGCAACCTGCACGTCGTCCTGTGTGGCACCGGGTCGCCGCTCCCGGATCCGGAGCGCGTGGGATCGTGCACTGCGATCGTGGCCGGCGGGCAGGTGGTTCTGATCGACGTCGGTCCGGGTTCCTGGCGCAAGGCCATGCTGGCGGGCGTTCCGGGACATATGCTGAGCGCCGTTATCCTGACGCATTACCATTCCGATCACATCGGCGACTTGGGCGAAGCGCTCACCATGAGCTGGGCCAACGGGCGCTCTGAGTTGCTGGACGTTTACGGTCCTCCGGGTGTCGAGCAAATCGTGGAAGGCGTGAATCGCGAATACAAACTCGACGAAGACTATCGCGTGGTGCATCACTCCGACGCCGTGGTTCCGCGCAAGGCGCACGATGCGGTGGCGCACGTCGTCGAGATTGCGGATCCGCACGCGGATGCGCTGGTGTTCGAGAAGAACGGGCTGAAGATCCTGGCGTTTCCGGTGGATCATCGTCCGATCGTTCCCGCGTACGGCTATCGTGTCGAGTATCGCGGGCGCGTCGTCGTAATCTCGGGCGACACGGTTTACTCGGAGAACGTGGTGCGCGAGGCTAAGGGTGCCGACCTGCTGTTGCACGACGCCATGGCGAAGACGCTGGTGATGCGGGCCGCAGCGATGATGGATATGCAGAAGCAGCCGCGGACGGCTAAAATGCTGCGCGACATTCTCACGTATCACGCGAGCACGCTGGACGCCGCGCGCGCCGCGGCCGAGGCGCACGTTACTGAGCTGGTGCTCACGCACCTGGTTCCGACGCCGGCCAACGTTGGCGGCGAGGCGCCGTTTCTGCAGGGGGTCGCCGACATTTTCCACGGTAAAGTGGAAGTGGCCAGGGACGGCATGCGCTTCGACCTGGAGGCCAGGGCGCCCCAAAAGGAGTGATCCCGTGAGCATCGGCACCTTGTTCACCGACCTCCGCAAGGACCTGGGGTATGCAGTGCGCGCGCTCGTGAAATCGCCTGGCTTCGCTCTGGTCGGCATCATATCGCTTGGTCTCGGGATCGGCGTCAACACGGTGGTCTTCAGCGAAGTGAACGCGATCATCCTGCATGACATGCCGGGCGCGGCTGAGCCGGCCGCCTGGCGCTGACCGAAGCTCCGGCGTCTTATCCGTACTTCGAGAATTACCGCGACCAACGCGACCTGTTCGACGGCGCCGCCGCGTTCCAGCAGAGCGTACCGTTTAATGTCGCGCTGGATGGCGCCGAGAACGCCAGGAAAGATCGCGTATTCGGACACATCGTGTCGCCCGAATATTTTTCTGTGCTCGGAACCAAGGCGGCGCGTGGACGTTTTTTCAGTCCCGCGCTTGACAAGCCGGGTTCGGAGCCGGTGGTGGTGGTTAGCGACCGTTTCTGGCGCAATCGCCTGAACGCGGATCCGACCGCCGTGGGTCGAACGATCCAGATCAACGGGCAGACGGCCACGATCGTCGGTATCGGACCACAGGATTTTCTGGGCGTGATGCCGTTCCTGCCGGCTGACCTGTTCGTGCCCGCCACTGCGCCACCGTCGCTCGCGCCGGAGTTGGGCGACGACGTTTTGCATCGCCGCGATCGCCGTGTGTTCCGCGTTTTGGTGCGTCTGAAGCCGGGAGTGACGATCGATTCCGCCGAGGCCGCGCTGGATTCTCTGACGCATCATTTGGATGAAGAGAGTCTGGATCCCGAGCGCAACCGCCGTGGACGCCGCTTGCACCTGCTTCCGGGCGGCACGGTTTTTCCGCTACCGCGCGAGGCCATGCCGATTCTGTTCGGGTTCTACGGAACGTTGATGGTCCTGATCCTGACCATCGCGTGCATGAACCTGACCAACATGCTGCTGGCGCGCGCTGCCAGCCGGCGGCGCGAGGTCGCGATTCGCCTGGCAATCGGCGCGAGCCGTGCGCGTCTCATCCGGCAATTGCTCACCGAAAGCGTGTTGCTGTCCATGTGCGCCGGGATCGCGGGCCTGCTGCTGACAGTCTGGCTGACGCATGCGGCGAACGGTCTGAAGGTGCCGGTGCAGATTCCGTACCAGTTCGATATCAGTCCCGATTGGCGAGTGCTCCTGTTCACCCTGGCGGTTTCCCTAGTGACGGGACTGCTTTTCGGGTTGGCGCCGGCGCTCGAAACCGTCAAGACCAATCTTGTTTCTTCGCTCAAGGAAGGCGTGCAAGCGCAGTTGCGCGGATACCGCCGGTTCGGGTTGCGGAACGTGCTCATGGTGGGCCAGGTGGCCGCATCGTTGATCGTGCTCATGATGTCGGGATTCATCATCCTCGGAATCCAGAATTCGTCCGCGGTGACCAGAGGCGTCGACGTCAACCACGTTTACGTGTTTTCGATGGACCCGGTGCGCGACGGTTACTCGCCGCAGCAGACCGCGTCGCTGTTTGAAAAAGTGACCGAGCGCCTGCGTCGCGTGAGCGCAGTGAGAAACGTGGCGTTGGCGGACCGCGCGCCGTTCGCGCCCGATCAGAGCGTGCTAACCGCTAAGGTGCGAGCGCCCGATGACAATGCCGCCAGCCCGTCGCAGGTGCTGCAGCGAACGGGGGCGCAGGCCGTGGGCGCCGGATATTTTGCCGCGTTGGGCGTCAACGTTCTGCACGGGCGCGAGTTTACAGATCAGGATGAGCGCGCCGGTTCAGCGAACCAGACCAACATGCGGGCCATCTTGAATGAGCCGGCGGCGCGAGCGCTATTCGGAAAGCTGGATCCGATAGGCCGGCGCTTCGAAGGGGCGGACCAGTCCTACGAGATCATCGGCGTTGTGCCCGAGCTTCGCAGCGGCTTCAGCATGAACGGGGAAACTCCCGTCATCTACGTGCCGATGACGCGCGCGGCGTTTGCACATCCACAAACCGGCGGCACTACGGTCGTGATTCGCGCGATTTCAGGACCCGACGCGCTCGCGGGAATCAGACGCGAGATCGCTGCCATCGATCCGAATCTCAGCGTGTTCGATGTGCAGCCCCTTCGGCAGCAGCTCGATCAGATGGACGCCTTCGTCCGGGTGGGCGCCGGGATCTACGGCAGCCTCGGCGTGTTCGGCCTGATCCTGGCGTCGATTGGTTTGGCCGGCGTGACGTCGTATTCGGTGGCGCGGCGGCGCAAGGAGATCGGAATCCGCGTGGCGTTGGGTGCGCGCGCCGGGCAGGTGCTGGGACTGGTCTTGCGCGAGGGCGGGGGACTCATCCTGGTGGGAACGGCTGTAGGATTTGCAGGCGCGTTCGCCGTGTCGCGCGCGCTGGCTTCCTTGACGGCCGTCCTGGGGACCGTGTTCACGTCCGGCACCGGAGATCCGCGGCTGCTGGTTGGCGCTCCTTTGCTGCTGGCAGCGGTCGCTCTGCTGGCGTGCTATGTTCCCGCGAGAAGATCGATCCGCATCGATCCTTTGACGGCGCTGCGGGAGGAATAGTTAACTCTGCGCGTTGAGCACCTGCCGGCCCTCGTAGGCGCCCAATACCTCTGCGACATCGCCATCCATCATGACAGCGCCGTGATCCAGCCAGATGGCGCGCTTGCACATTTCGCGGACGCTGTAGCCGGAGTGCGAGACGAACAGCAGCGACTTGCCGGCGCGCAGAAAGTCATCCAAGGTCTGGCGGCATTTTTCCTGAAAGGCGGCATCGCCGACAGCCAGGATCTCATCGATAATCAGGATATCCGGGTCGGCCTGGATGGCGACCGAAAATCCGAGCCGCACCACCATGCCGCTCGAATACGTGCGCAGCGGTTCGTTGATGAATTCGCCGATGCCGGAGAATTCGACGATGCGCTCGACACGCTCCATGGTCTTGCGGCGGCTGAGACCGAGCAGCGCGGCATTCAGGATCAGGTTTTCGGCGCCGGTGAGGTCGGGGTGAAAGCCGGAGCCGAGTTCGAGCAGTGCGTTGATCCGGCCGGCTCGATGTACGCGGCCCGCTGTTTGGCGGCGTCAAGCCCGCAGCCAGACCCAGCAGCGTGCTCTTTCCGGCGCCATTGCTTCCCACGACAGCCAGGCTCTCGCCCTCGTGCATCCGGAATGAAACGTCCTTCAGCGCGAAGAAATCCTCATGATGCTCGCCCGAGCCGAACCATCGCAGGATATGGGAGCGTAGCAGTTGCTGGCCGGTGACGCGCGGAAACGACTTGGAGACGTGATCGAATTCGATGACGGTCATCGCAGTCTACAGGTGCTCATAGAATCCCTTGGTCAAGCGTCCGAACACGCCCAGGCCGATCGCGAGCATGGCGAACGAGCTGGCTGCCAATTTGCCCAAAGTCTGCATCAGGGGAGGATGCCCTTCGAGCAGGATGTTGCGCAACATCAGGACCACGGCGGAGACCGGATTGTATAGATATACTTCGCGATACTCGCAGAGGAATCAGCGAAAAGGAATAAAATACCGGCACCAGCCAGAACAGCACCGTGTTGGCGGACTCCACTACGTAGCGCATGTCGCGGACATAGACGTTGAGCGCCGAAAAAGCCATCGCGAGGCCCAGCACAAACACGATCTCGAGCCCCCAGATCACCGGCAGCCATACCCAATACCGGTTGACGCCGTTGCCGAACACGATGACCGCGCTGAGCAGCAGGCCGATCTGAATGATCAGGTGCAGGCAGTTCGACAGGACGCTGGCGATCGGAAAAATCTGGCGGGGCACCGGAATTTTCTTGATGAGCGCGGCGTTTTCCTGCAGCGACGTGGTCCCGCTCACCCAGGCGATTTGGAAAAAACTGAGGGGAACCAGCGCGCACAGAACCGAAATGGGGTATTCGGAGCCGCTGGAATTGGAAAAGATTTTGGTGAACACGAAGGTCAGCACCGCCATCATGACCAGCGGGTTCAGCAGCGACCAGAAGAATGCCCAGCGACATGTTGCGGTAGCGGACCTTGAAGTCCTTCTCCACCAGGTTTCTCAGGACGAAACTATACTCACCAGTCCACATGGGGCGCGCCAGAAGTCCCATTGTACTCGGGGAGCGGAGGGGGGAACGGGACCACCGCTTGACAGGCAATCGCAATCCGTGATAATGTAATTGCAGATCGTAATATGAAGCTCGGCGAGAAAATCCGCTACCTCCGCGAGGTGGAAGGCACGCTGCGCGGCCTCGACCGCGAGATGACTCAGCAGGAAGTGGTGCGGGCCTTGAAGCAAGAGCAGAAAAAGTCCATCAGCCAGTCGTACCTATCGCAGATCGAGAGCGGCGCGCGGCCGCACCTGACCAATTCGACGCGCATGCTGCTGGCGCGCTTCTTCAAGGTGCATCCGGGCTACCTGGTGGACGATCCGGAGGGTTTTCATACCGAGCTGGTATCGGATGTCCGTGGCGTCGAGGATCAACTGGATCTGTGGCTCATTGACGGCGCCGAACGTTTCCGCCGCGATCCGGAGGTGGGCCGCGCGCTGCTGAGCGTGGCGCGGCACGAGGATTCGCGCCGTTGTGTCCTGCTGCTCGAAGCGATTCTGGACACGCCGGGGCTGGCCGATCGTCTTTTTGAAGTTCTCAAGCCTGAAGCGGCGGCGTCTCCCGGGAGGCAAGCCATATGACCTGGGAAATTTTCTATCTGGGATGTTTCTGGTTCGGCTTCTTGTTCAGCCTGGTGTCGCTGCTGGGCGGCCACTTTGATCTGCACATCGGGGGCGGGCACGATGCGGGCGTTCACGGTCCCGGCGGCAATCACGGAGCCGAGCATTCGCCCATCAATCTCGGAACAATCTCGGCGTTCCTGGCCTGGTTCGGCGGGACCGGTTACCTGCTGACGCGCTATTCGAACATCTGGGTGTTCCTCGCGCTGGGCGTTGCGTTCATGAGCGGCCTGGGCGGAGCGGCGGCGGTGTTCTGGTTCCTGGTGAAGTTTCTGCTGGCGCACGAGGAGGATCTGGACCCGGCCGATTACGACATGATCGGCGTGCTGGGGCGCGTCTCGAGCACAGTGCGCGAGGGCGGCACCGGCGAAATGATTTTCTCGCAGAACGGAGTGCGGCGCGCTTCGAGCATCCGAAGCGAAACGGGCGCCGCGATCGCCCGCGGAATGGAAGTAGTGGTGACGCGCTACGAGCGAGGCATCGCCTACGTGCGTCCCTGGGAAGAACTCAGCGAGCCGCAAGCTGAGACAACATCGGAGCAATAAGGAGGATTTGAAATGCGCATGTCATCGGATGTAATCATCATCGCCGGCCTGATGGTTTTGGCCGTGCTGTTTCTGATGGCGATGTTCGCCAGACTGTACCGGAAAGCCGGACCGAACGAGGCCCTGGTGGTTTACGGATTCCGGGGAACGCGCATCGTGATCGGGCGCGGCACGGTGATCTTTCCCATGATCGAAAGTTTTCGCGACCTGTCGCTCGAGCTGATGTCGTTCGACGTCGCGCCGCAGCAGGATTTGTACACCAAGCAGGGCGTGGCGGTGACGGTGGAAGCGGTGGCGCAGATCAAGGTGAAGTCGGATCCCGAGTCGATCAAGACCGCGTCCGAACAATTCCTGAGCAAGAGCGACCAGGCGCGCGAGGCGCTGATCCGGCTGGTGATGGAAGGCCATCTGCGCGGGATCATCGGCCAGCTCTCGGTGGAGCAGATCGTCAAGGAGCCGGAGATGGTGGGCGACCGCATGCGCGCCACCTGCGCCGATGACATGAGCAAGATGGGGCTGGAAGTGATTTCGTTCACCATCAAGGAAGTCCGCGACAAGAACGAATACATCTCCAACATGGGCCGGCCCGACATAGCGCGCATTAAGCGGGATGCCGACGTTGCCGCCGCCGAAGCCGAACGCGATACCGCCATCAAGCGCGCTGAAGCCATGCGAGCCGCTGCCGTGGCCCGGGCGCAGGCCGATCAGGAACGCGTGCTCGCCGAGACGCTGTCGCTGGCCAAGCAGGCCGAGGCCACGCGCGATATGGAAGTCAAGAAGGCACAGTATCTGGAAGCCACAAAAAAACAGCAGGCGCAGGCCGACAAAGCCTACGACATCCAGGGCAACATCATGCAGCAGCAGGTGATGGCCGAGCAGGTGAAGATCGAGCAGGTACAAAAAGAACAGCAAATCAAGGTGCAGGAGGCCGAGATCAAGCGGCGCGAGAACGAACTGATCGCGACCACGTTGAAGCAGGCCGAGGTGGAGCGTCAGCGGATCGAAACGCTGGCCTCAGCCGAGAAGATGCGCTTAACCGCGGAAGCCGAAGGCCGCGCCGCCGCGATTCGCTCGCAAGGCGAAGCGGAAGCCGAGATCATTTTGAAGAAAGGCGAGGCGGAAGCCAAGGCCATGAGCGTGAAGGCCGAGGCTTATCAGGAATACAACCAGGCAGCGGTGGTCGACAAGCTGCTCACCGGGCTGCCGGAGATCGTGCGCGCGCTGGCATCGCCGCTCGCCAACGTCGACAAGATCACCATCGTGTCCACCGGCAACGGCGATTCGGCCGGCATGCACAAGATCACCGGCGACATTACGCAAATGGCCGCGCAGATCCCGGCCTTGTTTGAAACGCTTTCGGGCATGAAGATGTCCGAACTGCTTGGAAAAGTGAGAAGCATCGGCGATAAGACTCCCAAGCCGGGCAACGGCTCGGGAACCGACGCCAAATCCTAAGGAGGTAATCGATATGGCACTCATGGAGCGAGTCTCAACGTTAGTCAGAGCCAATCTGAACGATCTGATCGACAAGGCCGAGGATCCCGAGAAGATGATCAAGCAGGTGATTCTCGACATGCAGAACCAGTTGCTGCAGGTGAAGACGCAGGTGGCGATCGCGATCGCCGATCAGCATCTGCTCGAAAAGAAACACAAGGAGAATCAGGAAAAAGACTCTGAGTGGGTTCGCAAGGCGGAGCTGGCGGTGGACAAGAAACAGGACGACCTGGCGCGCGCGGCCATCGAGCGGTCGCTTGAGCTATCGCGCGCTGGCGGAGAACTTCGCGCAGCAGGTGGCCGACCAGACGGTGCAGGTGGAGAATCTGAAGACGGCGTTGCGCAAGCTCGAGCAGAAGCTGGCCGAGGCACAGGCCAAGAGCGACCTGCTGATCGCGCAGCACCGGCGAGCGCGGGCGCTGAACAAGGCCGGCGATGCACGCATGGCCATGGGCGCTCCGTCGAGCGCCGCGGCGTTCGACCGCATGAAAGGCAAGGTACAGCGCAGCGAAGCGATGAGCCAGGCCAAGGCCGAGCTGACTGCCGACTCGATCGAGGATCGGCTGGCGTCGCTGAGCAAGCAGGACGAGGTGGAGCGCCTGCTCGCCGAGCTCAAAGCCAGGCGCACCCTGGCGGGGTGAGCAACCGGATGCAAGGTGAAGTGCGCTGTTACGCGCATAGCCTATTGGGACGGCCACTCGATGAGTGGCAGCCGCTGGAAGAGCACTTGGTACAAACGGGCGACCTAGCGGAGTCTTTCGCGAGGTCGTTTGCGCCGGGGTGGGGCTGGATCGCAGGACTGTGGCACGATGCAGGAAAGTATCGTAGAGCATTCCAGGAGCGAATAGGAGTAGATCCTTCCGTCAACATCACTGGAACGGTCGATCACTCGTCGGTGGGAGCGGTCATTGCAAAGATGCATCGCGCTCCAATAGTAGGGTTTGCTGTTGCGGGACATCACGGCGGCTTGCCAGACGCCGAACACCTACGCCAACGACTATCGAACAAAGAGGCGCTGCTCGCTGAAGCCCGACGCGGCGGTCTACCGCGCTGGATTGAAGAACATCCCGTCCCGGCGGTACCGGAGTGGTTGGTCGCTTCCCCGGATGGGTTATCAGTCCCACTGTGGACCCGTTTCGTTTTTTCTGCTCTGGTAGACGCGGACTTTCTCGACACGGAGCGTTTCTACGCCCATGGCATGGAAAGGAATCTCGGCTCACCGCCGAACCTCGCCGATTTAAAGGCAGCATTGGACGTCTATCTTGCGCGCAAGCTGAGTTCCGCTGAGACAACGACTGTGAACGCAATGCGGGCACGCGTTCTCGAAGCCTGCAGGAGCGAAGCGGCGCTCGATCCTGGTACATACACTCTTACGGTTCCCACCGGCGGCGGAAAGACGCTCGCGTCGCTGGCATTCGCACTCGATCACGCTGTCAAGCACGCGTTGCATCGCATTATTGTGGTCATTCCATATACCAGCATTATCGAGCAGACAGCCGCTGCTTATCGAGAGGCCCTTGGACACGATGCAGTGTTGGAGCATCACACGAATGTCGATCCGGATCGTGAGACTCAGGAGAACCGGCTAGCTTCCGAGAATTGGGACGCTCCAGTCATTGTGACGACCAGCGTGCAGTTTTTCGAGAGCTTGTTCGGTAACCGGCCCTCCCGTTGCCGCAAGCTGCACCGGATTGCCGAAAGCGTTGTCGTGCTCGATGAGGTGCAAACGCTTCCCGTAAAGCTTCTCGTTCCCCTCAAGCACGCTCTGCGCGAGCTGTCGTCCAACTACGGCACGACGACCGTGCTTTGCACGGCGACACAACCGGTCCTCGTGGCTGGCGCGCACGAAATCGTGCCTGATCCGGCACTTGAGTTTGCCGTCATAGCGAACCGCTGTGACGTGCTGATGCCGGAGTCGGAAGAGCCCGTCAGCTGGGAGGCGCTGGCTGTGGAACTTCGCGCTTACGAGCAAGTGCTGGCGATCGTGCACCGCCGCGATGACGCCCAAAAGTTAGCCGAACTGACTGGAGTGGATTGCAAACATTTGTCGGCTAGGATGTGCGCTGTTCACCGCTCAGCAGTGCTCGCCGAAGTCCGTCGCCGTCTCCGTGACCGTGAGGCTTGTCGCTTGGTTGCCACGCAACTTGTGGAGGCGGGCGTTGACGTAGACTTCCCGCACGTCTACCGGGCATTCGCGGGCGCGGATTCTCTCGCTCAGGCGGCGGGCCGTTGCAATCGAGAGGGAAACGGGTCCGGCCACCTGCACGTGTTTAACGCTCCGACGAAACCTCCTCGCGGCATCTTGCGAACAGCGGAAGAAGTTGCGAGGACGATGTGGAAGGAAGGGCGGCTTGACCTTAAACAACCCAGTACGTTCGCGGATTTCTTTGCTCGCCTCTATCTCCTTGCGGACCAGGACTCTCGTTCGATCATGGCGGACGAACGCGAATGGAATTTTGCGAGTGTGGCCGCGGCGTTTCGCATGATCGATGAGTCTGGGGAGACAGTCGTTGCTCCATACGCAGACTGGGAGCAGCGCGTGGAAGATATTCGCCGGAACGGGATCTCGCGCAACCGGATGCGCCGATTGCAAAGATTCATGGTAAACCTCTATCGCCAGGAAATTGAAGTGCTGGTCAGGGCGGGAGCTTTGGAGAGGATACAGGACACATTCTGGGCGGTCACTCCTGGGTTCCGCATCTACAGCGAGCGTTGGGGATTCGGCTGGAAAGGCCCAATCACCGTTGAACCAGAAGACCTGATCGCCTAACATTCAACCTCCCAGCGCTCACAGGAGATATACTGCACTTTCGTAGAAGCTTACTTCATGGAGGCGCAGAGTGTCGCAGACCAGTTACCTATATCATGTACGCATTCGCGGAGAATTCGCGTGTTTTACGCGCCCTGAGTTCAAGACGGAGCGCGTTTCCTACGAAGTCATTACGCCTTCGGCTGCCAGGGGCGTCCTCGAAGCCGTTCTCTGGAAGCCGGCCATCCAGTGGCACATTCGGCGCATTCTTGTTCTGTCACCGCCACGCTTCATTCAATTGAAACGTAACGAAGTCACAAGGAAAGCTTCTGTGGCGAATGCGCTGCACGCGATGCGAAGTGGGAAGCCGCTGGAGTACTTCGCTGACGAAGACCGCGCTCAACGCAATACCTTGGCGTTAAGGGATGTGGACTACGCCGTCGAGGCGGAATTTCGCATGACAGAAAGGCGAGGGCCGGCCGACAATCCACGGAAGTTTGATGAAATGTTCCGACGACGTCTGGAGAAGGGCCAGTTTCATATGCAGCCCTACTTGGGTTGCCGCGAATTCCCTGCGATTGTGGAACCTTACAATGGTGACCCACTTCCCGTGGCGAGCGAGTCGCGCAATCTCGGGTACATGTTGCGAGGCATCACATACGGGCCGGAGCGAAACGAGCCCGTGTTTTTTGAAGCTCGACTCGACCGGGGGGTGATTGAGATACCGGAATGGGAGGCAGCAGCATGATTCTCTCCAGTTTGGGAGAACTGGCGCGGCGCGAGGGTTTGCTCTCGAATCCCGACTACGAACCAAGACCGGTTGCTTGGGTGATCTCAGTGGGCGAGCGTGGACAGTTCGTCAATCTCATCCCTACTGCGAGCGAAGATGCGGACGCGAAGCGACAGACCGCAAAGATCTTTCAGATACCGCGACGAAGGGGTAGGACTTCGTCGGCTGTTGCCGACTTCTTAGTTGACAAGTCGGAATACGTACTGGGAATTGAGCCAGAAGGCAAGCGCTCGAAGGATGATTTGCGAGCCCGTTCCGAACTCTTCCGGCAATCGATAAGAGCGGCGCTCCAGAAAACAGAATGCCCCGCTCTGTCGTCCCTTGTAACGTTTCTGGAAAGCGATGCGGAGCGGGGGCTTGCCGCCGCGCGCCTAACAACCGAAGGATACAAGTCAAACGATCTAATCGCGTTTGAGTTCCACGGAAAGTTGGTGCATGAACTTCCAGTGGTACAGCAGTATTTTTCACACGCGCGTCGCACGGCGTCTGAGGATACGTCGCAATGCCTCATGTGTGGCTCAAGAACCGGGTTAGTCGACAAGCATCCTACTGTCAAGGTCCCAGGAGGCAGCACAAGCGGCGTCGCGCTGGTTAGCTTCAATACCGACGCCTTCGAATCCTTTGGCCTACTGCGGAATGAGAATGCACCCGTTTGCCGAGATTGCGCGGATGCCTATACAACCGCGCTGAACCGCCTGCTGAGCGATCGCTACCCGGACCCGAGACATGACGGAGCGACTTTGCCGCGCAGGTTCGTTCACCTGTCATCGGATACGACGGCAGTCTTCTGGGCCGACGAAGAGGCGACCGTGTTGGACTTGTTGACCAATTTCTTCGAGGCCCCTCGGGCTGAGACTGTCGCTGCATTGTTCGAGTCCGCGTACAAGGGACGCGCTGCCGCCGCCGTCAGCAATCGCTTCTACTGTCTGATCCTCACTGGAGCGCAGGGACGGGCCATCGTGCGAGGCATGCACACGGGAACAGTTGAGCAAGTGGAAGCCAACGTTCGCGGCTACTTCCGTTCGATCGATATTGGCTCGGAGCAGCCACTCCCATTGCGACCGCTCATGCAAAGCCTGGTCTTGCAGGGAAAGTTGGAGAACCTCGCGCCCGGGTTGGTGACGGATGTTTTTCTTGCGATTGTGTTTGGCTTGCGCTTCCCACAGACGTTACTGGCTAGTGCGGTTGGGCGGTGCCGGGCGGAGCGGAAGGTGACTCCTTACCGCGCCGCTCTATTGCGTGCGTACTTAACTAGAAATCACAACATGGAGGTGAATGTGAGTTTGGATAACGACAACATGAGAGTCGGCTACCGGCTCGGCCGTTTGATGGCGGTCCTGGAGCGCATTCAGGCAAGGGCGCAAAACAACCCCCACAAGACGATAGTGGACCGGTACTATGGCGCTGCGAGCACGGCCGGCCACGGTGTTTCCCCGGCTGGTGGCACTGGCACAACATCACCTGGCAAAGCTCACGGCTGGGCTGCAGTTCTTCTACCAGTCGCGACTTGGCGAAGTAATCGACGGAATAGCTACTCTTCCACCGACGCTCAGCTTGGAGGAGCAGGGTCTGTTCGCACTAGGTTACTACCACCAACGCCAGGAGTTCTTCAGGAAATCAGGCGGTACACCGGAAGCTGAGAGTACGGGAAGCGAGAGAGGAGAGGCGGCATGAATTTCGAGAAGCGTATTGAATTCGTTTTACTTTTTGACGTCGTACAAGGGAATCCGAACGGAGATCCCGACGCTGGCAACGCCCCACGAGTGGACCCCGAGACCGGATACGGCTTCGTAACGGACGTTTGCATGAAGCGGAAGATCAGGAACTTCGTGGCATTGACCAAGGGGTACCAGCCGCCCTACGACATTTACGTCAAAGAACGCGGGATTTTGGCTCGCGAACAGAAGAAGGCTTATGATGCCGTCAAAGCGGAGCCGACGAACCGCCCAAATGAAGACGCCCGGCGGTGGATGTGCGACAACTATTTTGACGTGCGCACTTTCGGCGCGGTGATGACCACCGGAAGATCGAGCGCCGAGGAGGAACAGCCATCAGACAAGGCCAAAAGTAAGAAGGGCGCCAAGCGAGACCAAAAACTTTGGAACTGTGGGCAGGTGCGTGGACCAGTGCAATTCGGCTTTGCCCGGTCACAATCCCAAATACTTTCCCTTGAGCACGCGATCACAAGGGTTGCGCTTACTAACGCCGATGACACTGACCGCGCAGCCGAGACTGAAGCGGGGGACGAAAAAGCTGGAAGCGGCCAAATGGGCCGAAAATACACCGTACCATACGGACTCTACCGCGCTCACGGATTCATCTCACCGTTCTTGGCTAAGGACACTGGCTTTTGCGCGGAAGATTACACGCTACTGATCACTGCCCTCACAAACCTGTTTGAACATGATCGGTCCGCAGCTCGTGGTGAAATGGCTGTTCGTGGATTGGGCGTATTCGAACATGAAACGCCTCTTGGGAACGCGCCGGCCCACCAACTTTTCGAGTTGATTGGGATTGATGGACTGAGTACTCCAAGGTCGTTCAACGACTATGTGGTTAAGGGTCCGAAAACGTTGCCATCCGGCGTCTCGTTTCGTTGGGTTGTCAGCCCGAACGGGCATGTTTGACGAAGACGACTTGCTTCCCATCTCCGGCCTACAGCATCTGCAGTTCTGCGAGCGGCAGTGGGGTCTGATCCACATCGAGCAGCAGTGGGAAGAAAACCGCCTCACCGCCGAGGGCCGGATTCTTCATGAGCGGGTACATGACGCCGGCACGGAGGCGCGGCCAGGTGTCATCACTGCTCGCGGGCTCCGCATTCACTCCCTCCGCCTTGGGCTGTCTGGTCAGGCTGACGTGGTTGAGTTCCACTGCGCAGAAACTGCGGAAGGCGCGACGACTCTCCCCGCCCGCGCTGGATGGTGGCTGCCCTTCCCAGTCGAATACAAGCGCGGCAGGCCTAAGTCAGATCATTCTGATGAAGTCCAGCTTTGCGCCCAAGCCCTGTGCCTCGAGGAAATGTTCGGCGTCGCAATCCCGCGGCAGCCCTGTTCTATGGCAAAAGCCGGCGGCGCTGCGACGTCAGCTTCGATAACTACCTTAGAGGCCGAACCGAAACGCTGGCTCGCAGGATGCACGAGTTGTACCGGGCCGGCACTACTCCGGCGCCGGTCTATGCGAAGAAGTGCGAGAGTTGCTCGCTTTACGACCTCTGCCTTCCGAAAATCGCTCGGCCAGGGCGCGTGAATCGCTACCTCGCCAGCGCCATAAGCGCTGAAGGCAAAGCGCCATGAAGCAACTTCTGAACACGTTGTACGTAACCACGCAAGGCGCCTACTTGGGCCGCGATGGCGAAGCCGTGGCCGTGCGGGTCGAGCAAGAAACCAAACTGCGCGTGCCCATCCACACGCTCAGCAGCATCGTCTGCTTCGGGCAGGTATCGTGCAGCCCGTTCTTGCTTGGCCTATGCGCTGAGACAGGGGTCGCGTTGTCGTTCCTGACGGAGAACGGCCGGTTCCTGGCGCGGGTCCAGGGGCCGGTCTCGGGGAACGTGTTATTGCGCCGCCAGCAATATCGTTGGGCGGATCTGGAAGACAAAGCCGCTGCGGTCGCGCGGTCCGTCGTGCTGGCTAAGATCGCGAATTGCCGCACTGTGATTTTGCGCAGCTCTTCGGGAAAAGCCGGATGCGGATGGAGTGGGGGATCTGGAACCAGCCGCTCGGCGCTTGGCACGGTTGATCGACACGGTCAGCTCCGCTTCGGGCCTGGATGAAATTCGCGGCCACGAGGGTGACGCCGCTAGCGTTTACTTCGGCGTCTTCGATCATCTGATTGCGCTGTCGAAAGACGAGTTCTTCTTTCACGGCCGGAGCCGGCGGCCACCTCTCGACAACATGAACGCTCTGCTTTCGTTCATCTATACGTTGTTAGTTCACGACGTGACGGCATCGCTGGAGGCCGTCGGTCTCGACCCGGCGGTAGGATATCTGCATCGTGATCGGCCGGGGCGGCCGAGCTTGGGTCTCGATCTCATGGAGGAGTTGAGGCCGGTGGTAGCCGATAGGTTGGCGCTGTCCTTGGTAAATCGCCGTCAGGTCCAGCCGAGCGGGTTCCGACGAAGCGAGAGCGGCGGTGTGGTAATGGATGACGCCACTCGGAAAGAAGTACTCGTGGCGTACCAAAAACGTAAACACGAGGAGATCCTGCACCCTTTCTTGCAAGAAAAGGTAGCGTACGGGCTTCTTCCTCATGTTCAGGCAACGTTGCTCGCCCGGTTCATTCGCGGCGACCTGGAGGGGTACCCGAGTTTCCTGTGGAAGTGAAAGACGGAGACGGATGCGATGATGCTGGTAGTGGTGGCATACGATGTAAGCACGGAATCGGAGCAGGGGGCGAGACGGCTTCGGCGCGTGGCTCGCCTTTGTGAGAACTGCGGCCAGAGAGTTCAAAACTCCGTGTTTGAATGCCTGGTAGATGCGGCACAGTGGACGCGTGTTCGGGCCGAATTGATCCAGGAGATCGATCCAGCGGAAGACAGTCTGCGCTTTTATTTCCTGGGGAACAATTGGAGACTGCGGGTCGAGCATGTGGGGGCCAAACCATCGTATGACCCACAGGGACCGCTAATTGCTTAAGCGCGGACCTGGAGTGGACATGATTCTTGTGGGAGGTTCGCGATCCTGAATGCGGAATGGTTTAGAAGATTTTCGGCGGATCAGTGGGGCGTCCCAACAGTCGAGCGATATGGGATCGCGGAATTGTGCGAGTTAGAGCCTGTCAGTGAATGAGTTAGGAGCAGGGGGGTCGCGCCCCGCGTGGGGCGCGTGGATTGAAACCTGGTGGGTCATTGATTGTGAGTACGTTCAAGAACGTCGCGCCCCGCGTGGGGCGCGTGGATTGAAACAGCGTCCGCGAGCGAAAGACCATCTGCTCGGCGACGTCGCGCCCCGCGTGGGGCGCGTGGATTGAAACATACTCGTTGCCTGCGATCGTCAGAATTTGTCCGGTCGCGCCCCGCGTGGGGCGCGTGGATTGAAACAAGATGGGGATCACCGAGCGCGGTGGAATTTCCCGTCGCGCCCCGCGTGGGGCGCGTGGATTGAAACCGCGAAGTCCGGCGCGTGCTGCGGAAGGATGGGACGTCGCGCCCCGCGTGGGGCGCGTGGATTGAAACGATGCCTTAACGGGCGTGTGCTTCGTAGACGACGTCGCGCCCCGCGTGGGGCGCGTGGATTGAAACCTCAACTTGGAGGAGGACTGCATTGTCGATCCGGTCGCGCCCCGCGTGGGGCGCGTGGATTGAAACACTGCTCTCGCGCTGCGAATCTCTCGGTCGGCTTCCGTCGCGCCCCGCGTGGGGCGCGTGGATTGAAACACTGAATGAGCGCGAGCATTCCGGCGAAGGCATGTCGCGCCCCGCGTGGGGCGCGTGGATTGAAACATCCGCATAATGAATTGCATGAAGTCCTCGGCCGGTCGCGCCCCGCGTGGGGCGCGTGGATTGAAACACCGTCCAACGCGTGGAAGCCGCACGACATCCTGCGTCGCGCCCCGCGTGGGGCGCGTGGATTGAAACGGGATCGGCCAAACTGATCTACGACACCGTGACGGTCGCGCCCCGCGTGGGGCGCGTGGATTGAAACACAGCTCCTCCGTTTCGACCAACACATGCATCTCGTCGCGCCCCGCGTGGGGCGCGTGGATTGAAACTTAGTGAGCCGCCGGATCTGTCGCCGGTGCGATCGTCGCGCCCCGCGTGGGGCGCGTGGATTGAAACTTGAGGCTGCTGACGCTGGGCGATCCACCGCTGCGTCGCGCCCCGCGTGGGGCGCGTGGATTGAAACGATAGCTCGCGTGGCGTCCCGTACCGCGCTTACGCGTCGCGCCCCGCGTGGGCGCGTGGATTGAAACCGAGACCAGTTGCTGGTAGTCGGATACCGCAGTTGTCGCGCCCCGCGTGGGGCGCGTGGATTGAAACTGCTTACTCTGCCGCGAACTGCGCCACCAGTTATAGTCGCGCCCCGCGTGGGGCGCGTGGATTGAAACAGCGAAGCGGGGCCGGTCTATACGGCGAGACGAGTCGCGCCCCGCGTGGGGCGCGTGGATTGAAACTTTGGTCTTGAACCCGAGTTCACGCCGATCGTAGGTCGCGCCCCGCGTGGGGCGCGTGGATTGAAACAGCTGCTGCGGCTTGATACCGTGGATCCGCTGCGTCGCGCCCCGCGTGGGGCGCGTGGATTGAAACTCGGCGTTGTGCGACATCGAGCGGCGCCTCGTGCCGTCGCGCCCCGCGTGGGGCGCGTGGATTGAAACATTGCGGCACTGCGCGAGACGGCCAAGACGAAGCGTCGCGCCCCGCGTGGGGCGCGTGGATTGAAACCTGCGATGGTGTCAGCGCTGCAATATCGTTCCGGCTGGCGTCGCTGGCTAAGCAGGACGAGGTGGAGCGCTTGCTCGCCGAGCTCGAAAGCCAGGCGCACCCTGGCGGGGTGAGCGGCGCTATTCCAAGATCACCTTCGAAATGTCCACCGACGGAGGCGGATACTTCAAGCGCATGCGGTCCAGCGCGCGCACGATCAGTTCCGCCACCAGGAAGTTGCGGAACCATTTCTTGTTGGCCGGAATGACGTACCACGGCGCCCACGCGGTACTGCATCTCCGCAAGGCGTCCTCGTAGGCCTCGCTGTAATCGTCCCAATGCTGCCGCTCCTCGAAATCGGGGAGCGAGAGCTTCCAGTTGCGCGAGGAATCGCGCATGCGCGCTTCGAATCGCTTCTTCTGCTCATCCTTGCTGATGTGCAGGAAGAATTTTAGAATCGTGACTCCGTTCTCGGTGAGCATCTGCTCGAATTCGTTGATCTGGCGATAGCGCTTGTGCCAGACTTCCTTCGGGGCCAGTTCGTGCACCCGGACGATCAGCACGTCTTCATAGTGCGACCGGTTGAAGATTCCGATGTTGCCGAGGTGCGGCGCGGCTTTGTGAATGCGCCACAGGAAATCGTGCGCGAGTTCCTCGTGAGAGGGCGCTTTGAACGAGACCACTTCGCAGCCCTGCGGGTTCACGCCCGACATCACATGCCGGATAGTTCCGTCCTTACCGCCGGCGTCCAACGCCTGCAAGATGATCAGCAGCGAGTAACGCCTGTCGGCGTATAGCAGGTGCTGCTGTTCCCGCAGCCGGTCGAGAGTTTTTTCGTGCGCTTTGTCGTTGCGCTTGGTCCCGAACGTGTCGTCGGGATCACGATGCTTCAGGCGAAGCTTGCTGCCGGGCTTGACGATGCAGTGCTTGGCGAGGTCCATGGTCCTCACCATATCACGGGCCCGCGCAAGCGGGAGCAAACGCCGGCTGCTATTTCGACGGCACGAGATATCCTTTGCGCGCTCGCACTCGCGCATTCGGGAATCGGCTCAGCGCTTCGCTGGTGAGGGTCACCTGAACCTCTCGGGTCTCGCCGGGTTTTCCTGGAGGCATGGCGTAGTACAAGCTGTAGCGGCGGCGGAAGCGTTGCATCATTTCGCGGAATGCCCCGCCCGGATCGCCTGACTTCAGCGTGTCGCCTCCGGTCTTCTCCGCTACACCGTCCATGCCTTCCCGCAAGGCAAGTGCCAGGGGATTGGTGGCGAACGTGACCTCCGCGATGGCCGTCCGGACTGGATCGCGAATGATCAAACCGCTCAGCGACGCGTCCGCTTCCCAGAGCTTGTGAACGACGGTGCTAGTGCGCCGGGATCGTTGGCCGAAGTTGTCGGTGAGAACCAGCACCGCGCGGCGGCGTTGCGTCTTGGGCTGCCGCAGAAAATACATGGCCGCTTCATCCACTCCCGCCAGGATGCGCGTGCCGCCGCCGAATTTCCCCTCGACCACGTCTTCCTGGATGGTGCGCGCGACGGCGTCCAGATCGTCGTTAAAGGGCGCCACCAGCCGGCTATTGCGGTGGAAGGTCATCACCGCCAGACGATCGCCCGGGTGCAGCTCGGCCAACGCTGTGCGAGCCGATGCGCCGACTTTCGCCACGTTCGGGCGCATGCTGCCGCTGATGTCGAACAGCAGGATGATGTCGAGTGGCTCTTCGTCTTGCGCAAAAAAGACGACGCGCTGCGGTTGCCGATTGTCCTTGACGAGAAAATCTTCCTTCTGAAAACCGGTCAGCGTGCGGATTCCGTCGGTGACCTCGGCGTCCACATGCACGAGAGAGACGTCGCTTCGAAAGGCGGGCGTGTCCTGCGCGCGCAACAGCACGCCAGCGAGAAAGACGGCAGCCCAGCGCAGCATCATCAGCCATCATAACGACGCAGGAGCCGCCATCCCGGGTACAACGTTGCCTACTCCGGCTTCAGCCGCAGGCGCGCGAACACGTTGAACCCGGCCGGATGCTGGCCGTAGTATGGCTGGATGGCGCCGGGAATCGAGTACACGCTGAAGTTGGCGCCTAGCCCCAATTCGGCGTTGTGGAAGTCGCCGATGTCGCGCGTGTAGCCGAGCGTGTAGGCGGCGATGCGGAAGCTGCTGCCGGCCGTCGCTGCGAGACGTTCTTCCAGCTCGGGATCGCCGGTGAACAGTTCGTCTTTGTCCACCAGCTCGATGCGCCCGGTCACGAAATTCTTCTTGCGAAACGGCAGCACCGATTCCAGCAGGTACGAATTCGAATTGCGATGATCGAAGGTCTTGTGGTTGCGGCCCCAGATCAGGCTGGTGGACCAGCTCGATCCCTGCATCGGCCGCGTGTAGTGAATGGAGGCGGTGGAGCGAACTACGTCGCCCGGTTCCTGGCGCTCGCGGCGGGCCAGCCTGCCGACGGAGACCTGCGCCATCCAGTTCGCGCGTCGGGAAAACCGACAGGCGCGTCGACCAGGAATTGATGGGTCCATAATCGATGTTCCAGCGATTCTCGTTCGGCTCGGTGCCATAAAATCCGCTGGCTTCCAGGCGCACTTTCTTGTGACTGAATGCCGACGGTCACAACTTCGTTCGCGATGTGCGTGGAATCCTGCCAGTGATGCGACAGCGGCGCTTGCGGAATCTCGGCGGCCGAGGCGCGATGCGGAAACGCTACCGGACCGAGCGCTGGATCGCCCACAGGCGCGAAGTAGAACTGCAGCGTGGTGTTCTCTGATATCGGGTGCGCGTAGTGGATTCCCAGGCCCATGATGAAATCGTGCGGATGCTGGGCGTCGACCAGCGGCTTGCCGTAGGCGGTTTCGCCGGTCTGGAACAACTCGGGAACAGCGGCGGTTCGGTGATGGTGGCCGGATCCAGGCTCAGCATGAACTGGAACATGAAGCTGCCGCTTCCGGCATCGTGGCTGGCCGCGAACATGCCCCAGTTGGGCGAGTAGAATTTGTCCCCTCCGCGCGGCCCGGTTTGCTGCGTGTCGACCAAAAAGGCCTGGCCCATGAACATCAGGTTCCAGCCGCCGACGGCTCGCCATCTGCATCGGCATGGGCCAGGATTCGCGGACTCATGCTGGTGCCCGAAGCGAGATTCATCAGGACTCCGCTGGCCTGATTCATGCCGGTCATGTTCATTTTCGACATGTCGTGTTCCTGCGCGAACGCGATGCTCCAGACAAAAGAGAAAACAGATAAGAATCCTGAACACAATCCAGCCTTTCGCAGAATCGTTTGAACGGTGCTTGGAAGCGCGAGAGGCTGGTTAGATCCGGAGTGGCAGGTTCGCGGGCGCGAGATCGAGAGGCGGTGGTGATTCGGCGAGGTGGATCCGGACCAGCGGATAACGCTTGCTGCGAACGTCGGCGCAAGGCTGGCCGGAGCCAGCGCAAGTCGATCCGAGGACGTGGCGCGGCGCGCGCCGGGACGAGGTTCAGATCGTGCGGCTCCGCGCAGTGGCTGGCAGTTGGCTTATGCTGCTGCTGATGGCAAGGCGGAGAACTGGCCTTCGGCGGATCGATCAGACAGCGCTCGAAGCAGTACGCGTTGGCCACGGCCAAAGCGAGCGCGAGCATGACGAGAATCTTGCCCAAGCGAGTCCTTCTGGATCCAGATTAGCACGCGTCCGCTACAATGAAATTCTCGAGCCTTTCTCTCCATGATCCAAACGCTTTTCGGCTCCGTTCCGCAAGAACCCAACCTCCTGGATCGTCTCAAGGCGGGCATCGAGAAGACGCGCGCCGGTTTGGCCGATCGCCTGGAAGACGCCATCGCGGGGCGCAAGGAGATCGACGCCGAACTGCTGGAGGAAGTCGAATACGCGTTGATCACCGCCGATATCGGCGTGGCTACGGCGTCCGAAATTCTGGAGAGCATCCGCCAGCGCGCCGATCGCAAACAGCTCGCCGACGCCGGCGAGATCAAGCAGCTAATCGCGCAGCGCCTGCTCGAAGTGTTGGAAGCGGCCGAACGGCCGGTACCGCGCGTTGCTGAACCGCCCGCGGTGGTGATGGTGGTGGGGGTGAACGGCTCGGGCAAAACCACCACCATCGGCAAGCTCGCGAACCGCTACAAGTCGGAAGGACGCAGCGTGCTGCTGTGCGCCGCCGATACGTTCCGCGCCGCCGCCATCGAGCAGTTGCAGGTATGGGGCGAGCGCACCTCCACCGACGTGATCCGTCAATCGCCGGGCGCCGACCCGAGCGCTGTGCTGTTCGACGCGCTCACGGCCGCCAAAGCGCGCAAAGTGGATTACGTGATCGTCGACACCGCCGGCCGGCTGCACACCAAAGCGAACCTGATGGCGGAGCTCGAAAAGATGCGCCGCACCGCCGCCAAAGTGATTCCCACGGCGCCGCACGAAGTGCTGCTGGTGCTGGATGCCACCACCGGACAGAACGGTCTGGAGCAGGCGCGCCGCTTCACCGAATCGAGCGGCGTCACTGGCTTGGTGCTCACGAAACTGGACGGCACGGCCAAGGGCGGCATCGTGGTCGCGATCGCGCGCGAGCTGAATCTTGCCCATCCGCTACGTCGGCGTCGGCGAGCAGGCCGGCGATCTGCTGCCGTTCGAGCCCGACAAGTTCATCGCGTCGCTATTTCCGGCATGAAAAACAACTGGATGGAGCAAGCGCTCGCGCTGGCGCGTGAAGGAGCGGGGCGCACCAGCCCCAATCCGGCCGTCGGAGCGGTGCTGGTGCAAGGGGACCAGGAGGTCGGGCGCGGCTTTCATGCCTACGCGCAGAGTGAAGCACGCCGAGATTCTGGCGCTGGATGACGCCGGCGATCGAGCTCGCGGCGCCACGCTCTACATCACGCTCGAGCCGTGCTCGCATGAGGGACGCACGCCGCCGTGCGCCGACGCGCTGGTGAAAGCGGGAGTCGCGCGGGTCATCGCGGCCATGGAGGATCCCAATCCGCTGGTGGCCGGTCAGGGATTCCGACGTTTGCGCGACGCGGGCGTGGGCGTCGAAGTCGCGTCCGAGTATACGCAGGAGGCCGCGCAGTTGAACGAAGCCTTCGTTCACTCGATGCGCACGGGACGTCCCTTGGTGACGCTCAAAGCAGCGCTGACACTGGACGGCAAGATCGCGGCTCCGGAAGACAACACCGGCTGGATCACCAGCGAACGAGCGCGCGCGCACGTGCAGCAAATGCGCCACAATTCCGACGCGATTCTCACCGGCATCGGAACGGTGCTGGCGGATGACCCGCTGCTGACGGATCGCAGCGGGCAGGAACGCAGCCGCCCGCTGCTGCGCATCATTGCCGATTCGACGCTGCGCCTTCCGCTCGATTCGCGCATCGCCACGAGCGCGGCGGGCGACCTGGCTGTCGCGACTACTTCGGCGGCATCCGAGGAACGGCGCCGCGCGCTCGAATATCGCGGCATACGGGTGCTGGTTCTGGACGGTCCCGGAGGCCGCACCGATCTCGGGCAACTCGTGGAGCACCTGGCGCGCGAACAGTATCGCTCGCTGATGATCGAGTCCGGAAGCAAGCTGAATTGGGCCGCGCTCGAATCCGGAATCGTCGACAAAGTTTTTTTCTACTACGCGCCGAAAATCTTGGGCGGCCTGCAATCGCTTCCGGTAGTCGGCGGCGCCGGACGGCTGAGCCGCATGGACGCGATCCAACTCCGTGGCGTCAAGCTGCATACGATCCCTCCGGACGAATTCGCGGTGGAAGCTTTCTTGGAGAAGTGACGTGTTCACCGGAATCATCGAGGAGATCGGGAGCGTAGCGTCGGCCGGGCATCGGATGAACATCCGATGCCGCACGGTGCTCGACGGCACTCAGGCAGGCGCGAGCATCGCGGTCAACGGCGTATGCTTGACCGCGGTTGAGTTGGAAGCAACCGGATTCTGGTGCGACCTGTCGCCCGAAACTCTGGCCCGCACCAACCTCGGCGCGCTGCGCGAGGGATCGCAGGTCAATCTGGAGCGCCCCGCCGCGGTGGGCGACCGCCTGAGCGGCCACATCGTGCAGGGACACGTCGACGGCACGGCCGAATTTGTTTCGCTCGACTCGCTCGCCGACGGCAACTGGTGGTTGAAGGTCCGGATTCCCGCGGATGCTCGACCGCTACATGATCCACAAGGGATCGGTCACGCTGGACGGCGTCAGCCTGACCGTCGCCGCGCTGGACGATGGCACGCTCGGCGTCGCCATCATCCCGCACACCTACGAGAACACGATGATCCGGACCTATGCGCCGGGATCGACGATCAATGTCGAGGCCGACTTGATCGGCAAGTACGTCGAGAAGCTGATGAGTCGCGCGCTAGCCCACCGGCTGAGCGTGTTGCTGATTCATCTTGGCCATCGCCTCTTTGCCGCGCTTCTCCATCTCCTGCGGAGAGACGTCTTCTTTGTGCGTGGCCAGTGACCAGGAATGGCCGAACGGATCGGTTAACTTGCCGTAACGGTCGCCCCAGAACATGTCGGCCACCGGCATCACGACTTTGGCGCCCGCCGACTGAGCCTGCTTGAAGACCGCATCGACGTTCTCGACATACAGGAAGATGCCGGCGCTGGTGCCGCCCAGCGATTGCGGCGAGCGAATGTCGTTGCCGGGCATTTCGTCGGACAGCATGATCATGGAGTCGCCGAGCTTCAGCTCGGCATGGGCGATCTTCCCATCCGGGCCGTTCATCTGCATGATCTTCTTCGCGCCGAACGCGCGTTGATAGAAGTCAATGGCGCGGGCCGCGCCGTTTACAACCAGGAATGGCGTAACAGTGTGATAGCCTTCCGGAATCGGACGAACTGAATTTGGCATGATTGCACCTCTGTTGTGGATGGACGCCAGGGCAACTCGGATGTTTCGCGAAAAAGTTGACTAGCCTTCCAGTTCCTTGCGGATCTCTTGCGCCACCCGGCGCGCTTCTTCCACCGCGCCGATCTCGAAGCTGATCGCTCCCACGCGCGGATGGCCGCCACCTCCATAGCGCTCGCAGATGGTGGCCAGGTTGTGATCCGGAACTTGCGGCGTCCACGGATTCGAGCCGACGGAAACCTTGGTGCGAAAACTGGATGTGCTCACAGAGACGGTATAGGTGGAGTCGGGAAACAAATAGTAGGGGATGAACTTGTTGTAGCCTTCCAGGTCGTCGCCGATCAGATCGAAGAAGATGACACCGTTATGCGAGCTGGCGCGATTCCGAATGATGTCGATGGATCGCACGTGCCGTTCGTGCAGCGGCGTCATACAGACGCTGAATCTCCGGCTGCGCGATGATCTCGCTCAGCCTGCAATGGCGCATCCAGCGGATGATCTTGTGGATGATTTCGGATCCTTGTGCGCTCTCGATCACCAGCGTCAGCTTCATGGCGGGTGCGCGCAGCTCGACAGCTTCCTGCGCGTTCGCATAGCGGGCGCCGTCGATGATGTCCGCCCATTCCACCAGCTCGGCCAGGTCGCGAGCCTCGAATCCGAATTTCTCGCGCGTCACGTGCGCAATGAACATGGTGCAGGAGCTGAACGACGGATCGAACAATTTTTGATCGCTATGATCCTGGCGGAAATGCTCGGCGTCTTCGGGACTCAGGAACGCGCTCTGATGATGATCGAACCACCAGGTCAGCCGCGGGTCGGGTGAATACTTGAAATCCACGATGGCATTCACGTCGCCGTCGAACAGGCTGTCTTCGAATAGCTGGGACGCTTTGTGGGCCAGCCCGGTGAATTCAAACTGCGCGCCGGGAGCGAATTTGGCTTCGTAAAAACGGCTGAAAAACGCGGCGGATGCGGCTCCGTCGAAACAGTGATCGTGATAGAGAATTCTCACCCGCATGGATTCCCGCCAACTATGGATGGAAAACCATCCAGCTTGCCTCAAACCGGGGGGTAAAAGCAAGTCCGCCGGGGAACAGGGCCGCGACCGGCGACCGGCGGAAATACGAAAAGGCACTGCAGCGAGAGCGGATTTTAGGCTGCATTCATCAGGTTACCACCCACCACGGGCGGTTTTCGCCGCGGCTATTCGACGTTGTAATCGGTCTTCAGCGACTTCAAGTTTTTCTGCGCCAGCGTGCGGAATGGGCTTTCCATCGCGGCGCACAGCTTGCTGAACTTCGCGGCTTCCACGGCGCGGCTGAGGTCGCGGAGTTGGCCGGCCAGGACGTAATTGTCATAGCCCAGGTAAAAGTAGGCAGCCGCCGCCATTCCCGGCTCCTCTCGAATCGCCGATAGCGAGGCGCGCAGGTACCGGTCCGACAGCGCGTAGCGCGATTGCCTGCCATACACCACGCCTGCCATCCAGTTCGCCCAACCGTCGAACTTGGCCTTCTTCTTCTCCCACTCTTGCGGGGTGAGCGAAACCGGCTTGCGTTTTTTTTCGCATCAGCTCCAGGATGCGCAGCGAATATTGCAATACTCTGTCGAGGTCGCGCTCGCGGCCCAGGTTGTAATAGGCCACGGTCAAGAGGAACTCTTCGTTTTCCGGGTCCTTCACCAGACCTTGTTCGGCCAGACGCACTGCTTTCTCGGGATCCGCGGAGGCCAGCTCGACTACGCTCTGCTTCCGGGTATTCGCCAGATACTTGCTTTGCGGATTGCGTGTGACCAAGGCTTGGATGAGCGCGTTTCGCTTTCCCGCGTCGGGTTCGTTGGCGGCCTGCGTTGCCAGCACGTATTCCGCGTAGGACATCACCTGGTTGGCGAAGTCGACGTGTGTTGACCAGGTCGGCCGCTTCGTCGGGAGCAGCTGGCTTAGGCGACTTCACGACTTTGGACGCCAGATCCCACGCGCGCTCGGCGAAAATCCGGATCATCTCCGTCGCCTTGGCTTCTTCCGCCGCGCGCAAGGCATCGTGCGCCGAATCCAGATCGTCCGGATCGGCTGCCAGCAGCGCGTTGGCATAGGCGAGCACCTTCTGGTTGTCCTTGGCGTCCTTATAAATGTTCACGAGCTGTTCGTACACCCAAGCCACCGAGGTCGACTTGGGATAGCGCATCGCGAACTCTTCCAGCAGCGCTTGCCTGTGTTGGGGCGAGTGCTCCTGTTGGATCCTTTGCAGCAGAACTCCGTCTTCGCTCTCCGGATCGATGACTCACCTTATGCCGATCCGCGAGCGCACCCATCGCGAGCAGCAGCGCCATCGCGGGCGCCAATACGGCCGGTCGCCAATTCAGGTGGACACGCATGGATCTAGTCCTAGAATTCGGATTCTTTGTGATTCGACTTTAGGGGGTGGGCCTTAGGACCTTGGTACTGCGGCAGCAGGTGCCAGGTGTCAGGTGCCAGGTGTCAATTGTTCTGCCAGCGCCTTGGCGAGATCGTCCAGCGCGGCACGGCTCGGAACGCTGCCTTGCGCCATGCGTCGCGCTGCCGCCGCCACGTCCGCCTGCTTTCGCGAGTGCATCTTTTCAACAATGCGCCGGCGTTGATCCCGCTGTCGGCCGAAACCGCCAGCAGGACGGAAGGCGGATCGTCACCGATCGCGAGAAAAACGGATTTCGGGCCGGCCGCGAAACTCTGGGCCTCGGCGCGAAGGTCGTCAGTCAGCGTCGGAACGCGCCGCTCGATACGGCGAATGCCATCCGGTCCCGCTGCGGTGTTTGCATATAGCTCGCGGCCCTTGGCCTGCGCGAGTTCCGTGGCTAGCCTTGCGGCGCGCGCGGTCGGAATCGGCAGCTTCTCGCGCAGCGCGTCCACCAGCGCGGGCGTCTCATCCAGCGGCGCTGAAAACGATCGTGCGATCGCCGAGAGCGCTTCGAAATCGGCGCGTGCGCGCTCCACCGCGCGCATGGCCGCACAGAAATTCGATCCGGGTGTTCCCGCGGATGCGCTCGAGCTTGCGAATCAGGATCGGCCCGATCTCGCCGGTCGCGCGAACGTGCGTGCCGCCGCAAGCGCTGCGGTCCAGGTCCTGGATCGAGATGATGCGGATCACTGCCCTCGCGTTCGGTGGGTTTGCGCAGCCCCAGGTCTTCGGAAGAATGCTGGTAGCTGACGGCCACCGGCCGGTTTTCGAACACGATCTGGTTGGCGCGCCGCTCGGCATCGCGGATCTCGGCGGGCTCGATCGCCCGCGCCACGTCGATGGTGCTGGACTCGGCGCCCAGATGAAAGCCCACGGTCGCGGCATCGAACAAATCCAGCAGCACCGCCGACAGCAGGTGCTGCCCGGTGTGCTGCTGCATGTGATCGAACCGGCGCGTCCAGTGAACCGAGCCGGAAACATCCGTCTCGGCGAGCGGCGCATCGAGGACGTGCACGATGCGCTGCTCTTCGTCGATCACTTCGATCACGTCGACGCCGCCCAGCTTTCCCATGTCGAACGGCTGGCCGCCCGACGTCGGATAGAACGCCGTGCGGTCCAGATACACTCGTCGCCGCTCGGCGTCGGCCTCCACGACGCGCGCCTGAAACTCGATCAGGTAGCTGTCGTCGTAGTACAGCCGTTCCGTCATTGAATCGCGATTTGCCCGGTGTCGCTGGAAGCGCCTCCCACAGTGTAGTAAATCGGCATGTCGCCGGACTGAAGGCCGGCCGGAATCTTCACGTTGATTTGATACAGGCCGACCGACTGACGGCGTCAACCCCGAAAAATCGGGCGTCACGCAAACCGGCTGCGAGAACGGCGATTGCTGGCCGAAGCACACCTTGGTATCCGGCGCGTTGGCTGGGGGCGCCGAGGGCGAGGCGGTGCCCTCCGGCACCAGCGGCGAGGTCGGGCCCAAGCCGATCACGTAAATCACCGCCACGTCGTTTGCGGCGGCTGGGTGGCTCGGGATACCGGTCAGCGCGCCTTGCGGAGTGGTCATGATCACATACGGTCCGCCGCTCAGCAGCAGGAAGTGCGGCGCGCGCTCTGCGATGTTGACGAAGACGAGATTGCCCTTTTGATCGCCACGCACCACCTGCAGGGTTCCGTCGCCGAGTTGCGCATCCAGCGGCACCTCGAAAGCGAGCTGGAACGGAAAAACGTAGTAAAGCGGCACGGCTTTCCCATTCAACAGGACTTGGGTTCCGGCCAGCGTAGTAACAAGCGGGACCGTGGACTGCTTGGGATCCTCGCTGGTGAATTGATCGCCGAACACGGCCACCACGTCGCCCCGCGCGATGGATCCGTCGGCGAAGGTTCCGTTGTTAACGACGGCAGCATGGCGGCTGTCGAAAGCCACCGGCGGAGTCGCGGCCACGATCGTAAGCTGGACCGGGATGTCGACCTTGCCGTTGGCGGCGTTGCTCTCGATCGATACGGTGCCCTGATACGTGCCCGGCGAAAGTCCGGCCGGGTCGGCTGCGACGTTCACCAGCGAGGGGAAGCCGTCCACCGTTCCGGCGCTAAGCCATGTCCCGTCCGCAGCGGCGGCTGCGCTGATTTTCGAAATCGTCAATGTTCCCTGCCCGGAGTTGGACGTCGCGATATATGGCACAGCGCCGGTTGTCGAACTCTGTTTGACGGCGCCTTGCGCGATCCGGATCTGGAACGGGCTCGGACTCACGTGAAGGATCGGCTGATCGGTCACGTGCAGCTTCACGCCCACCTGCTTGTTGTCGGACGCGAGCGACGAACCGTTGACCGTGACGGTTCCGTTGTAGTCTCCAGTGGCCATGCCGTTGGCTGCGGCTGCGGTGATCCGGTACGGCACATTGAACGCAAAACTCCCCGATCCGTTGACGGCAACCGACAACCACGGCGTGTTCGCGCTCACGGAAGTCTGTGCCGTGCTTGCGGTGGTGAAATCGCTGGTCGCCGATCCGCCGGGCGGCAAGATAAAACTCCAGGTTGTCGGGCACGGCTCCGCCAACGTGCAGCGTGACGGTGATGAATTGCGGCGCATCCACCGCGTTCGGGTCCGATACCGTGACCGTTCCCGTGTAACGTCCCCTTGGCGAGCGACGCCGACGGCACCGCGATCTGAACCGGGATACAGGTGCCCTTGAGCGAACAGGAGTGCGGTTGACCAAGGCTGGCAGTCAGCCAGGACACCGAAGAAGCAACCTGCAACTGCAATGAGCCATCGCCCAGGTTGGCGGCATCCACGCTCTGCGCGGGACCATTGGAGCCGGTCGCGCTGGAGATCGAGAGAGCCAGTTTTTCCAGGCCGAGTCTGGGCGCGGCCATCAGGCTCGAACCGGCGGCCAGAATCAGAACGAGGGCGAGAGAGTAAGAACGCGAATGATTCTTGAGAACCACGGAAGCTCCTTGTATTGACTTAAGCAGATTGGAAAAACAGAAACAATGCGTCGAGGTGTTGCGGAACGCGGTCGACTGCGCCGCATCCCTGCAGGTCTTATGCCATTGCCAGAAGCGCTGCATTTCGCGCTCGCGACTCGAGCGGCCTGGGCCGCTTCCGCCACAACCACTGGGACATCGGGCAACAGTTTGGAGAATCGCATCACCGTTTATTGCGGTTCGGTGATCTCGAAGTCAGCTTTCAGAAACTGCCAGTCCGGCAATTCATACACGCGCATCTTGGTGGGCACTTCCACCGAGACGTCCTTGAGCTGCGACGGTCCCAGCGATGGAACCTGGGCCTTGAAACTGATCAGCGGAGGGTCGCCGGGCTTGGCAGCAGTCGTGCTGAGGCTGACGTTCATCTTCACTTCGCCGACGTCGGCTTCGGAATGATTCACGACGCCGAACTGAACCTCCAGCTTGCCAGGGCTTTTTTCATTGATTCGAAACCCGACCAGCTCGACGTACTTCGCCAGCGGGTTGGACGTGTTGCTGGCGGTGGTGTGTGCCGGGATGGCCGGCGCCTTGGTCTGTTTGTTCGCCGATGAAGGAGACGAGCACGCCGTTGTGAGGATGCACAGCGCTAGAAATACGAGACTCCGTTTGACAAATTCTCGTTTCACAAACTCTAATGATAACGCCGTGTGAATCATCGGCACGAGTGTCATACTGAATACGATGTCGAAAGGAATTGGGATTCTGTCGCTGGCGACGGTGTGTTTCGCCGCAGGCGCCGGAGCGGGCCTGCGCTGGACGGCGCCAGCGAATTGGAAAGCCGAAGCGGACCGGCCGATGCGCCTGGCCACCTACACGGTTCCGCACGCTGCGGGCGATGCCGACAACGCCGAGTGCGGAGTCTTCTACTTCGGCGCGGGGCAAGGCGGCAGCGTGCAGGCGAACATGGACCGCTGGATCGGCCAGTTCGTGCAGGCTGACGGAAAGCCGTCGAAGTCCGCCGCGAAGGTCGAGAATCGCACCGTGCACGGACTGAAGGTGACCACTGTGGACGTGTCCGGCGCCTACACCGGCATGGCTGGACCGCAAGCCGCTCCTGGCGCTCCGAAACAGGGTTATCGACTGCTCGGCGCGGTGGTGGAAGGTCCGCAAGGTTCGGTGTTCTTCAAGTTCACCGGACCGGCGAAAACGGTGGCGCAGAACAAAGCGGCGTTCGACAAGCTGCTGGCGTCGCTGAGCCCGCAGTAAGCGCGACGTTCTACTTCTTCCCCGCCGCGGTCTGCTTCGCCAGCTCCTGCTGGAACGAACGTTCCTTCGCCTCGACATAGGCGCGATAGCCCGCCGGATCGACGAACGGATTCGCGCCGCCCTTGCCGACTTTGGCGAACTTCGCCTCCATGCCGTAGTAGTTGCCGTGCGCGCCGAGAAAAACATCGCAGGGCAGCGCCTTTAGCACGCGGAACATCTTTTCATAGTCGCTCGCAATCCCGGGATACAGCGTATTGTTCACCAGCTTGTAGCCGGGGTTGACGTTGGGGCTGCCGACGATCACGACGTCGTACGTTTTGCCGCCATCCTTCACCTTCATGGTCCACGTGGTGCAGCCCTTGGTGTGGCCCGGCGTCAAGTGCGCGGTCAGAACCGTGCCGCCGAGCTTCACCTCGTCGCCGTCGTGCAGCACACGATCCACTTTCATCGGCTTGAACTGCGCGCTGGCCGTTTTGCCGTACTGGAAATCTCCCTTGCCGCCGTCTTCGACCAGCGGGACGTCCTGCTCCATCACCATGTACTTGGCGCCCGTCAATTCCTTCACCAGGAAGCTGCCGGCGCAGTGGTCGAAGTGCGCGTGGCTGATCAGCAGAATCTTCACGTCGCTGAACTTGAAGCCCAGCTTCTCGATGCTCGCGCGGATCATCGGAACGGAGGTCTCCAGGCTGCTGTTGATGAGGATGGACCCCTCGGGCGTGGTGATGAGGAACGAAGCCAGCCCGCGCGTTCCGACATAGTAGACGTTGCCGATGACGCGATGTGGCGGAAACGGCTCGCCCCAGTCATTCGAAGCCTGGGCGGCAAGCCGGCTCGCGAGACCGGCCAGCAGGATCGGCGCAAAACAGAGTGAGATCTTCGCACGCAGCAGCATAAGTTACTGATATCACCTTTTCGGACTGGCCTCAATTCCGCACACGGGCGCCTCAACCATGGACCCGCAGGCATTATCTGCCAAGACTCCCTTAATTTGCCTTAACTTTGCGTTATCAAGAGGACTGCTATAATCAGTGTTCATGGGCGAGGTCTCGGAAGTCTCTTCCGCGAAAAAGATCATTCTGTTGCGGCCGCGCGGCTTTTGCGCGGGCGTGGTACGGGCCATCGACGTGGTGAAGATCGTCCTGGATCTTTACGGCGCGCCCGTCTACGTTCGCAAGGAAATCGTGCATAACCGCCACGTGGTCGACGAGTTGCGCCAGGCCGGCGCGATTTTCGTCGAAGAGCTGAGCGAGGTGCCCGAGGGCGCCCGCGTGATTTTCAGCGCCCACGGCGTTTCCCCAGCGGTGCGCGAAGAGGCCAAGCAGCGCAAGCTGCAGGTGATCGACGCAACTTGCCCGCTGGTCACGAAAGTCCATCTGGAAGCCGTAAAATTCGCGCGCCAGGACTACACTATCGTTCTGATCGGCCACGCCGGCCACGACGAGGTGATCGGCACACTGGGCGAAGCGCCTGAATCCACGGTCCTGGTCTCGTCGGTCGAGGATGTCGACCGGCTCGAAGTCAAGAACCCTGACAAGATCGCCTATCTCACCCAAACTACGCTGAGCCTGGACGAAACCAAGGACATCGTGCAGCGCCTCAAGGAGCGCTTCCCCACCATCAAGGGACCAAAGACGCAGGACATCTGCTATGCAACCGAGAACCGGCAGTTGGGCGTGAAGGCCGTCGTGCCGCTCACCGAGGTTCTGCTCGTGGTCGGTTCCCAAAACAGCTCGAATTCGCGGCGCCTGGTGGAGGTCTGCGAGAACGAAGGCGTCCCGGCCTACCTGGTGGACGACAGCCGCGAAGTGAGCGCCGAGTGGTTGGAGGGTGTCCGCACGGTGGCCGTCACTGCCGGAGCGTCCGCGCCGGAGAACCTGGTGCAGGAACTGATCCAGTCGCTCGAGACCAAGTTCGGTTTCGACTACATGGAAGAGATGGAGCTGAAGGAAGAAGACGTGCGCTTCCAGCTTCCCAGCGACCTGGAGCGATCCGCGGTAAGGCTCACCACCGTCGCCCGCGTATGACGCCGCAGCTTCAAGTTGCAGATTCGCTGGTAGCCGGTGCGTCCAAGGCCACGGGGAGCGCGCTGGAATATTTTCTTCGCACGCAGCATGAGGCCGGCTATTGGTGGGCCGATCTCACCGCCGATACAACGCTCGAATCGGACTACATTCTTCTCCAGCTCTGGCTGCATCCGCCGGTCGCACGGCGTATGGAATCCGCCCACGCGGCCGCTGATCGACAAAGCGGTGCGAATCGATTCTCGCGCGTCAGTTGCCGGACGGCGGGTTCAATATTTATCCGCAGGGCCCGGCCGACGTCAGCGCCACGGTGAAGGCGTATTTTTCGCTGAAGCTCGCCGGTCTGGATGTGAACGATTCGCGCTTGGCTCGCGCCCGCGAGTGCATCCTGTCGCTGGGCGGCCTGCAGGCGGCCAACAGCTACGTCAAGGTCAACCTCAGCCTGTTCGATCTGTATCCCCGCGACCGCTGCCCCTCCATTCCGCCCGAGATCGTGCTGTTCGGCAATTTCATCTACGAGATGTCGTCGTGGACGCGCGCCATCGTGATCCCGCTCGCGATCGTGCATGCCTCCAACCCGCGGCGCCCGGTCCCTGAGGGATTCAACCTCGAGGAGCTGTTCACCAAGGCGGAACCGGCCGAGCTTCCTAAGTTCCGCGGCAGCTTCACCTGGCGCAACGTGTTCCTGCACCTGGACCACGTTCTGAAGCTCTGGGAAAAATACGGCTCCCGATCCATCCGCCGCCGCGCCATCCAGAAGGCCGAGCAGTGGATGCTCGAGCGCACGCGCTACTCCGACGGCGTGGCCGCCATCTACCCGCCCATGATGTACGTCATCATGGCGCTCGATCTGCTGGGCTACGCGCCCGATCATCCCGAGCGCGTCGAGGCGCAAAAGCAGTTCGATGCTCTGCATGGTGGACGACGGCCGGCGCTTCTTTTTCCAGCCCTGTTATTCGGTGGTTTGGGACGCCGCAATCGCGGCCTTCGCCGTTGGCGAATCCGCTTCCGAACCCCCGCGCGACGCTCTGCGCAAATGCGCCGACTGGCTGCTCACCAAGGAAGTTCGCCGCAAGGGCGACTGGTCCATCAAGCGCCCCAACACCGAGCCCTCCGGCTGGTATTTCGAATTCGCCAACGAGCATTATCCCGACATCGACGACACCGCCATGGTGCTGCTGGCGCTCAGCCGATCGGAAGCCTCCAGCCCATCCGAGCAGGACGCCGCGGAAAAGCGCGCCATCCAATGGCTGCTCGACATGCAATCGAAAGACGGCGGCTGGGCGGCCTTCGACGTCGACAACAACTGGCGCCCGCTGAGCTTCGTTCCGTTCGCCGACCACAACGCGATGCTCGATCCCACCTGCCCGGACATCACCGGCCGCGTGCTCGAGGCGCTGTGCTCCTACGGCTACACGCGCTCGCATCCGGCCGTGCAGAAAGGCGTCGAGTACCTGGTCCGCACGCAGGAAGCCGACGGAAGCTGGTACGGGCGCTGGGGCGTCGACTACATCTACGGGACCTTTCTCGCGCTGCGCGGCCTGGCCGCCGCCGGCGTCAGCGATCGCGAAGCTTACATCCAGCGCGCGCTCGAATGGGTCCGCTCCATCCAGAATTTCGACGGCGGCTGGGGCGAAAGCTGCGACAGCTACCGCATGGAAAGCTACGTGGCGGCCGCCAGCACGCCGTCGCAAACCGCCTGGGCGATCCTGGCGCTGCTGGCCGGCGGCGACACCACCAGCACCACCTTGCACGACGGCATCGAGTACTTGATCCGAACCCAGAAGAGCGACGGAACCTGGGATGAAGAACTGGCCACCGGCACCGGATTTCCGCAGGTTTTCTACCTCTGCTACCATCTCTACCGGAATTCGTTCCCGTTGCTGGCGTTGAACACTTTCCTCAAAACAAAAACTGCTTCAGAGGACAAAACCAAATGAGATTTCCCCTTTCCATGACGGCGGGGATGGCCACCTACATCGCCCGCAACAAGTTCCGGCCGAAGCCCGAGTGGCAGAAGAGCGTGGTCTCGCAGCCGGACGCCGCCAATCCCTTCCGCATCGTGTACACGCACGCCGGCGCCGAGCGGAAGCCGCATCCCATGATCAACAAGCGCTTCCCGCTGGTGCTGATGCTGGAGCCGCTGCACACCTGCAATCTCACCTGCACCGGCTGCGGGCGCATCCGCGAATACGAATCCACCATCACGCAGAAGCTTTCGCTCGACCAGTGCCTCAATGCCGCGGACGAGTGCGGCGCGCCGATCGTCTCCATCTGCGGCGGCGAGCCGATGCTGTATCCCGAGATCGGGCGGCTGGTGGCCGAGCTGATCGAGCGCAACAAGACGATTTATCTGTGCACCAACGGCATGTTCATCGTCAAGCGGCTGAAGGAATTCAAACCGGCCGACAAGTTCTTCTTCAACGTCCACCTGGACGGCATGGAGAAGAACCACGACATCGCCGTCGAGCGCGAAGGCGTGTTCCGCGAGGCCATCGCCGGCGTCAAAGCGGCCAAGCAGGCCGGCTTTCAAGGTCTGCACCAACACCACCGTCTACAAAGAGACGGACATGAACGAAATCGAGGAGATGTTCGATTACCTCGCCGCAGTTCAACGTCGACGGGCACACGCATCTCGCCGGCCTATGGCTACTCGGCCGTCAACGATCGCGAAATCTTCATGACGCGCGACGACATCTACGAGAAGTTCAAGGACATCGACCGGCTGGCCGCAAACGTTTCCGTTGTATCAGCACGCCCACTTATCTCGAATTCCTGCAGGGCAAGCGCGATTATCCGTGCACGGCCTGGGGCAACCCCACCTACAACGTGAAAGGCTGGAAAGGCCCGTGCTACCTGATCACGGACGCGCACTACCAGACGTTCGAAGAACTCATGACCAAGACCCAGTGGGAAAACTACGGCGCGGGTAACGATCCGCGCTGCGACCATTGCATGGTGCATTGCGGATTCGAGCCGTCCGCGGCGCTGGGAATTAACTCGAAGCCCGGGGACACGTTCAAACTGATGACGTGGGCGTTTCGATAGCTTACTTGAACGTGAAGCCGACCCTAGTCACCGGCGCCACCGGTTTCATCGGCTGGCATGTGGCTCGCAAGTTGTTGGAGCGAGGCTGCAAGGTGCGGGCGCTGGCGCGGCCGGGCAGCAAGGTTCGGGAGTTGGATTTGGAAGTGGTAACAGGGGACCTGCGCGATCCCGATTCGCTCGATCGCGCCGTCCAGGGGTGCGGGGTGGTGTTTCACGTGGCAGCCGACTACCGGCTGTGGGCCAAGGACCCGGGCGAGTTGTATCGCTCCAATGTGGACGGCACCCGGAATCTGTTGACGGCGGCGCGTCATCGAGGGGTCGAGCGGGTGGTGTACACCAGCACGGTCGGGTGCATCGGAATCCCGAAGGACCGGCTGGGCGATGAGGATGCTGAGGTGAGTCTCGAAGATATGACCGGCGCCTACAAGCGCTCGAAGTTTCAGGCCGAGCAGGTCGCGCTCGAGTTCGCCCGCTCCGGGTTTCCGGTGGTGATCGTGAATCCCACCGCGCCCATCGGCGATCACGACTTCCGGCCCACGCCCACCGGAAAGATCGTCGTGGATTATTTGAAAGGCGCCATGCCGGCCTTCGTCGATACGGGTTTGAATCTGGTGGATGTCCGCGACACCGCCGCCGGCCACCTGCAGGCGCTGGAGCGCGGCCGGCCCGGCGAGCGCTACATCCTCGGTTCCGAGAACTTGACCTTGCAGCAGATTCTGGCGCGCCTGGCGGCCGTGAGCGGAGGACAAGCGCCGCGCTGGCGCATTCCCCATGCTGTCGCCTACGCGGCGGGCATGGCAAGCACCGGTTGGGCCAACCTGACCGGCCAGGAACCCGCGCGTCCCGCTGGACGCCGTGAAAATGGCGCGTACTAAGGTTTTTGTTTCGCTCGACAAGGCGAAACGTGAAATAGATTTTAATCCCCAGCCGGTGGACGGCGCACTTCGGCGCGCCGTAGACTGGTTTCGGGCGAACGGTTACGTTTGATTGTTGGTTTTCGTTGCGGCGGAGGCGCGCGAGTTCTCGGGCGTGCTTCGACATGCCGAACGCGTTACTCGATTGGATTGGCCGCTGGACTTCGCGCGCAGCGCGTGGTTGGGCGGCCGAGACGTCGTGCTGGTGGCCAACGGCCCCGGTCCCAAGCTGGCCGGGCAGGCTGCTGACACGCTGAAAGAGCATTTGGAAGTGGAAGGTTTGGCAAGCATCGGTTTTTGTGGAGCTTTGGATCCCGCGCTGAAGCCCTGCGATATCGTCGTGGCGCACGCTCTCAGCGTGCCAGCGTTCACACTCGTGTGAACGCCTGCGAGTTTCCGCGCGCCCCCATCACACCGGCACGCTCCTCTCGCTCGATCGCGTCGTCACCACTTCCGCCGAAAAATCCGCAGCTCCACCGCGAAACCAACGCCGCTCGCCGTCGAAATGGAATCCGCCGCCGTCGCGCTCGCGCCGCTCAATGGAACGTTCCGTTCTACGCGATCAAGGCGGTCACCGACACGGCGTCAGAAAGCTTTCCGCTCGATTTCAACCGCCTGCGCGATGCCGACGGGCGCTTTAGCCGCACTCGCATCCTGGCCGCCGCCCTGCGCCGGCCCGCTTCGAGCCTTCCGGCTCTACTACACTTGAATCAACGATGTAACTCCGCCGCCAAGGCGTTGGGGGACTTCATTGCCGACACTCGATTCTGAACTCGTGCGCCGCTCCGGCCACCATGCGCGCGGCGGTCTATACCGGCGCGAGCACCGTTTCAGTGGAAGAAGTGCCGACGCCCCAAATCGGCCCGGGCGAGCTGCTGGTGCGCGTCGAAAGCTGCGGCATCTGCCACACCGATCTGAAGAAGATCGAGTACAACCTGCTGGCCCCGCCCCGCATCTTCGGCCACGAAACGGCCGGAGTTGTCGCCGCCGCTGGCGCCGGCGTCCGCGGATTTTCCGCCAGGCGATCGCGTGGTGGTCTTCCACCATATCCCCTGCCTGGAATGCTTCTACTGCCGCCACAAGCTCTACGCCCAGTGCCCCGTGTACAAGAAGGTCGGGCGTGACTGCCGGCTATGAACCGGCCGGCGGCGGATTCTCGCAATACGTCCGCGTGATGGACTGGATCGTCCGCCGCGGCGTCGAGAAGATCCCCGAAGACGTTTCCTTCGACCGCGCCTGCTTCGTCGAGCCGCTTGAATACCTGTCTGAAGGGCGTGGTGCAACTCGATCCCCAGGCCGACGACGTCGTGGTGATCCTGGGCCAGGGTCCCATCGGGCTGCTGTTCACCATGCTGGTGAAGCGCTCCGGCGCAACCATCGTCGCCACCGACGGCATGCCTCACCGCCGCGAACTCGCTCTACCCGGTTCGGCGCTGCCGCGGCCTTCGATCCGGCCGACCCCAACGTGCTGCGACCGCGTTCTCGAAATGACCGGCGGCCGTGGCGCCGACTCGGTCATCGTGGCCGCTTCCGTGCCCGGCATCGTGGCCCAGGCCGTGCGTTACTCGCGGCCCGGCAGCCGCATCCTCCTGTTCGCCCAAACTTCCCATCAGGAGCGGATCGAAATTTCGGGAGCCGATATCTGCGTCGCCGAACGCGAGGTTTTCGGTTCCTACAGCGCCTCGGTCGATTTGCAGAAACGAGTCCGCCGACCTGGTCTTCACCGGCGCCGTGCCGGTCGAAGACCTGATTTCTCATCGCTTTGCTTTGAACGACATCCGCCAGGGCATTGGATCTGGCGTTGCATCCCGAGCCTAAATCGTTGAAAATTATAGTTCGGCCCCAAAGGTGGTCTTAGTGAACACTCAGATGATAGCCGCCGTCCTGTACGGCAAGGAGACACTTGCAGATTGAGGAGGTGTCGGTACCGGAAATCGAACCCGGCGACGTACTGGTCCGCGTGCAAGCGGCCCTCACCTGCGGTACCGACGTGAAGGTGTTCCGCCGCGGCTACCACGCCCGCATGATCGTTCCACCGGCGCTGTTCGGCCATGAGCTGGCCGGCGACATCGTTGCGGTAGGCGAAAACGTGCGCAACTTCCGACCCGGCCAACGCGTGGTCGCCGCCAACTCCGCCCCCTGCCAGCAATGCTTCTATTGCAAGCGCGGTAACGAGAATCTTTGCGAAGATCTGCTGTTCAACAACGGCGCTTACGCCGAGTACATTCGCATCCCCGCCCGGATCGTCGAGCGCAACACGTATGAGATCCCGGCGCACGTCAGCTACAAGGACGCCGCGCTGGTGGAACCGCTGGCCTGCGTGCTGCGCGGCCTGGATGAAACCAAGCATTCAGAGCGGCGACAACGTCGCCGTGATCGGCCTGGGACCCATCGGCTTGATGTTCGTCCGCCTGGCCAAGGCGTACGGCGCGCGCGTCATCGCCATCGGCCGCCGCAAGACCCAGCTCGATCGCGCCGCCCGCATGGGCGCCGACGAAGTGCTCATCTCCGGCCAGCCGGACGAGACCGTGCAGCGCGTTCGCGATCTCACCAACGGCTGGGGCGCCGACGTCGCCATCGAGGCCGTGGGACATCCGGATGTTTGGGAAACCGCCGTGCGGCTGCTGCGCCGCGGCGGAACCGTGAACTTCTTCGGCGGCTGCCCCAACGACAGCCGCATCAGCCTGGACACCGCGCTCCTGCATTACTCCGAGATCACCTGCAAGGCCAGCTTCCATCACACGCCCGCTCACATCCGCAAGGCGCTGGACTTTGTCAGCCGCGGCGTCATCACCGCGCACGATTTCGTCAATCGCGTCGAGCCGCTCACCAATCTGCTCGAAGTGATGCGGCACCTGATGAGCCACAACGGTCACATGAAGACCGCGATCATACCCTAGTGCCGCTGCTCGCGCCCAAGGAGTATGTCAATTCCGCCGAGGCGCTGAGCGTCACCTACACCAAGCCGGAAGCCGAGCGCTACACGCGCTGGCTGGCCACGCATCATTACGAGAATTTCCACGTCGTCACGTTCCTTCTGCCGAAGCGTCTGCATCAGGACTTCTACAACGTCTACGCCTTCTGCCGCTGGGCCGACGACCTGGGCGATGAGATCGGCGATCCGGCCGAAAGCCTGCGCCTGCTCGCGCTGGTGGCGCCGCGAGCTGGAGGCGATGTACGCGGGCGCAAGTCCAGCATCCGGTCTTCGTCGCGCTCGAAGGCACGGCGCACAAGTACGATCTGCCGAAGCAGACTCTTCTCCGATCTGATCACCGCCTTCGAGCAGGATCAGAACGTGACGCGATACCAGAATTGGACCGCGCTGTTCGGCTACTGCCGCTGTTCGGCGAATCCGGTGGGCCGCCTGGTGCTGCGGCTGTGCGGCTATGCGGATGAGGAGCGCGATCGCCTGTCGGACTCAACCTGTACGGCGCTGCAGCTCGCCAACTTCTGGCAGGACGTCACGGTGGACTACGAGAAGGATCGCGTCTATCTGCCGCTCGACTTGATGGCGCGCCACGGCTACAGCGTCGCCGAGCTCGCCGCGCGCGAATTCACGCCGGCGTTCCAGGCGGTCATGCGCGACGCGGTCTCGGTGGCCCGCAAGCTTTTCCACGAAGGCCTGCCGCTGGTGAAGATGGTGGATCGCCGCCTGAGCTTCGATCTGGATCTATTCAACCGCGGCGGCCTGCGCATCCTCGACAAGATCGAACAGCGGAGACTACAACGTGCTGACTGCGCGGCCCAAGGTTTCCAAAGTCGACCGCCTGGGTCTGCTGTTGCACGGCGCTGGTGCGCGCAGCGTTCAGCACCGGCGATGACCGCATGGCCGACCTCGCCGCATCCTACGCCTTCTGCCGCCGCGTCGCCCGCAGCCGCGCCCGCAATTTCTATTATTCGTTCCTGCTGCTTTCGCGCGACCAGCGCAACGCCATGTGCGCGATCTATGCCTTCATGCGCTATTGCGACGACATCAGCGAAGCCGAAGGCGCGGACACGGAAGCCATCGAGCGCTGGCGCGATCGAGCTCGATCTCGCGCTCCAGGGCCAATACTCCGGTAACGCGCTGTGGCCTGCTTTCCACGACACCGTCCAGCGCTACAAGATCCCGTGCCAGTACTTCCACGAAATGATCGACGGCGTCAGCTCGGACCTGAACCCGCGCCAGATCGAGACTTTCGATGAACTGTATCGCTACTGCTACCAGGTGGCGAGCGTCGTCGGCTTGACGATCATCCACATCTTCGGCTTCGAATCGCCCGAAGCGCTGAAGCTGGCCGAGAAATGCGGCATCGCGTTCCAGTTGACCAACATCCTGCGCGACGTCCGCGAGGACTCGGCCAACCAGCGCGTCTACATCCCGCAGCGAAGACATGCGCGCGTTTCGACGCCGATCTTGCGAAGCACGACGAGAACTTCGTCCGCCTGATGCGCTTCGAAGCGCGAGCGGGCGCGCGCCTACTATGACGAATCGCGCCCGCTGCTCGATCTGGTCCACGCCCGCAGCCGGCCGTCGCTGTGGGCGCTGATCGAAATTTACCGCCGCCTGCTCTCGCGCATCGAACGCTCCAACTTCGACGTGCTCGAAAAGCGCATCCGCGTACCGACTTGGGAGAAGCTGGCTATCATGCTCAGTGCCGCTATTCGCTAATGCGTCTTCCCCTCTGGCTTCTATGCGGGCTCTGTGCGGCGTCTCCACTCGCCGCTCAACTCCCCTTCTACACCGACGATCCCGCCGTCACCGAGCGAGGCACGTTGCACTTCGAGTTCTTCAACGAACTCGATGCTCTGCAGCATCTCCAGTATCCGGATCTGCGGCAAAACACGGCCAATCTCAAAGTGAACTTCGGTCTGCCGTTCAACCTGGAACTGGACCTGGACCGGCCGTATCTGGTCATCGCTCGCGCCTCAGGGGTGCCGAGACTCGTCGGGGCTGGGCGACACCGATCTCGGCATAAAGTGGAATTTCCACAAGGAGTCGGCAGCCGTGCCCGCGTTGGGCGCCAGCCTGTACATCGAGTTTCCGACCGGCAGCACGCGCCAGCAGCTCAGCTCGGGCTTGACCGACTACTGGCTCAACTTCATGGCCCAGAAGTCACTCTCGGACAAGACCAGGGTCAATGGCAACGCCGGCTACCTGTTCGCGGGCAACACCAGCACCGGCGTGATCGGCATCGAGACCACGCGCGGCCACGTCTTCACCGGAGGTCTGTCGATGCTGCACGATTTCAGCGCGCGGCTGACGCTGGGCGGCGAGATCTACGGCGGCATCACGACCAACGCCGATCTGGCGAGAAGCCAGTTCCAAGGGATGCTGGGAGGTCAATACACAATTCGCAAACGGCTTGGCCTTCGCATTCGGGGTGCTCGGGGGAAAGTATGACGCCAGCCCGCGCCTCGGCGGCCAGATCGGTTTCTCGGTGGACTTTCCCGATGTGGTGCGCCCGCGATCCGCGAAGGTCAACTGAGCCGCCGTGAGATAATCAGCGCAATGAAGGGGTCTGATCCGGACGTAACCACTCTACTGGGCGATTGGAGCCGCGGCGACCGCGACGCCCTCCAAAAACTGGTCCCGATCGTATACCATGAACTGCGCAAGCTGGCAGCCAGCTATCTGCGGCGCGAGCATGCGGCGAACACCTTGCAGCCTACGGCCCTGGTACATGAAGTTTATTTGCGGCTGGCGGGACAACGCCAGGTCGAGTTTCACAACCGCACCCACTTCTATGGCGCGGCCGCCCAGATTATCCGCCGCGTGCTGGTGGATCATGCCCGGGAGAAGCAAGCCGCTAAGCGCGGCAAGGAATCCCGGCGAGTCACGCTCGACGTCGCCTCGCTTTCCCCGGAGCAAAAGGATGTCGAGATGGTCAAACTCGACGAAGCTCTTTCGGCGCTCGAAGAATTCGATCCGAAGAAAGCGCGGCTGGTGGAGTTGCGTTACTTCGCGGGACTCTCGGTGCCTCAAACCGCCGAGCTCATGGGGCTATCGGAGAGGACCGTTAAGCGCGAGTGGGCCGTCGCGCGCGGGTGGCTCTTCGAACGCCTCCAGAGAGGAGCAGAGGCGAAACTCTAGGCTGAGATTCTGCGTCTTCGGGCCCGCGGCACCGCGCATCCGGCCATAAGACGAATGTTGGGCTACGCACGGGCCTGGCTCTACCGCCGGCTAGGCCACAGCACGGGTTCGAACTTTGCGGACCCAGCCCACGAGCAAGAATAAGCCCATAAGCATCGCGCTGAGCGTGCGCGGCTCCGGTACTTCAGAGGGACCCGAGCCTTCGTCAGTTAGCGCGGTTCCGTCCACCGCGAGAAAGAGCTGAGTTGTGACGTTATCCGTCGGCAAACCGCCGTTTCCCGTTCGCGAACCGACGTAGCTGAATATCCCGGAATAGGGATTCGAGTCCAACGTGCCCACCCAACTGATATTGTGGTCATCTGCCGGGACAGCGTTGAGAACCAGCCAATAGGTGGTGCTCGGAGTCAGAGCATAGGGTGCCGTTGGAGTTAGGGTGTAGATATGGTCCCCGGTGCAAGAGCTGATGCAGATGTCAGTAGAGAGATCCGCGACAGCAGATCCCCCGGGGTTTCCACTGGAATCGAGGTACAACATCGCAGACAGCGGGGATTCGCCATTCCCGAGGTCGGAGTTCAACATCACCAGCATGTCATCCAACTGGTACGAGTTGCCTGCAGGAACCGAAAAACCAATCGCCGCCCTAAAGTCGGCAGTACAACATGTGAAAATGGGCACCGTTGCGTGACTGACCCGTCACCGAGCGTGGGGGGAGTGCCGGTGAAAAACAACGAGTCCGCGAAGCACGCGCCGCTCATCAGAAGTAGAAAAAAGGCTAACAGAACCTTTCGCATGACAGTCTCCTCGAAACTATGGTTGTGAGGCAAGGCAATCCGCAAAGTACGATCGGCGCATGCGCCGAACTCTCATCCGCATGAAGAGCCTCCCTATCCGTCCTTGTCCGTGCTCTGCCTGTGAAACCGGACGTTTACTGGGAACGCCTTCACCGATAAAAATCGTGTCGCAGGTTCCGTCAGTCACTCCCTGAGCCATTGCCACCGCGCTCAAGCCCAGTGCAAGTAGGCCGATACTAGAAAGCTTGTTCAGGCGCTTTCTCCTTCTCTACAAACACCTCGCGGGGGAATGCGAGCGACGGGGCCAAACGCAAGAGAGTAAAGAGTACTAGGACCAACAAAAGCGTGGACATGGCGGTCCAACATGGCAGAGAATAGCTGCTGCCGGGACAAAATGGCGGAGCAGGACTGGCCGGAAATCAGCCGGATCGTGGGGGAGGCGTTGGAGCTTCCGGAAGCCGAGCGTCGCGCGTACATATCCACGGCGCGACTACCGGAGGAATTGCAAAGACGCGTAGAATCGCTGCTGGATGCATGCCAGCGGTCCGCCGGTTATCTGGAAGCCCCCCCGCTTCCGCTGGAGGCGCCGGAGCTATCGGCCGCACGTCTCGGAACGCGCCTCGGCCCCTGGCGCCTGACGGCGGCGGTCGGGTCCGGTGGCATGGGCACGGTCTATCGCGCTGAACGGGACGACGAACAGTTTTTCCAGGTAGCCGCAGTCAAAGTGATCGCCTCCGGCCTGGCCGGCGCCGCGCTCGAGAGGCGTTTTCGTGAAGAGCGCGAAATCCTGGCACGGCTCGAGCACCCCCACATCGCACGGCTGATCGACGGCGGTGTGGCTTCGGACGGGTCGCCCTACCTGGTAATGGAATACGTCGATGGCGTGCCGATCGACGTTTGGTGCGCTGAGAAGTCGCTCGATACCCGGGAGCGTGTGCGGCTGTTCCAGAAGGTCTGCGACGCCGTCGGTTTTGCGCACCGTAACCTGGTGGTCCACTGCGACCTCAAGCCCGGCAATATCCTGGTGACCAAGGACGGAACCCCGAAGCTGCTGGATTTCGGGATCGCGCGACTGCTGGAGCGCAGCGAACGAGCCACGGCGACGCTGCTCAAGCCGATGACGCCGGACTACGCCAGCCCGGAGCAAATCCGCGGGCGTTCCTCTGAGCACGGCCAGCGACATCTATTCGCTCGGGGTGTTGCTGTACGAGCTTCTCAGTGGCCGGCGGCCGTATCAGCTCGCTTCAAAAGCCCTTGATGAGGTGTTGAAGATCGTCTGTGAGCAGGAACCTGAGAAACCGCACACTGGCGCCAAGGACCTGGACGCCATTGTCCTAAAGGCGCTTCGCAAGGAGCCGGCCGCGCGTTACGCCTCGGCCGGCGAGCTGTCCGCAGACCTGGATCGCTATCTTGTGGGCTTCCGGTGCAAGCCCACCCCCTCAAGCTCGGCTACGTTCTCAGCAAATTCGTCGTGCGCCACCGGATGGCTATGACCGTCTTCCTGCTGGTGTTGTTGATGGCGATAGCGGCCGGCGCCGTGATATTCCGCCAATCCCGAATCTCGGCCCAGCGCTTCAATGAGGTCCGGCAACTGGCGCATTTCATGATTTTCGACCTGCACGATGCCATCACGACCGCTGGCGGGATCTACTCCGGTGCGCAAGGTGCTGGCCGCGCGCGGCTTGGAATATCTCGACAATCTGGCCAAGAGCGCGGGCGGTGATAAGAACCTGCAGCGAGAACTCGGATTGGCCTATATCCGGCTGGGCGATGTTTCCGGAAAGCCTTCGGAGGCTAACCTGGGCGATTCAGCCGGAGCCATCTCCAGTTACCGGAAGGCGCTGGGCTTGCTGGAACCGCTGTACTCGAAACAGCCCGGAGACCTGGCTCTGGGAAGAGCAGTCGCCAGCGTCTATCAGAACCTGAATTCAGTCTATATGGTCGACCTGCACCAAGGCCAAGAAGCTCACGCGGCGGCTGAGATGGTGCTGCGAATAAACCAGAAGATGGCTTCAGGCATCGACGCACGCTGATAGGCGAGAGGGTCTGGCGATTGCCTACTTCACGCTAGCGAATACAGATGATCAAACCGGCCACAAATCGGATGCCCTGCGCGAATTCCAACAAGCCACGGTGATCTTCGAAGAATTGCTGTCCGGAAAGCCGCAGGATCCGCATCTGCAACGGAACGCCGCCCTGGGCCACAAGTACATCGCGCCCCTCCTGATTACGGGCGGCGATCTCAGTCAGGGTGAATTGCACTTACGCCGCGCCGAGGAAATCGACGAAAAACGGGTCCGAGCAAATCCGTCCAGCCGCCAGGCCAGGCTGGATCTTTCGTTTGACTACAGCCAGGACGGCACCTTCAACGCCAATAGGCGGCATGACTACCCTGCCGCGCTCGCATCTTTTGAGAGGGCGCTGGCGATCCGCCAGGAGTTGTCCAAGTCAGATCCCCATGATGTCCAGTTGCTGGATCGCACTGTTTACCTGCACCAGGGCATAGCGAATGCGCTGCTGGCTTTGAAGCGGTCATCCGAAGCCCGAAGTCACGCCGTGACGGCCGTTCGGATTGCTACTGAGCTGGTCGCGCAGGAGGGATCCCCGCATCATCGGGAACTGCTCGCGAGCACATACAATACGCTGGGGCAGGCGGAAACCGCAGGACCGAATCCGGCCGCCGCGTGCGCGCGGTGGAGCAAGGCCCGGGCGTTGCTCGAAGGCATGGGTAGCGCGGCAATGACTCCGTCGGCTGCCGAGGAGCTGAGGATAGTACTGCAGCGGTTGGCCGCCTGCCGCTAAGTGCGGTTTGGGAGAGTGTTAGAAAGGAATGATGAGAAGCAGCAGCATCTTATTCGCGATCGCGATTTTCGCCCTCTCGCCGGAGAGGGCAAAGCCGGAGGTGGTGGATTCGTCCGCCGGTGGATTTACCGTGAAAACGACGCTGGACATCAACGCCGTGCCGGACGAGGTCTATCGCAAGCTGGTCCGCAACGTCGGCGAATGGTGGAATTCCGCGCACACGTTCTCGCACGATGCGCACAATCTCAGCATCGAAGAGAAACCGATGGGCTGCTTCTGCGAAAAGCTTCCGAACCAGGGCGGCGTGCGGCACATGGAGATCCTGGCGATCGCTCCCGGCAAGGAGCTGGTGATGAGCGGCGCCATCGGCCCGATGCAGTCGCTGGCCGCGACAGGCACGATGCGCGTCCAGTTGTCTCCCATCCACGGCGGAACCAAGCTCGAGGTCCAGTACGCCATCGCGGGTTATCTCGCGAAGGGCATGAACGCCTGGGCGGCGATATCCGATTCGGTGGTAACGGAACAATTCACGCGGCTGAAGAACTACATCGAGCACGGCGACCCCGCGCCGAAGCAGGCCCCCTAAAGCCTTCCTAACGTTTGTCCGATCATGCACTTGTAGGCCTTTGCCCGCATGATCATCTCGCGTACTCCACTTCGAATCTCCATCGGCGGCGGCGGCACCGACCTGCCGTCCTATTACAGCCGCTTCGGAGGATTCGTCATCTCGGCCGCCATCAACAAACATATCTACGTCGGCATCAACGAGACTTTCAGCGGCGGCTACTTTCTGAAGTATTCTTCGCTCGAACATGCCGTCACGATCGACGAGATCCGGCACGCTCTGATTCGCGAGGCGCTGCGCCTGCACGAAGTGCCGCCGCCGGTGGAGGTCGTCAGCATGGCCGACATTCCCGCCGGAACTGGCCTGGGATCGTCCGGCGCCTTCACCGTCGGGCTGCTCCGCGCCGTGCACGCACTCAAGCGCAAGTACGTCGATCCGGGCATCGTGGCCGAAGAAGCCTGCAAGATCGAGATCGAAACGCTGCAGCAGCCGGTCGGCAAGCAGGACCAGTACATCGCGGCCTACGGCGGCCTGGCTTGCTTCGAATTCCGCGAAGACGGCGAGGTCAGCGTCAGCCCGCTCAACATCTCGAACAGCACGCTGTACGATCTCGAAGAGCACCTGCTGATGTTCTTCACGGGCTATTCGCGCAACGCCTCGTCGGTGCTGGACGATCAGAAAGTCCGCTCCGATCTCGGCGAATCCGCCATGCTCGACAACCTGCACTTCACCAAGCAGCTTGGCCAGTGCATCAAGCTGGCGCTCGAGACAGGGCGACACGCGGCGTTTCGGCGAGCTGATGCACGAGCATTGGCTGCATAAGAAGGACCGGTCGCCCGGCACGTCGAACGAAGGCATCAACCGCTGGTACGAGATCGGCCGCGAGAACGGCGCCATCGGCGGCAAGTTGGTGGGCGCGGGCGGCGGCGGTTTTCTGCTGTTCTATGCCGATGACCGCGATGCGCTGCGGCGCGCCATGGCCGCGAAGGACTCCGCGAGGTCCGCTTCGCCTTCGATCATGAAGGTTCGAAGCTCGTGGCCAGGGATTGACCGCCATGCAGTGTGTGATCCTTGCCGGCGGCCTGGGAACGCGCATGCGTCCCTTAACCGAGACCTGTCCCAAGACACTGCTCCCGGTGCATGGCCGCCCGTTCGCCGCGCACCAGCTGGACTGGCTGGCCGCGCAAGGCGTCACCGAAGTGGTCTATTCGATCGGCCATCATGGCGACAGATCCGGCGCTATTGGGGGACGCATGCCTCGCCGGTTCTCCGCATCCGTTACGTGGACGAAGGCGAGACGCTGCGCGGAACCGGTGGAGCGCTCCGGCTGGCGTGCGAGCAAGGCGTTCTCGACGAATCGTTCCTGGTGATCTACGGCGATTCTTTCTTGCCGGTCGAATTCGCGCCGATCTGGCACGCGTTTCAGGCCAGCGGCATGCCTGCCCTGATGACGGTGCTCCGCAACCAGAGCCGCTGGGATCGCAGCAACGCGATCGCTATCAGGATGGCCGCGTCACGCTGTACGACAAGACCGGCGGACCGGCAATGCAGTACATCGACTACGGCCTGTCCGCGTTTCGCCGCGAATTGTTCGACGCCGGCACGCCGGAAGTATTCGATCTCTCGACGCTGTGCCACGACTTGAGCCTGCGCGGCCAACTGGCCGGCTTCGAAGTGTTCGAGCGCTTCTATGAGATCGGCTCGCCTGCGGGCCTGCAGCGATCTCGAGCAGTATCTGGCAACAGCCGTGGCTGTTACTCCTCGTCCCCAGACAGTTTCGTAAGCACCGAAAAATCCTCCAGCGTCGTGGTGTCGCCCTTCACGGTCCCGCTGGTCGCGATCTCGCGCAGCAGGCGCCGCATGATCTTGCCGCTGCGCGTCTTGGGCAGCGAGTCGGTGAAGCGGATGTCGTCGGGCTTGGCGATGGGGCCGATCTCCTGCGCCACCCACTGGCGCAGTTGTCTGCTTCAGCGCTTCGCTCGCCGTCTGCCCGGCCTTCAGAGTGACGAACGCCGCCACCGCCTGACCCTTGATGTCGTCCGGCCGTCCCACCACCGCGGCTTCGGCCACCACCGGATTCGCCACCAGCGCCGACTCGATCTCCATCGTGCTCAGCCGATGCCCGGCCACGTTCAACACATCGTCCACGCGGCCCATCAGCCAGATGTAGCCGTCTTCATCGATGCGCGCGCCGTCGCCGGCGAAATACACGCCCGGAATCTGCGACCAGTATTGCTGCTGGTATCGCTCGGGATCGCCGTAGATGGTGCGCAGCATCGACGGCCACGGCTGCTTGATCACCAGGAATCCGCCCGCGCCCTTCGGCACCGGCTGCCCTTCGCGATTCACGACGTCGACGATGACGCCGGGAAACGGCTTGGTCGCCGAACCCGGTTTGGTCGCGATCGCGCCGGGCAGCGGCGTGATCATCGCGGCGCCGGTCTCGGTCTGCCACCAGGTGTCGACGATCGGGCAACGCCCGCGCCCGATCACTTCGCGATACCACATCCAGGCTTCCGGATTGATCGGCTCGCCCACCGAGCCGAGCAGCCGGAGGCTCTTCATGTCGTACTTGCGCGGCCACTGTTCGCCCAGCCGCATGAAGGCGCGGATGGCCGTGGGCGCGGTATAGAAGATGTTGACCTGATATTTCTCGACGATCCTCCAGAAGCGGTCCGCTTCCGGCCACGTGGGCGCGCCTTCGTACATCAGCGACGTCGCGCCGTTCTGCAGCGGGCCATACACGATGTAGCTGTGCCCGGTGACCCAGCCGATGTCGGCGGTGCACCAGAACGTGTCTTCATCGCGGATGTCGAAAATCCACTTCGTCGTGATGTAGGTGCCCACCGAGTATCCGCCGGTGGTGTGCAGAATGCCTTTCGGCTTGCCGGTGGTTCCGGAGGTGTAGAGCAGGTACAGCGGATGCTCGGCATCCAGCGGCTCGGCCGGGCAATCGGCGGAGGCGGTCTCCATCGAGCTCGTGCCACCAGTGATCGCGCCCTGGCCTGCATCTTCACTTCGCAGCCCGTGCGCCGGTAGACCAGGACGTTCTTCACGGTCGGGCACTGCGGCAGCGCCTGATCGACCGCTTCCTTCAGCTTCACTTCGGCGCCGCGCCGGTAGCCGGCGTCCTGCGTGATCACCGCCGACGCCTCGCAGTCATTGATGCGATCGATCAGCGCCTGCGAGGAGAAGCCCGCCGAACACCACGGTGTGCGGCGCGCCGATGCGGGCGCAGGCCAGCATCGCGATGGGCAGCTCCGGCACCATGCCCATGTAGATGGCGACGCGATCGCCTTTCTTCACGCCCAGCGACTTCAGCACGTTGGCGCACTTCGAAACCTCGTGCAGCAGTTGCTGGTAGGTCAGCATGCGCGAATCGCCCGGCTCGCCTTCCCAGATGATCGCCGCTTTGTTCTTGCGCCAGCCCGTCGACGTGGCGGTCCAGGCAGTTATACGAGAGGTTCAGTTGCCCGCCGATGAACCACTGCGCGAACGGCAGGTTCCATTCCAGCACGCGGTCCCACGGTTTGAACCAGTGCAACTCGCGCGCGATTTTCGCCCAGAACCTCTCCGGATTCTCCTCGGCCTCCTTGTACATGCGCTCGTATTCGGCCAGGCTTTTGATGTGCGCCTTGGACCGGAACTCGTCGGAGGGCTCAAACAGCCGCTGCTCTTTGAGTACAGTCTCGATCGCGTGAGATCCCATAAAATGTCCAGTGTTTAGCATATCGTGGCGCCGCCACCGCGAACGAGTGCGTGCGCCACATGCAACGTTGTAAAATTGGTTCGGCGGCAAATGAAAAACTTCCTGATCGGTCTGGTGGCCGGCATTTTGCTCTCCGGCCTGGTGATGCTGGTCCTGTTTTTCGCGCTGGTGAGATTCGCCAGTTCCTTCGGCGAGCGCCCCGCTAACGTCGCCGACAACTCCATGCTGGTGCTCAAGCTGGAAGGCGACCTGCCCGAAAACACGCCGCCCGAACTGCCGCTGCCGTTTCTCGAGGCGCAGACCCGCATGGCCGTGCATGAAGTCTGGTCGACGTTTCGCACGAGCTGCGTCGGACTCGCGCATCAAGGGCATCTCTTCGAGCCGCAGGGACTCGCGATCGGCTGGGCCAAGCTCGAAGAGATTCAGCAAGAGATTGTGGAGTTCAAGAAATCCGGCAAGCCGATCGTCACCTTCTTGCGGAATCCGGGCGGCGCCGAGTATTACCTGGCTTCAGCGACCGACCGCATCTTTCTCGCGCCCGAAGACAGTCTGGATCTGAAGGGCCTGCGCGTCGAATCGATGTTCTTCAAGAACGGTCTGGACAAGATCGGCGTGAAGGTGGACGTGATCCACGCCGGCAAGTACAAGGACGCCGGCGACATGTTCACGCAGCACCGCCATGACGCCCGAGACGCGCGAGGTCTTGAACCAGGTCCTGGATCAGTATTACGGGAATCTGATCGACACCATCGCGCAAGGCCGCAGGAAAGACGCCGTCGCGGTCAAGGCGATCGTCGATCAGGGTCCCGTATCTGGCGACGAGGCACTCTCCAACGGCCTGGTGGATTCGCTCGGCTACGAAGAGCAGGCGGTGGAGAACCTGAAGAACCGCGCGAAGCGGCAGGACCTCAAGCGCGTCTCCGGCAAATCGTACCTCAAGGCGACCGTGCCAACATCTGGTTCAGCCAGCCGCATCGCGCTCGTGGTCGGCGAGGGCGAGATCACGGCCGGCAGCGGAAACGAGACGGCTACCGATCAGGGCTTCACCGCCACCGGCTTCATCAAGCTGCTGAAACAGGTGGAGGATGACTCCAGCATCAAAGCCGTGATCATGCGCATCGATTCGCCGGGCGGCGACGGCACCGCGTCGGACGACATTCTGCACGAGGCCAGGAACCTCAGCAGGAAGAAGCCGCTGGTGATTTCGATGAGCGATCTGGCCGCGTCCGGCGGCTACTTCGTTTCGGTGACCGGCGATCCGATCGTGGCTTATCCCAACACGCTCACCGGCTCCATCGGCGTGATTTTCGCGCGCTTCAATTTGCACGGCACGTATGACAAGCTCGGCATCGGGAAACAACTGCTGACGCGCGGCCGCTATCGCGACGCTCGATTCCGAATACGCGCCTCTGGACGAAGACCAGCGGGCAGAAAATCGCCGAGCAGATCGACGCCTTCTACAAAGCGTTCGTCAACCGCGTGGCCGAAGGCCGCAAGCGCACCTTCGCCGAAATCGAGCCGCTGGCGCAGGGGCGCGTGTGGCTGGGCGCGCAAGCCAAGCAGAACGGATTGGTCGACGAACTAGGCGGCCTGGATCGCGCCATCGAACTGGTGAAACAGAAAGCGCACATTCCCGCCAGCGATCGCATCACGCTGGTTCCCTACCCGGGCAAACGCAGCTTCTTCGATCTGCTCTTCAACCGGCCCGAAGATTCCGCCGGCGTCGACGCGAAGATCCACAAGATTTTCGGCCGGCTCCCGATCGAGGCCCTGTCGCACGGCGGTTTCCTGAAGCTGATGCCGTATTCGATTCAGGTGAAATAGCGCGCTCGCGGCGGCGTCTGGTACACTGGATTCGCGCCGGTCATGCCGTACTTCCCGGGGTTCCTTTTTCGCAGAACAGGACGCGTTGGCGCCGACCGTCCGATGCTGCGCCGGACTCGCGCTCGTCGCGGCCGCGCTGTACGGATTCCAAAAGGAGTGGCGCGTCTATCAAAGCATGGAACGGTACGATGACGTTCCGATGCCTCCGGACTGGCAGAATCGGGATGCCGAATGGGTCTTCGGACGCCTGATGTATCCACAGCATCCGCGGGCGCGCTTCGGTCGCTACTACGGCTGGGGCAATTTTAACTGGCTGCAGGGCGGTACCAGTTGGACGCAGGATTATCCGCGCGCCGACCGGCACTTCGCGATGGCGCTGCGCCGGCTCAGCCGCATTCAGGTACGCTCGGTGGAGCAACCGGTCAATCTGGATGACGGCGACGACGTCTACAACTGGCCGTGGCTCTGCGCCGGCGAAATGGGCGATTGGAAACTCACCGACGCGCAGGCCAAGAAGCTGCGCGACTACCTGCTGCGCGGCGGCTTCCTGATGCTCGACGATTTCTGGGGCACCGACGAGTGGGACCGCTTCATGGAAAGCATGCGCGCCGTCTTTCCCGACCGGCCCATCGTCGAGATGGACAGCAAAGATCCGATCTTTCACACCGTCTACGATCTGGACGACCGCTACCAGGTGCCCGGCCAGTGGGCTTTGCGGCGCGGCACAACCTATCGCAACGACGGCGAGACCGCGTATTGGCGCGGCGTCTACGACGACAAGGGACGCGTCGTGGTGGCGATGGATTTCAATTCCGACGTGGGCGATTCATGGGAGTGGGCCGACGATCCCGAGTATCCGGAGAAGTATTCGGCGCTCGGAATTCGCATCGGCGTGAACTACGTCATCTACGCGATGACGCATTGAGCTTGACGCGAAGCCCGGCGGCTCAGCGCAGGTTGAACTTCTTCATCTTGTAGCGCAGCGTGTCGCGCGTCACGCCCAGCAGCACGGCAGCGCGGGTTTGATTGCCCCCGGCTTTCTCCAGCGCCTTCTTCACCAGGTTTTTCTCGGCTTCCTCCAGGCTGACACCGAAAGGGTCATCGGGGCCTGCAGCGGCTGTTGCGTGCGATTCGAGGAGTTGCTGCGATTCCTCGAACGGAAGCAGCGGAGGCTTGCCGCTATCGGAAGCGATCTGCAGGCTGGAGGTCTGGATCCAATCCGCTTCTTCGAGCACCATGGCGCGCTCGATCACGTTGCGCAGCTCGCGCACATTGCCCGGCCAGTCGTGCGACAGCAGCATGGCCGGCGGCCGCATGCGAGAGGCCCTTGACGTCGCGCTTGAACTTGCCGTTGTAGAGCCGGACGAAGTGTTCGGCCAGCGGGATGACATCCTCGCGGCGCTCCCGCAAGCGGCGGCAGCACCACCTGAATCACGTTGAGCCGGTAGTAAAGATCCAGGCGGAATTTGCCCTGCTCGATGGCGTCGGTCAGCTTGCGGTTGCTGGCCGCCACCACGCGCACATCCACCTGGATGTCGCGCACGCCGCCCAGACGCCGGAAGTTCTGCTCCTCCAGCACCCGCAGCAGTTTGGCTTGCAGCTACCAGCGGCATCTCGCCGATTTCGTCCAGGAAGATGGTTCCGCCGGACGCGATTTCGAGGATGCCGGCCTTGGAAGCCCGAGCGTCCGTGAACGCGCCTTTTTCGTAGCCGAACAGTTCGCTTTCGAGCAGCGTCTCGGGAATAGCGGCGCAGTTGAGCGCCACGAAGGGTCCTTCGTTGCGGCGGCCGTAGTGATGGATGAATTGCGCGAGGACGTCTTTGCCGGTGCCGCTCTCGCCTTCGAGCAGTATGGTGGAGACTTCGCTCTGCGCCACGCGGCGGGCAAACTTCAGAACTTGCTTCATGGCCGGCGAGGCCGCCACCATCTTGAAGCTGCCCAGTCCGATGCCGTCGTCCGGCGCTGCGCTTTCCGCCGCAGGCAGGACGCAAGGCGCCATCGCTAGCCCAGGCGTCCGAACACAATCACCGCTCCGGCCACTCGTGCCTGGTGATCGCGGATGGGCGAGATGCTGCCGGTGATGGCTCGCTTTTCGCCGCCTTGAGCTACCAGCAGCGCGCCACTCGGAAGTTCGGCCAGCGTTCCCTCGGACAGCACGCGCCACAGCGGCGTGTTCACCTGCTCGCCGGTGGCGCTGTCCACCAACGGGAAAACTTCGTCAAGCGATTTGCCGAGCGCCTCGCGCGCCTTCCACCCGGTCCAGGCTTCGGCAGCCGGATTGAACAGCGTGACGATCTGATTCTGATCCAGCGAGATGACGCCTTCCGAAACCGCTCGCAGCGTGGAAGCGAGCAACTGCTCCTTCTCGCGGAATTTCAAGTCCTCGCGGTGCTTGTGCAGCGCGATCTCGATGCTGGCGTGCAGCTCCGCTTCCTGAAACGGCTTGGTGATGTAGCCCAGCGGTTCGGCCGACTTGGCGCGCGACACAGTGGCGCTGTCGGCGTGCGCCGTCAGGTAAATCACCGGGATGTTGAAACGCTCGCGCAGCACGCGCGCCGTTTCGGTGCCGTCCATGTCGCCCTTGATGCGGATGTCCATCAGCGCCAGATCGGGCGCGGTCTCCTCGGCTTTGGCGATGGCGTCGGCGCCGCTGGAGACGGAGGCGGTGACCGTGTAGCCGAGGTCGGTCAGGATGTCGCGCAGATCTTCCGCCGTGATCCGCTCATCTTCGACAATCAGAATTCGTGCAGACATGATTCAATACTTAGCCCCGCGCTCACGCCGCGGCAGCGAAAGGTCAACTGCACCTCCGTCCCGGCCTGAGACTGCACTTCCAGCTTAGCGCCCAACTGGTCGGCCAATGTGCGCACCAGCCGCAAGCCCAAGCGACCGGGCCGTATCCCAGTCTATATCGCTGCGCAGCCCGACGCCGTTGTCGGCCACCACCAGCCGCGCCATGTGATCGGGATGTTCGCGCAGTTCGATCCGCACTTCGCCCGAGCGCCCGTCCGGGAAAGCGTACTTCAGCGAGTTGGACACCAGCTCGTTGATGATCAGGCCGCACGGCACCGCGGCGTCGAGATTCAGGTACAGCTTGTCGAGATCGGTTCGCAGGTGAATGCGATCGGCGGGAACGCCATAGGAGTGGAACAGGTGCGCGGCCAGTTGGCGGATGTACTCGGGAAAATCGATGCGCGAGAGGTTGTTGGATTGGTACAGGCTCTCGTGCAGCAGCGCCATGGAGTGGATCCGGTTTTGGCTCTCCTGAAACATCTTGCGGGTGCTGTTCGTCGGAAACCGTTCGCGACTGCAGGCCCAGCAGGCTGGAAACCACCTGCAGATTGTTCTTGACGCGGTGGTGAATCTCTTTGAGCAGCGCCTCTTTTTCGCGCAGCGAGGCGCGGATCAGCTCGTCGGCGGCCACGCGGTCGGTGATATCGCGCAGGATGACCGTGAACATGGTTCCGCCTTCCACCGCAAACTTTGGAGATGGAGGCCTCGGCGGGAAATTCGGTGCCATCCTTGCGGCGCGCCCGAATCTCGCTGCGCTCGCCCATGCGCCGGGCGACGATTTTGGACGCGGCGAAATCGCGGATGTGCTGGGCGATGCGACTCCGACGGCGCGCGCGGGCAGCAGGATATCCAGAGGTCTTCCCGGTCACTTCCTGAGCGTGTAGCCGAAGATTCTCTCGGCGCCCTGATTGAACAGAACGATGCGCTGCTGCGTCGTCGACCGAGATGATGGCGTCGTCGGCGAGGTCCAGGATTTTGGCTAGCGGGTCCGATGAGGTCAAGTAACACGCAACCAGTTGATCGGCCACCCGATCATCAGCCCCGGTGCAGCACATCCGCTGTCGGGGTCGCCGGAGTACGGTTGGAATAGAACCAGTCTATCGAATCGCGGGAGGCGAGACAAACATCATGAGCGTTTGGCGCCCGCACAGCGCTGGAATCGGCTTTCCATCGCGGTCCGGAAGCGGCGTACCTAAGAGCCGCGCGATGGTGGGAGCGAGGTCCATGATGGATGCCGGCTCGCGATTGTTCTCCCGGCGCGACGCCGGGACCGGCACTCATATAGAAGCCGCCGGGCAAGTGGTTCCCGGTGCGATAGCCCGGATCGGCGACCTGCAGTTCGCCGAAGGAGGAAGACTGAACGCCGGTGATGGGAGCCTGGCGTTTCCAGACGACAAACAGATCGGGCAGCGAATCGCGGTGGTCGCCCGGGTAGACGTCGCTCGTCGACAGCACCGCCTCCACCAAATCCTCGCCGGTCTGGTTCTCTCAGACTGAGCAGCTCGCGGGTCAGCAAGGCGCAAAACTCCTCATATTCTTTGCCTGGACGAATCCTGCCGTCCGGTTCCCGGCCCATCAGATTGATGCGAATGGCGCCGCTGATTTCGTTGTGTTCCACTTGATAGGCCAGCCGATTTGCGCGAGGATCCGCGCGGTTGCCGCCGCGTGCAGCCGTGACTGCATGGCCTGCTGGATTCGCGTCATGCGCTGGTCGTGGCGTGGCCAAGTTGCGCTCCAGCTTGAGGAGAACCTGGTCGAGCAGATGCTCTCCGGTAACGTTGACGCCCATCCCGAGATCGGAGAAAACGATCACGTGCGTTTGCGGTCCGGCCAGTTTCAGGAGCTTGTCCGATCGCGCGGTCCAGCGCCTGATAGATTTGCTTGACTGGATTCGCCGCGCCGCTTTCGAGCAAATGCCAGCACTGATGGCCGACACAATGAGCATCTTTGAAAACGACCAAAAACAAATCCCACTGCGCCTGCTCCAGCAGCTCGCACACCGCCGCGGTTTTCTTCGATATTCCATCGCGGAGATGATCGAGAAAAACTTCGAACTCGCCGTCCTTGAGCGAGTGCAGCCGGCAAAGCCACTCGGCGTTGGTGCGATCCGTCATGTCATCGCCGAATCGGGCCAGCAAAGCGGGTGCAAGCTCCGGCGGCCAACTGCACGTGTCGAGATGGTCGCGTCCGTGAACGTGCCAGTCGGCGATCTGGATTCCGTTCAGCCCGGCGGTGAGCGGAGCATTTCGGAACGTCGATGATCGGCGACGCGGCGGCCGGCGCGGCTCAAGACGCTCCAGAATGGTTCCTGCGGCAAGTCCGAATCGCGGAACTGCGGCGTTTCATAGGCGCCAGGCTTCAAGCGCTCGCCAGAAGTATCGGCCATGCCGGCCGGGCGAAACCGCCGTGTAGAAGGAGGCCCAGGCCGCGTCGTCGCCTAAAGCCGGCGGACTGGTGAGTCGTCCGTATGCTCCCCGTTCTCGCAGCGAGCGCAATACAGGAAGCTCGTTAGAATCGCACCACTGATCCACCAGGCGGCGGTCCGCGGAATCCAGGCCAATGACCAGCACCTTTACATTGGGTGCGCCGTTGGCTGGCATCGCGATGCCTTCCATCAGGCCTGTAGTTTACACGACGCGAGCGGGCGACGAAAAATCGCGTCCGTATGGTGTGTTAACAGTCAGGAGGCGATTCACGTCTCGCTGCCAACTGTGAGACAAGGGAGCCATATGATGAGTCGGATCTGTTGGACGGTAACGGCGCTGGCCGCCGCAGTCCCCGCGGCTGCACAAGTATCCCCAGCCACCCAGTTCGAGGTGGCGTCGGTCCGGCAGAACGTGGCCGACGATCATATCGTCTCGATCGATGTCGGACCGGGCAATCGATTTGCCGCGAGGGGCTATACGCTGGTGCTCCTGATCCAGCGGGCATACGGAGTGATGGGCTGGAATGTCTCGGGCGGCCCGGATTGGATTCGCACGGATCGGTGGGACGTCCAGGCGAAGGCGCCAGGCGGTGGGAATTTGACGGAAGCGCGCCTGCAGCCAATGCTGCAGAAGCTTCTGGCCGAGCGGTTCAGGCTCGGACTGCACAACTCGACAAAGGAGACTTCTGGCTACTCGTTAGTGGTCGCGAAGGGCGGGGCTAAGCTGAAGGCCGCAGCCGGCGCGGAAGATCACATGGACACATTCCGCATGGGAGGGTCAGGACTGAGCGGGCAAGGCATAAAGATGGAAGACTTCGCTCGATTTGTTGCCGGTAAGATGGGGCTGATTGCCGTGGACCACACCGGACTGAAGGGGTTCTACGACGTGAAAGCAGATTGGAAAGTGGAGACAGCGCAGCCCAACGGCATCCTGCCGCCCATCGATCCGCGCGACGCGTTGCAGTTCGCGGCGTTTCGGGCCATAGAGGATCAGCTCGGATTGAAGTTTGAAGCCGGCAAGATCACGGTGAAGATGCTGGTGATCGATCGCGTCGAAAAGGCAGTGGCGTCAGAGAACTGAAATTTCCTACGACTGCCAGAGTTCGTTGATCGGCGCGTACTCCACCGGGTCGGTATCCGGGACGTAGGCGAAACCGCGATTCAGTGGATCGTCGTGGCGAACGGTGGTCCAGTCGATTCCAAGCGCCGAGTAGATGGTGGCCTCGATGTCTTCCGGATACACGTAGCGATTGTGCGACCAGCCGAACTCGGCGGTGTCGCTTCCCGTGGCGTTGGTCTGTCCGATGATTTGGCCGCCGGTGATGCCGCCGCCGGCGAAGAAGGCGAACTGCTGCGGATAGTGATCGCGTCCTGCCGCGGGAGTCAACGCGCCGACGGTGCGGCCGAACTCGCCGGCCATCACGACCAGCGTTTGATCGAACAACCCGGCGCCCTGCAGGTCGCTCAGCAATTGCGCGACGGCTGTATCGAGCTGTTTGCCGAGGCCCGGAAGCTGATTCGCGGCGTAGATATTCTGATGCATGTCCCAGCCGCCGGTGGTGATCTGGACGAAGCGCGTTCCCTGATCGGCCGCGAGCACTTGCTTGGCGATCAGGCAGGCGTCGCCGAGTCCGGTGCTCCCGTAAGGCGCGCGGTCCGCTGCCGTGAATTTGAAAGCCTGGTTCACTACCGGGTTGTACATCAGTTGCTTGGCCGACGTGTAGAAGTTGTTGTAGTCGTCGAGCGGCGTGCCGTAAGGCGAGTTCACGCGCAACGGATCGTCGAGCTGGTGCAGCAGGCTCCAGCGAGTGTCGAACTTTGTACCGTTGGGATCGCCCGGCAGGGCGGTGTCCGGCAGTCCGTTAGTTGAGGGGATCACGCGAAAGGGCGCGAACTGGGCGCTCAGGTAGCCCTGCCCAACGCCGGACGGCGAATTCAGCGCCAGGAATGTCGGGAACACCTGGCCGGGCTTGCGTTCTGTTTCCTTCTCGATGGCCACGATGCTGCCGATGTTCGGTGCGATGTTGCCCAGCGCGGCGGCGGGATTGCGTCCGATCTGCGTCCAGGTTTGTGCGAGCGAATGCACCAGCGCGTGCGACCGCATGGAACGCACCACGCTGAAATTCTTGTTCTCGAGATGCTGCGCCAGGCCCGGTAGCAGGCCGGTGGGAAACGCGACGCCGTTGATGGTGGCCGGCGCGAAGCTGTCGGGCGTGACGCCGTTGACCACTTTCAGATCGAATGTGTCGACGTGGCTGGGCGCCCCGGCCAGCAGAATGAAGATCACGTTCCTGGCGGTGTTCTGCGTGGTGACGCCGGACGGCACAACCTCCGCGGCGCGCGCATAGCGCTCCACCAGGTACGAGCCGGTCAAAGTGGTGCCGGCGATCTGGAAGAACTGGCGCCGCGTCCAATGCGGGCGATTAAACAGAGCTTTGCGCGAAGGAGTAAAGTCTTTGTCCATTCGATCGAACTTGGGTGTGCTCATGGTCTCCTCCGGGCCTAATAGTTGAAGACGAAATCCACTTTGTTGTAGAGCGACCAGAGCAGATTCTCAAGCTGTGTGTTTCGCGCCGCGCCGGTTCCGGTCAAGTTTTTCAAGGCGGCGGCCATCTCGTCATCGGTGGGATAGCGCGAGAGGACGTTGAAGAACAGCGTCGTGACGGCTTGATCGTTGGGCATCGCGGCAACCGAAGCCAGCAGGCCGGTTTTGGGCGCCTTGGCCATGGAAACGCGGTCGTCCACGAAACGCGTCATTCATCAAGTACAGGCCCTGCGTGATGGAGCCGTCGGCGCTGCGCTTTTGGTCGTCGCGGTTGCCGCGCAGAAACGCGTCCAGGAAACCGGTGACGCGCCCGGTTCGCCCGTCAGGCGTGTTGAACGGCTCGGGAAGCTGCATGGCCCAATTGACGGTTCCGTACACAGCGCCCATATTGTACGTGGGAATCAGGCCGCTCGATTGCGTGATGGCGTCGTGGACTTCCTCGGACCACAGCCGGCGGACCAGCTTGCGCGCGAACAGCGGCGTCCAGGACGGATCCCAGGTCCCGTCGTAGCGCGAGGAAAGCTGATAGGCCTGCGAGTTGACGATCTCGCGCATGAGTTGCTTCAGATCGTAGTGGCTGTCGATGAAATCCTGCGCCAGCGCGTTCAGCAGCCGCGCGTTGGAGGGCTGCAGAGGCCAGGGCTGCGTGGGATCGGCAGGCCACGGATCGGTGGGCGGGTTGTCCGGATCCAGGCGATCGGGATCGAAGGCATTCGGCGGATCGACGATTCCGACGCCGAAGAACTGCGCCCACATGTAATTCACCGCCGCGCGCGCGAACTGAAAATCCGAAGTGACGTACTTCGCGAGGGCGTCGCGGTAGTTCTCGCCTGGCCCCGGCGCCGGCTGATCGCCGAACAGGTATTGCGGGTCAACGTTCTTGATCGCACCGACTGGCTGGCGCGCCGGCCGATTGCCGGTGGTCGTGTTCAGCGGGTAGTTGGCTGCCCGCGCATTTTCAGACAGGCCCCAGTAGTACACGTTTTGGGAAACCGTGGTCCGGCGCGGGATGGTGCGCGACAGGAACGACGACATCCACCACGCTTCCATGCGCGTAGTGTGTGATCCCCACAAGCTCAACGAATCCAGGTGCCCGTGCCCGTTGTGGCAAAGCAGGCAGTTCATGTTCGCGATGCCGAGAAACGATTCCGAGATATTGGCGGTCTGCTGATCCCAGATGTCCTGGACGGGGCCGCCGGTCACCACGCCGCCGACCAGCCAGTTCACTTCGCCTTGCGTGTAGCTGTCGGTTCCCTGCGTGGCGATCAACTCGCGCGCCATCTGATCGTAGGGTTTATTCGAAGCGAGCGAGTCGCGGATGTACTTGTTGAACGCGACCACACCGTCGGCGAAACGAACGATCTGCGTGTTGCGCGAGTTGTTCTGGAGGAAATCGCCGAAGTACATGGTCCACTTGTCCACCCATTCGGGGCTGGCAAGCAGGCTCTCGATGTACTTGGCGCGCTTGTCGGGCGCCGTGTCGGCGAGGAACGAGGTCAAAGTGGCGGCATTGGGAATGCGGCCGGTCAGGTCCAGCGCGACGCGACGCGCGAACTCGGCATCGGTGGTGAGCGGCGCCGGCGTTACTTCGGCGTCGGCCATGGCTTTGAACAGGTAATGATCGATGGTGCCGGCGGTATCGGGATCAACAACCGCAGCTTCGTGCGCTACCGGAGCAGAGACGGACGAGGCAACCTTCTCGGTGAGCGAGCTGGCGGCAAAATCGCGCGGACGAGCGGCCCCGTTCCCTGCGATCCGTACCATCCGGCCTGAGCGGAATCCTCGCAGCGAAGCGCGTACGATGGTGTCATGCTGAGGGCCGAAGAAGGGGCAATCAGCGTGCTCGAGCGTGAGGGCGGCATCATCGGCGGCCAACAGGCGGGCGGCCCACACGCCCATCAGAGCCAACGCGGCTCCACTTACAATGATCGCAATCGATCGTTTTCCCGGCATGATCAGAGAGGCTCCTCAGTCGATCCCCAATGTCGTGTATTCATTGTATGCTAACCACCTAAACACGCCAATCTGGAAAGAGGATGCGTTTCACAGGTATTTTTGTTGACCTGAGGGACCAGGATCGGGAAAGTACCGTAAGTACTTTAGCCTAATCCGCGTACCTCCGCCCTCGTCCCCGGCGCGCAACGGACTCGTGGCAGACTTGTAGCCATGGATCTGGTGCTGCATCCGATTGAGGTACGGGTTTTGGGAGCGCTGCTGGAGAAGGAAATTACGACTCCGGAATACTATCCGCTATCGCTCAACGCGCTAGTGAACGCTTGCAATCAAAAATCCAATCGCGACCCGGTGGTGCAGTTCGACGAAACGACGGTCGAGCAGGCGCTGCACACGCTGCGCGACAAAGGGCTGCTGCTCAGCGTCACCGGAGTGGGGAGCCGCGTTCCGAAGTACGGACATCGGATCTCCGAGAAGCTGAATCTGGGCCGGCGGGAGTTGGCCATTCTGTGCGAACTGATGCTGCGAGGGCCGCAAACCCTGGGCGAGTTGAAGAATCGCGCGGAGCGCATGCATCGCTTCGACGATCTGGCCGAAGTGGAGGGAGTGATCGAACGGCACCCGGAACTGATCGCCAGGCTGGAGCGCCGGCCTGGGGAGAAGGAGGCGCGCTATGCCCACTTGCTGTCTGGGCCGCCCGAGATTGCGGAGACGGAAAGCGCGGCTCCGATTCAGGCGGCGCGCGGCGATCGCATCGGCGTCTTGGAAGCCGAGGTCGCCCGGCTGAGCTTGGAAGTCGAGGATCTCAAGCGCCAGTTCGCTGGATTCAAGCAGCAGTTCGAATGAACCGAGCGCGGAGCGGAAGCACGGTCGTCGATCCCGGCGCGGACAATAACGCAGCCGCGCTGGGGCGCGCTCCCACCCCGCCAACCTCGAACCGCGCGGCGGCGGCCCGGGGATTCTGGGACTATGCTGTCCGCAGGTCGGGAAGGCAAACACCTTTTCGCAAAGGAGGCCGGATGGGGATCACGCGGGGCGTCAAGCTGCTGGTCACGCCTTTGACGGGCCCGTGAAAGTAGTCGTCCAGGGGGAAGAGCGCATACGGTTCCAATTCGCGGAACACGCGCCCCAATTTCTGCTCGATGCGATAGACTGCGTGAAAGAAATTGCCGCGATCCATCATGAGCTTGCGGCAGCACAGCTTCCAGTCCGCGCCCAGCAGGAAATGATACCGGAAGATGCGATGCTCGAGCTCGGTCAGGGTTCGTTTGCTCACCAGGCAAAAGTCTGCGGAGAACTCTTCGTCCTTGCGGCCCCAGGAACCTCTCCGGTCCTTGCCGGGCAGGGGGTCGAGCGTCACGCGGCTCATGTACTTTTCGCGTGAAGTGCATTCACGAAAGCGATCCAGGCAGGCGCGAAAGATCGCTCGCAGCACGCAATTGCAGGGGTGTGTCGACTTGTTGCGCCCGATCCTAAGGCCCAAGCCAACACAGGTGTTACATCGTGGCGCGGCTAGCGCCAGAGTTTCCGATCGTGTCCACTCCATTTCGTCCTCTTCCTTTTGGAAAGACTCGGAAAGGCAACCGAGCCGTTTAGAGATGTGCTTTCAGTCTCTGGGCGCTGAGCGAAACCGTCAACGCAAAAAACCGAAGCTTCTAAGTAGGAATACATCCTGGTCCTAAGGAGGGAGTCGAACAAAGTCAACGTAATCTTTTGCTTATATACGTTCTTCCGGCGCCAGCACTACTACAGCGTGTGGCTCCGCGGCGTGCCGGTTTTCTTACTGCCGCGGGAGCCTATTTCAGACTGAAATACAGGAGACGTCGATTTGACCTTCCAGGACGCGCAGGTGAAGTTGCTTGCTCACGTCCGGGATCGCATACGCAACGGCGAGCTTACCGAACGAGGTCTCGCCCGCCGGATCGGCGTTTCTCAGCCCCATGTACATAATGTGCTGAAAGGGGTGAGAAGTCTCTCACCTGAAATCTTCGATTCGATCCTGCAGTACTTTCACATGTCGCTTCTGGACCTGGCGTCCGTCGAGGACCTGGAGGCCAGCTTGAGAAGGCGCAGCGCACCCGAGCGCGTGGCGGAAGTCGCGTTTCTCGATTCGCCGGTGGGACCGCTCATGCCATGGTCGGCCGCGGTGAACTGGCGGAGAAGCTTCCCCCTTCCGTTTCCTGCTCCGGTGGCGCCGGCGGGCCTGGTGATGGCGCGCCTGGTATCGGATCCGTACATGCACGTCACGCTGGCCGGATGCGACATCGCGCTGGTGGACACCACCGAGCGAGAAACGCCGCGAGATTTCTCCACAAGGCCTGTACGTGGTCAGCCGCCGCGACGAAGCCTTGCTGCGGTACATCCGTCCCGGAGCGGGCTGCTACTATCTGGTCACCGACGTCAGCCTGGATTCGCCGCGCCAGTGGGAGCAGCTTCGCGTTTCCGCGGCCGAGTTATCCGAGTACATCAAGGGACGCGTGCGATGGCTGGGACGGGAACGGGATCGCGATCTGCCGATGCATCAACGCGGGCGCTTCTTGTTCGACGCGATCTCTTCATAAGCCTGCAGCACCTCGCCGGCGGTTCGCTCCCAGCTAAATTTGCGCACATGCTCGAAGCCGCGCGCGATCAGCCGGCCGCCGCAGTTCCGCATCCAGCAACACTTCCTTGATGCCGCGCGCGATATCGAAGACGTTCTCCGGATTCACCACCACAGCGGCGTCGCCCACCACCTCCGGCAGCGAGCTGACGTTGGAACACACCACCGGTGTGCCGCACGCCATCGCTTCGAGCGGCGGCAATCCGAACCCTTCATACAGGGAAGGGAACACGAAGGCCGACGCGAGTTGATAGAACGCCCGCAGCGTCTCGATGGGCACGAAGCCCAGGAACCGCACGGCGGCTTCCACGCGGCTCTGAATCACGGCGTGCCGTAGTGCGGGGTGCCGCGCGATCTCGTCGCCGATGATGATCAGGCGCAGATCCTTGTACACAGGATGGTCCTGAATCTCGCCGCGCAGCACGGCGAAGGCCTCCACCAGCCGCGGGATGTTCTTCTGCGGATTCGTACGGCCGGCGTACAGCAGGAACGGGTAGTGGATGCGGTAGCGGTCCAGGATGCGCTGGATCTCGGGCGGATACGCGAATTCCCGGCCGCCCACCGACGCCATGGGCGAACCGTTTGGCGCGCAAAATATCGGATCGGGTGCATTGTAAACCACCCGGATGCGGTTGGCCGGCACTCCCAGGACGGACTCGACGTCGCGGCGCGTGGCGCTCGATACCGCCATCACGCGGTCGGCGCGCAGCAGGCCGCGCCGCAGGAAGAACCGGCGGAGATCGCTTTGGTAGCCGGCTTGATTGGCGAACAGAAGCGAGCTCATGTCGTGAATCGTCACCAAGTAAGGTTGGGGCATCCACATTGGAATCGCGTTGAGCGGCATGTGGTACAGGTCGGCGTTGAGCCGGTGCAGAAAAACGCCATAGCCCACCTGCGCGCGGCCAGTCCGGCTGCGGCCGGCGTACAGCGCGGTTTCGAAGTTGGACGGGAGGCCGGCAAATTCCGGGACCTCCGGAGTGGATGCGATCAGAGTGTACTGATTGTGCTGGTCCAGCTTCGCGAGACGCGCGAACCAGGTTGCGGATATACGTGCCAATGCCGAAGTCCGATACACGTCGCGTATCGATGACGATCCGCAGAGGCATGGATTTAGAATACAGGTGTCAGGTTTCAGGTGCCAGGGGTCAGAATGCGACCTTGGGCGCGGTGCGAGCGCCGGGCTCGGTGGTGAAGTAAGCGTCGTTGCGCTGGAACCCGAACATCGAGGCCGCGATGTTGTTGGGGAACAGCGCGATGTCGGTGTTGTAGCGCTGGACCGTCTCGTTATACTTGCGCCGTTCCACTGCGATGCGGTTCTCGGTACCGGCCAACTCGTCCTGCAGGCGCAGGAAGTTTTCGTTGGACTTCAGTTGCGGATAGTTTTCCACCACCACCAGCAGCCGGCTCAGAGCGCCGTCCAACTGCGAGTTGGCCTGGATCTTCTCCTGTGGCGTTCGAGCGCCGCCCAATGCCGCGCGCGCATCGGTGACTTCCTTGATCACGACCTGCTCCTGCTTGGCGATGCCCTTGACGGTCTCCACCAGGTTCGGTATCAGGTCGGCTCGCCGCTGCAGCGCGACGTCCACTTGCGACCACGCGGCGGTCACCGATTCGCGCTCGGTGACCAGCGTGTTCTTGCGCTCCCATGGCCCAGCCGAAGACCCCCAGCGCACCCAGCAGCAGGACGCCGATTACAATCAACGCTATTTTCATCTGTACCTCATTTCTCCAGGCGGTCCACGTAACTGACCACGGCTTGAATCTGTTTCAAATAGCCTTCCAATAGCGGACCGGGATCCACGTCGGCCACACGCTTCGTTTCCTCGCGCAGATCGAGCAAGGTGTCGAACGGCGCCGGGTCGATGCCAGCCTGGGCCAGGTTGCGTGCGATCTCGCGCTTTGGCGATCCGGTAGGAATCCCGGCGTACAGCAGCGCATGCCGCGATAGCACTAGGAAGTTCGGCACCGAATCGATCATTAACTGCAGCAGCGCCTTCTTGTCGCCAAGCACGCTGCCCGCCTTTTGACGAAGACGCAGAAACTTCGCACGTAGTTCCTGCTCGATCTGGGATCGATAAAACTTGTCGTCGATTTCCAGGCCCTCGATGACGTCCGGGCCGAACAGAACGCGCCGGCGTTCGGCGATGTCGTGGAATTCGATGGGAAAACAGTCGGTCGAGCTTCGCACTTCTTCTTCGGTCAGCAACAGCGGTGAAGGATTGCCCTGTTCGCGCCACCAGTTCAGGACCGGCTCGGAAGCGCCCAGCGCGGCTGGCGAAACGTCCTTGAGAACGCACAGCACGTTCAGATCGGAGAATTTCTGGTGATGATCGCCGGTGACGGCGGAGCCATAGAGAATCACGGAGACAAGGCGATCCTGGTGCGCCTTGTGCAGCCGGTCGACCAATTCCTGGAGTTTCTGCACCATCATGTTCCTACCAACTCCCCGAGGCCCCGCCGCCTCCCGAATCGCCACCGCCGAAGCCGCCGAAACCTCCGCCACCGCCGGGGCCGGAGTCATAGCCTCCGAATCCTCCGCCACCCCATCCACCGCGGCCGCCGCGCCCTAATAGGTTACCGAGAAGCATGCCCATCAAGAAACCGGTGCCGCCCCCGCCGCCGCGGCCGCGTCCACCACCCCGGCTCAGCAGCATCAGCAAGAAGATCACGCCAATCGCGATTAGCGCCCATGGAATCCGCGGTGCCTCGCGGCGCTCGGAACGCTCCGGGCGCAGGCTGACGTCCAGCGTGACGCCCTTGGCGGCGGCGATGCGCGAACCCATTACGTCGGCTGCGGCGAGTAACGCGTCTCCGTAGGCGCCCTGTTGCAGCAGAGGACGAATCTGGCGCAGAACGCTGCCGTCGAATCCATCGGGAAGAATCGGCTCCAGGCCATAGCCGACCTCGATTTTGTTGCGCCGGTCCTTGACGGCCAACAGAAGTAGGATGCCCTCATTCTTGCCCTTCTTGCCGATGCCCCACTTGCGGAACAGCGAATTGGCGACGTCCTCGATTGGGTCGCCTTCCAGCGAATCGAGCGTCACGATGGCCATCTGGACGCCGGTAGCCTGCTCGACGCGCCCGCAGTAGTCCTCAATGCGCGCGCGCGACGAGCTGTCTAGCACATGAGCGAAGTCGCTGACGTAACCCTCGGGCTTGAGCTTGTCGAGATCCAGGCCGAAGGCGGCGGTCGATACAAGGGTAAGGGCAACAACGGCGAGGGAACGGAACCGCGTCACGCTCAGCAGGTCAGATCCTCGCGGTGAATGCGGAAGTCGCCGAGGTTACCGAGCATCGCAAGCGTGATGCGCTCGGGATCGAAAAACTCCTGCGCAATGCGCTGCAACTGATCGGCGGTGATCTCCTCGATGCTCCTCAGCATCTCATCCAGCGTGAAGAAGCGGTCGAAGTACAGCTCCTGCCGCGCCAGGTTGCTCATTCGGCTGAAGGTGGATTCCAGGCCGAGCATGAACGAGCCTTTCAAATGATCCTTGGCGCGCCGCAACTCCTCGTCGGTCACCGGCGATTCTTTCAGCGCTCGCAGCTCCTTCATGATGGATTCGATCACTTTGCCGGCCGACTCCAGCGCGCTGCCTGCATAAATCGCCATACAACCGGCGTCGCGGTACATGCTCAGCTCGGAGTACACCGCGTACGCCAGGCCCTGCTTTTCGCGAATATTCTGAAACAGGCGCGAGCTCATGCCTCCACCCAGCACGGCGTTCAGAGCATAGCAGGCGAAGCGCAACTCGTGCGGAAACGGATACGCCGGCACTCCCAGATACAGATGCGTCTGTTCGAGCGACGCTTTGTTTTTGAAAACCAACCGCGCATGCGGAACCGGCGGCGCGTCGGGTGCGATCCGGCCATTGATGCGCAAACCCTCAAAACGATCGCGAACCAATCGAACCAGGCTCTCATGCTTCAGGTTGCCGGCCGCTGTGATCAGGATGTTCGCGGGCGAGTAATAACGAGTGTAGTAGTCGTGAATCATCTCCCGCTGGAAAGCTTGTACCGTGGCCTTAGTGCCTAGAATCGGTTTGCCGAGCGGGTGGTCTTTCCAGAAGTTGCTGGTAAAAGTCTCATGCAGCAGGTATTCCGGATTGTCCACCTCCATCTTCAGCTCTTCGAGAATGACGCCTTTTTCTTTCTCGATGTCCTCTTCGCGGAACAGCGGATTCAGCACCAGGTCGGCGAGCACGTCGAACGCCAGTGGCAAATGCTCGTCCAGCACCTTGGTGTTGTAGCTCACCATTTCTTTGGAAGTGAACGCGTCCAGGCCGCCGCCGATGGAGTCCACCGAGCGCGCAATGTCCTCGGCCGAGCGGTTGCGCGTGCCCTTGAACAGCATGTGCTCGATGAAGTGCGAGAGGCCGCCCTGCTCCGCCGATTCGCGGCGCGACCCGGTTCGAATCCAGACGCCCAACGATACCGACCGCACATGGTCCATCCGTTCGGTGATCACGCGGACGCCGTTTGCGAGCGTCGTGGTCTCGATGTCGCGGAGTTGTTGGGCAGTCTCGGAGAGGGTCACTACTTCCATCTTATCGCGGTTCGCGCGGGGTCCGGTGATATACTGGGAATGTGCCGCAAGCTATTGTAGGACTTGAACTTCCGGACCTACAGAAGGCGCTGGGCGACGGCCATCCGGCCTATCGCGCTCGCCAGATCTATGATGCCGTGTATCGGCGGGGCATCGCGGACCTGGTGCAAATCAGCACCCTGCCAGTAAAGTTAAGAAAAGAATTGGCTTCGAGGCTCGCGGTGGGCCTGCCGGAACTGGCTGCCGAGTACACTTCGACGGACGGGACGCGGCGATACTTGCTGCGGCTCGACGATCAGCGTACCGTCGAGACGGTGCTGATGCCCGAAGAGCGGCGCGACACGATCTGCATTTCGAGTCAGGTGGGTTGTCCGGTGAACTGCCAGTTTTGTCTGACGGCGCTGCTCGGCCTCGAGCGCAACCTGACGCCGGGCGAGATTGTCGGCCAAGTGCTGTTCGTGATGGAGACGCATCGGCTGGCAAGCGCCGCCGGCCAGCTCAACATCGTCATGATGGGCATGGGCGAGCCGATGTTGAATCTCGCGAACGTGATCAAGGCGACGCGCCTGCTGGTGGACCCGGACGGCATGGGGCTGTCGCAGCGGCGCATCACGTTGTCGACCGCGGGCATCGTGCCGAAGATCGAAGAGCTGGGGCGCGAACCGGTGCGGCCGAAGCTGGCGATCTCGCTGAATGCATCTACCGAAGAACAGCGGCGCGAGTTGATGCCGATCACGCGCAAGTATTCGCTTCGCGGATCTGCTGGCAGTGGCGAAAGCCTACCCGCTGCGGCCGTGGGAAAAGCTGACCTTCGAGTACGTGCTGCTGAAGGGCGTCAACGATACGGACGCGGATGCGCGTCGCGTAGTGAAGCTGCTGGCGCATCTCAATGCCAAAGTGAACCTGATCGCGTTGAATCCGGGGCCGGGCATCGCGTTCGAGACGCCGGAGCCGGAGCGGGTGCAATCGTTTCAGTCCATCGTGCGGCGATCGATGCCTTGCTTTGTTCGCAAGCCTCGCGGTCGTGACATTTTCGCGGCGTGTGGTCAGTTGAAACGCGAAGGGGCTAGCGCGTAGGCATCGCGCGCGGCGCGACGTCAGCCGATACCAGCCCCATGGCCCAGCGGATCGCTTCCAGGTACATCGTCTGCACGTCCTTGCGATCCCAAGTCTGGTCGCGATGGCCGAGCGTGTTGTAGTACACGCGGCCTTTGCCATACGTGTTCGCCCAAATGATCGGAAAATCCTTGTCGGCGCGATGCTCGGCCGACACTCTGCGGGTTGTCAGGTCGAGCTTCGATGCGTCCAGGCGCGCGATCACGTGGGTTCGGGCGCGTGAGAAATTGCGGATCTGGTAGATTTCGTCGCGGAACACGAACTCGCGCGGGACGGCGGTCATTCCGGGAAAAGTGGGGTCTTCGACCATCACAGGCGCGTCGAAAACGTTCCAGGGATGGTCATTGAAATAGCCGCCGATCATCTCGCCGTACTCGGGCCACTTGTAGAACGTGTCGGTGGCCGAGTGCACGCCGATGAATCCCTTGCCGTCGTCGCGCACGAAGGACAGCAGGTCGGCCTTTTGCTGCGCGTCCATGTCGAGCTCGCCGGTGGTGTAGAAGAGAACGGCGTCGAAGAAATCCAGATTCTTCGCGTTGTTTTCCAATTTCTTTTTCGTGATGAGCTGCGAATCGGTGCGGATGTAGGTATCGAACAGGCCGGACTCCTGGCCGATCCGCTCGATGGTCGCCAGCGCGTGCGAAACCGAATCGTGCTGGAAGCCTTTCACTTCGCCGATGGCCAGCAGCTTTTTCTTCGGGGATTGCGCGAACGGCGGCTGCAGCAAGCGTCAGCGCCACGAGCAAAGCGAGGATTCGACGCGGCATGTTCTAAACCTTCTGCACGCGGCGGAGCGTGTAAATCTCCGGATGCAAGCTCTCGTTGCGGAGCTTCTTCCAATCGTCGGTGACCTGGATCAGCTTCCCGCTGATGTGATTGGATTGTTCCGAGGCCAGAAACAACGCGAGCTGAATTTGTTTTTCCGGCGCGATGCCGCCGGTGCGGCGCACCTCCAGCGCTTCTTCGTTTTCTTTCCAGCCGGCTTTCTCCTCGCCGGCGTGGAGAATCTGATCCGTCATGTGCGTGTACGTCGGGCTGGGGCCCATGCAGTTGATCTGGACGTTGTGATCGCGAACTTCTTCGGCGATGGTCTCGACCAGGCGAACGACGGCGGTCTTCGATGCAGCGTATGCGGAAAAATTCGGGCGCGCAGCGGTGGCGCCCGGTCCGCTCAGCACGATAATCTTCCCGGCGCGCCGCTCGATCATGTGCGGCAACACCGCCCGGCAAGCGTGCATCACGCCCAGCAGGTTGGTGTGGATGGTCTCGACCCAGGCTTTGGCGGACTGCTCGACGAACGGGCCGATGGGTCCTTGCACCGCCGCCGCGCACACCAGCACCTGCACTTCACCGTAATGCACTCGCATGCGGTCCACTGCGGCGCTCACCTGCTCGTAGTCGGTGACGTCGGCGCGAATCCGCAGCGCGTTGCCGCCCGCGTGCTCGATCTCGAGATGCGCCAAGTCCAGTTCCGCCTTGCTGCGCGCCAGCAAGCCGACGCGGTTGCCCGCGCCCGCGAAGCCGATGGCCAGCCGCTTTCCGATACCGCGGCCGGCTCCAGTGACCAGCACGCCGGCGTTGGTCAGAGTGTGCACGTCTCACCCAAGTGATTGCGCCCCCTTCTGACGGTACATGGATTCATCGACCCGATGAAAAAGCTGCTCGGGCGTTTCGCCCGCAACATACTCGGCGATCCCCACCGAAACATGGATCTCGATGAGCATCTCGCGGCCCTCCACCGTGACATGGTAAGGCCGATTGAGCGACTGCGCAATCTGGACCGATCGCGCGCGGCCGGGATCCAGCCCCGTATCCAGGATCACGGCGAACTCGTCGCCGCCCCAGCGGCACACAAAGTCGCGCGCGCGGACCTGGCTGCTCAGGCGGGCACCCAACTGTTTCAGGATTTCGTCGCCACACAAGTGTCCGTACTGGTCGTTGTGCGACTTCAGGGAGTCCAGATCGTACAACAACACACAGAATTCGCGTTGGGCCTCGGTGCGTGCGGCGAGCTGGCGATTGAACTCGCGGCGATTCGCGATGCCCGTCAGCGTGTCGCGGGCAGCCAGCAACTCGGCCTCGCGCAGCCGGCGCTGGAATTCGCGCATCTGCTGCAGCAGGGCGAGGTAGGCGTCGCGCGTGTCGATCTCAATGGATTCGGCAAAGCGGCGCAGCGCAGCGGCCTGCCCGGCAACTTTCGAAACGTCGCCCGCTTGCAATGCCTTCTCCAACTGGTCGAGGAAGTCAACCAGGTTGTCGACGTAGCGGACGTTGCGCGATGACCGTCCGTCCTCGCCCTGAGACACCATCGCGAGCGTGCGGTTCAACTCTTCGTTCAGCGCCTGGTTGTAGTGGCTGGCGCGCACGGTGAATTCGCGGAGCACCTGGCGCAGCGTGTCGCGGCTTTCTTCCAAGGTCTTGGCGTTGGCCTCGTAGGCCAGGCGCGCGCGCAGCCGCGTCAACTGCTCGTGCGACGTTGCGCCCAGATCCGGATAAATAGCGGCGATGGTTTCGGCGATGTCCTGGATCGAGGAAAGATAGCAGTCGAGTGCGGCCTCGAACACCGCGTCGCGGGCGCTCTCGGGAGCCGGAGACCGTTCCGGCGGAATCATGCCATCATCACCCGTTGGTCTTGCCGTTTGAAGCTCCCGTCTTGGGAGCGGCCGGCGGCGCTTTTCTTTCGAAGCCTTCCTGATAGCCTTCGACACCCATGGACGGAACCGCGATCTTGATCATGCGGCGATCGTCGTCCACCCAGAAGTCCAGGCCGATGGCCTGTCCTTGCGGCGTCTTGCCGCTGGCGGTGAGATGATTCAGTTCCACGGTTTTGCCGGCGAACTCTACCGGTTCGCGGCCCTTGAAAACCACGCTGGCCGGGACCTCGCCCTGATTCAGCACGTATACGAAGAACTGCTGCGGGTCGTGGCTCTTCAAGTCGGCGCGCATGCCGAGCATTGTCCAGGGATACAGCGGCAGCGTGGAATTCACCACCAGCGCGTCGGGATGCACGGCGTCTTCTTTGTGCTGCGGTCCCTGTCCCAGGTCGACTTCGTTTTCGGCCTTGCCGTCGGCGAACGTAATCTTGGCGTCGATCTGCACCTGACCCATTTTGGCTTTGGCTTCGGCCGTGCGCAGTTGATATTTGTCGTCGGTCACCACGTTGAAATGGTCGATATCCACTTTCATGATGCCGAGGTTGGCCTGGCCCGAACCTTTGATTTCTATTTTCCCGTCCGCCTTCGTGAGCGTGTAGGTCTCAGAGGCCGCGGGCTGGCCGCCCATGTAAATCGTTAACTTGCCTCCGCCGGCCCCATCGCTGGACGCCGTCGCAGCAGCAGGCGATGCCTTGGTTGCGTTCTGCCCGGATTTGTTCACCAGGGCCTGGATTTCAGGCGGTAAATCAAACGTGTCTTTCGGCAAATCGACGTTGAATTCCGTCTTATCCACCGTCATGATCAGCTCTTGCCCGGCGGCGTGCTGGGTCATCTTGTGCGGCGAGAGCATGTCGCCGTCTTTCCGGTAGTCGTCGTAGAAAGTGTCTGCGGCGATCTCCCCCATGGAAGTGGTGCGAGTAACGGCGGTCTTGATCAGCAACCCGGATTTTTTGTCGAAGTATTCCGTGGTCGGATTGCCTTGGCTGGGCGTGAGGACAACCTTGTAGCAATCGTGGCCTTCCACGGTCTCGGAGCCCGTGGTTTCTGCTTTGCTATAGAGCTTCTTCCAGAACAGTGAAGCGTTGAACGTCGCGTCGCGCAGCGCATCGGTCTTCTCCACGCCATCCTTGACTCGCGGCCCTTGCAGCGGGTTGTTTTCCCACGCCACGTCGCCGGTGGTGCCGGATTCGATCTTGCCGATTCCCGGCAGTTCGGCCGACACGCGGGTCTGATTGGGCTCGGCTTCCCAGGTGGTCAGGTTGCCTTTCAAGCCGGCGGCCGGGATCTCGATGGTGCCGTGCTGGACCTGGTTATGACGCTTCTCGAGCGCGGCTCTACCGCCGGTCACTTCGAGGAACCGGTTCAAGACGGTTTCGGCTGGCGGCAAGCCCTGCGCGAAAATCAACGCAGCGGGGGCAAATAGGATAGCGAGGGTAAGCTTTTGCATGGGAACCTCCGGCTTGTTCCAATGTACCAGAGGGTGGCGGAGGGGGCGGCTACTTCGCGGTCCGGTACAGCAGCACTGAACCTAGAGCAAGAATTCCGAACGCCATGCCGAGCACCCAATAAAGGCGGTCGTAAATGCGCGGCTTCACTTCTTTCAACGTCGGCGCTCCGCTGTCATCGCCTGAAGCCGCTGCCTCGGGCGGTGTCAGCGCGCCCGTGCCTTCCACTTCCACTTTGAAATTGGCGTTCTTGACGCGATAGATGCTGGCCTGCGTGGTCGGCTCGGTGCCGGCCAGCTCGATGTCGTCGCCCTTGAGCGTGACGCCCTGCGGAGCCACCAGGTCGGACGCGCCTTCTGGGTGGAGAATCTTGCTCGCAAACGTCTGCGGAGTCGCGGCGGGCACCACGTAGTTCAGGTCGAACCGAGTTTCGCCCGGCTTGATCGGATAGTCGACCTTGTACACGTTCGCCTGCTTGGTTTTCTCGGCCGGCCGCGTGATCGGCATGCCGCCCGGAGCGTTGATGGTCACGCGCACTACGCCGTTGGCCTCGGGCGGAAGATAAAACCGGTACGTGCCGTTGACCGGATCGCTGTAGGTCATCTTCGGGTCGCCCTGAAACAGGACGCCCTCGCTCACGGTCATCTCGCTGGGTCCGGGTTGCAGCACGATGAAATGCTGGCTGACTTTGGCGACGCCACTTTTGTTGGTGGCGTCGAAAACGTCGACGCGCAGGCCGCCCGGCGGCATTCCCGGCAGCACTGGCTTGGTATAGATAACGCCCTGATACAGCGCCTGGATCAGCATCGGCGCCCCCGGCGAGGTTTCCTTGTCGATATGGAATTTCCCCGCGGCATCAGTCTTGACGCTGGCGATGGTCTGCATGCCGCCCTGGCCGGGCTGCACCAGCGAGACGATCGCGTTGGCCTGCGGTTCGCCCGTTGTGCCGTTCACCACCATGCCCTCGACGACCGCGGCCGTCGCAGGCGACAACATCGCCAAGCCAATCAGGGCCAGGCTGATCAGGAATCCCGCGAGCTTCATACCATCGACTTTCCGCATTCGCCGCAGAATTTCATCGGTTGCGGGAATGCATGGCCGCAGTGCGGGCACTTGGTTCCGTTGGAACTGACGGCCGTGTCCGCCACGACGGCCTTGGCTTGAGCCGCTGCTTTGGCCTGGGCCGGCTGCGACTGCGGCGACGGGTGCGCCGCGTGTACGGGCTCGGCCGGCGTCAACGTGTCGATCTCGGCCAGCACACGCGCCAGCTCGCGCTGCAGATCCACCTTGGTCTTCTGATAATCTTCGTCGGAAAGCTTGCCGAGCCGATACTCGAACTGTAAGTCGCGCAGATTTTCGTAGACTTGCGACTTGCGTTCTTCCAGGTGCGCGGTCGGCGAAGCCGGCGCGGGCTCGGGCACATCCTGATTGCGAACGAATAGGGTGAAGACGATCGCGCCTACCACCAGGAGAACAGCAATCGTCAACACCATCAACCGAGCTTTTCCACTTCCTTCTCGATTTGGTCGTGATAGCGGTCCAGCACCGCGTCATCCAGCGGCTGGTCCATGACGGCAGCGGCCGGTCGCCTGTACTTGCGGATCACCATGACAACGAGAATGAGACCGAACGCCGCAGCCGCGTAGAACGACAATGAACCCACGAAGCCCGGGCGAACCAGCAGCACGTCCTTGCCCATGTCCTGCGCGAACTGGTCGAAGATCGCCTGGTCCGACAATCCGGCCGTCTGCATTTTGAGAATTTTCTTTTTGTTCTCCCAGCAGGTCTGGCACGGATACGGGTCCATGCGGCAAGCCATGTTCATCTTGCAGCCGCACGGACACAGCAGCTTCTCGGCGATGCGATTCACCGCCGGACTCTCGAGCTGTTCGGCCGATTGGGCCAACAAGGGCCCGGTGACCAAGGCTAGAACGACTAAACTATTTCTCAATTTTCGCATGCTTCTGTGCAACTCCAAGTACTTGTGTTCGCGCGTAGGACAACCTTACCTTGCTTGGAACCAGGCACACCAGCGTGCCGATCGCGAGCACCCAGTAGCCGATCCAGATCCACGACACCAGCGGGAACACGTAAGCCTGAACCACGGCGCGCTGGTTGTCGTTCGAGACGCCCGCGAAATTCAGGTATAGATCTTCGTTCAGCCGCCGCCGGATGGCGACTTCGGAAGTCGGCTGCTGGCTGGATTTGTAGAACCGTCGCGTCGGCTCCATCGTTCCGACCGTGCCCCCGCCGCGCTTGGCTTCCACCGTCAGTTTCTGCCAGGTGTAATTGTCGTTCTCGCCCTGCTCGACATTGGTGACGCGCAGGTTGTAATGTCCCAACTGGAAGCTGCCGCCGGGCGCGACTTCTTTGGTCACGTCCTTGTTGAACGCCGCGCCGGTGTAGCCGATGAACATGAATACGATGCCCATGTGCACCAGGTATCCGCCGTAACGCCGCGTGTTGCGATGCGTCAGTTCGATGGCCGACGGAATCAGGCCCACTCCGCTTTTCGCGCTGATGGCTTTGGAGCCTTTCCAAAATTCCGAGAAGATCGTGGCCGTCACGAACATGCACAACCCGAACGACACCAGGGCGTAGGGATGTTCCCACACGCCGAAAGCCGCCAGGCCCACCATCAGAACCAGCGCCGCGATGGACGGCCAGAAGAACGCGCGCTTCAGGCTCTCTACCGAACTTCGGCGCCAGGCGATCAGCGGACCGATGCCTGTCAGCAAGATCAAGCCCAGCCCGATCGGAATGTTGATGCGATTGAAAAACGGCGCGTCCACGCTGATTTTTTCGCCCGTCACTGCTTCCGAGATCACCGGGAACAGCGTACCCCACAGCACCGCGAAGCAGCTCGCCACCAGGATCAGGTTGTTGAACATGAAGCTGGACTCGCGCGAGATGACGCTTTCGAGGCGCGCCTCCGACTTCAGATATTTCAGCCGGTCGAGAATCAAGTACAGCGTCGCGGCGATTCCGATCGCCAGGAAATAAACGAAATATTTTCCGATAGGCGACTGCGCGAACGCGTGCACTGAACTAACCACGCCCGAGCGCGTCAGGAAAGTCCCGAAGATGCACAGGAAGAAGGTCCCGGAAATCAGGACCATGTTCCACACCTTCATCATGCCCTTCTTTTCCTGCATCATCACCGAATGCAGAAACGCCGTGGCGGTGATCCACGGCAGCAGCGACGCGTTCTCCACCGGATCCCAGGCCCAGTATCCGCCCCAACCCAGCACCGCGTACGCCCAGCCCTGGCCGAGCAGAATTCCGGTGCTCTGGAACAGCCACGTCACGATGGTCCAGCGGCGCGTGGTGTGAATCCAGGACTCGCCCGGTTGTTTGGTGATCAGCGATCCCATCGCGAAGGCGAACGGCACGGTGAAGCCGACGTAGCCGAGGTACAACATCGGCGGATGGATCACCATGGTCCAATACTGCAGCAGCGGGTTCAACCCGCGCCCCATGCCCTCGACGATGTTGCCGCGTCCCGCTTCCAGGATTCCGAACGGGCTCAGCACGAACGCGATCAGGATCAGGAAGAAGGTCAGGGTGGTCATCAGCACGGCGGTGACCCAGGGCATCATCTCGCGGAACTTCCGCCGGTTCATGAACACGGCCACGGCCGAATAGGTGGACAGCAGCCAGGCCCACAGCAGCAGCGAGCCTTCCTGTCCGCCCCACCACGCCGTGAACTTGTAGATCGCGGGCATGGACTGGTCGGTGTGCGCGGCGACATACGCTATCCGGAAGTCGCCTTTGATCAACGAGTAGATCAGCAGCCCGGATGCGATGCTCAGCAGAATCCAGACCGTGTACACCGCGCGCTCCGCGCTTACTACCAGGAAGGGTTTTTTCTTGACTTTGCCGACGACCGAGCCGATGACAGCATAAACGGCGAGACAAAACGCCAGCAGAATCGACAACGCGCCGATATTTTCCATTCGAGTGTAAACCTCAAGAACGGACGGCGAGGCGAGCTACATGCCTGCGCGGTTCGCGTCCGTCTTCATCTGTGGCTTGGCTTCGTACTTCGATGCGCACTTGGCCTGGATCTTCTTGGCTTGAAAAACACCGTCCGCTCCCAGTGTTCCATCCGCCATGGCCTGCGCATCATCTTTGAAAGTATCCGGAAGCGGATCGATGCCCCGGTATACGACTTTCATCCGGACGGTGTCGGCCGCGCGCAAAGCGGGATCTTGATGCATGATGAAGGAAACTTCCGCGCCATTGCGCACAATGGTTCCGGGGACGACATAGCCGTCCACCCGCAGCCGCTCGGTCTGAGCCCGATCGCCCATGTGCTGTACCTCGGTGATGGTCTTGAAATAGGTCTTGCTCTCGCTGATGCCGCCCAGCGTCAGCCAGGCCAGAACCCCGAGGATCACGGCGACCATGGCTCCGAACTTCGCGTATGTCTTCATCTCGTGCTCCTGAAACTACTAGTATAGCGCTGCTCCAGCCGCGCCTGTGAGACCAAAAGCAATCGGCAGACCAAGCGGAAATCTTTCCGGCTGAATCGCGCAACTTGTTGCAAATGAAGGTAATATAATTTCCAGACGGCTGGGACCCTGGTTATTGGAGTACTGGGGCAAATCGCCCAGTTCACATTCGACAGCCCCCAACGGCGCTAACTGCCTACATGACACAGCGCGCATGCCTTCAAATCCTCGGGCGCGGTACACGCCAACATATATGTTTGACCGTTCGCGGACCACGACATGAGAGCTCCGTCGCTGCCCCGATTCGTTGCCACTAGCGTTAGCTGCCGGTGACTAACGCGATAGATGATCTCGGGGCGTCCGCCAACTACATTGGCCCCAACCAAAGGTCCGGCGTGCAGGGGAACATCGACGCCGCTATTCGCCTTCACCCAGGCGCGAACCGCGATCGGATCGCTGGATGCGAATTGGACGTTCTGCGGTCCCGTGCCCCACGCGAGCAAAAGTAACGCGACCGCAACCGTGGCGCACGCACTCAGGCGCAGGGCTTGCTTGTGAGGCCGCTCGGCGCGGGGAGTGACGATCCGATCCCACAATTCTTCGGGCGCACCCACGCGCGCCAGCCGCTGCTCGAGCGCCGCCTCCATCCAGGTCTTCTCGGTCTCAACCATTTCGTGCTCCGTATAAGCCCTTCAAATGCGACAACCGCCGTTCCAAAACTTTGTGCGCCCGATTCAAGCGCGACGCCACGGTGCCGGACGAGCAACCCACGATCTCCGCGATCTGGTCGTAAGAAAGCCCCTCGGTGTAGCGCAGCACGACCACGATGCGCTGTTCCGGCGGCAACTTGCCCACCACTTGCTGAACGCCCTGCTCCTGCTCGGTGCGCAGCATTTTGTTCAGCGCGCTCTCGGCCGGCGCGCTCACCGCGTCGAAAAATCCATCCAGGAACGGCAGCCACCGCCGGCTCCGCCGCTTGTGATCCAGGCAGCGATTCACCACGATGCGGTAGAGCCAGGACTCGAAACTCGCGTCGGCGCGAAAATCGCGGATCGACCCCAGCAGCTTGAGAAACGTCTCTTGCGCGATGTCCATGGCCTCGGCCCGGTCGCCTGAATAGCGCAGCGCGATTGAGTAAACACGGTCTTTGTGAGCCTCGAACAGCGCGCGGAACGCGTCGTAATCGCCGCGCTGGCAGGCCGTGATCACTTCCCGGTCGTTGGCGTCTAGAACCATGCCAAAACCCTTAGACGTCCCAGAGGCCATAATTCTTCCCACTTTCCTCGGGGTCTTTGCGGCACTTGGCCACCACTAAGGTAACGTCGTCGTGCTGCTCGGCGGCGCTGAACTTTTGGACTTCGGCGACGATGGCCTCCAGCATTTCGCGAGGCGTCAACTTCCAATGCCGCCGCAACGCTTCGGCCAACCTCTGTTCTCCAAAGTCTTCGCCGCGATCGTTGAACGCCTCCGTGATGCCGTCGGTGTACAGCGCCAGCGTGTCGCCGTCGTCCAGCCACTGCTCGCCGATCGCGCAGTCCCACTTTTCGAAAACCCCCAGCACGGTCGCGGTTGAATCCAGCCGCTCCAGCCTGCCATCGCGGCGCAGCAACAGCGCCGGCAGGTGCCCGCAATTGGCGTAGCGCAAGCGCCGCTGCCGGTCGTCGTACTCGGCGAAGAACAACGTCGCGTACGCGCTGTCCACGGTGTTATCGCGGAACAGCCGGTTCACCGATTGCAGGAAGTTCTCCGGCTGGTCGACCGCAATCGCGCACTGGCTGCGCAGATTGGCCTGCAGGTTCGCCATCAACAGCGCCGCCGCGATTCCCTTGCCCGCGATGTCGCCGATCACCAGGCCCAGGCGCTCCTGCCCGAGGTTCAGATAGTCGTAGTAATCGCCGCCCACCTGCCGCGCCTGCACGCAGATCCCGGCGTATTCGAGCGTGTTCAGCGCGGGCAGGACCTGGGGGAACAGCCGTGCTTGCACTTGCTTCGCAATCTCGAGCTCCTGTGTCGCGCGCCGCTCGGCGTCCATTCGCTCAGCCATTGCGCGCCGCTGCGCTTCCACTTCTCGCGTTACCTCGTCGAAGCCAACCAGTGCGAACGAGTTCCCGTCCAGATCGCGAAAATGCGTGAACACGCCGCCCCACACGGACGTCTCTTCGGCGTGCGCATCGGTTGAACCGGACGCCGCCTGCCGTCCATACTGAACGCGCCTCAACCGTGGCGTGTGGTGAAAGCGAACGCCGCGCTTGCGCCACTCGTCGTACTTCGCTATGACGTTCTCGGTGACGAACACGATGTGGGTCGCGCGTCCGATGAGCGCGAACTCTCTCGAGTCCGGCTTGGGCGCAACTAGCGCGAGCACCGCGCTTCCGTCCGGCGGCGCCACCGCCACCCAGCGATCGCCGGACTGCAGCCGCGCATCGAACGCCACGGTGAATCCAAGCTGGTCGACGTAGAACGCCAGACTGCGGTCCTGATCCCGGACATAAATGTTCACCGCGTGGATGCGGAGATGCGGATGATCGTGGCTCGGGATCTGGGTCGCGAACGGATTGCCCACGCCGTGATTATATGCCTGGCGGCTACGAGCGCGCGTTTGCAAACACCGGGAACTCTAATTCAACGTCTCGTCAAGAAATGCCAGATAAAACGCAACCAGGCGGTAAGCGTCAAAGTAATCGTCCAAACGGACAGCGTTCAGATTGTCGCGCCTGCTGTGCAGTATTGGCAGCGTCTCGGATGTTACCGAATGAATCGAGATGACAGGGATCTTCTTGTTCAGAAACGGGTGCGTGTCGTCGTCGCCGACTTTGTCGACATTGATGCCTTGGAGCGGCACCTGGATCGAGTTGGCAATATCGCTCAGTCGATTGACGAGGACAGGCGCCGAACGGGACACCCAGACTTTGGGAGGCGTCAGTCCCGGACACTCCAGGTTCACGAGGGCCTTGGTGTTTCCTCGCTGTTCTGCAGTCATGTGTTGAACGAAGAACTTCGAACCAACCAATCCTCGTTCTTCGGCGGCGAAGGCAACGAACTGAAAGCTGTGCTTTCGTGACCGCTCCTTCAGAGCTTCGTAGAGCAGGGGCAGCAGCGCGGCCCCAGTCCAATCGTCTACAATCCCCCGGCCCTCATCGGCGAAATCATAGTGTGCGCCCACGATGATGGTTGAGTGAATCTGCCCTGGTAGCGTGCAGACGACATTGGAAAACTTCTTCGTCACCGGCTGTTCGGCCAGTTGACACCCGGTTTGTTCGAACATCTCCCGCACCAACGATTGCCGTGCCTTCAGCGGAACGCTGCCAGCCTCTAGTCGCTGGCGTAGCACATCCTTGGATTCCATCTTCAGACTGATCTCTTGGCCTTGCAGCCGAGCGAGCGTGAGGATCACAACCCAAGCGAGAACGAATGGCGAAGACAACCTCACTGCAAGCGAATTATAACAATCATCCGGTTACTCCCATCCGATTCTTAGGCACATCGCCAGTCGATGCTCAAATGGACCCACTACCCCACTTCATGTATTACAACTTTGTCAAGACACACTCGACAATCCGCATGACTCCGGCGATGGCCTGATGTCGATAGCAGCCCCTGGAAGATGTCGGACATCGTGAAGTTGATGGAAGAAGACCAACGCTGAACGCGAGAAGGCCCGGCGCGAGGAGGAGTAACAAACGGTCGTACAACCCGTTCAGAGATGCGCTTGGCGCAAAAGGCTTGCCGCGAAAATAGCGCTCAAACGTAACCTCGAACCGTATCACCTCTAATTAGTGCACTATTCATAAGTCATGTAAATACAAGCAGTTGCGTAACACTCTCTGGTTGTAAAAGATGGTCCGTCGTGTTATCATGTTGTTGCGGACTGGTGAGGGAGAAGCCATTGCCATGCTATGCTATCCAACCACCAGTGGGCGACGTTGAACAGGTGAGCCATGAGGCTCGTTGAGTCGGGCCGTAAAAGGAGTCTGTTTAATTGTGTCCCACGGCGGTCTGTTAGAGCATCGCATGAAAACCTCAGTTGTAAATCTTAGCGTCCATCTGGAAGCGGCTTTTCGTAAAGAAGGCAGATGCTGGCTAGCATTGTGTCTGCCACTTGATGTCATGACGCAAGCGGAAACCAAAAAAGCAGCATTTGAATCGCTAAAGGAAGCGGTCGGCCTGTGGTTTGAATCCTGCATTCAGCGAGGCGTCTTAGACGAAGCCCTAACCGAAGTCGGGTTTCGTCGAGCCCGTCCAGGCGAGCGCATTCCTAAAGGCTCGAGTCTCGTAAAGGTGGACCGGTCTCATCGCTCTCCAGCGGCTGCGATCAAAAGCGACTCTACTACTTTCGAAGATTTCGAAGATTTCGAAGTGGTTATTCCAGCCTTCATCGCAGCCAAGCAATTAGAACCCAGTGCGGCCCGTTAGCTGGCAAGAACTCGTCGGGCTATGTGAGTCGGAGGGGTGCGTCTACGACAGGGAGAAGGGCGATCACTACATCATGACTCGGCCCGGAATGCAACGCCCCGTAGTGATACCCAAAAAGCGGGACCTTAAGGAAGACATCGTTCTGAGCGTTGGCAGGACCCTGGGACTCAACCGCAAAGAGATTGAGGCGCGATTGAGTAAACCCAAGAGCAAAGGCAAGCGCAAGGGCAAGGGGCAATAGCCCGCGCTCTGTTCCGATGCTCAAATGGACCCACTACCCCACTACCACGCCAATTGACAACCTCGGCCCGCCTCTTGTATCCTTGATAAGGTTTAGCGAGTTGTGTCTTCTGCTCCCGGAAACCCCTCCCTTTAATAAGGAGTCCGTCCGGGGGTCGGCCCCGAGGTTCTGAACGGAGTTGGTGGGCGCGCAGGAACGCGCATCGAAGAGCCGTTTGGGATATGGGCTAGTCCACAGCAAGTACCCTCGCAGATTTGCAGGTTGATTCATTTTGCGGCTGGGCTTTGAGCCTGCCGTCGTGCGTTAAGGAAACAACACAACGTTCTAAGAGGAGATTCGTGCCGACGTTCAACCAACTCGTGCGAAACGGGCGGAAGCCGCCGCGTTATAAGACCGCCAGTCCGGCGCTGCAGGCCTGCCCGCAGAAGCGCGGCGTGTGTACGCGCGTGTACACCACTACCCCCAAGAAGCCGAACTCGGCGCTGCGCAAAGTGGCGCGCGTGCGGTTGACCAACGGGATCGAAGTCACCACCTATATTCCCGGCGTCGGGCACAACCTGCAGGAACACTCCATCGTGCTGATTCGCGGCGGCCGCGTGAAGGATCTGCCGGGCGTGCGCTATCACGTGGTGCGCGGAACTCTGGATGCAGCCGGCGTGAGCCGACCGCAAGCAGACGCGATCGAAATACGGAGCCAAGCGGCCCAAGGGACCGGCGAAATAAGCTTATGCCACGCAGACGCAGACCTGAACCGCGCGAGATTCTGCCGGATCCGGTGTACAACTCGACGCTGGCCGAGAAGTTCATCAACTCGATGATGTGGGACGGCAAGAAGAACACGTCGCAGAGGATTTTCTACGGCGCGATGGACAAGATCAAGGAGCGGACCGCCGACGATCCGCTGAAGCTTTTCAAGAAAGCCGTGGAGAACGCCAAGCCGCTGCTGGAAGTCAAGACGCGGCGCGTGGGCGGCGCCAACTACCAGGTGCCGGTGGAGGTTCCGCAGAACCGCCGCGTCAGCCTGGCGATCCGCTGGATCTTGCAGAACGCCCGCTCGCGGCCCGAAAAGGGCATGCCCGAGAAGCTGGCGAAGGAATTGACCGATGCCGCCAACATGCGCGGCGGAGCGATTAAGAAAAAGGATGATGTGCACCGCATGGCGGAGGCCAACAAGGCTTTCGCGCATTACCGGTGGTAATCGAATAGCAGCAGGTTTTTATGGCACGCACCGTACCACTCGAAAGAATGAGGAACATCGGCATCATGGCCCACATCGATGCCGGCAAAACCACCACTACGGAGCGCATCCTCTATTACACCGGCCGAACGCACAAGATCGGCGAAGTGCATGAAGGCACGGCCATCATGGACTGGATGGAGCAGGAGCAGGAGCGCGGCATTACCATCACCTCCGCCGCCACGGCCTGCGAATGGCGCGACATCACCATCAACATCATCGATACGCCGGGCCACGTGGATTTCACCGCCGAAGTGGAGCGCAGCCTGCGCGTGCTGGACGGCGCGGTGGCGGTGTTCGATGCCGTGGCGGGCGTGCAGCCGCAGTCGGAAACGGTGTGGCGCCAGGCCGACAAATACGGCGTTCCGCGCATCTGCTTCATCAACAAAATGGACCGCGTGGGCGCGGATTTTTATCACTCCATCGACACCATCGTCGACCGCCTGAAGTGCCGGCCGGTTGCGATTCAGATTCCGATCGGCGCCGAGGACCAGTTCAAGGGCGTCATCGATCTGGTGCAGGATGAAGGCGCGTGTGTGGCGCGACGAAACGCTGGGCGCCGAGTACGACGAGATCGAGATCCCGGAGGACCTGGTCGAAAAAGCGAAGTCCTACCGGGAGCAGTTGATCGAAGCGGTAGCGGAATCCGACGACCACCTGTTTGCGAAGTTCGTGGAGGGCACGCCGATTTCGGAAGACGAGCTGATGGAAGGCACTGCGCAAGGCCACCATCGCGCAGAAGATTTTCCCGGTGATCTGCGGCATCGTCCTTCAAGAACAAAGGCGTGCAGAACCTGTTGGACGCGGTGGTGGATTATCTGCCCTCGCCCGATCGATATTCCGCCCGTGCAAGGCACGCTGCCGGACAATCCCGAAGTAATGGAAGAGCGCGCCACCACCGACGACGGCGCCGTTTTCGGCGCTGGTGTTCAAGATCATGACCGACCCGTTCGTCGGCCAGCTCGCCTACATTCGCGTGTATTCGGGCCGGCTGGGCGCGGGCGAATCGGTGTTCAACGTCGCCAAGAATCGCAAGGAGCGCGTCGGGCGGCTGGTGAAGATGCACGCCAACAAGCGCGAGGATATCCAGGAGATTCTGGCCGGCGACATCTGCGCGGCGGTGCTGAAGAACGTCTCCACCGGCGACACGATCTGCGACGAGAAGCACCCGATTCTGCTCGAATCGATCGATTTCCCCGAGCCGGTGATTCAGCTCGCCATCGAGCCGAAGACCAAGGCCGACCAGGAAAAGCTGGGCATGGCGATCCAGAAGCTGGTGCAGGAAGATCCGACGCTGCGGGTGTCCACCGATCCCGATACCGGGCAGACCATTCTGGCCGGAATGGGCGAGTTGCACCTGGAGATCATCGTGGATCGCATGCAGCGGGAATTCAACGTGGGCGCCAACGTCGGCAAGCCGCAGGTGGCGTATCGCGAGACCATTCGCACGAAGGCCGAATACGACTACACGCACAAGAAGCAGACCGGCGGCCGCGGCCAGTATGCGCGCACCAAGCTGCGCGTGGAGCCGAATCCGGGTAAGGGCTTCGAGTTCGAGAACGAAATCACACGGCGGCTCGATTCCGCGGGAATTTATCCCGGCGGTCGAGAAGGGCGTGCGCGAAGCGCTGGAAGGCGGAGTGCTGGCGGGCTATCCGATGGTGGACGTGAAGGTGGCGGTGTTCGACGGCGCTTACCACGAAGTGGATTCGTCGGAAATGGCGTTCAAGATTTGCGCTTCCATTTGCCTGAAGGAAGCCGTGAAGCGCGCCAAGCCGGTGCTGCTCGAGCCGGTGATGCGCATCGAGGTGGTGGTGCCGGAAGAGTACATGGGGACCGTGAACGGCGATCTGAATTCGCGCCGCGGCCGGTCTGGAAGGCACCGAGATTCGCGGCACCACGCAGTTGATCAAGGCCATGGTGCCGCTGTCGGAGATGTTCGGCTACGCCACCGAGCTTCGCTCGCGCACCCAGGGCCGCGGCAGTTTCACCATGCATTTTGGGCAGTACGAAGAAGTTCCCAAGAACCTGTCCGAAGAGATCGTGGCCAAGGTTCAGGGGAGAGTAACGAAGTAGAGAAACGCAAGCAGCTTACAGGAGAGGCGAGACATCCATGGCCAAGGAAAAATTTGACCGCAGCAAGCCGCACGTGAACATCGGGACCATCGGGCACATCGATCACGGCAAGACCACGCTGACGGCGGCCATCACGCAAGGTGCTGGGGAAGAACAACCCCAAGGTGAAGTTCCGGTCGTTCGATTCGATCGACAACGCGCCGGAAGAAAAAGCGCGCGGAATCACGATCGCGGTGGCGCACATCGAGTACGAGACCGCCAACCGGCACTACGCGCACGTGGATTGCCCGGGCCACGCCGACTACATCAAGAACATGATCACCGGCGCGGCCCAGATGGACGGCGCGATTCTGGTGGTGGCGGCCACCGACGGCCCCATGCCGCAGACGCGCGAGCACGTGCTGCTGGCCCGGCAGGTGGGCGTGCCCTGCATCGTGGTGGCGCTGAACAAAGTGGACATGGTGGACGACCCCGAGCTGCTGGAGCTGGTGGAGCTGGAAGTGCGCGAGCTGCTGTCGAAGTACGCGTTTCCCGGCGACGACGCTGCCGGTGGTGCGGGTGAGCGCGCTGGGAGCGTTGAACGGCGAAGAGAAGTGGGAAAAGACGGTGCTGGAGCTGATGGACGAAGGTGGACGACTACGTGCCGCTGCCGGCGCGCGACATCGACAAGCCGTTCCTGATGCCGATCGAAGATATTTTCTCGATCCAGGGCCGCGGCACGGTGGTGACGGGGCGCATCGAGAAGGGCATCTGCAAGGTGGGCGAGGAAATGGAGATCGTGGGGTTCCGCGACACGCGCAAGACGGTGGTCACGGGCGTCGAGATGTTCAAGAAGCTGCTGGACGAAGGCGCGAGCGGGCGACAACGTGGGGCTGCTGCTGCGCGGCGTTGAAAAGGACGAAGTGGAGCGCGGGCAGGTGATCGCGAAGCCTGGATCGATTACGCCGCACAAGAAGTTCCGGGGCGAGATCTACGTACTGAGCAAGGATGAAGGCGGGCGGCACACGCCGTTCTTCAAGGGCTACCGGCCGCAGTTTTACTTCCGGACCACGGACGTGACGGGAGTGGCGGAGCTGCCGGAAGGGACCGAGATGGTGATGCCGGGCGACAACGTGAACCTGGTAGATCGAGCTGATCACGCCGGTGGCCATGGACAAGGGGCTGCGGTTTGCGATCCGCGAGGGCGGCCGCACGGTGGGCGCCGGGACCGTGACGGAGATTTTGGAATAGGCGTTGGACAAACATGAGCTTACGCGAGCGCATCCGCATCCGCCTCAAGGCGTACGATCATCGGATTCTGGATCAGTCGACGTCCGAAATCGTCGACACCGCCAAGAGGACCGGGGCCCAGGTGGCCGGACCGATTCCGCTGCCGACCATCAAGAACCGCTACACCGTGCTGCGGTCTCCGCACGTCGACAAGAAGTCGCGCGAGCAGTTCGAGATTCGCACGCACAAGCGGCTGCTCGACATTCTCGAGCCGACCCAGGACACCGTGGACGCGCTCATGAAGCTGGATCTGCCCGCGGGCGTGGACGTGGAGATCAAGGCGTTTGGGAAGGGGAAGTGAGAATTCGTGAATCTGAATTCCGCGATTCTCCAGAGGCATTTATGACCCCAGGAATTTTAGGCAAGAAGATCGGAATGAGCCAGGTGTTCCGGCCGGACGGGCAAGTGGTTCCCGTCACGCTGCTCAAGGCCGGGCCGTGCGTGGTGGTGCAGCGCAAGACGCCGACCACCGACGGCTACGATGCGGTGCAGCTCGGCCTGGTGGAGTTTGTCAAGGCCTCGCGCGTCACCAAGCCGATGGCCGGACATTTGAAGAAGGCCAGCGCCGACGGAGTGAAGTTCCTGCGCGAGCTGCGCATGCGGCCGGGCGACGACGATCTGAAGCAAGGCGACCGCGTGCTGGTGGACCAGTTCAAGCCCAACGACAAAGTGGACGTGATCGGCGAGAGCAAGGGCCGCGGGTTTGCCAGCCTCATCAAGCGGCATCATTTTCGCGGCGGTCCCGGGATCGCACGGTTCGATGTTTCACCGCGCGCCGGGATCCATCGGCGCGTCCAGCTTTCCGTCGCGCGTCTTTCCGGGAATGCGCATGGCCGGCCACATGGGCGACGCAGCAAGTGACGGTGCGGAATCTGGAAGTAGTCGACGTGGTGGCCGAGGACAACGTGCTGGTGGTGAAGGGCGCGGTTCCCGGACCCAACGGCGGCTACGTGCTGGTGAAGAGGGCCAAGAGGTAACGACATGCCGAGCGTAGAAGTTGTCGATTTGAACAATGCGGTGGTCGGCTCGGTGGAACTGGCCGACGAAGTATTCGGCGCGCCGGTGAACGAGGACCTGTTGTATGAGGCGGTGCGTCATTCGCAGGCCGCGCGTGCGCGGCGGGAATGCCAAGACCAAGACGCGGCACGAAGTGTCCGGTTCAGGCAAGAAGCTGTGGCGTCAAAAGGGAACCGGGCGCGCGCGCATGGGCTCCATCCGGTCGCCTCTGTGGCGGCACGGCGGAACGACGCACGGGCCGCAGCCTCGCGATTACAGCTACAAGCTGCCGCGCAAGATGCTGTTGGGCGCGCTGCGGTCGGCGCTGTCGGCGAAGCTGCGCGATGGCGAGATCAAGGTGGTCCAGGAATTTGCGCATTTCCGATCACAAGACCAAGACCGTGCGCGCGGTTCTGGATGTCGCTGGACGCGCCCAAGACCGTGTTGCTGGTGGACAACGGCGAGAATCGCAAACCTGGCGCTCGGCTCGCGAAATCTCGCGGGGCGTCACGCTGGTGTCGACGCGCGAGGATGTCAGCGTATACGATCTGCTGCGCCATGCCGGCCTGCTGCTGTCGGAGAGCGCGGCCAAGAAACTTGTCGGAGGCGCTGGCGAAATGACCATCTACGAAGTAATCAAGCGGCCGATCGTCACCGAAAAGGGCGTCGCCAAGAAGGACGAAGAGCGGACGCTTTGCTTTGAAGTGGCGCCCGGACGCCAACAAGCTGATGGTGAAGGCGGCGGTGGAGCAGTTGTTCAAGGTGAAAGTGGCGGACGTGCGCACGGCGAACAACGTCGGCAAGCTGCGGCGGCGCGGGCGCTTCTCCGGATATCGATCCGATTGGAAGAAGGCCTACGTGACGTTGAAGCCCGGCCAGAAGATGCCGGAGTACGCGGAGATCTAGCCGAGGAGACCAACCAGTATGCCGATGAAGAGATTCAATCCGACCACGCCGTCGCGGCGCTTCATGAGCGTCGTCTCCCGCGCCGAGATCACCAAGGACCGGCCCGAGAAATCGCTGGTCAAGCGGAAAGAAGCGCACCGGCGGGCGCAACAGCGAGGGCTTGGTTTCGTCGCGTTTCCGCGGAGGCGGCGCCAAGAAGGCGTATCGCACCATCGATTTCAAGCGCGACAAGATCGGCATTCCGGCCAAAGTCGCGGCCATCGAGTACGACCCCAACCGCACGGCGCGCATCGCGCTGCTGCACTACGCCGACGGCGAGAAGCGCTACATCATTTGCCCGGTGGGACTGGAAGTGGGGCGCACGGTCACGTCGGGTCCCGAAGCCGACATTCTGATCGGCAACACGCTACCGCTCAAGAACATTCCCGCCGGCACGGTGGTCCACAACATCGAACTGCGGCCGGGCAAGGGCGCTCAGATGGCGCGTTCGGCGGGCGCGCAGGCGCAGTTGGTTTCGCGCGAAGGCGGCATCGCGCTGCTGAAGCTGCCGTCGGGCGAAATTCGAAGAGTGCAGGTCGAATGCATGGCCACCATCGGCCAGGTGGGCAACGTCGAGCACGAAAACGAATCGCACGGCAAAGCCGGCAAGACTCGCTGGCTGGGCCGGCGGCCGCACAATCGCGGCGTTTCGATGAATCCGGTGGATCATCCGCACGGCGGCGGCGAAGGCAAAACTTCCGGCGGCCGTCATCCGGTGACGCCCTGGGGCCAGCCCACGCGCGGCTTCAAGACCCGCAACAACAAGCGAACGGACAAGTGGATCGTGAGCAGGAAGGTGAAGAAGTAGGGTCACGACATGAGCAGATCACTCAAAAAAGGACCGTTCACCGACGACCATCTGGCGAAAAAGGTGGCCGACATGAACCAGAAGAACGAGAAGAAAGTGGTGCGCACCTGGTCGCGCCGCTCCACCATCCTGCCCGAGTTCATCGGGCACACGCTGGCGGTCCACAACGGAAAGAAATTCATTCCGGTCTACATCACCGAGAACATGGTGGGCCGCAAGCTGGGCGAATTTTCGCCGACGCGCCAGTTCCGGGGCCACTCGGTGAAGGCAGCCGCGGCGCCGGCCACCGCCAAGCCGTCATAAGAGGTAACGATATGGAAGCCAGAGCAGAAGCCAGATACGTTCGAACGTCGCCGCAGAAGGCGCGCCTGGTGGTGGACCTGATCCGGGGCCGCTCGGCCAACGAAGCGCGCATCATTCTGCGCCAGACCAACAAGCGCATGGCGCCGATGGTCCTGAAGGTTCTGGATTCGGCCATCGCCAACGCCGAAAACCGCTCCGCCGACGTGGACGTGGACCGTCTGATGGTGAGCGAAGCGTATGTCAACGAAGGGCCGCGCATGAAGCGCATCCGCCCTGCGCCCATGGGCCGCGCCTACCGCTATCAGCGGCGCATGGCTCACATCGTGGTCCACGTGAGCGAGAAGCTGAAGAGCGAGGAGAACGCATAGGTGGGACAGAAAGTACATCCGTACGGATTTCGACTGGGCGTCACCAAAACCTGGCGTTCGCGCTGGTTCGCCAAACAGGACTACGCCAGGTTGCTGCGCGAAGATCTGGAGCTGAAGGACTCGCTGCGCGACCGCCTGAAGGCCGCCGGCGTCAGCTCCATCGAAGTGGATCGCCCCGGCAACAAGCTGCGCATCACCATTCGCACTTCGCGGCCCGGGATCATCATCGGACGCAAAGGCGCCGAAATCGAGAAGCTCAAGACAGGACCTGGCCAAGAAGACCAAGCGCGAGGTGTTCATCGACATTCAGGAAGTGCACAAGCCCGAGCTGGATGCGCAACTGGTGGCCGAATCGATCGCGCTGCAGCTGGAAAAACGCGTGGCCTTTCGAAGGGCTATGCGAAAAGCGGTGGATTCGGCGCTGCGCTTCGGATGCAAAGGAATCAAGGTGCGGGTGTCGGGGCGCCTGAACGGCGCTGAAATCGCCCGCAGCGAATGGTATCTGCAAGGCCAGCTTCCGCTGCACACGCTGCGCGCGGATATCGACTACGGTTTCGCGCAAGCCTACACCACCTACGGCGTGATCGGAATCAAGTGCTGGACGTACAAGGGAGAGATTCTGGACGGCGGCCGCCGCGATTCGCTGCGCAACGAACCGGAAACGCGCCGCAGCCGTTGCGGGATCGGCGGGAGCGCCGGCCACCTGCCACGGGTCCCATCACGCAGATGGAGCCGCCCGCGGCGAGCCAGAGCGCACCGTCCGGCGAGCCGACTCGTCCCGCGCCGATTCTGCCGCCGATGAGTCCGCCGCAGCCGAGCTGGAAGCAGGAATTCAAGCACGACGCGCCACCGGCCGGGAGTCCCGCGCCGGCCGCAACTCCGGAAAGCGTCGAACCGGCGCCTGAATCGCCCGAGAAGAAGGAAGAATAACCACCGCACGGAGACTAAATCGCCATGTTGATGCCGAAGAAAGTCAAATACAGAAAACAGCAGCGCGGGCGCATGACCGGAAAGGCGTGGCGCGGTTCCTCGCTGGCGTTCGGCGACTACGGTCTGAAGGCTATGCGCTGCGGTTGGATCACGGACCGGCAGATCGAAGCCGCCCGCGTCGCCATGACGCGCTTCATCAAGCGCGGCGGCAAAGTGTGGATCCGGTTGTTCCCCGACAAGCCCATCACCAAGAAGCCCGCCGAAACCCGCATGGGAAAAGGCAAGGGCGCTCCCGAGCAGTGGGTGGCGGTGATTCGGCCCGGCAAGATCTTATTCGAAATGGAGGGCGTGCCCAAAGCCACCGCCGAGGAAGCGTTCCGGCTGGCCGCCGGGAAACTTCCGCTGCCGACCAAAGTGGTCAGCCGCGAGCACGCTGGAGTCTAGTCATGCGAGCAGATAAAGTACGCGAAATCGACAACGCCGAGCTGGAGCGTCAGAGCAAGGACATTCTGGAACAGGCGTTCCGGCTGCGCTTTCAGTTGACCATGGGCCAGACCGACGGACTGAAGAAGCTGCGCGCCATCAAGAAGGATCGCGCGCGCATGCTGACCATTCTGCGCGACCGCGAGCTACATCCGGACACGGCGCCGGAACCGGTGGCCAAAAAGAAGAAGAAAGGAAAGTAGACCATGGCCGCAGCGGATACAACGGCGAAGATCGGCAACAAGAACGAGAAGATCGGCCAGGTGGTCTCGGCCAAAATGCAGAAGACCATCGTGGTGGAAGTGACCCGCCGCGTGCCGCATCCGGTTTACAAGCGGATCATCAACAAGCGCAACAAGTTTTACGCGCACGACGAGCAGCAGAGCGCCAAAGTCGGCGACGTGGTGAAGATCATCGAGTGCCGGCCCATGAGCAAGCTTAAGCGCTGGCGTCTGGGCGAGATCGTGCGCAAGGCCGTGCAGGTGGCGGTGGAACCCGGCTCCGTGGATCTGGACATGACGCAGCCAACCGCCGGATCGAAATCCCCCAAAGCTGAAACAATCGCGGAGGAACCCGTCATGATTGGGATGCGAACCATCCTGGAAGTGGCCGACAACAGCGGCGCCCGCAAGCTGCAGTGCATTCTGCCGCGCGGCGGCGATCTCGGGCTGCGCGCCGGCCTGGGCGACGTCGTCACCGCCAGCGTCAAGGAGGCGACCCCCGAGTCGCCCATCAAGAAAGGTAAGGTGGTGCGCTGCGTGATCGTTCGGATGCGCAAGGAATCGCGCCGCCGGGACGGCACCTACATCCGCTTCGATTCCAATGCCGCCGTTCTGATCAACGAAGTGGGCGAGCCGGTGGGCACGCGCGTTTTCGGCCCGGTGGCGCGCGAGCTGCGCGACAAGAAGTTCATGAAGATCGTTTCGCTCGCGCCGGAGGTGATCTGATGCCGCGCATGGGCATGACGGCGAAGTTTGTGCGCAGCGCCGGGAGCGCGGAGAAGACCGCACTCAAGATACGGCTCAAGAAGGATGACCAGGTGAAGGTGATCAGCCGGCCGCGACAAAGGCAAGACCGGCCGGGTGCTTTCCGTCGACCGCGCGGCGTGGAACCGTGCTGGTGGAAGGCGTCTCGATGATCAAGCGCCACACCCGCCCCAACCCCGGCAAACAGATCAAGGGCGGAATCGCGGAGAAAGAAAGCCCCATCGCGATTTCGAACGTCATGATCCTGACCTCGGGCGGCGTGCCCACGCGGATCGGATACCGGATGGAAGGCTCGGGCGCGTCCGCGCATCGCGTTCGCATCGCCAAGAAGGGCGGAGAAGTTCTGGACAAGCGGGCTTAAGAGGAATCGAAATGGCAGACGAACCGAAAAAAGAGAAAGCTCCCAAGGCGCCCAAAAAGGAAGGCGCCGCGCGCAAGGAAGCCGGCGCGTCCAAAAAGGAAGAAGCGCCCAAGGCGGCTAAGCCGGTGAACAAGGCAGACGCCCGGCTCCGGCGGCACTACAAGGAGAGCGTCATTCCAGCGCTGGTGAAGGAGTTCGGCTACAAGAACGTGATGGCGGTGCCGAAGATCGACAAGGTCGCGGTGAACATCGGCCTCGGCGAGGCCACCCAGAACGCCAAGCTGATGGACGGCGCGGTGAACGAACTGGGCCAGATCGCCGGCCAGAAGCCGGTCATCACCAAGGCCAAGAAGTCGATCGCCGCTTTCAAGCTGCGCGAAGGCATGGCGATCGGCACCATGGTGACGCTGCGCGGCGACCGCATGTACGAGTTTCTGGATCGCCTGATGAACGTGGCGCTGCCGCGCGTGCGCGATTTCCGCGGCGTGTCCAGCAAGTCTTTCGACGGCCGCGGCAACTACACGCTGGGAGTCAAGGATCAGTTGATTTTCCCCGAGATCGACTACAACAAGGTGGAAAAGGTCAAAGGGATGAATATTTCAATCACCACCACGGCGAAGAGCGACGCCGAAGGGCTGGCGCTGTTGAAGCACATGGGAATGCCGTTCCGGCCAGCAAGCCTAGGAGAAAACGAAGAAACAATAATGGCAACTACAGCCAAGATCGCAAAAGAAGAAAAGCCAAAGTCAAGATGCGTCAAGGACTCCCGCCTCAAGATCCGGCATGCGCAACCGGTGTTTCCGATGCGGGCGGCCGCGCGGCTATCTTCGCAAGTTCAACCTGTGCCGGATCTGCTTCCGGAAGCTCGCCCTGGCCGGCGAGATCCCGGGCGTGATCAAGGCCAGTTGGTAAGGAAAGGATCCCGAGCAAACCATGGCCACATCCGATCCCATCGCCGACATGTTGACGCGCATTCGCAACGCGCAGATGGCGCGCCATCCCAAGGTGGACGTGCCGGCTTCCAAGCTGAAACTCGAGATCGCGCGGATCCTCAAGGAAGAAGGCTTCATCACCAACTTCAAGATGGCCGACGATGGCGCCAAGAAGAGCATCCGCATTTACTCTGAAGTACACGCCCGGCAACGTGCCGCTGATCTCGCGCATCGAACGCGTCTCCCGGCCCGGCTGCCGCGTGTATGTCGGAAGCCACGAAGTTCCCAAGGTTCTGGGCGGCCTGGGCATCAATATTCTGACCACGCCGCGCGGCGTCATGACGGGCCACACGGCTCGCAAGGAGCGCGTCGGCGGAGAGGTTCTGTGCCAGCTCTGGTAGGGAGGACTTATGTCGCGAGTTGGAAATAAACCCATTCCGCTGCCGAAAGGCGTCAAGATGAACATCGGCGCCGAACTGCTGGTGGAAGGGCCGAAGGGCAAACTGAAGGTTCCGGTTCCCGAAGGCATCTCCGCGCGCCAGGCCGACGGCAACCTGGAATTGCTGCGCGATTCCGACCAGCAGGCCGCGCTGCACGGACTCACGCGCGCTCTGGCCGCAGCCGCCGTGCAAGGCGTCTCCACCGGTTTCACGCGCGAGCTGGATATCACCGGCACCGGTTATCGCGCCGACGTGAAAGGCAAGATCGCGACGTTCACTGCTGGGCTACTCGCATCCCATCGAGGTGCTGCTGCCCGACGGCGTGGATCTCAAGATCGACAAGCAGACGCACCTGGTGCTCTCGGGCTACGACAAGCAGATGGTGGGCCAGGTGGCCGCGAACATCCGCGCGCTGCGTCCGCCGGAGCCCTACAAGCACAAGGGCATCCGCTACACCGGCGAAGTTTTGCGGAAAAAGGCCGGCAAGACCGCGCGGAGCAGGAGCGGCGAAGTAAATGGCACAGTCTTCCAAGAACGACGTTCGCGTGCGCGTCCACACGCGCATCCGCCATCGCGTACATGGCACCGAGGAACGGCCGCGCCTGGCGGTCTTCCGGAGTCTGAAACACATCTACGCGCAGGTGATCGACGACCGGCGCGGCCATACCCTGGCTGCGGCTTCATCGGCCGAAAAGAAGTCTGCCGTGGGCAGCGGCGGCAATGTGGCGGGCGCCAAGCAGGTGGGAAAGCTGATCGCCGAGCGCGCCCAGGCCGGCGGCGTCAAGAAAGTCGTGTTCGATCGCGGCGGCTATCTCTATCACGGGCGCGTGAAAGCTCTGGCGGACGCGGCCCGCGCAGCAGGATTGGAGTTCTGACGAATGGCAGCAACACCGACAGCAAAACGCATCGACGCCAACTCGCTGAACCTGAAAGAGCAGGTGGTTTCGATCAACCGCGTCACCAAAGTGGTGAAGGGCGGCAAGAATCTGAGCTTTTCGGCGCTGGTCGTGGTGGGCGATCCGGGCGCCAAGATCGTCGGCTTCGGCACCGGCAAGGCCAAGGAAGTTCCGGCGGCCATCAAGAAGGGCATCGAGGCTGCCAAGAAGAATCTCCGCAAGATCAACGTGCTCGACACCACCATCCTGCATGCCGTGCTGGGGCGCTTCGGCAGCGGTCTGGTGCTGCTGAAGCCGGCGCCGGAAGGAACCGGAGTGATCGCCGGCGGTCCGGTGCGCGCCGTCATTCAGGCGGTCGGGATTCCGAACGTGCTCACCAAGTCCATCGGCTCGCACAACCCGCACAACGTCGTCAAGGCCACCATCAACGCGCTCGAACAATTGCGCGACCGGGCCCAGGTGGCGGACATGCGAGGATTGAGTCTGGACAAGGTGGGTTAGCCGAACGTCATGGCCAACGCAATGATCAAAATCAAGCTGATCGGCAGCCCGATCTGCTGCCCCGAGACGCAAAAGTCCATCGTGCGCTCGCTCGGGTTGAAGAAAATGAATCGAGTGGTGGAGCGGCCCGACACGCCGGCCTTCCGGGGCATGGTGGCCAAGGTTCCGCACCTGCTCGCCATCGTCAAGGACTAACATGAATCTCAGCAATCTCAGGCCGCCCAAAGGGCAGAAGCAGAAAAGGCAGCGCATCGGACAGGGCATGGGCAGCGGCCGGGGCAAGTATTCCGGCCGCGGCGCGAAGGGCGCGAAGTCGGTGTCCGGCTATAGCATGATGCGCGGTTTTGAGGGCGGCCAGATGCCGCTGCATCGCCGTCTGCCGAAGCGCGGCTTCACCAACATTTTCAGGAAAGAATACGCCATCGTAAACGTCGGCCGCCTGGAGTAGCTGGAAGGCGACATCGTTCGATCCCGGCCGGTTGCTCGAGCTGGGCGTCATCAAGAAGCTCGCAGTCGGGTCTGAAGATTCTCGGATCGGGCGACTTGAATCGCAAGATTTCCGTGAAGGCGCACGTATTTTCGAAATCGGCTCTGGAGAAGATCCAGAAGGCCGGAGGAAGCGGAGAAGTGATCGGGAGCGCGTCCTGAGAAACGAAGGGTGCAGCGCGCCGTGCTCAGGCTGCGCCGGGCCGCTCAACGTTCGAGGTAGGCAAAGATGAAGTTGTTCGAAGCCTTCGCAAATGTGTTCCGGATTCCGGACCTGCGCAAGCGTGTCTTGTTCACGCTCGCGATGCTGGCCATCTACCGGCTGGGCGGCCACATCACCACGCCCGGCATCGATGCCAACCGGCTGCAGCAGTTCTTCCAGCAGAACCAAGGCACGCTGTTCGGGTTCATCGACCTGTTCAGCGGCGGCATGTTCCGCCGGCTCACCATCTTCGCGCTGGGCATCATGCCCTACATCACCGCGTCCATCATTCTGCAATTGCTGACCGTCGTGGTTCCGACGCTCGAAAAATTGCAGAAGGAAGGCGAGCTGGGCCGCCGCAAGATCACGCAGTGGACCCGCTACCTCACCGTGATCCTGGCCCTCATGCAGTCCTTCGGAATCGCGTTGACGCTGATGCAATCGGAAGGCGGATTCGTCCTGAATCCCGGCATCGGCTTCATGGCGATGACCGTTCTCAGTCTGACCACCGGCACTGCCTTCATCATGTGGCTGGGCGAGCAGATCACCGAACGCGGCATCGGCAACGGCATGTCGCTGCTCATCTTCACCGGCATCGTGGTGGGGCTGCCGCGACGCCATCGAAAACATCTACAACAATCTGTTCGTCACCAAGGAATGGACCATCGGCCACCTGATCGTCATTCTGGCCGTCATGATGGCTGTGGTGGCGTTCATCGTTTTGGTGGAGCGCGGCGAGCGCCGCATTCCGGTGCAGTACGCCAAGCGCGTAGTCGGCCGCGCGCATGATGGGCGGCCAGGCCACGCACCTGCCGCTGAAAGTCAATGCCGGCGGCGTGATCCCGGTCATCTTCGCCTCGTCGCTGCTCGCGTTTCCGCACCACGCTGCAGAGCTGGCAGGTCGTCAAGAACAGCGCCTTCCTGAGCGGCATGCTGAATTCCATCGGCAACGCCCAGCCGCTGTACTATCTGCTGTTCGTGGTCCTCATCATTTTCTTCTGCTTCTTCTACGTGTCCATCATTTTCAATCCCAACGAAGCAGCCGACAACATGCGCAAGTACGGCGGATTCATTCCCGGCATCCGCCCTGGCAAGAACACCGCCGACTACATGAACAAGATTCTGACCAAGATCACGGTGGTCGGCGGGCTGTATCTTTCCATCCTGTCGCTGATTCCGCAGATCATGATCGCGGGCATCAAGCTGCAGCGGCTGCCGCTGGTCGGCAACTGGATCGACAATTATTTCCCGCGCTGGCTGCTGGACGGCCTGAACGTTCAATTTTATTTCGGCGGCACGTCGCTGCTGATCGTCGTGGGCGTGGCCATGGACACCGTCAATCAGATTGAAGCGCAATTAATTATGCGGCACTACGAGGGCTTCACGCCCCGCGCCGGCCGCATTCGAGGCCGCCGAAGTAGCATCTAATCCATGATTTGCGCCGCCGTGTTACAATTAGTCATCACCAATCGCTCTGCGGGCAGCCGTGTGCGCGCGGCGCCAGGCCGGCGAAATCGATCAGGCGGCGATGATTATCCGAAAGAACAAGAAAGAGCTGGAACAGATGCGCCGCAGCGGCCTGCTGGTGTGGGAGATCCTTCAGAAGCTGGCCGCGATGGTGGAAGAGGGCGTCACCACGCAGGATCTGGAAGCCGCAGCCGAGAAGATGATGGACGATGCCGGCGCCAAGCCCGCGTTCAAGGGTTATTACACGCCCGCGGCCGGCAGCAAGATATCCATACGTGCTGTGCACCTCGGTGAACGAACAGATCGTCCATGGAATGCCGTCCGCAAAGCGAAAACTCAAGAAGGGCGACATCGTTTCCATCGACACCGGCGTCCAGTTGAACGGGTATTTCGGCGATTCGGCCATCACGGTTCCGGTCGGCGAGATCAGCGAGCCGGCTAAGAAGCTGCTCAAAGTGACGAAGGAGTCGCTGGAGCTGGCCATCGACCAGGCGCGCGCCGGCAACCGCTTGTTCGATATCTGCGGGACGGTGGAACAGCACGTGGTCGACAACGGATTTTCGGTAGTGCGCGAAATGGTGGGACACGGCATCGGTACCAAGCTGCACGAAGAGCCGCAGGTCCCCAACTACGTGGATCGCCGGAACGAGAATCCGCGATTGAAGGAAGGCATGGTGCTGGCCATCGAGCCCATGGTGAACGCCGGCGCTCCGGACATGCGCGTGTTGCCGGATAAGTGGACCGCGGTTACCAAGGACGGATCGTTCTCGGCCCATTTCGAACATTGCGTCGCGGTGACCGAGAACGGGCCGTGGGTATTGACGCGGCCGTGAAAGCGGTGGAAGCAGTGGTGGTGGAGTTGCTCCCGAACGCGGTGGTTCGGGTGAAGCTGGAGAACCAGGATCTGGTCCTGGCGCATCCGGCGCCGGCCACCCAAACGAATTTTGTGCGGGTTCGGCCAGGCGATCGGGTGCGAGTGGAATTATCGCCGCACGATCCGGGCCGCGGAAGAATTGTCCGGTTGTTGGACTGAAGTGGAGAGACGATGAAAGTTCGAGCCAGCGTCAAGAAAGATGTGCGACAAGTGCAAGGTGATCCACCGCGAGGGCGTGGTGCGGGTCATCTGCCCGAATCCGAAACACAAGCAGCGGCAAGGATAGAGGAACCATGGCGCGTATAGCAGGCGTGGATTTACCAGCGAAGAAACGGGCCGAGATCGGCCTGACTTATATTTACGGCATCGGGCGGACGCGATCGCTTTCGCTCCTTCACCGCGCCGGCGTGGACGCCGGCGAAGAAGGTCGCGGATCTCACCGAAGACGAAGTGAATCGCATCCGTACGCTGATCGAGAACGAAGGCGCCGTGGAAGGCGATCTGCGCAAGGAACTGTCGATGAACATCAAGCGGCTCATCGAAATGGGTTCCTATCGCGGGTTGCGTCATCGCCGCGGGCTTCCGGTGCGCGGCCAGCGCACCCACACCAACGCGCGCACGCGCAAAGGACCGCGCCGCGCAACTGTCGCCGGCAAGAAGAAGGCGACCGCCAAGACCTAAGGATCACAAAATGGCCAAAGCACCGGCAAAAACTGGAAAAAAGAAGTCGTTCAAGAAGAAGGAAAAGAAGGTGGTCACGATCGGCCTGGTGCATGTTCAGGCCTCGTTCAACAATACGATCGTCACCTTCACGGATCTGGTCGGAAATGTGCTGGCCTGGTCCAGCTCCGGCTCGCTGGGTTTTCGCGGCTCGAGGAAGGGAACTCCGTTCGCCGCCCAGCAGGCATCGCTGACGGCCGCCAACAAGGCCAAGGAATACGGATTGCGATCGGTGGATGTGAAAGTCAGCGGGCCCGGCGCCGGCCGCGAATCGGCTGTGCGCGCGCTGGCCACGGTGGGGATCGAAGTGAGGTCGATCAAGGATCGCACGCCGATCCCGCACAACGGCTGCCGGCCCGCCCAAGCGCCGCCGAGTTTAATGGACGCATCCGCGTTCAGCCTGATGTGAACGCGATGTTTGATGAAGCAGGACGAAGGCCCGCAAGCGGTTGTAAACTGCACCTTTTGAAAAGGAAGGTAGAGAGTACGAATGGCTAGATACATCGGCCCGGTCTGCCGGCTCTGCCGGCGCGAGGGCATGAAGTTGTTCCTGAAAGGCGAGCGCTGCCACACCGAAAAGTGCGCCATCGAGAAGCGCAACTTCGCCCCCGGCCAGCACGGCAAGGATCGCAAACCCAAACTGGTCGGCTACGGTCTGCAGTTGCGCGAAAAGCAAAAAGCGCGCCGCTACTACGGCCTGCTGGAAGGCCAGTTCCGCAACCTGTTCGAGCGCGCCTTCGCCACCAAGGGCGTCACCGGCGAGCATCTGTTGAACTCGCTCGAACGGCGGCTGGACAACGTGGTCTATCGCATGGGCTTCGGAACCAGCCGCAACCAGGCGCGCCAACTGGTCCGCCACGGCCATCTCACGGTGAACGGCCGCAAGGTCAACATTCCCTCGTTTGAAGTGAAACCCAACGACGTCATCGAAGTCCGCGAAAAGAGCAAGAACAATCCGACTATCCTGGCTGCCCGCGACGCCACCGCCCACGCGCCCTCGCCGAATTGGCTCGAGGTTGATCGCGACAATCTAAAGGGCCGCGTGCTCGCTCAGCCGAAACGCGAAGAGCTTGTCCAGATTCAGCTCAACGAACAGTTCATCGTCGAGCTGTATTCGAAGTAAGACCAGGAATCACACAACATGTTTAAAGGCTTTCAGAAACCGAAAAGATTAGTCGCCAACACCGAAACGCTCACCGAGCGCTACGGGATGTTCACCGCGCAACCGTTCGAGCGTGGATTCGGATCCACCATCGGTACCGGTCTGCGCCGCGTGCTGCTCAGCTCCATTGAAGGCGCCGCCATCACCTCGGTCCGTATCGAGGGCGTGGCCCACGAATTCAGCCCCATCCCGGGCGTGGTGGAAGACGCCACCGACATCATCCTCAATCTCAAGCAGGTGCCCTTCAAGATGATCGGCGAGGGCACTCGCATCGCCCGGCTGCGCGTCGATCAGCCCGGCCAGGTCATGAGCGGCCAGATCGAAACCGACGCCGACGTCGAAGTGCTGGATCGCAACATGCCCATCGCCACGGTCGGCGAAGGCGGCAAGCTGAATATCGAAATGCGCCTCAAGACCGGACGCGGCTATGTCGCCGCCGACCGCAACTACGATGAAGACCTTCCGCTCGGCTACATCCCCATCGATTCGGTCCATTCGCCCGTGCGCAAGGTCAACTTCAGCGTGGAAGCCGCGCGCCTCGGCCAAATGACCGATTACGACAAGCTCACGCTGGAGGTCTGGACCAACGGAGCGATCTCGCCGCAGGACGCCATCGGCCAGGCCGCCAAGCTGCTCAAGGATCACATGACCATCTTCATCAACTTCGAAGAGCTGCCCGAGACCGCCGAGGAACCGGCCGACCGCGGCATCACGCAGATGAACGAAGTGCTCAACCGTTCCGTCGAGGAACTCGAGCTCAGCGTGCGTTCTTACAATTGCCTGAAGAACGCCAATATTCAAACCATCGGCGACCTGGTGCAGAGGACCGAAGCCGAAATGCTGCGCACCAAGAACTTCGGGCGCAAGTCGCTGAACGAGATCAAGGAAATCCTATCCAATCTCGGGCCTGGGCTTCGGAATGAAGTTCGACGCGCAGGGCCGTCTGATTTCGCCTCCCGGCGGCGTGGCGCCCTTCGTTGCACCGGAAGACGATGGCGCCGACGGCTTGGATGAGGCCACCGAATAGCCATGCGACACAAACGCGCCGGGTACAAACTCAAACGCAACGTCGCCGCGCGCAACTCGCTGCTGCGCGGCTTGGTGACCAGCGTCATCGAGAACGACTTCGCCATCACCACCATCACCAAGGCCAAGGCCGCGCGGCCGCTGGTGGATCGCATGATCACGCTCGCCAAGGAAGACACGCTGCACTCGCGGCGTCAGGCCGCCGCATTTCTGCGCACGCCGGCTTCGGTGAAGAAGCTGTTCGACAAGCTCGGAACCAAATTCGGACAGCGCAACGGCGGCTACTCGCGCATCGTGCGCCTGGGCTGGCGCAAAGGCGATGGCGCCGAAGTCGCCAAGCTCGAACTGATGGGCACCGAGCTCGTCAAGCGCGCCGCCGAACGCGCCAAGCGCCGCGAAGAGCGTCTCAAGGCCATCAAGGAAGGTCGCGAGGGGGCAGAGGGCGAGGAGCAGGAAGAGTCCTGAGGTAGCCCGAGCCCGCCGGCGATCAGACTGATTCCGAAACCTGCGGCCACATCCGCGGCGTAGTGATAGCGGCCGTACACCGTCGCGATCGATACGCTGATTGCGTACACCAGCATTCCCCAGCCATAGCGGCGCTTCGAGGGCAGCACCAGGAGCAACGCCCAGGCGGCCGAAAATGCCGACGAAACGTGCGCGCTCGGAAACACGCTCGAGTGAATGCCGTATCCGTTCACGATCCATAAGTTGAATCGCCGCATCGCCGTCAGCACGTGCGGCATATCGCTTCCGCCGAACACAACGCGCGGCGGATCCGACGGGAAGATACGGGAACATCGCATACGCCAGCAGCGTTCCCGCCAGGTAGATCAGCAGCAGCCGGTTTACCAGGTCGCGCCGGCGTTCGACGTAGAGCGCCGCCACAGCGAATGGCCCCACCGCGTACACCAGCAGGTAGCAGAGTTCCAGGTATCCCGCCAGCAGCAGCCCCAGCGACTCGATGGCGCGCTGCAGTCCGGCGCTGTAGAGGATCCGCGGTCCCATTCGATCCAGCGCAGCTCCAGATGGTGGTCGTGCGCGATCACCGAGAACCAATCCATCTCGCGATACGCCACCAGCACAAGCGCCACCGCCAGCCAGTCGCGCGCGATGCTGAAGAAGGTCCGGTGCTCCCAGGCTTCGCCGTAGGCGAGCGCGGCGATCAACGCGGCCACCAGCACCGCGACGCCGAACGGACGCCACGCGCCTTGGGACTGCAAAGGAAATCGGGATGAAATGAGTGCGACGTAGCTGAAGTAGACGATGAGAAACCACTCCGATGACCGGAGTGCGCCGGGCGCCTTCACTCGCTGTCAGAATAGCATTTCGATCCGCGAAAGGTGCTATGGCTTCGTTCAGCGGCCCGATTCGGCTCCCAGCCGGATCAACTGCTCGGCATGTTTCAGCGCTTCCGGCGTCACCCGCTGGCCGGACAGCATGCGGCCGATCTCGCGCGTGCGCGCTTCGCTCCGACAGCTCCTCGATCTCGGCCACCGTGCGTCCCTTGACCTCGCGCTTCTCGACGAAATAATGATGGTCGGCGAACCCGGCCACCTGCGCCAGATGCGTGACGCACAGCACCTGGCTCGACGCCGAGAGCTTCTTCAGCCGCCGCCCGACGGCTTCCGCGACGCCTCCGCCGATGCCGCTGTCGATCTCGTCGAACACCAGCGTGCGCTGCGTGATCTCGGGCTGTTTCGCGCCGCCCGTCCGATCCCGCCGAAGTCTTCAACGCCAGCGCGATGCGCGAAAGCTCGCCGCCCGACGCAACCTTATCGAGCGTGCGCGGCTCTTCGCCGACGTTCGCCGAGATGAGAAACTCGACGCGATCGGCGCCCTGCTCGGACCAACTCGCCGGCTGCACCTCGATGCGGAACCGGGCGTTCTCGAGCGCCAGCGAATCCAGTTCGCCTTCCACCTTCCGGGCCAGCTTCTCGCCGGCGGCCTTGCGCAACCTGGTCAGATCCGCCGCCGCTCCCTCATACGCCTGGCTCGCCTGCGCCAGTTCCTGTTCGAGCTTGACCCTGCGCTCGCCGGCCGACTCCACGGCGTCCACGTTCGCGCGCACTTCGTCCAGAAACTTGAGAATCTCTTCGACGCTCGACCCATACTTGCGCTTCAGCCGATCCATCAACGCCAGCCGCGACTCGACGTCCTCCAACCGGTTCGGGTCGGCTTCCAAGCGGTCCAGATAATCGCGCACGCGATCGGACACGTCGTCGATGCCGATCATCGCGGCGCGCAGCGTCTCCGCCGCCTCCTGCAAGCTGGCATCGATCCGGCTCAGCTCTTCCAGCTTTTTGAGCGCGACGCGAACCTGTGTCGAAACGCTCTCGGGCGAATCATACAGCGCGGCATAGGCTGCGCCGGCGTTCTCCTGGAGCTTCGCGACATTCCTCAGCACCAGCCGCTCGTTTTCGAGCTGCGCGTCTTCGCCAGGCTTCAACTCCGCCGCTTCGATTTCTTTGCGCTGGAAGCTCCACAGGTCGGCCAACCGGAGCTTTTCCTGTTCGGACCGGTTCAGCTCGTCGAGTTCGCCCTGCACTCGCTTCCAATCGCGAAACAGTTCGCCGACGCGCTCGCGCCGATCGTCGATCCCCGCGAATCCGTCGAGCAGGTCGAGCTGCGCAGCGGACGAAAAAAGCTCCTGCTGTTCATGCTGGCCGTGAATGTCGCCCAGAAACGGTGCGATCTCTCGCAGCAACGCAACCGTAACGGGACGGCTTCCCAGGAAGGCTCGCGATTTGCCGCCGGCCAGCACTTCGCGCTCGATCAGCAATTCGCCCTCCTCCACCGCCACGCCCGCTTCGTCCAGCAGCGCCCGGCAGGCCTTGTCGCGAGGCGCCTCGAAGATGGCCGAAACGCGCGCCCGCGTGGTGTCCGACCGCACCATGTCGGCCGACGCCCGGCCGCCCAGCACCAGCCCCAGCGCGTCCACCACGATGGACTTCCCGCTCCCCGTCTCGCCGGTCAGGAGGTTCAATCCGGGATGAAACCGGACCCGAACCCGCTCCACCACCGCGTAGTTTTCAACCAGCAGTTCCAGCAACACTCGATGAAATTATACGTGGTTTCAATCCGTCTAACTCTCGGGTGGAAACGTCCGGACAGCGGCGGAGCCTGTTTGCTACCGCTGCGCGATTAGGGTAAAACAGAACAGGAGAGATTTGTTTTAGCGGCGCGAACGCACGGCGATATCATGGTTCTTGCGGACCGATTCTGCGCTGTCGGTGTTGACCGTTCCGGTGCGCCAGTGAGCGGAAAGGAGCCTGGTTGATACTACCCCATGTCGGCGGTCTGTTCCGGCAACTGGCTTGTGGGATCTGGTTCAGCAGTCGGGACCGCTGCCCAAAGCTGTGATGGTGATCCTGCTGATCTTCTCGCTGCTTTCCTGGGCCGTGGCCTTCTCGAAGTGGGCCATCTTCCGGAGCGCGCGCGCCGCGAACCGGGCTTTCTTGCGTGCGTTCCGCAAAGCGCCGGGACTCGACGCGGTGGCCGCCGCCAGCGAACAGTTCCGTACTTCGCCGCTGGTGGCGGTCTTCGATTTCGGCTACAGCGAAGTGCAGCGCCAGATGAAAGCGCGCGGCAGCGTCACGAATCCGCTCGCATTGGAGCGCAGCCTGCAACTGGGAATGAGCGAAGAGATCACGCGGCTGGAGCGCAACATGGGACTGCTCGCCACCACCGCTACGGTCTCGCCGTTCATCGGCTTGTTCGGCACCGTGTGGGGCATCATCGACGCGTTCCAGCAGCTCGGAACGGCGGGCGCGGCGAGCTTGCGCGCAGTGGCGCCCGGAATTTCGGAAGCGCTCATCACCACGGCGCTGGGCCTGGCGGCTGCGATTCCGGCGGCGATTTTTTACAACTGGTTCGGTCATGCGATCAAGGAGTTCGGCGCGCGCATGGAAGATTTCCAGCTCGAATTCCTGAATCTGACCGAACGGAGCCTGGGAGGATAGCGCATGGCCTTCTCGTTGGGATCCAACAGCGGAATCCGGCGCGGCCGGTTCCGCGGAAGCACGGCGCTGGCCGAGATCAACATCGTGCCGCTGGTGGACGTCGTGCTGGTGCTGCTCATCATCTTCATGCTGACCGCGCACGTCATGGAGTTCGGCCTCGAGATCGAAGTGCCGAAGGTCAAGCCGGTGAAGGAGAACGTGCAGGATCTGCCGGTGGTGGGGATCAGCAAAGAAGGAACCACGTATCTCAATGACCGGCCGACCAACATCCACGTGATCGCCGACGAGATTCACAAACGCTACCGTAACGCGAACTCCGTTTACGTGCGCGCCGACCGGCACGCTACCTGGGACGTGATGGCGCAGGTGCTCGCCGAGCTGGGTGAAGCGAAATTCGCAGTCAACATGGTGACGCAACCGGAGGACCTGGCCGACAGACGGCGCTAAACATGACACCGCACGTCGACATATTGGACGAGCGCGAATCCTTACGGGGACCGTTGCTGCAGTCCGTCCTGCTGCATGCCGGCATCGCCGGATTGCTGGTGTTGTCGACCATCAGCTATCAGCGTTCGCGCGAGGTGTGGGGATCCACCAGCACGCAAGCCGGCAATGCTGTGCCAGTCACGGCCGTCAAGACGATCCCGCTCCCGTCGCGCGTCGGACCGAAAAATCCCGTGGCCAACGACACCGAGTCAGTGGTGCCGCAGGCGCCCAAGCCGCAGCCGAAGAAACAGACCAAGCTGCCCGAGCCGAAAGCCATTCCGATGAAGAGCCGTCACGTCGATACGCGCTCGCTCGAGCAGATGTCGCCGCAAAAGTATCGCGCGCAGGAGCCGCCTCCGAATCAGGTGTACAGCAGCCAGGCGCCGGCTGCGGTTTCGCAGTTCTTTGAGAAGCCTGGTTCCGGCGGCGTCGGCATCGGTCCGAATAGCGTTTTCGGAAATCGTTTCGGCGCATACGCCGATCTGGTCATCAAGCGCGTCACGGAGAAATGGCAGACCAACGGTCTCGGCGGCTTGCACACCGCCCCCATTGTGATCATTATTTTCGATATTTTGCGCGACGGCTCGGTTCGAAATGCCAAAGTTGCCCAGTCGAGCGGCAACAATACGCTGGATGTTTCCGCCCTGCGTGCCGTCATGGACGCAGGGCCTTTTCCCCCGCTTCCGGTTGAGTGGAACCGAAGCGAGGTTAACGTCGAACTTCGGTTCCAACTACAGCGATGAAACGAATTATTCTCTTTTTCGGCATTGTTCTCAGCGCTACCGTCGCTCCGGGCCCAACTGCAAGGCGACATTCACGGGAAAGGCGGCCCTATCAACTATCGCCGTCCCCGATTTCCGCGGCGCTGGCGACGCCCAGCGTTCATGTCGACCTTTAACGCGACGCTGTCCGACGACCTGCAGGGATCCGGCCAGGTCAAGATCGTCCCGAAAACCAACTATCCTCTGAACCCGCCTCAGCAGCCCTCCGACTTTCGTCCAGCCGGCAGCGCGCAGACGCAAGGCCGCGCTTTGACGGACTGGTCCGGCCCGCCGGTCAATGCCAACTATCTGGTCTTCGGCTACACGGCGGTGCAGAACAGCCAGATCGTGCTCTACGGCTGGGTGTTCGACGTCAACCAGGCGAACACCGCCTCCGCGCAGCTCTTTGGCAAGGTATACCTTGGCTCGCTCGACGAATCGGGCGCGCGCAAAGTCGCCGAAGATTTCGCCTGCGACATCACGAAGCAGTTTGGCGGCGGCTGCCTGACGGGAAGCCGCATCTATTTCCAATCTGATCGCACCGGCCACAAGGAAATCTGGTCGATGAACTACGACGGCTCCGATCAAAAGCAATTCACCGATTATCGGACCATCACCAGTTCTCCCGGCCGTCTCGCCGGACGGCACCAAAATCGCCTTCACCACTTTCCGCTGCTGCCTTCGTCGCGCGCGGCTGGCAGCGCGCTGCGTTCAAGCGTTCCGAAACCAGCGGAAAATCTCGGACTGCCGCAGATTTTCGTCCACTCGCTCGAGACTGGCCGCAAGCTGGTCTACTACAATCAGCACGCCTCGCTGAACGTAGCCTCGGACTTCATGCCCGACAGCCGTCATCTTCTGATCAACTCGACCGCCGGCGGCGGCTTTTCGCAGATCTTCATGACCGACCTCGACGGCGGCGGCCTGCGGCGCATCACCAACACCAGGCGCTCGGAAGTGATCCGCGAAGGTGAATCCGAAAACCGGATCGATCATTGTCTTCATTTCAGGGCGCGGCGGGCTGCCGCAACTATATAGAATGAATATTGATGGTACGGACGTGGTCCGTATGACCACCGGGGAAGGTGAAGTGGCGAATCCGTCGTGGAGCCCCGACGGACAGCACATCGCGTTTGCGTGGACGCGCGGATTTGAACCCGGCAACTACAACATTTTTATCATGGACGTAGCGACGCGCGAGATAGTGGCGCAACTCACTCATGGCGCCGGGCAAAAATGAGAACCCGTATTTCGCGCCCGACGGCGTGCACTTGGTTTTTTCATCGACGCGCCGCGGCAACGCGCAGATTTACACGATGCGGGTGGATGGCGCCGACGTCCGCCAGCTCACCACGCGCGGAAACAACGAGAAGCCCGTTTGGACCAACGGAAAGCAATAGACTAAGTAGTAGATAGGGACAACATAGATTGAGCGCCGATGCGAAGCGCGTGCACGTTGCAGCTCATTGAGAAGAGGAGAAGCTAAGTTGATGACCGAGAGAGATCAAAGGCTGTTCAGACCGGCGCTGTGGTGGTGGCGCTCGGCTTGTCGATATTCGCCGCCAGTTGCAAGAAGAAAGTTCCGCCGCCTCCGCCTCCGCCGCCGGTCACCAGCACGCCGCCGGCCTCGACGCCCGGTGCCGCGCGCGCGACGATCAACAGCTTCACCGCAGAACCGTCCAGCATCGAACGCGGCCAATCGGCCACGCTGCGCTGGTCCATCAGCAACGCCACCGACATGTCCATCAATCAGGGCATCGGCGCGGTGCAGAGCCAGGGCGAACGCCAGGTTTTCCCGACCAACAGCACCACCTATACGCTGAACGCATCAGGGCCGGGCGGAACCGACTCTCGATCCGTCACAGTCACGGTCACCAGCGCACCTTCTGCGCCTCCGCCGTCATCCACCGGCCCCCGGCTGAGCAGTTCCGAGATGCTGCAGCAGCAGGCGCAGGACGCGTATTTCGATTACGACAAGAGCGACGTCCGCAGCGACGCGCGCGACGCACTGACGCGCGACGCCACGCTCTTGAAGCAGATTTTCGCGCAGGATCCCAACTTCACCGTGATCGTGGAGGGCCACTGCGACGAACGCGGCTCGGCTGAATACAACCTCGCGCTGGGCGACCGCCGCGCGACTTCCGCCAAGGATTTCCTGGTGCAACTGGGAGTCCCGGCCGACCGCCTGCAAACCATCAGCTATGGAAAGGAACGTCCGCAGTGTACCGAGGCGAACGAATCGTGCTGGCAGCGCAACCGGCGCGCGCACCTTTCGCCCGGCCAGTGAGTCTGAGTTAGAAAACGCGGGCGCTGCACACCTGGCAAGCGCCCCGCGGTTGAACACAGGAGTTACTATGAGCATGTCTCGCATCGTGCTGGTATTCTTGGCCGCGGCGCCTCTTACTTGCGCTGCAAACAAGGAAATGATGGAGCTGCAACGCGACGTCGCCATGTTGCAGGATCAGGTTCGCACTATGCAGAAGGACTTCGGCGATCGGCTGGTGACCATGCAGACGCTGGTTCAAACCACTCTCGACGCCGTTACCCGGACCAACAACCTGGTCAACGTGATGGAGAACAAGTTTAACGACGCGATGAAGCAGCAGCAGCAGGGCGTCACCGGCCCGATCCTTGCGGTGGGCCAGAAGCTGGATCAGAATTCGGAAGACTTCCGCGCGGTTCGCGAAGCGGTTCTCGACATGAACACTCGCATGGGCCGGCTGGACGCCAAGATGGCTGACTTGCAGAATCTGATCAACGCGATTCGTACGCCGCCTCCGCCGCCCCCGGGAACCGATCCCACGGCTACGCAGGCGCAGACTGGTCCGCCGCCGGGACTGTCGGCTGAAACTCTGTACAGCAATGCGGTTCGCGACAATTCCACCGGCAAGAAGGATCTGGCACTGCAGGAGTTCGCTGACTATTTGAAGTATTTCCCCACCACGCAGTTCGCCGCAAACGCGCAATACTACATCGGCAACATCTACTATTTGCAGCCCGACTACGAGAAAGCGCTCGATGCATTTGACGCCGTGCTGGAAAAATATCCGGATGGCAACAAGACGCCGGATGCCCACTACATGAAGGCTCTGGCGCTGTTGAAGCTCGGTCGCAACAATGCCGCTGCAGACGAATTTCGTGACGTCATCCGTCTCTACGCGGGCACCGACCTGGCAGCGCAAGCCCAGGCGCGTTTGAAAGAGATGGGCCTGCCGGTTCGCAGTACCAGTTCCACCAAACGCAAGGGTCGTTAGTCTCCGGCGCGACTTGAGGTGTGCCTCCGCCGCCGGGCACTGTGCTATCCTTCCACCCTAGCGGCATGGCGAAGCTAACCTCTCTCCCGCGCATCTGCATCGCGATGGGTTTCTCCGAACCTCAGAAGCTGCTGGAGCAGGCGCGCAGCGAAGTAAACGCCGGCGAATCGTTCCTGGAATTTCGACTGGACTATCTTCCGGCGCCCGAGCAGGGACTCGCCGTCATCCGAAAGTTTCTCGCCGGCCATCCCGATTGCGCCCTGCTGGCGACGTGCCGCCGGCGTCAGAACCACGGCAAGTTCAACGGCAGCATTGAAGACCAGATTCGAATCTTGAGCGCCGCGGTGGACGCTGGAGCGCGCGCCGTGGACGTTGAAATTGAGAGTGCCGAAAATGCGCAAGCGCGGTTGGACACATTCCGAGGCCGGGCGCGCCTGATCCTCTCGTATCACAATTACGACGGGACGCCGTCGCCGGAAACTATCTTGCGACGCATGGAGCGCATTCCGGCGGACGCCTACAAGATCGTGACCACGGCCCGCAAGCCGTCCGATAACTCGCGCATCCTCGCGCTTGCGAAATCGCATCCGCGCACGCCGCTGGTGGTGCTCGCGATGGGCGAGTGCGGATTTCCGACGCGCGTCCTGTCCACGGCCTGGGGCGGGCTGTTCACCTACGCCGCGCCGAATGCGTCGGAAGGCACCGCGGCCGGCCAGGTTTGTTCCCGGCTGCTGCGGCATCTGTATCGCGTTGAAAAATTCTCGCATGCGGCCAAGATCTACGGCGTGATCGCCGACCCGGTGCGGCATTCCATATCGCCGCCGTCCACAACCGGGCTTTCCACGCGCTTCGTCTCGACGCCGTGTATCTTCCGTTCCTGGTGCAGCCGGCGCAATTGAAGGATTTTTTCGTGCTGGCCGAAGGGCTGCCGGTCGCGGGCTTCAGCGTCACCATTCCGCATAAGCAGAAGGTGATGCGGTATCTCGACGCCATCGATCCGCTGGCGCGCCGCATCGGCGCCGTCAACACGGTTTGGAAGAAGGCGGGAAATGGCGCGGAACCAACACCGATGCGCCCGCCGTCACCGTTCCGCTGGCGCGGCATCTGCGGCTTGCGAAGTCGTCCGTGCTGTCTGGTGGGTAATGGTGGCGCGGCTCGCGGCGCCGCCTACGCGTCTGGTCGACAGTGGCGCGAAAGTTTTCGTCGTGGGCCGCAATCCGGATCGCGTGCGGTCGCTCGCCAAGGCTTGCGGCGCTGAAGCGCTGCTCAAGGAACAGGCGGAGAAGCGTAAGTTCGACGCCGTCGTTCACGCCACGCCGCTCGGCATGTTTCCTCGAACCGACGGCTGCTTCTTCTCCGGCGCGATTCCCGCCGACCTGGTTTTCGACATGGTCTACAATCCACTCGAGACCGCGCTGCTGCGCCGGGCGTCGGAGCAAGGCCTGCAGACCATTTCCGGCCTGGAGATGTTTCTGGAACAGGCCGCGCGGCAGTTTGAAATCTGGACCGGCGCGTCGGCCCCGCGCGCAGTGATGACCAGAAGGCGGCGACGGAGGCCTTGGCTTCAGGCTGACCGGCAGGGGTCGCTTCGGGAACCTATAATGGTTCCAATGGCCGAAAAACTTACACGCCGCCAGCTCGCCGCCGTTCTTTCCTCGTCGGCAGCTTTGCTTGCACAACAAGCGACCACCACGCCGCCGCTCCCGCAAAATCCGGACGAAGAGCTGAAGGCGGTGCAAGAGCAAAACCACCAGATCTCCGAGCAGCTCGCGCAGTTCCCTCTGCCCATGACCACCGAGCCGGCACTGCCACTTCAAGGCGTAAGGAATCGCGATGGCATCCATCCCGGACGACATCTTCTTCGCTACCATCACGGAGATCAACCAGAGGCTCAAGGCCAAGGAGTTCTCCGTCGTCGAGCTGACGCGCGCGTTCTCGGAACGCCTGCAACGGCTGGGTCCGCGCTACAACGCACTCGCACTCGCGCTTCCCGAGCAAGCCTATTCGCGCCGCCAAGGACGTCGACGGCGACATGAAGCGCGAACGATACCGCGGGCCGCTGCAAGGCATTCCGTTCGGCGCCAAGGATCTGCTGGCTTTCGAAAAGCAGCCGACCACGTGGGGCGCGCGCCCTTACGCCGGCCAGGTATTCGATTACACCGCGACCACGCTGAACGAAGCTCATGAAGACCGGCGGCATTCTGCTGGGCAAACTCGCGATGGTGGAACTCGCCGGCGGCCCCAGCTATCGCTACGCCAACGCATCGCTCACCGGGCCGGGTTTGAATCCCTGGGATCGCACGCGCTGGTCCGGCGGGTCGTCGAGCGGTTCGGCCATCGCGGTGGCCGCGGGACTGGTGACTTTCGCGCTCGGCTCGGAAACATCGGGATCGATTCTGACTCCCAGCGCGTTCTGCGGAATCACCGGACTGCGCCCCACATACGGCCTGGTGAGCCGCCACGGCGCAATGCCGCTTTCGTGGACGCTCGACAAGATCGGCCCCATGTGCCGCTCGGCCGACGATTGCGGTTACGTTTTGCAGACCATCGCCGGAGGAGATTCCGAAGATCCCGGATCGGCCGGCAAGGGCTTCTACTACACGCCGCAGTATGCTGCGCGAGGCAAAGGAGATCCGCGTCGGTTTCGCGCCGGTGGATTTCAGCGATTGGGCCGACCCGTCCGCGCGCGCCGGATTTCGCCAAGGCTCTCGACACGATCAAATCACTGGGCGTGCAGATGAGCGAGGCCAAGCTGCCTTCGTTCCCCTATGGCGCCGATCATCAGCACGATCATCTCGGCGGAAGGCTCGTCAGTGTTCGAGACGCTGATTCAGAGCGGGCGACGTGGACGAGCTCGCCGATCAGCGTCAGATCGCCGGGCTAAAAGCGGGCCTTGAGATCCCGGCCAAGGATTACTTGAGAGCCATGCGAATTCGCAGTCTGATTCAAGACGCCATCAGCGAGCTGCTCTATCAGGTGGATGTGCTGGTTGCCCCATCGCGGCTTACGCCTGCCACGCTGCTGACGCAACCGCTCGACCGGCCGCTGAGCGATCGCCCGACGCCCAACGTTCCCGGTCTCACCGCGCTGATTCCGGCGGGGAACCTGGCGGGTTTGCCCGCACTGTCGTTGCCGTGCGGATTCGCCGACAAGCTGCCGATCGGGATTCAACTGGTCGGCCGGCCGTTCTCGGAGAATTTGCTGCTCAAGCTCGGCCGGGAATTTCAGCAGCGCACCGATTGGCATAAGCGGCATCCGACGATGGAAAGCTAGGCTCGGCCAACGGCATGCAGCGCGCGCCTGGCTGCCTCGACGCCGCGATACTGCGCTTCTTCGAAAATCGAAAACCCGCTCAGGTCGGAGTTCGCGAAGAAGATGCGGCCGAGCGGCTTGGTCCAGCGCTCGCGCTCGTTCGGAGAACATGAAGCCCGGCTTCGGCCGCGCCATCGCGTGGCCCAGCCGCATGATGTCGATGCGCGAGACGCACTGCCGGATGTCGGGATGCGCGCGCTCGAGGTCGTGCAGGATCGCTTCTTTCCAGTAGTTCCAATCCTTGGCGAGCAGCAGTCGTCGCGCGTCCTCGGGACTGTATTCGGCGAGCGACCAGTAGAACGTCCACACCGTCCGCTCGATGTGCGTCGCCAGCGCTCATGTGCGTGGCGTCGACGTAGCCGAGCGTGGGCGAATCGTAGATCACGTTGTCCCAGGCCAGCTCGAGGCCCTTCTCGCGCGGCATGCGGTCGAGCGTCAGGTTCGCCGTCAGCCAGGGCGAGTATTCGAAGCCGTCGGCGCGCGGCGCGTCCTCGATAAGGTACGGCGCCAGGAAGGTCGGCGCCGCGAAGATCACGGCATCCGCGATGTACTCCGTTTGCTCGGTCAGCACGCGCAGGCGCGCGCCGTCGCGACGGATGTGATACACCACCGACCCGGTTCGCACGTAGCGCCCCAGCTTCTCGAGCAATTGCCGCGCGATCCAGCCGTTGCCCTCGGGCCACGTCAGCGGACCTTTTTCTTCCGGTTCGCGCGACGCGAAATACTGGACGCCGGCCCAGGCGGACGTATCTTTCGCCAGCGCGCCGTAGTCGTCGCGGCAGGCATAGTTGATGTACCAGCGCAGCGTCGGCGAATCGAAGCGCTCGCGCGCCAGCCACTCCGCCATCGACATGTGATCCAGCGGCGACGGCTTGGCGCCGCGCTCCATCGGAATGGTGAATTCGCCGGTGGCGCGAAACTCGCGTCATCCTTTCGTTGAAGCGGCGGTATTGCTCGATGTCCTGCGGCGTGGCGTTCTCCGGCTCGATGCCTTCCTGCCAGCGGCCGTAGATGAACAGGCGCTCCTGCGGAGCGAAGCACAGCACGCGATCGTCCCACTTGCCATCGCGGAAGCACGCCGAGTTCTTCGAACAGCTCGCGCGCCAGCGACTCGCCTTTGGCCGGCACCGGCACGTAGTGCGCGGCCCAGGGAAACCGGCTGATTTCGTTTTCGCCCCAGCGCGAATTGCCGCCCGCCTCCGGCTCCATTTCGAGCAGCACGAAATCGCGAAACCCGCGCTTGTCGAGATTCCAGGCCGCGTTGAGGCCCGCCATTCCGCCGCCGACGATGACGATGGGAATCTTGATCTTGGCGCTTGGGCGCGGCGAAAGGCGCGTGATCGCGCAGGCGATGCCCGAGCGGAAACGAGTCGTGCACGAAGCTGCCGGCGATGGCACGATCCGACTTGCGCGCAAGTCCCAGCAGCGCGGGGGCGCGGCCAGGACGTGTCGCCGGGTTATCTTGCGATGTCTTTCCACTCTCGTTCGTAGTATCGAACCAGAATCTGGTTGTTCAAGCGGTTCGGCTCAGCCTCCACCGGCTGCATGTCGACCGGAAACACGAACATCTCGCCGACATTTTGCGCCGACAGGAAGCGCAGCCCCGAGGGCAACTGCGACGGCGGCTCATACGGACGTCAGGCTCCCGATCACGAACCCCCACTCGCCGAACGACGGAACATAGACGTGATACGGATACGTGTGCAGGCCGGCCTGCTTCACCGTCTCGACAATGCACCAATAGGACTGCCGCGCAAACAGCGGCGACGTGCTCTGCACCACCAGCAGTCCGCCGGCGGCCAGGTGTTTCGCGGCCAGCCGATAGAACGTGGTCGTAAACAGTTTGCCCAGCGAGTAGCTGGTCGGGTCGGGAAAATCGGCCACGATGAAATCGAATCGCTCCGGCATTCGAATCCAGCCAGCGGAACGCGTCGGCATTGATGACGTGCACGCGCGGCGCGGTAAGCGAATGTCTGATTGAGCGCCGACATGACCGGGTGCGTCGAAAAAAGCCGCGTCATTTCCGGATCGAGATCCACCAGCGTGACGCTTTCGACCGACGGATACTTCAGAATCTCGCGCACCGCGAGGCCATCGCCGCCGCCCAGCACCAGCACGCGCCGCGCCCCCGGCAGCGCTGCCAGTCCAGGATGCACCAGCGCTTCGTGATAGCGATACTCATCTCGCGAGCTGAATTGTAGATGCGAGTTCAGGAACAGGCGCAGGTCGTCTTTCCACTTAGTAAGCACGATGCGCTGGTAGCGCGTATCCCGGCTGAAGATCACTTCGTCGGCGTACAGGCTGTTATCGGCGGACGACGAAATGCGATCGGCGAATATCATGCCCGCCGCCCAGCGACGCCAGCACCAGCCAGGCAGCCGGCGCGCAGCCAGACTCCGCCGCCAAGCTGCCCGCGAAACAGATACGTGGACCACAGCGCGACGCCCGCGTTCAAGATCCCGAACAGCAGCGCCGACCGCACCAGCCCCAGCTTCGGCACCAGCAAGATCGGAAACAGCAGCGAGGCTCCCAGCGCGCCCAGATAGTCGAACGTCAGCACCTGCGAAACCAGCTCGCGAAACTGGAAGCGCTCCTTCAGGATCCGCATGAGCAGCGGAATTTCGAGACCCACCAGCGTCCCCACCAGCAGCACGACGGCGTACAGCACCAGCCGGAACGCGTCGGTGTAAGCGAAGGCCAGAAACAACATGCGAAGAAGAGAATCCGCCCACCAGCCCGACCATCAACTCGATGGAGACGAACTGCGCCACCAAGCCGCGCCGGAGGAATCGCGACAGGTAACTCCCGATCCCCATCGCGAACAGATAGCTGCCAATGATGGTGGAAAATTGAAAAACAGAGTCGCCGAGCAGATAGCTGGCGAGCGTCCCGGCGATCAGCTCATAAATGAGCCCGCACGCGGCGATCAGGAAGACCGAAAGAAATAGCGCTACTGACACCTAACACCTGACACCCGATACCTGCTCTTAATGCACCGCCGCCGCGATGATGATGCCATGCCGATCGACATGGCGCCCACCAGCACCGCCAGCGCCACGTTCTTGTCCTCCACAATCTCTTTCCAGAGATGATACGGCGTCAGCTTGTCGATGATGAAGAACGCACCCACGAAAATCACAATGCCGAGAGCGCGTAAACGATCGCGTTCAGCCAGAAATCGGTCATGATCATTTACCTCCGATGTATCGGGAATAGCCGCCGTAAGTGGACCGATACGCGCCCGGATTATCGCGGATCGATTTCGGCAGAACCTTCTGCTGGCTGATGCGCGAGAAACTCCAGCCGCGATACGAGCCGTAACGTGCTGGTGCCAATCAGAAGGATGCCGTACAGCAGGAACAACGGATTGCCTCTCAATCATCACCTCCGTCATCGATCGTCATCGGAACCGGCCGGCGCGTAGTCGCTTTCGCGCCAGCGCTGCGTTTCGAAACTCGGCCGAGCGAATGGTCTTCAAGAACGGCGGAATCAGCAGCAGACCCGCCGCGATCCAGAAAAAGAGTATAGGTGGGCACGTCGCGCCGCACCGACAAGTTCATAGCGCACCGACGGCGACGAAGGACTCGATCTTCCGGCTCGACCCGCAAGATAGTACTTTCCGGCGGGCACTTCGCGGAATCACCACCGAATTGTTCGGCTGCCCTCGGTTCCGTCCGAATCGCGATAGTAGCTCACTTCGCGCCCGAAATCGAAAGCCTGCCCGGTGTCTTCATTGATCAGCGCGAAGTTGAAATAGATCCAGTTGTTGCTGAGGTCGGTGCGCATCGGAGACTTCCGCATTCGATTCGCGGCCAGTCAGCTCGAAGGTCGGAGTCACGAAGGCCGCGTCCGCCGGCGCGCCCGGGCAGAAGCTGTAGTTCTCGTCGAACACCTCGCGGTTCGAGGGTAACAGTTGAAAACCAGCATGATCGCGAACAGCAGCGACGTTCAGCCACAGCCAGGTGCGCCATGCCGGCCCGACTTTGCCGGCGTAAGGCGAAGGCTGGTTGGCAAAAATGCCCGACGTTGGCGGCGCCGATCCGGGCAGCTGGAACGCCTGCCAGATTTTTGATCCCGGAGTGTACTCGGCGAGCGACCAGGTGATTTCGCCGTCGGTCGCTTCCGACGACAGCATGTACGGCGGCGCGATGAAGTCCTGGCACTGGCCGCTGTCGCCCACGCGCACCTGCCACGGAAATTCGCCGAGCACGAAAGCGGTGCTGCGCGGTCATGCGTGTCGAAATGCGGGTAGGTGCGTCCCTCGCGCGCGCACCGCGGGCTTGCTGCCGGACGCGCGCCTGCATCGGGCAGCGCGCTCATCACGCGCACGAAAGTCCAGTGCCCCTGGTACTCGGTGAGATACCGGAAACCGTGATACGGATTGAAGAGCAGATATTCGTCCCAGCAGAAGAAATCGCCGTCCACGACGACTTCGCGCTGCTGGAATCCGATCACTTCGAACTGTCGTCCCGCCGAATTGGCCGCGCGACTCCCAGCGGGATTTTCGGCTGCATCCGCAGCTTGCCTTGGAACTTCTGCAGGATCTGAAACTCGGGGCTGGTGGCGTCCAGCACGCTCAGACAGTGCGGGCATACCGCGGTCAGAGTGTGCGCGAAGCCTCGCAACTCCACTGCGCGCGCCGCAGTTCGGGCACGCAGCGACCGCGGCTTCACCACCGGCGGGCTGACCAGCGTCGAACTCATCAGGCCAGCCCTCGAAGAGCCGCAGATTTTTGAAATGCAGATCGTCGAATTCCACCGCGCGGCCCAGAAACAGCAGCGGCGGATTCTCGCTGTAGTCGATGGTTGCGAATTCGCCGCCCGACGTGCGCAGGTCGGCGAACCAGCAGGTCGCTCTTGTCCCAATATTCGAACGGCAGCTCGCCTTGCACGCCTTTGTAGTGCGCCTTGGTGATCGATGTGATGCGGTAGCGCTTGCCCGTTCCAGGCGAAGTCGCGCCCAGTGCGACAGGTCGCTCGCCGGCAGAGGCTGCCGGGGGTTGCGGTCGCCAGGAGAGACGTCGTATTCGAGTTGCGCGTCCGAAAGCCAGCCGCTGGTGCTGTCGTTGTAAACGACGTGCCACTCGTTCCAGCCGCCCTGCTCGTATTCGATAGAGGATGCGGCCGATTACCACGAAGCCTTTGTTCTGATAAACGCCCTCGGTGCCGATCTGGATGGGGATGCGTCCGGCGGGCAGGTCGGCGACTTCGCCGACCTTTTGCAGGTCGACGTCGGTGCGCACCAGGATCGAGTGGCAAAATTCGCAGGTGGTCTGCACCGCGCTCGACCATCGAAATGTCACCGGCGCGCCGCAATTGGGACAGTTCGCCAACCGGAGCGCTCATGGCTGGTAGGGACGATCCACCTTGCGCACCGCAACGCGGGCCGCTCCCAGGTGCTTCTTCAGCAGCGCCTCAAAATCGGCGTCCGCGCGCGGCCGGCAACAGAACATGTTCAGGCACAGCGAGCCGTATTCCGGGAAACGTGTGGCAGGCCAAGTGCGATTCCGAAAGCAGGCTCACGCCGGTGATGCCGCCGGTGTGCGGAAACTGGTGCCAGTTGGATTTGCCGAGCGGATGCAGATCCAGTTCGCCGGATGAGCGCCCCGAACAGTTTCTCCATCCGAGCGCTGATCGGCAAGCGCGGCCGGCATCGCAGCCGTGTGCTTCCACGATCCATTCAAGACCGCTCATGTTGTTGAACGTTAACACAGTGCGCGGATCGCCGAGCTGCTTGCACTTGTTGCGCGCCGCCGCACTCCGGACAGAATTTCGCGGACTTCGGAATCGGCTTGCCGCAGTTCATGCAAAACTTCGTTTCAGCGGAAGTCGACCGCAGGCGCCACCGGCCCGCCGCCAGACGCCGGACGGTGCACTGGGCGGCGGACCGGAGCTCGCGGAGGCCGCATGGCATTCATCATCGTCTGGCCCATCGCCATGCCGGCGCCCAGATCCCACACCGATCCCGCCGCGCCTCCGCCTTCATTCGCGGCGGCCATCGGCATCGACTGCGCCACCTGGAACTGCGTGTACTTGCCCATGTCGCCGATCATGTTCATGCTGATCCGCTGATCCAGCATCTTCTGCAGCTCGTCCGGCAGCGAGATGTTTTCCACCACGAACTTTCGAGCGACAGGCCGAAATCGGCGAACGACGGCTTCATGATTCTCTGCGATCTTCTCGCCCAGCACCTGCTGGTTCGCCGCCATGTCGAGGAACGGCACGGCGCTTTGCGCGAACGTGTCGGTCATGCGCGCGACGATGGTGTTGCGCAGTTGTCCTTCGAGATCGCCGCACGCGATAAATTTCACGCGTGCCGCTGACCTTCTGGTAGAACACCTTCGGGTCCGCGATCTTGTAGGCGTAGATGCCGTAGCCGCGCATGCGGACGGCGCCGAATTCCTTGTCGCGAATGGTGATCGGCGTGGCCGTGCCCCAGCGCTGGTTGGTCTGCAGCGCGCGTCGAGAAGAAAGTAAACGTCGGACTTGAACGGGGACTTGAACGCTTTGTCCCAATTCATCAGGTAAGTCAGGATCGGCAGCGTCTGCGTGGTCAGCGTGTAGAGGCCCGGTCCGAAAACGTCGGCGATGCGGCCTTCGTTGACGAACACGGCCATCTGCGAATCGCGAACCGTGAGCTTGCCGCCGTTCTGGATCTCCATGTCTTCCATGGGATAGCGGTAGGCCAGGATGCCGTCTTCCGGCTCGGTCCACTGGATGACATCAATAAACTGCTTGGAAAGGAAGCTCATTGTGTTTTGTCCGGCTTCAATCAGAGTATACGCCAGATTAGGCCGGTTGTTCCGGAATCCGGTATTCACCTGAGGCGGCCGGCCGAATGAACGAACCTGTCTGGTACGCGCACTCCGACGTGCGGCAAGAAAGGCCAAGTCCTTCGTGCCGATAGAGTTAGCGCCGCCTTGCGCCGGCGCCTGCATTGAGCGACAATGCTCGGTAGTGAAGAAAGTCTTCCACTTCGACTCGCCGCGCGAAAAGTACCGCTGCGACGCGGCCATCGTCTCTTGCTTCGACAACCGCTTCCAGCTCGGGTTCGCGAAGTATTTCAAGAAGGTCGGAATCATGTACTCCGACCCGATCAAGATCGCGGGCGGCGCGAAGTCGCTGGCGTCGCCGGAGAATGAATCGGACCGCGAGTTTCTGCTCGAGCAGATTCGAAAATCGATCCGCCTGCACGAGACCCACCGCGTGATCCTGACGCTGCATTCCGATTGCGGCGCCTACGGCGGACTGGCCGGCGCTTTCGGCGGCGACGAGATCCTGGAGGAGCGATCGCAGGCCGAAGAGATGCGCCGCGCTGCCGAATGCCTGCGCCGCGCCATGCCCGATGTCAGCGTGGAAGGTTACTTCGCCAACTTCGAGGGCATCTGGGAAGTGGATCTCAGCCGGCCGAGCCAGACGCTGCGACGAGCTGCGGACTAGACCCGTGTTGAGCTGACCCTCCGGAAACGATAATGAAGCCGCCGGCGCCACCACCATGTTTGCGCCGTTGAAGTCAGCAGGCCGCAGAAAATCACGATGGCCCACAGTACGTCGACTTCGTCTTCCTCGGCAGCGTGAGCGCTGACCGTCTGGTCCCAGCGCCGCCGCGATCCAGGTGAACATGCACATGCACCGGAGCCGCTGCGGGGTGGTCGCAGCTCCTCCACGTGTATGTGCAAGAAAGGGAGCGTCGACGTAGGCCCAAAACAGGCCGCCACACTCAGGACTATGCGAGACGCTCTCGAACCGCTAACTAATTTATCACTTGTCGCGACCGGATCCTATTCGTACCGTAGCGCCACCACCGGATCGATCCGGGTCGCCCGCCGCGCCGGCACCAAGCACGCCGCCAGCGCCACCGCCGCCAGGATCACCGCCACCGCTGGCGTAGGTGAGCGGATCGGTCGTCTTCACGCCGAACAGCAGGCTCGCCAGCAGCCGCGTCAACCCGAACGCCGCCCCGAGCCCCAGCACCAGCGCCGATCGCGACCAGCTTCATGCCTTGCCCCACCACCAGCTTCAGCATGTCGCCGCGGCTCGCGCCCAGCGCCATGCGGATGCCCAGCTCCTGCAGCCGCTGCTCCACCGTGTAGGACATCAGCCCGTAGATTCCGATCGACGCCAGCAGCAGCGCCAGCCCGGCGAAAATGCTCAGCAGCAGCATGTTGAAATTCTGCCGCGCGGTGGATTCCGAAATCACCTGCTCCATGGTCCGGATCTTGGCCACCGGAAGCTGGCTGTCCACCGCCAGAAATTCGCGCTGGATGGCGGCGCTCAGCGTGCCCGGATCGGTGGCGGTGCGAATCGCCCAGCTCATCGGAATGACGTTGTTGGCGAGCTTCGTGATCGCGTCGGTGACTTGCGCCTGGGGAACGTACATCACCGGCTGATCGTTCGTGGCTCAAGCCGGTTTCGCGCGCATTGCCGACGATGCCGACAATCTGCCGCGTCGGCTCCTCGAAATCCGGCCCCAGTCCTTTGCCGATCGTGATGCGCTGGCCCACCGGATCTTCTTTCGGCCAATATTTCTTCGCCATGGCCTGATTGATGATCACGACGTGTTCCGCCTTGGCGGTGTCGCGCTCGTCGAACATGCGCCCCTTCAGCAGCGGAATGCGGAAGACCGCGAAGTAGTGCGGGCTGGCGAAACGCCATTGCTCGTCGCCGGAGTACTTGGCGCCATTGGCCGGCGGCCGCCCTTCGATCAGGAACGGCAGATCGACCCGCGCTTCCACCGGCAGCATGATGCAGCGCCGCCGCCGACTCGACGCCCGGCAGCGCCTCGATGCGCTGCACCGCCTGCCGGACCATGTTGTCCACCTTGGCGGTGCTGTCGTAGCGCCCGCCGGTCAACGACGTCTGCATGGTGATCACGTTGTGCGGATCGAACCCCGGCGGCGCGGCTCGCAGTCCGACGAAGGTCCGGATCAGCAGCGCCGCGCCCACCAGCAGAATCACCGCCAGCGCCATCTCGGCGGTCACCAGAATGCTGCGGATGCGGTTGTGCTTCGAGCCCGCTGCCCGAGCGCCCGCTGGCTTCCTTGAGAATCGAATTCACGTCCATGCGCGAAACCTGCAACGCCGGGAAAAGCCCGAACAGCATTCCGGTGAGCAAGGAAACGCCGAGCGTGAACGCCAGCACTCGCCAATCCAGCGCCGAGACCAGCGACGCGGCGTGCGACTCATCGTTGATGCGTGGCAGATTGCCGGGACTCAGACGCCAGCAGCACCCGCACGCCCCAGGCTCCGATCGCAAACCCGAGCAGCCCGCTCACGGTCGCCAGCAGCACGCTCTCGCTCAGCAACTGCCGGAACACGCGCCAGCGTCCCGCTCCGAGCGCCGTGCGAATCGCGATCTCCTTTTGCCGGCCGGCCGCGCGCGCCAGCAGCAGATTCGCGACATTGGCGCAAGCGATCAGCAGGACGAAACCCACCGCGCCCACCAGGATCAGCAGCGCCGGCCGGACATCGCCCACCAGGTCTTCCTGCCAGAGGCAGCACGGCCACGCTCTCGGTCTTGTCCATCCACAGTCGGATTCGCCTGGCGGAACTGCTCGCCCGCCATCTTCATGTTGGCCCGCGCTGCTTCGATCGGACACGCCCGGCTTCAGGCGGCCGGCCACCAGACAGATGTGGCCCTGGTTGGTGCTGTTCGGGTCCGCCTGCATCGGCAGGAAAACATCGGCCGGCGGATCGGAATGAAACTCGGCCGGCAGAATGCCCACGACCGTGTACGGTTCGCCGCCCAGCACCAGCGGCCTGCCCGACCACCGACCGGTCGCCGCCCAGCCGCGCCTTCCACAGATCGTTACTGATCACCACCACCTTCGGTCCGCCCGGCAGATCTTCCTGCGGGAAGAAACGTGCGCCCGGCGCCCGGCGACACGCCGAACACCCGGAAGTAGCCTGCCGAAACGTGAATGGCCTTCACCTGCTCGGGATGGTCGCCCGATGCCCAGGTTCAAGCCCGGGCCCGGAGAAATCGTACATGGCCAGGGCTTCGAAAGTCTGGTTGAATTTCTTCCAGGCCATGAACTTCGGGACGGAGATGGAGTCGCCTTGCCCTTGTGGGAAACTGCGCGCGATGCGCATGATGCGATCGGAATCCGGGTAGGGCAGCGGCTGGAGCAGCACGGTGTTCACCACCGTGAAAAATAGCGGTGTTGGCCCCGATTCCCAAGGCCAGCGCCGCGACGGCCACGCCCGTGAATCCGGGACTCTTCAGAAGGACGCGAATGGAGTGCTTGAGGTCGGAAGGAAGGCTGCCCATACCATTCGATACGGACAGCCTGCGGGAAAGTTTCACCAAAAGATGGCTGGCCGCCTGCCCAACGGGCAGTGGTAACCAATCACACCGAAGAACTAACTCTGCGACGAAGCCACTTCCAGGACTGAGCTGACCTTGCTGAAAATGGTGCTGATGCTGTCTGCCACGCCGGGCATGATCGCCCCGGCCGCAACCGCCACAAAACCCGCCATGAGAGCATACTCGATCAAGTCCTGCCCTCGTTTGTCCCGCAAGATCCGCTGCACAGCGGACCAGATTCGAATGCTAACCATTTCAATTCCTCCTCAAGACCATCCGTCTTCCATGTCGATACCGGAGACTCCGACATGTGAATCTGCTGCACACATGTTGGCGGTTAACGACGAAGGACCATACTGCCGATAGAAGAACGAGAAGTCAGGTTCAAGTACCAAAACTCTAGACCTGAAGCCGGCAGTCAGAAGGTGGCGGCCACAAAACAAAGCATTTGGCCGGTCTCGGTGTTCGGCCTGGGATTCCTGCTGTTGACCATCGGCCTGTCGGGCGTCGCCAACATCCAGGAAACCCGCCGCATCCACGAGCAGATCCTGTTGGTCGAGAACAACTACCGGCACGTCGAGAGCCTGGTGGAAGCCATTCGCTCGGACGTTTCGCGGCTGGCCGTGCTGCGGCGCGACCGGCTGCTCGAAGCCGATTCGTCGCGGGCCGAACTACGCCAAGCTGTTCGCGCGAGCTGCGCGCGAAGACACCAACTCAATCTCGATCAATTGCGGATCCTGCCCGCCGAACAGCGCGGCAAGGCCTTCGACCGGCTGGAGACCGCGCTGCACATGTATTTCGATGCGGTGGACGACGAATTCCGGCGCGACCCCGTCCGGAGGCCAAGGCCGCGTTCGTCGACGACGGGTTCGGATCGCAGAGCATGACGGTTTTCGCCGTCGCCGAAGAGCTGCGCACGTTGAACGAAGAGAATTTCGAATCGCGCCGCGAGGCGTCTCAACCGGTCGGTGCGACAATCTGCAATACGACATCTGGGAGACCATCCTGACGGCGCTCATTCTGGGCGCGATCATCGCGGGCGCCAGCGTGTTCCGCATCTCGGCGCTCGAAAAGGAATCGGCGGTGCACCAGAAGGCCACCGAACAAGCCGAGATCCGCCTGCGCCAACTGTCGCAGCAACTGGTTTCTTCTCAGGAGCAGGAGCGCAAGGCCTTGTCGCGCGAGCTGCACGACGAGATCGGCCAGTTGCTGACCGCGCTGCGCATGGAGCTGGGCAACCTGGAGCGCGCCCGTTCGGCGCCGGCATCCGAAGTCGATCCGCACCTCGAACAGGCGAAGAAGCTCGCCGAAAGCACGCTGCGCACCACGCGCGACATCGCCATGGGCCTGCGGCCGGCCATGCTGGACGTGCTCGGCCTGGGGCCGGCGCTGGAATGGCAGGCGCGCGAGTTCTCGCGCCGCTACAACACGCCCATTCAATTGGAAGTGGACGGCGATCTCAAGCATCTGCCGGACCAGCACCGGACCTATCTGTACCGCATCGTGCAGGAAGGCCTCACCAATTGCGCCCGCCACGCGCAGGCCAAGAACATTCGCGTCAAGCTCCAGGAGACTGGCGGCCAGGTGGCGGTCGCGATTGAAGACGACGGCGTCGGGTTCCAGCGCGAGGACGGCGTCGCCTACGGCCTGGGATTGCTCGGGATCACCGAGCGGGTCCGCGAATTATGCGGCCAGGTGACCATCGATTCGGCGCCCGGGCAGCGGCACGCGCATCGCGGTGGTGCTGCCGTTCGAAGGACCGGCCACCGAGCCAGCCACTACTGAATAATTCGCTTGCGGACCGCGTACAGCACGATGTCGGCGGTGGAGTGCAGGTTGAGCTTCTGCATCAGCCGGCTGCGATGCGTTTCCACCGTATAGAGGCTCACGTTCAGCAGTCGCCGCGGCTTCTTTGTTCGACTTGCCCTCGGCCAGCAGTTGCAGCACTTCCTTTTCGCGATCCGTGAGCAGATCGTAGGAATCTTCCAGACCCTCGCTCTGCATCTGCCGCATGTAGTCTTCGAGCAGCGTCTGCGTGATGGTGGGGCTGAAGAACAGTTTCTTGTTGGCCACCGCCTTGACGGCCTGCAACAGATCCGCCTCGGCGCAGTCTTTCAGCAGATAGCCCTGCGCGCCGGCGGCCAGCGCCCGCACCAGGAAGGTCTCATCGCAATGCATGCTCAGCATGATGATCCCGACTTCGGGCGTGCGCTTGACGATCTGCGAGGCCGCGTCGATGCCGTTGAGCTGCGGCATGGTGATGTCCATCACCACCACGTCGGGCGCAAGCTGCTCGGTCATCCGGACCGCCTCGCGGCCGTCCGATGCTTCGCCCACAACCTCGATCCCCGGGTCCGTTTGCAACAGAAAACGCAGGCCTTTGCGAACCACGCCATGATCATCCGCCACGAGTACTCTGGTGTTTTGCGACATGCGAGACCTCTCCTTTCTTATCTACATATCGGCAGCACCAAGCCGATAGCTGTAAGCGTCGGGGCAGATTACGGCTTATGGGAATGCTGCGGCGTGGCACTTGCCAATCGGTACCGACACTGCTATGCTTCTGAAGGTAACAGCGGGCCGTTTGGCCTACCTCTGGCCGCTGGGCCACCTCGAATCGACTTCCCCTCCGCGGAACTTGGAGTTAGGAGAAAGTTTGATTTGAGGCTTGCCAAGTCGACCGGATTTTGTTAGATTGGTTGATGGCACTATTTGACGGCAGGTAGTAGAAGCAGTAAGCATCATCTCCTGTCAGGCAGTTCTTAAAGTTCCCAAGAATTTCTGGTGTAGGCGATAGTCTTGATCAAAGGTATCGCTTGCGCCAAAACGGCTTTCGAGGCCGGGTAGTCGATGGGGTCTTCTTCGCTGGAAAAGCGGCGGATCGCCTCAGTGGCTGCGCAGATCTTTGACAATCTGGTTGGATGCAGAAGTAATGTTCGTCAGAACTTTGAGTCAAACCGGAGCGATGACGGTCCGGCCTGTTGTTCATAAAGGTTGGGCCTATGTCTCACAAGATCAAACGAGAGTTTGATCCCGGCTCAGAATCAACGCTGGCGGCGCGCTTAACACATGCAAGTCGCACGAGAAAGTCGGAGCAATCCGTGAGTAAAGTGGCGTACGGGTGAGTAACACGTGGATCATCTACCTCTTGGTGGGGAATAACCCTGGGAAACCGGGGCTAATACCGCATAAGCCTGCGAAGGGAAAGCAGCAATGCGCCGAGAGAGGAGTCCGCGGCCGATTAGCTAGTTGGTAGGGTAATGGCCTACCAAGGCAATGATCGGTAGCCGGCCTGAGAGGGCACACGGCCACACTGGCACTGAAACACGGGCCAGACTCCTACGGGAGGCAGCAGTGGGGAATCTTGCACAATGGAGGAAACTCTGATGCAGCGACGCCGCGTGAGCGATGAAGCCCTTCGGGGTGTAAAGCTCTTTCGACGGGAACGATAATGACGGTACCCGGAGAAGAAGCTGCGGCTAACTACGTGCCAGCAGCCGCGGTAATACGTAGGCAGCAAGCGTTGTTCGGAATTACTGGGCGTAAAGAGTGTGTAGGCGGTTCTCTAAGTTCGGTGTGAAATCTCCCGGCTTAACTGGGAGGGTGCGCCGGAAACTGGAGGGCTTGAGTATGGGAGAGGAAAGCGGAATTCCTGGTGTAGCGGTGAAATGCGTAGATATCAGGAGGAACACCTGCGGTGTAGACGGCTTTCTGGACCATCACTGACGCTGAGACACGAAAGCGTGGGTAGCAAACAGGATTAGATACCCTGGTAGTCCACGCCCTAAACGATGCATACTTGGTGTGAGCCGTTCATTCGGTTCGTGCCGGAGCTAACGCGTTAAGTATGCCGCCTGGGGAGTACGGTCGCAAGGCTGAAACTCAAAGGAATTGACGGGGGCCCGCACAAGCGGTGGAGCATGTGGTTTAATTCGACGCAACGCGAAGAACCTTACCTGGGCTCGAACGGCTTCGGAACAACCTTGGAAACAGGGTCTTCCCGCAAGGGACTGGAGTCGAGGTGCTGCATGGCTGTCGTCAGCTCGTGTCGTGAGATGTTGGGTTAAGTCCCGCAACGAGCGCAACCCTTGTCCTGTGTTGGCATGCCGAAAGGCGCAACTCTCAGGAGACCGCCAGCGATAAGTTGGAGGAAGGTGGGGATGACGTCAAGTCATCATGGCCTTTATGTCCAGGGCCACACACGTGCTACAATGGGCGGTACAAAGCGCTGCCAACCCGCGAGGGGGAGCTAATCGCCAAAAACCGTCCTCAGTTCGGATCGCAGGCTGCAACTCGCCTGCATGAAGCTGGAATCGCTAGTAATGCTATATCAGAACGATAGCGTGAATACGTTCCCGGGCCTTGTACACACCGCCCGTCACATCACGAAAGTGGGTTGTACTAGAAGTCCGCATGCCGACCCGCAAGGGGAGCAGCGGCCCAAGGTGTGACTCATGATTGGGGTGAAGTCGTAACAAGGTAGCCGTAGGAGAACCTGCGGCTGGATCACCTCCTTTCTAAGAGAGAAAGTGGTTGGAGTCACCGAACGGTCTTTGAGCTCAGTAAGTAATAGCCTTTCCAGTCCACCTGATTCGCTTCGGCGGATCAGTCTAAAGTAATGCTCGTTCCGGATCTCCACTTAGAGTTCTGCGACTTACTTTGCCGGCTCGGCCTTGCGCCGCCCGGCAGCATCCAATCGGCCTCGATAATTTTCCGAAGGTCGGCGGTCGCGTTTCTCAGCGCCGCCCGCTTGAGGTAAGGGGGCTGTAGCTCAGCTGGGAGAGCGCCTGATTTGCATTCAGGAGGTCGCCGGTTCGATCCCGACCAGCTCCACCAGTCCTTATGCCGGGCCTGTAGCTCAGGTGGCTAGAGCGCACCCCTGATAAGGGTGAGGTCGGTAGTTCGAGTCTACCCAGGCCCACCAAGTCCTAAGCGCTGCGGCTGAGAAGCGCCGCAACGCAGCGACAAAGTCGACGGTTCGCACGCAGCACGGTCCGCTGTGCTTCGTGCAAACTGCCGGAACAGCTTCGGTAGTCGATGCCGCTTGGCTCGATTCTCAAGCCTGAGCGGCTTCAGCAAGTTCTTTGACAATTGAATATTGATGGGCAACACAAGTTTTAAGTTCACGCCGTGCAGCCAATATACGGCGTGGAGCGCTAGTAAGTAAACGATCGACTTAGCTCGAAACGTAAGTGTCTAGAGTAAGTATTATGGTCAAGCTACTAAGAGCATGCGTGTGGATGCCTTGGCGCAAGTAGGCGATGAAGGACGTGGCCAGCTGCGATAAGCCTCGGGGAGAAGCAAGCAATCTGTGATCCGGGGATGTCCGAATGGGGAAACCCAACTGTTGCGAACAACAGTTATCGCATTCTGAATACATAGGAGTGCGAAGCGAACCCGGGGAAGTGAACCATCTTAGTACCCGGAGGAAGAGAAAACAACCGTGATTCCGATAGTAGTGGCGAGCGAACTCGGAACAGCCTAAACCAGGCGATTCGAAAGGAGAGCCTGGGGTTGCAGGACCACAAACATTACCCAGTCGCGCAAGCTGTTCGGGTTTGTGATATTGGGCTGAGTGTAAAGAGGTTATAGGGAAGCGTTAATAGAACGGTCTGGAAAGTCCGGCCATAGAGGGTGACAGCCCCGTATATGAAAATGCAATCCTAGCTTCGAGTGGCTCCTAAGTACCGCGGGACACGTGGAACCCTGCGGGAATCTACCGGGACCATCCGGTAAGGCTAAATACTCACTTGCGACCGATAGTGAACTAGTACCGTGAGGGAAAGGTGAAAAGAACCCCTGCTAGGGGAGTGAAATAGTACCTGAAACCGCATGCTTACAAGCAGTTGGAGGGCTATGCCGATTCCGCAAGGAATGGAATGCCTGACATCGTGCCTATTGAATAATGAGCTGGCTAGTTAATCTCAGTGGCAAGGTTAAGCGTAAGCGAGCCGCAGCGAAAGCGAGTCTGAATAGGGCGTTCAGTCGCTGGGATTAGACGCGAAGCGGGATGATCTACCCTTGGCCAGGATGAAATTCGTGTAACAGCGAATGGAGGTCCGAACCAGTGTTGGTTGAAAACAGCTTGGATGAGCTGAGGGTAGGGGTGAAAGGCTAATCAAATTCCGTGATAGCTCGTTCTCTCCGAAATAGCTTTAGGGCTAGCCTCGTGTGGTCCGTCGCGGTGGTAGAGATCTGAATGAACTAGGGGCCTTCCCAGGTTACCGAATTCAACCAAACTTCGAATGCCGCGAATGAGTAACACGGGAGTCAGACAGCGGGGGCTAAGCTTCGTTGTCAAAAGGGGAAGAGCCCAGACCATCAACTAAGGTCCCTAAATTCATGCTAAGTGGGAAAGGAAGTCGGGCGCCACAGACAGCCAGGAGGTTGGCTTAGAAGCAGCCATCCTTTAAAGAAAGCGTAATAGCTCACTGGTCGAGGAACCCGGTGCCGACAATCCAACGGGGCTCAAGCATGATACCGAAGTTATGGATCCGATGCGCAAGCATCTGGGTGGTAGGAGAGCGTTCTTAACTGGACTGAAGACGTACCGTAAGGAGCGTTCGACGGTTAGGAAGTGACTCTGCCAGCATAAGTAGCGATAAACCAGGTGAGAACCCTGGTCGCCGCAAGTCTAAGGTTTCCTGAGAAAGGTTAATCCGCTCAGGGTTAGTCGGGGCCTAAGGCGAGGCCGAAAGGCGTAGCTGATGGACATACGGTTAACATTCCGTGACTACCAAAACTCGTTGAAAGCGGGGGGACGCAGCGCAGTAAGTCCGGGTGCGCAATGGTTACAATCCCGGGTGAAGCGAGAGCCGGAGAGGTAAACCCGCCGGTTCGTCTGCCAGGAAAATCCTCGTGGGAGAGTTAGGTACCCGTACCACAAACAGACACATGTGGACGAGAAGAGTATTCTCAGGCGCTCGGGTGATGAGTTGTTCAGGAACTAGGCAATATAGCTCCGTAACTTCGGGATAAGGAGTGCCTCTCGCAAGAGGGGCCGCAGTGAATAGCGTCAGGCGACTGTTTAACAAAAACACAGGTCTCTGCTAAGTCGAAAACGACGTATAGGGGCTGACGCGTGCCCGGTGCTGGAAGGTTAAAGGGAGAGGTCAGCCGCAAGGCGAAGCTTTGAACTGAAGCCCCAGTGAACGGCGGCCGTAACTATAACGGTCCTAAGGTAGCGAAATTCCTTGTCGGGTAAGTTCCGACCTGCACGAATCGCGTAACGATCTGACGACTGTCTTGACAACTTGCCCGGCGAACTTGTGGTTCCGGTGAAGACGCCGGATGCCCGCATCAAGACGGAAAGACCCCGTGCACCTTTACTATACCCTATCAATGAATTATGGGGTGCTCTGCGCAGCATAGGTGGGAGGCTTTGAAGCCAGGCTCTTGGGCTTGGTGGAGCCACCAGTGAGATACCACCCTGAGCATTCTGTGATTCTAACTTACTCCCGTTATCCGGGGGAAGGACATTGGTAGGCGGGTAGTTTGACTGGGGCGGTCGCCTCCTAAATCGTAACGGAGGCGCTCCAAGCTTGGTTCACTCTGTTTGGAAATCAGAGGTCGAGTGCAAAGGCATAAACCAGGTTGACTGCGAGACCAACAAGTCAAGCAGGTGCGAAAGCAGGACTTAGTGATCCGGTGGTTCTGTATGGAAGGGCCATCGCTCAACGGATAAAAGGTACGCCGGGGATAACAGGCTGATCGGAGTCAAGAGTTCACATCGACGCTCCGGTTTGGCACCTCGATGTCGGTTCATCGCATCCTGGGGGTGTAGAAGCTCCCAAGGGTTAGGCTGTTCGCCTATTAAAGCGGTACGTGAACTGGGTTCAGAACGTCGCGAGACAGTTCGGTCCCTATCTGATGTGGGCGCAGGAGATTTGAGAGGGCTTGTCCTTAGTACGAGAGGACCGGGATGAACCAACCTCTTGTGATCCAGTTGTCACGCCAGTGGCATAGCTGGGTAGCGAAGTTGGGTCAGGATAAGCGCTGAATGCATATAAGCGCGAAACCTTCCTCGAGATGAGATCTCCCAAGGAGCAATCCTATGAAGGGCCGTCGAAGACTACGACGTTGATAGGACGGATGTGTAAGCGTAGTAATACGTTGAGCTTACCGTTACTAATAGCCCGTTCGGCTTGACCATAATTCTTACTGTAAACACTTACAGTTGACTTACTGGCACTTACTAGACTTGTTGCCCATCAATATTCAGCGTGCGCGCGAGCGCACAACACGACTTTCACTTTTGGGTGATTGTAGCGTGAGGGTCCCACCCGTTCCCATCCCGAACACGGAAGTTAAGCCTCACAGCCCCGATGGTACTGCACGCGCGAGTGTGTGGGAGAGTAGGACGTTGCCCAATTAAAACAAAGCCCCGGCCGGTGCAAACCGATCCCGGGGCTTCTTAATCATAGGGGCACAATCAGCGGAGCCTTAACTAACAACTTGTTCTGTTGCTACCTCTTGAAGCACCGCCTCCGTGTGGTTGTAAAGAAGCCGATCGAGTTCCCAACCATTTAGCCCTGCATCGTGCGCGACTCTTAAAAGAAACTTCTCGGCCTCTTCGTATCGTGAGAACTGAACACCGATTCGCTTCAGAATTTTCTTTATTCGCTCATCTACGGCAATAGAATCGTGGAAGTCCGGATGGTAGACGTCCATGAGCATGTTCCTGGCGTATTTTGCGCCAACACCTTCGAACGTGTCCAGGAAGCGTATCTTCGCGTCGCGACCGGCGCATTGCTGTAGAGCAGACTTGACCTTCTTTGGCCCTCCATCATCGCGGATTCGTCTCCAATTGTTCACGAGCCAACCAGCTTTTTTCTGCGGCATCCGGACCTTGGCCTCCCGCAGTGCGTTTTGCAGACGTGCGTGGCACTCCGGCTGGCTCAAATTTTCTATCGCTTTCCAGCGGACCTGATCATGTAGCTGGGGATCACTAACCAGAGTCGCACCTCGGGAGTTGCCCATCGTCGCCATGCTGACGAGCAACGCTTCCCAAATAAAATCGTCATTGTCCCAATGGTTCGTCGTTTTCCGCGCATCGATTTCTTGCCTCTTGTCCTTTGCGATTTTCCGAACCGCCACAGAAAGGCGGGCCACTGAACGATCGAGAGCATTGTCTTCGAGCTTGACAGGAGGTTGTTCGCGTGGCCCCAGGCTAACTTTCGACAGTCCTGCTGGTTCAGTTTTGCATAATCGCGGATCGGAGACCAATTCGAACAACCCGCGACCGACTCTATACGCTTCCGCTGGCCTGCCTCTCTTTACATAGTCGCCCTTCACAACGCCATCACGACTCATCGACGCATTGAATGGAATGGAAGCTATTGCCGCGTCAGCGTACCCGGCCCTTTGAAGATGTGACCAAATATCCGAACACCTCCACTGGCGTGGAATAATTCCATTCTGTCGTAAGTCCAAGACGGCACCCCAAAAGCCCTTTGGGTTTTTCGCGTTCATACGTTTCGTCAATTGTGCCACGGCTCCGTGCTCAAGACAACCGGGCCAGCCAATGAAGGACTTGGACCACGGCGACATCACTACGGTAGTAACCTGAGAGAGGCGCACCAATGAAGGCACTCTCCTTCTGGAAATCAGTCACGATGGACAAGGCCAACTTCCTCGAAGAGGTCCTCGCACTGCTCCGCGATCACCGCATCCGCTTCTGCGTCATCGGAGGCCAAGCCGTCAACGCCTACGTCGAGCCGCTCGTCAGCCTCGACCTCGATCTTGCCGTCGCGGTCGACCAGCTCGACGAGGTCCGAAAGCTGATGCCATCCGGTTTTCATGTCGAAGAATTTCCGCACAGCCTCATCGTCTCGCGCTCCGGCTCCGATCTTCGCATCCAGATCCAAACCGATCCGCGCTACAGCGAGTTCGTCACCCGCGCCGCCGACCGAGAAGTTCTCGGCCTGCTACTGCCCGTCGCCGCCATCGAAGACGTTCTCCAAGGCAAGATCTGGGCCGCCTCATCCGCCGAACGCCGGCCCACCAAGCGCCGCAAGGACCTGCTCGACATTGCGAGAATTCTGGAATCGCGTCCCGATCTCAATTCCCGCGTCCCAGCGGATATTCTGCAGGAAATCGGTTAGCCGCCGGCCACAAGGCCCAGTTGATCCTACTCCAGCGCGATCGACGTCACCGCGATCGTGTCCCCATCCACCTTCCCCGTCACCACCACTTTCCAGTCCTTGTCCTTCTCCGTCGCCTGAATGAGATGCAGCGCCTGCTCGGCCCCTTTGGCATCGAACTTCAGCACCTTCTGATCCGCCGTGATCAAGCTATAACCGCTCTTCACGCAGACCGCCATCAGGTTGCACTTCTTATCGTGGTTGGCCGCGTAGCCCGGTTCCTTGGCGTGGTTCTTTGCGCAGATCGCGTCCACCAGGTAGCCGTGGACTTTCTGATTGTCCTGCGCGAACATGCTTAAGCTCGCAACGCCGAGGACCAGCAGCCCTCTCAGCAATCCGGTTTTGGTCTTCATCATTTTTTCTCCTCCTGGCGCGGCATGGAAACGCGCCGTTCGGCCAATCCTAACACCTTTCGCTCCGCGTCCGAACATTCCGCTGGAGCGCCGCCTTGCAGTCCGGCCGGGTAACTGTGGCGCACGCAAAGCCAAGCCTCGAAACCTCTATTCCCCTCTGTACCGCGCCGCCAACAACCCCGTCGCCGCGCTCAACTCAATGTCCGCCACCAGCAACCCCTCTTCCCCATACGGCTGCCAGCTCTCCACCGTCCCGTCCGGCCGCACCACCGCCGAAGTGGTCGGCGACCCCGCGCTCGCGCAATTCACGCTCGCGAAATAGCACGTGTTCTCGGCCGCGCGGCACAACATCGCTTTCTCGTGAAACGTGTTCGCCGGATCCGCGAAACTCGACGGCGCGTAACCGCCCGGCTCCGCCTCGTGGAAATGCGGATGGAACACGATCTGCGCGCCCCGCCGCGCCGCCCACCGCACCGTTTCCGGATACCGCCAGCCCTCATGGCAGATCGCGACGCCGAACCTCACCGGGCCTGCCTGAAAAATTCGCCGCCCGGAACCGTGCGAATACGTGCCCTCTTCCGACGGATCGATCTGTACCTTGTCTTGAAAGCCCGCCATCGTTCCGTCCGCATTGATCACCAGCGCGGTCGCGAGCAGCGCGCCATCCACCACGCGCTCGGTGCCCAGCACCACCGCAACGCCAGCCTTAGCGGCCGCCTCCGCAATCGCCGGCCACGCGCGCTCCAGGAACCGGACGTCCGCCGGCGGCACAATCTTCCCCGGCGCCCGATAGCCCGGCACGTAGCATTCCGGAAAACACACGATGCCCGCGCGCTCCCCGCCCGCTTCCGCGATCGCCTGCCCGGCCAGCCTGACCGACTCCTCGGGCGTCGACGGAAACCGGATGTTCGCCAGTGCGATTCGAAACATGCCCATCGCTAATTCCGATTCTAGCCTCATTCACGGCCAGCTCATCGGTTCAACCGGTTCCCGAAAAGCCGTTCCGAACCACCACATACGGTACCATATACATATATGGTAAAGACAACAGTCTACCTGGACACCGATGTCGTGCTTTCGCTCCGCCGTATGGCCGAATCGCAAGGCCGCAGCCAGGCTGAGCTGATCCGCGACGCGCTCGTGAACTACACCCGCAAGGCCAAACGACCCAAGCTGCCGGGCCTCGGAGAATTCGACAGCGGCCATAGCGATACATCCGAACGGGCCGACGAGATTTTGAAGCGCGCAGCGAAGCGAGGACGATGGCGCTGATTGCCGACTCCGGAGCGATCTACGCCATCTACGACGCCCGCGACCGGCATCACTCCGCCGTAGCCGATGCCATCGACCGCGAGACCGAAACCATCATCGTCCCCATGGCACTGCTGGCAGAGATCGACTACCTGCTTCGCGCGCGCGTTGGCAGCCGCGCCGTATCCAGATTCCTGGAAGGCGTCAAGATTGGAGTCTTCGTGCTCGAGCCATTCACTGCGGCCGATGTAAGCCGTTGCCGCGCTCTGCTCCAGACCTACGCCGACCTCGACTTGGGCCTCGCGGATGCCTCCGTCATCGCCGCCGCTGAGCGCCTGAGGGTCCGGCGCATCCTGACCGTTGATGAGCGCCACTTTCGCGCGGTTCGAGCCGCCGATGGGAAGCCCTTCGTACTTCTTCCCGCAGACAATTAAACTAGACCCATGCGGTCTCTCATCGGTCTGGGCCTGGCGCTCTCAGGTTTGCTCGCTCAACCCGCCCGCGCACCCGACCGCTTCGCCCCCCTTGCCTTCCTCCTCGGTGAATGGACCGGCGATGGCTCCGGCGCGCCCGGCCAGGGCAGCGGCGGCTTCTCCTTTCTTCCCGATCAGGACGGAAAAATCCTCGTCCGCAAAAATCGTGCCGACTACCCCGCCGCCAACGGCCGCCCCGCCTTCTCCCACACCGATCTCATGATCATCTATAACGACGACGGCGATCCGCAACTCCGCGCTATTTGCTTCGACGCCGAAGGCCACGTGATTCACTACACGGTTGAACCGTCGCCCGACGGCGCCAGCGTCCGCTTCCTCAGCCAAAAGTTCCGACTCACGTACCGCAAGACCGGAACCGACACGCTGGCCATCAAATTCGAGATCTCGCCCGACAACCAGCCCGGCGTGTTCCGCGCCTACATCGACGCCACCGCCCGCCGAAAACGACGCGCATCCCTTCTACGTGATCACTCTCTTCCATCCCCAGCTCGAATCGCGGCCCGGCAGTCCAAGCCCATTTGTCACCGCATTCCTTAGCGCCGCGCGCGCCCGAGTCTCGGCAGCAGGCAAGGCCGACCGGCCCGTCTCCACTGCGCCATAATCTACCCATGCTCCAAGACGGGCACGCATGGGTGTTCGAGCACTCAGTCGACTGCGGTGTGACGGCTGAATTCGCGTGGACCTTTTGGACGGACGTTCGAAACTGGTCCTTAGACGCGGACGTGGAGTCAGTCGAAATCGATGGGGCCTTCGCCGCAGGCGCTCGGGGGTTCACGAATAGCAAGAGCTCCGGCCGCGTGGAATGGCGAATCGCTGAAGCTCGAACTGGAAATGCCGTGATCGAGTTTCCGTTGCCCGGTGCGGTAGGCCGTTTCCTCTGGACCTTCGAAGACATCGGCGGGCGCACCAGAATCACGCAGTGCTGCACACTCGATGGTGAGCAAGCCGATACCTACGCGAAGGCGGTCGGTCCCAGTCTGGAGGCCGGTATCCCCGCTGGCATGCGAAAGCTGTGCGAGACCATGGAGCGCGTGGCGCGAGGGGGTTAGGCGCCGCTGCGCCGGTCACATCTCGCCGCAGATTTTCCTCCCCTGATTTCCAGTCACTTGCACAAATCCGTGCATCGCCCGGAGAATAACCGGACCTATTCTGTATTTGATGTAGGATTTATTCGCGAGAGAATCGCGGCGCCGAAAAAGTGAAATTGCGAAACGAAGCCAATCCCGAAAATGAACGCTCGCGCGCGTCGCTCAATACTGCAGCAGCCGCTCCGCTTCCGCCGCCAGGTTCTCCACCTGCGGCAGAATCTCATACTCGAGCTGCGGATTGTAGCCGACCCAGGTGTCCAGCGCCGCCACGCGTCCCACCGGCGCGTCCAGATACTCGAACAGTTCGTTCGCCACCCGCGCCGCCAGCTCCGCGCCGTAGCCCCACGACAGCACGTCTTCGTGCGCAATCATGACGCGGCTGGTCTTCTCCACCGATCGCCGGATCGCCTCCCAGTCATACGGCGCGAGCGTCCGCAGATCGATCACCTCGATGCTCTTGTCCGGATTCCGCTGCTCCACTTGCAGCGCCGCCTGCAGCATCTTCTGCACCAGCGCGCCGTACGTCACCACCGTCAGGCTCTGGCCGCTCTTCACTACGTTGGCCTTGCCGAACGGAATCGTGAACTCGGGCCCGGGATGCTGCGACCGGTTGTACGGCTCGCGATACAGCCGCTTGTGTTCCAGAAACATCACCGGATCGTCCGAGCGCAGCGCCGTTCGCAGCAGTCCGCACGCGTCCAGCGCGTTCGACGGCATCACCACGCGCAGCCCCGGCATGTGCGTGAAAATCACTTCGCCGCACTGGCTGTGATAAATCGCGCCGCCGTTCAGATACCCGCCGATCGCCACGCGCACCACCACCGGCGCGCTGAATGCATTGTTCGACCGCCACCGCAGCGTCGCCAGTTCATCGCGAAGCTGCATCATCGCCGGCCAGATGTAGTCGAAGAACTGAATCTCGGGAACCGGCTGCAGCCCGCGCGTCGCCAGCCCGATCGCGCGCCCCACGATCGACGCTTCCGCCAGCGGGCTGTTGAAGCAGCGCTCGGCGCCGAACTTGATCTGCAACCCCGCGGTTGCCTTGAACACGCCGCCCTTGCCCTTCACTTCCGCCAGGTTCTGCTCCCGGCTGCAATCGGCCACGTCCTCGCCGAACACGATCATGCGCTCATCGCGCTGCATCTCCTCGTGCAGCGTCAGGTTGATCTCGTCCACCATCGTGCGCGGGTCGCCCGCTGAACTGCGGCTCGACATCGAACTCCGGCGACGTCGGATCCACTTTGTCCGAATACAAATGCACCAGCGCCGACCCCTTCGCCGGCGGCGCCGCGCGCAGCACCCGGTCGGTCGCTTCCTGGATCTCCTTGTCCACCTCGTGCACGATCACCTGCAACGCGTGCCGGTCCAGAATTCCTTCCGACACCAGCCACTCCGGAAACTCGCAGCACCGGATCGCGCGCCTCTTCCGCATCGCGCTCGGCCTTGGTCTTGTACAGCCTTTCATCGTCGGACAGCGAGTGCGAATACGGCCGCGTCACTTTCGCGTGCACCAGCGCCGGACCTTTTCGCGCGCGAGCGTGCGCCACCGCTTCCGTCATGGCGCGATAAGACGCCACCACATCCGTCCCGTCCACTTCCACGCGCTTCAGATTCGGAAAACCCGCCAGCAACTGCGCGACGTTCCCGCCGGCGGTCTGCTTCTCCACCGGCACCGAAATCGCGTAGCCGTTGTCTTCGATCAGGAACACCAGCGGCAGGTTCTCGAGACACGCGGCGTTCATCGCTTCCCAGAACTCGCCCTCGCTGGTGGCGCCTTCGCCGCTGCACATCAGCGTGACTTCGTCGGACTCGGGATCCAGATATCGATGCGCCTGCGCGCAGCCCACCGACTGCACGTAATGCGAACCGGTCGGCGACGATCCCGACACAATGTGCAGCTCCGCCGATCCCCAGTGCGACGGCATCTGCCGCCCGCCCGACGACGGATCGTCCGCCGCGCCCACCGCGCCCAGCAGCATCTGCTCGGCCGTCATCCCCAGCATCAGCGCCAGCGCGCGATCGCGGTAATAAAGATAAAACCAATCGTGCCGCGGGCCGCAGCACCAGCCCGGCCGCCGCCTGCACGGCTTCGTGCCCCGCGCCGCTGATCTGAAAAAATATCCGATTCTGCCGTTTCAGGAGAATCTCGCGGTCGTCCAGCCGCCGCGCCATGTACATCGCGCGATAAGCTCGGATCAGGTCTTCCCGCGTTGGTGTGACTTCCACCGAAGTCTCGAAGCTGGTTGGCGTCGCCATCGGTTGCTTTCCCTTCCCCAGTTTACCTGTGGCGCGCACGCACTGGTGTGCACGGCGCGGCACAGCTTCCCCCGCCTCCCCGATCAGTAGATAATAGAGGTATGAAATTCGTGCTCCCCCTCGCGGCCCTCATCGTCGGCTCGCTCTCGGCGGCCGAACTCGTCACCGTCGAAGAGATCGTCGCCAAGTGCAATGGCGACATCATCACGCGCGGCGACCTCGAAGAAAGCCGGCGCGAGCTCATCACCGAAATGCGCCAGAACGGCATCGTCGGCGCGGCGCTGGACAAAGAGCTGGCCGCGCGCGAGAAGGACATGCTTCGCAACCGCCTCGATCAGTTGCTGCTCGTCCAGAAGGCCAAGGATCTCAACATCAGCGTCGACAGCGAAGTCGGCCAAGCGCATCGCGCAGATCCAGTCCGATTCGAAAATCGCCGACCCCGAAAAGTTCCACGACTACGTCAAGGAACAGAGCGGCATGCCGTTCGAAGACTTCCGGCAGCAGATGAAGGACACCATGCTCACCCAGCGCGTCATCAGCCAGGAAGTCAGCTCCAAGATTCCGATCAAGCACGAAGAAGTCGAAAAGTACTACAACGAGCACAAATCGGAATTCATCCGCGAGGAACGCCTGTTCCTCCGCGAGATCCTCATCTCCACCGAAAACAAGGACGCCGCCGGAGCCGCCGCCGCGGAGAAGAAGGCCAATGACCTGGTGGCACGTGCGCGCCGCGGAGAACGCTTCGCCGAAATGGCGCGCGACAATTCCGACGCCGTCCACCGCCAACAGCATGGGCGAACTTCCGTCCTTATAAGAAAGGTGACCTCGCCAAGAACCTCGAAGACCTGGTCTGGAATCAGCCCAAGGGTTACGTCACCGATCCGATCAAGCTGCCCAACGGCTTTCTCATCCTGCGCGTCGAGGAGCACCAGAAGGCCGGCCAGGCCGAGCTCTCCGAAGTCGAGAACGAAGTGATGGACAAGTTGTTCCGGCCACGCTTCGATCCCGTCCCTGCGCGCCTATCTCACCAAGCTTCGCGAGAATGCCTTCCTCCAGATCAAGGCCGATTGGGTCGACAGCGGCGCGGCGCCCGGCAAAGACACCGCCTGGGTCGATCCCGCTGCAGCTCAAACCCGAAACCATCAGCAAGGAAGAAGTCGCCGGCAAGACCCGGCACAAACGGCTGCTGTGGCTGGTTCCGATTCCCGGAACCCAGACCAAGGGCACCAGCAGCTCGCAGTAATTCATGAAGTCACCTTACGTCTGCGAGCTGAAGCCGAACCAGTTGTTCACCTCCACTTTCCTGGTTCACGTCAAAGACGTGCGGCAGAAGAAATCCGGAGACCCGTACCTTTCGCTTCTGCTGGGCGATCGCACCGGCGATTTGGACGCCAAGATGTGGGACAACGTCGCCGAGGTCATCGACACTTTCGAGCGCGACGACTTCGTCAAGGTCAAAGGCCTCCTGCAGATCTTTCAGAACCGCCCGCAGCTCACCATCCACAAGATGGCGCGGGTGCTTGAATCGGACGTCGATTTCGCCGACTATTTTCCCGGTCTCCGCGCGCGACCCGATCGAGATGTTCGCCGAGCTGCGCGGGATCGTCGCCGGCGATGTCGAACCCGCACCTGCGCGGGCTGCTCGATGCGTTCCTCGACGACGAGCCGTTCGCGCGCCTGTATCGCACCGCGCCCGCCGCCAAGCACGTCCATCACGCGTATCTCGGCGGGTTGCTCGAGCACGTGCTCTCGGTCTGTCATCTGTGCCGCATGGCGGCCGCGCACTACAACTACGTCGATCTCGACCTGCTGCTCACCGGCGCTGTCCTGCACGACATCGGCAAGGTGGCCGAGCTGACCTACGACCGCAGCTTCGGCTACAGCTCCGAAGGCCAACTGCTGGGCCACATCGTCATCGGCCTGCGCATGCTGCATGAGAAGATCGCGCGGCTTCCGGAATTTCCCGCCCAAGCTGCAGATCCTGGTGGAGCACCTGATCGTCAGCCATCACGGCGAACTCGAATTCGGCTCGCCCAAGGTCCCGCTGTTTCCCGAAGCGCTGCTGCTGCATCATCTCGACAACCTGGATTCGAAGATGGAATGCATGCGGAAGCTGGTGGCGAGCGATCGCCACGTGGACGGCTGCTGGACCGCCTACAGCGCTTCGCTCGATCGCGACGGTCTTGAAGAAGGCGAAGTATCTGGAGGAGCAACCCGCCGCGGAGCCGCCAGCGCCTCCGGCCGCCGGCAGTCTCCAATCAGAATAGTCGCCGCACCGCAGCCCACGCCGCCACGCCACAACCCTGTTCGCCGAGAAGCTGCAGCAAGCCTGGCGGAAGGAGCCGTAGTGCGTCGCAACGGATCGCGCGACATTCCGCCGCCCCTCGAACTCGAATGCCTCAAGGTGCTATGGAGGCTCGGGGAAGGTCATGTCAAGGATGTGCGCCGCGAGTTGATCGCGAGCCGCAACCTGGCCTACACCACTGTCATGACGGTGCTCGATCGGTTGGCTCGAAAAGGATGCGTCGTGCGCCGCAAGGTTGGGCGGTCATTCTTGTATTCGCCGGTGCTCGAGCGCGACAACCTGCGGAAGCTTGCGATCCGCGACCTGGTGGAGTGCTTCTTCGAAGGCTCCGAGGACGCGCTGCTCGATTACCTGCGTAACGGCGATGTTCCCGCGGCCGCCGCGCAGGACGTTCATCTCGAGACTGCGCTTTTGTAGCCGCGGTCCAACGTTCGCGACACGATCAGGCCGACTGCGACCACCACCACGCAGCCGATCACGTTGAACCACAGGAACGAGATCCTGGTGAAGAAGTTGGCGGCGAAGATCGCGGCTTCTCCCGCGATGACGCCGATGAAGGCGCCGTTCGGCCCCACCGACTTGAAGAAGAACGCCAGCACGAACACGCCCAGCAGCCCGCCGTAGAACAGCGATCCGACGATGTTCACCGCCTGAATCAACGCGCCGACGTTACGCCCGTACTGCGCGAAGCCGACGGCGAAGATGCCCCAGAAGACGGTGGCGAGGCGCGACGCCGTCAGGTAGTGATGATCCGACGCGTTGCGGTTGATGTGTCTTCGATAGATGTCGATCACGCTTACGGTGGCCAGCGAATTGATCTCGCCCGATGTCGATGACATGGCCGCCGTAAAGATCACGGCGATGAGCAGGCCCACCAGCCCCGCGGGAATGTAGTGCGTGACGAACGAGAGGAAGATGTAGTTGGTGTCGTCGAAATCCTTGCTGACCAGTTTCTCGCTCGCCGCGTGAGCCGCGGTGAGGTCGCGCTGGGCGCTCTGGAAGCGCTTCACTTGTTCAGCCCGCGCGGCTTTGTCGCCCGCGCGATCGGCCACAACGTAATCGCGGGCGGCGTCCCGGCGTTCGTTGAACGCGCGCTCGTAGCGCTGCTCGATGGCCGGCAACCTCGAGTCGCTGCTCAGATGCTCCAGTTCGACCGGTTGATAGAGCACCGGCGGCTTGACGAAGATGAAGAACACGAACACCATCGCGCCGATGAACAGGATGAAGAACTGCATCGGGACCTTCGCCATGGCGTTGAAGATCAGGCTGAGCCGGCTTTGCTCGATGGACTTTCCGCTGAGATAGCGCTGCACCTGCGACTGATCGCAGCCGAAGTAGGCCAGCGCCAGGAACGTTCCGCCAATGACGCCGCTCCAGATGTTGTAGCGATCGTTCCAGTCGAAGTTGAACGTCACGGCGTTGAGGCGGCCGGCGGCGCCGGCGAGCGAGACGGCATCGCGGAACGAGATGTCGGCGGGCAGTCGATGGATCGCCATCACCAGCGCGATGATCAGACCGCAGAAGATCAGCGCCATTTGCGGCACGTCGGCCCAGGTCACGGCTTTGATGCCGCCGTAGGCCGTGTAGGTGACGATGAGGACGCCCATGATAACGGCGGTGAGCTGGTCGGGCCAGCCGAGCACGATCGAAAGCACGACGGCCGGCGCGTAGAGCGACAGCCCGGCAGCGAGACCGCGCTGCAGCAGAAAGATCGCGCTGACCAGCGCGCGCGTCTTGCTGTCGAAGCGGCGTTCCAGATACTCGTACGCCGTGTAAACGCCCGAGCGGTGAAAGATCGGAACCGCGGTAGCCGACAGGATCAGCATCGCGATGGGAAGTCCGAAGTAGAACTGCACGAAGCGCATGCCATCCACGAAGGCTTGCCCGGTGGTGGAGATGAACGTGATGGCGCTGGCCTGCGTCGCCATGATGGAAAGCCCCATGGCGTACCAGGGCATGGTTTTGCCGGCCAGCAGAAACTTGTTGACGGTCGTGCTGCCGCGCCCGCGATAGATACCGTAGCTGACGATGAAGGTCAGCCACGAAAACATCACCACCCAATCGAGCGGCCTCATGGGCGGAAGGCCCGCGAGAAGAGGTAGAAGATGACGATGACGCAGGCGAGGTAGCAGGCCACGAACACGTAGACGCGCTTCCAGGTGCCGAGAAACGGCGGCGGTTCATCCGCTCCTTTGCGCGGAGCGTGTTCCGGCGGCGTTGCTCACAGCGTTTTTCCGGCGCTCAGCAGATTGGCGAAGATGCGGAATGCACCCGGAACTCCGGCCGGCAATTCGCGGAACCAGGAAAACGCGGTGAAGACGTACGCGCCTTTTCCGTAGCGCGTGTACAGCGTGCCGCCGAGCAGCGGCTGCTCGCCGGGATCGTGCGTTTCGAACAGCGGCTGATAGTGCGGGTCCCACTGGGAAGCGAAGTTGAGGCCGCGCTCCTGGATCCAGCCTTCGAAGTCGCGGGCGGTGATCTGGTTGGGCGAATGCAGCAGCGGGCTGGCCGGGTTGGGCAACTGGACCGGGGCTTCTTCGACGGTGACTCGACCGCCGCCGATCGAGAGCGGGTAGGGTCCGATGTGTTCGTCGCGAATGGGCTGAGCGCCGCGGCGCCTGCTCGCGACCGCGCTCCGCGCCGCCGCCGGCCTCGCCGCCGCCGCCGCCTCCCTCCAAATTGAGGCGTGATGTACTGCACCACCAGCGTGCCCCCGTTCTCGACGTACTTCATCAGGCGTTCCTGGTTCGCGTGCAGGTCGGGCCGCGTGTTGTAAGCGCGGACACCGGCGACGATGGCGTCGAAACGGCTCAGGTCGGCCGCCGCTAGGTCGCTCGCGCCCAGCAGCGTAACGTTCGCGCCCAACTCGCGCAAGGCATCGGGGATTTCGTCGCCCGCGCCCATGATGTAGCCGATGTTCCTGGCGGCGAGCTTGACGTCGCTGCGCACCAGCTCGGTCCGGGCGGGAAAGAACAGCACCTGCGGAGGAATGTGCGGGTAACTGATGGTCTCCATCCCTACTCCGATGGTCGCATCGCCGACTCGGGCGCTGGCTTCGAGGGCGCCTTTGGTATCGGAGGCGGGAGGCGTAAGCCGAAACGACAGCGCTGCTTCCTGTCCGGCGTTGGAAAGTTCAAAGCTCTGTGAATCCGGCTGGGCGCTCCATCCCGACGGCGGCTGGATGCGCACGGTACCGCTGGCGTCGGGAGTGTTCGAAGTTACGTGAAGCTCCACGTTCTTTGCCGACGTGCTGGGGAACAGGAGCGAGCGGCGAGACCACTGCAACGTCGACGGCCGGCTCGACGACGATCGGACGCGTGAGCTCGCCCTGCGCGCGTTCGATGTAACGGTAGATGACCGGGCGTGTCACTTCGACGTCGGCGCCGTCCATGCGCAGATCGAAATGCACGCGCAACAGCGGCGGATTTTCAGCTAAGCCGATTTCGAGCTGATCGGGAACGTCGTAGGTTTCACCCTGCTTGGGTTCGCGCAACCAGTAGGGCTGCGAGAGCGGCTGGTTGGCTGGAACCTTGACGTCCACTCCGAATAGTTTCGACTGGTTGAACGGAAGCGGACTGCTAGATCCCTTGGCGGACGATTTTGCGAAACCGTCGACGTCTACCGAGGCGACTTCGATCGGCAGCTTCGCGCGATTCACCGCGGTCGCATTCACATGCAACGAGCCGCCGGGCACAGCCGCGAACTTGTCAGCGGTCGCTTCAAGCCACAGTCCCGAGCACAGCGCGATGGCGTCCTCGAGTTCCTTACGCTTCAAATCCACCAGCGGCTGGTGCATTTGGGCCATCGCTTTGTAGGCCGAGACCAACAGAGGGACCGTCTTCACCGGATTCGTCGGATCGAAAGTGCGCGCAGCTTCGGCGAGCGGCTGGCCGACAGCGGTCCCACCGGGGAAGCGGTTCCAGGTGGTGTCGATGCCATCGAAGAGGTCGTGCGAAGCAGTGTCGCCCGCGATCGTCATCAGGTACGCTTTGGCCGAACCTTTTCGCTCGGGAGATCCCATGCCCTGGCTTCGATGCATGCTGCGGGACATGCCGGCGATCTCGGCGTAAGAGTAGCCCAGCACCGGATCGTAGTCGCCCGTGTCCACTTCGACGCGGTTTTTCTCCTTCTCAACTTCCTGCTCCTGCTCACGCGTGAACGTGGCCGCGTTCCACATGAGGCGCTTGGCCTGCCAGGGCTTCACGTATTGCAACTGTTCCGGGAAGCGGGCCGGGTCGGCCGCGGCGGAGAACGCCTCCTTGCCGAGGATCGCGGAGGCCTGATGATGGCCGTGCCCGTCGCGCGGCGTGCCAGTGAAGCGCAGCACGATCACGTCGGGCTGGAATCGGCGGATGACCCACACGACGTCGCTGAGGATTTTATCGTGGCCCCATTTTTCGAAAGCCTCTTGCGGCGTTTTGGTGAAGCCGAAATCGATGGCGCGGGTGAAGAACTGCTCGGCGCCATCGATGCGTCGGGCTGAGAGCAGCTCCTGCGTTCGGATCACGCCCAGCGCGTCGCTCTGCTCGGAGCCGATCAGGTTCTGGCCGCCCTCGCCGCGAGTGAGCGAGAGATAGCCGGTGCGCACTTTGCGTCCGCGCGCGAGATAGGCCAACAGCGCGGTGTTCTCGTCATCGGGATGCGCCGCGATCATGAGCACGCTTCCGACGACGTTTAGTTGGTCGAGGGCGAGTTTGGCCTGGGCCGCGCCGGCCAGCTCGCGCTGGGCCCGAACGGGCGTAAGATACATTACACTTAGGAAAAGTACTAAGCCCAGGATTAATCTGGACCCCGATTTGCATCGATATAGTAAGGGACGCACTTAATAAACATGATACGTGAGTGCGGAGGCTTTGGAATGGACGGCGTTGAAGGAAAACCGGCGATGGGATGGTGGCAGCGGACCGGGAACTGGCTGCGCGGAGGGCTGACGCGAAAGCCAGCCGCGCCGCGAATCGGTCTGGCGCTGGGCGGCGGTTTTGCGCGCGGGATCGCGCACATCGGCGTTCTGAGAGTGCTGGAGCAGAACAAGATTCCCATCAGCGCGGTCGCGGGCGTGAGCTCGGGAGCGATTGTCGCGGCGGCGTTCGCGAGCGGGAGCTCGGCCGACGAGATCGAGAAAGTAGCGCTGTCGATGAAGTTTCGCGACGTGGCGCGTTGGACGCTGAACTTGCGCGGACTGGCGGGCAACGACCGCATGGCGAAATTTTTGGCGCGGCTGCTGAAGGTGACGCGGTTCGAAGACATGAAGATTCCGCTGGCGATTGTGGCGACGGATCTGCGGCGCGGCAAGCCGGTGACATTTCGCGGCGAGGGCGACGTGGTGTTTCCGATCCGGGCGAGCTGCGCGTATCCGGGGTTGTTCCTTCCGCTGCGGCATGAGGGGCGGCTGCTGGTGGATGGATTCGTCTCGATGGAAGTGCCGGCGGAGCCGCTGCGCGCGATGGGGGCGGATCGCGTGGTATCGGTGGCGATTCCAGCGAGCGACGGCATCGAAGATTACGGCAACATGTTTTCCGTGGTCAGCCGCTGCTTTCAGGTGATGAGTACGCGGACCGAGCATAGTTGGCGCCGGCATTCCAACATTGTGATCGCGCCCGCGGCCAACGGCCTGACGTGGAACTCGTTCGCGGACGCCAAGAAGCTGATCGAGTTGGGAGAGCAGGCCGCGCTGGCGGCGATTCCGGCGATCAACAAATGGCTGGGCGCTACGATGGCTGAGGCCGAGCCGAAGACTGAGCCGGTTGGTCAGTCGGGCAAAGCGCTACCGGAAGTGCAGCACGAACTCAACGTAAGCGAGGCTCGATAGACCGTGAAACTCACCGGTCCGCGATGAGGCAAACAGTTGCGTGCCGAAGTTCAGGTCGGTGTTGGCGGTCAGGTTGTGAGTCAGTCGGGGTAGAAAGACGGCGGAAGGTCCTTGGACATCGGTGACGACGTACGTTTCCAGTTTCCAAAGCGGCGTGAGCGGATAGCTCGCCCCGGCCGAGATGAAGTGCCGATGCAGGGTGAAGATCTCGTTGGAGAATTGGAGTCAGCACGGCGAGATCGAACGGCCTGCTCGAATTGAAATCCGGCTGCCCCTGGTTGTAGAAATACTCGCCCACAAGGTACAGGCCGTTGGCGAGAGCGTAGTCGCTGCCGATTACCAGGCGCAGCGCATCGCGGGTGGAGATCGGGATGAGAGCCGGGAATGGGATGGCGCCAGCGATAGGTGATCTCGCCGCGCAGGCCGGCGCCGCGAAGTTGTCCGGCGAAATCGGCGCCGGCTGTCCAATCCTGGCCGAAGCGCGCCGCTGCGACGTCGAAATCATAGTTGTGAATCGTCCGGCTGAGGCGCACGGCTGAGGTGGAGCGGCGGAAGCCGTCCTGAGGCGCGTACACCAGCGTTCCAGCGCAGGCCGCCGGCGGAGCGGAATGCGGCGAGCGCCGCATCGACGCCCTGGCGCTCTTCGGATTCGATCTGGAGCGGGCTGATGGGATTGAACATGTCCATGGGGCTCCAGAAGCGGGCCGTTCCCCAGCCGATGCGCTGGCGGCCGGCGGTCAGCGTCGTGGAGCCGCTGGTGCAGAGAGACATATCCGCGGTAGAGAGAAGTGTCCCAATAGGCATGGCTCTGGTTGACGAAGACATGTTGCAGATCGAGCCATGCGGCGCTCTGCGCGGATCGCGCACGGCTTCAAAATCCGGGAGGCCGATGAGATTGCCGGCGTGAAGCTCGTTGTCGTAGTCGACGTGGACGGCAAACCAGTCGCTGTATTGCCGTCGTAGGAGAGGCGCAAGCGGTCCAGGTTGTCGGCCCAAGGCGTCCTGCGTGAAGAGGAATGCGAGCCGCTGGCGAGATTCTTGAAGTAGCCGCTGAATTGCTGCGTCCAGGCAGGCGGCGCGTCTTGCGGTGCGGATGGCTGGGCGGCAATCTGGCCGGCGAAAGGATCGCGGACAGGCAGGCGGATGGCTCTCATGGCTCGCGCACGTTCGTCGCCGATGATGCGGCCGTCTTTCAGACGAATGAGGCGGCGCGCGCGGGTCATGACCGCCGGGTCATGCGTCGAGAACAGAAACGTGATGGCGCGTTCGCGATTGAGCCGCTGCATCAGGTCGAGCAGCAATGCCGCGTTTTCCGAGTCGAGATTGGCCGTCGGCTCGTCGGCCAGAATGAGGTCCGGTTCCGGCAGGATCGCGCGCAAGCACAGCCACGCGTTGCTGCTGGCCGCCGCTCAGTTCGTCGGGGCGCTTGTTGCGCAGATCGCTCATGCCCACTTCGGCGAGGAGCGCGCTCGGCGCGCTTCATGCGTTCTGCTTTCGGCATTCCCTGGAGAGCCGGCACGAACTCCAGGTTTTCGAGAACGCTGAGCACCGGGAAGAGATTGAACGACTGAAAGACGAAGCCGAGATGGCGGAGGCGGAATTCGGCGAGTTCTGCCGGCGGGAGTGGAGGTGATGTCGAGTCCGGCGATGCGGATTGCGCCCGCTGTCCGGCGTGTCGATCGCGCCGATGAGATTGAGCAGCGTGGTTTTGCCGGATCCGGAAGGGCCGACGGCTGCGGCGAACTCGCCTTTTTCGATGGTCAGATTCATATCGGTCAGCGCGTGCACGGAGACGTGATCGCGATAGGTTTTCGAGACGCCGATGAGTTCGATCTGCGGCATAGGTTCTCAGATGTGACGGATCGCCTCGACGGGCCTGAGGCCCGCCGCTTTGAAGGCCGGATAGAGGGCGACGAGGAGGACCACGAGCACCACGGAGAGGCCGGAAACGATCAGGTTCTGCGGCGTCAATACAGGATGGATGACCGTGGTGGTGATTCCGAGCGCCGAGGCGCCCGCGGCGTAGCGCGAGAGATCGATTCCGGTGTGGGCGAAGAGAATCGTGGCCGCGCTGCCCAGGACGGCGCCGAGAGCGACTCCCAGCAGGGCCAGCGCGGTGGATTCCTGCATGACCAGGCGCACAACCTGACGCGGCTTCGTGCCGAGCGCCATCATGACGCCGAATTCTCGTACGCGCTCGAACACCGACATCATGACCGTGTTCAGGATGCCCACTGAGATCACGATGAAGAGAATGAGGACGATGATGTAGAAGAAGGCGTCGTCCAACTGGATGAACTGGCGGAAGAAGGGCTCGACCATGTACCAGGGAAGAACCTCGACGGAGCGGCTGGCCAGGCGATTGGTCAGGAACTGCTGGGCCTCGGCGACGGATTCGGACGAATCGAGCAGCAGAGCGGCCTCGGTCACGCCGATCGCCGAGGGAGAACAGCGACTGGGCGTCCTTGCGGAGCAGGTAGACCACGCCGCGGTCGAGATCGGGAGAGCCGGAGCGAAAGATGCCTGCGACGCGGAACAGTTGCGCGCCCATGGAGCCGTCGGCGGCTTGGACCACCAGAACGATCTTGTCATCCAGGCCGGCGCCCAGCGATTGCGAAAGGCGCTCGCCGATCAGCGCGGGGCGGGTCATGTGATCGTCGAGGAATTTTCCGCTGATGACGGCGCGGTCGATGGTGGTGACGGTTCGCTCGGCATCCGGAACCACGCCGATGATTCGGACTCCGGTGGAGTTTTCGGCCGTGCTCGCCAGTCCGTCGCCCAGCACGCGGAACGAGGAGCCGCGCAGATGCGGCGTCTGCGGGCACAACGCGTTCGAGCAAGCGGCAGGTCCGGCAGGGTCTTAAGCAGAGCGGGGTCACGCTGATATCCGGAACGGTGAACTTCGAGGTGGCCGATGCCGGCGCGCACGGAGTTGTCGACCATCTGTTCGTGAAAGCCGTCGCCGATGCCGCGCATCAGGATGTCGAACGCCAGGCCGAGGGCGATGGTCAGCACGGTCAGCAGAGAACGCCGGCGGTATCTCCAGACGTTGCGCCACGCCATTTGCCAGAAGAGCATCGTGACCTCAGAAATGCCGTTCGAGGTTCTGCCGCGTGAAGATGTCCGCGGGGATATCGGCCTGTCGAACTCAAGCGCGGAGAACGTCAGTGTGGTTTCGTGGCCCGGTTTGGTTTGCGGAAACCATGCGCCAGCGCATGGGGTAGTTGCGCGAACCGGCTTTGCGGATCTGATCGAAATACAAAGTCTTCTGAAGCGCGCCCCGTTCGTCGTAGAACTCCTCGCGGCGGGGAAGAAAATCCGACTTGCGGATCAGCAGCACCAGCTTGCCCCATACCACTGCGGCGTTCGGCTTGGGAGTGGCGATCAGCCGGTAGCAGGCGTCGCCATCCTCGGTGGTCTCGCCTTCGATCCGGTGCGTGTAGTCGGTCAGCAGGCTGCTTTCCTTCACCAGGTCGTCGTTGGTGAAGTCGCTGCCCATCCAGGACTGGAGCATGAGCGACGGCGGAATCTTGATGACTCGTTCCACCGACGGCAGGTAGGTCCACATGTTGCTGCCGAGACGAAGCGTGCCGGTGCCTGCGTCTTTGGCCGGGCCGGTGATGCGAATGAAGGTGTTCTCCGGGTAGTCGTACCAGAATGTCATGTCCAGCGTGCGTTGCCATTCTGGCGTGTGGACCGTCATTGCGGCGGTTCCATGTTGCGTTTTTCCTTTGAGGGCGGCGTCGCATTTTTTGGCGATCGTCAGCGCGTCCGGCGCGTCTGCGTGAAGCGATGCAGCGGTGGAAAACAAGAAGGGCCGGATGGGAAAGCGCGAGCTTCATTTCTTGGCGGCTCCTTGACGCGCGCGTTTTCGCGAGGCGCTTGCGGCGTTGTGCCGGCGAGGCGAGGCCGCGGAGCAAGATGGTGACGAAGTCGTCGCCCATGGAGACGGGGTCAAGCGCTGGATCGAACCAGGCTTGCAGGAAAAGCCCGTCCAGCGCGCCCACCAGCACGGCGGCGATTCGCGAGGCATTGGCGGCGCGGTCGAATTCCCCGGTCTTCTGGCCCTTTCGAATCTGGCCGGCGATGAGCGTGCGGAACTTCGCATAGGTGTCGCGGAACAACTGTGGCGACGCGCGTCTGGCGATCCGGCGAGGCGGAGGCGGACCAGAACTCGAAAACCAGAGGGAACAGACTCGCGGGCCTCGGCGCTCATGGCCAGGACGGAGTGGATCGCTTGCCGGATCTGGGCGGCGGCGCTGGCGGAGGGAAGCTCGATGCTTTCGCGGGCCGAGCCGCTCCATGGAGCGCGATGTAGTCGTCGAAGACGGCGAAGAACAGCTCCTGTTTGTTGCGGAAGTACTCGTAGACGGTTCCCTTGCCGATGCCGGCGCGTTGGGCGATGGCATCGATGGTGGCGGCCTGGTAGCCCTGTTCGGCGAAGACCTGGGCGGCGGCGCGAAGGATAGAACCGGTTTTGGCGGGGCGGTCAACGGTCCGGGCCATAAGTGACCGACCGGTCGGTCACTTATATTGTGCGGCGCGAAGGCCTGGTTTGTCAATGCCGCGGGACTCGGACATGCGAAGCGAGAAGCGACCTGTTCCGCGACGTGCGCTTCAATGGCCGGATACAATTGTAAATAGCATGGGAAATGTGGCATCGGCTCCTTTAGTCCGCGTTCTGGTGGTGGACGACGAAGAAAACCAGAGAGCGGGTCTGGCGAAGATGATCCAAACGTGGGGTCTGGCGGTGGAGACGGCCGCCGATGGCCAGGAAGCGCTGGACAAGTTGAGCCAGAATCGGGCGGACATCCTGGTAACGGATCTCATGATGCCGCGCGTGGACGGCTTCGAGCTGCTGAAACGCCTGGCGGCGCAAGGCGGGCTGCCGCCGACCATCGTGCTGACCGCCTTTGGAAACACGGAGACGGCCGTGCAGACAGTTCACGATCTGGGAGCGTTCTGGTTTCTGGAAAAGCCGATTCAACCGAGCGTTCTGAAATTTCTTTTGGAGCGCGCGGCGGCGCAGACGCGGTCTGACCGAGGAGCGCGAGCAGTTGCGCCGCCAGTTGTTGTACCAGGGCGTGCTGGTGGATCTGGTGGGAGCCTGTCCGGCCATGCAGCAGGTGTTCTCGCTGATCCAACAGGTGGCGCCTTCGAAGGCGGCGGTTCTGGTGACGGGTGAAAGCGGGACGGGCAAGGAACTGGCGGCGCGCGCGATCCACCATCTGAGTCCGCGCTCGGGCGGGCCGTTCGTTGCCATCAACTGCGCGGCGCTTCCGGAGACTCTGATGGAGAGCGAACTGTTCGGCCACGAGAAAGGCGCGTTCACCGGCGCCGTGGAGCGGCGGGCCGGGTGCTTCGAGCTGGCGCAGCACGGAACGCTGCTGCTGGACGAGCTGGCCGAGATGCCGGTGGGGACGCAGGCCAAACTGCTGCGGGTGCTCGAAGATTCGTGCGTACGGCGGCTGGGCGGCAAGACCGAGATCGCGGTGGACGTGCGGGTGATCGCCTCCACCAACAAAGTCATCGAAGAGGCGTTGCGAAAGGGCGAGCTGAGGGAGGATCTGTACTACCGCCTGAACGTTTTTGAGATCATGCTGCCGCCATTGCGCCAGCGCGACGGCGATCTTCCGATGCTGACGCAAGCGTTACTCGAGATGCTGAATGGAAAGCACGAGACTCGCGTGGTGGACGTGCATCCGGACGTGATGGAGCAGTTCCGCAGATACTCGTGGCCTGGCAATGTCCGGGAGCTGCGCAATGTGCTGGAGCGGGCGGTGATCCTGGCGGGAGAAGGGACCATCACGGCGCAGCATCTGCCGCGCGACTTCGGCGTTCCGGCCGGGGCTCGGGTTACGCAGCAGCAGTCCTCGGATCCCGACGGTGTGCGGCTGCCGGTGGGCACCACGGTGGGCGAAGCGGAGAAAGCGCTGATCCAACTCACGCTGCAGCACACCAAGAACAACAAGACGCGCGCGGCCGAGATCCTGGGAATCAGCTTGAAGACACTGTTCAACAAGCTCAAGGAATACGGAACGGCGGAGGCGGAAGCCGGTTCGGGTATCTAAGATGTCCCTGAAAGGGCGGCTGCGGATCGCGATCGTGGCGCTGGTCACGCTGGTAGTGGTCGCGATGTCGGCGCTGTACCTGTACGACTTCACGCGGGTAACGTTCCGGTCGGCCTTCGATCGCGCGGACGTGGTGGCCGACGAGATCAACGGCTATCTGATCGAGCGTTTGAACCTGGAGGCCGAGTCGAGCGATACGCCTCCAGCCTCCGTCGAGCAATTGAAGGAAACCTGGACCGAAGTCATTCGCACCGACCCGAAAGTTTCCAGGAGGCTGGTGCGTACGCTGGCCGGAGCCAAGCTGGTGCTTTCCATCCGCGTCACAGATCCGCAGGGGCAGGTGCTGGCGGCTTCAGATCCGGGTCTGGCTGGCGTGACTCCGCCGCGCCGCACTTGACTTCAGCCAAATCCAGAACAGCTACTGGTATGCGAATTTGTGGCGGCTGATGACTCGCAGCGAGAACTATTCCACTACACGCAAGATCGGCGTGGGAAACCAGCCGCTGTTCCTGATTGAAGTCGTGATCCGGTCCGATTTCGTGAGGAGCGACATCGAGCCGGCGCTGAAAAGCTTGGCGCTGGCGTTCGGGGCGGCGCTTTTCATCGGGGTCTTTCTGGGGTCGGTGCTGCCGAATCTGGTGCTCGATCCGGTGGGGCGGATGAGCCAGACGATCGACTCGATTCTGGCGGGACAATTCGAGACCGAGCCGGCAAGATCCCAGCGGGAAGCCAGGGAGTTCGCTGACGTGCAGTCTAAGCTGAGCGTTTTGGGACAGCAGTTCCGGGGAGCGAAGCGGGACGCGTCGGAGATGCGCAGCAACATCGAGCAGTTGCTGCAGAGGCTGGAGCAGGGAGTGTTGTTGTTCGACAACACCGGCAGGCTGATGATGGCGAGCGATCCGGCGGCGCGTTTGCTTGGCACGTCGCACATGGATATCATCGGGCGGAGAGTGGAGGAACTGTTTTCCATCGCGACCGCACTCGGAGAAGTGATAGGAAACGCCGTGCGGGACAAGCAAACTGTGCGTGATCAACCGGTGACGCTGGCTCGCAACGGCGCAGGTTCGGTGAAGCTGCTGGTGAGCGTTCACGTGCTTCGAAGGGGACCGGGGCAGGAGGATCTGGGGACGCTGGTAGCGATCCGGGACGTCGAGAGCCGGAGACAGTTGGAGCGGCAACTGGACTTGTCTTCGCGGCTGGGGGCGCTGAGCCGGCTGACCAGCGGGGTGGCGCATGAAATCAAGAATCCGCTGAACGCGATGGCGCTGCAACTCGAGGTGCTGCGCGGCAAACTGCGCGGCGAACAGCCGGAGGTGGATGTTATTGCCGGGGAGATCAAGAGGCTCGACAATGTAGTCAAGACGTTCTTGAATTTCAACCGGCCGATTGAATTGGAAGCTAAGGCGATCAACTTAAGCGAGCTGGTGGAGGATGTGCTCGCGTTGGTGTCCCATGAGGCGCGGGCCAAGAACGTTCAAGTTGAATCGGTTCTCGAAGAGGCGTTGATGGTGAACGGCGACGCCAATCTGCTGAAGCAGGCCATTCTGAATGTGGTGAACAACGCACTGGAAGCGATGCCGAAGGGCGGCCGGCTGACGGTGCGGACCGCATGGGACGGCGACGACTGCCAGTTGGAAATCAGCGACGCCGGATCGGGCATTGCGCCGGAGGTGCGCGATCGGATCTTCAATTTGTATTTCACAACCAAGCAGGGCGGTTCCGGAATCGGACTGGCGACGACTTTCCGCGTGGTGCAGCTTCACGGTGGAACGATCGATTTTGTGAGCGAGCTAGGGAAAGGCACGACGTTCCGGCTGCGTTTTCCGGGGATGCTAGACTACCGTGGTGAAGTGTTCCGCTCGGCGACGCTGGGATCCTGATTTCGCCAATTCCTCCATGACGCGATCGATCTGTGTCCTGTTGCTGCTGAGCGTGGTTGTGGTGGAGGAGTCCGCCTGCCGGAAGAAGCATGTCGCGGCGCCAGTGCTGATACTTCCGCCTCCCGCACGTCCGGCGCCCGCCGCGGCGAAACCGGAAATGCCGCCGCCGCCGGAGATCGCACCGGCGCCCGTGGAGACGCCACCCATCGGCCAAGCGGTAGCGCCGATTCCGCCGCCGCCCGAGAGGCCGCCGCGGCGCGCGACCACGACTCGGCCGGCCGCGCCCAGTACGCCCGCGACGCAGACGCCGCCGAGCGCTCCGGTCCCGCTACTCGGACCGGTTCTGAGTGCCGAACAGCAGCGCGAATACAATCGGGCGATCGATGAGAGCCTGGCGCGGGTGCAAGGAAGCCTGCGGGCGATCGGAAATCGGAGGCTGTCGAGGGAACAGCAGGCGAACTTGGGGGAGATTCAGAGCTTCATCAAGCAGACGCAGGAGCGGCGGGATTCGGACTTGCCGGGAGCGAGTCGATTGGCGGAGCGCGCCGCAGTGCTGGCGGACGCGTTGGAGAAGAGTCTTCGCTAGGGAGAGGTCAGGCTGCGGGAGGATTGACCCGCAGCCCGATTTGTCGAGACTAGCTTAGTGAAGATCCGCGCTCTCGCGGCCGCCCAGGTCCAGCGAGTAGATCCTGACGTCGACGCGGCGATTCTCTTTGCGGGCCGCTGCGGTCTTGTTATCCGCTTCGGGGAAGTCGCTGCCCACGCCGAGTTCCCGGACAACACGCAACGGGACATTGTGCTCCACCGTTAGGTAGTGGACGACGCTGTCGGCGCGCTTCCGGCTCAGCTCACGATTGTATCCCTTGTCGCCGCTGCGATCGGCGTAGCCGGCCACTTCGACCATGTAATTTTTCATGCCGTTGAGCTTCTCGACGGCCTCGTCCAGTTTCGCTTGCTCGGCCTTGGAGAGAGCGCTGCGATTGAAGCCGAAATAAACTTGCTCGGTGGTCATCAGCTTGTAGTTGGTGATGTTCTGCTCGATCCGGGTCACGTTCTGTTGGGCCTGCTGCGCGGTGTTGTTGGCAGTTTCGGCGCGCTGGCCGGCCTCGGTTGCGGTGGCGTTAGCCTTAGCGGCTTCTGCGGCGGCTTCCGCAGCTTTCTTGGCGGCATCGGTAGCTTTCTCGTCCGCGGTGGCTACCTGGCGATCCAAATCGCCGATGGACTGCTTCTGCTCGTCGGATCTGCTTCTGCAGCGACGTAACCTGGCCTTGAGTCTGAGTGAGCTGGCTCTGCGTCTGGTTGACTTGATTTTGAACCGGAGCAATGGCTTCACGCACATGCTTTTTGGTTGCGCAACCTGTGCTTCCCAACGCCAGGAACGCGACGGCCCCCAACAACCCAGATACATGACGAAGTGTCATAGTAGGCATTCTCCTCTTGCGTCCAAGATAGCACGCCGGTCACCAAAAGCATAACTGCTTGCGCTGCAACAGGGGGCTGCTGGCTCCGGGATGCGCAGGCAGGTAAAAGTTGCGCCGTTATCTAACGATTTGACACGCAGCGGACGGTCTTTGCGCCGCCTGCAAGCGAGGGAGCGAGGCGAGTGTCAATGGCCGGGGCGCGTCGTGCGTTAAATTAGATTCACGTGCTGAGCTACGACCTCATCGTGATCGGAACCGGACCGGCGGGCCAGCGCGCGGCGATTCAAGGCGCCAAGATGGGCAAGCGCGTCGCGGTGATCGAGCGGCGCGAGGTGCTGGGCGGGGTCTGCGTGAACACCGGCACCATACCCAGCAAGACCTTTCGCGAAGCGGTGGTGTACTTTTCCGGTCACTACTATCAAAACGGCTACGGCGTCAACTCCCGCGCCGAAGAGAAGATCACGATCGCGGAACTGGTCGGAGCGCGTCCGCCACGTGGTCCATACGGAAGTGGACGTGATCCGCGACCAGTTGGCGCGCAATCGACATCGAGCTGATCAACGGCACGGCGCGGTTTGTGGATCCGCATACGCTGCGCGTGACGAGCGCGCACGGCGAGCAGAGCTGCGCAGCCGAGAAGATCATCATCGCGACCGGAACCAGGCCGGCGTGTTGCTCCGAGGTGCCGGTGAACGGGCGAAACATCGTCGACAGCGATCAGCTCCTGGAGATGCCGCAGATTCCAGAGACGCTGATGGTGGTGGGCGGCGGGGTGATCGGCGTCGAGTACACCTGCATGTTCGCGACGCTGGGTGTGCGCGTAACGCTGGTAGAAAAGCGTTCGCGACTGCTGGAATTCGCGGACGCCGAGATGGTGGAGGCGCTGTCCTACCATCTGCGCGATCAACGCGTGACGCTGCGCCTGAACGAGGAAGTGCAGAGCGTCGAGGAAATGCCGGACGGCTCGGTGGTCGCCAATCTGGAAAGCAAGAAGAAGCTGAGCGGCGATGCGCTGTTGTACGCGGTGGGCCGGCAGGGCAACGTGGACGATCTGAACCTGGCGGCGGCCGGCATTGAAGCTGACGCGCGCGGACGGATTCCGGTGGACGCCGAGTATCGGACGACGCAGCCGCACATCTTCGCTGTGGGCGACGTGATCGGTTTTCCCAGTCTGGCCTCGGTATCGATGGAGCAGGGACGCATCGCGGCGGCGCACGCGTTCGGCAAGGATCTGCACTCGAATCCGAGCCAACTATCCGTACGGCATCTATACGATTCCCGAGATTTCGTTCATCGGAAAGACGGAAGAGAAGCTCACCGAGGAAGACGTGCCCTACGAAGTGGGGATGGCGTACTATCGCGAGATCGCGCGCGGGCCAGATTCGCGGCGATACCACCGGGCGCCTGAAGCTGATCTTCCATCGCGAGACAAAACAACTGCTGGGCGTGCACATCATCGGCGAGGGCGCGACCGAGTTGTTGCACATCGGTCAGGCGGTGATGATTCTCGGCGGGACCGTGGAATATTTCGTCGATACGGTGTTCAACTATCCGACGCTGGCGGAGTGCTACAAGGCGGCGGCTTTCAACGGGCTGAACAAGCTGGCGAAATTCGCGCACTAACGCGATCGGAGGGCCGAGCGGATGCGTGGGCGGCGTGCTGCGCGGTACACTCTTAGTTCGATGCGCGAGCAAATCGTTCCGGCCGCCACCCTGCACGGCGAAGTTGAGCTGCCCGGAGACAAATCCATTTCCCACCGCTACGGGATGCTGGCTGCGATCGCGGAGGGCGAGAGCAAGATCGCGAATTATTCGAGCGGCGCGGATTGCCAATCGACGCTCGCGTGCATGCGCGCGCTGGGCGCCGGGATTGGGACGCGCGACGGCGTGCTGAGCATCCAGGGGCGCGGGCTGGACGGGTTGCGCGAGCCGGCGGAGATGCTGGATGCGGGCAATTCCGGGTCGACCATTCGGATGCTGTCGGGAATTCTCGCGGCGCAGCCATTCGTGACCGCGCATCGGCGGCGATGAATCGCTGTCGCGCCGGCCGATGGACCGCATCATGAACCCGCTGGGCGCAGATGGGCGCGTCGATCGAGGCGCGGGAGAAGCGCTTTCCGCCGCTGACGATTCGTGGCGCACGGCTGCATCCGATCGAGTACACGCTGCCGGTGGCGAGCGCGCAGGTGAAAAGCTGCGTGCTGCTGGCGGGCCTGTATGCCGAAGGCAAGACGCGAGTGCACGAGCCGGTGCGGACGCGCGATCACACGGAACTGGCGTTGCGGGAGTTCGGCGCGGACGTGGATGTGGAAGGGCGTTCGATCACGGTGACCGGGAGGCCGCGCCTCGAAGGGCGAGAGCTGCGCGTGCCGGGCGATCTTTCTTCGGCGGCGTTTTTTCTCGGCGGCCGCGCTGATGGTTCGCGAGTCCAGCGCTCACGATCTACAACGTCGGGCTGAATCCGACGCGGACGGCGTTGCTCGATTTTCTGGCGGAAATGGGCGCGCAGATCAAGATTCTGGATGTACGTCGGTCGGGCGGCGAGTTGATGGGCGACTCTGAGCGTGCGAAAGTCGGCGGTGCGCGGCGGAGTGCTCGAGAAAGCGCGCACCGCGGCGCTGATCGACGAGATTCCGGTGCTGGCGGTGCTCGGCGCGGCGAGCGAGGAAGGACTGATCGTGCGCGATGCCGCCGAGCTGCGCGTGAAGGAGACGGATCGCATCGCGACCATCGCCGAGAATTTCCAGCGCATGGGTCTGAAGATCGAGGTCCATGCGGATGGCTTCGAGGTTCCGGGAAAGCAGAGCTTTCACGCCGCCGAACTGGATTCGTTCGGCGACCACCGGATCGCGATGGCGTTCTCGGTAGCCGCGCTGGTCGCCGACGGCCATCGGTTCTGGAAGGCGCGGAGGCGGCGCGCGTGTCTTTCCCTGAATTTTTCGATACACTACATCGAGTCGCGGGGTGAATCGGTATGGCGGTTGCTGATCTAACGCTGGAAGGCTTGGTCCACGATCTGAACAATGTTTTTCAGACCATCGCGGAGAGCGCGGATCTGCTGGAGAGCGATCCACGGTGGGAGAAGATCGCGCATACGTTGCAGCGCAGCGTGGACCAGGGACAGCGGATCGTGCATAGCATTCTGGAAACCAATCGGTCCGCGACGGAACTGATCCCAGTGATCGAGAACGCGGCGCAGTTCTGCCAGGACTATCTGGAGTGCGCCAACCGGCCCAGAATCGGTTTCACGCGCGAGATCGATCCCGAGTTTCGGCTAAAGGGCGATCCGGGCCAGTGGGAACGCGTGCTGGTGAATTTGTTTTTGAATTCCGCGCAGGCCGGCGCCAAGAACATCCACCTCCAGGCGCGCGATCAGGAGATCGTGGTGAGCGACGACGGCCCGGGCATCGCGCCGGAGTTGCTTCCGCGGATTTTTCAGGAGCGCGTGTCCACCAAGTCGATCATCTCGGGGCTGGGTCTATATGTCGTGCAGTCGATCGTGGAGCAGAACGGCGGCACGGTGACGGCTGGCAACGGCGCGGGGGGCGGCGCCGTGTTTACGATGCGGATTTAGATCCATCCGCAGCTCGATATGCCTCGTCGAGAATCTCGACGACGTGCGCGACGCGCTGGCCCTGCCCGAACTTGCGAACGCCGGCGGCGAGTTGCAGCATGCAGCCGGGATTTGCGGTGACGATAACTTGTGCGCCGGTGGACTTGACGGCATCCATTTTCTTTCGGAGCAGCGCAGTCGCCATGCTGGACTGCACGATGTTGTAGATGCCCGCGCTGCCGCAGCACAGGTCGGACAGCGGCATCTCGCGAAGTTCCAGGCCGGGAACGAGGCCAAGCAGCTTGCGCGGCGCTGAGCGGATTTTTTGGCCGTGGGCCAGGTGGCAGGAATCCTGGTAAGTGGCGATGAGCGGCTGCGCACGTCATGCTTCGGGTATTCAGCTCGATGGACGCTAGAAACTCGGTGACGTCTTTGACCAGCGCGGCGAAGCGCTGGGCCTTTTCCGAATAGTCCGGGTCGTGTTCGAGCAGCTCGCCGTATTCCTTGAGCGTGGATCCGCAGCCGGCGGCGTTGGTGATGATCGCGTCGAAATCGCCTGCCAGCAGCGCGTCGATGTTGCGCCGCGCCAGCGTGCGCGCTTCCTCGGGAAGGCCGGAGTGCACATGCAGCGCGCCGCAGCAGGTCTGATCGCGCGGGATGGAAACCTCGCAACCGTTCTTCTGCAGCACGCGAACGGTGGCTTGGTTGAGTCGGGCGAAGGCGAAGTTGGCGATGCAGCCGCCGAGGAAGGCGACCCGGTAGCGGCGCGCGTCCTTCGGCGGGAAGAACTTTTCCGTAGGAGGAGAAGAAGAACGGCGCCTCGACATCGGGCGCGAGAGCTTCGATTTCGCGCAGTCTGCGCAGGCAGGAAGCCAAGAACGCGTACCAGCCACTTCAGTCCGCTGACTTGATACAGGTACAGCGCGGTGCCGAGCACTCCGAGGTTGGTGCGCGAAGGAAGCAGCTTGCCGAAGAAGAACGAGCGCAGCCAGCGGATGTGGCGCGGGCGTTGGATGTTGTTTTCGATCTGCGCGCGCGCCGCTTCCACCAGTCGGCCATAGCGCACGCCCGATGGGCAAGCCGTCTCGCAGCCGCGGCACGCCAGGCAGAGATCGATGTGCTCGATGTACGACGGCGAGATGTCGGCTGCGCCGCTGGCTACTTGCGCCATCTGATAGATGCGGCCGCGAGGCGAATCCATTTCGACGCGCAGTTCGCGATAGGTGGGGCAGGCGTTGAGACACAGGCCGCAATGCACGCACTTGTCGAGGTCGGATTGCTGCGGCTGATCGAGCGCGATGAGTTCAGATGCGGCCATACAACCTGCGGCGGTTGAGGAGGCCCAGGGGGTCGAACATTTCCTTGACCTTTTTCATCATCGCAAAGTCGCTTCCGGGGGCGGGCCACAGATCGGCGTTTTCGCGCAAGGCTGCCGGCGCGAAATCGATAGCGCTGCGGCCGGCCGTGACTCGGCGCAGTTCTCTAGGATGCGAGAAGTAGCCGTAGCAGACGCCCGAGCCGGCGCGGGCAATGGCGGGTGCTGGTAGCGCATCGAGCACGGCGGCGACCTCCGAAAGAGTGCAAGAAACGCGCAGAATGACGCCGTTCTCGTGCTCGCGCAAAAAATCGGGAGTAGATTCGCGCACGCCGACCCATAGAGCTTGCTTCATCGGCACCGTCTACGATGCGCGCATTGGTCAACTCTCGCGAGTAACGATCGAGGACTGCGGGACTGCCACCGGCCTGGACCAGCAAATCGTAGCCGTCGGCTGACTTGAGAATGTCGATGGCGGAAGGCTGCAGCGGACTTCGTAAAATTCGATCGCGAGCCGCAACTGCTTCGGTGGCCCGCACGAACTCCTCGACGAAAGTGCGAGTGGCTGCGGGTTTTGGGTGCAGCCTGAAATTCACGATCGCGATGGCCGCCAGCGTGCCAAACGACCCGATCATGAGTTTCGTCATGTCGAGACCGGCGACGTTCTTCACCACCATTCCGCCGGTTCGGATCAGTTTGCCTTCAAGGGTCGCGAAAGTCATGCCGATCACCATGTCGCGCGCGGTTCCGTAGAGGCGGCGGCGCGGGCCGCTTATGTTGGCTGCTACGATGCCGCCCACTGTCGAGTCGCCGGAAAAAGGCGGATCGAGCGGGACCATTTGGCCGTGCTCCGACAGAGCGCGAGTAAAGTCGCTCCAGCGCATGCCGGCCTCGACGCTGACAGTGAGATCGCGCGGTTCGTACTGAAGAATGCGATTCAGACGCGTGGTGGAAATGGTGAGGTCGGATGCGACGATCGGGCCGGCCATGCGGTCTTTGGTGGAGTTCCCGCAAAGAGTGATGGACTGGCGGCTGGCGTTGGCGTCGGCGAGCTGGGCTGCCAGCTCTTCCGGCGTGGAAGGAGAGACGGTCATGAACTCCCGTTATCGTACCAGCAGGGCGCGCGGAACAATGGACAATGAAAGTTCATGCTCGCGGAGCTGTTTCGCTCGTTTCTGCCGCTGCGCAATCCGATAGGGTTCGGGGCGAGCGACTTCATCGAGTTAACGCTGGCGGCGATGGTGGCTGGGTTGGCGTTGATCTCGCGGCCCTGGCTGGAGCCACGCGCGCGGAAATTCGCACAGAAGACGGGCTGGTGCCTGGTGCTGCTGGCTGTGTTGCCCGTCGCGCTCCGCCTGATTCTGCTGCCGCACCACCCTGTGCCATCGCCCGACTTGTACGACGAGTTCGGACACTTGCTCGTCGCCGACACGCTGCGCCATTTTCGTTTGGCGAATCCGGAGCACTCGTTCCATCGGTTCTTCGAGACGTTCTTTGTGCTGCAGGAGCCGACCTACAGCTCGATCTATCCGATTGGCCCGGGCCTCGTAATGGCGATTGGCCGCGCGACCTTCGGTCTTTGGTGGGCAGGCGTGCTGCTCGCGATGAGCGCGTTCTGTTCCCTGTGCTATTGGATGTTGCGGGGCTGGACGTCGCCTGGATGGGCGCTGCTCGGTGGGATGCTGGCGATATTTGAATTCGGGCCGTTGAACCAGTGGAGCAACAGCTATTGGGGCGGCCATGTTGCCGCGGCGGCCGGGTGTCTGGTGTTTGGAGCGCTCCCCAGATTGCGCGAACACGCACGCACGCGCGATGCAGCCTGGCTGGGGCTGGGGTTGGCGATGCATCTGGTCACGCGACAGTACGAGTCGATCTTTCTTTTCGCCAGCGTGGCGTTGTATTTTGCGCCGGCGCTGCGAAAACCAGACTCGGTGAGATCGCTGGCGAGACCGGCGCTGGTCGTCTCCGCGCTCGTCCTTCTCGCATTGGGAGTCACGATGCTTCAGAACCGGCGAGTCACCCGCAGTTGGACGGTGCTGCCGGAGATGCTCAGCCAGCAGCAGTACGGCGTACCGGCCGCGCTCACGTTCCAAGCAGAACCGGCGCCGCATCGCGAATTGACGCCGCAGCAAGAACTCCAGTACAAAGCGCAACTGGCGTTTCGCAGCGGTCCGGAGACGCTCGGCAGTTTCTTCACGCGGCTGGTGTACCGGGTGCGTTTTTACCGTTTCTTTTTCCTTGCGCCCCTGTATGTAGCGATTCCGTTTTTCTTCGGGTCGCTCCGCGAATTCCGATACGTCTGGGTGATCCTGACGTTGGCGTTTTTCGCACTGGGAGTGAATTTCTTCCCCGCCTTTCAGTTTCACTACATCGCGGCGGTCACATGCCTGTTCGTTCTGGTGAGCGTGACAGGACTGCGGCTGCTCAGCCTGGTAAGCATCCGGGGTGTGCCGTCGGGCGCGGATGCGGCGAGACTACTGCTCTTTCTCTGTGTCGCCCACTTTGCCTTCTGGTACGGCGCGCATCTGTTCGATGACGCGGATTGGTCCAAGGCGATGAGGCGATATGAAACGTGGGATGCCATCAATCACCAGAACCCGGAGCGAAGGATTTACATCAATCGTCAGCTCGCGCAGATGTCCGGAAAGCAACTGGTGTTCGTGCGCTACTGGCCGCAACACATCTTTCAGGACGAATGGGTTTACAACGCAGCCGATATCGGTGCGTCGAAGGTTGTCTGGGCGCGCGACCTGGGTCCCCAAGAAGACGAGCAACTCAGGCACTACTATGCGGACCGGACGGCCTGGCTGCTCGAGCCGGACGCACTCCCGCCGAAGCTGAGCAATTACGTCAGCCAGCCGGCAAAGGAGCCAGAGAAACCATCGGCGCCTCCGACAACGCAATCGCCGCCGCTGCGATTCGAGCAGGTGCGCTAGCGCATGGAATTCTTTCACCTGTTCCGCTCGTTCCTACCGATCCGCAATCCGATCGGATTCGGCGCGAGCGATTTCGTCGAACTCGCGGTGGCGGGCCTGCTCGTTTTGATCGCGTTGACGTCGCGGCCCTGGATTGAGCCAATCGCGCGGCGCCTAGCGGAACGCACGGGCTGGTGCATGTTGCTGCTGGCTGCGTTGCCCGTGGCTCTTCGCCTGGCGCTGCTGCCCGAGTACCCGATTCCGTCGCCAGGAGTCTCAGACGATTTCAGCTATCTTCTGCTTGCGGATACGCTACGTCACTTTCGGCTGGCGAATCCGGTGCATCCTTTGCATCAGTTTTTCGAAACGTATTTCGTCTTGCAGCAACCTTCGTACAGTTCCATCTTTCCGCTGGGGCAAGGCCTTGCGCTGGCGATCGGTTGGATCATCTTCGGGCATTCCTGGGCCGGCGTCGCGCTCACGGTGGGACTGTTCTGCGCGTTGTGTTATTGGATGCTGCGCGCCTGGACCACGCCCGGATGGGCGTTGCTGGGCGGGCTGCTGGCGGTTGCTGAATTCGGACCGCTGAACCAGTGGATGAACAGCTATTGGGGCGGCGCGGTGTCGGCGATCGCTGGTTGCCTGGTGTTTGGATCGCTGCCGCGATTGCTTGAGGCGGGCCGGCGGCGTGACGCGGCGTGGCTTGGTTTCGGCTGCGCGCTGCAGTTGCTTTCTCGACCCTACGAGTCAATCTTTCTACTGTTGAGCGCGGGCGTGTTCACGCTTTGGCTGTTGCGCGATAGGCGCAAATTTGCATGGCTGACCGCCGTCGCGGCGTTGGCCGCATTTCCGGCAATCGTGCTGATGGGCTTTCAGAATCGCGCCGTCACCGGAAGTTGGACGACTCTACCTTACATGACCAGCCGCTACCAGTACGGCGTACCGACGACTTTCACAATCCAGCCCAATCCAACTCCGCACCGCGAGCTTACACGCGAGCAGCAGCTCGACTACGAAGCGCAATCGGCGGTGCATGGCGAATCGACCGACACATTGCGGACCTACGCGGATCGATTGCTAACCCGCATCAAGTTTTATCGGTTCTTTTTGCTGCCGCCGTTGTATCTGGCCCTTCCATTCTTCCTGATAAGACTGCGCGAGCCACGATACGTCTGCGTCGCTCTGTCGATTCTGCTCTTCGCTCTAGGAACCAACTTCTATCCGTACTTCTACAGTCACTACATCGCTGCCGTTACGTGCCTGTTCGTACTCATCGCGGTTGCCGGACTGGAGAAACTAAGCCATTTCAGCGGCGATGCGGCTCGAGTCGTGCTGTTTTTGTGCGCCGTGCATTTTCTCTTCTGGTACGGACTGCACGCCGCGCGAGATGAGAAGATACTCAACGAGTTGACGCAATACGAAACGTGGGACGCGATCAATCATGGCGATCCCGATGGGCGCATCGCAGTCAATCGGCTATTGGCTCAGGCGTCCGGCAAGCAACTTGTCTTTGTTCGCTATTGGCCGCGGCATCAATTCGAGGAGTGGGTACACAACGGGGCCGGCATCGATAGCCAGCGCGTGGTATGGGCGCGCGATCTGGGTCAGGAGGAGAATCAGAAACTCCGGAGCTACTATCCGGATCGCCAGGTTTGGCTGCTGGAACCCGATGCTCGTCCACCGAAGCTGACGCGCTACGGGCCGCGGTAAGGCTCAGCGCGTATGCCAAGATGGCTTCAGAAGTCTGCGTGCAGAGCACAACCTACACGATCGAAGACCAAGAGCGGATGGCCCTGGCCAGGAATTATCTGGCATGGCAGAGCCGCCTGATGTTGCCGGAGCTTGGACAACGGGTCGTGGAGTTGGGATGCGGGATCGGCAATTTTACCGGAAAACTGCTGGATCGCGAAGCTGTTCTGGCGGTGGACATCAATCCGGAGTGCGTCGAGCGCATCAAGGAACGGTATCGGAGCCAGAGGAACTTCGAGGCGCTGGTTTGCGACACGAGCCGTGCGTCGTTCGCCGACTTGGCAAGGTTCCGGCCGGACTCGTGTGTTTGTGTAAACGTGCTGGAGCATATCGAAGACGACCAGCGTGCGCTGCGCGAGATGGCGTCGATACTCGAACCGCGTGGAGTGATTGTGCTGTTCGTGCCCGCGTTTCCGGCGCTGTATGGTCCGGTGGACTGGAATCTGGGACATTACCGGCGCTATCGGCGTCGAACGATTGCGTGGCTCGCGGAGTCGAGTGGTCTCAAGATCAAGAAGGCACACTACGTCAACGTACTTGGATTTTTCGCCTGGTGGATGAACTTTCGCGTGCTTCGGCAAGAAGCTTTGTCGGAAGGGCAAATCAGATTCTTCGATCGATTCGTTGCTCCCTGGCTCTCGCGCGCTGAAGCCGTGGTGCCGCCGCCCTTCGGCCAGTCGCTGTTCACAGTGCTCGAAAAGCGGTGATCGAGGAGCCGGCTTCACCAGCCAGACTGCGTCATGCGGCGAAGGATCTCGTCACTGTACGCATTCATGCTGGCCGGCTTGCGGCGGAGCGGCGCGGGGATTATCGCGGCCAGCCGCGCAGCTTGCTCGCGGCTAACTTGGGAGGCGTGCACGTGATAGTGATACTCGGAAGCTGCTTCCGCGCCGTATACGCCCGGACCCCACTCGATCACGTTGAGATATAGTTCGAGGATGCGGTTTTTGGTCAGCACCGCTTCCGCGATTGGAACGAGCATGAACTCAGCGCCTTTTCGAACAAACGAACGCTGCGTGGTAAGAAACAGGTTTTTCACGAGCTGCTGCGTGATAGTGGACCCCCCGCGGCCGAGCTTTTGACGCTGCATGTCTTGCTCCAGCACTTTGCGCATCTCGATCCAGTCGAAGCCTTGGTGCTGGAAGAAGCGCCCGTCTTCAGCCGCGATGACAGCGTGTTGCAGCACCGGCGCGATATTTCGAAGCGGCACGAATGTGTATCGCTGCGCATAGGAACGCCGATCGAAGAGGGCTTCTACTCGGCGCTGGATTTGAACCGCGGTGACCGGTGGATCAAACCGGCGCAGGGCCACGAGCCAGAGCGCGCAGAGCATGTAAAGCGCCACGGCGAATAATACGATGCCGCCTAGGACACGTCGAAAGACTCCACTCTTTCTCGGCTTGCCTGCCCGGCGGGACGTGGCGGCTGGTTTCGATGCTGCGATACGTCGCACTATATATCAATTTCGCACGCTTTGGCGCCGCGATCTTGCTGCTATCATCGGACTTCGGACATGACTACGGTTACTCATCTGGAATGCAGCGTGTGTGGCAAGCGGCGCGAGGCCGGCCAGGTCCACAACCTCTGCGAGTGCAGTGGACCTCTGCTGGTTCGCTATGACTTGGCAAAAGCCAAAGCGATGTGGCCACGCGATGACGTCGCCAAGGGGCCGTCCAGTATGTGGCGATATGCACCGGTGCTGCCGGTGCGCGACGCGCGATCGGTGATTTCTCTGGGTGAAGGAATGACTCCGCTTGCTCAAGCGACGCGGCTCGGCGCACGGCTGGGCGCCAACGATCTCTGGGTGAAAGACGAGGGCATCAATCCCACTGGATCGTTCAAGGCGCGTGGTCTTTCCTGCGCTGTCTCGATGTGCTTGGAACTCGGGATACGCCGCGTTGCGATTCCGTCGGCGGGAAATGCGGCCAGCGCCATGGCAGCCTACGCCGCGGCCGCGGGCATCGAAGCCCACATTTTCATGCCGCGCGACGTGCCGCAGTCGAACTACATCGAGTGCAAAGCTTTCGGCGCGCACGTGACGCTCGTTGATGGTCTGATCAGCGACTGTGGCCGGATGGTCGCCGAGCGCAAGGACGCCGAAGGCTGGTTCGACGTGAGCACTCTGAAGGAGCCGTATCGGATCGAGGGCAAGAAGACCATGGGCTACGAAGTGGCCGAGCAGTTGGGCTGGACGTTGCCGGATGCCATCTTCTACCCGGCCGGCGGCGGCGTGGGATTGATCGGAATGTGGAAGGCGTTCGCCGAGATGGAGGCGCTCGGGTGGATACCGGCAGGCAAGCGGCCGAAGATGATCGCGGTGCAAAGCGCGGGATGCCAGCCGGTGGTGCGCGCTTTCGAGCGTGGCGAATCGAAGAGCCAGTTTTGGGAGAATGCGCACACGGTGGCGGCTGGGTTGCGCGTTCCGAAGCCGTTGGGCGACGCGCTGATGCTGGATGCGATTCGTGCCAGCGGCGGAACAGCTATCGCCGTGAGCGATGAGGAGCTGCTGGATGCTTGCCTGGAGCTAGGCGCCGACGAAGGAATCTTCGCCGCACCGGAGGGAGGCGCGTGCGTCGCGGCTCTGAGAAAATTGTTGGCCAACGGTTTCTTGAAGCCCGATGAACGCATCGTGCTGTACAACACAGGTGCGGGCTTGAAATATCTGGAGGCTTTTTCGACGCGTTTTCCGCGCGCGACCGCTTCCGAGCAGGATAAGCTAGGCGGATTGATCACGCCGCGCTAGAGTGGGATTGTGTGCCGCCGACTCAAGTGCCTCCTCGTTTTGACACGGCCTCCGGGTTTTGGGAAACTGAAAAAGTGTGTTCGGAGTCAGTCTTTCCCCTCGGTGTTCTGCCCTGCATGATTTCGGGTCCGCGGTCGTAAACCTGCCTCTGTAGAAATGATGTCAAGGAGCTTTCAATGAAACTATTTCGTAGGAAACCTTCCATATTCGGCGACTGAAGCCGATATAACGGATTTCTTCACGCAGGCCGGTGTCACCGTAGACAGCGTCAACGTGATGCGCGATCGCTTTACTGGCGAGGCTCGCGGATTCGGGTTCGTCGAAATCAACGATGACAGCGCCGCCAATCGCGCCATCGAAGCTTGCAACGGCCGGGATCTGATGGGCCGAGCGCTGGTGGTCAACGAGGCGCGTCCCATGGTTCCGCGCGAACGGGGCGGCGGCGGAGGCGGCGGACGGCGGGAAGGCCGTCACGGACGCTAGGTCAGAGAGTTTTTCTTCCAAAATCTTCGCGATTTGATCCGCGTCGTTCGGCGCCACCACGGGCTGGTTTCCGAAAGCGGGATTCCAGCGTGCTGCCATCGGGATCCTTCAATTGACCCGGTGTGGTAGCGATAAATGTAGTCCGGATCCTTCAACAACATTTCCCGTTAATACGGCAACGACGTCGTCGCTCGGCCCGATCACTCCGGCGCGCAGTGAGCTTTCGAATGCCGGCGAGTGTCGCGGCCGAGGCGGGCTCGCAGCCGATGCCGCAGCGTCCGATGATGGCCTTGGCGTCGGCGATTTCCTGCTCGCTCACCTTCTCAACCACGCCGTTCGAGCACGCGACTTCGTGCAGCGCCTTGGGCCACGAGACCGGATCGCCGATGCGGATGGCGGTGGCCAGCGTCTTCGGCTCGGCAACGCTGTGAAACTCGCGCGCGCGTCGCGCATGAAGTCGTAGAACGGCGCGGCGCCTTCGGCCTGGATGACGGCCAGCCGGGGGAGCTTGCGAGATGAAGCCGAAGTCGCGCAGCTCGCGCAGCGCCTTGCCGAACGCCGACGTGTTGCCGAGATTGCCGCCGGGCAGCACGATCCAGTCGGGCGGATTCCAGTCGCGCTGATCCAGCATTTCGAAGATGATGCGTCTTCTGGCCTTCGATGCGGAACGGGTTGATGGAGTTGAGCAGGTAGATGCCGAGGCGGTCGGCGAGCACGCGCACCAGCGCGAGAATCTGATCGAAGTTGGCTTCCACCTGAAGCGTGCGCGCGCCGTATTCCAGCGCCTGCGCCAGCTTGCCGTAGGAGATGTTGCCGTGCGGGATGAAGACGATGGGATCGAGTCCGGCGGCGCTGGCATAGGCCGCCATGGATGCGGACGTGTTGCCGGTGGAGACGCACGCCACGCGCTTGCGGCCGAGTCGAATCGCTTGCGTGACGCCGCAGGTCATGCCGTTGTCTTTGAACGATCCGGTGGGATTGAAGCCCTGGTGTTTGAACGTCAGCCGATCCAAGCCGCCGTATTGAGCGGCGCGCGGCGCGTCCAGCAGCGGCGTGTTGCCTTCGCGAAGCGAGACGACCTGATGGTGATGGCCATCGAACGGCAGCAGTTCGCGATAGCGCCAGACGCCGCTCTGGTCGAGCGCGTCGTTCGAGGTGCGGCGTTCGCGCCAGGTCTTTTTGCAGCGCATCCGGATCGATCGCGGTTTCGGTGAAGCGGACTTCGAGCAGGCCGCCGCATTCGGGACAATTGTAGATCGCGTCCGTGATCGGAAATCGCGCGCGGCAATTCTGCTCGAAGCACGCCAACTCGGCTAGCATGATTAAAGTATCCACGATATGCTCGCGGTTCGTCTGGAGAACGGAGAGGTGTCGGTGCGCCGGCAAGCGCGGCCGCGGCGCCCGGAAGGATTTGCGCTGATCCGGCTGCTCTACGGCGGCATCTGCAACACGGACCTGGAACTGCAGCGCGGCTATTACGGCTTTCGCGGCACGCCGGGGCACGAATTCGTGGGCGAGGTGGTGGAGGCGGACGATCGCGCCTGGGTCGGCGAGCGAGTGGTCGGCGAGATCAATCTGAGCTGCGGCGAATGCGAGTGGTGCCGGCGCGGTCTGGGCCGCCATTGCCCGCGCCGCACGGTGCTCGGGATCGTCAAGCATCCGGGCGCGTTTCGCGAATTCCTGACGCTGCCCGAGCGAAATCTGCATCGAGTGCCGCGCGAGATCTCCACCGAGCAAGCCGTTTTCGTCGAGCCGCTGGCGGCGGCGTGCGAGATCCTGGATCAGGTGCGCATTCCGCGCGGCGCGCCGGTGGCGGTGCTCGGAGACGGAAAGCTCGGCTTGCTGGTCGGCCAGGTCTTGAAGGCGCACGGCGCCGACGTGCACCAATATGGCCGGCACAAGGAGAAGCTGGCGATCGCGGCGGCAGCCGGCATCGATACCGTGATGGCTCGCGAATGGGAAACTGCCGTCGGCGAAATACGAATGGGTGGTGGACGCCACCGGATCGCGCGGAAGGCTTGCGGCAGGCTGTCAGCATGACCAGGCCGCGCGGCACAGTGATCATGAAGTCCACGGTTCACGGCTTGGTGGCGATGGATACAGCGCCGGTGATCGTCAACGAGATCACGCTGGTCGGCTCGCGCTGCGGCCGCTTCGAGCCGGCGCTGCATTGTTGCGCAGCGGCAAGGTGCGGGTTGACGGACTGATCTCCGACGTGCTGCCGTTAGAGAAAGCGCCGCTGGCGTTCCGGCCGCGCTGCGATCATCCGGCGTCTTGAAGGTGTTATTGCATGCTTAGATTGAGAACTGCGTTCTGCTGGCTGCTGAGCCTCACGTTGGCGGCTGCGGCAGCTCCCGAATATGGTTATCGCGTGGTGCACGTGTACCCGCATGACCGCAGCGCGTTTACGCAAGGCCTGGAATTTCGCGCCGGTGTTCTGTACGAAGGCACCGGGTCTGGCGGGCCAGTCGACCTTGCGCAAGGTGAAGCTCGAAACCGGCGAAGTGCTGCAGGAGATCCATCTCGATCCGCAATATTTCGGCGAAGGCATCACGGTGTTCAACCAGAAGATTTTCGAGCTGACTTGGCGTTCCGAGACCGGTTTCGTCTACGATCAGAATTCTTTCCGGCGCCTGCGCGTTGTTCAATTATCCGGGCGAAGGGTGGGGCCTGGCCAACGACGGCCGCGACATCTACATGAGCGACGGGACGGCGCAGATTCGCGTCTGGGATCCGGTGACGCTGCAGGAGAAGCGGCGCATCACGGTTCGCGACGCGGGCAAGCCGGTCGAGCATCTGAACGAACTGGAGTGCGTGCGCGGCGAGATCTACGCCAACGTTTGGCAGACCGATCGCATCGTGCGCATTGCGCCCGACGACCGGCCGCGTGCTCGGATGGCTGAATCTAGCAGGACTGCTGAACGCGGCGGACCGCGCCGAAAATACCGACGTTTTGAACGGGATCGCTTACGACGCGCTCGGCGACCGGCTGTTTGTAACCGGGAAGCTCTGGCCGAAACTGTTCGAGATCAAGATCGTGCCCAAGCCCGGACCGCACTCGGCGCGACCGCTCATCTTCGAAATAGCCGCCGCACGCGATCCTTCAATCTGGAATACAGCGAGCGAGATTTTGCGGGCTGCTTCGCGGCGGTGCGCCGGCTTGGCCGCCTCCACCTGCGAACGCGCCTCGTACGGCTCCTTGCTCACCATGCGAACTCGATAGCCTTCGAACGTGTACGTTTTTCGAACCAGGCTGTCCATCGTCGGATTCCAGCATCAGAGAGAAGCGCGGCACGGAGCCGGTGCGATCGACTTCCACTGGATAATGGCCATCGCACGTTGCGCTCGATATAGGCGGTCTCGTAGCGGTGGCGGCGCTGACTCCAGACAAAGACGCGGAAGCTGTCGAACTCGTATGGCTCCAGGCCCTTGGTGATCGTGGTCCACAGCCAGTCGTTCTTGATCGAATTGCCCTCCTTGGTTTGGCGCAGCGCGAAGTACGAAGTGATGCGATGGCCTTCGGCGTACTGCGCCACTTCGTCGGGGATCGCCAGGTAAAGCATTCGCGTGAGCACCCAGCCGACCTTGTTGTCGCGCCGTGCGCACCAGGCTCCAGTCGTCCATCGGCACCTGCGGCGCAGGCCTGGCCTCCGTCTGCGCTGGCTTCCTGGGAGACGGGTTGCGGCGTTTCGGCTCTTCGGCACGGAGAGTGACAGCCAGTCGGACGGCGGCTTTGGGCGCGGGCGGCCGGGGCGGTGGTCCGATCTTAGATTGCGGACTTGCGATCCTTTTCCTTGCGCTGCGGTGGCGCTGGCTTCGTGACGGCAGGACGCGCCGGCGCGGCGGCCGCTTGTACCCGAGGCATCAGCTTGTGGCCGATGACGTCCACTCTTGCCGTTCTCTGGAATCTGCCAGAACGCGGGCGAAGACCGGCTGGGCTCGATGTGCATGTTGAGCGGATCGAACACTGTCGCGGCGCCTTGCGACGGATATTGCGAAGCGGTCTCCGCCATGTGGCGAAGCTCGGCCATTTGTTCCGGCATGAGAAGCTGGCGCGTGTCGACCCAACCGATCGCGCCTTCCAGGCCGCGCACCTTCGCCAACCGCCGCCGGTATTCCAGGATTTCGAGCTTGTCGCCATGCTTAAGGGTTGCCGAGACGGGCGATTTGGCGGCGAGATCCTGGCGGAGGTTAAGCGTGCTCGGGACCGACGTACGCTTCGCCAATCGATTCCGGACCTTTGCTCTCGTTCGCGCACGAGACCAGGAAAACCAGCAGAAAGCAGATTGCGGCGCGAGGTACATGTCACGAGCAGCAGCTTCTGCTGCTAGTGTAGCAGTATAGTGCCCGACGACACGAACGCAATCGGAAGCGGTCGAGCTGTATTGCCCGCGCTGCCAGGTGGCGGTCAGCGATCCGCTGGTGTGCGGAGACTGCGCGGCCATCATCTGCCGGAGGTGCGGTACGCCGCTCGAGCGCGTGGATGAACTGGGGATCGGCTAACGCTAGGGCGGTGGGAACCCAGGTTCGCAGAAATTTCACCGGATCCGTCGGATCAATCGTGAATTTCGGCGCGCCCGCCGGAACGAGCCAGGCCTCGCCTTCCTGGAATGGCTGACCCGCGATGGTTCCTCGTGCCGGCGACGAAAATCAGAATGTGAAAACGGTCGGGCGCCGGCAGCGTAATGAATCGGCGATGCGATCCGGGCCAACTCCGTGTGGAAGTACGGGCGAATCGATGGGCAGCGGGACGGACTTGATCCGATTCGCATCGGTAGAAGCGACCTGCATGGCTTTGTCAAGATGCAACTCGCGCGGGCGGCCGTAGTCGTAGAGCCGGTAGGTGACATCGGAGTGCTGCTGGATTTCGCAGATCGCCAGGCCCGCGCCGATGGCGTGCACCGTGCCGGCGGGAATCAGGAAAGCGTTGCCGGCTTCCACGTTGATCCAGTTCAGCAGCTTCTCGATCTCGCCGCTCAGCGCCGACTTCGCGCAATCGTTCGCGGCTGATCGTTTCGCGAAAGCCAATGGCCAGTTGCGCGCCGGGGTCCGCGCGCAAGATGTACCACATCTCGGTTTTGCCGCGCGAATTTTCATGCGCCGCCGCGAACGCGTCGTCGGGATGAACTTGAACCGAGAGGCGCTCCGCGGTGAAGACGAACTTCACCAGCAGCGGAAGGTCGGCTTCAAACCACACTTCGCCGATCTTCTTTCCGCGATTCAGGTACCACGGCGCCAGGTCTTCGGCGCCCCAGACCTTCTCGAGAAACCGAGTGGGAAGCCGCAGCGGCGCGCTAGCGGCCACTGATGAATTTTTCGATGCGGTCGAGGCCGCGCTCCAGCTCGGTCATCGACGTGGCGTACGAGAGGCGGATGTGTTCGGTGGTGCCGAACGCCTCGCCAGGAACAACAGCGACGTGAGCCTCGGAGAGCAGCCGCTCGGAAAATTGCAGCGCGGACGAGATGCCGTTGCGGAAGCCAACCGAGATGTTCGGGTACGCGTAGAACGCGCCTTTCGGCTCGGCGATGCGCACGCCCGGAATGGCGCGCAGCCGCTTCACCACGTAGTCGCGCCGCTTGCGATATTCGGCCAGCATCACCGGAATCGAATCTTGCGGCCCGCGCAGCGCTTCGATGGCGGCCTTTTGGGAGACCGACGCGGGATTCGACGTGGTGTGGCTTTGCAGTTTCATCATCCCGTCGATCAGCGGCTTGGGCGCGAGCGAGAAGCCGATGCGCCAGCCGGTCATCGAGTAGGTCTTCGACAGCGATCCGGCGATGACCACGTGCTCCTTGGCGTCCGGGCATGGATGCGATGGAGAACGGTTCGCCCTCGTAAAGAAAGCGGCAATAGCATTCGTCGGTCATGAGCTGGATGCCGCGCTTGACCACCAGATGGTAAATGCGCTCGAACTCTTCGCGGCTTAGCACGGAGCCGCTGGGATTGTTGGGCGAGTTGATGATCAGGAGCTTGGTCTTGCTGGTGATGTGCGGCGCGATCGCGTCAGCGGTTACCTGAAAACCGTTGGCTTCGTCCGACTCGACAAAAACGCATTTGCCGCCGGCGTAGTTGACCACGTCCTTGTACGTGACCCAGTAGGGCACCGGAATGACGACTTCGTCGCCTTCGCCGATGAGCGCCTGCATCATGTTAAAGATCGCGTGCTTGCCTCCCACGCTCACCATGCACTCGGCGGGCGTGTAGTCGGTGCCGTAGTCGGCGTGATGGCGCTCGCAAATCGCCTTTTTCAGCTCGAGCGTGCCGCCGGTGGGTGTGTACTTGGTGAAGTTGGCGTCGATAGCCGCGATGGCGGCGCGCTTGATATTTTCCGGCGTCGGAAAATCGGGCTCGCCCGCTCCGAAATCGACCACGTCAATTCCTTCGCGGCGCAGGCGGTCGGCCTCGGCCGCTACTTTCATGGTGGATGATTCGCTGATGCGCGAAATCCGCTCGGCTAAGTCCAAGGTGGTTTGCATGTGAGGTGTCAAGGCTCTTTGGGATCTCCTAGAAGTCTTCTTTTTAGTCTACCTTCAACCGAGGGTGGGACGAGACCGCGCGATGTTTCCGCCCAGGCGGATGACTTCCTTGACCAGCCGCGAGCTGATGAAGGAGTGCGCTTCGCCGCGCCAGCAGAAACACCGTTTCGATCTCGGGCCTGAGCCGGCGGTTCATGAGAGCCATCTGCAATTCGTACTCGTAATCCGACACCGCGCGGATGCCGCGTAGGATCACGGTGGCGTTGCGCTCGGCTGCGTAGTCGACCAGCAGGCCGTCGAAGGACGCGACTTCCACGTTCGAGAAGTCGCAAATCACTTCCTGCAGCATTTCGGTGCGCTCTTCGACACTGAAGACGCGCCTCCTTCTCGGCGTTGCGCAGGATCGCGACGACGAGCTTGTCGAACAGAGTGGATGCTCGCTGGATCAGATCCAGGTGGCCGTTGGTGATCGGGTCGAACGAGCCGGGATAGATGGCCACGACGGTGGCGGGTTTGGTCTTCAAGGCTGCTCGCTCTCGAATGTGGGTCGGCGTGCCATCGGTGGGTTAGTTTATCAGATTTGCGCCGAAGCGCGTCTGCAAAAATGATACAAAGAAAAGGCATGGCAACCATTTCCGCAGTGCAGTCGCAGGCGCCCGCTCAGCCGGCCGTCGAGCCTGTTCATCTTTTCACGCCGCTCCAGATCCGCGATGTTCGTTTGCGAAATCGCATCGGTGTATCGCCGATGTGCCAGTATTCGAGCGCGGACGGTTACGCGAACGACTGGCATTTCGTGCATCTCGGCAGCCGGGCAGTGGGCGGCGCCGCGATGGTGATGGCCGAAGCCGCGGCGGTTTTGCCGGAGGGACGGATCAGCCCGCAGGATCTCGGGATCTGGTCGGACGGCCACGTCGCGATGCTGGCGAAGATCTTCCGCTTCGTGGAAGATCACGGCGCGGTGCCGGCGATGCAACTGGCGCATGCCGGTCGAAAAGCCAGCACTAGCGTGCCGTGGAACGGCCTTCGTCCGCTCGAAGAATCCGAAGACGGCTGGCGGCCGATCTTCGCACCCAGCGCGGTGCCGTTTTCGGAAAAATATCCGACGCCGGAGGCGCTCGATGAGCGAGGAATCGCGCGGGTTGTGGAAGCCTTTGCGGCGGCGGCGCGGCGTGCTCTCGAGGCAGGCGCCAGGATCATCGAGATTCACTCGGCTCACGGTTACCTGCTGCACGAGTTTCTTTCACCGTTGAGCAATTTCCGGAACGATCGCTATGGCGGTTCGTTTGAGAATCGGACGCGCGCGTTGCGCGAGGTCGTCGAGGCGGTGCGTGCCGTCTGGCCTGCGAGCCAGCCGTTGTTCGTGCGAATTTCCTCGACCGATTGGGCCGATGGCGGCTGGAACATCGACGATTCCGTGCGGCTCGCCACGATGCTCGCGCCGATGGGCGTCGACTTGATCGACTGTTCGTCCGCCGCGATCCTTCCCGGCATTCACGTGCCGCTCGGCCCCGGCTTTCAGGTCCCGTTTGCCGAGCGAATCCGCAAGGACGGCGGCATCCTGAGCGCGTGCGGTGGGCCTGATTACGGCGCCGCAACAGGCCGATCATATCTTGCGCACCGGCCAGGCCGACATGGTTTTTCTAGCGCGCGAATTGCTGCGCGATCCGTATTGGCCGCTTCGCGCCGCCGACGAGCTGCGGCAGGACGGCCCCTGGCCGAAGCAATATCTGCGCGCCAAGCGAACCTAAGAATTGCGAGCGTCGATTTCTTCAACGATCGATCGACCCTCGGAAAGATCGCCGTTGGTCCACTGCCACTCCTCGTGAAGGCGCAAGCGGCCGTCGGAAAGAAGTTCCGGCCTGGACGTGCACTTGCCGGTCCGAATGCGCCCCGCATCGTCGGCGTGCTGGTAGCGCATGTTCAGGCGAGCCTTCGCGGTCGGCGATCGCGACCAGGCTGCCGAAGCGCACGCGGCCTCCGTCATAGGTGGCCCACACGCGATCCCCGTGCTGGCGGTAGTGGAAGCGAGTCTCGCCGCTGCAGTCGCCGTTGGCCGTGTTCTGTGCGGGGACGAACCGGCGGTCGTCGAAATTCACGCCGAGCGGAAGCCGGTTCGCCGGCCGGCGCGTCGGGGCAAGGATAGACATTGCTGAATGAAAACGCGACGGCGCTCTCTCCGTGCGATCGGAAAAAATCCAGCCGATCCCGCGCTTCGGCAACACTGGGAATGTGTCCCGCGGGAATCCACCACAAAACCATGTGCGCTTCTTTGGGCTTCTCGAACCACTTCAGGCGATCGCGCAGCGGGCCCAGGTGCGCGCCTTGATATACGAAACTCTTGAGCGCTTCAACAGACCTCCACACCGACATGTTCACGAGAATGGTCGGATCCTCGTACGCCTGCACTGAAGTTGCGTTGCCGCTTTCGGTTTGCAGGCGCCAAACGAAATCTGGGTTCTGATCGGCTAGGGCATTGATGGCATCCAGTTGTGAGACGAAGCCGGCCATCGCAGGCGAATCGATCGGCGCAAGGATCCGGGCGGTGTTGAGTTGTGCGAGGTGATGAAAACCCGTTGCTCATCGCGGCAGCGTGAAAGCGTACAGCATGTCGCCGCCGCCCACAACGACGTACTGCCGGCCGTCCAGCTCATAGGTGATCGGCGCGTTGTACACCGGCGCGTGCAGGCCAGCGTGCCATAGCGGATGGCCATTGGCGGGATCGAAAGCGATGAAATTGCCGGTCGGGTCGCCGGCGAAAAGCAATCCACCCGCCGTGCTCAGCAACGCCGTTGCGTGTGCCGCCCAAATTCGGATAGACGTGACGCCAGACCACCTTGCCGGTCTTGTAGTCGACGGCCTGCAGAACCTGACGCGACCACAGATTTGTATCGCGGCCGCCGTAGCCCTGCGGATTTTCGTCGGTGTCGGTGAGATAGTAGATCGCGTACGACATCGTCGCGTTGAAGTAGAACAGGCCGGTGTCGGGATTGAACGTGGGCGCGAACCAGTTCGCCGCGCCGTCGGATGCCGGCGACACCAGCGTGCCGTCGGTGTTCGGCTCCTTGGCGGGATTCGGGAATCGGCTTGCCTTGCGCGTCGATGCCCTTGGCCCAGTTCAGCGTCTCAACGAACGGCGCCGTGAGCAGGTTCTTGCCGTTGGTGCGGTCAAGCAGGACGAAGTAGCCGTTGCGCGCGGCCTGCGCCAGCAGCTTGCGCGGCTGCCCGTTGAACGTGGCATCGATCAGCACCGGCGTCTCGGTGTTGTCCCAATCATGCGTGTCGTGCGGCGACATCTGGTAATACCAGACCATCTTGCCGGTGTCGGGATTCAGCGCGACGATCGAGCAGGTGTACAGATTGTCGCCCTTGCGGCTCTGCGCCGCGTGCACCGGATTCGGATTGCCGGTGCCGAAGTAGTAGAGATTCAACTCCGGATCGTAGGTGCCGGACATCCAGGTCATGCCGCCGCCGTGTTCCATCGAATGCCTTGGTCGGCCATGTCTCGGCGCCCGGTTCGCCGGGACGCGGCGTGGTGTTCCAGCGCCATTGCACCTCGCCGGTCTCCGGATCGCGCGCTTCCAGGTATCCCGGCACGTCGAGCGAATCGCCGCCGACGCCGGTGAGGATGTGATCCTTGATCACCATCGGCGCGGGCGTGCAGAAATATTCCTGCTTGACGTCGGCGATCTGGTGATTCCAGCGCATCTTGCCCGTGCGCGCGTCGAGCGAGATCAGGTAGCAGTCCGGCGTCTCGAAGTACAGCCAGTTGCCGTACATGCCGAAGCCGCGATTGCCGATGTGGATGCCGCCCTTGGTCTCCCACTGGTAGTGCCAAAGCTCCCTGCCGCTGCGCGCGTCGACGGCCCAGGCGTGATCGGGCGCGGTGAAATACAGAACGCCGTTGACTTCAAGCGGCGTGGCTTTGATCGTGATTGGCGGACCGTTGCCGACGTTCGGCCCGGTACGCCCACGCGAGCGCGAGAGACTTCACGTTGCGCGCGTCGATCTGCTTCAGCGGGCTGTACCGCCGTCCGCTGTAGTCGCCGTTGTAAGTGGGCCACGTGTCGGTGGGCAGCTTCAACAGCTTTGCCGGATCGAGCGGTTGCGCCGCGATCCCGCCGGCAAGGAGCGCTAGCGCGGTGAGAAATCTCGGGGCCTTCATTTCAGCGTCACCAGGTAAGCGAGGATGTTGTGCACGTCGGCGTCGCTGTAGCGGCCCAGCAGATCGGCGTGCGCCGCGAGCGGATCCTGGATGTCCATCTTGCACAGCGTCGCGCGCGAACGAATGGTAGAAGCCTTCCGAATCGCGCAGCCCGACGGTGAAATCGTCGATCACCTCAAGCGTGCCCGACACCGCTGGTCCCGAAGCCGGCGTCACCGTGACGCGGCGTCAGTTTGGTTCGCGAACGTGGATACAGAAAGCGCGCCTGCAGTGCGACCGGATCGTATTTCGTCGCGACGCCTGCCAGGTCGCCGCTCGGCGAATGGCAGGAGTTGCATTTTCCCGCGCCGTTGAAATACGCCTGACCCGCTTTGGCGTCGCCGGTAACAATGTCCAGAATCTTGTAGTCGAAGCGGTTCGCGGCGGCCTGCGTGCGGCTCCGCAGGAAACGCAGCGATGTCCGAAATCTGATCCTTGGTCATCGATAACGCCGGCATGCCGCGATCCGCCCGGCCGTTCAAGATCACCGGTCCGATCTTGTCGCCTTCTTCGTCGTCCAGCACGACCACCGAGCGCACCAGATCCGGACCGCCCTCGCCGCCCCGCGCGTTCGTGCCGTGGCAGAATCCGCACGTGGCGACGAACGTCGCCTTGCCGCGCTCGATGGCCTCGGGAGGCGGAACCGGTCGGCTGACCAATCGCAACTGCGCTTGCCCCATCGCCGCCACCAGAAGCGCCAAGCACAGACAATTTCATGCCAGCGCATCCTTGCAAAACTGGTAGCATTTCTTGACTTCGGTCACCGAGTCGGCGCCCTTGTACTCGTACTCGATGAACGCGCGCATCGGATATTTTTCTTTCTTCAGCAACTGCAGCACCTGCTTGATCGGCGTGTCGCCTTCGCCCCATGGGACGTTGGGACCCTGGTTGCGCTTGCGGTCTTTCAGATGCAGAAGCACGATGCGGTCGTGATGTTCCTTGATGTATTCGACGGCGTCGTAGTTGGCGGCGGTGAAGTGGCCGATATCGAGATTCACCATGAACCGCTTGGACATGGCCATCGCTTCCGCGAAACTTTCCGGCTTGCAGAATTCGTTCGGGTGTCTTGACGTCGGAATGGCCATGAAACGCCACCGTCATCTTGTGCTTTTCTGCGAATGGCACTAGTCTCCTGGCTGCGCTGACCGTGGACGACGACGTAATGAGATCGACGCCGAACGCCTTGCTCATAACGAATCCGCGATCGATCTCTTCGTCAGTGAAATCGTCGCGAAAACTCAGATTGTAGGCGTAGACGCCGATGCCGGCGTCGTCGAACTTCTTGCGCGCTGCTTTGATTTCCTCGAGCGGCACCGTAAGCCGCCATTTGCGCAGCTCCTCGCGCGGAAGCTTGGGTTCGACGTGCGGCGAAAACACTTCGCAATCGCCCAACTGGCACTCGACCATGCGCCTGGATCATGGCGTCCAGAGGCTTCTCGCGGAAACTGTAGGTTTGCGCGCCCAGGCGCACGCCGGCGATCGTCGAGTTGATTCGGACGCCGCCCATTAGCGTGCTGGCAAGCGGCACGCCGGCCGCCGCGATCTTTGCGAAATCACGTCGTGAATACATCTGGCACCCCTCTCTTGTGTTGTGCTGCCCGTCCACTTCACGATTCTATGCCCATCTGTGAAAGCCGGTACCGCAGCGCGTTGCGCGTCAAGCCCCAGCAGCCGCGCCGCCTGGCTCTTGTTTCCGTTGGCCCGATGCAGCGCTTCGCGGATAATGGACTGCTCAAACTCATCCAGCGTCATGCCCTCCGGCAGGAAATTGTCCACGCTCGGCCGTGCGCGCCTTCGGCGCCGTGTCGAGCTTGATGTCGCCGGCCTCCAGCACCTTGCCGCTGCCAGCACCATGCTGCGCTCGATCACGTTTTCCAGCTCCCGCACGTTGCCCGGCCAATGATACTCGAGCAGCCGCTCGATGGCGGCATCGGAAATCGATTCCACCGGAGTGCCCAGGTCCTTCCGCAGCTTCTTGATGAAGTGATTCACGAGAAACGGAATATCTTCCTTGCGATCGCGCAGCGGCGGAATATTGATCGGCAGAACGTTCAGGCGATAATACAGATCCTCGCGAAACGTGCCTTGCTCGAGCGCCGCGCGCAAGATCGACGTTGGTCGCGGCCAGCACGCGCACGTCGATGTGCCGCGTCTTGTTGCTGCCCAGGCGCTCGAACTCGCGCTCCTGCAGGATGCGCAGCAGCTTCACCTGAATCGGAGCCGGGCACGTCGCCGATCTCGTCCAGAAAAACGGTACCGGTGTCGGCTTGCTCAAACTTGCCCGGCTTGGAAGTGTTCGCTCCGGTGAACGCGCCCTTCTCATAACCGAACAGCTCGCTCTCCATCAGGTTCTCGGGAAGCGCGGTGCAGTTGATCTTGACGAACGGGCGATCGGCGCGCGGCGAGTGATGATGGATGGCGCGCGCGATCATGTCTTTGCCGACGCCGCTCTCGCCGCACAGCAGCACCGTGGCGCGCGTCGGCGCGACCCGCTCGATGGTGGCGAAAATCTCGCGCATCGCCTCGCTGCGTCCCACGATGTTGTCGAACTCGTAGCGCTGGTTCAACTCCGCGCGCAGTTCGCGATTCTCGGCGCGCAGCGTGCGCAGCTCCAGCGCTTTGTTCACCACCGTCATCAGATGGTCGAGCGAAAACGGCTTGGGCAGAAAATCGACAGCGCCCGCCTTCATCGCTTCCACCGCGGTCTCGATGCTTCCGAACGCCGTCATGACGATTACCGGCGTGTGCGAGTCCTGTCGGCGCAACTCGCCGAGCAGCTCCAGTCCGCTCTGTCCGGGCAGGCGCAGGTCCGTGAGAATGACGTCGGCGCGATCGGCCAGCTTGAGCGCCTCTTCGGCGCTGCCGGCTTGCTCCACCTCGTAGCCCGCCGTCTTCAACTGCAGCTCCACCACGCGCCGCAGTTTCTCTTCGTCTTCCACCACCAGAACCGTGGCCTTCATTCGCCGTCCTCTCGCGCTGACTGTCGAAACGGCAGGTACACGTGAAACACGCTGCCCACGCCGGATTCGCTTTCCACCGCCAGCTTACCGCCATGCTCGTCGACGATCTTGGAAACGATCGCCAGGCCGAGGCCGACGCCGCTCGGCTTGGTGGTGAAAAACGGATTGAAGATGTTCTCCAGATGTTTCGGGTCGATGCCCGAGCCGCGATCGATGACCGCGATCTCCACCATGTCTCGCCGATCTGCCGCGTCTTCACCGTGATGCTTCCGCCGGGCCGGCTGGCTTGCGCGGCGTTGACCAGCAAATTGTACAGCACGCGCTCCATCAGCTCGCCGTCCAGCAGAAAGGGCGGGATGTCGGGCGAATAGTTCTTGTAGATCGCGACGTCGAAGGGCGGAGTGTGGCGCTCGACGTCAGCAACCGCCCGATCGATCACCTGCGTCAGATCCGTTTTTTCCGAGCCGCACCGCCAGCGGCCGCGCGAAATCGAGAAACCGCGTCACCAGCGAATTAGTGCGGTCGACTTCGGACGAAATAAAATCGGCCATCTCGCGCGCCACTTGCGTTGCCCGGCTCCACTTGCTTGGCGAGCATCTCGGCGGACGTCTTCATCGTGCCAAGCGGATTGCGAAGCTCGTGCGCCAGCCCAGCCGACAGTTGCCCGAGTGCCGCAAGCCGCTCGGACCGCCGCATGGCGGCTTCTGCCTCCTGCAATTGCTGGTTCGCCTCGGCAAGCTGTTCGGCGGCGACCTGCGCCTTTCGCGCCGCGATTCGGTTCGCCTCCAGCAGTTCGTACGTCAAGAAGCCGATGATCGGAATGCTGGCCGTGCGCAGCGATCAGAACCGGCCACTCGCTCGGGCGGCACGAAATATTCGGACGGAAGGAAGCAGCAGCAACGAAAGATAGGCGCCGCACGCCAGCAGCGTGGCGACCACCAAGCCGATCAGCCCTAGCGCGGTGGCTGCGGAAATCACCGGCAGCAGGATGACCCAGTAATAGCTGCTCGCCGATTCCGTCGGTCCAGCCCATCAGCACGTACCAGAGCGCGAACTTGATGACAAACGACAGCGACGCTCGGCTTTCGTGCGGAGGAAGGGCACTTTCGGTTCGACGATCTGGAAGCACGCCGAGCGCACTGAGCAGGATCGCGGTGCTCTTTGCGGAGCGTTCCGGACCAAAGAACGCCAGCGACGCCGAACAGCACGACCCAGACGATATCCTGTGGGCGGACGATCCTCCAAACGCCGCCGCGAAGCTCCACGCTGCCATCTTATCCCGGGAGTGTGACACAATGGTTCTACACACGCGTTCTTCATGGAAAACCTCACGTCCCCAAGAAATACCGGGGGCTCCGGCAGAATCCCTAGACGATACGGCCGCGCCTTCCGACCATAACTCCTTCGCCGAGATCCTCTCCGAGTTCGAGCAGCAGCATCACGGCCCTGCCCGCGGCCAAGCGATCGACGGCACCGTGGTGTCGATCACACCGGAGTCCGTGTTTGTCGATATCGGCCGCAAGCTGGACGGCGTGCTGCCGGTGGAGTTGTTTCGCACGCCCGCCGGCGAGCTTTCGGTGAAAATCGGCGACCACTTGATGGTCTCGATCACCGGCAACGACGGCGAAGCGTACACGCTCTCCACCGTCAAAGTGGAGCGCCCCAGGGATTGGAGCGCGCTCGAACGAGCCTTCGCCGAAAAGCTCGACATCGGCGGCGTGGTCACGGAATTCGTGAAGGGAGGTCTGCGCGTCGACGTCGGCGCGAAAGCGTTCCTGCCGGCCTCGCGCAGCGGCGCCAAGGATCAGGCCGAGATGGAGGCGTTGGTCGGCCAGGAGATCCAGTGCCGGATCATCAAGCTCGATACGGCCAGCGAAGATGTCGTGGTGGACCGTCGCGCGGTGCTCGAAGAGCAGGAAGCGCTGACCCGCCAGAAGCGCTTCGCGGAATTGCAGGAAGGCGCGGTGGTCCGGGGCACGATTCGCAGCCTCACCGATTTCGGCGCGTTCGTCGACCTGGGCGGCGTGGACGGCTTGCTGCACGTCGCCGACATGGCATGGCATCGCGTCGCGAAACCCGCGGACATCGTCTCGCCCGGCGATCCGGTCGAAGTCAAGATCCTCAAGATCCAGCCCGACAGCCGCCGCATTTCGCTCGGCCTGAAACAACTGACGCCCGATCCGTGGACGCTGGCGGGCGAGCGCTTCCACATCGGCGACCGCGTGCAGGGAAAAGTTTCGCGCCTGGCCGACTTCGGCGCGTTCATCGAACTCGCCCCCGGCGTGGACGGCCTGATTCACATCTCCGAGATGTCCTGGTCGAAAAAAATCAAGAAACCCAGCGACGTCTTGAAGAACGGCGAAATGGTGGAAGCCATCGTTCTCGGCGTCAATCCCGGTGAGCGCCGCATCTCGCTCGGCCTCAAGCAGGCGCTCGGCGATCCTTGGGAAGAGGCCGCCAAGAAGTACGTGCCCGGCGCCGTCGCCGAAGGACCGGTCACCAGCCTGACGAACTTCGGCTGCTTCATCGATCTCGGCAACGGGATCGAGGGCATGATCCACATTTCCGACATCACGCGCGAGAAGCGACTGAATCATCCGCGCGAAGCGCTCACCGCCGGCCAGGTGGTGCGCGCGCAAGGTGCTGGAGCTCGACCGCGAGCGCCGCCGCATCAAACTCGGCATCAAGCAACTGGAGCCGACCACCGCGGACGAATACGTGAACGAGCACAGCCGTCGGCGAGACGGTGACCGGGCGCATCGTGGAGGCCTCCGCCAGCCGCGCGCGTGTGGAACTGGGCGAAGGCGTCTTCGGCGAGTGCCGGATCGCCGGAAGACGCAGCCGACGCCCACGCGCCGCGGGCGAGGCCGCCCCGGCCAGCCGATCTGTCCTCGCTAACTGCAATGTTATCAGCCAAATGGAAGCAGGGCGCGACGGCGTCCGCACGGCCGGAAGCAGCACGCGCCGGCCAAATCCGCAGCTTCCGCATCGTGCGGCTCGACCCCGCAAGCAAGAAGATCGACCTCGAACTAGCGGGCTAGGGCCGCCCGCCGAACCCCGGCCCGGGCGTGACGTTTTCGTTTATCGCCCGTCTATCAGAGTGTTGCAGGCGACTGTGGCCCAGGCGGCCGTGAGAATGGACGAACCCGAACTGATTCGGGCGGCGCAGAGGGGTGACCAGCGCGCGTTCGAGCAATTGGTACGCCTGTACGATCAGAACGTCCTGCGCCTGGCGTTGAACCTGCTTGCGGTCGCCGGAAGACGCCAACGACATTTATCAGGAGGCGTTTCTGCGGGTGTACAAGAATCTGCACACGTTTCGTTTCGACTGCAGCTTTCATACCTGGCTGTATCGGATCGTGACCAACCTGTGCCTGGATGCGTTGCGCAAACGCAGAGTGCGGCGCGAGGAGAACACGGTGGTGGAAACGAGCGAAGGATTTCTGGATCGCATGGACACGGTGGAGGAAGAGCGCGCGCGCACGGAGATCCGCAGCGCCAGCTTCTGAGCCGCCAGCTCCAGAACAGGATCCAGCAAGTTTTAGGAGAGTTGACTCCGCGCGAGCGAGCGGTGTTTGAGATGAGACATTACCAGGGCCTGCGCCTGAGAACCATCGGCGACATGCTGGGTACTTCCGAAGAGGCCGCTAAGAATTGCCTCTTCCGCGCGACGCAGAAAATGCGTGCCGCGCTGGGAGATTTCGTATGAAGTGTGAAGAAGTCCGGAACAATCGATGCCGCTTTTTTTGTACGGCGAGCTTTCCTTCGAAGACGAAGAGCGGCTGGAAGTGCATATCGACGAATGCGCCGCCTGCCGCGCCGCGCTGGCGCGCCACAAGGCGATGTTCCAGGCGCTGGACGCGGCCGAAGTGCTTCCCATCGCAGGAACTGTTGGACGATTGCCGCGCGGAACTGCGCCAGCGGCTGGCGAACGCCAAGCCCGAGCAGGCCGGTTTCTGGGACAAAGTCCGCCAGGGCTTTTCCGTTCACTTCCATTTCGCGCCGGGCTGGCGCAGCCGGTGGGCGCCGTGGCGATGCTGGTGCTCGGGTTTTGTGGCGGCGCGCATGACGCCGGGGTCGCTGCTCGGTTCGGTTCCACGGCGCGAGCGTGGCGGCCGAGCCGGTCACGTCGCGCGTTCGCTACGTCGAGCCGGTCGTCGCCAGGACGCGTGCAGATCGTCGTGGATGAAACGCGGCAGCGCGTTCTGTCCGGCAGCGTGGACGATCAGTCGATTCAGCGCCTGCTGCTCACCGCCGCCAAGGATCCCTCGGATGCCGGGCTGCGCGTCGAGTCGGTGGATCTTGCTCAAGAACCAGCCGCAGTCGGCCGAAGTGCGGCGCGCGCTGCTGTATGCGGTGCAGCATGACGCCAACGCCGGCGTGCGGTTGAAGGCGCTGGACGGCTTGAAGGATTTCGCCGACGATCCGGAAACGCGCCAGGTTCTGACGCAGGTTCTGCTGAAGGACGACAACCCGGGCGTGCGGACGCAAGTGATCGACCTGCTGATCCAGAAGCACACCAACGCCATGGTGGGCGTGCTGCAGGAACTGATGATGAAGGAAGACAACGACTACATCCGGATGCGCGTCCAGAAGACGCTGCGCGAGATGAACGCCTCGGTGGAGACCTACTAGCGGCGAATGAAGCAGGTTGTCTTCATCCCGTTCGCTGTCGCGCTGGTGCGCGGCTCCCGCGCTGTTGGCGCAGCGCGAGTCTACCATCCAGCGCGAAGGGCGCTATTGGGTTCGCACCATCACCGGACCGATCGCGATGGTCTCGCCGCGCAACGGTTTCGCCTGTATACGATCGGCAACGTGACGTTGCGCGGCGAATTCGGCGACGGAGCCATCGTACACGCTGAAAGCCAAAGTGCGGGCGGCGCAACGCGCGCGCAGGCCGAAGAGCTTGCTTCGCCAGATTCGAGATGCGAACCCGGGTCCAGGGCGGCTGGGCGTACCTGACGGTCGACGCCTCCGCGCCGGATTTCGGAAGCCCCGGAGTTGTCGCTGTCGGTTCCGCGCGGTCTGCAGCAGGTGTGGATCGAAACGCGCGGCGGCAACGTCCAAGCTGCGGGCCTGGACGGTGAGTCTGGAGGCGCGCTCGGCGGGCGGGCGAATTTCGGTCGACGCGATCCAAGGACGCTGCGAGATTCGGACCGGCGGCGGCGATATCCAGATCGGGACGGTGGCCGGCGGCGGTGCGTTGTTATTCCGGCGGCGGCGTCATCCGTGTTCAGAACGCGGGCGCGGAATCGTGGTTTGAAACCGCGGGCGGCGAGATTTTCGTGCACCAGGCGGGCGGCCCGGTGCACGCGGTCGACAGCCGGCGGCAACATCCGCGTGGAGCGTGCGTCCGGCGCGGTGTTCGCGCGGACCGCTGGCGGATTGATTCAGGTCCAGCAGGCCGACGGCGCTGGTTACCGCGGAGAGTTCCGGCGGCGCGATTCAGGTCAACGCCGCCAACGGAGTGCGGTGCGATTCGGCCGGCGGCGCCATCCGGCTGCGCAACGTGGCGCGGCGCGCTGCGCGCTTCCACCACCGCCGGCAGCATTCTGGCGGAGCTGGCCAAGGGCACCCGGATCGAGGACTCCACGCTCAGCACCAACGCCGGTGACATTACGGTTTTCATCGCGTCCAATTTACCGTTGACGGTGGCGGCGAGAAACGAATCGGGCGGCGCGACGGGCCGGATCATTTCCGATTTTCCGGAGATTCGCGTGCGCTCCGCCAGGCAGCCCGGCGCCAGCCCGGTGGTGGCGGAGGGCGCGCTCAATGGAGGCGGCCCGGTGCTGCGCATCAACGTGAACGGCGGCACAATTTATCTGCGCCGGCAGAAATGATCCCAACCAATCCGCCCCGCCGCGGATTTGATCTAGGAGATTTTGTATGAGGCAATTGATTTTCGGTTTGATGCTGACGGCTGGCGTGCTCAGCGCGCAGCAGACTTTCGATTTCGTTCAAGCGCCAGGGCACCCCGCATGTGTTCGAGCTGCGGACCGGCGGGATGGGCGGCGGATCGTATCTGGGCGTGAACCTGGCGGAGATCAATGCCGACCGCGCGCGCGAGCTGAAGCTCAGCCAGACCTACGGCGTCGAGATCACGCGCGTGGTTGAGGACAGTCCCGCCGACAAGGCCGGCATCGAAAGCCGGCGACGTCGTGCTCGAATACAACGGTCAGCGCGTGGAAGGCATGGAGCAGTTTGGAAGGCTGGTGCGCGAGACTCCGCCGGGCCGCGAAGCCAAGCTGCTCATCAGCCGCGGCGGCGCCACCCAGACCATCACCGCCACCATCGGGACCAGCAAGGCTAGGGTGATGGCGGGCAATCTATTTCCCGGCGTTGAAATCCCCGAGATCCATATTCCGGACATCCCGCAGATCTTCACCACGCTGCGCAGCCCGATGCTGGGCGTGGAAGCCGAGTCGCTCGGATCGCAGTTGGCGTCTTACTTCGGCGTCAAGGAAGGCGTGCTGGTCCGCTCGGTGTTGAAGGACACGCCCGCGGAAAAGGCCGGCATCAAGGCCGGCGACGTGATCACCAAAGTGGACGGATCCGGCGTCACTACGCCGAACGAACTGTCCAGCGCCATCCGGTCGGCGAGTTCCAAAAAGACGTTTCCCATCGACCTGATGCGCGACCACAAGGAAATGAGCATCACGGTTACCGTCGAGGATGGCCGGTCGGACCGCGTTATTCCGCGCGTGCGGGCAGTGGGCAACGGCGTCAAATTGTAATTTCGTTCGAGCGCGTCAAGCTAATCCCGTAGACTTTCAGGAGCAGGTCCACTTCTTTGCGCGGAATGCGCAGGGACGCCGCGATGTGGTGCGCCGGCTCTCCCTTTCTGGCCAGCCGAATCACCTGCGTGCGCTTGTTGAGGTTCAAGCTATTGGAGCGCGGCGCCGGCGGCGGAAGAATTCCGGCCCGGTCCTCGGCGTCGCGGACCCGGGCCGTCAGGTCCTCGATCTTCGCTGTCACCTCGCCGCTCGCCGAGGAGTCGGGCTGCGGCCGGCCGGCAAGCTGGCCCTTGAGCCGCCGGATCTCCTTCTCCAGGGCCGCGAAGAAAACCAGGCACGCGATCAAGGCCACGGCCAGCAGGACGAACGGCGCAAGGGGTATCAAGTAGCGGTCCAGCATTTGGTCCTTCCTAGTTCAGTGTTCTGAGCCGTTCCTGGCGGCTGATCACTTGCTTGATCCGGATTCCGAAGTTGCCTTCCACCACCACCACTTCGCCGCGCGCGATCACGCAGTTGTTGACGATCACTTCTACCGGCTCCGTTATACGTCGCGGTTCAGCTCCACGATCGAACCGGTGGTCAGTTTGATGACGTCTTTGAGCGCAAGCTGCGCCCGGCCGAACGAAACGCTGACCGGCAGTTCGACATCCAGCAGGAGGTCGATTGGATTGGGCGCCTGCGGGGACCGCCGCTTCCGCACGGTTGGAGCGTGCAGCATCGCCGCCGTCGCCTGCTCGCCGCCTCCTCGGGCATCTCCAGCATGGCCGTGGCTGTACGCCGCCAGAATGGGAAACGACGCTCTCCGATGGTGATCTCGAACGAGTGGGTCAGCAGGCCGTCGGTCGCCGCTGGAGGCGCCTGGCGGCCTTCCCTGCAGGTGACTTCCCGGCGCACCCGCGTGGAGATCGCGCCGGCAACGGCGGAAAGAGCCTGGCTGAGAACTTCGAGGTAGGTGCTCTGGATGGTCTCGCGGTCCTGGTCCTCGACGCCGGCGCCGCGCAACACGCGGTTGCCGACTTCTTCCCAACTCGCCGTGCTGGCGCCGATCCAAACTCGCGCCTCGTTGCTCAGGCTGAAGGACTGTTCCCACCACAGCAGTTGCGTCCTCGCCCGGCTGAGCTCGGCCTCGGTCGAGCTCATGCGGCGCGAAGGTGACGTACGGCGCCTCGCCCGTCATCGATTCCAGGACGCGTGTCAACTGGCGGGCCCATTCCTCGGCCAGCCAAGTGGGCGGTCGCGTTGGTTAACTCGTCGGGCATCTCTAGGCGCCTCTCTCGAGCGGCCAGCGTTTCTCCAGATAGGAGCGCAGCCGCAGAATCGCCTGCGACTTGAGCTGCGAGACGCGCGATTCATGCAGATCCACAACCTTGGCGATCTCCCGCAACGTCAGCTCTTCGTGGTAGTACAGGCTGATGACGATCCGTTCGGTGGGCGGCATCTTTTCGATCGCGTCGGCCAGCAGTCGCTGCAGCTCGGATTTTTCGAGCAGGCGCGACGGCCAGTTCTCTTCGTCGTCGGAGATGTACTTGAGCAGGCTGCGGCCGTCGCCTTCGGGCGAACTGCTTCCAGGCTTCCGATGTTGACGCCGCGGATATCCACCAGCCACTCGTGATACTCCTCCAGCGTCAGCTCGTAGCTGCGCGGCGATCTCGTCTTCGGTGGGCGCGCGGTGCAGCCGCTGCTCGGCCACCGCGATGGCCGCCTCGATCTGCTTGGACCGCTTGCGCTGCTGGCGCGGCGCCCAATCCAGGCCGCGCAGGCTGTCCAGGATCGCGCCCCGGATCTTGTATTCCGCGTAGGTCTTCAGTTTGACGTTGTGGCTGGGATCGAAGCGGTCGATGGCGGCGATCAGCCGAGCGTGCCGGTGGAGATCAGGTCGTCCAGGTTTACGCTTTCCGGCAGCCGCTCGTGAATGCGCCGCGCAATCAGCCGCACCTGCGGCAGGTGTTCGAGAATCAGGCGCTCGCGGTCTTCGGCGGCGCTGGCCTGCGCTCTGGTATTTCTTGACGGCCCGGGCCGGCTCCTTGACAGTGAGTTGCGCGCTCATGCCGCCGCCACTCCGAAGCTCGGCTCTTCGGCCGGCTTCGGACTTCAGAATCAAGTCGAGCAGCACGTTCACGCTGGCCGCCTCCAGATCTTCGGGTATGCGCTGGCCGCGCGAGAGGAACGAGATGGGAATGCCCATCCGAACGCTCAGGCTCAACATCGGCCCAGGGTCTCGGTCTCATCCAGGCGGGTGAACAGGAGCTTCGAGGGTTTGAACGACCGCATACTGTTCGGCCACCCGCTTCAGGTCGGATGCGCGCATCGACGCCGGCAGCACCAGGTGCTTGTCCAAACCGGGCGCGCGAGCCAGCAAATTCCGCCAGGTCCTCGAAACCTTCCATTTCCCCGCGGCTCAATCCCGGGGTATCGATCAGGATCAGGTCCTTGTTGCGATGCTCGTCCAAAGCCGCCGGCAGAGCGCCGGCGGTTTCGACCACCTGGCAGCCGATTCCCAAAATGGCCGCGTAGGATTGCAGTTCATCCGCGGCAGCCACGCGATAGGTGTCCAGCGTCAGTAGCTGCGTGCGACGTGCGCGCCGAGATGCCGCAGACGCACCGCTAGCTTAACCAGCGCCGAAGTCTTGCCGGAACCAGGAGGTCCCACCAGCGCCGCGATTCGCGTCGGCCGCGCCCGCACTGCCCAGTTCTCCGTTTACGCTTACCATGCGCTGGAGTTCGTTCCGCACCGCGCCCGGTCTCAGTGGAGTCTTGATCTTGCCGATCACTTCGTAAGCGAGATCCGTATCCAGTTCCGCATCGGTCAGCGCGGCAAACGCGCGCGCCAATTCGGGATCTGAACCGATGCCCGCCATCCCGGTTCCGCAGCGCGCCAGCGACCTGGCCAGGCGCTCCATCTGCTGCCTCAGACTCGATACGTCCTGGACTAGCCTGTCGACCGGCGCCGCCGGCAGCCGGGGTGTAACCGGCTCAGCCTGCTCGGGCTGCGGCACCGGATCGGTTGCCGCGGCGCAGACCACTTCATATACACCCAGATGCTCTGCTTCCGGACTGCTGCGCTTGGAATGCACCAGCATGGCGTCCGGCCCCATCTCGCGCCTGGCCTCGCTGATGGCTTGCTCCACCGTATCGGCAAAATATGATTTCAGTTTCATGGCTTATCGCGATACTGCAGCCTGCTCCTTCATGTCACTGCTCCGAGCGAGACGATCCGGTTGCCGGGAGGTATCTCGTTGTGCGATAGCACGGTCAGATTCGGCGCGACGCTTTCGGTGATCTGCCGCACGAAGAACCGCGCCCCGGACGTGGTTAACAACACTACCGTTGCGTCCGGAGACCCGCAGCATTTCTTGATGCGCTCCTGGATCTCGCGCACCCGCTGCGGCGGAAGATTCAAATGGCTGGAATTTTCGGTGTGCTCCACCGCCGACTCGACGGCCTGCTCGCTCGCCGGATCGAGGAAGTATGCCGACAAATCGCCGGAGGAATCCACCAGCGGTTTTACCACCTGCCGGCGTATGGCCTGCCGGGCGTACTCGGTGAGCAGCACGGTGTTCTTGGTAATCGGCGCCGCCTCGCCCAGCGCTTCCAAAATACTGGCCGCGTCCCGAATCGAAACTCGCTCTCTCAACAAGTTCTGAAGAACTTTCTGCACCACCGCCAGGGAGAGCAATTTGGGCACCAAATCCTCGACTACTTTCGGATTCTCTTCGGCGACGCGATCGAGCAACTTTTTGGCGTCTTGCCGCGAGAACAATTCGTGCGCGTGCCGCCGCACCACTTCGCCCAAATGCGTGCCCAGAATGCTGATGGTGTCGACGATGGTGTAACCGGCGTGGCGCGCCTTCTCGGCGTTCTCGGGCGAGATCCACACGGCGGGAATTCCGAACGCCGGCTCGCGCGTCGGCAGGCCCTCGATCTGTTCGGTCTTGTCGTCGGAATGGATCGCCAGCTCGCAGCCGTGCGCCAGTTCGTAACGCGCCACTTCCACGCCCTTGATCGAGATGGTGTATTCGCGCGCCTTCAGTGTCAGATTGTCGGTGACGCGCACCGGCGGGACGATGTAGCCCAGCTCGGAAGCGAGTTGCCGGCGGATGCTCGCGATTCTCCGCAGCAGCGGGGAATTCTGGCCGCCTTCGACCAACTGCACCAGCCCGAGCCCCACTTCCACGGCCAGCGGCTCGACACGCAGCAGCGCTTCGAGATTCTCGCGCGCTGGAGCCGCCACCGGCGGCGCGGTCTTTTCCGCCGTGGCAGCTTTTTGCCGCAGCCGCCAGGCCACCGCGCTCACCGACGCGCCCAGATACCAGAAACGGAATCTTGGGCAGCCCCGGAAACGCCGCCATGGCGATCAATACTCCGGAGGCCAGCAACAGCGGCTGTGAGTTGCTGAACACCTGCCGCTGGAAATCCAGTCCCAACTTGGTATCCGAGCTGGCACGCGTGACGATCAAGCCTCCCGAAATGGAAATCATCAGGGCCGGAATCACCGTCACCAGTCCGTCTCCGATGGTCAGCACGGTGTAGGTCTGCGAGTGCACGCTTCAGGTCCATGCCGTGCTGCAGCACGCCGATCAGGAAGCCGGCCAGGATGTTGATCACCGTGATGATGATGGATGCCACCGCGTCGCGCTGCGTGAAGCGCGAGGCGCCGTCCATGGCGCCATAGAACTCGGCCTCGCGCGGCCAGGTTCTTGCGCCGCGTGCGCGCCTCGTTCTCGTCGATCAGACCGGCGTTCAAGTCCGAATCGATCGACATCTGCTTGCCCGGCAGAGCATCCAGCGTGAACCGCGCCGTGACTTCCGAGATGCGCACCGCGCCGTGGTTGATGACCACGTATTGGATGGCGATCAGCACCAGGAAAATGACCACGCCGATGATGTAGTTGCCGCCCACCACGAAGGCCCCGAAAGCCTGGATCACTTCGCCGGCCGCCGATGTCCCGGTGTTGCCGTGCAGCAGGATCAGGCGCGCCGAGGAAATGTTCAGCGCCAGCCGGAACAGCGTCATCAACAGCAGCGTGGTCGGGAACACGCTGAACTCCACCGGCTTGGTGATGTACAGCGAGACCAGCAGCACGATCACCGACAGCGTGATGTTGGCCGAGATCAGAATGTCCAGCAGGAACGGCGGAAGCGGCGCGATCATCGCCAGCACGATGCCCAGCACCGCGATCGGAACCGCGAACTCGCGCCAGTTGGCGGCCGGGCCGGGAGCGGAGGCCCGCGCGACGCTCTTCGGGTTCTTTCCAGCCGGCCGCATCGCCGACGGCAGCGCCGCGCGGTCTCCGGCGGAAGGAACTCGAGCGATCGAAGCCACCTAGTTCCTCCTCGGGTGCATGAGCTTGAAGATGTACGCCAGAACTTCCGCCACGGCGCGATAGAGATGCGCCGGGATCTCCTGGCCCACATCGGCCGATTTGTACAGCGCTTGCGCCAGCGGCTGATTCTCGACGATCGGGACTTCGTGCTCGGTGGCGATCTGGCGAATCCGCAGCGCCAGATAGTTCTTGCCCTTGGCCAACACCCGCGGCGCCGCCATGCTTTCCATCTCGTAGCGGATGGCCACCGAGTAGTGCGTCGGGTTCACGATCACGGCCGTGGCCTTGGGGACTTCCTTCATCATGTTGCGCCGCGCCAGGTCGCGCTGGATACGGCGCACGCGTCCCTTGATCTGCGGATCGCCTTCGGTCTCTTTGAACTCGTCGCGCACTTCCTGCTTGGTCATCCGCAGCGACTTGTTGTGCCGGCGCGTGACGCGGATGAAATCGAGAAAGCCGATCGCGCAGAAACAGAAACGCGGCTTTCCACAGGAAGTTCTTGAGCGACGCTCCCACCACCCCCAACGCCGGTCCCAGGCCCACCCGCACCAGTCCGGTGTAGGCCGCCAGATTCTGGCCCACCACCGCGCACACCGCCAGCGCCAGCAGCGGCAGGAACAGCAACGGCCTGGAAGAACGCAGCGAAGTTTTGGCTGGGAAGGCTTCTTGAGTCTTCTGAAGCGGGTTCAGGCGCTTCGGATCCGGCGCCAGCTTGTTGCAGCGAAACGCCCAGCCGCGTGACACCCAGTTGCCCGGCCAGCGCCACCGCGCTGAGACATGCGCCCATCCACAGCAGCGGCTGAAACACGTTTCCGACCGACTGGCGGTACAGGATCGGCAGGCTGTGCTGCGTGAGCTGCGACGTGGAACGCGGCCGCCAGAAAGTGGCGCGCCATGGCGCGCATGCGCTCCAGAAAGCTGCAGGCCGCCGGCGCCGAGCAGCACCACGAATGTCAGGAACTGCAGCGCCGCCAGGAATTCCCGGCTGGATGGAAACTGGCCCTCGCGCCGCGCCTTGTCCAGCTTGCGCTTGGTCGGTTTCTCGGTGCGTTGTCCCTGGTCCGGCATGTCAGCGGCTCAAGAGCCTCCCCAGCGTATTGAAGGTGGCCGCTCCGAATTTTTCGAAAACCGGCGGGTAGAGCGAAAGGATGCCGGCCAGAAACGCCAACGCCACCAGCATCTTCACCGCGAAGGAAAGCGACAGCAACTGCAGTTGCGTCTGCAGGCGGCCCAGCACCGCAAACGCGATGTCCAAGCAGCAGCAGCAGCGCGAGCACCGGAATGGCAAGCTGCAGGCCAGTCGAGAAAGATTCCCGAGCCCAGCCGCGCCACTGCCTCGACGCGCCGATCCGGTCAGCGCATAGGCGCCGCCGGGAATCGAATCAAAGCTCCGCGCCAGAATGTGGATCACCTGTCGATCGAATCCAAAGGCGAAGAACAGCGATCCCGCCATGAGCTGCGCCATCATCTGCAGCGTGGTGGTGTCGGCCTGCGTCACCGGATCCACCATGGAAGCGTAGGAGTAGCCGGCCTGCAGACCGATCACCTGCGCCGCCATCTGGATGCCCTCCAGCAGGAACGCCACCGCGACTCCGATGGTCAGGCCGAATGCCGCCTCCGCCGCCATCCATCCCAACATCCGTCCGATCAGAAAGCCCTGGACCGGCAGGCGCCGGCCAGACCGGAAACAAGCCCACCGTCAGGGCCAGCGACAACACAACACGGCTCACGTCGGGACCCGCCGCCAGACCCGGAATGGGCACCATGGCGATCAAGCCCGATACGCGCGCCAGCACCAGCAGGAAACCGCACAGCATCGAGAGGTTGATGCGTGAGGCTAGCGTGCATACCGGCTGAAATCGCCGAACAGGCCGGTGGTGAACGACACCAGCTTGGCCGTCATCCACGGCAGCAGCAGCAACAAGCCGAACAGAAACGCAGCCAGCCGCGGCACCGAGGCGAAGCGGTGTCCTGAATGGAAGTCAGCACCTGCACCAGGCTGACCACGATCCCGACCACGAATCCGATCGCGAGCAGCGGCAGCGCCAGCCAGAACGTCTGCATGCAGCGTGTGGCGAAAGATATCGATAGCCATTTCCGGCGTCATGTTTGATAGATACTCCTGATCAACGAACCCACTACCAGATTCCAGCCGTCCACCAGCACGAACAGCAGAATCTTGAAAGGCGCCGACAGCATGACCGGCGGCAACTGCACCATGCCGATCGAAAGCGTCACCGACGCCACCACCAGGTCGATCACCAGAAACGGCAGAAACAGCACCGCGCCGATCTGAAAGCCGGTCTTGAGCTCCGACAGAATGTAAGCCGGCACCAGCACAGTCAGACCGAGATCGGACGGCCGCTTCGGGCTGCGGCGTGTGCGAGACCTCCAGAAACAGCTTCACGTCTTTTTCGCGCACGTACCGGACCAAGAACGCCTTCAGCGGCTTCGGTCCCGTTGTCGAAGGCCTGCTGCCAGGTCGCCTTGCCGTTCTCCATCGGCTCCCAGCCCTGGTGGTACATGTCGATAGCCACCGGCTGCATGATCAGGACGGTCAGGAACAGCGCCAGGCCGATCAGCACCTGGTTGGACGGCGTGGCCTGCGTTCCGAGCGCTTGCCGGAGGAAGTGCAGCACCACCGTGATTCGCAGAAACGGCGTGACCGACATGATCACCGCCGGCAGCACCGTGAGCAGCGTGAGCAGCACCACCGTCTGCATGGGAATGCTCAGCGACTCGGACCCCTTGCCCTGCACCAGCGATATCTGCGCCCCGGCGGTCTGCGCCGCGAGCGACCCTACGCCCGCCAGCGCGCAACCCGCGAGTATTCGAAGCTTTTTCATGTTGTTTTGGCTATCGAGCTGGAAGAGGAAAGATCCGAGACCACCGTGACGCCCGCCGGATGCACCGCCAGCACCAACTCGCGATCGCCGGCCCGAACCAGGTGCAGCGAATGCTGCGCCGTCAACGCCAGTCTTCCGCGGGACTCCATCCGCTGCGGCTCATGCTGGTTCTTCCCCAGGTTGAGCCTGGGCCGAATCGCCCCTCGCCTCTTGAGCAGCCATAGCGCCGCCCACAGAAGCCCAAACACCAACGTGATCGCCAGCGACTCCCGTACAAGATCCATGCCCCCTCATTCCTCCAGGCAGAAGTCCGTGATCCGGACCCCCACCGCGTCCTCGATGATCACGATTTCCCCGTAGCCGATCACCGTTCCGCCCACCAGGATGTCGATGTTGTCGCCGGCCGAGCGGTTGAGCCGGATCACGCTGCTGGCGTGCAGGTCCAGGATCTGCGAGATCGTCATGATCTTCCGCCCCAGCTCCACTTGGACGTCGACGGGAATGTCGGCCAGTTCGGCGATGTGCTCGCTGGTGGTCATCGAGCGAAACTAGTGAATCAGGTTGATCGTGGTTTGACTCAGCTCGTCCACCGCCGACACCACTTTCGAGTTGGCTTCATAGCCGCGCTGGTAGACGATCAGATTGGTGAATTGCTGCGCGATGTCCACCGTGGATGCTTCCACTGCGCCGCCCTTGACGGACCCGCGTCCGCCCGTTCCAGGAAGTCCGACCGCCGGCAGCGCCGATCGAGCGCTGAGCTGGTAATTGTTGTTGCCCACCGCGATCAGCGATTCCGGATTGCGGATGGTCGCCATGGCGAGTTGCCCCACTACGGTCTGGGCGCCGTTCGAGAATTGCGCCAGGATCTGGCCGGCGTCGGCCAGCGCGACTCGCACCAACTGTGCGGCCGGCGAACCGTCCTGCGAAACCGCCGAGGTCGACGAAGGCTGGGCATACTGGCTGATTCTCGGCGTGGCCCCGTTGTAAAGGTTCCAGGTTACGGACATATCCGCCGCGTTATCCGCCAGGTCGGTGAGATCTAGCGCTGCTGGCGCGGCAGTGGCGGGATCCAGGGATCCGTCCTGGAGGAAGTTGATCGATCCTGTAAGAGGAGTAAACGGCGGAGTCTGAACGTCCGCGTCCGGAATCGCGACGCTATAATCCCATAGGCCGGCGGTTGCGTTCCTGGTGAATGTCGCAGTAACGATATGCGAGTTTCCCAGAGAATCGTAGATCGTAACCGAGGTGGCGAATGTGCCGGATAGAGTCCCCGGCGTGGCCGCCGCATTCAGGTTGATGTCGAACGAAATGTCCTTGGTCACTACGGGCGGCTGGACGGTGCCCACAGGAACGCTGATGTTTCCGGGAGGTGCGTTCGTGTCCAGGTAGCCGTTGATCTGCGTCCAGCCTTGCACCGGCTCACCTGTGGCGGTGGTAAGATTTCCATCCTTGTCCACCTGGAAATTTCCGCCTCTCGTGTACTGGGTGCCCCCGCCCGGCCCCTGGATCACAAAGAATCCATCGCCTTGCACGGCGGCGTCCAGCGTTCCTCCAGTGGTCTGAATGGCGCCTTGAGAAAAACCACGCAGCGTGATCGGGGTGCCCACGCCGAATCCGACCTGGGTGTCGCCGAGGCCGGCTCCGAGCGACTGCGTCACCAGGTCATGAAACGAGACGACGCTGCTCTTGAAACCGGGCGTGTTCAAGTTCGCCAGGTTGTTTCCTACGACGTCGATGGCGGTGGAATGCGCCGCCAGCGCCGAAAGTGCGGTTGAGAATGAGGTAAACATAAAGCTCCTTTATTTTTGGACTGCCTCGGTGGTCGCGGCCGGCTGGCTGAGCGAGGTGTTGATCGCATCCAGATCCTGACGCATCTGCATCTGCTGTTCGAGCGAGCTGAATTGCGCAAGCTGTGCCACGAACTGCGTGCCGTCCTGCGGGTTCAGCGGATTCTGATTCTTCAACTGCGCCACCAGCAGCATCAAGAAGGTCTGTTCGGTGGCCATCGGATCGATGGCCATGGCCGGCTTCTGCGGACTGCTCTGCGTCTGATCGGATTGCTGGGCGCCGCTGGTTCCATTCGTCAAACTGGGTATCATCGCTTCTCCGTCCTTGCCTTTTCGGTTTCCAAAGTTTCTTCAAACTGCTGCGACCAGCGTGGCTGCCGGTGTTGATTCGGCTGCTGCTGCGGCTGGCCCTGCTGGTTCCCGCCACCCGAGCCGGGTTGATCGGGCTGGCCGCCCGCGTTTCCGGACGCGCCGGACGCCAGGGTTATCGTGTGCTGCGGCCCGGCCGGTATCCAGGCTTCCGTTTTGAAACCTTTGTTTTCGAGCCGGCTCACCAAATCACCCAATTCCGATTGCAGCGACTCAGAGAGCTGCGTGTCCGAGGTCCGTACCGCGACGTGGACCTGCCCGCCCCGCTCCCGCAATTGCACGTCGACGTTACTTGAGTCGGCGCTCGACAGGCGCAGCGAGATCTGCCGCGCGGGTTGCGGAGGCCCAACCGGTTTCGACTCCGGCTCGAAAGCCACTCGCCCTACCTTCACCTCGTCGCTTCGTTCCGGCGCGGCTGGTCTTTCCCGCGCCGCAGCCGTCTCCGTTGCTCTTGTCTGAATCTCAGAAGCCGGCACTTCCGCGCTGGACCTCGTGTCTCTCACCGGCGGCTTCGCCTCGGCTTTCTCAACCGGCTTCTTAGCGTCCGATTCCGGTCCGGCACTTGGTTCCTCGATAGGCTTGGGCCCGGCTTGCGGAACACTTTGGCGAACCTCCGCACGCTTCGGTTGGATGGAGGGATCCGCGTCGGCCCCAAACTTGGTCTGATGCTGTTGATCAGGTGCCGGCTTGTCAACCGGCGCAACTGCCGCAACTCGTTCTCCCGAGTTCCCCGACTCCACCGGTTCCGCCGCCGCAGTCTCAATCGAGAACTTGGTGGCCGTTTCCTGAGCTTCCTCTCGTCGCCCGTCCGTTCTGAAAGGCAGAACCGGCGGCGCTGGCGTCGGCGCTGGCGTCGGCACTGGCGCTGGCGTTGGCGTTGGCGCTGGCGCTAGCCCGGGCGCTGGTCCTGGCGCTGGCGTGGGCGCTGGCGCTGGCACACGCAGGTTGTCAAGCGGAGGTTGAACCGCCGGAGAACTGAATTGCGGGGTCGAATTGACGGGTAGCCATCGATCAGCCATCGAGGGAGCACCACTCGGGAGCTTCAGAGCGCGAACATCCAACGCCTCGGAATCGATTCCGGCCACGTTCTCCGGTGGATTCGCGTTGTCGACGGTTTGCGGTTTCGGGCTACGCGCGGGATCGCTTGGGGTTTGATCTGGCGCATCTTCCGCAAGTGGCGCGAGATTGACCAGCCTCGGATCAAGCTGGAGCTTTTGAGCCGTCTCAGCCGGGATCGCTGAGGCAAGCTTCGGTGCCGCAGGCTCGGGATTCTTCGCTGTCAAACGAAGTCCGAACGCGACGGGCGCCTCCGAGGTTATCGCGCGAAGAACCGGGGCCGGAACTATCCGGACATTCCTTTGTGTTGCGATGCGTGTCTCCGGCGCGATCCACCGTCCGGCCGGCGCAGCACGCGTGGGATCCACCGGCGTAGTCTGGGCTAAAGGGATATCTACTATGTGTGAGGACAACACATCAGCCGGTATGGGAACCAAGATCATCGGCTGACCACCCGCCAGAACCATCGCACTCGCCGATCCGCTCGAATCACGGTCCGTAGCGTCCGGGCTTGCGTCTTTATCCTTATCTTTCGCCGTGGCGTGCGGCGCGGCAGCGTCTGGCAAGCGCTCAGATTCGGGATCGAGCGATGCTGCGCCCGGCTCCGCGGCCTGTATGCTTTCCAGGATGCCGTTCAGCAACGAGAGGAATGCGTCGAGGCCGGGACCCGCTTCGCTGGCCGCACCGTCACTCGTTAGGCCCGGGAGCGAGCCCAATGCGGAACCAGTTGCTGGCGCCGCCGTCCCCATCGGAAGCTGCACGTCGATTGCGCTGACATTCACGCCTCAAAGGAAAGCATCCCGCCTGCCATCTCGCCGCGCGCCGTCTCATACACTTACCGCCTTCGCGCCGCTACAAAATTGGCACCCGTCCCGTTCCGGCACATTCTTGTCACTCCACACCCGTTCCATAACGAACTCATCGTCCACGCGACGCATTGAGATGAGCCAATTTCGCAACCGGCCCTTCAATTGCTTTTACCCTCGCGGCGGCGACACACTTATGGATCCACTCACCAGCGCGGCAGCCAGCGGAATTCGGTCTCGCATCGAAAGTCTCGACATGCTGGCCAACAACATCGCGAACTCTTCGGCGCCGGGCTTCAAAGCCGATCGCGAGTTCTACAGCCTCTATCTCTCCGCCGAGGCGGCCGAGTCCCCGGCGGGGACTACACCAGAAACGCTTCCGGTAATACAACGGCAGTGGACCGACTTCCGGCAAGGCGTGCTCACGCCCACCAGCAATCCGCTGGATCTTGCGCTCGACGGCCAGGGATTTTTGGTCGCCGATTCTCCCTCCGGCCCCATCTACACCCGCAACGGCAGCCTGCGCCTGTCGCCGGACGGACAGCTTGAGACCATGGACGGCTACGCGATTCAGAGCCAGGATGGAAAGCCCATCCAACTCGATAGCTCCAAGTCGGTCGAGATCACTCCGGACGGGATGGTGCGGCAGGATGGCCAGGACGTCGGCACATCTCGCGGTAGTCGATTTCAAAGATTCGGCCGCGCTCACCAAACGCGGCAACAGTTATTTCCAGGTGGATCGAGCGAGTCTGGCGCCCGCTCCCGCCAGCGGCACTCGCATCCGGCAGGGTCAGCTCGAAGCCGCCAATTCTCAGCCGGCCGAATCCGCCGTGCGCTTGGTCAACGTGATGCGCCAGTTCGAAAGTCTGCAGAAGGCGCTGACCATCGCGCGCCGACATGGACCGTCGCGCGGTCGAGGAAGTCGCCAAGGTCACCAGTTGATGAGGCACGAACTGATGACGCGAACCGATTCCAGCAAGAGAGGAAAACATGATCCGAGCACTCTATAGCGCGGCCAGCGGTATGTCCGCGCAGCAGATGAACGTCGACAACATCGCCAACAACCTGGCCAACGCCAACACCAACGGGTTCAAGATGCGGCGGACGCAGTTCCAGGATCTGCTGTATCAGAGCTACGTGCAGCCGGGCGCGGCGGCCGGCTCGCAGACCGTCGTTCCCAGCGGTCTGCAGATCGGTCTCGGAACGCGGCCCGCGTCCAACGAGATCATTTTCGCGCAGGGCAATTTCCAGCAGACCGGCAATCCGCTGGACATCGTGATCCAAGGCAAAGGCTTCTTTCAGGTCCGGCGCCCCAGCGGCGACCTGGCCTACACGCGCGACGGCGGATTCCAATTCGATCGCGATGGCAACATGGTCACCGCCAACGGCGATCCGCTCGAGCCGCAGATCACGATTCCGCCCGAAGCCCAGAGCATCACCATCGCCGGCGACGGCACGGTCAGCTACACGCAACCCGGCCAGAGCGCCGCGCAGGTCGCTGGTCAAATTCAGCTTGCCAACTTCGCCAATCCGGCGGTCTCAACAGCATCGGCCAGAACATGTTCCAGCAGACCGACGCGTCCGGCGACCCGACGGTCGGCAATCCTGGCGGGCAGGAAGGCCTCGGCACGTCTCATGCAGGGTTATGTAGAAGGCTCCAACGTCAGCGTGGTGGAAGAGTTCATCAACATGATCGTCAGCCAGCGGGCTTACGAAGCCAGCTCCAAAGTAGTGAAGGCCGCCGACGAAATGTACCAGCAGGTAAACAACATCGCGCAATGAGATTTTCTTGCATCTTTGCGGCGATGGTGGCGTTCGCGCATGCGGAGTGCCTGGTCGTTTCTTCGGAAAGGATCACGGCGGGACGAGCTCGCCACCGCGGTTCCGCTGTTTCAGACCCTCGATCCCGCTACGGTGCTGGGCTTTGCGCCGCTCGCTGGAACCCAGCGCGTTCTCTCGGGCCACGAATTGCGGCTCATCGCCCGCCAGCATGGTCTGGATGCCGGCGAGCAGCCGATTCCGGATCTGTGCATCTCGCGCCTGATGCAGTTGGTCACGCGGGAGCAAATCGAGAAGGCGCTCGAAAGCGCGCTCGACATGCCCGATGCGAAAATCGAGCTGCTGGAGTTCACCAGCCAGCCGCTGCCGCCCGGGCGGTTGGAGTTCAAGCTCACTGGTCTCAACCGGCCACCCGATGCGCACCCGGAGAATCCGGTCTTCTGGCGTGGGCGCTTGTTCTACGACGGCAACCGCAGCGCGAGCGTGTGGGCCAAGGTCCGGATCAGCGTGGAGCGGACTTGGCTGGTCGCGGCTGAAGATATCTCCGCTCGAGGGGCCATCCGGCCGGAGCAGGTTCGCGAAGTCAACGGCCGCACGTTTCCTTTCCCTGACTCAGCCTCGCTCTCCGCCGATTCGGTCGCGGGCAAGCTCGCGCGCCGAGCGGTACGCCAGGGTCAGCGAATTTTTGAGAATGCACTGCAGGACGCACCGGATGTCGTTCGGGGCGAAACCGTACGCGTGAATGTTACCGAAGGCCAGGCATCCGTCACGCTCGACGCCGTCGCGCGCGTTGGCGGCAGCAAAGGCGACATCATTGTCGTGCACAACCCATCTAACGGGCGTGATTTCCCCGCCGTGATCGCAGACAAAGGCCGGGTCACCGCGCCGCCACCATCACACTGAAATGAAGCCACTCATTATTTCCATCGCCTGCGCCGTCGCCTTGCTGCCTCCGCTCGCAGCCAAGAAGAAGCCCGTCGCCGAAAAGAAATCGTCGCTCGAACAGTACGTCCAGGAGGTCAACCAGCGTACCCATCAATCCACCAACCCGTCGCCCGGATCGCTGTTCACCAGCACTGGCCGGCTGGCCGACGGATTTCGCGACGTCCGCGCCAACCAGGTGTATGACCTGGTCACCATCGTCGTCGCCGACAATTCGTCGGCTGTTTCCACCGGAAGCACCAACACCAGTCGCAAGTCCAACGCCAACGCCTCGGTGACTTCGCTGGCCGGACCCAAGAGCATCGGCGGCGCGCTTGCGAACCTGGCCAACGCGACCAGCAACCAACAACTACAGGGCCAGGGGACCACGAGCCGCGGAACAACGCTCTCGACTACCGTGACAGCGGAGGTCACCGACGTGCTGCCCAACGGCAACCTGGTAGTGCAAGGTCAGAAAGAAATCTCGGTCAATTCCGAAAAGCAGATCATCACGGTGCGCGGGATCATCCGGCCGGACGACCTAAGCCCGGTCAACTCGATCCCGTCCGACCGCGTCGCGCGCATGGAAATTCTGGTGAACGGCAGGGGCGTGGTGAACGATGTAGTGAAGCGGCCGTTCTTCCTGTACCGGCTGCTGCTCGGGCTGCTCCCGTTTTGACACCATGAAGACGCCATTCGCAATCCTGCTGCTCGTTGCGCTGCTGGCCGCTGCGCCGCTCTGGCCGGCTACTGCCTCCTCGGGCGCCCGCTTGAAAGACCTGGTCTCCATCGAAGGCGTTCGCGACAACCAGCTGGTAGGCTACGGCCTGGTGGTCGGCTTGAACGGAACGGGCGACAAACGCCAGACCGTGTTTTCCTCGCAGAGCCTGACCAACCTGCTGGCGCGCATGGGCGTGGCCGTTTCGCCGACCGCGATTCTGGTGCGCAATACAGCGGCTGTTTTGATCACTGCCAACCTGCCGCCGTTCGCGCAGCCGGGAACACGGATCGATATCTCGGTGGCCGCCATCGGCGACTGCACCAATCTACAAGGCGGAATCCTGGTGCTGACTCCGCTCAAGGGGCCGGACGGCCAGGTGTATGCGGCCGGGCAGGGGTCCGTCGTTACCGGAGGCTTCGTAGCCGGGCGCGGAGGCAACAGCCAAACCACCAACCATCCCACGGCCGGGCGCGTGCCGAGCGGTGCGATCATCGAAAAGCTCGCGCCTTCGGTTGCACCTTCCAGTCACATCAAGCTGCAATTGCACCAGGCCGACTTCACCACCGCCGCCAGAATCGCAAGCGTCATTAACGAGAAATTCGGATCCGGTGCGCTAACGCCGGCCCAGGCAGAGAACTCCGCGCTCGTGTCGGTGGATGCGCCGGAGGCCTACAAGTCCAAGCCAGTCGAGTTCCTGAGCGAACTCGAAAACCTGACGGTGGTTGCAGACCGTCCGGCGCGAATCGTCATCAACGAGCGGACCGGCACGATTGTTCTTGGCAAGGAAGTGAGAATCGCACCGGTCTCGATCCTGCACGGCGCCCTGACCGTCGAGATCCAAACGTCTTACAACGTCTCGCAACCCGCGCCGCTCGGCACTGGCCAGACCACCGTCACGCCGGATGTCAATGTCACGGCCAAGGAAGAGAAAGCCCGCAACGTGGTGCTGAAGGAAGGCGCGAGCGTCGAGGAGCTGGTCCGCGCGCTGACCGCGATCGGGTCGACGCCACGCGACATCATCGCCATCTTGCAAAATCTCAAAGCGGCCGGCGCTCTCGAAGCGGAAGTGGAGGTTATCTAAAAACATGCTGCCGTTAACATCGGTTTCACCGGCGACGCCGCTGAGTGGCGCGGCCCACGCGGATAGTCCCGCCAAAATCCAGAAGGGCGCCACTGACTTTGAAGCGCTGCTACTCACCGAGATGCTGCGGTCGGCGCGCCAGGCGACCGGGGGCGGCCTGACCGGAGACGACAGCGATGACGGCAGCGATGCCAACTCCAGCCTGGTGGATCTCGGCGAGCAGCAGTTCGCCCAGGCGCTGTCCGCCTCGGGCGGCCTGGGTATCGCTAAGATGGTGGTAGCGGGATTAACCAAACATGCGGATTGATGACCTGAATCGCACCCCCCTCACCCAGGGGACCGAGAAGGCAGACCCGAGTGCGCAGAAGCGCGCTGGGGTGAAAGACAACGCCTCGCCTGGTGCTCCCGACCAAGCCGAGGTTTCCGAACTGGCGCAGACGCTGGCCGCTCGCGATCCGGACAAGATCGAGCAATTGCGGCTGGAAGTGCAGTCCGGCAAGTACGACGTTTCCGCCGAGGCGGTTGCCAAGGCGATTATCGAGGCTCACCTCAAGGAATAGGGCGCGTCGCGCCCCGATGCTAGTAGGAGACCGCTAGCGTCTCTTCCGCTTGTTCAGCCGCGAGCTGTGGAGCGGAAATGGGCTGCACGGGCTCGGCAGGCACGCAAGCGCTCCACGCTTCGAGCAGCGTGGTGAGCAGCCGTTCGGCTTCTGTGAGCGGCGCTTCGCGTTGCTCGGCGTTGGCCTGAATCAGCAGCTTCGAAATATATCCATACAACTCCGCCAGGTTGCGGCTGAACTCGCCGCCAGCGCTCATGTCGAGCGACTGCGACAGTTCGGTCACGATCGCCATGGCCTTGCTGATGGCGCGCGACCGGGCGCGAATGTCGCCCACGCGCAGGTAGCGGCGTGCCGAAACGATGGAATCAATCGCTCCGCGATACAGCAGTTGCACGAGCTTGAGGGGATTCGCCGCCAGAACTTCTTCGTCGAAGTAGTTTTGATAGCCTTTGGAACGCATACTTGAACTACGTATCGGCTTCAGAAGGCGTAGTCTCTACTGAACTCGCGCGCAAATCTTCAGCCAGGCGCAACACATATTCGGGCGGGATCTGGACCAGAACTTCATGCGTCTCGCTGTCCTCCACGCGGATGATGGGCCGGTGCGTTTGGCTGTCGATGAGGAACACGAGCTGGTTGTGGCCCAGAATGCCGCTGTCGTTCACCGACTTCGCGGCCTGGATCAGTTGCCGCCGCTGGGCGGCTTCCTGGTGGGGCACGGTGCGCGGCTGCGTGGCCGAATAGTCCGCAGTGACGACTGCCGGATTGATGGAGGATACATCCATCGCTAAATTCCTAATAAAGATTGAACTTCTTTACTGATGCTTATCGCCCGACACTGGAGGAATTTGAAGATTTCGGGAGAGAGTAACGGCCGCGCGCGGCATCAGGCCAGGTTCAGGGCCTTCATGAGCGTGCCTTTTTCCGACTCGATCTTCTTCTGCAGCAACATGATGGCGTAAATCAACTGCTCCGGCCGCGGCGGGCAGCCGGGCACATACACGTCCACCGGAATCACCTGATTCACCGGGATGAGCGCGTAGTTGCTGAACACGCCGGTCGACGTCGCGCAGGCGCCCATCGAGATCACCCACTTGGGCTCCGGCATCTGCTCGTACAGCCTGCCGGATCACCGGCGCCATCTTGTTCGACACGCGCCCGGCGATGATCATCAGGTCCGACTGGCGCGGCGACCCCCGCATCACCTCGGCGCCGAAGCGCGAGATGTCGTAGCGCGAACCGATCATCGACATCATCTCGATGGCGCAGCAAGCCAGACCGAACGACATCGGCCAGATGGAATTTTTGCGGCCCCAATTGATGGCCTTGTCGAGGGTGGTTGTTATAATGCCCTCAGACCCAGCCGGCTGCGTCCTCATTGTCGATGCGTTCGAAGAGTCCGCTCGGCAGACTGGGCTGAAACTTGACCTCGCTGTCCACGAACCTATTATCTCATGGCGTCGCCACCAGGCGGGACTCACAACACCGACCGGCCGGACCGGAAAGAGCTCGAACGCGCCGCCGCCGACGCTGGCATCGAAACTGCGTACTGGGACGTGTGGGGACGCGAGCACCGCGCCTCGGCCTGAAGTAATCCGGCGCGATCCTCGATCTCGCTGGGCGACGAACGCCAGTCGCGATAATGCTGCTTTGCCGGCGCACCATCGTGCTCCATGGGCCGCCTCACGAAATCTCGATCAGCATTCCCGCTCAACAGGCCTCCGCCGCTGCGCTACTCGAAATTCGACTGGAGGGCGGCGGTACGCTACGACTGGAGGCGAGCCTCCGCGATTCGCCGCGAGTTCGGCTGCCGCGCCGAGATTCCGCTCGGGCTATCACGAACTGACGATCTCGATCGGCGAGCACAGAGTACCCGCCCGCGCGCTTGATCGTTTGCCCGAGCCAGGTCTACCAGCCGGCGTGTCTGGAGTCCGGACGCGCTGCCGGGATCGCCATCAGCCTCTACGGACTGCGATCGCGAGCGCAACTGGGGCTGCGGCGACACAACCGATCTCGAAGCCCTGACCGACTGGGTGGCCGACGAGACCGGCGCCAGCTTCATCGCGCTCAATCCGCTGCATGCGATCTTCAATCGCGCGCCCTACAACACCAGCCCGTATCTTCCGAATTCGATCTTCTATCGCAATCCGATCTATCTGGACGTCGAGCAGATCGAAGACTTCCCGGACTTCGGCGCGGGCGCAGGCGTTGCTCGGGTCGCCCGCGGTGCAGACAGAGATTCGGCGCTGCGCGGCGGCCGAGTTCGTCGAGTATGAGCGCGTGCACCGGTTGAAGACTGTGCTTTCTGAAGTCGGTCTTTCGCGACGTTCCTCGCGGGATGGGACGCAACAGCAAGCGCGCGCGCTGGAGCTGCAGCCGCTACATCGAGCAGGAAGGCGACCTGCTCCACCGCTTCGCGGTTCACTCGGCGCTCGACGAATCGCTGCACCGCGAATGTCCGGACGTGTGGACCTGGCGGCAATGGCCGGAGCCGTATCAGGACCCGGAATCGGCGGCCACGGCCGCAATTCGCGAAAAAACACTGGCGCAGCGTTCTGTTTCACAAGTATCGTGCAGTGGCAGCTCGACCTGCAATTCGCCTCCGCGCAGCAGCACGCCCGCGAGCGCGGCCTCGCGATCGGCCTCTATCACGACCTGGCGCTCGCCACCGACCGCTTCGGCAGCGACCTGTGGGCGCACCGCGACTTCTTCGTCAACGGCTGCCGCGTCGGTGCTCCGCCCGATTCGTTCTCACCCAAGGGCCAGGACTGGGCCTTTCCGCCGCCCAACTCCGCAGCGCCACTATCGAGGACGGCTACCGCCTGTTTTCGCGAATCCATCCGCAAGAACTCGCGGCACGGCGGCGCGCTGCGCATCGATCACGTCATGCGTTTCTTCCGCCTGTACTGGATTCCCGACGGCTTCGAGGCAACCGAAGGAACCTACGTGCGCGACCGCTGGCGCGACCTGCTCGGCGTCCTGGCGCTCGAAAGCGTGCGGCAGAAAGTTGCTGGTCGTCGGCGAGGACCTGGGCACCGTGCCCGACGAGATCCGCGAAGCGCTGCACGCGCTTCGGAATTCTGAGCTATCGTCTGTTCTACTTCGAGCAGGACCCCGACGGACGGCTTCCACAACCCGGACGAATATCCACGCGACGCGCTGGTATCGGTCACTACGCACGACCTGCCGACGCTGGCCGGCTTCTGGCTGGGCCGCGACATCGACGCGCGGCGCGACGCGGGCCTGCTTCCCGAAGACGCCACGTATCGCAGAATGCTCGACGAGCGCGCGCGAGAAAAGCAGAAAATGCTGGATGCGCTGATCCAGCTCAAGCTGTTGCCCGACGGTTTCCCGCGCAACGCCAGCGACGTTCCGGAGCTGAACGGCGAACTGCACAACGCCATCGTCGGGTTCCTTGCGTCCACTCCGTCCAAGCTCATGGTCCTCAACCAGGAGGACCTGCTCAAGGAGACCGAGCAGCAGAATCTGCCCGGCACAACGTCCGAGTATCCGAACTGGCGGCGCAAGATGCGCTGCACGGTGGAGGAGTTGTGGACGTCGGCCGAAGTGGAGGCATTCACCGCGATGTTCCGCTCCTGGCTGGAGAGCACTGGCCGGCTGAATCCAGCGGCCGGCGCCCGGCTCGTGCGTCCCTACATGAAATAGTCTTTGACTTTGTCGAGGATGCCCTTCTCGTGCGGCTCGTTCTCCGCCGGAAGAGTATCGCGAAGCTGTTCGAAAAGTTTTCTCTGTTCGCGCGTCAGCTTGCTCGGGACACGGACGTCGATGTGAACGTACACGTCGCCGCGTCCGCTGCCCTGCAGTCGCGGAGTGCCCAGCTTGCTGAGCCGGACGAAGTCGCCGGTCTGGCTGGATTCCGGGATTTTCACGGTCTCGAGACCATCGAAGGTGAGCAGGTTGATTTCGAGTTCCGAGCGCGGCCTGCGCGACGTTGATCGGGAACGGTGCAATGCAGATCGTCGCCGCGTCGCTCGAAGATGGGATGGTCTTTCACCTTGATGACGACGTAGAGGTCGCCTGCGGGTCCGCTGTTCAATCCCGACTGGCCTTCGCCCGAAAGCTTGAGATGCGTGCCCGTGTCGACGCCGGCGGGAATGGTAACCTTCAGCTTGCGCTCGCGCCGCACCTGCCGCTCGCCATGGCACTCCTGTGCAGGGCCGCCGCACGATCTGCCCGCGCCCGTTGCACTGGCCGCACGTCCGCCGGATCTGCAGAAAACTCTGCTGGTAGATCACCTCGCCGCGTCCATGGCACATCGGGCAGGTGACCAGCCCGTCGTTCTTTTCGGCGCCCGTTCCCTGGCAGCGCGAACAAAGATCCAGCCGCGGAACCTGAATCTCGACGCTCAACCCGCGCAGCGCATCCTCGAGCGTGATTTCGAGGTCGTAGCGCAGATCTTCGCCGCGATGCGCGCGCGTGCGCCCGCCGCGCCGTCCGCCGCCGCCGAACAAATCGCCGAAACCGAACAGGTCGCCCAAGATGTCGCTGAAGTCGGTGAACGCCGACGGATCGAAACCCTGGTTCGCCCCGAGCCCCTGCAGTCCCTGGTGGCCGTAGCGATCGTAAGCGGCGCGCTTCTGCGGATCGCTCAGCACGCTGTACGCCTCGGCGGCTTCTTTGAATTTTTCCTCCGCGTCGTGATCGTCGGGATTGCGGTCCGGATGATACTTGAGCGCCAGCTTGCGGTAGGCGCTCTTGAGGCCGGGATCGTCGATGTCGCGCGCCACGCCCAGCACTTCGTAGTAATCGCGCTTGGTGGCGTTCATTTCTTGCTCACCGCTACCTTCACCATGGCCGGGCGCAGCAGGCGCCCGCGGAAATTGTAGCCCTGCTGGAATTCCTCGAGCACGGTGTGATCTTCGACCTGGTCGGTTTCGACCATGTCGACAGCATGATGCAGATGCGGATCAAATTTCTGTCCCTTCGCACTAATCGGCTCCAGCCCCAACTTCTTTAGCGCGTCGGAAAGCCGCTGATAAATCAGCTCCATCCCGCGCGCGTATTCTTTGTCGGCGGATTCGGCTGCAAGCGCGCGCTCGAAATCGTCCAGAATCGGCAGAATGGCGCGGACCGTCTCGGTATTCGCGTATTCGACCACGTCGGCGCGTTCGCGCTCGGCGCGGCGGCGGAAGTTGTCGAACTCGGCCTGGCGCCGCAGCAGGCGATCGATCAGGTCGGTCTTTTCCTGCAGCAGGAGGTCGCGCTCGGCGGTGATGGCTTCCAAGGTCGACGCCGGCGTCGAATCGGCGGGCGGATCCGCGGCGGTATCCGCGCGCCGTTCCCGCGATCCTCGCTCGAATCGGCCATTGGTTTTTTCACATCCATACAGTTTCAGTTTATAAGGTTCGAAGCAGCTAACGATCCGAACGCGGCGTTATACCGGCAAGCTCCGGAACGCCTGCCCCATGTGATACACGGCGGAGATGGCTTTCCCGTAATTCATGCGCATGGGTCCCAGCACCGCGATCCTGGCGGAGAGCGCGCCGCTCAGCGGAATCGAAATTCCGATCAGCGACAATTCCCGCATGCTGGGGTGGGCGTCGGCGAGACCCACCTGAACGGCCAGCTCGCCGGCCGGCTGTTCGAGGAATCGATCCAACAATTGCAGCATCCTCTTCTTCTCTTCGAGCGTGTGGAAGAGATCGCGCAGCTTTTCGCGCGTCAGGTGCAGATCCAGGCTCACCAGGTTGCCGGCGCCTTCCATGTGGATCTCGGGCGTCAGCTCGATGTCCAGCAGACCCTTGGAGTAAAGCACCGTGAGCTTTTTGAGCAGCGCGTCGTAGGCGGCGCTGTGCTGCTCGAGGCGGCGCTTCAAGTCGGCATGAATGTCCTGCAACGACCAGCCGCTGAAGTTGCGATTGATGTAGTTGCGAATGGAAGCCAGCTCGTCCTCGGAGACGAACTCGTCGAGCGCGACGATGCGGTTGTGGACCTGCTGGTCGCGCGTGACCACGATCATGAGCACGCGGCGATCTGACAGGGCTGGTGAGTTCGATCTGGTCGAGCGTCTGGCTGGAGGTCGGGATGGCGGCGGTGATGCCGATGCCTTGCGTCATTTCGGTGAGCATGCGCGAAGAGCATTCGACGCGCGCTTCCATGGTGCTCATCTGGCTGAGTTCGCCGCGCACGCGGCCGCAGTTCGTTGACGAGCAGTCTGCCGCGGGCGAGCGAATGGACGTAACTGCGGAAAGCTTTTTCCGTGGGGACGCGGCCGGCCGAAGTGTGCGGCTGCGAGAGATAGCCGGCGTCGCACAGATCGGCCATGATGTTGCGCACAGTGGCGGCGCTCAGTTTATCCGGCTGCGGCGCGCGATTGTACGCGAGGCTACAGGCTCGCCGGTCTGAATGTAACATTCGACGATGGCATGCAGGATGTCCTGTTCGCGATGAGTCATGGACATTGGCGCAGCCGGTCCCGCGAGTGCCGCGAGAGCGCCCTCCTAATTATTGATTATAAAGACCTTGGTTCGGAAGAGCAAGGGCGACGCGTATGGGGTCGGAGTTGTAAGGCGCGCCTCCGATTTGGCTTCGTTTGGTAATTTCACTTTTTCGCGGGGAGCGAGGCGGAATCGATCGGTGGTCCATCAAGGACAGGTTACAGCGCGGGCGGGGGAGGCGAGGGGGATGGGATGGCGTAAGCGGTTGCGGAAGGAAGAAGAAAATTTTCGGACGTCGCGTGATCGACTAATCGCGTCGTCGGTGGTTGGCTTGAAACGCTTTCATCCGCGCCGCAGGTTCGTCTGATTGCCAGGCGGTGACGAAAGATTGGATGCCGGTGCGGATGGAGACGCGCAGCGGGAGATCTTCCCATGCGCGGACCAGATGCTTCTGGAGGCGGATGGCGAGCGGGCCGGCCTGGAGCAGGGATGCGATCCACTGTTCGACGCCCTGGTCGAGTTCAGCCTTCGGCACGACGCGTTCGACCAGGCGCCATTCGAGAGCGTCGGCGGCGGAGAAATTTTCGCCTAGCAGCACGATCTCGCGTGCGCGGCCCCAGCCCACCAGCATGGGAAGCAGCGCGGCTTCGATCACCGACGGGATGCCGAGCTTCACTTCGGGCATGCCGAGGATGGCGGTGTCGGCGGCGATGCGGAGATCGCAGGCCGCCGCGAGTTCGAGTCCACCGCCGAGCGCGTAGCCTTGGATGCGCGCGATCACGGGAACGGGCAGGTCGCGCACGGCCTCGCAACAGCGGTGCAGGCGCGTGATGAAGGCTTCGGCGGTTGAGGCAGTGAGCGCGGCCATCTCGTCGATGTCGGCGCCGCCGATGAAGGCCTTGTCGCCTGCGCCGGTCACGACCACGGCGCGCAGCCATTCGTCGCTGGCGAGCGATTCGATGGCACGGATGAATTCCTCCATCAGCGGCGTGTTCAGCGTGTTGAGCTTGCGTTCGTTGTTGATGATGACGCGGGCGATGCGGGCGCCGTCGGGGCGTTGGTCCGTCGAGATGAGTACCTGGCTGGCGGACGCGCCACTCATGTCTTTTCGCGCTCGCCGCGGCGGAGGTAGGCGTCGTCCTTGCTGAGCCAGTCAGTGCGGATCGGCGAGAAGATGTCGACGTCCAGCGTGTCTTCGAGCGCGACCGCGCGATGCGGGACGTTGGATGGGATGCGCAGGACTTCGCCTTTGCGCACGACGACCTCGCGTCCTTCCAGTTCGAACTTCAGCGCGCCGGCGAGGATGTAAGTGATCTGTTCGCTTTCGTGATGGTGCTCCGGCACCACGGCGTCTTTCTTCAAGAAGACTTGAGCGATCATGGCCTTGTCGCCGCTGATGACTTTGCGCGAGATCATGTCGCTCATGACTTCGAGCGGAACCGAATCCCAAGTGTAGTGTTCCATGCGCATCCATTTTACGATGGGCGCGCGAGCTCTTCGGCGGCGATTTGAAATGCCGGTGTTGGCGGCGGGGACGCCGGCGTAGATCGCGGCTTGGAGCAGCGCTTCTTGGATGTCGCAGGGTTCGAGGTTGTGGGCGAGGCCGGCGCGAAGATGCGCGCGAAATTCTTCCCAGCGTCCAAGGGCGGCGGTGGTTGTGAGGACGAGGAGGCGGCGCGTGCGCGGGTCGAGGCCGGGGCGAGTCCAGATGGCGCCCCAGGCGTAGCGTGTGATCAGGTCTTGAAAGTCGCGAGTGAAGCCGGTGGTGCGCGCGATTGCCGCGTCGACATAAGCGTCGCCGAGCACGCTGCGGCGCATTTGATCGCCGGACGGGAGCGCGGGGGCCAGGAAGTCGAGGAGCGCCGAGGTGAACGAGCGCGGGCATTCGATGTTCGAAAGATGCGCCGCCGGGAGTCGAATGACTTTTGCGCCGGCGATCTCGCGGGCGAGAATCTCGCCGTGGCCGGTCCAAGGGGTGCCGACGTCGTTGTCCCCGATGATGATTAGCACCGGAGTCCGGATCTTGCGGAGCGACGCGGTGTGATCCATGTCGCGGATGGCGCCGCAGCAGCCGGCGTATCCTTGCGGGTTCGTTCCGAGAAAAATGCGGTGAAGCGAGTCGACGCGAGGGTCGGGTCGGGCGAGCGTGCTGGCCGAAAAAGAACGTTCGAGAAACATGCCGCCAAGCGCGGTCATTCCGTTCGCGAGGACCGTTTGTTTGCGCGCGTCCCAGTTGGATGGCGGTCCGGCGTAGGGAGACGTGTTGGAGAGGACTAGGTGCGTCAAGCGATCGGGCGCATTGATGCCGAGCCACTGGCCGACGAAGCCGCCGAGCGAAATTCCACAATAGGCGAAGGTCCGGATGCCGAGCGTGTCGGCGAGCCGGAGAACGTCGCGGCCTAAGCGTTCGATCGAGTAGTCGCCGGCTGGCGCGTCGGATGCTCCGTGGCCGCGCGTGTCGAAGCGCAGAATGCGGAAGTGCGGAGAGCAGGTCTCGCGCCTGCGCGTCCCACAGGCTGTGGTCGAGGCCGAGGGAATGCGCGAGCACCGAGCGGTGGCCGATCGTCGCTTCCTTCCAGGCGGTAGAACAGGCGAGTGTCGTCGATGGTTGCGAAAGGCACGTTCAGTCTCCTAGTGTTCAGTGAGTCGCTTCTGAAACGTGGCGGCGCATGCCGAGATAGTCTTCGGGCGAGTCGAGCTTTGCGAGCGTCGCGGTGGGAATGATGCGCGTAACCTCAGGCATCTCGGCCAGGACATCCATCAGTCGGCGATGCTCGGCGTTGCTTTTGCCGGCTGCTTGCTCGAGAAGTTTGTGCGCGACGTCGCGGCCGAGTGTCGCACCGAGCAACATCATGACGCGCTCGGCGAAGATATTTCCAAGCGTGGCGTCGATGTTGGTGCGCATGCGAGACGCGTCGACTGTGAGGCCTTCGGCCGCTTCCGCCATGGAGGCAACCGCGAGTCCTGTGGCTTGGATGATCGACGACACGATGGGCCACTCGGCTTGCCAGCCGCCCGCGCCGCGCTCGTGTTCCTGCACCATCGCGGAGAGGAATGAGGCGAGCAGGCCGGGCACGCGATGAGCGACGGAGAGCGTCAGAGAGCAGGCCATGGGGTTGCGCTTATGCGGCATGGTTGAGGATCCGCCGCGGCCCTCGCTCGCTGGTTCGGCGGCTTCCGCGACTTCGCCTTGCATGAGCAGCGCGATGTCGCGCGCCATCTTTCCGAGCGATCCGCATTCGACCGCGCAAGCCGCGAGCAATGCGGCGAGATTGTCGCGCTGGGTGTGCCAGGGCGCGTCGGGGTAGCGGACTCCAAGATCGCGCGCGAGCTCGCGGCCAACCGTGTCGCCTTCGTCGCCTAGCGATGCCAGCGTGCCGCTTGCGCCGCCGAATTGCAGCAGCGCGGCTTCTTGAAATCGCGTGTCGACGCGGCTCCATCCGCGCCGGATCGCAGCCAGCCAGCCGGCGGCTTTGAGGCCGAACGTGACGGGCGGGGCGGGCTGGAGAAGTGTGCGGCCGAGCATGACGGTTTGTTCGTGGCGTTGCGAGAGTTCCGCGAGAGCCGCGCTGAGGCGCGCGTGATCGGCTGCCAGGATTTTTCGCGCGCGTTCCAGCAGCAAGACCAGCGCGGTGTCGGTGACGTCCTGGCTGGTCGCGCCCCAGTGCACGAATCGCGCGGCGTCGGGATTGGTGGCGCGCACGCGCTCGGTGAGCGCTTTCACGACCGGGATGGCGGGTGTTCCAGCGCGCAGCGTGGCACGGGACAGCTCTGCGATGTCAAAGCCGGCGGCATCGCGCCGCGCGCGTGATCGCTTCGGCAGCGTGCGCCGGAATGAGGCCAGCGTCCGCTTCGGCGCGGGCGAGCGCCGCTTCGAAGTCGAGCATTGCCTGAAGGACCTGTTGGTCGGAGAAGATTTCGGCGAGTGGCTCGGTGGTGGCGAGGCTGTCGATCAATCGCACGGGCATCAGATCTCGAAAAACACGGTCTCGTGCTCGCCTGCGAGGTGAATGTCGAAGCTCCAGAGGGCCGGGTCGTTGGAATCGCGGCGCGCCAGCAGCGTATCGCGCCGGTTTTCTGGAACCAACTCGAGAACAGGATCCTTCTCGCTGACTGAAAAATAGATCCGGGTGACCACGCGCTTCAGCAAGCCACGCGCGAAGACGGAGACGTTGATGTGAGGCGCTTCGCCGCCCGGTATGACAGTGTTGAACACGCATCGGCCTTGTTCGTCGGTTGCGAGCCGCCCGAAGCCACAGAAGGCGGGATCGTGTACTGCGCGGCGCGGATCATCGGGATGGTTGTACACGCCGGCGGCGTCTGCTTGCCACAACTCGATCATCGCGTCGTTTACTGGAACACCGTTGCTGTCAAGCACGCGGCAGTTGAGACGAATGTGCTCGCCCTTCGCCTCGGACGCTGGCCATGCATCCGGCCGCCGCGTCGCGAGTGAGGCACAGGTGAAAGAACGGGCCGATGGTTTGCGAAGGCGTGGGCTCCATATCAATCTTCGAACGGAGTCGCATCGCGCCCACGCAGCACGATGTCGAAGCGATAGCCGAGCGCCCACTCCGGCTCGGTGGTCTGCAAGTCGAAGCTGCGCGATCAAGCGCTGGCGGGCCGACTCGTCGCGGATGGATTGCGCGATCGGATCGAACGCCAGCAGAGGATCGCCCGGGAAATACATCTGCGTGATCAGACGCGTCGAAAACGCCGGCCCGAAAAGCGAGAAATGAATGTGCGCGGGTCGCCAGGCGTTGTCGTGATTGCGCCACGGATAGGCGCCGGGCTTGATGGTGACGAAGCGATAGCAGCCGTTCGCATCGGTCAGCGCGCGGCCGGCGCCGGTGAAGTTGGGATCGAGCGGCGCGGGATGGTTGTCCTTGTTGTGGAAGTAGCGGCCGGCGGCGTTGGTTTGCCAGATCTCGATGAGCGTGTGCGGAACCGGGTGGCCGTCGTCGTCGGACACTCGGCCGGTGACGATGATGCGTTCGCCGAGCGGTTCGCCGGCGTGCTGGCGCGTGAGGTCGTTCGAAGTTTCAGTGATCGCTTCGGGACCGAACAGCGGACCGGTACGCTCCGATAGCGTCTCTGGAAGAAAGATCAGAGGCTTTCGCGGCGCGCGGCGCAGGTGGCGCGATAGGGTTCGTAGAGATAGTCGGGATCGGCCATGTATCAGTCCGCGGCTGCGGCTCCATGGGCGCGCGCTGTGCGATCGTTCAATTCTCGGAGCGCCTTGAGTTCGGCGGCGGTTGGCGGCATGGTCTCCGCTGACGTTTTCGGCTGAAACGCACCGGCCATCCGGTGTTCTCCCGGATGCGCTCGCGTGTCACGCCGGGATGGATCGAGCTCAACGACGAACTCGTTGGTTGGCGGCATCCGGCGTCATGATGCAGAGGTCCGTCACAAGCAGCGCCGGGCCTTGCGTTTTTACGCCGAGCGCGCGCCGCTCGACGCCGGTTCGTGCCGTGGCCGAGCGATGTGACGAAATCGACTTCAGCGACCAGGCTGCGCGGATTGTGCCGCATGCATGATGAACGTCTTGCCGCAGGAAGTCGCGATCTCGGTGGCGCCGCCGCTGCCGGGCAGGCGCACTTTGGGGTTCGAGTAATCGCCGATCACGGTGGAGTTATGTTGCCGAAGCGATCGACTTGCGCGCCACCCAAGAAGCCGACGGTGATGCGCCCGCCCTGCAGCCAGTAGCGGAACATCTCCGGCACGCCGACGGTGGCGAGCGCCGTCTGGCACAGCTCGGGATCGCCGATCGAGAGCGGCAGAACATCGGGCCGGGTTTGAAGCGTGCCGGATTCGTAGATGAGGGTGATCCGCGGCGCATGCGTGAGTCGCGCGAGGTTGCAGGCGGCCGACGGCAGCCCGATTCCGACGAAGCAGATGTCGTCGCTCGAGACGGCGCGCGCCGCCGCGACGGTCATCATCTCCGTGGCCGTGTAGGTCATGCCGGGACCTCGAGGCGACGATCGGGCGGGCGCGTGGCGAAATCTTCAGGCCGGGCGTCGAGCACATTGGTTTTCATCCACGCGAGAAATGTTTCGCGATCGCGCGAGATCGAATCCCACTCGAGGTAGAACGCGTTGTCGCGGCCGTAGTAGCCGTGCGTGTAAGAAGGATGTGCGCCGCCCGGAACCGCGGACGACCGCCGACAGCGTCCAGCTCGGCAAGCACGATCGCGTTCGGGCTGCGCGTATCGAGATCGTCGACGATCTCTTCCACCGTGGCGATGGCGCGGCGCGCGGCCAGCACGGCTTCCTTCTGCACTCCGACGATGCCCTCGACGAGCACGTTGCCCTCGCGGTCGGCTTCTGAGCGTGAATGATGCTGACGTCGGGGCGAACGGCGGCGACCGCGGCGAGTTGTTCGCCGGTGAACGGGCATGTCACGAAACTTGATGTTCGGGTTGACGCGCGCGAGGTCGCTGCCCAGGTAGCCGCGAAAAATCGCGCACGGCATTCCGGACGGCGCCGGCTTCGAACGCGTTGGCCATGCCGGCGTGGCTGTGCTCTTCGATTTCGATCGGCCGGGCCAGCCGCGCTCGATGGCGTCGCGCAGACGGTGCAGCGAGCCGACGCCGGGGTTTCCGCCCCAGGAGAAGATCAGCTTGCGCGCCGCGCCCATGCCGATCAACTGATCGTAGAGGATGTCGGGCGTCATGCGGATGAGCGTCAGGTCGCGGCGCTTTTGCCGGATTACTTCGTGCCCGGCGGCGAACGGGATCAGGTGCGTGAAGCCTTCCATCGCGACGATGTCGCCATCGTGAACGAATCGGGCAACGGCTTCAGAAAGATTGAGAATTTCGGCCATCTGATTTTGCGGGAGATCAAATGAATCAGACTTGTAGTCTACTAGAATCTGGCGTTCACTGAAAATGCGCACTCAGGTTGGAATTGTCGGTGCGGGACCGGCGGGCTTGATGCTCTCGCACCTGCTCACCTGGAAGGCATCGAGTCGGTGGTGCTCGAGGCGCGGAGCCGGCAATACGTGGAGGAGCGCGTGCGCGCGGGAGTGCTGGAGCAGGGCACTGTCGACCTGATGGTCGAGACCGGCGTCGGCGAGCGGCTGAAGCGCGAAGGCCTGGTGCATCGCGGAATCGAGTTGAGTTTTCTGGGCAAGCGCCATCGCATCGATCTTGCGGAGCTGACAGGCGGCAAGGCGATCACGGTTTACGCGCAGCACGAAGTGATCAAGGATCTGATCGCGGCGCGGCTGGCGGCGGGTGGCCAGATTCATTTCGAAGTGGACGGAGTGAGCCTGCACGAGATCGAGTCGGCTACGCCGAAGATCCGGTTTCGAGATCGTGACGGCAGTGAGCGCGAACTTCAGTGCGATTTCATCGCTGGCTGCGACGGATTTCACGGCGTGTCGCGGGCGTCTATTCCCGGAGCACGCGCTGAAGGTTTTCGATCGAACATATCCGTTCGCCTGGCTGGGAATTCTGGCGGAAGCGGCGCCGGTCGTCGGATGAACTGGTCTACACGTATCACGAGCGCGGGTTCGCGCTGTTCAGCATGCGATCGCCGGCCATCACGCGGTTGTACCTGCAGTGCGCGCCGGACGAAGATCTGGCCAACTGGCCGGACGACCGGATCTGGGTCGAGCTTCGCGACGCGACTTTCGAACCAGCGATGGATGGGCGCCGGACGCAAGGGCCGATTCTGCAGAAGGGCATCGCGGAGATGCGCGGTTTCGTCGTGGAGCCGATGCAATATGGCCGGCTGTTTCTGGCGGGCGACGCGGCGCACATCGTTCCGCCCACAGGCGCGAAGGGGTTGAATCTGGCCGATCGCCGACGTTCGCGTGCTGGCCAATGCGCTGGCGGAATTTTTCAAGCGCCATCGCGGCGAAAAGTTGGATCGCTATTCAGAGACCTGCTTGCGCCGCACGTGGAAGGTGCAGCGATTCTCCTGGTGGATGACTTCGATGCTGCACCGGTTCCCGGGAGATGCCGGATTCGATCAGCGGCGGCAACTCGCGGAGTTGGACTACGTCACGAGTTCGCGCGCCGCGATGACTAGCGCTGGCTGAGAATTACGTGGGCTTGCCGATGGAATGACCGCGCCTGCGCAGCGCCCGCGCCTAGCGCTTGGCTCCGGTCTCGCGCGCCAGCCGGACTTTGGCGTCTTCCAGCTTCTTCTGCACCTTGGCCATTTCCGTATGGTCCAAGTCGCTGGGCGAACTGGTTTGCCATTCCTTCAGCGCGGCTTGCCACTGCGCGACGGCTTCCTTGATTTTTCCTTCGCGCATGTACACTTCGGCGAGATGATCGTGCACGGTGGCGTCGCGCGACATGTACTCGAGAGCCTGGCGCAGTTTCTCTTCGGCTTCGGGCAGCTTGTTAAGACGATAGTAGACCCAGCCCAAGCTGTCGAGATAAGCCGGGCTGTTGGGTTCCTGTTCGAGCGCCTTGACGATGAGATCCTTGGCTTCTTCAAGGCGGTCGTTGTGATCCGCCATCATGTAGCCGAGATAGTTGAGCGTCATGGCGCTTTCGGGATCGATAGTCAGCGCTTTGCGAAACTCTTTTTCGGCGGCGGCATAGTTTTTCTGGCGTTCGAATCCGGCGCCTCGCATGAAGATCACGCGGACTTTGGCATCATCGCCTTTAGCCAGGTTCTCGGCGGAGTCGAGCGCCTTAGCCATCTCGTCGAATTTCTTGCCCTTTTGGTAGACCTCGGCGAGGTTGAGATAAGTGGGAAAATCGTTCTTGCCGTCGAGCAACTTGCGGACTTCTGCCGCGGCCTGATCGGTCTTGCCCAGATCCGCCCACAGGCTGGCGCGAGTAAAAAGCAGAGTCCGGTCGTCGGAATATTTCTTGATGGCAGCATCCGCTTCCGACTCAGCCTTCGCGAAATCCTTGGCTACCTGATAAGTTCCGATGATCTCTGCTTCGGCGTTGGCGCCCTGATCGGGATCGAGGTCGATGATCTGCCGGAATGAGTCAACCGCGGGTCCAAATTGTTCGACGGAGCGCTGCAGGCTGCCGACCTGCGCGAGCAATTGTGCGCGAAAGCTCTTTTCAGCGGCGTTGTACGACTTCTTGGCGGTGGTGTCCAGGATGCCTTTGAACACCCGGATGGAATCAGCGAGCCTGCCCTCGGACCGCAGCAGCGCCGCGTCGTTGTACTGGATTTCGAGATTGGTCGGATCGATCGCCTTGGCCTTGTCGGCGGCTTCGCGCGCCTTGGCGAAATTCGCTTTCTGGCGATAAATCTGGGACAGGCGAAGCAGCGAACGCGCGTCCTTGGGATCGTCGTCGGCCAAGTCCTGATAGAGCGTGGCGGCCTCATCGAGCTGATCGGATTGCACCAGATCCTCGGCGAGCATTTGCTTGAGTTCCGAGTTACCGGGCTGCTGTTGGAGCGCGCGGCGCAGCATCTCGGAGGCGAGTGAATAATCCTTGAGTTGCTCGTAGACGCCGGCCAGGTTGATCAAGCTGCGCGGATTCGGATTCTTGTCGGCGACCTTGCGCAGTAGCTCGGCGGCGGCCTTGTTGTCGCCCAGATCCGTGTACACCATGGCGAGGCCGGTCATGGCGTCTTCATTGTCGGCGTCCAGTTCCAGAGCCTGTTTATAGTCCTTCATCGCCTCGGTGGAATTTTGCGCGAGCTTGTTGAGGCGGCCCAGCATGAGCCAGCTCTCGACGTCCTTGGGATCGCCTTCGGTGATTTTCTCGAACTGCTCGATGGCGTTCTTGACCATGTTCTCGTCGATTCGATTGGCCCGATCGCCGATCAGGCGCGTGTAGATTCTAGCCAGCAGCCGGCGCGCGTTCAGGTCGTTCGGATTCTGCTTGAGTTGATCCTGGGCTTCTGTAACGGCCTCGCGCAGGCGGCCGGACTGGATGTACAGATCCGACAGCTCTTCTGCGATGAAGGTCGCTTCGGGATCGGCTTTGAGGGCCGCCTTGAAACTGTCAACGGCTTTGTTGAAATAGTCGCCGCGATTGCCGTACGCGGCAGCGAGTTCGGCGTAAAGGTGACCGAGCGAGTAGTTGTAGTAAGCCGTGGCCTTGTCGTTGGTGGCCGAGGGAGCCGTCGGAGCGGGAGTGTTCTGACCGAATGCCAGCGAACCCAGAAGCAGCAGACAGGCAAGTCTTACATAACGATTGGCAGGGGTCATCAGAACGCTCTCTTTCTGGCCACGAATCATCCCGGACACAGCGACTCAACTTCAGTATACCCCGATCGCGCGGAAAGGTCGCTTTTTCGGCGCTCCGATGTGTTTGCAGCCCGCGCTATCATGCACCCAGAAGAGTGGAACAAAACAGTTCAGTCGCGCTCCCGATCGTGCTGGGACCCACCGGTTCGGGCAAGAGCGACCTGGCGCTGCGGATCGCGCATGAGTTCGGCGGGGAGATCGTCAATTGCGATTCACTCCAGATCTATCGGCGATTCGACATCGGTACCGCGAAGGTTCCGGAAAGGGAGCGCGGCGGGATACCGCATCACCTGATCGATCTCGTCGAGCCGGGCGAACTCTTCACTGCGGGCGACTATGCGCGGGTGGCGCGCGGCGGTGTTGCAGGAGATCAGTGCGCGAGGCCGCATTCCGGTGGTGGTCGGCGGAACCGGATTTTATTTGCGAGCGCTGCTGGAGGGATTGTTCGCGGGACCGAGCCGCGACGAGACGATGCGCGAGCGGTTGCGCCTTCGCGAGCAGCGCCGCCCGGGGAGTCTGCACAGGATTCTGGCGCGCCTCGATCCGGAGACGGCGTCGCGAGTACATCCGAACGACCGGAACAAGACGATGCGCGCGCTTGAAGTGCGGCTGCTCGAAGGGCGTCCTCTTTCCACGCTTCTCGATCGCGGGCGCGAGCCGCTCGCAGGCTTTCAACCGGTCAAGCTCGGCCTTGACCCGCCGCGGGAGCTCCTTTACCGCCGGCTGAATGCTCGCGCGGTGAGTATGTTCGAGCGCGGCCTGATCGAAGAAGTTCGCGACCTGCTCGCCAGCGGTGTTCCTGCGGACGCCAAGCCGTTCGAGTCGCTCGGGTATCAGCAGGCGCTCGCAGGTTGTGCAAGGCCGGCTGACTCCGCAGGAGGCTCTCGAGTCCACCCAGGCCGAAACGCGCCGTTACGCTAAGCGCCAGCTAACCTGGTTTCGAAAAGAACATGGCGTGCACTGGTTGAGCGACTTCGGCGATTCCGATGCGATCCAGGATCATGCGCTGCTGATCGTCAGAACCGCCATCAAGGTTTGAAACGAGCGACGCGCCGAGTAAGTTCCCTTCCAAGTTTGCAAAGAACTCCATACGCGAAAATATTCGCAAACATTTCTCACTTTCCTGCGGAACTGTCCGCCTCTTCGTACGTATAGAGAGGTGAAGTTAGTAAGTCCAAGTTCAGGAGCGAATAAAGTGGTTAACAAACTAATACTCGGTTTTGCAGCGATCGGTCTGGCGCTGGCAAGCGCCGCGAGCACGTATCACGTGACTTTCTATCAACCCGTTGTCGTCAACGGCGCGAAGCTGAAGGCGGGCGACTACAAGGTTGAAGTCGACGGCAGCATGGCCAAGATCACACGCGGTGGCGCGGTGGCGGAAGCGCCGGTAAAAGTAGAAAACGCGGACGAGAAATTCAAATCCAACTCCGTCCGTTTGGAGGGTGACCAAGTTTCCGAAATTCGGCTCGGCGGAACGCATACTCGCCTGGTTTTTGAAAAGACAGGCGGAGTGGCGACCAACTAGAACCAAGACATCCTGGAGCCAGACATCGGGCGTCATGGGCGAGCAGGCCTGACGCCCGAATTGCTTCGGGCCAGGCCGGATCGCGCGGTAAGATGAAGGCGTGCGCAAGCTCTGGCTCAGCGCGATAGCGGTGGTCACGTTCTGCGCGGGGTTGCAGGCCGAGACCGTCCTGGTCCTGCCATTCTTCAATCTTTCCAAGAATTCCAATCTGGATTGGGTGGGCGAGAGCCTGGCAGAGACGATGCAGGAGGCGTTCTCATCGGAAGGCCTTGTAGTTTTGGACCGCGATGATCGAGTGGAAGCCTACCGCCGTCTTTCGATCCGGCCCTACGTATTGTTGACGAAGGCATCGGTGGTGAAGCTGGGTCAGGAACTGGATGCCGAGCGCGTCATTTATGGCCAGTTCGAAGTGAAGCCAGCGCCAGCCGCATCCAAGAGCCGCGGCTCGCTGCAACTCGCCGCGTATGTGCTGGACCTCAAGCGTGTGCGCGAGGGACCGCAATTCCGCGAAGGCGGCGCGCTCGAGGATCTGGCCGCGCTGCAGGATGAACTGGCGTGGCAGATTCTCTCGGCGCTGCAGGGCAAAGGCGCACCGACCGAAGCAGAATTTCGACATCGGCACGCGTCGGTGCGAGTGGATGCGATCGAGAACTACACTCGCGGGCTTCTGGCTTCCAATCCCGACGATCAGCATCGCTTCTTCACGCAAGCGGCGAGACTGGATGCCCACTATTCGCAGCCTTGCTTCCAATTGGGCCGCTTGCTTTGGAAGAAAAAGGACTATAAGACGGCGGCCGACTGGTTTCAGCGCGTGCTTCCCGCCGACCACCACTATCATGAAGCGAGCTTTTTCCTTGGACTGTGCCGCTACTACAGCGGCGATTTCACGGGCGCTGCCGCGGCCTTTCAACTTGTGGCCGACACGGTTCCACTGAACGAGGTGTACAACAACCTGGGCGCCGCTCAGTCGCGCGCCAACGCATCCGGCGCGATGGAGAACTTCCGCAAGGCGCTGGCCGGCGACCCCAGCGATCCCGCCTACCAATTCAACGTCGCCTACGAGTTGTGGAAGAAGGGAGACTTTCGCGCCGCCGCAGCGGGCTTTCGCGCGCTCGCGGATCGCGATCCGAATGATGAGCAGGCGGCCTTTCTGCTGGTGCGTTGCGAAAAGCAAATCGGGCCGCGGCCAGGCGATCCACGCAGCGACGGCCTGGAGCGCCTCAAGAGCAATTACGAAGAAACCGCCTATTGGCAATTGAAGGCTGTTTTGCAGCCTGAACGACATTGACGCCTTGCCGCTCGCCGGTGCCGACTCACAGGCCAAAACGGGGAACGGTTATAATTCCAGAGAGCTGATGCTGGAAGCCTTCGGATTGACCGATCCTGGATGTGTCCGCCAGAACAACGAGGACTCCTACCTGTTGTCGCCCGACACAGGTCTGTACGTCGTGGCCGATGGAATGGGCGGCGCGCAAGCGGGCGAGCACGCATCCAAGCTCGCTGTCGACACCGTTGCCGACTTCATTGCCAAAGCGCCGCAGCGTGACGCGGCCACTCTCGCGTCGGCGTTTCAGGAAGCCAACAGCCGCGTGATGGACGCTGCCGCCGGCGATTCCAATCTGGAAGGCATGGGGACCACGCTGGTAGCCGCGCTCGAAAGTGGTCCGGAAGTATTGGTCGCCAGTGTCGGCGACAGCCGCGCTTACGTTTACGACGGCAACGAACTGACCAGCGTCACCGAGGATCAGACCTGGGTGCACGAAGTCGGCCGCCGTCTGGGCATCGATGAGAACAGCTTGCGCACTCATCCCATGCGGCACGTTTTGACGATGGCCATCGGCGTGAGTCCGGAACTGCGCGTGCATTCTTACGCGCTCAAGCCCGAGTCTGGCGCGTTGATCCTGCTTTCGAGCGACGGCCTGCATGGCGTGGTCGAGGCCGGCGTTATTTCGCAAGCTCTATCCGGAAACGGAAGTCTCGAAGCCAAGTGCAAGCGCTTGATTGAAGCGGCCCGGCAAGCGGGCGGTCCCGACAATATCACCGCGATTTTGCTCCGCGCGCATTAACGCGCGTTAAGACGGCCCGGCTTTACCCTCTTTTACAGCAATTGTGGTAACCGCTTGGTGGCGTCATGCGATCCTTACTCTAGTGAGCCGTCTCCTAGTTCTGCTGGCGATTTGCGGCGGCGCCGCGGTTGCGCAAACCGGCGTCGTGAAATTCGCCGGCCAACCGGTGCCGGGGGCGACGGTGATTGCGTCGCAGAACGGCAAGCGCACCGTGACCACCACCGATGAGTCGGGCCGTTACGAGTTGCCGAATCTCGCGCCGGGCACGTACGCGATGGAAGTCCAGATGTTCGGCTTCCAGGCCGCGCGCCGGCAGGTTCAAGTCGGCAACGGTGCGCAGCCGGTGGAATGGACGCTCGACCTGTTGCCGCGTCCGAGAGAACTGGCGCAGCGTCAGCAACCGCAGCAACAGGCCGGTGGTTTCCGCAACGTGAATCAGGACGATCAAGCAGAGGCGCAGCCGGCCGAGATCGCGGCGTCCACCGCTGGATACCGGCGCGCAAGTTGACGGCGGAAACGAAGCATTCCTGGTGAACGGAACGCTGAGCACCGGATTGCAAAACGGGCCGAACGATTTTGGACTGCGCGGACCATTTCCTGGCGGACCCGATGGATTCGGCGGACCTCCGGGATTGGATGGACAGCAATCCGGAGAGCCTGGACAGCAGGACGCAGCCGCTACTGGCGGACGTGGTGGGCCGGGCGGCGCCGGCGGAAGGTTTGGCGGCGGAGGTGGAGGCTTCGGCGGCGGTGGATTCGGTGGCGGCGGTGGCCGGGGCGGTCGCGGAGGCGGTGGAGGTTTTGCCGGCCGTGGTGGACCAGGAGGACGTGGCGGCCGCGGAGGACCCGGACGCGGTAATGGCGCGTTCATCGGAAACCGCGCCGGACGCGGGCGGCAAGGCATCAACGGCCAGGCGTCGTTCAGTCTCGACAACTCGGCTCTGGACGCGCGGCCGTTCTCCATCACCGGGCAGGATGTTCCGCAGGCGTCTTACGCGCGTGCTCGCGCCACGGTCTCGATCGGCGGACCGCTGCGCATCCCGAAGATTCTGGAGAAGGACACCAACACGTTCTTCTTCATCAACTACAACGCGACGCGCTCGCGCAATCCTTACAAGAACGTCGCCACCGTTCCGTCGCTGCTCGAACGCGAGGGCGATTTTTCCGAATCGCTGCAGAGCGGGCCGGTCATCATTTACAATCCGCTGACCGGCGCGCCATTTCCCGAAAACAAAATCCCGATGAGCAGCTTCAATCCCGCGGTTCTCGGTACCTCGACGACGCCTGGGCTGCTCAGCTATTTCCCGAAACCCAATCAGCCGGGACTGGTGAACAACTATCAGATCCTCACGTCGGTGCCGCAGAACACCGACAACCTCGGTATTCGGCTGAACCAGAATCTTGACGCGGACCGATCGGCTGGCGCTGAACCTGAACCTGCAGCGGCGCAGCGGGTTTCAACAGCAGCTCTTCGGTTTTCGCGATGAGACCAGCGGCACAGGCATCGCGGCCACGCTGACGTACACTCACAATCTCGGCGCGCGCACGCTGAGCGTTCTGACGTTCAGCTACAACCGCAATCGCAGCGATAACCTGCCGTTCTTTGCGTACAAGACGGATGTCGCGGCCCAGCTCGGCATTCGCGGCGCGTCCAGCAATCCGATCAACTTCGGGCCGCCGAATCTTTCGTTCACCAACTTCGGCGGGCTCACGGATGCGAGTCCGATTCTTTCTCGTCCGCAAAATTTCAACATTGGCGAGAATGTCTCGACTGTGAAGGGGAAGCACAACGTGTCCGCGGGCTTCAGTTTCCGCCGCACGCAGACCAACACCTTAACGGACTCCAACGCGCGCGGCACGTTTACTTTCACGGGCTTGGCGACCAGCGCGTTCGACGCTTCCGGCAATCCGGTCGCGTCAACTGGCTTCGATTTTGCAGATTTTCTACTCGGGCTGCCGCAAACAACTTCGGTGCGCTTCGGGGACAGCGCCACTTACTTCCGCGGCAACCAGTGGGGCGCGTTCGCGCAAGACGATTGGCGCGTTCGATCGAACCTGACAATCAATGTCGGACTGCGCTGGGAATACTTCAGCCCGCTGGCGGAGAAGTACGGGCACATCGCGAATCTGGACATCGCGCCGGGGTTCACGGCAGTTTCGGTTGTGACGCCTGGGCAGGTTGGCCCCTACTCGGGGAGCTTGCCGGCGACGCTGATGCGACCCGACAGGAACAACTTTGCGCCGCGCGGCGCGATTTCGTGGAAGCCGATGCCCAGGCGATCGCTGCAGCTCCGGGCCGGATACGGGATGTACTACAATCCGTCGGTTTACAACTCGATCGCGAATCGGCTCTCCGCGCAGCCTCCCTTCGCACAGACATCGTCGGTGCTCACCAGTTCGACAGGTGTGCTCACGCTGCAGAATGGCCTGGCGACGACGCCGAGCGGAAAAGAAGTGCTCAACACTTTCGCCGTGGATCCGAACTATCGCGTCGGCTACGCGCAAACGTGGAACGCCGCGGTGCAGACCAACCTGGGGCGCTCGATGATCGTGGAGGCCAGTTATCTCGGGACCAAGGGGACTCGGCTGGATATCCAGACGCTGCCCAATCGCGCGGCGCCTGGATCGCCGCTGACCGCCGAGGAGCGGCGTCGAATCGGAAACGCGACCGGATTCACTTACGAAGCGGCGGAAGGCAACTCGATTTATCACGCGCTGCAGATTCGTGTCTCGCGACGGCCGCGGCGGGGGATCGGGTTCAATGCGTTCTACACGTTCGGAAAATCGATCGACAATTCGTCGACTTTCGGCGGTGCGGGCAACACTGTCGCGCAGGACGCGAACGATCTGCGCGCCGAGCGCGGCCTGTCGAGCTTCGATCAACGGCACAAGTTTACGTTCACGTCGACGCTGAGTTCTCCGGCGCGGCAAAATCGCTGGCTGAAGGACTGGACGCTGCAAGGCACGCTGAATCTCGCCAGCGGGACGCCGCTGACGGCGCGTGTGCTCGGCAACCAGGCCGACACCGGCGGTACGGGATCGGTCGGCAGCGGGCGCGCGCAGGCTACCGGTTTGCCGGTGGATTGCTGCGGCATGTTTTTCAATCCGGCTGCGTTCACGATCCCGCTCGCCGGCACGTTCGGAAACGCCGGCCGCAACACCATCACGGGGCCGGGTACGTTCTCAATCAACGCGGGTATCGGGCGGTCGTTCAGCCTCGGCGAGCGCCGCCGGATCGAGCTGCGCGCGGAGGCCAACAACCTGACCAACCATGTGAACTTTTCGAACGTGAATACGGTGGTGAATGCGTCGAACTACGGACTGCCGGTGTCGGCGGGCGGGATGCGGACAATGAATCTGGTGGTGCGCTTTAGGTTCTGATATGCGATTGCGTCCACTGATCTGCGGGGTATGCTGCTGCGCGCTACTGGCGCAGGATCGTCCGGCAACGTTTCGGACCGACACCAACCTGGTGATCGTCAACATCACGGTGCGCGACAAGTCGGGCAAGCTGCTCGACAACTTGAAGAAGGAAGATTTCGTTCTTACCGAGGACGACAAGGCGCAGCCGATCTCGGTGTTCGAAGTGGAGCACTTGAGCGGGGATGTACTTCCGCCGGTGGTTGCGCCGCAGAATTCCAGGCCGTCGCAAATCGCGCTGGCGCCGAAGGATTCCCCGCGCGCTGCAGCACCGGCGCCTCCAACCGCCGACAATGCCGCCGCGTCGCGCAAAGACCGGCGCCTGCTGGCGCTGTACTTCGATTTTTCGTCGATGCAACCGCCCGAGCAGATTCGTGCACAGCAGGCGGCTTTGAAGTTTCTCAACGAGCAGATGACGTCGTCCGACCTGGTCGCGATATCTGACTTATTCCAACCGGCTGCGCGTTGCTGCAGGATTTCACCGATGATCGCGAGCTGCTGCTGAGTCTCATCCAAGGCTTCCGCCTCGGCGAGGGAAGCGAGAATGCAGTGGATGGCGACACCGGAGCGGACGATTCGGACGACAGCGGAAGTTTTACGCCCGACGAAACGGAGTTCAATATCTTCAATACCGATTTGAAGCTGATCGGGCTGGAAACCGCTGCCAAGAAGCTGGCTATGTATCCGGAGAAGAAAGCGCTCATTTATTTTTCGAGCGGCATCAGCCGGACCGGCGTCGACAACGAATCGCAGCTTCGCGCGACGGTGAACGCGGCGGTGCGCGCCAACGTGGCGCTTTATACGGTGGACAGCCGCGGGTTGACGGCCACGCCCCCGGGCGGCGACGCGAGCACGGCATCGCGATCGGGCCGCGGGATCTTCACCGGCAGCACGCAGCAGGGCTTGCGCGACAAGTTCAATACGTCGCAGGATACGCTTTCGACGCTCGCGGAAGACACCGGCGGCAAAGCTCTGCTGGACTCCAACGATCTCACGATGGGGATCACGCAGGCGCAAAAAGACATCAATACCTACTATATTCTCGGCTATTACAGCTCGAACGGCGCCCTGGATGGAAAATATCGGCGCATTAAAGTGCGCCTGAAATCGGATCTGAACGCCAAGCTCGATTACCGGAACGGCTACTACGCCTCGAAGGTGTTTGCGAAGTTCACCGCCAGCGACAAAGAGCGCCAGCTCGAAGAAGCGCTCACGCTCGGTGATCCTTTCACCGAGCTTCCATTGGCGCTGGAAGTCGACTACTTCCGTCTCGCGCGCGACAAGTACTTCGTTCCGATCACGGCGCGCATCGCGGGTTCGGCCATCGACCTGGCGAAAAATCAGAAGACCGATCTCGACTTCATCGGCCAGATTCGCGATTCGGCCGGCCACCTGATCGGCGGCGTGCGCGACGGCATCACTGTGAAATTCAATGAGGGCAATGCGTCGCAACTTAGCCGCCGGCAGCTCGAATACGACACTGGCGTCACGCTGCCGCCGGGCGACTACAAGCTGAAGTTCCTGGCGCGCGAGAACCAGAACGGCAAGATGGGAACGTTCGAGATGAAGTTCACGGTTCCCGACTTGAGCAAGCAAACGTCGGTGCGCATGAGTTCGGTGGTGTGGAGCAACCAGCGCGAGCCGCTATCGGCCAGCGTCGGGTCCGCCGTGAACAAGAAGCTGCTGGAGGCGCACCCGCTGGTTCAGAACGGCCAGAAGCTGGTGCCGGACATCACGCGCGTCTTCCGCAAGGATCAGAAGATGTACGTGTACTTCGAAGTCTACGATCCCGGAACAGAAGCGTCGCCGAGCGTTTCGGCCGTGCTGACCGTGTTTCGCGGAAAATCGAAAGCTTTCGAGTCGGCGCCCATCCGCGTGACGAAGCCGAAGTCCGGCAAGCAAGGCCCACTGGCGTTCGAGTTCCAGATGCCGCTCGCCAACATCCCGCCCGGCCGATACACGTGCCAGGTGAGCGTGATCGACGAGCAGGCTCGCAAGTTCGGTTACGCGCGGTCCCCGCTGGTGGTGATGCAGTAAGCTCACTGCACGTTGTACTTGAACGCGAACTGCAGGCGAATCGACAGGCCTTTGTACTCGGGTGGCAGCGGTGGGAAGGGAACCGACGCGCTGATGGCGGCAACCGCCGCACGGTCGAGCGCTTGCGATCCGGACGGCATCGCGATCACCAGCTTCGGAACTTGCCCATCGCGATCGATGACGAATTGAAGCTGCGACAACGCCGCGGTTTCCGTGCCGCGCACTTTCGGGAATCACGGAGAACCAGTTGCGGCGAACCGTCGCGAGGATCTGGGTCAGGTACGGCTTGAAGTCCACGCCCATCGGATCGCTCAGCAGTTCCAGCGGGCTTCCGGTTTTGCCGGGTGACGGAGACAGTTGCAGGCTCTCGGGAAGGACCGGCGGTTGTACGATCTCGCTGACGGCGACGCCGCCCTGCCTCAGCGGCTCGACGCGGGTTGCCGAATTGCGTCTTCGACCTTTGGCGGCGTGAGCCGTGCGCGCCCGTTGCTTGGATCAGTGTTCGTCCCTTGGCGGCCCGGTGTTTCGAAGGCGAGCTTGGGCTGCTCCTCGGGTTGGATTCGCGGCGGCGGAGGAGCTTGGGGAACGCCGGCAGGCGCGGGCAAGGGGCGCGGCGCGTTGTTCGAGGCCTCGAGCTTGGGAGGCTCGGCGAGTTTCGTCGGATCGGGTCCGGGTGGTCCCGCGATTCCGGTGGACCGGCGGCCGGAACGTGCGTACCGCCGGCGCGGGCGGCAGTCGTTGCTTGCGAAGCCGGGCGCGGAAGCAGATCCTCGACGTTGACTTCCTTGGCGACCTTGCCGCGATTCGGCGCCTTTTGCGTGAGGTCGCTGCGGAGGCGCGAGCAGCGTCACCTTGTGAATGTTGCTGACGATCTCGGTTGCGAACTTAGGTGTTGGGCGTTTCGAGCGACGCGACCAAAATCAACAGAGGAACCAAGATCGCGTGCGCAGCGATCGATCCCAGACTGGCGCTGATCCAGTGCGGCGGGTCCCCGGCCTTTTGCCAGTCCAGCAAAAGATTGGGGCCGGGATCGGCATTATGTCCAGGATCGGCGTTGTGCCCGGAATCGGCATCGAAACCCATGATGGCGTGCTAAAAAGACGTCCGTCGCTCGCCGGAAGTTGCTACTGAAGCGATTGAATCTGCTGCGCGACCAGCTTTGTATGCACTTCGATTTTAGCAAGAATGTCGAGCGCGACTTCGAGCGCGCGCAGTCCCTCTTCGCCTGAAACCAGCGGCCTGCTGCGCTGGCGCACCGATTCGAGGAACGATTCCACTTCCAGCCGCAGCGGTTCGTCCTTCGTGACGGCGAGCGGTTGGAAGCCGATCTGCTTGTTCTCGGAAACGGTGAAGATGGCGGCTTCCTGCTTTTGATAATCGAGAGAGATGTACTGGTGCGGCTGGAAGAGCCGCAGCTTGCGGACGCGTTCGGTGGAGACGCGGCTGGCGGTAAGGTTGGCGATGCAGCCGCCGGGGAAGGCGAGGCGCACGTTGGCGATGTCGACTTTGTCGGAGAGAATCGACAGGCCGGCGGCCTGGATGTCTTCGGGCAGCGCCTGCGCCAGGTCGAGCACGATGTCCAGATCGTGGATCATGAGGTCGAGCACGACGTCGACGTCCAGGCTGCGCGGGCCGGGCAGGCTAAGGCGGTGAATTTCGAAGAACAGCGGAAGGCGGACGATCTTCTTCAGCGCCGCGACCGCGGGGTTGTAGCGCTCCAGATGGCCGACCTGCAGGATGCGGGCGTTGCTCGCGGCGGTGTGGACCAGGCGGCGGGCGGAGGCGAGGTCCGCGGCGATCGGTTTTTCCACCAGCACGTCGATGCCGCGTTCGAGCAGCGCGCATCCGACGTCGGAGTGCGCGGTGGTGGGGACCGCGACAACGGCGGCGTCGATCTTGCCGGCCAGTTCGTCGAGCGAGTTGAAAGCCTGGGCAGCCGTGTTCTTTGGCGGCGGCAGCGGCGCGGTCCGGGTCGAGGTCGACCACTCCGGCTAGTCGAGCCGCTGGCGATTGGCTCAAGATCCGCAGATGATGGCGGCCGAAAACTCCTGCGCCGACTACCGCGACTCGAATCTTGGTGTCAGGCGTCGTCACTTTTGCTCCGGTTCGTAGCCAATGATCGCGATGCCGGCTGCGTTGGCGCGCGCGAGCAACTCGTCGCGATCGAGCAGCAGCGTGCGGCCGGCGTCCACGGCGAGCGCGGTGGTTCCGGTGGCTTGCATCACTTCGATGGTACGCAGTCCGGCCACCGGAACGTCGAACAGAAGATGGCCGCGGCGGTGCGATACTTTGACCAGCCGCAGAGGCTTGCCGTTGGCGAGCGTGGCGGCGCGCTCCAGCATCGCGTCGGTTCCTTCCATCGCTTCGACGGCCACGCAGGCGCGATCGCAAATCGCGACGCTTTGGCCGACGTCCAGGCCGGCGAGCGTGTTCGCGATGCGGCGGCCGTAAGCGATGTCGCGTTCCTCGTCGCTCGACGGCTTGCGCTTTGTGAGCACGCCGGCGCCGGCCACGAGCGGCTTCAGCAGCAGCGTCGAGTCGGTCAACTGAATGCCTTCGTCGGCCAGCACCTTCGCGACGCCGCCGATCAGACGCGTCGGTGTTCTTCTCGCCCAGCGACGCCAGCAGTTTGAACAGGCGCCAATCGGGCCGGATGGACGAAAAGATGCTGGCGTGTTTGACCTGGCCGGCCATCACGACTTCGGTGATGCCCTCGGCTTTGAGAATTTCGATGAGCCGGCTGAGTTCGCCGAGCGAGATCCAATGGCAGCGCGCCGCGAGGCCTCGACTTCCGGCGACGCCTCTTCGCGGATCGCGACGGCCACCACTTCGTCGCCCATTTTGCGAGCGGTCTCGAGCGCGAGCAGCGGGAATCGCCCGTTGCCGGCGATCAATCCGTACTTGCTCATTTCACGAACCCGCGCTGCGAGGACGCGATGAAGGCCAGGAGTTCCTCGACTTCGGGGCCCATCTCGACTTCGGCGCCGATCCGCTCCACTGCCTGCGTGGTGTTCAAGCCGGACTTGGTGAGCAGTCGAAAAACTTTGTGCAGGCTTTCGATCACCGGTTGCGCGAAGCCGCGCCGCTCCAGGCCGACTTTGTTCTCGCCGAACACTTTGGACTCGCGCGGGGTCACGGTAAGTGAGAACGGCAGGACGTCTTTGGTGATGACGCTGTATCCGCCGATGAAGGCGTGCCGGCCGACGCGGCAGAACTGATGCACGCCGGTGAAGGCTTCGATCACCGCCCAGTCGCCCACCGCCACGTGTCCGGCGAACGTGACTGCCGTTGCCGAGTACGGTATGGCTTCCGATCCGCACGTCGTGCGCGACGTGAGCGTAGGCCATCACCAGATTGTCGTCGCCGATTTCGGTGATCAGTCCGCCGCCTTCGGTTCCGCGATGGATGGTGACGAACTCGCGAATCCGGTTGCGGTGTCCGATGCGGGTTTCGGACGGCTCGCCTTTGTACTTGAGGTCCTGCGATGCGACGCCGATGCTGGAATACGGATAGAAGGTGTTGTCTTCGCCGATGCTGGTGATGCCTTCAACGTACACGTGCGCCATCAGCCGGGTGCGAGCGCCGATCTCAACGCCCGCGCCGATGATCGAATAAGGCCCGATCTCGGCGCTGTCGGCGATGCGCGCTTGCGGGTCGACGATGGCCGTCGGATGGATCGGCATTGCGAAGGCTTCAGAGCACCGGCGCGGCGACCGGCGGCTCGGCGGATGCGGGCTCGGGCTGACGGCTCGCGGTCGGCCAGCTTGCACATCAGAATGGCTTCGGCGACCACGGCGCCGTCCACGGTGGCCTGGCCGTGCATCTTGGCGACGCTGGCCTTGCGCTTGGTGACTTGCATTTCGATGCGGAGCTGATGGCCGGGCAGAACCGGACGGCGAAACTTCGCTTCTTCGATCGAGGCCAGCAGAACCAGCTTGTTCTTGCGATCCGGAATGCTTTTCAGGACCAGGACGCCTGCGACTTGCGCCATCGCTTCGACGATCAGGACGCCGGGCATAACCGGGAAATCGGGAAAATGGCCCGACGAAAAACGGCTCGTTGATGGTGACGTTCTTGATGCCGACGATGCGCTCGGCTTCGAGTCTCGAGAATCGCATCCACCAGCAGCATCGGATAGCGATGCGGAAGAATCTCGCGAATCGCCTGTATGTCGAGGATTGGCATGCGAACTGGCTATTATAACAGCGATGCATCCAATCCTTGATTTTGCCCGCTCGAAACAATCCGCCATCATCGCGTTGATTCGCGAGATGGTGGAATGTGAATCGCCGAGCGATCACGCGCCGTCGGTCAATCGCTTCGTCGACTTGCTGGCGAGCAAGCTCGAAGGCGAAGGCAAAGTGCGTTTGCTTCCGGGCGGGCGATTCGGACGGCACTTGCGCTGCGAATTTCATTTGCCGGGGCCGCGCAGACGGCGCGATGGCGACATTCTGGCGCTCGCGCATTCGGACACCGTGTGGCCACTCGGCACGTTGGCGCACATGCCATTTCGTCAGAAAAACGGGCGTTTGTGGGGTCCGGGCGTGCTGGACACCAAGTCCGGCATTGCGTTTTTCCTGTATGCCGTCCGGGCAGTGCGTGAGTTGGACGTTCCGGTCTCGCGCCGCGTGGTCCTGCAGGTCAACGCGGATGAGGAAGTAGGTAGCGAATCATCGCGCCCGCTGACTGAGGACGCCGCGCGGCGAAGCGCTGTGGTGCTGGTGCTCGAACCTGGAGCCGGACTGGAGGGCAAGCTCAAGACGGAACGCAAGGGAGTAGGCTCGTACACCGTCACGGTGAAGGGCCGGGCATCGCACGCCGGCCTTGATTTCGAGAAAGGCGCGAGCGCGATCGTTGAACTCGCGCGGCAGATCGAGCGCATCGCGGGCTTCACGCAATTGAAGCGTGGAATCACCGTTAATCCGGGTGTCGTCTCAGGCGGGACGCGCGTCAACGTGGTGGCGGCGGAAGCCAGCGCCGAGGTCGACATGCGAATCAGCAGGATGAAGGATGCGCCGGCTCTCGAAAGAAAATTTCGCGCGTTGCGGCCTTTCGACAAGCGATGTTCGATACAAGTGGACGGCGGCTTGAATCGGCCGCCGATGGAGCGAACGCCGGCTATTCGAAAGCTGTTCGTGATCGCGCGAGACTGCGCGCAAGAGCTGGGCGTGAAGTTGGAGGAGTCTTCAACCGGCGGCGGCTCGGATGGTAACTTTACCGCGGCGATGGGAGTGCCGACGCTGGATGGATTGGGCGGCGTCGGCGAGGGCGCGCATGCGGCGAACGAGAGCATTTTGATCGGACCGGATCGCGGACCGAACAGCATTGCAGGCGATGTTGCTCGCGAGGCTGTAGACTTACGTGCGTCCGATCGCGGCGCGGATCACGCTTGCCAGCTCAGCTTCTTCGGCCGGAAACACGGTTCGCAGATCGAGCAGCAAGCGATTGTCTTCGATTCTTGCGATCACGGGCGGCTCACCCAAGCGGCAGCGCTGTTCGGTTTCAACAACGTCGGCGCAGTTGATGGCAACCAGCCAACTCGAGAGCGGTTGCTCGGGCGTAGCGCCGCCGCCGATGACCGATGTTCCCTCGACGATTTCCGCTCGGATGCCTGGGAGCGCTTCGACAAAGTGTTCGGCTCGCGCGCGCAGCTCCGCGCTCGACATCGAGATCATGCGCAGCGCTGGAATCAGGTCCCAGCGCTCGAGCACAAGATTGCGCAAGGTTGTTTCGAGAGCCTGATAGATCAGCTTGTCGAGCCTTAGCGCGCGAAACATCGGATTGCGTCGCAGACGTGCAATCAGGCCGCGCTCGCCTGCGAGGATTCCGGCCTGCGGGCCGCCGAGCAGCTTGTCGCCGCTGAACGAAACCAGGTTGACTCCTGCGCGGATGCTGTCGGCCACGAGCGGCTCTTCGACGCCGAACGCGCGCAGGTCGACCACGCAGCCGCTGCCCAGATCTTCGTACACCGGAATGCCGCGCTCTTTGCTGAGCGCCACCAGTTCGCGTAGTTCAGGCCGGGCGGTGAAACCCTCGATGCGAAAATTGCTGGGATGCACGCGCAGCAGCAGGCGTGTCCGATCGGTGATGGCATCGCGATAGTCTTCAATGCGGGTGCGGTTGGTGGTCCCGACCTCGCGCAGGATGGCGCCGGAGCGCTGCATGATCTCAGGGATGCGGAAGCCGTCGCCGATTTCGATCAGTTCGCCGCGCGAGACGACAACTTCGTAGTCCGGCTGCCAGTTCGTTCAGAGCCAGATAGATGGCGGCGGCGTTGTTGTTGACCGCGATGCCCGGCGCGCCGGCCAGCCGTTCCAGGAGATCCGATGACGTGCACGTCGCGCTTGCCGCGTGCGCCCCGCGCCAGATCGTACTCGAGATTCGAGTAACCAAACAGCGGATCGAAGCGGGGCAGCGGCGCGCGGCCAAGATTGGTATGCAGCACGACGCCCGTCGCATTGATCACGCGCTGCAAGCGACGGCGCTTCCAGCCGCGCCAGGTTGCGTTCGACGCGCGCTTCCACTGAAGCGGAGTTCGGCGTGACCGCCTGCGCGGATCTCATCGCGCATCGAGTCCAGCACACGGCGCACTTCGTCCACGATCAGCTTGCGCGGGAACCGCTTTTCCAGGTGCGCCAGCGCGGCGAGCACCTGATCCACGGCTGGAAGATCGCGCAACTGTTGCTGTGCGGCCACGTCACGATGGTATACCGGGACGGCGTTCGCGTCCAACCGTGTTATCTTCCTTCTTTCATGGACCCCATCACGCTGCTGGTGATTGCGAATCCGTCGGCGCCGCATCTGCGGCGCTCGAGCGGCTTGCCGGAGCCGGTCAACATTCAGGCGGGCAACGATCCGGAGTTTCTCAAAGCGCACGCGCCGGACGCCGACGTGATTCTGAATGCTGGGTTGAAGGCGGATCTGCTGCGCGTCGCGTATTTCCGCTGGCGCAGCAAGTCCGATGGGTGCACGTTCTATGGGCTGGCGTCGAGAAGGTCTTGTTTCCCGAACTGATCGCGAGTCCCGTGCCGCTTACCAACGGCCGCGGCGTTTTCAAGGATGGACTGGCCGAGTTCGCGATGGCGTCGATTTTCTTCTTCGCCAAGGATCTGCGCCGGCTGGTTCGCAATCAGGAAGCGAGTCGGTGGGAGCAGTTCGAGGTTGCCAGTGTTCGCGGACAGGTCTTGGGGATCGTAGGCTTGGGAGAGATCGGACGCGCGTCCGCACGGCTGGCGCGCGCGTTGGGTATGCAGGTCCATGCGGTCCGGCGGCACACGTCGGCTTCGCCCGATCCGGATGTCGACCGGATGTACGCGCCGGGCGAGCTTCGCGAGATGTTGGCCGAGTGCGACTACGTGCTGGTGGCGGCTCCGCTGACGCCGGAGACGCGAGGCATGATCGGCGAAGCCGAGCTGGCCGCCATGAAGCCGGCTGCGGTGATCATCAACGTTGGGCGCGGGCCGGTGATCGACGAGTCGGCGTTGATTGCCGCGTTGGAACAGCAGCGGATCAAGGGCGCCGCGCTGGACGTCTTCGATGTCGAGCCGCTGCCGCCGGGCCATCCGTTCTACCGCATGCCGAACGTGCTGCTGTCGCCGCATTCAGCCGACCATATCGCAGGCTGGCGGGATCTCGCGATGAATCGATTCATCGAAAACTTCGAGCGCTTCCGCAACGGCCAGCCGCTGGAGAACATCGTGGACAAGCAGGCCGGGTATTGATGAGCAGCTGACATCACGCTTTCGGATATTCAGGCGGCGGCGGCGCGCATCCGCGGCATCGCGCATCGCACTCCGGTCTTCACTTCGCGGCTCTTCGACGCGCAGGCGGGCGCGAGCGTTTTCTTCAAGTGCGAAAATTTCCAGCGCGTGCGGCGCGTTCAAGATTCGCGGCGCGTCGAATTTCGTCTATTCGATTCCGAAGGAACAACTGGCGCGCGGCGTGGTGAGCTATTCGTCCGGCAATCATGCGCAGGCGGTGGCGCTGGCGGCGGCTTCGGTGGGAATTCCGGCCACGATCGTGATGCCGGCCGACGCGCCCAAGTCGAAGCTGGAGGCGACGCGCGGATACGGCGCGCGCGTCGTCACGTACGATCGCATGACCGGGAATCGCGAGGCTATCGGGCGGCAGATTTCAGAAGAGACCGGCGCGACGCTGGTTCCTCCCTACGATCATCCCTGGACCATCGCCGGGCAGGGTACTGCCGCGCTCGAATTTCTGGAACAGGCCGCGGATCTCGACGCGCTCGTGGTTCCCATTGGCGGCGGCGGGCTGATTTCCGGCTGCTCGATCGCCGCCAAGGCGCTGCGCCCGGACATCCGGATCTTCGGCGTCGAGCCGGAGGACGGCAACGACACGTATCTGTCGCTGCGCGCCGGCTCGCGCGTGGAGATTCCGATGCCCGCGACCATCGCCGACGGATTGCGCGCCACCAAACCCGGAGCCATCACGTTTCCGATCATCCAGAAGCACGTCGAAGAGGTCGTGCTGGTGAGCGACGCCGAGATTCGCGACGCGATGAGGTTCGTGATCACGCGCATGAAGATGCTGGTGGAGCCGAGCGGCGCGGCATCGATCGCGGCAGTGTTTCACCGCAAGCTGCCGGCGGGGCTGAAGCGCATCGGCGTGATTGTCTCGGGGGGCAACGTGGATCTGGAGTTCTTGCGAACGCTGGAGCGCACGCCAGTTGAACGGCGGTCTGCTAGTCGCCGCTCGTCTTCAAGGAAGCAGCTTTCGAACGCGCGATCCAGCAGTTCGTCGTTCAGCTCGAACGGAAGCTTTTCGAAATGCATCAGGTCGATGGCGTGCGAGAGAACATCGCGGGGATGGCAGCGGCGGAAAGGCTTGCCGCTCTGCCGGTAGTGCTTTTCGATGAAGCGCGCCATCATCCCGTCGTCGCACCGAAGATTCCGGGCCGCGCAGAATTGTCTGAAAAATGTCGCCGAACTCGTGCTCTTCGGGGCTGCGCAGCAGCATCTTGTACTGAATGCGGCGCAGAAACGCTTCGTCTCCCAATTGTTCGGGCTTCAGGTTGGTGGAGAAGACCAGGAACGCTTCGAACGGCACCGTCATCTTGCCGCCGCTCTGGAAGCGCAGATAGTCGACGCGGCGCTCCATGGGCACGATCCAGCGATTCAGCACTTCGGCCGGCGAACAAAGCTGGCGCCCGAAGTCGTCGATCAGGTAAATGCCGTTGTTGGCCTTTAGCTGGTAGGGCGCGTCATAGATTTTGGACGTGCTGTTGTACTTGAGGTCGAGCATGTCCAGCGTCAGTTCGCCGCCGGTGACGATGAACGGCCGCCGGCATTTCACCCAGCGGCGGTCGTAGTTCTCGTCGACAGCGAACACGGACTGCTCGGCGGATCCTCAATGGGCTGATGGTAGACCGGGTCGAACACCTGGATCACCGCACCCTGGCACTCGATCGCGTAGGGAACGTAGATGGACGAGTCGTCCAGGCCGCCCAAGCGCTTCGGCCAGGAAGGTCTTGCCATTGCCGGGCTGGCCGTAAATCAAGAACGAGTTGCCGGAACTGACCGCCGGCCCGATTTGTGACAGCACCCGCGGCGTCATGATCATCTTGCGGTAGGCGTGCGCCAGCGCTTCCTGCGTCAGCCAACCGTCCTTGCGCCGCTGCCGCCGAACGATGTAGCGTGTATTGATACAACGGCACCGGCGCCGGTCCGCTGTACTGATTGTTCTCCAGGCAGTCGCGCGCCTGACTGCGTCCGGCTTCGGTCAGGGCGAACAGCGTGGTGCTGTTTCCCATACCCAGCGAACTTTTGGCTTGAATGAGGTGCTGGCGCTTGAGAAATTCGATGAATTCCTCCACCACGCTGAACTTCAGACCCAGCGCCTTGGACAGATCGCGGCCCAGCATTTCGCCGCGCGAATAGAGCAGTTTCAGAATGAGATGTTCGAGCATCGAACCGGGCAGGCCCGTTTCGTCCAGGGTTTCCGGCACGGGCGGGACGATGGTGTCCATCTCACTGGACGGGTCCGCGTTAGACAAGGCCACGAGTTGTATCGCAGGCTGCAGTTGAGGCTCGAGCGCTAGGTCCGGCATCATGCCGAGTTCGACATCGGAACCTCCTCGGAGAGCCGAGTCGAGGTTCACGAGCGGTGAAGTAGACATGGTGCAGTCTGATTTTGAAGCGTTCGGGCACAGGCTTCAATAGGAACTTGGTCCTTTTTTGCCTAGGTTGAATTCCTCGGTTGCCAACCTAAGAGCTTGGTTGCGGATTAAGGCGCGGTACCCGGTAGGCTCTTCGATTCGGATTCTGGACCGGCGCGCCGCCCACTCCGCGCCCGCCAGGACTACCATTGCCGCTAGAAAGCCCCAGAGAATAATCGTGATCGAATAAACGAACGGACCGTACTCGAGCGCCAGCTTCATGCGCAGATAGGGCCAGGTCAGAAGGTTGATGTACTTCAGAACTTCGAGCAGGAAACCCGACCAGGATCGCGGCCGGAATGATTTGCGCGGCACGCACTTTGCAGTTCGGCAGCAGCCAGTAGATCAGAAACAGCATCAGCATCGACAGGGGAATCGCGGCCAGCTTAAAGAAGAGGACCGACGTGATCCCGGCCATCTGGGCGAACGGCTTGCGCCAGGTGGCTTGCAGGAAGTCGTTGTTCAGCGCGGTCAGGATGATCGACAGCAGCATCAGGGCGCCGCACGCAAAGATCAGTCCCAGGCTCACTAACTGATTCTTGAAGTAGCTGCGGTTCGCCGGGACACTTCCAGACGCGATTGAGCGCGACTTCCAACGGTTCGAAGATTGCGTTGGCCGTGAACAGGAGCAGGACCAGCGAAATGATCTGCACGGGGCCGCGCGATTCCACGGTGGCTTCCAGATTGCGGCGCAGGAACTGGCCGAAGGCGTCGGGAAAATAGTCGTTCAGCGCGAAGTAGATCGCGTTCACGGCAGCTTTCCACTTGAAAACGTAGCGGCACAAGGAGAGAATCAAAGTCATGAACGGGAAGAATGACAGCAGCAGGCCCGCCGACACGGAGAACGCGTAAACGTGCACCTCGGTCTGCATTAGGTAGCGCACGTTGAACGCGTGGCGCGCGCGGCTCGAACGAGAAAGTTGGGGGAGGTAGACAAGTCTACTCAACCATTACAGCACGCGGGTGGTAACGTCCCGTGCGGCTGGAGAGTCTCACCATTAAAGGAGCCCGACATGAGTCATGATTCGTTGACTGGGCGGCGCCGGTTCTTGCGGTCGGCTGCCACGGCCGCCGTTTTGGGTGTGCCTGCTGTGGCTGCGCCGGCGGCCAAGGAAGAGGATGTGTCGCCGGCCGAAGATCTGATGCGCGAGCATGGCGTGCTGAAGCGCGTACTGTTGATCTATCGCGAGTCGATCCGGCGTATCGATGCGAGGCAGGACTTGCCGCCGGACGTACTCTCCAGCTCCGCGAAGTTGATTCGGAATTTCGTCGAAGATTATCACGAGAAGCTGGAGCAGGACTATTTGTTTCCACGCTTCCGCAAAGCCGGGAAGCTGGTGGAATTGGTGGACGTGCTCGAGACGCAGCACAAGAAGGGACGGATCTTGACGGATCGGACGTTGCACTTCGCGACGGCGGCCGCGCTCAAGGATTCAGGGCAGCGCGCACTGCTCCGCGAGTCGCTCGAGTTGTTCATCCGCATGTACGAGCCGCACGAAGCTCGGGAGGACACCGTGCTGTTTCCGGCGTTTCGCCAACTGGTGTCCGAGCATGAGTACGACGCATTGGGTGAGGACTTCGAGAAGAAGGAGAACCAGCTTTTCGGCGGTGAGGGCTTCGAGAAGAACGTGGAGGCTGTTGCGGCGATCGAGAAAAGGCTTGGGATCTACGAGCTGGCGCAGTTCACGCCGAAAGTGTGACGATCAGTTGCGTACCAGCAGCTCAGCCCGATCGGCTGCGCCGAGGAGAAACGATTCGTTAGCGTCGGTTCCTCGCGGGCGCCAGCCGGTGTCCGGAAGCGCGTAGATGTTGAATCGTCCGGATGCCGGAGCGATACGGCGGCCGCACTCAATGCGGTAATTTGTCGAACCGTCTTCGAAGATGAGCGTCTGGCCGTCGACTTCTCCGGCTTTACGGAATCCGAGTTCGGCATGCGGAAGCAGGGAGATGACAAAGCTGGCCGTGGCCGGCTGAAATAGAGCCACACGGCTGCTCCCGAAATAGCGCGACGACCCTCTGCGGCCGATGTCCCATTCACCAGGACGTGTGGTTCGTCGAGATCAAGGTTGATGTCAGCGAGCGAGATGTCGCGCGCTGGAATAGTGTCGTGCGCGCGCTCGACGGCTGCGGGGCGGAGCGAGATGTAGTCGATCACCTTCTGCCCGGTGCTCGGATTCACCAAGAGATCGATCGCCAGGCTTTCTCCTAGATGCACGGCGGGTATCAGCGGATAAGCGGGCAGTGAAAGCTTCTCCCATGACGCCTCCGCGAGGCGGAGCGGTTCCAGGGCTTGGCTCGTCAGGCTCAGGGGCGCGATGCGGACCGAGTATGTGCCCGGCTCGTTGCGCGGTTCAACCAACAGATCGTAGCCGAAATATTTCTTTTGGCTTCGATCGGTCATGACGCGGTGCACGCGCTGGTCTTCCACCACCACGCCGCCCGGCAGGGTGCTGGAGCCCGCGGAGGCGGGTTCCAGGCGGGCATCGAAATGAACTTCGGCGCCCTTCCAAGCGGGGCTGGTCGCAGTCAGATCGGAAGCGACGTTCATGGTCGTCGCCGCAAGAAAAGCGAAGAACAATTTATGGAATCGCATATCCGCTCCTTAGAATCCGAACGTTCACTTTCTCCACTGGTCGAAAGTCCTGAAGATTTACCGTGGTTGGTTCGGCGGCGCTCGGGGGTTTCTCGAGAACCAGGAACGCCGTAAGCGCGATCAACGTTGCGACCGTGGCCGCGATCATTGGCACCGGCACACGAATCGATCCGGTCAGCAGGAATCGCCACCAGGGTGTTTGGAGTCCCAAAACGCACCGATCGAGCGACTCTGGTGCGTCGGGCGCGTGCCATTCCCTGAGCAACGTGCGCAGTTCAGGATCATCGTTGAGTTCCATAAGCTTTGCCTTTCGTTCCGAGTAGGGGCGCGAGTGTTCGGCGAAGATTTTCGCGCGCGCGATGAAGCCGCGATTTTACGGCCGCAAGATTCGACTCAGTTGCCCGCGCGATCTCATCCAAGGACATCTCTTCGTATTCGGCGAGAATGAGCGCTTCCCGCTGCAGCGGCGGGAGCATCTGAACGGCATTCGCCACCATTTGAGACCGCTCGTTGCCTACGAGGTCGACGGCCTCCGATACCCACGACTCTTCATCCAGCGGTTCGTGCGGACGTTCGTCGCGCCAGCGTTTCAAGACCAGCTTGCGTGCGATTCCAAGCAGAAAGGCTCGCAGCGTACCGCGATCCGAGTCGTATCTCTCCGGCCTGTGTAACAACGCCAGGAAGCATTCTTGAGCGACGTCTTCCGCGACAGAAGCCGACCCGGTCATCCGGTAGACGAAACGGTGCAGCACGTCCTTGTTGGGTGGAACGCGTCGCGAAAGTCCCGGTCGGTCATTCCTGGATCTAGTTTCCTTGATCCGGGAAAAGGATTCGGCGAACACACAGTTTTTTGCGCTGCTACGTTACGACGACGCGGCGGCCTTCGATCCGCCAGCGGCCCGACAGCACGATCCGGATGGCCTCGCTGTAAATGCGGTGCTCTTCGGCGAGAATCCGCGCCGAGAGCGTTTCGACGGTGTCGCCGTCGAGCACCGGAACGGCGGCCTGCAGAACGATCGGGCCGGCGTCCAGCAGCTCGTCGACGAAGTGCACCGTGCAGCCGGTGATCTTGACGCCGTGATCGAGCGCCTGCTTCTGCGCATCGAGACCGGGAAATGCGGGCAGCAGCGACGGGTGAATGTTGAGGATGCGCATGGGAAACGCGCGGCAGAATTCGGCGCTCAGAAGACGCATGAAGCCGGCCAGGCAGACCAGGTCGACTTTGCGCCGTTCGAGCTCGGCGACCACGCTGCGGTCGTATTCTTCGCGGGCGATGCCTTTCGACGGCATCAGAACGGCGGGCAGGCCGCGTTCTCGCGCGATCTCGAGGCCGCGCGCCTCGGGGCGATTCGAAATGACGGCCGCGATTTCCGCGTCGAGTCGTCCGGCGGCGACGTTGTTCGCGATCGCTTCAAAATTCGACCCGCGTCCGGAGAGCAGGATGCCGAGGCGTTTCAACGGCGGCACCTCAGCACCCGTGTAAATGACTCGCGGTCCGCCGCGCGAGTCGACCACTTCGCCGATCTCGAAGCACCCTTCACCGGCGCGGCGCAAAATCGAGCGCGCTTTCGCAACATTTCGTTTCGCGACGACCAGGATCATGCCGATGCCGAGGTTGAACGTGCGGCGGTAGTCGGCCGGATCGAGATTGCCGATCGCGCGCAGCTTTTCAAAAATCGGCGGGATAGTCCAGGAGTCAAGATCCACACGCGCCGCGAGTCCGTCCGGCAGAATGCGCGGCGTGTTGTCGGTGATGCCGCCGCCAGTGATGTGCGCAGCGCCCTTCAAGACGCCGGCCTGCGATCAGCGCGCGCATCGGCTTCAAGTAGCTGCGATGCACTTTGAGCAGCTCATCAGCGAGCGCGTCGTCGAGCGGCAGGCGCGCCACATCGAACAGCAGCTTGCGCGCCAGCGAATAACCATTGGTGTGGAGACCGTTGGAGGCGAGGCCGAGCAAGACATCGCCGCGCCGGATCGCGGCTGCCGGTCAGCATCTGCTTTCGCTCCACCGCGCCGACGATGAATCCGGCCAGATCGTACTCGCCCGCCTGATACAGCCCGGGCATCTCCGCGGTCTCTCCGCCGATCAACGCGCAGCCGTTCGAGCGGCAGCCGCGCGCGACGCCCGCGATCACCTGCGCCGCGACGTCCGCGTCCAGCTTTCCGACGGCGAAATAGTCCAAGAAAAATAGCGGCGCCGCACCCTGGACCGCGATGTCGTTCACGCAGTGGTTCACCAGGTCCTCGCCGATGGTGTCGTGCCGCCCGGTGAGAAACGCGATCTTTAATTTGGTGCCCACGCCATCGGCGGAACTGACCAACACCGGCTTCTTCCATCCCGAGAGCAGATAACCGCCCCCGAAACTACCGATGTCGGTGAGCACGCCGCGCGTGAAAGTGGAGCGGGCGTGCTTGCGGATGAAAGCGACGGCGCGGTCCGCTTCGTCGATGTTGACGCCGGCGTCCCGGTAGGCGATTCGTTTTTTCGGCTTCATTCCGTCTACAATCGTGAAAAGAACTTCTATCATAAGCGATTGCCCATGAAACGACTGTTTGTATTCCTGCTGGTCGCCGGCGGCGGATTGTTCGCTCAGCAATCGAGCGCCATTGCGATTCACAACGCGCGCGTGATGCCGGTTTCGGGACCCGTGATTCCGCGCGGCACCGTGGTCGTGCGCAACGGACTGATTGAATCCGTGGGCGCGGATGTCGCAATTCCGGCGGACGCGTGGGTCATCGAAGGGGACGGCCTCACCGTTTATCCCGGCCTCATCGACGGGCTGAGCACTCTGGGGATCCCGCGGCCCGCCACACCGCAACGCAACGCAACAACTCCTGGGAGCATCGCGCCCGCGCAGGCAACTCCGGCGGCTCCGGCAGCGCCCGCGAGTCCTCCGGCGCGCGGACCCGAGGATCGGCCGATGACCACAAGCTGGCTGCGTGCGGCCGACTTGGTGAGTCCGACGGATCGACGATTGAACTCGGCGCGGGCGGCGGGATTCACAACCGCGGTCACGTTTCCGACGCGCGGCATTTTTGCCGGGCAGGGTGCGATTGTCGACTTGGCAGGAGAGACCTCGGGCCAGATGATCGTCTCGGGCAACGCCGGGCAGTACGTCGCGCTTTCTACCAGCGGCGGATTCGGCGGCGGTTTTCCGAATTCCATCATGGGTTCGATCGCCTACGTGCGCCAGGTTTATCTCGACGCCGAGCACTATCGCATCGCGAATCAGTTTTACGCGTCGCATCCGCGCGGGAACCAGCGGCCCGACTACGACCGCGCGCTCGAAGGCGTGCTGGATTCTCCGCGCGTGCTGCTGCCCGCCACGCGACGCATCGACGTGGATCGCATGCTACGCTTCGCCGCTGAACTGCATCTGCAAGCAGTGCTGTACGGGCTTCCGCAGGGCTATCGCTCGGCCGACCTCTTGAAAAAAGCCGGAGCGTCCGTGCTGGTCAATCTGAGCTGGCCGGAAAAGGGTCGCGATACGGATCCGGAAGAGCCCGACGAGCTGCAGGTGCTTCGCGTTCGCGACTACGCGCCGTCCACGCCGGCCATTCTGGAGCAAAATGACGTGAAGTTCGCGTTCTATTCGGGCGGCATCGAGCGCCGTGCCGATCTGCTGCGCGCCCTGAAGCGCGCTTTCGACGCGGGACTATCGCATGAGGATGCGCTGCGAGCCATGACTCTGTCGCCGGCGGAAATCTACGGCGTAGCCGATCGGCTGGGCAGCGTCGATCCCGGAAAAATCGCGAACCTCGTTGTCACCAAAGGCGACCTGTTCCAAGAAGGATCGGAAGTAAAGTACGTGTTCATCGACGGCGCCAAGTTCGAGCCTGTGGAAGAACCTGCGCCGGCCAACGGAAGGCCGCCGGCTGAGGCATCCACTCCAGAACCGCAGGGAGAAAATCAATGAAACCTTTTCTGGTCTCATGCCTGTTCACGGCGTCTATGCTGGCGGCGCCGCCCATCGTCATTCAAAATGCGACCATCCTGACGGTTACGCGGGGGACGCTGACTGGCTCGATCGTGATTCGGAACGGCAAGATTGCCGAAGTCGGCGAGAACGTACTGATCCCGACGGACGCCCAGATCGTCGACGCCAGCGGAAAATTCGTAATGCCCGGCATCATCGATTGCCATTCGCACATCGCCGCCGACAGCATCAACGAAGGCAGCGTCTCGGTGTCCGCCATGGTCGGCATCGAGGACGTGCTCAATCCGGAGGACATCGCCATCTATCGCGCGCTGGCCGGCGGCGTGACGACCGCCAACATTCTGCATGGCAGCGCCAACTCGATCGGCGGGAAATGCACGGTGATCAAGCTGCGCTGGGGCAAGGACGCGCACGACATGATCTTCGAAGGCGCCATGCCGGGCATCAAGTTCGCGTTGGGCGAGAATCCCAAGCGCGCCGGCAATCCCACCGGACAGCGGATCGGCGCCGGCAACGTGAACGCGCGCTACCCGGCGACGCGGATGGGGGTCGAGGATGTGATTCGCCAGGCGTTCACGGAGGCCAAGGCGTATCAGCAATCCTGGAAGGACTACAACGAGAAGGTGGCGCGAGGCGAACCGGCCATCGCACCACGCCGCGATCTGAAACTGGAACCGCTGGTGGAGGTGCTGGAAGGCAAGCGCTTCGTGCACGCGCACTGCTACCGGGCCGACGAGATCCTGATGCTGCTGCGTGTGGCCGACGAGTTCGGCTTTAAGATTCGCACGCTGCAGCACGTGCTGGAAGGCTACAAGGTGGCCAAGGAGATCGCGGCTCACGGCGCCGGCGCTTCGACGTTCAGCGACTGGTGGGCCTACAAACTCGAAGCCTTCGACGCGATTCCCTACAACGCCGCCATCATGCTGCGCAAAGGAATCGTCGTATCGCTCAACAGCGATTCCGACGAGCTGATGCGGCACCTGAACGACGAGGCCGCTAAGACCATGAAGTACGGCGGGCTGTCGGAAACCGAAGCCCTGTCGCTCATCACCATCAATCCAGCCAAGCAGCTAGCCATCGACAACCGCGTCGGGTCCATCGAGGTTGGCAAGGACGCCGATCTCGCCATTTTCGACAAGCACCCGCTGTCTAACTTCGCCAAAGTCGAGAAGGTCTACATCGACGGCGAGCTGTATTTCGATCGCAACCAGGACTTGGCCGAGCGCGCCGCGCACGAGGCCGAAAAGAAAAAGCTGCTCGACAAAGAGAAGGAACAAAAACAGCGACGGCCATCGCCCGGCTCGGCCAGGAGGCCGGCAGCATGAAGCGCCTGGCTCTGGCATTCTTACTCGCGGGTGCGTTGTTCGCTGCTGAAGACGACACCTTCCTGATTCGAGGCGCAACGGTGCACCCGGTTGCGAGCGCACCCATCGAGAACGGCTTCGTTCTGGTGCGCGACGGCAAGATCGCCGGCGTCGGCCGCACTTTCACGCCGCCCAAGGGCATGCGCGTCATCGAGGGCAAGGGCCTGCATGTCTATCCCGGCATGATCGACTCGGGCACGCAAATGGGGCTGTCGGAGATCGGTTCGACCCGAGAGAGCGTCGACATTGGCGAGCTCGGAAAATTCGATCCGCAGCTTCGCGCCGAGATCGCAATCAATCCGTCCAGCGAACACATCCCGGTGACGCGCGCGAATGGTATCACCAGCGTCATCTCGCTACCGATGGCGGCCAGCGGAGGTGGTGGCCGGCGCGGACCCGCCCCCAGCATCATCGCCGGTCAAGCTGCGCTGGTGCATCTGGACGGCTGGACCTGGGAGGAGATGAACATCCTGAAGTCGGCCGGCATGGCGATGCGCATCCCGACGATCCTGTCGCTGGGTGGGCGGGGTGGCGGTTTGCCGCCCGAGCTCGTCGGCCGCGGATCGTTCACCGAAGCCAAAAAAACCTATGAGAATGAACTGCGCGAGCTGCGCGACTTCTTCGAACAGGCGCGCCGCTATCAAAAAGCGAAAGCCGCCAACGAAAAGGGTTTCCGCCCTGATCTGAAGTTCGAAGCGATGCTGCCGGTGCTGGAAGGCAAGGAGCCCGTGGTGATGCTGGCGTCGCGCGAACGCGCCATTCGCGATGCCGTGCAGTTTGCCGACCAGCAGAAAGTGCGCGTCATCATCGCCAATCCGCGGGAGCTTGGCAAGATGGGTCCTGAACTGAAAGCCCGCAACATTCCGGCGATCCTCGGCCCCACGCTGGCGCTGCCGCTGCGCGACGACGACCCCTACGACGCCGCGTACACGCTCCCCGATCAGTTCTTCAAGAGCGGAGTGAAGTTCGCCTTCGGCAGCTTCGACAACGAATTTTCGCGCAACCTGCCGTATCAGGCCGCCACCGCCGTCGCCTTCGGCCTGCCGCACGACGAGGCTCTCAAGGCCATCACGCTGAACGCCGCTCAAATCTGGGGTGTCAGCGACCGCATGGGATCCATCGAGGAAGGCAAGTGGGCTGACCTGATGATCACCGATGGCGATCCGCTGGAAGCCAAGACTCAGGTGAAGCAGCTCTTTATCAAAGGCAAGAACGTCGACTTAGACAACAAGCAAAAGCGGCTGTACGAAAAATACATGAACCGGCCATAGCCGGCGCCTTACGCTTCGGTGCGCTTAGTCGATGAATCCGCGCCAGGTCTTACCGCGCCGGTCGCGCAGAACGATCCCGAAGCCGTCCGTAACGCCGGTAATGGTGTTGCCGTTGGGATCGCGGAAAGTGTACCGAACCGATTCTCCGTTTACCTTCTCCGCCGAGCCGCGCCAGACGTTGCCGTATTCGTCCCGCAACTGCAGGTGCTCGCCGTGCCCGAATCCATAGAGCCGGGTGGAAGTTGCTTCTTCCTCGAAACTGAAGAAGCCACCCGGCATGCTGCCGTGGATGCGTCTGCGTTTGAAGATGCCTTTGAGAATCACTAGCTCAATTATCCGGCTGGCTGGCATCTATTAGGGATGAGGAGATTCACTTAGTACGAAGTCCGGAGTTACCTAGATCGGTGTTCGCGGCCGGCGTATCATTGAGTGTATAACCTTAAGTAACCGCAGCCGAGTTGAAGATGAGAGTCGTCCTCCAGCGCGTGAAGCAGGCTCGTGTCGACGTCGCCGGAGCGACGACGGTTGGCAAGATTGGTCCGGGCTTACTCATTTTCCTCGGAGTTACTCACTCTGACACGAGGGAAGACGCGGACTATCTCGCCGACAAGATCATTCACCTGCGCATTTTTCCTGACGACGAAGGACGGATGAATCGCTCGGTGTTGGATACCGGCGGCGGATTGTTGGTAGTGTCGCAATTTACTCTGTACGGAAGCTGCGCGAAAGGCCGGCGGCCGAGTTTCGACCAAGCCGCGCCGCCCGAGCTGGCCCGCGTGCTCTATGAATATTTCGTCGAGCGCTTGCGATCGAGTAACTCGATCGTCGAAACCGGAGTGTTCCAGGCTGAGATGGACGTTCACCTTGTAAATGACGGCCCAGTAACTTTCATTGTCGATTCGATGCGTCGAGCGGAGCCCGCAGCAAAGGTGTAACCTATGAACGGAAACTGTACTCGGGTATGATCGAGGAGGAGCTGAAATGCCACGCCCTAGAAAACCCGTGCAAAATGATTCGCTATTAACAGCGGCCCTGGAAGGCCTGGAGCTGCAAAAGCAGCGAATTGAGGGACAAATCCGCGAAGTGCGCGCTCTGTTAGGAAAGGGCCGCCGTGGACGACCTCCCGGTAAGTCCGCCCCGAAACGGGGGCCACGCAAGTTGAGCGCCGAGGCGCGCCGAAAGATCGCCGCTGCTCAGCGGCGCCGTTGGGCTAAGTACCGCAAATCGGAGTCAGCCAAAGGCGAGTAAGTCCAGTCGAAACGTTGGACAATTTCCTCGATCGGGCCGTCGGCCGCTATCTTGCCGTGCTCGAAGAACACCGCGCGGCTTGCCAGCGCCGCGGCGAATCGAGTGTCATGAGTAACAACCAGCTTCGCCTGCGGAAGTTCGCGTAGTAAGTCGACTAAGTTGCGCTGCGCCGGTGGATCCAGGTACGTCGTCGGTTCATCCAGCACCAGGATTTCGGGATCCATCGCCAGCACGCCCGCCAGCGCGACCTTTCTCTTTTCGCCCGCGCTCAAATGATAGGGCGCTTTGTTGAGAGCGTGATCGAGGCCGCCCTGCTTCAGCGCCGCAGTCGCCTTGGCAATGGCCTGCTCGGGCGTGAAGCCTTGGTTGAGTGGTCCAAAGGCCACGTCTTCGAGTACGGTGGGCATGAAGAGCTGCTCGTCGGAGTCCTGAAACACCATCCCAATTTTCGATCGAACCGCCGCGAGGTTCTCCTTTGTCACCGGCAGGCCGCACACTGTGACGCTGCCTTCGCCGCGCAGAATCCCGTTGAGCTGCAGAACGAACGTGGTTTTGCCTGACCCATTCGCGCCGAACAGCGCGACCGTTTCGCCGGCACGCAGCGTGAAATCGACGCCGTCCAATGCTTGCGTGCCGTCGTCGTACTGGAAGCGAAGATTGCGGACTTCGATGAGCGGCGTCATTGGACACGCACCAGGATCAGGAGTGCGGCGATTGCGGCGGTGAACAAACCGTCAACGGCTCGAAATCGCAGCGGGTCGAGCGACGCGAAGCGCCCAGCGAAGGCACGCGCCAGCATGGCCTGGTGGATTCCCTCGGCGCGATAGTAGGAACGGGCAAACAAAACGGCCAGCGCTCCGGCGGCAGCGCGAAATTTTCCGCGACGATGCTTCCGCGAGTCGCCCTCCCGGCAGGCGGCCGCCAATCGCAGATGCTGGGCTTGTTCGGAGATCACGAAAAGATAACGATACAGAAACTGCGCGAGCAGCACCAGCAGCCGGGGCGTCCCGAGCGCCTCCAGGCCGCGCAGCAATCGCGGCAGCGGCGTTGTGCCGACGACCAGCAGCACCGCGACGGTCGAGAGATAGCTCTTCTCAACCAGGGCGATGGCGCGCAGATGGTCGCCCGAGAGCCAACTGATCACGCCGAACGTGAGGGAAAACGGCAAAATCGTAAGCGAACGCAGCAGCACTCGGCCCAGCGGAAGGCCTGCGATCAAGATGCCGGAAGCCAACAGCGCCGCATCGATCACCAGCGTCGGGATGGCGTCGCCCGCTGTGGTCGCGAGCACAACCAAGAAGATAACGAGCACCAATACCTTCGCTCGGGGATCGCGCGCGTGCAGCGGGCTGGTTCCCTGGCTCCATTGATCGACGAGAACGTGATGCAACTCAGGCGCTCCTTCGTCGGCCGATCATGCGCGCACCCGCGGCGCAGAGTCCGTAGATCAAAACTAGTCCCGCCAGCCCCGCCGTCGCTCGTCGCAGCCAGCCGGATTGAAAGTAACCAGCATCGTAGTTTGCGAGCGGCGTTGCAAACGCCGGCTTGCCGCTGAGTCCCAACTGTTGGCCCAGCCGCTGGATTCCGTCGGGTGCGCTAGAAGCCAGCAGGAACCCGGCGACGCCGAGCAGCACCGCTGCCGCACTCAACGCCGCCAGCGCCCGGCCATCCGAGGCGCCCGGCTTTCGAACAAACCGCGGATTCAATTTTTCGAGCGCCTGAAAAACGGAAATCGTAATCGCGCCCTCAATCAGCGCGTTCACAGCGAAGAGCCCGAGCGAGGTGAAGACCAGGGGCCGCGGCATCGGGACGCCCGAGATCAGCAACTCGGCCAACGCCAGCGATCCGCTGACTAAGACAGACAGAAAGCCGCCCGCGAAGATCGCCGCCGTCCGCCGCGTCGCGCCCCACATCTGGAACGGCCAATAGCCGGCCACGACACCCGCGACCGCCATGTTGAATACGTTCGCGCCGAGCGCGAGGATCCCGCCGTCCTGAAATACAAACGCCTGGATCGCGATGATCGTCGTCATCACCAGGACCGCGGGCGCCGGGCCCAGCGCGCAGGCCAGCAGCGCGCCGCCCACCAGGTGTCCGCTGGTACCGGGACCGACCGGGAAGTTGATCATCTGGGCCGCGAATACGAATGCGCCCATCACCCCCAGCAGGGGAATGCGCGTGTCTTCCAACTCGCGGCCGGCGCGACGGATCATCAGGCCCACGGCTGGAATGCTCACGGCATCCAGCGTGGCCCACACTGGCGTTGACAGGAAATTGTCGGGAATGTGCATACGGCCGACGGCTTCAAAGTATCACGATTCTTCAGACCGTGCCACGCCGACATCAGGGCGAGCTGGACATTCGCCGCTTTATGTAGTTGCTCAGAATCTCGGCCACCAGCCGGTGCCCGCCGCTGTTCCAATGCCCGTCCTGCAAGAAGTACAGCACCTTGCCGCGCCGCGCCTGCTCGCGGAACTGCCAGGTCGGCGACACCATCGGGATCGACAAGCGAAGACACATCTCCGCCAGCCTGCTCTCGGCCAGATGAATGTTCCAGCCTTCGTCCAGGCCGTACACGCGGCGAATCTCGCGCCACGAGTCGTCATACACCGCCGCGACGCTCGGAACATAGAAGACCACCAGCCGATTACCGGTCGCCTCTTGGAGACGCTGCAGCAACGCTTCGGTGAGTTGCCAGGCTTTCCTGCTTCCTCCAGTATCATCGCGACGGTATACTTCGAATTCGTTTGGCACGGGCAACGTCGCAGCGCTCCCTGCCGGAGCGGCCTGTACGCGATGTCTGGCGCGCTCGATGAGCTGCAGCAGCCGAATCGAGGACGGACAATCGGCGCACGGCGCGGCCGCGATGGAGCGATCCGGAGGCGGAACGGGCACGCCCGTCAGGCGCAAGCCGGTCTCGGCCAACTCAAACACCGGCTTCTTCGCGCGATACTCCTGCGTCACCGAGTTGAACCACACGTCGTTGTCGAAGAACAGCAGCACGACGAGCTGAGGATTCAGCCGCGCGCCCGTTGCGCTGATACAGCAGATATTCCTGATCGGTGCTGTAGCCGGCCACGCCCAGGTTGATCGCCTGCACATCAGGATCGAGTTGCTCGAGCACGGCCGAGAAAACATGTCGTCGTGCGACCAGATAGCCTTCGCAAAACGAATCGCCGAGGAAGAGCACACGCGGCCCGGATTCGCCTTCCGTCTTGATCTCCCGCCCGCGCCCCCCAAACGAATTGGAACTCTCGTGGATGCGGTGGCCGGCAAAGCGATAGTTCACACTGACGTTGGGCGCCTTGGTCCAGCCGATGGTGGAATCGTAGCGCAGCAGATGCGCGTGCTCGGGCGCGGCATCGACGCCCCAGCCTTCCATGCGTAGGGTAACTTCGGCCGCCGCGAGCGCAAGAAAGCCGGACACCAAAACTGTGACAACTCCGCTCAGTGCACTCGCGCCTGGCCTCTGTGACACGTGAACCCGTCCAGTCCTATCCTAAGACTGTATTCACGAGTTCCGTATCCAGATATTCGGTGATCTCTTTGACCTTGCCGTTCGCAATAGTGTAAATCCAGCAGTAGTGATTGTTGTACTCCCTGCCGGACTTCGTCATCACCGAACCTCGGCCTTCCACCACCACTCGATCTTCTTCGGCGGTAAATCGAGTCGCCGTCGCCTTGTACTGATCGGCGAAAAGAGCGCGTAGCGGCCCCAGCAGGTCATTCACGACGCACTGCTTTCCCTCGTAAGTTTTCGACCATTTGGTCGAGCCGGTTATCGTCCAGCGAACATCGTCCGCGAGACTCTCATAGAACGGCTTGGAATTCCCCTTCGACATCTCGGCAAATACAAATTGCATGAGCTGCTTGTTCTCACCTGCAGTCGATCCCTGTTGCATGGCTGCGATCATGATGACTATCTCCTATGGTTGTTGGCTAACGTCGAGCGACGCTTCGCGGCGCCTTGCCAGCCAGCCTGGCCGCCCCGTTCAGCCGCTCCCGAACACTCGTGCCGGGCCGATGCCCAGTCGCGATCCACTCCTCGTAGAACTCGATCTTGCTTTCTATCAACTTCAGCGCTGTCGTCCACTCGGCGATCGCCTCCCTCACCCGGATGCGGTGTGCTGAAAGAAGCTCTTGCCTCTTTCGCAAGGTACTCTTGCCTTGCTTGACCAGCGTCGTGTACTCGCGAATCGACGCGATCGACATGCCGGTGCGGCGCAGCCGATCCAGCAATTCGAGCCAGCCTACGTGCAACTCGTCGTAAACGCGCCGCCCGCCTGCATCCCGCACAACGCCAGGCATCAGGCCTTGCGATTCGTACCAGCGGATGGCATGGATGCTGCGCCCCGTCCGGGTGGCCAGTTCGCCGATCCGAAGTCGTTTGATCGGGACTCGGACGGCTTCGCTTCCATTTGGCTCCACTCCCAAATCGTACATGCTAGAGCGCACTCTATGTCAAGCGTTCAGCCAAAAGAAATTCCGAGATCCGCGCCGTGTCCTGCTACGCTCATACAAATGAGCGACCTCAGCCGCATCGGCGTAGCCATCGATTCCGACTTGCTCGAAAAATTCGATCGCCTGATCGCTTCCCGAGGCTACACTAACCGCTCGCAAGCCTTTCGCGACCTGATCCGCGAAGAGCTGGTGCAGAAAACCTGGGAACGCCCCGACAGCAACGTGGTCGGCACCGTCACGCTGGTCTACAACCATCACGTCCGCATGCTCAACGAAAAGCTCACCGATTTGCAGCACTCCCACTTCCACCACATCCTCTCGACGCTGCACGTGCACCTGGATCACGACAATTGCCTGGAGATTCTGGTGGTGAAAGGCAAAGCCGGCCTGGTGAAAAAGATCGCGGACGCGCTGATCAGCACCAAAGGCGTGAAACACGGCCAGCTCACTCTTACGTCCACGGGCGCGGGGTTGTGATCGTCGGACTCGGCATCGATGTCGCGGAAGTCGACCGGGTTCAGGGCGCCATCGAGCGCCACGGCGCCCGCTTCATCGAGCGCATCTACACACGCGCCGAAATCGCCTATGTCGAGAGAAAGTCCAACCGCTATGAGCGCTATGCGGCCCGCTTCGCCGCCAAGGAAGCCGCCATGAAGGCTATCGGGACGGGCTGGAGACGCGGCGTCCGCTGGCAGGATTTCGAAGTGACCAACTTGCCGTCCGGCCGCCCGACGCTCGCGTTCCACGGCGCGGCCGAGAAGATCGCGCAAGGTTTAGGCGTTCGCAATATCGCTTTGTCCATCACACACACATCCCAAGAAGGCATCGCGATTGTGATCCTCGAAGCGTAGGCCGCACTCCGGCGTAACATTGATTTCACGCCGCGCGTCCCAGGAGCATGCGTCTAGTTCAGTCCCTTGCTCCGCTTCTCCTGTTCATTTCTGCTCCCGCCTTCAGCCAACATTTGTTTTCCGTCGGCATCAAGGGCGGCGTACCCTTGTCCGATGCTTTTTCCGACCACACCGCCCGGGGCGTCGACACGCTCACGCACTCCTTCACCGACTCCAAGAACTACGTGGTCGGGCCGTTTGTGGAATTGAATCTTCCGTTCGGATTCGCGGTGGAAGCCGACGCTCTCTACCGGCCATTGGACTTGACCGCCGACTTCACGCTGGCCCCCCAGCCGCCCACTCGTTCGGTGTTCAACATCAGCTCCTGGGAATTCCCGATCCTCGGCAAATACCATTTCCTCCACACCCCGGTCATCAAGCCGTATGTCGAAGCCGGACCCATCTTTCGCGCGGCCGGCGACAAGGCTTCGTATTTGTCGAATGCCGGCTTCGCGATCGGCGGCGGAGTCGATGTAACAGTTCTGCGTGTGCGCATCACGCCCGAGCTTCGTTATTCTCGCTGGGGCAAGGACGCCACCATCCTCGGCTTCGTGACCTACCCGTCGAATCTGAATCAGACGGAGTTGCTGATCGGCCTGAGCTTCTAAGCGGCGCGCGATAACCGGATTCTCACTGCTCTATTTCCCTATGCTGCACTGAGTTGCAGTTTCGGCTGCGGGCGTCGCGCCGTGCCGCACTCTATCATCCGCATAGAAAGGAATTCCTCATGAAGCAATCCGACCCAACCAAACCCTCACAGCCCGTTGAGAAAGAGCCGGGCATTCTGCAGCCGCTGGTCGACGAGATGACCAAGCCGAAACCATCGCCCGAGCCTGCCAAGGCCCCTGTCCCACCGCCTCCTCATCCGCCCGCGGAGCAGGATCAGGATCCCGGCGGCGGCTACAATCCCGACCACACCGTTCCACAGCCCTGAGCCAGTACCATCGCCTGATCTGATCACAATAGACCCTGATATTCACGGAAAGATCCTTGCGGCGGCCGCCCGCGACGGCGTGAGTGTCTCAGCCTGGATCACCGCTGCGGCGCGCGAAGCACTGCAGCGGCGGCCCGGTTTGGCGCGGTCGCGCTAGGGTAAAAGCAGCACGGACGCTTCACGACAGAAGAGATGAATGAAGCCCCCCGCACGCTGCGGGATCAGCTCCGAACTCGCGAACGGTCCGGCGTTCGGCATGAGATCCGTCGTCTACGACGCCGCCGTTCTCGTGGCCGCCGATAGAAACGAGCGGCGGGCGTAGGCGGAAAACAAGGCCCGTTTGGAACTTGGCGTTCTTCCATTGGTTCCCACGCCGGTGGTTGCCCAGGTCAGCCGGTCCCCACAACAAGCCCAACTCCGGCGCTTCTTGACTGGGTGCGATGTTGTTCCCCTTGGCGAGACCGAGGCGCACGAAGCCGGCCGGCTGCTAGGCATGACCAAAACGTCGGATGTCGCTGACGCCGTTTTGATCGCGACCGCCCTTCGGCGGAAAGCTATCATTCTCACAAGCGACCCAGTGGACATAGAACGGCTCGTCAGGGCTGCTGGCCGCGAAATCCCCGTCATCGCGGTCTGAGGTCATAGCGAAGACGATCCGTCGCGGCGGCCCGCACCGCCATGCTAGCCTCAACGCCGATTCCCAATCTCATGCACCTGACTCCACCCGCCCGAACTGGCTTCGTTTCGCCCAAGCTTCACAAGCCGCCCGCTTGACGCTGAACGGCTTATGTCCGGACCGATTAGCAGTACGGCGGTCTTCGAATAGGGCGTTTTGCGCCAAGTTGGGTGGTACGGACCTCGCAGGGCTAACTTCCCAGAACGCCATGTTATGGACGAGATCCTTTGTAGGGGCTGATGCTCAGTGATAACATGTTTCCGGTCTTCTTACCAGTGATCATCGCCTTTAACAATACAGTTTCACGAGCGTTGGTAAGCGCAAACAGTGAGGGCTATTAGACTGTCTATGATGCGGCTCTGGGCAACGACTGATGAGGCGATGGACCTCTATGCGGAGCATCTGAAAGCGAACTATCCGAACCATCTCGCGCCATTCAATCAGCGCCGGACGCAGGACCGCGAGGCTGCCCTTGCGGAGGCCATCGTGTTCTGGATGCTCAAAAGCTTCGGCGTGCGCCCGAAGATCAACGAGGTTCTGGGCACGGGCGGGGCCGATTTTGTCTGCTCGGCGAACTTCGGCTCGCCGATTCTCACGCTTCGGGAGCCGACGCCGGAAAACATGTTCATCGTCGAAGCGACATCGCTCGATCCCGACGCCGTGTCGCGGAACACGTCGATTCCTAACGAAGTGCCGGACCATAATAGCGGCGGGGCATTTAACCTGCTCACGCGGTCGGTCTTCGCCAAGGCGAAGGACAAGGCAACGCAGCTCTCGGGATACGACATGCCGCGTTTGCTGGCTATCGCGTCAAGCCACGAAGGCATCGGTGCCGTTTTCAACTCCGGGGCTGCATTGAATATCTTGGTTTCGGACTACCACTGGCGACACGAGATCGAAAGCGAGACTGTCGATCCGAACCGATACGTTGACCTTGCCAATTCGGTGTTCATGAAACCCGGCAAGGACGGGAGGACAATAGAGGCGGCACGTAAGAGCATATCGGCGATCCTCCTCGTGGCCGTCCACGGCGACAAAAGCATCGTCCACGGCATCCTGCATCCCGAACCGGCGAAGCCGCTCCCTATTGAGTTCTTCCCGAAGGTTCCGTTCTTACGGATCGCGAAGTGGCCGATACCCGACGGCAAGATATTCACCGAATGGGTTATCGCGGATCCTGATGGGCTTACGGTACATCACCCGATGAGGTTACCTGAAAAGCAAGCAACCGCTTAAACTCCGCAATGCAAGGAATCTGCAAGCTCTGCCTGCAATACAGGGACCTCCAGGAGAGTCATTACATGCCCGCCGCACTCTACCCAAAGAACGCGAAGGAACTCGTGTCCACTACCCAAGCGGCGACGCACACGGACCGATTCGAAGTGAAGCAATATTTGCTCTGCTCCGATTGCGAGCAGCGATTCACGAATAACGGCGAATCGGAAGTGCTGAGGCTTGTCGCACCAAAGCTCGTCCCGCGCAAGCCCCAGAAGTTTCCGCTGATGGATCGGCTCACGGCGAAAACCCCATTCCACGATGCCGACGGACTCCTTGCATATTCGGCCAACGACGTTGACATTGACGCCGAAAAATTCGCCTATTTCGCGCTGAGCCTCGCGTGGCGGGCGTCCATTGCGAGCTGGGAACTGCCGGGCGGGCAATGGACGACGATCATCGACTTGGGGGTGCATCAGGAGGCGCTGCGAACGTTCCTGCTCGGGGAAACACCCTTCCCAAAAGATGTTGCAATTATCATGACTGTTTGTACCGACGAGGAGACGCGGCGGAATTGGATCATCCCGACTCGCTCGCCGCAGGAAAGCTGCGAAACCATCGTGTTCTCCTCATGCGGGTTCCTTTTGAGGGTTTGGTTTGGACCCGGCATACCCGAAAGATTCAAAGGCGCCTGCCTACGAACGTCGGCAAAACAGCCGATCTTCCTGACGGATTGCGAGGAAGCGACAAAGGCCGTGCTGGCCAGTTTGAAAGCGGCACCACCGCCTTCGTAAGTTTATGATGCTGGCCGTCACATGGATTCATTTTCGAGGATGCGCCGTCTCGAAGTTCGAGCGACTTTCATTGAGTCTGCTTGGCGACAGAGTGCCCTGAAGTCCTCTTGTGAGGAGTTCGGGATGCACCCGGCCGTAACGTCGCCATCTCGCACCTCTGGCATCCAACACTGTCACGAACCTTGATCCTCACCTTCCTCTACTGCCTCAAGCCGTTCCCCAGTCGATCCTGCTCACATCCGCCGCCCCCATGCTAGCCTCAGTTCGGGGTCTAAACGTCATGAACCTTACGCCAAATCATTCGCGTGGCTTCGTTTTGCAAATTTCGCCCCACCGCCCGCCTGCCACGCAAATAAAACATCGCCGCACGCGCAAAAAGAGCGCCGACTTGCGCTACCTGCACTTCCGAGTGGTGCCAGGGAAGCAATCCCGACCCCACAGGATCTGTTCGTCAATCGGACCAACGCCTCAAGGGGGTGGATCAGCCCTCGCGAAGCTGCCCAGGCTGATCCGTCGCCTTGACTGCTATCCGCCACTGGCGGATAATCGAAATTGAGTGGAACTGGTCGAAACGTCCACGTTTTCGAGACAAATCACCGCTTTGCTTAGCGATGACGAGTATCGAGAATTTCAGTTCCGGCTGGCAGAGAATCCGCAACTTGGCGCCCGCATCAAGGGCGGCGGCGGGATACGGAAGACTCGGATGGCCGTTGGTTCACGGGGAAAGAGCGGAGGAGCGCGAGTTATCTACTACTGGGCCGTGCGAAGAGACTTGATCCTGATGCTCTATGTGTATCGTAAGAACGTGACAGCGGACCTCACTCCGAAGCAAATCGCGCAACTCGCTCGCCTGGCTAAAGAGGAATTCGGCGATGAAAAAGAAAATGTTTGATGAACTTCTGAACAGCGTCCGCGAAGGGGGAGCGATCCTGCGTGGAGAAAAGCAGCCTTCGCGCCGTCGTGTAGTCGGCCCCTCGGCTATTCGAAGCATTCGCGAACGAACCAGCCTCTCGCAAGCGGATTTTGCCCATTTGATCGGCGTGAGCGTGAAGACACTGCAAAACTGGGAGCAAGCCCGGCGCCGCCCCACTGGACCGGCCGCCGTATTGCTGAGGATCATTTCCAACGAGCCGCGGCTGGCTGTCCGGGCGATTCATCGGACCTAAAGTCCGGGAGCCTGCCCGCACTCCGCAGACACTCTCGTTTGTACGCGGCGCCTCCGCCGACCGGCGCCCGATTGATTTGAGGCTGCGGCCAAGACCCGACAGCGGCGAGAAAGTGCCCTACGAGAGACGCGCTCCATCGCCCTCGCCTGTCGCCCGGTTGCGCCTGCGCACCCCCCTGCGGTATCGTGTTCTGAGGTATTCAAGCTGTTGTAATACCCGTCTGACGTGCAATCCCCTACCAGGGGACTTCTTCCAAATCTCAGGAGGATTCGACCGAATGCTTACTGTTCGCGTGCCTTCTCTCCGGCGCGCCACGTTATTGGTGATGCCACTGCTGCTGGCCGCCCTGTTTCTGCTCGCGGCCCCCGCGCCCATGTTCGCTCAGGCTTCTGAAGCGGCTGGTGGCGAGGCGAACCTGATTCTTCCGGACCTGAGTCAAGCCACGTTCCTCGGCGGAATCAACGGTCGTTCACTGTTGATGTGGGGACTGGGAGTCTGTGCGCTCGGCCTGCTCTTCGGGTTCCTCACCTACCAGCAATTGCGCCAGTTGCCGGTGCACCGGTCGATGCTCGAAATCTCCGAGCTGATCTACGAAACCTGCAAGACCTACCTGATCACGCAAGGCAAGTTCCTCCTGATCCTGGAAGTGTTCATCGGGTCGATCATTCTGCTTTACTTCGGCGTGCTCCGCCACTACGACGCGCTCAAGGTGGCCATCATCCTCGGATTCAGCCTGGTGGGCATCGCGGGCAGCTACGGCGTGGCCTGGTTCGGCATCCGGGTAAATACTTTCGCGAACTCCCGCACCGCGTTCGCCAGCTTGACGGGCAAGGCCTGGCCCTGCAACTCGATTCCTCTGAAGGCCGGCATGAGCATCGGCATGATGCTCATCAGCATCGAGCTGGTGATCATGCTGTTCATTCTGCTGTTCGTCCCGGGATCGTATGCCGGACCCTGCTTCATCGGCTTCGCCATCGGTGAATCGCTGGGCGCGGCGGCGTTACGCGTGGCCGGCGGAATCTTCACGAAGATCGCCGACATCGGCGCCGACCTGATGAAGATCGTGTTCAAGATCAAGGAAGACGACGCACGCAACCCGGGCGTCATCGCCGATTGCACGGGCGACAACGCGGGCGATTCGGTGGGGCCGAGCGCCGACGGATTCGAAACCTACGGCGTCACCGGCGTCGCGCTGATCACGTTTATCCTGCTGGCCGTCAACAGTCCGCTGGTTCAGGTCCAACTGCTGGTCTGGATCTTCGTGATGCGCGTCGTGATGGTGATTTCTTCCGGTATTTCGTACTTCATCAACAACGCCATTGCTGCCGGCCGCTACCGCGACGTTGCTCGCATGAACTTCGAAGCGCCGCTGACATCGCTGGTGTGGCTGACTTCCGTGATCTCGATCGCGGCCACCTACCTGGTTTCAAGCCAGATGATCCCTGACTTGGCCGGCGATACGACGCTGTGGTGGAAGCTGTCTTCCGTCATCACCTGCGGCACCCTGGCCGGCGCCATCATTCCGGAACTGGTGAAAGTGTTCACTTCGATGAATTCGTCGCACGTACGCGAGGTGGTGACCTCGTCGCGCGAAGGCGGCGCATCGCTTAACATCCTGTCCGGACTGGTTGCCGGTAACTTCAGCGCCTACTGGCTGGGCATGTCGATGCTGGCGTTGATGGCCATCGCCTACTGGATCAGCACCTACGGACTGGTAAACCTGATGGTGGCGCCCGCGGTTTTCGCGTTCGGCCTGGTAGCGTTCGGGTTCCTCGGCATGGGACCGGTGACCATCGCGGTGGATTCGTATGGTCCGGTGACCGACAACGCGCAATCCGTCTTCGAGCTTTCCACCATCGAGCAGATCCCGGGCATCGAAGGCGAGATCCAGAAGGATTTTGGGTTCAAGCCCGATTTCGAAAAGGGTAAGGAGAACCTGGAGGAAAACGACGGCGCGGGCAACACCTTCAAGGCCACCGCGAAGCCGGTGCTGATCGGCACCGCCGTGGTGGGCGCAACTACCATGATTTTTTCGATCATCGTGGCGCTGACCGACGGGCTGAAGACCGAGCTGCTGTCCAATCTTTCGATCCTGCACGCCGCCGTTCCTGCTGGGCCTGATCACCGGCGGCGCGATCATCTACTGGTTTACCGGCGCGTCCACGCAGGCCGTCAGCACGGGCGCTTATCGCGCAGTCGAGTTCATCAAGGCCAATATCAAGCTGGAAGGCGCCACCAAAGCGTCGGTGGCCGACAGCAAGAAGGTTGTGGAGATCTGCACGCGCTACGCGCAGCGCGGCATGTTCAATATCTTCCTGACGGTGTTTTTCGCGACGCTCGCCTTTGCGTTTGTCGAGCCGTACTATTTCATCGGCTACCTGATTTCGATCGCGCTGTTCGGGCTGTACCAGGCCATCTTCATGGCCAACGCCGGCGGCGCATGGGACAACGCCAAGAAGGTCGTCGAGACCGAGCTGAAGCAGAAGGGCACCGCGCTGCACGATGCAACCGTGGTCGGCGACACCGTGGGCGATCCGTTCAAGGATACGTCGTCGGTGGCTCTCAATCCGATCATCAAGTTCACCACGCTGTTCGGACTGCTGGCGGTGGAACTGGCGGTTTCGCTGACCCACGATCGAGGCGCGATGTTCACCAACGTGCTGGCGGCCGCGTTCCTGCTGGTCTCGATCTTCTTCGTCTGGCGTTCCTTCTACGGCATGCGGATCGAAAAGCAATAACGCGGGTCGATACTGCGTTCTTACGGGTGCGGGAGCTCGAGCGGTCGCTCGCGGTGCACCAGCACCCATTCGCCGTTCTCGGCCAGAGCTTCCTTGCCCAGCGCCAGCAGGCACGCGCGCGCGGCTCCGGGACTATCTTGCGCGAGTTTCTCCCGCACGATCCGCGAGGCTTTCCGGAAAACGCCTTCCATGCGGCTGTACTGTTTGGCGTGCTCCGAGTAAGCCATGCGTTCGCTGAAGTGGTGTAACAATGCGCCTGCCGCGAGGAACAGCTCGATGGCGATCACCGGCCAAGCCAGCCACTCGCACCCCGGACATTCCCACCAGCCGAAGTGAAACGCTCGGTCGATTGCGGCGGCCACACCGGCTCCACCGGCTACGGCCAGAGTGGCGTAGACCAAGGCCTTCACGGCGCGCTCCATTTGCTCGAAATATTCCAGGTTTCTCTTTCCGGCATCATGAAAGTACCGCGCCTGGGCTTCGACCCAGTGTTTCAAAACGAACTCAAGACGCGGGCCGAGTTGCGACGATGACATCGTCGCACTGCCGCTCGTGATGCTCCAGCCGCGCAGTCCGTTGCGAATCCAATCCAGCTCTGTGCGCTGCGTATTGAGGTAATTGTCCTGCACCGGCTCATCGATGCCTGCCATCTTCCAGAAGAACCGCACGCGGGAGCCTTCCGCTACAGCGCGATAGTCCTGCGATTGATCGTCCAGGGCCTGGCCGCGCGCGCGCCGGTGCGTGACGACCGCGATCGCGAGGAAGAGCAGGGACAGCAGAAGCCACACCGGACGGAATTCGCCGAGATGCGCGAATAAGACGAAGCATACGAACGAGGCAAGCACCCACCAGTGCAGGGCCTGATGCGCCCGCACGGTCTTGCGACGGAATCGCGTTGCCAGTGCGTCCGCGACGGCATAGCGCTGCAGTGTCAGTGCCTCGCTGTCGGACAGGTCGGCTTCGTCGAACCCAGCGGCCAGACGCTTCCGGCTGTGCGCGGCTTCGGCCCGCAGTCGATCGCCGCCCTCCGCGATGAGCCTGTTGAAGCGGTCGAGGTTATGGAAAAGCTTCGAGTAGTATTCGTCGGCCCGTTGATTGCGATGAAAGACTGGCGGGTGGATCTCCTTCACGTGAAACGGCTCGCCCGCGGGTTTCGGATTGCTCTTGCGCGGCGTCACGATGTGATACACGGGAAACAGTTCGGGTGGTTGCAGGTTGCAATCGTTCTCCGCCGGTCCCTCGGTTTGAAACTTGATGACTTCGGAGGTACCGCCGATTTTGCCCGCGTCCACGCCATCCCAGAGCGCAATCAGAATCTGGCTCTGCCTTACGATGTAGACGCCCACCGCTTCATAGCAGCGGTTGCGCGCGGGACCCGGTACGCGGATGGCATCTGGATAGTCACTGGTCGCTAACTCGAACCAGTCGCCGGCACGCGCCAGCAAGTCGCGGAACTCCTCCACGGAACCGAGTTCTTGAAAGTCGTCCTCATACAGCGCCGCCGGCATCGGGAGCGGGACTACCAGCCGAGCGCCGATGTTTGGCGACAGAGCCACGCGCGCCACCAAGCGGTCCGCGCCTTCCGCGAGCGGGGAGAGAAGCAGAAACGGTGTCGCAGGATATTGCACGCGGAGTCGCTGGAAGACTTGCTCGACCTTGCGTTCCAAGTGGTCGAGGTCTTCCGGGCGTAAGTCGCGATGACCGGTGACGCCGATAACGAGCGGCGCTTGTACTTGGGCGATGTCTGCGGCAAGGCGCTGCATCGCGTCAATTGCCAATCAGCTTTTCCATGACGGCCATGGCGGGCCGGTTGAACCCCAGCTTTCGGAGCTGGCTCAAGTCATCCAGCACGGCCAACTCGAATGGCTCATCGTACATCTCTTCGCCGCGGTGCGCCAGGTAGATCGATCGGGCCTCGTCGAGTTGATTCGCGAGCAGGTATGCGTGAGCGAGGTTGGCGTAAATCCACGGCTGTTTGTCCAACTGCAAAGCTTCCTGTGACGCTTGGATCGATTCCTGCGCATGGCCGCTCAGCAACTCGGCCCACCCGAGCGTTCCGTAGGCTACGGCCGCGCTCGCGAGCGCTTGCGGCGTGCGCCTCTGGCGAATGGGTGCTTGTACTGCGTTGACGGCCGTCTTTGCGGCGCCGAGCATCTTAGTCAGCGTTTCTGCTGTGCCATTGCGATCACCGAGTCCTAGTTTGCTGAAGGCGAGGTTCTGGTAGTCCGATGCCAGCGCCACGTGTGTCGGCGCATCCGCGGCGGTCCCGCCACTGCCGTCCAATGCAATGCATCGTTCGCTGGCTCCCGCTGCTTGCCGGTAGTGCTGCTTCGATTGATCGGTCTGGCCAAAGTCAGCTTCGACGTAGGCCAGGTTCAGACTCGCAGTCGCGATTTCGCGTTGGACGGAAACATCGCGGCTGTTCCCTTTCGCCAACCACTCCAGCGCGTTCTGGTAGTCCGCGGGCGCGGCAGACTTACTTCCATGGTGTGCTTCGAAGCTGGCAAGTTGCCGGTATGCGCTGCCCAACGTCGCGGCGCTCTCGGGGGACGGCTGCGCGCTAGCTCGCTCATGCACCAGCGCGACGTACCGGACCCAGGCGTGCATCGCGTCCTCCGAGATGCCGAGCAGGTTCTGGATTTTTGCCAGCGCGGCAACGGATGACTCCAGCTTTCTGTGGTTGGTGGAGTTTGCTTCGGCCTGCACCAGCTTCTCCGCGGTGTCCACCGCCTGGCTAGCGTATCGCAAGGCATCGGACCACGTGTTCTTCTGCTGCGCCAGAACCAAGGAGAGCTGCCGCTCGACATCCCAGAGATCCGCAATCGCCTGCCTCTTTTGGGCGTCGTTGCGATGCCGTTGCGGATTTTCGTTCCACTGCACCAGCGTGTTCGCGATCGCCAGCGACCGCTCCTCGAGCACTTTGCGCGCGGCATCGTACTGAAGATTGTCGAACTGAATCTGGGCGATCCGGTTGCGCTCTTCCAGCGCGTCATGAACCACCTGGAAGATTCGCGCGTCGCCGCCTTTCTGCAGATACAGATTGGACACCTTCTGCTGCATGCCGACGTTGTGCTGGTATAGTTGCACGGCGCGATCCCAGTGGTCCAGGCCTTCCTCGGCCGCGCCCAGCATGTCGTAGGCCATCGACAGGCTCTGGATGGTGAACTCGTCGTCCGGTTTCATCTGGCGCGATACGTCGCGGGCGAGTGTTTCGCCTTGCTGCGACGCCGAACCCGCTTCTGTTGAATCGCCGATCTTGCTGAAGGACTCCGCAGCGGTCGCGTAGAGGCGCGCCGCGATGGCGCGCATGCGGATGTCGGTGCTGGCCTTCAACTGGTCCGCCAGCTTCAGGCTCTCCTGCGATTTGGTGCGCGCCAAGGTCTTGTCGCCTTTGCGGATCGCATCGTCGGCCGCGACGTACAGGCCATTGGCCTTTAGAGTTGCGGCCGAAGGATTGTTGGGTTCGATCTTGAGCATGGTCTCAAGAAACGGGCTGGTGGCTTGCACGATCTTAGTGTAGATTCCGCGCAACTCCGGCCGATTGCTCGAAGCAGCATAGATTTCGTTGGCGACAGCGGAAGTGGCCTCGAGACCAGAATCGGCGATCTGGCGCATCGACTCGGAAAGCTCCTGAGCCTTGTGCGATTGCCACCAGGCGAGAAACGCGAGACCCGCAAAGAGCGCAACCAGTGGCACAGCCCAGGCCAGCACCTTCCAACGGCCGCGTCGCTCGGCCGCGCGTTGCCGCTGCACTTCGTCCATGGGCTGGTTGGCTTCCACCCATTTCTGATCGAAGACACGTTCGTAGATCCGGTTGCGAACGCGCAGATATCCGTTGTCTGATCGCACCACCCCGGCCAAGCGGAGTTGATTCAGTATCGGGCTTGCCGGGTCGTCTTGCACCAGTTTGCCGGTGCGGATGCTCGAATAAATCGTGAGCAGCTCCACCGGATCGGAGCCGCCGCGCAGCATGCGGTCGCGAACGAACAAGAGATTGTCGTCGCGGTCGCGCGCTTTGTTCGAAAGGAAGAGCTGGTCGCAGACGTGATCGATTCCCGCCTGCGTCTTGACGCGGCCGTCTTCGGCGGCGGCCTGACACATGCGCTGCGTGAGATAGGGATGTCCGCCGGTCCAGTGCAGGATCCTGCGCAGCAGTGCCGGAGCCACGTTGCCGGTGCGGCTCAAGCCCGGCAAAAGAACCTGCGCCTCCCCGGCGCTGAAGTCTGTCAGCTCGATGCGATGGCCGATGTTGAACGGCGTGGTGCGCGTGTCTTGAATCAGGTCCGACGGCGTGGCGACGCCCAGCAGACAAAAGGTCAGGCGGCCCAGGTCGGCGACTTCGGAACGCTCGTTATACAATTCGCGAATGCCGGCGAAAAATTCGTCGGCGGAGAACGGCAGGCTGCGAGTGGCGTCGATTTCGTCGATGAAGATCACCACCGGTTTGTCAGTTTGTCCGAGCACCGCCTCGCGGATGCCCCCGAGAAAGCGCTGCAAGGGCCCCAGCACGGCATGCGCGTCCCAGTAGTCCTCGACTACGTCTTCGAGATTCAACTGCGCACCGATGCGGCCTAGCAAACCCAGATACCACTGCTCGGGCGTCAGGTTTTGGCCCAGGGCGGTCAGGTCGACGACGGCGGCCTTCGTTCCTTCGGCGCGTAGCCGCACAACCATCCGCACCATGAGCGACGACTTGCCCATCTGGCGCGACGTGAGAACGTAGCAGAATTCACCGCGCACCAGTGCCGCGTGCAGATCCAGGTCGGCGTCGCGCATCACGTAGGAGGGCGCGTCGCGCGTGAGCGTGCCACCCAGCACGTAGAAACTCGGGCGCGCGATGCGTGGCGGCGTCATAACATCTGGCGCTTCAGGTAAGCGTCGTAAAGGCGGCAGCGCAGGCGCGCCTCGCCGGCTGAATCGCCCGCCATCACGCCACCGCTGCGCAGGCGGAAGAAAGTGTCGCGCGACATGCTGGGCGAGCCCGAAAGCACGCTGCGAACCGCGGCGCTCAGCTCCGCGTCTTTGACCAGCAGCACCAGCATGCGCCGCAGATGGTCGCCGAACGGACCTTCGTCACGGCTGGCCGATTGTTCGAACGACTCCATCGTCACGCCCGGCTTGCTCAATTCCTGCAGACCGCGCCGCGCTAGAAACGGGTGACCTCCCACCAGTTCGTAAAACCGCCCCACCTCATCGACGCTCTTGAGCGGTGAATTGTAGCGCCGGTTCAGCTCGGCCACTTGCTCGGCCGAAAAATCTTCGAGCACGATCTTCGTCCCTACATTGAACGGCGATTGATTCAAATCCTGAATGAACAGGTGCGGCTCGGTGGCGTGCACGATGGCCATGGTCAGGCGGCCCCAGGGACCTTCCGGTTCGAGCGACCGCTCGTTGTGCCACGCGCGGAACAAGCCGAACACCTGGGTCGCGTAGTCGCAGGTGAACAGCCGGTCCACTTCATCCATGCCCCAGACCAGCGGCTGGTCGAGCTTACGCAACACTTCGCGCTTCAGGAACCGTTCGAACGCGAGATTTGCGTTGGACATGCGTTCGGGCGTCCAGTTCTGGTCCGCGAAGTCGAGCTCGAGCTGATCGGCGATCAGTTCGGCGAGGCCGCGAAAGAATGTCCCTACCGACTCGAGATCGTGTTGGCTGAGCTTCTGAAAATCCGTCAGAACCACCTTGCAGCCAGCCGCGCGCGCCTGCCCCAGGCCGCGTGCCAGCAGCGACGTCTTGCCCATCTGCCGAGGCCCTTTGATGAGCACGATGGAGTCGCGACTGGCGACCGCTTGCAGGAATTCGTCGTCGGTCCGGCGGACGATGTAGTATTCCGATTCCAGCGGGACCGCGCCGTGGCCGTCGCCGGTATCGATGCGCGCGCGGCGTGCCGGCGGATTCTCGAGCACGGGCAGCAGTTCGCTCCAAAGCCGCTGGCTGTCGTCCGTCCCATTCCAGATCGCATATTGAATCGGGTCCAGGATCGGCCCCAGCGGCGCTGGCAGCTTTCCTTCGAAGTTCACGCGAACCGGCACCAGGTACGGCTTCCCGTTGTTGTGCTGGGCCGCGTCCTTGGCGATCTCGACCTCCAGCCCGAGCATCTCGCTGTGGATGGAAGCCTCCGAAAGCAGCGGGACGACGATGTCGGCGGATCGGATCTCTTGCTCGATCTCACGCGCCCACTCCATCCCGGGCTTGAGATGCCGATCGATGAACACCGATGCTCCCTGGCGCGTGAGTTCGGTTTCCAGAAAACTCAGCAGCTCTTCGTCAGGATGCGCGTCGCGCTTGTACGCCAGCATGATGCGCCGCTCGGCCAATTTGCCGGCGGTCGCGGCGGCGGCACGCGCACTCGGCTTGGAGCCGTTGGCGGCCGGCTGGATTCCCATGTTGTGCAGCGCCTGCGTTAATTTGTGCAGGATTGCGGAGATCCCATCGTGCGGCAGCTCGATCGCCGCGATTCCCGCCAGCGCATGCCGCCACGCGGGCGCAGCTTCCTGGAACTGCGGGTAATTGAGGCCGCACAGCACCGGGAGGATATGACGGTTCTCCTCACTGGCCCGAATCACTTCGCGCTCCACCTGCCTGGAGCGCACCGAGTGCGGCGAAATCAGAAGCACCATGGCCTGGCACTCCTCGATCACCTCGCCCAGGTACTCCATGTAATTGAACCCGACGCGGCTGTCGCGATCGTAATACCAGGTGGCGAAGCCGGCCGCTTCGAGTCCGTGCGCGAGTTGCTCCGTCAGTTCGCGGTCCGCGTTCTGATAGCTGATGAAGACTTGATGCATCGGCGCATCCCGTTCCGCAAATGCCGGATGGCTCCAATTGGGGGAGTCGTATGGATGATGTTAGCTTATCTCGAATAGCACCGGGACGTGAGCCACGCTATACTGACTATAGATAGTCCCTGGGCCTCACTATGACTAACAGCCGTCTCAAGTTTTTCGTCGCTTCGGCGTCCACGTGCCTGGTTTTTCTGCTCCTGTTCGGCGCAATGCGCGGCAAGAGCGCGCCTCCGGAAGACACGTACAAGCATCTCGCGGTTTACACCGAGGTCCTGTCGCACATCAAGAACGACTACGTCGAAGAGCCGGACATGAAGAGCGTGACGGTGGGGGCGGTGAACGGTCTGCTGGAATCGATCGATCCATACGCGAGCTATCTGAACGCGGATCAGTACAAGCAATGGATGAAGAGCAAGGACCAGAAGAAGGCCGGCGTCGGTCTGATTCTGTCGAAGAAGTTCGGGTACGTGGGCATCGTGGACGCGATTCCGGGATCGCCGGCAGCGAAGGCGGGCTTGAGCACGACCGATGTTTTGGAAACGATCAACGGCGTAGCGACGCGCGACATGCCCCTGGCATTCGCCGAATTGCTACTGCATGGCGATCCGGGAACGACGGTCGAGGTCGGCGTGCTGCGGTTCCGCAATCCCGAGCCGCAGAAGCTGACGCTGACGCGCGAGGTGGTGAAATATCCGCCGGTCACGGCGAAGCTGATGCCGGATCAGATCGGGTTAATTCAGGTGCAGAGCCTGGAAGGAAGCAACGCCGCCGAGGTAGGTGCGAAGCTGCAGGATCTGGAAAAGCAAGGCGCTAAGAAGGTGGTGCTGGATCTGCGGCATTGCGCCACGGGAGGCCCGGACGCGGGTGTAAAGATCGCGAACCTGTTTTTGGACAAGGGCCGCGAGATTGGCTATACACAGGGACAGAAAGTGCAGCGTTCCGATATCACTGCCGACGGCGCGCAGGTGAATCGGCTTCCGTTGGTGGTGATCGTGAATCGCGGCACGGCGGATGGTGCGGAGATCGCGGCGGCGTCGCTGCTGGATGACAAGCGCGCCGAGGTGGTGGGCGAGCGCACGTACGGCGATGCGTCCATTCGGAAGACCATCACGCTGGAGGACGGGTCGGCAGTGATTCTGTCGGTGGCCAAATACTATTCGCCCACGGGCAAAGCGATCCAGGATACGGGTGTGACGCCATCGGTGCCGCTGACGGAAGTGGCGGCGAATACCGCGAGCGATGACGATGATGACACCGCGGCGGCAGCGCCGCCGAGCGAAGACCTGCTGCTGAAGAAGGCCATCGAGGTGCTGACTAAGGGCAAGACGGACGTAGCGCCGCGCCGGCGGCGGGCACGCAAGCTTCGGTGCCGGACTCGAAAGATGCGCGTCCGGGGGTGACTCCGCTTACTCCACTGAATGTGCCGCATCCGCAGCAGCAGCCGCGCTAGGATCCCACGGTGCCGCTTTACGAATACAAGTGCGATAAATGCGGCGAAGTATTCGAAATAATCCAAAAGTTTTCCGATGAGCCGCTACAGGTTCACGAAAAGTGCGGAGGCGCGGTGGAGCGCTTGATCTCTACTTCCGCCCTGCAATTCAAAGGCTCCGGCTGGTACGTCACGGACTACGCGCGCGGTGGCCAGCGAGCGGACAAGAGCGATTCCGCCGGCAAAACCTCCGCCGACACGGCGACAAAGACCGAGACAAAGGCCGGCGAATCGAAACCGGCTGAATCCAAGCCGGCTGAATCGAAGGCTGCGGATACAAAGCCCTCCAGCAGCGAATCCAAGAACGGATAACCCACATGACATCGAGACGGCATTTCCTAGCCGCGGCGGCAGGCGCCGGGGTGGCTGCGCAGTTGCGCGGTCAAGAAAACGCGCGGTCGGCGAACGATCGCGTCCAGATTGCTCTGATCGGCGGGGGCGGGCAGGGGTCGGACGACGCGCGGACGTCGATTGAAGCGGGATCGAAGCTGGTGGCGGCGGCGGACGTCTATCAAGGGCGGCTCACGCGCGTGCACGAAGCTTTCGGTTCGGACGTTTTCGTAACGCGCGATTATCGCGAGGTGCTGGCGCGGCGCGATGTGGACGCCGTGATCGTCGCGACGCCGGATCACTGGCATCAGAAGATCGCGATCGACGCATTGAACGCCGGCAAGGATGTGTACGTCGAGAAGCCCATGGTGCAGCGCATCGACGATGGGCAGCCGCTGATCGAGGCGCAGCGCAAGACGGGGCGGATTCTGCAGGCCGGCAGCCAGCGGGTCAGCTCCATCGTGTACGAGAAGGCGCGCGAATTGTTCCAGTCGGGCGCGATCGGATCGGTCAACATGATCGAAGCGTGGTGGGATCGCAACTCGGCGATCGGCGCGTGGCAGTATTCGATCCCGCCGGATGCGACGCCGGAGAATATCGACTGGGACCGCTTCCTGGGGCGCGCGCCGAAGGTTGCGTTCGAACCGGTGCGCCTGTTCCGCTGGCGCAACTATCGCGACTATGGCACTGGCGTGGCGGGCGACTTGTTCGTGCACCTGTTTTCAGGGATGCATTTCGTGACCGGATCGATTGGGCCGACGCGCGTGTACGCAACCGGCGGGTTGCGCTTCTGGAAAGACGGGCGGGACGTTCCCGACGTGATGCTGGGGCTGTACGATTATCCGGAGACGGCCAGCCATCCGGCGTTCAATCTTGCGCTGCGCGTGAATTTCGTGGATGGAGGCAGCGAGAATTCCGGATTCCGATTCATCGGCAGCGAGGGCATCCTGACGATCGGCAACGAGGTCAGCGTGGCGAAGCAGCCGCGCGAATCCGAGCCTGGCTACACGATCGGAACTTTTCCCAAGGCGACGGGCGAGGAATTTCTGAAGCAATACTACGAAAAGTATCCGCGCACCACGCCGACCGCGGACGCGATTCGACCCCAGGCTGAAGATCGCTACTTCCCGCCGCGCGGCTACAACGATTTATTGGAGCACCACCGAAACTTTTTGTCGGCAGTGCGTAGCCGCAAGCCGGTGACAGAAGACGCGGTGTTCGGATTCCGCGCCGCGGGTCCCGCGCTACTCTCCAACGTCAGTTACTTCGAGAAGCGGATTTGCAACTGGAATCCCGAGACCATGACCGCCAGCTAGCAGGCGCCGCGACCAGGTGAAGTCGAAGAGAATCTCGTTGACGTAGTTTCCCAGAATCACCGCCGGGACGAGCAACAGCAGAGGCGCGAGCGCGAGCGCCCAGCGATGATCGCGGACCAGGTTGCAGCCGATTTCGAGCACGGCGCGGGTGAGCTTGGGGTAATCGCCCGAAACGCCGTGGACGCGCGTGCGGCCGTGGCGCAGACCGCGCAAGAATCCGCGAAGGTCGGGCGCGCCGGGAACTTCGGTGTAAGTCTGGCCGAGCGAGTGAAGCGTGTGTGCGTCGCTGCCGGCGATCGGAATTCTGCACCAGTCGCGCGCGAGACACTCGGCGGAGCGGTTGTTCGATTCCGGAATCTGGCCGTTGCGCGTTTCGACGGCGGGGAACTCGTCCTCAAAGAGCCGGAAGTCGGCGGCGGTGCGGCGGCCGGTGAGGCTGGAGAAGACGTGGTTGATGCTGAAGAAAATTTTCTGCTCGCGCAGGTAGGCCGCGAGCGCGGGCACGTCGTTGCGGCGGCGCTGGAGTTCGACGTGATGGTGATCGTCGATGCCGTAGGCGCCCACGTGGATCTCGGTGCCGCTGGGGGTGTGGCAGGTGATCTCCTCGCTCAGGAAAAAATCGGGATAGCGCCGGAGATGCTCGACGGCGTCGATGGAGTCGTGATCAGTGACGGTGACCAGGTCCATGCCGCGCCGTTTCAGGGTGCGGTAGACCTCTTCGGGGTCGTTGTAGCATTCGAGGCAGATCCGGTTGAATAGGGGGAGGTTGCACATACCGGAGTGGCGTGTATGGACGTGCAAATCACACTTCATGCCCTGGTTGTAGCCCGGATCAGGTTACAGATCGATGACTTGTGGAAAAAACATTCATGACAAGTGATGTTTTTTCGGGTTTTTGGTGCTTCGGAGGCGTTGGGAGGCAGTGTTATCATCGAATCGACCGCGCCCGTAGCTCAGCTGGATAGAGCGATTGGCTTCGAACCAATAGGCCGGGGGTTCGAGTCCCTCCGGGCGCGCCACCGTCAACGTGTCGTCATTAGCACGATACCCGTTTCAGCCTGCGATAGCCCAGCATGACCAGGATTCCGCCAATCACGACAATCGACGTTGACGGTTCGGGAACGGCCGACGTCTCCGGGTCCACATCCAACCGGATGTCGTCGAATGCGGATTGAGCCTGGTTGCTCGAGAGCCGGATTTCCAGCGCCTGGCCCACGAGCGATGAACCGGTGCTATCGAACGTCAGTTGGAACGGAGTGAATGTTCCTTCGGGGCCGGTTGCCGAGATGCTGTTTAATACCGTGCCGCCGGCGAGCAGTTCCACAGTGTAGACCGTGTCGGGGTCGAGCGTCGACCCAAAGCCGATGGGGTGGCCCACCTGGCCGGTCAGCGTGTAGACGGAGTCAGCCAGCAGCGCGTCGCTGAGCGTTTGTGAAATGGACGCGGGGCCGCCCGGATCTTCGCGAGCGACGAAAGCAACTTGTTTGCCCTCGGGCGCGAGGTCCGACCAGAATCCCGTGAACGTATCGTTGAGGTTCCATACACCGGCGTTGCTTCCGGTAATCGCCCATCCGGTGATGTTGCCGACGCTAAAAAAGTCGGTGGCAGGGTCTTCGAACCCCGGGTTGGTGATGGTAACTGAACTTGCCCATGCGGACGCGGAGGCGCCAAGCAGCAGGAGCACTGACATTCTTGGGATGAGCTTTTCGTGCAAAACAAACACCTCTTTAACTTGACATGCGTAATCGGGAGCGTCGGCGTGCGTGCGGAGACCAGCCCGGTTGCGATTTTTTTCAAAAACCTCTGTATCGTCTGAATGTCTAAATTTATTTTTGATGCCGGGAGGCGAGGCGCGGTCGCAAAATTCTCTGGTCAGACTTCAGGGGCGCGTTTCGATGGGCGCGCACATGCGTTCTCGAACCCAAGCCGTAAGTTCGGAAACGCCCGCGCCGCTTTTCAGATTCGTGAACAGGAAGGGCCGTGGGCCGCGCATCTTGCGCGAATCGCGCTCCATCACTTCGAGCGATGCGCCGACGGCTGGCGCGAGATCGATCTTGTTGATGACCAGGGAGCGCGCTGTCGGCGAGCTGCAGGAGCTGCAAAAGAGCGGTCGAAGTCACCTTCGTTTCATTAGAGCAGAGTGACAGAGTCGGTGATTCTTGCGCGGCAGTGGAATTCTTACCGTTTCAACCTGGGAGTAACCGGCCGTCAAGCCGTTGTGCGCTCACGCAATGGTGCGGCTGGCAGCGGGCTTGCAGCTTCGCGGGGCGGGACGGTGGCAACGATGAAGATCACACTCTTCGCAGGCGTGACCGCATTGGTTCTGTCCAGTGTCGCGCCGGGCCAGACGGCTGATCAACGCGAGGGCGCGCCGATCTATCGCGTAACGGTTGTGCAGCGCACCGCGCAGGCGGTGAACTACCACTACCGATTCGGGCCCACGAAGATCGACTTTCGCGGTACGGTGCTGCTTCCGAAGGCCAAAGGGGAAGCGACGGTGGAGTCGGAGCGCGGGCGCACCAAGATCGAGGCAAAGCTGGAAGGACTCAGTGCGCCGCAACGCTTCGGCCGAGAATACCTGACCTACGTCTTGTGGGCCATCACCCCGGAAGGACGGCCCCACAACATCGGCGAACTGATTCCGAATGCGTCCGACAAGGCGCGGGTGGATGTGACGACGGATTTGCAGGCGTTCGCGTTGATCGTCACGGCAGAGCCATATTCGGCCGTGCAGCGGCCGAGCGACGTAGTGGTGCTGGAAAACGAAGTTCGCGCGGATACGTTGGGGAAGGTGGAGCCGGTGGTGGCGAAGTACGAGCTGCTGCCGCGGGGCGAGTACACCTGGCACGTGCCGAGCGATTTGGGCGCGGTGCAGGCCAATTCGCGCAAGGTTTCGATGCACGAGTACGAAGCGATCGTCGAGCTGTATCAGGCACGCAATGCGGTTGGTATCGCGCGGGAGGCGCACGCTGATCGTTATGCCTCGGAAACGTTCGCGCAGGCGCAGCGATTGCTTGCGGAAGCCGAACGGCTGGACAAGGACACGGATTTTCGCCGCGTAGTCCAGAGTGCGCGCGAAGCGGCCCAGACGGCGGAGGACGCGCGTGCTATCGCGGAGCAGCGGCAGCAGGCGGAGCGGCTGCGGGACGCGCATGCGGATTTGTCGGAGGCGCAGGCCAAGCTGTCGAACGCTCAGCAAGCCAAGGAGCAGGCCTTAGACGCGGCCCAACAGGCGCGGGCAGAAGCGGACGCTGCGCAGGCGCAAGCTCGAGCCGCTCTTGAAGCACGGGATCAAGCGCAGGCAGAGGCGCAGGCAGCTCGGGAGCGCGCCGCGCGATCGATCCAGGCCGCGCAATCGAGCAGTGCGCAGGCGGCAGTGGATCAGCGTCGACTGATGACGGCCCGGCAACGCGATGCCCGAATGCATCTGCTCGAAAACTTGAAGAGAGCGCTTCCCACGCGGGACACCAGCCGCGGTTTGGTGGCGACGCTTTCCGACGACTGCTTCCGAGGCGCGGAGCTCGGACGCGAATCGGCCGGGCAGACGGCTCGCATCGCGGCGATTCTCGCGGGCGAGCCTGGTCTCTCCGTGTCCATCGAAGGGTACACGGATAGCGCCGCCAGAGAAAGCCTGTCGCGGGAGCGAGCGGAGGCAGTCCGCCGCGAGTTGGTCGCACACGGCGTACCGGCTCGGTCCGTTTCCGCGGCAGGCTTAGGAACCAGCCGGCCGTTGGCGTCCAACGCGAACGTCGAAGGGCGAAAGGAAAACTCGCGCGTCGAGATCGTGATCACGGGCGACCCGATCGGGCGGCTGCCGCTGTGGGATCAGACCTACAGCCTGAAGCGTCCCGACTGAAGCAGCATCCGGGAGAAACCAGATTTATGACCAGAGAACGAATTGCCGGTTTGATGATGGGGATCAGCCTGGGAACCATCATTGGTTTTTACTTGCGGCAGCCGGACAGGGAACGCCGCAGGGATTGGCAAACACGCACAGAGAAGTATCCACAGAGAAGTGAGAATCAACTGAAAAGGGAGATCACTGTATGAGAATCACGATGACTTTGGTGATGATTGGGTTGCTGGGAAGTTGGGGTTGCTCGAACAGGGGCACGCAGGTTACTTCCGCGGCCAGCATAACCGATTCGGACTTGCGGCACATGGTACAGGCCAAGTTGGAGTCTGATCCACAACTCGCGCAAATTGACGTGGATGCGAACGCGGAGCAGAACCAGGTTACGTTGTCGGGTTCGGTGTCATCCGAACAGGCGCGCAATGAGGCTGTGGACCTGGCCAAGTCGGCTCGCGCCAACATGCTGGTGAACGATAAGATTGACGTGAAGCCGGCGGAGATTTCGCGCACCGACTACACCGAGGACATGGCTCGAGAAACTCGGGAGCAGGCCAAGTCGCTTGGCAACAAGATCGGCCAATCGCTAGACGACGCCTGGCTCTACAGCAAGATTGAAACCAAGTTCGCGGCGGACTCGTTAGCGCCGGCGTTCAAGATCAACGTGGATGTTGACAAAGACGTCGTAACGTTACGTGGCACTGTGGAAACGGAGGCCGCCAAGCAACGGGCTGAGGAAATTGCGCAGCAGACCGAGGGTGTGCACCGCGTTGTGAATCTTTTAAAGGTGAAGGTCTAACTACTTGGGACCGAAGTTGTCACGGCTGATTTCTCGCCGACGTCGGAAGGCGGAGCAGTGGAAAGCGGCGCTTCGGAATCGGCCGTCACAATGGCACTGGACGGGGGCTGATACGCCGCCACGTACTTTTGCAGAGCGCGCTGATACCAGCTCATTCCGAGCGAACGGGCTTCCTTGAGCGCCCGTGTGTTATTCCAGAGATCGTGTCCGATTCGATAGCACGCGATCACGGCGCCGGTGCGGTCGGCCCCCCGCTTACAGTGAACGAAGACGGGGCCGGCCGAGCTGTCATTCAGCAGGGCGAGCACGCTGGAGACCTGTTCGTCGGTGGGGGTGCTCATGCCTTTCATGGGAACGCTGACGTAGCGCATGCCGCGGCTTTCCACGAACTGCTGTTCCTCGGCTTGGGAATGTTCGCCGATCTGGCGCAGATCGACGACGGTCTTGATACCGAGCTTCGCCAATGTGTCGAACCCGAGCTCAGTAGGCTGGGCGCCTCGATACACCTGCTCATTCACTTTCTGAAAATTGTGGACGCCGGGCAGGTCTGCATCGGATGCGAGCAGCAGAGCCGGCAGGAACGCCGAAAGAAGGAAAGCGGCCAATCGCCGCAGTAGGGGAGCGGTAGCAAACTTCATGAGATACAACCTAGCAAATATACACTAACACGACGCACGCAACTCCGAAACGGTTTCATCCGCGCATCCAGCGATGCGGCAACCAGGCGCGGTCGCGTCGCAAACAAAGATGGTAACCTAAGTTAAACTCCGCGCAGGAACTTGTGCAGGACGTTTAGGAGCTGGTGTGGCTTACCGTCGGACAAGGCGTGTCTACGCAGAAATCGCCGTCATCCCGATCCTCTTCCTGGCCGCCGCTCTAGTAACGCGCGCGCGCTATCGCGACGACCTCAGCTTAATGGAGCACACGCGCCAGGTTGAGAGCGGAATCAACCGGGTATTGGCAGTCCTGAGTGACACAGAAACAGCGCGGCGCGGATTCATTCTCACGGCAGATCCACATTATCTGGCTGAAGTGGATGCGGCTGGTCCTGAGATCGCGGAGGCGGTGCGGCGCCTCGACAGTCTGACTGAGGACAATCCAGTTGTTCAACAGCACGTACGTGTTCTGGAGCGGCTGGCGACACAGCGCGCGCAATTGCTCAAGGAAACTTCGCGGTCGGGACGGAGCGGTGACAACGCGTTACAAACGGCGGAAGAACGCACCGGGCTGGCTATTTCTGAGCAGCTTCGCGACGTCGTTACGAAGATGACCGCCGATCAGGATCAGCTGTACCGATCGCGTACCAGGGCTTCAGATCTGATGGCGTGGGGCGAGATCATTCTGATCGTGGCGGGAGGCACCGCGACGATCCTGCTGTTGTTGTGGGCCTCCCGGATCGCGCAGGAGTATGCCGGCGAACGCGATCGCGCCGAGACGATCCTGGTGGAAGCCAACCAGCAGCTTCACGCCAAGATCGGCGAAGTGGACGAGCTCAATCGCGGAGCTCGAGCACCGCGTCAAAGAGAGAACCATGCATCTGGAGCGCTCGAATCGCGACCTCCAGCAGTTCGCCTACGTGGCTAGTCACGATCTGCAGGAACCGCTGCGGATGATTGTCAGTTACGTGGATCTCCTGCGAAAGAATTTGCAGGGGAGGCTTGACACCGACGCGCAGACGTATATGACGTTCGCGGTGGACGGCGCCAAGCGGATGCAAGCGCTGATCCGCGACCTGCTCACCTATGCGCGGGCGGGATCCGAAGAGTTAACGCGAGTGTCAACGCAGTTGAACGATGTCGTCAGCCAGGCCCGCTACAGTCTTCTGGAAAATATTCGGGAGACAGGCGCGGAGATCACGGTCGGGCCTCTTCCCGAGCTGGACGTGGACGTGCTGAAGATGAGCCTGGTATTTCAAAACTTGCTTTCCAACGCGATCAAGTTCCGCAAGCCGGGAGAGCGGCCGCACATTCATGTCGAAGGTGCGAGAGCCGATCAGGACTGGGTCATCTCGGTGCGGGACGAGGGAATCGGATTCGATCCGAAGTACGCCGAGAAGATCTTCGCCGTGTTCCAGCGGCTGCATGCGGCGGCTAAGTATCCAGGGACCGGCATCGGACTCGCGATGTGCAAGCGGATCATCGAGGGGCATGGCGGGCGCATCTGGGCCGAATCCAAACCAGGGGCCGGCGCCCGGTTCTACTTCAGCTTGCCGGCATCAGAGGGCGTTCGGCGTGCCAGGGTCGCGGGGCGAGGGGAATCCGGCGGAGTGATGAGCTTGGGGTATCGCCCGGATGCCTGAGCTGCACATGCTCGTAGTGGAGGACAACCCCGGGGACGTGGAGTTGATCCGCATGGCGTTCAGGAACAGCCGGGTGGCCGATCGAATGACTGTGGTCGAAGATGGGGAAGAAGCGCTGCACTACGTTCAGCGGACTGGCCGGTTTCACGACGCTCGCCGTCCGAACCTGATTCTTCTGGACCTGAATCTTCCGAAAGTGGATGGACGCGAGGTTTTAGAGACTATCAAGACGGATCCGCGAGCTCAAGGACATTCCGGTGATCGTGCTGACCACGTCCAATGCGGAGCGGGACGTGGCGTACGCCTATGAGCACCACTGCAACTGCTATTTGACGAAACCCGCGGACGCCGAGGAATTTCTCGAGAAGGTCCGCACGATCGAGAAGTTCTGGCTAACGCTGGTGCGACTCCCGAGAACGTAGGCTTCAGCGGCGCTATTGCCGTTCGAAGACCAAGGTCTCCAGAGCGTGGCCAGGCTTTTCCACAGTAAGGACCAGCGAGCCATCCGTGGCCAGTGAGTAGCGCTCGGTCGTGGTCGTATCGCGACTCTTAGACGTTACCTCCAGCGTGTTATCGTCCCACTTGGTTTTGGTCTTGGACTCAGGGCCGGTGTGAATAGAAGCGTTGTGCGGCGCATCCGCGTGGAACGCATAAGTAATCGTCTTGCCACCCTCATCGTAAGTGAAATTTTCCGAGACGTAAGTGTTGTGCTCGCGGTCAAAGATGGTCACGGTGCCCGCGTTCAGCACGGGGCCCTCGGCGAATTGGCAGCGGTTGGGCGCCAACTTCCAGGTGCCGTTCAAGTCCTGACGATGGCTGGCGGCACGAGCACAAGATGCGGCGACGACGACAATCGACATCGAACGGAGAAGAGACTTGATCTGACGTAACATTGTTTCCTCCACAATCGGTAGCTGTGCAAAGCGGGCGCCAGGTCACGGCTCGTTTAGCGAGCGCGCTTGAAATACTGGACGGCCCGCTCGTGTTTTTCGGCTTCGGCCCGAGTAGCAAACGTGCCTAGGTTCCTCCGCCGTTGAGTTTTTGGATCCTTTTTGCGCGAGTACAACCGGTATTCGCCCGAGTTCAATTTCCGGATCATGGCGCTGTCCTGCTAGTGGTGCTCAACACCGCCAATCTCGTGACGGTCGTAGGCTTCACGCATTTTGCGGAGCTGAGAAACGTCGGCGGATATAGCGTCGCGGTCCGCGAGAGGGAGCTTGTTGTGATCGAGCACATGCTGGATGCTTTCAATGGCATCGTCCAGCTTATCTTTGTCGAAGTCGCGGTGCTCCCAGTCTTTGGCGAATTCCCGGAGATCCTTCTCGGCGCGGTTGAGCCGCTCGCGATCATCTTCGGAGAAGCGCCAGTTTGAGTAGGCATGGTTGAGATCGGAATGGACACGCTCCACCAACAGCGAAACCGAGTGGGCGTCGTAGCGTGGTCCGCTTTCGAACTGAGCATAGGCGAGCGAACCCGCCATCAAGAGGGACGCTAAGAGAGGGCAGACGAAATAACGAATCATGGTTGACCTCCATTTGAAGTGGGTATAAGTGGCGTCGCCGATGGGCCAGGAATTGCAGCGGGAGATGCGCTTTCCGTCTGGCCGTGATGCCGATGCGGATGGCGGATCTCGGGCCAGAATTCGCGCAGCACGTTCATGCCGGCTTCCCCCGCAAACCCAACACCGGTGGCCGCGAACCCGCTCGAGACCGTCTGGTAGGCGTCGGGGTGCCAGAGTCGAGAAATGAATCCGCCTCCGACGATTCCCGAAATTTCGCCGACTGCCATGGTTCGGTGCTGGTTGGTTGTCTTGTGCGTGAGGACGGTGCTGAGCAGCGCGTACTTCAGCCGCGATCCAAATCCGGTCTTGCCGGAAGGCCGGTATGAAAGTTCTTCGTGCAGCAGCTTGCCGACGCCAAAGTGAATGGTGGAGCGAACGAAATGGGTTCCGAACGCGGAACCGAAGCGGAGTCCAAAGCCCTCTGCTCCGCCGCCCCATTCGGGCGGGTTGGCTCCGGCCTGGTCGATGCCGGCCGCGGCCGCTGACTTGACCACCGATCCTGGGCTAAAGACTCGACCGAGATATTCCGTGGCTGGAGATTGTGAATCTGTGGTGCTTTGCGCCAGGAGGATGCCGGGCGCCGCAGCCAGAGCGAGAATTCCGATGGTTGAGACGAGTTTCGGTTTCATAGCTTGCTCAATTGCTCGATTCTTTGTCTGAGCACTTGCGTGAAGCCTTCCGCTTCAGCCGGGGTGTAGCCGGCGGCGCGGAACGCGTCCTGCAATTGGGCGGTGGATAGCCGGCTCAACAGCTCGCCGGTCCAGCGAGCGTCGGCGCGAGGAACATGGTGGCCGATCCAATCCATGCGAATCCGGCTGAAAAATTCGTGGGGGTTCAATAGAAACACGATCGGGGGACGCTTGGGAGTCGCGAGATCGACATACCCGGCGGTGACGTGTTTGATGAAGCCGGAGGCGCGATACGAATCAAGGTCGCCCTTGGAGATCGCGCGCGGCCTCGCGATGCCGTTGGTTCCGAAGGTGGCACCGAGATCGCTGATGTAGTAGATCCGCTCGGCATTTCCGGGCGTGTCCTGAGTTTCGCGAATGGCGTTGTTCTGGTCTTTGAGGTCCCAGTTGTTGATCAGCGCCATCATCACGCGCAGTCCGCCAAATTCGCGCGCGTGCTCGAAAGGATTGTGCCGCCACTTCCAGTCCCCGAGCTTCTTACTTTTCGACTCTCGCTCGAGGCGCGCGTTCTGTATGGAGCCGTCGGGCGCGATGAGGTCCTGGCCGCGATGGAGCTTGGCCGGCATGCCGCCAACGCGAAACTGCTCGACGAAGTAGTCTTCGTCCGCGCCAAAGCCGATGGCCCAGAGGAGCCGCGTCGCGACTGTTTCGGGCCGCGCTTCGACCCCGAGTTTTACTTTCCATTTGGTGCCGTCGCGGTCGACGATGGTGAATTTTGGATTCGAACCGTTACGATCCTCCTCGAGAAATGTGAACGGTCCGTGGGGTTGATGCGCGCGCCCGCCCGCGCCATAGAACAAGTTCCGAGATGCCATGTTGATCGGATCCCGCCACAAGACGGCCGGCTCTGCCTGTGTAGTTTCTACCGGGGCGGCGTCGCCATTTTTGCCGCGTGCAACGGGAGGACAGATACAGGTGATAACGGTAACAACGGCGGCTAGTGTGTAGTTGGGTCTCGACATAGGCGTGCGGCCCAAACTGCGGCCAGGCGGAAGAGTGCAATATGGATGCCAACTTGCAGCCATTGCTCACGACCGCTAACGTTGCGGCGAAAGACAAGCTGCGTCGAGGTCAATGCTGTGTCTAAGAAATGGGGCTGCTGATTGACGAATCGTACGGGAATCGCTGAGCTTCTGAGGCCGCATTCCATGGCCATGGCGATCGGGATCGCCGCCGTAATTGGAGAGGGAGTCGCGAGCTTGCTGGAGCCTTGGCCGTCTGAAGATCGTGCTGGATAACGTTCTGCGATCACGGCCGATGCACGGGTGGCTGAATCGGCTTTATCATTGCCACGGCCGGTACAGAACAAGCTGGCGATTCTCGAATTCGCCGCAGCGGCGGTGATGATCATCGCCATCGCTCGGGGCGGCGTGCTCCTACGTCGAGAAATACGTCACCACGACCACGGGCCAATGGGTGATGCACGACTTGCGCAGAACGCTGTATTCCCATATTCAGCGACTGTCGCTGACGTATCACGATCAAAAGCAGACCGGCGACCTGATCAGCCGAGTCACCAGCGATATCGACGCCATCCAGAGTTTCATCGCCTCCGGGTTGCTGGCCGCGCTGGTCAATGCGCTGACGCTGGTGGGCATGGTCGGGGTGATGCTCTACCTCAACTGGCGCTTCACGCTGATCGCACTTTCCGTCGCGCCTCTGCTCTTTTTGGTGGTCTTTTCTTTCACTCGACGCATCAAGAAGGCGGCGCGCGAGGTGCGCAAGAAAGAGGGAGAGATCGTCTCGGTGATTCAGGAAGTGCTCACGTCCATGCACGTTGTCAAAGCATTCGCGCGCGAGGACTACGAGCAGCATCGCCTGGAAGAAGAAAGTCTGGAAGGCGTCGAGATCGCACTGCGTGCGCGCAGCCTGAAGGCCAAGCTCGCTCCGCTGGTGGAGATCATCGTGGCCGTCGGGACCTGCCTGGTGCTGTGGTTCGGGGCGCGCATGGTGCTGTCCGGAAGTCTGTCGGCCGGATCGCTGGTGGTCTTCATTCTGTACCTCGGGAAAATGTACAAGCCCATGCAGCAGCTTTCGAAAATGACCGACACGTATTCGAAGGCGGCCGTGGGCTATGAGCGCATCCAGGAAATTCTGCGCACCGACGGCGAGGTGAAAGATCTTCCGGGCGCACGTCGGGCGCCGGCGTTGAAGGGACGAATCGAGTTCCAGAACGTCAGCTTCAGCTACGAACCGGGCGGCCGGTGCTGCGCGACGTGAGTTTCAAGATTGAACCGGGACAGGTGGCGGCGCTGGTGGGGCAGACCGGAGCGGGAAAGAGCACCATCGTCAGTTTGATTCCGCGATTCTACGATCCCGATTCGGGGCAGGTGAAGATCGACGGCTTCGACGTGCGGAGGTTCAGACAGAAGTCGCTGCGGCAGCAGATCAGTTTCGTTCTGCAGGACACGGTGCTGTTTCACGGGCCGGTCTGGAACAACATCGCTTACGGGAAACCCGACGCCAGCCGGAGAGAGATTCTCCGCGCTGCGGAGCTGGCGAACGCGCACGGGTTTATCGAAAAGATGCCGGATGGCTACAACACCATCGTGGGCGAGCGCGGCGTGACGCTCTCCGGCGGGCAACGGCAGCGCATCGCCATTGCGCGCGCCATCATGCGCAACAGTCCGATCCTGATCCTGGACGAGCCGGGTTCCGGACTGGACGCGTGCGACAGAGAAGCTGGTTTTTGAGGCGCTGGACCGGCTGATGGAAGGCAAGACGTCGATCGTGATCGCGCACCGGCTCGTCACGGTGCAGCGGGCCGATGTCATTTTCGTGATTGAGGACGGCGCGATTGTTGAACGAGGAAGGCATGAAGAGCTGCTCAAGCCGGGCGGCGTCTATTCCGAGCTCTACGAGCTGCAGAGCGCGGCGCCGGCTTAGATGAAAGGAAACGGCCGACATGAAGCTTCTAGTACAACCTGGCGACGGCGTGACGCCGCTACTCAAGGGGATTCGCAGCGCCAAGAGCAGCATCGAAGATGGTGATTTTCCGCTTCGATCAGCGGGAGATCGAGCGGGCGCTGGCGCAGGCGGTGAAGCGTGGCGTCTTCGTGCATGCGTCTGATCGCGCACCTGAACCGTTCCGGCGAAGATGGACTGAGAGACCTGGAAATGCGGCTGCTCGCGGCGGGCGTCAACGTGGCTCGCACCGCAAGCGATCTGGTTCGCTATCACGGCAAGATGATGATCGTGGACCGCCGTGAGCTGTATCTGCTGGCGTTCAACTTCACCAACCTGGATATCGAGCGAAGCCGCAGCTTCGGCATCATCACCACGAACGCGAAGCTGGTGCACGAGGCCGGAAGGCTGTTCGAAGCGGACACGCAGCGGCGCGACCTACGAAGCTGAGCTGTCCAACCTGGTGGTGAGTCCGGTGAATGCGCGCACGCAGCTTTCTGCTTTCATCCGCGGCGCGAAGAAGGAACTGCTGATTTACGATCCGACCATCAGCGATCCGGCCATGATCCGCCTGTTGGAGGAGCGTTCCAAGGCCGGCGTGGATGTCCGAATCGTCGGCCGGTTAACGCGCAAGCGCGCCAGCTCTAGGCGTGCGCAAGTTGGCTCAGATGAGGTTGCACGTGCGCACGATCATCCGGGATGGCAAGCACGCCTTCATCGGCAGTCAGAGTCTTCGCGAGATTGAGCTGGACGGCCGCAGGGAAGTCGGCATCATTTTCCGCGACCGGCTAGCGGTGAGCCGCCTGGCAAAGATCTTTCAAGAGGACTGGGATCTGGCGGCAGCGATCGAAGCAGCAAAAGGAGAGCGAGGAATCCGAACAGGCGGTAAAGGTCGCCAAGAAGGTGGCCAAGCGAGTAACCAAGGACCTGCTTCCAGTGGCTCCCGTACTCGAGACGATTATTAAGGAAGTTGGGGGCAAGAGTACGTCGGTTGAACTGGATGCGCAAGAAGTGGAAGACAGCGTCAAGGATGCCGTGAAAGAGGCGGTAAGGGAAGTGGTGAGAGACGTCGTCGAGGGGGCGGTGGAGCAGGGCGATGGAGGGAATTTGCTGAAGGTCTCCGAGAACGGCCGATCCTGATAGAGCGCCGGCAACCCGGCACTTTAGCCCGCTTGGCGGGTTCTTCCTAATCCGGGCGGAGGTATTGGTCCTACGTACTACTTGCCAGGAAGGGAGCGGGTGATTCTAATGGCGTTCTAGGTGCTTGCCCTAATTTCGAGTACCGGACTGCCGTGATAAGTTTCCAATAGCGGTGGAAGCATCCATCGTAACTTGAGAGGAGAAACAATGGCACGGATGATGAATCTGGTTTTGAAACTGAAGGTTTGGAAGGACACGCGCGGGCAGGATCTCATTGAATACGCGTTGATGGCCGGTTTCGTGGCAGTTGCCGCAGGCGCCATCATGCCGGGCGTGGCCACCAGCATCAGCACGATCTTCAGCAAAGTATCCAGCGTGATGTCGGTTGCCTCTTCGCAGAGCTAAGCGGAACTGCTCTGCCTTGGTCGAGGCTCTCTGGACTTAACCTTTCCCTACGAGGAGCGGCGGGGTGGGATGCCCCGCCGTTCTTCCAACTGCACGAAAGGGCGGATACAGCCGCCTCAAAGGTGCCGCTATTTGGTTGTGATCGGGACCTCGCGTAGGGCCGGTTTGACCTCGGGCACGGGAATGACGACTTTCAAGATGCCGTTGGTCAGCTCAGCCTTGATCTGGTCGGCTTTTGCTCCTTTGGGCAATGGGATTGACCGGTAGAACTTGCCGTAGCTACGTTCAGACCGATAGTAGCCCTCGCCTTTTTCCTCCTTAACTTTCTTCTTTTCGCCTTCCAGCACGAGTGATTCTTCGATCACTTCCACTTTGATGTCTTCTTTGGCGATCCCCGGCAGTTCGGCCGTGACGATGAAGTTGCCGTCCTTGTGTTTGACTTCGAGCGGCGGCGCCCAGAGTTCAAACTCGGCGGGAGTGAAGCCGGTAAAGGCCCGGTCCAGTTCCTCGGTGAACCGCTTCATCATTCCGAACGGATTGGCGCCGAACAGAGTGCCAAACGGAAGCGTCGGAAAATAGACTTCAGGACGGTGCGTTAGAGCACCGCCATTCTCTTTGGTAACTTTGATTTCAGGCACAACGATACTCCTTTCCTGGAGCGCGGCAAGCCACGTTCCCTTCGCGGCTCGCGGGTCGCGCACTTCGAGGCGCGCCGGTGAATCCGCGGAAGCTGACTTCAACTTGCACGGTGCAAGCCGAAGGCCGCGTGGCGACTCAAAGCCGTGATTCAAGGAGTTGGCTGGCCGGTACCTGGTGCTGCGACGGTAGTGGCGAGTTTGACGCACCCTGACGCTGAGCCAGGGTGCGCAAGGAAAGTTCCGTCGATCGCCGTCTTAAAAGACGAAGCGGAGGCTGAGCTGCATGCGGCGGGCGAGTGTGCCGTCCGGACATGCGGAGTCGCCCGAGCCGAAGCCGACAGCCCCCGGCGTTGACGTGAGGTATCCCTTGGCTTCGGTAAAAGCCTGACTCGTCACAGCGGTGGGCGACCAACTGTTGCTGATGTTGAACACCTCAAAGTTGAAATACATTTTGTAGCGTTCATCGGGGCCAAATGGAAAGATCTTGCTGATCCGCGCGTCGGACTTGTATAGCTCAGGCTGGTTCACGCTGTTCACCGGCAAGAATGGAACACGGCCACTCAAGCCCGTTCCGTTGATGCTGAAGGTGCTGAACAACGCTTGTGTGCCGGGTCCAAAAGTTCCCGCCGGTATCGGGTTGTCGTTCAGACGAATGGTCGGACTGGTGTAGGGTCGGGCACTGTTGATGGTCGTGATCGACGAAAGCTGCCAGTTGTTCACAACATACTTGTAGAATGCGCCGGTGCGGTGAGTAAAGGTCGGCTGCCAGACCCACGAGAAAACCGCGCGGTGCCGTTGATCTGTCAGGCCGTCGCCCTTATCGAGGCGGTAATTGCCGTTTTCGAGCCAACTGAAGGCGTCGCTCAAGAAGATGTTCGACGTCTTCTGGCCATAGCCCTGGCCGTCGTCGATTTCATGCGACCAGGTGTAGGAAAAATCCGCCAGGAATCCGTGCGAGAATCGCTTGCGAACCTGAAGAACCAGGGCGTTGTAGAAGCTGGTTACACCGTTCTCGTCCTGGACGATGCCGTTGTATCGCGTGTCGGGCCTGCCATTGCTGGTGGGCAGCCGCAAGGTAACAGGCGTTTGATACGCGCCGATGCCATTGCCTTTGGCGTCCAATATGCCGTAGGTGAATGTGTAGCGGACTCACCGGCGGCAGGTTCAGATCTCGCTCGCCGTACAGTTGAATTCCGCGGCTCCAGATGTAGGACGCCGTGACGGCGACATCGTGCCCGAACTGGCGCTCGATCGCGAAGGTGGCTTGCTCTGAATAAGGAGTCTTCCAGTTCGGCGATCGGCGAACTGGATGCTGGCTGTCCCAATGCTGTAATGCCAGCCGGCACAGAACTCAGATTATTCGGGAAAACAGGTCCGGCGGCGAGTTGCGCCGGTTGGGTGCTGGACAACGAAATGGACTTTTGCACCACGCCGTTGCCGAGCCACAGATCCATCAGGCGTCGCTCCGGGAACTGAGGCGTAGAACATGCCAAAGCCTCCACGCAGCACGGTCTTGTCATCCAACTGGTAGGCCAATCCGATCCTGGGCATCAGGTTGGTGGTCTGCGAGTGGATGTGGCAGGTCTGCGGATAGTCCGGATTGCAGACTTTTGGTTCCGGCAGCGGCTCATATTCGTAGCGAGCGCCGAGCGTGGCCGTGAACTTCTGGGTGACGTGCCACTGGTCCTGCAGATAGAAGGCGAAGTTGTTCATCCGCATGTCCGTCGACCCCGTTCCGACCGTCTGTGAAAACGACTGCCAGTGTTTGTCGCCAGTGGTGTTGCCGGTATAGTCGAGCGCAAACTGGTTGACTGTTTGATAGGTGTAGGTTCCGTTGAGGTTCTGCAGGAACAACGAGAAGTCGTCGTTGCTGGTGATATCGAGGCCGAACTTGAGCATGTGGCGGCCCTTGGACCAGCTCACGTTGTCGGCGAACTCGTGGCGGCGTTCGTCCGGTTCGACGCGAGGCAGGTAGTTAATAGGTCCCAGATTCACGCCGACGACGGAGACGCCCAAGAGTCCGAGCGCCTGGCCGAGCAAGGCTGGATTCGGGTCGTCGCCTTCCAGGTCTGTCGCCCAGCCATAGCGGGCTTCGTTCACGATACTGGAGGTCGGCACCGAAGTCCAACTGAACTTCAAGTTGCGAACTTTCCCGTAATCGTTGCCATTTCCATTGATGGCCTGGCCAGTGGTGGAGACCAGGTTGGTCTGCTGCAGGCCGTTAAAGGAGCTGAATCGCATCATGTTGAAGCTGCCGGTGAAGGTGTTGCGATCCGAAAAGTGATAATCGAGGCGGCCAAAGCCGAGCCATTGATCGAAATTTCGCGGCGTCTGCCCGAAAAAGCGCGGCAGCAGGGTATCGATGGCGGCGCATTGAGCGGCGCTTGCCGCCGGAACGCGTGGAACTCGCGGTGCCGCAGCCGATCCACGTTCATCGATTGACGGAATCGATCACTCCGGCTCGGACGTAGCTGTCGGCGAACGGAAAATTACGATGGGCGTACTCGCCGTTGGCGAAGAAGAACAGCTTGTCCTTGATGAATGCGCCTCCCAGGCTGGCGCCCACCTGATGACGGGTGTCCTCGGGGTTGATGCTGGCGTAGGGGTCGTGCGCGTTGAAGTTCTGATTGCGGTAAAACCAGTAGCCGGTGCCATGCAGGTCATTGGTCCCACTGCGGGTGACGGTGTTGACTACACCGCCGCTGGCGCGACCGTATTCGGCCGAGAAATTGGCCGAAACCACCTGGAATTCCTGGACGGCGTCCTGTGAAATCTGAGAAATGATGCGCGTGCGGCCGTTGTTCTCCATGAAGAATTTTTCGGTGGAGTCGTTGCCATCCAGCAAAAACGAATTTCCGTTGGCGACGCCGCGAAAAGTGAGCAGGCCGAAGGTGCCGTCGTTCGTTACGCCGGGCGTAAGGAGTACGAAGTTGTCCACGCGCCGGCCGTTGATAGGCAGATCCATGATCTGCCTGGTGCCGACCACTTGGGATAAATCCGTCTTGGTATCGTCGATCAGGGGCGCCGCGCCGGTGACATCCACCTGAGTCACGGTGGTGCCGACCGCCAAGTCAACTTTCAGGTTCAGACTTTGGCCGACCTGAAGCTCGAGACCTTCGGCAGAATATTCAGAAAAGCCGGTAGCCGAGACGCTCACCTTGTATCCGGGGCCGGGAGGCAAAGCCGGAGCGGAGAAAACGCCGCTCTCGTTCGTGCTCAGAGTCCGGAGCGTACCTTGCCCCTGGCTGGATATCGTAACTTTCGCGTTGGGCACGACACCGCCGGATGGATCGCGGACGACGCCGGAAATTCCCGCCACGCCAGCGGCCTGCTGGGCCAGCACGGGTATGGAGAAAAACAACAACAGAACCGCAGCCACATTTAGTTTCATTGATGACCTCTCGGAAACAATTTAGGATAACCGATTCGGGCTTCGTCAAACCGAAGGCGGCCGGGAACAACGGCTGCCTATATGAACGTCAGTCCGTTACGGCTAGAAGAACAATCTCAAGCCGAACTGAGCTTGGAACGGGAAACCAACCTGAGTGTTGACCGTATCGTAAGTGCCGTTCGCCAGTTTCAACTGGCGGAAGGTGGAGTTGGGCGCGACCGTTTGGCCCTGCGCATTGACTCCGACGCCGTAGTTCAGGTTGCGGCCGGCGATGATCACGTTCGAGAAGTTGAACAGGTTGAACATCTCGGTGGAGAACTGGAGTTTGACGCGCTCGCCGAAACGGAACGTTTTCAGGAAGCGCAAGTCGACATCGTTGAAAGCGGTGTTACGGAACGAGTTTCTGTCGAATAGTTTGCCGGGCGATTGCTGGGCGCGGTCGCCGGTGCTGCTTCCGTCTTTATTGACGTCGCTGCCCGCTGCCGGATTGATCGGCAGACCGCTGCGGAAGTGATAAATGCCGGAGAGTTCTATTCCCCAGGGCAAGGACACCAGGGCGTTGCCGGAGAACTGATGCCGGGCGTCCAGGTTCGAGTAGCCGTAATCCAGTTTCAGGTTGTAGGGGTCGTTATAGCTGAAGCCTGAGGCATCCCGCTCGTTATCGTCGTTGGAATACGTCTGAGACGCGGTATAAAAAGCTCCAAACTGGAAGCGACCGCTCGTGTATCGGGAAGACAGGGTCATGCCGCGATACATCGAGCGCGCCGAGCTCTCACGAATCGTAAAAATGGAATACTTCGAGAGGGGGCGGGGCTGGGTGTAGATCGGTCGTCCGGAAGCGTCGATTACCGATGGCGGGTTCAGATTGTAATCATGATTGCGCTCCAGGTGAACCGTGTTGACGTAGTTGAACTGGATGCCGACAACGAAGTTGTGAGCGACCTCTTGGTCCGCGCCCAGTCCAGCCTGAATTGCCCGGGGATTCAGGAAATCGTTGGCCAATCCCGTGAAGGAAGCGCCGCTGAACGGATCCACCGCGCTGCCGCCGCCGGAGGCTGCTTTCGCCACCGTGGCGGGATCGATGTTCGGAAGCTGGTCGATGGGAAATTTATTCAGGTCGACTCCGACGGCCAGCAGTTGCTTGTACACGGTGTTGGTACCGCTGTTCAACAACGCGATGGAGAGATCGCCCGCCGGTACCCGGAAGTTGTTTTCCGGACCCGCGAGAACCAGCATCGGCGTGGAGGCGTAAAAAATTCCGGCGTGCCCGCGGATGACGGTCCGGCTGAGGGGCGAATAAGTGAAGCCGAAGCGCGGCATCACCTGATTCAGAGCGTTCGGAAACTTGGTGGGATCCAGCGTCACGCCCAGAGGGAATTTCATCGCCTGAACGGCTTGTATGACAGCCGTGTTGTTCGCCTCGGGTTGGCCGTTCACCTGCCCTTCCCAGCGCAGGCCGAAATTCAAAAGGAGCTTGGGAGAGACGCGCCAGCTATCCTGGCCGTAGAAGGCGATCTGGTGCAAATGGAAATCGGCCGTTAGATTCCCGATTTGACGGCGGTATTGAACGCTCGCGTCATCGAAACGGTTGGTGCCGTTGGTCCCAGTGCCGGAGAGCAATCTCAAGATGGTCGGAACATCGCTGGTGGTGAAGCTGAAGGTGCCGAACTGGTTAAATCCGAAAATCTGACCGGCGCTGGCGTAGTTGTAGTCGCCGCCGAACTTGAGCGTGTGGGCGCCGTGCACGATGGACACCGAGTCGGTGATCTGAATGCGCTTGTCGTCTTCGGTGGTCGGCAGAAAACTCCGGGTGCCGAACAAGCCAATTGGGCCTGCCGATACACTGGGTTCAGCCGAGTTGGCCAGACGGGGCCGCAGCTCATAAGTGTAGTTGAATCGAACATCGTTGAATATGCTTGGAGTGAGGATGTTGGTCAACTGCGCCAAGCCGGTGTGGCTTCGGTCCTTCTCGGTGCCGTTGTTGCTGAGCGCGCTGGTGGTGAGCGTGTCGGCCGCGCCACCCACCGAGGCCGCATTTTCGGCGGTGCCATCGCTGAAGTTATAGCGCAGCGCCAAGCGGCTTCCGCCTCCGAACTGATAGTCGGCGCGAGCGCTGAGCGCGGTGGCATCATTGGTGCTTTGGAACGGGCCTTCCAGGGAGTGAAAGAAGTTCAGCGCCTCGGAATTGGCCGCGGTGGGCGCGACTCCCACCAGAGTTCCGAACAGGATCTGGCGGGGAACTCTGGAACGTTGCCGCTCGATGGAGCCGAACCAGAACAGCTTGTCCCGCTGATGGCTCCACCGGCCGCGCCGCCGAACTGCTGCAGGGTCTCGAGGATCTGCTTGTTGAACGGTGTCTTGAGGCCCGTCTCCTTATGACGGATCTGGTAAAACGCCTCGCCGTGAATCTCGTTTGTGCCTGATTTCGTGACCGTGTTCAACATCCCGCCGGTGGATCGGCCGTATTCCGCCGTGTAACCGTCGGTCACAACCTGGAACTCTGCGATGGCGCTCTGCGGAACGGTGGGGACGAAGTTGGACCGCTCGCCGCCGCGGATGCCGCCGAAGAACGGCTGGTTGTAGTCGGCGCCGTCCACCATCACGTTGGCGTTAATGCCGCGCTGGCCGACGAAGGAGAGCTGGCCGCGAACCGGGTCAACCTGCACTGTGGGAGTCATGAGGGCGAAGTCCTGGAAACGCCGCCCGTTGATCGGCAGGTTCTGCACCTGCATCGTAGTGATCACCGAGGAGGGCGCCGGCATGTCAACCGGGAGCAAGCTGGTTCCTACTTCGACTGTCGTGGCGGTGGTGCCGAGCTTCAAGTTGACCGGCAGGTCTATCGCGGAGCCGACGTTGACCACAACCGACGTAAAAGTGGAGGGGGCGAAGCCCGATTTTTCGACCGTGACGTCGTACTGGCCGGGGTCGAGAAGCACAGCGCGGAACTGGCCCAGGTCATTCGTGGTGAGGTCGCGACTGGCGCCGGTTGCAGTGTTCTTGATTTTGACCGTGGCACCGGGGACGACGGCCTGATTCGGATCGTAGACCGTGCCCAGGATTTCGCCTTTGTTAGCGCTCTGAGCCAATAGACCGATCGGCATTAACAGCACTACGAGTAAACAAAGTGATAGTCTCATGCGGTTTCCTCTACCCCCTGGTTGAAGCTGAACTAAACTAGCATACCTGATTCGAAGCTTCAGAAATGTGAAAATTCAGTTACGCCGCCGGCAAAATTCTTGGCGATGGCGTTAGCATGCGAATAGCAGCGTAGAGCGCTGCTTGCGGCATTTAGTACGATAAAAGTATCCCCATGGGCGCCGCAAGCGTTGATCTCAAGAAAACTGTCAATCTTCCCCGCACCGACTTCCCGATGAAGGCGAATTTGGCTCAGATGGAGCCGAAGATGCTGGAGCGGTGGCAGGCGGAGTCGTTGTACGAGAAGATTCGCGCCGCGCGCGCCGGGCGCCCGATGTGGGTGCTGCACGACGGGCCGCCTTACGCCAACGGCGAGATTCATCTCGGCACGGCGTTCAACAAAATCTTGAAGGATTTCGTGGTCAAGACCAAGACCATGGAAGGCTTCGATTCGCCGTACGTGCCGGGTTGGGATTGCCATGGATTGCCGATCGAAGCCAAGGTGGACAGCCAGCTCGGGTCGCGCAAAGCTGAACATGAGCGCGGTGGAGATTCGCGCCGAGTGCCGCAAGTATGCCGCGAAATACGTGGACCTGCAGAGGCGCGATTTCGTGCGCGTGGGCGTGCTGGGCCGCTGGCAGGATCCGTACCTGACCATGAGCGCGCGGTTTGAATCGGTGATCGCGGGCGCGTTCGTCGAGTTTCTGGATCGCGGATACGTTTACAAAGGCCTCAAGTCGGTGAACTGGTGCATTCACGATCGCACCGCGCTGGCTGAAGCCGAGATCGAATACGAGAATCACACCAGTCCGTCGATCTGGGTGCGGTTCGCGCTGACTTCGGATCGCGGCGCTGATCGATCCGGCGCTGGCCGGCCGCAAGGTGTACGGTCTGATCTGGACCACGACGCCGTGGACCATTCCGGCCAACGTCGCGATTGCGTATCATCCGAAATTCGAATACGTCGCGGTGGAGGTGGGCGGGGAAGTCTACATCGTCGCGGTGGAGTTGCTGAAGGCGACGTCGGAGAAACTCGGCTGGGGCGACGTGAAGGCCGATCGCGGGATTTCACGGGGAGCAAGCTGGAAGGCGCGATCTTCCGGCATCCGTTTCTGGAGCGCGATTCGCTCGGCATTCTGGCCGATCACGTGACGCTCGAACAGGGAACCGGGGCCGTTCACACCGCGCCCGGGCACGGCCAGGAAGACTTCGAGGTCGGCGCCAAGTACGGGCTGCCGGTGTATTGTCCGGTGGATCCGGCCGGGAAGTTTTTCCATGCCGAAGGCGCGGCGGGCCGGCTGCCGGAAGAGATCATCGGCAAGACGGTTTGGAAGGCCAACCCGATCGTGTCGGAATTTTGAGAGTCGCACGGCGCGCTGCTGGCGCAGAAGAAGAATTGCGCACAGCTATCCGCACTGCTGGCGCTGCCATCACGCAACCATTTTCCGCGCCACCGAGCAGTGGTTCATCGGGATGGAGCGCAACGATCTGCGCGAGCGGGCGCTGCAACGCGATCAAGCAGGTGAAGTGGATGCCCGAATGGGGCGAAGAGCGCATCTCGAACATGATCGCCACGCGTCCGGATTGGTGCATTTCGCGCCAGCGCGTGTGGGGCGTGCCGATTATCGTGTTTTATTGCGAGAACTGCCAGGAGCCGCTGACGGACCGCAAGGTGCTGGATCGCGTGGTGGCGTTGTTCGCCGAGCACAGCGCCGACGTGTGGTACGCACGGTCGGCCGCGGAGCTGATCGGCCGATGGCGTCGAGTGCGCGCGCTGCGGCGGGCGTGAGTTTCGCAAAGAGACCGACATTCTGGATGTGTGGTTCGATTCGGGCGTCAGCAATCTGGCGGTGTTGACGCCGGAGAACGGATTGCCGTGGCCGTCGAACATGTATCTGGAGGGCGCGGATCAATATCGCGGCTGGTTCCACAGCTCGCTGCTGGTGGGCGTGGCGCTGAAAGGCGAAGCGCCGTACCGAGAATGCGCAACCAACGGCTGGACGCTGGACGAGCAGGGCCGCGCGATGTCGAAGTCGCTGGGCATCGGAATCCATCCCGACGAGATCATCCCGAAATACGGCGCCGACGTGCTCAGGCTTTGGGCCGCGTCGGTGGATTTCACCGAGGACGTGCGGCTGTCGGACACCATCCTGGCGCGGCTGAGCGAAGCGTATCGCAAGTTCCGCAACACGTTCAAGTGGGCGCTCGGCAATCTGAGCGATTTCGATCCGGAGCGCGATGCGGTTGCGGCCGCCGAGATGGAGGAGATCGATCGCTGGATTCTGCTGCGCGCCGAGGACATGGTGGCCAAATGCCGCGCCTGGTACGACGAGTTCGCGTTTCACAAAGTGTATCGCGCGGTGTACGATTTCGTGACGGCCGAGTTGAGCGCGATCTACATCGATGCATCGAAGGACCGGCTGTACACGGCGGCGCCGAAAGCGCGCCCGACGCCGCAGCGCGCAAACAGCGATTTATCGCGTCACGTATGCACTGGTTCGGCTGGTGGCGCCGCTGCTGGCCTTCACGACCGAAGAGGTCTGGGGCTATCTCGCGAAGCCGTCCGGAGCTCCGGAGAGCGTGCACTTGGCCACGTTTCCGGAAGCGGAGGAACTCACCGCGGGCTTCAGCGCGGAGCAGACGAAAGCGGCTGAGCGGATTGGGAGAAGCTGATCGCCGGTGCGTGATCAGGTGAACAAGGCGCTGGAGGCGGCGCGCCAGGAGAAATTCATCGGCAAATCGTTGGAAGCTCGCGTGCGCCTGAAGGCCGGCGACGATCTCTATCCGCTACTCGAGAAATACCTGGCCGAACTTGCCCGGACTGTTCATCGTGTCGCAGGTCGAGCTGGAGCGGGCGGGCGAGCGGACTCGCGGCCGAGGTCGAGCGCGCCGACGGCGACAAGTGCGAGCGCTGCTGGAAGTACACTACCGAAGTGGGCCAGGACGCGGAGTTTCCGACTCTGTGTGCGGCGTGCAAGGAAGCGGTGCAGGAGATGCTAGGCGACTGAAATGGTCCAGCGCTACCTGCCCTTCGCGATTGCCACCGTGGTGTTTCTGCTCGACCGAGTGACGAAAGGAGATCATCAAGACGCATGTGTCGCTGTGGGAAGGGGTGAACGCAATCCCCGGGCTGTTGAATATCGTGCACACCGAAAACCCCGGCATCGCTTTTGGGATGCTGGCCGACATCACCAACCCGTGGCGCGACGTTTTTCTGATCGGGTTTTCGCTGACGGTGCTGGCGATCATTTCGGCGGTGCTGCTGCGCTCGCCAGAGCAGGCCGATGAAGCTGCGGATCGGGTTGGCGTTCGTGATGGGCGGCGCGCTCGGCAATCTCTTCGACCGCATTGTACACGGAACTGTCACCGATTTCGTCGAATTTCATATAGGCGAGCATTATTTCCCGGCCTTCAACGTTGCCGACAGCGCCATCACGCGTCGGCGCGTGCCTGCTGCTACTCGACCTGTGGTACTCGCGGGAAAGGAAGCCGCAGACGGCGAACCTGGCGAAATAGGCGCGGCTGCGAGCGCTTTGGAGTTGAATGTATCCGAAACTGATTTCGATCGGCAGATTCTTACATTCCCACGTACGGCACACTGGTCGCTCTCGGGTTTCTGGCGGCCATGTGGATCACCGTGCGGCTGGCGCGCCGCAGCAAGCTTCCGGCCGAGCCGGTGACGAACCTGGCGATCTATTGCGCGCTGGCGGGTCTGGCGGGCGCCAAGCTGTTCATGATTCTTTTCGACTTCCGCGCTTACTGGAGCGGAGCCGGCGCATTTGTTCTCGCTCGACACTCTGCAGGCGGCGGGAGTGTACCAAGGCGGGTTCCTGATGGCGCTGCTGACGGCGATCCTCTATATCCGGCACAACCATCTGCCGGGTTTGCAGACTTGCGATGTTTTCGCGCCCGGGATTGCGCTGGGGCAGGCGATCGGGCGCATCGGTTGCTTTTCCGCCGGTTGCTGCTGGGGAGTGGAGAGTCACGTGCCATGGGCGGTGACGTTCAGGAATCCTGAGGCCTGGAATCTGACGGGTGTTCCGCTGGGGCTTCCGCTGCATCCGGCGCAGCTCTACGAGTCGTTCGCCGATGCGTTGATTTTGCTGTGTCTGTATTGGTTGATCATGCGGCCGCATTCGCCGGGATCGATTCTCGGCTGGTACCTGGCGCTGTATTCAAGCGCGCGGTTTGGCATCGAGTTCTTCCGGTTTCACGAGCAGGGCCTGCACTCGGCTTGTCGTACACGCAGTGGATTTCGCTCGCGAACGCTGGTGGCGGGGCTGGTGTTGCTAGTCGTGCGGCGGAGCGAGCCGAAGCTGGCGCTGAGCACTTAGCCACTACGCAGTCATCGCACGTGAATCCGCTTGAGCGGCGAACGTCGCGCCCGAGACGATCCGCACCTTGGCTTTTGGCGACGCCGAGCTTTTCCGCGATGAATTCGCAGACGGCGCGGTTGGCTTTTCCTTTTTCCGGCGCTGCGGCGACCTTGATTTTCCAGGTTCCGTCCGGCGAGCACGGCGACCAGCTCGGTTCGCGAGCTTTTCGGAATCACCTTGACGCGGAGCTCCATGGTCCGTCAGGCTTCCGCATCCGGGGCGCAAAACCGCGCCACAGTTTCGAGCAGTTTCTTCGACGAGAAAGGCTTCCGCAAGAATTGATCCACCGGCAGCGCGGTCTCCGGTTCGGCGCCCGAGAGCAGGATGATGCGCGCCGATGGCGACGCCGCGCGGATCAGCGCCATGCCGTCTTCGGCGGTAGGAAGCCGCAGATCCATCAGCACGCACGCGGCAGCCCGGCACTTGGGGCAGCAGCTTCCGCGGCCGATCTGCGCGGTGGCGACTTCATATCCGGCCTGCTCCAGGATCTGCCGGCGGATGTTCAACTGATCGACGTCGTCTTCGACGACCAGGATTCGGGCCATCAGCTGAACTCGATGTGCGCGATCACCAGTTGCGGCATCTGGTTGTTCCAGCTTCCCGGGCATGTCGTCGAACGGGAGCCGGAAAGATTTGGTTTCGCCGGGCTTCAGGCCGCCGCGTGACGATGGGCGCGCGCTCGCGCAGGATCACCTCGCCGTAGGAGTTGTAGAAGATGCAGAACACGTCGGCTTGTTTCGGACCGCGCGGTTGCCGGCGTTGGTGACCTTGCCTTCGATTTCGGTCACCATCTGCTTGACGTAGCTCTCGGTGGCCTTCATGGTGACGTCGGTAAGCTGCAGATTGCGGACGTAGGCTTTGGCGTCGGCGGTGAGCGGGGCGGCTGTGGGCGCGGGCTGCGGCCGCACGATGAACCAGGCCAGCGCGCCGCCGACGCAAGCAACACGACCGCCAGAATGTAGATGGCTGCCTTACTGCCCACCGAACGATCTCTCCCGGCCGAAACTGCCGGCCTCGGAATTTCAGGATACGCGAACTCCCGCACAAGGTACAATGAGACGTTTTGAGTCCGAACATGGGAAACATCATCGTTCTGGGTGCCCAGTGGGGGGATGAGGGAAAAGGCAAGGTGGTGGACCTTTTCTCGGAGAAATTTTCCATCGTGGCGCGGTATCAAGGCGGGCACAACGCCGGCCACACGGTGTTCATCGGCGACAGGAAATTCGTGCTGAAGCTGATTCCGAGCGGCATTCTGCGGCCGGGGATCCAAGCCGTGATCGGAAACGGCGTGGTGGTGGATCCGACGGCGCTGCTGGAAGAAATGGAAACGCTGGAGCGGGCCGGCATCGACGTGCGGAAGCAGCTCGCCATCAGCAACCGGGCGCACGTCATTTTTCCGTTTCACCGGATCGTGGAGAAGATGTCGGAAGGGCGCCAGGATCGCGTGCCGATCGGGACCACGTCGCGCGGAATCGGTCCGTGCTACGAGGACAAGATCGGGCGGCGCGGCATCCGCATTGCCGACCTGTACGAGCGCGACGCGTTCTGCGCGATGTATTCGGCCCTGGCCGAAGACAAGCAACTGCTCGCGCAGACGTTCAACATTCAGGAGACCATCGACTACGAGAAGATCCGCGATCAGTATCTCAAGCTGGCCGAGCGCATCCGCCCGATGGTGTGCGACACGGCGCAGCTTTTGAACGACGCGATCCGGGCGGGCAAGCGCGTACTGTTCGAGGGCGCGCAGGGATCGATGCTGGACGTCGATCACGGCACCTATCCGTTCGTGACTTCGTCGAGCGCGACGGCGGGCGGCGCGTGCACCGGCGCGGGCGTGCCTCCGACCGCGATTCACGGCGTGATCGGCGTTTCGAAAGCGTACACGACGCGCGTCGGCAGCGGGCCTTTCCCGACCGAGCTGGAGGACGAGATCGGCGAGCGCATTCGGAAGGCGGGCAACGAGTACGGCGCGGTGACGGGCCGGCCCCGGCGCTGCGGGTGGTTCGACGTGCCGCTGCTGCGTTACACGGCGATGATCAACGGGTTCACCAGCCTGGTGATTACCAAGCTCGACGTGCTCGACCAGTTCGACGAGATCCGCGTGTGCACCGAGTATCGCGGGACCAAGGCCATGCCCGCGACGTTTCGCGCGCTGGAGGCAGTGGAGCCGGTGTACGAGACGCTGCCCGGGTTGGAAGTCGGAGACGCGCGGCCTGACGCGCCACGCCGATTTGCCGCCGCGCGCGCGGGACTATCTGAAATTCCTGAGCGAGCGGACCGGTGTCGAGATCGGCTGCATTTCGACGGGACCGGAGCGCGACGAGACGATCTTGGTCGAAGGATCGCGGCTGGTTGCTGCGCTCTAGCGGCGCGTGACCACAAGTGATCGCCAGCGGGTGTTGCCCGCGGCGTCGCTCGCCCGGATCACGATGGTGGTGGTTCCCAAGTAAAGCTGGATCGGCGGCGTGGTCCAGTGCGTCGTGCCGCTGGCCACGCCTGATCCTCCCGTGGAACTCGACCAGGTGACCTTGCTCACGCCTGAATCGTCGCTAGCCGTGCCGCTCACCGTGATGGAACGCAGCCGACGTCGAAACATTGGTGCTCGCCCGGCACGATGATCGCGAGCGACGGCAGAGAAGTATCCGTACCGGTGGGCGGCGTCAGTGACGGCGGTTTTCCGGGAGGCGTTGTCGGCGGGGGACGGAGGCGGTGCGGCCTGCTCGCGAGTCACCGTGAGCATCTGAGCCGCCTGATGGCCTGTCGGAATCGCGCGCCGTCACCGTGATGATGTTTGTCCCGATGTTCAGTGGGATGGCCGGAATCGTCCACGCCGACGATCCAAGTGCGACGCCGGCGAACCCGTAGTTCGTCGACCAAGTCACCGTCGCGGCTCCCCGATCCGCCTGCGACAGTGCCGCTGAGCGCGATCGACGATGCGGTGGTCGAGACCGGTGGCGTTAGAATGGCGAGCTGAAACGGCGCCTCGGGTGGCGGCGGTGGGGCCGGTGCGGGGTTCGGCGTCGGAGTCGTCGGCGGCGCGGGCGCGGGCATCGCCCGGATCCGGCGCAGCGTCCTGGGCCGCGTACAGCTTTCGGATCGCCGCGATATCCTCTGCGTCCAGCGCCGAGTGCATCCGGTAGTAGGGATACATCACCGCGTTCGGATTGTCGGAATGGCCGAGTCCGAGCGCATGGCCGGCCTCGTGCAGCGCAATACTGAACACGTCGACGTCCGCGCCGAGCTGCCAGGATTCATCCGTCATCGAAGTGCATGTCGGCCGCGATGGGCTCGGGATTGGTCGGCACCGGATAAAACGTGTGCGCCAGCTACACCGCCGCGTCCGTCGAACGGATATCCGTCTCCATGCGCCCCGCTGGCGAAAAGAATCGCCAGCGTCCGATTGGCTTTTAGGTCCGACGCCGGGCGTGAACGAAACTTTGACGTACTTGGACCATTCGGCCAGCGCGCGCGCGATTTCCGCCTTGGCATTGTCGGCCGGCAACTCTTTCACTGATGTGGCCGAAGGCATACTTAAGGTCCGCCGAGCCGAGTCCCGGCCCGTCCCACCCATCGCCGACCAGCGCGACGGACTGCCCGACGGACGCCGAGACTGGTCAGTGCTCCGGCGCACGCGTGCATCGGATCGCCGCGCAATCAGTGCGGTCGGAGGCCGGAAAAATGTACGCGACTTCGTCCCAACCGGCCAGAGCCTGCAGTTGCGCGTCGTTTCCCTTGACGAGCAATTGATGCGGCAGCAAATCCGGATTGTCCTGGATGACCAGGCCAGACTGGTTGACGATCGACGCGCGCATCGTTCGGATCGACGTCGGAGTAAAATTCGACGACCGCCGAGCGCGTGGCATCGGCGGCGCTGGTCGCGGTCAGCGCCGGGCTAATTTTTTCCGGCGGCTGCAGTCTGTCCGACCCAGCGGATGTCCTGATCCATCCCAGCGCGTGTCGTCATCGGCTGCGATCGAAAACGCGAAATCGGGCACATAGGAGAACACCGTGGCGCCGCGTTCGGCCAACTCCGCCAGCCCGCTCTCTCAGGCGCCGCTGCGAACTGCACAAGCCAATGCGAGCGTCCGGGCCGGAGCTGTTGTCGCGGAGCGTCGGTCCGCACATCGGCGCCTGAGATGCGCGTTTTTCAGGCGCAGCGCCGGCTGAGCTTGCGCGGAAGCGGCCATCCAGAGCGCCGCCAGCAAGAGATAAGATGCATTCCTCACAGGCGTTCCATCGGCCGACACCTGAGAATTTTCTATGGGCCCGACACACTACTCCTGCAGGGACTACTGGTCCTGTGAGGGACTATTCGTGGCTGTTTGTATTCGACTCTCTGTTCTAATTCTCTTGGGGCAGGCTGCCTTTCTTGTCGCCGCAACCGAACCGCCGAAGACCTACACGATCCAAACTGTCGCCGGAACCGACTCGGTGGGCGACGGCGGGCCGGCGCTCGCGGCATTGTTCAGCCAGGCCGAGGGCGTCGCGGTGGACAAGCTCGGCAACATATATGTCGCCGACGCGGACGACAACCGCGTGCGCAAGATCACAGCCGGACGGCATGATCCAGACCGTGGCCGGCACCGGAATCGCGGGACTGGCGGGCGACGGCGGAGCGGCAACCACAGCGCTCTTGAATCATCCTTATGGCGTTGCGGCGGACGCGAACGGCAATCTCTATATCGCGGACCTGGGGAACGCGCGCGTGCGCAAGGTCGCGGCCGATGGCACGATTCGAAACTTTCGCCGGCGGAGGGACCATCGTTCCGGGCGGCAACGGCGACGGCGGCCCTGCGACCATGGCGCAGCTTTTGCAACCGCGCAACGTCGCGTTCGGCGCCGACGGCTCGCTCTACATCTCCGACTTCGGCGCGCACCGCGTCTACCAGGTGTCGGCGGCCGGTGTTCTGACCACTCTGGCGGGAATCGGTGAAGCAGGATTCAGCGGCGACGGCGCGTTCGGCGCGGCTGGCTCGACTGAAAGCGCCGGCGGGCCTGGCGGTGGACGCGAACGGCACAGTCTACATCGCCGACAGCGGGAACAATCGCATCCGCAAAGTGGACCACGGCGTCATCACGACGATCTATGCGATTGCTTCGCCGACCGGCGTCGCGGTGTCCGGCTCGGGGTCAGCTGTACATTGCTGCCGCGAATTATTTCGGCACGCAGTACAAAGCGATGGCGGGAGTCGCGCCGGCGCGGGACGTGGCAGTGGATCGGTCGGGCAACGCTTACGCCACAACGGGTGCGCTGGTGTGCAAAGTCGATGCGGCGGGCGCGATACAGGTGGTCGCCGGAAGCGGCGCGGCACGCTACTTCGGCGGCGACAATGGCCCCGCGAGCGCTGCGCGTCTGCACTCTCCGTCCGGAATTGCGGTGGACGATCTCGGGAACTGGTACATCGCCGACACGGTCAATCATCGGGTCCGCAAGATCACAACCGACGGAATGATCAGCACCATCGCGGGGACGGGCGGGCCTGGGTCGAAGGGAGACAACGGGCCGGCTGCGCTCGCGCAGTTGAACGCGCCGCGCAGCGTGGCGGTGGATTCGTTGCGCAACGTGTATGTCGCCGATACCGGCAACAACGTCGTCCGGAAAATGACCGCGGGCGGGACTATTTCGACGGTTCTGAATCAGCTCAACGATCCCGAGTATGTGGCGGCGGGACCCGACGAGTCGGTGTACGTAGCCGACTCCGGCAACAATCGCATTCTGAAGATAACGCCGTCCGGAACCGCGATCGCGTTGACGCAGGTGCTGCAGCCGGCGGCGATTGCAGTGGATAGGTCAGGCAACGTTTTCATCAGCGTCAGACCAGCGTTTCGAAGATCGCGGCTGCGGGCGGAATCAGCACCGTGCTCGACGGCTTGCGGTCGCCGCGCGGTCTGGCTGTCACGCCCGAGGGCGACCTTCTGATCGCGGAGACTGGCGCGAACGCGATTCGCCGGGTGACGCCGTCGGGAGTATTTTCGACAGTTGCAGGCACAGGCGTCGGCCGGCTTTTCGGGCGACGGTGGCGCGGCAATGTCGGCGCAGTTGAACGATCCCGAGGATCTCGCAATGGACGCGAACGGTGCGGTCTGGATCGCGGATGCGGCCAACAACCGCATTCGTAGGCTCACGCCGTCCACTGCGATCGGGGCAGACACCGTGCCCGTTGTGACGATCGTCAATGCCGCGACACTCGCGCCCGGGCCGGTCACGGCGGGCGAAATCGTGACAATTTTCGGCGCTGGCTTCGATCCCGATCATACGCAGGTGCTGTTCGACGGCCATGCCGCGACGATCTTCTACTCAGGTGCGAATCAGATCAACGCGCTCGCACCGGCCGAACTGGTCCCGAACACCACGGCCGAAGTCAGCGTCCTAGTGCGTGGCGTAAAGGTCGCCGGTGCGTTGGCGAACGTCGCCGCTGCGGCTCCCGGAATCTTCACCGTCGCGAACGGAACCGGGCAGGCGGCCGCGGTGAACGAGGACGGCAGCATCAACTCGGCGTCCAATCCTGCCGCGCGCGGCTCGATTGTCTTGCTGTACGCCACCGGCCAAGGATCGAGCGACAACGCCGTAAGTCTCAAGATCGGCAATTATCCGTGCGAGCTGCTCTACGCCGGACCTGCCCCGGGCTTCCCTGGCCTGATGCAGATCAACGCGCGCGTTCCGTCAGGATTTCTGGGTCCCGGGATTCAGGATGTTGTTCTGACGGTGGGCGGCTCCGAGAGCCAGGCGGGCGTCACGCTCGCGCTGCGTTGACTCGTTCCGGCTGTCCCCCGCGCACACAGGCAGTCCCACAATCGAACAGACGTGGGTCGCTCCCGAGCTTGCTTTTCAGTAAGATAGAGTTGGCACGGTAAGTGCCATTTCGTAACGGAGTAATCCCATGGACGTCCCTCGTGGTAAAGAAGTCGCGCGCCGGAAACTGATTCGCCGCATCATCATGATCGTTCTGGTGATGGCAGCGATCCCGCTGATCACTTGGGGGCTGTCGCGCCTGAAGCCGGCCGCACCGTCGGTAGAGCGCGCCACCGTCTGGATCGACACGGTCAAACGCGGCCCCATGGTGCGCGAGGTCCGCGGCCTCGGCACGCTGGTGGTAGAAGATTACTCTGGATTCCCGCCGCGTTCGACAGCCGCGTCGAAAAAATCAATTTCCTGCCGGGCGCCAAGGTTCGCGCCAACGACGTGATCATGGTGCTGAAAAACCCCGACATGGAGCTGGCCGCCGCCGATCTGGAATGGCAAATCAAGCAGGCTCAAGCCAACTACGACAATCTCAAGGTCCAGCTCGAAACCCAGCAATTGGCGCAAAAGGCCACTACCGAGCAGGTCAAGTCCGACATGGACCAGGCCGAATTGCAGGCCGACCGCGACACGCAGCTCACCAAGCTAGGCCTCAAGTCGGACCTGGACACCAAGCTTGTCGGTGGCCAAGTGGCAGGAGCTAAAGGGGCGCTACGCTCTGTCGAAAGAACAGCTCGACATCAGCAGCCCGTCCATCAAAGCGCAATTGGATGCACAAAAAGTGCAGATCGAGAAGCTGCGTGCTGCGTATGATCTAAAGAAGCAACAGGTGGACCAGTTGACCATTCGCGCGGGCGTCGACGGAACGCTGACTCAGTTGGGCACTTCCGCCACGCCGCTCGAAGCCGGCATGCGCGTGGCGCCTGGCACCATCCTGGGCAAGATCGCGCAGCCCAACCGGCTTAAGGCTACGCTGAAGATTCCGGAGACCCAGGTCAAGGACGTCTCCATCGGCCAGGTGGCCTCCATCGATACTCGCAACGGGATCATTCCCGGCCACGTTTCGCGAATCGATCCGGCCGCCGTTAACGGAACAGTGGACGTGGACGTCAAGCTGGAAGGACAGGCGCCCGGGATGCGTCCGGACCTGAGCGTGGATGGCACGATTACGATCGAGAAGCTGTCGGACGTGCTGTTCGTTGGCCGGCCGGTGATCGGCCAGCCCGACGCCAAGATCACGTTGTTCAAGCTCGATCCGGATAGCAAGGAAGCGCAGCGCGTGCCGGTGAAGCTGGGGCGCGGCTCGGTGAACACGATCGAAATCGTCGACGGCCTCCAAGGTCGGCGACCAGGTGATTCTGTCGGACATGTCGGCGCAGGATGCTTACAATCGCATCCGCTTGAATTAGACGAAACGGGGACTTTATGGCGAACGATCCAAATGCTCTGATCAGTTTGGACGGGGTGACGAAAGTTTTTGTGACCGACGAAGTGGAGACGCACGCGCTGGCGGGAATTCATCTCCATCTCAAGAAGGGTGAATACCTTTCGATCGCCGGGCCGTCGGGCTGCGGCAAGTCGACGCTGCTGGCGATCCTGGGTCTGCTCGATTCGCCCACCGATGGAACCTACATTCTGAACGGCAAGCCGGTACAGAATCTGAAGCTGAGCGAGCGCGCGCGCATCCGCAACCGCGAGATCGGCTTCATTTTCCAGGCATTCAACCTCATCGGCGATCTGACGGTTTACGAGAACGTCGAGCTGCCGCTCACCTACCGCGGCATGCCGTCGGCCGAGCGCAAGAAGCGCGTGCACGATGCGCTGGAGCGCGTGGGCATGTCGCATCGCATCAAGCATTATCCGTCGCAGCTTTCGGGCGGTCAACAGCAGCGCGTCGCAGTGGCGCGAGCGCTGGGCGGCGATCCGGCGATTCTGCTGGCGGACGAGCCCACCGGAAACCTCGACTCCACCAACGGCGAAGCCGTCATGGAACTGCTGCGCGAACTGCATCGCGGCGGCGCGACCATTTGCATGGTGACTCACGATCCCCGCTATGCCCGCTACGCGGATCGCACCATCCGGCTGTTCGACGGAAGGATCGTCGAAGAAAGTGTCGGGGTGGCGTAATGTCCCGGCACGTGGATGTCGTTGCAGTTCTCATCCTCACGCTCTTGATGCTCGGCTTCTCGCGCGCCTCGGTAATCGCGTTTCCGTTGCCCGTCACTTCGCTCGGCTTCGAGAACGCCATCAGCAACGGCGAGCGCTGCCCGATTCCCGAGCAGATTCTTTCGCGCATCACCTTCCAGGACCGCTAGCACGCAGAACCTAGGTGGCCAAGTCGCGGGTCATTCGCAGACAATGAGAGTATCGTTATGAGCCTGCCAATGATCGTTCTGCGGAACGTCGAAAAATATTTTGAACATGGCCCGACCAAGACCTTCGTCCTGCGCCGCATCAATCTCGAGGTCAAGGAGGGAGAATTCATCTCCATCATGGGGCCGTCGGGCGCAGGCAAATCCACTCTGCTCCATCTTCTCGGAATGCATGACAGCGCCTGGACGGGCGAGTACCACCTGATCGACCACGCCATTCACAAGCTCGCCAAGAAGGATCGCATGGAACTGTACAAGAAATACTTTGGCTTCGTGTTTCAGAGTTATCATCTGCTGGATTCGCTGACGGTCTACGAGAACCTCGACATTCCCGCTGTCCTATCGCAACATCAAGAAAGGGTGAGCGCGACAGCATCGTGTGCGACGTGCTCGATCGTTTCCAGATCGTCGGCAAGAAGGACCTGTACCCGAACCAGCTCTCCGGCGGCCAGCAGCAACTGGTCGCAGTCGCGCGCGCCATCGTCGCGAGTCCCAAAATCATTTTGGCCGACGAACCCACCGGCAACCTGCATTCCAGCCAAGGCAAAGAGATCATGGAGCTGTTCAAGCGCCTGAACGACGCCGGCACCACCATCATCCAAGTGACCCACAACGAGAAGAACGCCGAGTACGGCAACCGCGTCGTGAACATCGTGGACGGGTGGATTACGGACTAGGGGGCAGGTGCTAGGTGGCAGGTGTCAGGTTTCAGGTGCCAGGTGTCAGGTGTCAGGTGAGCGTGCGGAGTTATCGGGATCTGCTTGTTTGGCAGAAGGCGATGGAGCTTGTCATTGAATCCTACAGGCTGAGTCGCCAGTTACCGAAATCAGAAATGTTCGGACTCGCAGCGCAGATGCAGCGTGCGGCCGTTTCTGTACCGGCGAACATCGCCGAGGGACACGGACGTGACTTACTCGAAGCATTCTCATTGACAGCCGAAGTTGGCAAAATGCTCAACGGCCTAACGAAACGTCTCAAGCTTAGAACTGGAACCTGACACCAGACACCTGACACCTTCCCAATTCTGTTCACGCCCGTCCCATTAGCGAACACCCTCCCGCGCTAAGCGATTGATACCGTTATAGTTCCCCTGGCAGTCCAGTTGCACTACTGTCACGAATTATGGGCACGCTCGGGAAGGATTTTGCGTTCGCCCTGCGCGTTCTCCGCACCAGCCGCGGGGCCACACTGGTCGCACTGCTCGCGCTGGTCCTCGGCATCGGCGCAAACACCGCCATCTTCAGTGTCGTGAACGCGGTGCTGCTGCGCCCCATGCCGTTCCGCGATCCGGACCGTCTGGTGATGGTGTGGGAAATGAGCCCCCGCACCAGCAAGCGGAACCCCGGCAATCCACAGAATTTCGGCGACTGGCGCGCGCGCAATCGCTCGTTCGAAAAGATGGCGGCTTACGTCCCGTTCCAACTCACCATGAGTGTGACCGGCGACGGCGCGCCCGAAGAAGTCCCTGCCAACTTTGCAACGTGCGACTTCTTCTCGATCCTGGGCGTGCAGCCGGCGCTCGGCCGCGACTTCCTTCCCGAGGAGGACGCGCCCGGCAAGGACAACGTCGCGCTGATCAGCGACGGATTCTGGCGACGCCGCTTTGGCGCCGACCCGCGAGTGATCGGCCGCAGGCTCATCGTTCAAGGCGTCAGCGTCGCTGTGGTCGGCGTGCTGCCGCAGGGCTTCCGTTTTCCGGAGATCAAGGCAGACATCTGGAGGCTTTACCGCGTTGACAGATCGGCTGAGCGGCACGGCCGCTCTATGGTTGCGATCGCGCGTCTGAAACCCGGCGTGAGTCTCACGCAAGCGCAGGACGACATGACGAACATCGCCGCTCAGTTGGCCCAGGAGTTCCCGTCGTTCAACAGCCGCTGGGGCGCCACGGTGATTCCGATGCGTGAGCAGTTCACCGGTGAACTACGCACTCCTCTGCTGGTGCTGCTGGGCGCAGTTGGACTGGTGTTGCTCATTGCGTGCGCCAACGTCACGAATCTGCTGTTGATGCGATCTAGCGGGCGCGCGCGTGAAATGGCCATCCGGACTTCGCTCGGCGCCACTCGGGCGCGGATCGTCAGGCAATTGTTGGTGGAGAGCGGCATTCTCGGCGTGTCGGGCGGAGCGCTCGGCTTGCTCTTCGCCGTGTGGGCCAAAGATGTTCTGCTCGCCATGTTGCCGGAGAGCATGTCTGTCGCGAAGGTCAACAGCGTCTCGATCGACTCGAACGTGCTGGCGTTCACCGCGATCCTTTCGCTCGCCACCGCGCTGCTGTTCGGCTTGGTTCCAGCCCTGCGCGCGTCGCGTCCCGAATTGAGCGACACCTTGAAGGAAGGCGGCCGCGCCGTGTCCGCCAGCCTGAGCCGCAATCGTCTGCGAGCCGCGCTGGTATCGGGCGAAATCGCCGTGGCGCTCATGCTGCTCGTCGGCGCCGGCCTGCTCATCCGGAGTTTCGTGCGTTTGGAGAATGTTTCTCCGGGATTTCAACCGGACCGGATCCTGTCGATGCACGTGAACCTGGTTTCCTCGCGATACGCGAATGCGAAACAAGCCGCCGACGGCCTGGCCGAGATGCTGCGGCGCGTCGAACAGGTACCGGGCGTTGCTTCCGCCGGCTCGATCCAGTTCCTGCCGCTCAGCGGATTGGTGTCGGCCACTGGTTTCTATGTGGCCGGCCGCCCGGCGCCGCGTCCGAGCGATCGGCCGGTCACCGGAGTTTCCATCGTCACGCCGGGATACTTCGCCACGATGGGCATTCCGCTGATCCAGGGACGCCTGTTCACCGAACACGACCGCGACGGCGCGCCTCAAGCCGTCATCGTGAGCCAATCGTTGGCGCGTTTGCATTTTCAGGATGTCGATCCCATCGGCCAGCGCTTGTTCGTTCAGTGGGGGCGCGAAACGCCGTACGAAATCGTCGGCGTGGTGGGCGATGTCAAGCATGATGCGTTGGACAAGGAATCACGGCCTACCGTGTATTTCCCGGAAGAGCAAGAGCCGCAAACTCTGGCCACGCTGGTCATCCGCACGAGCCGCGATCCGATGCAACTCGCGCCGGTTATCCAGCAGGTGATCCACGCTTATGACAAAGACCAGGCCATCGCCGACATCCAACCGCTGGATGCGTTTCTGACCAAGTCGGTCGCTCGGCCGCGCTTTCAGTCCGTGCTGCTTTCGAGCTTCGCGGGCCTCGCGCTGCTGCTGGCGGTGATTGGAATTTTCGCCGTCATGTCCTATTCAGTGGCGCAGCGCACGCACGAGATTGGCATCCGCGTTGCGCTGGGAGCGAGCCGCCAGCAAGTGCTGCGCCTAGTGGTGGGCCAGGGTCTGATATTGGCTTTGATCGGGATCGCGGGCGGTCTCGCGGGCGCGTTCGCGTTGACGCGCTATCTGAAAACGTTGCTGTTCGATATTAGTGCTACCGATCCGTTGACGTTCACCATCGTGCCGATGCTGCTCGCTCTGGTCGCGCTGGCGGCCAGCTACTTGCCCGCGCGTCGCGCCACCGCGGTGGACCCGATGCTGGCGCTGAGATACGAGTAAAGGAAGGAGACTTTCAGTGGGCTTCTCACTCATCCCGTTGTTCCTAGCCGCGCCCTTGACGCTGTTCGGCGCAGCAACTCCGACGGACACCTTTCACTGGACCGGGCATGTGCCGGCCGGGCAGGTGCTCGAAGTCCGCGGCATCAACGGCAGCATTCATGCCGAGCCTGCCCTGGGCGAAAGCATCGACGTGATCGCCTCCAAGTCCGGACGTGTTTTCGACCCGAGCGAGATTGAGCTCAAGGTGGTCGAGTACGACGGCGGCGTCACCATCTGCGCGATCTATCCGTCAGCGTCCGGTTCGAACCGTTGCGAGAACGGCGCCGATATCAACAACGACGTCAGTGTCGACTTCACCGTGCGCGTGCCATCCGGCGTGCGCTTCGTCGCGCGCACCGTCAACGGTCTGGTGGAAGCGAAAGCGCTCAAAGCCGACACCGAAGCGCATACCGTAAACGGCGACGTCGTGCTCAGCACCGCCGGCACGGCGCAGGGCGAAACCGTGAATGGATCGATCACCGCGACGCTCGGCAAAATTAGCAGCGATCTGAAATTCTCCACCGTCAACGGCGGCATCACGTTGGAAGTGCCGCGCGACGCCGGCGCGCGCATCCACGCGCAAACCGTGAACGGCCCGATTCAGACCGATTTCCGTTGCCTGTGCGCGGCCCTTTCCTGGCCAAGCATGCCGATGGCGCCATCGGATGCGGCGGTCCCGATCTGCATATCGCAACCGTGAACGGCGGCATCCGGCTCAAGCGAAACAAAGGTCGTCTGAGAGCGTAGTCGCGCGAGATGCAACGGCATTCAGTATCCTGTTACTGAATCCCCAGGCATGAAGTTCTCCGACTCCGCGCCCCGTATCCTGATCGGTGACGACCAGCCCGACGTCCTGGAAGCCTTGCGCCTGTTGCTCAAGGGCGAGGGATATCAGATCGAATCGGCTACTTCGCCCGCCGCCATCATCTCCGCGCTTGAAGCGCGCGACTTCGACGTCGTCCTGATGGACCTGAATTACACGCGCGATACCACCTCGGGCGAAGAAGGTCTTGACCTGCTCACGCGCATTCAGACCATCGATTCGGTTATGCCTGTAATCGTCATGACGGCCTGGGGCACCGTCGGCCTCGCGGTGGAAGCCATGCGGCGCGGCGCGCGCGATTTCATCCAGAAGCCGTGGGAAAACGAACGGCTGGTCAGCGTGGTCAAAACGCAGATCGATCTAAGTAACGCCATTCGCCGCGGCTTGCGCCTGGAGGCCGAGAACCGCCTGCTGCGAACCGACGGAGTTCCGGCCTTGATCGCGGAGTCGCAGTCCATGAGTCCGGTGCTGCAGATGATCGCGCGCGTCGGGCCGTCTGACGCCAACGTGCTCATTACGGGCGAGCCGGGCACCGGCAAGGAAGTTGTCGCCAAGACGCTGTACGCCATCTCGCCGCGCAGCGCGAAGCCGATGGTCACAGTCAACGCGGGCGGCCTGGCCGAGGGCGTTTTTGAAAGCGAGTTGTTCGGGCACGTCAAAGGCGCTTTCACCGACGCCAAGGCCGATCGCGTGGGCCGCTTCGAACTGGCCGACGGCGGCACGCTGTTCCTGGATGAAATCGCCAACGTGCCCCTGAATCTCCAGGCCAAAATGCTGCGCGTGCTGGAGGTAGGCGAAATGGAGCGCGTGGGATCGTCCAAAACCAAGCGCGTGGATGTGCGCGTGATCTCGGCGACCAACGCCCACTTGGATGAGGAAGTGCAAGGCGGGCGCTTTCGCCAGGATCTGCTGTTCCGGCTCAACACCATTGAGATTCATCTGCCGCCGTTGCGCGAACGCCGCGAAGATATTCCTTTGCTGGCGGCGCATTTCTTGACGACGCATTCGCAGCGCTACCGGAAGCGGATCAGCGGCTTCGATCACGCCGCGTTGCAGTTGCTGCTCGACAATCCCTGGCAGGGCAACGTCCGCGAGCTGAATCACGTGGTGGAGCGCGCTGTGCTCATGGCGCAGGATTCCCAGATCAAGCCGGCAGACCTCGCGCTGCGCGCCGCGCGTGAAGGCAGCCCGCGCCTCGAAGACATGAGCATCGAAGAGGTGGAGGCGTTTCTCATCAAGAAGGCTCTGGCGCGCTACAGCGGCAACGTCAGCCACGCCGCGAGCGCGTTGGGATTGAGCCGCAGCGCGCTTGTACCGTCGCCTGCAGCGCTACGGTTTATGATGTGCGGGGCGCACATCGCGTGCCGCGATCTGTCCCTTTTCTCCATGAGCCTCCGCAAGCCTCACCTGGTCCACGATCAGCGCATCCTGGCGATGGCGCTGGCGGCCGGCGTGCCTGCGGATACTCACCTCGCTGCTGATTCTCTGGCTCGGCGACTATACGTCCAAGGTCCAGTGGACGCTCACGGTCGCGATCGTCGGCGTCTGGCTCGGGTTCTGCTTCGCGCTGCGCGAACGCGTCGCATCGCCGCTGCGCACTCTCGCGAATCTGCTGGAGGCCATGCGCGAAGGCGACTACTCGATCCGCGCGCGAGGCGTCAAGAGCGACGACGCCATGGGCGAGGTAATGCAGCAGGTCAACGCCATGAGCGCCACGCTGCGCGCGCAGAGACTGGGCGCGCTCGAAGCCACCACGCTGTTGCGCAAGGTCATGGAAGAGATCGACGTGGCCGTGTTCGCATTCGACGGCGACCATCGGCTGCGGCTGGTGAATCGCGCCGGCGAGCGCCTGCTCAATCAGCCGGCCGAGCGAATCCTGGCGTCGGAGGCGGAGGCGCTGGGGCTGGGCAGCTATCTGGAAGGCGAGGCGCAGCACACCATCCAGCGCACTTTTCCGGGCGGCGCCGCGCGCTGGGGCATCAGCCGCAGCACGTTTCGCGAAGGCGGACTGCCGCATCAGCTTCTGGTGGTCACCGATCTCACGCGACCGTTGCGCGCCGAAGAGTTGAAGGCTTGGCAGCGGCTGGTGCGCGTGATCGGGCACGAGCTGAATAATTCGCTTGCACCGATCAAGTCAATCGCGGGCAGTCTCGAGAGCCTTCTGAGCCGCGAGCCGCGTCCCGCCGACTGGGAAGAAGACACGCGTCGCGGACTGGCCGTGATCGCCACCCGCAGCGAAGCGCTTAGCCGGTTCATGAGCGCCTATGCGAGGCTGGCCAAACTCCCACAGCCGACACTCGCGCCGGTGGAGGTGGCTGAACTGGTGCGCCGCGTCGTCGGGCTCGAGACGCGAGTGCCTCCGAATCTGATGCCCGGCCCCGAGTTGACCATTCAGGCCGACGCCGATCAGCTCGAACAGTTGCTCATCAACGTGATCCGCAACGCCGCCGACGCCTCGCTCGAAACCGGAGGCGGAGTTCGGGTGGGCTGGAGCCGCCAGAATTCGCATTTGATCGTGTGGGTGCGCGACGACGGGCCCGGACTTCCGAATACGTCGAATCTGTTCGTGCCATTCTTCACCACCAAGCCCACCGGCTCGGGCATCGGCCTCGTACTAAGCCGCCAGATCGCCGAAGCGCACGGCGGAAGTTTGACGCTGCAGAACGCCTCCGACGGCCCGGGCTGCGAAGCGCGGCTGGTGCTGCCGCTGAGCTAATCCGGCAGCGTTTCAATCCTCGAGAGGCTGCGCGCTCTATAGATGTTACTGCCCTGGAGTTCGTCCGGCCGTTTCCTCGAGCTCTGCCCGAGCGAGCAGGTTCGCTAGCTGCGCCTGCAGCAAATCGGCTTGCGCTTTGTAACTGGCCGCCGATGCCTGCCGCCTGCCGGAGACCAGGATCACGCCATTCGACAACTGGTTTTGGGCGATTCGTTCACCTTCCGCGCGCAGCTTCACAACCTCGGCCGCCACTTGCAGCATCTTCTTTGTCCGTTGCACCTTGTTGTAGCCACGCTCAACTTGCACGCTCACCGCCTCTTTCAGCCGCTCCACATTCTCCAGCGCTTGCGCCAATTGAGCCTGGCGTTGGCGCAGCGCCGCCCGGCGTTTGCCGAAGTCGAACACGTCGTAGTCGAGCGTGATTCCGAATGTGCCAAAATTGTGCACCAGGAACGGCACCCCGTTCTGATAGCTATGCCGGGCGAAAACCGAGACGTCGGGAATATAGGCGGACTTGGCCGCGGTCACGGCGGCTTTCGCCTGTTCGACTGCCTGCATCGCGCCGGCGATTTGCGGATTCTCGGCTAACGCCAGCCGAAGCCATTCCCCGCGTGGCACATCAGCAGGATTCGCCGGTTCCGCGGCGCTCAACGTCAGGGGCGTGTCCAGCGGAAGGCCCAGCAGTTCGTCGAGCTCGGAATTCAGGTCCGACAAACGAAGGTCGATGGTGAGCAACGACTGTTCGCTTTCGAGCAGGCCGGCTTGACTTTCGATCGCGGCGATTTTCAGAGCGCTTCCATTGCGCACATCTTCCTGACTCTCGCGCAAACGCGCCTGGGCGTAGGCGCTCGCCTGCTCGGCTGCTCGCTTCTGAAGGCCGGCGATCAAGTTTGCGTAGTAGACCTCGTGGACTTTCAGGGCAACCTCATTCTCGGCTTTCTTCAGTTCGTCGCGCGACGCGGCCACCTCTGAGGCTGCGATTCGGTTGGCTTGCCGGATGCGAATCAGCGGCGTTAGCGGTTCAGCCGCCGTTGTGCCGCTGGTCACGAACGTCTGGTTCCCTTGATCGATCAGGAAGTCGCGCGGAGGAACCAGGCCGACACCCGGCAACAACCCGAAGGCGCCCGCCGGAATCTCGATGTTCTGCAGCGACGTCGTGTGAATCAAATTTGATTGATTCTTGATTTCGGGGAAATAACTCGCCCTGGCCCCCACCTTCTTGTGCTCATTTTCGAGCACCTTGAGCCGGGCGATTTTCAAGGCGTGATTCTGCGCCAGGGCCATCCGCACCGCTTCCGGAAGCGTCAGCTTCACGGGCTCGGCGGCGAATGCACTTCCAAGCGTGCATACGATAAGAACGAAAAACCATCGATTCATTTTGCTTTCTCCATCCCGCGAAGACTGATCGTACTCGGCCGCAGAAACACCAGCAGGAGCAGATACCCGGCCAACACCCAGGCGATCAGCAGGAACACATCGGAAAACGCCAGTGTGAAGGCCTGCGCCCGCACCTGAAGCGCCAGAAGCGCCGCCGACCGGGCCTGCGCCTCCGCAACTCCCCCGGAAGACGGCGCCAGTGCCGCGGCCACGCCGCCCAGCCGTTCCAGCGTCAACCAATTCGCGGCATCGACGTGTAGTCCCAGCAGATTCGAGTGCAAATGCTCGCGCGCGATCAAGAACCGGCCAACGATCACGGCGCCGATTTCACCCCCTAACAATCGCATCGTGTGCATGGACGCTGAGAAGGTCGCAGCGTTCGCGACACTCGTCACGGCGCCCATTTCAACCGCCAGCAGAATGAGGTTCACCACTAAGGCGACGAATGCGACACCGATGCCGACCGCTAGTATGAGCTCCGGTCCGAGGAAATTTCTGCCGGACCACGACGAGTCCAAGTGCGCCGCCCAATAGCACCCGATGGCGACCACAGCAAATCCGGCGGCCATGACAATCCGCGGTTGAATGAAAACAGTCACGATGGCCGCAATCCAGACCAGGACAAATTGTGGCGCCGCCACCCACGCCAGGGCCGCGCCGGTCTGGATGGGCCGGTACTGTTGAATGTTGCCGAGAAACCCGGGGATCGCGAGCAGCGGACCGAGCAGAGCAAATCGGATCGCAAAAATACCCAGCCCCAGGATCAGTATGTTGCGCGGTTTGAGGAACGGCAAGTTCACCAGCGGATTCGGCTGAAGATAGCGGCGCACAAAGGCGGCGAACACCAGAGACAATCCTCCGGCCAACATGCCCACGAAAATTCCGGAATTCCACCAGTCCAGACGCTCGCCTTGATCCAAGGCGCCATAGATCAAGCTCAAGCCGGCGCTCATGTAGAGAAATCCTCGCCAGCTCGGCCGCGGCCCGCCCTCGGCAGGCGGAACTCCGAAGTAGATACAGACCATCATGACGGGTGTCGAAACAGCGGCGCTCCAGAAGATCCAGTGCCACGAAAGATGATCCATGTACCAACCCTGGATCACGGTGGCGACGTGGCTGGTGACGACGATGTCGAGCGCATAGGAAGCCACACCCAGGAGGATCAGCTTCGGCGGAAGGCTTCGGGCGACAAACGTCAGAGTGAGCGTGTAGAAGGACCCTGATGATATGCCCGCGATCGCCAACAGCACGAGCATCGCGGTGAGACTCCGCGAGAAGGGCAGCACAATCGATGCGAGGGTGTAAAACGCCGCGGATATCATCAGCACGCGCCGGACACCATAAGCGGCCGCCAGGAACACCGAGAACACGCCGATGAACATGGTGCCCATGTTGAAGGCTGTCGGAATCCAGGATGCGCCGTCGAACCCGTAGCCGAGCGCGCCGCGCAAGTCGGGCAGGCCCACGTTCAACAGCCGGCCGCTCAACGTTGCCGTGGCCGCGCCGAGGAACACGCCGAGTATCCCGACATAAGGGTGCGTCGTGATCGCCGGGCGCGCAGCCTGAGTCCTCGCGGCCGTCGCCATTTATGCGCCTTTGGTTCGGATCGCAGCGGTTACAGAAAGACCCGGCCGCAACTGCTCCACTTTTGACTGGTTATCATCCAAAACGATCTTCACGGGCACGCGCTGCGTAACTTTGGTAAAGTTGCCGGTCGCGTTATCGGGCGGAAGCAAAGCGAATTGCGAGCCGCTGGCGGGAGCGATCTCGGTCACCTTTCCTCTGAACAGGACACCCGGAAATGCATCCACGCGAATTTCAGCCGGATCGCCCGGGCGGATGTGCGGCAACTGTGTTTCACGATAATTGGCCTGCACCCAGATCTGTCTCTGAACCAGCGAAAGAATTTGAGTTCCCGGACTTACCAGCTGGCCAACCCGTACCTTGCGCTCTCCCACAATGCCGTCCTCGGGCGCGACGATCGTGGTGTAGCCCAGGTTGGTGCGCGCCAGCGCCAGCGTAGCTTGCCGGGCCTTCAAGTCCGCTCGCAGCAGTTGCTCCTGAGAGTCCAGTACGGCGCGTTGCCGTCGCTGCGCTTCCACCTCGGCTTGGGTGCTTTCGAGATGAGCCCGTGCGCGGCTCAGGTCGGCCTGACGGCTCGCCAGCTGTGCGCGCGCAGCCTCGATCTCCGCTTCACGGCTGGCGCGCAGCGCCCGAAAGCGCTCCTCGTCCGCGATGACCTGCTCCAGCCGCTGGCGCGTCGCGGATTCTGCGGCAACCAGAGCCTCCTGGCGCTTGCGTTCTAACGTTGCGCGCTGAAGGTCCGCATCGATAGCCGCGAGGCCGCTCCTGGCGTTCGCGATGGCGGAATTCGCTGCCTGAATCCCCGCCTGCCCCGCCGCAATTTCCGCTTCCGCCGCACCGATGCCGGTTTGCGCCTGCTGCACTCTGGCATCCTGCAGTTCTTTTTGCCGCTGATTATTGACCAGCGCGCTTTCGCTCGCGCCAACCGCCGCCTGCGCCTGATCCACCTGCGCCAAATAGTCGTCGTCGCGCAGCCGCACCAGGACGTCGCCGCGCTTGACGGCCTGATAGTCGGATACTTCCACCGAAGCCACCAGTCCGGCGGCTTTCGTGCTGAGAGGCGTTACGTCCGCGCGAACATACGCGTCGTCCGTTTTCTGTTCTTCACCTTCGTTGGCCCAAATGGTCCACCGGGAAGAGAGGAACAGGATCAGCCCCAGCGCCATGCCGAGAATCACGGTGGGAACCCCCAGCCGCTTGATCCAACTCAAAAACTTTCCAGATCTCGATTCGCTCATGTCGTGCCTCCTTTGCGTGACATGTCATTGGCCCGAAACGGTCGCTCGGAACGGGGCTTCCTCCGGCGTCCGGGAGCGTGCCGGCCCATAGTGATCCACGATCAGCCGCGATCCCCTTTGCTTGGTGAAGTACGTCCAAGCCCATTGCAAGAAAACACTGATACGAAGACCACGCTGAGCCAGAGAAAAAATGTGCACGGCCGCCCAAACCATGAACGCCAGGGATCCCTTGAGACGGAGTTTGCCGCTTTCCAGGACCGCGTACCCCTGGCCGACAACCGCCATGGTGCCCTTATCGAAGTAGCGAAATGGAGCGGGACTGGAGCCGCCGGCCACGCGCCGCTGGATCACCCTACCCGCATACCGTCCCTGTTGTATCGCCACCTGCGCGAAGCCACCCAGCGGTTTGCCGTCCTGATCGAGCGAGGCGGTGTCGCCGACCACGAAGATCTCCGGATGGCCGGGCACGGAGAGATCCTGCTGAACGCGAACGCGCCCCGCGTGATCCGTCTCCACGTTGAGCCATTTCCCCGCCGGTGAGGGGGCGACACCCGCTGTCCAGATCACCGTCTTGCCGGCGATCCGCTCACCCCCCACGACGACGCCGTCCGCGTCCACCTCATCCACCCGGGATCCCAACCGGACCTCTACGCCCAATTTCTCGAGCCGCTTCTTGGCAGCTTCGGAAAGATCATCCGAGTAGCCGGCCAGCACTTTTTTCCCGGAATGCACCAAAACGATCCGTGCCGAGGTGGGATCGATGCGCCGGAACTGGGTTCGAAGGCTGTTGCGCACCAGGACGGCGATCGCGCCCGCCATCTCGACGCCGGCTGGACCGCCACCGACCAACACAAACGTGAGCAGGTCGCGATGAGCACGCGGGTCTTCCTCCGCCTCGGCTTGCTCAAACGCCTGCAGAATCTTGTTGCGGACCGCCACTGCGTCGGCCAGACTCTTCAGGCCCGGCGCCCACTTCTCAAACTCGCTGTGACCGAGGTAACTTTGCGCTGCGCCAGTCGCGAGGATCAAGTAGTCGTAGGGAACGGGCACACTTTCGCGGTCTGCGCTGCTGGCGAATACCAGCTTCCGCCCCTTGTCGACGCCGGTCACATCGCCCATCAGCACGGTTGTGTTTCGCTGCTTGCTCAGGATTTCGCGGATCGGCGCGGCAATCTGACTGGGCGCCAGAACTGATGTGGCCACCTGGTACAGGATCGGCTGAAACAGGTGATGATTGGTGCGATCGATCACTAACAGATTCACTGGCGCCTTCCGCAGAGCCCCCGCCGCGGATAGCCCCCCAAACCCTGCACCGACGATCACGACCGTTGGCAACTCCATCATGCTCACCTTCCTTTAGCGAGTTGGACTCTTGTCGCGTGATCTGGTTACCTGCCGCCGGAAGGACTGCACTCGGCCCAGGCATTCGCGCTAACCCGGAGATCATCGAAGCCGCATTTGTTTTTAGTTCCCTTGAGCCTGGCGTTATCTAGCAGTACACAGTATAAGTGATTGGACCTGGGATGGCTTCACGATTGTGTTATCCGGCCAAAACACTCAAACAGTAACCTTTCACCGGGAGCCAAGTATTCCATACTGTGAGTGCCGCCAAATCGCCGGATTCATGACCGGGTCCGGCATCGGCCTCGTATTGAGCCGCCAGATCGCCGAAGCACACGGCGGAAGCCTGACGCTGCAGAACGCCTCGGACGGCCCGGGCTGCGAAGCACGGCTGGTCCTGCCGCTGAGTTGAGACCGACAGTGTGGGAAGATGAAAGGAGCTGGTATGCGCTGCGTACCATCATTGAAGCTCAAGTTTGTCTTGATCTTGTTATGTTCGTTCCCAGCCCTCAGCCAAACACTGGACACATTGGAGGGAACGCTCATCCAAGTGGTCGAAGATCGGTTTGATCGGCAGACCGCCATCACGCACTACGCGCTGCAAACGCCGGCCGGATATGTTGATTTAACTCTCTCTGATCCGCAAATAGTCCAGGGGATTCCGTCTGGATCGCGGGTACGCGTCTCGGGAAGCCGTTCCGGATCACGATTCAATGTACATACCAAGTTGTCGGTCCTGTCCCCCGCCGCAACGCCCGTAACGACAGGGGTTCGAAAGATCGCCATCCTGCTCGTCAACTTCAATAACGATCGCAGCCAGCCGGTGGATGTTCCGCTGGCCACCAAAACCTTGGCCACGATAAATCGATACTTTCAGGAAACCTCATACGGTCTGCTGTCGGTAATCGGTGATGTCTTCGGGTACCTACAACTACCCATTGATCTTGACTGTACTAATGATCCCAATTTCTTTGCGACAATTACCAATGCGGGAATTCAGGCTGCAAGAACTTCCGGGATCGACTTGTCGCCATATCAAAGCTATATGTTCTTGGCATCTAACGGATCGAATGGGACAGGAAATCCATTGTGCCAGATACGCCTCGGCTCTCTTGGAGGAAGTCCAGGCTTAACTCTTGACACCGAGAGCGGCCCTGTTCCTGGTTTGGCGGGAACGGCAGCGCATGAGCTCGGCCATAACTTAGGATTAAATCACTCGCATTCGATATTCTGCGGGCCAATAACACTTGACCCTAACCCTAACAATTGCACAACGCTAGAGTATGGAGACCAATTTGACACTATGGGATATGGAAGTCTATACCCACAATCTCCCCACTACGATGCGGTTTCCAAGGAATTCCTAGGTTGGGTCGCGCCGGCAAGCGTTCAGACCACGGGTATCTACAATCTTGCCCCTTTTGAGGCAACATCAGAGTCTTTGCCGCTGGCGCTGAAGATTTCTCTGCCGATCGACTTATACGGCCCCGATAAGGACGTATTTTACGTCGAATATCGTCAGCCGATCGGATTCGATAGCTATTTACCTGGCCAAAAGTCCGCATTCAGTCAAGTTTATTCCGGCGTGGTTCTTCACGCGCCGCTTGCCAACAGTTACAAGGAAATTCTAAATATGAACCCGGCCAGTTATTCTTCAACGGGACCTGATACTCCCGCGCTAGTCACGGGGCAACGATACACGGACTTCGCAAACCGATTTGCTGTGACGACGTTAAGCGCCAGCGCGGCGTCGGCACAGCTTGCGATTCTGGTGCCCGGAATTGATACGCCGACCCTCCTGTTCCTCACACCATCGGACGGCGCTACCCTCGCCCCTGCCAATACCGCGGTTTTAGTTGATGCGCTCGATCGCACGGGCGTTACTAAAGTCGAGCTCTACAAAGACGGTGTGTTGCTCGGCACTGAGACATCCCCGCCTTATCGATTCACTTGGGACACCACCAAGGACTCTCCGGGCAGCACACGCTGCTCGGTAAGGTCTATAACACCGCCGGCAAGACCTTCTCGCAGACGATCCACGTGGCCGTCGACTCCGCTTTGAAGCCAACCTCGCCGCAGCTCACAGAACTATATCCGGCAACAGGCTTACCCACCTCCAGCGTCGCGCCCGGATCGCTAGTCACAATCCGTGGCTCCGAGCTTGCCATCCAGCAAGTGGAGGCGACCGCCGTCCCGCTGCCGCTGTCGCTGGGCAGCGCTTCGGTTTCGTTCAACGGCATACCCGCCCCGCTGATGTTCGTGAATGAGAATCAGATCAACGCCCAGGTGCCTTGGAACGTGCTGCCGGAGGGCATCACGTCCGGAACAGCCGAACTGGTGGCAACTAACCAGGGCATCTCCACAATCCCGCAGACGGTAAAGATCGGGCTGTTCTCGCCGGGCATTTTCACGCTGCAGTTCGGCGTTGGCCAGGCAGTCGCAATCAACAGCGATGGAACATTGGCGGCGCCAACAGGTTCTGTACCCGGCCTGGTGACGCATCCGGCGGCAGTGGGCGACCCGCTCCTGATCTTGGGGTCCGGGCTTGGCGCGGTCACGCCTGCGATTGCCGACGGTGCCAACGCCACGGACGGGCTTCGCACCAACACGACGAGGCCGGGGGTTCTCATCGGGGGGATTCCTGCGACTGTGTCGTTTTCGGGCCTGTCGCCTCAATTTGCCGGAGTCAACCAGATCAATGTTACGGTTCCGTCAGGTGTGCCGGCCGGAGATGTGGTGCCGCTCCAGATCCGAGTGGGCGGGATCACCACGAGCGACAAGGTGACGATCGCGATTCGACCTTAAAACGGAACATTGCGCTTGCCGCGAGAGACAGCGTAATATCGAGCCGTGGACGAGAACGAAACCGCTGATCACACTCGCGAGATCTACCAGTGGCAGATCGAACACGTTCAAGAAGGCATCAGACAAGCCGATCAGGGAGAGTTCGCGAGCGACGTCGAGGTCGCCACTGCTTTCAACCGCTGGCGCAAAGGAACAGGCTTGTAGTCCTCTGGCCCGCGCTAATCCGGTCACAATCCCGCCGATCCCGATTCTTGCCCCGTAACCTTCAGCTCTGAAACGAGTATTCACTCCTGGGACGTGAAAGCGGCGCGGAAGCGCCCGGAAACACAGCATTTTTTCCGTGAACCTAACTCACCCCGCTTGCGTACGTCCAAGTGATGAGCGCTCGGGACTCGGATCCAGGGGCGCTCGAAAAAGGAGCCGACGTGAATCCAGATGGCCAGACTCTGATCGCACTCCAGGATGTTTACAAGGTCTTCACCACCGACGAAGTGGAGACGCATGCGCTGGCGGGTATCGAGCTGAACATCCGAAAGGGCGAGTATGTTTCGATTTCCGGGCCTTCCGGCTGCGGCAAGTCGACGCTGCTCGCGATTCTCGGCTTGCTGGACTCGCCCTCGCACGGCACTTACACGCTGAACGGCACGCGCGTCGACCAGATGAAGCTCTCCGAGCGCGCGCGCGTGCGCAATCGCGAAATCGGCTTCATTTTCCAGGCCTTCAACCTGATCGGCGACCTCACCGTGTACGAGAACGTCGAGCTGCCGCTGACCTATCGCAACATGCCGTCGGCCGAGCGCAAGACGCAGGTGCAAAGACGCGCTGGAGCGCGTGGGCATGTCGCACCGCATGAAGCACTATCCTTCGCAGCTTTCCGGCGGCCAGCAGCAGCGCGTGGCCGTGGCGCGGGCGCTGGGCGGGCATCCCTCCATCCTGCTGGCCGACGAGCCGACCGGCAACCTGGATTCGGCCAACGGCGAAGCGGTGATGACGCTGCTCAGCGACTTGCACAAAGAAGGCGCCACCATCTGCATGGTGACGCACGATCCGCGCTATGCCCGTTGCGCCGAGCGCAGCATCACGCTGTTCGACGGCCGCATCGTCGAAGAAGTGGTCTTCGCGAATTCCGTGACGGCCTGACCAGCTTTCTCCGGTCGATCCACCTGCCACCGGGAACAAATCGGGAACCTTTTCGTCAAACGCTCGTACCCTTCCACAATGAAGTAGAATGGATCGCGGTCGACTCAGGAGTTGCAGGCCTACGCGCCTGAGTAGCGCGCATCCGGTTATTTGGGCTGGGAGCCTTCGCGCTGACTCGGTCCTGTCTACCAGGAGGTTTACGGATGAAGAAAATCCTATGGATTCTCCAGCTAGCGATTTGTTCCGGAAGCGCGTTATTCGGTCAATCCTTTCCGGGCACCTGGCAGGGCGCCCTCAAAATTCCACAGGCCCCGAACGGAGAATTGCGCATCGTTCTGAAAGTTTCGACCACAGCCGCCGATAAACTCGCCGCTGACTTCTTTAGCATCGATCAACGAACGCCGGCCATCCCTGCCACCAGCATCACCGCAAGCGGCAGCGCGTTGAAGATGACCATCGAGGCAATCAATGGCGCCTACGAAGGCCGGATGAGCGCGGACGGCAAGACGATCAACGGCACATGGACTCAACAGGGGAATTCGTTACCGCTCGATCTGGCACGCGCGACGCCGGAAACAGCATGGACCATCCCGGAGCCGCCGCCACCGCCGAAGATGATGGATCCGAAAGCGACACCTGAGTTCGAGGTCGCCACCATCAAGCCATCGGATCCGAACCGGCCCGGCTGGGGGATCACTGTAAATGCAAGCGGCGTCTTCCGCACTCTCAACACGAGCCTCAACGACCTGATCAAATTTGCGTATGACGTGCATGCCAAGCAGGTCTCCGGCTCGCCCGCTTGGGCCGATTCCGAAAAATTCGACGTCGAGGCGAAACCGGATACGCGCGGCATGCCGAGCGTCAACCAGATGAAGACGATGCTCCAGAAGTTGCTCGCTGACCGCTTTTCGCTCACGTTCCACAATGAAAAAAAAGAATTGTCCGTCTACGCGATTACCGTGCTAAAGAGCGGCGCGAAAATCAAAAAGGAAGAAAATTCCACCATTCCGATCCCTGGCTTTGGCGGATTACCGCAGCGCGGCTTCAACGCGCGCAACGCCACACTCGCCGAATTTGCGCGTGTGCTGCAGGCCCAGTTCATGGACATGCCGGTAGTCGACCAGACCGGACTCGGCGATACGCGCTACACCTTTGTGGTGAAGTTCACGCTCGATCCTGGAATGCGGCCATTCGGCGGCGCTGTTCCTCCGCCTTCGGCGCAAACCTCTACCGCGGATCCCGACGCGCCACCCGACCTATACAGCGCCATGGAGCTGCAACTGGGCTTGCGCCTGCAAAAAACCAAAGCGCCGGTGGAAGTCATGGTCATCGACAAAGTCGAGAAGCCGTCCGCCAACTAGGGCGTCGGGATAGCGGCATCCCGCGATCGACAACTCCGGGAGCGAGGGGACCCCACATGGCCGTTCCTGGCTGAATTGCTCCGGTGCCTGCCGTTTGAAGCGACGGTCGCCGGCCGCAGCGACGCGCGTGTACTGAACGCGGCGAGTGGCTTGTTCAAATCGTCAGCGACATGGATACTAGCTCATGCCGCGATCGGATGTTTCCCTTTGCCAGGGCAGTGGCTGATCGCCCGATACGTCTCGGCTACGTCTTTATCCGACAGCTCGTGCTTTGCCGCGTCCGGCCGGGCGCGAAGCGCGATGTCGTCCATCGACAGGATCCCCAGCAGCGCCCTTCCCGATCCACAACCGGCAGCCGCCGGACTCGCTCCCTCCGCATGGTCTTCAGCGCGCAATGGACGTCGTCGTCTGCCGTGCAGGTAAACAGCTTCGGAAAGGTGACATCCTTCGGCAGCATGACGTCCCGGACCAGTACTTCGGACGGCTTTCAGGTCGCGCGTTCCGAGCGCGATCGAAATGTCCCGGTCCGTGATCACGCCCACCACGTTGCCGCCCTCGCCGACCACCGGAAGGAATCCGCAGCCCGCTCTTCGCCATCGTTGCGATGGCTGCAGCACAGGCTGCGTGTCCAGGCCGCAGAAAGCCGTCTGCTTGGTCATGATTTCTCGAACTTTCATGTCAGCCTCCTTTTCACACTCCCTCGTCAAACCAGAGTGCAAGCGGCATGCCAATTCAACGGCGCCTTGGTTGGTAACGTGCAGGTAACAGGGTGAATCGTGCCCCGGCGGAAGGAGGTGCGAGTTGAAATTCGTTGCATTGGTTAATGTTGCTATCTGACGTTCGGCTGCGCCACTCGCGTGCCCTGTGCGAAACCCCTCGCGTCAACCAGCGGTTCTCCCGAAGTGGTGCGCTTCGTCGTGCACCCGCGAGTCATCCATCCAGGCGAAACAGCCATGCTGCACTGGGATGCCCGGAATACCGACGAGGTTCTGCTGGAAGAAGCCGTCGACCCGCACGCGGCGAAGCGCGCCGACTTTCGTCTGTTGGGGAAATTTCCGCGCGAGCGGCACGCTCGAAGTCCGGCCCAAGGTCTACCACCATCTACGTAGTCAGTTGCGGCGACGAGACCATCGGCTGTTCGTCGGCGTCGGTGCGCGTCGTCGTGAGATAGACAGCAAGCGGACTGGCTGCGCGATTGCAGCTTCAATGAGTGAGGTGAACTATGACTACGGACACCCATATTCGAGACGACGTCCAGCGCGAGCTCGCCTATACGCCGGGAGTGAATGCGGCGGCCATCGGCGTGGCGGTGTCGTAACGGCATCGTGACGCTTACGGGAACGGTGGCGAGCTACTGCCGAGAAGCTGGCGGCGGTTCACGCGGCCGAACGCGTCGCTCACGTCCGCGCCGTGGCCTGCGAAGTCGAAGTCCGATTGCCCGGCCCGCAGCGTCCGCTCCGACTCCGAACTGGCGCACGCCGCCGCCAACATTCTGGACTGGAATAGTTCCGTTCCTTCGAACCGCATTCGCATCCGCGTCGAGCAATGGCTGGGTTACGCTGGAAGGCTCCGTCGACTGGCAGTATCAGAAGGACGCCGCCGCCGACGCCATCGCCGAACTCACCGGCGTGAAGGGCGTCGAGAACCTGATCAACGTGAACCCGGTGATGAGTGCGGAGGATACCCGCGAACAGATCGAGGCCGCGCTACGGCGTAGCGCCACCATCGAGGATCGAAATATTCTAGTGGAAGTGAATCAGGATCAAAGTGGTGCTGCATGGCGAGGTGCGATCGATTCCCGAACGCGAGGAAGCGGAACGGATCGCGTGGTTCGCGCCCGGCGTCTCGGATGTCGCGAATCACATCCTGGTGGCCGAGCGGTAGCGGTCGCAGCGTCGCGCGCTAGCGGCAGGACTCCTGGGCTGTGACACGAAAAGCCGAACAATGGCGGCGTGATCGTCCGTTGCCCCAGCGAAGCATGTTCCACTGCACTCTCAGATAGCGAACTTGCGGATGCTTCGCCAGGTCCAGGAAGGTCGAATAGACTCCGCAATAGCACTTGTCCGGCAGCGCGACCAGTGGCTCGTCGCCCCAATCCACGCCGTCCACCGATCCCCACACGGAAATCGTAAGGCACTCATGCTCGGCGACGTGATTGATGCCGAGCGTAATCACAAACAGATCGCTGCGATCCAAACCCAAATCGACTACAGGACCCTGGCCGTCCGATCGTTCGGTGCACGGGGGAACTAGGTATTGCGCAGCGTGCGTACTCCAATCTGGCAGGAGAGGGGGCTCGGTGGCGACCGCGCTCATCTCGTACATAGGGATCTCCTAAGTGTGTTGTTCATCCTTCCAAGCGCACGTTAGGTACCATACTGGTGCCGCTCCACGTTCAACGCAATCAACGTATTTCTCAAGCTGAATGGCTGAAGAGTTGGGGGTTCTCGCGCAAAAGGGGTGCAGGATTTGCCCCAAGCTCCCTTTGGCTTACGCTCCCCGCAGGCACGCCAGTACGGTTTTCCAGCTTGCACTAGGGGAGGCGGGAGGCCTCCGTGCGATGGGCAGTGATCCTCGCGGTACTAGTATGGTCGCAGCGGCAGTGACCTTGTGCGCGGCCTCCAGCCTGACCAGATTGCCGTGCGCCAGCGCAAGTTCTATGAGTCGACCGGCAATCAAGCTGGCCTGGACTCAGCGACGGCGCCGCCTACACCCGCAGGCGAGAGCGCTGATCCGGATGTTCGAAAACGCCGCCGCCAAGGGCCTGGACGCCGAAGACTACGACGGCTCGCGATGGGCGGCCCGGCTGGCGCGCTTCGTCCCGCGACATCGCAACCCGCCGATCGATCGATCTCGTCCAATTCGATCTGCGCGCTCACGGTCTCCGGCCATGCGCTACATCTCGGATATCGCACATCGGCACGCGTGAATCCCAAGGTCTTCTGCTTCGGCCTGGACGTCGACCAGAAGAAGTGCGATCTGGCCGAGCGTGCTGCGCAGCCTGGTCAATGCCGGTGACGTCGCGGGTGGCTGCTCGAGCAACTGGAGCCGCCGGTTTCCGGCCTATCGCCGCGCCGAGCGGGCGCTCGCCGACTACATCAAGCTGGCCCGCGAAGACGATGGCGAATGGCTGCCAGCCACGAAGAAGACCGGTGGAGCCGGGCGACGATTATTCCGGGCGTGCCGCGTCTGGCGCGATTGCTGCCCCGCCTTGGCGATCTCTCGCCTGGAGCTGCCTTGCCTCCCAGATTCCGGCGTCTACCAGGGTGCGCTCGTGGATGCGGTGAAGCATTTCCAGACTGCGCCACGGCCTCGATCCCGACGGCCGCATCGGCAAGGCGACCCTCAAGCAGCTCAACACGCCGCTGAGCCACCGCGTCCGCCAACTGCAACTCGCGATGGAACGCTGGCGCTGGATTCCGGACAGCTTCCCGCAGCCGCCCGTCGTGGTCAACATCCCCGAGTTCACGCTGCGCGCGCTCAACGATCGCTACGAGTCAGCGCTCGAAATGAAAGTGGTCGTGGGCGCCTCTTACCGCCATCAGACGCCGGTGTTCACCAACGAAATGACGCACCTGATCTTCCGGCCGTATTGGAACGTGCCGTTGAGCATCCAGCGAGCGGAGCTGGTTCCGAAGATCGCGAAAGACTGCCGCGTATCTGGCCAAGAACGACTACCAGGTGGTGGATTCGCGCGATCGCGTCGTGGCGAGCGGCGAGATGACTCCGGAGCTGCTCGCGCAAGCTGCGTTCCGGCAAACTCGAGATCCGCCAGGTTCCCGGCCCCAAGAACGCGCTCGGGTTCGTCAAGTTCATGTTCCCGAACGAGTTCAACGTGTACATGCACGGCACGCCGGCCAAGGCGCTGTTCGCAAAGTCGCGGCGCGATTTCTCGCACGGCTGCATTCGCGTGGAAAAGCCGGAAGAGCTGGCGGCCTGGGTGCTTCGCGATCAGCCCGAATGGACCATGCAGCGCATCGTCGAAGCGGAGAACGCCGCCAAGTCCCAGCCGGTGAATCTTGGCCAAGCCGATTCCCGTGCTGATCCTCTACGCCACTGCGATTGTGCATGAAAACGGCGAAGTGTTTTTCTACGACGACATCTACGGCCACGATGCGTCGCTCGACGAGGTTCTGTCGCACGGCTATCCCGTATTCGGGATCGCAGCCGGCGGCCTGCACGCGCGCAAGCGTTAGGGCCTACCAGCGGCGGACGCGCCCCAGATCGACGTGGATGAAGTTGGTCTTCGCGTAGTAGCCGACCCCGCCGCGCCGCATCGCCAGCGCCGCATCGCGCAGCACCGAGGTCTTGACCCCCGGCAGCCGGATGTCGATGGCCTCGGCCTGCATATGCAAGCTGTTCTTCGCGACGCCGGTACTGTGGGTGCGCAGAAAATTGTTGCTCCACGGCGTGCGATACCCGCAGATGATCTGGAGCTCGGCGCCGGCGCGCCCGACCGCCGTCTCCAGGTCCTCCAGCAGATCCAGCAGCTGAGGATCGTAATGATGCACATCGCCGGTGCGATGATCGCGCAGAAAATGATCCACCTTGGCGAGCGCCTGCGGAACGTACGCGTCACCGCGCCGATACACCACGTCCAGCCGCTCGCCGGTATGGGTGTGGAACATCCGGATGCTGGAACTCCTGCGCCGGCTGAGCCGGCAGCGTCGCGCCAGAACCCAGGGGAAAAAGTCAGGAGGGGAAAAAGCAACAACGAAAAACGCACTTTGACCATGATAGCGCACCCCGCTCCGATTCCGCGCGTGGCATCATAGTTGCTGCAGGATCAATGATATGCGAGCGCTTCTCACCACCGACGGATCCACCGAAGCCTCCAACGCGCTACGCGCCGCCAGCCGGCTGCTCTCGAGCGCGGATCGCCATGTGGATGTCCTGTACGTGGCCCAAGAACCGCGCGCTCCGAAATCCGGCGCCATCACCAAGCGCGCCTATCATCACCGCGCCGCCGCCGAGACCCGCCGCATCCTCGAAGAAGCCAAGCGGATTCTTCAGGAGGAAGGCGTGGATGCGCTCACGCTGTCTGAGACCGGGTCGCCCGCCGGCGTCATCATGACCGCAAGGCGAAGACTACGACGTCATCGTGATCGGCGCCAAGGGCCGCAACGTGCGGTCCGAAGTCGGCCTGGGTCCGGTGGCCAGCCGCATCGTCGAGCATGCCAACGGCTGCGTGCTGGTGGGACGCGAGCCTCCCGGCGACAAGCAGGTGCGGATACTGGTCCCGGTGGACGGTTCGGCCGGCTCCCAGCATGCTCTCGACGCGCTGCAGTTCGTTCTTCGATCTCGAATCCGCCGATATCACGCTGCTGCACGTGCTGGAGACGCTGTGGCTGCCGATGGAGTCCGAAGACGAATCGCTGGGCGAAGCCGACCCGGAATACCGCAGACACGTCCCAACTGCTGGCCGAACTGCGCCGCGAAGCCGAGCAACTGCTGGCCGAGGCGCGCGCCCGCGTGTTGCCGTCGCATCCGGGCGTCACCACCTCGATTCGCGAGGGCATCCCGGCCAACGAGATCCTGAGCGAGGCCGACCAGGGCGACTACGACTTGGTCGTGGTCGGCGCCAGCGAGGCCGAGGACATGAAGCACCGCGTCCTGGGCAGCGTGTCGAGCAAGGTGGCCTGGAACGCGCCCTGTTCGGTACTGGTGGTAAGAGTTCCGGAGTAAGGTTCAGGCGTTCCCTGGCAATATTTGGCCCCTGAGTTGCCACAAGACTTGTGTGGGCGACAGCCCTGCGAGACGTGACTGTGACTTCGCGGCCTGCGCTGGCTGATCCCGCGCGTGAGCCCGATGACAACACTGAGGCCCAACGAGGGTACGGTGGCTGCAGTCCGCGGCAGCGTCGTCGACGTCTCCTTCCCCCATCGGATTCCCTCCATCTATCACATCCTGCGGGCCGGCGCCGACAACGAAGTGGCGATCGAAGTGGTCTCGCACCTGGACGCTACCACGGTTCGCGGCGTCTCGCTGACGCCGACGCGCGGCCTGTCGCGAGGCGAGCGGGTCATCGACACGCGCGAGACCCTGAAGGTCCCGGTCGGCGAGCGCGTGCTCGGCCGCGTGTTCGACGTTTTCGGCAACACCATCGACCGCAAGGAGCCGATCGAAGGCGGCGAGTGGCGCTCCACGCATGCGCCCCCGGTTCCGCTGACGCGCCGGTCTACCAGCGCCGAGATCTTCGTCACCGGGCATGAAAGCCATCGACGTGCTCGCGCCCGCTCGAACGCGGCGGCAAGAGCGGATTGTTCGGCGGCGCGGGCGTCGGCAAGACCGTCCTGATCATGGAGCTGATCCACAACGTCATCGGCCACCACAAAGGCGTCAGCGTGTTCTGCGGCATCGGCGAGCGCTGCCGCGAGGGCGAGGAACTGTATCGCGAGATTCAGGCCGCCGGCGTGCTCTCGAAGACCGTCATGGTCTTCGGCCAGATGAACGAGCCGCCCGGATCGCGCTTTCGCGTCGGGCACTCGGCGCTCACGATGGCCGAATATTTTCGCGACGACATGCGCCAGGACGTGCTGCTGCTCATCGACAACATCTTCCGCTTCATCCAGGCCGGTTCGGAAGTTTCCGGGCTGATGGGCCAGCTTCCTTCGCGCCTCGGCTACCAGCCCACGCTTGGAACCGAGCTGGCCGACCTCGAAGAGCGCATCTGCAACACCGCCTCGGGCGCCATCACTTCCGTGCAAGCGGTCTACGTTCCGGCCGACGACTTCGGCGATCCTTCCGCCGTTCACACTTTCAGTCATCTGTCGTCGTCCATCGTGCTGTCGCGCAAGCGCGCCAGCGAGGGACTGTATCCCGCCATCGATCCGCTGCGTTCCGGCTCGAAAATGGTGACGCCGTCCGGTGGTCGGCGAGCGGCACTATCGCATCGCGCAGGAGATTCGAAAGACGCTGGCCGGTTACGAAGAGCTGAAGGACATCATCGCGATGCTCGGCCTGGAAGAGCTTTCGCAAGACGACCGCCGCACCGTGCATCGCGCGCGCCGGCTGGAGCGGTTTCTCACGCAGCCTTTCTTCGTCACCGAGCAGTTCACCGGGCAGGCCGGAAAGCTGGTGTCGCTCGAAGACGCACTCGACGGATGCGAGCGGATTCTGAACGACGAGTTCGCCAACGTTCCCGAGCAGGCGCTCTACATGATCGGCGCGATCAGCGAGGCGCGCAAATCATGAAACTCACGGTCTGGCTCCCCACGCAGGTGTTGCTCGACGAAGAGGTGACGCGCATCCGCGCCGAAGCGCAGAACGGATGGTTCGGAATGCTGCCGAAGCACATCGATTTCGTCACCGCGCTGGTGCCGGGCGTGCTGGCGTTCGAGCGGCCCGGGCAACCCGAGGAGTACCTGGCAGTGGATCGCGGAATTCTGGTCAAGTGCGGACCCGACGTGAAGATCTCGACGCGCAACGCGGTGCGCGGCGCCAACCTGGAACACCTGCAGGCGGAGGTCGAGAAGACAATTCCGCGAACGCGAAGAGATCGACAAGAAGGCGCGCGCTTTCGAAGCCAAGCTCGAGACCGACCTGGTGCGGCGCCTGCTTCAGGAGGAAAAACGTGCCTGAGCCGAAGCCCAAGCTGCCGCCCACCGAGGAGCGGATGATCCGCGAAGTGGCCGCGAAGCAGGAGCGCATGGTGCGGGCGCGCGGCCACAGCAACGGCGTGCTGAGTCCGATCGCCATCCTGGGCGTGGTGGGCTGGTCCGTCGCGCTGCCCACTCTGCTGGGCGTCGCGCTCGGAATGTGGATCGACCATCATTGGCCGAGCCGTTTCTCGTGGACTCTGATGCTGCTGGTGGGCGGGCTGGTGTTCGGCTGCGTCACCGCCTGGCTGCGCGTGAAAGAAGACGAGCCATGAGCGGCGTTGCCATCCTGATCCGTTTGCTGGGCGGCATGGCGGCCGGCGTGTTCTTTTACGGCGGTCTGTGGTTCACGGTAGACCGGCTGGCCGCTTCCCGCTATCGCGCTTTGTTGTTGATCGCGAGCTTCGGAATCCGCACGCTGGTGGTGCTGTCCGGATTCTTGCTGCTGATCGAAGAGCGCTGGGACTACGCGCTGCTGTGCTTGATCGGCTTCACCGTGGGACGGTTGGCCGTCATGAAGGTGGCCGTCAGCCGCCCGATGAGGACCAAATGCACATAACGCCCGATCACATCGTGCTGTGGCAGTGGGGCTGGCTGCATTTGAATGCGACCATCGCCTACACCTGGGCTGCGATGCTTCTGCTCACGCTGGTCTCGTGGCTGGTGACGCGGCGGCTGGCGGATCCCGATCAGCCGCGCTCGCGCTGGCAGAATGCGCTCGAAGTGATCGTCCAGGCGATCCGCGCGCAGATCCGCGAAATTTGTCCGGAAGGCGGCGACGCCTATCTGCCGTTCGTCGGAACGCTGTTCATCTACATCGCCGTCTCGAACGTGCTCGAAATCGTGCCCGGCTGGCACGCTCCCACCGGTTCGCTATCCACGACTGCCGCGCTGGCCATCGCGGTGGGCGTCGCGGTGCCCGTGTTCGGAGTTCTGCGCCAGGGCTTCGTCGGATATTTCCGGCACTACCTGCGGCCCACCTGGATCATTCTGCCGTTTCATCTTTTGAGCGAGACCACGCGCAATCTCGCGCTGGCGGTCCGGTTGTTCGGAAACATCATGAGCGGGGCGATGATCGCGGGAATCCTGCTGGCCATCGCGCCGCTGTTTGTTCCGGTGCTGATGCAGCTTTTGGGATTGCTGGTCGGCCTGATTCAGGCCTACATCTTCGCCATTCTGGCGATGGTCTACATTGCCGCCGCGGTGCAGCGCGAGCAGGAAGGAGTCAAATGATGTCGAATCGCAACGGGAGGGATCATGGATAGCGTAACCGTCATCGCGGTCGTTTCGATCGCGGCGGCCGCCTTGTGCATGGCGATCGGCTCGATCGCGCCCGCGCTCGGCGAGGCCAAGGCCGTGGCACAGGCGCTCAGCGCTCGATGGCCCAGCAGCCCGACGAAGCGGCCACCATCAGCCGGACGTTGTTCATCGGCCTGGCGATGATCGAGTCGATTGCCATTTATTGTTTCGTCATTTCCATCATTCTGATCTTCGCCAATCCGTTCTGGAATCACGTCGTCGCGCGGGAAGCCCGGAGGCTAGCGCATGCTGATCGACTGGTTCACTGTCGTCGCGCAGATCATCAACTTCCTGGTGCTGGTGGCGCTGCTGAAGCATTTTCTGTGGGGGCGGCTGGTGGCAAGCCATCGACAAACGCGAAAAGCGCGTCGCCGGCGCAACTGGCCGACGCGGAGGCGAAAGATCAGGAAGCCGCGACGGCCAAATGGACCAGGCGCGCGCCATGAAGCGAGGAGCTTGAGAAGCAGCGCGCCGGGATGCTCGCCGAAGCCAGGCATCGAGGCCAACGAGCAGCGCGACGCGATGATCCAGCAGGCGCGTGAGGAAGTGCGGAAGCTCGAGATGGCACTGGCGATCAGGACCTGGAGCGCGACCAGTCGGCTTTTCTCGAAGAAGTGCGCGAGCGCGCCGCCACCGAAATGCTGGCCATCATCCGCCGCGCGCTGGCCGATCTGGCCTGCACCGACATCCAGCACTGCGCGGCGCAGGTGTTCCTCGAAAAACTCAAAGCGCTGGATGCCGCGGCGCTGCGCGATCTGGCGTCGGGAGAACTGGTGGTCCTCACGGCGGGAGAAATGGACGAGGAGTCCCGCCGGCAAGTGCGCCAGGTGTTGGAAGAACGGCTCGGCCCGAAGATCCCGCTGAAATTCGAATCCACCAAAGCTTCGCCTGGGGCATCGAATTGCGCGCCAACGGCCGGCGCATCGGATGGAACTCGGACAGCTACGTCGAATCGCTGGTCGAGAGCCTCAAGGATGCGCTGGCTCGGCGGACCGAACTGGTGGCCGGATGAAGGGTCGTCATGGAGAAGCGCAACCCACTCGAGCGAATGCTCGACGACGTGCTGGAAGCGGTGCACAGCGCTCCGACGCCAGGCTGCGGCGCGCCTCGATTTGCGCGAATACGGCATCGTCAATTTCGTCGGCCAGGGCATCGCGCGCGTGCGGGGACTGCCCGACGTGAAATCGGAAGAGCTGGTGCGCTTCTCGGGCGACCTGCTGGGCATGACCTTCAACCTGGACCCGGACGAAGTCGGCGTGGTTCTGCTGGATGATTGCACGGGCGTCGAATCGGGATCCGAGGTGTGGCGGACCGATCGGATCCTCGACGTTCCCGGTGGGCGAAGGATTGCTTGGCCGAGTGATCGATCCGCTCGGCCGGCCGCTCGACAACGCCGGGCCCGGTGACGACACACTCGCGCGCGCCCATCGAATGCGCCGCTCCGTCGGTGATGGATCGCGCTCCTGTCACGCGTGCCGATTGCAGACCGGCATCAAGGCAGTAGACGCGCTCATTCCCGTGGGCCGCGGGCAGCGCGAGCTGATTCTGGGCGATCGCCAGACCGGCAAATCAGGCATCGCGCTGGATTGCATTCTGAATCAGAAGGGCAAGAACGTCATCTGCATCTATTGCGCGATCGGCCAGCGCAGTTCGTCCGTCGCCAAGCTGATCGCGGATCTGCGCCGCCACGACGCCATGGCATTATTCGATCGTGGTGGTTGCCGGAGGCGACTCGACGCCCGGTCTGCAGTATGTCGGCGCCTTACGCGGCGACATCCATGGGCGAGTACTTCATGCGCCAGGGACGCGACGTGCTGGTGGTGTTCGACGATCTGACCTGCCACGCGCGCGCTTACCGCGAGTTGTCGCTGCTGCTGCGGCGTCCGCCCGGCCGCGAGAGTTTTCCGGGCGATATTTTCTACATTCATTCGCGCCTGCTGGAGCGCTTCACCCACTTGCGCCAGGAGCTGGGCGGCGGATCGATGACCGCGCTGCCCATCGTCGAAACCGAGGAACAGAACATCTCGGCCTACATTCCTACCAACCTGATCTCGATCACCGACGGCCAGATCTACCTGACACCTGACCTATTTCAGAAAGGTATTCTGCCGGCCGTCGATGTAGGCAAGTCAGTGTCGCGTGTCGGCGGCAAGGCGCAGCTTCCCGCGTATCGCGCGGTGGCCGGGGACCTGCGGCTGTTTTATTCGCAGTTCGAAGAGCTGGAGGTTTTCTCGCGCTTCGGCTCGCGGCTGGACGAACGAACCCGCCAGACACTGGCGCGCGGCCGCGCGGTGCGCGAAGCTTTGAAGCAGCCGCAGTTCGATCCGCTGCCGGCCTCGGTGCAGGTCGCGATCCTGGTGGCGGCCACCGCCGGGCTGTTCGACAATCTGTTCCAGCCGAGCGCGTCGTAGCGGCATCGGCGCGAATCCGTGAAACACTCGCCGACGAACTGCCGCACGTCGCGGAATCCATCGAAGCCGGCGTCAAGCTGAGCGATCTCGGATCGAGAGGCGCTCGTCAAGCTGGCCGAGAAAGCGCTCCAATGGAAACCGCCGAAACCTTAAGGCGGTCGATCAACGTCGCCGAAGAGCTGCAGTCGGTGGTGAAGACCATGAAGGCGCTCGCGGGCGTCAACATCCGGCAGTTCGAGCGCGCCTCGCACGCCGTCGCCGAATACAACCGCACCATCGAGATGGGATTGCAAATCGCGCTGCAGCGGCTGCCCGTCGCAGGCGCTGCCGCCGCGGCGTCCCGCGGGCGCCAAACTGGGCGCCATCGTGTTCGGCTCCGACCAGGGAATGTGCGGGCAGCTCAACGATCAGGTGGTTTCGTACGCGTCGCGCGCGCTCGCGAAGCTGGCGGTGCGCCGCGAGAGCCAGTCCACTGCTGGCGGTCGGTGTTCGCGCGGCCGGGCAACTCGAAAGCCTGGGCCGCACCCTGGAAGGAACCGTGCAGGTTCCCAGTTCCACCGCCGGGATCACGGCTGCGGTCGAAGAGGTGCTGCGCAAGATCGAGGAGTGGCACTTCGAACGCGGCATCGAGTTCGTGGTGCTGTTCAACGCGCGGCCCGTCTCGGGGGCCTGGTATCGCGTGCGCGGCGTGCGGCTGCTGCCGGTGGATTGGGAGTGGATCAACAGCCTGAAGGCCAAGCCGCTGGCCGTCCAAAGTGATTCCGATGTTCACCATGGATGAGACCGCGCTGTTCCAGGCGCTCATCCGCGAATATCTTTTCGTGTCGCTGTATCCGCGCATTCGCCGAGTCGCTTGCGAGCGAAAACGCCAGCCGCCTGGCGTCCATGCAAGTGGCCGAGCGCAACATCGACGATCGCCTGCGATCGCTCAATTCCGAAGCCCGCCAGCTCCGCCAGACGTCCATCACCGACGAATTGCTCGACATCATCTCGTCCTTCGAAGCGCTCCAAGGAAGACAAGCGCGCTAGCTTCCGCGTCGGCGTTATGCTTGAAGCGGTGAAGCACGCGCTCTCGATCGGCCTCTTGCTCGCGGCGGCGCCGGTTGCGTTCTCGCAGCAGCCAGGCCGCGTCGGTGGAGGAATCTCGTTGGTCCGGCCTCCGTCACGCGGTGCGAATGGCGCCGCGCCCTGCATTCAGTCGAGGTTTCCGTGCGCCAGCGCTGCCGGTCTTGTCTGGGCGGCTACGACTACGGCTACCAGCCTTACACGACCTGCCGCCGGCGAGCGTCGTCATCGTCCAACAGCCTCCCGCCTATGTCGTCGCTCCCGAACGGACTGTCGAGACGGCGACACCGGTGATGGAAATTCACGAGTACGGCTCATCGCCCGCCGAGCGCCGCGACACCAGGCGAGGCCGCGTTCGCTCTCGCGCTCAAAGACGGCTCGGTTCGCGATGCCGTCGCGGTGACGGTTCAAGACGACCTAGTGCACTACGTGGAACCGGACGGCCGGCACATGCGCGTCGCTTTAAGTGCGATCGATCGCGACGCCAGCAAACGCCTGAATCAGGAACGCAACCTGCGGCTGCAACTTGCCCGCGCCTGAGGGCTGAACACGCGGCGTCAGCGCGGCGCCGGTCTCAGTTGGGCGTGCAGAGAGTAAGGCTTCGCGGTCGCAAAAGTCTGCAGCGTCCAATTCATGAATCCGGCCTTCGTCACCGTCACGGTGAACCCTAAACCGACCGGCGAAATCTGAATCGTCAAAGGAGTGACGCCGGCTGGAATCGTATTGATCTGCACCTGTGCGCCGCTCGGTTCCGACGTGATGGTGAGCAAGCCTGGCAGCGCGCGAACCTGCGGCGCGGGATCTGGCGCGGGCGGTTGCGCTGGCAGCGGCGGAACCACGGGAGTTTGTTCTTGCGCGACCGGCGGCGCTACCGGCGTGTTTGCGAAGTCGCCTTCGGAGGGCGGCGGCAGCGGGTCCGGCGGCAGCGGCATCCAGGGCTGCGCCGGCTCATACGACGCGAGCAGCTCCGGCGGAATGGCGAGGATGGTTCTTCCCGGAAGGCGCGGCGGCTGGCTCGATTCTGGCGGAACAAAGGTCCGCATCGCGGGCGGACGCTTGTCGAGCACCACGATGAGGACGGCTCCGGACTCTCGGCATCGGCGGCGTCAAACGCTTGGCGACCATTTCGGAGCGCTTCGAGGGAGTGCTCTTCTTCGACGCTAGAACGGGAGGAGGGGGCGCCGCATCCGGAGCGACCGACGCCAATGATTCACTGCTCAAGCGACCCGATTGGCCGACGACATCCAGCCGGAATCGAACCCTCCGTTGCGGCGAAAAAGAAGTGTAGGTCATGCTTCCCACGCGCAGCCGCTGGGCTGTCAGTTCCAGGAACAATGGATCCTTGCTGCCGTCGAAAGGCTCGCGGCTTGGGTCCGCAATCACCAGATTCGCTGACTTGGCATTCTGGATCGCGCGTGCGGCAGTGTTCCAGGTGATGAGAAAGCTGGCGCCGTCCCGCTTCACTTGCAGTCCCAGGCCTGGAGGAGAAGCGCTGGTAGAACCGATCCATCCAGTGGAGAAAAGGATGATGAACAGTGCCACCACGGTTGCAATGATTCCGGCGCCTGTGAGCACCCGTGTATCGCCGGACCGGACTCGCGCGGCCAACCGCGACAACAGGTGATTGATGCGGCGCGGAGCGACGGGATCGAAGATCTCCAGCGGCCATTCGCCCGAGGTCAGATGGATCACCGAGAACGGAAATGTGAGCCGCGGATTTGGCGAGACGGCGCCGTGCTGCCAGACGAAGAAGGAAGCACTGGCGGTGGGGCCATCGGACGGCGCGATCACCAGAAAAACGCTGGCGGGATCGTGGAACCACCGGTCGATCGAGTCCAGATCGTCCTGTCCCAGTTGGACGCGCTGATCGATGTCGGTGCGGTAGTATCCGAGCACTTTGCGATCCGACGGGCATCGGGCGCGGATCTCGTTCAGCCACTCGGAACGGATGGCGAAGTGCGCTTTCGTGGAGCCGGCTTCCGCCGGAAGAGGAATGAAATCGAGAATCGTGATGACGCCGGGCCGCCGGGTCCCGATCAACACACCGCCCGCCTCGCGTCCTTGCGGCAAACAATCCAGAACATCTTGACGCAAGTGATCGACCACCGACAGACTCAGCAAGATCCGCGAGGGGCATCCCGGGAACGTCCACACGTAGGCTCGCGGCACCGACGTGTGACTCGGGAGAGAAGGCACTAATACGCTCCCAGATTATTAGAGCATGAAAGCTCGCGGCACGATGAAGCGTTGAACAATACCTGCCCGGACATCGAAGTTCTAAAGTACCTTGGCGAGTAGGCCGATTCCAACATGACTATTGGCGGCGCAACTGCCCGGACACGCCAATAGAAACCGAGGAGACTCTGCCATCCTGCAGATTGATGACGGCTATCGAGCGGTCGCGGCGGTACACATACGTTTCCAACAGGTGCCCGTGATCCTGCGTGAAGGCCGAGAGCGCTGGCGCGCCGTATTCGTCGATAATCTGTTCTCGTTCCTGTCCCGTGGTTACGTCGCCCGGAACCGGGAAATTCAAGTTAGCCGGAGCGAGATTCGCCGGTGCGGGCGAGCGTGCCGGCATCGCGTTGCGCGGAGCTTCGCCGACACCGGTCTCTAGCGGACTGAACGGGGCAGGGCGAACCCTCGGAGGCTGCGCCGGAACGGGATCGGGATCGTCCAACGGCGCATCGGTGCTCTCGGATTGGACCGTGACCGTGGATCGCGCAAAGATGTCGAGGCCTCGCCCAGCCAGCACGAACCAGCCGATGCCGAGCACCAGGAGCATCCCAACCGCAAGCAGCACGAAGAAGTCTTTCATGACGCTCCTTCGTGGTCCTGGATCCAGCCCGTTCTCCGCTTCATCTGCGAATCTCCCGAAGCATCGCGTGCAAGGAGGCGGGTTCCGATGTGGCCAGGCTCTGGATCGTCCACTTCCTGAAACCTGGCTTGGTGAGCGTGACGGTGAACCCGATTCCCAGTGGCGAAACTTGGATCGCGACGGGCGTTGAGCCGGCTGGCTGGTCGTTGATTTCGACGAAGGCGCCGGCCGGTTCCGACGTGATCGTCAAAACACCGGCGCCGGACGGAATGCCTACGCGGTTGCCCGACACTACTACCGCGGCGACCACCGGTGCGGAAACCTCGTCCGCGTACGCGGGCACGGGCGGAGGCATCACCAACGCGAGGGCCGTTTGAGGGGCGGTTGGAATGCGGTACGAGAGCAGAGGAGGATCGGGTAGAGTTGCTTCTGCGCGGACTTCGATCCTGCGGTGTTGGTGGGGCGATGCGAAAGTCCAGTAAAGCGGGCCCGGTGCGGCGACGTCCGGCAGGAACTCGAAAGGATTCGCCGACGCTACGCTCGCTGCGGGAGGATCTAGCATCACCACCGCGGGTCGAATCCGACTTTGCGCGATCGGCGGACTCGGTGGTCTGAAGGTCCGCGGCGGCGGCGCTTTGAAAGGCGCCTGCGGTGCTGGTGTCGCGCCGGAGGCCTCCGCCGCAACGCCGATCAGCTCCAGCCGGAAGCGCGCGTTCGCGGTGAACGGAAACGAGCCGTACGTCAAAATTCCAGCCCCCAATTGCTCTCGAGTGAGCTGCAGATAAGACGGCGGATTGGTTCCCTCCACAACTTGCAGCCGGGCGCTGGTTGCGCGTGCCAACTCCGGAGCTGAGCGGTCCCACTCGATGGTGTAATGCTGCCCGTCGCTTCGCACTCTTAATTTGAGGCTGGCGCCGGTTGCCGAATCCTCTGCTTTGCTTGCGATCGCGAGCACAACGAGCAAACCATAGAGGACTGCGGAGCGGAACTGGATCGCGGCGTTCATCGTGCTCACGCGTTCGGGATACATAGCAGCACTTCCACCATGGTGGGCGCACCGTCTTTCGCGGCCGGCCGGAATTCCCACTGCTGCAGGCTTTCCAACACCACGTCGATGTTCTCAATCGCGGGTTGGCCCACCTCGGTCATGCGATCGAAGCGGCCCTCCGCGTTTACGTACGCGTGCACGAACCCGTAGCGCTCGCCGCCTCGAAACCTTACGTTGGGTCGAATGATGACGAACGCATACGGCGCAGAGAGAGGTGTCACGGTGCCAAGCTGAACCACCTGGGATCGCGCGCCGCGAGACCGGTCGTCCGGAGGCAGGCAATATTGGAGGATCCATTCTTTGCCGTCGCCGACCTGAATGTAGACGCTGTACACCGGGCGGCCATTCAGCAGCCCGGAACTTCCCGGAATGGATCCGGACGATTGAACGATGGCCACCTCGTAGTTGCCTTCGATGGGCCGCACGATTCGGGCGCCGGCTGCGGATTTGGACGTGCCATTGCCGTTGCCGCCGCCCGGCCCCGCGCCGCGATCGCCAGCGCCAGGTCCGGTTGAGTGACCCGAGCCATTTCCGCCCGCGCCAGTGCCGTTGCCCGCGATGGCAGCGCCGCCACTGCTGCGCCCGCTTCCGCTGCCGGGCCCCGCAAATCCGCCGGATACTCCGTTCCCCGACTCCGCGCCGCGGCCCGTGGCCGATTCCCGCCGCAACCGATCCCGCGCCGCGACCCGTGCGCTCACCGCCGCCGCGTCCGTTAGAGTTGGGCTGATTTCCATTTCCGCCCGCGCTGTTCGAGGCAACCGTGGCGTTGCCACCAGAGCCCGATTCGTTCGGTCGCGCGTTCGCTCCCGGCGCGCCTTGAGAACCGGGTCCGCCAGAGCCGCTATCGCGCGAAGAGATCTGGTTCAGCGGCGGCAGCACGATGGCGGATCCCAGCGGAATGGGCCGATCCGGCAGCGATACGATGTTAGCCGGAGGCGCGGGAAGCTCGGCGGTAACGGTGGCCGCATGTTGGGCCGGCACCGGCTCGTGAAAGGCCCGAACCGGAGCCGTCGACCCCACGGGCATCGGCAGACGCGGATTCTCCTTGACGACGTCCGAAATTTTCGCACGGCCCGGTTCGACGTCCAGAATGGGCGGGCGCAGATCCAAAACGACTTGGCTCGGCGCCGGTGCGGTATTCGCCCGCTCGGGCGGTGCCAGAAACTGCCTCGTGGGTGGCTTCGTTTTCGTCAAGCCGGAAAGCATGATGAAGGCCGGAACACGCAGCCGCTGGTGCAGGTCCAACGTCGGCGGAAGGTCCAGTTGCACCAACGTCTCCGGCACCGGCTTCGGCGTGGGTACGTCCGGCAATTGAAATTCGCGCAGCGCGGCCAAGGCGGCGGCCGGAGTGCTCGGGCTGGAATCCGGCGACGGTGATCCCGATGACGCCGGGGCCGATCGCTTGCCGGCGGCGTGCTTGCGAGGTTCGGATCCGCCTTGGGCCGGCTCCTCGGGCGCGGGAGCCTGCAGCTTGCGCGCGGGATCGAATGCGAATTCCACCACGCGATCGTCCAGGATCCGCACTTCCCGCGGAGGTTGAACGGTCGCGATAAAGTGCAAGTACGATGCGCCCAGCCAGACCACCGCTGCCTGAACGAAGGCCGACGCCGGAAACGTGGCCCAGATCGCCCGCGGCCGGCGCGGAATTCCTTGGAACAGCGGCGTGGGCTGATCGGGGTCCGTCGAGTTATTCCGCTTCAGCCTGACACGCACAAAACAACCGCGGATCTAAACTTTGGCTCGCGCCGAAAACAATCGCGCAAATTGCGTCTGGCGACTTCCGTGCGTGGGTTCCAACGGATCGGCCGCCACGAACACGGATTTGAAGACCGGGACGTTGCCGCTGTCGGCCTGGTTGGGCGAGTTCCGCAAGCCGAACATGGCGAGTTCGAACCGGTCCCGCACGCCGACCTTTTCGAACAACCGGGACAGGTATACCTTGACGGTTCCCTCCGTGACATTCATGACCTGCGCGATTTCCTTGTTCTTCAAGCCCTGTGACACCAGCGTGATGAGTTGATTCTCGCGCCGCGATACGCGGACCGTCCGGCCGCTCAGGAACAACTGGGTGAGCGTGTTCTCCAGCCACAATTCGCCCGCGTGCACTTTCCGGACGCACTTGGGGATCATGTCGGGCGGCAGACTTTTTCGCAGAATTCCGCGAACCCCGCACTGCACGGCCTGATAGGCCAGCTCAGGTCCGATCTCATGCAGCCAGAGCACGAGCCTGGAGCCAGGCGACGCGTCCTGAATAGAGTTCAGCAGTCCCCAATCGACGCCGCTGTCCACCGAGAGCAGGATCACGTCCGGCTTTAGCGCCGCCACTTCGAAAACGAATCGAGACACGTCCGACACGATCGAGCGCAGCGAGATGTCCTCGCAGGGTTGAAACAAGGATGTCAGTGCGACCGAACTCAAAGGTTCGCTGGTATGCGCGACCAAACGGATCATAGGCGCCGCCCGTGAAAGACTTATTCTAAACCAAGATGAAAGGAAACTACAGCGCTCTCGGGCCGAGAGCGGGGGCCGACGGACTTGACGGAGAGGCGCGTGTGTACCTAACGGATTTAGTTGCCGCGACATCAAACCGAAGCCATCAGAGATCCTTGAGCTTTCACTTTTTTTATTGCTAGCCGTTTCTTAACTTTGGTTAGCAGTACTGCGCTATCCATATAGATCTTGCCCGCTGCGCCGCAAGCGATCTAAAGTGTAGCTTTACTAACAAGATGGAGCGCAGGCGTGGCGTTCGATTCGAAGTTCGATTGACTTGCCGGTTGCAGCGAGGTGGTGTACGTCCGGTACTCGATGCGACAACGCTGAATCTTGGCCGCTTGGGCGCGTTGGTGCGGCTGCCCGAGACGAGCCCGGACGCGATCCCCGAGCCAGGCGAAGAAGTCAGCCTCGAAATCCTCTTACCTCCTCACCAGCGGTTCGGTCAGCGGTGTCTCGCCTGCGATGCTGTAGCGGTTCGTGCCAACCGGAATGACGGCGGATATTACGTTGCGCTGCAGTTTGTGCACGTCGAAATTCGAAAAGTCGCCATCGTGCAACCTGCGGCCGCTTCGGTCGCGGTGATGTAGGACAGCCATGAGGCATTCGCTAACAGCGCCGGGATCGACCAGCACAGAAAGGCCCAACGCGGTGATTCTGTGAACGCGCAGAAGCCCAATCCGGTCTTCCGCCTGTTTCCATCGCTGACGGATGTCGCCTTCCTGATGCCGATCGTGTTTCTGTTCGTCCGCATGGACGGCGCCAAGACGATGCTGGGTGATGGCGATACCGGTTTTCACATTCGCACCGGAGAGTGGATTCTGGCGAACGGCCGCGTGCCGCACCAGGATCTGTTTTCGTTTACCAAGGCGGGGCAGCCCTGGTATGCGTGGGAGTGGCTGTGGGACGTGTGCTTTGCCTGGCTCTACCATCACGGCGGTCTGGCGACGGTGGTGACAGCGAGCATTGTGGTGATCGCACTCACGATCGCTCTGCTGTTCCGGCTGGTCTCGCGGTATTGCGATAACCCGTTCCTCGCGGCCGGAGCGACCTTCCTGGCCTGCGCCGGAACAACCATTCACTGGCTGGCGCGTCCGCACTTGTTCACGCTACTGTTCTCCGTGATTCTTCTGGCAGTGCTGGAGCGCGTGGATCGCGGCCGGCGGCGGCTGTTGTTTGCGATTCCGCTGCTGATGATTCTGTGGACCAATCTCCACGGGGGTTTCCTGGCTGGTCTGCTGATTCTGGCGGCCTACACGGGCGGTGAATTGGCGCGCGCGCTGTTCACCCCGGACGCTGGCGAACGCGGGGTAGCGCTCGGCAATGCGAAATGGTACGCGCTGACTTTGGGCGGCTGTGTCGCGGCTACCCTTGTGAACCCCTACACCTACCATCTGCACGTCCATATCTACAGATTTTTCGCGGAACCTTATCATCTCGCAAACATCATCGAATTCCAGTCCATCAGCTTCCACGGAGGGATGGCGATCTACCTGGAGTTCATTTTGCTGCTCGGTGCAGTGAGCGCCGGCTGGCTGATGGTGAAGCATCGGAATTTCACCGCGTTTTTCTTGGTGGTCGGTTGGGGACACCTGGCTTTGTATTCTGCCCGCAACATCCCGATCCTGGCGATTGTGGCTGCTCCCGTCGTGGCCGAAGCGATGAACGAGATGCTGGCCACCCTGGAGCGCGCCCGGATCGCTGCCTGGGTGCGCCGGTCCGTTTCGGCGTTCCGCACAACCGCGCTGGAGTTCGGCGAAACGGACAGGATCTGGAGAGTTCATGCGCTGAGCGCCGCCGCCGCCGCTTTCGTAGCGTTGCTGCTGTTAAGCCCCAACGCCACCGGAAAGCTCAAAGCCGAGTATGATCCCGCGCGTTATCCCTCGAAAGCCCTCGGCCTTCTCAAAGCCGACCCACAGGCGCGCATCTTCGCCGATGACGAATGGGGCGACTATCTGATTTTTCACTTGTATCCGGCGCAGAAGGTGTTTGTGGACGGCCGCAGCGACTTTTACGGCCAGAAGTTCGAGGATCAGTATCTCGATCTGATGCGAGTAAAATACAACTGGGAGCAAACGCTCGACCAGTACAACATCGACACCGTGGTGCTGGCGACCAAAAGCGCCCTGGCGTCGACCATTAAGGAATCTTGCCAGTGGCGCAGCGTTTACGACGACACGATTGCGATTGTGTTCAAGCGTGTCGCGAACAGCGCGCCCGGGCAGCAAAAGTTTTCTACTGCGATTAGCGGTGGGAAAGGGCACGATCCGCAGGCGACGAAATGGGATCGGCGTAACCTCAGGGTCACCTTAATTGAGAGGACAAAAGGAGTGTAGCATCGAATATGACCATTCTGAAGAATTTTCTCAGAGACGATCAGGGCCAGGATCTGATCGAATACACATTACTGCTCGCGTTCGTGGCCTTGGCCTCCGCGGCTCTGTTCCTTCAGGCAGGCGGCAGCATCACCAATATCTGGAGCGTTGCCAACGAACGACTCAGTAGTGCCCAGTTGTCCGCGACAAGCGGCGGCGGCGGTGGCGGCGGCTAAGTTGGTAACCAGTCGTCAAGCGTCACGCAGCGCTTGATGTCGGCCAACGTAGGAGCGCAAGGTTCGCCCCGTTCGCCCGTCTCGCGAGAGACGGCAGATCCGGTGTGACGGACTCGGCGTTACCGCCGGCGGTCGTGGTGTTTTTTGGCGTTCTCGATTGAGCGCACCATGATGCCGGCCGGAACGCGGTCTGTTCGGTGGCCAACAGGAGTGGGGAGCGGTCGCGGCAAGCCGGCAGCGGCCGCTCGGTCGGCGCTCTCCGCTGGCGGACACTTGAGTGCGTATGAGGCTGTTACAAAGGCATGGCAGGGAATCTTTCCAATTTCTTCCGCGATGAGTCTGCCCAGGACATGGTGGAGTACGCGCTGTTATTGGCGTTTATCGCGCTGGCAGGAGCGGCGGCTTTCATGGGAATGAGCAGCAGTGTCAATATCCTGTGGTCGGTAGCAAACAGCAATCTGGCCGCCGGCAACTCAGGGAGTTAACGAAATGAATCGACGTTTGTTGTCCGTTTTGGGGTTCGCACTGGTTATCTCGGTGCTCGCGACGCTCGTGCTGTACCGGTTGATCGTCACCAAGCTGGCGGACTCCGCCAAGCCGGCCACCACTCAAATCATCGTCGCCAGCCACGATCTCCAACTCGGAACTCTGATCAAGGATGCGGATTTGAAGATCGTGGGCTGGAGCGGTCCGCAACCGAAAGGCGCGCTCTTGAACGCGGCCGACGCGATGGGGCGAGGAGTGACTGCCGCGATTTACGAAGGCGAGCCGATCCTGGACACGCGCTTGGCGCCCAAGGGCGCTGGCGCGGGACTAGCTGCCACCATCCCGAGCGGCATGCGGGCGGTGGCCATCCGAGTGAATGATGTTGTCGGCGTGGCGGGATTCGTCGTACCTGGAATGCGCGTCGATGTTCTGATCTCCGGGAATCCGCCGGGCGCGGGCGCCAATCTCGGTACGCAAAGCAGAACGCTGCTGCAAAACATCAAGGTGCTTTCGGCCGGGCAGAATATTCAGAAGGATACCGAAGGCAAACCGGTGAGCGTGCAGGTGGTGAACCTGCTGGTGACGCCGGAGCAGGCAGAAATCTTGAGCCTCGCCAGCAGCGAGACTCGCATTCAGTTGATTCTCCGCAACCCGATCGACACCGCCACGGTGCAAACACCGGGAACCGCGATCTCGAATCTGTTTTCCGGCAAGAGCGGTCTCCCGACGGCTCCGGAGCCGCCTCCTCCCAGCGCCCCGAAGCCTCGTCGAGCGCCCGTCGCAGCCAAGCACGCGGCGCCGCCACCGCCGCCCGAGGCCGCCAAAGTGGTGTTGCCTTTGACGGTGGAAGTGATCACGGGCACCAAACGGGCCGAGACCCAATTCAAGCCCGAGGAGGCAAAACCGTAGTGGCCTCCAATATCAGCAGGTACCTGGCGCTCCCGATGGCAGTCTTGCTGCTGGACGCGCAGAATCCGCAGCAACCGGTTCCGGAAGGTCCTGCCACGGGAGCGCGGGAGCTGTATGTGACGGTCGGAAAATCCTTGCTGGTCGACAGCCCCACCGTGATCCGGCGAGTTTCCATCGCCAACGGAACGGTAGCGGAAGCTCTGGCGACGAGTCCCAGAGAGGTTCTGGTGAACGGCAAAGCTCCCGGCGAGACCAGCCTGATTGTCTGGCAGGAGACCGGCAACCGGCTGATCTTCGATTTGATCGTGCAGCCCAATCCGGCACGCCTGGATGCGATCAATCGCGAATTGCGCACCGAGCTGCCCGGCGATAACGTCAACGTCACGCTGGAAGATGGAGTGCCGTTCCTGCGCGGCACCACCAAGGATCTGACCAGCGCCGACCGCGCCGTGATGATCGCCAGCACGCTCGGCAAGCCCATCAATCTTCTGCGCGTCAACGTTCCTCCCGTCGAGGCTCAGATTCTGATCAAGGTTCGCTTCGCCGATGTTGACCGGACGCGTTCTCAGCAATTGGGCTTGAATCTATTCAGCACCGGGGCTGCGAACACGCCCGGTTCGATCACTACCGGGCAATTTCCGCCTCCGCAGGTTCAGGCCAACGGTAACAACTTTTCGCTAACTAACGCGCTGAATATCTTTCTGTTCCGACCGGATCTCAACCTGGGCGCCACCATTGAAGCGCTGCAGTCCAAAAACCTGCTGCAAATTTTGGCGGAGCCGAACGTGCTCACCATCAATAACCACATGGCCAGCTTCCTGGCCGGCGGCGAATTTCCATTCCCGACGCTGCAGGGCGGCGGCGCCGGTCTGGGCGCGGTCACCATACAGTTCCGCGAGTTCGGCGTGCGCATCAACTTTACGCCCACCGTAACGCCACGCGGAACCATCCGGCTGCAGGTGACGCCCGAAGTGAGCGCGCTGGATTTTGCAAACGGTTTGACATTCCAGGGAACCAACATTCCGGCCTTGTCCACACGCCGCGTGCAGACCGAAATCGAGCTGGAATCCGGCCAGAGCTTCGCCATCGGCGGCCTGCTGGACAACCGGGTGACCGAGCAACTGAGCCGCATTCCCGGTCTGGGCGACATTCCATTCTTCGGAAAGCTTTTCCGGTCGCGGAGCCTGCAAAAGAACAACTCGGAGTTGCTGGTCATCGTGACGCCCGAAATCGTTCGTCCGATTCCGGCCGGCCAGCCGCTTCCGCAACTGAACTATCCGGAGCCATTCCTGGCTCCGAACACGGCCGCGACCGCGCCGCGGACTCCGGGTGTCGAGACCACCGGTCCGGTACCGGTGCATCCGCCGCAGGAAACCATTCCGGTGGAAGAGTTGCTCCAAAGCACTCGCCCGCCGGGCACTCCCCAACAGCAAGCGCTGCCTACCATTCAATTCGTTCCGATGGTGGTGCAGCCGGCGCCGGCAGCTCCGGCTGGGCCGGCGACGCAACCGGCGCAGACGCCCGGCTCAGCCGGCGTCTCAGCCTCCCGGGGGATCAAGCCAGTGATGTCGAGCGCATCCAGGAGCGTGCCGTGTATCCGCTGACGGCCGGAATTGTCATCGAGACTAAGGAACTCTGGGAATCGCTGCAGGCCGCCCTGCAGGATCTCCCGGTTCGCATTGTGCTCGAGCAGTCCGAAATCGCGGATCTCTCGGTACTGATCGAGCGGATTGAACGAATCCGTCCGGAAGTGATGTTTCTGGATATTTCTATCCTGCGAACGCCGCTCGATCAGGTGATTCGCGGTATTCGCTCGATTCCGAGCCCGCCGGTCGTTCTGGCCCTCAATGCCACCGCCGAGCCGGCCACCATCCTGAACGCCATGCGGGCCGGCGCTGCGGAATATCTGTACCCGCCCATGACGGAACTCCGCGCGGCGCTGGAGCGGATCGGAAACGAACTGCACACCTCCAAGCAGGCCTTCCGGCGCGGCGGCCACACCATCGGATTTCTTTCCGCCAAGGGCGGCTGTGGCGCCACTACCGTCGCGTGCCACACCGCCATCGAAATTCCGGCGCAGGTTAAGGGCAAGATCCTTTTGGCCGACCTGGATTTCGACGCTGGAATGGTCGGCTTTTTGCTGAAGTCGAAAGCAACTTACAGCATCGCCGATGCGGTGCGCAACACGCAGCGGCTGGACGAGAACTATTGGAAGGCGCTGGTGACCAATGGATTTGTTCCCGGCCTGGAGGTTATCACCGCGCCGGCTCCGGCTACCAAGCAAGCACTGAGGCCCGAGCAGTTGCGGTTCGTGCTTAGCTTCCTCCGGACGCAGTACGACTGGATCATCCTGGACCTGGGCCGCAGCCTCAGTCCATCGTCGTCTTCGGCGCTGGACGAAGTAGACGAGCTTTTTCTGGTAACTACATTGGAAGTTCCCGCGCTGCACCAGGCCAAGCTGATCGTTCAGAAGCTGCTGGAGAGCGGATATTCGAGGAACCGCGTGCATTTGATTTTGAATCGCGCACCCAAGCGCTACGATATCACCGTCGAGGAACTCGAAGGTATGCTCGGTGCGCCGATCTATGCGGTTCTTCCGAACGACTACCAGTCCGTCAATGAGTCCTACACCGAGGGCAAGATGCTCGCTTCGGGAAGCGCGTTAGGCAAACATTTCGGCCGGCTCGCGAGCAAGATCGTGGGGGTGCCGGAGTCGAAGAAGAAGTTTTCAATCTTTGGATAGTGGAGTGATATGGCAACAGCAGCACGATCAGAAGTAATGCGGCAGGAAGGCGGCTGGGTCGGCCGTCTCTTCAGCCCGCAGTCCTACACGCCGGAATACCAGGAGCTGAAGTTCACCCTGCACCGCAAACTTCTGGACCGCATCAATCTGGAGGCGTTGTCCTCGGTGGCCAGCGATCGGGTGCGCGGCGAGGTGCGCGCGGCGGTAGCCAAGCTGGTAGAGGAAGAGAAAACTCCGCTGAGCGTGATCGAGAAAGACCGCGTGGTCGAGGAAGTTCTGGACGAGGTGTTCGGCCTCGGTCCGCTCGAGCCGCTTCTGGCGGATGCCAGCATCTCCGATATTCTGGTGACCACTCCGCGCCTGGTGTTCGTGGAGCGTGCCGGCAAGCTGTACCGTACGCCGGTGGAGTTCAAGGACGACGCGCACCTTCTGCGGATCATCGAGAAGGTGGTGGCGCGCGTAGGCCGGCGCGTGGATGAATCGTCGCCACTGGTGGACGCGCGGCTTCCGGACGGCTCGCGTGTGAACGCCGCCATTCCTCCGGTGGCGGTGGACGGCCCGCTGCTTTCGATCCGCCGCTTCGGCCGCGAACGCCTGACGGCGGACGATCTGGTGAAGAACCTCACGCTCACCCCGGGCATGCTGGAATTGCTGCAGGCCGCGGTGAGGGCGCGGCTGAACGTCGTCATTTCGGGCGGCACCGGCGCCGGAAAAACCACCCTGCTGAACGTTCTGTCGGCTTTCATTCGAGACGACGAGCGCATCGTCACCATCGAAGATGCCGCCGAGCTGAAACTCAACCAGATCCACGTGGCGCGCATGGAAACGCGGCCGCCCAACATTGAGGGCCAGGGCGCCATCCGAATCCGCCAGTTGGTGATCAATGCGCTGCGCATGCGGCCCGACCGCATCATCGTGGGCGAGGTGCGCGGCGAAGAGGCGCTGGACATGCTGCAGGCCATGAACACCGGCCACGACGGATCGCTCACCACCATCCACGCCAACTCGCCCCGCGACGCGATCAGCCGCCTGGAAGTCATGGTCGGAATGGCGAACGCCAACATGAGCGTGCATTCGATTCGCCAGCAGATCAGCTCGGCTGTGGACGTATTCGTTCAGATCGCTCGATTCAGCGATGGCAGCCGCCGCATCATCAACGTGACCGAGTGCGTCGGGACTGGAGGGCGACCTGGTCACCATGCAGGACATCTTCGCTTTCGAAAAGACCGGCGTCACGCGAAACCGGCCGCGTTACCGGCCGATTCCGCGCCACCGGCATTCGTCCCAAGTTTTACGAGCGGCTCAAGGCCGCCGGTATTCAGATTCCGGCCTCGGTCTTTCAGTCCGTGGTCGAGATCTCCTGAGGAAACCCGATGTCGCTTTTGTTTTTCTTGTTCTTTTGTATTCTGGCCATCGTGCTGGTGGCGACAGCGATGGGCCTGAATTTCTTCGAATCGCGACGCAAGAAAGAAAGTCACGGGCATGTTGCGAACGGTAGAGGGTCAGGCCGAGGACGTTGCGGAGACTAAGATCCTGATGGATCCGCCCGAAGGAGATAGTTCTCTGGTGCGCCTTGCCGCGGCTCTGAACGTCGGCATCATCATTGGATGCCACGCTGCAGCAATCCGGCCTGAGCTGGACCTTGGCCCGGTTCACCGTTTGGACGTTGATCGGGCTGGCGGTCGGGACTGCTCATCGGCTGGAATGTACATTTCCTGATATTTCCCTCGCTGAGTTTGGCCGCAGGCGGGATTGCAGGTGCGTTGCTTCCGTATGCATACGTCCGCTTCAAGCGGAGCCGGCGCCTCGCGGATTTCGAAGAACAGTTTCCCGGAAGCGTTGGATTTTCTCGCCCGCTCGATGCGGGCCGGCCACGCCTTTTCGATCAGCCTGGAAATGCTGGGCCAGGAATCGGCCGAACCGCTGGGCCAGGAATTCCGCACGCTGTTCAACGAACAGAATCTCGGCGCACCGCTCGAGGTTGCCTTCGCCAACATGCTGTGCCGGCTGCCGCTCGTGGACGTGCGATTCTTCGTTTCGTCGGTGATGCTCCAGAAGCAGACCGGCGGGAAGTTGAGCGAGATACTGACCCGGCTTTCGTATGTGATCCGGGAACGATTCCGCCTCAAGGGCCAGGTGAAGGCCGCCAGCGCGCACGGCCGCCTGACGGCCGGAATCCTCACCGTCATGCCCATCGCGCTGATGTTCGGGCTGTTGATCGTCGCGCCCGGATATCTGCAAGGCATGGCTGCCGATCCGGATGGAAAGTGGCTGATTGTCGCCGCCGATCCTGGGGCAATTGGTGGGCTACTATTTCATTCGCAAGATTATCCGGATCAAGGTTTAAGGAGGACATGGTGGCTGCACTGATTTCGCTTGCGCTATTCGTCGTGCTCATGACCGCGATCTCGGTCTACGGATATCGCCGCTATGCCCGGCCCGGCCGCGTGTTCGAGCAACTTGGTGAACCGGTGGCGGTGGTGTCCGAGCTGGAAAAGGTGGCGGATACCGAAGCCCAGGCTTGTTGGTTCAAGCTCATCCAGCAACTCGGCGAGAGAGTCCCGATCTCTGCGCAGGATGCCGTGCTGACACGGCGCGAATTGGTGGCGGCCGGCTTCCGCAGCGAGCGGGCCTTGTCGGTCTTTTACGGAATCAAGATCGTGCTGTGCGTGGCGCTCCTGATCCTGGCGCTGGTGTTCCGCGGCGACATCACCAGCAATGACGTACTCAGCAACGTCCTGCTGGTGGCGGCCGCCTTGGCAGGCTATTTCAGTCCCGCCATTTTATCTGGACCACTTGGGCGACAAGCGGCGCGAGGAATTCGCCTGGCGCTTGCCGGATGCGCTGGATCTGATGGTGGTCAGCGTGGAAGCCGGTCTGGGACTCGATCAGGCCGTCCAGTATGTGGCGCGCGAACTAAAGCTTACTCATCCGCTCCTGAGCGAAGAGCTGGAGCTGGTGAATCTGGAGATCCGAGCCGGCAAGCGCCGCGCCGAGGCTTGCGCAATCTCGCGGACCGCACCGGCGAGCGCGAAATCGGTAAACTGGTCGCCATTCTGATCCAGACCGACAAGTTCGGCACCAGCATGGCCGAATCTCTGCGCACTCACTCCGATTTCATGCGCGTGCGCCGGCGCCAGGAAGCCGAAGAGCGCGCCGGCAAAGTGGGAGTCAAACTGGTGTTCCCGATCTTCTTCTTTATTTTGCCGTCCATGCTCTTGGTGGCGGCGGGCCCCGGCTTGCTACAACTGTTCAAGCAACTGTTCCCGTTGATGCGTAGTTTCCGAGGCTAGTACGCAGGAAAGGAGAATTTATCGATGAATAACACAACCATATCTGCGATCCTTTGGATCGCGGCTGGAGTCGTTCTGGTGCTGTACATCATGCGGCGCCGGAAGACGGAGGTCGCTGCGCTAGGTGGATGATTCGAGGCGCCAGCCGTCCCCCCGGGATCGAGACCGCGGCTGGCAGCATCAGAGCACCGGCTTTCCGGCTGAGCCGGCAATTTCCGTGTTGGACCGTGCTGCCGGTGGGCAACGAACGGTTGAGGTGTGCGCGGAAGGCGTTACTCTTGGCTCGGCGGCGCGGCAGCCAGGCAAACACATGGCAGTCTTCCTGGCCGTCGCAATCCTGGTCTCCACGCCCTGTTTCTGGCAGCCGCACATCCAGGCCAACGATCTTTCGAGCCATTTGTACAACGCCTGGTTAGCGAATCAGGTCTCGGCTGGCGGCCTGCCGGGTCTCTATCTTGTTCCCCAATTCACCAACGTATTCTTCGACCATCTGCTGAGCCTGCTGCTGCGGACCGTCAGCGTGTTCTGGACCGAACACATCGCCGTGCTGCTGGCGGTGCAGATTTTCTTCTGGGGCTGTTTCGCGTTGGTTTCGACGGTAGCCGGGAAGCCCGCGTGGGCGCTGTCCCCGTTCCTTGCGATGCTCGCCTACGGCACGGTGTTCCGCTTAGGTCTGTTGAATTTCTACATTTCGACGGGCGTCTGTCTGTGGGCTGTGGCTTTGCTGTGGCACAATCGAGGGCGGCTGCGTCTCCTCGCGATCCCGCTGTTCTTGTTGGCCTGGAGCGCGCATTTCGTTCCGTGCGTGTGGGCGTTGGCCCTGCTCGGCTACGTCGCGGTGGCAAACCGTCTCGACCTGCGGAGGCGCCTCTGGTTGCTAGTCGCCGCGATGGGCGCGATATGCGCGCTGGCCGCCCTTGTCGCGTACGGCGTCCTGTCGCGATGGAATGCCGGCATTCGTATCGACGCCATGTTTGGAGTCGACCAGGTAGTGCCGTTCGGCCGGCAATACCAGGTTGTTGCGGCCGGACTGTTGTGCCTCTGGATATTCCTTTTGCTGCGCCGCTTTGAAGCGCAACCGCCTCCGTTCTCTCAACCCATGTTCCAACTCTGGCTCCTGGCCGCCACGGCCTGCCTGGTCTTGCCGAATTCCATCCACCTCCCCTTGTACACCGGAGACTTGTCGCTCATTGTCGTCCGGATGTCCTTCTTCTCGGCAATTCTCTTCTGCGGTCTGATTGCGACGGTGCGGCTGAGGACTCTGGAAACGTTGATTGCGACCGCACTCCTGGCAATCTTTCTCGGGTTCTCTTTTGCCGACGAGCGCGCGCTCAACGCAGTCGAGCAACAGGCGGCTCAAGCCGTGGCCAAGTTGCCGCCGGACGCGCGGGTCATCGCGACTTTGAAAAATCCGAGGCTCTACATTCAGGCTTTGGAGCACATTCTGGACCGGCCGTGCATCGGGCGGTGCTTCGACGTGGGCAACTATGAGGCGACCACCGGGCAATTCCGCCTGCGCGCTCGGCCCGGCAATACCTACACGATCGGGAACTACAACGACATAGGCGATTTCGAGGCTGGCCGCTTTGTCTTTCCGGGGAGCCGATTTCGACCTTTTCTGGCTTTCACCTTGTCCGGCCGGCGGCGGCATTTGCATAGATCGGGTTCAGCCGGGCGAGCGGCTCCTCAAGCGGGACATCGCCTTGAAAACCTGGTGACGAGGAACTCGATAACCGCGCCTTGGAGCGGCGGAATACCGCAACCTCAACGCTGCCGTACGATGTATCGCTTGCTTTGCGGTACCCGGCGGACGATAGTCGATCGGAAATCCAGGAGAGCCATGCCGGGCCGGCGAAGATGCGCCGCACGATGACTGTGATCGTGTCGCGGTCCCGGAGAGGACCGTCCAGCAATCCTGCGACATAAGATTGTTCGCTTGGGCCGATGTCGAACGGCACGACGTATCCGTTCTCCGGCGTGACGGAAGGCCGATACGTTAAGACCGGGGCCATCAGATTCGCCCACCACTCTGGCTTCTGGAGCCAGTCCAGGTGGCGCGTTTCCACCAAGCTGCTGTAAACCAGCGTGGCTGTCCCGTTTGGGATACTCCTGACAGCACTCCTCCAATCTTCTGAGCGGTAATTGGGAATCCCCGATAGTCCTCCGACCAACACCACAGTCACGACCAGCCCCGAGGCCAACGACATGCGGCGGAAGAACGGCGGATCGATGGCGCGCAGCAGTTGCCCCCACAGCAACACGAAGCCAGGAACCACCGGAATCAAGTACCGTTGGTCGAACAGTCGAACGTTGGTGAACCGGGAAAGGACAAACAGGCCGAAAGCCGGCAAGAACAACAGGAGAGAGCTCAGGATGGCGATGTCCTTTTCCGGCTCGATCCCTGCCCAGCTCAGGCGATCGCCTTCCGTCACTATCAGGACTGCCATCAGTGCTGCGGAAACAAGAATGTACACTGGGATAACTAAGGCTGCGAGATTTGAGAATGTCGGGACTTCAAAGAAGGAGAGCGCATTCGCTTGCTGTGCCAGGGCCAGAACCCGTGGGAGCGCAGGCAGAAGCAGGACCAAGGCCAGCAGCCCGCATGCAAAAGCTTGACGCGCCGAAATAGACTTTTCGCGAAAGGCAACCCACACAACGAAAGCGCCTTCCACCGCCAGAGCCATTCCGAACAGGTAGTGCATGTGGACTGCGATCGCCGAGCAGATTGCCCAAAGCACACCGGCGTGCAGCCGGTTCGTGCGTCGCCAGCGAAACAGCCAGAGTAGAGCTACGGTTTCAGCCCACAAGCCCACGGCATAAGGTCGGGCGTTCGGCGTTTCCACCGCCACTTGCGGCAGCGAGATGTAGAGCGCTCCGAAAATAAAGCCTGTTTCGTGATCGACGAACTCGGCGCCGATCCGGTAGAACACATAGAGGGTTCCAATTCCGGCGACGACGGACGGCAGCCGCAGCGCGACCTCGCTAAGACCGAAGACCTTGCTAGTGCACCACTCCAGCCAGCAAAACGCGACTGAGGCCACACTAGCAGGAGTGCCCGATGCAATCCGCGTAAGACCGTGCCTGACAATGCTAACGATCATAGTCTCGTCCAGCCAGAAGCTGTTCACCATCGGCATGATCCACAACCGCACGACGGCAGCGGCGCCAATCACGGCTATGATGATCAGGGTCTTGTCGTCAGTAGAGAGATCTTTACTGCGTTTGCTGAGCCAGGATTGCTTTTGCACGGCTGTCCCGAGAACAGCCTAGGATAGCATCGCCAGAAGAGACAGGGGCCTGCAGTCTTGGTTATGCGAGCGTCAAGGCCCGCATGATCACGCACAGGTTCCACACCACCAGGCCGGCGTACCAGTAGTTGATCCAGCCGATCACACGGTCCTTCTTCAGCCACACGCACACGCCGCCTAAGCCGAGCGCCACGCCTTTGGACATCGCAACCCCCACGGCCGGCCCGAAGTAGAACAGCGCGCGGATAAAGGGGCTGGCTTCCGAAGCCCCCAGGCGGAAGCCCAGCAGCGTGGTGAGCAGATCGAGCAATTGCAAATAAACGAATACCTGGATTAGCAAGCGGCGCTCCCGCTAACGGACTACTTGCCTCGCGAGGCAAGCACTCGTTCATCGGCAAAAGTCTGAGGTTTCTTTATCGCGGCGCCCAGATCCAGGCCGCGCCCAGGAACAAAGCCGACCCCCACGCGATCACCACGCCGTGCGGCAGTTTCACCGACTTCGGGCTGGCCAGATCCAGTTCTTCGTTCCGGGCATAAGGAGGGCGGAAGGAAAGCAACTGAACGATCAGGAATCCGACGTTCGTCAGCCCGTGGGCCACCCGCCGCTGGCTCGCGAGCAGAGCGATCGCGGCGATGCCTCCGATCACTGCCGTCACGAAGAAGATTCCCAACCAGTCGGTCCAGCCCACGATGGACCCGATCGCCGCCATCAGCTTCACGTCGCCGGCGCCCATCCCGCGGAGCAGGTACATCGGAAAATAGACCGCAAAGCCCGTCGCCAGTCCCAGCAGCGACGCCCGCAGCCCGGCCCATTGGAACAACGCCGCGTTCACGCCCAGGCCCAGCACCAAGCCGGCCAGCACCAACCAGTTCGGAATGCGGCGGAACCGGAAATCGAAGACCGCCCCAGTCACAACCAAAAGAACAAGGACAACCTGCAGCGCCACTGGCGGCAACGTCATGCTAGGCGCCGCCGGTCTTGGCCGCTTCCGAATCGAGACTGCCGGCGCTCCTCTCGATCCGGCCAGCCTCGGCACTGCGGAGCAACTGGCGCAGGCTCTCATACGACGACAGGTTCTTCTCGACGTAGTCCGCGCCCGGTCCTGTGATGACGAAGTTGCTGTTCTGGTCCTGATGAATCAGCCCATTGTCTTTCAGGTACCAGACCGGGAACATCAGGTGCTCTCGCGGGAAGTTCATCACCGCTTCGAGTTCCAGGATCGAGTAGCCGGGCGATTCCGGATTCGAACGTCGCCGGTCGTAGAGCAGGCACAGAATTCCCATGCGGCGATAGGGCTCGCCCTCGATGCCGGATGCGAACTCGCGCGTCTCGAAGATCGCGATCGGCCTGGAGCTGCGCGCGTGATGTTGAATGTCGTAGGCCCTCCTGGTCTCGCGGTCGGACAGGACGTGGTAGGCCTGAACCAATCTTTCGTAGCGCTCGCGATCGCCGCTGCGCGGATTGTCGGGGTGGTAGCGCTCGGCGAGCATGTGATACACGCGCTCGAGGGTCTCCACCTCGGCGTGCGGGCTGATCTGCATCAGCTCGTAAAAATCGATGAAAGTATCGCTGGACATCCGGGGGTAGGCTCAGACTCAATTGTAGACCGCGGGCAGCCACGTCACGCGCGGTTCGCCACCGCCGGCGGAAGATCGCGATCCAGCGCGCGTGCCTGTTCGAAAGCATGGGCCATCTGCAACACGCCCCAATCGTTGCGATGCCGCCCCACGATCTGGATGCCCACCGGCAAACCCTCGGGCGTGAAATCACACGGAACGGAGATGGCGGGGTTACCCAGCAGAGAGATGTAGTAACACGATTTCATCCAGTCGATGTAAGTCGCCATCTTGACGCCTGCGATTTCGGTTGGGTACGGCTGGCGCACGTCGAACGGCGCAACCTGGTTGACGGGCAGCACGAAGAACTCGTAGCGCTCCATGAATTGGCGCATGCGGTGGTACAACTCGGTGCGCTTCATCTCGGCCAGGCCGACTTCGGCCGCAGTCAGCTTCTCACCGCGGTCGATTTCCCATAGCACCGTATCTTTCATGAGGCGCCGGTTGTCCCGCCGTTCCGGATTTGCCGTCGCTGCAAGATACGCGTGCCATGAGCGTAGCGTCTTGAAGCATTCATCGGCGCCGGAGAAACCCGGTTCGGCCTCCTCGACGATGCAGCCGAGCGATTCGAATACACCGCGCTGTGCGTTCACCGCCTCGCGCACGCGCTGCTCGAACGGCAAGCCGCCCAGATCCTTCCACCAGGCGACGCGTACGCCTTTGAAGTTGCGCCCGAGCGGCGACGCGAACCGCGCGCCGGGCTGGTCGATCGAAATCGGCGATCGCGCATCCGGCCCCGCGATGGCCGAAAGAAAGAACGCGACATCAACAACGCTGCGCGCCATCGGCCCTTCGACTGCGAGACTCCACCAGCCCATCGTGACAGGCCACGCCGGCACTCGCCCCGGCGACGGCCGGAATCCAACCACGTTACAGAAGTTCGCCGGATTGCGAAGCGATCCGCCCAGGTCGCTGCCGTCCGCGATCGGCAACATGTGGCAAGCCAGCGTCACAGCTGCGCCGCCGCTGCTGCCGCCGCATGTTTTGCTGAGGTCATACGGATTCAACGTCGCGCCGAAAACTTCGTTGAAGGTCTGCGATCCCGCCCCGAACTCGGGCGTGTTGGTTTTCCCGATGAGGACCGCGCCGGCCTCGCGGATGCGCTCCACCAGCAGCGAATCGGCGGCCGGAACGAAGTCCTTGTAAATCCGCGATCCGAATGTGGTGCGGATCCCCTTGGTGGGCTGAAGATCCTTGTGCGCGATCGGCAGCCCGTGCAGCGCGCCCACCAGATCACCACGCGCCAACGCATCGTCAACTACGCGAGCGCGTGCCAGAGCCTGCTCGGCCGACAGCGTAACGATCGCGTTCACCCGCGGATTGACGCGCTCGATCTGCTCGAGATGCGCCGCGATCACTTCTCGCGACGACAGATCTTTCGCCCGAATCCGCCGCGCCATTTCCACGGCGCTGAGTCTGCAGATTTCGGGTATCACGTCGGCAGTGCGGCGGTCGGATACAGACACGTTGCTATTATGAAAGATCCTGGCAGAGGAGCGGTTCACACTTCTTGATTCCTAAATCTGCGCGCTGCGTCCTGACCGGACTGGGATGCGCCGCCTTTGTTTTTCTCTGGCAATTTCTGACGGTTCACTCCAACTATCAAGGCCGCTGGAGCGCGCTGTTCTGCACCGGCGCTGAAAACATACAGCCGCCGGAGTTGTCCGGCGAAAACATCTATCTTTTCCCGGCAACAAAAGGGTACGACGGGCAGATGTATCACTACATCGCGCACGATCCGTCCATGGCGCGCGGCTTCGACCGATATGTCGACGCGCCCCGTGTCCGCTACCGGCGCATCCTGATACCGTTCGCCGCGCACCTGCTCGCGCTGGGACAGGATGATCGGATAGATACCGCTTTCCGCACAGTGATGCTGTTCACGGTTTTTTGCGGCGGCTATTGGATGAGCGCGTTCTGCGCCGCCGCCGGATTCAGCGAGTGGCTGGGTTTCACGTTTCTCCTCATCCCCGCCACTTTGGTATCCATCGATCGCCTGACCGTCGACGCTGCGCTGGTAGCTTTGTGCATCGCGTTTGCGCTCTACATCGAGAAAGACTCCCCGTGGCGGCTCTTCATCGTGCTCCTCGTGGCGCCGCTGGTGCGCGACACCGGGCTGCTGCTGCTGGCCGGATACGTGATCGCGCTGGTTTTTCAGCGCCGGCTGCGCGCTGCGCTCGTGTTCTGCCTGGCCGCGCTTCCCACGTTGTTCTGGTACGCCTACGTTCAACTCCAGACCGCGACGGAAAACGTCACCGGATTCTCGCGCATCCCGTTTCAGGGCCTCGCTCAGCGCCTGGTCACGCCATACAAGTATCCGTTCGGCGCGTTGGTGAGCGGCGTCTCTACTTTGCTCGACTACGCGGCCTTGATCGGAATCATCCTGGCCGTTGCGCTCGCGGTTCGCCTGTTCTGGCAGCGGCGGTTCGGTCCGGTCGAGTGCTCCGTGTACGTCTTCACGCTATTCGCGGCGTTTATCTTCTCGCCCGGCGCATGGGAAGAAGTCTACGCCTTCGGCCGCACGCTCTCGCCACTGTTGCTCTTGCTCGGCCTGTACGGATTGCCGAAGCGCAACTGGATCTACTTGCTTCCGATTGTTCTGGTGATCCCGCGAACCGCCATCCAGTTTGCGCCGCAAGTTTCAGGCGTATTGCGCGGCCTGCTCTGATCGCCGCCGCCGGTTACTTCGTCGAGACGCTGGTTTCTTGCGCCTTGGGCAGCGGTTTGCGCGGCAGCATCTCCGTACGATTGGCCGCATCGTAGACCACCGACGCGAGCACTGCTGCGGCCTGCATCAGGTCGCCGGGGACTGCATGGTCGTACGTATCCATGCTGGAGTGGTGCGTTACCATCGAGTAGTCCAGCGGATCCTGGATGAACTGGAAGCCCGGCAGCCCCACGGCGTCGAACGACAAATGATCGGTACCGCTGGTGTTGCGGATCGTGATGGTCGTCACGCCCTGATCGCGGAACGGCTCCAGCCACTTTTCAAACAGCGGCCGCATCGCGTCGTTGTCCTGCAGGTACACGCCGCGGATCTTACCGCTGCCGTTGTCGAGATTGAAGTAGCCGGAAAGCATGGCGTGCGCCGCCGTCAGCTTCATGGTCGCTGGATCGCCGAAGTGCTCTTTGACATACGCCTTCGAGCCCAGCAGGCCCTGCTCTTCGCCGCTCCACAGCGCGATGCGTACGGTGCGGTCCATCTTCAGGCTGAGCGCCTTGAGAATCCGAACTACTTCCATCATGACCGCGCTGCCCGCCCCGTTGTCGGTCGCGCCGGTGCCCGAGTGCCAGGAATCGAAATGCGCGCCTACCATGATCACTTCATCCTTTTTCGATCCCCCGGGGATCTCGCCGACGATGTTGTACGCGCCCGCCGCACTGTCAGAAATCTGCGCCTTCAGGTTCGCCTGGATCACCACCTTGGTTTTGGCCGCCAACAGCCGCACGATGCGATTGTAGTGCTCGGAAGTAACCACGAACGTCGGAGGCGCCAGCGGCTTCGAGGCGTCGTACGCGCCAGCCGACTCTGCGAAAGAAATGCCATCGCGCGCGCGCCGGTCGTCCTGGATCACCGCCGCCACTCCCTCATCGCGCAGAAACTGGTTGCGCTTTTCTTCCACTTCATTGCGCAGCCTGCGGATCTCATCCTGCACCGAACGCGGGATGCTGGCATAGAACTGCAGCCGCGCTTCCAATTCCTCGGGTATCTCCAGATGGGCGGGATCGATATTCATCTTGGGGATCGGCGCCGGCGCGACGGCCAGTGCTTTCAGTTCGTCGTCGGTGTACCGGCGCAGCTCGGGCCTCGATTCCGCGTCCGCAACGTTGTGCAGCGGTTCGGAGATCAGCACCACCTTGCCCTTGAGCTTGCCCTTGTATTTCTTGATGTACTGTTCGAGATCTGCCTCCGCTTTCGCCGGTGTCTGCGACGCAGTGAGCGGCGCGAGGATCGGCTCGCCGGTCACCGGCCCGTTGGTTGTGCCTGACCACGCCAGCGGCGCCGCAGCCAGCAGCGAGTAGCGCGGCTCGATCATCTCGAGCGCGTACTTCTCGAGCGACCAGCTTCGTCCGAACGGCCCCCACTTCTCCAGGTGCACATTCTCGAGGCCGTAATCGCTGAGCCGCTTCACCGCCCAGTCGGCGGCTTCTTTGAATTCGGGCGACGCAGTCAGCCGGGGACCATAGCGGTCGGCTAGGTTTTCGAGATGATCCATTACTTTGGACCGCTCGAACGCCTCGGCTTTGATGCGATTGGCGACGGCCAGGTCGACATCGTCGGCCGCGAACGCTGGAATCAGAAAAGCAAGAGCTACGATGGAAGCGCGCATGGTGACATTATGCCACCGCCACCACCCGCTTGTGGGGTTCTCAGTCGGTCGCGCTCGGCCGGCGCGGTGCGGGCTGTGGCTTCGGCAACGGCTTCCGAGGCAGCATTTCCTCGCGTGTCGCGGCGTTGTACACAAACGACGCCATGATCGCCGCGGCCTGCATCAAGTCGCCCGGCTGGATGTGGTCGTATACATCCATGTTCGAATGATGCGTGCGCGTTTCGTACTCGATCGGATCCTGAATAAACTGGAATCCCGGCAGTCCGACCGCGTCGAAGGACTGATGATCCGTACCGCCGGTGTTGCGGATGCTGATCGTGGTCATGCCCAGATCCTGGAACGGCGCCATCCAGGCTTCGAAGATCGGCCGCACCATGTCGTTGCCTTGCAGATAAATTCCGCGGATTTTCCCGGTGCCATTGTCGTAGTTGAAATAGCCGGCCAGCTTCGAGTGCTCGGCACCCAACTTCATGGTCTCGCGATCCCCGAAATGTTCCTTGACGTACGCGCGCGATCCCAACAGACCTTCTTCCTCGCCACCCCACAGCGCCATCCGCACCGTGCGATCCATCGGCAGATTCAGCGATTTCAAAATGCGCGCCGCCTCCATTACGACCGCACTTCCCGCGGCGTTGTCAGTGGCGCCTGTTCCGCCGTGCCATGAATCCAGGTGCGCGCCCAGCATCACGATCTGGTCCTTCTTACGCGTGCCTGGAATCTCGGCCAGCACGTTCACCGAGTCGAAATTGCCCTCGAAAATTTCGTTCTGGATGTTGAATGCCAGCTTCACCGGAATTTTGTGCTCCACCAGGCGCGCGATGCGATTGTAATGTTCCGGCGTGACCGCCGCCGCCGCGATACCCACTGGCCGCTTCGGATCGTACGGCCCGCCCGATTGCGCGAACACCGTTCCTCCGTCGCCGCGCCCCGCCGAAAGCAGAACCAGCGCGCCTTCCTCTTTCATGAACTGGCCGATTTTTTCCTGCAGCCGACGCTGGCTCTCGCGCCGCTGCCGAGCCTCCTCGGGCGTGGCCGGCGGCCCGCCCCCACGACCACCTCGTCCTGCAAACGGCAAACGCGGCTCGGGAGCGATCGCCATCTGCGACAGTTCCTCGTCGGTGTAGCGACGGCCCAGCGGATCCGTGCGGAACGGAAGCGGCCGCGCTTCGCTCATCATGATCACTTTACCCTTGAGCTTGCCCTTGTACTTGTCGAAATCCGCTTCCGAGCGAATGGTCACGAACATGGGCTCGCCCGTCACGGTTCCGTCCGTGCTGCCGGTCCACGCCAGCGGTACGCCGATGAGCGGCTGATACTGCGGCTCGAGCATGTGCGCTTCGAAATGCTTGGGTGTCCAGCCGCGCCCGAACGGTCCCCATTTCTCTTCCTTGGCCGTAAGTCCGTACTCCGCCATCCGCTGGACCACCCAATCGGCGGCCGCCTTGTATGCCGGCGATCCGGTGAGCCGCGGCCCGTTGACATCGGTGAGGTAAAACATGTGATCCATCACCTTCGAATTGTCGAACGCTTCGGACTTGATCCGATGGATTACCGACAGGTCGACTGTTTCGCCGGCCGCAAGCAGCAACAGCGGAACAGCTACAATCGCGAGAACAAAGACCACTGGCAGGAGAGTGCGTCTGGGCATACGTATACGGTACTACGGCGGCTGCCGGGCCGCGCGCGAAGTGCCTGATGCCGCCGCGCACGCTACAATCTGATTTTGGCGTGAAAATCACGATTTCCAAGGAAAACTATCTCAAGACCATCGCCGAAGCCGAGAGCGAAGGCGAGCCGGTTATCGCCGCAACCCTGGCGCGCTGGCTGAACGTTTCTGCGCCTGCCGTCACCATGGCAATCAAGCGGCTCAAACGAGACGCTCTGATCCGCGTCGGCCGCGACGGGCAGATCTCGCTGACTTCATCCGGCCGCGAGATCGCCAACCGGCTGCTGAATCGTCACCACCTGATCGAGCGCATGCTCACGGAGATCTTCGGCATGGAATGGTACAAGGTCCACGACGAAGCCGAACAACTCGAGCACGCCGTTTCAGCCGACTTCGAGCGGCGTCTGGCGGACCGTCTGGGCACGCGGCGAAGCTTGCCCGCACGGCAATCGCGTCGAGCGCGACACTCCGCAGGATCGGCGCAATCGCGGCTGGAAGCCGCTGGATGAAATTTCCTCCGAAGCTGAGGTTACCGTCATGAGCGTCTTCGAGCGCGACCGCCGCCTGCTCGAATACCTGAACGGGATCGGCATTCACCCCGGCGCCGCCGTCCGCATGATCGCGTCAAATTACGACGACACCCTGACGTTGCGCATCGACGGCCAGCCGGTCCAGCTGGGACGCAGCGCGGCCTCCAAGATCTGGGTGGAATCGCGTGCGGCCACTCTAGCCGCGCGCTAGTTCCGGCGCCGCGATTCGTTGGAAGTACTCGATGGTCTCGCGCAGCCCCTCTTCCAGACTCACCTTCGGTTCCCAGCCCAGCACGCGCTTGGCTTTCGCGATGTCCGGCTGGCGCCGCTGCGGATCGTCTTCCGGCAGCGGCTTGAACTCCAGCTTGGCGCTGGTTCCGATGATCTTTCGAATCTCCTCGCCAAACTCCAGGATGGTCATTTCCCGAGGATTGCCCAGGTTCACCGGATACCGTTCGTCGGAAAACATCAGCCGGTACAGCCCGTCCACAAGATCGCGCACGTAACAGAAGCTGCGGGTCTGCGATCCGTCTCCGAATACCGTCAGCGGCTTTCCCTGGAGCGACTGATCGATGAACGCCGGCACCACGCGCCCGTCATCCAGCTGCATCCTCGGCCCATAGGTATTGAAGATGCGCGCGATGGTGGTCGCCAGGCCATGCACGCGATGATACGCCATGGTCAACGCCTCCGCGTAGCGCTTGCTTTCGTCATAGCAGGACCGCACGCCCACCGGATTCACATTGCCCCAGTAGGTCTCCACTTGCGGATGCTCCAGCGGATCGCCGTAGCATTCCGACGTTGACGTGAGCAAGAAACGCGCGCGAAAACGCAGCGCCACCTCCAGCATGTTCCGCGTTCCGGTGGAACCAACCTCCAGCGTTTCGATGGGATGCTGAAAATAGTCTTTCGGACTTGCCAGCGACGCCAGGTGCAGCACCCCGTCCACGGGACCCTCGATCTCCACCGGATGGCACACGTCCCACTCGCGAAACTCGAAGCGCGGATTTCCGGCGAGCTGCTCCAGGTTCCGCGCGGCTCCCGTGATGAAGTTGTCCAACCCCAGTACGGCGTGGCCTTCCGCGATCAGGCGGTCACAAAGGTGCGAGCCGATGAACCCGGCCGCTCCCGACATTACGAATCGCAAATGTTTCCCCCAAAGCATCTATCGTAGCGAATGGGTCTGCCCTTTAGAGACAGCGACAGCCTCGGCGACTCGCCTGCGCTACACTCGCAGTTTATGGTTCAACTCTCGTGGCCGGAAACGGCGCTGTTTCTGGTCCTGGTCGTGGCGTCGGCTGCCGGCTTCTGGCTGCGATTCGGAAAAGTCTGGCGCACCGTGCTCGCTTCCAAGAAGGATCCCGAGTTCAGCATTCAGCCCGTGGGCCGGCGCGTCCGCGACTTCGTCTGGGAAGTTCTGCTGCAAGGCAAAGTGATCCGCCAGCGCCCGCTGCCCGGATTCGCGCACGCGTTCGTGTTCTGGGGCTTCTGCGCCTTCGCGCTCGTCACCATCAACCATTTCGCCCAAGGCGTGCATGTCGAGCTGTTCTCCCGCGACGGCATGTTCGGCCGAGTCTACTTCACGCTGGCCGCGATTTTCGCCGTCGCCGTGGCGGTCGCCATCTCGGGCCTGGCGTTCCGCCGCCTGGTGATCCGGCCGAAATGGCTCGGCGCGGTGTCGTACGAATCCGGCTTCATCGCGCTGCTGATCTTCCTGCTGATGGTCACCTATCTGCTGACCTTCCTGCCGGGCGGCGAGCAGAGCAGACCGCTTTGGTGGGCGCACACGCTCACGCTTCTCGTTTTCCTGCCGCTGATCCCGCACACCAAGCATCTGCACCTGGTGCTGAGCCCGTTGACCGTCTTTCTGAAGCGCGACACCTTCAGCAAAATTCCTCCGCTGGTGGGCGACGAAGATTTCGGCCTCGATACCGGCAAAGACATCACCCAGCTCGTCTCGCTGCAGGCCTACTCCTGCGTCGAATGCGGACGTTGCACCGAGCACTGCCCCGCCGCCAACACCGGCAAGGTTCTCAACCCCAAAGAAATCGCGCTGGGCGTGCGCGGATATCTCAACGAATTCGGCCCGTCCAGCGAAGAGCCGCTGCTCGGCAAACATCATCTCGCAGGAAGCCGCCTTCCAGTGCACCACCTGCGGCGCGTGCGAATTCCAGTGCCCGGTGGGCGTCCAGCACCTGCCCATCATCATCGGACTGCGCCGCGGCGCGGTGAACACCGGCAAGTGGGAAGACGACTACGGCACCAAGCTGTTCCTGAATCTCGAGCGCAACGGCAACTCGCTCGGCTTCTCCTCCACCGAGCGCGACAAGTTCGTCCAGAAGCAGGAATTCCCCATCTTCGACGGCACGCAGGAATACTGCCTGTGGCTGGGCTGCATGGGCGCCTACGATCCGCAGGGCCGCGAAATCGTCGCGGCGCTCGCGCAGGTGATGCGGCGCCTCAACGTCAGCTTCGGCGTTCTGCGAAAAGAGAAATGCACCGGCGACCCGGCGCGCCGCCTGGGCAACGATCTCGCGTTCGGCCAGCTCGCCGAGAACAATCTCGAAACCCTCGCGCAGAGCAAAGTGAAAAAGATCGTCTCCATCTGCCCGCATTGCGTCCGCACCATCTCCACCGACTGGCGCGAATACGGCGAGGCGCCGCCCATCGAGCATCACAGCGAGTTTCTGGCGCGGCATCTCGACAAGCTGCCCGCACGCACGGCAGCCGGCGAGAACATCGTCTACCACGATCCCTGCTACCTGGGCCGCTACCGCGGCGTGTACGACGCGCCGCGCGACGTGATCGGCCGCTTCGGCAACCTGGTGGATCCGCCGCGCGCCCGCGAGCGCTCGTTCTGCTGCGGCGCCGGCGGCGGGCTGGCGTTCCTCGGCGAAGAGAAGGGCCAGCGCGTCAGCGTTACGCGCGCTCAGGAACTGGTTGCCACCGGCGCCTCGGTGGTGGGCGCCGCCTGCCCGTTCTGCAACACCATGTTCCGCGACGCGCTGTCGGGAATTTCGAAGACGCCGCCGAAGCTGCTGGACATCGCCCAGATCGCCGCCGCCGGCTTCGCTTCAGTAGATGGTCCAGCAGCCGGGACTGACTAGCTCCAGTAGGTGCCCGTCGGGATCGCGGAAGTACAGGCTGAATCCGCCGCGCGGCCACGCGACCCGGCTTTCGATCGCGATCGCGTGCGCCGCCAGATGTTCGCGCCACTCCTGCTCGGCATCCAGCGGAATGCGTGAACGCCAGGTGCAACTGCCCGTCGCCGTCGTGCGGCGGAATCACGCCGCCGGGAATCGTGATCGGCTCGGTGGTCGCGCGCTTGCGGAACAACAGCAGCACTTGTTGACCGGAAACGTTGAGCGCGCAGAAGCGGCCGTCCGAAACCAGCCTTGAGAATCCGAACACGCGCTCGTAAAACGCCGCCGCGCGCGGTACGTCGTCTACGTAGAGCGACGTTTCAAGGACGCGACCCAGCCGCGGCACTAGTCGTTTTCCAGCTCGCGCAGAGGGACTTCGATGGCAGTGCCCTCCACCCGCAGCCTGCCGTCTTCGAGCGTCCGGCTGCCCGACCGCGTGTGCAGCTCGCTCTCCAGCGTCTGCGGATCGATCACCCAAACGTACGGCACGCCGAAATCCAGGATCTCGCGCACCTTTTGATTGATGCGGATGGTGCGGTCTTCCGGCGACAGAATCTCGATCCAGATGAGAGGCGGCGAGGTGAAGACCTGCTCGGCGGGCCGTTCGCCGGCCACTACGCAGAGGTCAGGAATCAGATATCTGCCAGGCCGGATCCGGATTCGCTGTTCCGGGTACACCTGTACTCGCCACTCCTTGCGTCGCTTAAAGAAAAACGCGGTCAACGCCGCCTGCAACCAGCTATGGTCCTGTGTTCCCAAATTGCGCTCCATAACTGCGCCGTCCGCGTACTCGCAGTCCGGCTCGTAGGATGTTCGCAGGTATTCTGTTTCCGAAATCTGAGTTCCGACGCCCACGCCCCTACGATAACATCGCGCGCGGACGCTGGCACCGACCGATGCTAACCGATCGGGACAGTCTCAGCGGGAACCGCTTCAACTCCCCGAACCGGCGCCCACAGCTTGAGCGCCGCTTCCAATTCCGCGCGCCGGATGGGTTTGCCGATATAGTCGTCCATTCCCGCCGCCAGGCAGATTTCCCGGTCGCCTTTCATCGCGTGCGCCGTCAGCGCGACGATGGGGATGTGGCCGCCGGTACGCAACTCGGCCGAGCGGATGGCGCGCGTCGCCTCGTAGCCGTCCATTTCCGGCATCTGCACATCCATGAGAATCAGGTCGAACGTCTCGCGCCCGGCTCGCCCTAAGGCTTCTTCGCCGTTAGCCGCGACTACCACCGAATGCCCCAATTTCTCGAGCATCGCCATCGCCACCTTCTGGTTGACCAAATTGTCCTCGGCCAACAGAATGCGCAGCGTCTGTTCGTTCGTGGCTGGGACGGGCCTGCGCGACGCGACCGGCTCAGCCGTGTCTGCCTCCATCGCTTTCCGGATGGCCTTGATCAGATTCGCCGGCGTCACCGGCTTCGCGACACAGTGCCCCTGGTTCCGGGCTTCGGCCCCGAATGTTCGGGCATCTCGCGAATTGAGCATCAGAATGCGCGGGCAAGCGATCGCGCCCGGTTTTTCGATCCGCCGCACCAGCGCGAATCCATCCATCTCGGGCATGTTCGCGTCCACCAACAGCAGCGCGAAACGCTCGCCTCCGGGCTGCCGCAGGATCTGCAGGGCTTCGCCGCCGGACCCAGCCAGAACAGGCTGCATGCCCCAGCTCCGCAACGTCTGGTCCAGTATGCGGCAGCTCGACGCATTGTCGTCCACCACCAGAACAGACCGGCCTCGCAGGCTCTCGGGCGGCGCAAGCGGAGGCGGTGCACTCTCGTCCCTTGGAGAACGAAGCGCCAGGTTTACTGTAAAGTGAAACGCGCTCCCGTGCCCCGGCTGACTGTCCACCCACATGCGCCCGCCCATCAAGCCAACCAGCCGAAGCGAGATCGCCAACCCGAGTCCGGTGCCGCCGTACCGCCGCGTGTTGGAGCCGTCTACCTGAACGAACGCGCCGAAGACCCGCTCGCGCCACTCCTCCGAGATCCCGATCCCGGTGTCGGAAACTGAAAACTCCACGGCGATGCCAGCAGCGCCGGGTTCGACCGCAATCACGCTCAGCGAGACCTCGCCCGACTCGGTGAACTTGATCGCATTTCCCAACAGGTTCACCAGCACCTGCCGTAGCCGTCCCGGATCGCCGACCACGATCGCCGGCAGCTCCGCTTGATTCTCATACAGCAATTCCAGCCCCTTCTGATGAGCCGAGACCGCCAGACTGCGCACGGTCTCTTCGAGCACTGACTTCAGATCGAATTCGAAACTCTCCAGCGTGAACCGGCCGGCTTCGATTTTCGAAAAGTCCAGGATGTCGTTGATGATGTTCAAAAGCGCCTCGCCTGAAGTGCGCACCGCAGTCAGATAATCGCGCTGTTCCTCGTTGAGATCTGTGTCGAGGGCCAGATCGGTCATGCCGATGACCCCGTTCATCGGCGTGCGGATCTCATGACTCATGTTGGCCAGGAACTCGCTCTTGGCGCGGCTGCCCGCCTCGGCTCTTTCTTTCGCCTGGACCAGCTCGGCGGTCCGCTTGGCCACCTCCGATTCCAGCCGGTCCCGGTGTTCCTCGAGTTCCTGGTCGCGCGTCTCGATCCTGGCCAGCATCTCGTTGAAAGTGTCGGTAAGCTGCCCCAGGTCGTCGCCGGCCACTTTGCGGGCGCGCGCCGAATAGTCCTTGCGCGTCGAAACGCGAAGCGCCGTTTGGCTGAGCAGGCGGATCGGTTCGGAAACGCTCCGCTGCAAACGGGCCGCCAGACCCAAGGCCAGCATCGAAGCCGCCGCCAGAATCGCCAGTATGATCCCGGTGGACTGCCGCAGCCGTGCCCGGATTTCGCCCAGGTCCGACTCCAGATAAATCCCGCCGATAGATTGCTCTCCCAGCCGGACTCGCTTGAACACCTTCAGACGGTCGCCCTCAAACCAAGTGGCATCCTCGGTCACGCGCGGAGCACCGGACCAATTCCCTCCCGGATCGCGGCTGTAGCAGGCCAGCACTTTTCCGTCCCCGGAATAAATCGCCGCCATTTCGATGGATTGCTTGGCCCGCAGCCCGCTCAGCAGCTCCTGCGCCGCCTTCTGATCGTCGAATGTCAGCGCCGCGGTGCTGTTGGACGCGAAGATGCCGGCCAGCACGTCCAGATCGTTTCGCATCGAATCCCGCAGCACGAATTGTTCGTATACCAGCACCGCCCCGCAGGCCAGTGTCAAGGCCGCACCTACCGTGACCATGATGATCACGTGCAGCTTGTGCCGCACTGGAAGGTTGCGATATCGGGCCGTGGCGCTCAGCATGGGCATTTCATTTCTTGACGATTTCAGCCAGGCCGAGCAGCTTGGAGCTGATGCGCAGCCGCTCCCGCTCGGCCGCCTCGACGTTGATCTCGAACCGCAGCCGGTCGCCCTCCAGCTTGAAATTAATGACGCCACCTTCTTCGGTGAATCCCGGCGTCTCACCCACCGTCAGAATCCCCGATCCTCTCAGCCCACCAGCCATGGACCGGTAGCGCTTCCGCCCGCTGGAAGGCACAAAAAGAATCTGGCAGTCACACTTCGGCTCCAGGTCTTCGATCTGGTGAACCGCAAACTTGCGGCCTTCCACCGTTTTTCCATTCACCGCCTCTTCCAGAATCTTCTGGAATGGGCTCGCGCCCAGAACGCAGATCACGATCGGGTCCTGCCGCGTCTTGAAGGTCGCCGGCGGCCACTCCACGAACTTCGCGAAATTGTAGAGGAACGCCGCTTTGACGTGGTATTCGTCAAACTGCGCCAGCAGGACCAGCCCGAAGCCCAGGCCCACCAGCGAAGCGAAGCTGAGGCGTTTCGTCATGCCCGGCTACTCATCGGAATCTCCACGTGACGCTTCCGTAGATACTGCGTTCCACCTGCGCTCCGATGATGGCCAGGCTGTCGCCGAATTCCACGGCTCTCGGCCGCAGCACGTTCTGCCCGGTAATGCTGAGTTCGGCGTGCTCTCCTATCTTGCGCCCCACGCGCAGATCCAGGCGCGCATGGCCGGGGATGTTCGAGCCAGGCAGCCGCGCGGTGTAGTACAACGCCTGGTCGAACTCCGTCCGCCGCGTCACGTTCACCAGCGACCGGACCTGGAGCATGTTCTGAGGAAACCCACTGGACAGGTCCATTCCCATCAAGCCTTGCGCCGATGCATCCATCCGGATCGTGGCATGCACGTATGAATAACCCGGGCTGATCCGCCAGCGCGGCCGCACGGTCCAGTTCAAGGAAACTTCGCCACCGTAGTCCACCGCTCGGCCGCCGTTCTTGCACAGCAGCGGGACCATTATCTTGACAGGCGATCCCGGCACGATCCGTTCCGCTTGCGGTTCGCTGGTTTCCAGATCACGATAGAAACTCAAGAACGTAGCGACATCCAGCGTCAGAGATTTGCTCAACTCGGAACGGTAGCCTGCTTCGTAGTCCAGCAATTCCTCGTTCCGGATCTTGGGATTGCCGCTGAATTCCGCCACCTGGACCAGATCCGGCGCCATCGGCGTGGCTGCCACCGTGGTTTGGATCGCGGTGTCGATGCGTGCCGGCTGCCGCAGGGCCCGCGAGGCCGACGCCCAAACAGTCTGCCTTCCGCCATCGGGAGCCCAAACCAGACGCACGCTGGGCTCGGCTTGAAAACCGGTGTACGGATTGTGCTCCAGCTTGGCGCCCAGCGTCAGCCACCAGGAACCCGGCAACCGGATCTCGTCCTGAAGAAACGCGCTGTAAAGCTGGTCGGTTCGCGAGGGCGGCGAAAACCCCAGATCGTATCCCGGCGCCAGGCTGGAACGGTAGACCCGATAGCCCAATCCCCAGACCAGATCGTGGCGATCCGCCACTGCAACGTGATGCTGAAAATCCAGGTCGAACGTCCTCAGCACTTCCGGCACTCCCAGGTCGCTGCGGCGGTAGCCGTCGAAGTAAGCCTGCAGGGTGGTCTCTGATCCTCCCTCCAACGTGTGAGTCCAGCGCGCCAGCATGTTCTCGCCCTGGGCGCCAAAATTCTCGGGAAACATCTGATTCAGTGGCGTTGCCGTCAGATAGGTCCGGCGCATTTGATTCATATCCGCGGTAAACACATCGCCTTCCACCAGCAGCGCATCGCGGCTGGTGAGATCCCAGTCCGTCCGGATTCCTCCATGCAGCCGGCTCCATCGGTCGTTGGCTTCCGACCCGTCGTAGGCCGCCGAGTTTCCCGTGTCGACATACTTGCCGGACACCCGGTAGGCGCCGCGACGCCCCGCTGTTCCGCCGTACTGCAATGTGCCGAGCGCCTTGGTCTGAGAGCCTGCTCCCGCTGTCGCCAGCCCACCCTGCGTTTCGCGCGACGATTTGGTGAAGATGCTGATCACTCCGTTGACCGCGTTGGCTCCCCAGATCGTAGCGCCCGGACCGCGAATCACCTCGATCCTGTCAATGTTTTCCAGCGGCATGTCCAGGTGTTCCCAATACACGCCCGAAAATGACGGAGTGTACACCGTGCGCCCATCGATCAGCACCAGCACCTTGTTCGAATAGCGCGCGTTGAAACCCCGAACGCTGATTGCCCAGGCGTTGGCGTCGATCTGTTGCACATCCACGCCCGGAGCCATTCGCAGAAGATCGGGAATGTTGGTGGCGCCCGACCTCCGGATGTCCTCCGAGTTGATCACAAACACCGCCGCCGCCGTCCGCGAGAGCTTCTGCTCCCGCTTGGAGACAGACGTCACCCGGACGTTCAGGAGGTCTTCCAGGTTGGCCTGGCTAAGATCGATCTGGCGCGGATCGCGGGACTGCGCCGCCGCGCCCAGGGAAAGAGCAAGCGTCCAGCCGCAAACAAGGATGGTCCTCACATAGGACTTATCGATTCAAGACCGGCGATTGTTAGCCGCAGGCCGGTCCTTTGCGCGCCGCCGCCCGGATCAGCCGATCAGCGCGGTCAGGTTCTGTACGATACCGTCCAGCGATTCAGCTTCGGTCCGCACCTTGCCGGTGGATTGGGCGTTTTGTTCTGCGTTGGCCGCCGCCGATTGCGTCACCTGTTCCATCTGGCGCACACCGATGGAAATTTCTGCGATGCCGCGCGCCTGTTCCTCGCTGGCCGCCGAGACTTCCTCGATCTGGACCTTCATGGTGTTGGACAGATCGGTGACGCGATCTACAGCCCGCGCCACTTCCTCCAGATTCGCCGATCCGTCGCGCGATTTGTCGATGGAATCCTGAATCAGCGTGGCCGTATCACGGGCGGCTTGCGCGCTGCGCTGCGCCAAGGTGCGAACTTCGTCCGCCACCACGGCAAAGCCCATTCCGGCTTCTCCGGCGCGCGCCGCCTCTACCGCTGCGTTCAGCGCCAGAATGTTGGTCTGAAACGCGATCTCATCGATCACTTTGTTGATCTTCGAAATCTTGTCGGCCGAGGCGGTCATCTCGCGCATGGAAGTCATCATCTGCTGCAGGCGCGCGTTCGCGTCCGCCACGCTTTGATGGACGTCGATCACCAGTTTGGCGGCCGAACGCGCATGATCCGTGCTGCGCTGGGTCATCGAGTCGATCTCGGTGGTGGCGGCCGACATTTCTTCGATCGAGGCGGCCTGCTCCACCGCTCCCGACGCGATGGACTGGCTGCCCGACGCCAGATCGTCCGAGGCCGTGCGGATGCGCGCCGATCCGGCCGACAGGTCCTGGCCGATATTGCGGAGCGGATCTACAATGAGCTTCCGGTTGAGCGCCCAGAACGCTCCCAACACCACGATCAGGACCAGGCAGCCGGCGATGGTGATCCGTTCCATGCTCGCCATCACCACCGTGTCGCGCTGCATGGGCGCTTTCAGGACAAAGGCGCCCTTGATGTCGCCGATCTGCAGGTTCTCCATCGGAAACCCGAGCGCATCCTTGCCGTCGTGCGTGGGGCTGCTCGCCGTCGCGCCGTGGCATTCCAGACAACCCTGCGCGATTCGCGCCGGCCGGGCCAGAATGAGAGTATCGGTCTTCTTGTCGTCCGCGAAGTACTCGCTCTGGCCGGCCGCGAACGCCTGAAAAGCCTTGTCGAACTCGTGCGTTGCGTTTCGCGGATTGCGGGCCGGCACATCCGGGCGAGTGGGCGTCACAAATTCAAAATTCGTGCTCGCGATCACTTTGCGCAACGAGTCCCAGCCGGCTACTACCGGAATGGCGCGATAGAAAGCCGTGCTCCGGAAATCCTGCGTTCCCTGAATGCCTTTCCGCAGTGCCTCCAGATTGAACGCGCCGCTCTGATGCAGACTGTCGACATTCTCCGTTACCGTCTCGGCTTGCTGGATGCTGGAGCTCATCAGTTCCCGGAGTTCGTTGACACGATTCGTGCGAGAGATCGAGTATACGGTTCCGATCGCTGCGATCGTCGCCAGGACCACGCCGCCCGCCGCGCAGGCTGTAATCTGTCCAGACAGTTTCATTGAGACCTTCCAAGGGACGAGCAAGTCCCTTTAAGAAGGCTTATCGGACAAGATTGGATGTGTCCCAGGAGAAGTTGTTCAACGCCTTACCGGATGTTTGGCACTCGGTTATCAGCGATTGTGGCGCAGCAGATCCCCGGCTACCAGGCGCCGGTTCTTCGCGGTCTCAGCTGCCGGCTCGCCGGGAGTGGGTTCCATTCGCCGAACTCCGGCCAGCGGCCGGTTCAGGACGGTTACCAGCGTCCGCAGGCTGGTGGGCTTGAACAGGTAGAAGCGAAGACGGCACATGTAACAGCGGTGCGCGTGGAATCCAATCGGACTCAGGAAATTGTCCCGAAACGTCCGGCTGAGCGAAGGACGGAACAACAGCGAGCCGCATCGCGGGCAATAGAATATGAGTCGGACCATCATCTGAAACTTCCTTTCTACAACAGGTTCATGCCTAAGACTTCAAGCTGCGCTTCAACAGTAATGCTCAATTTGACAAAAAGTACCATACATCGCTAGTCGTTCCAAGCGTACTAAACATCATAGTACTTTCTTTCAATCCTGGGGGGAGGGGGTCATGACACCTGACCCGGCCCTTTCCCAGCCCCAATGACGCTTCTGAAAACGTTCAAGGTTGAGGTATCATTCGACAGTCCGGATCATTCGCAAATGCCCGTAGTCAACAAAACGAACCCAACTGAAGCTCGCTCAAAACACCCCTGCCCTCTCGCCCCGCTTTCTGCCCATGCTCCTGGTGCTGTTCGCCGGAAGCGGCGCTTCGGCCCTGATTTACGAAATCGTGTGGTACCAGTTGTTACAACTGGTGATCGGGTCCACCGCGATTTCGTTAGGCGTCTTACTGGCGTCATTCATGGGCGGACTTTGCCTGGGTAGCTTCGCCCTGCCGCGATTCGTCTCCGAGCGCGTGCATCCGCTCAAGGTTTACGCCTGGATCGAACTGGGCATCGGCGTCTGCGGGCTGGCGGCGCATTTCGGGATGCCGCTTATCGACAGCCTTTACACGGGCGCGGTCGGCCACGGTTTTCCGGCAGTAGTGCTGCGCGCAGTGGTCTGCGCCGCGTGCCTGCTGCCGCCCACGATGCTGATGGGGGCGTCGCTGCCGGCTGCAGCACGCTGGCTCAAGACCAGTCCGGAAGGAGTCTCCTGGATGGGTCTTCTATATGGCGCGAACACTGGGGGTGCCGTAGCGGGATGCGTGCTCGCCGGGTTCTACCTGTTGCGGGTGTTCGACATGGCGACGGCGACTTATGTCGCGGCGGCGCTCAACGCGGTGGTGGCCTTGGTCGCGCTAGCACTTGCAAAGCGTGCCTCATACCAGCCGCCGGAAGAGGAAGCGACGCCAGTCAAATTGCTGGCCCCGCAAGGGGCTTGGCCGGTCTACGTGACCATCGCGCTGTCCGGAGCCACCGCGCTCGGCGCCGAGGTGATTTGGACGCGGCTGCTCGGCCTGCTGCTCGGCGGGACTGTCTACACGTTTTCCATCATCCTGGCGGTGTTCCTGGTTGGCCTCGGGATCGGCAGCGCGGTGGGTTCGTTTTTCGCAAAACAACTGATCCGGCCCCGGCTCGCGCTGGGAGTTTGCCAGATGCTGCTCGTCGCCGGCATCGCCTGGACTGCGTACATGTTGGCCAGTTCACTGCCTTATTGGCCGGTGAATCCGCTGCTTTCTACTTCGCCCTGGTTCACCTTCCAGGTCGACCTGGTGCGCTCCCTGTGGGCCATCCTGCCCGCCGCGCTGCTGTGGGGCGCGAGTTTCCCGCTGGCTTTAGCCGCAGTGGCCGCACCAGGTGAAGATTCCGGGCGGATGGTGGGCGGAATCTATGCGGCCAACACCGCCGGCGCCATTGTAGGAGCGCTCAGCTTCAGCGTGCTGTTGATCCCGCACATCGGCAGCGGCCGAAGCGAACGCCTGCTGATTGCGCTATCGGCCATTGGCGGCCTGCTGTTGCTCGCTCCGATGGTCTGGCCGTGGCGCAGAAAAACCGGCGCGCTGGCGCTGGCTGCCGCGACGCTCGCCTCGGTCTGGCTGATCACAACCGTCACGCCGGTGCCGGGAATGCTGATCGCCTACGGCCGCCGCATCCTGACCTCGTCCGACCGTTCGAAAATTCTGTACACCGGCGAGGGCATGAATTCTTCCATCGCGATTTCGCAGTGGGACGACGGCGCGGTGCAGTTTCACGTCAGCGGAAAAGTGGAAGCCTCCACCGAACCATACGACATGCGGCTGCAGCGTATGCTGGGCCACCTGCCTGCGCTCTTCCATCCGAAGCCCGAATCCGTGCTGGTGGTGGGATTCGGCGCCGGAGTCACCGCCGGCTCCTTCAGTTTGTATCCCAGTATTCGGCAAATCGTGATCTGCGAAATGGAGCCGCTGGTGCCGCCCGTGGCGACACGATTCTTCGGCCGTGAGAACTACAACGTGCTGCACGACCGGCGCACGCAAATCATCTATGACGACGCGCGCCACTACATTCTCACGTCGCCGGAAAAGTTCGACATCATTACTTCTGACCCGATCCACCCCTGGGTGAAGGGCAGCGCCACTCTGTATTCGAAAGAATATTTCGAGCTCGTTCAGCAACCACCTGAAGCCGGGAGGCGTCGTCACGCAGTGGGTGCCGCTCTATGAGACCGACCTCGCAGACGGTGAAGAGCGAGATCGCGACGTTCTTCGACGTGTTCCCGGGCGGCACCATTTGGGGCAACGAAAACGGAGGCGGAGGCTACGACGTGGTGCTGCTGGGTCAGGCCGGCGAGACCAAGGTCGACGTGGACGCTATGGAGAAAAAGCTGGCGTCCGCCGATTATTCCGCTGTGGCGAAGTCGCTTTCCGATGTCGGATTTCAGTCCGCGATGGGCTTGCTGACCACCTACGCCGGCCGGGCGCGCGACTTGCAGCCGTGGCTTAAGGGGGCCGCGATCAACCGCGACGGAAACCTGCGCCTGCAATACCTGGCGGGCCTGGCGCTCAACCGCAGCCAGGAGAACTCTGATTTACGAAGACATGCTCGCCTATCGGAAGTTTCCGGACGGGCTTTTCACGGTGTCGGACGCCCGGCTGCCGGCTCTGGAAGCGGCGCTCGCTCCGCACTGAGTTTAATAGGGACCAGTACTAGCGGTGATGGAGGGAATCGGGCGACTCTGGTATTCTGCTGATGTAGGTTCACACGCACTGCAGTCCGACGCATACTAGCTCGCCCGAGAACTTTCCATGAGCGGTTCAGGCATGGCGCCCAGCAGACGATCCATCGCATACCGGTTTCGTCCGGTGTCGTTCATGGCGTCCATCAGCCTGCACGGCGCCGTGATCCTGGGGCTGGGCTTGATCCCGTCTTATCAGGACGAGCCGTCGGCCTCCAAGCGCCCGATCTATGACGAATTGATCCGGCCTTCGGAGCGCAGGATTGTCTGGTACAACTACCGGCAGCCGCTTCCCGACGTGACTGCGGCCAAGCGCGTGGGGACATTCCCGAAGCCGCGCGGCCTCGAGCCTTCCAAGCAAGCCATCATCGCGACGTCGCCGCACGCCAAGTCGTCCAAGCAGATCATCTGGAGGCCGGTGCCGAAGATCGAGATCAAACAGGATCTGCCGGCGCCCAACGTGGTTCTGCGGAGCGCGACTTCGATTCCCCTACCGGCGCCCCCGCCGCGCGAGTACCGGAAGTTCGTGCAGCCCAACGTCGAGGGAGTGCACGCCGAGCAACCCAACGTTTCGCTGTTGACGCCCAACGGCGACGTGCGCTTCGCGCCGCCCAGCGCGAGAGCGCTCGACATGCCGATGCCGCGGGAATTCGTGCCGCCGCCGCCGTCCGATAAGCCAGCGCGGCTCGCGGTTCCGGTGGACGTCGGAGATATCGCGAGGCCGGACGCTTCGGTCGCCGGGTCCACCGGCGCGCGCATGGCGTTGCCCGAAGGGCTGGGCGCGCCGTCGTTGTCGCGAGGCGCTCCGCCGCCCTCCAACGCACCGCCGGGCGCGGAGGCGAACGCCGGCAACGGCAGAGCGGACATCGCGGTAGCGAGTCTTACGCCGGGCACCGGACCGGTGCCGGACGGTGCGCGGGCGGGCGCGTTTTCGAAAGCTCCCAATCTCGGCGAACCGGCCAGCGGCGACGTCAAAGGCGGGCTGAACGTGCCGAATCTCACCATTCGCGAGGATCGCTCGAAGCCGGTGGACGCTCCGCACGTCAGTGCGAATCGCAAAGTGGTGATGTACGCCGACAAAGTGCGGACGCTGCCGGCCAGCACGCTGTCGGTTCCTCTGCGGCCGGCGTCGCGAACCATTCCGCGCGCCATCGACGCGCGCTTCCCGGGCCGCAACGTGTACACGATGGTGATTCCGATCGAAAACTTCGCACCGTACTCGGGCGATTGGATTCTGTGGTTCGCCGAACGGGGACCTACTTCGGGAGACACGCCGCTGGTGCGCGCGCCGCTTCCGTTGCGAAAGTTCGAGTCGGTGGATCCTGTGCTGCCTGGGGCGCACACGGAACTGCGAGTACAGGTGACCTGCACCATCAACTACGAAGGCAAGATCGTGGATGTAAAGGTGCTGCGCAGCGTGAGCCCCGGCGTCGAGCAGGCGGTGATGCGGGATCTGGCGGAGTGGGAGTTCAAGCCCGCGACGCGCGATCGCGCGCCCATCGATGTGGACGCGGTGATCGAGATTCCTTACAGCTTGCCGCCGCAGATCGCCAAGCGCACTGGTCCGTGAGCGGCGCAATCAGCCGCGAATAATCAGGAAGCCGCTCTCGGGCCGGCCGCCGACCAGCGCCGTCCACATCACACGCGCGCGGCCGAAGAAGATGCGGTGCTGGAAGCGGACTTCGCGGCCCGGTTCCAGATCGCGGATGGAATGCCGCAGGCGGAACCCGTTGCTGGAGATGTCCAGCAATTGGGCGGGCGTTTGAGCGGACGAGTCCTCGATGCTGAAACGCACTTGTCCGCGGCAATAACTTCGAACATCGCGGCGACGATCTCGCGCAACTCGCATGAGGGTAGAGCCAGATCATTATGCGGTCCGGATGTTTCGAATGCAATGGTACAGAGTTCGTACAGGTTCTCGGGCGAATGCCCTACGACTGGCTCGGCGAAGCGCTGGACCGGAGCTGGTAGATCGCGGTGTGGCGAACGGTCTGGATCAGCTCGCTGCCATCGCGAAGCAGCATGACATCGAGCGCGACGAACTGGTGGCCTTTGCGTTCGAAGCGGTCGTGGATGCGGGCGCGCGCTGTGATCTGGTCGCCTGCGTGGGCGCGCCGCCAGTTGGTGATTTCGCTCGCGCCGTGAATCCAGGGGCCGAGTTTGAAGTTGCGGACCAGGATGTCGTTCGAGTATTGCAGGAGCTTGGCGGGATCGTCTGAAACGAGCGTCGCGGTGATGGTTCCGAGTCGCGGCGCCGGGGATGAGGTTTTCGGGCGACGGAGTTGGGCGTTGATCTGGGAGCGGAGCCTCCGGAAGAGGTTCGGGGCGCAGCGCTCGATGTTCGCATCGCCGCAGTTGCTTTCGCGCAGAGTTCGCCGCTGGCGTTCTCGGCTGTGACGTGGATGGAGCCGTCCGGCTGAGGTTCGGTTTTGAGCGATCAGCTTCGTCGCCGTCGTAGAACGGCTCGAAAAAGCGAACCAGCATGGTGCCGCGATCGAGCCACTCGGGCGCGGTCGCGATGACGGGCGCAGTCATGTAGCCATACACGGTGACGCCGGGAACCAGGCCGCCGCGGAATCCAAACTGCGCAGCGACGCGATCGTCGTGAATCTTGTTTTCCGATTCGGGAGCGGTGTTGACGGCTCGTACGCGATGGACGATCGGCGTGCGGGTCACTAGACTGCGGTCGTTTCCGCGACGCGCTCGGCGTACCGGCGGTCGACGTAGTTGTTGAGGATCTCGATGAACTCGGCCACGATATGATCGCCGCGCAGCGTGATCGACAGCTTGCCGTCGACGTAGACGGGCGCGACGGGTTCTTCGAAAGTGCCGGGCAGCGAGATGCCGATGTTGGAGTGCTTGGATTCGCCGGGGCCGTTGACCACGCAGCCCATCACCGCGACCTTCATCTCTTCGACGCCCGCGTACTTGCCTTTCCACACCGGCATCTGCTCGCGCAGGTAGGTCTGGATCTGGTCGGCCATGTCCTGGAAGAAGGTGCTGGTGGTCCGGCCGCAGCCCGGGCACGCGGTGACTTGCGGGGTGAAGCTGCGCAGCTCGAGCGCTTGCAGGATCTGCTGGCAGACGATGACTTCGTCGGTGCGGTCGCCGTTGGGCAGCGGAGTGAGCGAGGCGCGGATGGTGTCGCCGATGCCTTCCTGCAGCAGCACCGAGAGCGCGGCGGTGGTGGCGACGATGCCTTTCGAGCCGAGGCCGGCTTCGGTGAGTCCGAGATGCAGCGCGTAGTCGCACTGCGCGGCGAGCTTGCGGTAGACGGTGATGAGGTCCTGCACGCCGCTGACCTTGGCGCTCAGGATGATCTTGTCGCGCGCCGAGTCCGTAGCGCTCGGCGGCTTCGGCCGGAATGGACCGCGCTGGCGACGATGGCGTTGATGGTGACTTCCTTGGCGTCCAGCGGCTCGGCGAGGCGCGAGTTTTCGTCCATCATGCGCGTGAGCAGGGCCTGATCGAGCGAACCCCAGTTGACGCCGATGCGCACCGGGCGATCGTACTCGATGGCGGCCTCGATCATGACGCGGAAATTGTCGTCGTGCTTCTTGCCGATGTTGACGTTGCCGGGATTGATGCGGTACTTGGCGAGCGCGCGGGCGCAGTCGGGATATTTCTTGAGCAGGATGTGGCCGTTGTAGTGGAAGTCGCCGATGATGGGCACGCGCACGCCGAACTTGTCGAGCGTGTCGACGATCTTGGGGACGGCCTGGGCGGCGGCTTCGGTGTTGACGGTGACGCGGACCAGTTCGGAGCCGGCCTGCGCGAGCGCCATGGTCTGGTTGACGGTGGACTGGACGTCGGCGGTGTCCGTGTTGGTCATGGACTGGACGACGATGGGGTGGTCGCCGCCGACCGGGACGTTGCCGATGCGGACGGGGACCGAGCGCCGGCGCTTGAGGGCTGCCATAAACCTCCGTGAATTCTCATTGTAGCGTGTGATGCCCTAGGAGCTTGCTGAAATAGTGCCCGGGAACAAGCCTGGAAAGTAGTTTTGAAGGTTTTTGCTGGGCAGTGCGCCTCAACCGGAGGCTCGGAGAGGCCCGCTTTAGGCCTCTCCGAGCGCCCCGTCAGGGCGTCTCAACACACTGCGGCCCGCAACTTCGGAAGCCGCCACAGATTGAACGCCGCCGCCGTGAAGGTGAACAGCCACCACAGATTTTCGCGGCCTCGCAGCTTCACCTTACGCAATCCGCCCACCGTCTTCATCCATCCGAACGGCTTCTCCACCCAGTACCGCTTGGCCTGACTGATCTGGTAGCTCGCGTGCCGCGCCGTGCGTCCATCGATCGCACTGCCGCTTTTCTTGCGCGCCACGTGCGGAGCCACGTTCATCTCCCGCAATCGTTCGACGAAGTCCGCGACATCGTAACCCTTGTCGGCGCCCGAGCGTGAAGCGCTTCGCCTGCGCCTGCGCTTGTCCCACAGCATCAGCAGCGCCGCGTCGCGTTCGGCGTAGCCATCGGCCTGCGTGAGGTACGTGCCCACGATCATCCCGCTGCGGTTCTCCACCAGCGTGTGGCCCAGGTAGCTCAGCTTCGACTCCGCGTTGCTGCTCTTGCGATACAACTTCGCATCCGGATCGGTGGTGGATTGATGCGTGTCATTCTTGCGTTCCTGCCCATGGAAGTTCGCTCCATCGCCATCATCCTACCGTCCTTGCGGCGGAAACTCTTCTGCGACGCCCACGCTTCGATCAGCGTGCCGTCCACGGTGAAGTGCTCGTCCGACAGATGCGGATTGGGCGAGCTTCAGCACGCGCTCAAAGAAACTCTGCGCGATGGCGTGCTTGAGCAGGCGGTCGCGATTCTTGCTGAACACCGTCGGCACCCACACGCGCTCATCCATGCTCATGCCCACGAACCAGCGAAACAGCAGATTGTAGTCGAGCTGCTCCATCAGCAGGCGCTCGCTGCGGATCGAATAAAAGATCTGCAACAAGAGCGCGCGCAGCAGCCGTTCGGGCGGAATCGACGGACGGCCATTGGCCGCGTACAGCTTCCCGAACTGCGGCGACATCTCCTTCAGGATCTGGTCGGCCAGCGGCCGGATCGCTCGCAGCGGATGGTCTTGCGGAATCCGCTCTTCCGGGGAAATGTAGCTGAAAACGTCGTCCTGGTGTTCGTCGTGGCCGCGCATATACTACAAGACGATCCTAAAATGTTTGAGGCTACATCGCCCGAGTGTTTTTCAGCAAGCTCCTAGCGAGGGCTGCGGCCCGGCCAGTCGGTAGTGTCTGAAATCTGGCGCTGCCCAGGGGGCTAGCGCATTACTTGTCAATGGATGCCAAACATTTATAAACATGTTGCTTTTTTTGCCTGCTTGAGTGTATACTACAAATAGGAAAGGCAGAGTGGTCATGATGAACTTGATTGAGCAAATCGATCTTTACGAAAAGGAAGTTGAGAACTATTACGTCTGTGAGAAAGAGACGATCAAGAAACTTCGGCGGGTTCTGAGTTCCGCTAACCGACAGCCCGGTCGCCCAGCAACGATCGGACACCAGGACAGCGCGGCGGATTTGGTCAGCGCCGAAGTGCCCATGCTCCCCCGCAACGGGACTAAAACGGCAAGGGTTCTTGAGTTGTTGAAGCGACCTGGAGGCGCCACGGTTCCCCAAATTATGGCGGTCACGAAATGGAAGGCCCACACGGTCCGAGGATTTTTCAGTGGCGCGGTTAAGCGAATGGGGTACACGCTCGAATCTACAAGAAAAACCCCCGACGGCAAGCGAACTTATTGGGTTCGTAACTGAAGGATGGAAGTCAGGAACGCCCGGTTGTTGGCGAACTTTGTTGAAGGAACGAAGGAGGTCCGAGATGCATAGAAGAACAGGGGACGATTGCAAGAAGGAATGGAACATTCCGGCGCAGCAGGCGCGTTATCGGGAAAACGGAACTTGGTATCACACTCTGGAGCACTTCCCGGCCGCCCTGTGTGATGCCAATGGCTACGTTCTATTCAAAACAGAGCGAGCTTACAGGGACTGCGGTCATCTTCAGATTCGCAAGCAGGTCACCGCACCCAGAGGTATTGTCAAAATCCCTGGTTATGTGATGATGAAGACCTCACACTGAGAAACTTGCCAATTTTCGCTGCGGGTCGGCAGTCCTCAATACCGCGTTAGTGCTTCGACCGAAAGCGGAAGCAATTCGATCAAGTCGGCATCGGCGGCCGTCGCATCTGGATTGGGTACGGGAAGGGCTTGGCCTTGCTCCAGGCGCAATTGAGCAATGTCTTCCAGTGCGCTCGCGATCATCAATCGCGCATCGGCGAGGTCGAAGCCCTGGCTGGCCACACCGGGAAAGTCGAGGACTTCAGCTACTACCATGCGATCCTGCCCGCGGGGAAGGTAGTAGGCGACGTGGTAGCTCAGCATCACTTTCAGGATAGCGCCACCATGACCGCTATCGATCCGCAGCGCGACGCTGGCTCAACCGAGCACTTCGGCAGCGAAGGCGATCGCGGCGCGGACGCCTTCCTCCGTCAACCGGGGATGCTCAGACAGGATCTGTTCGACTGTCTCGCCGGCCGCGAGCTTCTCGAGGATCAACTCCACCGTGATTCGCGTGCCAGCAATGGTCGGCTTACCCATCATGACCTTGGGGTCGGAGGTGATCAGAGCTTGAGGCATGGCGACTCCTTCTTCAGGATAGCGCCTCGGGGGTCTTTGTTGACCCCGCTGCCAGGCGTTTGCGCAGCTCCGCCGTCGCCGCCCGGCGATTGCGCTGTTCCGACGTCCGCCATCGCCCTGGGCATGCTCTGCGGATGCGGTGATATCTTAACGTATAGGAGCAAATGAAGCGTGGACTTCAGCCACATCATCACCATCGAACCCGGGAAAATGGGTGGTAAGCCCTGTGTGCGCGGCCTTCGCATCACGGTCTACGACGTCCTCGACTACCTTGCTTCCGTCATGCCGGAAGACGAGGTCTTGCACGATTTCCCGGACTTGACGCGCGAAGACCTCCTCGCCTGCCTCGCGTTCGCCGCCGATCGTGAGCGCAAGCTCGCCGGCGCTCGTTTGTGAAGCTTCTCTTCAATGAGAACCTGTCGCCAAGGCCCCGAACGCACTGTCTGACTGCTTTGATGAGTCACAGCATGTCCGCGACGTAGGACTGAAGTCAGCAACAGACGCACAGGTCTGGGAATATGCGGCGCGAAACGAACTCGCGATCGTCACAAAGATTCTGACTTCCGCCAGCGGAGTTTTCTACAGGGGTATCCGCCCAAAGTCATCTGGATCGCATTGGGAAATTGCTCGACTAAAATGATCGAGCTTGCACTGCGGCAAAGAGTGACCGAGGTGGCTGAGTTTCTCGCGGACCAGCTGAAGTCGTTCCTTGTCCTCTCCCGCTGACGTCACATTGACCCCGCCGCCCGCCGCTTCCGAAGCTCCGCCGTCGCCGCCCGATGGCACTTCAGGCACAGCGTGCGGAGATTCTCGAGATCGCATTCGCCGCCGCCTTCGACGACCGGAACGATGTGGTCGGCGTCCCAGAGGCTCTTGCGAGAGCCGAGGCCCCATTCGCGACGGGCTTTCAAGCGCGCGGCGCCGCGCAGGCGTTGGATGTGGCGCCAGGCGGCGTCGCAGTCGGTACCGCAGGCGGCGCAGATGCCGCGATCGCGCTCGAACACCTTTTCGCGCACATAGCCGGGGTCAGTCCGCAGCTTCCATTCCTCGACGCACCAGTCCGAGCAGAAGGTGAAGCGGCCCTGGGGAACTTCGAGGTTGCACCAGCGGCACAGACTGCGGCCGTTGGGACCTTTGGCGAGGATCGAGCGGTCGACCCAACCGCCGGGCATGCTGCGCTGCGTGCTCATGGTGCGCTATTTAGGCCGGAATAATTCCATTCTAGCCGCTCGGTTGGCGGCAGATTCGTCTGTCCCGTGTGTTTTGGGAACAAGAGTCGGCTGGGCGGCATCTAACGTTACGGGAAGTTGCAGTCGTGGTTCCGATTTGGGTATACTCCGCAATTGCATCCACCTCGGAGGCAAACGGCTGCAAGCCGGGGTGAGGGTGTCCCATAGCGTAAATCGCGAGACCAAAAACCAACATGGGAGGCGGCAGGTGTTGTATCAACCATCCAGATATTTGGCAGTAATCGCCATTGCAGGCATGTTCGGGCTGGCGACGGCGCCGGTGCGGGCGCAAGCTCAGGCTCCTGCATCGCAGGAACCGCAGAAGAACTGGAAGGACCGGGCCGAGTACGATCTTTACGACGCCATTGCGAAAGACACGAATCCCAAGACCAGATTGGCGAAGCTGCAGCAGTGGGAAAAGCAATACCCTCAGACCGAGTGGATCAAGGAACGGCGAACGCTGTTCATGACCACCCACTTTGCGCTCGGCCAGGCCAAAGAAGCGGTGGCGGTGGCCAAGCAGATTCTCGCGGATGAGCCCAAGAACTTCAGCGCCCTATTCATCATCGTGACGTTCACTCAGGCGCTGGCGGGAACCAACCCGCCACCGGACGTGCTGGATCAGGGCGAGAAGGCGGCCAGCGCGCTGGTGGCGAACATCAATACGCCCCCGCAGAATTTCACGGCTGATCAGTGGAAAGCGCAGCGGCCCCAGGTTGAGGAATTGGCGCACACGACACTGGGTTGGATCGCAATGCAGCGCAAGAACTGGCAGGGAGCCGAGGACGAATTCCAGAAAAGCTTAAGGCTGAATCCGAACAGCGGCCAGGTGGATTACTACATGGGCACGTCGATCGCGTCCGAGAAAGACGTCAAGAAGATGCCGACGGCGCTGTTCTATTTTGCGCGGGCCGCAACATATGAAGGGCAGGGAGCGCTGAACCCGGCCGGACGCCAGCAGGTGATGGATTACGTCAAGCGGGCCTACAAGGGTTTTCACGGCAGCGATGAGGGATTCGACAAGTTGATCGCGGCGGCCAAGGCGTCGCCGACGCCACGGCGACATCAAGATCCTGAGCGCCACGGAAGTGGCCGACCTCGAGATGCAGAACCAGGCGGAGTGGGAGAAGAATCATCCGCAGGAGGCGCTTCTGGAAGAAGCTGAAGGACGCGCTGAAGGGTCCCGATGGGGACAACTACTTCAACACCGGAATGAAGGGCGCGCTGCTGCCGACGCTGAAGGCGAAGGTAGTGAGCATGGAGCCAGCCACCAAACCGAAGACGCTGATGGTGGCGCTCGATGGACGGCAAGACGGACGGCAGCGTCGCGGACGCGACTTTGAAGTTCGAAAAGGCGCTGCCGGGCAGCGTCGAGCCAGGCACGGAGTTGACGTTCGAGGGTGTGCCCGACAGCTTTACCCAGAGTCCTTTCATGGTGGTCTTCAACATCACTGATGAAGCCAACCTGCACGGTTGGACGGGAACGAATCCGGTGCCCGCGACGCATCGCAGACCTGCTGCCGGCAAGAAGAAATAACCGGCCTTCCAACGAACAGCATTGACGACGCTCCTGGGGTTTCCTGGGAGCGTTCGTTTTTTTGTACTCTAGTACTACTCCGCGGGTGACTGGTACATGGCAACCTGGACGGTAGCGGGGAAGGACTCTAGCATGGTCTAGAGAGTTGGAGGCTGCGAATGTCGATACAACCATCGAGACTTTTTCTAATCGGTGCGGTAGCGGGGATGCTGTGCGCGCCCGGATTCGTGATGGCGCAGGAAGCGGCAAAACAGCCGCAATGCAAGGATCAGGCGGAGTGCGATCTCTACAACGCCATCTTGAAGGACGCGAACGCGAAGACCAGGCTGGATAAGCTGCTGCAGTGGGAGAAGCAGTATCCGACGTCGGACTTCGCCAAAGTCCGGCGCACGCTGCTGATGACGACGCACGCCGGGGCCGGGCAGCCGAAAGAGGCGATGGCGGTGGCCAAGCAGATTCTGGCTGACGACCCGAAGGATTTCAACGCCCTGTATTACACGATGTTTCTGACGCAGCAGGTGTACCGCAATGTCTCCGCAGCCCGCGGTGTTGGAGGACGGCGAGAAGGCCGCGAAGGCGTTGCTGGCGGGGATCGATACGCCGCCGCCCGGAGTGACCGCGGATCAGTGGGCCAAGATCCGGCCGGAAATCGAGGCGCTCAGCCACACGACGCTGGGGTTCATCAACAACCAGAGGAAGAACTGGGACGGCGCCGAAGTGGAGTTGAAGAAAGCGCTGCAGGTGAATCCGAACAACGGCGGCGCGGACTACATGCTGGGCTTCACGCTGGCGAACAAGAAGGACAATTCGAACGCGCTGTTTTACTATGCCCGCGCGGCGGCTTACGACGGTCCCGGAAGCCTGGGCGCGCCGCAGCGCCAGGGAGTCCGCGGGGACGTGCAGAAGATGTATGTGCTTCACCATGGCAAGCGCGGACGGATTCACCGGCGCTGCTGGCGGCGGCGAAGTCGCAGCCGCAATCCGCCGGACGGATTTCACATCGACAGCAAGGGCGAACTCGATGAAGAAGGCCGCGGAATCGCAAGCCGCGGACGCGGAGAAGTTCGCGCGCGAACATCCCGAGTTGGCGCTGTGGAAGAACATCAAGACGCAGCTCACCGGCGCGGACGGCGACAACTACTTCAATACCGGCATGAAGGGCGCGAAGCTGCCGACGCTGAAAGGGAGAGTGGTGAAACTGGAGCCGGAGAACCGGCCGAAGACCGTGGTGCTGGCGCTCGAAGACGGCACGACGGCCGACGCCACGCTGAAATTCGAAGCGGCGCTGCCTGGAAAAGTGGACGCGGGAACCGAACTGACGTTCGAGGGCGTGCCGGAAAGCTACAGCACCAGCCCGTTCATGGTGGTTTTCAACATGTCGATCCAGCAGACCTGCACGGCTGGACGGGCAAGAACGCGGCGCCGGTGCGCCGGCCGGCATCCAAGAAAGGCACTGCGAAAAAGTAGGCGGTTACTTTACGCGCGGCCTGAAGATCGGCCGTCTCCAGGTCGTTCGCAAAGGCGCGCAGAGCTTGCGACCTGCTGGTCCGAGGCGGCTTGCTCGAATCCTTTGCCGACGAAGAAGGCGCGGTCCTCGCGCCAGACCAGCGCGGCGAATCCCTGTTCGGTGGCAAGGCCGGGAGCGCCGATGTTGCCCAAGCCGCTCTCGCGGCGCTCGATGAAGGCGACGAATCCGTCGCGCTCCACGATGAGGTGCGAGGTCGATCTCGGAAGGAACAACGTGAATGCCGGCGGCGGCCAGGCTCTCCAGTTGTCCGCTCACATCTTGTAGCGGCCGAGGTCCTCGTCGTCCAGGCTCTCGAGCCAGCGGCGCTGCTCTTCGGTGTTGACCTTGTCGGCGGCGGCGTTGGACATCTTCGAGTTCTTGAGCACGGAATCGTCGACGAAGATGGGGCAGTCCAGGCGCAGCGCCAGCGCGAGAGCGTCGCTCGGCCGGGAATCCACGCTGATCAGCTCGCCTTCTTTGTCGAGCCAGATGACGGCGTAGAAGGTGTCGTCCTTGAGTTCGCTGACCACCACCTTGCGAATGCCAGTGCCCAGGCCATGCAGCAGGGTCTTGATGAGATCGTGCGTCATGGGGCGAGGCGTGGAGACTTTCTCGATCTCGAGCGCGATGGCGTTGGCCTCATAGATGCCGACCCAGATAGGCAGGATGGTGTTGCCGTTGGTATCCTTCAACACCACGATGGGCATGTTGCTGACGGGATCCATCATCAAACCGCGAATTTTCATTTCAACTTCCATATGGTCCCCTTTCTATTTAGACGCAAGTGACGGCTTCGCCGGCTAACGAATTCGGACCCGCGCGCGTGATCCGAACATCACAGTATTTTCCGATCAAGGTTGCTCCGCCGGATGGGCTGGCCTGGCGCGGGTGAATGAAGTTGAGGATGCGATTCTGTGTGGTGCGGCCGATCCATTGTCCCGTGGCCTGATTATAACCCTCCACGAAGGCCTGGTCGTCGCTGCCCACCAGTGCGGAATTGCGGCGGATCTGAATGGCGCGCTGGTGTTCCTGCAGGATGGCGAGGCGGCGGCTCTTTTCTTCTTCCGGGATCTGGTCGTCGAGCGCGAGCGCGGGCGTGTTCGGGCGGCGGGAGTACTTGAAGCTGAACAACGAATCGTATTGTACTCGGTCCAGCAGCGAGAGGGTTTCGTTGAACTCGGCTTCGGTTTCGCCCGGAAAGCCCACGATGATGTCGGTGGTGATGGAGATGTCGCGGCGGGCGCGCTTTCATCCATTCGATGCGGCGCAGATAGTCGTCGCGCGTGTAGAGGCGCTGCATGCGCGTGAGTACGTCGCGTGGAGCCGGACTGCACGGGCAGATGCACGTGATTGCACAGGACCGGATTGTCGTCGATGGCGTCGACGATGTCCTTGACGAAATCGCGCGGGTGCGAGGTGGTGAAGCGCACGCGGCGGATTCCGTCCACTTCGCCGACCGCGCGCAGCAGTCGCGCGAAATCCCAGCCGGCGGGCGAAGGGTCGCGATAGCTGTTGACGTTCTGGCCCAGAAGCTGGATTTCGGTGTAGCCCATGGACGCGAGTTCGCGCGCTTCCTTGAGGACGCCGGCGCTGGTGCGGCTGCGCTCGGGTCCGCGCGTGAACGGGACCACGCAGTAGGCGCAGCTTTTGTCGCAGCCTTCGATGATGGTGATGTAGGCGCGGTGGGGATTGTCGCGGCGCGTGAAGGGAGTTTCGAAAGCTTCTTCGGTGTCGAAGCGCAGGCCGGTGACGCGGCGGTCGCCCGATTCGAGTTGCACCAGCATCTGCGGGAGCTGGGCGTAGCTGGCCGATCCGGCCACCAGGCTGACGTGCGGGGCGCGCTCGAAGATGCGCTCGCCTTCCTGCTGCGCGACGCAGCCGAGGACGCCGAAGACTTTGCCTTTGCCGTGTTCCTTCTTGAACTGCTGCAGGCGGTGGAAGACTTTCTGTTCGGCCTTGTCGCGGATGCTGCAGGTGTTGTAGAGGATCAGGTCGGCTTGCTCGGGTTCTTCGACTTGGGTGTAGCCTTCCGAGAGCAGCGTGCCGATCACTTTTTCGGAATCGTGCGCGTTCATCTGGCAGCCGAACGTCTCGATGTAGAACGTCTTCATGTCGTCGAGTTAATTCTATTGTAACGACGACTCGGGGCCGCGGGTGCGGGCGTTGAGGAGGGTCAGCTTATGATCGGATGTTCGAGGCGCTGGAGCGTCGACCGCGCAACTCCCGGACGGCGGAATCCATTCGGGTTGCGCCATCGTGTAAACTAAAGTCTTGGGGGTGTGTCTTCAGCAGTAGTGGCCTAACAAAACCTGCCTCGGTTGTTTCCGCCCCTGACTTCGTCCGTAAGTTTCCCCATCGTCTTTTTTCCCTGATCTTTCCCGATGAGTGCCGCATCTGCGAGCAGCCGCTGGAAGAGATTTCGCGGATTCCGGTTTGCCGAGCTGCCTGGCGAAGCCTGAGCCGCTGGATGCGGAGTACTTCTGCGTGCAATGCCGCGTCGCCGTTCCGCAGCCGGTTTCCGTTGGACGAACAGGGCCGCTGCGGGCTGTGCCGCCGCGGATTGCTGGGCTTCGATGCGGCGTATTCATTCGGATTCTACGAAGACGAGTTGCGCGAGCTGATTCACCTGTTCAAGTACGGCGGGATGGAGACGCTGGCCAAGCCGCTGGGCCGGCTGCTGGCGCTCGCGCTGCCGCGGCAGCAGAGCTTCGATGCGATCGTGCCGATGCCGCTGCATTGGCGCAAGCGGTGGCGGCGCGGATTCAACCAGGCGGCGCTGCTGGCGCGCGAGATCAGCCGCCGCACGCACGTTCCGGTGGAGCACGCGCTGCGGCAGGGTTCGCAACACGGCGGCGCAAGCGGGGCTGACCAACGCCAAGCGGCGGCTCAACGTGTCCGGAGCGTTTCGCGCGAGGAAGCGCGCGGCGCTGCGAGGCAAGCGAGTGCTGCTGGTGGATGACGTCATGACCACCGGCGCGACCGCTTCGTCGTGCGCGCGCGTGCTGAAGAGAGCCGGCGCCGCCGAGGTTACGCTGCTGACGCTGGCGCGCGTGGATCGTCGCATGGATTTTGATTTGTCTGTTACAGATTCGAATCCTCCCGGAGCATAAATAACATGCCCAGTCTCGATCGATTGCATAAGCCGGTTCTGGTACTCAACGCCAGTTATGAACCGATCAACATTTGCGCGGCGCGGCGCGCGCTGGTGCTGGTGCTGAAGGGCGTCGCGTCGGCCGAAGAGCACTCGCACGCGCACGTGCATTCGGTGCGGCACAGCCATGCTGGTGCCTTCGGTGATCCGACTGCTGGAATACCGCCGCATCCCGCATCAGACGCGGGCCTTTCGCGCAAGAACATCCTGATGCGCGACCGCTACACCTGCCAGTATTGTCATCGCACGATGTCGTCGGCCGAGCTGACGCTGGATCACGTGGTTCCGCGATCGCGCGCCGGCGAGACCACTTGGGAGAACCTGGTGGCGTGCTGCCATCCCTGCAACAACCGCAAAGGGAGCCGGACACCGGAAGAAGCGGGCATGCGGCTGGCGCGCGCGCCGCGGCCGTTCAGCCTGCACACCAGCCGGCATCTGATGCGCCTGCTCGCCAAGAGCGACGACCGGTGGCGGAAGTATCTGTTCTATTAGAGGCGTAGAAGCGTGCGCGGCAGGCTAGTGCGCGGCCTAGTGCTGAGCCGGCTCTTTCGGCTTTTCCTTGACGGCGGCTTTCACCGGACTGATGAGGACGTGCGCGTTGCGGCCTTCCAGGCGCGGCTGACCCTCCACCTGTCCGTGCGCGGATAGATCTTCGGCGAAGCGTAGCAGCAGCTTCTTGCCCAGATCGACGTGCGCGATCTCGCGTCCGCGGAACTGCACCACGGCCTTCACGCGGTTGCCTTCTTTGAGGAACCGGATGGCGTGGTTCTTCTTGAACTCGTAATCGTGGTCGTCGGTGTTGGGCCGGAACTTCAGTTCCTTCACCTGGATGACGTGCTGCTTCTTCTTGGCCTCGTGCTGTTTCTTCTTGTTCTCGTACTGCCACTGCCCGTAGTCCATGGCCTTGGCGACGGGCGGTTCGGCGGTGGGCGCGATGAGGATCAGATCCAGACCCAGTTCCTGGGCCTTGCGCACGGCGGCGAGCGTCGGCATGATCTCGACGGATCCGTCGGGAAACACGGCGCGAACCTCGCGGACGCGGATCGCCTCATTGACGTTTTCGCGAACCTTGATGCGCCGGGGAGGATAGTTTCTCGGAGGAATCATCGGCACGAGGGCACGGAAGTGTTCCAGTGGAACCAAGCTGCGATTCTCGGAGCGGATATACCAAACCATTATTTTGATCGTAGCAGAATTGGCGGAGGTCGATGCTCCGGCTAGCGCAGGTCGATGACGCCGGCGCCGGTGATGCGCAGCGAATCGCGCTCCTGGACGAAGGCCACGGCGCGCAGATTCTCGCGATTCCATTCGCGCGGCAGCCGCAGAGTGGAGATCACCTGGCCCGTCGTTGGCGCCGTGCGGATCGATTGAGTCCGATGACGCCGAAGCTGCGCACCACGGCGGAATGGCGGAGCCGCCGGCCCGCGTTTTCTCCGCGCGGCACGTTGGTCATGAGGCCGGTCCTCGGTCACGGCCAGGTAGAGGTTGGCGGCATGGACCTTGGCGTTTTTCGCATGGCTGACGCGAACGGATAGCTTCACCAGTTCGGGATCGTCGGCGTCGGGCGCAGCGGTCAGCTCCACCGCTGGCGGTTTGCGAGTGCGCGGCCTGGGCGATCGCTTCCGAAGGCGCGCGAAGAGTCGCTGCCGACGAATCCAACCTGGCCGCTGACGACCATCTGCGGAGTGTAGATGTTGTCGGTGTGAGCGACGCACGGCGTAGTCGTTCTGGCGCTCGCGGTATTGCGGCGAAGAGAACGGGTCGGTCCAGCCGAGCTGGTTCCAGTAGTCGACATGCTCTTCGAGCGCGAGGATGCGGGCGCCGGCAACGGGTTGAGTTCGTTCCAGGCGGGCGAGCAACAGGTCGGCGGGCGGGCAGCTCGAGCAGCCTTCGCTGGTGAACAGTTCGACGATCACGGGGATGCGCCGGTCCTGGGCGAAAGCCGATCCGCTGCATATCAGCAGGGCCACGACGAGACATTTCATGGAAGGAATCCTTTCCTAAAGCTTACATCCCGCGGTGTCTGACTTTTAGTTACAAAGTACTTGACAACGGAGAGAGGAATTGGCATACTGGCAGCGTGTTAGCCCGAATCAGCGCTCTGATCTTCATCTTCATTTGCACGTCGGTGGCCTGGGGGATTCTGGGCGCGACGATTTTTTCCCGTACCTATCAAACGGGGCCGGGCCTGCGCGACAAGGTGCAGTCGAGTTGGGGGACTCCGCAAGTGCAGAAGCCTCCGTCGGCCAGCTACAGCTACTTAGTCCCCAGCACGAGCATCAGCAAGATCGACGGGCGTAGCGTGGAGAACGTCACGCAGGTCCCCGCCTCTGCGCCGCTGCCGCTGGACCGCAGCGATATCGACGTGTCGTTCGCGCTGGAGCATCGCCAGAAGGGACTGCTGTGGTACAGCACGTACCGGGTCGGATTCTCGGGCACGTACGTGATTCGAAACGATAGCGGCAAGGAGCAATCTGCCAATTTGTACTGGCCGTTTCCTTCGGACAAAGCCATCTATGACAATCTGTCGGTGACGCTGGACGGCCAGCCGGTGGAGTACAAGAGCGACAAGTCGGCGCTGACTGCCACGGCGCCGATGGCGGCCGGAGCGTCGCGGACCTTCAAAGTGACCTACAGCTCGCAGGGTCTGGACACGTGGCGCTACCAATTCGGGGCGGACGTGTCGCAAGTCCGCGATTTCCGGCTGCACATGACGACTAACTTCGAAGACATCGACTTTCCGGAAAATTCGCTTTCTCCGACTGAGAAGCGGCCGGCAGGCAAGGGGTGGGATCTGACGTGGCGCTACCAGAATCTGATCTCAGGCTACGACATCGGAATGGTGATGCCGGACAAGCTGCAGCCGGGACCGCTGGCGGGGCAGATCAGCTTGTTCGCGCCGGTGTCGCTCTTCTTTTTCTTTTTCGTGATGCTGATCATTACGACATTGCGAGGCGTGGACCTGCATCCGATGAACTACTTCTTCCTGGCCGCGGCGTTCTTCGCGTTTCATCTGCTGCTGGCGTACCTGGTGGATCACATTTCGATACACATCGCGTTTGTGATCTGCTCGATCGTGTCGGTCGGTTTGGTGGTGAGCTACCTGCGGCTGGTGGTGGGGATGCGTTTCGCGGTGCGGGAGGCGGGCATCGCGCAAGTGGTGTACCTGGTTTTGTTCTCCTACGCATTTTTCTTTAAGGGCTTCACGGGACTGGCGGTGACGATCGGTGCGATTCTGACGCTGTTTGTTGCGATGCAGGCGACCGGAAAACTGAACTGGAGCCGGCAATTCCGCAGGCCGGATCCGGCGAGCGAAATGGGACGCTAGAGGGACGCCGCTTACCGGGCGGCGGAGGTCAGAACCGGCGACGGAACGGTCACCGGGTACGGAGTGAGGTGCGGCGGATGGGCGTCGGCTTCGAGCAGCCACATCTTGCGGTCGTGGAAGTAATCGAGGAACGGGCCATCTTCAGTTGGGCCGAGTTCGCGCGCCCATACGACTTTGGCGTGGTCGATATCGGCCCGATTGAAGACCCACTCGTGGTGGACAATGTGATCGGGAGCGTAGCGCACCATCACGAGTTGCCGGCCGGGAAGTTTTTCAAGCTGCGCTTTGAGATTGGCGCGAGCCTGTGCGAATTCGGCCGCTGCTCCCATATGTGAGCCGTCCAAGTGAAGGCAAGCGAACGCGACGAACCACATGAACTGGACGTAGAAGGCGATCATGAGCGGCTTAACGAGGGCCACGCCGACTGGGGCGCGATCGATCTTCCATAGCCGCAGGCCGAGAAAGCCGTACATCAGCAGCACGAAGACCAACACCATCGATGGCGAAAGGTAATGCGGCCAAATGGTCTTTTCGGGAAGTAAGCCCAAAAGGAACAGGCCGAACAACATTAGCGCCATGCGAACGCGAGCGTTTTTCCAGACGATGATCAGGCCGAACAGCGGCAGCGCGAGCAGCCGGTTTCCGAAGTAAAACTCGTAGTTGTACTCAAGCTTGACCAGCGGGCCAAGGATCGGAACACTGCGCATGGTCTGGTCCACCTGCAAGTCGAAGTCAACCCAAAAGCGGCGCATTTGCTCGTTGTGGTAGACAGGAACGGGTTTTGGTTTCTGCCACAGGAAAACCGGGCTGACCACGTACTGTGCGTCGTGAACCTGGTACGGCATAAGGAGCGGGTTGCCGGTGACGCGGAAGTTGTAGAACGCGGTTCCGCAGGCGGCGAGGCCGAGGATCAGGCCGGCGGGCAGAGCGATACGCGCAGCGACGCGAAGTAGCGGTTCCCGGCAGCGGATCAGTGTGACGGCGAGAGTCCCCACGACGGCAGCGCTCAGGATCGCGCCTTCAAACGGACGGCTGTTCATGAGAATCGCCAGGCCGAGGCCGAGCGCGGCGGCATGGCTCGGGCGGAGTTTGCGCCTGAGCCGGGGAAGTGCGCCGATCACCAACGCCCCACCGGTGGCGGCAAGGGCGCCGCCCCAGTAGGAGTTCATCCAATAGTCAACGATGCCGAGTCGGATGGCGATGAGCATCGCACCCAGCAGCGCGGCCGAAGGCGGCAGCCAGCCTTGTAGCGCCCAACACGCCGCGGCGCACATGACGCCGACGCTGAGCCAGACTCCGATCCAGGGATGGCCGAGGACCTGGCCGAGCGCGAGCACCAGGCCTTGCAACGGCGGATATTTCGATGCGTAAGTGGGCTTCTGGATTTCGTGGAAGGTTTCGAAGTGCATCCAGAACGGGTGCGTTGGATTGGCGAGCCGGCCGGATGCGAATGTGTCAGCGTTCAGCAGATAGCTGAATTCATCGTGGATGCTCGGGTTGGGAGTGCCGAGCCAGGGTTGGAGCACGACCCGCGTGAGCATCGCGAAAGCAGCCACAGCCAGGCAGGCGCGGATTCGGCGGCGCGCCAGGCGGCGAAATTGTCTGCCGATATTCTGGAAGGTTTTCTTCACTGGAGCGTAAAGCGGCCGAGCCAAAAGATCCTTCGAGCGGAGATCTCTCTTTCGATTGATCGGCTGAACGCGGGCGCGAGTTTAGACGCGGCCGTTGGCGGCGAATGCGTAGCGGAAGCTCGCGGCAGCGAGTTGATCCACCGGGAGTCCAAAGACGCGATCGGCGATTTCGTACTCGCGCGTGAGCGTCGTATTAAAGAAGGATGGATCGTCGGTGTTTAGAATAATGGGGACTCCGGCGTCGTAGATCTGGCGGACCGGGTGCTGTTCGAGGGAGGCGACCACGCCGGTAGCGACGTTGCTGGTGATGGAGACTTCCAGTGGGATGTTGGACTCGCGCAGGTGCTTGAGCAGCGCGGGATCGTGGACGGCGGTAATGCCATGACCGATGCGTTCTGAGCCGATCGAGAGCGCGGCCCAGATCGACTCGGGTCCGCAGGTTTCGCCGGCGTGGCAAACCAGGTGGAGCCGCCAGTCGCGGGCAAAGGCGAAAACGTCGCGAAACCATTCGGCGGGCCCGCGGGCTTCGTCGCCTCCGATGCCGTAGGCGACCGTGCCGTCGTTTGCGCGCGTGACGGCGAAGCGCGCTACTTCCATGGCGTGTTCGACTCCGAAGTGGCGGACCGCATCGAGAATCCAGAAAGTCTTGACACGGGAACGCTGCGATTCGCGCCAGATCGCGTCGTAGACTCGGGCGAGGTCCTGCTGTTTCCACAGAACGACGCCGGCCGAGAGCGTGATCTCAGCGTAGGTGACGTGCTGCGCTTCGAGCCGTTCGAGCAGGTGGCGCGTCGCGAGCGCGTAGTGCTCCGGCGTTTGCAGTTTGCCGGTGATCCAGATGTAGCCGCGCAGAAATTCCTCGAAGGTGCGGCACGAGAGGTTGGCTTGAATTTCGGCGGGCGAGAGCGACGGATCGATGGCGAGCAGAGTCTCGGCCTGGATGGAGCCTTCGAGGTGTACGTGCAGTTCTGCTTTCGGCAGCTCTGCGTTAAGCGTGGGCACCTTGCCATAATAACTTTGCTATGACTACGCAGGACGTGGAGGCGATTCTCAGCGGGCAGCACGGCGATGCGTTTGGCGTTCTTGGGCCGCATCGCGCCGAATCGGGCTGGGAGGTGCGGGCATTTCTACCGCAGGCGCAGGACGCTACGGTGATGTTCGGAGGCGGGGAAGTCCACATGGAGAAGGCGCGCGCCGAAGGTTTCTTCGTCGCGAAGCTGAATCGGGATCCCGAGCGCTACCGGCTGCGGGTGACGTTGTGGAACGGATCGCAGGTGGAGATCGACGATCCGTATCGCTTTCCTCCGCTGATTTCCGATTTCGACTTGCACATTCACGGCGAGGGCACGCAGTACGAAAGTTACCGCACCATGGGCGCCCACTTGGTGGGGTGCGACGGCGCGGCGGGAGTGCGCTTCGCGGTGTGGGCGCCGAACGCCGAGGTAGTCAGCGTGGTGGGCGACTTCAACGATTGGGACGAGCGGCGTCATCCCATGCGCGCGCGACCGGGCGGCGTGTGGGAGCTGTTCGTGCCGGGCGTCGGCGCGGGGACCAATTACAAATATTCAGTGCGCTCGCGTCTGCACGCCTATCGCCAGCAGAAATCCGACCCGTACGGATTCCAGAGCGAAGATCCGCCCAAGTCGGCGTCGGTGGTGTGCGACATCGAGAGCTATCGCTGGAGCGATCACGCTTGGATGGCGGATCGCGCGAACAAGGATCTGCTCAAGGAGCCGCTTTCGATTTATGAAGTGCATCTGGGATCGTGGCTGCGCGGGCCGCACAACAACTACCTGACGTATCGCGAGCTGGCGTCGAAGCTGGTGGACTATGCCAAGCACGATGGGCTACACGCATCTGCAGCTTATGCCGCCGATGGAGCATCCGTTCTCGGGGTCGTGGGGTTATCAGGTGGTGGGCTACTATGCGCCGACGGCGCGGTTCGGGACGCCGCAGGATTTCATGTACTTCATGGATTGCTGTCACCAGGCCGGGATTGGCGTGCTGGCCGATTGGGTGCCGGCGCATTTTCCCAAGGACGCGCATGGCCTCGCGTATTTCGACGGCACGGCGCTGTATGAGCACAGCGATCCGCGCCGGGGCGAGCATCGCGATTGGGGAACGTTGATTTTCAATTACGGCCGGAACGAAGTGCGCACGTTTCTGATTTCGAACGCGCTGTTCTGGCTCAAGGTGTATCACATCGATGGATTGCGCGTGGACGCGGTGGCGTCGATGTTGTATCTCGATTATTCGCGCGAGCCGGGCGATTGGGTTCCCAACATGTACGGCGGGAACGAGAACCTGGAGGCGGTGGATTTTCTGCGGCGCTTCAACGAGCTGGCGCACCAGGTGCCGGGAGCGATCACGGTGGCCGAGGAATCGACGGCGTTCACCGGCGTGTCGCGGCCGACGTATTTGAACGGCCTCGGCTTCACCATGAAATGGAACATGGGTTGGATGAACGACATGCTGGAGTATTTTTCGAAGGACCCGGTGCATCGCAAGTTCCACCACAACAACATCACCTTCAGCATGCTGTACGCGTTCACGGAAAATTTCGTGCTGCCGATTTCGCACGACGAAGTGGTGCACGGCAAGGGCGCGCTGTTGAGCAAGATGCCGGGCGACGTGTGGCAGAAGTTCGCGAACGTGCGGGCCTTCTTGAGCTACATGTTCGCGCATCCGGGCAAGAAGCTGGTGTTCATGGGCGCCGAGATCGGGGTGTGGGACGAGTGGAGCCACGAGCGCGGGCTGCCGTGGGAGCTGCTGAACTACGATCTTCACCGCAAGCTGCAGGTGTTCGTGCGCGAGTTGAACTGGCTGTATCGCACGCATCCGGCGTTTTACGAAGTGGATTTTCATTGGGGCGGGTTCGAGTGGGTGGATTTTCGCGACGTCGAGGGGTCGACCATTGCGCTGATCCGGCGGCCGTCGGCGGGTAAGCCGTTCCTGTTGTTCGTGTGCAATTTTACGCCGGTGCCGCGGCTGAGGTATCGGGTGGGAGTGCCGGATCCGGGCGTGTATCGCGAGATTTTCAACAGCGACGCGGAGATGTTCGGCGGGAGCAATTTAGGGAACGGGGGCGCGGTGGTGACCGAGCCGGTGGGGCACAACAATCACTATCACAGTCTGGTGGTCACACTGCCGCCGTTGGCGGTGGTGGTGTTTCGAGTCGCCGGGAGTGTGAGGTGCGGGTTGCGCTGTTGTGTTTGATGGCGGCTTCGACGTGGGCGCAAATTTCCGAGGTCCCTTACGCCGAGAACATGGGGCCGCTGTACGACGTCAGCACAGTCAACGGTTCTTTTGCGAAGCAGTATCAATCCATCCGGGATGTCGATTTTCGAAACATGCCGTTGGAGCCTGGTGGCCGAGGGTTTCCGCTGAAGAATGGAAAGTATGAACGCCAGGATCAAAACCAGTTCGACTCGATCGAGTTGGATTCGATCTTCTATTTGGATTCTCCCGGATCGTCGGTTGAAACGTATGCGCTGGTTGTCTTCTACTGCGTTACCGGCGGTGGAAGTGCCACCAGCAGTGGCATCGCCCAGGTCTATGAGCGGCTCGATGTAGGGCAACGGATCACTTGGGTTGCTGATGCACGAAGCGGATCGAAGTCTGGATATTTTCTGTTCGACCGAAAGGGGAAGGTTCTTGTCATCCGGTCGGCTCACCACATTCCTGGCGATGCGCACTGCTGCATCTCGGCCGTCGACGTGGTCACGTTCGCGTGGAAGGGGACGCATTTTGAGAAGACTTCGGTGCGAACGAAGCTGTCCGAGTACGGAAGGCGAGCGGGCAAGAAGCTTCCCCATCCGTAGTCGACATCGCGGGCCACCGCGAATGGCGGGTTACGGCCACATCTGCGCACCATGCAGGATTCGGAGCACTGTCGCGGCGCTTTCCTCAGCCCGGTAGACGATGATGTATGGCAAGTTCGGCAAGACCAATTCGCGCGTGTCGGGACGGCGCCCGGGCCGGCCACGATGAGGAAACTTGTGGAGTGAGCTGGCCGCTCGGTAAATCGAGCGCGCAACACGGCCCGCTGTCGCAGGCGTGCCATGCTCTTCGATGTAGTCGCAGATTTTGGAGAGATCGTGTACCGCGGGTTGCGTCCATCGGATACGCATCAGCCGGGATAGCGTCTATCGATGAGCTTGCCCACCTCGTCGTGTTCGACGAACTCGCCACGGCCGGCGGCGGCTAGCCCTTCTTCCACCTCGCGGATGAACCACACGTCGAAATCGACCAAGCGTTCCACCGCTTCTCGCACCAACGACTCGCTGTCTCGGCCCTGCTGCGCGGCTTTGCGATGAAGTTTGGCTTCCAGCTCCTGCGAGAGTTTTACTTCCATGCTTTTACTCTACCGTGGGCGTTCATGGAAGTGTAATCGCGAGTGCGTGAGCCACGCGAATCCGTGGAGTAGAATAACGCCATGGTGGTGCGGGAAATTGCTTCGGGTGTCTATTATCTTCCGCTGACGATCGCGAACGTTTACTTCGTGGAGGACGCTGGGGCCTGGGTGTTGATCGACGCCGGGCTGCCGGGCGATGCGCGGAAGATTCTGCAAGCGGCTGAGTGGTTGTATGGAGCCGAGTCGCGGCCCTCGGCGATCGTGCTCACGCACGGGCATCCGGATCACGCCGGCGGCGCGCTCGAGTTGGCGAACCATTGGGACGTGCCCATCCTGGCGCATCCGCTCGAAATGCCCTACCTGACGGGGCGCAGCGAGTATCCGGCGCTCGATCCGACAGTGGGCGGATTCATGGGCTTGTTGAACCGAGTTTTCACGCCGGGTGCGATCAACCTTGGCGATCGCGTGCGGGCGCTCGAACCCAACGAGGCGATTCCGGGACTCACCGGATGGCGGCTGCTGCACACGCCGGGGCACGCGCCGGGTCACGTGTCGTTGTTCCGCCGCAAAGATGGGACGCTGCTGGCGGGCGACGCGGTGGCCACTATGAACCTGGATTCGCTGGCCGCATCGGTGGCGAAGGTGAAGCGGGTGTGCGGTCCGCCTTCGACCGCGACCTACGATTGGGACGCGGCGGCGGAATCGGTGCGGCGGCTGGCGGATCTTCAGCCGCTCACTATCGCATGCGGCCACGGAACGCCGATGAGCAGCGGCGAGGCTGTGATGCAATTGGCGGAACTCGCGGTGGATTTCCCGAGGCCGCGGCAGGGGCGTTACGTGAAGACGCCCGCGGTGTGCGACGAAACCGGCGTCGTATCGCTGCCCCCCAAGCCGCTGGACACGTTGCCGACGACGGCGGCGATGGTAGGGATCGTGGCGGCGTCGGCAGGAACGCTGTTCGCCGTGGCTGCGCTGCGTCGGAAGAAGCGGCGCGAACTGGTTACGGCCGATACTCCAGCACAAGCGTCGTGATGTCGTCGGCGAGATCGGTGCCCTCGGTGAACGCCGCGACCGTATCGATCAGTCTTGCGTGCAGCTCGGCGCTGCCTTCGGATGCGTTCGCGCGCAGAAATTCACGGAAGCACTTGCCATCGAAAAATTCGCCGCCGGCGCTTTCGGCTTCCGACAGGCCGTCGCTGTAGAGCACGATTTTGTCGCCCGGCTTGAGCTGCAGCGATTTGGTTTCGTACGCGGCGACATCCAGCATTCCGAGCGGCAAGCCGGTGCTTTCGAGCGAGAGCAATTCCGATGCGGATCGCACCAGGACGGGCTTGGGATGACCCGCATTGGCCCAGCGCAGCTCGCCCGAGCGGCTGATGGTGCAGTAAAAAACCGTGGCGTATTTTTCGCCCTTCGCGCGCTCGTTCAGGAAGCGGTTGACGCGCGCCATCAGGTCGGCGATGAGCACCGGCCCTTCAGAAGCGAACAGGAACGCGCCTTGTAGCAGCGCGGCGAGCAGCGCGGCGCTCATGCCTTTGCCGGAGACGTCGGCGATCACGCAGGCGTAGGTGTCGGCGGCGATCTGTCGCACGTCGAAATAGTCGCCGCCCACCTGGCGCGATGAAATGCTGGAACCGGCGGCGCGGAACCAGCCGTCGGCGGGGAGTTGGTTGGGCAGCAGATCGCGCTGGATGGAGCGGGCGATGCTCAGTTCCTCCTCCATGCGCTGCTTCTCGCGTTCCTCCGACAGCAGGCGCGCGTTTTCGAGAATGGCGGACGCTTCGAGCGCGAGCGTCTGAAGAATTTCGCGATTGCCGAGCGAGAGGTCGGCCGCGCTGACGCGCGAATCCATATAGAGCACGCCCACGGCATCGTGGACGGAGGTGGCCAGCGTCTCCTGCGGGGATCCGGTTCGCACGCGGATGAGCGGCACGCAGACCACGCTGCGCAGCTCGAGATTCGCGACCGACATTTCCGGCTGCACGCCGGCCTCGGGATGGAACGTCATGGAGAGCAGCTCGCGTCGGGTGCGGAGGGCGCGCAGGATGAGCGAGCGGGGGACTTTGAGATCCGTGCTGGCGAGCGGTGCGCCGTGGCGATCGCGGGCCACGCTGACTTCGAGCTGTTCGTCGGTGGCCAGGAGCAGGAATCCGCGCTCGGCGCCGGTGACTGAGAGAGCCGCGTCGACGACCGCCGCGAGAACGTCGCCGGTCGAAAGCGAGCTTTGCAGGGCGCGCGCGACTTCCACCAGAGATCGGAGCTTCGAAATGTTGCCCGCGCTGCCAGACGACGGCGGAGACGCGACCTGCTCCATGAAGCGGTGGATCTCGTCCTCTTCGAACGTGAGGACCAGCCGGTAGGAATCGGGGAATCCGAAGTCGATGCGATCGGATCCGGCGAGCTTGTGGCGCTCGATGCGCTCGCCATTCACGAACACGCCGTGGCTGCTATTGAGATCCTCGATGAAGTACTCGCCGTTGTCGGAGACGATGCGGGCGTGCGTGCGCGAGATGCGGTTGTCGCGGAGGACCAGGTGGTTGTCGGCCTGGCGTCCGATCATGAAGGGCAGCGGGTCGAGCAGGACACGAGTGCGGTTGCCGGACGGATTCACCACCGAGAGCGAGGGCACGCGCGCCGCTGCGCCGGATTGTGAAGATGGCGATCCCGGAGGGCTCGGCGAGCCCGGTGATTCCGGCGTGTCCATCAGCGGCTCCGGCGCCGCCTCGTCGCAGTCTTTGATTTCGACTCGCCTCCGGCTCGGGCCTCGGAATCGCCGCCCGCCGCGGCCAGTTCCTTCGCGCGCAGCACCTGGCAGTGCGAGCAGTAGCCGCCGACTTCGGTCCGCGCCAGCACCACTTGAAAACCGAAGTGGCTGGAGATCTGTTCGCGCATCCGCTTGAGCGGCTCGCCGAAGAATTCTTCGATTTTGCCGCAGCGCAGGCAGATGACGTGGGCGTGCTCCTGCTTGAGGCGCGTTTCGTAGTAGTGCTGGTCGCCGTCGTGATGCATCAGGTCGAGCTCGTCCACCAGGCCGCCGGCCTTGAGCAGCTTGAGCGTGCGGTAGACGGTGACGCGATTCAGCTTGGGATCTTTTTCGCGCGCGAGCTGGAAGAGGCGCTCGGCGTCGAGGTGCTGGCCGGACTGGTCGATGAGATCGAGCAGGATCTGGCGCTGGCGGGTGAGGCGGACGCCTTGCTGCTTGAGCGAGTCCTTGATGAGGGTGACAGCCATGGGGACCTCGGCAATATTGAGAGTATCAGACTGGGCGCGGTTTGCCGGAGGTGGACTACCAGGAGATCGCTGCATGTTGGCAATCTTCTTGTCCTCCGAACAGGGGATTAGAATGAGCGGTGTAATGTAAAGAAAGAGGCGTTGGTGATACCTGCTGGCGTCAGGATTCTGTTTGCGGCCGGCGCCTTGGGGCTGTTGGTCGGCACGTCACTCTTCATGCGGATGGCCATCGAGCTGAACAGAGTGTTGCCGCCGCAAAAGAAATTCTACACCATCCTACTTCGCGAACACTTTCACGAGGTGAAGAGCCTGCATGAAAAGTCGTTTCCAGCAAGCACACTGCGTACCGCATGGTTTGTAGTCACCGTTGCATCTGTGGTCACAATGGCGGATGCCTTTATCCTGGCCGTAAAACCTAAGTAGACCGCTACCTGCTCGCCGGAGCCGCGTTGGCGTTCGCGGTATCATTTCTACTTGGCTAATCCTCCACTTCACGGCATCCGGGTGCTCGATTTTTCGCATGCGCTCGCGGGGCCATACTGCAGTCTGCTGCTGGCGTACTACGGCGGCACTGTCTACAAGCTGGAATCGCCTGAGGGCGGCGACATCGGGCGCGGTTGGGGGCCTCCGTTCCAGGGCGAGAACGCTTCGTTTTTTCTGGGCTTGAACTGCGACAAGCGCAGCGCGTCGGTGAATCTGAAGAGCGCCGAGGGCCGCGAGCTGGTGCTGCAGATGATGGAGAAAGCCGACGTGGTGCTGGAGAATTTTCGCCCCGGCACGCTGCAGCGGCTGGGCCTGGGCTACGAGCAGGCGCGTGCGCGGAATCCGCGGCTGATTTATTGCTCGATTTCCGGCTACGGCCAGAATGGGCCGGCGCGCGACTTTCCCGCGATGGATCTCATCCTGCAGGCTTCCACCGGATTGATCAGCATCACCGGCACGATGGCGGGCGAGCAGGTTCGCTGCGGGCACTCGGTTGCCGACATCACGGCCGGCATGTTTGCGTTGATCGGAATCCTGATGGCGCTCAACGCTCGTCACCAGTCGGGCGTGGGGCAGTTCGTCGACGTGTCGATGTACGACTCCATGATTTCGGCGATGGCATCGACGTTCGCGAACTTTCTGGGAGGCGGCCTGCCGCCACGGCCCTGGGGCACCGCGTTCTCCACCATCGTTCCGTATCGGACGTTTCCCACCAAGGATCGTGAAGTCGCAATGGCGGTGGGCAGCGAAAAGTTGTGGGCGGCGTTTTGCGACGCGATCGGGCATCCGGAGCTGACGGATGATCCCGACTACCGCACCAATGCGCTGCGCGTGAAGAATCGCGGCGTGCTGGAGCCGATGCTGGCGGAGATTTTCCGATCGGACACCGCCGACCACTGGTCTCAAAAGCTGAACCACGCGGGCGTGCCGTGCTCGCCGGTGCGGACGATCGACGAAGTGGTGCACGATCCGCAGTCGGCCGTGCGCCAGATGTTTCCGCAGCTCGAGGATGTCGCGGGGAAGCGCTTGCTACGGGACTGCCGGTGAAGTTTTCCGAGACGCCGGGCGCGGTGCGCAAAGGTGCGCCCATGCTCGGCGCAGCACACGCGCGACGTCTTGACGGAGTTGTTGGGCTTGACGCCGGCCAAGCTCGACGAACTGGAGTCGGCCGGCGTGATCCGGTACGCTGCTACCGCAGGCTACTGCGTCTGTAACCGGCGGCGTCCGAGCGCTGCTGCTTGGCGAAGAATTCCAGCATGGGCGCGATGTTCGGCTCGCGCTACGCTGACGTGGCTTCCGCCGGGCACTTCGACGTAGGTGATGGGCGCGCCCACCTTCTTGCCGGCTTCCACCATGCTGCCGCGACTGGCTGACGTTGACGGTCTTGTCGTTGTCGCCGTGCACGACGTACTCGGGAATGTTCTTGATCTTCACCATTCCGTTGACGTCGCCGCCGCCCGAGATCGGTCCGAGCGCCGCGAACAGATCGGGATGCGCGATGGACACGCTCCAGGTGCCGTATCCGCCCATCGAGTGGCCCATGAGGTAGACGCGCTTCGGATCGACCTTGTAGTCGCGCTCCACCTGCGCCAGCACGTCGAGCACGTCCTGCTCGGCGGAGCCGCGGTACATGGATGCGGACTCGCGTCCTTTGGGACAGGCAACGATGAAGCCCTCGCGCTCGGCCTCGCGCTTGAGCGTGCCGCCGTAGCCGTCGAACATGCTGTTCTCGTCGCCACCCATGCCGTGCAGCGCGACCACCATCGCCGTGGGCTTGGAGCCGTCGTAGTTGGCGGGCACAAACAGGCGATAGGGCTGCAGCGTGTTGTCGACTTTCGAAAGATACGCCTTGTGGAAATCGCCGTGTTTGCCGGCGAACGGGTCGCGGCCCTGGTCGATGGCGTCGACGATCGCGGTGGCGTTCGTCGAACTCTTCGCTGAAGTTGATGCGCGTCGGATTGACTTCGCCCTTGTCGGCCTGTTCGTACAGCGCGAGCGCATACTCGGCGGTGGAGAGCGCCGGTGCATTCTTGTTCTTGGCCTTGGCCAGGCGATCCTTCAACTGCTGCGCTTCGCTGGCCAGCGCTTCGATGTGAACCGGTACGCTCTTGACGAACGCGCTGCGCGCGGCGTCGGTCGGGCGTTTCGCCATCGGCGGCCAGCCGGACTTCGAGATTGTAGTTGCCGGTGGCGTCACTGGGCAGCGTAACGCGAGTGGTGAACGGCAGTGCGGCCGGATCGAGCTTCAAGCCGGACACCAGCGTCTTTTCGTCGCCACCGCCGCGCCTGGCGGGAACCAGCAGGACCGAAGCGGTCACCTTGAGTCGCGTGCGCGCGCTCGGTATCGTAGAGCGTGGTCAGCGTGATACTGACCGCCTTGCCCGGCTCGGCGACGGCATGATCGAGCTGTGCCCTGCAGCGAGGTCGCCAATTCGTAGGCGGGCGTCCACGCGATGTTGCGCATCACCGCGGTGCCGTGATCGTAGTCGCGCATGGCTTCGCCGTACTTGCCGGCTTGCGCCGCGCGCTGAGCTTCCATGCCGAGCCGATCCGCTTCCTTGCGCTGCTCGTCGGAAAGCGGCAGGCTGGCTTTTGGGTGTTGTAGCCGACGGACGTGCGCAGCGCCATGCCGGCGTCCTGGGCGGAAAGAACCAATCCTCCAACGAGGATCAGCGGGAGCGAGAAACGAAGCAGCAAACGTGGCATAGGTCTTGATTCTACAATAGCCGCTACAATGTGCGCATGCCAGGAAAGCCCGCTCGGCCGCGCGCGGTAGTCGTCATCGGGACAGTGATGTGGTGCTGCTGCCGCGATCGCTGTGTTCGTGGGAACGACGCTGATCTTTCCCAGCGAGTTCGCGCGATTGGTTGTGGGGTCTCAACAAGCCTGCGGCCAGGATTCTGCGGCCACTAGGAGCGACGTTCGGCGTGCTGTTGATGGCATTCGGCGTTGCGTTGAGTCGCGGCTATCGTGGCCTTCTGGCGCGGACGGCGATGGGCCTGGTGGTTCGCGGTGGCAGTGTTTGCGGTGAATGGCTGCGGCGATGTGGTCAGCTATTTTGTGCTGCGCGAGCTTTGGCGTAGTGCGGCGGGAGTCGCGGTTGCGGGCGCCGCTTTATACTACCTGATCCGGCCGGATGTGCGGCGCTATTTTGCCGCGGAGTCGTGACTTTGGATCACTCAGTTCCGAACGCCAGGAGCACATTGCCGGGACGGCCGCCGAACGCGCCGTAGCCGGAGTTCACAAACAGCATGCCGCCGGCGACGGTCGGTCCCGGCCCTTGCATCGAGGCGCCGTTGGCTTTGATCCCGTTCACGGTTTCAAACTCGCGATTGGTGTCGAATTCCCAGATAATGGAGCCGTCCTTGGTGGAATAAGCGCGCAGAGCGCCGTCGTTCGAGCCGGAGAAAACCACGCCGGGAATCACGGTGATCGCGGCCGATTGCGCCGCGCTGCAGCCGCGCCCGCTCCCGCACTTCAACGGCGGCGGAGGCGCGTACCAGACCTGCTTGCCGGTCGCCAGATTCACGGCGTGCAACCCACCCTGTTGGCCGGCGAAGATGTCGGACACCGGGAAATAGGCGTTGTCCGTATCGACAGCCGCGCCCCACTCGATGCCGCCGAGCGCGCCGCCGCGGCCTGCCCGATATTGCCACAGGATCTCGCCTTGCTTGTCGGGATCGAGCGCGAAGCCGACGCCGGATTTTTGCCCGATCACGATCGCGTCGCGACCGTTCGGAAGCTTGGTCAGGATCGGCGAATTGCCGAAGTCGAAATCCGGGCCATTCTTCGGCGGGCAACTCGGGTTGGTCGATCCGGGCCGGCATCCGGACAGGAACACGTCCTGCGGTGTGGCCTGGCGGAACCAGCGAACCTTACCGCTCGCAAGATCGAAGGCCACCACTGAGTCGCTCATCGGCTGAGCGTCGCCGCTGTAGGTGTTGCCGGTTCCGGCATAAACCACCCCGCGCTTGGCATCGATGGTAGGCGACGACCAGATGGGCGCGCCGGATGGCTCAAACAGAGTGACACCGGCTGATGTTTTGCCGCGCGGCTTTGGCTCGCCGGCGACGGTGTAGGTCTTCCATACCACCTTGCCGGTCTTGGCGTCGACCGACGACAGGCTGCCGCGGAATGTGCAACACCCGTAGTGCGGATCGGTTCCTTGCGATTCTTCGTACGACGAAACGCCGACGTACACGCGGTCCTTATAGAACGCCGGAGAACCGGTGATGCGCGCCAGCGGATGATCGTCGATTTTGCGAACCCACAGTTTCTCGCCGGTGAACGCGTCCACGGCGTAGAGATTGGCGTTGGTGTCGGCGAAAAACGCGGCGAATCCGGACGCGCCACTCTTTCGTGCGATGGTAACCGCCGTGCGCACACCTCCATTGGCGCTGAAGGTCCAATAGATGCAGCCTGACTTGGCGTCGAGCGAATAGACCGTGCCGTTCTGGCTGCCGACGAACACCCGGCCTCCTGCGATGGTTGGTTGCGCCCAGCCGGAAGCGGCGTCGGGGAATCCCAGCGCCCACTTCAGCTTCAAGTGCGGCACTTGTTCGGCGGTCAAGCCAGCCTGCGCAGCCGTCTGGAAGCGGTTGTTGGTCATCGTGGGTCCCCACCCATTCCAGGCGGGCATTGACGCCAGCCCCGGAAATCGCGGGTGAGAGCTACAACGGCCCACCTGGCTGCCGGTGACGTCGTTGTTAACCTTCTTGCCGGTGATGTATTCGGCGAGGGCTCGACGCTCGGGGCCGCTCAGGTTCTTGCCTTGGGCACGCATGGCTCCGTTCACGAGTGCTACAACGATCGACTCGGGCGAGCGCGGGCGCAGTGCGTCGGGTGCGGGCGCCCGGGAGTCCGCCGCGCCAGTGTGGCATGAAGCGCAATGTTCCTTGAACAGCGACGCACCGTCAGGCGACTGGGCCCAGCCTGACATCGATAGACTCACGAAGGCTAATAGCGTGTGTCGAATCATGGCGTAAGTCTTCATTGTAAGCGCGCTGGCTGCCGTCTTAGTGCATCGGGCTACAGCGGCCAGACCGTGGACATTACGGCGTACCGGAAGAAGTAACCTGACGCGCGCGGGCCCGCGCCAGGACGATGGTCTGCGGGCCGCCGGCCACGTCCTCATAGCGAACATCGTCGAACCACCGCGCGAGGCGTTTGACAATGTAGTCGCGGGAATGCCAGGTGGTTTGATACCAGTCCGGCGTGATGCCTTTCAACTTGCGCGAGCGGCGATGCAGAATGCCCGCTGCCTGAAGCGCCGCATGACCTTGCGTGTCCAGCACGCGAGTGGCTTGCTCGCCGTGCACAGTGAGCAGCAGGACGCCCGAGGGCGCAAGCAGACGGTCGAGTTCCGCGAGCCAGGCGTCCTGCATCGGTTCGTCGAGATGCGTGAAGACCGAGAGGCAGTAGATGACTTGGAAGTGACCGTCGGGGTAAAGGAGCGGAGGTGCTGGATTGTTTCGAGCGAAGTGCGCGCCTGCGAGCTGCGCACGGCACCACTCGATCGCTTCGGCATCGACGTCCGCGCCATGAAATTCGACGCAAGGAAATCGGGGCAGGAACCAGCGCAGCGTACGGCCGCACCCGCAGCCGAAATCGAGAACGCGCGTGGCGTCGGCCAGGTCGACTCCCATCGATTGCACGCGTTGTTCGATGAGCTGCGAGCAACCCTGGCCGATGTTCAGAAATGAATCGCGGTCGAGCAGTTCGCTGACCCTGTAACGGAGCAGCGCGGGGGGCAGCGGCAGGCCGTGATCGTCGACAGGTCCCGAGCGATCGCCCAGCCAGCAGCGCAGGCGGAGTTGGAATCGGAACAGGCCATGGTAAATCCTGCGTGCGGCAGGTTGGAGCGCCTGCGGCACGAGCGCATGCGGCTTTTCGACCAGCTTCATCGTCGCCAAGCTCCACCTTACAACGCCGCGGCGCAGGTGGGGCGGCGCGATACCGCGCTATGATGAACGAAGGAAGTCTCGAATGAGTACATCTAAGATTCAGCCGGTGGCCGGAGACGCGGAAGCGGGTTCGCCAGGCGGGTACAAGGTCTTTAATCGCATCCTCGACTGGATCACCAGCGACCGGACGCAGTTGCTGAACATCACCGAACGGATCAACGAGATCGTCCGCAAGAGCGGGATTCGCGACGGCCTGGTCCATCTGCAGTCGCTGCACACCACCTCGGCGGTGTTCCTCAACGAATGGCAGGAAGCGCTGCTGCACGACGTAAGGAATTTCCTGGAACAGATCGTGGTGCGCGAAAGTTATTACCGCCACAACGATCCGGAGCACTCCGATTGCGAACGGAAGAACGCCGATTCGCATCTGCGCGGCATGCTGATGGGACAAACACTGTGCCTGCAGGTGCGCAATGCCAGCGTGCTGCTGGGCACTTGGCAGAGCATCATCTTCGCCGAATTCGACGGACCGCGCAGCCGCTCGCTGGCGGTGCAGGTGTCCGGCGTCTGAACTTCGTGCCGCGATTCTTCACATTCCAGGAAGCCGTTGAGCTGCTTCCCCAAGTCGAGTCGGCCATGCGCGATGCCCTGGCGCTGAAGTCCGAGTATCAGGAAGCGGAGGAGGCTTGGCAGGGTTTCCAGCGCCACGTCATGATCCAGGGCGGCGTGCTGGTGGATCGCGCGCAAATGCTGGAACACAAGAATCGGCGCGAATCGAGCGTGCTGCATCTCAAGGAGACGCTCGAAAAGATCCAGGAATACGGCGTCCTAGTTAAGGATCTGGACATCGGTCTGATCGATTTCCCAACCCTGTTTCGCGGGGAAGAAGTTTATCTGTGCTGGAAGCTGGGTGAATCCGGAATCCAGTTCTGGCACGGCGTTCACGAGGGATTTCGCGGGCGCAAACCGATCGACCGGGACTTTCTCGAACATCATCAGGGCGAACGGCCCAATTGAATGTGCGAGAATTGAGAGCAGCCGTCTTGTCCCAATCGATCTCTCAATTTCAAGCATGCTGCTGAGCCGAGAATTCATAGCGTACCTGTCCAGGCAACTCGTGTCGCGGATGACCCCGCAGATCATCGAAACCAGCGACCCCAATACTGCCACCGAACTGATCAGCCACGTCATTCAAGACGAGCTGCAGGTGGAAGATCGCCTGAACGACGAAGTGCGCGAGTTGCTGAGCCAGTACAGCGATTACATGCGGCGCGAGGGCGTCAGCTACCAGGAGATGTTCCGGCGCATCAAGAACACGCTGATTTCGCAGCGTAAGGTGATCCGCGCCTCAGGGCGCGACACGGGCGACAACATGAAGCTGTCGCGCGACAAGATCAACGACATTTCCCACAAGTTAGTGGCGGGATTCCGCAAGGCGCGCGAGTTCCGGCTGAAGAAGGATCCCAACGACGTGCGGCTGGAGATCGTGCGGTCGATGACCGAACTTCTGGCAGTGGAAGAGAAGGTGGATCGAGCCGCGCGCACCAAGATCCGGTCGCAGAAGAAGGAAATCGCCGAGGGCACCGAGGAGTGGGATCTGCTGCACCGCCGGTATTATGCCGAGGAGTTGAAGAAGTTGGGGATCGACTTGAGCCGCTGAGGCGCGCCCTCCGTTTCAAAAGCGCCCGTGTCAACATAGTAGTTAGCCTTCATGGAATTCGAACACACGCCGGAGCAGATCCAGCTTCGCAAAACCGTCCGTGATTTCGCCGAAGCCGAAATCGGGCCGCACGTCCTCGAGTGGGACGAGGATCAAATTTTCCCGCTGGAAGCGGTCAAGAAGGCGGGCGAGCTTGGATTTCTAGGGTCGATCTTTCCGGAAGACCTCGGTGGCGGCGGGCTCGGCTACATCGACTACGCGATCATCATCGAGGAACTCTCTCGCGTCGATCCCTCGGTCGGGCTGATCGTGGCCGCGCACAATTCGCTCTGCACCAATCACATTTTTCTTGCCGGCAGCGATGAGCAGAGGCGGAGGTACATCCCGAAGCTGGCGACCGGGGAGTGGATCGGATGCTGGTCGCTGACCGAGCCGGAAGCGGGATCCGACGCCGCTGGAACGCGCACGCGCGCTGTGAAGGACGGCGCCGTGCTGGGTGCTGAACGGCGGGAAAACATTCACCACCAATGCTCAGTACGCCGACGTCTGCGTCGCGATGGCCGTCACTAATCGCGCCGCGTCGCACCACGGCATTTCGGCGTTCATTCTCGAGCGCGGCATCCCCGGCTATCAGGTCGGCAAGAAAGAAAACAAGATGGGCATGCGCGCCAGCGCGACCGGCGAAGTGCTGTTCACCGATTGCCGGCTGCCGGAATCGCAAGTGCTCGGCAAGCAGGGCGAAGGATTTGTCGACAGCCTGCGAGTTCTGGACGGCGGCCGCATTTCGATCGCGGCGCTTTCGGTCGGCACCGCGCAGGGCGCCTACGACGCGGCTCTCAAGTATTCCAAGCAGCGCAAGCAATTCGGCCGGCCGATCTCGGAGTTTCAGGCCATCCAGAACAAGCTGGCCGACATGGCCACCGAGATCGACGCGGCGCGCCTGCTCACCTATCGCTCGGCGTGGATGAAGGACCAGGGCGAGCGCGTCACCAAGGAATCGGCCATGGCGAAGCTGTTCGCTTCCGAGGTCGCGGTGCGCGTCGCCAACGAAGCGGTGCAGATCCACGGCGGCTACGGATTCATCAAGGATTATCCGGTCGAGAAATTTTATCGCGACGCGAAGCTGTGCACCATCGGGGAAGGGACCAGCGAGATCCAGCGCCTGGTGATCGCGCGGCAATTGCTGAAGAGCTGATGGCGGCCTGGTCCGAGGAAATTCTCGCCGGCAATCCGCGCGCGCTCGCCCGCGCTGCCACCGCAGTCGAGAACCGCAAGCCGCCGCCGACGCACTGCTCAAGGAACTGTTTCCGCACACCGGACGCGCCGCGGTCATCGGCATCACCGGCATCGCCGGGCGCGGGCAAGAGCACGCTGGTCGATCAGCCTGATCCACGAACTGCGGCGCGAAGGCAAACAGGTTGGCGTGATCGCCGTCGATCCCACCAGCCCGTACACCGGCGGCGCGATTCTGGGCGATCGCATCCGCATGCTCGAGCCATCATGCCGACGCAGGCGTGTTCATTCGCTCAATGGCGACGCGCGGATGGCTGGGTGGGCTCGCGGCGGCCACCACCGACATGACCGTGCTGCTGGATGCCGCGGGCAAGGACGTCGTGCTGGTGGAGACCGTCGGCGTCGGCCAGGATGAAGTGGAGATCGCGAGGCTCGCCGATGCCACCGTCGTGGTGCTGGTGTCCCGGCATGGGCGACGATGTGCAGGCGATCAAAGCCGGTATCATGGAGATCGCCGACGTTTTCGTCATCAACAAGTCCGATCAGGCGGGCGCGGACCGGCTGGAACGCGAGATCAAAGCGATCCAGAGTCTGTCGACTCGCAAGGACGGCTGGGTTCCGCCGGTGGTGCGAACGGTGGCCACCGAAGGGCAGGGAATCGAGCGAGACGCTGGCCGCGGTACGATCGTTTCTTGCGCGCGGCGACGGCAAGGATCGCGCCGTGGCGAACTGGAATCAGCGGCTGCACGAGATGCTGCGGGAGCGCATGCTGGAGCGCTTTTCGGATTTGAATTTTCAGGCTGCGGCCGAAGAAGTGGCCGCGCGGCGGAAGGATCCGTACACGATCATCGATGGCTGGCTCGAACGAATTTCAGCATTGATCACCTGGGCATCGCGGTGCGATCGCTCGACAGCGCGCTGGAGTTTTATGAGAAGCAGCTCGGGTTCGGCGTCGGCCTGCGCGAGACGGTGGAGCAGGAGAAGGTGAAGGTCGCGATGCTGCCGGCCGGCGGTCCGCGCATCGAACTGCTGGAGGCGACCGAGCCCGATTCGGTGATCGCGAAGTTCATCGAGAAGCGCGGCGAAGGATTGCATCACGTCGCGGTCAAGGTTCCGGATCTCGTCGCGACAGCGAAGCGGCTGAAAGAGAGCGGCGCGCGACTGCTGAACGATCCGCGGCCCGGCGCGGGCGGGCATCTTTACGTTTTCGTCCATCCCGCGTCCACCGGCGGCGTGCTGCTCGAACTGATACAGGAATGAATCCAACCATCCAGGCATGAAACCAACCATCGGCATTATCGGCGGCAGCGGATTGTATTCGATGCCGGGTTTTGAAGCGCAGGAGGAAGTGTTGCTCGACAGCCCGTGGGGCCGGCCGTCGGACGAGTACATCGTCGGGCGGCTGGCGGGCAAGGAGGTCGCGTTCCTGAGCCGGCACGGGCGCGGGCATCGCATTTCGCCGTCGGAGCTGAACTTCCGCGCGAACATCTACGGCTTCAAATCGCTGGGCGTCGAGCGGATCATTTCGCTGAGCGCGGTCGGATCGCTGAAAGAAGAACACGCCCCGCTTCGCTTCGTGATTCCTGATCAGTTTTTCGACCGCACGCGCGGCCGCGTCTCGACATTCTTCGGCGAAGGCCTGGTCGCGCACATCAGCTTTGCCGATCCGGTGTGTCCGCAGCTTTCGCAAGTTGTGGGGCAGGCCTGCGAACACAGCGGGGTCGACGTGTACCGAGGTGGAACCTACCTGTGCATGGAAGGGCCGGCGTTCTCGACCAAGGCGGAATCGAACGTCTATCGAAGCTGGGGCATGGACGTGATCGGTATGACCAACCTGCAGGAGGCCAAGCTGGCGCGCGAAGCCGAGATCTGTTACGTCACCGTCGCGATGGTGACCGACTACGATTGCTGGCACGAGGAGCACGACGCCGTTACGGTGACTGACATTCTCGCCAACCTGCAGCACAACGCCGAGAACGCAGCGAAGGTTGTGACGGCGTCGGTGGCGGCGATGCCCGTGGCGCGCGAGTGCAAGTGTGGATCGGCGCTGGCGCATGCGCTGATCACTGATCCCAAGACGGTTCCCGAAGGCACGCGCAAGAAGCTGGAGCTGCTGGTTGGAAAATACCTCCGCTGAGCGGCTGGCGCGCGAACTGCTCGGCGATTGCCTGGCGGCGAGGCCTTGGCCCGATCGCGTGCTCACCGAGCTACTGGAGTGCGGGGGCGATCGCGAGTTGTTCCGCATCGTGGTGGAGCGTCTGGGCGACTTGTTTGAGCCGCGATTGTCGACGGTCTACGCGGAGCTTTTCTCAGAGGTAATCGCGCGGCGCATTCCCGATCTGCATGCCGAGCACATTGCCGCTCGCTACGAACGCGTTCGGCAGCCTCGGGTATGCGAGAGCGATCCGTCGACAATCCGCGACGTCTTCGTGCTTTCGCGCGTGACGCTGGGCGCCGACATCGCGATCACAAGCGTCATCCTGGGCGCCGCTAAACAGCGCTTCCCGTCGGCCCGGATCTGGTTCGTCGGGCCGCGCAAAAACTGGGAACTGTTTCAGGCCGATCCGCGATTGAGCCATCTCGAGATCGCCTACGGCCGCAGCGGAATGCTCGACGACCGCCTATCGATCTGGCACGAACTGCGCGACGCGGTTTCGAAACCCTCCAGCATCGTGATCGATCCCGACTCGCGTTTGACGCAGCTCGGCCTGCTGCCCATCTGCGCGGAAGGCGATTACTACTTTTTTGAAAGCCGGTCGTATGGCGCCGAAACCGAGGCCCCGCTTTCCGCGCTGGCCAGCCGATGGGCGGCGGAGACGTTCGGCGTCGGCAACGCGCGGCCATTCATCGCAACCGGGCTCGACGCCGCGCGCTTCGCGACCACGGTGAGCTTCGGGGTCGGCGAAAATCCCGACAAACGCATCGCCGATCCGTTCGAAGAAGAGCTGCTCCCGAAACTCCCGCGGCCTGTTTTGGTCGACAAGGGCGCCGGCGGCGAAGAAGCCGGGCGAGTGGAGCGCGCCGTTGCGCGCGCGGGGAGCGGTATCGAGATGTGGGACGGCTCGTTCGCCGGATTCGCCGAACACATCGCGCGCAGCCGTTTGTACGTGGGCTACGACTCGGCCGGCGGGCACGTCGCGTCGGCCTGCGGGATTCCCTCGATCATCGTATTCGCCGGATTCGCCGGCGAGCGAATGCTGCAGCGCTGGAGCCCCTCGGGAGCGCACGTGCTGCGCGGTGATCAGATGAAAAGCAACGAGCTGATTCGCGCCGCGGTCGAGTTCGCGTCTACGGCTTCTTGACTTTATCTTCGACCGGCTTGTCTTTGGTCGCATCGTCCGGCAACGCGTCGGGCGTGTCGAACTTGATCGTGCTGCCCGTTTCAAACTTGCGATAGAGCCGAAACTCGATGTCGTTCTTGGTGGCGTAGCGGTCCACGCGCGAAGTCAACTCGGCCTTCAGTGGAAGCATGTACTGGCCGTCGCTGATCTTGGCCAGGTCATAATCGAGCGCAGCGTGCACATTGCGGATCGGAAAATCGGCCGGGAGATTGTAAGGGTTCAGCGTGACCTTGGTCACCATGGTCGTGTCGCGATCGACGTAAACCAGCCCCCGATAGGCCGGGACAATGTCGCGCTTTGTGTCCTTGTCTTCGATGTGATATTTCGAGTACTGCTGCTCGATGTCATAGGCGAACACGTACGTCAGGCGGCCGCGCAGCGTGGCCCAATGATCCCAGCTAAAGGTGGCATGACTCTCTGGTTCGAAGATCTCCTTCATCATGGTCCCGAACTCGCCTGCCGACGTGGTTCCGCCGAGCTGCTCCATCGTCATGTTCGTGACCGGAAGATTGTTCACCAGCGCCACCTGGTAATCTTCTTTCTGCCCGTCGTAGCTTAACTTCGAAGTGATGGTGTCGCGATGCGACCACTGCGTGCCGGTCCCGCTGGCATCGACGTAGCGCCGCGTCACCTGCACGCAAATGAAATTCGGCAGGCCCTTGGTGTAGTTCATCACGTACTCGCGCGCCTCGTCGACGATCTTGGCTTGCTCGACGGAACTCGGCGGCGGCTTCGGGACATAGACGGGTTTGGGAGCGGGCGGGGTTGGCTCCGGAAGCTTGGCGGACGCTTCCACTAGTTCGCGCAATGCCGCTACGGTCTTGAGTCCCGCGCCTTCGCTTTGCAGTTCCTCGACGGTGCGATCGTCCAGTTTTTCAGTCAGCTTGACGTGCCGCAGATACTGGGCCACTTGCGCGTCGGGTTGCTTGAGCTGGATGGTCGAAGCGATGAACGCCTTCAGTTTTTCGACCGTGAGGCTCATATCCGCGGCGGCGGCGAGTCCTGCGGCGGCCACCAGGAAGAGCACGTACCTCATATACCTACTATTGTGCCTCACCTGTTCCGCGCCAGCACATTGGCCAAAGCGGGGGCGAGTTCGGGGTACTCGAAATGAAAACCCGCGCGCTCGGCGGCTTCTGGGATGACGCGTTGGCTGGCGACGACGACATCGGACATCTCGCCGAACAAGATCTTGAGCGCAAAGAGCGGCACCGGGAACACGGCGGGCCGATGCAGCACTGCGGCAAGTTCACGCGTGAACTCTGCGTTGGTGACCGGATTCGGTGCGGTGGCGTTGATGGGACCCGACACCGTGGCGTTCTGCATGGCGAACAGCACCAGGTTGGCGGCGTCGTCGATGTGAATCCACGACATCCACTGGCGCCCGCTGCCGATGCGTCCCCCAACGCCTAGCCGGAACGGCGGAAGCATTTTCGCTAGCGCTCCGCCGTGGCCGAGCACGACCGAGAACCGGAGCCGAACCACGCGAATGCCGAGCGCTTCAGCGAGTTTGGCGGTATCCTCCCATTCGATGACCACGCGCGACAGAAAATCGTGGCCACCGGCGCGCGAAGCTTCTGTCAACACCTCGTCGCCGCGCGAGCCGTAAATTCCGATCGCCGACGCGCACATCAGGACTTCGGGCCGGCGCTCGAGTTTCGACAGCCCGTTGATCAAATGTCGCGTTCCCTCGACGCGGCTGTTGCGTATCCGCAGCATGGCGTCCTTGGTCCAACGCTGCGCTACCGGCTCGCCAGCCAGGTGGATCACGGCGTCGGCGCCGGCGAGGCTTTCGGGCGGCGGTTCAGTCAACGCGTTCCAGTCCGAAAACGCGGCGGATACCGGAAGCTCGGCGGTCCGCTTTCGTCCGAGGACATGAATGTCATGTCCGGCGTCGAGCAGCTTTTGGACCACATGGGATCCAAGAAAACCGGTGGCGCCAGTGATAGTGATGTGCATCGCGCACTTCCTATGATGACTGGTTCCACGCACCGCTACAATAAGATCTGCTGTCATGCGCGCCTTGAATCGGGCCAAATTGCTGTGGGGCTACCTGCGGCACAAGACCACGGTAAATGCGCTGCCGGTGGAGTACATCGTCGAGACCACCGCCAAGTGCAATCTCTACTGCCCGATGTGTCCCCGCGAAACGCACAAGCAACCCAAGGAGGACATGACGGAGGAGATCTTCGCGCGGCTGGTGGCCGAGTCGGGCGCGAGCGCCGAGCACATGATGCTGATCGGCCTGGGCGAGCCGTTCATGGATCGCAAGATTTTCGACCGCATCGAATACTGCGCGCGCCACAACATCTCGACCCTGCTTTCGACCAACGGGACTTTCTTCGACGAGAAGACTTGCGCGCGGCTGCTCGATACGCCGCTCGAGCACCTGACGCTCAGTTTCGACGGCGCCACCAAGGAATCCTACGAGTATTACCGCAAGGGTGCGAATTTCGAAAAGGTGCGCGATAACTTCGTGCGCTTTGCCCGCATGAAGCACGAGCGCGGCTCCAAGATGCAAGTCGTAATGCAGATGGTACGCATGGAGCGCAACGCCGGCGAGGTGGACGACTTCGTGCGTTTCTGGTCGGCCGTCCCAGGCGTCGACCAGATTCGTATCAAGGAAGACGAGACCAACGTGCTGCAGCCCGAAGCGCGCCACGCCCCGCAGGACTGGAAGCATCCGTGCCACTATCTGTGGCGCGGCGCAGCCTACGTCAAGCACAACGGCGATGTGTATCCATGCTGCCAAAGCTACATGCTGGACGGCGCGCCGGTCGGCAACATCGGCTCCCAGCCGCTCGCTGAAATCTGGAATTCCGAAGAAATGCAGCGCCTGCGCAGGCTGCACGTCGCGGGACGCGCCAACGAGATCGACATGTGCGCGCGCTGTTGCACCACCATCCCGCACCCGTTGCTGGTGGTGGGAAGCCTGCTGCTGCACGGCCGTACGGTGCGGCGCTGGCTGCCGCGCGTCGAGCGCCTGGTTTATTTTTCGAAACTCCCGCGCGCGTTGCTAACGCCGCCCAAAAAATCGGCGCCCGAAGACGAGCTGGTGCAAATCGACGCCGCGCGCAAGTAACTTCTCGCATCGCCCGCTTCTAACTTCTCGGTATCCTCGCAAAAACTTCCACTTACTCCGTACCGTCGACCTTTCTTTCCCGGCTAACTGTGCATGGCTTGAACAAGTTGCCCTCGCATCCGGCGTTTGGATGGAGAACTGCAACTAGCAGCTTGGCCAAACGGGCCGAAAGTGAGTAACGAAGGAGGACTATGTTGTTACTTCTGATTCTTCTCGTGATCCTGTTGGTCGGGGCGGCTCCGAGCTGGCCATACAGCCGGGGATGGGGATACTATCCGAGCGGCATCGTTGGGGTGATTCTCGTGGTCTTCATCGTCCTGCTGCTCCTCGGGCAACTGAACCTATGAACCAATTTCAAAGGAGTTTCGATATGCAGTATATTGCAATTGTTCTGCTGGCGGCTGCGACGTCCGTGGCCCCGGCACTAGCTAGAGAAAACGACAACGACGCACTGGAACGCGTCCAAAAATCCGGCGAGGTACTGTCCGACATCCTGCGGGCGCCGGACAACGGCGGTCCCGCAGGATCTTCTCGACAAGGCGCAGTGCATCGGCATCGTCCCTGGCCTGAAAAAGGCGGGATTCATCGTCGGCGCCAAGTACGGTAGAGGAACGGTGGTCTGCCGCGAAGCCAACGGCAAGTGGAGCGCTCCCGCGATGATCCGCGATCGAAGGCGGCTCCATCGGACTTCAGATCGGCGCCGGCGAGACCGACCTGGTCTTCATCGTCAAGAGCCGGGATGGAATGAACAAACTTCTGCAAGACAAGTTCACCATCGGCGCGCAACGCGGAAGCCATGGCCGGACCGGTGGGACGGTCGACTTCGGCGATGACCGATGCGCAACTGCACGCCGAGATTCTGTCGTACTCGCGCTCTCGAGGCGTGTTTGCCGGCGTTTCGCTGAGTGGCGCGACGTTGCGGCCCGATCGGGACGCCAACCGTGAACTCTACGGCCGCCATATGAGCCAACGGGCGCTCTTGACAGGCAACGTGAAGCGGCCTGCCGGAACCAACGCGCTGTACGCGGAGCTGAATCGCTACACGCCGGCGCAACGATACGAGAGTACCAAGCGTTACAAGAAACCACACCCGATAGACTTGGCGGCGTTCAATCCATCGATTGAGCGCCGTCGTTCTTTCCCAGGCGCTACTCATGCCACCAGGTTCCTGCCTTGCATGGGCTGTAAACGGGCGGTGCCACTAAGTGCTGGGCAGCTTACCTGGCATAGTCCGCCGGCCACGGCTTGCCATGCAGTTGCGACGCGGTGATCGCGCCTTTCCGCGGCGAAGCGGTCTTGCAGAGCTCTCGAAGACGCGGCCGATCCGGTCCGCAGGCCGGGTAGAGATTCCCTCGACGGCGTCAAGGATCCGCGTCACCGGCGTGGACCTGCGGCCCGCACTGCCGAACGCCAAATAGCGCGCCGTATCGAAATGGGGCGCCACCAGCTTTCGGCCAATTGCACGAACGTCCGCACGCCGATGCCGGTGGCGCCCTTCGCCATATACGGCTTGGCGTCGTCGAGCCAGGCCGTGCCGGCGATGTCCAGGTGCACCCAGGGCGTGTCGCCGACGAAATCGCGCAGGAACATCGCCGCCGTCACCGATCCAGCCGGCCGGCCGCCGATGTTCTGCAGATCGGCGAACGGAGTCTTGAGCGCTTCTTTGTATTCCTCGTCGATCGGCATGCGCCACATCTTTTCGCCTTCGGTCTTGGCGGCGGCCAGCAGCTTGCCCGGCGAACGCGTCGTTGTTCGCGAACGCGCCGGTGTTCACCGCGCCGAGCGCGACCACGATGGCGCCGGTGAGCGTGGCGGCATCCACCAGGTGCGTGCAGCCGAGCCGCTGCGCGTAGGTCAGAGTATCGATCAGAATCAAGCGGCCTTCGGCGTCGGTGTTCAGAACTTCCACGGTCTTGCCGGCGAGCGTGGTGACGATGTCGCCCGGCCGCTGCGCGCGGCTGCCCGGCATGTTCTCCACGGCCGGAATGAACGCCGTGACGCGGATCGACGGCTTGAGCTGCGCGATGGCGCGCATGGCCCCCAGCACCGCCGCGCCGCCCGCCATGTCGTAGCGCATCTTCTCCATGCCCTCGGCCGGCTTGATCGAGATGCCGCCGGTGTCGAAGGTCACGCCTTTGCCAACCAGGCCCAGGTGATCCTGCGTCGCCGCCTTGGCGGGCTTGTATCGCAGGATGATCAGCGCGGGAGGTTCGGCGCTGCCCTGCGCGACTCCCAGCAGCGCGCCCATGCCGAGCTGCCGCATGCGGTCCTGATCCAGAATTTCGCATTCCAGGCCCTGCTCGACGGCCATCTCGCGCGACCGCTCGGCGAGTTTCATCGGCGTCAAAACATTGGACGGTTCGTTGGCCAGCGTCCGGGTGAAGTTTTGCGACTCGGCGATCACGCGGCCGCGATCCACGGCAGCTTGCGAGGCGCCCAGTACGGCGAACCAATCGACGTGCTTTTCGTTTTTCTTGGGATCGGTTTTGTAGCGGTCGGCTTCAAGATCGGCCAGGATCGCGCCTTCCACCGCGGCGGCGGCGAACTCCGGCGCGCGGAACGCGCTCATCGAGCGCCAGCGCGAGGCTATGGACGCCTTTCGGTCTTGAGCGAGCGAAGCACGGCGCCGGATGAGCTTGCGCAACTCGGCGGAGTCGAAACGATCCCGCTTGCCCCCGCCCGCCACCACCAGCCGCTTGGCTTTCAGGCCGGCCGGGCGATGAAGCACGGAAATTTCGAGTGATTTGCCGGTAAATTCACCGCTTTCGTACAGGTCTTTGATCTGCTCCGCCGCAGGGCCCTGGGGGGCTTGCCCTTCAAATCCCACCACCACCATCGCGTCGCACTCTACTTCCTGAATCGGCTTCGTCTCAACCCGGATGTCCATTTTGTCCCTTGTCTCCAAACCGACAAGCATAGCAGGACGCACACCCACTGACCGGGAGTGTGGCAGCGGCGGCACTGTTCTAAGCGAGAAGGTCCGTCGAACGCCCGGGCTCGGGATATAATCTCATCGCGAGTCGACGAAGGGGAGCTTCGAAACCATGGGTGCTAAATCGGAACATTTTTCAGATCGTGAGCTGGCTTGCCATCACTGCCTGCAAGCCGGTCTCCCGGCAGCCGAGTGCAATCAGTGTACTCAGGAACTGGTGGACGCTTTGGAAAGCTTGCGCGCCGTGATCTCCGCTGCCAGGAAGCAGGACACGCCCATCCTCGTCAACAGCGCTTACCGATGTCCCGTAGCGAACGCGGAGCTGAATAACGCCGCCACCCAGTCACAGCACCTGCTCGGCAAGGCCGCCGACATACGAGTGAGCGGCATGACGGCGACGGACCTGTTTAGCTATGCGCGGCAGGTAAAGTCGATCCACGGCATCGGACGGGCCGATCGCCAGAACTACTTGCATGTCGATGTCCGCGACGCTCCCGCTCGGTGGTGCTACAACGAAGCAGGTGCGCAGGTGGCCTGGTACGATCCGCCCGGCGACGCCGTCCAGGCGTAAGCACGGAATCACTCGCGTGCCAACCGGCTCAGTAACCGAATATTCACTCAAACGCAACACCGATCTCACGCAGATCAGAGATACTTCCAGTTTGGGTGCCGAAGGTATCGGATGCGTCATCTGCAATCTCACAGTTTCGCTGATTATCAGAGGCGATGAGCAAGCCTCAGTCGCACTGGATCGGCAGTCGTCAAATCGCTTGTAATTATCCCCCTATCAATACGCGCAGCGCCAACGCGCGTTAGGTTACTTCAGGAAGAAGAAGACAAGGAGATCCATGTCGCGTTCGTTGCCGCCGTTTCGCCCCACCGCTATTCGCCTGCTCTGCAATCGCTTTGACGGGCTTTTGTCTTACTCCCCTGGTAACAGCTGCGTCCATCACGCAGGTGGATCTGTCCACATATGTCCGGGTTGGCCGCTTTGACCTTCCCGAGCCGAAGCGGACCGTTCCGCCCGCCAACAGCTTGCTGGCTCAGGAAGCCTCCGGGGTGACCTATAACTGGGACACCAACACGTTGTTTGTCGTCGGCGATGGCGGCACGTCGGTGGTGGAAGTAAGCAAGACCGGGGCCTTGCTCAGCTCCATGACGTTGGCCCCCGGCGCCAGCCCCAGGGCACAGAGTTCTATGACACCGAAGGCATCGCCTACATCGGCGGCGGCAAATTCGTCATCATTGAGGAACGCTATCGCCAGGCGAACCTGTTTACTTATGTCGCAGGCGGCGTGCTTCACCGGGCCGACGTAAAAACGGTAAAGCTCGGCACGACGATCGGAAACATCGGCCTCGAAGGCGTCTCCTACGACCCGATGACCGGCAGGATTCATCTTCGTCAAAGAGAAAGACCCTGAATCCATTTTCCAAACGAACATTGACTTCGATGCAGGCACGGCGACCAACGGCTCGGCCGCGACAGATGAGTCGGTCGACCTTTTCGCTCCGGCTTTGGCCAACCTTGCGGACTTTTCGGACGTATTCGCGCTTGTCGAATCTGCCGGACCTCGAACGGGCAGCCCGATTCCAGCCACTTACTGATCATCAGCCAGGAATCCGGCCAGATCATCAACATCGATCGCGCCGGCAAAGTCTTCAGTAAGCTGACGATCGTCGCCGATCCAGGCAGCCCCTTGAGCGTGCCGGACATGACCATGGAAGGCATCACCATGGATCGCGATGGCGTCCTCTATGTCGTCAACGAAAATGGCGGCGGTGACGCCGATCATCCGCAGCTCTGGGTTTACGAACACAGCTTCGGCTGCGAATCTGCCCCCCACCGCTGTCACGCTCAACAATGCGGTCACTTCGATCCCGCAGAACGCCAGCACTGCGTCTCCGGTGAAAATGGCGGATATCGTGGTCACCGACGATGGCCTGGGAAACAACAACCTGACCGTAAGCGGCGCCGATGCCGGCTCCTTCCAGATCATTGGCACCGCGCTTGTTCCTTAAGGCCGGAACGGTCCTGAATTCCGTCACCAAGCCCAGTTACAGTGTCACCGTCAACGTGGACGATCCGGCAGTGGGGAGCAGTCCGGATGCCAGCGTCGACTTCCATTTGCCGGTTACCGCCGCCGCGAGCGGAGCATCTTCCGTCTTCATCTCCGAGGTGGCTCCCTGGTCCAGCGGCAACAGCCCGCTCGGCGCCGACTGGTTCGAGGTGACCAATATCGGAAGCGCGGCCGTGGACATCACCGGATGGAAGATGGACGACAATTCCAACTCCTTCGGTGTGGCGGTGGATTTGAACGGCATCACCAGCATCGCTGCCGGCGAGTCCGTAATCTTCATCGAAAGCGATACGCCGGCCACCGTCGTTCCGGCCTTCAAGACTCTGTGGTTCGGCGCCAATCCGCCCGCCCGTTTGCAGATCGGCACCTATTCCGGCTCGGGCGTCGGCTTGAGCACCGGCGGCGATACCGTCAACCTGTTCAACAACGTCGGCGTGCTGCAGGCCAGCGTCACCTTCGGCGTTTCGCCTGCCGGCCCGTCGTTCCCGACGTTCGACAACTCCGGCGGATTGAACAAGACCACCATTTCGCTGCTGAGCGCTCTAGGCGTCAACGGGGCCTTTGTTGCGTCCGGCGACGTGAATGAGATTGGATCGCCCGGATTAATTGGACCCGCCTCTCCACCATCGGTCACAATCATTGCCACCGATCCAGATGCGGCCGAGAGCGGCAGCGATCCCGGCACGTTCCGAATCACTCGCAGCGGCAGCACCGTCAATCCGCTGACCGTCAACTTCGCCATTGCCACGGGCGCCGGACAGGCCACCAGCACGGATTACACGCCCGCCTTAACCGGCGTGGCAATCATTCCATCCGGGCAGTCTTTCCTGGATATCACCATCACTCCGGTCGACGACTCGCTTGCCGAAGGACCTGAAACGGTAAGTTGACTTTGGGCGACACCGGCAGTTACGACGTGGGGGCGCCCGACACAGCCACCATCACCATTGCCGACAACGACCTTGCCAACCAGGCCCCAACCGCTGTGGTCTTGAAGCAATACCGTTCCTTCGCTCACGCAAGACACGTCTACGGCCAGCGCGATCAAAGTGGCCGACATTGCCATCACCGACGATGGACTGGGAACCAACAATCTGTCGCTGACTGGGACCGACGCCGGCTCCTTCGAGATTACGGGCTCGGCCTTGTATCTGAAAGCGGGAACCGTTCTGAACTCCGCCACCAAGCCCAGCTACAGCGTCACCGTCAATGTTGACGATCCGACGGTGGGAAGCACTCCGGATGCGACCGTCGCCTACACCCTCACCATCCTCCCGGCTTTAGCGGCGGGAAGCGTCGTCATCACCGAAGTGGCGCCGTGGTCGAGCGGCAACAGTCCCCTCGCGCGCCGACTGGTTCGAGGTAACCAACACCGGCGCTACCGCCGTGAACATCGCGGGATGGAAGATGGACGACAATTCCAAGTCCTTCGCTGCCGCAGTGGCGTTGAACGGCATCACCAGCATCGCGCCCGGCGAGTCGGTGATCTTCATCGAAAGCGATGCGCCGGCCACTGTCGTTCCCGCCTTCAAGACTCTGTGGTTCGGCGCCAATCCGCCTGCCGGCTTGCAGATCGGCACCTATACCGGCTCGGGCGTCGGCCTCAGCACCGGCGGCGATGCCGTCAACCTCTTCAACAGCGCCGGCGTGCTTGCAAGCCAGCGTCACTTTCGGCGCTTCGCCGGCAGGCCCGTCGTTCCCGACCTTCGAGAACCCCGACGGATTGAACAACACCGCCATCTCGCAACTGAGCGCCGCGGGCGTTCATAACGCCATGGTTGCGGCGAACGATGCGAATGAGATCGGATCTCCGGGAAGCGTCGGCAACCTGGCCATCACCGAGGTCGCCCCCTGGTCGAGCAGCAACAGTTCCGTCGGCGCCGATTGGTTCGAAGTAACCAACACGAGCGCGCACGCCGTGGACATCACAGGATGGAAGATGGACGACAATTCCAACTCATTTGGTGTCGCGGTGGCTTTGAACGGCATCACCAGCATCGCTGCCGGCGAGTCGGTCATCTTCATCGAAAGCGATGCGCCGGCCACGGTCGTTCCCGCCTTCAAGACTCTGTGGTTCGGCGCCAATCCGCCTCCCGGTTTGCAGATCGGCACTTATTCAGGTTCTGGCGTCGGCTTGAGCGGCAATGGCGATGCCGTAAACCTCTTCAACGGCGCCGGAGTGCTCCAAGCCAGCGTCACCTTCGGCGCCTCGCCCGCAGGCCCGTCTTTCGCGACCTTCGACAACGCCGCCGGATTGAGCAGCGTCACCATCTTGCAACTGAGCGCCGACGGCGTCCATGGAGGGTTCATCGCCAAGAACGACGCGAATGAGATCGGATCTCCAGGATCCGTCGGCAACCTGGCCATCACCGAAGTCGCCCCCTGGTCAAGCGGCGGTCCCCTCGGCGCCGACTGGTTCGAGGTAACCAACACCAGCGCCCACGCGGTCGACATCACCGGCTGGAAGATGGACGACAGCTCCAAGTCCTTCAGTAGCGCGGTGGCTTTGAACGGCATCACCAACATCGCGCCCGGCGAGTCCGTGATCTTCATTGAAAGCGATGCGCCGGCCACCATTGTTCCCGCCTTCAAGACTCTGTGGTTCGGCGCCAGTCCGCCTGCCGGTTTGCAGATCGGCACTTATTCAGGCTCGGGCGTCGGCCTCAGCACCAGCGGCGATGGCGTCAACCTCTTCAACAGCGCCGGTGTGCTCGAATCCAGCGTGACGTTCCCCATTTCGCCGGGAGTTAACACACTCCAAACCTTCGAGAACGCCGAGGGGTTGAACAACACGGAAATCCTGGAACTCGGCGTCGCCGGCCTGAATGGCGCCATGGCCGCGGTCAACGACGCCAATGAAATCGGATCTCCAGGAACGGTCGGCAAACTATTCATCACCTCCGTCAGTGTCGCCAGCGGCGACGGCAGCGAGATCGCCCCCAATACCTGGCTCGAAATCAAGGGCCAGGGTCTCGCGCCTTCCGGCACTGCCGCTGGTCTGGTGTGGAGCAATGCTCCCGAATTCGCGCAAGGCAAGATGCCCACCACTCTGGGTGGCGTCTCCGCCACAGTCAACGGCCACGCGGCTTACATCTATTACGTCAGCCCCACTCAGGTGAACATACTCACTTCACTCGATTCCACGACGGGACCTGTCGACGTCATACTGAAGAACGGAACAACGCCGAGCGCATCCTTCACCGTCACCGAGCGCGCCGTCTCGCCGGCGTTCTTCTTGTTCGGCGCGACGAAATACATCGCGGCAACCCATACCGACTTCAGCTACCTTGGACCGGCCTCACTCTCCGTGCCGGGGGCCACATTCACGCCGGCCCATCCCAACGAAACCATCGTGCTCTACGCCAACGGGTTCGGGCTGCCCGCTACGGCCCTCACGGAAGGCAGTTCCAAGCAGGCTTCCGAATTGCCCGAACTGCCCGTCATCCAAATCGGCGGCGTCAAGGCGGACGTCATTTTCGCCGGCGTGGTCGCTCCCGGCCTCTACCAGTTCAACGTCACGGTTCCGGGATCTGCGCCTGATGGCGACAATGCAGTCAGCGCCAGTTATAAGGGTGTCCAAGCCCCCGGAGCTTTGATTACGGTGCAGCGCTGACTTGAAGCGTTAAGTTTAGGGACAACGCACAGGTGAAATTCGCGGCGTCTCTACCACTGTTTACCGATCTTGCGGCCGACGCGGAGGCGCAAGCTGCGATTGTATCGCTTGGCCGGCATTACGGCCGCCATCTCCCCAGTCACCGTTTCTCGAAAGATTCGCTTCGGGATCGCTACGATGTTGTTAAACCCGAACGGTGCTATCTTCGGCACGATCACGGCATTTCGGTCTTCGCCGGTGCGCGTCCCCGCTTGTTCGGAATCGCGTCCCGCATGCTCGGGAGCGCTGTCGAAGCCGACGACATCGTGCCCATTCGCGCCGTTGATCGCGACCAGCGCCGGCCCGCCGTTCACAAGATCGGCTTCATGAACATGCGGCCGTAGGCGATGAACGCCACGGGGACACCCAGCACCCCGCTCAAGACGATGGACGTGATCTCGCCGTCCTTGGCGTGCACCCAGACGAACACAAGGCTCTCGATTGCCAGGGCCGTGGCGGCCACCACCGTAAGCGCCGGCTGCCAGTGGAAGGCGGCGGGGACGATCAGCCCGGCTGTGCAGACGAGTTCGAGGATGCCGAGGGCCATCCAGGCTTCCCGCGGCAACGCACCAAAGGACGGGACATCCTCGCTTATCTTGTCGAACATGAAGACCTTCATGACGCCCGACGCTCCGTACACGACCGCGGCGAGGACCTGCAGGACCCACAACAGGATATCCAACGCGTGCCTCCTCCCGGCTTTCGCGTCGCGCGCAGGGCGGTTTCTCCCCGCGCGATCCACGTTCTGAGCCCAGATCTAAAGGCCATGGACACCTCATGATATCCAACCGTGCGGTCGCCGCTCGCAACTAGACGCGGTCATCAACTCGACGGTATTGGGTCAACCGATCCCATACCAGTCCAGCAACCTTGGTCGCCGAACCTCCGAAGTTTCGCCCGAAACGGCGTTCTGGAAATTACTTCCGGACCAGGCGCTCGCGAAGCTCGAAAAGAGTGGGGACTTCGATCTGGTCCCGGGCGGGCTGGAAGCGACGCGGATCATCCGCAGGGATGCGCTCTGGCGGGCGATGCCGGTCCTGGCGATGACGGCGCACCGAATGACGGGCGATAAGGAGCGGTGTCTGGAGGCGGGCATGAACGGCTACATATTTGTCCGGGCATTTGTTTACTGGCCGCTCCGATACCTCAACCGGCTGGATCTCGCAGGCGCCAGACTATCTCCGCCGCCCAATCGCCGCCCGCGCTTCCGCCTCCATCTCGCGCTTGCGCTCCGACTCGCGCTTGTCGTGCAGCTTCTTCCCCTTCGCCACCGCGAATTCAACTTTCACGCGCCCGTTCTTCAAATACATCTTGGTCGGGATCAGCGTCAGGCCTTTTTCGCGCGTCGTCGCCAGCAGCTTGTCGATCTCGGCGCGATGCAATAGCGGCTTGCGCCTCCGCGTCGGCTCGTGGGATCAGTAAACGCTAGCCGACTTCCCGGGATCAATCGGGTCCGCCTTCTGGCAACAGCGTTTTTTCAAGAGCAGATAGAAGCAAAACCGGGAAAACGGCTGCGGAAAAAAAAGACACCATCCCTAAGCTCTCGCTTAGGTTTTGGACAGCGCTGGACGCGCTTGATCGCGCTCCTGCGCAACGCAGTGCGTTCACGCAAAGCCCGCCACACGCCGACAATGTTCACTCATTTTTCCTGAGGTCGGCCCACTTCAAAATCGCATCCAGCGCCGGGCACAGCGCTTGACCCCACGCCGTGAGACTGTATTCCACCCTGGGCGGCACTTCCGGATAGGCCTTACGCACGACGATGCCATCAGACTCCATTCGACGAAGCTGTTGGCCCAACATCTTCTGCGTGATATTCGGGATCGCGCGCTCCAGATCGGAAAAGCGCAACACCTTGCCGCCGAACAAATGAAAGAGTATGACAAGTTTCCAGCGTCCTTCGAGAAAGCGAAAGGCTGCTTCCACATCTTGCGCCGCGGTCAAAGGCGTATATTTCTTGGGCATACTTTTATGATGGTAACGCACTTTACCGTGCGTACTTGCGCTTAAGTGAGTATCCTGCCAACATCGTTTTTAGAAGCAACTACATAACCGGAGAACCCATGCTACTGAAATTGCCTCAACCCGTCGTCCACTATCTCGCTGCGGACAAAGCGCATGATACCGGGATGTTCGCCCTTTGCTTCACCGATGACGCCCTCGTGCATGACGAAGTCCGCGACTACAGAGGGATCGATGCCATCACGGCATGGAAGAAGGAAACACAGACCAAATACAAGTATGTGATCAAGCCCCTCGACGCGTCGGTGAGCGAAAACGCCGTTAAACTTCGTGCGCGGCTGACCGGTGACTTTCCCGGAAGCCCAGCCGATCTCGACTTCACGTTCACGCTCGCAAACGACAAGATCGCTTCACTGGAGATTGGATAATGAACGCGCTCAACGGCGAATTCAACGGCAAGCGCGTCCTGGTAACCGGCGGCACGAAGGGCGCGGGCAAGGCGGTTGCCGAACGCTTTCTGCAGGGAGGCGCAACGATTATCATCACGGCACGCTCCGCACCTGAAGAAAAAAGTAAGAGCCACTTCATTCAGGCCGATGTCTCGACGTCCGATGGCACGACCAAGGTCATTCGTGAGATTTTGGAACGCTTCAAGGGAGTCGATGTTGTCGTTCACAACGTGGGAGGATCATCCGCCCCGAGCGGCGGCTTTATCACGGTCACCGACGAACTCTGGCAACAAGCCTTCAACGAGAACCTATTCCCCGCCGTCCGGCTCGACCGGGGACTCCTTCCTTCAATGATCGAGCGGGGGGCGGGCGTCATCATTCACGTCTCGTCCATCCAGCGAACATTGCCTCTCTATGACTCGACCCTTGCCTACGCCGCAGCCAAAGCGGCATTGACGAATTACAGCAAGGCGTTGTCGAACGAGGTCAGCCCGAAGGGAGTGCGCGTAGTCACGGTGTCCCCCGGCTTCATCGAAACTGACGCCGCGACGCGAATGATCGAGAGAATGGCCGACAAGGACAAAAGCGACTATGCATCCGCACGGCAAAAACTGATGGACATGCTGGGCGGTATTCCACTGGGCCGGCCCAATCGGCCTGACGAAGTCGCCGAGCTCGTCGCCTTTGTAGCGTCAGAGAGAGCGTCGTCGATTACCGGAACTGAATACGTCATTGACGGCGGAACAATACCCACCGTATAAGCCACCTCGGAGCCAGCATGCCAGCCTACGTTATCTTCATTCGCAAACGGACCAGTAATCCGGCGGAACTTGAAATCTATTCTCATAAGGCCCCCGCTTCGTTGGCTGGCAGACCCGTTACGATTCATGCGCTCTATGGCCGCCACGAGGTTATCGAAGGAGAGCCAATCGAGGGAGCTGCCATTCTTGAATTTTCCTCAGTGGCGGAGGCTAAAACATGGTACGAGAGCCCGGCATATCGGGAGGCACGGCAGCACCGTCTGCGCGGCGCGGAATACATGGGGATCATTATCGAAGGATTCACTAATCCTTCCGCAAAGCATGCTGACGGCTAGATAGCGTGTGCTCGATTTGTGCTCGATCTCACGCCGCGAGAACGGCACAAGGCTGAACTGGGTGTTCGTAATTGCTAGAACGATGACGCTGGAAACGCTATATTCTTTGTTTCCAACTTACCGCCGTCTTCCCAAGCTGGACGTCAGTCCGCTTGTAGGGGGGCTGGGCGGATTAGGACCGACAAACGCGCAAGTGTTTACTGTTAACTCCGATACCTCAACCGGCTGGATCTCGCAGGCGCCAGACTATCTCGCGCGCCGCCCAATCGCCGCCCGCGCTTCCGCCTCCATCTCGCGCTTGCGCTCGGATTCCCGCTTGTCGTGCAGCTTCTTCCCCTTCGCCACCGCGAATTCCAACTTTGACGCGCCCGTTCTTCAGATACATCTTGGTCGGGATCAGCGTCAGGCCCTTTTCGCGCGTCGTCGCCAGCAGCTTGTCGATCTCGGCGCGATGCAGCAGCAGCTTGCGCCGGCGCGTCGGCTCGTGATTCTCGCGATTGCCATGCGAGTACTGGCTGATGTGGGCGTTGAGCAGCCAGGCTTCGTTGCCTTGCACCTCGGCGAAGCTGTCTTTCAGTTGGATCTTGCCGCTCTTGGCGGCCTTGACCTCGGTGCCGGTCAGCGCCAGGCCCGCTTCGAAACGTTCGAGCAGGTGGTAGAGATGCCCGGCATGCCGGTTGTCGCTCAAGAGCTTGATTCGAGGTTCCACTGAAGGCTGCTTTTGTACTCAACGCCGGGAAAGCCCGCTAGCGTCAAGCGTTTATGTGGTAGCTGTATCGGCCAGGATCATTCTATCATACATACGGCGTACTGAAGGAATAAGATGATTGCTTGCAACAAGTTACGAGGTCTGGCGGGGGTCACGGCGATGCTGCTCGTCCTGCCTGCCGAACACCTTGGAGGCCCACACGCGCAAGGGCGACAAGCTGCACGAAGCAGGCCCGCGAGGCCGAGGCCGCCCAATCAATACGATAAGGCGCTGGACCTATTTTGAGCAGGCGCTCAGCCAGGATCCCCAGGATCCCGGCTTACCAGTTGGGCGCGCGGCGTCTGCGGTTTCAGGCCTCGCAGGAGCATGTCGATGCCGGCGTGAAACTTCGCAAGGCGGGCAAGCTGGAACCGGCGCTAGTGGAATTTCAGAGAGCGTTCACCATCGATCCCGGCTCGGCGGTCGCGCTCCAGGAAATCCAGCAAACCACCGACCTCTTGGATCAGGTCAAAAAGGGAGCCGTTCCGCCCGGCGAAACTCCCATGACCGACGTGGAGAAGGCCCGCAAGGAAAGCCTGGCGATGATCAAGTCGCTGCTTCCGGTGCCCGAGCTGAAGCCGATCACGAACAAGATTCCGCAGCTCAAGATGAACAATCAGCCGCCGAAAGTTCTGTACGAGACGGTGGGCAAGTTGGCAGGCGTCAATGTGCTGTTCGATCCGCAGATGCAGCCCGGCAGAAACTCGAACCTGGACCTGGATGAACGTCACGCTGGAAGAGGCGCTGGACTACATCGCGCTGCTGACCAAGACGTTCTGGAAGCCGATCAGCTCGAATGCAATCTTCGTCACCGAAGACAACGTGACCAAGCGCCGCGACTATGAAGACGAGGTCGTCAAGGTTTTTTATCTGAAGAATCCGACCACGGTGCAGGAGTTTCAGGAGCTGGTGCAGCAGGTGCGGTCGGTGGCCGACATTCGCCGCATGTTCCAGTACAACGCGCAGAACGCGGTGATCGTGCGCGACACGGTGGACAAAGTCGCGCTGGTGGAAAAGCTGCTGCACGATCTGGACAAGCCCAAGGCGGAAGTAGTGGTGGACCTGATCGTGATGGAAGCCAATAGCGATCGGACGCGCGACCTGGCGTCGGCGCTGACGTTCCAATCCTCCAACGGGCCGGTGCCGGGGTTGGCGGTGCCGCTCGCATTCACTCCTCGCAATGCGATCACACAACCCAGCGGCAGCGGGGACAGCGGGGCTGCCGCGGCGTCGTCCACTACCGCGATCGCGCTGAACAATCTAGGACGCATCAGCAGCGCGGATTTCTCCACGACGCTGCCGGGCGCACTGCTCAAAGCGGTGATGTCGGACAACACCACGCGCGTGATGCAGTCGCCGGAAGTGCGCGCCTCCGACGGACAGAAAGTGGACTTGAAGATCGGCGACCGCGTGCCGTACGCCACCGGCAGCTTCCAGCCCGGCGTCGGAACCGTCGGCGTCAGCCCGCTGGTCAGCACGCAGTTTCAGTTTGTCGATACCGGCGTCAACCTCACGATTACGCCGCACGTGCATGGCGACGACGAAGTGACATTGCACGTGAGCGTCGATCTTTCCAACGTCACCCGCACAGTCAGCTTGGGCGGGTTGGATCAGCCGGTGATCTCGCAGCGTAAGAGCGAGACCGACATCCGGCTGCGCGATGGCGAGGTGAGCCTGCTGGGCGGGTTGATCCAGACCATGGACAGCTCGTCGGTGAGCGGGATTCCGGGGCTAACGAACATCCCGATCCTCGGCAAATACATGTTCGGCTCCACTTCCAAGGACAAGTCGCGCGGCGAGTTGCTGATCGCGCTTGATACCGCACATCGTTCGCAGGCCGGAAATCACCGGTACGGATCTGCGCGGCATCGCGGCGGGAACCGATCAGACGGTGAAGTTGAGCTACGCGCCGCGTCCGGACGAAACCGCGCCCGCCAAGACGCCCACCACGACGACGCCGGCAGTTCCATCGGCTCCGGTTACTCCGGCGCCAAATGCGGCCGCGCCCGGCGCGCCCAGCGGATCGCTCCGGCTTTCGTTTGTTCCACCCGCTGCCCAGGCCCGATTGTCGGCGTCCGTGGCCCTGACGCTACAAGTGGACAATGCGGCCGACCTGTGGGCCGTGCCGGTTCGCGTGAAATGGGATCCGAAGATTCTGCGGCTGAACCAGGTCACGCCCGGCGCTCTCATGGTGGCGAACGGCGGCGTCAATCCGCCCAGCCTGGATATTCGCAACGACTCGGGCGAGGCGTCCATCGATCTCAGCCGGATCACCGGCGCGCCCGGAGTCAGCGGCTCGGGGGCCTTGTTGCAATTTACGTTCATGGCGGTGGGACAAGGAACCACCAGCCTCGCGGTCACTTCGGTGAGTCTGCGCGATTCCAAGCAGCAGCCCATCGCGGTGCCCGCGCCCTCGGTGTCCGTTACAGTGCAGTAGGAAGATCATGAGACGCGCTCGACAACGCGGGATGACTCTGGTGGAGGTGATCGTAGCGTTCACCATTTTGCTGGTGCTTTCCACCATGGCGGTTCCGCTGGCGCGCTACAGGGTGCAGCGCGACAAGGAACGCGATCTGCGTGCGTGCGCTCGAACAGATCCGCAACGCGATCGACAAGTTCAAGGACGACATGGACGCCGGAAAGATCGGGCCGGCGAAACTGGACAGCGACAATTATCCGGAGAGCCTGGAGCAACTGGTGGAAGGCGTGAAGGCCACCGGCGCGGTGGACAAGAAGATCAAGTACCTGCGCCGCATCCCCAAGGACCCCATCACGAATTCGTACGACTGGGGGCTGCGCAGTACGCGCGACGATCCCACCTCGCAGGCCTGGGGCGGCCAGAACGTTTTCGACGTATACACGAAGAGCTTTGAGAAGGCGCGCGATGGGACGCCGTATTCGGAATGGTGACGAAGATTCTAGCCCGGAAGCGCGAGAGCATCCGAGAGACGCGGCGGGCGCTGGGGCTTCACGTTCATCGAGCTGATGATCGTGATGGCGATCATTTCGATCCTGATCTCGGTGGCCATTCCCATCTACAACCGCTCGATCATCCGGTCGAAAGAAAGCGTGCTGAAGAACAATCTGTTCACTCTGCGCACCGTGCTCGACGAGTACACCTACGACAAGCAGAAGGCGCCGCAGACGCTGGACGATCTGGTCAGCGCGGGTTACCTGCGCACGATTCCAGTTGACCCGATGACCGGCGATTCCGACTTCCTGGCGAATCATCCCGGAGGACGCCACCAACACGGTGGATCAGGCCGAGCCAGGCATCTTCGACGTGCGCAGCGGATCGGACAAGATCAGTCTCGAAGGTACGCCGTACTCGGAGTGGTAACCTGAGCGCGTTGAGTCCGTCGCGTTTCCAGCCGCGCCGACCCCTGGTCTGGATGGCGGTGCTGCTGTTTGCCTCCAAAGCGCTGCAGTTCGCACTGGATTCCCGGGCGCTGCTGTTTCCCGATTCCGGCTTGTTCGTGCTCAACGCGCTCAAGTTGGAATTCCGTGCCGGAGCGATCCTATGTGTATAGTTGGCTGATCCGCGCTTTCTGTCTGCCGTTCGGCTCATTCGTGCCGTTGATTGCTTTGCAAGCTTTGATGGGCGCAGCGGTGGCGTGGCTCTTGGCGTTCGCTCTAATCCGTTTTTTCAACGTGCGATGGCAAATCGCCGCAGCCGCGGCACTCGCTTTCGCTTGGGATCCGACGCAAGTCGTCAGCGAACACCTGGTGATGACCGAAACATCGGCGGGTTTCGCTGCGGCGGTCTTCATCCTCGTTGTCCTGGAGTACCTGCGCCAACCGCGAAACATCTGGCTGCCGGTGCTGGCGCTGCTCGGAGCCTTGCTGGTCAGCCTTCGGTTGGTTTACATTCCGCTGGTTTATGCGTGCGCCGTCCTGATCCCCGTGTTCGCGATTGCGATCTTGGCAGGTGATCGTCCCAGGCGTTTCGCGGTTGCCTTGGGCTTGAGCGTAACGACCGTGATCGCTTGCCAATTCGGATACCAGTGGATGACCGGAATCTTGGCCCACCGCGAACCGGGCTACCAATATCGGTCCGGCTTCTTCCTCGCCGGCGATCTGGCTCCGCTACTCGACGAACGCGATGCCAACGACCCTCGAACGGCAGCCGTAGTGCGCGAGATGAAAAGCGGCGGCCATCCCCTCTCGGATGATTCTTCCGAGGCCCGCGGTTATCAACTCTGGAACCCAAACGGCTTCGTCAGCCGGCTCACCCGGGCCTATGACGGCGACATCATTCGGGCCGCCGAAGAGGCCAGAGTCCTGGCGTTGCGCGGAGTGCGCCGGAGCCCGATCCATTTCATCACGCTTGGAATTCGAAGTTGGTCCGAGTATCCGGTCTTTCTCCGCAAGGAGGCGTTCGCAGTGATGACGAAAATAGACGACGGAGCTGATCCGAATACGCAGCCCAGAGAAGTCGCATGGCAAGCCATCACCGCCCATTTTTCGCAGCCGGGGCGAGACCAGGCCAGCGACCGTACTCTCAGTCGACGATACCACTGGCGACTCGGGCGTCCCTGGTGCTGGATGCAGTATTTCGCGCCGTTTCTAGGCTTGGCGGCAACCTGGGCGGCTTACCCAGGATCACGCCGCGCTGCGGGGTTTCTCGCCTTGTGGGGTGCGATGGTTCTCGCGGTGACCTGCTTGACGACACAAACCGAGATCCGCTATCTGCACCCGTTGTCGTTTCCCGCGCTGGCCGCGATTGCGATCCTGGGCGAGCGTCTGCTTCACAGCATCTTCGACGACCGCGGCGCTTCCGCCGGGATCAATCTTGAAGTGAAACAGTATTCGGGCTGGTAGCTTTTGCGCGCTCGCTCTTCGGCGCACTCAGCCGCCACACCGTGAAACGGTAAGCCATTAGCACCGCCAGGATTGCACCATACATGAGCGGCTCGCGCACATCCGACTTCACCAGCCAATAGTAGTGAATGACGCCCGCCAGCGCGCTGAAGTAAACCAGGCGATGCAGCCGCTGCCAGCGCACGAAGCCGAGCCGCCGCACCCAGCCCGCGGTGGAAGTGATCGCCAGCGGGATCATCAGCACCAGCGCGGTCATGCCCGCGGTGATGAAGCGGCGCTTGACGATGTCCTTCCACATCTCGGAAAAATCCAGAGCCTTGTCCAGATAAAACCAGGTCATGAAGTGCTGCAGGCCGTAGAAGAATGCGAACAGACCCAGCATCCGGCGGAAGCGCACCAGTTGCGGCTGGTGCAAGAGTTTGCGCAGCGGAGTGACGCTCAAGGTGATGAGCAGGAAGCGGATGATCCAGTCGCCCGTGTAGTGCGTGATGTACTCGACCGGATTCGCGCCCAGGTCCTGGTGATAGAACTTCCAGACCAAGCGGGCGAAGGGCGTCAGGCACAGCAGGAAGAGGACGGCCTTCGTCCAGCGGCTGGAGAGGAGCTTGCGCATGCCCCTCAGTGATACCGGCGCAGATCCATGCCCGCGTACAAGCTGGCCACCTGTTCGCCGTAGCCGTTGAACTTGATGGTGTTCCGCATGGACAGCTCGGGAATGCGGCGCTCCTTGGCCTGGCTCCAGCGCGGATGGTCGACTTCCGGATTCACGTTGGAATAGAAGCCGTACTCATTGGACGAGTACAGGCTCCAGGTCGTAGGCGGTTGCTTTTCCACCAGCCGGATCTTGACCAGAGACTTGATGCTCTTGTAGCCATACTTCCAGGGCACCACCAGACGAATCGGCGCGCCATCCTGGTTGGGAAGCGTCTCGCCGTACAGGCCGACCGCCAGCAATGTCAGCGGATTCATGGCTTCGTCCAGCCGCAGTCCTTCCACGTAAGGAAATGCGATGCCGGCTTGGAACATGGAGAGCATGTTCTTGGAATCGTAGAAGGTTTCGAACGCCACGTACTTGGCCTTCGAGGTCGGTTCCACTTGCTTGAGCAGGGCGTTCAGAGGGAATCCGATCCAGGGCATAACCATGGACCAGCGTTCGACGCAGCGGTGCCGGTAGATGCGTTCTTCCAGCGGAGCGATCTTGAGAATCGAGTCCTGGTCGAACGTCTTGGGCTTGGCGCACTCGCCTTCGACTTTCATGGTCCACGGCGACGTGCGGAGCTTGTGAGCGTTCTCTGCCGGGTCACCTTTGTCGGTGCCGAATTCGTAGAAGTTGTTGTAGGTGGTGATGTACTTGAGTAGCGTGGGCTTTTCGGTGGTGCTGAAAGGACTCTTCTTGACACCGTTGAGCTTGGTGGTTGGCGAGTGCCGAGGGTACGCCGCTCAGAGCGCCCAGCGCGATGGAGCCAGCCAGGAACCGGCGACGATTCAGGTACACCTGCTTGGGTGTGACCTCGGAGTAACGGAGATCGGACGGTTTGCGGATGACCATAGCCATATATCCATGGTAGCGCTCTGATATTCCCGAGGCGAGTGGGCGGCACGCGGTGGCGGCACGCCGCCTTCCAGCCACTCCCGGAGGATCTATTGGGGCTTGGCCTCCGCCAGCCGACGCGCGATGATGTCGTAAACAGCCGGATTAAACGCCAGCCCGATGTGCGTTCCCGGCACTTCGAAGTCCTGCGCCGGGTCGTCGGTGAGGCAGTACTGCCAGTCGACCACGCCGTCGGTCTTGGTGTAGATCGCGGTCTGGCCCATCGACTCCGGCAGGTCGCTTCTTCAGCGAGTCCAGAAAATTGCAGGTGCATCGGCCGGTGTAGCAATCCGGAAGGACGCCCGGCCCGTGCGTGACTTTGATTCGCTTGCGCACGATCTCGGTGATTTGCAGAACGCGCGAGTGCACCACCGTCCCGCGAAACGGCGACCCGAGCGTGATCACCGACGCGATGTCATTGGGACGCTGCCGCGCCGCCGACCGCGCGATGATACCGCCGAGGCTGTGCCCGATGAGATGGATCCGGCGACCGGTCTCGCCGCGCGCACGATCGATGGTGTCGTTGAGTCGCCGCTTGATCAGCAGGTTCGGGCATTCGGCATTCAGCCCGATTCCGGAAAAATAGGCGTGGTAGCCGATGCGCTGCAGCCACGCGTACATCTCCATCAGGTAAAGATCGGTGCCGAGAAATCCGGGGATCACCACGACGCCGGAGCCGTCGCCGTGCGGAACGCCAATGCCGTAGTAGGCGGGCGAGGCGCGCAGCAGGAGCACCTCGACGCCAAAGAGCGCTTCTTGCCACATCGAAACCGGCGCGGCGGCTTCATCCTCGCGAATCTGATAGCGCTTCTCGGCCATATCTCCATCGCGGAGCTGACTTATTTGTACACCAGTTTGTAACTCAGTGCAAAGCGGCGCTCGCGAGTGGCCTGGCTTTGCTTGCCTGCGCCGCCTTACGTGGTCGGCGGGTCGGCTTTGTGCTCTGTTTGCGCACTCCTGCGGCGCGGCACAATTCCGAGAACGCCGCGTCGAGGAATGCTTTCACACGATCCACGTCCGGGACCGCCGCCGCGTCGCCCGTCAGTCCGAAGTACAGTTTGTGATTGTAGCTTTGGATCGCGCAGCCCAGGCCCATCTCGTTTCCGATCGGAACATACGGATAGTACGTCAGCATCTCGCGGCCCAGCGCGTACAGCGGCTCCTGCGGACCCGGCACGTTGGTGCAAACCATGTTGAACGGCGGAACCGGGAGCACGCTGGCGAGCGGCCCGAGCAGCGCCTGCAGCGGTACCGGCGTCGTGCCCATCCAAGTGGCAAACAGATGAATCAGGTCGGCCACGTGCGAGGCTTTCAGCGCTTCCGTCCGCTCTCGGACGGCATTCAGGAGCTTGACCGGATCGCGGATGTCCAAAGGCACGCTGACCGGCAGCATGGAGACTTGGTTCCCTAGTCCGTTGTGCTCGCCCTCGCGGCGCACGTTGACCGGAACCATGAGCCGCAGCAGCCGGTTCTTCACCGGCATTCCGTGCAATTCCGCGTAGCGGCGTATCGCCGAGGTGACTACCGCGAGCGCGACATCGTTCAATGTTCCGCCGCAAGCTTCGCGGATCGCCTTGACGTCCGGAATCGAGAACTCGCTCCACGCCACCTTGCGCGGCCCCAGGCACGGCTGGTTGAACGGCAGGCGCTCTACCGGCGTCAGCAGTCTCCGGCGCCAGGCGCAGCAGTTGATTCAATCCCTGCAGCGCCTGATCGCTCATCAGCGCCTGCGCGATGTTCAACGTGGCCGTCTGCGCGGACAGACACTCGCTCCACCATTTCCGAGTACGACGTTGCGAGCGCATCGGCCAGGCTGGAACTCGGGCCCGGCAAGGGCGGCGCATGGTAGCGCCGCTGCTGGCCATTCGGCGACTGAAGCGCCGGATCCAGCAAAACGTTGAACAATCCGACGCCCGACGCTCCGTCCACCAGGCAGTGATGCACGCGCCAGATCCACGCGCTGCGGCCCTTCGCGAGTCCGTCCACGACTGTCAGGTCCCACAGCGGTCTGGTGCGGTCCATGAGTCCGGTGAAAACCTTGGCGGCCAGGCTCCGCAATTCTGCGTCGGTGCCGTGCCGCAGCTTGACGTGATGCGTATGATTGCGAATGTCGAAGTCCGGATCGGGTTCCCAGGTCGGATGCCCGACGTTCAGAGGCGGCGCCACGATGCGCTGGCGATAGCGGGGAATGAGCGGGAGGCGCGACTCGATGAAGTCAACACAGGCTTGAAACGGGATGGGGCCGTCGAAGATTGAAACGCTCCCGATGTGCAGCGGCATTTCGGGGCGCTCCAGGTAAAGGAAGACCGCGTCCTCCGACGTCAACCGGTCGCCCGGATAGAGATGGGCCATAGCAGGACCTCCACATTTCTCATGACTGGCAGCACGTGGCGTGCCGCGGTGAAGGTGTGCGGCACGCACGTGCTTGTGGGGTCGAATCAGCGCTCAAGCCGATCGCCGTGTCTTGCTTTGCGGGACCGGACCACGTCAGGTGAGCGCCTTGCCCCACTGTAAGCTCAGTGAACGTGCACGCGCTTGCTCGCCGGACGAGCTTTCGCGTGTGCGCGCGGATGAGCCGCCGGATGAGGCGCGGCCGGCTGCCGCACGCGGTGTCGTCATGACGTCCAGGAGCGCTTTCTGCGCCGCGACGAAGCTCTCCACTCCTTGGCGCGTCATGTCGGCGAGGTTGGCGCCCGGCACCGGCGTGAACAGGTTCATGGTCCGGCCGGCGGCTTTCATGTTCACTCGCATTTGCTCGCCTGCGGTATCGAGCAGGCGTTTCTGCGCCTCGATGAACGCGTCCACGCTCTGGCGAGCCAGCTCCGCGAGTTCGGTCGGCTTTTCAGCCTTGTGATCGCCGTGGCGCGGCTTGGCTGCTTTCGCGGCTTCCTCGGCGACCACGTCCAGGAATTTCTTCTGAGCCGCGACGAAGTTCTCCATGCCTTCGCGCGCCAGTTCCGCCAGGCCTTCGCCCGTGAACGTCTTGCCGGTCTTGGCGGACTGCCACCCAGGCGTTGGTCTGTTTGCCGGCCACATCCAGGAAATGGCGCTGCAGATCGATAAACGTATCTACGCTGCGACGCAGCAAGTCGCTCATGGCGGCGGCCGGCGCCGACGCGCCCACCCGCTCCTTCACGCCCGACAGGACGATGTCGTTCTGCCGCTGCGCCAGATCCAGCAGGATCTTTTGCGCTGCAATAAAGTTGACCATGCCCTCGCCCGCCATTTCGGTCAGGGCGTTGGCCGTGGACGGCCGCGCGGCCGTGAAGCCGTTCGCGGATCGTATTCATCGCCATGGCGTTCTGGCGCATCACCAGATCCAGCAGAATTCGTTGTGTCGCGAAGAACGATTCGGTTCCTTGTTGGACCCACTCGGAAAATAGAGAAATCGGGGTTGCGGCCGCGGCCGGCGCCTCGGCAGGCTCCGCCTTAACAGTTACTTTTCATGATTGCCCTCCAGTCATGCTGCACCGCAGCATTTCCAACTCCACTGTACTGCTAGCTCCGCCCATGTGTCAAGATACAATTTGTAGGGCGATCCGCCGGCTGGTCTCACGGCCGGCTATCATTGTGCAGTGCAACAAGATCCATGCAGCCACCAAAAGATCACCATCAAGAAGTACGAAAACCGGCGGCTCTACGACACTTCCGCCAGCCGCTACGTCAACCTGGACGACCTGGCCGAAATGGTCCGCCAGGGCGTCGATCTCGAAGTTATGGACGCCAAAACCGGCGAAGACCTGACGCGCGTGACGCTCACCCAGGTCATCATGGAGGACGCCAAGGAGCAGCCCACCGGCCTGCCGCTGGAACTGCTTCGCCAGCTCATCGTGGCCTCCGATCGCGCGCGCCAGGACTTCATCATGTGGTATCTGAAGTCCGCCTTCGACAACTACCAAAAATTTCAGGACGCCGTTCAGGGCCAATTGAGCGGGGTGCGATCGGCCGCTACCTCGCCGCTCGAAACCATGCGGCGGTTTTTCGGTGGCACGCCACCGGCATCGCCACCCGCGGCGCCCGACGAAGCCGTCGGAGCTCGCCGAACTCCGACGCCGCGTCGCCGAACTGGAAGGGCAGCTCAAACGCAAGCCGCGACCGCGAGCCAAGCGTAAGCCTCGAAAAGAGTGAACGCCGCGCGCCGGCGCACTCAGGAAACCACCGTGTCCCGGATCGCGCGCTTCGCGATTTTGCCGTTGCTGTTCTTCGGCAGCACCGCGCATGAACACTACCTTTGCCGGCAGCTTGAACTTGGTCACATACATGCGCCAGATGCTCGCCGGATTTCCGACTCGCTGGCCGGCGCGCCGGCCTTCAACTGCACCACCGCGCAAATGTTTTCGCCGAAAACCGGGTCCGGAATTCCGATCACGGCCGCTTCCGCCACCGCCGGATGCAAGGTACAGCGCCTCCTCGATCTCGCGCGGCGAAATGTTCTCGCCGCCCTTGATGATCAGGTCCTTCTTGCGATCGGTGATGTAGAGGTAGCCGTCCTCATCCACATAGCCGATGTCGCCGGTATGCAGCCAGCCGCCGGCCAGCGCGCGCCCCGTGGCCTCGGGATCCTTCCAATATCCCGGACTGATGTTCGGCCCGGCCAGGCAAATCTCGCCAACACACGCCCGCGGGCAGCGCCTGATCCTGTTCATCCACGATGCGAACCTCGACGCCCGGCGTGGGCTGTCCCGGCCGATCCCGCGCCGGTACGGCTGCTCGAGCGCATACCCGGTGGCCACCGCAGCCGACTCTGAGAGTCCGTAGCCTTGATCGATGCGGCATCGAAACACGCGCTCGGCTTCCTGCCGCAACCGGTCCGCGAGCGGCGCGCCGCCGCTGGTGATCCGGAACAAACTGGATGTATCGAAGCGCTCGCGTTCGGGATGGTTCAGCAGGTACACCAGCATGGTGGGAACCACCGGCAGGTAGCGGACGCGGTACCGCTCGATCGCCTCCAGCACGCGCGTCGGTTCGAACTGCGGCAGCAGCACCGTCGCCAGCCCCCAGCCGTTCGCCAGGAACTGGATGATCACGCCGTAAACATGCGTCAGCGGCAGGCTGTGCAGCATCGCGCCCGGATCCATGCGCCGGATTCTGCCGCAGGGCGCCTTCGAGCGCCGCCGTTAAAGTTGCCGTGCGTCAGCATCACGCCTTTGGGAGTCCCGGTGGTTCCCGACGTATACAGAAGGACCGCCATGTCGTCCGCCGACCGATTGGCCGGCGTCTCGCGCGGGGGCGCCTGGGCGAGCAGCGGCGCGATGTTGACGGCGCTGTCGACCTCCGATTCGCCCAGAACCAGCAGATGCCGCACCGTCCCCACCGCCGCGCCGGCGACTTGCAGCTTCTCGGCCAGGCGCGGCACCGTGATCGACGACGCTTGCGTCCGAATTTCGCAGGATGTCGGCCACCTCGCCTGCGGTCCACTGCGGGATCACCGGCACGATGGCCGCGCCCAACATCCAAATCCCCGGGAAGGCCGCAGTCAGCTCCGGCGAATTCGGCATCATCACCAGCACGCGATCGTCGCGGCGGACGCCGAAGTCTTCGAGCAATCGAGCCCAGGAGCCGGCTAACCGTAACTCCTCCAGGTTCGTGTAACTGCGGCCTTCGAAGTGAAGCCGGGTGTAGATTCCGAAGCGCTCGAGATTGTCGAACTCCAGCCCGGCCAGATTTCCCAGCGCTTCGGAACGGAGCAGCGGCGTGCTCATGGAGAAACTCGCTTCGAACCGAGGCTTGCGACGCGAGGCAATTGGTACGCGCCAACTTTCGATCCGTGCTCCAGATACTGAGAACTGCGGCTTCTCAGCAGCTCGGAACAAAGTCGAGAGAAACATCGAGCGTGAAATCACTAGCTCTAGGGGCAATATCCTCAATTCGACAGCGCTATTTCCCACCCATTTCGACAAATTTCATTCCATGACGATTCGGTTAGCCGTTCTCGGCGTGGCCACCGGCTTGCTGCCAACCTAGAACATTCCCAGGAGAGATCCTGAGTTTCGCTTGCCGGAGCGCTGGCCAATTATCGCCTCGCTCCCAGTCAATCCTGCCAACAGTCCGGTTGACGGACGAGGGGGTAACATGAATCAAAAACTGTTCAATTTGTTTGTCCTGGCGCTAGCGGTACTATTCGCCTGCTTACCGTTGATCGGCACAGGTTGACGTTTCAACAGCCACTCTCAAGGGAACCGTCCTGGACCCGCTGGGCGCGGTGGTTCCCGGCGCGACCATTACGGTGGTGAACCCGGATCGCGGTTTCACCAAGACCGTCACCAGCGGGCCGGACGGCACCTATCAGATCCCGCTGCTTCAGCCCGGCAACTATCGCGTCGAGGTGGCCAAGGAAGGGTTCGAGAAGGCGGTGGCGAGCCGCGCTTGAGCTGACCATCGGCCAAAGCGTGATCTACGACGTTCATCTGGCCATCGGCTCGGTGAGCGATGTCCTGAAGGTGACCGAGGCCGCGCCGCTGATTGAGGTGGAACGAACCCAGCAGGCCAATACGCTCGGAACCAAGATCCATCGACAACCTTCCGAACCTGACCCGCAACTTCACCGATTCGGTGTTCACGCTGCCCGGCGTTTCCAACTCCGATGCGCCGCGCCTGCAAAACCCCGGCTATACCGGCTTTCTGACTTCGGGCTTCTCCATCGGCGGCAGCAACGGGCGCAACAACCTGGTGACCTTCGACGGTGGCGAGAATGACTACGGTTCCGGCCAGCTTCGGACGCCCAACGTCAGCGTCGAATCGGTCCAGGAGTTCCAGGTGAACCGCAATGCGTTCGCGGCGGAGTTCGGATTCACCGCCGGCACAGCAGTCAACGTGGTCACCAAGAGCGGCACCAACGATTTCCACGGCAGCGCGTACGCCTTCTTCCGCGACCAGCACACCGGAGCCAGGAATTACTTCGACACGTCGAAGAGATCGCGCGCTGGATCAGAACTTCTCGCCCGGCGCCACGCTCGGCGGGCCGATTGTCAAGGACAAACTTTTCTTCTTCACGTCCTACGAATTCCGCAAGGTGGATATTCCGCGCTTCAAGAATTATCTGAATACGCCCGACGCGCTGGGCTTGAACGGAAATCCGGCGCAGCTCAGCTACGTCAACTCAGCTTGCCGCTACTGGCGATCCGACGCTGCAAGGCATCGCGGGACTTTTCCAGAAGGCGCTGGTTCCGATGAACAATCCCAATGTCGCGAGCCTGCTGAACGCCAACGACGGCGTGTTCTCGGACGTCAGCCGCTCGCACGATTGGGTGACGCGCATGGACTACCAGCCCACGCAGAACGACACCATCACTATTCCGCGCTTCCCTGATGCACTGGAATTACACGCTGATCGGATCCAACAATCTGTATGCGGCCAGCTATGCCGGCTACGTGCACAACAAGGACTTCGGCATCCTCGGCGAGCTGGAATCACATTTTCGGACCGCAGCTCATCAACCAGCTCCGCGTGCAGGTGGTGCCCTACAACAACGTGAACGAGCCGTCGCTGGCGCCCGGAACGCACGCAACTGTCCATCGGCAGCCTCGGGATTTTCAACCGCAGCTATCAGTTTCCCTACAATCCTCGCAGGAGCGCTACCAGTTCGAGGACAATCTGACTTGGCTGAAGGGCAACCACACTTTCAAATTCGGCGGCTCATACCGGCCCGTGAATTTCACGGTTCAGAACGACCTCTGGTTCGGCGGCGAGTTTGATTTCTACGATGGCACGCTGCCGCTGATCGCGATCGTTCCGGCGTCGTCGCAAGCGGCGCTGGCGGGATTCAACCTGACGCACGGCTATCCGGCCAACGGTCCGGCCAATACGTATCTCACGGCGCTGGAGTCGTATCGTCTCTGAATCTGCCCGATCACCTATCGCCAGGGCTTCAACAACTCGCGATGGCAGGACTGGGCGCATTATCTCGGCGTGTTCGGACAGGACACCTGGAAGGTGCATCCCAAGTTCACGTTGAGCTACGGCGTCCGGATGGATTATGACGCCGAGCCTTCGCCGCTCCAACACAATGCCTACTTCTCGCCGCGCATCGGATTCGCATGGGATCCGTTCGGCGACCAGAAGACCGTCATCCGCGCCGGCAGCGGGATCTTCGTCGCGCCGGTGAACTTCCAGGTCGACTACCTGGTGAACATCCTGAACGACAGCGGCAACTACATCAACCAGATCTTCAAGGCCATCAGCTCGCCCGGCGTCAATGCCGCCACGATCTATGGATACGGCCTGCGCAGGGCAAGCTGCCGTTCGGACACGCTGACGCAAGCCGATCTGAGCGCTCTTGGCCTCACCGTGGGACCGGGCGGCGCCGGACGCGTGATCTTCAACATCGCGCCCAACTACAAGAACACCTACTCGATCCAGAACAGCTTGAGCATCGCCCGGCAGTTGAGCAACAGCCTCTCGCTCGAAGTCGGCTACCAGATGTACAAGGGCGTGCACATCCAGCTGGATCAGGAGACCAACTTCTACGAGACCGGCAAGATCGATCCGATGTGGGGACCGCAAGTACGCTCCCATCGATCCGAGCATCACGCAGAGCAACACGTATTCGTCCATCGGCAACTCCATGTACCATGGCCTGACGACGTCGTTGACCAAGCGCTACAGCCGCAATTTCCAGGCGCAGGTCAACTACACGTTCAGCAAGGCGATCGACGACAACACCGACTTCAATTCGCAGTTCGCGTCGTTCTTCCCGACGCGGCTTGAATCTGGAGCGCGGCATCTCCGCTTACAACATCGAGCACAACTTCGTTGCGAACGCGGTCTACAATACGCCGTTCCAAGCTGGCTCGGGCGAAGCCGCTGTGGTCGCGCGTGTTCGCCGACATGAGCGTTCGCGCCGATCGTGCGGATGCGCAGCGGAATCCCGTTCTCGATTCGCGTTCCCGGCGCCGCCAACGGCACCTTGGGGCACAATCTCTACGCTCGCCCCTGGTACGTTTCGCGCAACACCGGACAGGGGCCGAACTTCTACGCGTTCGACGCGCGGCTGGTGAAGTCGTTCTTCATCAATCGCGACCTTGGTTTCAAGTGCGACTTCATCGCTGAAGGAACCAACCTGTTCAACCACACCAACTTCAGTTCGGTGAACGACCAATTCTCCGTTGGCGACCCGTTCCTCGCGACCGGCCCGTTCAACGTCACCGGCAACAAGAGCCTCGGACCCACCACGCCGCTCGGATACACGTCCGCCTTCTCCGGGACGTCAGTTGCAGTTCGGACTGCGGCTGGCGTGGTAGTTTCTGACCGGGACAACCTGGTCGCTATGAAGCCGTCGGGCGTCCCCGCGGCGCCTGACGGTTCTTTCGTTCCAGAAGGGGGCAATGCCATGAACGCCGCAAGGAGCTGTGCTGCGACCGGGTCCGTGTGCCGCGCGATCGCGAGAACGACTATACGCACTGACGATGGCGGCGCAGTCCGCCGCGATTTCGTGCGCGAGCAAACCGGCGCGGACCTCTCGCACGTGGCGCAATATTCGTTCGACCCCTCCGTCCTGCCGGGCAACATCGAGAATTTCATCGGCGTCGCGCAAGTGCCGATCGGAGTCGCCGGACCGATACGCGTTCACGGCGAACATGCCCAGGGCGATTTCTTCGTCCCGCTCGCCACTACCGAGGGCACGCTGGTCGCCAGCTACAACCGCGGCATGCGACTGCTGACCGAGAGCGGCGGGGTCAACGCCACCGTGGTCGAGGAATGCATGCAGCGCGCGCCGGTCTTCATCCTCGCCGATGCCGTCCAGGCCCGCGAATTCGGCCGTTGGGTGGCCGAGAACTTCGACGCCATCAAGCAGGTAGCCGAGTCCACAACGCAACTGGGCAAGCTGCTGCACATCGGCCAGTACCAGGTGGGTCCGCTGCGGTACCTGCGCTTCAACTACACCACCGGCGACGCGGCCGGCCAGAACATGACCGGCAAGGCCACGTTCGCGGCCTGCGAATGGATCAAGACAGAATTATCCGGGCGAGTTGAAATACATTCTTTCCGGCGGTATCGACACCGACAAAAAACATTCCCACTTGAACATGCTGCTGACGCGCGGCAAGCGGGTGGTGGCCGAAGCTGTGATTCGCAAGGACCTGCTCAAGGAGATCATGGGCGTCGACACGCGCGAACTGTTTCTGGTCGCGCCAGGTCCAGATGGCGGGCGCATTTCTGGCCGGCTCGGCCAACAACGGCGCGCATGCCGCCAATGCGCTTGCCGCGCTCTTCATCGCCACCGGCCAGGATGTGGCCGACATGTCGGAATCGCACGCCGCCATCAGCTACAGCCAGCTTCTCGACAACGGCGATTATTATTGGTCGATCACGCTGACGTCGCTGATCGTCGCGACCTACGGCGGCGGTACCGGTCTTCCCACGCAGCGCCAATGCCTGGACATGATGGGCTGCTACGGCGGCGATCACGCCAACAAGTTCGCCGAGATCTGCGCGGCCGTGGTGCTGGCTGGCGAGACGTCGCTCGCTTCAGCAGTCCTGCATGGCGATTGGGTCAGCAGCCACGAACGCCTGGGCCGCAACCGCCGCTAATCTTCGCCCCAGACTTCGGCGGCCGTCTCGACGATCCTAGCCAGCTTCGCCCACTGCTCGTCTTCGGTCAGCACGTTGCCTTCTTCGGTGCTCGCGAAACCGCACTGCGGGCTCAGGCATAACTGGTCGAGATTCACGTAGTGCGAGGCCTCCTGCAGCCGGCACTTCAGCAGATCCTTGTTCTCGAGCGCGCCAGTCTTCGAACTCACCAGGCCGAGCACCACGATCTTTTCCTTCGGAACCAGCCGCAACGGCTCGAAGCCGCCCGCGCGGTCGGTGTCGTACTCCAGAAAGTATCCATCCACTCCGATCGCGCGAAACAGGATCTCCGCCACCGGTTCATAGCCGCCCTGCGCGATCCACATCGAGCGGAAATTGCCGCGGCACAAATGCATCGTGATGCGCATACCGTCCGCTCGTCCCTGGATCGCCGAGTTGATCATGCCCGCGTAGATCTCCGGCAGCAAGTTGGGATCGTCTCCGCGATCCTGCAACATCCGCCGCTGCTCAGGATCGCAGAGATAGGCGATGTTTACTTCGTCCAACTGAAGATAACGGCAGCCGGCGGCGGCGAAATCGGCGATCACCTGGCGATACGCGAGGCCCAGGTCGCGGTAAAACTCGCCCATGTCCGGATACACTTGCCCGCTTACCGCCTGCCGGCCGCCGCGATAATGCAGCACGCTGGGAGACGGGATGGTCATCTTGGCAGTCGCCCGCGTGTTTGCACGCAGGAACGCGAAGTGATCCAGCATGGGGTGGCGCTCCGGCGCGCGGATCTTTCCCGTTACCCGCAGCGCTCGAGGCTTGGTCTGGCCGCCGCCGCCTTTGAATTGGATTCCCTGTTGCGCCTCATACGATTCGACCCCTTCCAGCGCTTCCAGAAAATCGAAATGCCAGAACGCGCGCCGAAACTCGCCGTCCGTGACGCCGCGCAGCCCGACGTCTTCTTGTTTCCGAATGACGTCCGCAATCGCGCGATCTTCGACTTCTTTCAACTGTGCGGCGGAGATTCTTCCGCGCCCGAACTGATCCCGCGCCTGTTTCAACTCCTGCGGGCGGAGCAGACTGCCTACGTGGTCGGCGCGAAACGGCGGTTCTGTCCTCATGGGGCGATCCTCAGGCTCCAGGGGCTTGAGCCAGCATCGGTGCGGCCGCTGCTGGGGTCATAACCCGGACTGGTGACCCATTGAATCCTTTCGGATCTCTGGTCACGATGGCTTCACAGCCTGCCAGTCTGGCCGCTGACGCTGTGACGGAGTCCTCGAAATCCCGGCACGGCAGTTCAAGAGCATCCGTTAGGACGCGAGTGTCCACGGCTGCTACCCGAAAAACCCGCAGGATGGCCGAAATGATGCGCCGGGCGTAAGCACTGCCTCTTTGCTTTTGAACTAAGTAGTAGATCGTCGTCACTGCATGGCCTGCCAGCAGGCCTTCGGCCGCGCCCTTCTCGATCGCTGCCCACACCGCCGAGCTTGCGGTGACGTGAGGCTCACGGTCCAGAAGGACGTCCAAAACAACATTGACGTCAACGAGCACTAGTTTCATCGGTACTTCTTAGTCAGGTGTTTTCGATAATCCCGTGCGTCTGCCTTTTTCAAACTACCCCTGACTGATCGAAGGATAGGCGGAAGCTCCGGCTGCGCTGGAGGGTGCGATACGTTGTCCAAGTACGTCTCGACCATCTCCGAGACCGAGGTGCCATGCTGCTTCGCATAACGCTTAGCCCGAGCCGCTATTTCCTGATCGACACTGAGGGTGAGCTTCGACATCTGTACGTATTATATCAGCGCATCTGTACGTACGGCTACTCCACCTCGAAATCCGCCCAGCGCTGCGTCGTCTTGCCCGCGCTGTCCATCGCACTCATCACCAACCGGTAGTTGCCGGGCTTCAATTTGTCCACCGGGACCTGAGTGCCGGTCGGAATCGCAGGGCTCCCGCCTTTCTCCGGCACCGGGATCCGAAACAGCCCCGTGTCGAACTTCGCTTCTCCGCTCTGGACGTCCAGCACCTTGAGCTGCAGCGCGACTGCCAGATCCTTGGGCGGTTCCGCGGCAGCCAGCAGCGGCTCGTACACCTCCATGTAGATCGCCGGCTTGTCCGTAGTTTTGAACCGAGTCGAACCGCCCGGGGTGAGTTGAACGCCTTGCGTGACCAGCGGCGTGCGGTCCTCGATCAGCGCCGCATCCAGTTCCGTGCCCAGGCTGGCCGCCGGCCGGTACTTCGTGCTGAACGCAATGCCGCTCAGTTTGAACGTGGTGCCGTCGTAGTCGTCGATCGCCAGCGGCCGTTCCACTTTCCCGAACGTCTTGTCGCCCGAGTCGAACACAACTTTGAACGTGTACACGCCCGGCGCGGCTTCGAACTGGTTTTCATAGTGGAAAGGTTTCTTGCCGAAGTCCTCCGCTTCGCGCTTGGTTTCGAAGTCGACTTTCACCGTATCGCTGAATCGTGCGCCCGACCGACCCGTCCTTACGGTAAGCGATGCCGAGGACATTCAGCTCCGAATGCTGCTTGCCTTTTTCCTTCTCGAACTTAAAGCTCGTTCCGGGGATCTCCATGGCGACATTGACCCGCGCCACGTTGGGTGACGTATAGAAGAACGGAAGCTGCAGCATTGCGTCGACATCGCCGTCCTGCTTCGACGCCGCCCGCATCTCCAATTGCTTGGCGACAGGTGATTGAGCCAGCATGTCGCGAGACCGCACGTTGCAGTACCCGGAGCGCGCCCGCGTGTGGGTGCCGCCGCGGTCCACTTTAACGCGCAGGGCATGGCAGCTTCCTTCTTCCGAATCCGCTGGCGTGTAGCCGAGCAGATAGTATTCGTTCAGCTCCCGGCCGATCTTCTCCAACCCGGCTTCCAGGTCGTTGGTGTTGATGATGACAAAACCGCCCGTGCCGTCGGCCAGCATGTGCAGCACTTCCTGATTCTTTGAGGCACTTTCCGGAAACTTCGGAATGAGAACGCGCGACTGGTTGCCCAGACCCGGCGGCAGCCCCATCGTAGTCCTGTTGACCGCCGGAGGCAGGTTGGTCGGCCCGCGGCCTCCGGCGCCGGGATAGCCGCCCGGAAACGTCGATCGGCCCGCTCCCCCACCGCCCGGATACGACCTGCCGAATCCTCCGCCGCCGCCCGGCGAGACCGAGCCGCCTCCACCACCTCCACCGCTGATCGGAGCGCCGCCGCCAGCGCCACCACGCGGCGCGCCTCCTCCGCCACCAGGAGATCCACCGCCACCAGGTGCACCGCCGCCGCGTCCTCCGACTTGGGGCGCAGCGAAGAACGCCATGGCGCCAGCGCTCAATGCCGCAGGCCTCAAGAACGCGGCGATTCCGGGAACGCGTAGCGACGGTGGCGCCCCGAACAACGCTCCCTGGTCTGGACCACCGCCCACCAGCCCGCGCACGTCGATCGGGTAGATCGCCACGTTCGCCTTGTTGCACGCATCGATGGTCGCGGTCACCTCCGACAGCTCCTCCGGACTCACGACGAATCCGCTCGTCAGAAGGATCAAGGTCTTGCGACCCTGGACCGACGCGAGATTCCGCGCCAGACTGCGGAGCGCCAGGATCACGTCGCGCACTCCAAACTGTGCTGCGGACTGCGCCAGGCGAGGCGAGTTCGACGCCGGCTCCACGTTGGGACTCACGGATGAAAACTTGATGCCCGACGCCACCGCCTTCAACCGCTCCGCGTTCGCCGTGAAATTCTGCGCGATCTGCACCGAGCCGGTGTAGTTCACGATGGCCATCAACCGGCTTGGCCCCGCGTTCTTATCGATGAACTGGGCGGCCGCCTTGCGCGCCTGTACTTGATCGCCCGCGTTCATGCTCGCGTTATCGAAGAACAGCACCAGGTAGCGCGGCTGCGAATTCAGCGGCGATGCCGGATCGGCCTGAAACGAAAAATTCTTGACGGTCTGTTCCTTGTTGTCTTCCCAGACCCGGAAGTCCTTGGCTGTGAGATCGCGGACGTAATTGCCCTTCTTGTCGGTGGCTACCACATCAACGAGCACCAGCTTCGTTTCCGTACGGATCACCGCGCCTGAACTCTCGGGAGCCGGGGCCTTCTGCTGCGCGCTCGACCAGCCCGCCGCCAGGCCAAGCACAGCCAGCATTACCTGAATTCGTTGAAGTCTCATCGATTCTGACCTCCATCAAGGAATCTCGACGACGCTGTTGCGCGCCGCCATCAACGCGCCCTGTTCATCTCGGATCACCACGCGAATCGCATAACTTCCCGGCGTCAGGTCGAAGTTGCTCTTCAGCGTGATGCCTGCTCCCAACCGGTTGCCCAGCGTTTCATCTCTCAGCCGCATCTCGACGCGCTTTTCGATCGCGCCGATCAAATTGCCGTTCCGGTCAAAAACGCCCGAGACAACCATGAGGGTATCGTTGTTGCGTTCATTCGCCTTCTGGAACGGCAAATGCCGGATGTCCACTTTCGCCAGCACGGACAGCCTGGCGTTCGCGTCGGTCGACTTGAAAAATTGCGTCTCGATGTTCAGCGGAATGTCCAACATCTCCTCGCGCGAGAACACCGCTTCGCGAATCTCTTCTTTGGACTGCTCGGCCGGATCGACTGCGTGTCTCGGCGCGTAGTATCCTCGGCGAGCCTGCCAGGAAAGACCCTTCGAACTCTTCAGAGTGACTTTCAAAGCATGAAAGCTGCCGTCCAGCTTCAGGTTCTGCGGCGAAAAGCCGAGCAGGTAGACATACTCGGGCGGCGCCGCGAGACGGCGGAATCCCAGCGCCAGATCGTTGTTGTTCTGAAAGATCAAGCCGCCCGTGCCGTCGGCGAGCTCGCCCAGCTGTTGCGGAGTCCGCTAGATCACTCCCGCGGTCGTACAAGTCGACCTGAGGGCTTCCGCCGGGCGGCCTGGCATACAGGCCTCGCGCATCCAAGCGTGCTGATGACCACCTTGGCGCGGATGGCGCGATCCATGACGTCCACTTCATCGTGCCGGTATGTTTCCGTGATGAAGAATCCGGGCGAAACAAGAACGATGTTGCGTTGGCCGGGTGTCGCCGACATTCGGTTGATCACGTCCTTCAGCACGGCCACGGCCAGCTTGGTCTTATACTCGCCGCGGGTGAGCTGCGCGAGCGGCCGCTGACTGGGCCATCGACTCCGCCGAAGCCCGGTCTCTGTCGGGATCGAGATGCGCGCAAGCGATCGCCTCCTGCGTCGCGAAATTCAAGGCCGACGTATCATTGTGGTTCCGGATCAGGTCCGCCATGTAGTAGCTGACATCAGGACAGTCCGAGTCTGGTGTGGCCGTGTCCACATTCGGAAATATCCGCAGCAACGTCTCTCGCAGCTTTGCGATGTCATCAGTGAAATCAATTTGGGTTTTCGCCGGACGTTGTATAAATCGCCGCCCGATCCGTCGGCCCCAGCTCTTCGAAGTGCTTCGCAGCCGCGTTGCGCGCCATCGCCAGATCGCCGAACTCCAGATGCACGTCGTCGAAAAGATACGCGACGAAACGACTGGGCTGTGGCGCGGCAGCCGGGCTTGCCCCCTCCACGGTCGAGGACGAGACGATCGCGCTGGTCGTATGGACAGATTTTTCGCCGCTGAATTTCGAAATAAACTGCGGCTTGCCTTTGTCGAAGAGCTGAAAATCTTCTTGAGTCAGCGAGCCGATCGCGCGTCCCTGTCGATCGCGCACCACCACCGGGACCGTCACCAGGTTTACGCCGGTCTTAAACGTTGTCGGCGCGTCGTGAGAACTGATTTCAGCCGAATTACCGGGAGTCTGCGCGCGAACGATCGAGCTGCTTCCCAACAGGCAGGCAACCATCACCGCCGCTAGAGACGCCCTCATACCGTGCGACTATTTTACTCCAAGCCGGGGCGGCGCGCGGATATCCACGCGAAAACCGAGCCGTTTGCTACTTAATGTGCGGATTCACGTAGCCGGCCGGGAGCACCTTGTGCATATCCGGCCGCACGCTGAGATAGTCCACGTGATCGGCGATGTTCGGTCCAGCCGTGCGGCACACCCGCCGGAATGATCACGACGTCGCCCACCGTAACGTCACGCTTCACGTACGTCGCCCGCGATCAAGCCGCTGCAGGAAGGCCCGTTCAGGATCTTGGTTACTTCCGATTCCGCCGGGGACCGGCGGCCGTTGATGATGTGGCCTCCGGTGACCAGCGTTCCGCCGCCCGAAACGATCACGTAGGTTTCGGTGGTGTCGTCATGCGCGATGCCGCCCGCGCCGCGTTGGGCGCGCCCGCCGCAGCTTGTTCACCGCAAGGCTCCGCTGCCGGCGCGTTTCCGCGACCCGCTGCGCCACGGCCCGCCCCTCGTCCGCTCCGCCGCGCCCGCGCCCCTGCTGCCGCCTGGCCGGTAGCGCCGCGATGAATGATGCCCACCGCGAGTTGATACGTTCCCATGTCGACCACCCGAAGCTGTTGATCGACCGCCGGCGGAGCGAACTTCAAAACTTCCTTGATCTGCGCATCGGTGATGTCGATCGCCGCTTTGGGCTGCGCGAATCGCAACCACTGTTGAAACCGTAAACAGCGCGGCCAAACCTACTAATACTTTCTGCATGGTCCTCTCCTTGCCGGATGGCTTTTCATCTCGTGGCCAAATGGTCCGGATCATCATTATAGCCCCATCAGGAGCTTGCCGCAGCGCGGCTTCGAGGATATAATGCCTAATGCCATGACATTGAATCGGCGTGACCGCGGCGGCGGTGATGGGAATCGTGTGGGCTGGGATTGCTCTCGCCGGTCCGCGCGAAGAAAAGTTCCACACCCGGCTTGCGACGGTGCCGATGGATCAAACCATGCGAGCCACCGTCGCAGGTACCGGTTCGGCAACCGCTGTGCTGGACGGCGGCAAAGTCACCATCCATGGGACCTTCGAAGGTCTGCCTTCGCCCGCCACCGTCGCGCATCTTCACCTGAGCCGCGTCACGGGAATTCGCGGGCCGGCGGTTTTCGACTTGACCGTCTCTCACGCCACCAGCGGCGCCGTTTCAGGTTCGTTCGACCTGAGCGCCGACCAAGTGGAGAGTCTCAGGAAAGGCAAGTTCTATATCCAGATTGACAGCGAAAAAGCCCCGGACGGGAAATCTGTGGGGCTGGCTGATGCACTAGGAGGCGCGATCCAATGCGCGGTTTGAAGAAAAGTTCGATGCTGGTGTTGCGGCGCTGGCGGTCCTGTTGTGATCGCACAGCAGCGGCCCGCAGCGCGGGACCGTTCACCGCGGCCCAAGCCGCGGCTGGCCGCGCGGCGTATCAAGAGAATTGTTCCGGATGCCACCTGGCCGATCTCGCGGGCCGCAACGAGGCCCCGCCGCTCGCGGGCGGGAATTTCATGAACACCTGGGGCGGCCGGACCACGCGCGAGTTGCTGGCGCTGATGCAGACCACCATGCCGCCGGGCGGCGCCGGCACGCTCGGTGCTGACGTTTACGCGCAGATCGCAGCGTTCATTCTGCAGTCGCAACGGCGCGACTCCAGGAACGCGAGCTCTCACAGCCAACGCCAACGTCGTCATCAGTTCCGTCGCAACCGGACGCGCGCCCGCGCAGGCGCCGGGTGGACGAGGCGGCGGCCGTGGAGCAGCAGGCTGGCCGTGGCGCACCAGGCGCCGGGGAGGCCGGGGACCAGCCGACCCGCCGTGCATGGCCTCACCGTACACGGCGAAGTGAAAGAACTACGTGCCCGTCACCGACGCGATGCTGCTCAATCCCGATCCGGCCGACTGGCTGATGATCCGCCGCAACTACCAGGCCTGGAGCTACAGCCCGCTCGCGCAGATCACGGCGAAGAACGTGCAGAATCTGCAGCTCGTCTGGGCGTGGGCGATGAACGACGGTGGCGCCGCCGAAACCACGCCCATCGTGCACAACGGCATCATGTTCCTCTCCAACACCTCGCAACACCGTGCAGGCGCTGGATGCGCGCACCGGGCGAGCTGATCTGGGAAAACCACGTCGGTCCGGAATCCACGGTCGCTTACGGCGCGACGCGCAGCCTGGCCGTCTATCAGGACAAGGTTTTCCTGTCCGACCACCGACGCGAAGATGGTCGCGCTCGACGCGCGCACCGGCAAGATCGTCTGGCAAACCGTCATCGCCGACAATCGCAAAGGCTACAGCAACACCGGCGGCCCGATCGTGATCCACGGCAAAGTTCTGCAAGGCCTGATGGGATGCGACCGCTTCAAGGAAGAAGGCTGCTACATCAGCGCCTACGACGCCAACGACGGCAAGCAGCTCTGGAAGTTTTACACCGTGGCGCGCGAAGGCCAGCCCGGCGGCGACACCTGGAACGGTCTTCCGAACTTGCTGCGCGGCGGCGGCGACAACTGGATCACCGGCAGCTACGATCCGGAACTGAATCTCACCTATTGGGGCGTCGCGCAGGCCAAGCCCTGGATGCGCGCCAGCCGCAATACCAAGGCCGATAAGGCGCTGTATACCAGTTCGACGCTGGCGCTGAATCCCGACACCGGAAAACTGGCGTGGTACTTCCAGCACGTTCCCGGCGAGACGCTGGATCTGGATGAGGTGTTCGAGCGCGTCCTGGTCGACAGCGGCGATCAGAAATGGGTCTTCACCATCGGCAAGGCGGGCATTCTCTGGAAGCTGGATCGCAAAACCGGAAAGTACCTCGACGCACAAGGAGACCGTGTTCCAGAACGTGTTCGATCAACATCGACGCGAAAACCGGCGCGCCGACTTATCGCAGCGAAATCCTGGAACAGGAAACCGGCAAGTGGGTGCAGTCGTGCCCCAGCACCGAAGGCGGCCATAACTGGCAGGCCATGAGCTATCACGTGCCCACCGGCCAGTTGATCATTCCGCTCAGCCAGAGCTGCATGGAAATGTCCGGGCGCAACGTGGAGTTCAAAGAAGGTTCGGGCGGCACGGCGGCGAATCGGCGCTTCTACGAAATGCCCGGCACCGACGGCAACATCGGAAAGCTCGCGGCGTTCGACGCCAAGACCATGAAGGAGAGCTGGTCGTTCCAGCAGCGCGCGCCGTTCTTGACCGCCGTGCTTTCCACCGCGGGCGGCGTCGCGTTCGTCGGCGATCTCGACCGCGTCTTCAAGGCCGTGGACGTGAAGACCGGCACGATCCTTTGGAAGACGCGGCTGGGAACTTCCGTGCAGGGCTACCCGGTGTCGTTCAGCATCGGCGGCCGGCAATACATCGCGGTCACGAGCGGGCCTGGGCGGCGGAAGCCCGCGGCAGGTGCCCGCCACCATCGCGCCCGACATTCATCATCCGGCGAACGGCAACGCGCTGTACGTGTTCGCGCTTCCGGAGAAGGTCAGTGATGCGCGCGATGCGCTTTCTTCCTATGTGTCTGTCGCATCGCGGCGTTCGGCCCAGGATCTGCCGCGCGGCGAGATCATCGACAACGTGAAATGCGCCGCGGATCATCGCAGAGCTATGCGCTGTACTTGCCGTCGAATTATTCCAAGGACGGCAGTGGAGTCTGATTCTGGCCTTCGATCCGCGCGGCCGGGGTCGCGCGCCGGTGGAGCAATACCAGGCAGCGGCGGAAAAGTACGGCTACATCGTCGCCGGGTCGAACAATTCGCGCAATGGTCCGCCGCAGCCGAATCTCGACGGCGGCGCAAGCGATGTGGGCGGATCTCGTGAGCCGCTTCTCGATCAATCTGAAGCGCATGTACACGGCGGGATTTTCGGGAGGCGCGCGCATCGCGATGAAGGTGGCGATGGATTCCGGCCAAATCGCCGGCGTCATCGCATCCAGCGCCGGATTTCCGCCGGGCGCACCGCCGCAGTGATCTGAAATTTGTCGTGTTCGGCACCATGGGAAACGAAGATTTCAATTACCTCGAGATGCGCCAGTTCGATCAGGAATTGAGCAGCCCGCATCGCGTGGTCGATGTTCCAGGGCAGCCACGAGTGGCTGCCGAGCGAGCTGGCCAGGACGCTGTCGAATGGATGGAAGATTCAGGCCATGAAGTCCGGCCGCAGCCCGCGCGATGAGGCGTCGCTCGAAAAGATTTTCGCGAAGCGCGCAACGAAGGCATCTGCGCAGAAAGACGAGTTCGCGGCCAATGGGATGCACTCAGCGCGCTCGCCGCCGATTTCCAGGGCCTTCAGCGACGTATCGAAATTCGCCGAGCAGAGCGCAAGACCTTGGAGCGCAAGAAGAGCGTGATCGACGCGCTGAATCAAGTCGCACGAGGACGAAGCGTTCGAAGCGCAGATCAGCCGGCGAACTGCCGACTTGCAGGAGGGACTCCAGGACGGCTCTGCTGCGCGCGCTGCAAACTTTTCCCAGTTGAAGGACCGGCTCACGCGATTGTCCCAGCAAGCCGAACGCGCCCGCCGATTCGCCCGATCGCCGCATGGCGCGCCGCCTGATGAGCGGCATCTTCATCGACTCGCGCGGCGTGCCCGATCCGGAATACCAGAAGTTCGTCGACGGGCTTCGGCCGCCGTCGCAGAATTAATGAGCGTGAAAATCCGGCGCGGTGAGCGCTCTGACGCTGACTTTCTCGCTTGGGTGATGCTCGCGTCTTCGCGCAGCCACTTACCGCGCGGCATCTGGGATTTGATCATCGGCGCCGATGACGACGCATGCCTCGATTACCTCAGCCGCCTGGCCATCGCCGAACCGCAGTCTCTGTGCCATTGCGAAAGCTTCCTGATCGCCGAAGTCGACCGGCCGTCCCGCGGCGGCGCTGTGCACTTTCAAGTTCGCTGACGGAGGCTGGACCACTGTCAGCGAGGCGGAGGCCAGCGTGCATCGCGACCTCAGGTGGACCGACGCGGACTGTGGCCGCATCCGAGCAGCGCATCTCGCCGCTATGGACCTGCGTCCTTCCCGATGCCGGCGCCGACTGGTGCATCGAGTTCGTTGCCACGCTTCCCGAATATCGCCGCCGCGGTCTTGTGGACGCATTGATGCAGGATGCCGTCCGCGAAGGGGCCGCCCGAGGATGCACGCTCGCACAGATCAGCATTTTCATCGGCAACGACACCGCCCAGCGCGCCTACGAGAAAGCCGGATTCACGGTCCACGACGAACGCCGCTCTGCGGAACTCGAAGCAGCCCTCGGCGCACCCGGCTTCCGCCGCTTGATGCGGGCGCTGTAGACAGGAGGATTCCTCCTAAACCGAGATCAACCTCAGCCCAGGGATTTTCTGGAAATGACGTTGATTGCGCGTCGCGATGGCATAGCCAAGCTCGAGGCGATTTGCGAATCGATCCCGACACATTGACGCCTGAAGTCGTGAGGCTCCGGAACGGAAGGTATCTTATTCCGAAGTCCCGCGAAGCAGAAAGTAAGCGGTTTCTCGATTGGTCGACCGGAACGAGCACGACGCGGTGAGCCTCACGCCCGCTGCGCGAGCTGCAATATCGTCCGCCGCACCACCGCCTTGGTCAGCGGAACCTTGTAAGCGTTCTTCGCCAGCGGCTGCGCTCCCGCCACCGCGATCTCGCCAGCCTTGGCCGCCAGCGCCTCCGTCACGCGATGGCCCGATGAGCGCTCGTTCGGCGTCCGGCACGCGCCACGGAATCGGCGCGACGCCGCCGAGCACGATCCGCGCGGACCGGCAGACGTCCTTCTCCATCTCGAGCACGATCGCCGCGCTCACCACCGCGTGCGTCCACGCCTCGCGATCCATCACCTTGTGATACGTGCTGCGCGTTCCCGGCCGCGCCGAAGGAATCTCCACCGACACCAGCACTTCATCCGGCGCCAGCGAATTCTCGCGCGCCGCGTTCTGTCGCGGCAGAACGAAAAACTCCGCCGCCGATGCGGTCCGTTCGCCCTTCGGCCCGGCGATGCGGAACTTCGCGTCGTAGCGCCACCAGCGCCGGCGCCGTATCCGACGGATGCACGATGTAGCTCGGCCCGCCGCCGAAAATCGCGTGGAACTGGTTCTCGCCGGTGATCGAAAAACACTGCTTGCCGCCGGCCTTGTAGCACGGGAATCCGTTGCGGTAATACCAGCACCAGGGCCGCTGGCAGACGTTGCCCGCCAGCGTGCCGACGTTGCGGATCTGCGGCGTCGCCACGCTTTCGGCCGCTTCGGCGAGCACGGTGTAGTCGACGCCGAACGGTCTGGTGACGGCTCAGCGCGTCGAGCGTCGTCAAGCCCTCCGACGCGCAGCCCGCTGCGCTTCGGCTGCGATCTGATCGAGTCCCTTGACTGCCTTCAGATTCACGAGCACGTCGGGCGTCTCGATGCGTTCCTTGATCATGCCGAGCAGATCGCTGCCGCCGCCGGCGAACGCAGCGTGCTGCCCGTGTCGATTGCGCCCGCTCGATCAGAGCCAGCGCCTGCGCGAGATCCCGCGGATTGGCGTTCGTGAAAGCCTTCATGCCAGTGCTCCTATGATCTTGTCCTTGGTGATCGGCAGATCCTTCATGCGCTTGCCGATCGCGTTGAAGACCGCGTTGGCCACGGCGGCCGACCGCCGGAACCTTGCTCGACTCGCCCATGCTCTTCGCGCCGTACGGCCCGTAGCCGTCGTCGGACTCGATGAAGATCGTCTCGATGTCCGGCACGTCGCGATGCGTCAGGATGCGAGCGCCGTAGTAGCCCGCCGTCAGCGGCGCGCCGGACGCGCGGGTCGTAGACCAGATCCTCGTGCAGCGCCATGCCGATGCCCATGATCGCGCCGCCCTTGATCTGGCTGATCGCGGTGAGCGGATTCATGATGCGTCCGCAGTCATGCACGCACAGATACTTGGTCACGCGCGCGCGGCCGAGCTCGGTGTCGACTTCCACCTCGACGAAATGCGCGCCGAAGCGTGTTGCGCACCTTGCCGCCTTCCATGCGCGGATTCGGGCCGGCCGAGGCGGTGAGATAGCCGCTGCCCTTGGGCAGTCCCTTCTCGGCGATCTGCTTCTTCAGATCGTGCGCGGCCTCGACCACCGCGTAGCCGGTCATGATCGTCGTGCGGCTGCCCGATTCGCCGACCGAGTACGGGCACGTCTCGGTGTCGCCCCACACGACGTCGACTCCGACAGCGGAACGCCCAGCGCTTCGGCCGCGATCAGCCCATCGTCGTCTTGGCGCCCGCCCCGACGTCGGTGACGCCGACGTGCACGCTGTAGCGTCCTTTCGAATCGACTCGGATGATCGCGCTGCTGTGTCCGACGCCCGAGCGGAACGCCATGAACGCCAAGCCGGCGCCGCGCTTGATCGGGCCCTGGATCGGACCCGGGCACTGCGACGCCAGCGCTTCTTCCACTCGAACGCTTCCGCGCCGCGATGGATGCACTCCTCCAGCGTGTAGTTGGTGTACGGCGATCTGGTCGTTGGCCTTGCGCGTCATGTTCTTCAGCACGAAGTCCACCGGGTCCATCTTCATCTTGTAGGCGACGTCGTCCATCATCGACTGGATGCCGAAGTAGCCCTGCGGAAATTCGGGGCCGCGGAAATTTCCCGAGACCGTCTTGTTGGTGTAGACGGGCGAGATCACGGTCTCGATGTTGGGGCACTGATAAGCATCGATGCCGCCGATGGAGCCCGAATTCTTGCGATAGCCGCCCATGCCGCTGAAGCCGCGCAGCTGAATCGCCTGCAGCGTGCCGTCGTTCGCGACGCCGACCTTGTAGTACTGGACCGTCGGCCAGCGTCCGTGCATGCCGATGAAATCTTCCTTGCGCGACAGCTCCAGCTTCACCGGCGCGCCCGCCATCTTGGCCAGCGTCGCGGCGATCAGGTCGGCGTCCTGGTTCTGATTCTTGTTGCCGAAGTTGCCGCCCATGTACTGGCAGATCGACGCGGACGTTCTCGTCCGCCAGGCCCAGGTCGCGCGCGATATCGTGCGGCAATTCGCGATGCCGCCGGTCGGCGTGTACACCGTGAGCTTGTCGCCTTCCCAATGCGCCACGGCCGCGCGCGGCTCCATCTGCGCGTTGTGAACGAACGCGGTGCTGTAGCGATCCTCGAACACGTGATCCGACGCGCGAAAGCCCTGCTTCGACGTCGCCGCGCTTGCGCCCGATCGGCTGCGCTTCGTTGCGCGGATTGAGCGCGAGGTTGCCTTCGGGCCAGATTTGCGGCGCGCCCGGCTTGAGCGCTTCCTCGGGTTCGAGCACGAGCGGCAGCACTTCGTAGTCGACCGCGATCAGCTGCAGCGCTTCTTCGGCGATGTGCCGATCCGTCGCCGCCACCGCCGCCACCGGATCGCCGACGAACCGCACCGGGTTGTTGAACGGCATACCGCCGCTGCTTGGTGTTCTTCTTGATGTCGTCGTTGTATTGAATGCCGCCCGCGACCGAACCGGCGCCCCAGACGACCTGGCAGTTTTCGTGCGTGATGACCGCCTTCACGCCCGGCAGCGCCTGCGCTTTCGAAACGTCGATGCTGCGGATGCGCGCGTGCGCATGCGGGCTGCGCAGCACCCGCGCGTAGAGCATGCCGGGCAGTTGCACGTCGCCGGTGTAGTGGGCCTGTCCGGTAACGCGCTCGAGCGCGTCGATGCGCGGCGTCGGATGGCCGACTGTCTTGAGCGGCTTCATGGTCTCGCTCATGCCGGCACCCCCGCGTTCGCGTGCCTGCCGAATCGAGGACTGTGGATTTCCTCGCCGCGCCGGCGCCGCTGCCGCGGCCAGCACCGCCTCGACGTAGCGGTTGTAGTTCGAGCAGCGGCAGATGTTGCCGGTCATCGCGGCCTGCACTTCGTCGTGCGTCGGATGCGGATTCGAAGTTGAGCAGCGCCTTCGCGCTCATCAGCTGGCCCGACGTGCAGAAGCCGCACTGCGGCGCATCGTGCTCGATGAACGCGTGCTGCAGCGGGTCGAGCTGTCCGCCGCGCGCCAAGCCCTCGACGGTCTGCACCGTGCGGCCGTCGGCCCACACCGCGAGGTTGCTGCACGAATACACCGGCTTGCCGTCCAGCAGCACCGTGCACGCGCCGCATTCGCCGCGATCGCAGCCGATCTTGGTCCCGGTGAGACCCAGGTGATCGCGCAGCAGTCTCGGCCAGCGTCCAGCGATCCTCCACCTCGATGCGCTGCGCCTTGCCGTTCACCGTGACGCGAATCGTCGAGTGCGGCACACCCGGCGGCGATCGCCGGTTCGGGTGTTTGAGCTTGGACAACCGGCGCCGCTGTCGCAGCCACAACCGCCACTCCTGTGCCTTCCATGAATTTGCGGCGGGAAATCCGGCCCTTTGGCTTCGTCTTGCGCATGCGCAGCACCTCCGGCTCGCTGAATTGAACTGATTATATGCGATCCGAAAGAAAGCTGGTTCGCGCCGCAGCTATCCGCGCGCAGCCGAAAGCCCGTACGACTGCGCCACACCCGCCAGCTCCCCGCGCAACATCGTCCGCGCCCTGCTCAGCCGCGACATCACCGTCCCGATGGGAACCTGCAGCAGGTCGCTCGCTTCTTTGTAAGAAAATTCCTCGACGTCCACCAGCAGCAGAACTTCGCGGAACTGGACCGGCAACTGGTCGAGCGCCGCCAGGATCGTCGCGTCGGTCAGATTCGTCGGGACCGGCTGCGGCGCAACCATCTCGCGTTGCGCCAGGTCCTCGTTCCCGCCCGTGATCCACTTGAACCACTGCCGCCGTTCGTGTCGCACAACGTTGAAGAGGATCTGGAACAGCCACGCCCGGCAGTTGGTTCCGCGCTCGTACCGGTCGAACGTCTTCCAAGCCACAAGATAGGTCTCTTGCACGGCGTCACCCGCTTTGCCACAGTCCAACAAGAGTCGAATCGCTGTGCGGTACAAGTCGTCCATGTGCGGCAGCGCTTCTGTTTCAAATGCGGCGTTCCGACTGTTAGGCGCTGAGTTGTCCGCGGTGAGCAGCATCGTGGCCCCGTCTTGTTGATTTATGACGGAGTCGCGGGCGAAAAGATTCAACCCGTCCCCCATGAATTTGCTCAGACGAGCAAGTAGAATAGTGCAGCATGGGGTGGTTGGTCCGGCTGGAGCAAGAGTTCGGATTTGTGCCCCGGCTGTTCCGCGCCCAAACCGTTCCGCGCATCGCGGAAGCCCAGGCCGGCCTCGTTTCGGCCATACTGTTCGATCAGGGCGCCCTGACGCGCATTCAAAAAGAGCGCATCCTGCGCGGGCTCGCCGCCGCCCGTTCCGACGCCTACTGGCTGGCCCTTCATCACCAGACGTTGGAAGTGCTGGGTGACCGGGCAGGCACAACCGGCCCTGCCGATCCCGCTCTCAAAAACGAAGCCATTCTCGACACCATGTTGACCACCGCGCTAGGTTCGATGCTTGGTACTCTCTCAGCCGCTCTCCGGCCCGAACCCGACTTCGCGCCACCACTTTCAGTTGGTGCTGAAGGGCCGTTGCCGCTCGCTTCTCCCTATCTCCATGACCTGAATCGCGATCTAACCGAGTTGGCTTCGTTTTGCATTTTTGAAGAACACTTCGGCTTCGTTCCCGCGATGTTCCGCGCACAAAGTTTGCGCCCGTCTGTGCTGGACGCCGAAGCCGAAGCAATCGGAAAAATTCTCGTCCAAGGCGAACAGCTGAGCCAACTTCAAAAGGACCGCATCGTCGTCGTGGTCGCGGCCGCCAACGGCAACACGTACCTCGTCGCACTCTATGCCGAGACGCTCGCCGCCTCGGGCATTCCGAAAGAGTTTTCTTACCGGATCGCCTCCGACCATCGCGCCTGTGATCTGCCCGCAGCCGACCTGGCCCTGCTCGACTTCGCCCGCAAGCTTGCAGCGACACCGGACAAGTTCCATCGGGCCGACCTTGACACCCTGCTCGGCCAATCGTTTACCGAGGAACAAGTCCAGGAGGCGATCGCAGTCACCGCCTTCACGAATTTTCTGACCACCCTTCAGGCCGGCCTCGGCGTTGCCCCTGACTTTGCTCCGCTCCAGACTCTCCAGCGCGGAGCCGCGCAGCCGGAAAAAATAGTGAATCTTTCGCCTCCGGATTCCCGTCCCACGGCTACTGAGCTACCTGCGGACCCTGACAGTGAGCCGGTGGCCATGGCTCAGAACGGTGATCTCGAGGCGTTTGAAACATTGGTGAATCGCCACAGCCAACGCGTCTACCGGACTCTGCTCGGCATGCTGGGGAGCCCCGACGAAGCGCGCGACGCGATGCAGGACACGTTTTTGAAAGTGTTTCAAAACCTCGGGAGATTTGAACGCCGGTCGAAATTCTCCACTTGGCTGGTCAGTATCGCGAGCAATACTGGATTACAGCGGCTTCGTGAACGAAAGCACATCGAAAGCCTCGATGAAGAAGCGCTGGAATCCGAGGACGGCTTTCGTCCGCGTCAGGTGCGCGCCTGGACGGAAGACCCCGAGCAATTGTACTCCCAGACGGAACGGCGCGCATTGGTCGAGAAGAGCGTGATGCAGTTGCCAGCCAAGTACCGCGTTGTGGTGATGCTCCGCGACATCGAGCAACTCTCGGCGGAAGAAACGGCAGCAGCGCTGGGAATTGGAATTCCAGCCTTGAAATCGCGATTGCTCCGGGGACGCCTGATGGTACGCGAAGCGCTCGCTCCCCATTTCGGTGCAAGGCCCCGAGGAGTGCCGGCTTGATCAACTGCGCGGACTTCATTACCGAGATCGGGAATTATCTGGACGGCGACGTCGCCGCCGAGGTTCGCCGTCAGCTCGAGCACCACCTTGCGCATTGCGCCAGTTGCCAGGTTGTCCTCGACTCCACCAAGAAGACTATCCGCATCGTTACCGATAGCGGTTCGTTCGATCTGCCGGAAGAAGCGTTCAAACCGATCACCGCGCAAATCATGACTAAGATCCGTACGGAGGGAAAGCCATGAGTTACCTTCGCCAAGAGCCGCTCGACGAAACGAATTTTCCTACGTTCGCCCTGGCCAAGAATTTGTTCGGGTTCATTCCGAATTTGTATCGCGCCCAGACCTTGCGGCCGGATCTGATCGACGCTGAAGCCGGACTGGTGGACGCGATCTTGTTTACCGAAGGCGCGCTGACACGCCAACAGAAGGAGTATGTCTTTCTGGTGTGCTCGGCCGCCAACATGAGCACCTACTGCGTGACTGCTCACTGCGAGATCGTGCGCATGCTCGGCATCCAGGGACCGGATCCGGAACAAGTCGCGGTGGATCATTCCGCCACAAACCTTCCCATCAAGATGAAAGCGCTGCTGAACTTTGCGGTGAAGGTCAACAACCAACCGGAAAAACTGAGCAAGAGCGATGTCGATGCGTTGCGAACCTACGGCTACAGCGACCAGCACATTCTCGAGACCGTGGTCACCGTCGGCTTGGCGAAGTTTGCCAACTATGTCGCTTACGGACTTGGCACCGTGCCGGACTTCGAGCCGGTGCAATTGCCCAACGTCGCCGCGACCGCGGCTAACGGCTAAGTTCTTCGGTCCACATACTCCACGGAATGACGCCCAGGTCGGGACGAGGCGCTTCGTCCAACATGGCGAGGAATTCGAGCAGATTCCCGTCGGGATCGCGAAAGTACACGGCGGCCGCGGGCATCCAGGCGAGCACAACCGGCTCGTGTGTAGGGTGGTCGTCGAAATCCAGCGGGGTGATGCCGGCTTTGCGAAGTTCCTCGGGCGCCGCCAGAACCCCGCTGAGCGTCGCGTCAAAGGCGATGTGCAAACTCATTCGCTGCGGCGCGGAACCGGTCTCCCAGAGTCCCAACATCGTTTTGCCCGGTGCGCCGATCCAGAAGAACGACACGCGGCGCTCAGGAAAAGCGCGGGCGAGCGGCAGTTTCAGAATGTCCTGATAGAAGTGAATTGAGCGATCGAGGTCGGCTACGGTGAGATGACTCTCGAACAGGCCGCGAATCTGAATCATGCTTCCAGACTACGCGAGAAGAATGGGCAGCAGCACGCCCATGCCGAGGACGAACAGCCACAGCGCGGGCGCCGCAGTTCCGACCGGCCTTCGGAGCCGCACTTCACGCGCCGCGACGCGCGGATCGAGAATCAACCACTCGTTGTGACGGCGCTCGAGGAAGAAGAACGCCGCAGCCGCCACCGCGCCGTAGATGAGCTGTCCCACCAGCGAAGGAAATTGCGCGCGCGCGTCTGCCTGCGTCCACAGGCCATGCGATGCGGACAGCAAGGTCAGTGGTCCGATGAACCATCCGATCAATCCGTAGACCAGGCCCCAGGCGATCCCCGACGCCAGATTCGGCGCCTCGCGCTGGAACAGAATGCCGTAGCTTGCGCCCACCAGAATGCTGATGAACATGTGCAACGCGAAGCCGAGCGCCGATGAAGTTCCGCCCGCCACTGCGGCGATCTGACCCCATGACCCGGTGGCGAGAAGCACCAGCGCGTAGAGCAAACCTCCCGCGATTCCCGCGTACGCACCCCATTCGAACGAACGGATCAAGCGCACGCCCGGACCTTCTGGTTCGCGGCGGATCGGATCCGATTCGGTGAAGAAGCGCACCCACATGCGATCGACTGCGGCGTAGATCAGGCCGACTAGCAGTCCGTACACGATGTGTCCGACCAGCGAGCCGAACAACTCGCTGGCGTGCTCATTCGACCAGTCGACCGGATGCCGCATCCAGAGCGGCAGAAGCGTGAGCGGCCCGAGAAACCACCAGAAGATTCCGTAGGCGACGCCGCACACCATGCTCGATCCGAAACCTCGCACTTCGCGCTGGAACAGCACGGCAAATGTGATTCCGATAATTACGGCAAACAGAAAGTGCAGCGACTCGCCGACCATTCGCGAGTTGGATCCGACCAAGCCGGCGATCAGCGGAAAGAAATTGACTTGCGCCATCCACTTGCCGAACGCCCATCCACCCATGAGGCCTGCGAGAGTTCCACCGACAATCGCGCGGGCCAGGCCGAACGGTTCGGCGGCGGCTGACCGCGACCGGCGCGCGCCGTAGAAGCCCAGAGTGATTCCCAAAGGAGCGCCGTAGCAAAGGACATAGCCGACCAGGTCGGGAAAGGTGTCTCGATTGGTTTCGAACGTATCCGGATGGATATTCGCGGCGATCACCAACGGTCCCGTCACGGCAGCAAGCCATAACAGCAGAGAGTAGCCTAGTCCCCACAGCAGGCCGGCGCCAGGCCGTTTCGCGTTTTTGGCGAACAATATTCCGAAGACCAGGCCGAACACCGCGCCCAGCACTGGTCCGGTGATCACGGTCGCCTGCGTAGCGGACATCAGTACGAAGCCGCCGGCCAGTCCGGTCGCGCCACCGAGCAGCGAGGGCGCGAGTCGATTCGAGAGCGGCATCGATTCGGACAAAGTTGGGGCGAGCACGGAAGTTGACATAGGCATTATTTCAATTCGATGGTCTGCACGATATCGCGCGGAAAGAAGAGTTCGATCACCCAGTCGCTGAGCACACGGATTTTGCGCTCCAAGCCGGGAAGCTTGCCGAGATAGATGCCGCGCCATAATAGCCAGGCGGCCAGGCCTCGGAAGCGCATGGTCTTGTTGCGGGAGAACGGAACTGTGAGTTCCGCGCACGCGGTGTGGTGGCCGACCACGCACAACGCGCCGAGCGAATCGAAGTGGAACGGCTCAGGCGTGCGGCCTTGCAGAGCCGCGCGGATGTTGCGAGCCAGCACGCGCGCTTCGCGCAATGCAAACTGCGCGGTGGGCGGGCAGGGATTGCCGGTCTTGCCATCTTTCAATGCTGCACAATCGCCGACGGCCCAGATTCCGGGATGTCCCGCCACGGCCATGGTGTTCTCGACGACGACGGCGCCGCGGCGATCGGTTTCGAGGCCAAGCGTTTTCAGCAGCGGATTCGGCGCGGTTCCGGCGGTCCATACGAGCGTGCGCGCGCGAACTTCGCCATCGCTCATGACGACGACACCATCGCGATAGTCGCTCAAGCGGCAGTTGAGCCTGAACGTAACGCCTCGCTCCGCCATGCTCTCCTGCGCATAGTGGCCAAGCGATTCGCTCAACTCCGGCAGGATGCGGTCGCGCGCATGCACCAGGAGGATCTTCAGGTCGGCGGGATCGATGTTTGGATAGTCGGCGAGAATGCCGCGCGAAAAATCGTTCAAGGCGCCGGCCAGCTCGACGCCGGCGAATCCGCCGCCCGCGATCACGAGAGTCAGCAGCTCGCGGCGCATGCCTTCGTCGGGTTCGCGATCGGCGCGCTCGAACATGTCGATGACGTGATTGCGAATCTTGATGGCGTCCAGCAGCGACTTGAAATCGAAGGCGTGCTTCTGCACGTTGGTCAGGCCCAGGTAATTCGAAACCGCGCCCAGCGCCAGAACCACCTGATCGTAGATCAACTCGCGCGTGCCGCCGCCTTCTACAGCGATGCGGATGCGACGATCCTCCAGGCTCACTTCGCTGACGCGCCCGCGCACCACCTGCGTGCGGCGCAGGCTCGTCCGCAGCGGCGTGCTGATGTGGCTCGGCTCGAGGCTGCTGCCGGCGACCTCGGCCAGCATCGGAGTAAATAAGAGAGCGTTGGTTTCGCTGACCAACGTAAACGACACCGTGCGGTCAGGACCGTATACTTCTTCGAGATTCTGCGCCGTCGTCATGCCGGCGAATCCGCCGCCGAGGATCACGATGTGTTTGGGCTGAGGATCGGGCGGCCTCGGGGCTTCAGGTTCCGGGCCGAGCTTCGCCAGTGCCAGATCGTTCAGTCCCTGGTTGATCAATCCGAGCGCGCCACCATATAGGACCCATCCGATCAATTCGGGAAACAGGTCGCGCATACCCTGGTTCGACCACTCGGGAGCTTCACCTGCGAACAAAGGAAACAGTATGACGCCGAAGAAGACCCAGGCCGGCACACCGAGCGCGGCGGCTGTGATCGCGCTGTCGGAATACGCGCGCGGCGTCGACGGGAACGCGATTCCGTATGCGATGCCCGCGACGACGGCGAGCAGCAGGCCAGTAGACTGCGTCTCCTGCGTCGTCATCAGCGGATAACTTGCCGCCAAACCGGCCAGCAACCCGATCAATCCACGTCGTGCGTACTTGTTCATAGCTTCGGTGGTAAATGTCACGCTCATACGTGTTTATTCCGGGAATAATTCTAGCGCGGCCCGGCATTTCGGGTTGCAGAGCAGTGCGAAGGAGAATCACTCTGACAAACAGAAACAGCAGTCTCATCCAGCGCGGCTTGGCCGTCGCCCAGCGCGTCACCGACGCGCTCCAATTCGTGGCGCCGCTCGCAACCAGACTAATGGTCGGCATTACGTTTTACTACACTGGCCATGGCAAACTGCAGAACCTGGATCGCACGGCGTCATTCTTCACCGATCTCGGCATCCCGTTTCCTGGCGCGAACGCGATCTTCATTTCGTCGCTTGAGTTCTTCGGCGGCATCGCTTTGATGCTCGGCCTCGGCACGCGAGCGTTCGCGGCGTTGCTTTCATCGACCATGGTGGTGGCGCTGATGACGGCCGACCGGGACAGTCTGCTGATGAACTTTCCGGCGGACCTGACAGACGTGTCGCCGGTGGTGCTGCTGCTGTTTCTGGTGTGGCTGGTGCTGTATGGCGCCGGGCCGGTGAGCCTGGATCGCGTGATCGGCCGCGTGTTCAAACGCAAGGAAAACACAGAGTCTAGCGTGCCGGCCAGCCGGGCCGTGAATCGGTCCGCCGCCTAAAGCGGCGGTCCAAAATCTTTCTTGCGAAACGGGAATAATCGAGCCACGCAACGGCATCTACGGACGTATGGCGGCTATCGACTCCTGGATGGAAAACAACGCGCCACCGGCTGCCATGTTTCAGGCTTCGGCATCGAAACGGTTTCAGACAGAAGCGCTCCCGCATTTGAACGATCTCTTTCGAACGGCGACGCGTTTGCTGGGGGACCGTAACCGGGCCGAAGATGTGATCCAGGAAGTTTTTCTGCAGGCCTGGAAATCGTTCGAACGCTTCGAAGCGGGAACGAATTGCCGAGCGTGGCTGTTCAAGATTCTCTTCCACTGCGTGAATCATCACCGGCGCAAATGGTTTCGCTTCCCGCTGCTGAAGGAGACTGAGGAGTTCATTGAATCCAACCTGAAGTACACGCCCCCGGTCCCGGAGCATCTGACGGACGAAGACATTTTGGATGCTCTGGACGGCATTCCGGCTGATTTTCGAGCGGTGGTATTGTTGGTCGACGTGCAGGAGTTCAGCTACAAGGAAGCTGCGGAGATTTTGTCCGTACCGGCGGGCACGGTCATGTCGCGTTTGAGCCGGGGGCGAAAGCTGTTGCGTGAGCAGCTCGCCCAAGTGGCGCGCGCCTATGGAGTGAACCGGGCGGAACAAGAAGGGCAAAAACCATGAGCAACACACCTCGCGAGCGAGGGATTTGCGACGAGATGCTGCTGCGGCACGACCAATATCTCGACAAGAATCTGGGGAGCGAATCAGCGGCGGCGCTGCAGGCGCATTTGGACGAGTGCCCATCGTGCGCGCAAGAGCTTCAGGCACGCAGAAGGCTACGGACGCAGCTCAAGTCGGCGGTGCAAAGCGTAGAGACGCCCGCGTTTCTCGAATCGCGGATCCGGGCCAACCTGCAGACCCGCCGGCCGTCCTTTCGATGGATCATGAGTCTGGCTGCGGTGGCTGCGGTTGTGGTGATCGGTTTGGGTGTTGCGATTTCCTATGAGCGCGGCTACTTCCGCTACTACCGTGCATCGCAGGATTCGTATATCAGTTCGGTTTCCAGCCGCATGGCAACGCTGATGCGCGTTGGCCTGGGTGATCACATTCACTGCGCGGTGTTCCGGAAATATCCGAAGAATCCGCCGACCATGGCGCAATTCGTCGAGAAGATGGGACCCAAGTACAGCGGGATCATTCCGATCGTGCGCGAGCAGGTGCCCAGCGATTTCCGGCTGTTGATAGCACATCAGTGCAAGTACAAGGGGCGGCAGTTCGTCCACATGGTGCTGCGCAGCGATCGGCGGTTGCTGTCGGTGGTGCTGACTCGCAAGGCCGAGGGCGAGGCCTTCACCGCCGAGCAGCTTGTGCCCGCGCTGACCGAGGCAGGCGTGTCGATCTACAGCGCCAGCACGCAGCGCTTCCAGCTCGCCGCCTTCGAGAGTCGCGACTACATGGTCTACGTCATCTCCGACATGCCCGAAGAGCGGAACATGGAACTGATGCGCGCGATGGCGCCGCAGCTCCAGACCTACCTCGACAAGCTGGAAGGCTGAGCTTCTCTTTCCAGTCAATCGACATTCGGCGACAGGGGCGCGTCGCGGTCGACGACGTGTACGCCATCGATCCCGAGAACCGCCAAATCCGATGTACAAGCCGCCCTCGTATAGGAATAGGAGGGCCGTGCTTCGGGATATAACAACCAGATCGAAGCCCAGCGAGGGCGCCACGGTCAATCACTCAAACTAAGGAGAACCAGATGAAAGTTTCGAACAAGTCTCTGATGCTGGCGGCCGCATTTTCCGGCCTGCTGAGCGGCACGATGGGCGGGCTGAACGCCGCGACTCCATCCACCAGCTCGGCGCGGAATATCGCGTTAGCAAGCAGCCCCGCCGGGCAGAACGCGGGCATCACTTTCGCCGCCAAGGGGGAAAAGCATGCCTGTCAAGGCAAGAACTCCTGCAAGGGCAAGGGTGGCTGCAAAGCCGGCGACAACGGTTGCAAGGGCAAGAACACTTGCAAGGGCAAGGGCGGTTGCGCCACCGACGGTTCCAAAAAGAACGCTTTGGCCGCCTAATTTCGACCCTCATGCGGGCTGGAGCCGGAGTGCGCCAGCCCTGTTTTTTGTGACATGCCTCGAAATCGATTCAACGGATTTACTGATTACGGGATCGGGATCGGTCTCCGCGTCCCGCACTACAACCACATTTTGAGCCGCAAGCCAGTGGTCGACTGGTTCGAAATCATTTCTGAAAACTACATGCTGGACGGCGGGCGGCCGCTCGCTACACTCGATCAAATCCTGGAGCGATATCGCGTGGTGCAGCACGGCGTGTCGATGTACTTCGGCTCTGCCGAGCCGCTCAATCGTGAGCATTTGAGGCGCTTGAAGGCGCTGGTGAAGCGCACCAAGACGCCGTGGCTCACCGATCACCTGTGTTGGGGCAGCGTCGACGGGACGTATAGTCACGATCTTTTGCCGATGCCGTACACGTTCGAAGCGGCGGAAGTGACGGCGCGCAAGATTCGCGAAGCGCGCGACTATCTGGAAGTGCCGATCGCGGTGGAGAATGTCTCGAGCTACGCCGAGTTTCACATGTCCGAGATGACCGAGTGGGAATTTCTCAACGAGGTCGTAGAGCGCGCCGACTGCGGGATTCTGCTGGACGTGAATAACATTTATGTTTCGTCGCGCAACCATGATTTCGATCCATATAAATACGTGAACAGCGTGCCGGCCGAGCGTGTCGCGCAGCTCCACATCGCGGGCCATTCGAAATTCGAGAAGTACATCCTCGACACGCACGATCACCCGGTGATCGATCCGGTCTGGAAGCTTTACGAGCACGCGATCGAGCGCGTCGGGCCGACTGCAACGCTGCTCGAGTGGGACGATCGCATCCCGTCGTTCGATGAAGTGCATGCCGAGGCGCTGAAGGCCGAGCGATATCAGGGCGTGCCGGTTGAGGTGAGCGCGTGATACTCGCGGAGCTGCAGCGGCAAATGGCGGCCGACATCATGCAGCCGCTGGCGGGAGCGGATGATGAACTGGCGCCGCGCACGAAGGCCGCATACATCGCGCCGAACGATCGCCTGACTTCGCGCGAGCGCCTGGAGATCTACAGCCGTAGCTACTGGTATCGTCTGATCGATTCGATATATGAAGACTATCCCGGGCTGCGCGCCGTGCTGGGTGTGCGGGGATTCGACCGGCTGGTGCGCGCATATCTGGCCGACTGCCCGTCGCGTTCGTTCAGCATGCGCGACTTGGGATCGCGACTCGAAGCGTGGCTGCGGGAGAATCCGGAACAAGCCGGAGCGCGCTTTCCCATGGCGCTCGACATGGCGCGGCTCGAGTGGGCGCACATCGAGGCATGGGACAGCGCGGCGGTAGAACCATTGAGTACGGCGGACGTGGCTGGTCTCAACTGCGACTCGCGAATCGGGTTGCAGCCGCACATACGGCTGCTCGATTTGCAATTTCCTGTTGATGACATCCGGATCCGCGTCAACGCGGAAGGCGAATCGCGTCCGATCCGCAGACGTCGCCCGACACCGCGCTGGATGGCGGTTCATCGGTCGCATTTGTCGGTATTCTACAAGATCATCTCAGAGCCGGAGTTTCGCATCCTGGCCGCGATTCGCGACGGGCACACCCTCGGCGAAGCGATCGAGAGTGCGGGAGCGGCTAGCGCGACCGACATCCAGGTCTGGTTCAAGACTTGGGCGGAACTCGGCTGGCTGGCGCCTCCTTCAATTTCCTGACATCTGTGAGGTGGCGTGGATGCCATTGCTCGGCTGACCAGGTTTTGCCCGCGAACTCCACCTGCATCAAGCATCCGAGCACCGGATCGTCCTCGCTCGACTTGACCCGGCCTCGAAATACACACTCAGTGCAAGATTTCTTGCCTAACGGGCATTCCAGGCATCGCATACGCACTTCGCTGCCAATCGGCATTGGCATGTCGACCGTCACGGTACAGCCCTGCGAACTGATTAGTTCCAGATTGCCGACTATTGCCGTGCGCCCGGCAGAAAGCCGGACCAGTTCTGAACACAGAAACAACTCGTCGTCCGGCATGTTGGTGCTAGACCTCCGGTTCTGATCTCATCGGTACCGTAGGAGAAACTTTAGCGGCGTCGTCAAAGTCGCAGGAACGGAGAACGTTCGGAGGCTGGCGGAAGCTAGTGGGAGTCGAACCCACCTGCGACACAAAGTACCGCACGCTGGTTTTGAAGACCAGGCCCAGCACCGGCCAAGACTAGCTCCCAGGTGATTCTAGCACCGCTAGGTTGTGGCGCTGGCGGACGGCAGCGTACCGGCGAGGCCGAGATCGGCGGCACGCTGGCGCATCGCCTGAATACAGAACTCGATGTGCTGATCGAGATCGACTCCGAGCGTCGGCGGCGCCGTTCACGATGTCGTCGCGGCTCACGGATCGCGCGAACGCTTTGTCCTTCAGTTTCTTCCGCACCGACTTGACGTCCACTTCATGGATGCTGCGGTTGGGTTTGACATACGAGCACGCGGTCAGGAATCCGGCCAGTTCGTCGCAGGCGAACAGAGTCTTCTCGAGCCGCGACTCACGCGGAACGCCGGTGAAATCGGCGTGTGAAAGAATCGCGCGCCGGATCTCGGCATCCACGCCGCGCTCGGCCAGGATCGGCTCGCCTTTAGTCGGATGGTCCGGCAGCTCAGGATGAATCTCCCAATCGAAATCGTGCAGCAGCGCCGTGACCGACCACTTGGTCTCGTCTTCGGCGAACTCGCGCGCGTAGGCCGCGACGCACGCCTCCACCGCCAATGCGTGCCGGCGCAGGTTGTCTGTTTTGGTGAACTCGCAGAGCAGGTCCCAGGCTTGTTGGCGCTGCATTTTTACCATGGTAGCGAAACCCCTGTGATATATTGTGGACAGCACCTCTCGCGTGGGCCTGTGGCGCAGTTGGGAGCGCGCTTCCATGGCATGGAAGAGGTCGTGAGTTCGAATCTCACCAGGTCCACCAAAACAAAGCCCAACAAAACATAGACTTACGAAAATGCTTGCGCGCTTCCATGTCGCGGAAGAGGTCACGCGGAGTCCATTTGGAGTCCAAACTCGCCAAAATTTGGACTCCAGCCAGCGGCTCTAAATGCGCTGCCAGCCGAAAAGCTGAATGCCATCCGCAACCTGCGGCGAGTACTAGCGGTTTTCCGGTGGCGTGTACGGCCGGGCTTCACCGAATGGGTTGGCAATGGAGGTTTCCATGGTGCCGCCGAAGACCGCTTCAGCGATTCTCGCGAGCTCAAGAGTTGCCACGGGCGTACCGCGCACCCAGCGCAGGTCATAGCCCGTCGCTTCGTCGTCCGCATCAATCGCGATTCCTAGTGCTTCGCTAACGCTATACTTCAGCAGTGCCGCCTCCACGAGAGTATTCATATTCCTGATGCGCTCCGTTCGCGACATCTTAGAGAACCCGCAGAAGACGAATACGGTTTCCTCGTATAAGCGTTTATGAGCGACACACCCGCACTTGCCCGTCCCTTTCAGGCCGATCAACATGTCATGTAATCGCCGTCCGATGTATGCCTTGTTCGAGCTCGGCAGACCGTTCAGCATGGCTGCCATCTTCAGGTACGCGGTTCTACCCTCCGGGCTCGATGTCTTTGCTGAACTCTCGCGGCACGAACGACTCCAGTTCAGGGTGGCGGGTGTGCAACTCGTGAATGATGGAGTTCACGTAGTGGGAGAAGCGATCCCGCTCGGAGTATTTCCCGAGATTGTCGAGCATGTGAAGCTGAAACCTCTCTCCAAGTTCTTCTTTGTCCGCGGTTGAATAGCCACTAAACTCGTGGGCCTTCAAGACGTAGTAAGCCAACGGGGGACGCTCGCCGTTTATTCCAGTAAAGCTGCTGCGGATGGTCGCTCGTTTGTCGAAGTACTGAAAAACGTCCCAGATGGATCCAAGCCAAAGCGTCGTGTTCAGGAGATCGTTCGCAGACAAGACGTGAATCGGCACGGCGCATTCCGGTTGACTGATCTCGAAGTCAATCGCTTTGAACGGCTCCTGGGAGCATTCAAGGACGCAAATTCCACAACGCGCCTTGAGGCTGCCCGGCTGAAAGTCTCTGCGCTCGCCCCACAGATTTTCCGCGCTGAATGGAATCTGGAGGCGCTGGATGCCAACCTTTACTGCTTGGCTTCCATCCCAGGTCTTCTTCTTTAGCCACAGTTTCAGCTTTTCTTCTGACTTCGGCTCACCGTCAGTTCCTTTGACGCTGACGACAATACACTCATCATCGAGCACGAAAAGCAGATCAGCGGGATGGGATTTGAGCTGTCCTCCAGACGTATACTTGACGTTTATGTACACGAAGTCCTTCATGAAGAACTGGGAACTGAAGTTGCCGATGAATCGTTCAACCAACAATCCCCGCTCCATCCCATTGGGTGGTTTGTCGCTGGGCATTTCGCGTAGTTCCAAGACAATTGTCGCAGGTGCCGGCCTCAGGCCGCTATCGATTCCTGGACTTCCCGCGCGCCTCACTCGCTTAGGGCCGCGTTTCCTCTTGCAGAAGATCGAGTGCGTTCCTGCAATCCGCCAAAACTTCTCGCGCCTTGCGCCATCCCTCACCTCCCGACAGGTAATGAGGAGCTGAGGAGCGGTCTCCTTACAGCCTTCACCAGCAAGCGCCGTCGACGGAAGAGCTCGTCGCCCACCTTACGAATTGTTGCCGTGACCTATGCCGACCGCCGAATCGGTATAAAACGGATTTCGACGCGCTGATTCAACGCGCCCGCTATCCTGCGCAACATCGCAAGGGAGTGGCCCTCATAATCGGCGTCCTCAAGGCGGCAGATGACCGATGCGGTGGTGCCTATGAGCTTGGCAAGCTGAGTTTGGGTGAGGCCCGCCGCAGCCCTCAGTTCGTGGATTTTGCGGGCGATCTCTTCATTCGCGCGCGCCTCTTCCAGGTTCTTCAGCCGGGCGGGCTTGCCTTCGTAGAACCGGCGGTGAAGGATCTCCACCGCATCGCTGGCCGGTTTCACCGTCTTGGCTTTTTTGTCTGGCATGGTTTTATTTGGCAACGTCAAGCCTCCTCGTAAGTGTGCTTCGCCGGATTCGCCTCAAACCGCTTCTTGCGTTCGACGGCGCGATCGATCTCTTTCGGCGGGACCACCCGCTCTTTCGCAAGACCGTGAGAGACCACGGCCGCAATCGCGCCGTGAAAGAAGTAAAGAATCCGGTGGTGAACGCCTCCCAGGCTAACGCGCAGTTCGTAGATGCCGTCGCGCAGGAAGTCCGCTTCGGGTCGACGCAGTTCGTGGCCCATCTCGCGCAGACGTTCCAACCGGAGGTAGCACTTGTCCTGTACTTTCGCCGGTAACTTGTCGAACCACTCGACGAATGGGCATGATCCGTCTTCCTCCCGGTAGAGGGCGACTCTGGTCTTGGGCACTCGATCCCAGTTTATTCGCAATATTGCGAAAATGCAAACTTGACGTCAAGGACTCTCGCCCCCCAATGGGCATCGTCCCTGTAGGGAATCTTCTTGTTGTCGTCTCAAGCAGACGACAATCACCACAGCCCTGCAACCGCGCGCGTGAGAGCACGCCACGGCCAGTCACCAGTGTGGAGCCTGGACGCCCAAAAAGCCGCCCCGTGGCGTCGTGAGTTCGAATCTCACCAGGTCCACCAAACCAAAGCCCAATAAAACATAGACTTACGAAAGTGCTTGCGGGCTTCCACGTCGTGGAAAAGCTCACGCGGAGTCCATTTGGAGTCCAAATCCGCCAAAATTTGGACTCCAGCCAGCGGCTCTAGGCAGTGCACTAAATCCGTGTCCCTGGTTTTGCGTCGTGTCGCCACTGGGGCGCGGGCGGAAGGACAACATAAGGATCAAGAAATAGCTGTGCTTCAGAAATCGCGCAACTCTCTGCAGTAGCAAGATCTGAAGCGGTTCCGATCCAACAAGTGAACCCGTCCGCCTTGTCCGTCACCATAAACTCAAACACGCGTTCCTGCTCCGTGATGCGCGACGAAATCTCAAGAAGTAGATTTCCGTAATCGGCGGTATAGCGTTCCGCATCGCGATTAGAGTCCACGGGGCCATCCTACCAAGTTAGGAGTTCACAAGGGCCGTTCCACCGCAAATCGCGTAAAATGGAACCAGCGCTAAGAGCACAGCCATGGAACCAAATCTCGATCAGGAACGTCGACAGGCCCACGCATTGCTGGATGCGCTACCAGCCGAAAAGCTGAATGCCGTCCGCAGTCTCCTCGAAGTCATGGTCGAGCCTCTGGCACGCTCACTGGCGCTTACTCAGGTGGAGGAGGAAGATCTCAGGCCAGACACCGCCGCCGCGCTGGACCGCGCCCGTGCTTCACTCGACCGGGGAGAGGGCATCCCGCACGACGAAGTCCTCCGCGAATTCGGCCTGAAGCGGTGAGCGAGGAGGCCGCCCCCGAGCGCATTGCGGTCAAATGGTCACCAGAAGCCCGTGCCAATCTGAGGGCCATCGATCGGGAGACTGCAATTCAGATTCTCCATTGCATTGACCGTTACTTATCAAACCGAACCGGCGATGTGAAAAAACTCAAGCCGCCCGAAACCGGCTTTCGTCTCCGCTGTGGTGACTACCGTATCTTCTTCGATCAAGGGAACGAGACCACGATAGAAATCACCGGCGTCCGCCATCGACGTGAGGCGTATCGCTGAGTTAACCCGCAATTCGACACGGAGTCCACCTGGAGTTCAAAAATCGTGCGAGTACGCACTGGAGTCCACCGGAGTCCAAGTTGCCTCTTGCTAAGTCCTTGCTTTACGTAAAAACCGTCTGCAAGTGATTGATATTTCCTAAATGGCATGGAAGACGTCGTGAGTTCGAATCTCACCAGGTCCACCAACCCACACCTAGCTAGAACTGATCCAGCCCCTCGGTGAGTTCGATGTACGTGCCGAACGGATCGGTCAAGAACGCCAGCGCGATTCCCGCGCTCGGAATTTTCCGATACGGCACGTCGAGTTTGACGCCGCTCGCCTCCAGCTTCTTGCAGAATGCTTCCAGATTCTTTACCTCGAATCCGATGTGGTCCACGGACCGGCCCTTGGTCCCGATGGTCGGTGGTTTCCGCGAGACTCCGAACGTCAGATTCATTCCGGGAATGTCGGCGGCATCGTGCTGGCCGCGTTTCTTGACGACGGCGCCGAAAGTCTGCGCGTACCAGTTCATCAATTTGATCTGGTCGCCGGCGGCGTTCATGAAGTGCAGGTGATACGCGATCGCGGGCACCGTGAGCGAGGTGTCTTCCTGCAGCTCGATCTTCACGTCGTCGGGTCCGATGATGTAGGCGTTCGGAAAACCCTCGGTTCCCTTGAACTCGCTCTGCAATTGAATTCCCGCCGCACGCGCGCGCTTGAGCGCTTCCGCCGTATTCGGCACCTTGAGGCCGAAGTGATCCATCATGGTGCCCTCGCTTCCGCCCGCGGATGCCTGCTGCCGGAACAGGATGAGCATTCCGGGAATCTTCACGCCGGTGAGGCCCGGCTTCTTCAAAGCCACGGCGCCGAACTGCTCGGTCCAGAATTTTTTCTGCACCTCCACATCCTTGACGTTCAGATGAACGTGGCCCATCGCGACGCCGGCGTCGTTCGGTGAGGCGAGCTGAGAGTAAGCCGGCACGATGCAGGCTGCGGCGAGCAGGAAAGCGAGAGTTGATTTCACGTGGGAATCCTCGAAGCAGTATACATGCTTTCGGCGTGCGGCTACGCCGTCTTCAAGGGCGGTTTGCGTGCGTGCCACTCGGTGGCCTGTTCGTAGGTGTGCGCGAGAGCCAGAACATCTTCCTCTGTAAATGTTCCACCGCTGATCTGTAATCCGATCGGAAGGCCCGCGCTCGTGAATCCACATGGCACCGAAATCGTGGGAAGTCCGTAGACGTCGAACGGCGCCGTGTTGCGTGTAGTTGCACTCTGCGTCGCGGTGGCTTCAATGGTGATCGGTGGGAGCGGCATGGTCGGCGTAATCAGCAGGTCCACGTTCGAGAATGTTTTCCTGATCTCGCGCCGCAGCAGGTAGACTCGGTGGAGCGCATCGGCGTAGGCGGCCGCCTTGAGGTCGGCCGATCGCTGCAGGATGGTTCGCGTCGGAGTCTGATACAGCTCCGGCGTCGCCGTGATCCACTTCGCGTGATACGCGTACGCTTCCGGACCGATGAGGTTCAGGCCATTCGCGGGAGGAAGCACGACATCCGACACGCTCGCGACGTGTTTGCGCAGTTCGTCAATCGCAGCCTCGACGGCCTTGGCGACTTCCGGATCGAGATTGTTGAAATACGGCGCTCGAGGGACTCCCAGGCGAAGTTTCGAGGTGGGCAGCGCGATGGCGCGCGCATAGCTCGCGACCGGCGCGTCGACGCTGGATGGATCCTGTTCATCGAAGCCCGCCATTACATCCAGCAGGAGCGCGGCGTCTTCCACGGTTTTCGCGATCGGGCCGACGTGATCGAGCGTCCAGGATAGCGGAATCACTCCGCGGCAACTCACTCGCCCGTAGGTCGGCTTGAAGCCAACCACGCCGCAGAACGATGCGGGAATGCGCACCGAGCCGCCCGTGTCGGTGCCGAGCGAGCCGAGGCAAAGATCCGCGGCGGTGGCCGCGGCCGAGCCGCCCGACGATCCGCCGGGGATTCGATCGAGCGCCCAGGGATTGTGCACTGGCTTGAAATAAGTGACCGCGGACGTTGTGCCGTACGCGAACTCGTGCATGTTGAGCTTGCCGAGAATAATCGCGCCGGCGTTCTTGAGTCTGCGCACAACTTCGGCGTCTTCGGTTGGGATGCGATCCTTGAAGAGTTCGCTCGCCGCCGTGGTCCGGACTCCCGCGGTGTCGATGTTGTCTTTGAGGGCGATGGGAATCCCGTGCAGCGGTCCGCGCCACTTTCCGCGCCGCTGCTCTTCGGTCATTTCGCGCGCTGCCGCGAGCGCCTGGTCGCGCATGACAGTAATGTAGGCATTCACGGCGGGATTGAACTGATCGATTCGCTTTAGGCACGCTTCGGTGAGATCGATCGGCGTGACCGTTTTGCGCCGCAGCAGGTCGGACGCTTTCTTGATCGTGAGCGCCGCCAGGTCCTGGCTCTGTGCGGATGCTGGACGTAGCGCCGCGGCGGCCAAGGCGGCCGCCAGAAGCTCTCTGCGCGAATGTTCCATCACACTAGATTACTCCCGGCGTGCGGCGCGCAACGCTGTGGTAACTTGAAGCTCTATGGTTCTGTCCGATGTGGACATCAAGCGCTACATCGAGCGCGGAAAAATCAAGATCGCGCCGGAGCTGCCGCCCGAACAATTCGGCAGTTGCTCGGTGGATTTCCGCCTCGGCAACGAGTTCAACGTCTTCGAGCACAGCCGGCATCCCTTCATCGATCTCAAGGAACGCAAGGGGATCGAAGGCCTCATGAAGAGCATCATGGTTGCGCCGGGTGATTCATTCATCCTTCAGCCGCGCGAGTTCGTGCTCGCGATCACCGAAGAATGCCTGGAGCTGGACGATGACGTTCTCGGACGGCTGGAAGGCCGATCCAGTCTGGGCCGCATCGGCATCATTGTCCATGGAACCGCCGGGTTGTTCGATCCGGGATGGTCGGGCAAGGCGACGCTCGAGCTCAGCAACCTGAGCCGCATGCCGGTGGCGTTGTATCCGGGAATGCGGATCTGCTCGTTCACATTTGAGCAGCTTTCGTCGCCGTCCTCGATGCCCTACAGCAAGAAGGCCGGAAACAAGTACTCCGGGCAGACGCGGCCGCTGGCCAGCAGATTGGCGGGAGAGTTCAAGGGCTGATGCAGGGATCGAAGATTGACAACCCGCCGGGCGTCGACGCGAGTGTTGACGTGGGCACGCCTCCCGGTGCGCCGCGCCGCGTCCTCACGGTCGGGCCCATGCCGCCTGAAAAGTGCGCCTATGCGTTGGCGCGCTACAGCCGGTCGCCCGATTCGATTCGCGATTCCATCGAATGGGTACGGACGCACGACTCCGCCAAGTTTCTCGAGAGCTTCTACTTCCAATACGGCCACGCATCGATCGCCGATCTCGGCCACGTGGTGATGTGCTTTGAAGGAATCTCGGAGCTGGCCGCGACCGAGGTGGAGGACGAGCAGCTTTGGGACGGGCAGGCGCGCTCGTCGCGCTATCAGGATTTTTCGAAGTCCGGTTTCGTCACGCCGCCCGAGTTCGATCGAGCGCAGGCCGCCGCATACCAGGACGCCGCGCGAAAACTGCTGGACGGATACAACCACGTTCACGCCCGCATCTTCGACTACCTGGCCGGGCATTTGCCGCGGCCCGAATCGATGAAGCCGGACGTGTACCAGCGCAACCTCCGGGCGCGTGCGTTCGACGTGGCGCGGTATCTGCTGTGGCTCGGCATTCCGACCGGTATTGGGCAAGTCACCAGCATTCGCACGCTGGAGCGGCAGGTGCGGCGGATGAAAGCGTCCGAGTATGCGGAGGTTCGCGATCTCGCCGACGAGGTTGCCGAGGCGTGCGCCGCCGAGCCCGCGTGCCGCTGGGATTTGAACGCGCCGGCGGAAGCGGTCGCCCCTACGCTCGCGCGGCACGTCGATGCGGACGAACACTTGGCGCGCAGCCGCGATGACTTGGCCCGATGGGCGCGCGAAAATCTTTCGGCGTATGAGCCGGGATACGTGCAAGCGGTGGATTTGCTGAAGCCATCCGAAACAGTCGCCGACATCGTCGCGACGTTGCTCTATCCGGTGACGGAGCGTCCCTATCGCGAGCTTTACGAACTGGCGAGCGCGTGGAGCGCAGCGCAACGCAACGAAGTGATCGACGTCGCACTCGGCAGCCGTTCGCGCCGCGACGATCTGCTCCGCAATTTCCGCGGCGGTCCTTATGTCTACGACATCGTGATGGACATTGGCGCGTACCGCGATCTGCACCGCCACCGCCGCTGCCAACAATTCCGCCAGCCGTATTCGGCAAAGCTCGGCTTTGAAACACCGGATGCGATCGCCGCTGCCGGTCTGAGCGATTTCTACGCGTCGCTGCTGTCCGAAACGAGTAACGTTGTTAGCGCGCTGCCCGAACCGGGCGCGCAATATCTACTGCCCTTCGCGAGCCGCTCCCGGTTCCTGTTCAAAATGGATTTCGCCGAAGCCGAATACATCGCACGCGTTCGCTCCGGCGTAAAAGGCCATTTCAGCTACCGTAACATCGCCTGGCAGATGAAGGAAAAGATGACGGAACTGGAGCCGGATCTCGGCCGCCTCATCGACGCCACGCCGCCCTCGGTGGAAGATCCACTGCAGCGCTGATCCCGTAAAATTTTCCGCCCGCGAATTCGCCTGCACCAGAGATTCGTTGAAATACCAGAGACTTCCTCCTTTGGAATCCAGCCTGCGTCGTGCTTATCGTGGCATGCGACCAAGCGTTAACATCGCGCCCTATTGTTACACCGCGCGTTGCTCCAATGCAGATCGCGGCCGAAAGTTCGACACAAATGGAAGGAGTGCAAAGGACTATGAAGCATCTAGCTCTCTTCGCGGCATGCGCAGGTATGCTGGCATTCACGCTCGCGCCGTCCGCTCGGGCGGACGAATGGAATAAGAAAACGGTCATCACGGTGAACCAGCCGTTTCAGGTTCCCCACATGGTGCTGCCCGCCGGCACTTACGTCATGAAGCTTCTGGATTCGCCCTCGGATCGGCACATCGTGCAGATCTTCAACCAGGATGAGAATCACCTGTACACCACCATCCTGGCGATTCCAAACGCGCGGCTCGAGCCGACTGGCAAGACCGTGATCACGTTCTGGGAAACGCCTCCGGGCCAACCCAAGGCATTACGGGCGTGGTTCTATCCGGGCGATTTGTACGGACAGGAGTTCGCTTATCCGAAGTCGACTGCAACGCAGATCGCGGCGGTGTCGCACGCTCCGGTCCCGACCACGGAAGCTGAGAAGCCAGCCGAGCTGTCGCAAGCTCCCGTGACGACCACGGAACCCCCGAAGGAAGTAGCGCAGAACACGCCGCCGCCACCGCCGCCGGCTCCCGCTCCGGCTCCTGTTGAAGCTGCTCCCGCGCCGACGCCCGCGCCTACACCTGCGCCTGTTCCCGAGGAGTTGCCGAAGACTGGCAGCCCATATCCTTTGCTAGCGCTCGCCGGATTGGCATCGCTTGGCGCATTCGGTTTGTTGCGTGCGATTCGCTCGCGATAATGCGCGGGGAGTTAACATGGTGGTGGGGACTCTTTATGCCCCATCACCACGGGTTGTTCCAATTTTCAAGCGTAATTCTGGCGGTGAGCATGTTGCCGGCTTGGAGCCAATCGACGGCGCCGTCGCGGGTATCCGCTCATCCGGCCCAGGACTACACGATTCGGACCACCTCGCGCCTGGTCCTGCTGGACGTCAGCGTCAAAGATCCGCACGGCGGTTTCGTCACCGGCTTGGGTGAAGACGCCTTCAAGGTTTACGAGGACGGCAAGCCGCAGGCGATTTCTCAGTTCGCGAACGCCGATGTTCCCGTCACGGTTGGAGTGGTCGTTGACGAGAGCGGAAGCATGGGACCCAAGCGCCGCGACGTGATCCTGGCCGCCATCGAGTTCATTCAAGCCAGCAATCCGCACGATGAGATTTTCGTGGTGAATTTCAATGAGCGGGCGCGGCGCGGGTTGCCGGATATTCTGCCGTTTTCCGACGACGTCGCAAAATTGCGCGCGGCGCTATGGGAGGGCAGTCCCGAAGGGCGAACCGCACTCTACGACGCGATCGAGATGGCGCTCCATCATCTCGAATTGGGCCGCCGCGACAAGAAAGCGCTGGTGCTGATCAGCGATGGAGGCGACAACGTCAGCAAGCACAATTTGGATCAGGTGATGGACGATGTGCTGAGATCGCTTGCCACGATTTACACGATCGGGATCTTCGATGAGGACGATCCGGAGCGGAATCCGGGCGTGTTGCGGCGGCTGGCGCATGTGAGCGGCGGCAGCGCGTATTTTCCGAAACGCCTGGACGAGATTCTTCCCATCTGCAAGAACATCGCGAAGGAGATTCGGACGCGCTACACCATCGGCTACATTCCGCCGGCTGAGGGCAAGCCGGAGCGCCATATCAAGGTGGTTACGTCCGCGCCGGGACACGAGAAACTGATTGTCCAGACGCGCACGCGTTACATGTATGCGCCGGAGAAGCAAGCGGCGGAGGCCGAAATGACACGCCGGCCAAGACGCCGCGATCGGATCCTCAACGGTTTCGAGTGGGTCTTTCTATTTGCAGGCCTGCTGGCGCTGGACTGCTACGTGTGGATCAACACCGGCGCGCTGCTCGCGCAGTCCTACGACGATTGGGCGTTCGATCAGACCTTGCGCGGGCGTCACGCCATCCGTGCCTGGGTTTGTTCACGACCGAGATGGGGCGGCTGTTCTCCAGAAACAGTTCGGTCCCGGCGCCAGAGATCGCGGAGCCTGTCGCGCCGCCTCCGCAAACGCCTCTGCTGCCGGACATGCTCATCGGTCGTCTGGAAATTCCGCGTCTCAACCTCAAGGTCATGGTTCGTGAGGGGGCCGGAGAGCACACTCTACGTCGCGCGGTCGGGCACATTCCGGGAACCGGGATCCCGGGCCGGATGGGCAACGTCGCGCTGGCCGGTCATCGCGACACGTTCTTCCGGCCGCTGCGGGCGATCCGCAAGAACGACGTGATCGATCTCGAGACGGCGAAGGGGACTTTTCAGTACACGGTTGAATCCACGCAAGATCGTCGACCCGCGCGACGTCGAAGTGCTGAAGGCGTCCGGGGGGCAAACCCTGACGCTGGTGACGTGCTATCCGTTCTACTACGTCGGGTCGGCGCCGAAGCGGTTTATCGTGCGCGCCACGCGAGTGGACGGCAACCCGCCTACCCAACCGCAGCCAAGCTCTTGAGCTTGGCCGACAGCGTGGTGCGTTTCAGGCCCAGCATCTCGGCCGCCAGTTTCTTGTTCCCGCCGGATTTTTTCAAGGCTTGCTCGAGCAGGTTCAGTTCGATGCTGCCGACGGTCCGTTCGAAATCCAGGCCGTGCTCGGGAAGGGCGATGAATGATTGTGCCGCGGCCGATGCCGGCAGCGCGTGCCGCAGCGCCGGGAGCGTGAAGTCGCCGGGATACAGCGACTGGCCGATCGCCGCTCAGCACGATCGCTTTTTCCACCGCGTTCTCCAGTTGCCGCACGTTGCCCGGCCAATCGTGACGCGCCAGCCGGGCCAGCGTCTCGCTGGTGATCTGCTTCCGCTCGACGCCCTCCTCGCGGCAGATCCTGTCGATGAAGTGCAGCACCAGCGCGGAAACATCCGAGCAGCGCTCGCGCAGCGGCGGGATCGAAATCTCGACCACGTTCAAACGATAGTACAGATCGTCGCGAAACTTGCCCTGCTCGGATCATCTCTCGCCAGGTCGGTGTGCGTGGCGGCGATCACGCGCACGTCCACGCGCACGTTTTCCGAGCTGCCCAGCCTTTGGAACTCGCGCTCCTGCAGCACGCGCAGCAGTTTGGCTTGCAGGCTGAGCGGCATGTCGCCGATTTCGTCCAGGAAGATGGTGCCGCGATGCGCCTGCTCGAACCGGCCCGCGCGATGATTGGTCGGCACCGGTGAACGCGCCCTTGACGTGTCCGAACAGCTCGGCTTCGAGCAGCGTCTCCGGCAGCGCGCTGCAGTTCACCGAAACCATGGGCAGGTGCGCGCGATTGCTGGCGGCATGGATGGATCGCGCCACTACTTCCTTGCCGGTGCCGGTTTCGCCGGTAATCAGAACGGTGGACTTGCGCGGCGCCACCAGCCGGATTCGCTCGGCGATCTGCTCCATCGGCCGGCTCTCTCCGATCAGAATCCGCCGCCAAGGCTCGTGCGCTGCGCTCGACTCTGAAACCGTCGCTTGCTTGGAATTGGCGGCCAGCGTAAGCAGACTCGTGGCGTCTCCGTAGTTGAGCACTTGGAAGGCGCCCAACTGCAGCCAGCGCGCCGATTCGGTGGCGCGGGCGTCGGGCGCGTAGATCACGATGGGGGTGGCCGGCTGTACGCGCTCCAACTCCTCGATCAGGGTGGCGGTGCAAGGCCAGTCCGCCAACGGAGCGCTCACCAGCACCACGTCGACCTCCTGCTCAGCGCAACCGCCGCAATCCCTCGATCCCGCTGTGACTTCGGTGATGGAAAGCCGAACACGATCCGCCATATCACCGGTTTGATCTCGGATCCAAAGAACTCGCGGCGTCAAAATGGTCTTACCTCCGCTGAGCTTCCATCGACAAAACCGCGCAATGTTTTAGGAAGAAAATGTGCTTACTCCCGGCGGTTGGGGCGGGCAATATTCCGCAACCCACCGCGCGGGAATAGCTCCGCCGCGGAACTGCGCCGCTCGGGAATAGCCCTCCCAGCTACCATGGTTGCTGATGGAACAGCTCGCGCTCACCTGGGGATCGCAGCGCAAAACCTACACCGTCGCCGAACTGAACGCCGCCATCCGCGGGCTGCTCGGTTCCGAGTTCGGCGACATCTGGGTGTCGGGCGAGATCTCGGGCACGCGTACGGTCGCGAGCGGCCACTGTTACTTCACCTTGAAAGATCACGACGCGCAGTTGCGCTGCGTCGCTTTCCGCGCCTCGCTGCGCTATCTCAAGTTCAAGCCGCAGGATGGCGTCGCGGTGCTGGCGCGCGGCCGCATCGATGTCTACGAGACGCGCGGCGAATATCAGCTTCTGGTTGAGGCGCTCGAGCCGCAGGGGCACGGCGCGCTGCAGTTCGCCTTCGACCAGCTCAAGAAAAAGCTGGCCGCCGAGGGCCTGTTCGACGCCGCGCGCAAGCGGCCCATTCCGGCTCTGCCGCGCCGCATCGGCATCGTGACCTCGCCCACCGGCGCCGTGATCCGCGACATCATCGAGATCCTGGCGCGCCGCTTCCCCGGTCTGCATCTCCGCCTGTATCCGGCGCTGGTGCAAGGCGACGGCTCGGTGGAGGCGGTGGTGCGCGCGCTCGACTACTTCAGCCGGTCCAACTGGGCAGACGTGGTGATCCTGGCGCGCGGCGGCGGATCGCTCGAAGACCTGTGGACCTTCAACGAGGAAGCCGTCGCCCGCGCCATCGCCCAAAGCCGCAGCGCCGGTGATCTCCGCCGTGGGCCACGAAACGGATTTCACGATCGCCGATTTCGTCGCCGATCTTCGTGCTCCGACGCCGTCGGCCGCGGCTGAACTGGTGATCTGCACGCGCGAGCAGCTTCTCGAGCAGATCGCGGCGATCGAGCAGCGCCTGACGCAGCACGTCCGCTACCGGCTGGCGATGGCGTCGCGGCGGCTCCACCAGCAAGGCGTCGAGCGCGCTTCGGCCGTGCTCCATCGCAACATCGGCCGCATGCAGCAGCGCGTCGACGACCTCACCTATCGCTCTCGCGACCGGATGAACCGGTTGTCAGCGGCTCATCGGAAACGGCTGGAGGAGTTGGCGGCGCGTCTTCGCAGTCTGGATCTGCGCCTGCGCTTCGCGGCCGCCCGCCGCCGCATCGAAGCCGCTCGGGCCGCGCTCGACGCAACAGATCGGCCTGCGGATCGCGCACGCGCATGGGCGCCTCGATCCTTTGGTCGCGCACTTGACGCAATTGAGCCCGCTCAAGATTCTGGATCGCGGCTACGCCATCGTGACCGACGCGGGCGGCGGCGTGGTGAAGGATGCGGCGCAAACGCCGCTGGGATCGGAAATCGGGGTGCGCCTGGCTCGCGGACGCCTGGCGCGCACGCGTGGTTGACTCGAAGCTGGCCGAGTAGGATGCCCCGGCCAAGATCTGCTACGCCAGAAAATCGAACAGGCTGGTGCGCGGCAATTGCGCCCGCGAGACCAAGGCCGCCTGCAACTGGGTCTGCGCCTGCGTCATTTCCGTGATGGACTCGGCCTCGTCGGCGTCTTGAATTCCGCTCAACTGCGCCTTGAGCTGGGTCTGGTACGTCTGGCTGAAGTCGAGGCGCTTTGTACGCGATTCTGCACGCTGCCGTAGAACGCCAGTTGCTGATTCAGATACGCGCCCGCGCTGCTGCACATCGCCCATGGCCGCGAGGATGGCCGTGCTGTCGTTGCTCAACAGGGCCTGCCGCAGGCTGTTGATGGACCCGAAGACGTTCTGCTGCGCGTTGGGAGCATCGAAGATCTGCTGCGCCGTGGCGCCTACGGTGAACAGCGAGCCGTCCGGGGCCTGGATCTGTCGCGTGGAAGGCGAGCCTTGATAGGCGCTGACCGGATACGGCTGAGTCATGTCGATGGTGTAGGGCGCCTGTTGATCGTTGTCGCCGGAGAAAATGTATCGTCCCTCCACCGTCGTGTTGGCCGTGCTGACAAGTTGTTGCAGGACCGAACCCAACTCATCGGCCAGGTTTTGCCGCGTGCTGGCGTCGGTGAGTGCGTTGGCCCCCTGCGTTCCCAGGGTCTGGGCGCGCTCAAGCAGAGTTACCGCCGATTGCAACACGCTCTCCGCCGTGTTCACTTCCGTTTGAACGCGCCCGAGGTTGGCCTGGACCTGCTGCACTTGGTTCAGACTGGAGCGCGTCTGCCATAGATCCGCGATTTTGTCGGGCGCATCGGACACGGCGTTGATCTTGAGGCCCGTGGTCAGTTGCATCTGAGCGCGCTGGGAGCGCTGCTGGATTTTTTCCAGGCCGATCAAGAAGCTTTGGGCGGCGGAATCGAGCGAGCTGATCATAAAGGATGCCTTTCTATTTTTCTTTCCTCGCGCTCCTACCGGATGATCTGCATCAAGGTGTCGGTCATGCCGTTCAATACCGACAGCATCTTGGCAATGGCCTGATACGAGCGTTGAAATTCCATCAGGTGCTGCGCTTCTTCATCGAGCGAGACGCCGGAGACCTGCTCGCGCAGCGATTGTGCCTGGCTCAGCAGCGCCTGCTTGGTGGAGCGTAGTCGCGGGCAGCCGACAGATCGCTACCCACGCGCCCGCCGAGGTTGCCGAAAAACTGCGCGAAGGTGTAGCCGTTCACGTTCTTGGCGTTCTCGAGCGCGGTCAAGGCGATGGCGTTCCCGTTGCCGCCCGATGCACCGGGCAGCGCGGCGGCGAGCTGGTCCGTCGTCATCGCATTCACGCCCATCGTCAATGCGGCCCCGTTGGCGGCGTCGTAGTTGAACAGGTCCATCACCGGCGCCGCGCCGTTCTGATCGATTCCACCCGCCAGCACCGTGTTCACCTGATCGGCCAGGCTCCGGGCCAGCGTATTCAGGTCGGCCACATAAGAAGGCAGGACGTTGTTCTGATCGTCCAGCAGCCCGCTCAACTGTCCGCCCGTGATCTGGCTGCTGATGTCGCTACCCGGTGCTGCTCAGGATGACGGCTTGCGGAGTCGAGAAATCGCCGCTGATCTCGTACGCCTGGCCGGCCACCACCAGCGGCGTCTGGCCGCCGATGTAGACCGTCACCGTGCCGTCAGGCTGTTGCAGTGCTTTGAAATTGACGAGCTGCGAAAGCTCTTCCAGAGCCGAATTGAGTTGCGCGTCCACGCCCGGCGTCGATGGACCCTTGAGGATCCACGCGATTCTGGGTGTTCACCTCGGCGATCATGGCCGCCAGATGGTTGATGTGATCGATGGCGGAACGCGTCTGCTGCGCGATGTTGGTCGTCTGGCTGAGGACGCCCGCGGCCGTGTAGTTGAAATTCTGCGCCACTCGCCCCGCGCTGTCGAGCACCGCCTGGCGCGACACCGTGTCGTTGGGGTTGACGCTGAGCTGCGAAAAGCTCTGGAACAGAGCGCTGATGGATGGCGCCAGGCCCGATGTGCTGGAAAGATCGAAATAGGTCTCCACCGGCGTGAGATCCGAGCTCTTCTGCTGGTAGAATCCAGTGGCGCTTTGCTGATCCCGCACGGCCTGCTCGGCGAACGCGTCGCGGGAACTCTGCACCGGACCGGCAAACACCCCGCCCGGCAGCCCCACCGTGAGATCGAAGGGCGCCGCTTCGAACGACATGCTCTGCCGGACGTAGCCCGGCGTGTGGGCATTGGTCACGTTGTTCTCGGTCACCGTCATGGCTTGCTCGAACACCTTGAGCGCACCTGCGTTGTTCAGGAGGGAAGTCAGCAGATTACCCATGCACCGCCACCTCGCTCAAATTACTCTCCGAAGAACGGCCCGGCTTGCCGGAGGCCGTGTAGTTCGCCGCCGCGGTATCGGAACCCGCCGCGGCCAGCCGCGCCCAGCCGGCATAGAATTGGCCGGCCGCTTCGAGCAGAGCCTGGGCCCGCAGCACTTCGCGCTCGATGCTGCGCACTTCGGCCACCAGTTGCGGCCAACCCGATCGGCTGCTCGCCACCTAGCAGCCGGCCTTCCAGATGCTCCAGGCAATCCACCGCCGCTTGCACGTCCGTCGCGCTCATGTCCAGACGCTGGATGCTGGGCCGCCAGGCGTTCGCAGACCTTTTCCAGGCTGCGCCGCGCTTGTTTGGCCTTGCTGAGTTCACTCGTCACACTGCACCTGAATCTGCCGCGCCCGCATCGCGGCTTAGTACGCACCGCTCACTGCCAGACGCTCCCGGATGATCGCGTCGCTGACCACGCCCGCTTCCACTTGATATTGGCCTCCCGATACCACCCGCGTCGAGATCCGACACCCGCGCCGCATGCTCCGGCGACCCGCTTCTTGGAAAGGTGCGCCATCAGCCCTGAGAGCTGGATCTGATCGTCTGCCGACGGCGGCGTCGACGTGCTCTTCGTGCGCGTTCCGCCTGCCTGACCGTCACCGGCCCCAAGCCCGATACTGCTCTGCCGCTAGGATCACTGATTTTCATCTGTTTGAGCTCATCGATGAATCGCTGCTCATCGCCTTCCTAACCTGCATATCGACGCGGCCGCTGGACAGGATAGGGAATAAGGCAAAAGCTGGGTGGGATATTTGCTGTGGGGAATACTGCGGTCTGTGCGGGTGCGGCCAGTTCCCTACCGCGACGCTTGCGCCGTCCTCAGCCACCGGTCCAGCCGGCTGCTGCCTCCGCTCGCGGGCTTTCGCTGCCGGCGCTACGGCAGCTTGCGGATTCGTCTTCCGGCCGTAGTGGGCCACCAGCGCTTCGGCATCATAGCCGATCGCGACTGCGTACTGGCGCAGATAGCTGGTGGTGAAAATCCCGCCCGGAAGCTTCTCGAATTCCTCGGCCTCGATGGCCTTCAGAAACCGCAAACTGATCTTGGTCGTGCCGGCAATCTCGTCCAGCGAGATCCCGGCCCGTTTTCGTGCATCGTCCAGATCCAGGGCGCGTTCGGGACGCGGTGCGGAAGACATGGCAGTCTCGTCGAGCGGCATAACTTTCGGTCGGGGGATGAAACTGAAGGGTCCATGATAGCTCATTTGCCAACCTTATGTAATAGTGAAAATCGAGTAGCCTGGCTCTCAGCCGAATTTCCCGCCGCGAATCGAGAATTCCCATGCTTTCATGAACTTAGGGCGTAGTCTCCCGCAACTTATTGAAAGTAGAACTACTATGCGAGTTCGTCCCAGGCCCCCAAAACAACCTACCGGCAACCGTTTTTTTCTCGATCCTCGACGAATTCCCGGAACCAAATTCACCCCGGTTCCCGTATGATGGTAAGGTAACTCAGAACCAGTCGGGAGGCTGTCCATGCGTTTCGCTTGTCTATCCGTTCTAGCCGTCGCCACTGTAGCTTCGGCGGCAACCACCTCTCAAAAGGTCACATTCTATAAGGATGTGCTGCCTGTCCTGCAAAAGAATTGCCAGACCTGCCATCGCCCTGGCGAAGCCGCGCCGATGTCCCTGCTGACCTATGACGAAGCCCGTCCGTGGGCCAAGTCGATCAAGCAGGCCGTCGTCACCAAGAAGATGCCGCCATGGTTCGCGGATCCGCAGTACGGCCACTTCTCGAACGAGCGGACGCTGGCCCAGGGCGATATCGACACTCTGACCAACTGGGTGGATGCAGGCGCACCGGCCGGCAGCGCCAAAGACGCACCCAAGCCGATCAATTGGGTGGAAGGATGGCGCATCGGCAAGCCCGACGTCGTGCTTTCGATGACCAAGGCCTTCAGTGTTCCGGCCTCGGGCACGATCGACTATCAGTACATCGTGATCCCCACCGGTTTCACCGAGGACAAGTACATCCAGATGGCTGAAGCGCGGCCGGGCGACCCCGCCGTGATTCACCACATCATTGCCTTCATTCGTGAACCGGGCAATCCCTGGCTCCGCAATTTGAAACCGGGCGAGGCGTTCGACGCCAAGGAAGCCCAGGAGCAAGCCATTAAAGAAATGAAGGCTCATCCGGAGCTGGCTAAGCAGCGTCGCGGCGAAGGCGGCGGCGGTGGATTCGGCGGCGATTTCCTGTCCGGCTACGCCCCGGGCACGCTGCCCAACATCATGAAGCCCGGACAGGCCAAACTGGTTCCGGCCGGTTCCGACATCATCCTGCAGATGCACTACACCGCCAACGGCAAGCCCGCCACCGATATTTCCAGGGTGGGTTTGGTGTTCTCGAAGACGCCTCCCACCGAGCGCGTGTTGACGCTAGCCGCCACCACGGCCAATTTCGCGATTCCTCCCGGCGATTCGAACTACCGGGTGGAAACCAAGCTCACGCTTCAGGATGATTCCACTCTGGTGAACCTCCTCCCGCATATGCACTTCCGCGGCAAGGATTTCACTTTCAAGGTCACCTATCCGAGCGGCGAGACCGAGACTCTGTTGTACGTGCCTCACTACGACTTCAATTGGCAGCTCACCTACGACCTCGCCACCCAGAAGGTCCTGCCCAAGGGCAGCGTGATCGATTGCATCGCGCACTACGATAATTCGGTCAACAACAAGTTCAATCCCGACGCGACCAAGGAAGTTCGTTACGGCGAACAGAGCTGGGAAGAGATGATGTTCGGGTTCTTCGACGTGTCGGTTCCGCTCAACAAAACCGCCATGGACCTGATGGTTCCCAAGAAGGGACCTGCACAAGCCCAGCGCGGCCCTGCTTTCTAAAGCGCTCCGCCCCAGCAGTCCGAGGCGGATTTAGACAACGAAGCGAACATTCGCGCTGGTGGCCGAGGCTGCCAGCGCGTTTGTGTTTTAAGGGAATGAAGGAACTAGACATGAAGCACTCAGCCCTACTCTTACTCGCGTCCGCCTGCATGTTCGCGGCCACGACATCCACTCAGGTCACGTTTCATAAGGACGTCGAGCCGATCGTCCAGAAACATTGCCAGGAGTGCCACCGGCCCGGCGAGATCGCGCCGTTCTCGCTGCTGACGTACAAGGACGCGCGCCCCTGGGCGAAGTCCATTCGCGCCGACATCCTAACCAGGAAGATGCCGCCCTGGTTCGCCGACCCGAAGTACGGGCACTTCTCGAACGACCGCTCCTTGAGCGCGGACGAGATCGCGACGCTGGTTTCCTGGGTTGATGCCGGCGCCAAGGAAGGCGATCCCAAGGACGCGCCTAAAGCCCGTGCGTTCGTCGACGGCTGGAACATCCAGAAGCCCGACGTGGTGCTCGAAATGTCCGAGCCATTCCATCTCCCGGCCAAAGGCGAGGTCCCATATCAGTACGTTGTTCTGCCGACCAAATTCACCGAAGATAAGTGGGTCCAGATGGCGGAGGCGCGGCCGAGCGACCGTTCGGTGGTCCATCACGTGGTGATTTTCATCCGCGACCCTGCTTCGAAGTGGCTGCGCGAGGCCAAGACTGGCGTGCCTTTCGTTCCCAAAGGCGCCAGCTTCCTCAACATCTCAGGCGGCGGCAACGACGTGCTGATGATCTACACGCCCGGCAAGGTGCCCGAAATGTGGCGGCCCGGACTTGGTAAGATGATCAAGGCGGGTTCGGATCTGGTACTTCAGATCCACTACACCACCAACGGCAAAATAGCCGAAGACAACACCAAGATCGGCTTGGTGTTTGCCAAACAAAAGCCGACCGAGCGCGCGGTGACAATGGCTGGCAGCAATCTTGGTTTCGCGATTCCTCCGGGCGATCCGAACTATCGCATCGAAGCCAAGAATACGTTTCCGAACGGCGCCACCATTCTGAATTTCTTCCCGCACATGCACCTGCGCGGGAAGGCGTTCGAGTACCGGCTGGTGTATCCGGACGGCCGCAAGGAAGTGCTGCTCAACGTCCCGAACTACAGTTTCTTCTGGCAGCTCGACTATCAGCTTTCGAAGCCGCTGGTGATTCCGCCGGGAGCTGCCATCGAGTGCACGGCCTGGTATGACAACTCGCCGAACAATGCCGCGAATCCCGATCCAAAGGCGACGGTGCGCTTCGGCGAGCAAAGTTCGGAAGAGATGATGTTCGGTTTTTACGACATCGTTGTTCCGGCCGACATGAATCTGAACGATCTATTCCGCGAACGAAGGGAGGGCGCTTCTAGCGCGAGTATCCAACAATGAGGTTTCCAGCCAAGTCTGCTGTTGTTCTCCTGCTGGTTGCGGGCGCCGGCATCGCGCTGCGCGCCCACGACGTGATTTCCACCCAGATCACCTGGGATCGGGAGATTTCGCGAGTCGTCTATGCACGTTGCGCTTCCTGCCATCATGACGGAGGCCAGGCGTCGGATATTTCCTTGATGACATATCAGGAAGCCCGCCCCTGGGCCAAAGCCATCAAGGAAGAAGTGCTGGAGCGCCGCATGCCTCCGGTCGCGATCGTCAAGGGCTTCGGTGTGGTGAAGGACGAGGACGCGTTGACGCAGGAAGAGCTGCACCTGATCGCCGATTGGGTAGAAGGCGGATCGCCTGAGGGTGATGATGCTAAGCTGCTGCCCAAGGCGCCGGAGTTCAGTTCGGCGAAGAAGGGCGTAGCCGCCAACGCCAAGGCGGAGGGATCGTCGAAGTCCGGAAACGCCCCCGAGACGATCGTGGAAGGCGTACTGAAGTTGAAAGCTCCCGAGACGTTTGTCGGCGCGCGCGCCGGAACCATGGCCGAAGGCGCGTCCATCCAGGTAGTCGCGCAGTTGCCCGACGGCGAGATCCGGCCGCTGATCTGGATCTACGACTACAAGCCCAAGTTCGACCGCGCCTACTATTTCGAAAAGCCTCAGATGTTCCCGGCGGGGACCCGGATCGAAGTTTTTCCGCCGTCGGGCGGGACGCTGGCGCTGATCGCGAAGAAGTAATCCGGCGCGTGGTTTTCACCGGCAAAGAACGGGATGCCGAGACGGGATTGGACTTTTTCGACGCCCGCTATGTTTCGGGGCCACAGGGTCGATTTACGAGTCCCGATGAACCGTTTGCAGATCAGGACGAGGACAACCCGCAGAGTTGGAACCTTTACGCCTACGGTAGAAACAACCCTCTGAGAAATATCGATCCTACCGGGAGATGCAGTCAAGGTGCTGGTGGTTATGTGGACGAGGGGAGCGGGTTGTTTCCAGGCCCGTGTTCAGGCGGACGAATTGGCGAACAGAAGGCCGGCGACAATTCGGTCACAGTAGGCGTGGGCCGTGACGAAGCCAATCTGATCATGTTGCAGGGAATTGGGGAGAACCTTAGCTCACCGCATCAGTGGGCCACGATTGTTAGCGGCGCGGGCCAGGGAGCGGCCACGCTGTTTGCTCCGCTTCCAACGGCCATCGCACAGTGTGCTGCTGCAAGCGCAACAGGAGGTCAATGCAGCAAAACAAGTGTTGCAATGGCAGCAATCCCATTCGGACCCGGCAGGCTTGCTCGAATACTTCGTCGACATTCAGCGTTGTCGGTTGCGAAGAACGTCAGCAAGTTTGCTAAAGGTCTCGATGACGCCGCACATGTCGAATCGATGGTTGAGTCCGCACTGGCGTCGCCGACACGAGCTACTGGCTATGCGGATGGAGCAGCATATGTCGATGCCAATTTAGGAGTGACAATCGGCACCGACCCCGCAGGGAAAGCGACCACCACAATTAGAGTAGTTTTGGATAACGCAGGCAACGTGCATAGCGCCTTTCCTGTGCCGCAACATTGAGCAGCGATACCAATCAGATGGGCGATACAAAAACCATGTCGGCGAGGTTTGAGGACCTGCTCCTTACGATCACCCGGCACGAGAGCTTGTGGAGGGCGAGGGTTGAGGAGAGCGATGATGCCACGAGTGCATTGTCGGACGGTACCGATTATGTCAGTCCTGAACGTGCGAAACGAGGAGCAATCACAATAGCCCAGGAGCTTTTTGGTACAAACGTACCGGAGGAAGAACTAGAGTGGCAAGCAACCGAGGTATCGGACGATGCCGAAGGCGTAACTACTTAGCCAGCGCTCAGTGTGGCGTGCTTCACTGAACGACGACCCGTCGCTGCAGTTCAAGCCGAACAGCATAGAAATGGCACGGCCTCACCCGGCCTTGCGGAGCGAGTGCCTGGCGCTGAGCGAGACCAGAGAGCTAATGAGTCGGATGACGGCGCGCTGATCTTTTTCCGGGAGCGCGGCCATCATCTGAAATCTCTTCCACAGGCGGCGGGTCTCCGGGCCGTCCGCGGCGCGCTCGATCTTGGGCGCTTTTAAGCCTAGTAGTTCGTCGGCCGACACCTTCAGAACCTTGGCCAGGGCAATGACGGCGGAAGCGGGCGGAATGCCGTCGTCGTTTTCGTAGTAGGAAATGGCGCGCTGCGTCGATCCGGCAGCCTTGGCGAGGTCGACCTGCGTCAATCCGCGCGCCTTGCGAATGGCGGTCAGGCGCGGCCGAAGCTCACGTCTTCTTTCTTCCTGCGTGGCATCTCACACGCAATTGTAAAAGCGAAATCTGAACCGGGAGGAAGGGTGCGGCTTGACATATACACATAGTGTATACTCTCATGGACGGTATGGAGTCGATCGGAAACATACCAAAAGAGTGCATCGGCCGCTGATCTGGATCTACGACTACAAGCCCAAGTTCGACCGCGCCTACTATTTCGAAAAGCCTCAGATGTTCCCGGCGGGGACCAGGATCGAAGTTTTTCCGCCGTCGGGCGGGACGCTGGCGCTGATCGCGAAGAAGTAATCCGGCGCGTGGTTTTCACCGGCAAAGAACGCGATGCCGAAACCGGATTGGACTTCCTTGAGTCTCGATACTATTCGGGTGCCCAAGGCAGATTCACCAGTCCGGACAAGCCGTTCAAGGCTCAGAATCGGAAGGCCACGTGGCCAGAGTGCAAAGATCATGAGCACCGATGTTAGAGTTCTATTGGTGGACGTAGGTGCGCTCGGCTCGGTACGTCTCGCGATTGATTCGTTCATTCGAAACGGAGATTCATCATCCGTCAAACCACTGATTGCGAAAGCATCACGGACCATCGCAATCGCTCACGAGTCGATCGACAGGCAGATTGCCGAGTACCTTGCCCAGGCAAGTATGGAACTGATTCACGGCGATCTTCCGGCAGAGGTAGCTGATGAGGCGAGCGGGAAAGTTACCACCGATCCCGTTCTCATTAGGCGACACCAAGCTGAACGAACGCTGAGTCACCTTTTGGTCCTCTATCTCTGGACGGTGCCATTCGACGGGTCGACTGCGGCGATCAATCTGACCAGAGGCAACCTCGCAGATTACCTTCGGTCTCGCTCGCAGTGGTTTGATGAAGCGTTTTCCATGTCGAATGACCTACTCTGGAAAGCCGAGACCTTCACTCCTTCGCTGGGGTTCGGATACGATGCTTGGCTTTTGACGCCGGAAGAAGCGAGCCGTGTGTTGCGCGAAATTCAGAGTACGGAACCTCCAAAACATAATGCGAGATTACTGATGGAATACGACCGGGTGAAGCATTTGTTCGGGCTGACGCTCACGAGGGGTGACCGGCGGGTCCTTGTGACGACGTCATAGTGATCGCCGTGCGGAAGCCAGTGTGGTCCGCAAAAATTCGGACTGGCGTTAAGCTACCTCCTTTTCCAAGCGATAGTCGTGATGCAACCCACCGAGAAATGGCTGCGCGAGGTGGGACTTTCCCTGCCTTACGACGGCTGTACCTGGCTCAGAGCGAGAGCAGCGAGTTGATGAGGGGCATGACCGCGCGCTGATATTTTCCCGGGGAACACGGTCGTCCTCTGACGTGTACTCGAAGCTCCGTTTCGCGGAGGAAGCTCTTTTTCTCCTCGCTCATCTGCGAGGAGTGAGTCGGAACTCTCGCATGACTTCGTCTCGCGAAATCCCTTCGCCGCGTTCGATGGAACTTCGCGCGCGGTCAAGCGTATCAGCTACTTCCGGCGGGATCTGCTCGTCTTCCACTGGCTCCGTCGCGATGGAGCGGCTCACAAGGTCAAGCATTAGCTCGAGCAGTCAGGCGCCAGCGACAAACGGTGACATCGTCCAGACCATTTGCCTCACTCAAACATCGGCGCTAGTCTGGCCAGCACTTCGTTCACGACCTCATCTGGAACCCTTTCCAATCTCCTGCCGCCTCGGGCGCCGAGGTCGAGTGCGCGCGGCTGGTCGCATCGGATCACGCCAGTAGTCTTGGTTCCGGCGCCCGTCAGTGGAACGGCAAACCCTGCTGTGCGGGCGAAACTTCCGCCGCTCGTGATGGGGAGAACCACCGGCACTTTGGTCACGCGGTTAAACGCTTCCGGCGAAACGATCAGAACCGGGCGGCGCCCCTTCTGCTCATGGCCGTGTGTGGGATCGAGCGCCACCAGCCAAATCTCACCCCGCTTCATCAGATCAACTCGGAGCCGACCGGCTTACTGCTGAGCCATTCGCGATCTTTCTTGTTTCGCGCCGCCTTCGCGTGGCACCGAGCCAGAAGTTCATCTAATGTATAGCGAGGCCGCTGTTGCGGCTCCACAACCAAGCGGCCGCTTTCAATCGCGATGCCCACTTTGGCCCCTGGCCGCAGTCGCAGAACATCGAGGAGAGCAGGCGGCACCGCAAGCATCACTGAACCGCCAACCTTTCGCAAGTTTGTCGTGTGCATAACCGCCTGTTAGTTATATCTGAGTATAACATTCCGGCCGCGCCCGGCAATGCCATGGCACAATGGGACAGGCCCAATGAAATCGTTCGCTGATCGGCTGGTCGGCGCTGTCCGCGCGAAGGGCAATCCGTGCGTTGTCGGACTCGATCCGCGCATCGAGCTGATGCCGGATTTCATTACGTCATTTCGCGGCGAGCCGAAGCGAGAAAACTTTCGATCCAGCATCTCCGACTTTCACGAACTCGTGCTCGATGCCGTAGCCGATCTCGTCCCAGTCGTCAAACCCCAACTGGCTTTCTACGAACAGTACGGCATCGGCGGGCTGGAGGCTTACGAAAACACCGTCAGCATGGCTCGCGCGCGCGGGCTGCTGGCCATTGCCGACGGAAAGCGCAACGACATTTCCTCCACCGCCGAAGCCTACGCCAACGCGTTCCTGTCCGGCGCCGAATTCGACGCCGACAGCATGACCGTCACGCCCTATCTCGGCCGCGACAGCCTGCAGCCGTTCGTGAAGGCGTGCGCCGCGCATCACAAAGGACTCTTCGTCGTCCTCAAAACGTCGAACCCGGGATCGAAGGATTTTCAGGACCAGCCGCTCCAGTCCACCGGCCGGCCGCTCTATGAAGCCATCGCGGCGCATCGTCGACGAACTCGGCGGGGGTCTGGTTGGCGAGTCGGGCTACAGCTCCATCGGCGCAGTGATCGGCGCGACGTTTCCCGAAGAAGGCCGGCGCTTGCGCGAGCTGATGCCACGCGCGATCATTCTGGTTCCCGGCTACGGCGCGCAAGGCGGCAGCGCGCAAAACGCCGCGGCCTGCTTTCACGAAAACGGCCTCGGCGCCGTGGTCAGCTCGTCGCGCGGGATCACCTACGCGCACAAAGATCCAGCCATCAGCCGCAAGGCTTTCACGCAACTGGTCCGCGACAACACGCTGCGGATGATCGACGATATTGTAAAAGCTACTTCAGCTCCGACACCGGTACGGTAAACGAGCAAGTATTGATCACACCCTTGCGCTGGAACTGAACAAAGATCTTGTAGCCGTGCGCGCGCGGGAAGATGATGTTGAACTGCATCTGCGGTCCGCCGTCGGCGATGAACGGATGATCGTGAATCAGATCGATCAGGTCGTCGCTTGCGGCCAGCATGTGCGCCCAGGCGCCGATGTACTTCTCGAGGCCGTCGGCCGGATTGATCTTGAAGAACAGCAGCGTCTTCAAGCCCACGATCGGCGAGGGCGGGTCGGTGGTCAACTCGACGTCGATGTTCTCGCAGTGGCTGACATTCGGCTGCGGCTTGAGCTTGGTCTCTACCAGCGGAATCTCTTCGCCCGGCGCGCCCGGAACGATCACCGTCTTGGCGATCAGTTGCGGCGTGGCGCCGCTGGGATAGAAATCGCCGACGATGCGATACATCCCGGGTTTCGGAAAGACTTGCTCGAAATTCCAAGTGCCATCGGCTTGTTCCACAGGATGGTCATGCAGGAAATACTTCAGGTCCTGGCTGACGATGAACATGTGGAAGCGTTTCTCGTGAACGATCTCGTACTTGGTGACGTTCTTGCCGGTTTTCGGGTCGGCGACGTGGAAGTGAAGCTGCACCTTGTCGCCGGCATGGAAGGTGGCTGGTTTGAGGGTCAGGTCCATCGGATACTCGACTTCGTCCTGCACGCCGAAGACCAGTTTCATGCCGCAGCGCGGGCATACGCCGGGCTTGTCGGACCGGACGTCTTTGTCCATCGGGCAAACCCAGTCGAGTGGGCCGGTTGGTGCGGGGGGAGCGAGGGTTGCTCGCGGGCGCGCTTCCTTCGGTGGGGGGCTGTTGCGCGCCCAGCGGGGTAAGGCAAAGGGCGAGACGGCGAGAACAACGATGAATGTCCGCATATTATTATTATGCGCCCACTGAGGGTGCAGGCATCCGTCGAACGCTAGATCGGGCTGCCGGCCGGACGTCTAGCCGCGCAGGTCCGGAAGGCCTCTTCGATTTCCCGCTTGGCTTCCGGAGTCGGGCAGGTCAGCGGCAGGCGCGGCGGACCGCCGTAGTAGCCGGCCAGATCCATCGCGTATTTCAAGCCGGGGATGCCGTACTTGGTGGTGACGAGCTGCGCGGGTCGCGCGATGCGGTTCTGCCAGTCGAGCGCGGCCTCAGGTTCGCGCGTGCGGTGCGCTTCCCAGATCGAGATGGTGGCGTAGGGGGCGGCATTGGCGAACGCGAGCACCGCGCCCACGCATCCGACCGCGAGCGACGGCGCAAGCGTCGGCGCCGATCCGGTGAGCACCTGAAATCCCTTCTTCGTTTCGCGAATCATCTGCATCACCTTTTCGAGATTGCCGGAGCTTTCCTTGATCGCGATGATGTTGGGGTGATGCGACAGCTCGGCCACCGCCTCGGCCGCGATGTCGACGCCGGTGACCTGCGGCCAGTTGTAGATGATCAGCGGGATCTTCGCCTGATCGGCCACGGCGCGAAAGAAAAGCATCTGCGCGGCGGAGTTGTTGATCAGGTTCTTGTAGTAAAACGGAGTGCGCACCATCGCGACTTTGTAGCCGATTTCGGCCGCGCGATTCGTAAGCGCGACGGTTTCGCGCACGCCCTCCATCCCGGTGCCGGCGATCAGCAGCTTCTGCGGCGACGCCCACTCGGCCACCCATTCCCATAGCTGGATCTTCTCTTCGGTGGTGAGCATAACGCTCTCGCCCGTAGATCCGCACACGACGTAACCGGCGAGTCCCGTGAGATTCCACTTTTCGATGTTGTGCTGGACCTTGATTTTCCAAATTTCGCCTTCGTGATTGAAGGGCGTGGCGATGGGAGGGAAGATGCCGTGCAGTTTCATGACGGGAATCGCGAGGGCGGCTTGCGCGCCGCCCCCGTTTGTGAGCTTACTTTGCTACGTAGGTGATGACGAGTGTATAGAGCGCCAGGGATTCGATCAGCACCAATCCCAGAATCAGCGAGAATCGGATGGCCGCCTGGGCGCCGGGGTTGCGTGCCATGGCTTCGGCAGCCGATGCGGTGGCTTTTCCTTGTCCGATGCCGCACAGGCCGGACGCGATGCCCATGGCGATGTAGGCAAACGGCAAATGCCAGTCAGTGCCTCCGCCGCCTCCGGGAGTCTGCGCGAAGATCGGGCAGGCCACCAGCAGCAGCGCCGCCATCAAGAAAATCATTTTACGTGTCACGGTGTTCTCCTTGTTAAGAAATTGTTCCGAGGAGGTGGTTCCCTACCGCCCTGGGGGACGGCGGGCTCACGCTCGGAACGATGATGCCATTAGTGTTCGTGCGCTATTGCGCCACCGACGTAGATCATGGCGAGCAGCATAAAAATAAAAGCTTGTAAGAATGCGACGAAGACGTGCAGGCCCATGAAGACCGACGGGAATAAAAAGATAAGTGAGACTGAGGAACGTCATGGTCACCTTTTCGCCCGCGAACATGTTCGCGTAAAGACGAATGGTGAGTGAGAGCGGACGCGCCAGGTGGCTGATGAGCTCGATAGGAACCATCAGCGGCGCGAGCGAACGGCATCGGTCCAGCGAAGTGCGCCAGGTATCGGCCGACACCCTGCTCCCGAAAACCCGCGGCGTGATAGTAGAAGAACACGCTGACCGCGAGCGCGAGCGGAACGGCCGGCGTCATGGGTGGGCGATTCGAATCCGGGAATCACGCCGATCAGATTCATGAACAGAATAAAGATGAAGAGCGTGCCGAAGAAGGGAACAAATTTCGAGCCGTGCTCGACGGCGTCGTGCGCCTGGCCGGCCACGAATTCGTACATGGTTTCGAAGAGAAGCTGCAACTTGCCGGGGCGTTCGGCCGAAAGGCGCGACTTCAGGATCGCGAAGACGACCATGATGATCAGCACCACCAGGATCTCCATGGTGATCCAGTTTTCCCACGGATGGGCGGGATTCTCCGCCGGCCGGCCGATGGCGTTCAGCAGCGAGTTGAGCGGCGCGGCCAGATAGTCATTGAACAGCTTGGTAGTCCAGAGATCTACTTCATGCTCTTGCATAGATTAATTCGTAAACGATTTCGAGGATGACCGCCGCGGCGGAGACCAACAGACCCGTAACCGCTGCCGCGACGTTGAGTCCTAGAAGCTTGATTATAGCGCAGGCCAGGGCGCCCAGCGCGATGATGCGGAACATGAATCGCCAGGAGCGTTGCTTGCGCGGGCCGGGCGAAAGCGCGATGACCACCTGCTGCCAGCCCCAGTAGCTGGCGTAGGAAAACAGCGCGCCGATCAGGAACGCGAGGCCCATGCGGAAGCCTTTGAGCGAAATGAGAACGCTGGCGCCGACGGTGGCGATGGCGAGGATCATCCAGCCGATGCGGCGGAGCGCTTGGGCGTAGAAGGCCGGGTCAGTTGCGGGCATCGTCTTGGCCGAGCTCTCGGATCAGCTCGATCATGCCGGCCGCGAGGCCCAGGAACAGAAAGATGATTTTCAGGAAGCCGGTTCCGAACAGCTTGTCGAGCAGGTATCCGATGACGAAGCCGACCAGAACCGAAACGGGAACCAGGAAGGCCACGCCGTAGTATTTGCCGAGCTGCCGCGTGAGGTCATTTTTAGGCATGGATTGCGCGCTTTCGTTCCAACACTGTCCCGGCCTGTTCCGCGGTCTCCTTGATGAGAAAACCCATCTTGGGATGCGTGGGCGTGATGTCAGGGTGGAGACCAAACTCTTCGAGCGCTTCGGTCGTGGTGGGGCCGATGGATGCGATCACCATGCGCTGCAGTGCGGCGTGGAGCGCTTCGTCGAGGCGGGCTTCGGCAGCGATGCGGTAGAGATGCGTGAGCTGGATGGACGTGGTGAAGATGGCGACGTCGGCGAGACCTTCGACGATGCGGCGGACGGCTTCTCGCAAAGGCTGCGTGTCTTCGGGGAGATCCCATTGATAGACGCGGACGGGCGTGACGTCGGCGCCACGTGCGCGGAGGCCGGCCAGCAACTCCGGGATTGGACTTCCCGTATTCCTGAACGGCAATTCGTCGCTCGGCGCGACCGGCGATGGCTGCAAGAAGTTCACGCCAAGTGTTCGGCTCCGGCACCGTGATGGTGACGGGAACCTGCATCTCGCGCAGTGCGGCAAGCGGCTTGGGGCCGCGTGCGACGATGACGATCTTGCGGAGTGCGGCCGCGAAGGCGTCAGGCGGGAATCGCGAGGCGAGGACCTTGTCCAGCGCGCGCGCGCCGACGCCAGTGAGAAAAATCATCATGTCGAATTCGCCGCCGAACAGACGCTCACCGAATCCGAATGCCTCGGTGTTGTTTTCGATGGGAGCTTCGCGCATGGAGGGAGCGACGAACGGATCGCCACCCTGGCGGCGAATCAACTCGGCAATCTCGGCGGCGCGGCGGCTTTCGAACGACACGACGCGCAATCCATCGAATGGCATCACCTTCAGGTTAGCAATGCGCGGCCAATCACTGAGACTCTGTTTCAGCCTGGGCAGGCCAACGATTCGGTCTTTCAGGTGCGCGCATATCGAAGTCTCCGTAGACCCACAATGCAGTGGCATCGTATAAGTGAACAAGAGGCGTCTTTGCCTCACCACGCTTGTCCCATGGCTGAAGATCTGAATCGATTTCGCAGAAACCGAGGTCGTCTTCCCCAGCGCTGCGTAACTCTTCCGCTCGGACCAGGATCGCGGCCAGAATCGCTTGGTCAAACGGTTTCAGGAAAAGGTCCATCGTGGACAGTGCAACCGATCGCAGGAGCATTGCGTCGTTCAATGGAAATATCTCAAGACTCGCCTCATCGCGTAGCGCATCGAGCGTTTCGCCGAGCGCCCTGAGTTCTGAACGAACTTGCTGCTCGAAACGATCCAGCACTTCTCTAGTTGAGCGTTCCTGCTCCGGCGAGATAGCTTGTTCGGTCCTTGCTCTAATGAGGTACCGTCGGATCGCATCCGCTTCGCCTCGAGGTTGGCATTTCCTGACAATCGACTGCTGTGCCTCAGCGAGGCATGCAGATGGAAGGTGCAGCTTGATTTCGCCCGACATCGCCCGTCTCAATAGATCAACAGCGTCGAGACGTTTGTGGTGAGCAGGGGCCGCATAGGCGTAGACCCAGTTTGTCTCGACGAAGACATGGCGCATGCGCTCATGACCCCGTTCGACTCCACCGCGGCCCCGCCGCACGAACGACGCCACCGATGACCGAAGGAACGACGAATGACTCGATAGCTTCTTGAGCACCGGCCGGCCAGGATTTCCGGCTGCCAAGCTGGATGCCCTCTAGCCACTGCTCAACGCGCTGCAGAAGGTACGACTCCGCAAGGGCGGAATGATCCGGCGGTATTCCTAGCAACTCCCTGGTACGACACTCGCCGATTTCTTGAACGGTCTCGCCATCAACGCCGGTGTATCGGTTCCTGAGAAAAACCGTTTTCTCCGCAGTCACCAGTACTCCGACGGGACAACTCTGGCGCACCATATAGGATTTCAGCTGCGTCTCGGCAATACCCGCCGCAGTCGCGCCCGCCTTCACTTCTACGGCAAGGAGAGCCTGGGGCGGCGATTCCGGGCTTTCGACCACAATGTCCGGCCAGAGATCCATGTCTCCACCCTATCACGCCGTGACGTGCACACGTCCTCGCGCTACATCGGCTTCTTGAGCGTTCGATCGACGTACGCTTGAATCGCGGCCAATGTTTCCGGGCTGCTCCACAATTGCTCGACCGTGGCGTCGAATCGCGGGCCATCGTTCCGGATTCGAGCTAGCGTTGGCTGGCGGATCTGGCTCTTCGTCAGCGCGAAGGCGGCGCGCGGCAATCGAGCCAGGCGCTCCGCCGCTGTTACGGCGTAATCCAGCAGCGCGTCCGGATCGGCGACCTCGTCAACGAGACCGTATTCCTGGGCCTGGTGCGGCGAGAGCGTTGCGCCGCTGTAGACCAGCTTCTGGAAGTATTGCGGTCCCGCGGCGAAGCGCACCGTCTCGATCGCGACAGTTGGAAACGGGACGCCGACGAGCAGTTCCGGAGTGCCGATTCGTCCCGGGCCGTTGGCCATGATGCGATGGTCGGCCGCGCAGGCCAGGATGCAGCCGCCCGCGATGGCATGGCCGTTGACGGCCGCAACCACCGGCTTCGGGAACGCGAATAGCGTTTCAAATGCCTTGCCGAGGCTCGGCATGAAGGCGTGCACATAGGCGGGACCGCCGTCCAGGATTCGCCGCAGATCGACGCCGGCCGAAAAGATCTGGCCCTGCCCGATCAGCACGATCGCGGCGGCGGATGAAGATTCCAGCGTGGCCAGCACAGCGCTGATCGCGTCGCAGAATTCAACGTCCAGCGCGTTGGCCTTGCCGTGCTTGAACTGCGCGATGGCCACGTCGCCGCGGTGGGTGACATCAATCATGATCTTTCGATTTTGACAAATGCGAGCGGGGGCTGGAATCCGCCGATCTCGCGGGCCAGCAGACGGGCGAACGCGATGGGCGTGGCGTCTTCAAGATATGGTCCGACGATCTGGAGTCCGACCGGCAGACCGCTCTTGCTGAGGCCCGCAGGCGCAGTGGTCGCGGGGCAGCCGGTCAGAGTGGCCGGCGCGATGTAATTCGTCAGATTCAGGAAGGGCTGCGAGCCGCCGTCCGGCATGGGGATGAGACGCTCGTCCGGCGGCGTGTGGTCGTGCGGGAACGCGGTGGTGAATGCGGTCGGGAGCAGGAACACATCGACGGTCTCGAAAAATTTCTCCCATATCGCGCGATAGGCCAGGCGCTTGCGATTGCGCCATTGCCAGGTTGCGAAGTCGGTGAGCGCTCCTTTGGCGTACAGGTCGGTTCGCTCCGCGAGACGGCTCCGAAGCTTCTGCTGGCGTTCCTGCGGCATGACGCTGAAGTCGAACGCGCCGAGCATGAAGCGGTAGACGTCCAGCATTTCCTGGAACTGGAACTTTTCCGGCCAGCCTGGAGTGATTTTGGCGCCGGCTTTTTCGCAGGCGCGAATAGCGGCTTCGAGAACCGACTTGGTTTCCGCCGACACGGGCGTCGCGGGATCTTCCAGCAGGTAGCCGATGCGGAAGTCGCTGAGCTTTTGGTGGCGCGGCGCGGGCAGGCTCCACTGGAACGCTTTCGAGTCGGGCGGTTCGGGGCCGGCGAGAATGCGCATTGCGGCATCGAGGTCATCGGCGGATCGGGCCATCGGTCCGCCGACCGACAGCAAGGTGGTGAATCCGGGGCTGAGCACGATTCCGCCGGGCAGGTGGCCGGCCATGTTCATGATGTCGAGGGTCGGCTTGTGCCCGTAGATTCCGCAGAACGACGCGGGTGTCCGGATGCTGCCGCCGATGTCAGAGCCAACGCTCAAGAATGCGAGTCCCGCGGCGAGCGATGCGGCCGATCCGCCGGACGATCCGCCGGGCGTGCGCGCGAGATTCCAGGGGTTGTTCGTGGTGCCGTAAATGTCGTTGAAGGACTGGACATCCATGAGGTTCAGCGGCACGTTGGTCGCGCCGAGCAGAATGGAGCCGGCGTCGAGCAGGCGGCGCACGGCGACAGAAGTCGCGGGCGCCTTTGAATCCTTGAGCGACGCGAGGCCCCAGGTGCAGGGCTGGCCCTCGACAGCAAAGCTCTCCTTGATGTTGATGGGCACGCCGTGGAAGACGCCGTTTGCGGTCTTGCGAGCGAGAGCATCGTCGGCTTGGCGCGCGGCTTCGAGGGCCTGCTCGCGCAGTTGATACACGTAGGAGTTGATTTTGGGATCGAGCGCATCGATGCGGCGGAACGTGTGCTGGGTGAGTTCGACGGCCGAGATCTTGCGGGCGCGAATAGCTTGGGCGGCGTCGAGGGCCGAGCCGAAGTCGGGATCAAAAGTGTTGATCATAGTTGTTGAGCACTACTTAGGTTACAGCGCCAGGAGCTTCCGAGCATTGCCGCCGAGGGTCGCGGCGCGGTCGGACTCGTTGACGTCGAGAGCCTGAATACTCTCGAGCATCTTCGGGATGCTTCCGATCTGGTGCGGGTAGTCGCTGCCGGCTAGGACATGATCGGCTCCGGCGAAGGCGATCGCCAGTTCGATAGCGCGCGGATTGAAGTTCACGGTGTCGTAGTAGAAATCCTTCAGGTACTCGCTGGGCGGCCGGTCGATGTGGGTGCGGCAGTCGGCGAAGGCGTGAAAGCCGCGGTCCAGGCGCTCGACAAGATACGGGATCGCGCCGCCGAGATGGCATAGCGCCCAGCGGATGCGCGGAAATCGCTTGACCACTCCGCTGAAGACCAGGTGCGCGGCCGCTAGCGTCGTGTCGAAGAGAAAGCCGACCAGGGGCATCAGCCAATACTCGGTCATCGCTTCGACGCTCGCCGGATTGGTTGGATGAATGTACAACACGGCGGCCTGATCGTTGGCCGATTCGTACAACGGCCAGAATCGCTGGTCGGCGAGCGGGACGCCGTTGACGTTGCTGAACAGCATGGCGCCGTGCAGGCCGAGCTGGCGCGTGGCTCGTTCGAACTCGGCGACCGAGGCGACCGGATCATTAAGCGGGAGCGTCGCCAGCGCGGTGAAGCGGCCCTGTTTGCGTGCGATGACGTCCGCGAAAGCATCGTTCACCAGCGTTGCCAGACGGATCGCCGTCTCGCGCGTTTCGACGTGCGTGCCGGGCGTGGTCAGCGTGAGCACTTGCGTGTCGACGCCCTGATCGATCAAAATCTGCTCGCGGTAGTCGATGTCGCGATGCCCCGGAACGGCGACGTTGAAATCGCCGGGATAGTGCAGGCACGGGTTGCCGTCCGCGTCGATGGTGACCTGGACAGCGCTCGGGCCGGAGCGCAGGGCGTCGAGGTAGGCGGGCGGATAGTAGTGATTGTGAAAATCGATTACGCGCATCAAACACGCAAGGCTAGCAGAACGCGAGGGAGCGTGACGATCGCGTGCGTCGCGGCGGCGATTCGTGGTATTCAGTGATAACCGTGGGTGAATCCTCCAACAACGTTCCAGCGATCGAAGTGCGCGAACTCGTGAAGCGCTACCAGAAGTCAAAGACCAACGCAGTGGATGGAGTTTCGTTCGAGGTGCGGCGCGGGGAGATCTTTGCGCTGCTGGGTCCGAACGGCGCGGGCAAGACGACCACTATCGGAGTGCTGATCACCAGCGTAGTGCCCACCAGCGGGTCGGCGAGGATCATGGGGATTGACGTGGCGGTGGATCCGATCGCGGTGAAGCAGCGCATCGCCGTGGTGCCGCAGCAGAGCAACCTGGATCGCAGCCTCAAGGTGCGCGAGATCCTGACGTTTCACGCGGCGTATCACAGCGTGGGACGCAAGGAGCGGGAAGAGCGGGCGGACCAGTTGCTCGACGAGCTCGGCCTCGGCGAACGCAAGAACGAAAAGGTGAACCGCTATTCGGGCGGCATGGCGCAGCGGCTCATGATTGCCCGCGCCCTGATGCATTCCCCCGACGTATTGTTCCTGGACGAGCCGACCAACAATCTGGATCCGCAGTCGCGATTGTTCCTGTGGGATCGCATTCGCGAGCTGAACAAGAAAGGTCTCACGATTCTGCTGACGACGCACGATATGGACGAGGCGGACAAGCTGTGCGAGCGCATCGCCATCATGGATCACGGCAAGATCCTGGTGAACAACACGTCGGCGGAGTTGAAGAAAATGATCCCGGGCGGAAATTCGCTGGAGATTCGCGCGTATATTCCGGATTCTTCGGATGCGGCGTCGCACCAGCGGCTGCGCGATTCGCTCGGCGCGTTGCCAGGCGTCACCAAGGTAGAGGAGATGGCGGCGCAACCGGCGCCGGTCGCGCAGGCGGCAGCGGTTCCGGCCGGGCCGTGGGCGATGCGCGCTGCTCCGGCGGCTGCCGCGGATGGCGACGATGAGCCCGGAATCGCAACCTATCGACTGTATGCGGAGAACGCGAGTGCGTTGACCGGCGCGGCGGCGCAAGCGATCCTGTCGGCCGGCGCAGAAGTGCGCGATCTGCATTTGAAACAAGCCACGCTCGAAGAAGTTTTCATCTATCTCACCGGGAGGCATTTGCGCTGATGCATTCACCGTCTCGCTTCTCACTGGCCGCGACTGCGTTCCTCGCCATGCTGCATCGCGACCTGGTAGTAACCGGCCGCGACTTCGTTGCATTCATGCTCCAAGCGCTGATGCAGCCGCTGTTCTTTCTGTTCATCTTTGGGAAAGTGCTGCCGGGAATGGGAATGACGGCAGGAGCATTCGTGGCGGTGATGCTGCCTGGCATCGTGGGCCTCACAACGCTGCTGGCGGCCATGCAGGGCGTGACGCTGCCGCTGGTGCTCGACCTGGGTTTCGCGCGCGAGATCGACGACCGGCTGCTGTCGCCGCTCCCGATCGGGTTGGTGGCGGTGGAGAAAGTGTTGTTCGCCAGCATGCGCGGCGTAGTGGCTGGGGCTGTGATTTTCCCACTGGCGTGGTGGATTCTGGGCGACCGGTTTACAGTTCGGACGGATCACATCGCGCTGCTCGCCGGGATGATCGTGCTGACGGCCGCCGTGGGCGCGGGCATCGGACTGGTGATGGGCACCAGCATCAAGCCCGAGCAAATCAGCCTGATGTTCACGTTGATCTTTACGCCGCTGCTGTTCACCGGCTGCACGTACTATCCGTGGGGTGCGTTGGATCACATCCGGTGGTTCCAGGTGGTGACGTTGTTCAATCCGCTCACGTATTGCGCGGAAGGGCTACGCTACACGATGGTGCCGCCGATCGGCGGACAGAGTATCCCGACGCTGCACCTGGGCTGGGTTTTGACGGCGCTGGGAGCGAGCGTGGTGGGGTCGCTCATCGTGGGAGGCAGGACGTTTCGCGGGCGGGTAGTGAGTTAGAGAGCTACAGCCTTGAAGGACTGGCGGCTGTGGAAGAAACCCTCCCAGGGATCCGGACCGGCCAGACGTTTTTCGTAGTTGCCCAGGTTGAACTCCGCTGGATTCAGTGAGGGCTTCACTTCGGACCAGTGCAGCGGCATCGAAAAAGGCGCGTTCGCGCGACGGCGCACCGAGTATGGGGCCGCGACCGTGGCGCCGAATGAATTTCGAAATGGATCGAGATAGACGCGATCGCCACGCGCCTGGATGCGCGGTTCAACGGTGGCGATTTTGGGATTGGCGGCCGCCACTCGCTCACAAACCTTTTTCGCAAACGGCAGCACCTCATCGTAGTCAGGTCCGACGCGGAGTGGAACAAAGATGTGCAGGCCGCGGCTGCCGGAAGTTTTCGGAAACGATGTGAGGCCAATATGGTCGAGCGCATCCTTGACGGCGAGGCCGGCCCGGGCGGCGTCGGCGAATCCGCCGCTTCCGGGATCGAGATCGAATACCATCCAATCGGGCTGGCGCGGATGCGACGCGCGGCTCGACCACACATGCACGGCGATACAGCCGAGATTCACCAGCGTAAGCTGCGTGCGGAGCGAGCCGCCGACGACATAGCGGACGTCGCGGTTGGTATGGCGGATCACGCGCGTCGGGGTGCGCCCGGGCAGTCCACTGGGCGCCTGCTTCTGATAGAAGCATTCACCGCGCATGCCGTCGGGGCAGCGCTCCATGGTGAGCATACGGCCGGCGACGAAGGGCTTGAGTTTTTCGAAGACCGCGGCGTAGTAGTGCGCGAGATCCAGCTTAGTGTAGCCCTCGTCAGGCCAGAATGCCTTGTCGGGATTCGAGACGATTCGCTCCAGGTTCAATTCGCCTCCGGAAGCGTGACATCTTCGGCCTGCTTATCGTCGCGCAGTCCGAGGAATACGGGTTGGCGCAACATTCGGCCGGCGGTCAGTTCTTCGTACGCGATTTGAGCCACCAGCCGCGGAGCGAGATACGTAATATTCTTCCCTCGCAAAGGATTGATCACTGGCGCCTTCGCGCGGACCAGGGGCTGGAACTTACGATGGAGATCGGCCAGCGTTTTTTGTGTGAACCCGGTTCCGACTTTGCCGACGTAGATCAACTGCCGCCATCGTGAGCAGCCAGAAGCAGCGCGCCGAAATGCTTGCGTGAACCCGACGGACGCGGTGTAACCAACAACGATGAACTCGTCTTCCTGGTGCACTTTGAACTTGAGCCATAGCCGCGAGCGCCCTTGGACGTAGTGCGACGAAGCGTCTTTTGCGACCACGCCCTCGTAGCCCTTCCGCTTGGCTATTCGATAGGCTCTCAAGCCCATCGTCGGCGAGGCGCGCCGAAAGAAGAATCACCGCGCCCTTACTGGCGGCCTTGCCCGACCGCTTGTTCGAGCGCCTCGCGGCGGCGAGTGAGAGGCTGCTCGCGCAGATCCCGGCCGTCCTGATAGAGGCAGTCGAACACGGCATAGTGCGGCTCTGCCTTGCGATTCTGCAGAAGCTGGAAGCGCGATACGTTGCGGCGGTCAAAGGCGACCACTTCACCGTCCAGCAAAAGCGTCGCGGGCGAGAGTTTCGCGACGGCTTGTGCGACGTTCGAAAACCACTCGGTGCGATCCTTGGCGTTGCGCGACAGCAGCGTCACCTGGTCGCCTTCCTTGTAGGCGAGAATGCGGATAGCCGTCGTATTTTTCTTCGTAAACCCACCCCGGCGATCGAAGGGCTCGCGGACGAGCGTGGCCAGCATGGGCTTCACGCGGAACGGAATGCGATCGCTCAACGCGCGCGGCTCCCGGCGGGATCGCCCTTGGCGGCGCGGGCGACGTCGCCGTGTTCGTCGCGGGCGATGCCGGCCAGCAGCCGTTTGGTGGCAGACCGAGCGAGGACGCTCGACGGTTCGACGTCTTTGTCGGACGCGAACCGGTCGCGATGCTTGATCAGCAGCCACTGCGGCTTCGCGGAGACTGCGGCCGTAGCCCAGGCGGGTTCGCACCAGCACCCAGGAGCCGCGCAGCTTTTTGCCGTGCAGCGTGAATTTCAGCTCGCCCTTCTTCAGCGCGGCGTCGACGTCGGGATCTTCGGGCGTCCACGTTCCGCGGTCCCACAGCATCACCGTGCCGCCGCCGTACTCGCCTGCCGGAATCACGCCTTCGAAATCGCCGTATTCGAGCGGATGATCCTCCACCTGAACCGCCATGCGCTTGGTCGCGGGATCGAGCGACGGTCCTTTCGGCACCGCCCAGGAGAGCAGCACGCCGCGCCATTCCAGGCGCAAGTCATAGTGCAGATGCGACGCCTGGTGTTTGTGGATCACGTATAGCAACGCTTTCTGGGAGGCGCCGGCGCGGCATCGCCATCGGGTTCCGGCGTGACCTTGAAATTGCGCTTGCGCCGGTACTCCTTCAACGTTGTGCGCTGACTCATGCGCTGTCGTTCTCGCCGCCGATCCGGAGCGGCGCCGCTCGTTCTTCTTCCACGAATTCGAGGATATCGTAGCGCGGCACGGCGCGATCGGGGAAGAAGCTGTTAATAGCGGCTTGCTCATCGGAGAATACTTCGATGGCGCTGTCGAGCTCCAGATCGTCAGCCATGTGCGACGGATCCACCAGCACGAGTCGCCCGCCGGCGCGCCGGAACCGTGCGGCGAAGAGCAGCAGCGACTCGGATACGGATGCGTCCATGCCAGTGGAGGAATGCAGGTTCACGATCACGTTTTTCCGGCCCGCCATCGAGCAGAGACTGGAGATGTTCGCGCAGCTCCAGATCCTCCGATCCGAACACCACGCTTCCCTTCAAATCGAGAACTGATGATTCCTTCGATGTCGTGCTGTTGGATATGAAGATGCATGCTCTTCCCCCGTCTATTTTGTAGACGGTCCCCGGCCCGATCCGTTTCCAGCAGAGACCTTTCAAGCCGGCGCGTCGCAGGCTAAGATAGAGATGCACAATGGGTAGGCTGCGATTTGCGTTTTTGCTCACGTGCGGCGCGCTGTTGGTGCTGGGCGTGGTCTATGCGCAGAAACCGTTCCGCGAGTACCCGGGCTTTCGAGTACAACGATTTTCCTCTACCGCCGGACTGGCAGATGCCGGGCGAGTGGGTATTTGCGCGCTTGATGTATCCGCCGATTTTCGGTGGCGGTGATTCGGCCGTGGATTCGGCGGTGGTTCGGACGGCGCCGCCGCGGCGGTACGACTGGCGCGAAGGATATTCTAACTGGACCATCGACTATCCGCGATCGGACCGGCACTTGTCCATGGCCGTGCGGCGGCTTACGCGCATTCAGGCGCGCTCAGTGGAACAGCCGGTGAATCTGGACGACGGCAACGAGGTGTACAACTGGCCGTGGCTCTACGGCGTCGAAGTCGGGCACTGGAATCTTACGGATGAGCAGGCCGCCAAGCTGCGCGATTTTCTGCTGCGCGGCGGATTCTTCATGGTCGACGATTTTCATGGCACGCAGGAATGGCAGGTCTTCGTCGCCAGCATGGAGCGCGTGTTTCCCGATCGGCCGATTGTCGATCTGGACGATCACGAAGCGATCTTCCATACGATTTTCGATCTGGACGGGCGATACCAGGTGCCGGGCGCGCAGTTCCTGCGCTCGGGCAGAACGTATGAGCAAGACGGCTACGAGGCGCGCTGGCGCGGAATCTACGACGACAAAGGCCGGCTGATGGTAGCGATCTGTCACAACATGGATCTGGGCGATTCGTGGGAACACGCCGACAATCCGATTTATCCGGAAAAGTATTCGGCGCTGGGGCTGCGCATCGGCGTCAACTACATCGTGTACGCGATGACGCACTGACGGACGCGGCCGCTTCATCGCGCGCGTCCGCGCCTATTGTTTGTTCTCTTCGAAGCACCAGCGGACCAGCGGTTCGGGCGCTGCTGCGTTGGCGGCGCGCAGGTCGTCGAGGCTGAGCTTGTGGAACGCGAACGAGATCGCGCCGTCGTCTGAAACTGTTCCGATCAGGTAGCCGTAGACATCGGTCATGGCATGCTGCGACGAACCGGTCTCGCGCGGGAAGCCGATAGCGGACGGCTCCGGCGGTTCCGACGATCCAGCCGGGCAGCACTTTGCCCTTCCAGTCGGGCGTGTCGAAGATGTTTTCCATGTAGAAATGCGAGTGGCTGGCCAGGATATAAACGCGCTTATGCGCTGAATTCTGCGCGTGCCACAGCAACTCGTAAACCTCCTTGCCGCTCTGCTTGCCTTGCGCCGATTCGTTCATGCTGTGGCCGCGGCTGATGCTGTTGGGCAAGGCTTCGTGCATGCCGACCACGATGCTGCGAATTTCGCTCGACTCTTCGTCGCGTTTGATGAGCGCCCGAATCCAGCGCATTTGGGCCGCGTCGAATTGATCGGCGCTGGCGTTGTCGAGCGTGATGAAGTCGACGCCGTTCTTGACCCAGTGATAGTAGCCGCGCAGTTTATGATCGGCCGGGTCATCCTTGAGACGCTGTTCGCGGAGCGCGGGCTGCTCCAGCCAGTCGGCGAATTGGATCAGCCAGGCGTCGCGCGCGGCGGGCGGGATGGTTTCGTGATTGCCCATCGCCAGATAAACCGGCAGATCGCCGAACGGCTTCATCTGGCGGGCGATGAAGTCGGGCCAGGCCATCGTCTCGTAGTTGATGATGGAGGGCACGCGGAGGTTCAGGCCGAGGCTCGCAGGCGGAACGATGTCTTCGTCGAACGTGTAGATGGCGCGGAAGTCGCCCAGGTGCCAGTAGAACTCGGCATCGTTGGCGCGAGCCGCGGCCGCGATGGCTGGCATGACGATACCGCCGCAGTTTCGAGAATCGCCGGAGACGGCGAATTTCCAGGCGGGCTGCGCGAACAGGGAGGCCGCCAGCAAGAGGCACGCGAGCGTTTTCATTGACACCGACTGTAGCGTGCCGGCGCGCGCGGAAGCAAACGATCACTTCATTGGCTACACTGGGCTTCGTGAGCGGACCAGCGCGTCAGGAACAGGCCGTGCTCGATCGAGTGGAATCGATGTGCGGCGAGATGGTCGAATTCCTGCGCGAATTAGTTGCCATCCCGACTGTGAATCCGCCGGGCGACAACTATGCCGCGTGCGCCGATTGGCTGGGCGGCAGGCTGGGCGAATTCGGGTACGACGTCGAGTACGTTGCTGCTGAAGGACGCGCCGAGCATACTGCACGGCATCCGCGCGTGAACGTGATCGGCCGGCTGCGCGACACGCCGTCGCGGCCGTTGCTGCATTTCAACGGGCACTTCGACGTTGTGCCGGTGGGCCATGGCTGGACTGGCGATCCGTTCGCGGCAGCGGTGCGCGATGGGAGGATCTTCGGCCGCGGCGTCACGGACCAGAAGGCCGGCATCGCGGCGTCGATTTTTGCCGTGGAGGCGATCCGGCGCTCGGGCGTCAAGCTGCACGGCGCCGTTGAACAGAGCGGGACCGTCGACGAAGAGAGCGGCGGGTTCGCGGGGATGGCCTATCTCGCCGAGCGCGGATACGTCAGCCGCGAGCGCACCGACTTCGCGATTCTCACCGAGCCGCTGAATGTCGATCGCGTCTGCCTGGGACATCGCGGCGTATATTGGTTCGAAGTTGCGACGCTGGGCCGAATCGCACACGGCAGCATGCCGTTTCTCGGCGTGAGCGCGATCACGAAGATGACGGATTTTCTCTCGGTGATCGAGCGCGAGCTGAAACCGGCGCTGATGCAGAGGACCACGGCGATGCCGGTGGAACCGCCTGGAGCTCGACGCGCCAGCATCAACGTGAATTCGATCGCGGGCGGGCAGGTTGGGTCGAGTGGCCAGCCCGCAGGTCTGCAGACGCCCTGTGTGGCCGATCGCTGCGAAGCGGTTTTCGACCGGCGCTTCCTGATCGAAGAACGGATCGAGCAGGTGCGCGGCGAGATTCGTGGAATTCTCGAAGACCTGGCGCGGCGCGATCCCGAGTTTCGTTACGAGATGCGAGACCTGATGACGGTGCTGCCGATCCAAACCGACACGAACGCGTGTCTAGTCAAAACCATGGCAGGCGCGGTGCACGACGTCGTTGGTGTCGAGCCTCCGCTCATCGCCAGTCCCGGCACGTACGATCAGAAGCACGTGATGCGGCTGGGGCTGGTGGAGCAATGCATCGCCTACGGCCCGGGTATCCTGGATTTATCGCATCAACCCGACGAATATTGCAGAATCGATCATCTGGTGCAGGCATCCAAAGCAATGGCGCTGGCCGCGATGCGGCTGCTGGGAACGGAGTGATCATATGAAACGACGCGAATTTAGCCGGGCGCTGGGGGGAATCTCGGCCGGAGTGCTAATGTTTCCCGGGAGGAGTTCGGCCATGAGCACCGATGGCGGCATCACGGATGTGGAAGGCATCAAGGTGGGGCATTATACCGAGCCGGGGCGGCCGACCGGATGCACGGTTTTGATTTTCGAAAAGGGCGCGACCGCGGGCGTGGATGTTCGCGGCGCCGCGCCCGGAACACGCGAGACGGATCTGCTGAATCCGGTGAACACGGTTCAGCAAGTGCAGGCGATTGTGCTGGCCGGCGGCTCCGCCTACGGTCTGGACGCGGCTTCCGGTGTGATGCGATACCTCGAAGAACACAAGCTGGGATTCCACATGGGTTCCATTGTTGTGCCGATCGTTCCCGCGGCGATTTTGTACGACCTGGGAGTCGGCGATTCGAAGATCCGGCCGACCGCGGAATCGGGCTACAAAGCGTGCAAGGCCGCGACCACTGGAAAAGTCGAAGAAGGCAACGTGGGTGCGGGCGCGGGCGCGACGGTTGGCAAGATGTTCGGGATGAAGTCGGCGATGAAGGGCGGTCTCGGGACCGCGAGCGTGCGAGTCGGCAAGACCGGAGTCGTAGTGGCTGCGATCGTGGCCGTCAACGCGGTCGGCGATGTGATGGACCCGAAGACCGGGAAGATCATCGCGGGCGCGCGCAAGCCGGACGGTTCGGGGTTCATGGATTCCATGCAGCAGATCCGCGAGGGCTATAACGTCGAACTGCAGGCTGCGGCCAACACGACTGCTGGCGTGGTGGCGACCAACGTTGCGCTCGACAAGACCCAGATGACTAAGATCGCGCAGATGGCGCAGGACGGGTTCGCGCGGACCATCGCGCCGTCGCATACGCTGGCCGACGGCGACACGATATTCGCGGTGGCTACGGGCGCGAGCAGCGTGCGCGCGGATCACGGTTCCATCGGGGCGCTGGCCGCGGACGTTATGGCTGAAGCGGTGCTGCGCGCGGTGAAAAATGCGCGGGGGTTGCCGGGGTTGCCGAGCTATCAGGACATCGGCGTGCGCTAGACCGGCGGTTGGAAGCGCCCGTCGATCGCGGTCCAGCCTCCATCGACGAACAACACCGTGCCGGTGACGTAGCTCGAGGCGTCGGAAGCGAGGAACACGATCGGGCCGGCCATTTCATCAGCCGATGCCCAGCGGCCCAGCGCGCTCTTCGCGGCGTAGGCGTTGTACCAATCGGGATTGTTCTTGATCGGTTCGGTGAGCGGCGTTTCGACAATGCCGGGCGCGATGCAGTTTACGCGAACGCCGGAGCTGCCTAGCTCGGCCGCTAGAGCGCGCGCGAGTTGCACGAGGCCGGCCTTGGTCGCGGCATAGGCGCCCTGGCCTGGTTCGACCACGATGGAACGGATCGAAGAGAGCAGAATGATACTGCCGCGCTTGTTTTCACTCATGATGCGGCCGGCGGCCTGCGCGATCAGAAAGCTTCCTTTGAGATTCAGGCGCAGCACTTTGTCGAACTCATCGGCGGTGTAGCGGAGCAGCGGCTTGCGGACGTTGACGGCGGGCGTGCTGACCAGGATGTCGATATGTTGGTGCCGGCTTCGGATTCCCTCGACTGCGGTGGCGACGCTCGATTCGCTGGTGATGTCGAGCGCGAGCGCCTCGGCGGCACCGCCCTGATCGCGAATCTCGGCGGCGGTTGTCGCCGCTCCTTGCTCGTTCACGTCAGCACAGACAGTCAGTGCGCCCGCCGCTGCAAGGCCGTGCGCTGCGGACCGGCCGATGCCCGAAGCTGCGCCCACGACCAGCGCGACGCGGCCGTCCAGCCGGAATAGCGAGTTGAAATCTGGCATGCTCAAGGCGCGAGCGTCGCTTCCTTCGCGGGGCCTGCGTAGATGGAATTGAACAGCAGCTTGTAAGTGCCGTGCGGCTGGCCGCGGAAAGCGGCCTCGATGCCGAGCAGGAACAATTTCCCTTCGCCCATCGGCGCCTCGGCCGCCGCCACCGTTCCTTCCAGGTAGCCTTGTCCCCAGGCCCAGCCGCTGCGCAGCGGTGTGGCGCTTGGGAACCACGCGATCGGTTTGATGCCCTTCAGATCCGCCTCCGGTCCAAGACGGAACGCGGGACTGTTGTCGAAAAACACATCGCCTGTCGAGGGCATCCCATACGCGACCGGGTTAGTGTTGTCGAAGCTGGCTGCGAGCACCGCGCCCGGCACGAAGAATTTCTCGCGCGGCAGGGAACGCTCCGGACCGTCAGGCGTTCGCTCCACCAGAGCGTTGCGAATCGGCAGGCCGAAGAACTGTGCCAGCTCGGTGGATTCGCCGACGGTGACGATGGTGCCGCCGGCCTCGACGAACTTGCGCAGTTGCGGCATCGTTCTTTCAATCGAGACGCGGCCCAGGGTCTTGCGAAACTCGGCCGGAATTTCGTCCGGATCGGGCTGGCGGAAAAAACCGCCGCGCCCTCCGCCTCCGCCTCCGGTTGTGGCGCGAGCCAGCGCGCCGTCTGGAAACACCAGCACGTCGAAGCGCGAAGTGAGATCGCCTTGATCGAGCGCGGCTGGGTAGACAACTTCGAACGGAAATTCAAACTGTTCGAAGATCCATCGCAGCCAGCCCGAGGGCATGGAGCCGCCGTACTGATCCCAGAGTCCGATGCGAACGGGTTTCAATTTGAGCGCGGCGCCGGAGGGTCGCGATTGGACGGCGTCGACGGCGATGCCAAGCTCGGCCGCGGCGCGCTCGATCAGGGGCCGCGTTTGCGGGCGCGCGGGGACGTACATGGTGCCGGGCGGAGTTTTGCGGCCCGCGATCGTCACGGGTTTTTCGAGCCAGTACACGTCGTCGCCATTTTTCAACAGGCGGTTGATCAGGATGAACGAATCATTCTGCTGATGGCTGATGAGGTAGCCGGTTGGCTGCGCGGCCGGCCCGTGTATCTTCTCCGCCGGCGGTTTCTGCAGGCCGCTGACCTTCTCGAACGGGCCGTCGAACGCCTCCAGGATGCGGTCGAACTTCACCCCCATCTGGAACGCTAGCGTGTAGCCGGTGACGTCATACGGCGGAACCGGCGGCCCGCCAGGATAACGGAAATCGTTGGGATGATCCTGCGGCTCAAACATGTCGAGCACGTGCGGGCGGAATGCCTGGGCGCACTTGACTACCCACGAACCGGCAGGATAATGTTTGCCTGCGACTTCGAATTCGCGCGTGGCGCTCAGGATCGCGATGCCGTTCTTGATGAGAGCGTTGATGAACTTCGTTGCCGTGGGAAAGTCCGGCTGATCGGCGGGCAGGATGTAGCCGCGCGGATCGCGCAGCGCGGGATCGTGCAGTACCGAAGCGTAGAGACTGGCCGGCGCTCCGCCGCCTCGGCCGCCCGATTGCGGCGCCTTCGCCGCAGCTTCCTTGAGCGCCTCAATGCGCTTGGGCGTGATGGTCCAGGAGTCGCGATTGCCGCGCTCGATGGAATTGCGGCCCATGCGGTAGATGTTGTAGAGCACTTCTTCGCGGTATCGCGACGCGTAGTCCAGCACGGCGCGGTTCGCGGTCATCTCGTATTCGATCGCGGTGCGGAAGTGCCAGGTTTGCGGTGCGACCGGGAGCGGTCGAATCGCCGATGGGCAACTGCCGTTCGGGAACGAGCGGAATCTGCACCGGCGTCGGATTGCCGATGGCTTCCGTCAGCAGCCCAATCATGTTGTGGAAATAAGTCGCGGTGCGCAGGCCGCCGTTGAACCAGGTGGAATAAGGCGCGCCGCTGCGCATCACGGTGCCCGGCTTGCCCTCGGCGACAAAGCGGCTGTGCATGGCCGCGCCCACCATTTCGATTTGCAGCGGGATCAGCGGATCGAAATTGTAGTTGAACGGATCGCGGAAAGGCGGTGCGAACATCACTGCGCCGGCGGGTCCGGTCTGATGATGGTTGTACATGATCTGCGGGAACCAGTCGTAGTAGAGCACGTGGTTCATGTTGGTGGACTCGCTCATGTTCGACATGTAGAAATCGCGATTGTTGTCGTGGCCGATGTACTTCTGCCACAGGCGCGGGATGCCTTGCGTGGAGCGCTTGAGCGGATCGGGGTTGCGCATGTACCAGTTCGAGACCAGCTCCATGCCGTCGGGGTTGGCGTGCACGGCGAGGATGATGACGTCGTCGAGGAAGCGCAGCGTCTCGGGATCGTTGCGGCTCACCATCTCCCAGACCAGGTCGAGCAACTGCGCCGCGCCGAGGACTTCGGAAGCGTGCAGGCCGCCGTCGATCCAGACGATCGCTTTGCCTTCGCGGGCCAGCGCGTGCGCTTCGTCGTCGGTGAGGTTTTCGGCCAGCGCGAGCTTGCGCGCGATTTCCTGGTAGTGCGCGAGCTTCTTCTGATTCTCGGGCGAGGTGAGAATCGCCATGTACTGCGGGCGGCCTTCTTCGGTCTTGCCGATCTCGACCAGCTTCATGCGGTCGGATTCGGCGGCGAGCTTTTGCCACCAGGCGGCGAGCTGCGTGTAGTTGGCGAGTTGGTAGTCATCGCCGATCTCGAAATCCGAGCGCCTCCTTGGGCGTGGTGAGGTGGCGGCCGTTCTGCGCGGGCGCGGCCAGGACGAGGGCCAGCGTCAGAGCGCAAAGAGAGACGGATCGAGATCGGAGAGCGATGCGGTTCATCGTGGGGTCCTTTGTTAGATTGTCAGAGATTGGGGCGGGGCGGCGCAATACGCCAGAGTGCGGTGAGGAAATGAGGCCAGGTGTCAGCGTTTGTCGAACCCGGGGAGAACCAATACTGCTATATGTACAAGGCTATTTTCGTAAAATCAAGTATGCTAGCATCGAAAGTTTAGAACGCGGACCAATCGGCGCAAAGTCGCGCCAAAGATGATCGGGGGAACTCGCTGTGAAACGGGCCGACAGATTTCTGGTAATTCTGGCCAGCGCTTTTGGCGCGGTTCTTCCGGCCCACGCGGCATCGCAACACGATCTCGAAATCGAAAAGCTAGAAACCTCCTATCGGTTTGAAGCCAATGGAACCGGACAGACCACGATCCACGCTCGCTGGAAAGTGATAACGGCCGCCGGTCGCAATCAGCTCAGCCAGTTTTCGATCCCATATCAAGGCGAGTTTGAGGATATTCAAATCACTCGCTTCAGAACGCTAAAGAACGATGGCGCCACGGTCGAAGGCGATCTCATGCAGGTGTTCGACCGCACCGCTCCCGGTCCAAACGGCATCGAGATGTTTACTGATGCTAGGACCAAGACTTTTCTACCACCCAATCTGGAGGTCGGCGATGAGTTCGAATATGAACTCATTCGGCACTCGAAGAAATCACTCAAGGGAAATGATTTCTGGCTGATCCATGAACAAGAGAGAAGTGTTCCCGTAATCTCTGAAACCGTCCGGCTCGACCTTCCCACAGACCTGCGTGTGGCCTTGCATGAGCACTCCAGCTTGCCGCACCGGACCGAAGAGCGCGACGACAGACGGATTGAGATCTGGGACATGGCGAATCCGGAGTCGGTCTCCGCCCTGGACAGGCGCTTCGAGCCGGTATTCGCGGTCAGCACAATCCTGACCTGGGACGCCTTCGGAGAGTGGATTCGGAGCCTAAACACACCCAGCGAGCAGGTTACTGCTGAGATCCGGGCGCTGGCGGGCAAGCTGACGGCAGGAAAAACAACAGAACGCGATCGCATTAACGCGCTTTACGAGTATGTGTCGGAGAAAATTCGCTATGTCAGCATCGATTTCGGCGTGGGCCGCATTCAGCCACACGCTGCGTCTGAAGTCTTGCAGAACGCTTATGGAGACTGCAAGGACAAGCATGCGCTACTCGTCGCACTGCTGGACGTCATCGGAATCAAAGCTGACACCGTTCTGGTCACACCTGGTATCGGCGTGCTAGTGCCTGATGTCCCGATACCGGATCAGTTCGTGCACGAGTTCACGAGAGTTCAGACAAGCAAAGGGCCAATTTTTGTGGATGCAACGCTCCAATTGGCGCCAGCGCAATTGCTGGCTCCGGGCGTGCGAGGCAATAAAGCCCTGCTCGTCGCTGGTGACAAGTCCAACATCATTGAAATCCCCGCCGAATCCCCGATGCCGACGCGAGATGTTGTCAAGCTGATCGCTCGAATCGACACTCTCGGTAGACTTACCGGAACAAGCCGCATGGAGTTCCAAGGTGCCGACGAACCCGCGGTACGCCGCGTTTTTCGCGATGGGACCAAAGAACAGCAGGAACAATTCGTGCGCGCGATTTCCGGGACACAATCCTGGCAAACGACAGTTGGTGAAATCCGGCATTCAGACCCGGAGGACCTCGCCGGCACTTTCTGGCTCGAATACTCCCTAAACGATCGGACGTTCTTTCCGCCGGGCGAACCCAGCAAGCGGATCACGCTTTTGGGTAACGGCGCGTATGATGTGAGGGCGCTCAGCAATCAACAACGCCCGACTCAACCGATACCGGTTGACAAACGCGACCTCGAGCTGTCGATCGACCTGCAGGTTGATCAGTCTTACATGATCACCAACGATATGCCGGTGCACCTGAAGACTACCTTTGCCAATTATGATTCCGAATCGGGCTATGACCAGGGTCATCTGCGGGTCAATCGCGGAATGAAGCTGACTGGCGCGCCAATCGGACCTGCGGATTGGGACACGTTTACGTCCTTCTGGACGCGAGTTGCGGAAGCCGAGAGCCGCGGCTTCTTGTTGGCGCGGCACAGTTCCGGGCCGACCAATACGCTCAATCCGAGCGGGAGAAACGACCGCATCGGCGACTTGTTGCGTTCAGGGGGCGATTCCTTGAGAGGTCGCTCGTTCCAAACTGCGCTGAACGCCTTCGAGGAAGCGGTCCGGCTCGATCCGAACAGTCGCACAGCTTGGAACGGTTTGGGGCGCGCCTACGCTGGCCTGCGGCAATTTGAGAAAGCAGAGCAAGCCTATCAACGCCAAATTCAGATCAACCCGAAGGACTTGCGCTCTTATAACGATTTGGGGATGCTTCGGCGAACTCAAGGCCGTTTGGATGAGGCCACGGCACTGTTCCGAAAACAGATTGAGGTCGCCCCGGGTCAAATTACCGCTCACGGCAACCTGACCGCCCTCTTAGTCTTGCAACACAAATGGGACGACGCGGTCCGTGAGGGCCTGGTTTTGACCCAAATGGATCCGAAGAACACACTGTCCTGGCTCCTACTGGGCCGAGCCCAGGCAAAGTCAGGCAAGTTGGAAGACGCCAGTCACAGCTTTGACCGTATGCTTGAGGCAAACGACGATCCTATGAACCGGAACAACGTGGCTAGCGAGCTGGCGGACGCAAACCTCGATCTAGAGAAGGCCTGGCAGCTCATCTCGAACGCTATTTCCGTCGAGCTGGAAAAAGTTTGCCGTCCCGCCCGGGCCTCACTCGAAGAGACTTGCGTACTGCAGTTCGCCAGGCTGGCATCAATGCTTGATACGGCGGGATGGGTGTTGATCCGGCAGGGGAAAGCCGACGAGGCGAAGCCATTGATCGCGGCATCCTATGCGATCCGCCCGAGTGTCCCGTCCGCTCTACACTTGGCTTCGCTTGAAGCTCGGGCAGGCGATCTGGATGGTGCGATGGCGCTTCTTGTTGCAGCGAGCTCTTTCCGGGTAATCGATTCGTCGCAAGCCGATGAAGTTCAGGCAGAGCTTGCCAAGCTGGTAGGAGATGACGCGCGCTTCGAAACGCGTCTATCTGAAACCAGGAAACAGATGCCGCTGCTCGGCGAAATCCCGATCCCGTCCCCGATGCAGGACGACTTGCTGAAAGCGGCCGGTTCCTACAGAGTAATTGCCCTGGTTGACGAAAATGGCAAGGTGGTCGAGGCGGTAGCGGAGAGTGGCGTAGAGCCGGCAGCCGACCTGCTGGCGTCCGCACGGCGCTTGGCGCTTTCTCCGGTCTCATGGTCGGGAAGAGGTCTGCCTTCGGTTCGGGAGATTGAATTTCGTTTCGCCTCGGGCAAACTGCAGCACGTCTTGTCGTACGTTGTGCGCCCCCGCGAACCGGCCCCCCCAAGTGGAACCGATGCACCCGCTCAGTGAATGGTTATCGCGTGGCTGGCTTTCCTATTTCCCTTGAAACTTCGGCTTGCGCTTTTCATGGAACGCGGCCGTGCCTTCCTTGACGTCGTCGGTGTAGTTGGCCACCAGCGTTGCCATCGCGGCGTCTTCCAGCGCGTTGTCGAGCGTCATCGAGAGCTGTTTGTACATCATGCGTTTCGCGATGCGGATCGCGATGGGCGGGCCTTCGGCCAGGCGCGTGGCCCAGGCGCGCGCGGTCGGCATCAGTTCGGCGTCCGGCACCACTTCGGTCACCAGGCCCAGCGACAGCGCTTCGCGCGCAGTGTAGACTTCCGAAAACAGCGACATCTTCAGCGCGCGATCCAATGCCCAGAAACCGCGGGAAGAAATACGCGCCGCCCTCGTCCGGCAGCAGGGCGAACTTCAGCGACGTGTCGCCCAGCTTCGCGCTTTCCGCCGCGATCCGGAAATCGCAGCTCAGCGCCAGCGTCAGCCCGCCCGCCACCGCTGCGCCGTTGACCGCCGCGATCACCGGCTTGTCGAAACGATGCAGGAACTTCACCAGCGCGTGCATGTTCTCGCGCATCTCGAGCATCGATTCCAGGCGATGGCCCGCGGTAGCGCGCCGGATACTGAAAGTCGCGGCCGATGTCGCCGCCCGAGCAGAAGCCGCGGCCCGCGCCCGTCAGGATCACAGCCCGCACCGCATCGTCGTCGCGCGCGTCCGCCAGCGCCGCCAGGATTTCGTGGACCATCACTTCCGAATACGCGTTCAGCTTGGCCGGGCGGTTCATCGTGATGGTGACGACGTGGCCGTCTTTTTCGTGGAGAATTTCGCGAAATGTCATCGAGGCTATCTCCCCTGGAATTTCGGCGCGCGCTTTTCGAGGAAACGCTTTGACGCCCTCGCGATGGTCCTCGGTCTGGCCGCAGCGCAAGTGCGTCTCCGGCTCGCGATCCAGCATGGTGCGGAAGTCGACCGTCGTCGCCAGGTTCACGTTGCCTTTCATGTAGCGATAACTCACCAGCGGCCCGGCGGCCACGCGCGATGCGAGCGCGCGCGTTTCGGTAGCGAGCGATCGCGGCTGGCACGACTTGATTCAGCAGGCCCAAGCGCAACGCTTGCTGCCGCATCGATCGCTCGGCGAAGAACAGCAGCTCCTTCGCTTTCGGCGCGCCGGCGTAGCGCGTCAGCAGCCAGGTGACGCCGAAGTCGCCGCCGAATCCGACCTTGGCGTAGGCGGTTCCGAACTTGGCCTGGTCGGATGCGATGCGCAAATCGCACGCCAGGCACACGCCCAAGTCCCGCGCCCATCGCGAAGCCGTTGACGCTGGCGATGGTGACCTTCGGCATGCTGTAAAGGCGCCAGGAAATCTGCTGGGCGCGGCGCAGCCAGTCGATGCGTTCTTCGTGCGGGCGCGGTGCGGTGTTCTCCTTGCGCCATTCCGCTGATGTCGCCGCCGGCGCAGAAGGCACGGCCGGCGCCGGTGACCACAATCACCGCGACGCTGGGATCTTCTTCCCAGCGGGCTAGCGTGTCGATGGATTTCGTGAGCAGGTCCGGACTGAGGGCGTTCAGTTTGTCCGGGCGATTGAAGGTCAGCGTCGCGACGCCGTCGTCTACGGATGTGAGAATTACTTCTTCGGGCATGGTTCACTAGGATAGCGCGATTGAAGTGGGGCGATGTGCGGCTGAAGCCGGCTGCAGCCATGATTGGCTGCCCCACAAAGGAAAACGCCCGGTCGCGGTCGGCCGGGCGTTTCGGAACTGCCAGCTTAGCTGTCTATTGCAGCGGGCTCTTCGCGGACTTGGGCCAAAGAACGCCTTGGCTCTTCTTGGTGACCGGCCCGATGCCCTTGTACACGAACTTCTGCACGCGCTGGCCGCGATAGGTCTCGGTGGTGAAGATGTTGCCCTGCGAGTCGGTGGCGATGCTGTGCACCGCGTAGAACTCGCCGGGCTGGCGTCCGCCCTCGCCGAAGCTGGTCAACACGTCCAGCGATTCGCGATCCAGGATGTGCACCTTCTCATTCGAGCCGTCGGCCAGATAGATGTACTTCTGCTGCGGATCCTTGGAGAAGGCGATGTCCCACACCGCGCCGTCGCCGAGGGTGTTCTTGTAGATGACTTTCTCTTTGACGAAGGTCCCGTCTGCTTTGAACACTTGGATGCGATCGTTCACGCGGTCGCAAACATAGAGCAGGCCGTCGTTGGAGAGGTCGGCGCAGTGCACGGGGTTGCGGAACTGCTGGTCCGGCGGGGCGTCGGGGTTGTAGGGTCCCATGATTGGTGTCGTCGGGCTTGTGGCCGTAGGCGCCCCAGTACCGCTTGAATTTTCCGGTGTCGCCGTCGAACACGATCACGCGCTTGTTGCCGTAGCCGTCGGCGACATAAACTTCGTTGGTCTTCGGATCGACGAAAATCTTGGCGGGCAGGCCGAGGTTGTTGGTATCGTTGCTGCCTTCGCTCGCGCCCGACTTGCCGATCTGCATCAGGAATTTTCCTTCCTGCGTGAACTTCAGGATCATGCTGTCGTGATAGTGCGGCGGACCGCCTCGTCCGCCGCGCGCGACGCCCGCCTGGCCTTCCGCGGGAGCCTGGCCCGCGCCGCAGCGCCTCGGCCACCACGGCCTGCGCCGGGAGCGTTTTGGTCGGTCTTGGTACGGCCGTTGCCGCCGATCCAAACATTTCCTTTGTAGTCCACGGTGATGCCGTGGTTGGAGGCCGGCCAAACGTAACCGTCGCCGTCCTCGCCGCCCCAGCCTTGCAGCAGGTTGCCGGCTTCATCGAACTCCAGAACCGGCGGCGCGGGCATGCAGCATTCCGATTCCACTTTGCCGCGCTGCCGCTTGGCGCCCGGCGGATTCGCCACGGCGTAATCTTCCATGGCCTCGAGCGATCCCTGGCGGTGAATGATCCAGATATGATCCTTGGAGTCGACCGAGACGCCGATCACGTTGCCCATCAGCCAGTGATTGGGCAGCGGCTTGGGCCACATCGGGTCCACTTCAAACTTGGGCGCTTGAGTCCCGGCGGCCTCGACGACGGCCCGCTTCCCCAGCATGCGGGAACCAACCGCCAGTGCGACGAGGACTGCCAGAAACATCGCTCCTACGTAGAGTTGACGCTTCATTGAACTTCTATCCTCCCTTTCGATAGATGGTACGCTATTATACACGATTCGGTATGGAGGCAACCAGAAAATTCCTCACCGATCGTCGATGAAAAGTTTTTCAGCCATGTTGACTCGAAGTACCCCAGCCTGAACACCTATTCCCGCTTGTCGCGGCGTCTTGCTGGCGCTGCCGGCCGCTAGCGGTCGCGCACGAGATTCCGAGCGACGTCACCATCCAGACGTTCGTCAAGCCGGAGGGCCACCGCTTACGCCTGTTGGTGCGCTTGCCCCTGGTGGCCATGCGCGACATCAATTTTCCCGAAAAAGAAGGCGGCTATCTGGATCTGGAGCAGGCGCACGCGTTGCTGGCCGACGCCGCCACGCTGTGGATCTCCGAATTTCACGAAAGTCTACGAGGACGACACGCTGCTTGGCGAAGCCGCAGGTGATCGAGACGCGCCTGGCGCTTCAGTCGGACCGGTCGTTCGCCTCGTACGATCAGGCGATGGCGCACCTCACCGGGCCCAGGCTCCCGCCGAAACCAACGTGGTGTGGAACCAGACCATCTTCGACGTGCTGTTCGAATACCCGATCCAATCGGATCGGTCGCATTTTTCGTATCGATCCCGAACGGGCTCTGGCGCCTCGGCTTGCGCGTGCTGATGGTGCTGCGATTCCTGCCGCCGGGCGGCGCGGTTCGCGCGTTCGAGTTTCCCGAGGATCCGGGCCTGGTGCGGCTCGATCCGCGCTGGTATCAGGCCGCGTTCAATTTCGTGCACCTGGGATTCCTGCACATCCTGGAAGGCACCGATCATCTGCTGTTTCTGTTCTGCCTGGTGATCCCGTTCCGGCGATTCGGCTCGCTGATCCCGGTGGTGACGTCTTTCACGGTGGCGCACTCCATCACGCTGATCGCGTCGGCGTACAATCTCGCGCCCGACGCACTGTGGTTTCCGCCGCTGATCGAAACGCTGATCGCGGTCTCGATCCTCTATATGGCGCTCGAAAACATCGCGGGCGCCGGCACGGTGCACAAGCGCTGGATGATCGCGTTCGGGTTCGGCCTGGTGCACGGATTCGGCTTCTCGTTCGCGCTGCGCCAGACGCTGCAGTTCGCCGGCACCCACATGCTGACGTCGCTGCTGTCGTTCAACATCGGCGTCGAACTGGGGCAGCTCCTGGTGCTGGTGATGCTGATTCCGGTGCTGGAGGGGCTGTTCCGATTCGTCGTGGCCGAGCGAATGGGGACGATCATCGTGTCGGCGCTCGTCGCGCATATCGCCTGGCACTGGATGATCGATCGCGGGACCGTGCTGAGCAAGTTCCATTTCCAATGGCCGGTGTTCGACGCAGCTTCTTCGCCAGCCTCCTGCGCTGGCTGATGGCGATCGTCGCGCTGGCGGGCTTGGTGTGGCTGGTTTCGGTGTTGGGCCGGTTGCGGGCGGCGCGCAATGCCGAGCCCGAGGCCGAAAGCACGGACTGAGACTCTCAGTTTTTCTTTTTTCCGCCCAGCAGACCTTTGAGGATTCCGCTGGCCGCTTTGCCGGCGTCGCCTCCCACCACGCCTTTGAGCGTCTCGGTGGCGATCCCCTTGACGTCCGGCCGGAATGCCGGATCGGAAGCCGTGCCCTGCACGAGAAAAGGAATCGGAGCGTTGCCGATCACCGCGGCCAGTCCCCGGCGTGAACCGTGGCTCTCATCTTGAAGTCCAGAGCGTTGCTCGGGCTGACTGTTCCGCTGCCGGTGATTTCACCGATGCCGGTAGCGACCAGCTTGATGTCCTGCAGGTTGGCGCCTTCCGGCGCGTAGCGCACGTTCATGCTCAGGGTTTGGATCTCGGTGTTCGGGTCGGACTTGATGCCCGCGAGCGTTTCGATGGTCGACATCTTCCGGCCCATGTCGAATCCCGCCAGCTTGGCGTTGCTGAGGCCCACCGATCCTGCGGTCACCAGCCGGTCCGCCGGGCCTTCCATGGACAGTTAATCGGGCATTCGCGGTTCCGACTCGCAGCGAGGACCCGGCGGGCAGCACGACCCCGAGGGCCGGCAGCAGCGCCTGCAGTTCGGTCACGGGCATGTTCGATCCGGACAGATTCATCTTGAGCGCCATAGAATCGCCGTGTTCACGTACGTTCCGGTGAGGCTCGCGACGGCGCCGCCGATGTGGATGTCGCCGCGGTTGAGCACGCCCGAACGGTTCTTCAGGTCATGGTCGACGCGCGAAATCAAGATCCACGGTGCGTTGCGCCGGCGTCGCATTGCGTGCCAGCTTCAGCTTCTCGGCATGGAGCTTGCCGTCACGTGGAGCATTCTTGCCGTCGGAATTGGCCGGTGCCATCGAAAGAGACCAGCCCGGCGACAGTGGGCGCCCAGTCATTGAATCGCGACTGTGCCAGATCGAGGTGCGACACGCTTCAGAGTCGGCGCTCACAGGCGTCATGGCGTCATTCGGAATCGAACGGGCCGGCCTTGCCATTCAGTTTGAGCGCGCCTCCGCCCGGCGATATTTGCGGTGAGCGAAAAAGGAAAGGCCGAAGCTGGGCGAGAAATCTTGCATCTCGACGTTGACCTGCTCGACGATCTAGCGGCTTGCTGCTGCCGCTCCGAGTTGAGTGTCAGGCGGCCGTTGTCGATTTTGACCTGCTTGACTGAGAGGTCCAGCCCCGCGTTGGCTGGGTGGAAGCGTCGGGGGCGTCGTCTTGCTCGCTCGCTTTCGTTCCGAGGCTGGAAAAATTCCAGACGCCGGGCGTCGATTCGACCAACGCGATCTCGGGTTGATCGATGGTGATGCCAGTCACGTCGAGCTTACGCGAGAAGATCAGTGCAGCCAGGTCCACGCCGGCGCTCAGATTGTTTCGCGCGCAGGAATGGGGTTTTGCTGAAGGCCGGATCGTCCGCGATGGAAAGGTCGTTCGCCGAGACGCCGCCCGACAGCAGCGCGAGTTTCAGATCGCCGAGTTTTACGTCCCGGCCCAGCGCAGCCGTGAGACTCGACTCCAGCTTCGGACGGAAGGTATTCGCGTCAATCAGGAAAGGCAGGGCAGCCGCGATCAGGAGTAGCACGGCGACGACGATTCCGAGCCACACGGCAATTCGTTTCATGCCACCTCCGGCTCACTCGATTCTACGCCTGGAGGCGGTCCAGGAACTTGAGCCACCGCTTGGTTGAAGATTTCCGGCTGGTCGATGTTGGAGGAGTGGCCGGCGTCGGGGATCACCACTTTGGTGGCGTTCGGGATCTTGGCGGTCATGTAGTCGGCCGCGGCGAGGAAGGCCGTATCGTTGGCGCCGACGATCACCAGCGTGGGCACCTGGATGCCGGCCAGCGAATCGGATCACGCGGGCGTCGCGCTGAGCCAGCATGCCGCGCGCGGCTCGAACCAGGCCGTCGGCGGAGCGGTGCGTGCTCATCGCCATCTCTTTGCTGAGCGTGCGCAAGTAGCCGAGGCCTTCCGATTCGAAGCGGCGCGCGGTCTCCTCAGCGCGCCGGTTCCATTTCTCGCGCGCTTCGTCGTTCTTGAATCCGGGTCCGGTATCGATGACGAGCAGCGCTCGGACACGCTCCGGATGCGCGCGATGGAACGCCAGCGACATGTAGCCGCCGAGCGACAGGCCGCCCACGATGGCGCGATCGGCGCCGCACGCATCCGAGCAGCGCGGCCATGTCGGCCACCGTGGCCTCTTCGCTGTATTGGGCGGGATCGTCCGGATAGTCGGATTGCCCGTGGCCGCGCATGTCCCACAGGATCAGCTTGTGGTCGCGCGACAACGTCTCGATCTGCCCGCGCCACATCTCCGACGTTGCCGAATATCCATGCGAAAGCAGAATGGCCGGGCCGCTGCCGTACGTCTCGTAATGCAGCTTGACTCCCGCGCGGTCGAGCGTCGGCATCGCGCTCAGCGCCCCTGGAAACGGCCCGGACGCCGCTCGCCGACGGCCCGAATGCCTTCCTTGTGGTCTTCGGTGCGGGCCAGCCGGCTCTGCTCGGCGAGTTCGTGCTCGAGCGTCGCCCGAACGGCATCCTGCAGGCCGCGGCGCAGCGTCGCTCGCGTCGATTGCACGGCCAGAGGCGCGCCCTCAGCGATCTGGTTCGCGAGTTTTCCGGCTTCCGCGCGAAGCTGATCGGGTGCGGTGAGAACATCGGCCAGCCCCCATGCCACCGCTTCTTCGCCGGCGATACGCCGCGCGCGTGGAGAACATCAGGTTCGCGCGCTGCACGCCGATCAATCTCGGCAGCGTGTGCGTGAGGCCGAATCCGGGATGCAGGCCGAGCTTGGTGAAGTTCGCCCAGAACCGCGTCTCCGGCGATACACGACGCGAAAATCCGCAACCAGCGACAGGCCCAGCCCTCCGCCGACCGCCGCGCCTTGCACGGCCGCGACCACCGGCTTGCGCGTGCCGAACAGCCGAATCGCCTGGACGTAAAGGCGGCCGGCGCGATCGGATTCCAGTTCCGTGCCCTCCGCGGCGGGCCTGAAATCCGCACCCGCGCAAAACGATCTGCCTTCCGACATCAGAACCAGCACACGGCATTCGTGCTCCTGATCGAGCGCTTCGAAAGCGTCCGCCAGATCGCTGATCAGTTTGAAGTCGAAGAAATTGTGCGGCGGCCGGTGGATCTCGATCCAGGCCACGTGGCCTTCCAGACTTACTGTTGCGTCGCCGTATCGATTGTTCAGCCATGATCAACGCAGCCGGAGCAGCTTTCGCGCCACCACCCAGCGATGCACCTCCGAGGGACCATCGTAGATTCGCATATTTCGCACCGTCGCGGCCATCAGCTGCAGCGGAACTTCCTTGGTCATGCCCATGGCGCCGAAGGACTTGCATGGCCTTGTCGATGACTTCCCAGGCCATCTCGGTGGCGAAAACTTTGAGCATGGAGATTTCGCTGCGCACGTCGCGGCCCTGATCGATTTTCCACGCGGCGTCGTAGGCCATCAACCGGCAGGCGTGGATGCGCGCGGCCGAATCGGCCACCCACCACTGGATGGTCTGGCGCTCGGCCAGCGGCACGCCGAAGGTCACGCGCTGCGGCGCATATTCGCACATCATGTCGAGCGCGCGCTGCGCCATGCCGATGCACGTGCAGGACATTTCGAGGCGCCGCGTCGAAAGCCGGATCTGCATCGGCGCGAAGCCGTGTCCTTCCTTGCCGAGCAGCTTCGATTCCGGCACGCGGCAATCTTCCAGCGCGACTTCGTAGGTGAAATGGCCGCCGATCATCGGGATTCTTCGCAGCACGTTGAAGCCGGGCGTGCCCTTGTCGATCAGGAACGCCGAGATGCCGCCGCGCGCGCCTTTGCCCTTGTCGGTGACCGCCATCAGGATGGTGAAGTCGGCTTCGCACGCGCGGCTGATCCAGATCTTGCGGCCGTTGATCACCCAGTCGATCGCCGTCCTTGACGGCGCTGCGTGGTCATCGAAGCCGGGATCGGCGCCGGCGCCAGGTTCCGAAATTCCGATCGCCGATATGGTCTTGCCTTGCGCGTAGGGCGCCAGGTACTGCGCGCGCTGCTCGGCGTTCACGGTCGCCATCAGCATGCGCAGATTCGGCGAATCGGGCGGCAGCACGTAGGGCGCGACGGTCTTGCCCAGCTCTTCATTGACGCCGACCAGCGCGACCTCGCTCGAGATCCGACCCGCCGACATCTTCCGGCGCGTCCAGGCCCCACAGGCCGAGTTCGCGCGACTTGGCGTCCAGCGGCGCGCGCTCTTCGTCGGTCAGCAGCGTGCCCTGTCCCTGCGCTTCGCGCTCGAGCACCGCCGGCTCCAGCGGAAGCAACTCCTCGCGGACGAAGCGCGCCACCAGATCCTTCAACATCCGGTCTTCGTCGCTGAGCGCGAAATCCATGTTCACCTCCCGGCCAAAAGGCAACTATACCAATCGCAGAGAGGTTAGCGCGTCTGAGCGCGGAAAACCCACAGGGCGGCGACGGCGAAATTGAGCAAGCGATGTTGCCGTGATCGCCGCCAGATTCGCGGCGAGCAGCGGCAGACCAAGGTGCTGCTTGAACCACCAGGTGAACAGCGTATTGGCGCCGATGGACACGAATCCGTTGCCCACGTGAAAGCGCGCCAGACGACGCCAGCGGCTCTCGATCGCCAGGCCGCGCCACGTCCAGCATTCGTGCCAGACGAAGTTGTGCAGCAGCGCGATCTCCACCGCCAGCGCGGTCGCGAACAGGTATGGCACGCGAAACGCGTAGGTCAGAAGCGACAGCGCGGCAAGTTGCACCACGACTCCCGCCAGTGCCGACCGCGTTGAATTTGAACCAGCGGATCATCTCTGGACCGTTTCGACGCGATAGAGATGCGCGGTGTGCCTCACGATGGTCCACACCAGCGCGAAGCACATGCCGGCGATTCCGATAACGCCGCCGACGTCGAACAGCAGGTATTGTTTTCCGGCCAGTATCGCGAAGGGGTGAGTCAGCAGCGCGATGTTTCCCGCGATCAGCAGCACGCGCAGTTCAGTGGGACCGAACGCGGCGAACGACATGTTGAATTTGCCCAGCGTATAGGTGGCCAGGTAAACTTCGATGCTCAGCAGGAAATACGCTACCAGCAGCCCCACCGCCACGCGCTCGCTCATGTAGCCCGACGCCGCGAGTCCCGCGAAAATGAATACCGCGCCGCACGCGTCCAGCACGTGATCGACATAGAAACCGTAGCGCGGCCGCTGCCGGTTGCGCACCCGCGCCAGCGTTCCGTCCAGGCTGTCGCCGAACCAGTTCAGAATGAGGAAGGCGATCGCGAGCACGATTCCGGCGCGCGAGTAGCGCGCATACCAATAGCTCAGGCCGACCCCTGCGAGCGACAGAAATCCCAGAGCGGTGAGGTGGTCGGAATTCACCCAGGCGGGCATGCGGTGGGCGAGCCAGAGCAGCGCTTTTTTCTCCGCCGATGCGAGTGCGCCGCGATTGGTTCGGACCGCCGGCTGAAAGCCGTTGGCTGCGTCCATGCCCGATTGGACGAGAATCTCCGATGAACGTTCGTTAGGATTTGTAAAGATCGCTAAGTTCTTCTCGCGATTGGCCGCGCATGGCGTGGCGCGGCGGACGGCTTGCGCAGCGCCGCGCCTGCGGCCAGCGGATCACGGCTGGATGTTCTGGTTCAGGTGAAAGACGTTGTTCGGATCGTACTTCCGTTTGATTTCTTTCAACCGGTCGAAGTTGGGTCCGTACGCTGCGCCGATCCGGCCGCTCTCCTCTTCGGTCATGAAGTTCACGTACGCGCCGGCCGAGGCGTAAGGCTTGGAAGCGTTGAAGAAAGCGCGAGCCCAAGCGATGCCTCCGCTATCTTCCGAGGCCTGTTCCCACCGGCCATGCACGTTCATGACGAATTTCGCGTCGCGATTGCTGTACGCGGTGGCCTGAGCAGGAACCTGGTTTGCAACGCCCTCGATGAGACCGACGAAGATTTCGCAGTGCGGCGAGGGCAGCTTGCCGGCGAAATCGATCATGCTGCCCACCGCGCCATCGCTGAGCTCGGTGAAGTTGTGCGACTTCCAATAGTTCCTGGCGCCAGGCGTGAGCAGCGGATCGAAGGCCTGCTGCCATTGCACGTAAGGCATCGGCCCAAGGTGTTCTCCTACCGGATTGCCGAAACTACGCAGATGCGCAATCAGCTTTTCGCCCTCGGCGATTTTGCCCGAATAGAAAACCGCGAGCACCACAACTTCCTTGCCGTGCACATCGGCCGGCAAAAACGGCAGTGGCGGCGCCTTGCGGAGCACCACCCACACATTCAGTTCCCGCGGCGATGTTGCGGCGAACTCGCCGTACTTAGTCAGCACCTGCTTGGCTTGGCTGAACGGAAACACCATGAGCCCCGCCAGCACCTCCGGACCCACCGGATGCAGCTTGAACTCGAACTGTGTCACGACGCCGAAGTTGCCGCCGCCGCCGCGAATCGCCCAGAACAGGTCAGCGTTCTCGGTCTCGCTCGCAACCAGCTTCTTGCCGTCGGCCGTGACCACGTCGGCCGACACCAGGTTGTCGATCGTTAAGCCGTACTGGCGAGTCAACCATCCGAAGCCGCCGCCCAGCGTGAGACCGGCGATGCCGGTAGTTGAATTGATGCCGACCGGCGTGGCCAGGCCATGCGCCTGCGCCGCTTCGTCGAAATCGTGCAGCGTCGCGCCGGGCTGGACGTAGGCGCGCTTCTTGGCCGCATCGATGCGGACATTCTTCATGGCCGAGAAATCGATCATCAGGCCGCCGTCGCACACCGCGTTCCCCGCTATATTGTGCCCGGCGCCGCGGATCGAAATGTCCAGTCCGTTCGCGCGCGCGAACTCAATCGCCGGGGCAACGTCACCGGCATCGGCGCACCGCACGATCGCGGCGGGCCGACGGTCGATCATCGCGTTCCAAATCTTGCGGGCCTCGTCGTAGCCCTGGTCTTGCGGAAACAGCACCGAGCCTTTTACTTTGCTCTTCAGGTTCTCAGTCTTTTGAGAGACTCCAGTTGACATGATCTTGCCTCCTACCTTTAATTTGTATCTCGAACGCCTGCCCACGATCGCTGAGCCGTCCGCGAACTACAGGGCCAGCGTCAAAGCCCCGGTCGCCACCAGCGCGATGGCCCAGATCCGGTCAATGTTGAACCACGCGCTGCGAAGCAGGCCCACTCCAAGTTTTTCGAACACCAGCGCCGCGATCACCGCGGTCACCAACAGATATCCCAATGCGTGCGCGCCGGTGGCCAGAAGCGCCTCGGGCGCGGTGGATGCGGCCGTCATGTGATGCGCGTGCTGGCTGGCGCTCATCGTCATCCCTACGAACAGCGGCACCACCATCAATCCGGCGCCGTGTGCCGACGCCATGAGAAAGGACCACAGCGTCAGGCCGCCCATTCCGACCTTCATGCTGGTCCAGCGCGGATGGCGATGCCGCCACAACCGCGAAATCCCGAGCAACAGGAGAAACGCCGCGAGCGACCAGCGCAGCACTTCGAGCGGCACCACCGCGCCGATCGCTACTGCCAGCAGCACGGCCGCTCCAACCGCCAGCGCGTGACCGACGGCCAAAGGTAGGAGCGCTTGATAAACTGCGGCGCGCCGTTTCTCCTGCATTCCGAGCGCGACCGCGAACAGCCAGCCCATCCCCGGATTGACTCCGTGGAACGCGCCCAACCCAATCAAAACCAGCCACGGCAGTGCTGCTTGCGCGGTCATGATCGCCTCACGAGTAACAGTACGAGTCCGACGATGCGTCGCCGCCCTGCAGGCGAACCTGGTGCGGACGCATGCCGTCGACCTGCAGGAAGAACTTCGGGTCCAGACGCATGCCGCCTTTCTCAGGCACATCGATCTTCGCCAACCAGCCGCGAATACCATCCGGATAAAATTGCTCGTCCCAGCTCCGGTAAAGCGAGTTGGTGACGTATACGCGCTTGCCGTCGCGGCTGACCTCGACCATTTGCGGTCCGCCGTTCAGTTTGGTTTCGGGAAAGCCGGTGCGGGCTGCGCGCTTCACGATTCCGCCGAGCTGGATGTTGGCGGTCAGAACCGGATGGAACGGATCGCTCACATCATACTGATGGAACTCGCCCGTTCCCCAGCAGGAAACGTACAGAAAACGGTCATCCACCGAAAGGTCGATGTCGGTCACCAGCGGCGGCACGGCCTTGAATCCCTTGAGCAGCGGCGGCAACAGATCCGGATCTGCCGGCTGGGCTGGAATCTCGATCACTTTGCGCATTTTCCACTGGCCGTTTCCGTTGCTGCCTTCGCGATGCCACAGCCACACGGAAGCGGAAAGATCTTTCAGGCTGGTCACCACTCCGACGAATCCGTAAGTCTCCGTGGGGTTGTGCGCCGGCCGCAGTTCCAGAACCATCTGCTGTTCGGCGCCCAAATCGAGGACCTGCTGATGCCGGCGCTTGTTCAGATCCCAAACGTGAATCGCATGGCCGTACTTGCCGGCCAGCAGCAGTTCGGGATTCACGCCGTTTTCGACCATGTCGGGCGTGCCCCATTCACTGGTGAGCAGAGTGTCGTGGCCCAGATGCCACCAGAAATCGTAGGCCAGGCGTTGCGGACCGCGGTCGGCCTCCCACGCGCCCTTCAACTTGAACGTCTCGGCATCCATCAGGAAAATTCCGCCAGGACCGCCGCCCTGCGGGTTTCCAAGAGCGTTCATGTAAATTGCGTCCGGTCCGCAATGGACCGTGTGAGGACGGCTGTACCCGGTGGACTTGAAAACTTCCTCGGGCTCGATGACCTTAGTCATCCTCGGCTTTCGCGGGTCCGGCTTGGTATCCACAATGTGGATACGCGAGGACCGCAGGCCCGGAATGATCAGATAACGGCGTTCCATGTGCGGGTGCGGCGCGTGCGGGCACAAGCAGGAACTGCAGGCGTTCCAGCCGAAGTGATGCAACTCGTCGCCAGCCTGAGGCATGTCCAACTGGCTGATGAGTTGCCCATAGGTCTTGGAGGCCGGGTCGGTGTCGACCACGCCGAGCGCATCTTGCTTGTTGGGGTCGGAATTGAGCATCGCCACGTAAGCTAGCTGCTCGGGAGCTGCCTGAGTCGCCAACTTGGGCGATGGATAAAACGATTGATCGGGTTTCCACTGGTCCATTTGCCTCACCTTCCTGAGTGGGTCTTGGTTCCGGTTAACATCAGCAACTATACTCCCATTCACTGCCCTCTTCCCTTTGCGAGCGCTGAAAGATTTCTGGATTTTTCCTGGAGCGTGCTGCTCGATTTGACCGGCCGATTACGTATGTTAGGTTGAGGGGAGGTCGTGTGATTCCCGGTGAACTGATGCGCGGTCGAATCCAACCGAGGTGGCGTCAAAGTACGCTTGCTGTCGTGCCGGCGCTCGCTCTCCTGAGCGTGCTGGCCGTATTCGTCTCGCCCGGCCTGCCCGGCCCGCCGAAGCACTTGCGGCACAAGAACCTGTCAGCCAGCCTGATGGGAGATCTCGCGCTTCCGGCAACGGCGGCTACAGTCGCTCAACTCGAACCATCACGCGTTGCAACTGTTGAATCCATCAGCCTCTTGCCCGCATCTCAGGTTCTAGGATTGGTTTGCGTCCGGCTCTGCTGATCCTTCTACTTCGTTGATCGAATGTGTCGCGGCTGCTCGACTGCCTGCGACAAAACAGATACTGCTTTTGGCGGCAATCCCGCCGAGGCTCTGATTTAGGAGGATTCGATATGCCCCGTCTTGAATATCGATTCGGTCCCTTTCGCCTGGACGTCGCGGAACGCCGTCTCTCGCAGGAGGACCGCGTGATTCCGTTGCGTGGCAAGGTCTTCGACACGCTCTGTGTGCTGGTGGAAAAGCATGGCCGTCTGGTGCGAAAAGACGACATCATGAAGGCGGTCTGGCCCGACAGCATTGTCGAAGAGAACAACCTGGATCACAATATTTCGGCCCTGCGCAAGACTCTGGAGAAGCGTGGCGGTGTGAAGTACATTGAGACCGTGCCGCGGCAGGGCTATCGGTTTATCGCGCCGCTTGACGCGCCGAACACGAACAGGGCGCCGGTTTCCTGCCTGATCGAGCGAGAGGAGCAGTTATCGTATCTCCGGGCGAGTTTTGAGTTGGCCCGCTCGGGGACGCGGCAGATCGTTTTCATCACCGGCGAGGCCGGGATCGGCAAGACCACGCTGGTGCGGGCTTTTGTCGAGGGACTTACCGCCGGGGCCGGAGCCCGCGTGGCGAGCGGAGACTGCCTGAATTCTCATGGCGCCAGCGAACCTTACTTGCCGGTCCTGGACGCCTTGAGCCGATTAGCGCGCGAGGAAGGCGCGCTGTGCGTCGACGTTCTGGCGCGCTGCGCTCCATCGTGGCTGGCGCAAATGCCGTCCGTCGCGGGCAGTGAGCAGGCCAGATCCACACAGGCGATGTTGGGCATAACCGCCGAGCGTATGATCCGCGAAATGGCGGACGCGCTCGAGGTGTTGACCGCCGAGCTGCCTCTCATTCTCATTCTGGAGGACCTGCATTGGGCCGATGCTTCGACGGTCGATCTGCTGGCTCGCGTTGCCGTGCGAACCGATCCGGCGCGTCTCCTGGTGCTCGGCACCTACCGGCCCTCCGATGCGAAAGCGCGCTCGCATCCCCTCCACGCCATCGCACAGCAGTTGAAGCTTCGGGGATGTTCGCAAGAGATTGCACCCGGCCTTTTGACCGAAGATGGCGTGGCTAAATACCTCCACGCCAGGTTCGTCGATTCCGTGCCGTCCGCAACCTCCCAGCGGCTGTATGCGCGGACGCAAGGCAATCCGCTGTTTGTGACCACCGTGGTCAACTCATGGCTGGCGGGCGGCGCGCTCCCGGCTAACGTCGAAGACCTGTCATTCAGCGTTCCTGACGATCTGCGTCAACTGATCGAGCAACAGGTGCTGGAACTGGACGATTCGGACCAGCAGATCGTTCAAGCGGCCAGCGTGGCCGGCGCCAGCTTCTGTCCTGCCGCGATTGCCCCTGCGCTGGAGCGTAACGTCGGTGATGTGGAGGCGCGCTGCGCTGCATTGGCCAAAGCTGGCTGCTTCTTTGTCTCCACCGGCGCCCACGAATGGCCGGACGGGACGGTGTGCGAAGGCTACTCGTTTCTGCATAGTGTTCACCGCGATGTGACTTACGAGCGCCTGCCGGCGGGCCGGCGCGTTCGCCTCCACCAGCAAATCGGGATGGCCATCGAGCAAGGACACCACGGGGACGAAGACGCCGTTACGTCGGAGCTGGCGGTGCATTTCCGCGAGGCCCGCGATGCCCCGCGCGCCTTGCACTACCTGCAGCGCTCCGCTGAACTGTCGTTGAAACAGAGCGCGCACCTGGAGGCGATCGTCGATCTAAAGAGCGCGGTCGAAATGTTACGGCGCCTCCCGGACCTGGAGGAGCGCGACCGCCGGGAGCTGGAACTGCTATCGCTGCTGGCGCCGGCCCTGATGATCACGCGCGGCTTCGCGGACCCGGAGGCCGAGCATGCGTTTCGCCGGGCCTACGAACTTTCGTCACGGTTGGAATGCTTGTGTTCGAACTTTCCCGTGGTCTTTGGGTTGGGCGTGATGCTGGAGATCCGCGGCCACTATCCCAAAGCGCAGCAGCTCATGGAGCGGCACCTTCCGGAGCAGGAGCGCCGCGGAGATTTCATGCTGGAAGCTCGCGACTTGCTGGCGTGCTCGCGATTCCACCAGGGGGCGTTCGCCGACGCGCTGGATCACGGCGACAAGGGCGCGCAGGCCTATTCACCCGAACGTCACTCGCAGGTGACCGCCGCGCTGGGAGAGGATCCTGGGATCGGTTGCCGCACCTGGGCCGCGCTTTCGCTCTGGTTTCTCGGATATCCGGACCGTGCGCTCGCCGAGGCTCGATTGGCGGTCGCGCTGGCTCAGGATCCGTCGCGGCTGTACAGCCTCGCCAATGCTCAGATTCAGTTGGCCATGCTGCATCAACTGCGTCAGGAAGAGGAGCAAGCCTTGCACTGGGCGAACCAAGCGATCGCGATTGCGAACCAGCAGGGTTATCCGTATCGGCGCGCGGCGGGTCAGGTTCTGCGGGGCTGGGCCCTGGCGCGGTGCGGTGAATGCGAAGCGGGCGTCCGGGAACTCGAGGAAGGCATCAGCGGCTGCGCGGCCATCGGCGCGGAACTGGATCGGCCTTATCATCTGGCATTACTGGCGGAGGCGCAATTGATGGCTGGAAGGCCCGGCGAGGCGGTCGCGCTGCTTGACCATGCTTTGACTCACCCTTCGGCCAAGCCGTCGTTCTTCTATCTCGCGGAACTGTACCGTCTGCGTGGTGTCGTCGCGATCGAGTGCAGCCAGACGCCGGCCGACGCGGCTCAGTGGATCGCGCGTGCGCTCGAAGTGGCGTCTTCGCAGGCAGCGCTGTCTTTGGAGCTGCGCTCGGCGTTGGACCTTTCAAGGATCGAGCGCGCCCGAGGCGAAGAGTTGCTTGCGGACACGTATGCGCGCTTCAGGGAGGGCTTTGAAACGCCCGACTTGCTGAAAGCTCGCGACGTTCTGGCTTAGGAGCCGCGTCAGTGCCGCCACGCATCCAGCGCTGCGTCCAGGCGCTGCAACTCTCTCTGGCGGCGCGCCGAACAGAATCGGACCTCCAACGATTCGCGACGATGCCTCTCGGCTCTTGCCGAACCAGAAGCGCGCGTCCTGAGCCTGCCCCAGTCGCTGGTAAATGCGCCCCAGTTCGCTATAGAAGTAGGAACGCAGCCATCCGGTGCGCAGCAATTTCGGATCGCTCTCCAGCGCGGCGCCTAGCCCGGCGGCAACCTGGCCGGCTTCCGGACCGCGGCCCGTGTATGCCAGAACAACGGCCAATCCTAGCTGGCTGTGCAGCACTTGGCTGGGCGTGGCAAGCTTCGACACGATGCCCGCTTCAGCGTCGGCCAGCGCCTGCCGCGCCAAGCGCACCGCCTCGTTGCCGCGTCCTACTTCCACCAACGCTTCCGCGACAGTGGTTTTCAAGACGATGGAGTTCGCGAGGTAAAGAGTGTTCGCTGCGTTCTTGCGCAGCAGCGGCGCGTTCAAACGGTCGGCTTCTTGGAGCTGCGCCAGACCGGCCGCGGCTTGCCCCTGTTTCCATAGCACCCGTCTGGCTCAAAGTTTTCTTATCGGGAATGTCGGGCGTGGCGTAATATCCGGTTCGAGTTCGCACCATCGGGTGGCCGGGCGCGTTCACGGTGAGCTTGATCTGGCGGAAGCTGCCATCCATCGCCTGAACGGTGGGCGAATAGTAAATCATGTACTGATTCCTCAGTTCATGCGCTACTTCCAACGCGAGTTGGTCGACTTCCGCAACGCTCTTGGGAAAGAACACCTGCCCGCCGGTGTCTCCGGCCAAGGCGCCTAACGCGCTTGGAAATCTTGGCTTCGTGGCGCTCTTCCTCATTCAGCAGGCCGATGGCGTAGATCAATACCTCGTTCTGCTGGCAGCGGGTGACTAATTTCTCCAGGCTGATGGCGCTGGCGTTGTCGTTGCCGTCGGTGATCACCAGCAGGACCTCCTTCTGCCGCTTGCCTTCTTTCTTGAGATAGTCGAGCGACAGGCTGATGGCGTCGCGCATGGCCGTTCCGCCGCGCGAGTCGATCTTCGCGATGCCGTCCTCCATCTTTTTTGAATGTCGCTGGTGAACGGAACGTCCAGCCAGGCATCGTCGTTGAAATTCACGGATGAAGACTTCGTCCAGACGGTTGGAGGCTTTCACCAGGTCGAGCGAGGCCAACTCCACCTTTTGACGCTTCTCCTTCATGCTGCCGCTGTTGTCGATGATGATGCCCAGCGATACGGGAACGTCCTCGCGCTTGATGTGCCAAATTGGAGAATTGAGTGCGAAGCCGATCCCTCGGTGCAGGTCACGGAGATCTGAACCGTCCCAAAGGAGGCTTCTTTAAGGGCACGAATGTACGAAGTGTTCGTTACGTCAAAGACAAGAATCTTCGTGTCGCCGATCATGACCGTACTGGCTGGCGCTACAAGGCGAAGCGGCAGGCTGGCGACTCGGAGAGCCGAGGGTACTCGGGATCACCTAGAATATCGGCTGGGAGGTGGCCAACGCTCTTGGGCTGGCGTGCACTGCGGTTGTCCTTGTCGCTTGTTGGTGTGGCGGCCCTCACGTTCGTGTGCTACGAACTGCTCCCAGTCAACGCGACCACTGTTGGATTTGCGTATTTGCTCCTCGTATTGGTGATCGCCAGCAATTTGGGGCTTCTTCGATGCGGCTGTGGCGTCGATTGCTGCTACCCTCACGTTCAACTTCTTCTTCTTTCCGCCGGTCGGACAATTCACCATTGCTGATCCGCACAATTGGGTTGCCCTATTTAGCTTTCTGGCAACAGCGCTGATTGCAAGCCGGCTGTCGGCGGAGGCGAAAGGGCGCGCTCTGGATGCCGTCGCCAGACAGCAGGACGTCGAAAGGCTATACACTTTCAGCCGTGCAATTCTCCTGGTAGACGATAGCGAGCCGTTCCCGAGACAGCTTGTCCGCAAGCTCGCTGAGATTTTTCAATTCCAGTCAGCAGTCCTCTACGATCGCCGCACGGATCAGTTCTACCGCGCAGGGCCATCTGATTTCGAGGGCCTCGATGATCAGCTTCGTGATGCGGCGTTGCAGGGAACCTCGTTCTCCGACGCCGCTCATAGCCGTCTTATCACTGCGGTCCGGCTTGGTTCGGAACCAATTGCGGGTCTCGCATTGCAGGGTTCTCCGATGCCGGACTCGGTGCTGCAAGGCATCGCGAACTTGGTCGCTATCGGATTAGAAAGGGCCCGGGCGCAAGACTTGGCGGCGCAGGTCGAGGCAGCCCGGCGGAGCGAGAAGCTGCGAACGACGCTCCTCGACGCGATGGCGCACGAGTTCAAGACTCCCTTGACTTCCGTGATGGCTGCGACCACCTCGCTTCTGGCCGACTTGGACCAGCCGCGCGAAACGCGGGCGGAAATGCTGCGCATCGCCGACCAGGAGGCCAAGCGCCTGAACGAGTTGATCGACGACGCAGTCGAGATGGGACGGCTCGACAGCTCGAACATTGAGGTTCGAGCCGAACCTTCCAATGTCGGGGAAATCGTCCGGGAGGTGGTGGGCGCCATGGAACCGGAGCTGGATGGCCGTCCGGTAAAGGTGGTCTGTGACAACTATCCGGCTGCGATTGCGGTCGACCGGCGCCTGATTAAACTGGCCATCAAGCAGCTCATAGACAACGCTTTGAAGTACTCGACACCCGATAAGCCCGTCATTATTCAAGTACACAATGGCGGTGGTGCTCTGACGGTCGCCGTTACAGATTACGGAGATGGCATCCCAATGCAGGAACAGAAACGGATTTTCGAAAGGCTGTACCGTAGTCCCTCGGTAGAACATCAAGTGCCTGGTTCCGGACTGGGCCTGAGTATCGCGCAGAACATAGCGCGGGCGCACCGCGGCGACCTGACGGTCAGCAGCCGGCCCGGCGAAACAACCTTTGAGTTGACTCTGCCGGTGGAAGCGAAAGGTGGACAGAAGTGAGCGGGGGCCGCATCCTGGTGGTCGACGACGAACCCCAGATCCGGCGCATTATGCGCACCACGTTGACGAGCGCGGGTTACGAAGTGGAGGACGCAAAGACCGGCGAGGAGGCGCTGACGAAAATGCGTGATTACCGTCCGGATCTGGTGCTGCTCGACATCAACATGCCGGGGATGGGCGGGTTGGCAGCCTGCCGGGAGATTCGGGCCGATCCCAACGTTGCGATCGTGATGCTGACGGTTCACAACACCGAAGCCGCCAAAGTGGAAGCCCTCGACGCGGGTGCGGACGATTTCGTTACCAAGCCATTTAGCACGCCCGAACTGTTGGCCCGCATCCGTGCGGTGCTGCGCCGCGTTCCGGCCACGCAATCTATGCCACAGCGTTTGCGAGTGGGCGACCTGACCATTGATTTTGGTGCGCGCACCGTCATGCGAGGCGCCGTATCCACGCACCTCACCCCGAAGGAATTGGACCTGCTTCGGTATCTCACTCAGCATGCCAACGAAGCGGTTTCCCATCGCGAACTGTTGCAGACGGTTTGGGGGCCGGACTATGGCGATCAGGTCGAGTACCTGCGCGCTTTTATAAAGAGTCTTCGGAAGAAGATCGAGACCAATCCGGAAAATCCGAAGTGCATTGCAACCGAGCCCTGGGTTGGCTATCGTTTCAACGGAACTCCGGAAGTTTTATAAGCCCTTTAAAACGAGTGTCTTTTACAATGCCTGCAGAGCCGCGACCCGGCGGCCTTCACGAATTCTTCATGCCTTTTGCGGGACTTCTTCATGCCTTTCGGCTTACTGTTGGGACAGAGGTATTTTGAAACATGCAACTGTCTGTGGATGAGGCCGAGGGTGAACAATCTGAATTCTCGTGGCGGACGGACCTTCGGCCTTTCGAATCCTGCGGCTGCCAAACTCGAGGGACGAAACTGGAGCCTCCACTCGCCCCAATCACAACTCCTCGCGCCATCGGCTCCACCGAAGGCCGGTCCCTGCAGTCCATTGTTGCCGAGGACGGCAAGTTACCATCCCACGACGCAGTCCACATCCTGCTGGAGATTTGCGAGGTCTTGCAGTTGGCTCGAACGAGTGGAGATCAGCATGGCGATCTCGCCGCCGGAATATTTTCATCGATCGCGACGGTAGAGCCAAAATCGGCCAGCGCCGCAGCCTGGGGCAGCCTACTTCGGAAACTGCCGACATCGAAGCGCTGGGCCTGTTGCTTGATGAGATGATCGCAAAGCCGTCGCCCGGTGTGGCGCACGGGGATGGGGCTGCTGCCATATCACACCTCCGGCGCATCGTAGTGCGAGCGCTCGGGTGCGACTCCCAAAATCGCTACACCACAATCGGCGACCTTGCCCAGGACCTTGGGCGCGAGGATCAAGCGCAATTTTTCAAAGCCTTGATGATCCCGATAGTTCTGGTGGGATTTACGCTCCTGATACTCGGACGCTTGCTGGGCTATTGTAGCTTCTAGTCAAGCAGGGTGCCGCGCGCAGATCCGCCTGAATCCAATTTCATGTTAGGTAGATAGAATATGCTGGACTTGCGACAACTGAAGACGTTCCGTGCGGTGGTCAATCTGAATGGTTTTACTGCCCCCGCATTCAAGGCGGCGACTTCCTCCTGCTCCGATCCCCGGACTCCGATGGCAATGAGAGCCGCGTCAGACTTGGTGCGTATGTTTCGCCATGCGCTGGAATTCATGGTGGTGAGTTTCACGTCCAAAATCACCACATCCGCCGGAAGCTGATTCATATACTTCAGCGCCTGCTCGGCGCTGTGGGCCTCTTGAACGTGACACCCGCTGGCGACCAGCATGCACCGCAGCGAGTGCCTCTTGCGGTCGTCTTCGTCAACAAGGAGAATCCGTACGGCTTTCACGGCTCTGACCTGAGATGCCGGCGCGCGATTGATCTGCGCCGCGCTACTCTACATGGACCTCTGTCCGAGAATATCCGGAAAGGCCTGAAGAAGTCACAGAAATGGCGTGAAGAAAAGATGAAGAACCAGAAAAGGCCTTTCGAAGCAGGTTGACCGAATTGCACCACCCAGAAAAGCTCTCGCTGCGGGTTTTCACTCAGGCGCCAACATGGATCTTACTGGCTGAGTCCACTCGGCCGTGACACGCCGGGAAGCGACCGCTGTCTTGACCGGCTTTGTAGCAGAATTCTTCACGCCCTCAATGAGTTAGCTCATCTTCATAACTTCTTCATGGCTTCTCTATGACTTCTTCAGGCCTTTCCGAATATGCTCGGTCATGGGAGGGCAAAACATGTCGTTGGCAATCCAAAAAATTCTTGTACCGGCGACAGGGCATCCCACCCAGCAGGGAACTGAAGAATCGGAGCGCCGGCTCAATATCTCCGTCGTGTTCACGTCCGTGGAATCAACGCTGGCGGCCCTGAAGGAAGCGGGAAACCTGGCGAACAGTCTCGGCGCCCGCATCTCACTCCTGGTGCCCCAGGTGGTGTCCTACCCACTTCCGCTGGAAAGCCCGCCGGTCCTGGTGGAGTTCAACGAGAAACGTTTTCGGGTGATAGCCAGTCAGAGTCCAGTGGAGACCAGCGTGCACATCTATTTGTGCCGAGACCGGCTGCAGACGTTAAATTCTGTCCTGAGTCCCGGCTCTTTGGTGGTCGTGGGCGGCCGGAAGCGGTGGTGGTGGCCAACGCGCGACCAAGTCCTCGCCCGAGACCTCCGGCGCGCGGGTCACGAAGTCATTTTCAAAGAAACGGAGTAAATCCAATGCTTGACCTGTTCTATGTCGCGGTGGGCTGTGGGTTCTTGCTCTTGTGCTGGGCCTTTACCAAGGCCTGCGACAAGCTCTAGGGAGAATTGTCATGGACTACATCATTGCCGGAATCGCGTCGTTAGGGTTGTTCGTTTACCTGATCTACGCGCTGCTTCGTCCGGAGAAATTCTGAGGCTCCGAGAAAGGGAAAGTTATGACTAGCGTCGGAGTTCTTCAAATTGCGATTTTTCTTGGGGTTGATCCTGCATCTGCGCCAAGCCGCTGGGCAGCCTACATGGCGAAGGTGTTCGAAGGCCAGCGGACCTTCATGCATCCGGTGCTGCGCTGGCTCGAAGTGCTTACCTACAAGGTCTCGGGCATCCGGGAGGACGTGGAGCAGCGCTGGACGCACTACACCGCGGCGTTGCTGAGCTTCAGCATTTTCGGGTTCCTGCTGACTTACCTGCTGCAGCGCGTGCAAGCCTATTTGCCATTGAATCCGCAGAACTTCGGCACGCCGGTGATGCCGCCCGACCTGGCATTCAATACCGCCACCAGCTTCGTCACCAACACAAATTGGCAGGCATATTCGGGCGAATCGACCATGAGTTACTTCGTCCAGATGGCGGCGCTGGCGGTTCAGAATTTCGCCTCGGCGGCGGCGGGAATCGCTGTGGCAGTCGCATTGATCCGCGGCTTCGCACGGACGGAAAAGAAGACGGTTGGCAATTTCTGGGTCGACGTGACGCGCGCAACCGTGTACGTTCTTCTCCCCATTTCGATCCTGGCCGGCCTGCTGTATGTCTCCCAAGGCGCGATTCAGAATTTCAAGCCCTACACGCAAGTAACGACGGTAGAAGGAGCGACGCAAGTCATCGCCCAGGGGCCGGTCGCCTCGCAGGAAGCCATCAAGCAGCTCGGGACCAATGGCGGCGGATACTTCAACGCGAACTCATCGCATCCCGTTCGAGAACCCAACGCCGGTCAGCAACCTTCTGGCGATGTTCCTGATCTTCGTGATTCCGGGCGCGTTGACCTACACGTTCGGAAAAATGGTGGGAGATACGCGCCAGGGGTGGGCCATCTTCGCCGCCTTTTCGGTCATGTTTTTGATCGGCGTGTTCGTCTGTTACCACTACGAGCAGGCGGGAAATCCGATGGTCGCCAAGCTGGGGGTTGAAACCGCAGCCACAGCGAACCAGCCCGGCGGCAACATGGAAGGCAAGGAGGTTCGTTTCGGCATCGCGAACTCGGCCCTGTTCGCTACGGTGACAACGGATGCGAGCTGCGGCGCCGTCAACAGTTGGCACGACAGCTTCACCGCGCTTGGCGGGCTGGTCCCCTTGTTCAACATTCGAGACCGGCGAAGTGATCTTCGGCGGCGTTGGCGCTGGCCTATACGGAATCCTGCTCTATTGCATCCTCGCGGTATTCATCGCGGGTCTGATGGTGGGCAGGACGCCCGAATACATCGGCAAGAAGATCGAACAAAAGGAAGTCAAGATGGCGATGCTGGCGGTGATCGCGACCGCATTCAGCATTCTGGTATTCACCGCGCTCAGCTCCGTGCTCGACGTTCCCGGCGCACGGGTATTGGAATCCACAAGGCGCCGCGATCGCCAACACGAACAACAGCGGTCCGCATGGATTGAGCGAAATTCTGTACGCCTATTCGAGCGGCACAGGTAACAACGGCAGCGCGTTCGCGGGACTCACCGTCAACACCCCCTGGTACGACCTGACCATCGGACTGGCAATGTGGATCGGGCGGTTCCTCTTCCTGATTCCGCTGCTGGCGGCCGCGGGGAGCTTAGCAGCCAAAAAGAAGGTCCCGGAAACCGCTGGAACATTCCCAACGCACGGCCCCTTGTTCGTCGGCCTGCTGGTTGGGACCGTTGTGATCGTGGGAGCGCTAACCTTCTTCCCCGCGCTCTCACTGGGACCGATTGTCGAGCACTTCCTGATGCACACCGGGAAGGTCTTTTAGGAGTTAGCAATGGCCACAACTATGACACCACCCAAAGCACCCCCGACGCCGCCGCAGGACGACCTCACGTCTCTTCTCCCAAAGAAGCTCGCGCGATCACGGCCTCTGTTTGACCCCGAGATTGTTCGCCGAGCGACCGCCGCTTCCTTCGTGAAGCTGAACCCAGTGACGCTTCTGAAGAATCCGGTGATGTTCGTGGTCGAAGTCGGCGCGGCGATCACCACCATTTTCCTGATCCGGAATATCTTCACCGGTGGGACTGGCCTCGGTTTTCAGATTCAGATCGCGATTTGGCTATGGTTCACGGTCCTGTTCGCCAACTTCGCCGAAGCGATGGCCGAGGCGCGCGGCAAGGCCCAGGCCGACAGTCTGCGCAAGGCCAAGACGGATGTGGTCGCCAAGAAGCTGGCGCCGAACGGGACGCTGCAACACGTCCCCGGTTCTTCGTTGCGGGTGGGCGACGTCGTGGTCTGCGATGCCAGAGACCTAATTCCCGGCGACGGAGAAGTCATCGAAGGCGTTGCCACGGTGGACGAGTCTGTGATCACCGGCGAGAGCGCGCCGGTCATTCGTGAATCGGGCGGCGACCGCAGCGCTGTGACTGGCGGCACTCGGGTGCTCTCAGATCAAATCAAAGTCAAGATCACTTCGAATCCAGGCGAGACCTTCCTGGACCGGATGATCGCTCTAGTGGAAGGTGCGCAGCGGCAGAAGACGCCCAATGAGATTGCGCTGAACATCCTGATCGCAGGATTGACGTTGATTTTCCTGCTCGCGGTGATCACGTTGCAGCCGTTTTCGGTATACAGCGTCGGCCAGGCCGGGACAGGTTCGGTGCCCAGCGTGGCGGTCCTGGTGTCCTTGCTGGTTTGCCTGATTCCGACCACCATCGGCGGGCTGCTTTCGGCGATCGGGATCGCCGGCATGGACCGCGTCATGCAGCACAACGTCCTCGCGATGAGCGGCAAGGCCGTGGAAGCTTCCGGCGACGTGAATTCGCTGCTGCTGGATAAGACCGGCACCATTACACTTGGAAATCGGCAGGCCGTCGAGTTCCTGACTATCAATGGAGTAACGGACGAAGAGCTGGCCGATGCAGCGCAACTGTCCAGCTTAGCCGACGAGACACCGGAGGGGCGTTCCGTCGTGGTTCTTGCGAAGGAAAAGTACGGGTTACGCGGCCGGCACATCCCCGAACATGAGGCCACCTTCATTCCGTTCTCGGCCTACACCCGGATGAGCGGCGTGGACTTCGAAGGACGGCAGCTCCGCAAGGGAGCCACCGACGCGATCGTCAAATTCGTCATCGAGCGGGGAGGCGAAGTTCCAGCCTACTTCCAGGAGATGAGCGACCGCATATCGCGCAACGGTGGAACGCCGCTGGCGGTTTGCGATGGCAAGCGCTTGCTTGGCGTCATTCATCTGAAGGACATCGTCAAGGGCGGGATGAAGGAGCGCATCGCGCAGCTTCGCCGCATGGGCATCCGCAGCGTGATGATCACTGGCGACAACCCGCTCACGGCGGCCGCCATTGCTTCGGAAGCGGGTGTGGACGATTTTCTGGCCCAGGCCACGCCCAAGGACAAGCTGGAGTACATCAAGAAAGAACAGGCCGCCGGACGCCTGGTGGCCATGACCGGCGACGGCACCAACGACGCCCCGGCACTCGCGCAGGCTGACGTGGGCCTGGCGATGAACACCGGCACCACCGCGGCCAAAGAAGCCGGAAACATGGTGGACCTCGACAGCAATCCGACCAAGCTCATCGAAGTGGTTGCCATCGGGAAGCAGTTGCTGATAACGCGCGGCGCGCTGACCACGTTCTCCATCGCCAACGACGTGGCCAAGTATTTCGCCATCATTCCCGCCATGTTCATGGCGACGTACCCGGTGCTCGGAAAAATGAACATCATGGGCCTGCACACGCCTCAGAGCGCGGTGTTAGCAGCGGTCATCTTTAACGCTCTGATCATCATTGCGCTCGTGCCGCTGGCCCTTCGCGGAGTGAAATATCGTCCCGTGGATGCTGCCAGCCTGTTGCGCCGCAATTTGCTTATCTACGGCGTTGGCGGAATCCTCGCGCCGTTCCCGGGCATCTGGCTCATCGACCAATTGCTCACGGCGCTGCACCTTGCCTGATAAGGAGGAATACTATGTGGGAACAAATTCTACCAGGGCTTCGAATCAAGATCTTTATGACGCTGGTGTTGGGAATTGCATATCCGTTCATGATGACCGGAATCGCCCAGCTTCTGTTTTCTCACCAGGCCAATGGAAGTCTGATCATGCGGAACGGCAAGGTGATCGGCTCAGAGATCATCGGCCAGAGCTTCACCAAGCCTGAATATTTTCAACCGCGGGCATCCGGCGCCGGCAGCGGTTATGACGCGACTTCCAGCGCCGGACCGAACCTCGGTCCGACCAGCGCCAAATTGCTTTACGGAACCGTCAAGACCGACGACCAGAAGAAAGAGGTAGTCGACTTCGATGGCCTCAGCCTGCGCGTTGTGCACTACTGCCTCGAGAACGACTTACCATATGAATCCTCAGTGCCGCTGGCGCAGTTCAAGGACGCCAAAGGCGACCTGGATGATGTGAAGCTGGTCAAGGCCTTCAACGACCCGAAGTCGCCCCTGATGTTCCGGCCGAAGCAACCACTCCCGGCCGACGCGATCACGACTTCGGCCTCGGGTCTCGACCCCAACATCAGTCCCGCCAATGCTCAAATCCAGGCGGCGAGAGTCGCCAAGGCGCGTGGCGTTTCGATGGATCAAGTGAACCAGCTGGTTGCTCGGTTCACGCAGGGGCCGGCGCTCGGCTTGCTCGGAGAACCGCGCGTCAACGTACTCAAGCTGAATCTTGCGCTGGATCAACAATTCCCGCGCAAATAAGGCGCAGAGCAGTCAAAAGCTTCACCCCTCGCCGGCGGCGCAGTCACCTGGCGAAAGCCAGACGTGGACGCACGGCGAGGGCTTTTCCACAATTAGACACGGCTTAATCGCGTTCGAGGAGCGTTTCTCTATGAGAACCATGTTGTTTTCAATCGTCTTGATATCAGCGGCTTATGCCCAGAATCCGGCCGACCAGCAAGCGGCCGGTCAGCCGGCTGCAAATCAACCCGCACAGGCGCCGGCCCCGACCCCACTCTCGACGCCGGCGATCACCGGTCCGTTGCAAGCTGCGCCACCTTTCATCTTCGACGCCGGACCCTTCGGCAAAGTCTCAGTGAACGGGGCGTTCACTGGCATTGGACTCTGGCAGAGCAATCCAGTTCCCGGCGACGATCACACGCAAGCGGCCCTCAGTAACGGCCAGATTTTCCTACAAAAGACGGACGGCTGGTTCCAGTTCTACCTGCAGGCGGGCGCCTATGATATTCCGTCGCTCGGCGTACCTTTCCTGGCCACGGACAAAACCATCAGCAATCTCTACGGTCCGGTGCCCTCCGGATTCGTCAAGCTGGTTCCCGCAAAGAACACCTCGATTCTGGCCGGAGCGTTGCCGACGCTGATCGGCGCCGAATACACCTTCAGTTTCGAAAACATGAACGTGCAGCGGGGCCTGCTGTGGAACCAGGAGAACGCGATCACGCGTGGAGTCCAGGTGAATCAGAGCATGGGAAAATTCAGCGCATCGCTGAGCTGGAACGACGGCTTTTATTCGAATCGCTACACCTGGATGTCGGGTGCTCTGAGTTATACAAATGGGCCTCACAGTGTGGCGTTCATCGGGGGCGGGAACCTTGGGCAGACGGCCTATCAGACCTTTGCGACACCGGTGCAGAACAACGGCAGTATCTACAACATCATTTACACTTACAACAAAGGATCGTGGATCATTCAGCCCTACTATCAGTACAGTAACGTGCCTACGAATCGGAAAATCGGAATCGCGAAAGGCAATTCCACGCACGGCGGCGCCGTTCTGGCAACCTACAAATTCACGGAGCGCTTCTCGCTGTCCGGACGTTCGGAATATATCGCCAGCACCGGGAGCGAGCAGGACCAGTCCGTGAATCTACTGTACGGACCGGGTAGCGCAGCCAGTTCGTATACTCTAACGCCGGCATTCCAATACGGTCGATTTTTTGTACGCGGTGATCTATCCTGGGTGCATGTGACCGATTTTGCGTCCGGCTTGGTCTTCGGTCGCTCAGGCACGAACAATAACCAGCCGCGCGCTGTCGGGGAGATCGGACTCCTTTTTTGAGCCGCCACTTGTTTCTCGTCGCCGGTCATGTCGAACGCTAAGCCATGACGGCGCCGGACCCAATCGAACTTGTACTTTCGATGCCGGAGGAAGAACGGCGCATTTGGCCTACAAAGAAGACGAAGCGGGCGGGTTGATGAACCCGCGTTTCGCGCGGCTTCGCCCTGAGATGGATGCCAATGAAGCCATTGCCTATCTTCGCCGTCAGGCGGGGCAAGTTGAAACAATTTACGATGCTTACGTGCTCGATTCAGCACAGCACCTTCTAGGCGTGGTTTTGCTGAGCGATCTGATCGCCGCCGGCCGCGATCGCAAAGTCAATCAGATCATGCGCCGCCGTTTCCATACCGTCTTCGAAGATGAGCGCCAGGAAGCGGTCACTAAGCTGATGGCCGATCATCGCCTGCTCGCGATCCCAGTGCTGGACAGAGCGGGCGTCATGCAGGGAATCGTCACCATCGACGACGCGATGCAAGCCTCGCGGGAAAGTGCCGATCGCGAACTTCAGAAAGTCGGGGGTATGGAAGCGCTCGACGCGCCCTATCTGCGAACCGGACTGCTGACCATGCTTCGGAAGCGGGCCGGTTGGCTTTCCGTGCTGTTTCTGGGCGAGATGCTGACCGCCACAGCCATGAGTTTCTTCGAAAACGAGATCGCGCGCGCGGTTGTGCTCGCCTTGTTCATTCCCTTGATCATCAGCAGCGGCGGGAATTCGGGATCGCAGGCGACTACGCTCGTAATCCGCGCCATGGCGCTGGGCGAGGTGAAGCCGCGGCAATGGTGGCGCGTCCTGATGAGGGAAGTTGTCTCCGGCATGGGTCTCGGTTTGATTCTTTGCTCGATCGGAGTGGCGCGCATTCTGCTGTGGCATGGCGCTTCGGGCGCTTACGGCGATCAATTCGCGAGTGTCGCCCTGGTGGTCGGCGGCAGCCTGATAGGGGTAGTTCTGTTTGGGACCATGGTAGGAGCCATGCTTCCTCTAGCGCTGCGTGCATTCCGGCTGGATCCTGCGAGCGCCTCTGCACCCGCGGTCGCTACCATTGTCGATGTATCCGGGCTGGTGATCTACTTTTCGATTGCGAAGATATTTATGCTGGGAGTTCACGCTTGACGATCTCGACAATGGCTGGGTACCAAGGCAATGGCGTCTGAATTTCGCCGCAAGACACCGGAAGAACTCCTGCGCGAGGTTCAGGCCGAGGAAGCCGCCGCAACCAAGACCGGCCATCTCAAGATCATGCTGGGCTATGCCTCGGGCGTTGGAAAAACGTTCCGGCTCTTAGACGAGGCGCGGCGCCGGTGCGAGCGCGGCCAGGATGTCGTAGTGGGGGCCATGCAACCGGATGTGCCTCGCGACGCTGAACCGCTCTTGCGGAAGGTGGAGATCATTCCACTTGCGCACATCGATGGAGGCACCGCCATTGATATCGACGCGATCATTCGCCGGCGGCCCATGGTGTGTTTCATCGACGGGCTGGCGTACAACAATCCCCCGGGCGCCAAGCATCCGACCCGCTGGCAGGACATCCAAGATCTGCTGAGCGCGGGCATCAAGGTGGTCGCAACCGTCAATGTTCAATACATCGCTGAACTGCAGGACCAGATCGAGGCGATCACTGGAAAGCGGAGGCCTGAGACGGTCCCAATCTCCTTCCTCGAAAGCGCCTCGGAAATCGAGATTGTAGACGTTCCCCCGGAGGAACCAATCGAGCGGCCGCCAGAGGAGCGCATCGAGGCTCAGCAACGCGAACAGCGGCTGTCGCGGCTGCGAGAATTGGCGCTCGTGCTTACTGCCAACGTTGTCGATCATCAGTTGAACGAATATCTAGAAGCGCGTGGCATCCACCAGCAGTTCGGAGCGAACGAGCGCATCATGGTCTGCGTCACGCCACGCGCTAATCTGCAGGAAATGCTGGAGGAGGCGCAAATCGTCGCTCAGCGATTCCACGGCGAACTCATCGTGGCCTACGTCAGGCAACCCAACATCTCTCCGGAAGATCAATCCGCTTTGGACGCCCGGCTGGCCATCGCCAATGCCGCCGGCGCCCACATCGAGATCCTGGAGGGCGACGATCCTGCCGAGGCCCTATTGGAATTCGCGCGCTCCCGGGACGTCACGCAGCTCTACGTGGGCCACAGCCAGCGAAGCGGTTTGTCGCGGCTGAAGGGGAGTCCACTCGACAAGCTGATCTGGCAGGGGCACGGCATGGATGTGCGCGTGTTTCCGCAATAACATGCCTGAGCACGAACGCGGAAAGTTGAAGATCTTTATGGGTTATGCCGCAGGCGTGGGCAAGACCTACACCATGCTGCAAGAAGCTCGGGATCGGAAGACCGCCGGCATCGACGTAGTGATCGGCTATTTCGAACCGCACGGCCGGAAGGAGACCATTGCCAAGACGGAAGGATTGGAGATGGTTCCCCGCAAGCAAATTGAGTACCGCGGGTCGATTTTCGAAGAGATGGACACGGATGCGATTCTGGCGAGACATCCCGAGCTTTGCGTCGTGGACGAGTTCCCACATACCAATGTCCCGGGATCCGATCGCGCTAAACGTTGGGAGGATGTCGAAGTGCTGCTGGCCAGCGGAGTCGACGTTCTGACGACCATGAATATCCAACATCTGGAGAGCCTGAATGATCAGGTGTGGCAGATCAGCGGAATTCGAGTTCGCGAGACGGTTCCCGACTGGGTGGTGCAGCAGGCGGATGAAGTTGTCATGGTGGATCTCACGCCTCGTGCCCTGCTGCACCGGCTCCAGCGAGGGGTTGTATATGAGCGCAGCAAGGCGGAGCGTGCTCTTCAGAATTTCTTTCGCGAGTCCACTCTGGTTGCCTTGCGTGAACTCGCGCTTCGTCAAGCGGCACACGAAGTCGAACATCGAATTGAGAGCGGGGAGGCGCCGGGGCCCTCCGCCGAGCAAGCTGGCCGTCACCCGCACAAGCACCACAAGATCCTGGTCCTGGTGACCGAGAATCCTAAGACCGCGATGCTGATCCGCCGCGCAAAACGAGTGAGCGACTTTGTCGGCGCCGAGTGCTTCGCCGTCGCCGTCCAGCCCACGGGCGACTTAACCGCGCTGCCACAAACAGACCGGGAGACGATCGACCAGCATCTTAACTTCGCACGCAATCTGCATATTGAGACGCGGATCCTGGAAGGCGAAGACGTGGCCACGGTTCTGGTGGATTTTGCGCGACGCAATCAAGTGACACAGATCTATCTCACCCGCCCGCGCGAACGCAAGTGGCTGTCGGTCCTGAATAGCGACCCTGCTCAAAAGATCATTTCTCTAGCAAAGGACATGCAGATCGTCATCGTTTCCGACCGCGAGCGGACGGCACCCCGCAGAGCGTAGGCCGATCCATGACTGCCGAAAATCATTCATGGGCGCACCGCCGCAGGCTGTTGGTCTTCCTGCTGTGTGCGGTTGCCATTTTCGGCGCGATGTATGTAATCTACGCGGCGCTCAATACTCTTCAAACCCTGGACGCGGTGGAAGCGGAGCGTGATCGCTGGCAGCGGCCTGCGGAGGTGTTGCAGGCACTCGACCTGCGAGACGGCAGTGTGGTGGTCGACCTCGGTTCTGGGGCCGGTTACTTTGCTCTCAAGATTTCACCGAGGATCGGCAGCCGCGGCCAAGTCTTGGCGGTCGACATTCGCAAGCTGTCGTTGTCATTCCTGTGGATCAGAACTGCTTTTCGAAGTCCGCACAACATTCGGGTCATTGCCAGCCAGGAGGACAATCCACACCTGCCTTCCGCGGCAGTAAATGCAGTTCTTATCGCAAATACGTATCACGAATTCCGAAATCCGCGACAGATGCTCGACTATGTGTTCCAATCACTTCGTCCGGGAGGCCGAATAGTAATTGTCGACCGAGGTCCGCGGCCGGTCAATACGGAGCCGCCTCGAGAGGTTGCTCGCGGCCATGACATACCGCTCAGTGCCGTCGAAAAGGAGGTTCGCCAGACGGGATTCGACATTGTCGATCGGCAAGACCGATTCATTGACCGGCCCGGCGACGACCCTTGGTGGCTCCTGGTTGCCCGTAAACCGTAGGCGCATATCGTATGGTTAGAAGTACACAGATGCGCCTGCGTGACTGCCAAGGACGCAAAAGCAGACTCCGGCACCCAGCCAGGTGAGCAGGTTCTGTACCAATGGCAACATCGCGCCTTAGTTTGGAGTTTCCGTTGAGGCCTGGCAGTGAAAACGGTGAAACTGTGGTCGTAAGACCAAAATATTCATGCGGCACGACAGTAGTATTTGAGCAAGCCGCCAAGCGTTCTCTGCATACGACCGATTTCCGAAGCCGGCTGTGGATCGCAGCGTTGGATGGAAACAGCAGCAGGTTGCCCTTTTTCTAGTGATTCCGCTCCGCATGAAAAATGCTCCACGAACTCGCCCAGCGGACATCGCAGTGAGGCTTCGCCGAACAAGACCAGTTTCGTCAGGCACCACTGCCTACTGAGCGGACCCATCGTTCCGCAAAGGCCCTCAGATTTAGACTGCGTCCGGGCAATTGGATCGGCTTGATCCCGCCGGAGGCGACCGTCGCCCGAAATGACGCGCGGAACTTCGCGTCCCGATGTTGCAATGCATAACGCCGCGCCGATCCAGATATCCCCAGCTTTCATCGGTGGCGTTGCGCACCATTTGGTGCATCCAGGCTTCGTCGATACCAAGCGGCCCCCTTCGAGTGGCGCGGCTAGCGTTGGAGCCTCTTCGGCAATGCTATCGATGGGTAACCGTCTTCTCGAAATACAACCGAGCCGGCAGCCTCGAATGGTGTCGGCACAGGAAACACAACATCAGTTGCGACGGGATCAAGGCTTTCCTCTAGGAAGTGTCCTGCCTGGCATGGTAGCCGGTTCGAGTCCGAACCGCCGGGCGCCGGGCGTCCTGGGCCATTGACGGTCATTTTGATCTCGCGAAAGCTACGATCAACGGCCTGAATCGTGGGTGTATAGGCGATGGTATATTGATTCGAAGCTCGTGAACCATATGTGAAAGCGCGGTCATCGTCAATATAATACGGTTTCAGATAGCAGTACGATGCGGGCAAGGGGTTCACGCCGGTACGATCGACTGCGCGTTCTTGAGCTCTGAAAACACTTTGGGCTCGAATACCCAATCGCGCTGCAGATTGTAAGAATTTGGACGTACTGATCGTTGCCTTATGAGCCGTCGCCCGGCCGGTCAGCACGCTCACCCGTGCGTCTTGGTCGTTTTCAGACAGGCTGTAGCTGAGCTTCAATTGCTCTTCTTTGCCGCACAGTTCCGATGCGGTTCGCGCGCTGAAGTCGTCGCTCAATGCCAGGAAGATCTTGGTTCGAAAGGTTTGCAGAAGCGTGCGCCAGGACTCGCCCGGCAAGGTAGAGCGTAGAGAGCTGATGGACTGCGTGGCCACAATCGGAATGCATTTGGCTTGCCGCGAGAGCGCGAAGCACTTCTCATCGCCGGTCGGATCGCTCTCCCCCACCGTGGCGAAGCTTTGATACTCATCACAAAGAAAGAGGACATCCCGATAGGCGCGGGCTGGTTCCCGCTCCATCAATGGAATGCGGTTGAGCACCGCTCGTTGAAAATCCTGTTTCATGAGCGTGCCGATCGTTCGCGCCATGCCAGGATTCATCGCGACTGGGAAGTTCAGTGCACAGACTTTGCCGTGCTCGATAAGCTCGGAAAAGCCTGGCATCGGGATACCATGCCGGCCATCGTGATTCAACTCGGGGTCGTAACATTCCTTGGTCGGACAGAAGGTGGCTTTCACCGATGGATTGTCATCGAACAGGGAAAGGAATACTGAAATGCCTTCGACGATCGAAGTGCGCAGCTTTGGCTCGATGCGGCGCCAGTCGTGATAGAACCAGCGCTTCACAGCCTCCAGCTGATCGCGTTTTCGGGCCAGCTCCGGCGTGACAGAAGCATCGGCTCCCGATTCGCTCAGGATGGAATACGGGATGTGGTTTTGATCGAGGTGGCGGAGCAATTCGACCGAGATAGGGGCCTTCATTTCGTTGGTTGCCGGGTCCCGGTCGAAGCCGAACTTGACAAGCTCGCGTTTTCCAACGTAATCCCCATCGGGCATCAAGACGTGTTCTTGCGACTGGAACAGGCGCTCGCCGTCCCTGATCTTCTGCTCCAGCTTGTCAGGGTTTATAGCGCACTCATAGACGTCGAACAGAGTGACGTAATCATAGTTGACCTTGTGCAACATAGGTCATAGTCGTGCTCCAAAATGCAGTTCGCGAAGTTGATGTTCAGAGACATCTGCGATTTCTTTTCGCCCGCAATCTCAGCGCGAACACCATCGTCGCCCTCCTGTTTCCAGAGTTCGAAGAGGCGCGCGTATCTGGGCCCATCAAAGAAGTAGAGATCCTCGGCGAGCTGATCCATCTGAGCCTTATTGAGGATGCGTGTTTCGCGACGCTCCAATAAGGCTCGATGAGGAAAATGGGCCAGAAGACGATCGGTGTCTACCGGTGGGTGGCCGGAATCGGACAGCCGGTCACAGAAACGGCGCAGACACAACCCGAACACTGCGCGGAACCCGGTGAATCTCAAGTAATTGATTGAAACAGAAGAAGATTGTTGGCGTAGAGCCGAAGATGAAGTGGTCGGGGCGAGTGGATTCGAACCACCGACCTCCTGGTCCCGAACCAGGCGCTCTAGCCAGGCTGAGCCACGCCCCGAACGAACAGCGGCTTCGTTCGAAGCTGCTGCAATCTTGAGTATATCATTGCGACGTTGAGCTTCGCCTCAGCAAGCGCGGCAGCGCGATCAGAGTCGCACCGTAGATCAGCAACGACAGGAACAACGTCGCGGATTGGCCTCGGCGGAAATCTTCAGCCACGAGCTTGGCGGCGCCGAAGAACATCCACGGGATCAGGATCCAGATCAGTTCGGTCAGATTGCGGCGGCGCCCGAGCCAGGCCAGAGCGAGCGCGACGAGCGCGACGAGGGCAGTTCGAAGGGTGTCGGCCAAAGGTACGGAAAAGCCGGCGTGGAGCAACGCGCCCACGGCGATTCCGGCCCAGCTCCAGCACAGCAGAGCGGCGATGGCGGCGGCTGGAAGGCGATCGGTCCAGCCAAGCTCGATGGTCCGCCGCACCCACAGAACACTGCAAAGCCAAGCGCCGTTGACAGCGCGCAGAAAACCGCTCCGATGCCCAGGCGCGCCGCAGCGTGAACGTCAGCGCCGGTCATGGTTGCGACCGTGTAGTTGAGCAGCCCGGACCCGAACGCCGCCGCAACGAAATACGCCGCGCCGTGCATGGCGGGAATATTTCCTTGACGCCGACTGCGTAAGTGCCAGGGCCGCGAGCGCGAGCGAGGACCACAGCAGCGCCAGCGTCAGACTCGAAAATAGCAGCAGGCTTCCGCCGATTACCAGGAGCAACGCGAAAGTGGAGTAAGCCAGAAAGTTGCGCGCTGGTCTAGCGGCAAGATCGGTGAACGCGGCCAGGTAGCACACGGCGCCGGCCAGCAGGCAGGCGATTCCGATGAACGGTGCGGCCGCTCCATGCGAGATTCGCAATCCGCCGGCGATGGCCAGCGCGGCCGCGGCGGCGACCTGGAAGATCTCGAACCACGTGACGCGGAAGCCGCCGAAGAGACTGCGCAGCGCCGTGCTCGTTGCGTAGATGGCGACCATCACGATCAGCGTCGCGCCCACCGCCGCCACGGGAATGGAGGCGTAGCCCTCCGGCACACCCTGCGGTCGCGTCAGCAAGTACACCAGCAAGAACGCGCAAAAATCGACCGACAGCGCGATGATCCAGCGCCACGCCAGCGCGCGTCCGCGCCAGGCGCCGAACTCGACCACCGCCGCCGCGAACAGCAAAGCGATTGCGAACGGAACCGGATCGAGCGTGCCGATGATCAACGCGATCGCCGTAGCCGAACCCGCGAACGCTGTCACAGCCGCCAGCGCCGCGTGATCGCGCTGCCACGCGAATGCCTGTCCGAGTACCACGAATAATGCCAAGCGCGGCGGCCGACGTCACCGGCGTCATGGTGTGGAAACGAACCGCCGCCTCCCACAAAAGCGGCGCCGTGATGCAGGCGGCAGTCACGCCGTGGATCGCCACGGACAGCCGATGCCCGGTGGTGATGCGTACGGTCGAGACTCAGCCAGGCGGCCGCGTAGGCGAGTCCCGCCAGCGTTCCGGTGAGTGGAGGAACAACGCCGGCTTCGGTGATCGCGCGCAGCAGATAGGCGCCCGCGATGCCGAGCAGCAATCGCCCCAGCGCCGACAAGAGACCGGAAGAAACATCGGGGACGGTTTCGGCTCGGTTGCGGACAGCGACGCTCCTGCCATGGCTGGCGGAAGAGCCGGCGTACCGGCTTCGAGCGCGGCGACGCGCCGCCGCAGATCCTCCACCGCCTGGATCAGGGCTTCGAGCTGATGAGTCTCCTCGGCCTGCGGAGGCCCGGGCATGGCGCCCTCCTCATGCCGCCTCGCGCTTGGGCCAGGGCGGCAACAGCTTCACCAACACGTACAGGATCGGGAACGGCAACAGGGTCAGAATGATTGCGGACAGCAGCCCCTCGCGGGTAACAATCGCCATCTTGTAGCTGGTATATCCGAGAAAACTTTTCGAAAACAGTTGCCCGCCGATCACCACGTTCCAGCGCATCGCGAAAATACCGACCAGCGTCAGCGACCCGGCCGCTACATAGATGGCCTTGCGCAGCGTAGTCGCCGAAGCTTCACAATCTGCGTCAGCCCCAGCAGCGCGATCGGCAGCAGCGTTCCGATGAAGATCTGCAGAATCACCTGGGAGAAATACAGCTTGGTGTGGACCATGAAATCCAGCGCGCTGAGCGACTCGTCGGCTTCATAGATGCGATGCACCAGGTCCAGCATTTCGAGCGAAAAATCGATGATGAACGCGTACAGCAGGTAGCGCGCGATGGTGTCGACGCAGCGCATGTCGATGATGGTCTTGCGCAGCTTGGACGTCAGCATATACAGCAGCATCACCGCCGCGATTCCCGACACCATGGCCGAGAAGATGAACACCACCGGCATCAGCGGCGACGACCACCAGGGATTGGCCTTGACCGAGCCGAAAATGAACCCGACGTAGCCGTGCAGCAGGAACGCCGACGGAATTCCGATCAGCGTGATGAAATAGCCAACTTTGTCATCGACGCGCAACGCGCCCGCGCTGACATTGCGCGACCCCAGCGTCAGGATGCGGTAGACCACGCGCTTCAAGCCGGTGGACGATTCGGCCCACTCGACGATGTTCTTGCGGTAGTCCAGCCAGATCTCCATCAGCAGCACGATCATGAGGTACCACAGGTACACGAATCCGAACATCGCCATGGCCGACGATCGGTGCGGCGTCAGATACATCTCGAACGAGCGCTCCGGATGTCCCAGGTGCAGCTGCAGCGGCAGCGGGGCGACCAGCAGAAACGCCAGCGCCACCAGCAAGCGCCAGCCGGTAGGTGGGCTTCACCGCCTCCACCTTGAATACGCGCTCGAGCGACGCCAGGATGAACGCGCCCGCCACCAGCCCGGTGATGTAGGGATACAGCACGATCAGCACGCTCCACTGCAGCTCGATTTCATTGGGATACATGTAGCCTTCCACGGCGTGCAGAAGAGTTTCCATGCTCACAGTCTCCTTATCGCACCGATCCGTCCAGATCCTTGTAGAACACCTTGGCGTGCGTGGCCATCTGCGGTTTCAGCACCTGCACGCTGTGGGTTCGCAGGAATTCGTGGATCGGGTCCTTCGGGTTTTTCAAGTCAGCCAGCACGCGCGCCTGCGTGGGGCACGCCTCGCAGCACGCCGTCGTCAGGCCTTTGCGTGATGCGGTGATAGCATAGCGTGCATTTGTCGGCGGTGTTGGTTTTCGGATTCAGGAAGCGGCAGCCGTACGGGCAGGCCTGGATGCAGTAGCGGCAGCCCGAGGCAGTAGTTTCTGATCCACCAGCACGACGCCGTCGGGAGCTGATGAACGTCGCGCCCACCGGGCAGACCTGCACGCAGGGCGAATCGGCGCAATGGTTGCATAGCTTCGGAACGAAGAAAGTCTTGCCGCCGTCCTGTGTATATTTCCGGAAAGCCGTCGTGGCCGCCGTTGGGCGAGTCGACTTGCGGATGTTCCAGGTCCCATTCGTTGACGTGATAGCGTTCGATCCAGGTGCGGAAGTATCCTTCCGGCACCTCGTTCTCCATCTCGCATGCGCGCACGCAGTTGCCGCATCCGATGCACTTGCCGGGATCGATGAGCATCGCCCACCAGTGCTTGGTCATGTCGTAGTTGGGCGACGCCTCCGCGTTGCCGGCCAGCACGTAGTCCCAGGCCGCGGCCGCCGCCGAGGTCAGCAGGATGAACTTGCCGGATTTCTTGAGCAGTTCTCGGCGGGTCATTTCCATGGCTAGCCCCCGATCTTCGGGTTGTGCGGCTTATGGCAGGTGTTGCAGGCCAACCCGTTGGAATGCTCCGCCGTCGCCACTTGTGGGAACGATTTCGGCTTCGCCTGGTTGGCCTCATGGCAGCGCGCGCACAGGACCTTGGTATCGGGAAGCTTCGGAACCACCGACGCGGGGTCTTCGGTGTGCGCCAGCCAGGGGCCGTGGCACGCTTCGCAAGCGACGTTGGCGTGTTTGCCTTTGCTCTTCATCTCCACTTGGTCGGCGTGGCACGACTTCGCACGCCTGGTGTCCGGCGAACTTGACGGGCCGCGCGCTGATTTCATCGAGCGATGCCGGCCGGAAGTGTCCATACTCGCCGAAGTTGGGCGGCACCACCATGGCGCCGCACAACCAGGAAGGCGACGACCCCGAGCGCCAGCAGGAGTGCCACGCGCAGCAGATGCCCGGAATTCCTCAGGAAATCCTTCATGCACAACGCCGTGTGCAATTCGGCGAGCAGAGCCGCCGGAGGTCGATCTCCCGAATCAATGGTTTCCGAGTCACCGGCTAGCCTATGAGTGAAATAACCCGATTTTTTGCGCTACCACGCGCGACGTCCGAGGGTGGCAGCGATCCGGCACTGTCTTTCGATTCGGTCACAGCGCTGTATCTTGTTGATGAAATTGCCGAAGCCTCTTCCCCGGCCGGGGCGGACGCCGCTATGCTGTTCTTACCATGCCTGAAATTCATCGCCGCCGTTTCCTTTCTCTGGCCGGGGCCGCAGCGCCGCGCCCTATCTGGCTTCGGCGGCAACCACGGGATTTCGCTTCGCCGTGATCGCGGATTCGCACATCATCGATCCGCTGTATCGTGGTCCGGAAGGCAATCCGGAAGACACCGAGTCGATCTTCCGCACCTCGGACCGCCTCACAGCGGCGCGCGATTTTCTCAACAAGCTGCGCCCGCGGCCGAGGTCGTTTTTCTGGTGGGCGACTACTTCCACAACTATCCTTCGCCCGACATCGATTTCTATTTTCAGAACGAGACGCGGCTGGATCTTGCCAAGAAGATCACCGACGGGTTTCGCGTGCCGGTGCACGTGGGCTTCGGGAATCACGACTACGCGGTCCTGAAAGTGTCGCGAGATGTCGCACGAACTGTTTCGCCGCAAGTTCAATTTGAAGCCGTACTATTCGGTGGAACATCGGGCTGGAAGTTCGTTCACCTGAACAATTTTCTGGGCGACACGTGGAAGGCCGGCGATCCGCGTACAAGAAGAGCAACGGGAGCCTGGGCGAAGAGCAGCTCAACTGGTTCGAGGCCGAGCTTCGCCAGCAGCGCCCCACGTTCGTGTTCGTGCACTATCCGATGACCATCATCGAGCCGGCCGAGCGCGCCGACTATGGCCTGCACCCGTTGATCAAGAAGTACCGCAACACCATCCAGCTTGTGGTTTCCGGCCACTGGCACAAGTGGTTCGAGTTCGGGCGCAGCTTCGGGCCGCCGCACCTGGTGATGGCAGCCACGCGATACGATCCGAACGCGTACTTGATCGTGGATGTCGACACCCGAGCGGCCACGCACACGCTGGCGAATATCGACCTGGTGGATTGGAACACGCATTTCAGCAAGGCCTTCCGCTCCTAGCAGGTACATGCGCGCAGTAACTGATATAATAAAAGTGCATTCGCTTCTAAGAGCCGCCGCAAGGAACCGCTGGAGACCTCTTTCAACCGAGTGTGTGAGAGAGGATCAGAACTGCGGATACGATTCCTTCCTGAAGACGAACAGCCTGGCTGCTTTCCCGAGGGTTGTAACCGACCGCTGATCCAGAGATCGGCCCTCCACCGATCTGACTGCCCAAAATCCAATCCAAGAGTAAATTTATGACCAACATCTTTGTCGGAAACCTAAGCTACCAGACCACGCAAGACGAGTTGTATGCCGCGTTCTCGCAGTACGGTGGCGTCGAGCGAGTGAACATCATCACGGATCGGGACACCGGACAGCCGCGCGGATTCGCCTTCGTCGAAATGACGGATCGGAGCGGCGCCGAAGCCGCCATCGCGCAGTTGAACGGCGCCGAGCTGAACGGCCGAGCCATGAACGTGAACGAAGCGCGGCCCAAGCCGGAACGCTCCTTCGGTGGTGGTGGCGGCGGCGGTGGCCGTGGCGGACACGGCGGCGGTGGCGGTGGCCGCGGGCGTCGCCCGAACTGGTAGAGTAGCCTCTCAGGTTCCCGGCCGATCCGTTTTCCGAGCCGCCGTCGGCCGGGACCAAGCCTTCGTACGCCTGAATAGGCGGCTCATCCTATGTGAGGAACTACCATGGCTGGCCGCAAACAATCCACATTCAAAAAACGACAAAAAGAACAACAGCGCAAGGAACGTAAGGAAGAGAAGTTCGCCAAGCGCATGGCGCGCAAACACCACCCTCTGGGCGAGGCTGGGGCGTCGGAACAAGACGAGCACGACGAGCTGGATACACAAGACGAGCAAGATGCCCAGGATGAGCAGGACGCCAACGTTCAACCGGCGCCGGCTGTCTGATCCTAGCCTACGGCTTCTGTTCTTTTGAGTCTTTCGCCGTTTTCGATTCTTCCGCCGGCTCCAGGCGGAACGTCAGCACCACCTCGTGGCGCGCGTCGTAGGGCGTGACCTTTTTCACCAGCGGAGTGAGGCCGCTGTGCTTGGCGGTCAGTTCGTAGTTGACGTCCATCGCGAGATCGCGAAAGGCGAACTTGCCATCGTCCTTGGTGAGGAAGTCGATCACCTTGGATGTCTTCATGTCTTTCAATTGCACGACCGCGCCGCGAATGGGGTTGTCGTTCTGATCCTTGACCGTGCCCTGGATAAGGCGCATCGTGGACGGCTTGCCGGGCTTCGATCTGTTCTCGAGAAAAACGTGCGGTTTGTTGGACGGATCGGTCTGTTGAGCGGAAGCCGGAGTGAGCGTGCCCAGGCTGACTGCCGCTAAGCTGACAAGGAACAGCTTTGTCATGCTATTCAGGATAGTGCAACTCTGGGTCGGGGCGAGCAGCCCATGCGCGGCCTTCAGAACCGGTTCAGTTCCGCGACCAGAGCTTGCAGCCCCTTCTTGCGATAAATCTGCACCAGCCGCTGCTCTTCGGCCGAAGGCGCCACAACGCGGCGCAATTCCGGAGCGCCTAGATCGGCACGCGTCGGAATCCACATGCCGCCGTCGGAAAACTCCACGCTCGAAATGAAACCGGTCATGGACTCGATGGCCAGTGGCTGCGAGCCGCGCTGCGGAAACTTCAGCGTCGCGCTTTCCAGAATCTTGCTCGACTGTCCCGGCGCCAGGTTCAATTCCGCCGGTACCGATCCGGCCAGAAATTCGCGGCCCGTGCGATCGTGCAGAATCCAGCCCATCTCCAGATAGCGGATGGCGCGGTCCGAACGGTTCTTTACTTCCAGGCGCGGCGCGCGCGCTTCGTTGCCGGCAATGCGCGCCATGCCTTCCATCGGTTCGACGGGTGAATCGGGAATGTGCAGGAACGCAAACTGCAACTGCTTCTCGGGTTCCAGATTGGTGGCGCGCCCGCTGCGCAACACCTGTACGTCCAGGCTCGGGCGATCCGCCTGGTGCGCCAGGCTGTCGATCACCTCCTGTTGCAGTCGTTTCGTGCCGCCTTCGGCCAGCAGCGACTTGAAATACTTGCGGTCGCGGCGGGCTTCGAACTCCGCCAGCGCCATGGTGCGGCGCGAACTCAACTGGTCCGGACCGTAGAAACCCAGATCGTCGAACAGCACGCCGTCCAGGCCGATGCGAACCGGCGTATTGCTGGAGGCTTGCAGCGGCCGCAGCAGCCGCAGATCGATGCGCACGGGAAAAGTCTCGTTGGGTCCGACGTCCAGGCTGGTGACAGTGACCGAACCTTTTCCGCCAGGCGTGACATCCTGCGCGGTGACTACCAGCGTGACTCCGCGAATCCGGCGCTGCGTTGCGTTCTTCAGCGAGAGCGCCGCGTGCAGATCCAGCAGCATGCCGCCGCCGCGCGCCGTCTCGCGCGAATCGTCGCCTTGGTCGGCCGAGAGCAGTACCACGGGCGAATCCTTCGGAAAATCGATGTTGATGCTGGCCCCGCGCGCGGATAGCGCGCAGAGCATCGCTCCGGTTAACAGCGCCGGAAGCAGCCGATGGTTACTGCTCGGCATAGTACACCTTGTTCGTGGTTACCTGGCCCGTGTCGGCGTCCACATAACGAACCGCCGCTGAGCCATGCATGCTGATCGAAACCGTCACGCCGTCCGAGTGCGGGTGCAGCAGAGACATCGCGCCGCCGTTCTCTTTCACCTGCAGCGCTCGAAGCCGAAGCTTCCAGCACCACTTCGTGCGAGGCCGCCGGCGCGTGGGAGTCCACCAGCTTGCCGAGACGCTCTGTGCGAATGCGTCCCAGCGCGTTGGCCAGGTGCTCGGCTTGCTGCTTCGGCAAGCTCATCCAGAAGGCCGCCGCGAACACAGCCGTGGCGCAGCCTAAAACCAGTGCGGCATTCCAACCCAAGCGCAACGGACGCGCTCCAGCCGGCCGATCAAAGCGCGCAATCGCTTCGCCGGCCGCCAGTCCGACCCGGATGTTCCCGGTCATTTCCTGCGCCAGGCGGTTCCAGTTCAGATCCTTCGGCAACTCGGCGGTGAGCGCCATGCAATTGTTCCGCGCCCGCACGCAGGCTCGCGATTTCGCCTTGGCAATTCGCGCAGCGCGCCACATGCCGGCCCACGCTCCAGCGCTGCCACAGTCCCAGAGTCGCCGCCGGCAAACAACGCCAGTTGAACTTCGCTGGGGTGCCTCATGACAGCTTCCTTCCGGAGGTCCGCCGGCTGCGCTCGACGTAGCGGCGAAACTTGATGCGCGCATTGGCGATGTGCGACCGCACGGTGGCCTTGGAGCAATTCATCTGCTCGGCCACTTCGTCAGCCGGCAGACCCTCGACGTCGCGCAGCAGCAGGGCAGTGCGTTCCCGCTCGGTCAGCACCGTCAGTCCTTCTTCCAGATAGGCGCGATGCTCGCTGCGCAGCACGGCCTGCTCGGGACTCTCGGAAGGCTCGCTCAGCGGCTCGATCAGGCTGTCGATTTCGCAGAAGTTGACCTTGCCGTTGCGCCGCAGGAAATCGATGGCGGTGTTGCTGGCGATGCGCGACAGCCAGTGCGCTGCCTTCTCCGTGTCTTTGAGCTGATCCTGGCGCTGCAGGGCCTTGATGAAGGCTTCCTGGGTCAGGTCCTGGGCGTCGGCGACGTTGCCAACGATCCGGTAGATGAGCAGGAAGATCCGGCGTAAGTTGTCTGAAATGAAGCGATTCTGGAGTTCCTGTGCAGCCAGCTGGCTGGTTTGGAGTTCAGGCGCGCCGCTCCGGTCGCTCATCAATTCCTCAAACGTGCGTACTGCCGCAGTCATGCCTATTAGAGGCTGACGTAAAAACCTCAAAAACGTGCAAGGTATTTAGGGGCACGAGGTACTATCGACTCTCTCTTCTCAATTGTATAGAGGTTTCCATTGTAGCGAGGTGTCGCCCCGATTCAACGGGATCTGGCCGGCGAGCAGAGCTCGAGAAGGCATCCGGCGGCAAGATCGAGTAGCGACGAGACGGCGACGTCGGCATCCAGGCGCACTTTCCGGTTCACGCCGATCGACCGCATGCCGGCTCGGCGGGCAGCCTCGATGCCCATGGCGGCGTCTTCGACGACGATACACGCGCCGGCCGGGCAGTCCAGCCGGGAAGCCGCGGTGAGGAAAACTTGCGGGTCCGGTTTGCCGGCGGTGACGTCCTCGGCCGGTGACCACCGCTTGGAAGCAAGCCGCGAGTTCCAGGGCATCCAGTACGACATCCACGTTCTCTCGCGGCGCCGACGACGCGATGGCCTGACGCCAGCCTTCGGGCTGGAGGCGTCGAATCCATTCAGCAGCGCCGGGCAGGGGAGCGAGGCCGCCCTCGCGAATCAGCTTCCGGTAGAGCGATTCTTTCGATGCGGCGACGTGCTGGATGCGATCCTGCGTCGCCGACGCGCCCAGCCAGCGCGGCAGGATCTCATCGTTGCGTAGTCCGAACGTGGCGAGGAACTGCTCGCGAGTGACGGGCAGACCCTCGGCGTCCATGGTTTCGCGCCACGCCAGCCAGTGATACTCTTCCGAGTCCACCAGCGTCCCGTCCAGGTCCCAGAGCACTGCGCCTGTCATGTCGAAAGTCATTCTCGCATGAGCGGCCCGAGCCATCGTACTGCCGGACTCACCTGTGCTAGTTTGAAATGAATGCGACTCTGCTCCGTATCCAGAACCGCATGCCTGGCGGCGACCCTGCTGGCCAGCGCACTTTTCGGGCAGCCCCCCGCGCCAGAAGCCCCAGCGAGCGAATCCACCGGATTGCCACCGAGAGTCTCGGCGGCCGACTACCAGGCGCACGCCAAAGCAGGCGCCATCAATATCGGCGCCGAGTTCATGGGGCATTCCGTGCCGACGCCCGATGCCATCTACACGGCGGAAGAGTACGTGGTGGTTGAGGTGGGATTGTTCGGCGCGCCCAACGCGAGCGCGAAGCTGTCGACCGGCGATTTTTCGCTACGTGTCAATGGCAAGAAGACGCCCTCGCCAGCGCAGTCTTACGTGCTGGTGTTCAAGTCGCTGAAGGACCCCGAATGGGGGCCGACCAAGAAAGAAACCAAATCGAAGACCAGCATCGGCGGTGGTGGCGGAGACAATCAGGACGCGCCCGCGGCGCCGCCGCACATGCCCATCGAATTGAGGCGCGCCATGGAACAGCGCGTTCAACGGGCCTCGCTGTTGGAAGGCGATCGCCCGCTGCCGCAGGCCGGTCTGATTTTCTTCGAATACCGGGGCAAGCGCGACGGCATCCGCTCGCTGGAGTTGATTTACAGCGGGTCGGCCGGGAACGCGACACTGGCGCTCGAGCCATAAGCGGATTCTTTATTCGACTACTTCGCTGATCTGCGCCGCGCTCGCAGCGTCAGTATAGTTTCGTTCGTCGGCGATGAACTCGGCGGCCGTCGCCGCTAGTGCGCTCTCCATGTGCGGCCAGGATGCAGGGTGGCCCAGGCCACTGATGGTTAATCGGCTACTATCGGATACAATCGGCTATTATTAAGCTACACTTTGGAGTTTTCTGAAACGTGACTCTCGAACCTTCCAAGCTGCGCGAAGTAGCGATCCCGCTTGGAACAACCTGGCTTCTTGCCGCCTGCATGGAAGCCAAGGGCAAACAGGAGCTCTGGATGCGGCAACGGCCGGAAGTATTGCGAGCGTTGCGGGAGCAGGCCATCATTCAGAGTGTGGAATCCTCGAACCGCATCGAAGGCGTCACCGTTCCGCACGCACGACTTCGGCCCATTGTGATGGGGCATGCTAAGCCGCGGGACCGGTCCGAGGAAGAGCTAGCGGGCTATCGGCGCGCTCTGGAGTGGATATTCTCGCGCAAGCGCGGGGTTCCCGTCACCCCCGGCCTTTTTAGAAAGCTCCACGGCTTTGCGCAGGGCGGTACTACAGCGGACGCGGGCGAATGGAAAAAACGAGACAACGAGATCATCGAGATCCTTCCATCCGGCGAGCGGAAGGTGCGTTTCGTTCCTACTTCAGCCAAAGCTACGCCGAGGGCCATGGAGACACTCTGTCGCAAGTACCAGGACGCGATCGAGGAATCCCGAATACCGCCTTTGTTACTCGTGGCGACCTTCGTCTTCGATCTGTTGTGTATCCACCCCTTCCGCGATGGAAACGGGCGGGTCGCGCGGCTCGCGACCACGCTATTGCTGCTGTCGCACGGATTTCAAGTATCGCGTTATGTCAGTTTGGAGCGAATGGTGGAGGAGCGGCGCGAAGAGTACTATCGAGTCCTCGCCGAATGTTCACGCGGCTGGCACGAAGGAAAGAACGAGATTTTGCCCTGGTGGAATTACCTGCTGAGCCTGATCCGTTCCGCATATAGGGAATTCGAAATGCAAGTCGAATCAGCTCCTTCGCTTGCTGCCAAGAGCGATCTTGTCAGGCGTGCGGTGTTGGCGCAAGTCGAAGAATTCACGCTCGCCGAGCTTTCCTCGCAAGTGCCGGCGGCCAGCCCGCAGCTCATCAAGAAAGTCCTGGCCGAACTGAAACGGGCCGCCAGAGTTCGCCTGATCGGCAAGGGGCGCGGGGCGCGATGGGTCGTGCTTGGTTAGATCCGAGAGCGCTATCGTCCCACGCCCGGCACGCTATCCTGAAAACATATGAGACCAGTTGCCGTTATCGGAATCGGTAAGACCGCTTTTGGCGCGTTCCCGGATCGCGATCTGCGTTCGCTCGCGGTCGAGGCCGGCGAGAAGGCGCTTGCGGACGCGCAACGTCCAGCCGTCGCAGATGGAAGCGTTCTATCTCGGGAATTTCGCCGGGCCGTCCTTCGTCGGGCAGAATCACCTGGCGCCGTACGTGTCCGCTGCTATGGGAATCGTCGGCGTTCCCGCCACGCGTTTTGAAGATGCCTGTGCGTCCAGCGGCGCGGCGTTCTTCCACGCTGTATCGGCGGTGGCCGCGGGAATTTACGATCTCGTGCTGGTCTCAGGTGTCGAGAAGATGACGTCGCAGACCACGCCGAAGGTGACGGAGATTCTGGCCGGCGCGGGCGACCTGTGCGGCGAAGTGAAGGCCGGTGCGACATTTCCGGCATTGTTCGCCATGATCGCGCGCCGCCACATGTATCAATACGGCACCACGCGCGAGCACATGGCCGCCGTCGCTGTGAAGAACCATGCGAACGGCGCCAAGAATCCGCTGGCGCACATGCGCAAGGTCATCACCATGGAACAGGCGCTGAATGGCAAGCCGATCGCCGAGCCGCTCACGGTGTACGATTGTTCGCTGATCAGCGACGGCGCTGCTGCGGTGGTGATCGCGCCGCTCGAACGCGCATCGGAATTCACCAGCAAGCCGGTTCGCGTGCTCGGGATCGCGCAGGCCTCCGACAATGTGGCGCTCGACGAAAAGGACGACATCACCACATTGCGCGCGGTGAAGACGTCGGCCGCGAAGGCTTACAAGATGGCGGGCGTCCAGCCGTCCGACATCCAGTTCGCCGAAGTGCACGACTGTTTCACCATCGCTGAGATCATCGCCATCGAGGATCTGGGCTTCGTCGAGAAAGGCGAGGGCGGACCGTACTCGCTGGCCGGCAAGACCTGCATCCAGGGCGAGCTGCCGGTGAACACCAGCGGCGGCTTGAAATCGAAAGGGCATCCGGTGGGCGCCACCGGCGTCGGCCAGATCTGCGACGTCGCGCAACAGATTCGCGGCGAAGCGGGCGAGCGGCAGGTGGCGCGCAACCAGCTCGGCCTGGCGCAGAACCTCGGCGGCTCGGGCGCCACCAGCGTGGTCACCATCCTGGGGGCGGCATGACGAATCCGGGATCCGGCACCGTCTACACCGAAACGGTGGTGTTCTCGCCGCCCGAGGCCTACGTCAACGACGTGCCATATCAGCTTGCGATCATCCAGCTCGACAGCGGCCGCCGCCTGACCGGACGCATCGCGGGCGACCGCGCGCAGATCGGCGACCACGTCGCGTTCGCTCGAGTTTCGCAACAACGTTCCGTTTTTCCGAAAGACCGCATGACGCCGGCCCGCCACCCGTTTCCCCGATGAAACTCGCCGCGCGCATGAACCAGCTGGGCGTCGAAGGCGCCTTCAACGTCCTGGTGCGCGCCCGCGCGCTCGAAGCGCAAGGCCGCGACATCATTCATCTCGAGATCGGCGAGCCGGACTTCGCCACGCCGCGCCACATCGTCGACGCCGCCAAGCAAGCGCTCGACGAAGGCTGGACGCACTATGGTCCGCCGCAGGGCCTGCCGGAACTGCGCGAAGCGATCGCCGCGCATATCTCGGCGACGCGCGGAATTCGCGTCGGTCCGCAGAACATCTCGGTGGTCCCGGGCGGCAAGCCGATCATCTTTTTCCCGATGCTCGCGCTGATCGAGCCGGGCGACGAGGTGATCTATCCGAATCCAGGTTTCCCGATCTACGAGTCGATGATCAATTTTCTGGGCGCGAAGCCGGTGCCGATCCCGCTGGTGGAAGAGCGCGGCTTCTCGTTCGATCTCGACCGCTTGCGCGACAGCCTGTCGGCGAAAACCAAGCTGCTGATTCTGAACTCGCCGCACAATCCAACCGGCGGCGTGATTCCCGCCGGCGACATTCGGGCCATCGCCGAAATGGTGCGCGATCGCGATCTGATCGTGCTGGCCGACGAAATCTACTCGCGCATTTATTTCGGCGAGCCGCCGCTCTCGATTGCTTCGATTCCCGGCATGCTGGAGAAGACCATCATCCTCGACGGCTTCTCGAAGACCTACGCCATGACCGGTTGGCGCATGGGTTACGGCGTAATGCCCGAGTGGCTGGTGGAAGCCGTCAACAAGTTGATGGTGAATTCGAACTCGTGCACCGCCAGCTTCACGCAGCGCGCCGGAATCGCGGCCTTGAACGGCCCGCAGGACGCGGTGGATGCGATGGTCGCCGAATTTCGCCGGCGCCGCGACGCCTTCTGCGCGGGACTGAACACGCTGCCGGGATTCCGCTGCGCGCTTCCGGGCGGGGCATTCTACGCCTTCCCCAACATCACCGGCACGGGCCTCAGCTCGGGTGATCTCTTCGACGGACTGCTCGATCGCGCGGGTGTCGCATGCCTGAGCGGGACCGCGTTCGGGGCCTACGGCGAGGGCTACCTGCGTTTCAGCATCGCGAATTCGAATGAAAACCTGATGGCGGCTATCGAACGAATGCGCGACTTTCTGAGCAGCCGCTAAAGTCGCGAACTCTCGCGCTACAAAATGAAAAACCCGGCCTGCGTACCAGGCCGGGTCTCGTACTTCTCTGCGCTATGCGCACCGGATGTCAGGCGACGTTCTGCGCCCGATGCGGCTGATGATCGCGTTCATCTGGTCTTTCAAACGAAGTTTCAACTTTTTCAGCCGATGCTCTTCCAGCTCTTCTTCCGGAGTGAGGTGCGGCTTGGCTTCCAAAGCCTCGAGCTGCTGGTGAAACTGCGCGTGCTGCTCGGCCAGACGGCGGAATTCTTCGTCCGTCTTCATCAGGTGCGCTTTCAATTCGTCCTGCGTGTTCTCCATCAGGGTTCTGTCTCCTTTGTGAGCTTGCCACGCCGAGTCGGTAGGATTGACTTGCTCGGTGGGGTGATTGAAGGCTAGCATTCGTCTTGCGAAGGGTCACCGACGGCCCCCCGCACTTGTGACAGTATCATGAAAAAATCTCTCATGACAATCCCCGTTTCGGGTGGATTCTCGTAGTAGCCCGGCCGGGTGCCTGCAGATTTCGAATCCCAGTTGTTCGTAGAGCCGGAGCGCGGCGGTGTTGGACTCCCGCACCTCCAGGAAGTGCACGCCGGGCCAGCGCTTCATCACGCCCGCGAAGCAATTCGGTGGCGATGTCGAAGCCGGCGGTGAGCCGGATCGCACGACCACGTTGAGGATCTCGCGCTCGCCGATCGGCGACGCGGCGGGAAACGATGAAACCCGCGATGCGCGCCGTCCAGCAGCGCCACCTGGCAATCGAACGCGAGGTAGTCGCCCGGCTGCCATTGCGACGCTTCGGGCGCGGTCGCTTGGATGGCGGCCATCGCCGGCAATGTCGTCCGCCTGTGCCTCCCGGATCTGGACGCGCGGCGGCAGCAATGCTCGCCAGCATGGCGCGCTGCCGCGCTCCGATCGTCTTCCAGTCGAAGTTCCGCTCGGCGTGCTCGCGTCCTCGCGTGGCGATTCGCTCGCGCAAGTCGTGGTTCGCGAGCAGCGTCTCGACTCCCTTCGCGAAATCTTCGGCGGAGTCCGCGATCCAGACGTTGACGGCGTGATCCAGGCCGAGTCCCGCGCAGCCGCTGGTGGTGGAGACAACGGCGCGCTGCATGGCCAGCGCTTCCAGCACTTTGAGATTGGTGCCGGCCGAAACCAGCGTCGGAACCAGCACCAGGTTCGCTTCGACGTATAAGCGGCTGGACGTCGGCGACGAATTCAAGCAGCCGGACGCGCTCGTCGGTCGGAATTTCGAGCGAGGCCGGTGTGCTCGCGCCAATACAGCAGCGGGTCCGGCCCGGCGACCACGGTCAGTTCGACGTCTCGGCGAACGCGCGCCCGCAGGATCGGCCATACCTGCTCCATCAGGAAACGGTACGCGACGATGTTCGGAAAATGCCGGAACGAGCCGATGAACAGCAGCCGCGAGCCGGGCCGCTCGATCTCGGGGCGGAATCGCGCGAGGTCCACGCCGTTGGGGATCACGGTGACGTTCGGCCGGTCGAGCAGGGCCGCGTCGCGCTCCGACATCACCACTACCTTGCGGTAGCGGGCGATCCATTTCAGTCTCGAAGCGCCGCCAGCGCCAGTAGTCCCAGCCGAGCGCGAGCGTGCGAGACGCTGCGCGGACTTGCCGGTACAAATCAAACGTGACGTCGTGTTCCACCAGAACGTCGCCGGCATAGGGCGCGAGCATGGTGTACTCCACCTGGACAGCTTCGATCTTGAACTCGCGCCGGACGCGCTCGAGCGCGGCCAGCATCGCGGGCGAACGGAATTCATGTACCTCGGGCGGCTCGTCGCGTGGACCAGCGCGGCTCCCGGTAGCGCGCTTTGCGCACCAGGATCAAGCGCGCGCAATGCTCCAGCACCGGCCCGAAATCTGTCGGGCGTTTCCTGATCGAGGAAGGCGAAGAGAAAAATGTCGAACTCCTCGGCCATCTCGCGCAGCAGATAGAAAATCCGCACCGCGCCGCCGTGCGAGAGCGGATACGGGAAGTACGGGACTCACTACTGCGATGCGCCGGCGCCGCGGCGACAGCGGCCGGCCTTCGATCTCCTGAACTTCGGTCGGATAGACGGACCGGTCGCGCTTCCACGGCACCAGCCATTTCGGACGAAGAAAGATCCGGTCCAGCGGAACGCCGCGCAGGAACAGCCACGACGCGATCCAGGTTCTAAGCGCAGGTGATGCCGCTCCAGCCGCTGGTTGTACGCGAGGATCTTGCGCGGCGCGAGCAGAAACGCCGCGCGCCGCAGCGCGCGATACCGCGGATCGCCGAGCAGCACCGGCGCAAGACCGATTCGATTCGCGCGGAACCGCTGGCGGAGCCGGCGGTAAATCGTCAAGTGTTGATGCCGGCGCCGAAATTCTTCCGGACGTAACCAGCACATGTTGGCGTTCCGGCTCGAGCCGCTGGATCTCGGCGAACATTTGCTCGGCGAGCTCGCGGATCGCCCGTCGCGAACGACACCACGATCGCTTCAGGATCTTTGCCGAGAATGCGAAATAGGAATTGCTTGAGCGCGGATCTCAAGCTGGGCCTCAACGGAACTCGATGGTGGTCACGTCGCCGATGGTTTTCAGTTTTGCGTCTGCCTTGGCGTTGTACTCGACGTGGACGCGGCGCGCGCCGCGCTGCACGCCGCAGCCGAAAGTCTTTTCGCCGCCGCCTGCGAGAACGATCTGGCCGCGGATCGTGGATCAGCAACTGCACGGTCTTGCCGTCGGCGGTCTTGATCACCATGCGCGCCTCGCTGCCCAGGCAGTCCAGCCGTTCGAACACGCCGTCGACCTTGGCGTTGCCGTTCAACTGATCCATCCAGACGGCGTTCTTGGGCGGCGCCGCGCCGTCGGGATTCAGTTTCTTCCGGGCTTCCTCCTCGGCGGCATGAATGGCGGCGTCGCTCTGCGCCTTGACGCGCTGGATGTCCTGCTCGCGTTCGTCATCGACGCGTTTGCGCTCGGCGGCTTCGTAATCGGCGCGCTCGCGTTCCACTTGCAGCCGCACTTGATGGATGCGCGCGCGCTCCTCGTCGTTGGCGGCGGCTCGCTCGGCGCCGCGCCCAGGCCTTCTGCGCCTCGGGGAAATTCTTCGCGGCCGATCTCGGTTCGCGCCAGCGCCTGCCAATATCGATGTTGCGCGCATCCAGGCTGGCGGCTTTCTTGAGGTCCGCGGCGCGCTGCTCGGGGACGTTCTTGTCCAGTTCCGCCCAGCTGAAATAGCGGCTCGGCCCAGCGCGGATTCAGCTCGCTGGCCTTCTTCAAATCGGCGCGAGCTTTGGCCGCATCCGGATCCAGCCGCGCCGGCCTCGAGCCACGCCCGCGCGCTCTCGCTGCTGCGAGGCGATGGCGCTTTCGAACAATCGCACGCGCTTCGTTGTCCTTGTGCTGCTTCAGCGCCAGCAGGCCCAGACCTTCGGCCGCCGGCGCGCCGTGCAGCTTTTGTGTACGCTTGCCTCGGCTCTGCGCCGATCCGTTGGCCAGCGCCAGGTCCGCCAGCGCCAATTCGCCCGCGTCCGGATCGAGCTGCAACGGTCTTGAAATCTCGCGTCATGCTGATGGCGCGGCCGGAAACCGGTCCGGTGGCGAAGTTACCCGCCTTCAGATACGCGTCGGCCTCCTTGATTCATCTGCGCGCGCGGTCTTCTCGAACGCGTTCTTGCAGGCGGCTTCGAAGTCGCCGCTCTGCTCCAGGTTCGAAATCATGACGCGGCTGCGCCCGCTGTAGTTCGGATTCACCGTCACCAGTTGCATCAGCGCCCAGCCGTGCGACCGCTCCGCCTCGGGCACCGGCGCGCCCAGCGTGACTGCGCGTTCCGTCCACTTCGAGCGTCGACATCAGTTCGATCAGGCCTTCTTCGACCGGCTGCGGCAGCCGGTTGGTGTTTTCGTAAAGCAGGATCGCGCGCCAGCTCTTTCAGGCTGTCTCGTGAAAACGGCGCCGATTCGGCCACAGCCTCCATGCGCGCGTCGCGTCCCAACAGCGAAGTGGCCGCTGGCGGCCGGCATCTCCTGCGCGTTCTTGAAAACCAGCACGCGCACCGGCCAGACCAGCCGCATGTCCTCTTTTCCGGTGATGACGCGCAGCGTCTCGCGAAACTGTTCCAGGTACATCAGCTTTTCGCGCGCCGCTCGATCGCCGCCGCTTGTATAAACCTCAAACGGCCCGGACCGCAGGGCGATCCAGTGGTCGTCGGCCTCGGAGCGCGAGCGCAAGCGAGGCGGCCAGGAGCAAGCCGGAGCAACACGATTGAATGTTAGCTCGACTGAGCGATCCTTGTTATGATCCGAACAGAGATGGCCAAGTTCTTAGTCCTTGTCCTTCTTCTGGTCGTTGATCGCTGATCGGCCTGCCCGCCGGTCTTCTGATGTACGCCTCCGCGCACAGCACGCTGGCGCTGATCGCCGCCCAAAGCGATCGGGGCCTCCACGCCGGTTACGGTTCAGATCGAAAATCCGCACGGGCTGCGGCGCATCACCGCCTCCATCGAGCAAAACGGTGTGAGCGACCACGCTGGCCGAAACCAACAATGCCGGCCAACCGCCTGACGTTCTGGCGCGCGCATCGTGCTCCTGAGGATTTTCATTTCACGCGCCGGCAAGCAAGCAGGTGCCTGGCCTCAAGGAAGGGCAAGGCGCGGCTGGTGGTGACGGCGCAGTCCAACGATCTGCGCGCGGCCACCGATACGATCTCCGCCGACGTGGAGGTGGTCCTGCGCCCGCCGTCGGTCACGGCCGACGGATTCCAGCACTACATCAATCAAGGCGGCTCGGAGATGGCGCTGCTGACGCCGTCGGGGCTGTGGAGCCGAAGCGGGCGTGCGCGTCGGCAAGGACACGTTCCGCAGTTTTCCGGCGCCCGGCGGCAACGGCCAGCGTCTCGCGCTCTTCGCGTTTCCATGGGACACGCCGGCCGACACTGCTCCCGTAGGTCTACGCGAAGAACTCGGCGGGCGACCGAAGCCACGGCGCAGCTTCTGGTTCAAGATTTTCCCCAAGAAATTCCGCATGCGCGACCTCGCCATCGACGACAAGTTCCTCGACAAGGTAGTGAACCAGATCGATCCGAACGGCTCGGGCGATCTGCTGTCGCGCTTTCTCAAGATCAACGGCGAAATGCGCCGCGCCAACAACCAGACGCTCGCCGATCTGCGCTTCAAGACCGACGGACAAATTTCTGTGGACCGAGCCGTTCCTGCAACTCGCCAATTCGCAGGTGGAGTCGGAATTCGCCGACGTCCGCAGCTACATCTACAAAGGCAAGAAGGTGGATCAGCAGGTGCACCTGGGCTTCGACCTGGCGGTGACGGCGCACACGCCGGTGGAGGCGGCGAACGACGGCAAGGTGGTGTGGGCCGCGCCGCTCGGCATTTACGGCAACTGCATCGTGGTGGATCACGGCTACGGACTGCAGTCGATCTACGGACACCTGAGCGAGATCGCGGTGAAGGAAGGCGACACGGTGAAGCGCGGCCAGGTGATGGGCAAGAGCGGGTCGACCGGGCTGGCCGGCGGCGATCATCTGCACTACTCGATGCAGATCGACGGCGTGCAGGTGAATCCGGTGGAATGGTGGGACGCGCACTGGATCAAGGATCATATTCAGGATCGGTTGAAGTGATCCGGAGCGACAGCACACTTCGCTCGCCACAACAATACGGTAAATGGCGTACCGAAAGAGCGTATTGGAGGCAGATCAGTCGGTGCCGAAACCCGCCTTGAAGCATGCGCGAACCGAAGTCCAATCGGATTCAGAAAGCCGCCCGATCAGGCGCACCTCACGCTGCAACAGCGTAACGGGGAACAACCTGATGAAGTCCCGCCTGTTGCCAGTCGCGCAGTTCACAATCGGTCGGAGCCAATTCCTTCGGGGGCTGTGTTGTGACCAGACCAACGATTACGTCGCCCGACAACTATGTACGGTTCGGCGACTATGAGTTACTTGGAGCCGCCATTCCATGTTCTCCGCGATTCGTTAAGCTCAAGAAGCATGGAAGGGCTGGCTTTTGAGTGGAATCCCAAGAAGGAGTTCTTGAATCGCCGCAAACATCGGGTTTCATTTGCGGAGGCAAGCATGGTGTTCGGTGATCCGCTTTCGACTACGATCTCAGACCCGGACTACGGCGCCGATGAGGAGCGTTTCATCATCATCGGCATATCCAACAAGCGAAGGCTGCTGGTAGTGGTTCATACTATAAGAGGAGAGCGGACGCGATTGATCAGCGCTCGTGTTGCGACAAAGAATGAAAAGCGGAAATACGAAGATGCCGCGCTCTAGGCGGTCGACTGTTGAGATGAGGCCGGAGTACGATTTTTCCGGCGGCGTTCGCGGCAAGTACGTGGACCGCTATCGAGCCGGCACCAATGTAGTCCTCATTGAGCCGGAGTTGACCCGGGCATTTCCTGACTCAAGATCGGTGAACGACGCCCTTCGGTCCCTCCTTTCAATTGCAACTCGTGCGCGGATCAAACGCTCATAGTCGTTCGAAGAGAGCGGGCGGTTCCACGCAACGGCGACAAATCGCTCAGGTGGGATCAAACTATCCTTAACCGGATTTCGAGTAAGCCTAAGACTCATGTCACAGGAACTTACGAGTGGCGCGTGCTTCTGAAGGAACGTTCGTGTTGCGTAGCGAATGGATTATTCTTCGCGCAACGCCAACATCGGATCGATGTTGACAGCACGCAACAGGGGCCCTACAGAAGCAATGAGTACGATCCCGGCGAGCAGGCATGAAGTGAGTGCAAAGGTGGCAGGGTCCAGTTCACCTACCCCGTACAGCATGGATCGGATGTAGCGCGTGAGCGCCCATGAACCGCCGAGACCTGCGGCGATCGCTAACATAATCAGGATCGTGGTCTCGCCAAAGACCATGCGCAGTACATCCGCGGGCCGCGCGCCAAGCGCCATGCGGATGCCGATTTCACGAGTGCGTCGCGCGATCAAGTACGACATGGTCCCGTAGACCCCAGCCGCGGCAAGAATGATGGCAATGACGGCGAAGCTCCCGATGAGCATGAGCTGGAATCGTTCGGGCGCGAGCCCGCGTCCCTCAGTTGATCCATGGTCTTGACGTCGGAGATCGGTTGATCGCGATCGACTGCACGGACCTGTTGCTCGATAGCTCGAACTGCAGCCAATGGATCGCCGCTGGTGCGAACCAGGAATCCGGCGCGCCAGATGGAAGCGCAGGCGCAGCGATAGATGGTCGCCAGCGGATCCGCCCCCAACGATGTGCTGCGGATGTTGCTCACTACTCCGACGATTGTCCATCGGATGTTCATTTCGTCTGGGCCAAATCCAAGCTGCCGGTCGAGCGGATCCTCGTTGGGAAAAACTCGATGGACGAAAGCTTCGTTTATCACCACCGGTTCCCTGTGAAAGAGATCGGGTCTGCCGGCGGTCTTTGTTCCGATGAAATCGTGAGCGTCGAAAATGCGACCGCTTCTGAGCGTCATGCCGAGAGTGTGGAAGAACTCGGGGCTGACGTGGCTATCGTTAAATCGCGGGCGCGCCGGCATGGGTATCAGAGGGCGTCCGATGACGCGAATCGCCCCGTCGCTCGTCAATTCGTTAGGACTCAGAGGGATCTCTTGAGCGATCGCGGCGGAGCGGACCATCGGCAGGTGTTGCACGCGGTCGAGGATATCCGAATAGAAGGGGCGATAGTCGCGAGCGGAGGATAATATGGCAACCGGGTTGACACGAAAGGTCAGAAGATGATCGGACCTAAAGCCAAGCTCGGTGTGCGCCAGGTGCTGAAAGCTGCGCGCGAGAAGACCGGCACCGATCAGTAAGACGAGCGAAACCGCCAATTCCCCTACAACCAAGATTTTCCGCAAGCGTGCGGCTCCACGCCCCGCGCTGTACGTGAGGCTCGCGGATTTCAGCGCTTCCTGGATATGAATTCTCGCTGCGGACAGGGCGGGGATGACTCCGAAAATCATGCTGGTCGAGAGCGTCAGGGCAACTGTGAAGACGAGCACACGCCAGTCCATTGAAATCGGGGGATAGCGAACCAGGATAGCGGGCTTGGTAGCATCGAGTGCGCGAACTGCGAGCCAAGCAAGTCCGATTCCGGCCAGGCCGCCGGGGACAGCGAGCACCGCGCTCTCGGTCAACATCTGGCGGATGATGCGCGCGCGTCCTGATCCGAGAGCTAACCGAACCGCCAATTCGCGACGTCGACTGCTCGCTCGAGCCAGCAGCAAGTTCGCAATATTGGCGCAGGCGATCAGGAGAACCAGACCGACCGCCCCCGTGAGCACCAGCAGCGCAGCACGCACTGGTCCGGTAAGCTGATCTTGCAGCGGAGCGGCGGAGATGTTCAGGTCTTGGCGGAAACCGCGATTCCGAAATTGCTCAGGGTAAGCGGCTCTAGCTGCGAATGTAAGGCGCTTCATCTCGGTGGCAGCTTCGACGGACGTTACAGCGGGCTTGAGCCGTCCCACCATCGAAACGATCAAAATGGGTTTGTTCGGCGCGATGGGAAAGCTTTGCTCGGCTTTGTCGAGCAAGGTGTTGGGCACCCACATCTGGGACCCATAGGGGAAGTCGAAACCTTGCGGCATCACGCCGATCATGGTGTGGGGCAGGCGGTCGAGTGCGATTCTCTTTCCGACAATGCGCGGATCGCTCGCGAACCGGTTGCGCCAGAAGGCATAGCTCAAGACCACAACCGCCGGCGATTTCGGGCCCTCTTCGTCCGGACTGAAATAGCGGCCCAACATCGGCTGGACGCCCATGACTCGAAAGAACGACGGTGACACGCCCCCGGCGTCCAATTGCTCAGGCCGCTCCACTCCGGTCCAGTTGACGATGGTCGGGTCGAATGCGCCAACCTCTTCGAAGATGCGGTTCTGCTCTCGCAGCATGAAGTATTCGGGCGCCGCGCCGACGTCTTGCTGTGCAGGTCCGGTACGGTCGCTGATCCAGTCGATCCGATCGGCCTGTGGATAAGGGAGCGGGCGAATGAGGATGGAATTGGCGACGCTGAAAACGGTGGTGTTCGCGCCAATGCAAATAGCGAGCGTTAGCGTGGCGGCCAAAGCGAGGAACGGGTCGCGGCTCAAGTTGCGAACGGCGTAGCGGACATCATCAGTTAAAGCGGCTGCTTGGCGCATGCAGGCTCCATCTCGTGGTCGAGAAACAGAATACAACAACGGGGACTGTTGTGGCCGGCAGCCGAATTAGAGCGAGAACTCTCAGCACTGAAGGTCTCCTAGGACGTATAACGTCCGATGCGCGGACGTGGACCTCGGCTAGTTCCAGAAGCGGGGTCCCGAACGCCCGGAGGGTCCTATCTGGAAGCCTAGCTGAGCTTCGCCCGCACTTTCTCGCTCAGCGCCTTCCCATCCACCCGCTTGCCCGCCAGCTTGGCCTGCGCCGCCTTCATGACCACGCCCATCTGCTTGGCCGATGTCACGCCCGTCTCGGCCAGCGCGGCCGCGATCGCCGCTTCAATCTCCGCTTCGCTCGGCGCAGCCGGCATGTACGACTCAATCAGCCGCAGCTCGGCTTCCTCCTTCTCCGCCAGTTCCTCGCGCCCGCCCTTGCGAAACATGTCGGCCGCTTCGCGCCGCTGCTTGATCAGCGTATTCAGCACCTGGATCTCGGTCGGCTCGTCGAGCGGCTTCATCGCGTCCACTTCGTGCTTCTTGAGCGCCGCCTTCACCAGCCGGATCGCGCCCAGCCGAGCTTCGTCCTTGGCCTTCATGGCCGCGACCATGTCGCTCTGAATCCGATCGAGTAGTGGCATCGCTGTTTGGTATCCTAAGAGTTCCTCCCATGTATATCAAGAAACAACGACTGCTGACACCCGGTCCCACGCCGCTGCTGCCCAAGGCTCTGCACGCCATGATGGGATCGGACATTCATCACCGCACCGACGACTTCCGCAACATATACCGCTCGGTCCTCGCCGACCTGAAGGAAGTGATGGGCACTTCCAATGACGTGCTCGCGCTGGTGGCCTCTGGCACCGGCGCCATGGAAGCCTCGGTCTCCAACCTGTTTTCGCCCGGCGACCGCGTCATCGTTTGCGTCGCCGGAAAATTCGGCGAGCGCTGGGCCGAGATCGCGAAAGCGTTCGGACTCGACGCCGTCGTGCTGCAGGAAGACTATGGCAAATCGGTCAGCGCGCAGCGCGTCGCCGATGCTCTGAAGGCGAACCCCAACGCGCGCGGCGTGTTCGTGCAGGCTTCGGAAACATCGACCGGCGCGGCTCACGACGTTCGCGCCATGGGCCAAGCGATCCAGAAGACCGACGCCATCTTCATCGTCGATGCCATCACCGGCCTCGGCACCATGCCGCTCGATATCGACGGCTGGGGCCTCGACGTCGTCATCGGCGGTTCGCAGAAGGCCTTCATGATTCCGCCCGGCCTCGCGTTCATGTCCATCAGCCCCAAGGCCTGGGCGCTCGGCGAAACATCGAAGCTGCCGCGCTACTACTTCAATCTGAAAAAGGAAAAGAAGAACGCGGCCAACGGCGAATCCAGTTGGACGCCTTCGACGGCACTGCTGCTGGCGCTCGCCGAAGCGCTGAAATACGTCAAGTCGCTGGGCATGGACAAGCTGGTTCAGAACGCTCAGATGCTGGCCGCTGCTACGCGCAGCGCCGTGACCGCGCTCGGCCTGGAGTTATTCGCGGCGCAATCGCCCGGAGCCGCCGTGACCTCGGTGTGCCCGCCCAAGGGCATGGACTCCGGCGTCATCGTGAAGGAATACCGCAACCGCTTCGGCTCCATCATCGCCAACGGGCAGGGTTCGATGAAAGGCCAGATCTTCCGCATCGCGCATCTCGGCTATTTCGACTTCGCGGACGTCTTCGCGCTGATCGCCGAGCTGGAAATTATCCTGGCCGCTCACGGCGTGCCGGTGAAATTTGGAACCGGAGTCGCGGCGGTGCAGAACGCATACGCCGAAGTCGCCCTCGCAAAGGAAGCCGTTACCGCCTGACCATGCGAATCCTGATCGCCGAGCCGCTCGCCGCGAGTGGGGTCAACCTGCTTCGTGCGCAGTCAGGCTGGGAAATAATCGTCTCGAATCCTAAAGAATATGAGCAGCACTTGGCCGACGCGGACGCACTCATCGTTCGCAGCGCGCTGATCGTCGACGCCGCGGTGCTGGCGAAGGCGCCCAAGCTGCGCGTGATCGGCCGCGCGGGCGTGGGCGTGGACAACGTCGAGCTGCCCGCCGCTACCGCCGCCGGCATTCTGGTCATGAACACGCCGGGCGGCAACGCCGTGTCGGTGGCCGAGCACACCATCGCGCTGATGCTCTCGATGGCTCGCTCGATTCCGAGCGCCAGCGCTTCCACCAAGGCGGGCAAGTGGGAAAAGCGTAAGTACATCGGTACTGAGCTGCGCGGCAAGACGCTCGGCATCGTCGGCCTCGGCAGCATCGGCCGCGAAGTGGTGAAGCGCGCCACCGCGTTCGAGATGCGCATCATCGCCAACGACCCGTACGTGAACTCGCAGACCGCCAAGTCGGTGGGTGTCGATCTAGTGGACTTGCCGACGCTCTACGCCGAAAGCGACTACATCACGCTGCACACCGCGCTGACGCCGGAATCCAATCGCATGTTGTCGCGCGAGGCCTTCGCCAAGATGAAGACGGGCGTGCGAATCTTGAATTGCGCGCGCGGCGAACTGATCGATCAAGAGGCGCTCCGCGAGGCACTGGCTTCCGGAAAAGTTGGCGGCGCGGCACTCGACGTGTTCGAGAAGGAACCGCCATCGCCTGACGACCCGCTGCTCAAGATGGAGACGCTGGTGGCGACGCCGCACATCGGCGGCTCCACCGAAGAAGCGCAGGAAACCGTAGGCCTTCGATTGGCGCAACAGATTGTCGACTATTTGAACGACGGCGTCGCACTGCAGGCCGTCAATCTTCCCGCACTCACGCCCGAGCAATACAAAGCGCTCGGGCCGTACAGCCAGCTCGCCGAGCGACTCGGGAGCTTTGCGTCGCACGTCTCCACCGGAAATCCGCAGAGCGTGCGATTGGTCTACTTCGGAAAGATCGCCGAGTACAACACTCTGCTTGGTGCGCAACGCCGGACTCGCGGGCGTGCTGCACCGTTCGCTGGCGCGCAAGGCGAACTCAGTGAACGCCATGCAAATCGCGGCCGACCGCGGCCTCACGGTCGCCGAGCGTCACGATCAGCGTTCAGCGCACATCGACTCGGTGCGGCTTGATCTTGAAACCGACACCGGCACGACGTCCGTGGAAGGCGCGGTGGTGCTCGACCAGCCGCGGCTGATCCAAGTAGACGGCATCTATTGCGAGGCGCCGCTGGCGGGCAATCTTACGTTCACGCAAAACGAAGATGTACCCGGCGTGATCGGCTACATCGGCGACGTGTTCGGCAGGAACGGCATCAATATCGCGACCTTCTCTCTGGGCCGCAAAAGCGCGGGCGTCGAAGCTGTCGCGGTGGTCCAAACCGATCAGCCCGTCGACGACAAAGTGCTGGCCGAGCTGCTCAAGAACCCGGCCATCAAGCGCGCGCGCACGGTGAAGTTCACCGCCTAGCGACGTAGCAATCGTCTAGATGTCGTAATACAGCGCGAACTCGTACGGGTGCGGCCGCAACCGGATCGCGTCCGCTTCATTGCGCCGCTTGTAGTCGATGAAGGTCTCGATCAGGTCCTCGCTGAACACGTCGCCCTTCAGCAGGAAGTCGTGATCTTCTTCCAGACACTCCAGCGCTTCTTCAAGCGACGCCGGCATACTCGGCACGCTGCGCATCTCCTCCGGCGACAGATCGTAAATGTCCTTGTCCAGCGGCTCGCCCGGCTCCACCTTGTTGATCACGCCGTCCAGGCCCGCCATCAGCATCGCGGCGAACGCCAGGTATGGATTCGAGGACGGATCCGGCGGCCGGAACTCCACGCGCTTGGCCTTGGGGCTCGCCGAGTACATCGGAATGCGGCACGCCGCCGAGCGGTTGCGCCGCGAGTACGCCAGGTTCACCGGCGCTTCGTAGCCCGGCACCAGCCGCTTGTAACTGTTGGTCGTCGGCGCGATGATGGCCGACAACGCGCGCGCGTGCTTCAGCAATCCGCCGATGTAGTTCAGCGCCATCGGACTCAGGCCCGCGTAGCCGTCGCCGCCGAACAGCGGCTTGCCCTGGTTCCAGATGCTCTGGTGCGTGTGCATCCCGCTGCCGTTGTCCTGGAACAAGGGCTTCGGCATGAACGTCACGCTCTTGCCGTTGGCGTACGCGACATTGCGGATCACGTATTTGTACAGCATCATGTTGTCGGCCGACTTCAGCAGCGTGTCGTAGCGCTGGTCGATTTCGCACTGGCCACCGGTGGCCACTTCGTGGTGATGGCACTCGATGTGGATCCCGCACTCGAGCATGGTCTCGACCATCTGGGCGCGCAGCCCCTGGTAGTGATCGGTGGGAGGAACCGGGAAATAACCTTCCTTGTAGCGCGGCCGGTAGCCCAGGTTGTCGCCCTCGCGGCCCGAGTTCCAGCGGCCCTCTTCGGCATCGATGAAGTAGTAGCCGGAGTGCTGGTTCTGATCGAAGCGCACGTTGTCGAAGATGAAGAACTCGGCCTCGGCGCCGAAGTAAGCCGTGTCGCCGATCCCGGAGTTTTTCAAGTACAGCTCGGCCTTGCGCGCGATCCAGCGCGGGTCGCGGTTGTAGTTCTGGCGCGTGATGGGATCGATGACGTCGCACACCATCACCAGCGTGGGGATTTCATAGAACGGATCCATGAAGGCGGTGGACGCGTCGGGGATGAGCAGCATGTCGCTCTCGTTGATGGCGGCCCAGCCGCGGATGGAGGAGCCGTCCATGCCGAAGCCGTCGGCGAAGGATTCTTCCGACAGCTCGCTGATGGGGTAGGAGACGTGATGCTGGAGTCCGGGGATATCGGAGAATCTCAAGTCGAGTTGTTTGGCTTGCTTCTTTTTGGCAAAGTCCAACACTTCTTTGGCGTTCATTCAAACCTCCTGGGGGTTGCGAACAGAAATCAGTGAAGAGAACCCTTTACGATACCGCACTGCGGCGAGGCGACGCATCCAAATTTTGAATCGACCCCATAAACAGAACTTTGATGCGGCTACCGGCCGGCTTGAAACGCTTGGATGTCCTTCAGAATGCCGTCCACCAGGCCGTGCACCAGCATCTCGCCCTTCTTGCGCGTCGCCAGCGTGGCATCGCCGAACACGCCGCTGGCCGAGTAGTCGCCAGGGCCATCCGGACTGCGCGACAGGCCGCCCTTGCCGGACGGATGATAATCCTTCACCGCTTTCTTCATGTCGACACTCGATGGCGCGATGAACAGCATCATGGACGTTTCGATCTCGTCGGCGTGCGTTCCGCCTTCCTCCTGGCGCACCCGCTTTTCCACCGCTTCGTTCACTTTGAGAATGTCGGTGTACCGCAGCGTGATGCCGTCGACGGCCAGCACGCCGGCCGAGAGCCGCAGCGCGCGCAGCGTCGACACGCCCGTGTTCAGCGCATAGAATCGCTTTGGGCCGTAGCGCGCAAGACTTCGGCAGATGTCCACCATCACGTCGCGCGCGGTTTCCAGTCGTAGCGTCGTCGAGCCCGGATATTCGCCGAACGCCGGGTAGTAGTGATAGTTCACGGTTGGCGCGACGACGACGTTCGCGTGTTGCAGAACCTCGTGCTTCAAGTACTCGGCCATCAGGAAGTCGTTCTTCAGTTTCAGGTGCGGTCCGTGTTCTTTCGACTCCGCGCCGATCGGAATGACGACGATCGTGTCCGGCTTGAGCACCTTCTCCGCTTCCTGCCAGGTGAGATCTTCGAGCAGAATTCCCTGGCTCGCTGCAGTGCTCGCGAGCGCAAATGCAAACACAAGGCGGATGAGCAGCATGTCACAACGATACCAGCCGCGCGGCGGTTGGTGGCCGCCGTTCCACCGCTCTGGTGGAAATCGGCCAGCGCCGGAATCGAGGCCCCAGTCGTAAGCTCCACGATTTTCGAGACATAGCGATTGGCACAGCTCTTGCACTCTAAGCAAAGTGTGAGGAGGAACAGAAAATGAAATCAAAATTACTTGCCATCCTTTTACTGGCTGGCGCTTCAGCGTTCGCCAAAACGCATGTGTCCGTCGGAATCAGTGTCGGGCCCCGGTACGTGCCTCGTCACTACGTCGTGGCGTCTCCGCCGCTTCCGCCTCGGGCTGCTTACATCGCTCCCGCGCCCGGGCCAGGCTATATGTGGATCAACGGTTACTACTACCCATCCGGAGCGCGCTATGATTGGCGTCCCGGCTACTGGGTGCGTCCGCCGCATCCGCATGCCGTCTGGGTTGCCCCGCGCTACGATCGCGGCCATTTCCACGTCGGATTCTGGCGGTAACCTGCGAGGTTTTCCGGGACCCGCGATTGGGCGGGTCCCGCGGGCGCGGGACTAGCTGCGATGGGTCGGATCGATCCAGCGAGTATCGGACGGAGTTTCCGGACTCGGGATGTCGAGATTGACGACGATCGGGTCCTGTCCGCTCCGGACGACCACTGCTTCGACCGGCTGGCCGGGATCGGCGTTGATCTCCTGATGCGGCACATAGGGCGGCACGAAGATGAAATCGCCCGGGCCGGCTTCGTCGACGAACTCCAGCCGCTCGCCCCAACGGAATCGGGCGCGTCCTCTCACGATGTAGAGGACGGTCTCCAGGTCTCCGTGATGATGCGCGCCGGTTTTAGCGTTCGGCTCAACTACCACGGTGCCGGCCCAGAGCTTGCTCGCGCCGGTGCGTGCGTGATTGATGGCCGCGGCGCGTGTCATCCCCGGAGTTTGCGGCGTGTTGAGGTCCAGTTCGTTGGAGTGCACGATGCGGACGCCGTCGCGCTCCCAGTCGGGTTTCGCTTGTGCGCTCATGCCTAAGACAGAACCGGCGTCAGCCGCGATTCGGCGTTGGCTCGACGCTGCCTCAGTAAATCGGCGATCGCGCGGCATTCGTCGGCGAGCTCTTGGAACTGCTCCGGATAGAGCGACTGATACCCGTCCGACAGGGCCCGATCCGGATTGGGATGCACTTCGACGATGAGGCCCGACGCTCCGGCAGCGATCGCGGCCAGCGCCATCGGATGCACTTTGTCGCGCTTGCCGGTTCCGTGGCTTGGATCGACGATGATCGGCAGGTGGCTTAGCTTTTGCACCGCCGGAACCACGCTGAGGTCCAGAGTGTTGCGGGTGTGATCGGCGAAAGTGCGAACACCGCGCTCGCACAGGATCACCTGGTAGTTGCCTTCCGAGAGAATGTATTCGGCCGCCATCAGGAACTCTTCGAGCGTCGACGACATTCCGCGCTTCATCAGGATCGGCTTGCGCGAGCGGCCGGCGCGCCGGAGCAGCGAAAAGTTCTGCATGTTGCGCGCGCCGATCTGAATGCAGTCGGCGTATTGTTCCACCAGGTCGAACGTTTCGACGTCGATCGCTTCGGTGACAACGCCGAGACCGGTGGCCTCGCGCGCTTCCGCGAGATATTTCAGGCCTTCTTCGCCGAGACCTTGGAACGCATAGGGCGATGTTCGCGGCTTGTATGCGCCGCCCCGCAGCAGTTGAGCGCCGGCCGCCTTCACGGCTCGCGCCGCAGTGAGAATCTGCTCGCGAGTCTCCACCGAGCACGGTCCCGCGCACAGGGCGAGATCGTCGCCCCCAACCGGCACACCGGCAATTTTGACAACGGTGTTGTCCGGCTTTACCTCGCGGCTTACCAGCTTGTAGGGCTTGGATACCGGGATCGCTTCGGCCACGCCCGGGAGGCTTTCAAATTCCTCCGAGGGGACGGGTCCATGATTGCCCGTGATCCCGATGGCGGTCCGCTCGGCGCCCGGCATGACGTGCGGCCGGAATCCGAGGCTTTGAATTTTTTCGCACACCCCGGCGATGTCCTGCTGGGTGGCGTGGGCGCGCATGACGACTAACATATGTGAATCACCCCTTGTGTCCCTTTTCGATAGTGTATCGCGCCGCTCGCCGCAGCGCCCGCGCTGCAGCATAGCACCACCGGCGGGTGCAGGTAGCGCAAGTCGGGTTTTTTTGTGCGCGCGCGGGTTTTTTTTCGCACGGCGGGGCGGTGGAGTGGAAAATTGCGAAAACGAACCCAACTGGCGGGGCGGTCTGAGTAAGTCTCATCACGGAAGTCACCGGACTGACGGTAGCATGTCGGAGCCGGGTGGCAGCGCGTTGGATTGGGGAACGTCTTGAGGAGCAGGGGGAAGGGAGCAAACGAGGTGAGTGACGCGGGCGCTGGTTGCCGAGGCCGGGCTTGACGTTGTTAGCGGATATCGACGATGTTGCCGGAGCCTTGGACGACGGCTGTTTTGTTGTTGTCCCCGGTGATGGTGAATTGGATGCCCGCGGCAGCGGCGAGGCGCGCGACTTCTTCAGCGAACTCAGGGTCGGACTTTAAGGCCTTGCGGAGCTGGGTTACGACGGCTTCGCGGTTGTCGGGGTCGGCGGGATTTGCGGCAGCATCCGCAACGGCGCCTTGGGCAGTTTCACTTTTGGTGAGCCATCTGTCCTTGAGCACGCCAACCAGAGCTTTTCCGGATTCGGTGAGGGCAGCGTCGGCGACTTTGCCGCGGATGTAGTCGAGGTGCGGGAGCAGGAAGTTGAAGACGGAGAGCGCGAGCGTCGCGGGGTCGATCATGATGGTTCTCCTGGGGAGCTATCGGACTTTAGTTTTTCGAAAACGGGAACGATTTGCATGAGCAGGTCCATGTCGGGCGGGGCCCCGGATTCCCGGCAGTTTTCCAAGTACTTACCTGCAATGTAGCCGATGAGGCCAGCGTGCGCGTTCGGGACCTGCAGAAAGTGCGGCAGTAGTTTCTGCAGCGCGTCGTGGAAGAGGGCACGGGATTCGCTCGGGTCCGGAGTGATCGTCGCCAGCGACGCTAGCGACCTCGCCAGGTCCGGCAAAAAGGCGCCGGGGCGGGCGGCCGCCAGTTGACGGTAGATGTCTACAGACTCGCGCGCAGCATCCATTGCCGCTTCTGGCTGGCCGATTTCGCTGAGCCTGTTTCCGTAGTTGTTCAGCGAGGTCGCCAAGTCCGGCAAAAAGGCGTCGGGGCGGGCGGCCGCCAGTTGACGGCGGATGTCTACAGACTCGCGCGCGGCATCCAGTGCCGCTTCTGGCTGCCCGATTGCGCTGAGCCTGGTTCCGTAGTTGTTCAGCGACATCGCCAAGTCCGGCAAAAAGGCGTCGGGGCGGGCGGCCGCCAGTTGACGATAGATGTCTACAGCCTCGCGCGCGGCCTCCAGCGCGGCTTCTGGCTGCCCGATCTCGCTGAGCATGGCTCCGTAGTTGTTCAGCGACATCGCCAAGTCCGGCAAAAAGGCGTCGGGGCGGGCGGCCGCCAGTTGACGGTAGATGTCTACAGCCTTGCGCGCGGCATCCAGCGCCGCTTCTGGCTGGCCGATCTCGCTGAGCATGGTTGCGTGGTTGTTCAGCGACGCCGCCAAGTGCGGCAAGAAGGCGTCGGGGCGGGCAGCCGCCAGTTGACGATAGATGTCTACAGCCTCGCGCGCGGCATCCATTGCCGCTTCTGGCTGCCCGATGTTGCGGAGCATGGTTCCGTAGTTGTTCAGCGACGCCGCCAAGTCAGGCAAAAAGGCGTCGGGGCGGGCAGCCGCCAGTTGACGGCGGATGTCTACAGCCTCGCGCGCGGCATCCATTGCCGCTTCCCGCTGCCCGATGTCGCGGAGCATGGTTCCGTAATTGTTCAGCGAAGTCGCAAAGTCCGGCAAAAAGGCGTCGGGGCGGGCGGCCGCGAGTTGACGATAGATGTCTACAGCCTCGCGCGCGGCATCCATTGCCGCTTCTGGCCGCCCGATGTCGCCGAGCCTGACGCCTTGGTTGTTCAGGAGACGGGCACGCTCGGCTTGGAGGGGTTCCGGAAGGTCTTGCGCGGAGCGTAGCAGAGCCAACAGTTTTTCATTCAGTTCTGTGGCGAGCGGCGCAAGTTCCAGGGACGAATCCGGGAGATTGTCGCTGATTTGCCTCAGGAGATGGATGTCGCCCGCTTGTGCATGAGTGGCTAAGCTGCGAAGCTAGGCGACGGCTTTCGAACCGTCCACGCCCGATCTATTCTCGCCACGGACTTTGTATGGATCGAAGAAATCCTGCAGTGCGCGGGTTAGGGTGCGAACGACCGCACCGCCATTGCGACGCGCCGCGCGGACGATGCCATCGGGTTGAACACTGAGCACGAAAGCCTCGCCGATGATATCGGGCAAAATGGCCCCGGAGGCGCCGGGGCCCGAGCCAGGAAGAAGCTCGGCGAGATCGTCGGCGAGATGGCCGGGCCCGCCAGGATAGACAAGACCTAAAGCATCGCTCTCCTCGCGGGCAACTTCCCGAAGCGCTTCGCGATCAAAACCGTCACAGAGAGTGCTGTGCGCCGCAAGGTGAGGCAGCAGCCTGGAATTGGAATGCTTGTCCAGGCGCGTTCTTTCGCTGCGAGCCATCTCGACGGCAAGATCGGGACGGGAGAGAACGAGGGCGCCGTAGAGGCCTTTCTCCCAGGATGCGAGGGCGGCCATCATCACGACAAGAGGGTCGCCAAATTGGGCCCGGTTGAGGATACTGTCGTCGATCTGGCCGCCTGGCCGAAGGGTGTTCTTGTGAAACCGGGCGCTGGCATCGAGAGTGTGTTCGAGAATGGCGCGGCGATTGGCAGTTTCCGAAACGGGAGTCAGTGGAATCGGCTCGGGCTGGGTGAACAGGCCGGCGGTATAGGCGGTTTGGGAATAGCTGAACAGGCGCTGATACCAGCCGGATTGCGGATCAGCAAACCGCTCCAGGAGGATGATGCGAACTATGGGAAGATGGGTCCCGTATTGCGCGAGGTCTTCCAGGAACTTGCGAAGATCTTCGGCTTGCGAGGCGGCGTAATCTACAACGGCAAGCAGAGGTCTCTTCGTGGGCGGCTGTGCGGGAGCGGAGGCCAGGGCGCTGGGCTCATGGAATCCGGTAATGAAACCGACGGACCAGGTGGTTTCGTATGTGCGGAACAACTCCATTGCAAGACGCGTCTTGCCGGCGCCGCCTGCACCGACAAAGGTGATGACGGAGATGGCATCCGAGGAGGCGAGCCACTTGTCTACAATTGCGAGCTCCGTCTGGCGGGCTGTGAACGGAATGGATTCGAAGTGGCTGAGCAGGACTTCGCGCTCATGGCGAGGTTTCCGCCGGGCCGGACGCCACAGGTGAACACCGGGACGCTGGCAGACGCTGACGGTGTTGCTATGTCCACAGACGTGGATGGTGATGTTGCCCGAGCCGGGGGAAGGCGCCGAGGACATCTGAATCATGATAGCTCGGGTGGACGGGGAGCGCCGGTCTCGATTGGTCTGCGGCGGCTTCAGGGATGATGCCGAAGGCGAAGGTTAGTCATCGGGCGGCTGCTAGAATTGAAGCTCCGTGAAGGCCCGCCTCGAGCAGTATTTTCAATTTCGCGAACTCGGGACTAACTGGCGCACCGAAATCCTGGCTGGCGCCACGACGTTCGTGACGATGGCGTACATCATTTTCGTGAATCCTGCGATCCTGCACGAAACGGGGATGCCGCTGGCGGCGGTGGTTTCGGCGACGTGCCTGTGCGCGGCGTTCGGCAGCGTCGTGATGGGTGGCTTTGCGCGCTATCCGATCGCGCTCGCTCCCGGCATGGGCCTCAACGCGTACTTCACTTACACAGTGGTGAAGGCCATGTCGGTGCCATGGGAGACGGCGCTCGGTGCGGTGTTCCTGTCGGGGATCGCGTTCCTGATTCTCACCGCTGTTGGTGTTCGGCGGATGATCGTGTCGGCGATCCCGCACGAGTTGTACGCGGCCGTGGCGGTGGGCATCGGGCTGTTCATCGCGCTAATCGGATTGCGCAACGCCGGCATCATTGTGGCGAGCCAGGAGACGCTGGTCACGATGGGGAACTTGCGGAAGCCCGATACGCTGCTGGCAATCGCGGGGCTGATGCTGATCGCCGCGCTGTTCGCATGGCGGGTGCGGGGCGCGATCCTGCTCGGGATTGTCGGGACCACAGTGCTCGGGATCGTGTTCGGCCTGGTGCGCTGGCAGCCGCAGAGCTATTCGTTTCGCGACATCACCGCGACGGCGCTGCACCTGAACATCCGCGGGGCGGTGAGCTACGGGCTGGTCGAGATCGTGTTTGTGTTCCTTTTTGTGGACCTGTTTGACAACATTGGCACGCTGGTGGCGGTGGGAAAGCAGGCGCGGCTGTTCAATGAAGCGAACGAAATTCCGCGCATCAATCGGATTCTGTATGCCGACGCCGCTGCGACGGTAGTGGGATCGCTGGCGGGCACGTCGACGGTCACGAGCTATATCGAAAGCGCAGCCGGCGTGGCGGCGGGCGGGCGGTCGGGTGTGACGGCCATCGTGACAGGGCTGCTATTCTTGGCGGCGTTGTTTGTTGCACCGGTGGTGGGAGCGATTCCGACGGCGGCCACGGCGCCCGCGCTAATCGTGGTCGGATCGCTGATGATCGCGCACGCGGCCGAGATTCCGTGGTCCGACCCACTCATTGCGATCCCTGCGTTTCTGACTATTCTCACCATTCCATTGACCTTCAGCATCGCGAACGGCCTGGCGTTCGGGTTCACGGCGTACGTGATTCTGAAGATCGCGCGCGGCGAATTCCGCAGTGTGAGCTGGTTGGTGTACGCGCTGGCGGCGCTGTTCATCGCGCGATTCATTTACCTGGGCGCGGGCTGAAGGTCTGCACGCATCGCGAGGCTGCAACGTCTATGATCTGCGATGAGACAAAGTATTCTCTTAGGCGCGCTTGTTTTGGCAGCGGTTCTGTTGTGGGGCCAGCGAGTCCGGCCTGCTGATTACGCGGTGTACGAGGTCAAATCCGTTTTCCCGCATGAGACATCGCCGGCACAATACCGGCAGGTGCAGACGAGTGAGATCCAGTCCTTGACCGATCAGGGATGGGAGCTTGTGGGCGTCGTCCCGTACATTTACAAGAACGAAGAAAGAGGGACGCCCGACCTCGCGCCGAGGCCCATGGTGACGCAAACCTATCCGGCTTACTTTTTCAAACGGCTCCGCGCGGCTCGGTAGCTATCTGGGCGCGGGCTGAGCCGGGGCTGCCCCGGTTCGGATCTGCAGGATCGCCAGCCAAGCCGCGAGAAGCAGCAAGATCGGCGCGGTCGCGACGCCGGGAAAGTATCCACCTTGAGACAGGGCTAACAAGATGTGACCGGCGCCGTTGCCCAACTCCAGGAGCGTCCAAAACCAAACGAATCCACGAGCCGATGGCCAGCCCCGGTGCACGGGGACCGCCCAACACCACAAGCCGAACAAGTCGAAAGCCGCATTGAAAATCAGAAAACCCAGCGAAATATTACTGCTGAAAAGGCTGCTGATGAAGTGCGCCGGCGCCAGGACATCGTACAGCCTGGTCATGTATTCTTCCACCGAGTGTGCGGCCTGGGCGAGGATCAGGAGCAAGAATACGCGTTGGCCGGCAGGCTGCACTCTGATCCAGGGTACGCCAAGTCTAATGGGAGAGTTCCAGGCGTTTGCTTCCGGCGCGGCCGTTGCTGTAACATAAGAATTTGCGGCTCTAGCGCGAACCGGCTAGGCCGGGGCCTGCCTGATTAGCCCACACTTTCGAGACTAAAGAAGGACAGTTATGTACGCAGTGATTGAAGCCGGCGGAAAACAGTTGAAGGTCGCTCCGGGCGATGTCGTGCAGGTGGAAACGATCCCTGGCGATGTCGGCGCCGAGGTGGAACTCGGGCGCGTGCTCGCGGTGATGAACGACTCGAACGAGCTGGTCACGGGCGCGGCTGCGGCGGGTGCGCGCGTCAAGGGCACCATCAAGAGCCACGGGCGCGGCGACAAAGTAATCGTATTCAAGTTCAAGCGCAAGAAGCAGTACAAGCGCACCATCGGCCACCGGCAGAACTTTACCGAGGTGGCGGTGAACGAGATTCTAGCGTAGGTGCATTATGGCGCATAAAAAAGGTCTAGGCAGTTCCAAGAACGGGCGCGACTCGACAGCGCAGCGGCTGGGTGTGAAGGCGTTCGGCGGCGAGCTGGTGACGGGCGGGTCGATCCTGGTCAGGCAGCGCGGCACTCAGTTCAAACCGGGCGAGAACGTCGGGCGCGGCAAGGACGACACGCTGTTCGCGAAAGTCCCCGGCATCGTCGTGTTCCGCGATCGCGGACGACTTGGAAAATTCATCAGCATCGATCCGGCCGGCTAGGCGCCTGGCGGCGCGGCCACCCTGGCACGCGAAGTATCTTGTCTAAGTCAGCCCCATGTTCATCGACGAAGTAAGAATTCGTGTGAAAGCTGGGGATGGAGGCAACGGATGCCTGGCGTTCCGCCGCGAGAAGTACGTTCCGCGCGGAGGACCGAGTGGCGGCGATGGCGGCCGGGGCGGCGACGTGATTCTTGTTGCCAGCGAGCACCACAACACGCTGCTGCATCTCCGATACAATCCCGAACACAAAGCCGAGCGAGGGCGTCACGGGGAAGGCAGCAACCGTACGGGGCGCGAAGGCGAGTCCATCGAGGTGGCGGTTCCGGTGGGAACGGTGGTGTACGACGCCGACTCGGGCGAACTGCTGCACGACTTCACCAAGCACGGCGAGCGTTTCACGATTGCGCACGGCGGGCGGGGCGGGCGCGGCAATCAGCACTTCGCAACGCCGACTCACCAGGCTCCCACCGAGCACGAGCCGGGGCGCTCGGGCGAAGAACGGCATCTGCAGCTTGAGCTGAAGCTGCTGGCCGACGTGGGGCTGGTGGGATTCCCGAACGCGGGCAAATCCACTTTGATCTCGCGCATCTCGGCGGCGCGGCCAAAGATCGCCGATTACCCATTCACAACGCTCGAGCCGAACCTTGGGGTGGTGAGCGTCGATGATTTCAGTTTCGTCGTTGCGGACATTCCTGGTTTGATCGAAGGAGCGCACTTGGGGCTCGGCCTCGGCACCCAATTCCTGCGGCACATCGAGCGGACGCGGCTGCTGGTGCACCTTGTCGACGTGTCGGAGGCGAGCGGTCGGGAGCCGGCCGAGGACTTCCGCATCGTGCTCGAAGAGCTGGCCAGCTTCAGCGAGGCGCTGGCGGCGAAACCGATGTTCGTAGCCGCGTCGAAGATGGATGCGGCGCAGGATGCTGCCAGGGTGGCGTCGCTGCGGTCGGTTGCAGAGCGAATGGGACTTTCGTTCTACGAGATATCGAGCGCCACCGGCCAGGGAATCGAAGCGCTAAAGTACGCCATGGCTCAATTTCTACTCGCGCCTGCCGAAGAGATAGCTAAGCAAGAAACCAAGTAAGAAGACTAATTCGGTCAACCAGGAGGTTCCGATGGTTGGACAAGTGCAGGCGATCCAAGGCATGGCGCAGGCCGAGCAGCAATTCAATACGGCGGCCAGCCGGATCGCGCATCTTCCCCTTGAAACCGCCGCGGCAAGCGACTCCGTGGATCTGAGCGCGGTAGCCGTGGCATTACTGCAGGCCCGCAACAACTTTGCTGCGATGACCAATATTATGAAGACCGGCGATCGGATGGAGCGGGCGCTGCTGGATACTATCGGCTGACGTTCGGCGTCGGCAGCGGCGGCGACAGGTTGTGGGAGATTCTCTATGATACGATCTCCAAATCGTGTTCAGGAGATTTTTTCTCTATACTGCGCAAGTCGTCGGGCATTCGTTGACGATTCTAGTGTTAGTCGCCGTCATGGCGCTGGTATTGGTATACGTCGCCCAAGGACGCGCCTACCTGCTTGTTCAGAATTCGCCCGTGTTCGCCTGGCTGGTCATGGGCGGGACCATTCAAACGGTTCTCTACGCGAGAATCCTGGGGGTCAGGACACCGTCGGCCGGCGCTAGCGCCGACGAGATCAGACTGCGCAATCTGAGCCTGTGGTGTGGATCGCTAGTGGTTGGTATCATCGCGGGTTTCCTGCTGCCCGCGGCGCTCGAAAACTACGCCCACCAACATAGCTGTGAACTGCCGCGCGCGTTGCAGGATTCTTTCCAGGGCATGGCTGCCGCCAGCGCGCTGCTGTTCAGCATCACTTTCCTCGCGTACGCCATTTGGAGAATTTCGTTTCGCAAGACGGCAGGCACCGCGGGCCGCGATTTCGGATTGTTGTTGGTGCCGTATGCCGCCGTGTGGATTGGCAATCACGTCTGGCCTGCTCATCGGTTGTTTTTGTTTGGCGTGCTGATGATCGCTGGCTGCGTTCTGGTCAGCCTGCCGATGGTCAAAAGCAGCAAGCCGCTGACAGTGACTGACCTTCGGCGCTGGGCGTTGTTGCTCGCGCTGTTCTGGGCCGTGTCCGGGTTGCTGTTGGCGATTTTCCCGAAGTACGCCGAGGCGCTGGGAGGAGGCGCGACGGTCTGGCTGGTGTTGCAGTTCTGGGTGGCGCTGGGCGTGATGCTGACGCTGGCGCTGAGGTGGTGCTGGTCGCATCACCATCCAATCCTCTTCACGGTGATTGCCGCAGGCGTTACGGCGTTCTTGGTCTCATTCTCGGGGCAGGCGTTCCACGCGCGAGACGTACGGGTGCTGAACGATGCCGCAGTGTCCCATCCCGCACTCGAAGTACGTGCACAGAAATGGCTCGCTCATCGGCGCGCCGAGATTGAATCGACGGAAAGCTATCCTGTCTTTCTGGTGGCCTCGGCGGGCGGCGGCATCCGCGCGGCGTATTGGACAGCGGGATTGCTGTCTGCGCTCCAGGACGCCGACCACACCTTCGCGGCGCACTTGTTCGGAATCAGCTCCGTATCGGGGGGCAGCGTCGGCGCGAGCGTGTTCGCGGCACTGGTGCAAGCAAACTGTTCGGGCTGCCGTGAGCGGGCGGCGGCGATACTCGGCGGCGATTTTCTTGGGCCGACGCTCAGCACCATGCTGATTCGCGACGTTGCCAGTTCCGCGCTGCGCCAGCACTGGCCTGACCGCGGCGGAGCGCTCGAACAAGCGTTCGAGAGAAGCTGGCAGCGCGTCATGGGGTCCGCTGTCCTCGGACAACGCTTCGAGAACCTGTGGCAGGGCGCGGACCAGTATCGCGTGCCGAGCTTGTTCTTGAACGCGACCGAGGCGGGATCGGCCAAGCGCGTGGTCATCAGCGACGTTTCCATGAAGGGGGTCGACGATCTGGACACTTCGATCCAGACGGCGGTGGAACGGCGCTCGCTTCGGCTCAGCACCGCCGCGTTGCTGAGTGCGCGCTTTCCTTACGTCAGCCCCGAAGCCAGAATGATGGAAGGCAGGCGCATGCTGCGGCTGGTGGACGGCGGATTTTTCGACAACTCCGGCGCGGCAACGCTCGCGCATGTACACAGAGTTTTGGCGCAAGCCGCCCGCGAGGCAGGTCTCGCAAACAAGATTCGCATCGTGGTACTGGATATCGAAAACGACGCGCCGCCGGCGCCGGGCTGTAACGAGCAGGTGGATCCGGGCGGCTTCAGCACGCCGCTGACGATTCTGGACAGGATACGGTCGGCTCAAGCGGAGCGGTTCAAGCAGGAGCTCCGGGTCATCGCAGGCCGCGAATCGTTCTGGGATGATTTTCGACCGGGAGGTGGCGCGGCGGAATTCCCGCTCGGTTGGACTCTCTCGGCGGCGACGCGCGCTGAAATGGATTCGCAGATTGAAAAGCGAGTGAAGGCGCCGGACGGCGAGATGGCGGACGTATTGAAATTGCTAAAGAAGTGACTGCCTACTTCACCAGTGCGCTGGACTTGGTCGCGAAGTTGAGCACCAGCGACGGGAAGATGCCGAGCACCAGAGTTCCGACCGCGGCTGTCCAGAGTGTGGTGCGGATGCCGGCTCCCAGCGGTTGCAGTGACAATGTCGCTTCTCCCGGCTCGCGCATGTACATCACGACGAGAATGCGCAGATAGTAGTAGGCGGCGACCGCGCTGTTGAGCAGGCCGAGCACCGCGAGCCACACCAGGTTGGCGTCGAGCGCAGCTTTGAAGATGTAGAATTTTCCGAAGAAGCCGCCGGTCAGAGGCACGCCGATCAGCGACAGCAGAAAGATCGCGAACAGGCCGGCGGTCACCGGCTGCTTCCAGCCGAGGCCTGCCAGATCTTCGATATTGACGAACCGCTCGCCCTGCCGCGAGAAGTGCGTGACTACCGCGAACGCGCCGATGTTCATGAACGCGTAGGCGGCCAGGTAGAACATCGCGGCGGCGATCCCGATCTGGTTGTGCGCCGCGACCGCGACCATGACGTAGCCGGCGTGCGCGATCGAGCTGTAGGCCAGCATGCGCTTGATATTGGTCTGCGTGAGCGCGGCGAAATTCCCGATGATCATGGTCAGCAGCGCCGAGGACCATACGAACGGCTCCCAGCGGCTCGCGATCGGATGGAACGCGGTCATGAAGACGCGCAGGAAGACGGCGAACGCGGCGGCCTTGGGACCGGCCGACATGAACAGCGTCACCGGCGCCGGCGCGCCCTGGTAAACATCGGGCGCCCAGATCTGGAATGGCGCGGCCGAAACTTTGAAGGCGAATCCGACGAACATCAGGGCGGCTGCGGTGCTGGCGAGCGTCACGTTGTGCTCGGTGCCGGGAGTCAGCAGGAACATCCGGATGTCGCCCAGGTTGGTGCTGCCGGTGGTTCCGTAGATCCAGGCAATACCGTACAGCAGGAAGGCCGTGGCGAAAGAGCCGAGCAGGAAATATTTCAGCGCCGCTTCGTTGTTGCGCTTGTCGTCGCGCAGATAGCCGGCCAGCACGTAGGTGGCGATGGAGGAAATCTCCAGGCCGATGAAGATCATGATCAGCTCGTTGGCGGCGGCCATGACGCACTGGCCGGTGACGGAGAAGAGGAGCAGAGCGTAGTATTCGGCCGATGCGGCGTGCTCGCGCTTCAGGTATTGCGCCGACGACAGGACGGTGAGGATGCCGACTCCGATCACCAGCACGCGAAAAAACGTGGCGAATCCGTCCACCACCACCATGTTGGAAAAAGCTGGGCCGGGAATCGTGTTGGCTTTGATCGCGGCGGCCAGCGCGGCGAAGAAGGCCACCAGTGAGACGGTTTCGAAAGCTTTGCGCTTGTGCTCGCCGAGCAGAGGCTCCATCAGCATGACGAGCGTTCCGGCAACAGTCATGATGATCTCGGGCAGGAAGCGGACGTAATCGTTGGCTGCAGGAACGTAGTTAGCGAGCACGGGCTAACTCCTTTCCCGGCTGCTGGCGCACATTTGCCGGCGGAGCGTTGCGCACGTGTACTTCGCGCATCGGCTCGAGGAGCGCGGCGTTCGATGCCGAAATCGGAGGGATGAAACTCTGGGTGAACGTCCCCATCCAAACCATGAGAACGATCAGCGGCACGATGATCGCGTATTCGCGTAGATTCAAGTCCGGCATGTGATGGCTCAAGTCCTCTGAAGCGCGGCCAAAGAACACGCGCTGGTAGAGCCACAGCATGTAGCAGGCCGAGAGGATCACGCCGATCGCCGCCCAGACGGTCCAGCGGAAGGCGACCAGGGCCGATCCCTGCAGCACCAGGTATTCGCCGATGAAGTTGTTCAGCAACGGAAGGCCGATGCTGGCGAGCATGGTGATCATGAAGACCGCCGAGAGATTGGGGGCCGGAGTGGCGACGCCGCCGAAGTCGGCGATCTCGAGCGAGTGGCGGCGCTCGTACAGGAATCCCACCAGGATGAAAAGCGCGCCGGTGGAGATGCCGTGATTGAGCATCTGGTAAACCGCGCCGTCAAAGCCCTGCTGCGTGAAAGTGAAAATGCCGAGCACAACGAAACCCAGATGGCTTACCGACGAGTACGCCACCAGCTTCTTCATGTTGGGCTGCACCATCGCGACCAGCGCGCCGTAGATGATTCCGATGATGGCCAGCGTGACGATCCATCCGGCGCAGTTGCGTGCGGCGTTGGGGAACATCGGCACGCAATAGCGCAGCAATCCGTACGTGCCCATTTTCAGCATGACGGAGGCCAGCATCACCGAACCTGCCGTCGGCGCCTCGACGTGCGCGTCGGGAAGCCAGGTGTGTAGCGGAAACAGCGGAACTTTTATGGCGAAGGCGATAAAGAAGGCGAGAAACAGCAGCAATTGCTCCTGGTAGCTAAGCGCGATCGCGCCGCTCTGCAGCCCAGCCAGGATCTTGGTGTAGTCAAAAGTGCCGGCGACGTTGTAAAGATAAATGATGGCCACCAGCATCAGCACCGATCCGGCCATGGTGTAGAGGAAGAATTTGACTGCGGAGTAAATGCGCCGGTCGTGCCCCCAGATGCCGATCAGGAAATACATCGGCACTAGCGAGACTTCCCAGAACACGTAGAAGAGGAAGAAGTCGAGGGCACAGAAGACGCCGATGAGGCCGAACTCGAGCAAAAGCAGGAAGGCGAAGAATTGTTTGACGTGCTTCTGGATGGAGTTCCAAGAAACCAACACGCAAATCGGGGTGAGCAGCGTGGACAGGATCACGAGCCACAAGCTGATTCCATCGATGGCGACGTGGTAGCGGATGGCGGGAGATTCGATCCAAGGTATGTCGGTCTCGAAGACGAACTTGAGCTGGCTCTTGAACCAATACGGCGCGATGAGACCGAGCGAGAGCAGAAAGGTGACCGTCGAAGCGCCGAGGCTGAAGCGCCGGATGGCCTCCAGGTTATCTTTCGGAAGCGCCAGGACAATCAGAAACGCAACCAGCGGAAGAAAGATGACGACGTCGAGCAGCGTCATTGTGCGTCTCCCGCGAAGCCGATGGCCAGCAGAACGAGCACCGATCCCAGCACCACCCAGGCAGCGTAGCTGCGGATGTTGCCGGACTGCAGCAGTCGCAGAACGCCACCGATGCCGAGCGATCGTGCGCCGATGCCGTTCACGATGCCGTCGATCAGTCCCGAGTCTACGCCACGCCAGAGGAACACGCGCGAGCCTTTGACGACGGGTTGCACCACGGCGGCGTTGTAAACCTCGTCGACGAAATATTTGTTGTAAACCAATTTGTAGAGTCCAGAGACGGCGTTCGCGAACGAATCGGCGAGGCCGGGCCGCGCGACATAAAAGATGTAGGCCAGCGCGATGCCGATGACGCCGGCCGCCACCGAAACATAGACCAGCGACCCATTGCCCGATTCCGCTTCGACCGGGAACATCGGCGCCAGCCAGCGCGGGATGTTGATGAATCCGCCGCCGGCTGAAAGCACCGCGAGGATGGCCAGTGGTCCCGTCATGACCCAGGGCGATTCGTGCGGATGATGATGGCCGCGGTATTCGCCGAAGAACGTCAGGAACAGTGCGCGGAAGACGTAGAACGCCGTCATGGCGGCCGTGAGCACGCCGAGCCAGTACATCCAGGGAGCGCGCACGTACGCCGCGGCAAGAATTTCGTCCTTGCTGAAGAATCCGGCGAACGGCGGGATGCCCGAGATCGCGATGCCGGCGCACATCAGAGTGATGAACGTGACCGGTGTGTACTTGCGTAGCCCGCCCATGTTGCGCAAGTCCTGTTCGCCGCTCAAAGCGTGGATCACGCTGCCGGCGCCGAGGAACAGCAGCGCTTTGAAGAAGGCGTGCGTCATCAGATGGAAGATTCCGGCCGAGAACGCGCCGACGCCGGCGCCCAGCATCATGTAGCCGAGCTGCGACACGGTGGAGTAAGCGAAAACTTTCTTGATGTCGTTCTGCGCGAGGCCGATGGTGGCGGCGAAGAACGCGGTGGCCAAGCCAATGATCGCGACCGTGTCCATCGCGATGGGGGCGTGCGTGAACAAAGTGGACGATCGCGCGATCATGTAAACGCCCGCGGTGACCATGGTGGCGGCGTGGATCAGCGCGGAAACCGGCGTCGGGCCGGCCATCGCGTCGGGCAGCCAGACATACAGCGGGATCTGCGCCGATTTACCGGTCGCGCCGACTAGCAGCAGAAGGCTGATGGTTGTAAGGATGCCGGCGGTCGCTTCGTTCGGCATGGCTTTGGCTGAGTCGAACACGCGCGCGAAGTCGAGCGATCCAAATTGGCGGACAATCAGAAACATCGCCAGCGCGAAGCCGAAGTCGCCGATGCGGTTCACGATGAACGCTTTGTTGCCGGCGGTGGTGGCGAACTGCTCTAGAAAGTAAAATCCGATCAGCAGGTAGCTGCACAGCCCGACACCTTCCCAGCCGACGAACAGCAGCAGGAAATTCTGCGCCAGCACCAGCACCAGCATGAAGAACATGAACAGGTTGAGATACGCGAAGAAGCGGTAGTAGCCGCCCTCGTGTGCCATGTAGCCGATCGAGTAGATGTGGATCAGGAGGCCGACCCCGGTGACCACCATGAGCATCACGGCAGTCAGGCGGTCGACGGCGAAGTCGATGCTGATGTTCAGCGCGCCGCTTTGTATCCAGGTGAAGTAGTGCTCGACGTATTTCGTTTCCATCGGGCTGAGCCTGATGAGAACGCTGACCGCCCACAGGAACGCAAGCGCAACGGAGCCGACGCCGAACAGATTCACGAGCGGCTTCGACAGCCGCCGGCCGAACAGGCCATTGATCAGGAAGCCCAGCAGCGGAAGAATCGGGATGAGCCAGAGGTTCATTCGTGTGTCAGTACTTCATCGAGCTGATGTCGTCGATCATGAGCGTGTCGCGGTTCTTGAATACGGTCAGAATAATCGCCAGTCCCACGGCTGCCTCGGCCGCGGCCACTACCATGACGAAAAAGCTGAAGATGTGCCCGTCCACCTGGCGCAGCGTGTAAGAGAAGGTGATGAACGTCAGGTTTACGGCGTTGAGCATCAGCTCGATGGACATGAAGACGGTAATAATGTTGCGCCGGTAGATGAAGCCCGCGACGCCCAGGCCGAACAGAATGGCGCTCAGGATCAGGTACCAGCTCATAGGAACGGCGTTGTGCATGGCTCAGATTTCCTTCCTAGCGAGCACGATCGCACCGACGAGGGCGATCAGGATCAGCACGGACGTCACTTCAAACGGCAGCAGGTAGACGGTGAAGAGTTTCCGGCCGACATCGAGTGCCGTGCCTCCCTGGAACGCGCCGAACACGACGCCTTCGGTCTCCGGCAGCATGGATTGAATGATGAAGCTGATGAGGCCGAGAAATGCCGCCAGCAGCACGATGCCGATGTACTTGGCGAAGCTCGACACCTGTCGCGACACTCCTTCCGCGCCAGCGTTGAGCAGCATGATGACGAAGACGAACAGCACCATGATGGCGCCGGCGTAAACGATGACTTGCGCCGCCGCGATGAACTCGCCGCCCAGTTGCAGATACAGAATCGCCAGCGATCCCATGACGCCGATCAGCGACAGCGCGCTGGCGATGGGATGCGTCTGGACCACCAGGTTGATGCCGCAAAACACCGCGATGCCGGCAAAGATGAGAAAGATCAGCGTCGTCATATATCTATTTCGAAGTCAGGGCCACCACCAGGCCAGTCAGCAGGAGGTTCAGCATCGACAACGGGAACAGGAAGACCCACGCGAAGCGCATCAACTGGTCATAGCGAAAGCGCGGGCTGGTGCCGCGCACCCAGATGAACACAAACAGCAGGACTCCGATTTTCCCGCAGAACCAGAACAGCGCCATCAGGATCGTCTTTGCCACGGGAACCAGGAGCGACGCGCCGAACAGCGCCGCGATACCGAGAAAGACGATCCCGGTTGCAGGCAGCGTGTACTTGTCCATGCGCCGAGCCGGGTTCAGGCCGTGATAGACGGCGACCAAGCCGCCGAGGGCGAATACGATGATCGGGACAAAGTTGGAATAAGGCTCGGGGAACGGCGGCGTCCAACCGCCCAGGAACAGCAGGGTCGCAACGGCCGTGACCGTGATCATGTTCGCGTACTCAGCCATGAAGAACGCGGCGAATTTCATGCTGCTGTATTCAGTGTGGAAGCCGGCCACCAATTCGTTCTCCGCTTCGGGAAGGTCGAACGGCACGCGATTCGTTTCGGCGAACCCGGCGATCACGAAGACCACGAAGCCGAGAATCTCCGGGATTACATTCCAGCGCGGGATGAAACCCAGCCAGTAGCCACTTTGGTAGTTCACCATTTCGCGGAAGCTCAACGTGTTCGCGAGCAACAACGGCGCCGCCACCGCGAGTCCGAGCGGCAGTTCGTAGCTGATCATCTGGGCCGAGCTGCGCAGCCCGCCGAGCAGCGAATATTTGTTGTTCGAAGCCCAGCCGCCCAGCGCGACGCCATAGACGCCGATGGACGAAACCGCCAGCACGAACAGGATGCCGATGCGAAGATCGGTGAGCTGCATCCAGGTGGTGACCGGCCCGATCTTAACTTCCGGGCCGAACGGAATCACCGCGATCGAAATCAGGGCCAGCGTGACCGCCAGCCACGGGGCCATTACATAGAAAAGCTTGTTGACGTGCGATGGGATGACGCCTTCTTTCGTGATCAGCTTGACGACGTCGGCCAGCGGCTGCAGCAGACCGTGCGGGCCGACGCGATACGGTCCCACGCGAAGCTGGATGTGCGCGATCACCTTGCGCTCGATCCATTGCAAATACGCGAGCGTGGTGAGAAGGACGAAGGCGAGCACGGCCGCCTTGATCAGGCTCAGTATGAAAAAGTTCTGAAGGAAGTCCATGGGGGACTTACGATCGCTCTTCCGAGTACAAGCCGCCCGGCGCTTCGAGGACGGAGTTCAGCGTCTTGGAATAACGTCCCAACGACCCAGAAGTGAAAAGACTGTCGCGCGCGGATTGAATCAACTCCGGCCGCGCGCTCAGCGGAACGCGGCCGTTCACCGGCGAAGTCTGCGCCGCTCCTCCCGTGGCGATAACAGGCAAAGGAATATTATAACCACGCACGCTGGCTCGAATTTGTTCGAGCACCTTGTCGGGCGACCAAATCCCGATGCCCTGGCCCATCTCTTTGGCAATGAGGCCGATGATTTCAAGGTCGGGCTTGGCGCCCATCACTTTCGGACCGGCCTTCAGCCGCTGCACTTCGCCGCAGACGTTGGTAACGGTTCCGCTTTTCTCGTAGGCCGAAGCGGCCGGCAGCAGGACATCGGCGCGGCGCGCGGTTTCGGTCAGGAACATGTCCTGCACCACGACGAACGCGCCGGTTGCAGCCAGATCGCGATGCTTCAGCGGATTCGCGCCCACCACCCACAGCACATCCAGATCGGGTGCGGCGAGGATTTCGTCGTAGGCGAGTCCTGGCTCGGCGATCGGCTGGTAGCCGGGGCCATGGTTGGGCGCGAGGCCCATGTCGGAAGCGCCGCGGGAATTCGAATAGTCGACCAGGCAGACATAGCGCACCGGAATACCGAGCGACGCGCCGAAAGCGACCAGTTTGCGGACGTCGCCGCCCTTGATGGCGTCACCAAAAAGAATCACCAGCTCCGGCTCGGCCTTCAGTTGATCGCGCAACGATTCGACGTCGGCAAACTCGCGGCCTGGAATCGTCATGATACTGCGCGCCGCGTACTGCTGCTCGCGCACCGGCCCGGGCGTGACGGTATAGATGTGCGCGCCATGGTGCCGATAGTTCGCCCGGATCTGGAACGACAGGAAAGGATGCTGCTGCGCCAGGTCGCTCGAGATCACGAGGATCGCCTTGCGCTCATACAGGTCCGTGCTGGTGGCCAGCGCGTCCGTCTGGCCGCTCAGCGCATCGAGCAGAGCCGGGACGTCGCCCGTGCGGTGATGATCAATACTGTTCGTGCGCAGGACCTCCCGCGCGAAGCTCTGCAGATAATAATTTTCCTCGTTGGTGGTGTGGTTCGATCCAATCACGGCGAACTGGCCGCCCGCCGCCTGTGCTTGCTGGAACTTTTTCGCCACCGCGGAAAGCGCCTCCGCCCACGACGCCGGCTGTAGTTCGCCATTCTTGCGCACCATCGGCGATTGCAGACGCTCGGTGCTGTGAACGAAATCGAAAGCATAGCGGCCCTTGACGCACAAAAATTCGCCGTTGATTCCTGATCGGTCGCGATTGTTGCCGCGAATGATCTGGCCGTTGCGGACGCCCAGCGTGGTCTTGCAACCGTCGCTGCAATGTGTGCAAATGGTGCCGACGTGCTTCATCTCCCAGGGCCGTGTCTTGTAGCGATACGATCCGCTGGTGAGCGCGCCCACCGGGCAGATGTCGATGCACATTCCGCATTCGTCGCATTTCAGATGATCGAAATGATTGGGCGCTATCTCCGACACGCGCGCCGCGATTCACCACGCCCAGCGCCTTCACGCCCATGCCTTCGTCGCAAATGCGCACGCAGCGATAGCACAGGATGCAGCGCGGCTTGTCGTAGAACACCACCGGCGACCACTGCTGCTCGTCGACATGCATCTTTTGCTCGAGAAAGCGGCTCTCGCCCATGCCGTAGCGAAACGTCATGTCCTGCAGTTCGCACTCGCCGCCCTTGTCGCAAACCGGGCAATCCAGCGGATGATTGGTGAGCAGAAATTCGAGCGTGCCCTTGCGCGCCTGGTGCACCTGCGGCGAATCGGTGTGCACCACCATTCCTTCCGCCACCGGCAGCGTGCAGCCCACCTGCAGCTTGGGCGTCTTTTCGACTTCCACCAGGCACATGCGGCAAGCAGCCTGCAGCGTCAAGCCGTCGTAATAGCAAAACGACGGAATCTCGATGCCCACTTGTTTGGCGGCGTTGATGACCAGAGTGCCAGGCGCGGCTTGCACCGGTTTGCCGTCGATCGTCAGGTTTATCAGGTCAGCCATTTGTGCGTCGTTTCTCTTCTCCAACTGGCCGAGCTACGCGAAAACCGGCTCGGCGGCGTGTGCAAACGGGCATGGTTTGCCGTTCAAGTGCGCTTCAAAATCCTCTGGAAACTTCTCTACGATCGAGATGGTGGGCATGGCGGCGGCATCGCCGAGCGCGCAGAACGTCCGGCCCAGCATGTTCTTCGACAGCTCCCCGATCAACGGAATGTCGCTCTTCTGGCCCATTCCGGAGTGGAATCGATCCAGCATCCGCTTCAGCCACGTGGTCCCCTCGCGGCACGGGATGCACCAGCCGCAGCTCTCGTGCGCGTAAAACTTCATGATGCGCAGAGCGAACCGCACCATGCACGTGTTTTCATCCAGGACTACGGTGCCGCCCGAGCCGAGCATGCTCTTCACTTTGGCCAGTGTGTCGAAATCCATCGCGATGTCGCACTCGTCGGCTTTCAGTATCGGACACGAGGAGCCGCCCGGAACTACGGCCTTCAATTGTTTCCCGTCGCGCATGCCGCCGCCGACTTCGTAAATCATCCGCAGCAGGTTGAATCCCACCGGCAGTTCGTAGACACCCGGTTTGTTGATGTGTCCCGACAGGCAGATCATGCGCGTGCCGCCGTTCTTCGGCGTTCCAAGCGCGGCAAAGGCCGCCCCGCCGTCGCGAATGATGGCGGGAACCGCCGAGAGTGTCTCGACGTTGTTCAGCAGCGTCGGCGATTGCCACGCGCCCACAACGGCTGGGAAGGGCGGTTTCATGCGCGGAATCCCGCGCTTGCCTTCGATCGAATCCAGCAGCGCCGTCTCTTCGCCGCATTCGTAAGCGCCCGCGCCCGAGTGAGTGTAAAGATCGAAATCGAATCCGGTGCCTTGGATGTTCTTGCCCAGGTAACCGCGATCATACGCTTCCGAAATGGCCCGGTCCATGTGCTCGATCAGGTATCGATACTCGCCGCGAATATAGATGTAGCCCTTGTGCGCGTCCACTGCACGTCCGGCGATGAGGATGCCTTCGATCAACTGGTGCGGATCGTTCTCCATGAGCAGCCGATCCTTGCAGGTGCCCGGCTCGCTCTCGTCCGCGTTGATGATCACGTACTTCGGCTTGGGCGAATTGCGCGGCACGAAGCTCCACTTCATGCCCGCCGGGAATCCCGCGCCGCCGCGTCCGCGCAGCGCCGAAATCTTCACTTCCTCGACGATCTGCTCGGGCGTCATCTCCATGGCTTTGAAAAACGCCTTGAACCCGTCAGTGGCAAGATAGGTGTCGAGCGAATGCGAGTTCGGAAGGCCGAAGCGCTTGGTTACGACTTTGACTTCAAGCGGGCTGGGTTCGTTGTAGAGCATACCTAGCGCGATCCCGGCCCCCGGCGGGTCTCGAGGTTGAGAACGCGCTCTTCGAGTGCCGCCAAGCGGGTGGCGACCGTTGAATCGGCCACTTCGAGCGAGTGCATCCGCGCAGCTTGACCCTTGCCGTAGCCATGAAAGGAAGTCAGGAGACTCGTCTCGACGTCGCGAATCGATTCTGTGAGTTTGTCGACCGCGTCGGCAATGTCTTTCTTCGTTGCGGGTTCGTTCTCGTTCATACGCTATTGCGCCTTTCTCAAGTTCGCCACCAGCGCATCCAGCTTCTCCGGCGTCACGAAATGGTGAAAATCATAGTTGATCTGAATCGCCGGCGCCCACGAACACGCCCCGATGCACTCCACCTCTTCCAGCGAAATCTGGCCGTCCCCGGTCACTTGCTTATTTCCGATCCCGAGTTGCTTGGAGGCATGCTCGTACAATTCCTCGCCGCCGCGCAGCAGGCAACTGATATTGGTGCACACCTGCACGTGGTATCGGCCCAGCGGCTTACGATGCAGCATCGAATAATAGCCCACCGTTTCGTCCACCTGCAGGGGCGTCACTTTGCACCGGCGCGCCACTTCTTCGATCAACTCATTCGAGATATGGCCCACCTCGTCCTGGGCGTACAGCAGCATCGGCACCACGGCCGAGCGCGTCCGGCCCGCGGGATAGCTTTCCAGAAGTTTGGCGAATCTGGCTTCCAGTTCCGGCGAAAAAGTCATTAGCGGTCGGTGTCTCCCAAAACGAAATCCATGCTGCCCAGCGCCGCGATCGAATCGGCCAGCAGTCGCCCCTCCAGCAGCGCGGGCAACGCCTGCAGATTGCCGAAACTCGGCGTGCGCATGTAAACGCGATAAGGTTTCGACGTTCCGTTGCTCACGACGTAGTAGCCGATCTCGCCGCGGGGCGACTCCACCGCTTGATAAACTTCGCCGGCCGGTACGCGGAAGCCCTCGGTCACGATCTTGAAGTGATAGATCAGCGCTTCCATCTGGGTCTTCATCTTCTCGCGCTCGGGCAACACGATTTTGGGTGCGTCGGCCTGCCAGGCGCCTTCCGGCATGCCTTCCAGAGCCTGCTTGATGATCCGAGCGCTCTGCCGCATCTCGCCCAGCCGCACACGATACCGCGCGTACACGTCGTTTTCGGTGCGAGTGCAGATGTCGAAGTCGAATTTGTCGTAGCTCGAGTACGGTTCGCTCTTCCGAATATCCCACGCGACGCCGGCGGCGCGGATCATCGGACCGGTGACGCCCAAATCGAGCAGATCCTCGAGCGGCGCCATCCCGACGCCTTGCGTACGCCGCTTCCAGATGGGATTCGCATCCAGCAGTTCTTCATATTCGTCCACTTTGCTCGGGAACGCGTTGATGAATTTCCCAACCCGCTCCTGCCAGCCCCGCGGAGGCTCCAGCGCCAGCCCGCCGATGCGGATGTAGCTGGTCATCATGCGCTGGCCCGAAAACATTTCGAAGATACGCAGGATGTCTTCGCGCTCGCGGAAGCAGTAGAAGAACACCGTCATCGCGCCGATGTCGAGCGCGTGCGTGCCCAGCCAGACCAGATGACTGTTCAGGCGCGAAAACTCGGTCAGCATCACCCGCATCCACTGCGCCTTGGGTGGAATTTCAATGTCGCCGATGAGCTTTTCCACCGCCAGCGCGTAAACCAGATTGTTCGAAAGGTTAGCCAAGTAATCGACGCGATCGGTCAGCGTCACGGTCTGCTGCCAGGTCTTGGCCTCACATTCCTTTTCGATTCCCGTGTGCAGGAAGCCGATATCGGGCACCGCCACCAGAATCGTCTCGCCATCCAGCTCCAGCACCACGCGCAGGACGCCGTGCGTGGACGGATGCTGCGGACCCATGTTGAGCGTCATCCGGCGATTGTTGGTGACGGGCTGCGGGACGGTTTGCTCGGCAGCCTCAGCGGTGATCGTGTCGGTATGAGCGATGGTCTCTCGCATGAACGAATCCTATTCCTCCGGATAACTGTACTTGTAGCCGTGCACCGGGTAGTCCTTGCGCAGCGGATGGCCTTCCCAATCCACCGGCATCAGGATGCGGCTCAGGTTCGGATGATTGCGGAAGCGGATGCCGAACAGGTCGAACACTTCGCGCTCATACCAGTTGGCCGCGCGCCACACGCCCGTCACGGAATCGATTTCGGGATGTGCTTCCGAAACCCAACACTTCAACCGCAGGCGCGCGTTTTTCGACAGCGAATGGAGCAGGTAGACGACCTCGAAGCGCGGGTCGGCCGGATGCCAGTCGACGCAGGTAACCGCGCTGAGCCGCACAAAATCCTGATCGTGCTTTAGAAACTGGCAGGCTTCGACGATTCTGGCGGGCGCGATAAATAACGTCGGCTCGTTGCGCTCGGTGTGTCCGCCGGTGACGGCATCCGGGAATTGCGCTTCCAGCGCCGCGGCCGCCGGATGGTCTTGCAATGGTTCGGGGAGCATTATTCTTCCAGAGACACCGAAGTGGACGCGGTTCCAACCGAGCTCGGCTCGTCGCGCGACCAGTCCAACGCGCCCTTTTTCCAGATGTAGAAGAATCCCGCCAAGATCAGGATGACGAACAGAAGCATTTCGACGAATGCGAACATCTTCAGTTCACGGTACACCACTGCCCAGGGATAAAGGAACACCGCCTCGATGTCGAACAGGATGAAAACGATCGCCACCAGGTAAAACTTCACGCTGAAGCGTTCGCGCGCGGAACCCGTGGGCGCGATGCCGCATTCGTAAGGCGAATCCTTTACCTTGTCCTTGACGCGCTTGCCGATCAAGTACGAGATGGCCACTAAGGCGGTGGCCACCAGGATCGCGAGCGCGATCTGAACCAGTACAGGGAAGTAGGTGTCGGGATAGGAAGTTGGCATTGGAGACCGGATTTACGTAACCGCAAACCCCAAACATTGACTATAATGAGATCCGGCCTGGGCCGCAACTCGGGCGAGTCGTATTCGGGTTGCGGTTTCCGATTTGTCGCTGAGTCGCATGGAAGAGGCTGCAACAAAATCGATACAAATTGTTGTAAACGGGCAGGTTCGCCAGGTCCCCGGCGGCCAGACACTGCCGGAGCTCTTGCGTTTGCTCGAGGTCGATCCGGCGCGGGTGGCCGTGGAACTCAATCGGCGGATTGTCGAGCCGAAAAGACTGGGACACCACCAAGGTGGATTCCGGGGCTGCGCTAGAAATAGTACAATTCGTCGGTGGCGGGTAAGCGGTTGGTTGGGCGCCGGCCGTCTCAGCCGTTCGGTCGGAACCAAAGAACTAAAGGGTCAGGGAGCGTGCAGGGAACAGGCGGCGGTTTTTCCTATTGACACACGCCTCAGGTCGGGTAGAATCTTAGATGCGCTTCAGTTCCAAAACGTAAGCGGGGGAACATGTTCAAAACAAAGAAAACGCGTTCTGATAACGACGGCGAGGCGCGAAGTTTCGCCTCGAGCGATGTCTCCCGTATCGCTCAGGTCAGCCTGCGGCAGTTGCAATGGTGGGACGAGCGCAAGGTGGTTTCCCCGCGCCACGAAGGACACAAGCGTCTGTATCGGGCCGAAGAGGTGATCGAAATTACGGTCATCGCCGAACTGCGGCGCAAGGGCTTTTCGCTCCAGAAGATCCGGCGCGTACTGCGGTTTCTGCAGCGCGAGATGGGCAAGCGGCTCAGCGACGTTCTCCAGTCCGACTCCGACCTCCACCTGGTCACCGACGGAAAATCGATCTATCTCGAGGACCAGAAGGACCGCATCATCGATATCCTCAAGAACGCCAAGCAGCCCATGTTTCTGGTGTGCGTGAGCGATCAGGTGCGCCGCCTGGATGAGTCGCCCCGCAAGCCTGTCCGGGCGGAAGCCGCCACCGCCGGAGCCCGCCGCACAGCCAGAACCGGCTGACCCATCTCCAGCTAGCTCCCGCCGAAACTTCGCTATACTGAAAGTGCGAGGTACCGATGTCCCGTTCCGTGCGCTCTCTTCTTGCCGCAATTTTCGTAATCGCTTTGTGCTCGGTAGTCGCTGGTATCTTCGGTCCCGGTGTCGCCGGCGTCAAGGCTGCCACCGCCGGTCCGGAAGAGGACATGAAGGCGAGCATCAAGCAGTTCACCAGCATTTACGACGTGGTGGAGAATAACTTCGCCGACAAAGTCACCTCCGACAAAGGCATCTACAAGGGCGCGATTCCGGGGATGCTGCGAACGCTGGATCCGCACTCGAACTTCTTCGATCCCAAAGATTTTCAATCGCTGCGCGACGACCAGAGCGGCCACTACTACGGCGTCGGAATGACAGTGGCTCCGCGCAACGGCAAGACCATCGTCGTGGCTCCCTTCGGCGGCTCGCCCGCGTACAAAGCCGGACTCCGCGCCGGCGACGCGATCCTCGAGGTGAACGACAAGAAGACCGACAACCTGACGACGCCCGAGATCGCCGACCTGCTCAAGGGTCCGCGCGGCACGCACGTTCAGATTACGATCGGCCGCGAAGGTTCCGACAAGCCGCTGGTCTTCGACATCATTCGCGACGAGATTCCTCGGTACAGCGTGGAAGAAGCTTTCTGGCTGCGTCCGGGCATCGCATTCATGAAAGTGACGGCCTTCAATGAGAACACCAGCCAGGAGATGGAAGAGAAGCTCAAGAAGCTGGGCGAGACCAATATCAAGGGACTCGTTCTCGATCTGCGCCAGAATCCCGGCGGTCTTTTGAACGAAGGCGTCGCCGTGGCCGGCCACTATCTGCGCAAGGGCGAGGTGGTGGTTTCGCATCGCGGCCGCAACACGCAGGAGAAACCATACCTGGCGCGCGGCAGCGCCAACGGACAGAATTATTCCATCGTTGTTCTGGTGGATCAGTTCTCCGCATCGGCGGCTGAGATCGTAGCCGGCGCGTTGCAGGATCATGATCGCGCCTGGATTTTGGGCAACACGACATTCGGCAAGGGCCTGGTGCAGACGGTTTACCCACTCGAAGACAACACCGGCCTGGCGTTGACTACCGCGCACTATTACACGCCCAGCGGGCGCCTCATCCAGCGCGACTATTCCAACATTTCGTTCCTCGACTACTACTACGGCAAGCGCACCGAGACGAAGAACCTTCAGGATGTAAAAAGCACCGACAGCGGCCGGACGGTTTACGGCGGCGGCGGCATCACGCCGGATGAGAAGTACGATCCGCCGAAGCTGAACAAGTTTCAGACGGAGCTGATCCGCAAGTTCGCGCTCTTCAATTTTTCGGCTAAGTGGTTCGGTACGCGCTCGGAAACCAAATTGCCCAAAGGATGGGAGCCGGATGCTGCCGTCCTCAACGATTTTCACGAATATCTTTTGAAGCAGAACATTCCGTTTATCGAAGCCGACTGGGCCGACAATCGCGCCTGGATCGCGCAACAATTGAAGCGCGAAATGTACGCCACCGGCTTTAGCTACGAGGAGTCGCAGAAAGTTGCGATCGAGACTGATCCGATGGTGGCCAAGGCTATTGAGGCGCTGCCGCAAGCGCGAGCCTTGCTCGATCAGTCCAAGAAGCTCATCGTGCAGCGATTGAGCCGCGACGACAACCGGCCGTAAGTTTGAACGCTCCCAAAACTCAACCACAAATTACCGTGCTGGACGCGGGCGGGCAGTACTGTCATCTGATCGCTCGAAAGATTCGTGACCTCGGCGTGTACGCCGACGTTCAGTCCCAGCGAAACGCCCGCCGCTCATCTCGCCGGACGCAAGGGTCTCATCATCTCGGGCGGACCGGACAGCGTCTACGAGACCGGCAGCCCGCGAATCGATCCGGGCATTCTCTGTTCCGGCAGCGCGGTGCTCGGCATCTGTTACGGCCAGCAGGTCATGGCCTTCGAACTCGGCGGCCGCGTGCGCAAGGGCGACAAGGGCGAATACGGTCTGGCGTTGCTCGAGAACGTCAAGCCGCACGCGCTGTTTCAGAATCTGAACGGCGGCCAGCAGATCTGGATGAATCATCGCGATCAGGTGGAAGCAGTGCCGGCCGGCTTCGACGTGCTGGCCAGCACCGAGACTTGCGCGATCGCAGCCATGGGGCATCGCGAGCGTCCGCTCATGGCGCTGCAGTTCCATCCTGAAGTCGTCCACACCACGCACGGCGCCGAAATTCTTTCGAACTTCGTCTTTGGCGTGTGCCGCTGCACCAAGGACTGGGATCCCAAGGATCGTATCCGGCCCATCGAGCAGGAGATCCGCAGTATCGCGGCCGACCGCAACGTGTTCTTCTTCGTGAGCGGCGGCGTCGACTCCACCGTGGCATACACGTTGTGCCTGCGTGCGCTGGGATCGGAACGCGTCTACGGCATCTATGTCGACACAGGGCTGATGCGCGAAGGCGAGACCGAATACGTGCGGCGCCTGTTCGCGCAACTCGGCGCCACGGCGTTCCGCGTCGAGCAAGCCGATGGCGAATTCCTTCAGGCGCTCGCCGGAGTCTGCGATCCGGAGTCGAAACGCCACATCATCGGCGAGCAATTCGTGGTGGTGCAGGAGCGAGCGCTCAGCACCGGCCACTTTCTCGACGGCAACTGGATTCTGGGGCAGGGAACCATCTATCCCGACACCATCGAGTCCGGCGGCACCGCGCGCGCGGACGTGATCAAGACGCATCACAATCGCGTGGCCGGAATTCAGAAGCTGATCGAAAGCGGCCGGATCATCGAGCCGCTCGCGTCATTCTACAAAGACGAAGTCCGCGAAATCGGTGAAGAGCTGGGGATCCCCGGCGAGTTTCTGCATCGGCATCCGTTCCCGGGACCGGGCCTCGCGATTCGCTGCCTCTGTTCGGAGACCGAAGCTCCGGTGCAGCGCCTGGATCCCGGCTGGCTGCTGCCGATCCGGTCGGTTGGCGTCAAAGGCGACTCGCGCAGTTATCATGCGGTGCTGGCGCTCGAACATTTGCCCGCGGATGAAATCGCTACCGAGCTGGTGAATCGCGTCGGCGAGATCAATCGCGTGGTCGGGCTGGTGCGCGCTCACGCGAAGATCGCCGAGATGCGATCGACCAAGGGTACGCTCACGGCCGAACGTCTCGCGCGATTACGCCGTGCGGATGCTATCGTGCGGCGAGTCTCGGATGAGTCCGGATTTGAGCGCGAGGTCTGGCAGTTTCCAGTGGTGTTGATCCCGCTCGGTCTCGACAGCGCGCCCGATTCGGTAGTGCTGCGGCCGATTCACTCGGTCGACGGAATGACCGCGCAAGTGGTGCGCATGCCGGACGAACTGCTCCAGCGCATCGCCGATGAGCTGATGCGCGTCGAAGGAGTCTGCGGCGTGTTCTACGACTTGACCCACAAACCGCCGGGCACCATCGAGTGGGAGTGATCGGACGCGATCAGCGGCCAGCCATCGATGACGCTGGGAACCGCCGGCTTCCAGCTAGAACTTCTCTTCAGCTTCGCATTCGAAACTCGCTGCGATCGTGAAAAGTACTTCCAGATTTCTCCGAAAATCCAGCGTCCCATGAACCCGGGAAGATGCAGTGGCTTGGGTGCGTCGAAAGCTCGGACCATCGACTCGAGATACACCGCAAAAGACACCGGCTCATCGTCAACGACGTTGTAGATCCCCGCTGGAACTTCGAGTGACGCGGCAACGGCGCGTCCGGCGTCGGGGACATAGATGGACGAAAAGTAGTTCGATCCTGAACCGATCTGAGCCAGCTTGCGCTGCCGCGCCATCTTCACCGTGTCCTGTGTCGACGGAGCGTCTGCTGCGTAGAAGCCACCAAAGCGCAGCACCACTCCGCGCCCGCCCGTCGCTGAAAATCGTGCGGCCTCCTGCTCGCCGTCGAGTGCGGCACGGAGGATCGCGGAACCCGCGTCGTCGATGGGATCTTCCTCATCGAGCCAGCCATTTCCGCCGTCGCCGTATACGTACGTGACCGATTCATGAACGTAGACCGGGACGCCTTCGGCTATAGCCGCATCAATCAGAATTCGAGATCCCTCGGTACGCAACCGATTCGTCTCAACCCACGCTTTAGGTCTGCGCATCTTGAGCAGGCTCGGAATCTTGGTTGTCAGTCGCACGACTGCATCCGAACCGCGAATGGCTTTCCGCACGGCGTCCGCATTGAACAGATCGACAGCCACTGGCTCCGCGCCGAGCCCGCCGCGAGAGCGGCATGATTGTTGCCTCGCGCGGTGGACCGAACCGAGTGACCGGCCTCAACGAGGGGTTTCAGACTGGCACGGCCCAGGACGCCGCTGCCTCCCGCGACGAAAGCTTTCATGGCCACCTCCTCTCCGGTTGGATGTTGAAGGGCGCGTGCTAGATTCGATGAAAACTTTTCAGGATGTCACGTGTCGAGTAACGCAGCGCGATGGGCCGGCCATGCGGGCAGCTCATGGGGCACTGTGTGGCGGCGAGTTGCGTGAGCAACCACTCCATCTTGGTGTGGTCCAAGCGCATGTTGATCTTGATGGCGGCGCGGCACGCGATGCTTGCGGCCATGGCGCGGCGCAAGTCGCCGACCGACACTTTCGGCATCTCGCCCTCGGCCAGTTCCAGGATCTCGAAGACCAGTTTTTCGACGTCACCCGGTCCGACGCCGGCCGGTGCGGCCTTGATGGCGATCACGCGAGCGCCGAATGGTTCCGAATCAAATCCGGCGTGTTCGAGTTCGCCGGCAATGCGGGCATATTCGATCTGCTGCGCGGGAGTGAGATTGAGCACGATTGGCATGAGCAGATGCTGGCGCTCGACGCGGCCCTCGGCCTGCTGCCGCAATACCTGCTCGAACAGAATGCGTTCGTGCGCCACGTGCTGATCGATGATCCACAGACCGTCGCGGCCGGCAGCGACGATGAAGCTCTCGTGAATCTGGCCGAGCGGACGCAGGTCCTTCAATACCGCGAGGCTATCGAGCGCGTCGATAGAGGGAAGCGGCCCGTGCGTGTCGGGCACCTCCGCGGCGACTGTCGCATTCGCGGTCTCGCTGAAATCGAAGCGCGGTTCGGGCGGCGCGGCGTTTCGCAAAGTGAACACAGGCAGGTCTTCGAGCCTCTCGGGAACCGCGTTGAGGTCCGGCACCGGCTCGAAGCGCTGATTCTCGATCCGTTGAGTGAAATCGGAAAACGGCAGACCGGCGGCGGCTTGCGGCGCGGTTGACGCGGGGATGCCCGAGACCGGGCGGGCTGCGACCAGGCGGTCGCGAATGGCGTCGCGCACGAAATCGTGGACGAAGTTGCCATGCCGGAAACGCACTTCGGTTTTAGACGGATGGACATTGACATCCACCTCTTCGCAATCGCAATCCAGAAACAGCAGCGCGAAAGGGTAGCAGGCGGGCGGCATCAGGTTGTGATATGCCGAGGAGAGCGCGTGCATGAGCAGGCGATCCCGAATCAGCCGGCCGTTGACGAACAAGAAAATTGAATTGCGATTGAGCTTCTGGACTTGCGGTCCCGAGACGAATCCGCGCAACGCGAAGACGCGCTGAGTGCGCTCTTCGGCTTCCACAACATCGAGCTCGCGTTCGACGTAGTCGAGATCGATCAGCTCCTCGAGCGTCTGATTGCCGAACACCTGGTAGACGCGCTCGCGCATCGTCTCGACCGGCGTGACGTCCAGCAGGCCGCTCGATCCGTGCCGCAACAGGAAAGCCTTCTGCGGATGCGCGAGACTGTAGTGCGTGGCGAGCGAAGCGATGTGGGCGAGCTCGGTTTGGTCCGACCGCAGGAATTTCTTGCGCGCCGGAACATTGTAGAAGAGATCGCGAACCGTGATGGTAGTGCCGGGCGGCCCGGGACGCTCGTCGCAGCGCAGCAACTTGCCGCCCACGATCTCGACGGCGGCGCCGGTGGTCTCCTCGGCTGAGCGCGTTTCGAGCAACAGGCGCGACACCGACGCGATCGACGGAAGCGCCTCGCCGCGAAAACCCAGCGTGGCGATGGACAGCAGATCCCGAACGTCGCTCAGTTTGCTGGTGGCGTGGCGCTCGAAGGCCAGCAGTGCATCGTCGCGCAGCATGCCGCAACCGTTGTCCGAAACGCGAATAAGCCGGCGGCCGCCGCTTTCGATGTCGATGCGAAATTCCGTCGCCCCGGCATCGAGTGAGTTCTCGAGCAGCTCTTTGACGACCGAAGCGGGACGCTCCACAACCTCTCCAGCCGCGATCTTGTTCGCGACGGTATCGGAGAGGACGCGGATTCTGCCCATGCGCGTGCGCCGCGGTTACGTGCTCATCGAATTCAGGAATTCGGCGTTGCTGCGGCTCTTGCTCAGCCGATCCAGCAGCAGTTCCATGCTTTCGGTCGGCGACAGCGGATTCAAGACACGGCGCAGGACGAAGATCCGATTGAGTTCCTCCTTGGGAACCAGCAGCTCTTCCTTGCGCGTACCGCTCTTGGTGATGTCGATGGCCGGGAAGACGCGCTTGTCCATCAGCTTCCGGTCGAGATGGATTTCCATGTTGCCGGTGCCTTTGAACTCTTCGAAGATCACGTCGTCCATGCGGCTGCCGGTGTCGATCAGGGCCGACGCCACGATGGTCAGCGACCCGCCTTCCTCGATGTTGCGGGCCGCGCCGAAGAATCGCTTGGGCCGCTGCAGTGCGTTCGAATCGACGCCGCCCGACAGTACCTTGCCCGACGGCGGCACGACGGTGTTGTAGGCGCGCGCCAGTCGCGTTATGGAATCCAGCAGGATAACCACATCGCGCTTGTGCTCAACCAATCGCTTGGCCTTCTCGATCACCATCTCGGCCACCTGGACGTGGCGCGAAGCCGGTTCGTCGAACGTCGAACTGATCACTTCGCCCTTCACCGACCGCTGCATGTCGGTGACTTCTTCGGGCCGCTCGTCGATCAGCAGCACGATCAGCGAAACTTCCGGATGATTGGCCGTGATGGAATTGGCGATGGACTGCAACAGCATGGTCTTGCCGGTGCGGGGCGCCGCGACGATCAAGCCGCGCTGCCCTTTGCCGATAGGCGTAAGCAGGTCCATGACGCGGCCGGAGTAGTTGTCTTTCGTAGTTTCGAGCTTCAGCCGCTCGTCCGGATACAGCGGCGTCAGGTTGTCGAAGAAAATCTTGTTGCGAGCTTCCTCGGGCGGCTCGAAGTTGATCGCGTCCACTTTGATGAGCGCGAAGTAGCGCTCGCCTTCCTTGGGCGGGCGGATCTGCCCGGAGACGGTGTCGCCGGTGCGCAGGTCGAAGCGGCGAATCTGCGATGGCGAGACGTACACGTCGTCGGGGCCGGGCAGATAGTTGTACTCGGGCGCGCGCAGGAATCCGAAGCCGTCGGGCAGGCACTCGAGCACGCCTTCCGAGAAGATCAGGCCGCTCTTTTCGGCCTGCGTCTGCAGGATCTTGAAGATCAGTTCCTGCTTGCGAAGCCCGGCCGTGCCCGTGACGCCTAGGTCTTTCGCGATCTGGTTGAGCTTCTGGATGCTCATGTCCTTCAACTCAACCAGGTCGAGCGTGCCGTTCTTCTGACCGGACTGACCGGCGACGCCGTGGCGTTTGCGATGGCCTTGCTGGCCTGCAGCGCCCTCGGCGGGCTTTGCGCCAGCCTCCTTGGCGTCGGCTTTGTCGCCCGGAGTCTTCTCGTCGGCGGGTTTGCCCTCGGCGGCATCGGATTCGGCGGACTTGCTCTCGGCCGACTTGCCGTTGCCTTTGGTCTCCGTGGATGTCTCGGAATTTTCTTCCGTGGCGGGAGCAGCTACTGCTGCTGGGTCTTGATTGTCGAGATCGCTTGCCAAATTTCCCTCACTCCCCGGCACTTGACTGCCGAGAACGGCAAGGCAGGGCTTTCGGAAGAGTGCTTCCGGATCGCGTCCGCCTGCCGATGTTCATTTTGATTTCTCAGTTTGTCTGTCTTGGTGGCGATCACCAGGTATCGCCGGTTATGGAACTCCAACCATTCCTTGAGTTCCAGGTCCTTGTCCATCCAGCCCCGACGCGCGTCGAGAATCAGGAAGCACAGCTTCAACGAATTTCGGTGCAGGAGGTATTGTTCGATGAGCTGCTTCCACTGGAATGCAACTTTCTTGGGAACACGGGCGTATCCGTATCCCGGCAGATCGACGAAGTGGAATTGTCCGCCGACCCGATAAAAATTAATCAACTGCGTGCAGCCCGGTTTAGCGCTGGTAAACGCCAAACCCTGCTGGCCGGTGAGGCAATTGAGCAAGCTCGATTTGCCTACGTTGCTCCTTCCCAGAAACGCGATTTCCGGGAGAGACTCGACCGGAAACTGATCCGGCCTCGCTGCACTGGTCACAAATTCGGCTTCCATCAGGCCCCTGAAAACGCCTGCTTTGAGAATTCCTGGCTGCGACCGCGGCTGAGACCAGCAGCAACCCGGATCGTTCGCCCCTCAGGAAGCCCTAGTAGGAAATTCGTTCTTCTCTCGTTCCGCGCACCAACTCCACCGGCGGCGTGCTGGCCGCCAGCGGCAGCGCTACGATTTCCCGCTCCAGGGCGAACTTCAACACCTCATCCATGTTAGTGACGAAGTGGAGCTTCATTTGTTTCCGGATGTTCTCTGGAATGTCGGGCAGGTCTTTCTCATTATCCTTCGGAAGGATGATTTCGTAAATGCCCTGCCGGTGCGCGGCTAACAACTTTTCCTTCAACCCGCCGATCGGCAGGACCCGGCCGCGAACCGTGATTTCGCCCGTCATGGCAATATTACACCGGACCGGGATGTTGGTCAAGGCGCTACATATGCTGGTGGCGATGGTGATGCCCGCCGACGGACCGTCCTTTGGAATTGCGCCTTCGGGCACGTGGACGTGAATATCCAGATTACGATAGAAGTCACGCGTCAAGCCAAGCAAGTGCGCGCGCGACCGGACGTAACTCATGGCGGCGTGCGCCGATTCCTGCATGACGTCGCCCAGCTTGCCGGTGGTCTGCAGTTTGCCCTTGCCTTCCATCACCGCGGCTTCCGTAGTGAGAATCGATCCGCCCACTTCGGTCCAGGCCAGCCCGACCGTGGCGCCGACTTCGTTTTCTTTGTCCTTCTGCTGGTCGCGGAATTTTTGCGGCCCCAGGAACTCGCTCGCCGTGGTTGAATTCAGAGTCGCTTTGGATGGCTTCTTGGCGTCCGGCTTCTTGTCGGTTTGCGAGTTAACTACGCTACGCGCGATCTTGCGGCATACGTTGCCGATCTCGCGTTCGAGATTCCGGACGCCAGCCTCGCGCGTGTAGTGCTGAATCAGGGCCTGGATTCCGTCGTCGGAAAATTCCAGATCGGTTTCCTTCACGCCGGTCTGCTTCATCTGCTTCGGCACCAGGAAACGCTTGGCGATCTCCAGCTTTTCGACCTCGGTGTAGCCGGAGAGGCGGATCACTTCCATGCGGTCCTGCAGCGCCGGAGGAACGGTATGCAGCACGTTGGCGGTGGCGATGAAGAACACCTGGCTCAAATCGTATTCGACATCCAGGTAGTGATCCATGAACATGTAGTTCTGTTCGGGATCGAGCACTTCGAGCAGCGCGGCCGATGGGTCGCCGCGGAAGTCCATGGACATCTTGTCGACTTCGTCCAGCATGAACACCGGATTCCGCGTGCCGGCCTTTTTCATCATCTGCAGGATCTGGCCGGGCAGCGCGCCGATGTAGGTTCTGCGATGGCCGCGAATTTCGGCTTCGTCACGAACGCCGCCCAGCGACAGGCGCACAAACTTTCGGCCCGTGGCCTTGGCGATGGACATTCCGAGCGACGTCTTGCCGACGCCCGGAGGTCCGACAAAGCACAGGATGGATCCCTTGGGATTCTGCACCAGCCGTCGCACGGCCAGAAATTCCAGGATGCGTTCCTTGATCTTCTCCAGGCCGTAGTGGTCGGATTCGAGCACATGCTGGGCAAACTTGAGGTCGCGGATTTCCTTGGATTTCTTTTTCCACGGCACCGCGAGCAGCCAGTCGAGATAGTTGCGCGAAACGGTGGACTCGGCCGACATGGGCGGCATGTTCTCCAGCCGCTTCAATTCCGACATGGCCTTTTCGAAAGCGTCCTTGGTCATGCCGGCGGTTTCGATCTTGCGCTTCAGCTCGTCGAACTCGCTCTTTTCGCCGCGGCCCAGTTCCTTCTGGATGGCCTTGATCTTCTCGTTGAGGTAGTATTCTTTCTGCGCCTTCTCCATCTGGCGCTTGACGCGGCCCTGGATGGTGCGGTCGACATTGAGCTTCTCGATCTCGATGTCGAGCATTTCGGCGACGCGCGTCAGCCGGTCCACCGGATCGAAGATTTCGAGCAGCTCCTGCTTTTCTTCGATAGTCAACTGCAGGTTCGCTCCCACCGTGTCGGCCAGTTTGCCCGGCTCGTCGACGCGGATAGCGGCGATCATGGTTTCGTAATTCAGGTTCTGGCTCAGCTTGACGTACTGTTCGAACAAGCCCGGTGACGCGGCCGACCAGCGCTTCCAGCTGCGGCCCGGCGTCCACCCGGAAGTTGAACGTCTTCACGGTGGCGCGGAAGTAGCCTTCATCCTCGCTGACCGTGATGATTTTTCCGCGTTCGACGCCTTCCACCAGGACCTTGATGTTGCCGTCCGGCAGCTTCAGGCTCTGAACGATATTGGCGACGGTGCCGACGCTGTAGATTTCATCGGGGCGCGGCTCGTCGATGGAAGCGTCGTGCTGGGTGGCGAGGAAAATTTTCTTGTCTGACGCGAGAGCTTCTTCGAGAGCCCGGACGCTGGATTCCCGCCCCACCACGAACGGAGTCATCATATACGGGAAAATCACCACGTCCCGTATGGGCATCATGGGCAAGCGCTTGGTATCGGATTTTTCTTTGGAGGTAAGCATGAACCGAACTCGGATTCAGGAGTGAGTGTTCAGAACGAACCGACCGTCCATCCCCTGACTTCCGGCTCCCGGACTCTTCGCGCGACGCTTAACCGGCCTTTTCGAGTAATGCCATGTTGATCTTCTGCGTCATCACCATCTCTTTGGTCACCAGGAATTCGCGGACCTTCTTGTAAGACGGCAGATAGTACATCAGATCCAACATCAGATCTTCCAGGATCATCCGCAAGCCCCTGGCTCCCACTTTTCGCTCCATGGCGAGGGAGGCAATGGCCTCAAGCGCGTCGTCGCTAAACTTCAGTCTAACATTTTCGAACTCGAAAAGTTTCTGGTACTGCCGGATGATGGCGTTCTTGGGCTTGGTGAGGATCTGGACCAGGGCGTCCCGGCTCAGGTCTTCGAGCACCGCGACCACGGGCATGCGGCCTATGAATTCAGGTATGAAGCCGAACTTGATGAGGTCCACTGGCTGGACGTTATCGAGCATGTCCACATCGCGGCGGTTGGGCGTGGTGCGATGGGCCGGGTCGTTGCGATGCTGCTCTTCCTGTGTGAGGAAACCCATGGTCTTGGTGCCGACGCGCTTCGAAATTACTTTTTCCAATCCGACGAAAGCGCCACCGCAGATGAACAGGATGTTGGTGGTGTCGACGGGAGTGAATTCCTGGTGGGGGTGCTTGCGGCCGCCTTGCGGAGGAACGTTCGCGACCGTGCCTTCCAGAATCTTGAGCAGCGCCTGCTGGACGCCTTCGCCCGAAACATCGCGCGTGATGGACGGATTCTCGTCCTTGCGCCCGATCTTGTCGATCTCGTCGATGTAGATGATGCCTTGCTGGCAGCGCTGCACATCCCAATCGGAATTTTGCAGCAGATCGCAGCACGATGTTCTCGACGTCCTCGCCCACGTAGCCGGCTTCGGTCAGCGTAGTTGCGTCCACGATGGCGAAGGGCACATCCAGAATTCGCGCCAACGTCTGGGCCAGCAAAGTTTTGCCGGTGCCGGTGGGGCCGATCAGCAGGATGTTGGACTTCGACAGCTCCACCTCGGCGCCGCGCTGCTTGTTCATCTGGATGCGCTTGTAGTGGTTGTAGACGGCGACGGCGAGCTTCTTCTTCGTGGCATCCTGGCCGATCACGTATTGATCCAGGTATTCCTTTAGTTCCAGCGGTTTAGGGAGTTTGTGCGGAGTCCCGTAAGGCTGATCGTGGCGATCGTCCTCCAGGATCGAATTGCATACGGCGATGCATTCGTCACAAATATAGGCTCTGGGGTAATCGTTGGGGGAGGAGATTAGCTTCCCGACTACGTCCTGGCTTTTATGGCAGAAGGAACAACGCAGAGCGTCATCGGAACCGGCTCTTTTCAAGGGAATCTCCGTTGACTAAGGATTACACTTCCAACTAGCACACTTGGCTTCGGCCCTGAAACACCATTATAACAGAAGGTTTCTGAAAGCTAGCTTGGAAAAACGCACAGCGCTGCGGTCGGGCGGGCGGATCTCTGCTATCTTGTTGTAATCATTATGAGCAAACCTCTTCGAATCGCGGTCGTTGGCGTGGGGCGGATGGGGCCGGTGCACGCCCTGCATGTTCATGAAATAGAAAAGGAAACGGGAAAGTGCGCGCTGTCGGCGATGGTGGACCGCGAGATCGGGCGGGCTCAAAAAGTGGCGGCGGATCTGGGGCCGGGCATCCCGGTGTTTTCGTCGATTGGTGACTTGCTGGCATCGAAGACCGCCGATGCCAGCGTCATTGTGACCCCGACTGAGAATCACCATGAGCACGCTGCGGAATTAGTGAAGGGCGGCCATCGGGTGTTGCTCGAAAAGCCTCTGACCGGGACAGTGAAGGGAGACCGCGCGTTTTGCTCCGAGTTGGACCGCGATCATCCCGACGCCGTTATGCTGGCGTTTCAGCGGCGGTTCGATGGGGCGCTGCAGTATGCCAAGGAACTGATGTCGAGCGGGCTGATCGGGCGCGTTTTCAAGATTTATTCCGCACTCGAAGATTCGAATCCGGCGCCGGACGGCTATCGCAGCGGCGGCATCCTGCCGGACATGTCCGTGCACAACGTTGATGAGATCTTGTGGATGACCGGGCGCATGCCGGCGGCCGCGCTGAGCATGGGGTCGCGGATCTATAGCCATCGACTCACAACCTGCCAGGAGGATTTCGACGACGCGCTGCTGTACCTGTGGTTCGAGGGCGAGCTGGTGGCCCAGGTACAGGTGAGCCGCAATCACGTGTCCGGTTATCGGGTGGAGACGATCCTGTTCGGCGAAGAAGGTCAAATCCGAGTGGGCCGGTTCGATCAAAAGCCGTTCGAGATTCTGGTGGAGGCGTACGGACGTCGCGGCCGCAAGGAGCCGCTAGCCATGCGGTCGTTCACGATGCGGGATTACCAGCGGCCGCTTCCAGAGTTTATTGATCGCTTTGGGCCGGCGTACAAAGCGGAACTCGCGGCGTTCGTCGACTGCTGCCTGGCGGGGATGCCGTTTCCGACGACGCATCGCGATGGTTTGCGCGCGCAGGAAGTGATCTCGGCGGGAATGCAGGCGGTGATCGGGAGGGAGCAGGCCGCGACGGTCAGGGCCTAACGCAGCGCCGGACACACCTTCCAGCCGCCAGCTTCGGTTCTGGACTGGGAGTGCGTCCGCGGCATGGACGCTCAACGCGATTCCGTCAGATCATTCCAGATGCCGGGCACGACGGGACATCGTGAGATATCCTTGGTTTGCCGCGCTGCTTGCAACTTGGCGAAAAAGCTGCTTGGCCTCCGCCATGCCCGCACGCTTGGCGCGAACAGCGCAATCCAATTTCTCTTCGAGCGATAGCTCGGGATCTTTGAGGCTCGCGACATCGGAATGGAGCGCAGCCGGAACGCGGAAGCCGGGCTGATCAGCCAACCGCCACACCGCCAGCCGGGTCCAGGAGGCGGCTAGCGGCTCAGATGTCAGGCCGGCGTTCTGCAGCGCTTCTTGGGAAACTTGTCGCGCCTCTGCGCTGTTTCCCAACATGTCGAGCGCGTTGGCCTCGACGACCATGGCAATCGCCGCATTGCCACTGAGGTGCGCAGCATTGAAATCAGTCGCGGATCGTTTGGCCTCTTCGGAAGCCAGTTGGAACTGATTTCGAGCAAACAAGAGTTCGGCGCGCGCCAGTTCGATCGTCCCACGACCTTCCGGATAGCCTTCGGCGGTAGCTTCCGCGAGAACCCGCTCGGCCTTAAGCAGGTCGCCGCGCGCGGTGAGAATCGAACTCAGAGAGGCCAGTGCGAGGCAGAGCGAATTGCTTTTCGAGAGGCGAAGCTCTTCGATAGATTTTTCTGCAAATTGCTGCGCAGGCAATAGACGGCCCTGGGTGCGTGCTAGGGCGGCACGCACCAGCAGGATTTCTCCCAGGTCCTCATGCGCGTTCACCCGTTGCGCTTCCGCAAGCGCCGCCTCCGCCACTTGCGCCGCCTCGTTGCGCCGTCCCAGCCGCAGGTAAAGCTGCGCGAGTTCGACTTGCACTTCGCTGGGATTGTAGCCGGTCTCCTTCTTCAAGCTGATCGCTTCCTGAAGATTCCCCTCGGCAGCCGCCCAGTCGCGCTTCGATTCAGCGACAACGCCGAGGCCGGTGAGAAGGTTGGCGAGTTCGGCCCGGTCGCCCAGTTCGCGAGCAACTGCGACGCCACGGCTATAGGCGATTTCGGCTTCGGTGAAATCTCCGCGGAAGAACCGCTCGTTCCCGCGAATCCGCCACGCCTGGCTGACACACTCGCTGTCACCGATCGATTCGCACACCTGTCGGGCATCCGTCTGAACGGCGAAGTAGTTGGGATCTCGCAGGGTTTGCATGGCCCCGCCCTCCAAGAGCCGTGCGCGCGCGTAGACGTAGCGTGCGCCGCGCGCTTTCGCTTCCAGGGCGGAGCGGCGCGCGTAGTCGCGAGTATTGACAAAGTCGCGCGAGACTCCCGCGTTCTGAGCCTCAATCAGGTCGATGCGCGGATCGTTGCCGGCCGGCCTGGGTAGTTGACGCAGCTTCTGCAAGGTCGCGCTTGCGTCCGCGTTCCTGGATCCACGGAATTGGGCCTTGGCGAGATTCAGGCCGTCTTCCAAGCTGTCGGGAAGGATCTCATAGATTTTCCGATAGATCTCGATGGCACGATCCCACTGCTGCACGCTGATGCGATAGCGCGCTTCGATGGCAAGCTGGTCGAGGTTGCTCAGCGATTTGGAAAGCTGATAAGCAGCGAGGCTTTCCTGCTTGGCGCGTGAGCCATATCCGAGCGCAGCCCAGACGTCGGCGAGCGCTGCGTGGATGAGCGCATTGCCCGGGTCGGCGGCCAACGCTGCCTGGAGGTGATCCTTGGCCGCGATCGGATCCACCCGGCGGAGAGCCGCCAGTCCTTCCGCGTAGTGACGCATCGCGCTCGCCGATGGCCACGAGGGTGGCGGCATAGCGCTGTTCGCTCCCAGCACGGACCGCAGCTTGAGGCCGAGGCGAGTCGCCAGGTCGAGCAGATTCCCGGATCCGTCTTCGTCGATGATAGTGGCAAGGCTGCCGCCCGTCGATGAATCGTAAACCCGGAGGTCGACGCGAACGCGGCAGTCCGGACACGCGCCGGTGACGACATAAGAACCCAGGACGAATGTGTCTGCGCCAAAATTTCGCTGCGCCAGCCGGATAAGTTCCGCCTGTCCGGAGCGGAGTGCCGCAGCACCCAAGTCGGAGCGCCATCGAACCAGATCTTCCGAGGGGATCGCGCGCAGCCTGCCGTCGCTGGCGAGTTCCGATGTCAGCATCTCAGGCAACGCCATGGCGAGCCAGCCTTCCGATCCGTCTTTCGACAGGTTTCGGATGTCGAGAATGGCTACCGATCGATGGCCCGTTGTTCCACTTGTGACTTTGTGCTGGCTCCAAAAGAACGCGGCCGCCGCGATACAAATGCATGCCGCCGCGGCCAGCAGCGCAATGGTGCGGCGCGGGGTTGGCTGTGCTTGAGGCAGCAGGCGGATGCTCTCCAGCGGTTTTTGCTCCTCATTGAATTCGATCGAAGTCACCACCGGGGCGACGAAGCGGTAGCCAGTACCCGGCTCGGTGGCAATGAAGCGATTCTCGCCGCGCTTTTCTCCCAGCGCCTTCCGCAGCGTGGAGATGCACTGCGTGAGATTGTTCTCTTCTATCGCAAGCCCGCCCCAGACGGCCGACAGGAGTTCTTCCTTGGAAACCGTCTTGCCGGCGTGCTCGACCAGCACAACCAGGGTCGCGAGCGGCTTCGGCATCAGCGAAATGCGGACACCCGCTTTCCAGAGCGCCGACTGATTCGGGTACAGCAGGAAATCGGAAAATCCATACCTGACAGGAAGCCCCGACCTGGAAGCTTGGGAACTCATTGCAAAGCAAGCCGTTCAGAAAATTTCAGAACGGCCCTAAGGACATTTTATGCACTCTGCAGTTATAAAGGGAGACCGCAGGAGGCTAATTTTAGAACCGCATGAGTAATACAGGTACTAGAACATCTGTTTGTCGCCGCAAGCCAATTCTCACTCCGGTACTCATTCTGGTCATGCTACTCCAGGGAATTAGCTTTGCCCAAAGTTACCAATCATGCACCATCAGCAATGGACTTGCGACTGGCGTTTTTGGCGGGGTCCTTGTATCCGGCACTTTTACTAGCGGCGCTAGTCCCGAAACATCCTCGATCGCCGTGGACGGCGATCCGAACTCTGTCTACACCTTTAACTACACTTTCACCGGAGCACTCAACGGCTCAACTTATACGCAGACGAGCAAGATGCCGGCGCCGCCGTGTATTTTGGGTCCGCCGTGTCCGGGTCCCGGAACCGCGACTCTGCATGTCTCCATAGCCAATCCCACGATGGTTTCGCTGGGCTTTAACGATTCAGGAGAACTCTTTACCGGATCCGGGGCGCTGAGCTGCGTCACTCAAATCGGGCCTCCTCCACCACCACCTCCCCCGACCTGCGGTCCTTTCAACGTAGTCCTAACAGGGAATGGCACACAGACGGTCACTGCGAAGTATATGCCTGCGAATGGGAAGGATCTTCAAACGGAAGCCAGCGACTGTGGCTACCTGGGGTTCGATTGGCAGCAGAAGGTTACAAATTTCCCCTGTCCTACCCCGAACACGTTGAAGCCGAATGATCCCAGCGTTCTGCCTGCTTCAAATTATTGTGGAGATCCGACATCGGGTTCCCTCACCGCCGGCGGTGCTGCCTCTGCCTTTAGCGATCCTCCGCCCAGTGGGTATTCCGGATCCAGCTACGATCCTTACCCCTTTTACTATTCTGTAGCCGACGCCACTATCATTGACAATCCGCCGACACTCAACCCGACCAACATCGTGGTCAACAACGGTGGTACGACATTGGAATTCGCCGATACTCCGAGGGATTTCTGCCTGCCGACCGGCGGACTGGTCCGTCCGAGCGACCTGCGAAATCAGTACTGCGGCGGGTATTTCTCGAGAGCTCCTCTGAATAGCTCGGTTGGTTTTGATTCCAGCCTGGTAGGTATCGTTGATTCCCAAACGGCATCCGCTCCCTTATACGGATGGACTTGGATCTCCACGTATAACGGACTGGCAGGAGCGGTGCACGGATTGCCGGAAGACACCACGATACCTGGCTTAAGCAGCGCAGGGCCGGCTATTCCAGGCACTGGATACGGCGGCATAACGATCACCAGCATCAACGGCGTGCCTATACCGCCAATCGTCCTCGCGGATCAGATCGCAATCACGGCGTCCGGGCTGGCCTACAGCCGCGTGAGCCGGACCTTCAACGGGACGGTAACCATCAAAAACACGAGCGGCGACACCATCACCACTCCCACGAATTTCCAACTCGTCCTCGCCGCGCTGCCGTCCGGTGTGACGCTCGCAAATTCCGCGGGGACGTTTAACGCAAGTCCATACATCACCGTTCCGACCGTGACAAGCCTGGCGCCGGGTCAGTCGGTGAGCGTCCCAGTGCGCTTCCAGAACCCATCGGGCGTGAAGATCAACTTCACGCCGGAATTCTACGCAGGGAGCTTCCAATGAGTACGCGCTTCTGGTTCGTGTTGGTCCTATGCTCGGCTGCGGCGATGGCCGATCCCATTACTTACAATGTGAACGTCGACACTTCCTCGATTTCCGGCACAGCTGGATCGCTCGACTTCAATTTCAATCCCGGTCCATTCGCGCCGACGCAAGCTGCATCGCTTCAGATCCTGAATTTCAGCTCGAATGGGAGCTTGGCAGGCAACTGTCCATGCGGTATCGGCGACGTCGCGGGTGAGCTTCCTCTAACGGTGACTTTCGACAATGGAACTGCCTTCAACGACTACTTCGATGGGTTCACCTACGGCTCAACGCTTGCTTTCCAAGTCAGTCTTTATGGGCTGGCACTGAGTTCTCCGGATGGCCTCTCCAATTCGGGCAGCACGTTTGCGTTTAGCATGTTCTCCGATGCGGATGGCACCGTGCCGGCGCTTACCAGCAACGCGACGGACGGCTTTGCGGTCACCATTGACGTGAACCTCGACGGGACGACTACGGTGACAAACTACTCGCCGCAAGCCGGCGTAACTCCGTTGGAGGACACCTCCGCGGTTCCCGAACCAAACGAGGTCGCCGTACTGGCATTTGGAATGCTAGCCTTGGCGGGTTTTGTGCGTAGGCGCCGGCAGGCTTAACGCTTTGGTGGGGAGCGCACGATCGGGGTCGTGCGCTCTGTTGCGATCGAATCAGTAGCGATAGTGGTCGGGCTTGAAGGGGCCTTCCACCGGCACGCCGAGGTAGTCGGCCTGCTTCTGGCTCAGCGTGGTCAGCTTCACGCCGATCTTCTCCAAGTGCAGCCGCGCGACTTCTTCGTCCAGCTTCTTCGGCAAGACGTAGACGCCCACTTTGTAGGTGTCCTTGTTCTTCCAGAGATCGATTTGCGCCAGCGTCTGGTTCGAAAAACTGTTGCTCATGACGAAGCTAGGATGGCCGGTGGCGCAGCCGAGATTCACCAGGCGGCCTTCGGCCAGCAGGAAAATGCCGTGGCCGTCGGGGAACGTGTACCTGTCCACCTGCGGCTTGATCTCGGTGTGCGTGATGCCGGGCATTGATGTCAGGCGCGACACCTGGATCTCGTTGTCGAAGTGCCCGATGTTGCACACGATGGCCTGATCCTTCATGTGCTGCATGTGCTCGAGCGTGATGATGTCGACGTTGCCGGTGCAGGTGACGTAGATGTCGCCGCGGCCGAGCGTCTCTTCGATCGTGGTCACCTCAAAGCCTTCCATGGCGGCTTGCAGCGCGTTGATCGGATCGATTTCGGTGACGATGACACGCGCGCCCATGCCGCGCAGCGAGTGCGCCGAGCCTTTGCCCACGTCGCCGTAGCCGCAGATCACCGCGACTTTGCCCGCCACCATCACGTCGGTGGCGCGCTTGATGCCGTCGGCCAGCGATTCGCGGCAGCCGTACAGATTGTCGAACTTCGACTTGGTCACCGAGTCGTTCACGTTGATGGCGGGGACCAGCAGCTTTTTCTGCTCGAGCATCTGGTACAGGCGATGCACGCCGGTCGTCGTCTCTTCCGACACGCCACGCCAGTCTTTCGCGATCTGGTGCCAGCGGCGCGGATTCTCGGCGTGAACCTTCTTGAGCAGATCCTTGATCACTTTCTCTTCGTGGCTGGTGGACGGCGTATTCACCCAGTCGCTGCCTTCTTCGAGCTCGTAGCCTTTGTGGATGAGCAGCGTAACGTCGCCGCCGTCGTCAACCACCAGCTCGGGTCCTTTGCCGTCCGGATGGCTGACCGCCTGGTACGTGCACTGCCAGTAATCTTCGAGCGATTCGCCTTTCCAGGCAAAGACCGGGACGCCGGCGGCAGCAATGGCGGCGGCGGCGTGATCCTGCGTCGAGAAAATATTGCAGCTCGCCCAGCGCACGGTCGCGCCCAGGTCGACCAGGGTCTCGATCAGCACCGCGGTCTGGATGGTCATGTGCAGCGATCCGGTGACGCGCACGCCCTTGAGCGGCTTCGAGGGTGCGTATTTCTTGCGGATGGACATCAGGCCGGGCATTTCCTGCTCGGCGACAGTGATCTCCTTGCGGCCCCAATCGGCGAGGGCGAGGTCGGCCACTTTGTATTCGGCGGCGATGTTGGGTAGCGTTGCGGTGCTCATCTGGTCTCCGGTTTCAAAATCATATCCACAAATCAGGATATGTTGATATAATAATAGTACAGGTACGCCCATGGCGTCAATACTGAAAAACCTTAGGCTCCTGGCCGATCCTAGCAGGCTGCGCATCCTGCTGCTGGTGGAGCGCGAGGAGCTGTCCGTGGCCGAGCTGCAGGAGATTCTCGGCATGGGCCAGAGCCGCATCTCGACACACCTGGCGCAGTTGAAGCAGGCGGGTTTGGTCGAAGACCGGCGGCACGGCAAGAGCATCCTATATCGCCTGAAGGCGGGTTCCGCGCGGCGCGGCGAAGTCGTTCGAGCAGTTGCTGGCCGTGCTCCGCGAGGCGGCGGCTGAAATTCCGGAAGCCGGCCAGGATGCGGATGCGTTGCGGCTGGCGTTGCGGCGGCGCGAAGATAAGACGCGCGCTTATTTCGACGAGCTGGCGGGCAAGTTCGGGCGGCACTACATGCCGGGGCGGTCGTGGAAGGGGCTGGCCGAGACACTGCTGGCGCTGATGCCGCCGCTGGTGATCGCGGATCTCGGCGCGGGCGAGGGCACGTTCTCGCAGTTGCTGGCGCGCCGGGCGAAGAAAGTGATCGCGGTGGACAATTCCGAGAAGATGGTCGAATACGGGGCCGAGCTGGCGCGCAAGCACGGCGTCAAGAACCTGGAGTATCGCCAGGGCGATCTGGAGGCGGTGCCGCTGAAGGATGCGAGCGTGGATGTCGCGTTCTTCAGCCAATCGCTGCATCATGCGCAGCATCCCGAGCGCGCGGTGGCGGAGGCCTGGCGGATTTTGAAGCCGGGCGGCCGGATCGTGGTGCTGGATCTGATGCGGCACAACTACGAAGAGGCGCGCGAGATGTACGCGGATCTCTGGCTGGGGTTCACGGAAGTCGAGGCGCTGCGGTTCCTGCGCGCGGCCGGGTTCAAGAACATCGAGACGTCGGTGGTGCATCGGGAGGAGGAAGCGCCGCACTTTGAGACGCTGCTGGCGGTGGGGGAGAAGTAGAGGCGGCACACGAGTGTGAACGCTGCACGCACAAGTGCGTGCGCCACTCGCCTACTCGGCCGGTTGTTCTTCGGCCGGCTGCTCCGGTTCCGGTTCGCCCGCTTCCTTGCGCGCGTGCTCGAACAGGAAGTTCATGGTCTTGTTGGTGCGGATCTGATACGCGATCCGACCCAGGATGCCTTCCTTCTCCAGCTTCTTGCGCAGGGCGGCCACCGGCTCGCGCTCCTGCTTGGCGATGCGCTGCACCTCGTGATCCACTTCGTCGTTGGTGGCGTGGATCGACTCGCGCTCGGCGATTTTTTCGATCAGCAGGCTGCCCTTGACGTCATGGACCGCCTTGGGCCGCTGCGCGTCTTTCAGCTTCACCCAGTCGATGTTGAGCTTGCTCGGGTCGACTCCGCGCTCGGCGAGCGACCGGATTTGCTGCTCCAGCGCTGCCTCGATCTGGCGCTCGACGTACGCCTCGGGTACCGGAAAATCGTGCGCCTCGATCAGCTTGTCCACCAGGTGATCCTTGGCTTTCGACTGCGACGCGTATTCGCGCTCGGAGAAAATCGCCTTGCGCACGGCCTCGCGCAGATCGTTGAAAGTGGGGTAGTCGCCCAGATCCTGCGCGAACTCGTCGTTCAGCTCGGGCAGTTCCTTCATCCGGATCATCGTCAGCTTCATGCGGAAGCGAATGGTCTTGCCCGCTAGTTGCGGCTTACCGTAGTCGTCCGGATATGTGACGTCGAACTCTTTTTCTTCCTCGGGTGACATGCCTCGCAGCGCTTCGGTGAACGCAGGCATGGTGTCCTGGTCGCCGACCTTGAGCTGCATTTCGTCCTGATGAACCGGTTCGGCCGCGCCGGAGATGCTGTCGAGCGACACGACGGCGTAGTCGCCATCGGCGGCCGGGCGCGGATCGACGTTCACAAACTGCGCCTTCTGCTCGCGGATCTCGTCGATGCGCTTGTCGATGTCCTCATCGGTCACCTCGGGCTCATGGTAGTGAACCGTGATGCCGCGGTAGTCGCCCAGCTCGAACTCGGGCGCCACCTCGAACTCGGCTTTGAACTTGAGCGGCTCGCCGTCCTTGAACTCGACGTCCTTGACGCTGGGCCGGCCGACCGGGTGCAGCTCCTCCTCCTGCATCTTCTTCTGAAAATACTTGGGGAGCAGGTTGTCGAGCACGTCTTCGCGCACTTGCTTGGCGAACTTGGTGCGGATGAGACTGACCGGGGCTTTTCCAGGCCGGAACCCTGGGAGCTTTACCTTTTGTTGAATATTGGCAACGACGCGATCGGTCTCGCGCGTGATTTCATCCACCGGAACGGTGATTTCGATTTCGTGTTTGCAGCCTTCGACGAGCATCCACCACTATTCTACCTGTGGCTGGATGCTGGCGGCGAGGATCAACGCCCGGGCAGGCGAATCGGATAATGCACTGTCACGCGCAGCCGCACGGTGATCGGCTCGTTGAGATAGAAGCGGTGAAAACTCGCCCGGGTCTCAATCCATCCATTGCCGATGCCATGGGGATAGAACGATCCTTCCACGTCGCCGTCGGCGTTCTGCTGTATGTGAGACAACGTGCTTCCGGTGCCCAGATGGGCCACCGCAACGCGATATCCGTTGGCGTTCATGACGTCTTCGTAGAAATTGTAAATTTCGCTCATGGGCCGCGTCGTCTTGTACATGCTCTCCAGGTACGCGCTGCCGGACTGGTCGGTTTTTTTGACGACATGCAGCGGCCGGTCCGCGTCCTTCATGTGAACCAGCCAGGGAGGCCACGCGAGGACCAGTCCGCCCGTGTCCGCTTGTTCCGAGCGCGGCTTCGGATAGACGGGTTGATCGAACCGGCTCTGGTCCGCGATCCGCTGTTTATGCCGCGCGTCGGCATCGGCCAGCATCTGCGCGGTGTGCGCGTCGCGCTCACGCGGGCTAGCTGGAAATGGGCGACGCGCCGTGGAGGGCTGAGGTAAGAAGGTCGCGTCTTGCGGCGCCGAGGAAGATTTCTCTGAACAATTGACCGAGACGAAACTACCGCCGCTCTGCTCGCGAATCTTGATCAGCAAGTCGCATTCGGGAGCTGAGCCGCGGAGCGAGATGCCGATCCCGTCGTCGTTGGCCATCGACTCGACGTGAGCGGCAGCGAACTCCTTCTCGTAGTGAGCGACGATATCGGCCGGCTTCACGCCGGCATTGTAGGACGACTCAATCAGCCCCGCCGAGGTTCGCATGCTCGGCGCGACGCCCGGGTATGGCGCCAGCCAATCGGGAAGCGACAGCTCGGCTGCAGCTAGAGCCGCAGGAATCGAGAGAACCATCAGGAATCGACGCACGATGCCTCCTCATCCCTGAGATCGGCGTCTGCAGTGCGGACTTTAGCTGTCGTTAGTTCGCGGCCACGGCCGTGCGGCTACCTTCGCGCAAGGCTTCCGCTTTATCGGTGGCTTCCCAGGTGAAGCTCGGCTCGGTGCGGCCGAAGTGCCCGAACGCGGCGGTCAAGCGATAGATGGGCTGGCGGAGCTTTAGCGAATCGATCATGCCCTTGGGCGTGAGGTTGAAGAGCTCGCGAATCAGCTCCACCAGGCGCTCTTCTTCAACAGCGCCCGTGCCGAACGTGTTCACCATGATCGAAACCGGCTCGGCCACGCCGATGGCATAAGCGAGCTGGACTTCGCAGCGCGATGCCAGACCGGCCGCCACCAGGTTCTTGGCGATGTAGCGCGCCATGTAGCAGGCCGAGCGGTCAACCTTCGTCGGATCCTTGCCCGAGAACGCGCCGCCGCCGTGGCGTCCCATGCCGCCGTAGGTGTCGACGATGATCTTGCGCCCCGTGAGGCCGGTGTCGCCGTGCGGGCCACCGATGACGAACCGTCCGGTGGGATTGATGTGATACTTGGTGCCGGAATCCACGAGGTTGGAAGGAATCACCGAGTCGATGATTTCCTTCTTCACCTTCGCGCGCAGCTCTTCGATGGAAATATCGTCGTCGTGTTGCGTGGAGACCACAACCGCGTCGATGCGCTTGGGCTTGCCGCCGGCGTACTCGACGCTGACCTGGCTCTTGCCGTCGGGCCGCAGAAAATCGAGCTTGCCCGCACGCCGCACCTCGCTCAACTGGCGAACCAGCTTATGCGCCAGCATAATGGGCAGCGGCATCAGCTCGGGAGTTTCGTCGCAGGCATACCCGAACATCAGGCCCTGGTCGCCGGCGCCGCCCGTGTCCACGCCCATGGCGATGTCGGGCGACTGGCTCTGAATGGAATTGATGATCCCGCAGGTCTTGCTATCGAAGCCCATGCGAGCGTCCGAGTAGCCGATGTCGTCGATCACGCGGCGCACCAGGCGCGGCACGTCCACGTAGGTGTTGGTGGTGATTTCGCCGGAGACCACGCAGATCCCTGTGGTGATCAAGACTTCGCACGCCACGCGGCCGATGGGGTCGTCCTTCAAAACCGCGTCCAGGACCGAATCCGAAATCTGGTCCGCCATCTTGTCGGGGTGACCTTCGGTAACGGACTCCGACGTAAATATATGCCGCATTTTGTCTGACACTGGTGAGCCTCCTGGCGTGCTGCTAGCCTCTGAATTTCCGAGCGGGAATCAATAAGCAAGTGTATCGCTCGGGCGGGATCGGGGTCAATAAACCGAGGTTCTAGGCAACGTAGTTCTTTGGTTACCTTCAGGGGTCGCGATGGACCGTATCGGGGCCGAAGGCGGGGAGGCAGACGGCGATATACTCGGCGCCCTCGGCTCCCGGCGTGCTGTAACGGACCCATTCTCCGCGGCGAGCGATGACGGCCTGACCGGCGTGGACGTCGAGCACTCCATCGCGCGATTCGACGCGCAGCGATCCGCGCAGAACCACCGTGAACTCGTCGAACTCCGGCTGTTGGCCCGGCTCGCTCCATCCCGGAGGGCTGTGCATGTGCGCGATGCTGACGCCTGGATCGCCCGAATTGACTCGGCCGATGTACTCTTCCACCAGCTTGTTTCCGGGAACTTGGATTAGCGTGGGGCGCGAGACCAGTGCCGGCATCGTCGAGGTTAGTGATCGCGGTCCGTTACTAGATCGGTAACGGCTGCGAGCGCCCGCTGGTAGGGCGACTCGGGAAACTCGTGGATGATGGCGCGCGCCTTGTCGGTAAACGACTGGGCGCGTTCGCGCACGCGTTCGAAACCTTGATGGCGCTCAATGATGCAGCGAATCTTGTCGAAGGGCGCTCGTTCGTAGCTGCCGTCCGCCAACACGTCGGCCACCAGCTGCAGCTCTTCCGGCGTGGCGCGCTCGAGCGCGTAGATGAGCGGGAGCGTGACTTTGCCTTCGCGGAGATCGCTGCCCACCGGCTTTCCAAGAACCTTCTCGTGCGCCGTGAAATCGAGCACATCGTCGACCAACTGAAACGCGATGCCGAGATTCCAGGCGAACTCGCCCAGCCGGCTCTCGGTGGCCTCGTCGGCGCCGCCCATGATGGCGCCGAGCTGCGCGCATGCTGAAAACAGGCTCGCGGTCTTTCGATCCACCAGCTCCATGTAGTCGGCTTCGGAAACTCCGATCTTGCCGATCCGCTCGAGCTGCAGCAGTTCGCCTTCCACCATCATCTGGGTGAGTGCGATCAGCAAGTCGAGCACGTGGAAATTGCGCTCGCGCAGCGCCATCTGAAAGGCCTGCATGTACAGCCAGTCGCCCGCGAGTACGCAGGTGTGGTTGCCCCAGATGGTGTTCGAAGACGGGCGGCCGCGGCGAGTCTCCGCGATGTCGATGACGTCGTCGTGCACCAGCGTCGCGGTGTGAATCATTTCGACCACCGCCGCCATGCGGATGGAACCGTCAGTGACGCCGCCTACCAGCTTTGACGCGAGGAGCACGAGAATAGGGCGCAGGCGCTTGCCTCCGCCGGCTTGCAGGTAACGGCCGATCGTGGTGACAGCCTCAACGCTAGCCACCGATTCGAGACTGATCTCACGCTCCACGCGTTCGAGATCGAGCCGAACGAGATCCAGAACCTCGCGCGCGGTTAGAGTTTGGCCGAGCTTGCCGAGTCCCATTGGGATTTTTCAGTTTAGCAGGTTGGAGGAAAGGCTCTCGCGGGCCGAATGGCGTACAGCAGATTTCCATCTTGATCTTCAAATCCGATGGCTCGTGTTGGATAGAGAGCTTGACGCAATAGGGTGTCCAGCCGTGGCGCCAACAGCGTTGGTATGGACGGGATCCGGCGATCGCCAACGCGTGTGCCCGAGCCGACGCGGCCGACAAGAAATCCTTCGAGGGCGAGCATTTCGTAAGCCGCCAGAACGGTATTGCGCGAAACGCCCAGGCATCGGGCCAGCGCGCGAGTGGAAGGCAGGCGTGTGCCAACCGCCATGTTGCTATCGGCGATGGAGCGCCGCAAAGCATCGTAGAGTTGCAGATGCAGCGGAATCGGCGAGCTGCGATCGAGATCAATCCTGGGCAAATGGTACCCTCGAGCGAAGAATGGCTCTTTGAATTCTCGCATTCTTGGTGGATGCTAAGAGGAGCCGGCGGTTTCGGCCGCCGCGGGAGGCAGCATGTTTTCATCCGGCAATGTGACGGTATACGTTTCGAACATGGATCGCGCGGTACGCTTCTATAGCGAAACGCTCGGGCTGAAGCTGGCCTATCGCTTCGGGGACAATTGGGCGGCTGTCGAGCTCGGCAAGGGTCTCACGATCGGGCTGCATCCGGCATCGAAGGAAATGCCCGCCGGACGAAAGGGATCGATGGCGATCGGACTGGAACTGGATAGCTCAATCCAAGAGGCGGTGAAGACGCTGGAATCGAAGGGTGTGCGTTTCCAAGGTCCGGTCAATGAAGGCAAGGCCGGCGCGTTCGTCGGCTTCGAAGACCCGGATGGGAATCCTCTGTACCTGGCGCAACTCAACCGGCGTCATGTCGAGCAAGGCGAAGGTCAGTATCAGGCCGTGTAGTCAGGCGCCGGCGCCGAGCAGCCTGCGAAAATTCTCGGTCGTCGCCAGGCAGATGCTTTCGAGAGTTTCCCCGCGTAGCTGGGCCAGCTTCTGCGCAGTGTGAACGACGAGAGCGGGTTCGTTTCGTTTACCGCGCTTGGGCACCGGCGCCAGATACGGTGCATCGGTTTCCACCAGGATTCGATCGCGGGGAGCCTGCTGCGCTGCTGCCTGCACATCCAGAGCTTTCGGAAACGTCACGATTCCGCCGAAGCTCAAATAGAAGCCGAGATCGAGCGCGCGCTTTGCTTCGGCAGGCCCGCCTGAAAAACAGTGCATGATGCCGGGCAGCCCGTGCGGAGTCCAGTGCTGCTCGATCAACGCGAGCGTGTCGTCCCAAGCCTCGCGCGTATGAATGACGATCGGTTTGCGTGCCCGCGCCGCGATGGCCATCTGGTCGATGAAGATGGATTGCTGCGTGTCGCGCGGCGAAAAATCGTAATGGTAGTCGAGGCCGATCTCGCCCACCGCGATCACCTTCGGATGAGCGAGCAATCCTTCGAGGTGCTGCAGATCAGCGGGCGTAGCTTTAGCCGCGTCGTGCGGATGCACGCCCACGGTCGCGTAGAACGCCGGATATTTATCGGCCAGGCGGATGCCGGCTTCAAGATCCGGCGGTCCCTCGCCGGTTCCGATCGCGACCATGCGCTCGACACCCGCATCGAGCGCCCGCTGGATCACCTCGTCGCGGTCCGGATCGAAGTCATCGTTGTCGAGATGGCAGTGCGAGTCGACGAGACTCACTTCAGGCGCGCTCCCACCGGGATGTCTTCGAGAAAGCCGGCCAGCACGGGCTTGCCGCCTTCAACCGATGCGGCGACGATCATGCCGTTGGACTCGATGCCTCGCAGTTTGCGGGGCTGCAGATTCGCGACCACCACAACTTTGCGGCCTACCAACTGCTCGGGCGCGTAGGCCTCGGCGATTCCCGCGAGCAAGGTGCGCGGCTCAGGCTCGCCGATGTCCACTTTGAGGTGCAGCAACTTGTCGGCGCCCCTGACGCGTTCGGCCGAGATCACCTGGCCGACGCGCAGGTCGATCTTGGCAAAGTCGTCGATCGCAATTTTGCCGGAATCGGCCGCCGCACTTGAGGCAGCCGACGATGGCTCAGCCGTTGCGGCAGCAGCCTTGGCCGCCTTGGCCGGAGTGAATATCGTCGCGAGCCGCTCACGCTCGATGGCCTCCAGCTCGGTCATCTTCTCAATCGCCTTGGCGTCCAGGCGCGGAAATACGGGACTGACTGCACCGACCACCTGGCCGTGCTTCAGCCGGCCCCAATGCAGATCGGCGACCGTGATCGATTCGATGGGGTGCGGCATGCCGAGCTGGCTCCAGATCTTTCGTGCCGAGTCGGGCATCACTGGATAGACCCATGCGCAAACGATGCGTAGCGCTTCCGCCGCCGTGTACAGCGTTTCATCCAGCAGCCTTTGACTGTGCGAGTCCTGTTCCTTCGCGAGCTGCCAGGGCGCGCGTTCGACGATGAATTTGTCGATCACCGAGATGAAGCTCCAAAGCGTCTCCAAGCCCTTCGAGAAATTGAAGGCGTCGAAAGCGGCGAGCGCCTCTTCGGTGGCCTCCTGCGCGGTGGCTGCGATGTCGCCGGCGCCGTCCGAATGCGGAATCCTGCTGCCGCGATATTGGTTGATCATCGCGAGCGTGCGGCTGGCGAGGTTACCCAGGCCGTTCGCCAGATCGGCGTTGTAGCGCTGGATCAGCGCGTCGTAGGCGAAACTGCCGTCCTGGCCGAACGTGACTTCACGCAGCAGGAAGTAGCGCAGCGCATCGATGCCAACCACTTGTGCGATCGGATCGGCATGCAGCACATTGCCGCGCGACTTGCTCATCTTGTTCTCTTCGAAAAGAATCCAGCCGTGCGCGAACACTTTCTTGGGCAGCGGCAGATCGGCCGCCATCAAGAAAGCCGGCCAGTAGACGGCGTGAAAACGCAGAATGTCTTTTCCGATCAGATGCAGGTCGGCTGGCCACAGATTGTCCTTCTTCACCGCGCTCATGTACGAGATCAGCGCGTCGAACCAGACGTAGAAAACGTGATGACCCTCGACCGGCACCGGAATGCCCCACTGGATATTGGTGCGCGTTATGGACAGATCGTTGAGTCCTTGCGACACGAACGCCTTGATTTCGTTGCGGCGATGATCGGGCTTCAGAAACTCGGGATTCTTTTCATATAGCTCGAGCAAGCGGTGTTGAAAAGCCGACAGCTTGAAGAAATAGTTTTCCTCCGTGACGGTCTCTGTCGGCCGGCCGCATTCGGGGCAGGGATCGCCGGGTCCGGCCTCGTTGACGTACAGTTCGTCGTTGACGCAGTATTGTCCGGTATACGAACCCTTGTAGATGTAGCCGTTGCGGCGGCATCGCTCGAACAAATCGCGCACCGTTTCGTGATGCTTGGGATCGGACGTGCGGATGAAATGGTCGTAGTCGATCCCTAGGCGCTTCCATTGCGCGCGGAATTCGTCCGCCATTTTCGCGGTGTAATCCTGCGGGCTCACATTGGCGGCCTTGGCAGCGCGCTCCACGTTGCGGCTGTGTTCATCCGAACCGGTGGTGAGGACGACGGGGTCGAACCCCTCCATCTTCTTAAAGCGCTTGATTAGGTCGGCCACAAAAGTCGAATACGCCGTGCCGATGTGCGGCGCTGCGTTGACGTAATAGATCGGAGTGGTCAGGTAGTATTTCATCGAGTGTTTTTCAGATACGCGAGACTCGCTTCGGCGAGGATTTGCTTGAGCGCGATGCCCGTTTCGAGCGCGATCTTGCGGCAGTCTTCATATTCGGGCGCGAACGATCCGCTTTCTGAGATTTTGATTCGCACTTTGCCGTGCGCGGTTTCGACTTCCGCGATGCGACGCGCCTTGACCCGGCGTTCGGCGGAGTAGATACGCAGGCCGAGCGTCGTGGTTTCGGCGAAGATCAACTGCGCCAGCGCCTCGCGATGTTCGGGTTTCGCGATGACGCGCACCAGCGTACCGGGGCGATTTTTCTTCATGATCACTGGTTCGAGCGTGACGTCGAGCGCGCCGGCTTCGAGCAGCCGCTCCATGGCGTAGCCGAGCACTTGGGGGCTCGAGTCGTCGATGTTGGCTTCGAGCACCGCGACCGTGGTCGCTTCCGTCGCGCCGGTCGATTCGCCGATCAAGACCCGCAAAACGTTGGCATGCTCCGGAAAATCCTTGTCGCCCGCGCCGTAGCCGGTGGCGGCGATTTGCATCGGAGGAAGCGGACCAAAGCCTGCGGCAAGCGTGGCGGCGATGGCGGCGCCGGTGGGCGTTGTGAGTTCGACGCAGGGGCCGCGTGAGTAGACCGGCTTTCCAGACAGCAGTTCGGCAGTAGCGGGCGCGGGAACAGGCAGCACACCGTGTTCGGTTTTGATGGTTCCGCTGCCGACGTTGAGCGGCGAACTGTGAATCTCGTCGACGCCGAGCAAATCGAACGCCGCGCACGCGCCTACGATATCGCAGATCGAGTCCACCGCGCCCACTTCGTGGAAATGCACTTTCTCGAGCGGCAATCCGTGGACCTTGGCTTCGGCCTCGCCCAGCCGTTGAAACACAGCAGCGGAATTTTGTTCAACGCGCTTGGGCAGACCGGCCTTTGCGATCAGGGCGAGTATGTCGCTCAAGTGCCGGTGTTTGGCCGCGGCGCCGCCGTCCACGTGGAATTTCGAGGCTGCGATGCCCTGACGCGCCGTCTTCTCGATTCGAAAGCTTGCGCCGGTGCCCAGAGAATCGAGGATCCGTGAGATGGCCGCACCATCTGCTCCGGCGTCGATCAACGCCCCAACCGTCATGTCTCCGCTGATGCCGGAGAAGGCGTCCAGATAGCAGATTTTCATGCGATCAGCCGCGGCAGCAGCTCGCCGGAAGGCCCCTGAAGGAACTCGTCGATCTCATCCGATAACGTCGTCTCCGCGATGTTGATCTCCACGACCCGCGCCCCAGCCGATTTCGCGATCGACGCGAGACCCGCTGCGGGATAGACCACCGCCGAGGTTCCGATCACCAGAAACAGGTCGGCTGAACGCGCGGCTGCTTCGGCTTGCACCCAGACGTCCGGTGGAAGCGCTTCGCCGAACCAGACCACGCCCGGCCGTAGCATGCCGCCGCATTCGCAGTGCGGAGGAATTTCGGGGAGGCGCGCTGCTCGATCATGCCGTTCCTTCGCGCAGTCGAGGCATCGCAGCGTCCAGATGCTTCCATGCAACCGCAGGACGTTGCGGCTCCCGGCCAACTCGTGTAGTCCGTCGACGTTTTGGGTGATCAGCGTGAACGCGGGCACGCGCTTTTCCAACTCGACCAGCGCGCAATGTCCGGGATTCGGCCGCGCTTCCGACAACACGCTGCGCCGCCAGTCATACCATTCCCAAACCAGTTTGGGATCGCGCGCGAAGGCCTGAGGCGTCGCGAGATTCTCGGCACGATGCTGTTTCCATAATCCGCCATTGCCGCGAAACGTAGGCACACCGCTCTCGGCCGACACGCCAGCGCCGGTGAGTACGGCGACGGAGCGAGCCTGTTTCAGCCATTCGCGAGCGGAGAGCATTAGTTTCAGAGTAACGCAGGACGCGTTTCCCTCACTCGGTTACCCGGCGCGATGAGCGACTGCTATCGCCGATCCCGATCGTCGTCGTCCACATCGATCGCCAGCGGCGCGAACACCGCGTTGCGGATCGCAGGATACGGCGTGTTCCAACCGCGGACGTCGTGCCACAGAATGCGATTCAGTTTTTCCGTCGGAGCGGCGTCGGGAATATCGAAGCGCATGTGCGAGGAAGCGGTCGCGCCCTCCCGCGCCTGGCCCTTCAGCGCCTTGGCCGGCGGGTTCTGCTCGAATAGAGAGATCACAGGATTCACGGCCTGGTACGGCGCCAAGTCCGGTTCGGATTGAAAACTCTGCCGCATGTCCTCGGCGATCATGTCGAACAGCGACATGGTCGGCAGTCCGAGTATCAGCTCGATGGTTTTGATCATGCTCTGCGTCGAATAGAACGTCGAATCGACGTAACCGCGGCGGATGTATGGACTGATCGCCAGCGCAGGCATGCGGTGCCCGTCGACGTGATCCACGCCGTTCTGCGCGTCATCCTCCATCACAAAGATCGCCATCTTCGGCCAGAACTTCGATTTGCTGAGGCCCTCGACGATCTGGCCGACCGCGTAGTCATTGTCGGCGATCATAGCTCGAGGCGTGGAACCGCCGGGTGTCGTGCCGCTGGTGTGATTGGAAGGAAGTTGCAGCAGCATCAGGTTCGGCATCGAGTTCTCTTGTTCCATGCGGTGCAGATCACCCAGAAAGATGCGAGCACGAGCCACATCCGGAATGCTGAGCGAATACGCGGGAAAGCCCGGCGCCAGCAGCTTGTTCAGCGGCGGAATCGGCGACGTGGCTTGAAATTCATTTGCGAACTCGTCGCCTTTGCGCCAGCGTTCCAGATACTCCTGCCTGCGCGCGCCCGGAACCCGCGCGGCGGGCGCATACTCGCCGTAGACGCGCACACTCTTGTTGCGCGCCAGCGCATAGTCCCAAAGAAAGCCGCTCTTCGAATATGCGATCGGGTCGCTGCCGTCGAACGGGTAACTGCGGCCGGCATATCCGGGCCACAGAGCATAGTCGGTTTCGTTGGCCTGCGTGATCCACTGGTGGCCGTCGGCGCTGTTTCCACCGGTCGCGAAGAAGTTGTCGAGCAGCACGAATTCTTCGGCGAGCTTGTGCTGATTCGGCGTGGCGTCGCGCCCGTACATCACCAGCGACGGGTCGCCATTGCCCTTGTCGATGTCGCCGAACACTTGGTCGTAGCTTCGATTTTCTTTGACGATCAAGACCACGTGTTCGATCAGCGATGGATCGCCGGAACGGGCCGGAACGGGCGCTGGTCTTGCAGCGGGTGCTGTCGCGGGCGCTGCGACGCGCGGCTGCATCCGATTGTTCACCATGACGGCTGCGGTGTAGCTGGCCAGTTGAGAGCGTTCAGGCACCGGAAGCACCGCCACCGATCCGCGGTCGGCATGAACATAACGGTGCGACGGCTGATCGCGCCAGCCTGACCCGGCGCCGAGCAGCGAACCGACCGCGATCCATTGACCGTCGGGACTCATCGCCAGCGCGTCCGGATACCAGGCGGTCGGAATCAGACCGCGAATCGCGCCGCTCTGGGCATTCAGCACAGCGACGGCGTTGATGCCTCCGCAGGCGACGTACAGAGTGCGGCGGTCGCTCGAAAGCGCGAGCGCGGTGGGCGCGATGCCGGGCGCTTTCGCGGCGAACGGCTCGATCGGAAACGTGTGTAGCACGGTCATGTGCGCCGTATCGATCACGGAAACCGAATCGCTGTTGCCATTCGCTACGTAGAGACGCTGGCCAGCTTCGTCCCAAAGCATCGCCGTAGGATGCAAACCCACCGTGATCGTATGCGTCGGCTGCAGAGTCGCAAGATCGATCCGCGTTACGGTGCCGGTGGAGGCGACGCCGCGCTCGTCGATAACCACTGGGTCGGCGTCAGGCGCCCGGCCTGTGGGTGCGGTTCGCTCGCCCGGCTTGGGTATGCGCCCGCCCCAATTGCTGACGAAGGCCGCGCGCCCAGTCCGCGAAACGACTGCCGCGAACGGTGCGATTCCGGTTGGCGCCATGCCCACGATCTTCGGACTCGCTAGATCGACCACGGCGAGTTGGTTCTTGGGCGTGAGCGGAATCGCGGCGAGCCTCCGGCCGGATGCATCGGCGACCTCAGCAGCGGAAACGGAACCGCCCAGCAGCTCTCCAAGCGTTCCGCCGATCGAAGAAATACTGTCCGATTCCACGCCGTACAGGCCGACCTGCGCGCGTTCACCGCGCACTCGCTTCGCCACCACAACCAGTGGACGATCTGAAGCTGTATCGAAATGAAGCCCCTGCAACCCGGGCGTCCCGTCCAGAGCGATATTCGCCGCAACGTGATTCGATTTCCAATCCAGACGGTACAGCCGCCCGCCCGCCGCTACCCATAAGTCCGGCGTGGTTTTTCCGAACGCGACGCCATACACGCGGCCTTGAAACACGGTCGGAATTCCGGCCGGCGTGATGGCTTGCCGTGTGGTGACGACTCCGGGATCGGTGACGGCGCGAACCGGGCGATCCGCGGTCTGAGCGACCGCAATGCTTGCGCACGTAAAGGCCAGAAGGGCTGCTCGCATGCTGAGCAGCGTATCACTCAATTGTGAAGATGGTGTTACACACTCAGCGCACGCGGATCGTGAAGCTCTGCGTTGCCGTGCGCCCGGCCGCATCGAGCGCTGTCAGCTTGTATTCGGTATCTTCGCGCGGCGAAATCTGGAAGCATCGGCTGATTGACGGATGCAGATCGTCGACGATAGGCGGTTCAATGCGAACTGTTTTGGCGCCATTTACACCGAAGCAAAGACTGGCGGTCTGCCCTCGTCGAATCACCGCCGGGGAAGCGTAGAAGCTGAGGATCTTCATTTGATCGCCGCCCAGCATTTCGATGGTGCGGCGCGCTTCTTCGGCCTTCGCCCGCCTGTTCGTCTGCTCGATCTTGCGCTCGCTCGAACGGCGCGAATAGAAAACCCAGGCGTCGTAAGCGGCGAACGCGACAATGACGATCGTCAGGATGGGAATTGCACGGCGAAGATAGGCGCTCGCAGCCACGGCTACCTACAGACCAGCCAACCGCAGCGCTCCGTCGTTTGTCAAGAAACGCCGCAAGTAGTCGATTTGGCCGAGATGATAGTTGATGTGAGTCAACAGGTGGAGCAGGAACATGCGTGCGGAAAGGTTCGCGGGCGCAATATCCTCACTCCCGCTCGATCGCCTGGAGGCAGCTTACCCAGAAAAAACTCGTGGCACTGTTTCGCCGAGACTTGAGGAGGCTGATTCAGCAACTCGAAGCCTTTCCCGATATCATCAGCCAGCGGCATGACCTGTAAGGCTCCTTCGAGCGCGAGCCACGGTTTGATACGCAACTTCGGCGTCGTGATTCAGCGCGGTCAGGTGACCCATCTTACGGCCGGGTCGCGGGTCGAGCTTGCCGTAGAGGTGCAGCTTTACGTCGGGGAACGCGCAAGCAGCAGCCCAGTTGGGTTCGGCGCCGGTCCACAAATCGCCGAGAAGGTTGGCCATTGCGGCAGGACGATGCATCGCCGTGGATCCCAACGGCAGTCCGCACACCGCTCGTAACTGCTGTTCGAACTGGCTGGTGACGCATGCGTCGACGGTAAGGTGGCCGGAGTTATGCGGGCGCGGCGCGAGCTCGTTGATCATGAGGCGGTTGTCTCGCGCGACGAAGAACTCGACGCAAAGAACCCCGACCACGCCGAGCTTGTCGAGAACGCAGCGCGTCATCTCCACGGCTTCCTCGGCCACTGCGGCGGGCACGCGCGCGGGTGCAATCGAGATGTCCAGGATGTGGCGGCTGTGCTGGTTTTCGATGGCGCCGTAATGTACGAACGAGCCGTCGTCGCCGCGTGCGGCCACTACGGAGATTTCGCGATCGAAATCGATGAACGCCTCGAGCACTGCCTCCTGGCGTCCGATCGCGGTCCAGGTATCCAGCGCCAGTTCGGGCGACTCGACGCGCACTTGTCCCTTGCCGTCGTAGCCGAATGCGGCGGTCTTGAGAATCGCGGGGCAGCCAAGTTCCGCCACTGCGCGTTCGAGATCCGCGGCTGTCCGGATCTCGCGATACGGCGTGGTCGGGAGGCCCGCCTCCCTTAAGAAAGACTTCTCGCGGATTCGTTGTTGGGTGGTGTGCAGAATCGACCCGCTCGGGCGCACCGGCGCCGCGCTGGCCGCGGCCTCGGCAGTCTTCGTAGGCACGTTTTCAAACTCGAACGTGACCACCGCGACCTTGCTCGCAAACTTGCGCACCGCGTCCAGGTCGTCATACGCAGCCATCACTTCAACGTCGGCGATCTGGCCTGTGGGCGTGTCCTGATCCGGCGAGAACGTATGCACGCGATAGCCCATGCGCCGGGCAGCCAGTGCGAACATGCGGCCCAGTTGTCCGCTCCCGAGCACGCCGATGGTGGCGCCGGGCAGAATCGGCCGGATCACGCCAATTCTTCCGAGCGTACTTTGGCGGCCTGTTCTTCGCGAAACGCGCGCAGCTTTTCGCGCAATGCGGGATCGTGATTGGCCAGGATCGCAATCGCGAGCAGCGCGGCGTTCTGCGCGCCGGCCTTCCCGATCGCCAACGTCCCCACCGGAACGCCTCCCGGCATCTGCGCGATGGACAGCAGCGAGTCGATTCCTTTGAGCGCCTGGCTTTCCACTGGTACGCCCAACACCGGCAGCAGAGTGTGCGCCGCTACCATGCCGGGAAGGTGCGCGGCCCCGCCCGCCCCTGCGATGATCACTTTGATCCCGCGCGCCTCTGCACTGGACGCATACTCGGCCATCCATTGCGGCGTTCGATGGGCCGACACGACCTTGCGATTCATGCGGAACTCCGAAGCGCGTCAGGGTTTCATCGGCATGGCGCATCGTCTCCCAGTCGGACTTGCTGCCCATGATGATGCCAACGAGCGGCTGCATGCGGACTACTGTCCTTGCGCGAGCGCGTATCCTGGTTGCCCGTCGAACGTCCGGAGGTTTTCTGTCTTGGCGATCTCGATCCCTCGAGGACGAAGAGGATGGCTACGCGGGCATGGAGTATCAGTGATGGCGACAAGACCTGACATAGCTGAGAAACCCTAAAATACCACGTTCGTGCTCGAGTTCACGAGCCTGAATTTCGACGCCGCTATCTGGCCAGAGCGATCGCCAGCAGCAGCGCGCGCTGGGTGCCGCGCCACGAGTCGGTTGCATCGAACGACTCGTTGAGCGAGTGCGCACCGGTTCCACGGCCGCCTCCGCCGATCGTGATCGCGGGAATGTTCAGACTCATCGGGACATTCGAATCTGTGGAGCCCTCATGCAGCGCAGCGTCGAGGCCGAGCGCGCGCGAGACCGCCAGCGCGGTTTGCACCATGGGCGAATCGGCCGCCGTTTGTCCCGCAGGCCGAACTCCCACCAGTTCGGCGGAAACGCTGATCTTCCCCCGGTTGTTCCAGCGGCGGTTCTCGTCATCGAGCGCCGTTTGCACTGCCGCGTGGAATTTCTCATCGAGGTTTTTCAGAGATTGCACGTCGGCCGACCGCATGTCCACTTCCATCCAGGCTTCGAACGGAATCGCGTTAACCGACGTACCGCCGCCCACGCGTCCTACGTTGAAAGTGGTCTTTGGCTGGGACGGCACTTCAAAGTCCGAGATCCGCGCGATGGCGCGGCCCAGTGCGTGAATCGGGTTGGCCATGCCGAAAGCGCCGTAGCTGTGCCCTCCTGGGCCCTTGTAGGTCACGCGATATCGCATGCTGCCGACGCCGACGTTAGTAGTACCCAAACCGGTGCCGTCCACGGAAACGAACTTGTCGATTCCGCCCCGCAGGCTTTCATGAAACAGGTTCTTGACGCCGCGCAGATCGCCCAGTCCCTCTTCGCCCACGTCGGCGACGAACGTGATCGTTCCGGGCGTCTCGACGTGCGCCTCGTTCATGGCCTCAACAACGGCGAGCATCACCGCCAGGCCGCGGCAATCGTCGCCGATCCCCGGCCCCTTGAGCACATTGCCTTCGCGCGTGACCTTGACGGCGGTGCCTTCCGGAAAAACGGTATCAAGGTGCGCGCTGAACACCAGGTTGGGGCGCTCCGACCGGCCCAGCCGCACTCCGATCACGTTGCCGGCCTGGTCCATGCGGACGTTCTTCAAGCCGAGCGATGTAAATATTCGCTGCAACTCCAGCCCGCGTGCGGTCTCGTGAAACGGCGGAGCGGGAATCTCACAAACTCGAATTTGTTGCGCGATCGTCTTGGGTTCGATCCGCCGCGCTGCTTCAAGGGCGGTCTTCACGGCGGCGTCCTGCAGCAGCGAAGCCGGATCCTGCGCGCGACCAAGCGCTACGCTGATGAAGGTCAACGTCAGGACCAATCGCCTTCGAGCCGTCATGGTCCAGTATTGTCGATTTTGATTGGCGCTCGCAGGGTGGCCGCTTTCGCGGTGTTACTGGACCCGCGCCAGCAACACGCGAATCTCTTGCTCCAGCGGTTTCGCCGGCTGCTTGGAAAGAGCCGTTTCGAGCTGCTCTCTGGCCTGCGTCCGATCGCCGCTCCGTAGTAGTGCCGTGGCGTAGTGATATCGGAACGTCGCGTCATTTGGATACTTCTCGGTAATGGACGAGAGAATCGGCAAAGCCGCGGACGCATTCCCTTTCTTGAGGTGTACCCATGCCAGCGTGTCTTGCAGATTTGGATTGCCGGGAGCTTTTCGAGCGCCGGTTGAAGCGAGTCGTAGCGCCTCATCTAAGTCGCCGCCTGTCTCGGCCAGCAAATAGGCAAGATTGTTCAGGATCACCGGATTGTCAGGGATCTCCGCCAACGCCTTCCGGTAGCTGGCGATTGCTTCCGATCTTTTGCCTAGCTGTTCCTCGAGACTCGCCATGGGAGCATCCAAGCCGCGACGAGTTGGATCAAGCTGGCGGGCCCGCTGGAGTGCTTCGAGCGCGGCCGCTGGATTTCCTTGTTTCTTCTGTAAGTCTGCCAGCCGGATCTGCACGTCAGCCGAGTTCGGCGCTTTCGCGGCAATGCTCTGCAATTCGGAGAGTGCCAGATCGAGCTTGCCCGACGCTTCGGCGGTGGACACGATCAGCGCCTCGGTGCCCAGCGAGTCCGGCGACCGTTTTTTCTCGGCTTCGAGAACCTGCAGCGCTCGATCAGGAAGACTCTGAGCCAGGTACGTGCTTACTAAGCCGGCCAGTGGATGCAAGTCCCGGTCGTTTTCGCGATACAGCTTCTGGAAGTACGTTTCCGCTTCGCCGTAGCGCTTTTGCGCCAAGGCGATGATGCCAAGTTGCATCTGCGCTTGCTGCGGATGCGACGTCTCTTTCGCCAGTTGTTCGGCCTCGTTCTTGGCTTGGCCGTAGGCCCCGGTCAGCGTCAACGCGGTGATGTGCAACTGGCGCGAAGTCTCGTCATTGCGGTTAATGGCCAGCGCGGCGTTCGCCTGTTCCAGCATGGCTGGATAGTTCTTTCGGATCAGGTACAGGCGTGCCAGTGCAATGTGCGGAGCCGGGGATCGCCCATCGGCTCGCGCCGACTGCTGAAGACGCGTGACAGCGGTGTCCAGTTCGCCGTGCGAGAACGCGGCTTGTCCGGCGAGCAACTGAATCCGAGCGTTTCCAGGAGCGTCCTTCGCAAGATCGGTTGCCAGGAGAGCGGCATTCTTGATGTTCTCGGCGCCGCCCGACTCGATCAGGAGCGAGACCTTGAGCGCTCGGGCGTTCTGGTCTTTGGCGTCTTTCGCCAGGACCGCATCGATCATCTTCAATGCCTCGTCGCGGCGACCCAACGTGGCCAAGACGGCGGCGGACCGCTCGCGATACGTGATCTCGCGTACTTTGTCTCGCGACAGGCCGCGCTGATAGTCGGCCAGCGCCTGTTCCCAAGCGCGTGTCAGCGTATGGAAATCGCCGACCACCAAGTCGGCTTGCGGAATCGTGTCGCGGTAATCCAGGAGCGAATGGATCGTCTTCTCGGACTCTGCCGGCTCTTTGCGTCCGAAATAAAAGCCCGCTAGCTGTACCACCGGCGAGGGATCCTTCGGGTTCTTGTCAATTCGCTGCTTCAGCAACGCCTCTGCTTCCGGATAGCGCTTTCCGATTAAGTATTGCGAGTACAGCAAATCGTATGCGGGGCCGTATTGCGGGTGCCGAGCGATCACTTCCTTGACCTCTCGCTCACCCTCGGCGGGCTGGTTGTCCTGAAGCAGAGTCTGGGCCAGCGCGGTTTGGATTTCCGGCGCTCCGGAGGAAAGCGGCAAAGCGCGGCGGAAGGTGGCGATCGCATCCGCCAAGCGCCTGTCGAGCACGGCGATGGTGCCTTTCAAGCGCAGGCCATCTACGGAATTTGCGTTGGCCGCCAGCAGTTGATCGGTCATAGTCGCAGCCCGGTTGTACAGGGACGCCGGGCGGCGCGGATCTTGCGCGTACGCCCCCAGGCAAAGATTTGCCAGCTCCACTTTGGCCTGCATGTTCTGCGGACTCAGATCGACTGCCCGGTTCAACTCCTGGTAGGCTTCGCTGGCCTTACGCTGCCTCAGCAGGGCGAGCGACAGACGATAGTGAGCTTCGCCGGAGTTGGAGTCTTTCTTGATCGCGTTGCGGTAGTTGATGGACGCGTCTTCAAACTTGCCGGCCTTGAAAAGCTGGTTCCCGCGGTCGATGTACTGGCTAACGCTTTTGCTGCAACCGCTCGCGGCCAGGATTGCGATTGACAACACGCCAGTCCAGAATCTCGTGCGGACGCCAGGGGAGGTCGACATAGTTTGTAAGCCTTCGGAGCCCCAGGTTAACAGAATAGAGCCGAGACGGCTCAGGTACCGGCGAATCAATGGTAAGGCCCAAAGGTACTAATACGCTTTGGAGGGTTCGCCAGCGGACGCCGAGCGCCCGCCGAAAGCTAGTGATGCGACTGCCAAGCCTTGAGAAATCGCGCGGCCTTGGGATTCGCGGGGTTCCAGTGCGGCACTTGATCGCTCGACGCCAGCATCACCAGCGTCAACCCAACCGCCCGGCCCACCTTCGCCATGTTCTCGTAGTCGATCTTCTGCCACTCATCGCCGACGGCGTGATAATCCGGATAATCGAAAGCCACGGTGAGCGAGTGCGCGGGAATGCCGATTTCGGCGAACGGCCCGTTGTCGCTCGCATTGAAATAGAGGTCGCTGTTCCGCGAATTCTGATACACCTTGATGCCGGTCAGCGCACCCGCTCGCTGGAAATAGTCCGCGACGTCGGAATAATCGAATCCGGTAACCGTGGCGTTCGAAAGTTGCCGGCCTTCGGTTGAGTCGGTGCGGCCTACCTGTTCCAGGTTGAGTTGCGCGATGGTCTTCTCGATAGGCCAGGCTGGATGGTGTGTGTAATACCGGGAACCCATGAGACCCTTCTCTTCGCCGAAGAACGTCATGAAAATGATGCTGCGGCGGGGATGTTCCTTGAGGCTGGCCAGCGCGCGCGCCAATTCGATCACCGTAACGACGCCGCTGCCATCATCGTTCGCTCCGTTGAAGATGCGGTCGCCAGTGCCGTCCTCTCTTGCGCCTACGTGGTCGTAGTGCGCACTCACGATCGCGGCGGTATCCTTCAAGGCTGGATCCGAGCCGCGCAGGATCCCGATCACGTTGCGCAGTTGGACCGGCGACTGTCGAGGCGCCGCAACGTGAACGCTCGCCGTCGCACCGTTCGCGCCTCTCTCCAACGCAGCGTAGAACGCGGCCGCCGATTGCGACGTTAGAATGATCCGAGGCGTGGTCTTGCGCGGTGACTCGGGATCCACGAGCTGGCCATCGCGCGGTCGCCCGCTCGCAGCAGCGGGATCGATCAGAATCATGGCGGCGGGCTTGGACTCACCGATCTTCCGGTTCGCCACGCGCAGGTTTCTGCCGCCCGTCCGCCGCGCGTCGATCAGCACTACGTTGCCATCCAACTGGGCTGGTCCGAGACCCTGGACGAACTGATCGTCCGTGACATCCACTTTGAACACCGGCACGCTTTTCAGATCCAGCTCCGCCGCTACGTTGACCACGGCCTCGTTGGCGTTTACCGCCAGTGCGTGCGCCCCATCGGAAAGCGCTAACTCGAAGCCCGTAGGATCCTGTTCAAGCACCGCCATCCGGGCCGATTGAAAATAGCCATCGTCGCCACCAGGATCGAGACCCGCGCCGCGAAACTGGGCTGCGATGTACTCAGAGGCGATCTCCAGGCCGCGCGATGGCGTGTTGCGCCCCTCCAGCAGATCGGAGGCCAGGAAGGAGAGATCGCCCCGCATCGCGCCCGCTTGAATCCGGTCCAGCGCGGCGTGCACTTCCTCCGTCACTACGAATCCAGGAGGATTTGACTGCGGAAAACTGTTCAGACAGAGAACGAACGTAAGAATCGAAGAGAGGCGTCTGGACATGGGCGGGGGCGACTGGAGCGCCCGCAGTCCGATGATAGCATCCGCCGACGCTAAGTTCCTCTTACGGAGCGATTTTCCCGAAACCGGCCCGCCTTGACTTACGTTGGATAGAAGAGCACCATTGAGGGAGGAGTTTCGCCATGCGTTCTGTTGTATGTCTGGCCCTTCTGGTTGGCAGTTCCGCCTATGGGCAGTATGTTATTTCAGCCCATTCCGGCGTTATTCAGTTGGTCGACGGCCGCGCCTTCCTTGACGACAAGGACGTCGCGCCCAAATTCGGACAATTCCCAGACATCAAGCAGGACCAGATCTTCCGCACCGAAGAAGGCCGCGCCGAAGTCCTGCTGACACCCGGCGTCTTCTTGCGCATGGGCGAGAACAGCTCGATTCGCATGGTTTCGAACCGGCTCACCGACACGCGCGTGGAAGTTTTGGGCGGCTCGGTGATGGTGGAGTGCGACGAAATTTCGAAAGACAATGCCATTTTGCTGATGTACAAGGGCGACACGGTGATGCTGGTGAAGCATGGCTTGTATCGCATCGACACGGATCCGGCACGGGTTCAGGTCTATGACGGCGAAGCGGTGGTCAAGAGCGAGTCCGGCCAATTGACGTTGAAGGGCGGCAGGCAAACGGGACTGGGCGCCGTGGTGATGGCCGAGCGGTTCGACAAGAATTCCGGCGATGAGTTGTACCGCTGGTCCGGCCGCCGTGCCAGCTATCTGGCGAAGGCGAATGTGTCGTCGGCGATGGCGCTTCGGTCGAGTGGCGGCTACTCAGGCAGCTTCGGCGGCTGGCAGTTCAATCCGCTGTTCGGCCTGTTCACCTTCGTGCCGTACACGGGAATCGGCTACAGCCCGTTCGGTTACGGCTGGTGGAGCCCTATACGGTTGGTTACTACTCGCCTTACGGCAATGGTTACTACGGCGGCGGTGGCGGTGGAACGTATTCTCCCAACCGCACGTTGTTGGGCAGCGGCAATTCCGTATTCTCGTCCGCCAACAATGGACGAGCATTTAGTGGAGCTTCGCCGTCCTTCTCTCGCACTAACGCGGTCACGGGTGGCGCCGCTGCCCCGGTCAGCGCGGGTGGCGGCGGTGCGGTTGGCGGCGGTGGCGGATCCCGCGCCGGCGGTCACCGGTAGCGGACTCTGCTACTTCAGATTCTTCTCAAAGAAGTCGGTGGTCTTTTCCAGTAGCTGCCGGCGGATTGGTCCGCCCACGGCGTGGCTCTTTCCCGGATAGATCACCATGTCGAACAACTTGCCGGCTCGCTCGAACGCCTCGGCCGCCTGCAGCGTGTTCTGGAAAAGCACGTTGTCATCCTCGATGTTGTGCACCATGAGCAGCTTCGCCTTCAGCTTGTCGGCGTTTATAAGCGGCGAGCTGTCGCGATAGCCGTCGGCGTTCTCTTCCGGCAACCCCATGTAGCGTTCTGTATAGATGGTGTCGTAGTTGCGCCAACTGGTGACCGGCGCGCCCGCGATCCCGGCGCGAAACATCTCCGGCGCGTTGAGCAGCGAATACAGGGTCATGTAGCCGCCGTAACTCCAGCCGTAAATGCCGATGCGCGCCGGGTCGACAAAACCCTGCGCCAATAGATAGCGGATGCCTTCCAGTTGATCTTCGAGCTCGGTCTTGCCGGTGCGCCGGAACAGCGGAGTTTCGAAAGCGTGGCCGCGTCCCGCCGACCCGCGATTGTCCAACTGCCAGATCACGAACCCGCGCTGCGCCAGAACCTGGTCCCAAGTCGCGCCCTGCCAGGAGTTGCGCACGCTCTGCGCGCCGGGTCCGCCATAGACCATAACAACGGCAGGATATTTCTCGCCGGCCCGGAAATTCGCGGGCTTGATGAGCCGTGCGTACATGGTCGTCCCTGACTTGCCCTTCACCGGAACGATCTCGGTCGGCAGCACGTCGTATTCATTCGCGAACTTCTGATCGGGCGCGCGGTACACGGCCCACTCAGCGCCATCGTTCGACCGCAGCGTGCGGCTGGTCGGCTGCGTTAAGTTCGAAAAGCTGTCCATGTAGTAGGACGCTGTCGGATCCATCGAAATGCTGTGCGTCCCGTCGCCCGTCGAGATGCGCTTGCGATCCCGGCCGTTCAGCTTGATCGAGTAAAGCTGCCGCTCCAGCGGGCTCTTCTCGGTGGACACAAAGTATAGCGTCTCGTGCGCTTCGTCCAGACCCGCGATCTGGTTGACTTCCCAGTTGCCCTCCGTGAGCTGCTTGCGCATCTTGCCGTCGAGTCCATAGATGTACAAATGCAGGAACCCGCTGCGCTCGCTGCCCCAGATGAACCGGCCGTCGGCGAGAAAGCGGAACACGTCATTGTTGTTGATCCAATGCGGATCGGCTTCGTGCAGGATCGAACGCGAGCTTCCGTTCGAGGCGTCCGCCAGCATCAGATCGAGCTGGTTCTGAACGCGATTGAAGCGCTTGACCGCAAGCTGGGAGGAGTCCGGTGTCCAGTACACGCGCGCGAACAGCGCGTCGCGCGGATCGCCCAAGTCCATCCAGCGCGTGCGTCCTCCTTGCGCTGGCACCACTCCGACGTGCACATCGGCATTGGGCGTGCCAGCCTGCGGATAGCGCTCCGGTTCCGCGATCGCCCGCTGTCCTCCCAGCGCCGCTTGCGGATAGACGAACTCGCGCGCAATGTCGAACTGCAGATACGCGATGCGCTTCGAGTCGGGCGACCACCAGAACGCCGTGCCAAGATCCAGCTCTTCCGGATACACCCAGTCAAGTTCTCCATTGAGCAGCGTAGCGCTGCCGTTCCTGGTGAGTCGCGTCAGCTTGTGCGACCCGATTTCGAGCGTGTAGAGATCATGCTCCCGCCGAAACGCCACCTGCGTCCCGTCCGGAGAAAGCTTGGGATCGCGCTCCGCCACTTGCGTCTTGGTGAGTTGTTCCCACTTGCCCGAGTCGACCGACACCAGGAACAGATCGCCCGCCGCGGTCACCAGCAACTCCTTGCCGGATGGCGACCATTGAAGTTCCTGCTCGTCGACGCGGCGATTCTGCCAATCGAAGCGCTCCGACTCCGGGACCTCGACTGCGGCTTTGTCCAGATCGTCCACTGCCAGCAGCTCCTTTTCGGACTTGGCCGCGACGTCGTACAGCATGATACGGCCGTCGCGCAGGGAGGCGAAGCGCTTGCCATCCGGGGCCCAGACCAGCCCGCCGCCAAAACCTCCGTGGCCGGCCCGCTCCTGCTGGATCACCGTGTCGATGGTGATGGGCTTCTTTTGCGCAAACAGAGAAAGGGCGCACCAAAGCGCGATGAAAATCAGGCGCGAGAGCATTTGCTGCCAGTGTATCAGGGAACGTTCGAGGCAACCTTGGGCGCACGATCGAACTCGTAGACCGTAGCGCCCGACGCTGCGTACGACGGTTGGAAATCGCGGCTCGATTTTACGGCGGCCGTCAAGCGCCGAGCGCCGCGCGCATGCAAATCGCGATAGAAATCTCCCGGTGTAACGAGCGCGTAGCTAAGATTGTAGCGGCGAGCGAAATCCGGAATCGAGTCCAGCAGCTTGTCGACGCCGGCCTGGTCATCGTGATAGTAAAGCTTGGGCGGAACGGGCAGGGAACACGACTTTCGTCCGGTGTACAAGAATACGAGCGGGTCGTCGTAGGCGAACACCGCGGCATCGCGCGCTGAATGATGCGCGAGCCAATCGTAAGCCGGCCGCCGTGCATCCAGGTCGGCCTGGTAGGCGTCGAACAAGTCCGGCAAGAATCGCGACAAACCGAAAACAGTCGTGAAGGCAATGAACATCGCCAGTGCGCCGATCAGACCGCCGCCGATCGCCGCCGCGCATCGATCGCTGAAAGCGGGCTTGGCCCACGACGCGCGCAGGGTCTTCACGACGTTGGCGATCTCGGTCCACAGGCCCGCGGCGAGCAACGGATAGAGCGGGAAAACAAAGCGTTGATCCGGCACGAAATGCCAGACCAGCAGCATCGCCGCGATCCCTAAGGCAGCCATCGGGAACTGCAGCTTGCGCGTGCGCATAGCCAGCCGTACGCACCCCGCGATCGCACCCACCGCGACTACTCGCTCGAAATAAAAGTTGCCGTACGGAATGTCGAACGTCAGCAGCTTGCCGATGCCACCCAGGAAGCCGTCCAGGTTGTGCCACACCACCAGCGGCACGTCGCGCAGCGGAACGTTGTAGATCTCAAACCCCAGATAGTTGGTGTAGTAGAGCGTCACCAGATCCCAGGAGCGCGAAAGATGTCCGGCGCTCCAGCACTGCCATGCGATGGGAGCCGGAAGCATGGACGCGAAAAACAGGCCAGCTTGCTTGTACTTTCGCCGCAGCGCGAAGCACAGCGGAACCGTAACCAGCAGCGGCGCCGCGGACGACTTGGTCAGGTAGGCCAGCGCGCCACAAACTCCCGCGCCGATCGCCAGCCACGTCGAGGCCCCGGTTTCCACGGCGCGCTCCGCCAGCAGCAGACTCGCCATCAGCAGCGCCGTAAAGAGCAACTCTGGCATCAGCGAAAAGCTGAACACCACTGCCACGGGACTCAACCCCGCCGCGAGCGTCAACACACATCGCTCGCCTAGGCCGAACCCATACTCGCGGAAGAACATCCAAGCCGCACCGATGTACAGCGGAAAGAACAGCCAAGCGCACAGCGTCGCCAGCGGCAGGTTGGACGGAAAATCGGGATTCAGTTTCCACACACCTGCCAACAGGGCCGGATAGAGCGGCGGATATTTGGTCTGGTAAGGTTCGCCAGGAAGGCTCGCGATCCGATACCCGTTCCCATCCGCCAGACTCTTGCCGGACACCCAATAGATGCTGTCGTCATGATAGAAGCCCAGCTGCGGCATCGTGCGCAGCGTCCACGCCAGGTACGCCGACGGTGCCAGCGCAGCCACGAACACACCGAGAATGATCAGCTTTCTCAGCATCTAACCTGAATTTATCAGCCAACCTGAGTCCGACCAATCGGTCATTCACCTTAGAAGAGTGCGCGGCTAAGTGTTACCCCCAGGCTATTCTTGAAGGTAATGAAGATCACTTTCTGGGGCGCGGCCAGAGTCGTCACCGGCTCCATGCACCAACTCACCATCGAAGGCCGCGACTACCTGCTCGACTGCGGCCTGTACCAAGGCCGACGCAAAGAGGCCGAGGAGCGCAACCGCACCTTCCCGTTCAACTGCCGCGAGATCTCGGCCGTTCTGCTCTCGCACGCGCACATCGATCACAGCGGCAATCTTCCGGGCTTGGTTCGATGCGGATTCAACGGACCGATCTATGCCAGCTCCGGAACGGCCGACCTTTGCCAGCCCATGCTGGGCGATTCGGCTTCGCTGCAGGAAAAGGACGCCGAGTTCCTGAACAAGCGCAACCTGCGGCGCAAATCGCTCAACGTGCAGCGAGCCGGCAACGAGCATCCCGTCGAACCGCTCTACACAGTCGAAGACGCCGAAGCCACCTTCCCGCTCTTCCGCCCCACTGCTCTGCACACGCCGACAGAGATCGGCGCGGGCTTACGCTACCAGTCGTTCGAGGCCGGCCACATGCTGGGGTCCACTTCCATGCTGCTCGATCTGGAATCCTCAGGCCGCAAGGTCCGCCTTGGATTCACTGGCGACCTCGGCCGTAAGGGACTCCCAATCATCCGTGATCCCGAACCGCTGCCGGGCGCCGACTACCTAATCATGGAGAGCACCTACGGCGACCGCGTGCACGAGCCAATTCAATCCGTCGCCAACCGGCTCGCCGACATTGTGAACCGCACCTACGAGCGCGGCGGCAAAATGATCGTGCCGGCGTTCGCCGTCGGCCGCACCCAGCAACTGGTGCTGCTGCTCCACCAACTGATCAACGCCGACAAGATCCACGCCTTTCCCATCTTCGTCGACAGTCCGCTCGCCGTGAACGTCACGGAAGTGTTTCGCAAACATCCGGAGTTGTACGATGCCGAGGCCCGAGCGTTTCTCGACAACAACCAGGACCCGTTCGGCTTCAAGCGCCTGACATACGTGCGCGACGTGAACCAGTCCAAAGCGCTGAACGACCTGCGCGGTCCGTTCATGATCATTTCGGCCTCCGGGATGTGCGAAGGTGGGCGCGTCCTCCATCACCTCAAGAACAACATCTCCGACCCGCGCAACACCATCCTGCTCACCGGCTATCAGGCCGAGAATACGCTGGGCCGCAAAATCGAGCAGCGTTGGGACGAGGTGCCCATCTTTGGAGAGCCGATGCGGCTGCGCGCCGAAGTCGAGCAACTGGATGCTTTGAGCGGTCACGCTGATCGCGAGGAGATGCTGACCTGGATGAAGCCCATTGCCGGCGGTCTCAAAAAAGTGTTCTTGGTCCACGGCGAGCCGGACCAGCAGGCCGCCTTCGTCACGTCGATAAGGGAGCGCTATGGCTTGGAAGTTGTTGTGCCAGAGCGCGGTCAGAGCTTTGATCTCTAAGGTGAAGTACCGAACTTTTCGAGTCGAGTACTAAAACGGCAGTACCTAGGCACTAGGGTGGCGTTTCGTGTACGCTAGTCGAGATGGCTGATCGGCAGGCCGCGCAGTGAATCAGAGCTTACTCAATTACTCCTATCTGCAAGTGCTCGACTTCCTGACGACCATCGCGTTCCTCATCAACGGCGTCCAAGAGGGAAATCCTATCGTCAGGTTGGCGCTTCGGACGGCCGGAAATCCGTTCGTGGTGTTGATCGGCGTGAAACTCGTCGCTGTTGCCCTCGGGATTTACTGCTGGCGACTGGGCCGCCAGCGATTGCTTTCGCGCATCAACGTCTTGTTTGCGCTGTTGGTCACCTGGAACCTGGTGGCGTTGATTATCGCAACCGCGTAAGGCGAACCTCAGTCGCGAGCCACTGCAACCCGCACAGTGAGTGCAACCTTACTGGATCGGTAACATCACCGTATTGCTGTCGACGCCGTTGACGGTTACCTTCAGCAGCGCGTTGCTGCCGGCCACCATGTCGTCTGGCACCTGGAACTTCGTGACGGCCACACCGGTGTAGCCGGGGGCGGCGCCAGTCCACGATGGCACCGGAGATTGGTCCGCCGCAGTGACAATCAGCGAGTCCGCCAGAGCCGGCGGAGGATTCGGCGGGAAGAACCCGTCGATCACCTTGCCGCCGTACGGACCGAAGCCCGTTCCCAGCACCGAAATTGTTTCGCCTGCCGTGGCCGGATTGTCAGGCGACACGAGCGACCCATCCGCATGCAGAGCGATGGCATATTTCTGGTCGTTCACGGTTTGGAAAAAGATCCCCGGCGCGTTGCGGGCTACCGTGAAAGTCGCGGTGACGTCCGGCTGACCGGCCGAGCGCACTGTTAATGTGTAGTCGCCGTCCGGAAGATCCGACGGCACCTGTGCATTGATCTGATCCGGCGAAACGAAAAGTAGCCCGAGGATGCGATCATTCACTGTAACCGTGACGCCTGCGATGAACTGGGCGAGCGGATTCACTCGTCCGATCTCTACCGCCGGAGCCAAGCTATGCCCATAGATGGCGATGATGGAGCCGGGCGCCACCGCCGAACTCGGAGTATCGCCGGCCGCGTTGCGAACACCCGCCGGGGCGATGTAGGGAACCGCATCCGCTTGCGCGATCACGCTGCGCGGCACCGACATGCTGACCAGACCAGATGGGAAAGTGCCGCTCAGGTCACCGGCCCAACGCCGGAATTTGAATCCAGGATTGGCCTTCGCTGTGATGGTAACGGCGCTATTCTCCGGGTAGAACATGTCGCTCGAGGTAGGCGAAACATCGAACGAAATTCCGTCGGAAGGATTCGATCCCACGCTCAACTGATACGAATTGGTGTAGTTGACCGTAAGGGTAGTGTAATCATCCTTGATGGTGAAAGCATGCTCGGTGGCGCCGCCGTCGGACCATGAAGCGAAATCCAGACGCGCTCCTTCACCCATCGAGACCTGCTTGGGTGCAATCATGTGCAGCTGCGTGCCGGCCTGCCGATCGATGGTGCAAGGCGTTTGGCAAGTGTTTCCGTCCACTTGAACCGCAACTCCCGCCGGCGAACTCTGAACCACTAAACGGTTGAGGACGCTATAGCCCGCGATCGCCCGGAACCCGCCATCCACGGCGGCTTGGTCAACCGTCACGGTCTGCGACGCGCCGGTGGCGTTCGACCAGCTCTGGAACGTGTACTGCCGGCCCTTGGCATCAGTTTGATTGGCAGGCGCCGAAACCTCGTGGCTCGAACCGATCGGCCAGATGAAATTGTAGCCCGGCCAGTTCTGCCGTCCGTCGATGTTCAGCTTCAATCCAGTCGGATTCGTGACGAACGATACAATCGCGCCTCGCACGAAATTCCCTGTCAAAGTATCCGCCGCCGCGAGGTTGTTGTCGGTCGTGTAGATCGAGTTGGGCGGCAGGCCGTTGCTGAAGGAATCGAAGACCCACCATCGGCTGGCGCTGTCCAACTGCGGAGTCACACCGCTGATAATGTGCTTCGAACCGGCAGCGAAGTCGAAATCGCCATAACACAACTGCGGCACCGTGATTTGCGTGGGGAGCGGCTGCGACTCGTTTGCGGGACAATTCACCAGGTCGGCAACCGAACGCGTCGGTATGTCGGAATGGTCGATGAGCAGGTGCAGCCCCAGCGGATTCGTGAGAAAGTGCACGCGCTTTCCCGGCTCGAACCGCGGCGCAATCGTCATGGGGCCGTTCACCGTTAGGCTGGTCAGGTATGGATTGATTGGTCCGGAGTTGAACGACCATCCCGTGAATACGAAGCCGGGAAGCGGAATGGCGTTCAGGTTCACCGGAGCATTGGCCTGCAGGAACAAGTCTACCGACTGCCAGTAGCAGGTGCTTCCCACGAACACCAGTCCTGGATGGAACTGGTTGCTGAAACTGGAACTCGCTGATCCGCAGACGGCGGGGCTGATTGAATCATCCGGGTTACCGGAGCTAAAGAACGACAGCCTCACTCGATAAGCCGTTTGTAGGGTCGCCGTTAGCGTCGTGATGCGGGGATCGGCGGTGATGGTCTGAATCGGGTCGGTTTGCGGAACCAGTAGACTCGCATTGTCCAGCCATCCCGTAAACACGTATTTCGCACTGCCGTCCGGCGCCGTTTGAACCGCGGTCGTCTGCCCGGGAGCCGGCGGATCCGTAATAAAACCAACGATATGCTTGCTTCCCGTCGGCCAGACTAAGGTCGCGGCTTGGCCGTAGACCTGACCGTCCACGGTAAATTTCGCGCCGCTCGGTACCGTTGAAATAGTCACGGTAGTGAACGATTGTGCCTGAACGCACCAGGCAGTCAATGTCAAGAGCAAGGGTAGGAAAAGCCGATTCATAGACGACACCATGAATTACATCGGCCGTAGTACCGAAGGTCTTTAGGTAAGGATCTGGCTCTTGCTCCCACGATCTCACCGGCCGGTATCCTATTGCCGTATAATCCCCTCAGGGAGCCTGAATGCGTTTTTCAATTTCCTGCCTCGCGATTCTGGCCCTGCTCACCCAGGCGTCCGCGGCCGACAAGAAACTGCCCATAGAGCAGACCTCCAATGAATTGGTGGAAATTTCTGCCTCGATCCTCTCGAAGGACGAGGTGCAGCAGGAGTTGGGCAGCGGCCTGGACGGCGATTTCGTGGTGCTCAACGTCACCTTCCGGCCCGTCAGCGACAAGCCGCTTCTGATCAGCCGGGACGATTTCCTGCTGGTTTCCTCCAAGGACGGCCAGCGCTCTCAGCCATTTGCGCCCAGTCAGATCGCGGGTTCCGCCACTTTGGTAGTGACGCCGCAAGGCGCGCGCAATGGCGGCGGCCTTCTGGGCGGAGGCAACGGTCCGGTGTGGGGAGGCATTCCCGGCACGGGAACTGGGCCTCGACGCCTTCCCGGCAACGGCGGTAACGTCGGAAGCGCCGGAGCAAGTCCGGAAACCGACACCAAGGTCGAAGTGAAAAAGTCGGACCAGAAGTCGGATCAAGAAAATCCGCTGCTCGCTGTCCTCTCCGCTAAGGTCCTGCCCGAAAAGAAAACCACCGACACCGTCTCAGGGCTCCTCTACTTCCAGATGGACGGCAAGCTGAAACCAAAGGATTTGGAACTTCACTACCGCGGGCCGGGCGGACAACTGGCGCTGCGATTCCGGCCTTAGTAGCCCCAACTCTGCTAGACTGATTCGTTTCTGCATGGGGCGGCGTCTCTCAAACTCTCCTGTCCTGGGTTATCTGCCCGTTGCGCTGGGCTTCGCCATGATCTGGTGGATCCACGGAACCGCCGCCTTCGCCCAAACTGAACCTACCAAGACGCTGGTGCTCGACACCGGCAAGCAGATCTTCGAGGCCGGCTGTATCGGATGCCACGGACCGGACGGCAAGGGACAGCCCAAGACCACTTTGGGATTCGAGCCGCCCTCGACGTTCCCCGATTTCACCGATTGCAACGGAACGGTGCGAGAACGGAATTTCGACTGGAAGGCCACCATCCACGAGGGCGGACACGGTCGCGGCTTCTCCGAAATCATGCCGTCGTTCGCCGACGCGCTTACTTCCGAGCAAATCGACAAGGTAGTAGGACACCTGCGCTCGTTGTGTACCGATCCGGGCTGGCCGCGCGGCGAGTTGAATCTACCGCGCGCGATGGTCACCGAAAAGGCGTTCCCCGAGGATGAGACCGTCATGACGACGTCGCTCAACGCAACCGGAGCGCCGGGTGTTTCCGAAAACGTGGTCTATGAGCGACGCTTTGGTGCGCGGAACCAACTGGAAGTCGCGGTTCCGTTCGAGTTCCAGCACCAGCCCACGGGCAGTTGGTTCGGCGGCGTCGGCGACGTGACGCTGGGCGTGAAGCGCGACCTGTTCCATCATCTGGGCGCCAACAGCGGATCGATCTTCAGCGCCGGCGGCGAGGTCAACTTCCCCACCGGAAGCCACGCCAGGGGACTCGGGAGCGGAGTCACGGTTTTTGAAACCTGGGGAGCTTTCGGACAGCTCTTGCCGAAGATGAGCTTCGTTCAGTTGCAAACCGGCGTTGAATTGCCGACTCACACCGACGACGCGCCCCGGGCCTACTTCTGGCGTAGCGCGGTGGGCAAGACCTTCGCGCAGAACAAGGGATTCGGACGCATCTGGACTCCCATGGTCGAGTTTTTGGCCGATCGCGATCTAGTCAAGGGAGCCATCACCAACTGGGACGTTCTGCCGCAAATGCAGGTCTCGCTCAGCAAGCGCCAGCACATCCTGGCGAGCATCGGCGTTCGCGTTCCGATGAACAACACCGCCGAGCGCTCCGTGGCGGTCATGTTCTATGTCCTGTGGGACTGGTTCGACGGCGGTCTGCGCGAAGGCTGGCGATAGCGTGGCGCAAACGGCTCGGCTCTACCTTCCCCTTGCGGTTGTGGCCACTGCGGCGCTGCTGCTGACGCCGGACTTGTCCGCCGGCAAGCGCAAGGAGTCGATCTTCCAGACTTCGGATCGATGCTTTGCCTGTCACAACACCCTGACCACCGCGGCCGGCGAAGACGTCTCCATCGGATTCGACTGGCGTCCTACCATGATGGCGAACTCGTCGCGCGATCCCTACTGGCAGGCCGGTGTGCGCCGCGAGACCATCGACCATCCGCAAGCGGCCAAAGCCATCGAAGACGAGTGCTCCATCTGCCACATGCCGATGGCTCGCTTCCAGGCCAAGACCGACGGCCATGAAGGCGAAATCTTCTCGCACCTTCCTTTCGATTCCGGAAAACCGATGGATCGGCTGGCCGAGGACGGCGTTTCCTGTTCGCTCTGCCACCAGATCCAGGATGAAAAGCTGGGCACGCGCGAGAGCTTCGTCGGCGGATTCGTCATCGACACAATCAAACCGCGCGGTGAGCGCCCCGAGTACGGGCCTTACAAAATCGAAAAGGGCGAGACCCGGATCATGCGAACGTCGACCGGCGGATTCGAACCCAATGAAGCCGAGAGCAAGCACATCCAGAAGTCCGAGTTGTGCGCCACTTGCCACACGCTGCTGACGAAAGCGCTCGGCCCGAACGGCGAGGTGGTCGGCGAGCTGCCCGAGCAGGTGCCTTATCAGGAATGGCTGCACAGCGATTACAAAGACAACCAGAGCTGCCAAGAGTGCCACATGCCGCAGGTGAAAGAGGAGATTCGCATCACCAGCGCGTTCGGGAAATATCGCGAAGAGCTTTCCCGGCACGTTTTCGTGGGCGGCAATTTCTTCATGCAGCGGCTGTTGAATCGCTATCGCGGCGACTTGAACGTGGTGGCTCTTCCGCAGGAACTCGAGGCATCGGCCGCGCGAACCATCGATCATCTGCAGTCGAAGACCGTCGAGCTTGGAATTGTCAACGCCACCGAGCGCTCCGGCCGCGTGGAGGCCGAAGTGGCCATTCGCAATCTTTCGGGCCACAAATTTCCGACTGCTTATCCGTCGCGCCGCGCCTGGCTGCACGTCACGGTGCGCGATCACAACGGCCGCACGGTGTTCGAGTCGGGCGCACTGGACGCGAACGGATCGATACACGGCAACGACAACGACGCCGATCCCGCGCGCTACGAGCCGCATTACACCGAGATCACCAGTCCGGACCAGGTCGAAATCTACGAAGCCATCATGGTCGATCGGAACGCGAAACCCACCACGGGGCTGTTGTCGGCGGTCCGCTATGAGAAAGACAACCGGCTGCTGCCGAAGGGCTTCGACAAGCGCACCGCGGACGCCGACATCGCCGTGCACGGCAGCGCGCTCGAAGATCCGGATTTTACCGGCGGCGCGGATCGAATCCGCTACTCGATTGACGCCGGCCAGGCCCAAGGCCCGTTCCAGATCGAAGCCGAGTTGTGGTTCCAGCCCATCTCCTACCGCTGGGCTTCGAATCTGAAACCCTACAACGCGATGGAACCGCAGCGCTTCACCAAGTACTACGATGAGATGGCGTCGGGGTCGGCGGTGAAGCTGGCGAGCGCTTCGGCGACGTCGGCATCGCGATGAGTGTCGTCGCCGCCCACCTGCCCGGCCGCGATAGTATTGTTCTTTGAGTTGGAGGCTCCTTGTACAGAGCGAAGATCAGCGCGCTAGGCTGCTACACGCCGCCCGGCGTTCTCACGAACCAGGATCTAGAGAAGATGGTGGAAACCAGCCACCAGTGGATCGTCGAGCGCACCGGCATCGTCGAGCGCCACATCGCGCCTCCGGAAATGGCCACCTCCGACATGGCGGTCAACGCGGCGCGCATCGCGCTCGAACAGCGCGGCATCGGTGCATCGGAACTGGACGCCATCATCGTCTGTACCGTGACGCCCGACATGCTGTTCCCCGCCACCGCCTGCCTGGTGCAGGATCGCCTGGGCGCCAAGAACGCGTGGGGTTTCGACTTGGTGGCGGCCTGCTCCGGCTTCATCTATGGTCTGACTACGGCGGCGCACCTGGTCTCGATGGGGTCGCATAAGAAGGTGCTGGTTATCGGCGCCGACACGATGTCGCGCATCATCGACTACACGGATCGCTCCACCTGCGTGTTGTTTGGCGACGGCGCCGGCGCTGTGCTCATCGAACCCACCGAAGATGGCGAAACCGGTTTCATCGATTTTCTGAACCTGGTGGACGGCTCGGGCGGCGACTACCTCAAGCAACCCGCCGGTGGCAGCCGTATGCCCGCTACGGCGGAGACTGTCGAGAAACGGCTGCATTTCGTCAAGCAGGACGGCGCGCAGGTGTTCAAGTACGCCACGCGCAAGATGTTCGAATCCTGCCGCGATCTTCTGGCGCGCCACAATTTCACCGTCGACGACGTGGGCGCGTTCATCCCGCACCAGGCCAACCGGCGCATCATCACTGCGGCGGCCGAGCGCCTGGGGATTAGCTGCGACAAAGTGATCATCGACATCGACCGCTACGGCAACACCACCGCGGCCACCATTCCGCTGGCAACGCGCGACGCCATCCAGAGCGGCAAGCTGAAGAAGGGCGATCTGGTGGTTTACGCCGCCGTCGGCGCCGGCTACACGGTGGGCGCGAATCTCTGGCGCTGGGAGATGTGAGACATCCGCGATCGGTACTGGGTCTCTCGCGCTCTTTGGTCCATTATTCAGCCTGTCGCATGGCTAAGTAGAAAGATGCCAACTTGTCTTGTGTCGAGACAAATTGGCGCGCTTCGAAGTTACTCGCAAGTACAAAACAGCACGCAATTGTCTTATTCCTTTGTGGTCTAGCCTCCCATTCCGGTTTGGCTGCTGACTTGCCAAAACGATCGCTATGCGGTTCTCTCTAAGGTGGGTTGGTCTATATCTCGCTCTGACGGCGGCCGGCAGCGGAGTCCTGCTGGCCGACGATTCCAAGATCTCGCCGGACTTGAAGCCTCTGCTGGCGAATCCTGCTAGCAACATCCCCGTAATCGTGCAGTACAACAGTCCGCCTTCGAACGGAGGACTTTTGGGCGGCGTGCTCGGTGCTGTCGGAAACTTGCCGATCGTTGGCGGCCTAGTCAACGTTGTCTATTCGCTGATCCCAGCCGTGTCGGCTTTGCTTCATCCGGCGGACGTCATTGCCACATCGAACCAGCCGAACGTGGTTTATATTTCGCTCGATCGCTCTTTGAAGGCTTCACTCGACTATACGGCAGCCGCAGTCAACGCTCCCTTTGCTTGGAACTCGGCCTGGGACGGAACCGGCGTCGGCATCGCCGTGATCGATAGCGGCATTTTCAATCATTCTGATCTAAACGCCGCGCACTCTTCGGCCAGCAGGGTTGTCTACCGTCAAAGCTTCATCGGAGGCTCCCGACCCGACGACTTCGGTCACGGAACGCACGTGGCCGGCATTGTCGCAGGCAACGGAAGCTCGTCTTCCAAAGTGGGATCTTCCCAAGTCTTCAAAGGCATCGCCCCCAATGCCAACCTGATCGATCTTCGGGTGCTCGATCGCAACGGCGCCAGCAATGACAGCGTCGTGATTGCCGCCATCGAGAAAGCGGTTCAACTCAAGAGCCGGTACAACATCCGCGTAATCAACTTGTCATTGGGCCGTCCAATCTTCGAACGTTGCTCACGCGATCCGCTCTGTCAGGCCGTGGAAGCCGCCTGGAAGAGCGGCATTGTTGTTGTCACAGCGGCGGGAAATCTGGGTAGAAACGGCTATGGCACCGTGCTCGCGCCCGCCAACAGTCCACACGCCATCACCGTCGGCGCCATGAAGACGGAGAGCACCACTTATCGCAGTGACGACTTGATCGCCAGCTACAGTTCCAAGGGTCCAACTCAGATCGACCTTACTGCGAAGCCGGATATCGTCGCGCCCGGCAACAACGTGGTGTCGCTACTGGCGCCCGGTTCCACGTTGGCGACCGAGTATCCCGGCAATGTGGTCGCGAGTGCTGGAGCACAGGCCTCTAACGGCTCATCCTATTTGCGGTTGAGCGGAACCAGTATGGCGGCGCCGGTCGTTTCAGGCGCCGTAGCTCTCATGATCCAGCGAGACCCCAGTCTTACTCCGGACACCGTGAAGGCGCGGCTCCTCAAGACGGCTTCCAAGAATTTTCCTGTGATGAGCGTAGCTGTCGACCCGGCGACCGGCAAGTCCTATCCCAGCGCCTATGATCTGTTCACCGTGGGCGCCGGATACCTCGATATCGCGGCGGCGCTGTTGAACAAAGATCCGGTTTACGGCTCAGCGGATTCGCCTCAGGTGGTCTGGTTGCCGTTCGTTCAGGCAGCCCTCCTGGTTAGCGATTTGGGACAAACCTGGTGGCGCAGCCCAATCTGGGCGCCAACCACAGTATGGGGTAACTCGGTATTAGTTCCCGGAGCCTTTGGCAGCCCGGTCATCTGGGGAAGCGACGCGACGTGGGGAACGCGTTTCAACGCTTCTTGGGGAACCAATTTGAACGCTTCCTGGGGTAGCAATGCTTCTTGGGGTAGCAGCGATTCTTGGGACACCCGCTTCAACGCGTCCTGGGGAACCGAAACTCAGGGAGAGAAGTAGCTAGTCCAATCGGCCAAAGGATGAGCATGCCCTTGTCGAATCGCCGCCGCCATCAACTTGCAATGTGGTACGTGTACGCGGAGATTGCGATTGGAATTGCGGCTTTGGTTTGCGGTTTCCAAAACTGGCACTCGGACGATCTGCTTCGGTTGGCATCGTTCGTCGCGGTCGCCGCGCTCGGATCAACGTTGAAGGTCCGACTCCCGGGAGTCACCGGGGCCGTGTCGGTCAGCGCGTTCTTTGTGCTGGTCGGCATCGTCAATCTGACTCTCCCGGAAGCGCTGCTCGTGGGGTTGAGCGCCATGCTGGTGCAATGTACCTGGCGCACCACGGCACGGCCTCGCGTGATCCAGGTTTTGTTCAACCTGTGTGTCGTCTCCACTTCGATTTTCCTGAGTTCGCATTTGTTCGTTGGTTCACGCGCGCACATTGCCGAACCCGTCAGCCTGGCGCTGCTGGCCGCGAGCTACTTTTTCGCGAATACCTTCCCCGTCGCATCGATTATCGGTCTGACCGAGAAAAAGAGCATTCTCGCCATCTTCCGACAATACTGCTGGATGCTGCCCTACTACGTCGGCGGCGCTTCGGTAGCCTGGTTGATCGGCACGGTTCCCCAGAGCATTCAGTGGGAGATTCCTATCATCGCTCTCCCGTTGGTCTATCTGGTACATCGCTCCAATCAGACTCATATTGCTCAGATCGAACAGCAGAATCGTCACGTTCTGGATATGAACGCCCTGCATCTTCGAACCATCGAAGCGCTGGCCTTGGCGATCGATGCCAAGGATCACACCACGCACGATCACTTGCAAAGGGTCCAGCTATACGCTATGGAGATCGGCAAGGACCTCGGACTCCAACGACAGGAACTGGACGCTCTGCAAGCGGCCGCCACGCTGCACGACATCGGAAAACTGGCCGTACCCGAGTCCATCATTTCCAAACCGGGCAAGCTCACGCGCAGCGAGTTCGAAAAAATGAAGATCCATCCTGTGGTCGGCGCCGAAATTTTGGAGCGCGTGAATTTTCCATATCCGGTAGTTCCTATCGTGCGTTCGCATCATGAACGGTGGGACGGCAGCGGCTACCCGGAGGGACTGAAAGGCACCGACATCCCCATCGGCGCACGCATCCTCGCCGCGGTGGATTGTCTGGATGCTCTGGCTTCCGACCGGCAATACCGCCGTGCGCTCCCGTTGGACGAAGCCATGGCACGCGTTGCTGCCGAGGCAGGAACGACCTTCGATCCTGACGTAGTGAAGGCCCTGCAGATGCGATATCGGGAATTGGAAGCTCGTGCCAAGGCGGCCAGCAGCGAGTCTAAGCCACAGCTATCGGTCGATATGCAGATCACCCGCGGCAGCGCGCCTGCGGCAGGCTTTGAAGTCGAAGCTCCCCGGCGTGCCGGCCGCGTTGTCGCGCTCCATCCCGTGGCGCGTGAAAAAAACCGCAGCGCAAACAATGGCGGAAGTGCGCTTCAAGGGCCGGAGGCTTTGGCGGTGGCGGCAGTGCGCATCGAGGCCAGCGTCGCCTACGATGCTATGGCCGTTTATTCTTGCGAGGACGGGATCGTACAGCCTAGGTTTGTCACCGGTGACGACCGCAAGGCGCTCGCTTCGTTGTCGCTTCGAAATGGGGAGGGGCTGGTAGGATGGGTCGCGGAGACAGGCAAGCCCATCCTCAATGGCAATCCCAAAGTCGAGCCGGGATATCCGGAAGCGGGCATCCTGGGCTCCGCACTCGCGCTCCCGCTGCAGGATTCCGGAAACGTGAAAGGTGTAATTGCGCTGTATCGAAGGGAGAGAGACGCCTTCGCCACCGACGAATTGGTGTCCTTATTGTCGCACTGCCCCGGTGTTGCCTCGATTTTGCTCGGTATGGAATACGCGGGCGAGGACGGGAACGATCTCACCGCCGGCGATCAAACGCTGGCTTGCACCGCCTGAGCCATCGCGGATACATCCGTTCGGCCGGCTCCCAAGGAACTTGCGTCCGAAAGATTATGTGTGTAATCTAATAGCGGGCACCTATGCGCTACCCCGCCGGACAAAAGTCCAAGACGCACGAAAAGATTGTTGACGCCGCATCGCGATCCTTTCGCGAGCACGGCTCGGAAGGGCAGGGCATCGCCAGTCTCATGAAAGATTTGGGGCTGACGCACGGCGGTTTCTACCGCCATTTCGAGAGCAAAGACGACCTTTATGTCGACGCCGTGACAGCGGCTCTCCAAAAGGGCGCCGACCGGTTCACCGGCGTCATGAAGGCGGCGCCGAAGGGCGGCGAGGTGCGCGCGCTCATCGACTATTACCTCAGCGCCGAGCATCTCAATGAGGTGGGCGGCGGCTGTGTCATGGCTGCACTTGCGCCCGAAATCAGCCGTCAACCTACCGCGGTTCGCCGTGGGATCAATGCGACGATGAAGGCTTTCTCCGAACGCATCATTCCCTTCTTGCCGGGCGCCAGCAAGGCAGAAAAACGGCGCAACTTCTATGTCCTGTTTCCGGGCATGGCGGGCGTTCTGATGATGGCTCGGGCCATAGCGGACCCAGCGGTCCGTAACGAAATGTTATCCGCAGCCAAACGTTTCTATAAGGAAGCCTTCGCCCGGCAAAAATAGTCAAAAAAATTTGCTTCCTTAGATTATGTTCATCATCTACAAAAGCCGGGTATGAGGATGCTAACCCGAAACAACGTTAGCGAGTCGAAGGCGGCGAGCCGCCCCCGCGTTACTCGAAAGAGACGCACGCCCCTCCAGTTTCTGCGCGATCAGGCATCCATGAACTGGTTGGCGCTCCAGATGCTGACGGGCGATCGCGCCAAATACCTGGCACTCATCTTCACCATCGCATTCAGCTCGTTCCTCATCGCGCAGCAGTTATCCATCTTTTCTCGCATCATGGACCGCACTCGGTCCCAAATCCTCGACGTCCGCGACGCCGACCTGTGGGTGATGGACCCGGCCACGCAATATTTCGACGAGGTCTACGCGTTAAAGGACAGTGACGTCGACCGAGTGCGCGGCGTGCCCGGCGTCCGCTGGGCGGTGCGCTTCTTCAAAGGACAGCCCCGAGCCAAAGCGCCCGACGGCCGGTTCCGCGTAACGATTCTGCTGGGCGTGGACGACGCAACGCTGACGGGCGCGCCGGAGAAACGAAAGATGCTCCTGGGATCGGTCGAGAATCTTCGCGATCCCGACGCGGTGATCATCGATCGCGCCGGGTATCATTTCTTTTTCCCGGGCCAGCCGCTCGCGCTCGGCAAGACATTCGAGATGAACGACCATCGCGCCACGGTGGTCGGCATCGCCGAAGCGTCAGCGCCCTTCACGACATTTCCGGTTTTCTATTCGCGCTACAGCCAGGCGGTGAATTTCGTCGGCCGCGAGCGCAAGACGCTGTCGTTTGTCCTGGTGAAAGGCGAGCCGGGCGTTCCGCTGCCCGAGCTTTGCCGCCGAATCAGTGCCGCCACCGGACTACGCGCGATGACCGGCGATCAGTTCGGCTGGATGACCATCTTCTATTACATGCGCAACACCGGCATCCCAGTGAATTTCGGACTCACGGTGGCGATCGCGCTGATCGTCGGTACGGTGGTCGCCGGGCAGACGTTCTACATCTTCACCATCGAGAACCTGAAGCAGTTCGGCGCGCTCAAGGCTATCGGAACGACGAACTTGAGAATCGTCGGCATGATCCTGCTGCAGGCCTCGGTGGTCGGTCTGCTGGGTTACGCCATCGGAATGGGCCTGACGGCCGGATTCTTCACCATCACCGAGCGGCGCGACGCCACGCGCGGAATCTTTCTGCTCTGGCAGGTCCTGGTAGCCACCGGCGCGGTGGACATGTTCATCGTGCTGATTTCGAGCCTGCTCAGCATCCGCAAAGTTCTGGTGCTCGAGCCGGCGGTCGTTTTTCGAGGCTAACGAAATGAACAACGCAGTGGTATGCACGGGAGTGACGAAATGGTTCGGTCAGGGCGAGGCGCGCATCGAGGCTCTGCGTGAGCTGGATCTCGAGATTGGCATGGGTCAGCTCGCCATGCTGGTGGGTCCGTCGGGATGCGGAAAGACCACGCTGATCTCGATCATCGCCGGACTGCTTGACCCCAGCGGCGGCGACGTCGAGGTCTTGGGCCAGCATCCCGCTCGATTCAAACCGCAGGATCAGATTTTGTTTCGCCGGGAAAATCTTGGATTCGTCTTCCAGCAGTTCAATCTTTTGCCGGCGCTGACGGCCGCTGAAAACGTCGCGGTGCCGCTACTGGTGGACGGCTGGAAGCGCAGCCATGCGGTCGAGAAGGCGGAGGCTCTGCTCTCCCAACTCGGCATGCGCGACAGAACCAAGGCGCTGGCCGTCGCAGCTTTCCGGAGGACAACAGCAACGCGTCGCGTTCGCGCGCGCGCTCATCCACGAGCCCCGGCTGATTCTTTGCGACGAACCCACCGCGGCGCTTGACGCCCGCACCGGGATGCAGGTGATGGAGCTGCTGAGCGAGATCGCGGTGCGGCCGGAGCGCGCCGTCGTCGTGGTCACGCACGACAGCCGGATTTTCGAATTCGCCGACACCATCGCCCACATGGAGGACGGACGCATCACGCATGTCGAGGAGGGTGCGGCGCTGGACGAATCGAATGCCGCGCTGGCTTGAAGGAGGACACCATGAAACGCTACATCATTCCTTTGTTCGCAGCCGTGAGCCTGGTCTACGCCGTCAACTACACCGTTTCCCGGCGCCCGATCCACAATAAGACCAACCCGCCGTCGCCTCCTCCCGAGACAGCGACGAACACCACCGTCGCCGCTCAGGGCCTGGTGGAACCGGCGTCGGAGAACATCGCGCTCAGCAGCGCGGTCTCGGGCCTGGTCACGAAACTCTATGTGAAGACCGGCGATCACGTGCGTGCAGGACAAGCGCTCTTTTCTCTAGACGACCGCGAACTCGTTGCCGACCTCGGCGTTAAGCGCGCCGCTCTCGCCGCGGCCCAGGCCCGTCTCGCGAAGCTCGAGCAAGCTCCGCGAACCGAAGAAGTGCCGCCGGCTGAGGCCAAAGTCGCCGAGGCGAAGGCGCTGCTCGCGGACACCGAGGTGCAGGTCCGCCTGATCGAAAGCGTCACCGACAAGCGAGCCGTGCGCGAGGAAGACGTCCAGCGCCGCCGGCTCAGCTATCAGGCCGCGAAGGCGCGTCTCGATGAGGCTGAGAAGGCGCTCGCGTTGGTCAAGGCCGGAACCTGGAGCGCTGACCTCGACGTCGCGCGCGCCGAGATCGCGCAAGCCGCCGCCGCCGTCCATCAGGACGAAATCAATATCGATCGTCTGACCATGCGCGCGCCTGTCAGCGGTGTCGTCTTGCAGAACAAAGTGCGGCTCGGCCAATTTGCGCAGACAGGCCAGCTCGAAGAGCCGCTCATGGTCTTCGGCGCGGGCAAGGGCCTGCATGTCCGCGCGGACGTCGACGAAAACGACGCCTGGCGCGTTCGTCCGGGCAGTCCCGCGGTGGGCCGCTTGCGCGGGAACAGCCGCATCAGCTTTCCACTCGAATTCGTCCGCTTCGAACCGTATGTGATCCCGAAGAAGTCCCTGACCGGTGACGTGACGGAGCGTGTCGATACGCGCGTGCTCCAGGTCATCTACAAATTCAAAGATCCGCAGGCTGCGGTATTCGACGGCCAGCAACTCGACGTGTTCATTCAAGCACCGGAGCGAGGCGCGAAATGAAAATCGCCGCCATCGGTCTCGCCGCATTGGCAATGACCGGGTGCGCGGTGGGGCCGAACTACCATCGCCCGGTGGTTTCCGCTCCAGCGCAATGGGCGGCGCCTCAGTCGAGAGGAACCGCGCCCGGCGTCGAGCCCACCGTGGACGCGTGGTGGCAATCGTTTCACGATGACAGGCTCGACTCGCTGGTCCGCCGAGCCGTCGCCGGCAACTACGACCTGGCTGTGGCCGCAGCCCGCGTGGAGGAGGCTCGCGCGGCCGTTGGCCTGACGCGCTCGAACCTCAATCCGCAAGTAAACGCCGGCGTCTCGGTAACGCGCGACCGGCGCGTCGCGGTCGGCTTGCTACAATCTCCGACCGGCGTTTCAGCCCGGCAGTTCCCCTACGAAGCGAACAATTTCAGCGGACAGCTTGGCCTCTCTTGGGAGATCGATCTGTTCGGACGAATCCGCCGCGGCGTCGAAGCCTCGCGCGCCGATCTCGCCGCGTCCGAGCAGGACCGCCGCAACGTCCTGGTCGCACTGCTGGGCGATGTCGGACGCTACTACTCGGATCTGCGCGGATCGCAATTGCGCCTCGAAATCGCGCACAAAAATATCGCGACCGCCGAGGACTCGCTCAATCTCACCAGGCAGCGCGCGCAGGCCGGCCTGGCCACCGAACGCGACGTCGCGCAGGCGGAAGCAGAGTTGCAGAGCGTTCGATCGCAAGTTCCCGGCATCAATACCAGCATCCAGCTCGCGATTCACCGCATCGGTGTTTTGCTGGGACAGCAGCCCGGCGCCCTGGAGCAAGAGCTCGCCTCGAAAGCTCCATTCCTCCGATACCTCCGCAAGTGCCCACCGGCATGCCCTCGGATCTGCTCGAGCGCCGCCCCGACATCCAGCGTGCCGAAGCTCAGTTGGCCGCGGCCACAGCACGAGTCGGCGAAGCCAAGGCCGACTACTTCCCGCGCTTCACTCTGCTCGGCAACGCCGGACGTCAGGCCGTGCAATTGCACGATCTCACGCTCGGGCTGGGCAACTTCTTCTCGGCAGGACCGTCGGTGAGCTTGCCGGTCTTCACCGGTGGAAAAATTCGTTCGAACATTGCGATCCAGGATGCTCGCGTGAAACAGGCCTCGGCATCCTACCAAGCCACGGTCCTGAAGGCGTTCGAAGAAACCGAAAACGCCCTGGTGGCATACGGCAATGAGCAGGACCGGCGGGATCGCCTGGCTGCCGCAGTCGAAGCGAACCAGACTGCTTTCGATCTCGCCAACGTTCAGTACCGCGCCGGTCTCACCGACTTTCTTACCGTGCTTGACGCGCAGCGTGAACTCTACTCAACCCAGGATCTGCTGGCACAGAGCCAGTCCCAAGTCGCGACCAGCCTGGTTGCTCTCTATCGCGCTCTTGGCGGCGGCTGGTCGATCGCACCGAACGCGCCGTAACCAGCCACGATGAAGATTGTCGCGGGCCGTCCTCGTGGTGTAGAGTGCGTTTAGAGAGCCTGGAGGTCGATCCCCATGAGAATCGCGCATCTCGCCGCAATCTGCGTCTTCGCCGTCGCCGCGCTGGCGCAAACGCCGCCGCCTTCTATCACCGCCGTCGGAACCGCTTCCGTTTCGCTGCCTCCCGACCTGGCGCGCGTCGACGTGGGCGTCTTCACCCAAGCTTCGACCGCGCAGGATGCCTCGACTTTGAATGCGACGCAGACCAGCGCGGTGATCACGGCTCTGCAAGCGCTCCTGGGCACGAACGCCAGCATCAAGACCATCAACTATTCGCTCTCGCCGGTGTATAACAATCCGCCGCAGGGCCAGAGCGCGCGCATCATCGGATACACGGTGAACAACACGGTGGAGATCACGCTAACCAACCTGGTCAAGATCGGCCAGACCATCGATACGGCGATTCAAAACGGAGCTAATCAGGTACAAGGGATTTCTTTCGACTTGCAGGACCGCAACCCGCCCACCGCGCAAGCGCTCAAGTCCGCGGCGGCGAGCGCCCGCTCTCAGGCTGACGCCATCGCCTCCGGCCTCAACGTGCACACCGGTCCGGTTCTGCATGCCAGCGAAGGCGTGAACACCTCCACTCCGGTGTTTGGCGTTGTGGCGGGCGCTCCCACCACGCCGATTCAGACCGGACTGGTGGTGATTCAGGCGTCGGTAACGCTGGAAGTCGCGATCGCGCCCTAGCTACCGAACCCCGTCAGCCGGCGAACGTTCCGACTGCCGTTCTCAGGATCTGACGCTCGGATTCGCGCGACTTGATCTTCGCGGTACGAAATTGATGGCGCAGCAATATCGCGGCGAATCCGGATTCGATAGCAGCGCACTACCTTGGCTTCGGCCACCAGTTGGATGGGAGTCTCGCCGTCCAATAGCCACGGCCATGCCATGCTGATCTCGACCCTCGCCCCTTCGCCAACGAGTTGATCCGAAGCGATCAGCACGCCTCCGCTGCTTATGTTCAGCGTGCGGCCGTACCCCAAAGACGTCCGGCCGTTCCTTCCAACGCGGAAGCGCACGTCTAGCCGGATGGGGTAGCGAGTTCTGGAACGGCGTTCGACTTCCTGTGCCACCTGCACTAGTTGTCGCACTACGGTGTGATGCTGTGGTGGCGGTTTCGTTACATTTCCTGCAACGGTTTTTTGGTGACAGTTTCATGAGAGGCTTCGCGGTGGTATTCCACTAACAATCACGTGGGAGTAGGCCCGCATACAGTCCGAAGTGTGAGCATTCGCGTGGTGGAGTGGCGCGCGCGGCGGCGCTCCGATCCAGTCGAGCGTCTGCAGTTCCTGCAGCGTGAAGCCAAGCGTTCGAGGCCGGTGAGTCGCCGTATTCCGGTGTTGGCCATCACGCTAGGCTTGGCATTGACCGGCGCCGCGTTGATGCTGCCTTGGTCCAGCTCAGCTCCGGTCCGGCGGGTTGCGAAACCGCGCCCGTTGCCGGCAGCAATTGCGAGCACCGTTGTGGAAAATCCGCCGCATGTCTGGCTGGTGGAGTCCGGCGAGCGTTCCGATCTCTATAGCAATGGGCTGCGCGTCGAGAACCAGTACGCCGCCGCAACTGCTCCGCGGAAGTACCTGGCATTCACCCGTTCAAAACTTGACGCGCCGGCCGGCGAATGGCGCTCGGAGCCTGCCGGCATCGTATTCCACACCACCGAAAGTCACATTGCGCCGTTTGAGGAAGACCAGAATCGGGTTCTGCGCCGCGCCGGCGAGGGCTTGCTCGATTACGTCAGCCGCCGCCGCTCGTATCATTTCGTGATCGATCGCTTCGGGCGTGTATTTCGCATCGTGCGCGAAACCGACTACGCGAATCACGCCGGCAATTCCATCTGGGCCGACGACGATCGCGTGTACCTGAATCTCAACCAGAGCTTTTTCGGCGTCGCGTTCGAGGCGCAGAGCAGCGCGGACGGCGAGCAGCTTCCGGTCAATCCCGCCCAGATTCACGCCGCGCGGATTCTGGTGGAAATGTTGCGGGCGCGCTACCAGATTCCCGCGTCGAACTGCGTGGCGCACGCGCAGGTCTCCGTGAATCCTTCCAACGGGCGCGTCGGCTACCACACCGATTGGGCGGCGCATTTGCCGTTCGGAGAGCTAGGTCTGAGCGATAACTACCGCCGGCCGCTGCCAAGCGTCGCGCTGTTTGGTTTCCAACCGGATGGCTGGCTAACCGATGCCGGCGGCGCGCCGCTGGGCCAAGGTCTGGAGACGGCGATGGAATTGTTACGGACTGAAGCCTCGCGGCATAAGCTGCCGGTGGAACGCTACCGCCAGATTCTACAGAAACGCTACGCGCTGGCCATCGCGGCGCAGCGCGCGCATCACACATCTCTTTAGATACAAATCTACCCTCGCGCCGGGAACCGGCGCTCCGCTGGACCTGGAAATCAGGAATCCGGCGATCAGGCCGATTCGCGGTACCGTCCGGCCGTCGCGGTTTTTTCGAGCAGGCGCGTCACGCTGGCTTCGCTGGACGCCGGATCTCCGGAAACGCAGGCCGCGGCTGCTTCCGCAATGCGGCGTTGCTCGTGTTCCCGGATCTCTTGCCACTCCCGGAACACCTGACGTTCGCGTTCAAGCTCCTGAACGCCAGTGGCAATCCGAGCCTGGAATTGAGCGCACACCGACTCCATTTCCGCAGCCAGCCGCTCATTCTCGCGGTTCTTGATGGCCTCAATCTCCTGGAGGCGTTTGAACAGCGATTCTTCCTGCTCGTTCAGCACGCGCTGCCTGAGCACGGCGTCCTGCATGATGTCCTCAACCGCTACGCCGCTGGCCTCCAGCGCCATCATCAGCGCACTGTGCCTGGCCGCGGCCGACAGGCCCCGGAGATGTTCGCTGTTCAGCATCTCCGATACTTTCAATATGTTCCATTCCGCGGTCGTGGTATTGGACTTAAAGACGGATTTTCGGTAAATCTCTTCGAAGGTTGGCAGCTTCGATGCGGTGGTTCTCGGGGGAGGTTCTGTCCGAGCCAGCTCGCTAATGGCGGGCGTTGACGGCCCCGCATGCGTCGCAGGCGTTTCTTCAGTCGCAGCCCGTCCGGAGCCTAGCGCTGAAGAGGTTTGTAGCATTCGCTTAAACATCTACCCCTCCTTTTAAGAAGTGGTGGGTTCAATGTTATCACAATAAGGCCAATAACATTGAGGATTTAGACTCAAGCACGCGGACCCCCATTGTAATCCTGCTTTCGTCCTGCGGCCTCAACTGCGAATCTGGCCTCGGCACTTTGAGAGGGATCGGCTGGGAGTGCCACTAGTCATCGGTAGGAATAGTCCCCATGCACCTGCGAGGTATGACCGCCGCTCCCACGGGCCGGATCGTCGCCCTGACTAACACTGTTCCCCCAGGAGAGATTTGATGAGTAGCATGAACACGCAAACCGCTTCCGCCATCGGGCTGGACGTTGGTACCAGCCGCATCGCCGCCGCTTGGCGCGAGGACAAAGATGTTCTGGTTGAAACGCAATTGAACGCTTTCGTCACCATCCCGTTTTCCAAGATGACCCAGAGCGTTCTGAAGAAGGAACGCATTCCGCATCTGGTGGACGAGGCCAAGATCATCGTCTATGGCGACGAGTCGGAGCGCTTCGCCAACCTGTTTCACAAAGAAACCCGGCGGCCGATGCTGCGCGGCGTGCTCAACCCGGATGAAGGCGGTAGCCTGGGTCTGGTCCGGCGCATCGTGACGCTGATCGCCGGCGAAGAGGCTGGCCGCGGGCAAAAACTTTACTTCAGCGTTCCCGCTCCGCTGCTCGGCGCCAATGAAGAGGTGGAGTCGCACGAGAGCCAGTTACAGCGGATGTTGACAGACCTGGGCTACGACGCGCACAGTATCAGCGAGGGCCTGGCGGTGGTCTATGGCGAAATGGAAAGCTCCAACTATACGGGCATCGGCATCAGTTGCGGCGGCGGGCTGTGCAACGTTTGTCTGGCGTATCTGTCGGTCCCGGTGTTCACCTTCAGCATTCCGAAGGCGGGCGATTTCATCGATTCCAGCGTCGCCAGCGTGCGCGGCGAGCCCGCCACGCGCATCCGCACCATCAAGGAAGAGTCGTTCCACTTCAACGGGCACTTCACCAACAAGATCCACCAGTCGCTCGCGGTCTACTACGAAGACATGATCCAGGCGCTGGTGGCGTCCCTGCGCGATACATTCGCCAGCGTGCAGAACATGCCCAAGCTCAATCGGCCGATTCCGCTGGTGTTGGCCGGCGGCAGCGTACTCGCTCCTGGTTTTCGCGACCGGTTCGAGAAAACGTTGCGCGAGACCGAACTGCCGGTGGCGATTTCCGAGGTTCGGCTGGGCGCGAGTCCCATGCACTCCACCGCGCGCGGCGCACTGGTGGCGGCATTGAGCGAGATGTAGCGGGATCGCGCCGGCTTAGGAATTCACGGCCATTTCGGCGTCGGCGGGCACATGGAGGCTGGACAGACCCGCGCTGCGCAAGGCCGCTCGTCCGGCTGCAATGGTCAGCGTCGCTTGCGAAGATCCGCGCGTCGCCCGAATGGGAGCCGTCCACACGGCCGCTTCCACTTTGCGCCCGCGCTTGTTGACGATCTCTGCGCTGTCGAACGGCAGAGGACGGCCCAGTATGTCGTCGCGCGTCCAGCCGAGCAGGTCTTCGGCCGCATCGTTCCAGTAGATCACTTGGTTCTTGGAATCCACCGCGAAGGTGGCCAGCGGCGAGACATCGAACAGCAGGTAGGCCGCCTCTTGTGGAGTGCGATGCCCGTTCCGGCCGAATTCAACCGGCTTCTCGTTGGCTTCCACCAGCCGCAGCCGCGCTTTGGTGCTGGTCCGGTCCATGCTCGAAACGCGCATGATCAGCGCCGCGATCAGGCACAGCAGCGCCACCAGAAAATCCGCCCACCCGTCCAGCTTGCGGAGATGCCAGAAGAATCCGACTCCGGAATCCTTCAGCACGCGCAGCGCTTCGTAGATCGCAATCACGCCCAGCAGCCCCGTCAGCGCCCGGTCGAGTTGATTGGTCTGGCGGCGCGTTTGCAGGATGCACCACAGAATCGTGGCCAGGCACACCACCAACGCCAACGCCATGAGAGGACTGGTGCGAAAGATCTGAGCCAGATACACGTGTGTGCTCCGTCCTACCCTCAGCAGATCGGACGTTGATCGAGTATGGGCTAGCGCCAAAACACTTTACTTCTACCCGGGCAAACACCTTAAGACCCCGCTAGGGTGTTCCACCGGGAAGCGGAGCATCGGTCAGCGAACCAAAATTGCCTCATGCCGAGCCTGGTCGATATATATCTGCGAAAAGGCTGACGTTGGGATCAAGCCATCCGATTGCGCAGGCGGCCGCTTAACGATAGCCGCCGGCAGCATCCCGACCTTCACGCCATTATCGAGAAACATGTCGGCTGACCAGACCGTGGGCACGACATTGCGTGCGCCTTCGATGGTGGTGAGTGTAGTGGTTATCGGCTCAGTCTTCTTCATAGCCTCAGGCGTATGAAACAGAACCGCATGGGTGGCGCCGGAATCCAGGATCAAGGTCAGGGTCTCGCGCCCCATCCGCGCTTTGATCGCGATCCGATCGTCGACGTTGTAGAGGGGAACCGCTTCTCCAGATGGCCGCTCGGACGCAAGATCGAGCCGGCCGGCTTTGGGTAAGAGGGCGAAATCGAGGCCGGCCAGGGCGTTCAGGCCCAACACTCCCTTTACTGACGAGTCGAGACGCCTGGCTTCGGCCAGGTCATCGAACATCAGTTCCGTTTCTGGCAGTTGCCTTTGACCGATCCGCAGCCCGCTCGTTTTCAAAGCGGGTAGCAGGCGGGAACTGTTCTGCGTAATCACTTCGACGCGATACTCCGGCCTTAAGTTCAGTCTTTCGGCCAGTTTCGAATCGATGAGGCTGCTCTGGCTCCCGGTGTCGACCAAAAACCGGTACGGCCCGCTCGTGCCGATCGTCACGTCGGCGAAGACGGGCGATGGCTTTGCATTCAGAAGGCTGGTGGAAAACAGGAGGACTTCGATTAGCATGATGGCTCTAATGTTAAATGACGGATGACGACCCGATTCATCCCATCGTTTCACGAAACTTCACAGCCGCCTGACTGAGCCGACTGACTGAGCGAAGACCGGCGCTAGAATGAAGCTATGTCCGATGTACTCCGCCTCGCCGATCGCGAATTCCATTCCCGCCTGTTTGTGGGAACGGGCAAGTACCGCAGCTTTCACGAGATGGCGCGCTGCCACGCGGCCTCCGGCGCCGAAGTGGTCACGGTCGCGGTCCGGCGCGTCAACCTGACGGACAAGACCAAGGAATCGCTGATCGACTATATCGATCGCTCGAAGATGTTCATCCTGCCAAACACGGCCGGCTGCTACACCGCCGACGAGGCCGTGCGCACGGCGCGGCTGGCGCGCGAGGTCGGCCTCTCGAACTGGGTGAAGCTGGAAGTGATCGGCGATCAGAAGACGCTGTTTCCCGACAATGAGGGCCTGCTCGAAGCCACGCGCATTCTGGCGAAGGAGGGCTTCGTCGTTCTTCCCTACACCAATGACGACCTGGTGAACGCGCGCAAGCTGATCGACGCAGGCGCCGCGGCGGTGATGCCGTTGGGCGCGCCCATCGGCTCGGGACTCGGGATTCAGAACATCACCAATCTGCGGATCCTGCGCGAGTCGATCACCGAAGTGCCGCTCATCGTCGATGCGGGAGTCGGCACCGCCTCCGACGCGGCGGTCGCGATGGAGCTCGGCTACGACGGCGTTCTGATGAACACCGCGATCGCGGAAGCCGAAGACTCGGAGAAGATGGCGATCGCGATGAAGCTGGCAGTCGAGTCAGGGCGCTTGGCATATCTCGCCGGCCGCATGCCGAAGAAGCTGTACGCGAGTGCGAGCAGTCCGCTCGCGGGCGTGGTGCGGTAGCCCGGCTAGAGCGTCCGCGTGATCTTGCTCAACGTCCGGGGCCGATCCGGATCCAAGCCTTTCGCCGCCGCAAGGTGCGCGGCGAACAACTGCGCGGGAATGATGTACGGGATCGGTGTGTAAAGCTCGGGCAGCGCGACCGGGAGCGCCACGGCGCGGTCCGTGAAGCCGAGCGCCTCGGGATTGGCGGCGTCGGTGATCAGCAGCGTCTCGGCCTGGAGATCGATCAGCTTTTCGATCATCTCGCGCAGCCCCGGCCACGTCACGCCAGCGGGCGCGAACAGAAACGCCGGGAACGCGGCCTCCACCATGGCGATAGGGCCGTGCAGAAAGTCGGCGCTCGAGAATCGTTCGGCCACGACATAGCACGTTTCCATCAGCTTCAACGCGAACTCGAAGGCGGTTGCGTAGTTGAGGCCGCGCCCAACTACGACGGCGCGTTCCATCTCGCGATACCGGTCCACGCGCCCCGCGATCTCGGTCTGGAGTTCGAGTGCGCGGGCGGCCCACTCCGGCACGCGCGCCAGATCGTCGAGCGCGATGTTCGCGCCGATCGCGTACGCCAGCAGGTACAGCATCAGCAATTGGCCGGTGTACGTTTTGGTCGCCGCGACGCTCTGCTCGCGCCCGGCGTGGACTAAGAAGACATGCTCGGCGATGCGCGCCAGCGTGCTGGCGGGTTCATTGGTGATGGCGACGGTCGGCGCACCGCTCGCGCGAGCACGCTCGACAACCAGATTGGTGTCGGTGGATTCTCCGGATTGCGAAATACCGACCACCAGCGCGCCGTCGAACCGATACGGCGCGTTGTAGAGCGTGAAGATCGAGGGCGCCGCAAGCGTGACCGGAATGCCAGTCGTGATTTCGAGCAGGTAACGGCCGAACTGCGCGGCGTTGTCCGAAGTGCCGCGCGCAGCCAGCAGGATCATGCGTGGCGGGTGGCGGAAGAGCCGTTCCCGCAGCGCCTCGATGGGGCCGCGTTCGGCCTGGAGGGTCCGTTCGAGCGCCGACGGCTGCTCGCGGATCTCCTCCAGCATTTTAGACATCAAGTGATGGCGCGGTGCGCGCTATTTTCTAACGACGTCTCCCACTACCGGCTTGCCCGCACCGTTGAAGTTTCCCATCGCAATGCGCTCGCGCACCGTGGTGATGGTCAACTGCCCGATCGGCGTGGTCTGGACATCCAGCACTTCGCCGGTGGACGGGTCCTTGATCTCCTTGCCCTTGTGATACACGGTGAAGGTCTGTCCGGCCGCCAGCCCGCGCCCGACCCGGCGTTGATGGTGATGGTGTTGCCGCTGACGTCGGCCACGCGCGCGTCCAGGTCGGCCGTGCGATCCCCAGCTCCGCCATTCAGATTGATCGTAGTTGATCTCGGCAGCCAGTTTGTTCACCGCATCCATGGTCGCCTCGCCGATAATGGTTTCGGCGAAATTCGAACTGGCCATGTTGATGGCCGCCGCCGCCGAACACGCCGCCCGCCAGGAACGCCACGCCGGCGCCCTTGCTGGTGCGTTTGGATTCGCCGCGCGCTTCGCCGCTTGCCACCACTTCACTGGTCTCGACGTCGACGATGCGATAGTCCAGCACCACGACGGCCTTGCCTTCAGACTTGTAGCCGCCCACTGCCGCGCCCGCGCCCGGCACGAACGCGCCTGCCCCGCCGCTCACACGCCGGTCATCGCGGCCGAACACCACGATGTCGCCCATCAGCGTCAGGTCCGCGCCCTTGATCTGGCCGACGCGCGCGCCGGTGCCCTGCTTGACGCGATTCTGGCCGCGAAATCCTGCTCCCGCATGACGTCGTTCACCTTGCGGCGCTCCACCACCGTGAAGCGGCCGTCCTGCGCGATGCGCTTGGTCATCATCGCCTGGATGCCGTGCCGATGTTCATCTGCGTGCCGAAGATCGACTGCACGGCGGTCATGACGGCGGAGTAATCGAACGGATCGATGGACATGGCTTTCTTCGTCTGCGCCGAAGCAATCACGGCGCAGCTCACGAACAATACGTACGAGACTCTTCCTCATGTGCTGTCCTCCTGCCGGAAGTCTTCTTCCGGGCGATGAAGCCGACCCGGCGGGTGGAACCAGCATAGTTGCCGGTCGCGATCTTGTCGCGCACGCTGGTGATGGTCATCTCGCCGGTCTTCTGCGTCACGGTATCGAGAATTTCCTTGGTCACCGGATCGCGCACTTCGCGCAGGATCTTGAGAATCTCGAATGTCTCGCCGACGTTCACGCCGTCGTTCGAGCCGGCGGTGATCACCAGCGTGTTGCCGGAAACGTCCGCTACTCGCGCCTCGACCGCGCGCACGCCTTTCTTCATGGTGGCGGTCTGCTGAAGCAAGATATCGGCCAGCTTGTTGACGCAGTCCTGCGTCGCCTCGCCGATAATGGTTTGCGCGAAGTTGGAACTGGTCATGTCGACGCCCGCCGCCTCCGCCGCCTTTGCCGAACACGCCGGCCATGCCCGCCAGTCCGCTGCTCTTGCGCACCGATTCGCCGCGCGCTTCGCCAGTGGCGATGACTTCGGACGTCTCGGCGTCGATCAGCCGGTAGGTGATCGCGACCACGGCCTTGTCCTCTTCCTTCTTGAAGTGAATGCCGCCGAAACCGCGCGGCAGCAGGCCGCCGCCGCCGATATCGGTCTTCTTGTCGTCGCGCCCGAATACGATGATGTCGCCGGCCAGCAGCGCGTCGCGCTCCGGAGATGCGGCCCACGCGCGCGCCCGAGCCCTGCTTCACGCGATTGCTGGCGTTGCGGTCCTGCTCGGCCATCAGCTGGTCGACTTTGGCGCGCTCGACCACCACGACTTTGTTGGCGTCGGCCAGGCGCTTCACCATCATTGCGCGGATACCTTTTCCGATGTCGGCCTGGGTGTTGAAGACCGCCTGAATTGACGTCTTCACCGTCGAGTAGTCGAACTCGTCGACGATCACGCGCTTCTTCTCGGCCTGCGAGATCGGGGCGTCGGGGGCGGGCGCGGCAGGCGCCGGTGCAGACTCGGCCGGAGCTTGAGCTGCTGGTGCGGGCGCCGGTTCGGGCGCCGGTGGCGGAGGCGGAGGCGTTGCCGCGGGATTGCTGGTCGGGTCCATCATCACCTGGATGATGTTGTCGGACACGCCCGCGTCCTTCAGCTTCACCAGGTCGGCCGGGGACGAGCGTGGCCGGCTTGTTGGCGCTCTGCAGGCTCTTGATGATGAGGCTTTCCGACATCCCGGCCTTCACCAGCTCGATGACAGAGTCGACCTGCGATGGCTTGGGCGCTGCTTTGGGAGCCGCTTTCGTCGCCGTGGCGCGCTTCGGCGCTGCGGCCGGCGGATTCTGTCCGAACGCAAGTGTTGCCAATAAGGCGATGCAGGTAAGCGAAATCAGTTTCAATGCAGTTTCCTCCCGTACACGCCGGGCGAAAGCAGACCCGGCCTTCGTTGCTTCGGTGGCCGCCCTGCTCCTTCCATCGACAGGCGGAGCCGACCCGGTCCCCTCCAGGCAGCCTATGGTTTTCGTGCTCCCTGTCAGTATAACTCGGCTGTACGCGAAGAAAACTTTCAGATTTGTGTCAGTTGTCTTTGTTGGCGGGATTGCGAGCGGCCGAGGTTGGCTGGGCCCCGGCCGCCTGCGGGTCAATCGTGCGGTTGATAGAACACAACATTGCCACCTGGCTCGCCGATATCCAGCAGCTTGAAATCGGGCGGGACCGTGAACAGTGCCGGGTCGGGTTCCGCGCGCGAGATGTTGGTGAGCTTCAGCGTCTGTTCGCCGGAGCGCGGGTCGGTCCGTTTGCTGTAAACCACGGTCTTCAGTTCCGGCGAGGTCCAGACCTCTTCGACAATGTCGATCGGCTTTTCGTTTCCGACTTCGCCGGCCGGGATGGAGCGCGTGATGCGGTAGCCTTGCACGGAGACGCCTTCCATGACCTGGGTTCCCAAGTCTTCGCGCTGGCTCGACGTGGCGTCCGCGGTTTGAATGCCTGAGAAGAAAACGCCGGCTTGCGTGCTCATTCTCCCGATGGCTCCCTTGATAGCGGGAATGCCTGCGACTGAAGCCCCGATGGCCGGGCCGCGCTGGAGCTTCTCGAAGGCGGCCGCCGGTCTGGATGGCAACTTACGAGCAGTCTGGTCGTCCAGGTTCAGATCGTAGGAAACTTCTGCGACCGGGTCGTTGATGAACACCAGGTGGGGCGCCTTGGCCGCGGACATGTTGCCGATCATCGGTAGAGTGACTTCGTTGCGAGTGCGGCCTTGCGAATCGCGCGCCGCGAAGGCCGTGGTCTTCTGCATGATGTGGTTGCCGTCGGCGAGGGTTTGGACGAACTCGGTGGTCGTGGTGGCCGAGTAAGGAGCGCCACGCAGCGGCTGGGCGGCTGTTCCGAAGCCTATGCCACCGGATTCGATTCGGACGTTGAACGTCGGCTCGGTTTTGACGGTTGTTTGGGCCGAGAGCGCGGCGGTCAAGACGAACGGAAGAAATAAGGTGCGTGTCATGGTAGATCAATCCTTTCAAAATCGTTAAGGTTGAGGCGAAGGCCGACTGGCGAACCGTCGGCGGCCAGGGTGAGGTCGGCTAAAATTGCGACGCCATCGGGGAACATGCCGGGAGGAAAGACGGCGTCGGCGGGGATGGCGATTCGAACAAAAGGTTCAGACGGCGGTGGCGTTGCGGCGAGGCGTTTTGGCGCGCGGCGGCGCGAGGCAGGCGGATGTACGGCAGCGGCCGGCTGGGTGCGGAGGGCGATCGCGGGCGGTGTCGGCGACAGGTCTTTGGGCGCTGGCGGAACATCCGGGCTTCGGGGAATCCAGAAGAACAGTGCGAATGCGGCTGCGATTCCAGCGGCTGTCGCGGCGGCGATCGGGCGGGCGGCTCGGAATTTCGGACGCGTGGTGGTTCGTTGCGCGAGCGCGGCATCGCAATAGCCGATAAACGCGCTGCTGATCCGGCGATAGCGCTCGGCCTCGCTGCGGCACGGGGCGCACTGCTCAACGTGTCGCTCCATCGCTTTGGAGTCGCTGGGCTCGAGTTCCGCATCTAGCCATGCGATCAACCTCTTCGAAAATTCACACATTGCATTTCTCCGCTAACTTTCGAATCGCGCGATCGACTGTGTCGGCCACGGTCGAGGTCGCGATCCCCAATACTTCCCCAATCTCCCGATACCGCAAGCCGCCGGCGCGCAGCAGCAGGCATTCGCGTTCGGATTCCGCGAGCGACCGGATGGCAGCGTCAAGCCGCTCGCTTTGCTGCTTCTCGATGGCTTGCCGTTCGGGCGTCGCCTGGTCGAGGAGCAGGCCGAGCGACGCATCCAGCGGATCGGCGAACCGGCGATGGTAACTCTGTTGCCGGTTTCTGGCCTGGTTGTGCGCGACGCGAAACAGCCAGGGGCGGATGTTGTCGCGCGATCCGTTCGCGGCGAGGTGGCGATGCAGACTCAGGAAGGCATCCTGCGCGACGTCCTGCGCTTCGTCGGCTGTCAGGCCCAGGCCAGCCAGGTATCGGAGCAGAGGCTGGCGCAGTTCCTGAAACAGTGTCGTAGTCTCCGAAGAGGCGGCCGCGAGCCGCGAGAGAGGCAGCGCGAGAGGTACGGAATCGCCACTCATGAGGCTCTCGTCATCGCGGGTTCTGATAGTAGAACAAGCGAGGCGGCCGTTTTTCCGGATCGGGTCGCTAGAAAGTCGATGCACCATGGACGCGCGCCGGCGCCGGACGGATACCATCTTGCTATCCTGGCGATTGGCACACATCTCACCTTTTCAACCCTATCGATACAGCGCGAAGGCCGGACCCATCGAGAACCTGGTCACGCAGCCTTACGACAAGATTTCGCCGGCCATGCGGGCGCGCTATTTGTAAGCTGAATCCGCACAATCTGGTGCGGGTTGTTTTGGGCGAAAAGTCGGCGGCGGATTCCGAAAGCGAGAACGTTTATACGCGCGCGGCCGCGCTGCTGGACGCGTGGATCGCCGACGGCACGCTGGAGCGGGAGAGCGAGCCGTGCTTCTACGCGTACTTCCAGCGATTCACGGCGCCGGATTCCGGACACACGCTGGAGCGCAAGGGCTTCATCGGGCTGGGGCCGGTGGAAGAGTATTCGGCGGGCGTCGTGTACCGGCACGAGCAAACGTTGTCGGGGCCGAAGAAAGACCGGCTGGAGCTGCTGCGTCACACGCACGCGCATTTCGAGCAGCTCTTCATGCTGTATCGCGGATCGCGAGCTGGCCGTGGATCGCATTCTGGATCAGGCCGCTGCGGGCGAGCCCACGATTGCGGTGACCGATGAATACGGCGCGCTGAATCGCGTGTGGAAGATCGCGGATCGCGATGCGATCGCTGCGATCCAGAAGCTGATGGCGGACAAGAAGCTGCTGATCGCCGACGGGCATCATCGCTACGAGACCGCGCTGGCGTTTCGGAAAGAGAATCCGGGCTGGAAGGCGGCCGAACAGGTCATGATGACGTTCGTCAATATGTACTCGCCTGGGCTGGAGATTCTGGCGACGCATCGCGCGGTGAGCGGGCTGTGCGCGTTTCGACGGGCACGCGCTGGTCGGAAAGCTTCACGGCCGCAAGCTTGCGTCGATCGATGAGCTGAAGCAGATCTTCGGGACGCCGGCGCCGCAGACGAGTGCGCATCGGCGTCGCGCTGCGGTTCGGGCGATGTCGTCCTCTACGAGCGCGAGCGCAAACCGGGCGAGCTGGACGTCAAGGTGCTGCATGAAGAACTGCTCGCGGGGATGCTGGGCATCGGCGAAGAGGCGGTGCGCGAGCAGAGGCATATCGAATACGTGCGCGGGCTGGATGCGGCTTACGCGAAAGTGCATGGCGGCGGGGCGCAGGTTGCGTTTCTGCTCGAGCCGACTACGGTGCAGCAGACGGCGGACATCGCGTTCTCGGGCGGCGTGATGCCGCAGAAGTCGACCGATTTTTATCCGAAGCTTCTGAGCGGGTTGACGATTTACAAGCTGGAGAAGTGACTGCGCTTACCGCGCGTCCTGGATGCGGCCCTTCCACACGCCGCCGCGCCCGGTCCAATAGCTGAACGCGGAGTGCAGCGTCGCGCCGAGATAGAAGAGCGCGATCAGCGGGAGCGCGGGCGCCCACGCGATGGACCGGCCATAGAAGCGCAGCACCGGGCGTAGGCGATGGCCATGAGCATCCACGCGGCGAGGCCGAAGCGACGGCGGCGGAGTCGCGCGTCAAGAGCAGCAGGGGCGGGGCCAGGTAGATGATCGACATTCCGAATATCGTGCCGGCGAGCAAGAGCGCTGAGTGGCGGAGCTGGGTGAAGGCGCTGCGCGAGATCATGCGGCCGATTTCGGCGAAGCTCGAGTAGTCGCGGATGCTCTCACATCCTTCGTGACGCCCAGCCAGATCGCGCCGCCCGGCTTGATGGCGCGGGCCAAGGCGCAATCGTCGATCAGCTCGCCGCGGATGGCCGCGATTCCGCCGATGCGGTCGAGCGCGGATCGGCGGACCAGCATGCAACCGCCGGCCGCGCCCGCGGTCCGGTGGCGGCGGCTCGCGATCCAGGCCGGCGGATAGAGCATGAAGAAGAAGAACACGAAGGCGGGGATCAGGGCGCGCTCGGCCAGCGTGCGGCAGCGCAGCTTCACCATCCAGGAGACCAGGTCCAGGTTCTGCGCGATGGCTCGGGCGACCAGGCGCGAGATGCTGTCGGGCGCGTGGACGATGTCGGCGTCGGTAAGCAGCACGTAGTCGGGAGCGAACTCGGCGGCGCGCTTGAGGCCTTCGGACATGGCCCAGAGCTTTGCCGGTCCAGCCGCTGCGGCGTGGCGTCGGCTTGGACGACGGTGAGGCGCTCGTGCAGTGCCGGCGGCCCGGACGGTTGCGTCGGTGCTGTGGTCGTCGACCAGGAAGACGTGCCAGCGTCCGGCGTAGTCCTGATTCACCAGCGACGCGATGGCTCGGGCGACAACCGCTTCTTCGTTTCGGGCCGGAACGACGACCGCAACTGACTGGTCCGCCGGCGCCGGCAGGCGGTGGATCGGGAACCGCGCGGATCCGCCAGAAACCGCCACGGAAGACAAGCAGATAGATCCAGGCGGCGAGCGCGGCCGCGCCGATCGAGTTGCCAGAGAAGCATTGATACTTATTCATACCGCAGGCCGACTGCAAAGCTTTGGAAACCTGCCACGCGCCTTGGGCGCGTCGAAAATCCCAGCGGAGGTCCGCACATGGATGGCCGAAAGGGACCGGGGAAGCGCAGAGCCGGATCACGGGCAAAGTCATCATCGAGCAGCTCGTGCGGAACGCGGAAGCTGGGCCAGTTCGAAATGGCCTACAGCGTTCTGGTGCCGTGCATTTTCAGTTTGTATTTGCATCCGGACGACTACGTCCGGCTGACCGGCGTGTTCGACCTGATTCGCGAAGACGCGCGGCGCGCGCTGACGGCGCGGCTGGAGCAGTGGAACGCCCGGCCGCTCGGGCTGAGCGCGATTCGCGGAAGCCGGAAGCGGAAGCCGTTCAAGATCGCGTCGAAGGACTGGACGTTCGAGTTCTTTCCCGACTCCGAGGACGTGGTGCCGCTGGGCGACGTCGAGATCCATTCCGAGCTGGCCGAGACGCCGCAGCCCGGCTATCACGGCACCAAGACGACGCTGCTGGATCGCGAGCCGGCGGTCGGCACGACGACGGGAGTTGGCGGCAGGCACGCCGACACGCGGCGGCCGGGCGATCGCGTGTTGGCCGAGATCCGCTATCAGGACGACTCCGGGCCGCAGCTCTACCTCATGATGCAGGACGAGATCAGCATCGGGCGCGGAGGCGACGACGCGATGGTGAACGTCGCGCTGTACACCAACGACGAAGTGTCGCGCGAGCATTTGCGGCTGCGGCGGGATGCGTCGCAAGGGCGATTCCTGATTGTCGACAACAGCAGGAACGGCACCTGGCTGAACGGCAAACGCCTGAAGCGCGGCGTCGAGGAAGTGTGCCGGTGCGCTCGGAGATCAGCGTGGCGGAAGTGATCACGCTCGAATTCGAGGCGCGGTGATGGAGTCGTTAGTGGCGCGACTGGCGATTCCGGGCTGCGGCGAGCGATCGCGGCTGTGTGCGGTGCCGAGAATCAGGATCGCAGCTATGTCGACGACGAGCGCGGAATTTTTCTGGTGGTGGATGGGTTGGGCGGGCACGCGGCGGGCGACAAGGCGGCCGATGCCGCGGTGGAAGTGATTCGCACGGAGCTGGCGGCGCGGGATGGCGACGCGCGCGACCGTGTACGCGGCGCGATCGTGGCGGCTAACAATCGCATCTGCGATCTGGCTGAGGAGAACGACGACTGGCGCGGGATGGCGTGCGTGTTGACGCTGGCGCGTGCTGGACGGCGATCGCGTGGTGGTGGGGCACGTCGGCGATTCGCGGTTGTACTTGATGTGGAACGGCGCGATTCACAAGCTGACGTCGGATCATTCGCCGGTGGGCGAGCGTGAGGATCGCGGGGAGCTGACCGAGCGCGAAGCCATGCAGCATCCGCGGCGGCACGAGGTGTTTCGCAACGTCGGTTCGCAGCGGCGTGAGGCCGGCGAAGAGGATTTCGTCGAGATGAAGGAGTTCGCGTTCAAGCCGGATGCTGCGCTGCTGCTGTGCAGCGACGGGCTGAGCGACTTGCTGACGTCGGCAGCAGATGGCCGAAGTGATCGAACGCTACGCGGGCGATCCGGAACAGGTGGCGCGCGAACTGGTGGACGCCGCCAATCAGGCGGGCGGGAAGGATAACGTCACGGCGATTTTTGTGGCGGGCACCGAGTTCGTGGGGACGCAGTCGCCGGAGATGGCGGAAGCGCGCGTGCGTCATGCCATCACCAAGGTGCGTTCGGTGGTGGAGGCGCCCGTGAGCTGCGATCGCGGCGCTGGTGCGGCTGTTGACCTGCCGGGCGGCGTTTCTGGTATACGGGTTCGTGATCGGCGTGGTGCTGGCGTTGGCCTGGCGTTAGGTGAGGTTGGATGTTGGGGACGAAGAAATTCCTGAGTTACACGATCGTTCGCAAGCTTGCGCGCGGGATGACCGACGTGTATCTCGCTTTCGACGAGAACGCCAATCGCTACGCGGTTCTGAAGATCGTCGAGATCGCGCAGGATCCGCTGACGCAACTGATCCTCGAAGCAGAGCGGCGCGGCGCGGAGCTGCAGCAGGCAATTGCGGCAGGCCGATTCGCGCGTGATCGAAATCTACGAATACGGCGAGAGCGACGGATGCTTCTTCATCGCCATGCAGTACATCGAGGGGCGAACGGTGGCGGAGATTCTGGCCGAGGAGCAGCGCCTGGAGCCGCAGCGCGCGGCGAAGTTCGCGCGTCGAGATCCTGAGCCAGCTCGACAAGCTGCATTCGTTCGCGGTGGACATCGACGGGCAGCGGCGGTCGGTGGTGCATGGCGACATCAAGCCGTCGAACATCCAGATCGGCGCGGACGACGAAGTGCGGCTGCTGGACTTCGGAATCGCCAAGGCGCTGACGTTCACGCACAGCCGAACGCATCTGAGTCTGGGCAGCCCGAGCTATTGTTCGCCGGAGCGGTTGAGCCGCGGGCAAGTGGATCGGCACGCGGACCTGTGGGCCGTAGGCGTGACGCTGTACGAGATGGTGGCAGGATCGCCGCCCTATCAGGCGCAGGACACGCGCAAGCTGGAGGAGCTGATCCAGTCGCGCCGGCCTCCGCGCGCGCTGCCGGACGAATGCCCGAGCGCGCTCAAGGCGATTCTGCACAAAGCGCTGGCGGGCGATCTGCATCTGCGCTATGTTTCGGCGGCTGCGTTTGAGAGCGACGTGCGGCTGTTTCTGGAGGGTCGCCCGACGGTGGCGCAGACCGAGCGGCGCAACGCGTGGCACAGCAATCCGACCATCGAGAAGCCGCGCTTTCACTGTGCCCGAAGCGCGTTTCGAGCATGGCGGAAACGGTGAAGCAGCGCGTGCTGCGGTTGAAGCCGGCGCGCGCGCAGCGGCTGGCATCGGTGTTGAGCATCTTGAGCGCGTTGTTCTGGGGATTGCTGGCGGGTCTGGTGGTGTGCGTGCCCGCCGGTTACTACTACCGCTTCTGGCGCGAGAGCGAGCCGCTGCGCGGGGCGATCGACTACACGCAGGCGAGCCTGGCGGGAATCAACGCGGACTGGGATCTGTTCGGACGCATCCAGCGGCAGAACGCGTTTCTGGGTGGACTGTCGCCGGCGGCGCGGCTTTCGCCTGAGTTGCGATCGCGGCTGGTGAGGCGGCCGACGACGTCATCGAACGCTATCGCAACAGTTCCGATCCGGCGATCGAGGATTTCGATTGGGCGAAGGCGGTCGGATGTCTGGAGCACGCGCTCGAGATTGACTGCAAGCGATCGCGCGGCGCGAGGGAAGCTGGCGCTGGCGACCGGGTACGCGAGCCTGGCGCGAGAGCCACGCGCAGTCCGCGCAGGCGAACTTCGAAGAAGCCGCGGTCGCTGATGCCGCGTTCGCCGGATCCGCACCTTGGGCTGGCGCGGATTTACGTCTATTCGGAGAAGAACGTCGGGAAAGCGATGGCCGAGCTGCACGCGGCCGAGCGACTGGGATTCCGGCCGGGGCCTCGAGAGATCGAGCAGGAGGCCGACGGATATCGTTTCCGCGCGGTGGCGGAGTTGGGCGAGGCGCGCAAGTATGCGCCAGAAGGCGCGCGCGACGGAGGAGCGGTATCTGCGGCTCGCTCAGCGCGATTTTGAACGAGCGCGCGACTTGTATGAGCCGCTGATGGGATTTTCCAACGTGAGCGTCGCGCTGCGGCAGGTGGACGACGACGACCGTGCGCGGCAGAAACTGAACGACGCGCTCGCGAAGCCCGGCAGACCGCAGCGCCGGACCGTTCGGAGGGCCAGCCGTTGGCAGTAACCAGGAGCTGGGAAGCCAAGGTTCTGGCGGTCGGGCGCGAGGCGGGTGCGGCGTCGCGGCGCGTCGGCTGGCGCGAGTTCGTGTGGCTGGCAGCCGCCTCGCTCGCGGTCGGGGCCGGGCTGGTGCTGGTGTACTCGGCGAAGACCGAGGAGTTCGCGGAGCTTCAGGCCGGCATCGATCGCGGGGAAGTTCTCGATCTTGAATCGTGTCACCAAGGCCAGCGAGATCGTGCCGTTTCTGCAGATTTTTCCGGAAGGTGCAGAGCGCGAATCGAAGGTGCGGCAGATCTTCGAATATCTCGACGGCGCATCGGCCGCTGGCGAACGTTGGCGCGCTCGGCCGGCTTGCGCGTTAGCAACGACGCGCGCGCCTCTGCTGCCGCTTGCGAGACTGAAGCCGGCGTTCGTGGTGCGCACGCCGCGCGAATTCCAAATTCAGTTTGCGATCTGGATCGCGGCGTACTTCGCGGGATTCTACGCGGTGTTCCTGGTGTGGCGATGGAGCGCGTTCCGCGGCGACTTCGCGATGCTGCCGGCGCTGCACCTGCTGACCGGTTTCGGCCTGATTCTGGCCGTCAGCCTGCGCGATCCGTTGCGCGACACGCTGGAGTTTTCGAAATTTGCGTGGGGCGTGGCGCTGGGCTGCCTGGTGCTGCTCGCTGCCGTCGCTGCGCGTGTTCAACTACCAGCGCTTCTGCGAGCTGGAGCTATGCGCCGCTGTTCGCCGCGTTCCTGCTGTTCGTGCTGCTGCATTCGCTTCGGCTATGGACCGGCAGGCAACGACGCCAAAGTGAACCTCGGTCCGTTCCAGCCGGTGGAGGCGATCAAGATCCTGCTGGTGTTTTTCCTGGCCGGCTATTTCGCGCGCAACTGGGAGCGCCTGCGCGATCTGCGCGAGAAGCGGCTGGTTCCGCGCGCGCTGCATTGGATCAACCTGCCGCGGCTCGCGCACGTGCTGCCGGTGATGTGCGCGGTGGCTTGCGCGCTGGTGCTGTTTTTCGTTCTGAAGGATCTCGGGCCGGCGCTGGTCATCGGCTTTTTGTTTCTCGCTGTGTTCGCGGTGGCGCGCGGGCGCGCGGGACTCGCGGTGCTCGGCATCGCGCTGTTCGTCGGCGGCGTCACGGCGGGATATCAATTGGGCAAGCCGGCCACGGTGGTGAGCCGCATCCACATGTGGCTCTCGCCGTGGGACAACGATGTGCACGGCGGCAATCAACTCGCGCATTCGCTGTGGGCGTTTTCGACCGGCGGCGCCTTGGGTTCTGGACCCGGCCGGGGCGATCCGGCGCTGATTCCGGCAGGCAACACTGACCTGGTGCTTCCGGCGATCGGAGAAGAGTGGGGATTCGCGGGTGTCGTGGCGGTGCTGTTGCTGCTTGGCTTCCTGGTGCATCGCGCCTTTCGTATCGCGCTGCGAGCGCCGAACGAGTACGGGATGTTTCTGGGCCTCGGACTCGGGGCGCTGATCGCGTTCGAGATGCTGCTCATCTCCAGTGGCGTGCTGGGTGCGCTGCCGCTCTCTGGCGTGGTGTCGCCGTTCCTGAGTTCGGGCAACACCGCGATGCTCGCCAATTTCCTGATCGTCGGGATTCTGCTCGCGATTTCGAACCGTACGCGCGAGGCCGTCATCGACGAGCCTTTCGTGAGGCCGGTGCGATCGCTCGAAGCCGTGCTGGGCGTGTGCGCGGCGGTGCTGCTCGGATTCGCAGCTTACTACCAGGTGATCCGCGACGATCAGTATCTGGCGCGCGATACGAAAGTGTTCGAAGACGACGGCGTCAAGCGCGCGCAGCGCAATCCGCGGTTGAACTCGCTGGCGCACGAGATCCGGCGCGGGAACATTTACGATCGTAACGGCGTTCTGCTGGCGACCAGCGACTGGGGCGAACTGGAGAGGCGGCGTGCCGATTATCAGAAGCTGGGCGTCGCGATCGACACGGCATGCTCGCGGCTCGACAACCGGCACTATCCGTTTGGCGCGGCGACGGCGCATCTGCTGGGCGATCTCGCGAACCGGCGAAAATTTCCACGCGACCAACGCGTCGCTGATCGAGCACGATTCGAACGCCAGGCTGCAGGGCTTTGCCGACTACAGCCGAGCTGGCGCCGCTGATCCGCTATCGCCATCATCCGGGAAATCCGCAGATCGCAAGCCTGATGGCGCGCGACCGCGACGTGCGGACGTCGATCGACATCCGGCTGCAGTTGCGCGCCGAGCAAAGCGCTGGAAGACGGACTCGCGCAGATCGCACAAGGACAAAGGCGCGGTGGTCGTGATGGACCCGCATAGCGGCGACGTGCTCGCGCTGGTGAGCGAGCCGAACCGGCGACGGCATCTGAAGCGGCGTCTGAAGCTACCAGCGACGAGCTGTTCGACCGTGTGCGCTACGGGCTTTATCCGCCGGGATCGACGTTCAAGCTGGTGACCGCGATGGCGGCGCTGCGGGCCGATCCGAAGCTCGAAAACAAGAGCTTCAGCATGCCGGCGGCTAGCCGACGGCCGCGTGGGCGCGATCATCCCGGGTTGGCGTAAACCGATTCGCGACGACGTCGGCGATTCGGCGCATGGAACGCTGACGATGGCGCGGGCGATCACGGTGTCGTGCAACGCGTACTTCGCGCAGCTCGGCGTGTATTCGGTCGGCGCGCGCGCATTGAGCGAGACGGCGAAGCTGCTCGACATTCCGGCCGGAAGCATTCCCGACATTCAGGCTGCGCTGCCGTTCGCGGCCTACGGGCAAGGCCCTGTGCTGGTGACGCCGTTCAAGATGGCGCGCGTCGCGGCGACGATCGCGAACGGAGGCGAGATGGCCGAGGGCCGCTGGGTGATCGACGGCAGCAACTCGCGCACCGACGCTGCCGCGGCGCATTCTCGATCCGGACCTGGCGGGATTTCTCGCGCGCGCGATGCGCGTCGGTGGTGGTGGAAGGAACCGGGCGCCGCGCGATGAAGGGCGTGACGGTCAGCGTCGCCGGAAAGACTGGAACCGCGCAACTCGATCAAGGCATGCCGCACGCCTGGTTCGCGGGATTCGCGCCTTATGATGGCGACCGCTCGAAGAGCATCGCGTTCGCGGTCGTGGTGGAGCATGGCGGATACGGCGGAACGATTGCGGCGCCGATCGCGCGCGAGATCGTGGAGGCCGCGGCGGAGTTGGGGCTGCTCGGGGACACTGAAATGAGAATATCGGAACTGATCGAACGAGTTGGCACGAACGGTGTTTGAAGCGCCTTTCGGCGCGATGGCGCAGATCGTCGGGCGATTCGCCGGAGGTCGCCGAGATCCGCATCGCCGTGCTGGACGAAGTCAGCAAGAAGATCCAGCGGGCCGGCGGAAAGGCGCTGTTTCCGTACAACGTCGTGCGCATCGTGCTGCGCGCCGGCGGAAGCGACGCCGCGGTATTCGAGCGCGATTTCTTCCGCCGCTTCTTCGAGGAAGAAGTTCGAAGAGTCTGGCGAAGCAGGCCTGCCGGTTCCCAGACGATCTGCGCGTCGAGGTCCGCGCGGCGAGCGAAGAGCCGGTTAACGATCGCGACTGGTTGCGCATCGAGACGCTCGCGCTGGACGCCGCGCCGCCCCCGCCTGAGCCGCCTCGCACGCGCCGCGTTGCGCGGCTGCATCGTCTCCTCGGGTAGCGCGAACAAGCCCGAGCTGCTGCTGCAAAAAACGCGCACCAATATCGGCCGGCTGGTCGACGTCTACAAGTCCGAGGGCATGTCGCGGCGCAACGATCTCGCGTTCGCCGAAGACAATCCGGTCAATCGCACCGTCTCGCGCGAGCACGCGCACATCGTGCACGACAAGAAGACCGGCGAATACCGGCTGTTCAACGATCGCTGGTACAAGCGCGGCAACAAGTCGGAGAACAACTGCGGCTTGTGGATCGTGCGCGACGGCATGGGCCAGGAGGTGCATCGCGACACGCGCGGCACGCGGCTGCTGCCCGGCGACGAGATTCACCTCGGCAAAGCAGTGGTGAAATTTCAGATCAGATGAGGTCCAGCGCCTGCTCGAAGTCGGTCAGCAGGTCGCGCCAGTCCTCGATGCCGATGGAGATGCGCACCAGCCCATCGGTGACGCCGGCCTGTTCGAATTCCTCGGGCGTGAAACCGGAGTGCGTGGTAGATTTCGGATGGCACACCAGCGTCTCGACGCCGCCGAGCGAAACGGCATTGTGGGCGATGTGCAGATTGCGCAGGAACTCGAACGCCGCCGGCTTGCCGCCCTTCAAATCGAGCGACAGCATGCCGCCGGGAAAGTCGCACTGTTCGCGCGTGATCCGAACCTGCTCGGGATCGGTGAACAGCGACGGATAGAGCACGCGCGCCACCTTGGGATGCTTGGCCAGCTTGTGCGCGATGCGCTCGGCGTTCTTGCTGGAGCGGTTCATGCGCAGCGTGACGGTGGGCAGGCGGCCGTCCAGCATCCAGCATTCGTCGGGCTGCAGGATGTTGCCGAACAGGTTGCGCTTGCTGCGCATGCGGCGGATCAGCATCGGGATCGTTGGCGATGGCCGCGCCCGCGATCAGGTCGCTGAAGCCCGAAAGATATTTTGTCGCCGAGTAGAGACACATGTCGGCGCCGAGCAGGAGCGGATGCTGGAACGCCGGGCCGAGCAGCGTGTTGTCCACCATCACCAGCGGCTTCGGGTCGCGCTGCGCGGACGGTAGTGACGGCCTCGCGGATGCCGGTCATGATGATGGTGGGATTCGCAGGCGTCTCGATCAGGACGACGCTGAGATTCTTCGCCGAGCGGATGGCGTCGTCGATCTCGGCGGTTTGGCCGGCGCGCACCGGAATACCCGTGATGCCGAGCGGCTCCAGAAAATCCTGGATGAGATGCTGCGTGCCGCCGTAAATCGGAACGGTGTAGACGATGCTTTGGCCGGGACGCGCGAAGGTGAGCAGCGCGGTCATGATGGCGGCCATGCCGGAGTTGAACACCAGCGCGGACTGCGCGCCGGCTTCGAGCGGGACCAGGCGGTCCTCAAGGATCTCGGCGTTGGGATGATTGAAGCGCGAATAGACCAGGTCGGGCGCCTCGCCGGGCACGGGCTGGGCGCGCCCGGCCATCAAGTCGAAGGCGCGCTCGGCGGCCTCCGGGCTGGAAAACACGTAGGTGGAGCTGCGGAACACCGCGGGCCGCGCCGATCCGACCGAAAGGCTGGGATCGAAGCCGCGCGTCAGAATCTGAGTCGGTGGACGAAGAACGAGAAGATGGCTTATCGGGCATGAACACCCCTGATTTCAGTGTAATGCGTCACGCTGGCGGGAAATTTCGGAGCTTTGAAGCAGCAATCGGTGGCGAAAGTCCAGGCGAGCCTAACCGCGGAGGAAACCCGTAGTCTAAAGAACGGATGGAAGTGGAAGCCGGCGGCGCGGTCGAGCGGGCGCGGTCGGGTGACAACGACGCCTTTCGACTGCTGGTCGAGCAGCATAGCCGTGCCATTTTCCGCCTGGCTTTTCGCATGACTGGCAACGAAGAAGACGCCGAAGACGTGGTGCAGGAGACCTTCCTGCGAGCTTACCGTCAGATTTCAAGGTACGAGGCGCGCTCGAGTTTTTCCACCTGGCTGTACCGCATCGCCTCGAATTACTCGCTGGATCTGATTCGAATGCGCAAGCATCGCGAAGACAAGCGCGAGCATGGGGCTGTCGATGGCCAGGATCTGCTGCAGTCGATGCCGGAGACCGGACCGGGGCCGGATCGGGTCTTGTATTCGAGTCAGGTCAAAGATCGGGTCAACGCGGCGCTCGACGAACTGAGCGCGCAGGAGCGAGCGGCGTTCGTGCTACGGCATTTCGAAGGCCTGTCGATTGAAGAAATCGGCCAGGCGCTCGGCACGGGAACGAATGCCACGAAACACAGTATTTTTCGAGCGGTTCAAAAGCTCCGCCGGAGCTTGGAGCCGGTGGTGGGTTCAGCGCGATGAATCATTTGAACGAAGAACAATTGGTGCTTTTTTACTACGGCGAGTCGGCCGAGGCGGGCGGCATCGGAGAGCACCTGGCCGGATGCGAAACCTGCCGCGCCGATTTTCGAGCGCTGCAGTTGGTGCTCAACACTGTGGATTCGGCGCCGGTGCCTGAGCGCCAAGGCGAATACGGTAGCGAGGTTTGGGGGCGCATCGAGTCGCGGCTGGGCGTGCGATCGCGCCGTCGCGCGTTCCGCTGGTGGGTGTGGGCGCCCGTTGCAGCGTCGCTGATTCTGGCGGCTTTTGTGGCTGGCCGGCTGTGGGATCGAAACGCGGCGCCCGAAGTGGCGGTGAGTCCGCACAGCAATCAGCAGGTGCGGGAGCGCATACTGCTGGTGGCCGTGGGCGATCTTCTGGATCGCTCGCAGATGGTGTTGGCCGAATTGAGCAACGCGCCGGAGGAAAAAGGCAAGCTGGATATCTCGGACGAGCGCCAGATGGCCGCCGAGCTGGTGGACGACAACCGGCTGTACCGCCAGACCGCGCGATCGACGGGCGACACGGGCGTTGCGAATGTGCTCGATGAATTGGAGCGCGTTCTGCTCGAGATCGCGCACGGGCCGAACGAGCTTTCCAGCCAGGAGCTGGCCGACTTGCAGCACGAGATCGAAAGCCGCGGCTTGCTGTTCAAGGTGCGAGTGCTCGGCTCGCGGGTCCGCGACGAACGAAGCCGGCCTGTAGCCCAAGAAGATCGAACCAAGAAGAAGTTGTGAGGAAGACCGACGTGAAACGAAAACAGACTTTCCCATTGATCGTGGCGATGCTGGTGGCGTCGTGCCCGGCTGCGTTTTCGCAGCAGGCGCCGGAACCGCCCCTGCCGCCCGAGCCTCCGCGGCTGGCATTTGCGCCGCAATCGCCGCTGCCCCCCTTACCGCCGCTGGCGCCCCTTACAGCGTTGGCCGCGATCCCTCCGCTGCCGCCCGACTTCGCCGAGCTTGGACTGCTGGCGTTTCAGGGCAGCGGCGAGGCGAGAGAATCGGTGAGACGCGCGCGCGAGGTGGCGCGCCAACAGCAGGACCGCGACGAACGCTACTATCGTTCGGGCAAGAGCTACCTGGATCGCAAAGAATATGACCGTGCCATCGATGCGTTTAATCGCGTGATCGAAAACAAGGCCAGTCGTGCCGACGGCGCTTACTACTGGCGCGCGTATGCCCAAAACAAATTGGGGCGCCGCGATGATGCGCTGGCTTCGCTCACCGAGTTGCAGAGCAGCTACGCTTCGAGCCGGTGGCTGGGGGACGCGCAAGCTTTGCAGGTCGAGATTCGCCAGCAGGCGGGACAGCCGGTCTCGCCGGAGTCGGCGACCGATGAGGATCTGAAGCTGCTCGCGTTATCGAGCCTGATGAATACCGATCCCGAGCGCAGCCTTCCGATGATCGAGAAGATTCTCAAGAGCACCAACTCGCCGAGGCTCAAGGAACGGGCCTTGTTCGTGCTCGCGCAGAGCCATTCACCGAAGTCGGCTGCTCTGCTAGGCGAAATGGCCAAGGGCGGATCGAATCCGGACCTGCAAACCAAGGCCATCGAGTACCTGGGCGTGTACGGCGGCAGCGACAATCTGCAAACTTTGGTGGACGCCTACAAGAGCTCTAACGATATCTCCGTCAAGCGAGCCATCCTCAACAGCTTCATGGTGGCTGGCAGCCGCGAGAATCTGCTGACGGCGGCGAAGTCGGAGACCAATAGCGAACTGAAGATTCGCGCGATCCAGTTGCTCGGCAACGCGGGAGGCTCGGCCGACCTGGTCCAGCTCTATTCCAGTGAATCGGCGCCTGAGGTCAAGCGCGCCGTCATCCAAGGGCTGTTTATCTCGGGCCAGGCCGACAAGCTCGGCGACATTGCGAAGAATGAGAAGGATGCTGGCCTGCGTCACCAGGCCATCCAGCAGCTCGGCGTCATGAGCCGCGGCAAAACCGGCGCGACTCTGGCAGGCATGTATGCGCAGGAAAGCGACCTGGACAACAAGAAGGCCATCATCAACGCTCTGTTCATTCAGGACAATGCGCCGGCGCTGATCGACATCGCGCGCAAGGAGACGGACCTGAATCTGAAAAAGACCATCGTGCAGAAGCTTTCTTTGATGCACTCCAAGGAAGCGACGGATTACTTGATGGAGATTTTGGCGAAATGAAGGCCCCAGCCTTGGCGATCGCGGTGCTAACGTCTGCCGCGTTGTTAGCGCAGCAGCCTCAGATTCAAAACGCGCGGCTCGAAACGCGGCCGGTCTCGGGCGGCCTGGAAGCCACCATGCGCGCCATCGTCAACGCGCAATCCTCGCCGGCGTGGATTGGCTATGCCGAGCCGATCATTCCCGGCGATCACCAGTCGTGCTGCTGGAACGACAACCAGCGCGGCTGCTTTCTCGAACCGCGCCCTGGTGGCGGCGCCGTGAACGTCGCCACGAACCAGACTGTGAAGCTGGAAGGGCCGACGCACATCGTGGTGCTGTACCGCGTTGAGGATCATCAGATCGGCAAGGTGCGCACCTTCACGCCGGAGTGCGAGCTGGATGCGGGCGGCCTGCCGGTGTTCTGGCTGACCGGCGCGAGCGCATCAGAGAGCGTCCGGTTTCTGTTGAGCCTGGCGAAAGGCACGAGCGGTGGCGCGCGTGAAAAGCTGCGCCGTGCGGACTCGGCTGTGTCGGCGATCGCGATGCACGCCGACGCATCCGCCGACCAGGCGCTCGACGAACTCGCCGCTCCGGCCCAACCCGAGCAGGTGCGGCGTCAAGCCATCTTCTGGATGGGCGACGCGCGCGGCAAGCGTGGATTCGACCTCCTGAGCCGAGTTGTCCGCGAAGATCCCAACGACAGAATGCGCGAGCACGCCATCTTCGCATTGACTCAGAGCAAGGAACCGGAGGCGTTGAAGCTGATCGTGAGCGTGGCACACGACGACAAAAGCCCGCGCGTCCGGGGCCAGGCGCTGTTCTGGTTGGCGCAGCGGGCCGGCCAGAAGACGGCAGAGTCGGCTATCTCCGACGCCATCACCAACGACCCGGAAACAGAGGTCAAGAAAAAAGCAGTCTTCGCGCTCACCCAGATGCCCTCCGGCGACGGCGTTCCGCTGTTGATCCAGGTGGCTCGCACCAACCGCAATCCGGCCGTTCGCAAGCAGGCCATGTTTTGGCTCGGGCAGAGCAAAGATCCTCGCGCGCTGGCGTTCATCGAAGAAGTGCTCAAGTAGCTTCCGACAAATCGCGGCTGCGAGCGTGACATTTCGCTAGCTCCGTTCAGTCTAGAACGGAGGTAGTTTGAATGAACAATCGTTTTGTGTGTAACCTCGCGCTCGCTTGCGCGACGATTATGGTTCCGGCTCTGGCCAAGGACAACGGGCCATCCAGCTGCAATGGTCTTCCGAACGAGAAACTATACGTTCACCCAACCCGGCCATTCGTTGTGGAGCCTCGGTTACTCCAATCCGTTCGACCCTCAATTCCTCGCGCCCACAGGCGGCCAAGGCGGCGGTCAGAATCAGCTCGCCGGCGGAATGATTTTCTTCGGTGGCGGCGTCCCGCTGTACAAAAACGGGAAAATCATCGGCGGTCTGGGTGTCAGCGGTGATACATCCTGCACGGATCACGAGATTGCCAAGCGTGTTCGCAACCTGGCGGGGCTGAATCCTCCCGGCGGCGCCACGGTGGACGACATCACCTATTCGGCGCCCGATGGCGCGTCGCCGTTCACGCACCCGCTATGCCTGAACACCTGGCGCAACGGCATTTTTGTAGGAAACGAAGCCAACGCAGCCGGCTATTGAGCCGCTTTTGCGGGCGGTTTTTTTTCGATTCACGAAAATCCGTCCGATATTTTTCGCGGCTTATCTAGTACTTACGAAATCTGCCGGGAGTTGGCTCTACCTGTCTCCCCTAAGCTGGACTCAGTTGGTGGCAAGCGCACGGTATGCGAACCGGGGTGTGTGGCGTGGGCACAACCTGGCGTAGCGTACCGTGCGCTCATGCACGGAGCTAGCGCGCTACCAGAGCTTGGATCGCTTCCAGCTCCTTGCCTGCTTCCGACAGTTTTCCTTGCGAAACCAATTCGCGGTACCGATCCAAGTGACGGCGGATCTCCGGAATTCGAGTGTCAGGAGCGCCGGCAGTCGTGGGCGCTCCCGTCGGCGAAGACGGTGGCCGTTCTGCCGTGACCTCGGGCGTCGGCGGACTCGCGCCCGCCAGTTGCGCCAGCGCCTGCTGATACGTATCGGCGTACTCCAGATTGTTCGCCCATCGCCAGCGCGACCTTCTTCAACTGCGGCATCTTGGCCTGCGCAGCCTGAATATAGATCGGCTCCACGTACAGAAACGTGTGCTCGATCGGCAGCACCAGCATCTGCCCGCGCAGCACCTGCGAGCCTTGCTGGTTCCACAGCGTCAGATCTTTCGAAATATTCTGATCCTGATTGATGCGCGCCTCCACCTGGATCGGTCCCAGAATGATCTCCTGCTTGGACAGCAGCAGGACCACCTTCTCTCCCAGATGCTCGCCGTCGCAGCGCGCCATCATCAGGCCGATCAGGTTGTCGCGGTTGCGCGGCGTGAACGGGAGCATCAGCAGAAATTCCGGCTTGCTCTCGCCGGGCAGCGTGGCGACGACGTAGGTAGGCGCCACGAGCCCGGGTTGACCGCTCTGCTGGGTGGCCGACCTTGGCGACGTCCCAGGCGTCCGACTTGTTGTAGAACGTGCTCGGATCGCGCATGTGGATACAGGCGGTAGATGTCGGCCTGCGCCGCGAAAATCGTTTCCGGATAGCGGACGTGACGGCGCAGATCGGCAGGCATCGACGGATTCCGGCTCGAACAGCGCCGGGAACAGATTGCGGTAGGCCTGGAGCAGCGGATCTTCGGGATCGAAAACGTACAGATGCACCGTGCCGTCGTAGGCGTCCACGGTGGCCTTCACCGAGTTGCGAATGTAGTTGATGGCGCCGACGCCCTCCAGCGTCGATGCTGCGCGAATACGGGTGCACGCGCGACGTCATGTAGCCGTCGATGATCCAGACCAGCCGGCCGTCGTCGGTCAGCACCAGATAAGGATCGGGATCCCAGGACAGGAAATTCGCCAGCGTGTCCACGCGCTCGGTCACGTTGCGCCGGATCATCATGCGGCTCTCCGGCGTCAGGTACCCGGTGAGCAGAATGTTCCAATCGCTGCGTGAGATCGCGGCGGCCAGCCGCAGCGGCAGCGAGGAAATCGGGAAGCCGCCCTTGCCGTCGTAGCGGTTTTCAACGTTGTGCTCGCCGGCCGGATAGTCGAACTCCGGCTGCGCGGTCCGCACGAACACCGGCTCCTGGACATTCTCGCCGTAGTAGAGCTGGGGCCGCGTGAGCTTCAAGTCCGGGCGCGCTGACTTCGGGCGGCGCGTCCTTGATCATCAGCACCGGCAGACCGTTCGGCGAGACGCGGTTGGCTTCCGCCATCACGATCCCGTAGCCATGCGTGTAGATGAAATGCGGATTGATCCAGGCCGACTGTGCGTCGCCGAGCTGCGACAAGTCGAGCTCGCGCGGCGAGAGCATCACCTGGCGCAGTTGCCCGCCGATGGTGTAGCGATCGACGTCGGTGTCGGAATAGACGTAGGGCCGGTAGGGCTGGAGCTGCGTGATGGTGTCGTGAAACGCGCGCCAGTCCCAGAGCCGCACGTTGTCGAGCAGCGGCTGGTGTTTGCTGAAATCGATCTGCTGTTCGCGCCTGGGCCTGAAATTCGACTTCGCGCGTGCGCTGGTCGATGCCGAAGGCCGAGCGCGTGGCTGCGATATGGCGCTCGATGAACGGCCGCTCGATGGAGATTTCGTTGGGCCGCACATACGCCGCGGCCACGATGGGCGGGATCACGTTGCGCACGATGAAGGCCGCCGCTACCACCAGCACGGCGATTCGCCATCGCGCCGACCGCGAGCGCCACCGCCGCACAGCACGCAGGCCGCGATCAAGACCCACTGCAGCGGCAGCGCGACGTTCTGATCGACGTAATCGATGCCCACCATGAAACTGCCGTGCTCGTTCAGCAGCATGCCGTAACGGCCCAGGAAGAATCGCACCGCCAGCGCCAGCAGGAACACGGCGCCCATGCCGCGCAGGAACTTCGCTTCCAGAGCGCCCGGCCAGTCCGAATTGGCTCAGGCTGATCTCCTGCACGCTGGCTCCAGTCGCCACGCTGCGTGCGTAGCTGCCAGCCGCGCGCCGCGAGCCAGTAGATCAAGGCCGGCGATGATCACGATGCCGAGCACCAGGCCTAGCAGGTCGGAATAGAACGGAACTTCGAAGAGATAGAACGACAGTGGATTTTCGAACACCGGATCATGCCAGGCCGTGGCCGCGCCGCTCAGGTCTTCTGCCGCCGAAGTAGCGCACCACGGTCCAGGTGTCCAGCGTCGCCGAGCGACAGCATCAGCGCCAGCAGGAAAGCGCCCAGCGTGGCGAGCTTGGCGTACAGCGGATGCTCGCCGCAGTCCCGTGCCGGCGTGCTTCAGCGCGCGGGCATGGGCGATCCAGAAAACGGCGAAGGCCGAGGATGGTCGCCGCGGTGACCGGAATCACGCTGTAGGCCAGGATGCTGAACCAGGTGCTGCAACTGGCCCATCTCTTGCCACCACTGGTAGTCGATGGTCCAGGAAGCGAGCAGGCGCACGCGCGACGAACAGCACGATCGCGGCGATCAGCAGCGATAGGCAGCCAGCGCGTGCGTGCGCGCCCTTCAATCTGCCGGTGCGGAAAAGAGGATTCCAACTCTAGTGCCTCGCTAGTGGAGCGAGCGGTTCGTGGCGCTCTAATCGGCCTTCCAAACCACTCTACCACTCACGATGGTCGCCACTGGGCCGCCGCGGAATTCGTGCCCGTCGAAAGGCGAATTGCGGCTCTTGGAAGCGGACTTGTTGACGTCGTAGGTCCACTTGCGTTCGGGGTCGAGAATCGTGACGTCGCCCGGCGCGCCCACTGCCAGCGTGCCGCGCTTGAGACTCAACACGCGAGCCGGCCCGGTGGTGAACAACTCCACCATCCGCGACAGCGTGATCTTGCCCGGATGCACCAGCCGCTCCAGCGCGAGGCCCACCGCGGTTTCCAGGCCGATGATGCCGAACGGGCACTTCTCGAACTCCTGCATCTTCTCGCTGCCGGCGTGCGGCGCATGATCGGTGGCGATGGCGTCGACAGTGCCCGATACGATGCCCTGCGTGACGGCGCCCACGTCGCAGTCCGAGCGCAGCGGCGGCTTCATCTTGTAGTTGCTGTCGTAGGGCGGCATCTCGGAATCCGACAAGCGCGAAATGGTGCGGCGTGGCCTCGCAGGTCACGGCGAGGCCGCGGCTCTTGGCGAACGCCACCATCTCCACCGAATGGCGCGACGAAATGTGCGCCACGTGGAAGCGCGCGCCGGTCCACTCGGCCAGCAGAATGTCGCGCGCCACCATCACGTCTTCCGACGCCGCCGGAATTCCGCGCAGCCCCAGCCGCACGCTCTGAACGCCTTCGTGCATGTCGCCGCCGGCGCTCAGGTGCAGGTCCTCGCAGTGGTCGATCACGGGGATCCCGAAGGACCGCGCGGTCTCCATGGCGCGGCGCATCAGCGCGCGCATTCATCACCGGCTGGCCGTCATCGGAAATCGCCACGATGCCGGCCTGCTTCATCGACCCGATGGCCGCCAGTTCCTGCCCGGCGCTGCCTTTGGTGATGGCGCCGATCGGAAACACATTGACCACCGCGTTCCGTTCGGCGCGCTCGATGATGTAGCTGGTGACGGTGGCGTTGTCGTTCACCGGCGACGTGTTGGGCATGCAGCAGATGGTGGTGAATCCGCCGGCCGCGGCGGCGCGCGATCCGGTCTCGATGGTCTCGGCGTACTCGAAGCCGGGCTCGCGCAGGTGCACGTGCATGTCGATGAAGCCCGGCGCTACGATCAGTCCGGTCGCGTCCAGCCGCTCGGCGCCGGTCACCTGCAGCTTCTCGCCGACGGCGGCGATGCGATCCTCCTCGATCAACACGTCGGCGCACCTTGTCCAGCTGGTTCGCCGGATCGATGACGCGTCCGTTTCGAATGATCAGTTTCCGCATGGGATGTGCGCCGCGAAGCGCTCAGTTACTCAGAATCCTCTCCAGCACCGCCATCCGCACCGCGATGCCGTTTTCCACCTGGTTCAGGATCACCGAGCGCTGCGAATCGGCGACTTCGGAAGAAATTTCGCGCCCGCGATTGATGGGCCCCGGATGCATGACGATGGCGTCCGGCTTGGCCAGGTCCAGGTGCTCCAGCCGCAGTCCGTAAAACTGGAAGTATTCGCTGGCTGAAAACGCCGACTCGTGCTGGCGCTCCAGTTGCACGCGCAGCATCATGATCACGTCGGCGTCGCGGATCGCCTCGCGAATGTCGTGCGTGCGCGTGACTCCCGGAGCGATCTGGGCGAGCTCGGGCGGCACCAGCGAAGCCGGGCCGCACAACACGATCTCGGCGCCGAACTTAGACAGCAGATGCATATTGGACCGCGCCACGCGGCTGTGCGCGATATCGCCGATGATGGCTACGCGCAAGCCCTCCAGCGTCGGGCGCTCGGTCCAGAATCGTCCGCGCGTCGAGCAGCGCCTGCGTGGGATGCTCGTGCGTGCCGTCGCCCGCATTGATGATCGGGGTCGGCAGGTGGCGCGCCAGGAAATGCGGAGCGCCCGAAGCCGAATGCCGCATCACAATCGCGTCTGGATGCATCGCCACCAGCGTGTTCAAGGTATCCACCAGCGATTCGCCCTTATCGACGCTCGATCCCGACGCGGTGATGGAAATGGTGTCGGCGCCCAGGCGCTTGGCCGCGATTTCAAAGCTGGTGCGCGTGCGCGTGGAGGCCTCGAAGAACAGGTTGACCATCATGCGTCCGCGCAGCAGATCCGACTTCCGGCTGGCGCCTTGCTGCGGTTGAAAATGCTTCGCCCGGTCGAGAATGGATTCGATTTCGCCGCGATCCAGCGGCTCGATTCCCAACAGTCCACCCGGCATCGCGCCAGCCTAAGCTCTTTCCACCAGCAGCACCTTCTCCATCTGGTCCACTTCCTGGAATTTCACTTCGACGATTTCGTTCGCGCTGGTCTGCACCATGCGTCCGACGTACTTCGCCTCGATGGGAAGCTCGCGCCAGCCGCGGTCGATCAGCACCAGCAACTGCACGCGCGCCGGACGGCCTTTGTCGAACAGCGCATCCAGCGCCGCGCGAATGGTGCGGCCGGTGTACAGCACGTCGTCCATCAGGATGATGTCCTTGCCGGTTACAGGAAAGTTGATTTCGGTGGCGTTGTGGACCGGCTTTTCCGACACCGTGGACAGATCGTCGCGATACAGATTGATGTCCAGAAACCCGACCGGCACTGCCAGACCTTCCAGGTTCTTGATCTTGTCGGCCAGGCGCAGCGCCATCGGGACGCCGCGCCGCCGGATTCCGATGAACGCCAACCGGTGCAGGTCTTCCGTCTTCTCCAGAATCTCGTGCGCCAGCCGCACCAGCGTCCGGTCAATCTCGGAGGCGCTCATCAACTGAGATTTTTCGCGTGTGGGAGCCATGGGAAGTTGACGTTTCAGCGTAACATATCAATGTTTCATGCGATCGTGGATTCGTTTCGCCAGTTTCTCGATCTCTTCGGTTTTCTTGAGCGTGCCGAGCGAGAGCACGTAGCGATCGTTCTTCTCCAGATCCAGTTTCAATTCTTCGGCCAATCTAGACAATTCCCGCGCCTCCTCCAGAGACTTCTGGTATTCGGCTTTCAGGATTTCGTCGCGTTGCAGTTTTCCGTTCGGCAAGCGAACATCTTCGGACCTGTGTGGGTCCTCCGGCAAGGGAGGATTCTGCGCGGTCGCCGCCAGCGCACTAGCCATGACGAGCACAATTACAAGCCGCATTTTCACACCCTTGTCATGATAACGTGACCGCAGCCGCTTGGCCGGTGGACTATAATCGCCTTCATGCCGCACGTCGACAAACATCCGCCGGGATCATTCTGTTGGATCGAACTTGCCACAACCGATCAGAACGCAGCTAAGAATTTCTACACTTCTCTGTTCGGCTGGACGGTGAACGACATACCCATGGGTCCTGCGGGCGTGTACACGATTTTCCAGCTCGACGGCCGCGATGCTGCGGCGGGTTGTGCGCTGCGGCCCGAGGAGCTCGCGCAGGGTGCGCCGCCTCACTGGAATCTCTACATCGCCGTGGATGACGCCGACCAAGCGGTCGAGCGCGCGGCCCATCTGGGCGGCCCATCCTTCGGTCCAGCTTTCGACGTGCCCGGCGCAGGGCGGATGGCGGTGCTGCAAGATCCCACCGGAGCAGTGTTCTCGATCTGGCAGCCCAAGGGGAACAATGGACTCGGAATCACCGGCGAACCGGGATCGTTCTGCTGGGCGGACTTGAATACGCCCAGACCGGAACACGCCAAGCGGTTCTACTCCGCGCTGTTCGGCTGGGAATTGATGGTGGGAGAGAACGATTCGTCCGGTTACCTGCACATCAAGAACGGCGAAACATTCATCGGCGGTGTTCCGCCTGCCGGCCAGCGCGATCCGAACGCGCCCGCCCATTGGATGATTTACTTCTGGGTATCGGATGTGGACGCCACCGCCGCCCAGGCGAAGGAACTGGGCGCCAAGCTGTACATGCCGCCAACGACCATCGAGAACGTCGGCCGCATGGCGGTGCTGGCCGATCCGCAGGGCGCGGTGTCGGCGATTTTCAAGGCGTCGCCGCGGGCGTGAACGTTGTCCCGCGAACCGACGTACAGAAATCCTGTACAATTAGCTTAGGGGCCTATTCCCCACCCATGGACACAACTTATACCAGCCTGCGCGACAACCTCGCTTCAGTTCTCGACAAGGTCACGGCAGACCGTGATGTCGTGATCGTACGTCGCCGAAACGCCCCCGATGTGGCTTTGGTTCCTGCCGATGAACTGGCAGGTTTGATGGAGACGGCTCATTTGCTGCGGTCTCCAAAGAATGCCACGCGCTTAATCAAAGCGCTCAGAAGAGCCGAGCGCCGGAAGGGCAGACCTCAAACGCTAGACAAACTCCGCCAGGAAGTGGGGCTTGGCACGGCGCGCCGCTAGGGACGCCGTTTTTCACCCCGAGTTTCGAGAAGATCTCCGGTGGTGGGTCGAAACAGACCGGAATATCGCCTTGCGCGTTTTGGATCTTATGGAGGCTGTACTGGTTGATCCCTTCAAGGGAATAGGAAAGCCGGAGCCGCTCCGCTATCAACTCGCTGGCGCGTGGTCTCGTCGAATTACGCAGGAGCATCGGCTGGTCTACCGTGTCAGTGCGGGTCGAATCGATTTCTTGCAGGCCCGATATCACTATTGATCTCCGCGCCCGCCAGGACAGCACCGGTCGCGATCTTCGATAATAGCCTCATATGCAGGAAGTCAACGTCGGCATCATCGGCTTGGGAAACGTGGGCATGGGCACGCTCGCGATTCTCGCCGAGAACGCCGACCAGATCGCGCTCAAGCTCGGATTTCCGCTGCGCGTGAAGGCGCTTTGCAGCCGCTCGATCGCGAATCGCAAACTCCCAGACTCGATGGCGTCGGCCTTCCAGACGACCGACTGGAGGCAAGTTGTCGAGCATCCCGAGGTCGACATCGTCGCCGAGCTGGTGGGCGGCACCAGCGTCGCGCGCGAGATCATCGACGCCGCCATCCAGCATCGCAAGTCCGTCGTCACCGCCAACAAGGAGCTGATGGCGCTGTGCGGCGCCGAAATCTGGGATCGCGCCATCGCGGCCGGTATCAACCTGGCGATGGAGGCGAGCGTCGCCGGCGGCATCCCGATCCACAGCGTGCTGCGCGAAGGCATCTCGGGCGACCGCGTCACCACGCTGTACGGAATTCTCAACGGCACCAGCAACTACATCCTCACCGAAATTGAGAAGCACGGCGCTTCCTTCGACCACGTGCTGGCCGAGGCCCAGCGCGCTCGGGTACGCCGAGGCCGATCCCAGCGCCGACGTCGACGGCTACGACGCACGGTCTAAGCTCGCGATCCTGGCGGCGCTCGCGTTCGGCGAGAAGATCACGCCGTCCGACATCTACACCGAAGGCATCCGCCGTATCCTGCCGATCGATTTCGATTACGCCCACCAGTTGGGCCACACCATTCGCCTGATCTGCTCGGCGCGCCAGACTCCAGCAGGTCTGATCCTCTCGGTGCGGCCGGCGTTGATTCCGCAGTCCACCATTCTGGCCGGCGTGCAGGGAGCCTACAACGCCGTCTGGGTGCGCGGCAAGTACGGCGAAGACACTTTCTACTATGGCCGCGGCGCTGGAGCGTCGCCCACTGGCGTTGCCGTGGTCAGCGATCTGATGCGGGTGGCGCGCGAGATTCGCGCCGGCAGTCCCGAACGCGTCTCGCCCGTTCGCGCACGAGCGGCTGGGCGAATACAAGCCCATTCCCGTCACGCTGCAGCACTCGGCCTACTACTCTGCGCTTCCGCGTGGAAGACCGGCCGGGCATCATCGCCGCGTTGTCGCGCGTGCTGGCCGACAAGCAGATCAGTCTGGAAGCGGTGCTGCAACTGCCCACCGACAACTGGCGCGACCGGCCGTTCGTCATCACGGTGGAACCTGCGTCCGAGCAGGCCATCCGGGAAGCATTGGTGGAAATGTCCGTCAAACGATTTCCTAATTGAGCCGCCGCTCGCCATGCCCATGGAGAAATCCCTATGAAAAAACTCGCGTACTTCTTGCTGATCTCCGTCGCCGCATTCCCGCAGGTCGCCGAAAAAGCCAACGAAGGCTACCAGACCAAGGAAGGACGCGCCAGTGTCGCCAAGGGACTCGCGTCCGCGGAACGCGAAGCCCGGCAGAAACCGCGCGAGATCGTAGAGGCCATGGCCCTCAAGACCGGCGATGCGGTGGCCGACGTCGGCACGGGCGTCGGGCTTCATGCTTCCGTATCTCAGCCACGCGGTGGGCGACACCGGACAGGTCTATGGCGAAGACATCCAGACCGACTTTCTCGACCAAGCTCGCACCAAAGCCAAACTCCAGGGACTGAACAATGTGCAGTTTGTGCTCGGAACGGACCGCGATCCGAAGCTGCCCGGCGACACGCTAGCCGGCGTGCTGATCCTGGACGTCTATCATCATTTCGACTATCCCGAAGCCATGCTCGAACACATCCGCGACAGCCTGCTGTCGGATGGCAAGCTGGTGATCGTCGAATACTTCAAGCGGCGCGGCGCGATGGGCCCGGGCGATCGAGCGCTGGAGCACATCCGCCTGGATCAGGACGACCTGATCAAGGAAGTGGAAGCCAACGGCTTTCGCCTGGTGTCCAAGCGCGACCTGGTACCCAACAGCCAGTACATGGCGATCTTCCAAAAGAAGTGAGGCGCCCTGCCGGCGTAAACCGCGGCGCCCCACCGATTCTACTTGCTGATCAGGTTCGCAGATCGCGGCGCTGAAATCCTCGACGAAAGTCGCGCCGAAATTCAGCAGATTGTCCTTAGTCTGGAAATCCTCGACAATGTCGGGATAAATTCCCTGGGCCTCGTAGAAGATGCTGTAGGGTCCGGCTGGGAAATCCGGAGTTGCTACGGGCTGCGCCCTGGTGATCACGTTGAGCGTCACACGCGAGACGCCTTCCGAGTAGTCGGTCGCATCGAAGCTCAGAACGCTGCCGCCTCCGCCATCCGTGCGCGTCCCGAAGATGGTGGCGCGCTGTGAATCTTGCATGAACATGGTGAAGATCTCCGCCGCCGACAGCGTGTAGTTGTCGGTGAGAACCAAGATGGGCTTGGTGTAGGACAGCACAGTTCCAGACGTTGACTTCAGGGGATCTTGATCGAAGAGCGCGCCGCAAATCGGCAGTGGACCAGTCATGCCGCGAAATTCGGAATTGGCCTGTTTGACTTGATCCAAGTAGAATCCGTACAGCGTGATCACCCAATCGGGAGCGCCCTGTGCCTTGGCCTGCTCCAGTTGAAACGAGAACGAAGCCACCCAGTTCGAAGTCGCGCGGAGCTGCACCCCCAAGCCGCGGAAGGTGTGCGGAATCAGAACCGCCGCCAGCGCCTGCGCATAGCATCCCGATCCTCCGCCGTTCGCCATCACATCCACTACCAGGCCGTCGGTGAGTTGTTGCAGCGCGATAATCTCATTCGCAAACTGGTTGAACGCCGTCGATTGGCTGGGCGGCGCCATGGTGGGGATGCGGATGTACCCGACCGTCTTGTTGCCCACCGGAAATGTTCCCGAAATGAACTGATCCGTGGATCGAGCGCCTAGACGCAGCTTGAACCCGGCCGGCGGATCGAATGCCGGAAAAGGGTTCTCAAATGGAAAGATGCCCGCCGACGTGGATCTGAACCGCGAGCGAGACGACGCGTGAAGTGACGCTTGCAACGGCGCCAACGCACCGCCGAATTCCAGTTTTCTCAGGGCTTGCATGTAGTCAGGAACCGGGTCGGGCGCGATCGCGGCCGGCGGACCATTCCAGATGCCCCATGGATTGCCTCGCTGCGGACCACGAAGCGGGCCTCGACTGCTCGAGTTGCCCGAGCTCGCCCGGGGGGTAAAGCGTCCTGCGGCCCCAAACTGCGGCGAAGGCACTGGCCCAACTTTGTCAAACGCAGTACCGATCTTGTCCCAGGGAATCATGTACGTTTCGACGTTGCCGTTCTGCCGCCGGATCACCACCGTGGCGTCGTCGCTGATTTGCCCGGCTCTCGGGTTCCACTCCTGGACTCGGTCGAAGACCGCCCCGGCCGCCAGGCGCATCTGGCTGGTCTTGTTCCCCGAACCGTTGACAGCGTATGGAATGAAAGCCTTGACAAGATCATTGATTGGAGTGCCATCCACCGAGACAATCTCGTCTCCAATGTCGAACGGGTACTTGGTTCGCGGCAGGTAGTCCGGGTCGATGTAGCCGATCAGCACCTTTCCGTCATAGATGTCGATGTCCATGTGCAGCCAGGCTTCGAAGTCTGACGGAGACAGGAACTCGTCGTGACTATCCTGCAGGCTCGCCACATACTTGGTCAGAATGTCGTAGTAATCGATGTCGTCTGGTGGACGCGGCGATCTGGTCCAGCCAGGGCTTCACATTGTACAGGTCGAAGCCGATCAAGTCGCGGTGCAGTTCGTAGGGTCCGTAGTTCTTTGCGTACAGCCCGACCAATTGCAGAAAGTCAGACTGTTTCTGAGCCGGAGTCAATTGGGCGAAACCCATCGACGCTATGCCGAGCAATGGAACAAAAATGCGCACAAATCGCATGAATATCTCCTCTCCAGATTGCAAGCTTCGGTATAGTATAACAACGCGCCACCATCGTGTGAAGGTGGCCTGGCTGGTATGTTATTATCCTCGTCAGATCCGCACTTGAGCGCCGGAGAGGTGGCTGAGTGGTCGAAAGCAGCGGTTTGCTAAACCGTCGTAGGGGCCTAAACCTCTACCGGGGGTTCGAATCCCCCCCTCTCCGCCAGTTTGCGAATCGAGTCGCTTCCACCAGTTCTTGAATTCTGGCAGCATGCAAGGCTACCGCGACGACCTCGCTTACATCCATGACGCCGGCTTCACCGATTTCGCACGCGACGCCGCGCCCGGGCTGCTCGGCATTCTGAAGCGCTGCGGCATTCGCGATGGCTTGGTGGTCGACCTCGGGTGCGGCAGCGGGCGTTGGGCCGCAGAACTAAACCGCGCCGGTTACGACGTCTGGGGTGTGGATCAATCGCGAGCAATGATCCGGCTCGCGCGCAAGATCGCGCCGCGATCGAATTTCCGCGTCGGATCGCTGCTCGAGATCGAACTGCCGCTGTGCGACGCGGTCACGTCAATCGGTGAATGCCTGAACTACACGTTCGATCAACGCAACAACAGCAGCGCATTGCAGCGACTTTTCCGCAGCATCTATCGCGCACTGCGGCCCGGCGGCGTCTTCGTGTTCGACATCGCGGAACCTGCTCGCGTCCCGAAAATTCCAGAACGCAAGTGGATCGAGGGCCGTGGCTGGGCCATCCTGGTGCACATCGAAGGAGATGCAAAGCGCGCGGTCTTGCAGCGTCGCATCGTGACGTTTCGTAAAGCTGGAGATGCTTACCGGCGCAGCGAGGAAACGCACTCGTTGAGTCTGTATCGCGCCCGCGACCTGGCCGGCATGCTCAGTCGCTGCGGTTTTCGCGCGCGCAAGCTGGCCGGATACGGCGACTTTCGGTTGCCGCCCGGCATCGCCTCAGTCGTTGCGGTGAAGCCCTAATCACTTGGGGTAAGGATGCCCGCGCAGGGTCGCGAGGGCGCGGTAAATCTGCTCGGCCAGGACGACGCGGGCCAGTTCATGCGGCAGCGTCATCGCCGACAGCGACAGCAGCAGCCCCGCGCGATCGCGCCAACCGTCCGGCAGACCGTTCGCATCGCCCACTAGAAACACCAGATCGCGCGACTCAAGCTCGGCTTTGCTCACGAGCTTCGAAAACTCCCCCGAATCGAAACTCCGGCCGCCCGGATCGAGCACGATTTTCGTCGCCGAGGCATGCTTCGCCCAAGGATCGAACTTCTCAGGCTTGATCTCCCGCATCTGGCAACCGGCGTAGCGGCTGGAACGCTGCACGTAATCGTCCGCCATGGCGTTGGCGTGCGCGTCGCGCGGCTTGCCGACGTAGTAGAGAAAAATCTTCATCGAGACGGCTGTAGTCGCACGCACTCGGTTCCGCGTTCACACTCGTGTGAACGCTAGTCGCTGACGGCAGAAGCTCACTCGTCGGCCGCTTTCCGTCCAAATCCAGATACCGCGGATCCAGCAGCCGGCCGGTCTCCAGGTTGCCCATGGCCGACAGCAGCGTCTCTTTGAGATGCGGGTAATCTTTTTCGATCTCGCTGAACAGACCGCGAATCGACTTCCGCACTGTCCCGGTCCGCTCCGAGCATCCGCACGGCACGATGGGCGCGCCCAGCGAATTCCGCGAAACGGCTGGTGATCTCTTCGGTCACGAACACCAGCGGACGAATCAAGCGAAAATCCTTGTCGCGCGAATAGCGTGACCGCGAGGCAGCGCGCTCACGCGTCCGGTGAACAGCGCATTGCGCAGAAACGATTCGCAAAAATCGTCCGCGGTGTGCCCGAAGGCAATCACGTTGGCGCCCAGGCCCCGCGCGATCTCGTAGACGGCGCGGCGGCGGTAGCGGCTGCACAGATCGCAACCGTGATCGGGCTGCTCTTTGAGAAGCCGCAGCGACGGCCGGTCCTGGTGATAGGTCCAGTCGACGCCTCGCTCTTTCAGATATTCGCCGAGCGGCGCAATCGGCCGCAGAAATTTTCCCTGCTCCACAGTGAACGCGCACACCGTAAACTCGACCGGCGCGCGCTTGGCCAGCAGCAGCAGCGCTTCGAGCAGCGTGAGCGAGTCTTTGCCGCCCGACAACGCCACCGCCACACGATCGCCGTCGCGGATCATCCGGAACCGCCCCACCGCCTCGCCGACTTTGCGCAAGAGTGTTTTTTCGAGTTCCAAAATTCAATTATACGGGCGGCGCTGGCTGCCTCTCGGTGGCCGCTGCCTCTAGTTGCCCGCTACGATCTTCCAGCGGCCGGTCTCGAACTCCAGATTGAAATTCTCGCCCAGGTAGACGCGCCGCACTTCCGGATCGCTGCCCAACGCCTCGGGCGTACCGGCGCGAAAGATTTTCCCGTTGTTGATGATGTACGCCCGGTCCGTCACGGCCAGCGTCTCGCGCACGTTGTGATCGGTCACCAGCACTCCGATGCCCGCGTTCTTCAGGTCGAAGATGATGCGCTGCAGCTCCAGAACCTGGATCGGATCGATCCCCGAGAACGGCTCGTCCAGCAACAGGAAATTCGGCTCGATCACCAGCGATCGCGCAATTTCCACTCGCCGCCGCTCGCCGCCGGAAAGCGCGTAGCCTTTGTTGTGGCGCACCGTTTCCAGGCCCAGTTGTCCGATCAGGCGATTCATGCGTTCGCGCCGTTCCCGCCGGCTCATCCGCAGAGTCTGCAGGATGGCCATGAGGTTGTCTTCCACCGTGAGCTTGCGAAATACCGAGGCTTCTTGCGGCAGATAGCTGATGCCGCGCCGCGCCCGCTGGTACATCGGCATGTTGGTGATGTCGTCGGAGCCCTCGCCGTTCTGGATCAGGACTCGCCCGGAATCCGGACTGATGAGGCCCACGATCATGTAGAACGACGTGGTTTTGCCCGCGCCGTTCGGTCCCAGCAGCCCCACCACTTCGCCCTGCTTCACCCACAGCGAAACGTTGTCGACAACTTTGCGGCCGCGGTAGCTTTTCGAGATTTCGACGGTCTGCAGCGTTCGCATCAGTCGGTGTCTACTTCTTGCGGCGCAGCACGCTCTTGGCGGGCACTCCGTTCACCAGCAGCCTATCATCCTTGGAGAACCAGGTCAATTTTTCGCCTTGCGTCGTTCCGCCGACGTTGTCGGTAAACTTCGGCTGCCCTCCTTCCAGGATAACTTTGTCCTCATCCACGTAGTATTCGGCGTGCTCGGATGTGGCGTCCGGATGCGGCCCGGCGCCGTCTGCTCGATCTCCACCTTGCCGTCGGCGAAGGCGTGATCGAGAGAGGAATCGTCGCTGTCGTTGCGCAGGAACGCGCGAATCTCGCGCGCCTTCACTTTCATGTCGGGACGCTCCAGCGTAACGCCATCCCGATAGTGCGCAATGCGCTGCTTATCGTTGTAATCGAGGCCGGCCGCTCTCACGATAGTGAACACCGGGCGCCTGCGGTTGCGGCTTTCTGCTTTGGCCTTGTCCGGCCTTTGGAATCGCGTCGCCTGGTCGAGCAGTTGACTCACCACGTGGCCCTGCGCTTTCAAAGCGCCGCTCTCGCGATCGATCTCCACGGTGTCGGCTTCCAGCCGGCTGGCGCCCTGCCACAACACCGCGTCGCCTTCGTAGCGGATCTTGTGATTATTGTCGCGTGGATCGCATCTTGGCCGCGCGCGCATGCAGCGGCTCGTCGTCGTCCAGCATCCCGCCGTTGTCGGAGCTCTTCTTGGATTTATCCGGCATGCGCGTCGAACTCACCTTGCCCTCCGCGCTGACATCGCCGGTCTTCTGATCCAGCACGATCTTGTCCGCATCGGCCGACCCGGTCGGATCCCAGACCCGCGCGGCGCCGGTCAAATCGATCCGGTTGCTGGCCTGATCCAGCACCGCGCGATCGGCCTTGGCCCGGCGATCGCCTTCCTCGTAGCGAAAATCGTTCCATTGTTCGAGCTTGGCAAGCTGCGAGGAATTGGGCTGGAAACGTGGCCGCAAGATTCTTGCTCCAGGTCAATTGCGGGAAGAGGAGCGGTCTTGGCGCCTGGCCGTCTTCGGTCTGCTCGGTGCGAGTGGAGACATTGGTCGCTTGAAACGATTGGATCTCGATTCTTCTCGCCGTACGCGATCGAGATGTGCTCGCCGTTCATCCAGCGATGCGGCTGGCCCGGCCGGTTCGGAACAAACTCGATGCTCCCGGGCGACTCCGTCTCCACCGATCTCCAGCTCCTGGCCGCCCGTTCGCATCTTGGTCCGGATCACGTCGCTCTTGAGAATCCGAGTGTCGCGCAGGCTCGGCGCCCGCTCTCGCAATCGGTTTCGACTCCACGACGCTGTGTCCCTGTCGCCAGCGCGGTTTCCAGCACGCTGGAATCGCCGGAGGTATCGAAATCCATCACCACTCGATCCGCCGTCACTGTGGTGACTGGCCGTGTCTGCAGTAGAAACCAGCTCGCGCCTGATCGATTCCGGTAATCTTGCTGATGCTGGTTATGGTCGTCGAATTCCATGTTGAGCTGGTTGGCGCTGTATTCCAGATTGCGTCCGGACCGCTGGTCCGTGCCGCGCGCCTGCGTTGTCTCAACCTGTTTGATGATCCCGGACGCCAGCGTGACGGTGGCCGGCCCGGCGTTGAGCGTCATGCTCTCTCGCGTCAGCTTGGACCAGGGCGACAGGTAAACTTTGAGATCGCGCTCTTTGTAATCCAGTTCCCCGGCTTCGACATTCATGGGCGGACGCTTGGGATCGTTCCCCCGCCACTGCAGCTTCACCTGGCTGCGCATTTTCAGCTCGCGCGTATTGGGATCGTAGTCCGCACCCACCGCCTGGCCTTCTCCCCGGTCGAACTCGAACGTCGCCAGCCGGTCCGTCGACGCTTTGCCGGTCTTGCTCTCCACGCGCACGCCGGTCGACTTGATCCCCATCAGCCGCCCGCTGGCTGGCTGATCCGCTTTCACTCCCATGGTGATCTCGACGTCGCCCTCGGAATACAAAATCCCTTGGGCCATGTCGAACTCCGCCTTGGCGCTCTTGACGTGATGGTATTCGTCGCCGTCCTTGTTGTAGATGTCCAGTTGAACGCCGGTGAGTTCTTGCTTGCCGTTCACTTCTTGCAAGTCGTCGGCGGACACCTTGATCACCATCTTCTGATTGGAAGTGTGCGTGTAGGTCCAGCCGTGATAGCTGGCCGCGGTGCCCGGCGCGAGAGCTTTGGGTTTTTCCGGCGCTTCGGCGAACTGCTTCTTCAGCCGGCCGTAGTAAGTGAACCCGACGCCGGCCAGAATCGCCAGAATGGCCAGCAGCAGCAGAGGCCGGGCGTATCGCATCGATACTTCCAGCATAGCGAGAATTTGCGATCGCGTGAAGCAGGCGGTTCAAATGCAAACAGCCGCGCACGCTCCGATTCCCGGCCGACGTGTCCATCCATAAGACGCTCAGTATCAATGAGTTGCGGGATGCTCTTGTCACTCTTCCGTCGAGTCTGCTAACATAACATTCGACGAGCGCAATCTCGCCCGTCATCGCAAAAATTCTTTACTTCAATAAACCAAGGAGGTTCAGCGTATGAATATTCGACCGCTCTATGACCGAATCGTGGTGAAACGGATCGAAGAGCAAGAGACCAAAGTTGGCGGTCTGTTCATTCCGGATTCCGCCAAAGAGAAACCGCAGGAGGGTGAAGTCGTCGCCGTCGGAAAGGGCAAGCGCCTGGACGATGGCAAGGTGGTTCCGCTTGACGTGCAGAAGGGCGACCGCATCCTGTTCGGCAAGTACTCGGGTAGCGAAATCAGAATCGAGGGCGAGGACTTGTTGATCATGCGGGAGGACGAAGTGCTCGGAATTCTGGAAGGCGCGGGCAAGAAGGCCAAGCAAGTCGCCTAGCGCGAAGTCTTTAATCCAAGGAGAAAATTTTCATGTCAGCAAAACAGATTGTTTATAGCGAGAATTCCCGCCAGGCCATTCTGCGCGGCGTCAATCAGTTGGCCGACGCCGTGAAGGTCACGCTCGGTCCCCGCGGCCGCAACGTGGTTCTGGAGAAAAAGTTCGGCGGCCCCACCATTACCAAGGACGGCGTCACGGTCGCCAAGGAAATCGAGTTGAAGGATCCGCTCGAAAACATGGGCGCGCAGATGGTCCGGGAAGTTGCATCGAAGACTTCCGATACCGCCGGCGACGGCACCACCACGGCCACCATCCTGGCCCAGGCGATTTTCCGCGAGGGCGTCAAGGCGGTTGCGGCGGGCGCGAATCCGATGGCTCTGAAGCGCGGCGTCGAGAAGGCCGTCGAGCTGATCATCGAAGACGTCAAGAAGCTGTCCAAGCCGGTTTCCGGCGACATGATCGCGCAAGTCGGAACTATTTCCGCCAACGGCGATACCGAAATCGGCAACACCATCGCCGACGCGATGAAGAAGGTTGGCAAGGACGGCGTCATCACCGTCGAAGAATCCAGGACCATGACCACTGAGCTGCAGACCGTCGACGGCATGCAGTTCGATCGTGGCTATCTCTCGCCCTACTTCATCACCGATCCGGACCGCATGGAATGCGTGCTTGAAGATCCGTACATCCTGATCCACGAGAAGAAGATCAGCAACATGAAGGATCTTCTGCCGCTGCTCGAGCAGATCGCCCGCGCCGGCAAGCCGCTGCTGGTCATCGCCGAGGAAGTGGAAGGCGAAGCGCTCGCCACTCTGGTGGTCAACAAGCTGCGCGGCACTCTGAATGCGTGCGCGGTGAAGGCTCCCGGCTTCGGCGATCGCCGCAAAGCCATGCTCGAAGACATCGGCATCCTGACCGGCGGCAAGGCCATCATGGAAGAAACCGGCATCAAGCTGGAAGGCGTTCGCCTGGATGACCTGGGCCGCGCCAAGCGCGTCACGGTGGACAAGGACAACACCACCATCGTCGACGGCGCCGGCACTCAGAAGACCATCGAGGGCCGCATCAAGCAACTGCGCGCCCAGATCGATGAGACCACCAGCGACTACGATCGCGAGAAGCTGCAAGAGCGGCTGGCCAAACTGGCCGGCGGCGTTGCGGTGATCAAGGTCGGCGCCGCCACCGAGACCGAAATGAAGGAGAAGAAGGCGCGCGTCGAGGATGCGCTGCATGCTACTCGCGCGGCTGTCGAAGAAGGCATCGTGCCGGGCGGTGGTGTCGCGCTGCTTCGCGCCGTGAAGGCGCTCGACAACCTCAAGGTGCCCGGCGATGAGCAGATCGGCCTCGACATCGTGCGCCGGGCCGCCGAGGAACCCGTTCGGCAGATCGTCGGCAATGCCGGCTTCGAAGGCGCCATCGTGATCGAGAAGATCCGCGCCAACGCTGACCCGAACTTCGGCTTCAACGCCGCCACCGCGCAGTACGAAGACCTGGTGAAGTCGGGCGTGATCGATCCGACCAAGGTCACGCGCTCTGCTTTGCAGAACGCCTCTTCGATCGCGGCTCTCATGCTGACCACCGAAGCCATGATCGCCGAGATCCCCGAGAAGAAATCGGCTCCGGCTCCGGGCGGTCCGCACGGCCCCGACATGGACTACTAAGCCCCTCGCGGGGCGGCCACGGCGCCTCCGGCGCAGCGGCAGTCCGTCTTCGCAGTACAGATCGAGCCCGCCCTTCGGGGCGGGCTTTTTTCGTTCTGACCTACCGCGCCAACTCCGCGCACATGCCTGCGATGCTTCGCTGGAAATTCGGATTGGGGCCCATTCCCAGGTCGCTCGCGTCGATCCGTTTCGCGGCATCCGCCTCGCCGGCAGCGCACGCCGCTTTGGCGCGGGTCCGAAGCGTCGCGATGGTCGTCCTCCACTTCACCAGGTCAGCTTTCGTTCCCACCGGGCCGTGCCCGGGGATCACCTTGTCGAAGTCCAACTGCAGCGCCCGCTCGATGGTATGGTCCCACTCGACGATACTGCCGTGCGCACTGTAGTCGATGAACGGCGCCGTGCCGTTCACGAACAGATCGCCGGTGTGCAGCACGCGCTCGCTCGGAAAATAAATGACAGAATCGCCGTTGGTGTGGCCACGGCCCAAGTGCCGCGCCTCCACTTCCTTGCCGCCGATGAACACCTGCGCTTCGTCGGCGAACGTGATCAGCGGCAGCCCAGGCATCTTGCCCGCTAGCATGTTGTCGCGCGCGTTCCTGTGGATGAGCGTCTGTGCGCCCGCTTCCATCATCGCGACGTTGCCGCCGGTATGATCGCCGTGCTGGTGCGTGTTGAGCACGTAGCGCAGCGGCTTGTCGCTGACGGTCTTCACTTTCGCGAGAATCTCCGGCGCATCCTGCGCGAACTTGTCGTCCACCAGCAAGACGCCCTCGGTGGTTGGCAGCACCGCCACGTTGCCGCCGTTACCGATAATGACGTAGAGGTTGTCGGTGACCTTTTCCATGGTCAGCGGCGGGCGCTGCTGTTGCTGCGCCTGCGACCACACCAGCCACAGTCCGGCCAAACCGACACCGATTCCGGTCAAACGAATTGCGACTGCTTTGCTCCAGGTCATGTTGTGAAGTATATATCAACGCCCGCCATAGTCGACTCGTTCCAAGAATAGGCCCGACGCCGGCGCCGTCCACGCGGCCACATCCAGCTTGGGATCGGCGCGGCCTTCGAGCAACCCGCGGAACTCTTCGATATTCACTTCGCCCTTGCCGACGCGCACCAGCACACCGACGATGCGCCGGACCATGCGCCACAAATAATGCGAGGCAGTGATACGGAAGAGAATCAGGTCTCCCTCCTCTTCGACGACGGCATCATTCACCACGACAATAGTCGATTCGTCCGGGCGCGACGGGTCCGCTGCCCGAAAACAGGCGAAGTCGTGCCGCCCGATCAGCATCCGCGCAGCTTGCGCCATCGCGGCCAGGTCCAGCGGTTCTCTTACCCACCACACGTATTTCTTGAAGAACGCTGTTCTGCGCCGCGAAATCTGATACACGTACGTGCGTGCCACGGCATCCGAGCGGGCGTGAAACGAGTCGTCGACTTCCGCCACGTCGATGAGGCAAACATCCGACGGCAGGCGCTCGTTCAATGCGCGCAGCAGCCGATCGGCCGGCGGATACCGCTTCGCACGCGCCCGTAAGTGCGCAACCTGCGCCCGAGCGTGCACTCCCGCATCGGTCCGCCCGGCGCCCTGCAGATCCACCTCGACGCCGAGAAAATCTTCGGCGGCTTTCCGCAACTGCCCCAGCACGGTGCGCGCGTTCTTCTGCTCCTGCCAGCCGCTGTACTTGGTGCCGTCATATTCGAGCGTGAGCTTCCAGGTTTTCAATTCCCAAGTGTAGCCAGTCCGCCGCTGCCGAATGCTATTATGGTGCCCTTCGAGGAGGCGCAATGTTCAAGGAGTTCAAGGAATTCGTCATGCGGGGCAACGTGCTGGACCTCGCGGTCGCGGTCATCATCGGCGCCGCGTTCGGCAAGATCATCACGTCGCTGGTCAGCGATATTCTTATGCCTGTGATCGGCCTGCTGGGAGGTAAGGTCGACTTCAGTAACCTGTTCATCGATCTTTCAGGCGCGAATCACGCGACGCTCGCGGCCGCCAAAGCCGCCGGCGCCGCCACCCTCAACTATGGCCTGTTCGTAAACGCCGTGATCGATTTTCTGCTCGTTTCTCTCGCGATCTTCCTGATCGTCAAGCAAGCCAACCGTTTCAAGAAGCAACCTGCGGCAGCGGCGCCGGCGACCAAGGACTGTGCATTCTGTTGTACGGCAATCCCGATCAACGCGAAGCGCTGCCCGAATTGCACTTCGCAGTTATAGCGTGATTTCGAGTCCCTCGTAAGCGCATGTCACTTCGAGCGCGGGATCGATCTGCCGGGCCAACTCGCGCGCCTGTCGTTCCAGCGCATCCATGAACGAGTCATCGTGCGAGGGATCATGATGCGTAAGAACCAACCGGCGCACTCCAGCCGCGGCCGCCAGTTTCACCACGTACGAGTAGGTGCTGTGCCCCCAGTTCTGCTTGGCCGGGTATTCTTCGGGCGTGTACTGCGCCTCATGAACGACGACGTCCGCGCCTTGCATGAACTCGGCGTGGCGCCGATCGCCCGGCTCGCGGATCGACTCCAGGCGTCCCGGCTCGGCGCCATCTCGCCAGATGCCTTCGAAGAACGGCTCGTGATCGCTCAAGTAACACACGACGCCGCGCTCGCCGGCGACGCGATATCCGAGCGTGGGAGACGGATGATTCATCTGCTGCGCCGTTACCTTCAGACCCGCGATGTCGTGCGTGCCCTCGCCCAGGTCCTGATACGACATGCGCGCGGCCAGTTGATCGAGCTCCACGGGAAAATAGTGATGCTCCATTTGTCCGGCGAGAACGTCGCGCAGGGAGAGATGCGCTCCGTCTGGCCCGTAAACGCGAAAATGATTCCCCGGCGCGAACAGCGGCGCGAAAAACGGAAATCCCTGGATGTGATCCCAATGCGTGTGGGTAAGCAGAATCGTGGCGGACACCGGACCGCTGCCATTGGACATCAATTGATTGCCCAACAGCCGAGCGCCCGTGCCGCAATCGAGCACCATGCGCACGTCGCCCGGCGCATTCAATTCGATGCACGAGGTGTTGCCGCCGAACCGGATGGTGCCCTCGCCGGGCGTTGCAATGGAGCCTCGTGTTCCCCAGAACCGAAGCCGCATGGAACTGGACTGCTGCATGTCTTCTTTTAATACTAATCGGCCAGACGGCAGCCATCCAGTAGGCCGGTCATTTCCCAGCTCAATCCACGATGGCTTCAATGGTCTGGGGAGCGTTTCCCTCAAAACGATTGTTCACGAAAATGTAGGACGGCTCGTGACGCTCGCGGGCGCGCGCCGATCAAGTCCCGCAGCGCCGCGCGGCCCTCGGGATTGGGATCCTGCACTTCCTTATACGGCGAGAACTGCGCCACTGCTTGCTCATAGGGCCGCCCCTGGCGCAGCAGCGCGCGGGCAACTGTAAAATCAGCGGTGAACGCCTCCGCGAGTCGCATCTGCACACCGATCGGTGGCATCCGGGTCCAGCCGTTGAAGGTGTGGGCCACGCGCCGCTCGCGCAAGGCGTGAAAATACTCGGGCGCCAGGAAATCCGGATTGCGGATCTCGACCGCGTAGCGAAAATCCGGAGGCAGCACTGCGAGAAACGGATCCAGCTCCTTGAGAAATTCGTCGACGCTCCGGTAAGCCTGCTTCGGAAAGGCGCCGAATTCGAAAATCACTACAGCAACGCGCTCGCGATATGGCTGGAGCAGATCCAGAAACGCGTTTTGAAACAGCGCCGCGTTCAAGAACGATGCGTTCTCTTCTCCCGCACGCGGCCCATAGCGAGGATGCGTCGGGAACCGCTTCACAGTGACTTCCTCAGGCGCTTTGAACGCGTACTTCAACGTCGACGGCGCGGAGCCGAAGAGGCGCTGCCAGTAACTCTCAGCCGGAAACTGGTAGAAGGAAAAATCGCCGCAGACAATGGGGAACGTCGCGGCGTATTCGCTCAGGCACTCGGCCTGAAAACGCTTTTCGGAAAAACGGCCGCGCGCCAGATACCGGCTGCGCGAGTAGATCTGGCCGATCCAGCCTTCGTATTTCCACGAACTGGTGCCGATGTAGACGCTGTCTGAAGCCAGCGCCGCAAGCCGCGACCGCAATCGCTCGCGGTCGAACTCGAACGGCTCTTCAAAGAGCGGAAGAGTTTCCGGCAAGACGTCTAGTACGCGTGCGCGACGCGGTATCCGTATGGATCGGCGCCCGCTTCGATCACGCCCTCGGGCGTCACCCGGATCATCACCGGCGCCGCGCCGCTGGCCCACTTGGAGTGCATGCTCACCTTGTGCCCGCGCGCGGCGAGTTCGGCAGCCACGGCCTGCGAGATGCGCTCGTCGAGAATCAGGTCGCCGCGATTCCAGGCGTGATTGTCGAAACTCGAGACCAGGTGGCGCGTCTGGTAGCGCGGCGCTTCCACGGCCGCCTGCGCATTCATGCGGAACTCCACCACGTTCAGGAACAACTGCATCAAGCTCTGGTCCTGATTGTCGCCGCCGGGAGTCGACAGCGCCAGGAACGGCTTGCCCTGTTCGGTGACGATGGTGGGACTCAGAGTGACGCGCGGCCGCTTGCCTCCTTCCAGCTCGTTGGGCGATCCCGGCACCAGGATGAACTGCTGCGCGCGTTCGGTGAGCGGAATGCCGGTGTCGCCGGCAATCACCGACGGCAGCCAGGCGCCGGAGGGCGTCGCCGAGAAAACGATTCCGTCCTTGTCGATAGCGTTCACGCAGGTGGTGTCGCTGGCCATCAGCGCGTCGTCGATCTTGGTTCGCGCGATGTCCATTTCGACCGGATGCCTGGGCGTCTTGCCGTGGATGGTGCCGGGAATGAAATCCAGCGACGCCGTGCGGCCGATCAGCTTGCGCCGCTCGGCTGCGTAGCTCTTGGACAGCAGAACATCGGCCGGAAGTTCGGGGTTGAACTTCGGATCGCCATAGTAGGCGTCGCGATCCGCATACGCCAGCTTGAGCGCTTCCACGGATTTGTGGATGTAGTCGGCGCTGTCGAAGCCGGAAACGCGCAGATCGAAGCCTTCCAGAATGTTCAGCGCTTCCAGCATGGCCGGCCCCTGGCTCCAGAAACCCGGCTTATAAACTTTGTATCCGCGGTAGTCGGTCGAAACCGGCTCCTCAGGCTGCAGCTTGAACGCCAGCCATGTCGTCGTAGCGCATCAATCCGTCGTTGGCCTGCATGAACGCGTCGATCCGGTGCGCGATGTCGCCGCGGTAGAAGAAGTCGCGGACCGCGTCGATAGCGGCGGTGCGGCTCGCGCCACGTTGCCAGCGCCTTCTTCTCGGCGGCCGCCATCATCCGCAGCGTGCGCGCCAGGTTCGGCTGATGGAACAGCTCGCCGGGCATCGGGACCTGCCCGTTCGGCAGGAAGGTCTTCTTGGAATCCGGCCAAAGGTCGAAGAAGCGGCGCGAGCGCGCGATGGATCCCGAACGCATTTCATCGATAGGCAGACTGTCGGCCAACTCGATGGCGGGTTGAATCACGTCGTTGAACGATTTGGTGCCGAAGTCGCGCAGCGCCACCAGTCCCGCTTCCACCATGCCGGGGACCAGTGCGGGCATGATGCCGGCGACCGGGATGATGCCTCGCAGCCCGCCCGGATCGAGCGTCAGAATTTCACCAGGCTTGGGTCGGCGTTCGCGAAAGAACTTGGCGGTGGCCAGCTTGGGCATCGTGCCGACGCCTGCGATGGCGTACACTTTACCGGCTTTGGTGCGGATCAGGATGGGCGCCTCTCCGCCTAAGCCGAAGTGGGAAAACTCGGACACCGATGCCGCGAACATCGTGGCCACCCCCGCGTCCACTGCGTTTCCGCCATGGAAAAACGTGCGCATCCCGGCCTCGGCCGCGTATTCGCTGCCTGCCGCGACGGCGCCGTGCGTGCCGCGCGCCGCGCGCATGGCCGGTTGCTCATAGTCCTTGTGCTGAGCCAGCGACACCGCGAGCAAGGCAAAAAAGAGGACACCAATCTTGCGCTTCATATAGCTAGGCTCATTATATCCCCGGAAACCAGCGCCTGCCTTCATTCCTCACACAAGAGCAACCTGCTCTTCAGTTGGCTCCGCTCAACAGTACCAGGGTTCGTCCATGTAAGGGATGGTGGCGCGCGGCATCAGGCCGAAGTCTTCCGCGAGCGGCTGATCGGATACCAGATCCCACATTTTGCCGAAGATCTCGCGGCGCGGTGCTTTCTTCGCGACCAGCTTGAATGCCTGCTCGGCGAGTGCGTCCACCTTCTGATCCGGATGCCGCCAACGGTGCAGCAGGGCCGGCTCGTCGAAGCCCGTGATCACCGCCTGCACGTCGGCAAGTTCGAGAAGCCGCGAACCGTTCGGGATCAGCAGTCGCAAGGCGAGCTGGATGGGCGCGACGTTGTCCACCAGGGACAGCTCAACGAGCAGCGCGAGCAATTCGCGATGCGATTCGCGCGTAGTCCAGGGCGTGAATGGAATGAATGTCGGCGCGAGCGCCAGACCTGCAGCCCGAAATTCGTCAACCACCTCAATGAAGTCGGCGCGCGTGTGACCTTTGTCCAACTTATCGAGCACCGCGTCGTCCACTGACTCGACCGCGCTGGTGACAAACAGGCAGCCCGTGTCCTTTAGGCGCGCAACCAGATCGCGATGCTTGCGGAGATGTTCGATCTTGATGGTGGCGTCGTAAGTCAGGCTCGGGAATTCTCGATGCAGGGCTTCGACGATCCGCATGGCGTGGGTCGGGCCGTTGAAGAAATCCGGATCGCCGAAAGTGATGTGCTCGGCCCCGGCGGCCACCTGGCGACGAACGTCTTCCAGCACGACCTCTGGCTGCACGATGCGAAACGTTCCCTGGTAGACCGGCACCACCGGACAATGCCGGCAGAGGTGCTTGCAGCCGCGGCTCGCTTCGGTGTAGCCGGCGGATTTAGCGGAGCCGCCGACGCGCAGCTTGGCGTATTTTTCGATTGACGCCAGGCGCGAGCGATCGGGCGACAGGAATTGCAATCGGTCCAGCGAAATGAGCGGTTCGGTCTGCGCTCCAATGCCGCCGCTTGCGAGCCAGTCCGCCAGCGAGCTGAGGCCCGGTTCGAACTCGCCGCCCAAGATCGTCCCCACGCCGAGCTTGCGCAAATAGGACGCATTGAGCGGCGCGTACAAACCGTAGCAGCAAAGATGCGCGGTCGGGTTCAGCCGGCGGATCCGCGCGATGACTGGGACCGCCAGCCGCGTGGCGGTATGCATCGGAAGGTGTATCGCGATCAGCGCAGCTTCGCGAACCGCATCTTCCTGAAGTGACTCGACGCCCAGGTCCGCGCACTCGACCCGATGCCCTCGCGACGCGAGCCAGGCTGCGGGCGATGCGAGGCCGAATGGCTGACGCCCCAGCTCGTACGTCGAGATCAGCAAAACGTTCATGCGGCTCCGCTCCTATTATCCGTTGCTCGCGGTGCGCCGGCGGCGCGGTAAAATCAAGACTTGTCTGAAAGTGACCGGCCGCCGATGGAGTATCTGAGCAACGGCCAACTGATGGCGTTGCTTGGAAAATCATGCAAGAGCATCTTCCGGCGGCGACCGAGTGTTCGGATCGTCGCACAGCCGCCGCCGGGTCCGCCTCTGGTCTCGGTGATCATCGCGACCTACAACTGGAGCAGCGTACTGCGCTTCGCCATTCGCAGCGTACTGTGGCAGACCGAGCAGAACTTCGAGGTTCTGGTGATGGGCGACGGCTGCACGGACGATTCCGAGGCGGTCGCCAAGTCGTTCGGCGACGCACGAATCCACTGGCACAATCTGCCGCAAAACTCCGGCCATCAGTCGGCGCCCAACAACGCCGGGATCGATCTGGCACGGGGACGCTACATCACGTACCTCGGGCACGACGATGTATGGCATCCCGAACATTTGCGCGCCACGCTCTCGGCGATCACCCTGGCGCAAGCGGACTTCGCGACACCGCTCACGGAAATGATCGGCCCGGAGGGCTCGAACTTTCGCGATATTACCGGCATTTATCCGCCCGATGGATACGACGGCACAAAAGGGTTTCCATTATCAGGAATTATGCATCGTCGCGAGGCCATAGCCAGGATCGGCAATTTCAAAGACTATCGCGCCATCTGCCAGAATCCGGATCTTGACATCGTGTTTCGCGCGTTCGAAGCCGGCCTCAAGTTCGTTTCGACGAATGAGCTGACCGTTTTCAAATTCAATTCCGCGCTGCGGAAGAACTGTTACCGGGAGAAACCGTGCCACGAGCAGCGCCGGTACACGCAGCGTATCGAGAAACATCGCTGGTTCTATTTGCGCGAGTGGCTGGATATTGCGCGCGTGCACTACTTCCGTCTGCCAGTGCGGATACTGGAGATCCCGAAACCGCCTACTCCCGAGACGCTAGGCTGGTACGTTTCCCAGTACCGAAAGATTCGAGGTTTAGAGTAACTGTGGCTTCGTGCAACGCCGCGGCTGGTCGACGCTTCCCGAGCGCATGTGATAGACTTGCGCCAACGCCACCAAAGGAGGCTGAATCGCCATGCAACTCGGCACTCGCGCCTGGTCCCGCCTGGGACTTCTCCTGGTTCTGCCGCTCACGGCCAGCACGGTCCGCATCATACAGACCAACAGCGCCGGCGACAACGTCGACATCATCGACCCGGCCACGAACAAGGTCGTGGGAGTGATCAACGGGATCGAGGTGAACCACGGCGCCACCTATGCGCCGGACGGAAGCCGCTACTACATCAGCGATGAGGCCGAGAGCACTTTGGACGTGGTGGATGCAAAGACACTCAACGTCACGCACCGCATTCCCCTCACCGGCCATCCCAACAACATCGCCATCAGCAAGGACGGGCGCAAGGTGTACGTCTCGGTGGCGGCGCGGCCGGGCGCGGTGGACGTCATCGACACGACGTCGCTCGAAAAGGTGAACAGCATTCCGGTGAAGGGGCCGGTACACAACACCTATGTCACGCCGGACGGCAAGTACATCGTGGCCGGTTCGGTAGTTGGACACACGCTGACGGTGATCGATCTCGCAACCGAGAAACCACTGTGGGACATGAAGTTTGAAAATGGCGTGCGGCCGATTACGTTTCGAAACCAACCCGGATGGATCCACTAAGCGCATGTTCGTACAGATTTCCGAGTTGCACGGATTCGCGGTAGTGGACTTCGCGACACACAAGGAAGTGCAGCGCATCACGCTACCCGACGTACCCGGCAAGGAGAAGAACAGCGAGGGCGTCCAAGGATCGCCGTCGCACGGAATCGGAATCTCGCCGGACAAGAAGGTGCTGTGGGCCACCAGCAAATGGTACGGCTACGTGTTCGAATACTCGATGCCCGACCTGAAGCTGCTGGCCAGCGTGCCGGTGGGCAACGATCCGGACTGGCTGACGTTCACGCCCAACAGCAAGTCGATGTACGTGGCATGCGCGGGATCGAACTGGGTGACCGTGATCGACGTCGCCTCGCGAAAAGTGGTGACGCACATTCCGGTGGGCCAGGTGCCGAAGCGGAACATCACCGCGGTGTTGCCGTAAGGATCTGGCAGGTCTACTTCGCGCTGGCGACGGCTTTCGCGCCGTGCGCCCATTCATCCAGAATTTTCCACTCGGGCGCGCTCTTCGAATCCCAGTGCTTGCCGCCCGGATGGAAATGATTCCCGCCCGCCGCCTCGGCCAAAGGGTTCACCAGCAGCGGGCTCGCCTCAGGTTCGCGCGTGTTCACCATCGCGGATGCAGCGGTGAAATTCTTGCGCGACTGCTCGTCGTTCCACGTGCTTTCGCCAGGCGATAGGCGCTGCAACCGGAACGGCGTCCCGGTGGAATGGCAAACGTAGCAGCGGGCGTGTCCTGCGCGCTTGGCCAGGAAGATGGGCTCGACGCGCGTCTTAAAGAATTCATAGTCCAAAGACGAAGCAGATTGCGAAAACGCCGCAGTGGCGGCAACGAACAACAGCAGAGTCGCGCGCATAGGGCCTACCTTTCCTCACGATTCTACACCAGTGCCCCGCAAGCGGCGTGCAAGGTCAATTGTGCCGAATGTATGTCAGGGTGTGGTGCGCCAGCAACTTGCCCTCGCGATTGGAACACTCGGCGACGCCGTAAATCAAGCAGTGACCCAGCTTTACAATGCGAGCGCGGCCAACGATATCTTCCTGATGTGCGCCGCTCGCGGGACCAGCAGGGTACACTCGCCTTCGCCGAAGGAGTCCAGTTCGAAACCGTCGTGTTCGACAGGAGGCCTCCGCGAGGAGCCGGCGCAGTTCGGATTCAGTAACCGAGAGCGACATAGGAGAGCCCGAGATCGACTCTCTTATGGTGACACGAGGCCGGGGCGATCAGCCCCGGGCGAAGTACAGCGCTGCGGCGCGCTCCAGTTCGGCCTTGCTCATGAATGGAGGCCGGCCTTCGTACTTGCCGATAGAGACCAGGATGTGGCAAATATCGGCCGGGTAGCAGGCGCGCAACTCGGTGCGGCCTTCCCTCATGCACAGCTTGCGCAGATACTCGGCGCTGTCGGGTTCGAACGGGATGTTCGAATTGCCGACCACGCGGTGGAAGATCTGGTCGAAAGCTTTTTCGTCCACGGCTTCGACGAAGATCTTGTTATGGATACGGCGCAGGAAGGCTTCGTCGGCCAGATCGCTGGGCTCCAGGTTGGTGGAGAAGACCACCATAAGTTCGAAGGGGATCTGAAACTTCACGCCGTAGCGCAGCATCAGGTAGTCGACGTGCCGGTCCAGCGGAACGATCCAGCGATTAAGCAGGTCGCGCGGCGACATCAATTGGCGGCCGAAGTCGTCGATGATGAAAATGCCGTTGTTGGCCTTCATCTGAAGCGGCGCGGCGTAGATGCCGGAGGATTCGTCCAGGCGCAGCTCGAGCATGCTGGGAATCAACTCGCCGCCCACCACGATGCAGGGACGCCGGCACATGACCCAGCGCGGATCGAGATCGGGATCGTCGACGTCCAGCTTCTGGTGCACTACCGGATCGTACAAACTGATGATTTGCGAGTCCACTTCGACGGCATGCGGCAGCAGGATGGCGTCCTGATACACCCGCAGCATGCGTTCCGCCAGACTGGTTTTTCCGTTTCCGGTGGGCCCATATATAAAGATAGAGTTCTGGGAAATCAGAGCCGGACCCAACTGGTCCAGCAGGTTGTCTGAGACCACCAGATCCGAGAAGGCCGACCGAAGCATCTTGCGATCCACTCTAACGTTGGCCGACTGGGCCTTCGTCGCCGCGTGATAGTCCTTCAGCGACACCGGGGCGGCGCCGGCGTACTGGGCGATCTGGAAGCGCTCGCTGGCCAGCAGCTTTCCGGACTGCGAAAGCGTGAAGTGATAGTCGTTGCCGATCATCCCCTTGATTTCCACCAGTTGCTGCTGGCGCATGTGGTTGAAGACCACGTTGAGGATGGGGACAGACAAGCGCAGCGAGCCGCTCAGATTCTGAAGATTGCTGAAGCCCTCCAGCAGCATGCGGCGCAGCACCAGGTCCAAAACCAGGGATTGGGGAATGCCCAATTCCTCAAAGGTTTGCGGCGCGGTCGGGCTGAAGGCTGGGCGGGTGGACGTCAAAGTGGCAGCCATGCGGTACGCGTATCCTCTTCCATCTGTTCGGCAGCCTCAGGCGAATTCTTTATGCACACTAAGTTGGTTGCCCTCGTCATAGGTTCTAAGTGGTAAATCGGGCAAAAGTGTGTCTCCTCGCGTGGGCGCTGGCGGCGTCTGGCCTCTCGCTGTGGGGCGCCACGGCCGAGCAACTGTTCGAACAGGCGCACAAGGCCGAACGTGCCGGCGAGGTAGTGCGCGCCTATTTGCTCTATTCGGAAGCGGCGGCGGCCGACCCCAAGAATCTTACCTACCTGGAGCGCATGCAGGCACTGCGTCCGGCCGCCAGCATCCTCGGTCTTCCGCGCGACAAGCCGGCCGAGCCACCGAAGACCACACTGGATCGGACCATCTTCGGAACCATCTCGGCGCACGATCTCGACGAAGCCCGGCGTCCGCTCCCACCAGCCGAATTGAAGGCCGCGGCGGGCCGGCGCGACTATGATCTGCGCGGCGATTCGAAATCGCTCTGGCAGCAGATGGCTTCCACGCTGAACCTTAAGGTGGTGTACGACGATGCCTATCAGCCGACGCGCCCGTTGCGATTCGAACTCAATGACGCCGACTACCGCGTGGCGCTGCGCGGGCTGGAAGCCGCCACCGATTCGTTCCTGGTGCCGGTGAGCGACAAACTGATCCTGATCGCCAACGATAATCCCCAAAAGCGCACGGAATTCGAGCGAACAGCGACGCTGGTGATTCCTTTTACCGAGACCGAAACCGTTCAGGAATTGCAGGAGATCGTGACCGGCGTGCGCGGCGCGCTGGATATCCAGCGCATGATGGTGGACAATCAGCGAAGGCTGATCCTGGTGCGCGACCGCGTGACCAAGGTGCGGCTGGCGCAGAAAATTCTCGAAGACCTGATGCGGCCGCGCGCGCAGGTGGCGGTCGAGATCCAGATTTTGACCACTGCGTCGACTTCGTCGCTGAGCTACGGGCTATCGCTGCAGACCGCGTTTCCGCTGGTTGCCTTTACCAATAAGTCGAACCTGATGCACGTGATTCCCCAAGGCTTTACGAATTTTCTCGGCTTCGGCGGGGGCGCGAGCCTGCTGGGCCTGGGCGTGACCAGCGCGCGCCTGTTCGCGACGGCGTCGAAATCGAATTCGGCGACCTTGCTCGACACCCAAGTGGTGGCGATGGATGGATTGCCGGCGACGCTGCACGTTGGCGACAAATATCCGCTGGTGAACAACACGTACATCGGCGACACGTCGGGCGGGGGCCAGGTGTACATCCCGCCGCCGACGTTCACCTTCGAGGACCTCGGCCTGTTGTTGAAAGTGACGCCGCAGGTGCATGGCACCGACGACGTAACCCTGGATGTGAGCGCCGAGTTCAAATTGCTGGGCGCCGTGGCGATCAACGGAATTCCCGTGATTTCGAACAAGAAGTACGAATCCAAGGTCCGGCTCCAGAACGGCGAATGGGCCGTGCTGGCGGGCTTGATGTCGTCGTCGGAGGCGCGCACGATTACCGGAATTCCGCTGCTCAGCCTGGTTCCGTTCCTGCGCGAAAACAAAACCACTCACGACGACGGCCAGACCCTGATCGTGCTCAAGCCGCACATCCAGATTCTGCCGCCCACCGAGTATCCGACCTGGCGCGCGTGGACCGGAACCGAGACGCGGTTCGCGACCGAATTGTAGGCCCGAGCGCGCTTCCAACGCCGCCAAGTGGAGCTCTTTGGATAGTGTTCACACATTCGCAATCAAAACGTGTGTTGAATCGCTCACGGTTCGCCCAGTCTGAACAATCTCTCATTTTTATTCTTGACAATTCTAAAAAACGCCTTAGGATAAAAAACTAAGCAAGCCAATAAGGGTTGCTGACCAGGCGTTTCGAAGACCGCCGCCCTGCGGGATTGAGTAAGCCTCGCGCGGTTTTGTGTCTCGGAGCGCGAGGTTCGGTTCCCTTTCTCCCCCGACTTGCCGAAAGGTTGAGGACTGTCATGATTGCTCGCAGAGCTGCCGGAGTCGTAGTGTGTCTGCTGACATGCGCCAGCGCCGCGTTGGCGCAGCCGCGCGTAGATCCGCGAAACATGTATGAGCGCGTGATCGCGGTGGTGCCGCTGGTCGGAAAGGGAACCGTGGAAGATCCCAGGCGACCGCTACATGCTCCTGCGCCTGGGGAAATCAGTGCAACATCGAGGACCGGGATCGTCGGCTTCACCTGGGTGCCGAGCGACGACGGCAAATTCGCGATCGTGCAGTTCGTTGCCCGCGACAAGGCGTCGCTGAGGGGCATACTGGACGACGCGAAGGTCCCGGCATCGAACGTGAAGGCCTTCACGCCAAGCGCGGACCAGAAACAAGACATTGAAACGGCTCTGAAGCAGTACAAAAAGGACATCGATATCAGCAAGTTCGACGTGAGGGTGCCATGAAGATCGCACCTCTGTCGCTAGCCGCCTTTGCCTGCGTAGCCCCGCTCTTTGGCGCCTACACCTACGACTACGCGAATCTGCTCAATCCCTACAGCGCCAACCAGTGGGCCGTCAACGGAACCGGCAGCGGATCCACCAACATGTACACGTCCTCGAGCGCCATTGGAGGCGCGTTGATCTGGTTCGGCGGCTCGATTCCTGTCCCCAGCAACAGCTACGAAGTTCGCGCCACGCTCACGCTCCTTTCATCGGGTGGCAATTACAACACCTACCTCCGCGCCGACGGCAGCGCGCTGCTGGCGAACGGGAACAACGGGGTCTTCTACGCGGTTCAGATCGCGAATCCCACGCTGGTTGGGAATGCCTGCTCGGCGACCCTCAACATTTTCAAACAGACCGGCGTGAACCAGCTCAGTCAAGTATTTAGCGCGGGAGTGTCGTGCCGCAACGGGATGGTGGTGCGCTCCGTGATGCTCCAGGCCAACGTCATCGCGGTTTACATCGACAACAAGTTCATGACCTCCTGGGGATGGGGCGACGGCAGCCCGATCCTCACCGGCCAACCCGGCGTCGGCGTCTCCTCGGCGCCGTCCGGCAACGGTATCTCCGCAATTGACATCGGTCACTTCGATACCGTGGCTCCGAATCCGATCAGCGCCCAGCAAGTGGGCACTGGATCCTACCCCAACCACGTGGATTTTCAGTTTCCCGGTTCAGTTGACGACGCTAATGGTATCGGAGTCGCCTTCTATCAGTTCTGGCGCGACGGTAACTGGATGGGTTTCACCACCGCACCGGAGTTTACCGATTGGACGGTCGCAGCAAGTTCAACCTACACCTATTGGCTCCAAGCGGTCGACTATCACTACAACTCGACCCTGACGACGGTCACCGTTCAGACGCCGCCGTCCAATTCTTTCGATCCGCGCCAGGTTGGCGTGCGATCCTTGGGGACGTATTGGGGCGGCGCCGGCGAGCAGATCGACATGCGCTCGGCCAATCTCAACTACACCATCCCCCTGCTCAAAGGCATGGCGCGCGGCGGCTGGGGCGTCGGCTTCGCCCTCAGCTACAATTCGCAAAACTGGCGGCAGGATCCCGGCGGGACATGGCAACTCGGCCGCGATCTGGGATATGGCTACGGCTGGAAGTTCCTGGCCGGGTCGCTGACACCCGTCTATCAGGATTACTGGACGGTGCATCACTACGTATTCATCGATTCCAGCGGGGCCGAGTACCGCCTGGACCAGAACAACGCCGGAGTGTGGATCTCCAAAGAATCGATCTACGTGTATTACGATTCCAACGCGGGACGTCTGTACTTCAAGGACGGCAGCTTCTGGGTCATGGGTTCATTGTCGGCAGGTGGCGAACAAGACGCCGGCACCATGTATCCGACTCTCATGGAAGATACCAACGGCAACCAATTTACGATCGCTTACAAGAATGGCGTCGGCGTTACGTGGAACAACTCCAGCTCGCGGATAGACACCATCGCCGATGTCCGGAAAGCCGGCCAGGCCACTTACACCTTCACCTACAACAACGACCCGATACCCCACCTGTCCCAGATCGCCAACACCGTCGGCACTTCCGAAAACTACACATTCGGTTACATTTCGAACTACACCCTCACGACGCCTTTCGGCGGCGGCGCCAGCTACGGCACGTACACGATGCTGGACTGTGCCAACTCCGTGACGATCCCCGGTTCCACTACGTTCGCTTATGATGGCGGCGCGTCAGCGAACTGTCAGAACACGAGCGGCGGTTCCGGCGCGGGCGAGATGACCCAGATGACGACGCCCGGAGGGGGACACATCCGGTGGGCCTACGGCAACGGCAGCTTCGTAGGCTCCCGCACGCAAAGGGAGGTGCAATACCGCTACCTCCTGATGGCATCCGGTGGTACAGAACTCACCTACCAGGTCTACCATCCTAACGATTCCGCCTACTCGTTCCATACCCAAACGATTGTCTACGATGCAGCATGGCCAGGTGCAAAGGCGTACTACATTCAGACAGACTCCAACCAGCTTAACTACGGGCTCGTATACTCCTACCGTGGCTTCCCGGACATAGGTACTCAGCTTGACCAGCACATGGACCTCTACGGCTGGTCCGCCAATTCCTCAGGCAACCGCTATATTTCCACCGTTCTTGCCGGAGATGGGGTCAACACCGCATCGGAGGTCTGGAAGCAGACCACCCAGACGCTTGATCAGTACGGCAATCTCACACAGATGCAGGTGTACAACTATGGGTCGCCGGGAGCGAGCTATACGCCGGGCAGCTTGGCTCGCACCTACACCAACACCTACCTGAACTCGTCAAACTATACCTCCCGCCACATCTTCAACCGCCTTGTCTCCAGCGCCGTCACCGACGGAACCAAGACCACGACGCTGGTCCAAAACAGCTACGACCAAGTTGCCCCCTTCGACGTGCCCAATATCACCATGCACGATTCGAACTACGGCTCCGGTTTCCTCTACCGGGGCAACGTGACCAGCAGCGTCTCGCCGGGCGGAACCAGGTCGGCCGGTTACGACATCGGCGGCAACGTCACCACCGTAACCAACAACGGGGTCCCGACCACTGTCAGCACCAACTCGTCCACCAACTGGGCCGCGCCTTCGCAAATCACCACCAACGCGCTGTCGTCATCCATGAACTGGACGTCCTTCTTCGGCCTGAGCTCGTCCATCGGCCCCAACGGCGACACGGCATCCATCGCGTACGGCGGAACCGAGCGGCCGACCTCGTCCACGTCGCCGTATGGCGCAGTGACCAACTATACTTACTTCGACAGCATTCCGCAATCCAAGACCGCCACCACCAACGGCCACTGGGTGAAAACCACCATGGACGGCTTCGGCCGTCCCACCAAAGCGGAATCGGGCAACGGCGGAACCACGGTCACCGTGGTGGACACCGAGTATACCCCGTGCGGCTGCTCGCCCATCGGCAAAATGAAGCGAACCTCGCTCCCGCATGCGCCCGGCGGCCAAGTCAACTGGACCACTTACAACTACGACGGCCTCGGCCGCACCACCAGCGTGGTTGCGGCCGACGGAAGTACGACAACCTACGCCTATGCCGGCAACGCCGTTACGGTCAACGATCCTGCGGGAAAATGGAAGAGGTTCACCATGGACGCCCTTGGCAATCTGATCCAGGTCCAGGAACCCGATCCTTCGCTCGGGACGGTGAGCACGACCTACCTGTACGACATCCTGAACCACCTGATCAATGTGTCGATGCCGCGCAACGGAACCACGCAGACCCGAACGTTCACCTACAACAACGGCAACACGGTCGGCGCACTGCTGCTGAGCGCCACGAATCCCGAGAACGGTACGGTCAATTACGCTTACAACAGCGACATGACCCTGGCCACCAAGACCGACCAAAAGGGCCAGGTATTCAGCTACACCTACGACGGCTACAAGCGCCTGACGCAGGTCAGCGTGGGCGGCAACGTCCTGCGCACCTACGTGTACGACGGCAACCTGGACGACCCCAACTACTCGCAGTACACCGCCGGCCGCCTGGCCGAGATCAAGTATCCGGCCATCACTTACCAGACTTCGCCCGGCGCCCAGAACTCCACTACCACCTTCACCGACATGTTCAGCTACCATCAGGCAGGAGCGGTAGTGGGCAAGCGACTCCGCGTGGCGAAGACGAATCCCTATTTTTCAGGCGGCCAGTGGCACTCCCAGCCCGGCCAGGGCGACCTGAACATGACTTACGCCTACGACAACGAAGGCAAGCCCTACCAGATCACCTACCCGACCGACGCGTCGGCCAACACCCCCACCTACAACTACACCTACGACGCGATGGCGCGGCTCAGCGGCATGACCGCGAACGATGGCGGCGCGGGCGTCACCAACGTCAGCTATGGGTCGGCGAATCAGTTACTCTCGATCAACTACTACGGCGCGACGGAGACGCGCAGTTACAACTCGCTGCTGCAGATGACCAACATCACCACCACGGTGCAGGGCGGCACGGGCGTCAACGTCAACTACAACTTCCCGGGCGGCGCGAACAACGGCAAGATCAGTTCGATGACGGACGTGTTGAGCGGCGAGACGGTGACGTATCAATACGACTCGCTGAACCGTCTCATATCCGCAGCCGGGAATGGCTGGACCCAGACTCAGACCTACGACGGCTTCGGCAACCTGACGCAGCGAACCGGGACCGGCACGGCTTCGGGAACTACCATGACCACGGCGGTGAACGCGTCGACCAACCGGCTCTCGGCCTACTCCTACGACGCCAACGGCAACCAGCTCTCCAACTCGGCTACCTACGACGCCGAGAACCGCATCGTGCAGGCCAACAGCGGGCTCATCATGTACGGCTACGACGCGCAGAACAAGCGCATCTGGCAGGGCACCTGCACGCTGGGGATCAACTGCGGGCAAGGCGTGATCAATGTCGACACGGTGACCATGTTCGGCGCCGACGGCCGGCAGGCGGGCACGTTCGCGCCGCAGGTGACCTGGACCAACAACAGCCAGCAGGTCGCGATCACGTTCGTGGTGGTGTCGCGGCGGGCGTACTTCGGCGGCAAGCTGGTCGGCCAGTACAACCCAGGCCTGGGCGCTAATACCTTACCGGCCGTGCAGGACCGCCTCGGCTCGCTGGGCAAGTATTATCCTTATGGCGAGGAGCGCAACTCGCCGCCGCTGGCGAACGATCAGGTGAAATTCGCGACCTACACGCGCGACTCAGGCACGGGTCTCGACTACGCCGACCAACGCTACTATGCCTCCACCTTCGGCAGGTTCATGACCCCGGACCCGGCACACAGCAGTGCAGGTCCACTGGACCCCGGAAGCTGGAATCGGTACGCCTACACCAGAAGCGATCCGGTCAACCGATATGACCCGAACGGTACTTGCGATCAATCGGGCGACACCAACACCAGTGTAACGGTTTGCGGCGGATCGGACGGTGTGGATCTGGCGGCGTATAATGCCCTCGCAGCTCAGGCCGGAGATTCCAGCATGCAACAGCTGATGCTCTTGTTCCAACTCCGCGCGGTTCCAATAAGAGTATCGGACTCGACCCTGGACCAAAGAAAGACGAAGGCAGTCCTGAACGCTATCGAACTGCTCAAGAACAATGAAAACTGTGCTGCGGATTTTGGGCTTACGGGTGCTGCAGGTAACAAATCACAAGATCCGATAACCGTCTTGCTTCAGATCTCAAACTCGTTCACGTATGGCCCAATTCCATCGAGCTCCTCTGGTCCAAACGTCAAGACGGTTACAAGCGCAACGACATCGCCCGTGGGACCGACCAAATCAATCTCGATCGGGAATGATGCCAGCATATTGGTCTGGTCCTTCGTTCAGATACAGCTTAACGACATAGCTGGTTCATTTGTAACGGGTAGCGCCAAAGATCAAATGGTTACTGTTCTTCACGAACTTGGCCATGCCTATTGGGATCTCTTTGGTCCCGGCACCTCAGCAATCGTTCCGGATAACGACCCGGCGAATACGCCCGCTCAGAATCTTGCTCTGAGCGAAGGAAATACGAATAAAATCAAAAAGGACTGTGGGCTATGAGGTTGGTCCTGCTGGCAGCTTTAGGCTTACATATACTTTCTGGCCAACCCACCGCGGGACCAAAGAACCCGCTTACCGTATGTGAACTAGTGGCCCACCGAGAACAGTACGCTGATCGTATCGTGGCCGTTCGGGGTGAGCTAAGAGTAGAGCCACACGGTCTGTGGCTAAGTGCGGATTCAGACTGTAAGAACAGGCTGGTCACAAATGGCGTATCATGGCCCAACACGATATATCTTGAGTACCCCAATAAAGCATCCCAGGATTCCACAGATCATGCAGATTTCGATGTCGATTGGGCTGCGGAGAAACGGGTGAACTCGATCGTCAATCAACTCGGTTTTGACCCGAAAAAGGATCGCCTGTTCGAGACCATTGTGGGTATGTTTCGAACCTATCTTCACTTGGAAAATCGCGTCAACCCAAATCTCCCCCAAGGTAGCTATTTGCGAACCCTGGGCTTTGGGCCAGGAGGCTATGCTCCTGCAAAGCTTTTGATCAAGACCAGACTAGCTCCTGCCGTTGTTCGCGGCCACTAGCGCCGCATTCAGGCACAGCTTCCCATTGCGCCGGTTCACCTCCGACGGGCGCTAACAATGGCAAGATCAGTTCGCAGGTGATCGACGGCGAGACCATCGCCTACCAGTACGACTCGCTCAACCGGCTCATTTCCGCGGCGGGCAATGGCTGGTCTCAAACGATGACATACGACGGCTTCGGCAATCTCATCGCACGCGCGGGCGCACAGCAGATGAACACGCCGGCCGATCCGAATACAAACCGGTTGACCGGCTACTCTTACGACGCCAACGGCAACCAGCTCTCCAACTCGGCCACCTACGACGCCGAGAACCGCATCGTGCAAGCCAACAGCGGGCTCATCATGTACGGCTACGACGCGCAGAACAAGCGCATCTGGCAGGGCACCTGCACGCTGGGCTTCAACTGCGCGCAAGGTGTCATCAACGTCGACACGGTGACCATGTTCGGCGCCGACGGCCGGCAGGCGGGCACGTTTTCGCCGCAGGTGACCTGGACCAACAACAGCCAGCAGGTCGCGATCACGTTCGTGGTGGTCTCGCGGCGGGCGTACTTCGGCGGCAAACTTGTCGCGCAGTGGAACGGCTCCTACATGCAGTCGGCAGTGCAGGACCGCCTCGGCTCGGTGGGCAAGTATTATCCTTATGGCGAGGACCGGACCGGGAATCCGCCGAACGACACGGTGAAATTTGCGACTTACACGCGCGACTCAGGCACCGGCCTGGACTACGCCGACCAACGCTACTATGCCTCCACCTTCGGGAGATTCATGACCCCGGACCCGCTGAGCGGAAGTGCTCAAGATCCGTCGACGTGGAACAGGTACTCTTATACCGTGTCAGACCCGATAAACCTACTGGATCCAACAGGACTCGTGCCATGTGGGGGTCAGATCTCGCAAAGTGGCGCGGTGTTCACAGCCGACGTATACGATTGCATTGGTTTTCTTCCGCCTCCGACGATAATCGGCGGTTTTCCGCCGGACGGGTTCCTTTACAACACGGCGGTTCAGATCCAGAATGCAATTGGCGCGCTCGATCCGGTGCAGATGGCAAAAGATATTCGGAAAGGCCTTTGCAACTCCTTGCCAGATGCTCGGGTCATCACGGTCGGATTCGACGCCGGAGTAATCGATCCGGCAGGCATTAGCTTTAGCCTAATCATCAATTGCCGCAGTGGCGAAATCAGCCTTTCTGGAGCGGTGTCGTTCGAGGATGTTGGAATCGGGACTGGAGGAGGAATCTCCGTGACCGGAGGATACGCCTGGAACATCGGACCCGACAACAATCAAATCGCGGGCATAAATACGACTGCACAAGCGACGGAACCAGTCATTGGTCCATTCGGAGCTACGATCGCAGCTGGTGCGAATGCACCGTCCTTTGGCAATGTGTCAGTCGACTTGTCTAAGGGATTCGTTCTTGTTGCCGGAATATCAATCAGCCTCGCATCAATCGCTGAGATCCCGCAGGGAGGTGTGGGCGGTAGCGGAACTTTCTTCGTACAAGACATAGGCAATATCAGCAGTTCCGCCAACGCCTTCCTGTTTCCCCTTGATGTGCCTATCTATGGAGTAAAACGAACGACGTGTGACTAACTTCCTTCGAATTGTATTCTTCATGTCCGTGACAACCGCGATGGCACTTATGGCCTTCTCCGGCGTGTGCATGATAATTATCATAGTTCGAGTAACAATGAGGACGAGACTTCCCAATACATCAATATGGACGTTTGGTCCTGACATGCGCCGAGCCTATCAGTCCCTTTATCCAGAAAGTTGGGTTCCAAAGTACGCCAGAGTAACTCGGATTGTGGGGTTCTCGCTTTTTGCAGGAGCTATCTTGGAAGGTTTGTTATGGGCCATGTCGTCTGCCCCTGGCTAAGAATTGCGTTCTGGCCGCGCTGAAGGAACGGGTCGCATAGGGGCCGACAACCTGAGCGCCGAGACCGTGCTCTACCAGTACGACTTGCTGAACCGGCTGATCTCGGCGGCGGGCAGCGGCTGGACCCAGACGCAAACGTACGACGGGTTCGGGAACCTGACGCAGCGGACCGGCACCGGCTCGGCTTCGGGAACTACCATGACCACGGCGGTGAACGCGTCGACCAACCGGCTGTCGGGCTACGCTTACGACGCCAACGGCAACCAGCTCTCCAACTCGGCCACCTACGACGCCGAGAACCGCATCGTGCAAGCCAACAGCGGGCTCATCATGTACAGCTACGACGCGCAGAACAAGCGCATCTGGCAGGGGACCTGTACGCTGGGGATCAACTGCGGGCAGGGCGTGATCAACGTCGACACGGTGACCATGTTCGGGGCCGACGGCCGGCAAGCGGGCACGTTCGCGCCGCAGGTGACCTGGACCAACAACAGCCAGCAGGTTGCGATCACGTTCGTGGTGGTGTCGCGGCGGGCGTACTTCGGCGGAAAGCTCGTGGGCCAGTACAACCCAGGCCTGGGCGCCAATACCTTACCGGCGGTGCAGGACCGCCTCGGCTCGGTGGGCAAGTATTATCCTTATGGCGAGGACCGCGGCGGCGGGAATCCGCCCAGCGACACAGTGAAATTCGCAACCTACACGCGCGACTCCGGCACGGGCCTGGATTATGCCGACCAACGCTACTATGCGAGTACGTTTGGGCGATTTATGACGCCGGATCTGATTGGAGGCGATGTCGGTGATCCCCAAAGCTTGAATCGATATTCCTACTCGCACTCAGATCCAACAAACCTGCTAGATCCGACCGGCTTGGTCACGTGCTTGTCACAGACCGTGGACAAGGGCGGTGTCATCACGGTTGACATTTACGACTGCAGCGGTTACCTCCCGTCTAGCTTCCTTGTGGGGCACGATGGGATCAGTATCCCGGGCGATCCTGGATTCATTGAGCAAACGAAAACTGCAATTGCGAACGCAATTGGCGCTATCGATCCCGGGCAGATTGCCAAAGAAATCAAACAGAATATTTGCGACGCGGCTCCGGACGGGCGAGCTGTGGGTCTCAATGGAGCGCTCGGGGTTCTCGCAGGAGTTGCCGGATCAGGGGAGATCGTCTTCGACTATCACACGGGTGACGCATTTCTTGTTCTCTCTGGAGGATTAGGGACAACGGGCGCCGCAGCTCAAATCGGGATTAGTACTGGGTTCGTTTTTGGTCAAGGCGATTCGGTGCCTAACTATACAAACGGAGGCAACACAACGATCTCGGGTGAAATTCCTTTCGGCGTTGGAGCCTCGGTCACATCGAATAGTGGTGGGATAAGCGGAAACCCAGCAGACCTTAAACCGCTAGTTGCTACTGCCGTAGAGATTGGGGTCTCGGTCGGGTTGGTTGACCTGACTGGAGGTTTCAGTATCGTCGGCCAGAACACGATCCTTAAGATTCCGCTCGGCAGCTTCCTAACCGGCCCAGCGATCGCGCTGACTAATCCACTCGATCAGATCTTCAGCAGCGTCCAGCAATCATGCAGATGACAATTCTGAGGCTTCTAGTGGCAAGTACCCTGTTCCTAGCGGCATTTGGATTCCAACTGCGAATGATTTGGGTCTTTCGGCAGATGCGCAGAGAGGTGAACTCTGCTTTATGTGAGCGCTCGCAGATCCCGAGCGTCGGCATAAGCCTTCTCCGCGGCCAGGTTATCAAGCTGCACCGGAAGTTATACCCGCTGAGTTCCCTACGTCGAAGGATGTACATCCTGTGGGGCTTCGAGATGGGAGCGTTCGTAACGGCCCTGGCATGTGTGATTACATTCAGCAGACCGTGATTCAGCTACACTTACGACGGCTACAAGCGCCTCACCCAGGTGAGCGTGGGCGGCAACGTTCTGCGGACCTACGTTTACGACTACAACACCGACGATCCAAGCTACTCGCAATACGCCCTCGGCCGGCTGGCCGAAATCAAGTACCCCGCCATCACCTACCAGACCTCGCCCGGCGCGCACGATTCCACCACCATGTTCACCGACATGTTCAGCTACCATCAAGCTGGAGCGGTGGTGGGCAAGCGGCTGCGCGTGGCCAAGACGAATCCCTATTTTTCAGGCGGCCAGTGGCACTCCCAGCCCGGCCAGGGCGATCTGAACATGACTTACGCCTACGACAACGAAGGCAAGCCAACCCAGATCACCTATCCGACGGAATCAGGTCCCTTCACGCCGACGTACAACTACACCTACGACGCCATGTCGCGTCTAACCGGCATGACCGACAACAACGGCACGGCGGCGGGTAACGTTTCCTACGGCGCGGCGAACCAGTTGCTTTCGATCAACTACTACGGCGCCACGGAAACCCGCAGCTACAACAACGTGACCCTGCAGATGACCAACATCACCGCGACCGTGCAGGGTGGCGGTGGGATCAACGTCACCTACAACTATCCTACCGGCTCGAACAACGGTAAGATTACTTCGATGACCGACAACATCAGCGCCGAGACCATCACGTACCAGTACGACTCACTGAACCGCCTTATCTCCGCGGCGGGCAGCGGCTGGTCTCAAACGATGACGTACGATGGCTTCGGCAACCTCATCGCACGCGCGGGCGCGCAGCCCATGAACACGGCGGCGGATCCCAACACGAACCGGTTGACCGGCTACTCGTACGACGCCAACGGCAATCAACTTTCCAACTCGGCCACCTACGACGCCGAGAACCGCATCGCGCAGGCCAACGGCGGGCTGATCATGTACGGCTACGACGCGCAGAACAAGCGCATCTGGCAGGGCACCTGCACGCTGGGGATCAACTGCGCGCAGGGTGTGATCAACGTCGACACGGTCACGATGTTCGGCGCGGACGGCCGGCAGGCGGGGACATTCGCGCCGCAGGTGACTTGGACGAACAACCAGACGCAGGTCGCGATCACGTTCGTGGTGGTGTCGCGGCGGGCGTACTTCGGCGGCAAGCTGGTGGGCCAGTTCAACGGCTCCTACATGCAGTCGGCCGTGCAGGACCGCCTGGGCTCGGTGGGCAAGTATTATCCTTATGGCGAGGAGCGGAACTCGCCGCCGCTGATTAACGATCAAGTGAAATTCGCGACCTACACGCGCGACTCCGGCACCGGCCTGGATTACGCCGACCAACGCTACTATGCTTCCACCTTCGGCCGCTTCATGACTCCGGACCCGTACAAGGCAACAGAGAAGGGCAAGAATCCTGCAAATCCTCTCAGTTGGAATCGCTACGCCTATGTCAGCGACGATCCGGTAAGCTTCAACGATCCATGGGGTTTGACCACTTGTACGCCAGGCGGAGGGATCGGAGGATACTGCTACGACAGCGTAACCGTAGATGGCGATACCGGTGGGGTCATCTGGTCCGACACAGGAATGAACGTTCCCCCGTTCGTACTCCTTGGTGGCCAGGGCGGTTGCAACGATATCTTCTGCAACACGATGAATCAGTATCAAGACGCGATCGGGAGTATCAACCCTTGCCCACATGGCCAAGTCCAGTTCGCATACGGCTGCGATGTTCCCCTTTCGCCAACGGGGCTGCAGATAATGGCCATGGTTGATCAGGCTCTTCAGACGCAACTTCGTGAAGCAGCCTTGATCGGGCTCTCAACGTACGCCGGACTGGCTATCGGAGGGCTGGTAGATGCCATCGTGGCTTCCGAGGTTGCGACTACCGGGGGCAGCTTCTTTGAAAATACGACTGTGTCTGAGTCCGTTCTCAAGAAGATGGCAAAAGACCTATTCGACGGCGGTGGCTTTCATGCCTTTCCGAGTTCTGTAACGGCCTTCGAGGACGCTGGGACAATTACAACAAGCGTAAGTGCTGACGGGTCCATCTACACTCAACTCAATATCAGCGGCTCCTACTTGTCGCCCAACGGCACTTGGTACAACGGGACGTTTGAATTCGGTAAAGACGCAAGCAACACGATTACGCACTGGTTCTTTAGGCCCAACCCATGATCCAGGATCACCTATCAGCCTTTGAACGCAACTACGAGGCCGAGGTCCTCGGCGAATTACCTTCCTCTAAAGCGCGAGTTCTATACTATCCGGGGGCCTCTGACCGCGGGGGCCGAGATGGCCTCCTCTTAGCAATCGTCCCCCACAACGCAGATGAGTGGATTGGCGTTTTTGCCTTCGGAGGCTTCGGAGGAAGTATCACGGCTATTACGAGCACACCTAGTAGGGATAGCTTATGTGTAGTGTCGAAAGGAGCCGCTTACTTAGTAAATGTACGCCAGCCGGAGAAATGGAGCGAGGTTCCTATCGTACCAGTTACTTATCTCCAGCCATTGCCGGAAAAGGGCATCATCGTGTTGGCCGACCATATTCGTATTGGAGCCCTGGGAAAAGACGGACTAATTTGGCGGACGAGAGACCTCTCATGGGACGGCATCTTGATTTCCCAGATAGGCCCTGAGTATATCGAAGGAGAAGGTTGGAACCCAACGACCACGATTCGCCCTGCCTTTCGAGTTAACTTGGCAACGGGCGACGCCACCGGAGGATCCAGTCCCGAAAGCGTAGAACAAAGGCAAGCACCGCTCAAATGAACTGTTACGATGGATCCCTCTCCCAGTCTGCAGCGAACATCAAGGCCTTCTAATCGCTCACTGCTTCGTCTCGATGGCCGAGACGATGGTCTGGATGATGCCGACCTTTTCGGCCAGCTCGGTCTGGGTGTAGCCGCGCTCCTTGCGCAGGCGAGGACTAATCCAATGAACGGCGAGACGGTGTTTGATCCCTGCGAGTCGATGAACTGAGCTTCAGCGGGACAGTACCAGAAACGACTTCAGGCGGTCAGCCAGAAACTCACCGACCTCGGCCAGCCCTTGTCGCAGGGCGATCTCAACCATCTTCGTGGAGCAGTTGCCTAGCGCGATCCATATGACCTTCGGAGGATGGCCTCGTAAGAAGCTCCGTTGTCGGAAGTCCGAATCCTTGGTCACGATCGCGAGCTGCTGGCGCGCTGCGTATTCCCAAACCTCTGCGTCGGAAGCGGACACCAGGCCAACGTCGCGAACATGCAGGGACTCCCCGAAGCAGTCCGAGAGTGCCACCGGAAGAACCGGCGAAAGGTTCTCGTCGAAGAGCAGCTTCACCTGGGAGCGCCGGCGAGCTTACGCTCACGGTCAGCAGCGAACGCCAGGCAAGCGAGCAGATCTTCCCGGGTCAGGTCAGGGAAGTCGTGCAGAATCTCATCTTCGGTCATCCCCGAGGCAAGATAGTCGAGAACGTCGTAGACTGTAATGCGAAGACCTCGGATGCAAGGCTTGCCGCCCATCTTTCCCGGTTCGATGGAAATGATCTGGTTGTAGTCCATGGCTCGGCCCAGCCGTGCTACCAAGATAGCATTGGGCCGGCAGCGATACCTTCGGTACCCGGTACACAACGCAGGTCAGCGTGGGCGGCAACGTCCTGCGCACCAACGTCTACGACGCCAACCCGGACGACCCGAGCTACTCGCAACACACCGTCGGCCGCCTGGCCGAGATCAAGTACCCGGCCATCACCTATCAGACCTTCCCCGGCGACCACGACTCCACCACTATGTTCACCGACATGTTCAGCTACCACCCGGCGGGCGCGGTGACTGGCAAGCGGCTGCGCGTGACCAAGACCAATCCGTACGAGAACGCTCTGCACCAGTGGCTCTCGCAGCCCGGCCAGGGCGATCTCAACATGGTTTACGCCTACGACAACGAAGGCAAGCCCTACCAGATCACTTACCCCACCGATGCATCCAGCTTCACTCCGACCTATAACTACACCTACGACGCAATGGCGCGGCTCAGCGGGATGACGGGGAATGACGGCGGCTACGTGAACAACGTGAGCTACGGGGCGGCCAACGAGCTGAAGACCATCAACTACTACGGCGCCACCGAGACGCGCAGCTACAACAGCTTGTTCCAGATGACCAACATCACGGCAGCGGTGGGGGCCATCTCGAAAATCAATCAGACCTACAACTTCCCCGGCGCCGGCTACGCCAATGTCGCCGTCAACAAGCCCGCCACGCAAAGCAGCACGCTGGGCGGTTACGGCCCGTCCACTGCCGCGTCCAGCGCGGTGGATGGCAACACCGACGGAAATTTCTCTCATGGTTCGGTCACCCACACCAACAACAATGCCAACGCCTGGTGGCAGGTGGACCTGGGCTATTCAGCGGCGGTGAGTTCGATCGTGGTCTGGAACCGCACGGACTGCTGCGGCGACCGCCTGAGCGACTACTGGGTGTTCGTCTCCGACACGCCGTTCAATCCCAACGACACGCCGGCCACGCTGCAGAACCGGCCGGGCACGTGGAGCAGCCACCAGACGACGCAGCCCAATCCGAGCGCGACGATCAGTATTCCGGGAGCGCAAGGCCGCTACGTGCGGGTGCAACTGAGCGGTACTAATTGGCTGAGCCTGGCGGAGGTGCAGGTGTTCAGCCTGGCGGGCGCGAACAATGGGAAAATTTATTCGGTGACCGACAACCTGAGCGCCGAGACCGTGCTGTACCAGTATGACTCGCTCAATCGACTCATATCCGCGGCGGGCAGCGGCTGGACGCAGACGCAAACTTGCGACGGGTTCGGGAACCTGACGCAGCGCACGGGAACGGGCTCGGCCGCATCAACTACCATGACCACGGCGGTGAACGCGTCGACCAACCGGCTCTCCGGCTACACGTATGACGCGAATGGAAACCAGCTCTCCAACTCGGCCGCCTACGACGCCGAGAACCGCATCGTGCAGGCCAACAGCGGGCTCATCATGTACGGGTACGACGCCCAGAACAAGCGCATCTGGCAGGGGACCTGCACGCTGGGGATCAACTGCGGGCAGGGCGTGATCAACGTCGACACGGTGACGATGTTTGGCGCCGACGGCCGGCAGGCGGGGACGTTCGCGCCGCAGGTGACCTGGACCAACAATAGCCAGCAGGTCGCGATCACGTTCACGGTGGTGTCGCGGCGCGCGTACTTCGGCGGCAAGCTGGTCGGCCAGTACAATCCAGGCCTAGGCGCTAATACCTTACCGGCCGTCCAGGATCGCCTCGGCTCGGTGGGGAAGTATTATCCTTATGGCGAGGAGCGGAACTCGCCGCCGCTGATTAACGATCAAGTGAAATTCGCGACCTACACGCGCGACTCTGGCACTGGTCTCGACTACGCCGACCAACGCTACTATGCCTCCACCTTCGGTAGGTTCATGACAGTAGATCCCTCACCGTCGTCGAACGCACTCACTCTGCCGGGGAACTGGAACCCGTATTCGTACGTTGGAGGAGACGCGATCAATAAGACGGATCCAATGGGGCTGTGCTCGCCAGAGGACGAGCCACCTTGCTATAGCGTGACAGTTACAAAATCAAGCGGTCCACAGCCAGTGACCGATCCCTATTTCAATGCGGAAAATCCGGGAAACGGCGGGCAAGATCCTAGCACCGGCGTCGTATATCTTTACATAGAACCTCATTTTCCATCGCCGCCTGCCCTGCCTTGGTATTCAGATCCACAGTATTGGGCTTATGCCAGCTGCTTTACAACCGGGATCTTGGGAGCCGTAATGCAGCATCCTGAAGTACCAGGCGTCTCGGTTTGGGGCATAATTCAGGGCCTCATCACAGGCGCAGCATGGGGATCCGGAGCGGCAATTGTTGGTGGAGTGGCTCTCAGCATCGACCTTCTAGCTAAGGCGGACAGTGTAGCCCGTGGCTGCGCACGAGCAACTGGTTACACGCCATGGATCTTGCAACAACAGATACCGGCACCTCCGATATCGGCTCCACCGATCTCTCGACACTAACAGGCTGGGATGCAGAAATGAAATGATCTCGAAGGTACTAAGCGTCGTAATGCTGATCGCGGCGGCGGCGTTCGCTGCGATGGCCCTTATAGCGGTGGTTCAATTGGCGAGAGTGTTTCAAACATGGCCCCGAGTTCCCGCCGTGGTAGATAGCCTGGATGTCCATCGAGTTGGCACCGACGCCACTAGAACGGTGAGGATTAAATTTCGCTATTCGAAAGCTTCGCGCGAGAGCGATGCGTGGGCATATAAATCATTCCTACCGAGCCGTGGCGACAAATTTCTTCGAGAATACGCTGTTGGTTCGCATCACACGATCTGGATCAACCCCAAGGCACCTGGAACCGCCGAAGTGGATCTCGGATGGAACTTGGAGACCCTCCTGGTTCCTACCTTTTTTGGCAGTTTCTGCTTGTGTCTGCTGTTGGCGTCCCGGTATTTCTGGCGACTGGGCACCCATGGCGTTTCGTCTGAGGCAACTGCACGCAGGGCTTGAACTGCGCCGCAGGGCATCGTCGACACCGACAAGATCACGATGTACAGCGCGGACGGCCGGCAGATCGGAACGTTCACCTGGTCAGCGCCCTGGAACAACACGCAGACCCAGGTCACGATCGCGTTCACGGTGGCCACACGCCGGTCCTACTTCGGCGGCAAGCTCGTCGCCCAGTGGAACGGCGCTTACATGCAGTCGGCGGTGCAGGACCGTCTCGGATCGGTGGGCAAGTATTATCCTTATGGCGAGGAGCGGAACTCGCCGCCGCTGATTAACGATCAAGTGAAATTCGCGACCTACACGCGCGACTCCGGCACCGGCCTCGACTATGCCGACCAACGCTACTATGCCTCCACCTTCGGAAGATTCATGACCCCCGACCCGTATAGAGCCAGTGGCGGCCCAGCGAACCCGCAGAGCTGGAACCGCTACTCATATGTACTCGGCGATCCAGTTAACTTCCGAGATCACAGTGGACTAGTTACTGAAGATAAGGATGCGGGGGATTGGCCGGATTGTTATACGTACGAAGACGGGACCTTCTGCTACTTTTATTCAAATGATGGCGGATCGCACGGCGGGACTAGTGGACGGAAGCCCACGAAGTTTGAGAAGGCGTTCGACAGGTTGAGTGGCGCACAAGAGAAGTTGAGTAGCAGATCGGGGTACGATGTTAACTGCGGCAAGGATGCTGCTGCATTGGGCCTTAACATTAACCAGATTTTTGATCGAGCGGCCGATCTGAATATCAAGGACGGCACCACATCCAACTTGCCTGTTTCGACGCTTTATGGTGACACGACGGCAGGTAACTCATTCCAGAACGAACAGGACAAAGAGTTCGGTCCCGGACAGACAATTTCTAACTATTTCGGCCGGAATCCGAAGGGGATCGTTGCTAGGACCGTACTTTCCGGCGACACAATGTTCATTAACCCCGATTTGATCGGTGGTAGCCTGACTTACAACGAAGCGCTACTTCTACACGAGGCACTCCATGCGCTGGGACTGATCGATACGGATATTCAGGACAAACTCCACTTGAAGGTTGATCCAAACGACACAACGAACATCACCGACAAGCTGAAGAGGGACTGCATCAAAGGAAAGAACAACTACTGATGCGACTCCAAATTGCGCTGCTTCTGGCGTTAACGGTTTGTCTCCCAAGACTCCCATCAGCGGATGCGCCTGAAACCGTGCGTCTTAAACTCATCGTGACAGACACATTCGGCGTGCCGATCGAGAGCGCTCAAGTTGCAATCGTCAGCGTCGGGCCGAAGCAGAGATTCAGCGGGGCGTCTGACTCTTCAGGCGAAGTGCTCTTCACGCTTTCCTATGGTCTGTACGACGTTGAAGTGCGCCACGCAGGATTCTTGCAACGACACGAGCGTATCGGGGCCTATCAGGCCAGCCTTGTCTATCGACTAGGACTGGCATTGGCATATGTGGATGAGCCGATCAGGCCGGAGATTCGAGGGACCGTTTATCCGGTGGTGACGCAGAGTGCAAATCGCTGGGTACGTCTGGTATCGGTTTATGGTGGGGAATTGGTTGAGAACTCCGTTGACACGAACGGCAGATTTGTCCTCCGTGGGTTTGCGCCTGGCCGATACCTACTGATCCTCTTGGAGAAAGACACGGTAGTTTCAACGAAGTTTGTCGAAGCCTTGAGTGGTGTAACAAAAGTAAGCATCTCAAGCACTGAACGGCAAGAGTGATAACCAGTCACCCGATCCTTTACGATCGTTCAGATTGGATTACCAAGGACGTCCTTCCTCGGCCTGAGCTCCACCACCGGTCCGAACGGCGACTCGGCCTCCATCGGATATGGCGCGACCGAGCGGCCCACCTCATCGACGTCCCCCTACGGCGCGGTGACGAACTACACCTACGTGGACGGGGTGAATCCTTCGAAGACCGCCACCACCAACGGCCATTGGGTGAAGACCACCATGACTCGACTGATCTCCGCGGCGGGCAATGGCTGGTCTCAAACGATGACGTACGACGGCTTCGGCAACCTCATCGCACGCGTGGGCGCACAACCGATGAACACGCCGGCCGATCCCAACACGAACCGGCTGGTCGGCTACAGCTACGACGCCAACGGGAACCAGCTTTCAAGTAGCGCTGTCTACGACGCCGAGAATCGCATCGTGCAGGCCAACAGCGGGCTCATCATGTACGGCTACGACGCGCAGAACAAGCGCATCTGGCAGGGGACCTGCACGTTGGGGTTCAACTGCGCGCAGGGCGTGATCAACGTCGACACGGTGACGATGTTCGGCGCCGACGGCCGGCAGGCGGGCACGTTCGCGCCGCAGGTGACCTGGACCAACAACCAGACTCAGGTCGCGATCACGTTCACGGTGGTGTCGCGGCGGGCGTACTTCGGCGGCAAGCTCGTGGGCCAGTACAACCCAGGCCTGGGCGCCAATACCTTACCGGCGGTGCAGGATCGCCTCGGCTCGGTGGGCAAGTATTATCCTTATGGCGAGGAGCGCGGCGGGAATCCGCCCAACGATCAGGTGAAATTCGCGACCTACACGCGCGACTCGGGCACCGGCCTCGACTATGCCGACCAACGCTACTATGCGAGTACGTTCGGCCGGTTCATGACCCCGGACCCGATGCAGCAAGCCGTCAGCTCAAAGACGCCTCAGAACTGGAACAGATATGCCTACGTAGCAAATGACCCAATCAATTCGTTAGATCCGAATGGCTTCGCACTTATTGCGCCAGAGGAGTACCAGCCGGACATCTCTATTTCGTACATCGAGGACTTGGTCGCCGCAGGAGGCGGCTCCATCGATCCAGGGACACTCGCGCTTTGGGCTGTTTACCTACCCATCATTATTGGCGTTCCGCCGCCTGACCCAGGTCCCCCGCCTTCTGTGCCCGACCCCCAAGTGCTTTGCGAAGCCCAAGAGACTGCCTATCTGTTTGCTTACCTCACCAAGTATGGGTCACCTTTAGCCCCGTACGCACCGCAAATTGTTCGAGCTGGTGATCTTAATGGTATTGACGATCGATTCATCGTGGCCCTCGCTGGGGCAGAGACCACTTACGGCACCCGTATCGACACGAAGGACTGGGGACCATACAACGCTTGGAGCCTGCAAACGCATAAGGCCGACAATCCCTACGACAATTGGATTCAAGCGATTGCAGATGTCGTGAATCTCATTGCCACGGATTCACGCTACCTTCCGGCTGGACGCAATACAACTGACACTATCTACCCGGTCTACCAAGGTCCCGGCTATGAGACGGGCCTCAAGAATCTAAACTCCATTTATCTAGACAATTTAGGAGGTGGGAAGGTGGCGGGAAATCCTAAGGAGGTGGACTTCGCACGATGCCCATTTTAGCGAGCAAAATCGGTGTGCCGAGGCCCTTGGCTGCCATCGCGCTCACTATCGCGGCTCTGGCATGCCACTCGCTAACCGCAGCCCCCTTTGAGACATTCACCAGCAAGAGATATGGTTACACTGTCGAATATCCCCACGGATGGTATCTCGATGCTACGCTCGACAATCTCGAGATCGAAAACTTCCCGCCAGCAAAGGCCGCCCGGGGTGTGCGTTTGCCTTCGGACGGCGCTGCAATAACGCTGTTGCGTGCGAAAGCTGTTCACCGTCCGGAGAAGGAGACGTTGGGCGCATGGATAGAAAGCGACAGCAGTCGAAACGAAGTGAAGAGCCGTCGCATGCTTGACTTAGCCGTAGGAAACAAGAAACTTCTCGTTGAAGAGATCAGAGGTAAGTGCTGTGCTGCGATACCGCCTTTCAAGGAGTACGTAAGCTGGTACTTCCGACTGAGCGGAAGTCCTTTCAGGGCTACTCTCGAATATTGGGCGGGCGATCCGAACGCGGCAGCCCTTCTGGAAACACTTCGAGGCGTCGTGCTAAGTTTGCGATCTCTTCCTTGAAATCGTCGGGCCCGCCGACCAACGCTACTATGCCTCCACCTTCGGTAGGTTCATGACCCCGGACCGAGACCAGGGCAGTTTGACGGACCCACAGACATTGAATCGCTATGGGTATGTCAGGGGCGATCCTGTCAACAGTCTTGATCCCACTGGTTTGCAACATCTCGACGCATGGTTCTATTTTCCGGAGGGAGAGATTCATGAGGGCGGTGGGGGTGGCAGCCTTTGTCCTGGCATTCTACCACTGAATTACTCCCGCTCAGTTGACGATCTAAATCTAACACAGATTAGCGGGTTCCCAACAAAATGAAAATCTCTGGCTTGAGAATCCAGTTTCTACCACAAATTTGTCGGTGTGTGGACATAGATTTAAATATTTTAGCGACTGGCTATCGAAAGCTGCACCTGGTGACAGCGTACTGGCGGCCAATCATCTACCCCTCATTTCCGCGAGCTTATCGCCTGTCTCTTTACGGAAAGGTCCAGGACCAAAGCGTTGATAGATCCCGGACGCTGGCCGGACCGCGATCGCCTCAGCCGTCGATCGATTCAAGGCCGCAGCTGAATCGAGATCGTTGCCGTATCGGAGTTCCCAAACATGGTGACGACGACGGGAACGTCATCGCCATTAACTACTCCTGAGGCACCTGTACCGCGACTTGGTAGTCGCCCGGGTAACTTGGTGCGAGAACGGAATACAGCACTTTGGCTGTGACGCCGCCGATACTCACAGTGGGAAGTGTGGGCGTTTCGTAAAGAACGCTCCCATCGGGCGGTGGAATTTCGCCGGTCCCGAGAGGCTTCCCATTGGGATCGCCGTTGGGCGTCGTGATGCCCAACCCAGTCATCCAAATGATCAGCGTGTCCCCGATGGTTGCGGGTTGCCCGCAATACGACGCGAGGCTTATGTTGCTGCTACAGGCGGGGAGCTTGAGTGCGCTGGTGGTGGACACAGGCAGCGCCAGCCATGCCGAGTTGGGGAATGTCGCGATGACGTTAGAACGTTTTGAGTCGGAGGGATCCTGGATCCGGAACAGCCCCGGAACCGCTTGCGCCATCTTCACGCTGTAGTTCGGGTAAAACGCCGAAGGGGTCGTGAGCTGGAGGTTCAGGTTTCCGCTGGTGGGCAGTTCCTGAGGGATCAGCAAGTCGATCTGCTGCTCGACCGGAGGATTTCTGCTGCGCGGTCGAGGCAACCAGGTGAAACAACGGCGCTGCCGTGCCGTTAAACGTCACCTGGGTGCCCTGGAACGTGGTTCCGGGGAAGCCCGAGAGTTGATCTGTTGTGCCCAACCCATTAGCGAAAGACGGTCGCGATCTCCCCAGGCGCCGCCAGACCCGCCGATCCGAACCCACCATTGTTCACCAGCCGGCTGACGCCGGCAATCGGGATGGTCACGGCAGACGAACTGCTGGCCGTACCGCTCGTCAGCACGATCGGTTGCGTGCCCTGAAGCCCGGCGGGAACCGTGAAGTTGATTTGATCGTAACCGACACCGTTTTTCACAGACCCGGCGTACTGGACCTTGCGCGTTAACTCTCCAATCATCAAGCCGGGAGTGACCGCAGCCGGGTTGCTGGCAGGAGCGATTCCGGTCGCGTGGGAGGATTTGTAATGCCTAAGCCGATTGCGTTAGCGCTCAGCGTATCCGCCGTCGTGGGCTGGCGCGCCGAACGTGATGGCGAGGCGCTTTGGCTTGTGATCGACGCCGGTCCAGTTCCCGCGCTATTCTGCGTCAGAAATGCCGGCGCGACGGCCGCCAGCGTGATGGGGAACGCGGCGGAGGCCGCGCCGTTTAGCGTCACCGTGACGCTTGAAGCGCCAGCCGCCGCTTCGTACGGGATTTGGACAATCAGAGTGGCTTCCGACGCGTAAATCACGTAGCCGCTTTCTCTCCTACAGAGACGGCTAGGCCGGAGCAGCCGCTCGCAGGGCACTGCGTTGCCGCGCCTGTCCATAGGTTCGTGCCGTAAATTTGAGCAAGCATTCCCGGGCAGAGATGTGGACTGTAGTCGCCTCCGTTCAACTCCCGCTGAACGTGGACGGGACCCTGTGCAAGATTTCCCAATTGAACTTGCGCCGAGTAACCGGCCGAGAGTCAAGGTGTCGCTGCTTGTACGGAGCAGTCCCCGAAATCGTTAGCGACAACATGAGCGAACTCACTGGCGAAAAATGTGAGTTGGCCGGTGACCGGTCATGCTCGTGCCCGGCAGATAGAGACTTTGGGACAGTTCAATACGAGCGGACCACCTGGCGTGGAGATGGTAAAGCTCATCGAAGCTGCACCCGTAACACCGCAAGTGATGGATGCCTCCCGCCGCTTATCGTCGGTTGGCCGGTGAGTGTCGCGAGGCTGAGTGTCCCGCTGAGCGAAAACTGTGTCGGCCCGTTGACTTTGAAACGGGGGCGTTGGGCGTCAATGAGAAGCCAGGATTTTGCGCATCGTTGATGATCGACAACCTCGCCCCATTGCCGCCAGTGCCGCCATTGCCGGTAAACAAGTTGCCGGTCGGGGGACTTGTAACGAGGAGCGAACCGGCGACCGTGCATGGAAAGGTTGTGCCGTTTCAGTGCAGGGAGTACCGGTCTCCAATCCAAACACGAGTCCTCCGATGCTGAGCTGCCGGACGACTGCGCGGGATCGCCGCTGACCACCGCCACCGTACTGCTTGACGGGTCGGGAAATGAGACGCCGTCGAAGCTTCCGGTGAAGCCGGGGTTAGCGCCGACGCGATCAGATCAATCAAGAGTCTGCCGTTGTTCGGATCATAGGAAAAGGGAGTTGTGAAGGGAATGACGATGTCGAAGGGGCAGGGCCCGGGCGCCGCGCAGCCGGGAGAGGATCGCCGAGAAAGGCCCCGTCTATAGGTGACGGTGGCGTCCGGGCCGATGTTTGCTGCGTAAGTCATGTTAGGAAGAGTGATGGCCATTCGCCGTGTTCGGGTATACCTTGCGTGGTCGAAAGCGTGACTTGCAAGGAGGCAGCCCGAGAAATTGAGGGGGCCCGTGCCGGGGCTCGAGCGCATGCGGAGCGCCACGATTGTGATGGCGTGGCAAGTCCGCCGAATTGACCGCTTCCGACAGATTTCCTGAATGCGGGCGGCGGTTGGTGCGACGGTAATCGGCATGTTTCCGGACTTGTTGGCCTCGGCACCTGGCACAACCACCGTTTCGCCAAGAGCAGTGGGGCAAATCGTTACCAATAGCAGCGCAGTGCTCAGTCCCCTCAGTTCCACAGTATTCCTCCATCCGTACTCCGCGCCGATGAGCGCAAGAAACGTCGGACGGACCCTGAAGACTGTGCGCCAGGGCGTAGAGTGTGGAATATTGTACATCAGTCGAGGACGGGTGTACAATTTCCTCTGACATGGGCGCCCGATGGATCACCGCCCCGGTGTTGCTCGCGGCTCTTGCCACCGTCTCGCAAGCGGCCGTCGACACCACTCTAATCGTCAGCGCGTCAGGGACTGCCTCGCCAGCGGGCTCTGGCTACACTTTCACGGCCAAGGGCACCGCGACGTTGGCCGGCTTCGGGAACGCGGTGCTCACGCTCGATGGACAGGTTGCGGCAGCCCAGGCGGGTGCTTTCACCGAACCAGTGAAGGGTACGTTTAAGATCGACTATTCGGGCGGGCACACGCTCAGCGGGACGTTTTCGATTCCCGCCGGCATTTTCATTCCACTCAACAATGCGGATGCTACTGGATCAGGGTCTCTCACCATCACCGCTGGAACCGGCGCGTTTGAGGGAACCACGGGATCGTTTCCCGCGGTAACTGGATCCGGAACGGCGACCAGTCCTATCAGTTCGAATTTCGGGTTCTCAGGGAAAGGATCATTGAACCTCGGTCCGCTGGCGGCTCCTGCACCCATCATCAGCGGCGCAGTGAACAGCGCTTCCGGAGATACGCGCCTTTCGCCCGGCTGTCTTGCTACTGTCTCCGGCACGAATCTCAAGGGCCAAAGCACGAGCATCAAGGTGAGTGGAAAGGCAGTGGGACTATTGAACGCGGCGGCCACTTCGCTGGCGATCCAGATTCCCGTGGATCTGGCCACCGGTGCGGCGGAGCTGACCGAACAGCGCGACGGCCTGACGTCGAACACTTTTCAGATTACGCTAGATTCGTTTGCACCCGCGATCCTGCCGGCCGCCGCGGGGATCGGCAGCTTCTTCCATATGGATGGGAGCACAGTAACGGCTGTGGACCCCGCCGCGGCTGGCGAAACAATCCGGGCCGCGGCCACTTGTCTCGGTGCCACCAATCCGCCCATTCCAACCGGCGCCAAGCCGCCGCAGGGCGTCAACGCCATAACGGTCATTCAACCCGGCGTTACGGTGGGAAACCAATTGGCGAAAGTGACGGCCTCGATCGCCGAACCAAACCAGGTTGGGATCTACGATGTGTACTTCACCGTTCCGGGAAGCAGCGCGTCCGGAAACCAGCCGGTAGTGTTGAGCGCGGTGGACAAGAATAGCAAAGCCGCACAGCTTCCCGTCGGACCGGCCGTACCGGTAATCACTGGAGTCGTTAACGGCGCCAGCTTCGGCTCCCTGGGCACGATCGCGGCCGGCGAGTTTGCCACGGTGTTTGGCGCCAATTTCGGAGATCAGGACACGCTCGAAGGTTTTCCGGCAACGAGCTTCAACGGTCTATCGGTTTCGTTCAACGGCGTCCTTGCGCCGTTCTTCGCGTTGCTCGGCTCAGCCGGGCAGATCAACCTGGTAACGCCGTCCGAGCTGGCGGAGTCCGGCTCTGTCACGGTTGTCATCAAGAACCAACTGGGCGCCAGCCGAACATATAGCGGGCGCCTGGTGGCGGCGTCTCCGGGAATCTCTGTGATTCCCGATCCATCGAACACCGAGCGCAGGAACGCGGCGGCGCTATTCGCAAATACGGCGTGGCGCGTTGTTCCCCCATCGATGGCGATGGCGTTCGGGTGGCCTACCGACTGTCGCAGTGCCGTGATCAGCGCGGGTTCGGTGTGTGGAGAATCTGCGACCGCCGGCGACGACATCGAGATCTTTACTACCGGTCTTGGCAAGGCGACGCCGGGTGGAGATCCGTCCGCTGCGCCGCTCGCGACGGGCGCAATAGCCCCGGCGGACGGCAGCATTCTGTATCAAACCGTGCAGAAGCCGCCGTCACTATCGGCGGCGTGCCCGTGGATGTTCAGTTCTGTGGGATCGCGCCCGGGAGCGCGGGACTGTATCAGATAAACGTCCGGATTCCGGACTCGACGCCCAAAGGCGACGCTGTTGCCGTAATCATCACGATGCCTGGCGGTGCGAGCGATACGGCAACGATTCCGATCCAGTGAGCGCGCCCGGAAGTCAGACTTGCGCAGCCAAGGATGGTGGACGGTTGATGGCCCATCCGGAAGTTGGACCGGCGGCATCGTCTCCCCACTGAACGCGCATTAATCCTCAGTGACGTCGAAGCGTTTACCAATAGCTTCTGGGTCAGCGCTAATACAGGCCCAGTTAGGGAAGAGCGATGTTGCGTTCATAAACGCTAGCCGACTAGGGAAGATCTAGCTGTCAGAGCCTGTGATTGCGGTGACCGAAAGGAACCTAGGCACCGACGCGTGGATCGGGAACCGGGTAACCGATCGCGAAATGGTAGACGACCTGTCCTTGCTCCGGTGTGAGATCGAGGTAGCGGTGCACTTCATCATCGAAGAACGCGCCAATTCCTGTTGCCCCGAGTCCCAAGGCGTTGGCGGCAAGATAAAGACGTTGTCCGATCGCTCCCGCCTCAAAATGTACGTAGCGATAGCCGCGATCGCCATGGGAACGGACGGCGCGATCAATGTCCGCAATCATGGAAAACGCAACGCACGCGTTTCCGGCAAGGTCCTGCCCAAGGCTGAGTCCTGCTGCTGCTACGCGCTGATCGCCGGACCTGACCTGCTCCAACTGTGCGTTCTGCGGCCAATATCGGTACACGCCTGGTTCCAGCCCCTGGACGCGATGTACGTACAAGTAAAGCTGAATGAATCGGGCGTCAGCGAAATCCGCGGAAAACGGCTGGGCCGTCGCGGCGAGAACAGCCGAGAGCTGCGCAAGAGATATGGATTCGGTCCCGCCACGGAAATCGAGCGCCGATCGTCGCGTCCGTGCAACTTCGCCAAAGGGGAGCAGCGATGCCGCTGGGGGAGGCAGTTTGATCTCGCCTGATCCCGTGGGCGCCGGATTGGTGGCGGAGATTCCGCTCCACGCACGGATAGTCCTGAGCTTCGTGGCGTCGTGAATCCCGTCGATCTGCGCGTAAGAGGTCCTCTCTCTGGAGAGTTCGTTCGCGCGCCCGCCGCACCAAACCTGCCCGTGGGCGCCGGACTCGCACATTGGAATCGACTTGCCACGCAGTTCCACAATGAGCATCGGCCACTCGTCCGAACTCAGGCGGCAGAACTCGCGCGACTTCATCGTCGGGAAAATGGCCGATCGCAAAGCTATCGCATCCCACCGCCCGCGGCCGCGTGTGCGAGCGCTTGCCAGGCATGCCCATGTCGAGCAGACAATATCGATAGGCCCGCTCGCGGTACTTCCACGCCTCGCGCCACGCAATGCTGGTCAGGAAAAAAGTGATCGGCGCAAGGCCGTTGGCCGGCTTCATGCCGAGATCCCCTATCGCACGCTGCTCCGCCATGTGCGAAGACGGACGATAGTGATACAGCCCGTCCGGCCACTGCTTCAAACCCCGCGTGAGGAAGTGAAATTCGGTTGGATGCAGATTGCCGGAGGACGGATTCACTCGCAACGCGTAACGATATCCGGTGGATGGGACGCGCTTGGAAGCGCTGATTGCGGCCGAGTGGAAAAGCAGTTGCGACAGGAAGGCAGGACCATCCGCAGCAAGCGGCGGCCCATATGCGCCCTGAAGTACGTCGAGCGCCGGGATCTCAGGGCTGGGAGGGTCCGCAGGGCAGGTCGAGCACCGGCACGTCCTCATAGTGACGGAACGGATCGGGCATGTTCTCCCAGTCGAGAAAATGCTGCGACCGGCTGAGCGATTGGCGGGTATGCTTGGTGGATTCGTGATATTCGCGCCACGTCATTGTGGATGGAATGCCGAGGGCGCTGCGTCACCGCGGTTTGTTCTTAGGCAGTCCCCTCAATCGGAGCTTGCCACCGAAACAGAAAGAAGTGGTGGCCGCAGAGAGCGCAGCGGTAGGGCAGGAGTATCCAGTGGAGAGCTTTCTCGAGTGCATTTCGTACGCCTACGCCTCTAAACTCGACAGATCGGCAATGTGGACAGCGTGAAGATAACACAGGCAACCGTGCCCCCTTTCGTCACTAGCCCGACTAGACGTCAGTTTTCGCCGCGCTGCCGGACGGAGAGATCGCCCGATTTCGGAATGGCAGCGAATTCCGCATGTGCGGTTGAGATCCCTTGGTCCGCCCATCAGTGGGGCGGCTCGCTTCGCGGGCGAGCCTAACCTCTTCCGGCGTTCTCAGGTCCGGCACCGAGAGCCTCACGTGACCTTTCGCGCGCGAGACCTGGCGCTTGTGTCGCTTTTCAAGTCTTTTGTTCATTCGTGTCCTTACGGCTACTGCCGTGGCAGCAGCTAATTGTCCGACTCCTCCACAGCCTCGGAAATCATGGCCTCGGTTGTGAGCATGAGAGAGGAGATGGACGCGGCATTCTGCAGAGCCGTGCGCGTTACCTTGGTGGGATCGATGACCCCGGCCTTCACCAGGTCTTCGTACTGCTCGGTGGAAGCGTTGAAGCCGAAGTTAGGATCCTTGCTGTTCTTGATCTTCTCGGCGACGACGGCGCCCTCAGTACCGCAGTTGACGACGATCTGCCGGACCGGCTCCTCGCACGCGCGGCGCACGATGTTGACACCGAACTGCTCGTCTCCCTCGAGTTTCAGCTTCTCGAGCGCGATGGATGCCCGCAGCAGCGCAACGCCGCCGCCCGGCACGATTCCCTCCTCAACGGCTGCGCGAGTGGCATGCAGAGCGTCCTCGACACGGGCCTTTTTCTCTTTCATCTCGGTCTCGGTCGCGGCGCCTACTCTGATGATCGCCACGCCGCCGGCCAGCTTGGCCAGCCGCTCCTGCAGTTTCTCGCGATCGTAGTCCGAGGTGGTCTCCTCAATCTGGTTCCGGAGCTGCTTGATCCGGCCCTCGATCGCCTTCGGCGTTCCCGCGCCGTCGATGATGGTGGTGTTGTCTTTGTCCACGGTGATGCGCTTGGCGCGGCCCAGATCATCCAACTGGACGCCTTCCAGTTTGATGCCGGTCTCTTCCATGATGGCCTTGCCGCCCGTGAGGATGGAGATGTCTTCGAGCATGGCCTTGCGGCGGTCGCCGAAGCCGGGCGCTTTCACCGCGCACACATTCAGCGTTCCCCGGAGCTTGTTGACCACCAGCGTGGCCAGGGCTTCGCCTTCCACTTCCTCGGAGATCAGCAAGAGCGGCTTACCCGCGCGAGCGATGTTCTCTAGAAGTGGCAGCACGTCTTTCATGCTGCTGATCTTCTTTTCGTGGATCAGGATGTAGGGATCTTCGAGAACACATTCCATGCGCTCGGGATCGGTTACAAAGTACGGCGAGAGATAGCCGCGATCAAATTGCATGCCATCCACGGTGGCGAGCTCGGTGGTCATGGTCTTGGATTCCTCAACCGTGATCACGCCGTCTTTGCCCACCTTCTTCATCGCTTCGGCAATGATGTTGCCGATGGTGGAGTCGCTGTTTGCGGAAATGCTGCCGACCTGCGCGATCATGTCGCCGGAGACCGGTTTGGAAAGCTTCTTGACTTCTTCGACGGCAACTTCCACGGCCTTGTCGATGCCGCGCTTGATGGCCATCGGATTCGCGCCCGCCGTCACGGCCTTGACGCCTTCGCGGAAAATCGCCTGGGCCAGAATCGTGGCCGTGGTGGTGCCGTCGCCGGCCACGTCGGAGGTCTTGGACGCGACCTCGCGCACCATCTGGGCGCCCATGTTCTCGAGCGGATCTTTCAACTCGATCTCTTTGGCCACCGTCACACCGTCTTTGGTGATGGTGGGTCCGCCGAACTTCTTTTCGAGAACAACATTGCGCCCTCTGGGGCCGAGCGTGACCTTCACTGCTTCGGCGAGTTGATTGACGCCGCGCAGGATCGCCTGGCGGGAATCATCGCTATAAATAATCTGTTTTGCCATAGATGGTCTCCTTATTAGTCGATTTTGAAATCAGCCCGCTGCTTTGGTGGACCGGGCGGCCCCATCCAGAATGCCGAGGACGTCGTCTTCGCGCATGATGATGTACTCGGTGCCATCCAGCTTGGTGTCGCTGCCGGAGTACTTGCCAAAGAGGATACGGTCGCCGGCTTTGACGTCGAGGGCCACCAACTTGCCGTCTTCGAGCCGCTTGCCATGCCCGACGGCGATAACCTCGCCCTCTTGCGGTTTCTCCTTGGCGGAATCGGGAATGATGATGCCGTTCCGCGTGGTTTCTTGTTCCTCGATCCGCTTCACCACGATGCGGTCGTATAACGGTCTGAGTGTCATGTTTCCAGCCTCCACTTAAGTTGAGATCTTATTGAACGCGCGCGCTGCTTTTCCGGCCTTGATCGCCTGGTAGCGAGCATCGCTGAAATATCATGAGCCGCACCTGATCGCTGATTTCCTGCCAGTCGTGAATGAAGTAGCCGGCCTGCGTTCTGCTCATCACTTCAGCCCGCTTATCTTCGAGGATCGCGAGAATGGCTTCCGTGTCGGCGCGCTCTGCATCGCTCTGCTTAGCGGCAACTGATCGGAATGACCGTGCCACGCGATCAAACTCGTCGTTCACCTGGCGCTTGATGCGCTCTGCCCACTCCACCTGACTTGCGGTGCCGCTGATCGAGGCGGCAGAGACGCCGGACGGCGCCGGTGCTGAGCCTCCCTCGCCCTCCCATGTTTCGGTGTCGGGGGCTACGGAACGCCAATTAGCCTGAAACTGGGCCTGGTAGCTGCCGACATCACACGATAGTCATGCTGCACCTTTCTCGCTTTGTGCCAAGCCAGTGACACGACGAACGGGATTGCGGTGGCTACCACGAGGGCCCGTTGCCAGCCGCCCGAAAAACTGAACACGGGCGCCACCGGATTGTAAAGGAGCGCAAGCGTTCCGAACGAGGGCCGCAAAGGGATAATGCCTCGCGTGGAAGGCTTGGACCATCACGACCAGTGCGCCGGCCGCCACGATGAATCTGATCACGACATCGAATGGGCCGAGATTGGACCCGAAGCCCGCCGCCGTGAGCAGCCCCGCAATGGCGACCCACTTCACACCCTTTACGAACGTAGCGCGAGCGTGCCGGTCTTCTGCATGGCCCTTCGCCACCCAGGCTTGCCATACCGCTTCATTCAGCGGCGGCGCTGCCGGTGGCGCCAGCGCTTCTTGTGGCGCCAGCAATTCAACTGTAGTAGACATGTCTGATCCTCTTCCGTGTTTAGATCGCCGCAGCAGTCATCCTGGCGGGAGCCAGCGGCGGTCCGGTGGGCTGGTCAGCAACCAGCCCCCGGAAACTCCGTTACCTGGTTGCGATCGGCGCACCGATCACCGTGCCAATCACCTCGCCGGAGATCACCAGTTCCACGCGCCGATTCTGTTGCCGGCCGGCTGCGGTGTCATTGGAAGCAACTGGTTGGGTTTCGCCGAAGCCCCTCGCCGTAACCGAGTCCGCCGGCATTCCCTGCTCGGTCAGGTAGTCGCGTACGGCCCCGCCGCGCTGCTTCGGAAAGCGCTGATTGTAGTCATCGCCGCCCACGCTATCCGTGTGACCTTCCACGTCTAGCCTCAGACCCGGATGCCCCGAGACGATGCCGGCCACCTTGGCCAGCTTCTCGCGCGCCAAGGGCCGTAACGAATATTTGCCGGTGTCGAAAAGGACATCCGACATGTTGACGATCAAGCCGCGCGCTGTGTCGCGAGTCTGCAGAATCACGTTGAATTGCCGCAATAGCTGAGCTCGCAGTTCCGTTTTTTCCGCTTCCGCTTGAGCCTTGTCCCTGGCCGCGCGATCGAGTTCGGCCTGCTTGGCCGCGCTCTGTTCGGCGTTCTCCCGCTTCAGACGATCCGCTTCGGCCTCGGCGGCAGCCGTTCGCGCGTCGTTCTCGCGCTTCAAGCGATCCGCTTCAGTCAGGGCCGCCGCGGCTTGAGCATCCTTCTCTCGCGTCAAGCGCTCGGATTCGGCCTGCGCGGCGATCCGCGCCCGGTCCGCTTCCTGTTTGACACGCTCGGTCTCAGACTGCGCCACCGCCCGGTCGCTATCCGCACGAGCTTCGCGCTCCGCTGCCTGCCGTCGCTCGCTGGCGAGGCTCTCGTCCTCCTGACGCTGTACCGCGATCGCCCTGGCGTCTTCGGCGGTCTGCACCGCCTGCCGTGCGGACCTGGTCACGGGTTTGGTTCCCGCGTTGCTGGCCTGATAGGCCTCCGCCTGCTTCAGGTTCGTCTTCGGCCTTCTGAAAGGTATCGGTTGCAAATCGGTCCGCGCCGATGGCTCGCGCGATCTGAACAGCATTGCGCGCCTCGTAGAGTTCCAGCGGCTGCTTCCGATCGAACTTGAGAGCCAGCGGGTTCGCCCAGTGCTCATACTGGCCTCTCTTGAGCAGCTCGTACTTGGCCTCGATCTCTTCGATCTTCCCGCGGGTGTCCGCGCGCACCGCGTTTTCCATCACGATCAAGTCGCTCGGCCGCGTAACCGCGAAATAGGGCTCCGCGGTGACTACCAGGCCGAACACCTGCAACTCAGTGGTCACGTCCAGCTTGCTGCTGGTGCCATTCAGAAGGATCTCCCCGAGGTTTGCGGTGCGGCCTTCCGGAGTGATGGCCCACAGCACGTAGGTGAGATATTCGGAGCCGTACTTGGCTGGCCGGCTGAAGATTCCGGAACTCCACTTCGATTTCGATGTAGCCCTGTTTGCTCTCCACCTTGGCCTCGCCGTGGGACGCCGGCAGGAGTTCAGTACCGCGGAAATCGATCTTGGTCGCCCCGCTGCGGTGCTGGTAGTTGATTGCTTTCGCGGTTCGGGCTGTCACGCTGACCCGATAGATGGGCGTCGAGCCCGGCGCCATCCTGGCCGCATTTTCGTTGGGAGTCTGCGGCGTCTGCGCCGATAGAATTCCGCACGTGAGCAGAAATGCACTAATCGTTTTCATTTGGATTCTCTTGGATTCTCGCTGCCGCCTACTGGTCCCCGCCAGTTGGCCGGCTCGTGCCCTCTCGCACTGAATACTTGTTCAGCAGCGCCAACAGCCTGGCTGCCGCCTTGGGTGGGCGCACGCCTTTGGTCACGATCTGGCGGTTTTCCAGCTTCTTGCCATAGAGCGTGGCGTTGTCATCGAGATCCTGCCGCAGAGTGGCGCCTTCCAGAGCGAGGCCGGCGAACAAGCCCTGCGATCGCGACCAGGAAAGAATGTCTGCGTGCATCTGCGCGTCCGTCTGAGCGGTCGCTGTGCGTCCCACCGGACCCGCGGCAACCGAGCCTTCCGCGCCTAAAGTGAATTTGCTGGAAAGCAGTTTGTCCGACCCACGTTCACTCATGACGAGCATGATCAAGTCTGTCGCGGATCCGCCGATCTGGAACCCGACGCTCCCGCCTTCAATGCGAACCGTGCCTGGCGCCGACCATCCTGCGCCGTTCTTGTTCCGGCAGGACAGATATCCCTTGCCGTATTTCCCGCCAAACACGAAAGCCGCGGTCTTGAGCCCGGGCACGATCACGATGCAGTGGGCGTTCTCGAGCAGCTCCTGCGGGATGCCTTGGTCCGGCGCGTTCATGACCTCGGAAAATACAGCCGCGGCTTCGTTCAGCCGCTTTGCGGGTTCGTTGTCTTTGGCCAGCAACGGCGCGACAGCTATCGGTACAAGAGCTAGCGTAGCCACCAGAATCGATTTCATCTTCCACCTCTTCCGTCGACCCGGTTGGCCCTACAGGGGCCCGGGTGACGTCCTACTCAGTGCATGAGTACAGCCAACGTCACGAAGCGTTGAGCCGATTCGCCTGCCAACGAATCGGAGAGCTGCTTTCCGAGGGAAGGAATGTCCTGGAGTAACGATATGTGGTCAAGTGACCTGGGATGGTCACTGATGCGGCAGGCCGCATCCAACTAGCGATCATCGTCGCTGCGGCGACAGTGCCCACGATCAACACGAAAACCAAAAGGAAGCGCCAGAGTAACTGCCGCCGCTCGGTTTTCCTCCGTGGTTGGCCAGTTTGTTCATCTACCTGCAAGATCGGCTTACTCCGCGAGGAATGCGCCATTGTTTGTCGCTCCACGTTCTGCTTCGCCTGTGCGAGGCCTCGCATTCAGCCACCGGTTCAGCCTGCGAGAGGACAAGTGCAGAGCGATCGCAATTCCAAGCCAGGCTTGCCAGTGCGATAGCAATCCACTGCCTATGAGGAATGGGGTTGTCCATCCCGGATCCGCGCCCAGCCGCCAAGCGCCCAGCGTGCCGGCCAGGACGGCGGCAGGCGTCAGCACCGCGGCGAGTATCGACAATGCCGGCCAAACCAGCACGCTGAAGCTGTGAGTGACTCGCAGCGAAGGCCAAGCAAAGTTGCGAGAGGGAATGCCCCATCCCAGCACTCGAAATGCTGCAGATTGGGGAGCGAGAGGATCAACTAGCGCTGCTTCAGCCGTGGCAAGGTTGGACACGGTTCTGAGTTGTTGCACTTGATCCGCCAGTCTGCCCAGCCCATCTGAGCAACGGGCAGCGGATTGCTCCTTGGCCCCCTGAGGAGTACCAGAAATGCCTTTGATAAATCTCGTAATCACCCTGATCGTGGTCGGTGTGGGGTTGTGGCTGATCAATAGTTACATTCCCATGGCCGGGAGTATCAAAACGATCCTGAACGTCGTCGTGGTGGTGGTGGTTGGAATTTGGTTATTGCGGATAGCGGGATTGTGGGGACAGATAACCAGCTTCCGTCTTTAGGATGTCCTGAGGATGTCCTGGCAAAAACATTTTGGGAGATGAAAGATGAACACGACCTGCGGTAGCGAGTTCCGTGACTACGCCCGCTGCGTGAAGCCATCCTACGCGGTGATCGCCGCCGGATTCGTCCTGGCGCTAGGCCTTCCCAGTCAGGCATTCGCGCAGCGAAACGACGAGCATGTGAGTCGCCCGAGCACGATCGTCTGCTCTTCGAACGACGGACGGCGCCACTACTGCGACGCGGATACGCGGGACGGCGTAAGGCTGGTCCGCCAGATCAGCGGCTCCCGTTGCCGGCAAGACTCCACTTGGGGCTACGATTCACGCGGCGTTTGGGTGGATCGGGGGTGCCGGGCTGAATTTGATATTTCGGATAGAAGCGCGAGATCCGCCTTCGGCACCATCGTGTGCTCATCCAACAACGGGCAGCAGGTGCATTGTGATGCCGATACCCGGGCCGGTGTGCGGCTGGTCCGCCAGATCGGCAGCGCGGTCTGCCGGCAAGATTCCACCTGGGGTTATGATTCACGGGGAATATGGGTGGACCGGAATTGCAGAGCGGAATTTGAAGCGCCTGGAGGGGGATCATACGCGCATACGAGTACGATCGACGCTGGCTCCAGCATTCTGGTCCGGACGAATGAGGCGATCGATGCCAGAAGGAGCGACGGCCGGGTATTTTCGGGCAGTGTGGATCGGGATGTGATGGACGCGAATGGCAGAGTTGTCGTTCCCCAGGGATCAGCCGTGGAGCTACTGGTGAAGAGTGCTTCGAAGCGGGATCTGCTGCTTGATTTGGATTCGCTTACCGTGAACGGTCAGCGGTACGCAGTGGCAGCGTATGCAGGCGCCATCGGCTCCGGGGGGCGCGACGGCTTCGGGAATAATGCGCGGACTGGCGAGTTCATCGGCGGCGGCGCCTTGCTGGGCACGATCATTGGCGCGATTGCGGGCGGGGGCAAGGGCGCTGCCATCGGCGCGGCTGCCGGCGCGGGAGCTGGAGCGGGCGCGCAAATCCTAACTCGTGGCAGGCCGTGAGGATTCCGGCGGAATCGCTGCTGACGTTTCGCTTGGAGCGCCCGCTCGAAATGGGAGCACCCGACAACGGGATCAATCGCCATGGTCACCACTATCATTCGCCCAATCGATAAGGGGGTCTATAACTTATGACAAAGAGCGAACTGAACGCATTCCGAAGGGCTTTGGAGAAAAGGCAGACTGAACTGTTGAACGGGAAAAATAACCGCGAGGCTCTATCCATCGCGACCAGTCCGGATGAGCTGGACCGTATCCAGCATGCCACTGAGCGCGAGATTGCGATCGGCAATCTGGAGCGCGACTATAAAGCGCTACGGGATGTGAAAGCCGCGCTCCTCCGCATCGACATGCGCACGTTTGGGGTCTGCCTGAACTGCGAAGAAGAAATCAGTTCGAAGCGGCTTACAGCGATACCGTGGACTCCGTCCTGTATCGCCTGCCAAGAGGCTGCGGATCGTAATCGCGAAACAAACCGCAGTGGGATGGATGCCTCGCTCGTCGTAGCGGCCTGAAAAGGGCCCCGGAATGGCTGTACTCCCGCGGACGAATTTTAGAACAATGCGTGCTCGGAAATGAGCACAGAAGGAACTATTTATGCTTTGGACAATTGTTGCTGTACTGCTGATTCTGTGGCTTCTGGGATTTGGTTTTAGCGTTGGCGGAAGCCTGATCCACTTACTTCTGGTTGTGGCCTTGGTGGTTTTCGTCATCAACTTGATGACTACCCGGCGAGGCGCAGCTTAGATCTCGGGCTATAACGGGCAGGGGGAGACTTCAGACGGTGAATCTGAAACGCATGGCGGTGCCGCCTGCGTGGATTGCCTGCATCGCCAAGTTGGGGACCGACAAGAAACGCCCCGGCCAGTGCCTTTCCGCTTGACAGGCATGTCGCATAGGCTCAGACTAGTGGCTGACTGAGCAATTCTGCTGCACTCATCAGATCATCTGACCTAAGTCAGGCAGTCTGAGATTTCTCTCCCTCTCCTCTTAGCCAAACCACAACCGGGAGGTTGACATGTTTGCTCGTAATGTATCCATTCATCTGAAGGCCAACAGCTCTGTTCCGTTCACCAAGCAGATCGAGAACGAAACAATTCCGACGCTTCGAAAGCAAAAAGGCTTTCAAGGCGAAATTACGTTCCTCGCTCCGGGCGGAACGGAAGCTGTCGCGATCAGCTTGTGGGAAACCAAGGAGAATGCCGACGCTTACGCCAGGACCGGTTATCCAGACGTTCTGAGAAACCTGAATCAGTTCGTCGAAGGCACTCCGAAGGTCCAGACGTACGAAGTTGCCAATTCGACCTTCCACAAGATCGCCGCCACAGTAGCGGTCTGAAACTAAGCATCATTTCTCACAGGCAAGGGGCGGCCGAGTCCGCCCCTGAAGCCGCATTACGGCGATTTAAGCTTCCAGACCACCCAATCAAGCGCCCTCCTTCCGAACGCTACGGAACAGAAGGAGCCGTAGAAACCAAGACCTACAAGAGCGCGGCGTACCGGCCAGGCTCACGCCTATGCCTGCCACGAGAGACCAAGAAGAGCCGCGTACCGGCTCACACCCGACTGGAGAAAAATCACATGAAGTTGTCAACGTTTTGTATCGTCGCAATGCTCGCTTTACCGCTAGCAGGGCAAGCCCTCGCTCAAACCCCAAACACAACGCCTCAAGCGCAGCGGAAGTATAAGGTCGGTCAACGCGTCGAGTATGTTGACGGTGGCAAGTGGTTCAAAGCCGTCATCACTAAAGTGGCCAGCGAGGAGGACATAGCCAACTTTGGCCCATACCACATTTATTATGTCCATTCGATCGGTTACACTTGGGACCGTTGGGTGTCGGACTACACGGACAACCGCGCCCAACTCCGTCCTGCCGGTTCTGGCCCGACTGAGCCTGTGCCCGGGGGCGAAGCAAACGACGAGGTGCTGAAGGCAATGCATGGGGCCACAGCAGCGACACCCGCTCAGCCAGCAGCCAAACAATACACCTGCGGGGTTGGGGCATCGTTCACCATCACAGGCAACAGCACTTACACGGATAGCGATGGCAAGCGCGGCGCCTATACCTTCAACTCGGCATCGTCGACCCTGACTTTCAACGGCGGCAATTACGACGGGCAGCGCGCCCAATACGAGACAAGCTACGGCCTGGCGCGGCTTCACATTCTTGGTCCGAGTGGGCGACCCGTTATCGATTGCGATTGACGCGCGATCGGGCATGATCCATAGCCATCGTTGAGACTCAAACGTTTCGTCATCAACCTGATGACTCTCCGACGAGGCGCAGCTTAGAGCTCGGACCATCGCCTTGCCGTTGCTCACCGCAACGGGCCTGTGAGCGGAAGTCAACGCTCGCGGCCATGTAATTGCCCGGCACATTCGGAGCGTCGCGACATGCATCGATCCTTCTTTGTTGCCGGGTTCTTCTTATCCGCTGCGTGCGCTGGCGCCCAACTCATTCCCGCCGGTACGGCGGTCCCACGGACCGCGAAACCTCCGGTGGTTTTCCTCAATGGGTATGAGTCCAACTGCGGCGACGCTTCCTTCAAAGGCGCCTTCGGGATCGCGGATCAGGTACTCCAGGCGAACGGGCAGGTCAGCCTGTTCTTCAACTACTGCACGGTGCCAGGCCAGCCCAGCATCGAGGATATGGGCGCGGCGTTCGGAGCCTTTCTGTCTGCTTTGCGCTATGAAGACGGCCAGCCGGTGGATCTTGTCGACAGCGTAGCGTTCAGCATGGGCGGCCTGATTTTGCGCAGCTACTTAAGCGGCAAGGGAGCAGCGGCAGGTGTATTCAGCCCTCCTGCTGTAACCCACATCCGCAAGATAGTTTTCTTGGCTACGCCGCACTTCGGCGCCGGGGTCACTGTCGAATTGCCGTTCTCCAATGCGCAACTCGACGAACTGACAAGCGGCAGCCGCTTCTTATTCGATCTAGCCACTTGGAACCAGGGAACCGATGACTTGCGCGGCCTAGATGCGATCGCTGTGATTGGAAATGGCGGGACTGGTCTCGCCACAACGGATGGCTTCGACGATGGAGTGATAGCACTCACCAGCGCATCGCTTGGATTTTATCTGCCGGACCGTACCCGCGTGGTCCCCTTCTGTCACGTGGACGGAGGGGGCGTTATCAGCTTCGCCGGATACTGCAGCTTCAACTCTCTGGGGATCGCGGTGTTCCGGTCCACCACACAGGACCCGGCCCGCATCATTATCTCCTTCCTGAATGGAACCGACGATTGGCGCAACATCGGGACCGCGGCGGAACAGAACCAGCTCCTGTCGGACAATGGGGGACTGTATGTAACGGTGCGGAGCGCCAATGATGCCAGCTCTTCGGACCGACTCTATCAGCGCGGCTTCCTCATCGGGGAAAACCAAGACGTTGAATCTTCCGTCCAACGATGTGGCCTACACGGACATGTTTCCAATGGGACCGCTTGTGTTGACCGCGGCAGCCGGCGACGTTCATCTGACGCAGCCCGTGATGTTACCGTCCGGAACCGTGGCCCCCATCGTCATCAAAACCGGCCCGTCGATCCTCCGCGCGTTCCCTGCCGCCAGCAGCGTCTTTCCGCTGACGATTGCGCCGGGAATGATCGTGGCGATTTACGGCAACCTGCTGGCGGCCGAGACAGCAGCGGCAGCCGAGATCCCGCTTCCGTTGCAATTGAGTGATGCTCAGGCGCTGCTCGGCGGAACCCCCATGCCGCTGTATTACGCCTCGCCCAGTCACATCAATGTAGTCATTCCGGAGAGCGCTTCGGGCTTGATGCAACTTGCCGTCCAGAACATGTCGGGCAGCCACACCATCAACGTCCTGGTTGAGCCTGCTGCGCCTTCGATCTTCACGCAAGACGCATCCGGGAATGGCGCCGTGGCGGCGCTCAACGCAACGACTGGCGCATTGGTTACTCCGCACAGTCCTGTTTTCGGTGGCGACTACGTGGAATTGTTCCTTACTGGCCTGGGCCGAACGACGGCACGCGACGGTTTGGACTACGCCAACGACGTTCCAATAGTCACGATCTCGGGTCAAGATTGTCCTGTGACGTATGCCGGCCGGGCGCCCGGATATCCCGGCCTTGATCAGATCAATTGCATCGTCCCATCCGGTTTGTCCGCTGACTCGGCCCCGCTCACCGTTACATCCGGCACCCGCACCAGCAACATCGTTACGATCGCCGTTCGGTAATCATCAATCTGCTTCGACGACCCGCGGTCAAATGACCGAATATCGTTATGAGCGGGAACGCGGGGCAATTCTTGCCGAGCAAAAGCCTCGGCGACAGGATCCGCCGTGGATGCCGCTGTCAACGGCCGTTGGTCGGTTTGAGTGCACTGGCACCTGGTGGCTAAGTCCGTCAGCGAAGAGATCAGAGACTTGCTGAGAGATTGAGCTGCAAGGAGAAACAAAATGGCAACGAATACGGTCGTCTACGGCCTGTACAAAGATCGGCAAGGCGTCGACCAAGCGGTGGAGACCCTCAAGCAGAGTGGCTTCCGAAACACGGATATTTCGGTTCTTTTCCCGGAGAGTCAGGGATCAAAGGACTTCGCTCACGAAAAGAGCACCAAAGCACCGGAAGGCCTGGCGGTGGGAGGTGGTTCCGGCGCCGTCATCGGCGGTGCGCTTGGGTGGCTGGCAGGCATCGGTTTGTTGGCCATTCCCGGTGTCGGTCCGTTCGTCGCGGCGGGACCCATCATGGGATTGCTCGCCGGAGTCGGCGTTGGAGGCAGTGTCGGCTCGATTGTTGGCGCCCTGATCGGGATGGGCATGCCGGAGTATGAGGCGAAGCGCTACGAAGGCCATATCCGAGAAGGTGGCATTCTCTTCTCGGTGCACTGCGACAGTCCGGAGTGGGTAACGCGCGCAAAAGATCTGCTCCAGCAGACCGGCGCGGAACACATTGCGTCAGCGGGCGAAGCCAAAGCCGACTTTATGGTGAAGGACAAGCCCATGGCAACAGCTTCGCACGGAGCCTAGCCGGACTGAAGGCGTCGGCCGTCGATCAAGCCAGGGCCGGCGCCCGCGAGACTTTGTCTATAGATCGAATTTTGGAGGCATCAAATGAACATCACGGAGACGGCAAGCAGAAGCGGCGCGGCACTTCATCGCGCTCAGGAGCGCGTCGAAAACTTGGGACGGACGGCAGGTGAGACGTTGGATGAAGCCCGGCACGAAACTGCCGCAGCGCTCGAAAACGCCGCTTCTTCGGTTCGAACCACCGGCCGCCATGGGGCCGAAACAATAGGGACTCTGTCAGAGAATGCCGCCGGCAAGCTGGATTCCACTGCCGCTTATGTGCGCAGTCACGATGTGGGAGGCATGCTGATCAACCTTCGGCAGGTGATTGGCCGGCATCCAACCGGGTTCCTGGTCCTGGCTGCTGGTATCGGTTTCCTGGCCGGTTCCGCAGTCCGGCGAAACAGGACGCTCCCGGCGGCGCAATAGGCACGTTAAGACATCCGCCAAGAAACGGTGAGAGGTGACGACCCGGTTTGAAGAACCTGAGGCCTTCGCCAAGGTCTGTCGAACAAGATTTCGAAACAGCGCGATAATCGTCAGGGCGTCGTTCTTGCTCAATTGTCGTGCCCCGGCAAAACCGATCCGGAATAGGAGAATAGGATATGCGAAAGACAGTACTCGAACGTCATCTCGCCCGAACTGCCTTCCAGCCCGATGAAAACTGGCTGGAGGTTGAAAGGCTCGCAACTGTCCAGGTCACGTCGGAAGATCCCGCCTTTCCGATTGAGTCCGTCTTCCGCAATAACGGCGGCTGGCGCGCCGCCAAGGACGGCGAGCAGGCAATCAGCCTCGTCTTCGACGAGCCACAAACGCTGCATCGAATCCGGCTGCGTTTTTCAGAAACGGAAATCGCGCGGACCCAGCAATTCGTTTTACGGTGGTCGGGCCGGGAGAACAAGGGTTCCAGGAAATCGTTCGCCAGCAATGGAATTTCAGTCCAGGCGCCTCTACGGAAGAATTCGAAGATTATCACCTGAATCTGAGCGGCGTCTCGACCCTGGAGTTGACCATACAGCCCGAGATCACGGCCGGCAAAGCGGTGGCGACTCTGGCTTCCTGGCGAATGGCCTGATGCCGCGCTCAAGCCGTCAGGCGGAACGCGGGCGTTCGGAGTCAACGACGTCGCGATAAACGCAGCAACTGTGGGCGAAGCGGCGGCGGAAATCCAGGCCCCCGTCCTGCGCATGCACGATCGTCTAGGATGCCTTTTCCGGCCGCGTCTGCTTCAGCATCAACAGGAGCATCGCGACCGGAGTCTTGGCGACAATGCCATGCGGCGTATGCGGCGGCATGTGCACGAAGGCTCCTGCGCGAACGTTCTTCTTCTCCGCGCCCAGCGTCAGCTCCGCTTCCCCTCTCACAAAGTACAGCATCGCAGCCATCGGCGCGGTGTGCGCGGAAAGTTCCTGGTCCGGGGAAAATCCGAATGCCACCACCTTCACCGCTTCGTCGTTGAACAGAGTCCGGCTCAGAATCCCGTTTTCCGGTATGGGAACCTCGGTCTCGATGTTCTCCAACGAAAGTGTACAGTGCCATATTGTTATTGTGACTGCGGGACAGCGAGCTTCAAAATAAGGGATGCCGATGCTAAAAATCACCGCCGGCGATTTCCGCGTGCGGGCTGGCAAGAAGGTCGACCTCGACAAGTGGCCGACCAGGGTAAAAGCCGCTTACGACTCGAAAGGGGAGTATGAAAAACTGCTCCGGGAGCACATCGCAAAACTGAGCGCCCAACAAAGCCTGCTGTATGCGTCCGACCGCTATGCGCTGCTACTGATCTTTCAGGCCATGGACGCGGCCGGCAAGGACAGCGCCATCAAGCACGTGATGTCGGGCATCAATCCCCAAGGCTGCCAGGTCTTCAGCTTCAAACATCCCAGCGCCGAGGAACTGGACCACGACTTTTTGTGGAACGCGGCGCGGAAGTTGCCGGAACGGGGCCGGATCGGCATCTTTAATCGCTCTTATTACGAGGAGGTGCTGATCGTTCGCGTGCATCCGGAGATTCTCCGCAGCCAGAGTCTCCCGGATGAACTGGTCGACCGAGATACAATCTGGCGCGACCGGTATCGCTCTATCGTGAACCTGGAGGAGCACCTGCATCGCAACGGCACGCGCATCCTCAAGTTCTTCCTGCATCTTTCTAAGGAAGAGCAACGCAAGCGCTTCCTCAAACGGATCGACGAGCCGGAGAAAAACTGGAAATTCTCCCTGGCCGATCTTGAGGAAAGGAAATACTGGAAGCAGTACATGAAAGCATACGAGGCTTGCCTCGGCGCCACCAGCACGAAGGATGCGCCCTGGTATGTCGTGCCCGCCGACGATAAAGAGAACGCCCAGTTGATCGTGTCCCGCATCATTCTCGACGCCCTCAAAGAGCTGAGAATGGCTTACCCGAGATCCAATCGCCAACGCCGGCGGGAGTTGGAGAAGATTCGACAGCGGCTCACCACGTAGAAAGAGGGCCGGCCAGCGGAAAACGAGACCCAACTAGAGGCGGGGCAGGTCAGCCCTTCACGTGGCACTTGGCGCAATTGCCTTTGCTCTCGAAGGCCGCGCCGCCGGCGTGATGACAAAAGCCGCACGATGTCTTCGCTGTCTCAGCCGGTTTGTGCATGCCGGCCTTGAAGTTTAAGGGCGCGGTGGCCGACTCGGCGAAGAGCTTGACGTGACAGGCCTTGCAATCGCCTTTGGCGGCCTTGACGTGGCTGGCGTGATCCAAAGTTACATTTCCGTTCTTGGCCGCGAATGTCAGCTTATCGGGGGGCTTCTTTTCCTGGCCAACCAGCACCGAGCCTGCCATCAGAATCGCGATCAGAGACAACCGTACAGTGGTTTTCTGCATACTCAATGCTCCTTCGTGAGGTGGAACAAGACGGTTAACTGCTCGCAATCAGATTGCCAATAAGAAGATCGCGGATGGGCACCAATGTTTTCCTGGCAAACCTACGCGGGCCTGGCGCCCATCCCTTCCGGCCGGTAGGAGCGGCTGCGTGCCGGCCTGGCTGGTTCCGGGAGATGATTGACACAGATGAATCACATTCCATTCAGAGAGATCGCGCCTCTCGGTAGAGTCGCATTCCAGAACTGGCAAACCGACCGGGCCTCGCGAATGGGAGCAGCGCTGGCGTATTATATTGCTCTTTCGTTGGCGCCGACTGTGTTGATCCTGCTTGCTATCGCCGGCCTGGCATTCGGCGCTCCAGCGCCGTGCGTAGCATCTTCAATCTGGTGAAAGACCGGCTTCTGTGCTTCGCTATCGTGCTCGCTTCCGGCTTGTTCCTGGTGATATCGCTGCTTGTGAGTGCCTGGATTTTCGCGGCGGGCAGGTATCTTAGCTCGGGCGCGGCGCCACCCGAGGCTGTGGTTCGGACCAGCGATTGGTTGTTATCCTTCGTCGTCATCACGGTTCTGTTCGCATGCATGTTTAGATTCCTGCCGCGCGTGCCGCTGCACTGGGGCGATGTCACCATCGGTGCGGTCGTCACATCGCTGCTTTTCGTTGCTGGAAGGTTCTTATTGGGCGTTTACCTGGGCAAGGTGGGCCTTACCGATGCATACGGAGCAGCAGAGTCGCTGGTCATCGTACTGGTTTGGGTATACTATTCGGCGCAGGTGCTTTTTCTGGGCGCCGAATTCACCCGAGCTTACGCCTGCCGCTTCGGCTCCATGCGCGCGGCGAACCCCGGCCACTTCGGCAGCTAGCCCCGGCGGCAGATCCTGCGATGTCCAGTGGATTTTGGTCAAGGAGCACAAGAGAATGCCGGTAGGTCACAAAGAACGCCACCGCACGGACCGCATTGGCTGGCTGCGCGCGGCGGTATTGGGGGCGAACGACGGGATCGTTTCGACAGCCAGTCTGGTGCTGGGCGTCGCCGCGGCGCATGCGACTCACAGCAACGTACTGATCGCGGGGGTCGCCGGCTTGGTCGCGGGGGCTATGTCGATGGCCGCCGGTGAATATGTGTCCGTGCACTCCCAGGCGGACACCGAACAGGCCGACCTGATCGCGAGCGCAAGGAACTCAAAGCAGACGACCAGGGCGAGCACAAAGAGCTGGCCGCGATCTACGTCGCTCGCGGTCTCGATCCCGCACTCGCCAAGCAGGTCGCCCAACAGTTGATGGCTCACGACGCGCTAGGCGCGCATGCCCGCGATGAACTCGGTATCTCGAAGGCTCTCAGCGCGCGTCCGATTCAGGCTGCCTTCGCGTCGGCTGGAAGCTTCGCCGTCGGAGCAGCCATGCCTCTGCTGGTTACTGCGCTAGTCCCGGAGGACAGCGTGATTTTGCTCGTATCTGGAACTTCACTGTTTTTCCTCGCGCTTCTCGGGGGAGTGGCGGCGCGCGTTGGGGGCGCCGGCGTAACGGTAGGCGCAATACGTGTCACGTTCTGGGGCGCACTCGCCATGGCCATCACCGCAGGCGTCGGCGCACTCTTTGGAACAGTCGCCTAAGAGCAGCGATCTGTAGACTGCTGGAGTTGTCACCAAGCATCTGATTCCCCGCGTCGCATGCTAGGATCATGCTATGTCAGAGCTAGCTAAGCTCAGTCCGAAAGAGAAAGCTCAAACTGGAATGTTCCTGATCAAAACGGCCATCGGAGAGGTGCTCGCAGAGAATAAGGAACGTTGGATAAGACGGAATCAGATTGAGGAGTCCTTGGGGCTCTGGTCGGAATACGGAAGCGGAACCTATGGCGCTGTCGCGTCCATGTTTCTCGATGAGCTCGTCAAAGAAGGAGAGGTGGTCTCTCGGCGAGATCCGGACGGAAGAACCTGGCTCTACCGTACCGCCGCTCAAGCGACTTAGGAAGTTGAGAGCGGCGGAGATTTCAGCTCAATGACCTCCTCCAGTGTAAGCTGGTCATATGAACGAACTACACCGGAAGGCCGCCGAATACCACGAGCTTGCCGCCGAGGCTCACCGCACCGCTGCCGAGCACAATGAAAAGGGTGACAATGAGGCGGGAAACTGGCATTCGAAAAGAGCACTCGACTACTCGAATCGGGCCTATGAGCTCGCAAAAGAGGCTCACAATAAATCGGGACGGGTGGAGACTCTTCCATAACCGGAATCGGTATGCACGAGTCAAGCGAGAAGGCCGCTGAGCTTTACGATCTGGCCTTCCGCGCTCATGACGCCGCCAACAACAGTCCCCTCTCGTTACGCGATCCTGCGTCCCTGAATCAAGCGGATGACCAGCACGACGAGTGCGATGACCAGCAACAGATGAATCATTCCGCCCATCGTATAGGAAGTGACCAAACCCAGCGCCCACAGCAGCAGCAGAACTATGAAGATTGTCCACAGCATGTTCTTGTTCTCCTTCGAACGAGACGCTCCGATGGTTTTCCACCGCAACCAGGAGTCCAAAGCGGAGGCCCGCCGCTCGTGAGAGCGTTCTCGGCAAATGGATTCGCAGGACTCGCACGCTATGCGAACGGCTGGGAGAAGTAGCGCACCTCACCCACGGCGTTGGCTGAATAACTGCACGCACCACGCACCCCCGGGACACCGCGCCTCGCCACTGCGTTTGAAAAGACAAGATCGTCTTGGGCAAATTGTCGTCCGGGAAAGAATTGGCATCGCTCGTGCAGCGGAGAGAGTTGTCGGCCAAGGACTCCGGGGCGGGGGGAACTGCGCCGACTGAAAGCGGTGAAAAATGAGATTCATTCTAGTGACTACTTTGGCTCTTACGCCTCTACTGGCGAAGAACAACGAACCCGCAAATCGGCTAGACGAGGCTGCGGCGGTATTTTCGGAGATCATGGCGGCGCCGGACAACGGCATTCCTCAGGAACTGATCGAGAACGCCCACTGCATCGTGATTGTGCCGGACCTCAAGACGGCGGCTTTCGTATTTGGCGCGAAATACGGCAAAGGATACCTGTCCTGTCGAACAAAGGGCGGGAAGGGTTGGTCGGCGCCAGGCACGGTTCGTATTGAAGGCGGGAGCGTCGGGTTCCAGATCGGCGGCTCTTCGACGGACTTGATCATGCTGGTGATGAGCGAGCGGGGAGCGGACAAATTGCTTTCCAGCAAATTCACTTTGGGCGCGGAAGGCTCCGTTGCGGCGGGCCCGGTGGGACGCACGGCCACGGCTCAAACCGATGCCCAAATGCACGCTGACATTCTTTCGTGGTCGCGATCGCAGGGGCTGTTTGCCGGCCTTGCGCTGGAAGGCGCGACTCTGCGGCAGGATCTCGATGACAACGCCACTCTCTACGGCAAGAAACTGGAAAACCGGTATATCGTGACCAAGGGAGTGCACGCGCCCAGGGCGGCGGCGAAACTGATCGCTCTGCTGAACCGCTACTCGGCACGGGAACGCAGGGACTAGAAAAGTTTTGGAGGAATTTCCAGGATGGCTGTGTGGCAGCCGAACTGCGTGCGGTCTCTTTATCCAACTAGGCGTGGCGGCGCTTGCACTGCGAGCTGCGCAGGCTGGGTCGGGGCAGTCTGAGGTATTGAGGGCGCCGGAACTGGACGCCGGTTTTCACCTGCTCTACGAACTGAAGCCTGAAGAAGCCCGCGCGCAGTTCGCCGCTTGGCAGGCCTCCCATCCTCAAGACCCCTTGGGGAGCGCTGCAGAAGCGGCGAGTTATCTGTTTGAGGAGTGCTACCGCCAAGGCGTCCTGACGTCGGAGTACTTTCTCGACGACAAGCGTTTCCTCGGAAAAATACCGATCAAGCCGGACCCCGAGATGCGTGCCGCATTTTTCGCCGCGGACCTCCGGGCGCAGAATTTGGCACGGCTGCGATTGGAGACAGACCCGGACGATGTGAACGCCCTGTTCGCCATGACCATCAGCGTGGGCATGCAGGCCGACTATGCCGGTTTGATCGAGAAGCATCAGCTCGAAAGCCTGGGCATGATCCGCGAGGCGGACAGATTCGCCGAGAAACTATTGGCAGTCGCGCCGTACGCCGCGGATGCCTACCTTACCCTGGGTGCGGCGAACTATATCATTGGCAGCCTATCGGCACTGAAGCGCTTCTTCCTTCGCTTTAAGGGAATCAGCGGCGACAAGCGCACCGGCATCCAGCAGCTCGAAATCGCCGCTGAGCACGGCCGTTACCTGCGGCCGTTTGCCAAAATTCTCCTGGGGCTGGCGGCGCTGCGCGAGAAGAAGCCCGAACTTGCGCGTGTTCAGCTTATGCAACTAGTCGCGGAGTTTCCGCAGAATCCACTGTTTGCCAGCGAGCTAGCCAAGTTGGGGACTGCTCCTGGCGCCGCTGTTCCATCGGACTCTGCGTGGCGGAACGCTCACGCTTCAACCCAGTGACGGCGCTCGATAATGGTCTTCGGTTCGTAGGTCACGCCGCGCGCAAGACGCTTTTCCTCGCGGCGGCTGGTCCACCACAAGAACGGTCCCAACACCTTTGCCCAAGCTTTCGAAACGAAGCCGAACTCCCTCGCCATCTCTTCGCGCAACTCGCGCACTTGGGCGCTAACGGACGGGTTGGTATGGCGCAGGCGCTTCTCCATCGCCCATAGCAGCGCGCCGTAGGCGCCTTTGAGAGATCGCACCTCCCACTCGAATCGCGCGCGCACTCTCAGATCCGGGTCGTTCTTGTAACGCTTCCAGCCCTCGAGCGTGGTGCGACAGATGCGGTACAGGCTCGGCCCGTTGCGCTCGAAGTCGCGCCGGAACGCTTCATCCAAAAACCGCTTCGAGTCGTCGCGGGAAATTGCCGCGTGGCGAAAGTTGAACTTGTCCTGTCCGTGAATGTCGGCCAACTCCGCGTCGGCCAGCAGGCGGCCTCGCTTCTCCATCTCCGAGTACAAAGGCGTGCCGGGCACCGGAGTGTAAAGCATGAACTGGTGGAAATCGGTTTCCTGGCTGATGGCATGCTCGATCTCAGCGCGGATGTTATCCGGCGTGTGATGCTCCAGCCCCACGATGGTGGATCCCAATAATTTGATGCCGTGGCTCCGCAGTTCGCGCGTCAGCATGGCGGTGTCGGCGCCCTTGAGTTTGGCGTAGTTCGACCCCGGCGATTCCAGCCCCATCCAGATCCACGAGATACCCAGCTCCACCAGCTCGCGCATCGAATACTTCCGGATCGCGTTCACCGACGAAAACACGTAGAACGCCCAGCTCTTGCCATGCCGCTTCATGCGCTCCAGCAGGTCCATGGCGCGCTTGCGATACAGCAGGAAATTCTCGTCCATGATAAAAAATGACCGCACACCCATGGACGCTTCCATCTCGCTCATCAGCTCGAAGAGCGCCTCGCCCGTGTCGTAGAATGTCAGCACCTTGCCCTTGCCGCCGAAAAATGCGGAGGTAGTGCAGAAGTTGCAACCCATGGGACAGCCGACGGAGGTGATGAGCGTCGCTGCCGTTTGTCCCTTCGGGGAAGGAACCCGGATCCCCATGGTGCGTTGCCCGAAGCCGGAAACGATGTGCGGGTGACGGATGGGAGCTTGCTCGTCTTCGCCCAGATAGCGCCGCATCCAGGAAATGCCATCGCCCTTCACGAAGTGGTCCGCGTCCACCATCGTCTCGATGCCCGGAATGGCCGTGACGTGGCCGCCCACGACAATAACGGAGGTGGGCGACAAGCGCCGCACCATGCGGCACATCTCTCGGACCTTGCCGATATTCACGATGATCGAAGAGATCCCCACGATGTCGTATCGCTGAGTGGTTAGCTCGTGCTCGAAGGCCTCGCGAGTCGGGAAATCGAGCACCGCGCAGGGCGCCGAGATGTTCTCCTGGATCATCATGATGCCCCAGGACCGGTGGAACATGCGCAAGGAAAATGCTCCCTGCTCGCGCGTCACCTGGTTATGATACAGCTCCATCGGGTTGATGGCTCGGCTGCCGAATTCGTCGTCGCACGCGTAGGGACCGAACACGGACGTAAGCAGAGTTCGCGCACGCTGGCCTTTCGGATGTTTTTCCATCGGACGGGTTCCGGGCGGACTCCCTTGACCGATACGTGGCGTTCCGCCGCGGTCGGCGATGCCGGTGGGGGTAGTGGCGTTCACGGGAAAGACTCGATCCTGTCAATGCAATCGAGTTGCCTTTTCCGGGCTAACTCCCATACCTGATCTTTTAGCTTGACTATATTTGGTCAGCCGCTAAGTGGTCCGGTCATTACGTCCTCCATACGGGGCTTGTACATAGGCGTCACTGGCGGTTCGGCAGTTTGCGTGCATACACAGGCCAACGGATACAGCACAGTCTACCCTGAAATGGCTCTTCTGCCGCCAGTGCTCGCAGGAGGTCAAACAGGTATTCCCGCTGGAAGGCCAATTAAGGCCGTCGAGATCATCACCAAGCAAGGAGAAAGCCATGCAGCGCATCGAGAGGGTTGTTGTACTGATGGTCGCCTCCGCAGCGTTCCTGGCTGCGCAGGTGGATCCGCCCTGGCCGGGTCGGCCGGCTCAACTACATGGATGGTCCAGTGTCTTTTCAACCGGCCGGCCTGAATGATTGGGAGGATGCGACTGTAAACCGTCCCCTCATCCCCGGTGACAACATTTGGGTAGGCGACCGGGGGCGAGCTGAGTTACACGTCGGATCCACGGCCATGCGATTGGGACCAAACACGGCGTTCCAGTTTCTGAACCTGGATGACGAGGCGGTGCAGATCCGGCTTGCGGAAGGCACGCTCACGGTCCGCGTGCGAAGTCTCGCGCAAAACCAGATCTTTGAGGTCGACACGCCCAACCTGGCTTTCACTGTAGTTCGTCCCGGCGAATACAGAATCGACGCCAATCCCGACTCCCAGACCACGATCATTACGGTTCGCGATGGCGAGGGCGACGTGACGGGCGGCGGGCAGGCGTTCCCGGTCTATGCGCGCCAACAGATAGTCGTGAGGGGCGAAGATCAGATCACCTACAGCCTCGGCTCACCTCCTCGAGATGATGCATGGGACCAGTGGTGTTCCACGCGCGACCGCCGCGAAGACCAATCGCAGTCCGCACGTTACGTTTCCCGCGAGGCGACCGGCTATGAGGACTTGGATGAGTACGGCCGATGGGGCAATCAGCCCGGCTACGGCGAGGTGTGGATGCCCAATTCCGTTGCCGCGGGCTGGGCGCCCTATCACGACGGGCATTGGGCCTGGATCGCGCCCTGGGGTTGGACGTGGGTGGACGATGCACCGTGGGGATTCGCTCCCTACCACTATGGCCGCTGGGCTTCCTTTGGCGGCCGTTGGGGCTGGATACCAGGACCGTATGGTGTGACTCCTATCTATGCGCCGGCACTGGTGGCGTGGATTGGCGGAGGAAGTGGGGGCTTCAGGTTGAGCTTCTCCATCGGCACTGCCGCGGCAATAGGATGGTTCCCCCTGGGTCCTCGTGAGCCGTATTTCCCGTCGTACCAGGTGAGCCAGCGCTACTTTACGCGGGTGAACAACACCAACACGGTGATCAATAACACCGCGATAAACAACTACTACGACTACAGCAGGAATTCCAATGACAAAGCCATCGCGAACATCAAGTATGTGAACCGGAATGTTCGGGACGGCGTCATCGCGGTTCCGCAAGACACCTTCGCCCGAGGCCACCGGGTGAATCAAGATGCGCGAACAGTACAGGCTGCTCAGCTTTCTTCGGCCCAGGTCTTCGGCGCTCCGATGATCGCGCCGCAAAGGGAGAGCGTTCTCGGCGCCAGGGCAGATACCGCATCCCGAGCTGCACGTCCGCCGGCCAAGGTCTTGAGCCGGCCCGTGGTGGCGCGCACCGCTCCTCCTCCGGCTCCGGTTCCGTTCGACCGGCAGCAGCCGGCGCTCGCGAAGAATCCCGGCCGCCCTCTTCCAGCAGCTACGGTCCAGCAGATGCGGCAGGGTGCGGTGGCTCCGAGTTCTCCGGTTCGCGTCGTGGATATGGGCCGGGTCCGGCGTGTTCAGCCGACCATCGGAGCTGCACCACAAGTGGCGCCGCAGCCGTCGGTGGAGAGACCTCAGGTTGCCCGCCCTCAGGTTGCCCGGCCTCAAGTGGAGAGGCCGCAAGTCGAGACGCCTAAGCCTCCGGTAACCCAGCAGCGGAACGTGCCTCCTGCGCGTCAACAGCCACAGGCGCCACAACCTCAGGTGGAGAGACCTCAGCCTCCAGTAACCGAACAACGGAACGTGCCTTCTCGACGGCAAACGCCTCAGCCGCAGGCGCCGCCGCCGGTTCAGAGAGCAGCCTCAGCACTCCAGCTGCGCGTCAACAGCCGCAGGCGCCGCAACCTCAGGTGGAGAAGCCGCAGCCCCCGGTAACGCAGCAGCGCAACGTGCCTTCTCGACGGCAAACGCCTCAGCCACCGGCGCCGCAACCTCAGGTGGAGAAGCCGCAGCCCCCAGCTACCGAACGGCGCGTACCTCCGGGACGGGCGCGGCCTCAGCAAGAACCCGCGCGTCCTCCAGTAGCAGCGCCCCAGCCTCAATCCGGACGGGCGCCGCAGCAGGCCGAGCCCCAGCAAGACAAAGGCAGGGGGAAACAATCAAAACCTAAGAAAGATGACAAGGAACAGAAGAATTCGAACCAATGACGCAGCCCGCGAGTTCTACATGCGCGCGACTCGTCGAAAGGAAGATCGGAGTCTAAGATGAAAAATATCGGGTATTCCACAATTGCCGCCGCGCTGTTGTTCTCGAGCGCGGCCTTTGCCCAAGTCGACATTCACTTCCGGCTTGGCCAGCAGCCTGGATGGAACCTGGGAGCCGGCGAGGGCCGCTGCGATGTGCGCATGTGGGTGGATCATCAGGCGGAATTGCGCATTCGCGGAGACAGGATCCAGGTACGCACCGTGGAAGGCTCTCGGAGCTACGACGAAGGCAGCACGTGCAGCCAACCGCTCCCCTACAATTCCATCCGCGATTTTCGTATTCGCCAGACGGCCGGACGCAACCGCGTCAACCTGGCGCAGGAGCCGAATCGCATGAACAACTACACCGCTTTGGTGTCGATCAATGACGATCAAGGCGGCGGTGATCACTACGCCTTTGAAGTAACCTGGCGGTTGGAGGGCGAGCGTTCAAATGCCCCGGCGCCGTTCTTCGACGACATCCGTGCGTGTCAGGACAGCGTGCGACAGAGCTTCCTGAGCCGGAACGGCCGCGGCGCCTACATCGATTTCGACGGCTCCGCGGAGCGTCAGAACCAGGGCCAGGGCCGGGAACTCATCCGGGGCCGTGCCATCTCCAAGAACTGGAATGAATCGAGAGATCTCACTTACTCTTGCGTTGTTGACCCCCGCAGTGGCCAGTTACGGTCGGCAGACTACCAGTTTTCGGGCAACGATCAGGGTACTAATAGGCGTAGCCGCTTGAAGTAATTTGAGTCGTGACCATACTTGGACAAATGACCGTATACGGTCAATAAACATGCACACCCGAAACTCCACGCGTGCTTGGCTGAAAGGAAAACGTGCCGCAGATCCCTGCCGTGGGACGCTTGGTCCTTGTGCTCCTTCTTTCCACCTCGCTCTCATACGGCTATACGGTTCTCACCCACGAAGCGATCATCGATTCGGTTTGGGATGCCTCCCTCCAGAAGCTGCTTCTCAAACGATTTCCCGCCGCAACGCCGGAGGAGCTTGAGAAGGCGCACGCCTACGCGTATGGAGGCTGCATCATTCAGGACTTGGGATATTATCCGTTCAGCAACCGCTTTTTCAGCGATCTCACCCATTACGTCCGCAGCGGCGATTTCATCTCGGAGCTGATCCGCGAATCGCAGGACTTGAACGAATATGCGTTTGCTCTGGGCGCGCTGGAACACTATGCCGCCGACACCGAGGGGCACCGCATTGCCACCAATCGCGCGGTGCCGATGTTGTATCCCGAGCTGCTGCGGAAATATGGAAGAGATGTGACGTATTGGGATGATCCGGTCGCGCACATCAGGACGGAGTTCGGCTTCGATGTGCTCCAGGTGGCAACGGGGCGATACGCGCCGGACCAGTATCGGGACTTCATCGGCTTTCAAGTGTCCAGGGACTTGCTGGAGCGCGCGTTCGTAAATACGTACGGTATCGAAATGAAGGACGTATTCGGAAATGTGACCCTCGCGCTCGGCTCCTACCGGTATGCGGTCAGGTCGATCATTCCGGGTATGACGAAAGTGGCATGGAGTCTCAAGGAGGATGAGCTCAAGAAGGAGATCCCCGGCGTCACGCGCAAGAAGTTTCTCTACAATCTCTCGCGCTCGAGCTACGAAAAGGAGTGGGGAACGGAGTACCAGAAGCCCGGCTTTTGGACCAGGGTCCTGACGTTCCTCTTCAGATTTCTTCCGGGCGGCGGTCCCTTCAAAGCGCTCCAGATCACCACGCCGACTCCGGCGGTGGAGAAGCTGTTCATGGCTAGCTTCAACGCCACCGTAGACCGCTACAAGGCGATGCTCGCTAACGTCGACGCCGGCGGTCCGGATCTGGCCAACGAGAATCTCGATGCCGCCGGAGCGACCATCGCCGGCAAGTACAAGGGAACCGACGAAGCCTACGCCAAGCTGGTTGGAATGCTGGCGGACCGCAAGTTCGCCGGAATGTCTCCGGCGCTTCGCCTGAACATCCTGGCGTACTACAAAGATCTGAAGCCATCCATTCCCGCCAAGTCCAACAAGAAAGAAAGGGCCGAATTGACAAAGCTGTTCGAGCAGCTCGATCAGCTCAAGGCAGTTTCAGAGGATGCCCCGGCGCCTCAGCCCGAACCACGCTGACTAGCAACTTTGAAGGATGCGGCGAGCAGTAGGGCCCACGCCGCTCCCAGCGAGATGCCGCTCACCACGTCAGTCGCATAGTGAACGCCCAGGTACACGCGTGAGGCCCCGACCATGAGAACCACCACCGACACGGCCAGAAAAATTGCGGCCCTTGCGCCAGAGCGCTGCACATAGCGCGCTGCGATGATCGCGATCGTCAGGTAAAGCGCGGACGTCGAAACCGAATGTCCGCTCGGGTAGGAGAAGCCCGATACGACGATCAGTTGCTGAGCCTCCGCAGGACGAACTCTTTCGATGATGTTCTTGGTGACGAGCGTCAGTATCCCGGCTCCGGCCGAAGCCGCGAGCAACTGGAGGGCGCCCAGGCGGTCGCGCAACACCAGCAGCACCAAGAGAGTGAAGGCGGAGAACAATACCACCAAGGTGATCGATCCCAGCGCTGTCACGTCGACTGCCGCGCTGGTAAGCCATGGGGTCCGCTTGCTTGCCACAGCCAGCAAGATTGACCGGTCCATTGCGCCGACCTCTCCTTCGATCAACTCGCTTGTAATACGGACGAATGTCAGCAATGCGAGCGCGGCGCCGCCCAACCACAAAGAGAGACGTCCGGCTCGCGCCGAGAACAAGTGCCGGCTCACGGCTTCAAGACCCTGGCCCTCATCGCGCCGCCGGCGGCTCCTGGCCGGTGGGAATTCCGACCAGGTTGCGATAGAACGCTACGGCCCGGTTGATCGCCGAAGACTCATTTCCCGCCAGCCGGCTAGCGTTCTTCCCGGTGCGCACGATGCTGTAGTAGCGCCAGACGTTCTCTGATTCGCGATCCAGAAAGTAGATCGACTGCATCTCACCGGGGTGGAAGATAGGTATGAGGAGATGGCGCATGGTGCTGACGTTCTCGACATCGAACACCAGCCGGTCCGCCGATGCCTCAGCAATGTGCATCCGGTAGATGGTTTTACCAGCAAGGTTATCCGCCTGTTCAAAGTAGAGTGCCTGGCCTGTTTTCATCTCGTCGGGCGCAAAATCTTCGCGGCGTTTACCAGACCGCGGGCCGGTTAAGGCGTAGGCATCTACAATCAATGTTTGCCACTGCTGGTGAGTGGTCGACCAGTAGCGCATGCCCGCGAGTTCTGAGATTGCCCCAATGTGGCGAAGCAAGCCCTCAGCTTCGGAAGTATGACGAAATCGCGCGGCCGTGGTTACCAAAGTTTCAAAACCCACCGTAGCCCACCCGATGCACGCGGGCGGCTTCCAGTCACGGCCGAGATCAGACTTGCTCCAAGACTTCACGCTGGCCGAATCATCCAGACCGGGATAGGGCGGAATGGGCGCCGTTCCACATGGCGGCTGGGGTCCGGTCTGCGCATATCCGAACATTTGGCAAAGCAGCATTGCCGACAATACAAATCGATCGCGGCGCCCGAGCAAAGTCCGGACCAGCGTCTCCCGGCGCGGATGTGCGCTCATCCGACCATCCTAGTTGTTCCCAGGCGGATCCGCGGGAGAGTCTGACCTGGTTAAGGATCTCGGCCAGAGCGCGTTTCATTGCGGACACTTCATCGCGAACATCCGCTATCATAGCGGCGCGCTCCGACAACAGATCCATGTTGAGCTTCTTGTCTGCCGCATCAGTGGCTGTTAGCAGTGCAATCTTTGGTCCGGACTGGGGAGAATCCAACGGAGGGAACCGGCCGGCGAGGCGCCATTCCTCTAACAGTTGCTCCCGCCTGCTCGACTGGGAAGCGGCTCCCGCTGGAGGGCTGTTCAAAAAGGCCCAGGTGTCCGCCGGGTAGTCGCTGTGCTCCTCACTAAAGAAGGGCGCCAGCATCTTGGCGAGGACCCACCCTGGCCGGCTTCCGCTATGCTGCTGCCGCAAGCTATGAAAAGAGAGCAAGGTGGAGATGCCCCCGGCTGCAAATCCGACGGCGTTGCCTGCGCCCTTGGTTGTCTCGCTGAACTGCAAGACGCCGCTCACGGCGCCGAGTCCCGCACTCAGGGCCAGCGTGGCAAGATTTGCGGTGCCAAGGGCGCGTTGCCGCCGCGCAAGCAGGATGCTTTGCAGCTCCACAATTTGCGCCCGCTCGTTGTCGATTTGATTGATCACCGAGTCGACGTCCAGCGATGCAACCACCACGGCCTCGGTGATCTGTTGGTGGAGCGACAGTTCCTCCAGCGAGAGGGCGGAGGCAGTCACGTCTTTCGCAGCGCTCAGAGAGGAGAGCCTCGCGAGGAGGGGATCAACACCGATGATGCGCGCTGTTTGCAGCGCAGGGGGAGAAAGCTGGAAGTGATCGTTCTCTTGGGCCGGACAGACTGAGGGCAGAACCAAGAGGAGTGCAGAAAGAATTACTGTATCTTGTACTAGGCAATTTGTGGTTGCCATGATGACTTCCACCTCCAGGGGCAATGTAGTCTTTGGCTGTCGCCGGACCAACCCTGGCGAATCGCGTTTCAGGGGGTCGCAGGATCTCTGGTCGCACGCAAGCCCGCTTCTGCCGGCATGTATTCCGAGTAAGTCAGGACTCGATCGATCACCAGGCTCTTCACAAAGAAGATTTTCGCGGTCGCTCGCACTTGAACGCGTTCCGGCATCCAGATTCCGCCGTCGATGCGGGTCTGCTGCATTTTGATCTCCGAGCCTGGCAGCAGGCGCACCAGAAAAAATCCCATCGAGAACGGCTGGATCACCTGCCCGTCGACCTTGATCCACCCCAGGTCCTGTTTGTCGATCCAAAGCTTTCCCTCTACCTTGGAAAACATCTTGCCGTACTTACCCTCCGCGTGGTAGCCGGGGTGCGGCGTCGCTTGAAGGACCCACGCCGGCCGGCCGTTGACCACCTCTTCGCCCACGAGTTGGAAGTCGAAGGCCTTGGGCACTTCCCGGACGAGCGACGTGTCCTCCTCCGCCCGCTTGCGTATTCGCTCGGCGCGCTGCTCGGGCGTTTCCCGCTTCAACTTGTCGAGCTTCTCTTTCTGCTTTTGTACCTCCTCCGCCGAGGGAGGCCGCCCGTTGCGTTTTAGGAGTTGATCGAACGGAACGCCGTTGACCAAAATCGTTCGCGACAGATCGACGTCTTCCGACTTCACGTGCCCCTCCGAGTCCAGCCGGCGATCCTCGTCGCGCTCCACATAGGTGTAATGGAGCCGCGTCTGCCAGTGACGCTGTGTCGCCGCGATCGATGACTCGATGATCTGGCGGGCGTCGGGCACGCTGGTATGATTCTGAACTTCGACCGGAAGACGCTCGCTCTGAGCAAAGATGACGGACGAAGCCGCGAGCAGGATGACTACGTTTCCTCGTGCGCCGGTCCCCGGCATCACAGATCCTTGCGGGAAATCCCTAGCTTCCGCATCATGGCGTTCAGGGTGGTTCGCGGCATTCCGAGACGCGTGGCTGCCATGCTGACCACGCCGCCCGTCTCGCGGAGTATTCGGATGATATGTTCCCGCTCCACTTGCGCAAGCGAGGAACTGCCGGCGGCTTGGACCGCGTCGGCCCGTATCTCGGCCAACGGGGCACGGAGGTTGGGGCCTCGCGAAAGGATGACCGATCGTTCAATGAAGTTTTCGAGCTCCCGCACGTTCCCCGGCCACGGCCAACTCGCCATGGCTTGCATTGTTTCCGACGGGATCTTGTCAATCTGCCGGCCCATTTTCTCGGCGTATTTCTTGGTGAAGTGCCGGACCAGTACCGGTATGTCCTCGGCATGGTCGCGCAACGGAGGCATCGTGATCGGAAACACTTTCAGCCGATAGTAGAGATCGCTTCGGAAGAGCTTGTCCCCCATCATCTGAGTGAGATTCCGGTTGGTAGCCGCCACCAGGCGGACGTCGATCGGGATGGTTTTGGTGCCACCCAACCTCTCGAACGATTTCTCCTGCAAGGCCCGGAGCAATTTCGGCTGCAGGTCCAAAGGGATGTCGCCTACTTCGTCCAAAAACAAGGTTCCCCGGTGCGCCAGCTCAAAACGGCCGATCTTTTGCGACAAGGCGCCGGTGAATGCCCCTCGCTCGTAGCCAAACAACTCGCTTTCGAGCAGCCCGGTCGGAATGGCGGCACAGTTTAACGTGATGAAAGCACGATCCTTGCGAGGGGCTCAGCCGGTGGATGGCGCGCGCTACCAACTCCTTCCCGGTGCCGGTTTCCCCCAGGATCAACACGTTCGCATCGGTAGGAGCAACCACTTCAACCTGCCGCTGAACCCGCCGCAGAGGCGTGCTCGTGCCGACGATCTCCTCGAAGTCATCTTTGACGCCGACCTCTTGGTCTTCTTGCTCCAGACTCTGGAGCCTATCGCGCCCCCGGAGGTCCTGAACAAATGTAATCCAGCGGAAGGGAGAGAGCTTCAACACCGCGGTAACAATCAGAACCGGGACTCGAGTCCCATCTTTGCGCAGCAACTCTTTCTCATAGGGCGTGCAGGCTCCGAACCGCAAGCCCTCTTCATGTGCCAGTTCATCCAGTGCAGAGAACTCCGGAGGAGTGAGATCAGGCCAGCTTAGCCGACCCGACTGCAAATCTTCCGGGCTGTATCCGACCAGTTCGAGGAACGCGTCATTGACCTCGGGAATGCGGTCAAACTCGCCGGAAACGATACCGGCGATGGTTGATTCTGCCGGGATCGGTCGAATTTGCGCGCGGCTGCGGCGCAGCTTCTCGTCGCTCTCGTGGCGCTTGGTGAAGTCACGGACCACTCTCGCGAAGCCCTGCAACTCACCATTTCCGTCTTTCAGGGCCATCGTTATGACATTGGCCCAGAATCGGGAGCCGTCTTTATTCACCTGCCAGCCTTCACTTCCAAAATGGCCTTCGATAGCGGTCCGCTTCAATTCCTCCTCCAGCCTGGAGCTGAGAGTGTCTTCGCTGGGATAAAGGAAGGATTCATGTTGGCCAAGGGCCTCACGTTCGTTGTGGCCATAAATACGCGCGGCTCCCGAATACCAGGCAACGACGCATCCGTTCACATCCAGCAAAAAAAGCGCATAGTCCTGCACCCAGGACGGCGGGCGGTGCGTTCCGGCCTGAACGGTTTCCTCGGGCGCTGTCTTGTCGCGCAGGACCAAGACGTGGCGCACCGGCAACACGTTCCCTTTGGCGGTGTACTCGACAACCCGCGGGTTTCCATCCGGACCTACTAGCTGGAGCGTGCCCTCCTGCTCGCCATGCTCCAGAAAGGCCTGCCAAAGCTGCGAAATCTGGGGCTTGAAGCTGGGCGCTGCAAAGTCATCCATCTTGCAGCCGATGATCTTGTCCCGCGGAAGTCCTAATAGCTTGCCGGCGCCGGCACTGGCGTCCCGGTAATTGCGGTCGTTGTCGGCGATCAGGATAGGGGCAGAAGGGTGGTAGACGATCGCCCGGAAAAGTAGCTCCAGTTCCTCGGACCGTTTTCCGCGAGCCAGCGGGTGGCTTGTGGTTGTGAGGCTTCAGCGCCCAAAGGCCCTCCCTTCGCCGGTCGATCCAGGAGGATGAAGCCGCCTGACGACTCATCGCGTAGTGTCCAAGCAAGTTGCGCCGGGCAAAAAGGCGATTGACAATGATCCAGTCATAGCACCATATTTGGTCAGGCGGGAAACTTCGTCGGGCACGACATTTCTGGCTGACCATATTTGGTCGGACGGGGAACGTCGCCTCGCCGGCATTCGGGTCTAGTGGAAGACCCCTAACATGTAAGCTACGAGGAGAACCAATAATATAGTGCCTAGACCTATGCCCGCACCGCCACGCGAACCCCAGCGGCTATAGCCGTAGTATCCTCCACCGACGCCAAAAATCAACAACAAGATGATAATCAGGAGCAACATTGTGATCCTTCCTTTCTTCTGAGATCTCTCTAAAGCCCTGGCGCGAGCGCCAGCTACTTTTTGCCGACCACGAGAAGCGCGATACCGCCGACCAGAGCGACTGCGCCTGCAATCGGAGGCAGGGGTATGTTGTGAGTCTCGTCGCGAGTGGCGTGAATCGGTCCTATGTCGACCACCTTTTCCCTGGTCGTGTAGGTAAAGCCGCCCCAGGCAAGACCGAACAGACCGAGCACAATCAGGATGACTCCAAGCGTCTTATTCATAGCCCCTCCCACTTTGAGAATGCACGCCGTTGGCCAAAGCAAAAGCCCCGGCCCGGGAGCGTTGCGCGCCCGCGAGTCTTGGTCTGACACGTGCTCCTGTTAGCACTGAAGCTCGGGGCTGCAGCGGCTTGCGCCGATATTGCGGGCCTTGATGCGACAAAGGAGAAAACACAATGAAACCGAGCACGAAGGATCAGCTCAAAGGCAAGCTTCATGAACTGAAAGGAACTGCCAAACAGAAAGCAGGGCAAGTCACCGAGAATGCTAACTTGGAGGCCGAGGGCCGGTCCGAGAAACTGGCCGGCAAAGTTCAAAAGAGCGTCGGGAAGATCGAAGAAGTGTTCGAGAAATAGATGTTGCAGGCGTCCGCCAACCGGACCGCGAGTCGGGAGACTGTGCCTGAAAAAATGAGCCGCCGTGGGTTACCACTGCGGCTCAATGGAATGACTGCGAACTCTGTCGCCCGGGCGCTCCCTGCCGTCCCACGCCGAATGACTAATGATGAAGAGTGCTACAGCACTACCGTGATCGCAATCGCGGTGCCGGGATACCTGCGGTTGTACAGGTAATACCCGTCGTCGTAGTCGATGTAAACATCGTCATTCGAGTACCAGTTATCCGACCAATATTCCGGCCACGGGTCCACCATCATGAACCAAAAGCCACCGTACTGGAAGCGCGGGTAACCACCAACGATGATGGGTTGGCTTCGGATGCGAAACAAGTGTCCGGTACCGAAATAGAGACTGAAGCGATCCTGGGGAATGTAGTAACCGCCATAACCGCCGCGCTGCGCCCAGGTGCGGTGATCGTTTTGCCAGCGCGAGGAGCGAGCCTGCTGCCAGGTGGTCGCCTGCCCTTGCCATCCGCCCCGCTCTCGCCAACCGTTTTGTCGTTGCCAATCTTGCGCTTGCCGCTGGGTGCGTTGGGGAGTCGTGTAGCTTCTCTGCTGTCCGGCGCGATTATCCTGCCGCTCGGGTTGTTGATGTTGAGCACGTTGCGGCTGTTGCTGCCGTTGCTGCGGCTGAGCCTGCTGCTGAGGCTGGTGGGCGCGCTGTTGCTGTTGTTGCTGCCGTTGCTGCGGCTGAGCCTGCTGCTGGGGCGGCTGTTCGCGCTGTTGCTGTTGTTGCTGCCGTTGCTGCGGCTGAGCCTGCTGCTGAGGCGGCTGTTCGCGCTGCTTGCGATCTGCTCTTCCCTGCTTGTTTTCAGGCTTGCCCCGCTCTTGGTCCTGCTTTTCATGCTGTCCGTAAACCAGCGCGACCGTTCCGGGAAGCGAAACCAGCACAAGCAGGCTCATGACTCTAAGAAGCTTCATATCGGTTCTCGATTCTTTGGACCTTTCCACGTGCGAATAGTTTCAGCGGACCTACAGACGGACGGCCAGGTGGCGGTCGCGCTCCGATTGCCTCAGGGCGGCAGACCAAGCATCGGCCTGTTTCTCAGCTTCCGCCTTCGCGATTCCATATTGTTCTTGAATCCGCCCGACCAACTGATCCCTCTTGCCGGCGATCGCCTGCCAGTCATCGTCGGTGAACTTCCCCCAGCGCTCGCGTCCGGAGCCGGTCAACTGCTTCCACTTGCCTTCGACTTGATCCCAGTTCATGTGTTTTCCTTTGCGCGTCAGCGCTAGTCCATGAGAGCAAGCCTTGCACCGTTGCGAATTCTTTGGACAGGTTGATGAAATGGGTGGCGGAAACCAGCGCTAAGCAGAGACTAGCGGGCGACCCATCCGGGAATCGATTCAAGGCGTCATAACGAATGATTGACCATATTTGGCCAAGCGACGCCCAAAGGTCAGATCACTACGCTCAGTGGCTCGGAGGAGTGCCGTTATGCCATTCCATTTGGCAACCCTAACGCGGTATTCCTCCGGGCGCCGGGTTGGGTGGCGAATTGCATCGTGTCAAGTTTCGAGCATGAAGCGGAACGAAAAGCAGAGTTTCGATCTTAAGGCCTTTCTAGTCAAAGCCGACAAAGGAAGGACTTTGGCTGACCACCCGAAGGACCATAAGGTCTTCTCCCAAGGCGACCCCGCTAACGCCATCTTCTATATCCAGAAAGGCAAGATCAAGCTCACGGTAGTCTCGAAGGAGGGCAAGGAAGCCGTCGTTGCCATTTTGGGGGCCGGAGACTTCTTTGGCGAAGGATGCCTGGCGGGCCAGTCTCAGCGTATGGCCAGCGCGACTACAATGTCCGATTGCTCGATCACGCGGCTTGAGAAGGTGGGAGTGATCCGCATGCTCCACCTGCAGCCGGCCTTTTCCGAGTTTCTGCTCCACCATGTGCTGTCGCGCAACATCCGGATTGAGGAGGATCTGGTGGACCAGCTTTTCAACTCCAGCGAGAAACGGCTGGCACGGGTGCTCTTGCTACTCGCCAACTTCGGCAAGGAAGGCAAACCCGAACCGGTGATTCCAAAAATCAGCCAGGAGACTCTGGCCGAAATCGTCGGAACCACTCGCTCGAGAGTCAGCTTCTTCATGAATAGGTTCCGCAAGCTGGGCTTTGTGGAATACGACGGTAAGAACTCCGCAGGGCTGGAAGTTCACAGCTCGCTACTCAACGTCATCCTGCACGACTGATGCCTTCGCTCAAGTCTGACCGCCGCCTTTGTCGATTCCTGGAATTGAGCAATTTTGAACAGACGAGACAACCGAACTCCCCGATACTTGTATCCACCGAAAGCTGTAGTTGCCAACAGCGAAAGCCGTGAAAATCTGAGATTCGTCCGAAAGAGGCTGCAAGCCGTGACAAGCGATGCCGAACGCGGAATGATACTGGTGGTCGACGATAACCACGACATCCGTGAGTTCGCAAAAGCTTTTTTAGAGCGCGCAGGATTCGCTGTAGCCACCGTAGCCGATGGAGAGGAAGGCCTCCGTTACTATCAAGCGCACCAGTCCAGCATTCTGCTCTTGCTTACTGACGTCATGATGCCGAACATGAATGGCCTCGAGCTGGCCGATCGCGTTCTGGGGATCGACTCCCGACTGCCGGTTCTCTTTATGTCAGGAGACGCCGGAAAGACTTGCCGGGGATCAAGATATATCGCAAAGCCTTTTCGGTCCGCTGAGCTGGTGGAAAGAGTGAGCCGAATGCTGAACCCGCACACGCACTCGGAACGAACCGCCCCCGCGGCCTAGCCGATCAACTTTTTGGAGAGGCAACTTCATTCAGATCATGACAAGAACCGTTGAATCTTTGACAACCAGAATTTCTATCACACCCGCCGATCGATTCGCGGCCCCGGCCGCACATGCGTACCGGTTAAGAAAATCCTTCGCAGTCGTGCATTTCGACCTAGCAGGGAGAGGACGGATTGTCTTCCTGCCGGAGGGAGCGGAGCTTCGCGTTGTTGGATTGTCCCGCTTGTGCGAATGTTTCGAGGTTCTGTGCGACGACCAGCTCTACAACATCTTCAAAGTAGACTTGTTGGGGCCTTGGTCCAGCCGAATCGAGCTGATCCGAGCCATGACAGTACGGGCTTGCGCTTAACCACATGCTAACATCAGCGACTTCATTCGACAACATTCTCTCGATTCTCGAAGAACCTATCGCCGCGTCAGTTTCCAACGCCTCCCTTGCAGAGGAGCGCCGGTCAAAGTTTCGCTATCCACTGGACCTGAGCGTGCGGTTCCACTCGCTTTCCGGAAGGTCTCGATTCTCGGGTGCGGGCCGTACGCTCAACATGAGCAGCGGTGGCGTCTTGGTGTTCTTAGAGCACGTAGGCCAACACGCAATCAGGGCCGGGGCACGGATGGAGATAAGTATCGAGTGGCCTTCCCTGCTGGATGGAAGGATTCCCCTGCAGCTTGTCGCGGTTGGCCGAGTTCTTCGTCTCGAAGGTTCCGTTTTCGCTGCCACCATGGAGCGGCACCAATTCCGGACCCTGCGAAGCGAAAGCCAACCACCAGCCTGCCTGGAAAACAACGTAGTTGCGTGGCCCACTCGCAAATTGACGGGTGATTGACTTCCGTGCCGGGCCGGCGGCGGCCGGTCGAACCCAATAGCGTCAGGGACCTTCAGAACTCCCGGCCATATTTGGTCACATGACTCCTCGCGGTCAGTGTTCGGGTTGAGTCCCCGAGCGCCAGCGGGCTGCGAAACGCTGCAGAAATTGCGAAATTAGCGATTCGGCGCCGATGGACCCCGGAATGCCTCTACGCAGTACGTGGAACTTGCGTGCCTAGATCTGCATGAGGTCGTGCCTAAAGCGAACCGCGGTACCACAGAGGAGAAAAACAAATGAATCGTTTTATGACAGTAGCGACGGTGTGTAGTGTGGCGCTCGTGAGCGCAATGTTCGCACCAAGTGCAAAGGCGGACGACTGGAACAGGAAGACCGTTATTACCTTTAGCGGTCCTGTGGAGATTCCAGGAGTTCACCTGGCCGGTTGGGGTGTGTTGCCCGCCGGCACTTATGTGTTCAAGATCCTGGACTCGTTATCCGACCGCCACATCGTCCAGATCTTCAGCCAGGACGAATTGACGGTTTACGCCACGATCCTGGCGATCCCAAACTATCGGCTCAAGGCCACCGACAAGACCGTGATCACATTCCGAGAAAGACCGGTCGGCCAGCCGGAAGCGCTGCGGGCATGGTTTTATCCGGGCAGAAACTGGGGCGAGGAATTCGTCTATCCGAAGGCTAAGGCAATCGAACTGGCCAAGGCCACCAACACGCCCGTGCTCTTCACGCCGGCAGAGATCCCAGTCGAAGTCGCCGAGCCGATCAAGTCGGTAGAGGAGCCAGTGGTAGTGCAGTTGAGGCAGGCGCCTATCATGGCCATCAAGCCCACCGGAGATGAAGTAGAAGTGGCCGAAGTCGTTACGCCGCCGCCCGCCGAGGTGGAAGTAGCGCAGGCGGTGCCGGAGAAGACGCTGCCCCATACCGCGAGTCCGTTCCCGCTCATCGGGCTGTTCGGATTGCTGGCGCTGGGTGGAGCCTTCACGCTTCGCGCAGTCGCAAGCCGCGTCCGGTAAGGTTGTTGCGATCTGTCCGGCGGCGCGCTGTACCCGGTGCGCCGTTCGAGACGAGACGGCACGAAACAAAGAGAGAAGGTAGCAACATGCGGCAGAGAGTCATCCCGCTTCTCGCGCCGATGACGAAGCACCGGCAGAATGGGGACGGTCGCTACGAGACCAAGGCTCGTGGGCTGGCCGTCCTCAATTCGCCGATGTTGAACAAGGGGACTGCGTTCACGGCGGAGGAACGAAAAACGCTGGGCCTCACAGGACTGCTGCCTCCGGACATCAGTACGCTGAAGGCTCAGGTCAAGCGCGCCTACATTCAGTACGAGCGTCTGCCGGACGCGTTGAGCAAGAACGTCTACCTGACTGCCCTGCACGACCGCAACGAGGTGCTGTTCTACCGGCTGTTCTCAGAGCACCTGCGCGAAATGATCCCGATCGTCAACGATCTCACCGTCGGCATGGCGATGGAGCAGTACCATCACGAGTTCCGCCGCCCCAGGGGCGTGTATCTTTCGATCGACCATGCCGATTCGATCGAAGAGGCGTTTGGCAACCTGGACGCCGGCCCCGGGGATATCGACCTGATCGTCGCCACCGACGCCGAGCAGATTCTGGGAATCGGCGATTGGGGGGTGGGCGGCATTGAGGTGTCCATCGGCAAGCTGGCGATTTACACGGCGGCGGGCGGCGTTGATCCGACGCGCGCAATTCCGGTGATGCTGGATGTCGGGACCAATCGCGAAAGTCTGCTGAGCGATCCCATGTACATCGGGAACCGGCATGCGCGGATCCGCGGCGAGCGCTACGATGCTTTCATCGACGCTTACGTGAATGCCGTGACAAAGCTGTTCCCCAATGCACTGCTGTATTGGGAGGACTTTGCGCCGGGCAATGGACGGCGGATCCTGGAAAAGTACCGCGACCGCATCTGCACTTTCAACGACGACATGCAGGGCACCGGCGCGATCACGCTGGCGGCGGCGATCTCGGCCGTCCGCGTCTGCGGGACGCCGCTGCGCAACCAGCGCGTGGTGATCTTCGGCGCCGGTACGGCCGGCATTGGAGTGGCCGACCAGATCCGCGACGCCATGGTGCGGGAGGGTCTCTCCAAAGAGGACGCAGCCAGGCGCTTCTGGTGCGTGGACCGGGAGGGATTGATTACCAGCGACATGGCTGACCGGCTGCACGATTATCAGATGACGTACGCCCGCCCAACCGGCGAAAGCAAGGCGTGGAAACACGATGGGAATGGAAACGGCGTCGACTTAGCCGAGGTGGTGATGCAAGTGAAGCCGACCATGCTGATCGGCGCGTCGACGGTCGGCGGCAGCTTCACGGAAGCGATCGTTAGGGACATGGCGGCGCACACGGAGAGGCCCATCATCTTTCCGCTCGGCAGTCCGCCGGCAATGGCCTCTGCGACGCCGGCCGATCTGATCGCCTGGACGAATGGGCGGGCGCTCATCGCCACCGGAAGCCCGTTCGCGCCGGTCACCTTCAAGGGAGTGACCTACGTAATCGGCCACGTGAACAATGCCATGCTCTACCCCGGCCTTTGTCTCGGCGCTATCGTTTCGCGAGCTCGAAAGATGAGCGACGGCATGTTCGCAGCCGCCGCGAACGCGGTGTCCAGCCTGGTGGCGGTGCGGCAACCCGGCGCTTCGTTGTTGCCCCACGTCGACAACTTGCGCAGCGTGTCGATGACAGTTGCGGCAGCGGTTGCCGAAGCCGCGGTGGCTGAGGGCTTGGCCCGTGTCGAACTCTTCGACATCGTGCAACAAGTGCAAGACGCTATGTGGCAGCCGGAGTATTGCCATATCCAAGCGTGTTGACAGCCGACCAAGACTTGACGGAGGGTCAGTGTGAGTAGGATCTCATCGTGGGACCGAACGCGGGTTGCGACCATGCTGGCGATTGCGATGACTTTCCTGATTCCCAGGGGCTATGCGCAATCTCAAGCTGAGGCGGCGTCGAACCGTCAGGACCCGTACCAGATCTCGGTGGACGTCGACTTGGTGGTGCTGCCCGTTACGGTGCGCGACCGCCACGGCCAGCATATCTCCGATTTGCATGCGGACGATTTCAAAATTTATGAAAACCGCGTACCGCAACCGATCCGGCTGTTTCAACACGAAGATATTCCGGTCATCGCCGGACTGCTGGTCGACCACAGCGGGAGCATGGAGCCGAAAATCGCCGAGGTGATCGCCGGCGCCCGGGCTTTCGTGAAGTCCAGCAACCCAAAGGACCGGATGTTCGTCGTGAACTTTAATGAAACCGTGACGCTGGGTCTGGCCGACGCAACAGGATTCACCGCGAACGCCGACCAGCTCGAACGCGCGATCTGGCGGGATCCCGCCCTCGGCGAGACGGCGCTCTATGACGCGATCGTCAAGGCGCTGGAGCGATTCGCGGGACTCAGCCAGGACAAGAAAGTCTTGGTCGTCATCAGCGATGGCGCCGACAACGCCAGCACGCACAGCCTGGCGCAGGTCTTGCAGATGGCGGAGCATTCCAGCGCCATCATCTATACCGTCGGCCTCTTTGCGCCGTACGATCGCGACGCGAATCCAAGGGTGCTCAGTCGTTTGGCGCAAGCGACGGGTGGTGAAGCCTTCTTCCCCGGCCAACTCAGCGAGGTAGCGGCGATCTGCGAGCGCATTGCCCGGGACATTCGGAATCAATACACCGTCGGATACGTTTCCACGAACGCGCAGAGGGACGGGAGCTATCGGACGGTTCGAGTGACTGCTCAGGCGCCAAGCCATGGAAGACTCTCCGTGCGCACTCGTCCCGGCTACTTCGCTGGCGCGCAACTCTCGCCGCAAACAGAGAATGAGAAATGAGAGTCCGGATTCAGAGAGGGCGGCTGAAGGGAATTCTGCGGTGGGCCCAGCGCTTGCTCTTTGCCAGCGCAATTTTGCTCCTGGGTTATTGTGGCTTTGCGATGGCGGATTCCTGGATTTTCCAACAGCGCGAGGGCCGCGTTCTGCAGCGGCTACTTGAAAACGGTCGCACGGCAAATGCTAGTCCCCTGCAATTCAAGCCTTCGACTTCAACACCGGGGCCTCCGGACGTTGCGGCCAGCGGTCTAATCGGTCGAATTGAAATTCCGCGTCTTGGCGTGGAGGCGATCGTCATCGAAGGAACTAGTGCAAAGACTCTCCGGCGAGCGGTCGGCCATATTTCCGGCACGGCGCTGCCGGGACAGCCGGGCAACGTCGGAATTTCCGGGCATCGCGACACGTTTTTCCGGCCGCTGCGAAATATCCGGCAGAACGACATCATTACGCTTATCACGCTGGGTGGCGAGTACCGCTATCGCGTCGTGTCCACCGAGGTAGTGAGTCCATACGATGTCGCGGTCTTGGATTCCAGCGCAAAGGAGATTCTCACCCTGATCACCTGCTATCCGTTTTACTTCGTTGGTTCCGCTCCGGACAGATTTATGGTTCGGGCTGAGAGGATTGAAAATGTCTTATGAAAGAAACGTCCAAAGTCCGCAAGATTGCCTTTGTCGGAGACCACTTGCCGCGCAAGTGCGGAATTGCCACTTTCACGTCCGACCTGCTTGCCGCCGTTGCAACAGCGCATCCGCAAAGCCATTGTTTCTGTGTGTCGGTGAATGACATCAAAGGCGGTTACGACTATCCGGAAGTGGTTCACTTCGAGATCGAGGAGCAAGACTTATCGTCCTATCGGCGCGCGGCCGACTTCCTCAATATCAGCAACGTGGACATGGTGTGCTTACAGCACGAGTTCGGCATTTTCGGCGGACCCGCGGGCGGTTATATTCTAGCGTTCCTGCGCGAATTGAGGATGCCGGTTGTCACCACGCTGCACACTGTTTTGCGCGAGCCGCGGGCAGACCAACGCCGCGTCATGCAGGAATTGATCTCGCTCTCGACGCGGGTGGTTGTGATGACCGAGCGCGGGCGAGAGATGCTGCAGGAGATCTACGAGGCGCCACCCGCCAAGATCGATCTGATCGCGCATGGGATTCCCGACGTGGGGTTCGTGGACCCGACCTATTTCAAAGACCAGTTCGGCGTGGAAGGCAAGGTGGTGTTGCTCACCTTCGGGCTGCTATCGCCGAACAAGGGGATCGAGTATGTGCTCAACGCTCTGCCGCAGATTCTGGAGGAATTTCCGAACGTCGTTTACATCGTGCTGGGCGCCACTCATCCCAACGAGTTGCGCGAGCATGGCGAAGCGTACCGGGTAAGCCTGGAAATGCTCGGAAAGAAGAACAAGATCGAGAAGAGCGTCGTCTTCTACAACAATTTCGTGGAGCTGGAGAATCTGAAGGAGTTTATCGGCGCGGCGGACCTTTACATTACGCCCTATCTCAACGAAGCGCAAATTACGTCGGGAACACTGGCCTATGCCTTCGGCGCGGGGAAAGCTGTCGTTTCCACGCCGTATTGGCACGCCGAAGAACTGCTGGCTGAGGACCGCGGAGTCCTGGTGCCATTCCGCGATGCCCCGGCCATCGCTCGGGAAGTGATCGCCTTGCTGCGCGATGACACTCGCCGGCATGCCATGCGTAAGAACGCCTACCGGATGGGCCGGGAGATGATCTGGAGCAATGTCGCACAACAATATATGCGCTCGTTTGAGTTGTCGCGGCTTGAAGGAGCGGCGGTTTCTCGAAAGTCTCTGGTCACCAAGACGCTTGACCAGAGGCCTCGGGAACTTCCCGAACTGAAGCTAAACCATCTCTCGCGCATGACCGATTCCACTGGAGTCTTCCAGCACGCGATTTTCAGCGTCCCGAATTTCTCCGAAGGATATTGCACCGACGACAATGCGCGCGCATTCATCCTTGCAGTGCTGCTCGGCGAACTAGGCGAAGAGCCGGAGCCGCTACTCAGCGTGGCCACAACGTCCGCCGCTTTTCTTCAGAATGCATTCGATCCGCAAACCAAACGCTTCCACAACCACCTGGGCTTTGACCGCCATTGGCTCGACGACTGCGGATCAGAAGATTGCCATGGTCGCGCGCTCTGGGCCCTTGGGGTCGGCGTGGGACGTTCGCCATTCCGAAGTTTCCAGATGATGGCAGGACAGCTCTTCGCGCAGGCATTGCCGGCCTTGGCGGACTTCACGTCGCCGCGGGCTTGGGCGTTCGGACTAATCGGCATCCACGAATACCTGCTGCGGTTAAGCGGCGACAGCCTGGTCAACCAGACTCGCGAAGCGCTCACTTGCCGGCTGATGGGACTTCTCGCCACGAACGCCAAGCCGGATTGGTGCTGGTTTGAAGATGAACTGTCCTACGACAATGCGAAGCTCGCCCATGCCTTGATTTTGAGCGGACACTCCACCGGACAAGCGCACGTCCTTGAACGTGGCTTGCACGCCTTGCGCTGGCTTAACGAGTTGCAGATTTCCGAGAATGGCCACTTCCGCCCGATCGGCAGCAATGGCTTCTTCCAGCGCGGCGGCGTGCGCGCCAATTTTGATCAGCAACCTGTCGAAGCGCAAGCCATGGTTTCGGCCTGCCTGGAAGCCTATCGCACCACCTCGGATTTCTGGTGGTACGAACAGGCACAACGCGCCTTCGACTGGTTTCTCGGCTGGAACGATCTGGGTTTGGAACTCTACTCGCCCGAAAGCGGCGGCTGTGGCGACGGACTGCACGTGGATCGAGTCAATGGGAATCAGGGAGCGGAATCCACCTTGGCCTTCCTGCTTTCACTTGCGGAAATGCGCATGGCGCAAAACATGGTGACGAGTTTCAAGGAACCGATCGCCGTTGGAGCGTAATGACCACTTCTTCTGTAGTTCACGTCAACCGAACTTCCACGATCCTCGAACCGGACCAGTCGCGCGTTCTGCTGCGGCCCTTCAGTCCGGGCGGTCCGGAACGGACGGACAGGATCATCTCACGAATCATGTCGATTCCGGAAGAGCGAGTCGGTTCTCTGCTGGAGGAAATCTCCGCGGAGTTCTCCCAGCGGCACCAGCGGATCCGAGACATTTTTCTGGAACGCTTTGAACAAGTGCGGGAGACGATATCGGGTGGCGAGAACCTCTCCGAGCAAAGGCGGCTGTTGATTGGTTCGTATTTCCTGGCCGAGTACTCGCTGGAATCCGCCGCGCTGTTCAATCCCTGCATCATCCCGCACCCCGATCAAAGCGGCCTGCCAACCGGCGCTTTGCGGTTCATCCTGAGCCTGCGTGCCACAGGAGAAGGGCACATCTCTTCCATCACTTTTCGAACCGGGGTCATCCATCCCGATCATCGGATCGAGGTATTCACTCCAGCGGGCTTCCTTACCGAGCCGCGTCAAGTCCCAAATCCCGTCTACGAAAAGGACCTGTTCGCGAGGAAACTCGTTGAACTAGGATTGAGCAGCGAATTCACGCGCCGTGTCATGAGCAAACTTGGGGAGTCGTTCGCGCTGGGAGAGCTTCGCGCCAGTCTTCAAGCCGAGCAGTTCCGCCTGCCGGATGGAATGCCGCAAGAAGACCAAGACTCGGCAAGAGGGATTTGGATGCTGGCCCGGTCCAACTACGAGGTCCAGTTTCAGCCGGAGGAGGAATTGTCCGAGCGTGTACTATTCCCAGCGACACCTTCGCAACGCAACGGCATCGAGGATGCGCGCTTCGTCCGTTTCCAGAACGAGGACCGCACTCACACCTACTACGCGACGTTCACGGCCTTCGACGGCAAGGTTGTCATGCCGGAACTGGTCGAGACTTCGAACTTCCTGCTCTTTCGATTCATCACGCTGAACGGGCCTGCCGCCCAAAACAAAGGCATGGCCCTATTCCCGCGAAAGATAAACGGGCTGTACGCCATGCTCTCGCGCCAGGACAACGAAAATATCTACCTCATGTACTCGGACAACGTGCACTTCTGGAATGAACGCCAGGCGCTCCTCAAGCCGATGTTTCCGTGGGAGCTGGTCCAGCTCGGCAACTGCGGATCTCCCATCGAAACCGAGGCTGGCTGGCTGGTGCTGAGCCATGGTGTCGGCCCCATGCGAAAGTACTCCATTGGCGCGTTTCTTCTGGATCACGATGATCCCAGCCAGGTGATCGGCCGCCTTCGCGAACCCTTGCTCAAGCCGAACGAGAATGAGCGCGAAGGTTACGTGCCCAACGTCGTTTATACCTGCGGTGCTCTGCTGCACAACGGCGAATTGATCATCCCGTATGGACTCGCCGATCACGCCACGGGTTTCGCCACTGTCCCTCTAAGGGACGTGCTGGCTGCCATGGACTAAGAAGAGCGTCCAGCGTGACCGTCCGCAACAAAAAAGTAGCTGTCCTGTCGCCCGTGGCTTGGCGGACTCCGCCCCGGCAATACGGGGCGTGGGAGACCGTCGCCAGCAATATCACCGAGGGACTGGTTGCGCGTGGGTGGGACGTGACTCTGTTCGCCACCAGGGATTCGGAGACTCGTGCTCGACTCCACGCCGTGATTGATAAAGGATATGAAGAGGATTGCTCGGTGGATCCGAAGGTCGCCGAATATCTTCACATTTCCGAAGTGTTCGAGCACGCTGCTGAGTTCGACCTCATCCACAGCCACTACGACTTCATGGCGCTGTCCTACAGCCGGCTGGTGAAAACCCCGGTCCTCACTACCATCCACGGATTCTCGTCGCCCAGAATCATGCCGGTCTATGACAAGTATCGTGACGGATTGTTTGTGTCGATCAGCGATTCGGACCGCGCACCCGGGTTGAACTATCTGGCTACCGTGTACAACGGCATCGACCTCTCGTTGTACCCGCTGCGGGAGACGGCCGGTGAAGACTTAGTCTTTCTCGGACGAATTCACCCGGACAAAGGCGTCCACCTGGCGATCGAAGTTGCTCAACGGAGCGGGTTGCCATTGCTCATCGCGGGCATTATCCAAGACAAGACGTACTTCCGGGAGCAGGTGGAGCCGCACCTGGATCACACCATCCGTTACATTGGGCCAGTGGACGTGCCGGGCAAGAACAAATTGTTCGCGCGCGCCCGAGCGCTGCTGCACCTCAATACCATCCCGGAGCGATTCGGACTCGTGCTGGCCGAAGCCAATGCCGCGGGCGTCCCGGTGATCGCGATGGACCTGGGTTCCTGCCGCGAAGTGATCGACGACGGGCGCACGGGTTTTCTGGTCGCGAGTGTCGCCGAAGCGGTGGCGGCGTTGGAACGGGTCCACGAAATTGATCGCGCCGCCTGCCGCGAACGCGTCCAGCAATATTTCTCGATCGACACAATGGTAGCGGCGTACGAGCGAGTATACGCGGATATTTTCAAACTGCAAGCTGAGAACTCATCATGAAGACCGACATCGTCAGGCGATACAGCCTGAATCCGATCCTCACGAAAGCCCAGATTCCGTATCCGGTCGAAACCGTCCACAACGCGGCGGTGGTGAAGCATGCTGGCAAGTACATCATGCTGTTCCGCTCCCATCTGCGCACCGGCCGGTCGATTATCGGCTTAGCCCGCAGTGACGACGGATTTCGGTTCACTGCCGATCCGGAACCCTTCCTGATACCGGAGCGAGACGGTCCTTTTGCCGAATACGAGGAATTCGGCGTCGAGGATCCGCGGGTGACACAACTCGATGGCGAGTACATCATCACTTATAGCGCCTACTCGCGCAATGGAGTGCGGATCGCATTGGCCAAGACGAAAGACTTTAGCGCGGTGGAGAGAGTCTCGCTCATCACGGAAGCAGACTATCGGAATGTGGTGATTTTTCCGGAGAGGTTCGGCGGACTCTACGCCCGGCTCGATCGTCCGCATTCAGAGATCGCGCCTTGGTCGATCTGGATCTCCTATTCTCCAGACCTACGTTTTTGGGGCGAGTCCCGGCTCATCATGAAGCCTGAACAGTATCACTGGGACGAGATGAAGATCGGTCCCGGCGCGCCGCCGATCAAAACCAGCCAGGGATGGCTCTGCATTTATCACGGAGTTTTCCAGACCATGGCGGGATCGGTCTATCGACTGGGCGTGGCCCTGCATGATTTGCAGGATCCCGCAAGGATCATCGGCGTGGGAGACTCATGGATTCTGCAGCCGGAAGACCCGTGGGAGATAACTGGATATGTCCACAACGTGGTCTTCACCTGCGGCGCGGTTCCGGAGGACGATGGAACCGTGAAGATTTATTGGGGCGGCGCGGATACGGTTATGTGCGTGGGCGAGGCCAGCGTTGCGGATCTGGTTGCCCTCTGCCTGGAGCACCCCAGGCCGGCCAAGTAGACAGGCTCATTCCTTTGTTGTTCAACTGAGGTGAAACACACGCACGCCTCGTCCGCGCTATCCCACCCAGCCGCGCACCAGCTCCCACGCGGCCCGGATCAGAAATCCGCTCGACACCAGGAACATCACAACTAACCCCGCGTTGCTCCAGAAACCGTTCCGGTGTTCTCCCATCAGCGCCTTGTCGTTCGTGATGCGGAGCAAGGCAAGCGACATCAGCGGCATCAGCACCAGGCCCACGGCGCTCGCCAGCAGTCCCAGAAACACCGGCTTCCAGGAAGTAAACAGCACGTAGAGCGGCGTGAGGAACCAGAACAGAATCACACCGCGGTAGATCGGGTCTTTCTGCAATGGCCGATCCTTGACGGGCGGGCCGACGATCCTGCGAATGCCCGGCAATACGTTCCGGCACATGTCGGTGACGATCATTCCGTTGCCGGCCGAGATGGCGAGCGTGCCGCAGAATGCCGCGCTCCATAGACCGATCCCGAGAACGAATCTACCGAACGTCCCCAGGATCGTCGCGAACAGGCCGAACAGGTCGGTGATATCGCGCGGCGGCGGACTCCCGAACAGCGTTCCGGCCGCGGTGATCTGCACCAGAGCGCCCGCCAGGAAGATCGTGCATATGCCCGACAGCAAGTCGCGCTGCTGGATCTTCAAGTCGACGACGGAATGCCAACCCTTCGCCCGGACAAAGTAGGAGTAAGCGATGTTCTGTGTCGTGCCTACTTCGGTTCCGATGATCGCCATCGCCAGCAGCAGCATCCCATAGCCGCCGCCCTCTTCGCCCGGCGACGGAAGCAAAAGCCCGCGAATGATTCCCCGGCTGGATCGGGGTGAGACGCACCAGCCGCCACCACCAGCGCCACACCCATCAGGAAGACCACCCATCGCAGAATTCGCTCCAAGCGGGTGTACCCGCCGGTGCAGAGAAACACGATCGACGCCAACACCGTCAGCAGCGCCCAAATCGCGACACCATGCGGACCCAGCGGCGCCACCATGTTCAGGCATTGGCCAAACAGCGGGATATTTGAACAGGGTGTAGAAATGCCGCACTGACCATCATCGCGACGAATACCACCCAGACCAGCCAGTTTCCGATGCGGCTGTAGCCCTGGATCAGCGTCTCGCCGGTGACCAGCATGTATTTCGCCGAGGCTCCGAGCCAGATGAAGCGAAAGAGGCCGCGACAATCAGCAGCCAGAGAAGCTGATAGCGATGCTGTGCGCCGACCGCCGAATTCGTCACGAAATCGCCCACGCCGACCGTGGAAAGTGCGAACACGATACCCGGGCCGATCCCCGATGCCGGCCGAGAGCGCTCGCCTCCATGCGGGGAATCGCGCGTGCTGAAGCTTCGCTCGCAGCGGCGGTCTCGCTCATGTCAGGAACCCACGGCTGATCTCGCCGCTCGGACAATGTGGAGCGGCTGAATCTTGGAGGCGGAAGTCACGAACGGTTCGCGTCGCACCACGCCGAGGTTGGCTCCGTGTTTCAAGGACTGCGCCATCATGCGGTGGCCGCGCATCGCGCGCTGAAAGGAATTCGACCACCGCTTGAATCACGCGCTCTTCATCCAGCGCGCCTACGCGAGGGCTGATCACCAGGCTGACGTCGCGGCAATCCGTCGATCTCTTCTTCCATCAACTGGTAGTCCGACGGGCCGCCGCCGAACTGCGACGGAAGCACGGTTTCGAGCAGCGTGTACAAGTCCGAGCCGATGAAGGTGACACCGGCGCTGGTGAGCTTCTCGTAGCTGCGAATGGAGTGCAGCGTGGTGTGCATGCCGAGTTCGCCCAAAGCGCAGCCGCACTTCCTGGACGCCGAGAACTCCATAGTCGTCGCTTTCCATGTTGAGCAGCACCTTGGACGACGAGGGCAGCAGCGTGGTGTAGTAAAAGGCGTTGACAGTCTGGTATCGCTTCCTGCGACGCGATGCGGCCGCTGGATAGCGGCCAGCCGGTAATTCAGCAGGTGCACCTCGTCGATCTCTTCGGGAGCGGCGCAGGCCAGGCCGATGATTCCTGCTTCGGACATCGCATAGTGCGGAAAGACAGTAACGCCCGCCTGGCGGCAGATTGCGGCGCGGCCTTCGGTGAACGGCTCGCTGCCGACGCGAAACACGCTCCCGCTGATGTCCAGGCTGGCGTCGAGCGCAGCCCGCGCGACTCGCACTCCCACCGACGAGACCACATCCAGCACGGCGGGCGCGCCTTCTGCTTTCTTCTCAGCCAGCCAGTGGGCCACGCGAACGGCTTCGTGCAACGGCGTGTATTCCGGCAGCGGGATTTGCTTTCCCTGCAAGGCCGGCCGCGAAGTGCGCGTATTGCGTGAACAAGGCGTAGCGCCATTCGTTCCGGGCCGTACGTCATCTTCTTTTCGGAAAACCAACGCTCCACGTGATGGCCCATCCGGACTTGATAGAGCGTCTTCATGAAGCCGGCAAGTTACCGGGCGGCGCGTTCCGGTACAAGCCCATCGGCCGATACAGCAGCCCGGCGCCGTGGAGAAACAGCATCTCGATTTGCGCCGTGTTGGCGGCCAGATTCAGGTCGAACGGCATGCGCCGGCGGCGCGCCGGTGGAACCGCCGGACTGGTTTTCCATGTGCCGGTTCGCCAGAGGGTTTTCAAAATCCGAGGCCGCACCGGCAGCTCCAAACCCGGCCGGCGAATGGGCTGCCGGCCCCGGAATTCATCCAGCTTGACGAAAATCCCTTCTCGTTCCAGCCGATCCAACGCCGATTCCAGCCCGTCGGCGCGAACCAACCGCTCCAGATCGCCGAATTCGACACCGGCGCGGCGGCACAGCGCGAGATAAGGGCTGTTCGCGTTTTCGAAAATCCGCGGCTCTCGCGAAATGAAGGAAGTTGTCTTCCCGCGAACTCCAGCATTTGAAGCACCCGCGTTCTGGCTTCCTCGACGCTAATGCGTCGTCTTCAGGAATCGGTTGAAGGCCCCGGCGAACCGGAAGAACATTCGCAGGTCATTCCACATGAAGCTTTCAGCGATCCGTCTTCCTCGGTTCAAAACGTGATGCGAACACCGAGCTGGATCTCGCGGCTGGGCTGTGCGTGCGTGATTCGCCCGGCATCCTCCACCGTGCCGGACGACGTGAACACCGTCGCCCGGTTTTGGTCGGGCAGGTCGAAATTCGTATGGTTCAGCAAATTGAACGCGGCCACCCGCACTTGCAGGCGCGTCCGTTCGCCGAAGCGGGACAGCGGCACTTCTTTGACTGCGTTGAAGTCAACGTTAGCCAGCCCCGGTCCCTCCAAAGTGTTTCGGCCGAGGTTTCCCAGGAAACCCGGCTGCGGACGCAGGAAAGCGGAAGAATCGAACCAGCGATTCGGATCTCCAGTGACCGGATCGTGGGCGCCGGGAGCTAAGTCGGGGCGTTGTCCAGCCCGGTAGTCCGCAAAGGAAGTGAGCGATCGCGCCGCATCGTAGCCCAGCACCGCGGTAAACGGCAAGCCGGACTGGAGCACGATCATCGCTCCAGCGCTCCAGCCGCCAAAGATCTGATTGGCGCGCTTGCCGGGAAGTCCGGGAATGTCCCAGAGAAGGCTGCCTGCGAACAAGTGCCGCACGTCGTGATTGGAAAGCCCTCGGTTGAAGCGCGGAGAGCCATCGATCGGAACGCCGATCGAATTGCTCGACTCGGTCGGCAGGAACGACGTCGAGTCGTCATCGATGCTCTTGCCCCAGGTGTAGGACGCCTGGGCTTGAAATCCCGCGCGCCAGCGCCGCTCCGCGGCTATTTGCAGCGCGTCGTAAAAGGAGTGTCCGTCGAACGGGATGATCGCGAATTTGGCCGAAGTTGGGATTTTGGCGTTGGCCGTTCGCCGGAAAGTAAACGCGCCCGTCCGGCAAGATTACGGATGGAGCGAGATTGGCGTCGTTGACGATGCGGCTGAGATGCACCCCGTGCGAACCGATGTAACCGGCGCGCAGGGTCGTGTCCCATTTCAGCTTTTGGACGATGTGCAGGTTCCAGTGCTGAACATAACTCTGCGAGAGATCGGACGGAATCCGGTCGACGCGCAGGCTCCCCAAGGGCGGATCAGCCAATTGCTGATAGGCGTTCTTTGGAAAATCGCCTTGCGCCAGAGAGAAGGTCTGGGACGCCTCAAAGAACGGAGGATTCCGGAGGCCGAACAGCAGCAGATAGTGGACCAGGAGCTGATCGAAATAGATGCCATATCCGCCGCGCACCACCGTGCTGGCGTTGCCGAAGATGTCCCAGGAAAACCCGGCCCGCGGTCCGAAATTTTTCAGAGACGGATTGCGGAACGCCGGATCGCCCACTCGCATCGCGGGGCTCAGCAACGTATCGAGGTTGGCGATCTTGCCGTTGGCTTCGGTGGGGACTGTGATGGCTTCGTAACGTACGCCGAAGTCGAGCGTGAAGCGGTCCGACAATCGCCAGGCGTCCTGGACATACCCGGCAAACAGCCACTGCCGCCAGGCGCGAACCGTGTCGCTTCCGACTACCTGGGACTTAAAAACCAGCGGCCGATTCTCGAGCAAATGCGCCAGGTCGGAGAATTGGAAAAATCCGGATTGGTAATTCTGGCTATTGGTGTTGAACTGAATCCTCTCGAGATACCCGCCGAATCGCAGATTGTGCCGGCCTGACTGCAGCGAGAGATCTTCGCCGAACTGCCAGGTGTTCTGCACATTCCGATCTGCGTCCAGGCCGTTGGTGCCGCCCGAAAAATCCGTCAACCCGCCCACCGTTATCCTGCCGATGCCTTCCACTCCCGGAAGAAATGTGAGGGCCGGGTCGTTGGCGTTGGCGTCCACCGCGCTGGTTACTCCCGCAAACACCCGGCTGCGCGTGAACCCGAGCCGCGCCTGGCTCAACAGAGCAGGCGAGAATACATGGGTCTCTTCCAGCGCCGCCGATTGGGAGCGATTCGCATCGCCGACATGCGAAGTCTGGAAACTAGTGGACTGCTGGCGTTCCGACGAAGAAATATTGTATCGGGCCATCATCAAATCCCGGCGCCCGAGGTTGGCGTCGATTCTGCCCAGCCCGAATTGCTCGCTGCTCTGGAGATCGTTCGAATAGATGTACAGGCCGGTGTCTCCCAACTGTGTTCCGTTCGGCTTGGGGTAGAGATTCAGGAGTTTCGCGATGACCGGATCTACCTGGACTGACCCGCTCTTCAGCTTCCCGGTTCGTGCCGCGTCGCTGAGCGTCGTGTCAATGGTGGTGTTGCCTTGAGCCTGCCGTATGGCTTCGTAGTCGAGGAAAAACCAGACACGATTGGGTTTAATCGGGCCGCCGAGAGATGCGCCGTATTGATGGCGCCGGAACTCAGGCGCAGAGCCGCGGTCAAAGAAATTCCGCGCGTCCAGGTTGTCGTTGCGATGGAAATAGAGCAGCGAGCCGAACAGAGAATTCGCGCCGGACTTCGTGACAGCGTTCACGACGCCGCCCGCGGCCCGGCCATACTGCGTGCTGTAGGTGCTGGCCAGCACACTGAACTCCCGTATGGCTTCCACGCCGAGATTCACGCCCACCACGCTGGCCGGCGAAGACTCGCTGTAGTCGGTGATGCTGATTCCGTCCAGCAGAAAATTGTTTTGCACCGGACGCGCGCCGCCGATCGAAAGCTGGAGTCCGTAGCCGGTGTTGTCGTTTCGAACGCGGGCCCGCACGACTGAGACGCCCGGCTGCACGATAGCGAGCTGAGCATAATCGCGTCCGTTCAACGGCAGACCATTCATCTGACGTTCGCTCACAACGCTCGAAAGAGAGGAAGAAAAGGGATCCAGCGCGGCCACCGCTGCCTTCACCTCCACCCTTTGCCGCGTGGCCGCAACTCGCAGTGTGAGGTTCAAAGTCGCCTGGCGGTCCACATCCAAGGGAAATGGATCGGAAACGGTTTCCTGAAAGCCTTCCTTTTGGCAGCGAACGACGTAGGTTCCGGGGTCCAATCCGGAGATGGAATATCGGCCGTCTGGGAGCGGTGACGTAGGCGCGCTCGAGTCCGGTCTCTTCCCGGGTCACTTGAATCCGGGCGCCGCCCACTCTAGCCCCGCTCGCATCAGACACGATGCCGGCGATAGCTGAGGACTGTTGCCCGAATAGCGCCAGCGTACTTGAGTTGGTTAAGACGACGCAAACAATCAACCAGCGTGTGAATCGATTCATTCTCTTTTTTGTGCCGACGCAACCCCGTCACCCATTTCGCGGTCGCAAGGGCCTCGAGTGACTTTCTGAATCATACAATAGCAAGGCGCTTGCACGTCGCTGTCGCGGCGGGGAAGTGTTTCAGTATTAGGTTAGAGAGGATCGGCGGCTAGGCCTTCGCGACGGCGGCCATGTCCTGACCTGCCTGGTCGCAATCGAACATCGATACGACGGAGATGCGGGCGCCGCACTTGAGGACGGGGAATTGGGGATCGTACGCCGCGCGAATCAAAATCGACTTCTCGCAATCGCAGGCCAGTCTGCCCTTCAACAGGGATTGATCATAGCCTGCCAATGTGTAGTTTCTTCCCGAATACGACAGCGTTACTGAAGAGAGCATCACGCTGGAAACATATCATTGCGGCATTGGTTTTGAGATCAGACGGTTGGTTTTCTAAGTACTACTGACGTACCATTACGAATCGCATCTTGCCGATTCAGTGCGTTGACGATACCTTGATGGAAAGACGGAGGGATTCAGGAATGGCGAAGTGCGCGGAATGCATCGGGCATATCGAGCAGGTCCGGCGGACACGCTGGGAGCGGCTGTTCTTCTCCGCCGCCTACCGCTGCCAGAAATGTAAGACGCGATTTCGCTGCGGCCGCGACTGGTGGGCATCCACTTACCGGTTCATTTTTTCACGCCACACGGTGTGCGTACAGTGCGGGACCGAGCAGGTGCGCCGCGCCCCGCATCGCGATCGCCTGAGTTCCTTTTCCAAGCATCCGCTGAGTCTGATCCAAGTGATCTTCTTCCTGCCGCGCAAGGAGTGTCCGTATTGCCGGCTGCAGTACTGCGACGTGCGTCCTGTGTTGCGGCTGCACGCGGGGCATTCGAATTGAGTTACGGCAACGGCGCTGTTACGCCGGCCGGCAACTGCATGTCGAACGTCTTCAAGAGCGCAGACGTGGAAGCATAGGCTCCCATTAGCGAGACAACGTTTACCAGTCCCTGCTTCCCCAGGACTTTTCGTGCGCGGTCGAACGTTTCTTGGCTGACCATCTTCGCTCCGAAGATTTCGCGGCCCAACTGGATGATCGCGGCCTGGTCCTCGGGAAGTCCGGCGATGCTGCCGCGATTTTTCACCGCATCGATTGCGGCGCGGCTCAGTCCTTCTTTCGCGGCCACCGGTTCGTGCGCTGCCCATTCAAACTGGCTATTGTTCTCGCGGGCCGCAACCAGGATGGCCAACTCGCGGATCGGCCCGTTGAGCCCGGACTCGAACCGCAGGTATTGATTGAGTGCGCGCTGCAACTCGCCGAGCTTGGGGCTGTAGAGCCGGATGCCATTGGGGCCGCGCAAGCCCGCGATGTTGCGCCCGTCCTGGCGAACGATTTCGTCGTAGAACTGCTTGCCCTGATCGTCGAGTTCCTCGCGTTTCGGCAAAGGCAAGCGAAATCCCGAATCGGGGAATCTCGCCTTCTCGGCTGCCTCCTCCTGCGCGCGTGCGCCAGCGAGAATCCCAGCCATCCCGTAGTTGCCCTCATGACACGCGTATTCGTAGAGCGGACTCTCGGTCCGTTCGAGCAGTGCTTCCATGGTCCACGGCCTGGTATAAACGGTGGGATCGTTGATCGTGGCGCGGTACGTGATAGTGTCGGGACCGGAACGCGTGAATCGCTCCGTGATGCGGAGGTTCTGATCCGTGAGGCCGTCGTACTGAACGCCGAAGCGGCTGCGGTCGTTGTAGCGGAAGTTGGCAGTCTCAACCACCAGCGTGTCGCCCTCCCAGTGCCCGCGCGAATCGCCCATCCATCGCTCGACCTGGCGGGGCAAGTGAGCGCGCCCGTCCAAGGGAATCACGCGAACCTGGTTTCCCATCTCAGCCAGGATCGAAATTGTGCCGCGTGTCTGCACGATCTGGTAGTTGTTGTTGTAATTGCCGGGGATCATGGGCGGGCCGGATTGCGAAAACATGAGGCACCGGTCCGGCAGCGGCCGATCCTCGGGGCCATCGGCGGGATGCTCGGCGAATTTCGCGTGGACCGCATCGAACCGCGCGCGGCCCTGGGGCGTCATCGCCGGGATTCTGCCATCCGGCGGATCCACGATCATGGATGTGCGGCGCGAGCGCGCCAGCTTGGTGCCGCGGTCATAGAACAACTCGTTGTAGGAGCGGTTCACATCGACGTCCGGCGATCCGTCGCGCCGGTCGCGGTTGACTTCGTCCAGCCGCTTCTTCTCGTACGCCGCCGCTTCCTGTTCGGTGTAGAACTCTTTGGTTCCGAGACCCGCCGGGCGCTGCAGCGGAGTGAGGCTGGCGGAATCCCAGATACCTTCCAAGTCCGGATGGCCGTCCGATGTACGAGGCGCCGTCCAGGGCGTCTGTGCTCGCACTGGGACCGCGAAGCTCAAGACGACAAGCAGGGCCAGCGCTTTCGCGGGCCGCGCGAATGAGTGACGCATAGGCCTCCTTTCGATCACTTGCCGGGCTGTTTCCGAAGGGGACCGTAGAGCAGCTCTTCGGCAAACTCCGCGCACTTGAATTCCATGAGTTGCGCGTTCTTCTCCAGCCGCCGGTACAGCGGCATCCTGATTTTCCAGGGCCGCGAGAAAGTCTTGGAGTCTTCGATCAGCGCCTCGTAGTTGAGCGCGTTGGGGCCGGCCAGTGTGTAGCGCTCCACCACATGGAGCTGGTCGCTATGGAAGTCGCCCGAGCGGTCGAACCAGGTTTGGTCGTTGAACCCGGTGACGTCGACTACCAGCGTGTCGCCGTCCCAGCGGCCGTTCGACCATCCCATCCAACTGTCGGCGGGCGCTTCGCGCGCGATACCCATGCTGATGGGTCGCACCGCGCCGGCATACTCGTAGGCGATCATGATCGAGCTGGATCCCTGCACAATTTGAAACGGGTACGGCATGTAGGTGGCGCGCGGCACTCCCGGAAGATAGCACTTCAGCTCGGGGTCGGCGGTCCAGCGGTTTTGGAAATTTTCCTTCTTCTTCACGGCGGCTTCGGCGAGATACGGAATCTCGTCTCCCTCGACGACACCCAAACCAGGAGGGATGGCGCCGATCGCGCCCAGTTTCGCCGGTCCCGGACCCGGCCCATGCGTGCGAAGGTCCCAATTGGCCGTGTTGACTGCCTGCCAGATCCCGTTCAGGTCGGGCTTGCCGTTTGGCATGCGCGGAATGCGGCCGCCGGTTTGCCCGAGCGCGAGACACGGCGCGATCCAGACCAGCGCCAGAGAACCCGCGATGAGAGTGGCATCGGAGCGCATCGTTTGACCCTACGATCCTACTCAGCTTGCCACAGTTCGAAGTAAGTTGCATTCCTGGAAGGAGATAGGGTAATGGTTCGCCTTCTAGCCGCCGATAGACTGCGGAAGGCTGACAATCCATGCTTGACGCGGCGAGGGCAGTATCTTCCTCTTGGCCCCGACGAACCGGCGCCCTGTGCGCTGCACTGTCGATCGCCCTCGGGAGCGCCGTGCTGATTGGATGGGCGGTCCACTCCGCGCTGCTCGTCCAAGTGGCCCCGCACCTGGCGCCCATGCCGCGCAACGCCGCTGTGAATTTTGTTTTGAGCGGAGTCGCGTTGCTTGGCATCGTGATGGCTCGCCGTAAACTGGTATTCCATTGCTGCGGGTTCATCGGCGCGCTGGCCAGCGCGACGCTTCTCGAGTACCTGGTTCACATCGATCTCGGCATCGATCAACTTCTGGGCCCAGGTTCTGTAAACACGGAGATCTTGAATCCCGGCCGGATGTCGCCGGCCACGGCTGCATGTTTCCTGGTGCTGGCCGTGGTCTTGGTGTTGGGACAAACCTTCCCGCTCAAGCGGCGATCGGCGATCCTGGGAATCGGCGGCCTGTTGATTGCCGGTATCGGCGCCGCCGGCTGGGTCAGTGTGCTGGCCGGAACGAGCGACGCATTTGCCTGGGGTAATGTCGCTCGAATGGCTGTTCACACGGCGGCTGGCCTCACTCTGTTGGGCATTGCTGCCGCCGCCTGGGCATGGGAGCTGAGTGAGCCTTCTCGGAGCGAGTCTGTCTGGATCCCTATCGGCTTGACGCTTCTGATCGCGTCGGCGAGGCTCGGAGTCTGGCGGGCATTGTCGTTGCGCAACCACATCCAGGTGGACTTCTTCTTCACGCTGACCTTGTTGACCATCGTCATGGGCGCGGTCCTGCTGGGATTGATCGTGCACCTCGCCATGAAAGCGCATTCGCAGCGTGCCGTCTTGCGGAGCGTCAACCTCAGGCTGGAGAAGGAAATCGAGGAACGCCGGCTCGCGGAGGAAGCAGCGCGGGCGGCCAGCCGCGCCAAGAGCGAATTTCTGGCCAACATGAGCCACGAGATCCGCACTCCGATGACCGGCGTGCTGGGGATGATCGACCTGGTTCGTTCGAGCGCACTGCCCGCCCAAGAGCGGGAACATCTCGAGTTGGCTAGAGCGTCGGCGGACTCGCTGCTCTCTTTGCTGAACGAGATCCTGGACCTTTCGAAGATCGAAGCGGGGCGGCTGGAAGTTTCTCTGGCTCCATTTTCGGTTCGCCGCTCGGTGGCTGAAGCGCTGCGAATGTTCGAAGTAACCACGCACGACAAAGGTTTGGAATTGATCATTCAAGTGGATGCCAGAGTCCCCGACATCCTGGTGGGCGATGCGCTTCGGCTGCGCCAGGTACTGGTGAACCTGGTGGGCAATGCGGTGAAGTTTACCGAGCGCGGCCATATATCGGTTCGGGTCGGAGTGGAGACACAAAGCGCCTCCGAAGTCGGCGTGCTCATTCAGGTGAGCGACACCGGAGTCGGCATTCCGGCCGAGAAGCAGCAGGTGATCTTCGACCCGTTCCGTCAAGCCGATGGATCGATGGCGCGGCGTTACGGCGGCACCGGCCTGGGGCTGACCATCTCGGCGCGCCTGGCGGAATTGATGGGCGGCGTCATTCGAGTAGAGAGCGAGATTGGAAAAGGCAGCACGTTTTCGTTCACTATTCGGCTGGCCCCGGCTTCCGCGGAAGAGCGGGACCAGTTGGCGCGAGAGCTGCGCTCAGCCCCGGGAATCGGGCGCGCCGGTTCTCGCAAACGCAGCCTCCGAATCCTGGTTGCCGAAGACAATGCGGTCAGTCAGAAACTGGTGGCGGAGTTGCTCAGGCGGGAAGGACACCAAGTGACGCTGGCGGGAAACGGCCGTGAAGCGGTAGACGCCGCCATGGCCAGCCCGTTCGATCTGGTTCTCATGGATGTCCAGATGCCCGCCATGGATGGATATGAAGCCACGGCCGCAATCCGTCAGGCCGAGAGCGGGCGGCACACTCCCATCGTGGCCATGACCGCGCATTCGATGAAAGGCGACGAACAAAAGTGCATCCAGGTCGGCATGGATGACTATCTCGGCAAGCCGATACACATCGCGAGTCTGCTGGCGATGCTCGAAAAGTGGTCGCCCGCCGAGTCCTTCATCAAGCATCGATTGCCGCTCTATCCGATCGAGGGGATTGCCCGGCGCCGCTAGAAAACGCCCGCCAGGAACGGCCGTCCAGCCAGTGCCTGCACCATCAGGGCAGCAAACACGGCGACATAGCCGGCGCCTGCCGCGATGACAAGCCCCGGTCTTTTGCGCGCAAACAACCAGGCAAAGATGGGCAGGATCTGGAAGGCATGCAATCCTACGAAATGCGGGACGCGCAGGTCGCCATGCTCGCGGCTCCATCCGGTGCCCGGCATCCCGGGTCCGCCGTCCGGTGCACCGACCGTATGGGCGCCCGAGATGGGCATTTCGTGCGTGAGGCGGGCCCGTTCGAGCTGCGCACTGGTGGGGCTGACCATCACGCCGCCGGTAGCCGCGCCGAACACGGTGATGAGCAGGCCAAGCCGAAGCGCCCATCCCATGGCCCGGTCCTCAAATGGTTGGCGAAACAGCGCGACGGCCACGGCGATCATGGCGAGCCACAGGATCGCGATCGCGACCCCCATGATCGAGAACAGCGCCGCGTCGAGCGGGGTCGATACATTGAAGTGGCTGGTGGTGCCGCGCCAGGCTTGCAGGTCGATGATGGCGACCTCCAGCACCAGCACTAAGGCCGTGATCCAGCCCACGATGGACTTGAGCCGCGGCCAGGCGGGCAGGTAGGTGAAGACCCACGCCAGGGTGAACGCGTAAATGGCCGTGGAGATTGCGAACTTCGCCGGTTTCAGCCAGGCGGGAGCGCCCGTGATGATGCGCGAATCCAGGAAGATCCCGGCCACCGACGGGATAAAGGCCGCCAACATCAGGACGCCCGTGGCCGTCAGGGGCCTGCTGGCCTTCCACAGTGTCCTTAATGTTGTCATTGTCAACCACCAATACTACCGAAAAAGCGCGGTATCTGCTATCCTATGTAACAGATGCAAAAACACCACGCCGTCCTCAGCTCCTACCACTTCAAGCGCGCCAATAATGGCCGGGCCATTCAAGTGCTCAATGAAGGCTCGTATGTAATGGCTGAGTACGATGAACGCACCGGGATCGTGAGATGGCAGCGCGTCGTGATGGCTTCGCAGCGAGAGAAGATTGAGAAGTGGCTGGGCGAGCACTATCCTGCCCAACCTGCCCAGACCGCAAAGCGCCGCCGCTAGGTTTCGACCAATCTCCCACGGAGCCGGACACTACCCGTGCGCGTGCGAGCGGCCGGCAGTGCCGCTTCCACAACCGCGCCGCTCGGACTTATAATAAGCTAAGCCTCCCCGAGGATCGCAGTGTTCGGATTTGATTTGTGCGATTCTGGTTCACGAATGAGCGGTTCGCGGAACGCGTGATGAGGAAGCACGGGAGAACAAAGCGGCGCCGCGGAAACAGTCTGGTCGAAGTAACTCTGCTTGCCCCCTGGATCTTCTTCCTGTTCGTGGGCGTGCTGGATTTCGGCTTCTACGCGTACACGTTTATCTCGACGGAGAACGCGGCGCGGGCGGCGGCGCTGTTAACTTCCCGGAGCAAGACCGCCGCGAGCGATCAGTTCGATGCGTGCCGGATCGTGCGGACTGAGTTGCAGTGGGCCGCATATGGCAGGACTTTTTCGCCGAGTTGCGATGCGCCTCCGCTCGTGGTCGCGGCGACGCCGGACACCGGACCCGACGGCGCTCCAGCGGCAAAAGTTACCGTCGTCTACAGGACCATAACCATGATCCCGATCCCCGGCGTCCTGGCTAAGGAATTCGAGATCACCCGAACCGTACAGATGAAGGTCGACCCGTTTTCGGAATAGCATGTGCAACAAACGGCGAGGCAACGCGACCCTGGAGTTTACGCTGGTCGGGATCCCATTGATCTTCGTGCTGATCTCGACCTTCGAGATGGCGCGCGGTATGTGGATCTATCACACGCTCGCGCACGCGGTGAAGGAAGGGACGCGGTTCACGATCGTCCGTGGGCAGAATAGCCCAACACCCGCCACCATGGGCGGTATTTGCAATTGGATCGTGCGGCAGGGCCCCGGATTGATCGCGCATAACCTGCAACTGACGTTCACGTCCGCCAGCGGAGCAAGCGGACCTATGGCCGCCGACGCCTGCCCAGGGACCGTATGGCCTCCACCCGGATTCGACAACGAGCCGGGACAAATCATAAGCATCAACGCGAGCTATCCATTTCAATCCGCCATTGCGATGTTCTGGCCGGGTGCCGCTGTAACGCAAGCGTTCCCGACTATCATTTTCCCCGCAGCGTCCTCGGAAGTGATGCAGTTTTAGGAGACGAACATGGCCCGCGCTAAGACGAAACGCAAAGGACAAGCGCTATTGCTCGTGACCTTCGCCCTGCTGGCGATGTGTGGACTGCTCGGACTGGCGGTCGATCTGGGCTGGGGATACTTCGTCAAGAAGACTGCCCAGGCGTCAGCCGATTCCGGCGCGATGGCGGGAGCGTACGCGGCTCTTGAGAACCACTTCAACGACGACCTCAGCAGTGCGCCGAGTGTCGCGTTGACCGCTTGTGACGTGAGCGGCACTCTCCAGGCAGCCTGCCAGTACGCAAAGGACGCCGGCTTTGCAGCATCCGAAGTGAAGGTGTCGGCAGGCGTCGGTACGCCACCCACCGGTCAGCCCATCGTTGCCGACTATTGGGTGACTGTTCGAACAGTGAAAACGATACCGCAATTGTTTTCGGCTGTGCTCGGAAACCCGACCGGAATCTCCAGCGCGCGTGCGACCGCGGCCGTCGTCACGGTTCCGGTGAATGGCTCGCTCATCACGCTGAACCGCAGCGCCGACGATCCGTCGAACCCTAACAACGTATTCGGCGGCGGTCTTCACCTTCCAAACGGGCTGTTCGATGCGAACGGCGCCGATACCATTCCCGCCATTGACGGACCGATTACTGTGATGCGAGGCGCAAGCAACCCCGGCGGTATGCCGGAGGGGCCTTTGTTTCTTGATCCAATGCGCGGGTTAGGGCAGCCGCCTCTTCCCTCAGCGCCATTGAGGTACTTCGGCGTTGTCGATTCAGGAAATCTGAACCAGCGAATTTATGACGTCGCGAGTGGCCTGGAGATTTCTTTCGGAGCCTCGAATGTCACTCTTCCTCAAGGCAACTATTTCCCCGTGTCCTGCGAAAACGGCGACTGTACTGTTGGGCACTTCCATGCGGAGGCCGGGATTGGTCTCAGAATGAGCGCCAACGTGACGTTCGCGGACAGTGGTTTCGGCAGCTATTTCTTTTACGGCGGGTTACACGTAGAGACCACTGCTTCCGCGACCATCGGGCCGGGGCAGTATGTCGTAGTTGGCGGCAAGGCAAGCGGATATGCCTTATCTGTCGATGGTTCCATGCAAGCATCGGGTGCGATCGGTGATGCTGGCCAGCTCATCATCCTGACCGGAATGAGTAGCAACAGCCTTGATGCCGAAAATCTCTATCCAGGACTGCAGACACAGCTAAACAACAACCAGTTATTAGCTGACATGGCCATCAACAGCAACAACCCGCTAGGATTTGCCGCAACTTCTTTCTCTGGCAACGGTACGGCCAACATGCATGGCATCAACCTGCCGGTTGGCGACCCTCAATACCTTCCAAACCCAGCGGGCGCAGACCTTGCCAAGTTCGCGGGAACGGTCCTTTGGCAAGACCAGGCTAATTCAACCATCAAGTACGACTCTCACGGCCAGATCACCTGCGGAAACCTCAACTCACCTTGTACCAACGCTTACCCGACCAGCCCCAACATTAATGTGGGCGCACAGGGTCTCGCCGGCATTAACGGCGTCTTTTACCAGCCGCGCGGTGCGGCACTACTTTCAAGCCAGGCAGGGCAGAGTAATCTGCAGATCATTACCGGTCGCTTCCAGTACGGCGGCAGCGGTCTCAACCTGATCCCTCCCTCGGTTCTCCTCAAGCGCCGCATCGTCGCCCTCATCGAATAGTCGAATCAGTCCTACCAGGTTCATGGTACTTCCCAGTACCAAAATGTCCTTCGTTGAACCGATTTTCATGTTAAAGTATGCCTTAGAAGGGATCAGTTTACCGTTCTGAGTGCACAAGTATCTTATGAAACGCATGAAACGCAGTTTTGTCCTTTTGATCGTTTTCTTCTGCGGATCGCTGTTCTGCTTTGGCGATACGATCACCTTCCAACTGGGTAACGCGTATTCCGGTCCCAATCCCAGCGGATCCGCGCCCTGGCTCACGGCAGAGTTCAAGGACATCGGGACGGATCTGGTCCAGCTCACCATGACTGCGACGAACCTGGTCAGCAGCGAGGATGTCAAGCAGTGGGGGTTCAACATCAATCCCACGCTGGAAGCTAGCCTGGCGAGCCTCACGTTTGCACATATCAGCGGCGTCACAGCAGCCAGCATCAACAAGGGCGCCGACGGTTCCAACGAAGGCCCCAGCCACGATTATGACTTCCAGTTCAACTGGGGGTCCGGCAGCAACAGCGTTTTCGTCGCCGGTGTTACTTCGGTCTACAACCTTTCGGGCATCGCCGGCCTCACCGCGAATTCGTTCGATTTTGCTTCTGAAGGAGGCTCGCCCAGTTTTTATAGTGCTGCGCATATCCAGCAGATTCCAGTTACCAGCGGAGCGAATTCCGCGTGGATCGGCTCATCGGGTCCTTCCCCAGTGCCGGAACCAACGTCGGTGGGCCTCTTCCTGGCTGGCGCCGCGTTAGCCGGCGTTGTATTTGCCAAGAAACGGATTCGCTAAGCACAACAGTTCGTCATTCGCTCGGATAGGCACGTGAACACAGCCAAGCTCTCGCGCTAGACTGGTCCCATGCTGCGCTCGAAATTCCAACGTCCCGTTTTGCTCGCCGCCGTCCTCTGCTCTGTCGGCGTCTTCGCTCAGTCCCCGCTCCCAATGGCCACGCGGCCCGAGGAAGTCGGGTTCTCCTCCAAGCGCCTCGCAGTCACCAAAGCCGCGTTCCAGGCGGACGTCGACTCCAAGCGCCTCCCCGGAGCCGTGCTGCTGATCGCGCGCAACGGCAAGATCGCCTTCTACGACACGGTCGGATACCAGGATCGCGCCGCGCAAACGCCCATGAAGAAGGACTCGATCTTCCGCGTCGCGTCCATGTCGAAGCCCATCACGACGGTCGCCGCGATGATCCTGGCCGAAGAGAACAAGCTCGACATCGGCGCGCCCGTCATGCAGTACCTTCCCGAATTCAAAGACGTCAAGGTGGGTCCCGAAGGCGCGGCGCCCAAGCGCCCGATGACCGTGCAGGACCTCATGCGCCACACCTCCGGCCTCACCTACGGCCTGTTCGGAAATTCGCCGGTCGACCAAATGTACCGCAAGGCGAACATCTTCGGCGCCAAGTCGCTGGCCGACATGGTCAAGACCATCGCCAGCATGCCGCTGCTGCACCAGCCCGGCGAGTTTTGGGAATACAGCGTGTCGAGCGACGTGCTCGGCCGCGTGGTGGAAGTGGCGAGCGGCATGGACCTCGACAGTTTCGTTCGCGAGCGCGTCACCGGCCCGCTCAAGATGACGGATACGGGTTTCTGGGTTCAGCCCTCGGCCGTGTCGCGGCTTGCCAAAGCGGACGGCGCGCCCAACGCCGCGTTCGAAGATGCAACCAAGAAGCCTGCCGTGTTTTCGGGCGGCGGTGGCATGTTATCGACCGCGGGCGACTACGCGCGCCTCTGCCAGATGCTGCTGAACGGCGGCCAACTCGACGGCGTGCGCATTCTGTCGCCGAAGACGATCGCGCTCATGACCTCGGACCAGCTTCCGCCGGGTGTCGAGCGTCACACACCGGTCGCGATGGTGCTCGGCCCCTTCGGCCCGGTTCCGGAAATGGGCACCAGCTTCGGCCTCGGCTTCGCCATTCGCGTCGACGCCGGGCGCAATCCGCTGCCGGGATCGGTCGGCGATTTTTCGTGGGGCGGAATCACCGGAACATTGTTCTGGGTCGATCCGCAGGCCAAGCTGGTCGCGGTTCTGATGGCGCAGGGACCGCAAGCCATGAACGTTCCGAACTGGCGGCAAACGCGCACTATGGTCTATCAAGCCATGACCAACTGAGTTTCTCCGGCTGCCGTAACTTTTGGGGCCGGTCCAAGTTGATGTAGAGTGGGACGCCATGATCGGTAGCCTGACTGCGCGCAAAGAGTGGACGTTCTTCGCAACGCTTCCGCGCGCCGACGCACCGCTGGCCGTGGCGTGGTGGTTGACGCTGCTGCTGCGAGGATTGCTGCCGGCCGGATTCGCGATCGCGATGGGCGTGCTGGTGGGCGCGGTGCAGCATGGCGATTCGCTCGCGACGCCGCTGGCGATCGTGGGCGCCGTGTTCGTTCTGCTGCAGATCGCGACGCCGCTGCATCAGGCCATCGGCACGAATCTCGGCAGCCGCACTGCCGCATGGCTCTACGACCAGCTCACCACCGCTTGTGTGCGCCCGCCCGGCATGGGGCATCTGGAAAATCCGCGGCTCACCAGCGATCTCACGATGGCGCGCGATTTCGATCTCGGCATCACGGGTCCGCCGCTTGCGATCGCGATGGACTTCATCGCTTCCGGGATGGTCGAGTTGGTCGGCGGGCTGGCATCGGCGATCGTACTCGCAGCGTACGCATGGTGGGCGCCGGTTGTTCTCGCGGGCGCCTGGATCGCCACGCATTGGCTGCTACGCGAGAGCGCGGTGTGGCGCGACCGCAACACCGAGGAAGTGCGGGAAGCGCAGCGCCACGCCGATTACTCGTATCGTCTCGCCGTCGATCCTTTGCCGGCTAAGGAACTGCGCCTTTTCGGACTCGCCCGCTGGACCGTGGACCGATTCACGTCGCGACGCCGGCGGTTGCTCGATCTGCAATGGCAGGCCACGCGTCTGCGTGAGCGCCCGGTGTTGTGGAGCCTGTTGCTGGTGGTGGCGGCGAACATCGTCGTGTTCGCTTCGATCGCGCTGGATGCCATCAGCGGTCGCCTGCCGCTCGCGCAAATGGTCACGTTCGCGTCGGTCGCGATAGGCATCAGTGCGATCGCGTTCGGCGGATTGTCGTGGGCGCTCGACGGCGCGTCGTCGCCGGTCGCCGCAGTGCTCCGCTTGAAAGGCGTTATGGCGCCAGCCGGCGCTCTCGTCCAGGGATCGCGGCCGGCGCAGGCGAAACCGGCGCGCGAGATCCGGTTCCGCAACGTCAGCTTCGCTTATCCGGTGGAGGACGATAAGCCCGGCCCGCTGGTGCTCGATGGCTTCGATCTGACGATTCCCGCCGGTTCGTCGCTCGCGATCGTCGGACAGAACGGCGCAGGCAAGACCACGCTCGCGAAGCTGCTGTGCCGGCTCTATGATCCGCGGAGTGGCGCAATCGAAATCGACGGAGTGGATCTGCGTGAGTTCGAAATCGATGGATGGCGCGCGCGACTCGCTGCCGTGTTCCAGGACTTCATTCGATTCGAACTGCCGCTGCGCGACAATGTCGCCCCCGCCGGCGCACCGGACGAAACGATCCGGGAAGCGCTCGCCGAGGCTGGCGCGACGCATCTCGCCGAACTCGACACCGTGCTGGCTCGCGGCTACGAAGGCGGAACCGATCTGTCGGGAGGCCAATGGCAGCGCATCGCACTCGCGCGGGCTCTGTGCGCGGTGCGGCTGGGCGCGGGCGTGGTGCTGCTCGACGAACCAACCGCGCAGCTCGATGTACGGGGCGAAGCGGAGATTTTCGAGCGCATACTCGCGGCCACGCGGCAGGCGACCACGATTCTGATTTCGCATCGATTCTCCACTGTGCGCCATGCCGACCGCATTTGCGTCTTGGAGCATGGGCGTGTGGTGGAACTCGGCACACACGACGAGCTGATGGCGCTGGGCGGGCCGATACCACACCATGTTCGAGCTGCAGGCGTCGCGCTTCGGCGAAGAGGACGAGAACGAAGGAGTGAAGCTGGATGCCCCTGCCTAGCGCTCGTCGGGACGACGATCTTCCGCCCGGCCTGTCCTCGATGTGGCGGGCGCTCAAGCGCGCCTACCAAGCCGAGCCGCGCCTGCTGCCGGTGGCGTTGGGGTTGGCACTATTCGCGGCGCTACCCGATGCGTTGCTCGCGCTCTGGATCAAGTTGCTCGCCGACGGCGTGCTGCAGCACAATCGCAACCTGGCGCTGGGGTCCGCGATCGGTCTCGGCGTGTCGGTCGGCCGCGACCTGGTTCCTCAAAGTCATCAGCGATCGCACGCAGCGCCGGTTTCGCGATCGCGTGGCGGTCGCGCTCGAAGCGCACGTGGCGCACTTGCAGGCATCGGTGGCCACCGTGGCGCATCACGAACGTCCCGACTATCTCGATCGCCTGGCCATGCTGCGCGACCAGGTGTTCGTGCTCGACCACATGTACATGTCGCTGTTCTCGACGTGCGGCTGGATCCTGCGGCTGGTCGTCGTGGTCGCGCTGCTGGTCTCGATCCATCCGTTGCTCGCGCTGCTGGTCGCCTTTGCGCTGCCGACCGTGCTCACGTCGACGTGGCGGCCCGGCGTGGAGCGCGCGGTGGAAGAGCGCTGCGCATCGGCGAATCGTCTGGCGCGGCATTTGTTCACCACCGCGACTACTGCGCCGCCCGGCAAGGAGGTGCGCGTCACGCGCATCGGCGACCGCTTGGTCCGGCAGCGCCGCGAGGCTTGGGAGCGCTGGTATGGTCCGGTGTCGGCGGCTCGCTGGACGAGCTCGCTGTGGCACGCGCTGGCTTGGGCGGTTTTCGGCGCGGCCTATGTGGGCGCCGTAGTGTTCGTCTCTTCGGTGATGCGCGGCACGCCGGGCCAGGTGCTGCTGGTGCTGGCGGCCGGATCGCGCTTGTCGGCTTACATCGGTGCGACCGTCGGCGAAATCGGTTTCTTGCGCGGCTTCTGGCTCGAAGGCTCGCGCCGCATGGCGTGGCTCGAAGACTACGCCGCCGCGCTCACTGAGCACGCGGACATCTCGCCGCCCGAGCGCCTGGTCGACGGGATTCGCCTGGAGCATGTGTCCTTCGCTTATCCGGGAACCGAGCGGCGGGTGCTCGAAGATGTGAGTCTCGACCTCAAGCCCGGCTCGGTGGTCGCGATCGTCGGCGAAAACGGCGCGGGCAAAAGCACGCTGGTGAAATTGCTTTGCCGCATGTATCAGCCGGACGAGGGGCCGCATTCTGGTCGATGGCGTGGATCTCGCGCGGATCTCGGCGGACGAATGGCGGTCGCGCCTCGCCGGAGCATTTCAGGATTTCTTCCGCTTCGAGTTTCGCGCGCAGCACACCGTAGGCGTCGGCGACGTCCCGCGGCTCGACGACCAGCCAGCCGTGGTGGCCGCAGTCGATCGCGCCGGAGCCGACGATGTGGTCGAGCGTCTCGCATCCGGACTCGAAACTCAGTTGGGTCCGACCTGGCCCGGCGGCGTCGACGTGAGTTTCGGTCAATGGCAGAAGCTCGCGCTGGCCCGCGGATTCATGCGTGATGAGCCGCTGTTGCTGGTTCTGGATGAGCCGACCGCGGCGCTGGACGCGGAGACCGAGCATGCCCTGTTCGAGCGCTATGCCGCAGCCGCGCATTCGAGCCGTCCGGATCGTGCCGATCCTGCGACGGGCGCATCACCATCCTGGTGTCGCACCGCTTCAGCACCGTACGCATGGCCGACCGCATCGTCGTGCTGGACGGCGCGCGCGTCGTAGAGGTGGGAACGCACGAGGAACTGCTGGCGAAAGGCGGCCAATACTCCGAGCTTTACGGAATCCAGGCCGCCGCATACCGGTGAGCGCCGTTCACTCCCAACGCAGCGCCCGCATCGGATCCACCATGGTCGCGCGGCGTGCGGGAATGTAGCCGGATAGCAGAGCGACCAGCGCGATCCCGGCGGTGGCCAGCACAATGGTCAGCGCATCGTTCGGCTGGATGCCGTAAAGCTGCGATTTCGCGAAACGTGTCAGGCCCCAGGCCGCGGGCAGCCCGATTGCCACGCCGATCGCCACCAGCACCAGCACTTCCTTCATCACCAGCCAGACCACGTGGCCGCTCTCGGCGCCCAGCGCCATGCGAATGCCGATCTCGCGTGTGCGCTGCGCCACCAGGTAGGCCATCACGCCGTACAGCCCGATGGCCGCGAGCACGGTGGCGAGAATCCCGAACGCGCTCGAGAGCGACGCAACCAGTCGCTCGGTGATCAGCGACTCCGCCTGTTGATTTTCGAGCGTCCTCATGCTGGACACCGGCAGATTCGGATCCAGTCCGTTCACCACTCTCCGGATGCTAGTGAACGCTTGTTCCGGCAAACGCGCGGTGCGCACATACGCCATCATCCCGAGAACAAAGTCCATCTGATGCGAAGGCCGGTACACTTCGAATGGAATCTCGTCGCGCATGCTTTCGTATTTGGTGTTTCCAACCACGCCGACAATCTCGATATCCAGCTTGGTTCCCGGATCGCCGCCCATGCCGATGTGGCGCCCTAGCGCGATGCCGTCCTTGAAATAACGCTTGGCGAACTTTTCATTCACGATAGCGACTTGCGGCGCGCCGCGTCCGTCGCTCATCCGAAAATCGCGGCCGGCCAGAATCGGAATGTGCATGGTCTTGAAGAAATCCGGCGTGACGAACTGCATGTGGGGATCGGGTGTCTCAGTTGGTTTGTGCGCGAAGCCCTCCACGGCCATGCTGCTGTCCCATTCGTTGCCGGAAAGAACCGGCATCACGGCCAAGGCCGACGATTCCACGCCCGGAATCGCGTTCAAACTTTCGCGGAGTTGGCGATAAAAATCCAGACTGCGCTCGTCTTTGTAGCCGTTCAACACCGGGTCGATCGAGAACTGGACCAGATTGCCGGTCTTGAATCCGGGATCGAGATCCTTCAGGTTGCTCAGGCTTCGGATGAACAGGCCCGCGCCGATCAGTAACAACAGCGACAGCGTTACCTGCGCGGCCACCAGCGTCTTGCGCAGCTTCACCGACGTGCCACCGGCGATGGAGCCGACTTGGTCTTTCAACGTACCGGCGAGCTGCGGCCGTGTCGACTGCAGCGCGGGTACCAGCCCGAAGACGATTCCGGTCAAGAGTGCGACGGCAAAGTTGAACGCCAGGATCCGCCAGTCCGGCGTCGTAGAAATCGTAAGCGGGACATCTCCGTTGGGTAGGAAGCTCAGCAGCGCGTGATCCATCCAAATGGCCAGAGCCAGTCCCGCGAGACCGCCGGCAACAGCCAGCATCAGGCTCTCGGTCAGAAGCTGCGAAACGATGCGCGACCGCCGCGCCCCCAACGCCAGCCGAACCGCGATCTCTTTCTGTCGCGCCGTGGCTCGCGCGATCAGCAAATTCGCGACGTTGGCGCACGCGATCAGCAGCACCAGGCCGACGATGGCCATCAACACCAGCAGCGCCTTGGAGAATTGGCGGCGCAGGTTGGTGTCGCCTTTCGACGCCGGGATCAGATCGATCCACATGGTTAGAAACCCATGCTTGACTTCCGGAGCGGCGCGTGCAAATTCCTGCTGCTGCACTTCCATTTCGAGCATCTGGTGGAAGTACGGCTGCAGCGCCGCTTTGGCCTGCTGCATGGTTACGTCGGGCTTCAAGCGCCCGAACACATTGACCCATCGCCCGCGCCGCGACTTGAAGTTGTAGCTGAAGGCGGTTCCCACCGGATCCATCTGGGCCTTCATCATCACCGGCACGCGGATCTGCGGCGAGAATCCGGGCGCGGTGCCGTCGAAGCCTTCCTGGCTCACGCCGATGATCGTGAGTGGATACCCGTTCACGATCAGCTTCTTTCCGATAACGTCCGGGCTTCCTGCGTAGCGGCTCTTCCAATAGCGATAGGTCAGCACCGCGTACGGAGCTGCCGCCGTCCGTCTTGTCGTCGTCCGGCGTGAAGAGGCGGCCGAGCGCGGGCCGTACGCCGAGCACTTGATAGTAGGTGCCCGACACCAGCTCGCCGTCCACCAGTTCGGTCTTGCCCTCCGAACTCACGCTCATCTGGGTCTCCCAGCGGCAGAACATCCCGCTGAATACTTGGTTGTGATCGCGAAAATCCGCGTACATCGGGTAGGAGAGCTTGTAGCGGCCGTTGTTGCTGCCGTAGTGCGGCCCGCGGCCCCACAGCAGCACGAGCTGCTGCGGGTCTTTCACCGGAAGCAGGCGCAGCAGGATCTGGTCCACCAGAGTGAAGATCGCCGTGTTCGCGCCGATGCCGAAGGCCAGCGACAATACCGCAACCGCCACAAACACCGGTGATTTTCGGAACGTCCGGACGGCGTAGCGCAAATCCTGTGCAAAATGACCCATGCTGTCCTATACTCCGCTCTTCTTGGAACGTTACAGACTCGATAAAGTTAGTCGATCCGCCAAACTCATTCGAGCTACACTGTCTCAGAGGAGATTACGATGGCGGACGATACAAGAGATGCAAATAATCAAGACGCAGTGAGCGGGTTGCCAAGACGCGATTTTGTCGTAGGCGTGGCGGCTGGTCTTGCGGCGGCAGGCTCGGCGGGAGCGGCGGGCCTTGAAGTCGTCGAAACCGACGTCGACATCAAGACTCAGGACGGAACGTGCGACGCTGCCTTCATTCATCCGAAGTCCGGGTCTCATCCGGGCGTGCTGATCTGGACCGACGCCTTCGGCTTGCGCCCCTCGATGCGCGAAATCGGCAAGCGGATCGCGGCTGAAGGATATTCGGTTCTGGTTCCGAATCCATTCTATCGAGTCGCCAAGAATCCTTTTACGGACGCCTCGAATTTCAGTTTTACGAATCCGGAAGACAGAGCGAAGCTGACGCCGCTGATGGGATCAATCAACGCCGCGGGAGCCGCGGAGAAAGACGCTGTAGCGTTCATCAATTTCCTGGACGCTCAAAAGCAAGTCAACAAGGCCAAGAAGATCGGCACGCAAGGCTACTGCATGGGCGGACCGCTGGTGGTTCGCACGTGCGCGACCCGTCCGGATCGCGTCGGCGCTGGAGGATCGTTTCACGGCGGCGGCCTGGTGACGGATCAGCCCAACAGCCCGCATCTGCTCGCTCCGAAGATCAAAGCTCGGATGTATTTCGGCATCGCATCGAACGACGACTCGCGACAACCGGATGCGAAGGACAAGCTGAAAGAAGCGTTCGCCGCCGCGCACGTGCCCGCCGAGATCGAGGTCTACAAATCCCTGCACGGCTGGTGTGTTTCGGACATGCCGAAGCAGGGCGACGTGCCCATCTACAACAAGGCGGATGCGGAGCACGCCTGGGGCAAGCTGGTGGCGCTGTACAAGCAGGCGCTCGCCTGACGCTTAGGGCGGGACTACTTCCTGCCGAAGATCAAAAACCACTTGGTGCCGGGAAATAGGTCGGCGTGCTCTTCGACGAGCTTGAAGCCGGCGTCTGACATCCAGGCCAGGATCTCGTCGCGCCCCACCAGAAGTTCGGGCTGATTGCGGTGCGGCGTGTTCGGATCATCCTTGTTCATTTCGATGATCGCGATGCGGCCGGTCGGCTTCAGGTAAGTCCCTAGTGTTTTCAAATATGCCGCGCGCTTCTCGATGTGGTGCAGCACGTCGTTGATGAAGGCGAGGTCCACGTCGCGCTCGGGCAGCTTGGGGTCTTCGAACGCTCCCAGCACGGTTCGCACGTTCGAAATGTGCTCTTCTTGGTCGCGCTTGTCGATGTAGTCGAGCAGATCCTGCTGGATGTCGACCGCATACACTTTGCCGGACGGCGCTACGGCCTTCGCAATCGGCCGCGAAAACAGCCCAGACCCGGCGCCGATGTCGGCGACAATCATCCCAGGCTTGAGCGAGAGATCGGCCAGCGTCTCATCCATCTTCATGGAAGCCACGCGGCGCGGCCCTTCCAGCGTATTCACCCACTCATCGGCTTTGCGTGCCGCCAGCTGCGCACCGGCGTCGATCGCACCGCCGGCCAGCATCGCGGCCAGCAGGCACACGGCCCTGGATTTGCTTACGAACATAACTCTCCTGTCGGTTGCGCGCCTTGGCGCCCGCATCAACTGATCATGACCTTGCGCGGATACTGCGAGTTGTCCTGCAGGAAGGTCTTCTTGCGCTTCAGCTCTTCGGCGGTCGGCTGCACCTGGCCCTCGGCGTCGGTGACGCGCGAAACCAGCGTATGCTCGCCCGGCGTCGCGCCCTCCCAGCGGTAGGTGAACAGCTTCCAGGAATACTGCGTGTTGGTCGAAGCCAGCGTGGCCTTCTGCCAGGGCCCGTCGTCGATCTTCACTTCCACCGACTTCAGCGGCGTGCCGTCGTTCAGCACGAAGCCGAGAACTCTCGTACGCGCCGCCCTTCTTGCGCACGCGCGCGATGGCCGACTTCAGATGCATGCGCGTGATCTCGGTCTCCACCCACTGCGTGCCCGGATCCTTATCCTCGCCGGTGCCGCCTACGCCCACCACGGATCGATACCAGCGGGCCTGGTAGTTGCCGAGGTAGCGATCCTCCTGCAGATGCACTTCGGCCAGCCACTTCACGTTGCACACGCCGTACCAGCCCGGCATGATCAGCCGCAGCGGGAATCCCTGCGCGAGCGTGAGCGGGTCGCCGTTGAGCGCGTAAGCCAGCATCGGCTCGGGCTTCATCGCGTTTTCGAGCGTGATGCTGCGGCCGAACTGCTGCTCCAGTTTGAACGTCTGCTGCCGGAAGACCACGTCCTGCTCGCCGCGATCGGTGCCGAAGAAAACGACCTCGCGCGCCTTCGCGTGAACTCCCACCTGCTTCAATACGTCGCGCAGGCGTACGCCTTTGAAGAGACCGCACGAACACAGACCTTCCACCGACCGCGGGCTGTTCCCCGAACATTCGTAGCCCGCGGCCACCTCCACCGGATGCATCTTCTTCAGGTCGTCGAGCGTGAACTCAGTCGACTTGTTGACCAGCCCGCTGAACTTCAGCCGATACGTCGCCGGATCGATCACCGGCCGGTTCATGTGTTGCAGCGCGAAGAACTGGTCCTTGGGCGTAAACGGCCCATCGATCTTGCGGATGTCGAAAACGCGCGTAGGTGCGTTCGGGTTCGCGCCCGGATTGAAGTTCTTCGGAAGGTCGGTGAACGGCACGTCCACCTCGTCGGCGGCCAGCGCCGGCAGCGCCCAATCAGCCAACAAAGCGAGCGCGCTCGCGGTCAGTCCTGTTTTCAAAGTGTCCCTGCGGGTCATCCCTACCGGCATGGTTCGCCTCCTTAAATAACGATGGATCGATTTTAGTACATTACAGAGACGGCAGGTGGCGATGCCCTACAGCAAACGGGAACAGCGCGGCTGGTACATGTACGACTGGGCGAACTCGACCTTCGCCAGCACGGTGCTCACACTGTTCCTGGGACCGTATCTCACAGCGCTCGCTAAGGCTGCGGCCGGCGCCGACGGGCACGTTCATCCGCTCGGCATCCCGGTGGATCCCCGTTCGTGGTGGGGTTATCTCGTCTCGTTTTCCGTGGCCATGCAAGTGATCGTTCTGCCGTTGGTTGGGACCATCGCCGACTTCAGCCCTCACAAGAAGCGGCTGCTGGGAATCCTCGCCTATATCGGAGCAGCGGCGACGGCCGCGATGTTTTTTCTTCAGGGACAAGCCTACCTGGCGGGCGGCATCCTGTTCCTGATTGCGAACCTGGCGTTGGGCGCCTCCGTTGTGGTGTACAACTCGTTCCTGCCCGAGATCGCGCCGCCTGAAGAGCGCGATGGGGTGTCGTCCAACGGCTGGGGCATCGGATATCTGGGCGGCGGCCTGCTGCTGGCATTGAACCTTCTGCTTTTTTCGAGAGCCGACGCCTTAGGCATCTCCGAATTTCTGGCCGTGCGCATCAACCTGGCATCCGCCGGCGTGTGGTGGGCGCTGTTCACCGTGATTCCGCTCGTCGCCCTCCGGAAGCGTCCGCCGGCGCGCAGGCGAGCGCCGGGCGAGGGAATCCTGCGCAGCTTCCGCCAGTTTGTCGACACGCTGCGCGGCATGCGCCAGTATCCGCAAACGCTGCTGTTCCTGATAGCGTTCCTGATCTACAACGACGCCGTGCAGGCCGTGATCTCGCTGGCCGCTCAATTCGGCAATGATGAGCTGAAAATTCCCATGGCGGACCTGACGGGAGTGATCCTGATGGTGCAGTTTGTGGCCTTCTTTGGCGCACTGGCGTTCGACCGTATCGCGCGCTGGATCGGGACCAAGCCCGCTATCATCGTGAGCCTGGTCATTTGGACCGGTGTGCTGGTGGCGATGTATGTATCCGTGCGCAACACGCGACAGTTCTGGATCGCGGCGGCCGTTGTGGCCATCGTGCTCGGCGGAACGCAGGCGCTTAGCCGATCGCTGTTTTCACAGATGATTCCCAAAGGACGCGAAGGCGAATATTTCAGCGTCTACGAGATTAGCGACAAAGGCACCAGTTGGCTGTGCCCTCTGCTGTTCGGCCTGGCGCTGCAGTTCACCGGCAGCTACCGGTTGGCGATTCTTTCGCTGGTCACGTTCTTTGTGGGTGGCTTGCTGTTGCTGCTGGCGGTGAACGTCGCGCGCGCGGCACGCGAGGCCGGAAATGTAGCCCCGCTTCCGGTTTGATCGTCCGGCGCGAGATCGGCAATCGAATTGCTCTCCAGTCGCGACGATGCAAAGCCCGACCGTTCTGCTTTTAGGGAGTCTGCCAGCGAATGCCGCGTCGCTCGACATGCTGGTTGCGCAATTCGGGTGGTCTCTGGAAACCGCCTCCGATTTTCGATGTTTGCGAGGTTTAAACGCCGACCGCAATCTGGTTGCCGTGCTGTTTGAAGCCGGCATGTGGAGCCTCGAGTGGAGCGAAGCCCTTCAGTTGGTTCGGCATGCTGCCCCGTCGGCGTTTCCGATCCTGTGCCACCGGTTCTCGGACCATCTCGACTGGCCGACGCTCGCCGACGCCGGCGCTTTCCATGCGATGCGCCTGCCTCTGGTTGCCAATGAAGTTCGGCAAAGCCTTGGGTTCGTTTGGGCGGCAATCCAGCGAACGGAAGTGACTGCGAAGAACATGGCGCGCGACCGCCGGGTCGTGGCGTAGGTTACATCATCAAAACGAGACTGCGGGGCAAAGCACCCAAGATCCCAACTGTGCCCCACAGTTGATCCGCGGTACCGGGTGCCCTCTGCGGAATTCCCCGCCGTGTTGCAAATGGAAAACAATCCGGCTCTTTGCGCGATCGGTAATATGGATACGTTGGGCCTGCTTCGCACCTTGGTTGACCGCACATACGCACTGTTTTTGTGCGCGGTCGCTTTCGTGTGGCGCACGGTGCTGTTCCGGACGACGTTTATCGCCATCACCGGAAGCGTAGGAAAGACAACGGCGAATGAATGCCTGGCGGCGATTCTTTCTTCCTGGCAGCCGGCTGTCGCAACACTCAGTAACGCCAACGGACGGCACGGCATTCCGCGAACCATTCTGCGGGCCAGACCTTGGCATCGGTTCTGTGTGGTGGAGGTTGGGACCGATCGGCCGGGACACATGATCCGGTCCGCGATTCTGGTGCGGCCCGACATCGCCGTCATCCTGCGCGTGGCGCGCAATCATTCCATCGAGTTCAAGACACCAGAGGATACGGCGCGGGAGAAGTCGAGGCTCTTAACCTTTCTCGGGCGGCGGGGCGTGGCGGTTCTGAATGGTGACGATCCCAGGGTCGCGGCGATGGCACAGGGACGCCGCTGCCGCGTGGTGCGATTCGGCTCGTCGCCTGATTTCGACCTGTGGAGTTCGGATGCGAGCGCTGAGTGGCCGGAGCGGCTTCTTTTTCAGTTGTCGACACGCGAACGCTCGTACGATGTGCGAACTCGGTTGGTCGGGACGCATTGGGTGACCTCGGTGATGGGAGCGCTGGCGGCTGCTCAGGTCTGCGGCGTGCCGTTGGCTGACGCGGTGGCGTCGGTTGAAAGGGTCGCTCCATTCCGAGGCCGGATGCAGCCCGTGACGCTCAGCAACGGAGCAGTGTTGCTCCGCGATGAATACAACGGCAGCTACGAAACGGCCCTGCCTGCTTTCGATGTGCTGCGCGCTGCCAGCGCGACCCGCCGCATCAGCGTACTCAGCGATTGTTCCGATCTCAAAAAGAAACCTCGCCAACGGGCGAGAGTGCTCAGCGACCTGGCGTGCGAGGTATCTGAAATGGTCGTGTTTGTGGGTGCGGGTGCGGCTCACTCGGCCGGGCGCGCCATTCGCCAGGGATTTGCGCCTCATGACGTCCACCAATTCGTGAAGTGGGAAGATGCGGCCGCCTTTCTGTCCGCGAGTCTCGAGCCAGGAGACCTGGTGTTGCTGAAAGGCCGTAGCTCGGACCACTTGTCGCGCATCTACTTCGCCCTCCAGGGTTCAGTGAAATGCCACCAGTCATTTTGCTCGCTCCGCACGATCTGCGACGACTGTTCGAAACTTGGGTTCGTGCCGCGATCCGGCAATCCGAGCCCGGTTCGATTGACGAAAGCCGCCGCCAGTATAATCGATGGCTAGTGGCGAAGATCCCGCGTCTGTTTCGAGGTCTGATCAGCGTGGCGCTTGGACGGACCTACGCACTATGCTTGTGGGCGGCCGCGTTCGTATGGCGCACTCTGCTGTTCCGGACGACGTTTATCGCCATCACCGGGAGCGTCGGAAAAACAACGTCGAAGGAATGCCTGGCTGCGATTCTCTCAAGCATCCATCCGGCCGTTGCAACTGAGCGTAGCAACAATGGACGGACCGGGATTCCGCTTACAATTCTGCGTGCCCGGCCCTGGCACCGGTACTGCGTCGTAGAGATCGGTACCGACCGGCCCGGGGGCATGATCCGCGGCGCCTTGCTGGTGCGCCCCAACATGGTACTGATCCTGAGCGTGGCTCGCATTCACTCCGACCATTTCAAGACGATAGACGATACCGCCCGCGAGAAATCCAGGCTTCTGACCTTCCTCGGGCGCCGCGGCATCGCGGTTCTGAATGGCAGCGATCCCAGAGTGGCGGCGATGGCCCAGCGGCTCCGTTGCCGGGTGGTGCTCTACGGCGTGTCGACCGAGTTCGACCTGTGGAGTTCGGATGCGAGCGCGGAGTGGCCGTCCAGGCTCACCTTCTGTGTATCAACTCGCGAAGAATTCCTACGAGGTCAAGACTCAATTCGTCGGGCTGCATTGGGTGGGATCGGTGATGGGAGCGCTTGCAGTGGCCAAGACTTGTGGCGTCCCTTTGGATCACGCCGTGGCATGCATCAAGAACGTCGCGCCTTTCCCGGGCCGGACGCAGCCGGCTCTTCTCGAGAACGGAGCTGTCATTCTTCGCGACGACTACAACTGCAGCTACTCGACGCTGCTCGCGTCATTCGAAGTGATGCGGAGCGCCAAAGCGAAACGCCGTATTGCGATTCTCAGTGACTGCAACGATCTCAAGCAGAATCGCCGAGAACGCGTGGAGATTCTCGCCCGGATGGCCTGCGAGTTCTCCGACCTGCTTGTGTTTGTCGGTGAGGAAGCCGCGCACGGGCGTCGGCACGCTCTGAATTTCGGGCTGGCGCCTCACAACGTTCACGCGTTCGCGGCTTGGGAAGACGCGGCGGCCTTTCTTTCCGAAAATCTCGAGCCGGGCGATCTGGCTTTGCTCCGCAGCCGGCGCGACGGTCACCTCGCGCGCATATACTTCGCCATGCAGGGCACGGTGAAATGCCACCTGGCGGATTGTTCCCTTCGCCTCGCGTGCGACTCATTGTTCCAAGCTCGGCTTCGTGCCGCGAGCCGGCAGTCCCAGACCGGATCGATTGACGAAAGCCGCCGCCATTCGCTAGCCTCATGGCTTGTCCGCGGCCATCCTGGTATCTCGATCCCGTGGTCGCTGCACAAAAGCAGGCCGTACATCTGGACTTGGTGGCGCGATGGATGCGAGACACGGCCCGGCGTGCTTCTGAAAACCGATCTGTTCGAAGAGGCCAACGGCGCCGATCAACTGCTCTTCGAGTTGAGCGGCCGGTGCGAGACGGCGTTGGGCCTCGATATCAACATTTCAACTGTCCAGCGAGCCCGAAGCAGGTGCCCCGCGGACTTGCCGCGTCTTGTTCACGGCCGCCGATGTTCGCTCTCTGCCGTTTCGGACGGCTCGGTCGACCTGATCATTTCGAACTCGACGCTCGATCATTTCAACAGCCGCGAGGATTTCATCCGCGCGCTCGGCGAGCTGGCGCGCATCCTGCGGCCGGGCGGATGCCTGATCGTCACCGTGGACAATGTGCTGAATCCGCTCTACTGGCCGCTGCGATGGCTGAGTTGGGCGGGGCCGTTTCGCCTGGGCTACTCGCCGATGCCCGGCACGCTGGCACGGATGTTGCGGGATGCCGGCCTGACCACCGACCAGCTCAGCGCAACTGATCCACAATCCGCGCGTGATCTCGACGCTGCTGTTTCTTGCGCTGCGCCGGCTGCTGGGCGAGCGAGCGGACCCGCCGATCAGGCGCTGGTCGCGCGGCTTCGCGCTGCTCGGCCGTTTGCCGACGCGCCGATTCACCGGCGTGCTTCTGGGCGCTCCGGGCCGCAAGAGCGGCGCCGCTAGTTGCTATCGCCACCTAGTGCTCATCGCCACGGCACGAAGTGAGCCTCCAGCCGCTTGAGTCCGGAGATGCAACGTCATACCCAATGCCGCTGCCAGTGCTACCCCGACATACAGCTTGTCGATGCTGAACGTCTGCCAAGCCGTCCAGATGAGGCTTCCCAGGCCTTTTTCGGAGCTCACCAGTTCAACCGAAACCGCCAGCGTCAGCGCGCGGCCGAGCGCCAGCCGAAGTCCGGTGAATACCTGCGGCAATGCGGATGGCGCGTACACCTTGCGCCACAGCGCGGCGCGGTTGGCGCCGTAATTGACCGCCAGCTCGACGAACGCGTCGTTGATGCTCGTCGACCGCGTCCATCGATTGGATCGCCATGGTGAGAAAACATCCCGCCGCGATCAGCAACGAGCCGGGGCGCTTCTCCGATTCCGAAGAACAGCATGAGCATCGGCAGCAGCGTCAGCTTGGGCATGGAATTGAGCGCGGAAACGAAGGGCTCGGCGGTCGCGGCGCATGCGTGCGACCGTTGCCAGCAGGATTCCGAACGGCACGCCCAACGCCGAGCCGATGAGCAACCCCGCCGACATGCGCGACAACGTCGCGCCCAAGTGCTGCCACAACTCGCCGCTCTCGGGCCATTCTCACAGCCGCCGCGCCGATCGCCGTTGGCGGCGGAAAGAACAAAGCGTCCAACCATCCGCAGGCTGACGGCGGCCTGCCACAAGACCAGCAGCGCGGCCGGCAGCCACAGAACCCGCAGACGCTTTGTTCATGCGTCCGTCCTTTTGCAATCGTTCGAGAAATCGGCGATCGACGATCTGCTGCACGCTGACGCTCTTGGAGCAATACCCCTTTTTCACGTACCAGTCCACCTGCCGCGCGACGCTATCGTCGTCGATTTCGCCATCCATCGGATTGTTGGAGCGGCAGGACATGCGAGCGCGATCCACATCCATTCCGTTCGATCGCGCAAACTCATCCAGAAATCGCGGCGTCTGGCCGTCTTCGAAAATCCGCGACCCCTTTCAGATAGGCCCGCAGGAATCGCGCGCCCACGCCAGGATCGGCTTCGAGGAGATTTTTGCCGAAGCTGACGAATCGATATTGGAAGCCAGGAAGAATCTCCGCGAGGCCTGCGCCGCGAACCAGATCCGGCGAGTCGGCAATCTTCTGCACGCTGAACTGGTCGGTGCCCATGAAGGCATCCAGCCGGCCATTGAGGACTGCGGTCACCGCTTCGGAGTACCGGACTTGTACGATATTCACGTCGCTCGTCTGCAAGCCTGCCTGGTCGAGCAGAACGTCCAGATAGTAGGCATTGGTGTTGCTCAGACTGTTGATCGCGATGCTCTTGCCGGCCAGCTCACGTTTCAGAGTCGCCAGCTTGTCGAATCCGCGCGGGAAACTTTTGCGATTGCCCCACAGCCTTCCGGTGTCTGAGCAGCCGGCGGTGAGGCGGTGCGCTCCGGCGACGATGCGCAAGTCCGCGCCGTTGGCAATCGCACTGACCAGAGCGGTGTGCAGAGCGGAGAATGCTACATCCAGTTTTCCGCCCGCCAGCAGCGTCGCCACCTGGTGCCCCTCGTCCACGGGCTGCAGTTCCAGATCCAGGCCGGCCTGCATGGAAATAGCCGCGCTCCTGTGCCAGAAAGAACGCCGCCATGTAAAGATTAGGGCGAGCGGAGACGACGATTTTCTGAATGCTGCCCGCGGTTTGTGCGGCGCGCGCAGCCGGACAGGAACGCAGTGGCGCTCGCGGCTGCGATCGAGAAAGTCTCGATGCGGCGCATCGCTTACAATGCCTCCTTCCGCATCCGGTCGAGGAATTGGCTATCGATGATTTCGTCGATCGGCGACGGCCTTGGCGCAATACCCTTTCTTGACGAACCACTCCGCCATGCGTCGGATGTTGTCGTGATGGATGGCGCCATCGAGCGGGCTAGTTGGTGCGGCACGAATCGCGGGCGCGGTCGACATCGAGATCCGTTCGATCGCGCGAACTCATCCAGGAATCGCGGCGTTTGACCGTTCCGAAAATCCGCAACTCCCTTCAGGTGCGCGCTAAGGAAACGCGCTCCGATCTGAGGTTCGGCCCGCAGAAGATTCGGCCGAACATGACGAACGAATACTGAAATCCCGGGATCAACTGCGACATGCCCAGGCCGCGGATCAGATCCGGCGAGCGGCGATGCGCTGCAGGCTGAACTGCTCGGGGCTCACGAAACGCGTCGACCCGCCCGTTGTGCACTGCGGCGACGGCTTCGGAGAAGCGCACCAGCACGATCCGGACATCGGCCTCCGTCAGGACCGCGTCCTTTCCAGAATCGTGTCCAGATAGAATTCGTGCGCGTTGCCGCGGCGTGTTCAGAGGCGACATGCTTGCCGCGCAGGTCCTGGTGCAGAGTCTCCAGATTGCCAGCCCACGCGGAAACTTCGCGCGATTGCCGTACAGCGTCCCGGTGTCCGAGCAGTCGGGCGCCAGATATCGCAGCGCCCGCGACGATGCGAACGGCTCGCCCCGCTCCCGATGGCGCTAATCAAAGAAGATGTGATCGAGGCGAACGCCACATCCAGCTTTCCGCCGGCCAGCAGCGCGACGGTCTGGTATCCGTCTTCAATGGACTGGAGTTCCAGATCCAGGCCGGCCTCGCGGAAGTAGCCGGAGTCGTGCGCCTGATAGAACGGTGCCATGTAGAGCGTGGGGCGGGCTGAAACGACGACTCGTCCAGAGCGCGCCATGCTCTGTGCGGCGCACGCATCCGGCGAAAATCCCTGCAGGTACCCAGGCCCACGCGGAGAAATTCTCTACGAAGCATGCGCCTTCTCGGCCTTTCCGCGAATCAAGTGCAGCGGCAAAACTTTTCCCGCGCGTGTTGCGTATGGTTCTTCCAGGATGACCTCGATGGCCTCTGCATGCGCCCAGGTGCGCACCGCCAGCGATCCGCCGTAGATGCGCGCCAGCTCGCTCAGAAAGCATTCTTTTGCGTGTTCCACTGATTCCACTTTCAGGCGAGGGCTGATGCGCAGCGTCAGGCGCGTCCCAACTTCCGCTTCGCGCTCGGTCAACTGGCAGTCGCCCGGACCACCACCCAGCCGGCGCGGCAAGACGTCTTCGAGCAGCCGAACCATGTCGCCGCCCAGCAACGTGATTCCAAAACCGGTCAGTTTGCCGTAACTGTAGATATCGCGGATCTGATCGGTGAAGCCCATTCGGGAATAGGTGCAGTCGCAGTCGGCCTTCTCGATCACGCCGCAATCCTGCATGTCTGCGTTGATGAAAACGTGCGGCGCGGCGGGATACAGCGTGCTAAACAGCAACGCGTTGACCTCGACGCCGGAAAACGGGGCCACGCGTGGGACGCCGATGACGGCCACCGCGTCCCGGAACACGTGCGTGCAACTCCGGTTTGTCATGTCGCGGCAGCCACCTCCTATGGTGCCGATTTCGCTGGTGCCGTAGTGCGAACTCGATTCGCAGCCGGCTTCGCGGATGACTGCGGCCTTGGCCTCTGAGAGCGCCTCTCCGTGCATCAGAAACAGGGTTCCTCTGATGTCGAGACCCAAGTCGAGTGCGGCCCGCGCGATCCGCACTCCGCCGCTGGCGTTGGATCCGATGGCGCATGCCCGGCCTTCCTTGCGACGCCGCGCGATCCAATCTGCCACCGGCGAAAAATCGTTCCACGGCAATTGGCTCGGTATGGGCACCGAAGCGCCCAAGGCTTTGGCCCACAAAACCAGCGCGTACGTGGCCACGCGATAGTGAGCCGATGACCGCCAGCTTCCGCCCGGCACGAACCATTTCTCGACAGGCTGTCCGAGTCGAGCCGAGCGCATGCTCGGATTCAAACCCGTGGTGGACGGAAGGATCGGCCGCACTTCCACCAGGATTCGTTCGGTAAGCGAAAACTCCTGGCGCCGCAGATTTTCCTGATCCTCGCGCGTCACCAGGTCTTCCACGCCGCGCGGTATCTGGGTGCCCCGGCTCCGGCTCCCACCGCTGGATGCTTCGATCAAACCGCGGATCAGCGGATTGCGAAAACTGTACGGCGAGGAAGGAATATGCCGGCCCGCGCGCACGATCGGCTTGACGCCTTTGAACTCGTCGTGATCCAGCCACACTCCGCTCTGGTATAGCCGCTCCAGCGTCGGCTCCAAGCCATCGCGCCAGATCGAATTCGCCAGATCGTGCCATGTGCAGCCCGCCAGCCGGAACATTTCATAATAAGGATGCGCCGGGTTTGAGAAAACCACCTTGCCGATCGTGTCGAGAAACCGTGCTTCCCGGTTCACTGCTTGCTCGCGGATCTTTAGAACAGGATCAGCCGTGCGTGGCGCCCGTACATATCGAAAGATCCCGGCAGCCATGCGCGAATAGTAGGCCGCTTCATGAAGCATGCATCACCTCGTGCTGCCGCGATCCCGAGCTCCGCATGGATCTTGCGTTTCAGGCGTTGAACATCGTCGCTCAAGGCCGTCGCCGTGGTGCGCGGCCGCGCCAAGCCGATCGCGAATTCCGAGACGATCGTGCCGGGACTGGCGCTCATGAGCAGAATCCGGTCGCTCAAAAGAATCGCTTCTTCGATGTCGTGCGTGACGAAAATCACCGTCTTGTGATTCTGCTCCCACAAATCCAGCAGTTCCTGGTGCACTAGCTCGCGCGTCAGGGCGTCCAGCGCCGCGAACGGTTCATCCATGAGCAGCAGGCCGGGATCGCTCAAGAAACTCCGGATCACAGCAACGCGCTGGCGCATGCCCACCGACAAATGCCGCGGATAAGCGTTCTCCCAGCCGCTCAAGCCCAGCCGCGCAAGCAGCGCGTGCGCACGCGATTCTCTTTCGCTCCGGTGCAGTCCTTGCATCTCCAGGCCGAAGGCGGCGTTCTCCAGCACGGTCATCCACGGGAACAGGTTGTTCTCCTGAAAGACCAGAAGAGCCTGAGCGCTCCGGCCTTCCGGCGTTGACTCTTTGTTGACGCTGCCGCTGCGGGGCAGGATGAGGCCCGCAAACGTTTTGAGCAAGGTTGTCTTTCCGCAGCCGCTAGGGCCGACTACCGAAAGAAATTCGCCCGAGCGCACCTCCAGCGACACGTCGCGAAGAGCTTCCACGGTCCGGCCCCCCGAAGTGAACGACACATCGACATTCCTGCAGATCACGCGCATGAATGCGTCTTATCGATGTTAACCCAGGGATACTGGACGCAATGAGGCTACTCCGCAGCCAGCCCGAGAGCGTGGTGCGCCTTGTCGCTCGCCTCGGTCAGCGCTTCTTCCAGACTTTGGCGGGCGGTCTCCATGGCGGACGTATCCGCGAAATCGTTGAATTCGAGCGGCGCCTCCATCGAGATCGCGAGGCGGCAGAACGGCACCGGATTGCGCGGCTGGTCCCACTTGTGCGGCTCGCGCAAAGCCGGGATGGCAATCCGCTCCAATCGGCACCAGCGGAACGCCGGCCGCCGCGGCCAGCACCAGCGCTCCGGCCCGGGCCACGCGCCGAGGTCCGCCGCCGTCGGGCGTGATGACGACGCAGGCGCCATCCGCCGCCAGTCGCGCCAGCCGCAGTGACGCTATGCCAGCCGTGATGCTCCCAATCGCCGCGAATCACGTCGAGGCCTAGCAGCCGGCACAACACCATCGAGGCTGTCGCCGCGCGGTTCGGTGGCGATCATGATCGCCAGGCGTTGATCGCGGCTTGTCTTTGGCGATGGCCGCAAGCAGCGATGGCGCGCTGTCATGCCAGACGCCAGCACACAGCGCTCCGGCACGTCCGGCCAGGCTCTCGCTCCTACGCTCGACAACCGCGCCGTTCGGGCCGCCAGCCAGCGCGTAGATGTAAAGTGCTACGCCGAACGTTCCGGCGAACTAGCCAGTGGAGCGGTGGCGCGTAACGGCGGACCCAAAGGAGCAGCACGTCGACTTTCCGAGTGAACGCGTTCCGGCCCACCGCGCGCGCGGCCGGGATGAGGGGTTGTTCCGGCCTGCCGCACCAACTCCGCCAGCCGTTCGATCTTCTCCGTCATGCCTCTCTGACCACTGTTATACTGAAACTTAGGTGCGCAGTTTGCATCGCCTTATTCCCTCACGCATTGGTCTAGCGCTCGAGCGGCGGTTCCGTCCGCGGTCTGGCGCACATCGGCGTTCTCAAAGTTCTAACCGAAGCCGGCATTCGTCCGGCCATCGTCGCCGGGCGCGAGCGCGGGCAGCATCATCGGCGCGGGAATCGCTGCCGGAATGAGCTGGAAAGACCTGATCAAAATGGCGCGCGGCGTGTTCTGGCCGAAGCTGCTGCATGGAAGCACGCTGGAGCGTTTCTGCGCGCGGCATCTGCCGCATCGGTTTTCCGATTTGCGACTGCCGTTCGCAGCCATTGCGACGGCGCTGCCGGCCAAGCGTGCGATCGCCATTACGACCGGGCATCTCGCCTCGGCCATCAACGCCAGTTGCGCGATGCGCGTGATCCGCGGGCCGCGTGCGTCGCGAAGGGCACATATTAAAGGATGGCGGGATCGCCTGCGTGCTTCCGGCCGATGTTTGCCGCCAGATGGGCGCGGACTTCGTGATCTCGTCCGACGTTTGGGAAGTCAGTTCGGTCTTGCGCGGCATGGGCTTTCACCCTGCGCATCGCCACGCGCATCGCATCTATCCGGCCCACTACCGGACTTCGCTGCGCAATACCGATCTGCACGTTCATCCGCGAATGCCGCTGGCCGGATACTGGCCGAGCGAAGCGGGAATCGAGCAAATGGTCGCCGCCGGCGAAGTCGGCCGCGCGCCGCGCGCTGGAGCGTTTTGCGTCAACGCATCGGCACGACCGATCAGATGCCCGAAGGAAACGTCTCGGCCGGCTCGCCGATATTCCACTCCGACGTGCGTTCCAGCGGCTCCACCGCGCGCGTCTGATCGAAGTGCAGGATCGCGTCGAACTGCGCCGGCAGGCTGGCATAGAAATAGTGACTGGCCAGTTCGCTTTCCGGCAGATAGATCACGCCGATGGCGCGTTCGAGCAGCGGCTCGGCCAGAGCGTGCGCCAGCGCGGCCGTGTTCGCCGAGTTTCAACAGGAATCGCGGGATGCCGGTCGTCGTGAAACAAGCCTTCGTAGCTTTGCGGTAGCGCCGGACGAACGCGTTTGCGCTCCGCCGGGCCGCCCCAGTTCGACGCCGCCGTCACGGTTCCCGTGTAGGTGCTGAAACCGATCAACCGGGATTCGCGCCCGTAGCGCTCGCGCACCAGTTGCCCGACGTTCAATTCGCCCCGCCGTCCCATCTGCGTGGCGCGCGCATCGCCCAGGTGCGAGTTGTGCGCCCACACGACGAACTTCGCGCCGCGCTTGCGCGCATCGCAAAGTAGTCCGACCAGAGCTTCCAGCGTTTCCGCCATGTGGCGATCGCGCAGGTTCCACGACGAAATCCGGCCGCGGAACATGGCGCGATAGTATTCTTCGGCGTTCCTGCACCAGCCGCGCGTTCTGCTCGGCGTAGAAGAACTCGTCGGCTGCGACGCGCCCGTCGCGGCGCGCGTACTCCGCCGCCCGGCGCTGCAGATCGATGAGCTGCTCGATCACTTCGCGCTCGCAAGTGTCGCTCAGGCCCAGCCCGGCCGAGTAGCCGTACTCCTGCGGATCTTCGCCGAAATTTTCGAAGCACGCGTAGCGATGCCGCGCGCGCTGCGCCCCTTCCGGATCCACTTTGTCGAGATATTCGAGCACGGCTTCAATGGAGGCGTGCATGCTGTAGAGGTCCAGGCCGTAGAAGCCGGCCTTCGGGACGCTCGGGCGCGAGCGAGTCGTTGTGCGCCCGCATCCAGCCGATGAAATCGAGCACGTCGGCGTTGCGCCACATCCAGGCCGGGAAAGCGCCGGAATCCGCCGAGCGCGTCCACGGCGTCGGCGTCGCGTGCCTTGGCCTCGCACGAAGCGATTGACGCGATAGGCGTCCGGCCAGTCCGCCTCCACCGCCACGACCGTGAAGCCCTTCTTCTCGATCAGACTGCTTGGTGATCTGCGCGCGCTCCCGATAGAACTCGTGCGTGCCATGCGACGCTTCGCCGAGCAGCACGAAGCGCGCGTCGCCGATCAAATCGAGCAGCGGCTGGTAGTCCTGCGGCGCGCCGGTCAGTGGGATGGCGGCGTCGTAGCACCAGATCCGTGAGCATTATTTCCGTTGCATTCATGATGAGAAACCTCCTTACTGGCCACTGGCGTGAGGCGAGACGCGCGCCGTAATATCGCGCGCATTCCTCTTCGCGCCCGCGGACGATTCTTCTGCCCTTCAGCGCGCCAAACTGGCTGGTGATCACGGTTGCCTGGCGCTCGCCGCCCGCGCCGTCGTAGTAGAGAATCACCCAATCTCCGGTTTTGCCGAGCTTGTGCGCACGAGCCGTGTTGGAAAACAGCGCGGTGTAGTGGCGGTCGCCGCGCTGCGTGTGCAGGATCGGAAGCCAGGCTTCGCCCGACGGATTGAATCGGCGCGGCGCGATCTGATGCAGCCTTCCAGCGGCGGCCAACTCGCGATACTCGCGATCCACGTCCAGCAAATCGGCGACCGAGCGCCTGGTCCGATTCTGTGGGCGCCGGCGGACGAAGCCGGCCCAGCCGCGTCGCGAGCGAATCCTTGATCCCGGTGACGCGCTTGTGGCCGAGACCCGCGATGTCGGCCAGCCGTCCATCGTGCGCCGCGGCTTCCAGGTCTTCCAAAGAATCGACGCCCAGGTCATGGTGCAGACGTTCGGCGTGCACCGGGCCGATTCCCGGAACGGTTTGCAGCAACTCCACTGGATCGGATTCCCCGCGCAGACGATCCAGCATCGGAAGCCGCCCGAACCGCACGATGTCGCGAATCGCGATCGCCAACCGGTCGCCGATGCCGGGCAATGTGCGCAGTCCCTCGTCGCCTTCTGCCTCGAGAATCTCGTTGACCGGCCGGCCAGACGACGCACAGTCTCAGCGCCGCGCCGGTAGGCTTGCACACGGAACGGGCTCGCGCCCTGTTCGCGCAGCAGATCGGCGACCTCGTTCAGCCGCATCGCAACTTGCGTGTTCAGGTCCATTTCAAATGCTGATCACCGGGCAAGGCGCTTCGCGAATGATGGAGTAAGCGCTCGCTGCGCAGCCGGCCCATCTTCTTCTGCATGACCCCGCGGCCGATCACGATCAGATCCGCGTCATGCCCGATAGCAGCCTGGTGCACGGCACGCTCCGCCCGTCCGCCGAGCAGGCAAACCTCGAACTTGGTTCCGGCCTCGGCCTGCATCTTGACCATCCGCTCGCGAGCCACGTTGAAGAGGAAATCGTACATGCTCGGGTCGCTCTCGCGAGTCCAACGTGGAATCCGCGCCCTCCACCGCGTGGACCAGCCGCAGCTCCAAGCCTTGCTGGGAGCTGAACTCGGCCGCCCAGCGCAGCACGGCCACGTCCCTGAGGATCGGTGTCCAGAGCGCACAGCATGTCGCTTCCAGCGCTCCGGCGGATGCGCCTGCATCTGATCGGTATGCACGCCGGTCCAGACCGGACAGCGCGCATCGTGCAGCACCTTGGCGGTGATCGATCCGAGCAGCATCGCGCGAAACGGCCCGTAGCCGCGCGTAGGCATCATGATCAGGTCGGCGTGCTCGTCGTGCGCATGGTCCACGATCAACTGGCCGGCCTCGCCTTCGTCCACTTCGGCGATCACCTGCGTACCGGCGAACTCGCGCGCGATGAAGCGGTCGAGCGCGATCCGGCCTTCCTCCCGCAGTCTTCTCGGCATTGATCAAGCGCCGACCACGCCGCAGCCTCAGGCGAACCGAACCAGGCGATCGGCAGATCCACCACGTGCAGCAACTCCAGCTCTGAGCCGAAACGCTGCGCCAAAGCCTTCACGGCCGGCACCGTGGCTCTGCACTGCTCGGAAAAATCGACCGGAAACAGAATGCGCTGGAAGGCAATCATGCCGCGCCTCCTTTCCGTTGACGGAAGGTCTGCTAGTAAGTCACCAGGTTCGACACCGGGTTGACCATCAGCAAATTTTCGACGTCACGCACGCCCGGCGATCCCCAAGCCGCGCGTTCGGCTTCCTGGCGTTCCACCCAGGACTGCACCGTACCGGTCAGGATCACGCGATCCCCGCGGATGTCCACGCGAATGCTGTTGGCGTCCAGCTTCGCATTGCGCAGCAACGCGGCCTCAATCTGGGTCTTCACCGCCACCCGATCCGCACTCGGTTTGACGATGATGTGGTTGTTCACATCCTTGACGCCTGCCAGATAGCGCACGCACTTGTCAGCGGACTTCCGTTGATACTGCCAGTCCACCGCGCCTTCCAGCGTTACGCGGCCCTTGTCCACCCAGACCTGGATCTTGTCTTTCGGCAGCAGCGTGTTCCAGGCCAGCGCATTCGATGCGGCGCGCGCGATCTCTTCGTCGCTTCGCTCGTAGTACGCCGGCAGCGCCACCTGGAGATTTCCAACCACCGCCTTCACGCCTCGAACCAGGCCGGCCACTTTTTCGGCTTCGCGCTGTTCAGGATAACTAGTAACATGACCGCTTAAAGTAACAACTCCGTCCTTGACCGAAACCCCGATGCCCTTGGCGTTGATGATGGGTTCCCAATCGAGCGCCTGCTCGACTGCTTCTCTCAATTCTCTGTCGTTCATTTTCGTCCTCCTTTCACTCCCAGTCGGCCCACACGTTCGTTCACTTTTGTTTCCGCACGAGGCGTACCGAAGTGAGCCACCTTGCTTTGTTTGCGGTGCAAGCCCGTGACGCCATGGTGAGCGGAAAGGCTCAGCCAAGCGTGGGGCAAACTGCTCACGTCAGCAATCTTTCGAAATTCACGCCGCGCGCCAGCCGTCTACTGCAGATGGTTTGAGACGTGCGTAAAGATTTCCTGAATGGAGGACGTTCATGCCCGAGCTTAACGTTGCTGCATTAGAATCGCTCGAACTCAAGGACCTGCAGGAGTTACTCCGATCCAGCGGTCCCTGTGTAACCTTGTTGCTGCCAGCATACCGGCCCGGCGCCCAGTCCAAGCCCATGGCGGCGATCCTCAAAACCAATTTGCAGGAAGCCGCCGGCGAACTAGCGGCTCGAAAGGTCCCCGAGTCCGACTGTGAAGGACCTGCTGCGCGCCGCTCGAGGAATTGACGCGCGAAAAGGAATTTCTGGCCGGCTCTCACTGGGGCCGGGTCATTTTCCGGGCGCCGGATGTTCTCGAACAGTTTCGAGTTGATCGAGCCGCTCGGCCGGCGCCTTGTCGGTGGGGGGCTGCTTCGATATCCGCGCGATTCTGGACGAGCTGCACCGGCCGGCGGAGTTTTATATCCTCAAGCTCTCCAAGAAAGACGTCGAACTGCTGCGGTGCTCGCACCTTCGCGCCGAGCCGATGAGCGCTGCCCGAGGGATTCCGGAAACCCTCGAAGAAGCTCTGGACTTCGAGCAGCCCGATCACGATCTGATGAACCGTTCGACCGCCGGTCCTTCCGTTGGCGCGATGGCAGGGGTCAGCTTCGGCACTGGCTCCGAACGCGAAAAGCAGCACGCTCACTTGGCAGATTTCTACAAGAGCGGTGGACCGCGGCGTCGCGCAGCTTCTGAATGGCAGCAAGACGCCGCTGGTGCTGGCCGGCGTGGACGACGATGCCGCCATCCTATCGATCCATCAGCACGTACAAGAATCTGCTCGCATCCAGTATTTCCGGCAGCCCCGGCGAGTGGATCGCGGATGAAGAGCTGCTGCGCCAGGCTTACGGCATCATTGCAAGCGCGGCAAGTGGAGCAAGCCGCTGCCGAGATGGCCGAGTATCGTGAGCGCTCTACACCTTCGCGATTCTCCACCGATCTCGATACTATCCTGAAAGCCGCGGTGGAAGGCCGCGTACATCGTCTTTACCTCGACAGGCTCGCTCGCAAGCTGGGCGTCTTCCACGGCGCAAAGCGCGGCGAGCCGCTGGGATTGGGGCGAAGAGGATCTTCTGAACGTAGCCGCAGTCGAGACTGTCCTTCAGGGAGGGACTCCGTTCGCGCTGCCCGGCGATCGGATGCCGGACGGAGCGGCGGTCGCGGCGGTTTTCCGCTACTGAGAGATCCTGGTTCGAGTAACGCGTTGAGCCAGAAAACGCACAGTCTGGTGCGCGAGGAGACTCATGGCGCTCCTGGCTAGCCCCGGGGTTCCGGCTTTTCGGACTGGCGCACCTTGTCATCGTTGGCCTCATTCCGGCGCTGGCCGCCGGTCTCAGCATGCTGTGCAGAAGGAACCAGTCAGCAGCGCTCTGGATTCGCCGCGGACTCGGCTGGTTCCTGCTAGCGAATGAACTGATCTGGTACTGCTACCGCTATCGACTCGAGGGATTCCGCTTCCCGCAAGGCCTGCCGCTGGAACTCTGCGACCTGACTCTTTGGCTCACCGTCATCGCGGCGCTCGCGCTGAAGCCGTGGTGTTACGAATTGGCTTACTACGCGGGCCTCGCCGGAAGCAGCATGGCGGTGCTGACGCCGGACCTGTGGGCGGCGTTTCCGTCGTATCCGACCATCTACTTTTTCCTGGCGCACGGGTTGGTTATCGTGACGATCCTGACGTTGACCTGGGGCGGGCTGATGCGGCCTCGTCCATCGAGCGTCTGGACCGCGTTCGGAACGTTGAACGTCTATGCGGGCGCGGTCGGCCTGTTCGACGCGATCTTCAAGACCAACTACATGTACCTCCGGGAAAAACCAGTGAACGCTTCGCTGCTCGACTATCCTGGGTCCGTGGCCGCTTTACATCCTGGCCGGCGAGGCGGTTGCGCTCGCGTTGTTTGTGTTGCTGTGGTTGCCGTTCCGGAGCGGGAGTGAGCGCCCGGAAGTTGGTCCGCTTCTTGCTATTGATTCAGTGAAACGCACAGGCGGGAAAGGCTCGCTATGAGAATTCTCCTGGGTGTGGATTCAACGGCGGCGAGCCAGGTCGCGGTTGAGTGAAGTGGCTGCTCGTCCCTGGCCGCCAGGCACCGCCGTCGAGATGGTCAGCGTCGTGGACCTGAGCCACTCCTGCGATGCGCCGGAGTTCAACAGCGCGCTGATCCGTTCGGCCGACGAGGCCCTTCGATGTGCCGCGCAGCGCCTCCGATCATCCGGCATCGCGAGCACCAGCGTGGTTCTCACAGGCGATCCGAAAGACGTGATGGTCGACTACGCTGCGGAAACCGGAGCGGACCTGGTAGTTGTGGGATCGCACGAAGAATCCGACGTGGTGCGCTTTCTGTTGGGCAGCGTGGCGCGGGCCGTGGTGCGGTTCGCGCCGTGTTCGGTGGAAATCGTGCGGTCGCGATCGGGCGACGGAGCCATGAAGGTGCTTCTGGCGACGGACGGCTCCGAGTGTTCCGAAGATGCGGCGAGATCCATTGCGTCCCGGCCTTGGCCGAAGGGCACCGAGTTCCGAGTCATCAGCGTGGTCGAGCTGTCCCCGGCCTGGTTCCGCACTCCGTATCCGGCCTACTTCGACGCAAAGGCCATGGAAGAGTTGCGCGGCGAAGCGATGAAACGCGCGCAGGATGCGGTGGCGGCCGCCGAACAGATCCTCTCGGACGCCGGTTTCACCGAATCCGGAACCGTCGTGATTCCCGCCGCCTCCGCCAAGGAGATGATTCTCAACCAGGCCGCCGAGTGGGGAGCCGACCTCATCGTTCTGGGATCGCACGGACGCCGCGGCACCAGCCGGTTCATGCTCGGGAGCGTGTCGGAGCCGGTGGCGTTTCATGCCACCTGCTCGGTGGAGATCGTGCGCACACGGCACTGAGCCTCGCGGTTGGCCACCGTCGTGCATGAATTTTAGAACCGGAGGTACAACAGATGAAGCTCACTCTCAGTGTCATCAAGGCGGACATCGGCTCGATCGGCGGCCACGTGGCCCCCTCCCGGCGCTTGCTGGATGCTGTCGAGATTTTCATTCACAACAACGGAACCGGTCTGATTACGGACTACAACATCAGCCACACCGGCGACGACATTGCGATTCTCATGACGCACACGCGCGGCGAAGGCAACGAAGAGATTCACAAGCTGGCCTGGGACGCTTTTCTCGCAGGAACCGCAGTCGCAAGGGAGCAGGGCCTCTACGGCGCCGGCCAGGATCTGCTGAAGGATGCGTTCTCGGGCAACGTCAAAGGCATGGGGCCCGCGGTGGCCGAAATGGAATTCGAGGAGCGCGCCAATGAGCCGTTCCTGTTCTTCGCCGCCGACAAGACCGATCCGGGCGCCTACAATCTGCCGCTGTATCTGGCGTTCGCCGATCCGATGAACACGCCGGGGTTGCTGCTGTCGCCCGAAGATGTCCAAAGGCTTCAAGTTCGTCATCATGGACGTCAACTACACCGAAGGCGATCGTGTGATCGAGCTGAACGCGCCCGAGCAGCTTTATGACATCGCGGCGCTGCTGCGCGATCCCGAGCGCTTCGTCGTGGAATCCATCTGGTCGCGCGCCAGCGGCGAGCAGGCGGTGGCGGTGGCTACCACGCGGCTGCACAACATCGCGGGCAAGTACACCGGCAAAGACGATCCGGTGATGCTGGTGCGGGTGCAGATGAACTTCCCGGCCACCGGCGAAGTGCTGACGCCGTTTGCGATCGGCCATTTCGTCGCGGGCGGCATGCGCGGGTCGCACAACATGCCTCTCATGCCAGTCGCGGTGAACACCGGGATCAGCTACTTCGACGGCCCGCCGATCGTCAGTTGCGCCGGATACTGCGTGCACGATCAGATGCTGACCGAGCGAGTCGATAACTTCGCGCAGCCGTTCTGGAACGAAGTGCGCGATCAGGTATCGCAGAAAAGCGATCGAGATGCGCCGCCAAGGTTTCTTCGGCGCCGCGATGCTGCCGATGGCGGAGCTGGAGTACACCGGGCATCGTCGAGAAGCTGAACGTGCTCGAGAAGCAGTTTGCAGTCCGGCCGGCCGGCGCGCCGGTGCCGGTGCAGACCAACGCCTAGATGTAGCCCTTCTCGACCAGCCTGTCGACGATGCGCCTGGCCGCGGCCTGGGGGGCTTCGCGGTCGCAATGCGTGACAACATCCGGTGCTTCGGGCGGTTCATACGCCGCCTGAAGTCCCGGCACGTCCTCAGCCGCGCCTCGCCTGCGCTTTGCGATAGATCCCTTTCGGATCGCGCTGCCATGCAGGTTTCGAGCGGGCACTCGACATAGACTTCCACGAATCGCGGGATCTGCTGCCGCGCGCGCTCGCGATACACCCGCAGGTTCGCGGTCGCGTCGAAGATCACCGGCACGCGATGATCCACCAGCACCACGCCGATATAGGCCATGAGCCGGTAGAACCGGTCGCGCTCGTTTTCGTCGTAGCGCGGATGATCGGCCACCACCAGGCGCAAGGCATCCGATTCCAGCACCGCCGCGTCCACCCCGCGCGCGGCCAGCTCGGCCTTCAGCGCGCCAGCCAGTGTGGATTTTCCCGACGCCGGAAGTCCGGTGATCCAAACCGCGAAAGCTTCCTGCCGTCTAGGCTCCACAATACTCGTTCACCTGCGCCGGGTCGAAGCGCTCGGCATCCAGCACGCTCAGGATGAAGTTCAGCAGCCGCTCGCGAACGGTTTCGTCCAGGTTGGGATACCAGACCGGGCTGGCCATCACCAGGCCGCGAAACGCAAAGAACGGCGCAACGACGCCGAGCATCTCGCGATCGCCGGTCTTTTCCAGGTAGCGATCCCAAAATCGCCGGAACAGCTCTTCGAAAAGCCCCTCCAACCGACCGCTGCGCTGCAGCGAGAAGAACAGGTAGTTGCCAGTGAGGCACGTCACGTCGTCGGCCGGATCGCCGTATTCGCCGCGCGACCGGTCGAGCAGGCGAAAATCCGTGCCTGTGCTGAACAGAATGTTCCAGGGATGAAAATCGCCGTGGACCTGCCGCAGCCGGTGTGCCAGGGGTTTCAAACGCCAGCGCCATTCCACCGCGCGATGCTCGATCCGCTCCAGCACGTCGCGCGTGAACAGAGGGTGATCCGGATAGGAGTCCGTCAACCCCATGATGCATTCGCCGTCGCCCACCAACTCGCGATTGCGGCGAACATAGAGGCCCGGCTCATCCACCGGCACGGCGTGGATTCCCACCAGGTAGTCGCACAGAGCATCGGCGCGCGCCTGATCCTCATCCCGAAGGTGGCCGGTGTCGCGCAGCCGTTCCAGGTCCAGCGCATAAGCCTCGCCCTCGGCATACTCAGTTAGCACGCAAAATTCTTCGACACCGCCGACCGAAATCAGATGGCCGCTGCTGTCGATCCCGCCGACATCGAACGACCGCACGTGCCTCGGCAGACGATTGAAGGCCTGATGTGACCACAGCAGAATGCGGGCGCGGTCCGAGAGGTGCTCGTGCCCGAACGGCCCCGGACTCATGGTGTGAATCACCAGACTGTGGGCCACGCGATCGGCGGTCTGATAGTCCACGCGAACTGGCGTGCCGTAACCGAAACCCTTGACCTCCTGCTCGGGCGCTTCCCCCAACGGCAACAGGCGCAGTACCTTGACGCCCTTACCTAGCAGTGACTTAAGGTAAGGCTCTACGCTTTCGATATCCAGGGCATGAGCGGAAAGAGCAGTCACGAGACAAACGTTTGCACGCCGGCTGCCAAGAGCGTCTAACGGAAGTTACTTTTCTAGACGATGCGCTCGAACGATGAACCTCTCCGGCGCCGGACCCACGTAGTAGAACGGATAGCAGGTGACCAGCGTGAGCAGCGGCTCCTTCGATGGCTCCATCGCTTCCACTTCATCCGGCTTGACGACGCGCGTCCACTCCACCGCGTAGCGATAGCGGCCTGCCAGCGTCGTCAGCGTGACCAGGTCGTTCGGGCGAACTTCGCCCAGCTTGCGGAAAAACGTATCGCGATGACCGGCGATCACGACGTTGCCGGCTTCGTCCGGCGTGGCGGTGCCGGGAATATGGCCGGCCGCGAGTTTCAAATCTCGATACCGGACGCCTTCCACCACCATCACCGAGAGATCCAGGCGCGGGATCTCGAGACGGCTCCACGGCGAGCCGCTCTGCAATTCGAGCATGACTCGCTGTTCGCCGATGCCGGCCTTGAGCGCCGGCGAGGACAAACTGGCATCGAAGCGCCGGTTTTCATCCACTTGGTACAGCCGGGCTTCGAAATACACCACAGCCGAAAACGCGATCGCCAGACTGCCACCCAGAAACAGAAGGCGCGACGCGGCGCGGATAACGGAATTCGAACCGCGTCGCTCGCGCCACTGAATCCGAACGGTCATCGCGAGGCACTCTAGCTGTGCCTGACAAGAGCTTTCAGCGCTCCCGACAATGCCAGCGCAGTCACTCCCAGCAATGCGATCAGCGGCAGCGGGCTGGCGGTCTTGGGAAGCTCCGCGATCGGCTCAGCGATCGGAGCCGGCTCCACGTTTTCGGCCACCCGAGGCTCAATCGGCGGCGCCACGGTTATGTCTGTAATCCCAACTTCCTCCTTCTCCGGCGTCACGGTCACCACGGGAGCCTTCAACATCTCCTGAGGCGTCTCTTCAGGAGTCACCTCGGCGCTGAGTACCGGCTCTTTCGCGATCTCAGCCAGCTCACGCGCTCTCGCTTTCGGATACGCGAATTCCTGGCCGAAATTGTCGCCCGGATAGAACCACGCACGCATCGCTTCCGGCGCATTGACCGGACGCTCTGCAAAACTCATCACGGTTTTGTCGGACGGAGTCAGCCGGTAATTCGGAATGGCGAGAATCGTCGTGTAAATGCGACTCTCGTCTTCATTGAACACCTGCACGATGTTCCGGCTCGACAACGAATCCATCAGTTTGAATACATATGTTCCGGCAGGCAGCACGATCCCCGGCAGTTCCACCGGCGCGTTGAATGTCACAATGGTCTTCTTGTTCCACTCATCCGCGTTTGCACTCACTGGAAGAAATGCCAGGATCATCGCGCAGCACACCGCTGCTACCAGTAGCTTATACATAACAGCCCTCCTTTCGATCTAATGCGGGAAGCCCTTCATCAGGACGCCTGATAGGAGCAGGCCGGCCAAAGTTCCGGCGCTCAGGATCCCAAGAATGATCAGAAGAACTACACGCTTGATGTCGCTCATGACATGCTCCTTTCTGGCGGGCATGCAGGCGTACGCGGCGACTGTCGCCGCCGATGTTTTAAGTGCAAGAGCCGGCCCAATGAGGCGAGCAAGCTCTACTTGCTGGAGTTGAGCTCCGCACCTTCACCCCGGTTGCATCCAATAGGGGAACATGTTGCGCCATAAGGCTTAGGGCGGGTGCGTGTAGATTCACAATGGCCGAGGCGAAGCGTCCTGTATGGGACTAATCTCGTTCCGGTAATCACCGTGCAGGACTATGAGGTGGAGTTTCCCATGAAACGCATCATTCGTAGAATTATTTCGTTTGCATGCATCGGCCCGGTGATGGCGGTCTTGTTGATCGCTCAGGCCACACCAGGAAACGAAGAGAATCAAGTGAAAGACCGGCAAGCCCGACCTGCGGAGCATCGCGCAACGCCGCATCAAGCCGCGCCGCAACAGGCAGCGCCGGCGCCGCGTCAAGCCACTCCAGCCGGTCCGCGCGTTATGCCGACTCCCGCGCCGCGCACTGGAGCAATCGCTCCGCCGGTACGCCGGGCGCCCGCACCCTCGAGCCGCCCCGAGCCGAGCGCGCGTGAGCGCACGCGTCCGACGCCCAACGTCGCACAACCGCCTCGCAGCGGTCCACGAACCGCCCAACGTCCGGCCGTCACGGAAAGGCACATCGACAGAGCTGCCACGCTCAGAGAGCATCGCGTCATCCGCGAGCGGCCGGATCGAACCGTGATCGTCGCCCACGGGCGCGGGCGCGGCTACGTCCAGCGTCCGTTCGTCACGCGCAACCGCGAGTTCGTCCAGCGCACTTTCTACGGCGAGCGCCGGGTGTTTCATCGTTTCTACCAGCCCTATCGGTATCGCGGCCTGATGTTGTTCGTGTATGCGCCGGTGGTCTACTATCCGCCGATCTTCTACGATTGGGTGTTTGCTCCGTGGCGCGCCGGCGTCTATTTCCACTGGGGTTGGTACGGTGCACCGTGGTACGCATACTATGGACCGTACTTCACGCCCTACGCGGTTTATCCGGCTTCGCCGTTCTGGCTGACTGACTACATGCTGGCTTGGGAGCTGGAGCGCGACTATCGCGATCGCCTGGCCGCCGACGAAGAGGCCTTCGCCGAGCGAGCCGCGCAAGCGCCGATCTCGGATGAAGTGAAGCGCGCCATCGCCGAGGAAGTCCGGCAGCAAATCGAGCAGGAAAAGCGCGACAGCGAGACCGTGGCGCGCGGTGGCATGCCCGATCCCGCCCTCAGCGGTCTGGCCCGGCTGCTGTCCGACAACCGTTCGCACGTCTTCGTGGTGTCGAGCACCTTGGATGTGATGTCCGCCACCGAGCAGTGCGTGCTCACGCCGGGCAACGTGCTCGAACTCGAACAGGCGCCGCCCGCCGATGCGTCGTTCGCGTATCTGAAGGTGCTGGCCTCGAAGAGCGGCTCTTGCACGCGCGGCGGCATCGTGGTGGTTTCGCTCGCCGATCTGCAGGAGATGCAGAACCACATGCGCGAGATCGTCGATCAAGGACTTGCTGAACTCAGAACTGGACAAGGCGGGTTACCTGCCGCGCCCCCGGCTGCGCTGCGCGGCGAAATCCAGGCGCCGTATGCCGCGGCTGCGCCCGCGCCGAATCCCAATGACATCGACTTGCTGAATCAGACCGAGAAAGAAGGCGGCCTTGTCGAGCCGGAATTCTTCGATCGGCCGTCTACCAACGGGCAAAGCCAGCTTCCGGTTCGCCCAATTCCGATTGGCGCGGGCGAAGAGATGTACGCCAGCTACTGCGCCTCCTGCCACGGCCGCGACGGCAAGGGTAACGGACCGATGCAGCCGGCGCTTAAGCGTCCAGCCACGGACTTGACCAGGCTGGCCAAGCGCAACAACGGCGAATTTCCAGCCGAACGCGTGAAGGCCACGCTGCGCGGCGACCTCATGGTCGCGTCGCACGGCTCCGAAGATATGCCGGTCTGGGGGACCGCTTTTCGCTACCTGGGCGGCGGTAGCCGGGCCGAAGTGGACGTGCGGATCGACAACCTAACCCGGTTCATCGAGTCGCTACAGGCTCCGAGACGCTGAGAGCAAGCTGCCCATAGTCACACTATCTTTCCCGGCAAGACTTAGGGCGTGAGTATCGTCCGAAAGCAAATCATGAGATACCGAGTCATCATTCCGAGCATCCTGTTCGCAGGGAACCTCGCCTCTGCGGTCGGATATCTCATCGCCGGCGATTGGAAACGGGCCGTGTACTGGGCAGCTTCGTCGGCTTGCATCGCCAGCGTGAGTTTTTAGGTAGTTGGCAGTATCGAATGTCGGTTGTTGGCACGTGGGGTGCTTTTTCGGTGGCCGATCAGCGCGATAAGGACGCTTGCTGCCGTGTGACCGGGCGGATGGCCTGCCGGAGTCCAGCGCGTTCTACATCAATGCGAAACGTTTCCCAGATTTCATCCACCTCTTTTCGCACAGCCCACGAAAGAAGTGACTTTACCGTGGGGCAAGAAAGTCAAAGTCATCGCGGTCGGCCAAATCAACTTCTCGAACGACAGCTCTGCGCAGAACATGCAGTTGTCCAAGCAGCCAGCGCGAGAACGGCGATTGTTCTCAGCATGCATTGAATTGTATCTCGGAAGAGGCGGATCATCCGTTCTTTGCAAATGCCGTTACACTGAAAGTACCTACGGATGCCCGGGTGGCGAAATCGGCAGACGCAAAGGACTTAAAATCCTTTGGAGGGTAACCTCCGTGTGGGTTCAAGTCCCACCCCGGGCACCATTCCACTCCACGCCTTCCCTGTAAACTGGCGATGCAGAACTGCTCAAAGCTGGGGAACCCTGTAACAAACATGGCGATCCGAGCCAAGCCCGGTCCGAAACGGCCGGGAAGGTGTAGAGACTAGACGGGCAGCGCCTAATCCCGAAACTGATTTGGGGCATGGCGAAGGGATAGTCCAGACCCCAAACCTCGCTGCAATCAAGCGGGGGCGGCGAAAGCCGTAGTGGCAAGAAAATCCGTTGGACCGCAAGGTCCGTGAGGGTTCAAGTCCCTCCGCCCGCACCAAGTTCCCGTTGCCCTCGCTTCAAAGGGCTCTACGCCAACCACGGGGGCAAACCCCGATCCCAGACTGATCTAAGAACATAACACCTTCACTCGAAGTCGGTAGTTTCAAAGGCTTCCCGTGCCACGGCCCATGGTCACGGTCGCTTCGAGTACCCGGCGGACGGGGACATGCTGAAGTAGACTCGGGAGCAGCCGCTCACAACGCGATAAACATCGCCCGGTTCAAGGAGGTCGCCAACCACCACTTGGGCGCCTGCGGCTCGCAGGGACGCCGCCCGTTCGTCCTCGCGCCGCACCATGGCGCGAACCGGAAGGCCTCGATCGAGTAGCAGGCCGACGACTGTGCGTCCGACCGACCCCAGTTGGCCGGCTGCCCCACTTACCAATATCGATCCGTCATCTACCATGCACCTTACTTCCTCGCGCCCCAATGACTATTACGTCTTATTCGTTCATAGTGCTCTCACTGAGCACCTTCTATGTGCAGCTTGCCTAGTTTGGCGGCTTCTTCGGGCGTCCTTCCGTCCTGTCGCGCGACAATGTAGGCGGCATACCACCCCGACCAATGGTGCTTCGGGGCGGTTGGTTCGTACTCGCCATGATGCTGCTCCGTCTCACGCAAAAGCTCTGTCAGCGTCGAGACGTCCAAATTGCCGAGTCCACGTCCGGCCAGGCGCGTTGTGATCTCCTGGAACAGCCAAGTGTTGCCATCCGGGTCGCTGAACGTAGCAAAGGAAAAGTAGCTGCGGTGACCGGGGTCCGGCCCACTGACGCGACCGTTGCTTTCGGGACGGAATTGAGCACCCGGTTTCGAAGTATGGAACACGTCACTGACCTCGACAGCGCGGGCAACGAGCTCTTTGCGAGCAGCTTCAACATTGGAAACGATCAGGTAGAGACCTTGGGCAGAGCCCGGCGCGCCAGTCGTTATCTTCGTGCCGAATTGGACCGAGCACCCCGAGCCGGGAGGCGTGAATTGGACAACGCGGAATCCGTTGTCGAATGGGAAATCTGCATCGAGCCTCCACCCAAGCTTTGTGTAAAACGCTTTCGAGCGATCAACATCCGCGACTGGAATGACGATCACCTCGAACTTCATGTCGACTCTCGCGGCACTTGCGCCGCTGTCCGGTTCATTGTCAATTGCACTTGAGGTTGCCATTCTTTTCTCCTATGTATTCCCCTAAATCGAAAGTTAGAGTTTTTGAAGACTCGTACTAGGCGGCAACGAACTGCTGGAGAGTAAATTCGCCGATACGGCTACCCGGTTCGTGATGCGCCTGCCCCTCTCGCGGCGCCGTTCCGGGCTTCGATGGCCTTGACGGAGTTTTCAAACGCCTTTCTCAAAACGCCCTTGCCGATGGTCCCGAGCACGAAGCCGAGTAGCCATCCCTTGAGGTTCTTGCCGTCGCGTACGACGACCACGTCGATGTCGGTCAAACCATCGGGACGACGTGTGAAGGTGTAGGTGTGGCCGGACGCGCCGCCCCACGTGTTGGAGTCGGTTGTCGTGAGGACGACGTGGTTGGGATCGGACCAGTCGTAGTGAAGGCGTTCCCAGATGCCGCCCGAGCCTTCGGTGACGTCGGCCTGCGAGGGGCCGCGGTTATGCACCTTGAGGTAATCGTCGGCGCTATTGCCAAAAAGCTTCGAGCGGCCAGGCCCGAAGTCGGTGAGCCCGGCGACGTACTGCTCGGGCGTCGAAGTGGTTGTCTCGTGCAGGTGGATCGTGGACATGCGTGCCTCCTTTTCGCTTCCCGAGACTCCCGGGATTCTGAGTCTAGTCTTGATTACGCCGGCCGATTACTGCGCATACTGGCTTCTTTAGCTAGGCGGGGACGAACTGCTGTCCGCCGTCGATGTCATAGGTTGCGCCCGTGAGGGCGGTGTTAGTCATAATGTGTACGGCGAGCGCGGCTACGTCCGCCGGTCCGACCACGCGTCCAATGGGAAGCGTGGTGCGAAGCTGGTTGCGACGTTTTTCGAGCTGATCGCCCAGCAGTTCCGCGGACAAAGGCGTATCCACGAATCCAGCGGCGATGAGATTGACTCGCACGGGCGCGATTTCAAGCGCCAGGTTAGCCGTGAGGGCGGGGAGCGCAGCGGTGCCTGCGCCAGCAATGCTCATGCCGATCGCTGGGCGTCGGCCACCAGTGCCGCTCATGAAGATCAGTGTTCCTCCCGGCCGCACTTTGTTGGCCGCATTCCGCGCGACGTAAAGTGCCTGCAAGAGGTGCTCGCCGATGAGATCGCGAATCTTCGCGAAGTCCATATCGGCGAGGCGTCCGTAGTAAGGCCGGCCGGCTGTCACCATCACGTGGTCGATTGTCGGGAGGTCACGGAAGAACCGATCGAGAGCAACAGGATCCGCGGCGTCGAAGGCCGAGGTACTCAGGGCATCCAACTCACTGGCAGCGTGCTGGAGGCGTTCGGCATTCCGGCCCGTGAGGATCACCTTGGCCCCTTCTGCACGTGCACGACGTGCCGTTTCAAATCCGATGCCTGCGCTACCTCCGATCACAACAACGGTCTGCCCTAGGAGCTCCGGTTCCCGGTGGATAGGAGAAGTTACCGTGCTCATGGTTCCGCCGATTCGACTAGTAGTTATGCAAAGAGGCGTTCAAAGTTGGTAAATGGCCCGACGGGTATCAGGTCGAAGCGGATCAATCCATGGCGATAGAAGGGAAGTTGGGAGAGCGCCGTTTCCGCCGCTTCCACAGTTGATGCCTCCAGCACGACAACGACTCCCGGTTTGTCTTTCCTTAGGTAAGCCTCTCGCACAACGTCGGCCTTCAAAAGCTCCCAGGCGTTTCTGGCTTCCTCGCCCGCGAGCTCGTTCATCTTCTCTAGGTCAGGTGTCGGGCCAGGTACCGATAAAGCGATGATCTTCATGGTGGTCCTCTTCTACGCGTCCGTCATTATACCCAGAGATAGCCGGAATTCTCCCGGGTCCCCTCACTTAACGCGTGGTCGTTCTCAATCAGCCGTCGTTCCGGCTTCCGCCAATTGGGCGGAAGCGCACGTTCAATTCGCCCCCGCCATGGTCAGGACGACCCTGCCGAATGGACGGTCCTCGATAAGATAGCGCAGAGCGTCAGACGCCTCGGCCAGCGGGAAGGTCTTGGCCACGATTGGCTTTACTCCACCGGACTGCAGCAGCGGGACAATGGTGCTCCAGGCTTCCGCCCAAGCCGGTGGCGGCTGAGCCAACAACGCGAAGCTCCTCATCGTGGCGCGTTTCCATATCAGATCTGTGAGATCGATGGTTGCCTTCCGGCCTGCTGAATAGCCGAGCGTCGTGTAAGTGCCGCCCATCGCGAGCGTGGACAGCGCCTCGCTCAAGATCTCACCTCCGACGGCATCGATCACGATATCCGCACCGTGTCCGTCGGCGATACGGCGGACTCCAGCGCTCAAAGTCTCACCAGAGAGATCGATGACCTCATCGAAACCGAGCGCCTTCGCCTGCTCGGCCTTTTTGTGATTCGTGGTGCTCGAGATGGCGTGCTTCGCGCCCAAAGCGCGAGCGAGTTGTGTTGCCGCGTTCCCGACCGATCCTCCGATTGCCGGCGAAAGCACAGTTTTGCCAGCCTGAAAACCCGCCAGACTGAGGGCCATTTGCGCCGTAAGATAGGCGACCGGAATCCCAGCGGCGCTCACGTCGTCGATACCCTCAGGTATGAGGCAAAGGTGCTGCTTTCTTACGGCAAGATATTCACTGTAGGTTCCGTCTTCTGAAACACCGTACAATCCAGTGAACATCACACGTGAACCCGCCGGGAACTCCGTTCCGCCTCCTTCCTCCACGACGCCCGCTCCTTCGTTTCCTAGAACCAGCGGAGCCTTCGCCTTGTAGTATTGGCCAGACAAGATCGTGTGATCCAGCGGCGTTACGCCCGCGGCGGTCATCCGCACCAGCACCTTCCCGTCTGAGACCTCTGGTTTCGGAAGATTAACTAGCTCCAAGTCTCCGTAGCCTTTGAATCCTCTCGCTCTCATTGCCCGCATAGATCGTCCTCCTGTTCTCGGATTATTCGCACAGGAGACTCATATGATATATGACTCCCGTTGAATCACGTCTGTTTGTTCCTTCGTTCCGCTTTCAGAATCGGGCTGGCGGACGGGAGCAGCGGTCATTAGACGGCATCACGGGAATCCGGTCCGGACTTCAGCCGCGAAAAAATGCAACATTGAAAAAGGAGAATGCTTATGCCGAAGCTGAACTGGAAGCTGCTGACCAAGAAGCGCAATAGCTCTACGCAAGGATTGCCTCCCGGCAAGGAAAATCTCGCCTGGGTTACCAACACCGTCACGCTCATTTACGGCGAACGTGACGCCGTCCTCGTCGATACCTTTTTGTCGCAGCAACATTCGAAGGAGCTCGTGGACTGGGTCGCGGAAAGCGGCAAGAACCTCATCGCCATTTATGTCACCCATGCCCACGCTGACCATTTCTTCGGCCTGAAACTTCTGCTGGACAGGTTCCCAAACGCACGGGCTTTTGCTACCGCTTCGAGCGTTGCCGGAATGCAAAAGCAGATAGACCCCGACTTTATAAAATCCTTCTGGGAGCCGCGCTTTCCTGGTCAGGTCCCGTCGCAGTTGGCGACGCCAGAAATCCTCGAAGGCGACGCGCTCTACCTTGAAGGAGAGGAGCTGCGGATCATCGACCTTGGCCATACCGACACGGCGAATTCAACTGCTCTATACGTTCCGTCTATTGGGCTGGTCGTGTCGGGCGATGCTGTCTACAACAACACGCATCCCTACCTCGCCGAGTGCGATGAAAAAGCCCGGAACGAGTGGCTTCGCGCGCTCGATAAAATCGAGGCTCTGCATCCGAAAGCCGTGATAGCCGGTCATGGCGTGCCAGATCCCGATAGCTCTCCCCATCACATCGAGGAAACGCGCGGTTATATCCGCGACTTCAACCAGGTCGCGGCGAGTACATCGACCGCTATGGATCTTTACGAGAAGATGCTGGCATTGCATCCGAACCGCGTGAATCCAGGTTCCCTCTGGGCAACCGCCAAGGCTCTGAGAGGCAATATACATGCCTCGGAAGCCAAAAAATGAGATCGACATCTGACGTCCTGGCTCAATCGATTTGGTACACCCGAGGGGATTGGCGCTCTTTTTAGGTCCGGCGTCCGCCGAACTCCTCTGCGTGAAGTGAAACAAATTCCCGGACGCCCATCGCCTGTCTGCCGGTCAGTCGTTGGACGCCGTCCACCTGCCTGTCATAACGACCCGCCCGGTGCAACGCGCCCATCGTCAAAAGGTGCCCAATCAGATGCTCCGGTAACTTGTACATTTTCAGCCCCTGTTCCCACTTCTCTGGGCTAATGTCCGAGTACGTGATCTCCCGGTTCAGCGCCTCCGAGAATTCGCGGGCGACCCCATCCATGTCCTGCGACCGCGGACCTGTGAGTTCGTAGATCCGGCCCAGGTGCGGTATAGGGTCGGCGAGAACGGCAGCGACTACCTGAGCGACATCGGCCCCGGCAACCGGTGAGGTCTTGCCCCGTCCGAACGGCAGTTCGATGCGGTCTCGGTCACGAATGCTCTGACCGGCTAATTGGAAAAAGCTTTCCATGAACATTGTCGGCCGGATCGTCACAACAGGCAGTCCCGACCACGCGAGCGCCTGCTCGCCCAACCAGTGCTGCCGCTGCTGATGACTCGGGGTGGTGTTCTGGATGCTCATCTCGGAGACTGTCATCTGGGACATGTTGACCAAGGCGTTCACTCCGACTTCCCGTGCCACGGCCGCCATGGTCACCGTCGCTTCGAGGTACCCGGCAGACGGGGACATGCTGAAGTAGACCCGGCTGCAGCCGCTGACGACGCGATAAACATCACCCGGTTCGAGGAGGTCGCCGACCACCACTTGGGCGCCGGCGCCTCGTAGCGACGCCGCCCGTTCGTCGTCGCGCCGCACCATGGCGCGAACCGGAAGGCCTCGATCGAGTAGCAGGCCGACGACGGTGCGTCCGACCGACCCGACTTGGCCGGCCGCCCCGGTTACTAATATCAGTCCGTTATCAACCATGCACCTTACCTCCTCGCGCCGGACAACTGCCTGATCATATCTAAACTCCAACACTCGGAGGACGCGGTTCGACTTTCCGCCTGTACAGATCGCGGTTGGCCCCAGCGCGTTCAGCTGAATGTGGAGCTATCGGGATTGCTCCTGCATGACGCACTAACCGGAAGTTACATTGCTGGCAAAGATGCTAGTGTGGCAAGAGATTTCGAGCGGCTAAATTTACACAGTCAATCAGTTAGTTACAGGTACATTAGAGGGACTTAAAATCCTTTGGAGGGTAACCTCCGTGTGGGTTCAAGTCCCACCCCGGGCACCATTCCACTCCACGCCTTCCCTGTAAACTGGCGATGCAGAACTGCTCAAAGTTGGGGAACCCTGTAACAAACATGGCGATCCGAGCCAAGCCCGGTCCGAAACGGCCGGGAAGGTGTAGAGACTAGACGGGCAGCACCTGACACCCGGAGCCAAATTCGGGCACGGTGAAGGGATAGTCCAGACCCCAAACCCTGCGGCAAGACAGTAGGGGCGGCGAAAGCCGTAGAGGGCAAGAAAATCGGTTGGACCGCAAGGTCCGTGAGGGTTCAAGTCCCTCCGCCCGCACCAACCTACCTGTGGGGCCAGCATTTATCAGCCGGGGGCGAGTTCCCCCGGATGGGGCGGTAAGAAGCGGCCTAGCGCCACCAGAAACTGCTGCCAGGCCGGTTCGCTCTCCCCGATGATGTGGTTGCGGCTCTCCAGGGGAACCAGTCTGGCTCCGGGTATAGTGGACGCCAGCAATCGCGCCTGTGCCATTGGAATCTCCAACTCGTGTCGCGCGTGCATCACCAGCGTGGGCACCCTCACCTGCGCCGCCAAATCGACGACATCCACGTTGTTGAATGCATCCATGAATCTCTCAGCGTTAGCCGGCGACGTGGAAGCACGTTGCAACGCATCGAACGCGTCGATCTGCTCTCGCGTCGCATCCGGGACGAACAGCGACGCAAAGGTCCTGCGAAACGCGGCATTCTCCTGACCCCACCCGACGCGCATGAGGTTCTTCAGGAGGATTGCTTCCTCCTCCAACTCGGGAGACGCGTTGCGTTTTAGACGGCCCTGGGCAAAACCCCCGTAAAGAATCAAATGGCTCACCCTCTCGGGATGCCGCACCGCGTAGGAGATGGCCACCGCTGCCCCCTGCGAAATGCCCAGGAGCGCGAAGCGCTCTACGCCAGCCGCTTCCACGACGCTTTCCAGATCGGCGACCCAGGCCTGAACCGAGAACTCGTCCACAGCCCAGTCCGATAGCCCGCAACCCCGTTCATCGTAGCGAATCAGCCGATAGCGTTGAGACAACTCGCTCCACCAGTGCCGCCAGACCGGGCTCACAAGGTCAAATTCAAGGTGGCTGAGCCAGTTCGCGGCCTTCACGATTGGGTAGCCGCATCCCGAGGTTGCGTAGGCCAGCGTCGTATCGTCGGCCGTCTTGAGGAACCGAATTTGCTGGACCGCAGCGGGCGGCTGCGGAACGCCAAGATGGATCTTAGGACTGTACCGCCCCTTAGGAATGTCAAAACGTATTCGGTCCTCCGCTCCCTCAGCCGCATAGTATTCGCGGAGTTTCGTCCGAAGCCGACCTGCCTCAACGCGCACAATCGCGTCGGTAGCGGCATCGAAATCGGCTCGACGCCCCAAAACATCCATGGCGATGCAGGTTTGATTGAGTTCATGGCTCTTGCCGTTCAGCTCCGCAGCTACAAGATAAGCGAGAAGATTCGCAAGCTGTGGAGCCGCCGCGAAAGTCGTAGATTTCGCAAGAACGGCGAGTTGCCGACGAACCTTTTCCCGGTCAGCGGGCGAGTAGGGCACGTTTCATCCAGAGTTAGCTAACGGTTAAAAACTTCTTTGGAAATGGGATCGGCCATATCCTCGGGACTGTAGGCGCGATACGGGCCTCGAATACAGAAAAGAAAAGAGGATCCACCATGACCAACACCATGCCCATTCAAACAGAACAATACGCCAGCTGCGTCGGCGCTTCTAAGCGCGTGCGCTGGGACATTGACGAAGATATCATACGAGGACGCGAGTTCGACACGTCGCAGAAGTTCCTCCCGGACTCCATCTCCGGGATTCATCAAATCGAGTTTCTCAGCGAGGACGAAGCGAAGTTCCTGAGCCAGATTCAGGGGCGCACGTATGCGAACATGTTTGGGCTCGTGGAACGTTTCATCAACTGCAAGATCCTCGAGCTAAGCAAATTCCACTGGACCGGCGATCAGACCGCGCTGGAGGCTCTGGTCCGCTTTAGCGATGAGGAACTCAAACATCAGGAGTTGTTCCGGCGGATCGAGCGGATGATCGCCTCCAAGATGTCGCCTGGCTACCGCTTTCTTGCCGATCCGAACGATGTGGCCGGTGCGGTCCTGTCCAAGTCCACCTGGGCGGTTCTGGGTGTGACATTGATGATCGAGTTGTTTACGCAGACGCATTATTTGCGAAGTATCCAGCCGGATCAGCAATTGTCGCCGTTGTTTAAGGACGTGTTTCTGTACCACTGGAAGGAAGAATCACAGCACGCGAGGATCGACGAATTGGAATGGGTCCGTGAAAACGCGGGGCTGTCCACCGAGGAGAGGAATCAGGCAGTAGACGATCTGATCGCACTCGTCGGGGCCGTAGACGGCATTGTGCGCGCCCAGGCGGCAGCCGATGTGGAGTATTTCCTGAAAGCAAAAGGGACGGCCCTGTTCGAGGAGAATCTAAAACTTCTGCATCGTTTGGTGCTTCGGGCATATCGCTGGCAGTACATCCTCTCGGGTGTCGAAGAGCGCCGGTTTCAGAAGGTTCTCCGCGCTATGATTACTGAAGATCAACTGCAGCGGATTGAAGCGGCACTGGCACCCATCGCGGCAATGGATGGCGGCCACGAAGTCACGCCCCCTCGTGCTTATCCAATTCTTGGGTGAGCTTTAAGAACGGAGCGGACTCTCTCTCGTTTTGGATGCAAAGCGTTTCCACTCCTTGACGCGCGCGGTTCCAAATGACGACCCACCCAGCTCCTTCGCTCCGGACACTCTCGTTGAGTATGGTGACGATGACGTTCTTCGCGGCCAACTCTCTACTGGCCCGTCTTGCGTTACGAGAAGGCGAGATCGATGCGGGCAGTTTTACGGCAGTTCGGATCTCTGCAGGTGCCGCGATACTGACGCTCATCGTCACCGCCCGTCAAGGAGGAATCAGCGCCATACGCGACAATGGTTCACTGCGTGCCGCCCTGGCTTTGTATGGCTACGCGATCACGTTCTCGTTTGCGTACCTGTCGCTGGACGCCGGAACGGGCGCTTTGATCCTTTTCGGCGCCGTGCAGATCACGATGCTTGCCGCAGGTATCGTGCGGGGTGAACGACCGCAGCTCTTGGAGTGGATCGGTCTATGTCTTGCGTTTGGGGGATTGGTATACCTCGTGTCGCCTAGTTTAACTGCGCCATCGCCTATTGGAGTAGCATCGATGGCCGCATCTGGGACCGCTTGGGGGTGTTACTCGCTGGCAGCGAAGCGTGTACGCGCTCCGACTGCCGCCACGGCAGGGAACTTCGCCAGAGCCACGCCAATGGCCGCGGTAACGCTAGTCGTGATTTGGGCGACACGGCCGCCTCACGCTAGTTGGATTGGCCTCGGATTGGCGGCGATCTCCGGCGCGCTCACCTCCGGAGTTGGCTACGTTATCTGGTATGTCGTATTAAGACGCTTGCGCACGAGTCGAGCCGCAATTGTCCAATTGACGGTTCCGGTCATCGCGGCTGGCGCCGGCGTTCTCCTGCTAGGCGAGCAAATGACTTGGCGGCTAGTTCACGCATCTGTGAGTGTCCTTGGTGGCGTAGCATTGGCCCTGTTAGGAAAAACCCGGGCAATGTCATCTGCCTATAAATGAACGGTCCGGCTCTCTTGATCCCATGCCAACGACAAGCGAGCCAGCTTGCCGATCGGACACCATAGCAATCGGCGTCTGAATGACCGTTCTCGACTCAACGGTTGTCTTTTTGCCGAGCCTTTCCTTGGCTTCGCCCGCTGAAAAGTGCGGCGCGAAGTTTCGGCCCATCCGGGTAACGATCCGTGTCGCAAAAACTGAATTCAACAAACGTCATGACCGCACAAGGGAGCAAGGGCTGAGGTGAACGACAAAGTTACACACTTGGTTACACAATTTCACAGTTGCAGAACGTAAGTAACAGATATCACGTGCGTTAGCAGATTATTTAAGGGACCTAAAATCCTTTGGAGGGTAACCTCCGTGTGGGTTCAAGTCCCACCCCGGGCACCAAGTCGAACCACACGATCGTTTTGCCAATAGCGGGGAAGTGTTTGAGATTGCCCGTGATCAAGTAGTCGGCGCGGGCGGCTTCGGCGCACTCCAGGAAGATGTCGTCATCGGTGTCGCGGCAGACTGCGAGCTTGCGGGTCGGAACGACAACCTCGGCGCGGCCCGTGATCAGGTCCATCAGCGAACGGCGCTCTTCCGCGTCGATACGGAGTTCGGGACGTTTTAGAACCTCCGAATATTCTGCGAGGATTTCCGCGGAGATAAACAAGCGAGCGGGTGGCGTCACTGCGAACACCAAGGCCGTGCGTTCAAGCCCCTTGGGTTTCAGCTCACCTGAGACCACGACATTGGTATCGAGGACGAGTCTAAGACGCGACACGGGCGGCCGGTTCGGATTGCTTTGGGAGTGCCGCGCTTCTCGATGACAAAATTTCGGTGCTGCTTCGAGACCTCGTCGAGTAGCTGGCCCAACTGGTTGCATGCCGCCAGCGCGGAGACCACCTTGGACGTAGGTTTAGGCTTCTTCAAGCTGCTACCCTACAGTTAATTTCGACGACTAGGCATTGATCTCAGTCGTTTTCGACGCCGATCAGTGGATTTCGACGCTTGGTTCTGTTACACTTGTTTTCGACTGTAGTGCTTTCAAAGCATGGATTCTCGACGGTCGTCAAGGATTTTCGACGGATGAGGCTTGAACTTATACCCACAAAGGTTTTCCAGGAGCGGATCGTTCCCGAGGGTAGCAACCTGGCCGGCTGGTCGGCTCTGGTGCATGCACTTTCCATCGCGGCGCCTGTGCGACGGCCGAGCTGTGTCTCGAAACAGCACGTCAGCCGCAGCCGTCGGAGCGATGGAGACTGGCTCGTCTTCGACAAGCGTTATTGGCCCGGGGAAGCCCTGGCCGATCATCTCATCTTTGGGATCCGCCACGAAGACATCGATCTCTTGATCCTCAAACGGATCTTCGCGGCTGCACCCGAGGCCGAGATCGCGGCTATGGTCCGGGCCGCTCCCACAAGCATTCCGGTCCGCCGTATCTGGTTGTTGTATGAAACTATGACCGGCCGCATCCTGGACGTTGATGACGCGCCGAGGGCCGTGGCCGTCGACCTTCTCGACCAGAAGGCGTATTTCACCGGCAAGCCCCGCCCCTCCAGGCGGCATCATGTGCGCGACAATCTTCTGGGCACCGGCCGGTTCTGTCCCATCATTCGCCGCACCAAGACTCTCACGGAATTCATTGACCTCGATCTCGCGGCCCGGGCACGGGAAACCCTGGGCCGCACGGGCGCACACCTGGTTGCGCGCGCCGCCAGCTTCATGCTGCTCGCCGACAGCCGGGCCAGCTTCGAGATCGAAGGCGAACGTCCCCCGCGCAACCGGCTGGAGAGATGGGGCCGCGCCGTCCTGCAAGCCGGCAAGAACCGTCTTACGCTCGACGAAATCATCCGGCTTCAACGTGTTCTCATTGAGGATACGCGGTTCGTGCAAGCGGGCCTGCGCACCGACGGTGTCTTCCTGGGCGAACGCGACCACCACGGCGATCCGCTCCCGGAATTCATCGGGGCCCGGCCCGGTGACTTGCCCGACCTTATGACCGGCCTGTTGGAAGCGAACGACCGCATGCGCGAAGACTCGCTAGATCCGGTGCTCAAAGCGGCAGCCACGGCTTTCGGTTTTGTTTACGTCCATCCGTTCCAGGACGGCAACGGACGCATGCACCGCTGCCTGATCCACCACGTCCTTGCGGAAAGAAAATTCACGCCGCCGGGAATGGTGTTTCCGGTCTCGTCCGTGATGCTCGACCGCATCGATGACTATCGTTCAACCTTGCAGGGCCATTCCGGCCCGCTGATGCCCTTCGTCAAGTGGAAACCGACCCTCTCGCTCAATGTCGAGGTACTCAACGACACAGACGATCTATATCGCTATTTCGATTGCACTGACGAAGCGGAGTTTCTCTACGCATGCGTCCGGCGCACGGTGGAGAAAGACCTCCCGCGGGAGATCGACTACCTGCGCCGTCACGACCAGGCCATGCGCCGCATCATGGACGCCGTCGAAATGCCGGATCGCCTGGCGGAAAACCTGGTAATGTTCATCCGCCAGAACGGTGGCACTCTGTCCGAGAAACGCCGCGCCGGCGAGTTCAAGAAACTGCACGATGATGAAGTGACTTCGATTGAACGGATCGTTAGCGATACCTTTGACGGTTTCGAAAGCGCTCCCGGCCAGGAACAGGAAAAGGATCGACGATGACCAGCGTCAACTCAAAATACACCAGCGGCGTCCGCCTGTAACTCACCCGCCCCACCTCGCGATATCCGCTCTTCGCATAAAACTCCCCCGCGCCCGCTTCGGCATCGTAGGCATCCAGGCGAATCGCATCCGCCGGCCAGGCGCGCGCCACCGCTTCCGCCTCCTTCAACAGAAGCCCGCCGATCCCCCTGCGCTGGCTCTCGGGATGAACGGCCATGCCGGTCAGGTACAGCGGCCGCTTGGTCGGCGTAAAGTACGCGACGTCGATGGCCCAGGGCTTCTTGGTCGCCAGGCGCAGCGCCCCGATGATGCAGCCGCTCGTGTCGCGCGCAATCAGAGTCCGCGAAAACTTAGCCGGCCGACGTAGTTCGCTCGCCACGCCCCGCTCGCTCGGCGACGACGACCAGGGACCCTTGCCGAACCGGCGCGTGAGATCGGCGGCCACCACGGTATGCAACTCGGCCAGCGCGGTGGCGTCCGATTCGGCCGCAGACTGGAAATCCAGGTCCATGCTTGTAGGTAACCAAATCTCGCAGCAATGCGGGTATTGGCGTAAACGACTGGGGGCTTTCGCGCAGACCTCGCGTCAGCACGAGTATTGACGCGGGACGCGTAAGTGCGTGCGCCACCCGGCTATCGCCGCTTGATCTGCGTGCAGACAAAGGCTCTTGAATTTAGACCAATTCGGTCGCATACCCCGCGCAATTCGAGGGTCTAGTTCCGCTTCCACAAATTGGACTGGCGGTTGCTTTCACCCAAGTTGTTTTGCGCGTTTCTGTGAGAAGCGCGCCGGCATCATTCACCAAACTACCGAGGGAGGTAGATCACGTGGAACCTTCGGACCGCACATTGACCACCTATGAGGTCCTCCAAAGACATGGAGTCGACCGCCGGAATTTCTTGAAATTTTGCACGCAAACAGCGGCCGCTCTCGGCCTGAGCGCCGCGTTCGTCCCCAGGGTCGTTGAAGCCATGGAGACCAAGCCTCGCATCCCGGTGCTGTGGCTGCATGGCCTGGAATGCACGTGCTGCAGCGAATCGTTCATTCGCTCCTCCCACCCGATCGCGCAAGACATCGTCATGAACATGATCTCGCTCGACTACGACGACACCTTGCAAGCCGCGGCCGGCTTCCAGGTGGAAGAGATCCGGCGCGATGTCATGAAAAAGTACAAGGGGCAATACCTGCTGGCGGTGGAAGGCAATGCGCCGACAGCCGACGGCGGCGTGTATTGCACGGTAGGCGGCGATACGTTCCAGCACATTCTCGAAGAGACGGCTGTCGACGCCAAAGCGATTATCGCCTGGGGTTCGTGCGCTTCCAACGGCTGCGTGCAGGCCGCCAAGCCGAATCCGACTGGGGCGAAACCGATCCGGAAGCTGATCACCGGAAAGCCGATCATCAACGTGCCGGGCTGCCCCCCGATCGCCGAAGTCATGACCGGCGTGCTGGCTTACATCCTCACGTTCGACAAGTTGCCCGAGCTGGACGCCCAGGGCCGGCCGAAAATGTTCTATGGCCAGCGCCTGCACGACAAGTGCTACCGCCGCGCGTTCTTCGACGCCGGCCAGTTTGTTGAAGCCTGGGACGACGAAGGAGCTCGGAAAGGCTGGTGCCTATACAAGATGGGCTGCCGCGGGCCGACGACCTACAATTCCTGCTCTACGTTCAAGTGGAATTGCGGGCAGGGCTGGCCGGTAAATTCAGGCCATCCGTGCATCGGCTGCGCTGAGGACAATTTCTGGGACAACGGCCCGTTCTATCAGCGGCTCTCCAACGTCCTGGTGCCGGGCATCGACTCGACGCCCGATCAGATCGGCAAGACGCTCTTGGTCGCGTCAGGCGTTGGCCTGGCGGCGCATCTGACGTCGGTGGCAGTCCGCAAAGGGATGAAGAAAGACACGCCGGAAGAGACCGGTGATGGCGGGAGGGTCTAGTCATGTCAACTCGCGTAGTAGTCGATCCAGTTACTCGCATTGAAGGCCATCTCCGGGTGGAAGCCGTTCTCAATGACCAGGGCGTCATTGGCGATGCGATCTCCTCCGGCACCATGTGGCGCGGTATCGAAGTCATCTTGCAAGGCCGCGATCCCCGCGACGCCTGGGCTTTCTGCGAACGCATCTGCGGCGTGTGCACCACGGTGCATGCGCTCGCTTCGGTGCGGGCGGTGGAGAACGCCATCGGCATCACCGTTCCGAAGAATGCCGAGATCATCCGCAACATCATCGAGCTCACTCAGTACATCCAGGACCATGTGATCCACTTCTATCACCTGCATGCTCTGGATTGGGTGGACGTCGTGTCGGCGCTCAAGGCCGATCCGGCCGCCACGGCGGCGCTCGCTCAAAAGGTGTCGCCGCACTGGCCCACCGCAACTACCGGCTACTATTCCGACATGGCGGCGACGCTGAAAAAATTCGTCGACTCCGGCCAGCTCGGAATTTTCCAGAACGCCTACTGGGGCCATCCGGCCTACAAGCTGCCGCCTGAGGCCAACCTGATGGCAGTGGCGCATTACCTGGAAGCTCTCAAGTGGCAGAAAGAAGTCATCAAGATCCACACGATCTTCGGCGGCAAGAACCCGCATCCGCACTACCTGGTCGGCGGTACCGGCGCCGCCATCAACATGCAGGGCGACAACGCCATCAACATGGAGCGGTTGGAGTTCGTGCATGGATTAATCAAAGACGCCCAGAACATCGTCGAGAACCTGTATGTGCCGGACCTGCTGGCCGTGGCTTCGTTCTATCCGGAATGGACCAAGATTGGCGGCGGTCTCGGCAATTACATGGTGTACGGCGACATTCCGCAGAACGGCGTCAGTGACACGTCCAAGTTCAAGTTCCCCCGCGGCGTCATCCTCAACAAGAACCTGGCTGAGGTTCTGCCGCTCGATCCGTCCGACACCGGTCAGATCCAGGAACAGATCGCGCATTCCTGGTACAAGTACCCGGATGGCAAAACCGCGCTGCATCCCTCCGAAGGTCACACTGAGGCCAGCTACAACGGCCCCAAGCCGCCGTACCATCAGCTCGATGAAAACGGCGGGTACTCCTGGGTGAAGGCGCCTCGCTGGAAGGGCAACGCGATGGAGGTTGGTCCTCTGGCGCGCATGTTGGTCGGGTTCGCGAGCGGCAAGGACGAATTCAAAGAAGTGGTCACCGAAGCTTTGGGACGCCTCAAGCTCGAACCGGCGGCATTGTTTTCGACACTGGGCCGGACCGCCGCGCGCGGTCTCGAAACCCGCCTCGCCGCCAAGTGGCTGCTCGAAGAATACGACCGGCTGATCGCGAACCTCAAGGCCGGCGACATGGCCACCGCAGACGCTTCCAAGTGGGAACCCAAAACCTGGCCGGCCGATTGCAAAGGCTTCGGCACCGAAGAAGCTCCGCGCGGATCGCTGGGCCATTGGGTTCACATTCAAGACGGCAAGATCGCCAGCTATCAGATCGTGGTGCCGAGCACCTGGAACGCCTCGCCGAAGGACGGCCAGGGACAGCGCGGTGCGTATGAATCCGCGCTGCTCGGCACACCCATGGCCGATCCGAAGCGGCCGCTCGAAATTCTGCGGACCATCCACTCGTTTGACCCGTGTTTGGCCTGCGCAACGCACGTGACGAGCGCGGAGGGCGAAACGCTCGCCGAAGTGATCGTTCGATAGGAGGTCTCGATGGCGACGATTGCTCACACCACCAATGCTCCTCCGCTCGGCCGGAGATACGTCTGGGAATTTGCCATCCGGCTCACGCATTTCGTGAACCTGGTCTCGATTACGGTTCTGTTCTTCACCGGCCTGTTCATCGCGGCGCCCACCTTTGCGCCGACCGGCGAAGCCTACAACCACTTCGTGATGGGCCGGATGCGGGAGTTGCACTTCGCGTTCGGCTTCGCACTCTTGATCTCTATCGCCATCCGGGCGTACTGGTTCTTCCTGGGGAACAACTACTCCCGGAGCGGCTTCCCCATGTTCTGGCGGCCTTCCTGGTACAAGGCCGTCTTCAAACAGGTGGTTGACTACATGCACCTGGAGCGCGGGCACATCCACATCGGCCACAACTCGCTGGCCGGGGCGTCCTACGCCGCCTTTTTCCTGATGTCCCTGTTCGAGGGCGTTACGGGCCTGGCGATGTATTCGGAAACCAATCCCGGAGGATTCTGGGACCGCATGTTTGGCTGGGTCGCTCCGTTGATGGGCGGCTCCTTCCGCGTCCACATGTGGCATCACCTGGTAGCCTGGCTGATCGCCGTGTTCGTGCTGTTCCACCTGTACATCGTTCTGTACGACATGAAGCTGTACAAGAACAACCTGGTTCGATCCATCTTCTTAGGTTCCAAGCTCTATGAACCGGGCGACCACGATGCAGATACCTGGATTAGCTGAAGCTCGGGAGCACACCGGCTGCGGCGGCGCCTCGAAAGAACGAGGAGAGCATTGCTGTTGCGGCCGGAAGTGTGCTTCTCCAGGAAACATCGCGCACAACGCAGCGAGCCGCGATTGCTCTCAGCACTTTGCGAGCGCGTACCACGCTGTGCGCTCTGAGGAAACCGCGCCGGTCTTGTTGCTCGCGCTGGGCAACCCACTCATGGCGGACGATGGCGCCGGGCAAGAGGTTTTAGCCCGCGTCGAATCCGCGGATTCCGGGTGGGGATCACAAGTCGAGTTCGTAGACGGTGGGACACAGGGTCTTGCGTTGTTGGGGCAATTCGAAGGGCGCAAGGCTGTGGTATTCCTGGACGCCGTCAAACTCGGCGATAAGGCCGGCGCGGTTCACGTGTTCAGCGGCGATGAGTTGTTGCGCATGGGTGGCCGCGCCAAGACCGCGCATGAAGGGAGCGCTCCGGATATTCTGCGGGCGCTTGCACTGCTGGGGGATACTCCGGGGGAAATCACCCTAATCGGCATCGAACCGGACACGATCCGGACCGGGATCGGCCTGTCGGAAGCGGTCCAGGAGAGTATCCCAGTGGCCGCAAGCCTCGCGCAGACAGCAATTAACCGCATTTTGGCGGGCGTGGCCAGCTAGTTGCTTTTGATACCCCAGCGAGACAGGGACTGGGGATCTAGCCCCAGTTGGAGGAGGCAACTATGTGCTTGGCAGTGCCTGGAAAGCTGGTAGAAGCCCAGTCCATCGGCGACAACCGCGTGGGCCAGGTCCAGTTCGGCGGCATCAAACGCTCCGTCTTTCTCGATTTCGTCCCCGAAGCCCAGGTCGGCGACTACGTCCTGGTCCACGTCGGCTTCGCCATCAGCCGCCTGGATGAAGAAGAAGCGCATCGTACCTACGAGCTGCTGGAGCGTATCGGCATGCTCGAAACCGAAGATCCTGCCTTCGCCGGTGAAACCGACGCCGCGGAAGCTCTAGCCGCGATCCGAGGCGACGATGCGATACATTGACGAATACCGCGACCCCAAAATCGCGCAAGCGCTCGCCGACCAGATCCGCACTCGCGCCACCCGCCCCTGGGTCCTCATGGAAATCTGCGGCGGCCAGACCCACACGTTGATGCGCTACGGCATCGACGAGCTGATCGGCGAGAACGTCGAGCTGGTGCACGGCCCCGGCTGCCCGGTGTGCGTGACACCCATCGAAATCGTCGACAAAGCCATCGCGATCGCCTCCCGCCCCGACGTGATCTTCGTCTCTTACGGCGACATGCTGCGCGTGCCCGGCACTCGCTGCGACCTGTTTCGCGTTAAAGCCGAGGGCGGCGACGTCCGCATCGCGTATTCGCCGATGGAAGCCGTCAAAATCGCGCGCGCGAATCCCGACCGCAAGGTCGTCTTCTTCGGCATCGGATTCGAAACCACCGCGCCCGCCAACGCCATGGCGGTCTGGAAGGCGCGCAATCTCGGCCTGACGAATTTTTCCGAGCTGGTCTCGCACGTTCTGGTTCCGCCCGCCATCCGGCTGCTGCTCAATTCGCCCGAGAATCGCGTGCAGGGCTTCATCGCGCCCGGCCACGTCTGCACCGTCATGGGCTACTGGGAGTACAAGGCGCTGGTCGACGAATACCACGTTCCCATCGTGGTCGGCGGCTTCGAACCGGTCGATCTTCTCGAAGCTATCTCGATGCTGGTCGCGCAGCTTGAAGACGGCCGCGCCGAAGTCGAAAATCAATACGCGCGCACCGTCACGTTTCGAAGGCAACCAGCCGGCGCAGCGCATCGTCGAACAGGTCTTCGAAGTTGCCGACCGAAAATGGCGCGGCATCGGCAACATTCCCGCCAGCGGTCTCCGGCTCCGGCCCGAGTTCGCGGATCTTCGATGCCGAAAAGATCTTCGGCGTCGAGGCGATGGAAGCCGAAGAGCCGCCCGAATGCATCAGCGCGCTGGTGCTGCAAGGGCTGAAAAAACCGGTCGATTGCCCGGCCTTTGCATCGCGCTGTTCGCCCGAGCGGCCGCTCGGCGCGCCCATGGTTTCGGCCGAGGGCGCCTGCGCCGCTTACTACCAATACCGCAGGCACGCGACCAGTCTGGTGTGCATCGCATGAGTACCTTGACCATGAGTTGTCCGGTCCCGCTGGTGGTCCGCGATCATGTTTCGCTCGGCCACGGCTGCGGCGGCAAGCTCTCGGCCGAGCTGATGCGCGAAGTTTTTCTTCCCGCTTTTCGCAACGAAACGCTGGAGCGCCTGGAAGACCAGGCCACGCTCACGCTCGGCAACATTCGGGTCGCGCTCACCACCGATTCGTTCGTGGTGAAGCCGCTGTTTTTCCCCGGCGGCGACATCGGATCGCTGGCGGTGCACGGCACGGTGAACGACCTCGCCATGGGCGGCGCGAAGCCGCTCTTCTTAAGCGCGGCCTTCATCATCGAAGAAGGATTTTCCATGGACACGCTGCGGCGCATCACCGCGTCGCTCGGCCGCGCGGCCGCGGCTTGCGGCGTCCAGATCGTCACCGGCGATACCAAAGTAGTCGACAAAGGCAGCGGCGACGGAGTGTTTATCAATACGACGGGCCTTGGGGTGATGCCAGAAGGTGTGCACCTTTCAGCGGGTGGGGCCCGTCCGGGCGATGCCGTAATTCTTAGCGGTTACATCGGGGATCACGGCATCGCCATTTTGGCCGAACGCGAAGGCATCGAATTCGAAAGCCCGGTCCAGAGCGATTCGGCGCCGCTGCACACGCTCGTTGCCGATATGCTTGCGTTCACCCACGACATCCGCTGCCTGCGCGACCCAACTCGCGGCGGCGTCTCCAGCTCGCTCAACGAAATCGCGGCGCAATCGGGCGTCGGCATTCTGCTCGAAGAAGGCGCCATTCCGGTGCGCGAAGAAGTGCGCGGCGCCTGCGAAATGCTGGGCCTCGATCCGCTGTACGTCGCCAACGAAGGCAAGCTGCTCGCCATCGTCGATGCCATCGGTGGCGGACGATCTGGTCGAGGTAATGCGCCGCCATCCGCTGGGCCGCGAAGCTCGCCGCATCGGAACGGTGAAAGCCAACGACCCCGGCTGGGTCACCATGCGAACGCTGCTCGGAACCACGCGCATCGTCGACATGCTGGCCGGCGATCAGCTTCCGCGCATCTGTTAGAGGCTCTATGCACGAGATGAGTATCGCCACTTCGCTGCTGGATGCCGTCGGCCGCGAGGCCCAGCGCCATCCCGGCGCGCGCGTCTTGAAAGTCGGCGTGCGCATCGGCGAATGGGCCGGCGTCGATCCCGCAGTCTCTGCAATTTTGTTTCGACGCGCTGGTGGCAGCGCCGAACCCGCTCCGCCCTCGCTCGATATCGATTTCCGGCTTCGCCAGAACCGCTGCCCCGATTGTGGCAATGTATTTGCTCCGAAGGATTACCAGATTGAGTGCCCCGGCTGCGGCGCCGCAGTCACTGAACCAGTCGGAGGCCAGGAACTGGAACTGGCGTACGTCGAATTGGAGGAAGCGTGACACGTGTCGATGTCCAGCAAAAAGTACTGAGCGAAAACGACCGGCTGGCCAAGACTCTGCGCGAAACCCTGTCGCGAGCACGGCGTCTATTGCCCGAACTTCATCAGCTCGCCGGGCGCAGGCAAAACGCTGCTGCTCGAACGCACGCTCGAACGCCTTCCGCGCGACACGCGTGCCGCGGTGCTGACCGGCGATATCCAAACCGAGAACGACGCCAATCGCCTGAAGCGCTACGGCTATCCCGTCCGGCAAATCACCACCGGCGGCGCTGCCATCTCGACGCCCGCATGATCGAGCGCGCGCTGGTTGGCTGGCAGCTGGAATCGCTCGATTACCTGTTCATCGAAAACGTCGGCAACCTGGTTTGCCCGTCGAGTTACGACCTGGGCGAGAACGACAAGATCGTGATCTTCAGCGTGACCGAAGGCGAAGACAAGCCGCTCAAATATCCGGCCACGTTTTCGCGCGCCGCCCTGGTGATTCTCCACAAGATCGATCTTCTTCCGTATGTCTCCTTCGATCTGGCGCTGGCCAAGGAGAACGTCCGCAAGGTGCATCCCGGTGCTGAAATCCTGGACGTTTCTTCCACCACCGGCGCCGGTTTCAGTGATTGGCTCTCCTGGCTCGAAAGCAAGAGCAAGGCTTGCGCGAGCCATCGTGTGGATCTGGTCAAGGGTTAGTCCAACGTACCGATGACGGCTTCCTCCTCCAAGCCGCCGTTCTTCGGACGATAGGCCGGGCTTCGGAATTTTCAAGCCCGGCCAATTTTTTGGGCTAAAACACCCACGGTCTAGCCTGCCTGCGCCTTTTACCGGACGCCCGTTGGGTTCGTTTTGCAAAAAAAGCACCAGCTTACGCGCCCGCGCTGGTGGAATCCCACCTGCTGCTCTAGTAGTGAATGCATGCCTGCCTACCGGACATCCGTTCCGCCGTTCGAATTGATTGCCAGGGACTGGGATCGTTGATCGCAGCCCTTCGCCGTCGCGGATACCAAGTCATCGGACCTCATGTCAAAGACGGAGCTATATCGTACAGCCCCATCAACGAGATAGAAGACCTGCCCATCGGATGGACCGCCGAGCAGGGGCCGGCGTATTACCGGCTTCAGCGCCGAAACGATGCAGCCATGTTTCAATACGCCGCCGGTGCGAACAGTCTGAAAGATTTCATTCATCCGTCCGAGATTCGCCTATTTTCCGCCACGCGCGAGGACGGCGCTTTCCGTATCCTCCCGAACACCGAACCCGCGCCGCGCTACGCTTTTCTTGGTGTGCGCGCCTGCGAACTGGCCGCGGCCGGCGTGCAGGATCGCGTGCTCATCCAGGGCAAATACTCCGACCCGATCTACCAGACGCGCCGCAGTAACGCCATCATCATCGCGGTGCAATGCTCGGCGCCCTCCGACGTTTGCTTTTGCACGTCCATGGGGACCGGTCCGCGCGCCGAAGCGGGATTCGACCTGGCGCTTACCGAAATCATCGGTCCGGATTCGCACGAGTTCATGGTCGAGGTCGGCACCCAGACCGGCGCGGAACTGCTGAGCGACATCGAATTCTCCGACGCCTCGGCCGAGCTGCGCAATCAGGCGCGCGAAGCCACCACCGCCGCCGCCGCGAAAATCCACCGGCGCCTCGACACCACGGGGATCCGCGAACTGCTGCGCGACAACTTCGATCACCCGCACTGGGACGACGTCGCGAAGCGATGCCTGGCGTGCGGCAACTGCACGCAAGTCTGTCCCACTTGTTTCTGCGTCACGGTGGAAGACTCCACCGATGTCGCCGGCGACACCGCCGAGCGCTGGCGGCGCTGGGATTCTTGTTACACGCTGGCGTTCTCCTACATCCATGGCGGAAGCGTGCGCGTCTCCACCAAGTCGCGCTATCGCCAGTGGCTGACGCACAAGCTCTCCTACTGGCACGACCAGTTCGCCACTTCCGGCTGCGTCGGCTGTGGCCGCTGCATCGCCTGGTGCCCGCCGCGATCGATCTCACGCAGGAAGTGGAAGCCATTCGAGCGTCCGTCAATCCGTCCCAACAAGAAGGTAAAAAATGATCAGCACCCAGGAATTTATCGAACTTACCAAAGACCAGGATGTGTTGAAGGCGTTCGGGCCGCAACACCTGGAGCGGCTGGCGGCGCTCGCCGAGGAAGTCGAGTTTCACCGCGATCAGATTATTTTTCGCGAAGGCGACCAGCACGGAATGTTCTATCTGATTCTGGATGGCGGCGTCGGTCTCGAAATCATCACCGCGCGGCATCCGGTGATGCTGCAGACCCTGCACGCCGGAGACGCTCTGGGCTGGTCGTCGCTGCTCGACAGCGGCGACGGGGCGCACTTCGAAGCTCGCGCGCTCACGCCCACGCGCGCCTTGGGATTCGATGGCGCCAAGCTCCGCCAGACCTGCGACTCGGATCCGTCTTTCGGCTATCGCATGATGAAGGCGCTGCTCGCGCTGGTCACCGAACGGTTGGATGTAACGCGCATGCAGCTTTCCGACATGTACGGTACGCCGGGAGCTGTGCGCGCATGAGTGTTCCGCTCGAAACCGGTATCGCCGATCCGATGCTGCCCGTCGCGGTGCGCGTCGCCAGCGTCACCAGGGAAACGCACGACACCTGCACGCTGGTTACCGAGGCCGCGGACTCCGGCGGCCTGCCCGCTTTCGCGCCCGGCCAGTTCAGCATGCTGTACAGCTACGGCGTCGGCGAAGTGCCCATATCGATCAGCGGTGATCCGGGTGTCGAGAACCGCCTGGTCTACACCATCCGCAGCGTCGGCGCCGTCAGCGGCGCGCTGGTGAATCGACATCCTGGCGACGAGATCACCATGCGCGGACCGTTCGGCAGCGCCTGGCCGGTGGAAGCCGCGCGGGGCAGCGATGTTCTGCTGATCGCGGGCGGCATCGGCATCGCGCCGCTGCGCCCCGTGATCTACCACGTCCTGAGTCATCGTGGCGACTATGGACGCTTCATCATTCTGTATGGCGCGCGCAGTCCCAAAGAACGACTGTTCGCCAAGGAGTTGAAGACCTGGAGCGCGACGCCCGGAATGCAGGTGTTCAGCACGGTCGACACGGGCGGCTCCACCTGGCGCGGCCACGTGGGGCTGGTCACCAAGCTGCTGCGCTTCATCAAACTCCGGCCCGACCAGACCGTCGCCATGACCTGCGGCCCCGAGATCATGATGCGCTTCGTCACCCGCGAACTCACCGCGCAGAAGGTGGCCGACGAAAACATTTATCTCTCGATGGAACTCAATATGAAATGCGCCGTCGGATTTTGCGGCCACTGCCAGCTGGGACCGTACTTCCTCTGCAAGGACGGACCGGTGTTTCGATACGCCGAATTGCGCCGCTGGATAGGAGGCCGCCGTGAGCTCTAACGGAAAAACCAGCCAGCCCGGGAAATCCAAAAAGCCGCGCATCGGCGTTTTCAAATTCGCCTCCTGCGACGGCTGCCAGCTTAGCCTCCTCGATCTCGAAGACGAGCTGGTCGCGCTGGCCGGCGCGGTCGACATCGCCTTCTTCCCCGAGATGTCCAGCAACATGAGCAAAGGCCCGTACGACATTGGGCTGGTAGAAGGTTCCGTCACCACGCACCACGACGCCAGCCGCATCCACGAAATTCGCAAGCAGTGCGGAACGCTGGTGGCCATCGGCGCCTGTTCCACCGCCGGCGGCATCCAAGCATTGCGCAACTGGCACGACACCAAGCAGTGGGTCGCAACTGTCTACGCACATCCCGAGTACATCCAGACGCTCGGCATGTCCACGCCGATCTCCGACCACGTACCCGTCGACTTCGAATTGCGCGGCTGCCCGGTGAGCAAGTATCAACTGCTCGAGCTGGTGAGCGCGACCCTGGCCGGCCGCGCCCCAACATCCCCACCTACAGCGTCTGCATGGAGTGCAAGCGCAAAGGCAACGTGTGTATCGCCGTGGCTCAAGGCGTAGCCTGCCTGGGACCGGCCACGCAAGCCGGATGCGGCGCCATTTGCCCGAGCTTCGGTCGAGGCTGCTATGGCTGCTTCGGTCCCGCCGAAACGCCCAATACGCTGATCCTGGCCGAGCAGTTGATCGCTTCCGGCCGGCCGCGCGAAACGGTCACGCGCGACTTGCGCTCCTTCAACGCCTGGGCTTGGCCCAACCGGCAGGCCAGCGAAAGAAAGGGTGCGGTATGAGCGGCGTCCACGAGCCTAAGAAGAAAAGCGGCACCATCAAGGTCGACTACATGGCGCGCGTCGAAGGCGAAGGCGCGCTGTTCATCAAACTCAAGAACGACCAGGTGCAGGACGTCAAGCTGAAGATCTTCGAGCCGCCGCGCCTGTTCGAAGCGCTGCTGCAGGGCCGCCATTTCAGCGAAGCGCCCGACATCACCGCGCGCATTTGCGGCATCTGCCCCATCGCCTATCAGATGTCGTCGGTGCACGCCATCGAACGCGCGCTCGCCGTCAACATTCATCCCATGGTGCGGCTGCTTCGGCGCTTGCTCTACGCCGGCGAATGGATCGAAAGCCATGTGCTGCACATTTACATGCTGCATGCGCCCGATTTTTTGGGCTATCGCGATTTCGTCGAGCTTGCCAAGGACCATCCCTCGGAAGCCACCGAAGCTCTGCGGCTGAAGAAGCTCGGCAACCATATCATGACGCTGCTGGGCGGCCGCGAGATCCACCCGGTCTCTGTGACCGTCGGCGGCTTCTACAAGACACCCTCCAAAGCCGATCTCCAGAAACTCACCGAAGAGCTGAAATGGGCACTGGACGTCGCCTGCAAGAAGCTCGAATTCCTGGCCGGCTTCGAGTATCCCGACTTCGAGCAAACTTACGAGTTCGTCGCGCTCTCGCATCCCAACGAATATCCGCTGAACGAAGGCCGCCTGGTTTCGAACAAAGGTCTGAACATCGACGCCAGCCAGTACGAAGACTACTTCGTCGAGCAGCACATCAAGCACTCGAACGCGCTGCACTCGGTGATTCGCGGCCGCGGGTCGTACCAGGTTGGGTCCGCTGGCGCGATTCAATTTGAACTACTCGAAGCTTCCCGAAGTTGCGCGGCAGGTGTCCGAGCATTGCGGCTTGCGGGTGCCCTGCCTGAATCCGTTCAAGAGCATTCTGGCGCGCGCGGTCGAAGTGGTATTCGCGATCCAGGAATCGCTGCGCATCGTCCAAACTTACGAGCCGCCTCCGGCGCCCAAGGCGTCCTACGAAGTTCGCTCCTCCACCGGCTACTCCATCACCGAAGCGCCGCGCGGCATCCAGTACAATCGCTACTCGATCGACGAGCACGGCCTGATCCAGCAAGTGAAAATCGTGCCGCCGACTTCGCAGAATCAAAAGCGCATCGAAGACGATCTTCGCAATTTCATGCCGTCGATCGTCACGCAGCCGGTAGAAGAAATCACGCGCCGCTGCGAGCAGGCGGTTCGCAACTACGATCCCTGCATTTCGTGCGCGACGCATTTCCTGAAGCTCACGATCTGGAGCGCGAATGATGCGCATCATCGGCTGCGGCAATTCCGACCGCGCCGACGATGGCGCCGGCCTCCTGGTCGCCCGCCGCCTCCGCGAACTCGGCTTCGACGCCATCGAGCATTCCGGCGACGGCTTCGCGCTGCTCGATCTCTGGCACGGTTCCGACGACGTGGTTCTCGTCGACGCGCTCGTCAGCGGCGCCAAGCCCGGCGCCGTCACGGTCTGGGATCCTGAAACGCAGCCCGCCGCCGCCCCCGCCTTCTGCTGCTCGACTCACGCCTTCGGCCCCGCCGAAGCCATCGAACTCGGCCGTGCGCTCGGCCGCGTTGCCGCGCCGCATCCGCGTCTACGGCATCGAGGCTAAGGATTTCACAACCGGCGCCTCGCCCGGCCCGGAAATCATCGCCGCCGCCGGCCAAGTGGTCGCCGCAGCTCGTCGCTGAGAAAACCATCAGCGCGAATCAGGGGCCGGTTCGTTATGATTGATTCTTGAATCTCGAAAAACTCGAAACCCCGCTCCCCGGCGTCTGGGAGCTGCGCCCCAAAGTGTTCTCCGACTCTCGGGGATTCTTCATGGAGACGTATCATCACCAGCGCTACGCCGAGCTGGGTATCCGCGACACCTTCGTCCAGGACAACCATTCTTCCTCACAGAAGGGCACTCTGCGAGGTTTGCACTATCAACTGCGCCAGCCGCAAGCCAAGCTCTGCAGGGTGGTCGAAGGCCAGGCGCTCGACGTCGTCGTGGACATCCGGAAAGGCTCGCCAACTTTCGGTAAGTGGACCAGTGTCGTGCTCTCGGCGGATCTGCGGAACCAGCTCTACTTCCCAGCCGGGTTCGCGCACGGCTTCCTGGCCCTGACCGAACGCACTCAGTTCCTCTACAAGTGCAGCGACTACTATGCGCCCGGCGACGAGCACGGCATTCTCTGGAACGACTCGGATCTGAAGATCGACTGGATGATCGACGCGCCGCTGCTTTCGGACCGTGATCGACAGCACCCCATGCTGTCGCAGGTCCCCGAAGACTTGTTGCCGCGCTAGGCGCTTGCGCGCCCGCCCAGTTACCTCGGGCTGCTGAGCGCCGCGACGATCAACGGCTGTGAGGTAGGCTGGTCCGCGCCCGCTTCATTCTCCACCGTCACCGCCACCGCGCCGGTGGATTCGACATCCACGGCGCCTCGCCGGACATGCATTGCGCTGCCGTCGGACTGCGACTGGAACAGGCCCGCCGCTACCGGCCGGCCGCCTCTCGGAATCACCCACATCTCATACAGCTTGCCCAGCGGCGCCGGCGGCAGGTTGGATGCGATCAGCAGTACGCCCTGCGCCGGATTCAGATAAACTTTGCCGCGCGGTGGACGCGGCTGCGCTCCGCCGAACGCGGCTTCCCGCGTGTCGAGTCCGTTCAGTATGGCGAACGCCTCGGTGAGCCGCGTAATCTCGTTTTGCTGCGTGCGCATCTCATCGCTTTGCAAGCGCATCTCGGCGCGCACCTGGCGAGTCTCGTCGGCGCGCTGCCGCGCTTCATTGCCCAGATAGAATGCGCCGGCCAGCGACAACACCGTCGCAGTGGCCCACACCGGCGCCCAATTGAATCGCTTTTGTTCGACACCGACGGAGGCGAGAATCCGGCGCTTCAGTCGTGCCGGGGGCTGCGCTTCCGGAGCGGTTGCACCGATGGTCGCCGCCATTTCCAGCGCCCTCCTCACGCCCGTCGTACATGCATCGCACTTGCGATTCAGGTGCGCGCGAATCTCGCCACGCTCCGGTTCCTCGGCCACGCCGATCGCGAACAGCTCGTAATGATCCTGCAGCTCGTTGCAGTTCATGACGCCACCACCACGCCCAATTCATCCCGCAGGCTTTTGAGCGCCATGCGCACCCAGGTTTTTACCGTGCCGAGCGGCTGCCCCATGCGCTCGGCCATTTCAGTTTGCGACAGCCCTTCGAAGTACGCCAGGTGCATTACTTCGCGATGATTCGGCGCCAGCTTCTCTATGGCTGCCTTCACACGCCGGGTCTTATCGGAGCGAAGAATGTCCGGCTCCATGTCGCAGAACAGCGCGGGATGATCGGTCTCCTCGAACTCCAGCGCGTTGCGCTCGCGGCCCGCCGCCGATCTCAGGTAATCGATGGCCCGGTTTCGCGCCACCGCCAGCAGCCACGGCCCCGACGCATCCGCGCTCAGCGTCCAAACCCTGCGACCGGTTCCAGGCGCGCAGAAACGTCTCCTGCACCAGGTCCTCGGCGATCGCGCTGTCGCGCACCACGCGCACGATCAGCGAATAGACCAGCCGGCCGTAGCGATCGTAAAGTTCGGCCAGCGCCTGAGGGTCCCGGCGCTGCAGACGCGCTACCAGGTCTCCATCCCCGTGGGTGGCATGAATGGCAAGCAGCAAAGGCAGAAGCATACCGCGGTCGCTCATCGATTATACGAGGGCGGGCCGCCGCACGGATGGGCGCGCACCAAATCCCACTGGGAGTCTTCACCCACGAATGGGCGTTTTCACCCTAGGGACGTGGCCGTAACAGATTGATTCTTAGTGACTTTGCAGGACGTGTCGAAGCGCGGAGGCGCGGTTTCTCAATTGCAATGTCTCAGTGCGGAGATTCTGAAGACACCATGTCGAAGCTACTTCTAAAGATCAGCGTGCCCACCATCGTCGTGCTGGGCGGTCTCATCGTGTATTCGCCTTTCTCGTTCGCCAAGACTGAGTACACCAAGAAGGAAGGAAAAGGCTGTACTTTTTGTCATACGGCCGCCGGCAAGAAGGACTTGAACGACGTTGGCAAGTGTTATGCCGAGCACGGCCACTCTTTGGAAGGCTGCGCGAAGAAGTAGGGGGAAGGATGATCGGACCGGTGGAACCCGGGCGTCCGGGCGATCGCGCCACCCGAGGTTCCCCGGCCCGCGGATTTTTGGCGAAGGCAGTGAAATAGGGTACTCAAGGAGACTAACCACCATGTTTACGCTTTGGATCGTTTGGGCCGCTCTTACGGTTTTCGTGATCGCACTGGCGCTGGTGAGGAAGTTCACGTCGATGAAAGAGGACGATATTGTGCACCTCTCGGGTCCCGAAGCCGCGATTTCACAGCAGGTCACCGTCGCCCATAAGCTGGATAAGATTGACCATTGGGGCAAGCTGCTTACGGTTGCGGATATTGTTTTCGGCGTGGTTCTGGCGGTGGTTACGCTATACAACACCTACCAGAACAGCCTGGTGCTGGATAAGTAGAGACCCGTCTCTCGAACTCCCCGGCCCGGCGGACGCGTCCATTGGCTGAGCCCTTTGGAGGCGCGCCGGGCCTTTCCTGTTTGTAACCTCCCTTCAAAATTCAAGTATTAGAGTCCAAGACCATCAGCGCGCCCGTGCGTCTGAAGTGAAAGGACTCGCATGCAAACTCTCTGGCAGGACCTTCGATACGGGATCCGGATGCTGGTCAACTCGCCGGGATTCTCCCTCGCCGCGATCCTCTGCATCGCGCTCGGGATTGGCGCCACTACCTCGATCTTCAGCATCGTGAACGCCGTGCTGCTTCGTCCGCTCCCGTACCGTCAGCCCCAAGAGTTGGTCCGCATCTACTCTGAGTTTCCGAACTTCCCCGGCGGCGGGTTGAAAAAGTTCTGGATATCGCCGCCCGAGTTTCTCGATCTTCAAAGGTACGCCAAGAGCTGGCAGTCGATCGAAGCCTGGGTCAACCAGGGGGCCAACCTGACCGGCGGCAATGAGCCGATTCGAGTGACGGCGTCGTTTGTGACCGGCGGGCTGCTCGAATCGGTGGGTGTTCAGCCGATTGCCGGAAGATTGCTGACCAGGAGCGATGACAATCCGAGTGCGACCCAGACCGCGGTGATCTCCTACGGCCTCTGGCAACGAGCCTTCGGCGGCGATCGCGGCGTGGTGGGGCGCGATGTGCTGCTCAACGGAAGCAAGGCCACCGTCGTCGGCGTGATGCCGAAAGGTTTTCAATTCCCGCCTGGCGAACCTGAGCCTGCGGAAATCTGGTCGCCGGCGCAGATCGATCCGGCCAAGCCGGGCAGCCGGGGAAGTCACTTTTTGTCCGTGATTGGGCGGCTGAAGCCGGGCGTCTCGTTCCGGCAAGCACGCGACGAAATGACGCAGCTCGTCGCGCAGTGGGGCGCGACGCAGGCGCCAAGATCGCATGCCTTCAATCCCAAGACGCATCCCATCTCGATGTTCGGCTTCCAGGACGAAGTAGTGGGCGGCGTGCGCCTCGCCATGCTGATGCTGCTGGGCGCGGTGGCGTTCGTGCTGCTGATCGCCTGCGTCAATGTAGCGAATCTGCTGCTGGCGCGCGCCGAGGCCCGGCAGCGCGAGATCGCGATCCGAACTGCGATGGGTGCGGCTACCTGGCGGCTCGGCAGGCAATTCATCACCGAGGCGGTGGTGTTGTCGCTGGCCGGCGCAGCACTGGGATTGCTGCTTGCCTCGGGCGGCCTGAGCCTCATCGAGCGCGCCAACGCGGCCACGATTCCCCGCGCCGACGAGATCGGCCTGGACACGACCGTGCTGCTTTTCACGCTGGCCATTTCGATCCTCACCGGCATCGCGTTCGGCCTGGCGCCGCTGGCGCAAACAATGGCCGGAAACCTCCACGACATTCTGAAGGCAGCTAGTTCGCGCACTACCGGATCGGTAGCAGCGAATCGGTTCCGCCGCGTCCTGGTGGTCAGCGAACTCGCGCTCGCGCTGGTGCTGCTGATCGGCACCGGCCTAATGATCCGCGCCTTCTGGAAATTGCAGGAAGTGCACACCGGCCTGCGCCCCGAAGGGCTGCTGACCATGCGTCTCGCGCTGCCGCAGGCAGTGTATCCCGAGAGAGGGGGTGTGCTTCAGTTCTGGGCGAATCTGCAGCAGCGTGTCGCCGCGCTGCCGGGTGTCGAGTCCGCCAGCATCATGACTGGCCTGCCGCCGAATCGTCCGCTCAACGCCAACGACACGCAGATCGAAGGATGGGTGATGCGGCAGGGCGGTCCGATCCAGAACATCGATTACTATCAGACCGTCGGCAGCCGCTATTTCGAAACCGCCGGCATCCGGCTGATCGAGGGCCGCTACCTCGACGATCGCGACGGAGCGAACGCTCCGCTGACCGTGATCGTGAACCAGACCATGGCGCGCACATACTGGCCGGGGCAGAGCGCACTCGGGCATCGTGTGAAATCAAGCTTTCAAGGCGAGTGGCGCACCGTGGTCGGTGTTGTTGAGGACGTGAAAAACGCCGGCCTCGACAAGCCCACCGGAACCGAGCTGTACATGCCGTACCAGCAGAGCGGAGGAATCCGGACGGCGTACCTGCTGCTGCGCAGCCGCGACCCGATCCGGATGGCCAGCGCCGCGCGCGGGGTGATCCGCGAAATGGACGCGTCGCTGCCGGTGGCGGCCGTTCGCACCATGGACGATGTAATGTCGGGCGCAGCATCGCGGCCTCGCTTTCTTACACTGCTGCTGACGCTGTTCTCGGGAACGGCGCTGGCGCTGGCCGCCGTCGGAATCTATGGAGTGATCTCGTATTCGGTGGCGCAGCGTACTTCAGAATTCGGCATTCGCATGGCGATGGGCGCCCAACCACGCGACGTGCTGGCGATGGTGTTTCGCCAGGGCCTGCTGCTGGGCGTGATCGGTGTCGCGGTTGGCGCGGCGGGCGCTCTGGCACTGACGCGCTTGATGAGCGGTCTGCTGTTCGGCGTCAGCTCATTCGACCCGCTCACGTTCGTGGTCATGGCCGTGGTATTGATCGCGGTGACGCTGGCGGCCTGTTGGGCGCCGGCGCGGCGAGCCACACGCGTCGACCCGATGATCGCGCTGCGATACGAATGATGCTGGCTTAGTCGAACTCGCGGACCGGCGCGGGCTGATCCTTGCCTACCTGGCCGGTTGTGATTTGCGCCTGAAAGTAACTCTCGCCTCGCACTGGCGATCCTGCCATGCGCCGCAGCATCGCGATTTGTCCGGTGTGCGTCAGCGCGTCGGCGATGCCACCCTGAAACAGCTTCCCGATGTCGGCATGCACCGGCTGCTCGGAAGCCAGGTACGCGTCCAGTGCTTCAACAGAGGCGAAGAAGCGATCCACTTCCTGCGGCCATGCCAACGGTTTGGAATCGTGCCACTTCTGATTTCCTGCGGCAATGGACAGCGCCCAGTCCATCAAGTCGCCCATGTGCGCCAGGATCTGGCCGGGAGTCCGGGTCTTTTCTGACGCGCGAAAGCCGGCGAAATCTTCGGGCGCGCCTCGCAGCGCTTTGCAGGCGCGGTAGGCGAGCGTCGCGAGAACGTGGCGCAGCAATTGGCGCGCTGCATCAGGGCTCATTACCGGGGTGGCCATACTTCCTAGATTACGCCAGCAGCGCCGCCTGCCCCACCCAGAGAGTCGGCGAAATTACTCCAGCGTCACACGCGACGCCGGAAGTGCGACGAAACGGCTCCAAAAGCAATAGGTTGTAGCGCGCGCTGTAACGGTGAAGGACTTGCTGTCTTAAGGCGAGAGAAAACCCGCCAAGGTCAGAGACTAACTCCCTTCCGAGTGAAATCCTAAGGAGCAACTTCGATGACACTCCACAAAGTACTTGGGTTCGCGGCCTGCGTTGCGATGGCTGCGCAACTGGCGCCTGCCGTTACATTGGATGCGGCGTACACGACGACGGCCATGTCGGATGCCAATTGCAATCCCGGGCCGCGCGCGTCCAGTTTTCTGACAACCGATGCCACGGTGTGGCTCTACGTGGCTGTGTCGAACGGAGTCATGGGCGACGCCCTCGCGGTGGACTGGGTGATGCCGGACGGACGTCTCTACTATCAGACGATGTGGGAGGGACTTCCGACTCCCGGCAGCTACTGCTTCGACGACTACATGGATGTCGCCGGTGAGATGGCGGCGCAGTACCCCGGTACCTGGACCATCCACGGCCACTGGAACGGAGTGGATTTCTTTACGGTGACCTTCACGCTGAGCACGCCGGGTGGAGGAGGAGGGACGACCGGCGCTGCCACGGTGCAATCCACGGCGGACATTTTTCTGTCGGGACACACCGGAACGATCGGCATTTCGAGTCCTGGTACTGCGCCACCCATGATCAGCGTCTCCGGCCAATCCGGCAAGGTAGTGCGGTTTAGCGGCGCCACAGGCTCGTGGACGTGTCAGACGGGCGGGGCAACGAGCGGCGCCGATGGGGGCAACAATTGTTTCACCAGTACCGACGTCAGTTCCTATCGCGGCATTTCCGGGATCACGCACAGCAGCCGAACCATGTTTCTGGTGGGCGTCTTCCTGGGCGACGCTGAACCGGCCGATCCAGCGCCGGCGCGATTAGATGCGAGCAACGCCAACACCACCGCGGCCTTCCAGCCCTTGCTCTACCAGACGTTTTTCATCGGCGACGGGCTGACCAGCGGGGGAGCGGCGCAGGAGTTTGCGATTCCCGCCGGTGCTACGCGTCTCTACCTGGGTATAGCCGACGCAGCCGCCTTCCAAGGCACACCCGGCTACTACGAAGACAACTCCGGTTCGGTGAAGATCAACTGGGAGATCGGCACTGCGAGCGGAGGTGGCGGGGGCGGAACCTGCTCCTACTACGTCAATCCTCTGACGAACTCGGTGGGGGCGGGCGGTGGAACCGGCCTGGTGTTGATCACTACCGCAGCCACTTGCTCGTGGACGGCCAAGAGCAACGCTGCATGGATCACCATCATGGCGGGCAGTTCCGGCACCGGTGGCGGTGCGGTCAGCTACACGGTGGCGGCCAATACTTCGAGTAGTGCGCGCACTGGAACATTGACTATCGCCGATCAAACGCACACCGTTACGCAGGCGGGAGCGGCGGCGTGCTCATACGCACTTAACTCGAGCGGCAACAGCTTTAGCGCGGCGGGCGGGAGCGCGGGAGTCCTGGTGACCACTTCGTCCGGATGCTCGTGGAACGCTACCAGCAACGCCGGCTGGATCACCATCACGGCGGGATCGAGCGGAAGCGGCAACGGAACCGTGAACTACTCGGTGGCTGCAAATTCTTCCACCAGCCAGCGCACGGGCACCATGACGATCGCGAGCCAGACGTTCACGGTCACGCAGGCGGGCGCGGCGTCAACCACTGCGCCGGCCATTACCAGCGGAGGAATCGTTAACGCTGCCAGCTACATGCCGGCCAGCATGGAAGCCGGATCTTTGGCGTGCGGTTCGTTCTTCAGTATCTTCGGCGTCAATCTCGGGCCGGCGCAATATCAGTCTCAAACGACTTATCCGCTGAACACCACGCTCGGCGACGTCGCGGTGAAGATCACCAAGGGAAGCACCTCGGTGAACGCTTACCTAGTGTTCGTTTCGGCGAATCAAATCAACGCCGTCATACCTTCTGGCGCACCCACCGGAGACGTGCAAATAGTAGTTAGCTACAAGGGTGTCGCGAGTCAGGCGTCCCCGGCTAAGGTGATGGCCTCCAATTTCGGCATCTTCAGCACCGCGAACGGCCGTGGACCGGGCATCATCCAGAACTACATGTCGGCAACCGATCTGCCGTTGAACACTCGCACCGCCTCCGCCAAACCAGGCCAGACCGAGGTTTTGTTGGGCACCGGACTCGGTCCCATCACGGCGCCCGACAACGTAGCGCCGCCGGTTGCCGATTTGCCCGTCGCGGTGGAAGTGTTGGTGGGCGGCAAAGTGGCGCACAAGACCTACAGCGGGCGCATGCCCGGAGTCGCGGGAGTCGACCAGATCAATTTCGAGGTGCCTCTCGACGCGCCCTCGGGTTGCTACGTTCCGGTGCAAATCAAGGCCGGAACGATGTACAGCAACATCGTCACCATGGCGATCAGCGCCCAGGGCGGCACGTGTTCAGATCCGCAGAATCCGTTCTCTGAAATGGTGGCAGCCGGACGCAAGGGCGGTTCCGTTTTCCTGGTGCGCGCCGACGCACACGCGCAGTTGCAGTCGAGCCAACCGGCGATGGACTTGTCGCTGGACTTCGGCGTGGCGGCGTTCGAAGACAACACCGGCAAAGGCGACATGGGATTCAATCCGCTGTTCTCGCTGCCGCCGGTGGGGACCTGCTCGGCGTACGCCGGCAATCTCGATCTGAGCAGTTTGCTGTCGGGCAGTCCGGATGTCTCGGGCGCCAGCGGTCTGCTGGGCAAAGATCTGGACGCCGGTGCAGCCATTTCCCTCACCGGACCGAAAGGCAACACCATCGATTTGAAACATGCGGACAGCGAGACGAATACCGGTCCCTATCTCGGTTTGCTGGGCGGATCCATTCCGCTTCCCGGCGTGGACAGCCTGCCGCCGTTCCTGGATGCCGGCAAGTTCACGATCAAGGGCCCCGGCGGTAAAGACGTCGGGCCGTTCCAGGCATCGGTTACGCTCGGAACGCCGGTTAGCTGGACCAATCGCGATCAGATCACGCAGGTGGATCGTGCGCAGGACTTGACCTTCAAGTGGTCGGGCGGCGACGATTCGAAGCTGGTGATGCTCGCAGGCGTCGGCGCAGATCAGGCCACGCAGGCGCTGGCCGGATTCTTCTGCTTCGTTCCGTCGAAATCGGGCAGCTATACGGTGCCCGCTTCGGTCATGCGGAATCTACCGGCCGGTTCTGCCGACGCGCTTGGCGCGGTGCTGGTGGGAAGCTTCCCGGGCAGCTATCCGACGTTCTCGGCCGGCGGCCTGGATTCCGGCCTGATCTTCAACGCGAACCTGTTCATTACGACGGTGACGTTCAAGTAGATTGCCACCGGCGCGGCGGAACGCTCAGAAGCTCCGCGCCGCCAAGCCATGCGATACGCGACGCTCATAACCGCGGCGCTTCTGTTGACGCCTCTGTGGGGCCAGCCGGAGCGCCACGTCGTCATCGTGGACCTGGACGGCGTGCGCCGCGATCTGCTCGAGACCGCCTACCAAGCCGGGCGAATGCCGCAAGCGGAGCGATTGTTCGGCAGCCCCTCGTCCGGCCAGGGTTTCGCCGACGCGCTGTATTTCGAGCGAGCCACTACCGTCGCGCCCAGCGTCACCATGGCCGGCCAGGCATCGCTCTACACCGGCGCCTACCCGGGCACGCACGGCATCCCCGGCAACAACTGGTTCGATCGCGAGCAGGCCGCCGCGGTGGACTACATGACTCCCGCGGGGGCGGCCTGCGTCTATGGCTACGAGCTCTTCGGAACAGACGGCTGCCTGGATGGGCGCGCCAACCACGATCTGACTTCCCCTACGATCTACGAATGGGCCGGCGCCGCTGGACTCGCGAGCGTCGTGGTATTCAACCAGTATTGGAAAGGAGCCACGCGCGCCTTCGGGCCTTCCATCCTGGATGCGCTCGCGTTGCTGCAGGGCGGCGACCTGGACCTGGAGTTCTTCGATCGATCGGTCGCTTCTCGTGCGATTGCGGAGATGGAGGAGCATGGCAGGCCGGCCATTCTCACAATTTATTTCGCCGGCGCTGACGCGGCCGGACATGCTCACGGCACGGTGGCCACGATGGACTACTTGAGCCGGGTCATCGATCCGTTGCTTGGCTTGGTCTTCGATGCTTTGGATCAACTCGATCCGCTGTGGCACGCCAACACCTTGTTCATCTTTAGCGCGGATCACGGCCGGACGGACACGTCGTCGACGCCCGGCGACGTTCTGGCTCTCAGCCGCATGGCGGACGTGCTCGAATACGCTGGGTACGATGCCGAGCATGCGCGCATCGCCAACCAAGGCGGACTGGCTCACGTCTATCTGCGTTCGCCGGGTGAATCGTGGAGCGAATCTCCGGATGCAGTTGCGTTACGCGCCGCGGCAGAGTCGCTCGCCGCTGACGGTATGTTGTCGGAAGAATTGGAATCGGTGTGCTACCGCGAAGGTGGTTATCAATGCCTGATCCTGCTGGACGCGGATCGCATGCGACTGCTGGATGGGTTGGACTCGCCGCGCACGGGCGACTTGATCCTGTTGGCGAAACCGGGCCGCTACTTCGGGAATCGCTCGGTGGACACTGCGGAGCACGGTGCGCTGAGCGATACAGATCTCGCCGTGCCGTTGATCCTGGCGGGCGGCGGTGTCATGCAGGGGCGTGTTACCGATGCTGTATCGACGGTGCAGATCGCCGCGACCATCGCGAACTATCTGGGATTTGACGCGCCCGGCGCCGAGCCGCCGCTCCCTAATGTGTTCCTTGGCAAGGGGCGCAGGAAGATGCCGCATCCGCCGTCGAGCACGCCCTGAGCCACCCGCCGCTCCGCCATGCGATCCTAAGCAGTGTTCGCATGCCCAGCAGTTTGAACATCCGGCCTGACGGCGCGCTCGATTTTCTGGCGCTCGGCGCGTTGGTGCATCGCCTGGATCCGGGCGTGATCCCGTTCCGCAAGGCCACCGAATGCAAGATCCACGTGAGCGGCGGCGAGTTCAACGTGGCGGCGAATCTGGCGGATTGCTTCGGGATGAAGACCGCGATCGCGAGCGCGATGGTCGACTATCCGATCGGCGATCTGATCGCGGAACGCGTGCGCGCGATGGGCGTCGAGCCGTTCTACAAGCGCTTCGAGCATGACGGCGTCACCGGGCCGAATATGGCGACGGTCTATAGCGATCGCGGCTACGGCGTCCGCCCGCCAGTGGTCTTCTACAATCGTGCGAACGAGGCGGCGGGCCTGCTCAAGCCGGGCGACTTCGATTGGAAGGCGATCTTCTCGGGCGGCGTACGCTGGTTTCACAGCGGCGGAATCTTTGCGGCGCTGTCGCAAGGCGCGGCCGAGCTGATCATCGAAGGAATGCAGGCTGCGCACGCGGCTGGGGCCGTCGTTTCGTTCGATCTCAACTACCGCGAAAAACTCTGGAGCGCTTCCGGCGGCAAGGAGAACGCGCTACGCGTGCTGGGCCGCATCCTGGATCACGCCGACGTAGTGCTGGGAAATCCTGCTGACCTGGATGACGGATTGGCGGACCGGCTCCACGCCAAGGTGATCGCCACGACGGTCCGCCAGGTGCACTCGAGCAACCGGCACACGTGGAGCGCAGCGGCCTGGATCGACGGCCGAAAGTATCTCGCGCCGAGCTGTGAGTTGGACGTATACGATCGCGTGGGCAGCGGGGATGCGTTCGCCGCGGGGCTCATCTACGGCTTGCTGGCCGGCGAGTCCATCGAGGAAGCGCTGAAGCTCGGCTGGGCGCACGGCGCGCTGGTCAGCACGTATCCGGGCGACACTACCATGGCGACGCTGGAGGAAGTGCGGGCGTTGGCGCACGGAGCTTCGGCGCGAATTCAGCGTTGAACGCCGGTGTATCCTGGAGTCGTGCCGCTCCAGAGCGCGATCTTCTTCGAGACGCCGGAGGAGCTTTTCGCGCGCGTGTTTCGGGAACTGAAGCCGCGCACTGAAGTTCCGCCGGTGCGGGTGGAGTTCCGCCGCTACGCCAACGCGAACAGCTTCGTGCGCTGGGACGACTCGGGGCTGCAAGTCCGCATCACGGATGTTCTGGAGGGCGCGCCGTCCCAAATTCTGGAGGCCCTGGCCAACCTGCTGCTCGCGAAGTTGGTGAGGCGTCCGGTATCGAAGCTGCATGCCGAGCGCTACCGCCGGTTTCTGAACCGCAAGGAGATGCGCCGCAGCCTGCAACTGGTGAAGCAGACGCGCGGACGCAAGTTTGTGTCCGGGCCGCAAGGCGACTGCTACAACCTGGAGGAGATTTTCGAAGAGCTGAATCTGCGGTTTTTCCACGGCCTCATGGCGCGGCCGCTGCTGGGGTGGAGCCGCGGAGTGTCGCGCGTGATGCTGGGACACTTCGATCCGTCGCACAACGCGATCGTGCTGAGCAGGCTGCTCGACCGCGCCGTAGTGCCGCTGGTGGCCGTGGAGTTCGTTCTATTTCACGAAATGCTGCATCTGCGCTTTCCAGTGGAGCATCGCGGGGCGCGGCGCTGCGTGCACACGAGGGAGTTCAAGATTGCCGAACAGCAGTTCACTGACCGGATGGCGGCCAAGGAACTGCTAAAGCGGATCTGCTCGGCGACGTCTTAGCCGGGTAAGGCCGGCGCCGATCCCATCGGCTGGCGTGGAAGAGCGCTTCGAATCTGGCGGCGAAATCGTTCCAGCGCCTCCAGGAGTTCCGGAACTTCCACCGGCGTCCAACCCAGCGGATACAGCGCAACTTTGCACCGCACCAGACAAACGCCGTAGTAGAACGTGAGCTGCTGCCGCCACAGAGCGGCCGCGAATTCGGGCCGGTCTTCGGGGGAATGGATTAACAGCAGTTTGGCAATGAAGTGCAACTGATTGAAGTCGCGAATCAGTTGATACAAGTATTCACAGAACGCCTTCCGGCGAGTAACCAACAGGCGTTTCGCCATTTCGGGGCGATAGCCCGGTTGCGCGGCCAGAAACAGAAAATCGCCGCGATCCAGCAATCGTTCCATAGGCGCGTAGTTATCCAGGGAAAACTCATCCAGCCACGCCGGGCTGTGTGGTTCAGCGTCAAAACGAGACGCCAACCGCAGAAAGAGAAATGCGAAGCTGACCAGCAGCAGCAAGACAGCCACGCTCAGGCCCTCCAAAATCATCGGGTGGGACCTCCTAGTCAAACTGAGTTAGCTTATCGTATTCTGGCGGAAAACGCAAACCATTATCCGAACAATCCAGGTTCTTGGTTGCAATTTCAAGGAACATTTACTTTTTGGCCGCGCGCAGCAGGACGTCATTGATGTGCTGCAACTGTGAAAGTAGCTTTTCTTCATCGCCAGGATTCCATTTATGTCCGATGACCAGAGTCTTGGTTTCTCCGCGGCGATTCAAAGCGAACAGCCAGAATACGAGGCATCCAGCAGCGGCTGCCAGTTGGGCGTCGCTGAATTGGCGATACCAGGAGTTGTATCTCAAGTTGGTCATGAAGAAGGCGGTGGCCTTAGCGAGCAAGTAAACGGCTAAACCGATGGAATAGGAGACCACGTTTCGACTCAGGGGGACGGGATAGTAGACGAGAAAAATCAAAGCGGAGAGCACGAACAGCAGCAGACTGGAGACGATCGTACGACTGCATACCAGGAAATATTGAGGAATCGTGGAGGGCGCCCTTTCCAGGCCTACCAACAGGAGCGAAACGATTACAGCGACGGCCAGAGCGATCTTGATGTAGCGCCGCGCTATACTGGCGATACCGGTCAGGTCGCGCAGGACGTTGGAATACGCGTCCAGGACCACGAGCGCGCAAAGAATGACACTGAAGCCCTCGGTGAATATCCAAAAACGGAGATATTGATTGCTGTTAAAATCCACCACCGCTGGAACGGCGGTTTGAATCAGTTGTACAACCAGATACGCGAAAAATCTGAAGTACGTTCGATACAGCCCGGACCAGCATAGACGCAGGCATAGCGCTACCAGCGCGGCCGTCTGGATGGCAACCAGAACGTCTTGTTCGACGGGGAGCCGGAGCATGGTTTGACGTCGGTTCCGACATCAAGAGTCTAACACCAACTCCCCTTGGGACTGGCTATGAGGCCGTTATCGAACATCCACGCGGCAGCTGCCAGCGGGAAGGCACGGTGGGATCGGAATGTCCGCCGAAACAGTAGCAGCAATGGCCAGTATGCCGGCGGCCAAGAACAAGAGTTTCTTCAACATGGGTATCGATCTCCTTTGGGTATTTCTGGCTCGAGCTTGGTAACTCGGAGACCAGATTAAGTGCAGATCCGGCCTGGCGGGAAATTGGGCCAGAGACTTTCTGGAAGCGGAACAGCGCGGCGGAACAGTTTGCGCACAGCGGGTGGTTCCGTCCAGCGAGTTTTCGTTGTATGATCCAGATATTGGGATGAAGCAGGTGGAAGGCAGCGCCGCACTCAACAAAAGCGCCGCATCCAATTTGTGGCGGAATACACTGTCGCAGATCCCTTCGATCTTCGGCCGGCTGGTCTATATCTCGTCGCTTCGCAACCCCAACAACGGCCACTACGAGCATCACGGGCTGGCGCTGGTGTACGGAGAAGAGCAGGCGAATCGGGCGCTGCGCAAGAGCCACGCCGACACGTTCAAGGAATGGCTCACGTGCAACCTGGAACAACAGAAGACGGATATCGAGTTGTACATCGCCGGCCTGCCCGACGAGCCTCGCCAGGTGATCCAAACATGGCTGAAGCTTTCGCCCTACCGCAACCTGATTCCGGCTTCAGTGCGGGGCGTCGAAAGACGGCTTTATATCGACGATCTGACAGTAGTGTTGGAAGTGCTCAAGAACGTGTACGGCGCCGGCGGCCTTGGTCGAGGCGCATCGCAATCCCAGTAATCTGGCCCACGATGTCGATCTCGTCGGTGATACTGGAAGACCCTGGGTTCGCAGGGCGAAGCCGGGTGGGGCTGCAAGATCAGTTGGTCGCCTGCGACATTGCACCATCCGCAGGCGTAGCCCTGACGGTGCTCCACGAAATAAATGGGCCGGTCGAACTCGCTGGTCCAGCCGGAGTTGGCGACGCGGCGCACGGTGTCGTCGATCATGACAAAAGTGCCGGGCTGCAGCAGCGGATACATGAAGAAGTCCTCAGTCCCGATGAAGGCGTAGCGGTGCTCTTTCGGGCCGAGCGTTTCGAGGAACAACAGCGGCAGTTTGCCCCAACGCTGGATCATGCGGGTGAGATAAGTTGTTCGGCGCCAATCGATTCCCGGGTCGAGTGCGAGAGGGAGGAGGACCTCGCCTTGGCCAGCCAAGCGAAACGAAATGGGATGAGTTTCGGGAATCTCGACCAGGGCGGAATCGGCGGGCAGGTTCCCGAGCGAGAGGCCATACCATTCCATAACTTCATGAAAATCGAGCCGATAAATTGCGCATAATGAGTAGAGCTTGAACAGGGTGGGGACCAGCCGGCGATTTTCGATCTCGGATATGCGGCTGATCAGAACGGCGAATTCATCGTTATGGTACTTTTCGGCGATCTTCTGGCTGGCCAGCTCGACGTCGCGGACGCGCAAATTGAGGCGCTCTCTGACCCGGCGGAGTTTCTGTCCAGGCTCCTCCATGCTATGATGCTTTCCCAGTGCTTCCCCGTAAAGCCATGCGTCCAATAGATCTGGTGCACCTATGCGCGCTGTTGAGACAGGCTCGAATTATAACGGCCACCACAGGAAAGAGCAAGGTAGAAAAGGCAGTCTTGTTCGGTTTTCCGAACAAGGGGAAAGGCGAGAAGGCTTTGTGAGTGGCAAGGTGGACCGATTGATTCCTGGATATTTTACCTATCTTACTGTAATTGCTAGGGGAACTAGTCTTATTCTAATTGCTGCGAAAGCGGGGCCGCAAGATCCGGGGAACCGGTCATGAAAGCGCGGCGAGCTGGAATCCAAGGAGAACTCGGCGCGTTCAGCCAGGAGGCCGCGCGCCAGCTCCTCGGCGAACGGGCCGAAGTGGTTCCCTTCCAGAGGTTTGAGCAGGTATTCGGGGCGTTGGTGGGCCGCAAGATCGATGTGGCGGTGATACCGATCGAGAATACGCTGGCCGGCTCAGTGCACGAGAACTACGATCATCTGCTGAATTTCGACGTGCGAATCGCGGCGGAGATGAACTTGCGAATCGTGCACAACCTGATCGCGCCTCCGGGCGTGCGGCTGCAGGAGATCCGGAAGGTCTACTCGCACCCGGTGGCGTTGAATCAATGCTTGCGGTTCTTCGCGGCGCACAAAAAGATCGAGCGCGTTCCGTTCTACGACACGGCCGGAGCAGTCAAGATGGTAATGGCCGAGGGCGCGCCCGATGCGGCGGCGATTGCGTCGCGGGTGTCGGCTTCAATCTACGGCGCCAGGATCCTGCGGCGATCGATCGAAGATGACCGGCATAACTTCACGCGGTTCTTTCTGCTGTACCGCCGGAAGGACGCGCCCCGGCCGAGCCGCACGCCGCGCCAATGGAAGACATCGCTGGTGTTCACGACGCGCAACGTTCCGGGGGCGCTGTTCCGGGCCTTGAGCGCGTTCGCGCTGCGGGACGTGAGTCTGACCAAGATCGAATCGCGGCCCTGGCGGGGCAAGCCGTGGGAGTATTTGTTCTATGTGGACTTTCTGGGGCGCGAGGACGAACCTCGGGTTGAGAAAGCGCTCGGGCACCTGGGAGAAGTCGCCGATTTCCTGCGCGTGCTAGGCAGCTATCCGCGCGGCGCGTAAAACCGGTTATTGGCCAAGCACGTCTGAAACGCTCCCCGCTTTTGAAACACTCCCCGCTTTGCCCGAATGATTGAACGAATCCGGCAAGACAAGCGCCGGTTAAGACATGGATTGAAGACGAGGGCTAGGGAGCTAGCGTCGCGGCGCTTTGGCGGCCTGCGTCTTCGTCGGAGTCGCGCGCGGCTTGAAGCGGAGCGCGGTGTGGGTTGGAGAAAACGCGCAGACCTTGGTGTCAACCATACCGGCGGCGCGGCCGGCGGTCAGCACGTCGCCTTGCGTAACGCGGTCGACGCCTTTCGGGTAGACGATCCAGACGGGCGCGTCGGCGAGATAGGCCAGTTCGACCAGCTCATCCTTCTTTGCGATCGCGAGAAAGACCAGGTCGGGCTTGGTTCGGGTGACGACGGCTCCGCGGTCGGCGAGTTCACGGCGAAAGTCGTCATCGTGGCGGCCGATTAGTTGAACCTTTGTTCCGGGCTTGACGCCGAGTTTGTCGAGACGGTTGGGAGGATTCCGGATTTTTTCGGCCCACTTTTCGGCAGCGTCGCCAAGATGGAGCACCGCAGCGCCGCCGTCGAACTCAATGGTGAGCTTTCCGTGCGACGCAGTCATGCCGGTGATGTTTTGGAAAGGAATCTCGAGCCGGAAGTCACCGCGGAAGATTACTTCGGAGGTTTCGAGCAGAGCTTTGCCGCGCGAGGTTTCCTTGCGGTAGTCGACGCGGCAACTGATCTCTTGACCCATAGATGTAAGTTTGCCATCAAATCGTGAGGGACGGGCGCCCCGATTCTTGTATTCTGTGGATAGCGTGCTCCGCAGCCTGCTGCTGTCTCTTTCGCGCCAGTCCTGGCTTCGGCACTGGATGGAGACGTCGCCAGCAGCCGATCGAATCACATCGCGCTTCATCGCCGGCCACACGCTGGACCGGGAAGTAGCGGTGTGCCAGCGGATCAACAGTGAAGGAATCCTGGCGAGCCTCGATCACCTGGGCGAAAGTGTAACGTCGCTCAAGGAAGCCGAAAGCTCACGCGATGCATATCTCGAGGCGCTGGACCGGATCGCCGCCGTCGGCCTCAGGGCCACCGTGTCGGTGAAGCTGACGCAGTTGGGGCTGGATTTTTCGGAAGCCGATTGCGAGGCGAATGTCGAGCGGCTGGTGGCGCGGGCCAAAGAAATCGGGACCGCCGTCGAAGTGGACATGGAATCGAGCAAGTATGTCGATCGCACGCTGGCTCTGGTCGCGCGGTTGCATGCGAAATACGGCAGCGTCAGGGCGGTGATCCAGGCCTACCTGTATCGCAGCGAAGGCGACATCGCGAACCTGTGCCGTCTGGGAATTCCCGTGCGGTTGTGCAAGGGAGCTTACAAGGAACCGTCAGACGTGGCGTACCCGCGCAAGAAAGATGTCGACGCGAACTATGAGTTGTTGATCAAGCATCTGCTCGAGCAGGGCGTGAATCCGGCGTTGGCCAGTCACGACGAGCGGATTGTGCGCCAGGCCATCGGAATCGCGAAGGAACGAAAGATCACGCCCGATCGTTTTGAATTTCAGATGCTGTACGGCATTCGCCGGGACCTGCAGCGGCAACTGATCGGCGAGGGATACCGGCTGCGCCTGTATGTGCCGTATGGCGACGCATGGTATCCCTATTTTATGAGGCGTTTGGCGGAGCGGCCTGCCAACGTTTTGTTCTTGATGAGAAATCTGATGAAAAGTTGAGCGCAAGCCGATAGTATGGAGAAGGACGCAGGAACCTGGTGACCCAAAAAGGAGTCCAATGGTTGTGAGGTATTGGGGGTACTTGATCGCCAAGCTGGGGCTGGCCGGCTTGCTGATGGCGACCGTATGGTCCCTGATCCGCTGGGTGTTTCCCATCCGGGTGTTCAGCGACTGGGAGCAGAGCCCGTTCGCGCATGACCTGGGCTACACGTCGGTGATGATGCTGTTCTTCCTGGCTTGCGCCGGGCTGCTGTACCTCATCGTCTGGGACCAACGCTATCGCTGCCGCACCTGCCTGCGCCGCTTGCGAATGCCCGTGACCGCGGGCTCGTGGCCCAACATGCTGCTGTTCGGGCGGCCTCGCACCGAATACATTTGCCTGTACGGGCATGGAACGCTGAAGGTGTTCGAGGTGCAGATCACGGGATCCGACGGCGCGGACTGGGAGCCGCACGACGAGGACATCTGGAAAGAGCTGGAGTCGCTGGAGGAATCCAAGCGGTGACTCTGGCGCGGCGTCTGCGGATGGCCGCGGGCGTGGGCGTGCTCATCGTTTTGGCTGCGATTGCAGTAGTTCTGATCCCCCCTTACGTCGCAAATTGGAAGTTACAGCGCTACGTCAACGATTTGCATGACGATCCGGCAACGGCCAAGCTTTCGCCTGACGCGGTTCGGGAACGCGTGGTGGGCAAGGCGGCTGCGCTGGGATTGCCGCTACACGCCGAGGACGTCCAGGTGCGGCCGTCGGGCAACGCGCTCAAGATCGACGCGATGTATGTGGTGCACGTCGACGTAGCCGGTTACATCGTCGACCTGCATTTTCGGCCGGCGGCCGGCGGAACTTAGGCGCGCTCAAAGATCGGCCACGCGCAGCGTCACGTCGGCGTGCTTCCAGGCTTGCTCGAACTCGGGGCGGACCAGGGCGACGCTCTCGGATTTTCCCTGAGCCTTGAGAGATTCCATCAGGCCGAACAGTACGCGGCCGTTCTTGGGGCTTTTGGCCAGCGCCTCGCGAAAAACTTTCTCGGCTTCCGCGGCGCGGCCGGCTCGCAGGTACGCACCGCCGAGCGATTCGCGGATCGGGTAATAGAAGGGCGGCGGCTCGTCGTAGACGAACTCGTCTTGTAGTTCCGCGGCGCGGCGCCAGTGTGGAATCGCTTCGGCCTCAGTCGGGGCGAGCCTCGCCTGCAGCGCTTCGTTTGAGACGGCGAGAATGTCGGCGGCTTTGTTATTTCCCCAGATCCAGTCCGCGGGGACCTTGGAGCGGGCTTGTTCGAACAACTTGTGCTCGGTAGCGGCCTCCGCGGTCTTGCCCTTGGCATGTTGCGCGACGGCGCGGGCGAAGTGCCAGATAGCGGTGGTGGCGAGCAGTCTCGAATCGGGCGCGGGTGTGGCCAGGATGTCGTCCCAGCGATTGAAACGCAGCATGGTGAAGAGCGGCAGCGGGATGAAGGCGTCCACCATCATCGCGGAGCCTTCCACCATCGGCTGCGCGGCTTGGGCGACTTCGTTCGCCGCCGCGATCGCCTTGGTCCAGTTGCCCTGCATCTGGCGGGCGACCGCGACGAAGTGGAGATTGTGGACGAAGTAGCCGGTGTAGGTGTGGCCGTACAGACCGGTTTCCTCGAAATAGTGGCGATCGACTTGCGCGGCGCGCTCGTTGGTTGTCGCCGCAGTTTCGAAGTCGCCCAGCACCAGCCAGATGTGAGCAGGCATGTGGACGATGTGGCCGGCTTCGGGGACGATGCCCATCAGGCGCTGCGCGCTCGGAATAGCGCGCGAGGGATTGGGCGAGCTTTCCACCGCGTGGATATAGAAATGATTCGCGCCGGGATGATCGGGATTGCGCAGCATCACGGCTTCGAGAGTGTGGATGGCCTCTTCGGTTCCGGTGTTCGGACGCCCGCCGGCGAGGAACCAATGCCAGCGAACCGGAATCATGAGGCTCTCGGCGTAGAACGTTTGGGCGTCGAGATCGTCCGGATACTCCGCGCAAAGTTTTTTCACGGCTGCGGTGTGGGCGCCTGGGTTGTCTTGCGGGCATCGCGACGCCGCCGTGTCGAACCAGGCCTGCTCACGCTTGGGCGCGGCCGCGCGCAGTGGCCGGGCGGCATCCAGCACCGCGCAGTATTCCTTCATGTTGGTGTCCATGTCGAGGTCCATGTTGATGTGCGGACCCTGCGCGAGTGCCATGCCGACGCGCGGCATCAGGGCTTTCGAATCGAGTTCCGATGCACGGCGGAAGGATCGCAGCGCCTCGTAGCGGTTGAAGCCGTAGAGCATGTTGAAGCCCTGGTTGAAGAACTTCTGCGCTTCCTCGCTGCGCGTTGCGATCGGAAAGCGATAGGCGCCGAGTCCCGGGAGCAACACCGGCGGCTTTTCGGTTGGGGTCGCGGGTGGATGCTGGGCCTGCAGAAATGCGGCGAATGAAATGAATACGGCTAGCGAATGAACGGACGAGCGCATGAGATCAAAACTCGGCTTGCAAACGAACGGCCCCGCTCCGCGGAACACCCAACGCGGTGCCCGAGAACAGGCCGGAAAAGTTGATGACGTTGAGCCGATCGGTCAGGTTCTGAACGTCGGCTTGCACGCGGAGGCTCCGCTTTTCCTTTTGCCACAAGGTGAAGCCGGCGGAGGCGCTGAGCTCGAAGGACGGGCGCACCCGGCCGCGTGCGAAGTTGACGCGGTCTACGATGCGTTGCCCGTAAGCCTCGAGCGCGTCTTGGTAGGTTCCATCGAACTCGACTGGAAGGCCGCTGCCGTAGTTTGCGCCGGCTGCTACCCAGAGGCGTCGCGAAAGTTCGTAGCGGAATCGGCCGCGCGCGCTGTTGCGCTGATCCTGCGTGATGGGGAAGCGTTCTGTGATGCCAAGCACGCCTTGCGCTTCGTCGCCGAGAAAGAGGCCGCCAGTGACGGGGAAATAGCCGACACCGAAAAGATTCGAGTAGCTGAGAAAGCCCGAGAGCCGGCCCCAGCGCGGAATTTCCAGTTTCACTTCGACGCCATGGATGTCGGCTTTGCGGAAGGCGATGGGAAAACTGACGCCGGTGTTGAACAGCAGGTCGTCGTCGGCGAAATTGTCCACCGAGCGCTGGAAGAAGTTGGCATCCAGGCGCAGCTTGCCGAACAGACCTTTGGCGAACCCGGCTTCGTAGAAATTGCCGCGCGAAGGGCGCACAGGCAATCGCAGCACCAGGTCGCCGAGCGCTTCGACAGCGGGCGAGCTGGCGAGCAGTAGGTTTTCGAAAGCTGGAGTCTGGAAGACGCGATCGTAGGACGCGCGCAGCACGACGTCGGCACGAGGCCAGTACCAGGCGATTCCCAGTCGAGGACTCACCGCGTTCTCGTCGACGATCAGGCGGTAGTGGTCGTAGCGCAGACCTGCGCTGAGGGTCCAGTTCCCAAGACGCCAGAGATCCTGCGCGAACACGGCTTGCTCGCGGCTTTGGCGGCGGTCGGCAAAACGAAACGTGGGCGGAGTGTCGGGATCGAATTGCGAAGAGTCGGTGATGTCGTAGGACAGCGTTTCCCGGACCGAGCCGAAATCCGCGTCCACGCCGACCTTCCATTCGTGACTGCCGAAGTGACCGGCCAGCGTGCCCTTAAGATAGGTCTCGCGCAAACCTCGGTCCTGCGCGGCGATGATGGGCATCGCGAACGGGTTCGACCAGAGCGTTGCCGCGACGTCGCGCGACATGCCGGCAAGTTCACCGACGACCTTGGGCGAAAAGATGTGCTGATAGGAAAACTGTCCGGTGCGGTCCTCGGCGCCGCGATCCTGGCGTTGTCCGGCGTCCTGCTGCAGTTGCTCATTCGGAACATCGAATCGGGACTGGCCGCCGCGCAGGATCAGACTGAGCCGGTCGCGATCGGTCAGGTCTCTTTCAAAGCGCGCGGAGAAGCCCGCGTTGGTGCCGGCATTGGTGTAGTCCTGCTCGGTGGGCGGGTCGAGGTAGCGATCGGTGCGGTCGGCGTTGAAGTTGAGGGACAGGGTGTTGCGGCCCCAGCCGTACTGGCCGGTCAAGTCGCCGCCGAGGGTTGCGAAGCTGCCGCCGGAAAGGGTCGCGCGGCCGTGAAAGCCGGGCCGCGAATCGCGCGCCGTGTTGACTTCGATCACGCCACCGAGCTTGCGACCGTACTCGGCCGGATAGCCGGCGGTGAGGACGCTCATGGACTGCACGCCGTCGGCTTCGAGCTCCGGCGAAAATGCCGGCGAACGGTTTTCGGTGAGCGGGATGCCATCGACGACATATTGCGTCTGATACTCGGAGCCGCGCGGATGCAGCACGCCGTTGGCCTCGAGCAGCCACCCGGGTTGGTTGTTGATGAGGTCGAGTAAGGATCTGCCGGGTAGCGACGCGACGCGGTTCTGCAGTGTTTCGGCGCCGATGCGGTTGATGGCGGAAGTGCGGTGTGGATCGACCAGGGTCGCGGAATCGGTGACCACGACTACGGTTTCCACTGGTGCGACGCCGAGCGTGACGCGAAGCTCTTTCGGGATCGCCGAGCGAATCTCGACAACTTCGGAGAGCGGCGCGAATCCGGGGTGCTCCACGCGCAGACGGTAGATTCCGAAGGGCAGGCGTTTCACCACCAGCGTGCCGTCGGTGTCGGTGTCGAGGCTTCTTCGGACTTGGTTGGCCTGGCTCAGGAGTTCGACCGAACTGGGAATGGGCAGGCCGCCCGGGTCGGATACTTTCAGCCGCAGCTCGCCGGCGTCGCTCTGGGCGTAAAGAGCGGCGGTACACACTGCGAGGGCTGCGAATGCGCGCATCGAAGCATCTTCATTCTTTCACAGATGGGCCGGCCGCGCCTTTCACGGCGACCAGTTCGGCCACTGAGTGCCGATGGCCGGTCTCGTTGGGCTGCCCTTCGTAGTAATGCAGGATAGTCCAAGCGTCGAAGAGCCTTCGCAGCTCGCCGGGGGTGGCGCGCGTGGGAGTGCCTTCGGGCTGATCGGAGTCGGCGAGATGCACGATCACGATCGTGGTTCCGCCGGGTCGCAGGCCGCGCTGGATGGCGGGGATCAGGTCGCGCTGGAGGTAGTAGCAAACGCAGATCAGGTCGTAGGCGGCTTCGGGAATTGCGAACTCGCCGCGTTCGAGGTCGGCGACGCGGGAGTCGATCGCGAGCTTCCGGCGGCGGGCCTGTTCACGCAGCAGATCGATGGCTACGCGGGATCCGTCGACGGCGGTGACGCGCCAGCCTCGCGCGGCGAGATACAGCGCGTGGCGTCCAGGACCGCAGGCTACGTCGAGCGCGTCGCCCGGGGGCAGGGAAGCGGCGAATTTTTCCACCAGCGGCGTGGGGGTCGCAAAGATCTGCTCGCCGGCGCGATAACGTTCATTCCACTGTTCGAGACTCAACTCTTGGCGGCGTTCTTGGCGGTCTTCAGCGCCTTTTTCAAAATTCGGACGGCGCGGTCGATTTCTTTTTCGGTGACGATGTAGGGCGGCAGGAAGCGCAGCACAGTGTCGTGCGTGCAGTTGATCAGCAGACCGTCCTGCATCGCGTCGAGCACGATCTGCTTGCCGGGGATGTCGAGATCGACGCCGATCATCAGGCCACGGCCGCGGACTTCACGGATGAACGAGAAGCTCCGCTGCAATTCATCAAGCTTCATGCGGAAGTAGTTGCCGGTCTGCTCGATTTGCGGCAGCAGCCCATCGAGGATGTCGAGGAATTCGAGGCCGACCCGGCAGGCCAGGGGTCCGCCGCCGAACGTGGAGCCATGCATGCCCGGGCCGATGGCTTGCGCGGCGCGCTGGTTGGCGACGATGACGCCCAGCGGGATGCCGCACGCGATGGGTTTCGCGGCGACCATGATGTCGGGCAGCACCACCGGATCGGTGAGTTGATATGCGAAGTACTTTCCCGTGCGGCCGACACCGCACTGGATTTCGTCAAACACCAGCAGCGCGTTGTAGCGGTCGGCAAGTTCGCGCGCTTTGCGTGCGTATTGGTCAGTCATCGGGAAGATGCCGCCTTCGCCCTGAATCCACTCGATTACTATTCCGGCGGTTCGTTCGTTGACCACCTGCTCGAGAGCGGTGATGTCGTTGGCCGGAACGAATTTTGCGCCCGGCAGCATCGGCTCGAAGTCCCTGCGATATTTTTCCTGGCCGGTGATGGACAGCGCGCCGAACGTCCGCCCGTGAAAGGAATTGTTGAGCGAGACGATCTCGTATTTTTCGGGATCGATTTTGCGGCCATGCGAGCGCATCATCTTCATCGCGCCTTCCATGGCTTCGGTGCCGGAGTTGCAGAAGAAGGTGCGCTCGAGTCCGCTGATTTTCGCCAGGCGCTCAGCCAGCGGGCCTTGATACTCGTGGTAGTAGAGATTGGACGTGTGGAGTATCAGCGCGGCCTGCTCGCGGATGGTTTTTACCACGCGAGGATGCGAATGACCCAGCGCGTTGACGCCGATGCCGGCGATGAAGTCGAGGTAGCGCTTGCCCGAGACATCATAAACATAGCAGCCCTTGCCGCGATGCAGAACGATGGGATAGCGCGCGTAGTTCTGCACCAGGTACTGGCTTTCCAGAGTCAGGATGCGGTCGACGAGGCCGGCTTCCTGCTGGAGCGGAGAAACGGTGGACATAGCATTCATGATAGCTTGGCGGAAGGAGTTGCTATGCTGTTCCGGGTACAGTTGTGTCTTACGCTTTTCGCAGCGACGGCGGTCGCTTTGAGCGCGGCTGAGTTTCCGGCGCCACGCGTGGATGTTCCTGCTGCACCGGCCAAACAATCGGCGACCGCCGTGCTGGCCGGTGGATGTTTCTGGGGCGTGGAGGCGGTGTTCGAACGGCTCAAGGGCGTGTCCGACGTTGTTTCCGGCTTCGCGGGAGGCAGCAAGCTGACGGCGCATTACGAAATCGTCAGCACCGGCTTGACCGGACATGCCGAATCGGTTCAGATCACTTACGATCCGTCGCGAATCTCGTACGGCAAGCTGCTGGAAGTATTTTTCTCGGTGGCGCACGATCCTACTGAACTCAATCGCCAGGGACCCGACAGCGGCACACAGTACCGCTCGGCGATTTTCTACGCGACCGACGATCAGAAGCGCGTCGCGGAGGCGTACATCCGGCAGTTGGACGCGGCGCATTTGTTCGGGAAGAAGATTGTGACGCAAGTAGCGCCGCTCAAGGGCTTCTACGCGGCCGAGGCGGAGCATCAGAATTTTCTGGATCGCAATCCGGACTATCCGTACATCGTTTACAACGATCTTCCGAAGCTGGAGCGGCTCAAGAAACAATTTCCGGAATTGCTGAAGTAGCGTCTGGATCTACCGGCCCGGCTTGACGAGCGCCGCCAGCAGCAATGCGCCCGAGAAGCTGCGCATCATATGATCCAGCGTGTCGTAGAGCGCGTACGAACTGGTGAAGCCATACCAATTCCAGAACGGCACGTCGATCAAGAAGCCGGCGAACAGTCCAAGAAGTGTGACGAAGAAGAGCCGCGCGATGTACCAGCGAAGCGATGCCATCGCGAGCAGGACCGCAGCGACCGACGCGGCCAGCAAGTCACCGAGGAATTGGATCGCTAGTTTCTTCGGCGAGGTGTCGCCGGGCGAATTCGACAGGACCACGAGTCCATGGGGCAAGTCCTTGGTGCGCTCCTGGTAGGCCTGCATGGCGGCCTGGTCTTTCTGATTCACGCCTTCCATGCCGGGATAGACGTAGACGCCCGCCGGGATGACGGTCTTGATGGTCGCGATGGCGGCGAACTCGTTGGGGATCGCTTTGATTTCGTTGTCTGCGATCGGCAGCAGGATGTGAGTGATGAAGCCGCCGACGAACATCGCAATTCCGCCGAGCAACGCGCCGAGCAAGACCCGGATCGTCATGGTTGCCTCCTGAATGTTTCGTGATAGCGAGATCGCTCCGGCTTGGGACCGGTGTGTCGATTATACTTCCGCCGTGGTTCTCGAAAAAGCACGATAATTGTATGCATGCGCGTCCTATTCTCGTGCCTCGCTTTTGTGGCCTCTCTCCAGGCCGCCTCGCCGTTGTATCAGAGCACCTTCGAACACAGCGACACGGGCTGGACGGTGGTGCGGGGCGCGGCGACGCCGGACTCCGCGGTCGAGTACCAGAACCACAGGTCGATGCGTGTGGAGCCGGGTCGCGCTGCGAGCGACGCAACCATCCTGAGCGCGCCTATTCCACTTATGATCGGCAAGCGGTACGAACTCACCGGTTGGATTCGCACCGACAAGCTGACGGTTCGCGATCTGGACCGCACGCCGATCGCGGTGGGCGCGGCGCTGTCGATGGCGTCGATGCCGTTCGATGTTCATTCGGAATCCGTTGGCGGTTCGACTAACTGGACGCGGGTCCATCTGCGGTTCACCGCGACTCGGGCCCAGGACAACATCGCGCTCACCGTAGCCCCGGGCGGCGCTTTCGAAGGTAAGGCGTGGTTCGCCGGCGTCAGCATTGACGAGGCTTCATCGAAGGACTCCTGGCCGGCTCCCGCGGCGGTAACTACGTATGGTCCTGCGTACCGTTATCCGACCGGCGGCTGGATTTATCTGCACATCGAAGGCGCACCTTACGAACGCGGCTACCAGCACGGGCGCCTGATGTCGAAGGAGATCGTGCAGTACATGGCGCGCTGCGCAGCCAACCTCGCCGACGGCAAGGAGCAGAGTTGGAACTTCGCCCGTACAACGGCCTCCGCGTTGTTCCTGCGCGGGTTCGACCGCGAGATTCTCGAAGAGATGAAAGGCATCGCCGACGGCGCGTCCGACGCTGGCGCGACCTGGGACGGCCGGCGCATCGATCTCACCGACATGGTGGTGGTAAACACCACGGTGGAGCTCGGTCTGCTGCAAGACGCGCTTCAGTTCACGCCGAGCGGTCTCGAGGGCCTGCACTTTCGGCCTCCCGCCGCGTACGGGCGACGCGCTGAGCCCGCCGATCATTGCAGCGCGTTCGCCGCCACGGGCAAAGCCACGCGCGACGGCCGGATGGTGATCGGTCACGTGACCTGGTGGCCGCTCACGCTTGCCGAGCAGACCAACGTGATGCTCGATATCAAGCCCACTACCGGGCATCGTATGTTGATCCAGGGTTACCCCGGCGCGATCGAGAGCGGAACCGACTGGTATCAGAACGACGCCGGCATCGTTCTCACTGAGACTACGATTCGCCAGAGCCCGTTCAACGTCCGCGGAACGCCGGTCGCATATCGCGCGCGCAAAGCCATCCAGTATGGCGACTCGATCGACAAAGTGGTCGAGATTCTCAAGGACAAGAACAACGGGCTGTACACGAACGAATGGATCATCGGCGACGCGCGGACCAACGAGATTGCGATGCTGGAACTCGGGACGTACAAGACGCGTCTCTATCGCAGTTCCAAGAACGACTGGTTCAACGGCACCGAAGGTTTCTATTGGGGCAACAACAACGCGAAGGATCTTGAGGTGCGCCTGGAAGATCAGCCGGATCCCGACGGTGCGCCTGAGCACATTCCTTACGTGCCCGCGATCCGCGATCTGAAGTGGCAGGAGTTGTATCGCGAATATGCCGGCAAGATCGACGAGCAGTTCGGGTTCCTGGCGTTCCGCACTGCGCCGCTGGTGGCCGCCACTACGATGGACGCGAAGGTTGTCAACGCCGACATGGCCTCGCGCATGATGGTGTGGGCGGAGTTTGGTAAGCCGAACCAGCGTGAATGGGTGCCGACGGAATTCGAGAAGGAAACTTTCGCCGGGAACAACGGCCTGTACGCGAACGGTTATCGACTGATCAGCGCGCGCGATTCTGCGCCATCCACCGCGAGTGAGCCGCCGCTTCGGAGATTCGAAGCGCGCGAGTCCTTCTCGCGCGATCGGCTGTGGCGCGGATGGGTGCTGCCGGCCTCCGATGCCGACACCTGGTTCACCGCCGGATCCGCCGCCTACTATCGCGACCTGCAGTCCACGGATCTTTCCCGCGCGATGGACGTGCACTGGGCGGAGTATCGGTCCGCGAGCGCGGCGACGACGCCCGATGCCATGCAGCGCTTTGCGCTTGAGGAGCACAAGGGAGCGATCTTCCTCGATCATCTGCGTCATCAGATCGGGAACGATCGCTTCTTCCAATTGATGCAGGATTTCTTTGCTGCGCACACTACCAAGCCGGTTACGGCGGAGACGTTCCTGGATGCGGCGGGCGTGAAGTTCGTGATGCCGCAAGATCCGGGCGGTCCGATGTATCTCGCGTCTGACATCCGCAGCCGCCTCGCGAGCGCAATTCTGGTCTACGGTACCGTCACCGACGCGGGCGCGAATCGCTACGCCGCAGAGCAACTCCAGAAGAAATATCTCGGCTGGTTCGAGAGCATCGTGCCGATCCGCAAGGATTTCGAAGTCACGTCCGACGAGCTACGCGCGCACGACGTGATCTTCGTCGGCCGGCCGGAGACCAACTCAGCGCTGGCGGCGTGGCAGGAGAAGATCGGACTCAATTCCGACGGTGCGGCGTTTCGCGTCGACGGCGTGACGCACGCCTCCGACACCGAGGCGCTGGCTTTCGCCGCGTCGAACCCGCTCGATCGCCGCCACATGGTGCTGGTGCTCCAAGGCAACAACGCGCTGGCCACCGTTCGCCTGACGAAGGCGGACCTCCATCACGACGCCTACTTTGTGTACGACTAAATTGCTATACTCGCTGCTGTTGCTTTGAGCAACGAGTTCTTTCAAACTTGACCGGCGAGGAATGCACGGGAAGGCGGTGAAAATCCGCCACTGCCCCGCAACTGTGAGCGGCATGAGTCCGGGCCGAAGCGACCACTGCGCGAGTGGGAAGGCCGCTTCAAGATGGCTGGCCGCAAGTCAGGAGACCGATTCTTCGCTCAAAACCAAATCACGTTTTCGAGGGAGAAACGTCCGATGCGAATCATCATTCTATTGTCTCTGTCGCTCGCTACCCTGGCGGGCGAAACCACCAACATTCACGGAACCGTACTCGATCCGTCCGCGCGGCCCGTCCAAGGCGCTCGGGTTACGTGCCGCGATCAAGCCGTCTACACCAACTTCGAAGGCCGCTTCACCCTTGCGAACCTTGACCGATGCGATGCGCGCATCGAAAAGGCCGGCTTCGAATCGCAGACCGTGCAACTCGCCGCGTCGGCGGACGCGCGCGTCGTTCTTGCCATCGCAGGGCCGGTGGAAACCGTGGTCGTGTCGGCGGTGAGGACTCAGGCGACGCCCGAACAGTCGGCTGTGGCGTCGACGGTGATCACCGGTCAGCGCCTGGCCGCGCTCAACTACCCAATGCTGTTCGACGTTTTCCGCGATGTCCCCGGCCTGCAGGTTTCGCAATACGGCCGCCCTGGATCGCTTGCGCAGGTCTACACGCGAGGCGCCGAGCGGACCGGCACGCTGGTGCTCCTGGACGGTGTTCCGCTGAATGATCCGGGCGGCGAGCTGCATCTCGAGCACCTGGCGAGCGACGCGATCGATCGCGTGGAAGTGATTCGCGGCCCCGAGAGCGCGCTGTTCGGCGCCGAGGCATCGGCCGGCGTCATCCAGTTGTTCACGCGGCGCGGCGATCCCGAAGACTCACGGCCGCACGGATCCGTCTCGTATGAGCGCGGCAGCTTTCAGACCGACCGCTGGATCAGCAGCCTAACCGGCGGGCTGGCGAATCGCCTCGACTATTCGCTCAGCGCGTCCGAGCTGCACACGGTGGGCGCGTATCAGAACGATTACGACCGCGACAACACCGGCATGGCGAACATCGGCTACCGCATTTCGAATGCGACCCAGGTGCGCGGCGTCTTTCACATTTACGACGCGCACGCCGGTACGCCCGGCCAAGTGGCTTACGGCGTCGACGATCCGTTTCCGAACGAAGAGACTCGCAACGCAACCGTTTCCCTGCGGCTGGACGACAGCCGCGGGCCGAACTATCTGCAGCGCTTCTCGTTCGGCTTCAACCGCCTCAGCGACCGCTACGACAACGATGAGCCGTTCGGTGAACAGCCGCTCGCGGCCTTGGTGCGCGACGTTCCGGGCACGCAGCCGCGCGTCTACTTCGTCCAACTGTTCGATCCCCTGGCGCCTCCGCCACCCACGCGCTTCGGATTGCGCTACGTGCGGACGTCGGCGTTCTTCGGACCCTTCGGTTCTCTCAACATCACCGAGCGCAAGACCGCCGGCTATCAGGGAACGCTCTCGTATCGCGGCGGCGTCGCGGTGTTCGGCTACGACTATCAGAACCAATCGGGCGATCTGTCGGATGTCCGCGCATCGCGCGACAACCACGGACTGTTTTTCAATCTCCAGCAGAATCTCGGCAATCGGATCTACCTGAGCGGCGGCGCGCGGCTGGAACACAGCAGCGCGTTTGGAACTATCGGCTCAGGCCGCGGCGGCGCCAGTTTCCTGATGTTCGGCGAGCATGGCGCGCTGTCGTCCGCATCCCTTCGACTAAGCGCGGGACGCGGCGTAACGGAGCCGAGTCTGCTCGAGAACTTCTCCAAAACTACCTACTTCCACGGCAACCCTGCTCTGCGTCCCGAAGAGACCAATACGTACGAAGCCGCGGTTGTCTCGGAATGGTTCGGGCGCCGGGTGCGTACGGAGGTCGCGGCGTTTCGCAGTTCGTTCACGGACTTGATCGCGTTTGTGGGCGACTCCTGGCAAAACGTGCAGGCCAGTTGGGCGCGCGGCGTCGAGACCTCGGCCGAAGCACGCCTTCCGTATCACATCCTGATCACCGGCAGTTACATGCGACTCTACACGCGCGTCACTGCGTCGACTTCGCCGACGTCGTCGACCACCGGCATCGGCCAGGAGCTGGTCCGCCGGCCACGAAACTCGGGCGCGCTGTCGATCGCGGTCACTCCTAAACGCTGGTCGTTCGTCATCGGCGGGCGATTCATAGGCGAGCGTCAGGATTCCGACTTCACCTTCGGCGTGACGCGCAATCCGGGCTTCGAGAGCATCTACACCAGCGCATCCTACAACGCCGGCAGTCACGTGACTCCATTCCTACGCGCCGACAATCTGATCAACGAACGCTACGAAGAAGTGCTCGGCTATCAGGCGCTGTCGCGCAACCTGCTCGGCGGAGTGCGGATTCATTGGTAAGCGGCTATCATGGTTAGGCCATGTCTGCCTCACCGCAAAGCCAACACGCCCCGTCGCCTGAGATCATTTTCGAAACGCTGAACGCTTACCAGCGCACCGCCGCGTTGCGCGGAGCGATCGAGCTGGATCTGTTCACCGCGATCGCGGAGGGAAACACGAACGTGAAGGCCATCGCCTCGCGCATCCAAGCGTCCGAAAAGGGAACCCGAGTGCTGTGCGACTTTCTGACGGTGATCGGGTTCCTGACCAAGCAGGACGGCCAGTACGGCCTTACTCAGAACGCGGCGATTTTCCTGAATCGCAAGTCGCCCGCGTACATGGGATCGGTGGCCACGTTTCTCGGATCGCCGGATATCGCGGACAGCTTCAAGGATATAGCCGCGATCGTCCGCAAGGGCGGCACTCTGCTGGACGGCAGCGGTACCGTAGAGCCGAACAACCCGCTGTGGGTGGAGTTCGCGCGCTCCATGGCGCCGATGATGGCCATGCCGGCGCAGTCGATCGCGGATCTGCTGGATGCTCGCTCCGGCGCAAGCTGGAAGGTGCTCGATATCGCAGCCGGTCACGGACTGTACGGCATCGCGATCGCGCGGCAGAATCCGAATGCCAAGATCGTCGCGGTCGATTGGGAAGCTGTGCTGGCTGTGGCGCGTGAGAATGCCGAGAAGGCCGGAGCCACGTCGCGTTACTCGACTATCCCCGGCAGCGCCTTCGACGTGGACTTCGGGACTGGTTACGACATCGCGCTGATTACCAATTTCATCCATCATTTCGATGTTCCGACCAATGAATCGCTCTTCAAGAAAGTGCATGTAGCGCTGGCTCCGGGCGGCCGTGCGGTGACGCTCGAGTTCATTCCCAATGAAGATCGCGTGTCTCCACCCATGCACGCGACATTCAGCATGATGATGCTGGGCGGCACGTCCGGTGGTGACGCTTACACCTTCGCCGAACTCGATCGCATGCTTCGCAATGCGGGATTCACGCGCAACGAAATGCGTGAGCTCTCTCCGCTGCCGCAGCGCGTAGTCGTATCCTACAAGTAGATTGATCAACAAGCTGGTTTTTGAAAACCTGAAGCACCGGCCCATCCGGACGCTGCTGAGCGTGATTGCCATCGCTATTCAGGTGACGATGGTCCTAACTCTGGTGGGCCTGAGCAAGGGCATGCTCAACGAACAGGCTCGCCGGGCCGAAGGTGTCGGCGCCGACATTCTGGTCCGTCCGCCCAGCGGGGCGATCATCGTTTCCGGCGGGCAGATGCCGGAGCGAATTGTTCCAGTGGTGATCGAGAAGCAGCCGCATGTGATCGCCGCATCCGGCGTGCTCATCTACGGAACGGACCTTTTCAACTACATCACCGGTGTCGACCTGCCGAGTTTCGACAAGATGAGCGGCGGATTCCGGCTGTCAAGCGGCACTCCATTCCAGCATCCCGACGACGTGATGGTGGATGAATACTATGCGTCGCAGAAAGGGGTCCACGTCGGCGACCATATCCAACTCTTGAACCGGCCCTGGCGCGTTTCGGGCATCTATGTGCCCGGCATGCTGGCGCGCCTGGTGGTCCCGCTCGCTACGCTGCAAGACCTCACCGCCAACACCGGCAAGATTACGATGGCGTATGTGAAAGTGGACAACCAAACATCCATCAACTCGGCCATTACCGATTTGAGCGCCAGGCTCAAGGAGTACAAGATCTACTCGATGGAAGATTACGTGACGCTGTTTTCTCCCGCGCACGTTCCGATGCTGACTGAATTCATCTACGTAGTCATTGCGCTGGGGGTGCTGGTCGGCTTCCTGGTCGTGTTTTTGTCCATGTATACGGCGGTGCTGGAGCGCACGCGCGAGATTGGCATTCTGAAAGCGCTGGGAGCGTCGCCCGGTTTCATTCTGAACGTAGTGCTTCGCGAGACCACGTTGCTGGCGATTGCCGGCTCGATCCTGGGCATCGCGCTGGCGTACGGCACTCGGGCGTTGATCGCCGAACTGAAATTTGGCTCGTTGGTTCAGGCCATCGCGTATGATTGGTGGCTGAGAACCGCGGCGATCGCGCTGGTTGGTGCGCTGCTCGGCGCCGTGTATCCCGGACTCAAGGCTGCGCGCCAGGATGCCATCGAAGCGCTCGCCTATGAGTGACGAGCCGATCATCCGCATCCGCGAACTCCGCAAGATTTATCGCGTCGGCGAAGTGGAAGTGCAGGCGCTGCGCGGCGTGGATCTGGACGTTGCACGTGGCGAATTCGTTTCGATCATCGGGCCTTCGGGCTCGGGCAAGTCTACGTTGTTTCACATCATCGGCGGACTGACGCCGCCCACGTCCGGCACCGTGCATATTGCCGGTCAGGATCTGCTGGGCATGACAGACGCGGAGCGCACTGAGCTTCGCAAGACGTGCGTCGGATTCGTTTTTCAGAAATACAATCTGCTTCCGACCTTGACCGCGCGCGACAACATCGAGATAGCGCGGCATATCGCGCACAAGGACGGGCCGCTGGACCCGCAGTTCGAAAAAGCGCTGAAGCTGCTCGGGATCGCCGGACGGCTCGATCACAAGCCGCGAGCGCTTTCAGGTGGCGAACAGCAGCGTGTCGCAATCGCGCGGGCTATCGTGAACCATCCCTCCATTTTGCTGGCGGACGAACCCACCGGGAATCTCGACACCGAAAATTCGAACGCGGTGCTCGGTATCCTGCGCGGCCTGAACGACCGGCTCGGCCAGACCATTCTAATGATTACCCACAATCCCGAGGCTGCCGCTTACGGGCACCGCATCGTGCGCATGCGCGACGGACGCATCGAGTGAGGCGGTCAGGCGCCCATAGGCTAGCAGAGCGAGAACCGCGAAGACAATCGCTTGCGCGACGTGAATCCAGAACCAGGTGTCAGCGCCGCTTTCCCACACCAGACGCCGCGCCGTGTCGTAGGGCCAGACCATGATGAAGAATGTCAGATCGCCGAGGATGTGGACAGGAATCCCGGGCAGAATCGACTTCGTGAGATAGGCGATCGTGCCGAACATCAGGCCCGCGAGAAAGTAGACCAGGAGCTTCGGCCACAACAGTCCGTGGTTCACATGACCGAACGCGAAAAACACCGATGAGATCGCGACCGCGACCGGGCCACGGTACTCGCGCTCCAGCATCGTCTGGCAGTAGCCACGCAGACCGGCTTCTTCGGAAAGCGGCGAAACCAGCGATCCCATGACAGCGAACAACGCCATCGTGAGGATCGGATACTGGGACGGATCGGGAAGAACGTTGCCGGGCATCTTTACGAGTTGGAACAGAACGATCCAGAGTCCGGCGAGCGACACGATGGACAGCGCGCCGGCGAGCAAAGACCAGCCGAACGTGCGGAGCGAGACCGGGCGTGAGCGCAACAACTCGCGTCGCGATTCGGACGTGCTGCGGGGCCAGCCTTTGCCGCCGAGATACTTCCACATCGCCCACAAGTAGAGCGCCATAGGGATCACGGACCAGGCAACGCGCGGGGTGGTCCTGAGATTGATGACGTACAAGCCTCCCCAGACGCCCCCCGCGAGCAGCGCGATGCCGAGCCCGAGCAGGCCGGCTTTGAAAGTTTGAAGCGTGCGAGCCAGAAAGCTGTGCATAGTTGTTTTCCTCCGCGATCAGTATAGGGTTGACGGTCGCGAAATCAGGTCAGGCGCGAGGTGGCTTGGCGGTTGGGAAAAGGTTGGGGTCCCGAGTTACGCGGGCGGTTGGAGTCCGAGCCGGTTGATGAACGACGGGTAGCGCGAGTCGGAACGCAGGCCGTCGAAGATGGGCGACGCCGCGAGCGACAGTACGTAGGGATGATCCTGGTTGCAAAACAAATCGAGGAGTTCGAAGCAGCGGTCGTTGTTGCCCAGCAGCGCGTTCAAGACCAGCAGGTCGATCTGAGTCTTCTGTCCCATGGCAGCCTGCTGCTCGAGCATCTGGATCCATGCGCGGAGAATGCCCGCCAGACCCTCGCTCGCGAGGGTAGCGCGCGCCTGCTCGATCCATTGCGAGGCGATACCCAACAATTGAAGGCCAGCGACGAATTCTTCGAAGGCGAGGCGATCCTGCTTCTGCAAGTGATAGACCCACACTAGGCCTAAGTGCACGTCGGGCGCGTTGGGATTCATGTCGAACAATTGATGCGCCTCGGCGATCGTCTCTTCATAGCGGCGGGCGGCGAGCAGGAAGTCGAGGAGGTCGCGACGCGCGGCTAACGAGAGCGGGTCGGCTGTGATAGCGCGCCGCGCTTCGGCGATCGCCTCGTCGTGTCGGCCTTGCGCAGACAGAAGGCGAGCGTACCAGTTGTGCGTGAGCGGATCATCGGGCTGGAGTTGAATGGCCAAGCGGAACGCGTTCTCGGCGGCGGCGAAGGCGTGATCGTGAACGAATTGCACGACGCCTTGCGCGAAGTGAGCTTCGGCGAGCTTGGGATCCAGTTCCTGAGCCCGTGAGGCAGACGCCTTGGCGCGCGGCAGCAACTCACTGCCTGGGCCTAGCCCCAAGCTAACCATCAAAATGTAGGTGCGAGCGAGCGCCGCGAACGCAGCGGCATGCGTGGGATACGATTGCGTGGCGCGCTCGAAATACAGCCGGGCCTGCTTGAGCGATGCAGCGCTGGGCTGCTCGGACAGAGCGGCGCGGCCCTTTTGATAGAGCGACTCGCATTCCGCGGATTCCGGCTCGCGATCCAAAAGCACCGGCTCGACCAGCACGCGATATCCACGCTTCGGCAGCGTTTCAATGAAGCGCGGCTCGCGCGGGTTGTCGCCCAGCAACTTGCGCAATTGATAGAAGCTGCCCTTCACCGTTTCGTCGCTCACGAAGCGGCCACCCCAGACTGCATCGAGCACCTCCTGCTTTGGAACCACCTGGCCGGCGCGAGAGCAGAGAAAGACGAGCAACTCCATCAACTGAGGTTCGAGACGATGGGACTGGTCATTGGAAACGACGGAGCCGTCATCGGGATGGATGGTCCATTCCGAAAGACGGAAACCTCGAAGCAGCTTCTCGCGCTCGATCGTGGATTGCGTTCAACACCTCCGCAATTCATCGTACCCTGCGGAACGCGGGTGGCCTACCGGAGTTCTCGCATCAAGCAAACAGCGCGGGTTTGTCCGCTCGTCTCCTGCTAAGTACACCCTAAGAATGGGGCTTGACACGGGCGACCGACAGCCAGGGGGCATAAGGGCGACCATCTTGATGCCAGCTTGCTTCTGGTGGCTCGTCAGCTCCTGGGCCGGTCTCGCGGTGCTTCGACGATGGCCGCTGAAGAACTGCAAGGCCGCCAAGGGCGCGAGCCTTGTCGCCAGATTCGCGAGGCCAAGCTACGCAACCCACACAGCAATCCTAGCGAGTCTGGCATAGAATGAACCTATCCTCAATGCGACTCCTTAGCCTTGTTCTCCTTGTTGCGACACTTGGATTTTCGCAGCAGAGCTTCCAGCCCCTGGTTCTTGCGACGCCCGGAACCCCGAGCCGCGTGCTGTGGGGACTGACCAGCGGGACCAATAGTTCGTTGATCCGCAGCGACGATCTTGGCTCAACCTGGGTTCCGGTTTACATCGCGGAAGCCGGGATGCCACAACCGGCCGTTAACTTCTTTGCCATCGACCGGAACTCCGATTCCACTTTGTTTCTCAGTACGACCGCCGACGCCGGCGGTTTCTTAAAGAGCGTGGACAATGGGAAGACGTGGCGTTCCGCGGTGCAGGGTTTGCCCGATTCCCCCAACCCTGGCGCTGTTCAACTCACGCGCGGACCGGCTCCGGCGCTCTACCTCACAGTGGGGAACCAGCTTTATAAGTCTTCCGATAAGGCTGAATCCTGGACACTCCTCGGAACTCTTCCGACGACAGGCTTGTTCCAGGTCTCCGACCAGAATCCATTGAAAATGTACATGGTCGGTTCCGCCACACTGAACGTGTATGCCTCGAGCGATGAGGGCCACTCTTGGAAGCAGGCGGGCGCGCCGCCGATTCCACCCGGCTTGCCGATCATCGTGAACGGCCTCGGCATTCCTTATCCCGATCCAAATACGGTCTTCGTCGACGTCAGCACCGTCACGCTCTATAGCGGGGTCTATCGCAGCACCGACTCCGGAGTTACCTTCGCCAATGATCAAAAGAACGGGCTCACCAGCTTACGCCGGCTGGACAACGGTACGCCCGGTCCTCTCTACGCCACGGGGGCGGTTTCCGGTTTTGAGCGCAGTACGGACGGGACGACTTGGAAAGATGTCAGCAAAATCGGGAACGCCACGTATTATTTCACCGCTGCTGATCCCAAAGCGCGTTTGACCATCTACGGCGGATCGAATGCAAACACCAACTTGTATCGGTCCACGGATGGAGGGGATTCCTGGAACCCTACGGCCGCCACCATCACACCGAGCATCGCCAAGCCATCTGCGCTGATCCGCATTACGGTGGAGCAAGGCGCGGCGTTTTCCGAAAGGTTGAGTATCCTGGCCGCCGAGGACGAAAAGTGGGCCCTGCCGTACACAATCGGGGCGCCGGACGCGCCCTGGTTCAGCATGTCGAATCTATCCGGAACCTCGCCGAACGTGAGCGATTTAGCCATCTCGTCGAAAGATCTGGCTCCCGGCGTCTATAACGGTTCATTCAAGATCTCAAGCCCTCAGTCGTTCAACAAATCGGTGACCGTGCCGGTGCAACTTGCGGTTTTGCCGGTTGGATCGGGCGGTGGCTCGCGCTATACGATTACAACCCTGACCGGCAAAGACTCTTCCACAGTGACGCAAACGAGCGGCCACGCCGCGGATCTCGCCATCGGGAAGCCGGGTCCCGTGGTATTGGACTCTTCCGGGAAGTTGCTTTTCGCCACTGCCGAACGGTTGTGGCAAATCTCGGGTTCCGAGGCCGCAGTCCTTGCCGGAACGAACACCGCGGGAGACTCAGGCGATGGAGCTTCCGCGCTGCTGGCGCAGATCAACGCACCCACCGCCATTGCATTCGATACGCTCAGCAATATCTATCTTAGCGAGCCGAATTTCGCTTCCAGAAAGATTCGGAAGATTTCCAATGGGAATATTTCCACTCTGGTTGACGGACTCAAGAACTCATTCTTCGGTTCGAACGGCCTGGCACTCGACACGGTTGACCGCATTACGGTGATCAATTCCAACACACTGTCGCGTTTCGACGGAAACAACGTCGTTGCTGTCTCCACCTCATTCGCCGGCGCGGCTCCGTTCTCCAAGTTCTCTAGCAACACCGCTGCCATCCTGAACGATGGGAAGAACAACTTGTTCGTCAGCGATAACGAACAGAATGTGATATTCAAGGTAACTCCGCTTGGCGTCGTCACCGTGTACGCGGGCACCGGCAGAGCGGGATTTTCGGGCGACAACGGTCCCGCAGTGAGCGCGCAGTTGAATGGACCGCAAGGCTTGGCGCTCGATTCGGAGGGCACTCTTTACGTGGTTGACGCCGGCAACTACCGGATCCGGGCAATTTACACGAACGGCATTATTGAGACGGTCGCCGGCACGGGAGTGTATGGATTCGAGGGCGATGGAAAAAGCGCTAACTTCGGGTCGTTTTACTTCAACAATTCCAGCCTTCTGGGCGTGCCGGGGATAGCGGCCGACAAACAAGGCAACCTCTACGTTGCCGATACCTACAACTACCGCATCCGAAAGCTGACGCCGCGAGGGGGCTCGGCTCCACAGGTGGCCGGCCTTTTGCACGGCGCTTCCGGAGATCCCCGGCTCTCTCCGGGATCGCTCTTCTCCATCTACTGCAATTTCACACTGACCGGCCAAGATTCAGCGGGCGCCCCTCCCTGGCCAAACGCTCTCAACGGGGTCACCGTCACCATCAACGGTGTTCTGGCGCCGCTGTATTCTATGAACGCCAACCAGATAAACGGGCAAATTCCCTACGAAACGCAGACCGGTCCGGCCACGGCGGTAATCACCGTCAACGGCTCGGCTCCCGGTCTGGCCCGTTTCTCCGTCATCCCGGCGAACCCCGGCATCCTGGTGTTCGACGGCACCCGCGCGGTAGCGGTGAACGCGGACGGACAGGTGAATACCGCCTCCGCCCCGGCTGCCGGCGATGACATCGAACTGCTGTATCTTTCAGGTATCGGCTTGCCCGATCAACCCGTCAGCACCGGAGCCGCCGCGCCTTCCGCCGAGCCTCTGGCGCGCGCCCAGTACCCCTATTCGATCACCCTTGACGGTCAACCGGTGGAGGTGCTCTATCTCGGTTTGGCCCCCGGCTATCCTGCTCTTGCACAAGCAAATTTCCGCGTGCCAAACTTGCCGCCCAAGGACTATGCACTGGTTGTGACCATAAACGGCATCCCGTCCAACTCAACCTTGTTTACGATCGGCCCCCATTGACTCGCCAATACAGTGACCGGCGGTGCTTGCACGCTTCCGCAATATGATCCTGCTGTTGATATCCCTTGAAAGCGGCTCCAGAGAACGATGGTCCCGCGATTATCCTGACTAGGGGGCATCGAACAGAATCCTGAGAGCCTGGTCGAACATCCGTTCTCGGATACCACGGGCGGGCGAGCTACCGCCCCGTCTCCGGGAAGTGCCCTCTGGAAGGAGCCGCTCCGGATGCCAGAATGCCATACAGAGCTATTTGAATTCCTCGACCATGACCGGAGGGACAGCCGATTTCAGGCGGGGTCGCGTGGGTGCGATTTGTGGGGTGTTAGACTGCCAGCTAGTGATCGGCATCGCCCAGCGTCCAGGTTGGACAAAAGGATGAGCTTGGCCAAACAGCCACTGCCTCTTGCTGACGCCCACCCGAACAGCCATCCACGCTCGCGATTTTCGCGGCTGGAGTTCGCCGGCTGGGGAACGGCCGGGAAGATCGACGCTCTGGACGAATCGCCGATCGGCTTGCGGCCCCTCGATACTGGGCCTTTTGGCAAGCTGGGCGAGTGGCGTGCGACCGCAATCTGCGACAACGATATCACGTCCAGCACGCTCTACGTAGCGGCCTTGTGCGCGATCTACGCGGGACCATACGCGCCCGTGGCGCACGCATTGGTGGCTGCCGTGCTGTATCTGTTCCGGAGCGTTTATGCCGAAGTCGGATCGGCGCTCCCCTTGAATGGCGGCGCTTACAACGTGTTGCTCAACACCACGACCAAGGCGAAAGCCTCCGTGGCGGCTTGTTTCACCATCCTTTCGTATGTCGCCACTGCGGTGATCAGCGCCAATGAAGCAATGCACTATGCTAGGAATTTCGTGCCGGCTTTAATGTGATGCTGGCTACCGTGGGTTTGCTCGGCCTGTTTGCCGGGCTCAATCTGCTGGGCATCGTGGAATCCTCCAACGTAGCGCTGGGCATCTTTCTCACCCATCTTGCAACGCTATCGGTGCTCGCGGTCACGTGCGCCGCGCCAGTGATCCGCGATCCGTCGATCCTTCAGGCGAACTGGTATCTTTTGCCGCCGGGCGGAGCGGCACGCGCGATCTTTTTCGGATTCTCGGTCGCCATGCTGGGAATCAGCGGGTTTGAGAGTTCGGCTAACTTTATCGAAGAACAACAGCCCGGCGTATTTCCAAAGACTTTGCGCAAGATGTGGATTGCCGTAGCGATCTTCAATCCGCTGATCAGCGTGCTGGCGCTCGGGCTGGTGCCGCTGGGCGGAATCGGGTCGCATGAGAACGACCTGCTGGCGCAGATGGGCGCCATTGCGGCGGGAAGGTGGCTGCAGCAGGCGGTGAGTCTGGATGCGACGCTGGTGCTTTCAGGCGCAGTGCTCACCAGCTATGTCGGCGTCATAGGGCTGGTCCGCAGGATGAGCCTCGACCGGTGCCTGCCGCAGTTCCTGCTAAGAGAAAATCGCCGCCGGCGAACCAATCACTGGTCGGCAACATTCTGCTGAAGCTGAAACGGAAGCGGTTGCCGCGGGACATAAGGGCGAGCTGGGCTGCGGTGATCGCAGGACTCGCCGGAGTCGTCGCGGCGCTGGTTGGGAATCTGGTGCTGAATCCGAATTGCATGCCCGTGTTTGGTGTGTACTTCGGAATCACGGTCTTGGGAGTTGCGGGGATGATTCTGCGCGTTCAGATTCTGCAGTCCGCGCTGGTAGCGATTCGGGCGTTCGTTGCTGCGGTGAGCGGAATCAGCCGAAACCTGAACCAGCGGATTCTAAGCCGGATCGAACAGATCCGAAGCTTGCAGGTGATTACTTCACGCGGGGCGACGACCTGGCAGCGCTCAATCCGGCCGCATCCTATGTGCTCCAAAACGAACACACCAACAACTTAAGAGTAGTTCACTGCTCTCGCAACGCCTGGGAATCCCGAAGAACTACATGTTCATCGGCACGCCGGGAGATCGCTTCCCGCACAATATCGCCGAACTGGGCGGAGTGCGATTGATCATTTGACTCCCGGCGCGGCGCCCGCAAGAATGAGACGCGCGATCAGGCGCAGTCAGGTATATGCTGGTAAATTTCATGTGAGCCAGGAACTGAACGAATGGACACCCAAGGTCAGGCAGAGCGGCTTTCGGCGATCGTGCTGGATTCTCTCGACCGCGAAGTGGAGGCGAGCGATCTGGCGCGGGCGGCGTATTGCAGCCGGAGCAGTTTTTTCCGGCTGTTTCAAGCGCTGATCGCCGAGACCCCGGCTGAGATGCGGCGGCGCTTTCTGCTGGAGCGCGCGGCGTGGCAACTCGGACGCAGCAAGCTGTCGGTGACGGAGATCGCCCTCGACGCCAACTACGGGTCGCTCGAAGCTTTCACACGGGCATTTGGTAGAGCGTTCGGGGTGTCGCCCAGCTTGTACCGAAGGATGGGAGCGACGTACTATCATCTCGCCGCGCCAAATGGGTTTCACTTCTCGGCGCCGGGTTCCGGCTCAGAAAAAGGAGAGTTGGAAAATATGGACCTATTCGATCTATTCGCAGGCAGCGATTCGTGGCACACTGCCCGGCTGCTGGAACATGCCAAGAAATTGACGGACGAACAACTGGACCGGCCGCTGAACGGCATGGCAAGGATTTTTCCGTGGGAGAACGCGGACCGCAATCTGCGCGAAGTATTGGAGCGCATGGTGCAGACCATAGAGGTGTGGACGGCGGCGTTGAGTGGAGGCGGCATGCCATCGTTCGATAGCCCGCCAGAGAACCGTACGCCCGCCTCGCTCCGTGCTCGATTCGAAAAGACGGACGCGGAGTTCAAGAAAATCCTTGCAGACGTGCGGAAGCGCGGAGCGTGGAGCGATACGTTCGTCGACGCGCTGTGCGAGCCGCCCGAGACGTTCACTTTCGGCGGCATGTTCGCGCATGTGATCACGTTCAACTCGCATCGCCGGCTGGTGGCGATGGATGTTTTCCGCAAGTTGGGAGTCAAGGTGGAGGGCTTCGGTGATCCCATCGAGTACGAGCGGAGTCTCGCGCCCCGCAAGGAAGAAGCGGTTGCGAAGCGCTGATCATTCGTCGCGCAGGGCGACCGCCGGGTCGATGCGCAGCGCGCGGCGGGCGGGCACCAGGCAGGCGATCAGGCCGATGGCAGCCATGAGACCGAGCGCCAGCGCGTAGGTCGCCGGATCGCGCGGGCTCACTCCGTAGAGAATGGGCGTGAAGAATCCACCGAGTCCGACAGCCAGGGCTACGCCGGCGATGCTCGCGATGCCGACGATTAGCGTGGCGCGCCGAAGCACCAGCGTCAAGATATTCCCTTTGGTGGCGCCCACGGCGACGCGAATCCCGATTTCGCGGGAGCGCCGCGAGATCGCGTAGGCCAGCATCCCGTATACGCCGGTCGCGGCCAGCATCACGGCGAGCACGCCGAACGCACCCAGCATGGCGGCTGCGATGCGTGCGGGCAACAACGGCAAGCTCATGTGATCCTCCAGCGTGTCGGCCTGGAAAAACGGCAGCGTAGGGTCGAGTGAGTTGACGATCTGCTCGACACGCTTGAGCACTCCTTCTTCCGGTAAGGAAGACCGGACGACGACGGTCATGGTGGAGTCGTATCGCTGCGAGCGCGGCCAAAACAACGCCAGCTCACCGTTGTCGTTCAGCGATTGATATTTGCCATCCTGGGCGATCCCGACGATCTGGACCATGGGCGAGTCGCCACCGGTGTTGAAGCGCTTGCCGAGCGCGTTCTCGCCGGGAAACATGCGGCGCGCGAAGGTCTCGTTCACGACGGCGACGCGTGTCGAATCCGCGGTATCGTGCTGATCGAAATCGCGGCCGGCGATCAGCCGCGTCTGCATGGTCCGAAAATAACCTGGACTGACGTTGTAGTAGTAGGTGTGCAGTACATCGGGCGTCTTCGGTATCGGTTTGCCTTCGCCAAAGACGCTGGTGTTGGATTGGCCGATGCCCAGAGGCAGCCAATTGCTCATCGCGACGGATTCCGCGCCCGGGAGACGTAGTGAGCTGGTCCATCAGACGGTGTTCGAAAGCCCGGCCGCGCTCTTCGGTGTAGCCGTTCAGCGCGACGTCGAATGCGACTGCAACCGCATGGCGCGGATTGAACCCGACATCGATAGTGATGGCCCGCTGCAGGCTGCGAACCACCAGCACCGTTCCAACCACCAAGATGACCGAGAGCATTACCTGCGCGCCGACCAGCAAGTCGCGCACCTGCACGCGGCGGAATCGCTCGGACACCTGGTTTTTCAGAGCGGGCAAAAGATCGACGCGCGCGGATTGGATGGCGGGCGCAAGTCCAAACAGAATCGTGGTCAGCACACAGGCCGCGAGCGTAAACAGAAGCACACGATAGTCGAATGGAAGCGACGTCATGGCGGGAACGTCGATGGGGAAGCGGATCGCGCCGAGGATTTTGAGAATCCACACAGCCAGCAGGACGCCTCCGGCGGCGCCGGCAACCGACAGCATCAGGCTTTCGGTGAGCAGTTGACGGATGATTCTTCGGCGCGGCGCGCCAATCGCCAGGCAAATCGAGATTTCTTTGCGCCGCACGGTGGCGCGCGCCAGCAGCATGCCGGCGATGTTCACGCAGGCGATCAGCAGCACCAGGCCAGCAACCGCTACCAGCACGGAAGCGAATCCCAACACCGGTCCGCGCAGGAATGAACCGACCAGGCCGGGAGGAGCGAGGGTGATGCGCAGGCCTTCGTCTTCGCGGTGCTCGCGGCCGAGCGCGGCGGCGATGGCGTTCAAGTCTGATTCAGCCTGGCGCGTGCTGACACCCGGCTTGAGGCGTCCGGTGACCCAGATGTTGTGAGTGCCGCGGCGGTCGAGCCATGCGTTATGCGATCTCGATCTGCGGCTCCATCGCCAGGGGGACCCAGAACTCGGGCGCCAGGAGAACCTCGGTTCCGAAGAAACTCTTCGGCATGACACCAAGGATGGTGTAGTCCAGACCGTTGAGCTTGGCCGTTCTGCCGACGACGTTGGGGTCGCCGCCGAAGTGGCTCTGCCAGGTGGCGTAGCTGAGTACGATAACGGGATGAGGTGATCCGCGCCGGTCATCGTCGGGCGTGAAAGTGCGGCCCAGCATCGCGTGCACACCCAGCACGTCGAAATAGTTTCCACTGGCTTCGTTACCCCACAGGTGCGCGTTTCTTCCGCCCTGGTTCAAAGCGACCGGCGCTATACGGTAGGCGATCAAGCCGGAAAACGTGCGGTTGCGATCGTGGAAGTCAACGTAATCCGGATAGGATTGCGAGACGCCGCGGTCCCCGTTATTCAGAAAGACCAGTTCCTTGGGACGCTCCACGGGCAGCGGGCGCAGCAAGAATTGATTCAGCGCGCTGAAGGTGGTAGTGTTGGCGCCGATGGCGAGCGCCAGCGTCAGGACGGTCACGGCGGTGAAGGCGGGGGTCTTCGCGAGGCGGCGCACAGCGAGACGCAGGTCTTGCAGCATGTAGATCTATACGCTCGACGCTGCCCGCCAGTTCAACAAAAAACAAGGCGAGGCCACACGGCCCCGCCCTATGGAATCCAACAATTTGCCGCCTCTATTGGGCGCTGGTTGTACGTACTGCGCCGGTGGCGATCCAGCGGCCGCGCGGGCACACGAATGAGAAACAGCGGGTTGACGCACGACGGCGGAAGGCTGGTCGTGAACTGACCCGAAAAATCGGCATCGCCCTGTGCTGTGATGGGGGTCGGCGGCGTGTCCTTCGCGACGATGACGTCCTTGGTGCCGGAATTGCACACCAGCGTACCAACTACCTTCTGAACGGCGCCCGGTGTACCGGTGAAATCACCGCCGTTCATGACCAGACCGCTGACGCTGAAGCTGACTGTTCCGTTGATCAAGTCCACGCGAGCATTACCGCTGCTCGCGGTCCACGGCCCTGCGCCGGCATGAATGGCGTTGGTGACGCCAACGTTGTCGACAGACGAAGCTACCGGGTTGTCCACGCCGGGAGCGGTTGCCACCCCGACAATTTGCTTCCAGCGCACGACGGACGCGTCCTGGGCAAAGGTGGCCGAGGCAAAAAGCCCCATAAAAAGCATTGAGCAAACAAGTTTCATTCAGTTCTTCCTTTTCGTTACGTGTGATTTGGAGCCGGCTTTGTTCAGGAACGATTCCGGCTGTGCAACACTTCATTGGATGTGAGGGCGCATGCGATGACTGTCCACATGTTGTAAAAGGATGGTAAATGGGGCGCATCCAAAAAAGTAGGCTCCGGAAGCGATCTCCGGAGCCCGAGGGAAGAAATTCTGCGCGAGCTTCTGTGCGCGCTATTGCGCAACCTGGATCGCGCCAAGCAGTCCGTGATCCTCCACGTTGCCCCCGTTCGCAACGCCTGAGGTGAAATACAGCGTATCCGCATCGCCGCCATCGTGACCGTTGCCGAACCGCAGCGCCCGCAGCCCAGGATTGACAATCGCGTTTCCATCGCCGTCCTGCAGCGTGCCCAGGTAGTCGCCGGTGAAAGGATCGAAGGCGTTGATGGTGCCGTCGCCAAAATTTCCAACCAGCAAGGTGTTGCTATAGTCGCCGAAGAAATCGGGCGCCAGCCCAATGCCCCACGGGGAATTCAGCTTGCCGTTGGACACCAATCTCTGGATCAGGTTTCCATTCATGTCGAAGATGTCGATCAGGCCGTTTCCGTCGCCGGGCAGGTCCTTTTGCTTGGCGTCGTCCTGCAGAGCGTAGGTGACGTACAGCTTGCGGCCGATTCTCCGAATGTTGAACGGCGCGAAGCCGGCAGGAAGATTGGAATCGGCAAAGCCGCCCGAAACCGTCGTGGGCTGAAAGGCGCCGTCGAACACGTCGATGGTTGCGGCTGCAAAATTGGCCGCGTACAGCAGCGGCCCGGAGTCGTTCGATCCCAACGCGAGGCCCTTGTACACGGCGCCCGAGCCGGATCGGTCAATCATGATTTTCGCGTTACCCGCGTCCACCGCGGCGTTCCAGCCCGAGATCGTGCCGGACTGCGTGGCGAAGAGAAACATCGCTGGATTGCCCGGGCTAAGTTCGAACGCCGTCGTGTTGTTGAAGACTTGCCCGGTTGGAGCCGGAGCGCTGCCGTCCGCGCTGCCCGGCGGAATGTTGACCACCAGCGGGCCGTCGACAGGAAACGGCTGGCCGGCCCCGTTGTATAGCGTGCTGGTGCCTGTGCGATTGTTCGAAACCCAGAACGCTCCGCTGCCGTTCAAAGCGATGCCCCAGGGATTGATCAACTTCGGATCAGTCTGGTCAGCCACGTCCTGAATGTCAGATACGAGATTGTGCTGCGAGTACTTGGTTGCCGGAATCGTGGCGGGCGGAGCCGGCGGTGTGTTGGGCGCGATCTCGAGACTGGTGGTGTAGATATGGTCGCCGGTCAGATTGCCGTCGCCATTGGCGGCGTTGGCAGCGACGTAGAAAACGATGTTGCCGGAGTCGGTCGCTGGAGGCGTCCAGTCGAACTCGAAGGTTGCGCCGCCCGCATCGCCGAAATGCGTACCAGCCGCGGTGTGTTCGATGAACTGCACCAGCGCGTCGGCCGAACATGGCTTCGTCCGGAAGTTGTCGCAGATGACTTGCGTGAAGCCATCCGTGGGCGTGAAGTCGCCGGCCTGGCCCTTCACCTGGTCGCTCTTCAAACGGGCTGACATTTGGAATCCCCAGCGGCGCTGCTGAGGATCGGAGACTTGAACCATGATGTGTTGCGTGACGCCCGGCGTATACGAGTTTCCGCTCGCCAGCACGATCTTGACGGCTCCCTTGCCGGAATTAATATCCTGGCCCCGGTGGCAGAAAGCGCAGGAGCCTAAGTTATCGCCGGGCGCGCCGGAGTAGCGCGGATCCGGACCGCTACTGTGCGCCTGCAGGAGACCGCAGCACAGCGTGAAAAGGATGGCCTGCCACAAGCGCGCCAGCAATGATTTTGCGTTTGCATGTTTTCGAATACATGCTGGTTGTGATGCGGCGCGCGGATGGCAGACTGTCCACATGCTGTAAAAGGATCGTGAATGCGTCCGGTGATTGCTTAGGGCTGGAGACAGAACCCCACTTCCTCGGTGCCCACGAAGATTGTCGTGATCCGCAGGATTGCGTTAGCGGGAAGCGGCTGCCCCTGAAACACCGGGTCGCCCACAATCGTATCTCCGCACCGCGTCGAGGCCGTGAACGATTGGGGAACTGGAATGTTGAGCTGGTATAGGCCGACCTGGCCGGGAGTCAATCCGGAAAATTCGACCGGGCTGCCCGGGCCGGCAGCATCCTCCTGCGAAAAGAACGGGGGCCGGGCCGTGAGACTCACTAATGGGCCGTCGAGGAATCTGGCACGCACGCCGGGCGTTCCTGGAAATTGCTTCAGTACGACGCCTTGCGGTGAGATTTCTCCGGCAAGCACGCTCGGGGAGGTCGGACCCAGCCCCCAAACATAGACTACAATCGTTTCGCCAGGCCTTGCGGGCGCCTTTTCGGTAATTTGGCTGCCATCGCCATGGAAAAGTACGCGGCTGCAAGAGTGCGCCCAATTCGTATCCCAAGTGAGGTCGCAGGTCGTCAACACGTGGGCGTTATCGCTGATCGCCGTCAGAGAAAACGTACGGCTGGCTGTACCGTCCACTTCAAGCACGAGATCCGCGAACAATTGAAGATCGAAAGGCATTTGCACCCGGAGCGAAGTGAGTAAACAGGCAGAGTTCGACTGGTCTCCGGGGCAATCACTCTCCTGGCGCACCGCAAACAACGGAAGATTGGTTCGCGTCTGAACGATGTGCGCCGAGAGTCCAGCGAGAACAGTTGGCAACGGGACCGCGGTGGCCTGGCTAGTTCGCATGCTGCCGTCCGGCAGCGGCGGGACGCCTCGAACAAACAACGTCAACACTTGTCCAGGCGCTACGGGCAAGGGCGCCGACGGAGCTGTGTAGCCGACCGCCTCCAGGGTCGGAGCCGTCTGAGCCGAGACTAAATGCATCATAGATAGAGAGAGCAAACACAGAACGAACGGTTTCACTAAACCTCCAAAGTTTGATTTACACCAGCTATGACGCGTGAACAGAAAGAATTGTCGAGTCTGAAAATGTGAATTTATTGTTACTTGTTTTCACTGGAGAGCCCGGCCTTCACTTGCGACCAGGAACGCACATTCGGCATCTCAAACCGATGCGAAAGATGATTTCAAGCCGGCCCGACGTGCCGGAGGCCTTGCGCTCGCTAAAGGGCGCGGACATCCGGCTGGTTCTGCTTTCCAACATGACGCCGAAGATGATGGAGTCCGGGATTCGCAATTCCGGACGCAATGGAGTTTTCGACCGGACGCTGAGTGCTGATCTAGTCAAGGCCTTCAAGCCCGACCCGCGCGTATCAAACGGGCGTCGATGCTCTGGGTCTCAACAGTCTGAAATTCTCTTCGCCGCGTTGGCGCATCCTAGAATGTTTCACGGCCTGCCTCGGTGGCAGTCACGACGCGGCCGAAACTCCCTGGCGGCAACCTGGCCGGGCCTAACTCGCTGAGATGGTCGCGCTTAGCTTTGCCGTCAGGCGAACTGCTTCCGCCGGACACGTTTCTGATATATTTCGCGCTGGCGCGTCGTCCATATAATGGGGCCATTGAGCCGCGCGGACATTAGGACTAGAATTACGGCGGGGGGCAATCCCATGAAACCGGTGGATACGATTGAGTCGGTGTTGAAGTGGAAAGGCCGGCACGTGTGGTCGGTGGAGCCGACCGCGATGGTGTTTGAGGCCATCCAAAAGATGTCAGACAAAGGCGTGGGGGCGCTGCTGGTGATCTCCGAGGGCCGGCTCGATGGCATCATTTCCGAGCGGGATTACGCGCGTAAGGTGATCCTGAAAGACCGCTCGTCGAAACGCACCCAGGTGCGCGAGATCATGACCAGCCTGGTGATCGTGGTGTCCCCGCAGGACAACGTGGAAGAGTGCATGCGGTTGATGACCGAGCATCGCATCCGGCATCTGCCCGTGATGGATGGGGACCAGGTGGTGGGCGTGATCTCGATCGGCGACATGGTGAACTGGACGATTCGGTCGCACGAGGAGACCATCGGGCAGTTGGAAGGTTACATCGCGGGCAAGTATCCGGGGTAAGAAAACAGTTCCCAAACATTTGCGATTGCTGTCGATGAGTCTCATAAAGGGAAAACCCGATGAGACTCTGGACGGCTGCGCTATGCGCTTGCTCGTTGTACGTCTTCTCAGTAACCGGTCTGGCTCAGTCGCCGCCGGCAGCATCAGAACCTGCGGAAACAGCCGACGCCCAGGATAGCGTTCACAAGATCCACGGATTGCCGTCGTGGATCCGGCTCGGAGCGGAGATCGTCGGACGCGCCGACTTTGAACTCGATCCGGACGGGGACCGAGATGATCGCGTCTACTTGAATCGCTTGCGAATCCGAGCCACCGTGCAGCCGCTCGCCTGGTTGAAGTTTGTCCTGGAAGGCCACGACGCCAGAGCATTCCGCTTTAACTCCGGCCCGGATCTTGCGGGCCCGCGAGACGCGCTCGATCTTCGTCAAGGCTACGTCGAACTCGGCCACGCGGAGCAGGGCTTCCAGATGCGTTTCGGGCGGCAATAGATTGCGGTCGGCGACGAGCGGTTGGTGGGCGCCGACAACTACTGGAACCCGTTCGGCCAGGCCTTCGACGCATTGCGATTCTCGTACAACCGCGGAAAATACCATGCCGACGTCTTCACCGGATTTCGCGTTGATCCAACCCGCCGGGCGACCCGATCCTTTCGATACCGCGACTCGCATCTCGGGACTCTCAGTTCAATTTGATCTGCCGCACGGCCAAACGTTGCAACCCTATCTAATGTGGAAGCGCGGCAGCGACACGTTGAGCTTGATGGACCAGTCCGGCCACCGCGACGTCGTGACTCCAGGATTCCTCGCCACGGGCGAACTGCCAAAGGCAATGGACTACGACGTCGAGATGGCACTCCAGCGCGGACATGTCGTGAACGACCGGATTGCGGCTTGGGCGGGGCACTGGGAGCTCGGATGGAGGCCACTCGGTGCCGAGTTCGGTCTGCGTCTCGGCATCGAGTATAACTTCGCCACAGGTGATGACAATCCCGCCGCCGGCAAGCATCGCACGTTCGACGATCTGTACCCGGCCGGGTTCAACAAGTACGGGATCACCGACCCGTATGCCTGGCGCAACATTCGCGACCCCGCTGTCGGAGTCGACATTCCGCTGACTCGGCGCTGGACAGCTTACGCCGGCTTCCGGTCCTATTGGCTGGCTACAATCGGCGACGGCTTATATTCCGGCGGCGACGAGTACGAAGTGCGCAATCCGGAAGCGACCAGTTCGCACATCGGTAACCAGGCATTCGTCTCGATTGCTTATGCTCATTCGGAACGCTGGCACGTGTATGGCGGCTACGGGCACTTGTTTCCGGGCAGCTACCTGCGCCAGTCGAACTGCCCTTCGGCGCTTCGCCGTGTACCTGCTGACTAGCTTTACGTTTTGAACGGGCGCGCAGGGCTCGGTATATACTCTCCATATGCTGAACAGGGCTTGGGGAGTCCTACTTCTGCCGACTCTCGCGGCCTTCGGTGCCACGCCGTCTGGCGAAGCCGTCTATCAGAGGCGCTGTTCGGGCTGCCATGAGCAGTCGAGTCCGCGCATTCCGCATCGCGAGGCTCTGCGATTGATGCCCGCGGCGCGAATCCTGCGTGCGCTCGATTCCGGCGCGATGATATCCATCGCGTTCACGATGAGCCGCGAAGACAGGATCGCGGTCGCGTCGTTTCTTGGAACCGATGCTTCCGTTGCTGGGCCGCCTGCTTCGGCCTTTTGCCCGGATCGGAGCGTCAAGATCGCCGCTGCGCCCAAGTTTGCGTGGAACGGCTGGAGTCCGGGATCGAGCAATGCGCGGTTTCAATCCGCCGGCGCGGCCGGGTTGAGCATCGATCAGGTGCGCGGCCTGAAGCTGAAATGGGCTTTCGGTTTTGACGGAGACGCGACCGCTTTTGCGGCGCCCACGGTCATCGACGGACAGGTGTTTGTCGGCAGCGCCGGCGGCCTGATCCACGCCATGCGCGCCGAGAGCGGGTGTCTGCAGTGGGTGTTTCAGGCCAACGGTCCGGTGCGGTCGGGGATCGTGGCAGCGCCACTGGGCAAGCGGCATGCGCTACTGTTCGGTGACATGACCGGATGGTTTTACGCGGTCCAGGCCGAGTCGGGCAAGCTGTCGTGGAAGATCCACATCGAAACGCACGAGTCTACGCGTCTCACGGGCGCGCCGGTGGTGAATAACGGAATCGTGTACGTGCCCGTCGCTTCGTGGGAGGAAACGCGCGCCGGCGATCCGGAATACGCGTGCTGCACTTTCCGCGGGAGCGTGGTGGCGCTTCGCATTCGCGACGGAGCGCAACTATGGAAGACCTACATGACACCCGCGCCTCAGGAGACCGGAAGGAATGCGCGCGGGATTTCGCGATTCGGGCCGTCCGGCGCTGGAGTGTGGTCGTCGCCAACACTCGACGCGAAGCGTGGCTTGCTCTATGTCACAACCGGCGACAACTACTCGCTGCCCGCCACTGAGTACAGCGACGCGGTCATCGCGCTGGACATAGCGACCGGAAAAATTGTCTGGTCGAAACAGATTACAGAGCGGGACGTCTTCAACGGCGCCTGCGGCCGCGACCCCGGCAGTTGCGGCGAAAAGCCCGGTCCGGATTTCGACTTCGGCTCGTCCGCGATTCTTACGAGCGCGCCGGACGGCCGCGAACTGCTGCTGGCCGGCCAGAAATCCGGAATCGTCTTCGCGCTCGATCCCACGAAGAAAGGTGAGATTGTTTGGCAGACTCGCGTCGGTGTCGGCGGTCTGAATGGCGGCGTGCAATGGGGCATGTCGAGCGACGGCCAGCGCGTGTACGCTTCCGTGTCCGACGTCCGCCGCACCCGGCAGACGAATCCGCTGGAAGCGCGCCGCATCATTCCCGATCCTAAGCAGGGAGGTGGACTGACTGCGCTCCGCATCGCCGACGGAAGCGAGGCTCTGGCATGTTGCGCCCGCGCCTTGCGCGGACGATGCACCAGCGGGCTGCAGCCCCGCTCAACCGGGCGCGGTTACCGGCATTCCCGGAGTTGTTTTCGCCACGTCGCTCGACGGACACCTCCGCGCGCACTCCTCAGAAGACGGCCGGATTTTGTGGGACTTCGATACGGTTCGCGAGTTCGAGACCGTCAACGGCGTCAAAGCACATGGCGGCTCGATCGAAGGTCCCGGTGCGGTGGTCGTCAACGGCATGGTGTTCATCAACTCGGGTTATCCGCGCAACGGCGGGATGCCGGGGAATGTATTGCTCGCGTTCGCTAGCGAGTCACCGTGACCGTTACGTTCTGATAAGTGAACAGCGATCCATCGCTTGCCACGCCACGCAACACGTACGTGCCCGGTTCCTGAAACGTGACCTGCGTCGACCATTTGCCGTCCGCCGGCGGATCGGGAATCGCGTAGGGTGGCGACCAGGGCGAGTTTGCCCACGCTCGGCTGTCGGTCCACGTCTTGAATTGCTCGGGACTGAACGTGACCGCCGAAGCCTTCCCGCGGTACACGATCCACGAGAAGCGCAGCCCGGGTCCGCTCGAAACCACAATCGCCGATGGCGGCCGGTAAACTTGATTGGCGATATTCAGCGGGCGGCTTGCCGCGGTTGCACTCGCGGCCGGAGGTTTCTCCGCTTCGTCAATCGGCATTCCGGCGTGACGCGGCTGCGGTTTGCCATCGCGTCTGGCCGGCAGATTGTCGGGATCGCCCGCGAGCGCGACCAACGTCAACGTTTCTCCCAACTTCACGCTGCGCTGTGTCTCTCCTGCGACCTCGAGTTCCGGCGGGATGTTGTATCGAAGCTCGTCGCGCAGGCTGCCGAAATCGCCGCCGACCTCGGTCGAGATCACTTGCTTGTCGATCTGGTAGTCGGTCTTGAGCGACGCGTACGCTTTCTCCGTCTTGCCGTTCGCCTTCAGAGTCCAGATCAACTCCTTGGTGCCGAAATCCTTCGGAACGCGAACCGTAAACAGGAACGGATTGCGGCGCGGATAGAAGTGCGTCGGCTGGCCCTGATCGGGGCCGCCGGGTTCGATGTTGTTGTCCGGCCCGACGGGAATGTCGAACTCCTCCAGCCAGTTCACGTTCATGTAGCCGAAGTACATCGTGAACGAGCCGTCCTCGTTCGGCATCCATCCTTCGTAGGTGGGCGCCAGCGGCTGCCCTTTGGAATAAGTGAATCGGGTTTGCGCGATGGCGGGCTGCACTAACAACAATGCCGCTGCAGTCAGTATCCCGCCGCGAAACATTATCGATTCCCTTGTGCCACGATGCCCTGCTGAACGGCCGGCGCGCTGGCGGTCGACACGGTTGGCGGCACCGGAGGCGCCCAGCACAGCGGGCAGCCGATATCGTAGTCGTTCCGGCTTTTCATCTTCGTGCGCCGCTTGGCCATCTCCGCCTGGAACTGCTCTTCGGTGAGCGCGACCGAATAGCCGAGATCGATGAACATGTTCGCGATCGAGCGGCGGCCGCCGCCGAACCAGTTGCGCGGATCGGCGGGGTTCTTGTTCGCCGCGGTGGTGTCGAGGAAACCAATCAGATGAACGATCGTGCCCTTCGGCAGCAGCGGCGCGGCATCGTCGTCGTATACGTACTGCTTCACCCAGTTGTGGTCGTAGCCGACGCAGCTCAGCGTCTGGATGTTGTGCCCCCAGATCGCTTCCAGGCACATGCGCACGCCGGGCGCGTGCAGGTGCGGCTCGAACGCGATGATCTTGGTGTGTTCGGTCAGCGTCGCGTAGGAGTGCAGCTCCTGCCCGTGCTCGTTCGGCCTGACGTCGATGTCGATGCCGTTGCCCAGGCGCAGGCTCGATCGCCGGTACAGCGGCTTGTAGCCTTCCGGGAAAAACTTGAAGGCGAACTCGAGATGCGCCTTCGTTTCGCGGCCGTTGGAGTGAATGTGGCCGGCGCCGAGAGACAGCGAAGAGTTCGCGGCCAGCAGCCGGCCCGCTTCCGGCGGAAAGATATCGGCGTTGCGCCCGACTTCGTGAATCGGCCAGCTCGTCGCGCGTTCCTCCGCGCTACCTGAGCCGCGCGGCCCCGGTACGAAACTGGTGTACGTCATGTGGTGGAACACAAAACGTCCGCCGACGGTTTTGGTCGGGCCGTTTTTGGGGATGTCATTGACTTCCCGGACCTCGACCGCCGATACATAGCGATCCTCGGTGAGGCCCGTGGGAATCAACCCTGCGTCGCCCCACCAGTCCGGCCCGCGGGCAGGCACGATGACTTCTCGCGATTGCAGCACCAGGTCCGGTTCGCCGATGCTCCACTTGTCGGAGTCTTCGAAGTTGAGCGGCGGCGGCATGTCGGCTGGATTGCCGCGCGGCGCGCCGTGGTCGGCCCACCACAGAATCTTGGCTTTTTCCTCATCGGTCAGCGAAGGATCTTCCTTGAACTTCTGAATGCCGATGTCCTTTTCGACAAACCACGGCGGCATCACGCCGGCGTGAGGTCCGAGGTGGGTGCGTTCCTTGATCGCGCGAGCCCAAGGCCGCGTTTCTTCGTAGGAGACCAGCGACATCGGACCGGCGCCGTTCGGCCGATGGCACGACTGGCAGCTACGCTGCAGGATCGGGAGGATGTCTTTCGAGAAGGTCACTTCGCCTGGCGCGCCGGAGCTCGACTGCGCGAGCACGGCCGGCGCAAAGAAGGCGGCGAGGAGACACCCACGATACAACGCAGATGCACGGGATTGGGTACGACTTCGGGACTTCATTGCACACCTCCCTAACCTAGCGAAACGCGGGCGCCCATAGGACTTGCAACTTGGCTCCCCGGCAGCACTCAACATATGCGCAAGTATATACCCGATTGTCGCGGTTCGGTAGGGGTCCATTCAGACAGGGGCCGGGGAGGTGAAGCGGGAACCGTTTGGGCTGGTCGCGCTGCAACATGGGCAAATTGCCTATAGAATGAAGGCAAATGGCACAGACTGCTCCCGATGATTTCTACGGCCGACTGCGCGGGAAGCTCGGAGTCTCGAGGATTCGTTCCGAGCGCGACGTCGTGGCATTGATCGAGAAGCGCCTGCCGGCCAGGGCTATCCGCTCGTTGATGCGGGGCGGTTTTTCGAGCGCGGAAGTGTACAGCCTGATCGTGCCCCGAAGAACACTGGCGCACCGGCTGGCGAGGCATCAGAGTCTTTCATTGGAAGAATCAGATCGGGCGGTACGAGTGGCACGGATCGCGGCGCTGGGAGAAGAGGTATTCGGCGAGCGCGATCGCGCGTGGCGGTGGCTGCGAAAAGCCAAGCGTCAATTTCGCGGGAAATCGCCTATTGAGATGCTGACCACCGAGGCGGGCGCGCGCATCGTTGAAGAGCTGCTGATCCAGATCGACGACGGCATGGCGGCGTGACGCTCTGGCGAATCAGCAACCATTCTTCGCTTGCAGGTGAAGGCGGGTTGCGTGCATCCGGACGTTGGCACACCCGGGGAAGGCCGGTGGTTTATTGCGCGCCGAATCCGGCGACCGCGCTCGTCGAAGTCCTGGTGCATGCAGAGATCGACGCTGGAGACATTCCAATCGCGTTCCGCTATCTGGAGATCGACGCGCCCGACGACATTCGATGGGAAGCCGGCGATCTGGGTGGGCTTGGCCCGGATTGGCCAAAACACACTTCCCGAACTCGAAGGATCGGAGACGAGTGGTTGCGGTCCGGCCGGACCGCATTGCTGCGAGTGCCCTCGGTGGTTGTGCCGGCGACGTGGAATGTGCTCGTCAATCCAAGGCATGCGGAGAGCGCGCGGCTGAAGATAGTTCGCGAGCACGAACACCGTTTGGATGGCCGGCTGATTCGGTTCTAGCGAGTCGGATCACTTCACGTCGTAGGTGTGAATCTCTTTCCCCTGAAGATATTTGTCGAACCACGCCACGATGTGCTCGAGGCGCTCGACGCGATGGCGCGGGAGGCCGGAGCGCGACAGCTCGTGCGATTCGCCGGGGAAGCGCACCATTGCGGTCGGAATCTTGCGGTACTTCAGCGCGCGGAACATCTGCTCGCCGCCGGCCGCGGGCGGCGTGCGGTAGTCGGCTTCGCCTTCGATCAGCATGAGCGGCGTGGTGACGCGATCGATGTAAGTGATCGGCGAGCGGGCCTTGAAGTCGGCCTGCTGCTCCCAGGGCGCGCCGCGGAACCAACTGCGCGTGAACAGCGTGAAGTCGGCGGTGTACCAGAAGTCGGACCAATCGGCGATGTCGCGCTGCGACACGGCGGCCTTGAAGCGCGTGGTCTGGCCGATCACCCAGTTGGTCAGCAAGCCGCCGCCCGAGCCGCCGGTGACGCCGAGCTTTTCGGGATCCACCCAGCCGCGCTTGATCAGATCGTCGACGCCGGCCATCAGGTCCTTGTAGTCGTCGCCCGGATAATGATACTGGATGATGTTTCCGAAATCCTGACCGTAGCGTGGTGCTGCCGCGCGGATTCGGATACAGCACCACGTAGCCTTTCGCGGCCATCCACTGGATCTCGTGATCGAAGGTGTAGCCGTAGGCGGCGTGCGGTCCGCCGTGAATGTTCAGGATGAGCGGATACTTCTTGCCCTCCTGAAAGTCGGGCGGGCGCTGCACCCAGGCCTGGATGCGCTTGCCGTCGAAGCTCTGATACCAGATCATGGCGGGTTCGGTGAGGTTGAGCTTCGAAAACAGCTCATCGTTGATGTGGGTGAGGCGCTCGGTCTTGCGCGAGGCGACGTCGAGCAGGAACAGGTCGCCGATGTTGGTGGGCGTCGAGATCAGCAGCGCGGCGTGCGTGGCGTCGGGAGTCGCGTTGTAGGCGAAGACATCGTGATCGCCGTCGGTGAGCGGCTCCACCTTGCCGGTTTCGGCGTCGATGCGCTTGAGATTGTCGCGGCCTTCTTCGGCGGAATCGATGTAGACGAAGCGGCCGTCCTTGCTCCAGAACGGCTTGGACGGGCCATTGCCGCGCGGAGGCGCCTGATCGCCGCCAATGCCGCCGGCGATGTCGTAGTCATAGTTCGCGGTCAAGTTTCGGGGAGTGGAGCCGGGCTGGAGCGAAGTGATGAACAGGTCGGACTGGCTGTAGGATCGCTGCGCGCCGTCTTTGCCGACCTCGATGGCGCCGGCGAACGCCATGCGCGTGCCGTCTGGGCTGAGCGACATCTGGCGGATGGGTCCTTCGAGTCCCGTGATCTTGGTGGATGTCGCCGCCAGTGGCGCTGGACCGCGTAGAGGTCGGTGTGAGCGATCTCGTAATTCGGGTTCGACGACGCGCCGGGAAGTGAAATAGATCTGCGAACCGTCGCGCGAGAAGACAATGTCGTTCTCGCTGAATTCGCCGGACGTCACTTGCTTGGGCTTGTGCTCGTCGTCGGCGGTCTTCGGAGCTTGGATGGTCCAGATGTGCGTAGGGCGATCCGGGTTCCAGGTAGCCCGAGCCGTTGGCGCGGTAGGTGGCTTTGACGATGACGCGGACGTCGGACTTGTCCTCCTCGTCTTTCTTCTCGGCGTCCTTTTTGTCGCCGTCTTTCTTCTCTTCGAGATCGGCGGGAATCGTGGTGGAGGAAAACGCGATGGTGTGGCCGTCGGGCGACCACACCGGGCCGCCCGCGCCCTTGGGCAGTTCGGTGAGCGCTCGCGCTTCGCCGCCTTCCATCGAGAGCAGGTAGAGCTGCGGGGGTTGCGGCTTGCCGTCTTTCTCCGTGGCGCGAACGAAAGCGAGCATCCGGCCGTCAGGCGACCACTCGGGCGACGAATCGTGCGGGCCGCTGGTGAGCTGGCGCGCCGGGCCTCCGGACGGCTGGGATGATCCACAGCGCGGTTTCGTAGCCGTCGTGTTTCTGATTCACGGCGACGTGGGTGTAGACGATGCGCGAGCCGTCGGGCGAGATGCGCGGCGTGGCGATCCACTGGAACGCGTAGAGGTCGGTTTCAGCGATCGGGCGGCGCTCGGCGGCGGGGAGCGAAGCGGCTGCTCGAGAAAGCGCGATCAGCGAAGACCGGGGCGAGCAGAGAGCGCATCATAGTTAAGCATTGTAGCGCTTCGATTCGCGGCGCCAGCATATGATGTTTCAAGCAAATTTGGTGTTGGATTAGCGAAGCGGCTTGCAGCATTCGCGGCTTACACTGAATCCAATACCGACATGAGCGGACTGGGGCAGGACATTCGTGGGACTTTTCGCGCCATGGCGAAGAACCGTGGTTTTACGGCTGCCGCGATCGTGACGCTGGCGCTGGGGATCGGCGCGAACGCTGCGATATTCAGCGTGGTGAACGCGGTGCTGCTGCGTCCGCTGCCGTTCGCAGATTCGGCGCAAGCTGCTGGCGATCTGGGGCGTGCGTCTGAACTACCCGCGCTATCCGTTTCGGATGATCGATTTTCTGGACTATCGCGAGCGCAATCGCACGTTCGAGCAACTGGCGGCGTCTGGCAACTTCAGCGCCAACCTGACGAGCGAGGCGGAGCCGCAGCGACTGCAGGGTCTGCGTGCGACTGGGAATCTGTTCCAGATGCTGGGGCGCGTGCGGCGCTGGGGCGCGCGCTGGTTCCCGAGGACGATGTGCCGCAGAACGCGAAGGTAGTCGGTGCTGTCGCACGGCGTGTGGGAGCGCGAAGTTCGGTTCGGACGCGAAGGTGATCGGACGGAAGATCACACTGGGCGGCGATCCGTTCACGGTGGTGGGCGTGCTGCCGCGCGATTTCGTGCTGCCCGGGCAAGCGCTCGACTTGGTTGTCCCGCTGGCGCCGGATTCAGATCCGTACCGATACAATCGCTCGGCCATCAGCTTTCTGCGCATGTTCGGCCGGCTGAAGTCCGGGGTTACGTGCGGCGCAAGCGCACGAGGATTTGAACCGCGATCGCGCGCGATCTGATCCGCGAGTATCCAAAAGAAGAGGACATGAGCATCAACGTGGCTCCGCTGCGCGACGAGATTGTCGGCAATGTGCAATTGACGCTGCTGGCGATTCTGGGCGCGGTTGGGTTGGTGCTGCTGATCGCGTGCACGAACATGGCGGGCCTGCTGCTGGCGAAAGCTTCGGCGCGGCGCCGGGAACTGGCGATTCGCGTGGCCTTGGGCGGCACGCGCGTCCGGCTGGTGAAGCAGATGCTGACCGAGAGCATGGTGCTGGCGCTGCTCGGAGGAGCGCTGGGCGCGATCGTTGCGGCCTGGGGCTTGGACGGACTGCTTGCGCTGATCCCGGCGGACTTGCCGCGTGCGGCGGGGATTCACGTGGACGCGCGCATGTTCGCGCTGGCGCTTCTGTTGTCGCTGGCGTCGGGGTTGCTGTTTGGCTTGCTTCCCGCGATGGAGGCATCGGCGGCGGATTTGAACGTCGCTCTGCGCAGCGAGGGGCGCACGACGGCAGGGAGCCTGGGCCGGCATCACTTGCGCCGCGTGCTGGTGGCGGGTGAAGTGGCGTTGTCGCTGGTGTTGCTGATCGCAGCCGGGCTTCTGCTGAAGAGCTTCCTGCGTTTGCAGCGAGGTGCGGCCGGGTTTTGAGGCGCGCAACGTGCTGTCAGTGCGGCTGGCGTTGCCGTCCGACGCGCTATTCGAATCGAGAGGCGGTGGCGGATCTTTACAACAAGCTCGAACCTCGGCTGGCCGTCTCTGCCGGGCGTCGAATCCGTGGGGACCACGTCCATTGCGCCATTGAGCGGACCCATCGCCAGCGCGGATTTTCAGATCGCGGGACGGCCGAAGGTGATCGGGGAAGGAGGTGCCGACGGCGCAGTATCGCATGATCGACCGGAACTACTTCACGGCGATGCGCATTCCGATTTTGCGCGGCCGCAGTTTCTCCGAGCGCGATACGGCGGGGTCGCCCCTGGTCGCGATCATCAGACGAAACGGTTGGCGCGCAGCTATTGGGGCGAGCGGAATCCGGTGGGCGCGCACATTCTGCTGGAGGACAACGACGCCACGCCTCGGGACATCGAAGTGGTCGGCGTGGCGGCGGACATCCGGCTGCTGGATCTGGAGAGCGATCCGGCACCCTGCGTTTATGTATCGATGTCGCAGGTTCCGAACAGCAACGTGCGCTTCATCGCGAACAACATGTTCTGGATGGTGCGGGTCGGCGAACTCAGCTCTGCCGCTGGCCGAGACGGTGCGGCGCGAAGTGCGGGCCATGGATCCTAACATCGCGGCATCGAGTATCCAGCCGATGGACGCGTATCTGGCGAGTGCAACGGCGCGGCGGCGCTTCAGTCTGTCGCTGATCGGGGCTTTCGCGGCGGCGGCGTTGTTGCTGGCCGCGTCCGGCGTTTATGCGCTGATTTCCTACTTGGTGTCGCAGCGGACGCGCGAGATCGGCGTGCGGATGGCGTTGGGCGCGCAGGCGCGCGATATTTTCTGGCAGGTGGCGGGCGAAGGGATCGTGCTGACGTCGGCGGGAGTGGCGGTGGGGTTGGCGGGTGCGATCGGCGTGACGCGGCTGATCTCTTCGCTATTGTTCGGTGTGACGAGTCACGATGCGGCGACGATCGTGTTGGTGGCGTCGTTGCTGCTGGCCACTGGCGTGGCGGCGAGCTATTTTCCGGCGCGCCGGGCGATCCATATCGATCCGCTGGCGGCGCTGCGCGAAGATTGACTCGTGAAGCGGCAGGCGCTGAGGCGCTAGAATGCGTAGTGCATGAACGCGCATGACTCGACGCACTTCCGCGTATGTTGCACCAACAGGCGCTGACGCCGTGGATGATGCTGGCGGCCATCGGCGTGGCGTTCGTTCTGGGAGCGGCGCACGCGCTGACGCCGGGGCATGGCAAGACCATCGTCGCGGCTTATCTGGTCGGCTCGCGCGGGACCATCAAGCATGCGGCGTTTTTGGCGCGATGGTGACGTTCACGCACACTGTTGTTGTGTTCGTGCTGGGGATGGCGACGCTGTTCCTATTTCAGTATGTCGTCCCGCGAACGTGACGCGAGTTCTGGGCGCTGTGTCCGGGATCTCGATTGTCGTGATCGGCGGGTGGATGCTGTACAAGCGGTTGCGCGGCCCGTGCAGACGCATTCGCACGCGCATCCTCATCACGACCATGACCACAGTCACGATCATGGACACGACCATCATCCTGATCACGACCACGAACATTCGCATGGCCACAGCCATATGCCGGAAGAAATCTCGTGGTCGGGACTGGCGGCGCTGGGAGCGAGCGGCGGACTGGTGCCGTGCGAGTCGGCGCTGGTGTTGCTGCTGACGGCGGTCGCGCTGGGCCGCGTCGCGCTGGGCTTGCTGCTGCTGGTGTCGTTCAGCTTCGGGCTTGGCGATCGTGCTGATGGGGATCGGCGTGCTGGTGATCTACGCCAAGAATCTGTTGCCCGGAGGGCGGGCGGAGCGGCAATCCGTTCTTCCGCTGGATGCCGGTGGCCTCGGCCGCGATCGTGGTGGCTGCTGGGCGTGGTAATGACGGGCGTTTCGCTCGGCTGGATCCAGCCGATCGTGGATCGCGGGCTAAGCGCGGTCCGGCTTTTCCTGCAGCACTTCGCGAACCACATCCTTTAACTCGCTGCGCAGCTCTTGCGACAGTATCGGCGACAGGTACAGGGTCTGGGTCGGAAACGGAATTTCGATTTCCGATTCCTGGAAATGCTTCTTGATGCGCCGATTCATTTCACGCCCCACCAGCCACTGCTTGCCCGGCAGGGTTTTGAAGCGCGCTTTGATGATGACGCCTGAGTCGCTGAGCTTGTCGACGCCCCAGATTTCGAGCGGCGCGAGAATCGCCGATTGATACGGCTCTTCGCTCGCAAGCGTGGCGCCGATTTGCTGGAGCACCGCGACCGCCGCGTCGGTGTCGTCGTGATAGGAAACCGAGATATTGAAAACGTAGAACGAAAACTCGCGCGTCAGGTTGGACAGCGTCTGGATGTTGCCGTTCGAGAAAATGTGGACCGCGCCGTCCTCGCCGCGCAGCACCGTGGTGCGGAGGTTGATCTCCTCCACCAGCCCGCCTTTGCCGTTGATCACCGCGATGTCATTCACGCGCACCTGATTGTCCAGCATCATCGAGAGGCCGGCCAGCACATCTTTGACGATGCTCTGCGCGCCGAAGCCGAGAGCCACGCCGGCAATCCCGGCGCCCGCCAGCAGCGGCCGCACGTCGAAATTCATCTCTTTGAGGATCATCATTCCAGCCACGACCCAGATGAGAGTGACCATGCGTCTTGCGAGCCAGGCTGCCGATGGTGCGTGCGCGCTTCTCCAGTTCATACTCGGGCACGCCCCCGCGCTCGCGCATCACCTTGATGGCGTAATCGCGCAGTGCCCGCAGCACCCGGCCGAGCGCGCGCGTCGCGATGTAGGCGAACACGAAAATGAACGCGATGCGGGCGAGGTTGGAGAGTACCGGCAGGTAGAAGTTCAGGTTGAGCAGTTCGCGCCAGTTGGGCATGGACTCAGGGTTTCTTTTCGAAAGTTTCCTTCACGCCCGGCATGAAGAGCGGCGCGTTCGTTGCCATGGCGCCTTGGAGAAACATCAGGCTGGTCGAGATGGTCAGGCTGCGGCGCAGCGCGAGACCGCGCTGGCATTTTTCCCAATCGGGTCCGTTGCCGCCGAGCAAGGTGGGGTTGCGCGTCGCCTTCCAATGTTCGAGGCTCGCGTAGCGCGTCGACAGGTACACTTCGTCGTAGTCGTTGCTGGGCGCGGGCTGGCCTTCGACACCCTCGGCCTGGAAGACTTTCCACATCCCGATCATGCGCGCGCCGATCTTGTCGAAATACGGCCAGACGTCCTCCTGGCTGGCCTTCAGAAACTGATCGAACGTGCCCTTCTTGATGCGGAAATAGCGGATGGTGATGATCTCCTGTCCGGGCTGCGCGACTTCATTGCGCACCGGATGCGGTTTCGAATCCGCCGCCGGCCGGAGACCGCCCTGGGTTTGCGCGATGGCCGTCACGGTTAGAAACAGCAACACTGCGGCAAGCTTGTGCATGCCGAGAAGATAGCACAACGCTTACTTCAGATATTTTTCAATGAACGCAGTCTCGCGCTTCATCTTGTCCAGGATGTGGCGCGGCTCGATGAAGCCGTGGTTCTCGCGCGGGAAGACGACCATTTCAACCGGGACATTGTTCTTCCGCAGTCCCATGTAGAGTTCCTGCGCCTGACTCGGCGGCACGCGGGTGTCGGCGGCGCCGTGCAGGATCAGCGTCGGCGTTTTGGCCTGATTGATGAAGGTCATCGCCGATGCGCGGCGGTAGCTCTCGAGATCGTTCCAAGGCGCGCCGCCGAAGTAGCCTTCGAGCACGCGCTGCAGATCGTTGGTCGAATACATCGAGAACATGTCGGTGAGGCCGGCGCCGACCACCACGGCCTTGAAGCGGTTGGTTTGCGTGAGCGTCCAGGCAGTCATGTAGCCGCCGTAGCTCCAGCCGCTTTGCACCATGCGATCGGGATCGGCGATGCCGCGGCGCACCAGTTCGTCGAGGCCGGCCTGGATGTCCTGATAGTCCATGCCGCCCCAGTCCTTGAGATTCGCGAGCTGGAATTTTTCGCCGTAGCCGCGAGCTGCCGCGAATGTTCGGAAGAAACACGGCCCAACCTTTGCCGGCCCACACGTGCGGGTAGTTGATTGCCGCTGCTGCGGGAAGGCCTGCGACCAGTCGCCGCTGGGTCCGCCGTGGATGGACGCGACAGCGGCACTTTCTGGCCGGCCTGGTAGCCGACCGGATAAATCAGGATGCCTTCGATATCCAGGCCGTCCTTGCCGCGCCAGTGAATCACCTCGCTCTTGCCGAGCGCGAGCTCGCGGACCAGCGGGTTGTGATCGGTGACGCGCTGCGGGTCGAGTTTCGGGAAGGCGGAGACGTAGAGATCGGGCGCATGCTGGAGATCGCTGCGGGTGAACGCGACGCGATCGGCCGCGCGCGAAAGGCTGAAGCTGTTGATCACCGCTTCATCGCGCGTGAGCGGCTCGGGAGCGCCGCCCTTCAGCGCGACGCGGAAAATCTGCGAGGTGGTGTGAAGGGAAGAGCGGAAATAGAGCGACGATCCGTCGGGCGACCAGTGCATGTCGGAGGCGCCGGCCGCCGGGTCGGGCGTCAAGTCGCGCGGCGTGCCACCGGAGGATGCGGTCACCATCAGATGCTGGACACCGAGCACGCCATACTGCGTGTCGCGCGAGTTGAATGCGATCCATTTGCCGTCGGGCGACCAGCGCGGGCTGTCGTCGGGTCCTTCGTTTTCGAAAAGCTTGCGCGGCGCCGCGGAGCCATCGGCAGCGGCTATATAGATGTCCGACATCGCTCCGTCGTCGGCCTTGGGCGTGGGGCGCGAAACGTAGGCGAGATGCGAGCCGTCGGGCGACCACTGCGGATCGGCCAGCACGCCGTCGGTCTTGACGATTTCGGCGGCCTTCTTCGATGCGGCGTCGATCACCCATAGGTGCGACAAGCGATAGTCGCCGTCGATGACGCGCGCGTCGTTCTTGTCCTTCTGATCTTTTTCCTGCGCGTCGGTGAGCGGGACGCCGGCGACGAACGCGATGCGCTTGGAATCGGGCGACCAGGCGAAGGATGTGACGCCGCCCTTCGCCTCGGTCAGCGGGTCGGCCTTCGCCGCCGAATGCGGGCATGAGATAGATTTGCGCGCGCGGCGGTTCGCTCGCGGCGGCGCCGTTATCGCGCGTGGTTCGGAGAAAGGCGATGCATTGCCCGTCGGGCGACCACTCGGGCGACCGGTCATTGTTCCCGCTGGTGAATCTGCGGGCCTTGTTTCCGGCTGGTGCGCCCGTTGCCGGAGCGAGCCAGATCTCAGTGTCGCCGCCGGTCATCGCCTAGATCCGCGTACGACACTTCGTAAAGGACCAGCTTGCCGTCGGGCGAGATTTGCGCGCCGCCCACCGACTTGATGGCCAGCACGTCGTCGGGCGTCATGGGTCGCGGGGTTTGGGAGAAAGCGGGAGCTAGTAGGATCAGGGTGAGCGCGAGGGGTCTCATATCGTAATTGCGATTGTACCCCGCGAGTCGGCATGACGATGGCGCATTACCACCAGGCTGGCTCGGGCTGGCCAGATTGACAGATTTTGAGAATTGCATAACAGGTTGGTTCGACGGACGTTCTTGTTTGGCCATGGAGTTGCCACTTAGTGACGCAGGAGGCAAGAACACAATGAAATCGAGTTTGATTGCAATGTTGTTCCTGGCGGGCGGGTCATTGTTTGCTCAATCTGGGTTTGCTCAATCTGGGTTTGCTCAATCTGGGCACTCTGATTTTCGTCCCGCGCAACGTCAGGACGTCCGTGAAGACCATCGCGATCTGCGGCACGACGAGGCACAAGTGAACCGCCTGCGCGCGGACATCGCACGCGAGCGAAATCTTCTAAACCAGGCTCGTCACCGCGGCGACTGGCGGCGGGCGCAAGATTTGCAGCGCGAGATAGCGCGTGATCAGCGGAGTCTCGACGTTTTGCTGAAAGACATGGCTCACGATCGGCGCGATGCCGGGCATGATCAGCGGAACCTTTATCGCTGACGATTCGTGGGAACGCGGAGACAAGGAGGCATGACATGAAAAACCCATTGTGGATCGCGGCTATGACCAATATCGCGAGCGCCGTTCCGCCGGCGAGTCAGCGGCCATTGTCGGCGGTAGCGCCGCGACCGGCGCCATTTTTGGAGTGATCGCTGGAGGCGGCAAGGGTGCGGCAATCGGCGCGCTGATCGGCGGCATTGGTGGCCTGATTGTCGACAGCGCAACGCGCGATCGGCACGATCACCACTAATGTGGGCTTCAGTTGGGCGCCTTCAGAGCCCGGAGGCTTCCTGCGCGATGCGCTCGAAGCCTTTCGCTCGGGCCGTCTTCACGAGGTCGTCAAGCTGTCTGCGGCCGGCAGCAGCGTTGCGCTTGAGCTCGATTTGGCCGAGAGCCAGCTTCGCTTCCAGACGGAGTCGCAGCATCGAGTCATTGGTCTGGGCGAGCACTCGACGCGCGGTCTGCTCCGCACCAGCCAAGTGATTGGTGGCAGATAGAAGCCGGGCGTAGTCGAGATCGAAGGACCGCCTGGCGACGACATTCAAACTTCGCTTCGCCAGCTCACGCGCGGGGCTCAGAGCCTGCGCCGCTTCGTCGGTCCGCCCTTGTTGAAGGAGCGCGCGGGAAAGCAATGCACGAGCCGAGATTTCTTTGTCCGGTTCGCTTTGCTTCTGGAACACCGCCAGCGCCGAACGGGCAAGCTGCTCGGCATCCTGCTGTCGGCCGAGGTCGCAATTGATCTCAGCGATAGCCAGGCGCGTTTCCGCCGCGCTGCCCAGTTTGCCCAGTTGCTCCTGTTGATGTAGAGCTTCCTGAAGAGTCTTGAGCGCCTGATCCGTCTTGCCTTGCTCCGCCTGCAGTTCGCCAATGCTCGCCAGTCGCTCGGCGGCATAGCTTTTCTCCCCGAGATCCTGCTCGATGGCCAGCGATTGATGATACATTTTGTCAGCCGCGGCGAGGTCGCCTTCTTCCAGCAGCACGTCGCCGGTGGCCGCCAGCGCGAGCGCCGCCGAGCCGCGATGCCCTAATTCGTTCGAGAGAGCCAGGACTCGTTGATAATTCGCCAGCGCCTCCGGCAGCTTGCCTTCCGCGCGATAGAGATTGCCGGAGTTGCCGGTGGCCACGACGATGCCGTTGCGGTCGCCCGCCAGCGTGTAGTTCTCAAGCGACTCGGCGTACATTTTGTGAGCGGTGGCGAAGTCGCCCTGCTTGACGTGAACCAGTCCGAGGTTCACGAGCGTGGTTGCCGTTCCCTGACGGTCGCCGATTTCCCGCATGATGGCAAGCGCCTTTCGGTCCAGATCCGCGGCGCGTGCGTAATCGCCCTGATTCAAGGGGACCTCGGCCATGGCGTGCAAAGCGCGCGCGATGCCGCCGCGATCGCCGGCCGCCACAAAACCGCGATAGGCGGCGTCGCACACCGATCCGGCACGCTGGTTCTCTCCCAGGTTCGCAAGCGCACGGCATTCGGTGGCGCGGGCGCGAGCTGCCAGCAGGCGGGCCCCTTGGCGATCGGCCTTCAGGGCGGCACGCTCGGCTGCATCGCGGCGAAGTTTGCTGTCGCCCGTGGACGAAGCAGCGTTGGCCACCGCAAGATCGGTTCGGGGATCGTCAGCCGCAGCGGCATTGTTCCGCGTCAAGGCGGCGAGCGTGTCCAGCGCTTCCTTACCGCGGCCACCCGAGCTCTCGGCATCGGCGAGGTCGAGTGCGTAGTCCAGGCTGTCGGGGAACAAACCCGCGAGCACCTGGTATGTATCGATCGCCTTCGGCCACTCGCTGGTCGCTTCGTACAGGCGGGCCTCGACCCGCAGGTGATTCTCGCGCGAAAGTCCGCCGGCGCATCCAAAGCGAGTTTCGCTTCTTCGGCAGCCTTCACGCTGTAGCCCAGCGTTCGCCAGGAGGTGGACAGCGCGGAGTGAGTCAGCGGATCAGCAGAGTCGAGCGCGGTCGCACGAACCAGAAGGTCGCGAGCGCCGAGTGCGTCGAATGTGTCGAAGCGCGCGCGCGCTTCCGAATACAGGCGCATCGTCTCGGGTTTGGAAGGAAACGCGGCGCGAATCTGTTGCGCTTCAACATCGGAAATGGCCGACATCCCGAAACGCTCGCGCAGGCGCGCGCCGGCGCGCAAGACCAGGTCCAAAACGTCGCGATCGCTTCCCATCTCCGATACGGCCGCCGTGGTTTCGCCGGTGGCGGCATTCTCGAAATGGACGTCCACGCGCGTTTGCCCCTGCTTGCTCGGGCCCCATCGCGATATGATCCCAGGACGATCCAGTCGCTGCCCAGGTTCTTGCGAACCCGATCGAGAGTCGGATCGCGGAATGGTTTCCATGTCCGGCAATGCGAGATCGGCTCGCGTGCGCGCGATGGTTTCCGCCGGGATGATGCGGACCTCTTCGCCGGCGGCGAGTTGAGCGGCCAGGGCTTCCGACAACGCCGTGGAGAGCCACGCAGTGTCCGCGCTTCCGGAAAGATTCTGGAAACCCCACACCGCAACGGAACGCCGCACGTGCGCGGGCGCCGCGGTAGGCGAGTGCGCCGAGCGTCTGGCCGGGCAACTTGCCGAACCACCATGCGGCTGCTCCGGCGGAGAGCGCAGTACAGCCATAGCCGTCGCCAGCGACTCTTTGTGGCGGCGAGCGAATCGAGAGCCGCGATACGACAGCGCCGGCTTGCGCGCCTGGATCGGCCGGCCCGAGAGGTGACGCTGGATGTCGGCGGCGAAATCCGCCACCGAGCCATAGCGCTCCTCAGGCGGCTTTCGCAGAGCCTTCCAGATGATCGTGTCGAGGTCGCGGCTCAGCCGCCGATTCTTGTGGAGGCGAAGCGCAACGCTTGAGGGCCGCTCCGGCGCCTGCTCGCAAATCAGCCGCTCGATCTCCTGCCGGGAGCGATTTTCGGCCGTGAATGGGCCGCTGCCCAGCCAACAACTCGTACAAAAGCACGCCTAGGGAATAGATGTCGGAGGCGCATGTCACCGGCTTCGCCGCGCACTTGCTCCGGGCTGGCGTATTCCACCGTCATGGGCCGCAAGCCGGTCCCGGTGGCCAGCGGGACTTGCTGCAATTCCGGATTCAGAAGCTTCGCGATTCCGAAGTCGAGAAGACGAGGCGTGCCGTCGCCGGTGATCAGAATGTTGCCCTGGCTTGAGATCGCGATGGATCACCTGGTTGCGATGCGCGTATTCGACCGCGCTGCAGACCTTGAGGAACAACTCGAGCCGCTCCCGAACCGAAAGCTGGCGAGCATCGCAAAACTCGCCGATGGGCACGCCCTCGACGTACTCCATGATCAGGTAGGGCAAGCCGTCTCTCGGTGCTGCCGCCGTCCAGCAGCTTGACGATGTTGGCGTGATCGAGCGCCGCCAGCGTCTGCCGCTCGTTTCCAAAGCGATGGAGAATCTCCTGGCTATAGACGCCGGGCTTCAACATCTTAATAGCCAGCGCGCATGCGGAATTGCCCGTCGTCGCGCTCGCCCAGGTAGACCACCGCCATGCCGCCGTGGCCGATTTCGCGCGTGATGCGGTAAGCGCCCACTCGCTTGCCCGGCATCGCGCCCGGCGATTGATCCAGAACGTGGAGCGCGGCCGGCGTCTCCAGCAGCGTGTCGGCTTGATCGTGATAGAAGAGCAGCGACTCGACTTCCTCGCGCAACTCGTCGTTTTCGGCGCAAGCGCGCCGGACAAAATCGGGGCGTTCCTCGGGAGCCTGCTCAAGGGCGAGAGCCAGAATGTCTTTGGCTTGGTCCCACAAATCCATCGCGAACCTATCCGGTTTTCAGCTCGCGCGCCAGCCAGGCCTTGGCGACGTTCCAATTGCGCTTGACCGTGGCGGGCGAAACGGCTAGCACGCCGGCGGTCTCGTCGACGCTGAGGCCGCCGAAGAAGCGCAACTCCACGACGCGGGCGTGTTGCGGATCGACGGCCTCCAGCCGCGTCAGCGCTTCGTCGACAGCCAGCACGTCCGCGGTACGGTCCTTGGAAACCAGCGAGGCTTCCTGCAAGTAGATCTTGCGGACTTTCCCTCCGCGTTTGGCGGACCGCTGGCCGCGGCTGTAATCCAGCAGGATGCGCCGCATCATTTGCGCTGCGATGCCGATCACCTGGCTCTTACTCTCCCATTGCACCTCGCGCTGCTCCACCAAACGCAGATACGCCTCGTGCACCAGCGCCGTGGTCTGCAAGGTGTGATTCTCGCGCTCACCCTCCATGTAGTGAGCCGCCAGGCGGCGCAATTCCGTATAGAGCGCTGTGACCCAGGCTCCCAGCGCTTCCTCGTTGCCGCTCTTCCGGCTCGACGACTCTACGAGTTCATCCGGCAGGAGCATCTCCATCCAGTGTAGTGTATCGTTCATTTCGCGATCGGCGAGTACTGGTACGAAAACCGCGCCACCCGTTGGCTTGGGATGAGCTCGTTTATCCGGATTTTGCGCGCTAACCGGGTACATGGCGATCTTCTGCCCGATTCGGCGGGCCTCGCCAGAGGAAGAATCCGAGCGATAGACGGATACAGTCTTACAGGAGCGATCATGAGAACCAATACGATCAAAGGTGTTCACTTGGCGGTTGCGCTGGCGGTGATAGTCATCAGTGGCGGGCCGATAAAGGCTGACCCGATCTATTACGTCATGACCTCCTACGGCCCAAGCTACACGCAATCGACCCCGGTTTCCACTACCGGCGACCTAAACGGCACGGGCGGATTGCTTTTGCAACTGACAGGCGGCGCGTCGGCGTCCCCCGGCATTCTTGGGGCCGTGTCCGGTGCAACGCTGACCGGCTTTTCAGGCAGTTGCCCGGGCGGATTCTGCGGTTGGGCCGTAGACTCAGAGGCCCAGTTCACGATCGACGACATTATTTTTTCGGGACCGACTGCATCTGTAACCGCCGCGCTCAATCTGGCGTTGGCCGGTTCCCTGAGTGCCTCCGCATCGGCGAGCGGATCATTCCAGTACGGAGCGGAGGGTGTAGCCAATGTCCACTTCGAGGGGTTCCTCACCGATAATGACCAATTCGATTTTGGGTTTGACGGAAGCATGGAAAACAACCAGTGGAATGGGAACTACGTCTCCGGCACGTCCTGCTTCCTGAGGAGCGGTCTCTTCGGTGACATTTCCGGCTGTAGCACGCCTGTTGGATTGGTGAGCAGCACCGTTGGCACGGACTCGTTTGAAGTGCCCACCGGCGTCCCCCTGATGCTGCAGATGACGCTGAGTACGGACGCGGGTGTCGGTGGCTACGTAAACGGCACGGGTTCTGCCGGCGCAACGGGTGGCGCCAACTTCATTGACACGGTTAGCTTTCCATTTTCGGGATTCGTTTTCGATCTTCCGGACGGCTACACGGTGAATTCGGTGGAAGGGCAGATCGTGAACAATCAGTTTGTCGGAGTCGAGAGCACCAGCGAGGTCCCGGAGCCGGCGAGTTGGCCGGTGCTGGTGGCCGGCATCGGGGCGATCGTTCTGGTGCGTCGCCGGAAGATGATGCGCGCAAATTAGGGATGGGTTGGTGGACGGCATGGGATTCGAACCCACGACCCCGGCGTTGCGAACGCCGTGCTCTCCCAGCTGAGCTAGCCGCCCACTTCGAGGGATTGCTTCTTCTATTTTACCCCACGCTCGATGAGCGAAGGTCGAGACGCCGGCGCGGGCGCGGGCGTGAGCACTAGCCGAAGTTCCTGAAGCTGCTATCGTCGATGATGATCTGCGGATCCTCTTCCACCGTTTGTTTGTCCGAGTAAACTTTCGCGGTGTACTTCAACGTCAGAGTCGATCCCTGGGGTGCGCTGGGCAGCTTCAGATAGTCCGTAGTTTCTCCCCGGCTCGCGGTTAACACCAACCCCCTGCACGAGTCAAACAGCGGGTCGTCATCGAATCTGATCTCGATGTCGCCATCGAGGCTGGTCCACCGAACCTTAGATTTGGAAGGCGTTTTCAATCGTCGGCCGGGTTGCACCGTGATATTGATTTCATCCAGAGCAATGTATTCCAACATCGGTCGGCCCTGGCTGTCTTCCCCGACGAAGATGCTGTTGGTGTACCTGGTGGGCTTCATGTGTTCTCCTTTTCACCGAGCTCCCGCTCGAACGATCAGTGCTTCGGATAGCGAGTAACTAGCTCGCCATATTTCGGATCTTGACGTAGGCTCTCCAGTTCCGGTTCTGCTTCCACTTGTGTGATCGAATAGCCCTTCTTGAGCAGTTCTTCCAGGATTTCCAGGGCGCTGGCGCGTCGCCCGGCAATTTCGAAAACGAGCAAGGCTTGCGCGGCTACGGTCGTGTCTCGCGGTGCAAGTTGTTGGGCGCGTTGGATACCCACTAAGGCTTCTTCCTTGTCTCCCACCTTCGCTCGATAGACCGCGAGGCTGCTCCAGGCTGCAGCGTCTTTGGGATTGATGGCCAATTGCTGTTCGGCCATTTCAATGGCGCGTCGCGTACGCCGGCACCGCTTTCTCCGCGAAGCCGGGAGCCGCCCGGTAGGAGTCGGCGAGATTTCCGAGCACGACGTAGCTGGCGCCGGCTTGCACTGCTTTCTCGTACATGTCGACCGCCTCAGCGTAGCGGCCTTGTTGGTAGTACAGTGTGCCCAGATTGGAATAATTCTGATTGGTCGGACTCACTTCGATGGACTTCTTGAGCAGCTTCTCGGCTTCGTCGTAGCGTCCCGTCGCGATGTACAAGCCGCCCAAGCTGGAGTAGCCGTTGAAATTGTCCGGTGTCAATTCGATCACACGGCGGAACTGAGGTTCGGCCTCCGAATACCTCCCGTGCCGGTAGTAGAATGCACCCAGCGCAAAGGTGCACGACCAATCCGCCGGCCGCAGTTGCATGGCCCTATGGTATGTGTTTTCGGCCGCCTTCATATTGTTCTTGGCTTCGTAAGCCCGTCCCAGTTCGCGGTACGCCTCGGCATTGATCGGATCGAGTTCGAGCGCTCCCTTGAATTCTTCGATCCCTCTGTCGTACTGGCCCTTGGCCGCGAAGATCGTTCCCAGGTTGACGTGGGCCAAGGCCAGCTCATCGTTTAGTTCGACGGCGCGGCTGCCGGCAACCTGCGCCAGTTCCAGCCACTGGGCTTCCTTGGTCCGGTTGAAGTCTCGCCAATAGGCTTCGCTCAAACCGGCGTACGCCAGCGCATATCCGGAGTCAAGCCGCAGCGCTTGTTTGAAAGCTTCGACGGCACGATCGACGTTTCCGGCCAGATCATAACGGCGCAGGTAGCCTCGACCCTGCAGGTATGCGTCGTAGGCGTCAGACACCGAGGTAGCGCCCTGGCTTAAGGCCCTGCGCGCCTGTGGCTGCAACTGCATCTCCAGCAACTCCGCGACGACGCCCACCAGCCCGTCTTCCATACTGGCGAGGTTCTCGCGGCGCATGTCGATGGTTCGCGCGCCCAGTTGCCGCAGGGTCCGGGCGTCGTTCAGAGTTCACCGTAACCCGAACTCCGTCGCCGGTGCGCTGGACGCTCCCCGTCACTGCGAAATTAACTCCGAAGGCGCGTTGTGCATCGCGCACGCTGGCGATCGATTGGCGGCGAATTTCCGAAGCCGGCACCACCAGCATCGAACCTTGAAATCGCTCGAGCTGCGTGAGCGAGCTGGTCAGGCTTTCTACAACACCGTCGCAGAACGCTTGCGCCGCGGGATCGCCGCCGACATTGGTGAACGGCAGAACGGCGAGATGCCGCGCGGCTTGAATCTGGGATCGCGAAAATATCTGCAGAATCGGCCGTCGAACGCCCGGCAGCGCGATTGTCACCACTGCGATCGCAACCAGAAGAATCGCTCCAGCCGCACGCCATCGGCGCGGGAACCGGCGGGGAGTTTCGCCCGATCCGATCTTCGCTGTGGGCGCATCCGAAAGAGACTGGGTCCGTGTGTCCGGCCATCCTCTCAGCCTCTTCAAGTCGTCAACGAGATCTTCCATTCGCTGATAGCGTTGCTGGGGATCTTTCTGCAGCGCCTTCTCGACGACGTCCGTCGAACTCGCCCGGCAGGTCGGGCCGCAGCTCGCGAAGAGACGGCGGTGCGGACGTAAGGATTTGGTGGATAATGGCCTGCTCATGATCTGCCCGGAATGGCCGCTGGCCCGCAGCGATCTCGTAAAGCACCACGCCGAACGAATAGATGTCGGAGCGATGATCCACGTCCCGCCTTGAATCTGTTCGGGCGACATGTATGCCACGGTTCCAAGCGCTCGCCCCGGCTGGGTCAGTGAATCTGTCCCGCGGAACTTCGCCAGACCGAAATCCGTGATCTTCAAGTCGCCCTCGGCATTGAGTAGGACGTTGCCGGTCTTCACGTCACGATGGACAATCCGGTTCCGGTGCGCGTGGGCCAGCCCCTCTGCCATTTGAATGGCATATTCAAGAATCAGCGAAGCCGGCAACTTGCTGCCGTCGCCGCCCGACTTCCGGATCGCTGGCGATCAGCGTTCCACCGGCCAGGTACTCCAGGACAAGAAACGGCTCGCCATCTCACTTCCTCGACATCGAAAATGGTGGCGATGTGCGGATGACTCAATGCCGACAAGAGCTCGTGCTTCCTGACGGAACCGGGTTGCGCGCCTCCGGAGATGCCAACAAATGAGGCGCGAGAAATTTCAGCGCGACAAGCCGGTCGAGCTTCAGGTCGCGGGCCTTGTAAACGCGGCCCATGCCGCCTTCGCCGATCTTGGCGACAATCTGGTAGTGCGACACGATGCGGCCTTCGAAGCTGCGCGATTCGAGCAGGTCGCCTGCGGCCTCCCAGGCCGGGCGTCTAAAACACCGCCCGTCGAGTCTCCCTGAGCGAGCAGGACTCAACTTCGCTGCGGAGATCGCCGTCGCCTTCGCAAGCTCCGTCCAGGAATGCTCCGCGCTGGGTAGGGTCCTGCTCCAGGGCCGAGTGATAGATCTGCTCGACTTGCTGCCAGCGTTCGGGGCGCATAGGTCTTGCCTCCGAGCAATTGGATCCCATCTTGCGGGGCGCGCCAGTGGTGTAGGAAATTATAGCACCGCGCTGTAAACTCCGGTTCGGTTTCTCGGCTAAAATGAAGGTTCCCGCACAAAATGCTCAAGCGCATTACCGTCCACGGCGCCCGCCAGCACAACCTGAAGAATATCGACGTCGAGATCCCGCGCAACACCTTCACGGTGATCACCGGGTTGAGCGGCTCCGGGAAAGTCCTCGCTCGCTTTCGACACCATCTACGCCGAAGGCCAGCGCCGCTACGTCGAGACGCTGTCGCCCTACGCGCGCCAGTTCCTGGATCAGATGGAGCGGCCCGAAGTGGACTCGATCGACGGCCTCAGCCCCGCCATCTCCATCGAGCAGAAAACCACCAACCGCAGCCCGCGCTCCACCGTCGGCACCATCACCGAGATCTACGACTACCTGCGCGTGCTGTACTCCTCCATCGGCGTCCCGCATTGCCCGAATTGCGGCATCGAGATCTCGCGGCAGAGCACCGAGCAGATCCTGCAGCAGATTCTGGCGCTGCCCGAAGGCGAGCGCATCATGATCCTCGCGCCGATCGTGCGCGGCCGCAAAGGCGAATACAAGAAGGATCTGGAAAAACTTTCGCGCCAGGGCTTCGTGCGCGCCCGCATCGACGGCATGCTGCGCTCGCTCGATGAAAAGATCCCGCTCGACCGGCGCAGGAACCACACCATCGAAGTGGTCGTCGACCGGCTGCCGCTCAAGCCCGGCTCGGAAAAGCGCCTGGAAGCGTCCATCGAAACCGCCGCCAAGCTCGCCAACGGGCTGGTGATCGTCGCGGTGGTCAACGGCGAAGAGAAGCTCTATTCGCAAAAGCTCGCGTGCCCCAACTGCGGCGCCAGCGTCCCGCAGCTCGAGCCGCGCTCGTTTTCGTTCAACAGCCCGTTCGGCGCCTGCGAGAACCTGCAACGGCCTGGGCAGCACCTGGAGCTTCGATCCCGCCAAGGTCATCGTCGATTCGTCCAAGCCGCTGCTCGACGGCGGACTCGGCCCGGGCGCCAGCTCGTCCTACATGCACCAGCAGCTCGGACGAGGCGGCCGGCACGGCTGCAAGATCAAGCTCGCGAAACCGTTCGAAGATCTGCCCAAGCGCACGCAAACGCTGCTGCTCGAAGGCGGCAACGGCTTCAACGGCATCGTCGAGCATTCTGGACGAGACCTTCGAGGACGCCGGCGCCGGCTATCGCGAATGGCTCATGGACTACATGTCGCCGTCGCATTTGCCCGGCCTGCAACGGACGCCGTCTGAAGCCCAGCAGCCTGGCGGTGCGCGTCAAGGGCGTCGGGCTTGGCGGAGCTCACCGAGATGTCCATCGAGCGCGCGCTGGCCAGCCGTCAAAGCCTGGAAGCTGAACGAGCGCGAGCAGCAGATCGCCGGCGCGCGTGGTGGAAGAGATCCGCAATCGCCTGGAGTTTCTCACCGCGGTCGGCCTCAATTATCTGAGCCTGGCGCGATCGGCCGCCACGCTCTCGGGCGGCGAAGCGCAGCGCATTCGTCTGGCCACGCAGATCGGCTCCAAGCTGCGCGGCGTGCTGTACGTGCTGGACGAGCCGTCCATCGGACTGCATCCGCGCGACAACGACCGGCTGCTCGATACGCTCTCGCGGCTGCGCGATCTCGGCAACACCGTGCTGGTGGTGGAGCACGATGCCGAGACCATCGAGCGCGCCGACTACGTCATCGACCTTGGTCCGGGCGCCGGACGCCTGGGCGGCGGCCTGGTGGCCGCCGGCACGCCGCGCCAGATCGAGCAGAATCCGGCTTCGCTCACCGGCCAATATCTCTCGGGCGCGCTCAAGATCGAAGTGCTCCGCCGGGCGGCCGGCGCGGCAACGGGAAGAAGCTCGATCATCCACGGCGCGCGCGAGCACAACCTGAAGAACCTCACCGTGGAATTTCCGCTCGGCTGCTTCATCGTGGTCACCGGCGTTTCCGGCAGCGGCAAATCGACGCTGGTCAACGACATTCTCTATCGCGCGCTGGCGCGCGAGCTGTACGGCTCGCACGACAAGCCCGGCCAGCACGATTCGATCGAGGGCCTGGAGCACATCGACAAAGTCGTCGAGATCGATCAGTCGCCCATCGGCCGCACGCCGCGCTCGAATCCCGCCACCTACACCGGCGTCTTCACGCCCATCCGCGACCTGTACGCCATGCTGCCCGAATCGCGCGAGCGCGGCTACAAGCCCGGCCGCTTCAGCTTCAACGTGAAGGGCGGCCGCTGCGAAGCCTGCCAGGGCGACGGCCTGAAGCGCATCGAGATGAATTTTCTGCCGGACGTCTACGTCACCTGCGACGTCTGCCACGGCCGCCGCTACAACAGCGAAACGCTGCAGGTGAAATACAAGGGCTACTCGATCGCCGATCTGCTGGGCGCCACGGTGGAAGACGCCGTCACGCGTGCTCGAAAATCATTCCGCAGATCCAGGCCAAGCTGCAGACGCTGCACGACGTGGGCCTGGGCTACATCCATCTGGGCCAGTCGTCCACCACGCTGTCGGGCGGCGAAGCGCAGCGCATCAAGCTGGCGCGCGAATTGAGCAAGCGCCAGACCGGCCGCACGCTCTACATCCTCGATGAGCCGACCACCGGCCTGCACTTCGAAGACGTCAAGCGGCTGCTGGACGTTCTCCAGCGGCTGGTGGATCTGGGCAATACTGTCATTGTGATCGAACATCACCTGGACGTGATCAAGTCGGCCGACTGGATCATCGACATGGGGCCGGAAGGCGGCGAGCGCGGCGGCAACGTCGTCGCGGCCGGCACGCCCGAGCAGATTCTGCGTTTCAAGAAGAGCCACACCGCGCACGCGCTGGAGAAGGCGCTGCGAAACGGAAAAGTGGCATGAGCAAGTACGCCCGCCAGCCGCTCGATCTCGAGCGGCCTCGGCGACCATTCCGATCCGCGAGCGCGGCGGCAAAGTTCGCGTCGAAGATTTCGCCAAACCCTACTCGGGCGGCGGCATCGCGGGCTGGCTGGATTCCCTGCCGCACATTCTGGCGGCGGATTCGTTTCGCGCCGTGGTGCGACGCGATCGCGGACGCGCGCGCGCGCCAGCGCATGATCCTGTGGGGCCTGGGCGGCCACGTCATCAAGTGCGGCCTGGCGCCGGTTCTGATCGACCTGATGCGGCGCGGCTACGCCACCGCGTTCGCGCTGAACGGCGCGGCCGCCATTCACGATTTCGAAATCGCCATCGCCGGCCAAACCAGCGAAGATGTGGAAGCGGTGCTTCCCGACGGGCGCTTCGGAACCGCCGAAGAAACCGGCCGCGAGATGAACGCCGCGCTCCAGTGCGACGACGGATTCGGCGAGGCGCTCGGGCGGCATCTCGAAAAAATCGCCGACCCGCAATACGCCGGCCGCGAGCCTGCTCTGCCAGGCCTACCGCAACTCGACGCCCGTCACCGTACACGTCGCCATCGGCACCGACACGCCGCACGCGCATCCGGCAGCGCAAGGCGACGCCATCGGCCGCGCGTCGCATCACGATTTCCGCCTGCTCTGCGCGCTGGTGAAAGAGATCGACACGGGCGGCGTCTATCTGAATGTGGGATCCGCGGTGCTGCTTGCCCGAAGTCTTTTTGAAGGCCGTTTCCGTGGTGCGCAACCTCGGCCATCCGCTCGCGAATTTCACCACCGCGAATTTCGATTTTCTGCAGCATTACCGGCCGCGCGTCAACGTGGTGGAGCGCCCGCACGCGCGCGCCGGCGGCCACGGCTACTCCATCACCGGCCATCACGAGATCATGATCCCGCTGCTGGCGGCCGCGCTGATCGAGTCCAACGCATGATCCCTCCGGACCCATCCAGCGAGCCGCAACCGCATCTGAGCGACGCGCCGAACCGCACGCACCGCCCGAATCCAGCCGCCGCCCAAGCGCCGCACCCGAACCGTTCTGGGATTACCAGGATCTCTGCTGTTCTTCTCGCTTTCGCGTTCCTTCGCTGCTGGTCACTGCGCTGGTGGTCGAACAGTCATCCCTGCGCTGCAGCCTTCGGCCGGCCGTTCGAAGGCCTGCTGGCGCAGCTCATCTGGTAGGTCTGGTGTTCGGCGGTTCTGTACGTGCTGCTGCGGACTCGCTACGGGCAGCCGTTCTGGCGATCGCTGGGCTGGAAGTTTCCGTTCCGCGGCATGGCGATGGTCTTGTTCGGCGGTCCGCTGCTCGCCATCGCGGTCGGCTATCTGGGCTACCTGCTGCGAACGCCGGACATCGAAGTGCCCTTCCAGCAGATGCTGGACAATCGCCCGACCCTGCTGCTGTTGCATTTTCGTCGTGATCCTCGGGCCGCTGTGCGAAGAACTGGCGTTTCGCGGATTCATGATGCCGCTGCTGATGCGCTCGTTTGGCGCCGCCGCCGGGATCGTCGGCACCGGCGTGCTGTTCGGCATGCCTGCACGCGCCCGAATACGCGTGGTCCTGGCGGCACGTGCTGCTGATCACCGCGGCGGGCAGCGTCTTCGGCTGGGTGCGCTACAAGACCGGCTCGACGGCGGCCGCCGCGTTCATGCACGCCGGCTTACAATCTGACGCAGTTGGCGGCGTTCCTCGCGCAATCATAGAACGAGATCATGATCGAAACCATTCAGTGGACACCCGGCGGCGTCGTCATGATCGACCAGACGCGCCTGCCTCGCGAAGAGAGTACGTCACCTGCACCGAGCTATCAGCAGGTGGCCGATGCGATCCGCTCGATGGTGATCCGCGGCGCGCCGGCCATCGGCGTCGCGGCCGCCATGGGCATCGCGCTGGGAATGCAGCAGGCCGACTCGAGCGCCGAATTCGAGACCATCTGCCAGACCCTCGGCCGCCACGCGCCCCACCGCGGTGAATCTGTTCTGGGCCATCGACCGGATGCGGCGCGTCTATTCGGAACTGCCCGGCCGCCCTCTCGACGAGATCCGCGCGCGCCTGGTCGCCGAAGCGCAGCAGATCCGTCTGGAAGACATCGCCATCAACGAATGCATCGGCCGCAACGGCGCCGAGCTGATTCCCGACGGCAAGACCGTGCTGACGCACTGCAACGCCGGCGCGCTGGCCACGGCGGGCTACGGAACCGCGCTGGGCGTGATCCGCGCGGCCGTCGAGTCCGGCAAGCACATCGACGTGTTCGCCGACGAGACGCGCCCGTTCCTGCAAGGCGCGCGCCTCACCGTCTGGGAACTGCAGCACGACCGCATCCCCGCCACGCTGATCACCGACAACATGGCCGGCCACTTCCTGCACTCCGGCCGCATCGGCTGCGTGGTCGTGGGCGCCGACCGCATCGCCGCCAACGGCGACGTCGCCAACAAGATCGGCACTTATTCGGTCGCGGTGCTGGCCAAGGAAAACAGCGTGCCGTTCTATGTCGCCGCGCCCATCTCGACGCTCGACTTGAAGATTGCCTCCGGCGACCAGATTCCGATCGAGCAGCGCGCCGCCGCCGAAGTGACCCACGTGCACGGAGTCGCCGTCGCGCCGGAAGGCACGGCGGTCGAGAATCCGGCCTTCGACGTCACGCCCCACCGCTACGTCACGGCCATCATCACCGAACGCGGCGTGGCGCGCGCCCCCTATTCGGAATCTCTGGCAAAGTTGGTACAGTGAAATTTATGATCCGCCGTGCTGTCTTGTCTGGTTTTCCTGTATCGCGAGCCGTCCTGTCGGCTTCCGGCGAGCTCTCCAACCGCCGCGCGCCGGGCTTCGCGCTTCCCAGTCCCGACTACTCGCACTTTTACGATTTGCAGGATTATCGCGGCAAGGTGCTGCTCATCGACATCATGTCCACCACCTGCCCGCACTGCCTGCTGCTCACCACCACGCTCGAAAAGGTGAAGCAGAAATACGGCGACAAGGTGGCGATTCTGTCGGTAGTGCTTCCGCCCGACAATCAGGACACCGTGGCGAAATACAAGAGCGTCAATCACGTCACCGTGCCCATCGTCTGCGACCAGGGCCAGATGACCATCTCCTACATGAACGCCGGCCCGGCATGAGCCACATCGACGTGCCGCACCTGTTCCTCATCGACAAGCAGGGCATGATCCGCAACGACTTCTCCTACTCGGAGCAAGGACAAGGGCGTGTTCGAAGGGCCGGGCCTGTATCCGGAGATCGACAAGCTCCTGAAGTAGCAGCCTCTGAAAAAATGGCCGAAAGATAACTGGTCCGCCGCGCGCCAAAGCGCTATACGTGGAATGGTGTCCCAAAAGATGACTGCGATGCCCGCGCGAGCATGTTCCGTGTTTGGTGATATGCTTCCCTGTTTGAAGCACAAAAGGAAGGTGCCGGCCCGGTGTTCCTAGCATTCGATCCCTCGACGCAATCCGCTGAACAACAACGAATGGTCGTTTCCGTTGTTCGAGTGTATCCACATCTCCATGTTCGCGATGTCGATCGGGACCATCGCGATGGTGGACCTGCGCATGCTCGGCGTGGGCTTCAAGCATCAGACGCCCGAGCAGTTGCAGAAGGACATTTCGATCTGGACCCTGGTGGGCCTCATCATCGTGATCACGTCGGGCTTCGTGATCTGGACCACCGATCCTCTGCGCTACTACTACAACTGGTCGTTCCGCTACAAGATCATTGCGCTGGTGGCGGCGCATCATCTACCACTACACGATTCATCGCAAGGTGGTGGCGTCACCACGCTTCGAAGACGGCCGTAGGAAAGCGGCTGGTGGCGACGTTCTCGCTGCTGCTGTGGATCTCCATCGTTTTTGCAGGGCTGTTTTATGCATTCACTTAAGACCAAATTGCAGGAAGGCGAAAATGTCTGCTGTCGGCCAGTTTAGCCGATGGGTTGCGGGTACGAGCTTCTTCACGGCGCTGCGTGAATCGGGGCTGCCTTACCCGATCGTCATGTCGCTGCATCTGACCTCGATCGCGGTGTTCGGCGGGCTGATTCTGATGACGGATCTGCGGCTGCTCGGGTCTGGCGCTGCAAGGACATATCGGTGACCGACATGGTGCGGCAGACGCGGCTGTGGAAGCGGATCGGCTTCGTCATTATGATCACGATGGGCGTTCTGCTGGGCGGAGCCAAGCTCGAACACCTACTACAACAATCCCTACTTTCAGATCAAGCTGACTCTGCTCGCGCTGGTAGGGCGTGCACGCGCTCGTTTTTCATCGCAGCGTGTACGCCAACACCGAGGCGATCGACCGCGCTCCGGCAATCCCCGGCGTGGCGAAAGCTGCCGCGGTGCTGTCGCTGGTTCTGTGGATGGGGATTCTCTCGATGGGCCGTTGGATCGCCTACTATGAGCGGCCCAATCAGTACCCGCACGTTGCTACGCCGGTGGAACTGCCGCCCGCTCCGCACTAGTAGTCACGCTCGATCTGTGTGCGCGGCTCGAGGCCGCAGGCACGGGCCGCACATTGCGCTGAACCTGCATGGCCAGGACCAGGCTGGCGGCCAGCGTCAAAGATCCCACCACAACGTGCGACGCGGTGACAATCACCAGCGCCGCCGAATTGCCTAATTCCAGCAGTTGCATGGTGAACGCCGTCACGCCCAGCACCACCTGCGTCAGCACGATCGACATCATCCAAACCGCGGCGGAGCGAAGCTCCCGATGCTTGGGGTACTGCTGCATCGCCAGCATCGCCGCCACCAGGGTCGCCAGCGAACGATCATCGCGCCGCCCAGGTGCGGCATCACGCCGATCACTCTGTGACGGTACGCCGCACCGAGCACGATTTGTAGCAGCACCAGCGAGGAGCGCCGAAAGCGCCAGAGGCCGGAGCAGCGGCGCGGCCCGGTCGTCCACCAGTTCCGGCCCGCCGTTCCAACTCGGCGACGTGACGACCACGATCGCCACCAGCGCCGCGAAGGCCACCGGCGCCAGGCTGGCGTGCAGTACCGGTCGTCCCAGCAGCCCTAACCAGCCGTCAAAAACATAAAGCCCCAAAGCTGTATAACCGAGATTTGTTCGCTCCTTCGCGAGCCATTGCCAAACCATCAGCACCAGCGCCAGGAAACCCACGACGATCGCCGCGAACCGGTGGACGGGTGCGTGGAGTACGTTCCCCGCCGCCGGCTGCGAAACAAGGGCTTCGCTGGTGACGTAAGCGCCGAGTGCGATCACGATCAGAGTGCCGATCGCAACCAGCACGACATACTGACGCAATTCCGAACTCACCATGTTCCTCGGCCAAGATTTGCATGGGGCATTACACCCAAATTGGGGGCCGCAAGCACGCTTCGACAGGCTGCCGAGTTGGCGGCCTCCGTTTTGTCATGTTTATCGACTGGTTGCAATGCCGGCGTCCAAAGGCAAGCGAATAAGATTCTAGCACGCGACAAGCGAGAAACCACGCGATTTCACTGACTCTCCCTGCCGATGGCCTGCGGATTGCTGAGTGGAGGTCACTGGCTCGACCGATGCAGGATGCTAGCTCCCCACCGGGCACCCCCCGAACCACCGAGCGCTCTCAAGATCCTTCCTTAGATCCTTCCTTTCCCGCATCGTCCCGTCTTCTGGCCGAACTCATCGATCTCGCCGAAGACGCCATCATCTCCGTCGCCGCCGACCAGCGCATCTTCTGTTCAACCAGGGCGCCGAGCGCGTCTTCGGCTATAGCGCTGCGGCCGAAGTGCTCGGCAAACCCGCTCGAGATTCTGCTGCCGGAGCACATGGCGGCGCGCCATCGCGAGCAGGTCTCCGATTTCGCGAATTCGCCGCATGCCGTCCCGCCCCATGCGGGAACGGCAGCAGATCCGGGGCCGGCGCAAGGACGGAACCGAATTTCCCGCCGAGGCTTCCATCTCCAAAGTAGATTCCGGCGGCCAGACTCTGCTGACCGTCATCCTGCGCGATATCACGGAACGAGTAGCCGCCGAACAAAAACTCCAGGAATCGCTCCGGGAAAAAGAAGCCCTGCTGCGCGAGATTCACCATCGCGTCAAGAACAACCTGCAAGTTATGTCGAGCCTGCTGGGGCTGCAGTCGCGTACCATTGCCAAGGAAGAAACACGCCGGGCTTTCGAGGACAGCCAGGACCGGATTCGCTCCATGGCGCTGCTGCACGAAATGTTGTGCCGAGTCTGGCAATCTGGCGCAGCATCGATCTGGCCGAATACGCCCGCGAACTAGTGCACCATCTGCTCCGTATCTATGGAGTCGACGCGAAACGCATCCGTCTGTCAACGCATCTCGACCCGGTGTCGTCTCGACCAGGATGCGCGGTTCCCTTCGGTCTGATTCTCAACGAACTGGTGTCCAACACGTCTGCGGCATGGTTTTCCGGATGGCCGCTGGCGGCGAAATCCGAATCGAACTGCAGGAGCAGCCTGACCATCAGGTCACGTTGACCGTCGAGGATAACGGCGTTGGAATCGAGAGCGAACCGGGCTGGCAGGAGCCTGGCTCACTGGGCTTTCGGCTGGTCAGGATGCTGGCCGAACAACTCGGAGGCAAACTGGAAATGCGGCCCCGCGATCCCACGCGAGTTTCAGCTCATTTCGTCGCTCGCTGAGACTCCGACGCGCAAAGTCTATGCGCACCCAACTCAGTTGGGTGCGTTTACACACTCACCCCTTGCTCCGTGCGATTGACGGCGCACGGACTTAGCCCGCGCAAATCCTGGCCTCTAAGTTGCAACGACCAGCCAAGTTCACCAAGCGATCTGGAAAACGGGATATCTTCCCGCCAGGAGGCAGAGATGTTCCGGTTTTTTACCGCGGGTTGCGCGATCGGAGCGGTCGCGCTCGCCGCCGACGCGCCCGTCCGGTCACAGTCACGTTCGCCAAGGACGTTTCCAGAATCTTCCAGCAGAAATGCAACGAGTGCCACCGGCCGGGAACCGCGGCGCCGATGTCGCTCGAAACCTACGCCGCCGTGCGGCCCTGGGCGCGCTCCATCAAGCAGCGCGTCATCTTGCGGCAGATGCCGCCGTGGTCCATCGACAAGTCGGTCGGAATCCAGAAGTTTTCAAACGACCGGTCGCTCACCGACGAAGAGCTCAGCACCATCGTGCGCTGGATCGACTCGGGTTCCCCGCTCGGCGACCCCAAGGATCTGCCTCCGCCGCAACAGTGGCCCAGCGATCAAGGCTGGCAATTGGCGAAGCAATTCGGCCAGCCCGACTTCGTGCTCAAGTCCGACCCCTACACCATGCCGGCGCGTCGCAGGATCAGTGGTGGAAGCCGGTGGCGATATTCCCGTGACCGAAGCCTCGCTGGGTGCGCGCCGTCGAAATGCGGCCGGGCACGACGCAGGGCCGCAAGATCACGCATCACGCCTCGTGCATCTGGTGCAGAACGATCCGGAAGCCGAACGCCTGGGCGGCGACGATGCCACGGCCAATCAGGGCGGCGTCCTGATGGAGTGGGCCGTTGGCAAGAATTTCGATGTCTATCGCGAAAACACCGGCAAGCTTCTGCTGCCCGGCTCGCACCGTTTGGTGGGACATCCACTATCATGCCGTCGGCGAGGAGATCCGCGATCACGTCGAGCTCGGCGTGTGGCTTTATCCGAAAGGCCAGGAGCCGAAGTATCGCACTTACCTGACCGCGTTCAACGCCACCAACACAGACGGCGCCGCGCTCGACATCGCGCCCAACTCGATCACCGTCACCCAGCGTTTCCACCATCCTGAAACAAGCGGCGCGCCTCGAAAATTTCCAGCCGCACATGCACCTGCGCGGCAAGGCGATGCTGCTCGAAGCGATTTTGCCGGACGGCACCAGGCAGACCATCAGCTACGTCAGCAATTTCGACTTCAACTGGATGACCAACTACATCTATGCCGACGATGCCGCGCCGGTGCTGCCCAAGGGCACCATCATCAACGTCACGGCGTGGCACGACAACACGACTGCGAATCGCGGCAACCCGGATCCGGAACAGTGGGTCGGCTGGGGCGACCGCACCGTCGACGAAATGGCGCACGCCTGGGTCAACGTCACTTATATTTCCGACGACGACTACAAGGCCTGGGCCGCTGAGCACAAGACGCAACGCGCCAGGTACCGGAGTCCGGAATAGGACTTGGCATGCTGCGACTCGGCACAACAGGCTTCGGTCAGGCGACTCCCGTCGCCGTCGACCAACCTCACTGGAACCCGCCTCCTCCGGCCGCTTTCGCCGGAAGGCCGGCCACGAACGCTTCGTTCAGCAATCCTGACGAATACGTATTCACGCGTAGTGGCTAACCATTTCGCGCGACGGCGGCCGGGGGTTCCAGTGCCCTTAGTTTCGAGCCTGCCGAGCTGCGCCGTCTAACATCACAGTCAGAGACCGCGTCCAGCAGTTCCATCCAGGCCGACTTCGTTTCGCGATCGAACTCCACGCTCAGAGCCTGACCCATCGCCCACACCAGCGCCGAACACAGCACCTTGTAGTGCTCCGGCTGCGCGCCGTATCCGACATGCCGCCGGCCCAAGTCTTCCAGCCGCGGGCGCAGCGCTTCGAAGTGATCCACGGCGTCTACCACCAGCCCGAGGGTATCCATCAGCTTGCGCGCCTGTTCGCGGATGTCGATCTTGAACAGCGCGCGAACCTCGGGCGACAGTTCAAACAGGCGTCCGTAGAACAGCAGCACCACCGACACCTCGTATTCCCGAATGGCTTCGAAGCTTTCGCGCACCAGCCGCTGTTGGGCCGGCGTTAGGCTAAGTTGTCGTGTCGAACTCAAGGTGTCCTTCCTGTCGCCGGAAGCGAGGCCAGAGCAGCCGTCGCCGCTTCCATCTCCCGGCGCTGCGGCGCGAGAAATTCCTTGGACTGCTCGATCTTGTGCCAGTCGGCGATCGCCCGGCCGTACCACATGCGAGCCGCTTCCAGATCCTGCTCGCGTTGAACGCCGCTCCCTGCCGACGCCAGCCGCGCATAGACGCCACCGGCCGCTTGCCAGGTCCGCCCGATCAAACCGCGCATGCTAGTGGATTGCGCCGCCGCGGATCGATCGGCTTGCTCGGCGAACTTGAGAATCTTGTCGAGCGTTGCCAGCGCCTGCGCGCGCGCCCCGCTGCGAGCCTGCCGCTCGGCCAGCCCGGAACACGCCGCCACCAGCCAGCGCAGCGTCGATGTGTCCATGGGCCGGATTGCAAGCACGGAATCCGATGTTGCGATCGCCATCTGGTAATAACGCACCGCCGAAGCCGCGTCGCCCGACGCGTCGTACTCGCGCCCCAGCTCCACCTCGGTCCAGGCCTTGTGCATCCCGTTGACCGTGCTCTTCGGGTTTCGGAGCGCGGCCTCGTTCAGCTTCTGATGAGCGCTGTCGAGAATCGCGCGTTTCTCGGTCCCCGAAACGGTGACGATGCCCTGACGCAGTTGCGCGATGCCGTAATCGCTGAGCGCGCGAAAGTCGCTGTGATCGGCATCATAGAGCGATTGTGCGATCGCTACCATCTTGCCGTAGGACTCCAGCGCTCCGGCCGCAGTCCCCGGCGTTGTCGTACGCCGGATTCCCCAGCGTGTCGCCGATGTGGCTGTACGCCAGCATCAGCTCATGCCGTACGTGCGTGTCGTTGGGATAGCGCTGCTGCATCCATTCCAGCTCCGAGGCGCCGGCCCGAAAACTGGCCAGCGCCTCGTCCCGTTGTCCCAAAGCAGCCTGGACGGAACCAAGCCGGGCGCTCGACGAAGCGATGTTGGAATGCGGCTCGCGATCGTTCGGCCGCGCGGCCACAATGCGCCGGAGCAGCGGCAGCGCCGTGTTGATCTGGGCGCTGGCCGTATCCAGATCGCCCCGCTGCTGGGACATGCGCGCCAGGTCGAGGTTGAATACTGCATTGTACTGCGCGATATCCAAGTCTTCCGGTTTGGCGGCCAGCATGGTCTGAGCGAATTTCAATCCATCTTCGGCCGACTGGCGGGCCTCCGCGACCTTGCCGACGTTCAGTTGCACCTCCTCGCTGCGAAAGTACACGGTCATGCGGTCCAAATGCGCCTGCCGGTCCGCAGGTTCATGCGACAACACGTCATCCAGTAGCGCCGACGCCTTGCGGTAGCTGGCCAAGCCCGCTTCAGGATCGCCGAGATTCGGGCCATTTCCACCCTGGACCTCGCCGAGCCGTATGTAGGCTGCAGCCAGCTCGCGTTTCAATTCCCAATCGCGGCCCGAGCTGCGAGACAGGTTGTCCAGATAGTCGCGGCCGGTTCGCGCGATCAACTGCCGCACCGGAATGGATCCCGGCAAGTCTCGCACTGCTGCCTCGACATCGAAAACGAAGATGGTTGCCAGCTTCCGGACTTGCCCGAAGCGATCCTGCGCGATGCTCGCCTCGCGCTGCAACAGCGCCACGCCAACGGCCGCCGCCACTGCAACGACGAGCGATCCCGCCACAGCGATGCGATTCCGGCGGACAAACTTCCCGACGCGGTACGCCAGCGAATCCGGGCGCGCGACCACAGGCCGATGCGCCAGGTAGCGGCGCAAATCGTCGGCGAAGTGTTCCACCGATGCATACCGCCGCTCCGGCTCCTTTTGCATCGCACGGAGGATGATGTTGTCGAGATCGCCGGCCAGGCGCTTTTTGAGCGCGCGGTCACCGCGCCGCCTGGCTGGGCGTGACCACCGCATCCAGACAGATGGCGCGCTCCAGCGCCAGCGGTGTGCACTGATCGATGCGATGGGGACGCACGCCGGTGAGCAGCTCGTACAGCACCGCGCCCAACGAGTACACATCGGACGCAATCATGACCGGCTCGCCTAGAATCTGTTCTGGGCTGGCGTAGTCGGGCGTCATCATTCCGACGCCTTGCGTGTCCGCCGGATCGGCGCTGCTCCGAGCGCAGCAGCTTCGACACGCCGAAATCCAGCAGCTTCGCCGCGCCGCGCTTGTCGATCATGATGTTGCCGGGCTTCAGATCGCGATGCACGATGAAGTTGCGATGCGCGTACTCCACCGCGTCGCAAACCGGCAGGAACAACCGCAGCCGTGCTTCGATGCCGAGCTGCTGCTCTTTCGCATACGTGGTGATCCAGGAGCCCTCGATGTACTCCATCACCAGGTAAGGGATTCCGTCCTCGGTGGTTCCGCCGTCGAACAGGCGCGCGATGTTGGGGTGCTGCAGATGCGCCAGGATCTGCCGCTCGCGGCGGAAACGCCGCAGGATGAAATCCGTGTCGAGGCCCGGCCGCACCAGCTTGATCGCGACTTTGGATTCGTACTGCTCATCGGCGCGCGCGGCCAGATACACCGCGCCCATCCCGCCGCGGCCGAGTTCCTGAATCAGCTTGTAAGGGCCGACTGGCCGCCCGATCATGGTTCGCGGCTTGGGAGTTTCCTCGTGCAGTTCCAGCACGGCCTGCTCGACACTGGCGCCGACGAATCCGTGCGCCTCGGTGCGGTCGCTCGCCAGCAGCGATTCCACCTCGGCGCGCAGCTCGGTGTCGCCGGTGCACGCTTCATCCAACCACGCCTCTCGCTCGGCGGCCGGACGATCCAGCGCGTGATGGAACAGCTCCTCAACCTTGCGCCAGCGTTGTGGATCCATACCGGCCGTCAGGTGGCGGGCTGCTGGCCCTCGGTGCGCGACACTTCGCGATGCAGCCACGCTTCCGCCATTCTCTGCTCGCGGCCCACCGTCGCTACCGAAATGCCCAAGGCCTGGCCGGTTTCCTCGACACTGAATCCGCCGAAGAAACGCAGCTCGATCACTTTGGCTTTGCGTGGATCGATTTCGGCCAGCGCGTTCAGCGCATCGTCCAGCGCTTCGATGTCGCGCCCGCGGCCCGGAGCAAAGCTCACCGCTTCTTCGATCGAGACCTTCTCGGCGCCGCTGCCTCGTTTCGCGCTGCGCCGCTTGCGCGCGTGATCCACCAGGATCTGGCGCATCAAGTGCGCCGCAACGCCGAAGAAATGCGAACGGCTTTCCCAATCCGGAAGATTCTGCGCCACCAGGCCGAAGATACGCTTCGTGAACCAACGCTGTCGGCTGCAGCGTGGCTGCGGCCCGCTCGTCGCGCAGGTAGTGGTCTGCCAAGCCGCCGCAGCTCGTTGTAAACCAGCGGCGTCAGCAGATCGAGAGCTTCCTTGTTGCCGCTTCTTCCACTCGATGAGCAGACGGGTGACGGGTTCCTGAAGCGAATCCCCGGAAGGCTGCATTAACACTCATACTATCTTGTTCTTTTCACGGGCGCTAACCAGCGGCGAAATCGATCACGGCGCCGCGAAAAATCTTTTTTTCCCGCGGCGTGATCGGTTCCGTCAGGTTTCCGCGCTCTATTGGGTGAACGAGGATCAGACCATGACATCGCAACAAATCGCACTGGTGCAGTCCAGCTACAAAATCATTGAACCCGTCGCCGCCGATGTGGCGCGGAACTTCTACAGCCGTCTGTTTGAAATCGATCCCTCTTTGCGCGCCATGTTCCGCGGCGACATGGACGAGCAGGGCCGCAAGCTGATGCAGATGATCGGCTACGCCGTGGGCGCGCTGCGGCACATCGATCGAATCGTTCCCGCTGTGGAGGACCTCGGCCGCCGGCACGCCGGCTACGGCGTCACAGACGACCACTATACGAAGGTCGCCGCCGCGCTGCTCTGGACCCTGACCAAGTGCCTCGGCCCCGCGTTCACCGCTGAAATGTGCGAAGCCTGGATCGCGGTGTATGGCGCCTTGACCGTGGCGATGAAGCGCGGCGCTGCCTCGGTGGCCACCGCGGCGTAGAGCTACAACTTCGCGTCCCGCATGGGCGAGCGGTCGCGCGTCAAATCAACTTCATCCAAAGTCGGTCCCTTCGCCATCAGAAATTCTTTGAAGCCCAGCCGCTTGCCCGTCAATTTCTCGTAGTCGCGTTCGACCAAGACAATGACGGCATCATTGCGCCGGACGATCCGCTGGGGACCCTCCGCGAGAGCGCGATCGACGAGTTCACTCAGTCGGTGCTTGATTCCGGACCATGCGATCATGTGGATGTCAGGTAATCGAAGCTTGCCAATGACGATCAACCTTACACCCGAAGACGAGAAGCGAGTTCAGAAACGGCTTCAGAGCGGAGTCTTCTCGAGCGCCGAGGAAGTCATCCATCGCGCCTTGGAATCGCTGGAAGCGGAAGAAGATTGGCTTCTGGAGAACCGTAGCGGCATCAGCGGGAAGATCGATCTCGGCCTCGCTCAGCTCCGTCGCGGCGAGGGCCTAACCCCCGAAGCCTCCAGGTCTCGCCTGGAAGCGTTAAAGTCAGCTTGGCGGGCTGAACAGCGGCGGGACTGAGCAGCTACTCGATCTCTCCACAGGCCGTGGACGACCTGTTCGAGATCTGGCGGTTCATAGCCCGTGATGACGAGGAAACCGCCAATCGTGTTGAGCCAGAATTCTATGAGTTGTTCGATGTGCTTGCTCGAATGCCGGGCGTGGGACACGAGCGCAAGGACTTGACCCAAGAGCATGTACTCTTCTTCCCGCTGTATTCATACTTGATCGTCTACCAGCCCGATGTAGACCCGGTTCACATCGTCACCGTGATTCACGGCCGCCGGAATGTTAAGCGCGTTTTGAAGCAAAAGCTAACATAGGCCGGCGCCTTGATGCTCTTTGGGGCATACCACCCATCCCGCCACAGCCTCAGATCACCACTCAACGTTTTCAGCACCTTGCAATCGGCAAATCACTTGCACCACGCCCCAGCAGAGTGCAAATACGCATACACGGCCGGGGAGGCCAAGGCGTCGTCTCAGCCGCCGAAATGCTCTCCATCGCCGCTTTTCTCGAAGGGCGCTACGCCCAGGCTTTTCCGAGCTTCGGCTCCGAGCGCATGGGAGCGCCTGTCATGGCGTTCTGCCGCATCGCCGACCGGCCCATCCGGTCGCGTGAACCTGTCGCCAACCCCGACGCTCTCATCATCCAAGACCCCACGCTGCTCCACCAAGTCACTGTTTTTGAAGGCCTTGCGCCAGGTGGCTTCGTTTTGATCAATTCCACCCGCAGCCTGGACGAGCTTGGGTTGGCTTCGTTTTTGAAAAGTCTGCCCACCGGTCACGCCGTCACCGCGCCCGCCACCGAACTGGCCTTGCGCTACATCGGCCGTCCGCTGCCCAACAGTACGCTGCTGGGTGGATTCGCCGCCATGACCGGCGAGCTGAAACTTTCGTCGGTCCTGGCCGCTATTCGCCAGAAATTCTCCGGCAAGATCGGCGAGACCAACGCCCAGGCCGCCCAGGCCGCCTACGAACTGATCGCCGAGCAACTCGCGAAACCGCCACTCGACAATCCGGCCGCGGAAACCCGGGAGGAAATCCATGTGGAAGCAGATTGAAGGTTCGCGCGCGGTGGCCGAAACCGTCGCCATGTGCCGGCCCCAGGTCATCTGCGCCTACCCGATCACGCCGCAGACCCACATCGTCGAAGCGCTGGGCGAAATGGTGAAGTCGGGCGCACTGGCCGGCTGCGAATTCCTGAACGTCGAGTCGGAATTCGGAGCGCTCTCGGTGGCCATCGGCGCATCCGCCGCGGGCGCGCGCTCTTACACCGCAACCGCGAGCCAGGGACTGCTGTTCATGGCGGAAGCCGTCTACAACGCCTCCGGCCTCGGCCTGCCCATCGTCATGACCATCGGCAATCGAGCCATCGGCGCGCCCATCAACATCTGGAACGATCATTCCGACTCGATGTCCATGCGCGATTCCGGCTGGATCCAGCTCTTCGCGGAAACCAATCAGGAAGCCGCCGACCTGCACATCCAGGCCTTCCGCCTGGCCGAGGAACTTTCCTGCCCGGTGATGGTGTGCATGGACGGGTTCATTCTCACGCACGCCTACGATCGCATCGACATCCCGCTGCAGCACCAGGTGGACGCGTGGCTTCCGCCCTACGAACCGCGCCAGGTGCTGGACCCCGCCGCGCCGGTTTCGATCGGCGCCATGGTGGGACCGGAGGCCTTCAGCGAAGTGCGCTACCTCGCGCATCACAAGCAACTGCAGGCGCTCGAGCGCATTCCGGAAATCAGCGGCGAATTCTTTGCCACCTTCGGGCGCGAGTCCGGCGGCCTGCTGCGCCCCTATCGCATCGATGGCGCCGAGACCATCGTGGTCGCGCTGGGATCGGTGAACGGAACCATCCAGGAAGCAGTGGACGAGTTGCGCTCCGAAGGCATGCCCATCGGCTCCATCAGCATTTGTTCGTTCCGTCCATTTCCTCTCGAAGCAGTCGGACGCGCGTTGAGCCAGGCCAAGCGCATCATCGTGATCGAAAAATCTCTAGCCGTTGGCTTGGGAGGCATGCTGGCCACCGACGTCCAGATGGCTGTCTCCGCGCGGCGGCAACGTGTCTACACCGTCATTGCAGGACTGGGCGGTCGCGCCATCACCAAAGCTTCGCTGCTGAAGCTCTTCCACCAGGCCAAGGCGGACGCGCTCGAAAGTGTCACGTTCCTGGATCTCAACTGGGACATCGTCAATCGGCAACTGAAGCGCGAGCTGGCCACCCGGCGCAGCGGACCCGCGGCCGAAAGCATCCTGAAGGATCTCGGGACGCTTTCTTCGAAGATCGTCTAGGAGCAACGATGCCGTTTCATCAGATCAAGTTTTACCAAACCGGAACCTTCACGGTCGGCAATCGCCTGCTCGAGGTGACCGATCGGTCGGTGCAGTCGGACGAGAACCGCTCGAACGCGCTGAACTGCGGACACCGTGCCTGCCGGGGATGCGGCGAGGCGCTGGGTGCGCGCTATGCCGTCGACGCCGCGATGCGCGCCGCCAACAACAACCTGATCGCCGTGAACGCCACCGGTTGCCTGGAAGTTTTTTCGACGCCGTATCCCGAAACGTCCTGGCAGGTCGCTTGGATGCACTCGCTGTTCGGCAACACCGCCGCGGTGGCTTCCGGCGTCGCGGCCGCGATGAAGGCGCAAGGCAAGCCCAACGTTCGCGTGATCGCGCAAGGCGGCGATGGCGGAACCGCCGACATCGGCCTGGGCTGTCTGTCGGGCATGTTCGAGCGTAACGACGACGTGCTCTACATTTGCTACGACAACGAAGCTTACATGAATACCGGCGTGCAGCGCTCCGGCACCACGCCGGCCGCCGCGCGCACCGCCACCACGCCGTCGGTCGGCTCCAAGCCCGGAAATGTTTTCGGGCAAGGCAAGAGCGTCCCGCTGATCGCCATGGCGCACCAGATTCCGTACGTCGCCACCGCCTCGGTCGCCAACCTGCACGATCTCGAATACAAGGTGGAGAAAGCCGTGCCGATCCGCGGCGCGCGCTACATTCACGTTCACGTGCCCTGCCCGCTCGGCTGGGGATCGGAGCCGCACGACACCATCAAGGTGGCGCGCATGGCCGTTGAGAGCGGCCTGTTCCCCCTGTTCGAAGCGGAGTTCGGAGACCTAACCGACCGCACCATCATCCGCAAACGGCAGCCGGTGGACGAGTACCTGAAGCTGCAAAAGCGATTCGCGCACCTGTTCCGCCCGCAGCGCGACGACGAGCGCATCGGCGCCATTCAGGCCATCGCGGACCGCAATCTGAAGCGCTTCGGGCTGCTCGACGGGGAGGCGCGCTAATGGACAAACCATTTGCCATCACTCTGGACGTCGGTTCCAGCCTGGCCAATCACACCGGTTCGTGGCGAACCGAGCGGCCGGTGTACCTGGACCGGCTGCCTCCCTGTAATCACGCCTGCCCCGCCGGCGAGAACATCCAAGCCTGGCTGTTTCACGCCGAAGGCGGCGACTATTTCGAAGCCTGGAAATCGCTGGTCGAGAACAATCCCTTGCCCGCGATCATGGGTCGCGTGTGCTATCACCCGTGCGAGTCTTCCTGCAATCGCGCGCAGCTCGATCAGCCCGTGAACATCCACGCGGTCGAGCGTTTTCTCGGAGACGAAGCGATGCGGCAGGGCTGGCAGTTCGAAGCCGGGCCACCTTCGGGCAAGCATGTACTGGTGGTCGGTTCGGGACCGTCGGGTTTGTCGGCCGCGTATCATCTGGCGCGCCTGGGCCACCAAGTCACCATCTACGAAGCCGGTCCCAGGCCCGGCGGCATGATGCGCTTCGGTATTCCGAAGTACCGGCTGCCGCGCGAAATTCTGGACGCCGAAATCGCGCGTATCCAGCGCATGGGTGTCGAGATCAAGCTCAACACGCGCGTGGACGACTTGGCCACGGTGCTCGACCGCAAGGAATTCGACGCGGTGTTTCTGGCCGTCGGCGCGCATGTTTCCAAGCGTGCTTACATTCCCGCCGGCGACGCAGCCAAAATTCTGGACGCGCTCGGCGTGCTGCGCAACGTGGACGGCGGCAATCCGCCCGAGCTGGGACGCCGCGTTCTGGTCTACGGCGGAGGTAACACCGCTCTCGACGTCGCGCGCACCGCTAAGCGTCTGGGCGCCACCGAAACGATCATCGTTTATCGCCGCACGCGCGAGAAGATGCCCGCGCACGATTTCGAAGTCCAGGAAGCCATCGAAGAAGGCATCCAGTTCAAGTGGCTCTCCACCATCAAGCAGGCCGGCGACACGGCCTTCACCGTGGAGAAAATGCGCCTGGACGAAAAGGGCTTTCCGCAGCCCACCGGCGAATTCGAAACCATCGAAGCCGACTCGCTGGTGCTGGCGCTCGGCCAGGATGTCGACTTGAGTTTCCTTGAGCGAGTCCCCCATCTGGAGATGACCGACGGCGTGGTGAAGGTCAATCCGCAAATGATGACCGGGCATCCGGGCGTCTTCGCGGGCGGCGACATGGTTCCGGCCGAACGCACCGTCACGGTTGCGGTGGGCCACGGCAAGAAAGCCGCGCGCAACATCGATGCCTGGCTGCGCGGCATCGCCTACCAGCCCGCTCACAAACACGCGCTCGCCGAATTCAACAACCTAAATACCTGGTATTATTCGGATGCGCCGCTGACCGTGCAGCCCACGCTCGACTTGATCCGCCGCCAGGAAACTTTCGACGAAGTGGTCAAGGGCCTGGACGAATCGAACGCGCTGTTTGAAGCGCGCCGGTGTCTGTCGTGCGGCAACTGCTTCGAGTGCGACAACTGCTACGGCGTGTGCCCCGACAACGCGGTGATCAAGCTCGGCCCCGGCAGGCGATTCAAGTTCAACTACGACTACTGCAAGGGCTGCGGGATGTGCGTTGAAGAGTGTCCCTGCGGCGCCATCGAAATGGTGGCCGAAACCATCTGAGCGCGGCTGCGTCAATCCAGCACGATCGCGTCCAGCGCCTGATAAATCGCGTCCGTCGGAAATGAAGTCGCTCAGCGAAATGATCCGGCTGTCAAACGTGATGGGAACCAATGCCGTGCGTCCTTCCCACTCCAGCGTGAGCGTCAAGCGATGCAGTTCCATTTCTTGAACCTTGCTGCGTAGTGGGTTCACCGAGGCCGAGGGCGTGGCTACAATCAGGAAGGAACTCGGAGTCCAGCGGAAGATGTTGCCGACGCTCTGCAATTCCTGCGTCAGATGTTGTACCACTTTATACAGCATTTGATCGCCGCGCGTAAATCCGAATTTCCGGTTGATCAACTGCAGCCGCCGGATCACAAACAGCGCCGCTTGGGCGTCCGGAGACTGCACGTGTAGTTTGGCGATCTCGGCTTCCGCATGGGCGCGGACCGGCAGCCCGGTGAGTTGGTCAATCGAGCTGGCCGCCGGAGCAGGAACGTTCGGCGCCGGTGCGCCTCCGCGATCCACGTTTTTCATCCGCGCGATGCTCGTGGAAATCAAGTCGCTGATGCCTTGCTTGATCCGCAGCATGTTCGTGCGGCTTCGGTTCAACGCTTCACCGATCCCGTGGCGGAAAGACTCCAGCTCGTTCATCGAGGAAATGGACGCGAACTGGTTTTCGAGCGCCACGATCGGCTCGGCGATCTTGTCGACATCGGGCAGCGACGCCATCGCCGTGGTGAGCTCCGCTACCAGCTTCGACAGTTCCGATCGCTGCTGGTCAATCGCCTGGTTGGACTGCCGGGAATAACCTTCCAGCAGAACCAGCGCGGCGCACGTGACCTGACGAACATCCGAAGTTTTCCGCAGACGTTCCTCCAGTTGAGCGAGCGCCGTAGTGAAAGCGTTTGCGGCCGCCGCGTCCGCGATCACTACGTGCCGCCGCATTCCAGATAGCAGCAGCTGGATGGACTCGCGGGGAACCGCGGGTTCTACTGGCGGCGGCGATTTGCTGGCGAAGGCGTTCATCTGGTGGGCACGATTGCCTAACCTCGCGAGAAAGCTGTGTCCCTATTTGTCTCATCGGAGGCGGATTCGAAAGCATGACCAGCGCCCGGAAGATGAGTGGCTACGCGCCGGCCGTCCCGAGTTCCAGCTTGAAATCCGGTCCCAACCTGGCGCGGCAAAGCTTTTGTACTTCGTCGCACAGCGAATCGAAGGAGTTGATGAGCGGACGCACATCGATACCGGACCAGCCCATGCGGAACAGGAACAGGCGCAGCTCCACTCTCGACAAAAGAACCGAGAAGGCCCACTGCTGGTGCAGCAGTGACACCAGCAGCGGCGTCTCATCCTGGGAGGATTGGATGGCTAACAACTGCACGGCCCTCTGGATGCCGTTGAACTCGCGGCGCAGCGATCGAAGATATTCGCGGAAGAGCTTGCATCGCTCGCCTCGCAAACGGCGGCAGACTTTCGGATCGTAGCCGGGCTGCGAGCGAAGGTACTCGTAGTCGTCTTCGCTTAACAATCGAAGCATCGGCGCGTATCGCTCTTCGGCTTGCAGATCGATCCAGTCCCAGGCGCAGTCCAAAACCTTGGATTGTCGCCACAGCTTCTTCGTAAAGGAGAAGATCAGCAGCAGAACGATGCACGCGAATCCGAAGATGAAGTAGAGTAGCATTGTATCGCTCCGGTTTTATGATATCCGTACGTTATTACGGCGTAAATGGAACTTTTCTCTCAAATGCTCGGCCACACTCCAAACAGCTCTGAGGGAATACGCGAAACAACGTATCTCGGCTATTCCATCGGGTGGTGGGCCCGTTGCCCCATCCTTGGGTTCGCCGTGCTGGTGACCCCGGCCTCAGCGCTGCCGAACAATGCTCAGTCTCGCAGCAGGAGTTCCGGTTCACGATAACCGGCGAGTTCCGGCTGGGCGAGCGCAGCGCGAAAGTGACGATACCGACCTCGTTGGCGGAAAGCGATGGCGTTACTTCATTCATCGAAGCGCCTACCATACCGGCAGCCGGCGATCTCTTCGTCGCCCGCCGCAGGCCGCGATTCGAAGCAGCTACCGCGAACTGGATTCCGCAAGTCGTAGGATCTTCCAGCGCATGGGCGAGCCAATCGTGTGGGTCATGTCAGGAGTTCAAGTCCGCGAGACAGAGGAGTTCCACATCGATGGCCAGCCGGCGTTGGTTCTCGCCATCGCGCCGAATGAGGTCTGGCTCCGCGATCCGGAGCCGAGGTCTGGGTTTAGAAAGCTGGAAGGGGCAGGTTACGAAACCACCTATCGAATTGTCGACGTCCGGATGCGAGTGCGGGATCCGTCGGCCAGCCGTAGCGTCTTGAACATCTCGATTGCGGGTGTCGTCAACGTCCAGCATCGCCTGTTGCTGTGGCTGGGCAACCCCAGCCGCGACAAGATCCAGTTGCATTGCGGATACGAACCGAAGGTCTATCGCCAGTGGGACCACCGCCTGGACCGGGAAGCGATGAAGTGGATGTGGTTCGAAGCGTTGTCCGATCACTCAAGTGTCCGGCACGAACCAGCGATCTTCGCCGATTTGCTGGAAGACCTACGATAACGCCTGGCGACTACTTCGATCCGCCGGTCGGCGTCGGCATCACGTGATGCGGAAACTTCGGCCGTGTCGGCGGCGGCGGCAGCTTGTCGAGCGCCTGCTTGGCGAGTTCGATGGCCTTCTCGAGCTGCGGGTCGCGCCCCGCGACGACGAGGTCGGGCCGCTGCTCGACGACGACATCCGGATCGACGCCGTGATTCTCGACCACCCAATGGCTGCCGCTCTTATCCGGCGCCCAGAATGCAAACTCCGGCGCGGTGACGCTGCCGCCGTCCATGAGCGGAACGTTGCGCGAGATGCCAACCAGTCCGCCCCAGGTTCGTTCGCCGACGATCGGTCCGAGTTTTTCCTTTTGGAAATACCACGGGAAGGCGTCGCCGCCCGAGCCCGCGAGTTCGTTCACGATCATGACCTTGGGTCCGTAGATCCCCGTTCCGGGGATGGGCTGATCCTTGCCATCGCGGCGAGACAGGAAATTGAGCAGATTGCGCTGGAGCTTCTCGGTGAAGAAGGTGGGAATGAAGCCGCCGCCGTTGTAGCGCTCATCGATGATCAGGCCTTGCTTGCCAACTTGAGCCTGGAAATATTTGTCGAACGCCTGCAGACCGTTGATGGCCGTGTCGGGAACGTGCATGTAGGCGATGCGTCCGTTGGTGGCGTCGGACACGATTTTGCGGCGCGACTCCACCCAATCGAATAGCGCAGGCCGGTCTCGCTGGCGACAGTCTTGACAGAAATTTCCCACGCTCCCTGTTCCGACGGCTTGTCGTTGATTTTCAGCGAGACCACTTTTCCCGCCAGGTTCTGGAAGAACGAGTATGGATTGGCGGGCGCCCGCACGGCGATTCCGTTCACCGCGATCAGGTAGTCGCCTTCTTTGACTTTAAGGCCCGGCTCGGTAAGGGGTGAACGCGTGGTTTCGTCCCAATTTTCGCCGCGATAGATTTTCGAGAATTTATAGAAGCCATTTTCGACCGTGTAGTCGGCGCCCAGCAGGCCGGTGCCAACCTGCGGCGCGGTCGGGAACGTCGCCGCCGTTGACATAAGTGTGCGACGTGCTCAGCTCGGCGATCATTTCGCCGATGATGTAGTTCAGATCGCTGCGGTGCGCCACCCAAGGAAGCAGGGCCTCATAGCGCTTGCCGATCATGTTCCAGTCGGTGCCCGCCATGCCGGGATCCCAGTAGAAGTCGCGCTCGACGCGCCAGGCTTCGTGGAAAATCTCTTTCCATTCCTCGCGCGGGTCGACGCGCACCTGCAGCGAGGCGAGATTCAGCTTGCCATCGCCGACCTTCTTGCCCGCGGCAGCGTCGACGATGCCGTAGTTCGCTTGGCCCGCGCGATAGATGACCTTCTTGCCGTCTTTGTCGAGATCGTAGTTGTCGATTCCGGCGAGCACGACTTCGTCCTTGCGCTTGCTGACGTCGTACATGTGCAGCGTCGCTTTGGGAGCGAGGACCGGGCCGGCCGTTCTCGGTGGCTTCGATGGTACGGGCCATGTAGAAGAGTTTTTCCTTGCGGGCTTCCAGGTTGCTGTACATGCCCGCCGGTATCGGGACGTGCACGATGCGATCGGCGATGCCGTCCACGTCGACCTGGATGGGTTTTACCTCAGCCTTCTGCGCTGCGGGCTTTTCGTCTGACGACTTGGCCTCGTCGGATTTCGCCTGGTCGCCTTCCTTCTTGGCGGCGCTGTCGTCCGGCTTTCTTCGCTTCCGAGGCGTCCTTCTCGTCGTCGCTTTGCGGGGCGAACGGCGAGGCTTCATCCTTCTTCAGCACGAGGGCGAAAATGGCGCGCGTGTCGTAGTAGTTGAAGGTGTTGTCGAGCACGCCGCTGGTGGGATAGAAGAAACGGTCGGAGAAAAAGTACAGGTATTTTCCGTTTTGATCGAACGATCGGATTGGTGTTGTTGTAGAAGTCGTCGGCAACCTGCGTGGTCTGGCTCTTGTCGAGTGAATACAGGTAGAGTCCGCTGTTGGTGTTGAGCGCGTTCTTGGCATACGCGAGCCAGCGGCTGTCGGGCGACCAAGCCGGCGCGCCCGCGAGTCCGTACTCGGCCTGATCCACCAGCACCGGCTTCTTCTGATCGATGTCCACGTAGGAGAGGCGAAACTTCTTGTCCCAATAGGCGAGCTTCTTCGAATCGGGCGACCACTCAGGGCCGTAGCGATAGCAATCGCCGTCGCTGGTGATCTGAACTTCGTCGCCGCCCTTCTGCGGACGGAGGTACACTTCGAACTCGCCGCTGCGGTCCGACAGATACGCGACCCACTTGCCGTCGGGCGACCACACTGCGTTCTGTTCGTGGACGCCGGTGGTGTCGGTGAGATTGCGGATGCTGCCGTGCTCGGCGGGAATGGTGAAGATGTCGCCGCGGGCTTCCACCAGGGCGCGTACGCCGGTAGGAGAAAGTTCGAAGCTGCGAATCAGGTTGGCGACGGACTTGATTTCAGGACGCGCGGTGACCAGGTCGCTCGCGACCGTGACGGGGATGTGCGTTACCTTGCCGCCGGCGAGATCGTAGGAGTACAGCAGGCCGCCGTTTTCGTACACGATGGCGTCCGAGCCGGCGCTCGGCCACTTGATGTCGTATTCGGTGTAGTTGGTGAGCTTCTTGGTTTGCTTGTTCCCCAGGTCCCAGCGATACAGGTTCATGGTGCCGTCGCGATCGGAGATGAAATAGACGGCGTTGCCGCGCCACATGGGGAATTGGTCGAGAGTGCCCGAGCGCGGCATTTCCTGGTAGGTGTTCTGCTTGAGATCGTAAATTCCGATGTAATTGTTCCAGCCGCCGCGGTAACGTTTCCAGGTGCGGAATTCCTGCGAAGTGGGATTGTAGGCGATTTTCTGGCCGTCGGGAGAAAAGCTGGTGAGCGAGGCGCGCGGGACCGGCAGCATTTCCTCGAGGCCGCCTTCAACCGGGACCAGGAACAGGCGCGAGGTGGCGGCGGGGGCGCTCGAGCGATTCGAGCGGAACAGGACCTTCTTGCTGTCAGGCGTCCAACCGAGCACGCCGTCGTTGGCCGGATGGTAGGTGAGGCGCCGCGGCTCGCCGCCTTCGGCGGGAATCACGTAGACGTCGGCGTTGCCATCGTACTCGCCGGTGAACGCGATCCATTTTCCGTCGGGCGAAAATTTGGGGAATTGCTCGTCGCCGATGTGCGAGGTCAGGCGGCGCGCTTCACCGCCGGCGCGCGGAACGGTCCACAGATCCTCGGCGTAGACGAACACCACGGAGTCCTTGGAGATATCGGGTTCGCGCATCAGGCGCGTTTCTTCGGGCGCGGTGTGGACGAGCGACGGCAGCAGCAAGCCGAGCAGTAGAGCGGCGGAACACCACCTCATGGTTGGGCCTCCTTGTGACCTTCTAGAAATTGGACCGATCGAGTCGAAAAACGATAGCAACGGGCCTGGAAATTTCATTGTAACGGGTGGGACAAGCCGGAGATTTCGCTTAGGCTAAGACCGGGCCTGGTTTTTCGGGATTCACAGCCGAACAGCCGGCCATCAAGGCGACTCTGCAGGGCCATTGGTCGGCCGCAACGAGTACGTCAACTTGCTGAAGCTGGCGCAGGTCGAGAGCGATGGCGAGTTGAAACGCATCGAGTGTTCGAAGGCCTTCCGCCACGCCGTACTTAAGCAGGAGTTTCCTTGCACCGTGAAAGTGGCGCTGGTGGACAGGCGGGGCAACATGGAGGCGCTGCCGTGCAATATCGGCACGGAATCTGCGGCGGGCGACTTGCAACGCCGGTTCATCGATTTCGCCGGTCCGCGTTTTGATAGCCATCCAACTCCACAATGGAGAGGTGCGAGACCAGCGATCGCGAACCCGGTTGCTCGAGGATGCGGTCCATGTAGTCGGAGCCGCTCTCCTTGTGGTAGCGTTTCGCCAACGCGCTGGTGTCGAGGAAGTAGTTTGGCAATCAGCGCTCTTGCCGCGAGGCGACTACGGCATCGGAAAGAGAACCGGAGATCGTCGACAACGCCCGTCGCACATCATCCAAGCTGATATCGTCCTGGGCGGCTTCGGCCCATTCCTCGGGCGAGAAGTACCCTGCGACGTCTTGGTCCACGGTTGCGGGATCGGTGATCGTCACGGTCACCTGTTGTCTCTCCTCGAACGGCAGAGGCTCCAAAGGCTGGAGGACGCCATTCTTATACACTGCTTGAAGTCGCCTCTCCATACGCCTTCAGTGTAACCGATCTTCGGCGAGAAGGATTTTTGTGACGGTCAATCGCGGTTGTCGATGCTGGCGCGCTTCATGAGAAACCTCAGGGGAACTGCCCAGGTGTGCGGTTGAAGTCGCTGGCGAATCGTGAGGTAAGCGAAGATTGCGGCTATTGACAGGTAACCGTGGGATAGCCTAAGAAGCGGTATAAAAGGACCGCTGTCGGAGGTTGAGGGGAGACTCCAGGACCTACACTCGTTCCGGGCACAGACCGAGAGACGGCGCTTGAAGTAATGTACGACAGAACCCCACAAGCCAGACCTATGCCGCACGTGAGTCCTTGACCGACGACAACGCACGATGTCCTCAGTCGCCATCCTTCTCCTGGCCACGGAGGTATTGAAGTAGCGGATACTCGCCCCGTCGAAACGGATTCGACGACATGTTTCGATCGAGAACAAAGTAGAGCCTACCACATGGTGAGACAAAACGTTTGAGTCGCAAGTATCCGATGAAAGGAGGCCAAACGGCGCCGCTAGACACGATTTCGTCCCGATCAATAACAACCCACTTTCTGAAATGACGATACCGGAGAGCGCCGTCTCTGACTTCGATTATCGCGACCGAAGCGAAGAAAATTGCCGCAACTATGAACGGAAGAGCGAAAATACTTCGCCAGGTTCCCAGTACGTCACTAAATACCGACACAAAAGCGAGCCATATGAGAACCATCCAGTATCTCACCAGGAAACTCGTGTTTCCGTCGCTCCTCACGTCGCGGGCCTGCGGTTCGTGTTGCGGCATGTCCAAGCACCCAGTACTAATTCAATGCTTGGCGCGCTTCATGAGGAACATCAGCGGGATCAGGCCGAAGCACATCCAGCACAGCATCCGGAACACGTCGACGTAGGCCAGCATCGCCGATTGCCGGACCAGCTCGTGATAAAGGATGCCCTGCGCCTGCGCGGTGGCCTGCAGGGGCGGCGAGCCGGCCGCTTTGAGCGCGGTCTCGACGTGCTGCAGCCGCGATGTGTAGCTGGGATCGAGCGGGGTCATGTGCGCGGCCAGCACGTTTTGGTGCGCTTGCGCGAAGCGGGTCTGCAGCGTGGTGACGGCCGAGATCCCGACGCTGCCGCCCATGTTGCGCATCAGGTTGAGCAGTCCCGTCGCGCTGCTGGTCTTTTCTCGCTCGACATGCGAGAACGCGGTCACGTTGATGGGCACGAACATGAACGGCAAGCCGGCGCGCGAGATCGCCCAAGTGAAGACCAGAGTCATGAATCCGGCCTCGAGGCTCAGGGTCGGACAACTCGTACATTCCGACTCCCGAAAATCGTCAGCCCGGTGATCACCAGCCAACGCGGTTCGAGGTTGGTGCTGAGCAAACGCCCGACGATGGGCATGGCGACGAGCGTCAGGACGCGCGCCCGGCGAAAGCACCATGCCGGCCCATTGCGCGGTGTAGCCCATGAGGCTTTGGACCATGACGGGAAGCAGCACAGTGGTGCCATAGAGCACCAGGCCGAGCGCGAACATCATGAACGTCGCCATGGCGAAATTCAGGTTCTTGAACAGGCGCAGATCCACCACCGGATGTTCCTGGCGCAACTCCCAGACGACGGTGCAGATCAGCGCGGCAGCAGAGATGGCAGTGCTCCAGGCGATGAACGGCGATCCGAACCAGTCGTCGCGCTGGCCTCTGATCGAGCACCAACTGGCCGAAGCCCAGGCCCAGGGCAGATGAGCCCGAGTCCGATGAAGTCGATCTTCAGTCCCTGTTTGAAAGTTCTTGCGAACCAGGTAGGGCGGATCTTGGATCAGCGTGGACGTCATGACGAGGGAGAGAATGCCGACGGGAACGTTGATGAAGAAGATCCAGCGCCAGGAAAAATGATCGGTGATCCATCCGCCCAGCGTCGGGCCGATGATGGGCGCGAGCACAACGCCCATGCCGTAGGCCGCCATCGCCATGCCTTGCTGGCGCCGCTCGAAACTTTCCACCAGGATGGCTTGCGAGGTGGGCTGGAGGCCGCCGCCGCCGATGCCTTGCAGCACGCGGAACAGAATCAGCATCGGAACAGACTCGGCGCCAGGCCGCACATGCAGCGAACTGATGGTAAAGATGGCCACCGACGCCATGTAGAAACTTTTGCGTCCGAACAGCGTGTGCAGCCAGCCGGTGATGGGCAGCACGATGGCGTTAGAGATGAGGTAGGAGGTGAGCACCCAGGTGCTCTCGTCGATGCTGGCCGAGAGATTGCCGGCGATATGCGGCAGCGCGACGTTGGCGATGCTGGTGTCCAGCACTTCCATGAAAGTCGCCAGCATCACGGTGACGGCGATGAGCGCGGGACTGGTGGCCGGACGCCAGGCGGCTTGCGGGAGTGCGGCTGGGTTGGCGGCGACGACTCGTGTCCGCCACTTAGCGCAGGTCCCCCGAGCGTTCGAGCGATCTTCTTCGGCGGAGGTACGCGCGTTCAGATCCAGCATCTCGTCCAGGATCGCGCGGACGACCACCTCGTCGCCGACTTTGGAATTGATCATGAGGTGGTAGAGATCGCGCGTGGGCCATTCCTTGCTGAAGTATTTTTGGACGAAAGTGGCGCGCTCGTGATCGATGGTAGAGATCAGGTCGATCGCTTCGGCTTCGGTTTTACCCAGCGCGGTGACGCGGCGGATTTTTTCTTCGAGCGGCGCGTAGATGAAGACGTGGAACGCGTCCGGGCGGTCGCGCAGAAGATAGGTTGCGCCGCGGCCGACGATCACGCAGTTGCCCGCATCGGCGGCGCGGTCGATAACCCGCTGCATGAACGCGACCATGCTGTCGGCGTCGAACTGATCGAGTCCCGACACGGGCAGGCTGCGCTCAAAGCTGCCGCGCATGTAGACTTTCATGAGGCGGTAGAAGAGCGAGTCGCAGCGTTCGTCCAGGCGCTCGACGACGGCGCGGTCGACTTGCGCGAGTTTCGCGATTTCATCCGTCAGGTTCTGGTCCCAGAGCTTCCAGCCGAGCCGCTCGGCCAGTTGCTGGGCGATGGCCGCGCTGCCGGCTCCAAATTCCCGCTCGATGGTGACGGTTCGAATCACGCGCGACTGCCTCCCAAAGACCCATTCTAACGCCCGGTGTAACAGAACTCGCGAAACAGCATCTCACCTACATGAAGTGTTTCACGACACTGGTCGCCGTTGTTGCCCTTTGTTCGCCGGGCATGGCCGCGGAGAGGCCGGTGAAGAAAGCGCCGTTCTACCGGCCGCACGCCAGCCAGCGCGTGCGACCCGGCCCGATGCCTCGACAAATCGGCGAGGCTGTGATCGTAAATGCCGCGAGCTACGAAAAGGGAATCAGTCCAGGCGGGCTGGCAACCATTTTCGGAAACGACCTGAGCACAGTGAGCGGCATTGTTCTGGCTTATCGCGATCCGCTTCCGCTGGAACTGGCAGGCGTGGAGGTGTGGGTAAGCGGGCTTCCGGCGCCGATTTATGGAGTCGCCTATGCCAACGGACTGGATCAGATCAGCATCCAGGTTCCTTACGATGCGCCCACGGGTCCTTTCGCGGCGGAGATTCAGGTGTACGACTTCGGCGACCTGGTAGCCGATTTCTTCGCCGATTCGTTCACGCAGGATCCGGGAATTTTCGTCTACAACGGCAACTACGCGGTGGCGCAGGCTTCGGACTATTCGATCATCGGGCCTGACAATCCCGCGATTCCAGGCGAGCCGCTGGTGTTGTACGTCACCGGGCTTGGACCGCTGGATCTGAATCTGGTGGATGGTTTCGGATCGCCCACCAGTCCGCCGTTCGCGCGGACGGTGGATCCGTTCCAGGTGATCGTCGACAACGAAATCTGCGATGTTTTCTTTTCCGGCCTCGCGCCTGGGTTCGTCGGGCTGTATCAGGTGAACTTTTATGTGCCGCTGGACGCTGCGCCCGGGAATCTGCCGATTTGGATTCGGAGTCCGGAGGCCGATAGTCTGACCGCGATTTTGCCGGTGCGCTGAAGCCGACTCAGTGCGTCATCGCGTAGATGATGTAGTTGACGCCGATGCGAATCCCGAGCGCAGCGAATTGCTCCGGGATACAGCGGATTGTCGGCGTGCTCCCAGGAGTCGCCCAGATCCATGTCGTGGCAGATGGCCACCATCAGGCGGCCCTTGTTGTCGTAGATGCCGCGCCAGTGCGCCTCGTAACCGTCCTTCTCCCAGCGGCGGTCGGAGTAGATAAACTGCTCGCCCGGCACCTGGTAGCGATCGTCAAGATCGAAGATGGTGTGAAAGATGGGGTCGCGGTTATCGATGTCGACGATGGGCCGGTCGGGAAAGACGCGGCTCATGCTGTCGACGAAGATCTGCCATTCTTCGGTGCCGTGGAAATCGTCGCACATGAAGAAGCCGCCGCGCAGCAGGTAGTCGCGCAGCTTGGCGGCCTGCGACGTGGTCAGCTCCCAGTGGCCGACTTCGACGCCGTAGAGCCAGGGCCAGTTGTAGACGTCGTCGCCGTCGTCCAGATTGACGGGCTGCTCGATGGAGCGGGCCTGGATGCGGGTGAGCCGGCGCACGGCTTCGGCCAGATGGCGGTCGGAACGCGGATAATCGATGGTCCAGTTCGCGGCGCCGAAGAAGCCAGTTGTCGGGATGGCGATCAAAGATGCGGCGGGAAGACGGATACATCAAGCGCGCGAAGGTCCATTCGCCGGGGACTTGCCAATCGGGGGGCTTCGGGAAATCGTTGTACTCGGCGCGCCGGGTATTCGCGGAACGGGCGCTGGCCGAAAGCCATACAGAGCAGGAACGGCGCACGCGATCGCCAGGATGAGGACGACGGCAGGACGATTCACAGTTGATTCGACGCGCAAGAACTTTCCTCGGGGTACCCATCTATTAAGCTATATTTCCAGCATGACACATTCCTTTCGCCGACTCGCCTTTCGGCCGACCGGCTTTTCGGACGGCGGCAACATTGCTACCGTGCTGGCGCTGGTCATTGTCGCGCCGGCGCTGAAGGCGCAGAAGTATGGCCGTGGAAGAAGGGTTCGTGGATGCGAACGGGCTTCTGCTGTACTACAAGGCGATCGGCCAGGGCGCTCCGCTGGTGATTCTGCACGGAGGCCCGGGCGCTTCGCACGAATACTTTCTTCCTTATTTATTGCCGCTGGCGCGAACCAATCGCGTGATCTTTCTCGACGAGCGCGGCTCGGGCCGGTCGCAAAAGTTGGAGGACCCGGCCGGATACACGGTGGAAAACATGGTGGAGGACGTCGAGGCCATCCGCAAGGCGCTCAACCTCGGCAAGATCAACCTGCTGGGTCACTCTTACGGCGGCGTGCTGGCGCAGGCGTACGCGCTGAAGTACCAGCAGAACCTGAATCACCTGATTCTCGCCAGCACGTTCCACTAGCACGCGCGAGATGAACGCCGTGTTCCAGAAAGAGGTGGCGGCGCTGCCGGCGGCGACGCGGCAAAAAATTCTGGCGTTCGAGAAGGCGGGATTGTTCGGCAAGGGCGACGATCTACGAGCGGGGCCGCTACCCGGCCGAGTACATGAAGCTGGCGTGGGGCGAAGCGTATTTTCCGTACCTGTACCAGAAGCATCCGGATCCGAACTATCGATCCGGTGGCGAATGGGCAACACATCGTGGGATCTGTATCGCGAGATGTGGGGATCGCACGGCGAGTTCATCATCGACGGCAATCTCAAGTCGGTGGAGTATGCGGACCGATTGCCGATCGATTCACGTGCCGACTCTCATGATCGTGGGCGATCACGACGAATGCGATCCGTCGTTGTCGCGCGAGATGAACAAGCTGATCAAGGGGTCGAAGCTGGCGGTGCTGCCGCAGAGCGGCCACATGACGTTCGTCGATCAGCCGGGATTGTTTCTCAAAGCAGTCAGCGATTTTGTAAACAAATAAGCGGCGGGCCGCCGCAGTATACTAGGTCGCATGGCCTTGAGCGCCGATGGTCGCCTCCAACGTCTCGCGCGATTGGGGACCACGAATCGCCAACGCGTTTCAGTTCGTCGCGCCGCTGGCGACGCGCCTGACGATCGGCGTCGCGTATCTTCTACACCGGCGACGGCAAGCTGATGAATCTCCAGCGCACCGCGCGATTTCTTCGGCAGCCTGGGCATTCCGTTCCCGCGAGGCCAACGCGATTTTCGTGTCGTCGCTGGAGTTTGTCGGCGGACTGTGCCTGGTGGTGGGCTTGGGCACGCGCATCTTCGCGGCGCTGCTGTCGTTTTCGATGATCGTCGCGCTGCTGACCTCGGACGGCGGCGATTGGATCGCGAAATTCCCCGCCGACATCACCGACGTCACCTCTTTCACGTACCTGTTATTCTTAATATGGTTAGTGGTGTACGGACCCGGGCCGATCAGCCTCGACAAGCTGATCAGCAAGTGGCTGAAGATCGACCAGCCGGGCGCCGGCAGCACGAGCGCAAAGTAGGATTCGGCTATGGCAAATCGCTGGGGTTATCCGGACTTAGGATTCGGCATCGGCCTTCGCTCGGTGCACTTCCAGCACATCCTCGAGAACAATCCCACCATCGATTGGTTCGAGGTACTGTCGGAAAACTACATGGACACCGGCGGCCGCCCGCTGCATGTTCTGGATCAGGTGGCCGAGCGATACCCGGTGGTGCTGCACGGCGTTTCGCTGTCGGTAGGCAGCAAGGATCCGATCAATTTCGAATATCTGAAGAAGCTGAAGGCGCTGGCCAAGCGCGTCAAGGCGAACTGGGTGTCGGATCATTTGTGCTGGTGCGGCGTCACGGGGCTGAACACGCACGATCTGCTGCCGATGCCGTACACCACCGAGGCGCTGCGCCACACCATCGAGCGCGTGAAGGTGATTCAGGATTTTCTGGAGCGGCCCATTGCGCTGGAGAACGCGTCGACGTATCTGGAGTTCGCGGCTTCGACCTGGCCCGAGAGCGAGTTTCTGGCGTCGCTGGCCGAGGAAGCGAACTGCGGAATCCTGCTGGACGTGAACAACGTGTACGTCAGTTCGTACAATCACGGGTTCGATCCGAAGGCGTACATCGACCGCATCCCGCGCGATCGCGTCATCCAGATGCACCTGGCCGGCCACACCAACAAAGGCACGCACATCATCGACACGCACAACGACTACGTGATCGACACGGTGTGGGAGTCTGTACCGCTACGCGCATCGCCGGCTGGCCGGAGTGGCGACGCTGCTCGAGTGGGACGCCAACATTCCGTCGTTCGACGTGGTCCACGGCGAGGCGCTGAAGGCCCGCAAATTCCGCGAGCAGGAAGACAGCACCAAGACGCCGGACCTGGCCGAGGTTCCCGCGTATGGCGATTGATCCGGGACTCGAACGAATCCAGCGCTGGATGCAGGCCTGCATCCTGGATCAAGGAACCGCCGAAGAAGCCATCGCATCCGCCGCCGCGCAAGCTGCGATTCCGGCCGCCGAGGCGCGCGAGGTGGTGCTGCCGTCGAAAACTCTGACCGCGCTCGAACGCCTGGACGTCTATCGCGACATGTACCTGCTGCGGATGGAAGAGGCGCTGTCGATCGACTATCCGTCGCTCAAGCATTTTCTGGGAGAGGACGGTTTCATGCAACTGGTGGCGCGATACGTTGAGGTGTATCCGTCGCGCAGCTACACGCTGAACCGGCTGGGCGATCATTTTCCCGAGTTCGTCGCGACGATCGAAGATCTGCCGCGCAAGGATTTTTGCGCACGATCTGGCGCGACTCGAATATGCGTTGACCTGTGTGTTCGATGCCGCCGAGACGCCGTCGTTGACCGCCGATGCAAGTGCAGGCCGTGCCGCCGGAAGCGTGGGAGACGGCGCGTCTGAAACCGATCGAAGCGTTCCGCGTGATGGAGTTCCGCTATCCGGTGAGCCGCTACGTGGGCGCTGTGGACGAAGAGAATCCGTTTCCGCGATTGGCGCGCAAGAAGACCTGGGTGGTGGCCTACCGCTATCAATACAGTTGTCATCGCATGGATCTGACGCAGCCGGCGTATGAGCTGCTGTCGGCGCTGGCGGCCGGGCAGACGGTGGGCGACGCGATCGTTTCGGTTCTCACGCGCAAGTGGCGGCCTGCGGTGAAGCAGGATCAGTTATTCGAATGGTTCCGCGACTGGATGGCGGAGGGATTCTTCCAGGCCGTCGAACTCGCCGAGCCGGTCGCAGGAAGCACAGTGATTTTCGCGAGCAGTCTTCGCGTTGCTGCTCGCCGCTCTTCCGGCGTTCCCGCATCACTCGTTCGCGGCCGAGTTCGACGCTCAAGCACGCCGATCACAATGGCCGGAACCGTGGCGCGATTCGAGTGGACGCAATCCGCACGCCTACCTTTATATAGAGGTGAAGGACGAGAAGGGCAAGATCGCGAACTGGCAGTTTGAAATGGGCAGCCCGAACGCTCTGCTGCGATGCGGCTGGACGCGGAGATCGTTGCGCGCGGGAGACAGAATCGCCGTCACAGGCTATCGGTCGAAGGACGGCGGCGATCGTGCGTATGCGGTTGGAGTGAAGCGGAGCGACGGACGAACGATCTACTCGCGTCCGTCGGGCAACGGTGAGTCCCCTCGCTGAGAGTCCAGTCCTCAAATAGGCGATCCTGATTACATGTCATCGAGTTTTATTCGCCAGGTGGTTTGCATGACAGCCTTGGCGATGTCGGTCGGATTCTTAAGGGGAGACAAGATGCCCCCACCCGCCGTAGAGCCGCGTAGTTTGGTGAATGCCGCCAGTCTCATGCCAGCGACGGCCATGGCCGGTTCTCTCGGCCGCGGCTCACGATTCGAGGTTCGCGGCGTGAGGTTCTCGGACGACGTCGACGTTGTGGTTCGGCAGGGGAATCAGTCCTGGAAAGCTTCGCTTGTATCGACGAGCGCAGAACGTATCGTGGGGATTCTGCCAACCGGCGCCGCTGCGGGTGAGGCCACGGTGGAAATTTCGCGCGATGGGAGTAGCAGCCGGCCGTATCCGATTCGCATTGTCGAGAGTAGCTTCGGCATCTACTCGGCGACCGGCAAAGGATGGGGGCCTGCTTCCGAACGAGACACAGGCACGCCGCTGCCGCAATTCCATCCGGGCGATGCGGTCGCATTTTGGGGAACCGGCGGAGGATCCGCCTCCTCGGGGCGCCTGACGGTCGGCGGAGTGCCGGCCACTCGCGTCGTGCTCTCGCGATCCGAGCGCGGCCTTGGCCGGTTGGACTTCACGATTCCTAAAAACGCGCCAATCGGATGCGCAGTGCCGGTACAGGCGATCGTCGCGGGAATCCCCGGGAACGTGGTCACGTTGTCGATTGCCAGGCAGGGCGAAGATTGCTCGGCTGCTGAGCCGTGGTTTGCCCGAACGCGCGGGGAAGGAAAATCGGCATGGATCGTGCTGATGCGATCCAAGGTCCAGCTCGAACTGGTGCCCGGCGAGCGGGCCGATTTCGGCATCGATAGCGCGATGGCGAGTTTCTATCGTGAACCGGAGCGCGATTTGTCGAAGCTGACGCCGTTCGAACTGATTCCGCCGGTGGGGACGTGCACGTCCTACGTCGCGCATCTGGATCTGAACTCGCTGCTGCTTCCTTCGCTGGTTCGCCAAACGGTCGCGGGCCGGGATTTGGACTTAGGTCCCAAGGTTGCCGCCGAGACTCGCACCGCGCAGAGCCTGGATGCGGGCGCGGCTTTCTCGTTGAGCGGACCGAACGGGACGCAGCAAGTGGAGCGCTCCATTCATCCGCCGCATGTCTACACCGCTCTACTGGGCGGGAATCCGCCGTTCACGCGAATCGAACCCAAGCCGATGTTCCTTTCGCCGGGAGAATACGTCGCACACATCACGGGGGGATCGGACATTGGGGCCTTCGATGCGCGCATTCATGTCGGTAAGACGATCGAGTGGACGAACGAGAAAGCCGTCTCGGAACTTCGCCGCAGACCAGGGTCTCACGGTGCGATGGCGCGCGGCGGAAAAGGACATGCTAGTTCCGGTGGCGGCCATCAATGTCGATCGCACCACCAGCACGGCGGGAGTGGCTGTTTGCCTGGCGCGTGCCGCCGATGGCGAAATGAAGCTGCCCGCGGACATGCTCGCGAACCTGCCGCCCACCGGCGACTTGAATTCCGACTTCGCGCTCGGCTTCGTCGCCATCGGCTCGGCTCCAGCAAAAGAGCCCGAGCCGATTCGAGCAAGCTCGATCCAGTCGGGCTCTCGCGCTGTTCGTTTCGATGACTGGTCGAACCGTGCTCTTCCGTTAAGGAGCTGGAGCGATGTACGCCGTCAGGTTGCCCTGCGAAGAGGCGCCGGCAATCTTTACGACCACTTTCTTGTTACCGGCTTCGGTGATTCCTTGCGGGATCACCACGTTGATCTGGAAAACGCCGGCCACCACTCCCGGCACTCCTCCCGCATAGCGAACGTCGGTTGCCGGTTTATCATCGATCGTGATGCTGAGCGGCAGGGAGATCTGCGGAAATGGATCGGCGGCGATCTTCCCATTCACGCCCGCCGGATTCGTCTGGCCTTCGCCAGTTCCATAAAGCACGAGAATCTCGTCGGGATGCGCAGGATTGGAAGCTCCGTTGACGGTTCCATCCTGGTTGTAGATGGCGCCCTGTCCGGTTCCATCCTGGCTGATGGAAAACAGGCCGGGGGCAGCCTGCGCCACGCTGAGGGTCAGGGGCGCGGATTGCACTCCGTTCACGTCCACGACGACCTGCGTGGAATTCTTGCTGGCGACCTCATACGGTACGATCGCGCTCAATTGCTTGTCGGACGCGTACACGAGCGGCGCCGCTACGCCGTCGAACAGCAGCTTTGCGCCGCCGGCCGAAGTTTGCAGTGTATTGCCGGGACCGCTAAAGTCGGCGAGCACGAGCGTCGCGGGACCGAGGCCTTTTCCGAAGAGCGTGACCACCTCTCCCGCGGCAATGGATGCATTCGCATAGCTGGCCCCGTTCAGCACCGAGTCGATGCGGATTGGCGATTCCAGGCCGGGAAGCCCGGTGATCTTGGCGACAAAGGCATCGCCAAATGGTTCGGCGTACTGGCCGGCTCCCGCGAAGGTCTTTTGCGCCGCGGATGCGCTGATCGGAAAATTCGTGGAGAGCGCCGCTCCGGTCAGGTACACGTTTCCGGTGGCGTCGATGGCGATGCCGGCAGCGGTGTCGTCCTTCGCGCCGCCAATGTAGCTCGAGTACAACAGCGAGTCTCCGGCCGGGCTGAGCTTCACCAAAATTCCATCGCCGATCGGCTGCGACTGCCCGCCAGCGCCGCCAAACGTCTTCTGCAGGGCCGTGTCGGTCACCGGAAAGTCGGTTGAATTCGACTGGCCTGCGATGTATACGAAGCCTGCATCGTCGACGCGGATGCCCCAGCCGGCGTCATCGCCTGAGCCGCCCAGATACGTGGAATACACCAGGTTCGATCCCGCAGGGTTGAGCTTCGCCACGAACGCATCGCCATAGAAGAAGGTCGACTGCAACGAGGTCGAGGTGGGATTGGCCGGGCCTTTGTATGTCTTCTGGATGGCCGTCGAGGACACGGGAAAGTTCAACGACGAAGTCGTGCCGGTGGCGTAGACTGCGCCGGTCTTGTCGACCGCGATGGAAAAGACGCCGTCATCACGGCTGCCTCCGAGCAGCGTCGAGTAGATCAGCGTTGTACCGGCCGCGCTGATTTTCGAAACGAACCCATCGCCGAGCTTGAATCCCGGCTGGAAGTTATCGTCCGCCTCGCCCGCGTGAGTTGTCTGATATGCGCCGGTGGTGGTTGGGAAATCGCTCGACAAAGTGCTGCCGGCTACGAAAACGTTGTTGGTGGAATCGAGCGCGATCGTGGTGGGGATGTCGTCCTTCGCGCCTCCCAGATACGTAGCCCAGGTCAGCGCCGAACCAGCCGGATTCATTTTGGCGACGAAGCCATCGCCGCCGTTGAACAATGACGTTCTGGGATCTAATAGGGGCATGCCGCCTCCGCCACGGAAATTCGTTTGCAGCGCGCCCTGCGAGACCGGGAAATTCGTAGACAGCGTTATGCCTGCGACGTATGCGCTACCGGTCGAATCCACCGCGATCGCCACGCCCCACTCATCCTGGGAGCCGCCGAGATAACTCGAGTAAGTCAGCGCGGTGCCTTGCGCGTTGAGTTTCGTAACAAAGGCATCGCCACCGGGCTGAAGCTGATTGCCGCCCTTGCCTTGGAATGTGGTGCGGGACGCTCCGGCGGTGGTGGGAAAATCGGGCGAGTTGGTGAACCCGGTGACGTAAGCGTTGTTGTTCGCATCCAGAGCCAGCGCGAGTCCGGCGTCGTCGGCTGAACCGCCGAGATAAGTCAGGTAGATCAGGCTGCTGCCCGAGGCGTTGAGTTTAGCGACAAATGCGTCGCCCGAGAAGAAGTCCCCGCTCTCGCCGCCGTAGCCGGTCTGGATGCTCGACCCGGTGACCGGCAGATTGCGCGATGTGGTTGCACCCGCGATGTAGACGTTTCCGATGGAGTCGACCGCGATGGATCGCGACGAATCGTTTACGGCGCCGCCGATGTACGTTGAGTAGCTGAGAACCGGGTCGATCACCAGGGGCCGCGTCCGATCATAGCGCGCCACTGCGAATCCGACGCGATTGCGTCCGATCATCTTATAGGAGCCGTGAATCTCAGTGCGAACGCCTCCGTTGTCCTGATATACGACCGGCTCCAGCCAACGGATTTCGCCCGCGCTGGTGGCGATGACCAGATCGCCGGCCTTGTTGAGCCGCGTGCGGTCGGCGCCTTCGAGTTGGAATTGAATGCGCGACGGGTCCGCGCCGGGTTGCAACACAAAATCATATTCGAGCTGGCGGTTTTTGCCGTAGAACACCAGGTCGATGCCAGGCCAAACCGACCGGTAGGAGACCCGAGCGAAGGCTGGAACGTCGATTAACCAGCGGCTGCTATCCTGGCCGCGAAGATAGTTGGTGGCGCCGGAAAGCCGTTCAGAGGGAGCGAGAGTGCTCTTCGGGTTCGACTTGATAAAGCGGGTCCGCACGCGCGCGCCGGCGCCGGACTTCGATCCTTGCAGTTCCAGGATGCTGCCCTGCTGATCCAAAGCAATGGCATAGCCAAGGCCGCGTGCAATATAAGGCGCCGCGCCCGGTGCCTGTCCTCGATTCTCCTCAAAGCGGAGTGGAAGGCCGTCCAACCTCTGGTCCACAGGAGCGGGCGTCGCAGCCCAGATTGATCCGAGGAAGGCGAGGGCTGTCAGAGATAATGGGAAGAGTTCCCTACGGCAAAGAAGCATGTTCTCTAACCTTAACAGAACGCTGGTTGTCCTCGGAGGAGGAATCTTACTGGCAAACTGTGGGGAAGCTCAGAGGATGACGGTCAATTATGAGCAGGGTCTCCGAATGGACATCTATAGCCCTGGTACAACAGCTCACAGGACCTTCCCGGCGTTGATCTTCGCGCATGGTGGAAGCTGGGTGGGCGGGGATTTCCGGAGCGGCTTGGATTTACCGTTAGATCTTGCTACCCGCGCCGGAATGGTTATGTTCAGCATCGAGTATCGGTTGGGGCCGCAGCATCCCTTCCCCGCCGCGCTCGAGGATGTGGAGCGAGCCGTTGCTTTCGTACGTGCGCATGCGGCCGAATATCATGTAGACCCGGATCGGATCGTGTTGGCGGGAGAATCGGCGGGAGGCAACCTGGTTTCGCTGGCAGCAGTTCGCGACAACAAGAAGCTCAAAGCGGGTGGCGTTCTCGGATTGGGTGCGCCCCAAGATCTGTTGGGCTTGAGCGAGTGGCTGCGCGGGTTGGGAGTCCTGCCGCCGGAAGTATCGGCCTACTTGGGCGTACGCTCGTGGAACGCGGAATCGGAAAAGAGAATGCGCCTGGCGTCGCCGCTTTACCAGGCGGGAAGCAATGCTCCCGATTTTCTGCTGGTGCATGGGAAGTCGGATACCCTAGTGGCTCCGGAACAGGCCACAGCAATGTGCCGCGTGCTGCGAAACTGCGAGGTAATGCTGGTGGACGGCGACCATGCCGCCTCGTCCTGGAGCGTTTCCAGCCATGAACTCGACTACATTGTCGAGTGGTTGAAGACGCGCAAAACTGCAGGGGCCAACAACTAGGTCTAGTGGTTGGGTTGCTCGCCGATCCAGACGTAAGCGCCCGGAGGGCTGGTGGCGCCGCCGGCTGAAATCTGGAGGAAGTTCGGTCCCGGTTTCACGCCCGGCGGAACGCGAATGTTCCACTGCTGCGCGGACTCGGCGTAACCCGGCAGATTGCCGTAATACAAGAAGTCGGTCACCGGTTCGCCGCCGATGGTGGCGGATATCGGCCCAACCGGTTTCGGATATGGGGCGCTGATGGTGGTGCGACCCTCGGTGCGCGGGATGTCAGTGGGGCCGCCGTAATTTCCGAACAACACAACGACGTCGCCCGGCTTGGCGCGATTCGTCGGGCTGTTGAACGATCCGTCGGAGTTCAGACAGGCGCAGGCGCCGCCACCGGATCCGTCGGCGCTGACGATGGCGATCGACGACGGCGCCAAGGGTAGATTGATGACCGGCGAAGCCTCGCCCTTGTAAACTACCTTGACTGGCACGGTGGTTTTGCCTTCGAGCGATTTGGGCGCAATTCCGGTGATCTGATTCTTGGTGACGAAAAGCAGAGCGGCCGGATCGTTTCCGAAGAACACCTGCGTGTCGGCCACAGTGGTGGCCAGGATGCCGTTGGCATCGATAGTGGACGCGACGAAATCCTTCGGCTGGGCATAGGCGTTCGGGAAGATGGAGAAGATCTGGCCGGGCGAGGCGCGGCCGCCAGTGTAGTCGGACACGTCAGTGTAGTCTTCCTTGATGATCACGGGCGTGGTGGGCGAAAACACGGTCACTGGAATCGTCGTTGAATAGAGCAGGGTGTTGGCGTTCGAGACAATCGAAAGATTGACCTCGCTGCTGCCCGGCGTGGCCTTGGGCCGGAGATCCAGTCCCGCTCGCGAGGCGTCTGAACCCGAATCCACCGCACGTCCGAGCTGCTCCGCAGTCGTGACGCCTATCTCCCGATTGTCTGGTGTACTCAGTTTCCCATCCGCCGCAAGCGCAGTAAGGTAGTTGGTGATCAACCTTCCCTGGGTGACCCTGAGTTCTGAATTGGTGGATGACGATTGCACGGACGCGTCTTGGATTCGGGTGATCGTTGAGGCAGTGGAGCTAAAGGTGATGCCGCTGCCGCCGGAACACGAATTCTGCAGCGGGTCATTGAAGATGCTGCGGGATCCCGGTCCCAGGTAACACGGGTTCTTCTCCTGCGTCACGAAAAGGTTGCTTACGGGCGGAGGCGAATCCGGGAATGGGAGATCCGCGCAGGGGAGAATTCCTCCCAAGACCAGCGTTCGAACGTTACTGTCGGCGAAAGCGGGAACAGGGAATACTTGAGTGCCATCATGAACGTTCGTGAAGCCCATCTGAACGTTGATGTTGGCGCCTTTGAAGTTTCCCGGTAGAGGTGCATAGGAGGCGTACACACCCGCGGAAAATGTTTGAAGAGTTGCCGGGTCAGCTTTTTGTACCTCCCAAACGGCCACGGCCGTGCCGTTAGTGACGGGGATCTGCGTCAGCGTGTCGACCGTGGCCCCAGGCGGCGCGGGGGGAAAGACGAGGTTCGCGGCGCCTCCATTCGGATCCGTCGCCAGTGCGTTCACATACAGCGAGACATCCGCCGGCACATTTTGAAAGTGTGCTTGCAGGTTGGTCCCTTGGTTGGTCACGACGCCTGGTAGACCCGCATCGAAGTTACCCTCCGACAGAGGCGGCGTTCCGAGAACTGGTGTGCTGCGACTCTTGAACGCGGTTGGAAAATTCTCGGTGTAGCGAAGCGTGCCAAGAAGCGATTTGGGATCGGGCGGAGTGTGGTTCTCGCAAGCGCCGAGCACCGTGCCGTTGGCGACGTGGAACGCCAGCCCATCTTGTACAAGGGCTAAGGTCTGTCTCGGATTGGTGATCTGGACCGGGGTTGGAGGCGATGTCGAGTTGATGACGCTAGTCATAGAAACGGTAGCGGTGACTGGCGCCTTTGGGTCGCCGGTGCTGGCCGCCAATTGACTCGCGTTGACGCGAATGTTGGTGAAGCGTAGTAGCGTCTTCGCTCCGCCCTCGATGGGCACGCCGTTAAAGGATACGCCATTCGGTCCCACCGAGATTCCGAAGAATGCGTTGTAGGTAGCGTCGACGTCGATCGGTGCGCTGAGAGCGAGGCCTGGACTGGTGGGAGCCACTTTGACCTGGGCGGGTTCATCGATGGTCAGCAGCGCTTCGTTGAACACGCCGTCAGACAACAACCGGCTCGTTACCGCCGTGTTCAGGAAAATCGTGACGTTGGCGGTTGGGCGGGGTTGGCCCGGTGGTGTCGGCGTGCCGCCGGTGCAATTCAGGACTACGTCCCCGACCAGTTCAGTGATCCCTTCGACGCGCACGGTCAGCGGGTCGCCGGCGTTGGCGATGCACGTGAATGGCTGATCAGTCGTTTGGGCCAACAAGGTGGGGGCGAAGGCGGCCAGCACCATCGCGAAGAACGGAACACGGAGCCGCAACATAAAAGAATCCTCCTCGAACTCACGCTCACGCCAATCCTCAGATTATAAAGGAAGATTAATCAGGACGCGAACGAGGCATAGACTGGTAGTAGAAGGGCTTGAAACACTATGGACGCGCGGAAGACCGATCCGAAGGAGACTGATGAGGTGGCGCCGGACAAGGGCAAGCGGGAAGATGAGGTGGACGAGGCTGGGAAGGAGTCATTTCCAGCGAGCGATCCACCGGCGTGGAACGCGGCCATTGCGCACTAGCGGCGGCGGGCAGAGTTTTCGGTGGCGCGCGAGGGCGAGTGCGCTAAACTCGTGTTGAAGAGTCTCGCACCTGGCGCGGGCGCGTAGCTCAGGCGGATAGAGCACCTGCCTTCTAAGCAGGGGGTCGCTGGTTCGAGTCCAGCCGCGCCTACCAAATTCTTCTCTTAGAACCGTTGGAACGCGGCCCGCTACGATGGCAGCGGCAACCTGTATGGCGTGACCGCGAGTCCGAACTCGTTCCAGGTCGGCTATGACGCCGAGAACCGCCAGACCTCGACGACCTCGACGATCGGGAGCACGACCACGACCGTGAACTACAGCTATGATGGAGACGGACGGCGGGTAAAGAAGGCTGTGACGGGCGGAGCGACAACGTACTATGTCTACGACGCGCAGGGCAACCTGGCGGCCGAATACTCGCCGTCGAATCCCGACAGCGGGACGCAGTACCTGACGGCGGATCATTTGGGCAGCACGCGGCTGATCACGACCGGCACGACCACACCGAGCGTCTTCGCCCGCTTGGACAATCTACCATTCGGCCAGGAGATCCCGACGACCTGGTCCCGGAGCAACTACACGACCGCTCCGAACGAAACGATCAAATTTACAGGCAAAGAACGGGACGCCGAGACCGGACTGGACTTTTTCGAGGCGCGGTACTTCAGTGGAGCGCAGGGCAGATTCACTAGCCCCGACGAACCGTTCGCCGACCAATTGGAGAGTGATCCACAGAGCTGGAACCTCTACAGCTACGTCCGCAATAACCCGTTGCGGTTCATCGACCCCAGTGGGCGAGATTGCGTGTACCTTAACGAAAGTTCAACGGCAATCAGCAGCATCGACAACCAGACCAACGCGGGGCACTGTGGAAATAATGGCGGATACTGGGTCAACGGAACCGTAACAGGCGCTCAGATTGGCGCCAATGGAGTGAGCCTAACGGGCACAACAAACGGGACAGACGTAACAACCGCGTCTTATGCTTTCCCCCCAGATCCAGGTATCCAAGCATTGCAGCGCGGGGCTCTGACGGCTGAGCCAGGTGTGACGGCCGCTTTCATCGGAACCGGGGCTGTGATGGCTATTCTCGGCGGGGGCGCGCTTTATGGGGCGTACGTCGGAGGTGAGGGGGTCTCTGCTTTAGGTCTCGATTTACTTCCTTCCCAAGCTCGGAACATTCAGAGCATTGACAATGCAATCGCCAATCACGTCACATTCCGTGATCTGGCAGGTGGTGCTAAAGAAGCTGCCGGATTTGAAACCAAAGTGGGCGGCACATCTTATGACCACATTCAGGAGCTAAAAGAGGCACGCACCGTTTTGCAGAAGGCCGCACAGAGATTGGAGAACAGTCTCAATGACCCCTCACACGGCTCGGTAACTCGACAGGTCGTTCAGCAGGCGATCCAGAAGGCTCAGACTGCAATCCGTCAGATTGATGCGGCGCTGAAATAGTCATGCTGGACAAACGCACCATTCCGAGATGGGAGAAGGTTCGTATAAGCCTTCGCTCAACGGATACCAAAACTGTTCGCGAAGCGGCGATCGCTGTGGGCAAGTTTGAGGCTGAAAGCATACCAGATGACGTTGGGGATTCCATCATTGGCCTGTTTCACCATCCCGATCCGGAGGTTCGAGCAGAGGCGGTTCGCGCAATCGGAATCCACTGGCGCTTAGAACGGGCATTGGATGAGGTTGTCGCACTCCTGGCGCGCGAGACCGATTGGCACGTGCTGATTTCGATTATGTATGCTCTTGGGGCACTTGGTCGAGTGCATCCAGATCGCCGCCGTGCTGCCAGCCGGGTTCTTGCGAGTGCGGCTCTCAATGACCGTTTCGATGATGACGAACGGATGCTTGCCTATCGTCAGCTTTTGTACGTGGAGCGGCGAATCGAGTCTAAGGAGTACCGGCGGCCAGACCCACCCCTGACCGAGCAACTCGCCAGGTTCGCCGCGGATAGGTCTTGGGTAGAGGATCTCGCGCAACGTGACCTTACGAAACCGTGAGTCCTCATCGCCGCACGGACTTCAACACAGCATTCTCCAAAAACGTATCGATCGTCTTCAAGAGAACAATCTGCTGAGGCGAGGGTAGCGACTCGATCTGCTCTAGGCGCCGCAGGACCTTGCGGCTGGGCTTGCGCGCTGACTTTGGCCCGCCTGGCTGCAGCAGTTCGTCAGTGGTGATCTCCAGTGCGGTAGCGAAGCGCAGAATCATGTCGGCGTTCAGCCGCAGCTTGCCGCGCTCGTAGTCGGAGATGAGCGCCTGAATCAGGCCAGTCTTGGCGGCCAATTCCTTCTGCGTGAAGCCGCGTTCCTTGCGTAGACGCGCCAGCCGTTCGCCGAGCGATTCGTCGCCGCGCAGAATCGGCGTGGGCTTCAGTCTGGAAGCACGAGGCATGGCAACGACAGTGTAGCCGGGAAAATCCACGGTGACAGCCTTCGAACAGTATGTTACTGTATTTTGCATTAGGGTGGTTTACTGACTAAGCCACTTGACAGCTTTTTCGAAGGAGGCTCATTCCATGGCGCGCATCCCGGACGACGAGATCGAGCGGCTGAAGCGGGAAATCCCAGTTGAGCGGCTGGTGAAGGCGGCGGCGATCGAGCTGCGCAAGCACGGCGCGGATCTCATCGGGCGCTGCCCGTTCCACGAGGACCGCGAGCCGTCGCTGGTGGTGACGCCGGAGAAGAACCTGTGGCACTGCCTGGGCGCGTGCCAGACGGGCGGATCGGTGATCGACTGGGTCATGAGGACGCGCGGCGTCAGCTTCCGGCACGCGGTCGAGCTGCTGCAGGCCGATCATCCTTCGCTCGCGTCATGCATCGAAAAGCCGGTGAAGAAAAGCACGGCGGTGAAGCTGGAAGCGCCGATCGAAGCCGACGCCGGCGATCAGCGAAGTCTTGCGCCAGGTGGTGGCCTACTATCACGAGACGCTGAAGCAATCGCCCGAGGCGCTGCGGTATCTGGAAGTCGCGCGGCCTCGCGCATCCGGAGATGATCGATCATTTTCAACTGGGCTTCGCCAACCGCACGCTGGGCTACCGGCTGCCGGAGAAGAACCGCAAGGCCGGCGCGGAGATGCGCGGGCGCTTGCAGACGCTCGGCATCCTGCGCGAATCCGGGCACGAGCACTTCAACGGATCGATCGTGATTCCGATCTTCTCGCTTCGAAGGCGACGTGCTCGGCATGTACGGCCGCAAGATCACGCCCGGATCTGCGCGAGGGCACGCCGCTGCATCTGTATCTGCCGGGACCGCACCGCGGCGTGTGGAACGAGCAGGCGCTTGCAGGCATCGAACGAAATCATCCTGTGCGAATCGCTGATCGACGCGCTGACGTTCTGGTGCGCCGGTTTCCGCAACGTGACCGCCAGCTACGGCGTGGGCGGATTCACCGACGACCACCAAGCTGCGTTCCAAAAACACGGCACGCGCAACGTGTGGATCGCCTACGACCGCGACGAAGCCGGCGACGCCGCGGCCGACGCGGCTGAAAGAAGAGCTGGAACAGATGGGCATCGGCTCGCACCGCGTGCTGTTTCCGCATGGCATGGACGCGAACGAATACGCGCTCGAAGGTGACGCCGGCCGCGCAAAGCCTGGCCGTGCTGCTGAACAGCGCCGAGTGGCTCGCCAAGCCGGAGGCTCCGCCGCCACGCAACAAGATCCCGAGCCTCCGGTGGAAGTAAAGAACGACGAGATCGCGATCGAGCAGGACGGCCGGCGCTACCGCATCCGCGGCCTCGCGAAGAACCTCAGCCACGAGCTGCTGCAAAGTGAACGTGCTGGTTTCGCTCCGGCGACGCCTTCCACGTCGACACGCTCGATCTGTACTCGGCGCGCCAGCGCGCCGCCTTCACCAAGCAGGCCGCCGAGGAGCTGACGTCAAGGAAGAAACGCTCAAGCGCGATCTGGGCCGCGTGCTGCTGAAGCTCGAAGACGCTGCAGGACGAGCAGATCCGCAAAGCGCTCGATCCGGAGAAACCCGAAGTGCGAAATGAGCGACGACGACCGCGCGGCGGCGCTCGATCTGTTAAAAGAGCCGAAGCTGCTCGATCGCATCCTGGCCGACTTCGAGCGCTGCGGCATCGTGGGCGAAGAGACCAACAAGCTGGTCGGCGTACCTGGCCGCGGTCTCGCGGCATCTGGACTCGCCGCTGGCCGTGCGTGGTGCAATCGAGCTCGGCCGCCGGCAAATCCTCGCTCATGGACGCGGTGCTGGCCTTCGTGCCGGAAGAAGAGCGCATGCAGTACTCGGCCATGACCGGCCAATCGCTGTACTACATGGGCGAGATGGATCTCAAGCACAAGGTGCTGGCCATCGTGGAAGAGGAAGGCGCCGCGCGCGCCTCCTACGCGCTGAAGCTGCTGCAAAGCGAAGGCGCGCTCTCGATCGCGTCGCACCGGCAAGGATCCAGCCACCGGAAAGCTGGTCACGCACCAATACCGCGTGGAAGGCCCGGTGATGATCTTTCTCACCACCACGGCGATCGATCTCGACGAAGAACTGCTCAACCGCTGCCTGGTGCTCTCGGTGAACGAGGACCGCGAGCAGACGCAGGCGATCCACAAGCTGCAACGCGAGCAGCAGACGCTCGAAGGCTTGCTGCGCAAACAGGAGCGCCGCGAAATCGTCCGCCGTGCACCAGAACGCGCAGCGCTTGCTGAAGCCGCTGTTCGTCGCCAACCCGTGCGCCCCCGAGCTGACCTTTCCCGACAACCGCACGCGCATGCGCCGCGATCACATGAAGTACCTGACGCTCATCCGCGCGATCGCGCTGCTGCACCAGCATCAGCGTCCCGTCAAATCGGCGCAGCGGGGTTTCGTACGTGGAAGCGACGCGAGAAGACATCGAAATAGCCGACACGGCTGATGCGCGAGTTGCTGCGCGCGCTCGCTCGACGAGCTGCCGCCGCAGACACGCCGCCTGCTGGAGCTGATCGCTGAAATGGTGAAGGAGCGCGGAGAAGATTTTCGTTTTAGCCGCCGCGACGTGCGCGAGCACACCGGCTGGGGCCATACGCAAGTGCGGGTGCATCTCGATCGCCTGGCTGAAATGGAATACCTGATCGTGCACCAGGGCGGCCGCGGACAGACCTTCTTATATCGAGTACGACGGCAACCTGGCGGGGGCTGAAGCGGAGTTGGCGGCCTCAAAGCGGCCCCAAAACGGCGGGGTGGCGGCCACCTGGCGGACTGATGAAACCCGCATGAACACTGCTCCAAACGGCGTTTTCCATGAAAATTCGGAAAAACGCATAGCTACCGGTGCGTGATGTCTCGCATCGTACGTAAGCATAGCGCCGGCCACGCCGCTCGACTCACTGCTAGAGAAACATCTCGAAGATCTGAAGCTGAAGAATTATTCCGAATACACCATCAAGGGCCGGCGTGTGCACATCGGCTTCTTTCTCGACTGGTGCAGCGAGCGCGGCATCACCGAGCCGATCGAAGTGACGCGCACGGTGCTTGAAAGCTATCAGCGCCACGTGTTCCACTACCGCAAGAAGAACGGCGAGCCGCTGAGCTTCACCGGCCAGCACGACCGCCTGGTCCCGCTGCGCGTGTGGTTCAAGTGGATGGCGCGGCATCATCACATCCTGCACAACCCGGCCTCGGAGCTTGAACTGCCGCGCCTAGGCACGCGCTTACCGAAGGCCGTGCTCACGGCGAATGAAGCCGAGCAGGTGATGCAGCAGACCAACATCCACGACCCGCTGGGACTGCGCGACCGCGCGATACTCGAAACGCTGTACTCGACCGGCATGCGCCGGCTGGAGCTGGTCAGCCTCACGCTGTGGGATCTGGATCTCGAGCGCGCCACGGTTGCGATCCGCCAGGGCAAAGGCAAGAAGGACCGCATCATTCCGCTGGGCGATCGCGCGGCGCTGTGGGTTCGCAAGTATCTCGAACGAAGCGCGCCCGCACCTGGCCAGCGAACCGGACGACAAAATCGTGTTCGTGTCGAACGCCGGCGAGCCGTTCTCGCTCGACTACCTCACTGAAATGGTGCGCGGCTACGTGGACGCGGCCAACGTCGGCAAGCGCGGCGCCTGCCACTTGTTCCGCCACACCATGGCGACTCTGATGCTCGAAGGCGGCGCCGACATCCGCTTCATCCAAGCCATGCTGGGCCACGCCGATCTGAAGACGACGCAGATCTACACGCACGTCGCCATCCGCCAGTTGCAGGAGATCCACCGCGCCACGCACCCAGCGAAGCTGGAGCGCGACAAGCACGAGCTGACCGAGAAACTGGAAGCCGAGGAGCACGAAGACGTATGATCGAAGATATGGAGCAAGTCCGCATGACCGACGCCGAGGTGACGAGCAACTTCGCCGCCGTGCTGGAAAAACTCAAGCATGGGGCCGAGGTCGTGGTGGAGCAGGATCACCGCGCGGTGGCTGTCATTGGCCGCCTCACCGGTCGGGCCGCCCGATCTCGGAATGCATCGCATCGGCCAAAGCCGGCGGATCGAAAGTCACGCTGGACGGCGGGTTCGCAGCCGACGTAGAAGCAGGGATCAGAGACCGCCAGGAGCCATGGAATCCACCCTCCTGGGATTAGTTCTCGATTCCAGCATCATCATCGAGGCGGAGCGCAACGGACAGACGGTCGAGCAACTTCTCGAACACGTCCAAGAGAGCGCCGGCGAAGTGGAAGTCGCAATCTGTTCGGTGACGGTGGCGGAACTGGTGCATGGCGTCTATCGGGCGAACACGCGCGAGATCCGCGAACGGAGGCGAGCGTTCGTCGACGAGCTGAAACGGAACGTCCCCGTACATCCGGTGACCGACGCAACCGCCGAAATCATTGGCCGGATCAGCGGCGAGCAGGCGGCCAAGGGCATCAAGATCCCATTCGACGATCTGGCTATCGGAGCCTCGGCTCTCGAACAAGGCTACGCACTGGCCACGCTCAACCTCCGGCACTTCCGGATGATCCCGGATCTCGAAGTGAAGCAGCTCTGAGGAAACAAGGTGTTCCCCGCGCTCCCGCGCGTCTCGGTCGGCCTCACTCGCATTCGGCGATGGAAGCGGCGCCGCTCGACAGGCTCGCTCTACCGCGCCGCTCCGCGCTCCCGCGCGAATGACTGGAAGCTCGCTCGCGCTCGCGTTGTGTATCGCCCCTTCCGTCCCCTTGGCCCCAAGCATCCCGGCTCCGCCGACCTTGTCAGCTGACAAGCAGGGCCGTCACCGCTCCGTTCGGGGCCAGGGGAAACCGCCCCGCAGCGCCGCCCCCCGCCGCAGGTTCCCCCCTCTGGACTCCCCCCTCCTTGGCGCCCCCTGGGCTGGGTCGCGCCGCAGTGCTTCTACTTGTCAGCAGTGATGTACGGCGGCGCTCCTACGCCCTGGCCTAAGGAATCCCCAAAGGGGGGAACCAGCTCCGCTCCGGCCGCGTTGTTCGCGTTCGCTCACTTTGGATGCGGCCTCCGGCAGGGGAGCGGCGCCTCACCACGGACCCCGGTTCGCCAGAGGTGCGGGGCGTTCCGCGCTCCCGCGCGGTTCGAATGGTGGCTCGCCGCGCTCGCATTGTGGATCGCCCCCGGCCCCTCACGGGGAGTCGCTGCGGCCGACGCCGCGCTGGCTTGATCACCGCGCAGGCCTGCGCCGGCCTGCTCGCGCAGCCCGTCTTGGCCTAATCGCGCGGCAAGGTAGAAACAAGAGGCAGCCCCCTTTTCTGCGATCCCATCTTTGGGCGGCGGTCCTCGCCGTCCAGGGTTCGCTCTCGCCGGGTCTGCCGCCCTGGACTGCTCCGGTCCGCCGCCGCCCGATTCCTTTTACGAGAAAAGGTGGCTGCTGATCGGGGTCAGCTCGCAGCTTCCTGCGCGCTCCCGTTGGTCGCGACCGCCCAGGCCAAAGCGCGGATCGCTTGACCTGCGCTGCTACAATCGCGGGTGAGAGCAAACCCATGCCAGCGGCTCAGGCAGCTAAAGAGAAAATGAACACGCCTGTTTTTTCCTTAGCCGCTTCAGCCGCCTGGCCGCACGCAGAGCAAAATTACAAAACGAACCCAACGCCGGCGCCCGCACCAACCCCGGCCGCATGGCTTCGTTTTTCAAAAAACGGCCTAAGCCGAAACTCGCATCCGGGCCATCAGCTTCCGACAGCGGTTCTTTACCAGTGTGGTCCGCAAAAATTCGATCCGGCGCTAAGCTACCTCCTTCTCCAAGCGATAAACGTGATGCAACCCGCCAAGAACCGGACGAGATTTCACCCTGTATCCTACTGGAAGCCGATGTCTATGGTCGCTGGCTGGAACATTCGCTGGGATGGGTTCCGGAATGCCATGGCCTAGTGAGGCGTGAGGCCTGCCGCGATTGTAATAGACGACCAACTCCTTCAAGATGCGCTGCAGGTGTCTCTCGTTCATCGGGATCAGGTAGTCCAGACACTCGCGCCGGATCGTCCCTACCAGCCGCTCGCAGTAAGCGTTCGCTTTCGGCGCTCGAATCGGCGTTCTGAGCGTCCGCAACACCGAAGCCCTTCAGAGTTCTCGTCGACCAACGACGAAAAGATTGAGTCGCGATCATGGATCACGAACCGGTTGAGGATGCACGTCCGCGAGGACTTCACGAATTTGCTGTGTAGTCCATTCAGCCGTGGGATGCTCGGTGACGTTGCAGTGCAGAATGCGTCGCGAACCGACCTCCATCGCGACAAACACGTAGAGAACCTTGAACGTCACCGTGACTGAGACGAAGAAGTCGCAGGCCACGATTGCCTTGGCATGGTTGCGGACAAACGTGCTCCAGCGCTGGTTCGGAACTCCCTCCACCGGGTGCTCTTCGGCTGCAGTACTTGCGGATAGTTCGCGGTGAGACGCGGATTCCGAGCTTGACCAGTAGTTCATCGGCGATTCGTTCCTCGCCCCAGGTAGGGTTGTCTCGAGCCATCTGCTGTACCAACTCGCGCAAGTTCTTCGGAAGTTGAGGCCTACCCCGCTTACAAGATTTCCATCGCCAGAACAAACGAAACGCGGAGCGATGCCATTTGATGAACGTTTCTGGTTTGACAATCACCAATGCATTTTGCCAGTCGAAAAACCGAGCCAGCGCAATCATCGTCAGTCGTGTTGTGCCACGAAACCGCTCGCGGCTTGGCTTTGCGCTCTTGAAACAGCGCGAGCTGCTTGCGAAGGAAGAGATTCTCGGCGATTAGCTTAGTTCGCGCGACGAAGAAGAATCGGATGAGCAGAAGCAAATCTCGATTCTACAATTTCAGTCGTTGAAGACTGAACGTGGTCGGATGGAACTACTGTTCTCGGCTGCCCGGATTCCGTCGACGAGGATTCGAGCGATTTGCTCTCTCAGGACAGGGCAGCGATGCTTGGCGGCTTCCCACACGACGTCCCAGTCGATCCCAAAATAGGCGTGGATGAGGATGTTTCGGAAGGCGATGATCTGAGGCCAAGGCACTTGCGGATTTTTGTTCCTCAGTTCATCAGACAAGCGTGCCGCAGCTTCGCCGATAACGGAAAGCTTGTGAACGACGGCGCTCCGAAGCAACTCTGATTTCTGAAACGGTTCCGGTTCGATTCCGGCAATGAACTCGGCGATATGGTCCGTGGCTTCGAGGATGTCGGTCAGGTAAAGGATCTCATGCCGCATAGAGGAGCCGGGCTTCTTTGAGCACAGACGCCCGAATCAGCGGCTTCAGGCCTTTCTTTGATACCAGATCAACTTTGCGACCGATCAGTTGTGAAAGTTCGAGCATCAAACCGGCGTAGTCCACGAGATCGACTTTCGAGTTTGGGATGAACTCGACAAGCAGGTCGATATCACTATCCGGGTGCATTTCTCCTCGTGCGGCCGATCCAAAAACGGATAGCTCTCGGACGTAATACTGCCGGCAAAGGGCTGCCAGTTTTGTTTCGTCTACATGTACGTTGCCGAGTTGGATTGTGCGGTCCATCCTGCCGTACCTTCTGAAGTTTCGAGCTCACGACCATCTTATCTCGGAACCGAATGTAGAGGAAATCGTAGCTGTGCATTGCCTCCGAGTTCCACATGCGACAACAGCCCGCAACAAATTCTCGCCATCTGCTTGAAACAAAAAGCCCGGAAAATGAACGCTTTCGCTCACACGCCGGAATCCGACTTCTAAGCAGGGGGTCGCAGGTTCGAGTCCTGCCGCGCCTACCAAATTCTTCTCTTAGAACCGTTGGAACGCGGCCAGCTACGATGGCAGCGGCAACCTGTATGGCGCGACCGCGAGTCCGAACTCGTTCCAGGTCGGCTACGACGCCGAGAACCGCCAGACCTCGACGATCGCGGTTATCGGCGGGACGACCACGACGGTGAACTACAGCTATGATGGAGACGGACGGCGGGTAAAGAAGGCTGTGACGGGCGGAGCGACAACGTACTACGTCTACGACGCGCAGGGCAATCTGGCGGCGGAGTACTCGCCGTCGAATCCCGACAGCGGGACGCAGTACCTGACGGCGGATCATTTGGGAAGCACGCGGCTGATCACGACCGGCACGACGTCGCCAAGCGTGTTTGCCCGGTTGGACAATCTACCATTCGGCCAGGAGATCCCGACGACGTGGGGCCGGACCAATTACACGACTGCTCCGAACGAGACGATAAAGTTTACCGGCAAAGAACGCGATGCGGAGACTGGCATCGACTTTTTTGGCGCAAGATATTACTCGGCTGCCCTAGCAGGCTGCTGAAAAGCACAGCCGAAGTTATTTCAGCCATTATTTTCTGACTCTGAGAACAGCTTCGCGCGGCTGGATGAGTGTTCCGCGAGTGGATTCTGGACGCCGAAGGGCCGCGATTCCTCCGCCAGCGTTGTTTCAGGCAGGCTGCGCCATCAGATTGCGCATCCGAACCAGGTTGTAAGCCGCCGCGGCGAAGGTGAACATCCATCCGACTTTGTCCGGTCCCCGGAACCGCGTCTTGCGTTGTAAGGCCACCGTCTTCATCCATCCGAAGACTTCCTCCACACGTTTCCGTTTCCGCTGACTGACCCCATACCCGGGCTGCTTGGTGGTCCGCGCGTCGATCGCGCTGCGCCGGTTCGTATCGTTCTGCGCTACGTGCGGCGTCACACGAAACTCGCGCATCTGTTCCACGAAGTCGGCCGCGTCATAGCCGCGATCCGCACCCAGTGTGACGCGCTTACTGCCGCCGGGAATCTGCTCTACCATCTCCATCGCCGCAGCGCGCTCGGCCGTGCCCGTCGCCAACGTGACGCGCGTGTTTACCACCAGTCCGTTGCGATTCTCCGTGAGGATGTGGCCGAGGTACGCCAACCTCGCTTCGCTCCCGCTGCTCTTTTATATAGACGCGCCAGCGGATCGGTCTTGGATTGATGCGTGTCGTTGGAGCGCTTCTGATTGCGGTAGTTGAGCGTTGGGTTACTTCCGGGATCTGGCGGCGGAGGCGGCTTCAACACATCGTCGTCATTCTTGAGCTGGAAACTCTTCTGCCCCGCCCAGGCTTCGATCAGCGTTCCATCCACCGTGAAGTGCTCGTCCGACAACAGCCGCTTCCGCCGCGCCTGCCGCAGCACCTCGCGAAAAAACTCTTCGGCGATCTCGCCTTCCAGCAACCGGTCGCGATTCTTGGTGAAAACGGTCGGATGCCACACCGCTTCGTTCATTGACATCCCCACAAACCAGCGGTACAGCAGGTTGTACTCCAGTTGCTCCATCAGCATCCGCTCGCTGCGGATCGAGTACAGCATCTGCAGCAGCAACGCCCGCAGCAGCCGCTCCGGCGGAATCGACTTCCGCCCGTCCTCGTCGTACAGCGAGTCGAAACGTCCGTCCAATGCTTGCAACGCCTCATCCACCATCGCCCGGATCGGCCGCAACGGATGATTCTGCGGCACCCGCTCGTCCAGCGATCCGTATCCGAACAGTTCGTGTTGTGTTTGGTCTTCTCCGCGCATAAAGAGAAGACGTTCTTACTGGCTTTTTGGATACTTTCCGGAAGAGCTTTTCAGCAGCCTGCTAGGTCGATTCACTAGCATTGACCCAGCGTTCGAGAGTGAAAGTGTTGACGACCCTCAAAGCTGGAACCGCTACGCATACGTTTACAATAGACCGCTTGCACTGACCGACCCAGATGGCCGCTGTCCACAGTGTCTCCCTGCGCTTGGAGTTGGTCTGGTAGGTGGGGGTATTTCTGCCGGCGCTACAGCCTTTTACGAATGGTACACCACTGGAAACGTAAATGCGCGAGATCTGGGAGCTGCATTCGCCGGGGGATTCGTCGCGGCAGGACTTCCGGTTTTGACGCTAGGTACCTCGCTTGTCGCCGAGGCGGAGTGGGGAACCGTTGCTGCCGCCGGAGCATTTTCTAATGTAGCCGGCGGCGCAGTGACAAGGAGCCTGGACTCTTCAGACGCAAACACCTCACCGCTTGCTCCAGCCGCGCTGATCACGGATGCAGTTACAGGGGGCGGTGGCGCCTTGATCGGAAATGGTGTCGGGCTGCTGATCAAACGGGATTTTGCACCGCTTCATCCGCGCCTCAGGGACTTCGGAGTCAGAGGCTATTCCTCTGCGAGCCGCGCCTACCGGAGTACGCTGACTAGACTCGATCGAGTTTCTAGGACCGCCGCTATTGGTGTTGGCACCGTTCTTTCGAGCGCATTCTCTACGATACTCCAGGCCTTTTCATTCGATGTCCCGCCACCGCCCCCGCCGAAACCGCTCAAGCCCGATGTGCATAGCGTGTTTACACCTTGTGCCGAAGAAGATCCAAACTGTGGACAATGATTCGACACGTGAAGCAGCAGTGAGTCATAGCAGGACGATTTCCGCGAGCCCTGTCATGAAGGGAGTTGCTGTTGTCTTACTGTACGTCTTTCTTGGTCATCCCTCTGCATACGTGGCGATATGGCAACGGCGATCGTGGTATGTGATCCTCCTTGGCAGCGTGGTCGTGCCCATCTTGCTTCTCTGGTGTGCCAAAGTGCTAGTTTGGCGGATTCGGTTCAATTCTTCTACGATTGAGCGTCAGGTCCCTTCGTGGTGTCTTCAAAAGACAGATCTCAGACGTCTCAAGGGTGGACAGAACACCTGGGGGAATCCGTGTGGCTTTCAACGACGGATCTCAGCGAATTATCCCGGCGATCGTGGGGGACCTTGACGGCGTGTGCAATGAAATTACATCGAGGCAGACGTCGTGATCTCTGGAGTCCACCAACAGCGCCGCAAGCAAGGGAAGGGTCTACCTGTGGTCCGCGAGAATTCGGTCCGGCACTAAGCTACCTCCTTTTCCAAGCGATAGTCATGATGCAACCCGCCGAGAACTGGGCGCGAAGTAACCCGGCATCCGGCGGGAAGCCGATGCCTGTGGCCGCTGGCCGGAACACTCGCTTGGTTCGGTTCCGGAATGCCAGGGCCTAACGAGGCGTGAGGACGGCCGCGATTGTAATAGACGACGAACTATTTCAGGATGCGCCGCAGGTGGCGTTCGTTCATCGGAATCAGGTAATCCAGGCATTCGCGCCGGATGGTTCCGACCAGCCGCTCACAGTAGGCGTTGGCGTTCGTCGTCTACTGCACCTCAAGGTGACGCTTGCGGCGCGACGTTTCCGGGTAACTCATCCATTCCATCCTCTGTTTGGGCGTGAGTTCGACCTGGAAGTGTACCGCAACAACTGGGGTGAGGACCGCGTGTTTTTTCAGCTCGAAGAGGGCCATCTGATGGCCTTGCCAGCCAGTTGGACCGATCTTGTGCCGCTCGATCCATTCGTTGTGGTGGCCGCTGGCCGAAGCCGGTTTCGCGCAGACGACCTGTGGGAGTTGGCGCAGTTGCTCGGAAGGATCGCGACGGTGAGGCTAGGCAAATGTGTAAGGTAAATCCTGTCCCATATCGTAAGGACAATCATGTCAGAAACCGAAGAGGGAGCCTTGCGGTGGCGGCATCCGGCTGCGTTTGTTATCTCCAATGATCGTAGGCTCGTCGGAGCAGAAAAAGCTTGACAACGGACTAGATATAGACATAATTATGTTTACAGAGATCTGGGATGGCCCGCGATCCAGGCAAAACCGCCAAACGCCAGATACTGCGGCAGCAGGGGGTTCTCAACCCTCGCCCGCGCGATGTCCAGCACAAGTTGTTTCAGAGCGGCGACTTCTTCGATCCAGAAGACCTGGTCCAGGTCAAGTACGAGATGCTCCGCCAAGTCGAGATCGACCGGCAATCCGTCAGTGCGTCGGCGAAGGCCTTCGGCTTCTCCCGGCCTTCGTTTTATCAGAACCAATCCGCGTTCCAGCAAGCGGGCCTGGGGGGATTGCTTCCCGCCAAACGGGGACCGCGGAGCGGTCACAAGCTGACTACCGAAGTCATGGAGTTCATCAACCGCACCCAAGCAGCCGATGCTTCGCTGTCGGCTATGCAACTGGCAGAGGCGGTTCGAGAACGGTTTGGCCTCTCCGTTCATCCGCGCAGTATCGACCGGCAACTGCACCGTCAAAAAAAACGGCAGTGATTGCGTCTGGAGATCAGACCGCATTCGATGGCGCACTGATAGCCGCTTACGAAGAACTGCGTCGTCCGTTTCTCGCATCGGCTGCTGGCCCGGCGCGTGGCTTGGGTCTGGCTTTGCTCCTCGAACGTGGCATGCGTGCGTGGATGGAGGCATGCGCGGATGTGATCAAAACTGCTGCCAAACCAGAACCGCAGCCGAGCCAGCCGGCGTTGTTTCCTGCGACACTGCGAACCGAGATGATCGTGCTGCTGGCTGGAATGGTGCTGGAAATCCATGGGAGGGGAATCAACTTGTGAATCAGGATGCTCATCAGAAGGTAAAGGCCACTCACCTGAAGCGGGACGCGTACCTCTACGTGCGGCAGTCCACGCTTCGCCAGGTGTTTGAGAACACGGAAAGCACGCAACGCCAGTATGCCTTGCGGCAACAAGCGGTCGCTCTGGGATGGCCGCAGGACCGAGTCGTGGTAATCGACAGCGATCTCGGACAGTCTGGCGCCGCTACCGATCGTGAGGGGTTTCAGAAACTGGTGATGGCGGTCAGCATGGACCGCGCCGGAATCGTGCTAGGTCTGGAAGTTTCCCGGCTCGCACGCAATTCCATGGACTGGCACCGCCTGCTGGAGATCTGCGCGCTCACCGACACCCTGATCCTGGATGAAGATGGCATTTACGATCCGGCGCACTTCAACGACCGCCTGCTGCTGGGACTGAAAGGAACCATGAGCGAAGCGGAGCTACACGTGCTGCGGGCGCGCTTGCAGGGCGGCATTTTAAACAAGGCGCGGCGCGGGGAACTTTTCGTGCGGCCACCGATCGGATTCGTTTACCATGCTGACGGCAAGCTGATTCTCGATCCTGATCAACAGATCCAACAAAGTTTGCGGATGGTGTTCGACACGTTTGAGCGGACCGGGTCGGCCCTGGCGACGGTGAGAGCTTTCCGCCAGCAGGGTTTGTGCTTCCCGCGCCGCATTCTCCATGGCCCGAAGAAAGGTGACGTGCTCTGGGGATCCTTGGAGCACAGCCACGTGCTGCGCATCCTGCATAATCCGCGCTACGCAGGGGTATTCATTTTTGGCCGGACGCGCGTACGCAAAACCATCGAGGGAGAATCGATCATCGAGCAACTCCCGCGCGAGCAGTGGCATACCTTTCTTCCAGGAGCTCATCCGGGTTACATCAGCTGGGAGCAGCATGAAAGCAACTTGAAACGGCTGCGTGAGAATCGGCAGGCCCGAGGTCATGACCGGCGCAACAGTCCTCCGCGCGAAGGCCCAGCCTTGCTGCAAGGACTGATCATCTGCGGGCAATGTGGCCGCCGGATGACGCTGCGCTACCACTTGCGACGCGGTCGTCTTTGTCCGGAGTATGTTTGCCAACGCAAAGGGATCGAAAATGCCGAGCCAATCTGTCTTCGGGTTCCCGGTCAAGACGTCGATCAAGCCGTCAGCGATATGTTGCTGAACCTGATGAATCCGCTCACGCTGGAGGTAGCCCTGGCGGTGCAAGAAGAGTTGCAGTCACGCCTCGAGGAAGCCGACCGCCTGCGGAGACAGCAGGTGGAGCGGGCCCGCTATGAAGCGGAGCTGGCGCAGCGGCGCTATCTGCGGGTCGACCCGGAGAATCGTCTGGTGGCGGATTCGCTGGAAGCCGATTGGAATGCCAAGCTGCGTGCGCTTGCGGAGACTCAACAAGATTATGAGCACCGCCGGGAACAGGATCGCGGAGTGTTCTCAGAAGAACAACGTCAAGCTATTCTGGCACTGGCCACCGACTTCCCGCGATTATGGCGCGATCCGAATACACCGGATCGCGAGCGGAAACGGATGGTGCGGTTGTTAATCGAGGATGTCACGCTGCTTCGTGGCAGCCAACAGATCGAGCTTCATCTGCGGTTCCGTGGAGGTGCCGACCATACCCTCACGCTGGCGAATCCACTCCGCGCTTGGGAACTCCGGATGACCAGCTCTGCAGTAGTGACTGAAATCGACAAGCTACTCAACGAACGCACCTATGGTGAGATTGCCACCATTCTCAATGAGCGCGGACTGCGTTCCGGCACAGGCCAACCTTTCACGGCCCGCTACATCGCTCGAATCCAGCTGCACTACGGGCTCACACCGCGCTATGATCGGCTCCGCAGCATGGGTTTGTTGACTCTTGAGGAGACGGCGCAAGTGCTGGATGTCCATCCCCAGACGGTCAAGATCTGGGCCGCGCATGGAATGCTGCGCCGCCACGCTTACACGGACAAACCCGAACACCTCTACGAACCGCCTGGCAAGGATGCGCCCAGCAAGGCGCAAGGCTTGAAACTCTCGCAACGGATACCCCTCATGCCGGAACGTTTGAAGGAGGTGCAGTGTGAAGCGTAAGCCTTGGCTTTCGGCGCTCGAATCGGCGTTCTGAGCGCCCTCACACCGAAGCTCTTCAGAGTTCCGTCGACCAGAGACGAGAAGATTGAATCGCGATCATGGATCACGAACCGGTACGGATGCACGTCTGCGAGAACTTCACGAAATTGCTGTGTCGTCCATTCAGCCATGGGATGCTCGGTGACATTGCAGTGCAGAATGCGGCGCGGAGCCGATCTCCAACGCGACGAAGACATACAGAACCTTGAAAGTCACAGTGACCGAGACGAAGAAATCGCAGGCCACAATCGCCTTGGCATGGTTGCGGACGAAGGTGTTCCAGCGGTGATCGGAACTCCCTCCGCCGGGTCTCATTCGTTGCAGATACTTCCGTACAGTGCGTGGCGAGACGCGAATTCCAAGCTTGACTTGTAGCTCATCTGCGATTCGCTCCTCACCCCAGGTTGGATTGTCTCGGGCCATCTCCTGTACCAACTCGCGCAAGTACTCCGGAAGTCTAGGCCGGCCTTTCTTGCGAGATTTCCATCGCCAGAACAATCGAAACGCGGAGCGATGCCATTTGACGAAAGTTGCTGGTTTGACGATGACCAGCGCATCCTGCCAGTCGAAAAAGCGAGACAACGCAATCATCGCCAGGCGCGTTGTCGCGGAGATCCGCCGCGGCCTCACTTTCCGTTCCTGAAAAAGCGCAAGCTGCTTGCGAAGGAACAGATTCTCGGCTAGCAACGCGGTGCGCGATGAGAACAACAATCGTAGAAGGTCGATCAACTCCGGATTCTACAATTCGCCGAGCTCTTGCAGAATCCGTTCGTAATGCACGTCGGCTAGCCGAAAGCCAACTCTTCGCAGCTCGTCCAGTTTCTCGCGAATATTGCTGATGAGGCCCAAAATCTTCGCGTCGGCATAAATCAGCGGCGTCCGGATCACCGTGATGCCGCGTTGCCGGGCACAACGCACACCGCGCCGTTCGTCCATCAGAAGAGGCACCTTTCCGAGTGCTTCGGCGACCAGGATCGCCTCGCTCTCGCCGAGGTCCAGGCGGTATTCGCGCCGAAGCGAGAGCGTCTTCGCGTTGTCCGGTGACTCCGCGACCGAAATCCATTCATCGAGAGCAGCTTGAACCGCCTTGCCAACCGGATAGGCCGCGCCTTGTTCGACAACCTCGCGATACATGGCCGGCGGAATCACCAGCGTGCCGTAGATTTGTCGCAGAAGATCGAAGTCTGATAACAGCGCCAGGTAGTTCAACGGGCTGCTGTCGGAGACGACCGCGCTCACGATCTATCGTTCTTGCGAACGTGATCTGTGCGCCATCGCCGGAGCATCACGAAGTCTTCGTCATCCAACTCGACTTGGAATCCCACGCCCGATCGGCGTAGCAGATCGAGGAATTCGATGCGAGTCAATCCCAGCATTTCGGCGGCTTCGCCGGTTGTGATGCGCTCCTCGGCGTACAGCTTCAGGACGGTCTGTTCCTTGACCGACCGCACCAGTTCGGCTTCGGCGCCCTTGTCGACCGCGCCGTCGGGAACTTCGATTTCGAAGGCCAACTTCATGGGAATTACCGCAGCCCCATTCTACCGCTGTAGAGGAAATCGTAGCTGCTCAGCGCCTCCGGTTTCATCATGCAACCACAAGCCACAACAAATTCTTTCCATCTGCTTCAAACAAAAGGCACGAAGAATGAGCAGTTTCCATTCGCTTCCGGAATCCGACTTCTAAGCAGGGGGTCGCTGGTTCGAGTCCAGCCGCGCCTACCAAATTCTTCTCTTAGAACCGTTGGAACGCGGCCCGCTACGATGGCAGCGGCAACCTGTATGGCGCGACCGCGAGTCCGAACTCGTTCCAGGTCGGCTACGACGCCGAGAACCTGTGGTCGGAAGAAATCGTCGTCATGTGGGAGATCATCAACCGGCCAGGTGTTAGGTTCTTAGTTCAGTCGGGGGATTGGGATTTGCCCCCCATTGTTGGCGTAGAGCCCACAAGAAGGGGTGGCGGAGAGAGAGGGATTCGAACCCTCGATAGAGTTTCCCCTATACACGCTTTCCAAGCGTGCGCCTTCAACCACTCGGCCATCTCTCCGGGGTCAAGCAGAAGCGATCGGGCAGGATCCCAGCCGCTCGCGCAACTCAGTTTACCATGCGCCGATCGATCACACCTCGTGGCGGTTGGTACGCGCCAGAAGCTCACGCGCTCGATCAAACACGCGCTTCTCGGCCTCCTCGCGCGTGTCGGCCTCGGCTCGGGCCAAGCTGGCGCCGGGCGAAACATTGTCGGCCTTGGCGCGCCACTTGTCGCCGACCTGGTAGCTCGATACGTTCACCTGCCAGCCGTCGATTTCGATGCGGCGCTCGGCGAAATTTTCGGCCTTCATGCCTGGCCGGCGGACTTCGCGGCTGCCCGTTGGCCAAGCCGAGCAGGTACTTCAGCACGAACCAAATGTGGCTGGAACGTTCGCCGATGCGGCAGCAGGCGATGACCGGCCGCGCTGGCATGTTTCGGGCAGTCCGGGAGGCGCCAGGATTTCGCCCGTGAATTCCTGCCGACTGCGCACGTCGATCAGGATGGACCTCCCGCCCTCTGCGCCTGTTGCACCTGCGGAAGAAAAGCGCGCATTGAATTGTCGGCCTCGCTGGCCTTGTAGGGACGCGCTGCAGGTGTCGCCGAGCGCGGCGCAGTCTCCAGTTCCCGGCCTTTCGCCGGCCACTTCTTCCGCCCACCGTTGACGCCCGACTGCGTCATGAGACTCTCGAACTGCGACTTCGCCGGGATGTCGCGAACAACGGTGTCGCAAAGCTGCGTGTTCCGGGCCCAGGCGATCGCGCCGGGTACGTTCGGATCAGTCCCTCCGGCTTACAATTTTAACGCCGGATTGCGGCGGATTCAGGCCAAGTCGAACTTCTCGTGGTGCAACTGGGGGTCGCCTTTCACCAGCACCGGCCGCCGCAGGATCTCCTCGAGCTCTTCGAGGTATTTGTTGTGACTCGATTTCAAGAACGCGCGCCACATCCGGGTGAACGCGCAGCATCACGTCTTTGCCTTCCATGGCGGGAGCGAGCTTATGCGCCTCCTGCAAAATCTCGCCGACGATGGTCGGCACGCTCTTGACGTAGCCGGCGCCTTCGCAGTACGGGCACGGCATGCACAGCGCGCGCTCCAGGCTCTGCTTGACGCGCTTGCGCGTGATGGCCACCAGTCCGAAATCGTTGAACTGCAGAATCTTGTAGGGGCGCGATCGGCGCGCATGGCGTCTTCGAGCGCCTGCATCACCTTTTGCCGGCTCTTGCGCTCGTCCATGTCGATGAAGTCGACCACGATGATTCCGCCCAAGTCGCGCAGGCGGATCTGGCGCACGATCTCCTTCACCGCTTCGGTGTTGGTCTTGACGATGGTGTCTTCCAGGCGATTGGAGCGGCCCACGTACTTGCCGGTGTTGACGTCGATGGCCACCAGCGCCTCGGTCTGATTGATCACGATGTGGCCGCCCGATTTCAGCCACACCTTGGGACGCAGCGCCTTCTCGAGTTCGGCGGTGATGTTGAACGCGTCGAAGATCGGCTCGGAACGCGTGTACAGCTTGACGCGGCTGACCAGCGCAGGCTGGAAGCGCTGCACGAAATTCACCACGCTTTCGTACATCTCTTCGTTGTCCACCCAGATCGCCTTGAAATTTTCGGTGAGCTGGTCGCGCAGCGTGCGCTGCACGATGTCCAGATCGTGGTGCAGCAGCAGCGGCGCCGGCTTCTTCTCGGCCTTCTGGCGGATATCGAGCCAGAGGTTGTACAGGAAATTCATGTCGGCGGCGAGTTCCTCTTCGCTCTTGCCTTCGCCGGCGGTGCGAACGATGTAGCCGCCCGGGACTCCGGTGTGAATGGACCTGCAGGATGCGCTTCAGGCGCAGGCGCTCGTCGTCGCTCGCGATTTTGCGCGAAACGCCGGTGTGTTCGACGGTCGGCATGTAGACCACGAATCGGCCCGGCAGCGCGATGTGCGAAGTGATGCGCGCGCCCTTCTGGCCGAGCGGCTCCTTGGCGATCTGAACGATAATTTCCTGGCCTTCCTTGAGCAGTTCGGTGATCGACGGGACGGGCGCTCTGTCGGGACGGCTCACTGTGCGCGGTGGCTTCCGGCCGGGCGACTCGGGCGGATCGCGGACGGCTCGGCGCCCGGCTCGGCAGCGCTCATCATCGCGCCGCTCCGGCTTCGCATCTCGATTCTGTCTGCGCCGCCGCCGCGCATCTTGCGCCGCATCCGGCGCGGCAGGCGGTGCATGTAGCGTCCGCCCTGCTCGCGGACCTGCGCGGTGTTGCGGCGGCTGGCGTCGCAGGCGACTGCGGTATTCCGGCTTCGGACGCCGGCTACTCCGGCCTGCGGCACCCTCCACCTCGCCGCCCTCTTCGGCGGGCGCATTCCCGCTAGCGCTTCCTCCGGCTCGGCTTCCAGCGCGGCGTCCTCGGCCGCGGCCGCCGGAATTTCCTCTTCGAAAGTCGCTACGGCGAGCGGCTCTTCGGTCCGCGACGGCGTGCCGCTCACATTCTTCTTCCTCCTCCTCGGACGGTCACGCGGAGCGGTCCTGCTCGCAGACGTCCTCTTCGGCTGCGAGCGCCCCGTCTCGGTCTCCAACTCGGAGCTGGTGTCCGACTTCATCGACCGGTTGCAAGCTCCGGATCTCTTCTTCTTCTGCCTCATCGAGCGGCTGGATGCCCGATCGCGAATACTTGGCCAGCGATTCGCCGGGCAGAACCGGAAGCTCTGCGCCCTGCGCGTTTCGGCAGCCGGGGATTCGCGGGACGGCCACGGCTCGGCGGTCTCAGCGCGCTTCACGGTTCGGCGGCGGGCCGCGAGATGCGCGCGACGGCTCGGAAGCATATTTCGATTCAGGGAATCCGCGCCCGCGCGTGCGCCGCCGGCGCGATCGCCGTCCTCGCCGGTCTCGCCCATCGCCTCGGTCCGATCGTTCGCGAACCGGGTGCGCCGGATACCGCCGGCGCGGCTCGCACCTCGAGCGGCATTGCTCCTGCGATTCCCCGGCTGCGGCGGGTTCTTCCGCCGCTGTGCGGTCCACGACGTCAGCCGCCTCGGCCTCGCCGCTCCGGCCTCGGCCTCGCGCGCTCGCGGCCGCGTCGGCACGCGATCGAAATCCTCGTTCTCTTCGAAGAAGTCCGAGACATAGAGGAACGTATCGCGTTCCAGCCCCAGAGTCGACAAAAGCGGACTGCATGCCCGGCAGCACGCGCGTGACCCGGCCCTTATGAATGCTTCCGGCGAGCGAGTATTCGTTGGCTCGCTGGAAGAACACTTCCACCAGTTGATCGTCTTCGAGAATCGCCAGCTTGGTCTCGTGGCGATCCGCTGAAATCACCAATTCTTTGCTCATGAGAACTCCTGCAGTTCAGGGCGAGCAACGGTGGATCAAGGAAATGGAGGGGCTTCGAAGTCCGCCACTCGCCGGGTGATCCAGGGGACCGTTGTCCCGGCGCGGCGGACCATAAACTCTTTGACCACCCAGGGCGGAGACGACTGCTCTCGAACACCCGGACGGCAACCGGACTGCCTGCGATCAGGACGCGAAAGACCGTAGCAGCCCGTCGAACTCGCCTACCCTCAACTTGCCTCGAAGCCGGCCGCGTCTCGACCGCTTCAATTTACAAATCGCCGGAGCCGCACGTTATTCACCAGCCCCAGCATCAAAAATACCGACACCATATTCGATCCGCCGGAACTCATCAACGGCAGGGGAATGCCCGTGACCGGCATCCTTCCCACCACCATTCCGACGTTTACCAAAACGTGAAACAACAATACCGCCGCGATGCCCATGCATAGATACGTCCCGGCCCGGTCCGGAGCCGTTTGTGCGTTCTCCACGATCTGCATGAGCAGCACGAAATACATGCCTAGCACCACAATCACGCCGACGAAACCGTGCTCCTCGGCGAAGGCCGAGAAGATGAAATCCTTGTGCGGCACCGGCAGAAAGCGTCCTTGGGTTTGCGTGCCCTTGGTTACGCCTCTTCCCCAGAGTGCGCCGGAGCCGACCGCGATTTTGGATTGGATCACCTGATACCCGATCCCTTGGATCGTGACTGGGGTCCAGAAACTGACGAGCCGAGCCCTTCTGATAGTCCTTCAGCACAAAAAAATAACTCGACCGGAGCGACCACCGCGACCATCGCGAGAATCGCAACCGCATACTGCCAGCGAAAGCCCGCCAGGAAAACGCCGACCAACAGGATCGGAATAAACGTCAGCGCCGTTCCCAGGTCGGGCTGCACCATCACCAGGATCATCGGCAGACCCACCAGCCCCCCCAGCTTGAGCAGATCCGAAAGCTGGAGCTGTTCGCTTTTCAGCTCGGTCATATACCGAGCCACCAGCAACACCATGACTATCTTAACGAATTCCGAAACCTGAATATGATAGGTCGCGGTGCCGATCCAGCGCCGCGACCCGAAGGCCGTCATCCCGAGCAGATAGGTGGCGGCCAGCGTCACGACCGAGAGCACATACAGCACTGGGACCTGTCCCAGCAGCGTGTGGTAGTCGACCAGCGTGGCGATCCACATGGCGACTGAATCCCGCGGCGATCCAGATGAACTGCTTCCACCAGGCGTCGGCGTAGTGCGTGTCGTAGGTCGCGCTGAAAATCTGCAGCACGCCCAGCGCGCAAATGGCCGACGACCAGCGCCAGCATCAACCAGTCGAGATCGCGAAGGGAGCGGTAGGCCGGCATATTATGGGTTGGCGCGGGCCGGCGCGGGAGCAACCGCGGCGGCTGGAGCGTGAAACAGCGTAGGCAGGCTGGCAAGCTGCGGCGCGTGGCTGCGGCCAGCCGGGCTTTCTTGTCGAAGTAGGCCTTGATCACGTCGCGCACGATGGGCGCGGCGAATTGCCCATGCTCGCCGTTCTCGAACAGCGCAGCCACCACGATCTCGGGAGCCTCGCGCGGTGCAAATCCGACGAACCAGGCGTTGTCCTTCAGCCGGTCAGTCAGCCGGAAGCCGGCCTTGACGGCGTCGTTCGAGACCAATTGGGCGCTTCCGGTTTTGCCGCACACATCGATGCCAGGGATGCGCGCGCGGCACTCCGGTGCCGCCTTCGTTGACGACGCCGTACATTCCCGAAATGACTTTCTGGATGTTCTCGAGATTCAGTTCCGCGCGCGCGCGCCGGCATCAAATGTACGGATTCCGATCCTTCCTTCGTAGGATGCGGCTGGAACCACATGCCGCCGATCGCGATTCCGCCGATGGCAGAGGCCATCTGCAGCGGCGTCACGGTGGTTGCGCCTTGGCCGATCGCTACCGAGATGTTCTCACCCGGATACCATTTCTCGCGGAAATTCCGAATCTTCCATTGCCGTCGACGGGACCACGCCCTCGGCTTCGTGCGGCAGATCGATGCCGGTCTTGTGCCCGTAGCCGACCATCTCGGCATAATGCGCGATGTCGTCGATGTCCATGCGGTTGCCGACGTTGTAGAAAAACGTGTCGCAGGACTGCACCAATGCCGCGATGCAGGCCGACTGCTCCATGCTTGGCCTGGCACTTGAAAAAGCGGCCATAGAAGTTCGCTCCGCCCGGAGCAGTTCACGTGGAAGTTGTCGTCGATGGCCCCGGTCTCCAGTCCCGCCAGCGCCATGATGGGCTTGAACGTCGATCCCGGCGCCTGCTGCGCCTGAATGGCGCGATTCAGCAGCGGATGATCCGGATTGTCCACCAGCTCCTTCCAATCCTTCGACCGGATGCGCCCGGCGAACAGGTTCGGATCGAAGGACGGGTCGGCTCACCATGGCCAGTACTTCGCCGGTGCGCGGATCGAGCGCCACCACGGCGCCGCGCCGATTCTCCATGGCCAACTCGGCCACCGCCTGCAGGTCCAGATCGAGCGTCGTCTACCAGCGACTTTCCGGGGATCGCTTCCTTGTCGTCGGCCAGAACGCGGCGCTCGTTTCCGAAACTGTCCACCTCGACGCGCCGCTGCCCGTCGGTGCCGGTCAGGATGTCGTTGTATTCGCGCTCCAGGCCGTCCTTGCCGATGATGTCGCCCTGGTGGAAGCGCGCGAACTCGGGCGTGTCCAGCTCGGCCTCGCTCACCTCACCCACGTAGCCGACCACGTGCGCCGCGAAACCGTTGCGCGGATACAGCCGGTGCTGCACGTGGATCACTTCCAGCTCCGGGAAACGTGTCGGCGTCTTTGTGCGATTCGACGAAGGCCAGCTCGGCCGGCGTCAGCTCTTCCTTGATCGGGAATGGGCTGGTAGGTCGGCGCGCCGCGCGACTGGAAGCGGCGCACGCGCGCCACCAGGCTGTCGTAGTCCAGGTTCAGACCCTCGGCGATGGGCCGGAGATGCTCCATCTTCAGGTTTTCGCGCGACAGGAACAGGCTGAATGAGGAATGATTGTCGACGATCACGCGGCCGTCGCGATCCAGGATCTTGCCGCGCGGCGCCAGCACCGGAATCGACTTGATGCTGTTGCGCATGGCGCGCTCCTGATACACGCTCCGGATTGCGCACCTGCAGGTCCCAGAAGCCGGTGATCAGGAACAGAAAGATCGCCGACCATCAGGTATTGGAAGAACGCGATTTTGCCCGACGCAAACTTGCTGTCGTCGCGCAAGAGTTGGCTGTCGGCGATCTGCGTGGTGTTCCCGATCGGCCCTGAAGTTTCACAAAGAAGCCTAGATTTGTCAGCGTGCTACTCTTCAGTTTATCTAAAACTCGAAACAAGGGCAGGGCTACCGCTGCGTTCAGTAGTCCAAAAACAAGCGTTTGCTGCACATCGAAGCTGATGGCCTGGCCCAGCAGCGCGCGATCCAGCACCCAATAAAAGAATTGGTGAAAGAAATAGAAGAAGAAGCTCAGGATGAAAGTCACGATCGGATTCTCGACGTCGAACCGCATGCTGACCGAGGCGGCGAAATATCCCACCAGCGTCTTCACGATGCCGAACATGCCGATGGGTTGGTGCGATAGCGAGTCCTGCACCAGGCCGATGGACATGCCATAGAACACCGCGGAAATGGGCCCCGCCGGCTCAGCGCGAAATGCACGGTGATGAGCAGCGGCAGTTCCAGGTACGCGAGAAACGGGACGAAGCGCGGAACATAGACCTGGGACAGCACCGCCAGCAGCGGGATGATGATGAGCCAGACGATCCGCAACCGCTCGGCTCCCTCGCGTCGAGGCGGATTCTCCAGCAGCCGCTCGGTGTACTCGGTCATGGATTTGCCGGTGGCTGCGGGGTGCGGCTGTGGGCTTGGAGGCAGGTTGGAGCGGCGCCGGCTCGGAGCCACCGGGCGCCGGAGGCCGGCAGCGTTGACGCTGCCCTCGGGACTTGGCGGCGGATCGGCGACCGGACTGGCAGCTTGGGCCGGGTCTCCGCGGAGCGCTCGGTAGCTTCGGCGCTGCCGGCTGGAGGCGCTACTCGTGGCGGCGGCGCAGCCGGACCGCGCATGCCCGGGAATCTTGGTGAAGTCCGGCGGCTTCGATCCCGGCACGTCCTTCTCCGAACACGTGATTCTGTGCCTGGCCGGCCTGCTTGTATTGCTCGCGCAACCGGTCCGCGTCGGTGACGAGCAACCGGGCGGACCGCCGGGTCGGCGGCGCTGGCTGCATCGGTCGCGGCGGCCTCGTCGGCGGAAGCGGAAGAATCTTGTAGCCGGGCGTGGCGACCTCGCCGTCCGGGATCTCCTGGTGGACGCCCTGCAGCACGATCAGCAACTCTTCCAGGCCGCCTTGCATCCCGCTCGGGACGAGGTAAATTTCCTTGAATGTCTTGCCGTTTCGCACCGCGCTGACCTGTCCCACCGGAAAACCCTTGGGGAAAATGCGGTCGTCGCCGGACGTAAAGAACCACTCGCCGACGTCCACGCGCTCTTCGTTCTGGACATAGTCGACCAGGCACTCGCTGTGGCCTTGTCCCTTGAGCGTGCCGCGCACGCGATTCTTCTGCGAGATGACGCCGGCGGCGAACGTCGGATCCGTCATGAGCATGACCAGCGAAGCGGTGGGATACGCATCCACTACTTTGCCCACGATGCCGTCGGGCGTCACCACGGCCATGCCGTTCTCGACGCCGCTGGTGGATCCGCGGTCGACAAACACCACGTTGGAATTTGCGCCGGTGCCGTTGCCGATAATGCGCGCCGCCACGGTCTTGGACTGCGAATGCGCCTGAAAGACGCTCAGCGCGCGCGCGCGGTCGGCCGTGGACAATTCGGATTTCAGGTAGTGATTTTCGAGCTTGAGTTGCCCGTTCTCATGCTTGAGCCGCGCGTTTTCGTTGCGCACGCGCAGCAGCACGAAGTAGTCTTCGACGAAGCCCCAGGTGTAGCGGCGCACTACTTCGAGCGCCTTGCTCGACCGGGGTGACCGCGGTCACTGCCCAGACCCGGATCAGCGGGAGGTCCTTGTTGCCTTTCACCTGATAGGCGATCAGCAGCAACTGCGCCACGATCACGATCAGCAGGACCGTGATGTTGCGGTAGCGGCTGAGCAAGTGTCCATATCACATCGTCTTCGACAGCGCGGACGTGGCCCCGAGGCTGGCGATTCACGCTACTCGATGGCCACTCTACGAAGCAGTTTGAAATCGGTCAGCATTTTGCCGGTTCCCAACACTACGCTCGCCAGAGGATCCTCGGCGATGGACACCGGCAGTCCCGTCTCTTCGCGGATCCGCTTATCTAAATTCTTCAACAGCGCGCCGCCTCCGGTCAAAACAATGCCGCGGTCGCTGATGTCGGCGCTCAGTTCCGGGGGCGTCCGCTCCAGCGCTACGCGGATGGCGTTCATGATCGTGGCCACGCATTCCGACAGCGCCTCGCGGATCTCGCTGTCGTCGATGGTCTGCGTCTTCGGCACGCCTTCGATCAGATTGCGGCCTTTTATTTCCATCGTCAGAGGCTTGTCCAGAGGATAGGCCGAGCCGATCTGGATCTTGATGGCCTCGCCGGTGCGCTCGCCGATCAGCAGGTTGTATTTGCGCTTCAGGTACTGCATGATGGCGTCGTCCATCTGGTTGCCGGCCACGCGGACCGAGCGCGAATAGACGATGCCGGACAGCGAAATCACCGCGACGTCCGTGGTGCCGCCGCCGATATCCACCACCATGTTTCCGGACGGCTCGGTGACCGGAAGCCCGGCGCCGATGGCCGCCACCATGGCCTGTTCCACCAGGTGCACTTCGCTGGCCTTGGCGCGATAGGCCGAATCGATGACGGCGCGCTTTTCCACCTGCGTGATCTCGCTGGGCACGCCGATCACGATGCGCGGATGCACCAGCACCTTGCGGCCGTGCGCCTTCAGGATGAAGTAGTTCAGCATGCGCTCGGTGACTTTGAAGTCGGCGATCACGCCGTCTTTCATCGGCCGGATGGCGACGATGTTGCCGGGCGTGCGGCCCAGCATGTCCTTGGCTTCCTTGCCGACCGCCTCCACTTCGCCGTTGGTCTTGTTGATGGCGACGATGGATGGTTCATTGACAACGATGCCCTTGCCCTTGGCATAGACCAGCGTATTGGCCGTGCCGAGATCGATCGCCAGATCGGATGAGAACAGACTAAACAGCGAACGAACATTCATGGATGAGATTCTTCGGGCTCCTTCGCCCTTGCGTGGGCTGTGCTCACACCCATCTATCGGCATTTCAGAGGTATAGCGGGAGGTCCTGCAGTCAAATCCAAGCGTACCATATTCACACGAAGGCATCAATTTTTGTTTCGTGAATCAACTGAACCCGATCCGCTCACCTGCTGTGTCACAATCGAAGTGCATGTTCACCCGGCGCGCGATTCTGGCCGGCGGCCTGACCGCGTTGGCGGCCTGCACCCGCAAGAAAGCCCGAGGGTTTTCCGGCTACGCCTTCATCGCGAATCAGGAAGGCGGCGCGATCGCGGCGGTCGATCTGGAGGTTTTCGCGGTCGCGCGGCACATCCGAGTGGACGGCGCGCCCACCGCTGTGGTGGCTCGTTCGCGGCGCGGCCGCGCCTACGCCCTGACGCCTGCCAACGGCACCGTCCACGAGATCCGCACCGGCAACCTGACGTTTTCGCGCAAGCTGCAAGGTGGCGCGCTCGGCGATCCTGATGCGCCTGGCGCCCGACAGCCCAGCGCTTCTATGTCCTGTGCAGCGACCCGAAGCAATTGGTCGCGCTGTCGCTCGATCCGATGAGCGTCGAGCTGGACACTGCCGCTGCCCAGACGCCCCGCCGGACCTGGATGTCTCGCCCGACGGGACCACGCTGGCGATCAGCTACGGCGACGCCCGCGCGATTTCCTTCATCGACGTGCCGCGCCGCCAGCGCTTTCCCGCTGGTCGACGCGCCGGGCGAGATCGGCCTGGTGCGCTTTCAATCCGGGATTCGCAGAAGCTGATCGCGGCCAACGTGAGCGAGCGCATGCTGTCGATCTACCATGTTCCGACGCGCAAGCTGATGGTGAATCTTGCCGCTCGCGGTCCGGCCCGATCATCTGTGCTTCAAACCCGACGGCGGCGAGCTGTTCGTCACCGGCGAAGGCATGGACGCGGTGGTGGTGGTGGAACCTTTTTATACGCCGCAGGTCGCCAAGACCGTGCTGGCCGGGCACAATCCCGGCGCGATGGCTGCTTCGGGAACGCTCCGATACGCCGGGCTATCTGTTCGTCGCGAACCCGAAATCGGACGACGTCAGCATTCTCGACATCGTCACCAAGAACGTGGTGGCGGTGACGCCGGTGGGCACCGAGCCGTCCTACATCACGATCACGCCCGACGATCAGTACGCGCTGGTGTTGAACCAGGCGTCCGGCGACATGGCGGTGATCCGGATTCCGAACGTCACGCGCACCGTCAACAACAGCGCCGCTAGAAGAAGGGCGCGCTGTTCATGCTGATCCCGGTGGGATCGAAGCCGGTGAGCGCGGCGATTGTGGGCATCTGAGGCCACCATGAACCTTAGAAACGCCTCGCTCCTCGCGCTGATCGGAATGGTTTTGGTGACTTTGCTGGTACTGATCGATCTGATCCGGGACATATCGGGCGTGCTGAACGGTATCGTTCCGTCGGTTGCCGTTGTGAGGTCGACGATTTACACATTCGCGAGCGTCACCCTAGCGATGTTCTTGTTCGCGTTCTATAAGCGCCAGTCCTGAGTGTCGTTTGTACCTGCTCGGAATCCAGGCGGTGAGAGCTGTGTCTTGGGCCTCGAGGACTGGCGGTGTCGGCTCGCGCCGCCGTACAATAGTCTCGAAGCCGGAACGCCCGTGTCCGGCCGCGGGCGGGAGTAACTCAATGGTAGAGTCACAGCCTTCCAAGCTGTTGGTTGCGGGTTCGATTCCCGTCTCCCGCTCCAGTCGCTGAGCAGGCTTTTCTAACGGATATAGCCGAAGAACGCCAGCAGTGCGACGATCATCACCAAAGCAATTACTCCAAAGACGATTCGCGCCGGAAGTGAGAAGTTGGGACGGTCTGGCTTAGCCATGCTGTTCCTTTGGCAAGTGAAAGGCCATCCTAGTCGGCGTGGCGGGTTGGATGTTTAATCCTTGCACAATTCGGGTTTCGGCGGCTTTTGTTAACATGGTTTCGAAAGCACGGCGAGCGCAGCCCCAGAAGCGAATCGCGCAATTAGCAACTCACTCGCATCGAGTCAAGCTGGCGTAGCTCAGTTGGTAGAGCATCTGATTTGTAATCAGAGGGTCGGGGGTTCAAGCCCCTCCGCCAGCTCCATCCTTTCAGATTCCTTGGTAGAATTCTCTACTTGGTAGAATCCACGCTATGAACAAAATCGCCGGCGCCTCGTTCGCCATCTTCTCTCTCTTTGCACTCGCTCGCTCACAACCGGCCGCCGCGCAGGACAACGCGAAAGCCTCCGTCGAGCGCGGAAAGTATATTGTCGAGCACGTCGCCAAGTGCGGCCGCTGCCACACACCCCACAACGTCGCCGGCGAGGACGAGCACGACCGCGCCAACTGGCTGATGGGCGGCCCGCTCCAGTTCCAGCCCACCTACGCGATCAATAACTGGGCGCTAGTCACGCCTCGCATCGCACGCCGGCCGCCCGGCAGCGATGGCGAGTTCGTCCGTCTGCTCACCACCGGAATCTCGCGCACCGGATCGCCTCCCCGGCCGCCGATGCCGAATTTCGGAATGTCGAAGAGCGACGCCGAATCGGTGCTGGCATATCTGAAATCGCTCACGCCGTAACGGCTCGGCGCGGCGCCAAGCATGGAAACGCTGAAGGTCGAGCACGACTCCGAACTCGCCGGTCTCGCCACCGTCACGTTCAATCGCCCGGACAAATTGAACGCTATTAGTTCGCGCATGCACGCCGAGCTGCAGGAAGCCTGCGCCCAACTTCGCGGCGACACCCGCACGCGCGTCGTCATTTTCACCGGAGCGGGCCGCGCGTTCTCCGCGGGCGCGGATCTCAAGGACATCGCCCGCAAGGCAGCAGAGGATTCCGACCCGCTCGAGCTTCGCCGCCTTGCCGGCACCGGCGGTGTCACGTCGGCAGCCATCGAGGCGCTCGATCAGGTCACCATCGGGGCCGTCAACGGCCTGGCCATCGGTGGCGCCATCGTTTTTCTTTCCGCGATGGATCTGCGCATCGCCGCCGAAAGCGCCTGGTTCTCAATTCCCGAAATCGATCTCGACATCCCGCTGAGCTGGAACGGGCTGCCGCGGCTGATGCGCGAGATCGGCCCCGCGCGCACCAAAGAACTCGTGATGACGTGCGACCGCTTCTCGGCCCAGGACGCGCTGCGCTGGGGTTTTCTCAACCAGGTGGTCTCGGATGACGCGGTTCTCGCAACCGCGCGCGCTCTCGCGGCCAAGCTCCTCGCGAAGGACCCGCTGTCGCTCGCGCTCACTAAGTCCACCACCCGCGCGCTGGCGAACACGCTGGTTCCCGTGGAGCCGACGTACAGCGATCGCGAGTTGTTGATGTTCGCCAGGATGCTCGCCGCGCGGAAGCGATCCTAAGGCGCGCCTCCGGCCTGCGCCCGCGCCGCCGCAACCTGAATCCTGCGCCGCCGCCGCACCGCATCGTTCCAGAAAAACAAGACAGCGCCGAATGCCAGCGCCGCGGCTCCGGCCAGCATCTGCGTCCACGAAATCCCCGCTAGAATCGCGAGCGACACCGCGAGCGCGAGCACCGGCACGGTCGCACCCAGCGGAATCATGAACGACGCAGCTGGTACCCGGCCGATGAATCGCGGACTCCGCAGCGCCAGTGTAGCCAACGAGACGCCCGCGTAGGTCATCAACCGCGCGATGGTGCTCACCTCCGCCAGAACCGTAAACGACCCCGACAGCGCCAGCCCCACCGTCACCGCTGTCGAAAACCAGATGGCGTTGGACGGCGTGCGATGGCGCGCATGGATGCGCGACAAAAATTCCGGCAGGTCGCCGTTCTCGCCCAGCGCGTACAGGATTCGTGGCCCGGCCAAGGAACTTCCCGCATTGTTTCCGATCATCGACACCACCGATCCGATCCCGATCATCGCAGCGCCCGCCGGTCCCAGGAACTGCGCCGCTGCATCCGCCACCGGCGTGCTCGACTTGGCCAACCCGCTCAGCGTCGCCATCGTCACCATCTGCACCGAGCCCATCACCAGCAGCGAAATCAGCATGGTCCAAATCAACGCGAACGGAATGTCAGCGCGCGGATTGTTGGATTCACCCGCCGGCACCACCAGCGTGTCGAACCCGCCGAAAGCGAACATCAGAAGCAGCCCGGCCGTGACTGCCTGCGGCCAACTCACCGGCGGGAGCGTCACCAACTGTTGCCCGAAGCCTCGCCAGTTCATCAGAAACACGCCGCCCACCACGAACACCGCCAGCGGTACGAGTTTCGCGACGGTGAAGCTGTTTACTAACCAGGCGCTTTGCCGGATACCAAGCACGTGCGCATAGCCGATCAGGATTGTGATCCCCAGCTACCAGCGCCGCCCGCGGCCATCCGCTCTCGAGCGCCGGCCAATAGAACCCCAGCGCGAGCGCCACGCCGTTGACGATGGTGGCCTGACTCGACGCGCGCGTGAACCACTGCAGCCACCCGACTTCGAACCCGAACAGCCGTCCGAATGCCGCGCGCGTGTAGACATAGGCGCCTCCGGTGTTGTCGAAGCGGCTGCCCGCCTCGGCGAAACACAACGCGACCAGCAAGCCGGCGATTCCTCCCAGCAGAAATCCGATCGGCCCCCAATTGCCGATCGCGGCCGCGATGGTCGCCGGCACCAGAAAAATCGCGCCGCCGATCACGTTGTTTACGCCGATCGCCGTGAGATCCCACCGGCCCAATCTCCGCCGCAGTTCGATTCGAGATGTCATCCGTTCTCATTCATTGCACAACAAACCCGCCCGCAGTATTGTAGGAAAAGAACAAGGAGACTCCATGCGCCACTGGTTCTTTGCCTCCGCCGTCGCCTTGGCAGCACTGCTCGCCGCGCCGCTCGCTGCTCAAACGACTGGCCACGCCAAGCCCAAGTCCGCAGCCATCCCCCGTACACCGGACGGCCATCCCGACTTTCAAGGCGTCTGGACCAACGCCACCATCACGCCCATGGAGCGCCCGCCGCAGTTCGCCAACAAGCCGACTTTGACAGACGCCGAGGCCACAGTTTTCGAAAAGGGCGCCGCGAAGGAACTCGCCGACGTCGACGGTAAATCGGAAAGCCCTCTGCTCGCCGCGGCCGGCTCCAACGGCACCGGCGGCTACAACGTGCTGTTCATCGATCGCGGCTCGGAACTCGCGCGCGTCGACGGCGTCAAGCGGACTTCGCTCATCATCGACCCGCCTGACGGAAAGATGCCGCCCCGCACGCCTGAGTACAACAAGCGCATGGCCGCCATCATGCGCAGCTACATGGTGTATGACAGCGTCAAGGATCGCCCGCTGTCGGAACGGTGCATCATCGGCTTCGGCTCTACTTCCGGCCCGCCCATGATGCCGGTGCTTTACAACAACAACTACCAGTTCGTCCAGACCAAAGACTCGCTCATGATCCTGGTGGAAATGGTGCACGACATTCGCGTCATCCGCATCAACGGCACGCACAAGCTGGCTCGCGTGCGCCAGTTGCTGGGCGATTCCATCGGTCACTGGGAAGGCGACACGCTGGTTGTGGACACCACCAATTTCACCGACCAGACCATGTTCTCCGGCGCCTCCGAGGACCTGCACGTCGTAGAGCGCTTCCAGCGCGTCGATCCGCAGACCATCCTTTACAAGGTCGCCATCGACGATCCGCGCACGTTCACCAAGACCTGGACCATGGAGTTCCCGTTCGTCTCCTCAAAAGGACCGGTCTACGAATACGCGTGCCACGAAGGCAACTACGCCATGACCGACATTCTGGGCGGTGCGCGAAAAGCCGAAGCCGCCTCCAAGAAGCGGTGACGGGCGGGCCGTTCTCAGGCTTCGCTAATTCGCATCCTCGAGCGGCATGTCCTCCGGCGGGCCACCCGCGTACATCTTGGCGCCATCGAAGAATCCTGCCACCGTCAGATGGAATCGAATTTCCTTGTCGGTCTTGTTCTGCCAGAACCAGCCGTGAATACCCGTTGAGGGCGCGATGAACGAGCCGTACAGCGAATCGCGGCCAATTTTGTCGAGCAGGTAGCTCTCGAAATAGTCTTTGTTGGGCTTTTGATCCGGCTCGCCATGGAATTCGAACTGGACCTTGCCGTCGGCCTTCCACCCGTACACCATCGCCGCGCCCTTCTGCATGTGGTATTTCATCTCCACACCCTGGCCTGGAAACAGCAGGAAGTCCTCCGACTCGGTCTTGTAGATCTTCGACTGCGGCGTGTAAACGCCGGTCTGGCCCGGCGACAGCTTCACGGTCGCGCGGCCCTGGACTTGGCCGGATTGCGCGATTCCGGTCAGCCCCAGCAACGCCCCGGTCTTCAATGGATCGAATCCGTACTCGGCCGGCAGGATCGCAGTGAACAGCAGCAGCAGCGCGACCAGCAGTGCAATACCGGTCGCCTTCGCCAACGCGCCCTTCGACGGCGCCGCGATCTTCGGCTGGATTATTTCTTCCATGCTGATTCCCTCCGCTTACGATCCCAGATAATATCCGGCGATCTGGTATCCGGTGAGAAGAAATCCCACCGTCATCAGCACGGCGTTGGTCGCGAACGCATGCTGCAGATAACCTTTGCGAGTCCGCCAGTAGCTCAGCGCGATCAGCACCGCCGTCAGCGCGAGCACCTGCCCGATCTCGACGCCGACGTTGAAACTCACGATGTTCGTCACCAGCCCGTTCTTCGACAGATCCAGCGCCTGCAGTTTGGTCGCGAGGCCAAAGCCGTGAAACAGGCCGAAGATCAGCACCGCCAGTTTCGTATTCGGCTCGAAGCCCAGGAAGCGCCGGAACCCGTCCATGTTGTCGAACGCTTTGTAGACCACCGAAAATCCGATGATCGCATCCACAACATACGAGTTCGCGCGGATGCCGCCCAGCACGCCCGCTAGAAGCGTGATGCTGTGGCCCAGGGTGAAGAGGCTCACGTACAGCACGATGTCTTTCAGCCGGTAGAGAAAGAAGATGACTCCGAGCAGGAACGCCAGGTGGTCATATCCGGTCACCATGTGCTTGGCGCCCAGATAAAGGAACGGAACGATGGCGGGTCCCTGGTTCGACTCGACGAAAGATGCGTCGCGTTGCGAGACGTTGTGGGCGAGCGCGCCCATCGGGAACAACAATCCGCAGATCAGGATCAGGGCAAAGAGCGAGATGACGCGTCGGCGAAAGTTCGGCAAAGCTTCAAGGGAAGTTTACCACGCGCGGTCGTGAGAAGCTCGCGAGCTCGCCGCGCCGCTCTACTCTGACTGCGTGCTCTCGTCGGTGCCGCTGGTCGCGAAGATGTCGAAGAAAATGCTCACGACGTATCCGAGACCCACACCCAGCATGGCGCAACCGGCCACGGCCACGATCGGGTTCAGCCCCAAGCTCTCATTGATCAGCAGGGCTACCACAACGCCCAGGAAACCGCCGGCCAGGCAGGCCAATAATCGCGTCTGCACAGTGTTCCCTCCTGTAGCAACCATCGGCCTGAGCCAGTAGGACAACGTGAGGTTTTCATACCCGTGCGACGCCTCAGGTCACCTAGAATCGCATTGGTTTTCCTTCAGTACCATCTCGTGCAGAGGACCGGTACGTTGATCGCTTTGAGGCTAGACCTGCGCGCATTGGGGAAGGGCAGTCACACCAGAGCGGGATCGCATGGCCGGAGCGGCGGGTGGGAGCGCTTCCGAGGACCGCTGCCGTGGCAGAATAGCGATCCAGATCCCACTTGAATCTGTCCCAGGCGTGGCATCAACGTCCGAGCTTTGACTCGAGATCCGCCCAGCGAGCATACAGTTCTTCCACTCGGCGCTGGGCATCCTGTACTCGTTCGTAAGCCTCTGTCACTCGCGTGGCATCCGATGCGGCGGCTTCGAGTTCCCGATTCAAGGCGGCCAGCTGCTGCTCCGCTTCCAGGATCTTCGACTCCATGCCGTCCCACTCGCGCTGCTCGAGATAGGCCAACTTCTTTTTGGCGCCTTCCGGCGGAGCCGCCGCCCGCGATGTCTTCACCACTTTCTCGGTGGATCGCTCGTTGCGTGCAGCCTCCCACTGCGAATAGTCGGCGAACACTCCACCCTCGTCTCCATCCAGGCCGATGACCATGGTCGACACGCGATCCAGCAGGTAACGATCGTGACTGACCAGGACCACGGCGCCTGCGAAATCGAGCAGGCTGTCTTCGAGCACTTCCAGGGTCGGGATGTCCAGGTCGTTGGTCGGTTCGTCGAGCAGCAGCACGTCAGCCGTCTCGAGCATCAGACGTGCAATCATCACGCGTGCGCGCTCTCCGCCCGACAGTCGCGAGACCGGCATGTCGAGTTGCTCATCGCGAAACAGGAATCGCTTGGCCCATCCCGCGACGTGGATCGGACGGCCGCGGTAAATCACCGAGTCGCCCAGCGGGCACAAGGTCCGGCGCAGGCTGGTCTCCGGATCCAGATGCGCGCCGCGATCCTGCGCGAAGCTCACGATCTGAATCCGATCCGCTCGCCGGACGGTTCCTTCATCAGGCTCCGCGGATCCTTCGAGTATTTTGAGCAGCGTGGTCTTGCCGCTTCCATTCGCTCCCACCAGACCGATACGAACTCCCGGCGCAAGGGTCAGGTTCAAGTTCTGAAAGAGCCGGCGTCCGCCCAACGTCTTGCCGATGCGTTCGGCTTCGATCAATCGCTTGGTCTCGCGATCGGACGCCGTGAAATCGATCTGCGCTGTCGCGGTGCGGCTGCGTGCGGATACGGCCGATAGTTCCTCGATGAGGCGTCCGGCGGAGTCCACTCGGGCCCGCGATTTGCCCGTCCGCGCCTTCGGCCCTCGCCTCAGCCATTCCACTTCGCGGCGCACCTTCGTCGCCAGCGATTCCTGCTGTTTGGCCTGCGCCTCCAGAAACAGCTCCCGGCGCTCCAGAAATTCGCTGTAGTTGCCCTTCACCTGGAACATGTTCTGCGGATACACCGGGCTGATTTCTACCATTTGCGTGGCGATGTTCTCGAGAAAATACCGGTCGTGCGTGACCACCAGGCATGTGTCCACGGACTGGATCGCGTCTTCGAGCCACAAGATGCCTTCCAGGTCCAGGTGATTGGTAGGCTCATCGAGCAGCAGCACATCCGGCGACACAACCAGCGCAGCCGCGATAGCGAGCCGCTTCTTCCACCCGCCTGAAAGTTCCGCAGCCAGCGCAGCGGGATTCTCGAAGCCCGCGCGGCCGGCCATCATCTGAGTGCGAAGGCGCTTTTCCTTGTCCTCAAGAGCTAGCCCCTCTGTAGCCGCCAGGAGAACGGATCCGACGGTATCGTCCAGCCCGAACACGGAATCCTGCGGCACGTACGCGAGTCTGGTCTGCTTTCGCAGCGCTCGAACGCCGGCATCCGGCATCTCATTGCCGGCCAGGATCTCGAGCAGCGTGGTTTTGCCCGCGCCGTTCGGTCCGATCAGACCGGTGCGGTCGCCTTCGGACAGGCTCAACGAAAGATTGTCAAACAGGACGCGCGCGCCAAACGATCTCCGGAGACCGCTGCAGCTCAGCAGAACAGCCATCTATTCCAGCATGTCATGAGGGCACTGCGTCGCCATAGATGCCCGGCGCTTCGTGACCAGTCTTCTGAACATACTCAGTGTACGAGCCTGGATAAATCAGCGGACCCGCGCCGTTGTTTCCGTCGCCGCCAAGCTCCAGAACTCGGGAACTTAAGCCGCGCAGGAACGTGCGGTCGTGCGACACGAAGATCATGGTGCCTCCAAAGTCTTTGAGCACCTCAATCAGCATTTCCTTGGTTGCCAGATCCAGGTGATTGGTGGGTTCGTCGAGCACGAGAAAGTTCGGAGGGTTGTAGAGCATGCGCGCCATCGCAAGCCGCGATTTTTCGCCGCCCGACAATGCGCTGATCTTCTTGTCGACATCGTCTCCCGAGAATTGGAACGCGCCGGCCAGCGTGCGGAGCGACCCCAGGCCGTCCTGCGGAAAATCCCGCTGGAGCTGCTCGATGATGCTCAGATCCGCATCCAGCACCTCGAGCGATTGCTGCGCGAAATATCCCATAATCAGGCTGGCGCCGAGACTGACGCTCCCCGCGTCCGGCGCAGTCGCGCCCGCGATCATCTTGAGCAGCGTCGTCTTGCCCGCGCCGTTCCGCCCCATCACGGCCCAGCGTTCTCCGCGCCGGATGGTGAGGTTGAAGCCTTGGTAGACCACTTGAGATCCGTAGCTTTTGTGTAGATCTTCGAGAATCGCTACCTGGTCGCCGGAGCGCGGAGGCGTGCGGAATTCGAACTTCACCGCGTGCCGCTTCTTGGGAAGTTCCACCTTCTCGATTTTGTCCAGTGCCTTGATGCGGCTCTGGACTTGGGCAGCCTTGGCGGCGTGCGTTCTGAATCGGTCGATGAAGCGTTGCTCCTTGGCGAGCATGGCTTGTTGCCGAGCGAAGGCCGCCTGGAGGTTCGCCTCCTGGATGGCGCACTCCCGTTCATAAAAGTCGTAGTTGCCCGAATACGTTGTGATCTCTCCCGAGTCGATCTCTGCGATCTTCGAGACCACGCGGTTCATGAACTCGCGGTCATGCGACGTCATCAGCAGCGATCCCGGGAAGGACTTGAGAAACTGCTCCAGCCAGATAATGGATTCGATGTCGAGATGATTGGTGGGCTCGTCCATGAGGAGCACATCCGGCCGGCCGAGCAGGACGCGGGCCAGCGCGACGCGCATCTTCCAACCGCCGGACAGATCGCCGACGTCGCCATCAATCTGGTGGTCCTTGAATCCGAGGCCATGCAGCACTTCTCGGGCTTGCGCCTCGAGACCGTAGCCCCCGAGATGCTCGTATTCTTCCTGCACCTCGCCGAAGCGGGCGAGAATTTCGTCCATCTCGCCGGCGCGAGCCGGATCTTCCAAGCCTTTCTGCAAGGCCTCCAGTTCGTGGTGCAGATCGCCAATCCGCCCGCTGCCGGCGATCGCCTCGTCCAGCACCGGGCGGCCGCTCATCTCTTCTACATCCTGGCGGAAATGCCCGATCGTTAATTTGCGGGGAACGGAAACCTGGCCGTCATCGGGTTCCTCCTCCCCAACGATCATTCGAAAGAGAGTGGTCTTGCCCGAGCCGTTCGGACCGACCAAGCCGACCTTCTCGCCCGGATTCAACTGAAATGAGGCGTCAACGAAAATCAACTGCTTGCCGTACTGCTTGCTTACGTTCGCTAGCGAAATCATCCGAAATACAAAGCTAGCAGAGGCGGCACCGCAAATCTCACTGTCATGTCCTATGAGTCCGGAAGGACCGCCGGGTTTAAATAGCCTGAGCCATTAGCTTTTTGCCGGCGACGCCAGTTGACTTTACCACCTACCTTTTGGCGGACACCACGCAATCGCAATTCGCCAACCCAAGCGACCAGTTGACCGTGAGCAACTCCGACTATCAACTGATCTCAATCGCGGACCTTTCGACGGTACCTTCACACCCAAAGCAAGCGGATCGACGGTTCCGGTGGGCTGGCAACCCAAGTCCTCTTCCACGACACCATCACCTTCGACCAGAGCGCCTTTCAGGGCGTCTTCGGCGCCAGCTACGACCTCAATCTCTCGGCGCACTATGAGGGCGCCTTCTTTACCGGCAGCGGGGTCATCGAGAGCGGCGGAACCGGGGGCCGCATTCACGTCTACAGCAATGCGCGCGAAAACTGCTCGATGAAGTGTAACCCGATTGTCTGCCGGTGTTCGTACGGCGTTAACAATCGCTGGCTACCATCACGCAATGATCCGCCGACTGCCTGCATTTGTCCTGGCCGCATCACTGCTCCCCTTTGGAGCGGCACGCATGTGCGCCGGCGAAGCTGTTCTCATGATCGCGCATCGCGGAGGCGTGGTGGACGCGCATCGGCCCGAGAATTCCGCAGCCGCGGCCACAGAGGCCATTCGCAGAGGCTACTGGATGCTGGAGATGGATCTGGAAGAAAGCAAGGACGGCCACCTGGTGGTGCATCACGACGATTTCGAGAAATCCTTTGGCGTCCGCAAGACCGCCGGCGAGATGACTTGGGACGAGATTCGAAAGCTGCGCGCGAAAGAAGACGGTTCGCGGCCGCTTGAATTCCGCGAATACGCCGCCCTTTGCCGGGGCAAGATCCAGCTCATGATCGACACCAAGGAACCCAGCCATCCGCGCGCGTTCTATGAATCGCTCGAACAGACCCTGCGCGAAAACGGTCTGCTCGACGGCGCGTATTTCATCGGCACAGCGGAGGCTCGCGCTTACTTCAAGGGCAAGTCGCGCATCAGCCTGGATCGTCGCGAGCTGCAGGCCAAGCTCGATGCCGGCGAAGAGACGTCGCGGCTCTACTTCCTGTTCGAGCACGGCACGACGCTGGACGAGAAAGGCATGGCTCTGGCCAAGCGCGCGGGCATCCCCGCCGTCGTCTCGATCAACGAGTTTCATTACGCCGGCCAGGATCACATGCAGGCCGCGCACGCCGATGTCGAGCGGCTGCGTCGCGCCGGCCTCATCTACTTTCAAATCGACTCGACTTACGACATCTGGCTGCGCTAGCCCGCGGGTCCGCGAGGTCGGCTCGACTGTGCTGCAATAAGAAGTGGTCCGCAAAGCCGCGCTGCCACTCCGACGCGTGCTTTACCTGACCGGTTCTCCGCAATGCAGACCAACCAAGCACTGGCTGCGAACCATCGTCTGATCGTGATCTCGAACCGTCTGCCGGCCCGCTTCGCGCGACTCCCAGCGGCTGGCGCGCGGAGAAGAGCTTCCGGCGGATTGGCGACCGCGATGAACTCGTTGCTGCGGCGCGGCGGCGGTGTGTGGATCGGCTGGCCAGGGGAGTCGGCGCGGATCGGCGATCCCAAGCGCCAGGAGATCATCGACAAGTGGAAAGCTCAGGATGGACTGATTTCCGGTTGAAATCCCGCCGGACATCGCCGACCATTTCTACGAAGGCTACTCCAACCAGACGCTGTGGCCGCTGTTCCATCACTTTCCTTCGCGCCTGACATTCGATCCCAAAGGCTGGGCCGCCTACGTCACCGCCAACAAGCTTTTCCGCGACGCAGTGGTCGAACAGTATCGCCCCGGCGACTTGCTCTGGGTGCATGATTATCAGCTCATGCTGCTTCCCCGCTTGTTGCGCGAGGCGCTGCCCGACGCCGCCATCGGGTTCTTCCTGCACATCCCGTTTCCGTCGTCGGAAGTTTTCCGCGTGTTGCCGGAACGCGAAGACCTGCTCGAAGGCCTGCTGGGCGCGGACCTGGTCGCGTTTCAAACCTACTGCCACCTGCAGCACTTCCGAAGCTGCTTGCGCCGTGTGCTGGGCCGCGAAAGCCGTCTCGACGAAGTGGAGGTGGACGGCCGCGCCGTCAAGCTGGACGCGCTCCCCATCGGAATCGCGCCGGAGGAATTCACGGCGCTGCTCGGAACCGCCGACACCAAGCGTCACATCGAATCGCTGCGCCAGCGCTATCAAGGCCGCCGGCTGCTGCTCGCGGTCGACCGCATGGACTACACCAAAGGAATCCCGGAACGGCTGCGCGCATATCGCCGTCTGCTGGAACGCGCGCCGGAGCTGCGCGGCAAGGTGGTGCTGCTGCAGGTTGCCGTTCCCTCGCGCGAACGCATCTTCAGCTACGATGCGCTGCGCCGCCAGGTGAACGAGCTGGTGGGCGAGATCAACGGCCAGTTCGCCACGCCGGACTGGACGCCGCTGGTCTACATCCGCCGCGGCATTTCGCGCGCGGAGCTGGTGGCGCTCTACGCCATGGCCGACGTCGCCTGGGTGAGTCCGCTGCGCGACGGCATGAATCTGGTGGCCAAGGAGTACGTGGCCTGCAAAACCGGACAGGACGGTGTTCTGGTCCTGAGCGAATTTGCCGGAGCCGCCGAGGAGATGGGCGAGGCCCTGATCGTCAACCCGAATGACGAGGAGCGCACCGCGGCCATCGTCGAGACCGCGTTGGCCATGCCGCCCGACGAACGGCAGCGGCGCATGTCGGCGCTGCAGGATCGCGTGTGCCGCAACAACGTCTTCGCGTGGAGCGAACAGTTCCTGACGATGCTGCAGAGCGCCGCGGCCGATCGCGGCGACTCTCCTTCGGACCGTCCGGCGCCGCTCGATGTTCCTCGCCTGGTGGCCGCTTACCGCAACGCGCACCGCCGGCTGTTGTTTCTCGATTACGACGGCACCCTGGTCGGCTTCCATCAGCGCCCGGAGGACGCCTCTCCGCCGCCCGAACTGCTGGCGGTGCTGAGGTCTCTCGTGGCGCGTCGCAAGAAAACTCCGTCATGATCATTTCCGGACGCACGGCGCGCGGACCTGGAGCGGTGGTTCGGCCAAGTTCGCGGGCTATGGCTGGGCGCCGAGCATGGCGCACTGCTGCGCCGCGCCGATTCGCATCGAATGGGAGCCGCTGCGGCCCGACTACTCGCGCGAGTGGGTGGACCGCGTCCGCCCCGTGCTGCAGCACTTCGTCGACCGCACGCGCGGCAGCTTCATCGAAGAGAAGGAATACTCGCTGGTCTGGCACTACCGCATGTCCGAATCGAGATTCAGCGACTGGCTGGCGCAGGAGCTGGTGGCGATGCTGGAAGACATGCTGGCGGAAACCGAGCTGCGCGCCATTCGCGGGCAAAAGATCGTCGAGATTCGCCCCGGCTGGCTGCACAAGGGATCGGTGGCCCGGCGTTTCGTGGAAATCTGCGGACCTGCGGATTTCCAACTTGCCTTTGGGTGACGACCGCACCGACGAGGATCTGTTTGAAGCGCTGGATGCATCGCGTTGACCGTGCATGTCGGCGCGGGGCGTTCCCGCGCGCGCTTCGTGCTGCCCGGGCCTGCCGAGGTTATCCAAACGTTGCAACGCCTGGCCGAGGCCTGAGCTTTTCAGATGCCCTATCAACCCATCGAACACTACGGCGTCATCGGCGACCTCCACACGGTCGCGCTGGTCGAGCATCGACTGGATCCATCGATTGGTTCTGCGTTCCGCGATTCGATTCACCCAGCGTGTTCGCCGCCCTGCTCGACGACAGAAAGGGCGGGCGTTTCCAGATCGCGCCCGCTCAGCGGCGCCGTCAGCGCGCAAGCAGCTCTACTGGCCGGATACCAACGTTCTGCTCACCCGCTTTCATTGCGACGAAGGCGTCGGGGAGATCACCGACTTCATGCCCATCGAAATCTTCCGGACTCAATCGCCACGATCTGGTGCGGCGCGTCACCGCTGTTCGCGGATCGGTCAGCTTCAAACTGAATTGCCACCCCGCGTTCAACTACGCTCGCGACAAGCACACCGTTCAGGTGGTGCCCGATGGCGCCGGCTTCGACTCCGACGACGCTGAGTCTCGGCCTGGCGACTCGCGTTCCGTCTGCACGCCCGCGCCGGCGGCGTCACGGCCGAGTTTTCGCTCGACGAAGGGGAATCCGCCACTTTCGTTCTCCGGCAAGTCGAACCGCGGCTCAGGCTGCGGCGCACCGCTCACTGCCGACGAAGAGGACCAGCATGCTCGCCGACACCGTTGCGATTACTGGCGCCACTGGATCTCCGGGTGCACTTACCAGGGACGCTGGCGCGAGATGGTTTACCGCTCGGCGCTGGTCCTCAAGCTGCTCACCTACGAGCCGACCGGCGCCATCGTCGCCGCTCCCACCTGCAGCTTGCCCGAGTATCGCGGGCGGCGCGCGCAATTGGGACTACCGCTACACCTGGATTCGCGACGCCGCCTTCACCATGTACTCGCTGATGCGCATCGGCTTCGTCCACGAAGCCGCCAAGTTCATGCGATGGATCGAGGATCGCTGCGCCGAGCGCAAGCCCGGACAGCTTCCTCCAGAACATGTACCGCGTGGACGGCTCGGCCGATCTCGACGAGATTCTGCCTGGACCATCTCGCCGGCTACAAAGGATCCAGCCCCGTTCGCGTCGGCAACGCCGCCTTCAACCAGCTTCAGCTCGATATCTGCGGCGAATTGATGGATTCCGTGTACCTGTACAACAAGTACGGCGCTCCGATTTCCTACGATCTGTGGCGGGAGTTGCGCGAACTGCTGAACTGGGTCTGCGAGAACTGGCAGCGCAAGGACTACGGCATCTGGGAAGTCCGCGGCGAGCCGCCAGCATTTTGTCTATTCGAAAATGATGTGCTGGGTGGCGCTCGATCGCGGCCTGCGGCTGGCGGACAAGCGCTCCTTCCCCGCCGATCGCCAGCGCTGGCTGGAACAGCGCGACGCGATTTACCAGGAGATCTTCGACGCCGGCTGGGACGCCAAGCTCCAAGCCTTCACTCAATACTACGGCAGCAAAACTCTGGACGCCGCGACGCTGATGATGCCGCTGGTCCTGTTTCTGTCGCCCAGCGATCCCCGCATGATTCGCACGCTCGACGCCATCAATCGCCCGCCGGACGCGGGCGGCCTGGTTTCAAGCGGCCTGGTGTATCGCTACCATGCCAAGTCGGGAGTCGACGGGCTGGAGGGCGATGAAGGCACATTCAACATGTGCACCTTCTGGCTGGTCGAGGCGCTGACGCGCGCCGGGCGCACCGACCGCCGCCGGCTGGAAGAGGCCGAGCTGCTCTTCGACCGGATGCTGGGTTACGCCAACCACCTGGGTCTGTTCGGCGAGGAAACCGGGCCGGCCGGAGAGGCGCTCGGCAATTTTCCGCAAGCCTTCACGCACTTGGCGCTCATCAGCGCGGCCGTGAACCTGGATCGCGCTTTCAGCGGCAAAGGCTCCGATTGGCCCGGCATTCCGCGCATGCGTTAGCTCCGGAACTCGCAGCAATCTGCGCGCGACCCGCGTCTCGACGACGCAGCACAATGAAGAGATGACGCGGCACGCGGCACAATGAAGACCGACGCGGCACGCGGCACAATAAGGAAATGAAGCGTTCCCGATTGCTGCTTGCGATGGCGGCCATCGTCCTGGCCTTGGTCCTCGGATTCACGCTGGTTCCCTGGGAGCAGTTTCCGGTCTTCGATCAAGCGGTGGACGGCGCCAAGCGTGCGCTGGCGAGGCCGCTATTCACCATCGGGCAAGTCGCCGTTTCGCCGGAGTTCCTCATCAAGACTTTCATCTTTCTGCTGTTGCTCGTGTTCGTGGCTCGCAAAAGCCGCCGCTTGCTGCGCGTGTACGTGCTCGATCGATTCGCGATGGAGGAGGGACACAAGTACGCGCTCGAAACTGCCACCGAGTATCTGATTTTCATCGCGGGACTGGCGGTCGGTCTCGAATCGGCCGGCATCAATCTCAACAGCCTCGCCCTGGTTGGCGGCGCGCTGGGTATCGGCGTCGGCTTCGGCTTGCAGCCCATCGTGAACAACTTCGTCTCCGGCCTGGTGCTGCTGTTCGAAGGACCGGTCAAAGTCGGCGACCGCGTCCAGATCGCCGACCTGAACGGCGACGTAGTTCGAATCGGCGCGCGCAGCACCTGGGTCCGCACCAACGACAACATCATCGTGGTGATGCCGAACTCGGAGTTCGTCATCAAGCCGGTGATCAACTGGACCGCCACCGATCGCCAGGTCCGCTTCTCGCTCCCGGTCGGCGTTTCCTACGGGAGCGATCCGCAGCAGGTGCGCGAGGTGCTGCTCGCGGTCGCCGCCGCGAATCCGGATGTCCTGAACGTGCCCGCGCCCGACGTGATCTTCACCGACTTCGGCGACAGCAGCCTCAACTTCGACCTGCGCGTCTGGAGCATCACCAAAGTGCAGACGCCCCTGATCCTGAAAAGCGACCTGTACTTCGCGACCTTCGCCGCTTTCAAGGAACACGGCATCGAGATCCCGTTCCCGCAGCGCGATCTGCACTTGCGCACGGCGCCGGCCGTGATTCAGATCCGCTCCGATCCCGGTGGCGCGCCGGCTTAGCCTGGCCACCTAGGGCAGCGCGAACGCGACCACGTAATCGCCCAGCGGCGACAGTCCCGCGATTCCGTGCCCGCCCGCCGAGACGACAACGTACTGCTTCCCGTTCGGACCACGAAACGTCATGGGCGTGGATCGCGCGCTGGTGGGCAGGTCGCCCTTCCAGAGTTGCTTGCCGCTCGTCACATCGTAGGCGTAGATGGCCGGGTCCACGGTGCCGGCCATGAACACCAGTCCGCCGCCGGTGACGATGGGTCCGCCCAGCGCGATCGATCCGAAGCTCGGAGGCGCCGTGGCGAATTGTCCCATCGGCGTCGTCCACTTGACCTCGCCGGTATCCACATCCACGCCGTTCAGAACGCCCCAGGGCGGTGCGTTGCACGGCAGGCCCGACGGGCTCCTCAGAAATCGCCGCATCATTCCGTACGGCGTGCCCTGTTGCGATGCGAATTCCCAATCGCCCTTTCCGCCCGCGTCCGCGATCGCCTTTCTGAAATCGGCGCGCGGGATCAGCCGCACTTCGGCTCCGATGTTGTTGGTTGGAATCACCAGCATGTGATGGGCGGGATCATAAGCCGCGCCTCCCCACGCCATACCGCCGATGTTGCCCGGCATCATGTACGATCCCTTCAGGCTCGGCGGAGTGAACACACCTTCGGACCGCAATTTCCCCATCTCTTCGGCGCACCACTTCCGATCCGCATCGTTTGCGCCCCACGGTTCCGGCGCTTTCTGCGGCGCGAGCGCGGGCGGCGCCAAAGGGAACGGTTGCGTCTTCGAAGATACTTCGCCCTCCACGTCGGTCTGCGGCGCCGCGCGCTCTTCCACGCCGAAGATCGGCTTGCCCGTCTCGCGATTCAAGATGAAATAAAATCCGTCCTTCGATCCCGCTCCCACCGCCGGAATCGTCTGCCCGCCGCGATGCACGTCGAACAAGATCGGCGGTGTCGGAACATCGTAGTCCCACAGATCGTGATGCACGGTCTGGAAGTGCCATACCATCTCGCCCGTCGTAGGCGCGCAGTGCCACCACCGAGTTCGCGAACAGGTTGTCGCCTATCCGCTCGCCGCCGTAATAATCCGGGCTCGGACTCCCGGTCGGCACGAACACCAGGTTCCGCCCGGGATCGGAGGCAATTACCGACCACGCGTTGGCCGCGCCAGTCCGCTTCGCGCTGTCCTCTTTCCAAGTGGCGGCGCCCGGCGCCTTCGCATCCTGCGGAATCGGATCCCAGGTCCACTTGTGTTTGCCAGTGACGACATCGAAACCGCGCACCTCACCGCTTGGCTGGCTCACCGATCCGTTGTCCGCAACACCGGAACCAAGCACGATGGTGTCGCCCACGATGGCCGGCGGCGATGTCTCTTCATAGTCGGCAAACCCGCGCGGAGCGATGCGCAGCCCGTTCCGCAAGTCCACCACGCCGTTGTCGCCGAAGTCGGAGATCGGCTTGCCGGTCCCGGCATCCAGCGCGATCAGCCGCGCATCAATGGTCGCGATGAAAATGCGCCGCTCGCCTCGAGCCGCCTTCCATGTCGATACGCCGCGGTTGGTGAAATCGCCGTAGCCTTTGTCCTTCGGAATCTTGGCGTCATACGCCCAGCGCTGCTTTCCGGTCACCGGGTCGAGCGCAATCACGCGCCCCAGCGGCGTTCCCAGATACAGCGTCCCATCGATGTAAATCGGGGTCGCCTCGAATGCGGTCGGACGCCCGCGCGGAGGTTCGTACACGTCACCGGTGCGAAACGTCCACGCCACCTTGAGCGACGCTACGTTTCGTCCGTTGATGATCGCCAGCGGCGAAAAGCGCTGCCCTCCCGCGTCGCGCCCATATGCTGGCCACTCGTCATCCGGTTGTGCCGCGAACACCAGCAGCGCGGCGCACGCCAGCAACGCCACGCACGCAGACACGATCACTGGCAACCTACGACTCATGTTCCACTCCAATCTGCCGCATCACCTATACGGTAACGCTCCAACATAGTTGCGTTCCAGCCCGCCGCGCAGAACGCATGTTTGATCCATGCAGTTAGCAGACCGACATCATTTTGACGGCCGCCGGACGCTGGTAGCCGCCGTAGCGGTGATCGTGCCGCTCTATCTTCATTTGATCGCCAAACGCGACTCATGATGCAGCTTACAAATATCCCTTGACTTCCCCAGTCCAAGTGCTAGCATCGGACCGTAGTGTTAGATTCTTCGCGTCCTCTGTGCCAGGTACGCATGCAGCTGCTCCGCGAGTATCGCGAAACGTCGCGGTCGTACGCCGACCGCGTGAGTGACATGAGCGATCTGGTAGGATGCGGCCTGGAATCCGAGGTTGCTCTCCTGCGCAGAGCCTGCCGTACCACCTGGGAAGCAGTAGAGCACGCGCGCATGGCGCTCTCCCGCCACGAAGCCGATCACAGTTGCGATCGGGAGGATCTCCTCCTTCTGGCCCGTTAACTTCAGGCACCTGCGGCGCCCATTAGCCCACGCTCACCGGGGCGAGCATTTTCCAATCGAAGAATGAGCATGAAATCGGTTCCGGTCGACGTAGGGAGAACGGATAGGGAATGAGGAGGCCGCGTAGCGGCCGACTTCCTTTCTTTTGTTTTTGGTTTTCAGAGATAGAACAGGAGTCATCGTCGCGAGTGGCTGTGGGAAAGTGGGAAACCTGCTTTTGGTTTTCCACTTTCCCATGGCCGTGAAGCGGGCGGTGGGAATGTGGGAATCTCGCGCTGTCTGCGAGATTTCCAAGGGACGGTGGAAAGCGTGGGAAAGCTGCTTTTGGTTTTCCACGCTTTCCACGGACCCGGCATTTCCACGGCCCTGTGTCAGCGGAACTTCGGCAACGCCGGCGTTTGGCATTGCCGCAGCAACTTGATCTTGGCCGCGCTCATCCGGCGAGCGCATTCGGTGTCGCTGATGGCCAGCGCCCGTTTCTCCAATTCCGGCAAACTCAACCCCGGTTTCAACAACCGCTCCGCTTCCGGCAGCGATTGCAGTTTCTCGAACGGCGTCCGATAGTCTTCGGTCTTGTATTTGCGTTGCCGTTTGCCGCGCTCGTCCAAGCTCACCGTGGCGAAGCCGCAGGGCCGGTGAAAATTCAGGTACGGATTCAGATGCTGGACGTAGAACTCCTGCAGCTTGGCGGCGTGTGGGCCGGCGATGTGTCCGTAGCCGATCAGTTTGCGGATCACCGCGCCGTTTTTGCCTTCCACCAGTGCATTGTCCTGGCTCCGGCATGCCCGGCTCTTGGTGAATTCGGCGTGCAGCTTCCGCAACATCTCCGCCACCCGATGATTGATATACTCCGAGCCGTTGTCGGCATGAAAACCGCGGATTGGAAAGGGAAACTGCGCTAACACCGCTTCCAGCACCGGTACCAGATACGCCTCGCTGATCTTCTCGGCGCAGCCCACCACTTGCCATTGCGTCACCGCGTCCACCGCGTTGATGTGGTACACGCCCTTGGCTCCCGCGCTGTCGCCTTGATGCACCGTGTCCACGCGCACATATCCGGGCCGCCCTTGCGGGTCCGGCTTGCGCCGTTGTCCGATGGCGGCCGCCGTGGACTGCGTCGGCTCGAACACCGCCGCCTGGTTGCGATAGCGCGCGCTCGCCCGCAGATTGTACAAGTGCGCCACACTGATCTTCGCCAGCCGCTCGTACTGCTGCTCTCGGAACTGCTCGTATGCGCGCTGCAAAATCCGCCGCGTGGCCGGCCCGCTCAATCGCCCATGCGCCCGATCCACTTCCGCCAACAACGCAATGTCTTCGGCCGTGTACTTGGCTGCGAACGTGTGCCGTTGGTACGGCTGCGCCCGTACCGCCCCGTGATCCAAAAACGCCCGGATCAACCGCGTCGTCTGCGCCTCGCTCAACCCGCTCACTTTCCGCAGGTAGGCCCGCACCAATCCTCGCTCGCGTTTTCTTAACACCCGGTACTTCTGCGCCGCCAATACCCGCTCCACCCACTGGTATCGTTCGTCCCGCCCGCCGCTGGTGAACTCGATCGGCTCGCTCGACCGTAAAAACTCCTGGATCTGATCCTGGCTCAGGCTCTCGGCATTTTGCATCCGTATCTGCACCCAGCCGCGCCACGCCTACACCATTGTTCCCTTTTTCATGCTCATCTTGCGTTGGAAACCGCCCCGGACACTCCCCCAGTTTCATGCTCATCTTGCGTTGGATAATTCTGGCGCTCACCTCCGCCTTGACGAGTGGGCGGAAAGTGGAATATCATCAAACTTGTCGTGTTGAACAATCGGCGAGCGGTATGCCTTGAGCGGCTGCGCTTGATAGGCGATTACCGCGAAACGACTCGTATCTACGCGGACTTGGTTCGCGAGATGTCCGACTTGGTCGGATGCGGCCTGGAATCCGAAGTCGACTTGCTGCGCCGCAGTTGCCGAACCGCCTGGGAGACGGTTGAGCGCGCACGCTTGGCGCTCTTTCGTCACGAAGCCAATCACAGTTGCAACCGCAGCGATTTCCACGCCCAGGCCGACTCGGCGGGCGCGCACTAGTTCGTGCTTTCTCCTCGCTAGCCACCTCGGTGCTCCTTCACTCCGCGGTACTCTGCTACAGTAACGCTAAGCCATGGCCAGGAAATCGCCAACCCGGAAGGCTGCGAGGAATGCCAACCCACAAAGGGCCCGAGTTTCTCAAGCTTCCTCCGCGTCCACTGGACATCCTGTGCCGGTGGTTGGCATCGGAGCCTCCGCCGGAGGACTGGAAGCTTTTCGTGAACTCCTGCGTGCACTGCCCAACGATACCGGCATGGCCTTCGTCGTGGTCTCCCACCTGAGCAAAACGCACCAGAGCATGTTGAGCGACCTGCTGTCGAGAGTCACTCGTATGCCCGTAGCGGAAGTGCGGGACCGGACGCCGTTGCTCGCCAATCACATCTATGTCATCCCACCGAATGCCACCCTGGCCATCGGGGATGGCGATCTCGTCGCCCGCCCCATTCGCACCGGCCCCCGTCCGGTCATGGTAATCGACATTTTTTTTCGCTCCCTGGCGGAGCATCGCCGGAGCCAGGCCATCGGAGTGGTTCTTTCCGGCACCGGCACCGACGGGACGCTGGGACTGGCCGCCATCCGGGCCGAGGGCGGCATCGCCTTCGCTCAGGATCAGCAATCCGCGAAGTACCCGGATATGCCGCGCAGCGCCAGCGCCCAGTTCAATTCGGCGGACTTCGTGCTGCCACCGGCTCAGATCGCGGCCGAACTGGCTAGCATTGCCGGCCATCCCTATCTGTTGCAAGCCCGGCACGAGGAAGAAACCGAACCATCCACTTCTGAATCCCTGTCGGCGGGAATCTTCAAGCGTGTGCGGGAGGCCACCGGAGTGGACTTCTCCCAATACAAGCCCGCCACCATCCGCCGCCGCATCGCGCGCCGCATGGTTCTCAACAAGGTTGAAACCATCGCAGCCTACCTGACACGTCTGGAGGCCGATCCCGCCGAGGTCGAGGCGCTCTATCACGATCTGCTCATCAACGTGACCGCCTTCTTTCGCGACGCCGAGACCTTCGACTTTCTGAAAACCCACGTGTTCGCGAACCTGGTCCAACACCACAAAGGTGACCTGCCGATCCGCGTTTGGGTTCCCGGTTGCGCCACCGGCCAGGAAGCGTACTCCATCGCGATGCTTTTGCTGGAGTCCATGCCGCCTACCGGAGGGCCGTCCGTTCAGATCTTCGCCACCGACATCAGCAAACCGGCTATTCAGACCGCGCGCGACGGCCTTTACACCGAAAGCATAGTCGCCGACGTCTCTCCTGAACGGCTGCGCCGGTTCTTCCTTCCTTCCGACGGAGGCTATCAGATCAGTAAGCAGGTTCGGGATCTGTGCGTGTTCGCGGTGCAGGACGTCGTCAAAGATCCGCCGTTCTCGCGTATGGACTTGATCAGTTGCCGGAATCTGCTGATCTATCTGGGATCGCCGCTGCAAAAGAAGGTGCTCGCGATATTCCACTACGCTCTCAAGTCGGGCGGCTACTTGCTGTTGGGCAGCTCCGAGATCGTTGGCCCTGGATCCGATTTGTTCCGTCAGATCGACAAGAAACACAAGCTGTACGCCCGGCTTCCGGCCACGGTTCGGGCGCGCTTCGATTTGGCGCCGGTAGATCAGACCGTCGTCCGCACGCCCGGCCGCAGGTACGCCATGCAGCCGCTTCCCACCATCGACGTCGGCAAGGAAGCCGACAAGATCGTGTTGTCCAAGTACGCTCCGCCCGGGGTCGTGATCAACTCAAACTTCGATGTGCTTCAGTTCCGCGGACACACCGGACGGTTCCTTGCGCCCGCACCCGGCCCGGCTACACTCAATCTGCTGAAGATGGTTCGCGAGGGCTTGGCCGCCGAAGTCCGCTCCGCCGTAAACATGTCCCGCAAGTCCGGCGACTCCATCACCAAGACTGGCGTTCACATGCGCGGCGAATCGGGCGCCGTGGAAATGAATCTGGAAGTGACTCCGCTCCTCAACACCGGCGCCAAGGACCCATACTTCCTCATTCATTTTCAAGCCCCCCAGCCGCCGCCCAAACCGGATAAGCCGCCGGCTGCCGCCAAGGAAAAGAAGCGATCGAGCGCCAACCGCGAGATGGCGGTCCTGCGCAGCGAGCTGGCCGCCACCCAGCAGGACCTGCATTCCATCATCGAGGAACAGGATGCCACCAACGAAGAACTGCAATCGGCCAACGAGGAGATTCTCTCCAGCAACGAGGAATTGCAGAGTACCAACGAGGAACTCGAAACCGCCAAGGAAGAGCTGCAGGCTACCAACGAGGAACTGACCACCGTCAACGATGAGCTGCAAAATCGCAATGCCGAATTGGCCAAGGCCAACAGCGACCTGACCAATCTCATCGACTCCGTGGACATCGTCTACGTGATGCTCGACCGCGAATTGCGAATCCGGCGCGCCACCTCGGCCGCGCAGCGCGTTTTGAACCTGATTCCTACCGATGTGGGACGCCCGATTGGCGATATCCGTTCCAGGATCCAAGTCGATGACCTTTCTGCGATCATTCGGCAAGCCATCGACACGATGCAGAACAGTGAACAGACCGTTCAGGATTTTTCAGGCCGCTGGTACGTGATGAAGATCCGGCCGTACAAGACGCTGGACAACAAGGTCGACGGCGCAATCCTCGCTCTCGCCGACATTGACGCCCTGCGACAAAGTCAGGAAGGCGGCCGGAACCTGGACACTCGCTTGCGCTCCTTGGTGCAGCGATCGCCCGACCTGTTGTTGGCCGTCGCGCCGGAGGGTCATGTTCTGTTGGTGAACAGCTCCCTTCTTGACGCCGCCCGGCGGTCCATGTTCGACTACCTGGCGCCCGAGGATCGCGACGCCATGCAACAGTGCCTGAGGAAAGTGCTCGACACCGGCGCCGCGGGGGAGGTCCGGGTTCAAAGCTTTGCTCTTCTGAAACGCTCCGGCCCCGTGATCCTTGCGGTGGAACCCATCGCCAGCGCCGACGGTGTTACGGCGTTGAGCGTCCGGGCGTTGAGCGTCCGGGCTAAGGAAGCCTCCAGCCTGTCTGCCTCGAATCGCTGAACTGTGGGTGGCACCCCTCGACTCGCCGTTCCACTTGCCCAACGCCCGGACGAAGTGAGAAAATAGTCTACGAAGCCTTTCCAAGCTGATGGACCAGACTGACGCCACCCCCGCGGCGGTTAGCTCCCCGCCCCCACGCCAGCGCTCGCTGCTCGGCATGCTCATGCACTGGGGGCGCGACTTGGTTTTCTCCGTGGTCCTCGCCGTCCTCGTCATCCTGTTCCTGTATCAGCCCGTAAAAGTGGAAGGCACCAGCATGATGCCGACCCTGGACGACCAGGAGCGGATCTTCATCAACAAGTTCATCTACCGTTTCCATTTTTCGCATCATCGATCGCGGCGACACGGTGGTGTTCTGGTTTCCGGGCGATCCCACCAAGTCGTACATCAAGCGCGTCATCGGCGTGCCCGGCGATCGCGTCGAGGTGGATCAGCGGCACAGTGATCGTCAACGGCCAGAAGCTGGTGGAAAGCTATGTTCCTGCCGAGTTTCGCGACGACAATTCGATGCCATGAGAAACTGTGCCGCCCGATGAATACTTCGTGCTCGGCGATCACCGCAGTTCCTCCAACGACAGCCGCGCCTGGGGCATGGTCCCGCGCCGCTACATTTACGGAAAAGCCGTCTTCGTTTATTGGCCGCTGGTCAAGATGGGCATCCTGAAGTAGCGATCGCCGCAGTCACAAATCTTCCGAAGACATTTTTCCGCATTGCAAATGCAGCGTCTGGTGTGAGTTCCTCAACGCAGCATTCACGGCGCTCGTGATGCATCCTCCGGTAAGGCTATGTGGACCTTTAGTCAATCAACCGGCGAACTGAAGCAGGACGGCGAAGCTGATGGGCGCAGGCTACTCCGGCCGCAACGTCCCCGACGGACCCGCAAGGGCCGCAACAATCCCGATCTCGAAGCGTTGCCCAACATCGGCCCGATTCCCCGCGGCCGCTACACCATCGGAACCCCATGAAAGTTGCCGCACAACGCGCCGCCCGGTGTTTCCGTCTGGCGCCGAAAGGCCACGACGCCCACGGGCGCAGCGGTTTCCAAATCCACGGCAACAACGTGAAGAACGATGCCTCGCGCGGCTGCATCATCATGGATTTTCCCGTCCGCATCCGCGATCCGGAAAACGCTGAAGAAGGATTCCGAGCATCGAAGTTACCGCGTAGGCCGCGCGCAGCAGTCGCCTAGCCCAGCAGACCGCGAAACTTCGGATTCTCGTAGCCCGGAAACACCGCCTTGAGATTCGGATTGCCCAGATGCTTCGACACCAGCTCGCCCAGCACATCGCGGAAATCCGTAGTCAGCGCCAGATCGCGGCCCTCGTAGAGCTGCTCCTCGGCCAGCCCCGGCCAATCGCCGTACACCTTGCCGCCCTGAACACCGCCGCCCATGACGAACATCACGTTGGCGTGGCCGTGATCGGTCCCGCGATTGCCGTTCTCGCGCGCCGTGCGGCCGAACTCCGACATCGTCACCACCACCACGTCCTCCATGCGGTCGCCGAGATCCTGATAAAACGCCGCGAGCGACTGCCCGAGCTGCGCCAGATTGTTCGCGAGCTGTCCCACCGCGGGCTGCGGCCCCACTTCGTTGACGTGCGTGTCCCAGCCGCCGATATCGGCGAACGCGACTTCCAGTCCGACGTCGGCCTTGATCAGCCGCGCGATCTGCCGCAGGCTGTTGCGCGAACGGCCCATTCGGATACTTGCGCGCCATTGGCCGGCGTCGTGATTCTGCTTCTGGATCGCCTGAATGGTCTTCACCGCGCGAAACGTCTCCTGCGCCGGTTCCGTGCAGCATGGTGTCGAGCGTCGCATTCGTACATGCTCTCGAAGCTCGCCGCTCCGCGCGGATCGCGCACTTGAAAATCGTTCAGGTTGTTCACCGCGACCGCGTCATTGTGGCCGCGCAGCGCACGCGCCAGGTTCGCACCGATGCTGATGGCGCGCACCGGCGAGACCGGGCCGGATTCCTTGGGCAGCGCGCGATTCATCCAGCCGTCGGCGGTCGCCTTCAGGCCCGGCGTGCCGGACTCCATGTAATCCTGCGCGTCGAAGTGCGACCGCGTCGGATCGGGCGAGCCGACCGCGTCGACGATCGCCAGATGCCGCGCATCGAACAGCGGCTTCAACGGCGCGAGCGACGGATGCAGTCCGAAGAATCCATCCAGGTCCACGGCGGATTGCGGCGTGCCGTCCGGCTTGGGAATCGCGATGCGCGGGCCGCAGCTCGTAGTAGCGCGATTCGCCGAACGGCACCACCATGTTGAGGCCGTCCACCGCGCCGCGCTGGAAGATCGCCACCAGGATCTTCTTGCGGCGCTGCGCGCCCTCGGCCGCATACACCGATCGCGACAGCCAGGCCGGAATCGATCCCGCGCCGAAGATCGCGAGCGCCGAACCTTTCAGAAAAACACGTCGAGTAGTCATGTGATGTTACCTGTGTTACCTGCGTTGAAAATCCGGCGATCCGATCACCAGGCCGGCCACCAGCGCCGGCGTCTTCTGCTTCTGCTCCGTCCAAGGCCTTTTCGATGCGCCGCGCGAGTCTGCGGCGAAACCGTGCGGAACAGCAGCGTCTTGCGCCACTTCTTCCGGATCGCTGCCGAACCGCGCCGCATCCACTCTGAACTCCCGGCAGCCGGTTCTGCGCAAGCTGCATCGCGAAGTTCATGCGCGCCAGCAGCGCCGACGAGTTCACCCATTCGGAGTTCGAGATTCGAATAGCCGGTCGGCTCCTGCTTGCGATACAGCGGCTCGCCCAGATTCGCCACCTGGTTCGCCAGCGCGAACGCGTCCATCACTTGCGCATCCAGCGCGCGCACCGAGCTGGCCACCATCTCGAACGGCGTTTTCACTTTGGCGCGATACGCTCCCTGCGACCAGAATTCTTTCGAATCGAGCATGGTCTTCATGACCTCGCGAATGTCGCCGTCGCGTGGCGAGGAAGGTCGCCGCCATCTTCTGGACCAGCGACTCCGGCGGATCGTCGGCCACGAACCGCTGCGCCAGCTTCTTCGAAATGAAATGCGCGGTGGAGGGATGCGTCGCCAGAATGTCCAGCACCTTCTCGCCGTCTTCCATGCCGCCGCCGGCCGGGATCACGTGCCCCAGCACCACCTTCTCGCCTTTGTCATGCAGCCGGTCGTTGTAGAAGAATCCGCCGCCGCGCCGCGGCTCCGACCAGCGTCCATCCGGTGAAGCAGCGCGCCACCTCGGTCACGTCCTTCTGCGTGTAGCCGCCGTTGACGCCGAGCGTGTGCAGCTCCATCAGCTCGCGCCCGTAGTTCTCATTCAGCCCGCGCTTCACCTTGCGTTGCGGATTGCTGCGCGTCGATATCCGGCCGCACCGACTGGAAATTATCCAGGAAGAACAGCATCGCCGGACTCTTCGCCGTCGCCTCCAGCAGATCGCGGAACTTCCCCAGCACGTGCGGACGGATCGCCTCGCGCTCGTACTCGGGAATCGAGAAGCGGTCCGCGCCCTTGTCGTAGAACACGTTGAAGTGGTTGAACCAGAAATCGGCCAGCTCCTCGGCCAACTGCCGGTTGCTCTCGACGGCGCGCAGCATCTTGGCGTTCACCAGGTCGAAGTTGATCACCTGCTGCGGCGCGTTGAGCAGCATGATCTGGCGGCGCACTTCGGTGGGCGCCACGCCCATGAGCTGTTGCCGCATCGGACGCGGCATCGCCACCAGCACTTCTTCCAGCTTGTCGGCCGGCATGTTGGCGAGCAGCTCGCGCTTGCGCTCCGGCGAGCCCGCGCGCAGCGTCTGGATTTCCGACTGCTCCAGAACTTCGTTCAGCTTTTTCGCCGGCTCCATCTCGGCGTTCGGATCGACCGCCTGCGCCTTGCCCGCCATTGCCGCGCCTTGTAGCGCACCATCATCCGCTGCACGCTGGCGCGCATCACCGGATCCTCCGGCATCGGCTGCCGTCCTTGCGCGATCGCCAGCACAAGCTGGGGCGGGGGATAGTGCTGCGTCGCTTCCGCCGGCGACATCCGCAGCGATTCGAGCGGCTCGAGCTTCGCCTCCAGCGCCGGGTTCTCCGCGATCCGCTCGGGGTGAAGCTGCAGGTCGATCCACTTCTTCAGCCCCATTTTCTTGACCCGCGCCACGTCGCCCGGCCGCGGCCCGAACGTCAGCCGGTCGAGCGCGTGCAGAATCTGCTGGTCTTTGTTGAGCTTCTTTTGGAACAGCTTGCGTCGCGGCGTCTTCGGTTGGCCGACGACACGCCCGGAAGCACCATGCAAAACGAAGCCAACGCAACGGCGACCAGAGGGCCGACTTCTTCATGGCGAAACTTAGCCTCATTCTCATTAAACGCCAAAGCGGTCATAAGTTTACGGAAATTGTGAACGAATTCTATTGACAGTGTATCTAGAACACTAGTACACTAGCAAAGTAGATGAAGCCTGCAGCCCAGCCTGATCGGCGGTTCGAGATCAGGCTCGATGCCCGCAGCGGCGTGCCGGCGTACCGGCAGATCATCGACCAGGTGCTGGGCGGCATCGCGGCCGGAAGCCTGAAAGCCGGGCGACCAGTTGCCGACCGTCCGGCAGCTCGCGGTCGACTTGGCGATCAACCCGAACACGGTGGTGCGCGCTTATCGCGAACTGGAGATCCGCGAGGTCCTGGAAACGCAGCAAGGCACAGGCACGTTCGTGACCGACAAGAAGCCGAAGCCGAGCGAACTGGAGCGGCCGCGGCGCGTGGCGCAACTGGCGGGCGAGCTGTTGGCGCGCGCCGGCGCCGAAGGAATCACGCTGCAGGAACTGCTCGACTATTTCAGCGAATTGCAGAAAGAGCAAGACAGGAGGACATGAACATGATCGGTCGAATGATTGCGAAACGGGCCGAAGCAGGAGGGCGGTGCGTCGTCCGCGCGGCCGCAGATCACGTGCGTTGGACTCGCGGCGTTTTTCGTTTGCCTGGGCGCCGGAGCTTTGGGATCGGCACTGGTCGTAAGAATCCCGTGCCGGCCATCGCTGGGCATGCTGCTCGGTCTGTACTTCCTGTTTGCGATCCGCGTGGCCGACCAATGGCAGAAGGCCGCCGTGCTGCGCCTGGGCAAGTACAAAGGCCTGCGCGGACCCGGCTTCTTCATGATCATTCCGATCATCGACCAGATCAGCCTGTACGTCGACCAGCGCGTCCGCGTCACCGACGTCAGGGCCGAATCGGGACTGACGCGCGACACGGTTCCGGTCAACGTCGACGCCATCGTGTTCTGGCTGGTGTGGAACGCCGAGAAATCCATTCTCGAGGTGATGGACTTCGACGAAGCCGTCACTCTCAGCGCGCAGACCGCGCTGCGCGAATCGATCGGCCGGCACGACCTGGCGCAGATGATCACCGAGCGCGAGATGCTGGGCCGCGAGCTGCAGCGCATTCTGGACGAAAAGACCAACCCGTGGGGCATCACCGTGCAGTCGGTCGAGATCCGCGACGTGCACATCCCGGCGGCGCTCGAAGACGCCATGTCGCGCCAGGCGCAAGCCGAGCGCGAACGGCAGGCGCGCATCATCCTGGGCACCGCGGAAACCGAGATTTCCACCAAGTTCGCGGAGGCGTCCATGGTCTACGTGAACAATCCCGTCGCGCTGCACCTGCGCGCGATGAACATGCTCTACGAAGCGATCAAGGAAAAAGGATCGATGGTGATCGTGCCGTCCACCGCGGTGGAAACCATGGGCCTGGGCGGCATGCTGGGCACCGCATCGCTGTCGGGGCAGAAAACAGTAGCTGTAATAAACGCGAGGATTGTCCGTCATCAGTTTTGGGCCAGGAGATTACTATGTCCAGATTCCTCGAAGCGGTATTCGTGATCGGCTGTTCGCTGGTTGGCTTCGGAATGACGCTCGACCGGCGGCCAGACCGTGCAGAACGCGGTGCGATTCAGCGTGCGGCTGGTCAGCAACCCAACCTGGCATGAAGCTATTCCCGCCGCAAAACGTTCATTGGTTTCTCGCGTAACAGACTGTAGGCGGGAAGCCAACCGGCTGCGGTAGTCAATGCCGCAGCAGTCAGCAGGCCGATTCCGATCGCGTTCCAGTCGAACACGAGCTGCGGGCGCTGAAATATGACGCTGAGAAGAACACTGGCGAAACCAACAGTCAGCAAGCTGCCCACCAGGCCCGAGAGAACACCGAGTGCGGCGAATTCGATCGAATAGATCTTAAGCATCGTCCGGCGGCGCGCACCTAGGGCAGAAAGTATGCCGATTTCTCTTAGCCTGGTGGAACGTGAAGCCGCAACCAGCGCGATCAGAACGCACAGCCCCGCGGCGATCGCGTACCACGCCGTGACTCGTACCAACCGGATTGCATCTTCGCCGACGAAACGAATGGTCAGGGCGATGTCTTCCGGCGTGATTACGGGCAGCGCCGGAAACTCCGCGCGGATCGCTTTCTCCGCCGCGGCAAACTGATCGGGCGCGATCTGCACCTGGGCGCGATGATACAGGCTGTCGGGACTGAGCCCGCTGCAATCCAGCTCCAGGGTCGACCAGAAACGTTCCGCCGGAGTGAATTTGCGGATACCGGTCACGGTCTTTTCGAGGACGCGATCGCGCGAAGCCAGAACCAATACCGAGCCGATGCGGGCGCCATGCGGGCGCGCCGCCTCTTCGTCCACGATCGTGTGCGGTGAACCCGGTTCGCACACCGCCGTGTACGACCGGTTGTCTATGCCCGAATTGGCGCGCTGCTCCAAATAGAAATCCACCGTCATGGTTTGCAGGCGGTAGTCGTTGATGAACATGGGCTGCAATTGAGCGGTCTTAGTGATTCGCCAATAGTAGTAGTTCCATTGAGTGGCAGTCAGTGCATTCGAGCCGCCTGAGGCTGCCAGGAGCAGGGAACGAATGTCGACTCCCGAGGGATCCGGTTCGGGAGTCACGCGCGCCACGGCTGCGGTGGAAACGCAAGAATCGCGGCCGCCGATGGCATCGAGCGAATAACCCGCGTCACAGTATGGATCCAGCCGGCCAACAACACGATGTACGGCCGACCGATCCAGATTCTGCGGCGGAGGGTGAAAATCGTTTTTCGAACTGATGGCGAAGCTTTCAATCGGCGGATTCCGCACCATGCGCAGTTCAAGTCTGGCCTGCGTCATGATGTCAACGCTCCGCACGCCTTCCAACCGGTGAAAGAAATCGCGGACATCCTCATCGCGAAAGCCCGCCAGGTAAAGACTGTTTCGGTCGTACGGGAGGACGTTGAAGATTCCACGAACCACCGCCGTGCCGGCTTCAAAGGTCGCGATCAGGACGGCGAAGACCGTCGCAAGGACCATGATCAAGAGGCCGGAACGATTGCCGGGCCGATGTAGCATGTCGATTGCATAGCGGAGCAGAGGCCTACGGGAAATCGCGGAAATACCGCTCGCCCGCCGCAGCACGCTCAGCAACGCCGCACCCAACAGCCACGCCAGCGCCATGATGGTTGCCAGCGCCAAGGCCAGCAGCGCGGCCGACTTCCAGGATCGCAGCAAAGCATGGCCAAGAATCACCAATGCCAGACTCGAAGCGGCATAAGCGATCCATCCGAGCAAACCCACTGGGCTGCCGCCGGCTGGTGCGGCTTCATTCGTGTCGCGCCGCAGGAGCCTTGCCGGCCGGAGCTTCCGGATCAGGATCGCGGGCTGGAGCAGGGCGGGCGCATAGCGCGGCCAGAGTTGCCGTGGAACTCTCCAGAAGCGGGCGCCAATTCCAATCGAAACCGTACGGAATCGCAACGAAGGTTGCCGCCAGGCGCACGACACTCGCGCGGACCACCCAACCCAGCGGTACGCCGATCACGATTGCGGCGGCGGCCATTGCTGCGATTTGCGTGAAGAAGATTGCCGCGATCTGATTGCCGCGCGCTCCCAGGATTCTCAGAATGGCAAACTGGTTGAGGATCGCGTCCGCATGCTGGCGCACCGCGACGGCTACGCCGATGGCCCCAAGAATCAATGCCAGGAACGCCGCGATACTGAGGAATGACAGCGCGTCTTGCGTGACGGCTGTTTGTTGGCGATGCGTGCCGTGGAAATCGCGAATGTTGCCTTCCGGAAAAATTTCGCGCAGGCGGCTGCGAACCACCAGGAGGTCGGAAGCACGCGGCCAGCCGCAGCAGCACGCGATACTTGACCGAGTTGCCAGTCGCATCGATGCGCGTTCGCCGGTAGGCTTCCTGAGAAAGCAGGCAACGCATCCCGACGCCGAGCTGATCGGAGAATCGATCGGGTTCCGCGGCAACCGTCGCCGCGATGCGAAAACTCTCGCCGGCGATTTCGATCGAGTCGCCGATGCGGACTTGAAATCGGGACAGGACGTCGCGCGAAACGGCGACGCTGTCGGATTGCAGGGCCGGCGCGAGTCGACCTGGCGGCGCAAGGGCAACTTCGCCATAAAAGGGATATCGCGCTGGATCGACCGCCTTCACCGCGACCAGCCCGGGATCAGGCGATTGCGCCGAAGAAGCCATGCGTAAGGGCGGTTTTGATGAGCGTCCAGTCTACACCGCCCTGCTTCAACTGGTCGAGCTGCGAGGCCTGTTCCTGAACGAGCGGATCGCGCGTGTCGACGCACAGGTCGGCGGCCAGCCAGTTGCGCGAGTCTCCGCTCAGGGCCTGGCGCGCCGCGTCGGCGGCGCCCCGGACTCCGCTGATGCTGGCGACACTCAACGCGATGGCCGTTGTGATGAGCGCGGTTCGGGTACGCGAGTTCGCCAGGTCGCGCCAGGCAAGCCGGAGAGCGGTACGGCAGAAATGGAGCCAAGCCATCGCGCGCCCCCTATGATAACGCCCGCGCAATCCATTCGACGAACACCAGGCAGCGGAGGTACCCTGATGGGTTGAAAGACGGGCTTGCGGCTTATCTTTTCCTTGGAGCGCTAGTCCCGTCTCTTTGCGCACAACCAGGCATTGGGCAGAACGGCGTAGTGAACCGCGCCAGCCAAATTCCCCCTACGCTACCGGGCGGCGCGATAGCGCGTGGCGCGCTTTTCACTATTTACGGCGTGCGGCTGGGATCGCCCGGCAATACAACGGTGGCCTTGAGGCAGGGAAAGAACTCCACTCCGATTGATCTGCTCGAGGTCCAGGCACGCCAGGTGCAAGCGCTCATGCCAAAGTCGGCGCCGCTCGGAGCTGCATTGCTGGAGTTGACGGCCGACGGCAAGCGCAGCAAGCCGTTTCCAATCGAAGTGGCGGCCTTCAATCCTGGTATCTTTAGCCGCAACGCACAAGGCTGGGGTCCAGGGCGCATCGACAATATAAGCCGGACCGGCGCCCGTAGCGCGAATTCCACATCCAATCCGGCACGTCCCGGCCGAACGCGTGACACTGCTCGCTACGGGCCTGGGCGATGCGAGGGAAGTGACGGTTGTAGTGGGCGACCGGCGCCTCAAGGCTGGACCGCCGCGCTCCACCGGTCAGCCCGGCGAGGAAGAAATCACGATCGAAATCCCCGCCAATGCCCCGGCAGGATGTTTCGTTCCGGTGTACTTGATGGTGTCACCCACTCGCGCCAGCAACGTGGTGACCGTGTCCATCAGCTCGCGAAAGGGGACCTGCGATGCGGGTCCGGTTCCGGTATTGTCGGCGGACCGAATCGCTGTGGCGGTTCTTTCGCGGACACGGATGAAGTCTGCTGCGTCGAATGCCTCCGACTCGGTGTTGGATGACGTCCGCATCTCATTCAATGCGACACGCAACGGTCCGGTGTTAACGCCCGCTCGTCTATTGCCGCCTGCCGGAATGTGCACGGCATACACCACCAGCTTTCAGGCGAGACACCGATCTGTCGATTTCCATTTCATCGATCTTGGGAACCGGCGGCGATGGATTGGATGCGGGCAGCAGCTTGAAACTCAGTAGCGCAGGCTCCAGCCGGACGATCGGACAATCTTGGGGAGGTCTCGGGAGCTATCGCGCTCGTCTTGGGAGCTCGGGCAGGGAGAGCGCGCGAAGAACACCGCGTCCATTCCTGGAGCCGGGAATGTTCACACTGGAAGGCTCCGGCGGCGCTGACGTCGGTCCGTTTCACGTCAGGTTTTCGGTTCCAGCGCCATTTCAATGGGCAAACCGCGACTCGACGTCCGTAGTGGATCGCTCTAGCGGCGTGACTCTGCAGTGGAAGGGCGCAGTGCCAGGCCAGCCGCTGCTCATCGTGGCCCGGAACATCGACCAGCTCACTACCGCGACGGGAATGTGTCTCTGCGTGGTGCGCGCGTCGGTCGGCCGTTTCACGATCCCGCCCGCCATGCTTGGCCAACATACCCATATCGCGGGACATTCCCGGCTCGCCGTTCGACGAATTGATTATCGGAACGCTGGCATCCCATGCCGGACCGATTCGAGCCTCAGGACTGAACGGCGGATTCGTTATCAGCCTCTATGCAACCGCGCGCTTTGTGCAGTACCGATGAACATCAGCGCGGCGCAACCGTGATCAGCACGCCGGACAATGTCGTCTGTCCTGCGAGCTTTGCGATGATCTCCCGATCTCCAGCCGCGGCCGAATCCGGAATCTTGAAATTGATTTGATAGAGTCCCGGCGAGATCAGACCAGCGAACGTGACCTGCGCGGCAAAACCGCCCACGGTGACCTCAGGCAGAACCGGAAGAATCCCTCCCTGTGTGAGGGAGCCGCTGACGATTGGCTGGCTGGTCTCGCCAAAACCATTCGCATAGGCCATGATCGTCTCTCCCGCCGCGACGGGTGTGGAGGCGCCAGGAAAGAGCGAGGTGGGGCCGATCAGGGCGCCGTCGGAGTGCTGCGCGAGAAGATAAGGTCCGCCGTTAATGATGAAGAACGAGAGCGAGTACGGCTGTGCCTGGACGGTAAACGCCGCACTCGTCAAACCGCCGTTCGTGACTTGAACCTGCACCGGGCCCGGCCCAAGATCGGGCGGCGTCAACACATTGATCTGCGTGCTGCTGATGTAGTAGACGAACGCTTTCTTGCCGTTCATGGTGACGGAGACGCCGTCGAGCGCGGTGGGCAACTGGTTGTTCACGAAATCGGAGTCTTTCCAGGTACGCGTAGTGGGGCGCCAAACCGGATCCCTTGATCTCGACCCAGGTGTTTGGTGCGATCACTGGCGCCTCGCCCTCCGCGTTAGCGACTTTCGTGATGAGCGGCGCGCCGGCTGCGAATCCGGAGAAGACTGCTACATAGGCATCGCCGCGCATCGCGCCGGGTACGTGGCCATCGAACCCGCCCGCGCTGCGCTGCAGTCGCGTTGGACGTGGTGGGCAGGTCGGTAGAGACCGTATTGCCGGCGATGTATACCGTGCCGCCCGCATCCAGCGCGAGTCCAAATGTTCTTTCGTCGCGGTTTCCGCCAAAGTAGCTGCTGTACAACAGCGCGCTTCCGGTGGGATTTACAACGGTGAGAAATGCATCGCCATAAAAGAGAAACAGGCCGAGGTTGCCATTGCCGGCGGATTTCTTTTGCAGCGCGTCCGAGGTAAGAGGGAAATTGCCCGAGTCGGTGAATCCCGTGACGTAAGCGTTTCCGGAGCTGTCCACTGCGATGGCGGTTGCTGCGTCGTTGTTGCCGCCACCCAAATAAGTCAGATAAGCCAGGCTTGCGCCGGTCGGGTTGAGCTTGCCGACGAAGGCGTCGCCAAAATCCTGGGCGATTTCGAACAGGCAGAGTATAGTAGCCCGCGTAGACGCTCTGATAGGCGCCCTGCGAGACGGTCAAATCTCGGCTGGTGGTGTTGCCAGTCATGTAAACCGAGCCGGAGGAATCGAGCGCGATGGCCGTGATGCAGTCATCGCCGCTGCCGCCGAAATAAGTGGAGTAGACCAAATCGGAGCCGGTGGAATTTAGTTTGGCGATGAAGCCGTCGCCGAGCGTGAAGAAGAAGTTCTGGACCTCATCTCCTCCGTAGGCTCCCTGCATCGCATTTTTCGTAGGAAAGTTGCGGGAAATAGTACATCCGCCCAGAACCACGTTGTTGGCGGCGTCCAGCGCGATGGAGAGCGCGGCTTCGTCGGCCGAGCCACCCAGGTAAGTGGAGTACAAGAGCTTCGAACCGGTGGGGTCCAACTTGGCGGCAAACGCGTCGCCAGGTTCCCAGAGCGGCACGGTGTCGGTTTGGTGGCGGATCGGTTCGCCGCCCGCGCCGCCAAAAGTGGACTGAAATGCGACGCCGGCCGTGACAGGAAAGTTCTGTGAGGCAGTGGCGCCGGCGATATAAGCATTTCCCGCAGCATCAATCGTGATCGCCAAGCCGATGTCGTCCTGGCTCCCACCCAGATAGGTTGAGTAGAGCAACTGGTTGCCGGTGGGGTTCAACTTGGCGACAAACGCGTCGCCTGTACGCGAAACGCTTCCGCCCATACCGGCGAAAGTGCTCTGAAAAGGGTTCACCAAAGGGAAGTCGCTGGAATTGGTCTCGCCGGTGAGGTAGGCGTTGCCGGACGCATCCACGGCGATGGCGGTGATTCCGTCGTCGAAGCTTCCACCCAGGTACGTGAGATACAGCAGCGCGCCGGTTGGGCTGAATTTCGCTATGAAGCCGTCACCCGTTAGAACGCCGGCGGTCATGCCGCCGAAGTTGGGCTGGTAGGCAGAGACGGTGTCGAGGTCCGACGTACTGGTTGCTCCGGATACGTAGACATTACCCGCGCGGTCGACAGCGATCCCTCGGGCGGAATCATTTCCCTTGTGGCCGATGTAGGTGGAGTACTTGAGAACAGGATCGATCACCAGCGGACGCCTACGATCGTAGGCGGCGATTTCGAATCGGACGCTGCGCGCGCCGCTGAGCACAAATTGGCCAGCGATCTGCTTGCGCGTGCCGGCGACATCCTGAAAGATCTCCGGCCTCTTCCACTCGATCTCGCCCGCGTCGGTGGAGATGATCAGGTCGCCTTCCTTGGAGACACGCGCCTCACGCTGGCCGCTCAGGTCCAACTCAATCCTCTTCGGATCAGCGCCGGGAGCAATGATAAAGTCATACTCCAGCCGTTCCTGTTCGCCGTGGAAAAGAAGATCGATCCCCGGATAGACGTCGCGGTAGCGAACGCGCTCGAAGCCGCGGACGCCGGTGCGCCAGTTCTTAGAGACACCTACAAAGTAGTTGACGGCCGCGGAAGAGAGACCTTCGGGATCGATACGTGCGTTCGGATTCGAGTTCCTCAAGCGCGTGTTGACGGTGGCTCTTCGTCCTTCCGGGCCGCTCCATTCCATCCAGTTCTCGGTGCGTGCGAGGCTCAGCAGGAAATGCTGGCCGCGAGCCGTGTATTGCGCGCTGGGGTGGGCGGTCTGGCGGCTGCTTTCTTCGAACCGCAGCGGCAACTTGGCAAGCAACTCTGATCGCGTTGGTGCGGCCTGCAGTGCGTAACCAGCCAGCAACGATAGCAAGAGGCAGCCACATCTCTTCACGGCATCGCTCCGATCAGAAGTCGATTTCAAAATTAACATAACGCCGCGAGCGGCGTCGCCATTGGCAGCGACTCTTTCTATAATTAAGCATGTCCTCTGGCATCGCGGCTCTTGCCACCCCTCAGGAAATTGCCAAGTATGAGCCGGTAATCGGGCTGGAAGTGCACGTCCAGCTTGCGACGCGAACCAAGATATTCTGCGGATGCCCCACCGGTTTCGGCGCGCCGCCCAACACCAATGTCTGCCCGGTCTGCCTGGGGCTGCCGGGCGCGCTGCCGGTGTTGAATCGCGAAGTCGTCGAGATGGCCATCCGGGCCGCGCTGGCGATGCACTGCCGCGTGAATCCGTACTCGCGATTCGCTCGGAAAAATTACTTCTATCCCGACCTGCCCAAGGGCTACCAGATTTCGCAGTACGATCAGCCGCTGGCCGAGCATGGCTGGCTGGAGGTGGCATCGGGCGAGGGGCGCAAGCGCATCGGCGTCACGCGCGTGCATCTGGAAGACGACGCCGGCAAGAGCATTCACGACGGCTTCAAGGATTCCGACCGCTACACCTACGTCGACCTCAACCGCAGCGGTACGCCGTTGATCGAGATCGTGAGCGATCCGGATCTGCGGTCTTCGGACGAGGCCTACGATTATCTCACCGAGCTGAAGCAGGTGATGCAGTACGTCGGCGTGTCGGAGTGCGACATGGAGAAGGGGCAACTGCGCTGCGATGCCAACGTGTCGGTCCGGCTGAAGGGCGCCGAGAAGTTCGGCACCAAGGCCGAGGTAAAGAACCTGAATTCGTTCCGCTTCGCTAAGATGGCGCTGGATTACGAGATCGCGCGGCAGGTGGCGGTGATCGAGTCGGGCGGCAAGGTGGAGCAGGAGACGCGGCTCTACAACGTCGCGACCGGGGAAACCGCCGGCATGCGCAGCAAAGAGCATGCGCACGACTATCGATACTTTCCCGAGCCCGACCTGGTTCCGCTGCGCGTGAGCGAAACGTGGCTCGATCGCATCCGCGCGGAGATGCCCGAACTTCCAGCCGACAAGCGCCGGCGTTTCGTCGAAAGCTACGGCCTGCGCGAATACGACGCGCAGGTGCTCACGGCGACGCGCGCCACGGCCGAGTACTTCGAGCAGGCTGCCAAGATTTCCGGCGATCCGGTCGCCACCGCCAACTGGGTAACCGGCGAACTGATGGCCGTGCCGGATGCATTCGACAAAATCACGCCGCACGCCACCGGCACGCTGGTCGCCAAGATCAAGTCCGGCGAGATCAGCGGCAAGATGGCCAAGGATATTTTCGCCAAGATGCTGGAGACCGGCGACTCATCGGAAGCGATCATCGAACGCGAGGGCCTGCGGCAGATCAGCGACACGGGCGCGCTCGAAAAGATCATTGACGACGTGATCGCTGCCAGTCCCAAGCAGGTGGAGCAATACAAGTCGGGCAAGACCGCCGTGCTCGGCTACATGGTCGGCCAGGTCATGAAGGCCAGCAAGGGGCAGGCCAATCCCGCGGCGGTGAACGAACTGTTGCGAACCAAGCTTCAATAGTCCTCTGGTTGAATGCGCCGCACATTCGAATCGACTCGTTGAAATCCGCTCCGGACTTCCACGCGGACGACGATTTCGAGTTAGGCTGCTTCCGGCGGTATGAAACGGGCTGTCAGATCGCCGAGCAGGCCGCGGCCGTGCTTGGGCGCCAGGCGAAGCAGGCGTTGGAAGATGAGCGCCGTGACAAAGGCATCACCGGGGGCGGTGTGCCGGTCATGCGGGATCACTCCAAATCGGCCGCACAGCGCGTCGAGAGAAAAATCGCGAATCTCTTCGCCGCCCGCGAAGGCGCCGTCTCGCTCCAGGTGCAGCGTCAGGTCCATCGTATCGAGGAACAGATTGCGCAATTGGAATCCCCAATGGCGCTCATAGGCGGTGTTGAATGTGGCGATATCGTGTCCGATGTGGTGGCCCACGATCACGCCGTCCTTGAGATACGCCAGGAACTGCTCGAGCGCTTCGGGTTCATCGTATCCGCCCCGGCTCTCCTCGCGCGTTACACCGTGAACCGTCACCGCGCTGGTGTTGTACTCCACCTTGAGAAGACATTCGTAGGAATCCTCGATGACAATCTCGCCGCTGATCACAGCTACGGCTCCGATGGTGATCAGGCGGTCCTTGCGCGGATCGAGCCCGGTGGTCTCGGAATCCAGCGCGATGTAGCGAACGTCCGCGGCCGGCGTCGTCTCGTCCCAAGTCTTCTCAAAGCAACTGAGGTACTGCGTGATGAAGGCGGGCGTCACGGGACCTCCAGCCACTGGAGGCCGGCGGTGAACTCCAGCAGACGGAGAATGGTTCGGAAACCGGTCTTGAGTGTCTGGCGGTCCTGGCGGCTGAGCCATTCGGGAGGGATGTCGGCTCCGTCGTTGCCGAGTCGAATGCCGATATTGGCCTGCAGGTGGAGAGCGACTCGCAAACTATCTGCCGCCTGCTTGAACAGCAGCGTTTGTGCGGGCAGGAAGGAGCGGGCGAACTCGAAGCGCTCGAGAGTGGATCCGGCGAGCGCTCGGCCGGACGCAATGCCGAAGACGCGCGCCACGTCGGACAGCGGGCGCAACACAGTCTGTTCGAGCCGGAAGACATCCTGGTGCTGGCCGGATTCGTCGACCACCTGATCGCGGAAGAAAGTGAGCGGCGGCAGGCTGTCCAGGCAATCGTTGGCGAGCAGTTGGACAAACACAGGGGAATCATGAATCGCGGAGCGCACGAGCCGCGTGAGATCTTCCACCGGCTGCGCTGGGCCGGCGAAGGCCGAGAGATCCAAGTACGGCAACGCTTCCGAGAGTCCTCCACCGAGCGGGTTGCCGATCCATTGCCGGTAACGATCCTGCCACTCAGGAAGCGTCGCGGATTCGACCCGAGGCGCGTGGAAGTAGCCACACTCCGCGAGGGCAGCGCGGACCGCATTGACGGGAGCAGATGAACCGTCATCTCCAATCCGAACGATGAAGTGCGCCGAGGGCGCTACGTGCTCGCGACGAGCGGCTGTGCCGGCGAAACACCACGCCGCGTCCGCAGTGGAAGCGCCAGTCAGGCATAGAATCCGGCGCAACACGGCAGCATCAACCTGGCAGAGAAATTCGGCGACCCAATCGACGGCCAGTGGGCTTCCGAAGTGATCCAGCGCGAAAGCATAGGCACGCTGCACCAGGTTACGGAGCGAAGCAATCGCGCCGGCGCCCCGGATCGAATCCAGGATGGATACCGGGTGGTCGCCAAAAGCGGTGACGAGGCCGGAAGCGTCGAACCATTTCTGCAACGCGCCCTCGGGAGTGCCGTCCGATGTAATCGCAATCGCGGGCGATTGTGACGTGACAAGCGCCACCACGGCGGGGCCGACTTCGACGTCAGGTCGCACAAAGTCCGGGGATGTGAGGCCGAGCGAACTGACCGGCTGGGACACGTCCAACGTTCCGGCGGCGGCGGAGCGGAGTAGATCGTTTGTAGTCAGCATTCGCAAACCATCGCTGCCAGTGACGGCGATGGAATGCCCGCCCGCGGCCAGCATTCTGGCGGCTGCTTCCGCGATGGTATCCGTCGGTGCACAGGACAAAGAGTCCGAGGCCGAGGTCAATTCCGCGAGATACATCTCATGCAAGCCGCGCTTTTGGCCGGGTGGGTTGTAGTCGGTGCGAACGGAAGCGTGCGCCTGGGCGTATTTAACGGCGTGCGAATACTTGGTCAGCAGCGTGGCGAAATCAGCGGCGTTGAAGGCATAGATTACGACTTCACTCGTCGCCTTGGCCGAATACAGCCATTTCGGCGTTTCACCATCGGCGGCGGCGTAGCGCTCGATCCCGATGATGTCACCTGGGCCGCGGATGTCGTGGAGTTTTTCCGTTCCGTCCGCATCCGCCCACAGCGCGACGGTCCCTTGCTGAATGACCAGAAGAAACGGGGCGTAAGCGGAACCCTGCCAGCACAGGAACTCATCGGATTCGTGGAAGCGGACGCGCCCGCGCTGCGCGAGCATGAGCAGATCGGCCTCCTCCATGCCTTGGAAGGGCGGATGTTCCTTGAGGAAATCAGCGACTCGATAAGGAATCGCAGCCGTTTGCATGGTGCGTGGACCTCCGTCGACGGGACAAAACGGGAGCCCGCGCGAGTCGTCCAGGACTCGATCCGGTTATTGTACCGGACTCGGCTCGGTCAGCGGCGATTTCGAATCGCGTGGTCGATTTGCTGCCGGGTGACGCGGTTCGATTTCAGCAACTCGCTGACGGAGTTGTGTTCGTCGCTGACCAGCGCCCAGAGGATGTGCGGCAGGCCAACCCTTGAGTTTCCGGCGCGCTGTTGAGCGGAGGCTAGAGCGCCCTGAGTTCCGCGCGCGACGGGCTTCGTTCATTTCCAGCCGCTAAACTTCGATCTCCAGGCGTGCAGCGTTCCTTCGCTCACGCCCAGTTCGCGGGCCAAGTCGAGCACCTTCTGCCCGGCTTCCGGGCGTTTCAAAACGCCGATAATCTGCTCCTCGTTGTACTTGCTCTTCTTCATCTCGAAGCTCCTTTCTTCGTTTGGATTTTTCGGAGCTTCTCAGATTATGACTGGTAAAGTTTTCGGGGGGCAGGTCAGTTCGCTTCGCCTATGGGTTGAGGAAGGATCTGGGCGCCGTCGTGGCGGCTGTGGAAACACGATGGAGCAATGGCAAAGTAGAAGGCCAGATCAACTGGCTCAAAGCCATCAAACGGGAGCACGGTCGCAAAGCGCAAGTACAGCGCGCCTCTTTCGTTGCTTTCCTGCCAGCGTTGGCCCTGCTCTTCGCCTTCGCCGTCTCGGGCTGCGCTGTCGTGCCGCTCTCGATTGAATTGCTGATCATATGTGACCGGGCTGCGGTCGTCACATCGATTACTCGGGGTTCGGAGAAACAGCAAGTGGAATCTTTGTGCTTGCGATGGGAGCAATCGTGAACTAGAGCGATTGGGGAGGGCAGGCTCTTTTGGCCAGGGTCGGCCCTTTTTTGTGAACGCGACAAAATTCGGCCCGCAGCGATGTAGAATCGTTCGGTGGAACGCCGAAGCAGAAATTGCTGGTAGCCAGACGTGGAACCTGAAGCCGATCGACGACCGTATTTTCGTGACGCGCGATTTTGGATTGCCGCCGGCCTGGTCCTCCTGCTCGCGCTGGTCTTGCGGCTGTTCGGACTCAACAAAGGCTTGTGGTTGGACGAGTACCAAGCCGTTTACGAGTTTGCCGGAAACAGCGGACTTCGTCACACGGTGCAAGTGCTCCGCCGTGACATTCATGCTCCGCTCTACTTCGGGATGCTAGCGGTGTGGCGGCGCGTGGGAGGGGATGGCGAGCCCTACCTGCGCCTGCTCACCGTGGCGATATCGCTGGCGTGGATGGGCGTCGCCATGGCGTGGCTAAAAACGTACGGGCGCAGCGCGGCGCTGCTAGCAGGTCTCATCACCGCAACCGCCCCCTTCATCCTCCGGTATGGACAAGAAATCAAGGACTATCCCTTATTGGTTTTCTTCACCGTGCTGGCGTTCTACTTTACAGGATCGTTTCTGCGCGATCCGCGCAAGAAATTCGACGCGCTTTTTGCAGGGATCGCACTGACTGCAGCGCTCTGCGCCCATTTGATTGCGATTTTTCTGCCTGCCGCCGTTCTCGCATTTTCGGGGACTGCGCAGTTGGCCGCCAGTTTTTCCGAACAGAGGGCGAAACGCGGCCCCCCTATCTCGCAAAGGCTCTCCGAGCTTCTGCCCTTAGCTGTGGCCGTGCTCGTCCTTCCATTGCTGACCGGATTTGTGCTGTGGCGCTTCTACTTTTTTCACAATGCTGCGGAACTCATGCAATGGATACCGCCAGCATCCTGGAGTGTCGCATTGAGCCTTGCGCACGCTCTCATGGGTTTCGCGACACCGCTCGGCGGCTGGGCGGCTATCTGCGAGTTCCTCATGATAACGGCGTTGCTGGCCGGAGCCTTCGGAGACTGGCGCCGGTCTCTTCCCTTCCTGGCGGCGGGTGCGGCCTATGTAGCACAGGTCCTGCTTTATTCCATGTTCGTCCGCTCCGCTATGGTGGACCGGTATTTTCTGCCTGCCCTGGTTCTGCTCATGGCGTGGTTCAGTGTCCAGCTCGCCTCGGTGAGAAACGTCCTGCTTCGACGGTTGGGAATTTCGTGTGTGGTTCTGCTTGCCGCCGTTTATGGCGTTCAGTGGGTGCGCGCCGGGGCGTCGATTCCGGTCGAGAGCTGGCGGGATCTGGGCCCGTTGATAACACCGCAGATGGATTCTTCCACCGAGATATTTGTCCAACCACATTATGCGCTCGGCATTCTGAGGCATTACGTTACTGGAGCTCCGTCAGAACGGATCCTCGCCGTCCCCGCCGACAGGACTACGGGGGAGTTCTTGCAGAAATCTATGCCGGCGAGATTTTCGCGGGCCATTTTGGTGATCCGCGGCCCGGATGGGCTGTCAGTGTCCGGGGTCGTCGCTTTGCTACGAGCCGTGCGGCTGCACCTAACCCGGCCTGGCGTCGTGGAAGCCTACTTTGTGAGCCTGACGACTTCCAGAGAAGGCGATCTCGATCCATTCCTTCACGCTGCGGATGTAATCCTCGGTGAGCCTCACCAGTGGTTGCACCAAGGCACCTTACGTATGGCTCGGTTTGAATTGCCAATTGCGGACAGATAGCAGGGTCTGATCGTCTGTGCGGGCCGGACTGGGAGCAGTCTGCGAGCCTCCATAGCTGACAAGTCCTAGGGCTGGGAAGTGCCGCGCGATAGGAAACGAGAAACGCGCTTGGCTCCGCCAATCCAAAATGGCGGTGCAGTCAGCGACTTGTACTTGTGCCCATGTCGGCTGCGATGATTTCAACCTCAGTATCTGCGATTTATCGCGGGATCGCCGCGTGCCACGGCTCGCCGATGAGCAGCTTCGGATCCGCATCCGGCTTGGGCACGAACTTCTGCGTGCGGCCGTACCGACTATCGCCGCCAAACAGGTTGCCGTGCGAATCCACCGAGATGGTGTGCACTTCGATGTAGCCGTCGGGCAGCTCGCGCGGCACCAACCACGAGTCCAGTGGTTGCCCTTGAAGCTGAGCTTCTTGAAGCGCGAGCGGCGCCGAGATTGAAGCGCAGATTGGCGAGAACGAGGCCGCTTAGTGCTCTCGAACCATCGGCGCCCTTTCCGGTACTTCCATCACTTACTTGGCGCTTGACACGCGGCCCTTGGTTCAAGGTAAGTCGCCAATCCGTGGAACGGGCAAGGCTGGCATTCGAACTGGGGACGGAAAGAAACATAGGACGTTACTCGGCCAAATGAATCTGTTCGGTGCGACGATTGCCGTCGGACTAGCGCTTTTCGCGGTGGTCACGGACAGAGTGTCCGACTGACAAAGGATGTAAGCTGGTTGTGGACCTTGGCGGGGCCTCTTGCTTGCCGGCTCGTCGCCTTGTTCAACTCGAGTTGTGAACCGGAGGCCGACCATCTATACACAATGTGTCCACCTAGTCAATCCCAGCGATGCGGCGTTCGGAACGGCGGTCATTACGCCGCGATGGTTATATGTTCTGGCGGCCTCGACGCCGGAAGCTTTTGGAACGCCACGCATTTGGGACGAAACGCTAGAGCAACTTGACCCGGCGAGCTTCTGTGCCGGCGACGTCGTGGGGATCGGGATTCACACGGGCAACGCACTGCGCGGCTACGCCGTCGGTCGCATCGCGCGGGAACGGGGGGCCTGGGTGATCTTTGGAGGCATCCACGCCACGCTCTATCCGGAGGAGGCTTTTGAGCACGGCGGTGCGCACGCGGTCGTAAAAGGGGACGGCGACTTGGCCTGGGCTCGCGTATTGGACGATTGCGCCGCGAGCGCTCCGCAGCGGATCTATGAGGGCGGCCGGGTGGAACCCGATCAATTCAAGCCCGCGCGGTGGGACCTGATGCCCAAGGACAGCTACATGTGGGCCTCCGTGCAGACGGTCCGGGGCTGCGCCAAGCATTGCTCTTTTTGTTCCGTCTGGCGTACCGACGGCCAGCGGCCGCGCCAGCAGCCCTACGACAACGTGATTCGGGAAATCGTCGAGCTTCGGCGCATGGGGTTCCGGTTCATCGCGCTGGCCGACGATAACTTCTATCCGGTGTCGCTCACCGATATTCGCTTGGCCGAGCGGCAAAATAACATGGAAAAGGTGGAGCAACTCAAGACGATCCGCGGCGACCGGTTCGAGTTAATGGCTCGACTGGCGGAGCTTCCCAAGGATCTGATCTTCTTCACCCAGATCACTATGGAGGCCGCCGAGGATCCCGCATTTCTGGACGCGATGAAAGCAGCCCATATCATGGGGGCCCTCGTGGGCATCGAAGCAGTGACTCCAGAAGGCCTGAAGGCTGTGTACAAAGACTTCAACTGCTCGGGCGACCAGCTCGTCGAGCGGCTGCAGACATTCCGTCGCCACGGAGTCCATGTGCTCGGATCGTTTATCTTCGGTCTGTCCACGGACCGGACCGAGACATTTGAGGCCACTTGCAGTCTCGCGGAAAAAGCGGGGGTGACGTTCGCTCAGTTTGTGATGCTGACTCCGTTCGCTGGGACGGTCGATTTCGATCGTTGGGAAAAGTCGCACGGCGAGAAGGTACCGACGGTCGAAGGCGTTCCGTTGACCCGATATTGGCTGATTCCAGCCGAGAGGCGGCCCAAGATGTTCATGCCGCATCCGACGATGGGGTCGGAAGAAATGCGGGCCCGCACCCAAGGAGTTTGGGATCGCTTCTATAGCTTGCGCAATATCTGGAAACGCTCGCGTTGTACGCCGAACCTCAGAGCGAGGCTGGCGTTTTTGTTTATTTCAAAGTTGTACCGGCAAATGTACGCAAACACCGGAATCGCGACCGACAGCGCCCGCCGTAACCGGGCCAACCGCTGGGCGCGCATCATGGGGAGACCTTGCCGCAGGTTATTCCAGGCGAAACCGATGCCGGAACTCGTTTTTCGAGGCCCCGAGCAGCTCGCCGCTCAGGGCGCGCAGAAGGCTGCCCTTAACGTGCTCAGATAGACGGCAAGACAAGAATACGCGACGGTGTCAACCTTAGAAACTGACTATCGCGGAATCGTCGCGTGCCACGGCTCGCGGATGAGCAGCTTCGGATCGGCATCCGGCTTGGGCACGAATTTCTGCGTGCGGCCGTACTGATTGTCGCCGCCGTACAGGTTGCCTTTCGAATCGACCGAGATGGTGTGCACTTCGATGTAGCCGTCGGGCAACTCGCGCGGCACCAGCCACGTGTAGAGGTGGTTGCCCTTGAAATCGAGCTTGTTGAAGCGCAGGGGGCTGAGGTCGGTGACCCAGATGCAGTCATCGTTCACGATGATGTCGAGCGGCAGCGAGAAGCCGGTGAACGCCTCGACGAAGTCGAACTTCGCCGGGTCGGAGGTAGTGCGGAACACGTTGATGCGGCCGCCGGAACGGTCCAGCGCGAAGACGCGTCCTTCGGGACCGATGCCGAGCGCATGCACGCCGTTGAACTGGCCGGGGCCGTTGCCGTGCCCGCCGAACTCGCCGATGTACTTCATGTCGCGGTCGAGGATCATGACGCGGTGGTTATCGAGACCGTCGGCGATCAGGATCCGGCCGTCGGGCAGAAACGCGACGTCCTGAGGCTTGCCGAAATGCGTGCTGTCGGTGCCCTCGACGTTCTTTTCGCCGAGCGTCTTCAGCAGCTTCTTTCCGTCGTTGGAAAAGACGTAGATGACGCTATAGGTCTCGTTGACCACCCAGACGCGGTGCCGCGGATCGTAGGGGCTGATGCGAATGCGGTGCGGTCCCGGCCCCTGCGCGTCGGCGAAGAGGTGATCCCATTGCGACCAGCGTTCGCGCACTTTGCCGTCGGCGTCGAGCGTGTACAGAAAGTTCTTCTTCATGACGCGGCGATCGGTGGCGCTGAGCACGTTGATGCCGATCGAGCCGGCGAAACCGGCGTAGCTGTCGGGAAGCGGATCGGGAAGGCGGGTCTCGCCGCGCTGCGCGATGAAGATGCGATCCGGCGATTCCGCGAAGACGCCGGAGTTGCCGCCGAAAGCGAAACCCGGTTCGGAGAAGGGTTTGTGCCAGTAGCGGATGACGTTGTAGGGGCTGGCGCCGACGGGGCCTGAAACGTCGGCCTTCCGGGACTGCGCAAACAGGGTCGCGGTTCCAGCAGCGAGCGTCAATGCGGCGACTAGCGTGCCTGTGGTTCTCTTCAGCATCCTGTGTACCGTCATCTTATCACCACCTTTAAATAGGTCCCGTTAAGTTTACACTGGGGGATTCCTCTTCCGGCTTGGCACGCGGGCTAATCCCGAAACTTCGGCGCGCGCTTTTGTTGAAATGCTTCCATCGCTTCTGTCCAGTCGTCGGAGATGAGCATGGCTGCATTCCAGGTAGCAATGTAGTTCAACGCATCGGCCACTGAATGGTCGCGCGTGTAGTGGAACATTTCCTTGCAGCCCCGCAAGGCGAGCGGCGACTTGGCGGCCATCGTGCGCGCGATCTGAGTCACGCCTTCGAGCAGTTCCTCGCGAGTCGCGAAGCAGCGGTTCACCAGCCCGATTTCCCTGGCTTCGCGCCCGGAGACCTCGCGAGCCGTGTAGGCCAGTTCGCGCGCCATGCCTTCTCCAATCACACGCGGCAGCCGCTGCAGGACGCCAACATCTGCCGTTAGGCCGAGATCGATTTCCTTGACCGAGATACGGGCGTCTTCACTTGCGTAGCGCATGTCGCAAGCCGTGGCGATATCGACAGCCGCTCCATAGCAGACACCATGCAGTGCGGCGAGCACCGGCTTGGTACAGCGCTCAATGGTATTCACGACATCCTGCAATTCCAGAACGGAAAGCCGCAGCTCTTCTCGCAGGCGTCCGGGGCAGGTCTCTTGCTCCACGTTCTGCCCAGGCTGGTCGCGTTCGCGAGCATCGCGACGTCGATGCCGGCACAAAAGTGCGGGCCTGCGCCACACAATACGGCGACGCGGGCTTCCTTCATCTTCGACAGTTGGCGGAATGCCATCCGGATCTCATCCCACATGAGACGATTGATCGCGTTCATTTTGCGTGGACGGTTCAACTCGACGAGCGCGACGCCGTGATCGAGCGTCAGTTGGATCGTTTCTAAGGGTCATGAGGCACTCATGATTGTAAACCCGGATGCGGCGTGTGTGTGTGCTGCGACGGGCGCGGGAGCTTCCGGAGATCGACGGGGGGAGCTATATGCGGTATTCTATCTGCAAATCATGGCGCAGCCAGAAACAGAAGAGTTGACTCGTATCTTGAGCGCTGCGGCCCTCAGCCGCGCGGTCAGTACAATCGCGGAGCTCGGCGTTGCCGATCTCGTCCTCACCGGCCAGCCGCAACCGGTCGAATATCTCGCCAGCGCCACCAGAACGCATGCGCCGTCGCTCTATAGAGTGCTGCGCTTCATGGCGAGCCATGGCCTTTTTCAGGAAACCGAGAATAGCCACTTCGACCACACGCCGCTTTCCGCGGCGTTGCGCACCGACGCTGAGGGTTCGTACCGGGCGGCCGCGCAATTGTTCCACCACGTATTCGCCGCATGGGACGGACTGCATCACTCGGTTCAAACCGGCGAACCCGGATTCAAAAGGGTTTTCGGGGCACCGATTTTCGACTATATTCCGGCCCACCCCGAACTAGGCCCTGTCTTCGATGCGGGCATGACGTCCATGAATCGCTATGAAACCGCCGCCATGCTGGAGGCCTGCGATTTCACCGGCATAAATATCCTGGCCGATGTCGGCGGAGGCAACGGTTCGCTTATCTCAGCCGTTCTGGCACGCTATCCGAACATGAAGGGGATCCTGTTCGACTTAGGCCACGTCGTGGGTCGGGCGAAGGAGAACTTGACAGCCGCGGGCTTGACCGACCGCTGCAGTGTCATCGAAGGCAGCTTTTTCGAGAGCATCCCGGCCGGAGCCGATGCGTACATGTTCCGCCACATCATTCACGATTGGACCGACGACCAGGCCACCCAGATCCTCGGCCACTGCCGCAAAGTGATACGCGCCCATGGCAGGTTGCTGATCATTGACAGTGTGGTTCCCGTCGGCAACGCACCGTCCGCGTCCAAAGACATGGACATCACCATGCTTACCTTTCCCGGCGGCCAGGAACGCACCGAAGCGCAGTTCCGGTCGCTGCTGAAAGCATCGGGCTTCGAACTCAAGTCCATTACTCCCACGACGACGATGATCAGCGTGGTGGAGGGAAGGCCCGTCTAGGTGACCATAGGTGACCAACTCGGCCCCTATGTGATCCTCGCGCCGCTGGGTGCGGGCGGCATGGGTGAAGTCTGGAAGGCACGCGACACGCGGCTCGACCGCATGGTAGCCATCAAGACTTCCTCGGAAAAGTTCAGCGAACGGTTTGAGCGCGAGGCCCGCGCCGTTGCAGCGCTGAATCATCCTCATATCTGCACGCTGCACGATGTCGGGCCGAACTACCTGGTCATGGAGTACATCGATGGCCAAGCCGTCGGCGCGCCGATTCCGGTGGATGAAGCCGTCAAGTACGCCATGCACATCGCGGACGCTCTTGACGCCGCGCACACGAAGGGCATCATTCATCGCGATATCAAGCCGGCGAACGTGATGATCACCGCTCGAGGCGAAGCGAAGGTACTCGATTTCGGACTCGCGCAGTTCGATACGAATCCGAGCGGGCAGCGCTCCGGGACGGAACTGATCCTCACGGCAGCAGGATCGGCGATTGGCACGGTGTCTTACATGTCCCCGGAACAGGCGCGCGGTCAGAACGTGGACGGCCGCACCGATATCTGGGCGCTCGGCGTGATGCTGTACGAGATGGTGACGGGGGTGCGTCCGTTCCAGGGTGCGACCCAGGCTTCCATTTTTGATGCGCTCTTGAACAGCGCGCCGGTGGGGCCTTCGCGATTGAACCCGGAGGTTCCCGCGGAACTGGAGCGCTTGATCCTGAAAGCCATGGAGAAGGACCGGGACCTCCGCTACCAGACCGCCGCTGATCTGCTGGCGGATCTGAGGCGCATCCGGCGCGACGCGACCGCCTCAGCATCGCGGGAGTCGATGCTCGCCACGCATACCGCCATTTCATCGGCTAGCGTGTCTTCAACGCAGTCCGCTAAGCCCGCCCGCCGATGGGTCTCGTATCTTGCCGCAGCCGGAGCGTTGCTATTGGCAATAGTCGCCGCGGGAGCCTACCTGATGCGCCACTCCGCGAAACCGGCTGCGGACCGTTCTGAGTGGCAACAGCTCACCAATTTCACGGATACGGCAACGGATCCCGCATTTTCCACCGACGGGCGCATGTTAGCGTTCAAGCGCGGGGGCACCTGGTTCATGGACCATGGACAGATCTACGTAAAGTTGCTGCCCGATGGACGGGCTGTTCAACTCACCCACGACAGTCTCTCCAAAATGGCGCCTGTGTTTTCGCCGGACGGTTCGCGAATCGTCTACAGCGCTACTTCCGGCACCGGCTGGGACAGTTGGGAAGTGCCCGTCCTCGCTGGCGGTGAGCCTCGTCGCCTGCTTGCGAACGCGGAAGGACTGAATTGGATCGATCCGCGGCATATCCTGTTTTCAGAGATAAGGGCTGAGCCCTTGATGGTGCTTGTGACCTCTGAGGAAAGCCGAGCCGGCGCGCGCGATGTCTATGCGCCAACGAAGCCGATTGGGATGGCACACTTCTCGGCCCTGTCGCCTGATCGCAAGCAGGTTCTGGTCGTGCAAATGGAAGGCGGGTGGGTTCCCTGCCGCCTCGTCCCATTCGACGGCTCTTCGAAGGGCAAAGAAGTCGGGCCCGTTCCCGGCGCGTGCACGGCCGCGGTTTGGTCGCCGGATGGGAAATGGATGTATTTCGCGGCGAACACGGGCGGCGGCTCGCATATCTGGCGCCAGAAAAGCGATGGTTCTCCTGCCGAGCAGATCACCAGCGGGACGACAACGGAAGAAGGGATCGCGATGGCGCCGGATGGGCGCTCCATCGTGAGCTCTGTCGGGACGGACGGGAGTTCGGTCTGGATTCACGATGAAAAGGGAGACCGGGAGATCTCTCCCGAAGGCAGTGCCACTCTGCCATGTTTCTCGCCCGATGGAACAAAGGTCTTCTACCTGGTTGTGCAAGCAACTGGTTCGGAGCCAGAGCATCGGGAACTTTGGGCCACGGATTTGAATTCAGGCCGGGCGGAGCCCGTCTTCCCCGGAGTATCCATGGGACCCTATGTCGTTTCACGCGATGGGAAAGCAGTGGCTTATTTGAGCGGCAACCTCGCCAAAGGAGAGGCCGGCCTTTGGTACGCACAACTGGATCAGCGCTCTTCGCCTCGGAATCTTGTCAAGAGGGGAGTGGTAGGCGTGGGCGGGATCGCATCGTCGGGGGATGTTTTCTACGCCGACCAGAATCTACACAGCCAACGCATTGCGCATGACGGAACGGGGTCTCCTCGTCCGCTTGCTCAGCCCATTGAACGAGCACCGGGAGGCACCACCCTCTCTCCAGACGAGCAGTGGGTCTACGGTGGTAATTCTGCGTTTTCGCTCAGCGGAGGCCATCCCGTGGACCTGTGCTTCGACTGCTTTTTCGTGTGGTCTGCGGATGGCAAGTCGGTTGCGATGACCCTTCGCGCTTTGGATAGCGCAGGGGGTGTCACCGGCATCATCCCGCTGCGAGGCAACTCCGCTCTTCCGCCGCTGCCTGCGAAGGGGATCCGGAGTGCGGACGATCTGAAGAATATCTCAGGAACTTTCGTCGTCCCTTACGAGAATGCTTCCCCGGGCCCCGTGGGAAGCTACGCCTACACGAAGAAAGATAGTTTGAGGAATCTGTACCGCATCCCTCTGCCATAGCGGAACCGGCAAGAGCTGCTGTTTTCGGTCCAGCGATTCGTGTGCCTCCAAACGCGGTGATTGGCGCAAGGAGATTCGCACAGTGAGCCGAGACATCCTAGCGCGCGCGGATTCCCTGGCCGGGGTGTACGTCGTGCTGCAGCTTGCCGTCGCGTACCACAAAGGTCCCGCCCACCAGCACGTAACGGAAGCCTTCAGAATACTGCGCTGGCTTTTCGAACGTGGCTTTGTCGATGATGGTGTTGGGATCGAAGGCGGACAGGTCGGCATCGGCGCCGGTTTTGATGCGGCCTTTCTGGCGCATTGGGGGTGACATCGCCTCCAGGCGCTGCGCAGGCATGAGTGAGGACTTACGGATGGCGTCCATCAGGGTTAGCGCCTTGTCTTGACGAACATATTTGCCGAGCACGCGCGCGTATGTGCCGGCGGCACGCGGATGGCCGACGCCGCGGTCCAGGATGCCGTCGCTGGCAATCATTACCATTGGTTGAGCAAGAATAACCCGGATCATCTCCTCGGTGTTGTTGAACATCACCACTGTGCCGCCTTGCTTGCGGTAGCGCTCGAATAGCGCTGCGTTCAAACGCTCACCGGTGGCCGGCCACAGGAGATCGGAGTAGTTTATCTCCTGTACCTCTTGCCATCCTGTATCGAACAAGGCCGACTCCAGGCGGGTGGCGCCGGCGATGTAAGGGTAGGCTTCCGTGGTGACATCGACACCGTGGAGACGTGCGCCTTCAATCATGCGGAGCGCTTCCCGGGTCTTGCGAGTGGCTGCGCTATTCAAGTGCACGACATGCAAGGACGCCCCCGCCACAATAGCGTCCGCGATCACTTCCTGCAAAGACGCTATGACATTGCCCGCCCGCATATGAACAAACACCGGCCGCTTGAATTTGGCAGCCAGGTAAAACAGGTTGAGAATCTCGTCGGGGCTGGCCGTGGGTGTGTAGGTGATGCCCATGCCCAGTCCCAGCCCGCCTTCATCCAGACCTTTTTGCACGGCGGCTTCGATGGCCTTCTGCTCGTCGGGATTGGCGGCACGGTTCATGGCGGCGTCTTGCGGTAGCAGTCCGCCGGTGTCGTGCATGACCGCCATTCGCGCCGGGATGTGGCCAGAACTCGCGCCGAAATTGATCAGCGACTTGTTTTCGCGTGCTGCGTACCATTCGCTGACGGGTGAGACGCCAACTTCCAGTTCTAGAGCAGTGGTCACGCCGTCCATGGCTTTGAACCCGTAGGCCTCGGGCGTTTGCGAGTGCTGGTGCAGATCGATAAAGCCGGGCGCGATCACCAGGCCGCTGGCATCGACTTCCGTCTTGCCACGCAGGCGGCGATTGGAGACGGCGGCGATCCTGTTGCCGGTGATGCCGACGCTGCGGACGGCATCGAGGCCGGATTCGGGATCCATCACCCGGCCGCTTTGCAGAACGATGTCATAGGTCTGCGCGGTCAGGAGTGAAGGCAACAGCCAGAGCAGTAATCGCATGAGGCTAGTCTAGCTGAAGACATCCGTAACGTTTCCGGATAGTTGATCGGCGATCCGGAAAGTGAACTTGACCGGCGCGTTTAGCAGTTGACTTCGGGTGTGTCGTGATTCATTCCGTTTCCTTCCGCACTCAGGATAAACTTAGCTAGACTGATCCCTGTGCCGCTCTCCGGCGGGACTGGCGCCTTGGCAGAGGGGAAGTACGGAAGGCCCCGGCGCTCACGATGATCCATTGACAATTGGAGGGCTCATGAAGCGCAAACTGGCAATCGTTGCGATCGCATTGACAACCGGGCCACCGTTGCAAACGGCGCCGGCGCCGCAAGAGAAGGCGCCCACCGGTTACACCGACACGCCCTTTCTTCCAGGAAGCAGGTGGCGCGTCCACGACGACACGCGTCCACGCCCGCCGGTGATCGCGCCGGGTACATTCAGCACACCGGAGATCCCGGGCAAGCCGCCATCGGACGCCGTGGTGCTGTTCGATGGCACCAGTCTCGCCGCCTGGCGCACGGCAAGCGGGGCGCCCGCGAAGTGGAAAGTGGAGAACGGATACATCGAAGTGGTGCGTGGCGGAGGCAGCATCTTTACGCGCGACGAATTCGGCGACAGCCAGCTTCACATCGAGTGGCGTGCTCCCACGCCTCCCAAGGGCGCCAGCCAAGGCCGCGGTAACAGCGGCGTATTCCTGATGGGACTCTACGAAGTGCAAGTGCTGGACTGCTTCAACAATTTGACCTACGCCGATGGCCAAGCTTCAGCGATCTACGGGCAATCGCCGCCGCTGGTGAATGCATGCCGGCAGCCGGGCGAGTGGCAGCAGTATGACATCGTCTACAGCGCGCCGCGGTTCAAAGGCGGCAAGATCGATGTGCCTGGGTTCGTCACCGTATTCCACAACGGCGTCGTGGTGCAGAACCACACGCAGATCCTGGGTAGCACCGAGCATCGAGAACTGCCGAGACTGGTAGTGCATGGACCCAAGGGTCCGCTGATGTTGCAGGATCACGGCGATCCGGTGCGCTACCGGAACATCTGGATACGCCCGTTGGGCGAGGTTCAGTAGCCACTACTCCAATGCGCCCGGCGCTTGAGGCTGGTGACCTGCGCGGCGCGCATCTGGCTTTGCGAGGCGGCCCGCACGAGTGCGCACGCCACTATCGTTGGTTGGCTTTGAGGACTTTCTTCCGCAGACGGATGGATTGCGGGGTCACCTCGACGAACTCGTCGTCGCGGATGAACTCGATGGCTTGCTCGAGGTTGAGAATGCGCGGCGGGACCAGTCGAATGGCTTCGTCGGCGGTCGAGGCGCGCATGTTGGTCAGCTTCTTTTCCTTGACGATGTTGACGTTCAAGTCGGCGTCGCGCGCGTTCTCGCCGATGATCATGCCTTCATACACCTCGGTGCCGGGCGTGATGAAGATTTCGCCGCGCTCCTGCAGATTGAAAATCGCGTAGCCGGTGGTGCGGCCGGGCCGGTCGGCCACCAGCGATCCGGTGGGGCGCGTCGGAATTTCGCCCTGCCATTCGATGTAGCCATGAAACAGCGAATTCATGATGGCGGTGCCTTTGGTGTCGGTGAGCATCTCGCTGCGCAACCCGATCAGCCCGCGCGAGGGAACATGAAACTCCAGGCGCACGCGCCCCGAGCCGTGGTTCACCATCTTCGCCATCTTGCCCTTGCGGCTGCCCATCTTCTCGATGACGACGCCGACGAATGATTCCGGGCAGTCGATCACCAGCAGCTCCACCGGTTCATGCAGCTTGCCGTCGATGGTCCGCGTCAGGATCTCGGGCTTGCCGACCATCAGCTCGAAGCCCTCGCGCCGCATCATCTCGATAAGAATCGCAAGCTGCAGTTCGCCGCGTCCCATCACCTTGAACGCATCGGGACCGCCGGCTTCTTCGACGCGGATCGACACGTTGGTCAGCAGTTCCTTGTCCAGCCGGTCGCGCAGATTGCGCGACGTCACGTACTGGCCTTCGCGTCCTGAGAACGGCGACGTGTTGATGGTGAACACCATCGAGATGGTCGGCTCGTCGATCTGGATGCGCGCCAGCGGCTGTGGATTCTCGATGCTGGTGACTGTGTCGCCGATGGTGATGCCTTCGACGCCCGCGATCGCCAGGATGTCGCCCGGCCGCCCGATAGTTTCGTCGACGCGCTTCAAGCCCTCGAACGAATAGAGCTTGGTGATGCGCGTGTTGTGGTACGAGCCGTCCAGCTTCGCGATCGAAACTTCGTCGCCGCGCTTCAGCACGCCAGAGAACACGCGGCCGATCGCGATGCGCCCGAGGTAGTCGCTGTAGTCGAGATTCGCGACCAGTAGCTGCAGCACCGATTCCGGATCGCCCGCCGGCGATGGAATGTACTTGAGAATGGTCTCAAACATCGGGCGCAGATCGCTCGAATCGTCATCGGGCGCTAGCTTGGCGATGCCGGCCTTCGCGTTGGTGTAGATTACCGGAAAATCCAACTGGTCCTCGACGGCATCGAGGTCGATGAACAGGTCGTAAATTTCGTTCAGCACTTCCTGGATGCGCGCGTCGGAGCGGTCGATTTTGTTGATCACGACGATCGGCGGGAGCTTCGCCTCGAGCGCTTTCATGAGCACATATCGGGTCTGCGGCAGCGGGCCTTCGCTGGCGTCCACCAGCAGCATGACGCCGTCGACGATCATCAGCGCGCGCTCCACTTCGCCGCCGAAATCGCTGTGGCCGGGCGTGTCGACGATGTTGATCTTGACGCCGCCGTAGCGCACGCCGGTGGTCTTGGCGAGAATGGTGATGCCGCGCTCGCGCTCGAGCTCGTTCGAGTCCATCACGCGGTCGGCCACCTGCTCGTTGTCGCGGAAAATTCCGCTCTGCCGGAGCATGGCGTCCACCAGCGTGGTTTTGCCGTGATCGACGTGCGCGATGATGGCGATATTGCGAGTGGCGGAGTTGAGCGGCGTCGTCGCTTCGCTATGATCGAGTGTGGAGACTTCAGGTTGCATCTTCCCTTCTATGGTCGCACGCCCAGATGATTCGGCCGCGCAGGCGGCGCTCCCGGTAGTCGTGATCGTCGGACGTCCCAACGTGGGGAAGTCGACGCTGTTCAACGCGCTCACCGGGCAGCGGCGCTCCATCGTCGGCGACGAGCCGGGCATTACGCGCGACCGCATTCACGGCGAAGCGGAGTATCGCGGGCGCCGGTTTGAGCTGGTGGACACCGGCGGCATCATTCCGAACGACTCCGAGCTGATTCCGAGCGAGATCTTGAAGCAGGCGCGGGTGGCGCTGGATCGAGCCGCGCACATTATCTTTCTGATCGACGGCCGCACCGAGATTACCGGCGGCGACCGCGACCTGGCTCAGATGCTGCGCCGGCTGGGCAAGCCGGTTGTCGCTCGCGGTGAACAAGATCGACAGCACGAAGCGCGAGAATCTGGCGGCCGAGTTTCACGCGCTCGGCTTTCACGATCTGTTTCCGATTTCGTCCGAGCATCGCATCGGCCTGGACGAACTGCTGGAGCACGTGACCGAGGGGTTCGCGGCCGGCGCGAAGGCGGAACCGGTGGAGGGGGAGGCGCGGGCGATCAAGGTCGCGATCATCGGGCGGCCGAACGTCGGCAAGTCGACGCTGCTGAATGCGCTGGTGGGCGCCGAACGCGCGATCGTGTCGCCGGTGGCCGGTACGACGCGCGACGCAGTCGATGAACTGGTGGAGCGCAACGGGGTCTAGTTCGCTTTCGTCGATACGGCGGGCATCCGGCGCAAAGGCAAGACCAAGTTAATGGCCGAGAAGCTGAGCGTGGTGATGGCGCGGCGGCATCTTCGCATGGCCAACGTGGCGGTATTGGTGTTGGACGCGACCGAAGGCGTGCTCGGCCTCGACGCGACCATCGCGGGCTACGCGCACGAGGAGGGGCGCGCGATGATCCTGTGCGTCAACAAGTGGGACATGAAGGGCGAGAAGGGGAAGCGCGCGTTCACCGAGTCGATTCGCGACGAGCTGAAATTTCTGGAATACGCGCCCATCGCGTTCGTCTCGGCCAAGACCGGCGCGGGCGTGCCGCGGCTGTTCGGAATGATTCGCGACGCCTACAACTCGGCGTCGAAGCGAATCACGACCGGTGAGCTGAATCGGTTCGTCGAGCAGATCGAGTTCGAGCCAGGACATGAAGATCTACTACATGACGCAGTCGTCGATGCGGCCGCCGACATTCGTGGTCTTCACCGACAAGGGGAAGGACCTGCACTTTTCGACCGAGCGGTACCTGATCAATCAACTGCGAAAGAGGTTCGGGTTCGAAGGGACGCCGATCGAAATCAAGGCACGCCGAAGATAGCCACGTCTTAGAACGCGTGGACGGAGCTGATGCCGTTGGCCTGCAGCGCCACCTGCATCTTCTCGAGCGCGGACTTGTGGATCTGGGAAACGCGGCTTTCGTTGATGCCCAGGATGCCGCCGATTTCCTTCATGGTCATTTCGTTCGTGTAGTACAAGAAGACCACTTTCTGGTAACGCTCCGGCAGCGTCTTCATCGCGACGCCCAGAACCGAGCGCATCTGCTCGCGCGAACACATGTTGTCGGGCTGGGTGTCGGGCTTGCTGGGAAAATCGGGAGCGGGCAGGTCGTCATGCTCGGAGGTGCGCGTTGAAGCGGAGATCAATCCGACGCTGCGCAGGTCCACCATCATCTGTCGCCAGCGATCCACGTCGAAGCCCAGCTTCTCGGCGATCTCGGACTCGGTGGGAGTGCGCTGCAGCGTGGCCGAAAGCTCGCGCGTGGCGGCTTCCACTTGTTTGTGACGGCGGCGCAGGTCGCGCGAGGCCCAATCCAGTTGCCGCAGGCTGTCGAGAATGGCGCCCTTGATGCGATGCTTGGCGTAGCTCGAAAACGCGACTTGCTTCTCGGGATTGAATTTCGAAGCGGCATCGAACAGGCCGAGCACTCCGGCGTGCACCAGGTCGTCAAGATCCACGTGCACGGGAAGATTCTCATGCACGCGCACGGCGATGGCTTTGACCAGCGGAAGATGCTCGAGCACGATGCGATCGCGGCGGGCGGTTCTCGCGGCTTGGTTGGTGTTTCTCGCGGCGTGGCTGGCTGTTTTCGTTTTCATCGATGTCCCTTTTCCCCTCTGATTGGCGCGGCCTTTTGTTCGACCGTCGCACTGGCTAAGTGCAAGCCACTCGCCACACCAGGGACCATAGGGAAACTGCTGCGCACCGGATGGGTGATTCGCTTTAGGAGCGCAGCCGATAACTCCCGAGGTTCAACGACATGGCGGTTGGCTCGGTGGGCCGGAGGTTAAGGTCTACGGCCGAGTACTTAGCGCGTACTGCTCCCAGCGGAATCTCGTAATGGAACCGATCGGCTATCGCGCGGATTCCGATTCGGTACTTTCGTTCCAAAATGGAACGCGAGGCGAGTTCCGCTCCTTCTTCACCTATCGGCCGATTGGTTGTCTCCTGCAGGGACTAAGGCTTTCTGAGAGTGTGGAGATACGTGCGGAAGGCTAAGTAGCCGAGAAGTATCCAGACCACCAGACGGAAGTTGCCCTCCAGCGTCAAGCCGGCCAGCAGAGCGATCGCGGCGTAGCACGCCAAAGCGATGTAGAACTTCCGTCCGCGCTGGGACTCCGACCCCGGCTGCTCGGCTTCGGGCTGCTCATCGGGGATCAACCTCGTATTATGAACCCGCAGCGCTCCGAAACGGTATAGAGTGGTTGGAGTCTCCGACATCTTATAGAGGTGCAATCATGACGCAAGCGAGCGTTCCGGCAGCGGCAGCTCCGAGTGTAGGCACCGGCATGGCCGGGATGCTGAACGCGTTCGTCGATCCGAAAGGGCTTGCCAGGGCGGTCCCGGCGAAATTGTTCTGGCTGTGGCCGGTCATCTCGCTCGCGGTTATCTACGGAGTGTTCGGCTACCTCATGCTGCCGTACACGATGCAGTTGATCGACTCCCGGATGGCCCAACAGTTCGCGCAGCAGGGTGTTCCGCCGGAGCGGGCTGAGCGCGCGCAGCAGATCGCGCACATGTTCGCGCAGTTCACTTTCGTCGTGACGCCTGTCATAGTCATTCTAATGACGATCGTGATGGCCTGGCTGGTAAGCGTGACCGGCTCGGTCGTCGGCCTCAAGGCGAAGTTTCGCAATGTATTCTCGCTCATGGCGGCGTGCTCACTGATCACAGCGCTGCAGACCGTCGCCGTCTACGTGGTAGTGCGGACCAAAGGCGACGAGATTCAATCTCCCGAGCAAATGACGCCGCCCTTTGGAGTCGACATCTTTCTGCAGAACATTCATGGGCCGCTGCTGGCGCTAGTGAATTTCTTCTCGATATTCGAGATCTGGTATCTGATCATCCTGACGCTGGCGCTGGCCGCCCTGGCCAAGTCGTCGGTGGGGAAAGCTTTCTTCGCTCTGACGCCGGCCTGGTTGCTGCCGCTGCTGTTCCGGGTGGTGGGAACGATGTTCGGTCCCACGGCTAGTTCCTGAAGTTCCGGGCTATTCGTTCGCGACTTCAGCTCCGGGCGGCTTCTTGTGCTTGGGCTTTTTGCGGCGAGTCTTGGGCAGGATCACTTTGGGTGCAGGCACGGCGCCTACACGTTCGCGAGCGAGGCGGCGCACGCCCTTTTCCTGATCGAACTTCTTCGGCTTCCGCACGTTCAGATGCAGGCGATCGCGTCGATCTCGACCAGCGCTCCGCCAACCAGCGCCGCGGCGGCAACCGTGGATCGAACCGGTGGATTTTCGCCGAAGCGGCCGAGGTAGACTTCGTTCATCCCGGCGAAATCCTGGATGCTGTTCAGGTAGACGGTGACCTTCAGGACCTTCTCCATCGACGAACCTGCGTTGGCGAGTTCCTTCTCCATGTCGTCGAGGATGCGCTTGGTCTGTGCCTTGATGTCGCCGTTGATGCGCGCGACCTTGCCGGCGAGGAACAGCAAATTGCCGTAAGAGATGGCGCTCGAAAACAGCGGCGTGGCGGTTGGCTTGGGCCCCAGCGTGTGTACCTTCTTCTCCGATGACGATTGCGCTTTCAGTGCGCCCGCGGCTGCGAGCGCTCCGGCTGCGGCCTTGACAATCTTGCGTCGGTTGTTCTGCATGCTTAGTTCACTCCGGAAATAGCTGCTTGAGAAATTCCTGATCGCTCAGGATGGCTTTGAATGGCGGACGCCCGGCGGAGGCGTCGAACACGCGGCGGAATCCGTCGGCTGAGAGCGAACGGGCGGTGCGAAGTTCCGAGAGCGCTTCGGATTTGTCGCCGGTTGCGTAGTCGAGCAGCCCGAGGTTCAGGTGCGCCTCGACTCGCTTCGGCCAGTAACGGACGACGCGGGTGGCGGCATCGCGCGCGTCTTTCACTTTGCCCGCGCCGAGCAGTTTGGCGGCCCGATCCTGATAAAGATAGCCGAGATTCAGATCGAGCAAGCGGCGCAGCTCGACCAGCGGCGCCGGGTTGTCGTCGACGTTGATGTAGATGGTGCGATCGTTATTGATGTTGCGGCCGCCTTGCTTGCGCACCACCAGCATGGACGCGGACTGCTTGCCGCGCGAGTCGCCGCCCGAGTCGTCACCGGCCTTGACGGCGGCGTAGAGTTTTTCGGCCAGCTCGCCGGGTGTTGCGTCGAAGGCGCGGCCCATCGACTCGACAACTTGCGGCCCTACCAGAATGTTGCCCTGCGCCGACCAGGTCTTGCCTTGCCGATCGCCCGCCCAGTTGGGCGCGTTGGGTCCAGTGTAGGTTGCGATGTTACCCTTGGCGTCGACGATCGCGACTTGCCGGCCGTCCTTGCCTTCGAACTTGTCTTCGGCCAGCACTTGATCGAGCACTTGCTTGGCGGTGCGGCCCTGGCGGAGCAATTCGAGGCCGCGCGGTCCGTAGCCAACGTTGACGTTGGCCTGTGTCGCGATCGCGCCGACGCCTGCTTCGGCCCAAGGCACAACGGAGCCGACCGAGAAATAGCGCGAAGCGACGGCGACGCCCCACTCGGCGTTCACGGGGTCGTAGGCCACGATCGAAAACGTCGCGACCTGCGCGCACGCTGCCGCGCAAATCAGAAGAGCCAATCCGAGCACGCGAGTCATGGAGATTCCTCTATCGTACCCGAGAGCAACTAACACTGATCGCACACTACTGGTGTTTGAGCGATCTTTTTGTTCCGTGGAAGAGTGGGTTCCTGCGAGGAGTACCAGAGCTCCGAACGGGAAAGCCCGGACATCCCATTGGTGATAGGCCGGACCTTCCACATCAGGAGCAGAGAGGAGGACCAAGTTATGATCCTCATACTGGTCGAAATCGTGCTGCTTCTGGCAGGCACGGTATCAGTAACGATCGTCATCCGGCGGAAACGCCGGTAACGGTCGCGAACTGCGGGGGTCGCCGCACAAACGGTCCCCGCAGCCAGTATAAAACATCTCGCCGCGGTTTTCTACGAATTTTCGGAGATATCCCCTACGGGATATAGGCCGGGCCGCGCAACACTTTGCCCGGAAGCGCACTAGTCTGCTTGCCGTTCTCAATCACCGGCACTCCGTTCACCAACGCGAACTCGATACCGTCTGAAAGCTGATTGGGTTTCTCGAACGTGGCGCGGTCGGTGATGGTGGCGGGATCGAAAATCACTATGTCGGCCCACATGCCTTTCTTCAGCACGCCGCGATCGGTGAGGCGCAGGCGTTGCGCCGGCAGTGCGCTGAACTTGCGGATCGCGTCCTCGAGGCTCAGCTTGTGTTCTTCGCGCACGTACTTGCGCAGGATGCGCGGGAACGTTCCATAGGCGCGCGGATGCGGATGCGCGCTGCCCAGCAGGCCGTCCGGCGCGGTGCCTTGCGAATCGTTGCAGATGGAAACCCAGGCCTGCTGGAGCGCGAGCGCGACGTCGGGATCCGACATGGCGAACACCGCGACAGAGGTGAACGCGTCGTCTTCGATCAGCAGATCGAACACGGTGTCGATCGGGTCTTTGTTCCAGAGCTTGGCGATGTCGGCGACGGTCTTGCCTTGCAGCGGCATCAGCTTCGGATTGTGAACCGCGCCGATCAGGATCCCTTCGGGGCCGGGCACCTCCAGCCACTCGTTGTCCCACTCGGTGCTGGGCGTCTGCATGTCTTTGCGGATCCGTGCGCGCATGGCCTGGTCCTTCAGGCGCTCGATCATCTTGGCGTCGCCGCCATCGTGCGCCCAGGGCGGAATGAACGCCGAAAAGCTGTTGAACCAGGCTGGATAGGCGTAGGTGTCGGCGGTGATGTCGAGGCCGGAGGCGCGGGCTTTTTCGATGCGAGCGACGATCTCGGGCATGCGTCCCCAGTTGGGCTTTCCAGCCGCCTTCAGATGCCATATTTCAGCGGGCGTGCCCGCTTCTCGCGCGATGCGAATCACTTCGTCGAGCGCCGGGCCGATGGCGTCGCCTTCGGCGCGCATGTGTGTGGCGTAGATGCCGCCCAGCTTGGCGCTCTCGGACGCCAGCGCGATCAGCTCTTCGGTGCTGGCGTACGGAGCGGGGGCGTATTGCAGCGACGTCGACAGACCGACGGCTCCGTCGTGCATCGCGTCGCGCACCAGTTGCTTCATGCGCTCGAGCTCGCTCGGCGTTGGTGCACGATCCGCGTCGCCGATTACCATGCGACGCACTGACGTTGCGCCGACGTAGCTCGCCAGGTTGATCCCCATGCCTTGCTTTTCGAGGCGCGTGAAATACTGGCGGAACGTGGTCCAGTCGGGCTGGATGTGGAAATGATCGTAGCCGGCGCGATCGGCGCGAATCATCGCGTCGTTGAGTGGCGCGATCGAATTGCCTTCGCCGGTGATCTCGGTGGTGATGCCTTGGTAGATTTTCGACGGCAGGTGAGGATTCACCAGGATGGTCAGCTCGGACTGGCCGAGCATGTCGATGAACCCAGGCGCCACCGTCATCCCGCGCGCGTCGATGCTGCGTCGAGCGTCGGCCTCTGCGATGCGGCCAATGGCGGCGATACGTCCGCCCTGAATCGCGATGTCGCCCGAATACCAGGGCGAGCCGGTGCCATCGATGATGTGGCCGTTGCGGATGACGAGGTCGTACGTTTGCGCAAAGGCTCCAGCCGCTAAGATGAGCAACAGAAGAGAGTACTTCAAACCGGCATTATAGCGCCCAACCAAAACCTGCGCCCCGTTTTGAATCTTCCGCGCCGGGCCTGCATCCTACAATTGAGTCAATGCACCATGTCATCCCATTCCTGCTGCGGCACGGCTACTGGGTGCTGCTCGCGAACGTGTTCGTCGAGCAGATCGGTCTGCCGATTCCCGCGGTGCCGGTGCTGCTCGCGATGGGGGCGCTGGCAGGCTTGGGCGATTTCTCGTTCTGGACTGCGCTCGCGTTGGCGGTCTTCGCGTGTCTGGTGAGCGACCTGATGTGGTTCAGTCTCGGCCGCGTGCGCGGGCACTCGATTCTCAACCTGCTGTGCCGCGTTTCGCTGGAGCCGGATTCGTGCGTCAGCAACACCAAGGGCCTGTTCAGCCGGTTCGGCGCGCTGGCGCTGCTGTTTGCGAAGTTCGTTCCTGGTTTGAACGCGGCCGCAGCGCCGCTGGCAGGGCTGACGCGAATGCCGCTTGCGAAGTACTTGGCCGCCGACGCCGCCGGCGCCGCGATCTGGAGCGGTGCATATCTCGCCACCGGACTGGTCTTTCGCAATCAACTCGAGCGCGCCGCCGAGCACGCGAGCAGCTTAGGATCGTGGCTACTGCTAATCCTCGCACTCGTCTTGGCCGCCTACGTTGCATGGAAATATTATCAGCGCCGCCGTTTCATCCGCGATCTGCGCGTAGCCCGCGTGACGGCCGAAGAGCTTTCCAGCATGCTCGCATCGGGCAGCGACGTCGTCGTGGTGGACCTACGCCACGGCATCGAACTGGCGGACGACGCCGTCAAGCTTCCCGGCGCGCTCTGGATCGACATGGGCGAGCTCGAAACGCGCCACGCCGAAATACCGCGCGACAAAGAAGTGATTCTCTATTGTTCTTGACCAAACGAAGCCTCGAGCGCCCGTGCGGCGCTGCAACTTCTGCGAAAGGGAGTGTTGCGTGTGCGGCCGCTCAAAGGCGGCATCGAAACCTGGCGTCAACTCGGGCTGCCGATCGAGCCGATGCACCCCGTCCGGCGCAACGTCGTCATTGAAACACCGGCGCCACCCGCTCGCCGTTCTTGAGCGGCTTCTCGGTCGGCCGCGCCACCGCATCGCCTTCGTTCAACGCCGAAAGCACTTGCGACTTGGTGTAGCTGGATAGCCCCAAGGTGACTTTGCGCCACTCCACGTGATCTCCGGCCAGCACAAACACGCCGGTGTCGGCACCCTGCCGCCGCACTACTTCTTTGGGAAGCACCAGCGCGCCGGGAATCTCGGTGGCCTGGATATCGGCGGTGATGTTGGCGTTCGGAAGCAGATCGCGATCCGGGTTTTCGATCACGCAGCCGACCTCGCCTACCTGGCGCGTCCCGAGAGGAACCACCTGCGTCGGCAGCCGGTCCACTGTGCCTTTCCATTGATGGCCGGCCTTGCCGTCCCAGGTGATGGTCACAGGCTCGCCGATCCTGACTTTGCCGAGATCGGGCTCGTCTACAAAGACTTTGACGCGCACGCGGGCGAGCTTGCCGATGTGCGCGATCAGGTCGCCCGGATTGACGAACGCGCCTTGCTTGAGGTCAAAGTCATAAACGGTTCCATCCATCGGCGCGTTGACGACACTCAGTTCGAGCGCGGCCCGGGCGATCTGCGCGGCCGACTGCGCTTCTTCGAGCTTCGCTTTGGCGATCTCCTTGTCGGCGCCGGTTACCAGTGCGCCCTTGTGCGCTTCGAGCGCCTGGATGCGCAGCTTCAACTGGTCGACCTGCTGGCGCGTGTTGTCGAGATCCAGGCGCGTGGCGGCCTGCTTGGCTACCAGACGCTCGAGCGCCTGGTATTGCTTCTGGGCTGCTTCCAGATCGAGTCTCGCCCGTGCCAGATCGGCGTCTACCTGTTGGCGTTCGGCGAGGCGGCCGCCTTCGTCGATTACGCGTTGCTCGGTCCTGGCTTGCTGGATCGCGGCCTCGGCTTTGGCCAGGTCGGCGTTCGCGACGCGTGTGTCCAGCTCCACCAGCGGCTGGCCTGTCGCGACTTGCTGCCCTTTGTGGATCAGCACACGGCTGATAACGCCGGACCGTTGGGCGCGCGCCGGCATCCACTCGATAGGTTCCACTTTGCCGTTGGTGGAAAGGGGGCTAGTGATCGTCTCGCGAGTTACCTTGGTGAATTCCACCTGTGGCGGCGCGTTGCGCTTGGAGATGATCCACGCCGTGGTGGCGGCTCCGGCCAACACAACCACGATCGCTGCGCCCCGGCCGCGGCTCACGAACCGGACCTCGCGCAATAGTCGAACAGAAGCTGCCACTCGGCGCGTTGGATCTCGAGCGCGGCGCGTTCGGTGTCCGATCCCGGATGCTGGCGCGCGCGTTCCGTAAACTCGATGAATGCGAACGGATCCCAGCGGCTGCCGGTGCGGAATCCAGCAGCGGGATAGCGTTGCGCGATCTCAACGGCACGGTCGCGCAAATCGCTGAACACCGGGTGCGAGCCGACTTGCCGGAACCAGTACGCGGAATTTCCGGCGTCGGGCTCCTGCCGGTGCGCGATGGCGTGCCAGAAACTGCCCTCGGGTGTGGCGATGTCCTGCACGATTTCGTGACACTCGCTGAAACAGGAAAAGTACAGCCAGAGGCCGCCCAGCGCGGCTTCGGGTGCGCGAGCGCCGGGAAACAAATCTGAAGCTTTCTGTTTCGCGAGCAGGGCGTGCACTTCTTTCGACGAACATCCGCCGGCCACCAGGGGCATGCAGCGATTCCCGTCCTGGTCGAGAGCCAGAATCTCCGACACGCGGCTTCCGTGGGTTTTGACGCTGAGGGGCAACTACTATTATTCCAACACGACGAGGGTGTCGCCAGCGCCCACGGTGTCGCCGTCGTGCACGCGCACCTCGGTGACGTGGCCGGAATGCGAGGCCTTCATCTCGTTCTGCATCTTCATGGCCTCGACGACTACCAGGCCCTGGCCGGGTTCGACGGCGTGGCCCTTTTGCACCAGAACGCGGATCACTTTGCCCGGCATCGGCGCGACCACCTTCTGGCGTCCGCTGGTCAGCGCGCCGCGCGAGCCTCGACTAGCGTTGCGCGGATCGCGAACCTCGACGGCGAAGCGGAGGCCGCCGGCCACCACGGTGGACGCCTGCGAGTCGGGCAGCACGCGAACTTCGAAGCTCTTGCCGCCGATCAGCAGCGAAAAGACGCCGGGTTCAACCTGGCGTGCGTCGGCGAGTTGTTCTTTCGTGATCTCGACCGGGCGGCCATCCACCAGCACTTGCCACTTCATCGCAGCATTTGTCCGCGGCCCTCGATGAGCCAGTTGCTGGTCCCGCGCTTCGCTTTGGCGGAATCCGCTGCGCCGTTGGTGGAGCCTGCCGCAGCGGCTGCCGCGAGCGCCGCCGCAAGTTCCAATTCATTCGGCGGCTGCGGCTTCGGTTTGCGACGCGCCATCAGGTCGGCGACGAATCCGGTATGCAGGCGGCCCTCGCGGAACTCGGCGTCTTCCAGAATCTCGCGGAAGAACGCCAGGTTGGTTTCGACGCCCAGGATCGAATATTCGGAAAGCGCGCGGAGCAGCCGCTGGATCGCGCCGATGCGATCGGGCGCAAAGGCGACCAGTTTTGCGAGCAGCGAATCGTAGTCGAGCGGCACAGTCCAGCCGGGATAGACGCCGGAATCTAGCCGGATACCTGGGCCCGAAGGCTCGCGAAGCTGCACGATCCTGCCGGGGGAAGGAAAAAAATTGTTCTCGGGATCCTCGGCGACCACGCGGCATTCCATGGCCCAGCCGTTCCATCGCACGTCGGCTTGCGTGAACGCGAGCGGTTCACCGGCCGCGATGCGCAATTGCAAGTGAACCAGATCGAGGCCGGTGACGAGCTCGGTCACCGGATGCTCCACCTGCAGGCGCGTGTTCACTTCGAGGAAGTAGAAGTTGCCGGCTTGGTCGGCGAGAAACTCGACCGTGCCGAGGCTGTAGTAGCCGGCCGCGCGTGCGATTCGCAGCGCCGCTTCGCCCATCGCGGCCCGCATCTCCGGCTTGCTCGCAACCAGCGGAGACGGGCACTCTTCGACAATCTTCTGATGGCGACGCTGCAGCGAGCATTCGCGTTCGCCGAGATGCACCAGGTTGCCCGCTCGGTCGCCCGCAATCTGGATCTCGATGTGTCGCGGCCGGTCGATCAGCTTTTCGATGTAGACTTCGCTCGATCGAAACGCGCGGTCGGCTTCGCTCGAGGCGTCGCGAATAGCCGCTTCGAGATCGCTCTCCCGATCGACGCGCCGCATGCCCTTGCCGCCGCCGCCGGCTGCCGCCTTGAGCAGCACGGGGTAGCCGAGTTGCCGCGCGACTTCGCGGGCCTGATCGATGTGACCGGCTGCCTCTTCGCTGCCCGGCACGACCGGCGCGCCGGCTTCTTTGGCGAGAATGCGCGCGGCTGTTTTCGAACCGAGCCGCCGGATCGCATCGGCCGGCGGTCCGATGAACACCAGGCCCGCGTTTGCGCATTCGTCGGCGAACGTCGCGTTCTCGCTCAAGAATCCGTAGCCGGGATGGATCGCTTCGGCGCCGTGCTTCTTCGCCGCATCGAGGATGCGGTCGATACTGAGGTAGCTCTCTGACGACGGCGAAGGCCCGATGTGCTCGGCCTCGTCCGCCAACCGGACATGCAGCGCGCCGCGATCGGCGTCAGAAAATACCGCGACGCTCGCGATGTTCATCTCCCGCAGCGCCCGGATGACGCGCACCGCGATCTCGCCCCGGTTGGCGACTAAGACTTTCTGAAACATTGCCAGGGCTGATTGTAGCAGGAGTGCCACGGGTGAGAAAAATCTCGCGCAACCAGTCGATCCGGCGGCCCGTCGTTCGACTAACAATTAGAAGCGCGCTCCAGGCGTCGAGACCAATCGGACCGGCTTCATAGTCGAAGGAGAGGACAACAATGCGATTCATGATCATCCGAAGAGCTGACAACGATACCGAAGCGGGCGTGCTGCCGGACGAGCAACTCCTCGCGGCCATGATGAAGTACAACGAAGAGCTGGTGAAGGCCGGCATCATGCTGCAAGGCGAAGGACTGCAGCCCAGCTCGAAGGGAGCGCGTGTCAAATTCTCGGGCGGCAAGCCGACGGTGGTCGACGGGCCGTTCGCCGAGACCAAGGAACTGATCGCGGGCTTCTCGATGTTTCAAGTCAAGTCCAGAGAAGAAGCGATCGAGTGTGTGAAGCGCTGGCCTGCGATTGACGGCCGCGGGGAGTTTGAGATCGAAGTCCGCCAGGTTTTCGAGGCCGAGGACTTTGGTCCAGAGTTCACGCCGGAGCTAAGGAAGCAAGAGGAGCTGCTACGCAAGCAGACGCATGAAAAGAAATAGCCGCCTCCCTCCAGACTTGCCGCTGCCTCATTGCACCATCGGGCCGGCCGTGGGATCGTCGATTTGGTCTCCAAAAACCAGCGTCCGCAACACTTCGTCCCAAACCCGCTCCAGTCCAGCGGCGCGGTTTGCCCAGTAATTCATCGAAATCAGACAAAATATCGGCCCACGCACCAGGGCCACGCGGAAACGTGCGTCGCGTTTGTGCTCGGCTTCCACATATTTCTGTTCCAGCCAGACAATCTCATGATCGCCATCGGCGTGGTGGTGAATTTCCGATTCCTGATACGGCGTCCGCTCGTCGCGCAGCGTGGATCGCAGCGTATCGTCGAGATTCAAATTCTGAATATGCGCGGCGGGCACGGGGAAGATCGACACGCCCAGATCGCAGCTTTCAACCGATGGCGCCCGGTCGTGAAGGTACACCGCCCCCGCATCCGGCTCGACGATCCAGTCGCTTGGATATTCGAACCGCACCAAACCGCGATCGAGCACGCAAATCGAATGGCCGGGTTTACACTTCCACGTGTGATTGCGCTTGAGCCGGAAACTTTCGCCGCTCACCTTCCTATCTTAGCGAGGTCATCGACGCGGCAGACCGGCCCAGCTTTCACAACCGGCAGGCGCTTTACTTTCGCGGTTCGAAGCGCACTTCAACTTCGGTTCTGACTTTGACGGGGCGGCCGCGCTGGACCGGAGGCTGATAGCGAAACTTTTCCCACGGCACCGCCTCGCAGAGTTGATTCCCGGTTTCGAGATCGGAGACCTTTCCTTCCGGATTGATGACCACTTTGCACTGAACGGCGCCTCCCACCGGATCCCAAAGGGGCGCCTTTTGCACGGCCGCGCCTTCGATCAGAGTAGCGTTTTGTTTATCGCCCGGAACTGAGATTTCGGGCACGTCCTTCTCCGCGTCTTTCTTCGGTTGCGCGGAATCGGCGCCTTTCTCAGACGCGACGGGTTCCAGGCGCGTGACCAGCAATACCGGCCTGGCAGGATACCGCTTCAACTTGGCGCAAAGGGTTTCGGAATAGCCGTCGGCAATATCAAAAGCCAGGTTGCTCCAGGCCATTCTGACGACGCTCGCGCAACTGGACGGGAGCGGATAGCCGCTCTTGCCAGCGTCGGGATCCCCGATCTCGTCGATGGCCTTTTGCGCGAGGATGCCCTCGGCGACATACTCCTTGGCGGGAACCACTTCAGCGGCGGTATTGAAGAACAGGCGGACGCGCTGCATGCCGTCCACCAGGTAGACAGTAGGTCCGCCTGCGTTCATCGCAGCTTCGGTCGGGGTGGATTCCAAATTAACCTGGGCCTTTCCCTGGACCTTGTCCGGCACACGCGAAGCTTTCTTGGATTCGCTGGCCGGCGGCTTGCTCGAGCAACTTTCCAAACCGGCGAGCGTAACTGCGAGCAGCGCGACCATGCAGGTGTTGCGGTTCATCCCATGCCCTCCATTTCAAAGATTATTTTCGTCCGAATTGAACGTATCACGAGACGCGGGCGCTGACAACCGATGAATCTCCGCCGACAGTTCTTCTTTGTCTAGCAAGGCGGCGCCGCGCGGGTGATACACTGCGAGCTTACGGCGATTCGGCGAGTTTCGATTCGACTTGGTTACGGGTGAGCTTTGGCGTCGAGGAACGCGGATCCCGCTTCAACCGGTTCTGGCGCGTCTTCTTGTGTTGCTGGTCTCTCGGCCGAACGAATTGATGGAGCGCGCCGAGCTGGCGCGGCAAGTCTGGCCGGCCGGCACTTTCGTCGACCACGACAACAGCCTGAACAACGCCGTGGCGCGGCTGCGGCGCGTGATCGGAGCGCGTTGGATTGAAGTAGTCCCGAAGCGCGGTTATCGGTTTCGCGAGCGCCGGAAAGCTACGGCCCGGCGGCGCGCGGATCCGGCCGTGGAACGCGCCTGCCGTCTGGGCCGTCACTTCTGGAATCGCACCACCGCTGTTTCGCTGGAACGCGCGCTGGACTGCTATTCCGGCGCCGTGGCGCGCGATCCGGGACACGCCGACAGTTGGGCCGGGCTGGCCGAAACGTATCTGCTGCTGGGCGACGATGTGTTGAGCTGCATGCCGCCCGCCGAGGCTCTGGATCGAGCGAAGGCCGCCGCCGGCCGAGCGCTCGCGGAATCGCCGGATTGCGCCCTGGCAATGGCCGTCTCGGGAATGGTTGCGTGGCGCCGCGATTGGAACTGGACCGAGGCCGAGCGATTTCTGCGCGCCGCGATTGCGATCGACCGGGCCGTTGCCACACCGCGCGTGTACTACGCCTGGCTGCTGCGTGCCTCCGGACGCGTGGCCCAAGCGGATGCCGAGGTGGGTCGCGCGCTGGAGTTGGATCCGGTGTCCTCGTTCGTCAGCGCGAATGCCGGACTGATGTTGTATTTCAGCCGGCGCTATTCGGACGCCATCCAGCACCTGCGCGGAACGCTGGCGCTCGACGAACACTATCCTCTCGCCTACCTCCCCTTGGGCCTGGCGTTCGTCGCTCTCGGAAAATCGGACGAAGCGGTGAGCTGCTTGCGGCGCGCCGTGGCGTTTGCGGGCGACCGGTCGGATTACTACCGCGCCGTCTTGGGTTACACCATGGCAGTGAGCGATCGCGCTTCAGCCGCTCACAACGCGCTCTCGAATCCCCGGGCCTTCGATCGTGCGCTGGTGCATCTCGGATTGCGAGAGACCGGTCCCTCCATCGATTGCCTGGAGCTGGCCCTCGGCGAGCGATCGAGTCATGTAGCCTACCTGGGAATCGATCCGCTGTTCGACTGCTTGCGAGGAGAAAAGCGGTTTCGCCGGCTGGAAAAATCCATTGGGTTGCCTTGATTCGAATTTAAGATCGCGGTGATTTTTTTCTGAAGGCGCGGGCGTTAGAATCCTTCGCATGCGGGGATCTCTGGCTTGTGTCGCGGCTGGGCTGCTATTGGATTTTGCGGCCTGGAGCCAGCCGGTGGTCGACTCGGTGTTGCACGCCGCCAGTCTGCGAGTCGCGCCATTCGCGTTCTCCGGCATCGCTCAGGGATCTCTCGCCGTGGCGAAAGGGTCGGGCCTGGGACCTGCCGTGCTCGAACAAGCGGCCGCCTATCCGCTTCAGAAAGAACTCGCGGGAACATCGGTGAGGATCGTGTCCGGCAGCGTGACGGTCGATGGACTGATGGTCTACACGCTGGATCGCCAGATCGCGTTCATCGTCCCCTCGGCCACTCCATTGGGAACCGCGCAACTCAGTGTGACGTACAACGGGCAGACCAGCGCAACGATCGATGTGACAATCGTGCGCGGCAATCTCGGCGTTTACACCTGGCCGCAGGACGGCAATGGTCCTGGGATCGCGACCGACGCGCTTGCCGGCGCTTTGATTACGGTCACGGCTCCGGCGAAGCCCGGCCAGGAACTTGTCATCTGGGCGGACGGCTTCGGGCCGGTGAGCGGCGACGAGAGCCAGCCGCCGAACGCCGGGAACCTGGACAGCGACCTGACGGCTTGGCTGGGAGCGCAACAGAGCCAGATCACGTATCACGGCCGTTCACCGTGCTGCACGGGCCTGGATCAAGTGAACCTGCGCGTGCCCGAGGATGCGCCCGAGGGATGCTATGTGCCCATGTACTTCAAGAGCGTACGCGAGCCGTTCATCAGCAACGTCACGACGATACCGATTACTCGCGACGGCGCGCCATGCTCCGGCGTTCTCGGCATTCGCTCGCTGAGCGTCGCCGGGAAGGATCACGTGGTCACCGGATTGATGCTGTTGGAGCGCAACTTCAACCGCAACGCCGCCGGGTCGATCGGCGCCGCCGACTTTCTGCACATGACTTTTGTCCGGACCGAGGACGCGTATTACAACAATGCCGAGACGGTGAATCATCTGGGCAGCATCGCGCCGGGAACTTGCAGCGCCGACCAGACCGACAACACGAGCGGCTACGATCCGCTGCATCAGACGCTTCTCGACGCCGGCGCCGCCGTCACCCTGACCCTGGGCGGCAACACGTTCCAGTTTCCGCGCGACGGTTTCGGAGGATATGGTGCGTTCATTCAAGGCCGCAGCCCTCTGGATTTCAGCGGGCCTGGTTCATTGACGAATGGCGCCGGCGCACAGGTGCCGGCGTTCAACCTGACGTTTGATACGCCCGCGCTGGCGGATTTTCAGTGGGCTGAACAGGCGACGTTGTCGGCCATCATCATCGGAGAGCCGCTCACCGTCAACTGGAGCGGTACTGCATCCGGCGGCTTCGTCTACATCATCGGTGGATCGAGCCACGCGTCGCTGAACATGACCTTCACCTGCCGCGCTTCCGGAGCGCAGACGTCCTTCACAATTCCGGGCGACTTTACGCGATTGATTCCGCCGGGGCAGGGGTTCCTGAACGTCAGTTATCGCCAGCCGATTCCCGTGGTTGGGTTGCCCGCGGGATTCGACGCGATGCGATACGAGCGCCAGGTAGTGCGCGGCGCGCCCGTGAGCTTCCGCTAGGTACATAATGAACTAAGCATGGACGATGCTTCACCGGGCGCCGTGACGCGGCTGCTGCACCAATGGCAGCAAGGAGACGCGTCCTGCTTCGATGAGCTGTCGGGCCTGGTCTACGGCGAGCTGCACCGCATCGCCGAAGGATACCTGCGCGGTTCGCCGAACGCGACGCTGCAACCCACCGCTCTGATCAACGAAGCTTACCTCCGGCTGGTGGGCGTGCAGGACCCGCTCAAAGGAAGAAAGCATTTCTTCGCTTTGGCCGCCAAACTCATGCGCCAGATTCTGGTGGATCGCGCGCGCCGGCACGCCGCTACGAAACGCGGCGGCGGCATCGAGGTGCTGCCGCTCGACGACTCGAGCCACGGAGTGAGTGCGGGCATCGAAGAATTCCTGATTCTCGACCAGGCGCTGAACCGATTGGCGGAAGCCGAGCCGCGGCTCGCCCAGGTTGTCGAGCTTCACTACTTCGGCGGGCTCAATGGCACGGAAATATCGGAATATCTCGACGTACCCGTCTGGTCCGTCACGCGCGACCACAGGTTGGCGGAAGCCTGGCTGCGGCGGGCCCTTTCGGAAGGCTGATTCGTTCTTTCTTCCCCCCTTCTCATTTTTTCCTTCGTTTTTCGTATGTGTCTGTGGAGGGGATTTCCAGGGTGACTCCAAGTCAAGTCAGGCGTGTTGCAACAGGCTCAAACTAGCCCGCGCCTGGACGCTCCCTAGCCCCGACAAAAGAGATTCGAAGGAGAAAGAAATGAAACGGATGTTTGTTTTTGTGTACGGCGTCGTGTGTTACGGCGCGTTCTTTGGCACCTTGTTGTACGCGATTGGATTCATCGGGAATTTCGGCGTGCCGAAATCGATTGATTCGGGACCACAAGGTTCGACTGCCGCCGCGTTGCTGATCGATGGAGCGCTGCTGGCGCTGTTCGCGCTGCAGCACAGCATCATGGCCCGCCCCTGGTTCAAGCGCGCGTGGAACCGTATCGTGCCGGAACCGGCAGAGCGCAGCACCTACGTGCTGTTTTCGAGCGCCGCGCTATTGTTCATGTTCTGGAAGTGGCAGCCCATCGGCGGCGTCATCTGGAATCTCAGCGGCGGGATCGGCCAAACGATCATGCTCGGCTTGTACGCGGCCGGTTTGCTGATCGTTCTGCTCGCCACGTTCATGATCAACCATTTTGATCTTTTCGGATTGCGGCAGGTAACTCTGTACTTGATGGGACGCCAGTACACGCATCTAGAGTTTCGCACGCCGTTCTTCTACCGGTACGTGCGTCACCCGTTGTATGTCGGCTGGCTGCTGGCGTTTTGGGCGGCGCCGGTCATGACGGTGGCTCACCTGTTTTTCGCCGTGATGACGACTGCATATATCCTGGTGGCGATCCGGTTCGAAGAAGCCGACTTGGTAACCGCGCACGGAGAGAAGTACCGCCGCTATCGGAAGCAGGTTCCGATGATCGTGCCAGCGTTGTCGGTGAAGATGACTGCTGAGACGAAAGCGCCTGAGAAGGTGGCTGCGGCTTAGCTTGCAACATGCCCCCCTTTTGCGAGGGGGGCAAAGTTCCATGATTACAGGATTGTGCGAACATGGCCTGAGACAAGTCTTGCTCTCTGATGCAACCAGAAGTTTGTACGCTTTTCGGTGAGTTGTCGGGCGTAACGCGCGAGGAGCGCGAACGCTACTACGACACCCATTCCATTTCCGGAGAGCTGCGCAGGGAACTCGAGTCCCTGATTTCCTTCGACACCGGAACGCCGATCCACAACATCGTTCAAAATGCCGCCGGGCTGATGTTTCAGGAACCTGTGTCGGACGGCGACTACTGCGGACCGTTCCAACTCTTGCGTGTGATCGGCCGAGGCGGGATGGGCGTGGTCTATCTCGCCGAGAGGGTCGACGGCGAGGTGCGGCAACGAGTAGCCGTGAAGCTGCTGCGCGCGGCGCTCGATTCCAGCGAGGCTCGGCAGCGATTCCTGCAGGAACGCCAGATCCTGGCCCATCTGGCACATCCGAATATTGCCGGTCTGATCGATGCCGGGCATCGCGCCGACGGCCATCCGTACCTGGTGATGGAGCACATCGAGGGGAAGCCCATCGACGAGTACAGCCAGAACCTGCCGGTGCGCGAGAAGGTGGCATTGATCGCGACGGTGTGCGAGGCCATCGCGTCGGCGCATCAGAAGCTGGTGGTGCACCGCGATCTCAAGCCGGGCAACATTCTTGTCGACGGCAACGGCAATCCGCACGTGCTCGATTTCGGCATCGCGAAACTGATGGACGGCTCGGATTCCACCGCAACCGTGGAGCGGCGGCTGACTCCGGACTATGCCAGCCCCGAACAGATGGTGGGATCGCCGGTGACAACCGCAACTGACATCTATTCTCTCGGGGCGGTGTTGTACAAGCTGCTCACCGGTGAAGCTCCGTCGCGAGAGACGCCGTTGCCGCCCAGCCGAAAGGGCGCGGAGGCGGACCGCGATCTGGACGCCATCGCGATGAAGACCATCCGCGCGGAGCCGCGCGAGCGGTATGCCACCGCGGACAAATTGGCCGAAGATCTGAGAGCCTGGCTGGATCGCCGGCCTGTGGCCGCACGGCAAGGCGAGCGCTGGTATCGTGCGCGGCGTCAACTGCGGCGCCATTGGGCGCTGGCTGCGGCAGGCGCGATCGCCGCAGCGGGATTGATCGCGGGACTCGTGGTTGCGCGCAGCGAGCGGGATGTCGCGCAGCAGCGCTTCGACGACGTGCGCCAGCTCGCCAATGAATTTTTCGGGGTCGCCAAGGACGTCCAGGCGCTGCCGGGGTCCTCGGCCGTGCAGGAGCATATCGTCACCACTTCCATCAAGTATCTGGAAGGCCTGTCGAAGCGGGCCGGCAACGATTGGCGGCTGAAAGCGGAGATCGCCGCCGGATACCGCAAGGCCGCTGAAGCGCAGGGCATTTTCCGCGGAATGAACCTGGGCCGTCCCGCCGAAGCGCAGCAGAGTCTGAACAAGGCGGCCGCTTTGCTCGCCGAGGTGGATGCGGCGAATCCGGGAGATCGCACCGTTCTGCACGATCGGATCGACCTCACCGAGCTGCAGATGCGAATCGAGTATGCGGTGAAGAACCTGAAGGCGCTCGAGGCGAAGCTCCAGGAGTTGCAAACCCTACTGGCACGCTACGAATCGACGGCTAAGGATGATCCATCCGAGTGGCGATTCCTGGGCAAGATCTACGAATCCATGGCGTTTTCGGCCAGAGAGTTGAGCCGGATGGATGTTCCGATGCGGTTCGCGCGGCGCTCGGTGGAGTTGCGGCAGAAGGTCGTGGAGCAAGACAAATCCATCGACGCGCGCGGAAGCCTCGCGAATGCACTGAGCGCTTATGGCAGCCTGCGGCGAGCGACCGGCGATCTGAGCGGAGCGGTGGAGACCTTTCAACAGTCGCTGGCCGTGTTGGAGCAGATGGCCGCGGACAATCCCAATCATTACAAGACGCAGGTGAACATCGCCAACACGCATGCGCTCATTGCACGCAATCTCGGCGATACAAACGGCCCCAGTCTCAGGCAAACCGACGCCGCGATCAAACATTTCGAGGAGAGCCTGCGAATTGGCCGCCGGCTGATGGCTTTGGATGCGAACGAAGGTCAGATCCGCTACAACCACTCTTTGACGGCCTGGCGATTGGGAGACGCGCTCCGCGAGCGCGATCCGCGCGCTGCGCTGGCAAGGTACGACGAAGCCGTGGCGGTGCTGCGCCCCATGAAGGGCAATCTGTTCAACCGCGACATTCCACTGGTGGCGTCGCTGGCCGAGTCGACGTTCGCGCTGCGGGCCATGGGCCGGAACACGGAAGCCGACGCGCGAATCAAGGAAGCGTCGCGCATTTGCGAAGCGCATCGCAATCGAGCCGACGGCGGTGTACGAAACCTGCAGCGAGTTCGTGACTCGAGCCGTGGCCGCGATCGCGCTGGCGAATGGGCGCCCACTGGAGGCCGTGGCGGCGCATCGGGAGTGGCTGAAGATTGCCGAACATGAGAAGACCCTGGAGCGGGCGAAGGAGGAAATCTACAGCGCCTACGTGGTCGCGCTGCGCTACCGCTTGCTGCGCGATGCGCTCCTGGCGGCCGGAATGAAGGCTGAGGCCGAACAAGCGGAGACGAAACGCCGGGCCGTCGTCGAGGTCTGGAAGGCCAAGCTCTCCGGGCGCAACGACGCCGAAGTTCTTTTACGCTGACACTGCCGCGACCATGAGAAATCGATTGACACCACATTCGTGTGGTGCTAATCTGTTTACCGTGACTCTGGCACTTAGAATCGGAACCACGCACGGGCTGCCGCTCGTGTTGGCTCGGGGAGCGGGTTTATACCCTGCTCATGCCGGTTCATGTCCAGTCACCGGCTCGAGCACGTGGCAGCGCAATCGGAACACCGGCGCAAATCCGGTGGGCGCTCTCAATCAAGCCGGCAAAAACGGTCGCGTCATGTTTGAAGATGCGCGCCCGGACCATCCCCGCCTTTAGGCATACACGTACCCGGCCAGCCTGAAGGCGATCCAGGGCCGGGATCATTTTTCGAAATAGTTCGTTTGCAGCGGCGACCAGTCGCGGGCGCCCGTACTGGGTGCGGGATCGGCTGTGAATTATGTTGGCGCTGGCCGAGCGGCTGAGGCGGCTGCCTGTGGAGCAGTCCAGACGGGTTCGACTCCCGTGCGTCAACCCAAGATCTTTGACATTCGAATATTTTCTCGGGGACAAGGGAAGGCAGCGTCCCGCCTGGCTTGGGCCCGGAGATGCCCGGCGCAAGTCCGGGGTCCCCGACCATTTTTCATTCCGAGGTAGCCAAGCTGGGAAGGCACCTGGCTGTTAACCAGGCCATGCGCAGGTTCGAATCCTGTCCTCGGAGCCACATCGGATCGGCTATCGCGGCGCGGAGACCGCGATCAAGCGATCCAGTTTCGGTGGGGTGTAGCTCAGTCGGCAGAGCGGCTGACTTTGACTCAGCAGGTCCCGCGTTCGACTCGCGGCGCCCCAGCCATGCCTCTCTAGCTCGCTGGGGCAGAGCACCGGTCTCATAAACCGGAGGCGCCTGGTTCGAATCCAGGGAGAGGTACCATTTTCGGGTCGACTGCCGCGCAGCCAGCGTGGCGGTGCAGCGGACCCGCTGAAGTTCGGAACGGTGTTACGAAGGAGGTTTGCCATGCAGATGATCGACAACATTCCGGTTTGGGGCAGTCCTGTGGACGAGGGCGCGCTCAAACAAATCAAGACCTGCTACTACATCTTCGGTCATGCTGCGATGATGGCGGACCACCACAGAGGAAATCAGGTGCCGATCGGTGGCGTGATCGCGCACGAGAACCTGGTTAGTCCGTCCGGCGTCGGATTCGACATCGGGTGTGGCAACAAGGCGGTATTGACGGATGCCGACGCTCGCGATGTGCGAGCGAACATCGGGCGCATCATGGACGATGTATGGACAACCATCAGTTTCGGCTTAGCGCGAAGAAACAAGGAGCAAGTTGATCATGAGCTGTTCGATGACCACAACGATGACGCGTGGCAGATCAAGCAGGGTGCCAACAGTGCTACCTGGAGACTAACGTCGCTGCGTGACATGGCTCGCGCTCAGCTCGGAACCGTAGGTTCCGGCAATCACTACGTCGATATCTTCGAGGACCAGATCGGCCGAATCTGGATTGGGGTGCACTTCGGATCGCGCGGATTCGGCCACAAGATCGCGACTCGATTCCTAACGCGCGCCGGTGCGAAGGATGAAATGGATTCGGCGCCGGTGGCGCTCGATTCGCGCACCAACGAAGGGCAGGATTACATTGCGGCCATGAAGCTGGCGGGTCGCTACGCCTACGCGGGCCGCGATTGGGTGTGTGCGCGTGTTGCCCGCATTCTGGGTGCGCGCATCGTTGAAGAAGTGCACAACCACCATAACTTCGCTTGGAAAGAGACGCACGCCGGACGCGACCTCTGGGTGGTGCGCAAGGGAGCCACGCCGGCATTTCCCGGGCAGAAGGGATTTGTCGGCGGCTCGATGGGGGACATCTCGGTAATCATCGAGGGCGCCGAGCACGAGAGTTCGGCTCAGACGCTGTACTCCACCGTGCACGGCGCGGGTCGCGTGATGGGCCGCATGGAGGCGAAGGGCAAGATCGATCGCAAGACCGGCGAGGTGAAGCGGGCCGGCAAAGTGACTCCGGAGATGATGCGCGAGTGGGTGGCGCGCGAGGGCGTGGAGCTGCGCGGCGCGGGTCTCGACGAATCGCCGCATTGCTACAAGCGGCTGCCGGAGGTGCTGGCCGAGCACGAGGGTACGATTCGCATTCTGCATACGCTGCGTCCGCTGGGCGTGGCGATGGCAGGAGCGAACGAATTCGATCCTTACAAGGATTGAGCTGTTCTACAGTTTACGCGGGCGTCGTTCAACGGATCAGGACACTGCGCTACGAACGCAGAGATGGGGGTTCAATTCCCTCCGCCTGTACCAAAGTTTGCGGGCCGGTGGCCGAGCGGCAAAGGCGCCTGGCTGTCTACCAGGACCAGGACGGTTCGACTCCGTTCCGGCTCGCCACGATCGCACGGACGCAGCGGCGGTCGCAGTGCGCGTGTGTGGCTGGGTAGCTGAGATGGACTAGCACCGGTCTGAAAAGCCGGCGACGGAGATTCGAGCGCTCCCCCAGCCGCCAGAGTTTGATGGGGCGTAGCCAAATGGGAAGGCGCGGGACTCTGACCCCCGCATGAGCTGGTTCGATTCCAGCCGCCCCTGCCATTTTTTATTGACTAATTTCGCGAATAACGGTAAAATACAACTATGAATCGCGCACAAGATCTTTGTAGTTCCCACCTGCTGCGCGAGCGCTATTGGTCGTCTTCACGACTCAGTAGCCTTTCATCCCTTTAAATAGTTTCAGCCCGGCTAGGGAAACTGGCAAACCCACCTGACTTAGAATCAGGCGCACACGTGTGCATTCTCCGTTCGAATCGGAGGCCGGGTACCAAACGCGCTGGATGCTGAAGCGGTCGAGGTGCGTGGCTGCAACCCACGTCTTAGCCAGTTCGAGTCTGGCCCAGCGCTCCAGTTCGTTGACATGCGGAGAGGTAATCCGAGTTTCGGCCTAGCGGAAGCCGCCTCGAAAGCGGAAGGTCCTTCGGGACGTCGGGGTTCGAGACCCCGCCTCTCCGCCACAGCTTCAGGGGTGACCGGACGGTGACGGTGGCAGCCTCCAAAACTGCGATTGCGGGTTCGACTCCTGCCACCCCTGCCAGCGGCGCCGGGCCGTAACCCCGGATCTCCTGCGGAGACGTGGCAGGTTCAACTCCTGCGGCGCCCACCATCTGACCAGGAAAGACGTTTGTAGAGACCACGACCCATGCTGGCGTACCGGTCTTAGTAGCTGTCCGACTAGGTTCATGCATTTCGTTGTACTATGTGAAGACTCTGAATGGGTGTGCGCAATTCTGAACGTCTGGGCGTTGAAGGCTGAATTGGCAATGAAGCGAAATGGGACTTTGTTTCTCTTGACCGCAGCGCTGGCCGAAGTTTTTGCGGCCCATGGCGCCAGCCAAACTCTCGACGCAAGAATGCGAAAGCTCGCGCGCGCGCTGCCTCATCAGACCGCATCGTCTCCCACGACCCCTTACAGGCTGGGAGAGGGGATGGCTCAGACGCGTGCGACGCTGGCGCAACTCGAATCGCGGCTGGCGTCCGGCGGGGACGCATCTGGGATACGGGCCACCTTGCGCGATGAGCGCCGCAAGCTGCTGGTGCTCGATGAAGCATACCGGGCCGAATTCGCGCGCATCGACTCCACGTTGCGCCGGGCGGGCCTAACCCCGAATGAGCTCGAGGAAAAGCTCGACGTATGGCGCGACTTCACCGCGCATTATCGCCAGAGGATGGACGCATCACTCGCCGCTTTCGACCGCCTGAGCGGTGCCAGCGTGCCCTCGCGGCGTGAGATCGCCTCGCTGCGCGCGGGGCTGGGCGAGCCAGCGGTTTTTTCTACCAAGCCGTTTCCCGTTCCTCCGTCTGCGGTCGCGCTACGGGACTTCCCTTCGCGGGCGGAGCCTATCAGCCATGCCGATGCACCGGAACCTCCTGGTCCGGCGGATCTGGCCGAGACCAGTGTCGTCAAGCTATCCGCCGATATCCGCGCCCTGGCTTCCGCCCTCGGCAATTCTCCGGCGGCGCTTTTTGCCTACGTCCACGACAACATCCGCTGGGTCCCCTATTTCCTGGCAATGCAAAACTCGGAAGCCGTGCTGTGGGCGGGTCGCGGCAGCGATGCCGATCAGGCCACGCTGCTGATCGCACTATTGCGCGCCGCAGGCATTCCCGCGCGCTACGTTATCGGCGACATAAGTATTTCGACAGAGGATGCCATCAATTGGACTGGCACCAAGGACCGGTCCGGCGCGCTTAGAACGCTGCTCGCGGCTACACTGGGCCAAGTGATTGGAACCGAGGGAGTCCAGATCCAGCACACCTGGGTGGAGGCCTGGGTCGACAACGGAGCCGGCCCTGCTTGGGTTGCGATGTCGCCGGGCTTCAAGAAGCAGACGTTCCAGTCCGGCCTGCAAATGTCAATTCCGGTCTTCGACCGGCCCCAGTTTCTGAGCGTGCCCAGCACACGCCTTTCTACCGAGGTCTATTCCGACCAGATCCACGGCGCACTTGCGACGGCCTTTCCCGGCCGCGACTTCACTGAGCTGGGCTACACGGGAACCGTTGTGCCTGCGCCGACCGACAAATTGCCGCAATTCCCTTTCACGCCAGTCGACGTTACAACGCGCGCTGCTGCGCTGCCGGCGGATGCGGAGTGGAAAGCCACCGTCGCGCTCGCCGATCGGGTCTCGAACCAGATCTATCTGACCAGAGATTTTTTGCTTCCGGAGGTCTGCCTGCAGAGCCTCACTATCTCGTATGTGGCCGCCACGGAGGCGGACCAGAAGGTCATCAATAGTTTCGGCGGCATCGACAAAGTGCCGGCAGGAATGGTGAATTTGCTGGCGCAATTCAGACTCGACGACGCCATTGTCGCCACATCTACTCCTGTATCGAATCTGAAAGCTCTGAAATTGACGGACGCCGTGAGGTCGCCCAATCCGTCTACGCCGCTCAAGACGGCTACTTACGCCGAATTCGCTGGAGAGCCTGCCGCCGTCGCGCTGGTGGGGCCGCAGGTCAGCGACAAGTGGATCGGTGCACGCATCGACAGCCTGCTGGCCATGCTTCCCAGCGCCTCGCTCGACAGCGTGGTGCGGGAGACGCTCTTTCTTGCAGGCATGCTGCACGACCAGCAGATGCAGCACGAATGGGCCAGCATTTCGGGCCCGCTGCAGTACAACTTCGACTATTCGCTGCAAGTGCCTTTCGGCACGAATTTGCTAGCTTCGTCGGCCATCACGGCATTGTTCGATCGGCCGTTCCTGGCCACCGCGCGATTTTTCGCCATGGATGACGGCATCATCCCTCCACGGCCATTCAACATCAACGCGCCTTTGGGAACGCCAGCCGACGTCAACGTGTTTCAGGCCATGGACGCGGCCCGCTCCTCGAGTGAATGCGTGACCTTCGAACGCCTGGCATTGCTCGCCTCGGTATGCACCATCAACGCGATGCAGACGGCGAGTCAAAACAAGATCCCAATTCTCACCATCAACCAATCCAACTCGGGCACATTGCTTCCCACCGTCGCGTCGCTGCCGGACGACATCGCGAGCTCGATCCGGTCCTATGTCCAGGGAGGAGCTACCGTTACCATCCCGCAGCGGCCGGTTACGATGGGCGCCTGGACGGGGTTTCCTTGGATCGTCGACTGGGCCGACATCACCCAGCCGTCATTTTTTGGGGTCAATCAGTTGAACGGCGCGTACACCTCTGGCGATGCCGAGCCTGCTCCGGTCACCGACAATCCGGGCGTGACGGGAGAACCGACCGCCGCCAACGGTACGAGCTGTTCCGATCCGGTGACCGTCAGCAATGGAAACATGTTCCAGCAGCAGACCGACCTGGCGATCTCCAGCCGTGGACCATCGCTCGTGCTTTCCCGCACTTACAACAGCTTCTCCGCGCCCAACGACGGCCCCTTCGGCTATGGCTGGAGCCATAGTTATGCGACCTCTCTTAAGGACAGCGGTTCGACGGTGACGCTCACGAACGGAACCGGCGGGTCTTCCAATTTCACCTTGCAGGGTGGTAACTATGTTTCCCCGCCTGGTTTGAATCTGAAGCTAACGAAGGACGCGCAAGGCTACACGATCTTGGAGAAGCACGGCACACAGTTTCGCTTCAACACGAAGGGCGTGCTGCAGTCGATCACCGACCGCAACGGAAATGCGCTAATGCTGAGCTACGACCAGTCCGGCCGCCTGACCACGATTACCGACGCGCTCAATCGCGCGGTCACGTTGAGCTACGGCTCGGGCAATCACGTTGCGTCGGTCCAGGATTTCGCCGGCCGCAAAGTGATCTACAGCTACGACAGTTCGGGCAACCTGGCCTCAGTCATGGACGCGGGCGGCAATCGGACCTCGTACTCGTACTATTCGGGTGTTTTTGCGCACCTGCTACAGACCGTGACGAAGCCCGCCGGCAACTCCACCAGCTTTGAGTACTACGTCAACCGCCAGACCGCACGTATCAGCGACTCGGCCGGGCGGAACATGCGTCTTCTGTACCTGCCGTTCAGCCATCAGACCATCTTCATCGACGCGCGAGGCTTCGCCACTTCCTACTTCTTCAATGCGCTCGGCAATGTTACGCGGGTGGTGAAGCCGGACGGTAATTACGTGGACACGACGTTCACGGCGGATGCCAAAGTGGCGTCCACAGAGGACGAAAACGGTAACGTGACCCAGTTCGCCTACGATGCCCTGGGCAATCTGACTTCGGTGATGGACGCGCTTGCCGGAACTTTAAAGCTGGCCTATGAGCCGAACTTCAATATGGTGACCAGCCTCACCGATGCGTTGGGAAAGGTTACGAAATTCGAATATGACTCGCACGGAAACCTGGTGCACGAGGTCCGTCCGCTCGGGGTAGAAACGCGCTTCGCCTATGACAGCTTTGGCGAAGTGATCTCGGGGACCGACGGTGAAGGCAATACAGCTCATATCGCGTACGATGCCTTCGGCAATCCCACCACCGTTACCGATCCGTTGGGCAACGCCAGTCAATTCAAATACGACCAACTCCGGCGCCTGATCGGAATCACCGATCCACTGGGCAATGCCGGGAGCCTCCAGTTCGATGAGCTGGACCATCTGACGCAAGTGACGGACCCACTGGGCGCAACGATCTCCTCCGTATACGACGGGAACGGGAACACGACTCAAATCACCGATGCGAATGGAAGAGCCACCCGCTTTTCCTATGACCCGTTAGACAACCTGGCGCAGGTGACGGATGCCCGATCTGGAATCACCCAGTATGGATACAGCGAACCGGGTTGCGGCTGTCAGTCGGCAGGTTCGGATCTGCTCGCCGATCGGAGTGCGTCGGCCGAGACGCGATCTTACGTATACGATTTCAATCATTCGCTCACTCAAGTCACGGACGCGATGGGCGGAACCACGAGCTTTGGTTACAACGCCCGCGGCGACCTGGTTCAGAAGCGCGACGCCAAGGGCAACGTCATCCGCTACGAATACGACGCGGCGGGCCGCTTGTTGCACAAAATCTTCCCGGACGGCTCGGATGCCCGTTTCACCTATGACGTGGGGGGCCACCTGACGGGACTGTCCAACGCCAACAGCTCCCTCACGTTCACCTACGATGATCTGAGCCGCTTAACGAGTGCGACCGACTCCCGCTTTGGAAAAACGATCAAATTCGCATACAATCGCAATAGCCAGCGCATCGCGCTCACTGATTCCGAAGGCGGCGTGATCTCGTATTCCTATGACGCCGGCGGCAATCTGGTCTCGGTCACGAATCCTTCCGGCGCGAAGGTGCACTTCGGCTACGACGCATTGAATCGTGCGGTGACTCGCGCCTACTCGAATGGGGTGATCGCTTCGGCGAGTTTCGATGCGGCAGGAAGAACAGAATCCATCTCGTATCAAGGTGGTCAGACCGGCCAGAGCAGCATTCGCCATCAACGCAGGAGAGCTGTGGCGGGCTTCGCACACTTCTTCGTATTCATATGACCCCAATGGCAATCCGACCTCGATTAACGATCGGACAGGCACGCATCTGTATCAGTTCGACGAGCTGAACCGCCTGACCAAGGCGTCGCATCCCGCGGCTAGCGGCGAGACGTTCAGCTATGACGGTGCGGGAAACCGCACAGCCTCCGCCACCGGTTCCAACTATGCCTACGACGGCTTAGGCCGCTTGATTTCGGCCGAAGGCGTATCGTACACTTACGACCCGATTGGCAACCTGATTCGCCGGTCGGACGCGAAGGGCACCACCACGTACGCGTATGATTTCGAAAATCAGCTCACCGCTATCAGTTTTCCGGACGGCACCAGCGCCACTTACAAGTACGATGCGCTGGGACGCCGCATCGAGAAAGGCGTCAATGGAATCGTTACCACGTACCTTTACGACGGCACTGACATCCTGCTCGAAATGGACGCGGCGGGGGCCATGCAAGCTCGGTTCACCCACGGCCCGGACATCGATCAGCCCTTGATGATGGAACGAGGCGGCCAGGTTTTCTTCTATCACGGCGACCGGGCCGGCTCGATTGCCGCTCTCACCGATTCGTCCGCCAACACGGTCTGTTCGTACCTATACGATTCCTTCGGGCGTACTCAGCCCTGCCAGGGTGCCAGGAATCCTTTCGGCTTCGCCGGCCGCGAGTACGACGCCGAATCCGGACTCTACTACATGCGGGCCCGCTACTACGATCCGGCCACAGGCCGTTTTCTGAGCGCCGACCCATTGGACCTGACGGGCACGCTAGCTACCGAACAGGACCGGCGCAACCTGACCACCTTGACTCCCGTGGCATCATCCGTCATAGCCACCACCAGTGGGCTGGGGGTTCCGCAACATTTGAACCGGTACAGCTACGCGGTGAACAATCCGCTGGTGTTCCGCGATCCGTCCGGGCTTGCCTGCCAGTTGCTGCAGGGGCTGCAACTCGTGCACCGGATCGCTGGTGACACCGGCACTCAGGAGTTTTTGGACTACCTCGCCGAGACGAACCCGCAGGCGGTGAGGCAGTTCCGTGACACGCTGGCCAACACGAAGGTCTCTGCCGATCTCCGGTCATATAAGTTTGACGCGGTGCTGCAGTTAAACATCGCGTTGATTGGAACATCGGATCGTCCAAGCCCGGCACCCGCCGCTCCGCCTCCGGTAAGTCCGCCACAATTCTCGCCGCAGGAAACACAGCAATCGCAGCAGTTTCTCGACGGATTCAGCCGAGCTTTCGGAGGTCCCGCCGTGAACCCTCTGCCGAATCGATGACCCGGATTGACGAAGGGATCATTCGCCAACCGCGAACAGCGTGCCATTGGCAATCGCGTAAACCGTGCCGTCCGGGCCGATCACCGTCGGTGTGTACGCCTCGCCCAATCCCGTGGTCAGCGTGACGGCCTGTGTCAATGCGTTGGCCGTTAGATCCCACCGATATAGTTTGCCGTCCTCATTGCCGGCCAGCACCGATCCGCTGTCACGGTCGACGGCTGCCGAATTAATGCACCACTCTCGCACTGCAGGGGGCGGACCGTCGGGCGTCGGCCCCGCTACGCTCAATACTTCCTGCATCACCGGGACGCCGGTGACCGGATCGGTCGCCGACACGTTGGGGTCGAGGATCGCCAATCGATTTAAGCCGCCGCCGCCCTGCTCCAGGTAGTCGTTGTATTTCGTCATGAGCAAGTAAGGCGACGCTCCTTCATAGGATGGGACCATCTTCCGCGGAACTACCGAAGCGGTGGTGTCCCAGCCGAACGAGCCGGGAGTTTTCGACTCGAGAAGGTCAGCATCGAAGTGAAGCAGCCAGCCTCGGCCGTGGTTTTCGTACGAGCTCTCCAGGACGCCGATGTACACGTCGCCGTCTGAGCCGATGGTCGGCGAAGCGCTGCCGTTGTTGTTTAGCTGGGCGTCACGTCCCGATGCGGGGTCTTCGAGGCGCACCTTGGCGCGTGGTCTAAGCGTCACGCTATCGAACGCTACCAGGTAACCCGCCTGGCCATCGCTGACGGTCGCGTAGACGGTGCGAAAGTCCGGGCTCATCGCCAGGGCGCAGTTGGTGACCACCTGCGTCATCGCGGGGTCGACGGCGGTCACCGGCATCCAGCTCCCGTCGCCGCTCGGGTCGATTCGCGCAATCCCGCTATCGATCCCGGCGGGCAGATTGCGGTAGACGACGAATCCGAAATAGATTGCGCCTCCGCGATCCACGGTCAGTGGAGTGTTGATGATCAGGTTCGCGTCGAAAAGCGCAGCATTGGCGCGGTAGTTGTCAATCCCATAAAACGCGATCTGCCCAGCGGGGCCTTCCTCGGCGTCGGGATCGTCGCGGTAGTAGAGTGTGCCTCCGGCGCCCGGAAAGTAGAGCCGGGATCTCGACGTCAGGACGGGTCCAAACTCTGGTATCCAATCGTGTCGCGGAAGTGTGTAGTCGCTTGGAGACATCCAGATCAGCCGGCCATCCGTTCCGCTACGAGCTTCCACGCGGAAGTCGCCATCCGGTCCGCCCTTCACCGGAACAATGACTGTGTTGGCGGCTGTAACCAGCGGCGAGCCGTAGTGGACCAACAAGTCACTGCCGGAGTAGTGCGGGTCCAGGTCCACGGGAGTCTGCCAGCGGATGCGTTCCAGGTTTTGCGCGCGGATTTGAGAGATTGCAGTGTGCTGGGCGTTTTGCCCGTAGCTCGACCATGACGCTAGCTGCAGCAGTTGCCCCGGCAGGCAGGCGCATTGTGCCGCCCAAAAGATCAGCACCGCGGCCAGCATCGGTCCGCGTGTCCAGGATTTATTGATGGGATCTACGTCACAGGCCTTCGCGGACCAGCGCAACTCTGTCTCCCTCAAACGACTAACACATTGTAACTCCCACTTCAGCAGCGCACGGTTGTCGGAGATGCGCCAGGCATACGCGAACCACCGCGCAGGAAGGCTAGAAGTCCCGAGCATCCGCATACTATGATGGTTCAACCGCACCAAAATTCTGATGGCAATCGAACATCTTTCTGCGCCGGGTATCTCGCGCTGTTTCGACGTACACGGCTTCCGGTTCAGCATCATCGGTGCGGTCGGCTCTTCGGCGGGAATGCTGGCCGGCGACTTCCAGTTCTTTGACCGCGGAGAGGACGCGGAGGGATTGCGGATCGAGCTTTACACGCAGCCGCCGCCCTATGCCGACGCGCCGGATGCGGTGGCTACCAACTACACGCCTCGAAATGTTTCCTTCAGTCTCGGCGAATCCACGTGGCTCGATTACGGCGGGCGCGCACTCGCGCATGTGGGATCGTGCGGCCGGAGTCTTCCGAGTTTTTTCCGAGGATCTGGATTTGCAGTACGAGGCGGCTTACTTGTTTCTGCTGTCGCGCATCGGCGAAGCGCTGGACCAGCGCCACTTGCACCGGATTCATGCCTTGGCGCTCGAATACTTCGGGCGAGCGGTACTGGCAGTCTTTCCCATGGGCGGCGGAAAAAGTACGCTGGGCGCGGCGATGCTGCGGTTTCCGGAAATCGGTTTTCTTGTCCGATGATTCGCCGTTCATCTCCCGAGCGGGACGAGTCCATGCGTTCCCGCTGCGCCTGGGGCTGTTGCCTGGCTCCGAAGGCGCGATTCCGCACGAATCCAGGCGCACCATCCGGCGCATGGAGTTCGGTCCCGAAAGTGGTGGTCAACTACGACTACTTCGCGGATCGCGTGAAGGTTCGGCCGATCCCGGTATCGTGTTTCTTGGACGGCGGAGCTTCAGCGATACGTGCCGCATCGAGCCGGCTCGCCGGGGAGAGCGTTACCGGTCGATCCTGGCCGATTGCGTTGTCGGACTGGGCCTGTTTCAGGGTCTCGAATTCGCGCTCCGTCATTCGCCGCTCGAGATCTTCGGAAAAGGCGGAGTCGCCTGGTCGAGGTTTCGAGCAGCGCAAAATCTTTTCCAACGGTCCGAAGTGTATCGACTGGTGCTCGGGCGCGATACCGCGCGGAACGCGGAGACGGTCTTCAAGTTCGTCCAACAGCGGCTGGGCGGAGGCGGCCGCCGAGAGTCATGAGCGCGCGCACGCAGGAGCTGGCGACGGCTTTCTACCGGCAGGTCGCAAACGTATTCGCCGGCATGTTGGCCACCGCCCCGGCGGTGCAGAGTGTCCTGCTTCACCGCAGCGCCGGCGCCGGCGAGGTAGTCTTCGGCCGCAGCGATATCGATTTTCTCGTGGTGTTGAACGAGCAAGAGGCCGAGGACGGGTCCAAGGTGGCGTCGTTTTACAGAACCGTGGAGCGCGCGCGGCTTTTCAATCCGGCTTTGAACCACATTGACGTGTACGATCCCAGCGGAATTCGAAGTCATGCGAAGATGGACACGCTGTGGGCGTCGGTGGAGCGCCGCTCCCAGATCCTGATGCGCGGCCAGCCGGTTGAATTGCCCTCCGGTCCGGTTCATCCGGATCACGCGTTAATCAAGTTCCTGTGGTGGGTGGAGTGGTTCTTCGCCATCGCCGTTCAGCAAAGGAACCGGCGCAATCTGTGGAAGATCTCGCTGGAATGTTGGAATTCCTATGCCACGGCCGACGGGCTGATTCCGGAGCCTTACCTGTTGCGGCGCGAAATGGAAGTTCAGGCGCGCCGGGCTGAAAGCAACCTGGCGACGGAGCGGCTGGGGGAGCCATCCTATGCCGTCCGCTTCGTGCTCGAGCTCGCGGATCGCCTGCACCGATCGCGTTGGCCGGCGTTGAAGACCTTGGAGAAGCCCCTTATTTTCGAAGCCATCACAGCACCCCTGTGTTTGCCCCGGCTGTTCGTAGTTCTTCCTCGGGCCGATTCGCCGCTGCCTCCCGAGGCATTCGTCGAAGGGGCGTTTCCGTGCACTCCGGAAGTGCTCGATCTGTTTCTCCATGGCATGAATGCTTTCATCGACTGGGTTCTGCCGCGCGAGCTTCGGGATCTCGGCATTCAACCGCCGGCCATTTCCGAATTGCTGCATTCGTGCACGTACTACGGTCATAGCCGGTTTCAGTTGTACCCGGGCTTCGTGGATCCAGGCCCGCCGATCCAGGCGGCGCGCACCGCTATTCTCCGACATGCAGTCGACTGGGCTGCGAGAGGCGAGTTGCCGCCGGCGATCCCGCAAGAGAAGATTCGCGAAATGATGGCTGCGGCCCCGTCTACCGAGGATTATTTCCGCACTCAATACGGCCCGTTGCGCCGCGAGGGCCAGCGGCTTCAGGAAACGGTGCTCGCGCTTTCGCGCTCCGGGGCGAATTAGCCGGATTTCCGCGTAGCGCGCCGGGGATCAAGCCGTCGAAGGCTGACCGGCCATTTCGCGGCGCAGCCAGGCTTGAGCGAGCCGCAGGTCACGGCGTACCTTGTGCACGGGTATCGACAGCGCGAGTGACGATTCTTCCGCGGTCATGCCGCCGAAGTAACGCATTTCGATGAGCCGCCCTTTTTGCGGATCCGCTTTTTCGAGCCACTGCAATGCCTCGTCCAGGGCCAGCAACGAACGGTCAGGCTGCGGTCCGCGATCGGGTATGTCGCCCAGCGCCACTTCTTGCGCGGCGGCGCGCTTGTCGGCGGCTTTCGCCCGGGCGGTGTCCACCAGGACCTGCCGCATCAGCCGGGACGCGATGCCATAAAAATGCGTGCGGTTTTCGTAAGAGGGGTGCCGGCCGCCGGCCAGCTTGAGAAAAGCTTCATGCACCAGCGCAGTGGTCTGCATCGCGGCCGCCCCCAGTTCGCGGCGAAGATGCGACCTCGCTAATTTCTTCAACTCACCATATACCAGCGGGATCAAAGCGTTCATCGCTTCCCGGTCGCCATTGTGCAGGCGATGCAGCAGTTTTGTAATAGCCATATTTCACTCACCAGAGTTTTGTATTTCAGATCGATTCGTGTCGCCAACCTGGAGCTGGCGCCGGACAAAGCCGTTGTTCGGAAGCCGGGCGTCCCAGCGCCGCCACAATTCCAGCCGGCGGGATTCGAGCGCGGCTGCGTCGCCGGCTCGGCCAACGCGCCGATCCAGACGGGCGATGGCGGAATAGATTCCCGACAGACGGACGGCGTCCGCCAGGCTGGCTTCCGGTTTCGGCTGCGACGCCGAGACCTTGTCGAGCAGACCTTCGTAAGTCTGGATAGCGCCGCGCGGATCGCCAGTTCCAGCCTGGTAGTCGGCCAGCGCGCAAACAGCCGCGTAGACGTAGCTGCCCGGGCGGATTCGGTTCGCCGGATAGTCCTTGGTCTGTCTGAGGATCACGAAAGCCGCATCGATGCGCGCTTTGGCTTCGGATGCGCGGCGCAAGCGGCGCAGGGAATACGACGAATTCGCCAGCAACTCGGCGCGGTCGCGGCGCGCTTTCAAATTGTTCGGTATTTCGCTGAGCCGCCGCAGGCCAAGATCGTAGACTGCCAGCGCCCGCCCGGGATCCTGATCGCGCAAGATGTCGCCGAGTTCTCGCACCGCGGTTCCGACGCGGCTGCGAATCGCCGTGTCGCTGGCATCTTCACGGGCGGCGCTGTCGATCATGTTCAATGCTTGCTGGAGGACCTGGACGGCTTCGACGGTGCGGCCGAGATTCACCGCGTCAGCTTCGCCCAAAATCCGGCCCTCGCGCAGCATCACCCCGTACAGGCTGAACAGACGATCGGCCGGGCTGCGGTACTTGGCCTGTTCCGCCAGTCTTCGCGCTTGACGGATCGCGCCCAGCGCGCCCTCCAGATCGCCTTGATACCGAAGCGCGTTCGCCAGGATGCTCAATCCCTTGCTGGCGACATCTTGGGCCGAGGCGATCGGCTGTGCTATCGCGACGGTTCGCCGCGCAAAGCGAGCCCCGTCCTCGTACAAATGCTGGTTGACGTATGCGAGAGCAACGTTGGCATACAGATTCGCGACGGCAGCGCGTTCGGCGTCGTGCGGCTCGCCGGGACGCAGATAACCATTCAGACGAACCGGGTCGCGAGGATCATCGTGACGCAGAAACGCTTCCAGGCGGTCCACGGTCTTATGCGCGTGAGCGAGGACATCCGGGCGCCGGTCCTCAGTGTCGGCGAGGATCATGCGGTCATGAGCGATCACAGCGGAGCGGAACAGTGCGTTCCGATCTTGGGAGTGCGACGCCAGGACACGTTCGATGAGCGCATCGGCTTTCGTCAGGCCGATCTCCGCCTTCCGTGTATCGCCCAAATTGAACTCGGTGTTGACGCCCTGGATTCGGGCCATGCGCCAATAGCCGTCGCTGATTTCCTCCGCCAGATGAAGATCGCCGCGCGCCTCGCGGGACAGGCTTTCCAGGTAATCGAGCGAAGCCGAAACCAGGCGTTGGCGGGCGTCGATCGATCCCGGCAAAGTGCGGATGGCTTGATCAATGTCGATGATCTTGTCGGACAATTGCCGCAACTGAGAGAAGCGCCGTTCCGCCACTACGCGCTGCGAATTGGCGACGTAAAGTCCGGCGGAGAGACTCGCGATCACCACCGCGGCGGCCACCACGGGGACCCAGTAGAGCCGCAGCCATTTGCGCGCTTTGTACCAGACGTCCCCGGAACGAGCCTGCACCGGCCGCCGTTCGAGAAACGCGCGCAGGTCGTCGGCCAGGGCATCCACTGAAGCGTATCGCTCGTGCGGTTCGGTGCGCAGCGCTTTCATGAGGATGATCTCGAGATCGCCCTTCAAGCGCGGCTCCAGCCTGGACGGCGGCATAATCTTTCCGGTCGAAATCGCCAGTGCAATCCCCGCCGCGGAGTCGCCTTCAAACTGATGCGGCGGACCGCCTGTCAGCAAGCGGTAGAGCACCGCGCCCAGCGAATAGATATCGGTTGCGGTGGTGATCGCGTCGCCAGTCACCTGCTCGGGGCTGGCGTAGTCCGGCGTCAGTATGCGAATGCTGGTGGCCGTTGAGTCAGTGGTCAAGTCGAGCATTTTGGCGATGCCGAAGTCCAGCACCGTGGGCTCGCCTTCCCAATTGACCAGAATGTTGGAAGGCTTCAGATCGCGATGCACCACCAGGTTGCGATGCAGATAGCTGACCGCAGCGCAGACTTTCAGGAATAACGCGATCTTCTGCCGCAAGCCGATTCCCGCGGCATAAACGTCGATGGGCTGCCCCTCGACGTACTCCATTACCAAGTACGGCTGGCCATCCTCGCGATGACCGGCGTCCAGCAGCTTGGCGACGTTGGGGTGCGACAGGTTCGCCAGAATTTGGCGCTCCGCCAAGAAGCGGTGCCGGAACAACGGCTCATCCGATCCAGGCAGCAGCAGCTTGACGGCTACCCGTAGCGCTACTTCGCCGTCCACGCGCTCAGCCGCGTAAACGCTTCCCATGCCGCCGCGCCCCAACAGGTCTCCCAGCAGGTACGGACCGCAGCGAATCCGAGTGGGATCGAATCGCGCCAGCGACCACTTTGCAACCTGGCCGATATCGTGATCGATCAGGACGGTGGAGTGCGAATCGAACGCCACCAGGTCTTCCACTTCGCCCCGTAGCTTCTCGTCGATTGCATGTTCATCGAAGTAGTGGGCGCGCTCTTCGGCCGAAAGATCGGCGACGGCGTGGAAAATCTCGTCAACTCGAAAGCTCGCCGAGGCGCTCTCTTCGGCGGACACTCCTGGTAGCGGCGATGCGTCGTTTTGTGAGTTGAGCGTCATGCAGGCTTGCGGCGTGCGTCAAACAGTCCTAATTAGATCCGAAACATACTCGGAAGATTCAAATTGATTGCCGTTGATACGCCTAAAGTAAGAGTGGGCTGCAACAACTGATAGTTTCGCAAGCCGCGCTGCGTTCTTTGTTTCCGGGATGTATTCAATTTGTAAAAAACAGGGACCAACGTCTTGAATCTACCGGGATTCCGCAGGTTCTAAGCGAGGGAGCCGACGAGTCCTTGGAGCAACTCCTCATCGCGCTCCGATGTGTCATTGCCAGCTCCCTGCATGCCCGGCGGCGCGCGAGCTCGGCCCGTGGCGAGATCCCAAAAAGCAGAATCCGGGCCGGAGGGTTTCCGACCCGGATCGATCCGCGATTAGTGTGCTGGCTCGATTAGTGCGCTAGCTACGGAGCAGCCGTCACCTGGCCGCTCGCGCTCACCTGAAAGGCCAGAACACCGTTGGCCGACGCAGTGCGACTGCCGCCCGGTACGATGCTGACGTTGTGATTCGGCCCGACACGACCACCGAAACCGTGTATCCGGTGGACGGTTGAAGATCGGTGATCACGTGCAGCGTCTGCGCCGCGGGCACGATGTAGCTGAGCGGTCCGGCGATCGCGGTGCCGACCGGAGCGGTTCCCGAGACGACCACGCTGTTGCCCGCGGCCGACTGCAGCAGCGCTCCGACCGCTGACCCGCTGACTACGTTCACAGCGGTGGCCGCCGCGACTTGACCCGATGACGGAGCAAGATCGAACACCGTCAACCACAGGTGGTTGGCTGTCTTGGCGCCAGCCGGGCGGATCTCGGTCCGCCACACTTTGTTCCAGGTTCTCGTATCGGAAGAGAACTTGTCGGTGGTGACGGTCGCCGCATTCGCCGGAAGGATGGTGGTCATCGAGCCGGCGAACTGTCCGGTGTTCACATCGAAGCGATGCTCGCCAGTGGCCGGCGCAGTGACCTCTACAGGATTCGCCGCGAAGTGGAACGCCAGGTACTGGTCGAGCGAAGCATCGCACACGCCGCTTCGGTCGTACACGACGAATTGCGACGGCCGCAGGTACACAATCTGCCGCGACAGCGACGTAACCGCCGAGGATGCACCCGGGCAGATGGTCGGCTGGCCGGTGGCAGGATTGTGGAAGGCATAGTACATGTCCTCCAGGTATTGGCCAACGGTCAACACGTACGATCCACCATCTTCGAAACGGCCGATCGACGTACGCGCACCATCCGAACGCTGGCGCGAACTCTGGCCGTAGGGCGCCACCAGGTTGCCCTGGCTGTCCAGTTGACGCACTTGGAACGTGTTATAGAGGATGCGATTTCCTATCGTGTGATCGACGCTCCAATTGCCGTAGCGATCGTCGAAGGTCAGGCTCCAGCCCGGATCACCGTTGGGGTCGTGAGAGAGCCAGGCATCCGCGTTCACCAACAGCGGATTCTTGTTTCTCTCGATCGCCAGCGATCCTTTGTCGAAAGCTTCATGGCCCGCCGCCGGGTTGTTGATATACGGGCCGGCGATGAACGACAGGAACGTCGCGCTGGTGGACCAGTCCGAACGCGCGGTTACGCCGCCCATTCCAGAAGCCAGGTAAGAAAGCGGGAGACTCGAATAGTCCGAGGTCTCCGGCGCAGTCGGATCCCAGAACAGGAAATCGGTCCACTCCTCGGTGTCTCCAACGCCGAGCGCATCGAGAGCCGACTTGGCGTCGCGCGCATACTTGTGCATCATCGGCGCCATCGGATCTCCCAGCATCGAGAGCACGCCGGCGGAGAATCGATAGCTGTCCAGTCGGCCCGTTCCCGGCCAGATCTGAGGATCGCCGGTGCCGTAGAGTTCGCCGCGGTCATCGACCAGATCGCGCGTCGGCCACGTGAAGGCCATCAGCCAGCGCGGATTGTCGACTGCGTACGTGTAGGACGTCTGCGGATTGCCGGCCTGCTGCAGGTCGATGCCCTTCGCCGTTTTCACGGCAACCACCGGCAGGGACTGGTTGCGCGTTGCCAGAATGCCGTATTGCGTGTAGCCTTCGTTCCATCCGCCGCCCGCCAGATTCAGCCGGTAGTACGGCGCGACGCGCTGCAGATGCTGGTGGTTGTACCAGTCGTTCCACCACGTGGCGCCGAGCGGACTGTCGCCTTCCACCGCCAGCGCGGCCATGCATTTCGCGGCGTAATATCCGGCGAAGTAATTGCCTTGCGGATGATCGTACTCGAAGCTGTCGTTTTCAAAGCTGTTGATCCAACTGCTCAGGGTATTTTGAAGTTGAGTCCGCTGGGCTGGCGTGAGCGCATCGTGGAACCAATCGTAGCCGATGCCCATTGCGACGCCGAAATTGCGGATGCCGTAACCGTAGTCGCGTCGCGGCACCGGGCAGTTGCAATCGTCCGCGGTCTGGTTGTTCGGGTCCGACATCGCCATCAGGGTGGAGATGGCCACCGCCGCATACTTCGATGCCGTCGTCGGATCCGTTGAGAGAACAGTCTGATAGCAGAGGCCCAAGGGCATCAGCGCATCGTAGTAGCCGCTGCCTTGATAGCCTTCGCCCACGTTCGGGCGATTGACATAGTCGTTCCCGTTGATCAATTGAGCTGTGCCGCCAATGTAGGAATCGCAGGTTGACTTCAGCCTGTTCCATTCCGCGGTGTGCGCTTGCATGCGCCCGCGCAGCGTGGCGAGCGTTGGAGCGTCGAGAATAATTCTCGGATGCGCACCCGACGTGGTCTGCGGCGTGATGGTGACCGACGCCGAGTTGCTCTTGGTGGAGTCCTGGACACTGGTGGCCGTCACGGAGAACGAACCGGTGGCCGCGCCGGCGGTGTACAGGCCGGAGGAAGAAATGGCGCCGCCGGTGGCCGTCCACGTCACGTTCGTATTCGCGGCGTTCGACACGGTAGCGCTGAACTGCTGCGTGCCGTTCGGGAACAGCGACACGATGGTGGGCGACACCGCGACTGAAACCGCGGGCGGCGTCGATGTGACGGTCACGGTGGTCGTGGCTGTCACCGAACCGCCCGAGTTTGTGGCGGTCAATGTATACGTCGTGGTCGCATTGGGAGACACCGACACGGACGATCCCGTGACCGATCCAGGTCCCGGAGCAACGCTGAGGCTGGTGGCGCCGGTGACGGACCAGTTCAGTGTCGCGCTCTGTCCGAGCTGGATGCTTCCAGGTGTCGCCGTGAAGCTGGAGATGACGGGCGACGCCGGAGGCGGTGGTGGCGTGCTTCCGCCTCCACCGAACAGACCGAACTGGTCCGCCGCCTCGCCATTGCCAACTGCGCCGATGTTGCCGCCCGGCCCGTCCTGAGGATCGCCGGCGCCGGCGAGAGGACTGCCCGGAGCAGGCGAATACATCAGGCGGTAAGCGGACAGAACATCGGAAACCGTTTTGGTGCGGTTCCAAATATCCTCAGGCAAGAACGGAAAGGGAATAGGCGTCGGCTGCGTGAACTGGGGATTCATGTGGCCGTTGAAGCCGCCCAGATCGTGCAAGCCGTAGCCCGATGCGCCGGGCGATTTTCCGACAACTCCCAGTCCGTAGTTGGTCTGACTGGAAGCGCCGGGACTGTAGAAATCGTTGTAGTCGGCGTAGCGCAAGCGCGCCAGCGGAGGATTCGTCGATTCGTTGTATTCGCCCGCTAGCATCGGCCCGCCATTCAGACCGGCGAAGTTGTAGAAGACGTTGTTGCGCAGGCTTCCGATGAAGGAGCCGGCCGTGACCGAGACTGGTGGGCCGTAGAAGCCCATAAACGCGCCGCCGCCGTCCATCACGTTGTTGTGGAACTGAACATTGTCGACGTTGTAGATGAGCTTGAGGCCCGCGCCGGGACTGTAGAAAGTCTGGCTGACGGTGAACAAAAACACGTTGTGGTGGATGTTCACGTTGCTCTCGGGCGCCTGGAAGACCTGGTCGGAGTTGCCGCTGGCGTCGATCAGGTTGTAGCGCAGTTCGCCGCCCATGCCGCGAATCGGCCAGGAAGAACTGCGAATGATGTTGTGCTCCGCCAGGAACCCATCGCCCTGCAGCTCGAAGTTCAAGCCTTGCGAGAAGCGATGCGGATAATTGTGCTGGCTGTAGTTGCCGCGCAGCACCATGTTCGACGATCCGTGGATGGTGAATCCGCAGCGCACGCCGATCATCACGTTGCTCTCGGCGTCGGTGTTTCCGCCAATCAGCCAATTCCGCGTGCTTTCGAACACCACCGTGGAGAGACCGACGTTGTTGCCTTGGAAAAGTTTTTGCGCCGAGGAATTGCCGGTCGCAAAGAAAACCGGGAGTGTTGCCCCGCTGTAGTCAGTGGGGAGAGACGTCACGGGCACGAGCGTGTTCTCCCGGAACTCGTTGTTTCGCACTACCACCAGCGCCTGATCGTTGGCGCCGATGGAGACCGTGCCGAACGTGTCGAACACGTTGCCGATCAATTGAATGAAGCCGGAGCCGTTGGCCGTGACATTGATCGAGGGCGTGGTTGCCGTGCCGAGGCCGCGAATGTCGCAGTTGCTGATGGTCAGCGAGCCGGTGAAGCCGGCCGCCGAGCGAATCTGGAAACCGTTGCCGTTGATCGCGCAGTGATTGCTCGCGGTCCCGGCATAAGAAGCGTTCTGCGATCCGGTCAGAACCACGTCGGAAGTGAGGTTGAAAACCGGGCCGGAGGAAACCGCCGGATTGTCGACGAACACGGTGACCGGCGCGCTGGTCACCACGTGGTTTTGCGTGGTCGTAATTCGCGACGTGATGGCGTGCGTTCCCGCGGCGACATTGTTCACGGTCAGCGCGAAGTATCCGTTTTGCGAGCCGCTGCCCGTGTACGTGCCGACGGATTGGCCATCCATCAGAAAGGTCACCGTGAGCGCGTCCGGATCCGGCGCGCCGCCGTCGTACGGATCCGCGTAGATGCGAATCATCGCGGGCGCGGTGAAGTGCATGCCGGAGACGGGGCTTTGAACCACGACGTAGGGGCCGTCATTCATTCGGGGCACGGGGGGAGGCGCAGCGGTGGAAGACTGCGCGATGTGAACCGAAACCGTTGCGCTCTTGCTGGTGTCAGCCGCCGATGTCGCGGTGACGGAAAAGTTGCCGGTAGTTTGACCCGCGGTGTAGAGGCCCGACGCCGAGATCGTGCCGCCGGTCGCGCTCCAGGTCACGTTGGTGTTGGCGCTCCCGGTGACAGTGGCTGAATACTGCTGCGTTTGTCCGGGCTGAAGAGTGACGCTGATTGGAGAAACAGTGACGCTGATGGTTGGTGGGGGAGCTTGAATCGTTATGTTGGCGGACGCGGATTTCGTCGCGTCGGCATTCGACGTTGCCGTGACTTTGAAGTTCGAGCCGGCGGTCGATCCCGCAGTGAACAGGCCGCTGCTGGAAACCGTTCCACCCGTCGCGGTCCACGCGACTGATGTGTCGGCCGAGCCGGTCACGGTCGGCGTGAACTGGCGTGTTTGTCCAGGTTGGAGAGTAGCGCTGGTTGGCGAGATCGTGACCGTAACAACCGGAGGCGGTGGTGGCGCGGGCTGAATGGTCACGCCGGCCGACGCGGATTTCGTCGAATCCGCAACTGAGGTTGCTGTCACGGCGAAGTTGTTTCCCGCAGTCGTCCCGGCGGTGAATAAGCCGCTACTGGTGATGGTTCCGCCCGTCGCGGTCCAGTTCACGGCAGTGTTGGAGGCGCCAGTAACAGTCGCGGTGAATTGCTGTGTGTGCCCGGACTGCAGTGTCGCGCTGGTAGGAGAAATGCCGATCTGAACAGCGGGTACGGTCCCGTTCGCGAGCACGATGGTCAACTTCGGACGCTTGCTCTTCGTGCCGACTGTGCTGACGATGCGGACAATGTTCCCGGGATTATTGTTGACCAGCATGATCCCTTGATTCGCCCCCGCCGAGTCGATCCAGGTTTGAACCACCGCCGGGTCCAGGGGAATGGTGATGGTCTGCATCCCAACCGTTCGAAGCGCCGGAACCTGAAAGGTCTTTCCGGCAACGGTGTCGATTCCCGCTGCGGAAGCGCCCGCGCCGGACCAGTCAAGCGAGTTGTCCCGGTGCACCCAGCCGATGTTGTTCGAGTCGGGATTCCATGTGTTCTTCAGATAGAATCCGGTTATGTTTCCGCTGCCTTGATCCCAGTAGTCGAATCCTAAAGTGATGGAGGCCGAAACCACGGTGGACCCGGGAGGGACCGAGAGGCCGCCGAACTTCACAAGGTATCGGACCGCGTAGGAGCCACTTCCTGTCGTCGTGTACGTCGCCAGTTCCGAGTCGCCGCGCCATAGAATTCCGTTGCCCCCGTTGTATTGCGCATATTGCGTGTTGATCGAAACATCCTTGGCGCCGGAATATGCATTCACGCCGTTCTGAAAGGTGACCGTGGAATCGCCGTATAACGCCAACGTAGCGAGTAGCGCAAGTGCAATTCGGAGAAACGGCCGGATCAAACCGCTCGAAGCTAAGAGCATCATAACTGTTAGGACTCCTCAGAAAACTTGAAGTATTTATTGCCCAACTATCTGCCTTTTGCCTTCGTGCCGTGGCAAGCTATTCGATAGTAAGCCCGCCCGGAAGTGTAGTCAATAGTTAAGGTTGTAACGAATTTGACCACGCCGCTACGATTTGAAAAACGCCACAGATAGCCGAATTCAGCGTATTTGTGGTACAACGAGACAGCCTAAACCGTAACAGCAATTGGCCTGTGAATATTTTTATGCCGAACCTAGGGCGAAATATCTGTAGCGCCTGGTGTCCTACTGAGTCGGCCGGCGCCGCGGGCATAAGTGCAAATCGGGACCACGGATTACGCATGTACCTCTAGGGCCGCTCTGGAAGTGTTGGTTTGCCCGGCGGCCGAAGTGATTGGGAGGTAGATGCGCGACTATAGCAGCGAATTCCGGTTACAGGTTGTGCGCAGGATACTCAAAGGTGAGAAGGTTGCGGCGGTGTCGGAGGAACTCGGCATTCATCGCAAACTGCTCTACGAATGGGTGCGCCGGGTGAAGGAAGGCGGCGAATCCAGCCTGCGCGATCGGGGGCGGCCAAGGAAAGCCGAAGCCACCGCGACGCCGGCCAACAACGCTCCGCGGCGGATCGCGGAACTGGAGCGGATGGTCGGCCGCCAGCAACTGACCATTGAGTTTTTCAAGCTCGCCTTGCAGCGAATCGAGGAGTTACGCCAGAACAGCAACGTGACTGGCGCAGCGGCATCTTCCAAGCGATCGAGGAAATGATGCAGCGGCAAGGTGGACTGAGTGTGGAGGCAATATGCGAACTCGCGCGTGTTGCCCGAAGTAGCTATTACAGGTACTTGCGTGATCGAAGGACCAAGTGAGTCGGCCACGGACCAGCGCAGCGGTCGCATGATCCTTTTCGCCTAGCTTTCGCGCGTTAGACGTTTGGGGGTCTCGCGTGCCAAAGAGCCTCCGGAGGTCCTGTGAACGGGTTATGTCTCGCACTGCCGCTGGTGATGCTGGCAGCCACAGGACTATCCGCACGAGCGGAATCGACTCTGCTCGAGCCCGGCAAAACCCTCGAACTCGAAATCGCAGGCGGCCAATCGCGGGAATACCATTTCACTTTGCAGGCCGGCCAGTACGCACGGGTCTGGATCAACCAGCGCAACATCAACGTTGCGGTGGCGCTGTTCGATCCAGCCGGAAACAGATCTACGAAGGCGACATCAACAAGGTCGCGGGGACCGAGGTTGCGCTGCTGATCGCCGACCAGACCGGCGACTACCGCGTGCGGATCTCAGCGCCCGAGCCGACCGATCCGGCGGGCCGATTCGACATCACGCTCCGCGACATCGAGCCTGCCACCGAACGGCACAAACATCTGGTTGCAGGAAACTCTGCTTTGGCCGAAGCGCAGGCAGTCTTCAACAAGGAATCGAATTCGGAAATCCTACGGGCCATCGGCATCCTGGAAAAAGGCCTGGTTCATTGGCGCGCGGCGCAGAATTCTTTGGGCGAGGCCGCCACGCTATACAACATCGGCTCCATGTACACGGAGATCGGCGAGGAGCAAGAAGCGTTGGATGCAACGAGCGAAGCCTTGCGTGTGGCTCGCTCAACGGGCGATAAAGTATCCCAAGCCTGGGCGCTCGACCTGCTCGGCGCGGTGTTCACCGTGGGCGCTACCGCTCCCGGCATCTTCAACAATTCCGGAATGCTCACGCCATCCGCGCGCGCTGCGCGAGGCAGCACGGTTTCGATGTACATCACCGGCGATGGCGAATTGAGTCCCATGATTGACACCGGTGCGCCGCCTCCGGCCGATACGCCCGTTTCAGAACTGCCGAAACCGCGCGCTTCTTCACAGTTCCGGCGAACGTGCCTACAGGCGCGCAGCCAGTGGTGGTCACCGTGGGCGGAAAGTCGAGTGCAGCCGCCATGTTGAACGTCCAGTAATCGGGGCTGGCAGATTGGCTTCAGGTTGGGGTCGATTCCAAATGCCTGCCTTTTGTGGAAGAATTGTTGTACGGTCTGGCGGGACTCGTGCCCTAAGGACCGTTGACCACAACGAGGAGGTTGTGATTATGCGGAATCGATTTGTAGTCCTGGCCGGCCTGCTAGCCATCGCTGGTCTGGCCAGTGCGCAGACCGCCAAGGCCCCGGCCAAGTACAATCCGCCGCGGCTCGCCGACGGACATCCGGACCTGCAAGGCACTTACGATCTGGCGACCATTACGCCGATGGAGCGCGCTAAGGGTTCCAAGATGGTTCTGACCAACGAGGAAGCCTTGAAACTGGAGACCGCGCGTGCCGCACAGCGTGAGCGCGGCGATCAGCCCATCGATGGCGATCGCGCTGCCCCGCCTAAAGGCGGCGATGGATCCCCGGGCCCGTACGGCAACGTCGGCGGGTACAATTCCGGTTGGCTCGATCCGGGTTCCACTTACACCATCGTCAACGGGGAAAAGCGGGCGTCGCTGCTCGTCGATCCGTCGGACGGGCGAGTTCCGCCGCTCACGGCCTCGGGACGCCAAAGGATGACCGCGTTTGCTTCACGTCCGACCTCGGATGCGCAGGAAAGCAACGACCCAGGTCTCGAAAAAGAGCCAGGCGCCTATGACGACCCGGAGCGCCGCCCGCTCGGCGAACGATGCATCCTGGGTTTCGGTTCCACCTCCGGACCGCCCGCGCTACCGGATTACTTCTATAACAACCTTCACCAGATCGTGCAGACGCCGGACTCGATCTTGATTCTCACCGAGATGGTGCATGACGCTCGAATTGTACGCATGAACCAGCCGCACCTGCCGAAAACCTACCGCCGCTGGATGGGCGACTCGGTCGGCCATTGGGAAGGCGACACGCTGGTGGTGGACACCACGAATTTTACCGACAAAACGCGCTTCCGCGGAGCCACGGAAAATCTGCACGTGATCGAGCGCTTCACGCGCACCGATGCGCACAACCTTCTGTATCAATTCACCATCGACGATCCGGAAACCTGGACCAGGCCGTGGACCGGCGAGTTTAGCTGGCCGGAGACGCATGCGCACATTTACGAGTACGCCTGTCACGAAGCCAACTACGCGCTCGGCGATATTCTGAGGGGCGCTCGATTGCGGGACAAGGCCGCGGCGGAAAAGGGCACCCAGTAGACTTAGTTCTTCGCTAGATTTCCGAACGCCTCGACGCGGCGGTAAGATCTCATGAGGGAAAGGAAGTGCCCGCATGAAGACTTCTTGCCGCCATGCTGTTTGTGTCGAGGTCATCGCTCTTTTCGGTCTCACACTCAGCGCCTCGGCGCAGACCGCTCAGAACAGCGCTACTCCTTCCACTTCGCGCGGCGAATGGCCAACCTACGGCGGTGATCTTGCGAGCAGTAAGTATTCCCCGCTCGACCAGATCACCAAAGACAATTTCTCGAAATTGAAGATCGCTTGGCGCGCTCAATCACCCGACGCATCGCTCAGCCTGACCATGCCGGGAGGCGGCGAGTGGACGGCCTCGCCGAACGAGATCTTCGCCGAGCTCAAGCGCATCGATCCCAATCGCTGGCGCGACGGCGCTGCACCGATCGTCAGCAACTTCAAAGCCACGCCGCTGATGGTCGGTGGCGTGCTCTATCTCAACTCGCCGTCTTCGGTCGGCGCTGCTCTTGACGCTGCGACGGGCGCGACTCGCTGGGTCTACAACCCGAAAACCTACGAGTCAGGCACCACCACGATGAGCGCACGCTGGAACGAGCGCGGCGTGGCGTATTGGACCGACGGCAAGGAGGAGCGGATCTACTGGGGCACCGGCGACGGTTATCTGATCGCCGTGGACGCCAAAACCGGCCGGCCGTGCCTCGACTTCGGCAACAACGGCCGCGTCGACCTGATGGATGGCCTGCCGCGAGCCAAACGCGGCCAGCGCGATTTCTTGAATGCGCTGACTTACTCCGTCCAGTCGCCGCCCTTCGTTGTGCGCGACGTCGTGATTACGCCGGCCTCCATTTCGTCGTACATCACCACCAAGGAACAAATCCCGGGCTGGTTGCGCGCGTTCGACGTTCGCACCGGCAAGGTGCGCTGGACGTTCCACACCATCCCTCGCCCCGGCGAGTTCGGCATCGAAACCTGGAAGGACGACTCGTGGGCCTACGCCGGCAAGGCCACCGCCTGGTCGATGATGAGTGCGGACCCCGAGCTCGGCTATCTCTACATTCCTACCAACACCACAGCGCCGGATTATTACGGCGGACATCGCCACGGCAACAACCTGTTCGCCGAGAGCATCCTGTGCCTCGACATCGAGACCGGCAAGCGCATCTGGCATTTCCAGACCGTGCATCACGGGCTGTGGGATTACGACAATCCCGCGGCGCCCAACCTGATCAACATCACGGTGGACGGACGCCCCGTGAAAGCGCTGGCGCAGATCACTAAACAAGGTTTCGTGTACACGCTGGATCGCGTCACCGGTAAGCCGATTTGGCCGATCGTGGAGCGGCCCGTCGCCGCCTCCGACGTCCCGGGCGAAGAAGCTTCGCCCACACAGCCCATCCCCACCAAGCCGCCGGCGTTTGAATACCAAGGCGCGCAGCTCGATGACCTGGTCGACTTCACGCCCGCGATTCGCGCCATGGCTGTCGAAGCGGTGAAGGGCTTCAAGCTCGGCCCGCTGTTCACGCCGCCCTCGCTCGATGGCACAATCCAACGGCCGGGTTCGAGCGGCGGCGGCAACTGGGGCGGCGCTGCGGTGGATCCGGACAGTGGCGTCCTATATGTCCCCTCGCGAAACGGCTGGTCTCTGAACGCCCTCCAGTTGCCCGATCCTGCGCTCCACAGCAACCTCCGCTACATGGAGGCGCGTGGCAAGAAACGGCCCCCGCGCATGCCCGAAGGCCTGCAGCTCTTTAAGCCGCCCTACTCGCGGATGACCGCGATCGACATGAACAAAGGCGACCATATTTGGATGACGCCGACCGGTAACGGCGACCGGCTGCGCAACAATCCTCTGTTGAAGCCGCTCAATCTTCCACCTCTCGGCGGCGATGGCTTGATCCCCGGCCCGCTGCTGACCAAGACACTGCTGATCTACGCGTTGTCAGCCGGCGGCTCCGGCAACGGTCCGCGCCTCGTCGCCTATGACAAGTCGAACGGCAAGGAACTGGCTTCCGTCGACATCCCCGGCATCGCGCTCGGCACGCCGATGACCTACAGCCTTGGCAGCAAGCAATACATCGCATTGACGGTGAGCGGCAAGCCTGGTGAGCTGCCGGAGATCATCGCTCTCACGCTGCCGTAGTGGTCATACTTTCAAGCCTGGTATTGCAGAACTTGGACAACCGTGAATTTCACCGTGAAACGGAAGCGTCCCTGGATGGTCTATCTATCAAATACCTGAAAGGTGGTGTGCGTGTGGCCCCAGGCTTAGCCCAACGCGCGGTTTCAGCCGGCTGTCAGCGGTCAGGCGGAATCTTCCTGATACTCGGGTGGCTCGCGCTTGGTTTCGGCGCTTCTCAAACACCCTCTTCGAGCCAGCCGAATGAATCCTCGCTCAAGAAGTTGAGCCTCGAGCAACTGTCTCAAATCGAGATAACCAGCGTCTCGAAGGAGGCAAATCGCGGCTTCAAGACGCCGGCCGCAATCTCGGTCCTCACCAGCGAGGATATCCGGCGTTCGGGCGCCACCAACATTCCCGATCTCCTCCGCCTGATTCCGGGCATCGATGTCGCCCAGATCGACGGCGACAAGTGGGCCATTGGGATTCGCGGATTCCAAGGGAAACTCTCGAAGTCCGTGCTCGTGCTGATCGACGGCCGATCCGTGTACACGCCTCTGTTTGCCGGGGTGTACTGGGAGATGCAGGACACCCTGATCGAAGACATCGAGCGAATCGAGGTGATCCGCGGGCCCGGCGGCACCATCTGGGGATCGAATGCGGTGAACGGTGTCATCAATATCATCACCAAAAGCGCCATGGACACGCACGGCGCGTTGGTAGCAGCAGGCGGCGGCAACGTTGAACAGGGTTTTTTGCACGCGCGCTATGGCGGTGGAGACGACCGGCTCAGCTACCGCGTCTACGGAAAAGGCTTCACCCGCGCTCCAGGTTTCCATTCCGACGGCCGCAACTTTGATGACTGGCGATCAGGAAGGGGCGGATTCCGAATGGATGCCGCCATCGGACAGCGTGATAGCTTCACGCTACAAGGCGACGCCTACGCAACCATCGCCGGCCAGGAGCTTGCCATCAGCAACTACTCGCCGCCCGCGTTGCCCATCGTGCGTGTCAATGGGAACTTCTACGGCGAAAATATCATGGGACAGTGGCGCCGCACTTTCAATTCCGGGGCCGACATCCAGGTGCGCGCCTACTATGATCGCACCGACCGTCAGGACATCAACTACCGGGAAATCCGGCACACCGTCGATGTCGATTTCATCCACCACATACCACTCGAACGCCATGACATTGTTTGGGGCCTCGGCGCACGTGTCAGTCCTTCGCGCTTCTTCCAGACGGCTCCGGGAGTTGATTTCCTGCCTCACGAGCAGACTTACAGTCTATACAGCGGATTCGTTCAGGACGAAATTTCGCTGGTGCCGGATCGCCTGTACCTGACGCTGGGGACGAAGCTCGAACACAACACCTTCAGTGGATTCGAAGTCCAGCCCAGCGCCAGATTGGCCTGGACGCCGACGGAGCAGAGTACTTTTTGGGGGGCCGTCACTCGCGCTGTGCGCACGCCTTCGCGGATCGAGGATGGGTTTCGCTTCACCTTCCTCCAGATCGCGAACATTCCGCAATTTCTCCGGCTCGTCGGCGACGGCCAATTCTCTTCGGAACAATTGATCGGCTACGAAGCCGGTTACCGAAACTATATCCGGCGCAACGGGTTCGTCAGCCTGGCGGCTTTCTACAATCGATACGATGATTTGCTGAGTGTTGAACTCGGAGCTTCGTTCGCCGAGACGTTACCCTCTCCCACGCATGTCATCCTTCCGCTCTATTTCAGAAATGGCGTCCGGGCCGAAACCGCGGGTATGGAAGTGTCCACGCTTTTCGATCTCACCGATTGGTGGCGCCTGCGGGACTCCTACTCCTTCCTGGCGCTGAACGCGGCCGACAAGCCCGCCAGCATCGACGCCTCCACCGTGCGGCAGCTCCAGGGCGATAGCCCGCAGCATAAGATTGTTGTTCAGTCTTCGTTCTCGCTGCCACGGAACGTGGACGTTGATCTGACCTATCGATTCGTCAGCTCGGTGCCGGACCAGAATGTTCCGGCGTATTCAACCGGAGATGCGAGAATTGGATGGCGGTTTGCCAGGCAATTCGACTTGTCGCTGGCCGGGCGAAATCTTCTGCAGCCCTCTCACGTGGAATACGGGGGCGATCCGGGACTGCTAGTGGGCGTCCGTCGAAGCTTTTATGTAACTCTACAGTGGAATCGATGAGGTAGGAGGACTGTGCGAGCACGCAACAGTTCAACATGGTGCTTGTGCCGGTAGCATTGCAGCACGTGCACCGGATTGGCCGCACGGCGTTCTCGGCCGCCTCGCGCCTGCTGTCCCTGCTGGCCTTGGTCATCACCTCTTGCGCCGTCGTTACCGCGGCGGAGGCTGTGGCGCTAGAGTATCAAGTGAAAGCGGCGTTTCTGTTGAACTTCACCAAGTTTATTGAATGGCCCGCGGGCCAGCCCGAAAACACTGCGTTTAAGATCTGCATTCTGGGCGATGACAGCTTTGGCGGCTTACTGGATCGCATGGTGGAGGGCGAAACCGTGGGATCCCACAAAATCGAGGTTCAGCGAAGCCGGTTCGACCCGCCGGTCTCCTGCCAGGTCGTGTTTGTCAGTCCAAATTACGATGGAAACCTCTCTCGAACGCTTACTGGTTTGGGTCCCGGCGTCTTGACCGTCGGGGAAGGAGACCGATTCGTTCGCGAGGGAGGCATGATTGCGTTCGTGATTGAAAACCGGCACGTACGATTCGATGTGAATCAAACCGCCGCGCTGAATGCGAAACTCAGGTTCAGCTCCAAGCTCTTGAACGTGGCGAGGATGGTCAAGAAATAACATGGCGCCAACTCCCACCGAGCCGCGCGCTCTCTTCCTCGACCGTCCCATCCAGCAGAAGCTGACCATCGTCGTGGTGGCCACGGTGGCGGTTGCGATGCTGATCTCTCTGGTCGGCATTGTGGCCATGGACTCGCTCTTGTTTCGTGGCTATTTGCGCCGTGATCTTTCGGCGTTAGCCAGCATTACAGCCGACAACAGCACTGCGGCTGTGTCTTTCAACGACGCGTCCGCGGCGAGCGAGACTTTGGCCGCGTTACGCGCTCGATCCCACGTGGTGGCGGCGTGTACGTACCGGCTGGATGAGTCCACGCTGGCCGCCTACTTCCGCCCTGGATCCCCGCAAGTCTGTCCGGAGATCGGCAAGAGCGGCGTCCGGTTTCTGGGATCCGAGGTCGCCGTGTCCCAGCCAATCCTGCTGCAGCGGCGGCCCATCGGTACGCTGGTCCTGCGCTACGACTTGGGCGAGCTGACCGAGCGCGCGCGGATCTACGGTTCCGCCGCTCTGGGCGTGATGCTGGTAGCCAGCCTGTTGGCTTTTCTGCTTTCTTCACGTCTGAGGGAAGTGATCGCCGGTCCGCTGGCACAGCTTGCCCGGGCCGCAACCACGGTTTCCAAAACGAAGGACTACACCGTCCGCGCGCAGAAGCACTCGGCTGACGAACTCGGCACGCTGGTGGACGCGTTCAATGACATGCTGGGGAGCATTCAGTCGCGTGACCAGGAAATAAGGGAAGCGCTTGCTGATCGCGAACGGGCTTTCCGCGAAACCGCAAGTGCGGAAGCTTTCCTGCGGACTACGCTGGCCAGTATCGGAGACGCTGTCGTGCGGGCGGACTCCGAGGGGCGGATCGTCTTCGCAAACTTGCTGGCTCAAGGTCTCGTCAAGTCGTCCGACGAGAATATCATCGGCCGGCATGCCAGCCAGGTGTTGCGCCTCATCGACGAATACACACGCGAACCGATTGAGGACCCTATTTCGCGGGTTCTGCGAGACCAGACCGCTGCGCGCGAGGGGGGCTGTCCGGTTCTGATTGCCGGCGACGGCGCCGAAGTTTCAATCGATGAGCACACCACGCCGATTCGCGGCGAAGACGGGACCATCGAAGGGGCGGTCCTGGTGTTCCGGGATGTGGCCCAGCGGCGCCGCGCCGAGGAAACTCGCCGGCTCCTCGCCTCGATCGTCGAGTCGTCTGACGATGCCATCATCAGCAGCGACCTCACCGGTATCGTGATGACTTGGAACAGCGGCGCCGAGCGGATGTTCGGGTACGCCGCTGACGAAATGATCGGAAAGCCTCTGGTAACCATCGCCGCCCCGGGCCGGGACGCCGAGATTCACGCGATTCTGCACCGTATTGGGCGCGGCGAAAGAATCCACCATTACCAAACCATGCGCCGCACTAAGAGCGGGCTGTTACTGCATGTGTCTTTGACCATCTCGCCGCTTTGTGATGCCGACGGACAGGTCATCGGCGCCTCCAAGATCGCTCGCGATATCACCAGCCAGGTGCACGCGGCCGAACACCTGGAACGCGTCAACGCAGAACTGCGAGATTCCAACTCGCAACTTGCGCGGTCCAACGAAGACCTGGAACGCTTCGCCTTCGTCGCCAGCCATGATCTCCAGGAACCCTTGCGGATGATCACCACTTACGCTCAACTCTTAAGCCGGTCCCAGGGATACCTTCTGGACGAGAAGCTCCAGCAAGCTGTTGGCAACATTATCGACAGCGCCCGGCGCATGCGCCAGCTACTTGCGGATTTGCTGGCCTATACCGAAATAAACACCGGGTGCGACGCACCGTCTGGCACCGTGGATCTCAACCAGGTGCTGGACACGGTTCGATTCAATCTCCAGGCTGCCATCGATGAATCCGGCGCCGCGATCACGGCCCGCCCACTGCCGGTGCTGCGTGGACATACCGCCCAATTCATCCCGCTCTTTCAGAATCTGATCGGCAATGCCATCAAGTACCGAAGCGATCAGCCCCCTTGCGTTCAAATCTCCGTTCAAGAACGCGGCGGCGAGTTCGTGTTTGCGCTGGCTGACAACGGCATAGGCATCGCGCCGGAATACCACGAGAAAATCTTCGTGGCCTTCAAAAGACTCCATGGCAAGCAAATCCCAGGCACGGGAATCGGCTTGGCCATTTGTCAACGCGTCGTGGAGCGACACGGAGGGCGGATTTGGGTGGAGTCTCAACCGGGCCGTGGAGCTACATTCTTCTTTACGATTCCAAAACACCTGGCTGATATAGACGGGGAATGAAATGAACGAATACAAACTATCTCATTTTCACATCGTGGTTGTAGAGGACAATGCTTCTGACGTCGACCTGCTGAAGCTGGCCATAAAGAACGAAGGTCTTGAATGTAAACTAACCGTGGTGGAGGATGGCGGCGACGCCCTCGACTTGGTGCGGCAACGGGGAAAATACGCCGGAGTCCCGCCGCCCGATCTGATGCTACTGGATCTGAGTCTCCCAAAGAACGATGGCCCTGAGATTCTGGAGGCCTTGCGAGCCAATCCCGTGTTTGCCGATCTCAAGGTGGCGGTGCTGAGTTCTTCCTCCAGCCCGCGGGATCGCGCCCGGCTTGACCAGTTCCACATCAGCCGATTCGTCACCAAGCCAGCCGATTTGGACGAATATCTGAGAATCGGCGGAATTGTCAGGCAACTGCTAACTCAAGAGCGTTGAAGTCCGCTTCGCGGGTACGCGACGCCGGACGCTCCTGATCGAAATTCTGTCGTCTCTGCGCATGTAGAGGCAGGAGGACCGCCATGACCCGGCACCTGGCGATCGTGTCAACCGCCTTCACCTGGGGCGCAGTGCTGCTCGGGCTCCCGTCGTTGTCCGGCTTGCTCTATTTTCTTTGGGCGCTGCTCTCGTCGCGCCTTCCTGCAGCCGCCGCCGATGGCCAAGCGGACTACAACTCCCTGGTCGGCCTTCTGATGGCCGGCGCGCAAGCAGCCGGAAAGGCCCTCCGATGGTTGGTGAACGGCGCGCAGGTGGCGATGGTGGCGCTCGCCGTCATCTTCACGATTCTCCTGGCGTCGGCCATCGCGCTGTGGGCCATCGGGCGAGGGCTGCACGCGCACCAGACCTGGGCCAGGGTTCTCGGCATACTGATCGCGTCGGCATTGCTGCTCGCAAGCCTGTCGGGGGCCTTGTTCGTTCGCCACGGGTTCGCAGTCGCGGCTTCGTCGGCAGTTGCGTTCTCCTCGATGTACACGCTCTGGGCGCTGTGGCGGCAGTTCAATTGATTCGGGCGGTTAACACTCGCAACTGTGCCAGCGTCTTTCTTCCGTAACGCAAATTCGGAAGGGAGACAAGATGCGCAACTCACTCGTATTCGCTACGCCCGTCGCCGCTGTTTTGGCGCTCGCGGGCCAACTCATGGCCGGCGGATTCTTCCTGGAACTCGGCAATCCCGAAGCCAGCAAACAAGCTCGTCAGCTCAACGCCGCGCTCACCGTGCAGGTCGCCGGATGTCACGATCCCGCGTCGGCACAAGTCACCGCCGAGGCGATCGGTTTCGTCAATGGCGAGCGCCGGACAATTCCGTTGCGTGTCGAGCGCCTGTCGAAGCCCGGCATGTTCGCGCTCGCGCAGCAGTGGCCTAAGGAAGGGAATTGGGTGATCCACTTGGTTGGCCGTGTCGATAAGATGTTCACCAACTCCCTGATCCCAGCGGGCCCCGATGGCGTCGACCGATATCACGCCAAGGCGCAGTATCAGGAGTTTACTGCCGGAGAAGTGGACGCGATGCTGAAAGCCGCGGGAAGGTCGTAGCCGGAATTCGAGTGCCCGTGGGCACTAGTATGATGCAGGTGATGCTCGCCGCAACCGAGACTCATGCCGACGGCGGATTGATTCGCGCGGCTGCGGCGGGCGATCGCGCGGCATTCGGTGCACTGTACTCGCGGTACGCTCGCATGGTGCACGGCATCCTGCTGTCGCGCGTACCGCCTGTCGAAGCCGAAGACCTGATGCACGACGTGTTTCTCACCGCGATGAACCGGCTCGGTGGCTTGCGCGACGCCGCTGCGTTCCCAGGATGGATCGCCGCCATTGCGCGGCGCCGGGCCATCGACTATCACCGTGCGAATCGCGAAAACGAGCCGCTGGATGAACGCACGCAAGCCGGGCAACATCCCCGCCGGGCGAGCCGGGAAGCTTTCGAGATTCTGGATGCGATCCGCGGCCTGCCCGAAGCGTATCGCGAGACCCTGGTCTTGCGGCTGGTGGAAGGAATGACAGGCCCGGAGATCGCGCGTGAGACCGGCCTTACGCCTGACTCGGTTCGCGTGAACCTGTGCCGCGGCATGAAATTGCTGCGCGCGCGTTTAGGCCATGGAGAGGAAGTATGAGCGACTATTTGTGGGACCGCACCGGACCGGCTGATCCTGAAATCGAAAGGCTGGAGCGAACCCTCGCGCCGCTTCGCTACCAAGCCGCAAAGCAAACGCCCCGCCGGCGCTGGTGGCCGGTAGCCGCCGCCGCAGCCGTAGTTCTCGCAACCGCTGGAGTCTGGCGCTTCACGCCTCCCGCGTCTCAAGCCACGGCGTGGCAGATCTCGAACGTCGAAGGCAGCGTTCGTTTGGGCAGCCAAGTCGCCGCGCCCAACATGCCGCTCCGGACGGGTCAGGTGCTCGAGACCGGGCCGCGCTCTCAAATCACTCTCGAAGACGACCACACCGGCGCCATCGATCTTGGACCCGACTCCAGCATGAGCGCGACCAACGGCCGCCAGCTTCTGTTGAACCGCGGCCAGTTGCACGCCTACATCTGGGCGCCCCCACGCGCATTTGTTGTCGAGACGGCTTCCGCTCGTGCGATCGACCTGGGATGCGAATACACCATCACCGTGGACGAATCCGGCGACGGCCTGATCCGTGTCGCGACGGGTTGGGTGGCTTTCCAACACGACAATCTTGACTCGTTCATCCCAGCAGGTGCGCAGTGCTCCACGCGCCAGCATCGAGGTCCAGGCATTCCTTACTATGCGGACGCCTCGCCGTCATTTAGAGATTCACTGGATGCGTTCGAACGCGGCGACTCCGCTGCGCTCACAACCGTGCTCGACTCCGCCCGTCCGCGCGACGGCCTGACGATATGGCATCTGCTGACGCGCGTGGCGGACGGCCAGCGCGCCGCCGTCTACGACCGCTTCACTCAACTCGTCCACCTGCCGCACAGCGTCACGCGCGAAGGCATCCTCGGCAAGGATCCGCACATGCTCGAGCAGTGCTGGGATGCTCTCAAACTCGAAAACACGGAATGGTGGCGTACTTGGGAGCGGAAGTGGAAATGATCGATCGCCGCCGGCGCAGGGCCTGCCGTTCTGCTGAAATAATGAATAACGTTGATCGATCACGCCCCAAGCCTGCCTGGCAGCGACCGCATCGTGGTCCTGATCCCGCTGTTCAACGATTGGGAAGCGGCCGATCTGCTCCTGAGCGATCTGGACCGGGCTTTCGCGCAGTCTTCGATCTCGGTCGAAGTCTTGTTCGTTGACGACGGCTCCACCGAGAGTATGCCTCCTGGATTTTCGCGGCGCCATTTCCAAGCGCTGCGCGCGGTCGACATCCTGCAGCTCCGCAGGAACCTAGGCCATCAGCGGGCGATCGCCGTGGGTTTGGTCTACGTGTACGAACAGCGGCGCTGCAGTGCTGTGGTCGTTATGGATGCGGACGGCGAAGATCGGCCCGCCGACATCGCGCGCCTGTTGGACCGCTTCGAGCAAGAAGGCCGCAGCTCCATCGTGTTTGCAGCGCGCTCCAAGCGGCTCGAAAGTTTGCCTTTTCGAATCCTCTACCACCTCTACCGCTTCATCCACCGCGCGCTCACGGGCGACCCGGTCCGTGTCGGCAACTTCAGCGTCGTCCCGTTCGACAGCTTGGCCAAGCTGGTAGTGATTCCGGAAATCTGGAACCACTACGCGGCCGCCGTGATCCGAGCCCGCATGCGCTTCTGCTCCATTCCCATTGCGCGTGGGAAGCGCGCCGCGGGAAAGTCCAAAATGAATTTCATCGCGCTGCTGCTGCACGGCCTCAGTGCATTCTTTGTTTACGGCGACATCGTCGGCGCCCGATTGCTGGTCGTCATCGCTCTGGCGCTGATTGTGGAAACCATCCTCATCGCGACTTGGATAGGCGTGCGGGTCACCGCGAGTCCCAGCATCCTGAGTGTCGCCGCGTATCTCGCTGGACTGCTCGGCGTCGTACTCCTGCAGGCCATCCCGATCGCTTTGATTCTGGTCTTCAGCGTAATCGGCAGCCGCGTGAACATCGGCTTTCTCCCCATTCGCGACTGCCCCTACTTCGTGAACGGCGTTCAGCGCGTCTTTCCCAACGCAGCCGCGGCGCCTTGTTGACCGCGTCCGTGCAGCCGCGAGTCGCCGCACTACTTCGCAAGACCGCCTACTGGCTCGCGCCTTCTCTGCTGACGTTGGTAGTCTACTGGCCCGGTCTCATGGCCTGGTTTCAGAAGGACGATTTCGTGTGGCTCAAGCTGCTCGATATCGCCCGCAAGTCGGAAGGGTTCCGATGGGCGCTATTCCACCCCATGGCGCAAGGTACCATTCGCACATTCAGCGAGCGCGTCTTTTTTATGTGCTTCTCGGCGCTGTTTGGCATCCATGCGCTGCCCTACCGCTGCTGGGCATTCCTGACTTTCGCCGCGAGTCTCCTGGTTGTGAGTTCACTCTGCGCAAAGCTGACAGGATCGCGCGCAGCCGGCTTCTGGGCCGCGATTCTGTGGACCGCGAACAGTGCCATGGGTGTCGCACTGTCGTGGACTGCGGCTTACAACGAACTACTCTGCTCCCTCTTTTTTGTAGGCGGAATTTGGCTGCTCGTGCGATACGTCGAGACCGGACAGCGCGTCTACTATGTCGCCCAGTGGATCACGTTTCTGCTGGCCTTCGGCGTCCTGGAACTGAACGTGGTCTATCCGGCGCTGGCAGCTTCCTACGCACTCTGCTGCGCCCGCCAGCTTTTGCGGAAGATCTGGCCGATGTTTCTGGTTTCGGCGGCTTACACCCTGATTCACACCGCGGTGGCGCCCCTGCCCGCGGCCGGCCCGTACAAACTGCATTGGGATGCGAGCATCTTCCCGACGCTCTGGACCTATTGGAAATGGGCGCTCGGCCCAAATCGTCTGGTCGTCCTCGGAATTCAGCCATCCTTCTATCGTTCACTCGCCGCGGTTCTATTGATGAGCGGAATGCTCGGCTTTCTGATCTGGAAGATGTGGCGCCACGAATGGTTGACGGCCTTCTTCGCGTCGTGGTTCCTGATCGTGCTCGCTCCGCTGCTCCCTTTGCGCGACCATATCGACGCGTCGTATCTCCCCGTGCCTCTGGCCGGTTTCGCGATGTGGGGCGGTTGGGCCGCGGTCTCCGCGTGGAACTCTGGCCGGTTTGGCAAATTCGCGGCGGCTGTCCTGCTGGGGATCTACCTGGTTGTTTCGATCCCGGTAGCCCGCGTCACGGCGTTGTCATTTTATGACGGCAGCCACGCGGTGCGGCGATTCGTCCTTGGCATCGTCGAGCGGATCGGAAGCCGCAAAGACAACCTCATCGTCTTAAGACATGTCGATTCGGAAATGTTCTGGTCCGCTGTATACGGCCGGCCTTTCCCGCTCTTCGGCATCGACCAAGTCTACCTGGCGCTGGAAGACGAAACGGAAATCAAACCGCCACTGCCTGAGCCGGCCCGGCCGCAGTTCTTCGCCGATCCGCAAATGTTACAGCAAGCCCTCGATCGCCACCATGCCGTCGTGCTGGATGTCTCCGATGGACATGTTCGCGATGTAACTTCTTCTTACGATGCCGCTCGCTGACGCTGCGTCCAGTTGAGCATGCGGAGCGTGCGCTAACCTATCCCAATCGTTCGAGTCTCTTCGCCGGGGGACCCGCGTTGGTCCGGCTGAACATCCGGGAACGGCGGGCACTCGCGCAGGGCTGCATGCAGGAGCGAGCGCAATCGCGTTACGCTTTCGGTGCGATCTTCACGTTGCGCCGCCATCGCGCCGCTCAAAACATCGGCCACCTGGCGGTGCTGGCCAGTGACCGCCTCAAACTGAAATCGCTCGGTCAGCGCGCGCTCGATCTGCTCATGAAAACCGCGGCCGCGCAGATTCAGCTCGCCAGTGAGCGATTCGAACGCGATCACGCCCAGCGCGTAAACATCGGTTCGTTCGTCCACTTCCTCGCCCATCAACTGTTCCGGCGACATGTAGCCCAACGTTCCCACCACCGTGCCGGCCACCGTAAGACTCTTCGCATCGCCGAGCTCGGTCTCACGCATTTTCGCCAGACCGAAATCCAGAATCTTTACCGCGCCGCCCGCGATCAGAATATTGTCCGGCTTGAGGTCGCGATGGACGATCCCCGCGCGATGCGCAGCCTCGACTCCGGCCATCAGTTGATCCAGCACCCCGGTGGCGATCAGCGGCTGAAAGTTTCCCGCACGGCGGAGGTGAGCGCGCCAGGTTGCGCCCGTCACGTATTCCATCACCAGGTAAGCGCCGCTTGCGCCCAGCTCTCCGCAATCGTGCACGCGCACGATGTTGGGATGGTCCAGCCGCGCCGACGCCCGAGCCTCGCGCGTGAAACGGCGAATTGCGGCGGCATTACCGAAGGTCGCGCCCGTCATCACCTTCAGCGCGACGGTCCGGTCCAGCCGCAGGTCTTGCGCCTGATACACCGCGCCCATACCGCCTTTGCCGATCAGGCGCTCCAGCCGGTACTTGCCCTCGATCACGCGTTCCACCGGCAGCGTAAGAGCGAGCTCCGCTCCATCGTGTTGGCAGCGTATGGCGCTGCTGTCGTAGCAGGCGCCGCAGACCGGGCACTCCTTCACCAGATTGACCTGCCGCGCTTCCAATCGCGCCAGCACTTCCTCCTGCGCCTGGCGGCCCCTCTGAACGCGTTCGCGCAGAGACAGATTCTCTGTCACCAAGCCGATTTGCGCAGCGACTGCTTCGAGCATGGACCGGTCTTTGCGCGTGTACGGTTCCTCGGATTTCTTTTCGCCCAGCAGCACGATCCCGAGCAGACGTTCATCCGATGCCAGAACCGGAACCAGCACGTCGACGCTCTTTGCATCCAGCCAGGCCGCTTCAGGCGCTGGGACCGCGGACCGCAGCGCGCTCCAGTTCTGAACCTTCTTCGAGTTCTCGAGCAGCGGCACCAGGGCCGCCGAGTCCGGCAGTTCCTGCGCCCCCTCCAGCTCTTTGGTGGAAAACGAAACAGAAAACTCCGGCCGGTACTCGTTCCGATACAGCACCGATACGAAACCGGAATGCAGGGCCTTGTCCAACTCCCGGCTGAGCAGCCGCGAAATCGCCTGCACGGAGTCGAGCTGTTTCACCGCTTCGGTCAGCCGGATCAGGATTTGTTCGCCGTCGTAAGCTTCGCGGAAGAAGCGCTGGTCGATGGAAGTGATCAACGGCGTTCGGTAGCGTAGACTGAGCGCAGTTGCAGCCAGCAGGGCGAGATTGAACCATGCGGCGCCTCCGGTCAGAAGCTCACCGACGGTCTTGTCGTGATTGGTAGCAAACACCAGCACGATGCCGGCCGCCGGGAGGAAAAGAAGAACGCGCAGCACATTGGCCGCCAGCAAGTACTGCAGGCCCAATCGCAGCGCCACCTGCATGCCCAGCACGCGATGCTTGAGGATCGCGTAGCTCATGGTGAGCGGCATGATAACGACAGCGGCGTTTGATACGCGCGTGGCTATGGTGATGAACCCGGTCCATTCCTGGTCCACGCCGGCGGCTTTCAACATTCCCCAGATGATTTGGACCAGTACGCTGGGCACCGCGCCCGCCACCGTGCCCCACGCTACCCACCGCAACCGCCGGCGAAGATCGCCTTCCGAAAGCCGGCGATAGTTGCGAAAGCCGACGGCCAGCAAGGCCACGACGGTAACCGCCAGAAAGAACAGTTGCGCCGGTCCAAGCACCGCTAGGTAGAACAAGTACGCTACGTAGTGCTCGTAGAACGCAGTCTGAGCGGAGCCGATCGCGTGGATGAAGTTGACCAGGGTGGCCGGGGCCCAGAGCACAAGCGCTATCGTTACCAGCGTTGCGCGCACTATGCGCCAACCGCCGCGCTCCGGCGCGCTCTCCGGAAATGCGGCGAAAAAGAGATACGCGAGCAGCACATGCAGCGGCTGAATGGAAGACATCGCCAGCGACTCCCACAGCGAGAATCCATGCAGCATGCCGCCCAGTGGGTTCGATGCCACCCACAGCATGAACATCGCGAGCAAGATCGCCACGCCGAATCCGAATCGGCCCGTGCTGTCGCCGGGTCGAAACAATCCAACCAGGAGTCCCGTTCCGAGGAAAGCCAAGGCGATCAGAAGGAAGACGGGCCCCCACGCCAGGAATGCGGCGTCGGGACGGACCACAAAGCGAAGAGGCACGTCGAAACGGCGGCCTTCGCGCTGCACGGTGACCTGATACCACCGCTCCGCCGGTGCATCGGTCAGCCGGAACAGCGGCCCGGTACGCTGTACGCGCGTGTCGCCGTCGATCGCGAGCAGCCGATCGCCCCTTACTAGCTTTCCAGCCGCCGGACCATCGCGATCGACTTGCGCGACCTTCCAGGCGCCTTGCGCGTACGCCGCCCGCCACCCCACCACCTTTTGCCAGCGCCCGACACGAAACAGGTTGACGCTCTCATAGACCAGACAACCCGACAGCAGGATTCCCGCCGCCAGCGCGAACCAGAAGAAGCCGGGCTTGTCCAGGCGATTCACGTCATCCTTATCGTGCAGCCGTTGGATACCCGACCGCAACCGCGTACAGCGCGGCCTCGCCCCGTCCGTCGAGCTGCAGCAAGGCGTTCAGCTTCGAGTCGATGAATCCGCCCAGGCACACCGCGCCCAGGCCGCGTTCATCGGCCAGCAGGCAGACGTTCTCGGCGACGTGTCCGGCTTCGAGCAACGCGAAGCGATAACCGCGCGGCCCGTACTTGGCCTGGGTGCGCGCGAACACCGCGCTAAGTACGATGACGGCGCCCGCGGCCTCAGCCCAACGTTGACCGTAGAAGCAAGCAGTGAGTTGGCCCGGAGCTGGAGCGACGGCCACCGGTTCCAGCGCATGGTCGCGAGTGACGTAGTGCGCGACGCCTGCGCGCGTGATCACATATTGTTCCAGCGGGTACAACCCGCCCGCCGATGGCGACGCGCGACGATAGACTCCCGCGTCGATGCCCGTGATCCCATAAGCGCCCCCTAGCAGGTCGGCCAGATCTTGCACCGCGAGATCTTGGTCCGCGAAGTCGCGGCACGAACGCCGCTTTCGAATAGCGATTGCAATTGAAGTGTCCATGGCCGCCGGCAATCGCATGATCTCGCCGGAGCCTTCTTTGTAGTGAGGACGCCAGTCCCCGTCCGGAACACGCCAGGGTTCCGAGTTGAAGTGATACAGCAGCGATAGCGTCGTGGCGTCATTGCCAGGCAGCATGATCCTCCTATTCAGGCCAGCGGATGCGGCGCCGGATTCAAGTTCTCGCGCGGTGCGCGCCGCCCGCCGAGCCGTTCCATCCCGTGACCGAAGTGAATGGGTTGCAGTCCGGTCACCAGAACGCGGGCGACGCGGATCGGAAAATCCTCGAGCTCCGGCGCGGTGATGTCGACGTAAGCGGCGCGGCAGCCCACCTTCGCCAGCGCGTCCACGCAGAACGCGATGTCTCCCGTCACCGAGCCGGTGGAGCGGTCGGTCGAATCCTCGCGCTCGGGCGAGTCGAGAAAGGCAAACTCGATGAGGCGCTCCGGCACAGCGTAGTAGGAGGCGTGATCTTCAAGTGTCCGAACGTCGGCTGGCGAGTTCAGACGGCGGCCCGCTTCCACCGATACGCCCGGCCGCACCTGACAGACTTCGAACAGCGCTTTGCGTGCTGCCACTGCGGGGTTCAGATGACAACCGAGGCCGACCACGGCCGCCGGACCGGCGCCCGTTTCATCGATTGCCAGCGCCATCATGACCGCGATCGGCACACACGATGCCAGGCGATATAGACGAATTTCGACGCCGCTGCGTGCGTAGTGACGAATGATGGATGTTTCGATCGCGCCGGAGACCGCTCCATCGGCGTGCTTCGCAGGCAGCCGCCCCAGCCATGTTGAAGTGAACGCGTCGCGCTCGACCGCCTCATAAATACCCGCGAGGATAGCGCCTTCGAGATCCGGCCCGGCCGCCATGCCGGTGGAGTCGGGCGGCGCCAGATGGTCTTCGAAGAAGTTCAGATAAACGAGCTCGGCGGGCAACCAGACCGGTTGTCTATTCGAGAGTTCGACACCGCGCACCCAGGCGATCGGCCGCGTCGGATCGAATGCGCGATAAGGGAAATCGCGGCGCAGATACTGATCCGACGAGTAGAGACCAAACTCTACCGGTGCAATCGCGGAACCGTCCAGCTCATTGATCGGAGCGCGCAGAAACAACTCGATACGCCCGTTCCACCCGCAGTACCGCTCGGCAGCTTCGGCGATCGCGGCCAACCGGGCTTCGTTGTCCGTCGCCCCTTTGCCAGTGGCGGCGCGCTCGATCGGCGCGGCTCGCCGGAAATCGAAATGTGAGAGCGCGGCGTTGAAGATTCGCGGCGGATCCGGCTCCACAGAAGAGCGCTGGTACGGTGCGACGGTGCGCACCAGGCCCGTGCGCGCGCTCACCAGATCGGTTAGCGGCCGCACGCCGGACACCCTGGCTTCCGCAGCACGACGTGCCGCGAGATATCCAACGTAAGAAAATCAATGACCAGCAGCGTTCCGGCAGCGGACGGCTCCAGTCCCGCCAGCACCTTCACCGCTTCCAGTCCCAGGAGGTGGCCGAGCGTGCCTTCGATGAACGGCAGGCTCTCGCGACGCCGGCTGTCGTCGAGCTTGTGCTGATCGAGGTACTGCTCGAATCGAAACGCTGCCGCGGGGTCAGCAGCGCACGCGACGGCGCGCATTTTGTAGCACAGGTAGCATGGCGTGCGCCGGTGGATCACGGTGGGACCGAGCAGGCCTTCATGCGCCGAGATCACGGCCGAGGTCCATGGAATCGCGAGATCCAGGCAGGCGCGATTGAGTTGATACAGGATCGACGATAGCCCCGCGTCGACAGCCGCCACGACGAAATGCGAGCCTTCAATCGCCGCGCGGACATCGGGGCAATCGGCGGCAACACGTCGAACGGTCCCGAGACCGGCGGATTCCAGCGACGCAGCCGCGTGCGCGCCGAGGCAGCCCAAGCCGATTACCGACACGGTCGAATTTTGCAGGCGCTGCTGCACCTGCTGCGCCGGCAGGTCCATTTCCTGCAGCCAGTGCAACTGCGGCGCCAGGCGCGCTCGCGTATCGTCATCCAGGATGTCGAGCGCCGCGTCTTCGAGTAGCCCTTGCTCTTCGAGCAAGCCCAGCGCGCGCTCCAAATCATCGGCAGCGAACGTACCGGCCATGGCTCGCTGGATGTCGTCGAGCGTGTGGCTGCCATCGAGCAGAGGAACTACGCCAGCGAGGAAGTCGGCAAACGACCTTCCCGCCAGCCGGATCTCCCGGCGTCCGGAAGTGAAGACCAGAGTGTCCTCTCCGCCCGCGGGACCCGGCTCCAGGCGAACGTAGTAGTTCGCGAAAAGCCGCGGGCGCGTCAATCACCCTCCCAGCTTGCCGAAATCGCCCGGCTTCGGATTGGCGCCGCTTCCCGAGGCCGGAGCGGAAGGTTCCGTGCCGGGCTGATGCTGCTGTGCGCAGACACAGGTCTGGTTGCACACGCAGGTCTGAGCGCACGCAGCTAGCGACGCACGTGATGAACGACATGATGCACACAGACGCAGGTCTGAGCGCATACGCAGGTCTGAGCGCAAGCCACTTGCGCGGCGCCTGCATGCGGAGGGACGCACACACAGGTCTGGGCGCACACGCAGGTTTGAGCACAGGTGGCCTGTGCTTGGGCCGCCAGGCATACGCATGTGAGGGCGTGCACGCCGCTGCCCCCTTGTATCGAATTCAGCTTGTCCTCGAGCGCAGCAACGCGCATTTCGAGCGTTTTCGGTTGATCCGGTCCAGTGGCCAAATGAGGCCTCCTCGCTCCAGGTACAATAGTCCTCCGGCAGGGCCCGTGTCAATAGGGTTGCACGTCAGGAGGCAAAATGGTCGTAAAATATTCCGAAATTAAGTCCAAGCTGAACACCGGCGATCTGTTTCTCTTCAGTGCGGATTTTCTCATCTCGCGAATCATTCAGGTGGTGACGCACTCCACCTATTCGCATGTCGGCATGGTGGCGCGCTACCCCGATGCGAGTGGCAGCCTGTGCTTTTGGGAGTGTACGACTTTCAATCAGCTTGTCGACAAGGCCGATCACGAACTGCATTCGGGCGTCCGTTTGGTTTCGCTCGACAAGCTGCTGGCGATCTATGCGCCCTACGTCCCCGGAGGATTTTCCGTGCGCTTGCTGAAAGCAGATCGAAACCAGGATTTTCAGCAGGCTTTTGCGAATTTCGTGAAGCAGGTGGACGCTCGGCCGATGGCCAACGAGTTGGCCATGATGACCCGATGGCTGGCAGGCAAGCTGTTCTCGGTCACTTCGACCGACGCTTCGTATTTCTGTTCGCAGCTCATCGCCGGGACCTATCAGCGGCTGGGGCTGCTACCCGAAGATCGGCCGGCCAATGCTTATGCGCCCAAGGATTTTTCGATGCAGAACACGAAGCTGGCGTTACTCAGCGGCGCTACCTTGGGCGAGGAGATCTTCGTCGAATGGGACGGCGCCAAGGCGGCGCGCAGCGCGACGGCCTAGACTCCTGCGGCTTTCAAGAGCGCCTGCGCGCTGACGTAGTCGAGCTTGGGTGTGAGTTTGTGCACGCCATCGAAGACGAAGAATCGCGCGGATGGGTCGATGCCCACGCGCCCGCCAGTAACACCACGGGCTCTTAGCGCGTCGACGATCTTCTGAAACGGGCTTTCGTCTTCCTGCCAGATTCGAATATCGGACCCGGCCGGGATCAATTCTCGCGCCCGCATCTCTTCGAAGGCGGGCAGGACCCAGCAAGGTTCCCCTTCAGCAGGTATCACTGCCGCGAACGTGCGCTCGCTGCGTCCCCAGCGGACTCCGGTGAAGTAGAGCATCGCTTGCCCCGGCTCCAGAACAACTGCCTTGAAGCCGAGCTCGTCGCATCGCGCGGCTGAAGGTCTTGCGATGCGTGGCGTTCGTTGTTGTGGTCTGCGGCATGATGGTTATCCGAACGGCTGATCGATCGGCCGGACTCTGCTTGGTGAACATGCGCGCGCCGTCTTCGGTGATGTGCATGCAGTCTTCCAGCCGCACGCCGAATTCGCCCGGGATCGCGATGGTCGGCTCGTCGCTGAAGCACATGCCCGGCTCGAGGCGCGTTTTGTTGCCGCGCACCAGGTAGGTCCACTCGTGGCCGTCCAGCCCGATACCGTGCCCGGTCCGATGCGGCAGACCGGGAAGCTTGTAGCCCGGTCCGAATCCATGATCGGTGATCACTTTGCGCGCGGCGGCGTCCACCGATTCACACGTCGCGCCGGGTTTGGCGGCCGCCAGCGCAGCGTCCTGCGCCTTGCGTTCCAGGTTCCAGATCTCGCGCTGGCGCGCCGTCGGCTTGCCGAACACGATGGTTCGCGTGATGTCGGATTGATAGCCTTCCACGCTGCAGCCGTCGTCCACCAGCACCAGGTCGCCTTCGCGCAGCCGCTGCGGCTGGATGCTGCCGTGCGGATAGGCGGTGTATTTTCCGAAGATCGCCATTGCGTCGCCCTGGACGCCGAGCGCTCGGTACGCCGCCGCGATGATGGCGCTCAGTTCGTGCTGCGTCATACCCTCGCGCAGGCATGCGAACGCCGCCCGATACGCCTCAATCGTGATGTCGTTGGCGCGCTGCATCAGGGCCAGTTCGGCTGGCGACTTGATCATCCGGCAGCCCGCCGTCACCGGATCGCCGCTCACGAATTCGAGCGCGGGCATCTGCTGGCGAACGCCATCGTATACCGCGAATCGCGTACGCTCCTCGATACCCACCGTCGCCGGCGGCCATGCCTTGATCCTTCAGCACCTGCGCGATGACCTGGTAAGGACCGCCGTCCCCGATCCACTCCCGCGCGTTCGGCAGCGAGTCGACCGGCGGCGTCGCACCGGGAACCACCCAGGCAGGCTCGCCGCGCGCCGGCAAAATCAGGAAGACACCAGTGCTTGGCGCGAAGCGCGTCCAGTGAAATAGAACATGCTGGAGCCGCCCTCCATGACGACCCCGCCGATTCGCTGCTCCCGCATCAGGCGCTGCGCTTTGTCGATCCGCGCGTGCCGCTCCTGCTCGCTGATGGGCTGGATGCCGGCGGTCATGGGCCGCAGCTTGCGCATGGCCTCGGGAATGTCGGGCGATTGAGCCTCGGCAACGCGCGCGAACTCCGGCCGCGGCACTGGCAAGAAAGATTCGTCGGTTCAGCGTGCGCATTGGGCGGCCACAGAGTGGCAACCATTATCATCGCGCGGCGGAGAGGTTGCTGAAAAGCCGCCTCAGGACGGACGACTTCGAGCGCGGCATGAGGATGCACTGCGCTGCCGATTGCCGTCACTCGGCTGCCGCGTCAGATCGATGTTGCCCTTGATGTAACCGCCGTCTTCGATCACGATGCCGGCCGAGTGAATGTCGCCGACGAACGATGCACCCTTGCGGATGTACACCTTCTCCACAGCCTCCACCTTGCCCTCGAGCGAACCAAACACTTCCACCACGCGCGCGTTGATGCCGGCCTGAACGCTGGCCACTTGGCGATCGACCGTGAGCCGGTGCTCGGGCATCTCGATGGTCCCTTCCACCGTGCCCTCGATGGTGAGGTCCTCACGGCTCTGAATCTGTCCCTTGATGACGACGCTTGGGCCGATGACGGCCTTACCAGCGGAATGCTCGGCTCGGAATGTTGGCGCGGCAGACATGCTATCTCCTCTGGCTTTTAAGGTGCGCTCGGGTCGCCTTCAGGCGGTGGCGGCAAACTTCGTCCGGTACAACTCGACCAGAGAACCCTCGTCCGCCCCGATGGCTCGGGCGTACTGCCGGATGTAGCTGATGTTGTAGATTCCCCCGGGCAGGACATCGAACTCGCCGTCCTCGATGGCCTTGAGGGTCGAGACCTTCAGTTTCGTGTTATGCGCGATCTCTTCGAGCGAGATCCCTTTCGTATTGCGGATGGCTGCCACTGACCAACCATCCATGATCGACGTCGACATGACCGTCTCCTCGCCTTTCTCTCTTATCGGCACTTCCTCGTACGACCTGTAGGGGGAGGTCCTGGGGGAGGTCCGGGGGGAGGTCCGGGGGGAGGTCCGGGAACGGTTGGGGGAGGCCATCACCTGCTTCCGGTGGACACCGGCGCTTCGGCCGGCTTCAGATATTTGGCATACCAGGCCAGGTAGCGTTCGATCGATCCTTCTGATAGCTGGGGCGCGTGATGCCGTGGAACTGCCCCGGGATAAACCACCAGCTCGGTCGGCACTCCCAGGCTGCGCAGCGCCTGGTACATCTGCTCGCCGCCCGAGAGCGGCACGTTGAAATCTTTCTCGCCGCCCAGGAACAAGCGTCGGCGTGCGTGATCTGATCGGCATGCAGGAACCCGTAGGAGATCTTGCATCCACGGCTCCAGGCCGACCTTCCAAGGCGGGCCGATCTCCTCGTCGTACTGCACGATGTACTGGTCGACGCCGTAGAGCGCGATGGGAAGCGCCGTGCCGGCGCCGCTGGTGGCGGCCTTGAAGCGGTGGTCCTTGGCGATGATCGCGTCGGTCAGGATGCCGCCGTAGCTCCAGCCGCCGACGCCGAGCCGGTCGGGATCGGCCAGCCCGATGGCGACGACGTGATCCATCGCCGCCTGAAGATCGATCACTTCTTTGTCGCCCCAGTCGGCCGCGATCGCGGTCTGGTATTTCTCGCCGCGCCCCGCGCTGCCGCGATAGTTCACCGCCACCACGACGTAGCCGTTCGCGGCGAAGATCTGGCGCTCGAAATTGAAGGAGTGGCGATCCTGGCCGTTGGGTCCGCCGTGGATTCGGAGCAGCGTCGGGATATTTGTGGCCCGGCTGGTAGTCGGGCGGCTTCACGATCAGCCCGTGGACTTCGGTGCCGTCCTTCGCCTTGCAACTGAATTCTTCGGTGGCGCCCAGTTTCAGTTCGGCCAGCAATGCGTCGTTGTGATGCGTCAGCGCGCGCAGCTTGCCGTTCTCGAGGGCGTGCACTTCGGCGACGTGCGCATCGGTGCGCCGACAGCATCGCCAGGCGTCCGTCTTTGCCTTGCGCGACGCTGCGACACCATCCGGTCCCTCGGTCAGCTTCTCGATTCCGCCGTCGGATGCGGGAACGCGCGCCAGATATTCCGAGCGGTCGTCCGCCACCAGGAACAGGATCGACGTGCCGTCCGGGGTGAAGCGCGGGGAAGAAACGCGCGCGATCGAGCTTCTCCGCCAGCATCTTCGGTTCGCCGCCCGGCACCGGCGACCACCGCGAGCCGGTTCATGTTGTACGCGTCGAGTTTCGCGCCGGTGGTCTGCAGATACACCAGCCGCGTACCAGTCCGGACTCCACTCCGGCCGGCTGCGCGGCGCAGCCGATGCCTGCACGCCGTCATAGTGCGTGACCTGCTGCGGCGTAGCGCCCTCGCGCGCTTCGATCACGTAAACGTTCCAGTTGTTGTAGCGATCCGCATCCTTGCCCTCTTTGCCCAGGAACGCGATGGAGCGGCCGTCGGGCGACCACGCGGGCGACGACGGCTTCGATGCTCTCGGCCGTCAGCGCCTCGGCCTTCGCGGCTGGCGATGTCGAACAGATACAGCCGCGCCGGATGCTGGGTCAGATAGCCGACGATGTCCTGCTTGAATTTGTAGCGATCGACCACGATGGGCTTGGGCGCTTTCTTCGGCTGCTGGCCGTCGTTCGGTCGCATCGTCGGCAGATCGTCCGGATCGCGATCCTGCACCACCAGCACCAGACGCTTGGAATCGGGCGACCACTCGTAGGAAGACAGCCTGCCCTTCACGTCCGGTGAGTTGCTGCGCCTCGCCGCCCATGCGGTCGAGCAGCCAGACCTGCGTGCCCTTGGCCTTGCCCGGGACGTCCGGAAAGAAACGCCAGATAGCGGCCGTCGGGACTCCAGCGCGGCGCGTTCTCGCCTTCCGGACTCGAGGTGAGCCGCACCTGCTCCTTGCCGTCCCAGCTCGCCATCCACACGTCGGTGTCGCTCTTGTCGGCCGCGACGTCGACGGAGCTGACCGTGTACGCCACCCACTTGCCGTCGGGCGAGACCTGCGGATCGCGCACATCGTGGAAGCGATGCATGTCGTCGACCTTGAGCGAGCGCGAGTCCGGCCGCTTGCGCGAACGCCACCGCACGCGGACAAGCAAAAGCGGAAACCAGAATTCCCCTGCTGCGCTGCATGGGACGAGTCTACCAGAACGCGACCACGTTTTTCAGGGTGTATACTGGCGCAAGTGAAAACCATCTGCTCGCAGTTGCGCTTGTTGGCATGCTTCGCCGCGCTTTGTTCCCGCCACCCTGCCTCCGCCCGAGTACCAGAAGCTGGCGCACGATATCTACAAGCAGCTCATCGAGATCAATACTTCCTTCAGCACCGGCGCTACTACGCCCGCGGCCGAGGCCGTCGCCGCGCGGCTGCGCTCGGAAGGATTTCCGGCATCAGACATCCAGGTGCTCGGAGCCGCGCCTCACAAGATGAACGTCGTGGTGCGCTATCACGGCGCCGGCCAGCGCAAACCGCTCCTGCTGCTGGCGCATCTCGACGTCGTCGAGGCCAAGCCGTCCGACTGGTCGATGGATCCGTTCAAGCTCAACGAAAAGGACGGTTATTTCTACGGGCGCGGCACCATCGACGACAAGGCGCAGGCTTCCATCTGGATCGCGAATCTGATCCGCTACAAGCGCGAGGGCTTCCAAGCCGGATCGCGACATCATCGTCGCGCTCACCGCCGACGAAGAAGGCGGCGGACCGTACAACGGCGCGAGCCTGGCTGGTCAAGAATCATCGCGACCTCATCGACGCCGAGTTCGCGCTCAATGAAGGCGGCTGGGGCGACATGGCGAACGGCAAGCCGGTGAGCCAACAATCTGCAAGTCAGCGAGAAGTACGTCGCCACCTATCGGTTCGAAGTGAAGAACAAGGGCGGCCACAGCTCGCTGCCGGTGCCGGACAACGCCATCTATCATCTTGCCGACGCGCTGGTCCGGCTTGTCCAAGTACAAGTTCCCGGCGCAAACCAACGAAGTCACGAAAGCCTATCTTGAGCAGATGGCGAAGGTGTCGCCCGCGCCCGCCGAGCGAACTCATGAAGGCCGCCGCGCAAGGTTCCGCGAAGGCCATCGAGCAGTTGGCCGACAGCTCCACCGCGCTCAACGCGACGCTTCGCACCACCTGCGTGGCGACCATGCTCGACGGCGGCCACGCCTTGAACGCGCTGCCGCAAACTGCCGGCGCCACGGTGAATTGCCGCGTGCTGCCGGGCACGAAGCCCGAAGAAGTAGTGGCGACGCTGAAGCGCATCGTCGCCAACGACCAAGTGTCCATCACACCCATGGGCGAGATCGTCGCCGGTCCGGCATCGCCGCTGCGAAGCGATCTCATGCGCGCGGCCTCGCGCATCACCGACACCATGTGGTCCGGCGTGCCCGTCGTTCCAGTCATGGTGATGGGCGCCACCGACGGCCTCTATCTGCGCAACGCCGGCATCCCGTGCTACGGGATTCAGGGCCTGTTCGTCGAGATCAACGATTTTCGCGCGCACGGCCGCGACGAACGCCTGGGCATCCAGCAGTTCTACGAAGGCGAGGCGTTTCTCTACGAATTGGTCAAAGCCCTGGCCACGCCTTAAGCAAGCAAGGCGAAGGCGGGAGTAAACCGCCTATGGTCTGATCACGATAAACCATGCAGCGACAATCGGGCCTTGAGGACCGCGGCCACGGCGGCCAGGCTCGGGGGGAGACGCGCCATCGGGAGGCGGCGGAGAGGGGCCCCGTTCGGGCTGGAAGAGGTAGGCATTGTGCGACGCCGGATCGACGGTAATCGTCTTCGCTCCGGCAAATGTGGCAACCGTGTCTACAACCGTGTACTTATCCGGCGAATCCTGGTGAACCACGGTAACGTTGCCATCGCCGCCATTCGGAATGAAGATGAGCTTCTTGGCCGCATCCCATCCCAGGGCATCCACACGCGTGCCGTTCTGGATGGTTGCGACGATTTTGCCCGTGTTTGGGTCGACGACGACGGACGTGCGATTACAGCCGGAGAAAATCCGGTCCGAGGCCTTGTCATATGCGATGCCCGTAGGCCCGGTGCACGGAGCGAGCGGCCAGGAGGCAGTCACCTTCCACGTCTTGGCGTCGATCACCTGAATCGTGTTCTTGCGCTCGTTGTTGACGAAGATGTGGCCCTTGCCGTCGGCTGCGGCGCCTTCCGGCGCATTGTCCTCAAGCTCGACCGTGGCGACGATCTCGCCGCTCTCGGGATCGATGGCCGTTAGAGTTCCGACGGGCCGGCTATGATTGGTCAGAATGATCTTGTCGTCGGGCTGATCATACATGATGCCGTCGAGGCCGCCCTGACTCACACTGATCTGCTTGATCACCTCCAGCGTCTTGAGATCGAACATCGTAACCGTCGAGTTGCCGCCGTTGGTAGTAAAACCGTGGCCGGCTTTGGCGGCGATGCCAATTCCGTGCACTCCCGGCGTATTCGGAATGTCGCCGAGCACGCGGCCGGTAGGGCCATCCACCACCATGACATGCGTGCTACGCGATACAAACACTCGCCGCGTGCCCGCTTCGGAGGCCACGTAGTCGGTTCCGCCTTCGCCCTTGATGTCAAACCTCTCAACCTTGAACGGCTGGGCGTGCGCGCTGTGAGGCGCGGCCAAAACAACTCCGAGGAGAGCCGCGGATGCGGCTAGAAAGCGTCCGGTCATATATTCAGGTCCTTTCCAGGACAATTGTAGCCCTCTGTCCGGTAGTTTAAACGATGAGGGCGATGCGCGTCAGAACTCCGCCCGCAGCATGAACTCGATAGCGCCGCGGAGCGCCCGAGCCGACCGCGCCGGTGTTGATGATGTCGGTGATTCGTCCGAAGCTGCCGCTGACCGACGGCGGATTTCCGGTCAGCGCGCCGATGCTGGACGAAGGATTCTTAAAGACCGGATGGTTGAACAGGTTGTACGCGGCGGCGCGGAGATTCAGCGCCAGGCGCTCAGTTAGCCTGAATCGCTTTCTGCAGCGAGGTGTCGAACTCGTAGTTCGCGGGACCGTTGGCGATGTAGCGGCCCAGGTTGCCCCAGGTTCCTTTGGCCGGCAGCGAAAAGGCGGCCGGGTTGAGCCAGTTGTTGATGGTCTGGTTGGCGGCATAGAGGGCACGCCCGGAACCAGGTTGGGCCGCTGGTTGCTTGTGTTGCCGTCCAGCAGGTCACCTGCTTTGCGCGACATCGTGATGTTGATCGGGAGGCCGGCGCGGGCGGTGGCGATACCGGCCAGCTCCCAGCCGCCGAAAATCCGCGAGGCCAGTCCGTTGGTCAGGAATGTCTTGCCCTGGCCGAACGGCAAGTCGATAAACGCCGTTCACCACCAGGTTGTGCCGGACATCGATGTTGGTGCTGCTGCGGTCGCAGGCCCGGCAGCTCTGATTCTGGAACGACACCGCTTCGCCCGAGCCGATGGAGGAGTCCGTGATGCCATGCGACCACATGTAGTTCGTCTGGAACAGGAGGCCGTGCGTGAATCGGCGGTGTACCGAAACCTGCAGCGCGTTGAAGTTGTCGTTGCCGTTGTTTTCCTTCAGGCCGAAGGAACCGAAGCCGGCCAGCGGGCGCTTGCCGGTCAGCGGGTTGATCAGGTTGACCGTGATCTTGTCGAAAAGATGATGGCCCTCGCTTCCCGTGTAGCCGACCTGGAACAGCCAATCCTGCGGTAATTGCTGCTGGACGACGAAATCCCATTCCTGGTAGGAAAGATCCTTGCGGTGGCGATCGATCGCCTTGGGGCTGTAAGAGCTGATTCTTCGGATCGAGGAACGCTACCAAAGGAAAAGCCAGATTCGGGAAGTCATCGGAGGAGAGCGAGTAGCGCGGCACGGCGCTCTCGGCCGGATCGCTGAAGTCGTCGTTCTGGTTGCCGCCGTAATAGATCCCGTAACCCGAGCGGATGGTAGTCTTCCCGTGCAGCGCCAGCAGGCGCCCACGCGATTCCGATGCGCGGTCCGAAATCCTTGGTGTTCGGATCGTAGTATGGCGTTCCTTTCGGACAGAATCCGCCGCAGCCCAGAATGTCGACCACCGCGGAGCGATTCAGGATCTCATGCGTCACCGAGTAGTATTCGTAGCGCAAGCCCAGGTTGAGCGTAAGGTTCGGGGTGATGCGGAACTCGTCCTGCGCGTAAGCCTGATAAAACGTGCGCCGGTTTCCCACGACGCCTTCGCCTTGCAAGTACTCAGCCGAGTCCGCCTTGTTGTTGATGAAGTCGTCGTTGGTGGCGTAGCTGATGGACGATGTCGTCAGCGTGTTGCCCGAGTTGTTCAAGCCGGATGCGCCGGATATCGACGCCGAACTTCAAGGTGTGGCGGCCGCGAATCGCGGTCAGGTTGTCGATGTAGGAGAACGTCGTGCCGACTTCGGTGTCGAGCGAAGTGTCGCTGAGGCCGTCGAAATCCCCGGGACTCACGGCCACCGGCGCCGTGCCGTATCCGAAGTTGTGGTAGTTGGCGCGGTTCAATCCAAACTTGACTTCGTTGATCGTCACGGGCGAGAAGACGCGCTGGTATTGCAGAACCACGTTGGTGGGAACGTGCGGAACCACGTTGTGGTCGCCCAGAGCGTCGGTTGGGTTGTCGATGTAAGCGTTGTCGATGTTGTACCGCACGAACGCAGCTGTTGGCGTCGTTGAACCGGTAGTCGAACCGGAACATGCCCGCATCCTCTCGGATCGTGTCGCTGGCCACTTTGGTCACCATGTCGGTGACGTCGTCAATCGGCGTCTGCACCAGTCGGGTAAGCATCGAGAATCGGCTTCAGCACCGGCGACTTCGCCAGCACCTTCGCGCGGAAAGCAGCATTGGGCACGAAATTGGTGAAGGTGCTGCCCGAGGTTCTGACGCAGACCCTCATAGTTGGTGTAGAAGAACGCTTTGTCTTTGATGACCGGGCCGCCGAAGCTGCCGCCGAATTGGTGCAACGTGAAGGGAGGTAGCTCAGAGCCGTCAAACGGAGAGCGCGCGTCCAACGCGTCGTTGCGAACCGCATAGAAAGTGCTGCCGTGAAATTGGTTTGTTCCGCTCTTGGACACCACATTGACTCTGCGCTCCGCCGGCGGCTCCCGATCTCGGCCGTATAGTTCGAAGTGCTGACGCGGAACTCGGAGATCGCGTCCAGCGCGATATTCAGTCGTGTGTCCGCCTTCTGCGTTTGCTCCTGCACTCCGCTGGTGTCGACGCCATCGAAGGTGAAGTTGCTGTCGTCGAGCGAATGGCCGGCGAAGCGGATAGCGCGCTGCGCGCCATCGCCGTAATTGATAGCGCCGGGCGCCAGCAGCATCAGACTCGCCCAGTTGCGCCCGCTGATCGGAAGCTCCTTGATCTTGCGGCGCCTCGATGACGCCGCCGATCTCGGCGTTGGTGCGGTTCAGCGCCTCAGCCGCCGCTGTCACATCCACGGTCTGGCTGACTTCGCCCACCTCCAGCTTCGCGTCGATGGTGCGCGTGTCGCCATACTGCAAATCGACATCGCTGACCGTGGTGGGCTTGAATCCCGCTTTGGTAATGCTGACGGTGTAGGTTCCCACCGGCAGCGGCGTGATGTTCGTACAGTCCTTCCTGGTTGGTTGAGCCGGTACGATGCAGACCGGTCGCCGTCGATTTGACTTCGACTATCGCGCCGGCGACAAGCGCGCCGGCCGGATCGGTTACAGTGCCGTTAATTGCGGCCCGGTCCTGCGCAAACGCGGACAGAGCTAAGAAAGGGAGCATCAGACGCAGTCGTTGCGTATGCATATAAGAAAACCTCGCTTTGCTTTGATTCAAAGCGTAAGTCTCCCAAGCGAACAATCAGTGACGATAACGTCACAAACGGGTTAGCGAATTGTCAGAGTATTCTGAAAAAGCCGATGAGCTTGGCTGGGCGATGACCCCTATTGCAGGAACACGAGGCTGTTGGCGAACGGCGCTCCCGCTTCGCTGTTGGTGATCGTGCCGGTGAGCAGATCGATATAGAACAAAGTGTTGGTCGCGAAAGTCAGTCCGGCCAGGAACCGGCCGTCCGGCGAAACCTCCAGCGCCGTTGGGCCGCCGCCAGCCGCGTAGGAGCCGACAATTTGGTTGGTGGCCATGTCCAGGATCGAAATCTTTCCCGGAGTCGTGCCGCTGCTCAGGTACGCGAGAGTTCCAGACGGGAGGAAAGCAATTCCGTAGGGACTGAAGATCGCGAGCGTCGCCGAGATAGTCAGCGTTGTGGTGTCCACCTCGACCACCGCGTTCGCCAGCGGAAACGTGATGAACAGATCCGTGTCGTCCGGAGTCAGGAAGACGCTCTGTGGAAACGCGTACGGCAAGGGCAGCCTAGTCAGGATTGTCCGCGTCTTGATGTCGATCACCAGCAGTGCCGGATTCACATCGATGAAGCTCGATACGTAAGCCCGCCGTCCGTCTTCTGAAATGGCAATGCCAGACGGAAACACGTCGGCCGGGCATGCTCATGAACGAGACCTGGTTGGTGGCGGTGTCGATGAAGCTGATCGCATTGTCATAGCTGGTCACCACCACGGTGCTGTTGTCCGGAGTCGTGGCGGCCTGCAGCGGGCGCGAGGCGACGGGGATATCCGGGCCAAGCTGCAGCGGGCACCCATTGATCCGGGTCACCGAGTCCACGTAGTGATTCACGCGGAACAGGAAGAACGCGTTAGCCGGGTCGCAGCCGTTCACGTCGCTGGTGTCAAAGCCTGCTGAAAACGGCGGACCGAACGGCAGATCGAGCAGGAGCGGAGTGGCAGTCGGCCCGGCGTGTGGCTCGAGCGCAGCCGCATCGGCCGGCAATGACGTCTGCGGATTTGAAGGGATGATCGGTCCGCCGTGGAAAAACGGGATGTCGAAAGGGTAGGGAAGGGAATTCTCTTTCTTGGGCGTCGCGCGGTTGGTGATGTAGGGGAGCAGTTCCAGATCGGGAGTTTCTTTGCACGGCCACACAAACAGGCGCTGCATGAAATCCAGAACTTCGCCATTGTCGTTGTAAATCGTCAGCGTGAGTTGGCAGAGGTCGCCTTGCTGTGAAGCGTCCAGCGTGGCATGCGTGGCGCCAGGGTTCTTGTTGCGCATGTCCTGGAACATGTTGTTGAACTCGTTGGAGAGACCGTTCGGGCTGGGACCTACGGGAGGCGGCGCCTGGCTCAGCAGCGGTCCGGCTAAGGCCGAACACAACAAGGCGAGTTGTCCAGTGCGTCTCATTTCACCGTCACCGCCTTTCCGACCAGATGGATCGGTGCAATCAGCGCCGTATCGGCGCCGCTCGCCTCAAACGAGTTGGAGGCCCCGGCGGAGACCAAGAAGACGACGGCTTTGGATTGTGAACTGCCTCGTCCCGGCGGCAGGTTCGCCAGCATCGCCGCCGGAACCGAGATCGACGATGCCCCCGGTGCAGCGATGCAAACGAACACGCTCGATGAATCCGTCGGAATATCGACGCTGCCGCCAACCACCGCGATCGCTTGGCCCTCGCCTCCGCTCCAATTCACCGTGAAGCCGGCGGCGCGGTCGATCACGTTGATCTGGTCGCGGTTGGTCCAGACCGGCGCTTCGGGCAAGGTGAATCCGGTGTCGATCGCGCCGATGTCCGCTCCCGCGGTCGACTGAACAGTGAATGCCCCGGCGTTGAACAGAGTTCCGTCGCGTTGCCCGACGGCCTGCACGTATGAGCCGAGAAATCCGATCGACATCGGCGAATAGGTCAGCGGGAAAGTCGCGCTCTTGTTTCCGCCCGACACGGTGAACGCTCCGGGTTGCAGAGCACCGATGCCCGGCCGGATGTCGGCGAGGTCCGCTGCGTTCAGCCAATCGCCCGCTCCCGAGTATGCCGTGCAGGATCCCGGGGGCGGCAGAGAAAACAGCGGATTGAACGCGAAGTCTCCCCGCCGCTCTTCCGCAAAGCGCGCCATCAGAAAATCGGTTCGCAGATCGATGGTCTTGCCCCCTGTGTTCTGCCGGATGTCGGAGTGAAGCGGCGCCACGAACCCCATCCGCCCGGAATTGAGAAACGCTGTACCGACCGCCGTTTCGTGCGACGAGCAGGACTCGCCTTCCGGCGCGATCGCCATCGTCGTTACGTTACTGATCGCTGAACCGGCGACCCGCAAGTAAACCGGCACCCAGCAGCCATAAGGCGCATCGGCAGGAACTGCGAACACAACCTGATCGATGCCCGCGCAGCAGGGCGAGCGTCCGGAGTAAGATGTCGCCGCTCTCTTCTCGCCCACGAAAACCTCTACGGGAAACGGCACATCGGCTACGGCCGGCGCTGTCGTGTCCGAAGTCACTGGCCCGAGTCCGGTGGCCCACAGGGTCACCACCTGCCCGCGCTTCGCCGGCACTGCAAGCGAGTTCACCGGCTGCTGGTCCGTGCTGATGTAGTTCTGCACGACAGCAGGACCGGTCCCGGTGCCGCGCGTTGTCAAGATGCCCGGACTGTTCCTCTCGACGCGAAACGGAATCCAGTTGCTTCGCGCGCCGTTGAATTCGACGCGCACTGAAACAACGCCCACGGGCGTGTCCGACGGCAGGATCGCGTTCACCTGACCGGCGCTCACGTAGACCGGCAGCGCCTGAGTGGTGGTGGTTCCGCGGATCAGCGTGACACGAACGTTCGCTAGCGTTGTCCCTAGCGGATAGCTGGTGGCTTGCACTCCGTTCGCTGGGCCGAGATCCCGTCCGTAGATAGCAAATTGCGAACCCTGCGCGATGGCGCCGGCCGCGATTCCGTAGGGCAGGCCGTCCGCCACGTTGACGACTCCTCGCTTGTAGATGAACGGCTGCGCCACAGCCAGGGAAGAAAAGAGCAGTGCCAGAAAAGCAGATCTCATGAATCCATCTCCGGCGGTGACAGACGTCACCCTCTAAAGTATAACGAAGCGAAGCCGGGCGCTTGGCAACTCGTCAGCGCGCCGCGGCCGGCGCTTTGCGTTGCAAGTCTACCGGAACGCGCTGCCGATCGAAATTCTCGTATTGGAAGGTCCACTTCACCGGCAGATCCTGCGGGATGTAGCACACCCGGTCGTCGCAGGCCTGATAGCGCAATGTGCCCTCCACGGTGAAGCTGCCCGTGCTGTCCAGCAACGGACGCACCTTCGCATCCGGGCCGATCGTGACGTCGCGCGTCAGCCGGAACTCGTCGCGGAAAACTGGCACTTTTTCGTCGATGGCCTTCAGATACAGGATCTCCGATTTCGGGAAAGCGACATCGTGCGCTTTGTAGGCGTCGGTGTCCTTCATCTTCCAGTCGATCGCGATGTAGCCTTCCACGCCCGGCGCGTACACGTGCATGTCCGGCCGGAGATGAATGTCCAGCGTCAAGCCTACGCGATGGCCCATCGCCACGATCGAGTTGCTGGACGTCGCTGTGAGTTGAAGCTGCTTGCCTTCCACTTCCGACTTGGCCGCCTCCGGGATCACGCCGAACTGATGCATCAGGATATCGGCCGAAGTATAACGCTCGCGGTAGTCGTCTTCGAAATACTTGGCGACGATCACGCCCTTCGCGTCCAGGACGAACGATCCTGGAAACGGAATACCGAAGAACGCGTTGGTCTGTGGAATCGTGTCGTTGAGGATGTTCAATTCTCGGATGGTTTTCGAATCCGCATCCGATAGCAGCGGGAACTGAATGCCCTTGCGATCGGTGAAATTTCGTAGCACCGCGACGCTGTCGTAGCTGACGCCGGCGATGCCCAACCCCAGCTTGCGAAACTCGTCCTTGTTCTTTTCCAGCTCCACGAGCTGGGCCTTGCAGTACGGTCACCAGTCGGCCGAGCGGAAGAACAGGATCACCGCGCCTTTGGGTCCGAGCAGGCTTTGGAGCGTCCGCGTCTTGCCGTCCTGGTCGTGCGAGCGAGAAAGTCCGGCATCTTGCTGCCCACCGGCGGGCCGTAGTCGCGCGCCATCGCCAAGCCAGCCAAGCCCAGGAGCAATCCCGCCAAACGTCGTGTAGACATTGCTTTCCCATGGTATCCGATCGGGAGGCCCTGTTTATTCCCTGGGTTAAGAAGTATTAACCTAAACGAAAAAGCCCCCTTGCATTCCGGGCGGGGAAGCGGTTAATCTCATGGGGGAACGCGTTGAGCTCGGTAATACGCTCAGCGAGGATTTACACAAAAGGGAGGCAGTTAATGAATCGCAGAAAATTTACCATCGCTCTTGGGACCGCGACGGCTGGATTGGTAGCGGGCTCCGCGCTCTTCGGCCAGGAGAAGAAGGGAAAGAAGACCAAGGCAGCGAAGCACGATTGCAAAGGCCAGAACGACTGCAAGGGCCAGGGCGGTTGCAAGACCGGCGACAACGGCTGCAAGGGAAAGAACTCCTGCAAGGGAAAAGGCGGTTGCGCCGTTCCTCCGAAGAAGTAGCCTGCAGCTTTTACTTCGAAACATAACGAACAGGCCGGGGACGACTGGGGCCGCCTCCGGCCTTGTTGTTTTTGTGCCCGCATTCGGCGCGCTTTCTTGGAGCCGCGATAAACTTGGAGAGACGGCCTCTTCATGCGCGGTTCGAAAACTCTTGTCCTCATTTTTCTCGCGTCTCTCTGCCACGCCGCCGACTACCAGGTGGAGGGCAACATCCGGTACGGTTCGACCTTCGCGAATGTGCTGGACATTCTGCAGCCGCGCGCGCCCGCACTTCAGAAGCGACCGGTAGTGGTCCTGATTCGCGATGGCGGTTGGGGGCCGGGCGACAAAGAGAGCATCGTTCAACAGGTCGCGGCGCCGTTCATCCAGCGCGATTTTGTCGTTGCGCTGGTCGAATACGGGCAGACTGAGGCCAGCAAGGACGTGCTGCAAGCGGTGGGGTGGGTCCGCGATCACGCCGATCAGTACAAGATCGACCCTCGGCGGATCATCGTCATCGGCGCGTCGGCGGGCGGGCGTTTGGCGTTGCAAGCGGCGAGTTTGGCGCCCGCGGACAGCGTCGCTGCGGTGATCGAATTCTTTGGCGCCACCGAGGCTTCCGAGCCGCTGCTGTCGAAGAAAGGCCTGCCTCCCGTGCTCGCGATTGGTCCGGTTACCCCGGAGATCTGGCCGCAAATTTTCAAGTGGCTCAAGAAACGAAAGATCACATCCTGAATAATGTCCCTACTCACGCTGGTCCGTCACGGCCAGGCCTCCTTCCTCCAAGCCAACTACGACAAGCTTTCCGAGATCGGCGAGCAGCAGGCGCGAATTCTGGGTGAATACTGGCTAAGAAGCGGGGCCACGTTCGACCAGGTCTACTACGGTCCCGCCTGCCGCCATCACGAAACCGGCGATGCCGTGGCCCAGGTGTTCCGGCGCGCCGGCGTTCGGCTTGGCCCGAACCGGTCAGTGCTACCGGAGATGGATGAGTATCCCGGCATCGCGGTGGTGCGCGAGTTCCTGCCGGGCCTGATGGAAACCCACGAGGATATCCGCGCGATGGAACGCGAGTTTCGCGAAGCCGGCGAGCAGAGCATGGCCTTCCGGCTCTACGACCGGCTTGTTCCAGCGCATCGTGCGCATGTACGTGGACGGGGAGCTGGATTCAGCCGAGGTGGAGAGCTGGAAGAAGTTTCTGCGATCGCGTCGAGCGCGGCATCGCCCAGATTCGCGATCAGGCGCCCGCGAACGCGCGCAGCTGTCGTCTTCACTTCCGGCGGAGTGATCGGCGCGGCGGTTCGGCTGGCGCTGGATCTCGCGCCGCAGCGAACGCTCGAAGTGAGTTGGACGGCGCGCAACGCCGGCTACACGGAATTTCTGTTTTCCGCCGGCCGCTTCTCGCTATCGAGCTTCAACAATCATCCGCATCTGGAAGATCCGGATCTGCTGACCTATCGTTGAGCTGGTTAGCTCTACAGCCGCTTCGCGATCACCAGCGTGATGTCGTCGGCGGGCGGCGCGCCGCAGGTGAACTCGTGGACTTCCTGATTGATCGCCTCCACGATTTGCCGCGCCGGCAGGTCTTTCAATCGCGCCAGAGCCTGCGCCAGCCGATCCTCGCCGAACTCTTCGTCGACATCCGGGCGGCACGCCTCCGTCACGCCATCGCTGAACAGCACCACCACGTCGCCGGGGTCCAGCGTTGCGCGTGCGCTGCTCGAACTTCGCCGCATGGCAGGATGCCGAGGAGCAGCCCGGTGCCTTCGAGCTTCTCGACTTCGCCTCCGCGGCGAGCCAGCAGCGGGGGATTGTGGCCGGCGTTGACATAGATGAGCTCGCCGGTTTTCGGATCCAGCACGCCGATGAAGAAGCTGATGAAGCGATTGCTCGGGCAATTGGAGCTGATGATCCGGTTGAGCCGGGTCACCAGCGCCGCCAGGTCGGTTGGATCGTCGAACAGAACCTGCGCGCGCGCCTGCAGGCTCGACATCAGCAGCGCGGCCGGCATGCCCTTGCCCGCCACGTCGCCCACCAGCATGGCCACGCGGCCGTCCGGATAGGTGAGGAAGTCGAAGTAGTCGCCGCCGACCGTCCGGCAAGGCGCGTTGTAACCGGCGAGATCGACGCCCGGAAGCTGCGGGGCGCGAGCGGGCAGCAAACCCTGCTGGATCTCGGCGGCCTGTTCCAGGTCTCTTGGCCAGTATTCGCTCGGCTTGTTCCACTTCGGCCAGCCGCGTGTGCTCGATGCGGATCGCTGCGACGTTCGCCATCACGGTGAGCAGATTGAGATCGTCCTTGGTGAACTCGTGAACGAAGTGCGGCGAATCGAGATAGATCAGTCCGATGACGCGGTCGTCGGTCTGCAGCGGAACCGCCAGCATGCTGCGGATCTGCTGCTGCACGATGCTCATGCGCTCGGCGAAGGCTTCATCCAGGCGCGCATCGCGGACCAGCAGCGAAGTCTTCTCCTTGATCACGCGATCGCGCACCGCGCCGCTGATCCGGAATCCTTCGCCCGCGAGCCGCGCGCACCACCAACTCCTCGCCTTCGAACGTCATGAGCACGCCGCGCGCCGCGCCCACCGCGTCGATCGACAGATTCATGATCAGGGTGAACAGCTCGTTGAGCGGCATGTTGCCCGACAACTCGCGGCCGGCGCGGATCAGCGCGCGCATCTGCGTTCCGCCCTCAATCTCTTTCTCATGACTCAGCAAGCCTTGCAGACTGGTCACTACCGTGGTGGAAACCGGCGTGGCCGGGTTGCCTTCGACGAAAATCACCGTGTTGGCGGGCGCCGACACCTTCTCGGCGAATTCGAGCGTCAGGTGGCCGGCCGTCACGCGGTCGTCCGGTCCCAATTGGTGCGGCGCCGTGATGCGATTGCCGTTGACGAACGTCCCGTTCTTGCTGTTCAGGTCGCGAACGGTCCAGGCCTCGCCGTCCTTCTCGAGAACCATGTGCTGGCGCGAAAGGCCGGCGTCTTCCGGATAGCACAGGTCGCTGGCGCTGGAGCGGCCGATGGTGATGCGGTCGCGATCGAGTGGCAAGCGTGCGAGTTTTGCCGTCGGGTGTGTGGATCAGCAACTCGCGCGGGCGGAACCTCGCCGCTACCCCAGCCATATTGTTAGCTTAACGCGCTTGCGGCGAAACTGGATTCAGCACGCGCGTGGGTAACCGATTTTCACGTCGATTTCGGCCGAATAGTGCACCAGCGGCGCTCCTTCCGGCGGCGGCAGGCCGGCCGCTTCGATCAGCGTTTCGTTCAATTCGCACAAGGGTCGCGTGAGCAAGCGGCCAGGCCGGATGTTCGATCTGGGCACGAGCGAGCCGCCTTCGCATCACTGTATAGAGGCAATACCGAGCGGTGAGGAAATGATCGCGTTCGCTCAGTTCATCCGGGCGGTATGGCAGGCCTGGCTTGATGGCGATTGGCGGTCGTCTCGACTTGATGCGGCCATTTGCGCCGGCTTCGATAGCGGACCGTATGCCGTGCTCCGTCGTACGCGCATCCGCGCCCAGAAGTACGGAGCCGATATCCAACGCGAGCTCCGATCACCGCCAGCAATCGGGCCGCGTCCAGTGAAAAAAACCAAACGCCGCGGCCACCGTCCGGGCCAATGACATAAGTGCGCACGTTGGTCTCGGGGAAATCGGGATGCCTGTGAGATTGTGGATCTCGAACGGAACCAGGCCGATCCAGGCGTGACTGCTCGAACGTGTCCAGTTCGAGACCGCGAGGCAGGAGTCGGCTGGACGACTCCGGGCGGATAACGCCAGTGCAGGAACGTCAGGCGCCGCCAGGTCTGCCGCATTGCCACGCGCTCCACAGCGCTGCGGCGGCCAGGGCGTGATGGGTTGCGCGTCAGGCCGGCTTGCCGTAGCCGCCTCCGCCGGGCGATTCGATGCGCAGCACATCGCCGGGCGCGACTTCGAATCGTGACTTTGCCCGGGATCGACGACGGTGCGCTTCCGCTGCAGAAGAAGGTTCTTTCCCGGGCGCGCCAGGCCGTCCGCCGAAGAGCCCGTAGGGTCCGCGCAGCCGGCGATCCGCGAGAATCGTGACCTGCGCGGGCGTCAAGAAATTCGAATTCGCGAATGATGCCGTCGCCGCCGCGATGCCGGCCCCGGCCGCCCGACCCGTTTCGGATGCGATAACTTCGCACGCGCAGCGGATACTGGTGCTCGAACGCTTCCACGGGCGTGTTCCAACTGTTGGTCATGTGCGTGTGCGTGGCGCTCGCGCCGTCCGAGATCGCCGAGGCGCCCATCCCGCCCGCGATGGTTTCGTAGTAGGCGAACGATTGCTTGCGGACAGAATCCCAGCCGCCGAAGGTGAGATTGTTCATCGTGCCGGAACTCGCGGCCGGAATCAGTTCCGGCGCGGCCTGCGCCAGCGCGCCCAGCACCACGTCGGTGATTCGCTGCGACGTTTCGACGTTGCCCGCCGCCATCGCCGCGGGCGGCTGCGCATTGACCACCGATCCCTCCGGCGCGATCACCTCGAGCGGCCGCATCACGCCCGCGGTGTACGGGATGTCTTCGCGCACCAGGCATCGGAACACGTACGTCGTCGCGGAGATCGCGACCGCGTAATTGGCGTTCACCGAGCCTTCCACTTGGGGATCCGACCCGGTGAAATCGATGGTCGCGCGATCGCCGTGAATCGTGACGGTCGACCGTGATACGCACCGGCCGGTTCGTGATGCCGTCGTTGTCCAGAAAATCTTCGAAGCGATACCGGCCGCGCGGCAGCCTGCGGATCGCCGAGCGCATCATCCGCTCGCTGTAGTCTTTGAGCGCGGTCATGTTGCGGCGCACGGTGGCCAGGCCGCGCTTCGAAACCAATTCGAGCAGGCGCTGTTCGCCGCGCCGGATCGCCATGCACTGCGCCAGCAGATCGCCCTCGCGCTCCACCGGCGTTCGCACATTGGCGAGGATCAGGCCGAGCAGTTCCCGATCGAACCGCCCGCCGCGCGCCAGCAGAATCGGCGGAATGCGAATGCCTTCCTGGTAGATCTCGCGCGCCAGCGGCATCGATCCCGGGACTCATCCCGCCGACGTCGGCGTGATGCGCGCGATTGGCCACGAAGAACGCCGGCTTGCGGCTTCCGCGCACGAAGACGCCCGAGACTGCCGTGATGTCGGGCAGATGCGTTCCGCCGCGGAACGGATCGTTCAAGATCGCGACGTCGCCCGGCCCGAGATCGAACGCCTCCGTGGCATAGCGCACCGAAAGCGGCATCGCGCCGAGATGCACCGGCATGTGATCGCCCATGGCGACCGTTTCGCCCGCGGCATCGTACACGGCGCACGAATAATCGCGCCGCTCCTTGATGTTGGCCGAATACGACGTCTTGCGCAGCACCGCGCCCATCTCTTCGGCGATCGAAACCAGCAGATGCCGGAACAGCTCCAGCTCGATCGGGTCCGGCTTCATGGTTTGCACGCTCCAGCTCGACCAGGAAACTGGCTGCGCGCTTGCCAGCGCTCGCCATCGGAATGCTCGACCATGTAGCTGTGCGTATTTGGCATCGGCCCGCAGCCGCCACCCGGTGGGCGCGGGCGTCGTGTTGCCGCCCGGAAAAGGAATTGGATCGACGCTGGCCTGCTTCAACTCCCAGCTCTCGCCGCCGGTCCTGGTTTCGTAAAGCTCGCGCCGGTTGTTGTCGAGCCGCGCGTCCACCAGCATGCTGCCGTTCTGCGGCGACTCGAACCGGAAGCGCTCGATGGACGCCAGCCGGCTCTCTTCAAACACCGGCCGCTGGCGCCAGGTCTTGCCGCCGTCGGTGGTGATGAGAAAGAACGGATCGCGCGGCGCACCCAGCAGATTCGCGCCCGAGATCCAGCCGTTCTGAAAATCGAAGAATTGGATCTGATCCAGGCCCGCTGGATCGAATGCGCGGCTGCGGCTCGGTCCAGGTGGCGCCGGCGTCTTCGCTCGCCAGCAGAATGGAAAACAGCGTCGTCGTGGGCGTGTGCAGGTTGCCGATGAGAAAGAGCTTGTTGCCCACCGCCTGCATGTTGGCGAGCTCCAGGTACACCGGACACGGCTCATCTTCCGAGCAGCTCAGGCCGGTGGCGACGATGTCGGCTTCGGTGCACTCGAACGGAACCCGCATCGGCTTGCCGCGTGTTCGTGATGGGGGCCTGCGCGCGTGAGGCGAACAGCAAAGACCAGCAGCCAGGCAGCGGGGCGAATCACAGATTTATGTTACCGGATCGGGTTCTGCGAGCATCACATCAGGATCATGGAACAACTGAGCCAGCAGTTGAAGGAAGTTGTCGATCAGGCGTCGCGGGAATTCGCGCGCTATACCGAGGCAGGCGCGGCTAAGCCGATCAAGGGCGGCGGCTGGTCGCAGAAGCAGGTGCTCGGGCACCTGATCGATTCGGCGTCCAACAATCATCAGCGGTTCGTGCGCGCTTTGCTGCAGGACGAGCTGGTCTGGCCGGGCTACGATCAGGAGGGTAACGTTCGCGCGCAGCGGTATCAGGACGCGCCGTGGACCGATCTGGTCGAGCTGTGGTCGAGCTATAACCGTTTCCTCGCGCACGTGCTGGCCGGCGTTCCGAAAGAGAAGCTAGGCACGCGCTGCGTGATCGGCGACAACGCTCCGATGACGCTGGAGGAACTGGCAGTCGACTACCTGCACCACATGCAGCATCATCTGGAGCAGATCAGATCGGGAACTTGATTCCCTGCGCGAGCGGCAGCTCATCGGACCAGTTGACGGTCACGGTCTGGCGGCGCATGTAGGCCTTCCAGGCGTCGCTGCCCGATTCGCGGCCGCCGCCGGTGTCTTTCTCGCCGCCGAATGCTCCGCCGATCTCCGCGCCGCTGGTGCCGATGTTGATATTGGCGATTCCGCAATCCGATCCGCGCGCGCTCAAGAAACGTCTCGGCCGAAATCAGGTTGGTTGTGAACATCGCCGAAGAAAGGCCTTGCGGCACGTCGTTGTGCCATGCCAGCGCCTGTTCGAGCGTGTCGAACTCGATCAGGTACAGAATCGGCGCGAAGATTTCTTCCTTGAGGATCGGCATGTCGTGCCGGGCCCGCACCAGCGCGGGGCGCACGTAGCAGCCGCCCAGGTCTTCGCCGCCGAGGATGACTTCGCCGCCTTCGGCGCGGATGCGATGGAGCGCGGCCTGCATCGCATCGACCGCCCGGCGATCGATGAGCGGACCCATCAGCGTGGATTCGTCCATCGGATCGCCGACGCGAATCTGCTGGTAGGCGGCCTTGAGCTTCGCGATCATTTCGCCGGCGATGCCGCGATCGAGAAACAGCCGCCGGATGCTGGTGCAACGCTGGCCGGCGGTTCCGGCGGCGCCGAACAGGACGGCGCGCACCGCGAGATCGAGGTTGGCGTCTTTCGTCACGATGACGCCGTTGTTGCCGCCGAGTTCGAGCAGCGTGCGGCCCAGCCTGCGGCCGACGGTCTCGGCCACGATGCGGCCCATGCGGCGTCGAGCCGGTCGCGCTCACCAGCGGAATGCGCGTGTCTTCGAGCAGCGTCTTGCCGACCACGGCGTCCTCGCCGATGACCAGACTGAACACGCCGCGCCAGCCGTGCCGCTCCAGCACGCGATCGCAGATCTTCTGCACCGCGATCGCCGTCAGCGGAGTTTTGAGCGACGGCTTCCACAGCACGCAATCGCCGCACACCGCCGCGATGAACGCGTTCCAGGACCAGACCGCGACCGGAAAATTGAACGCCGAAATGACGCCGACGACGCCGAGCGGATGCCATTGCTCGAACATGCGGTGTTCGGCTCGCTCGCTCGGCATGGTGAGTCCGTAGAGCTGGCGCGACAGGCCGACGGCGAAATCGGCGATATCGATCATCTCCTGCACTTCGCCCTTGCCCTCGGCCAGGATCTTGCCCATTTCGAGCGTGACCAGCGCGCCGAGATCGTCTTTGAAGCGCCGCAGCTCGTCGCCGATCTCGCGCACGATCTGGCCGCGCTTGGGGGCGGGGAACATGCGCCAGCGTTCGAACACTTCCGCTGCCTGGGTCACCACCGTCTCGTATTCTTCGGCCGACGCGAGCCGAACGCGCGCCAGTTCGCGGCCATCGGCGGGATTGAGCGAAGCGATGGACTGAGCGCCCGCGGGCGTGATCCATTCTCGGCCGCATGCCCCGGGATTCTCCGGCTCGATGCCGAGCCGCTCTAAAACAGGATGCCCTGCTATTGTGCCAGCCATCCGAAACCCTCCGTCCCGGTCGCGAAGCGGCGGCCGGCCTTTCTTACGACGCTGCCGATGCGCTCGACCACTTCGGCTTGAAATTGCGAATCGAGCCACGCCGAGAATTCGTGCCGCCGGCTGATCGCAAACGCCGCCTCGCGCGTGGTTGCGCCGCGCGGCTTGACGGAGCGCACGTGCAGCGGATCGCCGATGACGTCCTGATCGCTGGCTTCCAGCGCCAGCGCCGCAAGTCGCTCAGGATCGCACGGCAGGATCGGCGCTAGCGTGGCGAAGGTCGCGATGCCCGCCGCGCGCAACTGGCGAACGACTTGCATGCGACGTTCAATGGTCGCGCAATGCGGCTCATACAGTTTCCGCACGTCTTCGCGATCCGTAGTAATGGAGAAACTGACGCGCAGCAACGTGCGCCGCGAAAGCTCGACCAACTTCGAAAGATCGCGCAGGATCAGCGGGCCGCGCGTTTGAATCGCGAACACTCGCGGCGGCCGATCCAGCACCGCGTCGAGCACACCCGGCATGAGCTGCTCCTGCTCTTCAGCCGGCTGATACGGATCCACCAGCGGCGAACAGTAGATTCGCTGCTCTGCGCTCAACTCGCGTCGCAGCAACTCGGGCGCGTTCGTTTTGAACGTGGTGAACTGTCCCCAGGCGCGCCAGTCGTCCGGTTGAAGCCCTGCGTAGATCCGCATGGTCGGCACGTAGCAATAGCTGCACGCGAACGTGCAGTTTCGCGCGGGAGTCAGAGAATGCGTGAAGCCCGCCTGGGCGATGAAGCCGGTGGTCGGGCTGAGGATGCTTTTCGATTCGGCCTCGAATACCTGAAACGGCATCGCTGCCTTTATCTTCGCACTCGCCTGGGCGCGCGGATCAGGTAACCAGCCGGCGGCGAAGCAGATCGAGCGCGGTGTTGGTGGAAAACGCACGGACGCGTTCGCGATCGCCGGGAAGCTGCACGCGGCGCGCTTCGCTTCCATTGGGTGTGGCGAGACCGATGAACATCAGGCCGATCTGAGCGCCGTCCGGTCCCGCGTAACCGGTGATCGACAGGGCGTAGTCAGCGCCGGTGCGGGATCGCGCGCCGTCGGCCATCGCCTTCGCAACCGGCTCGCTCACCGCCGTATGTTCGGCGATCAGCTCCGCGGGCACGCCCAGCAGCTTGGTCTTCATCGCATCCGAGTACGTGACGAAGCCGCCGAGAAAATAGTCGGACGAAGATGGCACAGCCGTAATGCGCCCGCCCAGCAGTCCGCCGGTTGCGCTTTCCGCGACGCTCAATGTCGCGTTCCGCGCGCGTAGCAGGTCGCCGACGACTTTTTCGAGCGAATCGCCATTGCGTGAGTAGATGCGGTCGCCGATCAGAGGCTCGATCTTGCCCGAGACTTCCGCGACCAGCGCTTCGGCGTCTTCGGCGCGTGGGCAGCGAGCGCGCAGATGTACGTGGATCTCACCGGACACCGCGAGGATCGTCGTCGCGACGTTCGGGTATTGCTTGTATATCGGCGATATCAATTGATCCAGGTCTGATTCCGGGATTCCGACGCAGCGCAGATGACGCGTGCGAATCGCCTGAGCAGGCAGAACCTTCTCCAACCGCGGAAGACAGTGCTTCTCGAACATCGTCTTTAGCTCGACGGGCGGGCCGGGCAGCAGCATCAGCACGCTGCCCGAGTGATCGATCCATTGCCCTGGGGCGGTGCCGCGATCGTTCGGCAAGACTTCGGCGCCGCTCACCAGATATGCCTGGCGCTTGTTGATCTCCGACATCTTGCGGCCGAAGCTGCGGAATCGAGCTTCGATCTGATCGCAGATTTGCTGGTCAAAAATCAAAGTGCGGCCTAGCGCGGACGCCACCGCGTCGCGTGTCAAATCGTCTTCGGTGGGACCCAGGCCGCCAGTCAGCACGATGATTCCGGATCGCGCCATGGCCCCCAGAATCGAATCCGTCAGACGCTCGCGCTCGTCGCCGACCACAGTCTTGCGCACCACTTCAACGCCGAGAGCATTGAGCTGATCGGTGAGATAGAGCGAATTCGTGTCGAGCCGCTGCGGAGTCAGCAACTCGGAGCCGATGGCGATGATTTCCGCATCCGGCATCAGGGAAGTGGTTTGCCGGAGATTCCGACGTCGATGCGGAAGAGCGCGCTATTCGTCGTCACCAGCATGGCGCGCGACGGCGCGAAGGCCAGTCCCACGATGCCCGGTCCGGAGAGGAACAACTCCGGCTCCTGTTTGGGAGCGAACCGAACTACGCCGCGGCGCCCGCCCAGCGATGCGGCGGCATACAGACGTCCCTCGGCGTCGAACGCGAGACCCTGTGGCCTGCCCAAGCCGCGATAGAAAGTTTCCACTTCGCCGTGCGAGGAAACGCGGTAGATCGAATCGAAGCTCGACGTGGTTGGCCCGGTGACGTACAGGTACCCGTCGTCGCCGAAAGCGAGATGATAGGCCGCGATGGACGGCTCGAGCGTCGCGAAGACGTAAATCTGGCGGGTGGGGCTGATCTTGAAAATCGTACCGCCGCGATCGCCGACGTACAAATTCTCTTCGCTATCGAACGCGATCCCCGTGGCGACGCCCATCCCCTCGACGTACACCGACACGGTGCCGCCGGGCGTGACCTGATACACGATGCCATCGTAGCGGCTGGAAATGTACAGAGTGCCGGTTTTGTCGAAGGCCAGCCCGGTCGCGTTCATGACGTCGGTCACGAACGGCTTCGGAACGTAGTTGAGATCGATCTTGTAAACCGAAACCGGCGTCTTCTGGCCGCGCGAACCGCTGAACGTCACGTAGACGTTGCCGAAGTTGTCGACGGCCGGGTTGCCGACCGGGTAAAGACCGTCAGCGATCTGAATGCCGATATCGCAATTCCAAGTGCGGCTGGACTGCTTGCCGGCCTCGACAATCAGGTCGCCCGCCGATACGCCATCGGGCACGCGCACGATCACGTAGGAGTCGGAACCGATGACGATGGGAGCTTCGACGTCTCCAATGGTGACGCGCGGCCGATCGGCGCGCGCCAGTCCAGCGCCGCGAATTTGAAACTCGCCGCCGGGAATGGCGGCTTCCGGCGTGACGTTCGAAATCTGTGGTCGCCCGTTGGCGTCCTTCTTGGAGGCCATATTAAAAAAACTGCAGTCGGTCTAATACGAATATAGCAAGCGCGCCGTAGACGCCCGCCATGACATCGTCGGCTACGATGCCGAAGCCGCCGGGCAGACGCTCGAATTGACGCGCCGGCGGCGGTTTCCAGATGTCGAAGAGTCGAAACAATACGAAGGCCGCGAGCCAGCTTTTCCAGTTCAGCGTGGACGCGCCAGCCAGCGTGATCCATTGTCCGATGACTTCGTCCACCACGACGATGCCGGGATCTTCGAGCCTTTCTCGTTTCGCGATGACGCCCGCGGCCCAAATGCCCGGCGCGACCAGCAGCGCGCCCAACACGAGAAACGTGACGCGGCCCGAACCGTAGACTGCGTGGATCGCGATGGCGATTGCCAGCGCGGCGAGCGATCCCGCCGTGCCCGGACCTTTCGGAGCGAACCCGCAGCCGAACCAGGTCGCCAGCATGAAAGCTGCATCCCAGCGGCCTTTCGCGAGCGGGCTAAGACTCATCGTTTTCGCCGCTGTCTTCCGATTCCGTCGGCTGGATGGGCGCCGATATGACGTACTTCTCACTGGCCCAGTTACCGAGGTCGATGATCTTGCAGCGCTCGCTGCAGAACGGGAAGAAATCGCCGCTGGCGTCGACGTCTTTCTTGCAGATCGGGCACTTCATCGCGTCTTCGTCAAGGGACCGCGAGGATCGGGAACGGTTGCGCCGCAAAGACCGGCGTGCGTTCCTGTTCGCTGGCGAGCGAGCCGATCAGGTCGTAGTCATGCGCTTCCGTGACGCGCAGGCGGCGGATCTCCCCGGCGCGCGGCGTAGCGCCCTCGAAATCGTTCACATAGCAGACGCCGTCGATCTCGGGCGCCTGCGTTGACATGCGTGCCTGCCAAAGCAGATCAGTTTCTTCCGACGGTCCTTCCACCAGTACATCGACTTCGGTGCCAATCAGGCTGCGGTTCCGCTCGCGCGAGACGCGGCGCTGCAGCGCCATGAGCTTGCGCTTGCGGTTGTAGATGGTGCGGGCGTCCACTTTTTGGTCGAGCTTGTAACTCGCACTGGTGTCCTCGTCCGAGTACGAGAAGACGCCCAGGCGATCGAACTGCGCGGCTTTCACGAAGTCGCACAGCACCGCGAAGTCGGCTTCGGACTCGCCGGGAAATCCGACGATCATGCTGGTGCGAATCGCCACGCCGGGAATGGTAGCCCGAATCCGTTCCAGCAGCTTGAGGAAAAAATCGCCGTGCGAGCCGCGCTTCATACGCTTGAGCACACCGGAGCTCGCGTGCTGGAGCGGCATGTCGATATATTTCACCAGCGCTGCGTGCCCGGCGATTGTGTCCAGCAGCCGCTGCGTGATCCGATTCGGGTAGCAGTACAGGAATCGAATCCATTTCTCGAACGGCGTTTCGATCCCCGCCAGCCGCGCCATGAGCTGCGCCAGCCCGTCCTTGATGCCGAGATCTCCGCCGTACGAAGTGGTGTCCTGCCCAATCAGGTTGATCTCGCGAACGCCCTGCGCGAACAGGCGCGTCGCTTCCGCGATCACGGACTCGAAGCGCCGGCTGCGAAACTTGCCCGCGATATTGCGGGATCACGCAGAACGAGCACGGATGGTCGCAGCCCTCGGCGATCTTGATGTAGGCATAGTGTCGCGCGGTTGAGAGAACGCGCGGTGTCAGGTCGTGATAGAGATACGGCTCGAATGGATTCGAAGCATGTTCGTCGCCCTCGCATGCCGCCACGATCTTCTCCAATTCGTTGGTGCCGAGCACCGCGTCCACTTCCGGAATGTCCTTGCGGATGTCGTCGCGATACCGTTCCACCAGGCAGCCGGCGACGATGAGCCGTCGTGCACTGCCGGATTTCTTGTACTCGGCCATCTCCAGAATGGTTTCGACCGATTCCTTTTTCGCGGGATCGATGAAGCTGCACGTATTGACCACCAGGGCGTCGGCTTCCGACGGATCGTGCGTGAGTTGGTGCCCTCGCTCGACGAGCTGGCCCATCATGACCTCGGTATCGACAAGGTTCTTGGGGCAGCCGAGACTTACAAAACCAATTTTCAAGGTGGTTGATCCGGGGAGAACTGCTGAAGCTCCAGGATAGCAGACCCGCGAATCCGACTACTTGAATTGATACAGCTTACGCGCGTTGTCGCGCAGAACCATGCGGGCGAGTTCGATGGCCCGATGGCGCGTGATTTCGCCGTCGTTCAGCATTCCGGTGAGCGCCAGCCCGAGCGCGTCGCGCGTGGTCTTCGTGGCAACCCATCCGGCGATCTCCCACGTCATCTCGTCTGAGAACGGATAAGCATCCGTGGCGAACAGCACTTTCTCAGGTGCATACTCGAGCCATTCACGCAGCACTTGCGCGACGGTGCGCGGGTAGTTCATAAAGTTCTGCTCGGAGAAATCAGCGTACACGTTCGGTTTCGCGAGCAATGCCGTCACCTCGTGCGTGAACGGCCAGCCGCCATGCAGCATCACGAAGTTGGTCTTCCGCAGTTTGGGATCGTTGAACAGCGGTTCGAGCAGCAGAGGGTTCGCGCCGGCGACGTGGAAGTATCCGCCCGCGCCCGCGGCAGCGTGAATATGAACGGCCATACCGAGCCGGCCGCACTCAGCCGCGATGTAGTGAAACAGAAAATCCTGCAGCCTTTTGTATTGGGCTTCCGTGGCGGGCAGTGCGCGCGCGCCCGAGTAGACTCGCGCCGCTTCCGATCGCGGCACATCCTCGAAGTCGAGCGATCGGAGATAGGCCGCTTCGAACTTCACCGCGATCGCGCCGCCGCGTTTATGCCGCTCGATCGTCGGCGTCACGACTTTTTGCAGATAAAGGTCGAGCGTCGCCGGCGGCTCCTTGAGTCCCGCTTCCTTCAGGTACCGCTTGAGCAGCCGGCCCTCGTCCGCGTAGAAGGATTTGTAGTCCGGGTTCTTGGCCGCGAGCCTGGCGTTGTTGAGCGGAAGCAGGAGCGCATCTTCGAAAGGAACCCACAGGAATCGCGGCGCGGCGAGACCCGGTCCCATCGCGACACGATTGGCGATCATGGTCTCGATTCCGAGTTGGTCGAGCACCCAGTTGGCGTAGTCGTCACCCTTTTCTGCGAGAAGCTGCTGCTTGCGTGCCAGGAAATCTTTGTCGGATCCGAACAGGGCGCGCGCGCCTTCGGCAGCGAGCGGAGATCCCGCGCGAGTTCGCACCGGCTCGGTATATGGATCCATCGACTCCACCGGCAGCGCGTCGTACTCGGTGTCCTTGTCGTTGCCCCGGACCGGCCGGACGGGATGCGCGTGATTGTCGATGGCTTTGATCTTGGCGATTTCTTCAGCAAGCCGCGGATCGACACTAATCTGCGCCAGTGCGAATTGCCCGGCCGCGATCAGCAATAGGAACGCGAATCTCATTTCGGTTCGAATCCGAGATGCCACCCGAGTTTCGAGGCATCCATCCATGTCACCCAACTTCCGAACCACTTCGATGCGGGCACATCGACCGGCTCGCGAGGGCGCCAACCGAGGATGAAAGCGCAAGGGGCCTCGCCGAAACGCTGGATTCGAGTTTCGAGCCACGAGCTCGGTGATAGCGGAAGGGGAGTCGCCAACACCACGGGCGTTCCTCGAAACCACGCGAGCTTCGCGCCGAGTGTGGCATCGTCCTGCAGTTCGGGCTCGCCGAGTCCATAAGCGCGGCGGAATTGACGGATCGATGCTTTGAGATCCTTTACGGCGATGACGACCTTGGTGATCCCGGTCCACTCTTCGGTGGTCGGCTTGCCGCTCGGATATGCGCGCCGTTCGCGCGGCGTGAAATCGTGGATCAAGAATGGATAGAACGTGCCGTTGCCGAGTCCCACTTGCGCCGTTTCCCATTCGAGATCGACTCCGTCGGGACGCTTGCGGCCGTTCTTTCGCGGTTCGCTGGCCTTGATGCCGTTCGCGCGAAGGCGCGCGACTTCGCGAGCGAGATCCGGCGGCCGAACCGCCCACGCGCACGGTCCGCCGTCGCCTTCCAAAAACTTGCGCCACTCGTGCGCCGCCACGGCCTGGGGGTCGGCCTTCGGCTGAATCGCGATCAGCTCCAGATAGGATCCATCGGGAAAACTCACCAGCGACATCTCGGTGGCGTGGTTGGAATGCGGACCGCCGTATTCGGACTTGATTCCGGCGCCCTCGAGAGCCTTCTGCATGGCGCGCAGATCGCGACCGGCGACGGTGACGTGGTCGACCTTCAACTCCTCCGAACGCATCGGCAGGCCCAGCAGCAAAATGGCGAACAAACCGCGGAACACTCAGATATTATCGCGCGTGCAACGCTACAACGGTCACGTCGTCCTGACGATCGTCCGCTACCGAGCTGACAATGCGGTCGACCAGCACCTCCACGCCGGCGCCGCGATTTGCCTGAATTGCCGCAAGCAAGCCGTCTTCGCCGAACTCTCGTCCGCTATCGATCCCGGCCTCGGTGACGCCATCCGAGTACAACACCAGCGTATCGCCGGTCTGCAATTCGACGACGCGTTCTTCGCATTCCCAGTTGGCAAAAATGCCCAGGACCGTCGCCGTGGAGTCCAGACGATCCAGCGAGCCGTCAGCGCGCAACAACAGCGGAGCCAGGTGACCGCAATTGACGTAGCGCATCTGGCGGCTCTGGTCGTCATAGTGACCCAGGAACAGCGTCGCGAAGTGTTCGGCCAGAGTAGATTCGTGAAACAAACGGTTCACGATGTGCAGTACTTCGGATGGACAGCGCAACGTTTCCGCTGGCTGGCTCCGAAAACATGCCTGCAAGTTCGCCATCAGCAGCGCCGCGGCGACGCCTTTGCCGGAGACGTCGGCTAGCACGAAACCAAGAGCGCCTTCTCCCATGTCGAGAAAGTCGTAGTAGTCGCCGCCGACCTCGCGCGCGGGCAAGCAGCGGCCCGCGTAATCGAGCGTAGCGAGCTTCCGGCTCTGGTGAGGAAACAACGTCTGCTGCACATGGCTGGCGATTTCCAGCTCGGTCTTCACTCGACGCTCGGCCCTCCATCGCTCGGATGCCAGGGCAGCCTGCTTGCGGATCGTGTCGAGCAGCCGGGCATTGTCCCAGGGCTTCTGGATGAAATCGCAGGCGCCGCGTTGCATCGCCTCCACGGCAAGATCCACGCTGCCCCAGGCTGTCATCACCACGATCGGCGCCGCATTATCCGTCGCGCCCAGGCTCGCCAGCAAATCCAAGCCCTCTTCGCCGGATGTGGTGTCGCGCGCGTAGTTCAGGTCCATCAAAATCAAGTCGAAAGATTCCGAGCGGGCAGCGCGCAAGACCGCTTGCGGCGAGTCGACCAGCACGGTCTGATACCCCGCGCCCTTCAGCAACAATCGCAGCGCTTCAAGCACGTCCGCTTGATCGTCGCCTACCAGGATTCGCAGTGCGGCGGCCTGGATTGTCGTATCCGGAGACTCTTGTGCCAAACAAATCATGATCGCTTGTTCGGCAACAGAAGAGCAAACGAGCTGCCAAGGCAACCGGCTGATAGTTGTGCGTTGAGACCCGCCATGCCGCTCTCAAGATGTTCGCAAATGGGAAATGAGTGGTCGCTTTGGGTCTAGGCGCCCGCCTCGCTCGAACGGACCAGCGTCTTCGTCATTTCCAGAAAGCAGCAAGGGAGTTTGGTTGTTACTCCCGGCGTAAACGGCGACGTGCCGGTTTGCAGGTAGCCGCGCCGAAGATAGTAAGGCGGAAGCTCGACGCGCAGATTGACGATCTTGAGATCGACGAAATGGCAGCCTGCCTGACGGCAGTGATCCTCTGCGGCATCGACGAGTCGCGAGCCGATCCCGCTGCGCTGCCGCGATGGATCCACTGACAGCAACCCGAGGTAGGCTCGCTCGCCGCGTGGTTCAACGTAGACGCAGCCGGCGAGGCCAGCATCGTCTTCGGCGAGAATGAACTGGCCCTTCGCCGCAAGGCCGCGCACACCGTCGACGGTGATGCGGTCCCCATCGATGAAGAACCGCTCGGCCAGTGCGAAAGCAATGTTGATGAGCCGGGCGACGGCTTCAAAGTCGGTTGCAGCGGCGATGCGAAAGGACACGAGCGGTCTAGTCGAGTTCGGCCAGCTTCTCGTCCAAATGCGTCAGCGCCGCCTGCACCATTTCGCGATGCTTCGGGTGAATCGCGCGGGCGAGGTCGTGAAGGATGCGAATGCGTGACAACAACAGGCTCTCGCGCTGGCGGGATCGTTCGGCATCGGCGGCGTTTAGTTCGGTGACCCGTGCCGCCTCGCGCCGCGATTCAAGCGATTCCATTTGCGACTCCACTGATTTACTCTCCCAACCGCGTGCCATGCTTCTAGTGTGGCATGTTTGAGTAATCAAGCGCTTGCTTGATCAAGCCGCAGTATTGATCGAGGCCGGGTGCGCTGATTCGAACGCCGCGATCGCAGGCTCCTGCTGCAGAATATAGCCCAGCTCGTCGATGCCCTCGAGCAGACAGTGCTTGGCGAAGCTGTCGACGGCGAACTCGACTTTGCGGCCATTGGGGAGCGCCAGCGTCTGGGAGGCCAGGTCGACCTTGACGGTGGCGTTGGGATTGCGGAACAGCTCGGCGTGGACGTCGCGCGGAACAACAATGGGCACCAAAGAGTTCTTCAACGAATTTTGCTTAAAAATGTCGGCGAACGACGTGCTGATGACGGCGCGAAATCCGTATTGCGTCAGCGCCCAAGGTGCGTGCTCGCGCGAGCTGCCGCAGCCGAAATTGTCGCCGGCCAGCAGAATTTGGGACGCTTTCGCGCCGGCCGTGTTCAAGATGAAGTCGGGTTTCGGCTTGCCCTCGGCGTCGTAGCGCCAATCGTAGAAGAGCTGATCGCCGAGGCCGTCTTTCGAAATGGTCTTCAGGAATCGCGCAGGGATGATCTGATCAGTGTCGATGTTGTCGATAGCGAGCGGAACCAGGCGGCTTTCGAGCGGCGTGTATTTGTTCATGGCAGCATCTCCCTGACGTCGGTGACCACGCCGGTGATCGCGGACGCGGCGGCGGTCAAGGGACTCGCAAGAAATGTCCGGCCACCCTTGCCCTGACGTCCTTCGAAGTTTCGATTGCTGGTCGATACGCTGTACTCGCCGGGCTGCAACTGATCGCCATTCATCGCAATGCACATGGAGCAGCCGGCTTCGCGCCACTCGGCGCCCGCGTCGCGGAAAATCTGGTCGAGACCCTCAGCCTGCGCTTGCGCTTTCACCTGCTGCGAACCGGGGACCACCATCACGCGCACGCCCGGGTGCACCTTGCGGCCTTTCAGCAACGAAGCCGCGTTGCGCAGATCCGAGATGCGCGAGTTGGTGCAGCTTCCGATGAACACCACGTTCACCGGATGGCCGAGCAGCGGTTTGCCTGGCGCGAGATCCATGTAGCGAAGCGCCTTGGCGAGCGAATCGCGCTCCAAAGGATCGCTGATGTCACTGGGATTCGGAACTGCGGCGGTGATCGGGATGCCCATACCGGGATTCGTGCCGAACGTGATCATCGGTTCGAGCGCCGAGGCATCGATGGTGATGCTGCGATCGTAGACCGCGCCGTCGTCGCTCGGAAGAGTGCGCCAGCGCGCCACCGCGGCATCCCAGGCTGCGCCTTTCGGCGCGTGCGGACGCCCGCACAGGTATTGATACGTTGTGTCGTCGGGCGCGGCCAAACCGGCGCGCGCACCCGCTTCGATCGACATGTTGCACACGGTCATGCGCTCTTCCATCGAGAGCGCGCGGATGGCCGAGCCGCAATATTCGAAAACGCAGCCCGTGCCGCCGCCGATGCCGATGCGCGCGATCAATGCCAGGATGATGTCCTTGGCTGTGACGCCGGACTTCAGCGCGCCGTCGACCAGCACCTGGTACGTCTTCGGCTTATTCTGCAGCAGGCACTGCGTGGCCAGCACATGTTCCACTTCGCTGGTCCCGATGCCGAACGCCAGCGCGCCGAACGCACCGTGCGTGGCGGTGTGGCTATCGCCGCACACTAGCGTCATACCGGGCTGCGTCAGGCCTTGCTCGGGACCGATCACGTGCACGATGCCCTGCTTGTCGCTCGACAGGCCGTAGCACCGGATTCCAAATTCGCGGCAGTTGGCTTCGAGCTGCGCCACTTGCGCGGCTGCGATCTTATCGACGATTGGAAATGACCGCGGCGTGGTGGGCGTGCTGTGGTCGGTAGTCGCAAGGGTCAAATCCGGACGGCGGACCTTCAGGCCGCGCCTGCGCAGACCCTCGAAAGCCTGGGGCGACGTAACTTCGTGCGTCAGGTGCAGATCGATGTACAGCAGCGCCGGCGCACCGGGCTGCTCGGCCACGATGTGGTTGTCGCGGATCTTCTCGATGATGGTGCGAGGTTTCATATGGCGCTGGCTACAGCATCTCCTACTTCTGACGTACTGGCGGGTGCGCCGCTCGGCTTCAGGTCCGCCGTCACGCGGCCCGAATTCAAGACTGATTCGACGGCGCGATTCACAGCCGCGGCTTCTTCCTTCAACCCGAAACTGTATTCGAGCATCGCGGCCACCGAGCCGATGGCGCCGAACGGATTGGCCTTGTTTTGTCCGGCGATGTCCGGCGCCGAACCGTGTACCGGCTCGTACAAACCGACCCAGGCGCCCGACGGTTTTTGGTCGCCGATCGACGCTGAAGGCAACATGCCGATCGATCCGGCCAAAACTGCTCCTTCATCGCTGAGGATATCGCCGAACATGTTTTCGGTGACGAGCACGTCGAAGCGGCGCGGATTCAAAATGAGCTGCATGGCGCAGTTGTCAACCAGCAGGTGATCGAGCGCGACGTCCGGAAATTCTGAGGCGACCTCAATCACAACCCGACGCCAAAGCTGCGACGTTTCGATGACGTTCGATTTGTCGACGCTGGTCACCTTCTTGCGGCGATTGCGCGCCAGATGAAACGCCATGCGGGCGACGCGCTCGATCTCGGCACGCGTATACGCCATGGTGTTGACGGCGTGCGTGTCGGCGCCCTTTTCGTAGATCCCGCGCGGCGTGCCGTAATAGATGCCGCCGGTCAACTCGCGCACGATAATCATGTCGGTGCCGTCCACCAGGGCGTTCTTGAGCGGCGAGGAATCGAGCAGCGCCTTGTATGATCGCACCGGGCGCAGGTTGGCGTAGACGCCGAGAACTTTTCGAATGCCGAGCAGCCCTTTCTCCGGCCGCTTCTCGGGCGGCACCTGGTCGAACTCCGGCAATCCGACCGCGCCCATCAGCGTCGCGTCGGCCGCCAGCGCCCGATCGACGGTCTCCTGCGGCAGCGGCGTCCCGGTCTTGTGGATCGCGATGCCGCCGAGAAGGCCTTCGGTGAGCACGAGATCGTGCTTGAATTTGTCCCCGACGCGCTTCAGGACCTTGACGGCTTCACACGTCACCTCGGCGCCGATCCCGTCGCCGGGCAGAACAAGAACATTCAGTTGCATCGGTAAGTCTTAGGCTAGCAGGCGATAGCGCGAAGCGTGCGAAACCACTCAGTGCGCGGCAGCCGCGGTCGCGCCGGTCAGCTCGTGAATCAAGCTCACAATTTCTTCGTTGCGAATACCCTTCTTGCGATCGGCGAGCGTGGTGAAGCGGGTGTACAACTCGTCCAGCTCGGCGTGGCTCAGCGAGAAGCCGAGATCCGCAGCTCGCTTGTTGAGCGCATGACGCCCGCTGTGCTTGCCGAGCACGAGCTTGGTCTCAGGCACGCCGACGGTGTGGGGATCCATGATCTCGTAGGTGGTGCGCTCCTTCAGATAGCCGTCCTGGTGGATGCCGGCTTCGTGCGCGAACGCATTGTCGCCGACGATCGCCTTGTTCGGCTGCGGTCCGAACGTGATCGTTTGAGCCAGAAGCTGGCTGGCCGAGTAGAGCTGCTCGGTGACGATCTTGGTTTCGAACGGCAGTATGTCATGGCGCGTCTTGAACAGCATCACAATCTCTTCGAGCGACGCATTCCCGGCCCGCTCGCCGATACCGTTGATGGTGCACTCAATCTGGCGCGCACCGGCCTTCACGGCCGCGATGGAGTTCGCCACCGCCAGTCCCAGGTCGTCGTGGCAATGCACGCTGACGATGGCGCTGTCGCCCAGCACGCGCACCATGCGGCCGATCAGCTCGCCGTATTCCTCCGGAACCGAATAGCCGACCGTATCCGGCAGGTTCACCGTCCGCGCTCCCGCTGCGACCACCGCGCGGCAAATCTGTTCCAAGTAATCCGGATCCGTGCGCGTGGCGTCTTCGGCGGAGAACTCGACATCCTCGGTAAAGTTGCGAGCCATCTCCACCGCCGCCACTGCCTCGTCCAGCACCTGCTGCTGGCTCTTCTTCAGTTTGTACTTCAGGTGAATCTCGCTGGTCGCGATGAAGGTGTGGATGCGCGGCCGGCGGGCGTGCTTCAGCGACTCGATGGCCGCCTCGAGATCGGGCGTGTTGGCCCGCGCCAGCGCCGCCACTTGAGCCCAGGAGAACTCACGACTCACCGCGTCAACAGCCTCGAAGTCACCCTCGGAGGCGATCGGGAACCCGGCTTCGAGGATGTCGACGCCCAGGTCAACCAATTTCCGCGCCATCCGCAGCTTCTCGGGTACGGTCATGCTGCAGCCGGGCGACTGTTCGCCGTCACGGAGAGTGGTGTCGAAGATGTAAACGCGATCCGCCATGAGTCCTCCTCCAGTCTCCTCACGATTATGGCGAAACGAACCCAATTTGACAAATTTATAATGATGCGATGTAGAATAAGCCAGAGTGATGCTATAAACGCCGCTTATGGAACTCTACCCTCTCAAGGTCCTGCTGACGGTCGCTGACGAGAAAAGCTTCTCCCGGGCGGCCGAAAAGCTGCTTCGAACCCAGCCGGCGGTGTCGTTGGCGATCCAGAAGCTGGAGTCGGACCTCCAGGAGAAGCTGATCGACCGGTCGGGCAAGGACCTGCTGCTGACCGACGCCGGCCAGATCGTCTACGACTATGCGCGCCGGTTCGAGAACCTGCAAGGGGAGCTGGAGAACGCGCTGGCCGAGCTGCGAGACAATTCGGCCGGGCGGCTGGTGGTGGGGGCGAACGAATCGACGTCGCTGTACGTGTTGGGGCACATCGAGCGGTATCGGCGGTTGTATCCGAAAGTGAAGGTGCAGGTGCGGCGGTCGCTATCGAGCAAGATTCCGTCCGAGCTGATCGACGGCGATCTGGAGCTGGGGGTGATCAGCTACGATCCGGAGGACGACCGGCTGCAGACGCTGGTGATTTACACCGATCACCTGGCGTTCGTCGTTTCGCCCGAGCATCGGTTCGCGGGGCGCGGCGAGGTGAGCATCAATGAGCTGGGGATGGAGACTTTCGTCGCGCACTATGTGTTGTCGCCGTATCGCGCCGTGGTGCTGAAGGAATTCCAGCGTCACAAAGTACCGCTGAACATGGACGTTGAGATGCCGACGGTGGAGACCATTCGCCGGATGGTGCAGCGTAACGAGGGCGTGGCGTTCCTTCCGCACATGACGGTGGAGCAGGATGTCGAGCAGGGCGTGCTGTGCGAGATCAAGGTGCCGGAGTTGCAGGTAGCGCGCGAGATCCGGCTGGCGTATCCGGCCAAGCGGACGCTGAGCCATGCGGCGCGGGCGTTTCTGGAGCTGGTGCGCGGGGCTTGAATCGACCTCAGGAACCTTTCGGCGTAACCGCCGTCTAAGGATCAAAGTATCTACAACGATGGACGCCTTTCTGAAGGATCTGAAGCAGTCGATCCGGACGTTTCTGAAGACCCCGGCCTTCTCGTTGACGGCGGTGGCGGCGCTGGCGCTGGGCATCGGGGCCAACACCGCGATATTTTCCGTCATCAACGCGGTGCTGTTGAGGCCGCTGCCGTTTCTCGATCCGGACCGGCTCGTCATGTTTCTGCTTACGTCGCCGAACGGATCGGGGCCGGGCGCGTCGCCGACGAAGTTCAACGTCTGGCGCGAGAAGACCGATGTGTTCGACGACGTCGCCGCTTATGGAACCAGCGTTGCGAACCTGACGGGCGTCGACAATCCGGAGCAAATTCAGCTCGCGCAAGTCAGCGCCTCGATGTTCCGATTGTTCGGCCTCGCGATCGCACATGGGCGCAGCTTTACCAAGGAAGAAGATCAGCCGCACGGCCCACACGTCGCGGTGTTGAGCGACTCACTTTGGAAGCGGCGCTTCAGCGCCGACCCGGGAATTGTCGGAAAGAACATTCTGCTGGCGGGCGATCCGTACGAGGTGGTCGGCATCACGGCGCCCGAGTACAAGATGGAAGCCGACCCGCCGGTCGACGTGTACGTCCCGTTTCAGATCGATCCCAACAGCACTGACCAGGCGCATTACTTCACCGCCGTGGGCCGGCTCAAGCCAGGGGTCACGCTCGAAATGGCGAGAGCGCGGCTAAAGCTCGCCGCCGACGAGTTCCGGCGGAAATTTCCGGGTAGTGGAGCGATGGGACCGCGCGACGGCTTCAGCGTCGAACCGATGCGCGAAGTCATCGTGAGCAACGTGCGTCCTTCGCTGCTGGTGCTGGCGGCGGCGGTCGGGTTCGTGCTGCTGATTGCGTGCGCCAACGTTGCGAATCTTCTGCTGGTGCGCGCGACGGGGCGACGGCGCGAGATCGCGATCCGGGCGGCGGTGGGTGCCGGGCGCGGGCGCATCGTACGACAACTGCTCACCGAAAGCGTGTTGCTATCGCTGGCCGGTGGCGTCCTGGGACTCGGGCTCGGCAGCATCGGCATCCGCGCGCTGCTGGCGGTGAATCCGGGGAGCATTCCGCGCGTTGGGCCGCACGCCGCTTACGTCGAACTCGACGCGCGGGTTCTGGCGTTCACGATCTTGATCTCCCTGATCACCGGCGTTTTGTTCGGCTTGATCCCGGCGATCCAAGCGTCGCGCGCCGATCTCACCTCCGTTCTCAAGGAAACCAGCGGACGCTCGGGCACGGGCTTCCGTCAGAACAAAGCGCGATCGCTGCTGGTGGTCAGCGAGATGGCGCTGGCGCTAATCCTACTCATCGGCGCGGCGCTGTTGATCCGCACGTTTGTCGCGCTGCGCTCGGTCGATCCCGGATTCAATCCGCACAATGTGTTGACGATGGAGACGTCAATCAACAGTCAGCGCTTCGAAAAGACGAGCAATGTCGCGCAACTGATTCGCGACGGCGTCCAACAAATTAGAGCCTTGCCGGGAGTTGAGGCATCAGGCACGAGCTGTTGCCTGCCGCTCCAGGGTGGATATGGGCTGCCGTTCATCATCGTCGGGCGGCCTCTCGACGGCCCGTCTCACGGTGGAGGCGCCTGGCGGACCATCTCGTCGGGGTATTTCGACGTCTTCAAGATTCCGATCCTGCGCGGGCGCGACTTCACCGAGCGCGACGACGGCGGCGCAGCGCCGGTGGCAATCATCAACCAGGCCATGGCGCGGCGTTTCTGGCCCAAAGGCGATCCACTGAGCGACCAGATCATCATCGGCAAAGGGGTGGGGCCTGAGTTCGAGGAGCCGCCTCGTCAGATCGTCGGCATAGTCGGCGACTCGCGCGACGGCGGACTGAATCGCAACCCCGCACCGACGATGTACATTCCCGCGGCGCAGGTTGCGGACGGCGTTACGGCGTTGAACAGCCGCATCCGGCCGGTAGTGTGGGTGATCCGCACGCGCGTGCCACCCTATTCCCTGAGTCCGGCGATTCAAAACCTGCTGCGCCAGGCGACCGGCGGGCTGCCGGTGGGTCAGATTCGCTCCATGGATGAAGTCGTGACGCAGTCCACCGCGCGGCAGGATTTCAACATGCTGCTGTTGACGGTGTTCGCAGCGGCGGCGCTGCTGCTGGCCGCGATCGGCATCTATGGACTGATGGCTTATTCGGTGGAACAGCGCACGCAGGAAATCGGCATTCGCATGGCGCTGGGGGCCGAGACCGGCGATGTGCGGCGCATGGTGATCTTCCAGGGCATGGCTCTGGCGTTGATCGGCGTCGCGATCGGGTTGGCGGCGGCGTTCGGGTTGACGCGTTTCATTTCGAGCTTTCTGTTCGGCGTGAAGTCGTGGGATCCGGCGGTGTTCGTGCTGGTGCCGCTGCTGCTGAGCGTTGTGGCATTGCTCGCGGTATGGCTTCCCGCTCGGCGCGCGACGCGGATCGATCCGCTGGACGCACTGCGGTATGAGTGAAGCGCGCGGCTTTAGTTGGTGATGCTGAGGGCTCCCGGATTGCTGCTCTCGCCGTGAATCGTGACCATCAGCGAATAGTCGCCTGGCGCCAGACCCTGCGGCACCACGATATTCATCTGGACTAAGCCGACGAATCCGGGAGTCAGGCCCGTGAATTCGACTTTGGCGGGCAAGCCGCCGATGGTGGCGCCCGACTCCGACATTGCTTTCGCGAGCGGACCGAAGGACGTGGCCGCGCCATCCGCAATGGAAGCGTCCACGGCGCCGCAGCCGGTCAGGTACGCGACGATCGTGTCGCCCGCTTTGGCGGCGTTCGATGCGCTGTTCAAGGTGTAGCCGGGATTCTGAACGATGGCGCGACCCGAAGCATCCTCAAAGATGCCGGGCGCGGCAGCCAGCACCGGCACCGTGAGCGAGCCGGCAGGAACGCCGTTCACCGACACCGCCACCGTGGCGCTGCCCAACTCGGTTTCCCATGGAATCTGGAAGTTGATCTGCGTCGGCGTGACCGCGAGAATCGGCGCTGCACGCCCGTTCACCGAGATCGAAACTCCCGCGAGACTGCGAGGCAGGGGAGCGGTCGCGGTAGCCTCCGCGCTCACCAGGTTGACGCCGAAGACCGAGGCCAGCGAACCGGGTGAAACGCGCGGGGCGTAGCTGGCGGCATTGACCACACCGTTCGCGGTGCTGGCCGCAACCGGGGTGAGTACGCGGACCACGTTGTTGGAAGAATCGCCGACATAAACGACGCCGGCCGAGTCCACTGCCACGCTCCGTGGAAAGAACAGGAGTGCGTTCAGGGCCGGTCCACCGTCGCCGTAGTAAGTCGGATATCCGGCCGAGCCCGCGATGGTGGTGATGATTCCGTCGGGCGAGACCTTGCGAATGCGGTTGTTGAAGGTGTCGGCGATGTAGATGTTGCCCGCGCCATCCACGGCCACGCCCATCGGGTCGTTCAGCGACGCCTGCGTAGCCAGACCGTTGTCGCCGCCGAATCCGATGGACTGGTCGCCGGCGATGACGGTCACGTTCTTGCCGTCGAACTTCAAAATCCTGCGAGCGACGGTATCGGCGATGTAGAGATTATTCGAGGCGTCGATAGCGAGGGCGTCGGGCTGATGCAACTGCGTCGCGGTGGCCGCGCCACCTACGACGGTGGTGATGATTCCGGCGGAGACTTTGCGGATGACGTTGTTGCCCGCGTCGGCGATAAATAGATTGCCGGTCGAGTCGACGGCAACCGCAACCGGCGTGGACAGAGTCGCCTTGGTGGGGTCATCGTCGTCACCGGTGTATCCGAAAACATTGCTGCCGGCCACGGTGGTGATGGTCCCGTCGGTAGCCACTTTGCGGACGACGTTGTTGGCGGCGTCGGCGATGTAGAGATTGCCCGACGAATCGAGCGCGACTCCGGTCGGATTATTGAGCTGGGCGCTGGTGGCGGCAGCCTTGTCGCCCGAAAATCCCTGCTTGTTGTTGCCCGCCACGGTGCTGATAGCGCCGCCCGACACCAGGCGGACGACGTGGTTGCCGCTGTCGGCGATGTACACCTTGCCGGAAGAACCGAGGGCGAGGGCGCCCGGCGAGCTCAGTTGCGCTTGCGTCGCGGAGCCGGAATCGCCCGAATAACCGGGAGTGCCGTTGCCTGCCAGTGTACTGATGGTGTACTGCTGGCTCCACAGGCTTGGCCCGGACGTCGTCGCCAGGACCAGCGCCAGGAAGCGATACCGCATACTCATGAAGTGAGACAACCCCTGTGACAAAGCTAAGTTTCGAACCCGAATACTCATGATGCCACAGCCAGTCGCCGGGTTTCAGTGCGATTCCGGCACAGGTGGGGTTTGGCCGTCACGCTGCACAGCGTAAGCGAAGGCTCCGGTGTTTCCGAGGCGGCGCCAGCCAGGCTGATCGACGACGCCGGCGATCCAGGGCGACACGACGAACGCGGCGCCGTGCTGTGCGAGGATCGCGCGCGCGTGTACCCACTGGCTTTCGGGATCAGCGCGCTGCTGGTCGAAGAAGATTTCCATGATGATATGCACGCCCGCGAGCCGAGCCCAGTAGTAGGGGAGATCGCCGTTGACGATCGCGACGGGGTCACCGGGTTTGAGGCCGAGCGCTTGGAGGTCGCCGGCGATTTCGTAGTGCATGCGGCGGGAATCGGGGACTGCCTGATCGTGCGCATAGGTGATGGGAGGCGCGGGGAATGCCGCAGTCAGCCCTTCTACCAGCATGAGAAGGGCCGCGACCCGGGCGACTACCGTTGGAACCCGCACTTCGGAGTCGTCGGAGCTTTGAAGGGCCGCGAAGAATAGCGACGTCCACAGCAATACGAAGAACGACCCCAGGTAGCGGCCTTCGGCGTGGATGGGAGCATACAAGACGAAAGGTGCGGCTCCGAGGAGCAGGACGGGCCAGAGCAGACCGAGCAGGCGCGGAATCTTACGCTTCTCCGGATTCCACAAAAACAGAACGAGCAACGCGGACACAAGCGGGACTTGACGGTGATGCAGCAGGTTGCCGTACAAGCGGAGCTGGCGGACAAGGGAACGGGCGAAGTCGATCGGTCGCCACGCGATGCGCGCACCTTCGTTCCAGTAGATCGGGTCATACCAAGGCGGGTAGGTGCCGGCGATGGGCGTGGCGAATTCGAAGATCGCCGGATGGATCGAGAGCTGCCGCGAAGGATGCAGGGGCGCGCCATGGTCGGGCTGCCCACCCTGCCAATGATGGTACGAGATGCCGTTAACCATCCAGATGATGTTGAATTTTCCACTGTCTCCGAGGGTGAATCGGCCTTTGAAGTTGGACAAGACCAAGATGTAAGGCGCGGCGATCGCGGCGAAGAGGGCGGTTGCCAGGACGATCCGGCGCAGCGCGAATGGCTGGCGGCGCGCCACTACGACTGTCATCGCGAGGCACAGCAGCCCGAGCAGCAGGAACGGGGCCTTGGCGAGATAGCCGAACCCGAGCGTGAGGCCAAGAGCGGCATAGTCGCTGGTGGCGGCGATCCCGGCTGCGATGCGCGTCAGCATTCCCGCGGCTAGAAAGACGAACAGGCTCACGAGCAGATCGGGAGTCACGTAGCTGAGGCTGGTGAAATCGAGCGAGCAGTAAAGAAACGTCGAATAGCACAGCAACATCAGGTTGAAGGTGCGCGTCTGGCCGCGACGCGGCAACAGCGGCCGCAACGTCCGAATGAAGAACAGGAAGGCCGCCAACGTCGCCGCGAAAAGGACGAAGTTCAGCAGGTGGACCAGGGGAAATTCCTGGAAGCGCGTGGGCCGCAGAATGTTGAAGAGTCCGCCGATCAACCAGGGATAGAGGGGACTCCACTGAGAGTTGACGGCATGCGCCGAGTCGCCGGTTCGGTACGCGTCGGCGTTGTCCAGATACTGGACGCCGTCCAGATTCATGTCGAAGCGCACCGTCCAAGCCTGAACGGCGGCGAGCACGATGGCCACTACGCAAAACGCGATGGTGAGGCGCCGGATCCACGCATCAGGCAGCGCCTCAGCTCCCGGCTGTGTGCTCACTGGAGAGCCGGAAGAAACCGCAGACCTGATGTCCCGACTATAGCATTCGACGGAAATGCGGCGGGATGCTGCTGCGAGCGCCGCCGTTCACACGCCAAATTGCCGGAAGTGATGATCGACGTGGCGGTATCCCCAAATCAACCAGTCGCTCTGGGTCATCTCGCCGAAGAGAGGATGCGAGCCGAACTTCTGGCGTGTGGAGAAATCGGTCATGGTCTGGCGCAGTCGCGCGCAATCGCGGTCCCAGTCCGCCGGCGGGGTTCCGCCGAGGCCTTGTTCGACTTCCGGCCGCGTCTTTGCGCCCGGAGGCCATTTCATCGCGGTGTGCAGGGCGATCCACCGGATCACGGTCTTGGTCAAAAAGTTCGACGCGGGGCTGGCGTATTTTTCGCCTGTGCCGACCCGGAAAGAGTCGTCCAGATGGCACACCATTTGATGCGCTGTCATGTGGCCCCATTGAGGCTTGCTGTTGGAGGCCAGCCGGGCGAGCCTGTCGCAGCAGGTACTCAGGACTTTCGAATCGGCGAGAGTACTCATCCAGACCATCATAGGGAATCAAACTGGGGCCGTGCGATCATGATTTTAGTGTCTCAACCCCTTCCCCGGCTGCGGCTGAGCCTCGATTTCGTGCCATCGCCCGACCCCGAGCATCCCGGTTTGTTGATTCGCGATCCGTTTCGGTTCTCCGATTCGATGCTGCTGATCCCGCCGCAACTGGTGGGCTGTCTGGCTTGCTTCGACGGCGAGCAAACGGCACTGGACCTGCGATCCAGCCTGGTTCGGTTGACCGGCGACATTCAAGTTGGCGAGTTGGAGAAGCATCTGTTCGACACTCTCAGCGAGGCGGGATTTCTGGAAGACGAAAAATTCGAGCGGCTCCGGGTGGCGCGCATCAACGAATTCGCGGCGGCGGAGAAACGCGAAGCTTCGCATGCCGGATCGGCGTATCCCGACGGCGCCGAAGAAGCTCGCAAGGCGCTTACCGAGTTCATGCAGGGCGCCCAACCTGCGTCCGGGGATTCGATGATCGGCATTGCCGCGCCGCACGTCAGTCCGTTTGGCGGCTGGGAATGTTATCGCGACGCCTACTCGATGCTGACTCCCGCATACCGCGATCGCACCTTCGTCGTGTTGGGGACGTCCCACTATGGAGAACCGGATCGCTTCGGGCTGACGCGCAAGCCGTTTGTCACGCCGTTGGGCGAATCCGTCACAGACCTGCGCCTGGTGGACGAACTGGCCGCGAATGCGCCGGGCGCAGTGCGAATGGAAGACTATTGCCACGCCGTCGAGCACTCCATCGAATTTCAGGTGCTCTTCTTGCAGTATCTGTACGGCCCGGACATCCGCATCCTGCCGATTCTGTGCGGCTCGTTCGCGCGCAGCATCTATGAGGGCGGCAAGCCGGAAGCGAATCAGGAAGTGGAGCGATTCCTTGGAACGCTGGGCGGCATGGCAGCACGCGAAGGCGACAAACTGTTTTGGGTGCTCGGCGTGGACATGGCGCATATGGGGCGCAGGTACGGCGATGCGTCGGCGGCGCATGCGGATCAGGGAGAGATGGCTGCGGTAGCCGCGCGCGATCGCGGGCGCATCGAACGCCTGAACGAAGCAGATGCCGACGGCTTCTGGGGCCTGATTCAGGAAAATCGCGACGACCTGAAGTGGTGCGGCTCAGCGCCCATCTATACGTTTCTCAAAGTTGTTCCTGAAGCGCGCGGGACGCTGCGGCGATATCAGCAATGGAACATCGACGAGCAGAGCGTGGTCAGTTTCGCGGCCATCGATTTTCGCGGGAAGTGACGATAGACCCGTCCGTGTTCTAATTTGGTCTCGCCGCCACCCAATAGCCCGGGCGCGTTCGTACTTCCAGGTTGGGGCGATTCACTTCCACTCGAATCTCGTGAAACCCGCCTTCGGTAAGGTCGCTCGGAACGTAGCTCAACAGATACTGACTGTGCAATTCCTCGCCGATCGCCTGGACCGCATTCTCCAGGCTTCTCTCGCTCACGAAGGAGTATTGTTTTCCGCCCGTGAAGCGCGTGAAGACGTCGAGCGTATCGTCAATGAAAATGCTTTTGGCCGCCTTGAAGATGTCCACGAACACCGGAATGTAGTTTCCGTTGTAGTAATTCTGCTCGATGGTAGTAGGCGTTTGGGCGCCGCCGGCGGGGATGTGCTGCGCGGTGGCCGGGATGGAAGGCGGACGCGGCGGAATGGCCTCGCCGGTCAGTGTCGCCACCAGGCTCGAGATGTCCACCGAGAAAATGGTGACGTTAGCGAATTCCGCTTCTGTGAGCGCTTCACGCACGCGCGCTTCGCTGCCACGATCTCGCTTCTCGGCGATCAACAGGATGACGCGCCGGCGGTTCGAGGGCCGGTTCCTCAACATGCGAACGGCGGCCATCTCGGCGTCGATCACGGCGTGATTGGTGCTGCCCGGTTTGAGATTCCTCAGCGCGGTCGAAATCTTGGTGGTCTCGTTGGTGAAGTCCTGCGCCACTTGGATGCGATGATCGAACGCCAGCAGGGCGACTTCGCCATCCTGGCCGGCGACGATTTCGTTGAGCATCGCGCCGACCCGTTGGATTTTCGGCAGGATCTTGTCCAGGTTGGTGCTCTTCTGGACGGCCACCACGAGCGAGAGCGGTTCGCCTTGGACGTCGGCGTTGATACGTTGCAGCTTGTTGTTGTCGTACAGCTTGAAATCCTGAATCTGCAGGCCGCTGACGAAGTTCCCGTTGCGGTCGCGCACCGTGGTTGGCGCGATGACGACGTTGACCGGTACGACGATGCGCGCTTCCTTTTCCTCCTGCGGCGAGGGTATCAGCCGGCGTTTGAGCCAGGCCGGCGGCGCACAGTCAGCGAGCATCCAAACGGTCCGCATGATTTTAGTGTGGCACATCCCCATGAGCGGTCCTCCCTTCTATCAGATCCACAATGTGCGGGATTAGTTTCGAAATGGTTTCGAACGATTCCGCGGCGCCTTTGGGCGATCCCGGAAGATTGACGATCAGCGATCGCCCGCGCACGCCCGCTACCGCCCGGCTCAGGGAGGCGAATGGCGTGGACTTGCGCCCTTCCGATCGCATCAGTTCGGCCAAGCCGGGAACCTCGCGCTCGATCACGTCGCGAGTCGCCTCCGGTGTGACGTCGCGCGGGGCCACGCCGGTTCCACCCGTCGTGAGAATAACGGCGGCGATCGCGGAATCGGCCAGATGGCGCAACACGTGTTGCGATGCGTTCACGCTCGTCGGGTACCAGTTCCTGTGCGCGCACCGTCCAGCCCAGCGCCTCGGCGCGTTCGCGCAGCACCGGACCGGAGCGATCGGCACGCGTGCCCGCGACAGCGGAATCGCTCACGGTGACTATGGCGACGCTGATCATGTGCGCCGGTAGTCTCCGCTTTTGCCGCCGGTTTTTTCGAGCAGGTACAGATCGTGGATCTCGATGCCTTTGTCGAGCGCCTTGGTCATGTCGTAGACGGTCAGCGCGGCGACCGAGGCTGCGGTGATGGCCTCCATCTCGACGCCCGTGGGTCCGGTGGTGCTGACGCTGGAGACGATTCGCACGCCGTTCGTCTTCGATGGCGACTTCGACATCCACGTGCGAAAGCATCAGCGGGTGGCAGAGCGGAATCAGCTCGGAGGTTTTTTTGGCGGCGGAAATGCCGGCGACGCGCGCGATCTCGAGCGGATTGCCCTTGGGGTTCGACGGGCAGCTGCGCCAGAACCTGCGGGCGCATTCGCACGAACGCGTGGGCGCGCGCGGTGCGCTTGGTGGGCTGCTTGGACTGGAAATGTCCACCATGCGCGGCGAGCCGGAGTCGTCGTAGTGGCTAAGCTTTTTCTTCATGCGCGGCTATTTCATCAGAACGCGAATCCAGTCGCCGGCCTGCCAGTTTTCGCGATCGGGATCGGTGACTACGAACGCATTGGCGCGCGCCAGGGCGGGCACGTCGCCGGAACCTTGCCACGGAAGCGGGCTGACTGAGGAGCCGTCCGCGCTGAGGCGGGCTGGGAGGAATCGCGTCAGGCCTGTTTTCTGTTTGAGATCGTGCTCGAGTCGCGTCCAGACCAGCGGCAGCATGGGTTCGCTCTTGCCCGCCGAGCAATTCCACAGCGGCGCGCGCGAAAATTTCGAAGGTCACCAGCGTCGATGCGGGATTGCCGGGCAGTCCGAAGAAAAACTTGCCTTGCGCGCGGCCAAACACCAGCGGCTGGCCGGGCATGATCAAGACGCGGTCGAAGAAAAACTCGGCGCCCAGATCCGCGAGCACGCGCTCGACGATATCGTACTTGCCGGCCGAGACGCCGCCGGAGAGCAGCAGCAGATCCGATTGCAGACCGCGCTCCACCAATTCCCGCGTCGCGTCGTAGAGGTCGCGGGCTACCGGCAGGATGTGCGGGCATCCGCCGGCGCGCGCCACTTGCACGGCTAGCGATTCGACGTTGGAATTGCGAACCTGGCAGTCGAGCGGCGTCTCGTTCACTTGGACGATCTCGTCTCCGGTTGCGAGCAGCGCCACCTGGGGTCGAACGAAAACCGAGACGCGAGGGCGGCCTACTGAGGCGAGCAGCGCGATGCGCGCGAAGTCCAGCCGTACGCCGGGATCGAGCAGGACTTCGCCCCTGCGCGCCTGCGATCCCGCGAGGCTCACGTTCTCGTTGGGCTGCAAGGTGCGCGGCACGTTGACGCGCTCGCCGGAAACGCTGACGTGTTCGACCATCACCACCGAGTCGGACGCCGCGGGGCAGGGGAGCGCCGGTCATGATTTCGACCGCCTGGCCGGGTTGCACTTCGCCCGCGAACGTTTCGCCGGCCCGGACCTCGCCGATCACCAGCAGGTCGCCGGGCAGGTCGGCCGAGCGCACCGCGAAGCCGTCGCGCACGGAGCGGGAAACGGGCGGGGAATCGCGGTCTGCCGCTATGGGTTCGGCGAGCACGCGACCGGCCGCTTCAGAAAGACTGACGTTCTCACTGCAGGGCCTGACGCGCGCCTCCGACACCTTGGCCAGCACACACGCGCGTGCATCGCTGGAAGCTCAGTGTGCCCACGACTGCTATTGTACCTGCCGCACGGACTCGCAAGTCGGATACGCAAACGCGAGTGATACAATCCCCAGGTAGCTCTCGAATCGATGGGCGGATTTCAAGAAGATCATTGCGATCTTGCGGCGCCAATATGGCGAACCGAAGACTGCCTCCCGCCCGCGGCCCTTTCGAACTCGTGATGTGGGAAAACGCTTGCTATCTGCTATCGGACGAGCGGCGAGCGAAGGTCTTCGAGGGCCTGCGTGCGCAAGTCGGTTTGGACGCCAAAGCGATTCTCAAGGCGCCGCAGCCGAGACGTTGTTCGCGTTGGCGAAGCTGGGCGGAATGCAGCCTGAAACCCGAGTGTTCCGCTGGCGCGAGATCGCGCGCACTCACTATCAATCAATTCGGTGGCGATCTCGATAGCATTCTTCGTAGGAGCCCTACGAAAAGGCCAAGAAAGCTTTGAAGCAGTTTCCCAGCATCGGCGATCCCGGCGCGGAGAAAATCCTGCTCTTTTGCGGCGTCCATCGGGCTTGCCGCTCGAATCGAACGGGCTGCGCGTACTGACGCGCGTCGGCTTCGGGCGCGTCCAGAAGAGTTACGGCAGCACCTACCGTTCGGTTCAAGAGGACTTAGGCGGCAAGCTGCCGGGCGATTCCGCCGGTGTGCTGCGCGCGCACCTGTTGCTGCGCCAGCACGGCAAGAAGTATTGCCGGAACAATGGTCCGTTGTGCCGGACTTGTCCGGTGTCCGCGCTCTGCGCCTACGCGATGAAGTAACGGCCGGGTTGCTTCCGACTCGCCTAGTCCTGATCGATCGTGAAGAGGACGCCTGCGATGCGGATGCTGCCTTGCCGCGGCGAACCCGTGTCATTGGGCGCCACATTGACGACCACCGTGGCATTGCCGCTGCCGCTCGGCGGGCGAAACGCTGACCCAGTCCAGGTTGCTGAACACATTCCAACTGCAGTCGGTCTGGCGTGCGCTGATATCCACCGATGCCGATCCGCCTTGCTGGCTGAAGTGCTGGCTGTGAAGCGATGATATCCAAGGTGCAGGCGTTGAATCCGAGAACGAAGCCGTCGGTGTTGCCGGGGTCGCTCGGTTTTCCAGGGCCGCCCACCGCGTCTAGGATACGCGCGCTGGTGGAACCTGCGATAAAGATATTTCCGGCGGCATCGAAATCCACGGCATACGCCACCTGCAGTCCGCCGCTCCCGAGATAGGAAAAATAATCGAGACCGGCAGCGCCGGCGCGCGCGGGATTGAATTTCAGGACGAAAGCGTCCATGGTGCCGTCGTAATTGGCTTGCAGCGCATCGGTGACGGAGGGCAGACCCGGCGACAAAGTGTATCCAGCCAGGTAAAGAACGCCGTTTGCGTCGCCCTTCAAATCGAAAGCCACGTCGGCATTCGCTCCGCCGAAGTAGGTGGAGTAGACCAACTGTTCGTCCGGTGGCATCGCGGGATCGAGCACGCTCACGAATACGTCCGTGTTGCCGCCGTACTTGGGCTGCGAGCGCGCCGGTGGTGACGGGAAAATTCGTCGAGGTAGTGTAGCCGCTCACGATCACATGGCCCGCCGCGTCCAGAACCACGCTGCGCGCTTCTTCCAATCCGGTTCCGCCCAAGAACGTCGAATAAAGCACGCCGTCAGCGCCGAGCGCCGGGTTGATGTGCGCGACATAGGCGTCGCCGCCGCCTGCGAAAGTGCGCTGATAGCTGGAACCGACCGCCGGCGTGTCGAACGAATACGTGCCCGCCGCGATCCACAAGGTCCCATCCGCGGCCAGCGCGATGCCGCGGCCGGTCTCCCACCACGTGCCGCCGAGATACGTCGAGTACGTCAGCGACGCCGTGCCGGCCTGCGACAAATCAAATCCGGCGACGAAGATGTCCTGGCTGCCGCCGCTTGCGCTCTGGATTCCTCCCAGAGTGGGAAAGTCAGTGGACTGCGTGCCGCCGGTGACCCAGAGTTTTGCGGTCCCTTCAAACGTAATCGCATATCCGGCGTCAGGCTTGGTGCCGCCCAGATACGTCGAATACGCCAGATCCAGATTGGAATCGATCCAGACGACAAATGCGTCGGCGGCGTTAGACGTTGCGTTGGTATTCAGGCTGCCCTGGTATGGATTGACGGTCGGAAAATCCGTCGAGACCGTGGTGCCGGTCAAGTAGACATCTCCCCGCGGGCTGACCGCCATGCCACCGAAGGTCTCGTTGAGCGCGCCGCCGAGATACGTCGCATAGACGATTTCGGAACCCGACGGAGCGTGCGGATCGATCTTGACCACGAACAGGTCGTTGATGCCGTTTAGCGTTCCCTGTCGCGCATCGCCGGTCACAGGAAAATCGCCGGAGTCCGTAATTCCGGCGACGTACTCGAAGCCCGCCGCGTCATGGCCGATGGCATAAGCGATGTCCTGAAACGAGGGGCCGCTGAGGTAAGTGGCCAGCGTCACCACCGGATCGATCACCAGCTCGCTGGCAGGATCGTAGTGGCCGAGCGCGAATCCGTAGGAGCCGTCGCGATTCTTGCGATAACGGCTCGTTACTTCGACCCTCGCGCCGTCCGCGCCGATCTGATACGCCACCGGACGCTTCTGCATGAGCGCGGCCACCAGGTTGCCCTCGCGATCCAGCCGCGCGCGTTCGCCCGAGAGACGCAGACGAATTTGCCGCACATCGGCGCCCGGCTTGACGTGCAGGTCGTACTCGAGTTCGACGGCGTTGCCGTAGTAGATCACATCGACGCCCGGATATAGGCCTCGCACTTCCAATTGGCCGTAGTTGGGGATGCCGGTGCGCCACTTGCGGCGATCATTACCCAGGAAGAGACCGGTCCGGGAACGAAGCGGATCGCGCCCTTCGATACGCGCATCCGGCGCGGCGCCCTGAAACTCGAGGCGGACCGTCTTGTCGCGCGTTTGCAGGGCGGCATGGTCCTTGGCGAATTCGAAATGGAATCGCGCTCCGCGGGCGACGAACCGGTCCGCGGGGCACTAGTCGCAGGCTCGAAACGAAGCGGAGCCGTCGCGAGAATGCGCGGCGCGTCGGAGGCAGCGGCTGTTGCGGCGCAGGCCGCCACCGCCAGAGAGATAAGAAGGCGTAAGTTCATAACGAGACGAATTATCGTTTCGACGCGCCCGACGGTGAACCGGTTAACGGAAAAATCTGGCTCGCAGCGTTTCCAGGCGCAATAGACGAGTTTAGCGTAACCGGCCCATGGAAGGTTCAAGTGGGCTAGGCTTGGATGTTGGCTCGATCCCGTCCGCTTGTTGCACTGCTGGTTCTCCAGGCCTGCCTGCTGTTCTGGCGTCTGGATCTGCTGCCGGTTTGGGGCGACGAACTCCACACGCTGAGAACCATAGATCACCCGGTTTCTGAAATCGCCGCCATCATCACAAAGGACGTCCACCCGCCGCTCTACTTCGTGGCCTTGCATGCTTGGACGGCGTTGCCGCTTCCATGGGCGGGCATCGGCGCGCTGCGTGCGTTTTCCGTGATGTGGGCGCTCCTGGCGACGCTTCTGTTGGATATTTTCTGGACGCGATCGTGGAAAGGACCCGCGCGTTGGATCGCTCTGAGCCTGTTCGCGCTTTCACCTTGCCTGCTCCTGTATGGACGCATGGCGCGTTCGTATTCGATGCAGGTCGCACTGGTGCTCGTTTGTCTAGGACTGCTGCGGCAATGGATGGAAGAACCTGGCTCGATGCGGCTGGCGTTGGGTTCGTTCGCCTCGATGGTAACGCTGCTCTACACGCACTACGTGCCGGGCCTGGCCGTGCTGGCGGGCTTCGCCCTCGTTGGCTGGCATAGCGTGGGCGTGCGGCGCGCCGCTGGGTTCGCGCTGATGGTCGTCGCCGCTTTCATTCCGTGGGTGACTGGATTGATCGGCGCCGTGCGGTGGTGGGGCGCGGCCGATCGTTTCACGGCGCACTACGCGGTTTCCAACAATCTGGTCTTGGAACACATCGTCAAGGCCGGCTTCGGTCTGGTTTCGCTGACAATCGGCGAATCGTTTCTCGGGGTCTCGCTGCTGCTGGCGCCGGTCATGTTGGCGCTGGCCTTTCTGGGCGTCCGGATCCCGCAAGTCTCACGGTGGTTTGTCGCGCTGCTGATAGTCGCCGCTGCGATCGGTTATTTCGCCGTGGCCTGGTGGGACAGCTATCCGTTTATTCCGGCGCGGATGCTTTGGCTGCTGCCGTTCCTGAGCATGGCGGTGGCGCTCGGTATTTCCGAGCTGCGGCGCCCGGCGATCCAGAGCGCCGTGATCCTGGCGATCCTGCTTTCGTTTGTTTCTTCCGACCTGCTGTATTTCCGCCGCGAGAATTTCCTGAATCCCGGTTATGCCGCGCCGCTGCGCGAGATCGCGGGGACGCTCAATCGACAGGCGGACCCCGGCGACCTGATTCTGGTGGACGCTTACAACACCGACGCCGATGCGCTGGCAGCGCTGCTTTCCGGCCGCACTCCCTTTGTCATCCTGGAGCAAAAGCGGAGCGCCGAGGCGAGCAACCTTACGCGTTCCGCCGCGACTGTGTGGATCGTACGGAACACGCGCGACGTCTCGCCTGGACTGCTCACCACTCGGTTGCAGTCCGAAGCTTGCGCCGGACGACAGGAACGCGACACGATGCTCGAGCCATATGCAACATGGCAGCGCACCGCGATGCGACTGGCCGGATTCGCTTCCGTTCCGACACACTTCTATCAGCTCACCGAGTGCCGCCCGGCATCGAAACATTAATCCGATTTTTGCGTTCGATCGGGCCGCAGCGCACGTATTAATGTGGTGAAGGGCAATGGTGACGGGCAGTTTGGCTCAACAGGGGATCCAGCGGGCGGCCGTGGACGTGACTGGCGCATTTGAAGCGGCGGTGCGCGAACACCAGGGCATGGTGTACAGCGTTGCTTACCATTTCCTGCAGGATCGCCCGGCGGCCGAGGAACTGGCCCAGGAGGTTTTTCTGGAACTGTATCGGCATTGGGACGAGATCCAGTCGCGCGAGCACCGGATTTTCTGGCTGCGGAAGGTGGCGAGCCGCCGCTGTATCGACTACGTCCGCCGGCGCAAGCTGCGGGCGCACGTTAGTCTGGACGACGCGCCGGAGCCGTTCACATTCATGCCGGCTACCGATCCGCTGCTCAAGCGCTACATCGAAGGGTTGCTCGCGAAGCTGCAGGAAATGCCCCGGCTGATCGTGATTTTACGGTTTCAAGAAGGTTTGAACTCCGACCGAGATCGCCGAGTTGTTGGATATGCCCGTTGCGACGGTGAAGAGCCACTTGCAGCGATCGCTGGCTGTGTTGCGGCGCAGGTTGTCATTTGCGATGCCGGAGGAGAGGCTATGACGGATTTTGAAGATCAGCTTCGCAGAGCGTTGGAGCGCGTGGAGCCTTCCGAGGATTTCGCCGCGCGCGTGGTGGCTCGCGCCGCGCGGGAACGCCGGCATGTGACGTGGTTCCGCGCGTGGGGGTTCCACTGGCGCGCCTGGGCGGCGGCTGGAATCGCGGCCAGCGCTGTTGATGGGCGCGGTGGGGTTGGAACTCGACCGGCGCGAAAAGGCGCGCCGCGAGGGCGAGGCGGCGCGCGCGCAGTTGATCCAGGCCATCGAGATCGCTTCCGCGCAGCTCGACAAGGTTCACAAGAAAGTGCAAGGTGCATTGCGATGAGACGTACTCTGTGGTGTCTGCTGGCGCTCGGTCTGGGGCCGGCGCTGGCGTTTCCTCAAGCGTTGAAGCTGGATAGCCTCGACAAGCTGGCGGCTCTGGCCTCCAATACCGTCAAGGTATCCCTGGAAGGCAGCACGCTCCGGCTGGCGGCAGGCTTTCTCTCGAGCGACGACCCGGATCGGCGCCAAGGTCAAGGATCTGGTGAAAGGCTTGAAGGGAATCTACGTGCGCAGCTTCGAGTTCTCCAAGGCGGCCCAGTATTCCGCTGCCGACGTCGAAGCCATCCGCAGTCAGTTGCGCGGCGCGAACTGGAAATCGATCGTGGAGGTTCATAGCAAGAACGACGGCGACAACGCTGACGTCTACGTCACGAGCAAGGCGATCACTTCGCGGGGATCGCCATCATCGCGGCTGAACCCAGGGAACTCACTGTCGTGAATATCGACGGAGTCATCGACCTGGAAGGCCTGGCCTAGCTGTCCGGGAGTTTCGGCATTCCCAGCGACATCCGGATCAAAGTGGAGAAGAAAGCGAAAATGATCGTCGCTTCCTTTGTTGCTGTTCGGCGCCGCCGCAGCTCCGCCGGCCTTAACCGCGGACGCAGATTATGGCTGCGCGTTGCGGAGAACCAGGATCGCGCACAGGAAATGCGCAACGCGTATGTCTATCCACCAGGAAGTGCTCATTCGCCTGAACGCGGTCGAATGGAAAACTCGGCCGCGAAGAATACAGCGAGTATACGGTGACGCCGACGTCGGATGGCAGCGAGAAAGAGCGGACGCTCTTTCGCGGAAAATATTTCGATCGCGGCAAGACGGTGGAGTTCGATGAGCCGGGCTTCGAACACAAGAAGATCGACCTGGACGCGGATCTGGTCAAGGGCTTGGCGGATTCTTTCGCCAGCGACCAGAGTACGCGCGACGGAATCGAGCACGACCTCTTTCCGCTCAATTCCAAAGAGCAGCGCAAGTACAACTTCAAGCTGGAAGGGGCGGATGAATATCGGGGAATGCCGGTCTACCGGATCACGTTCGATCCCAAGAAGAAGGCCGGACTTCCTGGATGCCGACGAAGCGGGCGACGACGCAGGGCGTGTGGGCCGGCGAGGTTCTGGTCCATCGCGACGAATTCCAGCCGGTGCTCATCACAACCACGCTGGCGCCCAGAAGTTCCACTGTGGGTGAAGGCCATGTTCGGCACAGACATCCAGCAGCTCGGCTTCAAGGTGACCTACCAGAAATTCGACGAAGGTCTCTGGTTCCCGGTGACCTACGGCGGCGAGTTCAAGGTCAAGGCTCTGTTTCTTTATTCGCGCCGCATCGCAATCTCGATGAAGAACTCAGGCTTCGAACGGGCGGTGGTGGACAGCAAGGTCCGCTACGCCGACATTCACTAGCCGATCTTGGCTCGCCGGGCTTGGCATGCTTCGGCGGCGCTTGCGGCTCGATGCTCACGCGCGCGATGCGATTGTGATCCATCGCCCGGATCGTGAATCGTGAAGCCGCCGTATTCGACGGTCTCGCCGGCTTTCGGAATGTAGCCGAGCTGGAACAGTAGAAACCCCGCCAGCGTTTCGAATCCCGCGTCGCCGGGCAATTCGACGCCGTATTGCGTGTCGAGATCGCGGATCGTTGATGGCGCCGTCCACTTCGATCACCGTGGCTCCCGCGGCCGGGCGCGGGCGCTTCACGTCGTGCTCGTCGCCCATCTCGCCCAGAATCTGCTCGAGCGCGTCTTCGAGCGTCACCAGCCCGACGATGGTGCCGAACTCGTCCACTACGAACGCCATGTGTTTGTGCGTGCTGCGGAATTCGTCGATCAGATCGTTGAGCGGCTTGGTCTCCGGAACCACCAGCGGCTTGTTCAGCACGCGGGAAAGGTGAAACGGGCCGCAGCGCCTGTTTGCGCTCGGCGGCGCAGGCGGCGCTCTTCCCAGATGCGCATCATGTCCTTGTAGTGAACGTATCCGATGATGTGCTCGGGTTCGCCCTGATACACCGGCAGGCGCGAATACTGCGTCTCGCGCATTTTTCGCAGCACCTGGTCGAGGCTGGCGTCCACCGAGACCGACACGATGGCGTTGCGAGGCACCATGATTTCGCGAGCGTAGTAGTTGGGCAGTTCGAGCAGCGCCTGGATTGCGTCCTCTTCGAAGCGATGCAGATGTCCTTCGCGGCGGCTGGAACTGACGATGAACTTCAGCTCCTCGGCCGAATGCCCGCCCGCCGGCGTGACTGCCCTTGAGGCCGATCCAGCGGGAAAATGTGGCCGCGGATCGTTCGGCGACGAACACAAACGGCGCCGAGATCCGATCGAACACCAGCAGCACCGGCGCCACCAGGATCGCGAGCCGGTCGGCCTTCTCGATGGCGAGGTTCTTCGGCACCACTTCTCCAATCACCACGTGCGCGTAGCTGATCAGCAGAAACGCGATCGCGAAACTCACGCCGTGCAGCCAAGGCGCCAGGGCCGGCGTCACGAACGGGTTCAAAATCGCGAGAAACAGATCGTAGACGGTGTTTTCGCCCGCCCAGCCGAGTCCCAGGCTGGCCAGGGTGACGCCGACCTGGGTGACGGAGAGTAGTCGCGCCGGATTCGCCAGCAGGTTGAGGGCGGCCTGCGCTCCCACTTGTCCCTCTTCGGCCAGCGCGCGCAGGCGGCTCTTGCGGACCGAGATCAGCGCGACTTCCGGCGGCCGCAAAGAAGCCGTTCAACAACAGCACCGCGGCCAGGACGATCAGGCGATATGGCATGGACTAGAGCGGATCGGCAGCACGCGGACCTGGCGCGACCGGCACTGACGCCGGGCTCGCAAACACGGTACGCTGGTGTCTTCCACGTGCTACTCGGAAGAGTCCTCAAGTACATCAACTTGAGCATAGCGGTTTTGCTGTTGCTGGGTCTGACTCGCGGCCTATTGGACGGCTTATCGCCCGCTACCAAAAACCTCGGGACAGATTACGGCGCCGATCTCGGCTGCGGCCAGCGTCGCGCGAGACTCGCTCGGCGTACCGCATATCAAAGCCGCGACTTGGGAAGACGCCGTTTTTCTGCAGGGCTTCGTCACCGCGCAGGATCGTCTGTGGCAGATGGACGCGCTACGGCGGCTGGCCGCCGGCGAGTTGTCCGAAGTGGTGGGCGTCGCAGGCGCTCGAGACGGATCGCGAGGCGCGCCGCCTGAGGATGCGCCGCATGGCCGAGGAGCACTACCGAACTTTGCCGCCCGCGGATCGCGCGGTGTTCGCGGCCTATGCGCGAGGCGTCAACTACTTCATCGAGACGCATCGCGGCAGTCTTCCGCTCGAGTTCACCATTCTGCGCTACGATCCGCGGCCTTGGCGCATCACCGATAGCATCCTGTGCGCTTTGCAGATGTATCGCAATCTGACGACGACTTGGAAAGAGGACCTTCAGAAGAGCGCGATGATCGAGAGCGGCGACGCGGCCAAAGTGAACTTTCTGTTTTCGTCGCGAATCGGCACGGAGGTGCAGCCGGGATCGAACGCCTGGGCCATCTCGGGAAAGCACACGGCAACCGGCAAGCCGATCCTGGCGAACGATCCACATCTGGAGTTTTCCATTCCTTCCACCTGGTATCAGGTACACCTCGAGGCGCCGGGACTCGATGTAACCGGCGTCTCGCTTCCAGGAGTGCCGAGCGTGATCATCGGGCACAACCGTCGCATCGCGTGGGGCGTCACCAATCTCGGATTCGACGTTCAGGATCTGTACCTCGAGAAGCTCGATCCGCGCACCGGGCGATATGCGTTCCATGGACAAGTGGAGCAAGCGCGTTCGGAGGTGGACTGGATCGCGGTGAAGGGCAGCCGTCCGATCGAGTTCCGGCAGTGGGTGACGCGCCACGGTCCGGTGACCGTCTCGGATCGCAACCGGCTGATGGCCTTGCGCTGGACCGCCGCCGAGCCCGGCTCGTTCCAGTTCCCATTTCTTGATATTGACCGTGCGGGCAACTGGCAGGATTTCACGCAGGCCCTCGCGCGCTTTCCCGGTCCCGGCCAGAACTTTGTGTACGCCGATGTGGACGGCAACATCGGCTATCACGCCACCGGCAAGCTTCCGATCCGGAAGAACTATGATGGCGACGTGCCCGTGGATGGCAGCACCGGCGACTTCGAATGGGACGGCTTCATTCCGTTCGAGCAGCTCCCGTCGTTCTACAATCCGCCGGAGGGCCGCGTGATCACGGCCAACCAGAATCCTTTTCCGGCGAATTATCCGTATCGTGTGAGCGGCAGCTTCGCCGCGCCTTATCGATCGCTCGAAATCCGGAGCGCCTTGACCGCGCATGAGCATTGGAAGCCAGACGAGATGATCGCCGTCGAGAAGGATGTCTACTCGGCTTTTTCGCGGCACCTGGCGCACCTGGTGGTCGCGGCATACGATCGTGCGAAACCGGCGGATGCGAACCTGCGCGATGCCGTGGAAGTCTTGCGCGGCTGGAACGGGCAGATGGAGAAGCGAACGGCTGCGCCGATGCTGATTACGCTGGTCTATCAGTCGCTGAAGAAACGGATCGCGGAATCGGCCGCGCCGGGCAAGTCAAGCTACTATGGGTCAATGATGGCGCCGGCCATCGTCGAAAAGCTTCTCGACCAGGGCAAGCACGGTTGGTTCGCCGATCCCGACGGCCTGCTCATGCGCTCGCTCACCGAAGCCATTCAGGAAGGCCGCAACCTGCAGGGCGGCAACGTCAAGAAGTGGAACTACGGAAGCTACAACGAACTTACGATCAAGCATCCGGTGGGCAGTCAGATTCCCGTGCTGGGACCCTACTTCAACGTCGGGCCCGTGGAGATGAGCGGCTCATCCACAACCATCAAGCAAACCACGCAGACGCTGGGACCCTCGATGCGATTCGTGGCGGACCTGGCGGACTGGGATCGCTCGCTCAACAACATCACGATCGGGGAATCCGGCCAGATTCTGTCATCGCACTACAAAGACCAGTGGGATGCGTACTATTACGGCACGAGTTTTCCGATGCAGTTTCTCAAGGTGGAGCCGAAGTCGACGCTCGAGGTGAAGCCGCGGTAGTTGCTACGCGACGGTCGGCTCGGGGACCGGTTCTTTGATCCCCTTCTTGCGTCCGTGGTGGAGTTTCTCGACGACCGCCGCCATGTAGGTGTAAACCACCGGTGTCAGATAAAGCGTCACCATCTGCGAGAACAGCAGACCGCCAACGACCACGAGTCCGAGCGGCTGCCGCGCTTCGCCTCCGGCGCCGTAGCCCAGTGCGATGGGAACCGCGCCCAGCATCGCCGCCATGGTGGTCATCATGATCGGTCGGAATCGAATCAGGCAACCTTCATAGATCGCCTTGAGCGGCGTCAGCCCTTGGTTGCGCTCCGCCTCCAGCGCGAAGTCGATCTGCATGATCGCGTTCTTTTCGACGATGCCGATCAGCATGATCAGCCCGACGAATGCGTAGATGTTCAGATCCATCTTGAACAGAAACAGCGTTATCAGCGCGCCGAAGCCGGCCGAAGGAAGGCCCGAAAGAATCGTGATGGGGTGGATGTAACTTTCGTACAAGATGCCGAGCACGATGTACACCACCAGGATCGCGACGATCAGTAAGATCCACAGATTGCCGAGCGAAGTTTGGAACGCCTTGGCAGCGCCTTGGAAGTTGGTGCTGATGGTATCGGGCAACGTCTCTTTCGCCATAGCCTGAATCTTCGACACCACTTCGCCGAGCGCAGCGCCGGGCTTCAGATTGAACGACACGGTCACCGCCGGAAGCTGGCCATAGTGGCTGATGGCTTGCGGGCCGACGTCCTGATGTACTTTGGCCAGTGTGTCCAGCGGGATGAGCTGGCCGCTCCCAGACTTGAAGTACAGCAGCGACAGCGCGTGCGGATCGGCTTGGTATTGCGGCTTCAATTCCAGCAGCACTTTGTATTCGTTGATGGCCGCGTAGATGGTCGACACCCAGCGCGGGCCGTAGGCATCGTAGAAGGCGTTCTCAATCTGTTCCGCGCTGACCTGCAGACTCGCGGCCTTGTCGCGGTCGATGTCGACGTTCACCTGCGGGCTCAGGATCGCCAGATCGCTGGTGACGTCCTGGACTTCCGGCATCTGCTCGATTTGTTCCTGAAGGCGCTGCGCCCCTTCGTACAATTCTTTCTTGTCAGGCGACTGCAGTGAGAATTGATACAGGCTCTTGGTGACCTGACCTCCGATCCGAATGGTCGGCGGATTTTGCAAATACACGCGCATGCCCGGAAAGCCGGAGACCTTTGGCCGCAGGTCCTCGATAATCTCATTCACCAGTTCCTTGCGTTCGTTGCGCGGCTTCAGGTGCACCACGATCTCGCCGTAGTTGGGTCCGCCAAGCGTGGACGCAGAAGCGCCGCCAACCGTCGACATCAGCGCGAGCACGTCCTTGTGGCCGCGGATCACGTCGGCGATGGCCTTCTGGTACTCCACCATCTGGAAATACGAAGTGCCTTGCGCGGCTTCGGTCACGGCGTAGATCTGATCGGTGTCTTGATCCGGAATGAAGCCCTTGGGAATCTTGACGAACATGAATACCGTCGCCGCGAGGCCTAGCATGGAAGCCGCCATGGTCATGCCGCGGTGCCGCAGCACGATCTGCAGTGTGCGATCGTAGAGCCGCAGCATGGCTTCGAAGAACCGCTCGGTGACGCGATAGAACCAGGAGCGCTTCTGCAACTCCGGCGATCGCAGGAACCGGCTGCACAACATCGGTGTCAGGGTGACGGACACCACGCCCGAGATCAAAATCGCGACGCAGATGGTCACGCTGAATTCGCGGAACAGCCGGCCCAGGATGCCACCCATGAAGAGCACGGGAATGAACACCGCGGCCAGCGACAGGGTCATCGACACGATGGTGAATCCGATTTCGCCCGACCCGGCCAGCGCCGCGTGCAGCGGCTTCTCGCCCATCTCCATATGCCGGAAAATATTTTCCAGCATGACGATCGCGTCGTCCACGACGAAGCCTACCGATAGGATCAGGGCCATCATCGACAGGTTGTCCAGGCTGTACTTCAGCAGGTACATGATGGCGAATGTTCCGATGATGGAGAACGGCAGCGCCAGGCTGGGGATCACGGTCGCGGACAGGTTGCGCAGGAACAGGAAGATCACCATGACTACCAGGCCGAGAGTGAGCAGCATGGTGAATTGCACGTCTTTGTACGACTCGCGGATGGTGTCGGAGCGATCGTACAGCACGTCCATATTCACGGAGGCTGGAATCTCGGAACGGAACACCGGCAGCAGATTCTTAACTGCATTGGTGACTTCGATGGTGTTGGTGCCGGGCTGGCGTTGGATGCCGAGAATGATGGCGCGCTGCGTTCCGTGCGGAGTATAGAACCACGATGCGGTCTTGTCATCTTCGACGCTATCCACCACGTCGGCCAGTTCTTCCAGCCGAACGGCGGAGCCTCTTCGATAAGCCACCACCAGTGGCCGGTATTGATCGGCGCTGGTCAACTGCCCGCTGGCTTGCAGGGTGAAGGCGCGCTGCGGACCAATGATGGTGCCGGTGGGCAGATTCACGTTCCAGCTTTTCAGTGACGCCTCTAGTTCGTTGATGCCAACCTGCCGCGACGCCATCAGATGCGGGTCCGCTTGTACGTGCACCGCATACTTTTGCGCGCCCAGCACTTTCACCTGCGCCACGCCGCTGACCATGGAGATGCGCTGGGCGATGCGCGTCTCGGCGTATTCATCCAGCGTCCAAAGCGGCAGCGTTTTCGAAGTGATCGCCAGATACAGGATGGGCTGATCCGCCGGGTTCACTTTGGCGAACGTGGGAGGCGTGGGCATGCCTTGCGGCAGCATCCGCGCGCCTTGCGTGATGGCGGCCTGCACGTCCACGGCGGCTCCGTCCAGGCTCTTGCTCAGCGCGAATTCCAGAGTGATCTGCGTGGAGCCGAGCGAATTGATGGAGGTCATCGATTCCAGCCCGGCGATGTTGGAGAACTGATTCTCGAGCGGCGTAGCCACCGCGGATCCCATGGTTTCGGGGCTTGCACCCGGCAGCGAAGCGGTGATCAGCAGCGTGGGAAAGTCGACGTTCGGCAGATCGCTCACCGGAAGCGAGCGATACGCAACCATCCCGAACAGCGCGATGGCTGCCATCAGCAAACTGGTGGCGATGGGCCGGCGGATGAAGGCTTCGGAGACGTTCATTGGCGCAACACCCGACCGCGACTACGCTAGGCCGTCGCCCGCCTCCGCCGCGGCTAGCTAGCCGCGGCCACCCGGACGCCCGCCTCGGCCGCGGCCACCTCCACTTGGCTTCCCGGCGCTAACCGGAGCTGGCCTTCCGTGACGATGGTCTCGCCCAGCTTCGAGGCCGCGATCCACCACCAGATCCTGATCGATTCGGGTACCCGTCACCACCGGGCGCATCTCCACCGTGCGGTCCTGCTTGACGACGTACACGAACTGGCCGTCCTGACCGGTCTGCACCGCCTTGATTCGGAACCACTAGCGCGTTGCGCTGGGTGGTAAGCTGCAGCGTGACGCGCACGAATTCGCCGGGCCAGAGCTTATTGTTGGTGTTCGGGAACGTTCCCTTGAGCTTGATCGTGCCGGTGGTGGCATCCACGAGTTGTCGATGAAGGTCAGAACGCCGATTTGCGTCGTGCCGGCTTCGTCCTGCGATCGTGCGGTGACCGGCAGCTTGCCTTGGGCCATGTACTCTCTTGATGTCGCCCAACTGCGATTCCGGAACCGAGAAGGTGACGTAGATCGGATGCACCTGCGCGATGGTCACCAATTCCAGCGTATTGGCCGTCACCAGGTTGCCCTGCTTCACCGACAGATTGCCGGTGCGTCCGTCGATGGGCGACCGAATGCTGGTGTAACCCAACTGGACCTTGGCGTTTTCGACCGACGACTGGGCGCTCTGCACCGCCGCTTTGGTGGCGCCGATCTGGGCGCGCGCGCTTTCGATGGCGGCTTGGTCCGCTGCTATGGTTTGCGCCTGCGCATCCGCGTTGGCTCGCGATCTGATCGGTCTGTTCTTTCGACACTACGCCCTGCTCGAACAACTTCTGCATGCGTTCGGCCTGGGTGAGCGCATACTTCTGATTGGCGGTGTCGCGCGCGAGATTGGCCTGCGTCTGGCCCAGCGCCGCCGTGTCACGCGCGAGATTCGCTGTCACTTGGCTCAGGTTTGCCTGCGCCTGGTTGAGTTGACCTTGCAAGGGACGCGGGTCGATGGAAAACAGCAGGTCATCCTTCTTCACGGTGTCGCCTTCCTGGAAGTGAACCTGGACCAACTGTCCGCCGACCTGCGCTTTTACCGAAATCGTGGAATACGCTTCGACGTTGCCGATGACGTCAACCGTGATCGGAACATCGCGCTGAGAAACCGTTGCTACGACGACCGGAACCGGGCCGCCATCTCCTCTGCCGCGTCCGCCTCGGCCGCCACGCCCCCGACCGCCGCCACCGTCTTTTGCGGCAGGTCCGTCGGCCGAACTCTTGCCCGTGCAACCCTGCAGAGTCAGGAGTGAAAACGCAATCAAAGCCGCGCTGGCATACGCGAGGACATATTTAGACTGTTTTGACAAACTCATGGAGAAGACGAATTTTACTCCCAAAGGTGAACTGGCGTCCACCGGAGCTCTTCAGGTTACACGGTGCACGGCGCTTTATCCCAAACGTGCAGCTTGGTTTTAGCCGGAGATCGGCCAGCGCCCAGCGACGGCTCAGCGCAGCTCGAACCGGCCGTCCGGATAGAGATAATAGCGGCGCCCGCGCCACACCACGGTGTTGCCGAAGAAGCCGGCCAGCCAGAAGAAGAAGCTGAGAAAATCCTGCAGGATCAGCAGATGCCAGCGAGGTCGCGACCCGAGAACCCACACCGAGGTGGACCACGCCGCGAGCGCGCGCAGTCCGGCGGCCACGACGACGAGCGGCCACCACGCGGGATGGAGCGCCCAAGCCAAAATCGCGAGCGGTAACGGATAGGTGACCAGTTGGCCGATGTAGCCGGCCGGCCGCGAACGCCGCGTGCTGCGGACCCAGCGCAGCCGGTGCGTTGCATTGGCGCGCATACTCTGGCTGCCGATGTGATGCCGGACGATGTTGCGCGAGAGAATGACGCCGAGCCCGGCGTCGGCGGCGAACTTGCCCATAACGAAGTCTTCGGCCAGGTAGTCCTTGAGACGGTCGAAGCCGCCGATGGATTCGAGCGCCTGCTTGCGGGCGACGATGGTCGGTCCGACGGCGAACTTCACGCCTTCGATCAGGCGGGCGACCAGCAGGCCCGCGAGAAATTCCGTGTTCATGCCTTCGGCCTCGAGTTCGGACCACAGGCTGCCGCTGGCGACGGCAAAATACGGGCAAGTGGCCAGCGCAATCTTCGGATCGCTAAACTCGGCGGCCACGGACTGAAGGAAGCCCGCGTCCACGCCAATATCGCTGTCGCTCATCACCAGCAGATCGTGCCGTGCCTCGGCGACCATGCGCTCCAGGCTGTAGACCTTCGCATTCGGATAGGGAGGCTCGCCGGTGACGATCAGCCGCGCCGCTCGATTCGGAAACTCGCGCTGCAATGCCTCCACCACGCTGCGCTGCCGGATCGCTCGAGCTCGCGCACCGCAAACAGGATCTCGAATTGCGTGGTGGTCCTGCTCGAAAAAACTGCGGAGGTTGTTTCTCAAGATCCTGATCGATGCCCGACAGCGGCTTCAGCACGCTGATGGGCTGCGGCGGCGCGGCGTCGGGAATCGGTCTGCTTCAGGTAGCTGCGCGCGGCGACGACGACGAGGACGCTAAAGACCAGCGATGCCGCCACCAGCGCAGCGGCCGCCAGCGCGAGCGCGAACACTTACTCGGTCCGGGCTTTGGTCTCGATCAGCGCGCGGATGTTCGGCCAGGAACTCGTCCACGCTCTGCGATCCCTGGTCGCCGTGCTTGCGGTTGCGCACCGAGACGCTGCCGCTCTGGGCCTCGCGATCGCCCACCACCAGCATGTACGGGATCTTCTGCAACTGGGCTTCGCGAATCTTGAGGTTGACCTTTTCGCCTGCGCTCATCGAGCGACACGCGGATTCCGGCGGCCTTGAGCTGCTCGACAACCTTCTGCGCGTATTCGACATGCCGGTCCGTGATCGGCAGCACGATGGCCTGCACCGGCGCCAGCCACACGGGAAACGCGCCGGCGTAGTGCTCCACCAGAATTCCGAAGAACCGCTCCACCGATCCGAACAGCGCGCGATGCACCATGAGCGGCTGATGTTTCTTGCCGTCATCGGCTATGTATTCCAACTCGAAGCGGCGCGGGAGCGTGAAATCGAACTGCACGGTGGATAAGCTGCCAGGGGCGGCCGATCGCATCGAACAGCTTCATGTCGATCTTGGGTCCGTAGAAAGCCGCCTCATCGGGCATCACCTTCACTTTGATGTTCAGGCGCTCAACGGCGCGCTTGAGCGCATTCTCGGCGAGCGACCATTGGTCCGGCGTGCCGTCGTACTTGCCGCTCGCGCCACCGTCCCAGGTGGACAGCTCGGCTTCGTAGGAATCGAAACCGAACGTGGTGAGCACATCGACGGCGAACTGCAGGCAGCTCACCACCTCGTCTTCGATCTGCTCGGGCGTGCAGAAGATGTGCGCGTCGTCCTGCGTGAAGCCGCGCACGCGCAGCAAACCGTGCAGAACGCCGGCGCGCTCGTAGCGATACACCGTGCCGAGTTCGCCGAGCCGCACCGGAAGATCGCGATAGCTGTGCAGTTTGTCGCGATAGATCAGGATGTGGCCGGGGCAGTTCATCGGCTTGAGCTGATATTCGGCGTCGTCCAGCTCCATCGGCTTGAACATGTTCTGGCTGAAGAAATTCGCGTGCCCGGAGATCTTCCACAAATCGTGCCGCATCACGTGCGGCGTGAAGACCAGGGCGTAGCCGCGCGCCAGGTATTGATCGCGCATCCAGTCCTCGATAATCTTGCGAACCAGGCCGCCCTTGGGATGGAAGAAGATCAGGCCGGGGCCGGCGAGTTCCTGGATGCTGAACAGGTCGAGTTCCTGGCCGAGCTTGCGATGGTCGCGCTTCTTGGCTTCCTCCAGCCGCGCGAGATACGCATCCAGATCCTTCTTGCTGAAGAACGCCGTGCCGTAGATGCGCTGCAGCTTGGCATTGTGCTCGTCGCCCTTCCAATAGGCGCCCGCTACCGAGAGCAGCTTGAAAGCCTTGATGCGCGAGGTCGCCGGAACGTGCGGACCGCGGCAAAAATCGATGAAATTCGGCCCCAGCGTGTATTCGGAAAAAATCTCGTCGGCCTTCTCCTGGATGAGCTGCACCTTCATCCAATCGTCTGCGTATTTTTTCAGGCCGTCGGACTTCGCGCGTCAGCTTGCGCTCATACGGCAGATTCCTGGGCCTGGATCTCCCACATGCGCGCTTCGATCTTCTCCAGATCCTCGGGCGTGAACGGAGTCTCGCGCTGGAAGTCGTAGTAGAACCCCGACATCGGTGGGCGGGCCGATTCCGAGCTTGGTCTCGGGAAACAATTCGAGCACTGCGGCGGCCAGCAAATGCGCGGTGGAGTGCCGGTAGACTTCGAGCGCTTCGGGATTCTTCGAAGTCAGAATCTCAACTTGCGCGTCTTCCTCGAGTGGCCGCGTCAAATCGTACAAGTGGCCATTCACGCGCGCGACGACGGCGTCGTCGGCCAATCGCGGGCTGATCGATTTGGCAATGTCCAGCGGCCGGCTGCCGCCGGCGCGGGCGTTTGGCTGCCGTCCGGCAAAGTAATTGTAAGGCTCGCACCCATGTAAGATTCAGATTAGCATCTGCGCGACCTGGCACCTGATACCTGACACCTTTGCCTCATGCGCTACTATGAAAAAGGAATGCCTGCCGCTACGGAAACGGGTGTCTTCGACGAGTCCGCCCTGGTTGCGCAAGCCCGCGAGGGCGACGCCGGAGCATACAACCAACTCGTCAATCAGTATTCGCAACAAGATATTTCGCCTGGCCAAGCACATCACGCAGAACGACGAGGACGCCGAGGACGTCCTGCAGGAGACCTTTCCTGAAGGGCTTCGAGCACCTGCGCGATTTTCAGGGCCAATCGAAGTTCTACACCTGGATCGTCCGCATCGCAGTGAACGAATCGCTGATGAAGCTGCGCAAGCGGAAGTCCGACCGGACCGTGCCGCTCGACGAGCCGCTGGACACCGGCGAAGATACCGTGGTCCGCGAGATCGCCGTCTGGGATGAGAATCCGGAGCAGCAGTACTCCCGCGAGGAACTGGGCGAAATTCTGGACGAGGCCGTGCAGAGCCTGCGCCCTGTTTTTCGCACCGTTTTCGTACTTCGCGACATCGAAGAACTGAGCACCGAGGAAACTGCCGAGGCGTTGGGGATCTCGGTTCCTGCCGTGAAAAGCCGGTTGCTCCGTGCGCGTCTGCAGCTTCGCGAGAAGCTGACGCGCTTCTTCAAGCGGAAAGGGGACGACGTATTTGCTTACCTGTAAGGAATTTTTGCAGGAGCTCAACGACTATCTGGACGAGGTCGTGGACATCCAGCTTCGCCAGCGCATCGAGGCTCACATCACGGAATGCCCGAATTGTTTCGTGATTCTCGACACCACCAAGAAGACCATTCAGGTCTACAAGGGAATGCAACCCCAGACGCTGCCCGAAGAAGTTCACGCGCGGCTGCTCAAGGCCGTCGAGCGAAAGCTGAGCGCGAGAAAGCCGAGCGTCAGTTAGCGCCGCTAGCGGCGCTTAGTGTTGGCTCGCGCCAGCACTTTGGACAGCTCGACGCTCTCTGTCGTCGAAGCCGCGCGCCCGCAGCGCTTCGCGCACTTTATCCAGTTGCGACGAATACGCCGGAAATTCCACCGCCACTTCGCGCGGTGTGATGGTAGAGTTGCGGATTCACCGGAAAATCCAGAACCGCCAGCGCATCCAGCAAGTCTTCCAGCAGCCTCGGCTCAACTGTGATTCGAACAGAAACCAGTTCGCCTTCGCGGCCGAACAGCGAGGCCTCGGCGCCCGCATCCGTGGGCAGCACCGTCATAAGAGAACTCCTCTGCAACGGTGATCCGGCCCCAAAATAAAAATCCCCTGCGCGAGTGCCGCAGGGGGTTTTAGTTTCGTGAAGACCGACTCACCTTTAGCACTTTTTTTCGTGGTTGCAATTAGTCAGCCCCGCCTTGCGGCAGAACCTAAATCAATCCACGTTCGCCTTCAGCTTACCATTTGCACTCACGGGAATGCAATAGCCAACAAAGCGCGGTTTCAAGCAGTGCTCCAGAATCCGTGAAACTCTATCTTCATGGCTTTTCATGAAACTTTGAAGGTTCGCGAGCTATCTCTACCTGTATGACAAACGCTTGGAGAGTGGGAGTTAGTGTTTTCATTTTTTCCGCCCTAGCCTTCGCGCAAGCCTCGGTGGGGCGCGCTACATTGAACGGGACCGTTACGGATCCAACCAGCGCCGCCATCGCTGGCGCCAAGGTGACCGTCAGTAAACACGGCCACGGGCCTTACCCGCACAACCCAGACCGCCGAAGGCGGGCTGTACACTTTTCCCGATTTGCCCGTTGGAACCTACGATCTGACCATCCAGCAGACCGGATTCAAGATCAGCAAGCGCACCGGTATCCCTCTGGGTGTCGGCGCAGTGGTTACATTCGACGTCGCGCTGGAGCTCGGAGCGACGCAAGAAACCGTGAATGTCACCGCTGAAGTTCCCGTGGTCGAGACCACGCGCTCGCAAACCTCCACCGTCGTCAATAGTCAGGCCGTCGCCGAGCTGCCCATCAACGGCCGCAACTTTTTGGATTTCACGGTGCTTACCCCCGGCGTCACGCGTGATCCGACGCGCGGCGGCGACTTGGCGTTCGGCGGCCAGCGCGGCACATCCAACAGCTTGCTGGTGGACGGCTCCGACGCCAACAATACTTTCTTTGGCCAGTCGACTGGACGCGCCGGCACCGGCCGCAATCCGTATAGCTTCAGCCAGGACGCCGTGCAGGAGTTCCAGGTCAGCACCAACGGCTATGCGCCCGAGGTGGGACGCGCCGGCGGCGGCGTCATCAACGTCATCACGAAATCCGGCACCAACGAATTTCACGGCACGGCATTCGAATTCTTCCGCGACAAGGCTCTCAACGCCAATTCGTGGGAAAACAATCGCCGCAACATTCCGCGTCGCAACTATCACTTCAATCAGTTCGGCGGCAACCTCGGCGGGCCGGTGGTGAAGGACAAGTTGTTCTTCTTTTTCGACTACGATGGACAGCGCAACACCACGCCCAACCCCGTATTCTTCGCGGTGCCGGCGCCGTCCGATGCTCTTTCGCAGCAGGCCGCGCAGTCGCTGCAGAAATATCTCACGCCGTACTCAAATGCTTTGAATAATGACGTCTATCTCGGCAAGGTCGACTGGAACATCAGCGACAGCCAAAGGCTGAGCGTGCGCTACAACGCCAATCGATTCAAGGGGCAGAATTTCGAGAACAGCGGCTCCTCCAGCGCCGCCGAACACACCGGCAACAGCAACGTGACCACCGACAATGTTTCGGCCAGCCACACCCTGTCCATCGGCGCGCTGAGCATTTTGGAATCGCGCTTCACCTACTTCGTGACGACGAACCGGGCTTGGCCAACTCCACCGCGCCCGAGGCGGTGATCCGCCAGAACGGCGTCACCGAGATCTCCATCGGCCGCAACAGCTTCAGCCCGCGCTACACCAACATCAAGAGCATATCAATGGGCCGAGACTTTTTCCCGAATCGTCGGGCGGCACTCGCTTAAATTCGGACTGGATATGAATTTCCAGACCGTCGGGAACTTCTTCCCCGGCAATTTCAGCGGAACATTCACCTTCAACAGCCTGGCTGACTTCGCCTCGAACAAGCCTTTCAGCTTCACGCAGGCGTTCGCAGGCGACGGCACCGACGGTCCGCTATCCAAACCCAACGTGAATGAGTACGCGTTCTACGCTCAGGATTCCTGGCGCTTCAACGACCGGCTGACGCTGAACTACGGCCTGCGCTACGACTACTTCGACTACGCGCAGCCCAGCGTGCACAATCCCGATCCGGGTCTGGCCGCGATCGGCCTCGACACCGGCAAGATCAATCTCGACGGGAACAACATCGGACCGCGGTTCGGCTTCGCCTACCGGCTCGACAACACTGGCAGGACGGTGGTGCGCGGCGGCTACGGTATCTACTACGGCCGCACGCCGTCGATCCTCACCGGGACCGCAATCACGCAGAACGGAATCCAGGTTCAGACTTACACGTTCTCCAGCAATTTCCCGGTCTACCCGAATGTCCTCTCGGCGCCGCCCACGCTTTCCCGCCGGCCTGACATCTATGTCTTCTCCCCCGACTATGTGCAGCCGCTGACCCAGCAATGGAGTTTCAACCTGGAACGCCAGATCGGCAGCTCTTACGCGGTGACGCTCGGATATCTGGGCGTGCGAGGCGAGCATCTGACGCGTACACGCGACGTCAACCTGTACCCGGCTGTTCCCGTGCAGGGCACCATCGCCGGCGTGGGAGCGGTCACCTTCTACCGCCATCCGGGCCGCGTCGATCCGAATTTCGGCCGCATCAGCGTCTTCGACAGCGGCGCCGATTCCATCTACCACGGCGTGTTCGTCCAGCTCACCAAGCGCTTCTCCGAGAACTTCCAGGTGCAGACTTCGTACACCTGGTCGAAGGTCATCGACGATGCGCCCGACTTCACGTCGGTAGTGGTCAGCGTCGACGATCCTAAGAACGCGCAGGACACTCTGCAGCCCAACCTGGATCGCGGCGTCGGCAACGCCGATATCCGTCACCGCTTCGTGTTCTCGGGTGTGTGGGACATCAACTACGCCAAGTCGCTCCAGAACCGCGTGGCGCGAGCGATCCTGGGCGGCTACCAATTGTCGACGATCTCGAGCATCCAAAGCGGGCGGCCCTATAACGTTGCGGTCAGCTCCGATGTCAACAACGACGGCAACACGCGCACCGACCGGCCGCCGTACGGTCGGCCGGAACACGGTCTACGGCCCGAATTTTCTCAACGTCGATATGCGCGTGACGCGCGACTTCCCGCTGTATGCCGAGCGCGTCAAGCTCAGAATGATGTTCGAAGCTTTCAACCTTACGAATCGCGCCAACTACAGCTCGCTGCTGACCACGCAGTACACGTTCAGCGCAGCTACGAATACCTTCTCGCCCGCGTCGGGCTTCCTGACGCCCACCGCCACGTTCGATCCGAGGATCCTGCAACTGGCGGCCAAGATCACGTTCTGATTTGGATGGGAACGGGGGCGTGGAAACGCGCCCCTTTTCGTGACCGCTATCGGCCTACTGTTGCGGTAGCCGCTGGGAAAGCTGCTCGAATTTCTGGCGCTGCTCCGGCGTTAGGATTTGCACGATCCGGTTGCGGCCGGTCGCCCGCACGTCTTCGATCTGGGCTTCCAGGTCGTCATGATACTTCACGAAATCGTCCAGGATTGATTTCAAACGGTCGCTCTGGTCGGGCGTCAGGTTCAGTTCCTTGCGCAGTGTCTCGTAGGAGAATTCGTTGGCGCCGTCCTTCCAATAGGCAGCGCTGCGATGTAGCTTGTCGTGCAGCCCCGCGCGCATGGTGATGCCGCCGGCCAAAGCTCCACAAAGAAAAATCAAGACCAGCAGCGTGAGGATGCGGGGGTTCCGCCAGGAAGCGCGATCGGCCGTCATGCTACTGACGGAAGCTGGCCAAATTCACCAGCACCGCATCACGTTGTTGTTGCTGCAGCGGGGTGTCGTCGGGAACATCTTGCGGAATTTCCCGCTGCGCCAAACTCGGCTGAGCAACGTGGGGCCGAGCCGCCGCCTTCTGCTCAGCGATATTCGGTTTCGCATTGCCCGGTTCCGCAACGTCCGCCGGCGGCACGCTCGAGGTAGTCGCCTTCGCCGCCAAATCCGGCGCCGGCATATCCGTCAGAACCACCGCCGGAGGCGCGGCCGCCAGTTCCAGATCCCCCGGTTCGGTGGATACCAGATAGCCCGCCAGCAGCAGCGCCAACGCCGCCGAGGCCACTGCCAGACGCCGTCCGATGCGGGGTTGCAGCAGCACCGACCAGATGGAAGACTGGGACTGCTCTTCGATCCGCTCCATCACGCGGGCGTAAAACCCGGCGCGCGGTTCTTGCTCTTGGCCGGCCTGGAGCGATCGCAACATTCGCGCTTGATTCTCGAGCCGCCGCAGTTCGCCGGCGCACTCTTCGCATGCTTCCAAATGCGCGCCAAATTCCCGCGGAACTTTCGCTGCGGGACCTCTCAGATAATCTTCGAGGTTCTCCCGAATTGGTTCGTGCATGACTTCTTCCCTCAAAAAGACCGCTCGTCAAACTGCGCTACGGATCGAATCGCCCGTTTCAGCGCTTTGATACTTTGTATCACATCAGACTAAACATTGCTCGACTCAGACTAAACATTGCTCCACCTACATTCTGCCCGCGCGCGTCAACCTCTGGGCCGACTTCAACAGCTTCTGCCGCGCACGGAACAGTTTCACTTTGATCGTATTCTCGTTCATGCCGGTCATCCGCGACAGTTCCTCCACCGAATGACCTTCCACTTCCTTCAGCAGCAGCAGACTCCGGTCCTCGCTCGACAGCTTGGCCAGAGCTTCACCACCAGGTCGCGTTCGCGCAAGCTGCTTATCCACCGCCGGTCGCTGATCCGTGGCCGTCTCGGTGTTCTGCAGGCGCTGCGCGTCTTCTTCCGAAAAATCGCTCTCGTAGACCAGCTTCCGCACGCGCTTCTTGCGCAGGTAGTCGTAACACTCGTTCACCGTGATCTTGTAGATCCAGGTCAGCAGCGAACTGCGAAAGTCAAAATTCTGGATGGAGAAGTAGATCTTCGAGAAAACCTGCTGGGCGATGTCTTCGGCGTCGTTGTGATTGCGTAGGATGCCGTAGATGATCGAAAAGACCTTGGTCTGATACCGCTCCACGATCTCCTGGAACGCGATTTCGTCCCGAGCCTGGACGCGGCGGACAAGCGCGGCTTCTTCAGAATTCCGGTGGTCCACTCTGGTTTTCGCCTGGGTTCGCGCGCCCGAGGCCGGAAACGGAAGTACGCCAGCAAGACCGCTCATACACCCATGCGAGACGTACGCCAATCCCCTGCGGTTGCAGCCTTTTGGGGGCTAAGTCGCGCCCTTCCGCCCGGATATCGCATCCCATGGGGGAGTTTAGCATCGAATAGACCGGGGAGCACGATTTCGTCGAGCGCCTGCCGCGCCGGGCGGGCACATTCGCCAAACGGCATTCTGCTTGCCTTAGAGAAAGTTCCGGTGAGATAATGGAGATTCTGGTAAGCTTCTGCAAAGAAAGGGAGACTTAAGCTATGGTGCAACTGACTGAAACAGCCGTCAGCAAAGTGAAAGAGATTCTGGACACCCAGGAGCCACGGCCCGCCGGGCTGCGGATCGCGGTCGTGGGCGGCGGTTGTTCCGGGTTCAGCTATTCGATGGCCTTCGAAAACACACCGAATATGCTGGATAAGACGTATGCCTTCGATGACCTCAAGGTCTTCATCGACCAGGCCAGCCTGCTCTATCTGGACGGCGCCGAAGTGGACTACGTCGAAAGCATGGAAGGCTCGGGCTTCAAGTTCAACAACCCCAACGTCAAGAACACGTGCGGTTGCGGCAGCTCCTTTAGCGTGTAGCGTCCAGAGACGGCTCCCCGCCATTGAATTCCCCACGCAACCTGGGTGCGCTTCTTACGGAACGGCTGAACCCAGCGTCGCGCGATATCGATGCGCGCGGCACTGCGGAAATTCTCGCAATCATCAATCGCGAGGACCAGGCGGTGGCGCCGGCGGTCGCGGCCGAGATTCCGCGGATCACCGGCGCTGTCGATCGAATTGTTCTGAAGCTTGAGGCCGGCGGCCGGCTCTTCTATCTCGGCGCCGGTACCAGCGGCCGGCTCGGCGTGCTGGATGCCGTGGAATGCCCTCCAACTTTTCAAGTCTCCCCCGAACTTGTCCAAGGGATCATCGCGGGAGGTGAGGCCGCGTTGGCTCGCGCTACGGAAGCCAACGAGGACGATCCCGGCTCCGGCCGTCGCGATTTGTTGACTCGCGGTTTCACTGCCGGCGATGCTCTGGTGGCGATTGCGGCCAGCGGTCGTACGCCCTATGTTTTGGGGGCGGTGGCGGCGGCGCGCGAGTTGGGCGCTTTGACTGTCGGAGTAAGCTGCACGCCGGACTCGGAACTCGCCCGCGCTGTCGAGATTTCCATCGCCCCTCTAGTCGGTCCCGAAATCATCGCAGGGTCCACGCGTATGAAGGCGGGAACGGCGACCAAGTTGGTGCTCAACATGCTCTCCACAGCGGTCATGATCCGGCTCGGGCACGTGTACGGAAACCTGATGGTCAATGTGCAGCCGCGCAACAGCAAACTCGAAGATCGCGCCAAGCGAGTGATCGCCGAAGCGACAGAGGCCAGCTACGAGCAGGCGGCCGAGCTGCTTCGCTCGGCGGGCGGAGATGTGAAGACCGCGATCGTGATGTCGCGCATGAAATTGGAGCGCGCTGCCGCTGAAGCCAGGCTGGCTTCCGCCGGCGGGCGCGTTCGAGAGGCGCTCCAGGACTGATCGGCTGCTAACAGCATGGATAAATTTCGCATTCAAGGTGGCCGGCCGCTGGAGGGAGAAATTCCGATCAGCGGCGCGAAGAATTCCGCGCTGCCCGCGCTCGCGGCGTGTCTGCTCACCGACGAGCCGGTGAAGCTCAGGCCGCATTCCGCCGGTGCGCGACATCCGCACCATGGAACAGTTGCTGGAGCACACCGGCGCCGGCATTACGCATCATGACGGATGCGTGACGGTGCAGGCAGGCAAGCTGGACCGGCCCGAGGCGCCCTACGAGCTGGTAAAAACCATGCGCGCTTCCAGTCTGGTGCTGGGACCGCTGGTCGCGCGCACCGGCCGCGCTCGCGTTTCCATGCCGGGCGGCTGCGCCATCGGCGCGCGCCCCATCAATCTGCACGTCTCGGCGCTCGAGCAACTGGGCGCCACCATCCGGCATTCGCACGGCTACGTCGAAGCCGAAGCCCCAGGCGGACTCAAGGGAACGCTGGTGCAGTTCGATCGCATCACGGTCACCGGTACCGAAGATGTGCTGATGGCCGCGGTGCTTGCTCAAGGCGAAACCGTGATCCGGAATGCCGCGCGCGAGCCCGAGGTCGCAGGACCTGGCGGCGCTGCTCAATAAAATGGGCGCGCGCATCGAAGGCGGCGGAACATCCACCATTCACGTGGTGGGCGTCGACCGGCTGCACGGCGCCGAGCACACCATCATCGCCGATCGCATCGAGGCCGGAACGTTCCTGATTGCCGGGGCCATGACGCACGGCAACGTAGTGATCTCCGGTTGCGTTCCCGAACACCTGGACGCGCTGGTGAGCAAACTCCGCCAGGCCGGCGCCGAGGTCACTCAGGTTCGGCCCGGATGCTCTGCGCGATCGCGCTCCAACGGTCGCTGGCGCGCTACCGACATCACCACCGAAGAGTATCCGGGATTCGCTACCGACCTGCAGGCCCAATATCTCGCCATGATGACGCTGGCGGAGGGGATCTCGTTCGTCACCGAGACGATTTTCGAAAACCGTTTCATGCATACCCAGGAACTGGCGCGCATGGGTGCGAATATTCGCGTGGAAGGACGGCAGGCCATCGTGGCCGGAGTCGGCGAACTCACCGGTGCACAAGTGCTGGCTTCCGATCTGCGCGCGAGCGCATCGTTGGTGCTGGCCGGCCTGGTGGCGAAAGGCGAGACCATCATCGACCGCGTGTATCACATCGATCGCGGCTATGAGAAAATCGAGGAGAAGCTGGCGCGCGCAGGCGCGTCGCATCGAGCGCGTGAGTTGAACATGGCCGCACCCAAACATCACAATCCTGGTTTCCTGGCGCTGGTAAACGACGCCAGATCGCGGGTGCGCGAAATCGACATCGAGGGTTACCAGCGTATGCGTGGAATCCGGCGAGCCGCACGTGCTGGTGGATATCCGCGAGGAGAGCGAATGGGCCGCCGGGCACGCCGCCGGGCGCCCTGTACCTGGGGAAGGGAATCATCGAGCGCGACATCGAGACCAAGGTGCCGGACAAAGACCAGACCCTGGTGCTGTACTGCGGCGGCGGATTCCGCTCGGTGCTGTCGGCCGAGGCGCTGGGCAAGATGGGGTACCGCAACGTCATTTCGCTCGACGGCGGATGGCGGGATTATCAGAAGCTCCGGATTGCCGGTCGAAAAATAGCTAGTGCAGTATCGTCTGCATGCAGAGATAGACGATCCCGCCTAGCGCGGCGATCTCCAGGTAACGGATCAGCCGGATCATGACTGCGTTCATGAACTCAAAACGCAACAGCAGCGAAAGCCCCAGGCCGACCAGGATCAGCAGAATCGGCACGCGGCTGTCGACGGCGCGCGTGTAGGCGATCATGATGGCGTAGTAGAATAGCGGGACGTTGCTGTCCAGCCAGTTCTTGGTGCGGATGAAGATCACCAGGATGGCGAAAGCCACCAGCAGGCCGGTCGTTACCGTGGATGCGTCAGATGACATGATCGATCAGAATGACCACAGCACACTGGAGTAGCCGGTGTGCGCCCGGTAATCCTCGCCGTTCAAAAAGCGTTCATTGTAGCCGTAGTACTGATACCCCACGTTCCATCGGATCTTTTGGGTGATTTGAATAGAGAGGCGGGCCATCGGAGAGCGGTAGGAAAGCGGGAAAGTCTGGGCGGCCTGGAAGGCGCGCGAGGGCCGGGCCGGTCCCGGACCCCAGGGCGGTCGAGCGGCCGTCGCCGGTGTCCTGGGTATGGCTGTAGCCGGCCAGGAAGTCGGCGCGGCCCTTTAAGTCGAACCGGGCCATGATGTTGGCGACGTGCAGGTTGCTGTTCGTAGAGCGATTGCTGGCCGGTCATGGACTGCCCGTTGGCGAAGTAGGCGATGCCGCCGGCGGTGTCCAGATGCAGCTTGGAATATCCGGCGTCCAGGGCGAACCAGGTCGCGTGGGGTCCAGGCGGCGTCGGCGCTGTAGTTCCTGGAATGCGAGGCGTAGCTGGAAAGCGAGACCGAATTGGTGTTGTAGTTTTCGCGCGCGGCCGCGGTGAACGAGAATGTTTTGAGCTTGTATCGCAGCCGCGCGCCGAGGGCGTGATAGTTCCGTTCGGCGATCGGGCTGAGCGGCTGGTTGGCGTGCCCGAGTTCGCCTTCCAGCAGGATGGATAGCGGCTTCTGCCGGCGTCAGCCGGATCCCGAACAGGCCTTCGTGCAGGATGTTGGTCTGCTGGGATAGCGCGTTGAACGCGCCGCCCTGCGATTTGCTGAATTCCTGCGAGCGAATCTGCCGGTCCGAATACTGGTAGCCGCCATAGAGACCCAGCCAGTGGGTCATGCGGAAGTCGAGCGTCGTTTCGTTGGCGAACGTGCGGATCCCGAGAAACTCGAACGCCGCGAAGTTGGCGGCCTGCGTGGCGTTGTCAAACTGGAGATAGACGGAGTTGCCGTCGATGCGGACGTTGTTCAGCGTGGTCTGATTGGTCGCGCTGAGGTTGGGGAAGGGAAAGTAGCTGAGCGTGAGATTCCCGGCGAAGACCGGACGCTGCGCGTTGCCCGCGGTGACCACCTGGCGCGCGGTGTCGATGCCGAAGCGGTTGGTTCCGCGCGCTGGTTTCATCCAGGACGAAGTCGCGCTGGCCGGAGGTGTAGGTCGCGCGGGCGCTGGCGCTGAAGTGTTCTCGCTCGGTGAACAAGGCGCCGCGCCAGTAGGGGCTGGTGCCGTGGTAGGGCTCGGCTGCGCTGGAACGAGGATAGCGTCGTTGCGTTGGCCGGGTCGTTGCCCGGGTTCGGTCCCGATGCATAGCCGGAGTCTTCCTTGAAATCCTCCCAGCCATGCATCCAGGTAAACGGTAATCCGAACAGCCGCACTTCGTTGCCGATGCGGTATTCGTTGCGCACGCGGTGCACGTTTTCAAACAGCGGGAATTCGTTGCCGCGCGAATCGAACAGTTGGATGCTGGAGAGCGCCGGGCCATTCTGATTGCCGCGCGTGTAGCCCAGGAAGAATTTCACGTTGGAGTCGGGGAACAGCGTGAGATCGTGGTCGGAGGTGGTGTATTGCGTGTCCAGCAGATGCTGGCCTTGCTGGCCGCCGGTGCGAAGTCCGGGATTGTAGTAGTCGTTCAGCCGCCAGATCAGGTCGTAGCGATAGAGGCCGTTCTTCGCGATGCGCAGCGTGGCGTTTTCGTACGGATCGTTGCCCAGGCCTTGGGTGGTGAGCACCAGATCGTCGAAGAAGTGTCCGTGCCCGTCCTTGGAGTTGATGCTCAGGAAGCTCGATAGCAGCCGCACGCCGTTCGAGTAGTTGACGGTGCTGCGGTATTGGTCGAGGCTTCCGCCGACCGTGTGGAAGCGGTATCCGGTTTCGAACGAATTGACGATGTTGTAGCCGCTCCAGTCTTCGCCGCGCGGCGAGCCGACGGGTTCCGGAGTGGGCGCGACGGTGGGTTGCGCCAGGCAACTGGCGCGCCGCCGAGCAGCAGTAAGGCGAGGCGCTTCATCGCAGGAACAGAGCGTCGGAATTCGACCCGTGCACGCGCACGTGGCAGGTGGTGCAGTTCCGGTAGCGCGGGTCGGCCAGATTGTGTGCGCCGCTGAGCGGCAGGATGCCGGCGTTCGGTGAAGTTTGCCGGCCGAAATGATCGGCGCCGTTGTGGCACTCCAGGCACAAGGTGAAGACCACCGGGCGCCGGAGCAGCCGCGAATTCGTCGAGCCGTGCGGGTAGTGGCAGGTCTCGCAGCCGTCCACGCGAACCGGCTCATGCTCGTACAGGAACGGTCCGCGCTTTTCGGAGTGGCACTTCAGGCAGGGCTCTTCGTTCGGCGAGCGCCTGGTCCACCATGCGCGGGCGTGCCGCCATGCGCCAGGTGGGCGCGAAGGCGCCGTGCGGGTTGTGGCAGTCGGTGCAGGTCATGAATCCCTCGTTCACGCGGTGCTTGAAGGGCATCGAGAACTGGGATCGAACCGACGGGTGACAGCCGTAGCACAGATCCACCTGGCGCTTGGCCAGCAGGAATTTCGGGGCAGGGGACTTGTGGATGGAGTGGCAATTGGTGCAGACCACGTCGTTGAGAGTGTGAGCGGAGCGGCGGATGTTGGCTCGGCTCAGGGTCTCGGCGTGGCAGCGCAGGCAGTTGTCCAGGACATCCTTGCCGCCCAGCTCCGAGAAGGCGATGATGGTGGCCTTGCCGCCGCGCGCGTCCACGTGGGCCTGGCCGGGGCCGTGGCAGCTTTCGCAGCCGGTGCGGTCGGCTGGATCCTTGCCGGAGGCGAGGCTCTTGTAGTGCGGATTCTTGTAGAAGTTAGCCCAAACGTCGGGGTGGCAGGTGCGGCAGACGTTGCTGCCGACATAGCCTGACGGGGCGGAGAACGGCTGGGCGGCCAGCCAGAAGACACCAACAAAAAAGATTGCTGCTAACCGCCCGAAGCCAAGCACTCCCTCAACTATAAAACACTTAGAAGAGGAAGCTTAGGCCGCCCTGAGATGACGAAGTCCGAGAGCCAGCCGCCGATCTTGGCGCCTTGCGCCGGAGCGATCACGTCTTTCGGAAACGGCGTCAGGTAATCGTGGACTTCCAGCCTGAGCAACATGGCCTTGGCCACGCTGACCTTGAGGCCGGCGCCGACTGACACCAGCGGCTCGATCTGGCTGGTCCTGGTCAGCAGTCCGATATTGGAGAGCGGCTGGAACGCTTGTTCCTTGCCGGTGCCGCTGTACACTTTTACGCCCGCGCCGGCCGCTACGAAAGGCCGTACGTGCGCTTCGCTCGGGAGCGAAATGCAGCAGGAAATCGTAGTGCAAGGCATTGGTCTGGGCGCCGAAGCTGACTTTGGTGCCGCCGGAAGAGAGCTTGAGGTCGGAGTGTTCGTAGTCGTAGCGCAGCTCTCCGCCGATCAAGTTGCTGCTGTTGTTGCCGAGCCATCCGCTTACGGCGAAGCCGTTGGCCAGACCCGCGTCGGCTTTGCCGGCGGGGCTGTTGAAGGATTGGGAGGTATAGAAGCTGCCGCCTCCGGCGAGACCCAGTTCCCACCTCTGTGCGAGAGCTGCCGGCGCGGTGGCCAGCAAGCCCAAAAACATAACGGAAGCGAAATGTTTCATAGTTGTCCTTTATTTTAATCCACTACGCGTACGGAAAGCGAGGTCACGCTGGAAGCCTGCGAGATTCCAGCGGGACCGACAAACCAGCCGGAACGTTGCTGGTAACCTTGACGTTGATCTGGTAGACGCCCACTTCGCCCGGCGTCAGACCGTAGAAGGCCACCGGAAGATTCACGCCGCCCAGGCTGACTGGGAACGTTGAGCGCAACGGCCAGCGGACTCATGGGAGCCGGCAAGCCGTTTCCGACCGCCGGAATGGTCTGGCCGAGGCCGGTGAGGTAGATGACCAGATAGCCGTTGTCTTTCCGATGGATCGGGTGCGAGTCGGTGACCAGCAGCCCGTCGTCGGCGCGGACGATGGTCGGCAGATTCGTCTCCGGTCCGGCGGTGCCGGAACGGAAGACGCTGGGAGCGCCCGGCAGCACTTGCAGGTTGTAGTTGTCGCTGGTGCCGCCCGGGGTGCGCAGAATCAGCGTCACGTTGCCGATGGCTTCAAACGGCATCTGCGCGTTCACCTGCGCCGGGCGAAACGAACATGATGGGCACCGGCTGGCCATTGACGCTGAGACAGCTGTCGGCCAGAGCGGTGGGCAGCGGGATTTCGGAAGTGGCCAGGTTGACCGGGCTCAGTTGCGTTCCGAAGACCGAGATCAATCCGCCCGGCGCGATGCCCGGCGGTCAGGTCGGCCGCGTTCACGATGGAATTGATGTGCGGCGGCGCCACGGCTGCGTCGTAGTTGAAGGGCAGGACCGTGAAGCCGGAAACCGACAGATTGACAATGGCGTTGCGGCTGTAGAGCGGAGCCAGGGTCCTGGTAAACAACGCTCCGGTGGTTCCGAGTAGCGGAGCTTCTGTCATCGGCGTGGCGCGGCTCACGGCGCTCGACACATTGGTCAGATCGAGCCGCTGGATGATGCCCGGGGCCGTGCTCTGGCCGCCGCCGGCGGCCGCCGGAGCGGTGGAGCGGAACGCGCCCTGATCGAGGAATGCAAATCCGGAAGAGGATCCCGTGCCGGACTCCAAGTCGACGCACCGGAACCAGCGAAGAATCCAGCAGATGGGTGCCCACCACATACTGATTGAAGTTGGAAGCGGCGTAGGCGCCTGACAGCGCGGTGAAATCTTTGCGCGACACAGTGAACGAATTCGTGTTGGCGTCGTAGAGCATGACGTTGCCGTCGGCCGATGCCATCAGGATCGAGGAGCCGTTGGAGGAAGACGTCAGCACCGAGTTGAGCGCCACTTTGTTCTCATAAACTCCCAACGAGGGCAGGCGCGTGCTGGTGCGGGTGGCCAGATCGATGCGATGGATGGTCGGATCGCCGCCCGACGCATTGCGTGTTACGGCCAGAATCGCGTTGGAAGAAGACGCCAGCGATTGCACGTAGTCGCCGTTGAACATCCGCACCGGAGGCAGGGCCTCCAGAGTTTCGAGGTCGAACACGTTGACGTAGTGCGAATTGTCGCAGCCCACCAGCAGGTAGCGGCGGTCAAAGGTGATCGCCATTCCCTTGGGCGTGTTGCCGGTGCGGAGCGTGGCGATCTTCAGATTGTTGGTTCCGTCGAAGACTTCGCACTTCGTTGCGGTCCTGGCGAAGGACATAGAAGCGGTCCTGCCTGGATCTGACAGAACGTCGACCAGCGTGCCGGGCACGTCTACAAAGGTGCCGCGCTGGGCCGGTTCGCGCGAGTTGATGAGCACTCGCACCGAGGTTGGAATATTGATGGCCTGGCTGGACTTGATGCTGAGCGAGGCAACCACGGTTCCCTTCTGGTTGGCGAAGGCGTTGGGATCCACGGTGACTTTCACGGTGGCCGGCGTAACGCCCGAACTGGGGCTGACATTCAAGCCGGTGGTGTTGCTCGAAATCGAGAAGGCCGTGTTGCCGCCGCCCGGATCCGTGATGGTCAAGGTCTGGGTGGCTACCGACCGGTCGCAGAAATTGCCTCGGAACACCAGGTCTTCCTGGGAGGCCGCCACGCGATGAGTCTGGGACAACGACACCGACCGGCAGTACCATGACGCCGCTGTCGGAAACGCCGTAGAGAGTGGAGCCGTCGCTCGAAAGCGTGCTCTTGCCGGCGAAGTTCTCCGGAAGATTGATCTGGCTGCGAACCGTCAGGTTGTCGGAATCGACGACCTGCAGCACCGGGCCAGTGGTTGTGGTTCCGGGCGGCGGAATCTGGGCGTAGATGGTGTTGCGCGCCGAGTCGATCGCCGTGGTGCCGATATTCAACGCGCCCGACGGATTGGGGAACTGAGAGATGTTGTAGAAGGACCGGTCCTTGAGCGCCCAGCCGGCGGTGAAGTAGGACCCGTCCTGGCTGACGCTGACCGCACGCGGACCAAGCGGCGGGCTGGAGGTGTACAGACCCGCGCTGATCGCCTTGGTAGTGACATCGTAGCGGAACAAGAGCGTATCTCCGAAACCGTAGATCACCAGGCCGTCGGCCGAGGCGGCCACCGAAGCGGCCACGATGCTGGCCGGAGTGGTCCCGGCGGGCTGCGGCAGGGTCTTGGCTGAAACACCGGCGATGGTGTCCAGTTCGACCGTGCTTCCGGTCACCGGATCAAACAGCAGGAAGTCGGTGGAGGTGACCACCAACGCGCGGCCGTCGATGCCGAACGCGACCCCGAGTGGAGCGCTGCCCAAGGCGAAGGTCTGCTTGGCGCTGCTGTTGAGGTCGATCACCGTCAGCGCATTGGTTGAAGATCCCGGTGCGCCTGCGTTTCCGAAGTGCGCCGACCACCAGGAACCGGCCGTCCGGAGAAAGCGCCAGAGCGCTGGGCTGGGCGGCGACATTGATGGAGGTCTGGATCGTGTTGCTTCGCAAGCGACATGACCTCGATCCGGTTGGCGGTGAAGTTGGCGACATACAGCACGCCCCGCGCTTCGTCCAAAGCCAGGTCGGAGGCATGTCCCCCGATCGACACCACCTTGCCGAACGTGCCTCCCCACGCCGCGGCGGCGAACGCCACGGCCAGAGCGGCCTTCCAACAATAAGACTTGCTCAACATAATCATGCACTCCCAAAGAAACAAAATCTCCGGCTCATCGAGCCGGTTTGTGGTGGGGCACGGCCATCTCGGTACGGCCCGCACCTCCACCTCTAACCTTCCAACTCACGCCACCATCGAGCGAGCGCCCGGAGTCACCTGCCGCTGCGGCTCGCATCCACCCGTCGGAACGGTCTTACTCTGCGCTTTTCTTGCGTCGCAAAACGATCAGCCCCAAAAACAGGACCGCCAGCACAGCGCAAACGATGCGAATCATCGAGCTATCCATCGTTTTTCTCCTTTCCCGCGAAAAATCATTCCGCTACATGTTGTTCATCATGGGGAGCAGCTCCCGCACGATTTTCATAACTACCGGCCCCACCGTCACCACGAACAAGGAGGGCAGAATGCAAAAGAAGATCGGGAACACCAGTTTCACGCCCAGCTTGGCGGCTTTCTCTTCGGCGATCTGCCGCGCCTGAACGCGCATGAAATCCGAGTGGGCGCGCAGACTCTGAGCCACGCCGGTGCCGAAGCGATCGGCTTGGATCAACACCGCCACTAGTTTCTTGAGGTCCTCCACCGCCGTACGGTCGGCCGAGATTGCGGAGCGCCTCGGCGCGGCGCTTTCCGGCTTTCAATTCGAGATTGACGATGGCCAGTTCCTCGCTGATTTCCGGATGAGCATGCTCTAGCTCCTTGGAAACCTGCATGACCGCCTGGTCGAGACCGAGACCCGACTCCACGCAAACCACCATCAGGTCAAGGGAATTCGCCAAGCCGCGATGAATCCGCTGTTGCCTGCGCTTGGCAGTCATCCGGACGAATTCATTGGGACCAAAGAAACCCATCGCTACCGCGGCCAGGATGGCAGCAAACTTGTTGCTCTGTTGGAACGGCGCATTGAGAACCGCGAGCGCCGTGACAGCCGGCACCAGGACAGCAAACAGGGCTTTGGCTCCGTAGAGGATCTTCAGAGCGTTGGGATTCCGATAGCCCGCCCGGATCAGCCGGCGCTGCATCACGGTCACATCCTTGGGGGATGCAGGTACCAGGTTGCCCAACCGCTTGACGATATCGTGGAAGATCAGGCTGGGGTGGATGGGCGCGACTTCGTTGCCGCGCGTGCTGGTGCCGGCCACCCGCTCGATGGCTTCCTTGGGCTTCACGTACAGCCGCATACCGGCGTACGAAAGACCAGCCGCGAACACCACGAATACGAAAAATGCGATCAGCAAGGGCATGGCTTAGATCTCGATTTTCACGATCTGCTTGATGATGGCGTAGCCGATGATCTGCAGTCCCGGCGGCCGCGCCGAGCATGATATTGCCCACGTCGTCCAGGAAGAAGAACTTGACGTATTCCGGATTTACGTAGAACATGATGATCGCGACTCCGATCGGAATGCAGGTCAGGGCGGCGCCGGTCATGCGGCCGTGGGCGCTGATGGCTCGGATCCTGCCGCGCAGCTTAAACCGCTCGCGGATCACGTAGGCGAGTTTGTCCAGAATCTCGGCCAGGTTGCCGCCGGTTCGTTTCTGCAGCAATACCGCCGACACGAAGAAATGCACGTCCAGCGACGGCACGCGCTTGGATAGCTTGAGCAAGGCGTCGTCGAGCGGCAGCCCGAGGTTGTGTTCCTCGAAGGTGCGCCGAAATTCCCCGGCCAGCGGTTCCTGGAATTCGCGTTGAATCATCTCCAGGGACACTGAAAACGCGTGGCCGGCGCGCATGGAGCGAGCCACGAACTCCAAGCTGTCGGGAAACAACTCTTCGAAACGTCGCATGCGGGCATTGCGCTTGCGGATCACATACAGTGTCGGAAGAACGCCCGCCGCCAGGCCGACCAGGTAGGAGATCCGGCGGAACTGATCCGGCAGCAACAACCAGGCCAGGGCCCAGGCGGCCACTACGAAGAGCAGACTGGTGTTTACGAGCCGGTGCGTGCTCCAGCGGAGTCCGGCCTGTTCCAGCATTTCCTCGAGCTTGGCCTGCAGCTGAAAGCGCTGCAAGAACTTGGCGCCCAGCAGCTTGTTCTTTTCGTCGCTTTGAATCAGCGAGCCGAGGACGGTGGCCTTGGCTTGTTTCGGCTTAGTGCTGCCCAACAGCCGGCTCTTCAGTTTGTCCAGGTCAGAGTGGCGAAAGGCGTTCGAACAGGCCCACCAGACCAGCAGGGCGCAGGCCCAAACCAGGACGACGATCAACACGTACGAAGGCATCGCGATCAGACCTCCACCACTTCGTCGAACAGGTCGGCGCGCAGACGGATGCCTGCCGCCAGCAGTTTTTCATAGAACTTGGGACGGATCCCGGTGGCGGCGAAACGGCCCACCACGCGCCCGTCCGGATTCAACCCGCGTTTTTCGAAAACGAAGATATCCTGCAGAGTCACCACGTCGCCTTCCATGCCGGTGACTTCCGTGATGCTGACTACGCGCCGCGAGCCGTCGCTCAGGCGCGAGGCCTGCACCAGCAAGTGCACGGCGCTGGCGATCTGCTGGCGGATGGATACCAGTTGCATGTTGGCGTTGGCCAGGGCCACCATGACCTCCAGACGGGAGATCGCATCCCGGGGACTGTTGGCGTGGACGGTGGTGAGCGAGCCGTCATGACCGGTGTTCATGGCCTGCAGCATGTCCAGGGCTTCCTCGCCGCGAACCTCGCCAACCACAATGCGGTCCGGCCGCATACGCAGGCTGTTGACCAGCAGTTCCCGCTGACGCACCGCGCCGCTGCCTTCCAGGTTGGGCGGGCGCGTTTCGAGACGCGCGACGTGCGGCTGTTTCAACTGCAATTCCGCGGCGTCTTCAATGGTTACGATGCGTTCTTTGGGCGAGATGAACGCCGAAAGCGCGTTGAGCAGCGTGGTTTTACCGGCGCCGGTTCCGCCGGCGATGATGATATTCAGCCGCGCTCGCACGGCCGCCTCCAGAAGCTCCATCATTCCCGGCGTGGTTGCGAAGCGCTCCACCAGATCGGGCGGCATGAGCTTGTCGGTGCTGAAGCGGCGGATGGAGAGCAGCGGCCCGTCCACCGCCAGGGGTGGAATGATGGCGTTGACGCGCGATCCGTCGCTCAAGCGGGCGTCCACCATGGGCGTGGATGTGTCCACGCGGCGGCCGACCTGCGAGACGATCTTGTCGATGATGCGCAACAGGTGCTGGGAGTCGCGGAAGCTCACGTTGGTGAGTTCCAGCAAGGCCCTTGCGCTCGATGTAGACCTGCTTGTGCGTGTTGACGAGAATGTCGGAAATGGTCGGATCCTGCAGCAGCGGCTCCAGCGGGCCGAGTCCGAATACTTCGTCCAGTACTTCATCGCAGATCTGTTGCTTTTCGAGCGAACTGAGTAGCGTGGGTTCCGAGTCGATCAGCGAGATCAGCGCCTGGCGCACTTCGCTGCGCACACGCTGATTGTCGATGGTGGCCAGCGCTTCCAGGTTGATCTTGTCCACCAGCTTGCGGTGGAGCGTGAACTTCAGCTCCTGGTATTCGGGCTTCAGCGCGCCCTTGGATTTGCCGCCGCTCTTCAGCAGGCGCTGTTCCCAGCTCATCTGGGGCGACGATGGTGATTTAGGTTCGAGGTTCGGAAACATAATCAGTGTTCACTTAAACGGCGGAAGGCACGGCCCTCCAGTCAGCCTGGTCGGCCTTCTTCCGTTCATTGCCGCCCCGGCCAGACAACTGCGCCGGCCAAACCCTGCATGGCCTTGCCGAGATCGGAGTGCCCATCCACGGGCTGACCCAGCGTCACGGCCCGGTGCAGCGAAAAATAGTCGTTCGGAATCCGGGTGCTGATGGTGCAGTTGAACAATCGTTCGATATCGGATCCGGAGATCTCATCACGCCGGTTGATCCGGTTGATGGTGATCTGAAAGCGCTCCTTGGGGAATCCCAACTGCTCCAGAAGATTGACGGCTTTGCGCGCCAAGTGCAGGCTGGGCAGTTCCGCCGTCGAGACCAGAAAGGCGCGGTCAGATTCGGAAATGGTCATCAGACTCAGCCGCTGGAAGACCACCGGAAGATCGATGACCACCCAGTCGTAGTTCATCCGGGCATGTTCCAAGACGGCGTGCAGGCGCGCCGCCGTCCACCTGGCCGACATAGGGGGTCTCGGGAGCCGCCAAAACGTCCACGCCATCGAAGGGGGCGACCAGCGCCGGCCAAGACGACTCGTGCAGCTCGTTGGCGGACTGCAAGGCGTCCAGCAGAGACTTGGTGTGCGCCAGCTTCAGATAGAAGCCGATCATCCCGCCCATGAGGTCGAAGTCGGCCAGCAATACCCGCTTGGAAGTCGCTCTGCGAAGCGCGAAAGCGGTCTGCGCCGCCAAGGTCGAGGCTCCCGAGCCGGGCTTGGCGCTGGAGAACGCGATGATGGATCCCGGTTGCACCTCATCCGCCGGAGCGGGCTCGAGCAGGCGGTGCAGCCGGGCTACTGCGGCGGCCTGGATCTCGGGGTCAAACGGCGCGTACAGAAATTCGCTGGCGCCCATCCGCAAGGACCGCAGGATCGCGTCGGAATCGTTGCTGACATGCAGGCCCACGATTTGCGTCTGAAGATTCAACGAGGCCATGCCGCGGATCAGTTCGCAGGCCACGTCCGGGTCGGTGGCCAAATCCAGCAGAACGACATCGGGCCGGACTTGCCGCAGCCGCACCTCCAGAGCCTGGTGCGGCCGGATAGGAATCGAACTCGGACAGGATCTGGAAGGAACGGGAGCGCTCGATGGCGCTCGAGAATTGACGCGCCAGCTCGCGATCGGGAACGATCGCGAGTGCTGTCAGAACCGGCCCGCGGCGTGTCATCGGCTGCTCCTCTCCATTCCTGAAATCCTCACTTCGCTGGTTACTTCGTCCTCTCGCCCGGAACTCGGATGGATTGGGCACGTTGGGGTCGCCGGAGGCAGGAACTCCCGCGGCATCGACCGGCATCGGCTTGGCCTCGCCCGGCTGCAGCGGCATGGTGATCTCAGGCGTCACCATGACCACCAATTCCGTGTTGTTCTTGTCGGTTTGTTTGCTCTTGAACAGATTTCCCAGGATCGGCAGGCTGGCCAGCCCCGGAATGCGCGAAATGGTTTCGGTCACGCGGTTGTCCATGAGCCCGGCGATCACGAAACTCTGTCCTTCGCCCAGTTCGATGTTGGTTTCCATCTTGCGCGAGGAAAGCGCCGGGAATCGTGAATCCGTTGAAGGACAGTGCGTTGGCGAAATCGAGCGAAGATACTTCCGGCCTCACATACAGCCGGATGGTGTTGTTCTCGGTCAGCGTCGGATTGAACGTCAGGCGGATACCGAACTCGCGGAACTGAATGGTGACCGCGCCGGAATTGCCGCCGCCTTGCAGCACCGGGATGGGAAACTCGCCGCCCACCAGGAAGCTGGCTTCTTTGCCGTTGCTGGTGACCAGGTTGGGCTCCGCCAGGATCTGCAGCAGGTTGCGCTGTTGCAGAGCCTTCAGGAAGGCGCCCAGGTTGAGATCCGGGCGGAAAGCGAAGATATTCAGAGCATCGGTAATCGTGAAATTGGAGTTGGCCGCCTGCCCGCCGCCGCCGGTGATAGATGGTCGGGCTGGGCGCCGGCGCGCCGCCGCTGACGTGATGCGTCCTATGGTGTTGGTGGCTCCGGTAGAAACCAGGTTGACGGCAAACTGGTTGGAAGCCGTCCGATCCAGTTCCGCGAACTTGACCCGCAGCAGAATCTGCTTTGTCCACCGGCGCCGCGGCGAAGCTGCAAGATTGTTCACGATGGTCTTGCCGAAGGGCGCAGCCAGCGCGGCGGCCCGGTCGGCGACTTCTTTGCTCGACACGTGGCCGGTAAGCGACAGCGAATCCCGGGACGACTGCACGTGGATGTCTTCGTTGCGGGAACGTCTCCTTCAACAACTCCCGGTACGGCTCCAGGTTCTGCTCGACGTCCACGTTGTAGAAGTTGCGCTGGCCGGTTTTGCTCCAAACCACCAGCGTCACGGTTCCGAAAGGCTTTGCCATGCAGCAGCACTTCGCGGGATGTCACCGGAGAGGCGTCCACGATATCCGGATTGCTGGTGGAGATGCGCGCGATGTCGGCCGGATAATCGATCACGATGCTCTTGCCGACCGTCAGCTTGATCTGTTCCGGTCCCGCCTGAGCGAGCACCATGCCCGCTGAGACCGACCAGCAGCGTTGAAACGAAACTTAACCGTTTGATCATGATTACCTTCCCCCGGCTCCGACGACTTCCACAGTCTTTTGCGTTCCCCGGATCACGATGATCTGATCGGGCGGCGGCGGCGGCGGCGGCGGTGGCGGCGCGGCCACCACCGCGGTCTCGACCGGCCGCGGCCGGGGCCTCGGGCGAGGCGCTTCATTAGACTCGGGCTTCTTGTGCGAGGGCGCTCCGCCGTACAGCTCAGCCACTTCGCTGCCCCGGATCTTCTCGACGTTCTGATCGCTGCCGTTGCGCAGCACCAACTGAATGCGGCCTTCGCTATTGGCCAGCGTCAGCATTTCGGCTTGCTCGGGAGTTGCCAGCAGCGTCACCGTGGCGGTCTGGATCGCTTGCCCCTTGTTGTCGGGCTGCAGGACCGTACCAGCCGAGAGCACCACCATGTTCTGCAGCGGGGTCACCGTCACCGTGCCGTTGCCGGCCGGCGGGTTGCCGGTCACCAGCACGTCTACGCGCATGCCGGGCAGCACGAATCCGGCGATGCCGGTCACATCGTTCACCCGCACCGTAACGCCGCGCATTCCGACCGGAATCACCGGCGCCAGACCCAGGCCGCTCCCTCGCGCAGCCAGCCGGCCTTCGAGGATCGGCTCGTCCATCAGGATGTTGCTGACCACGGGACGATCGATCACTTCTTCGGCCTTGGCGAAAGCGCCCTTCGGGAAGGCGGAGCGCGGGCAGCTTGCCCAGTCTTGATGTCGGTGGGTTTCAGCATCATGCCCACCGCCAGAGGCTTGGCAGCCACGACGACATCCCGCATGTCGCTGACAGGCTTCGGCCTTCTTCGAGCCGCCGGCTCGCGCCGTCATCTGATAAAAGACGCTCGAGATCACGAGCGCAAACAGCAGGCTCACTCCCAGCACGGTTAAGAATCTACGGTCCATATCTCTCTCTCCCGCTCGGCCTCACTGGAGGTCGAACGCAATCGATTTTCGGCTCATGACTTTGGAACCAGAGCCAACCAAACCCCGGCTGCTATGGCCGGAGCGTAGGGTATTGCTTCCACTCGTTTGCTCCGCGAGCCTTCCCGTTCCAGTTCTCGCTCCCCGTTTCGCACGGCACGCTTCGATCCGCCAAAACCGCCGAACCGAGCTTGCGGCCATCACCAGCACGGCCATGATCCCGCCGCACCCGGCAGTCCACAGGGCCGCTTCCAGAAGCCGGCTTATTCCCAAAATCGCTCCAAAACCAGCCATCAATTTCACGTCTCCGCCGCCCATTCCACCAGCCAGGTAGAAGACCAGAAAGACTCCGGCGCCGGCAGCCGTACCCAGCAATGCCGAACCGGCGCCACGCCATCCGCCTTCCAGCGTTTGCAACAACAAGCCCCGAACCAAACGCCAGACAGGGAATCCAGTTGGAGATCCGCCGCCGCGTCACGTCATCGGCGATTGCGGCGATACCCACCACTCCGGCAATCCAGGCTTGCGCCGTCACCGGTTCCCCCTCTTGTCGAATTCCTTCACGCGCTCCGGCTCCACTCACTTCGCCCGCTAAGGCCCCGGCCTCGCGATTCGCCGGCTTCCGACCGAAACAGCAGCGGCGCCAGAAATCCAGCTCGAAGAGCGAACTCCGCCAGCGCCTGCCCGGAAGGCAAACGCCAGCTTCCTGCGTCCAGCCATTCCAGAGGCATCCCGGACACGCCTAACTTGCCCGCGACACGCCCGTTACTGGAACCCTCTAGGTTCTGGTTGCTTCTCATGCCTGTCGCTCTCCTGCTTTATAGGTTCGGCAAACTGGGAGGTTTTCATTAGCTCGGCGTCGGCATTTTCTTTAGTACGGTGGCTGCACGGGTGGGTGAGGTTCTACCTAGTCGCCTAGGTCTTGCGTACTTATGCGCTTCAACAGGATGGCCCCTGCGCTGGTCGGCCACCACGCGCCACTTCGGATCGCGTTTCAGTAGGCTCGCCAAGCGGCAGGTCTACCGGCAAAAGTGCCACGCGAAATCGGTAGCGCTCCAGGATGCTATGCCAGTCATAGGCCCCTTGGAGTAAACGGATGTAGTCCCGCCCCAGACGCTCTCCATAGAAGTCGCTCCGCCCGTCCACGAAAACCTTCTGCCGCGGATAAAACGAATAGATGATGTAGTCGCCCCACTGATCGGTGGTCAGCAGCCGGCCTGACTGCGAGCAAGCCGGCATGCTCATGCACCATCTGGACCGGGAACCGCTCGCTCGGGAAGTCCTGCGGCCACTGGATCGGAGCGTCCATGCGCCGCCAGCGCCAGAACCACGATCGCCGGCCAAACCGTGTTGCGGCGAAAAGCCGGCGTCAGGTCCTCGCCCAAGTTGCTGGACGATGCGCACCACCGAAGTCCGGCTGCAGATTCGCCGCCACGCTCTTCCACCATCCGCTCAATTCCGCCCCGATGAGCGGCGCGGCGACGGCGGCGAACAGCGGCGCATGCCGCACGCTGATCAGCGAGGAGTGCGCCAGGAACAGAATGCACAAAGCGTCGGCGATCGCGCCGCTTCCGCAGCAGCAGACCGGCTGATCACCAGCCCTACTAACAGCAGCGCTTCAAACTGCAGTTGTCCTTCGGAGCGGAACGTGGGGGCTTGAAACTCCTGGATCAGGTCCTTGATCCAGCCGGCACGCAGATATTCGACGATGTGCACGTGGAGCTGGATCCCGTAAGGATTCATCAGCGACGCCAGCGAGCAGCCCGCCAGCAGCGCGCCGTACCGTCGCACCAGGTCCCAACGCGGGCGCCCCATCCAGCCTTCGATCGCGTGGCCGGCGATCAACATTCCCAGGCAAGCCAGGAACACCGTGAATCCGCCATGCAGGTTGACCCACAGCGCCGTGAAGGGGATCAGCAGCCACACTCGCCGCGTGTGACGTCGCGCGTCGGCCTGGATCAGCCACAAGCAAGCACGGCAGCGCCAACAGCGTGAACAAGTGCGGGCGCGCCAGAAAGTGCATCGACGAAGCGCCCACCGCAATAAGCGAAATCGCCAACGCCACCAGCGCATTCGCGCCCATCCACAACGTGAAGCGCAGCAGCACCGTCGCATACAGCGCGATCATCGCGCCGGCGAACAGCACGATGGCCTTCAGGCCGGCCATCTGGAACAGAACCGCGTACACGCACGTCCGAACCCCACTCCCAGGCAAACCACGGCGCATCGGGCTTGGAGAACGAGAACAGATCGTGCGTCGGCACAGCGTGGTGCGCCAGGATGTATTGGCCGGTCCGGATGTGCCAGCCCGTGTCGCCGTCGCCCAGCAGCGATTTCCAGCCGCTGGCGCCCGCACACGAACAGCCAGACCAGCAGCGCGACAAAGAAGCAATCCGCGAACGACGGCGTGAGCGCGCGCACCCAACGGCTCAAACCGAGCGGGAGCCGCTTCGACACCGGCAGGTCGTAGCCGTGGGAGGCCAGACGGATTGAGTTGACGTGGCCAAGGGATTGCCCTGCAAGCGCTCAACGGGAGTGCCTTCACCCCCTTGCTTGATCGGCCACCGCCGGGATCGGCTTTAGCTTGAAACCGGCTGCTCCAGGCCCGGCTTCGACGCCGATCAGCTCGCGCCCGCGCACGGCCAGCGCCAGCCGGTCCTTGAGTCCGGTTTTTTCGAAAATGTGCATCAGATGAACCTTCACGGTTCCAGGCGTGATGTGCAGGTTCTCGGCGATCTGCTTGTTGCGCATGCCGCGGCAGATCAACGCCACGATCTGTCTTTCGCGCGGCGTCAGGCGCGACGCCTCCCGGTTGCGCAGGAAGTTCTTGCGCCGGCTGCGGCTCGTCCATCCAGATTTTTCCGCGGCCCACTTCTTGCAGACACTCAATCAGCTTGGCTGCCGGCAGAGTCTTCTTGACGATCCCGCGCACTCCCACCTGCAGAGCCCGAAATGCCTCCGACTCCGGTAAGTCCACCACCCACAGCACCGCCTGCGATTTTTGCGAGGCGGTTTTCAAGCCGCCCACCAGGCGCAGCGCCGGGGCCAGGCCAGCCGCCAGATCGATCAGCGCGATGTCCGGGACGAACGCGCGCGAATGCTTCCATCGCGTCGCCGATCTTGGACACAGCGCCCGCGAATTCCAGGTCTTCATGCTCGGACAGAACCTTGCGCAGTCCCTCCACCGTGACAGGTTGTGACTCGCAGGCGAATACGGAAATACGCGGCAATAACAGACCTCGCATTAGGGTCATCGGCTGGACCGGTACCGCAAGATAGGTACTAAGGCGATTCTGAAATTCAGTTGTGTTTGCGCTCCCCCGAACCGATAGGTACCACGACCTTAGACCTCTGTCTGTTATGTTGTACTCGTGATCACCGCTCTGGCATTTCTGCTGGCGGCCGCACCCACAGCTCCTTCCTCTCCGGGGCGCGGAGTCTCCGAGACCCTTGCGAACGAGCGCGCCGGCATCATCCAATCCTTGCGCTACGAGCTTTCGTTCCAGATACCCCAGCGGCGATCCGGCGCCATTCGCGCGCAGGAAGTCGACTCGCTTCGTTCTGGCAGCGCCGCACCGGATCGTTTTCGATTTCGAGCCGCCGCGCGATCACGTGACGGAGGTTCGCGTCGCTGGGCGCGCGGTCGACGCCTCGTTCGCCGACGGGCATATCATCATTCCCGCGACTGCCACCCATGCCGGCGAAAACGAAATCTGCGATCGACTTCATCGCCGGAGACGAGGCGCTGAATCGCAACGACGACTTTCTCTACACCCTCTTCGTGCCGGCCCGCGCGCACTTGGCGTTCCCGTGCTTCGATCAGCCCGATCTGAAAGCCCGATACAAACTCGCGCTCGAAATCCCGCCGGATTGGCGAGCGGTCGCTAACGGCGCCGAAACGGAGGCGCTCTCGCCTTCCGGGAAATCCGCGCAACGCGTAGTGCACTTTGCCGAAACGCAGCCGCTTCCGACTTATCTCTTTGCCTTCGCTGCCGGAAAGTTTCAGGTCGAGACGGCCGTTCGCGACGGCCGGAGCTTCCGCATGTTTCATCGCGAGACCGACTGCGAAGAAAGTGGCGCGCAACCGCGAGGCGATCTTCGATCTGCACGCGCGCGCTCTTCAGTGGCTGGAAGATTACACCGCGATCAAATATCCGTGGGGCAAGTTCGATTTCGTGCTGATTCCGTCTTTCCAATTCGGCGGCATGGAGCACGCCGGCGCGATCTTCTACAACGCGTCCAGTCTGATGCTGGACGAATCGGCGACGCAGAACCAGATGCTCGGCCGCGCCAGCACCATCGCTCACGAGACCGCGCACATGTGGTTCGGCGACCTGGTGACCATGCGCTGGTTCAACGACGTGTGGATGAAGGAAGTGATGGCCAACTTCATGGCGGCCAAGATCGTGAACCCGTCGTTTCCGAGCGTGAATCATCCGCTCGCATTCCTGTTCGAGCACTACCCGGCCGCCTACGACGTTGACCGCACGCGCCGGTGCGAATCCGATTCGCCAGCAGCTCGCGAATCTGAACGAAGCCGGCACGCTCTACGGCGACATCATTTATCACAAGGCGCCGATCGCCATGCGGCAGCTCGAATTGCTTACCGGCCAAGACGGTTTCCGCGACGGCCTGCGCGAATATCTGAAGCGGTACTCTTTCTGCGAACGCCACCTGGCTCGATTTGGTCGCGATCCTGGACACCCGCGCGCCGGGCAACATCGCGCGCTGGAGCCGGGAATGGGTGGAGCAGCGCGGGAGGCCAGAGATCACGACCACGCTGCGCGTCGGGCCGGACGGCAAAATCGCCGAGCTGACCCTGAACGTGCGCGATCCGTTGCGCCGAGGTTTGGTCTGGCCGCAGCGGCTCCGCTGCGCGATCGGTTACGCGGACCATGTCGACAAGCTGCCAGTGTCGATTGACGGAGCGGTGACCCGAGTCGCGCCAGCGCGCGGCAGGAGCGGCCGCTGTTATGTGATTCCGAACGGCGCCGGTCTCGGCTACGGTCTGTTCACGCTGGATCGCGACTCGCTCGCGTATCTGCTCGAACATGTCGAAGACATCCACGACCCGCTGCTCCGCGGCAGCGCCTGGGTGGATCTTTGGGAGAACATGCTGGAATCGAAGGGGCCGGCTCTCTTCCTCAACGCGGCGCTACGCGGCTTGCCCAAAGAGACCGACGAGCAGAATCTCCAGCGCGTCCTGGCCTATTTGTCGCACGCCTTCTGGCATTTTCTCGCTCAGCCGGACCGCCTCGCCATGGCCCCGAGAATCGAGGCGATGTGCGCCAGGGCCTCGCGCGCTCGACGACGCAAAGCGAAAAATCCGCCTGGTTCACGACCTTTCGCAACGTCGCGCTGACGCCCGACGGACTCGCGTGGCTCGAGCGTGTCTGGCGGCGCGAAGAGAGGAGTGCGGGGCTGACATTCGCGGAGACCGACGAGATCGCAATGGCGATGGAACTGGCAGTGCGCGAGGTTCCCGGCGCGCGTGCGATCCTATCGACACAACTCGCCCGCACCATGAATCCCGACCGCAAGGCGCGCTTCGAATTCGTGATGCCGGCGCTCTCGGCCGATCCCAAGGTGCGCGCTCAGGCTTTCGAGCGCTTGCGTGACGCCGCCAACCGCCGGCATGAAGCCTGGGCGCTTGAATCGCTGCGCTATCTGAGTCACCCGCTGCGGGAAGAACAAGCGCGCGGTTTCCTGCGCGCGAGTCTGGAACTGCTGCCCGAAATCCAACGTACCGGCGACATCTTCTTTCCAAAGCGCTGGGCTGACGCCGCGCTGAGCGGCCAACAGTCCAAGCAAGCGGCCGCCATCGTGCGCGATTTTCTGCGCCGCGAGACTGGGCTGCCCGAGCGCCTCCGCTGGATTGTGCTTTCGTCGGCCGACGATTTGGAACGCGCCGCGCGGTGGCACGGCAACTACGCCGACAAGTGAGCCACCGCCTTCGCGATGAACCGGTCCAACGTTTCGTTCAGATGCGGCATCTGGTCAAGGCCGGCCCGCGCTGCGCGTCGATTCCCAAGTCGCCGGCGTCTTGGTTCCCGACTTCGAATCCGCCGGAGAATAAATATCCAGCGTGAGGGCGCCTGCCTCGGTCCGGCTCTATTCGACGTCGCGCCGGACGGCAACGGCATCCGTGCCGGGAATCTCAGAGACCACGGTCTTCTTGGCGATGTCGATCCGCGTGGCTCGCTCACTCGGGTTTGCTCTTGAGCCTGCGCTGTGCTGCTTGTTAAGAATCCACCGGTTGAGACTCGAGCAGACGGATGCATTCCAGCAGTGAATGCACCTCGTGACTCGGCTCCTTCCACAGCGTGGCTTTGGGCGACCTTCGTCGGGGAGGTTTGGAATCTCTCGACACCCCAAGCCACCCGCCGCGCCGCGCGTCAACGATTTGATCCTGAATGAACGCCCACAATTGCCGGAACCTCGCCAGGTAGTTCATCTCGTCGTCGGGGTACAAAATAGCCAGACGGAGCAGCGCCCGCAAGCCTTCCGCCTGCGGCCACCAGAACTTGTCTTGAATCTGGAAGGTGATATCTTCCACATGCGTGACGCCGAACGTGGATCCGCCGTAGTAGAAACCGCCCTTCGAGGTATCCCAGCCATAACGCAACACCGTATCAACCATCGACTTGACCACGGCCAACGCCTTCGGATCGTTCTCCAATACCCTGCAACGGGCTGCTTTCGCGAGAATGTTGGACGGTGTTCAGCCCATAGGAGTAGCGGGCAATGTCGGGAACCGGAGTCCAGTCCGGCTGGAAATACATGTGGACCGCGCCGGGAGGAACCACCATGCGGTCCCTCACGATGCGGAACATCTCGATCATGCGTTCCTCGACCAACGCATCCGGCCAGACCCGGTGGAGATCCACGGCGGTCTCCAGCATGTCCGCGCTGATGTTCGCATCCTTCAACCCCAGCGGAGTTCCGATGCAGTCCCTTACGAGACCCGGTATGGGACACTGCTCTGGCGATAGAACGCGTTGGCCCTGGCGCGTGTACAACGCGAAATAGCCGCCATGCTCGCCATCGTGCGCCACCCGGTCCAGCCAAAGAAATCCGTTTTTCGCCAGCTCCAGGGCTCGCGAATCGGAAGTCAGCTCATAGTAGGCGGCGCACGCGCCGATTGCGTAGCTGGCGCCGTGGCCGTGCTTGGTAGCAGCTTCTTGCGGAGTCCCTGCGCGGTCCAGCATCCGATACCAACCGCCATGCTCGCGGTCCCACATCACGTTCGCCAGGTATTCAAATCCGTGCGCTGCGTATTCCCGGTACGATTCAAGGCCCGGCTGTGCCGCGGCTCGGGCCAGCAGCCGTAACATCCGCGCCTGGTATTCGAGCATCTTCAACTGCGGCCCGGACGGTTTCCATTTGTAGTTGAGGTCGCACAGGAAACCGCCATGCTTTTCGTCCACGCAGCGCGGAAACCATGCTTTCAGAATTTCTCCCAAAGCTCGCCGGCAATCCTCCTGGAGCTGTTTGGTTGTTTGAATGTCAAGCATCGGAAAAGCCGCTAGAATCATGGTCATGATACTGAACTCGACACCCGTGAGGCGGACCGCTCTGACCGGAGCCGCCGCGCTCGCTGTATTCGCAGTGCTCGGCTTCGCGCAGAATCATTCCGGCTCGGCATCCCCCAGCGACATCCCCAAAACTTTCAATCTGCCCACCGCCGATCTCGACTACGTCAAGCGCGAGGCCATGATCCCCATGCGCGACGGCGTGAAGCTCTACACCGTCATCGTCGTTCCCAAAGGCGCGCGCAACGCCCCCATTCTGCTCACCCGCACGCCTTACAACGCCACCAATCGAGCCGAGCGCAACCACAGCACGCATATGCTCTCGATCCTGCCCGAGGGCGACGAAGTGTTCGTCCGCGCCGGCTACATCCGCGTGTTCCAGGACGTGCGCGGCAAGTACAAATCCGAAGGCGATTACTTCATGACACGCCCGGTGCGCGGTCCGCTGAACCCGACTTCGACCGACCACGTCACCGACGCCTACGACACCATCGACTGGCTGGTGAAGAACGTACCCGAATCGAACGGCCGCGTCGGCATGATCGGGTCATCGTATGAAGGCTTCACCGTCGTGATGGCGTTGCTCGGTCCGCATCCGGCGTTGAAGGTCGCGGCGCCCGAAAGCCCCATGGTCGACGGCTGGATGGGTGACGACTGGTTCCACTACGGGGCGTTTCGCCAGACCAATTTCGACTACACCTCCGGCCAGACCGTCAAGCGCGGCGAAGGCGAGCGCGTGGATCGCGCGGCTTACGACGACTACGAGGCGTTTCGCGAGGCTGGATCCGCCGGCGCATGGGCGCGCCTGCACGGACTCGATCAGCTTCCGTGGGCGCAGAAGATGATGGAGCATCCCGCCTACGACGCGTTCTGGCAAGGGCAGGCGCTCGACAAGCTGGTGGCCGAGCATCCGTCCGCAAGTGCCGACCATGTGGATTCAAGGTCTCTGGGACCAGGAGGACATGTGGGGCGCGATTCACTGCTACCTCGCGCTCAAAGCCAAGGGACAGGCCGATCACAACTATCTGGTCATGGGACCGTGGCGCCACAGCCAGGTGAACTACGACGCCTATAATCTGGGTCCGCTGAAGTGGGACGGCGACACCGCCACTCGAATTTCGCCGCGACGTGCTGCTGCCGTTCTTCGATCAGTATCTGAAGCCCGACGCCGCCAAGGCCGACACGCCGCCCGTGTTCATCTACAACACCGGCGAGAACCACTGGGATCGCCTGAAGAGCTGGCCGCTGGCCTGCGAATCGGGCTGCGCCGCGCCGATGAAGCCGCTCTATCTGCAGCCGGGCTTCGGCCTGGGATTCGACAAGCCGTCGGCGTCGGGCGCCGCTGCCGATTCCTATGTCTCCGATCCCGCGAAACCGGTGCCCTACCTGCCGCGCCCGGTGCATTTCGCCGATTCCGATCGCTGGAAGACGTGGCTGGTGCAGGATCAGCGCGCGGTGGCCGATCGCACCGACGTGCTGACCTACGAGACGCCCGTGCTCACCTCGCCCGTGCGCATCAGCGGCGCGCCCGTCGCCGACCTTTACGCCGCCACCACCGGCACCGACGCCGACTGGGTGGTGAAATTGATCGACGTTTTTCCCGAAGAGGTTCCCAGCCAGCCGGAGATGGGCGGCTATCAGCTCTCGGTTTCGATGGACATTTTCCGCGGCCGCTACCGCGAGAGCTTCGAGCATCCGTCGGCGATTCCCGCCGGCCAGGCCGAGCGCTACCGCTTCGTGCTCCCGACCACGAACCACGTATTCGTACCGGGCCACCGCATCATGGTGCAGATCCAGTCGAGCTGGTTCCCGCTCTACGACCGCAATCCGCAGACCTACGTGCCGAACATTTTCTTCGCCAAGCCGGCGGATTACGTGAAGGCGACGCAGTCGGTGTTCCGGACGTCGGACAAGCCGAGCGCGGTGTGGCTGCCGGTGGTGCCGTAACATCAGCGTTTCAACGGATTCGCGCCCGATATCGTCCTGACGATCAAGGAGGCCATCATGCGGCGAGCAACGATTGTTTGCGCTATGTGCGGTTTCGCATGTGTCCTTTTCGGGCAGGTCCCAGCGGAGAGCAAGCTCGTTTTCGAAGTAGCTTCCGTAAAACGCGCCGCTCCGATTTCTGACTTTCAGAGGATTGAAGCGCCAAGTGTCAACGGTGGCGTTGGAACCTCGAATCCGGGACGAATTACGTATCGCCTCATGCCCCTTCACCCCCTGATTTCAACCGCGTTTGGCGTGCGAGTCGATCAGATTAAGGGCCCTGGTTGGATGGATACGGAACGCTACGATATCATCGCCAATATCCCGCCTGCTACCAGCAGGGCGCAATTCAATGTCATGTTGGGGAATCTCCTGCGTGAGCGTTTCAATCTGCGTTTCCACATGGATTTGCAGGAGCGCTCCGTTTACGCGCAACAGGTGGCTAAGAAGGGTCCGAAGCTGAAGGAGTCCGTCACGGTTGATTCGTCGGATCCGGGGGCAGGAATTGGACGGCCTGATGACAAGGGTTATCCTATACTTCCGTCAAACTACAGGGGGATCGTCGGCCGGGCCTCGAAAGGCAGCTTGCTGCTAACCGGCCAACAGGCCACTCTGGCGGAGCTAGTACGCTGGCTAGAGGGGCCAGCCGGCAGCCCGATCGTGGATGAGACCTGACTAACCGGACACTACGACTTCAAAATAAAATTTGAACAGGTTCGTGCCGGGGCGAATACGGGTGTTGCTTCCGATCCGGTGCCCACCGTGTTCGACGCCGTGGAAATGCTTGGGCTCAAGCTAGAAAACGGAGCGGCCGTTCCGAATTCCTAATCATTGATCACATTGATCCTGAGCCAACCCCGAATTAGTGCCAGCTCCGTCAAAGGGGCTCTCGCTACAATCGTGGAACAAGCCCAGCGCGGTGTGGCTGCCGGTGGTGCCATGAACAACCGCCAACGCGGCGTCCCGTCCGGGAGAAATTCCCCACGCCTTCGCATGCTACACTCACCGCTGTGCGCCCGGCATTTTTCGCCATTCTTGCCGGCTTCTGCCCGCTGATCTTCGCGCAGCAGGAAAGCGTTCCGACCTTCGGCACCACCGTCGTCGTGCCCGGGCGGGCTGGTCGGGCGTCGTGTATCACATCCCGCACTGGTCGAAGTCAGTTCCATTTTTTCAAGCCCTCCGTCCCGTTGGCGTCATCTACTCGTCCTCGCTGAACGTCACGCCCCAAGACTTTCGCGAAGGATTCCCCGGCGTCACGGACCGCTTCGAATGGTTCGCCATCGACTACAGCGGCCGGTTTTGGATCGAGAAACCCGGCTGGTATCGATTCGCGCTTACATCCGACGACGGCTCGCTACTCTACATCGATGACCAACTCACTGTAGACAACGACGGTGTGCATCCTCCCGAGACGAAGATGGCCAGCGTCAAGCTGAGCGGCGGAATTCATCGCATCCGAGTCTCCTATTTCCAGGGGCCGCGCTTCCAGGTGGCCTTGATCCTTCAGGTGGCCGGACCGGGCGAAGATTTCCGAATCTTCAGCACCGATGAGTTCAAGCCTCCTCCCAATCCCGAGACCTGGGCTTACACCGACGCTGCCTCCGCTGCCGGTGCATCCATGATCCGGCTGGAACTCCAGACGGCGCCCGAGAGAGCATCGCCGGGAGCCGACGTTCGAGTTGACCTTGCCCTTCAGTCGCAACCGGGGGATGAACCAATCGCGCTGAGCTGGCTTTTTGTGGTGCCCGCCGAGGTCGCCGAGTTGAAGGGCCGCCCCCAGCTCGCCGGCGCCACCGAGGGATCGAATAAGTCCGTGCGCTGCTTTGCCGCAACAAAAGTACCTCTATTTCTGCACGCTGGCCGGCGATGCGCAGCCCATCGCCAACGGTGTCTTCACGACATTTCATTTCAAGATACGCGGCGATGCACAATCCCAGACAGCGCATTTCCGGATCGAGGATGCCGAGGCTACCAGCAGCAATCGGCGGCGATATCCTTTAACAAGTGCCCAGGGAACCGTGGCGATCCCCTGATCGCCGATGTATACTGGCACGAAGCTGGGGAATCCGTTCGCAGCTAACTTGCCCCAGCCGGAGGCAACCTGATGCGATCGCTGAAGAATACTTCAATTTTGTTTGCCCTGTGTCTGGCCGGCGCGCTGTACGCTGCCCAGCCGCTGAGCGAACAATTCTACAACGCCATCCGCTCCGACAATCAAGCAGCGCTGGCCATGCTCATTTCCAGCGCCGACGTCAATGCGCGCGATTCGCGCGAAAACACGCCGCTCATGTACGCCGCCGCGGTCGGTTCCCTGGACACGATGAAGAAGCTTCTGGCTGCCGGCGCCGACGTCAACGCGAAAAACAGCTTCGACTCCACGGCGATCATGTGGTGCACCAACGACCTCGCGAAAGGTGCGGCTCCTGCTGGACAAAGGCGCTAACGTGAACGCGCGATCGAAGGTGGGCTTCGCGCCCCTATTCATTGCGGCGGCGCACGACGGCAACGTCGAGGTCATTCGCCTAATGCTGGACCGCGGCGCGAATCCCAAGGCGCCCGGACCCGCCGGCGTATCCGCGGCCTTGATTCGATCGGCAGCCGCCAACGACACTGCCAGCGTCAAGCTGCTGATCGAGCACGGCGCGGTCGCCAAAGGCTAAAGCACTTCGCGGGACTCACGGCCCTGGACGGCGCGGCTCAGAACGGCAACGCGGAGCTAGTCAAGCTGCTGCTGGCGAACGGCGCCGATGTCAACGCTCAGGCTGCGCCGGTGTTCGGCACGGTTAAGAACGGCAACGTCGCGATCGGCAGTCTCACGCCCCTGCTTGTGTCCGTCACCGCCGGCAGTCCTGAGACCGTGCAGATGCTTTTGGACGCCGGCGCCGACGTCAACGCCCGCGATGTGCGCGGGAATGACTCCCATCATGCTGGCGGTGGCCACCGATCATCCGAACGAAGAGATCGTGCGGATGTTGCTTGCCAAGTCGCCCGCCATGGACGCCAAATCGAAGGACGGCGAAACCGCGATCGATTGGGCCATCAAATTCCAGAATCCTGCGATTCTACGGTTGATCCGCACTGCTTCGAAGGGCATCCAGCTATCCAAGGCGGCGCCGGTCGCGGTCGCTTACGCCAAGCGCGATCCGCGCGCGGCTGTCGAAAAGAGCGTCGAGATTCTGCAAAAGACCACCGCGTCATTTTTCCGCGAAGGCGGTTGCATCTCCTGTCATGCTGGCAATATCACCAGCATGACGGTGGCGGGCGTTCGCGCCCGGGGTATTCACGTCGACGAGCAGGCAGCGGCTGAGATTGCGCGGGCCACGCGCTTGTTTTTTGCCGCTCAAACCGAAGCGCTCCTCGAGCGGCAGGACCTTCCGGCGGTAGAAATCGCGATGATGGCGCTGATCGGGCTTTCATCCGAACGGGTGGAGCCGGATCGCACCATCGACGCCATGGTTCACTGCGTGGCAGCCTTACAGCATGCCGACGGCTACTGGGGAGTGAAGGGGATCGAGCGGCCACCCACTGTCGACAGCTTCATCTCCTCCACCGCGCTCGGCATCCGCGCGCTTCGCGATTACACGCTACCCGGCCGGAAGGCGGAATTCGACCAGCGGATCGCGCGAGCCGCCGGTTGGCTCCAGGCCGCCGAACCGTCGACGACCGAGGACGCCGTGATGCAGTTACTTGGCCTGAAGTGGGCGGGATCAGCGGGGCGCCGATCGATCGCGCCGCCAAACGCGTGCTGGCGCTGCAGCAGGCCGACGGCGGATGGGCCCAGACGAAGTACTTCAAGTCCGATGCCTATGCCACCGGAACCGCGCTCTACGCGCTCAAGGAATCCGGCGCCGCCCCCGATGCGGCCTACAAGAAAGGCGTCGCGTACTTGCTGTCGACGCAAGCCTCCGACGGATCCTGGCACGTCGCCAGCCGCGCGCCGAAGTTCCAGCCGTACTTCGAAAGCGGATTCCCCTACGCCCACGACCAGTGGATTTCCGAATGGGCCACCGGATACGCGGCGATCGCGCTCAGCTATTCGCTCCCCGATACGCGCGCGGCAAAGTAGACCGCACGACACTTTCGATGCCCACTGTCCTCCTGCTGATCGCCTCAAATGTCTTCATGACCTTCGCCTGGTATGGCCATCTCAAACACCGCCAGGCTCCACTGTGGATGGCCATCATTGTCAGTTGGCTGATCGCTCTGGGCGAGTACTGCTTGCAAGTGCCTGCCAATCGCCTTGGCTACGGAAGATTCAGCGGCTTTCAACTCAAGCTCATCCAGGAAATCATCACGCTCGTCGTGTTTGTCGCTTTCGCCTACCTGTACCTCGGTGAAAAGCTCCGCTGGAACTATGCCGCGGCGTTCCTGTGTCTGCTGGCCGCGGTCGCCTTTGCATTCTGGGCCAGGCCCTAGCGCTCCTGCCGCGATCAGTCTCGACGTCACGATGCTACGCTAGAACACAGCCCGTTTTTGGAGGTACCTCCAATGAAGAAATCTTGTCTGTTGTTTCTCTGGCTGGCTCCGTTCGCCTTCGCGCAGTTTTATAACATCACCACCGTCGCCGGGATCGGCCGATTGCAATTTGCTTCCAACGGCGGCGTCGCCATCAATGCTCGCCTGATTCAACCGCAGGGAGTTGCGAGCGACTCCGCGGGCAACACCTACGTGAGCGACTCCTATTACCAGCAGGTGTTTCAAATCTCCCCCACCGGCATCATCACCGTCTATGCGGGCAATGGCCTGCCGGGCTTCAGCGGCGATGGCGGGCCGGCCACCCAGGCAATGCTATTCAATCCCCACCACCTGGCCGTGGATGCGCAGCGCAATCTTTACATCTGCGACTATTCCAATTCGCGCGTCCGCAAAGTAACGCCCGATGGACTCATTTCCACCGCTGTGGCGCTGAATGGTCCCTACGGAGTCGATGTGGACGCCGGCGGCACTCTGTACGTCAGCCAGTACTCTGCGAATACCGTGCGCAAGGTCAGCCCGGACGGCACCGTGACACTCATCGCGGGTAACGGCCAACCGGGATTCTCGGGCGACAACGGCTCGGCGCTCTCCGCCATGCTCTACGGTCCGGAAGGGATCAGAGTAGACGGAACGGGCAACGTGTTTGTGGCCGACTTCCTCAATCACCGGATTCGCAAGATAACGCCGCAGGGCGCCATCTCAACCGTCGCCGGCGACGGGACAGGCGCCTTCAAGGGTGACGGCCAAGCCGCGACTTCGGCCTCGCTTTTCTTCCCTACCGATCTCGTCTTTGATGGGATTGGAAACATGTACATCGCCGACGCCACCAACCAGCGAATCCGCATGGTGAACACCGCCGGTATCATCTCCACATTCGCCGGGGGCGGTAATTCAGTGACCACTCAATCCGCGCTTCAGGCCATCTTGTCGGTGCCGACCTCTATCACCATCGACAACCAGGGAAGCATCGTCTTCCCGCTTCTGTATCTTCGCCAGGTGCGCCGCGTAACGCAACAGAAAGTCATTGACACCATTGCCGGCGCTTTGCCGACTCCTGGCTTCGGCGACAATGTCCGCGCCGACACCGCGGCGCTGCTCGATCCCGTGGCTGTGGCGTCCGACGCTGCGGGTAACCTCTACATTGCCGATCAAGTTGACAATCGTGTCAGGAAGGTCTCAACCGATCGCATCATCACCACCGCCGGCGGCAACGGGCTGTTCGGAAGCACGGGCAACGGCGGTTTGGCGGTGAACGCGGAAATCGGAGCTCCGCACGGCATTGGCCTGGATCCTCCTGGCAACCTGTACGTGGCATCGAAGATCGGCGCCGTGATCCGGAAATCACGCCTGCCGGTACCATCGGCCCGTTCGCCGGAGGTGGAGGCATCGGTTCAGCCGGCGACGGCGGCCCGGCCACCGCGGCCCAATTGAACCTGCCTTCCTCCGTCATTGGCGACGCCCAGGGCAACGTCTATATCAGCGACGATGCTACGGCGCGCATTCGCCGCGTGACCAGTTCCGGAATTATCAATACCTTTGCCGGCACTGGAAAACCCGGTTTCTCGGGCGAATCCGGTCCTGCCACATCGGTGCAATTAGATCAGCCCGCAGCAACTGGCGGTCGATGCGCAAGGGCAACCTCTTCGTTGCCGACAGGCCAACAACCGCGATTCGTAAGATTGCCCTCGATGGAACCATGACCACCGTAGCCGGCAACGGCGGCGGGACGTTCGCCGGCGACGGCGGCCCCGCCACTGGTGCGGCGATACCGGTTCCGGGCGGCCTGGCCGTCGATGCCGCCGGAAACATTTATGTCGCCAGCCAGCGAAAGAATTCGAAAAGTGGACGCCGTCACCGGAATCATCGACACCATCGCCGGTACCGGCGCCAACGGGTTTTCAGGCGACGGCGGGCTGGCGACGCTCGCGACCATGAGCACGCCCGTGTACCTGGCCGTCGACGGCGCGGGCAACATCTTATGTCACCGACGAAGACAACCAACGGATCCGCCAACTCACGCCCGTGCAAATTGTGAAGGAAGGCGTCGTCAACGGCGCCACCGGCCTGGCGGGTGGAGTCGCGCCCGGCGAAATCGTCACCGTCTACTCGGGGCCGGGAATCAACCTGGGTCCCGCTGCCGGCGCAGGCTTGCAACTCGATGCCTCCGGCCGAGTCGCCAACGCGATTGCGGGTGTCCAGGCGATTTTCGACGGCGTCGCGGCGGCGCTGACCTTCGTCAACGCCGGCCAGGTCAACTGCGTGGTGCCCTACGAGGTGGCCGGAAAAGCAACCACTAAGTTGCAGATCAACATCCAGGGCAAGCTCACCAATACGGTCGAGCTGCCGGTGGTCGCTTCTTCGCCGGGTGTATTCGCCATCACCAATGTCAATGGAACCGTAAACTCGTCGGGCAATCCCTCCGACGCTGAGGGAACTCTGGTGATCTATGCGACTGGCGAAGGAAAGACCGATCCCGCCGTCGCCGACGGCACGGTGAATAGCACTGTGTTTCCCAAACCGCTGCTCCCGGTTTCCGTGCAGATCGACGGTCAGGAGGCCCATGTTCCCTACGCCGGCGCTGCGCCCGGATTTGTGGCCGGTGTTTTGCAAGTCAATGTGGAGATTCCGCCCGGGGTGCATGGAACCGTGCCGCTCGAGATCAAGATTGGCGATGCGGTGACGCCGCCGGGACTCATGATTACGGTGCGCTAACTCCTCGCGCAAAATTCCGTTTGCCGTGGCCTTTTGGCCCTCCTTGCTACAATAATGATGAATGCATGGCATTCCTCCTCCCATCATTATTCTCGGAATTGCCAAGGCTCAGCCCCACCGCCGCCATTGACATCCTGATCGTCGCGTTCCTCATCTATCAACTCCTTCTGCTGATTCAGGGCCGCCGCGCTGTCCACGTGGCCATCGGCCTCGTCATGCTGGTCCTGATTTACATCGCGGCCATCTGGGCCCGGCTGACGCTACTGCACACCATCCTCGCTACCCTGGCCCCCTACACCGCCATCGCCCTGATCGTGATGTTTCAAACCGAGCTGCGCCGCATGCTGATGCGCCTGGGCCGCCGGCCGTTTCTCGGTATCAGTCAACTGGAACGCCGCGAGGTCACGCAGGAAATTCTGCTGGCCGTCGCGGACCTGTCGCAGCGCAAGGTCGGCGCGCTCATTGTCGTCGAGCGCAAGATCGGTCTCCGCACCTTCGCCGAAAGCGGCGTCAATCTGGATGCCGTGGTCTCGCGCGATCTGCTGTGCTCCATCTTCGAACCCGGCGGTTCCTTGCATGATGGCGCTGTGATCGTCCAAGGCGACCGCATCGTTTCCGCGGCCTGCTTCCTGCCGCTCACCACCAATCCGCTGCTGGTCACCGAAATCGGTACACGCCATCGCGCCGCGCTCGGCATCAGCGAGGAATCCGATTGCCTGGCTGTGGTCGTCTCCGAAGAAACCGGAAGAATCTCCGTCGCCGCCTTCGGAGAGATTCAACTCGACCTGCCACTCGATCGCGTCGAGCATCTTCTGGCTGAAGGCGTCGAGCCGCGTGACAAGCAGAACCCCCCGCCGCTCGCGCATCGCTCATCCGCCGTTCACGAATCCACCTTCGATCAGCCATGAGGCAGCTACTCACGCACAATCTGGGCTGGAAACTGCTCGCGCTCCTGATGGCCGTCGCACTATGGGTTGCCGTGGCCCGCGAGCCCGAGCTGGCCACATCGCTCTCGGTTCCCGTAGAGTTTAAGAACATGCCCGAGGATCTGGACTTCACTTCCAACGTGCCCGACCGCGTTCACCTGGAAGTCCGCGGGCAGTCCGGGCGCCTGTCGCGCGACAACCTTGCCGATGTCGCCGTGATCCTCGATCTTTCCGACGCCCACTCCGGCGAGCGCACCTATACCTTGACCGACTCGAACGTCAGCCTGCCGTCCGGAGTCGTTTTCTATCGCGCCATTCCTTCGCAAGTGACGCTGAGCTTCGGCCGCCTGGTCACGCGCGACGTACCCATCCAACCGAATTACGTCAAGATTCCCGACGGCTACAAAATACAGAACCAAGCGATCATGCCGGACAAGATCCGCATTCGCGGTCCTGAGGAGCGAGTCGCAGGCATCGAAAACGTGCGCACCGATCCAATTGACTTGACCGGCGTCGTGAGCGAGAAGGAATTCCGCACGCATGTCAATGTCGGCGATCCCCAGGTCCGCATCGAGTCCTCCAACTACATCACCGTCAAAGTCACGCTCCAGCACACTCCTTCGAAGGCAACGAAATAGGTGGCGCGTACCCTCTTCGGCACCGACGGAATCCGTGGCGTGGCCGGAAATTATCCGCTGGATCGCGATACTGCGCATGCCGTCGGCGCCGCGTTGGGCAGTTGGATCATGCAGTCGCACACCGCGCCGCGCGTCGTCATCGGCATGGATACTCGCGAATCCGGCGCGTGGCTCGCGGCGGAAGTTGCGGGCGGGCTGGCCACGCACAAAATCGAGACGGATTTCGCTGGGGTCACCACCACGCCGGGCGTTGCCTACCTGGCCAAGCACGGACCGTTCGCCGCCGGTGTCATGATCTCCGCGTCGCACAATCCGTACCAGGACAACGGCATCAAGTTGATCGGCCACACCGGCTACAAACTGCCCGACGAGCAGGAGGAACAGCTCGAATCGGAAATCCTCGCGCTTCGCGAGACCCGCGAATCAACCCCCGCCGATCTCAAAGTGGATGCGGATCTGGATAACACCTATGTCGATCACCTGGCCGCAACACTTCCCGGCGGCCTGGGCGGAATGCGCATCGTCGCGGACTGCGCCAACGGTTCCGCCTCGTCGCTCGCGCCGGAGTTGTTCTCGCGCCTGGGCGCGCACGTCGACGCCATCCACTGTTCTCCCGACGGGCGCAACATCAATCTGAACTGCGGCTCTCTGCACCTGGAAGCCTTGCGCGACGCCGTGCTCGCGCGATCCGCCGACGTCGGTGTCGCTTTCGACGGAGACGCTGACCGCGCCTTGTTCGTCTCCTCCAGCGGCCGCATCGTCGACGGCGACGCCGTGCTCCTGCTCGCTGCCCGCTTCTTGAAACGCCAGGGCCGGCTTGCGCATGGCGACGCGTCTCCCGTGGTGGTTGCAACTGTAATGTCGAACCTCGGCCTCGAGCGCGCACTCGCTTCGCACGGCATCCAGATGATCCGCACGCCGGTAGGCGACAAGTACGTTCTTGAAGAAATGATTCGCCGCAACGTCCTGCTCGGCGGCGAACAGTCCGGCCACATCATCTTTCATCAATACGCCACCACCGGCGACGGAATGCTCACGGCGCTGCGCGTCTTTGAGGTGATGCTCGCCGAAGGCGCCACGCTCGACGCCCTCACCAGCGAACTCGAAGTTTTCCCCCAGCGCCTGGTCAACGTCCGCGTGCGCGAACGCAAGCCTTTGGACCAGTTGCCGCGTGTCGCCGCCGAGATCCGCGCCGCCGAATCGTCATTCGGCGATTCCGGCCGCGTGTTGGTCCGCTTCTCCGGCACCGAGCCGCTGGCGCGCGTCATGGTGGAGGGACCCGATCTCGAGCGCGTCGAATCCTTCGCCAATCGCATTGCCGCACAAATCAAAGCTGACCTGGGAGAATAATTGATCACACTCGCCGACATCCAGAACGCGCGCCAGCGCATCGCCGGGCGCGTATCGCGCACCCCGCTGGTCCCCAGCGCGACTCTCAGCGAACGGCTCGGCTGCCAAGTCCACCTGAAGCTCGAGCTGTTCCAGAAGACCGGCTCGTTCAAGCCTCGCGGCGCATTCAACAAGGTCTTGAGCATCGCGCCCGAGCAACGCGGCCGGGGACTGGTCGCCGTCAGCGGTGGCAACCACGCTCAGGCAGTCGCCTATGTCGCCACTCGCCTCGGGCTGCCTTCAGTGATCCTGATGCCGGAGAAGACTCCGCGCAACTACCTGGAAGCCACGCGTGGCTATGGCGCCGAAGTTGTCCTGCTTCCCAACTCCACCGTGTCCTTCCAGAAGATCCCCGATTATGAGAAGGACGGCTGGACCTCCATTCATCCCTTCGACGATCCTCTGGTGATGGCGGGGCAGGGAACCGTCGGACTCGAAATCGTCGAAGACCTTCCGGAGGTGACCGACGTCATCGCCAGCATCGGCGGCGGCGGATTCATCGGTGGCGTCGCCACAGCCGTCAAGTCTCTGAAACCGTCGGTGCGATTCTGGGGTGTCGAGACCGAGGGCGCTGACGCCATGTCCCAGGCGCTGGCCGCCGGACAACCGGTTCAGCTCGAAGCTATCACTTCGATTGCCCGCACGCTCGGTGCGCCGGCTGTTTCGGCCACGACGCTCGCGCTCTCCCAGAAGCATCTCGAAAGCGTCACCGTGGTTCCGGATCGTGAAGCCGTCCTCGCGCTGCGCTTTCTACTGGAACGCGCCAAGGTCCTCACTGAGCCAGCCGCAGCCTGCACGCTCGCCGCCGCCGACCGCCTGCGCGACCGTTTCACCCCCGATTCCCGCCTCGTCCTGGTCCTGTGCGGAGGCAACACCGGAGTGGACGATCTGTGCGGGTTCCAGACCTGATTTCCTCCCACCGGCACCGAGACAAGATAAGTTGAATCAACAAGATAGGCAAATTTTCCTAGGCGAAAACACCGCCTTCTGGTATCATGGCCACAGGAGCGACCTAACCGGTCGTTTTTGGATCGGCTACCTATAATTGATCCGACAGTCAATTGTCTTGGGGTCCGACTCGTCTTAAGCGTTGGTGTGCAAGCTCCGGCGGCCCGGCTGCCATGGAGAAGCCTGAAGGCGCTCGGGGGACTCCGCCCCTGTTGAGTTCTGGGGTCAAGGACGGGGCCGATTCACTGGTGTGGCTCGCTCCTTTTTCCTGCCTCGCCCCGCTACATGAATATTCTTTTTATCGGCGACATATTCGCCTCCACCGGACGCGGTCTCGTCGCGCGCTACTTGCAGGAAATCATCACGGTCGAAAAAATCTCGCTCGCCATCGCCAACGCGGAAAATTCCGCGGGCGGTTTTGGAGTCACGCCGCTCATCGCCGAAGAGCTGTTCTCGCTGGGACTCGATGTACTCACCACCGGCAATCATGTTTGGGACAAGAAGGAGATCTTCGATTATCTTCCGCGCCAGCCGCGGCTGGTGCGGCCGGCCAATTATCCGAAGGAACTGCCCGGCCAGGGCGTCTACGTCGCGAAAGCGCGCAACGGCGTTGAGGTCGCGGTCATCGACCTGCAGGGCCGCGCGCACATGCCCGCCACGGATTGCCCGTTTCGCGCGATCGACGAAATTCTCGCGTCGCTCGACGATTCGGTGAAGGTCCGGCTCGTGGATTTTCATGCCGAGCTGACCAGCGAGAAGATGGCCATGGGCTGGCACCTGAATGGACGTGTGTCGGCTGTGCTCGGCACGCACACTCACATTCCAACAGCCGATGAGCGCGTTCTCGCGGGCGGCACCGCGTATCTGACCGATGTCGGCATGACCGGCCCCTACGATTCGGTGATCGGCTCGGACAAGAACCTCGCGCTGCGGCGATTTCTCACCGCCATGCCGATTCGCCTGGACAGCGCCAAGAGCGGCGCCGAACTGCATGCCGCCATCGTGACCGTGGATCCGAATACCGGACATGCAACGGCGATTCGGCGCTACGAGCGCTTCGGCGGCTGATCGGCGAACTCGAGACGCGCGTCGCTCATGCCGACGCGTCGCGCAATCAGCAGTTGAAAATTTTCGCGATTGTGCACCAGCACGTTCGCGTTTCGCATCACGCCTGCGGCTGCATCCTGCCAATCGGCTTGAAGGAACGGCAGCATAGCGCTGTCCACCAGCAGCACGTCGGCGTCGCGGCAACCGGCGGCGAACGCCGAAGGATGTCCCTCGAAGACCCACACCGCATGGCCAAGATAGCTCAGGCCCATCAGGAGCGCGAAGAATGGAATGGACTGGTTGGCCTCAGCGATGTTGGGCGCGTCGTCCGCGCCAGGGAACTCGGTGTAACTGATCACCGCGATATGCCGCTGGGCGCCGGACGGAATCAGCTTCTCCAGACCCTCGATGAATTTCTTTAACTCCACGGTCTCGGTCATCGGCCGCACCGACAGGTAGCGCCGGTTCGGGCGAAGGATCACCAGCCCGCCTTGTCCTTTGTCGCCGGCCGCGATCGTGCGGATGTTCGCGAAAACTTCTTCGATGTTGAGCGGAGTCACAACGTCCGGCATGCGCGGTTCCATTGGTCCGATTTCTGTGCGTCCTGATAGTAAAATAGGCAGCGATGGGTTCAAAACTTCTCCTAGCCATCGGTCTGCTCAGTCCCGCTATCTTCGCACAGCCGGCCTTTACCGTGGTCGAGTCGAGCATTCCCGAAATGCGCGCGGCGCTTGAGCATCACAAGGTCACGTCGCGCGAGATCGTGACGCAGTACCTGGTGCGCATCGCGACGTACGAGGACAAGCTGCACGCCGCCATCACCGTGAATCCGAACGCGCTCGAGGAGGCCGACGCGCTGGATCGCGAGCGCGCGCAGGGCCGCGTGCGCGGGCCGCTGCACGGCATCCCGGTCGCGCTCAAGGACAACGTCATGACCACCAGACTGCCGACCACCGGAGGCGCGCTGGCGTTCGACGGATTCGTTCCGCCGTACGAAGCGACGCTGGTCAAGAATCTGCGCGATGCCGGCGCGATCATCATCGCCAAGACCGGCATGACCGAGCTGGCCAACTGGGTGGCCGGCGCGCCGACGCCGATGCCCGGCGAACTACAACGCGGTCGGCGGCTTCGGCATGAATCCCTACGATCCGCGGCGCGATCCGCGCGACGGCACCTTCGACGGGCGGCCGGCGCTGCAGACCGGCGGATCGAGCTCGGGCATCGGCACCGCGGCGAATTTCTGGGCGGCCAACGTCGGCACCGAAACCTCGGGATCGATTCTCAGCCCGTCGAACCAGAACATGCTCGTCGGCATCAAGCCGACGGTCGGGCGCATCAGCCGCTACGGCGTGATTCCGATCACCGCCGATCAGGACACGCCCGGGCCGATGGCGAAGAGCGTGACCGACGCGGCGATTGTTCTGGCGCGCTCGAAGGAGCCGCGCCGGATCCGAACGATCCCGCGACGTCAAAGTGCACGCCGCCGCCGGGCCGCGACTACACGCGATTCCTGAGCGCCGACGGGCTGAAGGGCGCGCGCATCGGCATCCCGCGCGCGTTCTACTACGATCGAGTCACGCCGCCCGGCTCGAACAGACCGCGCGGAGGTCTGAACGCGGAGCAGGCCAAGGCGATGGCCGAAGCGATCGACGTTCTGAAGAAGCAGGGCGCGATCATCGTCGATCCGGCCGACATCCCCAGCATCGTCACCAAGGACCCGGCGGCGAATCTTCTGCTCTGGAACACCTGCTCCGGCGCGAGCGATTCGAAAGGCCGAGATGCGGATTGCTCCGTCGTTCTGAAGTACGGCATGAAGCGCGACTTCAACAAGTGGCTTGAGTCGCTCGGCCCGTCGGCGCCGGTGAAGACGCTCACCGAGCTGCGCGAGTGGAACATCACGCACACCAAGTCCGGCGCGATCCGGTTCGGCCAGTCGAACCTGGACATCTCGGACGAGATGGACGTGCGGGCGGACCGCGCGCGCTACGAAGCCGACCGCGCCAGGGACATCGCGCTCTCGGCCACGCACGGCATCGACGAGGTGATGAAGGCGAACAATCTGGACGCGCTGCTGTTCCCGGGTCCGAGCGGCGCGGCGATCGCGGCCAAGCCGGGCTACCCGACTGTCATCGTTCCGTTCGCGATGGTGCCGAACGCGCCGATGCCGCCGTTCCCGGACGGCTTCAATGCGAAGCCGTCGCCGTTCGGCGTCAGCTTCACCGGCATGGCGTGCAGCGAACCACGCTTGATCGAGCTGGCGTACTCGTTCGAGCAGGCCACCAAGCGGCGAGTTCCGCCGCCGTCGGCGCCGTGAGTTTTTGGCCGTGCGATTACCGTACGGGGAAGAGCCGCACAGGCAAGACAGCCGCATAACTTGCAAAGTCGCGATCGGCTGTGAAGATTTCCCAGCCGCGATCGAGCGCGACCGCGCACATGAGGAAATCGGTGCCCGAGCCGGAGATGCCGCGCGCGCGGCATTGATTATGGCACTGTGCGGCGTGTTCGTAATCGGCTTCGGCCAACGGTTCGTCGCGAAATGCTCGGAGGTACTTCCGGACGCGTTCGAACTGCTCTGTCTCCCGGGTTCCTGAAAGGATTTCCTGACGGATCGGACCGATGAGTCGCGCTCGATCTTCGCGAATGAGATCGCCCAGGCTGACGGACAAGCCCGTTTCATGGATGCTCAATTTGGCCTTGGAACGGCGCAGGGACAGCGACCAGATATTCGTGTCGACCAGGACCGGCACTAGCGCTTCCGGCGGCGTTCCGCCTTATAGTCGTAGGCGGGGTCGAAGTCGATCGTGCCGAACAAAGAAAGAATCTCCAGTCTTTTGCGATGATCGATGTATTCCGATAAGGCCGCGGTGACGGCCTCTTTCTTGGTTTTGTGGCGACCGATCTTGCGCGCGGTCTCGATCAATTTGTCGTCCAGGTCTAAGTTGGTTGGCATGTCTACACAACGCTCTGTGTGACTATTAGTGTAGCAAGACTCCGCGGAGCTTGCCGGCCCGGAATCGTGCTAGCCTAGCTCGCATGCGCTGGCTCATTCTTCTCGCGGCTTCGGCCGCTTCCCTGTTTGCTCAGACGGCTGGTCCCAATGGCAGCGGCGTCTCCGTTGGACACGTGCACATGATCCTGGGCGATCCGGAAGCCCAGAAGAAATTGTGGGTCGACATTCTAGGCGCCGAAGTGACGCACGCCGGATCCCTCGAAGCGCTGAAGCTGCCGGGCGTGTTCATCGTGCTCCAGAAGGCTCGCACGGCGCCGGCCGATGGCTCGGACGGTTCCACCGTAAATCATTTCGGTTTTCTGGTGAAGAACGCCGCCGACGTCAAGGCGAAGCTCACGGCCGCCGGAATCACGTTCGCCATGGATCGGCCCGAGAACAAGCAGTTCATCGCCGTGTTCCCTGAAAAGGTGCGCGTGGAATTCACCGAAGATGCGTCGCTCAAGACTCCGATCGCGTTCCATCATATTCATATCGCCACGACTGATCAGGAAAGCCTGCGCCAGTGGTACATCAAGACGTTCGGCGCGACGGCCGGCAAGCGCGGGAATTTCCCGGCGGCGATGATTCCTGGCGGCGAAGTGGACTTCCTCAAGGCCGAAAGTGCTGCCGCGCCGACCAAAGGCCGTTCGCTCGATCACATCGGATTCGAGGTGGTGGGCCTGGAAGCGTTCTGCAAGAAGCTTGCGGCGGATGGCGTAACGTTCGACATGGCGTACCGCGAGATCCCGCAGCTCGGCGGATTGAAGATCGCGTTCATCATTGACCCGGTGGGCACGCGCATCGAGCTGACCGAAGGGCTGTCGACGCTCTGAGATGAAGACTCGTGCACTGGTGCTGGGCGGCGGAGGCCCGGTCGGCATCGCCTGGGAATCGGGGCTGCTGTCGGGATTGGCGGAAGCCGGCCTGGATTTGTCGGAAGCCGATTTCATTCTGGGGACGTCGGCGGGATCGGTGGTCGGCGCGCAGGTCGCGATGGGGCGCCCGGTCGTCGGACTGGCAGCGCCATTCCTCTCCGAAGATCATCAGCCTCCGTCGCCGAGCCAGTCGCTCGGTGCAACGCCACCGGATTTGTCTGGGCTCATCACGAAAATGCAGGAAGCGATGTCAGGCACAGGTAAGCCCGAAGAAGCGCGCGCTGGCTTGGGAGCCTGGGCGCTCAAAGCGTCGACCATGAGCGAGGACCAGTTCATCGCGAGCTTCGGCCACGCGATTCGCGATTTCCCAGATGGCGCCTGGCCGGAGCATTCGTTTGCGTGCACGGCGGTGGACACGGCCGACGGCAGCTTCGCGGTGTGGAACAAGGAGTCGCGCATCAGTCTGGCGCGTGCGGTGGCATCCAGTTGCAGCGTTCCCGGCGTGTATCCGCCCGTCACGATCAACGGGCGGCGCTACATGGACGGCGGCATGCGATCGGCGACCAACGCCGATGTCGCCAAGGGCTACGGTATCGTGTTCGTCGTGGCGGTGACGGCGGGCGCAACGGCTACGGGAATGGCGGAATTGTTTCGCCGGCGTCTGGATGCGGATCTCGACGCGGTTCGACAAAGCGGCAGCCGCGTGGAGCTGATCGCTCCGGATTCGCCGAGCCTCGAAGCGTTCGGCATCAACCTGATGGACTTCCGGCGGCGTCCGGGCGCAGCCAAAGCGGGACTCGCTCAAGGTCGCGCGAACGCTGCCCGTCTCGCCGAATTGTGGCGCGGCGAGTAGCGCCCTACTGCGCCAGCGGCGTTCGCTTGCCGTAGCCCGGCCGGTACTTGAAATGACACGTGGTGCACGAGGCCGTGAGCTGGTCGTTGAGCGCCAGGATACCGTCCATGTCTTTCGCCAGCGCGGCCTTGTAAGCCGCCTTTCCAGCCTCCACCATCAGCTTGGCGTCTTTGTTCCACTCGTCGTCGCGCGCGCGGCCGGGCATCATCAAAAGGTTGCCCGCCTCGGCCACCATCAGAGCGTCCCCGCGGACCACGTTCCACTGCGTGTCAGTCTTGGGGGGTTCGCGTTCGATGTAGAACAGCGCATCCGAGGCCGGGTAGATGATGTGAATCATCAACTGGCTCATGCTGCCGACGTTCTCGTACGTGGGGGCCTGCGCCGACGCCGCGCCCAGGAACAAAGCCGCTGCCGAAAAGAAAGTTAAACCGATTGCCCGCATCACGCCTCCTGTGCGTTGCGGCGGAACCGACAACGCTCGACCGATCGACAGCAGTTTATCATGCCTGGGGGCCTGAGCGAGGCAACGCGCGGGATCGGTTTTGCCCGGCCATGAATCGCCCTTGACGTTCCGATGGACATCATGTCAAAATCGGCACACCGGACTTACATCGGGCGTGGCTGGGCGATCGCGCTCCGTAGCGCACCAAGTCTTGTGTGGAGGGATCGAACAGATGAGAAGAATCGTTCTAGGGATTGCCGGCGCATTCACCATGCTCTCGCTGGCTATCATGCCGGCGGCCGGTCAAGCGTATCGTGCGCCTCGCGCGCCCGACGGGCACCCGGACTTGAATGGAATCTGGCAGGCGATGAACACTGCCGAATGGGACCTGGAAGCTCATCCCGCGCAAGCAAGCCTGATCGTGGAAGCCGGCACACTGCTGGCTGAGCCGGGCGGTATCGGCGTGGTGGAAGGCGGCGAAATTCCCTACCTGCCGGATGCGGCCGCGAAGAAGAAATCGAACTACGAAAACCGCCTGACTCTCGATCCGGTGGTGAAGTGTTACCTGCCGGGCGTCCCGCGCGCCACTTATATGCCGTACCCGTTCCAGATTTTCCAGAGCGACAAGTACTTGGCGATCGCGTATGAATTTGACAGCGCGTTCCGTAACATCTATCTAAAGGACCCGGGGCCCGCTCCGATCGACACCTGGATGGGCCAGTCGTACGGACATTGGGAGGGCGAAACGTTGGTGGTGGACGTGACTGGCATGGACGAGCGCACCTGGCTTGACCGGGCGGGCGACTATCACAGCGATCAACTGCACGTGGTGGAGCGTTACACGCCGGTTGCGCCGAACGTCCTGAACTACGAAGCCACCATCACGGACCCCAAGGTGTACTCTCGGCCGTGGAAGATCAGCATGCCGCTGTACAAGCATGCCGAGAAGAACGCGCAGCTCGTCGAATTCAAGTGCGTCGAGTTTGTGGAAGAGTTGATGTACGGCAAGTTCCGGAAGAAGTAGCAGTAAGAAGTAACCGAGGAGGTCCGGATGGGCCTGAAACATTTCGCATTGCTGGCCGCTGCGGCGGTTCTGGTCGCGGCTCCGCTCGGCGCGCAGGCGCCGGCTAGAAAGACGGCCTTCAGCATGCCGCGACTGGCGGACGGCCATCCCGACCTCCAGGGCATCTGGACCAACGCTACCATCACACCGCTCGAGCGGCCGCCGCAATTTGCCGGCAAGCTGACGGTGTCGGATGCCGAGGCGGCGAAGTTCGAAAACCCGAACAACCAGAACCTGTATGGCGATCAGCGCAGCTCGGACGCCGAACGCGACCGCGATCATGCCTACAATGCGCTGTTTTTCGACCGGGGAACCGAGCTGGCGAGAGTGGACGGAGCGAAGCGCACGTCGCTGATCATCGATCCAGCGGACGGGAAGATTCCCGCCATCACGGCGGAGGCTCGCAAGCGCAACGCCAGTCGCGTCCGCAATCGTTTCGACAGCGTGCAGGACCGGCCGCTCGGCGAGCGCTGCATTCTCGGGTTCGGCTCGACGTCCGGGCCGCCCATGATGCCAGTGCTCTATAACAACAACTATCAGATCGTGCAGAGCGCACGCGACGTCATGATTCTGGTGGAGATGGTGCACGACCTCCGGCACATCCATATGGATCGCACGGAGCATCTGCCGTCCAACGTCCGGCTGTGGCTGGGCGACTCCATCGGCCATTGGGAAGGCGACACCCTGGTGGTGGACACCACGAATTTCACCGACAAGACCAGCTACCGCGGCTCCAGCCAGAACATGCACATCGTCGAGCGCTTCACGCGCGTCGATCCGGGAACCATCCTGTACCGGTTTACCATCGACGATCCGGAGACCTTTACCAAGCCGTGGACGGCCGAATATCCGTTCCTGGCCACGTCGGGTCCGATCTACGAATACGCTTGCCATGAAGGAAATTACGCCATGCCGGACATTCTGGGCGGGGCGCGGAAGGCCGATGCGGCCCTCCAAAAGTAGTGAGTTAAGGTAAGATAGAACAAGTAAGGAGAACCTCTGAAAATGAGAGCAATGTTAGCTGTTGTAGTTGCCAGCGCAACTATGTTTGTGGCTGGTGTGCCGGCGTGGGCGCATCACGCATTCGCGGCGGAATTTGACGCCAAGCGTCCGGTGCACTTCACCGGCAAGGTCACCAAGGTGGAACTGATCAATCCGCACTCCTGGATTCACGTGGACGTGAAGGCCGCCGACGGGACCACGCAGAACTGGATGTTCGAGGCTGGCAGCCCGAACGTACTGCTGCGCCGCGGTTTCAACAAGAACACCATCGCGCTGGGCACCGAAGTGGTCATCGACGGTTACCAGTCCAAGGACGGTTCGCTGCGCGCTAACGGCCGCGACATCACGCTGCCGAACGGGCAAAAGCTGTTCCTCGGTTCGCAGGGCACTGGAGCGCCGGACGAAGAAAAGAAATAGCAGCGTTTCCGCGAAATCCTGGCGGGCGCGTCTGACTTCTGGTTGACGCTTCTGTGCGTCGGCAGGAGGAATGGATGTACGTCCGCCGTTAATACGACTTTGCTTGAGCGGCTGTCTGGGCAGCCGCTCTTTGCATTTCTGGCGTGACTCTGAGTGGTCGATCGCCCGCTTACAGCTCCGCTATTTGACAGACGACTTCGAACGCGCCATCATCATGGCTATGTCAAATTGGCAGCGGCTTTGTAGCCGATCTCTGATCGTCGTTTGTCTCGCGGCGTCGCTCGTCGCGCTGGCTCCGTTTTCTTTCGCGCAGGACCATTGGGTCGGAACCTGGAGCACGGCTGTCGTTGTTCGCCCGGCCCCGGCATCCGCGGCGACGGCAGCTCCGGCCGGACGCGGCGGCCCGCGGTTCGAACTCAACAACCAGACACTGCGGCAGATCGTTCATGTGAGCCTGGGCGGACAGCGGGCGCGCGTCGTGCTGAGCAACGTATTCGGCGCCGCGCCGCTCCAAGTGGACGCAGCGGACGTCGCGTTGCATGACCAAGACGCAAAGATCGCGGCCGGTTCCGCGCACCCCCTTACCTTCGGCGGACGCACGTCGGTCACGATTCCCACCGGCGCCGAGATGTTCAGCGATCCAGTGAGCCTGGCGGTGGCTCCGATGTCGGACCTGGTGGTCGATCTCTACCTGCCGCAGGAACTGACGGGCGCGACGCTGACCACCCACGGCGGCGCCAATCAGACCAACTATATTTCCGATACGGGCAATCACGCCGGCGCGGCCGATTTTCCCGTGAAGGGAACCACTCCCTCGTGGTTCTTCCTGGAGCGCGTGGAAGTGACGGCGGCTCCGCAGGTGGGCGCGATCGTTACGTTCGGCGATTCAATCACCGACGGCACGCGATCCACTGCCAACACCAACAACCGCTGGCCCGATCATCTCGCCAAGCGGCTGCTCGCCAAGCCCGGCGACGCGCACGGCATTTTGAACCAGGCCATCGCCGGCAATCGGCTGCTCACCGAGGCGATCGTTCCGTTCGGCATCAACGCGCTCGCTCGCTTCGATCGCGACGTGCTCGCGCAGACCGGTGTGACCCACGTCGTGGTGCTGGAGGGCATCAACGATATCGGAATGGCGCGTGAGGGCCCGGCCCGTCGGCCGAAGACCTGATCGCGGCTCATGAACAGATTGTCGAACGTGCGCACGCCCATGGCTTGAAAATCTACGGCTGCACGCTGACGCCGTTCGAAGGCGCGGCGTATTTCAGCCCGGCCGGTGAAACCAAGCGCGAGGCCTTTAATACATGGATGCGCAGCCAGAAGGTCTACGACGGCGTGATCGACTTCGACGCCGTGGTTCGCGACCCGAAGAATCCCACGAAGATCCAGATGGCTTACGATTCCGGCGACCACTTGCACCCCAACGATGCGGGCTACGAAGCTATGGGCGGCGCCATCGACTTGAAGCTTTTTGGAGCCGGCGCGGCGGGTGCAGCCCGGGCAAAAGCGAAACGAAAGTAACGCTGGCAAGTTTGCGGTCGTCGTTTCTTGTTGGTATAGAATATTTGTTCGGCTACACCTGTACCGGATTGCCTCGGCAACGGATTGCACAAGGAAGGGAGCAACCATGAAATTCCGTTCGATGCGACTGCTCCTGTCGGTCGCGGTCATGACGCTTATCTGGCTCGCCGGGATGGCGCCTCCGGCTAAGTCCCAAGCCAAGACGCCCATGGCGGAAGAAGTTTTCAAGAACGTTCAAGCGCTCAAGGGCATCACTGTCGACGATTTTCTGGGCACCATGGGCGTGATGTCGGCAGCCGTAGGCTTCGACTGCTCCGAATGTCACATCGGAGCCGGCACCGACACGGTGAATTGGGCCGCGGACAACCCGAAAAAGAATACAGCGCGCCGGATGACTTTCATGGTTGAGAAGATCAACAAAGAGAACTTCGGCGGACGCCGGATGGTCTCCTGCTGGACTTGCCATCACGGGCGCGATCGTCCATCCACCACGCCGGCCATGGAGTTCATCTACGGACCGGGACCTCAGGAAATGGATGACATCCTGTCCCAAATGCCCGGACAGCCTCCCGCGGCCGAGATCATCGACAAGTACATCAACGCGATTGGCGGCGCCCAGAAGCTGGCCGCGATCAAGAGCTACGTCGCCACCGGCACCAGCGTCGGGTTCGGCGGATTCGGCGGCGGCGGCAAGGTCCACATCTACGCGAAATACCCGGATCACCGAACCACGTACATCCAGTTCGAGGCAGCCACGGGCCGCGGTGAGAGCATTCGCACCTACAACGGTAAAGCTGGCTGGATCAAGACGCCGCTCACCATCTTGGGTCAGTATGAGACGTTCGGCGGAGAATTGGCGGGAGCCAAAGTCGACGCGGAGATGTCCTTCCCGGGACAGATCAAGACGGTGCTGTCGAATCTGGTGACCAGCTTACCGACCACGATTAGCGACCTGCCCGGCCCTTCGTCCCAAACCTCAAGTACCACGGCCGAAGGTATCGGCAAGGATCGCGTAGTGAACGTGGTCCAGGGAAGACAGGGGACCGCTCCGAACACCACCTACGTGACCATGTACTTCGACCAGGAAACCGGCCTGCTGCTGCGCACGGTGCGTTATGCGCCGTCGCCCATCGGCCGTGTGCCCACCCAGATGGATTTCGGCGACTATCGCAGCGTCAACGGCGTGAAGATGCCGTTCCGCGTGACCTTCGCGTGGCTGGATGGCCGCGACGCCATTCAGTTGAACGACATCAAGACCAACGTGCCGATCGACGAGAAGATATTCGGCACGCCGGAAGAAGTGAAGGCGACGGCGAAGTAACTAGGCCGGTCTCATTCCGGCGGCGCTCTGGCGCACATGCCAGCAAACGCCGCCCGGATCGATGATGTGGATTTCGCGGCCCCACGGAAACTCCGTCGGCGGCCGGAGCTTCACGCCGAACGATCGCTCCAGGTCTTTGGTCTCGAGTTCGGACCAGTAGCCGTCCAGGTCCGCCACCTCGAACACGATCATCTGGTTCGATTGCCACTCCGGCACGTTGATGTCCTGCAGCAGGAAGTAGGCGCCACCGAAGCGCAGGCCCGCCAGGCCGCCATCCCGCCACGCTTTCTCGAAGCCCAGCGCGATGAAGAACTCGAGCGATCGCTCGAAATGCGGACCCGAGGGCACGAATGGGTACAGCGTGGTGGCGCGCGTGTTCATGCTCGGCTCATTTTCGCAAATACTCGGCCTTGCCTTCGAGCGACCGTTCGATCGCGATGCGCACCAGTTGGCTGCGCGTCCGGACGCCGGTCTTCTCGAACAGGTGCTGCAGCGTGGCCTTCACCGAGCTCAGCGACACGCCGATCTGGTGCGCGATCTCTTTGTTCGAGAGTCCTTCGAACAGGCTGCGCAGCACCTGCTGCTCGCGCGGCGTCAGGTGGCCCGTGGCATCGGCGGCGGTTGGCTGGCTGGCCGTACCCGCAATCGGCGGAGTCGCTTTCGGATCGATCCACTGGCCTCCTGCCGCTACGGTCCGGATGGCTTCCAGCAGCGTGGCGGGCGAGCTGTGCTTCAGAAAAATTCCGGAGATCCCCAGGCTCCAGGCGAGCGCGGAATCCAACTCGTTCATACCCGCCGTCACCATCAGGATCTTGCCGCGATACCCGGCCGCCTTGGCCGCCGACATGAAGCGCGTGCCGGTGTCATCTTCGAGGTCGAAATCCAGCAGCACAATGTCGACGGTCGAACGCGCCAAAACTTCCAGAGCCTCGGCCGGCGTCCCGCACATCGCCACGGTTTCGAAGTCCGGCTCCGACACCAGCAGCCGGCTCAATCCCTCGCGGAAAAGAATGTGGTCGTCAAGCAGTAATAGCTTTATGGGCGGCATCGTCGGCAGTGGCTGAATCGGTCTTTTCGCGCTCGCTCGCGGCAGCCGCCAGCTCCAGAACGAAAGAACAGCCCGGATGCGCGGGATCGTGCCGCAGGTCTCCGCGAAATGATCGCATGAAGGCGCGCGACAAGTACAGCCCGAGTCCCGTCGTATCGGCGCCCTTTTGCAGCGGTTGGAACAGCTTCTGCCCCGGCGGAATGCCCGGGCCGCTGTCGGTGATGCGAATCGAAACGCCGTCCTTGCGCGTCTCCACCGAGATGTCGATCAGCTTCCGGTCCACCGATTCCATGGCGCGCTGGCTGTTCTTGGTCAGGTTGAGCAACACCTGCAGCAGGCTCTGGCGATCGGCCTGCACCAGCGGCAGCTCGGCAGGCACCCTCAGTTGCAGCTCGATTTCGAATTCCTCGCAATACGGCTCCAGCACGATCCGCAAATCGGTGAGCACCTCGCGAAGGTCCACCAGGCTCGGCTCTGCGCTGCGGGCGCTGCGTGCGCTTTGCTTCAGTTCGAGCGACGCGATCTTGGACAGCGTCTCCACCAGCGATCCCAGCGCCTCGAAATCTTTATTGCCGGTCATGGATCCGTTGCGGCCGAGGTTCTCGTGCATCACCGCGATGGCGCCGCACACATTGCGGACTTCGTGCGATACCGCAGCGACCAGGATTCGCGAACCGGCAAGAAGCTGCTGGAGGCTCGCCTCCTCGCGCTCCCGGAGATGCTCTGACGCATCCACCAACAGCGCCGCGAGTCGAGGACCCGCGCCGGTGCTGTAGGTGGAGAAGAACACGTCGGCCAGAAATACGTCGCCGTTCTCGCGCTGGCCGCGGGTCTGCATCTCGGTGCGGAAAATCTTATCGGACTCCTCGATCGACGGCACCGATCCGAGGGCCGGAATGTAGCGGGTGATTCTGCGCCCGGGCAGCGATGCGGCCGGCACTCCGAACATGCGATGCGCGGCGGGGTTTGCGAGCAGAATCTCGCCGTCCGCGGTCATGGTGAGAACCGCCGCGGGGCTGCTAGCGATCAAAAACTCGAGTTGCTCTTCAGCCGAGCGCCGCGCCACAACTTCCTTCTCGACCCGCCGGTAGCTGCGCGACACGCCGTGCGAAAGAAGCCCGGTGGTGGCGAGCGTGAGAAAGATCAGGATGTCACGCGGTACCTGCAGGTCCATCGAAAATGGATCCAGCCAATGCGACAACCAAGTGCAGAACACCGCAACGATCAGGATTTGCCACCACCGGCGCAGCACCGCGCCTAGCAGGATCAGCGGAAACATGTAGAGGAATCCCAGGGTGGCATTAAAAACCACCTTCCAATCGCAGATGGCGATGGCGGCGATCAGGACTGCCGACCAAAACAGCGCGGCTGCCGGACCCAGGCGTAAGATCCTTGGGATCATGGACTTGCTTTCCTTCATTCTAGCGCCCAGCTCGTAAGCGGCTCAAAATATGGCCAAAAGATATCTGGCCTCCAGATTGCCTTAACGATAGTTTGGTGTGAGATGGTGAGGGACCTTAATCCGCGCCGGATTCTGGTATATGCGTGTGCGCTAACGCTCGCAGCGGGAATCTGCCACGCGCAGATCTTCGGAACGGTGCGCGGAACGGTCGAGGATCCGCAGCATGGCGCAATTGTGGGTGCGGCAATTTCCCTCAAGTCCCAGGTTTCAGCCTTCCAGCAACATACCGTCACTGATAACGCCGGCGCATTCACGCTCTCAGCAGTTCCCGCCGGCGCCTACACCATCCAGGTGGAACAGCCCGGCTTTCAGACCGCCAGCCAGTTGCTGACCGTGACCATCGGCAGCGCTCCGGTGCTGAAATTCACTCTGCAAGTGAGCGCCGTGACGTCCAGCGTCGAAGTCACCGGCGTGCTGCAAGCCACCAACCCGGAATCGTCCAGTCCGCCGGTGATGGTGAACGAGCTGGAGATTCAACACACGCCCGGCGCCGAACGCACCAGCAGTCTCGCGTTCATCACCGACTTCGTTCCTGGATCCTATCTGCTGCACGACCACCTGCACATGCGCGGCGGACACCAAGTGAGCTGGCTGGTGGATGGCGTTCCCGTTCCCAACACCAACATCTCGAGCAATGTCGGGCGCGCCATGGATCCCAAGGACATGGAGACCGTCGAAGTTTCGCGCGGCGGGTATTCTTCGAAGTACGGCGATCGCACTTACGGGATGATCAACATCATTCCGCGCTCGGGCTTCGAATTCAGCAATCGCGAGGCCGAGCTGACGATGAGTTACGGCAGCCAGCATCAGACCAACGATCAGTTGAGCTTCGGCGGGCACAGCGACAAGTTCGCCTATTACGGCAGCGTGACGGGCAACCGCACGGATCTCGGCCTCGAGCCACCCACCGAGCAGGTGATTCACAACCAGGGCAGCGGACTCGCGGGTTTCACTAGTCTCAGCTACAACCTCACGGACCGCGATCAGCTTCGGTTGGCCGCTTCGTTGCGCAAAGACTTTTATCAGGTCCCGAATACGCTTGAGGATCAGGCCACCGGCATCCGCGACGTCGACCAGGAGGTCGACTCGTTCCTCAATTTTTCGTGGGTCCGCACTTTGACTCCAGGCATGCTGTTGACGGTGTCGCCGCTGTATCATTACAATCGCGCCGAGTACACCGGTGGCGTGAACGATCCGCTGATCACCTCCGATCACCGGGCGTCTCAATACGTCGGCGCGCAGGCGTCACTCGGCATTGTGCACGGCGATCACAACTTCACGGTTGGCGTCTACGGATTCCGCGAACATGACGAGCGCGTGTTCGGGCTCGCCGACCAACATGGCCTTTCGATCACGGAAAATGAGCCGGTGACGGGCGGCGTGGCGTCGGCGTTCGTCGATGAGCAGTACAAACCGTGGAAGTGGCTTACCTTGAACGGCGGTCTCCGGCTGTCGCATTTTTCGGGCGAGGTCAACGAGAACGCCGCCGATCCGCGCATCGGTGCCTCGATCCTGGTGCCGCGCATCAACTGGGTGCTGCGTGGATTTTTCGGTTTGTATTACCAGCCTCCGCCACTCGAGACGATTGCGGGGCCCGTGCTGGGCTTTGCATTGCAGCAGGGCATCGGGTTTCTGCCGGTGCATGGCGAGCGCGATCAGCAGCATGAGATTGGAGTGAGCATCCCGCTACGCGGCTGGGTTGTGGACTTGGATCATTTCCGCACCGCCGCCCGGAATTTTTCCGATCACCAGGTGCTCGGAAATTCCAACATCACTCTTCCGCTGACCATCGAAAGCGTCACGGTTCGCGGATGGGAGGCCGTGGTGCGTTCGCCGGCGGTGTATCGGCGCCTGCATCTGCATCTGGCGTATTCCAACCAGGTGGTGAAGGGGCAAGGTCTGGTGACCGGCGGCTTGACTGACTTCGCGGCGCCCTCAGAAGGATTCTTCTACATCGATCACGATCAACGTCACACGCTGACCACCGGCGGCGAGGTGACGCTTCCATGGCACGCCTGGCTAAACGCCAACTACGTATTCGGCTCCGGCTTCCTGGACGGCGACGGTCCCCAGCATCTGCCGGCGCACAGCTCGGCTGATATTTCGATCGGCAAGTCCCTCGGCGAGCGGCTTTCCCTTACGGTCTCGGCGCTCAACATATCCAACAGCCGCTTCCTGTATGGACGGGACAGCTCGTTCGCCGGGACGCACTTCAACGAGCCACGCCAGTTCATCGCGTCAGTGCGCTATCGTTTTCGTTTCTAACGCTGGACCACTTTACTTGCAGCGATCGGCCAAGTCGGGCTTCTCGCGATACTTGTCGTGACAGCTCGAACACGCCATCGTCAGCGGTTCCGCCGCCATCAGGATGTTGTCGGTGTTCTTCGATTGCGCGGCCTTGTACGCTTCCAGGCCCGCGGCGCGGAGTTGCTGGACGAACTTCGACCAGTCGGCGTTCCGGACGGGCACGTCGCGGCCGTTCGAGCACTTGCGTCCCGGCAGCGTGAGCAGATTCGCGACCTCCACGATCGCCAGCGCGCTGTTCTCCACCGCTTGCCATTGCCCGTAAGTGCTCTTGAGCAGATCCGTAGCCGACGAAGCGGCGGGCGCTTTCGATGCGGCGCGTTGTGCGGGTGTTTGGGCGGCTGCGGATGCGGCTATCAAGTAAGCGTGAAGAGTGTGCGCACTAGAGCCTCCTTCGCAGCAGGGTATCAGCGGGGCCGATGCGAAGCCAGATATCTTTGGCCATTTCTGAACCGCGCCGCGCGCACCTCTGATACGATTCCGATTTCAGATGCTTTCACTCCGGTTCGCGATCTTCGTCCATCGCTGGCTCGGACTCGCGATGTGCCTGCTGTTTGCGATGTGGTTCGCGTCGGGAATCGTCATGATGTATTGGGGATTTCCCGAGATCGGCGCGGACCAGCGCTTGGCTCGCGCCGAATCGCTGAAGCCTGAGACGATCGGCATGTCGCCCGACACCGCGTGGGGTCAACCGGCGCAGCCGCCGGACTCCGCGCGGCTCACCATGCTGGATGGACGCCCGGTCTACCGATTCCGTAGCGGGCGTTCGCGGCGCATCGTCTATGCCGACACCGGCGAGATGGTCCGTTCGGTTTCGCCGGAGCTCGCCCTCCGCATTGCCGCCGCATGGACAAGACTGCCGGCGAGCGACGCGAAACTCGACGCCACGCTTACCGACGCCGATCAGTGGACCGTTTCAGGCGAGTACCGCGCGCTCAGGCCGCTACTGAAATATTCGTGGCCTACCGGCGAGGCCGCGTATGTCTCTGCTCAAACCGCCGAAGTCGTGCAATACACCACGCGCGCCTCGCGCCTCGCCGCCTACTTCGGTGCGATCCCGCACTGGCTCTACTGGACACCGCTTCGCAAGAACGGGCAGGCGTGGAACAAAGTTGTTGTCTGGTCTTCCGGAATCGGCGCGGGGGTCAGCTTCCCCGGCTTGATCGTCGGCATCTGGACGTATTCAGTTCGCAAGCGCGTCCCATACCAGGGCCAGAAGCGCTGGCACATGATTTTCGGCCTAGCTTTCGGCGTGTTCGCTTGCACCTGGGCATTCAGCGGGCTGCTTTCGATGGAACCGTTCGCCTGGTTTTTTGGCAGCACAGAAAGTGTCTTCGTGGTTGAGGCTTCCCTGCGCGGCGGCGTTCTTGATCTGAGCGCGTTCGACGCGCCTGCCGCTGCTCTCGAGCAAGCCCGCCTGAACGTGAAGGAACTCGAATTCGCGCTGTTCGGCGACCAGCCGTACTACATCGCGCACGAATCGACGCGAAACTCCCGCATCGTTCCCGTCCACGGAAATCCCGCCGCCGAATTCGACCGCGCCCGCATCCTCGGGCTCGTCTCCGGCGCTATTCAACCGGACCGCATCGTCGAGTCGCGCGTGATCACGCAATACGACGCCTACTACCTCGACCGTCACCACCAGCACCCGCTGCCCGCGCTATTCGTGCGCCTCACCGACGCGCGCGGCTCCATGTTCTACATCGATCCGAAGACCGCGCACATCGTCGAAGCCTACGACCATCGATCGCGCTGGAACCGCTGGCTTTATCATGGCCTGCATTCCTGGAACCTGCCCTGGCTCTACCGCAACCGCCCGGCTTGGGACATTATGGTTATAGCGCTGCTCGCTGGAGGAGCAGCGCTGAGCGTGACCGCGGTGATTCTCGGACTCCAGCTCCTCGGCCGCAAGCTGCGCATCAATCGAGTGCCCACATGAAAAAACTACGATCATTTTCCCTCGCCGCCGCGCTGGCCGTTCCAGCGGTGTGCCAGACTTTTTCCGCGACGCCGCTTCCGAATCCGGCCGGCGCCGGGAGTCTCGAACCCAACTTGTCAGCCGCGCCCGATGGCGCTCTGGTCATGAGCTGGATCGAACAGTCGAAGGACGGATCATCCGCGCTGCGCTACGCGGTCCGCCGCGGCACGGCTTGGTCGCAGCCGCATACCATCGCGGCGAATCGGCACTTCTTCCGTCATCCGGCCGAAGTTCCCGCCGTGTATGCAACCGCCGGCGGGCATTGGCTCGCGCACTGGGTGGAGCTGCCCGATCCGTCGAACGACGCCGAGTACGTCTACGTTTCTTCTTCGGCCGACGGCGTGAAATGGTCGCCACCCGTGCAGGCGCATCGCGATCGCAGCCCGGTCCAGCACGGCCTGGTCTCGATGCTGCCGGATGCGAACGGCGGCGCGTCGCTGTTCTTTCTCGAATCGCTCAAGGGCGAGGACGGGCCGACCTTCTTGATGCGCTCGGTGGTGGACGGGTCGGGCAAGCTGGTCAACGAAGAGCGCCTCGACGCCGACGTGTGCTCCTGCTGCCCCACCGCGGTCGCCAAAACCGCCAAGGGCCTGGTAGTCGCCTATCGCGACCACACCCCGAAGGACATTCGCGACATCGCCGTGCTGCGCCTGGAGAACGGCAAGTGGTCCACATCCAAAACGATCAACGCCGACAACTGGCAGATCGACGCATGCCCGATCAACGCCGCAGCCGTCGCCGCGCAAGGCGAACACGTCGCCGTGTCCTGGTACACCGCCGCGCAGAATTCGCCGCGCGTGAAGGTGGTGTTCTCATCCGATAGCGGCGCTACGTTTTCGAAGCCCGTGACGGTGAGCACCGGCCAGACCTACGGCTATACGTCGATCGCCATCGATGGCGACGGCAACGCCACAGTCTCGTGGCTCGAGCGCGGTCCGCAAGGCGCGCGCGTTCTGGTGCGCGGCGTAACTCGCGCCGGAGTCGCCGGCCCGGTGCTCGAAATCGCCAAGGGCGACCGCTCCGATCTCGGCTACCCCAAGCTGGTCCACGCCGGCAGCGAGACCTTCATCGCGTGGGGATCGAAAGTGCAAACCGCCGCGATCCGGCGCGCCAAGTAACCGGGTTGATCCGGTGCCCAGCGCGTGATCGTTTTCGCTAAGAAGACAGTCTCGACGTCTCGAGCTGAGCTGCGTGGTTCGAATCCAGGCTGGGGAGCCAACATTATCGCTTCGCGTCTGACGAAGAAGCCAGAGCTGTCCCATAAATATGGGATACTGAGTCATGAAGACGACGCTGGAGATCCCGGACCCGACCTTTCGCAAGGCGAAGGCCACGGCCGGCGCGCTGGGAATTCCACTGCGAGAGTTCGTTACGCAAGCTGTCGAGGAAAAGCTCTCCCGAGGCGGCCGGCGAAAGCGCAAGCCCTGGCTGGAATGTGCGGGCGAGTTGGCCCATCTCCACAAGGAAACGAGGCGCATACAAAAGCTAATCGACGAGGAATTCGAACAGATCGAACCTGAGGACCGGACGTGATTCTGGATACGAATGCGCTTTCCGCTTATCTGGATAGAATGGCGCAGGCGGTTGAGATTGTCTCCGATGCGCCTGAGATAGCGATCCCTGTCATTGTCGCCGGAGAGTTTGTTTACGGTATCTCGCAGTCGCGGCACCGCGAGGCGTACGAACGGTCGCTGCAGCGAATGCTGGATCGATGCACCGTCCTTGACATTGGAATTGAGACCGCGCGGTACTACGCGGCCATTCGGCTGGAATTGAGAGTTGCTGGCACGCCGATTCCGGCCAACGATGTTTGGATCGCCGCGCTGAGTCGGCAGCATGCGATGCCTGTGATGAGCCGCGACAACCATTTCGATTCTGTAGCAGGGTTGAGACGGCGAACGTGGTAGCTGTGCCGTCGGTTCGAGATGGATCCAGGGAGCCATCGATACGCAGCGCTGTCTGTTGCGATCTGGTTGCACCGGGCGATCCGGGTCGCTAACGCAAGCCAGGGCTTGCGCGAGTGCCCAGTGCGCACCCCTTCACAATTTGTTTACTGTTTATTGGGTATCCTCGAGCGCCCCTGCCGCATCTGTCCCCTAGGTTACGCGGTGACGCCTTTACACACGGGCCCGGTCGCTATAGATCAGTGATCAAACGCCTACCGCCGCCTTTAGGCGGTTTTGCGCGCCGAACCATACACAGAGAACTGGACTGTACAAAACACTATGATCATGTCGCACTTCTTATCAAATCGACGGCTTTGGTGGTGCATCCTTGTTGCCATCCCGAGCGGCCTCTACGCGGCAGACGGCCCCGCTCCCATGGACCAGAGTCATCCGCTCTTGCAGAACCGTTCTCTGCCGGCGGGCGGCGTTGTTTCCATTGATCAGAACCGTGCCCTGGCGGGCGGAGTCACTCCGGATGATACCCCCGGGTTTCCGGTGACAATCTCACAACCTGGAAGTTACCGCCTATCGAGCAATCTCACGCTACCAGACCGGGACACCACCGCGATTGTCGTGACTGCCGATCTCGTCACGATCGATTTGAATGGCTTTAGCATTATCGGGCCAGTGGTATGTACTCCCAATCCGACGAGATGTGAACTGCCCGGCAACGGGGTTGGAGTGCAAGCCGGAGAATTGGGTGGTGACCCAGGGCCCCGCAATGTCCGAATTTTCAATGGCACGATTCGCGGAACGGGGTCTGACGGGATTCGGATTACGGGCCAGGGTGGGATTGTGGAGCGAGTCACGGTAGAGAGCTCCGGCGGCAGTTTCGGAATACTTGTGGGCGTCGGCAAGGTGGTTGATAGCGTGGCAAGCCTGATCAGAGGCACCGGAATCGTCGGTGGAATTGTACGTGGATGCATCGCGCGAGAAAATGGCTTCGGCGGTATTGTGTTTGGCCGCATAGCGGCCGGCAACGATGCCAGTTCGAATGGCGGCACAGGGATCGCTGGGCAAGGCACTGCGGAGGGTAACGTAGCCTCTGAAAATGGATTGTTCGGGATTGACGTCAAATGTCCCAGTAGCGTCATCGGCAATACCGCGTTTTCCAATGGGTCCGGCCCAATCAATGCCGCCGATTCGAGCTGCACCCTGGCCGACAACGCGCCTCGCCCTTGATTTCGCAGACCCCTGACGAGACGCATTTCCGCCGTTAACGCCACGGTTCTGCCAGCTCCTGGATGCGTCCGCACGTGGCCCCGGATCTGTATTTTGGCTCGCTGAAAGGCGCCGATCATTGTCGCTCCCGCGAAACCGTCGGCTCGCCGCCAGAAATTCGAAGCTGCGCAAGCGTCCGCGCACAAACGATACGGAAAGGCGTTCCGCAAGCTGGCTGAGTGAGTTGCTGGAAAGTCGCAGCGCAACGGGTAACCAATCCGCCCGAATTGACGCCACACGGTGTATGATTGAGACCATGCGCAAATTCCGTGCCACCCTGTTTCTGGCGACCTTTGCGGTCATCCTTCCGCTTGCGGCCGCGATCCCCGAGCCGATCAAAACCGCTAACGGCGCCGTCGCCGGCGTCGCGGGCAAGGATCCCGACGTGCGAGTCTTCAAGGGCATTCCCTTTGCCGCTCCACCCGTAGGCGATCTGCGTTGGAAGGCTCCCAAGCCCGCCGCCAATTGGGAAGGCGTGCGCAAGGCCGATGAGTTCGCCCCCATCTGCATCCAGCGCGGCGGTGGCGTCGGCGGCGCTCGCAACAACGCCAAGATGAGCGAAGACTGCCTGTACCTGAACGTCTACACGCGGCGAAGTCGGCCAAGGACAAGCGTCCGGTGATGGTCTGGATCCACGGCGGCGCTCTCACCAGCGGCGCCGGCTCGCTCTACGACGGCGAAGCGCTCGCCAAGAAGGGCGTGGTGGTGGTCACGGTCAACTACCGGCTCGGCATCTTCGGCTTCTTCGCGCATCCCGAGCTGACCAAGGAATCCGACCGTCATGCCTCCGGCAACTACGGCCTGCTCGATCAGATCGCGGCGCTCGACTGGGTCCAGAAGAACATCGCGGCCTTCGGCGGCGATCCCAAGCGCGTCACGATCTTCGGCGAATCGGCCGGATCATGGAGCGTCAACTATCTGACCGCCACCCCGCTCGCTCACGGCATGTTCCAGCGAGCCATCGGCGAAAGCGGCGGCGAATTCGCACCGGCGCGTAAGCTGGCCGACCTCGAAAAAGCCGGCGAGAGTGTCGCGAAAACGTTGAACGCCAACTCGCTCGCTGCACTGCGTGCCAAGCCGACGGAGGACGTCGCGAAGGTCCAGTTCCAGACCGCCGCCAATGTCGACGGCTGGTTCCTGCCGCAGGATGTCTACACCATCTACTCCAGCGGCAAGCAGTCAGATGTCCCCACCATCATCGGGTCGAATTCCGACGAAGGCACGATGTTCACGCGCCCTACCACGCTGGCTCATTTAAGCCAGATCGCCGAGCGGCGTTTCGGCGCGGACGCCGACGCCTATCTCAAGCTGTATCCCGCATCGAACGACCAGGAAGCCTTCGACGCAGCCGCCCACAGCATGCGCGATCAGACCTTCGGTTGGGAGATGCGCACCTGGGCCCGCGAACAGACCAAGACCGGCAAGTCCAAAGTCTACATGTACTACTTCAGCCGCGTGCCTCCGGGCAACAACCGCGTCAAGGGCGCGTTCCATGGCTCTGAGATTTCCTACGTCTTCGGCAACCTCATGATGGCGCCGTTCGCCTCCGGCCCGAACGAAGACGCGCGACCCTGGACAGATCTCGACCGCAAGCTCGCCGCCACCATGTCGTCTTACTGGGTGAATCTCGCCACCACCGGCGATCCCAACGGCAAGGGTCTCGCGAAGTGGCCGGCTTACAACGCCAAGGCTGATCAGGCCATGGGCTTCGGCGACACCGTCGGCGTGATCGCGCTGCCGCACAAAGACCAGCTCGATTTCCTGGACAGCTATATGGAGAAGATGCGCCAGGCGGGCGACCAGCCGTCGCGGTAGTTTACTTAAAGAATTTCCGGGCGGGTCTCGATGGACGTCGCAGGTCCGCCCAAAACCTTGTTTTCCATACACTTCTTTACCCTTTACCCCATTGACTCCACAAGATTCTTCCGCCATAGTTAGGTGAGAATCGGAGGTCTATGCGCTCCCTAGCTCTAGCTGTAGCTTGTGCCGTGTCTGCACTCGCAGCAACCAATTCGGGTTCCGTCACCTTCAACAAAGAAGTTCTGCCGATCCTGCAGAACCGCTGCCAGGACTGCCACCGCCCCGGCGAAGTCGCGCCCATGTCGCTGCTCACCTATCAAGACGCGCGCCCCTGGGCCAAGTCCATCAAGCAGGCCGTCGCTCACCAAGAAGATGCCGCCATGGTTCGCCGATCCGCACGTCGGCAAGTTCGCCAATGACCGCTCGCTGAGCCAGGCCGAGATCGACACTCTGATCGCCTGGGTCGACGGCGGCGCCAAAGAAGGCAACCCCAAGGATGCGCCGGCGCCGCGCACGTTCGTCGAAGGCTGGAACATCGGCAAGCCGGACATGGTGATCGAGATGCCGAACGCGTTTCCGGTTCCCGGCCACCGGCAAGGTCGAGTACATGTACGTCGTGCTTCCCACCGGCTTGAAGGAAGACCGCTGGATCGAAGCCACCGAAGTTCGCCCCGGCAATCGCGCCGTGATGCATCACGTGATCGCGTCCATCCGCGAACCCGGCTCCACCTGGATGCCGGATGCCAAGCCCGGCGAGGTCTTTCTTCCGGCTCGCGGCGGCCGCGGCGGTCAACTGAGCGGTGGACTCGGCAGCTACGTTCCCGGACAGGTGGTGATGCCTGCCGGCGACGGTCCGCGCCGCGCGACGCTGCTCAAGGCCGGCTCCGACATCGTCTTCCAGTTGCACTACACGCCCAACGGAACCGCGACCACCGACAAGACCAAGATCGGAATCATCTTCGCCAAGGGTGCGCCGGAGAAGCGGCTGGTCGGCGGCAACTCCGCGTCGCTGCGCTTTGCGATTCCGCCCGGCGATCCGAACTACCAGATCGAAGCTTCTTCGACCGCTGCAGTACGACTGCGACCTCGATCAGCATGATGCCGCACGCGCACCTGCGCGGGAAATCGTTCGAGTATCGGATCGTGCGTCCGGACGGCACCAGCGAAACCGTGCTGCAGCGTGCCCAAGTACGATTTCAACTGGCAGCTCACTTACTATCTGGCCGAGCCGATGCATCTGACCAAGGGCACCAAGATGGAAGTGATCGCCCACTACGACAACTCGGCCAACAACACCTACAATCCCGACGCCGACCAAAGAAGTCCACTGGGGCGAGCAGACCTGGGAAGAGATGATGATGGGCTACTTCAACGTAGCCGTCGATGGCAGCGCCGAGTTGCCCACGGGCGAGGCCGTCGCCAGTCCACCGACACAGCTGCGATCGGAACGGCGAACCGGTAACCCAGCCCGGCTAGGGCAGCCACCAGTTCAGCGAATCCGAAGCAGCAGTGAAGAACTGCTCGCGCGTTTCGTCACGCGGGTCGATCTTGGTCCAGTTTCCTGCCGGCCGGTAGCTGGGATCGTGATACACCCAGATCTGCCCGCGTTCGGACATGCACCAGGATGGGCGCCTCCGATTCGCATTCGTAGTTGCCGCCATCGAGCGTGAAGCGCAGCCGTGCGCCATCCACTTCGCCGACTTGCACGAATGCGCGCCGCTCACCGGATCCGCCGAGAAGAAATAGCCGCCCCGGCCCGGGATGTAGAACATTGCATAGCGGCCGGCGACGATCGCGCCAGCGCCGCCTTCGGGGACCAGAGATCGCCGTTGATCGACACCTTGAGCGCGGCGAATCGCAGAGCTGGCCGAGGCTTGCCGTTCTTCATCGGTCTGCGCCGCTGCGCCGCGCTGGTTGATCCGGATCTGCACCGTGTCGGTGATCGTCTGCCTCAGCCCCGGATCGGTCGGGATCTCGATCGCGAATCGGCCGCCGGACGAAAGCAGCCCGGACTCGCGCGTCGCCGACAAAGTTGGCGCCGGCTTGCCGCCGTCCGCGTTCGGAAATCGCGCCGCAAATTCGGTGGTCGCCGGCCGGGCGATCGCTCGAACCTGGTCGCCGTCCGGAGTTCGTTCCACGGCCAGCTCGTAGGCGAAAACCACCAGGTCCGTTCTCGTCGCGATACATGCGATAGAAGCTGTTCCCGGACGCGGGCTGGAGCTCGGTCTTGAGCCGCACCGGCGCGCCGTCCGACGTGCGCGCGTAGATTCTGAGTTGGATGCCGTTGCTGAGCGAAACTGCTGGCCGACTCCTGCGCGCAGGCCGCGGCCACTGTGAACAGCGCGATCGCGATGCGCATGAGTCCGCCAGGAGCACCCTCCTACCTCAATTGTCGCGCAACCCCAGCGCCTGCCGGACGTCCTCGATCTTCTTTCGCGCCAGTGCCGGTTGAAATTCTCCAGGTTCATGAACGAGCGCGGCTCCATCCGGTCGATGTACAGCCGACCGTCCAGATGATCGATCTCGTGCTGCAGGATGCGCGCGTACCAGCCATGCGCTTCGATGCGCCGCGCCGCACCATGCTCGTCCAGGCACTCCACCGCTGACCGCGCGCGACCGTTTCACCAGCGCGCTGAATCCCGGCAGGCTCAGGCAGCCTTCGAAAAATTCGGCCTGCTCTTCCGACCGCTCCACGATGCGCGGGTTGATCAGCACCTGGAACGGCACCGGCTCGCGCCCGCGCTCGGCCTGCTCATCCGGCGGCATGGCTTTCGAGTACTCGGCGCGATCCTCGATCACCGCGAGCTGAATCGGCAATCCGATCTGCGGCGCCGCCAGCCCGACTCCTGGTGCATCGCGCATGGTGTCGCGCATCCACTCGATCAGGTGCTGCGTCTCGGGCGACGCGATTTCTTCAGGCGAAAGCGGCCGCGCTGTCATGCCGCAGCACGGGTTCGCCCACCTGCACGATCTTCAGTCGCATAGCATCGGCTACGATTCTAGCGCGCGCCACCCACCCTTTCTCCCGAGCGATGCCCGTGCTATGCTTGCCCCCATGATTGGCAAACTCGCGCTCGCTGCCTTTCTGGCCCTCGCCTCCGTTGCGTCGGCTCAATCCCTGGCCGGCCGATGGGACGCCACCGTTACGGTGAACGGCGTCGACATCCCGTTTCGCTTCGAAATCGCGGGCGACGGCGCGAATGTCAAAGGCTCGTTCTTCAACGGCGACGAGCGCCTCACTTCCACCGCCGGGCGCTTCGACAACGGTTCGCTCGAACTCACTTGGGACTACTACGCCTCGCGCCTGGAAGCCCGCCTCGCGGACGGCGCACTCGAAGGCCACTACATCCAGGCCCGCCGCAGCGAGCGCGCCAACTATGTCTTTCATGCGCGCCGCCACCAGGCCGATCGCGCCGCTCCAGAACGCGCCCTCCATCGCCGGCCAATGGGTGATTCCGAACGACAGCCCGAAGGGCGAGAAGGCCTGGCGCTTCATCGTGCAGTCAATCCGGTCCGGAGGTCTCCGCCGCCATCCTGCGCATCGACGGCGACACGGGCGCGCTCACCGGCAGCCTATCACGACGGCAAGTTCACCGTCAGCCACTTTTCCGGCGCCCGTCCGCTGCTGCTCGAAATCACGCCGGCCGCCGACGGCTCGCTCGACATCGTCCAGAACCACTCCAAGAAGATGACGGCGGTTCGCGCCGAGCAGGCGCACGCCAAAGGCTTGCCCGATCCGGCCGACCCGGCGCATCACACCGGCGTCAAGGATTCATCCGAAGCCTTCCGCTTCAGCTTCCGCGATCTCGACGGCCGCCTGGTCAGCAACACCGACGCGCGCTTCCGCGGCAAAGTGGTGCTGGTCAACATCACCGGGAGCTGGTGCCCGAACTGCCACGACGAGGCGCCGTTCCTGGCCGCGCTGTACCGCAAGTATCGCGATCAGGGCCTCGAGATCGTCGCGCTGTCGTTCGAAGAAGCCGACCAACTCGCCAACCCGACCAGGCTGCGCGCGTTCATCAAGAAATATGGAATCGAGTACACGGTGCTGCTGGGCGGCGAGCCGTCCGAAGCGAACGGAGAAGCTCACGCAGGCGGTGAATTGGAATTCCTGGCCGACTACTTTCTTCCTGGGCCGCGATGGCCGCGTTCGCAGCGTCCACGCCGGCTTTCCCAGTTCAGCCTCGCGGCGAGCTCTATCAGCAGGCCAAGCTGGAGTTCACTGCTCGCGTGGAGAGTCTGCTGCGCGAGAACATCCGCGACAGCGCGCTAGCGTTGGATCGGCGGCCGACGCGCGGTTCCGCCGAACAGCGCCAGCGTCGACGAGCACTTTGTTGAACACCCCGCCGACGCCATCGCCGATCGCCGGAAATACCGCCGCGCCCGCCAGCGCCACAAAGCCGCCGATCAAAGCGAATTCCACCAGATCTTGGCCGCGCGTCTCTTTCCAGATTTTCAACTTCCAGATCCCGTTGACCAGTGCCGTCATGGCGTCCCTCCTCTTCGAGCTGGTTTGATTTTCGCAGCGGTTCGCGCGTCGACAAAGGCCCGACCGTACCGATTTTTACCCCCCTGAGGTCCTATCCGGAGTGTTACTAACCGACGCCGAAGCGCTAGTACTCCGATACTGCTTCGAGCGAAATGCTGTTCTGCCGATACTGAAACAGCCCCGACATTCTACCGAAACATATTACACCTAAAATGTTTGCCAACCGGGGACGTGGAGAGCGCCCGGACAAAGCAGGCCAATGGCATCTTGGGCATCCGTGAGCAGTCTTGTTTTCCTAGCGGCGCTGTTCTCCCTGTCGCTCCTCCCGTTGCGCGGCCAGGAATCTTACACCATCGAGAGCAATCTCCAGTACCGCCTCTCATTCGGCGACCTCGGCGCGCCCGGCGAGATCGTCCCCGCGCCGGACGAATCCAAGCGCGCATTGCGCATCGAAGCCGGAGCCGGAGAGCTGCTCGAACAATGCCGCGATAACCCCGCCCGCTGGCGCCGCGACCCGCTGCTGTTCCGATTCGGCCACTCGCACCCGTTCTCCACCATCGGGTGCCGCGAGCGATCCAGCCCCAGCCTGCACGTCGTCTTCTACGAGCTTTCGACCGGCGAGCGCCAGGCCTGGGTCCACTTCGATCTGCATGGGCCGCAAAACACCCTCGGTCACGCCACCGAAGTTTTCAGGAACCGCATGACGTTCGGCAGAACATCCGAATACGAAGTGTATCGAGCCTTGGTCCGGGAGAATCCCGATGCCTCCGAACCAGTGCCGGAACCTAAGTACGACTTGCACGCGCATACCCGCAAGTATCTGCACGACGCGTTCGGGCCGCGCGCCATCGGCATGGCCGTCGCCAGCGGAACAGCAAGTTCCGTTATGCACCGGGCCACCGGTTGGGGAGCCGGACCGGACCGCTACATCGATCGGGTCTCCACGAATCTGATACGAAATGCTACCTCACAAACCATCGAATTCGCTTCCGCGGCTTTCCTTCAACAGGAGGAAAGCTTTTCGCCTTCGCATCAGGAAGGTTTCGGCCGCAGGCTGCGATCGGCGGCATACCGCACGCTATTCGTTCCCGGGCGCGACGGCAATGAACTGGCGTTTCCGCGCATCGCGGCGGCGCTAGGCACGCCGTGGCTGATGCGGCAATGGCATCCGGGTCTCGAAGCGCCGTCCGATCCTTGGGTGCAGTCGGCTATGCTTTTCGGACGCTATGCGCTGCGAAGCTACTGGGCCGAGTTCAAGCCGGAGATCACTCGCTGGTTACGCAAAGCGGCGCATCCGAGGGCGCGGCATGAGAATGCCAGCGGGCTAGCTGCTCGAGACTCCCGCTCCGGCTTCTCCGTGACGATCTCGCGGCGGCCAATGAAGACGCATCCGCTGTCGCCGTCCACCGATATCCAGTCGCCTTCTTCGATCGCTTCGGGGACCAGGTCCGCCCGGCGCGACGAGGCATCCACCGACAAGCTGGTGCACGCAACTACACACGGTTTCCCCTTCTGACGAGCGACCAGCGCGGCGTGCGCCGTTCGTCCGCCGGCCGTGGTGACGATTGCGGCCGCAAGCGCGATGCCGCCGACATCGTCGGTGCTCATGTCCGAACGCATCAGAACCACCGGATCGCCCAACGCCGCCAGCCGCTCGGCCGCAGCCGAATCGAATGCCGCGCGTCCAACGGCCACGCCCGCCGAGGCGCCCACTCCGCGTGCTGACGGCTCGCCGGGATTCGCAAACCGCGTGATCGCGAGTTGCTCGACGTCGATTCCCTCCAAACGCCGCGCTGCCTCCTGTTCGCCGATAGCTCGGTCGCGCACCAGATCAATCGCGATGCGCAGCGCGGCTCGCGGCGTGCGCTTGACGGCGCGCGTTTGGAGAATCCACAAGCGCCCTTCTTCAATGCTGAATTCGACGTCCTGGGCGTCGCGATAGTGGTGCTCGAGCCGCCGCAGGACAGCGCGCAGCTCGGCCAGCACGCCGGGCAGGGAATTGGCGATGGTCGCCTCGGTTTCCGGAGTCCGGAGACCCGACACGACGTCCTCGCCTTGCGCGTCCACCAGCATGTCGATCATCGGCTCGTCGGCGCCGGTCGATGGATTCCGCGAAAACGCCACACCCGATCCCGACGTGAACCCGCGATTGCCGAAGACCATGGCCTGAACGGTTACCGCAGTGCCGGGCAGGTCTTCGAGCTTCTCCATGCGCCGGTACTTCCGCGCGCGCTCTCCGTCCCACGACCCGCACACGCTGCGAACCGCCGCCGCAAGTTGCGCCATGGCGTCATCGTCGACGCGAGCGCCTGTGTCCGCGATCAACTGTTCGTAGTGCGCAGCCAGACGCTGCAAAGCCTCGCAGTCCAACTCGCGTTCGCTCCGCGCGCCTTCCTCACGGACCAGCTCGTCCAGCCTGGAGTTGAAAACCGCACGCTCCACGCGCAGGACTGTCTCTCCGAATTGCTGCAGGAACCGGCGCCGCGAGTCCCACGCGAAACGCGGATTGCCCGTCGCTCGAATCAGACCGTGGGTTGCCGCCGTGGTGCACCCGACGTTCAGCACGGTGTCCATCATCCCCGGCATCGAGCGCGCCGCGCCCGACCGCACGGACACCAACAGGGGCCGGCGGCGGTCACCGAACTTTTTTCCGGTCGAGTCCTCCAGGAACCGGATGCCCTCGGCCAGCGCCCGCGCCAGTTCGCCGTCCGTCTCGTATTTGTCGATCTCGGCGCAGGAGCGGATCGGCAACACGAACGCGGGTGGCACCGGCAGCCCCAGGCTGGCCATTTCCGCCAGGCTTGCGGCTTTCCCGCCGATCTCATCGGCGCACTGCGGCGGGTCAAGCGGGATGCGTACGATGTTGATCATCCTGTTTGCTCCTCACGCCGACAAATCCGCCATGGCATGCGCGTGCAGCAGATTCCCCGCCACCGCCAGCCCGTCCGAAGCCCGCTCCAGTGCGCGCGCCAGTTCCAGGCAGGCCAGCGCCGTCTTGGAATCGAATTCGCCTCGCAGTACCAAGGCCGTGACGGCCCGCTCGGCGTCGTCGGAAGAATGCTCGAGCTGACGGATGCGCACGGTTGCATCGAGCGCGTCTTCGAAGTCGGCGCGCTGACCTTCGGACACTTCCCCCGCCGCGTCCGATCCGGAAGCCAACGCCTCGGTACTCGCCACCACCGACGCACAAAGATCCCCGAGCGACTTGAGCATCGCCGGCTCGAGATGACCCGGCAGCAGCGACGCGACGAACGCGGCCTGCTCCAGTTCATCGATGGCTTGCTCCACGGCGTTGATGAGTTGTCCCACCGTCTCGAGTCCCTCGAACCGCGCCACCGCGCTACGCGCTTCCACCACCAACTGGTCGGCTTTCTCTTCGATCCGCCGCGCCCCCGCCGCCAACCCCGCGCCATCGGCCGCGCTTCCAGCCGCGAGATCTCGAATGTGCCGAGCGATGCGCGTTGCGATCCCGTGCGCCAAACCTGCCTGCCGCGTCACCACCGCCAGCAGCGTGCTGTCGGTCCGCTCCAGCCGTCGAATGAGATCTGCCTCGATCTGATCCCGGACCACCCGCACCGACCGCCCCTCCATCAGCGCATTTGTCGACACCTCGAGCACCGACTTCAGAAAATCCTCGGAGCCTTCGCGGCCGAGCACCTCGGTCAGCCGTTCCCCGAAGCCAATCCGCTCTGGCGCGGCGTGCCTCACCGCCGCGGCGACTAGCTCGGCGCCCCCGAGTTCGAGAAACGCGCGATGTCCAACCTGACACCTCGCCGCCCACTCCAGTATCCGGATCGCATCCGCGTCGTCCACCATCTTGCGCAGCGCCTTGCGCGCCTTGTTCCAGTCGATGAGAAACACCAGCGCCGCGCCAATGGCCTCGAGAAACGCGTCCTGGCGCTCGGCGTTTTCTGCATCGTATCGGCCCGTCACCAGATAGAAAATCCCGTCGTCGCCCAGGTGTTCCGACTTCTGGCGCTCCAACCCAGCCCATTGCGCCGGAAACCGTTCGAGCATTCGCACGAAAAATTTCGCGCGCGCGCGATGCACGTCCGTGTGCGTAACGTTCACCGTCGCGCCTTCCACCGTGACGATCAGAACGTGCGCGTCGGTCATGCCGATATCGTTTTGAATGATGAGGCGCGTTCCCTGGCGCGTCGCCGTCGTCTCCAGGCCCGGATGATCGAATTTCAATCCGTGCGTGCGATTCACGCCGCGCATGAAGGCCGCGATGATCGGCTTGTCGCCCGCGGCGAGCGCATGCGCGTGCGCCCCGTCCACAATCTCTTCCGCGCATGACGCCGCCAGCCGGTTGAGGATTTTGTGGAGATCCATCACCAGCCGGTGCAGGCTGTCGCCATCTCCGGTCGTGATCGCAACCAGCTTTTCCACCTGACGCGCATCCATCTCGTCGTTCGTGACCTGGCCGTCCGCCAGCATCGCCGGCCATCGGGCCGCTGCAGCTTTACCCGCCGCCTCGTCGCCCGCTTCGGCCGCGCGAAGCATGACCTGAACGTCATCGCCAAGCGCACGTATCAGTTCTCCCAGTCCCGGAGACGCGATGGTTCCGGCGCCGGCAGAGCGTGCGCCCGCAATAATCGCGCGAATCGCGGTTGCGTCCATCGACGCGGCTCGGCATTCCGCGGCCAGATCGGCCGGTTCTTCGGACGGAACGCGGGCATGCAGCACGATCGCCTGCAGCGCGCTCATTCGAACCTTGGCCCGATCGTTGGCCGCCAGTCCTTCTGCGATCAACGACGGCAGTACTACCTCGACGTGCCCGAGTTCTTCGGCGATGCGAGATTTCATGGCAGGACCATAGATTTACTCGCACTGTTACTGCCAACATCGCACGTCGGAACCCGCTGAAATGCCGCCAGCGCCCGACGACCGGCCTCGACGTGCGGAATAGCGCGCAGCCGACTCCACCCGCATGCGCGAGATGCCTCAGCCAGTCTGGGGCGCCGCGGAAGCCAGTACCGCCAAACGAAGCGCCGCGGCCTCGCACACCCGGATGCATTTCCTCAAGCTCGTGCGCATTGCGATCATCTTCCTGGTGGTCTTAGTCGCCACCAGACTCATACACCGTTTCGTCCGGGCCTTGCGCATTCACTTCGTCAGCATGATGAAACGCCATGCAACCGGCGCCGACGTCGAAAACCAGATCCGCATCAACGACGCCGCCATCGTCAACGGCGCCGGCGGTCTGGTGGAGGAGATCAATCTCCGGACCACGGTCTTGCGGGGATCGATGGAACTGTTCATGTCTTTCCCAATGGCGCCATCGAACGTCTGTCCAACATGACTCACGAGTATTCTTACTACCTGTTCGATATCGGCGTGGCCTACAAGGAGGATACGGACCACGTGGTCGAGACCGTCTGGTGGGCAGGGAGATGAACCGCCGCATGAAGAAGAAGTTCGACCAGGTCGGAATCGAGATTCCATTTCCCCACCAGAGCGTCTATTTTGGCGAAGCCAGCAAGCCGTTCAAATTACAGATGGAGCCGCCTGAGCGCAACGACCTGCAGCAAGTGGTGCGCGAAGTGATGGAGGAGATCGAATCGGCCAGAGGCGCGTAGCCGGCGGCCTTACCGAACATGATCCCAACGATTCCGCTCCAAGCCCGTCCAACCTGGGAGGAGTCTACTGGATGCGAATCGCCACCGCGTGCCTGCTCGCTGCTCTCGCCGCCAATCTGTGGGCGGCCGACCCGTTCCTCGGAACCTGGAAGCTGAACATCGCCAAGTCCAGGTTCGTACCGGGCCCCGCCCCGCGAGCCGCCACTGTGACCTGGTCCGATGCTTCCGGCGGCACTGAGATCCGAACCGAAGGAACCCGCGCCGACGGACGTCCGATGCACGAGAGCTACATCGCTACGTACGACAGCATCGAGCACAAACGGCCCGGCCCGTGGAACTTCGATTCGGTGGTCAACCGCCAAGTCTCAGAATACGAGCGCGAGGACACTTTCTTGAAGAACGGAAAGATTGCCGGCAGGTCGAGGTTCGTGGTGTCCGCCGACGGCAAGGTTCTCACCAACACCTGGAACTACGGTGAGCTGCGCGACGTTCGCGTGTACGATAAGCAGTAATTATCGGGCGGGTTGATAGAACTGGATCAGATTCCCGCAGGTATCGGAGAATACCGCGATCTTGACCGCCCGGCCTGGAGCCGGCTCGCTTCTGAACACTACGCCGTCCCTCCTCCTTCTACTACATACAAACTCTATATAATGGTCATATATGAAGGCGTTGTTGATCCAGTTGGACGAGCAGACGTTGTCCGCTCTGAATCGCATCGCGGCCCCGGACAAGAGGAAACGCTCGGAGTTCGTGCGTCAGGCGATCCGCAAGGCCGTCCGCCAAGCGGAATACAAGGCCATCCGGGAGGCCTACCGCAAACAACCGGATTCGGCTAGCGATGCCGACGACTGGTCGACCGCAGAGGAGTACCGGCCTTGAGACAGTACGAGATCTGGTGGGCGCGTTTGCCCGCTCCGGCCGGCCGCCGTCCTGTTCTCTTGCTGAGCCGCAACGATGCTTACCAATATCTCAGCAAGTTCATTGTTGCGGAGATCACCTCGACGATTCGAGCGATTCCGATGGAGGTCCGCCTGGGCCGCCGCGAAGGACTGCCATCATCCTGCGTTGCAAATCTCGACAAGGTTCTCACCGTCACGCGCGCGTGGCTCGATTCTCGTGCCGGCGTGTTGCATCCGGCGCGTCACGGCGAGGTAAAGCGTGCGTTGGGATACGCGCTGGCTTGGGATGAGCTGATCGATCTCACTATCCACTAGATCCGCGGGATCTTTCTTAGACTCGAACGCATTCGACGGGCCGCCAAGTTGTGCTACACTTTTCCATGGAATAGTAAGTTCGGATCCCTCCGCCGGCTCACCGGTTGTTTCTTTTTCCAGTCTTATTTTGGAAGGTTTTTGTTGAGGGGTCAGTAGCGTTGGACAGGTGGGTGAGTGGTTAAAGCCAACAGACTGTAAATCTGTCCCTCCTTGCGAGGTACGAAGGTTCGAATCCTTCCCTGTCCACCAGAAAAGTTTTCGGCCGTTGTAGCTCAGTTGGTAGAGCGCGTCCTTGGTAAGGACGAGGTCACCAGTTCAATCCTGGTCAACGGCTCCAGATTTTCGCTGCGAGCTTCCCGCGAAGCCGCGGCCAGTAAAGAAGAAATCAAAGGAACCAAGGAACGCCTCCATGGCCAAGGAAAAATTTGACCGCAGCAAACCGCACGTGAACATCGGGACCATCGGGCACATCGACCACGGCAAGACCACGCTCACCGCCGCCATCACGCGCGTGCTGGGGAAGAACAACCCCAAGGTGAAGTTCCGGTCGTTCGATTCGATCGACAACGCGCCGGAAGAGAAGGCGCGCGGCATCACGATCGCGGTGGCGCACATCGAGTACGAGACCGCCAACCGGCACTACGCGCACGTGGATTGCCCCGGCCACGCCGACTACATCAAGAACATGATCACCGGAGCCGCCCAGATGGACGGCGCGATCCTGGTGGTGGCGGCCACCGACGGCCCCATGCCGCAGACCCGCGAGCACGTGCTGCTGGCTCGGCAGGTGGGCGTGCCCTGCATCGTGGTGGCGCTGAACAAAGTGGACATGGTGGACGACCCCGAGCTGCTGGAGCTGGTGGAGCTGGAAGTGCGCGAGCTGCTGTCGAAGTACGCGTTTCCCGGCGACACGCTGCCGGTGGTGCGGGTGAGCGCGCTGGGCGCGTTGAACGGCGAAGAGAAGTGGGAAAAGACGGTGCTGGAGCTGATGGCGAAGGTGGACGAGTACGTGCCGCTGCCGGCGCGCGACATCGACAAGCCGTTCCTGATGCCGATCGAAGATATTTTCTCGATCCAGGGGCGCGGGACGGTGGTGACCGGGCGCATCGAGAAGGGCATCTGCAAGGTGGGCGAGGAAATGGAGATCGTGGGGTTCCGCGACACGCGCAAGACGGTGGTGACGGGCGTCGAGATGTTCAAGAAGCTGCTGGACGAAGGCCGCGCGGGTGATAACGTGGGGCTGCTGCTGCGCGGCGTCGAAAAGGACGAAGTGGAGCGCGGGCAGGTGATTGCCAAGCCGGGATCGATTACGCCGCACAAGAAGTTCCGGGGCGAGATCTACGTGCTGAGCAAGGATGAAGGCGGGCGGCACACGCCGTTCTTCAAGGGCTACCGGCCGCAGTTTTATTTCCGGACCACGGACGTGACCGGGAGTGGCGGAGTTGCCGGAAGGGACCGAGATGGTGATGCCGGGCGACAACGTGAACCTGGTAGATCGAGCTGATCACGCCGGTGGCCATGGACAAGGGGCTGCGCTTCGCGATCCGCGAGGGCGGACGCACGGTGGGCGCCGGGACCGTGACTGAGATTTTGGAATAGAAAGACGGAACCGCGATGCGCGAAATCATAACCATGCAATGCACCGAGTGCAAGCGCAAGAACTACAGCCAGACCAAGAACAAGAAGCTCCATACCGATCGGCTGGAACTCAAGAAATTCTGCGCCTTTTGCCGCAAACATCAGGTACACCGCGAAATCAAGTAAACTGGAATTGCGGTTCCCGGGCTTGTTTCAGGTGCTTGGTGTTGCCTTGTGCCTATGGAACCGTTGAGCCTCGGAGTAGGGAAGGAACGATCTAGGGGCATAGGCTAACGGTAAACCAGCGGTCTCCAAAACCGCCTTTGGGGGTTCGAATCCCTCTGCCCCTGCCAGCAGTCGAAAGCGAAGGAAGTCGAAAATGGCGACAGCAGAAGTACAGCAAGGCGAATCCGGAAATTTCATCCAGCGGGTGGCTGGTTGGCCCATCCGGCTGAAGAACTATTATGAAGAGCTGCAGACCGAGATGCGCCTGGTGACCTGGCCCTCCTGGAAGCAGGTGCGCGCCACCACGGGCGTGGTTCATTGTCGCGGTGTTCGCCTTCGGCGCTTACTTCATGGTGGTGGACGACATCGTCGACAGCGCCTGATCCGCAAGCTCTTCGAGACATTCTCCCGCTAGCCGGGCGCAAAGCAAAGTAAAGATGGCAGACGACGAAATCATTTCAACAGAAGAAACCGCGGCCGAGAACGAAGCCGAGGCCTCTGCTCCACCCGAGCAAACTGCCGGCGCCGACGAGGCCGCAAGCGAGGTAGCGTCCGCGGACGCCGAGCCTGCCGAAGCCGAGCACGCCGAGTCCGAGTCCGGCGAAGCCGAGGCCGCCGAGGAAGGGCCCGCTCCCTCCGCCGACGACGAAAACAAGAACTGGTACATCATCCACACCTACTCGGGCTTCGAGCAGAAGGTGGCCGATTCGCTCAAGGGCCGCGCCCAGGCGTTCGGCTTCGCCGACAAGATCGGCCAGATCCTGATCCCCACCGAGGAAGTGATGGAGCTGCGCGCCGGCAAGAAAGTTACCAGCAAGCGGCTGCTCTATCCCGGATACGTGCTGGTCCAGATGGAGATGAACGATCAGCTCTGGCACGAAGTGAAGAACACGCCCGCGCGTCACCGGATTCGTGGGCGGCGGAAACACTCCCGTGCCGCTGTCGGCCGAGGAAGTCAACAACATCCTGTACCGCCAGCAAACTTCGGCCAAGCAGCCGCGCCCCAAGATGACGTTCGAAAAGAACGAAACCGTCAAGATCATCGAAGGGCCGTTTGCGAACTTCTCCGGCAAGATCGACGAGATCAACTCGGAACGCAACACCCTGCGCGTGCTCGTGACCATCTTCGGCCGCGCCACGCCGGTGGAACTCGATTTTCTACAAGTGGAAAAGATCTAACATGGCAAAGAAAATTAACGCGCTAGTCAAACTGCAAATCCCGGCGGGCAAGGCCACGCCCGCGCCTCCGGTCGGCACCGCGCTCGGTCCCCAAGGCGTCAACATCATGGAGTTCTGCAAGGCGTTCAACGCCAAGACCTCCGCCAAGGATCAGGAAGGCCTCATCATCCCGGTGGTGATCACCATCTACTCCGACCGCTCCTTCACCTTCATCACCAAGACTCCGCCCGTGCCGGTGCTCATCAAGCGCGCCGTCAATCTTGCCAAAGGGTCGCCGGAACCTAATAAGCAAAAAGTCGGAAAGATCACCGAGAAGCAAGTTGAGGAAATCGCCAAGATCAAGATGCCGGACCTGAACTGCTTCGATTTGCAGTCCGCCGTCCGCAGCGTCAAGGGCACGGCCCGCAGCATGGGCGTCGACGTGGTGTAGGGAGAGGCGAAACTCCCATCATCGGTCCTGCTCTCGCTCTTCTCGAATCACATCCGCCAGGCTTGACTTGCCCTCCCACATTCGCTCGATTTCCCGCCAAATCCGCCGGGACGTCGTACCCAGGAATTGTTCGAATTGCGTCTTCGTCGAAATAGAGACGAATCTGGCTCACCGACCGGTGTCTGGTTTATTGTGATGTCGCTCGATCTCTTCCGCCTCACGAGCTTCGTTGCTCAGGTCTGTGTCCACTTCCGAGCGATTCGCATGATAGTAGGCCAAGGCGGCATGAACCTGCGCCAGGGAAAGATGACCGATCTTCGCTGCAATCTTCTCCGGGGTGAGGCCTAAATTGTGCCATTGCGCGATTCGGCGGACCGTGACACCGGTGCCTGCAATCAGCGGACGTCCGCCGCGAATTGCCGGATCTCGGGCGATCAACGAACCGATGTCGACAACAGAGGGCATGGAAGTTTGCGGTCCTGTATTTGAGTATGTCACGAACCTTCGCTAGGTTTCCGTTCCTTCTTAATCAACCATTTCGCGCCGGCCTTCGGCCCGCACACTCCGCGCCGCGCGCTATACTTCAAGTCGATCGCCGACTGGCCAACAGTAAGGAAGGCCGCCGAGCCGGCTCGGAAAAAGTAAAATTACGAAACGAAGCCAAATCGGCCGCCTCCCCACTCGTCATCTGAAGCTTTCTCCTTGACACCGCTCCCCCGCCGGAGCCACAATAGCAGTGGCGAAGAAAAGGCGAAATTGCATGAACCCCAACGCCGCCCTCTCCACTGCGCTCGGATTCCGCCCGCACTCCGCGGCGCGCGAGAAACTCCCCACCGGCCTCGCCTCGCTCGACGCCCTGACTCGACGGCTTCCCGCGCGGCGCCATCTCTGAAATCATCGGCCCGGAAAGCTCCGGCCGCACCACGCTGGTCCATTCGCTGCTCGCCGCCGCCACACCAAAAATTCGAAATCTGCGCCTACGTCGACACCGACGATTCTTTCGACCCGGTCTCCGCCGCCGCGTCCGGAGTCGCCCTCTCTCAACTCCTCTGGATTCGATGCGGCCACAACGCCGGCCACGCGCTCAAAGTCGCCGACTCGCTGCTCCACGCCGGCGGGTTCGGCGTCGTCGTCGTCGACCTCTGCCAGATCGCGCCCAAAATCGCCAACCGCATCCCCATCTCCTACTGGTATCGCTTCCGCCTCGCCATCGAAAACACTCCGACCATCCTCGCGCTGGTCGAAAAAGACCCGCTCGCGAAATCCTGCGCTTCCCTGATGCTCGAAATGAAGCGCAAAAAAATCCACTGGAAAGGCGCGCCCGGCTTCGAACTGCTGCGCGAAGTGGAACTCGAAGCGATCTCGCGCAAGCCGGTCCGGCCAGCTCGCTGCCAATCTTCACGCGAAGAGCCATCTGAAAATGTTCGCCTGTCTTCACGGCCCCACCGCCGATCTCGTCCGTATCGCCGAAGCCTTCACGCCCTGGTTCGAGCAGACCGCGCCCGATCTGATCGTCTTCCCCATCGACGGCCTCGGTCGTCTCTATGGCTCACCGCACCAGATCGCGCAGGCCATCGCGCAGCGCGCCGGGGATCAAGTCAACATCGCCATCGCCGCTACCGCCGAATCCGCCATTCTAGCCGCGCGAAATTTCTCTGGCTTATCGGTTGCGCCAGAGCTGGATCGTCTGGATGTTTCGTCTTTGCCGATCGACGGTGAGCTGCTCGAAACGCTCGACGCCTGGGGCATCCACGACCTCGCGCAACTCGCCGCACTCCCCGAAACCGGCATCGCCGAACGCTTCGGCCCCGCCGGCATCTACCTACAGCGACTGGCCAAAGGCGCGGTCCACCGGCCGCTCCGCGTCTTTCAACCCGCCACACCTACGACGGCCGCATCGAACTCGATCACCCGGTCGAACTGCTCGAGCCGCTGCTGTTCCTGATCGCGCGCCTGCTCGGCGAGCAATGCGAAAAGCTCGAAGCGCACGGCATGGCGACCAACGAAGTCACGGTGCGCCTGGAACTCGACGGCCAACCCGACCACACGCGCACGCTGCACCTGCCCTTCCCCATGCGCGAGACCAAATCGCTCCTGAAGCTTCTGCAAATGGATCTCGAAGCGCATCCGCCCGCAAGCCGCGACGCTCGCGGTCTCGGTCAGCCTCAAGGCGGTGCTACCGCGCACCGTTCAGAACGGAATTTTTCTCCCGCTCACGCCCGCTCCCGACAAACTGGAGCTGACGCTCGCGCGCATCCGCGGCATCGTCGGCGAATCGAACGTCGGCGTCCCCGAGCTGCTGAACACGCACCACCCGCATCCTTATCGACTGGCCCCGGCTCAGCCGCAAGTCGACAGCCCAGCACAGCCGCCAAGCCAATCAACAAGCGCTTCCGCTATTTCCGCCCGCCGATCGCGGCGAAAGTGGAACTCGATCGCGGCCGCCCCGCGCGCATCTTCGCCACCGGCATCCACGGAAAAATTCTGAACGCCTCCGGCCCCTGGCGAACCTCGGGCGACTGGTGGACCACGACGCCCTGGAATCGCGACGAGTGGGACGTGACACTGGCTCACCGGACGCGCTCTACCGCATCTACCGCGAGCCGGATCAGCGCATGGTTCGTCGAGGGCGCTATGATTGAGTGCCACCTTCTTTGAGCTGCACGCCCGCAGCGCCTTCAGCTTCCTGGAAGGCTCCTCCACTCCGGAAGAACTGGTCGCCCGCGCCGCCCAATTCGATCAGCCCGCGCTCGCCATCCTCGACCGCGACAACGTCTCCGGCGCCGCCCGCTTCCACATGGCCGCGAAAAAAGCCGGCCTCCGCGCCCACATCGGCGCCGAGATCACCTGCACCGACGGCCACCGCTACCCGCTGCTCGCCGAAAATCGCAAAGGCTACCAAAATCTTTGCCGCCTGATCACGCGCATGAAGATGCGCGCCAAAAAAGGCGAAGGCGCCGCCACTCCCGACGAACTCGCGGAATTCTCCGACGGCCTGGTCCACCTCGCCTCGCGCCCCGATCCGCGGCTGCTCGAAATGTTCGGCGCCAAAAACATCTACGTCGAACTCCAGCGCCACTACAACCGCGCCGAAGAAGCGCGCAACCAAGCCCTCATCGATTTCGCACGCCGCCACCAACTCCCGCTTCTCGCCTCGAACGGCACTAGCCACGCGACGCCGGAATCGCGCGAAGCCCTGGACGTGCTCACCTGCGTCCGCGAAAAAGTGAAAATCCAAGACGCCGGCCGCCTGCTCTCCATCAACTCCGAGCGGCATCTCAAAACCTCGCAGGAAATGTCGCGCCTCTTCGCCGACCTGCCCGAAGCCATCGCCAACACGCGCGAGCTTTCCAGCCGCCTCCAGTTCACCCTCGCCGACCTGGGCTACAAATTCCCGCGCTACCCCGTGCCGCCCGGCGAAACCATGAACACCTTCCTCCGCAAGCGCACCGAAGAAGGCGCGCACAATCGCTATTACCCGACTGCATTCTCCGCCGATCTCTGCCGCCGCGCCCGCCGCCAGATCGAGCGCGAACTCGCCCTCATCGAAAAACTCGATCTGGCCGGCTATTTCCTGATCGTCTGGGACATCATCGAGTTCTGCCGCCGCCAGAACATTCTCGTGCAAGGCCGCGGATCGGCCGCCAACAGCGCCGTCTGCTATTCGCTCGGCATCACCGCAGTCGATCCGATCTCGATGGACCTGCTCTTCGAGCGCTTTCTCTCCGAAGAACGCGGCGAATGGCCGGACATCGATCTCGATCTGCCCAGCGGCGACCAGCGCGAGAGCGCCATCCAGTACGTCTACCAGCGCTACGGCCAGCTCGGCGCCGCCATGACCGCCAACGTCATCACCTATCGCGGCCGCTCCGCCGTTCGCGACATCGGCAAAGTGCTCGGCTTCGACGAACCCGAGCTGGCCCGCATCGCCGCGCTGGTCCCCACCTGGGGCTGGACCGATCCCAAAGAAACCGCCGAGCGCCAGTTCCGCGAAGCCGGCCTCGCGCCCGAAAATCCGCGCATCCGCGAAATTCCTCGATCTCTACATGGCCATCCAGGATCTGCCGCGCCACCTCGGCCAGCATTCCGGCGGCATGGTGATCTGCGAAGGCCAGCTCGATTCCGTCGTCCCGCTCGAACCCGCCACCATGCCCGGCCGCGTCGTCATCCAGTGGGACAAGGAAGATTGCGCCGACATGGGCATCATCAAAGTCGACCTGCTCGGCCTCGGCATGATGGCGGTGCTCGAAGAAACCATCCAGCGCATCGATGAATCCTACGGCGAACAAGTCGACCTCGCGCACCTGCCGCAAGACGACCCGCTGGTCTACGCCGCGCTCCAGAAAGCCGACACCATCGGGCTGTTCCAGGTGGAAAGCCGCGCGCAGATGTCCTGCCTGCCGCGCCTGCGCCCGCAGAAGTTTTACGACATCGTGGTGGAGGTCGCCATCATCCGGCCCGGACCGATTGTCGGTCAAATGTTGAACCCCTATCTTCGACGGCGCCAGGGTCGCGAAAAACCCGAGTGCCTGCATCCGTCGCTCGAACCCGTGCTCGCGCGAACGCTCGGCGTGCCTGCTATTTCAGGAACAGCTCTTGCGCATCGCCATGATCGCCGCGAATTTCACCGGCGGCGAGGCCGAAGAACTGCGCCGCGCCATGGGCTTCAAGCGCTCCGAAGCCCGCATGAAAGACATCGAAACTCGCCTGCGCTCCGGCATGACGCGGAACGGAATCAACGGCGCGCAGCAGGACACCATCGTCCAGTCCATCACTTCTTTCGCGCTGTACGGCTTTCCCGAATCGCACGCCGCCAGCTTCGCGCTCATCGCCTACGCCAGCGCGTACTTGAAATGCCACTACCTGGCCGCCTTCACCGCCGCGATCCTCAACAACCAGCCCATGGGATTTTACGCGCCCGCCACGTTGGTCAAAGACGCCCAGCGTCACGGCCTGCATTTCAAACCGGTCGACGTCACGCGCTCGGATTGGAAATGCACCATCGAGGATCACAACGGCGAAAAATGGGTGCGCCTGGGATTGAACTACGTCAAAGGCCTGCGCCAGCAAGCCGCGCTCGCGATCCTCGAGGCCCGCGCCCGCGCTCCGTTCGCGAGCATCCAGGACTTAGTCAATCGCGTTTCCGCGCTTCGCAAGGACGAGCTGCGGCGCCTCGGCGAAATCGGCGCGCTCAATTTCATCACCGCCGATCCCATTCATCGCCGCGCCGCGCTGTGGGACGCCGAACTCGCCATGCGCCCGGCCGGCCCGCTCTTCGCTTCAGCCGAAGCAAGCGCCGCCGCTCCGACTCGCCGCTCGCCCCCATGACTTCGAGCGAACGTCTCAACTCCGATTTCCGCGGCACGCATCTCACCATCGGCAAACATCCGCTGGCCTTCCATCGCGACAAGCTGGACGCGATCGGCGTCACGCCCGCCCGCGCGCTGAAATCCATCCCCAACGGCCGCCTGGCGCGCATCGCCGGCTGCGTCATTTGCCGCCAGCGCCCCGGCACCGCCAAAGGTCTGCTGTTCCTGAGCCTCGAAGATGAAACCGGCGTCTCAAACGCCGTCGTCATGCCCGACGTCTTTGATCGTGAGCGCACTACTATCCTTCACAACTCATACCTGGTGATCGACGGCGAAATGCAAAACATCGACAACGTCATCTCCATCAAAGCCAGCCATTTCGAACCGCTCCACATCGCCGAAGAGGCCGTTCCATCGCACGATTTTCACTAAACCCGGCAGTTAGCTCGACGGTCCGATCTGCAAGTAGCCTGTTGGGGAGGCGGCGCCACCGATGGTGAGCACAACCGGCTGATTCCCCGCCGGGGTTCCGTGCGGCACCCGAATATTCAGCTGGTAGAGTCCCGCGAACCCCGGGAGTAATTCCGACACTAACGACCTTGCCAGTGGAATCAAACGAGATATCTTTTCCGGGGCCGCTCACGGCGCCGCATACTGGCATATAGAGTTACGGTTACGCGGTTAACCTCCGAAAATGTTTTCCGTTCTCGGGCGTCTATAGACGGAGGCTGACTTGTTCCAGTTTCTGGCGATCATCGTGACGGCAGCTGGCCTTCAGGCGCAGACGCAATGGCATTCGATAGCCGCGGACCAAACCGATACAACAAGCGTCGCCCAGGATGCGGACACTGGCCAATCGAGTCCCGCTCAGCCGGCGGAACATCCCAATCCAATCGAGGACACGCGCGACCGGATTTACTATCCGGACGATACCGAACGTCTCAAGCCGCTCATGTGGAAATTGGGCGGCAACGTCTTGCTCGATCAAAAGGAAATCTGGAGTAGCCCATTCCATATGCATTCGGCCAGCGCAAAATGGTGGCTGGGATTTGGAGCCGCGACAGCAGCTCTGATCGCCACCGACCATCGAACTTCTGCCGCCTTCGAAAACAGCAAGGGCCAGATCAGATGGGGAAACAACCTCTCGAAAATCGGGGCGTCCTACACACTCTTGCCGGTCGTGGCCGGCTTCTATGGTTTTGGCGCGCTCGAGAACGATCCGAAGGCGCGCGAAGTGGGTGTGCTGGGAGCGGAAGCGTTACTCGACAGCCTGGTCGTTGTCTCGGTGCTGAAACCGATTGCCGGAAGAAACAGGCCGAATGCAATCGATGACCAGGGAAATTTCTTCGATCGCGGCGCGTCTTTTCCGTCCGGCCACGCAATTGAAACCTGGTCGCTGGCATCCGTGATCTCCTATGAGTACGGACATACCAAGTTTGTTCCCGTCGTGGCCTGCGCACTCGCCGGATTGGTTAGCGTGTCGCGGTTCGCGGCGCAACAACACTACGCGTCCGATCTCCTGGCCGGGGGCGCGATTGGTTGGTTTATCGGCCGCTATGTGTGGAAGACCCATCAGGATCATGCTATTCACCCGCATGGGCACGCCTGGCTGAAGCCGCAAGTGGCGCCGGTGGTGCAGCCGGGATCGAGCACTTACGCTCTTGGGCTGGCCTGGGTGAATTGATGAGCAGGATGCCTCGCACAGGAAACGCCGGACCAGTAAAGTATCCACATTTCATTCCGCCCGTGAGGAGTCGAAGTGCCGTGCGGCAAGCCAACTAAGCATCGCCCACACCGCGCCCGCAGCCCATCCGGCCAGCACGTCACTGGGCCAGTGTACGCCAAGATAGACGCGGCTGGTTCCAATCAACAGAGTCAGCAGCGTCGCCAGCAACAGGAAGTAAGCTTTCAAGATCTTCCGTTCCTGAGAACGCGCCAGCAGCGCTCCTAGTACAAGATAGGTTAATGCCGACATCATCGAATGCCCGCTGGGAAAACTGGAGGTCGACACTATATCGGCATGCGGGACAAGCTGCGGCCTTGGCCGCGCAAAAAAATACTTCAGCAGGCCGCTGGCTATCGCGCCAGTTGCCACCGATCCGCAAACGAGCAGAGCCATGCGTCGCTTGCCGTCAAGCGCGAGATAGCCGGCGACGAACGCCGTGAGCACGACCAGCACGGTGGTTCCTCCTAATGAGGTGATATCTCGCGCTGCCTCCTGCATCCATGGCGGACCGATGGGGGCAAGGTCGCTGGGCCGCCGCATCGCCAGCAGCACTCTTCGATCAAATGCTTGCGTGTCGCCTTCGACTACTTCACTTGCTATCTGGGCGAATGCCCAGATACCTGCCGCCATTGCCGCGAACCCCAACAGCAAAGCGACTTCGTGATTGCCTAACCACGCAAGAAACCGAATGAGTACACTCTGCTGTGACTTTGTCATTGCGCGCCGATGGCGATGGCTGACACAGACGCGACTGCGCCGGGCAGGCACGTGGAATAGAGATTGCGGATCCCCATCCGTCCTCAGCTTGGCACGAAACGGCATGGGATGTTGAACTGGTGGCGTGGCGGGAAAAAGATTAGTGTAACCGACCGCTGGAAAGCTGCCGCGACCGGACTATTGCCGCCTGGCTCCATTACGTCGCGGCCCTGACATTCAGCATTTCTTAAGGACCAGGGAGTACAATTGAGTTTGGGGGTGGAAAATGAAGGCATACCTCAGCGTCCTCTCGGCGGCAATGATGATTTCACTGGTGGCCGCTGCAGCGGAAACGAAAGTCGCAAGGAAGGACCTGCCCGCTCCAGTGCAAAAGGCCGTCCAGGAGCAAAGTAAGGGAGCCATGGTTCGAGGGTTTACGAAAGAGGTCGACAACGGAAAAACGGAGTATGAAGCTGAGCTAACCGTGAACGGTCACGGAAAAGACATATCTTTCGATTCGGCGGGCAACGTCGTCTCGGTGGAGGAAGAGGTGAAGCTGGAGAGCTTACCCACGGCTGCGCGTACCGCCATTCAGAAGGCTGCCAAGGGTGGCACGCTGCGCAAAGTGGAGTCCGTAACTGAAGACGGAAAGTCGTTCTATGAAGCGAGCATTCGCAAGGGCGGCAAATCTTCCGAGGTTCAGGTCGACAAAAACGGCGACACGATCAAATAGATCCGCTTTCTGTTTCCGTGCATTTTCTGCTTAATTTGGTTCCGATTACGTACGGATCCCCGACTTGGTCTGCGGGTAAGACACTACCGGCGCCGACTCCGTTTGCCCCCATGACTTCGAGCGAACGTCTCAACTCCGATTTCCGCGGCACGCATCTCACCATCGGCAAACATCCGATGGCCTTCCATCGCGACAAGCTGGACGCGATCGGCGTCACGCCCGCCCGCGCGCTAAAGTCCATCCCCAACGGTCGCCTCGCCCGTATCGCCGGCTACGTCATTTGCCGCCAACGTCCCGGCACTGCCAAAGGCCTGCTCTTCCTGAGCCTCGAAGATGAAACGGGTGTTTCAAACGCCGTCGTCATGCCCGACGTGTTTGATCGTGAGCGCACTACTATCCTTCACAACTCATACCTTGTTATCGATGGCGAAATGCAAAACATTGACAACGTCATCTCCATTAAGGCCAGCCATTTCGAACCGCTCCACATCGCCGAAGAAGCCGTTCCATCGCACGATTTTCACTAGTACTGTTTCGACGAAGTCATAGACCGAACAGTGTCTTGAGGTTCTCCCCGCACCGGCGCATACTTTAGCCGGTGAGATCCCATGAAAAGCACGTTTTTGGTGCTCTTGGCCGCCTTCGTGGCGCCCGCAAGCTCCACCACCATCACCATCATGCCGGCCTCCGGCATCGCCGACGCCGTAACAGCCAGATCTAATTGGCTCGCGGCAAATTTCGACCCTGAATATACTCTGCACGTAACGGAATCTTTCGAAACTTATCTTTCCGGATGCTATAGCGTCTTGATCTTCTAGCATCGGCACTTTCAGCGTCATGCCCGGCAGCATTCCCGGCGATTCCGACCGGCTCCGCCGGAGACCTGACCAACCGCTTCGCCATCCTAGACGGCTCCATGACGCCTTACGTGGGCCGCTATAACACTACGCCCAGCGGCAACGCGCTGGCTGGATTCCAATGACATCACCATGCTCGAACTCGCTACATCGCTATCGAATATTTATTTCTTCATGACCGACGTCGATGACGTCAATGGCATGTTGACGCTCCACACCGCCGACGGTACCAGCGCCAGCTTCCCCATGAGCATGCAGAACGGCAACATCTATTTCGTCGGAATCACATCCGATGTGCCGATCGGAAAACTGGAATGGATTAACACCTCCAACGGCGACGGTTTCGGCCTGGACGACTTCGGCGTCGTCGAAGAGATCCCCCAGGTTCCCGAGCCCGCCACATTACCGGTTGTCGCGGCCGGTTTGTGTGCTATTATTCTTCTAAGGCGCCACATAAGGTTTTCAACCTAGTACTGTGTTTTTATTGTACTAGTACTTAATTCGGGAAGTTCTGGGTCGAATTGCTCACTGGTATCTCGTCAATAGGTTGCATGCTGGGTGTGGTGACACGCTCAATGAAAAGCTATCTGTTGTTGATGATCTTCGCAGCCTCGGCGAGTTTGGCAAGCGCTACTACTATCACGGTGATGTCGGAGACCAATGCCGGCAACGCCGTGGCCGACCGGAACGCCTGGATTCTCAATACTTTCGGCCTGAACTGGAACCCCGACATGCTGGAGAATTTCGACAGCCTCGGCTACGGTCCCTACAACAGCCTGTCTACGGGCGTCGGCACATTCAGTGTGATGCCCGGCAGCCAGGCGGGCGACTCGTCGGTCAGCGCAAGCACGCTTACTAATCAGTTTACGATTTTGAATGGCTCCGATTCGCCGTTTAAAGGCCGCTACGATACTACTTCCGGCGGCGGTAATTGGCTGGATTCAAACGATATTACGCAAATCCAATTGACCACTGATCTGTCCACTCTGTTCTTCTTCATCACTGATGTGGGCGATTGCGGCGGCTACCTGCAAATCCAGACTGCCGATGGAACCACCTACAATTTCCCGGCTTCAAATTACACCTCGGATGGCAACCTGTTTTTCGTCGGCATCACTTCCAACAGCGCCCTCGGCAGCGTGAAGTGGTTGAACAATAGCCGCGGCGACGGCTGGGGCGTCGACGACTTCGGAACCATTGTGGACCCGCCGCTGCCGACTCCCGAGCCGGCGAGCTTGGCCCATCGCGGGACTTGGTTTGGTCGCGATCGCTCTGGTCAGGAAATTCCGGTCGCGCTCCGCGCAGTCATCCGAGACCTCAGCGTAAGCGACCAAAGTACCGCGGGAATCAGAACCACCAGGCCGGTGAGACGCGACACCACCGGGGCCGCGACTGATCGATCAATCAACGCTCCCGCCGAATAGCTCGATAGCGACATCGTTACCACGCTGAAAGCCCACTCGGTCGAGAAGACGCGCCCGCGGAATCGGTCCTCAGTTTGAAGCTGCAGCAGCGTTGATGAGAACACCCACAGCGTCGATCCGCCCGCATGCGCCAGCGCGATGGCCGGCGCAAGCCACCGCGAGATTCGGCGCAAACCCGAGACTCACGTATCCGGCCGCCCCGGCCAGATAGCTGAACAGGATGCCCCAGCGCATTCGCTGCTCGCTGCCGCCGGCCCAATAGCCGCTCACGATCGGCCCGATGATCGCGCCGATGCCGCGAAAGGCCATCAGCATGCTCATCCCCAGCATGCCCGCTTGCGAGGAGGTGAGGCCCGCGCTATGAATCGGAAAAATCCGCTCGCCGAAAATCGGCAGCAGCACCCAGTTGGCGCCCATCAGCCCGTTGCCGGCCTTCACCAGGATGGTGGTGCGCAGGCGCGGATCTTTCCGCACGTAGCGAATGCCCTTCGCGAATCGGCGAGAAGTCGAACAGCTCACGGATGCCCGGCGCCGGCAAGTGGTCGGCGTGCGGCTCGGCGAATTTCATCCGCCTGATCAGCAGCGCCGACAGCACGAACGACAGCGAGTTCAGCACGAACACCGCGTCGCGGCCGAAGAACGCCGCCAGCGCGCCGCCCACCGCAAATCCCATCGCGAAGTTGAACGACCAGGTGGTAGTCGACAGCGTGTTGGCGATGACCAGCTCCGATTCGCCCGCGATGTTCGGGATCACCGCGCTGCGCGCCGGCTCGAAGTGCGCCCACAGCACGGTCTCGAGCAGCAGAAGAACATACAGCAGCCACACCAGCTCGGGCCGGCGTACCAGCATCATGCACAGCACGATCCCGGCGCGCGACCAGTCGGCGAAAATCATGACGCGCTTGCGGCTCAGCCGGTCGTTGATCACGCCCGCGGCGGGCGCGACGAAGAACTGCGGCAGCACTTGCAGCACGAACGCGATCGCCACGGCCTTCGCGCTGCCGGTGTATTCGAGCAGCAGGCTGTAGACCGCCACCGCGTACAGCCAGTCGCCTTGCTCGCTGACGATCTGCGCGAACCACAGCAGCCGGAAGTTGCGATTCCGCCGCAGCAGGCGAACGTAGCCCGAGAACGAAGGCGTGTCCATTCAGACGCCGGTGTAGAGGCCCATCCGCTCCTTCACCAGCCGCACCGTGGATTTCGCGATCGGCGAAACGCGCTCGGCGCCCTGCTTGAGCACGCCGTCGACGTAGCCCGGCTCGTCCGTGATCTCGCGAAAACGTCGCTGGATCGGCTCGAGCTTCGACGCCACGATCTCAGCGACTTTCTTCTTCAAGTCGCCGTAGCGCAGTCCGTTGAACTCGGCGCGGCTCTGCTCGCTGGTCCAGCGCATGAACGCCTGGCTGATCTCGATCAGGTTGCGCACGCCCGCGCCCAGGTGGTCGAAGTCCACCTGCGGCTGCGAGTCGGTAGTGGCGCGCATGATCTTCTTGCGAATCTGATCGGGCGCGTCCAGCAGACCGATGGCGTGGCCCGATCCAGTGGCCGATTTGCTCATCTTCTTCTCGGGATCGTCCAGACCCATGACGCGCGAGCCGACCGTGGGCGAATGCGTCGCGGGCATCACGAACGTCTCGCCATACAGCGAATTGAAGCGCTGCGCGATGTCGCGCGTGAGTTCCAGATGCTGCGCCTGGTCGTCGCCCACCGGCACGATCGCGGCCTGATAGATCAGGATGTCCGCGGCCATCAGCACCGGATATTGCAGCAGCCCGTCGCCGACCGTCTCCTGCTCCTGCGACTTCGCTTTGTACTGCGTCATCCGCTCCAGCCAGCCGACCGGAGTGACGCACGTCAGCATCCAGGCCAGCTCGGAGTGCTCCGGCACGGACGACTGCACCACGATGCTGGATTGCTTCGGATCGATGCCGGCCGCCAGAAACAGCGGCGGCGGTTTCGACGAATTTTCGATCGCAGCTCGGCGGGATCCTGGCAGACCGTGACCGCGTGCAGATCGACGATGCCGAAGATGCTCTCGTAGTCGCCCTGGATCTCGGCCCAGTTCTTCAACGCCCCGAGATAATTTCCGATGTGCAGATTGCCGGACGGCTGAACGCCGCTGAAGATGCGCGCCTTCATGTTGAATTCATCCATGGTAGCGTAGGGTAAGCTTAGGCTTGCCCACCGAAGAAACGCTCACCATCGAAAAGCTGGTGTACGGCGGCGACGGACTGGCGCGGTTGGACGGCAGAGTGGTCCTGATCCCGTACGTGGCGCCGGGCGAAACCGTGCGCGCTTCGCTCGAGCGCGTCGAAGAACGATCTGTTCCGCGGGCGCTTGCTCGAAGTGGTGTCGCCGGCAGCGTCGCGCGTCGCAGCCCGTTTGTCCTTACTTCCAGCGCTGCGGGGGCTGCCAGTATCAGCACCTCGACTACGCGTTCGAAGTTCGAATGGAAGCGAGACATCCTGCGCGAAGTGCTGCGGCGCGTCGGCAAGATCGAGTTCGACGGCGAGATCGCCGCGTCTCGGCGAACCCTGGGGCTATCGCAATCGCGTCCAACTGCACATCGATCGCGGGCGAGGTCGGATACTTCGAGCATGGCTCGCGGCGGCTCTGCGCCATCGATCACTGCCCCATCGCTTCTCCGGCTCTCAACGCGGCCATCGCGAAGCTCGACGCGCATCGCGCGCAGCTCGGCTCGTTCAGCGGCGCGGTCGAGTTGTTCACCAACGAGACCGAAGTGCAGATGAATCTGCTGGACCGCGCCCCGCGCTCGGTGTTCTCGATCCTGGAGACGATCGGCACCACCGGCGCGATCGAGTACGCCGGATTTCGCGTCAGCCGCAATTCGTTCTTTCAGGTGAATCGATTTCTCGTTGATCGGTCTGGTGGCTTGCTGCGGTGGAAGAGCAGCACGGCGAGCTCGGCTCTGGACTTGTATGCCGGCGTCGGCCTCTTTTCGAAGCATCTGGCCGAGCGCTTCAGGCAAGTCACAGCGGTCGAATCCGGCCAGAGCGCCTTCCGCGACCTCGAGCACAACCTCGGCGGGAATGCAGCCCTGAGCACACCACCGTCGAAGAATACCTGGCGCGTCTTGAGACGCCGCCGGACTTCATCCTGGCCGATCCGCCCCGCGCGGGCCTCGGCAAACAGGTGGTCAAGGAGTTGTCGCGAATCCAGGCGTCTCGCGTCACCATCGTCGCCTGCGATCCGGCAACTCTGGCGCGCGATCTGCAAGGCCTGCTGGCCGGCGGCTACCGCATCGAGAAGATCACGCTCGTGGATCTGTTCCCGCAGACGTTCCACTTGGAAACGGTGGTGCAACTCGCACTGTAAAATAGTATCAGCGCTCGTTCGAATCCTCCTTCCGTGACCCATCCTGCTATTCGCGATCTGCTGGAATCGCTGAGCCGCGATCCTGCATTTCAGGACGTGGTCAGCCGCCTGACCCGCGACCATACCGCGCGGCTGTCGCTGTCCGGACTGACGACCACGGCCAAGGCGCTGTACCTGGTGCTGCTTGTGGCAACTGACCGAGCGCAATCATCATCGTCGTCGTCGACGGCAACAAAGAAGCCGACACGCTGGGCGAGCTGGTGGATACGTTCTTCGATCTGCTGGTCACTTCCGACATCGCGCGGCCGCAGACTATCCCGGCGCTCGACGTGCTGCCTTCGCAGCGCATGTCGCCGCACAGCGAGATCAGCGAACAGCGTGCGGTGGGACTCTGGCGGCTGGCATCGCGCAAGACCACCATCACCATCACGCCGGTCGCGTCGGCGCTGCTTCGCACCGAGCCGGCCGACTTCTATCGCCAGCTCGCGCTCACCGTGCGCGTCGGCGAAGAGATCCCGCTCGAAGATCTGCTCCGGCACCTCGAAAGCATCGGCTACGAAAAGCGCGATCCGGTGGAGATGGTCGGCGAGTACTCGCTGCGCGGCGGCATTCTCGACATCTTCCCGGCCGAGGCTTCGAAGCCGATCCGCATCGAGCTGTTCGGCGACCTGATCGAATCCATCCGCCGCTTCGACGTCGAGACGCAGCGCTCGGTGATGAAGATCGCCGAAGCGACGCTGCTGCCGCTGGCCGAATATCCGAAGTCGCGCGAGCTGCTGCAGGCGATCGCCGAAGAAGTGGACGTCGCGAGTCCCGGCGATCCGTTCCCGGGCTGGGAATTCCTGGTGCCGCTGGCGCGCCCGCGCTCGCAGTCGTTGTTCGCGCTGGCCGAGAATCCGCTGGTGGTTTTGGACGAGCCGGAGCAGATCGCGTCGGCGGCCGGGCGTCTTTGGAAACGGCTGGAGGAAACCGATCGCCCGTTTCCCTGCCCGCCTGAAAAGAACTTCTACACATGGCCTGAGCTGCACGCCAGCGCTCGAGCCCGAGGCGGAACTGGCGTTGCGCGAACTGGAACTGATCACCGGCGCCGGAACCGGAGACAAGCAGCCGCGCACTGGCGTCGCGGCCTTCGCTCGCCTTCCACGGCAACATGCAGGCCGCGATCGCCGAAGCCCGCAACCTGGTGGAGCAAGGCTATCGCGTGATCTTCTTCGCGCAGTCCACCGGCGAACTGGAGCGGCTGGCCGACATCTTTCAGGAGTACGCAGTTCCGTTTCAACTCGGACTGGATCCCGTCGGACGCCACGCGGCCGTACCTGGCCGAGCGATCGTACGTCGCCGGCGCGGTTGCCAGCACGCTGCTGGTCAAGGGACTGGTGCGGCGCGGCGTGGTGTTTCCCCGACGCGCGCGTCGCGCTGTTCGGCTCCGAAGATCTGTTCGACACCTCCGAGCTGATCGCCAAGCCCGGCCCAACCAAGTCGCAGCTGGCCGCCTTCACCGCTGACCTCGCGGATCTGAAGCCGGGCGACTACGTGGTGCACGTCACGCACGGCATCGGGCGCTTCGTGGGCACGCGCGAGATCGCGCAAGGCGAGAACAAAGGCGACTTCATGCTGATCGAGTACGCCGCCGAGGCGAAGCTCTACGTTCCGCTCACGCGTCTCGACTTGATCCAGAAGTATTGCGGCGCGGGCGAAGGCGCGACTCCGACGCTCGACCGGCTGGGCGGCGCCACGTGGTCGCGCACCAAGTCGCGCGTCAAAGCCAAGATGCGCGACATGGCCGACGAGCTGCTCAAGCTTTATGCGCAGCGCCAGATGGCCGAGGGCTTCGCATTTTCGCACGACAGCAACTGGCAGCGCGAATTCGAGGACGCCTTCGACTTCACCGAGACCAAGGACCAGCTCTCCGCCATCCAGCAAATCAAGAAAGACATGGAAAGCGGCCATCCGATGGACCGGCTGCTGTGCGGCGACGTCGGCTACGGCAAAACCGAAGTCGCGATGCGCGCTGCGTTCAAGGCGCTGGGCGACGGCAAACAGGTCGCCGTGCTCGCGCCCACCACGGTGCTCGCCTTCCAGCACTTCGAAACGTTCAAGCGCCGCTTCGCTCCGTTTCCGGTGCACGTCGAGATGTTGAGCCGCTTTCGCGACAAGAAAGAAATCGCCGAAGTGCTGGCCGGGTCTTGCCGCGGGCAAGGTCGACATCGTGATCGGAACGCATCGCCTGCTTTCGAAGGACGTGCAGTTCCACGACCTCGGACTGCTGGTGGTCGACGAAGAGCAGCGCTTCGGCGTGCGCCACAAGGAGCGCATCAAGCAGCTCAAGCACAACGTCGACGTGCTGACGATGAGCGCGACGCCGATCCCGCGCACGCTGCACATGTCGCTGCTCGGCATGCGCGACATGTCGGTGATCGAGACGCCGCCCAAGGACCGCCTGGCCATCCAGACCGTGGTGGCGCACTTCGATCCGAAGCTGATCCGCACCGCCATCGAACAGGAGATGAGCCGGGGCGGCCAGGTGTATTTCATCCACAATCGCGTCGACAGCATCTTCTCGCGCGCGGCCGAGATCCAGGAACTGGTGCCGGAGTGCCGCGTCGGCGTGGGGCATGGACAGATGGGCGAAGCCGAGCTCGAAAAGGCGCTGCTCGGATTCATGCGCCACCAGTTCGACGTGTTCGTGTGCACCACCATCGCCGAGAACGGCCTCGACATCCCGCTCGCCAACACGATGATCATCGAACACGCCGAGCGCTACGGGCTGTCGGAACTCTATCAGTTGCGCGGCCGCGTGGGGCGGTCGAACCGGCGCGCGTACGCGTACTTGCTGGTTCCTGCCGATACCGAGCTGAGCGAAATCGCGCGCAAGCGGCTGGCGGCGCTCAAGGAGTTCAGCGACCTGGGCGCGGGATTCAAGATCGCCGCGCTCGATCTGGAACTGCGCGGCGCGGGCAACATTCTGGGCGGCGAACAGCACGGACATATCGGCGCGGTCGGCTTCGACATGTACATCCGCCTGCTCGAAGAAACCGTGCACGAGCTGAAGGGCGAGGTGGTGCCGCTCGAGGTGCACTCCACGCTGAACCTCGGTCTCGACATCCGCATTCCGTCCGAGTACATCGCCGATGAACACCAGCGCCTGCGCGCGTACAAGCGCATCGCCGACGCCGCTTCGAGCGAAGAAGCCGCCGAGGTACTGGCCGCGCTCGAAGACCGCTATGGTCCGGCGCCCGATGCCGTCCGCAGTCTGCTGAAGTTCTCGGTGCTGAAGAGCGCCGCGCAGAAGCTCGGCATCGAAGCCATCGACCGCCGCCAGGGCGCGCTCAACGTCAAGTTCCACCAGGACGCGCGCATCGATCCGAACTCGCCTCATGAACCTGGTGACCAATACGGAAGGCGCGCAGTTCACGCCCGCCGGCGTTCTGCGGCTTCCGGTGGACGGCGCGGGCAATCCCGCGAAGGTACTGGAACTTCTCGAAGCGCATTTCTCGCAATTGCAGCCATAGGCGCTGCTACAATCAACTGATGCGCATCTCCGTCCCGGTCCGATGGATCGCTCTTACGATCTTTGTTTTTTCCGCCGTCCTGAATTATCTGGACCGCCAGGTGCTGGCCACCATGGCCGAGATCTGGACCAGACGCGCGGAGATTTCGCTTTCACGCCTTCCGACTACGGCCACCTGGTTCAGTATTTTTCCATCGCCTACGCGGCAACCGCGTTGTTCATCGGATCGTTCATCGATCGCATCGGGCTGAATCGCGGCGCGACACATTTCGGTCGCGATCTGGGGAATCGCGAGCTTCGGCACGGGCTTCGTCGCACAGCGTGCACGAGTTGCTGATGTGGCGCATCCTGCTGGGCGCAGCGGAAGCCAGCGGCGTGACCGCGGTCGGAAAAGCGGTGAGCCTGTATCTCTACCCGAAGGAGCAAGCCGTCGGAACCGCAATGGGACAACTCGGATTGAGCGTGGGCGCGGGCCTGGCGCCGGGCTTCGCGGTCTACTTCGCCTACCAGCACGATTGGCGTTGGACATTCTACGCCGTGGGCATCCTCAGCCTGGCCTGGATTCCGGTTTGGCTTTTGACGTCGCGATGGATCCCGCCCACGGTGGGGCGCGTCCCCGTGGTACACACATATTCGTTCGGACTCCTCAAAGATCCGAAGCTGTGGGCGCTGATCCTTGGCAACTTTCTCGCGATGACGGTCTACAGCCTGTGGACAAATTGGCCGCCGCGATACCTGGTGAAGATGCACGGGCTGACTCCGGCCGAGACGGCGAACTACACCTGGATCATTCCGATCTGCGGATACTTCGGAGCGATGGTGGGAGGCAGCGTTTCCTGGCGCTTGATCCAGCGAGGCAAGACGCCGGTGTTCGCGCGCAAGCGCGCCTGCATGCTGGCGGCGATTCTTCTGATCGGCACCGCGACCATTCCGTTGCTGCCAACGCCGGCGCTGGCGACGGCTGGAATGTGCCTGAGCTTTTTCCTGATCGCGGCCTGGAGCACCAACCACTACACGCTGCCGATCGACATCTATGGTCCGGGCCGCGCGGCGTTCGGCGTGAGCAGCCTGATTCTGGCGTACGGTTTGATGCAGTTCGTGATCTCAAGCCCGCTGGCGTGGGTCGCCGAGCACTACGGTTTCGTGCCGATCTGCCTTGCGTTCGCGCTGCTACCGATCCTCTCCTATGCGATCGTGCATTGGCTGATCCCGGACAGCGCTCATCCGGAGCCGGTGGACGACGAGCAAGCGGTGCGGACGGCGGCGTAGCTCTAGTAGAACCGGCCGAGCCACTCGGCCACCAGCGCCGGTTTCTCCTGGCCCTCGATTTCGACGGTCACCTGCCAGGTCACTTCGTTATCGGTGACTTTCTGCGGGACGAAACGCGCGCGGATCTTCGCGCCCGCCGGAACGGGTGAGACGAAGCGCAGGCGGTTGAAGCCGTAGTTGATGCGCATCTTGAAATCGCCGCGGACTTCGATGGTGCGGCGCGATAGCTCGCTCAGCAGCGACACGGTGAGGAAGCCGTGCGCGATGGTGGATTTGAAAGGCGTCTCGCGGCGCGCGCGTTCGACGTCGACATGAATCCACTGGTGATCGCCGGTGAGATCGGCGAAGCGATTGATCATGTCCTGCGACACTTCCATCCAGTCGCTCACGCCGGCTTCTTTTCCGATGAGCGATCGCAGTTCGTCCAGCCCATTAATGACTCGAGGATTCGGCATGTTTCACCATTGGTAAATCAGGATCGGCGTTCTTCCAGGCGGCCAGGAATTCCGAGTACGCCCGGGCCGCGGCCTGCTTGTCGCCCGCGAGTTCATACGACTGGGCGATGCCGTACAGCGCATGGCCGCTCGCGGGGCGCGTGATCATCTCGTCTTGAAAAGCCTTGCGCGCCAGCTCCCACTTGCCTGCGCGGATGTAAGCATAACCTAAGCTCTCGAGTTCCGGACGGCCATATCGTGGAGGCTCGCCGTAGCCCACGTCGGTCTGCTTGTCGATCGCGTTCTTCAGTAGCTCGATGGCTTCGTCGTGCTTCGATTGCGCGCTCTTCAGGTTGCCGCGCAGATCGAGCGATAGCATTTCGAGCAAGTCCAGCACACGGTCCGGGCTGCCGCCGGCGTCGTCGCCGTGATCGTCGGCATGGAGCCGCCAGGATACCGCGTCCAACGCATCGGATGCATGCGCCGCGCCTTCGAGATCCTTTCGTTCCGACCGCCAGCATTCCCTTGGCGTACGCCAAAACTCCGTCGCGATACGCCGCTGGCGGCAGCGCCGGCAGAATCCGGGTCTAAGCCGAGATCGATGGGATGATCGACGATCGCCTGCCAATTGCCGTAGCGGATCTGGAGGCGCGCGGTGGTGCCGCCGATGGTGAGCACATGCATTGGGCGAGCCTTTGGCGATGAACGGATTCGCAGGCAGCTTGTCGAGACGCGCAGCCATTTCGAGCGCCTCGCGCAGGCGGCCTGACTCGGCATCGCTCGCGACAAGGTAGCTCAGGTTGTGCGCATAGTTCCAATCGTCCAGCGTGCTGACCTTTTCGCGATGCATGTATTCTTCATCCACCTTCATCGAGTCGAGAAATGACTGGCGCGCGCGGTCGTAATCGCCGAGCCGATAGTAGATGTGGCCTGGCATGTGAACCATGTGTCCGGAGCCAGGCGCGAGTTTGCCGAGAGCGTCGGCGTCAGCGCGGGCGTCTTGCGGATGCGTGCTCGCTTCGAGCAGATGGATGCGGTAATGATGCGCCGCGGCGCTGTCGGGATGCTCGCGCCAGCACGCTGTCCACCAGCATCAGGCCGTAGATGGTGTTCGTCTGCGCGGGCGGCCGTCGTCTTTCGCGATAGCCTGAGCCGAATGAGTCCCAGAAACAGCGTCGCGTCGATATCATCCGGATACTTGTCGATCAGCGCTTCCATCTCGTGGCGATACGTTCTCGTCGCCGTCGTCTTCCTGCTGGGCCTGCTGCGCGCGAATGTAGTATTGCTCGTGATCCGACGCCTTGTCCATCAGCGCTTTGGCTTTTTCGAGCGCGGCTTTCTTGATGTCGTCCATGGCCTTGTAATCGGAAACCGACTCGACGATGCCCCAATAGGCCATGGCCGCGTTGGGATCGAGCCGCGCGGCTTCTTTGAACGCGCGGTACGCTTCGAAATCCCAGAAGCAATGCGTGAGGTTGAGCCCCTGGTCGAAATAAGCCTGGGCCTTCTCCGACTTGGTGGTGATCTGAAAATGGCTGTCGCCGATGCCGCTGATGCGCGGGGGCGGTCCCATTTCGGTCATCTTGTAGTCGTGCGCGGCGTGGCCTTTGTGCGAGTGACTGCGCCGGCGAGCACCGATGCGGCGAGCAGCGCCGATGAACAAGCGCATCATTACTTCTTATACCCGATCTTGCGCAGGAAGCTCTGGCGCCACTCGACGCCCGAGGAATCTTCAACGCCTTTGGGCGACGATCCGTCGATTACGCCCAGCACTCCGCGGCCCTGTTCGGTCTGCGCGACGATCACTTCCACCGGGTTGGCGGTGGCGCAGAAAATGTTGCAGACTTCCGGCGTGTCGAGGATGCGGTTCTTGATGTTGATCGGGAACCCGCCGCGCAGCGCGACCACGAACAGGTGCCCGGCGCCGATTGCCGTGGCGTTGCGCGTCGCGTTCGCTTTGAGATCGTCGTCGTTGCCGTCCACGCGCGTCAGGCAGTGGCCCGAGGCCTCATTGAACGCGATGCCGAACTTCATCTGCGGCACCGTGTTGACGATGGCTTCGTAGATATCCTCGACCGTCTTGATGAAGTGACTATGCCCGACGATGATGTTGCCGTCCGCGGGAATCTCGAGCCGGATCGCGTGCAGGTCCATGCATTTCATTAAGCCACAGATCAGTGGGGCGCGGCGCGGTTAGCAGCCCGTGGCTAATCCCCGATCATGAGCCGGTAGCCCACGCCGGGTTCGGTTTGCAGATACCGGGGCGCTTGCCGGGTCGCGCTCCAGCTTCCGCCGAAGCTGTGCGACATAGACCCTGAGATACTGAGCCTGCTCGGTGGAGTTCGGCCCCCACACTTCATTCAATAGTTGCCGGTGGGTAAGCATCTTTCCCGGATGTCTGGATCAACACCTGCAGCAGTTTGTATTCGTTGGGAGTGAGGTGCACGTCACTTGACCGTCGACTTTCACCTGGCGCTTCTCAAATCTACTTCCACATTGCCGAAATCGCACTATGCTGCCGGAGCCGTCCTGCAAGGTGTTAGAGCGCCGAAGTACAGCGCGCATCCGGGCCAGCAATTCGCCGACCGCGAAAGGCTTGGCGACATAGTCGTCGGCCCCCAGGTCGAGGGCCTCGATTTTGTCGGTCTCCTGGCCGCGCGCGGACAGGATCAGTATCGGCGTCCGGCTCCACTCGCGCACTTTCTGGATCACATCCAGTCCGTCGCGGTCCGGAAGGCCCAGGTCGAGAAGAATCACGTCGGGTTGATGCGCCGCGGCTTGCGCGATTGCGTCGTCGCCGGTCACCGCTTCGAGAAAGCGATAGCCTTCCGCGCCCAGCGTCGCGCGCAAAAATCGCCGGATCTGCCTGTCGTCTTCCACGACCAGGATCAGAGGTTTCACAGCGAACCTTTTTGCGGCAACCGAAGGCGGAAGATGGCGCCACCTCCGTTGCGATTGAATGCTTCGATGGAGCCTTGGTGCGCTGACGAGAATCGCGCGGCAGATGGCGAGGCCGAGGCCGGCGCCCGTGCGTTACCTGACTCGGTCCGCGGTAGAATTTTTCAAAAATGCGATGCTCTTCTCCAGGCGCGAGTCCTGGACCGCGATCGCGGACCTCCACCGAGACGCCGCCTTCCGCTGCCTCCGCGCCTAGTTCGATGGGAGTTCCTGCGGAGTGTACTTCAGCGCATTCTCGATCAGATTGGTCAGCACCTGCCCAGCAGCACGTCGTCCACGTAGAACTGGCGGCAGGTTTTCGGGCAAGATGGTGGTGACGGCACGGCCGTCGAGTTGCGGCTCCAGCCGGTGGAGCACGGCGCCTACGATCTCTTCGAGTGGATACAAGTCCCGGCGGAGGTCCACTGCTCCGGATTCGAAGCGGGTCATGTCCAGCAGATTACTCACCAGCCGGCCCAGACGCTCGGCCTCTTCAGAAATGCTTTCGAGCAGCTCCGCTCGCACCGCGCGGCCAGCCTGTCGCCTTGCGAGCGCAGCGTGGATGCCGCTCCGGTGATGGAGGAAAGCGGCGTGCGAAGATCGTGCGAAACCGCACTAAGCAGGGAACTGCGCATCTGCTCGGTCTCCATGCGCATCCGGGTTTCCTCGGCGCTCCTCTGGCTCCGGATGCGCTCGATGGCCAGCGCAGTCTGATTGGCGAACACGTCCAGCAGACTCTGTTGTTCGGGCAAAAAAACACGCCGGCCTGCGTCCGGCAGGACCGCCATGACGCCAAAAGTTTCCTCGCGCCCCGCAAAGGAATGTAGAAAGCGGTGGCTTGGGGAAATGAACCTTCATACCTTTGCCGGCCTTCTGATTGTGTTCCAGCGCCCATTGCGCGGTGGCTTCCTCCGCCATAGGGACTGGCAATTGATCGGAAGTGCGGCGGCGGAAGGAAAGCCTTCCATTGTCCGAGAAGAAGATAGTCACGGTGGTTCCGAACACTTCTTGGGCTAGCGCCGCGGCGGTGCGCGCCGCTTCGAACACCTGCGTCTCCCTGGCCAGCCTCGCGATAGGCGATACAGCGCTTCGGTACGGGTCTCACGGCCGACGGCTTGCAAGCGTGGCGGCGGATTCGCGCGGTTTGCGTGCTGATCACCAGCGCGACCACCAGCATCCCGTGAAAGTCACCAGGTATTCGGAATCAGCCACGGCAAAGGTGAGATAGGGCGGGACACAAAAAAAGTCGAATGCCGCGACGGCCACAAATGAACTCACTACTGACACGCGGCGGCTGAACCGCATGCCAATCGCCACGACGCCGAGCAAATAAAGCATCGCCAGGTTGGTGGGCGCGAGATAACTCCGCAACAGATCACGCTGCCACTGTGCAGGCGGCGATGATGCCGGCGGCCAAGAGGAATTCGGCCGGTAGAAACGCGACTCGTCTCGTTGCCGGACCGCGGATCGATCGTCCTTCGGCATAGCTTTCGTCCACGCCGTCAACGTTAGCAGTTTGCGAGCCTCGCTGACTACGTCACTTCACTTCGTTATTCGACAAGTCGTGTTGAAGCGAGTCGAGCACCTGGTTTGGCCGCGGTTGTCCAGATCCGCTCCAGGCGCTGCAGCGCCAGACCGACCACGTCGCGATGATGCAGTTTGGCGCCAATTTCCGGATCCTGCGACAAGCCGTAGCCACAGCTTGTGCAGGCGATCGACATCCTCAGGCCACAGGCGGGGCGGATGCGGACCCAGATTCACATAGACCGAGGGTCGATCCGGGCTGGTAATTTCGAGCGAGAAGGCGTGGCGAGGCTCCGGCAAACTCTCCCATGCCAGACCAATGCGGCGCGCCAAGTCGTCGGATGCCATGCGAGCCGAGACCCCCACCACCAGTCGCGACGCCTGCAGCCGCATGGCCGTCTGCACCATGGCGTCGAACGCCTCGACCGCCGGGACAACCAGCAGTTCGACCGTCTTGCCCTGCTTTTCGGCGATCGAGACCACGTGCGTGAACAACTCCTGTTCGTAATCGGTGAAGAGCTGATCTTCGAGCAGGCCGTACTCCGCGGCGCCTGTGGAGACTGGCCGCGCGGTCATCACCACCACGTCGTGTTTCCGCATGTTGGTTTTCTCCAGGACTCTTCTCAAGTGCCAGAGGCGTTGCGGATCGCGCACGGCCACCAGGACGCAGCCGGGCCTGGCCCGCAATGTCTCCGAGCTGATCTGTGGCTGGTGATCGAGATTGAATTTCTCGAGTTCCGTGCGCTGCTCGTGCTTCTTGCTCGCGTTGACTCGCTCGGAAATCAGGAAGAGCGCATAGAGAACAATGGTGAACGAAACGCCGTAGATGGTGGCGATCCTTTTGGTGAACAATTGGCGATGGCCACCAGAGAACAGGATGGAGGTGGTTGCCGCGAGGCCGATGGGGATCTCGACGCCGCCCAGCCTAATGTTGATCGGCGTCTTGTATTCCTGATCGTGCCGCTGATAGCGCAGCACCAGCACGCCTAGCGCTTTGAGCGCGAAACTCCAAACAACACCAAAAGCATATGCCTCGCCCAGCAGGAGCATGTCGCCGCGGCTGGCAATAATGGTGGCGATTTGCAGAAGCGCCATCACATTCAGAATGCGGTAGGTGGTTCCATACTTCTTGTGCGGTTTGCGGAACCAATCCAGCAGCACTCCATCCTCCGCCACGCGGTTCATCACTCCATTGACGCCGATCAAGGACGTGTTGACGGCTCCTGCCAGAATCAACACGCCCACGATCGTGACGAAGACATTGAAGCTGAGCTTGAGCAAGGCTGGTCCGGCGAGATTCGCGACCAGACCCGCTATTAGATTGTTGTAGTACTGGCTCCGCACCGAGTCGGGAATGATCATCACGGCCAGCAGGGAAATCACGCCGGTACAAATCACGCAGTATGTACATACAATGTTGGCGGTGATGCGAAGGTTCTTCAGCTTTGGCGAAGGCGACTTCCCGGTATACCTGGGCCAGAGTTTCGAATCCGCTCATCGCCAGCAGCGAGTGACCGAAAGCGACCAGGATCACGACGAACGAAATTTTCGAAAGCAACGTTCCCTGGAGCCAGCCCAGCGACTCCTTCGTGAGATGCACGTTGGATGGCGTTGGCAGCGGGGGCAATTTCGCCTTGCCGCGCAATACCAGCGTGAAAGGACACCAGATCAGCAGCACGGCGACCATGACGGTAGTAATCTGCATGATGCGCAGCGCCTTGGTGCTTGATTCCGGCACGCCCTTGATGTTGCTCCACCAGAAATAGACGGTGACGGCTACGCTGAAGAACACCGCGAATGAATTGGATTCGTGCGCCAGTTCTCGTGCAGCGCGCTGCTGAGTTCATTGAGAAGCGCGCCCAGATATAGGCCGGCGCTGACGACGCTGATCGGCCCGGTCAGGATGTAGTCCACCACCAGCGAAGAGACCGACAACTTAGCCATCGTGGGTCCCATGCTGTCCTTTACCACGACGTAAACCCCGCCGCGAACAAACATGCTGCAGCTTTCCAGATAAACGGAGCGCACGGCGAAGCTGAAGAGCATCACAGCCAACACCATCCAGGGCGCCGATTTGCCGATGGCTTGCTCGGCGATGCCGCCGATGTAGTACATCGTGGATCCCATGTCGTTCAGCACCACCGCCGCGGCCTGCCAGAAGGTGATGAAGGACAAAGCCACAGTTGTGGCCACCACGATCTTGGTTGCGCCGGCGCTCGATTGCTGATTGGCGGACACAGGCGCCTTCATCGAGATGCGTGCTGGGCCGGCGATGGGCGATCATCGGCGGAAGCAGGGCGACGTCCATTCGCAAACCGTCGCGGCTGCTGATGATGACGCGATGCCCATCCTGGCGCAAGAGCCGCACCAGCTTCCGGTCCAGTATCGACGCCACCACTTCTGGCGTGCGATGACAACTACGGATTCCGGCGGCAGCACTTGCCGGAGTGTTTGCACCCGGTCGCGGCACAGGTAGATCTCGACGGCGGTTTCGATGCCTGCCGCTGACACCGGCCCGAGCATCTCACGTTCGGTGAACTCGGCTGCTACGGGAGGCTGCTCGAGTGGCAATGGATATGGAACCACTTGTGCCGCAAGGATCATGATCCTAAAATTCAGATCGTAGGCCAGGCCGCTTGTAGCGGACAGCGCCGCCAGCGTTTGCTCCGCACCCGCGGAAATTACGAAAACATCGACCTTTGGTTGGAACGGAGTTCGATGCACCGTCGCAGCCTCTTTGAATTGACGCAACTGCCCCACTGCCTCCAGCGTAAAGAGACTGGCATTAAGGCCGCGTAAAGATCATGGCAGTCCGCATAAAGGCGGCATAAAAATCGTTCACTTTCGAAGATCCGCCTCGCGCCCGCGCCGGCCGGCTCCACCGTATGCGCCGAATGCCCGCCGATCCATCGAGGAAAACGCACCCAAGTGTGGCAGACGCGCATCTCTACAGTGGACGGACGGCTGGCGGCGGTCGTCACACAAACGCAACTAGTGCTCTGATCATGCCTGATTACCAAATCATTGACGCCTGGGCGCAGCCCGGGCTGGGCAACGCCCGCCAAAATCTGCCTGAGGTGGTTCGCCTGTTCGAAAAATCCGGCACGGCGCATTTGTTGGATCAAAAACTCTCGCCAGCCGAGATCGTCGCCCTGATGGACGCGGCCGGCGTTACGAAGCTCATGCTCTGTGCATGGTGCCGGCCGGGCCGATGGCTGACGACCAATGACGAAGTGGCCGACTACGTTCGCGCGTTTCCCGGCCGATTCATGGGCGTCGCCGCGGTAGACCTGGCGAATCCCGTTGCAGCAGTCCGCGAACTCGATCGCGCCGTTCGTCAACTCGGCTTCAAAGCGCTGCGCGTGGTGCCGTGGTTGTGGAAGCTGCCGCCCAATGACAAGCTGTACTATCCGCTGTACGTCAAGTGCATCGATCTCGGCATCCCGTTCTGCACGCAGGTCGGTCACACGGGTCCGCTGATGCCGTCTGAAACAGGCCGTCCGGTTCCGTATCTCGACGAAGTCGCGCTGACGTTTCCGGAGTTGCGCATTGTGGGCGGGCACATCGGCCATCCGTGGACCGACGAGATGATCGGCCTCGCCTGGAAGCACGACAACGTGTTCATCGACACGTCGGCGTACGCGCCGCGCTACTATCCGCCGCAGCTCGTGCACTACATGCGCACCTACGGCCAGGACAAAGTGCTGTTCGGTACGAATTTCCCGCAGTTGCAGCTCGACAAGTGCGTCGAGCAGGTACGCGCGCTCGCGTTGCCGGAAGAAGTGGAACGAAAGTTTCTGTCGGCGAATGCGCGATTGGTATTCAACCTATAGCGACGCGACCGCCGTCCACACCAGCGCGCTATGCTGTCTCATAGTGAAAACAGTCATCACGCAGGCCGAGATTCCGCTGTCGGGCGAACTCAAGATCCCCAAGGGCGCCATCGTCACGCCGTCGGCGCGCGATCTCGCCAAGGATCGCGGCGTCAAGATCGTCGAAGTTCCCGGCGCCGAGATCGACGCGAAAGTGCCGCCTGAGAAAACCATCGCGCTCGGCTCAGACCACGGCGGTTTCGAACTCAAGGAGCAGATCAAGCCGATCTTCGCCGAGCTCGGCCTCGTCGTCGAAGACGTCGGCACGCACGACCAGAAGCCGGTCGACTATCCCGACATCGCGCGCGCTGTTGCGGAAATCGTCGCGAGTGGAAAAGCGGTGCGCGGCGTCATCATCGACGGCGCGGGCATCGGTTCGTGCATCGTCGCCAACAAGTTTCCGGGCATTCGCGCGGCCCTGTGTTATGATAAAGCATCAGCGCGCAACAGCCGGGAACACAATGATTCTAATGTACTTACGCTCGGGGGCCGGCTGTTGACGCGAACCCAGGCGGAGGACGTTTTGCGCGTCTGGCTGACGACTCCGTTCGCCGGCGGACGCCACGCCGCGCGGGTGCAGAAGATCGCTGAAATCGAAAAGGCCACGAAGAATTGGACGCCGCGGAGCTAGATCGACTCGTCGAACAAATCGGTGAGGAGATCCTCGCGCGCACCGCACGCCGCGCCGCGCTGCCGCCCGGCGCCGAGGGTCTCAACATTCCCGACCTGGTGTGCCCCGGATGCACGCAGCGCTGTCCGCAGACCTGCGAGCGCAAGGCCAAGGAGATCGTTCGAGCGGGCGCGTGCCGGCTTTCGGCCAGCGACAAACTGACCGGCATCGATCCTGCGATCGCGGGCTTGATCGATCACACGCTGCTGCGTCCCGATGCGACGCGCGACGACATCGTCAAAGTTTGCCGCGAGGCGCGCAAGTACAGATTCGCGAGCGTGTGCATCAATCCCTACTGGGTGCCGCTGGTGGCAGCCGAACTGGCGGGGTCGCCGGTGAAGGTGTGTACGGTGATCGGGTTTCCGCTCGGCGCTACGTCGACTGAAGCGAAGGTCGCGGAGGCCGAGGCCGCGTTGCGCGTGGGTGCGCAGGAGATCGACATGGTGCAGAACGTCGGCGCTCTACGCAGCGGCGACGACGACGCGGTGAAGTCCGACATCGCGGCAGTCGTGGAAGTCTCGCATCGCGCCGGCGCCATCGTCAAGGTGATTCTCGAGACCGCGCTGCTCGACGACAACCAGAAAGTGATGGCCAGCATGCTCGCAAAAATGGCGGGCGCGGATTTTGTCAAGACGTCTACGGGCTTCGGGCCGTCGGGTGCAACGGCGCACGATGTCGAGCTGATGCGCATGGCGGTCGGCCCCGAAATGGGCGTGAAGGCATCAGGCGGAATTCGCACGCTCGACGACCTGAAGAAGATGGCTGCGGCCGGCGCAACGCGCATCGGCGCCAGCGCCAGCGTGAAGATCGTGGAAGCTACGACGGGCAAGGAGCAGCCGGTTACGTCCGGCTATTGAGATGTCGTCCGCGCCGCGCAAAACCGACGTCCGATTCCAGGAGCGCGCCGAGCTGCTCGACTTCCTGCTGGACCTGGCCGCGGCCACGTCCGAAACGCTGGATCTCGATCTCATCCTCGGCAACGTGGCGTCGTTCGTCAAGAAGGTCATCCCTTACGATCTGTTCGCGATCCTGCTGTACAGCGATCGGCTGCGCGGGCTGAGCATCCGGCACGCGATCGGGCACCGCGAAGAGATCATCCGCAGCCTGGTGTTGCCGATGGGCGAGGGAATCACGGGAGCCGCGGCGTCGACGCGCCAGCCCATCCTGGTGCCCGATGTGCGCAACGACTCCGCGCTATCTGTCGGCGCTGGATGCGGTGCGAAGCGAACTTGCGGTGCCGATGCTGGCGCGCGGAAAACTGGTGGGCGTGATCGATCTGCAGTCCACCAAGCTGAATGCATTTCGCGAAGAGGACCGCTCGCTGCTGCAGGTGATCGCCGCGCGAGTGGCGCGATCCATCGACAACGCGCGTTTGTACCGGCGCGTGGAACGCCAGAACCGCACGCTGAAGACGCTGTCGCACCTGTCGCAGGAATTCAGCTCGATTCTGGATCTCGACGAGCTGCTGGGCAAGATCGCGAAGATCGTGCACGCGCTGGTGGCGTTCGACGCATTCAGCATTCTGCTGGTGGATCCGGCGGAAGAAAGCTGCTGCGGCATCGCTTCAGCGAGCGCTACGACCAGCGCGTGAAGCTGGACAACATTCCACTCGGCAAGGGCATCACGGGCGCGGCGGCGGAATCGCGCGAGATCGTGCGCGTGGTGGATACGCTGGCCGATCCGCGCTACATCGCCTCGCATCGCGAGATTCGGTCGGAGATCGCGGTGCCGCTGGTGGTGCAGGATCGCGTGGTCGGGCGTGATGGATCTGGAGAGCGAACGCATCGGCTACTTCACCGAGGATCATGCGCGCTTGCTGGCGCTGCTCGCGCCGCAGATCGCCAGCTCCGTCGAGAACGCGCGGCTGTATGAGGAACTGGCGCTGCGCGAGCAGCGCATGGATCAGGATCTGAAGGCTGCTCGCAATCTCCAGTCCGTGCTGCTGTTGAACCGAGGCGCCCGAAATCGAAGGGCTGGAGGTAGCGATCCGGTCGCGGCCGGCGCGCGAGATCACCGGCGACGTCTACGACGTGTTTTCAGCGAGGGCAGGACAGCGCCGTGTTCGCGTTCGGCGATGTGAGCGGCAAAGGCGCCGCCGCGGCTCTGTACGGCGCGATGGTAAGCGGGTTGCTGCGCACGTTGTCGCATCGCCGGCGAAGCCCGGCAGAGCTGCTGCGCGTGCTGAACAATGTCCTGCGCGAGCGCGCCGTGGACGCCCGCTACGTCACGCTGACGGTGCTGGTCTGGGAACGCGCCAACCGCCGCTTCGTGATGGCCAATGCAGGCTCGGAACCGCCGCTGATCTGCCGCAACCGCGAGATCATCAAGCCGCGCGTGGAAGGCATTCCCGCCGGCCTGCTGGACGATCGCGAATACGAGGAACTGGTGGTCGACGTCGCAGCCGAACGATCTGCTGGTGCTGCATTCCGACGGCATTACCGACCAGACTAATCCGCAAGGCGAGGAGTACGGCCGCAGCGCATCTCGGCCGCGCGCTCAAGAAGCTGTGCGGCAAGCCCGCCGACGTGGTGGCCGACGCGATCCTGGCCGATCTCGACTGCATTCACCGCCGGCGGCCCCGCCTTCGACGACCAGACCATGATCGTGCTGAAAGTCCGCTGATGCAGTATCGCAATCAGACGCTGTATCTCGGAAGAAGTGCCGCTGGCCGACGTCGCGCGGCGCGAGGGCACGCCTTGTTACGTTTACTCGCGCGCGGCGATTCTCGAGCGCTATTGCGAGTTACGATCGAGCGTTCGGCTCGACGCCGCACAAGGTCTGCTACGCGGTGAAGGCGAACGGCAATCTCGCGATCCTGAAGCTGCTGGGGGAAGCGGGCGCGGGATTCGACATCGTATCGGGCGGGGAACTGTTCCGCGTGTTGAAGGCTGGCGCGGATCCGGGCGCGGTGATCTTTTCGGGAGTCGGCAAGACCGAGCAAGAGCTGGAGTACGCAATCGAGCACAAGATAAAGGGCTTCAACTGCGAGTCCGTGCACGAGCTGCTGCTGCTCAATTCGCTCGCTGCCCGCTGGCAGTGTCCGGCCCACGGTCGCGCTGCGGGTCAATCCCGATGTGGACGCTGCTACGCATCCGTACATATCTACGGGTTTGCGCAAGCATAAGTTCGGCATCGATATCGCTGAAGCGGAGGCGATCTATGAGCAGGCGGCGCAGTACCCGAACCTGGAACTGGAAGGCGTGAGCTGCCACATCGGCTCGCAGATTGTCGACCTCGAGCCGATGCTCGAAGTGTTCGAAAAGATGGTCGCGCTGGTGGAGCGGCTGCGCGCGCGCGGCCTGCGCGATCCGCACGCTCGATCTCGGCGGCGGCCTCGGCGTGGCCTACAAGCCGGGCGACAAAGCGCTCAGCATTGGCGAGTTTATCCGCGCGATGTGCGAGAAGACCGCCGGGCATGGTCTCGAGATCCTGATCGAGCCGGGCCGCTCGATCGTCGCCGAAGCCGGCGTGCTGCTGACGCGCGTGCTGTATCGCAAGACCAACGGCGAGCGCGAATTCGTGATCGTCGACGCCGCCATGAACGATCTGATCCGTCCGGCGCTGTATCATTCGCATCACGAGATCATCCCGCTGCGCGAGAATCAGTCAGGGGACTATCACGGCCGACGTGGTGGGGCCGGTCTGCGAATCGGGCGATTTTCTGGCGCGCGGCCGCGAGATGGCCAACGTGATGCCGGGCGATCTGCTCGCGGTCTGCACCGCAGGCGCCTACGGATTCGTCGCAGCGTCGAACTACAATGCTCGCCCGCGCCCGCCGGAGATTCTGATCGAAGGCGACCGGCTATCGCGTGATCCGCAAGCGCGAGACGTACGAGGACCTGATCAGCGGTGAGACTTAGTTTTCCGTCGGCATCTTTTCCAGATGATCGACTACGATCACTTCCACCGGTGCTTTGCGCGAGTCGAGCTTCAGTCCGAGCTGCTGCACGGCGGCGAAGATGGAGGATCCCGACGGGTCTGAGGCCGCAGGCGTGGTCTGACTGCTCGGACTCGGACCGCCCTGCAACGCGCCGGCAGCCACGCCGGTCGCTTTCGCCACCGCCATCAGATCCTGCAGCGAAATATCGAGCGCAACCTGGTAGTTGCCCTTGAGCTCGGTCATGTTCACCACCGGGCGATCCAGAAACGGCGCGAGTATGTCGGCGAGTGCCGCCATGGTCATGCGCTCGGCTTCGAGCCGCATCATGCCGCTTTGCCCCATCGTCATGTGCACCTTCCCCATGGGTCCGCCGTTCACCACGGCGCCGTTGCCATCGCGGCCGACGCTCACAATCGTTCCCTTCCTCGTGATCGGTACGCCGCTTTCGGTAGTGTCGGCGGCGGGGGCATCGGGGTCGGGCGGCGCTTCCTTCATCTTGGGGCCATCTTTCGCCACTACCAGCGCGTACACGGAACGCTCCTTGTTCTCGCGATGGACGGTGAGCTTGAATCGCTCGGCCAGCAGCGCCTGCAGCATTTCGGGAAACTGCTTTTCGCTCGCGCCGTCGGGCAGCTTCGCCACAATGTCAAAGCGCTGCAAGGGCATCCAGTCCGGCCCCGAGACCTGGTAGCGCTTGACCTTGTAGGCCATCGGGATCAGGTCGGCGAGCGACAGAAAACCGATGTCGACTCGCGCGCTGTCGATTGACAATCCCACGTGCAGTTTGCCCGCAGCCACATCGGCGGGGTTGAGCGGAGGCGATGGCTTGATGGAGGCGACTTCGAAGGCCGGCGCGGCGGCCGGTGTTTGTCCGCAGAGCATGCCAGCGGCTACCGCTATACCGAGAACAAACTTCCGCATCGACATGCCCCTATTATCTCCGAGCGCAGAGCAGATGCGCCGAGGCGCCTGTCAGGCCCAGCCCGTCCGCGCGATCGCGAAAATACCGCTGGTTGATCGCGTCGGCATCCAGATCGTCGATGGCGCTGAATCCCAGCTCGTGAAGCTGCTCGGCGAGTTGCTTCGGTTTGAAGAACAAGCGAAATGGCTCGCCTGCCATCGCGACGCGGCTCGACAAGAATTCGCGCGCGGCTCTTTCCCTCAGACTCAGTTTCGAATTCGCCAGGCCGTAGTCGAACACCACGCCGCTGCCGGCCGGCATAGCCGCGATGAAGCCGAGTGTCGCGCGGAACGCTTCTTCGGTGAGGTACGGAACCACGCCGAGCCAGGCGAAGAACGCGGGCTGTGAGGCGTCGAATCCCACCGCCTGGAGCCCGTCGGCGAGCGACTGGCGCTCGAAATCCACCGGCGCGAACACTGTTCCGGCAGGCGTCGCGATGCCGGAAGCGCGGAGCTGCGCCCGTTTCCATTGCTGCGTCGACGGATGATCTACCTCGAACACGCGCAAGCCCGCCTCCGCATGCGGATTGCGATGGCCGAAGGTATCCAGGCCGGCTCCGAGCAGCACGTACTGCCGGACTCCGTTCTCGACAGCCCGCGCAAGTTCGTCTTCGGCGAAACGGCTTCGTGCAGCGACAAACGCGCGGAGGCCTCGCGACACTGGATGATTGTTCTTCGGATCGGACTTCAGATCGGAAGCGCCCTCAGGGCCGAGGATCGTGACCGCGAGCGGGTCATCGAAGACTTTGGGATTATCCAGAAGCTGGTGCACGGCGCGCCGTCGAGCGACGCCGAGCGCGGTCCGGCTGGGCTTGAATTCGTGCATGTCCGTTCAGAGCTTTTCTCTTCAGTCTACCTCTCCGCAGGTTTCAGTCTCGTTATCATTGGAGACAGAATGAGCCGATTTTCGGGCGCGCCCAAAACCAAAACAACGCCGGAAGCCAATGCGCAGCGAGTCGGCAGCAGCCTCTCGGAAGTCTCCGAGGAACACTTGGTCCGGTAGAGATCGAAGCGTGGGTGATATCGTCAATGTCGACACGCCCAGACTCTGGGACGTGGTTCGGAAGAAATTCTCCGCGACCCCGCGGATCGCGCGATCGTCGCAACCGCCATGCTCCATCGGCTGCGCCTAGTGACTTCGGACGTGCGGATTATCGAATCGAAGCTCGTCCCCGTGGTCATGTAGTGGCGTCCCGGCGGATTGGCGCTACCGGCGGCCCGGCCTCGAAGTTCACGACTCAAAACTTCAGCCGCACACCGCCGTTAAAAACGCGCCCATCGAGCGGCGCCCATGCATCTACCGTCCAGCGGCCATCCACGCCTCGAGTTGGCCGCAGTAGCGGATCCCAATCGGTCTGACGAACGTTCGCGAGATTCTCTGCGTTGACAAAGAGCCGGAACCGGCCGAAGCGTCTCTCCGCCAAGAAGCCCGTAAGCACGTAAGGCTTGGATTCGGAGCGGTACGGATTTTCTTCCAGACGCTGGCGGCCCGTGTAGTAGCCCTCGACACCGATGCGCCAAACATCGCTCTTCTCCCACATCCCAACCAGTCCCAGATTCTGGCGAGGCGTCAAAGGCGAGTCCACGCGCTGCCCGTCTTCAGTCTGGCGCGAGCGGACATAGGTGTAACTCGCCGTGGCCGAGAGTGGACCGAATTTCCAGAGCGCCAGAAGCTCGGCGCCGATATTGGTGGCCTGGCCGGACAAATTGATCAATCGATAGACGGTGTCGCGCTCGACATGAATGGAATGATTCACACTGGATGCAAACACGGTGGCGGTGTACGATCCATGGCCGGCGGTGCGCGTCAGATCGAACGACGCACTGCGCCCGCGCTCTGCGGCCAAGGGCAGCGGAATCGATAGCCGCGCCAGCCCGGCTGCTTCCGATTCTTCGGTGAGCGGTGTGGGCGCGAAAAAGCCTTCGCCCGCGGACAGCCGGCTGGTCCATCCCTTCCAGCGCGCCAGAGCGGAAACGCGCGGGCTGACAAAAGTGCCGAATTGATTCTGAACATCCACCCGGGCGCTGGCGGAAATCGAAAGCCAGGGCGCAACCGTAATGTCATCCTGTGCGAACACGCCCGGCGTGGTGTAGCGGTACTCAAAGCGCGGCACGTCACGAGGCCGGTAGTGCTCGCGCTCGACAGCGGCGCCCGCGACCCAGGTATGCCGGCCGCTGGTCCCGCGAATGCTCAGTTCGCCAAACAGCATGTCGTGCCGATCGCGCTCGCGAATTTCGCCGAAACGATGGTCGTGATTTTGTCGAGACGCCGCAAAACGAGCGGTCACGACATAGCGCTTTCTAATCAGCGCCTGGTAATTGCCGCCGGCATCATAGCGGCGCGTGTACAGGGCCTCGCCGTATGGTTGGCCCGTGGCTGGAAGCGTTGCGCCGGGCGGCGTGCCGCCCTCGCGGTCTTCATAGGTGATGCCTCCAGTCAGAAATCCCGATCGCCCGTTGCCGCCGTCCCAGTACAGGCGTGGCCTGATCACTCCGCGCGCATAGCCCGCCAGATCCGCCCAACCGTCGCCGTCAACATCGTTGCGTTCCTGCCAATGTCCGCCTCCCAGCACGGAGGCGCCCCAGCGCGACGAGAATTGCCGAGCTGCGAACAGTGACACGTCGGTTCCGCCCAAGGTCGTGCGATTCACCAGCAACTCGTGAACCGGCTCGCGACTCGGCCGCCGCGAGATCAGGTTCACTACACCGGCCATCGCACCGGCGCCGTACAGCGCTGACGACACGCCCTTGATCACCTCAACCTGACCCAGATCCATGGGCGGGATCTGCAACAACCCCAGCCCGCCGCCCTGCTGTCCGAACAACGGCAGACCGTCCGCCAGGAACTGCGTATAGCGGCCGCGCACGCCTTGAATGCGCACGCTCGCCGCGCCCAAAGACGGCGACGTGGTCTGCACCCGCAGACCGCCCATTTCGTTCAACATCATGACGATGTCGCCGGGCGTCATCATCGTTTTCTCTTCGATTTCCTCTTGCTGAAGCACTTCCACCCTGGTCGGCGAGTCCTGCAGACGGACGTCGGTGCGCGTGGCATGCACGGTAATCTGCTGTTCCAACTCTTGCGGTTGAAGCTCGACGTTCACCACGCGGTCGCGCGTCTCATCAACGGCGAGCGTAGTGCTCGATGTTAGAAAGCCTTCCTTGTTCACCGTGATTTTGTATTGGCCGATTGGGACGGAGCCTGTAACAACGCCGTCAGGACCGGACCGCAAGTGGACACCGTTTAGCACAACCTCCGCATCCCGCACGGGAGCTCCGCCCGCTCTCACTTCGACCCTGACTGCCGCGAGCCGCTCCTGGCAAAGTGCGGAGCTCGCCCAAACCACGAGGACCCAGACCGGCAACGTGCGTATGATGCGGCGATGCGACCTCTCCAAAGGCACTCCGAGTCAACCCCTTTGCATGGTACAGGCATTAGTCTCAGTCAGGTCAACAGCAGCCCGAATCTCCCGCCAAACCCACGCTACAATCAAGGTATGCGTCTTGCCATCGTAGCCGCCCTGTCTGTGTGCTTGCTTCCGGCTCAGGAAAAGCCCAAATCCGCTCTCGACAAAGCCGCCATGGAAGCCTATGTCCGCCACCTGTTGGCGGTCATGCCGCAGGTTCAGGTCAAGATCGATGACCCCAAGCCCGCGCCCGCCAACCTCGATCGCGTCGACGTCCACTTCACCTTCGGCCAACAGAGCCGCGACGAGATTTTCTATGTCACCAAAGACGGGAAGAACATTGTCCGCGGCATGGTCTACGACATCAATCAGAACCCGTTCAAGGAAGATCTCGACAAACTGAAAACGGATCTGTCGCCGAGTTTCGGCACACCCGGCGCGCCGGTGGTCATCGTGATGTTCGGCGATTTCGAATGCCCGGCTTGCAGGGTGGAAGCACAGGCCATTCGAGAGAACGCGCTGAAGACTTTCCCCAAAGAAGTGCGCGTCTACTTCAAGGATTTTCCGCTTCAAACGCTGCACCCGTGGGCCAAGTCGGCCGCCATCGCGGGACGCTGCGTCTTCCGCGAGAATCCGGCCGCGTTCTGGAAGTACTTCGACTGGATCTACGCACATCAGCCGGAAATCACGCTGGAAAATCTGAAGTCCAAAGTGCTGGAGTTCGCCAAGACCGAGCCGGATCTAGACGGCATGCAGTTCGGCCGCTGCATGGATTCGAAAGCGACGGAAGCCGAGGTGGACGCCTCCATCGCGCAGGGCAGAAGTCTGAACATCAGCGGCACGCCTACCACCTTCGTGAACGGCCGCCGGCTCACCGACAGTTTCCCGTGGCCGAACCTGGAGCAACTGATCAATCAGGAGCTGGACTACCAGAAGACCGCGAAAGATGCCGGCGAGAAGTGCTGCGAAATACAAATCCCCTCGGCTCTGAATAAGTAACATGCGAATTACAGTTCTGCTCGCGCTCGTGGGCGGCTTGTTTGCCGCCGAGCTGAGTCCCACCGAGTACCTGGGCTACGTCAAGTTCCTGGCGTCGGAGGACATGCGCGGGCGCGCCACCGGGTCGCCCGAGTTGGAGAAAGCGGCCGCGTTTATCAGCGACCGTTTCCGTGCGTTGAACCTCAAGCCGCTTTCCGGCGACAGCTACTACCAGAACTTCGAGGTCACTACCAGCGCGCGGCTCGGCGCCGACAATCGCATCAGCTACAGCGAGGGCGCGGAGAAGAAATCGCTCGCGTTTCGCCAGGACTTCATGCCGCTGAACCTGTCTTCGGCCGGTACGGCCAGCGGCGGCGCGGTATTTGTGGGCTACGGCATCACGGCGCCCGAATACAACTACGACGACTACGCCGGCCTCGACGTCAAAGGTAAGATCGTCGTCGTGCTGCGCCACGAGCCGCAGGAATTCGACGAGAACAGCGTGTTCGACGGCAAAGTTTACACCGCGCACGCGCAGATTTTCAGCAAGGCCACCAACGCCAAGATCCACGGCGCCAAGGCCGTGCTCATGGTCAACGACGTCGCGGCGCATCCCGGCGACAGTGACGAGCTGGAAAAATTCGGCGCCACCGCCGGCCCGGCCAATGCCGGCATCGAGTTCGTCCAGGTGAAAGCCGAAACTGTGAACGCGTGGCTCGCGCCCGAGTCGAAAAGCATCCAAAGCCTGGCCACGGCCATCGATCATGATCTGAAGCCGCGCTCCTTCGCGCTGCCTGCCGATCTGAAACTCGACCTGAACATCGACATTCGCCGCGAGGTGAAGACGGTGCACAACGTCGGCGCGTACCTGCCTGGGGAAACGTCCCAGTACGTGATCATCGGCGCGCATTACGATCATCTCGGGCTGGGCGAACAGTTCTCGCTGGCGCCTTCGAAGGCCGGCACCGTCCACCCCGGCGCCGACGACAACGCTTCCGGAACCGCGGGCGTCATCGAGCTGGCGCACTGGTTCTCGCACGAACCAAAACACAAGCGCGGCATTCTGTTTCTGACGTTCGCCGGCGAGGAACTGGGCTTGCTGGGGTCCAGCTACTACGTCAACCATCCCGTGCTGCCGCTCGAAGACGCCGTGGCCATGATCAACATGGACATGATCGGGCGCATTCGCGAGAACAAGGTCTACGTGGGCGGCGTGGGGACCGGCACTACGTTCGCACCGCTGCTCAAGCAGTCTGCCAAGACCTACGATTTCGACGCCGACATCACCGAGCGTGGCGGGTACGGTTCGAGCGACCACACCTCTTTCACCACCAAGCAGGTGCCGGTACTGTTCTTCTTCTCCGGGTTGCACGCCGATTATCACAAGCCTAGCGACACCTGGGACAAGATTGACGCACCCGATGCCACGCGGCTTCTCAACATGATCGCCGACGTGATGGACCACCTGATGGACGACCCCACCCGGCCCAAGTTCGTGCGCGTCGCCGAGCCTGAGCCGCCGAAAGAGGAGGCGTCGCACTCAGGAACCGGAACCGTTTCGGGCTACGGCCCTGACTTCGGCAGCATTCCCGACTTCACCGAAATACCCAACGGTGTCCGATTCGCCGACATCCGGCCCGGATCGCCCGCCGCCAAAGCTGGTCTCAAGGCTGGAGATATCCTGACCGAGTTCGACGGCAAACCCATCCAGAATCTGTACGATTTCACCTACGCGTTACGGGCCAAAAAGCCTGGGCAGGAAGTACTTGTGAAGGTACTCCGAGGGAACCAAACAATTGATGCCAAGGTACTACTGACCGAACGCAAGTAACACCACATACTGGATGCAGATATGGCTTCCAGATCATCATTCGGTGAGGCGCCCGCCCTTGACGGTTGCGCCACGGTACTTCCTCCTCTGATTCTGTACCCCTTCGCCGACGCGAATGGCCCCGGTCAACTCGTCGAAAGCTCACGCGCCAGCCTGAAACTGCAAGGTCTCCTGCCGGCGGGCGAGGCCAGCCGCGAGGATCTGGACCGGTCGCTCCTCGAAGGCCGGTACGCCGAGCTGCGCATGCTCTACTACGTTGGGAAAGATGTCGCACGCTGGATCGAGCAATGCGTGGAATTCGCCGAGCGCAACCGTGAGAAGCTTCCGCGGGCGGTGGCCTCCCATAGCTTCGCGGATTTCCTGATTCAGGATGCGCCGCCCAATGTTCAGGCTAAGCTGCGTAAGTGGGGCGTGGGCGACTACCGCGCCATCTTCAGCCGAGCCCTCGGCCTGCATTGCCTGTTCGCCGACGCTCCACCCAAAAGCATTCTGTCCGACGAATTCGTGCGCAACTATTTCCGCTACGCCGACCAGGTCTTCACCACCAAGCAAGGCGAATCGCCGTTCGGCGCGCTCAACTCGAAGGACTTTACCTTCGAACTGTACTCGTCCGGCGAGTACGCCCGCATGCTGGAACGCTCCTGGAGCGAATAGCTCCGAAGACACTACCGCCGCAGTTTCAAGAACAGCGAACGACCGGCGCGGCCGTCGCCCTGAGCTACTGAGCTGCCGCAGGTGCGGTAAGCGGCTCCTCTGCTCCCCGATGGCACGTGTAGCAAGTCACGTGCTCCTTGCCGTCCGGAAACTTGCCATTGATCTCACGCATCATCATGATCATGTGCCGCGCGACTTCCTTCTTCGGATTTTCATCGCTCGAGAAATCGCCTTGCACGTGGCAATAAGTGCATTGGACGCCGAGCGCTGTCCGAAACGCGCCCATCATCGGGCGGATATCGGACGGCTGCAGCAGCTTCAGATTCTTGGGAGCAGGAGGCTGTCGCTTGGGGGCATCCTGCGCCTGGACGGCGAAGAGAGACAAAATCACAAAGGGAAGCAATAGACGCATAGCGAGATGATACAACGACTGCGTGCTCCGGTGCTGGACGCGTTCCAGCAAGCAGCCTTAGTGTTACACTTTCACCGTGCCCGCCCCGGCCACTAAGCAGGCTTACTCGCGCGAGGAGGTTCTTCGCCTCCTGGATGTCTCCGCGCGCCAGCTCCAAAGTTGGGAACGGCAGGGTTTCATCTCCACAGGCGCGTCGTTCAACTTTTCGGATATTCTAGCGCTCCGGACGCTGATCGGACTGCGCGAGAACAAGATTCCAGCGGCCAAGATCCGTGCGGCGCTTCACGCGCTGCGAGCCCGGTTGAAGGACGTCCGCAACCCGCTCACCGAGCTCCGGATTTATTCGCAAGGCCGCAAGATTCAGGTGCAGATCGCGGGGCAGACGATGGAGCCGATCTCGGGCCAGTTGCTGCTCGACTTCGATCAGGCCGAGATCAAGAAACTGCTGTCGTTCCCCGCCGAGCCAAAGCCAGGCCGGCAGGTCCAAAAATCGCGCCGCGAGGCCGAGCACTGGTTTGAAAGAGGACTGGAGCTCGAACAGACCGGCGCGGGCACCGACGAGATTATCGATGCTTATCGCAAAGCTTCGGAGATCGATCCTGGCTCGGCGGGAGCGCTCGTGAATCTCGGCACCGTGTATTTCAATCTGCGCGACTGGCGCAACGCCGAGCAGCACTATCGGCGCGCCTTGGAAGTGGATCCCAACTACGCGCTGGCGCATTTCAATCTGGGCAATTTATACGATGAGCACGGCGACCGGTCGAAGGCGTTGTCGCACTACCTGTCGGCGATCCGCATCCATCCGCAGTACGCCGACGCGCACTACAACGTCGCGCTGCTCTATCAATCCAGCGGCCAGCCGCTCAAGGCGGTGCGGCACTGGAAGATCTATTTGAAGCTCGACCCCAGCAGCTCCTGGGGGGCCATCGCGCGTCGCGAGTTGGACAAACTGAGGGAGTCGACCATCGTGCGCGGCGCTGTCGAAGATTAGTCGAGCGCGGGCGCCCGTCAGATGTGCGGATAGCATGCGATGATGTAGCCAGGGGCAGGAAATACCAATGAAGTCTGTCGACTTTCGAGGCGAGATGACGCCCAACGGTCAGATTTCGGTTCCACCCGAAGTCGCATCCCAGGTTCCCGCCGGCAAAACAATCGAGGTCGTCCTGGTGTGGGACGTCTCAGACGACGAGGCTTGGCGGGCAGCGGGACGGAGCAGGTTTGAATCCGCGTACGTGGCTGACGACTCAGTTTACGAAGAGACTCCCACAATCCATGACGCTGCAGCCTGGTGAGGTCGTCCTGATTCGGATCGACTTTCATCAGACTCCCGGCGGAAAATTGCGTCCGGCAGTGGTTCTCCTGGACGCGGAAGACGACGATTTCGTCGCGGCGCCCGTAACATCTCGCCTACCTCGATCCGAGTTTGATCTCATCGTTCACGATTGGAAGCAAGCTGGTCTGAATGTGCCCTCGACGGTTCGCGTTCACAAGCTCACCGTCCTGGCCAAGGACGAAGTTGTACGTCGTGTCGGGGTACTTGGCGCTGCCGATCGAACAGCACTTGCCGGAGTTTTACGCCGTGCGTTCGATCTCGACTCATCCGCTAGTTCCTGACGTGGCAGGTGGCAATTGCTTGACCCAAATATAATGATTAGGGACCATCATGACCGGAGCACAAACCAAAACCACCCACTATCGCGATCTGTACATCGACGGCCAATGGTTGCCGCAATCGGGTAACGGATCGATCGACGTTCTCTCCGCATCCACCGAGCAGGTCATCGGCTCCATTCCGGAGGGTACGCCCGCCGATGTTGATCGCGCCGCCATCGCCGCCCGCGCTGCATTCGACAACGTGTGGAGCCAAACCACCGTCGCCGAGCGCGCCGATTGGCTGCGCAAGCTTTCGGGCGCGCTGAAAGAACGCGGCGAGCAGATCGCCAACATCATCGCGCAAGAGGTCGGCTCGCCTATCTCGATGGCCACCAGCATCCAGGCCGGGCTGCCGGTGATGGTCACCGCGAGCTACGCGCAGTTGATCGCGGAGCTAAAGCTCGAGCAGGAGATCGGAAACTCGCTCGTGGTCCGCGAGCCGTACGGCGTCGTGGGCGCCATCACGCCGTGGAATTATCCGCTGCACCAGATCATGGCCAAAGTCGCGCCCGCGCTCGCGGCCGGCTGCACCGTGGTCCTGAAACCGAGCGAGGTCGCGCCGCTGAACGCATTCCTGCTGGCCGATGCCTGCCAGGCGATCGGGTTGCCGGCGGGCGTGCTCAACATCGTCACCGGCTACGGCCCCGTGGTCGGCGAAGCCATCGCGTCGCATCCCATGGTCGACATGGTCAGCTTCACGGGCAGCGTGCGCGCCGGAAAACGCGTGGGGGCACTGGCCGGCGAAGGCATCCGCAAAGTGACGCTCGAGCTCGGGCGGCAAGTCCGCGTTCGTCGTGCTGGATGACGCGCCGTTCGAAAAAGCAATTCCGGCGGGCGCTCGCAACGCCATGCTCAACTCCGGCCAGACCTGTTCGGCTTGGACGCGCATGGTGGTGCCGCGCAGCCGATACAAGGAAGCGCTCGATCTGGCCGCGCAAGCCATCGGCGGCGCTCAAGCTGGGCGATCCGCTCGACCCCGCCACCCGTCTCGGCCCGCTCATCTCCGACACGCAGCGCAAGCGCGTCGAAGGCTACATCGCTCAAGGCAAGCAGGAAGGTGCACGCGTCGTGATCGGCGGAGGCAGGCCTGCCGCGTTCGGCAAAGGGCTACTATGTCGAGCCGACCATCTTCGCCGACGTGCAGTCGCAGATGACCATCGCGCAGGAAGAAATCTTCGGCCCCGTACTTTCGGTGCTGCCTTACGATTCGGAAGAAGAAGCTATTCAAATCGCCAACGACACCATCTATGGACTCGCGGGCGGCGTCTGGTCCGGCGACCCCGATCGCGCCATGCGAGTGGCGCGGCGCATGCGCACCGGCCAGGTGGACGTCAACGGTGGTAAGTACAACCCTCTGGCTCCCTTCGGCGGCTACAAGCAGTCCGGCATTGGCCGTGAACTCGGCATGTTCGGGCTGGAAGAATATTTCCAGATCAAATCCATCGCGCGGTAACCATGAAATTCGCCGGCATCCTGGTCGCTGCCGCGCTGGCCTGTTGCGCGCAAGACACGACGCACCAGCTCGCGCACTTCCATCACGTGCACCTGAATGTCACCGATCCAGCAGCCGCCATCAACTTCTACACGTCGAAGTTCGATTGTGAAAAGGCCAGCTTCGCGGGAATCCAGGATGCCGTGTGGGCGCAGAAATCGTGGCTGCTATTCACCAAGGTCGCGACGCCGCCCAAGAGCGAGATCACCTCGACGATCTGGCACATCGGCTGGGGCGCCGAGGACATGAAGGCGACTTATCAGAAACAACTCGACATGGGCACCAGGTTCGAGACCCCGCTCACAGACATCAGCGACATCGGCGGCGGCACTCGCATGGGCGTGTTCTTCTACGCCTACGTTGACGGGCCGGAGCACCAGTTGATCGAGTTGAACACCGCGCAGCATCATCACTTCGGCCACATCCACATGCTGAGCAAGGACCCGATCGCGGCCGGTGAATGGTACATGAAAGAATTCGGACTCACTCGCCTGGGCCGCGGCGCTCCGTCGCGCGAGCCGCGCATGTACAAAGGCTTTCAGATCGGCCCGTCGATGTCGCTCATGATGGACAACGTCAACATCATTATTTTTCCGATGGAGTACGCCAAGACGCAGTGGCCGGACCTTTGGAAGGACCGCAGCGAGATGGAATCGACTCGCGGCCACACCACCGATCACATCGGTTTCGGTGTCGACAACCTGGACGAAACGCTGGCGCGCCTGAAGAACGACGGCGTGAAGATCACTGCGGAACCGCGGTCAGTGGCAGGCGGCAAGGTCCGCTTCGCCTTCATCGAAGGCCCGGACCATATCGCCATCGAGCTGGTGGAAGGCCAGGCGCACAATGAGTAGCACCCGGCCGCCCGGCTAAAACAGTAATCGCAAACCGAGCTGCGCCTGGCGCGGGTCGCCCAAGCCGCTCTGCACCGTGCCATCGAAGTTGAACAGCAGGCTGGTGGTCTCCGGATGCTTCGGGTTCGACCGGTTGGTCAAGTTGAAAACGTCCACGATGCCCTGCAAGGTGAACCGGTCACTCAGCTTGAAGTTCTTGTCGACACGGAAATCGAGAGTGAACAGCGTGTTGTCTTTCCACAACGAATTGCGCTTGATGATGTAGCCGTTCCCAAGCACCCGGTTGATGGGCGAAATCGGCTGCGGCGTATGGAAGCTGATGCGCGGCGAAAACTCGATACCGTAGGGAGCGCTCCACAGGCCGAACGCGTTGAAGCGGTGCCGCTGGTTGCGATCGGAGAAACCGTAGTCCGGCTGGAAGTTGTTCGCCACCGCGTAGCGATAGGTGAACGGATCGCGCTCGTTGTCGTCATCCGCCAGATCTTCCGAGAGCTGGTAGTTCATCTGGAACTGGAAGCGATTCGAGTACTGCTTTTGGATTCCGATAGTCAGGCCGCGGAACAGCGACTTCGCCGAGCTCTCGAGCGTCGTCAATTGTCCGATGCCGTTCTTGCCGTCCGCTCCGAGCCCAGCGCTCCAGGGCGACCCGAATAGGGGATCGTTGCGATCGACAAACCGCGCGCCATGCACGCCCTTTACATAGTTGAACGCGGTGATGAGCTTCATCGTGTTGGTGAGCGCCTGTTCGATGGTGAACGAGAACTGGTAGTTTCGCGGATTGGTGAAGTTCTTGTCGGTGACGTACACCTGCGGATGGTCCGGCGCGATGTTGCTGGCGTTCGGCACCAACTCCGTGTACGACGGTGGCGTCAAACCGAAACTGTTGAACGTCGAATCGCGGTAGATGGTCTGCCCCACCGAGCCGTTGGTGGAGCGAGTGCTGGCGAAGTCCAACCCCGGCGTGCGGGCGTAGAAGATCCCGCCGCTCAGGCGGAACAGCGTTTTACCTTTGTTGGTCGGATCCCACACGATGCCGAGCCGCGGCTGAAACTGCTTCCACGACGACGGAATCTTTCCAGTGGATGGGAAGCCCGGCTTGCCGATGAAGGGCGCGAAGAACACCTCGCCCGGCGCCGTGAGCGGATCCGGCTCCACTTGCGCGTCCCAGCGCAGCCCGTAGCTCAACGTCAGGTTCGGACGGATCTGCCATTTATCCTGGATGAAGAGCGCAGGTTCGCTTTGGGGAAGCGTCTGGTTTCCGGCTTGCTCCGGTGTCTTGCCGCCGACGCCTGCGAACTGCAGGAACAATACCAGCGGACCTACGATTCCGCCGCTGCTGGGGGACTTGGCCACCGCCGCTGCTCCGCACACACCTTGCGTGCTGGTGGTGCCATCGGCGCACTCGACGAATTTCGGCCCGAAATTAGCATAGTTCATGAAGCCCGCCACGCTATCGAAGATGTAGCGGCCGTTGGCGAATCCGATGAATACCTGCGTGGTCGAGGTCCGGTTGTATTCGAACCCGAGCTTGATGTTGTGGCTGCCGCGCACCAGCGACACGTTGTCGTTGAATTGCACGCGCGTGTCATGATCCTCAACCGGGATGAAGAACGGCAGCCCGAAGCGGTACTGGCCGCCGAAATCGATGCCGGTGTCGGGAAACGGCCGGCTTTGGCCCGGCAGCGATGGGCCGTCGTAGGCTCGTGGGCGGTCTTCGCGCGACCATTGGAACCGCAGTTCGTTCAGCGTGGTCGCCGTGAGAATGGTGTTCAACTGCGCGCTCACGGTGTTGGAGAAATCGCGCTCGATCGAGTTGGCGCTGCGCCCCCATTGCTCGACATCGAACGTGCCGTTTGGCTGATAGGCGTGCGCGAAGTTGTAGCGGATGGTGAACAGGTTGTTGTTGTTGACGTTCCAATCGATCTTGCCGAGCGTCGCGATGGCGTTGTTCAAGCGCGTGATGGGACCGTTCTCGTTCGGGTCGCTGAACTTGGTGGCAAAGAAATTCACCAGCGTGGGATCGATGCGATTCGGATTGTTCTGCTTGGTTTGTGTAAAGAACTGCTGATCGTAGGCCACGAAATAGAAAAGCTTGTTCTTCTTGATTGCTCCGCCCAGCGTGCCGCCGAATTGCTCCTGATGGAAGGCGCTCAGTCGCGTGCCGTCCGATAGCCGCGCCGTCAGCCCGGTCCATTTCTGGTAATGATGCAACGAGCCGTGCAGTTCGTTGGTGCCCGACTTGGTGACGACGTTGATGAATCCGCCGGAGCTGCGGCCGAACTCCGCCGGCGCGCTGTCGGCCACCACCTGGAATTCCTTGATTGCGTCCAGGCTGACGGTGAACGCCGGGCGCTGGCCGCCGCGCTGCTCGCCGAAGAACGGGTTATTGTTGTCGGCGCCGTCGATCGATACATTATTATTGATACCCTTTTGCCCGTTAATTGATATTTCGTCGCCATCCGGCCCTTGCACGATGGAAACACCGGGCGTTAGCGGCACCAGGCTCAAGAAATTGCGCCCGTTGTTGGGCAAATCGCGGACGGAACGCTGGTCCATGTAGGTGGAATTTTCCACGCGCCCGGTTTCGATGATGGGCGCCTCGGCGGTAACCGAGATCTCCTGCTGCACCTGGGAAACACCCAGCGCCAGCGTCAGAGTAATCGTCTGGCCAACCTTCAAATCCAGTCCCGTGCGATTCAGCGTCGCCAAGTTAGGCGCCTTGACGGTCACACGGTATTGGCCCAACGGCAAGAGCAGCCCGCGAAATCGCCCTTCCTGGTCGGTCTGAAGGACTCGCGTGAAATTCGTGCCCTCGTTGGTAATGGTGACTTCGGCCCCAGGTATCGCGCGATCGGTTTGATCCGTCACCACGCCTTCGATGGCTCCTGTGTTGGCCTGAGATTGAGCGAACGCGCATGCACATCCCAGAAAAGCCGTGATCATGGCCAGACGAATAGCCTTCATAAGACGGACTCCTTTGGATTTTTCGGACTCGCCACGGAGCAACTGCGAGAGAACTGCTGAGTTCGCTTTTCGCAGTGATGCAACTTCTGAAACCTAATTGAAACCCTTCTGAAAGTATACACCCAGGCAGGCTAATTCTCGCTAGGTAATTTGTTCATTTGATCCACGACCACCACTTCGAGCGGCGCCTTGCGGCGGTCCAGCTTCAGTCCCAGCGCTTCAATTGCGGAGAACAACGAATCGCCAGACGCCGTGTCCATGTACTTCAGCACTTCGGGCGGAAGGACGACTCCGGCCCACACCGCCGAGCGAATCATCATCGCGTTGAAGTCTTCGGGAGTGAACGTAAGTGTGAAGTCGTATGCCTTAGTCAGTCCGGTTTCATCGACCACCGGACGGTCCAGAAATCGCCGGATGCTGTCGGCGAAGCTCGGCATGGTCAGCTTGGTCGCTTCGAAACGGTTGTTGGCGAAGGTCATCGAGGAGCCATTCCCGAGGTTGACGGTGACGCCGCTCTGGCCGCCGTTGGCCGCCACGTTGACGTTTCCGCGGGGTGTATCAGCGGTAGTGGACGCATCAACGGCGGACTCTTTCAATTTCAGTTCGCCTCTGCCGGGAACGATGGCATACACCGGAAACTCTTTCGTCTCGCGATGCAACTTCAGATGGAACCGCTCGGCCAGCAGAGCCGCGATCATTTCCGGAACCTGCGTGCGCGCGGCTTCCGCGGGCAGCTTCGCCGAAATATCGAAGCGCTGCGACGCCAGCCAGTCCGGACCCGACACCTGGTAATCGCGCACGTTGTAGGCCAGGCCGATGTAGTCGCGCAGCGAAAAGTAGGTGACGTGGACTTGCGCGCCGTCGATGCGCAACCCCAGGTTTACTCGATCCGGGCGCGAAGAGTCGGACGGCCGGATGGACGCCACCTCGAATTGGGTCTTCACCTGGCCCAAGGCAGCCCAGGCTAGCAACGCCAATAACATGACTTTCATGAGAGCGCTCATTTCAATAAGTAGTAAACATCGGTTCGCAGTTGCGCCGGATCGTCGTTCCAATGGCCGTAGACTTCCCAAAACGGACCGGCCCACAGCTCCCGGTTGTCCTTGCGCCACTTGCCCAGCGCGTCGTAAGCCAAATTGAGCCGATCGTATGGTCCCATGTGAACGACGGTGGCGGCCCGGCCGCCCGGTGTACTGGTGCATCGAATTATGCCGTTTCCTGCGAACGGCGCCGGGACCTGAACGCCGATCTCGAGCGGGACTCCCTCTTCGCTGACCAGAAGATTGACATCCGGCACATTGCGATAAACAATGATGTTCAACCCGCGCTGGCCAACGTTGACGGAGCCGACGTTTTGGTAGAACTTGTCGAACATCGGACGAATGACCTTGGGAAAATCTGCCTGGCGCGCGCGGCCATCGACCACCGCGATCGGCTGTGCGGCCACTTCAACAACCTTTACGTCGTAGGGCATGTCTCCATCTTAGCGACGCAATGACGCGCGATCGATGCGTGCCAACGCAAGCGGCTTGAGATTTCTTTTCGGTACGGGCGACTCAACCAGCGTCATCGGATAGGTAACCGTTCGGATCCAACGACACTGAGATCACATTGCGCGCATCGAAGCCGGCATCGGCGTGCCTAAGCAGCTTATAATTCTGGACGGCTCGGCGCACGCACAGTTCTTGTTCGAAACGGATCAGGCAGACCGGCTGATGCGTGAGATCCTGATGCTTCTGACCGAGCCGTAGCGAGTAAACGAATGTCCACTACCTATGACGCCATCATCATCGGAACCGGCCAGGCCGGACCCTACGTAACCCACCGGCTCGCCGGCTCGGGCATGAAAGTCGCCGTCATCGAGCGCAAGTTGTTCGGCGGCACCTGCGTCAACACCGGCTGCATTCCAACCAAAACGATGATCGCCAGCGCCTACGCGGCGCACATGTCGCGGCGCGCGGCGGACTTTGGAGTGCGGGCCGGAAGCGTCACCGTCGACATGCAACGCGTCAAAGCGCGCAAGGACGACATATCGGGCAAATCCAGAACTGGACTCGAGGCCGGCTTGCGAAAACTCGAAAACTGTACCGTCTACCAGGGCCACGCGCGATTCGAATCGCCGCACGAAGTGAGCGTCGGATCCGAGCGCCTTACCGCCCCGCGCATATTCATCAACGTCGGCGGCCGCGCCGTCATTCCCGACATGCCGGGACTCGATCAGATCGATTACCTCACGAACAGCTCGATGATGGCCGTTGATTTTCTGCCGAAACACCTGATCGTCGTCGGCGGCAGCTACGTCGGCCTCGAGTTCGGCCAGATGTTTCGCCGTTTCGGAAGCGAGGTCACTGTCATCGAGATGGCGCCGCGACTGGTTCATCGCGAGGACGAAGACATCTCATCGGCGATCGCCGGGATCCTCGAGAACGAAGGCATCCAACTCCGCCTCGACGCCAAGTGCATCGCATTCTCGAAACGCGGCGACCAGATCCTCGCGCGCGTCGATTGCAATACCGGCGACCGCGAAGTAACCGGAACGCACGTCCTGCTCGCCGTGGGCCGCCGGCCCAACACCGACGATCTCGGCCTCGACAAGGCCGGCATCGTAGCCGACGATCGCGGATACATCCAGGTCGACGACCAGCTACGCACCAGCGTCCCCGGCATCTGGGCGCTGGGCGACTGCAACGGCAAGGGCGCGTTCACGCACACCTCTTATAACGATGGCGAGATCGCCGCTGCCAATCTGCTCGACAACGATCCTCGTCGGGTCAGCGATCGCATCACCGCGTACGCGCTCTACATCGATCCGCCTCTCGGACGCGCCGGCATGACCGAGGCCGAAGTGCGAAAGTCCGGACGCCGCGCGCTCATCGGCAAGCGTCCCATGACGAAAGTCGGGCGCGCCGTCGAGAAAGGCGAATCGCAAGGCTTCATGAAGGTCCTGGTCGACGAAGCGACGCACGAGATTCTCGGCGCCGCGATCCTGGGCACCGGCGGCGACGAAGTGATCCACTCGATCCTGGACGTCATGTACGCCAAAAAGCCGTACACTCTCATCCAACGCGCCGTCCACATCCACCCCACCGTTTCCGAATTGGTCCCCACCATGCTCGGCGACCTGCAGCCACTGGCGGGCTGATGAGATAATCATCTACCGTGGCTAATATTCCGATCGGTACCAAAGGCGAAATAAAACTGCGCGTCACTCCCGACATCGCCATCAGCTTCCTGGGCGTGGACAGCGCGCGCGTTCTCGGCACGCCCTACTTGATCAGCAACCTCGAGTTCACGGCTCGTAATTCCGTCCTGCCGTTTCTCGACCAAGGCTACGACACCGTCGGCGCCCGCGTCGATGTCCGCCATCTGGCCGCGACGCCGCTGGGCATGGAGGTCACCTTCGAGAGCGAGCTGATCGAAGTGGAAGAGCGGCGCTTGCGCTTCAAGGTTCGAGCGTTCGATGAGAAAGAGTTGATTTCAGAAGGCACGCACGAACGCGGGATCATCAATATCCAGAAGTTCGCCGCGCGCGTACAAGCCAAGGCCGCAGCCAAATGACCGGCTTCGTCAGCCTAAACTCCCGCGCTCTTTGCCCTCACCCGGCGGCTGCGAGACAATAAAGGTCTAGGAGCGCGATTTGTTCTCGCCCGCCCCGCCGACCGGCCTATGAACAGCCTTCACGAACTTCGGCTGGTCAACACGCTGGGACACACGGCCGGCGCGATCATCTTCGGCATTTTTCTGTATCTGCTGCTGCGCGATCGCGCTGGAACGCGCCTGCGCGGAAGCTGGCTCTCGGTTGCGGCGGCCAGTCTCGCGTTCTTGTGGAACGTCGGTTCGCTCGCGGTTCTCATCGCGCCCCGGCGACAATCCGGTCGACGTGCGGCCTGGTGGTCTTCTTCAGCTTCTCGGTGCTCAGCCTGCTCCCGGCCGTGCTGCTGCACCTGTCGCTGAACGACCGCTTCGATCCGCTGGTCGCATCGGGTTACGGCCTGAGCACGGTCGCGATCGGCATGCACCTGTGGGAACTGGTCGAACCCGGCGCCGGCTTCCAGCGCCGAGCGCTCCTGCTGATCACCATCGGATTTTCGATCCTCACCGTGATCGCAGTGTTGAAAGTCGCTCTCCAGGGCAGCAGTGGGAACCGCCGCGCCAAGGCGTCGCGCATCTTCGGCGCGATGTGCTCGGCGCTGATCGCCATTTCGTTCGTGCATTTCGGATCGGGACATCCGGCCGAAGCCTGGTCGCGGGAGTTGGCCTTCCACCACGCCGGCATTCCGCTGGCGCTCTTCGTCCTGTTGCAGGATTATCGCTTCGTTCTGCTGGACGCCTTCGTCCGCTTCCTGGCGAACGCACTGATGGCCGGTCTCATGGTGTTCATCGCCATCCGTGTGGCGCTGCGCTGGATTGTGGTCGACCCCCGATTGTCCGAAAACCCCCTGTACGAAACTCTGCTGCTGGTTGGCTTCTGCGTCGATGCTGATCGCGTTCGCGCTGCTGCGCGGCCTCGTCCAGCGCTGGCTCACCAAGGTCGTCTTCCGCCGCGCCGACCTGGAGCGCAAGATCCGCGAAATGCAAGCCCAGGCTTCGCGATCCGCAGGCGACGCCGAGTTCCTGAACTGGGCCACCGCCCAAGTGGCCGACGTTCGCCCGCGCCGAGCGCGTCGAAGAAGTTTCCGCGCGACCGTCTGGCTGCCGCGTTCGACGGGCGCGATCTCCGTGTTTCCTGTCCCAGCCTCCGACGTCCCCGGCTTCGCCACACGCCCGGCTACGAATGGGTGGAAGCCGTCGTACCTTTGCGCCTGGCTCATTCCGACGTCCGCTATCTGCTGCTGGGCCGCCGCCACGGCGGGCGCCGCTACTTGAGCGAAGACCTGGCATCTCTCGGCCGGCTCGCCGCCGTGATCATCGAACAAGTGGAACGATTTCGCTCCACCGAAATGCGCCGCCTGGTCTCGCAAGCCGAACTGCGCGCGCTGCAATCGCAGATCAATCCGCACTTCCTGTTCAATGCGTTCAACACGCTCTACGGAATCATCCCGCGCGACGCTCCCGCAAGCCCGCCAGACCGTGCTCAACCTCGCCGGCATCTTCCGCTATTTCCTTCAGTCCGAAAAAAGTCTCATGCCGCTGTCGGAAGAACTGGAGCTGGTGAAAGCTTATCTCGACATCGAGCGGCTCCGCCTCGGCCCGCGCCTGGAATCGAAAATCGAGATTGACGAAGCGCGCCCTCGGTGTCATGATCCCTGTTCTCTCCATCCAGCCGCTGGTCGAAAACGCCATCAAGCACGGCCTCGCTGCGAAGGCCGGCCCCGGCGTGCTGCTGCCTTACCGCAACGATGACCGGCGACCAGGTCATGATCGCGATCGAGGACACCGGTCCCGGCATGACCGCGCAGCGCAACGGCACGAATGGCTCCGGCGTCGGACTCGCCAACGTCCGCCGCCGCCTGCAACTGTGCTTCGGACCCGAGTCTGATCTGATCATTCAGTCCGGGTCCGAGGGAACGCGAGTGGAATTCACCGTGCCGGCCGCGTCGCCGGTGTCTGGCCGCCAGATGAACGCGTCAGGCATGAAGACCCTGATCGTCGATGACGAACCCATCGCCCGCCGCGTGCTGCGCGAGGAGCTCGAGCTGCTTCCAGACATCAACATCGCCGGCGAGGCCGAGAACGGCCGCGACGCGCTCGAGAAAATCGCGCGACTCAAACCCGACCTCGTCTTCCTCGATCTCCAGATGCCCGTGATGGGCGGCTTCGAAGTGGTGCGCCAGCTCGGCACCAACCCGCTTCCGGTCATCATCATTGTTACCGCCTTCGATCAGCACGCCATTCAAGCGTTCGAGGCCGGCGCGATCGACTACTCTGCTCAAGCCGATCGGCCAGGCGCGATTGAAGAAGGCGGTCGAGCGCGCTCGAAAGCTGCACGCCAAGCCGCTCGCGGTGGCCGAGGACCTCGCCAACATCGCATCGGTTCCCGAAAAAGCGGAGCCGCCGCGCACCAGGAGAATCGTCGGACGAAACGGCTCGCGACTACTTCCTGCTCGACCCCGCCGACGTCCTGGCCTTCCAGGCCGAAGGCGAACTGGTCTGGATCGTCACCGCCAAGCAGCGCTACCTGGCCGCTCACTCGCTGCGCGCCATCGAAGCGCGCCTCGAAAAGTCGCGGTTCCAGCGCGTGCATCGCAACGCCATCGTCAATGTGAACCATGTCCGCAAGATGAGTCCCATCACCAGCCAGCGCTGGATGTTAACGTTGACTAACCAGCAACAACTGGTGGTCAGCAAGCGGCAGGCGCACGCCATCCGCGACATCCTGCAATGGTGAACGGTCCGTCTGTTCCCACGATTCTGCCCGTTCATGGCCGGATTCAGCCCGCCGGTGACTTTAGAGTCACTTGCCGCCAAGGCCCGTCGTCATAATGAAGCATGCAGAGACTCGCTGCTGTGGCAGTGTGCTTCGCGGTGTCGCCGCCGCGGGTTCCTACGCTCAATCGATTGGCAGCGGCACGGTGTCGGGCGCCGTCACCGACCCCTCGGGCGCCCTGGTCGTGGGCGCGCAAGTCCGCCTGGCTAACGCGGTCACCGGCTATCAACCGTCCACAACCACCGACAGCTCGGGAACCTACCGCTTCAACAACGTCCCATTGAACGAGTACACGCTGACGATCGCTGCGCCGGGCTTCGAGACCGAGACCGTGCACGTCGATGTGCGCAACCCCCTGCCGGTCACCGAGAATGTCTCGCTCAAACTGGCCAGCGAAGCCACCAGCGTCACCGTGGAGGCAGCCGGCGCGCAGGTTGAGACCGATACGTCGGCGCACCAGGATGTCGATCGCAGCAGCTTCCTGAAACTTCCCAGCTTCGATCCCGGCGGCGCGCTGAATCAAGCCATCATTCATTCCACTGGCGCGGTGGCCGCCGACGCCAACGGCTTTTTCCATCCGCTCGGCGATCACGCTCAGGTCAGCTACGTGATCGACGGCCAGCCCATTTCCGACCAGCAGAGCAAAGCTTTCTCAACTCAGATCCCGCTGAATGCACTCCAAAGCATGGAACTGATCACCGGCTCTCAGGACGCCCAGTACGGCGACAAAACCAGCCTGGTGGTGCAGGCCACCACGCGATCGGGACTAGGCGCCACCAAGCCGTTCGGCAACGTGGAGTCGAGCTGGGGGTCCTTCGGACCTGGTCGGGAAACGCCAGCCTGGGCTTCGGCACGCCGACCTTCGGCAATTTCATTTCGGTGAACGGCGTGCGCAGCGGGCATTTCCTCGATACGCCCGAGTTTCTGCCGATCCACGACATCGGCAACAACGGCAGCGTCTTCGATCGCGTCGACTGGCAGCCCTCGCCCAAAGACATTCTGCACTTCGATCTGTTCACTACGCGCAATTGGTTCCAGGTTCCCAACAGCCTGGATCAGTTGGCCCAGGATCAACACCAGCGCGTCATGACGTGGAGCATCGCGCCCGGTTACCAGCACATCTTCAGCTCGCATACGCTGCTGACGGTGAATCCGTACGTGCGGCGCGATCAGCTCAACTACTATCCCAGCGGCGATCCGTTTTCCGATACGCCAGCCACCGTCTCGCAGACTCGCTTCCTGACCAACTATGGCCTGAAAGCCGACCTGGCTGTTTCGCACGGCCGCCACACCTGAAAGCCGGTCTGCAGATCCAGCAGACACGGTCTGCTGGAACAGCTTCAGCTTCGGTATCACCGATCCAACGTTCGGCTCGACCTCACGCAACTCCAGCCCGGAATCGTGCCCTATGATCTCACGCGCGGCGGATCGCTGTTCAATTTTCGCGGGAAGCATAACGTCAACCAGTACGCGTTCTACTTCACAGATCGTGATCAAGCTCGGCAAGCTCACCATCAACGCCGGCCTGCGCGAAGATCAATACAACGGACTCTCGTCGGCCAACAGCGTCCAGCCGCGGCTGGGGCTTTCGTACCTGCTGTTTTCGAACACCGTCGTGCGCCTGGCGTACGCGCGCAGCTTCGAGACTCCTTTCAATGAGAACCTGATCCTATCCAGCGGCACGGGCGGCGGCGGACTGGCCGAGAACGTTTTCGGATCCGAGTCCACGCCCATCCAGCCCGGCAATCGCAATCAGTTCAACGCCGGTTTCCAGCATGGTTTCGGTCGCTGGTTCATCGTGGACGCCGACTACTTTTGGAAGTACACGCACAACGCCTACGATTTCGCGGTCTTCTTCAACACGCCGATCACGTTTCCGATCGCCTGGCACAATTCGAAACTCGACGGCGTCACCGCCCGCGTCAGCACCACCGATATCCACGGGTTCAAAGCCTATCTTACGCTCGGCCACACCCGCGCGCGCTATTTTCCGCCCGAAAACGGCGGGCTGATTCCAGTCGGCGGATTCTCGGGCAGTGTGTTTCGCATCGATCACGACCAGGCCTACCAGCACAACGCCGTCTTTCGATATCAGCGCCCCAAGAACACAGAATGGATCGAGTTCACGTGGCGCTACGACAGCGGTCTGGTAGTCAGCGGCGTGCCGGATGTGGAAGCCGCGTTGGCGCTGACCGCGGCCGAGCAGGTGGCTATCGGATTTTCCTGCGACGGAGCGTTCGCGACTTACGCAAGCCCAATCACGTCTTGCTCGGCATCGGCAAGTCCACCCAGTTGACGCTGCCTCAAACCGGCGCCGAGAACGACGACCACAATCCCGCCCGCGTCCGCCCGCGCAGCCTGTTCAGTCTGGGCCTCGGTACCGACAACCTGCTGCACCACGAGACCGGCCCTCGCTGGACTGCGCGCTTCAGCATCGAGAACCTGACCAACAAGGTGTCGCTCTACAATTTCCTGTCCACTTTCAGCGGGACGCACTTCGTGGCGCCGCGCACTTACCAGGCTACCGTCGGCTACACGTTCTAGCCACGGAGCCTCCGCCTACCATTCTGAATCTAAAGGAACAGGAGCACACCGCCGATAAGTGAACCAGGCGGTATTGTGCCTGCAACCGACGAACTTAGCGTAATCAAAGGCCAGTTCCTGGCGAGCCTCAATCACGAGATCCGGACGCCGCTCAGCGGCATCCTCGGCATGGCGGACCTTCTGCTCGAGACCTCGTTGTCGGGCGACCAGAAAGAGTACGTGGACGCGGCCAGGGAGTGCGCCGAAAACCTGCTCGAGCTGCTGAACGGCGCGCTGGAGTTCTCAGCCCTGTCAGCCAACCATGTGCGCGTGGAGGAGACCGAGTTCTCGCTTCGCGAATTACTGGAAGGCGTTCTTTCGGAGTTTGCGGCTCGGGCTGAAGCCAAGGGCATTCAGTTGGCCCGGAACTTCGACCGCAGCCTGCCGGACGCAGCCTTGGGGGACGCCATCCGTTTGCGCCAACTTCTGGTGTATCTGGTCTCCAACGCGGTTAAGTTCACCAACCAGGGCGAAGTCGAACTGGCCGCCTTCGCAGGCCACATTGACAAGCAGACCCTGTCGCTCACCATCGTGGTGCGCGACACCGGCATCGGGATAGCGCCGGACCAGATTCGCAGTATCTTCGAAGGTTTTCAGAGGGTCCGCGGCGGCCCGGTGAGCAATCACGGCGGTCTTGGCCTGGGCTTGGCGGTTTCTCAGAAACTGGCGGCCTTGTTGAACGGCACCATCAATGTGCAAAGCGAGCTGGGCCGTGGAACCACGTTCTTTCTCGACATCCCATTGCGGATGCCCCCCGAACTGGTCAGGCCGGAAGTCGAGTCCAAGAAGGTACGCGGTCACATCCTCGTAGTGGACGACAACTCGGTTGCACAGACTATTGCCAGCCATGCGTTGCGCCGCCACGCCTATCACGTCGAATGCGCGGGCGACGGCCTGACAGCGGTCGAAATCGCGGCTGGCACTAGGTTCGATCTCATTCTCCTGGATCTCCAGATGCCTGGCCTGGACGGCTTCGAGACTGCCGAACGGATCCGCAAGCTGCCTCACTACGCCGAAACGCCGATCGTCGCTGTCACCGCCAATTGCTCGTCCGACTACCGCGAGCGATGCTTCCAGACTGGAATGCAGGGTTTTCTTGCCAAGCCCGTACGCACCGCCGAGCTTGTGAAGGCTGTCGAAAAATACTTCGCTCCGCGGTAGAGCAGGGCTACAATAAGATTTGTTTCGCCTCGATTCCGGCCAGGTTTACCACGCCGAAGCGCTGGAGCAGCTTACCTGGCTGGAACACGGCTTCGGAACCCGGCTCAGCCCGCATTGGCCGGCCGCGCCTTCCGTTGCGACGCTGCGGCAGATTCATTCCAACAAAGTGCTGGTCGCGGCGTTGCCAGGCCAACTCGGCGAAGGTGATGCCATGATCTCGAACACCCCCGGCGTCGCGCTCGCGATTCGCACCGCCGACTGCCTGCCAATCCTGATGGCCGATCCGCGCAACCGCGCGATCGCGGCAGTTCACGCCGGCTGGCGAGGAACCGTCCAAGAGATCGTCGGCGAGACGATCGTGTCGATGGGTAGACACTTCGGCACGCGTCCGGACGAACTAGTGATCGCGATCGGACCGGGAATCGGTGGCTGCTGCTACCGGGTCGGGCCGGAAGTCGCGGGGCGCTTGGCTTCGTTTTTTCCGGAGCGCACCGACTTGAACACCACCACCACTGTGGACCTCGCCGAGACTACCCGTCGGCAGTTGAGACGATATGGCGGCAGCGTGGGACAAATTGACCCAAGTGGTTTATGTACCTATTGTTTGCCCGACTCGTTCCATTCTTATCGCCGGGATCGCGAGGCAGCCGGGCGGATGGTTTCGAGTATTCTGATCCGCTGACCGGCGCACAAGGCAGCGCAAGAAAACACGAAAGGCGCGAGGATCGCTCGCGCCTTTTCGGAACCCTAGCCGACTTGGACCGGACTCCGGATGATTCCGGCCTTAGGCTGCGTGGACGAGGATATCGTCGAGCGAGTCGTTGCCTTCTTCTTGGTTCTTATCAGCGATTTCCTGGCATTGGATGCAGTAGGCCGCCCACGGTACCGCGTGCAGCCGCTTGATGCTGATATCTTCTTCGCAATGCAAGCAGACGCCGAAAGTACCTTCGTCGATGCGGTGCAGCGCCGCGCGCACATTGCGCAGCAGACTGGGATTCGCGGTCGAGATTGCGGATCGCAAGCTCGCGCTCAGCCGCGTTCTGGACTTCGTCCAGCGCGTCCGGGCTCTTCTCAATCGCGATGCCTTCGCGATTCCGCAGTACCTGTGCCAACTCAGCCTGTTTGTTTTCCAGGACTTCTTTGAATTTGTTTAACTCGGTCTTCGTCATAGGGTTAACTCTCCTTCTTCATTCTTGCTTTTGTTTGTTCAACACGATTAGACGCGTGATCCTCCAGAAAGGTTCAAGCCGTTGCAAAAGATGACGGAACTATAATGAACTCTGAAGTTTAACGCCCGGCGGCAGCGCCCGTCGGTGGGAGAGGTCAGCAGTCTAGCTCTCAGAATCATACCACAACGGCTTAGCAATTCAAGTACCAGGCTCAAAAATCTTTGTCTCACGGCCCGCCCACCCTTCATCAACGGGATCAGCCTCCAACGAATGCTTTGGTTCTTATCGACTTCAAGATGCAAAACATTTATGCCTGCCACCTGAAGTTTTATGCCCTCACCGAGGAAAAACTTGCAGCGTGTAGCTGGTGACACGTTATACTGAGGACCTTGCAAAGTCTACCGCCTCAGCCGAGCGGTCGCATTCAGCCCATCCATGGTGTCACCTAAGTTCACCCTCAACTGGTGGCCTGGGGCTGCCGTTTCTCTCGCGTTTATCCTGACTTGCTGCGCGCTCCTGCCCTACCCTGGCCTCCAGAATGACGAAGTGATCTTCGTCGCGCCGTACTTCCATCTTGCCGGCAGCTCGATTTTCGACTTCTCGATGTTCGCGCGCCATGTTCCGGTGATGTTCATGACGTACATGGGGGCGCTAAAAACATGGATCTGCGCCCCGGTGTTCGCGCTGGCGCCGGTCAACGCCTGGACTGTCCGGCTGCCGGCGGTCATTCTCGGTGCTGCGACCGTCTGGCTGTTCATGAATCTCTTGCTGCGGATTTGCGGACCCCGTGCCGCCTGGGTCGGCGGCCTCCTGTTGGCCACCGACACGATGTTCGTACTGACCACGACCTTCGATTGGGGGCCGGTCGCGCTCCAACATCTCTTGCTGGTGGCCGGGGCGCTTCTGATCCTGCGGTTTGCTTTGGACGCCAAGCGGCTGGCTTTGTTTCTCGGTTCTCTCTCTTTCGGACTGGCGCTGTGGGACAAGGCGCTGTTTGCCTGGGTATTGGGTGGGTTGACCGTAGCCACCCTGGTCGCCTTCCCGCGCGAGCTGTGGAAGCGCCTGACTCCAAAGAATGCCGCCCTCGCCGTCGCCGGCTTCTCGCTCGGCGCGCTGCCGCTGATCATTTACAACGTAGCCACGGGTGGCGAGACGTTCCGCTCCAACAGCTCGTTCGAGTTTCAAGCCCTGCCGGCCAAAGCGCGGGTCCTGCTGGAGACCTGGCGCGGAAGCGCGTTGCTGGGATATCTAACCACCGACTCCGCCGAGCCTGGCCAGGCGCACGAGCCGCGGAATGCGCTGGAGCGTCTCTCGTTTGAGGTGCGCTCCGAAGGGGGCGAGCATCGGGCGAACCGGCTCGACGGAGTGCTGCTGGCTTCGCTACTGTTCGTTCCCCTGATCTGGCGCACGGCGGCACGCCGCATTCTTCTGTTTAGTCTGATAGCGTTAGCAGCGGCTTGGTTCCAGATGGCGATCACAAAGGGCGCGGGGGGAGCCGCGCATCACGCCGTCCTGCTTTGGCCGTTGCCTCACCTGTTCATGGCCGTCACGCTGGCTGAAGCGGCGGCGCTCTGGCCGGGACTCGGAACCGCCCTTCTGGCAGTCGTCATGATGTTTACAGTCGGCGCGAATCTGCTGCTCACCAACCAATACCTGTATCAGTTTGCGCGCTACGGTTCTGTCCGCAGTTGGACCGATGCTGTCTATCCCTTGGCTGAGGAGCTGCACACGCGATCAGTGTCGCAAGTTGTGGTCGACGACTGGGGCATCGTGAACCCACTCGCGGTGCTCGATCGAGGTGCGCTGCCGCTGGTGATCGTGGACGAGGAGTTCCTCAAGCCCGGCCGTAGCGCCGCTCAGCTCGACTGGGACCGCCGTTTGCTGGAGCAAGGCCTCTGGGTGGGCCATACGCCGCGCTATCGCGAGTTCGTCGCGGTGGATCAGAAGGTGACGGCGGCTGCTGCGTCGGCCGGTTTTCGCAAGCAAGTGGTCAGGCTGATTTCAGACCGTCACGGTCGCGAGACCTTCGAGATTTTTCGTTTCGAGAAAAACTGACCTATTCGTTCGCCTGCGTCGGAGCTTTCTTCGGCGCCGCGGCGCGCGGCGACTGCATGCTCTCGATCATCTGCTCGAGCTGGTGCTCTGGAATCGCGAGCGACAGTGTCATCACGTTGCCGGCGGTCTTGCAATCCAGCGCGTCCAGAAGCGTGGCCACCTGGCCGGCGGTCGCATTCTGCTGCCGGTTCATCTGCAGCATGCCGACCACGAACTTCACGACGTCCACCAGAGCCTGCGCGTCTTTTTCGCTGCGCGTAATGGCTTCGGCCGAAAGCGGACCGGGTCGCCGAAGCGGATGCCGCCGCTGGCCTGGTTGACGGCCGTCAGCATGTTGTTCTTCATCGCGCCGCTCAAGTTCGGATCGGGCACGGTGCTCGGAAAATTCGGAAAGCGGCACCAACGTGACGAACCAGAAATCATTTTTGGCGCTAACCAGGCCGATCTTGGACATCAGTTGGCCGCTCGCGGCCGCGTTGCTCTTGAGCCGGTCGATAGACGCCTTCACGGAAGGCAGATCGCCTACCGCCGCAGTGCCGGCGTCAAGGAACGCGATCGCGTTGTCGGGCTGATCTTTCGCCTGAGCGGCGTACGAGTAGATGTCGACGCCCTGATAGTTCGTGATGGTGGAGCCGTTGCCCTCGGCCACGTGTTCGATCTTGTGTACGTCGAACACTCCCTTGGCCAGCACCAGCCAGCGGCTCTGCGGGTCGGTCGAAGTCCAGTTGGACGCGATCACGATTTCGCTCACGTCGCGCCGCGGATCGAAGCCCGTGTCCTGGATGAACTTGTTCAGGCTCAGGTCGTCCATCTGCATGTGCGACAGCACGTATTGGCCGAATACCGAGTTTTTGCTCTGGTTCACCTGGAGTCCGGCGATGACTTTCGCGTCGGGCATCACCAGGCGCAGAAGCCCCGGATCGGCGGCCAGCGCGGCGGCCTGGACGGCGACCGCAAGCACGAAATAGCGCAGCTTTAGCATGAAAACCTCTCTGCCGACACTACGAGCGTAGCATGGGGAAAGTTCCAGGTTGCTTTCCTCCGCAGTTCGGCGCGGCAGCCTAGATCGGGACCTGCTCGACGATCTCGATCCCGTAGGCGTCCAGGCCCACCACTTTGCGCGGATGATTGGTCAGCAGCCGGATGGTGTGGAGTCCCAAGTCGGACAGAATCTGCGCGCCGATGCCGCTTTCGTGCTGCAGCCGGCGCTGGCTGTCGGGAGTCAGCGGCGCGCCATGATCGCGAACGCCCGGCCCGGTCTGATGCAGATACACCAGCACGCCCGCGCCTTCTTCCGCGATGCGGCGCAGCGAATTGCGCACCACCTTGTGGCAATCGCAGGCCACCGACCCGAACACGTCGCCGAAAATGCAATGCGAGTGCATGCGCACCAGCACGTTCTCGCGTCCAGCCAGTTCGCCGTGCACCAGCGCCAGGTGCTGCTCCGGCACGATGTCGCTGGAGTAGACGATGGTCTTGAAATCGCCGAACTCGGTCCGCAGGCACGATTCCGACTGGCGCCGCACGAAGCGCTCGGTCTGCAGCCGGTAGCGGATCAGGTCGGCTACCGAGATCATGCGCACATTGTGCTGCGCGCAGAATTCCTTGAGCTGCGGGACGCGCGCCATGGTCCCGTCGTCGTTCATGATCTCGCAGATGACGCCGCCGGGCCGGAGTCCGGCGAGCCGCGCCAGGTCGACCACGGCTTCGGTTTGGCCGGCGCGGACCAGCACGCCGCCGTCGCGCGCGCGCAATGGAAAGATGTGGCCCGGCCGCGCCAGGTCGCTGGGCTTGCGAGCGCGGATCGATGGCCGCCTGGATGGTGCGGGCGCGGTCAGCCGCCGAGATGCCGGTGGTGACGCCCTCGGCCGCCTCGATCGATTCGCAGAACGCCGTGCCGAATCGCGACGTATTTCTTTGCGACATGGGCGGCAGCGCGAGCGCGTCGCAAATTTCTTCCGCCAGCGGCAGGCAGATCAGCCCGCGCGCGTGCTTGGCCATGAAGTTGATAATCTCGGGCGTGACCTTTTCGGCCGCGACGGTCAGGTCGCCTTCGTTTTCGCGATCCTCGTCGTCGACGATCACCAGCATCCGGCCAGCGCGGAAGTCGTCGATGGCGTCCGGAATGGAAGAAAAGGGCATCGCTCTGTCCTGTATTTATCAGGATAGCAATGGACGACGCAACGAGACCGCTCGCGGGACTAACTGCGTCCGACGGCAGCGGCGTAGTAACATTCTCGAACTGACTGGCCTCTGGGGAACCGAACCATGACTCGCCTCGACAATCGGCTGCTCTACGCACTGCTTGGCGTTGTGTTTCTGCTCGCGGGCGCGTACCAGGTGGCCTTCTCGATTTCGAGCATCCAGTTCCTGCGGCTCTACAACGTCCAGGTGGTCCGGCCGTTCCAGATCGAGGTTGGCTCGGATCGATTTCTGTGGGTCGCCGAGGCCGTATCGGGCACTAACATCCACGAAGGAGACGAACTGGTCGAGGTCGAGGGACAACCATACACGTGCAGCTCGCAGCTCGCCAAGGTGCTGGCGTCTAAGAAACCTGGCGACAAGCTTATGGTTTGCGTGCGACGATCCGGTAGCCCCGCGCCGGAGTATCTGACGGTCCCGCTGGTTTCGGCGGCTTCGGCCGAGGCCTCGGTTCTCAAGTGGATCGTCAACATCGCGCTCACCGTTCTGACGCCGGCGTTCTGCCTGCTGCTGGGATTCGGTGTGGCTGCGATTCGGCCGCGCGACCCACTGGCTTGGCTGCTGCTCGCATTGATGCTGAGTTTCGCGCAGATGAGCACGTCGGGCGAGACGTCGTCCAGCGTCCTGTTGAGCTGGCCGGACGTGGTTAGGCCAGCGTCGATTTTCTATCACACGCTGTTCAGCCAAACCTGGCAGCTCTGGACTCTGCTTTTCGGCATCTATTTTCCCGAGCGGCTTCGGCTGGACGCGCGCTTGCCCTGGCTCAAGTGGCTGCTGATCGTGCCGATCGCTGCCTACGCGTTCAGCAACGCGCTTACCGTGACCGGAGACGCCGAGGATTTTCGGGTGTTCGCGCCGCTGATGTCATTCACCGACTCGCTTGGCCGGGTAACAGTCTTTATTTCAATGCTGGCCGTGTCGACATTCTTCGCCGCCATCAGCACCAAGATCGGCTACGCGACATCTCCGGACGCGCGGCGCAGGCTGGTGCTGCTGGTGTGGGGAACCAGCGTCTCGCTGACGCCGCTGTTCCTGATGGTGCTGTATGGATTGTTCCACGGCGGCATCGGCACGGGGCCGGACGGCGTCTGGATTTTCTGCGTTCTGATGCTGGCGCTGTTTCCGCTCACGCTGGCGTACGTCATCGTGGTCGAGCGCGCGCTCGACGTTCGCGTGGTGATCCGGCAGGGGCTGCGTTACGCTTTGGCGCGGCGCGGAATCCTGGTAGTGCAGTTCATCGCCGTGGGCGCGGTCACGCTCGCGGCCGCAACTCTGGTGGCTGATCCGTCGCGAAACCGGCCGCGCAAACTGCAGGTCATCTCCGCTGGACTCGTGGCGGCGGTGTTTATCCGCCGGGGCGGCGACAAATTGCAAGCCTGGACCGACCGCCGATTCTTCCGCGAAGCCTACAACGCCGAGCACATTCTGGCCGAGCTCAGCGAACAGGTTCGCACCATGGTGGAAACGCAGCCGCTGCTCGAAACCGTGGCCCAGCGGATTTCGGGATCGTTGCATGTGCCGCGCATCGCAATGTTAGTGAAGAATGACGGCCACTATACGCCCGCCTATTCGTTCGGCTATCCTGTTCCGCCGGATGTGAGCTTCGACGAAAACGCCGGAACCGTGGCGGAGTTGAAGCGGAGCCGCGAACCGCTGCGCGTCTATTTCGACAAAGACGATTCCTGGATCTATCGCAAGGGCGCGATCACAGACGAAGAGCGCGGCCGGCTCCAGATGCTCGAAGCGCAATTGATTCTGCCGCTGGCGCTCAAAGAAAAGCTCATCGGCTTCATGACGCTCAGCGCGAAGCGTTCCGAGGAGCCGTATTCCAGAACCGACGTGCAATTGCTCGGCTCGGTGGCCACGCAAACCGGCCTCGCGCTCGAAAACAGCCATCTCACCGAGGCCATCGCGTCGGAGGTGGCGCAGCGGGAGCGGTTGAATCGTGAACTCGAGATCGCGCGAGAGGTGCAGCAGCGGCTGTTTCCGCAAGATTGTCCCGCGGTTCGCGGCCTCGACTACGCCGGTCACTGCCGGCCCGCTCAGGGAGTCGGCGGGGACTACTACGATTTCCTGGAGATCGCTGGTGGATGCTTCGGTATCGCGGTCGGCGACGTCTCGGGGAAGGGAATTCCCGCCGCGCTGCTGATGGCCAGCCTGCAGGCGTCGCTGCGAGGCCAGACCATTTCCGGCGACCCGGATCTGGCGAAACTGATGACTAACATCAACCGGCTGATTTTCGAGGCGTCGCCGTCGAATCGCTACGCGACGTTCTTCTATGCGCAGTACGATCCTGCGACGCGACATCTCACCTATGTCAACTGCGGCCACAATCCGCCGATGGTGTTTCGCGATGGTGAAGTTTTGCGCCTGGAAGATGGCGGCCCGGTGGTGGGTCTGTTCAAGCCCGCGAAGTACACGCAGGCGTCCGTCGATCTTGCGACGGGCGACATCGTGGTGCTTTTCACCGACGGCATCAGCGAGGCCATGGATTCCGCCGACGAAGAGTGGGGCGAGGAGCGTCTCATCGAAGCAGTGCAGGCCTGCCGCGATCGTCCCGCCGCCGAGATGATCGAATGCCTGATGCGCGATGCCGACGCATTCGTCAACGGCGCACCGCAGCACGACGACATGACCATCCTGGTGGTGAAAGTGGTTTAGCGCAGCCCCGCGCTCAGAACCCGATCTTCTTGTCCAGTTCCGCGGTCACCTGGCCGAGGCTCTGCGGATTGCGCAGGATGTTGCGCAGCCCGTTCGGATCGCCGTCATAAAGCGCATCGGCGGCGTCGAGCGCGAGAGCGTACGCAATGCGCGCTTCATCGCGGCTGAAGTGCGACCAGTCCGGATGCAGTTCCTCGAGACGCGGGACTTGATGCGCCTGCGCGCGCAGCCGCAACTGCTCGCGAGTCTGCGGCGTGAGACGGTCGCCGGAGAGCTTCTGCGCCAGGCCTTCCTGCAGCCACGCCGGCCAGGGCGCGCCGCCGGAGGGAATGCTGGTGAGGCAGGCGTGCACCAGTTCATGTGCCAGGCCGCGGCGCGCTTGCGCGCTCACTTCTTTCTCGCCGTTCCACGCCAGGTGGATGCGCCCGTCGTACCATCCGCCGCTCCACTCGGCGGCGCCGGTGGCACGCAAATACGTCGCGCGATCTTCAACCACGGCGACGATCCGGTCGCCCGCCGAACAGCCCATGGTGGCCGAGATGCGGCTGTACTCTTCGTCAAGCGTTCCCAGAATCGCACGCGCGGTTTCCACCGGCAGCGCCTCGCTCTCGTAACGTAGCGCGATGTGCATTCCAAGCAGCCGCTCACCGGCCCGGCCCGCTTCCGCCTCGCGCTTCACTCGTTCGTAAATCGGCTTGAGTCTCTCGTTGGGCGCCAGATCGAGCGACTGCTTCCAATAGTTGAGCGCGGTATCGAGCTGGTCCAACTTGTAAGCCGCCAATCCGGCCAGCACCAGCACGTTCGCGTCGTTCCGGTAGCGCTCTGGCTTCAGCACTTCCAGCGCCGCGCCCGGTTGATTCGATTGCAGCAGCTTCGACGCGCGATCCAGCACCGGGTCGCCCGTATGGATCACGGCTTGCCGCGCTTCGGACTCCATCGGAGTCAGCGCCGCCATGGGATCGGCGGTGCGAGCGGACGTCCGCTCTCTCTCGAAACCGTCCAGACCATCGAGTGCGGAACCCGCGACGTATCCGATCACGCCCTTGTCGCCCACCGATGCGGTGACTTTGATGCAGTCGGATCCGTCGGCCAGCCGGAATCGAATTTCCACCGGCGTGCCCGCGTCGAGCGTAGCAACAACTGCATCGCCGGCGCCGCAGCCGGATCGCAGCGGAGTTTGGCTCTCGCGAACCGTCAGCGCCGCCAGGAAAAAGAGAACGGGACCCACCATCCCGATGCTACGGTGTTTTGCCCGCGAAGTCCCTCGGGTGAAAGCCTCAAACGCCCGCCCTCCGCCACACCGATCACTTGACATATCGTGGGGTACCGCTCGACCAAGGGTCGTAGCTTTCCGTGAACTCGATCCGCTCGGAGGTGGACGGGATGCGAGTACATCCAAAACTCGATGAACTTGTTCGGATTCGGTTCGTCCAAGTCCACCTCGCCCAGTACCTGGAACGAATGCGTGGCGACGGCGCGCGCGTCCGGCACGATGCCGTGAACCACTTCGAGACCGTAGACATCGGCCTGATGCTCCTGGCTGCGGCTGTAGACGTTGATTAGCGGCTCGGTGAGGAAACTGAAAATGGAGAACAGCAGCAGCAACGCCGGGAGCGACGCCCAGTCGGCCAAATCGCGGATCCGCCAGCGCGCGCCCCAGCGGCCGAGCATCCAGTTCGAGCGCGTGATAGCCGATGTACAAAAGGACCAGCACCAGCAGCGCGAGGAAGATGAGCGTGTTGCGGACGTGCCCTAACACATAATGCCCCATCTCGTGGCCGAAGACGAAAAGAATCTCGGGCGTCGTGAGCTGCGCCAGCGTCGTGTCCCAAACCACCACGCGCTTGGATGCGCCGAAGCCCGACACGTAGGCGTTCAGCGAGTTCAGCTTTTCACTGGCCTTCATTTCGAACATGCGCGAGGGCGGAATCGTCAGGCCGCCGCGCGCCACCACTCGTTCCAGTTCGTCCACCAACGCCGCATGTCGCTCCGCGAGCGGGTCGAACTTGTAGAACAGCGGCTCGATGACGTACGGCTCCAGGAACATCAGCACGAACAGTATCGGGTAGCGCGGCCAGCCAGAAGTACAGCCACCAGCGGCGCGGGCTGCGGCGGATCACCGCGAAGAGAATCATTGCCAGCAGAATCGCGAGCGCGTAGCTGAGCAGTTCTTCTTTGGTCCAGTCCCAGAACCACGACGGCCAGCTCTGGATGGATTGCTCGAACTTGCAGCTCCAGGTGTTGCCCGTAGATTTCGAGCGGCAGGTTGAGGACGTCGTTGGCGAGCGCGAGCAGGGGAATGAAGACCAGCGCCTGGACGAAGCGGCGGCGCGATGCGGCTTCGGCCCAATCGCGGAATCGCGCCGAAAGCCCCGTTGCCAGGATCGCGAAGAGCACCGCGATGCCCCAGATCGAACCGACGAAGTGCAGCCAGTAGCGCGCCTGCGAATACTCGATCGCCTTTTCCAGTTTGTCCGGCGGCAGCGAGTATTGACGGGGCGCTTCTTTGTGCTCGGCCGCGGTCGTCGCGGCTGGCTGGGCGAACGCCGGAGCCGGGCCGAAGGCGCTCAACAGGAACAGAATCGCGGCCGCGAGACACAATCTCATCGCGTCGCAATTATAACTTGGCTGGTGGACTCTTAGCGCACTCCACGCGGCTACAATTGCGTCATGAAACTCATTCGCCTGCTTTTTCTCGTCGTGGGAAGCGCGTGGTCCGCCACCTTGACCATCACGCCGCCCGTGATCTTCGACTGCCAGGATGGAGCAGGCCTAGCGCAACTCGATTGGACGGGCGCAGCGGCTCCGGTGCAGATCCGGCTGGTCGATCCCGATGGCCCAGCGATGACCGGCTTCGGCGATTCTCCCGGCTCCGCGCGCACTGGTACCTGGGTCACCGACGGGTTGAAATTTCTGCTCGTGGATCAGGCCGGCGCGGTGTTGGCTTCCGCTACCGCTCAGGTGCGTTGCGGCGGCACGGTTCGCACCATCGATCCCGGTCTCCAAAGCGGGAGCTATTTCCCATTGCAGGTCGGCAACACCTGGATCTATCGAAACAACAGCCGCCTGGTCACTGGCGCGTATGTCGTCCGCTCGATCAACCGCACCGAAACCATTGGCGGCAAGACTTACTATGTCCTCACGCAAGGCTCGGATGTCGTCTCCAAACTGCGGGGTGACGACAATGGCGTAATCTGGATCGCGACCGGCGACGGCGAACAGATTTACCTGGATCCGAAATCCTCCACGGTTCAGAAAACTTCGTATAGCGGACCGATCGGACAATTCGCCGATGCCTTGAACACGACAGGATTTGTGAATTCGCTGATTTTCCAGACATCGACGTTCGTGCGGGGCATCGGTCTGGCGCAGCTTAGGGCGGAAATGGTTTCCGGTTCATCCGGAGGCTTTTCGGAAAGCCTGGAGCTGGTGGAAGTGCGAATGCCCGGTGTGCGCTTCGATGTTCCAGCGCCCGGCATTCATCTGTCGATCGAGACAACGGATCTCGACGTGACCGACAAGCTGGTTCCGAACTGCGACCTGCCATGCTATTTCACGGCGTGCGGATTTGCGGGACCGCAGCCCGATCCGCCCGGCACGTATCGGCCTTGCGCGCAGGCGCGGATCGAAGCCGTCACCACACCCGGCGCCGAGGTCGAGATCAAACTGCTGGACGCCGCCGGGTCGACCGTCTTTGCGTCGTCCGCATCGGCCGGTGCCCCTGGTTCAGCTCTCGAATACGTGCGCGTGCCCATCTATACCTCGCAGCCTTCGTCCAGCGCCTTCACGCTGTTGCCTCCGGGCGACTATCGGCTTACCTGCCGCGTCGTGGATGCGGGCAGGGAAATCGCGGCTTCCAGCCTCAGCCTGCAAGTGCGCTGACCACTAGACGGTCTGTGGAACAAACGGGCTAACTAAAACGTATGCGATTCGTCTATACCATGAAGACCAGTAGATCATCGAGTGGAGTAGAATAGATCCCAATGCCGCGCCGCGAATCCCCGCTTCAGAGCGAAATGCTTCAGGGAACTCTCGACATGCTGGTCCTGCAAACCTTGTTGCTGGGTCCGGCCCATGGCCACACCATCGCGCACGTGATCGAGCAGCGTTCCGAAGACGTGCTCCAGATCGAGCACGGATCGCTTTATCCGGCGCTGCATCGGCTGGAGAACCGAGGCTGGATCGCGTCCTTCTGGGGCACGTCGGAAAGCAACCGCAAAGCCCGCTACTACCGCCTGACGCCCGCTGGACGAAAACAGCTCAACGCGCAGACGGCTCGCTGGCAGCAACTGGTGCGCGCCATCGGGCGCATCTTGAAACCGGCGCGAGGATGATGGCTATGAGCTGGCGGCGATTCTTCCGGCGGGCGAAATGGGATCGAGAACGGCTCGCAGAAATCGAGTCCTACCTCGCCACTGAAACCGAAGACAACATCGCGCGCGGAATGGCGCCGGCTGAGGCCCGCGCTGCCGCCCACAGAAAACTGGGCAATCGAACGCTGATCCGCGAGGAAATCTACAGTATGAACACCATCGGCTTGCTCGATACGCTCGCCCGCGACGTTCGCTACGGACTGCGCACGCTACGCCATCACCCGACCTTCACGCTGGTCGCGCTGCTGACGCTGGCGATCGGAATCGGCGCGAATACCGCGGTCTTCAGCGTCGTCAACAGCGTGTTGCTCCAGCCGCTGCCGTATCCTAATTCCGATCAACTGGTCTCGGTCTGGCAGGCTGCTCCAGGCGCCCCGGGCCTGGCCAGCGTCTCCGGAGGTCTGCGCCTCTCGCCCTCCATGTTCGTCACTTACTCGGAGCACAACCGGACATTTCAGGCGCTCGGCGTATGGGCCGACGTCCACACCACCGTGACCGGGCTTGCCGAACCGGAACAAGTCCGAACCGTCATCATCAGCGATGGAACGCTCGAAGCGCTCGCCGTGCCTGCGCTAGTCGGGCGCTGGCTTGAGCCCAGCCGACCAGACAGCCCGGCGCTCCACTCACCGTGATGCTGGGCTACGGCTACTGGCAGCGCCGCTTCGGTGGCGACCGGTCGGTGATCGGCCGGAACATCACGGGTCGACTCGCGCGCGCTCGAAATCGTCGGCGTAATGCCTCAGGGCTTCCGCTTCGCCGGCACCGATGCTGAGCTGATCGTGCCAGCCCGCTTCGATCGCGGCAAGCTCATCCTGGCGGGCTTCGGCTACCAAGGCATCGCGAGACTCAAGCCCGGCGTCAGCATCACGCAGGCCGATGCCGACCTCGCGCGCCTCATTCCGGTCTGGATGGATTCGTGGACCAACGGCCCCGGCAACAATCCGCATTTCTACGAGAAATGGAGAATCACGCCGGACTTGCGGTCCCTCAAAGATGACGTGGTCGGCAACGTCGGCAACGTGCTCTGGGTGTTGATGGCCACCATCGGCATCGTGATGCTGATCGCCTGCGCCAACGTTGCGAATCTCTTGCTCGTTCGCGCCGACTCGCGGCAACAGGAATTGGCCATTCGCGCGGCGCTGGGAGCCGGGACTGGGACGGCATCGTCCGGGAGTTGCTGCTCGAAAGCATGCTGCTCGCACTCATAGGCGGCGCGCTGGGGCTGGCAGTCGCTCAAGCCGGGCTGCGCTTCCTGGTGGCGCTCGGTCCGGCCAGCCTGCCGCGGTTGAACGAAATTTCGATCGACCCGCGCGCGCTCGCCTTTACGTTGGCAGTCTCGCTGCTCTCGGGCCTGTTGTTCGGTCTGATCCCGGCGCTCAAGTACGCTGGGCCGCAAATCTCGCTGACCCTCCGCAGCGCTGGCCGCACATCCAGCCACAGCCGGGAGCGGCATCGCGCGCGCAACATCCTGGTGGTCGCTCAGGTCGCCCTCGCGCTGGTGCTGCTGATCAGCTCCGGCTTGATGATTCGAACGTCGCTGGCGTTGCGCGACGTCGATCCGGGTTTCACCCACTTCGATCAGCTTCAAACGCTTCGTATTTCGATTCCCCTTTCCCTGGTGCAGGATCCCGATCGCGTTGCGCGCATCGAAAACGATATCGCCGACACGTTGAGCGCGATTCCAGGCGTCGCATCGGCGGCCTTCACGAGCTGGGTGCCGATGGAAGGAATTGAGGGCAATTGGGACCTGATCCGGAAGGAAGGCGACACGCGGTCGGATACCGGCAGCCCGCCGCTCCGCATGTTCAAGAACATTTCACCTTCGTTCTTTCAAACCGCCGGAATCAAATTAGTCGCCGGCCGCGATTACACATGGGCCGACGTCTATGGGCGCAGGCCCTATGCGCTGCTCTCGGAGAATTTGGCGCGCGAACTTTGGGGCACGCCGTCCGCGGCGCTGGGCAAGCGGTTTTACGTGGGCCGGGGGTGGCACGAAGTCATCGGCGTGGCAGGCGACGTCCGCGACAACGGTGTTCAACAACCGGCCCCTGCCATCGTCTACTGGCCGGCTCTGATGGACAGCCTCTACCAGCCGGGACCGCCGGACGTCGAGCGCTACCTGACGTTCGTGATTCGAAGCCGGCGCACCGGCAGCCAGACGTTTCTCGATCAAGTCCGCCAGGCCGTGTGGTCGGTGAATGCCAGCCTTCCGGTGACGTCGCTGCAGACCATGCAGGACATCTACGATCACTCGCTGGCGCGCACGTCGTTCACGCTCGTCATGCTGGCGATCGCCGGATCGATGGCGCTCCTGCTCGGCATCATCGGAATCTACGGCGTGCTCGCGTACACGGTGGCGCAGCGTCGGCGCGAAGTCGGAATCCGTCTGGCGCTGGGCGCGCGGCCCGGAGTTGTCAAATGGATGTTCGTTCGCTACGCTCTTGTTCTCACTGGCGCCGGAGCCGTGCTCGGACTAGCCGCGGCCACGGGCCTCTCGCGCCTGATGTCCTCGCTGTTGTTCGGCGTAAGCCCGCTCGATCCGGTTACTTTTGCCGCAACGCCCGCGATTCTGGTCGCAACGGCCGTGGCCGCCAGCTACTTGCCGGCGCGCCGCGCCGCTCGAGTGGATCCAGCCGAGACTTTGCGCGCCGAATAGCGTCGTTCCGCTCTGCCGTCGGCATCCGGCCGCAGCGGATAATCCACGATGATCGCGCGGCCGTCGGTCAGCGCCTTCACCGAATGCCGCACGCCGCCCGGCACGATCGCCACCATGCCTGGCCCGGTTACTTTCGACTTGCCGCTGATGGTCACTTCGACTTCGCCGTCGATCACCTGCCAGACTTCTTCCTGCTCGTGAAAATGCTCGTGAACCGAGGAGCCGCCCTTGAACTCGTAGTGCGCGAACGTCATGCTGGGCGAATGAAAGAAACGCCCGAACCAGCCCGGCGCCCGCTCCACCACCTTCAATTTCTTGGTGTCGACAAAAGGCATGCGCAACTCCTCCTGGAAGTATTTTAGCAATGCCGCGGAATTTTCGAGCAAAAAAAGCTTGCATCCTGCGTTTCCCGGCAAGCATCCAACGGGCACGGCCTGCGCCTTCAAGCGTCGAAGGCCGGAATCAAGGAGGAGTGTTCCCATGTCGAAACAAGAAGAAGCTGGTCTCATTCTGAAGTTGTTTGAACTGCGCCGCGAGGAAACCATGCGCGTAGCGCGCAATTGGTTCGCGCTGGAGTTTAATCCGCAGTCGATCGCCGATTTCCAGAAAGCCATCATGGGCGAGCACAGCGGCCATCTGCGAATGGTCGTGAGCTATTGGGACATGGTCGCCGGCCTGGTCAACAACGGCGCCATCGGCCTCGGATCTTTCAACGACACCACCAACGAACAACTCGGCGTCTTCGCCAAGATCGAGCCGTTGCTGGCCGAAATCCGCGCCGCGTTCGGTCCGCAATTCGCCGCCAACCTGGAGAAACTGATCGATGCGACACCCGACGGCCGCAAGAGAGCCGGAGAGATTCGCGACCGCATGAAGCGGATCGTCGCCGAACTGGCACAGCAGCGGTCTAAGCGCCGCGCAACAGAATTAGACGCCGTTCTTAAGCCGGCGTCTTGCGCTTGCGCAGCTCGTCGAACGTCACGGCGAGTATGATCACCGCGCCGATGATCACCTGCTGCCAGTAGGGATTGGTGCCGATCAGAGTCGCTGCCGTTCGCCAGCAGTCCCATGATGAACGCGCCCACCAGCGTGCCCAGCACGCTGCCTTCGCCGCCGCGCAGGCTGCCGCCGCCGATCACTACCGCGGCGATGGCGGTCAGTTCGTAGCCTTGGCCGCTGGTCGGCTGGCCGGTCATCAGGCGCGAGACCTCGATCATTCCCGCCAGACCGGTCAGCGCGCCGGCGATGGCGTAAACTGCGGTGGTGTGAAAACGCACGGGCACGCCGGTGTAGTAGGCCGCGTCCGGATTGCTGCCGATCGAAAACGCGTAGCGCCCCAGGCGCGTGTGCTCGAGCGTCACATGCATCAGCGCCGCCGCCGCGAGCAAAATCCACAACACAAACGGAACGCCCAGCAGCGTGCCTTCGGCCAGGTACGAATACGACGCCGGAATTTCGTGTACCGGCAGGCCCTTCGAGATGATCAGCGCCAGGCCGCGAAAGATCCCCATGGTGCCGAGCGTCACGATGAACGGGCTCACGCGCAGCGACGTGATCATGAGACCGTTCGCGAGATCCGCACAGCGTTCCGATCGCCAGTCCCGCGGCGATGCCCCAGCCGATGCCGTACTTCTCCATCGCCATCGCGCCCAGCAATCCAGCCAGCGCCAGGATCGAGCCGACCGACAGATCGATGCCGCCCGAGATGATGACCACCGTCATGCCCAGCGCCATGATGTTGATCACCGCGGTCTGCCGCGCGACGCTCGAAAGATTGGTGGCGGTCAGGAAATTCGGCGAGACGATGGAAAGAATGGCGAACAGCGCGAGCAGCGTGAAGAACGGCAGCAGCCGCTGGATCATCTGGCCGCTTCTCCGGCCGAGGCCGTGCCGGCTTCGAAAGCCGCATAGCGCATGATCGCCTCCGGCGTGGTCCGCCCGGGCAGTTCGCCGCTGATGCGTCCCTGGCGCATCACCAGAATGCGATCGGCCACCTGGATCAGCTCGCTCATTTCCGAGCTCACCATGAGGATGGCCGCGCCGCGCCGCGCCAGCTCGTCCATCATCTGGAAGACTTCCATCTTCGCGCCCACGTCGATGCCGCGCGTCGGCTCGTCGAACAGAAACACGCGCGCCTGGCGCAGCAGCCATTTCGCGATCGCGACTTTCTGCTGATTGCCGCCGCTCAATCGCCCGGCCGGTTGCCGCGCAGGCCCGGTCCGGATCCGCAGCCGTTGCGCTGAGCTCGGACGTGATGCGCGATTCGACGGTGAGATTCAGAAAGCCGCCGCGACAGACCGCTCTTCAGGTCGGCCATGGTCAGGTTGTAGGCAACCGGCAGGCCGATGGCGAGTCCGGCGCGCTGGCGATCTTCGGGAATCAGCGCGAGACCGGCCTCGCACGGCGTCTTGCGGCGAGCCGATGCGAACGGCGCGCCCGCCAATCCGGATTTCGCCGCGGTCGATGGCATCGATGCCGAACAGCGCACGGCACAGCTCGGTGCGGCCCGGCGCCGATCAATCCCGCCATTCCGACGATCTCGCCGGCACGCAGCGAAAACGTGATGCCGTCGAGCGCCGGTTTGCGCGCGAGGTTTCGCACCGCCAGCAGTTCATCGCCCGGCGGAAGCGCGCTGCGCGTGTAGATGGCGGTCAACTCGCGGCCCACCATGTGCCGGATGATCTCGTTCGCAGAGGTTTCGCCGAGCGGTCCCGAATGGACCGTCTCGCCGTCGCGCAGCACAGTCACGCGATCGCCGATCGCGCGCAGCTCTTCTAGCCGATGCGTGATATAAATCACGCCCATGTTGCGCTCGCGCAACGCGCGCACGATGCGGAACACCTCCTGCGACTCGGCATCCGAGAGCGCCGAAGTCGGCTCGTCGAAGATCAGCAGGCTGGATCCCTGCTGGATCGCGCGGCAGATCTCCACCATCTGCCTTCCGGCCGGACTCAGACGCTCGACGCGCCAATCGGCCTGCAAAGCGGAAGCGATGCTCCGCGATGATGCGCTCGGCCCGTTCGATCAGCTCACGCCGGTTCACCCAACCCAGCGCGCGGCGCGGTTCGTGCCCCAAGAAAATGTTCTCGGCCACTGACAGGTGCGGGGCCAGCAGTGATTCCTGATGCACCATCGCGATGCCCTGCTCGGCCGCTTCTGACGGACTGCGGAAATGCACGCTGCGTCCCTGCCACAGGAACTCGCCTGAATCCGGCTCCTGCATACCCGCGACAATCTTCATCAGCGTGGACTTGCCGGCGCCGTTCTCGCCCATCAGCAAGTGGACTTCGCCGCGCCGCACGTCGAGGTTTCCATCGCGCAGCGCGACCACGCCGCCGAAGCGTTTCTGGATGCTTTTGAGTTGCAGGAGGGCTGGCTTGTCCGGCGGCACAAGCGCCAGTGTATCGAAAGGCGCCTGCTCTTGTTTAGCCGTGTTGGCTGAGACTCAACGTATTCCCGTCCGGATCCTTGAACCACGCCACGCGCGCGGCGCCGCCCGGCGCCGTCCAGATTCCCGTCTCGTCCTGATCGGGGAAGCCGTAGCGCTCGAACTTCACGCCGGCCGCCGCCAGCTCCTGGACCTTCGCGACGATGTCCGCAACCTCCCAGCCCAACACGGTGTACTGCGCTCCGGCGACTTCCTTCACGCGCTGGATACGTAGCGTCACGCCGTTGGCGTCAAAGACCACGGCGAAGCCATCGTCGTACAAGAATTGCAGACCAAGCTTGTCGCCGTAGAAGGCCTTGGCGAGCGCCGGATCGCGCGTGGCCGCGAACGCCATGATCTTTTGGGAACCGAGCAGGGGCTTCATGACACCAGTATCCACTCCTCGCGCCCTGTCGCAAGACCGCATTTGCGACATAATATATCTCAATTGCGACAGACCGGATTCCTGACTCAATACGATCCCAAGCCCGGCGTATCCATCGCGACGCTGGCCTACGAGTATCCGCCCGACTACCACGTTCCCAAACACTCGCACGGCTCGGACCAAGTCATCTACGCCATCCGCGGCGTGATGCACGTCACCGCCGGCCAAAGCTCCTGGCTCATTCCGCCGCACTTCGCCATCTGGATTCCAGCGCGAACGATGCACAAAATCCGGATGCCCGGGGCGGTCTCGATGCGCACGCTGTACTTGCGCCGCGGTCTCGCGCCAAGCCTGCCCCGGCGCTGCACCGTCCTGCAAGTGACTCCGTTGCTGCGCGAACTGATCGTCGAAGCGGTTCGCCTCGGCCAGCTCCGCCGCAGAAACTCGCTGCACTCGGCGCTGCGCGACTTGATCCTCGCGGAACTCGCGCGCGCTACTCCAGTACCCAGTTTCGTGACTCTGCCCGAAGATCGCCGCGCGCTGTCCGTCGTCCACGCCGTCATGGCGAACCGCGACGGCGACGCGTCCTTCCACGCGCTCTGTGACAAGGCCGGCGCCAGCGTCCGCACCATCGAGCGAATCTTCCATCGCGAAGTCGGACTCAGCTTCGAATCCTGGCGCCGCCAGTTCCGACTGATGAAAGCCATCGAACTGCTGGTGGCCGGGAAGCGCCGTCAAGCAAGTCGCGTTCGAGATCGGCTATCGCCAGCCCAGCGCGTTCGTCGAGATGTTCCGCCGCACGCTCGGCACGACGCCCAAGGCCTGGGTCTCAGCGTTGAAAAAATCCGAATAGGTTACAATACGGATTCCCCTGATGCAGCATCTCAAAGACCTCATCCGCGAAGTCCCGGATTTTCCCAAGCCGGGCATCAATTTCTACGACATCACCACGCTGCTGAAAGACCCGGGCGGCTTTCGCGAAGTCATCGATTGCCTGGCGGCGCAGTACCGCTCCACGCCCATCGACGTCGTGCTCGGGATCGAAGCGCGCGGCTTCATCATCGCGCCCGCGGTCGCCTACGCGCTCGGCTACGGCTTCATCCCGGTGCGCAAGGAGAAAAAACTGCCGGCCGAGCGGGAGCGCATCGAATACGCGCTCGAATACGGCACCGACGTGCTCGAGATCCACCGCGACGCCATCACGCCCGGCCAGCGCGTGCTCATCATCGACGACGTGCTGGCCACCGGCGGAACCGCCGCGGCCGTCGCGCGCCTGGTGGAAATGCTGAACGGCAAAGTGGCCGGCCTCGGCTTCATCCTGGAACTGGATTTTCTGAAGGGACGCGAGAAGCTCACCGGCTACGACGTCCACTCGCTGCTGCACTACTGATGCCGGCTCGCGTCCGGGTTCGTTCGCTCGCCAAGATCAATCTGGACCTGCGGGTGCTGCATCAAGCGCGCCGGACGGGTTCCACGAGCTGCGCACCATCTTTCAGACCGTCTCGCTGGCCGACACGATCGACATCGAATACCAGCGCGGGCCGCACCCGAATCGAAATCCAGTCAAACTTGAACATTCCCGGCAATATCATTGTAAAAGCGGCGCATAGCGTTCTGGCCGCCACCGGCCGAACGGGCCGCGTTGGGTTCGTTTTGCAAAAAAGCATTCCGCTCGGCGCGGGGCTTGGCGGGCGGATCGAGCAACGCCGCCGCGTGCTGCTGGCGCTTCCGCTGCTGCTGGGAAAGCCGCTGCCGTTTGCGAAAGCTGCTGGAACTCGCGGCAGAGCTCGGAAGCGACGTGCCGTTCTTCCTGCTGGGCGGCACTGCGCTCGGCCTGGGCCGCGGGACCGAACTCTACCCGCTGCCCGACTTGCCCAGCCTGCCGGTCCTTCTGATTACCCCGGGCATCCATGTCTCCACCGCCGAGGCCTACCGCGCGCTCGATCGCACACCAGCCAGCCGAACCGGACGCTGACGTCCTCGCCGGATTTCCAGTCCGGCGGCCTGGCGCGTGTCCGCCGAGTGGATTCGAACGATTTCGAGGAAGTTGTCTTCCGCCAACACCCTCAACTAAAATCAATTAAGGGGAAGTTGCTGAAGCTGGGGGCCCGGCCGGCGCTGATGAGCGGCAGCGGGTCGACGGTCTTCGGAATCTTCGAGAACCGCCGAGCGCGCGACCGGGCGGCGGACGCGTTCCGCAAAGAGTTTCCCCGCGATCAGGTTTACCCTGCTACGATGGTAAGCCGCAGCCGGTACCGTGCGCTCTGGCGGCGGCAATTGGCAGGATTCGGGGAAAGCATGTTATGGCCGCGCCAAGACCGGTACGCAAAATGAGATTCGAGCAGATGAAAATCTTCACCGGCAACGCCAATCCGGCGTTGGCGCACAAGATTTGTGCGTCGCTCGGATGCACGCTGGGCGCGGCGCTGGTGGAGCCGTTTTCGGACGGCGAAATCCGGCTGCAGATCCTCGAAAACGTGCGCGGCGCCGACGTGTTCGTGGTGCAGCCCACCTGCACGCCGGTGGACCGCCACCTGATGGAACTGCTGCTGATGATCGACGCGCTGAAGCGGGCCTCAGCGGAGCGCATCACCGCAGTGTTACCCTATTATGGGTATGCGCGGCAGGACCGCAAGGACAAGCCGCGGATGCCGATTTCCGCCCGGTTGATTGCGAATCTGATTCAGACGGGCCGGCGCGGATCGTGTGCTTACTTTGGACCTGCACGCGGCTCAGATCCAGGGGTTCTTCGACGTTCCCGTCGATCACCTCTTCGCCGCGCCGGTGATGATCGAATATTTCGATTCCATCGGGCGCAGGGACTTGACCATGGTTTCGCCGGATGCCGGCGGTGTGGAGCGCGCGCGCGCTTTCGCCAAGCATATGAACGCTCCGCTGGCGATCATCGATAAGCGCCGCACGGATGTGAACGTCGCCGAAGTGATGCACATCATCGGCGACGTCGAAGGGCAGCATTGTTTGATTGTGGACGATTTGATTGATACCGCCGGTACGCTGGTAAAGGGCGCCGAAGCGCTGCTGAAGCAGGGCGCGCTCAGCGTCACCGCCTGCGCCACGCACGCCGTGCTTGTCCGGCGAGGCGGTGCAGCGAATCGAGGAGTCGCGGATTCAGGAAGTGGTGGTCACCAATTCCATTCCGCTGCGCGAGGATGCCATGCGCTGCTGCCGCATCAAGACTCTGTCGGTGGCGCCCTTGCTGGCCAGAGCCATTCAATCCATCCACGAGGACGGTTCGGTAAGCACCCTGTTTATTTAGATTCGAAAGTTGCAGGCTGGGCCTGTAGAGATGAATGCAGGCCCGTGCCTGCCGGAGTAATGAGATGAGGAAAGAAATTACAGTCAGCGCCGAGCCAAGCGCGATTCGCGCGGCAAGAACGAAGCGCGCCGTCTGCGCGTCCAGGGAATTGCGCCCGGCGTTCTGTACGGCGCCGGCAGGCCTGCCGTGGCGGTCTCGGTGAATCCCAAGGAAGTCAACAAGATTCTGCACAGCAGCACCGGCCACAACACGATCTTCAACGCTGGCCATCCAGGGCGTGGAAGAAACGCCCGCCATGATCGTGGACTGGCAGAGCGATCCGGTGCGCGACAACCTGCTGCACGTGGATTTGAAGCGCATCGACCTGACCAAGCGCATCGAGGTCAACGTTCGCGTTCAGGTGACCGGCGAACCCCAGGGCGTCAAGATGCAGGGCGGATTGCTCGAAGTCGTCACGCGCGAAATCGACCATCGAGTGCCTTCCCGACGAAATTCCGGAACAGTATACCGTGGACGTCAGCGAGCTGATGATCGGACAGAATCTGCGCGCCAGCGAGATTCCGTTGGAAGGATCGGCGAAGCTGCTCAGCCCGGCCGATCAGGTGATCGCGCACGTGGTCGCCATGAAGGCCGAAGAAGCTCCGGCCGCCGAAGCCGCCGTCGAGGGCGCTGCTGCCGCCCCGGCCGAGCCGGAAGTGATCAAGAAGGGCAAGAAGGAGGAGGAAGGCGAGGCCGGAGCCGAGCCGGAGAAGGGCAAGAAGAAGGGCTGAGCGATCGAGCGCCGGGAGTGATTCCGGATCGCCGATGCCAAGTCCGGGGCCGGCATGTCCGAGTTCGAAAAACTGGTGGTGGGCCTCGGCAATCCCGGCGAAGAGTACGAAGACACCGCGCACAACCTCGGTTTTCTGGTGGTCGACCGGCTGGCGGAGCGGAACGGGATCAAGGTTTCGCGCAAGGATTGCCGGGCGCTGGTAGGGCAGGGAACGGTGGCGGGCGAAGCAAGTGATGCTCGCCAAGCCGCAGACGTTCATGAATCTGAGCGGCGAGTCGGTGCAGGGGCTGTTGGTGAAGCATGAGATCGCGCCGGCGCGATTTGATCGTGGTTTATGACGAGTTGGATCTGGCCTGGCGCGTCGCTGCGGATCCGGCCGTCGGGTTCGGCCGCCGGGCATCGCGGAGTGGATTCGATCATCCGCGCCGTCGGAACCAGTCAGTTTCCCCGGGTTCGCCTGGGGATTCACGGAGGCCGTCGCGAAAAAGACGGCGTCCGAATTGTGCTCGCGAAGTTGAAGCGGGCGCAGAAAGAGGAATTGGACGAGCTGCTGGACTATGCGTCCCAGGCAGTGGAGTCCATAATCGCTGAAGGCGTCGAAAAGTCCATGGCGAAATTTAATCGTCGCGCCCCAGGCTCAAACGAGGAAGAATGAGGATCTACGAAGAGTTGTTTATCATCCGGCCGGATGCGCCGGAGGAAGAAATCGATCAACTGATCGAGCAGTTGACCACCTATATCGCCGTCAACGGCGGCAACGTGGACAAGTCCGAAAAATGGGGCGTGCGCAAGCTGGCGTATCGCGTTCAGAAGCGCAACGAAGGTTTCTACGTTCTGCTGCAGTTCACCGCCAAGCCCGAAACCGTGCGGGAGCTGGAGCGCCGGCTGCGCGTGACGGATTCGGTGATGAAGTTCCTGACCGTCCGCGTGGACGAAAAGATGAAGAAGATGGAGAAGCGCAAGAAGGCGCGCGAAAAGCGCGCGGCCCGCAAGCCCGCTGCCTGCCGTGGCGGCGCCGAGCCAGCCTTCCGCCGAGCATGTGATGGCCGGCGCGGCCGAACCCGCAGGCCCTCGGCCCGGCGCGCCCATGCCCGGTGCGCCGGCCGGAAAAGGAAAAGGTGTAAGGAGACGATCATGGCGGAAACCAAGAGGCGGACGGCCCATCAGCGCGATCGCATGCGACCCACCGGCGGCGACAAGGCGATCGCCACCAAGAAGCAATATTTCCGGCGCAAGAAAGTGTGCCGGTTCTGCGTCGAAAAAATCGACGACATCAACTACAAGGACGTGCGGCTGCTCACGTCGTTCATCTCCGAGCGCGGCAAAATCGTTCCGCGCCGCATCTCGGGCGTCTGCACGCCGCATCAGCGGCGCTTGAGCCAGGCCATCAAGCAGGCGCGCAACATCGCGCTCATTCCGTTCGCGTCGGCGGTATAAGGAGCCAGTCATGGAAGTCATTCTGAGAGAAGATATCGACAAGCTGGGCGCGCGCGGCGAGTTGGTGAAAGTGGCGGCCGGGTTACGCGCGGAATTATCTGCTGCCGAAGCGGCTGGCCGTGCCGGCCACCGAATCCAACAAGAAGATCATCGAGCAGGAACGGCAGGCGCATCTGCGCAAAGATGCGAAACTGGTGGCCGAAGCCAGCGACCTGGGCAAGATGATGGCTGACCTGAGCATCACCATTTCGCAGAAGGCCGGCGAAAACGATCAGCTCTTCGGCTCGGTGACCTCCAAGGACATCGCCGAAGCGCTCGAAAAACAGGGCTACACCATCGATCGCCGCAAGATCGTGCTCGACGAGCCGATCAAGACGCTCGGCGAATTCAAGGTTCCGCTGCGCCTGCATCGCGAAGTCACCACGGAAGTCGCGGTGCACGTCGTCAAGGAAGAAGAATAACGCTTCGGGTCGACCTCATCCTCGATCCAGCGGCGCTGACCGAGGTGCCGGTCTATAAGCTGCTGGAGGCGGCTGCGCACGGCTACATCGCGGTGGATCACCGCTTGCTGCACGCGATTCTCGATCGTCCCGAGCGCGCTGTCCCGGATCTTGCGCGCTTCGCTTCCGAAGATCGCAAGCAGGATCCGCTGGATCTCGAAGAGGTGTTGGACAGTCTCTTTCGATACCTGGCCACGCCTGACGCGATCCCGTTCTACATGCAGCGGATTCGCCGCGATCCGCTCGACATCCCTGACGAACTCCTGGAGAGCATGGCCCGGTTGGGCGCGAGCGCCGTGGATCCATTGCTCGATTTCTTGCGCGAGCGAGAGCGCGAGGGCCGCGATCCCGGCGACTTGCCGTTTCTTCTGGCCGCGCTCGGTGTCCACGATACGCGCATCTACGAAGTGCTGGTCGCGAGACTGGACGGCGACGATGTCGTGGATGCGGCGGTGTCGCTCGAAATGTACGGCGACCCGGCGGCGATTCCCGCGCTCGAGAACAAGCTCGGTCGTCTGCCGGCCGAGGACGCGCGCGATCGCCACATGCTGGAGTCGGCTATCGAGGAGCTTTCGCTCGGACCGAGGACGCTCAACGTGCCGCGAGCCATACGACATCTGGTCCGAGTATCCCGAGAAAGACATTCCTGACTTCGGGGCGCTGAGCGACCAGGATCGCCTGGCGGTGCTGGAGAACAGTTCCGCCGAGGTGCGCGCGGCGGCCATCAAAACGTGCAGCCCCTCGGAGATTTCTCTGCAGGTGCGGGCGCGGCTGCTCGAACTGGCCAAGAGCGGATCCGGACATGCCCGTCCGCCGCGAATGTTGGGAAGCGCTGGAAGAGGCGGCCACCGATGAGCCGGAGATCCGCAAGGCGATGCTGGCGGTGATCGATGATCCGGCGGCGTCGATCGAGGAGAGAGCCGGGGCAACGATCGCGTTGGCCCAACATTCGGACATTCCCGCGGTGGTTCAGTCCATCGAGCGTCTTTATCAGGAAGCGGGCGGCCGCGCGGCTGCGCTGAAGGCGATGGCGCGATCGCTCGACCGCCGCTTTGCCGAGTACCCGCCGCGGCATCTGGATGACCCTGACATCGAGATCCAGAGTCAGGCCATCTGGGCCACCGGGTATCTCAACCTGTCGTCGGAAGCGCCGCGCCTGGAGGCGTTCTTCAGTCAGGAGAGGCACCGCACGCCGGCGCTGTTTGCCTACGCGCTTGCGGCCCCGGGCGAAACGTCGCGCGGGCGCGTCAACGCGCTTTTCAAAAAGATTGAGGATCTAGCGGGCGGGTTCGACGATGACGAAGCCGATCTGGTTCGGGTGGCGCTGGATCAGCGACTGATGTTCCACGGGCAGAAACCTGCGTTCTTCGCGGATGATGACGAGCAGGCAGCGGAGGCCGCTTCGTCGAAGGTTGGACGCAATGATCCGTGCCCCTGCGGGAGCGGCAAGAAATACAAGAAATGTTGCGGGGCCTAAGCGTGCTTCCGCCTCAGGCGGCCGCGCCGGCCATTCGCACGATCTCTTCGGCCCTGTGCCAGTCTTGCTCCGACGTCCCTTCCGGACGCCCGGCGCTTTCCCACAGCAGCTCGGCGATGGCGCGGATGCATTCGTCGTGCTCATGCTGGGTGTCGCGCGCGGGCTTAGTCAGGGTGCCGGTCTTCGACGGCAAAAGGAGTTGGACCCACTCGTCGCGGCGCGCGATGTATGTCACGTGCGCCTTCTCGAGTTCCAACAAAGCTTTTTCCACATGTCTAGGATCTGCGCTTCGAAGTGCCGCTAATGCTTGGACTTGCGCAACCTTGCTTGAAAATTCCTGGAACGCTTTTCGATAAGCCAGTTCCGTTTCTTGTGCCCGTTTCATATCGGATTAGACGAAGAACGGACCCAAACGGTTCGAATATCTTTGCAAAGTCGGGGTTGCGCAACGGTTGCTGCGTCAGTCGTAGAAGTTGGAGAAGATGCCGCCCTTCAGCTTCAAGTCGTTGTCCTTGAACTTGGGGTTGATCTCGACGCTGTCGAACCGGACCTGGATGCCGTTCGGCTGACCGTCCGGCTTGGCCTGCATGTTCTTGGGATACCAGGCGCGGCCGCTCTGCACGTAGTCCGAGTAGGTGATGAGCAGCGAGCCGATACCGGTTTCGGTTTCAATGTGGATTCTTTGTGGCCGCAAGTCGCTGTTCAGGCCGATGGAGATCTTGTCGGTGCCGCCGTCCGCGAACAGGACGTATTCTTCGCCGGACTTGGGTTCGGGTTGTTTGGCCAGCAGCTTGTAGCGCGGTTGTTGAATCCGGGCGAGCAACACCGCGAGCTGATGATCGCGGATGTAGCCGAAGTCGGCAGGCAATTCGAGCGCGTCCTGTCCCTTCAGGCTTTTGCTGGCGGTGAATTCGTTGCCGTTGAACATCACGCTGTGCTCGACGCGGCCGGCCTTGGCCTGAAATAGCGAGCGGGTTCCATGGTTGCGCATGCGCAGGCTCCAGCGAATGCCCGCTCCTTCGCGCGTCAGAACCGTTGCGCTGCCAACGGCGTCCACACTACTCAGGTCTTGGATGCCTTGCTCGCCTCCCAGGGCTCCGATTATTTTTTGGAGCAACTGTGCGCCGAAAGCCTGCTCGGTGGCGCGATCCGGATCCAGGACGGCCGATGCCGCCGCGGTTTTGTTCTCCTCCACCAGCACCGCGCTCTGCCTGGCGATGTAGCCGCTCTTGCTGAAGTCGACGATCCACTTGCCGGGCGCCAGAGACGCCAGTTCGAGCGCGCCACCCAGCGTTTCTCCGAGCGGCTTACCGTTCAGCGCAACGTTGCATTCAGCCGGTGCGCACTCAACGCGCATGCTGCCTTTGGGTGCAGGCTTGGGCGGAGGAGGCGGAAGCACGGGCTTCGCCTTGCTGTGGATCAGGTCCAGTAATTCGGCGGGCGCCGCGGTCGCCTTCAGCCGGTCCATGTTCTCCGCCGACAAAAAGAAATCGACGCCGCGATTTTGAATGGCTTCCTTGCGGCGGCGCAGCGGGATGGCGTCCTGCTTCAGGAGCGTGAGCGTTTGATCCAGCGTGAATGGAGCACCGCTCAGGAACGGATCAGTCTTGGCGGCGCGCGCGGGATTACGATCGAGCGCGGCCGTGTGCTGCGCCAGGCAGACCGGCGCGGCCAGCACTCCGAAGATCCACAGGATTGAAAGCGTGTTGGTTCGCATGGCAGTTCTACTTGATGGCGGCTTCCGCGTCTTGCGCGGCGCGAATCCGCTTCTTCCAGACTTGCGCTTCGGCGTTGGCCGGACTTTCGGACAAGAAGTTGTCCACCAAGTCCATCGCATCGGCATACCGGCCGGCTTCCCACAGCGTCTTTACGCGAGAGCGCAGGTAGGGCGTGAAAGCAGGAGCAGTTTTTTCGATCTTGGCGGCGGGCTGAACCGGTTCCGGAGCGCGAGAGGTCTCGATGGGCGCGGGCGGTGGCTCGGGTGCGGCCTTCGACGCCGGTGCGACCGGTGTGTGAACCGCAGGCGCGTTGGCTTTCTGCTCGGACGCCTTCAGACTGGATCGCGAAATGATGGTGGCCGTGGCCCAAAATGCCAGCGCAGCGGCAGCGATCAGAGTTGCGATGCGCCGTTGCAGCTTGACGGTTTTCGCACGGGGATCCCTTCGCGGTGGAACGGGCGCAGATGCGCTGGGAATCGCAGCGACCGGCATCGGCGCGGGCGGCGGAGGCGGCGCGGGAGGGGGAATGGTCAGTTCGATCGAGGCCGGGCGATTGCTCACCGGTGCGTGTTGCTCGGGCTGAACCGGCGTGGGCGGCGGGACGATCTCGACCGGGCGTGGCGTCTCCGGTACTACGGCCGGCGCCTCGAATGCTGTGGGTGTGGGGGTGGGGGCGGGCGCGGGAGCGGGTGCGGGAACGGGTTCCTCGATCCCGGGCGAGGACTGGCTGCCGCCGCAACTGCTGCGCGCAAGCGTACAAGCTGGCCGCAAGCTCTTTCGCTGACTCTGGCCGCGCTGCCGGATCCTTCTTCAGCGCGTGGATCAGGGTTCGTTCCAGTTCTTCAGGAACGTGCGGATTCACGCTCGCGCAGCGGGCGCGGCTCGGAGTGAACGATCTCGCGCGGAATGACGCCGGCCGGAGCGTCGAACGGATAGCGGCCCGCCAGGACTTCGTACAACACCATGGCCAACGAGAACAGATCGCTGCGCGCATCAAACGTATCACCGAGAATCTGTTCGGGCGCCAGGTAGTTGGGCAGCAAGCCCTCCAGGCGCGTGCCTGCGGCGATCAGCAGGGTCTGCAGATATCCGACGCCGAAGTCGAGAATCACTGCGTCTCGGCCATCGACTACAAAGATGTTGCTCGGTTTGAGGTTGCCGTGAGCGATGCCGTGAGCGTGCGCGCCGGCGAGTCCTTCGCACACCTGCGCCATGAGCAGTGAGTTGCTGTGCGAGCGCCGCTTGGGGGGTGTCGGCTGATGCTGGGCCGGCGAGATGGCAGTGGAGGTCGGTTCCGGCGAGCAGTTCGGTAGCGACGTACACGCCGCCGTCGGCCTCGCCCACGTCCACGATCTTCGTAATGTTCCGGTGCGAGAGTTCCGCGCAGGCGCCCAAGTGACCGTAGAGCTGGTCCTTTGCCTCTGTGCTTAAGGCGGCGAGAGGGCTTAATACCTTGAGCGCGAGATCGTGTTTCCGAAACGCGTCGCGGGCCCGATAGGTGGCTCCCGCCGCACTGTGTCCGATTTCTTCCAGGACTTGATACTTGCCAATGGTCTTCATACTCGAGTGCCTTCCCGCAGCGACGCCATTTACTCTGTAGATCGGACGGGGGACGGCGGCGCTGCAGTGGCCTTAATTCGGACTAATGGATTTTTTGATTCCTGCTGCGGCGGACGCCGTAGAACCAAGATGGAGAACTGAGCCAGTGCGGTAAACTAGGAGGGCAAACGGTCCCGCCTCCGGGCGCGTAGCTCAGTTGGTTAGAGCGCCTGCTTCACACGCAGGAGGTCACAGGTTCGAGTCCTGTCGCGCCCACCATTCCTCAACGAGTTACCTTTCGCGACTGCCAATGTTAGTGTCATTCAGTGTCAGATAGTGTCAGAATCGCTCAATTTGGCCTACCTATCGGTTCACCGATGAGCCGGTCCGACATGGTTTCAATCGCTGGCCTTCGGCGTTCCAGATCCGAGTGGGTGTAATGCATCGTCATCTGCGTTGTGCCATGTCCCATCTGCGCCTGGCGGTCGGAGAGGGCCATGCCGATCTGCTCACCAAGGGTTGCATGCGTGTGGCGGAAACAATGCCAACTCAGCCACGGCATGCCCAACTTCGTTGCAACCGGTTTGACCACACGCCGCATGAGATTGTTTTCGTTTAGCGGAGTTCCGGTGCGAGACGCGAAGACCAAATCGTCTGGTTCGACGAACTTGGATCTCGCTCTCATTCGAGATAACGATTCGACGACGCTGTTGCTCAGCGGAACATCGCGACACCGCGACTTCGCCTTGACCGATCCGAACTTTCCACGGTAGTAGTTTTCTCGGACCGCCAACGTCGAGGGCTTAAGAACCTCACTCGAAACAACGTGGATCTGCGAGGTTAAATTGACCCTCTTCCATCTCAAGCCCAACATCTCCGCGACGTTAAGACTCGTAGTCATTGATAGCAGGGCCATTTCTCGAACGGGCGAAGGTAGACTCGCAAGTACCGCTCGCCCCTGCTCAAAGCTGAGCGAGTGAGCTTCCTTGCGCGTCATCTCCGGCAGTCGCACGCCCACAGCCGGGTTGTCCCCGGTGTAAGCGCGTTTCAGCTTGGCGTGGTTGAACACCGCACTGACTGCATTTCGGATGTGGACCGCCGTCTGCACTGAATAGCCCTTCTCGATTTTCAGTTTCACCAGCGCTTGGATGTCGTCGTTCGTGACATCGCGAAGTCGCATTTCCCCGATTCCGGGTATCACGTGTTTGTTCAAGATGTATTCGTAGTGTTTCTGCCCAGCGTGCTTCAAGGACCAGATTACGTCAGCCTTGAATCTACTCTCGATGAAGTCCTCGACAGTTGCCAGCGATGCCGGCTGCTGTGATTGTTCATCGACGCGCGTCAGGATGTCCCGCGCGATGCGCTGAGCTTCTCGTTTGCTTACCTCCTTTGCGTCTGCGATCCGGCGATTCCGCCGGTTTCGAATTAGCTTGCCTTCACTGTCGAGTGCATCCTCGCGAAAGGCCACGTACCAGGAATTTCCTTGCCGATGTACATAGCCCCTCTGCTGTCCCCTTTTGCGAGCCATTTGGATTTCTCCCAATGGCGCGTGGGATGGCTCGGTACAGAGCATATCACGCGCTGGCTCTGGGCAGATCAACATTGCAAAGGGTAAGTTTCATTTCGCGTCGGTCTGCTCGCGCAGGGGATGCTGGTATTGGTGAAACGCGCGTATGTTGTCGCTCAGATCCCAGTCTCCGAACTGCTTGGTCACGTATTTCGCGCAGTAGTGCGCCGCGCCCTGCTCCGGGTCGAACGGAAGTATCCGCGCAAAGCCAGCTAGCCGCTCCCACCTGTCCATCCAGTACAGCCGCCGCTCAGCAGCGACGTTGCCGACCAATGCGTGAATATGAAACCTGCCGTTCACTAGGCCGTACTCATCACCTCGAAACCAGTAGATAGGCTGGCCGGAACTCCGTTCGAGATCTCGCATGAAGCGCGCGAACAGGCGATGAGCGTGGAAGGATGACACCTGCGAATCGCGTCGGAAGCCCCGGCCCCACGGCTGGCTGGGATCGCCTCGGAACGTCAGTGTGACGAACCAGTCCCACGAGAATTGCGACAAGAACTGCCCCCACGAGTCGGCGAGTCGCTGATCCATGATTCAGGCCCGAGTCCGGGCACACTCCTTCCTTCTAGCAATGTCTGCCTCTGCGACAGCTTCTACCTCTAGATTCAGAGGAAAAAGCTGCGGCACAAGCGGGGGACGGCTGTCCCCCTGCACCCCCTGCGGGGCTCCGCCCCTGCGACCCCGCCCCTTTTTCGCCTGGAGTAATAACCATGCCTTGCGGCATGGCTCAGGCAAGAGCCGCAGAAAATAGTCTGGTGGGCCGGCCCCTGGTTTTCGGCCAGGCGTTACGGATTGTAGGCTTGCTCCAGGACCGGGTCGAGAAGGGGACCTCGTTGCCCGGATTTGCAGAATCAAGCCGCACTCGCCAGCCCGTAAACTTTTTGGTTCACTCCCGCGTTCTGAGTTGTCGCTCGTACTCCCGGAGAATCGCTTGCTCAACCCGTTCCCGAATTTCGCCAGTGAGACTTACAACGTCGAAGTAGCGCTTCTTTCCAACACGGGCGGGTGGAGCACAACGCGGCTCCTGCCCTTCCCCGTGGAAGATTGAGAAACCGTTTAGAGAAATGGTTCCGAATGAACCGAACGAGATCACTACGTCTGCCCATGCTCTTACCTTGCCGGTCTCGACGAGGCGAACATCCGCAGTCACGGATAGCGGGTCTTGATTTTGATGCACGAATGGATGTACTTTAGTTGTGGACACCTCATGTCCTTTCTGCCGCTCGGATTCAGTTAGCGGCAATTCGGGTTAGTGGGTGGCTGCCAATCGCGTCTCCAAACACACTGGTCGCCGCCCACTGATTGACGAAAAGCCGTTACTTCCTAAGCTCCGAGGCCTAGCGCGACGAGGCTCTCTCGCAACCGCTCCATCCGATCACGCAGAGCATCTTCAATGCGAGCCAACTCCTCTGAGCTCAGGGAAGCACCACCGGCTTCATAGACGTTTAGTTTGTATCGACTGATGCCAGCGCGTCTCGAAAGCTCAGCTTGTGAGATTCCGAGTTCTTTCCGCTGTCTTCGAACGTTTTCGCAATTCATAGTTCGTCTACAACTGTAGCGGCAGCGTCTCGTTTTTGAAATTTCAAAAAACTTAGGAAAATCTAAGTGGCTGATGGCGTGAAGAATATTCTAGACCTTACTGTAAATTCGCCTAAAGCGCTAACTCTGGGACGAAAACTATTCTGAGCTACTAATTGCTCCAGAGAGCCAGGTAGACACCGCTGGGCTTTGGGTCTCGTAGGCCTTCGCCCATGACTTCGCAGCGGACCACTTTGTTCCTTCGGGAAGTGGAATCTTTTCGCCGTCCAGTCTGTCGCACAACTGTTTGTGGCTGGGGGCGCGCTCGTCGCTACGTTCTAGCTGTGCGTACACCCGTCTAACCGCGTCTTTGATGAGTTTGAGGTCCTGGTCCTTCGGGCGACCTGCCCCTCGGCGGGTCGCTTTCAGTGGACTCGGTCGCGTCGCTTGTATCAGGTTCACGAGCTTCAGCAAGTATCGTCTCGCGCGCTCGCACATGTTAGCTACGTCAGCCGGCTCATATTCTGGTTGCGGAATCCAGATCTCCGAAGCCGCAAACAGCTTACCGTCACCGAGTTCGTCAAAACTGGTGAGTGCCAACTTGTGACAACGTTCGACGTTTCTGACCCAATCGACGATGGGCGCGTACGTTTCGGCCGCCCTCCGAAAATACAGACAGGATGCTTCCCGAGAAACTTGTGTATCAGAAGAATGCTCCTTTAGAAGGTTCTTCCAAGCGTCGTTTAACACGGCGAGGGCGCTCTTGATGGCGTCATACTGCCTGAGCAGTTCCAGTATCTCTTCAAGATCACGAGACGCTTCGTTGTCCATGGGTACTATTTTGGCTCACCTCGGTTAGCGCATACTGTTGGCGGGCCCGGATCGTGAAGTACGGGTATTCGTACATGTACACGTTCCTCGGGCGGGACACACTGAAATGGAGAATTGAAGATGAAACGCCGCACAGCAGAGGCAAGACAGGCCGAACCAGAAGCGAGAGTGGCCCCGAACGGGGCAGCCGCAGTGCAAGGAAAGAACGGTGAACCGTTGATAGGCCCGGGCATAGCGGATCTTGGTTTCTGGGATCAGCTACATTCGCTCACCGATTCGCAGTGGCAGTATCACGTCGTGTACCTGTACCGTACCGAGCCGCCGATTCGAAACGGCAACGACAAGAACTTCATCGCCAAGCTGACGCGCCCGTTCGACGAAGCCGACGTGCTCGCCACGCACGGCAGCGGTAAGTACCTCGCGATTCTCAACAACTCGCGCGAACGTCGCACAATCGGGAAAATCTCGTTCTCGTGTTACCACCCTGACGCGCCGCCGAAGATCGGACTCGCCCAGCTCGCGCCTACCGCTGATGAATCCTGGCATACCTGGCTTGAAGAGGTCGAGTCGAAACGTGCACGAGCCGCAGCGCAACTGGGAACTGCCCAGCCTGAGGCACCGCGCCTCGAAAGTGATCCTGCTACTTCGGAAGCAATCAAGCAGATGGGAGAGCTATCGAAACAGATTCTCGCACGGCAGGCCCGCGCGGACGATGGCGGAAAGGAAGCGAGTCCGGTTCTGGATCCCACGCTCGCATCGTTGCTCGCGCAGATGGCCAGCGGTCGCGATCAACTCGCCGAAAAATTAGCAGGGTTCTCGCATGGTCCGGCGCAGGCAGACCCGATTACGCTTCTGGAGAAGGCCGCGACTGTAATCTTGAAATTGCAGCCCGCCGCGCCGCCGGTCACGCCTACGTCCGATCCCCTTGAACAGGTGCGTAGGACGGTCGAAGTCGTGGGACTGTTGCGAGAGAACTTTGGCAACGGTGCGGGTGGTGGCGAGTCTAGCGCCACGCTGGAGACGGTCATGTCGAACTTGCCGGGAATTCTGCAGGCCGGTTCGAACCTCGTCGGTACCGTAATGAACGGTATCGCGCTCGTGAAGGCTGGCCCGAATATCCGATCGAACGGCGGACCAGCGCCATCACAACAGACGGTAACAAATGCGCCGACGCCTGCGGCGGTTGCTAGCGCTACCGATGCTACAGCTAAGCCGGTCGACGCGCGACCCGACAATCCACAGCCGGTGTCATCCGATCTGATCGAACTGGCTCAAGCCGCGATCGACGCGCTACACCGTGGCATCGATGGAGACTCGTTTGCTGACGGACTGTTCCTGACGCGCGGAGCGCTTTACTTGCGGAGAATCCAGAGCATGGGCGTCGAGGGAATCATGGCGACGCTGAGCGTCATGCCGCAGCTACAGGCGATCCTGCCCCAAATCGAAGCGTGGGTCACGGACTTCTGCTCTTACGATCCCGACGAACCGGAAGGCGAAGACGTAGCCAGTCAAGACGACGCGGCTGCTCGCGAGAAACCTGCGAGAAAGCGGACACCCAAGAAGGCCAACGCCGTCGCCTCTTGAACCAGCCCGCCTGGTGTTGCCTTTGGGCGCTAACTCCTGGGCGTGGATAGTGGCGTACGCGGCTTGCGTATCAGAGCTTCCGTTTTCGAAATGAGATCGGCAGGCGTGATGCTCAGGACTTCGGCGAGCTTGAGCAAAACCACGATGTTTGGGCTTTGAATTCCACGCTCCACCAGGCTCACAAAGGATCGGTCTAGTCGCGCCGCCTCTGCGAGCTGCTCTTGAGACCATCCTTTTCCTTGCCGAGCCTCGCGTAGGACTCTGCCGAAAGCCCATTTTGGGCCGGCGGTGGGTTGCACCTGGGTTCGCGCCTTAGCCTTTTTGCGGGGGGCCAATTGAACATACTGCGGTGTTCGCCCTATCTAGCGTTGCAGATTTATATCCGAATTTGAGGTTAGGAGGTCGAAGTGTTCGTGAGGTCAACTGCGAGCTTTCTGCTGTCCAGGACAACCGTGCTGGCTTTCATCCTATGGGGCGGTACAGCGGCATTTGGCCAGAGTCAACCAATCAGGCGGCCTTTAGCGCTCCACCAGACGCATTACCGACTTCGTGCTGGTGATCATGTCGAGCTGTTGGTTGCGCCCGAGACGGCGGACTTCATCCGCACGGCGAAGACCCGTAGGCTCACGGCGATGGGGGCCATAGTGAAGGGACTTGTTGTTGGGCAGGGCATGAGCAGCAGTGAAGTCCTATTGGGTGCCTCTCTCAACACGGAGCCGGGAGAGTATGACGTGACGTTGTCTGCGGTCGGCGAGATCGGTGAAGAGAGGACAGCGAGCGTCCACATCACAGTGGAGTCCTTAGCGCCTGTGCCGTCAAACGCGTCAGGTCCCCCGGTGATCTTATTGAACGGCTGGCAATTTTCCGTTTTTCCTCCGAGCTCTTGTCCAATGACAGCCGATTCAACGAAAACGTTCGGCAGCCTTCAACACACGCTGGAAGGACTACGGCTCCCTGTCTACTTCTTCGAGAATTGCACGGAGTGTCCAAATTGTCTGATAGAGACACTCGGCGCTCACTTGGGCCAACTCCTCAATTCGCTGAGGGATGAGGCTGGCAAGCCGGTTCCCCAAGTAGATCTCGTCGCTCACAGCATGGGCGGCCTGATCGCACGAGCGTACCTAGCCGGATTGCAGGCTAACTCCTACGCACCTCCAGTAAACCCGAAAGTCCGAAAGTTGATCGAAATCGCGACGCCCAATTTCGGATCGTTCCTCGCGGCGCAGTACTCATGGGCAATTGCATCTGGAACACAGAGCGCAGAGATGATTCCTGGCAGTCCATTTTTGTGGGAACTGGCGACTTGGAATCAAGGGTTCGTAGATGATCTTCGCGGTGTTGATGCGCTCGCAATTGTGGGCAACGGCGGAACCTGGAGTGACGGCTCGAAGAATTGGAAGAATGCCAGTGACGGTGTAGTGTCGGTCACCAGCGCATCTCTCAGCTTCGCCCGTGACGATTCCCGCACTCGAATACTTAATAACTACTGTCACATTGATTCGAATGGGAGTTTGATCTCATGCGATGGGCCGGGGATCGCAAGTGCAAGCGAGACGTTGGCCGCTGTCCAGTCGTTTCTTGCCGGTACCTCGTCCTGGATGGGTATAGGGTACCCACCATCGGCGATCGTCCCGACGTTCGGAGGAATTTATGTCGGCGCACAGAGCGCCTCGGGACCTTACGTCAACGATCTCACTCAAGTGAAGTTTGGCAGCGCTAGCTTGTCGCAAAATAGCGCGATTTTCTATGGGGACTTCCTTCCGGCAGGTCAAAGTAGCGTGCAATTTGTGAGTCCGACGCTCGGCAGTCTCCAAGCAACTCGCCTCGCGTTTCCTGGTACGTATTCGGCACTCAGGATGAAGGTGGGACCATTCATTTCTTCGGTAACGCCAGTGCTTAGCGGGGCTGCTTTGCAAGTGGCGTCGGGCGGGACAATCAGTATAAGAGGCTCCGGCTTTGGGCAGCAGTGCTCCGGTTGTCAGGTGTTGGCTTACCCCGGTCCGATCAAATTACCAGTGTCGTCGTGGACCGATTCAGCAATTGGTGCATTCCTTCCCGCGACGTTCAACGGGTTCACTACTGTGCTTGTTCAGGCAGCATCTGGCGCGGACGTTGTCAACGTAATGGCGGCAGCGCCTGCGCTAATCTCGCTATCTGCCACACAGCTCTCGTTTTCGTACACCGTCGGCGGTGCGCTTCCAGCCGTTCAAACGGTCGCAGTCTCGAATGCTGGTGGCGGTACGCTTTCGTCTCTGACGGCGACGACCAATGTTTCGTGGTTGACTCTTTCTTCAGCTACAGGCTCACTCACGATTTCAGCTAATCCCACTGGTTTGGCTCCGGGTCCTCACACCGGAACGGTTTCTGTTTCTGCTCCGGGCGCGACCAACAGCCCGCAGTCGATATCAGTGTCCCTGATGGTCAACGCTGCTCCGAACCCGCCGGCGATTTCTCTGTCCAAGGTACAGCTAGGATTTTCGTATACGGTCGGGGCCGCGCTGCCCGTGTCGCAATCCGTAACTGTGGCGAATTCGGGAGGCGGTAGTCTGAACTGGGCTGCCTCCGCGAATGCTTCTTGGATCAGCGTTACGTCAACGTCCAACACTCTCACGGTTTCGGCGAATCCTGCGAACCTGACCCCTGGCGCATATTCCGGGTCGATCGCAGTCACCGCGATTGGAGCCGCGAACAGTCCGCAGACCATTTCCGTGGCCCTGACCGTCACTGCTGCTCAAGTGCCTCCGTCGATCTTTCTTTCAAAGAGCCAGCTTCAGTTTTCATTTACGGCTGGAGATGCGCCGCCTCCATCCCAATCGATAACCGTGACGAACTCCGGGGGCGGTAGTCTGAATTGGGCTGCCTCCGCGAATGCCTCTTGGATCGGCGTTACGTCCACGTCCAACACTCTCACGGTTTCGGTCAATCCCGCCATCTTGACTCCTGGTCCGTACTCCGGGTCGATCGCAGTCGCCGCGGCTGGCGCGTCGAACACTCCGCAAACTATTTCAGTGACGTTGACTGTCAGCGCTGCGTCTGTCGTCGTGACGTCGGTCAAAAATTCTGCGAGCAACGCGCCGGGTCCGATTGCGCCTTGCGAGATGGTTTCGATCTTCGGCACCGGCCTGGGACCGGCCACGGGTACATCGTTCTCGATGAATCCGAGCACAGGAATGGTAGATACCGCTCTTGCTGGTGTACGTGTACTCTTTGGTTCGGCCCCGGCTCCGATCACGTACGCTTCCGATACTCAAGTCAATGCTGTTGTTCCTTGCGAACTCGCGGGACAGTCGCAGGCAGTGACAGTTATGCAAGTCGAATATCAGGGCGTGCGATCAGCCGGTACCAGTGTGATTCTCGCCGCTGCCGCACCCGGAGTATTCACCTTCAATTCGACGGGTACTGGTCAAGCGATCGCAGCGAATCAGGACGGCTCGTTCAATGGACCGTCAAGTCCCGCAGCCAAGGGCTCGTATGTGACGATCTATTTCACTGGAGGCGGTCAAACGAACCCGCCTGGAGTTACTGGTTCGGTGAATGGGTCCACGCTCCAGTGGCTCACGCAGGACGTGAGCGTAACGGTGGGCGGTGTTCCGGCTGAAGTTCAGTTTGATGGTGCAGCGCCGGGGCTCATCGGAGGTGTGTATCAACTCAATGTCCGATTGGCGAGTGACACTCCGTCCGGGAGCGAACAACCATTGATCGTTAGCGTAGGTGGCGCGAAGAGTCCGCCGACCGCAACGCTCTCGGTCCAGTGAACAGTTTTGACAACGCGCGTGGCCAGCTCGGTTTCGGTTAACGCTTGGGATCAGCGTGCGTGCTTGCGCAGTTCCGTTCACCCCGGTTGAGTCCAGACATGCTTGAACGACATTGATGGAGAAACAAAGTGCGGTAAGTGCGTTTTCCGCCTCTGACCCAGAAAGTAATCCTCACAGGCAATCTCAGGGCAGTTCCGCCTGTGCACCATGCTGACGCAATGAGGGCCGATGAGAGTTCCGTAATTCGGGTGCTTTGCTGCCCGACGTATTACGGCAACCAACGTCGATGAAATACGGTTCCCATCCTTTAGAAAAAGCTTCCGGCGGATTTTCGATATGATCCGTTTCAAGCACTCGTCGATCGCGCCTTCCCCTCCGTGAAAAATCATGTCGAGCCGTTTCATCCGTGTATCGTTGCGCAGGGCCATCGAGACTCGGAATCCGATCTCTGGTTCAGCGAGCACGCATCCTTCTTCGTCCTCTTGATTAGTAACGGCGGCGGCGAACGGTCCCGGCGGACCGAAACCGGCAAGTGCGACTGTAAGCCGCCGCTGATCTCCAGGCAAATGTCGGAACCGTTCAAGTTCGGTAGTGGCACCCTTTCGCCAAAACATCGAGGACTGTTGGCAGGGGTTGGCTCAGTCGCCGGTCTGTAGCAAGGAAATTTGCCAGCCACTCGTCGGTCCGAACCGGTGTCATCATGAGGCCGGTATAGCACAATGAAAACCTCGCATCCGCGCATACTCCGCAGACTGCTTTGTTCGCTAAGTCGTCGTACAGTACCCCTCCCCGGGTGATCCTGCGGTCAACCACCTGGACTACGCATGTATCGGAGAGGGCTGTGGCGATCAAGGTCATAGTGACTGAGCGTATCGCGACTCACGTTAATTGGATCGAGAAGTCTTCCAACAATAGAGAGAGTATCAAAGTGAATTGCTCAACGTCCTGAGCATTAAGTGCAAAATCAGCCCCAGACTGACTTGCGGTAGAATCAATCCGATGCAGCCAAGTCAACCTCCGCAGGCCGCTCCCAAAACTATATACGTCATTTTCTCTGCCGAGATTACGCCGCAAACGACAGAGAGCCTTCTAGCTGTCATGGCAAACTGCGCTACGCAGAATGTCGAGTCCGTCTACCTAGCGCTTTCTACTCCGGGCGGCGATGTAACGCAAGGAATGACACTGTACAACGTCTTGCTTGGAATGCCATTCGACCTGACAACACACAACGTTGGAAATGTGGATTCGATTGGGAATGCCGTATTTCTTGCTGGAAAGAAGCGGTACGCGTGCGCGCACTCAACCTTCATGTTTCACGGCGTCGGCTTCAATATGGCCAACCAGAACGTTCGACTGGAGGAAAAGAACATTCGGGAGATGTTGGACAACATTTTGAGCAATCATGGCCGTATAGGCACGATTCTCAAAGAGCGGACCAAACTTAGCGAGACGGCGATTCCAGAACTCTTCAGAGAGGCCCAAACCAAGGATGCTGCATTTGCGGTTGGCTGTGGGATTATTGACGAGATCAGAGACTTCCAAGCTCCCCCTGGCAGTACCGTAGTATCCCTGGTATTCCAACGCTAGTCCGTCTGATTGCATCGGTCTCATATCGGTCAAGTCTACTCATAACATTAGACTGATTGCAAGGGCCGATCGTTGCCAAGAAAGTGCGAAGTGCTTGATTACGCGAGCAATTCAGCGGTGGCCCAAACGTCACTCACCCACGGCGGTGCAGAACACCGGGCCAGACATCCGCTACGGCTCCGGGCAGCCGACATCGGATGAGCGTCAAGAAACCGTACATCTCAAGAAAGAGAGTGCCTCGCTGACACGCACGGTAAAATAGAAGCCATAGAAAGCGAGGGTATCGCCTTGACCAGCTTTTGAGCTGTCCCCTAAACCACCCATGAAACAGCGGGTCATCCACAGGCCGGGGTGCTGGAGTAGCCAGCTAGACGACCAGCCGTCTAACGGCGTTTGAAAACTGTGGTAGCGCGGCGATGCAAGGCGATTCGATGCGAAGTTAGCAGACTGGGTGCAGCTTCGCTTCAAAAATTCAAACAATTTACGCGGGGCGGCGAGGGGGCCTATCCAATTCTGTTTCTGTCCTCGTTTCGCCTAGCCTTGGTGGGAGACACTTTTTGGTGATTACGCATCGGGAGTTCTTTGGGAACCTTCTCCGTGCCATGTATCAGGGGTGGGCTCAGAAGCTAGCGCTGCTTGGAGTCGTGCTGGTCTTGGCAACGGGGTACTTGCCAGTAGATGCGCATTCGCGAACAGGCCATATTCTGCAGTGGTTTAGTCCGTATCGCTTCTACTTCGCTGGCTTGATCATGCTCATCAGCATATACTTCAGCGCATTCAATCTGGTTCGATCGTCGCGTCTTGAAAAAGCAGAGCTAGCAAAGCATCTTCACAATTTGGAGCAATCGCTGATGCCTGCTCTCGTGCTCGCTTATGATGACGAAGATCCATCGTGCATCCGTTCGTGGAGCGACGCGCCCCAACATTTGTATCGTGTCAGGGTGCATAATCCCCCTGGCGGGAACTATGTAGAAGGCATAAAGGTGAAAGTTGAAAATATCGAACCGTTGGTTCCGGATCTGCTCGGTACTACGTTGTGCGTTCGCCATGAAGGCGGCCACGTCCCGAGCGTCAATCTTGGACCCGATCAGAAAGCGTATTTTGATTTTCTCCAGTTCAATCCAAAAGACGAAAAATCAGGGTCCCCAGTTCTGTTTCTATGGCATACGGTTGAACACGTTACGCGCGAGCTTCAGGTTCGCAGCTATCGATTCGTGCTCCGAGCGTATGGTAGCCAAGCGAATTCTGGCCCAATCCTCCTTTTGTTTACAGTCACAGACCGGTATAACTATCGATTGAAACAACTCCAAATCTAAACTCCGGGATCTAATCAGAACGCTGCCGTCCCGCGTTGCCGACGGATCGCCCAAACCTGCTTCGCAAATCGCGTACGTTGCTCTGGGCGTGTGGCTCGGATCAACTGAACAGCATCAGCCACAGGCATGTTGCCCCCAGCGTCTCCTCGGACGCTGAGCACTGCGTTCAACCATGCGCCGAGATTTGGCGCACCTTCGTGGGCGGGGTTGTACTGTCTGGTGAGCTTTCCGAGGCCTGCCTTTCGCATCACGTTTGCGATACGCACATTGCAGCGACGGCATGAGTTCACCAGGTTCGCCGGGGAGTTGTCGGACTCTACGCCGTTGAGATGGTGTATGTCACGAGCTCGCGATCCGCACGCGAAACAAATCTTCGGGCCGGTCGGCCTGCACTCCGGCGCGCTAGCGCGATAGCGCTTAGCCCTGTCGGTGATCGCGGATGTTTCCTTGCGCCATCGCGCGCCGCACGCCGGCCTAGTCAGTCCAGGTCTGTTTCGTCGTAATCGCTCTCGTCGGCGGATTCGGACTCGTAGTCTTCGAGCACCTCGAGCGCATCACCGATTGCCTTTGCAAGATCTTCGCGCGTGGCCTCCGGTTGATACGCGTCGTCGAGGATTGCCTTCGCTTGCGCGAGATCGTCGAGAACATCATCGAGCTCGTCTTGTATCGCTGTGCTTGCTTGAGCCATGTTGTTTACTCTCCCTTCGGCGGCGAGAGTACCACCACCAGAGACTTTCAAATCGTCTTGTTGGATTTGTCAGGCTGACATTCCGTCGATTCCGTCAGGCTTCCCGTTTTCTGGTCTTGCGTGTTCTGATCCCGCTTGTGCCGAGTGTGAATAGCATTCGAGAGACGCTGCGCTCCGATTCGACGTTTCCAGTGGCTCATTCGATCCCATCCGGGAATATGTTTCGTGTACAGCGCCAAGCCACGAACGCCTGCCAGCCAGTCCTCATAGGCTAGCGTGATCTCAGCGCGCCGCTTCCTTCCCGGTCGCCGCGAGGGGATTAGGGCGCGCCGGAAGAACCCCACCACGCGGCGCCTTTCGGCGATCGTGAGTCGGTCGCCGCCCTGCTGGTCTATCGCGAGCACTGCAGAGCGAGCCGCGTCACAAGCGAGCGCAAAGCTGTCGGTGTCTGGTTGCCGCTCACGATCCGTAGGAGCCATGTTGTTGGGTTGTGGCTCGCGCTGCGCGAGCCGGGGAGCGCTCAGCGGTCTTCTGCCCCAAGCCGTCGGCGAATCGTCCCATAGCCTACTCTAAGGAGCCTGGCCGTCTGCCGGATAGAATGCCCCTCTTGAATCAACTGCCGGATGTCGTTAACGTTGACCTCGCGGCGCGGCCGCCCGGCTGGACGGCGAGCTGACGCCTTACCGGTCGATACTGCATTGCTCATTTTGCCTTCACCCCTTGCTCGTATGTTGGGAGCCATCCCACGAGCCGGTTAGTGTCAAGTTAGTGTCAAACACCCGGTATTTTCGGGCGTTCTTGACAGCTCTGAGAAGGAAAAATCGTTTGGAATGAATAAGGGGAGACTACTGATTCTTGCTTCACACGCAGGAGGTCACAGGTTCGAGTCCTGTCGCGCCCACCACAAAATCAATAGTTTGCGAGTCGAGTGCCAAGAGAGCGAATTTGGGTGGGAAGTTGGGTGGGTGGGAAGTTGGGTGGTATGATCCAACGGTTTCTGCTTGCTCGAGGCGCAAGTCGAATGATCCTGGCCACCCTCAACAACTTGTCGCGCCTTCCGAAATTGAGATGCACGATGCTTGAGGTCAACTGGGGTGTCAGTTTCGTAAGTGGATCGCCTGCTTGCAGCGCAGGAGACAATCCTTATTTCGCTTGGTGAACGGGGTGCATCCGCCTACTCGGCAGCTGCTCTGGCGGAGAGATGGCCGTGACGATCGTATCGCCGCTCGTTTCAAAGAGCAACTCGAACTTGCACACTTCACGTTGCATGGTGTGAGCGTCGAGAACGAATAATAGCCCGATGTTCAAATTGTCCGCGCGGCTACCCTCACTTGTTCGCGGAACCATGCATGTGCCGGTTCCTCGTTCAAGCGCGGGTGCCACGTCATGAAATATGGGAATGGCTTGATTTCTCTTGGCGGTTCCACTAAACGTACGCCATCGAGTGGCCGAACAATCTTCGTCAGCTTTCGTGGCACAGTCAGCACCAAGTCCGTGTTCGCAACTGCGAATATTGCTGCGGAAAAGAATGGAACGCTGAGGGCAACACGCCGCTTCGCGCCGAACTGAGCCAGCGGACGGTCCACGGGAGTCTGTTGGCCCGCCCAAGTCTCGACCACCACATGAGGAAGCTGTAGATATTGGGCCAGGGTAAGACGATGGGGGTGAACTCTTTGAGCAGCTCCCACCACGCAGACGAAATCTACTTCGAAAAGAACCTCACTATCCAGGCCGGAGGGCGGATCCTCCGCGCTGAAGGCTGCGTCCAGCCTCCCCGCGACCACAGCTTCGTAGGCTCGTTCCTGCCACTGGGACACTTCCAGTTTTACGTCGGGGGCCTCGATCCGTATTCTCCTGATTAAAGGCGGTATAAGCGTTATCGATGCATGATCCGTTACCGCCAGCCGAAATCGTTCCTGGCTTCGCCCCGGGTCAAATTCTTCTCCACGCACCATCGACTCGAGTCGAGGCAGAAGTGACTGCAACTCTCTCAGCAGACTGTCTCCTCTGACCGAAAGTTCGTACGCGCGTCCGCTACGGATCAAGAGCGCGTCGCCGAACATTTCCCGAAGCCTTTCGAGCGCCCGGCTCATAGCGGATTGGCTCAAGAAACAGCGCTTCGCCGCGCGAGTGACGTGCCGCTCCTCTAAGAGCGCGTGTAGAGCGAGCAGCAAATTCAAGTCAACATCCCGTAAATGTGTGGCGCGCATGACCTTTCACGCGGCGCGAGATAGCACCAGGCTGTCTCAGCGAGGCTGAGCTGGAGCGCTTTTTCCGCGATGGACTCGGTACCTTCTGGCATCAGTCTTGTACAGCGAAGATAGGCCGCGATGCAATGTCGGTGGTCGATGGTAAATTGAAGGTCTATGGTATCGATCGGCTCCGAATTGCGGATGCGTCGATTTTGCCGCGCGTAACAACCGGCAACACGATGGCGCCTTGCGTTGTGATAGGCGAGCAGGCGGCGGCCCTTCTGCGAGGAGAAAAGAATTCTGCCGGCTGACGGAGACGCCCTTTGGAACGCCCGGCTCATAGCGATCAACAACGCGCAAGTAATGCAAGAACAAGGGAAACATATTTCGAATCAGAAAGGACAAACAAAATGAACACGACAGAGATCTCAACCAATGGAATGACCGCCGCGCAGCAGGCTCTGAGCGACCTTTGGGACAAACACGTCGGCGCCGAGTTCGCGACGAAGGACCCGCTTACTGCACTTGAGACGATGGTGCCGGACGCCCACGTGAACCATGTGCCAGTGCTGACTGGCGGTGTGGGTCGCGACGGGCAATTGAAGGAATTCTATTCGAAGCACTTCATTCCGCATATGCCACCGGATATGGAAGTCGTACCGATTTCCCGCACCATCGGCACCTCGAGTCTGGTGGACGAAATGATTCTTCGCTTCACCCACACTATGGAAATAGACTGGTGGCTTCCGGGCATCGCTCCGACCGGTAGGCGCGTAGAAGTTGCCAGCGTTGTCATCGTGCAATTCCGCGATGGCAAGATGGCCAGCGAGCACATCTATTGGGACCAGGCGTCGGTACTTGTGCAACTCGGGCTTCTGGATCCGGCGACGTTACCCGTGGCGGGAGCGGAGACTGCAAGAAAAGTAGTCGACCCCACTCTGCCCTCGAACCAATTAATGGAGCGGAGCGGCGCCGGCGCGGCGGGTAAACGATGACCGAATCATCATCGGTTGCCTTCAAACGGAGCCCGTCTCCCGAGACGACCCTCGATGTCTTCGGCGTGGATGTGACGTTTCTTGTCGAAAACGAGCACACGGGCGGACGCTTCGGCGTGCTGGAGTATGTCTCAAAGCCAGGACACGAACCGCCGCCGCACTGGCATGAACACGAGGATGAGGTCTTCTACATTGTTGAAGGCCATTTTGAGATGCACTGCGGCGACCAGGTCTTCCAGGTGGAGGCCGGAGAGTGTATTTTTCTACCGAAGCGAAAGCCACACGGCTTTATCATCCGATCCCCGCGTTTGCGCGCTGTTTGCGTGATTCAGCCGTCCGGAGCAGAACAGGCCTTGAGGATTCTTGGAGTCCCGAAGGATGGCGGCCAACCTCGGCCACCAGGATCCACATATGCCTCGGCCATGCTGGATCCTGCCAATCCAATGAAGGTGGCAGCGCAGTTTGGCGTTCATAACTTGAGTTGGGATGAAATAGCAGTTTCCATGCCTCACTTCCCGCTTCCTGCTTCGCGATAGGTTCCCGAACGCCACATAAGTGAAGATGCTTTTAAGACTAAAGCGCTCCTGGGGCGCAATTCGATCAAAGATGCTGATTATCTTCGTATTTTTCAGCATCATCTCAGTGATTCTGGTGGGATGCTTGGCCGTAGCGGTCTTGAACGTCGTGATACGACGAGAGACCGCTTACCTCATCGAGGAGCGAATCAAGGTAATTGTGGACGAGCGCAAAGAACTGATTGACTCGGTGAAGGGAGGCGAGCACGCTTGCCCCGAGTCTCGATCGGACACACTCCAGCGCGCCGGCTACATGGATGGTGTATGGCCGAAAAGCCAGGTTACGGTGCTGCCTTGGAGGAAGTCCGGCAGATCCGAACATACCTGGCACGACACAGGCGCTTTTGCCGGCGTCGTCGCCGACCAGGGCCATCTTGAGATTCGATCTTTCCACAAGATCGAACGCGATGGATGTTCCATGATGCTTACCACTCGTGTAGCCCTGGATGATCCGTTTCTAAAGCGGATATCAAACGCCGCAGGTCTCCAGGTCGTGGACACCAGACCCGCACTCCTCGGTCCATACCGCGCTTAGGAAGGAATTCGCGGGGAAATCGGGGCTAATTTCGTTCCCGGCTCGCGTCGCCCGGTTCCTGTTGTTGTCATCGCGCGGAATTGGCAAACAGGGCAGCTTGAGGATTGGGTGGTATGCCAGGTCCGTCCGAGTTATTCGCGCACGATAGAGGACCTTAGCCACATGGGGTTGCGATCCGCGTCCTGGGTCGCGCCGTTCGGTGCTCTCGCACTTGGCCTGATAAGCGCGTATGCCGTGGGCTTGTTTCTCTCACTTCGCCTGGCGCAGCGTATTGTGAAAGTGATCGACGGATTGAGTCATGCCGCGTTGCGGGTTGGGAAAGGAGATTTCTCTGTCCGCGTCACGGACCCTGAGCAGGATCAGCTGGGAAGGCTGGCTGCATCTTTCAATGCGATGACCCACGACCTCGAGAACCTCCGGGAACACGAAAGGCAGCGTGCGATACTCGAGCGGGACATTGCACTGGGACGCGAGGCACAGGAATATCTCTATCCGCGTCGGGCGCCTGTCCTTTCCCAGGCGAGCGTGTGGGGCGTTACTCAGCCCGCTTGCAACGTGAGCGGCGACCTCTATGATTTCCTGTCTTTCACCGATACAGAGGTTGGATTGATATGCGCGGATGTAAGCGGAAAGGGTACCTCTGCCGCGCTGATGATGGCAAACCTGCAAGCTGTCGCGCATGGACGGTTATTACTCTTCGATAATGCCAATGTCCGCCCTGCGCCGGATGCCTTTGTTGCCGCACTGAATCGGGATATGAGTGGCCGTTTCGGCGACAACCGGTACGCCACTCTGTTTTACGGCGAGTTTGATTCGCAGACTCAAATACTGCGCTATGTAAATGCCGGGCACACGCCGCCACTATTCATTTCTGCAGAAGGCGAAGTAACCAGGCTTTCAGACGGCGATCTGCCGGTCGGCATGTTTCCCCACGCAACATTTCAAGAACGTCGGGTTAGGGTGCCGGCGGGTTGTTCAATCGTCGTATACACCGACGGGGTTTCGGATGCCCTCAATTCCGAGGGAGAGGAATTTGGCGAAGAGAGAATCGTGTGCTGCTTGACCTCTTTGCCCAGACCAATGGACGCCGAAGGAATCTGTAAACACCTCGCCGGGAAAGTAGCTGAGTGGGCAGTCGGCGCGGACCGATTTGACGACACCACGATTCTGGCTCTGTCATGCCTACCTTTGAAACACAGTGCTGTTGGGACGATAAGCTCCACCTCGGTGCCAGTGCCCGGCGCGCTTGAAATGGTTAGTTTTGCCGCGACACGCGCTCTCGCATCCCCATCAGACCGAAGTAGCCGCCCAGACTCCGGGCCTCAGGGTTCGGGTTGAATCCCTTGCAGACCTGAGAGGCCAGCTGCAGCTTAGGCTACCCACCCAGTTGCCCACCCACAGGCGTATTTTTGGTGCTTAATTTGAAATTTTACACGACAATATTGGCAAGAATATACTTGACAACTCCATTGATTCGGGCTATGCTTAGTCATGCTCAACGAACCAAAGACCTTACTTGAGGCGGTGGAGTTCTTCAAGAGCCAAGAAAACTGCCGCGCCTACATGGTCCCACGCCGTTGGGCCAAGGGTATTGTGACATGTCCTCGATGTGGTACAGATCGCGTTAAATTCTCGCCGAAACATAACCGGTGGCAGTGCAGCAAACATCACGCTCTCCGGCAATTCACGCTGAAGACCAATACGATTATGGAGGATTCTCCCATCGGTCTCGACAAATGGCTCCCTGCGATATGGCTACTCGCGAGCAACCGAAACGGTATTAGTTCCTGGGAGCTTCATCGCGCGTTAGGCGTTACGCAAAAAACGGCGTGGTTCATGCTTCAGAGAATCCGGCTTGCTATGCAAGATGATTTGACTGGCGGAAAGCTCGCTGGCGAAATTGAAGTTGATGAATCGTTCATCGGCGGCAAGGCTCGCAACATGCACAAGTCGGATAAGCGGCGCAAGGGCCTCAAAGGCGGCGGCCCGGCAGGCAAAGCGATTGTGCTCGGAATCCTACAACGCGAAGGCAACGGCGCTCCCAAGAAGATTCGCGCTACCGTCATTCCTGATCGAACCAAACGAGTCATGCAGGAGAACGTTGAACCACACGTAGAGGCGGGTTCGCAGATTTATTCGGACGAAGCAGGAAGCCACTGGAAGATGGATGCCTACGAACATGAGATCGTCAACCATCTAGAGGCCTATGTGAACGGCAATGCCCATACAAATTCGCTCGAAAATTTCTGGTCGCTCCTAAAACGTTCCGTGGGCGGAACGTACGTTTCTGTTGAGCCATTCCACTTGTTCCGCTACGTGGACGAGCAGGCTTTCAGATTCAACAATCGCCTTCCAGTGTCGGATGCAGACCGCTTTAGCTATCTCGTTCGCAAGGTCGCAGGCAAGCGTCTCACGTATGCTCAGCTGATTGGCCAGGAGGATGAAAGGCCAGAAGCTTCCTAAGAAACAGACGAAGCGGCAGGGCCGTGGTCGCCGGATTTCCGTTTCGGCTTCGGACCGCGCCGGTTCGGATTGAGTGCGGCCTTGCGCCTGTACTCGGCTTCACGTTCAAGAATCACCGCACGCGGCACCAATAGAATCTTGCGAAGAGCCGCATCGAACCTTTCTGGCTGATCTGCATTGGTGTACCTAGCGGCGATCTCTTCGGGTATGTTGACGGGCTTCGGTACCGATTTCATGGCTAGTCACCGGCCCTGGATTTTGCGTTCAGAGAATCGGCCTGAGATGTGGCTCCCTTCGGGACTATCACGTCCTTCTTATGAAATCCAACAGATACTGGCTCACGATTCTCAGCTAGTGCATCCTCAAATTCTCGCGGTTTACAGATCAGGACCACATCTCCGCGATCTTCAACCACGGTTACGGACGGTTGCTTTCCGCCGTACGCGTTAACCACAACCTGTTGTCCTCGTTGAAGTTGCATGCTCATAGCAAGATCTTATGACAGTTCCAGGAATACCGCCACGACTAATCTTTTAAAAACTCATTGCGGTATATACCGTCACTGGTGTACTATTCTCTTGTACCGAATGTGTACCTGGAGACGATATGGCAGAAGCAGATAAGAACACAGCCGCAGTGTACGTATCATGGAAGACGTTCCAGAACTCTCTGGATCAATTGTCTAAGGCGGAACTCCCCAACGTTATTGATAAGACGGTCTTTACCGGGATGGCTTTCTCTGTTCAGAACCAGCTTTTTACTGGGATGCGATTCCTGGGATTGATTGATGACAAGAACAAGCCAACCACAGATCTCGAAGCTTTAACGACGGAGGATGAAACCGCTAGAAAGCACAAGTTGAAGGAGATATTGCAGCGCCGCTACTCGGAACTGTTCGCACTCAACCTCAAGAAAACCACGCCCGACGAACTGGATAAGAAGATGTCCGAGGCGTATGGCGTGAAGGGCGAAACGTGCGACAGGGCCGTTCGGTTCTTCATCGGAGCTGTAAATTATTTGGGCATTGAAATGTCGTCTCTGCTCGCGGGCAAAAAGTCGAATGGTGTATCGCGCGGCGCTGGAGCAAAGAAACGTGGCCCGCGCAAGCAAGGAATCACACCGAATGGAAGCGATACTTCTAGCTCTCCAGGAACTTCAAAGACAGTTCGATTGAAGAGTGGCGGAACGCTCACACTTTCCGCTACCTTGGACCTGTTCAGCCTCAATACAGAAGATCGCAAATTTGTTTTTGACCTGATCGACAAGCTAGACGGCTACGTTCAGCCAGTCTCACCGGAAGAGGAGCCAACCCAGGTATGAATGCCGGTTGGATATCCCGGTTGATGCTTATGAGGACTGTAGCCTCTGCTGTTCAAGTTCACCGACAGCAGAGGCCGAAACCGAAAGGCCCAGCCCTTTAACTTTTAGAGGAGGTGAGGGGCTAGGCCATGGTGGACGCCACTTACATTCCGCGGATTACAACTCCGCTATTAGTCTACCGAACTTAGCCGCGTGTAGTCCACACGCATAATGGGAATTTTTCAAATGTCAACATTCACAGGTAAGGTACAGCCAGCGCCGATAAACGTGCAATGGATCGCGTGCGGAGATGATAAACATTGGTGTTCGCTGCAAGATCTAGATCTCGAAGCTGTCGGTGATACAGCAGGAGTCTATATCATCTGGCATGAGGGAAATCCGGGTCGAGTTGTCCGAGTCGGACAGGGCGCTCCGATCAAAGATCGTCTAGGCGCTCACCGGAAGGATCAGCAGGTTGCTAGTTACAGCAAGAATGGGAAACTTCGCGTCACATGGGCATCCGTACCCGTGAGCCAGCGCGACGCCGTGGAAAGATATCTGGCTGAGAAGTGGAATCCACTAGTTGGAGATGCTTTTCCGGATGTTCGGCCGATTGCCGTGAACTCTCCATGGTAGTGGTAGCGGAGATTCCGTCGAGAACCGCATCCACCGTCTCGATTAGCTTCATGTACTGATACCACGCCCAAGGCGGCTCACTACCGCCTTGGATCTTTTCGCGTGCCCAGTTACGAACTCGCCTAAGTTCTTCCGTCGGCCTATCCACATTCCGTAGATCGGCAGAAGTCCTTTTTTGTTTCCGGCCTGTCACTGTAATATTCATAACTCTAGCACGCTGGAGTTGTCAAGTATATTTATGCCACAATATTTGCTCTGTAATCAAGGAGTTAGGGAGAGGCGCTGCTTCACACGCAGGAGGTCGCAGGTTCGAGTCCTGCCGCGCCCACCATTTCGATCTGTGCCACCCGTATGTACAGGGCAATCCAATTCCGCGGGTCGGCGATGGTGAACGTTCCGACCGGCTCAAAGAAGAAGAAATTGAAGGTAAGTGTGGCCGCGACCGAGGCAACGGCCGCTTCGAAAAACCCCCAAATGCTCGCGACGATCAATACGAGCAGGAGGTATGCGAAGCCTTGGGTTGTGGCATTGACTGGAAACAGGCGATACCCTGCATACGTGAGAAGTGCAACGCCCGCGAGAGATATCAGTAACCGCAGTGCGCGCCGACCCAAAGTGTTGCTCACCTCCGGCTGCCATTTTAAGCGATTACTAGAAAGCAAGTTCTCTCGAGAGTCGTCCCATCAAAATGGCTCTTGATGAGGGAGACGCCCTTTTCTTGGATCTGCCCGCTGAGCGTGCCAACAGCAGTTTGTCTCAATGGAGGGGGCACCCCAGGGGTTCACCCCAGTGTGCCGCGCCGTTACTGTGTCAAGGTGTGTAAATTTCTTGGTGTAACCGCGCGTTTTCGTTCGCGTGCCGTCTAAGCTATTAACACATGTGCTCCTAGAGTCTTACCGGCGCTCGCTCGGTTCAGGGATCGGGAGTAACATCTCCCCTGTCGAATGCGCCTGAAATTGAAGAGGTTATGCTCCTTCGATCATTCCAGGAATCGCTCTCATGAATCGACTACTCTTGCTCTGCATTCTCACCGTGTGCCTTTTGAGCACGGCTTTTCCGCAGTCCGGTCCGCCGAGTTTACGCGGTCTCGTCACCGATCCGTCCGGCGCTACCATTCCGGGCGCGACCGTACATGTGTCCGGTCCGAGCGGCGACCAGGAGGTCACAGCCGACAACTATGGCCGGTACGCGTTTCCGTCGCTCAAAGCGGGTAAATACACCGTGCGCGTGACGGCGCCCGGCTTCACAACTGGAACGAAGAGCGAGGTCGACGTCTCAGGGCCGATGGAGCTCAATCCGCAACTCGCCATTCTGTCGGAGACGCAGGTAGTCAATGTCGAGGACGACACCAACGAGCGTGACCACGGATCCCAACTCCAACGGCACTTCGGTGGTGCTCAAGGAAAAGGAGCTGGCGGCGCTTTCCGACGATCCTGATGAACTGGCGGCAGAACTGCAGGCCATGGCCGGACCCGGGATCCGGACCCAACGGCGGGCAGGTTTACATCGACGGATTCACCGGCGGGAACCTGCCACCCAAATCCTCCATCCGCGAAGTGCGCATCAATTCGAATCCGTTCTCGGCGGAGTACGACCGGCCGGGTTTCGGCCGCATCGAGATCCTGACCAAGCCAGGGACCGATACATTCCGCGGCCAGGTATTCGCCCAGTTCAACAACGAGATGTTCAATACGCGCAGCCCGCTGCTGCAGCAGTCCAGCCTGCCGCCCTACAGGCAGATCTTCTATGGCGCGAATGTGACTGGACCGATCAAGAAAGAAAAAGCATCGTTCGGATTCAATCTCGAAGGCCGCACCGTGGACGAAAACGCGTTCATCCTGGCCACTACGCTGGATAGCAACCTGAGTCCGGTCACGTTGAACCAGGGAATTGTTACGCCGCAGATGCGCATCAACATCAGCCCGCGGCTGGACTACACCATCAGCCCGCGCAACACGCTGGCGCTGCGGTACCAGCACTCCAGCAACGAATTCGACAAGCAGGGCGTGGGTGGGATTCAATCTGGCCTCGCGCGCCTACAACTCCACCAGTTCCGAAAATACCGTGCAGGTTACCGAAACCGCGGTCCTGAGCACGAGCGCAGTCACCGAAACTCGATTCCAATACATGCGGAACGACCGGAGCAGCGACGGGGACAATACGGTGCCGTCGCTGAGCGTGCAGGGCGCGTTCACTGGAGGCGGGGCGCAGATCGGCAATTCGGGTAATCTGAGTAATCGCTGGGAGCTGACCAGCGCCACCACTTACACCAAAGGATCGCAGGTGTGGCGGTTTGGCGCGCGGCTCAGGCAGTCGTTCAACGGCGACACATCCGTCAACAATTTCGGCGGCACATATACTTTCCTTGGTGGCATCGGTCCGGTGCTGGATGCTTCCAACCAGCCGATCGCGGGCAGTTCTACCGACCTAACTGCGCTCGAACGCTACCGTCGCACGCTGTTGTTTATCCAGCAGGGCCTTAGCGGTGCAGCGATCCGCGCGCTGGGCGGCGGCGCTTCCTATTTCAGCCTGAGCGCGGGAACGCCCATCACCAACGTAAACCAGTTCGACATCGGGCTGTTCATCAATAACGACTGGCGGGCGCGCCCGAATCTCACGATCAGCTATGGCGTGCGCTACGAAACGCAATCGAATATTCACGACTTCGCTGACTGGTCGCCGCGAGTGGCAGTGGCTTGGGGAGTCGGGCGGCAGCGCGACGAAGCCGGCCAGCACAGTGGTGCGCGCCGGATTCGGGATTTTCTACGATCGCATCGGGGACAACGTGACTCTGCAATCGGAGCGCTACAACGGCACGACGCAGCAATCCTATTTCCTGATCAACCCAAACAGCTTCCCAACGATTCCAACGTCCGCGCGATCTCGCGGCAGCCCAGCAGCCGCAGGTTCTGCGGCCCGTGTTACGAGGGGATCCGCGCGCCGAGAATCTATCAGGCTCAGCGCCGGGGTGGATCGACAGATCAATAGATATTTCAGATTTAGCGCCCAATTTATGGAAAGCCGGGGCGTCAGCCAGGACTTGTCACGCAACATTAATGCGCCGATCGCCGGCGTTTATCCATTCGGCGATCCTCAGTTGCGAGTGCTGACCGAGAGCGTCGGAGTGAGCCGCACTCACCAGGTGGTGTTCAGTCCGAGCGTCAATTACAAGCGGCTGCAGATGTTCGGATTCTACGGGATCTCGTTCGGAAAGGACAACATCACCAGTTCGCCGGCGGATCCGTACAACCTGCGCGCGCGAATGGGGACCGTCCGGATTCTCCGACGTACGCCAGCGCGCGACCATTGGTTCGAACAATTCACGCTGCCATGGAACATCAGCCTCAGCCCGTTCCTGACCGCCTCTACCGGCATGCCCTACAACATCACCACGGGGCGGGACACCAACGGAGATGGCGTTTCGGCCGAGCGGCCGGCGCTTGAGTCGCGGTATTGCGGCCGCAGACTGCCATACCGGCAATCTTATCTATGCCGCCGGATTCGGCTGCTTCAATCTGCTTCCGGCGCCTGGGACACCTACCATCTCGCGCAACTTCGCGCGCGGTCCGGGGACCATCGTATTGAACGCGCGGCTCGGACGGACCTGGTCGTTTGGTTCCCGCGGCGAGACGAGCGCCAACGGAGGATTCGGCGGCTTGGCGGTCCGGGCGGCGGCGGCCGTCGGGCGGCACGGGTGGGCCGGGAGGTTTTGGCGGCGGCGGCCCGCGAATGATGGGGCCTCCCCGGGTGGCGGCGGCCGGGGGCCTGGCGGTCGGGGCGGCGGCCGATGTTCATGGGAGGCGGAGGCGGCGGCCGGCAAGTACAACCTTACCGTCAGCATTAACGCGCAAAATGCGCTGAATCACCCGAATTTTTCGACTCCGGTTGGCGATTTATCTTCGCCATTTTTCGGCCAGTCGCTCGGATTAACCGGCGGCTTCGGAGGGTTCGGCGGCGGCGGCGGGTCGAGCACCTACAACCGCAAGATCGATTTCCAACTCCGCTTCGGCTTCTAGTTCGCTAGTGCGGCTACCAGCGATGGTGGCCGCCGCCATGGATCCCGATGAAGACGCTCGGTCCAAAGAAGTACGGGTACCGATAGCGAGGATACGGGTACGGCGGATAACCATACGGCGGATAGCCGTACGGCGGAGGCGGCCCGTAGGCTCGACGCGGCGCCGGACGCGGCTGGCGTAGCGCGGGCTGATATTCCTGCTGCGTCGCCGGACGGAATGCCTGCGCGTCGCCTTCCACTGTTACCGGAGCTTCAGCCGAAACGTGAGCGGCGTTTCCGGATAGACCACGGTCGGAGTTCCGCGAGTGAGCAGCACGCCGATGGTGGAAGCGACCACGCCGGCTGCAGCGCCGACGCCTGCGCCCACTCCGCCATTCACCGCGGCGCCGATGGCTGCGCCGGTCGCGACAGTCGCGCCGATACCAGCGGCATCACGCCCATAGGAAGTGTCGCCGTGCCGCTCCATCATTTTCGTTTGGACCTGAACCTGGCTGCCGTCCGCCAGTGCCGATCTCGATCAATTCAAGGCCTAGGCGTGACAGGCCGCTGGCGCGCCCAGCCTTCTTCGCTTCGGAAACAGTTCCGACCACCGTTTGTCCGGCGTGCGCCACCACGAGTCCGTTCACCACGACGGCTGCACCAGAGTTCCGCTGAATGCGTCGCCGGGCTGATTGTGGTCGCTCGACAACGGCTCGTTCACGCGAACGGTGATCCACGTTCCCGCCGGAATGGTAAGCCGGGTTGGACCTGAGGGCGCGGGAGCCTGCGGCGGATGGAGGCGTCTGACTGGTCGCTTCCGGCGGCAGAGCTTGACGATCGGGCTGTGCCGTCGATGGCTCGAACCTTCGCCATCCGCCGGACGACGAGCCCGGGTCTTGCGCGAAACCAGGCAGAGTCCCCAACATCGAGAACGCCACAACAGAAGCGATGAACCAACTCACTCGCGATTTCATAAGAATGAAGCCTCTCAAACCATACATGGGTGCAGGTTGGATGCCACGCTGGAGGTTATTCGATTGAAAGGACTTGAGGCTGGCGGGAAGTTGGCTGAAAAAAACAAAGCCTGGTGGTTTTCGGCCACCAGGCTCGTTCGAAGTAACTGCGGATGTATCTAGAAGTTAATGCGGCCCTGCAGCACGATGATGCGGGGTTCGCTGCCGCTCGCCATGCCGGTGATGCGGCCGAAATTGACGCTGTTGATGTTCGAGTTCCCCGTGGTGGGATTGGCGAACACCGGAGTATTGGTGAGGTTGCGGGCGGTGGCGCCGATCTGCAACGTGATGCGCTCGGTGATGCGGATGCGCTTGATCAGGTTCATATCGATCTGATTGGAGCCTGGTCCGCGCAGAGAAGTAAGAGGAAGTGTTCCGAGTTGACCGGCGCCCGGGTTCACGAGCAGCGGCGAACCGTCGGGTGCCAGAATGCTTCTCAAGGTCGACAGTCCGGTCGTGCCGGTCTGCCCGAGGCCGTTTACCAGAGTCGCACCGCTGGCGACTTTAGATACGCCAGCCGAGGGGAGCGAACCGATGAGCGTCGGAGTGAACTGTTCGCTGGCGTTGGACAAGGCGTAGTTGTTGAGCGTGTTTTGCGCGACGATGGTCCAGGGTGCGCCGCTATAGAAGCTGTAAACGCCGCCCACCTGCCAGCCGCCGATAATGCGATCGAAGAAGCCGTTTACGTCGCCGGCCGAACGTCTTGCCGCGTCCGAAGGGCAGCTCGTAAATTCCGTTGATCTTGATGACGCCGGTGTGGTCGTAGGAAAGCAGATGCTTGTCCAGGCCGAAGTTGCGCAGCGTGCGATAGCTGGACTGGAGCGTGCTGCCGTCGCCTTCATCTTCGCCGAGCAGTTTGCTCCAGACATAGCTGCCCTGCAGAGTCAGGCCGTGGCTCAACTGCCGATCCACCTGAATGACCAGCGAATGGTAGGAGGAGTTGGCGAAATTGCCCACGAAATAGCTGGAGAGGTACTGCGGATTGGCGACCACGAAATTGGCCGGCAAACCGGCATTCTCAAGCAAGCCGCCTACCTTGCCGCTGAGGGCGCTGGTGGTGCTGATGTAGTTCGCCAGGCCGCCCGGATTGTTGTTGGCGATGAAGCTGAAGGTGGAGCCGTTGGTCCGGACGTAGTTCGATCCGCTGCCGGCCGTCTTCACGGCTGCGTACTTGGTGGGATCGAAGATCTTTTCGATCAACGGAGAAGTTCCGCCGCCGGCCACGATCTTAAAGGCGTCCAGCAGTCCGTTTTCGAAAATGTTGACTTCGTTTACGTCGACCGAGCGGGCCAGCTTGCTGCCTTTGCTGCCGACGTAGCTGACCGTGAGCGAGGTGTTGCTGGTGAGTTGCCGCTGGATGCTGAAGTTGAAATTCTGCGTGTAGGGAGTGCGCAGATTGTTGTCAAATGCGAACAGCGTCTGGGTGCGCGAACCCGTGCCGGTCAGCGGTACAACCGACAGCGGCACGCCGGAAGCCAGGATGGGGAGCTTCAGGTTGCTGAGATTGGTCTGAGCGAACGAGATGGAGGTCTCCGACAGGCCAGGTTCGAGTCCCGCGTTGTTGTGCGTGAGATAGATGGGCAGCCGGACATAGCCGATGCCGTAACCGGCGCGGACCACGGTCTTGTCCTTGCCGAGCCAGGGCAGCGACCAGGCGAATCCGACTGCGGGTGCGAAGTTGTTGCGGTCCGTGTTGTAGAGCTGCTTGCCGGGGTTGGCAGTGCCATCTCCGATGTTGATGATTTGCACCAGCGAGCCGTTCGCTGCGCCAGGCTGGTACTCAGCGTTGGCGAAGTTGGTGCCGGAGATGCCGAAAGCGCCCGCGCCACCGCCGGCGGGCGTGATCATCTTGCCTTGCGCCTCGGTAGGCGGCAGGTACAGCTCATAGCGAACGCCGAGGTTCAGGGTGAAGGACGGCGTGACCTTCCAGTCATCTTTGAAGTACCAACTGAATTCGTTCTGATGCCATTCCCGATAGCGCTGCAGGCCGGGCTTGAAAGTCGGGTTCGCGCCGCCGTCGGAATTGTTCACCTGGTAGGCGGTGCCGGTGGAGCCGGTGAGGTTGAGCAGAGTGTTCTGAGCGGTGGTGGCGTTGGAACCGATGCCGGCGATGTTGCTGATGTTCTGTACCGGCGCCAGGACCGCGCCGATTTGAGCGCGCGGCACAACCACGAAAGCGTCATAGCCGGCGTCGGAGATCAGGCGCACTTCAGCGCCGCCCTTGAACGAGTGGCGGCCCTTGATCCAGGTCACGCTGTCGCCGTATTGATAAACGGGAGCGATGTAGTTGCTCTCGTTGCCGCCCACCGGATCGGTGACGCTGCCCGAGGCAAACAGCAGGAGGAAGGGCACGCCATTGTTGGTCGGCAGCAGGCCTTCCGAACCCGGCTGATTCTTGTCGAACGGAGTCAGCACCAGAGTGCGGGGCCGGAATACGCCCATCCGCAGGTCGTTGATCAGGTTCGGCCGGAAGATGCTGGTCACCGCGAAGCTGTATTGCGTGGTCTCGGTGGGATCCACCTGGCCGGGAACTGCAGGATAAGGTTGCGGCGTGGCCACGTTGTAGCTGTGATAGGACTGCTGGTTGAGCGTCAAAGTCACTCGTTCCTTCTCGCTGAACAGGTGATCGATGCGTCCTTCATACAATTGGAAGTTGACCGGAATCGGACGCGTCCAGGTAAAGCCGGCGGTATTCAGGCCGTCGCCGACACGGAAATTGTTGGGCAGCGGCATGAGGCCGAGGTTGTGAGCGACGATGCCGGTGGGATCGGCCACCAGGCCGGGTAGGATCACGCCCGAAGAGACTCACGGTTGCCAGCGGGCCGGTGGCGCCGGTCGGCGTAATCGGATTGCCCAAAAAATCCACCACGGGGTTGGTGGACTGGGCATTCTGATTGAGTACGCCCGGGAAGTAGCGGAAGTTGCCGTCGCGCGCAGCTTGCGTGTAGACCGTGGCGGTGTAGGAATTGGCCTGGCGCTGCTTGTAAGGCTCCCAGATGCCGTTGAAGAAAGTCTTGTTCTTCTTGAGCGGACCGCCGAAGCGTACACCGTAGTTGTTCTGGATCAGAATATTGCGGCCTGCAACCGGCGCGCCGGTTACGGGGTCATTGCCGAGCGAGTTGTTGATCCAGGTGTTGCCGTTGAGGTCCGTGTTGCGGTGTTCAAAGAACGCGCTGCCATGGAAGTCGTTGGAACCCCCGCGAGTGATCATCTGCACTTGGCCGGCGCCGCGGCCGTATTCGGCATCAGCGGAAGACGTAACTACTCGAAACTCTTCGGCGCGATCGACGCTGACAACGTTGCTATACAGAAAGAACGAACCCGTGAGCAGATTGTTCTGGGCGTTGATCCCGTCCATGGTGAAGTTCACGGAGTTGCCGGTGTTGCCATTCAAAACGAAGTTGGTGCCGCTGACCACGCCGGCCTGTGTGGTGACCAGGTTGTAGGCGCTGCGGCCGGTGAGGGGAAGATCCAAAAGCTTTCTGCCATTGACCACGTTGCCGATGGTGGCATTGGAGGTGTTCAGAGTGGTGGCGTTGGCTTGAACGTCGACGGACTCGGTGGTCTGCCCCAGCTCGAGCGGCAGGTTGACGGTGAGCTTGGATCCCACGTTCAACTCGATGTCGTTGACCGCTGCCTGCCGGAAGCCCGGATGTTCGGCGGTGATGCGGTACTTGCCGGGCGCCAGGGACGCGAAGACGTAAATGCCGGCTTCGTTGGTTTGAGCTGTCGCGACGGCTCCAGTGGCGGCATTCACTGCCGAAACCGTTGCGTCGACGACGTTGGCGCCGGAAGGATCGGTGATGGTGCCGGAAACACTGGCCTGAGTTTGGGCGAACACCATGGCCGCGCAGCACAGCAAAATCGCGGCGAGAACGCTGAACAGGCGCAAACGCGCCGAGGTGGACTTGCCGATTGCAGTCTCACTCACGTGGAGATGCGACATTAGATAACCCCTCTTCATCGTGGAATGTTAGCGAGAATAGCGAGAGGAGGGACACTTCGGACGTCAGCCCGTCGGAACAACCTGCCGCATGGTCCTGCCCCAAGCGCACTATTCCCCAAAACCAAAAGCGATCGATCAAAGGTAAGCTGCAAAAGGTAAGCTTGTCAATAACCTAAATAACGCGGCGGTCCTGGCATAGCGCTAAGTTACTGTCATGAAAGGTGAAATTAGGTAGGCACAAAAAATGCCACGGCTCGGACTCGGAGCGAGTGAGCCGCGGCGATCGGAGCAGAAGCGATGCGTTCTTAAAACTCGAAGCGGGCCTGCAACACGATGATGCGAGGCGTGCCGTTGGTGCCGGTGATGCGGCCGAAATTGATGCTGTTGATGTTGGAGTTGGCCGTCGTCGGATTGTCGAAGCTGGCCGTGTTGGTCAGGTTGCGAGCCGTCGCGCCGAACCGGAATACCAGGCGCTCGGTGATGTGGACGCGCTTCACGACGTTGGCGTCGATCTGGAAGAATCCGGGTCCGGTCAGGCTTCCCAGCGGCAAAGTGCCGAGCTGTCCGGGCGCCGCGTTGACCAGCACGGGACTGCCGTTGTACGCGATGGCTTGCAGAGTAGACTGGCCCTGCAGCGATGCATCCATCCGGGCGATGGAAGGGTCGGGGACTTGGCTGAAGCCGGTGACATACGCGACGCCGCTGGGGGTTTTTGAAAGTGATCCCGACGGCAGCGATCCCACCAGGTTCGGCGTGAACTGCTGTGAGCGCATTGGTTAGGGCGTAGGCATTGAGCGTGTTCTGACCGACGATGCTCCAGGGCGAGCCGCTGTAATAGTAGAAGATCCCGCCGATCTGCCAGCCGCCGATGATGCGGTCCCAGAATCCGTTGACATCGCGGCCGAAGGTCTTGCCGCGCCCGATAGGCAGCTCGTAGATGCCGTTCATCTTGACAACGTGCCGATGGTCGTAGGAGAGCACGTGCTTGTCCAGGCTGGTGTTGCGAAGCGTGCGATAGCTGGACTGCAGCGTGCTGCCGTCGCCCTCGTCTTCGCCCAGCGTCTTGCTCCAGACGTAGCTGCCCTGGAAGGTGAAGCCGCGGTTGAAACGCTGGTTCACTTCAATCTGCAGCGAATGGTAGGTGGAATTGGCGAAATTGCCGGCCAGATACGAATGCAGGTACTGCGGATTGGCGACCACGAAATTCGCAGGCAGACCGGCGGTTGCGAGCAGCAGGCCGGCGGTGCTCTTGAGCGCCGTCGAGCTGCTGACGTAATTGGCGAATCCGCCGGGATCGCTGTCGGCGAAGAAGCCCCGCGTCGCGCTGCTGCCGCGCACGTAGTCCGATCCGCTCTTTGTTCCGGCCAGTGGCGCGAAGATCTGGTCGATCAGCGGAGAATCGCCGCCGGCCTGTACCGTGTTGAACGCGTCAAGCAGGCCGTTTTCGAAAATGTTCACCTCGTTGACGTCGATGGAGCGGACCAGCTTGCTGCCTTTGCTGCCGACGTAGCTGACTCGGAGCGAGGTGCTGTTGGTTAGCGCGCGCTGGATGGAGAAGTTGAAATTCTGGCTGTAGGGCGCGCGCAGATTCCGGTCGAATGCGAACAAGGTCTGGCTGTGCGAACCGGTGCCGAGCAGCGGCACCACCGACAAGGCGTCGCCGCTGGGCTGCACCGGCAGATTCAGGTTGCCCAGGTTAGTGGAGGTGTAAACCACGCTGGTCTCCGACAGGCCCGGCTCTAATCCGGCGTTGTTGTGCGTGAGGTAGATCGGAAGGCGCTCGTAGCCGATCCCGTAGCCAGCACGGATGACGGTCTTGTCTTTGCCGAACCAGGGCAGCGACCAGGTAAAGCCGACGGCGGGTGCAAAGTTGTTGCGATCGGTGTTGTAGAGCGGGATATTCGGATTGGCCGTGCCCTCGCCGACGTTGATGACTTCTGTCGGCGAACCATTGAGGGATCCCGGCTGAAACTCGCCGTCTGCGAAGGTGGAGCCTGAGACGCCGAACGCACCGGCCCCGCCGCCTGCCGGGGTGATCATTTTGCCCTGAGCTTCGGTGGGGGCGAAATACAGCTCGTACCGGATGCCGAGGTTCAACGTCAACGACGGCGTTACCTTCCAATCATCCTTGAAATACCAGCTAAACTCGTTCTGATGCCATTCGCGATAACGCTGCAATCCGGGCTTGAACACCGGATTCGTGCCGCCGTCGGAGTTATTTACTTGATAGGCGTACTGAATGGTGCCGGTCAGGTTGATTAACAGGTTGGTGGCTTGGGTCGCATTCTGGCCGAGGCCGGGGATGGCGTCGCCGGTGCTGATGTTTCGCGCCGGTATGATGAAGCTCTGGCCAAGCTGCACACGCGGCACCACAGAGAAAGCATCGTAGCCGGAGTCGGAGATGAGGCGCACCGTGGCTCCGCCTTTGAACGAGTGCCGGCCCCTTACCCACGTCATGCTGTCGCCAAACTGGTAGACCGGTGCAATATAGTTGCTTTCGTTTCCGCCGACCGGGCTGGTGATGCTGCCGGATGCCCAGTTCAGAAGATAGGGCACGCCGCTATTGAGCGGGAGCAGGCCCTCGGCGCCTGGCTGATTCTTGTCGTAAGGAGTCAGAACCAGCGTGCGCGGGCGGAAGACGCCGAATCGCAGATCGTTCAACAGATTGGGGCGGAACACGCTGGTTAAAGCAGCGCTGTATTGCGTGGTTTCGGTGGGATCCACCTGGCCCGGAACGGCAGGATAAGGCTGCGGCGTGGCGACGTTGAAACTATGGAAGGCCTGATGGTTCAGCACCAGCGAGATGCGGTGCTTGTCGTTGAACATGTGGTCGACACGGCCTTCGTACAGCTCGAAGTTGATCGGGCGCGGTCGGCTCCAGGTGTAGCCGGCGGTGTTCAAGCCATCACCCACGCGATAGCTGTTCGGCAGCGGCATGAAGCCGAGGTTGTGCGCCACCACGCCGGTTGGATCGAACGCGGGCCGGACCGGGTCGCGGCCGAACACGCTGACACTTTGCAGCGGGCCGGTGGCGCCAGCCGGCTGTAGCGGGTTGCCCTGCAAATCCACGGTCGGCACGGACGACTCGACGTTGCCATTGCGCACGCCGGGGAAAAAGCGGAAAATTCCGTTGCGCGCTTCCGGAGTCAGGACAGTGGCGGTGTAAGAATTTTTCGCGCGCTGCTTGTAGGGCTCCCAGATGCCGTTGAAGAACGTCTTGTTTCTTCTGAGAGGGCCGCCGAAGCGAACACCGTAGTTGTTCTGGATCAGGATGTCGCGCGGCGCCACCATCTCGCCGGAGATGGGGTCGATGCCCTGCGAGTTGTTGATCCAGTCGTTGGCGTTCAGGGCGGTGTTGCGATGCTCATAGAACGCGCTGCCGTGAAATTCGTTGGTGCCTCCGCGAGTGATCATCTGCACTTGGCCGGAGCCGCGGCCGTACTCGGCGTCGGCCGGAGAGGTGACCACGCGGAACTCTTCGGCGCGGTCCACGCTGACCACGTTGCTGTACAGAAAGAACGAACCGCTGAGAAGATTATTCTGGGCGTTGATGCCGTCCATGGTAAAGTTCACGCTGCCGCCGCGATTGCCGTTCAGTACGAAGTTGCTGCCGCTGATGACGCCCGGCTGTGTTGTCAGCAGATCGTAGGCGCTGCGGCCGGCCAGTGGCAGGTCCAGGAGTTTTTTCCCGTTGACGACGTCGCCAATGGTGGCGCTGGAAGTATTTAGCAAAGTCGCGGACGCCTGAACCTCAACCGACTCGGTGGTCTGGCCGAGTTCGAGCGACAGGTTGACGTTCAATCGCGATCCGACTTCCAGCACGACGTTCGTAATTTGCGCTTTTCGAAAGCCCATGTGCTCGGCGCTGAGCGTGTAGTTGCCGGACGGCAGGGACGCGAACACATAGACGCCGGCCTGGTTGGTTTGCGTGGTGCTGACGGCGCCGGTGGCGGTGTTGACGGCCGAGACGGTGACGTCGACGATGGCCGCGCGAGTCGGGTCCGTCACTGAGCCGGAGAGTGTCGCGTTGGTCTGAGCGACGCACAACACGGCAGCAAGTAGAAGGATTCCGATGAGGCTGACGAGGCGATACGGCATGGAGTTGTCCTTTCGGCTTGGAAGAATCTTTAAGCGCGACACGTGGCGATTCACGAAAATTTCGAGTCCCCTAGTTAGGCGCCGGCGCGCGGCCGGCGACAATCTCCGGCGCGCAACCCTGATCCCGCACCGGTTCACAAAGCGTTACCGAATAACTGTAGGCCAGGCGGCACTAGATGAACATCCCGAATCGGCACCAGCAGCCTCGCGGAATTCCGCCAAAGAAGTGGGAGGCAGGACGGTAGGGAGCCGGCTGAACGGGTACCAGGCGCGCGCAAAGAGATCAGGAGCGCTGAATCGAGATCAGGACGATGGGTTGGAAAAGGAATGAGTCGCGACAGCCCTGAACAAAATCGCTGTGAGCAAAGGGTGCGCCGGATGGGTCGGCGCGTCCCTTGCCACAGCGTTAGGAAAAAATCTACAAGCAGTCACGGGGTCGAACAATCCCGGAAGGGCAGTAGAGGACGTCCGTGAATGACAGTAGCGAAGGGTTCCGACGGAGAACTGAGCGCGTGAAGAAAAAGGCCGCCGGGCTTTCGCCGGACGGCCTTTGGCACGAAGGAACCGGACGTCAAACTTAGAAGTTCACACGGCCTTGCAGCACGATCACGCGATTGCCGGTCGCGCTGGTAATGCGGCCGAAAGTGGTGCTGTTGATGTCGATGTTCGGGTCGGCGAAGATCGGTGTGTTGGTGACGTTGTCGGCGGTAGCGCCGAACTGCAACGTGATGCGCTCGGTGATCCGGATGCGTTTGATCGAGGTTCACGTTCAGCCACTTGGCGCCGGGGCCGCGGAAGAAGCCGCTCGCCCAGGAACCCAAAGTCGGCCGGGAAGTGGGTTTACTAGAACCGGACTTGCCGTTGGCATCCGTGATGGCCTTCAGAGTGGAGAGGTCCTGAAGCGCCGCGCTGTCGCAGGAAGTCGACGGACGGATCGTTCACTTGCTGCAGTCCGTTGAAGTAGACCACGCCGTTGTCCGACTCGTTGCACACCATTACCCGGACCAGCGCCGACCAGTTGCGCCGTAGAAGTCCGCTGACGACCCGCGTATCGGCCAGCGTGTTGAAAGTGTTCTGCGCGGTGAAAATGAGCGGCCGGCCGGAATAGAACAGCCGACAGCGCCAACCTGCCAGGATCGCCGATGATGCGGTCCAGCCAGCCCGGCGCATTTCTGCCGACCAACTTGCCGCGGCCGAAGGGCAGTTCCTAAAGTGCCGTTGATTTTGAAAACGCTCTGGTAGTCGAAGCTCAACGGGCCTTTGTCCAGGTGTCGATTGCGCAGGGTGCGATAAGCTGTCCTGAATTCCTCCCAAGGCTCTGCCGCTGGAGTCGCCGCGAGATGTCGCCGAGGTTGTGCGACCACACATAGCTGGACTGCATGTTGAAGCCTTGCGAGAAGCGCTTGTTGACTTCGACCTGCAGCGAATTGTAGGTCGCGTTGCCGAAGTTGCCGATCAAGTACGTGTGCAGGAACTGCGGATTGGCCACGATGAAGTTCAAGCGGCAGGTTGGCGGTTTTCAGCAGGTTGCCCGCCACGCCGCCCGAGCGCGTTGGTGGTGCTGATGATAGTTCGCGAAGCCGCCCGGGTTGTTGTTGGCGAAAAAGCCTGTGTGGCGCTGTTGGTGCGGACAAAGTTCGAGCCGCTGCCGGCGCTTCCGGCCGAGCGGAGCAGAAGATCTGGTCGATCAGCGGCGAGCGCCGCCCCGCCTGAACGGTCTTGAACGCATCCAGAAGGCCGTTCTCGTAAATGTTGACTTCGTTGGTGTCGACGGCGCGAGCCAGCTTGCTGCTCTTGCTTCCCGACATAGGCCGAGTTCAGAGTGATGTTGTTGGTCAAAGCGCGCGTAATGGTGAAGTTGTAGTTTTGCGAATATGGGGTGCGCAGGTTTCGATCGTATGCATACATGCGTTTGGGTGTGCGATCCGGGGCCGAGCAGCGGCAACCGGTGTCAGCGGTATGCCGGCGGGCAAGACTGGAAGCTTCACGTTGCCGAGATTGGTGGAGGTTAAGCTGGTGGTCGATTTCTGTGGAAGCCTGGTTGCTGTCCGGATGCGGTGTTGACAGCGCCGATCGGCAAGCGTTGGTAGCCGATACCGTAGCCCATGCGAACGGTCATCTTGTCCTTGCCGCCGCTCAGCCATCGCCAGAAACCGTCGCCGGGCACGTTCCAGGCCAGACCCAGGGCAGGGGCGAAATTGTTCCGGTCGCCGTTGTAAAGCGTCACGGCCCGGATTGTTGGTTCCCGCGCCGATGGCTTGGATCACGGTCTGCGAGCCGCCGCGTCGCGCCGGGATTGAACAATGCGCCGAAGTTCGTTCCCGAAATACCGAAGACCGAACCGCGCATCGCCGACCGGCGCCAGCATCTTGCCCTGGGCTTCGGTCGGAACGCGGTACAGCTCCCAGCGCACGCCGAGGTTCAGCGTCAGCGAAGGCGTTACCTTGAAGTCGTCTTTGAAGAACCAACTATATTCGTTCTGGTGCCACTCGTGATAGGGTAGCAGGCCGGGCAGGAACTCGGGATCGTTCCGCCGGGCGAGATGATTCACCTGTTGAGCCGCCAGAGTCGGTCCCGTCAGATCGTATAGACAGATTGGCGGCGGCGGTGGCGTTCTGGCCGATGCCCGGAATCGGCGTTCGAGCCGGTGCTGATGTTGGTGAGCGGCCTGGTAGGCGGGTTCCGATGCTGGACGATCGGCATCGGTTGCTCGCGCCGAAATCGAAACCGGCTAGCGAGATGTAGCGGATCGTGAATCCGCCCTTGAAGGAGTGCTTGCCCTTGATCCAAGTCAAGCGTGTCGCTCCACTGATAGGTCGGGTCGAGGTAGTTGCCGGGGATTCCGCCAGTTGCTCCATAAGGGCGTGCTGACGTTGCTGGTCGGCATTGACGATGGCGCGCGTGCCGCTGTACCTGGGTCAAGTAATTCTTGCGCTGCTCGTCGGTTTCGTGCGCACCGGCGGCTTGCGGAATCTCGTACGGCGCCTGGACGATGGTGCGATAGCGGAAGACTCCGACGCGCGCATCGTTCAGCAGATTGGGCCGCAGGACGCTGGTGAGAGCCACGCTGTAGGTGCGTGGTCTCGGTGGGATCCGAATTGCCCGGCACGTCCGGGAACGGCGGCGGCGTGGCCACGTTGTAGCTGTGATAGGACTGCTGGTTGAGCGTGATCGCGATGCGGTGCTTGTCGTTGAACAGGTGATCGATGCGGCCTTCGTACAGCTCGAAGTTCACCGGCGTGGGCTGGTTCCAGGTGTAGGCTGCGGTGTTCAAGCCGTCGCCGAAGCGGAAATTGTTGGGCAGCGGCATGATAGCCCAGCACGTGCGCCATGCCGCCGGTGGGATCGACGACCGCGTAGTTCGGATCGCGGCCCAGCACGCTGACGCTCTGAAGCGGCCCGTTGCGCCGGTCGGCTGGATCGGGTTGCCTTGGAGATCGACTGCCGGATTCGCCTGCCCGTAATTCTGGTTCTGAGCGCCGGGGTAGAAACGAAAGATCCCGTTGCGCGCCGAAGCGGTATAGACCAGGTTGTTGCGCGTGGTGAAGTTGCGCGTCTTGTACGGCTCGTAGATGCCGTTGAAGAAGGTCTGATTCTTCCTGAGAGGTCCGCCGAAGCGTACCCCGTAGCGATTTTCTTTCAACTGAGCTGCGCGGCGTGTCCTTGCAGATTGTTGAAGAAGTCGTTGGCGTTGAATACGGCGTTGCGCACTTCCTAGTACACGCTGCCGACGAAGCGGTTGGTGCCGCCGCGCGTGACCATCTGGACCTGGCCGGAGCCGCGGCCGTATTCGGCGTCGGCGGCGGAGGTGACCACGCGGAACTCCTCGGCGCGATCTACGCTGACCACGTTGCTGTACAGATAGAACGCGCTGTTGTGGAGATTGTCCATGGCGGTGACGCCGTCCATGGTGAAGTTGACCGAGCTGCCCTGGTTGCCGTTCAGATAGAAGTTGGTTCCCAGTTGCACGCCGGGCTGCGTGAGCAGCAGGTTGTAGGCGCTGCGGCCGGTCGAGCGGCAGATCGAGGAGCCGCTTGCCGTCCACCACGCTGCCCACCGAGGCGCTGGTGGCGTTCACCGCGGTTGCGGTGGCTTGGACTTCGACCGTTTCCGTCGTCTGGCCGAGTTCGAGACCCATGTTCAGCACCAGCACCGTGCCGGTTTGCAGCACGACGTCGTTGATCACCGCCTTTCGAAAGCCGGGTTGCTCGGCGGTGAAATTGTAAGTTGCCGGGCGGAAGCGATGGCATGGTGTAGACGCCGGCATTGTTGGTCGGCGCGGTGGTGATGATGCCGGTGCTGGAGTTGAGCGCCGTCACTATGGCGCCTACCACTTTGGCGCCGGAAGGATCGGTTACGGTGCCGGAAACATTGGCTTCCGTCTGCGCCAGTACAAGCGTGGCGCTCAGAAGCAGGAGGCCGATCATAACGGCAGCAGATCGCGCGAACGCGGGCGTCTCTACGGCAGCAGCGCTGACAAGGCGGTTCATGGGTCTGTCCTTTCGAGCAAAGTTGTACTGAATCAAAGGCCCCAACCAGATGCTGCTTCCCCTGTCATGCAGCACCCCGGCCAAATTAGCCGTGAGCAAGGGGTGCGCCGGATGGGTCGGCGCGTCCCCTGCCACAGCGGTTAGGAGCAAATCTAATGGATTGTAGGGGGCCGAGCAATCCCGGAAGGGCAGTAGAGAAATACTGTAAAGGCAGTAGAAAATGAGATGGACCGGAAAAAATCGCGCGGGAAAAGAAAAAGGCCGTCTGGGATTTCCCGAACGGCCTTTGGAACGAAGGGACCGAACTGAGCTAGAAGTTTACGCGGCCTTGCAGCACGATCACGCGATTGCCGGTCGCGCTGGTGATGCGGCCAAAGTTGGTGCTGTTGATGTCGATAGTCGGATCACCGAAGATCGGGGTATTGGTGACGTTGTCGGCTGTAGCGCCAATCTGCAGCGTGATCCGCTCAGTGACTCGGACTCGTTTGATGATGTTCAGGTTCATCGATTTGGCGCCGGGGCCACGGAGGACTCCGCCAGCGAGGAAGCCCAATTGGCCTGGAAGTGGGTTCACCAGAATCGGTTTGCCACTGGCGTCGGTAATGGCTTTGAGGGTGGAGAGGGCCTGGAGAGTGGAGCTGCCGATGAAGGAAATCGACGGATCGTTGACTTGCTTGAGTCCATTGAAGTAGACGACGCCGTTACCGACCTTCTGTACCCCGTTGCCCGGAAGTGCACCGATCAATTGGGCGGTAAAGTCAGCCGAGCTTCCCCCAGCATTGACCGCGGCGTTGGCGGTGTTAATCGTGTTCTGCGCATCGAATGTGAGTGGTTGTCCCGAATAGAACAATCCCACCACACCCACCTGCCAGGCGCCGATGACGCGATCCAGCCAGCCTGGGGCATTTCTGCCGACCAGCTTGCCACGGCCGAAGGGCAGCTCATACAGCCCGTTGATTTTGAAAACGCTCTGGTAGTCGAAGCTCAGCGGCCGCTTGTCGAGCTTCCGATTGCGCAAGCGTGCGATAACCGTCCGCCACTCCGCCCTGAACCGTGGAACCGGAGCCATCGCCCTCGGTGTCTCCGAGGTTGTGAGACCAAACGTAGCTGGTCTGCAAATTGAAGCCCTTCGAGAAGCGCTTATTGAGTTCGACCTGCAAGGAATTGTAGGTGGCGCTGCTGAAGTTGCCGATCAGGTACGTGTTCAGGAATTGAGGATTGGCGACCACCGAATTCAGCGGCAATTTGGCGTTTAGCAGCAGCCCTCCGACCACGCTGCTCAGCGCGTTGGTGGTGCTGATATAGTTCGCGAAACCGCCCGGATTGTTGTTGGCGAAGAAGCCCTGGGTCGCGCTGTTGGTGCGGACGTAGTTGGAGCCGCTTCCGGCCGTTTTTACCGCCGAATAGCTGGTGCTGAAGATCTGATCGATCAGCGGAGAATCGCCGCCGGCCTGAACGACCTTGAAAGCATCCAAAATGCCGTTCTCGAAAATGTTGACCTCGTTGGTGTTCACCGAGCGAGTCAGCTTGCTGCTCTTGCTTCCCACATAAGCCACATTCAGCGTTATGTCGTTGGTGAGAGCGCGGGTGATGGTGAAGTTGTAGTTCTGAATGTACGGCGCACGCAGGTTTCTGTCGAACGCATACAGCATTGGGTGTGTGAACCCGTTCCGGTTAGGGGAATGGGAGTCAGCGGCACGCCAGTTGGCAGCACCGGCAGCTTGAGGTTGCTGAGATTCGTGGACGTCAGACTCGTATCGATTTCGGAATGCCCGGGTTCTGCTCCGGAGCCCGTGTTGACGACGTCCGATCGGGTTAGCGCTGAAAACCGATGCCGTAACCGATGCGGACTGTCATCTTATCTTTGCCGCCGCTCAAGCAACCTCCAGAGGCCTTCACCGGGAACGTTCCAGGCGAGACCCACGGCCGGTGCGAAGTTGTTGTGGTCGCCGTTGTAGAGACTGCGGTTGGGGTTGGTCGTTCCCTTTCCAATCGCTTCGATTATCGTCTGGCGAGCCGCCCGTGGCGCCGGGATTGAACAAGGCGCCGAAGTTTGTTCCCGAGATGCCAAAGGCCGCGCCACCGTCGCCAATAGGCGCCAACATTTTGCCCTGCGCTTCGGTTGGAACCTGGTACAGTTCCCAGCGTACGCCGAGATTCAATGTCAGCGAGGGCGACACCTTGAAATCGTCTTTGAAGAACCAGCTGTATTCGTTCTGGTGCCACTCGCGATAGGGCAGCAAGCCCGGAATGAACACCGGATTCGCCCCGCCGGGGGACAGATTGACCTGCTGGGCGGCCAACGTTGAGCCAGTCAAATCGTATAGAAGATTCGTCGCGCGCGTGGCGTTCTGGCCGATGCCCGGGATCGGGTTCGAGCCGTTGCTGATATTGGTGGCGGGCTGGAGCGGGGGACCTCCGATCGAGACCAGCGGTACCGGACCTCTTCCGAAGTCGAAACCGGCTAGCGAAATATACCGTAGGGTGACGCCGCCCTTGAAGGAATGTCGCCCCTTGATCCAAGTCATCGTGTCGCTCCACTGGTAGCTCGGATTGAGGAAGTTGCCGGGGAAGCCACCCAAGCCAGACGGGGTGTAGGGAGTGGTGACGTTGCTGGTCGGATTCACGACCGCGAGATAGCCGTTGATCGGTGACAGATAATTCTTGCGTTGCTCCTCGGTTTCAGAGCCGGCCTGAGGAAGTTCGTAAGGCGCCTGGACAATGGTTCGATACCGGAAAATGCCGACTCGCGCATCGTTCAACAGGTTGGGCTTTAGGACACTGGTAAGAGCGACGCTGTAGGTAGTGGTCTCAGTGGGGTCCGAGTTACCCGGCACATCCGGGAAAGGTGGCGGCGAAGCGACGTTGTAGCTGTGGTAGGACTGCTGGCTGAGGGTGATCGCGATCCTGTGCTTGTCGTTGAACAAGTGGTCAATGCGGCCCTCGTACAGCTCGAAGTTGACGGGCGTCGGCTGGTTCCAGGTGTAGGCGGCGGTATTCAATCCATCGCCAAAACGGAAATTGTTGGGCGCCGGCATATAGCCCAGCACGTGCGACATGACGCCGGTGGGGTCTACCACCGACTTGTTTGGATCGCGGCCCAGAACGCTGACGCTCTGGAGCGGGCCGGTTGCGCCTGCCGGAGCGACAGGGTTGCCGGCGATGTCCACTGCCGGGTTCGTCTGACCATAGTTCTGGTTCTGCACGCCCGGGTAGAAGCGGAAGATGCCGTTACGCGCCGCGGTAGTGTATACGAGGCTGTTGCGAGTGGTGAAGTTGCGGGTCTTGTACGGCTCGTAGATGCCGTTGAAGAAGGTCTGGTTCTTCCTCAGAGGTCCACCCCAGCGCACTCCGTAACGATTCTCCTTGAGCTGGCTGCGTTTCGCCAGAGGGTCGCCGTTGGCATCGCTTCCCTGAGCGTTGTTGAAGAACGTATTCGCGTTGAAGACCTCGTTGCGCACTTCGTAGTACACGCTGCCCTGGAAGCGATTGGTGCCGGCGCGCGACACCATCTGCACCTGGCCGGAACCGCGGCCATATTCGGCGTCGGCGGCTGAAGTCACCACGCGGAACTCCTCGGCGCGATCTACGCTGACCACGTTGCTATAGAGGTAGAACGCGCTGTTGTGGAGATTGTCCATGGCAGTGACGCCGTCCATTGTGAAGTTGACCGAGGTGCCCTGGTTACCGTTCAAATGGAAGTTGGTTCCTAGTTGCACGCCCGGCTGCGTGAGCAGCAGGTTGTACGCGCTTCGGCCTGTCAGCGGGAGATCGAGAAGCCGCTTGCCATCCACGACGCTGCCCACCGAGGCGCTGGTGGCGTTGACCGCCGTGGCGGTGGCCTGGACCTCGACCGTCTCCGTCGTCTGCCCCAGCTCGAGTCCCATGTTCAGCACCAGCACCGTGCCGGTCTGCAGCACTACGTCGTTGATCACGGCCTTACGAAAGCCGGGATGTTCCGCTGTGAAATTGTAGTTGCCGGGCTGCAACGAAGGCATCGTGTAAATGCCAGCATTGTTGGTCGGGGCGGTAGTCACAACACCATTGGCGGTGTTTTGGGCCGACACAATGGCGCCGACGACCTTGGCGCCGGAAGGATCGCTCACCGTGCCGGAAACGTTGGCTTCGGTTTGCGCAAACACGCACACAGCCGCGAGCGTTAGGACACCGGCGAGCAAACAGGCGGATCGCAGGCGCAAAGGTATACCGCTGACAAGGCGACTAATCATTGAGTGGTCCTTTCGGGCGTAAGCTGGGAGGGAGAAGTGGCGGAGCGATAGCAGCGCAGCGACTCGTTAAGTCGCAAGACGAGTACTTCCGACGGAGCCCATCTCTCCATCTGCACCCCTCCCCCTGAAGAGTATTGGAACAACTCTAGGTAAAAGCCCCGGCGTTGTCAATACAAAAATTGTCAAAATTTTAATGCGGACTCGGGCGGGGCCTCGGCTACAGGGTGCCCCGTGCCCGCAACTCGCGCTCAATCTGGGCGGCGGATTCGAATTGAACCGCTTCCATGCCATGTTCGCGGGCGGCCTCCACGTAGAGCGCGATGTCGTCGGTGAAAAAGCACTCGCCGGGCGCGCAGCCGGCCTGCCGGATGGCCTCTTGATAGATAACGGGAGAAGGTTTGCAAGCGCCGACTTCGTAGGACAGCACGAACGAATGGAAGTGGCCGAGGATGGGATAATTGGCGCGCAGCATCGGGAAGTGAATGGCATTCGTGTTCGACAACACCACCAACCGGTAGGTGCTGGCAAGCGAAGCTACCAGGGCTTCCGGTACCAGAGGTTCCACCATGAACACACTGCTCCACAGTTCGCAGAATTCCGAATACGTAAGTCGGAAGCCGAGCAGGGCGCCGAGTTCTTCGACGAAGCGGGGCGGCTCGATTCTGCCGGTCTCGAGGCGGTGGATCAGATCGGTGGAGCGGAGGCGCGTGGGGATTTCATGGGTCTCGCAAGAAATCAGCGGCGCAAGCCGGGAGTAGGCGCGTTTGAAATCGAACGGCACCAGCACGTTGCCCAAGTCGAAGATGACGGCCTTCATGAAGTGTCCCCCTATCACGGTATAATTCAGACGAATGGATATCTACGAGGAAGTGGTCCGGCTGCGCCGCCTCGGCCAGAAATGCGCGCTCGCCACCATCGTGCAGGTGAACGGCTCCATTCCCAGCTACGAATCGCGCCAAGCTGCTGGTGCGCGAGGACGGCTCCATGCTCGGGACCATCGGCGGCGGGTGCGTCGAGGCCGAAGTCTGGAACGCCGCCCGCGAAGTCATGCAGGAAGAGCGCGCCGCGCCACATGAATTTCAGCCTCGGCCAGGACGCCGCGTACGACAATGGACTGATCTGCGGAGGCCAATTGAGCGTTTTCGTCGAGCCGGTGGTGCCTCAGCCCCGCGCGTTTATCTTCGGCGCCGGACACATTTCGAAAAGCATTTCGAAGATCGCCACGCTGGCCGGCTTCGCCACCGTCGTGGTGGACAACCGCGAAGCCTTCGCCAATCGCGACCGGTTTCCGGAGGCCGACGAAATCTTCGCCGAAGAGTACGAGGAAGTTTTTCCGAAGCTCAACATCCGCGACACCAGCTATATGATCATCGTCACGCGCGGCCATCGCGACGACATGCGCGTGCTGCGCTGGGCCGTGGGAACCAACGCCAAGTACATCGCCATGATCGGCAGCAAGCGCAAAGTGATCGGCGTGGTGAAGGAGCTCGAAAAGGAAGGCTTCGCGAACGCTCGGCCTTCGAGCGGACCTTCGCGCCCATGGGCCTCGAGATCGGCGCCATCACGCCGGAAGAGATCGCGATTTCCGTAGTCGGCGAAATGATCGCGGTGCGGCGCGCGCCGGAATCGGAGTGGCGACGGCTGGCCAAGTCGATCTTCGCGACCGAGGAGTCGCGAGCCGTTCTCAAGTGAACTCTGCTTCCATCGCCGGCCTGATCCTCGCCGGTGGCGCGTCGCGGCGCATGGGCAGCCCCAAGGCGCTGCTTCGCTTACAGGATGAAACTTTTCTCGATCGGCTGATCCGGTTGTTCTCCGGCGTCTGCGAGCCCGTCGTGGTCGTGGTCGGCGACCACGCCGCCGGATTCGATCCGGAATCGAGCGCGCCTCTGACGCCGTCTTCGCGGTGAATCCCGATCCCGAACGCGGCATGCTCAGCTCGCTGCAGTGCGGACTCAGCGGCGGTGCCGGCCGATGCCGAAGCGGTGATGTTCCGCCCGGTGGATCATCCGCACCTCGAAATTTCCACGCTCGAAACCTTGGCGGCCCGCTTCCGAACTGAGCGCGCTCCCGGTGACCGTGCCCACTTACGCCGGCGAGCACGGGCATCCGGTGTTGCATCGCGCGTCCTTTGATCGCCGAGCTGCTCGCGCTCCCGCCAGACGCGCAAGGCCAGCGACGTGATCCATCGCTACGTCAGCCAGACCTTGCTACGTCGAAGTGGCCGACTCCGCGGTGGTCACCGACGTCGACGATCCCGCAGCGTACGCCGAGTTGCTGGCGCACCGAACCATGAAAACTCTGCGGCGCACGCTCATCATCGTTCTGCTGGTTGTGCTGGCGGCCGGGTCCGTGGCGCCGTTTCTGCGAGCCGATCGGTTCGAGCCCGCAAATTCAGGCCGCGCTCGAAGCGGCGCTCAACCGGCCGGTACACATCGGCGAGGTCCACCTGAATCTGTTCACGGGTCCGGGCTTCACGGTGGAGCGACGTGCTGATCGACGAGGCGACCCGGCGCCGGGATCGAGCCGTTCGCGTACGTGGAATCGATGCGCGCGCGCGTCCGCTTGACCAGCCTGCTGCGCAGGCAAGCTGGCGTTCTCCAGCCTGTATCTCGATTCGCCCAGCGTGAACCTGGTGAAGACGCAGGCCGGCCCCTGGAACATCCAACCGCTGCTCGATCGGCCTGCCGGCCCTGCGAGCCCGCGCCGCCACACTCGTGCCCGACATTCAGATCAGCGGAGGCCGCCTGAATTTCAAGTTCGGCGACACCAAGTCCGTGTTCTACATCAGCGACGCCGACGTGGATGTTTATCCGAACGAACGCGGCGAACTGGTGATCCGATTTTCCGGCATGCCCGCCCGCACCGATCGCGGGCACTCCGACGTTCGGACAACTCAGCGCGCGCGGCCTGCTGCGTTCCGGCGCCGGGCGGCGAAGATCAGCTCAACATGGGGATGCATCTGGAGCGCACCGCGATATCCGAAGTGGTGCGCCTTTTCAATGCGCGCGACCTGGGTGTGCACGGCTTCGCGACCGCCGAGGCGTCGCTCGCCGGGCCGCTATCCAAACTCGCCATCACGGGCAGCCTGAACATCAAAGATATTCATCGCTGGGACCTGATGCCGCCGCACGGCGAAGGCTGGACCATGCGCTACGCCGGCCTGATCGACTTGCGCGGCACGAAAGCTGGACATCGCAACTGTCGGCGCCGGAAGGCGCAGGCCGAGCCGGTCTCGATCAAGCTCGGCATGGGCGATTACCTTTCGTCTGCCGAAATGGGCTGTCGAGCATCGTGTTTCGCGATCTCCCGCCGCCTCGCTGGTGGAAACCGCGCGTCACATGGGTGCGCCGCTTCGCGCCCGACGTGCAGGTGGACGGCAAGATCGACGGCGACATCGGCTATTCGAGTCGAAGCGGGCTGGAAGGCGAGCTGGCGTTGGAGAACGCGTCCGTGAAATTCCCACGCGCCGGTTCGGCTGGAGTTCGATTCGGCGCGCTTGCTGTTCACCAACAACGAAGTGTCGCTCGATCCGGTGAGCGTGCGGCTGGACAATCGCCAGACCGCCCAGATCGACGGCCAATACGCGTTCGACGGCAGCCACACCGCGTTCAAGATCGCGACTTCTCAGTTGACCATCGCGGAGGTAGAATACAGCACCGAGCATGTGGTCGACGCTCCGCCCATTCCGGTGCTGGGTACACTGCGGCAAGGGGACTGGAAAGGCTGGATCGCGTTTGACCGGCACGACGATCGCCCGGGCGTCTGGTCCGGCAAATATGAATTGCAGAACGCGGTGCTGGAGATTCCCGGCCTGGCGTCGCCGGTCCGGCTGGCGTCGGCCTCGGTCGAGATGAAGCGCGGCCAGATTCAGATGACTGCAATTCGCGCGCGCGCGGGCACGTTGCGCTCGAAGGCAGCTATCGCTACGATCCGGCTGGCCGTGCCGTCCGCATCGTGTTGCGCCTGGATGATTCCGGAGCTGAAGCTGGCGGAACTGGAGCGGCTGATGATGCCGACGCTGAGCCGCGACGAGGGATTTCTGGCCCGCACCTTCCGCCTGCGCAAGGCGCAGCTTCCGGCATGGCTGGCCGAGCGCAAGGTGGAGGCTACCATTCACGTGTGGAGCGTTGCTGAACAGCGACGTGCCGATGGGCGATCTGCGCGCGCACCTGTTGTGGGACGGACGCGAACATTGCAGCTGTCTGATCTCGAGTGGCGGCAGGACCAGATGCTCGCCACGGGCGAAGTGGCGCTCGAGCGTGCGGGGCCAGCGCCCGCCTATCAGCTGACGGGCAACATCGAAAATCTGGAGTACCGCAACGGGCGTCTGGACATCGACGGCGAACTCGAAACCAGCGGCATCGGGCCGAGCCTGCTGCTCAACATCCGGTCGCACGGGAACTTTCGAGGGCCGCGAATCTGCTGGCGCCGGACACGCTGGTCCGCGAGATCGCGGGATCGTATCGCGTCGCGTCCGCGGCCGGGATCCCGCGGCTGGTGCTCTCCGATCTCCAGGTCACGCAGGGTCTGGACACGCTGGCCGGGCCAAGGCTCCAGCCAGCCCGACGGCCGCATCGTTCTCGAGTTGACCAGCGGCCGCAGGCAGGTGCGGCTCACCGGGATGCTGCTGCCGATCCGTCCTGAACGCTAAGTACTTTCTCTTAGCGTCGACGGGCGGAGTTTAGTCGATACAATAGTATTGACGTCCGGCACAATGAACGAATAGATCAGTGAGCGCCTTGGCTGATGTCCACGACAGCTTGCGCGAACAATTGGACATCGCACAGCAGCACTTCGAGCGCCTGGAGCAGGTGTTGGCAGCGCGCGAATCCAAGGACATCGCCGCGTTGAATCGCGCGGTGCGCCTGCGCTTGCGCAGCGAACAGTGGATCGAGCTTTTGATCGAGGCGCGCGTCGAATTTTGCAGGCCGTGTTGCATTGTTCACCATGCAGGGAAACACGCTGCATCTGGCCGGCGCGAACCTGACACGTCGTGTGGAAGACATTCCGCTGGATTCGGCGCCCGCGTTTCAGAGCGCAGTGGAGACGCGTGACACCGTCGTCGCGATGCGGACGCGGGGAGAGATGTCCCGCCCGATCGCCGAATTGCTGGGCGAATCGCCGGACGGCAGGTTTTATCTTTTTCCGATCACCACCGCGCGATACGTGATTGTCGCGATGCTGTACGCCGACGCTGGGCCGGGCGCCCTGCAGACCGACGCTTTGGAGCTGCTGGCCGCGGTGGCCGGCGCCGTACTCGAAGATTGCGCGCCCGCAGCCGGCCAACGGGCTGGTCAATGATCGAAGGAGATCCGACCCTGCGTCGCAGAGCGCAGCGCTTCGCGCGCTCGCAGGTGGCGGAAATCAGGCTGTACAAATCGGAAAACGTGAAGGCCGGGCGCGCGGCGCGCGATTTGTACGCGCTCGCTCAAATCCGAAATCGACAGCGCGCGCGAAATGTTTCGTCGCGACTTTCTTTCGAACCCCGGCGAAATGCCGGATTATCTTCATTTAGAACTGGTGCACACGCTTGCGAATGATGAGGTGGCGTTACTTGGCCCCGATTATCCGGGTCCGCTGGTTTAGAGTTCGGCAAGCCGCCGCGTTGGTGGTTGCGGCTGTGCGCAATGGCTGTGTCCGCGCAGTCGCTCGACACGCTGGCAGCCACCTATCGCAAGACACCCAACGCAAGAAGTCGTGCCGCGCTGCTGCGTTTTGCGAACCTGCATCCCCGAGACCGGAGCGGGGCGCTTGGCGCTTTTGGCGCTCGGCTCCGTGGAAATCGAACAGCGCCAATTCGGTGATGCGCTCCAGCATCTGCGCGCCGCCGAGAAACGCCTGCCGCAGTTGGGCGACTACGTCGCGTACCTGAGCGCCGTCTCGGAATCGGAGTTGCGGGAATTTTCGAACGTCGAGAAAGGATCTGCAGCCGGTGTGGCGATTCAGTCCCGCATCGCCGCTGGTCGGCCAAGCGACCGTGCTGCAGGCGAACGTGTTTCTCGAAGCCGGCCAGCCGGCGAAAGCAGTGGCGCTGGTTGAGCAGCATCGTGCCGATCTCGCCGAGCCTCAGGCGGAGCTGCTGCTGGCGCGCGCCTATGAAGCGGATGGAAACGTCGCGATGGCGGCGGCGCACTATCAGAAGATCTATGTCGACTATCCGCTCGCGAAAGAGGCGACGCCGCCGAAGACGCGTTGGCGCGCTATGCCACTCCCGATCCTCGAGCGACTGCTGGCGCGCGGCCTGAAGCTGTTGGAAGGCGGCGACCGCGCCCGCGCCGCGAAAGAATTGGCCGCCGTGGTCCCGCAGACTGAGCGGCGCCGACTTGGACCTGGCGCGCGTTCGCATCGGCGTTGCACGATACCAGGCGCGTGACTACGGCCTGCTTACTCGCCAATTGAATTCCTTCCAGGCGTCGGCGCCGGAAGCAGAAGCGGAGCGCCTCTACTATCTGCTGGAATCCGCACGGCGGCTCGATCGGATCGATGAGATGAACGCGGCGCTCGAGCGGCTCTCGGCGTCCTATCCGCAGTCAACCTGGCGCATGCAGGCGCTCGTGTCTGCAGCGTCCTACGATGTCTCGCAGAAACAGCCGGAGGCCGCTGAGACGCTGTACCGCACGTGCGCGGAATCGTTCACCAGTCAGCCTGAGTCGTCGCTGTGCCAGTGGAAAGTGGCCTGGGCGGCGTATCTGCGCGATCCGGCCAGCGCTCGGAGCCTGTTCGAAGAACATCTGAAGCGATATCCGGATTCGGATCGAGTCAGTGCAGCGATTTACTTCCTGGGACGTCTGGCAGAGTCGAGAAGCGATTGGGGAGCGGCGCGCGTCTACTATGGGCAGCTCGATGGCTCATTTCCGAACTACTACTATTCGATGCTGGCGCGCGACCGGCTCACGTCGTCCAAGCTTCGTGCGGCCGTGCGTTCGGCGAGCGCTGCGCAATTTCTGAGCGCGATTCGCCTGCCCCAGCGCGATCCCGCGAGCTTCGATCCCAGCGCCGCAACGAAACAGCGCATCGACCGCGCTCATCTGTTGACGGAAGCCGCTCTGGACGACCTCGCTACGGCCGAGCTTCGCTTCGGCGCGAAAAGCGACGCGCAGCCCAACATCATGGCCGTGGAATTGGCGGAGCTGTCGACTCGGCACGACGCACCTGATCAAGGAATTCGCTGGATCAAGCATTACGCCCCGGGTTATCTCTCCGTGCCGATGGACACGGCGCCCGACAAGTTCTGGCGGCTGGCGTTTCCGCTGCCGTATCGCAGCGATCTCGAGAAATACTCGCGCTTGAATTCCCTCGATCCGTTCCTGGTGGCCGCGCTGATCCGACAGGAATCCGAATTCAATCCGAAAGCGGTGTCGCGCTCCAACGCGCGCGGTTTGACGCAGATTCTTCCATCCACCGGCCGCCAGCTCAGCCGCAAATTGAGGATGCGCGGATATAGCACGGGCATGCTCTTCCACCCGGAGACCAATCTGAAGATCGGCACGTTCTATCTCAAGGCGATGGTCGATCAGCTCCAGGGCAAACAAGAAGCAGCTTTGGCTTCCTACAATGCCGGCAAGTCGCGGGTGGTTGCCTGGCTCGCCATGGCAGACTACCGCGAGCCGGCCGAGTTTGTGGAGAGCATCCCCTTCAGCGAGACGCGCATTTACGTCGAGAGCGTCCTGCGCAACGCGGAAGTGTATCGCAAGCTGTACGGGCCGAAAACGCACTGAACGCTCGCGGTTTCTCAAGGCGGTGGAATCGTAGCGTAGAGCTTGTGCGCGCTCTGGTCCCAGCGCAGCACACACGCCGGCGACTTACTCCGCGCAGCCGCGAATTCCGCGCTAGAGGCCGGATACAAGCTGGCGTTAAGATTGAACAGCAAGTGGACCGCGCCTTCGACGCCCCACTCGTACATCTGCGGCGGATAGCCGTCGTAGCCGAACGCTTTGAGTTCCGGATGCCGATGCGCCACATCCGACAGCGTTTCGAAGTAGACACGGTTGTCGCCGCCGGCCGCGAGAATTTCTTTCGCCTTGTCGGTGAACAGTGCATAGTTGCCGGCCAGCCATAGCGCCAGGCCGCCGAGCACCAACCATCGCGGCGACCGCGCGCAAACAACCGCAATCATGACGGCCACGCCGATCAACGGGACATACCAATACGCGCTGTAGAGCCGGCCCGGCAATGCCAGCAGCGGCGCCAGAAACAGCAGCATGGCGAGAAACCCGAAGTGCAGTCGCCGGTCGCGCACTAGCAGCAGCGCGATGATCACGTAGATCGCGACGTATTCGTTCAGAAACAGTTCCTTGGCGTAGTAAGTCAGGCAGTTCCACAAAACCCGGAAGCTGAAATGCAACGTGTAGGCGTCATCGGTGCCTCTCGATCGCAGCAGTCCCTGGATTCCGAAGTTGACCGTTATCGCGAAATAGGGAATGAGCCGCTTCCACCTTCGATTCGCGAGCAGCAACTCGTAGCTTGCCAAGACCAGTGGCACCATCACTGCCAGCTCCTTGGATTTACACGCCAGCCAGAACGCGAGGAGACCCGCGATCCAGTGATCGTGCAGGTACAGGAGCAGCGTCACCAGCGAAAAGGTTCCGCATAGCAGATCGAAGACGTACATCGGCTTCCAGAAAACATCCACGATGGCGATGTGGAACAGGAAGAACAGCGAGCCGGCCGCGCTGGCGAGCGCCGGGAGTTGCAGGCGGCGCAGCAAGGCAAACAGCAGGATCGTGTTCGCGAGGTGGATCACCTGGACGGCCGCGACGTATGGCGGATACCAGAACCCGGCCGTGCCGCCCAGTATACGGTAGAAAAATCCGCCGACCGGCCGGAACAAGCCGGGCGGAATCATCGGGACGGCAAGCCAGTAGGAAAAGATTTTCAGGCTCCCCGCCTTCGCCCACGACAGCGTGTTGAGATCGTCGCCGTAGAAGAAGCCGCCGTAGCTCGCGCGATTTACAAAGAAGAAGACCGCCGCGGTCAGCGCGAAAAACACACCAAATCGCGCAAGATCGCGCGGACGGCTATCGGATCGAGAGGCGTCGGGTTGAGGCAACCTCTATTGTGGCAGGCGCGAGGCGCGCCGCAATCAGATGCTGATCACCGGGCAGGGCGACTGCCGGATGATCGAGTACACGTTGGTGCGCAGCCGGCCGAGCGCGCGCGTGGCGTGCCCGCGCCCCACCACCAGCAGGTCGGCGCTGTGATGCGTGGCGGCTTCGCGAACGACATGCGCGACATCCCCGGCGCCCAGGCAAAGCTGCGCGGCAGTACCGGCGGTCTTCTGCATGTTCGCGATGGTCTCGCGCGCTTCTTCTTCCAGATATTTCTGCAGATCGGCTTCGAAGAATCGCTCGGGGCCGGCTTCGGCGCCCGGTACGGCGTGCACCATCCAGAGCTTGGCGCTGAAATCGTTCGCCAGCCGGGATGCGAACCGCATAGTGGCGATGCTCGCGTCGGTCAGATCCACGGCGCACATGATGCGCTCGAAAACCAGAGGCGGGCGGCACGTCTTCCACGTGTACGGCGGTCCAAACCGGACACAGCGCGTCGTGCAACACCTTGGCGGTCACCGATCCGAGCAGCAGGCTTCGGAAGACTCCGTAGCCGTGCGTGGGCATCATGATCAGATCCGTTCCATTCTCCTCGGAGTAGCGTGTGATGAGCTGCGCGGCGTCGCCCTCGTCCAAAACGCGCTTGACGCGCAGGTGAGCGAAGCGATCCTTCAGGTAGCCCTCGAATTCATTCTGGCGCGCATCCCGAATCGCGCCCGTGTCCACCAGCGCCGTGTAACCGTACATGTCGGTGAAATAGCCGGGAGGCAGTTCCAGGACATGCAACAGCGTCACCTCGGCTTCGAATTTCTTCGCCATCGCTTCCACGAAGGGAGCTGTTGCGGTGCAATTGTCCGACATGTCAACCGGGAACAGAATTTTCTCGAAGGTTTCCATCGCACACCGCCTTTCAAGCGTTGGAATGCACGTCGCATGCCAGCGGTAACGGCTCACAACCGGCCTGGAATGTGGCAGTTTGGGCGAACCGCAGGCTCCTATTGCGCAGCCGGCCTGGCGGTCTGCTGGGTGAATTGGCGCAGAATCACTCGACTTTCAGCACGGCAGCGCCTCGGATGGCATCGTTTTTGAGTGCATTCAAGGCGCGATTCGCTTCGCGCAGGGGGAAGACTTCGATCGAGGTATGAATCGGAATTTCCGCTGCGACGCGCAGAAAATCGTGTCCGTCCTGGCGCGTGTTGTTGGCGACGCTGCGGACCACGCGCTCCTGGTAGAGCAGATCGTAGTCGAGCGGCGGGATCGTGCTCATGTGGATTCCGCCGAGCGCCAGCGTGCCGCCTTTCTTGAGGGCCTTCAAAGCCGCGGGCACGATCTCACCGGCCGGCGCGAAAATGATCGCGCTGTCGAGTTTTTCGGGCGGCGCGTCGACGGTGCCGCCCGCCCAAACAGCGCCCAGTTCCAGCGCGAGTTTCTGATGCCGCTCATCGCGCGTCGCCGCGTAGACTTCCGCGCCCCAGTGCCGCGCCACCTGGATCGCGACATGGGCGGCCGCGCCGAAACCGTAGAGTCCCAGACGCCCGCCGCGCTGAATCGCAGACAACCGCAGCGAACGGAAGCCGATGATGCCGGCGCACAGCAGCGGGGCGGCTTGCAGATCGCCGAAGCCTTCGGGAATCGGATAGACGAAGTTTTCATGCGCCAGCGCGTACTCGGCGTAACCGCCGTCGACCGTATAGCCGGTGAAGCTGGGATCGTTGCAAAGATTTTCCTTGCCGGCCCGGCAATACTCGCACGTGCCGTCGGTCGAATGCAGCCAGGCGATGCCGACGCGCGTTCCGATCGCGTAGCGCTTCGCGTTTGCTCCAGCCGCTTCGATCACGCCCACCACCTGATGCCCGGGAATGACGGGCGATTTGCGCGGCGTCAGCTCGCCTTCGATGACATGCAGGTCGGTCCGGCAGACTCCGCACGCGTTCACGCGCACCAGCACCTGGCCGGCGCCGGGCTGCGGGCTTCGGGACGTCAATGAATTCGAGCGGGATTGGTCTCGATCGGGGCGGGGGATCGCAGGATGCAGGCTTTCATGTCAGGCGCTCCGCGGCCGGAACAGCCGGCGCTTCACTACTTCCACCAATAGCAGGTATGTGAGCCGTGGCGGCAGCGAGAAACGCGTAGTAGGCCAGCGGCAGCTGCCTTGAAACCAAGCGGCGCGGCGGCGGGAGAATAGGGAAGCAGCAATCCGATGACGGCAATCGCGAGCGTGGTCGCCGTCAGCGCTACGCTCGGACGGCTCTGCCACGGCCTGCGCACCGTGCGGATCACGAACAGCACCAGCGTTTGCGTGGCCAGCGATTCGACGAACCAGCCGGTGTGAAACTCGGTCTGGCTGGCCTGGAAGACGCGCAGCAGTACAAAGAACGTCAGGAAGTCGTACAGCGAGCTGATCGGTCCGATGGTCAGCATGAAGTTGCGGATCAGCCGGATGTTCCAACGTTGCGGCGAGCGGACGTATTCCTCATCCACTTGATCGGTAGGGATCGTGATCTGCGCCAGGTCGTAAAGAAAATTGTTCAGCAGGATCTGCGCCGGCAGCATCGGCAGGAACGGCAGGAACAGCGACGCCGCCGCCATGCTGAACATGTTTCCGAAGTTCGAGCTGGTTCCCATGAGCAGGTACTTGGTGACGTTGCCGAAGGCTTTGCGGCCTTCGATGATTCCGTTGTGCAGCACCCGCAGGCCCGGCTCCATCAGGATGATGTCGGCGGCGTCGCGCGCCACGTCCACCGCCGTCGAGACTGAAATGCCGACGTCCGCCGTACGCAGCGATGGTGCGTCGTTGATGCCGTCGCCCATGAATCCGACCACATGCCCGCGCTGCTGGAGCGCGATTAGAATGCGTGTCTTCTGCGCGGGCGAGACGCGCGCGAATACGCGGGTGTTCTCGGCGACATGCTGGAGCGCGGCGTCGCTCATGCTGTCGAGATCCTCGCCCAGGATCACCTGCTGGCACGGGATTCCGACACGGTGGCAGACATGCCGCGCTACCAGATCGCTGTCTCCGGTTATGATCTTCACTTCGATGCCGTCGCGTTCCAGTCCCGCCAGCACTTCACGGGCGCCGGGCACGGGCGGATCGGCGAACGCCAGGAATCCAACCAGCGTCAAGTCGCGTTCGTCGGCCGCCGAGTAGGCCGCGCGCGCCTCGATGTTGCGATACGCCACCGCGAGTACCCGGTGGCCTTGCGCACTGAGTTCCTGGTAGGTTGCCTGGCAGCGCTCGCGGGCGGCGGCATCGAACGGTTGAGCTTGTCCGGCGGATTCACATTTCACCGACAGCGCGATGATTCCTTCAGCCGCTCCCTTGGTGATCAGAATGCGATGCTCGCCCTCGCCCGGAGTGTCGACCACAATAGAAAGCCTACGCCGCTCGAAATCGAACGGAACTTCGTCGCGCTTTTCGTGACCGTCGGCGCTTACCGGGCGATCCTTCAGGATGGCGGCATCCAACGGACTGCGAATCCCCGTCTCGAAATGGCTGTTGATCCAGGCCAGCTTGAGCGGCCGCTCGGAAGGCGCGCCGAACGGATCCACCGCGTTCTCAATGACCATATTCCCGGTGGTCAGCGTGCCGGTCTTGTCGCTGCACAGCACATCGATGCTGCCGAAATTCTGGATGGCAGGCAGCCGCTTGACGATCACCTTTTCGCGCGCCATCTCCACCGCGCCCTTGGCCAGCGTCACCGAAGTGATCATGGGCAGGAACTCGGGCGTCAGGCCCACCGCCAGCGCCACCGCGAACAACAGTGACTGCAGCGCGTCATGATGCATTCCGATGCTCACCACCAGGATGAACAGCACCAGGAAAAACACCGCGCGCAGGATCAGGTTTCCGAAGTGCCGGAGTCCGCGCTCGAACTCGGTCTCGGGCGGGCGCATGGCCAGACGCTCGGCGATTCCGCCGAAAGCCGTAGTCCGCCCGGTTGCGATCACTTCCCCAGTGGCGGTTCCGCTGACAACCGACGTTCCAAGAAACACCAGGTTGCGGACGCTCGCGTCCACCTGCTTGACCACGGGTTTCGAGCCAGCGGCGTCTGCATCAGCCTCTTTTTCGGCCGGCATCGATTCTCCGGTCAGCGCGGCTTGTTGCACGTACAGATCGCGCGATTCGATCAGGCGCGCGTCGGCTGGCACCAGGTCGCCCGCCGAGAGCCGGATCAGATCGCCTGGCACGACTTGTCGGCGCGGAATCTCGTGCCAGTCTCCGTCTCGCGCAACTGTGGCGGTGAGAGTTACTTTCCGTCTAAGTCGCTCGGCGGCGCGCCCGGAGCGAAAGGTTTGCACGAAGTTGATGACCACACTCACCAGCACGATGGCGACAATGATGGCCGCCTCTACCACTTGTCCGAGAAACGCCGAAGCAGCCGCGGCGATCAGCAGGATCATCACCAGCGGATTCAGAAACAGGAGGAGCAATTGGACCGCGCCAGAACGCCGGCGTGAGGGCGCCGGGTCATTCGGGCCGAAGCGCTCCAGGCGCTCAGAGGCTTCGTCGGATGTGAGCCCGTGCTGGATCTCCGCAGTCGTCATTCTGCCGTCGTGGCTCCGGCTTATAGTAACCTGAGGACGAATGACCATTCCCGGCCGCCACTTCGCGATGAACCTTGTCCGGAGCCGAACTCTTCTCTTGCAATTGGTGCGCCGGGATTTCCAGCAGCGTTTCGTCGGCTCGGCCGCCGGATGGCTGTGGGGCTTGATCCATCCGCTGGTGCTGCTGGTGAGCTGGGTCTTCGTCTTTCAACTCTGCCTGCACCAGACCCTGCCGCCCAACGAAGTGACGCAGCACTACTCGCTGTTCCTGTTCTGTGGCTTTTTGCCGTGGCTGCTGTTTCAGGAAACGGTTACGCGCTCGGCGTCGTCGATGCTCGAAAACGCGAACCTGATCACCAAGACTGTCTTCCCGTCCGAGATCGTGCCGATCTCCATTTTTCTTTCATCGCTGATCGGACACCTGATGGTGCTCACGCTGGTGGTCGCGGTGGTCGGACTCTCGGTGGGGCACTTCAGCCTTTGGATGCTCATGCTGCCGGTCTACATGCTGCTGATCGGGATGCTCGCGGTCGGCGTGGGATGGATCGTCGCCAGTCTGCAAGTCTATCTTCGCGACACCGCGCAAGTGCTCTCGGTGGTGCTGACGTTCTGGTTCTGGCTCACGCCGATCTTTATCAACGAGCAGCAGATTCCCGAGCAGGTGCGATTCGTGGTCCGCTTGAATCCCCTGGCATTCCTGGTGCGCGCCTATCGCGACCGGCTGCTATCTTACCGAGTGCCCAATCTGCATGACTTTCTGATCATCGCGGCCTACGCGGCGACGGCGTTCGTTGTGGGCGGCCTGTTCTTCCGCCACTTGAAGCGCGGCTTCGCGGATGTGCTCTAGCAGGTCCGCGGACAGTCCATCTAAACCAGGCGTTTCTTCCCGACCCACTTCTTGAGCGCGGCGATGGCGATCAGGCCGGAGCCGATCAGCAGAAACGTGGTCGCCTCGGGGGCGTCGCTCATTCCTTGCGCCGCGGAAGTGCCATAGCGGAAATTGTCGATCATGGCCGACGTCGAGCCGTTGTAGCTGGTGCCCTGCAGCGTGAGATCGAGCGAAGCGATGGCTGCGTCGGACGTGACGCCCCAAAAAGTTTCGGTGGGACGCGCGGCCGTGGGCACGGTGTAGGGTGTTCCGGCGACGGTGACGGTGAAGTTGAGCGCGCTGGGGCTGACCGTGAAAAGGTCCATGCCAAACGCGGTCACGTTGGCCGGCAGAACCACGTGGACGTACGGCAGCGGAGAATTGCTGTTGGGCCGGTCAAGGTTTTGCCGAGCGGCGTCTCCACTGCCGAAGTTGTAGTAGAGGTTGAAATTCGTGTCCAGGACCTGAATCCACGATGTTCCGGATGAGGTATATCCGATGAATTGGACTCCCCCCGTAGTCAAACCCGCCGGAGTGTTATATGTTGTGCTGCCATTCGTGGGAGCGAGCCCCTCGAGGTTGATGGACTGGAGGCCGCTGACGGTGCTCTGCCAGGCCAAAGAATCGATGTAGGTAGTGATGGTGGCCGAGCAGGCCGGGGCGGTCAGAAGACCCGCCGTCAGGAGATACAGAAGTACTGAGACACACGTGATAAGCCGCACCATTTTGACTCCGTTTCAATGCTTCGCTGGACAGCGAAGTCGACTCGTTCTACGCTGCCGCTTAGCTGGCAGCTTGAAACATGTATGTGCGGCTTGGACGAGTCGGCTCTCGCGCAAACTGACGGACCGAACAATCAGGCAGCTTTTTGTTTTAGGAACGCTGCGATCTTTTTGTCGGTTTGACCGATGTGATGCACCAGCCAGTCCTTGAGAAACTGCATGATCTGCACTGTCATCGAGGAACGGCTGGCTTCGAACTCCTTCTGAAACTGTACGACCTGCGAAGTCAACTGGTCATGGGACTGCTTGTGTTGTGCGTACTCGGGATAGTGATACTGCTGCATCAGCCGCTCTTCAGTCGCGAAATGGACCTTAGTGTAGCTGATAAGGTTCGCGAGCGTTTTGCTGAGAACATCCTTGCCCTTGCCGGAGGCCATCGCGGAGTGCAGTTCTTCTGCGAACTGGAACAGCCGTTTGTGCTGGCTGTCGATTTCAAGATGCCCGACGCTGTATTCGTCTTTCCACTGAAATAAGCTCATGGGCTTCCTATCGGCGAAATCCCGGCCAGCGAGATATTTCTTAGCGGGCTATCTCGCCTACTTGAGCGAGGCGGAGACCTTGGCGGCGTATTCCTTCGCCTTCGCGAGGATCACGTTCGCGTCCAGCGTAAGCGAGCGAGCATCGCGCACGATGGGCTTGCCGTTCACGACGACGTCTTCGACATCCGATCCTTTGAGCGCGTAGACGATTTGCGAGTAGACATTATATAGAGGTACGGCGTGCGGGCGGTCGAGGCGCAGCGTGATGAAGTCGGCGCGCTTGCCGGTTTCGAGCGATCCGATCTGCTGGTCCATGCCGGCCACCCGCGCGCCGAGAATGGTGGCCATGGCGACGGCCTGCTCGGCGGGCAGCACGGTGGGGTCGCCGGTAGTGACCTTTTGCAGATCGGCGGCGAGGTTCATCTCCTCCAGCATGTCGAAATCGTTGTTGCTGCCGGCAGGTCCGTCGGTGCCGAGTCCGACGGGGATGCCGAGGCTCAGCAACTTCACCACCGGCGCGACGCCGCTCGCGAGCTTCATGTTGCTGGAGGGGTTATGCGCGATCCCGGTGCCGTGCGCTTTGAGGATGCTCATATCGGTGTCGTCGAGCCACACGCCGTGCGCCGCGATGGTGGGGCCGTCGAGTACGCCGATCGCGTCAAGCAAGCGCGTGGGGGACATGCCGCGGACGCGGATCGAGTCGTCGTTCTCCGTCTTGGTTTCCGAAAGATGAATGATTAGCGGCACGCCATACTTGTTCGCGAGCTTGCGAGCGGATCGCAGGTCGCGGTCGTCGTTGGTGTAGATGGCGTGCGGGGCCGGAGCGGGGACGACCAGCGGATCGTTCTTATACTGCTGGATGAATTTCTCGGTGAACGCGAGCGCGTCGGCGGGAGTAGCGGCGTCGGGAGACTTGAAACGCAGGATGGTTTCGCCGAGCACGCCGCGGAGGCCGGCTTCTTTCGTTGCGCGCGCGACCGGTCCTCGAAGTAGTACATGTCGACGAAGGTGGTGGTGCCGGAGAGCATCATTTCGAGCGCGGCCAAGCGCGTGCCCCACAGCACGAAATCGGGCGTAACGTTCTTCGCTTCGGCCGGGAAGATGAACTTCTGGAGCCAGTCCTGGAGCTTCATGTCGTCGGCGATGCCGCGGAACAGCGACATGGCGGCGTGGGTGTGGGTGTTGATGAGGCCCGGCATGATGAGGGCGTTGGGGCGGTCGAGGCGGTGGCGAGCGGCTGGTACTGGCGGTCGATGTCGGCGCGCGTGCCGACGCCGACGATGCTGTCGCCGCGCAGGGCGATGGCGCCGTTTTCGATCAAGCCGGCGTTGCGCGTCCATGGTGACGACGTAGCGGGCGGAGTAGATCCAGTCGGCGGGTTCGGCGAAGGCGGCGGCGCCGCGGCGCAGAAGCGGCATCCAGTCACGCGTTAGCACGAGTGTAACGCGGCACGCAGGAGTGCGCGCGCTAGAGGAACGACGCATCGAATGGCCTCGGGAAAAGTTCTTTCAGGTGGAGCGTTTCGGTCTTGCCCTGCAGGTTGACCAGAGTGATCTCGGCGTCGCCGCAGAACTCCCACAGGATCTGGCGGCAAGCGCCGCAGGGCGGGGTGAGCGTGTCGGTGTCGGCGGCTACAGCGATCCGCTTGAACTTGCGCGCGCCTTCGGAAATTGCCTTGAACACCGCGACGCGTTCGGCGCACAGCGTCAGCCCATAGGTCGCGTTTTCGACATTGCAGCCGGTGTGGATGCGGCCGGAGTCGTCTTCGATGGCAGCGCCGACTTTGAATTTCGAGAACGGCGCGTGCGCGTGGTAGCCGCGCCGCTAATGCGGCCTCTAACAGCTTGTTCATAGTCGCGGCAGGAGCGCCTTTAACAAGCGTACCAGCGTATCGCGAACTCTGCGCCCGGTCTCGAGCACCTCTTCGTGGTTGATCTTTCTGTGGAAGGACGCCCGCCGCCATGTTGGTGACGCACGAGATGGCGAGCACACGCATGCCGAGGTAGTTGGCGACGATCGCTTCAGGCACCGTGGACATGCCGACCAGGTCGGCGCCGATGGTGCGCAGGTAGCGGATCTCGGCGGGCGTTTCGTAACTGGGGCCGGTGAGCGCCGCGTAAACGCCTTCGCTGAGCTTGGATGCCGAGCTGACCGGCGACTTCGTGCGCGATGGCGCGATACGACGCCGAGTAGGCTTCCGACATGTCGGGGAAGCGCGGGCCGAGCGAATCGTCATTGGGGCCGATCAGCGGATTGGAACCCTGCAGGTTGATGTGATCGGAGATCAGCACCAGCGAGCCCTGCGAGTAGGACAGGTTGATGCCGCCGGCGGCGTTGGTGAAGACGATCGACTCGCACGCCGAGTTGGTGAAGCACGCGAACGCCGAGCGTGACCTGCGCCGGCGTGTAGCCCTTCGTAGAGATGACTGCGGCCGGCCATCACGGCGACGTCCAGCGCGTCGAGTTTGCCGAACACCAGCTTTCCGGCGTGGCCGACGGCGGTGGACGCGGGCCAACCGGGGATGCCGGAGTAGGGAACTTCGATGCGGTCCGCGAAGCTCGTCGGCGAACGCGCCGAGACCGCTGCCAAGCACGACGGCGATGCCGGCTTGCGGTCGGTTTTGGATCGGAGATAGGCGACCGAGTCGCTCATCACTGCACGAGCATGCCGGCGATGCAGGCCGACATGAAGTTCGCCATGGTGCCGGCGGCGACTGCTTTCAGACCCAGGCGCGCGAGATCCGACTTGCGCGTCGGCGCCAGCGCGCCGATGCCGCCGATCTGGATGGCGATGGAGCTGAAGTTCGCGAAGCCGCACAGCGCGTAGGTTGCGATGGTGAACGAGCGCGGGTCGAGCGAATCCTTCATCGGGCCGAGCTGCTGGAAGGCGATGAACTCATTCAGCACCAGGCGCGTGCCCAGCAGGTTTCCGATGGACTGGCAGTCGTGGTAGCTGACGCCCAGCAGCCAGGCGACCGGGCGAGAAGAGGTATCCGAAAATCTGCTGCAGCGTGATGTGGAAATAGCTCAGGATGCCGTTGCACAGTCGCGATCAAGGCGATGAAGGCGATCAACATGGCCGCGATGTTGAGCGCCAGGTTGCAGGCCGTCGCCGGCGCCGTGCGCGGCGGCGTCGATCACGTTGATGCCCGGGCTTTTCCACTTCGATCTTGACGCCGCCCGCGGTCGCGGGCTTGTCGACTTCGGGCATCAGGATCTTCGCCAGCATGATGGTGGCGGGAGCGGTCATGATCACGGCGGTGAGCAGGTGCCGGATCTCGACGTGCGCCATCAGAACGTAGGCCGCCATCACGGCGCCGGAGACGTGCGCCATGCCGCTGGTCATGACGGTGAACAGCTCGGATTCGGTGAGGCCGGCGAGGAAAGGCCGGATGGTCAGCGGCGCTTCGGTCTGTCCCATGAAGATGCTGGCGGCGACGTTGGTGGATTCGGCGCCGCTCGCGCCCATGACGCGCTGCATCACGATGGCCATGCCGCGCACGAAGATCTGCATCACGCCGAAGTAGTACAGGATCGCAAAGAGGCTCGAAATGAAAATGACGATGGGCAGAACCTGGAAGGCGAAGACCACGGGCTGGCTGCCGCCGAGCTGATCGCCGAATACGAAGTTGCTGCCGTCCTGGGAGTAGCCGATCAGGGCGTTGACCTTATCGCTGGCGACCTTGAACGCTCCGAAGCCGGCGTGCGCAGCACGATGAACGCGAAGGCGAGCTGCAGACCCAGGCCCCACAGAATCACGGATGGGCGAATGGCGCGCTTGTGTTTGGAGAAACAGAAGGCAGACCAGCAGTATCGACGGCGATACCGAGCAGACCGGTAAACCGGCCCATGAACGGATCAGCTTACCACTTCTAGAATCAGCTCGCGTTCCTCGGGCGGCTGCGAAGAAATGCGGAAGGCGTCCTCGACCTGTTCGGAAGCTTCCTCGACGTTGTCTTCGCTGGTGTAGTAGACGCGGCACAGCACCGCGCCGGCTTCCACCTTCTGGCCGACCTTGACTTCCAGGATCACGCCGACCGCGGGATCGATCGTGTCTTCTTTCGGTGTTGCGGCCGGCGCCGATCATGGCAGGACGCCAGGCCGATGTCCTCGGCGGCGATGGCGCTGACGTAGCCGGCGCGCGGCGAGACGATCTCGCGCACACCGGTGGCGTTGGGCAGCAGCTCGAAGCGGTCGAGCACCTGCGGGTTGCCGCCCTGGGCTTCGATGACGTCCTTGAACTTCTTGTAGCCGGAGCCGTCCAGCAGCTTTTGCTGCGCCAGTTCGCGGGCCTCTTCGAGCGTGCGCGGTGATCTTGGCCAGGAAGATCATGCGCGCGGCCAGTTCGAGCGACAGGCGCGTCAGATCCGTGGGGCCGGCGTTCTGCAGGGTCTGCGAAACTTCCATCACTTCGAGCGCGTTGCCGACCGCGTAGCCGAGCGGCTGGTTCATGTCGGTGATCAGCGCCTGCACGCGCTTGTCGACGCGGCGGCCGATCCCGACCATCATCTGCGCCAGCCGGCGCGCGTCCACCTGGCGCTTCATGAAAGCGCCGCTGCCCACTTTGACGTCGAGCACGATGGCATCCAGGCCGACCGCCAGCTTCTTCGACATGATCGAGGACGCGATCAGCGGGATGGACTCCACCGTCGCGGTGGAATCGCGCAGCGCGTACAGCTTGCCGTCCGCCGGCGCGACTTCCGGAGTCTGGCCGATGAACGCCAGGCCGTGCTGGGTCAACTGCGCGCGAAATTCGTCGATGGTGAGATCGGTGCGAAAGCCGGGAATCGATTCCAGCTTGTCGAGCGTGCCGCCGGTGTGGCCCAGGCCGCGGCCGGAGATCATCGGCACCACCACGCCGGCCGAAGCGGCCAGGGGCGCGGAGATCAGGCTGGTTTTGTCGCCCGACGCCGCCGGTGGAATGCTTGTCCACCTTGACGCCGGGAATGGAGCTGAGATCGACGGTCTGCGCCGGAGCGGAGCATGCAGTCGGTGAGCGCGCTGACTTCGCGATCCGTCATGCCGGAGAAGAAAACGGCCATCAGAAAGGCGGACATCTGATAGTCCGGAATTTCATTCCGGGTGTAGCCGTCCACTAGCGCTGCGATCTCTTCCGGCGACAATTCTTCGCCATCTCGTTTTCGGTGGATCAAGTCGACAGTTCGCATTATGAGTTCTTCAGCGTAACATCTTATGTGTTTGAAAGTAAAGGTTGTAGTGCGCGCGGGCTAAAGTGCGCACTACAAATCTCCGCCACGCGCGGCTTTTAGCGAGCGATGGACGCGCGGCGCTTGACCAATTTTCACGGGCGGCTTCGCAAAAGCGAATTTCCGCTCTCGCGAAGCCGTAAGAATTCATGATACCGAAATCGGAGGCACGCGTGGGGGCCTCTTGGTTTCGGACCGGTGATACACTAAACACCGCATGGCCAAGCGCCCGCCCAATCCCCAATACCTGAAACTCATTGCACGCTACGACGAGCCGGTTCCGAAATTGGCATTGGCGGCACGCAAAATGATCCTGGAAGAAGCGCCGTCGGCGAACGAGTTCATCTACGAGGTTTACACCATCGCCGCGCACTACGGCTTCACCGGCAAGCCTTCGGATGCCTTCGTCTTTACCACCACGCACGCCAAATGGGTGAACCTCGGCTTCAATTTCGGCGCGCTACTGTCTGACCCGCTCGGTCTGCTGCGCGGGGATGGGAAAATCATCCGGCATGTGCGGATTGCAAAACTCCCGGATCTGGAAGTGCCAGGAGTGCGCGAACTGGTCCGAGCCGCCATCGCGCAGGCTGAGCGCCCCAAAGGTAAAACAAACGCAGCCCCGGCCAGCATCGTCCGGACCGCTGCGGGCAGGAAGAAACGAGCGGATCGAGCCAGGGTCCCGCGGCATACCGCCTTACCTTGACTTTCGGCTCCGCAGCAGCGCCAAAATGGTGTCCTCTGAAAAGCCGGTAACGTGATCCGAAGGAGTACGCACGGTGAGACGAATCGCTTTGGTGTTGACGTGTGCGAGCTGGATGGCGGGATCGGGATCGTTTCGGCGCCGCCGCGGCTGAATCCGGCCGAGAAGCGCGCCATGGAGATTGAATCCCGCCGTAGTGCTGGTTTCGGTGAAATATAACGTCTCGCGGCCGGTTTCAAGTCGGCGACGAAGCGCTCACGTTCGGCCCCATCGGAATCGGCGGCACCGGCACCGGTTTCATCTATCGGCCTGACGGCTACATCATCACCAACGGGCACGTCGTAGCCGACGCCAACCTGAAGGACCTGCAAGCGCAGGACGCGCTCAAGCAGAACATCCGCTCGGCCATCATCACCGGCATCGTGATTCCGGAGTATCGGAAGCGGAACAAGACGCCTGACGGGCAACCTCAACGAGATGATCAACGCGGTCAGCTTGAAGGCTTACTACACGACGCCGGTGCTGAGCGTGTTTCTGGCGAATGGCGCCGAGTACCGCGCCGACATCAAACAATACAGCGATCCGGTGAGCGCGGGCGGCAAGGACGTCGCGATTCTCAAGATCAACGGCGCGCAACCTGCCGACCGTGAAGCTGGGCGACTCCAACAACGTTCACATCCAGGAGCAGATCACGGTGATCGGCTATCCCGGCGCGGCGTCCAATTCCGGCATCTCGATTCTGAGCGAGGCTTCGCGGCTGGTGCCCACGGTGACCAACGGGCATGTTTCGGCGGTGAAGGCGATGGTGGAGCAGAGCGCCGTGATCCAGTCCGACGCCGTCGTGGGGCATGGCAACAGCGGCGGTCCGGCGTTCAACGACGCCAACGAGGTGATCGGCATCACGACGTTCGGATCGCAGGACGAGAGCGGGTTCAATTTCTTCGTGCCCATCAACACCGCCATGGAGTTTGTCAACGCCACCGGCGCCAAGCCGGAGTCGGGACTGTTCAATCGAGCTTTGGGCCAAGGCGCTGGATTCCTACGACGCGGGCAAGTGCCAGGACGCCAAGACGCAGCTGCAGAGCGTGCTGAACATCATGCCCAACGAGCCGGATGCGCTGCGGCTGATGACGGCGTCGGAAAAATGCATCGCCGAAGAGGGCGTGGTGGGCCGCACCATGGAAGGTTCGAACTGGATCATCTATAGCGCCGTGGGCGTGGTGATTCTGGCGGTCGCGTTTTTGTTCATGGTGCGCAAGCGGCCGGCTGCCGCGGTGGCGGCGGCGGGCGTCCACAGGTGGGTGGCGGCATGGCGTACTCCGGCGGCGCAAGGCGGAACGCGCGTGGAGACGGGAGCGGCCGCCGGGCTTCCACCGGCGGCGGCGGAACGCAGCTTCGGCAGCGTGCAGGTGACTGCGGGATCGCTTTCCGGCAAGCGCTTTCCCATCACCAAGGCGGGGCTGCTGATCGGCACCGATCCCTCCAAATGCCAGATCGTGGTCAGCGAGGACAACATCTCGCACGAGCACGCCTGGATCGTGCCGGTGGACAATTCGGTGGTAGTGATCGACCGCGGGTCCACCAACGGGACCTACATCAACTCGGTGGAGTCGCCGCGCGTCAGCAAGGTCGGACTGCAGAACGGGGATCGAGTCTATCTGGGCAAGAAAGGATCCGTGGTGCTGACGTATTTCAGCTCCTGAACGGAAACAAGGATCGGCATGGCAAAATTTTGCGCGAATGGACATCAGATGGAGGACTCCTGGTCGGTTTGCCCGTACTGCCAGAAGACCGGATTCCAGAGTCCGGGGGCGCCGCCCAGCGTGAAGACGCGGCTCGAGGGCGATCCGCGCACGCGACGCAGGTGATGCCGCCAGCGGCATCGGCGGGCCGCAAGACCGTGCTGCTCACCGACAAGCGCAAGCCGCCGGTGGTGGGCTGGCTGGTGGCGCTGAACGGCGAGCAGAAAGGCGAAGATTTCCGGATTCGCGACGGACAGAACATCATCGGCTCGGCCTCGGACGCCGATATCGTGTTGCGCGACACGGCGGTCTCGTCGCAAGCACGCCAGCTTGCGCTACAAGGATCAGAAATTCTTCCTCACCGACCTGGATTCGACCAACGGAACGTTCGTCAACGACGGAAGCGATCCGGTGGCGCGCGAAGAGCTGAAGGACAACGATATCGTCCGCATCGGCGACGTGACGCTGAAGTTCAAGTGTCTGTGAGCAGCCGCGATGCAGGTTCGTCGACGGCATCGAACTGGGCAATCTCACCGATACCGGCTGCCATCGAGCGGAGAACGAGGATTACTACGGCTACGCCGAGCCGGAGAGCGACGACCGAGTTCCAGCGCAAGGGCCGCATCGCGGTAATCGCCGACGGGATGGGCGGCCACGAAGGCGGGCAGGTGGCCAGCGCCATCGCGGTGGAGAAGGTTCGCGACACGTACCTGGCGCATCCCTCCGACGATCCTCGCGAAGCGCTGGTGGCGGCGTTCGGCGAAGCGCACCGCGCGATTCAGGATTACGTGCGCGAGCATCCGGAGTTCGACGGGATGGGGACCACGTGCACCTGCGCGGTGTGTGAAGGACCACTCGCTGTATTACGGGCATGTCGGCGACAGCCGGTTGTACCTGATTCGCGATTCGCCATGTCGCGCCGCTCACCGAGGATCATACCTTACGTCCGGCGCCTGGTTCGCGAAGGCGCGATCACGCCGGAGCAGGCCGCCGTGCATCCGGAGCGCAATGTTCTGACGGCCGCGCTGGGCATGCAGGGTGACGTACCGGCGGATTTTTCCGAGGCGCCGGTGCCGTTCGCGCTCAGGCGACGTGCTGCTGCTTTGCACCGACGGCCTGCACGGCCTGGTGACCGACCAGGAATTGGGCGAAGTGGCGGGCAGCCTCGCGCCCGCCGACGCCTGCCGGGAACTGGTGCAGCGGGCCAAGGCAGCGCGGTGGGTTTGATAACATAACAATACAGATTCTGCGCGTTTTTTGAAAGAACGCCTCGCGGCGGCGGCATATTCGTAGCGAGAGGTCCGCAATGATCGGAACCGAAAACTCCGGCCGTCGACGCGGCCGGGCCACTGACCAGCCAACGAGGGAATTCCATGGTCGGAACTCAAATCGGTAACTATCGAATCCAGGAAAAGATCGGCGAAGGCGGGATGGGCGTGGTCTACAAGGGTGTGGACGTCAACCTGGACCGCGTGGTCGCCATCAAGGCGCTCAACACCGAGCTGCGCGGCAATGCCGAGCTGGAGCAGCGCTTCCGCACCGAGGCCAAGGCGCAGGCCAATCTGAACCACACCAATCTCGCGACGCTCTACACGCTGCTGATCGAGGACGGCCGTCCGTTCATGGTGATGGAGTTCATCGAGGGCGAGACCTTCGACGCAGATGGTGCAGCGGCGCGGCCCGATTCCCGCCGAAGAGGCCATCCCGCTGTTCCGCCAGGCGCTGCTGGGCATCGGCTATGCGCACCGCATGGGCATCGTGCATCGCGACATCAAGCCCAGCAACCTGATGGTGAACAAGCAGGGCATCGTCAAGGTGATGGACTTCGGGATCGCCAAGGTTCTGGGCGCGCGCGGCATGACGCGCACCGGAACGCAGATGGGCACCGCGTACTACATGTCGCCCGAGCAGGTTCTGAATCGCAACGTGGATATCCGATCGGACATTTATTCGCTGGGCGTGACGCTGTACGAGATGCTGACCGCCAACGTGCCGTTCAGCGGCGACAGCGACTACCAGATCATGAGCGATCACGTGAACACGCCGCCGCCGCTGCTGACCAAGTTTTATCCCTACGTTCCGGCGGGCGTGCAGAACGCGGTGCTGCACGCGCATCGAGAAAAAACAGGATGCGCGCTTCCAGAGCGTGGAGGAATTCGGGGCGGCGCTTGAGCATCCGAACGACTACGGCGTGGCGGGAGGTGCGATAGCGGCATCGGTGGGGGTTCCGGTGGTGCCGGCGGCGCAGCAACCGCGCGGGACCGTTGTGGATACAGCGCCCGGATACGCCGGGTCCGCGGCTCCAGCGGTCGGTGCCGTAGGCCAAATGGCAGCCGCTGCTGTATCAGCTCAAGCCGGCGTGCCGGTTCGGCCGAAACGAGATTTCCTGGTCATTGGCGGCGCGCTCGCGGCGATGCTGGTGCTGGGCGGCGCTTACTTCGCGCTTCGTCCGGGACCGAAGCAGTCAACGCCTCCGCCGTTGCCGCCGCTGACTGGCCAGCAGCTTGCCGAGAATCCGAGCAGCAGCGTGATTCCTTTGAACGACGAAGCACCGATCAAGGGTCAGGCCAAGCCGACCGGTCAGACGCAGAGCCGCGAAGCGCAACCCCCGCCACAAAAACAAGCCCGACAGACGACGCCGCCACCCGTTCCGCCACCGGCCGAGCCGCCGCGTCAGGAAGCGCCGCCTCCCCAAGAAACTCCCCCGCCGCCTCCAGCGCCAGTGGCCGCCGCGATGGTGGTTCCCGCCGGAACGCTGGTCACCGTGCGGATGATCGACGGCGTGGATTCGTCCCGCGACACCTCCGGCCGCCGTTTTCAGGCCAGCGTGGATGAGCCGATCGTGGTCGGTGACCGCGTCGTGGTTCCCCGAGGCGCCACCGCCGGCCTGGTGATGACGAACCTGGCGGAGGCGGGACACATCCAGGGCCGCAACGCGATCGGCCTCGAGCTCGTGACGCTCAGAGTGGGGCGAAACATCTACACCATGCGCAGCAGCGTGTTCGAGAAAGAGGGACCCTCGCGCGGCAGGCGCAGCGCTGAAGTAATCGGAGGAACTGCGGCGGTGGGCGCGTTGATTGGAGGCCTGGCCGGCCACGGAAAAGGCGCGGCCATTGGCGCTGCCTCCGGCGCTGGAGCGGGAACCGGATATCAGTACATGACCAAAGCTGAGCCGGTGCGGATTCCGTCCGAAACGCGAATCAACTTTACGCTGCGCACGCCGGTGACGATCGGTCCTTAGTGCTGGTGCGGTTCCGAAGTCTGGCTCCGATCTGCGCCCTGTTTGTTGCGGCACAGCCAGCATTCGCTTTCGCGCACCTCACGCCCGAAACAACCGCTGCGTTCGATCGCTACGTCCAGGCGTCCGAGTCCAGGATGAGCCGTGAGCTGCGGTCCGGCAGCTTCCTGCATGTCGACGCGCGGTCCGGCCTGAAAAACAAACTGAGGGGCGGGGAATTGCACATCGAATCCGGCGCGACGCTCAGCGGCGGCAAAGCGCCTCAGGTTCCTGACGGCATGCTGCAGGACTGGCTGGGAATGATGTTCATTCCTGGCACGACCATCGCCGATGTGCGCTCGGTGCTGCAGGACTACGATAACTACAAGAAGTTTTATCAGCCCGAGGTGATCGAGTCGAAAATGGTCTCGCACCGCGACGATGAGTTCGACATTTTCCTAAGGCTTTACGAAAAGCACATCTTGACGGTCGTTCTGAATACCAGCTATCGCGTGCGCTATGCCGATGTGGACGCACGGCGCATGACCGTGACGTCGCGCTCCACCAAAATCGCCGAGGTCAAGAATCCATCGCGCTCCTACACCGAGGAAGAGCCGGCGGGAAACGACACCGGCTTCCTGTGGCGCCTGAATTCCTATTGGCGATTCGAGCAGGCCGACGACGGCGTCTACGCACAGTGCGAGGCGATCTCATTGTCGCGCGACGTCCCGCTGGGACTCGGTTGGATGCTGAAAGGCTTCCTCGAACGGTTTCCCAAAGAGTCGATGATGAACACGCTGCGCGGCACCAAGACCGCCGTCGAAACGAAACGACAAGCGAAAAACTAGAATCGGAGCGACCATGCGAAGAGCTCTCATCTCCCTGTTCCTTACCGCGCTGCTACTGCCGGCGCAATCCAATCACAAGATGACCAAGGCGGATGTGGACCGCTGGAGGACGGAGCTTTCTAACTGGGGTCGCTGGGGCCAGGACGATCAGCGCGGCGCGCTCAACCTGATCACACCGGCCAAGCGCAAACAGGCCATCACGCTGGTGAAAGAAGGCTATCCGATTTCGCTCGCCCACGAAGCGCTCACCGAGAAGGCTGTCGACAACGCAAATCCGTTTGTCCGGACACTGCTGCCTGGCGGCGGGGTATACCGCATGGACAACTACAGCGTCTCCTATCACGGCCTCGGCCAGACGCACCTGGACGCTTTGTGCCACGCCAACTACGATGGAAAAATCTACAACGGGTTTTCAGTCGATGACATCAAGGCCGAAGGCTGTCCCAAGGATTCAGTCCTGGGAGTCAAGAACGGTGTCATGACGCGCGGCGTCCTGATGGACATCGCACGGATGAAGGGCGTGGACTATCTGGAGCCGGGCACGCCGATTTATCCCGAGGACCTGGACGCGTGGGAGAAGCAGTCGGGCGTCAAAGTGACGGCCGGCGATGCACTGTTCATCCGCACCGGCCGCTGGGCCATGCGAGTCAGCAAGGGTCCTTCGAGGACTTATGCCGGGCTGCATGCATCGTGCGCCAAGTGGCTGCACGATCGCGGCGTCGCGCTGCTCGGATCGGACGCCGCGCAGGACGTCAGCCCGTCGCAGGTGGAAGGTGTTGCCCTGCCGATTCACGAGCTGGCACTCGTGGCCATGGGCATCCACCTGTTCGACAACTGCGATCTCGAGGAACTGGCCAAGCAGGCTGCGCAACGCAAGCGCTGGACGTTTCTGTTGACCGCGAGTCCGATCGCAGTGGCCGGCGGCACGGGATCGCCGATCAATCCGATCGCGACGTTTTAGCGCGCTGACTGCTTGTCTCTACGCCTTAGCCGGTAGGCCGTTCGGCGCCATCGGCAGCGAACGGATGCGCATGCCAGTGGCGTGGAAGATCGCGTTGCCCACCGCTGGAGCCAGTGCGACGATCGGGGTTTCCCCGGCGCCGGCTGACGGCAGATCCTTGCGATCGAGCAGTACGGTCTCGAGCACGGGAGCGTCGGGGAAGCGCGGCACGCGATATTTCGAAAGCTGTGCGTTGAGAATCCGGCCGTTGTCGAATTCGATGGCTTCGAAGAGCGCACCGCCGATCCCCATGATCACGGAGCCTTCCACCTGATTCTTCAGGTGTTCCGGGTTCACGATGGCGCCGCACTCGAACGCCGTTACCACGCGTTCGATTTTACCTTGCCGCCCGGCTGCGCGATCGATACTTCCGCGCAACTGGCGACGTAGCCGCCTTTCTCGAATCCGCACGCCAAACCGAAGCCACGCGTCGCCGTACTCTTCGCATCACGCCAGCCGAACTTTTCAGCAGCCGCCTGGAGAACAGCGCGAAGCCGCGCGTCCTTGAGATTCTTCAAACGAAATTCGAGCGGATCGATGCCGGCCGCGGCTGCCAGATCGTCCATGTGCGATTCGCGCGCGAAATGGTTGGCCGTGGCCGCGAGTCCGCGATAAGATCCCTGGCGCAGCGGCGAATCGGTGGGGTGAAATTCGATCTTGTGATTTGGAACGTCGTACGGCGTGTTGATGCCCGATGGCCCGGAATTGTAGTTGTGAAATTCCCAGGCGTTGAGCAGTCCGTCGCCGGTGATGCCGCTACGGATGTCGATGACGCCTGCCGGCCGGAAATACGCAAACCGAAACTCTTCTTCGCGCGACCAGATCAGCTTGACCGGTTTCCTGGCGGCCTTCGCCAGGCGCGCGGCTTCGATGGCGCACTCGCCGGTATGTTTGCCGCCGTAGCCGGATCCCATGTCGGGCACGATGACGCGCACGTGGTCTTCGGGGATACCGAACGCCTCCGCCAGCTCGCTGCGTACGCCGAAGGGCCGCTGCGTTCCGGTCCAGACCGTGAGCTTCGTGTCGTTCCATTCGGCCACAGCCGCGCGCGGCTCGAGCGGCGTATGCGCGATGTAGGCCACCGTGTAGGTGGCGTCGAGTTTGTGATCGGACGAGGCCAAGCCTTCGTCGATTGAACCGCGTTCGGCATTGGAGCGCGCTCCGCCGGAATCGCGCGGCTGCGCGCCCGCCTTGAGGTATTGAAACAGGTCCTTGCTGGATGGCTGCGCCGCGTGTTCCCACTTGGCGCCGATGGCCGCGATGGCCGTCTCGGCAGTCATCTCGTCCTCGGCCGCCACACCGGCGAAGTCGCCTTCGCGCACGATGGTCACGCCGCGCAGTCCTTCGGCCTTCGACGCATCGAAGGAAATCAGCTTGGCGCCTCCCATCGGCGGGCGCAGGACGGTCCCGATCAGCATGCCAGGCCGCACGATGTCGCTCGGATAGCGATGCGCGCCGGTGACGATGTCGCGCGCGTTGACCTTGGTCACCGAAGTTCCGCCGACGCTCCAATGATCCGCAGGCGTGAGTGCACGGGCCGTAACGGCGGTCGTGATCTGTCGACCTTGCGTCAGCTCGCCGAAGCCGATGGTCTGGCCGGTGGCGTTGTTCTTGATCTTTCCGCCGGCGACCGCGATGGATGCGCGGTCGGCTTTCCACTTCTCGGCGGCGAGCGTAATCAGCGCCTCGCGCGCGGCCGCGCCGACTTTGCGGAGCTGCGGCGTCATGGTCGGGGTGGTGCGGCTACCGAACGTGCCCATATCGTAAGGCGTGAGCGCGGTGTCGGCCATCACAAGTTGGATAGACGAAACGGGCGCGTGCAGCTCCTCTGCGACCGCTTGCGTGAGCGATGTGCGGATGTTCTGGCCGATTTCGACTTTGCCGGTGTAGACCGTGACGGCGCCGTCCTCGCCGATGTGCAGCCAGGCCGCGATTTCGGTCGGTCGTGCGTCGCCGCGGAAGCGCGATCCCGATTCCTGCGCGTCGGCGTCGCCGTCGAAGATCAGCAGGCACAACAGGCCGCCGCCCAGCAGTTTGAAAAAGTCGCGGCGCTCCACCTCGAAGCGATAGGCCGGGCCTTCCAGAAGTTCGTAGCGTTCGAGCTCAAGCATGGGGGCCTCCGTTCGCGGTGCGCTCGCTGGCGTGGGCGGCAGCCATGCGGACGGCGGCCACGATGCGCGGATACGTTCCGCAGCGGCAGACGTTGCCCTGCATGGCCTGGCGGATTTCAGCGTCGGTCGGCTGTGGATTTTTCTTGAGCAGCCCCGCGCCGGACACGATCATGCCGGGCGTGCAGTAGCCGCATTGCATCGCGTCGGCTTCGATGAAGGCTTCTTGCAAGGGATGCAGCTTGCCGTTTTCCGCGATGCCTTCGATGGTGGTGATGCTCTTTCCGGCAACCGTGGAGACGCGCGCGATGCACGAGCGGACCGGCGCGCCGTCGATCAGCACGGTGCAGGCGCCGCATTGGCCTTCGCCGCAGCCGTACTTGGTGCCGGTGAGTTCAAGGTCGTTGCGGAGCACCCAGAGCAGCATGCGGTCGGGGTGAGTTTCCACGCGATAGTGTTTCTGATTGACGACCAGTTCCATGCTTCGATTCTACGCCTGGGGCGAGCGGGCCTGGGCGGGAGCGCGGCGTGACGTTTTTCCGACTCTTGTCAGTACCTGGTGAACCGCCCGAGCTGCGGTTGGAGGAATCCATCATGAGAAGGTCCGTCGTTCTCGTTTTACTCTCTGGGCTGATGTGCTCCGCCCAGACATTATTGCCGGAAGGCACCAAGATCCGTGTGAGGTTAGACCAAACCATTTCGTCGGCAACGGCTGACGAGGGCCAGACCGTGGAGTTGTCGGTGACCGACGCGGTGAAAGTGGGCGATGCTGTCCTGGTAGCCGAAGGCGCACGTGTTGCCGGCACGATCACGGAAGCGCACGAGAAGCGCCGCATGGGCCGCGCCGGCAAACTGGACTTTTCGAATCGATCGCGTGAAGACCGTGGACAACCAGTGGATTCCGCTGCGCTACACGGTAACCAAGAAATCCGGAGAGAGCCACGCCGTCAGCACGGGTATCTTGACGGCCGGCGCGGCGGTTGTATTTTGGCCGGCGGCTCCCGTGTTTCTGCTCCGGAAGGGGCATGACATCACCATCAACAAAGGCGTTGCATTCGACGTGTTCACGGATGCGAATTTCACGGTGGGCGCGACCGCCGCTGCTGCCAGCAATTTGCTTGCTGCCTCGGAGAGACTCCCGATACCGGCCACTCCATCGGCGGCAGCTGCAACACTCTTGATCACGTCGACGTCGTCGGCAGCCGACATCGAATTGGACGGAGTGTTCGTCGGAAACCCTCCCACGACGCTGCAAGTATCGGCCGGAGAGCATCGCATCGCTGTGAAACACGGTATCAAGACGTGGCAGCGCACGATCCAGGTGAATCCGGGAAGCACCATTACTCTGAACGCCGCGCCCTGAGACTCCGCCGCTTCTAAGCTTTTGGAAGGGATCAGCCGATCTTATGGCCAGTGAAGCCGAAGCCCAAGCGGTCGGTACTGATCGCCGCGCGCCTGATCACGGCTATCGTGTCGCTGCTCGGCGCCGAGGGCGTGCTGTGGTTGGGCGGATACCCGAATTGGAGAGAGCAGGAGCTCACCGTCGCCACCGAACAGTTTGAGGCCGATCGAGACTTAGGCTGGAAAAACCGTGAGGGCGTGTTCGAGCTCGTGACCCCGTTCCGGAAGATCCCATTCCAGCACACCAGCTGGAGTGGCGGGCGGAGAGCAACTGGCGAACGGGACGGCCGGCGGGATGGGTCTGCGAAGCCGCGCCTTCTGTTTTTTGGCGATTCCTACGTGGAGGGCTACGGGCTGGCGGACGCCGAGACACTTCCGTGGATCCTGCAGAAGCGTCACCCCGAACTTGAGGTGACCAATTTCGGGACGTGCTTTTACGCCACCTACCAGTCCTTCCTGTCGATGGAGAAGGCGGACGTCAAAGGCGCCACCGTTTACTACCTGTTTAACGGCTTTCACGAAGGGCGGAACGTGGGTGAGCCGAGCTGGGTGCGGATCGTGAAGCCGCCGCCACCTGGATTTTTCTTCCCCTATGCGGAGCTCGAGGACGGATCCATCGTCGGGCGGCGGTCGGGCGGCCAGATGGTTTGGGACCTCAGCCGGCGCCTGCGGCTGGCCGCGCTGGTCCAGGACTACTATCAGATTGCCAGGTCGCGAGCGCGCGTCCGCAGTAAGCGGCAGGTGACGGAGATGCTACTGGCGCAAATGGACGAAACCGTTCGCGCACGAGCCGGAAAGTTCGAAGTGATTCTATTCGACCTTTCAGCCGAGCAGCGCAAGTCATACCGAACCTATCTGGCGGCGCGTAAGATTGCCTTCGTGGATTGCAACCATCTCGAGATGACCGATCGTAGCCTGAGGCTGGCGGACGGGCATCCGAGCGCGCGGCTGAACGACCTGCTGGCCGGCTGGATCGAGCCGAAACAAGTCACCCGCAATTCCGGGCGTTGACGCTGCGCTGCCGCCCTGGCGCGTTGGTTTGACTTGTTCTTCGAGCGGCTGATAACGTCAAACGAAGATGCTGAGGCTCATGGCCGTGGTCGGCCTGCTGGCGGCTGTGCTGGCGCGGCGCAGGTTGCGTACACGCGCAAGTCCATCGCGCAGGGCCGGCAGGCGTATCTTACGCATTGCGTCGATTGTCACGATCAGGACGGGCGCGGGTTGAATCGGCGCGACTTCAATTCGACGGCTCCCGCCGATCTGACGGACCCCGGCGAATACCATCACGGCACTTCGGCCGATCAGATTTTCACCAGCATCCGAAACGGGACGCCCGAGGACATGCCGGCGTTCCAGAGCCGGCTGAGTGACGACCAGATTTGGAACATCGTGAATTTCGTGCGTGGCTTCTGGCCGGAGGAGAAACGGCCGAAGCTTGAGGACGAGCGCTGAAGCGAGGAGATGAGAGCATGCCTGATCAAAGACGAACGTGAGCAGGGATCGCGGCGGAATTTTCTGAGCCGGTCGGTGCTGTCAGCGGCGGCGGGCGCTCTGGCGGCGGCCAATGGCGCGGGCGCGGCGGCCACGAACGGAGCATCGATCCGTGTGCCGGACGCGATTCCGGCGGCGCTCGACCTGCCCGCGAAGGCGGCCGCGTTTCCGATGCGCGGCGCGCAGGTGTTCGCGCGCGCCTGCAAGCAGGAGGGACTGGCGGCGCTGTTCTGCTGTCCCGGCAACTACGACATCATCAACTCGCTCGCGGAAGAAGGAGTCCCGTGTTATGGCGGGCGCACCGAGGGCGCGATGTGCGCGGCAGCCGACGGATTCATCCGCGTCACCGGCGAAGTCGCGGCCTGCTCGGGCACTGAAGGTCCGGGCTTCACCAACATGATCATGAACATCGCCGCGGCGAATGCGGCGCGGTCGCCCTTGTTGGTGCTTGCGAGCAACAAGCGCATCGCCGATGAAGACGCCGAGATGGGCATCCAGACCGTGTACCAGCAGCCGACCACCGAGGGCATGAAGAAGTACGGCAAGCGGCTCATCGATCCCAAGCGCGTTCACGAATACGCCGCCTACGCGTTTCGTCAACTCAAGACCGGAGTGCCTCGGCCGGTGCATCTGGATTTTCCGGCCGAAGTGGCGGCTGCGCGATTCAAGGATTCCACCGACCTGCGCTACTACTACGACAATCGAAATATCGGACCGATGCCAAGCCGCATCCGGATCCGAAGCTGATCCGGGCGTTGGCCGATCGCCTGGACAAAGCCGAGCGCCCGATCATCGTGGCGAGCGCGGGCGTGTTCTATAACCGGGCATGGGATGAGCTGCGCACGTTGGCGGAGAGAGCCGACATCGCGGTGGTCGAGTCGGGGCCTTCACGCGGGCATTTCTCGGACGCGCATCGGCTGTCGGCCAGTGCAGCGCCGGGCGCACTGCTGAGCGCGGATCTTGTAATCTTCGTCGGCCAATATTGCATGCCGAACGTCGGCGAAGTGGCGTTCAGTCCGGATGCGTTCTACGCGCGCATCGATCCGGAGCCGTCGGACATCGGCCGCAACATGCCCATCGATCTGGGCATCGTAAGCTCGGAAAAAGCCGCGCTCGAAGCGCTCGCCGAGGCGGTGCGCCCGAAGCGCCGCGATGCCTGGGTGGCGGAGCTGGCGGCGGCTCGCCAAAAGTTCGAAGACGAGAACGCCGAGTATTACAAGATCGGGATCGGATACCAGGACGCGGTGCACGCCGCGGTGATTGCGAAGCAGCTTTCTGATTTTCTGTATCGCGGCGACCTGGCGAAGGAGCAGACCACCGTTGTCGCCGGCGGCTACGGCATCGCGCGCTACACGCGGCGGTTCCTGCGCGCCTATCGGCCCGGTCAGATCTGCAACGGCGCTTATCAATATGGAGCCATCGGACCGGATTGCGGCTACGCATTCGGCGTGGGTGCCGCCGTGCAATTGGGCGCTGGACCGCAGGCGGCGTACAAAGGCGCGCCAGTCGTCGGCATCACCGGCGACGCCGGCTTCGCGTACACCGGAATGGAATTCGAGACCATGAGCAAGTACAAGGTCCCGGTGGTGATGATCGTGTACAACAACAATACGTGGGGCGTGTCGGGATCGGGGCGCGCGGCGCATATGTACTTGTTTCAGGAAAACTTGCGGTACGACCGGATCGCGGAGGCGCTCGGCGCGCGCGGTGAATACGTGACCAAGCCCGACGAGTTCATGCCGGCGCTGAAGCGCAGCTACGAGATCGCTGCCAAGGAGCGAGTGTCCACCGTAATCAACTGCCAGTCGAGGCGTGAGTTCTGGACGCAAGCGGCCAAGTATCCGCCGGGATTTCTCGGGAAGGTGGAGCCGGGCTGCATGGCGTACGATCACTAGTGGCGGCCCGACGACCGCCACTGGCCGAGGCGAGGAGCGAGCTCGAGCGCTACGCGCAGCGCGGAGTGTTCCGGTCGTTCAGCGAGGCTCGCACGCCGAGCGGAAGTGCCGAGTTTAGATTCATTTGGCTCTGGAATCTCCCGTTCTACTTGAGGTTCGATCCGGCCCAGCGGGCGATCACTTTCCCCAAGCTTTTGCCCAACGTCAAATCGGGTTCCCACCTGGACGCGTCGCTGAAGGCGTTCTTCAAAGACTGTTCCTCCACGGATCGCCCCGAGCACCGGCGCGTCGATCCGAAGCGAGCTTCGATTCGGTACTCGAACCGGCGAGGTACGGTGACGCTCACGTTGACAGCGGAGCGCGGTCAATCTGCTTACGCTGTGAAGCGCGCCATCAACCTGGTGAACGAGTTGTTCGTTGGATTTTTGAACCTTCGTTACCCGGAGTACCTGGTGGCGAATTTCCACCTGCCCGAAGAATGAAGTGGCCGAACAGAGCCAATCTGGTATCCTAAGGGGACATTATGTCAGCGAACAACGGCGATAAGTCTCGTTTTGGGCGGCAACGAAAGCAGAAGATCAATCGCAGGCAGCAGATGCGAGCGCTTCGGCGCGCATTGGCTGAAGCCAAGGCTGGAAAACCTAAGTAACGCAAAGTCTTGCGGCGTCCGCTGTGAGCTTCCCTTCATTGGACATCGACTTGCAATAGTTGTGGCTGAGAGCTGGTCGATAAGAAGTTTGAGGGAGATTGCGATGCACTTCCAATGGCTCACAACAGAACACAATCGGTTGCACGTGGTTGAGGAATGGGCGGACGGTCCTGCCAAGGATGCGGCGCTGGCTGCGATCCGTTCCACTTTGGCAAGCCTGCTGCGAAATGCGCCCGTCGACATGCATCTCCCGCTGTGCGAGGTGTGCCTGGGCCGTTTGATTGAGTTGCCTCTCTCGACTTCCCGCGCCGAAAAGGTCCGCGCGGTACTGGCCGCCTAGTCACCGGCTCCTGTTCCAATTGACACGCTGATCGACTGAATGTAGGATCATATCCGGCATTCATCGATGCTGGCGCGACCATTCTCCATCACATTCGTAATGAGTTTGCTGGCATCATTGCCTGCTGTGGGGCAATCTGTTGCGCACTTGCGCGACGGCCATCCGGATCTCGAAGGTATTTGGAACACCGTCACGTTGACGCCGCTCGAGCGCCCGCGCGACCTGGCAGGCAGAGCCTATTTCACACCGGAAGAAGCTGCGGCGTACGAGAAGCGAATCGTGGATCGGCGCGAGACGGATCCAAACGACGGCGCCGCCGCGGTGGCCGATCCGGCCGTGTGGTGGGAGCGCGGGACCAAAGTTGTTTCGACGCTGCGAACATCGCTGGTCATCGATCCGCCGGATGGCCGCGTGCCGCCGTTGACGCCGGAAGCGCAGAAGAGAATGCAGCAGGCGCGCGCCCAGACGCGGGCGCATCCCGCCGATGGTCCGGAAGATCGCAGTCTGCAGGAGCGCTGCCTGCTGCCGAACTCGACCGGGCCGCCGACACTGTCCGGTCCCTACAACAACAACATCGAGATCGTGCAGGCGCCCGGGTTCGTGATGCTCACCATCGAGATGATCCATGATGTGCGTGTGGTTCCCATGGATGGGCGACCGCATCTTGCGGCTGGCGTTCGGCAGTGGATGGGAGATCCGCGCGGGCATTGGGAGGGCGACACGCTGGTGGTGGACTCGACGAATTTCACCGACAAGACTCACTTCCGCGGGTCGGATGAGAACCTGCACCTGGTGGAGCGATTCACGAGGGTCGACGCCGACACGATTCTGTATCAGTTCACCATCGACGATCCGACGGCGTTCACGCGGCCCTGGACCGGCGAGCTTCCGATGCACCGCAGCGCGGGACCGATGTACGAGTTCGCCTGCCACGAAGGGAATCGCGCGCTGCCGAACATGTTGCGTATCGCGCGCGAGGCCGAGACGACAGCCGCGAAATAGTCAGGCGCCGAGGATTTCGAGATAGCGCGCCACCGCTTCAATGCCGCGGAAGAAATTCGGCAGGTGCAGCTTCTCGTTGGGCGCGTGCAGGTTGTCGTCCGGCAGGCCGAAGCCCATCATGACGCTCGGAATTCCGAGAAATTCATCGAACGCGGCGACGATCGGGATGGAGCCGCCCGACCGGATGTACACGGTTTCCTTGCCGAAGACCTGCTTCATCGCTTCGGCGGCGGCCTGGATGTAGCGGTTGTCGGGATTCACCAGCGACGGGCGGCGCCGAGTGGATCGGCCGATATTCGGCTGTCACGCCTTTGGGGCAAGCCGCGGCTACTGCTTTCTGAAGCTGCGCGGTGGCTTCGTCCGGACGCTGATCGGAGACCAGCCGCATGCTGAGCTTCGCGAGCGCGCGCGCCGGGATCACGGTCTTGGCGCCTTCGCCGATGAAGCCGCCGCGAATGCCGTGGACTTCCAGAGTCGGGCGCGCCCACAGGCGTTCGAACAGCGGCACCTCGGGTTCGCCGACCAGTTCCTTCACGCCGACTTCTTTTTCCTTGTAGTCCTTCTCGTCGAACGGCAGTCTCGCCCACGCGGCGCGTTCCTTGGCGCTGGGCGGGACCACGCGATCGTAGAAACCGGGGATCTTGATGTGGCCCTCGCGATCCTTGAGCGTCGAAAGAATTTCGGCGATCGCCTGGATCGGATTGGGCGCGGCGCCGCCGTAGACGCCGGAGTGCAGATCGTGATTGGCGCCTTCCACGATCAGCTCGCCATAGACGATCCCGCGCAGGCCGACGCAGATGGTCGGCAGCTCAGGCGCGAACATCTCGGTGTCGCAGATGATGGCGGCGTCGGACTTGATGCGCGCCGGTTTCGAGGCGACGTAGCTTTCGATGTGCTCGCCGCCGACTTCCTCCTCGCCTTCGATCAGGAACTTGACGTTGACCGGCAGGCGGCCGTGCTGCTTCATCAGGCCATCCACCGCCTTGATGAGGATGTAGGTTTGGCCCTTGTCGTCGGCCGAGCCGCGCGCGTAAATGTTGTCATTGCGTATGGCGGGTTCAAACGGCGGCGATTTCCATTCATCCAGCGGATCGGGCGGCTGGACGTCGTAGTGGCCGTACAGCAAGAGCGTGGGTTTTCCGGGAGCGCCCAGCCACTCCGCGTAGACCAGCGGGTTGCCCTTGCCCTCGATGAGCTGCGCCTGCTGGAGGCCGGCTTTCTCGAGCTCGTCGCGCACGAACTCGGCGGCTCGCTGGATGTCGGGCTTGTGCTCGGAAAGCGTGCTGATGCTGGGAATGCGAAGGAACGCTTTCAGTCCTTCGAGGTAGTCGTTGTGGTGCTGCTCAAAGTAGTTCATGCTTATTTCATCCTAAACGTTCCGAAGACCAGGCCGAGCGGGCGCGTGTCGTCGGCGGGTTGGATGATGCGGTCGACTTCGATGGTGATCTCCACGGTTGGTTTGCCGCTGATCTCCGGCGGCGCCGGAAACTGCAGGTAGAACGAGCCGGGTTTGCGCAACGTGGAAGTTCCGAGTGGATTTCCGTCCGCGCGGAACGAGACAATCAGCGGCGCCTTGCGACAACAAGACGTCCGGGCAAAAGCCGTTGATCTCGAGCATGCCTCCGGAATGTTGCGGGCCGGCGATCTTGACGGTGGCGGTTTTGGGCATCCAGCGAAAGCCTTGCTCGGGCGGATACCAGGTTGGTCCAAGGTAGCTCGCGTACGCGGTGTCCCCAACGTCGATCAAGTCGGGCGTTTCGTTGCCGAAGTTGGCCGGAACGCTCGCCAGATACTGCGGCGTAATGTCGCGCAGTTTTCGATCGACGAGTTGGTAGATGGCGGCCTGATGACTCGCATGCCGCGCACGGCGACCACTTTGGGGATCACGAACTTCGCGATGCCGCCCCATTCCGGATGCGGATCGACAGACGCTTCCGAACCGGGCGCCAGATACGACTTGCATGCCGATCAGGCGGAACGGATCGTCGTGGAAGCCGGTCCAGAAGAAACCGTTGTCGATGCCTGCCAGGATGATCTTCTTGTGTGCTTCGTCCGGCGGCAGTGCCTGGAGCGCGGTGATCAGATGTTTCATGTTGCGGGCGCGATCGTAGTGGAAGCGCTCGGCCACGCGATTGTCGGCGATGGAAACGATGAGGTAGAGCACTGCGACCGTCGCGGCGACAGGAAGCATGGGGCCGCGGGCTTCGGCGAGCGCCCAGCCGCCGAGTATCGCCAGGCCGATGGCCGGCACAGTGACGTAGTATTCGGTGAAATGATTCGTGAGCGGCAGCAGCGGCAAGAATCACGGCGAGGAACCATGCGATCAGAAACAGCGGCAGCCAATTGCGGCGGCGGAGTTTGTTCGCCGCGAAAGCCGCGAGGCCACGCGTGACGGCAATCGTGCAGAGCAATCCAAGCCAGAGCGGACGCCAGTCCGTCCGCGAATCGCGGAGCGCGCCGAGCGCGAGAGACCAATATTGTCCAGAAGGTGGTGAACAGCGCTGCGCCGAAGTGCATCTGGTAATACGGGTCGGTGGGCGGCGGAACCACGGCAAAGTGTAGCGCGGTGTAAAGGACCGAAGGAATGAACAGCAGCAGAGTCTTGCGAAAGTAGTCGCGGGCGCAGCACAGCGCGTAACCGGCGGCGAGAGCCGGATACACGACGTTCAATTCGAGCGCGCCGAATCCGAGAATGAACACCACCCACTGCCAGATCCAGTATTTCGCCGTGCCGGTATCGATGTACGCCAGCAACAGGCGAAAGGCGAGCAGGACGAAAAACGCAAACGCGATTTCGTTATAAGCGGAGCTCCAGCCGATCGCCACCGCGATCCCGGCATTGGCCGTCCACAGAATCGGCGCCAGAAAGGCGGCCAGCGGTGAGCCGGTCAACCGCCGCGTGATCGACATCAGCAAGCGCGATGTTCGCGAACTGCGTCAGGAAAACCCAGATGCGAAACGGCGGCGAGTGGAGGCCGAAAACCGACGTGAACACCAGGAAGAACAGGCGTTCGCTCAGCGTGCGAATGGTGCCCTCGGCTTGCGGCGAAAACAAGACGCTGAGCAGGTCGCGGCCAGTTGTGCACCATGAGCGGCAGTCCCAGCCAGGCGAAGTCGTCGTTGCGAAACCAGATCCGCAAGTCCGTGAAGTGCACGGCCAGGCAGAAGAGCATGGGGAGGCCGTAGTAGGCGATCCGCTGGCTGCGGGTCATCACGCGCGGAGCTTGAAGCAGGCGCGGAGGAGTCTTCAATCGCCGCACTTTTCAACTTGCACCAGGCAGCTATAGAAGGTGGGGCCGCCGCCGATGTCGGTGAGACGATCGGAGGTGAGCGCGTTGATGTTGCGGGCATCGGGCGAGAGCTTGTTCCAGCGAACCGACGGCGCCCAGACCACGCCTGAGCCGGACGGTGCCGTTGACGTCGGCCGTCAGCAGGCAACTGCCGCGGTTGTTGAATACGCGCACGCGGTCGCCGGTCGCGATGCCGCGCGATCCGGCGTCGTCGCTCGTGCAGGAACAGACGTGGCGGTTTCGCGCTGCGTCCAGGGGCGGTTGCCGAATGTGGAGTTCATGCTGTCGTGGCTCTTCGGCGGAGATCAGCTCGAGCGGAAACTGTCGCCTTCAGTTCCGAGGCGCCCAGGCGCGATTCGACGGGCGGCTGGTAGTCCAGCGTTTCGGCTCCGAATTCGCACTTGCCGGACGGAGTGCCGAAACCTCCGCGCGCGAACGGCAGGAACGGCTCGCCGGGCGGCTGCGACATTCAAGCGCACGGAATGCTCGCGGTCCAGTTGCTCGAGCGTGATGCCTTTCAGGAACGGATGCTCGGAGGCGAGCAGCGTTCGGATCATGTCGTCTTCCGAATCGCGGAAGCAAGGCTCGTCGAAACCCATGCGCTCGGCGAGCAGGCGGAACACCTCGACGTTGGATTTGGTCTCGCCGGGCGCTGCGAAGCGCGGGCCGCGCGAGCTGCAGATAGTAATGGCCGTAGGCGAGGTAGAGGTCGGTGTGCTCCAGGAACGTCGTGGACGGCAGCAGAATATCGGCGTGGTCGGCGGTGTCGGTCTGGAATTGTTCGAGCACCACGGTGAACAGGTCCTCGCGCCGCATGCCTTCGAGCACCAGGTTCTGATTCGGCGCGATCGCTGCCGGATTCGAGTTGTAGACCACCAGCGCCTTCACCGGCGGATCGGATCAGCTGCGGTCAGCGCTTTGCCCAGCTCCGACATGTTGACGATGCGGGCTTCGCGGCCGAGCGGGGAGCGCGAGTTGCAACTCCGGCATTTCGAGGCCGGCGCGATTCAATTGAAACGCCTGGCTGGTGGAAAGCTGCAAGCCGCCGCCGACTTCGCGCCAGGATCCGATCAGCGCAGGCAGGGCGGCAGATCGCACGGACCGCCGTGCCGCCGCGCTCGCTGCGTTGCACGCCGTAGTTCAGGCGGATGGCGGCCGGCCGCGTGGTGGCATATTCGCGCGCCAGCGCGACGACGTCTTCGCGGGCGATTCCGGTGAGCGCCTCGACGCGCTCCGGCGGATACTCGGCGGCGCAGTTTCCGCGAGCGCGTCGAATCCGTCGGTGTAGCTGGCGACGTAATCGGCATCGTGCAGCTTTTCGCCGATGATGACGTGCATCAGGCCCAGCGCCAGCGCCAGATCGCTGCCGGGAAAAATCGCGAAGTGCTTGTCGGCGAGCTTGCCGGTGCGATTGCGAACCGGATCGATGGTGTAGAAGCCTCGCGCCGTTGCGCCGGGCCTCCACGATGAACGGCCACAGATGCACGTTGGTGGCGAGAATGCTGGCGCCCCAGGCGATGATCAGCTTGGAGTGGCGGAACTGTTCCGGCTCGGTGCCGTAGCGGAAGCCGAGCGTCTTCATGAGACCCGCGCCGCCGGCCGACGAGCAGATGGTGCGGTCGAGCCGCGATGCGCCCAGCCGATGGAAGAAACGGCGATCCATGCCGGAGCCGTTCAGCAAGTCCCATGGTGCCGGCGTAGCTGTACGGCAGGATCGATTCCGGGCCGTGTTCAGCCGGAGATCTGCGCGAGCTTGCGCGGCGATGGTATCGAGCGCTTCATCCCACGAGATGCGCTCGAAGCGGCCTTCGCCCTTTGCGCCCGACGCGCTTCTGCGGATAGAGCAAGCCGGTCGTGGCGCGTACTCGCGCTCCAGGTATCGCGCCACTTTGCCGCACAGGAATCCGCGCGTGACCGGATGATCGGGATCGCCGCGCAAGTGGCTGCCTTTGCCGTCGTCGACATTGATGAGCAGCGCGCAGCAGTCCGGGCAATCCAGCGCGCAGACGGAATGGCGAACATCCGGCATGTACTCGATTATACCGTCGGGCGGTTCGGGTGAGATGCGGTGCGTTACAATCGAGTCAGGGGAGGTGTTATGCGCTCCTTAGTGTTGGCGGCGATTTTCGTAAGCTTGTTGGGGACCGCGTTCGGCCAAGGCCGTCAGGGACAGTTCTGGTCGGTCGGCGGCTTCGGCAACGTTCTGTATCCGGGCACGGGGCACGCACCCAAACGCCGGCGGGCAGTTTCAACGGTCCGCGACTTCCGTGCGGGTTTCAATGGACGTCCCGCGCTTCGAAACCGTTTCCCGCAGCGCATCCACAGCATCAGCGTGCCGTGATTGTTCCGTATCCGGTTTACTACGGGCTATGGTTACGGCTACGGATATGGTTACGATCCGGCGGCAGCGGGCTACCCGCCGGCAGAATTATGGCGACCAGAGCCGCCGATCGTCAACACCAACAGCGCGCCGTCGGTGGTGATCAATCAGAGCTTTGTTCCTCCGCAGGCGAATCCGCAGGTGCGCGAGTACTCGACGCCGAATCCGGATGAGCATTCCTCCACGCAAAGCGCCGAGCCGCCTGCTCCCGAGCGAACCGCCAACGACGATCAGCCGACGCTGTACCTGATCGCTTTCAAGGATCACAGCATCGTGCAGGCGCTGGGCTATTGGATGGAAGGATCCAATTTGCATTACGTCACGGTGGATCACGCATTGAACCAGGCTAGCATGGACTTGATCGATCGGGCGCTGTCGCAGCGGTTGAATTCCGAGCGCGGCATCGAATTCTGAAGTTGCCCGCGGCGAGGTAGAGCGAGCTGCCTGGAATCCCAGCTTCCGGTAGACACCGAACAATCAGCGGCCGAACCGAAGGCGCGCTTGACGATCACACGAACGTCACCCGAGGACGTCAAGCAGCGGCAGATCATCTGCAAACTGGATGGCGATTGGATCGGGGACTTGCTGTATGGAAAAACGCTCTCGCGGCCCATTCCGGCCGGGCGGCACAAGCTGCGTGTCGACAATACCTGGAACAAGAAGACCGATCGAATTCGATGCTGCGCCGGGACGAGCAGGTGAAGTTTCGACGGTGAATCGAGCGGGCGGCTGCACGTGGTTTCTGGTGGCGTCGATCGGCGCGGGGCCGATGTACGTGGCAGATTGAGCGGAGGTTCAGGAGTTCAGAGAAGCGGCGGATGAACTCGCCGTCGCCTTCGAGAAAATCGTAGTCGCGAAGGCGGTCGGGCGATTCCCAGCGGACCTGTTCGAAATCCAGGTTGCGCGGCTCGCCTTCGAATTCGGTCACGCGGAAGAAAATGAGCAGAATCGCGCGGCCGGCCGGGATATTGATACTCGTAGCGCATGATCTCGCGATCGATGCGGGCGCGGATGCCGAGTTCCTCGGCCAGCTCGCGCACCGTGGCGGCTTCGGGCGTTTCGCCGGCTTCCACTTTTCCGCCGGGGAATTCCCATTTGAGCGGGTGATGCGCCGCTGTTTTTGCGTTGCGCGATGAGGACGCGGCCCGGCGCGCTCGATCACGGCAGCGACGACAGTGGTCATAATTGGATAGAGACCGAGCCGTGTACAGCGAAGTCTTTCTCGATCATTTCAAAAATCCGCGCAACGTGGGGGATCTCGACCGCGCCGGCCGTGACGGTGCGAGATTGAAAATCCGGCGTGCGGCGACATTCTGCGGCTGGGGGCGCGGTTTGAGGGCGACCGCGTCGCGGAGGTGCGCTACAAAGTGCGGGGTGCACGGCGTCGATCGCGAGCGGGTCGGCGTTGACGGAATGGATGCAGGGCAAGACGCGGGCCGAACTCGCCGCGTTGAAGCCGGAAGTGATCGATGCGGCGGTCGGCGGGTTGATCCCGGAGTCGAAGCATGCCGCTGCTGCTGTGCGTGGACGCGCGTGAAGAAGCTGTTATCGCGTCCGGCGGCTGACGCGCGGCGGTAGCACTTTCGTGGCCCATGGAGCCGCTTGGGCGCTTCAATCCCCAGGATACGCGGCCAGCGTCGGCGCGATTTGGTTCACAGTCACGCGTTCGAAATACTGTGTCGGCTCGATACGCGGTCCCATGAAAATTACCGGCACGTGCGAATCGTAGTCGTACGGCGTTCCGTGCGAGGTGCCCGACGTCTCGAACAAGAAGTACGGTTCCTGCAGAATGAACAGGTCGCCCGAGCGCGGCCCGAAGAAGCCCAGGCTGAATGCGCGGCCGATGCCGTCACGCTGCACGTTGCCGTTCAAGAGCTGGTGCCGCGTGTAGACTCGCGCGATGTGATCCTGCTGCGACGCAGCCTGCGCGGCGACTCGTTCGACTTCCGCCGGATCGAGCTTGCGCGTCTGGATCAGTTCCTGGTTCAGGTAGGGCATGTTGGTTGGGCCGGCCAGCCATTGGCCGGTTCCGAAACGCTGCGTCGAGCGCGTCCGAAATCTTTTCCAGATCTGATCTTTGGAGATGCGGCCGCCGGGCATGTGGCGCGCCTCATTGACTTCGGGAACGGGCGCGACGCCGTGGTCGGCTGTCAGAACCACCAGCGTGTTGCCCTTGCCGATGCGCGCGTCGATGTAGTCGAGCAGCTTGCCGATCAGCCGATCGGTGCGGATCGAGATGTCGCGCACCGCCGGATCGTCGGGGCCGACCGCGTGGCCGACGTAGTCATTCGACGAAAAACTGACGGCGAGAATGTCGACGCCGGGATGACCGTCCGAGGTTTTCGTTCGCGACAGCGCGCTCGGCGAATTCTTCGATCAACTCGTTCCCCCACGGGCTGGATTCCAGGTCGTCGCACGCCCGTGTGCCTGGCCCGGACGCGCCGCTGCACAACGGCTTCGCCGGATTTGTCCTTGGCATCGATGGGCAGCCATTTCACGCCGACGTAGCGCCGATAGGGCTGCTCGTCGTTCAGCTTGCGGACCCACGCGGGCAGCTCGTTGCGGTAGTACGTGCTGGTGACCCAATGATTGGTTTTCGCGTCATACCAGTACGCGCCGTCGGCCATGTGACCGGCGGGAAGGATGGCGCTGCGATCTTTGATCGAAACGCCGATGATCGTCGATCGATGCCGTGCATCTTCAGTTCGTCGCCGACGGTGCTGACCAGCAACTTGCGCGGCGAGGAGCCAGTTGCGCCGGGCGGGCCGCCAACGCAGCTTCGTTTCGGGATCCGAAGACGCTGGTGACGGTTCGGCTGCTCGCGCGGTCGTACCATTCGTTCGCAATGATGCCGCTGACCGACGGCGTGGCGCCGCTCAAGAAAGGTGGAATGCCCGACTGCGGTGACGGTGGCGGCCTGCGGGTAATGCGCGTCGGCGAACACGGCGCCTTGCTCGAGCAGTCGCGCCAGGCCGCCGGTGTAGTCGTTGCGAAACCGCTGCAGGTAGTCGTAGCGGAATTGATCGATGACGATGGCCACTACCAGCTTGGGCCGCTTGGGTGCGCTCTGGCCGAGCGGCAGTGACCGCAGTGAGTGCGGCAAATAGGACGATGAAAATTCGTTTCGTATCGGTTCAAGGCAAGGTCTCCTGTGTCTGTGACTAGGATGCCATACCTTGTGCCACAATTGATTTGAAGAGGCCCGGTTTGGCAGACGCAGCGTAGTACGCCGCGTCCGATGGGTCCGGGATCGGTAGGGTCCATTCGCCTAATGGGCGTTCCGATTCGAGTCCATTTCAGTTTTGTTGTAATCGTATTTTTCTGACGGTGAGCGGGTTCGCCAGAAATCAGTCGGCGGGGAACTGCGCGCTATTTCTGGTTGCGCTCATGGCTTCGGTAATGATGCACGAGCTGGGGCACGCGTTCGCGACGGCGCTGTTGCGGCATCAGTACCATCGAAATCGTCCTGTATCCGACCGGAGGCGTGGCGCGTCTGGAACGTTCGGCCAAACCGCGGGAGGAGTTTTGGATCGCGGTGGCTGGCCCGCTGGTGAATCTGGCGATTTCAGGATTAATTGCCGTACTTCTTTATTCTCAGCAATCGCGCGATTGGATTTCGCGGCGCTGGCGCGGCCGGGTGACGGAAATCTGGTCGACCAGATCGCGTTGGTCAAACTTAATGCTGGCGGGATTCAATTTATTGCCCGCCTTTCCCCTGGATGGAGGCCGCATGTTGCGCGCCATCCTGTCGCCATTCCGCTCCGAAGCGGAGGCTACCAGCATCGCCGCATTGTCGGGCCGCGTATTGGCGCTGAGTCTAGGCATCTATGGTCTGCTGTACTTGCCGATGCTGGCGCTGCTGGCGTTCTTCATTTACTTGGGCGCCGACAGCGAAGGAGTGGAGTCGCGGCGGCGGTCGCTGTCGGAGGGAATTCCGGTTCGCGCGGCGATGATGACGGAATACCGCACGCTGTCGCATGCCAGCACCATCGACGATGCCGCCAATCTGCTGCTGTCCACCTCGCAGCAGGATTTTCCGGTGGTGCACGGCGACGAGGTCATCGGCGTGCTGGGGCGCAACGCGCTGCTGCGCGGGATGGCGCTGCAAGGACCGAATTCGTACATCGCCGGATTCATGGACCGCGAATTCACCAGCATTTCGCCCGACACGGATCTGGGTGGAGTGCTGGCGCTCATGGCGCAGGGCAGTTCTTGCCTGCCGGTGATGCACGATGGCCGCCTGGTCGGCTTGCTCACTTCCGAGAATCTGTCGCAGTTCCTGCTGCTGCGCAACGCCGGGCTGCAGGCCGGCGCAAGGGATAAAATAGAAGTGTGAAGGTCAGGACGGAAATTCAGCGGGCCGTGCTTGATTCGAACGCTGTGTTGTCTTCTGTTGGCGTGTTCAGCCTGCTGGGCGCGACCATCCAGCTTTATCTCAAGGATGGCAGCTATCAGCCCGTGCGCGAGTACAAGGTGGAGAACGATCGCGTGCGCTTTTTCAGCACCGACCGAGAAGAGTGGGAAGAGATACCGCTGGCGCTGGTAGATCTTGCCAAGACGCGAAGCCGAAATCAAGGAGCGCGAGGCGGAAGAGCGCGAGAATCGGGCCAGACGCTGGATGCCGAAGAAAAGGCCGAGCGGGAGGCGCGCCGCGAGGTTGAGCGGGTTCCAGTCGAGGCGGGCGTGTACTTGATCGAGAACGACAAGCTGATCGCGATCAAGGCGGCCGAATCCAAGGTCGCGACCGACAAGAAGCGCAGCGTGCTCAAGATTCTCAGCCCTCTGCCGCTGGTTCCGGGCAAAGCGACCGTGGAGGTCGACGGGCCGCACGCCATCACGGGCACGGCGAACCGCGAGCCGGAATTTTATATCCGTCTGTCGGAATGACGAGCGGTTCGGCATCGTGCGCATGGGCGAGCGCAAAGGCAATCGCGTGGTGGAGAAGATGACCATCGTTCCGGTTTCGAAAGAGATCGTTCGAGGAGCCGGACTTGGTTGCAGACTTTTCGCCAGGCAGGTGGGCGAGGGGCTGTTCAAGATCTGGCCGGAGAAACCGCTCGCGCCCGGCGAGTACGCGGTGGTCGAGTACACCGAGGGCAAAGTGAACATGCAGGTGTGGGATTTCTTTATTGCGCCGGGCGTGGGGAAATAGGTAGCGTTTCCAGAAATTAAGGATCACCCGAACCGGCGGAAAAACTCCAGACTCTGGCGCGCGCAAGCAGCCCAGCGGTATCGTTCGGCGCGCGCATGCCCGGCGGCGCGAAGCTGTTGTTGCAAAGCCGGCGAAGGCAGCAACCGTTCCATCGCGGCGCTCGAGTTCGGCGGGACTGCGCGGGTCCACCAGAAGCGCTGCATCGCCGGTCAACTTCTGGCAGCGACGAAACGTTGGACGTGATCACCGGCACGCCCGCGGCCATGGCTTGCGCGACCGGCAGACCGAAGCCTTCGTAGAGCGACGGATATACGAACGCCGCTGCACCGGCTGCCAAACCGGGCAGTTCGTCCTCTGGAACATAGCCCAGGTAGCGCACGCCCTGCGGACGCGACGCCAGCCGCGCCATGGTCTTTTCGGACGCCCAGCCGCGCGGGCCGGCGATCACCAGATCGAAATCGCGCGCGAAATCGCATCGTTGACCACGCGTCCAGCAGCGTGTCGACGTTTTTGCGCGGCTCGATGGTTCCCGAGGTAAAGGGCGTAGGGCCGCTCGGACGGGCCGCGGCTGCGCTCCAAAGTAGACTTCGGCCACGCCCGGATAAATCACTTCGATGCGCCCGGGATCGAGACCCAGCAACCGCACCGCATCCTGGCGCGTATTCTCGGAAATCGCGATCAGTCCGGCGGCTCGCGCGAGGACGTTCCGCGCAAGACTGTCGTCGGCGCGAATGTTGGCCTGCGTGTGAAGCTCGGGCATGAGGCGGCAGGTCAGGTCGTACAGCGTGGCGGTGAGCCGTACTTTCTTTGGCGGATTCCGGACCTGGTTCGAGAGATGGAACACATCCGCTTTCGGTGTCATCCAGCTCATCAGCGGGAGCGCGGGCAGCCGGTTGGCGAGAAACAAGAAGCCCAGGCGTGAGACCGTTCGCGCGGGATCGAAAATCGAGCGCTCGTGATCCAGAGCGGCCAGCCGCTGAATCCGCGGGAAACGTGAGGATCTGCTCGTTGCCCGCTTCTTGCATCAAGTGCTGGATCCAGTGATAGGTGTAGGTTTTGACGCCGGCGCTGCGGAGCAGAAGCGGCGTCGCGTCAATCAGAATTCGCATGATTGCGTCAGTAGAAATTTGCCGCCGCTTTCAGCCACGACGTGGAGCTCGTCGCGCGGCAATCAGGTTTTGAATGCGCGGGAGCGACGGGTCCCTCGATCAGCAGGTAGTAGCGCTTGGGCTCGCGCCAGAGCCGCGCCAGGTCCGAGTCGTCGATGAACACGTCGGGCGCGCCGGGCGCGTAGGACCCGTATTCGAGATTGGTCTTGCGTCCGTTCAGCAGCAGCGCCGGCCGGTTGGTATAGAAGAAGACCGAGGAGAAAGTGTAGTACGCATCGTCTTCGATCAGATCGCCGGGCGGTGCTTTCAGCAAGCGCATCGGCGAGCGGCTTGCGACGAAAGATACGGATCGAAGGTCACCATGGCGAGGCGGGCGGCATGCAGGAACAACACCATCATGATGAGGAACGCGACGATCGGCTTACGCGGCCACCACAGACGCCGACGCGCCGACCAGGCAGGCCAGGCCCGCGATCAGCAACGGCGTTCGCAGATAGGCGAAGGACGCGAGCGTCAAGTCGCCCATGTGACCCAGCGACAGCGTGTAGGCATCGGGATGCTGCGTCAGCGCGCTCGAAATGTCGCCAGGCGTGGGAAGATTCCAGACCTGCAACGAGAATCGCGACGATGACGACGAGCGCGGCGCCCGCAATCGCGGCGATAACGCGATGCCCGGCGCGAATCCAGGTCGTTCCGCGTGAGCGCGCAGCCGATCAGCAGAGCCAGCGCGGGATAGCAAGGCATCGAATAATATTCCTGCGTCGAAGAGAACGTGAAGAAGAGCAGCAGGAAGCCGGTCCAGCAAAGGGCCAGCAGCCGCATGCGGCCGGCGCGGTCGACCGGTTTGTAGCTTAGGCGAGTCGCCGCGGCCAGGTATGCGCTCCAGGGAAAAAGCCACAGAAGGTGAAACAGCCAGAAGTAGAGCCGCGGGACCGTGTTGTAATCGCGCGGATAGCGCAGGTTGAGGAAGCGCAGCAAGTGCTCGTTGAAAAAATAAAACCAGAAAAAGCCGTGATATTCGCCCGGAACGCTGCGCATCGAGAAATAGAAATACGGCGGATTGCGAATGGTGGCCAGCACGTGCCAGGGCGCAGCGACGGCGAGAATGATGAGAGATCCGGAGAACGGGCGAAGCCGCTGCCAGGTTCGCCGGACGAAGAGTTGCCGCGTGAGCAGCCAAGTAAACCAGGCCGCCGCCCACCGGAAAGACGGCCGCGATGAGACCCTTGAGCAACAAGCCGGTGCCGATGCTGGCCGCCATCAGCCAGGCCCAACGCCGCGGATGCGGTTCGTCATCCTCCAGCGCTCGCAGGAATGACCACATGGCGAGCGTGATGGTGAGAGTGAGAATCACGTCCGGGATCAGGATCCGTGTGAAGAGAAATAGTCCCACGCAGGTGGATAAGACGAGTCCGCTGTACAGCCCGGCGCGCCCGCCGAACGCCCACCATCCCATGCGCGCCGTCAGCCAGCAGAGCGCCACGATCGAAAGCGCGATGGGCAGCCGCGCCGCCCAATCGTGCACACCGAAGATGCGGTAGGACACCGCGATCATCCAGTACTTGAGTGGAGCTTTTTCAAGATACGGGACGCCGTCCAGGCGCGCCGTCACCCAATCGCCCGAATCCAGCATGTTGCGCGCGATCTGCGCCTGCACCGCGTCCACGTCGTCCATGAGCGACGGCGGGCTGAACATGCAGCCGAAATACACCGCGGCCGCGACCAGAACCACGATCAGTTCGTAGCGGAAGCGATTGCGAAGTTCGCTCGGGTCAATACTTCGGCGGCCTTGCCTTGGATGCCCCGTTTTTTCATCCAAAGGAACCGCGTTAACAGGCCCCATGGGACGCTCCCCGAGATTAGCATGGCGGCGGAGGCGGCCTGCAAGCCGACCCGCTATAATCGAGCCGTGCGAAATATCGCCTTGTTGCTCGCGTTCGGCCTCTGCGCAGCCGCGGCCGACTACCCCGCGCCCAAAGAAGCGGACTTCGTTCTGCACGACTTTCGGTTCAACGACGGTGCGACGCTGCCGGAGCTGAAGCTGCACTACACTACGCTCGGATCACTCCAGGGCGACAACGCCGTGCTGATCATGCATGGCACCGGCGGAACCGGGCATCAATTCCTGAGCGAGCAATTCGCCGGCGTTCTGTTCGGCAAGGGCCAGCTTCTGGACGCCACGAAGTATTTCATCATTCTTCCGGATGGCATCGGCCACGGAAAATCGAGCAAGCCGAGCGACGATTTGGCCGAGCGATTCCCGCGCTACGACTACGACGACATGGTGACGGCGCAATATCGGCTGCGTGACCGAAGCGCTCGGCGTCAAGCATCTGCGCCTGGTGACGGGCACCTCCATGGGAGGAATGCAGACCTGGATGTGGGGCGAGAAATATCCCGACTTCATGGACGCGCTGCTGCCGCTAGCCAGCGCGCCGGTGGAGATCGCCGGACGGAATCGTTTCTTCCGCCGCATGATCACCGATGCGTTGCGGAATGATCCGGCCAACGGGCTGCGCACCGCCATCGACATTCTGGTGATCATGACCTCCAGCCCGCTGCAGATGCAAAAACAGGCCGGCACGCGCGACCAGGCCGACAAGCTATTCGATGAAACTATTCGCAAACGCACGGAAGATAACAACGCCATCGACATGCTATATCAATTCGACTCCTCGCGTGACTACAATCCCGAGCCGTTGCTCGACAAGATTCAGGCGCCGCTGGTGGCCATCAATTCCGCCGACGACGTGGTGAATCCGCCCGAGTTGGGAATTCTGGAGCGCACCATACGGCGCGTGAAGCGCGGCCGCTTCGTTCTGCTGCCGATCACCAACGAAACGCGCGGCCACGGCACGCATTCGCTTCCCGCGATCTGGAAACAGTATCTGGCGGAGCTGTTGGACGAATCGCAGCCCACCGCTCGGCGCCGCTCAATGATTCGGAGGTTCGCTACCATGTTCGTATGTTGAAACTGCTCGGATGCTTGTGCATCGCGTCGCTGTTCGCCTGCGGCGGCCGAATTGGACCAGGTCGCGTCCGGTAAATATCTGGTCGAAGAAGTCGCGAAGTGCCAGGACTGCCACACGCCCCGCACCGAGTCGGGCGAATTGGACATGAGCAAGTGGTTGAAGGGCGCCACGCTGGATGTGCAGCCGACTCACGAAATGAAGGGCTGGCACAAGACCTCGCCGGACATCACATCGTCCGGGCCGGCTATTTGCGCGCTGGGGCGAACAAGGCCTGCTGAAATTTCTCGAAACCGGCGCCGGTCCCAGCGGCCACGCGGCGGATCCACCCATGCCCGCCTATAAGCTGAAGCCCGGGCGACGCCGAAGCCATCGTCGCCTACCTCAAGAGCCTAAAATAAAGGTGAGTGTCTAAACTCGCCCTGTTGTTCGGGGTTGCCGCCGCAGCCTTTTGCCAAGACGCGCAGAACGTTCTGGTTGTTGTAAATCAGTCGTCGCCGCTGTCGAAAAGCATCGGCGAATACTATGCGACGCGGCGTCACATTCCCGCCGGCAACATCTGCCGGGTCAACGTCAAGCCCGACGAGGAGATTGCGCGCGAGGACTTCGAGAACGAGATCGCCGCGCCGATTGCGTCCTTTCTTCGCGCGAAGCACCTGGAAGAACAGATCCTCTACATCGTCACCACCGGCAGGCCTTCCGCTGAGGATTCCCGGTCACGGTCGGCGGCCTGACCTCCGAAACCGCCTCGGTGGATTCCGAACTCACGCTGCTTTACTCGGACATGCACGGGCAGCCGCACACCGTACCGGCCGGTATCCACAATCCGTTCTTCGGCAAGATCAACGCGCCTTTTCGCCATCCCGATTTTCCGATGTACCTGGTGACGCGCCTGGCCGGCTACGATCTGGCGGACGTCAAAGGCATCATCGATCGCGCGCTGCGGGCGCGACAATCGCGGCAAATTCGTGATCGACCTGAAGGCGCAAGGACGACACGCAGGGCAACAACTGGCTGCGCGAGGCGGCGCGGCTGCTGCCCGAAGAATCGCGTCGTCATGGACACTTCCTCTAAGGTTCTCTACGATCAGAGCCGACGTCATCGCGTACGCTTCCTGGGGATCGAACGATCCGGACCGCAAGCAGCGGCATGTGGGCTTTCATTGGCTGCCGGGCGCCATCATGACCGAGTATGTGTCCACCAATGGCCGGACATTTGCGCGTCCGCCGGACAGTTGGACAATCGGGGACCTGGGGCGATCCCAAGGCCACGTTCGCCGGGTCGCCGCAAACCCTGACTGCCGATTACATCCACGATGGCGTGACCGGCGCTTCGGGTCATGTCGCCGAGCCTTTCCTCCAGCTCACGCCGCGTCCCAACATCCTGTTGCCGGCTTACTATCGCGGCCGCAATCTCGCGGAAAGCTATTATCTGTCGATCCCGGTGCTGAGCTGGATGAACATCGTGGTGGGCGATCCGCTGTGCACGCTGGGCAAGCCCTGACACCCGAACTAGAAACCTTGGCCAGGAAACGCGAAACTAGTAAAGGATGATCCAACTATCCGGGGCGGGCAAGCGCTTCGGCCCGAAGCTGCTGTTCGAAAATCTGAATTGGCTGATCACGCCCAAGGACCGTGCGGGTTTGGTGGGCGCCAACGGCACCGGCAAGACGACGCTGTTGAAGGTGCTGGCGGGGATCGAGACGCTCGACTACGGGTCGCTCAGCGTGACCCGCGGCGTCAGCGCGGGATACCTTCCGCAGGACGGGCTTTCGCTGTCCGGGCGCAGCGTCTTCGCCGAATGCATGTCGGTGTTCTCTTCGTTCCACGACATGGAACGCGAAATGGAGCACCTCACCCAGCAGATGTCGGAGCTGGATCCGGCCAGCGCCGAATACGCGCAAGTGGCCGATCGCTTTCATCAGCTCGACAGCGAATTCCGCACGCGCGACGGTTACGCCATCGAAGCGCAGGTTGGCACGGTTCTGGCCGGCCTCGGCTTTCCTCACTCGGAGTGGCATCGCCGAACCGAGGAATTTTCCGGCGGCTGGCAGATGCGCATCGCGCTGGCCAAGCTGCTGCTCGAAAAGCCGAATCTGCTGCTGCTCGACGAGCCGACCAATCACCTCGACCTCGAAGCGCGCAACTGGCTGGAAGAATATCTTCGCGACTACCCGTTCGCTTTCGTGCTGATTTCGCACGACCGCTATTTCCTGGACGTGACCGTCGACAAGATCGTCGAGATCTGGAATCGCGGCGTGCATTTCTATCACGGCAACTACGAAAAATACCTGGCAGCAGAAGCAGGAACGCACCGAGCAACTGGAGGCCGCTTACCGGAATCAGCGCGAGCGCATCGAGCAGCTCGAAGCCTTCATCAACCGCTTTCGCTATCAGGCCACCAAAGCCAAGCAGGTGCAGAGCCGCATCAAGGAGCTCGACAAGATCGAACGGATCGAGCTGCCGGCGGAAGAGCGAACCATCCATTTTTCCTTTCCGCAGCCCAAGCCCAGCGGGCGCATCGTCGCCGAGTTTCAGGACGTCTCGAAGAGCTACGGCGAGAAATTCGTTTTCGGCGGCGTGTCGTTCATCATCGAGCGCGGCGACCGCATCGCGCTGGTAGGCGTGAACGGGGCGGGGAAGTCGACGCTGATTAAGTTGCTGGCTGGCATTGAGCCGCTTTCGCGCGGCGAATACCGGTTGGGACACAATGTCGGCGTCGATTATTTCGCGCAGGATCAGTACAAGGAGCTGGATCCGAACGCGCGCATGCTGGACGATCTATCGAGCATGGCGCCGCGATCCACCAACACCGAGCTGCGCAGCCTGCTGGGCTGCTTCCTGTTCTCGGAAGATGATGTGTTCAAGCGCATCGGCGTGTTGTCTGGCGGCGAGCGCAATCGTTACGCGCTGGCCCGCATGCTGATGCAGCCTTCGAATTTTCTGCTGCTCGACGAGCCCACCAATCACCTGGACCTGCGCGCCAAAGACGTGCTGCTCGAGTCACTCGAAAAGTACACCGGCACCGTAGTCTTCGTTTCGCACGACCGCTACTTCATCGACAAGCTGGCCACGCGCATTTTCGAAGTCGGCGGCGGCGAAGTGCACGTGTTCCCGGGCAACTACGAAGACTACCGGTGGCGCAAGGAGGGCAAAGCGCTGGATCTGACCTTGCCCGTGAACGGCCGCCCGGCGCCGGCCTCTGCGCCGGAACCGCCTGCTACGTCAACCGCCTCCTTGAAGCGGCTGAATCCGATCAAGCTCCAACAGATGCGCGATCGCTGCCAGGAGCTCGAGCAGCAGATCGCCGGGATCGAAACCGAGATCGGCGCGCACGAGGCCGAGCTCGCCAACTTCGTCAATGCCGAGGAGACCTTGCGCGTGACGCGTCTCCTGGATCAGCGCCGTGCGGAGCTGGCCGGCCTGCTCAAAGAATGGGAGCAAGTTTCCCAGATGGTCGAATCGCAGGCATGAGCGACTTCCAGGAGCAACTCGCACACCTTCGCCGCCGCATCGCGAAGATCGACCGCAAGTACGCCAATCCCCAACCGCGGCGCGCTGCCCCAAGTCCTCCACCGGTCGTTCCTGCGCCGGAAGAGTATCTGGCAGGCGACGAGATCGAGACCGAACACGGCCGCCATTTTGAAACAGAGAAATTGTATGAGCGGCATCGTCGTCACGGCAGCATCGGCATCGTGGACCTCGAAGACCTGCCGCCCAATCTACTCGATCCGATCTCAGGCGGGATCATTCGCGACGTCCCCCCGGCGCGTTGGTGCTTTCTCGATACCGAGACCACGGGGCTGGCGGGAGGCTCCGGCACGTACGCGTTTCTGGTGGGCGTCGGCCGCATCACGCCGCAAGGCTTTCGCGTGCGCCAGTTTTTCATGCGCGATTTCGACGAAGAATCCAGCCAGCTCAGCTCACTGCGCGAGCATCTCAAAGACTTCGACGTCGTCATTACCTACAACGGCCGCACCTACGATCAGCCGTTGCTCGAGACGCGCTTCCGCATGGTGCGGCAGCGACCGCCGTTCGGCTCGCTCGAACATCTCGACCTGCTGTTTGGCGCGCGCCGGCTTTGGAACTTGCGCTTCGACCGTTGCCGGCTGGTGGATCTCGAAAACCAGATCCTGGGTGTCGAGCGCCAGGGCGATTTGCCGGGCGAGTTGATTCCCTACGTGTACTTCGAATATCTGCGCACGCACGAGATTTTCCGGCTGCTCCCCATCTTTCACCACAACGCCATCGACATTCTGACGCTGGCGTGCCTGACGGCCATCGTGCCGCGAGCGTTTCATCCTCCCGGCCAAGCCGAGTTCGCGCACGGCGCCGAAATGGTGGGCCTGGCGCGCTGGTGGCGGCAAGCCGAGCAGCACGAGAATGCACTGGCGCTTTTTCGCGCGGCGGTGGATCGCGGGCTGCCCGACGATCTGCTGTTCCGCACGCTGTGGGACATGGCGGCGCTGGAGAAGAAGCTCGGCCGCGAGCACGCTGCGCTTCCCGTGTTCACCGACCTGGCGGCGTCGCCCAACGCTTGGCGCGCTCCTGCGCTGATCGAGCTTGCGAAATATTACGAGCATCGCGAGCGCAACTACACGATGGCGCTCGAAATGACGCGCAGCGCTCTGGATCTCGAGCCGTCGGAGGCGCTACAGCGGAGGCTGGCCCGCCTGGAGAAGCGCCTCACGCCGAAATCCGGCAGGCTGCTGTGAATCGCTGATGCGCGCCTCCGCCATCCGCTTCATCATCGCTCTCGGCATCGTCAGCATGCTCGCCGACGTAGTCTACGAAGGCGCCCGCAGCATCAACGGTCCGTTCCTGGCGACCCTCGGCGCCGGCGCCGCGATTATCGGCATCGTTTCCGGCGCCGGAGAATTCGTCGGGTACGTGCTGCGGCTCGCTACCGGATTCGCAGTCGACCGCCGGCACGCCTATTGGGCGTTCACCATCGCCGGCTACGTCATGACTCTCGCGGCAGTGCCGCTGATGGCTTTCTCGCAGCATTGGGGTGTTGCCGCCGCGCTGATCATCGCCGAACGCGCCGGCAAAGCTGTCCGGGCGCCTGCGCGCGACACGCTTCTGTCGCAGGCGGCTTCCGTCGTCGGCCGAGGCTGGGGCTTCGGCCTGCACGGATTCCTGGATCAGACCGGAGCCGTCATTGGTCCCCTGTTTGTCGCGCTGGCTGTGACGGGAGCGCGCTATCCGCGCGGCTACGCGATGCTCGCAATTGCGTCCGCTCTCGCCATCGCGGTGCTGCTGACAGCAGTCCGCCTCTTTCCGAATCCATCGCGATTCGAGGAAACATCCGCGCCCGCTTCAGCCTCGCCGGCACCCCTGCCGCGATCGTTCTGGATTTATATCGGCGCCGCTGGCTTGGTCGCCGCCGGCTTCGTCGACTTCCCGTTGATCGCATTTCATTTTCAAAAAACCTCGCTCGTCTCGCCTGCCTTGATCCCGATCTTTTACTCGGCGGCGATGGGAGCCGAGGCGTTGGCCGCGCTCGCGTTCGGTCGCCTGTTCGATCGCATCGGCAACACTTCTCTGATCGCCGGCATCCTGCTCTCGGCGGCCTCCAGTCCGCTGGTCTTTTTCGGATCGCGCTACGCCGCGCTGGCCGGCATGGCGTTGTGGGGCGCGGGTATGGGCGCTCAGCAGGCTCCCATGCGCGCACACATCGCTGCGATTGTGCCACCGTCGCGCCGCGGCGCGGCCTACGGAATTTTCAACACCGTCTACGGCCTGCTGTGGTTCGTGGGCAGCGCCGCGATTGGTATCCTTTACGGGAGGTCGCTTGCCGCCGTGGTTGCTCTCGCGATGCTGGCGCAACTGGCCGCGATACCGCTGTTCATTTTTGCCGGGAGGAAGACTGCGTGAAACGGATGCTGTTGGCGACTCTGACGTTGCTGCTGGCCGGGTGCGCTCATGCGCCCCAGCTCACAACGACGTTGGACATTCGCAAGGATGCCGCTGATCTCATCGTGGTGAAGCTCAAGGTTGTGAACCGCGACAGTAGCGCCACCGTTCCGATTGCGATCGAGATCACCGGCCAGGCCGAGACCAACGGGCACTGGGACAAGTCTTCCACCTTGCTTCATCCCGCCGCCTTCGTGCTCAATGGCAAGGAAGAGCGCGACATCACCAAGATGTGGCGAGTTCCGGCCGACGCGGTTCGCACCACGCTGGTCATTCGCGAACAGGAACGCGGGAACGTCTTGAAGTCGGAAAAAACTCGAGAAGAGGTTTTCTCCGGCGCCTACATCACAGCCGTGAGTTCTTTCCACTCCAGGCTTTGCGACTCCGCGACGCCCGGATACGTGATGTGTCCGCCGTACGTGTTCACGCCCTCGCGAATCGCCGGATTTTCCCGGCAGGCCCGTTCCAGGCCTTTGGCGCACAACTCGGCCAGGTAAGGAAACGTCGCGTTGGTCAGCGCGAACGTCGACGTGTGCGGCACCGCGGCCGGCATGTTCGACACGCAGTAGTGCAGCACGCCGTCGACGACATAAACCGGATCGGTATGCGTGGTCGCGTGCGAGGTTTCGAAACACCCGCCCTGGTCGATGGCCACGTCCACCATCACCGCGCCCTCCCGCATCGCCTTCACCATGTCGCGGCGCACCAGTTTTGGCGCCGACGCGCCGGGAATCAGCACCGCGCCGATCACCAGGTCGGCTTGCCGCAGCGTGTCGCGGATCGTGAAGCTGTTGGACGCCAGCGTAACCACCTGGCTGCTGTAGATGTCGTCGAGCTGCCGCAGCCGGTCCATGTTGCGATCGATGATCGTGACGTGCGCTCCCAGTCCCACCGCCATCTTGGCCGACTGGTGACCCACTACGCCGCCGCCCAGGATCACGACGTTGGCCGGCGCAACGCCCGGCACGCCGCCCAGCAGAATGCCGCGGCCGCCGTTCGGTTTCTCCAGATACTGCGCGCCCACTTGCACGGCCATTCGTCCCGCGACCTCGCTCATGGGCGTCAGCAGCGGCAGCGATCCATCGCGCTCGCGAATCGTCTCGTACGCCACCGCGCTCAATTTCGAATCCAGAAGCTTGCGCGTCAGCTCCGGCAGCGGCGCCAGATGCAGATACGTGAACAGAATCAGCCCGGGCGAAAGAACCCATATTCGGCCGGCTGCGGTTCTTTGACCTTGACCACCAGGTCGGCCTTCTGCCAGACCTCTGCGGCGCTCGCAACAATCTCCGCGCCCGCGTTGACGTAGTCTTGATCCGGAATCGAGCTGCCCGCGCCCGCGCCCGTCTCCACCAGCACGCGATGCCCGGCTTCGCGACAGCGCTATCGCTCCGCTCGGAACCAGTCCGACGCGCGCTTCGTGATCCTTGATTTCTTTCGGTACGCCGACGGTCATTTGGCAGGGTCGGTCGGCGCTGATGGAGCGGCTTGTGCTGCCGGAGCAGCCTGGGCCGACAACCGCTTCGGTCCGAGTCCCAGGGCGATCAGCTCCAGCGAGCCTAGCTTTCCGTCGGGCGTCAGGTTCTGGTCGGCCTGAAATCGCTTCAGCGCGTCCACGGAGTCGGGGCCCCACTTGCCGTCCAGCTTCTCCCTGGAAGTAGCCCTTGCTCGCCAGCGCTTGCTGGATTTCTTGATAACGCTCGGGAGTCGGTGTTTGCTGCGAAGACCGTCGGTGCGTGGTTGTGCTTTTCTTCTTCGCGCTGGACTTCGGGGACCGCTTGCCCTTCGTCGCGGTGGCGTGTGGCTTCGCCGTGGACTTGGCGGCCGGGTGAGCCTTGTGCTTCGTCACCGGATGCTTGGTCGCACCCAATGGCGGCCGTGCATACCAGCACCACCAACGCCAGGCACAAACAGATTGATCTCAGCACAAACCTCCATTTTAGCAGCGCGCGCCCGGCCGGTGTGCGATATTGATGCCTAGCCATGCCGCCCGCCACTGCCTCGGCCGCCATTCCCGCACCGGGTGCGGCGATCGGGCGCGCGTCCAAGCTCGGCCCGCCGATTCTGCTGCTGCTTTTGACGATCGCGGTGTTTTGGAAAATCGCCCTGACCAGCCAGTACACCTGGGTCAACAATCCCGACATTGTCAACCAGGTCCTGCCGTGGATGCAGGAAGAAGCCACGCAGTTCAAGCACGGGCATTTTCCGGTGTGGGACACGCATCAGTGGGACGGGCAATCGCTGGTCGGACAGGATCAACCCGGCGTTTTGTTTCCGCTGAACTGGCTGCTGTGGTCGATGCGTTTTCGCGACGGGCACATCGCGCTGAAGATGGCGAACTGGTATTTCGTCCTCATCCACTATTTCGCGGCGTTGTTTTGTTATTTCCTCGCCCGCGATCTCGGCCTGAGCTACTTCGCCTCGTTCTGCGCCGGCGCGAGCTTCGGCCTCTCCGGCTTCATGGGCAATGTGGATTGGCCGCAGATGCTGAATGGCGGAATGTGGGCGCCGCTGGTCCTGTTGTTTGCCCTGCGCGCGATGAACGGCCGCCGCCCGCTGTTCAGCATGGCCGTCGCCGGATGCCTGGAAGGGTTTTCCCTCTGGAGCGGTCATCACCAACTCCCGACGTTCACGCTCCTCAGCGTCGGGCTGCTCCTCGGGTTCTACGCGCTGTTCCGCGGACATGCGGCTGCGCACCGCGGCAACGCTCGGACTCGTCTGCCTGTTCTTCACGATACTCGCGGGTGCGCCGCAATTAGCGCCCAGCTACCAGTATTGGTCGCAAGCCTTGCGCTGGGTCGGTTCCGCCAATCCGGTGGCCTTCCATGACCAGGTCCCCTACGTCGTCTTCGATCAGTTTTCCCTGAACCCGGCGGCGGCGCTCGGGCTTTTTCTCGGGCCCGGCCTCACGCTCGGCGTTCCCTTCGTCGGAATCACCATCCTCTCGCTCGCGATTTTCGGGATCACAGCGAACCGTCGCGACCGCAACGTCCCCGCCTTCGCCGTCCTCGCAGTGGCGGCGCTGATCTTCAGCCTGGGAAGGTACTCGGCGTTCCACGGCATTCTGTATTCCGTCCTCCCGATGATCGACAAATCGCGGACCGCCGCCTTCGCCGTGTTCATCGTCGATCTCGCGCTGGCGGTGCTGGCCGGCTACGGCATCGACTCTTTGCTGAATGCTCGCGACAAACTCGGCGAGCAGCTCCGCGTGTTCGGCAACGTGTTGCTCGTTTTCGGCGCCGCCATCGCCCTGCTGGTAATGGTCCGCGGTTTCTATGAAGACCCAAAAATGTTCCAGAATCCGTTCTTCGCGCTGCTAGCGTTCAGCGCCGTGCTGCTGGGATGCGGCGCTGCACGCCTGGCACTCCGGTCTCATTTCCCTGCGCGGCGCGATGCTCGGCATCCTCATGCTCGAGCTCTTCGACATCGGCACCGTGACCACCACCTACTACCTGCATCGCGAGCAAGGCTGGGCGCAGGTGGTCAAGCTTTCATCGCACGACGACATCGCGAATTTTCTGCGCTCCCAGCCCGGTCTTTTCCGAATCGACAAGGACGCCGACGTTATTTCCTACAACTTCGGCGACTGGTACGGTCTCGACGAGTTTCGCGGCTACGCCGGCGTGACCACGAACATAGCGACCATCGCCGCCGAGCGCGGAACGCGCGCTTTGTCCGGCGTGGCCTACTACTTGGGCCACGCCCCGCAAGGACTCGGACTCCGAACCGATTTTCCGCAGCGCGCTCCGGCGTCAACGTCTACCGCGTACCGGACGCATTTCCGCGAGCCTGGATCGTTCATCGTGCCGAAGTACTGACCAACCACGCTGAGCGCCTGCACGAAACTAAATGCTCCCGTCGACCAACTCCGGCGCTCGACATTCCTGGAAGAGCCTGCGCCTCCGCTCGATACCTGTTCCGGCGAAGACACAGTGCAAGCGAAGCAAGTACGCGCAACTGCGGAATTCGTCATCGATGCGAATCTCGCTTGCCGAGGCATGCTCGTGCTCGCCAACAATTACTTTCCCGGATGGCGCGCCGAAGTCGACGGAGAGCCGCGCCACATCTTCGAGCCTACACTTTCCTCGAAGGCGTCGTGGCCTGGAAGCCGGCCATCACCGCGTTCGCTTCCACTATCGGCCGGTGTCGCTCTGGCTGGGACTGGCTGCCGCCGCCGTCGCACTCCTGGGCCTGGCCGCATCTTGTGGCGCATCGACCCATCCAGCAACCCGCCCTCTCGAACCGAATATCCTGTTGCTTTAAGTGGCTACCACGACCATACCCATCCGACCAGCGACGCTCCGCGATGGAGCTTCTCCGCGAGCGCGCTCTGGCGAACCTGGCCGGCGCTGGTCCTTCTCGCGCTGACGATCGCGATGTTTTGGAAAGTCGCGCTCACCAACCAGTACACCTGGCTCAACGGCGGCGACCTCAGCACGCAGGTGCTGCCGTTCGTCGCCGAAGAGACCAGGCAGTGGCGCCACGGACAGCTTCCCGTCTGGGACCCGCACCACTGGGGCGGCCAGTCGCTGCTGGGACAAGATCAGCCCGGCGTGCTCTTCCCGCTGAATTGGCTGCTCTGGTCCGCGCCGCTCTGGCACGGCCACATCGCGCTCCAAATCGCGAACTGGTATTTCGTCCTGATCCACTTTTTCGCCGCGCTGTTCTGCTATCTGCTGGCACGCGACTTGAGCTTGAGCCGTTTCGCCTCCATTTGCGCGGGCGCATCGTTCGCGCTGTCGGGCTACATGGCCAACATCGAGTGGCCGCAGATGTTGAACGGCGGAATGTGGGGACCCTTGGTATTGCTGTTCGCGTTGCGCGCGCTGAACGGACGCCGCCCGATCGTGAGCATGGCCCTCTCGGGCGCCATCGCGGGCTTCTCTTTCTACAGCGGACACCACCAAATCCCTATCTACACGCTGCTGTGCGTCGCGTTCCTGCTGGGCTTCTATGTTCTGCTGCGCGGCCTGAGCTTCGGACGCGCGGTGATGCTCGGGCTGGTGTGCGTGTTCTTCGCAGTTCTCATCGGCGCGCCCCAACTGCTGCCGAGTTACGAATACTGGTCGCGCGCGCTGCGCTGGGTCAGTTCTGCCAACCCAGTCGCATTTGACGATCGCGTGCCTTACGTCGTCTTCGATTTGTTCTCGCTCAACCCCGCCGTCGTTCTGGGCCTGTTCGTGCCCGCCGTTTTTCCGGGCATCACTCCGTTCGTCGGATTGACGGTCCTCGCGTTTGCGATCTTGGCGATCACGGCCTCCGTGCGCTCCCGCATGGCAGCGCCCTTCGCGGCGCTGGCGATTTTCGGAATCCTCTACAGCCTGGGCCGATACACGGTGTTTCACGGAATCCTGTACGGTCTGCTGCCGTTCCTCGACAAGTCGCGCAACGCGGCCTTCGCCATGTACATCGCCGATCTCGCCCTGCGCGGTCCTGGCCGGATTCGGAATCGATGCATTTCTGGAACACCGCGACGCAATTCGCTCGCAACTCCGCCGCTACGGCCAGGTATTGCTCGCCGGCGCCGCGCTGCTGGTGCTCTTCCTTCTCGCGCGCGGCGTCTTCGAAGGCGCCAAGATGCTCGACTATCCACCCGCCGCGCAAATGGCCCTCAGCGCCGCTTTGCTGGCCTGCGTCTTCTTCGCCTGGGCGTTCGACCGCATGCCAACCCGCGGAGCGATGCTGAGTATCCTCGGCCTGATCCTCTTCGAAATCGGCATGGTCACCACGGTCAACTACCCTCACATCGAACTAGGCTGGCGGTACCTCGCCAAGCTTTCCGAGTTCGACGACATCGCCGGTTTCCTGCGCGCGCAGCCTGGCAACTTCCGCATCTACACCAGCGGCGACGACATCGGATTCAATTTCGGCGACTGGTATGGTTTCGACGAATACGGCGGCCTGGGCGCTGGCATGACCGAAAACATCGCGAACATGAACGGCGCCGACGGCAGCTATCACATGCTCGGCGTCAGCTACTATCTCGGCCGCCAGCCGTTTCGCTCGCAAGCCGAGCCGATTTTCCGCAGCCGCTCGGGCGTCAACGTCTACCCTATGCCCGACCCGTTCCCGCGCGCCTGGACCGTTCACACCGTCGAGAGCAAGCCCGATCCTCGCCTGCGGCAGGCGTACTTGAACGTGCCGGCAGATCAGCTCAAGAACTGGACGTTCGTCTTCGGGCCTGCGCCTCCGGTGTCGACGTGCGCGGGCCAGGACACGACAAGCATCTCACGGATCGACGCCACGCATCTCGACATCGAGGCCGACATGACATGCCCCGGCATGCTGATCGCCGGCAACACGTATTTTCCCGGCTGGCGCGCGCGCGTCGACGGCTCGCGCACGAAAGTCTACGAAGCGTACGGGTTTCTCCAAGGCGTCGTCGTTCCGGCCGGCCATCATGTCTGTTCACTTCCACTTTGTGCCGGTGAGCCTGTACATCGGTCTTGCGCTAACAGCGCTGGGCTTGGCCCTGCTGGTCTTGCTCGTGCGCGCCGCACCGGCCAATCCCGTAAAATAGTAGTTTGCGAGATTTTGATCCGCTATTCCGAAATCCGCACCTCGCCACCATCGCGGGCAACTTCTGGCCGCGACAGCTGGACGAGCAGCGATTTCCCGTCCAGGCCAAGCTGTATTCAACCGAGCCCGGCGTCCAGGTGCTGGTGCATTCGCAGCGTCCGGCCGGCGATCCCGTGGCCGAACTGATCCTGGTGCATGGCCTGGAAGGCTCCAGCGCGCCGGGTTATGCGCGCAGCCTCGCGCAAGCGGCGCTCGAATCCGGCTGCGCCGTTCACCGCTTCAACATGCGAAGCTGCGGCGGCACCGAGCATCTGAGCGGCACGACGCTTTATCATTCCGGCCAGACCGCGACCTGCTTTCGGTCATCCGCCAGATCCGGAGCATCGCGCGCCGCTGTTCCTGATCGGCTTCTCGCTGGGCGGCAACGTCGTGCTGAAACTGGCCGGCGAACTGGGAGCAATCCGCACAAGACCTGATCGCGGGCGTCGCGGCCGTTTCAACGCCCATCGATCTGGCGGCCTGCGCGCGGCGCTGGATCATCCGTCGAATTTCCTTTACGCCCGCCGCTTCCTCGCGCGGCTCAAGGACAGCGGTCCGCCTGAAAGAACGCTTGACGCCCGGCCTGTTCCGGCTGGAAGGACCTGGACAGCGTCAGAACGATCTACGAGTTCGACGACCGGTTCACCGCGCACGCGTTCGGGTTCGGGACCGCGGACAACTACTACGCCACCCAATCGTCGAATCAGTTCCTGGACCGCATCCGCGTGCCCGCGCTGCTGGTGCAGGCCAAAGACGATCCGATGATTCCGTTCGAAGTGTACCGGCACGCCGGCCTTCGACGAGAATCACTACCTGCGGCTGCTCGCGGTCGAGCACGGAGGGCACCTGGGATTCCTCTCCAAGTCGCAGGCCGCGCTTCTGGCTGGACCAGGTCCTGATCGATTGGATGGCGGAAGTGCGGAACAAAGTGGCGGAGGCTTCCGTCTTATGAAACGGATGGCCCAAACTGCGTCTTTACGCGAAGCAACGTCGGTGGCGGCCGAATCGCTGCGCTCCAGCAAGCTGCGCAGCTTCCTGACGCTGCTCGGAATCATTCTCGCCACCACCACGCTCATCGCCGTGATGTCGGTGATCCACGGCATGGATGTCTACATCGCCAACAGCGTCTCCAACATGGGCGCCGGACGGATTCCGCGTCGTGCGCATCGCGTTTCTCGGAAATTTCGATCCCAAGAAATTTCTGGAAATGCAGAAGAAGAATCCGCAAATGACGCCGGAGGAATTCGAGTATCTGAGCAACAACACCACGCTGCTCAGCGATATCGGCATGGCCGCCGGCCGCAGCGTCCCGGCGACGTTCGAAGGGCAGACCCTGAGCAGCGTCTCTCTGACGGGCGCTACGCCGAACTGGGCCAAGCTGGCCAACACCGACATCGCCAATGGCCGCTATTTCACCGATATCGAGAACACCCACCGCGCCGACGGTAGCGGTCTTGGGATCCGACGTGAAGAACAGCCTGTTCGGCGACGCCGATCCGATCGGAAAAACCTTCAAGCTGGATGGCCGCCCGTTCACCGTGGTCGGCGTGGCGGTTCCCAAAGGCAGCGTCTTCGGCCAGTCGCAGGACGGCTTCGTCGATATTCCCGCTGAAACTTACTTCCGGATCTACGGTTCGCGCACCGGGATCAGCTATTCCGCCAAGGCAGTCGACCAGACCGTGCTCGAACAGGCCAAGGACGAGGTCCGCATGCTGCTTCGCGCGCGCCGGCATCTGCGGCCCGGCCAGGACGACAATTTTTCGATTCTCTCTTCCGACTCGCTGGTCGGCGCCTGGGACCGGCTCACCGGCGCCATCGCGGCCACCGCGGTCGCGGTCGTTTCCGTCTTCATGGTGGTGGGCGGCGTGGTGATCATGAACATCATGCTCGCCGCGGTGACCGAGCGCACGCACGAGATCGGAATCCGCAAGTCGGTGGGCGCGCGGCGGCAGGATATTCTGAATCAATTTCTGGTGGAGTCGTCCATGCTCTCCGGCATCGGCGGGCTGCTGGGAGTCTTGATTGCCTGGCTGGTTGCCGTGCTGGTTCGCACGTTCACGCCCGTGCCTATGTCTGTCCCGATTTCGGCGGTGCTGGTCGGCCTGGCACTGTCCACCGCGGTCGGATTGTTCTTCGGCATTTATCCGGCGCACCAGGCCTCCAAGCTCGATCCAATCGAAGCATTGCGGGTGGAACGATGACCTGGGTTGAGCTGTCTTCGGCGGTCGGTCTGGCGCTGGCCACGGTGCGCGAGCACAAGATGCGTTCGTTCCTCACCGTGCTGGGCGTGATTATCGGAACCGGCACCATCATCGGCGTCGGCTCCATCATCGCGGGACTCGATGGCGCCATCACGAACGTGCTTCGCAGCTTCGGAACCAACACCGCGGTGGTGTTCCGCTTTCCTCTGATGGGTCCGCCGTCGGCGGAAGAACGCAAGCGCAAGCAGATCACCTACGAAGACGCCCTGGCCATCGCCGACCGCTGCCCTTCGGTGCATTCGGTGAGCGCTTACCTGTTTGCGCAACAACTTCGGCTCCGGCCCGCCGCAGATCAGCGTGGTCCGCTACAAGGGCAACGAGCTGTATCAACCGAATCTCGCGGGCACCCAGGAATCCTATGCGGTCGCCGCGCAGGTGGAGATGAAGGAGGGGCGCTTCTATACCGCCGCCGAAGACCAGCATCGCGCTCCGGTGGTGGTGGTTGGCGAGGACGTGCCGCGGGCGCTCATGAGCGGCGAAGATCCCATCGGCAAATGGATCGACATCAACGGCCACAAGTTCGAAATCATCGGCGTTATGAATCGGCCGGCGGCTTCGTTTCCCGGCCAGAACGATACGCGCTGCATGCTGCCCTACTTCACCATGCGCCGGATGTTTCCCGGATCGCACGAGCACATGCTGATGGTGGAAGCCAACCCGGGCCAAATGGCGTCGGCCATCGATGAAGCGCGCGCCGTGCTGCGTATCCGCAGGCATGTTCCTTACAACGGCGCCCGACGATTTCAGCATCTCGACTTCCGAACAGATGGTGGAGCAGTTTCACAGCGTCACCGCGATGGTCGCGCTGGTGATGGTGGTGCTGAGCTCCATCGGCCTGCTGGTGGGCGGCATCGGCGTCATGAATATCATGCTGGTGTCGGTTACGGAGCGCACGCGCGAGATCGGAATCCGCAAGGCCATCGGTGCGCGGCGCGCCGACATCGTGCTTCAGTTCCTGACGGAAGCCGTGGTGCTCACCGGACTGGGCGGGCTCATCGGCATGACCTTCGGATGGGCGGTGTCGTTTGCGTGCCGGATGATCTATCCGACGCTTCCGACCGCGGTGCCGGTGTGGGCGGCGGTGCTGGGCGTGCTGGTTTCCGTCGCAGTGGGTTTGTTCTTCGGAATCTGGCCGGCCAACAAAGCCGCTCGACTGGATCCGGTGGTGGCGCTCCGTTACGAGTAGCGCACTCCGCCCCGTCTAGCGCGAATGCCGCCGCGCTTTCGCTCGCCGCAAAACTCGCTTGGGCGCCGGCGGCTCGATCAGCGGCTTGTTGCAGTGCAGACATCGCGAGACATCCGACCGGGTGGCCAGATGGCACGACCGGCAGTAGGTCTGCGGCAGCGTAACGGTTGTGAGCACTTGCAACATTTCGTTCTAGATTTGTTTATCGGCTCGACGCCTGATTACTTTAGCAGAAAATTGCGGTCTTTGGCCGCCCGCGCCCCCGGGAGTGCGATGATGGTTCCGTTAACTGTATGCAAGCGCAAGAACAACCGGCCCGCTGGCTGGAGGCCGCACGACGCGCCATGGAGATCGAGGCCCAGGCCGTTGCCCAGGCCGCCCGGCGTCTCGACGGCAATCTGTCGCGCGCGGTCGACCTGATCCTGGCCCATCCCGGCAAGCTGGTGGTCACCGGACTCGGCAAGTCGGGCCACGTCGCCCGCAAGATCGTCGCGACGCTGTGCAGCACCGGAACGCCGGCTGTTTTCCTGCACGCGGCCGAAGCGTCGCACGGCGATCTGGGCATCTACGCGCCGGGCGATCCGACGCTCATGGTTTCAAAGAGCGGCAACACTTCGGAACTCCGCCAGCTCATTCCTTTTTTGCGCGCTCTGCCCTCGGCGCGGATCGGGATTCTCGGCAACCCGGCGTCGCCGTTGGCCGCCGACATGGACGTGGTGCTGGATGCGTCGGTGGAGCGCGAGGCCGATCCGTCGAACATCGCTCCCACTGCCAGTGCGACGGTGGCGCTCGCGCTCGGACACGCGCTGGCGATCGCTCTGATGGGGGCGCGCAACTTCAGTCCGGAAGAATTCGGGCGCTTTCATCCCGGCGGCCACTTGGGCGCAAGCCTGCGCTTGACGGCGCGAGAAGCGCTGCATGGCCCGGGCGAAGTAGCCTGGGCGAAGCCGGACGATTCGTTGAAGCAGGTGGTGATCGCAATGACGCATCACCCGCTCGGCGCGGCCTGCGTCGTCGATGCCGCCGGCAAGCTTGCAGGACTGATTACCGACGGCGACCTCCGGCGCGCGCTCCAGGCTCACGACGATATTCGCGAGCTGCGAGCCTCCGACGTCATGACCGCAAATCCGATCTCCATCGGTCCCGATATCCGGCTGCTCGACGCGCTGCGCCTCATGGAAGACCGCGCCTCGCAAATCTCGGTACTTCCGGTTGTAGATCCCGCGACCGGCGCGTGCCTGGGTCTGCTGCGTCTGCACGATATCTACCGCGCCGAGCTGAAGTGAGTGGATGGCCCGCGAGACGCTGCTCGACTTCTTCCACGACTTCGCGGGCCTTCCCGACGAGTTTCTGATTCACGACGACGGCTTCCGCGCGCGGCACTACTCGCTACCGCGAAGTCGCCGACACAGGCGCGGGCGTTCGCCGCGCGGCTGCGCGCCGCTGGATTCGCTCGGGACGACAAGCTGATCCTCTATGGCGAGAACCGCCCCGAGTGGATCATGGCGCTGTGGGGCTGCCTGCTCGAAGGAGTGATCGCGGTTCCCATCGACTACCGGTCGTCGCCCGAGTTCGTCGCGCGCATCGACGGCATCGTCAGGCCCGCGCGATCCTCATCGGCGACGAAGTCACGCTGCCGGAATCGCCGAAGATCTGGAAATTTGCGAGCTTGAGCGAAGCCGCTCCGGCCGCTGCTCGGCCAGCGGTCCATCGGAAAGATCAGGTCGCCGAGATCATCTTCACTTCCGGCGCCACCGCCGAGCCCAAGGGCGTCGTCATCACGCATCGCAACATCCTCGCCAACATCGTGCCGGTGGAAGGCGAGGTCAACAAGTACCGCAAGTACGCGACGGCCATTTTCGCCCATCCGCTTTCTCAACCTGCTGCCGCTCAGCCACATGTTCGGGCAGGCCATGGCGACGTTCATCCCGCCGATGCTCCCCGGCGTGGTGGTCTTCATGCGCGGCTTCAATCCGAACGAAATCCTGCGGCAGATCCACACGCGCCGCATCTCGGTGCTGGTTTCGGTCCCGCAGATTCTCGAAATCCTGCGCGCGCATCTCGAGCAGACCTTCCCCGAGCTGAAGCAGCTTCGCCCCGTGAAAATCCATTGGCTGCGCCGCTGGTGGCGGTACCGCAAAGTGCATCGCCTGTTCGGATGGAAATTCTGGTGCTTCATCGTGGGCGCCGCGCCGCTTCCGGCCGATCTCGAAGCGTTCTTCTCCGAACTCGGCTTCCTGGTGATCCAAGGCTACGGCCTCACCGAAACCGCGCCCATCGTGACGCTGAACCATCCGTTTCACGCGCGCAAGGGAACCGCCGGCACGCCCATCGCCGGCGTCGAAGTGAAGATCGCGCCGGACGGCGAAATCCTGGTGCGCGGCGACAACGTCACGTCCGGCTACTACCAGCGGCCGGAGGAGACCGCCCAGCGCCTTCGAAGACGGCTGGTTCCACACCGGCGACATCGGCAAGCTGGAGGAGAACGGCGCGCTCACCATCCTCGGCCGCAAGAAAGAAATGATCGTGACGCCCGAGGGCCTCAACGTTTTTCCCGAGGATGTCGAAGGTGTCCTCAAGCAGCAGCCGGGCGTGCGCGATGCCGCGGTGATCGGAACCGACCGCGTCCATGCGGTGCTGATTCTCGAACCGGGCGCCGATGCGGACGAAATCGTCCGCCGCGCCAACGCCGCAGCTGGCCGACTACCAGCGCATCCGCACGGTTTCCACCTGGCCGTACGACGAATTCCCGCGCACCGAAGGCACCGGCAAACTCAAGCGCCACGAGATCGCCAAGGGCACGCCGCCTCCGGCCAAACATGCGCGCGTCGATCTCAGCGTACCGCTCGAATCGCTGACTTCGCTCGAACGCGTCGAGCGCATGGTCGCGCTCGGCATTGACGAATCAGAGATTAGCGGCGCGCCGGCGCCTCGCGCCCGAAGCGGTCGACTGGCGACTTTCCCACCTGGAACCGTGGCCTCGCCGCCCGCGTCGCCCGGCGCGTCTTGCTTCCTGGCTTCTTTTTCCGCTTGCTCGAATCTTCGCCCACGTCCGCACCGAGGGCCTGGAAAACCTGCGCGACTTGCAGCCGCCGGTCATCTTCGCTTCCAATCATCAAAGCTACATGGACGTGCCCGGTTATCATGAGCGCGCTGCCCGCCCGCTGGCGCTATCGCGTGGCGCCCGCGATGCGCAAGGAATTCTTCATGGAACACTTCCATGGACACAGCTTTACCAATAGTCTGAATTACTACTTAGCTGCTCTGTTCTTCAACGCGTTCCCGATCCCGCAGCACGAGCCGGGCGCGCTCTCGACGCTTCGCTACATGGGCGAACTTTCGAACGGTCGGTGGTGCATCCTGATCTTCCCCGAAGGCAAAATGACGAACGCAAGGCGAGATCGCGCCGTTCCAGCCGGGCGTCGGCATGATCGCTTCGAAGCTCGGCGTCCCGGTGGTGCCGGTCCGCATCGAAGGCCTGGACCGTGTCCTGCACAGGACCTGGAAGATGGCGCGCATGGGCCGGGTCCGGGTGCGTTCGGCGCCGCCGATCCAACTTGCCGGCGACAACTACCTCGCGCTGGCCCGCGAAGTGGAAGCCGCAGTCCGCAAACTGTGACCGGGATTGCAGGGCGGCTACTCCGGCTTGTCGAACATCTCCAGTTGCTCTTTCGCGGTTGGCTTCGTTTTGCGAATTCGCAGCGGACTCCCGACCACGCCCAGCACCTGCACCCCGGTAAGCGCTGCCTCGGGAACAAAGATCCGCTGATTCTGGAAGCCGGGGTCGGGCGGAATTACCGAAAACCCGTACGAATCGAGGCTCAACAGATTGTTGGCCAGCATGCCGTCCATCGCATCGCCATCGCGAAACCGCATCCGGATCCAAAGGCCTTCCATCTTGGGCCGGGTGCCGAACAGGCGCAGCTCCTTGCGCGGCTCGCCCTGCTGAAAATCGCGGACGAAACAAACCAGCTTGATCTCGTCGTACGGCACGATGCTGACGGCGCCGCTCTGGCTCATCAGCTCCAGGCCGCCGGCCAGCAGGTAGCTCTGCGGGTTGACGAAGCCGGACAGGGCCTCGCGGTCGAACCGCGTGACGAGCACTTTCTTGGTGGTGGATACCGCCAAATTACTCCTTCATGCCTCGCATGCGGTTCTGGAAAAGCGCTGGGCCGTCGCGCCTTGCGCAGCTCCTTGGGCGGCGCGGCTGAGCCTTCCCGTTGATCCTGTAACACTTTTCTTCCAAACAAATTTGCGGATATTGTATCATTGGCAGAATGCGGTCCGTTGGTACCATCTCGGCTCAGATCGCATCTTTTCTCGACTTCTGCCGCATCGAGAAGGGTTTGGCGAGGACGACGATGGAGTCGTATCGCCTTGATTTGGAACGGTTTGCTGGTTCGTTGGGTAGCACGGCGAAGCTTGACGATCCCAGCCGTTCTGCGCCGCCACGTGGACTCTCTCTACAAGTCGGGCATGGCCAGCCGGTCCATCGCCCGGCACATCACCACCCTGCGCAACTTCTATAAGTTCCTGCTGGAAACCGGCGCGGTGGCGTCGGACCCGACCGCTCTCCTGGTCGCCCCCAAGCAATGGCATAATCTTCCTAAATATCTTAAGTCAGAAACAATTGAATGACTTGATGGCGGCCCCGGACGCGACCCGTCCGCAAGGCCTGCGCGACCGCGCCATGCTCGAGTTCCTGTATGCCACCGGTCTGCGCGTTTCCGAACTGTGCCGCGTGCGCGTGTCCGATCTCGATCCCAACCTGGGCTTTGTCCGGGTGGTGGGAAAGGGCAACAAGCATCGCATCGTGCCGGTTGGGAAAACCGCACTCGCGGCGGTGGAGCACTACCTGGCGAGCGGACGGCCCGGTCTGCTCAAAGGCCGCGTCGAGCCCGTACCTGTTCGCCACCAACCGGGGCGGCGCCATGACGCGGCAGGCTTTCTGGAAACTACTGGCAGCCTACGGCAGGAAAGCCGGCATCTTCCGCGACCTTACGCCGCACGTCATTCGCCACACGTTCGCAACACATTTATTGGAAGGCGGGGCCGACTTGCGGAGCCTGCAGACGATGTTGGGGCACGCCGACATCTCGACGACGCAGATTTATACACATGTGATGCGATCGCGGCTGCGCAAGACCGTCGATGAACACCATCCGAGGGCATGAACCGGCTGACGCCGTAGAGAGAGCGAATCGATGAGCGATTACATGTTTATGCTCGACAGCCACCTGAGCGCCGACCAGGCGCGGGTGGTCAACGAGGTCCAGGCTGCCGCCACGCACGCCAACATGAATGTCTTCATCACCGGCGGCGCCATGCGCGACATGCTGGGCGGTTTCCCGATTCTGGAGATCGAATTTACGGTGGAGGGCAACGCCGTAAAGCTGGCGCAAGGCATCGCCAAGAAGACCGGCGCCAAAGTGCTGTGGACGGACGATAACCGCAAGCTCGCCGAGCTGGTTTTTCCGGGCGGAGTTCGCGCGACCATCGGAATGGCGCGTCAGGAAAAATATTCCAAGCCGGGCGCCAAGCCGGCGGTGCAGCCCGCCACAATTCATGAGGACCTGCGCGGGCGCGATTTCACCATCAACTCCATCGCGCTGTCGCTGAATCCGGCATCGCGCGGCTTGCTGCTCGATCCCAACAACGGCGTGGGGGACCTGGAGCGCAAAGAGCTGCGCGCGGTCAGCAACTACACTCTGTACGACGATCCCATTCGGCTGCTGCGGCTGCTGCGGCTGAAAGTCCGGTTGGGTTTCAACATCGATGAGCGGACCAAGATGCAGTACGACAATGCTCGCGAGGCGCAGCTCGAAACGCGGATTCCGCAGCACGATCTGCTCGAAGAACTGCGGCAAACCGCCAACGAGCCGAACTGCGCCGACGTCGTGCGTGTGCTGCAGGAGGAAAAGCTGCTGCAGTTGTATTCACCGGAGCTGGAAGGGGCCAAGCTGAACATGCCGGGTCTGCTGAAGCTGCAGAAGGCCCGGCAGACGGTCCCGTTCGGCGTCGACATCCACGTGGAGCCGATGGGCGTCTTTCTGTATTTCCTGGCGGAGAAGCTTTCGGCCAAGGAGCGCGCGGCGCTCGTCAAGGGCATCGGCCTGTCGCGCAAAGACGTCGACCATTGGCAGAAACTGGAGGCGAAAGCGAAGAAGCTGGAAAAGGATCTGAAGTCGGCGAAGCTGCAAAAGCCGTCGCACGTCTATCAGTTGCTTTCCAAGTCTGCCGGGCGATCAGATCCTGTTCCTGCTGGCGCACTCTTCCGAGCGCCTGGTGCACGATCGCATCAAGAACTACTTGCAGAAATATCTACCGGCTGCGCAGGAAATCACCGAGCGCGATGTGCGTGGCCGCCGGCGGCAAGCCGGGCACGCCGAAGTTCCAAAAGTTGCGGGAGGAGATGATTCTGACCCGGCTGGACGCCCGGCCCAAGAAGGTTCCGCCACCCGAACCTGCACCGGCCGGAGCGCCTGCTCCCGCGATGGCTCGCAAATAGGAGCACGACGGGCGCGGTGCTGGTTCTTGCATCCAATTCGCCGCGCCGGCAGCAGATCCTGGCCGACGCCGGGATCACGTTCGTGGTGCGCGCTCCGCACATCCGCGAGAGTTCGGCGGCGCAGGCGAAGAGGCGGAGGCGTACACGCGGCGTTTGGCGGAAGAGAAAGCCTGCGGCGTGCCGATTCTTCCCGGCGAAGTGGTGCTAGCCGCGGACACTGTGGTGGTGGTGGACGATCAGGTTCTCGAGAAGCCGAGCGATGCTGCCGATGCCGCGCGGATGCTGGGGCTGCTCTCCGGCCGAGTGCACGAAGTGATCACCGGAATCTGCCTGCGCAGCCGGTCAGAGAAGGTGGTGGACGCCGAGATCACGCGCGTGCACTTCGTCGATCTGACGGAAGGCGGAGATTGCGAACTACGTCGCCAGCGGCGAGCCGATGGACAAGGCGGGCGCCTATGCGATACAGGGCCTGGCGTCGAAGTTCATCGATCGCGTGGAGGGCTGCTACTTCAACGTGGTCGGACTTCCGGTGGCGATGGTGTACCGGCATTTGAAGGCGTTTGGGGTTGTAGAGTAGAAGCGTGCTCACTCTGAAGGAGCGGCTGGCGCAATTCGAGGAGTTCAACCGCTGGGAGCGGGACAATCCGCGGCCGATCCGGCCGTTCGAAGCAGTGCTGGCGGATCTGAGTTTTCTGCTTTCGTTGATTCCGCCCGAGCGTCGAGTCGATCCGGATCCCGAAAAGCGGGGCGTCCAGGAGTTCCGAAGAGCGATGACTCGTATCGCGGAAGCTCGCGCGCGCCAATGAACGAGCTCGAGCAGGCCGTTCAAGAGATCACCGCAATACTGACTGATCTCGCGATCCCGCACATGCTCGTCGGCGGCCTGGCCCTGGCGGCCTGGGGCGAAGCTCGGACAACTCTGGATGTCGATGTGACATTGTGGGTCGGCGCTGACGTTAGCGGGGCTGTGGCAGCGATCGGGCGCCGGGTCTCGTGTTCGACAGCCGACCCGCTCGCATTTGTGGCCAAGACAGCGGTATTTCCTGCGGTCAGCAAAAACGGTACCCGCGTCGATCTGATCTTCGCGGCGTTTCCCTTCGAGAAGGAGATGATCGATCGAGCAGTGGAGAAAACTCTTGGTGCCGCGATGATACGCGTCGCGACGGTGGAGGACCTGATTCTGCTTAAGTCGGTCTCGCTGCGTCCAAAAGACCAGGCGGATGTGTCCGCGTTGCTCTCACGCTTTCAATCGCAGCTCGATCGGGCGTACTTGACGCGCCGCTTGCAAGAATTCGCGCAAGCACTGGATCGACCGGACCTGTTGAGTCTGCTTGGGGCGTAGAATCACTCCGAGCGCTAGCGTGGAGTCAGGAAACGCAGTGAACTACGATGAAGCTATGTGGTCTGCAACAGATGGAGGATTGGTCCGGCAAGTTCGTAGAGTCCGTCACGCGATGTGCGCGCTGGCCGTGTTCACATAGACAGCGTAGAGCGATTGCGACGCGGCCATGAACAGCCGGTTGCGCTTCGTCCCGCCGAAGCACACGTTGGCGCAGGTCTCCGGCAGCCGGATCATGCCGATGCGTTGGCCTTCGGCGGTGATCACCTGAACGCCGGGCCGCGCTCCCGCCCAGATGTTTCCATCCACGTCGCAGCGGATGCCGTCGGCGAAGGTCGGCGCGCCGGTGCCCGGCACGTCAAGTTGGATGAAGCGCTTGCCATTGCGGATGGTCTTGCCGTCCACATCGTAAACGCGGATCTCGCGGCCCGCGCCGGTGTCGGCGACGTAGACCTTCTTGTAGTCGGGCGAGAAGCAGATGCCGTTCGGGCCGCTCATCTCTTCGGTGAGTTTTTCGATCTGACCGGTTTTCGAATCCACGCGGTAGACCGCTTCCTTCAATTCCTTGTCGGCCTTGAAACCTTCGTAGTTGCCATTGATCCCGTAGGTCGGGTCGGTGAACCAGATGCCGCCGTCCGGATGCACCGCGATGTCGTTGGGCGAGTTCAGGCGCTTGCCTTCAAACTTGTCGGCGATCACGGTGATGGTTCCGTTCGGCTCGTAGCGGGCCACACGCCGATTCCCGTGCTCGCAGGAAAGCTGGCGGCCTTCGTAGTCGAACGTGTTGCCGTTGCTGTAGCCGGACGGGTTGCGGAAGACCGTGACGTGCGAATCTTCTTCGAGCCAGCGCATCTGGACGTTGTTGGGGATGTCGCTCCACACCAGGTAGCGGCCGACGCCGTTCCAGGCCGGCCCTTCGGACCACAGCGTACCCGTGTGCAGCCGCTTGATGATGGTGTTATTCAGCATGTAGCGGCGGAAGCGGGGTTCGAGCGCGACCACATCGGGGTCGGGATACTGCACGGGCTGCTGGCCGCTCCAGTCGCGCTGGGTTGGGTTGGGCGAAATAGCGGGCCGCTGCGTGGGCGTTTGTGCGGCGATCGGCAGTGCGGCGGCGCCCAGAGCTGCACTAAGAAACGAACGGCGGTCGCAGCAAGTTTTCAGGGATGCGGCGGAAGCGTGGTGCGGCATACCAGCTAGGTATACCGCAAGTCGAGAGCGAGTGGTGTGGCGCGTTCAAATCAATTCAACCGGAGGCAACTCGCGCGGCGCTCCCCAGCCGAAGATAGCCGGCAGCCAATCGTAAATGGCGTCGGTGCTGATCTGGCCGTTGGTGTGTTGGTCTGTCACGACTCGAGTAGAGGCATGCCGGGGTCCAAAGTTGAGTGAAGTGGCCGGTCTCGCGTATTTATCGGGAGATTGAGAAGTTAGTACGAAGCGGCGGGCTGGCGCGAAGAAGCGAGATGGTTGGGTGTTGTGGGTGACGCGCGCGAATTCACCTAAGGTGTTCGCCGCACGTGCGCAGTACTCTGGTAACATGGCGACGCTTCCCGAACCCTGGCTGCGCGGACCGCTGGTGGGAGTGCATCCGCTGGCCGCTCCGATTCTCTATGCGTTTCAGCAGGCGCGCGAAGACCTGGCGTCGCACACCGAGGGTTTGACGGCGCAGCAACTCTGGTCGACGCCCCACGGTTTCGGCTCGGTTGGTTTTCATCTGCGGCACATTGCCGGCAGCACGGATCGGCTGATTACTTATCTGGAAGGCGGGCAGCTTTCGGACGCGCAGATGGCCGAGCTCAAGTCCGAGCATGAGCCCGGCTTTACGCGCGAACAGTTGCTGGCAGCGGTGGACGCAGCGTTCCGGCGTGCGGAGTCCGTGGTCCGCGGTCTCGATCCTGCGAGGCTAACCGACGAGCGCGCGATCGGACGGAAGCGCCTCCCGACCACCGTGATCGGATTGCTGACGCACATCGCCGAGCACACCCAACGCCATGTGGGCCAAGCGATCAGCGCGGCGAAGCTGGCGCGGGCGTTGTCGTAAGTTCGCGGTGGCGCGATCGCGCTCGCTAAGTCAGGAGGGGCAGCAGTTGTAGAATGGCACTAGATCGACATGGCGAAGTGCCTGTCATCGATCCGCTGCGGTCGGCTGCGGTGACCAACGTTGCGTTCCCGAACAAGGAGCCGTCCCCATGCCTCTGCCGTTTTCAAAAGCTGGAGTCATCGATTGGCAACCTGCATACAATCTCGATATTGAGACGATCGACAAGCAGCATCGGATGCTGGTCTCGATCATCCAGCAACTCCAGGAAGCCATGTTGGAAGGGCGAGTCAGGGAAGTGGTCGCTCCGCTTTTCGCCGCGATGAATCAGTACACCAAGTTTCACTTCCAGTACGAAGAGCAGATTCTCAAGAAGCACGGATATCCTGGGCTGGATTCACATTGTGCCCAGCATGCTGATCTTGTGGAACAGCTCAAGGACTTGGAGAAGAAATATGCTTCTGGAGAACTAAGCGCTGGCGCGCCGGTGATGCAGTTCCTTAGGAATTGGCTGCTGGACCACATCGGCGAGCACGACCGCGCCTATGCGGGGTTCCTGCGGGAGAAGGGTGTCAGGTAAGACTTCCGGCCAGCGATCAAGCCGAAGCGGGCTGGCCGCCCAGTTTCTCCTGCGCCTCCGCCACGGTTGGAAAATTCACCAGAATCTGGTCTACACCGACAATCTGGAACAAGCTGTGGAGACGCTTGGAAGCGCCTACCAGCGCGTACTGGCGCTCGTTCTTCAGCGACGTCGTATGCAGGAACATGATAGCGCCCAACCCGGCGGAATCCATGAACGGCACGTCGGACAAATCGACGATCGTCACGGGTTCGTTGAGAGTCCGGATGACGGACTGAAAGTCGAAGACTTTGGCCAGGGTAAGGGGCCGCGAGAGGCGCAGGACCCAGACCCCTTTTTGAGATCCAGGGGCCGAATCGATCCTAAAATCCATGTACTGGAGTGTACTACGTTTTCAAGCGCCACAATGGAAATTCGTACTAGGCCGAGATCCTGGGCGGTTGCGGGCTATTAATACCATGCTTCGGCCTTGAGATTTGGCTACGCTATGATCATGGGATCACCTGCATTAGCGATGAAAGCGCCCCAGCTCTCAATTCGGACCCCCGCCGGAGAGACACAGGTGGTCACGCTCCAGCAGGACCACTATGAACTCGGGCGAGCGGAAGTCAAACGATCTTTGTTTTCGCGACGTTCTGGGACTGTCGCGCAAGCACCTGGCGCTGGATCGCGAGGGGACCAACTGGGTGGTTCGGGACCTGGGCAGCACCAACGGCACATTCTTAAACGGAACTCAGATCACGGCGCCGCAAGTACTGCGGCCGCGGGACCGGGTGACGGCCGGCGAACTGATCCTGACGTTTTCCGAGGGCGCCACGCCGGTGGCCCAGACGGTGATGTTCGTCGAGAAGCCGCCCACCACCGCGGCCGAGACCACCATGACCGCCAGCCTGGACGGCTTGCTGGCAGAGGATGCGGAAGGCGCCGGCAGCGGGCACAACAAGGCGCTGATCCGCGCCGGCCGGGAACTGGCCGGCCACATGCCGCTGGACACGCTGTTTGAGCTGATCATGAATCTTTCGGTGGAAGCAGTAGGAGCCTCGCGCGGCGTGCTGATGACGCTCGAAGAGGGCGAGCTGCAGGTTCGCGCTTCGAAAGGCGCGGGCATTCGTATCAGCTCGCATGTGCGCGATCTGGTGATGAGCTCCAAGCGCTCTCTGCTGGTCCACGACGCGCTGCGCGATCAGGCGCTGGGGGCGCGCATGAGCATCGTGCAGGATCAGATCCGCAGCATGCTGGCGGTTCCGCTGCAGACCGCGGACCGCGTGATCGGGCTGATTTATCTGGATTCGCCGTTCCTGGTTCGCGAGTTCACCAAAGAGGATCTGAGCCTGCTCACCGTGATGGGCAACATCGCGGCCATCCGCATCGAACATGCGCGCATGGCGGAGATGCAACAGGCCGAGAAGCTGCGCGCGCAGGAAATGCAGCAGGCCGCCATGATCCAGCGGTCCATCCTGCCGAGCGAGTTTCCGCCGTTTCCGGACCGCACAGAGTTTCAACTGCACGCCGCGATGACGCCGGCGCGCGGCGTCGGAGGCGACCTGTTCGATTTCTTCCTGCTGGATCCGGATCACCTGGCGTTCGCGGTCGGCGACGTCAGCGGCAAGGGCGTGCCGGCGGCGCTCTTCATGGCGGTAGCGCGCACGCTTGCTCCGGGCCACCGCGCAGCACGAGATTTCACCGGCCGAGTGCATGGAGTACATGAACGCCACGCTGGCGTCGCAGAATTCTTCGGGGATGTTCGTGACCTTCTTCTACGGCGTTCTGGATACTCGCACCGGCGAAATTACAGTTCGCCAACGCCGGGCACAATCCGCCTTACGTTTTTTCACAGGATGGCACTTTGCGGACACTCGAAGACAAAGGCGGTCCGGTGCTGGGACTGTTCCCGAAACTAAACTACGACATGGCGACCACCAGGCTCGCGCCGGGCGAAGGCGTACTGGTGTTTACTGACGGCGTCACCGAAGCCCGCGATCCGGCCGACGAGTTTTTCGAGGAGCCTCGGCTGGAGGCCTATCTGCGCGCGCACGCCGCCGAACCGGTGGAGCAATTGGTGACCGGTCTGCACCGACATCTGGAGGAGTTTGCGGCCGGCGCGCCTCAGGCCGACGACATCACCGCGCTGGCATTGCGGTACATGGGCTAGCCCATTCGCGCTCAGATCCGGAGCACCTTCTTCTTCACCGCGTACAGGACCAGTTCCGCGGTGTTGTGCAGGTTGAGCTTCTGCATCAGATTCAGGCGATGGGTTTCGATGGTCGAGAGGCCGAGGTTCAGCATGGCGGCCACTTCCTTGTTGGTCTTGCCTTCGGCCAGAAGCTGCAGCACCTGTTTTTCGCGATCGGTCAGAAGCTCGTAGGAATCCGGGATCTCGCGCTGCTGCAGGCGGGCCACGTAATCGTCCAGCAGCAGTTCGGTGATGCCGGGGCTGAAGAACGTCCGGCCGGCCGCCACGGCGCGCACGGCGCGAATCAGGTCCGGTTCGGCGGCGTCTTTCAAGAGATAGCCACGAACGCCCGCGTTGAGCGCGCGCACCAGATACTCTTCGTCTGAATACATGCTGAGCATCACGATGGCCGTGCGCTTGTTCTTTCGTGCGATCTGGCTGGCTGCTTCGATGCCGTTGAGCTGCGGCATGGCGATATCCAGGATGACGACGTCGGGGTTCAGCTCCTCGGCCATGCGCACAGCTCCGACTCCATCCTCGGCTTCTCCAACGACGACGATGGCCTCGTCCTGCGCCAGCACCGAACGGACGCCCTTTCGCAGCACGCCGTGATCGTCGGCCAGCAGCACACGAATCTGAACTCATGCGGATTTGCCGTTCTGCGGGATCTTCACGTGAATGATGGTGCCGCGCTCGCGAGACGACTGGATCGCAATGGCCCCGCCGAGTTCGCGCACTCGCTCTTCGATGCCGATCAGGCCGAGGCCGGAATGCGCGGTCTTCTCGGGATCGAATCCAACGCCGTCGTCGACGATCTTGAGATCGATGGCATCGTGATGGTCGGTCACCTGGATTGCGACGTGATGCGCCTGGGCGTGCTTGGCGCAATTGGTGAGGGCCTCCTGCACGATGCGGTACACGTAAGTTCGCTGGCGATCGCCCAGGCCGGCGAATTCGCCTTCGATCTCGGTGGAGACCGGCGTGCCGGTGCGCTTGGAAAATTCGCGGGCCTGCTTCTGGAGCGCGGCGCCGAGGCCGAGGTCGTCGAGCATCGAAGGGCGTAGTCCGGCCGCGATGTCGCGAATCATGCGCAGGCTTTGCTCGGCCAGCCCTTTGATCTCGACCAGCGACGAATCGAACTGGCCGCCGCCCGACATTGCGCAGGCGTTCCAGCGTTCCGAGTTCCATGCGCATGGCGGTGAGTTTCTGGCCGACTTCGTCGTGCAGCTCGCGAGAGATGAGGCGGCGCTCGTCTTCCTGCGCGTGCCGCAACTGGGTGGACAGATTGCGCATCTCCTCGCCGGTCTGCTCCACTTGCAGGTGTTGCAGGCGCGCGCGGCGTTCGAGCCAGCGGATTCGCAGGATACCGGCCGCGGAAACCAGAATGCCGGCCAGCAGGGCGTACAACGTGGACCGGCTCAGGTCTTCTCGAAAACGCTGCTCGCTGTCGTTGATGCGTCGCTCTTGCGCGTCGTAGAGCGTGGCGTTCAGCGACGCAAGTTCATCGGCGATCGCCAGAACCGACTGGCGGGTGGGCCGCTGCTCCTCGCGCAGGAAGTATGCGCCGCGCTCGGCCCGCTGCTGCGGCGTCCAGCGAAACACCGGCAGGATCGAACTCCAGTAGGCGTCCAGCTCGCGCTCCAGTTGCTGGAGAACCCCGCCTTCGCCGGAAGGCAGGAGTTTGTGGAGCTGCGCGATGTCGCTTTGCGCCTGGTCCCAACTCGAATACAGCTTCGACAGGTAGGTGCGCCCGGCTTCGGGTGAATTGTCGAGAAGAAACTCGCGAATCGTGATGCTGATGGTGTACACGTTCTGCGACAGGGTCTCGAAGACGCGCTTGGCTCTCGCGGAAACGCTGCTGGGCGGTCCGGATGTCGCTGTAGATTTGCTCGCTGCGGCGCAGCGCAGTGAGGGTCGGCACCAGCATCAGCCCCAGCAAAACCGCGAGCGCCAGGAAGAAGACCGGCCAGGTACGATAGGTGCGCTTCTTGGTCTGAACCTGCATTGGCAGCGGTGCGTTTCGGCTCCCCTCTATTTTCGCCGATTCTCCGGTGTCGTCAGGATGGGCAGCAGCCCAGCCGCTTACTGAATACTTCAGTTTGCGACTCCTAACTTGTTGTTGACCATGGCTGCGGCCGGGTTCACCGTAGGCTGCAGCAATACGCCGGCGACGGTGGCCAGAGCCGAAACCGAGAGCGCGCGCGCGGTGGCCGTGGATCGCGTCACGCGCCAGGACTTGACGCGCAGCATCGAGCTGGCGGCGGAGTTCCGGCCGTATCAAGAGATCGACCTGTTCGCCAAGATCGCCGGCTACCTGAAGGCGATTTATGTGGACGTGGGCGATTCGGTGAAGAAAGGGCAACCGATCGCCGAGCTGGAAGCGCCCGAGATGGCACAGGATCTCGCGCAAGCCGAGGCGACGCTGAAACGCACGCAACTGGATATTGAGCGGGCGCGGTCGGAAGTGCGGCGGAGCGAGGCGCAGCGGTCGATTCGCCAGGTCTCGTTCGATCGCCTTTCGTCGGTGAGCAAGGCGCGGCCGAATCTGGTGGCGCAACAGGAAGTGGACGACGCGTCGGCGCGGTTGCAGGAAGCGGAGGCGCAGTTGTCCGCGGCGCAGGCGGCGCTCTCGAGTTCCGAACAACAGGTGCGAGTGGCGGCGGCGGGCAAGGAGCGGCTGGACACGATGCTCACTTATCTGCGGATCACGGCGCCGTTCGCCGGCATCATCACGCGGCGCTTGGCGGATCCTGGTGCGCTGATTCAGGCCGGCACCGCGTCGCACGTGCAGGCCATGCCGCTGGTGCAGCTCTCAGAAGTCGATCATCTGCGGTTGATTCTCCCGGTGCCCGAGTCGGTTGTCCCGCGCATCCGCTTGAACGCGCCGGTCGAAGTGCGGGTCGACTCGCTCAGCCGGATTTTTCAAGGACGAATTTCGCGCTTCAGCGGGCAGCTCGACTCGGCCACGCGCACCATGGAGACCGAAGTCGACTTGCCGAATCCGAACAACGTGATCAAGCCGGGAATGTTCGGCTACGCCACGCTTCGTTGGACCGGCGGCTGGATGCGCTCAGCGTTCCGGTGCAGGCGTTGTCCGGCGCGAACCTCGCCCGCCACCGTGCTGGTGGTCAGCCCAGCGAAGCGACTGGAAGAACGGCAGGTGAATCTCGGGCTGGAGACGCCGGATCGCATCGAAGTGCTGTCCGGGCTTCATGAAAACGAGCTGGTGGTAGTCGGAGCGCGCGGCAATCTGAAGGCTGGTTTGCTGGTCGAGCCGAAGATACAAGAGTCCACTGCGCGGCGCGCCAGCCACTAATGCCCGGGTTCTCAATCCGCCGTCCCTATTTGGTTCTGGTCATCTGCCTGATGGTCGCGGTGCTGGGCATCACGGCGCGTCGCGCGCATGCCGGTGGACCTGTTTCCGGACATCAACATTCCCGTGGTGGTGGTGGCGACTTTCTATTCGGGAATGCCGCCGGAGCAGATCGAAGCCGACATCACCGGGCGCTTCGAGCGCTTCTTCACGCTGGCCAGCAACATCGAACACATCGAATCGCGATCGCTGCCCGGCGTGAGCCTCATCAAAGTCTATTTCCAGCCGGGCACCAACTCCGACTCGGCGGTCACCAACATTTCGAACCTCGCGATGGCCAACCTGCGCCGGCTTCCTCCCGGCACGCTGCCGCCGGTGGTGCTGAAGTTCGACGCGTCTTCGCTGCCGGTGTGCCTGATCACGCTGAAGGGCGAGGGGCTGAACGAGACCCAGCTCCGCGATCTGGCGCAGTACGCGGTCCGCAATCAGGTGGCGAACGTGCGAGGCGCTTCGGTCCCGCAGCCCTTCGGCGGCAAATATCGGCAGATCATGATCTACGTCGATCCGCTCAAGCTGGAAGCGCACCAGGTGAGCCCGATGGACGTGGTGCGCGCGGTGAACGATTCCAATCTGATCCTGCCGGCCGGCGACGTCCGCATCGGCCCGCTCGACTACAGCATTTACACCAACAGCCAGGTGGACGACGTTCAGGACATCAACGAGATTCCGCTGAAGACCGTGGGGATCAGCTCCGTGCGCGTGGCCGACATCGGCTCGGCGCGAGACGCGCAGCAGATCCAGACCAGCATCGTTCGCGTGGATGGACAGCCGTCGGTCTACCTGCCGGTGCTCAAGCAAGGCGGCAACACCAATACGATTTCCGTGGTGCAAGGGCGTTAAGGACGCGGTGGCGCGGCTGCTGGACGTGCCGGGCGAGCTGGTGACGCGCGTGGTATTCGACCAGTCTCAGTTCGTCAAAGGCGCGATTCGAACTCTGCTGATCGCTACCGGGCTTTGGGTTGGCGCTGACGTCGGTGATCGTGCTTCTGTTTCTCGCGAGTCCGCGCGCGACGCTTGCCGTTCTGCTTTCGGTGCCGCTTTCGGCGCTGGCCGCGTTTCTGGCGTTGTCGCTCGGAGGCAGCTCGGTCAACACGATGGTGCTGGGCGGGCTGGCGCTGGCGTTCACGCGGCTGCTTTTCAATTCGCTGCTGGTGCTGGAAAACATCTTCCGCCATTTGGATGCCGGGGAGCCGCCCGAAGTGGCCGCCGAACAAGGCGGGCGCGAAGTGGCGATGCCGGTGCTGGCCGCGACGCTGACGACCATCGTGGTCTTCTTCCCGGTCACGTTTCTGTTCGGCGTGAGCCGGTTTCTGTTCGGCGCGCTGGCGATCGCGGTGGTGCTGGCGCTGTTGGCGTCGTACGTCGTCGCGCTCACCGTGATCCCGCTGGTCTGCGCGCGCTTTCTGAAAGGCCGAGTCCGCCGGCTCCGCGGCGCGTCGCGGCCCGCTCGAAGAGCTCCGGCATTGGACCGAAGACGCCTTCGCGCGGTTCTCGGCGATGTACCATCGCGCGCTGGAACTCGCGCTGGCTCGCCCGGTCATTTCCCTGGCTGCGCTGTTCGTGCTTTTTGGCGCCAGCCTGCCGCTGTATCCGCGACTGCGGGTGGCGTTCTTTCCGCGCACCGACGCCGGCCAGTTCGTCATCAACGTCAAGACACAATCCGGCACCCGGCTGGAGATGACCGAGGAGCAGGTCCGCAAAGTCGAGGAACTGGTCCGTCAGGTGGTGACGCCTGAGGATCTGGACGTGATCGTGTCCAACGTCGGAGTGACGCCCGGCTTCTCTTCGATCTACACCAGCAACTCGGCGCAGCACACCGCATTCGTCCAGGTGAACCTGAAGGAAAATCATCGCACCGGCAGCTACGAATACATGCAGCGGCTGCGGGAGCGTTTGCGCAGCGACATGCCGCAGTTGACCGCTTACTTTCAATCCGGCGGCATGGCGGACGCGGTCCTGAACCTGGGGTTGCCCGCGCCCATCGACGTGCAGGTGAGCGGATCGGACCTGGATGGAAACTATCGCACGGCGCTCAACATCGCGAATCGAGCGCGCGACATCGCGGGTGTCAGCGACGTCTTCATCCCGCAGGATCTCGATTACCCGGCGCTGCGGGTCGAGATCGATCGCACCAGCTCCGGAATGCTGGGCCTGACGCAGCGCGAGATCGTGCAGAACGTCATCACCGCGCTCAGCTCAAACCAGATGATCGCGCCGAGCTACTGGGTGGATCAGCGCACCGGCAACGACTACATGCTGACGGTGCAGTATCCGGAAGGCCAGATCCGGACCATGGACGATCTCACCGCGATTCCGCTGCGCTCCGCCGCCCGGCAGCAAGCCACGCGGCTGGACGCGGTGAGCCGCATGAACCAGATCGAGTCGCCCACCGAAGTGGATCACTACCAGCTTCGCCGCCTGATCGATGTCTACGTGGCGCCGTCGGGCGAGGATCTGGGCGGCGTTGCGAACGCGGTGGATCGCATCATCCAGCAGACGCGGATCCCGGATGGCGTGCGCGTGAATCTGCGCGGCATGGTGCAGGGCATGCGCCAGTCGTTCACGCAGCTTCGGCTACGGCTTGTTGCTGGCGGTCGCGCTGCTCTACCTGATCCTGGTGGCGCAGTTCCGGTCGTTTGTCGATCCGTTTCTGATTCTGTCGGCGGTGCCGATGGGAATCGCCGGCGTGCTGGTGACGCTCTACCTCACCGGCACCAGCCTCAACGTGATGTCGCTGATGGGCACCGTGATGATGGTGGGCGTGGTGGTCTCGAACGCCATCGTGATCGTGCATGCCGCGAACGGCCTGCGAGACGAAGGACAGCCGGCGCGCGAAGCGATCCTGGACGCATGCCTGGCGCGCTTCCGCGTGGTGGTGATGACGTCCATCGCCACGGTGGTCGGTCTGCTGCCGCTGGCGGTCAAGTTCGGAACCGGCGGCGAGGCATATGTTCCGATGGCGCGCGCCATCATCGGCGGCATGACGGCGTCGGTGCTGAGCGGTGTTTTCGTGGTGCCGGCCCTCTGGTATCTGGCGAACGCGCGGCGCAAGCAGCTCGGCTCTGGCGCAGGAAGCGTAGCATGTCGCGCTTCGCCATTCGCAATCCGCACATCATCGTGGTGGTGTGCCTGGTGCTGGCGATCGTCGGCATCGCCACGCTGGTGCGCATGCCGGTGGATCTGTTTCCCGACATCAACATTCCAGTGGTGGTGGTGGCGACGTTTTTCTCCGGCATGCCGCCCGAGCAGATCGAGGCCGACATCACCGGGCGATTCGAGCGCTTCTTCACGCTGGCCAGCAACATCGAGCATATCGAGTCGCGATCGCTGCCCGGCGTCAGCCTGATCAAGATTTACTTTCAGCCGGGAACGGATGCGGACTCCGCGGTGACGAATGTCTCGAATCTCGCGATGGCGAATCTTCGCCGGCTTCCGCCGGGAACGCTGCCGCCCGTGGTGCTCAAGTTCGACGCGTCGTCGCTGCCGGTCTGCCTGATCACGCTGAAGGGCGAGGGCCTGACCGAGACGCGATTGCGCGACCTGGCTCAATACGCGGTTCGCAATCAAGTGGCGAATGTCCAGGGCGCTTCCGTTCCGCAGCCGTTCGGCGGCACGATATCGCCAGATCATGGTCTACGTCGATCCGTTGAAGCTGGAGGCGCACCAGTTGAGCCCCATGGACGTGGTGCGCGGCGTCAACACCTCTAACCTGATTCTGCCGGCCGGCGACACGCGCATCGGACCTTTCGACTACAACCTGCTGACCAACAGCCAGGTGGACACCGTCGACGAGATCTCGCAGATCCCGCTCAAGGTGAAGGGCAGCGACGCAGTTTTCGTCGGCGACATCGGCACGGCGCGCGACGCCGAGCAGATCCAGACCAACATCGTGCGCGTGGACGGCCAGCCGTCAGTCTACCTTCCCGTGCTGAAGCAGGGCGGCGACACCAATACGATCGCGGTGGTGGACGGGGTGAAAGCGGCGGTCGCCAAGCTGTTTGACGTGCCCGCGAACCTGAGCACGAAAGTTGTCTTCGACCAGTCGGTCTTCGTAAAGAACGCGATCGAGACGCTGCTGCACGAGGGCGCGATCGGCCTGGCGCTGACGTCGCTCATGATCCTGATCTTCCTCGGCAGCTTTCGCGCAACCGTGGCGGTGTGCCTTTCCATCCCGCTGTCCGCGCTGGCAACGTTCCTGGTGTTGAGCCTCGGAGGAAGTTCGGTGAACGCCATGGTGCTGGGCGGACTGGCGCTGGTGTTTTCGCGCCTGATCGACAACTCTGTCGTCGTGCTCGAAAACATTTACCGCCACATGGAGAATTGGGTTCCGGCGACTGAGGCTGCCGAGCGCGGGGGCAGGGAAGTGGCGCTGCCGGTGCTGGCGGCGACGCTAACCACGGCGATCGTGTTCTTCCCGGTGACGTTTCTGTACGGAGTCAGCCGTTTTCTGTTCTCCGCGCTCGCGCTGGCCGTCGTGATCGCCTGTTTGCTTCCTACTTCGTTGCCATGACCGTGGTGCCGCTGTTCTGCGCGCGATTTCTCAAGAGCCCGCATTTCCACGACGCCGGCGAGGCCAAGACGAAACCTTCGGTCGCCGCTTCAATCTTTGGTTCAACCACAACTTCGATCGCATGCTGAAAGGTTATTCGTGGCTGGTCGGCGGTGCGCTGCGGCGGCCAGTGCTGGTGTTGGCGGGCGGCGCGGTGCTGTTCATCGCCAGCCTGGCGCTTTACCCGCGGCTGGGCGTGGCGTTTTTCCCGCGAACCGACGCCGGGCAGTTCGTCATCAACCTGAAGGCCCCGCCCGGAACGCGCCTGGAGGTGACTTCGCGCGAAGTGGAACGCGTCGAGCAACTGGTTCGCGAAATCGTATCGGCCGGACGACCTGGGAATGATCGTCTCCAATATCGGCGTGGCGCCGGGATTTTCGTCCATCTACACCAGCAACTCCGCGCAGCACACCGCTTTTGTTCAGGTCAGCCTGCGTGAAGATCACAAAACCGGAAGCTACGAATACATGAACCGAGTGCGCAGCCGACTCGCCGAGGAGCTGCCGCAACTCAACGCCTACTTTCAATCCGGCGGACTGGTGGACGCGGTTTTGAATCTCGGCCTTCCGGCGCCGATCGACTTGCAGGTGAGCGGGTCGGACTTGCGCGCCGCACACGCCGTAGCGACCCAACTGGCCGGCCGTATCCACCAGATCCCGAACGTCAGCGACGTTTTCATTCCGCAGGATGTGGACTACCCCGCGCTCGCACTCGACATCGACCGCGTTCGCGCCAGCCAACTCGGCCTTTCGCAGCGCGAGATCGTCAGCAACGTGATCACGGCGCTCACCTCGAACCAGATGATCGCGCCCAGTTACTGGGTGGATCAGCGCACCGGCAACGACTACATGCTGACCGTGCAGTATCCCGAAAATCGCGTCGCCAATACTCTGGACCTCACCGCGATTCCTCTGCGCGGGCCGAACGCAACGCAGGCCGTGCGCCTGGACGCCGTTACGTCGCTGCGCCGGTTTTCGGCGCCCACGGAAGTGAATCACTATCAACTGCGCCGCGTGGTGGACATCTACGTGGGACTCGCCAACGAAGACCTCGGCAAGGCCGCCGCGGAAATCGATCGCATCGTGGCCGCGAACGCGTCTTCCCGAGGGCATTCGCGTGGATCTTCGCGGCATGGTGCAAGGGATGCGCGCTTCGTTCCGCAGTTTCGGATTCGGGCTGCTTGCTCGCGATCCTGCTGCTCTATCTGATCCTGGTGGCGCAATTCGAGTCTTTCATCGATCCGCTCATCATTCTGCTGGCGGTGCCGCCGGGTCTGACCGGCGTGCTGGCCATCCTGTACGCGGCCGGCACAACGCTGAATGTCCAATCCCTGATGGGCGTGGTGATGATGGTGGGCATCGTCGTGTCGAACAGCATCCTGATCGTCGAGTTCACGCACCGCTTGATGGAAAGCGGCATGGCCGTGGGCGAGGCGGTGGCGGAAGCATGCGGCGTGCGCCTTCGCCCGGTTCTCATGACGTCGCTCGCGACCATCATCGGCCTGATGCCGATGGCATTGAAGCTCGGTACCGGCAGCGAAAGCTACGCTCCGCTCGCGCAGGCCATCATCGGCGGCCTCAGTCTTTCGGTTGTGTTTACGATCTTTCTGGTTCCCGCCGCCTTCTTGCTGGTGTACGGCCGGCGGCGGCCCGTGGAGGTTGCATGAGATTGCCTGTAGCTGTGGCACTGAGTATGGGCGTGCTGGCGGCGCAGACGCCCACGCGCTTGACGCTGGAGCAAGCCGAAGACATGGCCCTCAAGAATCATCCGGCGGTATCGGCGGCGAGGTTCAACGCGGCGGCGGCGGCCGAAGCTCCCACACAAGCCGCGTCGGTGCGCATGCCAACCGTGGTTGGAAACCTGACGGGAGCGGGCGCCGGCGATAACAGCCGGATTGCCGCCGGCGGCCTGAACAACCCGATCATCTACAGCCGTCTGGCGACGGGCGTCACGGTGAGTCAACTGCTGTTCGATTTTGGGCGCAGCTCGCATCTCATCGCGGGTTCGCGGTCCCACGCCGCGGCCGAGGATCAGAACTATCAGGCGACTCGGAATTCAATTCTGCTGGATGTGGAGCGCGCATACTTCGACGTGCTGCGCGCCAAGGCTGTGGTGACGGTAGCGCATCAGACCGTTGATGCGCGGCAACTCGTGGTGGATCAAGTGACCGAGCTCGAGCGTGCGCATTTGAAGTCGGGCCTGGATCTGAGTTTCGCTTCTGTCGCGCTGGAGGAAGCCAAGCTGCTGCTCAGTTCCGCGCGCAATCAGTTGGAGGCCGCGCAAGCCGACCTCGCCGAGGCGCTCGGATATTCTTCCGCGCAGCAATTCGAGCTAGTGGAACAGCCGTTCCGGTTGGAGCCGCTGGCGTTGTCCGAGCTGGAGACTCAGGCGTCGACCAATCGCCCGGACTTGAAGGCGCGGCGATTGGAGCAGGACGCGGCGCGTGAACAGGCGTTCGCCGAGAAGGCGCTCTCTTATCCACAAGTGACCGCAATTGCTTCCGCCGGATGGCTTCCCACGCATGTCTCCAATTTGCCGAACGGTTTCGGGGCCGCCGGCTTGAACTTGAATCTGCCGTTCCTGAACGGAGGGCTGTACAAGTCGCGCCAGACCGAGGCGAGGCTGAGAGAAAGCGCCGCGCGCGACCGGGCGCAGAGCCTCCAAAACCAGATCGCCCGCGACGTGAAGGTTGCCTGGCTGAATGTCAATAACGCCGCCGAGCGAGTGCAGTTGGGCGAAAGGCTGGTGGCGCAGGCCGACCAGGCGCTCGATCTCGCGCAGTCGCGCTACCAGCTTGGCCTGAGTTCGATCGTCGAGTTGAGCCAGGCGCAGTTGGCGCAGACCTCGGCCCAAATCCAATTCACCAATGCGAAGTACGACTACCAGTTGCAGCGCGCGGTGCTGAACTACCAGGTGGGCCGCTGATGGCGCTGGCGCCGGCGCTCGGCGCACTGCTTGCTCTTACCGGAATGGCAGATAGACGATCTGATTCCGCCACTCTTCTGCTTGGGACGCTGTCCAGATGAGCAGAAGCGACTCGATGATTTCGCCGATGGCGGGTTGTTGAGGAACAATGAACACGCCTGGCGTTGACTTCCTGGCAACGAGGCGATCGCGAAAGTGCCGTGTCATCGTTCGCCGGCCGCGCACTCGTTCCTCGCAACCCGGCAGACTCTACATTGAGGATGTCGATAGCCGGTTCGCGGGAGCGCGTTCCCTGGATAATGGCCGCTCTAACATCTTCATCCGCGAGGAACTTTATCGTCACTTGCGTTTCGAAGATAGCTGTTGACGAGCGGCTTCCAGCCGTGCAAAGAGCTCGGGATTCGTTTGGCTCAACCGAGGTGCTGATTCGAAGAACCGCTCGCCTTCCGCTAAGTAGCCGTTGATCGTATCCTCGTTCTCAAGGTAGTACGCGATTGCACCATACACTTGGGACAGCTTAAGTGTGGAGAATGCTTGAACGATCTTTTCGGGAGAAGCGCCCTTCCTAAAGTTGACCAGGACCGAGTCAAGCGACACTCGCGTTCCGGCGACGTAGAGTCCGCCATCCCGTTCTTCGATGTAGGCTGAAACCGGATACGCCATGGGCGGCCTTCGATTTCAGTCTATCATTCTGAAGCTTTTGCCGACCTTGCGAACTGGCGCCCGCATCCGCCGGGCGGCCCCTTTTAACTGACTTCCCACCCGCGACTGGTTCTGTCTCATAATAGATACACTATCGGCCATCCCTCATGCTTTGCCCGGCGTGCCAAACTCCAGTTCCCGCGAGCGCCCGCCAGTGCCCTAGCTGCGGAACCGCCACCGACTTGGGCGACCAGACCGGGATTCTGGAATCACAGCCAACGCACGCGGGCGCAAGCGACCTCAGCATGCAGCCCGGCAGCTCGTTCGGCACGCGCTACCGCATCGAATCGCTGCTCGGCGAAGGCGGTATGGGCTCCGTGTACAAGGCCTTCGACACGGAACTCAGCCGCACGGTAGCGCTCAAGCTGGTGAAGCCGGAGCTGGCCACCAACCCGCAAATCATGCAGCGCTTCAAGCAGGAGCTGCTGCTGGCCAGCAAGATCTCGCACAAGAACATTCTGCGCATCCACGATCTGGGCGACGTGGACGGCGTCAAGTTCATCACCATGGCGTTCGTGGAAGGATCGGACCTTCTGCATTTGATCGAGACGTCCGGAGGCCTCGCGCTCGAGCGCGCGTTGAAATTCGCGCGGCAGCTCTGCGGCGCATTGGAAGCAGCCCACGCCGAGGGTGTCGTGCATCGCGATCTGAAGCCGCAGAACATCCTGATCGACCAGGCCGACAATCTGTATGTCTCCGACTTCGGCCTGGCCAAGTCGCTCGAGCCCGAAGTCACCGCGATGACGCGCGTGGGCCAGATCATGGGCACGCCGCGCTACATGTCGCCGGAGCAGGTGGAGGCCAAGGATGTCGACAATCGCAGCGATATCTATTCGCTCGGCCTGATCTTCTACGAGATGTTCACGTCCACGCTGCCGTTTCACGCCGAATCGACGCTGCAACTGATGTACAAGCACGTCAACGAAGCACCCAAGGATCCGCGTAGCGTGCGCCCGGACCTGCCGCCGTACCTCGCGAACATCGTCTTGAAGTGCCTGGAAAAAGATCCGGCCAAGCGATACCAGAGCGCCCGGGAGATTCTGACGGACCTGGAAGGCCAAAGCGCGCCGGCGCTCAGCAAGCCCGATACGGCCAAGACCATCAGCATCCAGCTTCCGACGCCTTCGCGACCCGCCTGGTGGATCGCGGCCGGCGGCGTTATTGTGCTCGCGGCGCTGGCGTTCATGATTCCGGCCGTTCGGCATCGGATCTTCCCGGCGCACGAGACATCACAGGAGGCGGCAGGGCCGGCCATCGCGCACTACATGGCCGTGTTGCCGTTCCGCGTCACCAGCGACGAAGCGAACACCGGCTACCTTGCCGACGGTATCGTCGATGCGCTGTCCGCCAAACTCTCGGGCCTGCGCAACGTGTACGTCGCTCCCGCCACGGCCGTGAACGCCGCTGTGAAACAGCAGGATCCGGTGAAGATAGCGCATGCGTTGGCGGTGAAGCTCCTCCTCAGCGGTACAGTGACCACCGGGGCGAACAATGCCATTTCGATCACCGTCACTTTGGATGACACGGCCAGCCAGGGGCGCAATCTTCTGCACCAGAACTTTTCGGGAGTCCGGCAGGACCTGCTCACTATCGAGGATCAAATCTTCAGCCGGCTCGCCGGCGCCCTGGAAATCAAGCAAAGCAATGAAGAGCTGGCGCGCACCACGGCGCATCCCACCGAAAGCACCGGGGCATACGACCTCTACTTGAAGGGCCGCAATGCCTGGCGCGGGGCGCAGAGCGTCAAAGAACTCCAGAATGCCATGGGCTTTTTCAATCAAGCCGTTCAGCGCGATCCGCGTTTCGCACTGGCCTATGCAGGCCTGGCGGACGTCGACCGCCGAATGTTTGAACAGACTAAGGATGGCGCCTGGACGCAAAAGGCCTTGGGCGCGGCGCAACAGGCCGAGGCGCTGAACGACGCGCTGCCGGAGGTTCACTTCACACTCGGCAGCATCTACACGGCGACGGGAAGAACCGCTGAAGCGATCGCCGAGTTGCAACGGGCGCTGCAACTGGCCCCCAACTCGGATGAATCGCTGCGCCGCCTGGGCACCGCATACATGAATGCGGGCCGCCAGCAGGAGGCCGTCGCGGCCTACGTCAAGGCCACTCAAGTGAACCCGTACCTGTACACCAACTACAACCAACTCGGAAGCGCCTATTTCCAACTTGGTCAGAATGAGAAAGCTCTGGCTGCGTTTCAACACGTCACCGAGCTCGGCCCGGATCGGCCGGAGGGCTGGGCGAACGTTGGCGCAGTCTACTATCAGCAGGGCAAGTGGACCGATTGCATCCCGAGATTCCAGAAGGCCATCGACCTACAGCCGCGCGCGCCTTACTATTCCAACCTGGGCACCGCTTACTACTATCTGGGCCGGTATCCGGAAGCCGCGACCATGTTCGAAAAGGCCGCTTCGATGATGCAGAATGACGCCAGCATCCGCATGTTCCTGGCGGACGCCTATCGTTGGTCGGGCCAGTCGGACAAGGCTAATGCTACTTACGATGAGGCGATCTCGCTGGCCTTCAAGAGCATCCAGGTCAATCCGCAGGATGCCGAGGCGCTCGGCAATCTCGCGCTCTGCTACGTAAAGAAAGGCGATGCGGTCAAGGCCACCCAGTTTATCGCACGGGCGCGGGCGATCGACAACAAGAGCAACGAGCTGATGTATGAAGAGGCCACTGTCTTCGCCCTCAGCGCACGCAACAGCGAAGCGTTGGCCAGCCTGGAGCAGGCCTGCAAGAGCGGTTATTCGATCGAGGTAGCCAAGAGCGACCCGGAATTGAAGCGCCTTCGGGAAACACCTGAATTCGCCAAGCTTGCCACTGAACTATCGAAGATGCCTGCCAAGTAGGCTTTCATGGGTTTGTAACGAAACAGTACTAGTAGTTTCAATTTGGCTAGCTGGGCCTTGCCAATGGAGCGCAACGTAATAAAATGGGGTTCCGGCGCGAGGCAGCCAGGTTTGCGCGCCTCAGAGGAAAGGGTGGCGCTCGATGGTGCGTAGAAGTCTGCTTTTTGGAAGTGTGATTCTCATCGCGATGTCCTCGGTCGCGATGGCGGACCTGATCGATCCGCGAATGATCATCGACGCGGGCGATCCCGATCCAATCATCATCACCAGTCTGGTGGTGAACGACGTAGCGCCGGACAACATCCACGATCCCCTGGATTTCGACTTTATCAACGGCCTGGACGGAATCATCACCGGCTTCACGTTCAACACGATGGTGGCGCCGGGCTTGGATCCTGCGGCCTTCACTTGCGAGAGCGGCTACTTCCTGCATTGCACGGCTCTCTATACCCCAGGGACCGGCGATCTCAGCTTCAGCTTTTTTGGAGTGAATCCTGCGGATGGTGACGAGGACTTTAGCATGTTCCCGTTCGCCACCGAGGCGGGCGAGCAGGAAGGGATCCCGCTGCACGGCGCATTTCATATCAGGCTGGTAGGTTTCACCAACGGCAGCACCCCAGGCCTATTTGACGACACTCATCAGCCCACGGCATTCGCGGGTACTCTTACCGCGACACCAGAGCCGTCCGCGATCTTCGTTCTGCTGGCAAGCTTCGGACTCATGGCTGCTGCCATGGAGTTTCGTCGCCGGCGGCGCGCGGTTCGGTAATCAAGCCGCGCGAGAGGCCCCGGCCGCGGATACGTTTGCCTGTCCCACCACCTGCTGCGGGTTTCGCAGGACCATCCAGCTTTTCCACAAAGCCTCGGCCCACGTGTAGGAGCGATAGGACAGCCCACGCTCGGCGCAGAACGCTTTCACCGCCACACTGACTTCAGGATAGTGGACGTGGCTGATGCTTGGGAACAAGTGATGTTCCACCTGGTATTCGAGGCCCGAGCACAGGAATCGGCCCAGCCAGCCGGTGCGGAAGCTCACGGTTCCCGCCGTTTGCACCTCGAAGAAATCGCTGGCGCGGCGGACTTCGTCGGTAGTGCGCTGCGCCTCGGCCGGGAAATGTCCCGGAGCGAGCACGGCGTACATCGCATAACCCAAAAGCACGGCGCGCAGCAGATAGAACGCAACCACGGCCTTCAGCGGCCAGAATAGCAGCGGCACTCCGATCCACAGCGCCAAGTGCAAGAGCATCGCGCCGAGATCGATCCAATGAGCAGTCTTTCGCCCTTCGCGATTACGAAGCATGCCGGCAACGTGCGCCCAGCCGGAAAATTCCATGCTGAAGCAATTCACCGCGAGCGCAAGCGGAAACAGCCAGAATTGCAAGTGTTGGTGATAGAAGCGCTGCCACCCCGAACTGGCATCGATATCGTGCGCCGTGACGGCGAACCAGGGCAGCAGGTCCGAATCGGTGTCCACTCCCACGACGTTCGGCGCCGGATGATGCAGCACCACGTGCTTGTGCCACCAGAACGTAGCCGACAGGCCCAGGAACATCGGGTAGCCGAAATAGCTCAGCGCCTCGTTGAGCCAGCGCTTGTCGCTGGTACCGTAGTGCGTGGAGGTGTGGGTGTTGGTCCCGACTCCCATGCATCCGAAGGCCGAGATCAGAAGACCCAGCGCCTCCAGCGCCAGGTTGTGGCTGGCCATGAAAACGACCATGCCGGCCACGGCGATCGTCACATGCGCGACAAGCTCGAAAACGATGCGGGCGGTTGCTTTCCGGTCCCAGCCGCGGCGGGCGAACTCTGCGCGCAATTCCCGTACTGATTCAATAGTGGTCATTTAGAAAGTCTTAGTACTACTTTAGGTTAACCGGGATTTCGCCCGCCTTTTGTAAGAGTTGCGTAATTTTGCCCCGAACGAAAGGGTCGCTGCGGCCGCTGGCATCCGGGAGCATTCGGCAAGGGGAAACAGCAGAGTACGCACTGGAAGCGCCCCTGCGGGCAACTTACTCCAGTTTTCTAGCAATTCGATCGCCTGTCGCGTTTTACAATTAACTTGCTAACCACTTGGCGCTTAGCGGCAACCGGTGATTTCACTAGCATTCCGAGCAACGACTCGGAAAAGGTCCACTGTGGGCTGCGATTGACTAGCAACACACCTTGCTGAGCGATCATGCGCGGATTTCCCTGGGTCACAGTCTGAACCTCAATAACGTGCGGATGACCGTTACGGACCATCGTTTGACCAGCCTCCAGCAGCCAATCCAAATCTATGGCCCACAACGCAGCGCCCGTGGGCGATCCATCATTGTGTTTCTCGGATCTCGCGTCCTTCAGGGAGAACCAAAGGGCGACAAATGGAGAATGGCTAACGTCCAGCGACGTTGTGGGTACCCCGTTATGTTGCATGCTCGCGCGGATATCCAATTCAGAGTCTCTCTCGAGCTCAACATCGGGATGCCGAAAATCAGCGAACTCCGAGCGCTGATGAACCGACGCATCGAAAGGCCGATAAGCGGTGTGAATGCGATCACCCACCGCCACAGTAACCTCCTTCCGTTCTCGATGCAGAGAGGAAATGAGAGGCCAGGACTCAACTCGATGCCCTCGAAAGCTCCAACGGCCAGTGAATCTGTCGGACCAGCACTCGATCTGTGTCAAGGTACTGACAGATTCGCGCTGGGATTGCGATCATGCTGGCCGCGCTGAATCTCCTGACGCTGCGCGCGCTGCATCCGTTCATGAGCTGGATGGATCGCCGCAGGAAGCCGGAAGAGGAGTAATAAAGGATGACCCTGGATCGTACGATCGAGTGACTCGCCGCTTTGCTGCCGAAGGTGAAGCCATCTTCCCACTCACAGCATCTACCTGAATAGGCGAACTGGAGGTGTGTCTTGGCCGTTATTGACGTTAATCCGCTCGAGAAGTTCTCACGAGAACGGTTGCCCTCGGGCGACTCGTGTGTGCTGGTCATCTTCGGAGCGTCGGGCGACCTGACCCGGCGCAAGTTGATCCCCGGTCTCTACAACCTGGCCTGCGTCGGTTGCATGAACCCCCAGTTTGAGGTGCTGGGGGTTGGACGGACCGCGATGAGCTCGGAGGCGTTCCGTGAAAAGATGAGGCAGGCCGTTAGCAGTTCGAGTGAGGCTCGCGGCTATGACGATTCCAGCTGGCGCGAATTTGAAAACCGTCTCCACTATTTCGCCGGTGACATCAACGACGGCGAGTTCTACGTTCGTCTCCGAGATCAACTCGAGGTGGAGCGCGAAGGATCCAGCCCGAACCGCATGTTCTACCTTTCTACACCAGCGTCCGTAGCGGGGCCGATCATTGAAGGCCTGGCGCAAGCCGGCCTGGCTCGGCGTGAACGCGGCTGGACCCGAATCATTTTGGAGAAGCCCTTTGGCCACGATCTGGAATCCGCCAGGAAGTTGAATGAGGTAGTCGAGAAGGCGTTCGACGAGCGGGACGTGTATCGAATCGATCACTACTTAGGCAAAGAGACGGTGCAGAATATTTTGGTTTTTCGATTCGGCAACTCCCTGTTCGAGCCGGTCTGGAATCGCAACTACATCGATTACATCGAAATCACCGCCGCCGAAACGGTCGGAGTGGAGGGCCGCGCGAGCTTCTACGAAGAAACTGGGGCGCTGCGGGACATGGTGGCGAACCATCTACTCCAGTTGTTGGCACTGACTGCCATGGAACCACCGATTGCGTTCGATGCGGATTCGGTGCGCGAGCAAAAGGTGCAGGTGTTGCGATCGATGCGCCCCATGACACCGGATGAAGTGGCGAAACGAACGGTTCGCGGCCAGTATGGGCCCGGTGCGATCAAGGGAAAGCAGGTGGCCGGTTACCGGCAAGAGCCAAACGTAAACGCCACCACGGTGACGGAGACGTACGCAGCCGTGGAGTTTAATGTCGACAACTGGCGCTGGGCCGGCGTGCCTTTCTTCATTCGCACCGGTAAACGTCTAGCTCGCCAGCTTTCTGAAGTTCGCGTGCATTTCAAGCGGACGCCGCAGGCGCTCTTCGCACGCACACCCTACGAACAACTCGGGCCGAACGTCATCACTTTGCGAATCCAGCCCGACGAAGGAATCAGCATCGCTTTCGATGCCAAGCGGCCCGGCAGCCAGATGCGCGCGATCACGGTGGATGCGAACTTCTCCTACGAGTCGGTGTTCGGTTCCAAGGGTCCCTCGGCCTATGAGACGCTGCTGCTCGATTCGATGCTGGGAGACGCGACTCTCTTCACGCGGCGAGACGAGGTGGAGGCGGAGTGGCGCATCATCGCACCGATCGAAGAAGCCTGGGCGCAGTTACCCGCTCCCGGGTTCCCGAATTATCCTGCCGGGGGCGAAGGCCCGGCTGAAGCGGATGAATTCATTCGCGGGGATCATCGCGAATGGCGCCGTTTGAGCTAGGTGAATGACTAAAGGTCGCCCGGCGCTCTGGTTACGAGGGCAGCGCCTATTCGCTGGGGAGAGAACGTCAAAGGATTTGGTGGAGGCGGCGGGAGTTGAACCCGCGTCCGAGAAAGCCCGCAATGAAAAGAACTACGTGCGTTTCCGGTTCAGTAGTTGTCGGCCGCCGCATTAGAGCCGGCAAGAAAACGGCGGCTTAGCCCGATTGTCGTCAGCCTACGGCTCCGAGCAGAAGCCTTCAGCCCAATCCTCGAAAATGACGCCCCTTGGATGCCGTCGAGGCCCAGCACCCGGAGCGGCTACCTAATTAATTAGGCAGCGTATGCAAACTGCTGATTGGCAGTTATGGTTTTCCGATCGTTTTACGGGAGCTCGGAACCCGGCACGCCTTTCCACCACGATTCGATCCCGTCGAATCCGTTGCGCCCCCCCTTTCACGCGCGCACCACCTACCATCGGGCGGCCCGTGCGCTTTCTTATTCGATGATAACACCCGCGTCCGCGATTCACCGCTATCATGAAGGAACACCGATGCCGAGCGTCACCGAGACCCCTGGTGTCAAAGAGCAGCAGCGCGATCAGCTCACGCCGCTCTACAACGTCGTGCTGCTGGATGACGACGAGCACACCTACGAGTACGTCGTCGAAATGCTCCAGAAACTGTTCCTTTTGGCCGAGTCGGACGCCTGGAACCACGCCGTCGAGGTCGACACCACCGGCCGGACCGTGGTGCTGACCTGCGAACTGGCCCAGGCCGAGTTCGGCCGCGACCAGATCCACGGCTATGGCGCCGACTGGCGCATGCCGCAGTCCAAAGGCTCCATGTCCGCAATCGTGGAACCTGCGGGCGCCTGACGTCGTATCCTGTTTGGTCCGTGTTAAGCTGGATTTCAACGGACTAACGCCCATCGACGGGTATTTCACCACGGAGACCTGTATGTTTCGTCAGCTAATTCTTGCCACTTCCATTCTGGCTGCGCTCGCCGCCACTGCGGCCGCCCAGAGCAAAACAAATTTCAGCGGCACGTGGACGTTGAACGTGTCGAAGAGCGATTTCGGGTTGATACCTGGACCCACTAGCCGCACCGACGTCATCGAGCATAACGATCCTGCGTTGAAGGACACGGTGACCCAGGATAGCGCGCAAGGCAATCAGACTTTCGCGCTCAGCTATACCACCGACGGCAAGGAAGTCACCAACCAGCAGGGACCGCTCAGCGTGAAGTCGACTCTCGCCTGGCAGGGCGCCGATCTGGTGGTCAATTCGAAGACCAACTTCAATGACAATGACATCACACTAAAGAGCGTCTGGACGTTGTCCGCTGACGGCAGCACGCTAACGGAGAACGTTCACTACACCACGCCGATGGGCGAGACTGATCAGAAGCTGGTGTTCGATAAAGGCGCCGGCGGTGCGGCGGTTGGCGCTGTGGCGAAGGCTCCGGCCGCGGCCGCAACTTCTGCCACCAACGGCGCGCATGCCAATTACACCGGCACCTGGAAACTCAACCTCGCCAAGTCCGACTTCGGAATCGCCCCTCCTTCGAATAACCGGACGGACGTTATCGACCACACGGATCCCGCCTTGAAAGTTCACACCACCGACGATGGCGCCCAGGGCCTCCAGGACTACACACTGAACATGACCACGGACGGAAAGGAAGCAACCAACCAGGTGGGCGGTGGTATCGAAGTGAAGAACACGGCCAGTTGGGAAGGCCCCAGCCTGGTGGTCGGAAGCGCGCTCGATGTCCAGGGCACTCAGATTACTGCTAAGGCGACCTGGGTGTTGTCTCCGGACGGAAAGACTCTGACTCAAAACGCGCACGTCGTCGCTGGACCCATCGGCGAATTCGACCAGAAGCTGGTCTTCGACAAGCAGTAAAGCAAGTAACCTGGCGCGAGGCGAAGCGCCTTATCGCGGCGTCGGAAACGTCTTCGAAATGTGGTCGTGCCAGGTCAGCGTTTCCTCGTCTGCGATGGCCCACATCAGACCGAGGCCGCCGGCCGCCAGGCTCAGAAAGCCCGTCGTGGCGCGCCACAGCCGCTGTTGGCGCGTGGGCGACTGCCCGTCGAAATTAATCAGAGTCAAATGCGCCCACCGCATACCCGGTGAGTCCGCCTCTGCGAAACACCACGTCAGGCGATAGAGCACAGTTACCACGGCAGCCACCGCGACGAACAGCGGGATGGTGCGCGCATTCAGGATGACGTCGCCGCCGAACAAGCGAAAAGCGATGGTGAACAGGGTCAGCGACATCAGTATGATGCTTCCATCCAACGCTGCCGACAGTGCGCGATGCGTCGGAATGGCCACCGGGGCGTCGCAATAAATGGCGCCCTCGGACGCCCGGCCAGGCCGCACGTTGGGTGAAAATTCCAAATTCTGCTGGCCGGCAATCACCTTGCGCGGGCGCTGCCGCGGAACGGACGTCGAGGTTTTTCGCGGCGACGGCTCGATCGATCCCGGCGCGATGGTCTCAAACGGAACCACCCGCGGTAGCTCGCGCGATGTGAACAGCGAGGGTTGATAGGTGATCGGCTTCAGCTTGCGCGCTGGCGGTGCGTCGGCCAATTCCGTGCGCGCCGGCGCAGCCGGCTCGCTTAGCTCGGGCCGCAGCGCTGGAGCCGCCGCCGTGCTTACGTAGGCCGGCGTCATGCGCAGCCGCCGTCCACATCGCTGGCAGCGATGTTCGTCTTCGCTATTCGATGCCTGGCAGTATCGGCACTCCATCACAAGCCTTTCTGTAACATCGTTCCTTCGTTCCGCCTGGTTGCAGCCGCTTCCGATGCCGTGCTACGGTTCTCGGTTGAGGCCCTCATCGCTCGCTTCAGGCCGAACTTCCCCGCAATGACCACAACAGGGGCTATCTTTCTTCGTAACATATTTGCCCGAAAATGTCACGGACTTTTTTTGGGCCTTTGCCTGGCCGTTGCCTCACCCGGTTTCCCGCAGAACACGCCGGCCACTCCTCCGGCCGTCGCCCAGCCCAGCGTCGCCAACCCCAACCAGCGCCTGAAGACGCAACGGCCCAATGCCCCGGAACCCGATAAGGTCAACTTCGATTCCGGCAAACAGGAAAAGGACGGATCCGTCTACCACCTGCGCGAACATGTCAGGATCGAGACCGTCGACATGCTCCTCCAAGCCGACGAAGTGGATTATGACGACGAGTCCAAGGATGTCGAGGCGCGCGGCCACGTTCGCTTCGAAAGCTATACCGATGGCACCAAGCTGAACTGCGATCACGGCAAGTACAATCTCGATTCCGCAACCGGGATCTTCTACGACGTCAACGGCACCTCGCCCCCCAAGATCGTCGCGCGCCCGGGCTTGCTCGTCAGCAGCAATCCGTTTTATTTCGAGGGCCAGTGGGCCGAGCGCAAGGAAGACCGCTACATCGTCCACGATGGCTACGTCACCGATTGCAAGATTCCCAAGCCGTGGTGGCGGCTGACGGCCACGCGCTTCGACATCATCCCCGGCGATCGCGCCATCGCCTATCACGCGGTGTTCCACGTCAAGCGCCTGCCGCTGCTGTACGCGCCGGCCTACTACAAGTCGCTCAAGAAGGTGCCGCGTCAAAGCGGTTTTCTCACTCCCAACATCGGCCGCAGTTCGCTCTACGGCGGAATGTTCGGCCTGGCTTACTATTGGGCCATCAACCGTAGCTACGACACTTACTATCGGGTTCAATATTTCACCCAGCGCGGATTCGCTCACACTTACGACTTCCGCGCCAAGGTCACGCCGGGCACCGATTTCAATTTCAGCTTGTACGGTGTCAACGACCGCGGCATTCCGCTCGGCGACGGCAAGGTGCAAAAGCAGGGCGGCGTGCAGTTCACTTTTGACGGCAGGTCGAACCTCGGCGACGGCTGGGAGGCGCGCGCGGAGATCAATTACCTGAGCTCCTTTTTGTTTCGCCAGACCTTCACTCAGAATTTCCACGAGGCCATTTCTTCTGAGTCGCATTCCATCGGCTACCTGACCAAGCATTGGTCGACCTTCGGGTTCAATGTGCTGGCCGACCGCGACGAGGAGTTTCAAACCGTGGCGCCGGACGACAAAATTGTCATCCGCAAACTGCCGGAAGTCGACTTCCTCAGCCGCGACCGCCAGATTCTGGGCGGCGCGTTGCCGGTCTACTTCTCCTTCGAATCGAGCGCCGGCTTCTTCGACCGGACTCAGCCTGACTTTCAGTCACGCCGCTTCGTCAATCGTCTGGACGTGTACCCTCGGCTAACGACGGCGTTCCGTTGGGCGGGCTTCAGTTTTGCCGCCAGCGTCGCTGCCCGCGAGACCGAATACGGGTCCAGTCTCACTGACGGCCTGCTGCGCGGCAATGACCTGTTTCGCAACGCCCGTGAAGTTCGGGTCGAAGTGCTTCCTCCTTCGCTCGAGCGAATCTACAAGTCGCCGAAATGGCTCGGAGCGGAAAAGGTAAAGCACGTCATCGAGACCCGCATCGAGTATCGGCTGGTGGACGGCATCGACGATTTCAACCGTCTGATTCGCTTCGATGAGACCGACATCATGTCCAATACCAATCAGGTCACCGTGTCGCTCACCAATCGGTTGCTGGTCAAGAACAAAAGCGGCGCGGTGAACGAGATGCTCACCTGGGAGGTATCTCAAAGCCGATATTTCGATCCTACTTTTGGAGGCGCGGTCATCGCCGGGCCAGCGCAACGTGATCGCGAGTTCCGAGGAGTTGGACGGCTTTGCATTCCTGAACGGACCTCGCAACTACTCGCCGGTTGTTTCCTTGCTACGGTTTCAACATCGCGTGGGTGTCGAATGGCGCCTGGACTATGATCCGTTGCTGGGACATGTCAGCAACAGCGCGTTCAATGCCGACGTGCGGTTCGGCAAGTATTTTATTTCCGCCGGACACAATCAGGTGCGCACGGATCCAGTCATCGCCCCCAATTCCAACCAGGTGCGTGGGCTGATCGGATACGGCAATCAGAATCGCAAAGGCTGGAACGCGGCGGTGAGTCTCTACTACGACTACAAGAAGGACGTGCTGGTTTACAGCACCACGCAGGTCACCTACAACACGGATTGCTGCGGAATCAGTTTTGAGTATGGACGATTCAATGTCGGCAGCCGCGACGACACGCAATATCGAGTGGCTTTTGCGGTAGCCAACGTGGGATCGTTCGGAACGCTGCGCAAACAGGAACGGATCTTTTAGCGGCCAACACTGAAACACGATGCTACAATGATCGACATCCCTAAGCTGATTCAGGCCGCCGGGCGCTGGTTTCTGGACTCCGGCATTCAAGAAGAGAACGGCGGTGTCGCGCGCTACTTTCGCTCCGACCTCGCGAAGAACGCCACCGTCTCCACCGAAATCACGGGATACGCGGTGAGCGCGCTGCTGTTTCTCCATCGGCGAACCGCCGGCCAGGAATACTTGGACCGAGCGCTGCGCGCCGCGCGGTTCTTGACGCGCACCGCCTGGGATCCGACGCTCAAAACATTTCCCTTCGAACATGTTTCGGCGGAAAAAACGTCTCCCGCCTTCGCCTATTTTTTCGACTGCGGTATCATCGTCCGCGCCCTTTTATCGGCTTGGCGGACGACCAACGACGCTGAGTTCCTCGACACCGCCGTCGCCGCCGGCCGCTCGATGCTGCAAGACTTCCGCGCGCCCGGCGCCATCCATCCGATCCTCGCGCTGCCAGCCAAGCGTCCGCTCGAGTATCAACCGCGCTGGTCCGCGTCACCCGGCTGCTATCAACTGAAGGCCGCCATGGCCTGGTACGACTTGTTTGAGAGCACCGGCGAGAAGGATTTCTTGAGCGCATACCACTCCGCCGTCGATCAAGCGCTCGCAAACGATCGCAGCTTTCTTCCCGGCGACCCGAACTGCGAAAAGGTGATGGATCGCCTGCACGCCTACTCGTACTTCCTCGAAGGCCTGCTCCCGGTGATCGATCGCGCCGATTGCGCGGCCGCGTTCCGTGCCGGAGTCGATCGAGCGGCCGGCTTCCTGCGCCAGATCGAGCCGCAGTTCGTGCGCTCGGATGTCTACGCGCAACTGCTGCGCGCGCGTCTATTCGGCGAAGCGCTGGGCGTGTTGCCGCTCGACTGCGCCGCCGCCGCCGAAGAGGCTCGGGGCGCTGCGGCGTTCCAACTCGAATCGGACGACCCGCGCATCGCCGGCGGATTCGGGTTCGGCCGCAAGACCGGCCAGCCGCTGCCCTTCGTTAACCCAGTGTCCACGGCATTCGGCGTGCAAGCACTGGCGCTGTGGAACGACCGCAAGAACAACGCGCTCGAAGCCGCCGGCACGCACTCATTTGAGCCCAGCAGTGCCCGAGACAGTCAAGGTCCTGTTCGCTTCCGCGTCCGAAGACCTTATCCCCGACGCCATCGAGCACATGCAGGCGATCTTTCCCGACCTGCCGCTCATCGTGGTGTCGGAGTTTCCGCCCGGCCACCCGCGCTGGATTCCGTTTCCGGTTTCGCGCGGGTTTCGCGACAACCTGGCAATGTGCCGCTGGCATTTGCGCGACAAGCAGGTGCGCCTGTCGGCGGTCATCCTGCAGCCTCGCATGCCGTACTGGCCCATGCGCTTGATCGGCTTTCTGATCTCGCCCCGCAACTTCATCGCGTTCAACGAAAGCTACGGGCACTTCATGCTGCGGCCCCGCTCCATCGGGACCATTTTCCGGCACCTGCTGTGGAGGACGCGGAACTTTTTCGTCTGGGAATTTTCGCCGGGCGCTGCCACCTACACTTTTCTGTGGCGCCTGGCTCATCCGCACGGTTTTCTCCGGCCACTGCGCGTGTGGCTCGCGAACTTAGCAGGACTGATAACAGCCGCATTGAAATCCACTGCCCCTTCCGTGCCGGACCCGCGCGACACGCGCCCGCATGGCGTGTCCGTGGTGATCCCGTCGCGCAATGGGAAGGAACTTCTCGCGCGCTTGCTGCCGGAAGTCGCCAGGCAAATAGCAGAAGCCGGCGGCGAAATCATCGTGGTCGACAACGGGTCTGATGACGGCACAGTGGAGTTTCTCCGGCGCGAGTACCCGAACACCGCGATCGTCGAGAGCAAAAGCCCGCTCTCGTTTGCCCGAGCCGTCAACGCCGGAATTCGCAAAGCGCGCTTTTCGCATGTCGCTCTGCTCAACAACGACATGGTTATCGAAGCTGATTTCTTCAAGTCGCTGCTGACTGCATTCGACCAAGTGCCGGACCTGTTCTGCGCCACCGCGCAGATCTTCTTCCCCGAGGGAGTGCGGCGCGAGGAAACCGGCAAGGCCGTGATGCCGTTTGCTCGCGATCGCAAGCCCGCTGACTTTCCGTTGCGATGCGACTTGCCGTATCCCGGCGAGGACTTGAGCTACGTGCTGTATGGCAGCGGCGGCTGCTCATTGTACGACGCCTCGAAGCTGCTCGCTCTCGGGGCGATGGATGAGGTCTACGAGCCGGCGTACGTCGAGGATCTGGATCTCGGCTTTCGCGGCTGGCAGCGCGGATGGCCGTCCGTGTTCGTGGCTGCGGCGCGCGTCGAGCATCGGCATCGAGCGACAACGTCGCGCTACTTCTCGAGCGAATTTCTCGACCGCATCCTGGAGCTGAACTATCTCCGGTTTCGTCGCACGCACCATCGCGGAACGCCGGAGTGTTCCGGCGTTTGTGGAGCGAAGCAATTCATCGGCTGAATCTTCTGGCGGCATTGCAGGAGCCGAACGCGGCGGCGAGCGCGGCTCTGGCGACCGCTTGGCGAGCGCCACTGTGGACGCGCCGTCGCGCGACGCCGGTGATTCCGGAAGACGAGATACTCGCGCTCGGGAGTGGCGACGTGGTGGTTGCGCCGGGACGCCGCCGCGAAGAGCCGGCCGGTTGTGCTGGTGGCCAGCCCCTATCTGCCTTTTCCATTGGCGCATGGTGGTGCGGTCCGCATGTACAACCTGATGCGCCGCGCTGCCGTCGATTTCGACCAGGTGCTGGTGGCGTTCTGCGGCGATCAGCCGGAAGCGCCGCCGGAGTTGCTGGCGATCTGTTCTGAGATTGTGCTGGTGAAGCGATCCGGCACTCACTTGCTGCCATCGAGCTCGCGGCCCGATGTGGTCCAAGAGTTCGACTCGCCCGCGTTTCACGCCGCGCTGCGACAGACCATTCGGAAATGGAAGCCCGGCATCGCGCAGCTTGAGTTCACCCAGATGGCGCAGTACGCCGCCGATTGCGCGCCCGCGAGAACCATCCTGGTGGAGCATGACGTCACGCTCGATCTGTATCAGCAATTGCTTGCCCAAGCCGACGACTGGGAATTGCGCTATCAACTGGACCGCTGGATCCCGTTCGAGAAAGCGGCCTGGCGGGAAGTGGATCGCGTGGTGACGATGTCGGAGTCGGATCGCAAGCTTGTCGGCGAACAAAGCCATTGCCCTTCCGAACGGCGTCGACCTCGAACGCTTCCAGCCTTCGAGCAGATCCGCCTGAACCGAGGCGGCTGCTGTTCATCGGATCGTTCGCTCATCTGCCAAACCTCATGGCGGTGGACTTCTTTCTTCGAGAAGTCTGGCCGCTTGCTCCAGCATCTCTCGCCAACTCTGCACATCATCGCCGGAGCGCGGCGCGAGTATTTTCAGGAGCGCTATCAGAACCGCGTACAAGTGAACCTCGATGCAACCGGGTATCGAAGCAGAAGACTTCGTTGCCGATGTGCGGCCGGCCTATCGACGAGCGTCGGTGGTGATTGCGCCGCTGGTGGCGTCAGCCGGCACCAACATCAAAATCATGGAGGCGATGGCGATGGGCAAGGCGATCGTCAGCACGCCGGCCGGCATCAACGGCCTGGATCTTCATCCCGGTCAGGATGTGATCGTCACTGCAACCGGCGCGGAGATGGCGGAGGCGATTGCCGAGTTGTTCGAGAATCCGGAGCGGCGCCAATCGCTCGAGCGCGAAGCACGGCTAACAGTGGAACGTGATTTCGACTGGGATACGATCGCGCTTCGGCAAAAACAAATGTACGAAGAGTTGTTTGTTAAGCCAATTTGACGGCGAAGGCCACGTAGTCCAATGCGCCAAAGAATTCTTCGCGAAACTTCGGCGGCAACTCAGCGATCGAGGGCATGCTCTCGACGGCCGGCGATAGCCGCTCGATCCGCACGGCGCCAAAGCCAGCCTCTTCGAGATAGAAACTGAGCAGCGCGGCGGGGATGGGATGGCGGTGCGTCGGGTCGAGATAGAAGTGCGTCGCGAAGATCGCTAGGCATTCCGGATTGGGTGTCTCGATCGCAAGCAAGCGCGCCCGGGCGCAGCTTGGCATGCAACAACCGGATCATCTCCGGCAATCGTTCGGGCGGCAGATGCTCGACGACCTGGGAGCAGACCGCGCCGCCGAGCGACGAGTCGGGAAGATCGCGCAAGTACGTCGAAGAGGTCGGCCTTCTCGGCATCCAGTCCTTTGGCGAGGCAGATGGCGACGGACTCGTCGTTGAGATCGATGCCGCGCGCTCGCACGCCGCCTTCGCGCAACACTTCGAGCAACTCTCCGCGGCCGCAGCCTACGTCGAGTACGGGAGAGTGATCGCGGAATCGTTCCGCGTAAATGAGCTGCCGCCCGCGGATGTCGTCTTCCGAGCCGCGGAAGCGATCGGCGAATTTCAACCAATCGATATTCGCGAACTCGGTGGGAGCAGTTTCGACAATCTGCGCCGCCGACCTGGTCAGGGACATCTTCTGCCGAAGCAGCCGCAGCTCGTTGTGGATGACAGTCTCATATTGCGCGCGAACTCGCTCCAGCTCCGTCCAGAACCGGCGCTGCGTTTCTTCGGAACTTCGAGCGAGCGCGCCTTCATAGTCGGCATGCTGCGACTTGACCTGTTCGCGATAGTTGGCATCCATCAAAGTGACGCGGTGCTGGAAGGAAGCTTGAAGCTCGGCGACGCTGCGGAGGAACTGGATCTCGGTTTCGGCGAGTTTCTTCTCCCAAGCGACTCGCCACTCGGACCAGTGCACACGAACGTCTTTGAGTTCGCGCGCTTCATCCCGGAGTTGTTCGGCGTCCCTGCGAAACTGTTTTTCGGCCTGTTCGAGCTGAGTCTGCGAATCACTGGATACTGTCGAGATGCGCGCGGACAGAACGGTCATGCTGCGATTGCATTCATTCAGCGCATCGAGCGTCGATTGGACGCATGACATGACGGCGCGATTGAACTCCACCTGTTCACGGACGTGCCAGTCGAGGGCGCGCGCCACCAGTCGCTTGATACGCTGGGCGAGGGCGTTCAGGATACCCGGTGCGCGCGGATTGACGGTGCCGATGCTAGCGACTTTTCCCTCGGCGGCGTCGCGCGCGTGCATCAAAGGGAACAGGTCGGCGAGCGGAACGTCGCCGGCCGCGTCGCCGTTGGGATTGCGCGATCGAACGCGCTGGCGGATTTCCGCGATCACCGCGGCGAGTTCGTCAGCCTTTTGCGTCCATGCTTCCCGCTTCCGCTCCTACTGTAGCTGGCCGTGATGCGCGTGTAGACTCCGCCGCGCGGTGTGAACTCTCCGCTCACAGTTGCCGAGACCGGATTGCAAGCTTTGACGATATCGCGCAGAAAACGGTTCACCACGTTCTCCTGAAAGATTCCGAGGTTGCGATAGGCCAGCATGTACATCTTGAGCGACTTCAACTCCAGGCACAATTTGTCGGGAACGTACTGCAGACGGATCTCGCCGTGATCGGGAAGTCCGGTCTTCGGGCAGACGGAAGTGAACTCGGGCAGCACGATTTCGATTTCGTAGCCGGGATACTGATTCTCCCAGGTCTCGATTTCGGGCAGCCTGGCGTTGACGCCGGCGCTGGCGTGTTGTTCAGTGTACTGGCGTTTCATTGGACGGGGATCAGGGTTCGCGCGAGCAGGTCGAGAAAGAGTCCGACGTCGGTGACTACGCCGACGGCCTGGCCGGTGCCGCGATCGCTGACCTTGGTTGCGACGGCGGGGTTGATATCGACGCAGACGATTTTGACCCAGCTCGGCAGCATGTTGCCGACCGCGATGGAGTGCAGCATGGATCCGAGGCACAGCACCAGTCCGGCGCCCTTCAACTGTTCGGCGTAAGCGTCCTGGGCCTGGTTCATGTCGGTGATGGTGTCGGGAAGCGGGCCGTCGTCGCGCAGGCTGCCGGCCAGCACGAACGGTACGTTCGCGCGAACGCATTCATACATGACGCCGCTGCGCAGCCGGCCGCTTTCGACCGCGCCGCGAATTCCGCCGCACTGATAGATGGCGTTGATGGCGCGCATGTGATTGCGGTGGCCGTGTTCTTCCTGGCGTCCATCGCTCTGGCGGATGCCGAGCGAGGTTCCGAGCAGCGCCGCTTCGATATCGTGCACGCCCAGCGCGTTTCCGCTGAGCAGCGCGTTGACGTAGCCTTCGCGGATCAGGCGCGCAAGCGGGGCTGGCGCCGCCGGTGTGAACAACCACCGGTCCGGCGACGGCGACGATCTTGTGACCGGCGGAGCGCGCCTGCTCGATCAGCGCCGCGGTCTGCTTGACGGCGGTTTCCACCTGGCGCTCGGAGGAGATGCCGTTGCTCATGAACGCGAAGGCCAGGCGGTCGCGCTCCTTGGATTCGGGAACCACGCGGATGCCGCGCATCCCGGTGACGACGTGGTCGCCCGCGCGGATATCGCGCAGGCGGCGGCACCAGGCCTGATCGCCTTCGACGACGATCAGCGCGTCCATGCGCTGGTTCTGCACTTCCACCCATTCCTGGTTGAGGCGGACGTAGGTGCGGTGGTTGGTGGTGGAGTAGAAATCGTCGGGAGCGCAGCGGTCGCGCTCTACGGTGGCGAGGTCGGCGTCGCCCGAATCGACCATGGAGCAGCCCAGGCCGAGCAACTGCGAGAGAATCTTGCTGCATCGACTCGGCGTCGTCGGTGTCCACCTTGAGGCGCAGATACGACGGCTCGCTGTTGGTGCGTCCGATGCGGAACTGCTCGACTTCGAAGCGGCCGTTGTATTCGACCACGGTGTCGAAGATCTGCTCCATGATGTGCGAGTCAATCAGGTGACCCTGCGCTTCCACCCGTTCCTGCAGTGGAAGCGCGGTGCGGGGTGCATTCATAGCGTCTTAGATACAGGATAACCGCTAACCGGAACTGAGTCGGAGGGCGCCGAGGCGCTCGTGTTGAACCCCACGCCGAAGTGGTGGTAGCGCAATTCGAGGATTTTTGTGCGCGCGCGGCGATTTTTTTCCGGAAAATTTGGAGAGATGAGAAAAACGAAGCCAAGCCGTTCTGAGAGCGAGAGCGCGATTCCTGTCCGGCCAAGCATGGCTTGAGCCTAGCATGAGAGGTGCGATGTCGAGAAAGCGCGTTCTGTTTCGACTACGGGGTGAAAGGAGTAAGAGCCATGAAGTACATGTTACTGATGACCGGGACGAAGGCGGATTTCGAATGGTACACGAAATGGTCGAAGCAGGATCTGGCGGCGCATTTCGCGTTCATGCGCGCGTTCAGCAAGGAGCTGAAGGATTCGGGTGCGTACGTTTCAACCGAAGGGCTGGCGTTTCCGGAACAGGCCAAGGTCGTTCGAGCGGGCAGCAACGGGGAGCCGGTGACGGATGGAGTGTTCCCGGAGTCGAAGGAATTTCTGGCCGGATACTGGATCATTGACGTGGAGAGTGCGGAGGAGGCGTACAAGATCGCGGCGCGGGCTTCGTCGGCGCCGGGGCCGGGAGGGAAGCCGGGGAACCAGCCGATCGAGGTGCGGCAGGTGTTGAGCGGCGCGCCGGCGGAATTGCTGTGACCGCTGAACACGTGGAAGGTTCGATCGAGCGCCTGTTGCGGGAGTTGACGCCACAGGTGCTTGGGACGGTGGTGCGGAGATTTCGCGACTTCGCCGCGGCCGAGGATGCGGTGCAGGAAGCGCTGTTGGCGGCGTCGCTGGAATGGCCGCGGGGAGGGGTGCCCGTGAATCCGCGGGCATGGCTAACTCAGGTCGCGTTCCGGAGGATGGCGGATCACATACGCAGCGAGTCGGCACGGCGCCGGCGGAGATCGCGCGCGCTTTCCTGGTTCCAGAGGCGACCATGGCACAACGGATCAGCCGGGCGAAGCAGAGCATCAAGAATTCCGGCGTTCCATTCCAACTGCCGACGGTCGAGGATCGCGCGCAACGGTTGAGTGCGGTTCTGCATGTGCTGTACCTGATCTTCAATGAAGGCTACCCGAGCAGCGCAGGTCAGGCTCTGCAGCGAACGGATCTGTCGCACGAGGCGATGCGGCTGACGCGGATGGTGCGTAGGCTGGAGCCGGGCGACACGGAGACTGCGGGGTTGCTCGCGCTGATGCTGCTGACGGATGCGCGACGGGTGGCGCGGGCGAACGATGCGGGCGAATTGATACCACTGACGCAACAGGACAGGTCGCTGTGGGATAAGGAGCAGATCGCAGAGGGCGTCGCGCTGATTACGGCCACGCTGCCTCAGGGTTCGGTGGGTCCCTACCAGGTACAAGCGGCGATCGCCGCGGTTCATGATGAAGCGGTACGAGCGGACGAGACCGATTGGCCGCAGATCCTGGCGCTTTACGATGTGCTGGGGCGCATGTCGGACAACCCGATGGTGCGGCTGAACTATGCGATTGCGGCGGCAATGGTGCACGGCGCAGCGAAAGGTTTGGAACTGTTGGATGCTTTGAGGGCGGATGCGCGCATTGCCGACCACCATCGCTTGGATGCGGTGCAAGCGCATTTGTTGGAGATGGCGGGGGATCGCGACGGTGCGATCAGGCGCTACCGGGCGGCCGCGGCGAAGACGGGAAGTCTTCCGGAACGCAACTATCTGCTGACGCAGGCGGCGCGATTGTCGGCGGATCGTGATCGGCAATGATCGATCTGGGCCATGAATTTCGCCTGTCTTGGTGAGGACCGACATTCATGGGAAACAAGTTTGCGATCGTTGCGGGGATCGGGCTGGTGGCGGCAACTTCGGGAATCGCCGCCGCGGATCCGAGCCTGATGTTCATGGGTAAGCCGTATCGGCTGGCGTCGTACAACCAGCAGCACTCTCCGATGTGGGAGCTTGTTCAGGACGGCGAAAGCATCAACGACTGGAAGACGCTGCTGACGATTCTGGAGCGGCCGGATGTGCGGACGCGCGAAGAACTGGATCGACTGGCCGAGGGAATCATGGCGGCTTACAAATCGCGCGGATCTCAGATTTTGATGGCGAAGACCATGCCGAGTGATTCGGGAGCGGCGTTCAACTACATGGTGGTGGCGTTCGAAGAGCCGGACAAGAAACGCTTCGAACTGAACTTCGTCAAGGTGGAGTTGGGTGCGAAGAATGCCGGCGTGGTGATCTACGGCGTCCGCGTGACCGATCCGCACAGCTACCTGGCCAAGGCCAAGGAGTTTCTCAACCGCGAATCGCAGGACGTGGGTCGCGCGGTGGGCGAATTCGCGATGCCGGATCTGAGCAAGCTGCCGCGGAAAGTATTCTGAGGCACGCGGCGATCAAGGGTCACGCCGTTTACAGAACGGGCGAATCGTTCCCTAACAAGGCCCGGCGGACAAGCTTGATGGGCGGAGTGCCCTGCGCGAGGAACGCATCGTGAAAGGCTTCCAATGAATATTTCGGGCCTTTCAACTTCTTGTAGTCTTCACGGAGTTTCAGAATTTCCAGCTTGCCGAGCGTGTACACCAAGTAAGTCGGGTCTGAGGCGCCGCGCTTAGCTTCTTTCCCGGCGACTGGCCGGACCTGGTAACCCTCCTTGACGAAGAATTCCTGTGCCTGCTGCATCGTCATCTTGCCGGTGTGCATTTCGATTCCCGCGATGTAGCGCGCGTCGCGCAGGAGGGCGTCCTGCAACTGGCCGAGGCGCAACTTGAGATCGCCGTTGCCATAGCCTTCATCGAGCATCATCTGCTCGGTGTAGTGCGCCCAGCCTTCCGCGCTCGAACTGCAGCCCAGCAACTTGCGCACTTTAGTAGGTATCTGCTTCAGCCACAGAAATTGCGTGTAGTGGCCGGGGTAGACTTCGTGCACGGCAGTGCTGATGATGGTTCCGCGATTGAAGCCTTCCAGGTACTCTTCTTTTTCCTGAGGCGGCCAGCCGGGATCGGGCAAAGTGACGTTGAAGAAGCCTTCTTTGGCTACGCTTTCATACGGGCCGGGCGTGTCCATGGACGCAGTGCTGAGCGCGCGCATGAAGGGCGGCGTTTCTTCCACGATCGGCAGCACGGGTGACGGGATGGTGACGATGTGGTGCTGCTCGATGTAATCGCGGAGGCCTCCGAGTACGCCGCGGAACGTGTCCAGCAGCTTGCCGGGCGGCGGGTGGTCTTTTTCCAGTTCCTGCAGGATCTGCCGCGGCGTGCGCTTGGGATCGATCTGGGCGGCGACGCGCTTGAACTTTTCCTGGTTGCGATGCAGGTCCTGATAGCCGATCTCGAGCAATTTGTCGAGCGGCGTATCCACCATTTCGTCGTACAGCAGTTTCTTGCGATAGGTGTCGGCGCCGATGCGGAAGTCGCCGTGTGAGCGGGGCAGGAGATCGTTCTTCAGGTAGGCCTGATAGCTGTTCAGAGTGTCGATCACGGCCTGGTTGGTCTTCTTGAACTCAGCGAGCAACGGCGCGTCGGTGACTTTCAGGAACGCAGTCGGGACGTCCGTTTGGAAAAAAGACACGATCCCCGGCATCTGTTCGAGCGCGACTTCGGTGTAGATCCGGGGCGGGTTCTTCAGATTCTCGCGCGCCGATTGAAAAACGCGCGGGATGAGCCGCTCACGCGCGATCACCGATTTCAGGCGAGCCTCAGGCGGCGCGAAACTCCGGCTCATGATCGTGAAGATGGCGTAGGTAACGCCGGACGAGTAGTTGTCGGGATTCGTCTCCCAGCCGCGGATGGTCTCCAGGTTCAGCAGAGAACCTCGAATCTGGGAAAGCACGAGTTCGCGATCGGCGGCGATGAAGGGAGAGAGTCCGCGCCGGTCGAAGTTTTGCACCTCGCCTTCGTACTTGTGGAGAGCGCCGATTTGGGCCTGGATCTCGGCGCTGGACCTGGATGCGAGCCGGGCATCGTACTGGTGAAACCCCCAGGCCGTCGCTGCTGTGGGGTCGAAGGGCAGGACGGCTTCATCGAAGAAGCGGTCGGCCAGCCGATTGAACTCCGCATCGCGATCTTGCGCGAAGGCAGCAGCAGCAAACACCACGACAAGGACCAGGCGAGATGGCTTCATCGACTAAAAGTTTAGCGCTTTGCAATTGAGGCGGCATTGCAAAGTTTAGCGACGAAGCGCCGTTTAGCTATGGGGCCGAGTCAGCCGATCGGCTCTTGTGCGAACCAATTCCGGTTTGAAGATCGGCGATGAGCACGTCGTGCCGGTGCAGATGAAGGCGGCGGGTTTTGCGAGCTCGGGGTACTGCACGTCGGGGTTGGGAAGCCGGCCCTCGCGCGGGTCCCACCATTCCACGCGCAAGTAGCCGGAAGGGTACGATGCCGCGGCCGCGAACAGCGCTTGTGCCGTGGGATCGTCCTTGTGGCCGACCACGGTGATGTGGATCGGTTCACTTGAAAATTCTAGGTTCGCGAGCAGCGTGCCTCCGGTGGGAAGGAATTTTGCAATTTGAGGCGCGACCAGGTAGCGCATGGCGCGTTCGGCCATCTTGCGATAGTCGTTGTTGCCGGTGTAGCGCGCGAGCAGGTTGGCGAAGCGAGCGGCGAGGATGTTTTCGTCGCGCTGCGGATGCGGCAGGTAGGCGCGATCGGTGGGAGTTTTGGCGGTGATGAAGCCTGCAGGGCCGTCGGAAAACGTGGCGGCGATGAAGCGCGCGGATTTTTCGGCGAGAGCGAGCCAGCGGCGGTCGGCAGTGGTTTGATAGAGCGCGAGGAACGCGCGGCCCATCGCCAGCGTGTCGGCTAGGTAGGGACCAGCGGCGTCACGCGTATCGTGACGGAATCCGCCGTTCGCGAGGGCGCGATTGCGCACGATCCAATCGGCGGCACGCAGGGCTTCGTCCAGATATTGGCGATCGCCGGTGGCGGCGTACAGTTCCGCGACGGCCTCGATAGCCCAACCGTTCTCGCGCGCGTAGACATGTTTGTCGATGCGCGGAATGCCGAGTTTGCGGCGCGCGGCGTCGTCGAGCTTGAAGTAGGCCGCGCTATGCTGGCCGTCGACCAAGTCGGCATCCTGGCTGGTGTAGAAGGCGCCGTCGGGGCTCAGGAGAAAGGTTCTTAGAAATCGCTCGACATCCTGCGCGGCTTTCAAGTGCGCCGGGTCGTGCCATTCGGCGTAGGCAAGCGAGTAGATGCGCAGGTTGCCGGCCTGCATGGCCATGATCTTCTCGAAGTGCGGCTCGTTCCAATCGCCGCCGACCGAGTACTGATACACGCCGCCCCAAATCGGATCGATCAGCTTCAATTGAGCGTTGAGCGATTGGCGCGCCATTTGTTCCGACTGCTTGTCGCCGGTGCGCGCGCGAGCCATGGCGTATTCGGCGGAATTCCAGTCGAGAAATTTCTGATCGAAGCCCCAGGCGCCGTGCTTGGTGTCGTACTGGGCGAAGTAGCGGCGCTCGAGTTCCTTGCGAAGGTCGGCGGGGAGCAGGGAGTTCGCGCCGAACTTGATCTCGACTTCAGGACGGACGGAGGGGCCGGGGGAGGGATCGGCGATGATGGCTTTGAGCATGGCGATCATTTCGCGCGGCTCGATGTAGCCCTGGCGCTTGACGATCTCGTGGCCGCGACCATCGAAGACGACCGTGGCCGGCCAGCCGTAGTCCTCGTAGCGGTTCGACAGATCGGGGCGCGAATCCTGGTCGACGCGCACGGCGATGTACTTGGAGCGCATGAGCGCGAGCACCTGGGGATCGCGGTAGGTGGTCTCGTCCATGACGTGGCACCAGTGGCACCAGACGGCTTCGAGATCGAGCAAGACAAATTTGTTTTCGCGGCGCGCTTGATCGAAGACCGAGTCGGACCAAGGTTGCCAGGCGACGGGCGCGGGTTTGTCGGGTGACGCGGCGGCGAAGAGCGAGCCGGCGAGCAGCAGTACCAGGGTTGTTCGCATTCGCATGTACTTTCTGATTGTATGTACGAGTATCGGCGGGCGCTCGGATTTTATTCCCGCAGCAGGGCGCAAAGAGCTGAAAAAGCTTAAGATTGTTATTGATCTCCTGCCGCAACTTGAGCATGCGCTTCGGCGACTTTGTGGCCGTCGATCAGGCTGCATTCGAAATTCCCGGTGGCGGCATTTGCGCGTTGCTGGGGCCGAACGGCGCGGGGAAGTCGACGCTCATGAAGATGCTGACGGGATTGCTGGCGCCGTCGGCGGGCGAGGCGTTCGTCGAAGGGATCGACGTGCGAGGGAATCCGCTGGCAGTGAAGCGGGTGGTGGGAATCCTGCCGGAGAACCTGGGGCTGTTCGACACGCTGACGGTGGAAGAGCACCTGCTGCTGTCGGGGCCGATCTACGGATTGAGCGCGGCGGAGACGCGAGGGCGGACGGATCAGCTTCTGCACGCGCTGGGATTGGAGGAGGGGCGGCATACGGCGGCGGCGCAGTGCTCGCATGGGATGCGGAAGAAGACGTCGCTGGCGCTCGCGCTGCTGCACAATCCGCGCGTGCTTTTTCTGGATGAGCCGTTCGAAGGGATCGATCCGGTGACGGCGCACACGATCCGCGAGCTGCTGCTGTTGCTGGCGCAACGCGGCGTCACGGTGTTTCTGACGTCACACATTTTGCCGATCGTGGATCGCCTGGCGGGTTGGATCATTGTGATTCGCGGAGGGCGCATCGTGTGGCAGTCGCCGGCGAACGAGCTGACGGGGTCGCTCGAAGATTTGTATTTTGACCTCGTGGAACCGTTGCGGGTGGCCGATCTTCCGTGGCTGGGATTCCTGCAGTCCTAGGCTGCGCTGGCGCGCTCGGTGTGGCGCGACCTGCGGACATTCAGCTCGATCAGCGGGAACAATCTCGCGTTGTTTATCGTGCTGGTGATGTACCAGCAGCCGCAGAGCATCGTGTTTTTCGTGATGGTGGTGGCGGTTCTGCTGCTGGGGCCGCTGTCGGGCGATCCGCTGCGCAAGATTCCGCCGGAGCGCATGGCGGTGTGGCCGCTGACGCTCGGGCAGCGTGTGAGCTTGCGGCTGGCGAGTCTCGCGTTGAGTCCGGTGTTTTGGGTGGCTGTGCCGTTTCTGTTTTTCGCGGGCGGCGTGTCGTTTGCGGCGTTGATGATCGGCGGCGCGCTTGCGATTCAGCTGGCGATCGCGCTGTGGGGCCATTTCAGAGCGGGTCGGGCGGGGTCAGGCGGCATTCGATGGATGCCGAAGTTGCCGGGCCGGCTGGGCGGACTGGTTCAGAAAAATCTTCGACAGATGCTGAGCACGCTGGATGTTTAGGCGGCGCTGCTGCTGGCAGTGAGCGGGTCGGCGTATCGGATTTTCGGAGGCGGCGCGGATCCGGACGCGTTCATGATACTGGCGCTGGTCGTGGTGATCGCGTTGAGCACGTATGCGCAGAGCCTGTTCGGGCTGGATCTGCCGTCGGGCTTGGTGCGGTATCGCGTGATGCCGCTGCGCGGGTACGAGATTCTGCTCGCGAAGGACATTGCGTTTTTGCTGGTGGCGGCGATTCTGGTTGCGCCGCTCGCGCCGCTGGCTGGGTTTGCCGGCGCGCTGGTCGCGGTGGCGGTGGGGCATCACGCGTCGGTTCTTCGGCCGCTTCCGCAGATGCGCTGGCGATTTACCGGCGGCGTGATATTTCCGAGTCGGATTTTTCCAGGTATTTCCGCTGGTGGCGGTCGGCGTGGCGACTGCGCGGTCGAGTGCGTGGTATCTGGTGCTGGCGTTGCTGCGCGTATGTCGCGTCGCTTTGGTATTACGGGCGCGAGTGGGACAATCTAGGCTGAAGCATGTCGACTACATCTTCTCGAAAATAGCTATGGCGCGACGCATGTGCGCCTGGTGCGGGTGAGGCGATTCGAGGATCGGCACGAACTCAAGGATTTGTCGGTCGGCATCCAGTTCACGGGCGACTTCGGACAGCTACACGAGCGGCGACAATCGCAGCATTCTGCCGGCGGACACGATCAAGAACACGGTGTACGCGCTGGCCAAGCTGTATCCGATCGAGCAGATCGAGCAGTTCGCGCAGGAGTTGATCGAATCATTTTCTGACCGGCAATCCGCAGGTGCGCAAGGTGCGCGTCGGAGATTGCGGAGCAGCTTGTGGTCGCGCATTCCGTTCGGCGGGAAGCCGCATCCGTGGTCATTCATGCCGGCGGGCCGGAGCGGCGGACCGCGGTTGCAACCGGGACGCGCGAGACGGTGCTGATCGAAGCAGGCATCGAGAACTTGCGGGTCGATCAAGACCAGCGGCGCGGGCTTCGAGGGTTACCTGCGCGATCCATTCACCACGCTGAAGGAGACCTCCGACCGCATCCTGGCCACGTCAGCTCAAGGCAAGCTGGCTGTATTCGGACAACGAGATTCCGTTCGGCGTCTACTGGCACGGCGTGCGGCAGGCGATCGTCGACACGTTTGTCGAGCACGAGAGCCGGTCGCTGCAATACACGCTGCACGCCATCGCCGAGGCGGTGCTGGACCGCTACGCCGACATCGCGGAGATTCACCTCTGGGTTCCGAACAGAGAGTGCCGCGTGGTGGATCTCAGCCAGTTCGGACTGGAGAACAACAACGAAGTCTTCGCGCCCGGCCGAAGAGCCGTGCGAGATGATCGAAGCGCGCTTGCGGCGCGAGACGATCGACTAAAGTCGTAACTGGGAACGAGACCTCGCTGGTTTACGGAACCATCGACAGATCTACGCGGTCTGCTGCGGGGTCCTGTCGGGAACTTCAAATGTCGTAATACAGCGCGAACTCGTACGGATGCGGCCGCAGCCGGATGGCATCCGCTTCGTTGCGCCGCTTGTAGTCGATGAAGGTCTCGATCAGGTCCTCGCTGAACACGTCGCCCTTCAGCAGGAAGTCGTGATCTTCTTCCAGACACTCCAGCGCTTCTTCAAGCGACGCCGGCATACTCGGCACACTGCGCATCTCCTCCGGCGACAGATCGTAGATGTCCTTGTCGAGCGGCTCGCCCGGCTCCACCTTGTTGATCACGCCGTCCAGACCCGCCATCAGCATCGCCGCGAACGCCAGGTACGGATTCGAAGACGGATCCGGCGGCCGGAACTCCACGCGCTTGGCCTTGGGACTAGCCGAGTACATCGGAATGCGGCACGCCGCCGAGCGGTTGCGCCGCGAGTACGCCAGGTTCACCGGCGCCTCATAGCCCGGCACCAGCCGCTTGTAGCTGTTCGTCGTCGGCGCGATGATGGCCGACAGCGCGCGCGCGTGCTTCAGCAATCCGCCGATGTAGTTCAGCGCCAGCGGACTCAACCCCGCGTAGCCATCCCCGCCGAACAGCGGCTTGCCCTGGTTCCAGATGCTCTGGTGCGTGTGCATCCCGCTGCCGTTGTCCTGGAACAGCGGCTTGGGCATGAAGGTCACGGTCTTGCCGTTGGCCTGCGCCACGTTGCGGATCACGTACTTGTACAGCATCATGTTGTCGGCCGACTTGAGCAGCGTGTCGTAGCGCTGGTCGATCTCGCACTGGCCGCCGGTGGCCACTTCGTGGTGATGGCACTCGATGTGGATCCCGCACTGCGAGCATGGTCTCGACCATCTGGGCGCGCAGCCCCTGGTAATGATCGGTGGGAGGAACCGGGAAATAGCCTTCCTTGTAGCGCGGCCGGTAGCCCAGGTTGTCGCCCTCGCGGCCCGAGTTCCAGCGGCCCTCTTCGGCGTCGATGAAGTAGAAGCCGGAGTGCTGGTTCTGATCGAAGCGCACGTTGTCGAAGATGAAGAACTCGGCCTCGGCGCCGAAGTATGCCGTGTCGCCGATGCCGGAGTTTTTCAGGTACAGCTCGGCTTTGCGCGCGATCCAGCGCGGGTCGCGGTTGTAGTTCTGGCGCGTGATCGGGATCGATGACGTCGCACACCATCACCAGCGTGGGGATCTCATAGAACGGATCCATGAAGGCCGTGGTGGGGTCCGGGATCAGCAGCATGTCGCTTTCGTTGATGGCGGCCCAGCCGCGGATGGAGGAGCCGTCCATGCCGAAGCCGTCGGCGAAGGACTCTTCGGAAAGCTCGCTGATGGGATAGGAGACGTGGTGCTGGAGTCCGGGGATGTCCGAGAATCTCAGGTCGAGCTGTTTGGCTTCCTTCTTTTTGGCAAAGTCCAAGACTTCTTTCGCGTTCATTCAAACCTCCTGCCGGTTGCGGCGAAAAATGACCTTCTCAGAATAACGCAGCAAAGCCGCCCGGAAGCGTGGAAATCAATCCATTCTTTGAATGGGCGGCATAAACAACTCTTTCGCCGCCTGTCGGGCGCTGCCATATGATGGAGTCATGTCAGCAGCCGAAGAGCTTCAGGAACATGCGGAGCACGCCCAAGCTCCGTTCGATAAGAAGGTAGCCGCGACGATGGCGATTATCGCGGCGGCGCTGGCGGTCGTGTCGGTGCTCGGTCACATCGCCACTACCGAAGAACTGCTCAAGCAGCAGAAAGCGTCGGACCAGTGGTCGTACTATCAGGCCAAATCGATTCGCCGTTATCAGTCCGAATTCGCGCGTGACCTGTTCGCGTCCATGAACAACGGCGCGATGAGCGAGCAGTACGCTAAGAATTCGGAGAAGTATCGCCGCGATGACGACGAGATTCAGAAAGAGGCGCAGGGGCTGGAGCGGGAAAGCCATCTCAGAGGACGCCAGGCACTGCGGATGCACTTTGGCGAAGTGTTTCTGGAGATTTCGATCGTCTTTGCATCGCTTGCGATCTTAAGCAAGCGGGCGTTTTTCTGGTACGCATCGATCCTGGGAGCGCTGGGCGGGGCAGGAATCGCGGCGACAACTCTCTTGATCAGCTAGCGGCGACGTGCCATTCAACTGGCGGCGTAGTATCCGTCGCGGGTCCGAACCGCTAAGCCGCTCTGTCTGGTGGTCAGATGGATTCTGCGATAGCCGCGTCCCGCACCGGTCCGGTCGGAAGTGTAGCCGAGACTGTACTGGTTGCGCAGCTCCTCTTGAATCTGGTCGAAGATCTTGTCGAGCGGCTCCTTGCTGGAAACGTCGAATGAAGCGCCGCCGGTAGGGGCAGAGAGCTGCTGCAGGACTTTCTTGCCGTCCAGCCGGTCGCCGTACACGTAGGGCGGGGGAGCGCCGTCCGCGCCGGCGCCGGTTGCCAGTGCCGTTATAGGCATCCGGATCGGCGAACCGCACTCCATAGACCAGAGTGTCGGCCAACTGCGCTGCTTCGATGGCGCGATCGTGAGCCGATCTTGCTGCCGTTGTCGACGCCGTCGGTGAGGACGATGAGCGCTTTCCGTCCGCTCTGCTTTTTCATGAGATCGTCGGATGCCAGCAGGATCGCGTCGTAGAGATCTGTGCCTCCGAAGCCCCCGCCGCGTCGTCCGCCGCCACTGGAAAGCCGCCGCGGCGCCTGCCTCCGCCCGGAAAACCACCGCCCCCTCCAGGCGATTGGCGCGATTGCTGGGGAAGTTCAAGCTGTGACAAAGCGTCTTCCAGCTTCCGGCGTGAGGAAGTAAGATCCTGCAGCAGTTCCACCTCGGCTGTCGAAGTGAATGATGAACGCGCGGTCTTTGTCGCGCAGCACTTGATCCAGGAAGCGATAGCTGGCCGTGCGCTCCTCGCCGATCAAGCGGCGTTGGCTGCCGCTGGTGTCGATCGAGCAGGCCGAGCGTCAGCGGGAGATTGGATTCGCGCGCGAAGTAGCGGATGATTTGCGGACGGCCGTCTTCGTCCAGCAGGAAATCGTCCTTGATCAGATCGGCGGACGATCTTACCTTGCTGGTCGCGAACGCTGGCGACCAGGTTGACCACTTTGACGTCCGCGCTGAAGGTCGTATCGTTCGCGTCTTGGGCCGCAAGCACGCCCGCAGAGGCGGAAGGGCGGCCGCCGATCGAAGGAATGCGCGTCTTGAGAGCGGACTCGGCATCAGTCGCTGCAGAAGATGTTCGCGGCGGCCGGCGCGGTTACACAATGGCCATCATGAAATCAACTAACATACGTTTAAGCAATGAGTTGCATAGAATATTAATCTGATACTTCAGTACAGCGGCGGCTCGCCCGGAGGCCGGGTTTTCCAGCGCCGGTGAATCCAGAGCCATTGGCCGGGGTGTTCGCGGATGACTTCTTCCAGAAATTTGTGGAGGCGCTGCGTGTCGTCGGCCGGCGTCGCCTGACATCGCGATGGCGGGATAGAAGCGCAGCACGTAGCGGGCTTCGCTTTCCGACCAGAGCGCGAATCCGGGGATGACGGCGGCGCCGGTGCGCGCGGCGATTTTGGCGAAACGCGGTATTGGCGCAGGCGGGCGTGCCGAAGAAATCGACGAAGACTCCTTCGTCGAGCGAGGTGTTCTGATCGATCAGGATGCCGACGGCTTCGTTTTGCTGCAGCGCGCGGAGGACGGCTCGGGCGGCGTCGCGTTTGGCGATCAGCTTGTTGCCGGAGAGGCTGGCGGCGATCTTCGACCAGGCGATCGATGGCGGGATTGTCGAGCGGGCGGATCATGACATGCATCGGCTCGGTCATCAGGGCGTGCGCGAAGGCGCTGAGTTCCCAGTTGCCGAAGTGTGCGGTGGCGACCAGGATGCCGCGGCCGGCTTGCTTGGCTTCGAGGTAGTGCTCCAGGCCCTCGTAACGGATCCAGTTGGAAATGTTTTCGCGGTTGATCTCGGGGAAGCGCGCGAAAGCGTAGAGCAGCCGGGCGATGGAGAGGAAGACTTCGTCGATGATGGCCTCGCGCTCGGCGGGCGATTTTGTCCGGGTATGCGAGATCGAGATTGTCGGCGCGCGGCGCGGCGCAGGCGGGGCACGGCAAGATCGAGGAGCGTGGCGTAGAAACGCGCCAGCCCGAGGGGCGAATGCGCAAGCGACCAGAGGACGAACTTGGCGAGCAGGTACTGGATGAACGTTATTCTATCCACCCTCCGCCCAGCACCAGGTCGCCGTCGTAGAAAACCGCGCCTTGTCCCGGCGTGACGGCGCGCTGCGGTTCGTCGAAATGAACTTCGACGCGTGCGGGGTCGGGCGGTGGGGTAGAGCGTCGCCTCCGCTGCCAGGTGCTTGTTGCGGATCTTGACCTGAGCGCGCGTGGGCGCCGAGATGGGCGGGATCGAGATCCAGTTGACGTCCTTGGCGGCAAGGTGCGCGCGCAGCAGATCTTCGTTGCGGCCGACGATGACGCGCTGCGAGGCCGGCTCGGTGGCGATGACGTAGAGCGGCTCGCCGGCGGCGATGCGCAGTCCGCGGCGCTGTCCCACGGTGAAGCGATGCACGCCCTCGTGCTCGCCGAGGACGTGGCCCTCGGTGTCGAGAATTTCGCCGTGCGTGCGCTCGGGCTCGATGCCGCGCTCGCGGAAGTAGGCATCGATGAAGGCGGCGTAGTCGCCGTTGGGCACAAAGCAGATTTCCTGGCTGTCGGGCTTTTCGGCGACCGGCAGGCCGAGTTCGCGCGCCAGATCGCGCACCTGCGGCTTGGTGAATCCGCCGAGGGGAAATTCGGTGCGGGCGAGCTGCTCCTGCGTCAATCCGAACAGGAAATAGGTCTGGTCCTTGGCAGCGTCCACGCTGCGGCGCAACTGGTAGCGGCCGCGCGGCATCATCGAAGGAAACGCGCGCGTAGTGGCCGGTGGCGATGCGCGACGCGCCGACGCCCGCGGCCATGTCGAGAAACTGATCGAACTTGATGAAGTTGTTGCAGAGCGTGCAGGGGATCGGCGTGCGCCCGGCCAGATACTCGTCGACGAACGGGCCGCACCACCTGCTCTTCGAAGCGGTCCTCGAAATTGATGACGTAATACGGAATGCCGAGGTGCTGCGCGACGTAGCGCGCGTCGTAGACATCGTCGAGCGAGCAGCAGCGGCCGGTGGGTCCGGGGTTCGGGTACCAGTTCAGGCAAGCGCCGCTGGTTCCAGAGCTGCATGGTCAGGCCGACCACGCGCTCGCCGCGCCGCTGCAGCAACCCCGCGACGACGGAGCTGTCCACTCCGCCCGACATCGCGACGGCTGTGAGGTTGTCAGGCACTGGTGTAGGTCGGCGAAAGCTTGCGCAAGTGCGCCGCCGAGTCGGCGACGGCGTCGATCAGCGCGTCCACCTGCTCGGCGGTGTTGGAACGGCCCAGCGAGAATCGCAGGCTGGCGCGCGCGCGTTCGCGCGGCAACCCGATGGCGAGCAGCACGTGCGACGGTTCCACCGCGCCGCTCGAACAGGCCGCGCCGCTCGATACCGCGAAACCTTTCAGGTCGAGCGCGATCAACAGAGCTTCGCCTTCCAGGCCGTCGAAATAGATGTTGGTGGTGTTGGGGCCCGCGCTGCGAGATGCTGCCGTTGACGCCGCAAGCGGGAACGCGGGCGAGGATGCCGCGTTCCAGCCGATCGCGCAGCTCGGCGATGCGCGCGGATTCGGCGGCGCAGGTCGGCTTCCGCCAGCCGCGGCTGCACATCCGAGCGCAATGGCGCCCGGAACATTTTCGGTGCCCGGCCGGCGCCCGCGCTCGTGACGCCCGCCGAACTGGATCGACGCCGAGCGGCGTGCCGTTCTTCACGTACAGCGCGCCGATTCCCTTGGGCGCATACAGCTTGTGGCCGCTGATCGAATACAGATCGACGCCGAGCGAGTTCACGTCGACCGGAATTTTGCCCGCGGCCTGCACGCCGTCGGAATGCATACAGGACGCCGGCCTCGCGCGCGATGGCCGCAGATCTCTTCGATCGGCTGGATCGTGCCCAGTTCGTTGTTGACGTGCATCACCGAGACCAACACTGTTTCGGGCCGCAGCGCACGCCGCACGTCCGCAGGATCGACGACGCCGTCGGAGCCGACGCGAACGTAGGTCACCGCGACGCCCTCGCGCTCCAGTTCACGGCAGGTGTTGAGCACCGCGGGATGCTCGATGGCGGTGGTGATGACGTGCTTCGCGGTCGCGGGATGCGCCCGCACGGTTCCGAGGATCGCGAGGTTGTCGGCCTCGGTCCCACCGCTCAGGAAGACCAGTTCCTTGGGATCGGCGTGTAGCAGGGCAGCGGTCTGGCGGCGCGCGGCCTCCAGCTTCTGCCGGGCCAACTGGCCATCCCGGTGGATGCTGGACGCGTTTCCGTACACTTCAAGTAGGGCTGGAACCAGCACTTCGAGTACCGCCGCAGATACGGGCGTGGTCGCGTTGTGATCAAAGTAGTAACGCTGCACTTCAACCATCAGTTTAACAACGTTACGGCCCCGAATTGTTCTTTCGAAACTATCCGAAAAGATAGGGGCCGGCTCACTTATAATTGAAGCATCTCCAAGGGCAAAGACATGAAACCCGCGATTTGTTTGTTGAGCGGAGGGCTGGATTCGGCGACCACGCTGGCGGTGGCGCGTCGCGACGGGTTCGCTTGCCACGCCCTGAGCTTCGACTATGGCCAGAGGCATCGCGTGGAGTTGCAGGCAGCGGCGCGCGTGGCCGAGAGCCTGGGCGCGGTGGAGCACATCGTTGTGCCGATCGACCTGCGGCGTGTTCGGCGGTTCGGCGTTGACGGCGGACATCGACGTGCCGAAGTCGGGACTGAGCGAGGGGATCCCGATCACCTACGTTCCGGCGCGCAACACGGTCTTTCTCGCGTTCGCGCTGGCATGGGCGGAGGTGCTTGAGTGCTCCGACATTTTTCTGGGCGTGAACGCCATCGACTACTCGGGCTATCCCGACTGCCGGCCGGAATTCATCCAGGCCTTCGAGCGCATGGCGAATCTGGCGACCAAGGCCGGCGGTGGAGGGCCGCACGCGCGTTCAGATCCACACGCCTTTGATTCAACTTTCGAAATGCGAGATCATCAAGCTAGGCGCCGAGCTCGGCGTCGACTTCCATCTGACTCACAGTTGCTACGATCCCGATGAGAACGGCCGCCCATGCGGCCTGTGCGATTCCTGCCGGCTGCGGCTGCGCGGATTCGCCGAAGCGGGTCTCAAAGATCCGCTCGAGTACACGTGTGAAAATCTCTGAAATCTTTTATTCCATCCAAGGCGAAGGCGCGCTCATTGGCACGCCTTCTGTTTTTGTGCGCACCAGCGGGTGCAATCTGCGATGCGCCTGGTGCGACACGCCGTATACGTCGTGGCAGCCGGAGGGCGAGGAGCGATCGGTCGATTCGATCGTCGAGGAAGTGAATCGCTACGGCGCGGCGCATGTCGTCGTGACCGGCGGCGAGCCGATGATCGCGCCGGAGATTGTAGAGTTGACGCAGCGGCTGCAGCCAGCACGTCACCATCGAAACGGCGGGTACGGTGGACGCTACGTCCACTGCGATCTGATGAGCATCAGTCCGAAGCTCGCCAATTCGACACCGCACGAACGCGATGGCGGGCGCTGGGCGGATCAACATGACCGGCTGCGCTATCAGCCCGAGATCCTGAAGCGGCTGATCCAGCTTCATCCTTATCAGTTGAAGTTTGTGATCGTCGATCCGGGCGATCTGGCGCAAGTGCGCGCGATCGTCGAAGAGACCGGTGCGGCGAAAAATCGCGTGATGCTGATGCCCGAGGGCGTCGATGCAGCGACGTCTAGCAGAGCGCGGCCGGTGGCTGGCGGAAATCGCCAAACGCGAAGGATACCGGTTCACGCCGCGGCTGCACATCGATCTTTGGGGCAACCGTCGCGGCGCGTCTGAGCTCGAACGGTCAACTCAGTTCGTAGCCGCGGTCGGCAATGTGGACCCACAGCGTCTCCGACTGCCGCCCATGCAGCGCGAAGATCTGGCGCACCAGGTCGCAGACCTGTTCGTAGCCGCGTTCGTAGAACACCAGAATCGACGGGCCGGCGCCGCTCAGCGCGCATCCGAGCAGGCCGGGCGCGCGCAGGTTGACCATTTCTTCGAGGCCGGGCACGAGCGAGTAACGGTACGGCTGGTGCAGCCGATCTTCGAACGCGGCCGGGAACGCGCTGGTGGTTCCGGTGGCGAGCGCGGCGATCAGCAAGGCGCTGCGCTGCACGTTGAAGATTGCGTCCTCGCGCGAATAGCAGTCTGGGCAGCGCTTTGCGCGCTTGGCTGGTGGGCAGCACGAAATCGGGAACCACCACAGCGACGCCGTAGCGTTCGGGCAGCTCGAGCCGTACCGCGCGCGCGACGCCGCCGCTATCGATGGCGCTGGCGACGATGGAACCGAGCACGCACGCGGCGACGTTGTCGGGATGACCTTCGATGCGCGCGGCTTCGTCCAGAATGCGAGAAGGCTTCCAATTCAGGCCCAGCAGATGGTCGGCGATGACGACGCCCGCGGTGAGGGCGGCCGCGCTGGAGCCGAGTCCTTTGCCGATGGGGATGTCGTTGTCGATTTCGAGCGCGATGGCGGGCAGAGTTCCGGCGACGTCTTTGGCCACCGCGAGCGCAGTCTCCCAGATCAGATTATCGTCGCCAGTTGAGATTTGATCGGTATCGCGGCCGCGGGCGCGGATAGAAAGGCGGTTGGCCGGCTCGAAGCGGCAGGTGAGATAAATGCCGAGCGCCATGCCGAGGGCGTCGAATCCTGGGCCAAGGTTGGCGCTCGAAGCTGGGACGCGAACTTGCATGTGAGAATTCCGGCCACAGCCTCACGATGCATCGCGTGCGGTGCGGAGCCAATGGTTCATTGTGCCATGCTCGCGAGCTTGCGCGTTGCGTGAGGCGGGATGCGCGGCACGCGGCGGTTCGGTGCGCTGCTCGTGTTATCTTTGGATGAGAACGCCTTCCTGCGTCCTTCTCAGGGCCGGTAGCTCAGTTGGTAGAGCATCGCACTTTTAATGCGGTGGTCGCGGGTTCGAGCCCCGCCCGGCTCACCAAGTCCAGCCTGCTGGCGACCTCCGGTCACTCGACCCCGAACGCCAGCAGCACGTTCCCCGCTTTGCCTCCGCCCAGCGCTGTGTAGCCCGACGTCACGAATAGCATTCCGCCCGCCACCGTCGGCCCCGGGCCGTTGATTGCGCCGCCGCTCGCCGCCACGCCGTTCACCGCCGTGAAGTCGCGCGAGGTGTTGTACTCCCAAACGATGCCGCCGTCTTTCGACGCGTAGGCGCGCATGATTCCGTTGCTCGACGCCGAAAACACGATTCCGGGAATCGCCGTTACCGCCGCCGACTGCGCCTGGATGCAATTCAGATCGCGAGGCCCCGAGCACTTCACCGCAGGCGGCCGCGTGAACCAGACGCGCTCGCCGTTCTCGATCTTCACCGCCGCGAGTCCACCGGCTTGCTCTGGGCCGTAAGTGGCGTCCGCGTTCGGGAAGTATACCAATCGTCCGTCAGTCGCCGATCCCCATTCGATCCCGCCTAGCGCGCTGCCTTTTCCGACACGATGCTGCCACACGATTGCGCCTTGCTTCCCGGGATCGAGCGCCCACCCGATGCCTGACTTCTGGCCGATCACGATGATGTCGCGCCCATCTGGCAGCGTGCTCAGAATCGGCGAGTTGCCGAAATCGAAATCGGGTCCTTGCTCATCGGGGCACGTTTCCGATCTATTCTTGGCGTTTTGTGCGCAGGCGCCTACGACGAACGCGTCGTTGGAGGTGACCTGTTTCGTCCATGCGACCTTGCCCGTTTTCATGTCGAATGCCATCACCGCGTCCGACGTGTCCGCCGCAGGCGCAGTGTAAGCGTCGCCGGTTGCGACGTACAGCAAGCCGCGCTTCAAGTCGATGGCCGGTGTCGACCAGATCGCCGCTCCCGCCGGCCCCCAGAGCTGGGTGCCGCGCGACGTTTTCTTCGTCGGCTTCGGCTCTTCGGGAATCGTGTAGGTTTTCCAGATTTGTTCGCCGGTGCTTGCGTCGTATGCGATCAGGCTGCCGCGAAACGTACAGCATTCGTACGCGGGATTTCCGCCCGCCAGTTCTTCAAGCGATGCCACCGGCACATACAAGTGTCCATCATGCAGCGCCGGTGCTCCGGTGACGCGCGCCAGCGGATGAGTGTCGGCGCGTTTGGTCCACAGCAGCGCTCCGGTGGCTGCGTCCACCGCGTACACGTTCGCCTTCACGTCGCCGAAGTACACCGCGTATCGGCCGCCTCTGGATCGGCCCGATGGTGATTGCGGTCCGCACGCCGGCTTGCGCCTGGAACGACCAATACACGCAGCCCGTCGCCGCGCTCAGCGCGTATACAAAACCTGTGTCGGCGCCGGCGTACACGCGACCGCCTGCCACGGTCGGCTGCCCGTACATCGAGGTCGCGTTCGGAAAACCGAAGGCCCACTTCAGCTTCAGCTTCGGAACCTGGTCGGCGCTCAGGCCGGCCGCGGAGGCAGGCTGAAATCTCGAGTTTCCGTAATCGACGCCCCAGCCGTTCCATAGCGGACCCTTCAGTGGATCGCCGAGCGGCGCGTTGGGACAATGATTCGGCATCGCAGACGCATCGCTCGAACGCGTCGATCCCAGCGTGCGGCCCGCGAGATATTCCGCCAGCGTCCGCTTCTGATCGATGCTCAGCGCCTGCGCGTTCGGCGCCATCGACCCGGTGGTGAGCGCATCCAGAATCGCTTCGGGCGTGCGCTGCCGCAGAGCGTCGCGATTTGGCGCGCGGCTCCCGGCGCCCGGAGCGTTGTGACACTGCGCGCAGTGTTCCTCAAAGAGTGCGATCCCTCGTGCACCCTGCGCCCACGCGCTCGGAGCAGCACAACGAGACAAAAAGCAATGCGAGAACGCGAGTCATGCCAGTGAGTATATTACACCCCGCCAGTTTGCTACAAAGCAGTGACGAGAATGTTTGATGCTGTTCCAGCTGGCAGTGATAAGATAGTCGCGCGGGTCTCCATTCCGATGATCGGCGCGACTCTACGGCACTACCGAATCGAAGCCAAACTCGGCGCTGGAGGGATGGGTGTGGTTTACCGCGCGCTCGACACCCACCTCGATCGTTCCGTTGCCATCAAGGTACTGCCGTCCACCGCCGTCGGCGATGAGAGCCGCCGCGCGCGCTTCGAGCAGGAAGCCAAATCCGCTTCCGCTCTCAGCCATCGCAACATCATCACGATTTACGACATCGACACCGCCGAGTTGGACGGCCAGCCGGTGGACTTCATCGCGATGCAGTACGTCGCCGGCAAAACGCTCGACCGGCTCATCGGCCGCAAAGGCATTCGCCTTCCGGACGCGCTCCGCTACGCCATCCAGATCGCCGACGGTCTCGCCGCCGCGCACCAGGCCGGCATCATCCACCGTGATCTCAAGCCCGGCAACGTCATAGTGGACGAGCAAGGCGAAGTTAAGATCTTGGACTTCGGCCTGGCAAAGCTGAACGAGCCTGAAGAGGCCGACGCCTTCGCCGCGACCGAAAGCGTCCACGTGAAAGCGGCGGAGACCGAAGCCGGCACCATCATCGGAACCGTGGCCTACATGTCGCCCGAGCAGGCTGAAGGCCACAAGGTGGACGCGCGCAGCGACATCTTCGCGTTCGGCGCCGTGCTGTACGAAATGGTCACCGGCCGGCGCGCCTTTCACGGCGCCTCGAAACTGTCGACGCTCGCTTCGGTTCTGCACAAAGAGCCGGCGCCTTTCCGGCCGGGCGAGGACAACGTGCCGCGCGAACTGGAACGCATCATCGTCGCGCTGCCTCCGAAAAGATCCGCAGCGTCGCTGGCAGAACATGGCGGACGTGAAAGTCGCACTCGAAGACGTGCTCGAGGATCTGGACTCCGAGCAAGACCGAGCAGGGCCGCGCGCGCAAAGCTCGGCTTCGGCGTTCGTCTGGCGGTCTGGTCGCTGCTGATCGCTGCTGGCTCTGCGGCGCGGGAGCATTCCTCGGATGGCGCGCTCTGCGCTCGCCGCAACCAACTTTCGAGCGGCTCACCTACCGGCGTGGCGATGTGGCCGCGGCGCGCTTTTCGCCCGACGGCCAGACGGTGCTGTTCAGCGCGCAATGGGCCGACGAACCCATGACGATCTTCTCCATGCGTGCGGGCAGCCGCGAGTCGCGCTCGCTGGGTCTTCCGCCGGGCCGGATCCTTTCCATCAGCTCGACAGGCGAGATGGCCATCCTGATGGGCGAATCGCTGGCCAGCGCTGGAACTCTGGCGCGTGTTCCGCTGTCCGGCGGAGCGCCGCGCGAAGTTCTCGAAAACGTCAACGACGCCGATTGGTCGCCCGACGGCGCCACCTCGCGGTGTCCCATACCGTCGGACGTCGCACTCGCATCGAGTATCCGATCGGAAACGTGCTGTACGAAAAGGAAGGCCGGCCGCCGTACGACTTGCGCGTTTCGCCCAAGGGCGATCTGCTCGCGTTCTTCGAGTACGACGACGCGGTCGGCGACTTCGCCGTCACCGTGCTGGACCTGCAGAGGACAAAAGCGCGTCCTCTCGCGCGGCTGGCGCGTCTCGCTGCATCTGGCGTGGTCGCCTCAAAGGCGACGAAGTCTGGTTCGGCGCCGCCGGCAAGGACGGCTTCAATCCTGGATTGCAGGCGGTGAGCTTGAAGAACAAGGAACGCACCGTCGTGGAGACTCCGGCGCTGATGGCCATGGACGACACTGCGCGCGACGGCCGCGTGCTGGCCACCACCGAAGACACGCGCATGGGCATCTCTGCGCTTGTTCGCCGATCCAGAAACAGGAGCGCGATCTCTCCTGGTTCGACGCCTCGCACGTCTACGATATTTCTCCCGACGGCAAGACCATTCTGTTCGTCGAATCGTCCTACCTCCATCAACGCAACACGGCGATCTACTCTGCGCAAGACCGATGGCTCGCCTGCGGTGCGATTGGGAGAGGGCAACGTTCCAGCGCTATCGAACGACGGCAAGTGGGTGAGCTGCGTCGTCAGCGACGGCCCCAAGACCAAGCTCACGCTGCTGCCCACCGGTCCCGGCGAGCCGCGCGTCATCGGATCCGAGGATATCCACTATGGCCGCGCCGGAATGGTTCCCGGACGGCACGCCGGATTCTGTTCACCGGAAACGAAGACGGGCCGCCCGACGCGAACTTTCGTGCAGAGATGTCGAGCGGCGGCAAACCCACGCCGATCACGCCCGAAGGAATTGCACGGCCAGCCGCGTTTCTCCGGACGAGAAATATGTTGTGGCGACCGTCCGCAGGCAAGCTGAGCCTGGTTCCGATCGCAGGCGGCGCAGCCGAAGGTCATCGCGAACATCGATCCCGGCGAATCGGTGATTCGCTGGAGCGGCGACGGGCGTCTACCTTTATCTGCGCAAGCTGGACGGACCCGGCCGACTTGAAGATCAGCCGCCTGGACATCGCCACCGGACGCCAGGAACCATGGAAAGAGCTCAAGACGCCGGACCCGGTGGGCGTGCGAATCGCCGATGTCGTAATGACTCCTGACGGCAACTCGTACGCCTACTCCTACCAGCGCGATATCGTCACGCTGTTCCTGGTCGGCGGACTCAAGTAGAGTCTCAGCGATGCTGGATCACGAGTAGCGATCGCGCGCGTTTCACGACGCATTCCAGCGCGCGCTGAAGATTTTCCGGATCGAGCGCAGCGAAGCTTTCGTCGAGCACCACCAGTCCGGCGTCCTGCAACAGCGCGCGCGCGATGTACAGGCGGCTGCGCTCGCCGTGCGACAATTGCCAGCCGGTCTCGCCCACCATCTGCAATACTCCGGCCGGCATGCGCTCGATAAGATCGCCGAGACCGAGCTCGCGGCAAATCTCTTCGGCTTGCGGCAGATCGTGCGGCCCAGGGCGTCGTGCGCCTGCCCATCAGCAGGTTGAAGGCGAACGTTTCGGCCAGCACATGGTTCTCGTGGAACTGCGGCGCGGCGGCGATGCGCTTCCGCCAGGCCTCTGCGCCGAGCGTCGCGCGATCCAAGCCGTCGATCCGAAGCTAGGCCGGAGTCGGGATCGCGCAGGCCGACCAGCAGGGAAACCAGTGTCGACTTTCCGCCGCCGGATTCGCCTTCAAGCACCAGCCGATCGCCCGCCGAAATGCGAAGGCTGCAGCCGCGCAGCACCGGCGGCGTTTTCGGGCTGTATCGAAAAACAAGGTCGCGAGCTTCGAGCGCGCCTTCCGATATCGCGTCTGCGGCCGCATCGAGCGAGCCGATCAATTCCGTTCGTGTTGCGGCGTGATACAGCACCGAGGCCCGCTGCCAGGCCACCGCCGCGCCAGCCAATTGCCATGCGCCGGTCGCGCAGCGCCGCAACGCCCGGTAAGCCAGCAGCATTCCTCCAACCGCGATGGCGATGCTCGCCGTCGAATGCATTTCCACTCGACGAACGCCGGCGCCAAACCGAGCAGTCGCCAGCACCAGCCATCCGCGCGGCGCCACCGCCAGCAGCGCGACCGTGGATTCGTCCATCGCTTTCGAGGATTTCAGGTACGACTCCAAGGCTTCGTCTTCGCCTTCATGCCAGCGGTCCGGCGGAAGCTGCGCCAGCCGCGTGCGGTGACCCACCATGCTCTCCACCAGGTCGTGCGTCATCGCGAGCCGAACATCGGTCCACTCGCGATTGCGTCGATAGTAGCGCCGCGCGTTGATACCCGAAACGAAGAGCCAGCCGGCCAGCAGCCCGGCCTGCAACAAACCGCCGGCGCCAGAGGCCAGCACGAAAATCGAGATCACCAACTCGATCAGCGCGACGAACGCGAGGAAGCCGCCGCTCAACGCCAGCGACTCTACGGCTTCGCATTCCAGCACGCGTCCCAGCAACTGCCCCGCGCCCTGATGACGGATGCTATCCGGCTCCATGCGCAGCGCGCCGAAAAATAGCCGCTGCTTCAGACGCGCGCCCGCGCCGATCGCGATCGAACCTTGCAGCCACGTTACCAGCACGCGCAACGGCACCAGCGTCAACAGCAGCAGCGCCCAGGTGAACAGCCATCCGCGATCCGCCGTGCGGTTGAGTACGTTCGTTCCGACCACCCACCAGGTGAGGATCCAGAGAACGTATTGCATCGCGTGAGCGCCCGCGAGCGCGTACAGCCGGCGCCGGCACGCGTGCTCGCCGGAGTTGCTCCCAGAAATTTGACGAGGGCGGAAGCCGCAAAAGCCAGATGCCGCGGATGCGTGCCGCGCTGAGACGTTCGCGCAGGATGGCGTCGCGCGCCGAGGCCTGATGGTCCTTTGCGGGATTCCGGCGCGATCGAGAAGTTGCTGGACTTCAGCAAGCACCGGCGCTTCGATGGGACCGCAGAGCGCCGCGCGGATCGCTGCAACTGAAACAGGACGCGGCTTTCCGATCCGGGGCCAGCGCGCGCAGCCGCTTGCCAGGCAGTATCGCGAGAAACGCCGCGCCCTCCGCCGACGCGATTCGGATCAGAGCCGGGCCCAAGCCTGCGGATGTCGTCATCGAAGTCGGCATAGGGTGTTTCAACTGGTTGTGTCTCAACTCCTAGTGATTGCGCTGCCGCGTTCAGCCACGCGCTAAGGGATTCGGGATCGTGCGCTGCTTCGTTTGGCGTCCGCAGGAGTGGCGACGCGGCACGCACGAATGCATGCGCCACCAGTGCGTGCAGCGCTTCGTGCAGGCGAGATGCGGGCCAGAGCAGATCTCTCATGGCTCGATCAGGATGCCGTTCTCGAGCCGCAGCCGGCGCCACTCGGCTGCTTCGCCACAAGCCTTCGCGGACCTGTTGCTCGGCTGCGAGCATCGCGTGCAATCGTGAAGCGCCATTCGCCGCGAGTTCGCGCGGATGGCCGTCTTCGGCGATGCGGCCGGTCTTCCAGCACCACGACGCGATCGAACGCCATGTGTGTCGGCGATGTCGTGCGAGATCGAAAGCAGCGTCGCGTCGCGCCACAGCTCGCGCGCGCGTTCGAGCAAGCGTGCGCCGCTGATTCGAGATCGAGCCCGCGGAACGGCTCGTCGAGAATCACCAGCCGCACGCCGGGACGCAGCAGTGCGCGGCCGAACCGGACGCGCTGGCCTTCGCCGCCTGAAACCAAGCCGCCGCCTTCGCCGAGCGGAGTCGCGGGGCCATCCGGCAAGCGTTCCAGCACTCGCTGCAATTCGGCGGCGTCGATGGCCTGCTCCAGCGGCATCCTCGGCTCCGCAGGCAGACCATATTCAAGATTCTCTTTCAGCGAACGATTCCAAACCTGCACCGCCGGGTCGACCCAAGCGATGTGCGGGCGCAGGCGCGTCTACCGCTTCTGTCTAGTTCTGCACCGTCCACCAGGACGCGTCCGCTCGCCGGCCGATGCCATCCCGAGCAGCAATCCCACCAAGCTGGATTTTCCCGCGCCCGACGGCCCCACGATCGCGACGTGCTCGCCCGCCCCAATCGATAGCGTGATGTCTTCGAGCACCGTGTGACCGGCCACCGTCACGCTGACGTTTTCAAACGCAATGCGCCGCTGCTGCCGCGCCGGTCTGACACCGTGAATTCGTGCGCCGCCTCGGTTCGCTCGATCGCGCCCAACGGCTCCAGCAACCGCAGCGTGACGTTGCGATACGAAGGATACTGCCAGGCGATCGCGGCAATCTCCTGGCCGAGCGCCGGCAGATTCAAAGCCCAATAAACCAGCAGCAGAATCGCGCCCGCTTCGACGCTGCGTCCGAGATGCGAAGCGAGCAGCCAGATCGCCAGTCCGAAGCCGGCCAGAACTGCACGGTCTCGAGCGAGATCACAGACGCGCTGCAGGTTCAGCCCGGCTCGCGCCCAATCCGTAAGCAGCCCTTCGTGTTCGCGCCGCAATGGCCGCTGCGCTCCGTGCGTGTGGATCGCCACCAGCCCCAGCAGCGCGTCCAAGTAGAAGTGCGTGAGCGCGCCGGAGTGCGTGCGAAAGCGCAGATCGCGCTCCATCAGCCACGGCTGCGCGAGCAGCGGAATCGCCACCGCAGTCGCCGCCGCCAGAATCGCGATCGACGCAGTCGCCGGATCCAGCCAGATGATTCCCACCGTTGTGAAGGCCAGTTCGAAGCTGTAGCGCAGAAGCTGACCGCCCAGCTCCGGCAGCCGCCGGATCAAATGAATGCTGTGGCTGCGCTCGGCCATGTCGGACTTGAGCCGGCTCTGAAAGTAGCGATCGTTCAGCCGCGGAATTTTTCGCAGGAACGCGAGGCGCAGCCGCACCTCGAGCCGACGTCCGAAGCGCAACAGGCTTCCGGTGAGCGGCAGTTCGAGCAGCAGCAACGCGAGCGAGAACACCACCACCGCGGCGATCGCGCCCAAGCGCTGCCCCTCAAGCCCCAACGAGCGTCCCACATCCAGCAGCGATCGAAACAGGACCGCTTCCAGGATCACGGCCGCGCCACCAATGGCCAGCGCCGCCGCAACGGCCGCCGGTGTGAATGCACCATCGGATGCCAGAAGCTTGAGAAGCTCGCGCCCGGGCCGCAGCGGAGGTTGTTCGACCGCAGCGGCAAGTTCGGGGGACGATGGAGCAGTTGCGGCTTTTGGTCCGAGCACTCGCACCAGCACGGCGCCGCGCACCACCACTTGATCGTCGCGAGGCCCCGGCCGTACCGACCAATAGTGATCCGGAATCGCCTCCGGCGATTCGACAAAACTCTTCAAGCACACGCGCGGCCTGTTCACCAACCGGGATCGCACGCGAAGCGACCAGTGATTCCACTGTCCGAACTCCGGCATCCAGCGCCGCGATCGGCCTCCAGTCCGGATCGGCCGCCGCGATGCGCGCAGCTCGCGAGTGTACTCCGACGATTCCGAACCGCGCCATGCGCCGCGCAGCGGCCGCAGAAAATCATCGGACGCCGCGTACTCGCGCCAGTCCGCCGCAGGCGCCGCCATGTTGTGCACCAGCAGTTCCGAAAGAAAACGCGCGCTCTGCAGTCCAGCGGCGGCCCGTCGCCGGATCCATGATCTGCACGAATTTGCCGTGCCGCCGCCACAGCCACCACGAAATGCACCATGCCGTTCGGCAGTATCACCACCGCGATCGCAGGCAGCGCGCGCGCGTCATCGAGCAACACGTGATCGGCGGGCAGCATGATCTGCTCCGCTTCGAGTCCGAGCTGGTTGGCGACGTCTTCCAGCGTGTCGATGGATGTTCCGTCGACGTCGGTCTGGCAGGCCTCGCGCAGCCGGCCGTAGTGCACGTGGATGCCGAAGCCCTCGAGCAGGCACTTCAGCGCGGCCGGCCCGCAGTCCATGTTGGAGGTCTGGACGACTTCGGGAACGATCAGCCGCGCGCGCGCCTTCATCGATTCACGCGGCCGATCGCGCGCAGCACCAGCGCTGCCGGCGACACGCGCTCCACTTCCACCGACGCCTCGCGCCGATTTCCCCGCGGCTGGCGCTGGCGATTCGGTCGCCGCCAGCAGGATCACCTGAATCTGGCTCGTCGCCGCGTCCAGCCCGATGGCTGCCACCCGCGCGGGCACCGTCGCGCCGTCGATCTCCACTGTCGCCGATTGTCCCGGCCGCACATGATCCAGCACGCGCGCCGGAAACGTGGCGACGAAGCGGTTCGGCTCCACGCGCACGCTGCTGCTTGTTTCGTACTGCGCCACGCGCCCCGCAAAGAGCCACCACGTCCAGGCGCCGAGCAGCAGGACCACCAGCACCAGCACGACGTTTGAAACGCGGAAGTCGTCGGCATCCAGCGCGCGCAGGGTTCGTGCAAACGTGCTGTTCATGGGCTCGCGCAACTCCCGTAGTCGCGCGCCAACAGTAGAATGGCCGCCATTCTTGTTCTATTGAGTGTAGCGCGGCGCCTCGCGGCACAGCCCGTTCAGAAGCGGAAGCGAGTGTGCGGTGTTACGCCTGCGCGGCTCGCGCCGCAATGGCTTCGATCTGCCGCAGATGATTCAGATCGTGACCGGCCATCGTTTCGATCAGCACTTGAAACGTCATGGCGCCGCGCTCGGGATGCGTCACCGGTTTCGAAAGCACGCCGGGGACGACTGACCGAATCAGTGCCACGTTCCAGTTCCGCACCGCCGAAAATACCGCCAGCGCGCCCCGCACGTCGAACACCCGATAGTGCTCAGCCCACTTTTCTTGATCGAACGGTTGGATCACGTGATGGTCCTCCGCCAGGGACTGCCGTAGCCGAAACGCGAATACCGTTTCGCAGTCCGCCAGGTGGCACAGAATCTCGCGCGCCGACCACTTGCCGGGCGCCGCCGGTTCCTCGGCGCGAATCAGCCCGATGGTCTCGACCAGCGATTCAAGCTGCCGAGCAGTCGCCGCGATCACTTCCAGCGGATCGCGCTCGCCTAGGTGAGGTGCATACGGATTCATGATCCACAAACTTAGCACGATCCCGGCGAAAGCAACTGTACCGCCTCGCCCGCGCTCCTTCTGTGGCCCTACATCTTGTAATGTTCGTCGATTTGAAACGCGCGCTTCCCGCCGGCGGTCACGATCCGCCCCCGGTACTTCAGCCTGCCGTTGAGATTCAGGTCGACGTACCGCCTGACCGGGTAGTCGAACGTCAGCACGTCCCCGTCTTGAAGATTCATCAGATCTTCCACGCGCAACGTCGGACCCGCCAGCCGCCCGTCCAGATGCATGTGCGCCGGCCGGATCAGCCGGAGAATGCGATCCTGCTCCTGCTCGGTGGATTCGCTCTTGCGCAACGACCATTGCTGATCGAACTTGTGCCGGAGCATCTTGACGACGATGGACGGGATTCCGATGTTCAGCATCCCGGTGTTTTCGCCAATGCGGACCTCGATGCTCACCGCCACCACCGCCTCGTTCGGCGACAGGATGCGCAGCAACTGCGGCTCGGTTTCGTGCGACGTGATGGTAAATTCCATCGGAGTCACCGAGTGCCACGCCGTTTTCAAATCCTGCAGAGTGATGCGGAAGATTCCGTCCATCACGCTCTGCTCGATCTCGGTAATTTCACGGTCGATTTTCAGCGGCGTCCGCGCGTTTCCCCCAGCAGCATCTCGATGATCGGAAACACCAGCCCAGGGTTGATCTCCAGCACCGCGTTGCTCTCGAACGGCTTCATCCCGAGCGACGCCAGGCACGTGGGCGACGGCAGGCACTGAGAAAACTCCATGAACGATAGCTGCTCTACCGAAACCAAATTCACCGCGACGTATGCTCGCAGATAGGCCGAAAGGCTGGACGCCAGGCTGCGTGAAAAATTCTCGTGCAGCAAGTGGATGGCGCGCAGTTGGTCCTTGGCGATCCGGTCCGGCCGCCGGAAGTCGTAAGGTAAGGCCCGCTTGGCAGGATCGTCGTCTCCCGAATCGCGCAAATTCCGAAATACATCGTCGATTTCTTCTTGCGACAGTACACGATCCATCTACGCGTTCATCCTAAGCAACTATCGTCCCCGACGCCTCGCCCCTTTATCGTATCGACGCACGAAAGCACTGTTAGAATCGGATTGGTGCAGAATTTTCACCTCTATAACTTCGGGTGTAGGGCCTCGCAGGCCGACGGCGCCGCACTCGAATCGGCGCTTGAAGCGTGCGGCCTGAGCTCGGTCGCAACTCCGCACGACGCCGAGCTGGTCGTCCTAAACACCTGCACCGTCACGGCCTTCGCCGACGACGACGTGCGCAAGGCCGTGCATCGCGTGCATCGCGAGAACCCCTCGGCGCGCATCCTGGTAACCGGATGTTACGCCCAGCGCGCGCCCGATGAGATCGCCGTACTCCCCGGCGTCTGCTGGGTGGTAGGGAATTCGCATAAGACCCAAATCCCCGACATCATCCGTCAACACGAAACGCCCTACCACGGTGAAATCCACGTCTCCGATATCTTCGCCCAGCAACATTTCTTATCCGCGCCCGTCCAAGACGCCTCGGGCGACCGCACTCGCCCCAATCTCAAAATCCAGGACGGTTGCAACAATCGCTGTTCGTTCTGCATCATTCCGTTCGTGCGCGGACACAGCCGCAGCGCGCCGGCCGATGAGGTGATCCACCAGGTTCGCAATCTCGCCACGCGCTATCGCGAGGTGGTCCTGAGCGGCATCAACCTCGGGCGATGGGGCCGCGAAGAGGGCGGCTCGATGCGCCTGGCCGACCTGGTGCGCCGCCTGCTCGATGAGACCGCAATCGAGCGCCTGCGCCTGAGTTCCGTCGAGCCAATGGACTGGTCCGACGACCTGCTCGCGCTGGTTGCCGCCTCGCCCCGCATCGCGCCGCACGTCCACGCGCCCCTGCAATCGGGTTCCGACCGTGTGTTGCGCCGCATGCATCGCAAGTATCGGCCGCGGCATTATGAGGACCGCATCAGGAAAGCCCGCGCCGCGATGCCGGACTCGGCCATCGGCGCCGACGTCATGGTCGGATTCCCCGGCGAGTCCGACGCCGAGTTCGAGGAGAGCCGCGCATTCATCGACAGCCTGCCCTTCACCTACCTGCACGTGTTCACGTATTCCGAGCGCCCCGGCACGCCGGCCGCCGCCAGCCCCGACCAGGTTCCCATGCCGGTTCGCAAAGAGCGTAATCGCGTACTGCGTGAGCTTGGCGCCCGCAAGAATCTCGAGTTCCGCCGCAGCATGCTCGGCCGCACGCTGTCGGTAGTCACTTTGACCGACGGCGCGCTGTCGGATAATTTCCTCAAGATCGAGCTGGCCGCGCCCCGGGACGCGAACCAAATTGTCGATGTCCCAATCGGTTCCGTCACTGCCAACGGGCTTCGTGAGCGCGGCGGGTTCGCCGTGTTGTGACGCTACATCGCGAGCAGCGCCGCCATCAACTCAATCCCGTCCCACAAATTCCGGATACGCAGATTCTCGTTGAAGCTGTGCTGATTGTTGTCGTAATTTACAATCGGCACGCTGATGGTCGGCACGTTGAGAATCCCCTCGATCGTCACCAGCGGCACGCTCCCGCCCTCGGTCGGCAGCTTGATCACCGGACCTCCGACCGCGCTCTCGGCGGCTTCGATCACCGCCCGCGAGATCGGCAAGTCCATCGACGTGCGCGACGCGTTGTAGCCTGAATCGCGCGTCACCACCTTCGCCACCTTCGCGTGCGACGTCAGCGTCGCGGCGTCCGGGTCATGGTCCACCACGAAATAACCTTGCTTGCGGATGTGCTCCACGACGCGCTCGGCCTCCATGCGATGGTCGATGCCCTTCACCAGCCGGATATCGAGCGACGCCGTCGCGGTCGACGGAATCACGTTGCTGGCCCGATCGCCCGTTCGCGAGCTCGCCATGCCGCGCACGTTCAACGACGGCAGGTTCAGCAGTTCGAGTAGCGATTTGCCTCCGCCGTCGGTGCGACCCAGCCGGAACTGCCGCCTCAGGTCCGCATCGACGTTCGGCGCATCCGCGAGCGCGCGCTTCTCCGTCTCGCTCAGCGGCTCGATGCCGTCGTAGAAATGCTCCACCAGCACGCGTCCGTCGTCGTCTTTCATCGACGCGAGCAGCCGCGCCAGCATCTCGGCCGGATTCGGCGCCCAATTGCCGTAGTGCCCACTGTGCAACTCCCGCGCGGGTCCGTAGACCGTCACGTCCAGCGTCTCGACGCCGCGCGCTCCGAACACGATCTGCTGCCGGCCGGTCTGGTTGTTCGGACCATCGCACATCAGCCAGACATCGCCCGAGAGCAAGTCCTGGTGCGCCGCGATGATGTCGCCCAGGTGCGGCGAACCCGCTTCCTCCTCGCCTTCGAAGATGAACCGGATATTCGACTGCAACGCGATGCCCGCGGCCTTGAGCGCATCGAGCGCGGTCATCATCGCCTGGATCGGCGCTTTGTCGTCCGACGCCGAGCGCGCGTAGATGCGCCATTCCGGATCGAACTTCGACCCGTCGTCAGGCAGCGGGATGGTGCGGCCGTCGCGCTCAAGCGATTTGTCGCGCAACACCGGCTGCCACGGCGGCGTGGCCCATTCTTTGGGATCCACGGGCTGTCCGTCATAGTGCGCATAGAGGACGATCGTGCGCCGTGCACCGGGCGTGCGGATCTCGCCGTACACCGCCGGCGGTGCGCCCTCGACCTCGAGCAATCGCGTCTCGACCCCTCGCCGCGCGAGCATCTTCTGGATCGCTTCGGCATTCTTGCGAATGTTGGCCGCGTCCGACGCCAGATTCGGAATCGCGAGCAGCTCCATGTATTCCTGGACGATCGCGCGCTCGTGCGCCTGCCGGAAGGTGCGCGCAGCCTGCGCCGCCGCCGCAGCCTTCGGATTCGACGCTCCGTTGAGCGTTAGCGCTACAAGGGCAAGGGAAAGTACACCACAAGTCCGCACAGTTCCTTAATTCTCCCAGATCCCTGACCCATCAGTATTCACGATTGTGAGTTTTCACGATGGCAGATGTATCGCTCATTCTTCTCCTCAGATTCAAAGTAGGCGAGCTTACCAGGCACGCAGGACACAAAGGCGCCTTGACCTAACCCGATGATGTTCTTCAGTGCGGCGGACAGATCCATCTGTCGACGGTCCAAGTCTGCGTCGGAGGACATCACGTAACACACAGGAGGAGCCCCGAGATTGTTTAGCGCTTGCAGGATATTGTCAAAGCGTTGCTGGCTCGGCTTTATCCTGTGGCAATAGTGTAGGTCGAGATCTCCAAAATGATCCAGCGCGAAGCGGATCTTTTCGCGGCCACGCTCCGTGCCGAGCAGTTCGAGGTAGCGGCGTCTTTTGCTCGGCACAACAAAGGCCTCAAACAGTGCCTTTTCCATGCTGGCTGCAACGTTGTGATCCACCACTCCAGTGTAGTTATCACCTCCCAACCACTTCCACTCGCTTTCCTCCATCTCCTGCCGATACGAAAAGTAGACGGACAACTGCCGCTCCGCCCTTCCGTCGCTTATCACTTATGAAATCAACATTGAAATTCCTCGCCTCGCTGATGCTCGCCGCCAGCCTCGGCCCGGCCCAGACTCAGCCCGGCGCCACGCCCTGGACACCGGTCGGCGACACCTCCACGCCGCGCCCCGACTACAGCCAGCCCCAGTACTGGATGATGACGCCCGAGAATCCCAACGCTCACTCGGTCGATGTCCTCTTCTTCCACACCACCACGTTCAAGGACTCCAACTACGTGAACCTGGTCACCGGCGCCTTCCAGACCACGCCACTCGATCCCACCAAACCGCAGGCCTGGAATCAAAGCATCGCCGACGCCATCCTGGAAAGCGCCTCTACCGCGATCGCGAATACCCAGGTGAGTGTGTTCGCCGCCTCCTGCAACATCTACGCGCCCTTCTACCGCCAGGGAGCGTTGCCCGAAATGTTGTTGGGCGACACGGCCGCTTCCGAGCGCGCGCTCAGCCTGGCCTACACCGACATCGAATCCGCCTTCGACTATTACATGGCTCATCTGAACAACGGTCGGCCCTTCATTCTGGCCGGCCATAGCCAGGGCGCCAACCTGGCGCTGTGGCTTCTCGAGCGGCGCATGAGCAATCCCGCCTACCTGAAAAAGATGGTCGCGGCGTACGTCATCGGATGGTCAGTCACCACCGACGACCTGGCTGCCTACCCGCACCTAAGGATGTGCGATTACGCCACGCAAATCGGTTGCATCGTCAGCTATAACAGCCAAGGCCCACTGCCACCACTTCGATGGCGCGCCCCGGAGCCGTCGGCGTCAATCCGCTGCTGATGATCTCCAGCACTTCCACCGAAGTCGCCGATGCGTCGCTTAACCTGGGCACTGCCCTGATGCCGCCCATGGTCAACGCCCAGACCGAAATCCCGCAATTCACCGGCGCCTACATCCTGGACGGCGCGCTGATCCTCACCAATCCCCCGCAAACTCCGCCGATGTTCAGCGCCAACCAAATCTACCATCCTACGACTACGCGCTCTTCTATCGAAACCTCGATCAGAACGCCAAGGATCGGATCGGCTCGTTCTACTCGCCCGGGAACCGCTGGATGCATTCGCCCGGACGCTGACAGTCTCACTCGGATATTCCGCGCCCGGCCTGTCGCGGCCGCGCGCAGCCGGCAAACTCGCTGCAGTATTCTGAAATCAGTGTCCACCACCTCGGCCTCTTCTTCCGCCCACATGCGCCAGCTCGTCGACAGCCTCCACGATCTTGAGGACCGGCTGCGACAGGGCGGCGGCTCGAAGAAAATCGAAAAACAGCATCGGGATGGCAAGCTCACCGCCCGCGAACGCATCGACCAATTGATCGACCCCGGCGCCATGTTCCTCGAAATCGGCCTGCTCATCGCCTACGATCAGTACGACGGGCAAGCCCCTTCCGCCGGCGTCGTCACCGGCATCGGAAAAATCGAAGGCCGCCCCGCCGTCATCGTAGCCAACGACGCCACCGTCAAAGCCGGCGCGTGGTGGCCCGAGACGATCACGAAAATTCTGCGCGCGCAGGAAATCGCCATGCGCAACCGCACGCCCATCGTCTACCTGGTCGACTCGGCCGGCGTCAATCTCCCTTACCAGGACGGCATTTTTCCCGGCCAGTATGGCGCGGCGCGCATCTTCTATTACAACTGCCTCATGCGCCGCAAACTGCACGTGCCGCAGATCGCCGCCGTCATGGGACCCTGCATCGCGGGCGGCGCGTATCTGCCTGCGCTGAGCGACGTCATCTTCATGGTCGACGGCACCAGCTTCATGGGACTCGGCGGCCCCAACCTCGTCAAGGGCGCGGTCGGGCAAGTCGTCGACGCCGAATCGCTGGGCGGCGCGCGCATGCACACCCAGTCCAGCGGCGTCGCGCACTTCATGGCCAAGGACGACGCCGCACTGTCTCGAACTCATTCGCCAGAAATTCCGCGCCATGCCCGCTCCGCCCAAGCCGCCGCAGGGCGTCGCGCCTCCCAAGCCCGCCGAAGGTCTCTACGACCTGATGCCTTCCGATCACCGGCTCGCCTACAACATGGAGGACGCCATCGAGCGCATCTTTGACGGCGACGACTATCTCGAGTTCCAGCCCAATCACGCGCCTGAAATGCTGTGCGCCGAAGCCAAGCTCTCTGGGCGGCCAGTCGCGCTGATTGCAAACCGCCGCGGCTTTCTCAAGACTGAAAGCGGACCGCGTATCGGCGGCATCGTGTATACCGAGTCGTCGCGCAAGGTCGCCTACTTCGTCGAGAACGCCGAGCGCAACAACGTGCCGCTGATCTATCTGCAGGATGTTTCAGGATTCATGGTCGGTGTCGACGCGGAGCGCGAGGGCATCATCCGCGCGGGCGCCGAGATGGTGGAGTCCATGGCGTGCGCCACCGTGCCGAAAATCATTCTCACGGTCAATCACGCCTCGGGCGCTGGCTACTACGCCATGGCCGGTCAGGGCTTCGATCCCAACTTCACTTTCGGATGGCCCACCGCGCGCATCGGCGTCATGGAAGGCGACTCCGCCGTGCAAGCCGTCCACGGCCCCGAACTCGAAAAGCTCAAAGCCGAAGGCCAACCGGTGCCCGGACGAATTGCAGGAGCGCATCGCGAAGACTCGCGCCGACTACGAGCGCTGGCTCGACTCCCGCCACGCCGCCGCGCGCGGCCACATGGACGCCATCATCGATCCGCTCGAAACCCGCCGCGTGCTGACCTTCGCCTTGGAAGTTTGCTTAGCGCACAAGCATCGACAGCACACTGTGCTTGAAACGCTCTGAGCCAGCCGCGTATTTGACGCGTAGCGCATACCCTTTCCTAGCTAGAAACGAAACATCGGTAGCCAGCAGCGGCCCACCACCCGTGTTCTTTGACGCGTTTGTGATGCCGATGATATACTGCCAAAAGAATTCTCAAAGAGCATTGAGTTTGGTGTCCCGAATCATTAAAATACTCGCCTTTGGTGCACTCCTGATAAGCTGCTCCCGTCTCCGGGCCGCTTCGTGGACACCTTTAACGAACAGATCTCCTTTTTTTATCACCTGGCCGATGATGCTTCTGACAGACGGTACCGTCATGGTGCTGTCGAGTGTCGACTATCAGACGTGGATGAGACTGACACCCGATCCCAAGGGGGGCTACATCAACGCGAGTTGGACCCAGACTCCAGGCAGCAAAATGATTTCGCCACGGCTGGATTTCGCGTCGCAGGTTCTGCCCAGTGGGAAGCTTTGGGTTATGGGTGGCGAATACAGCGGTCCCGGTATTCCGGGAAACCTGGGCTATTTTGCTGAGACCTTCGACCCGACTACAAATACTTGGAGCGCGGCGGCTCCTTTTCCGAACATGTCGGGCTGTCGTGTCGCGCAATTCGGTGGTCTCATCGCGTCGGGTTCCCCCATAGTGACGGATATTGTTTCCACTGCGGGCTGGAAAGTTGGTTGGTCGATCACGCCATTGGTCGAGCCGGGAATTGCGCAGGGTGCCGTTATTGCATCGGTCGACTCCCCGACTCAGGTTCATCTTTCTGCGAACGCCACAGCCACCCGCGCAGTCAGATTTACCCTGAACCCTCAAATAACGGGAAACACTGTTGCTGGAAACTTTGCAATAACGGGTGTGTCATCGACCGACGGCATCATGCCCGGATCTAGCATCAGCGGTCCAGGTATTCCAGCTCAGACCTACGTCACCAGTGTCAGTGCCGTGACGAACTCGATCGTGATTTCTCAGAAAGCGACTGCCACGGCTGAGGGCGTTACTCTGACTTTGACAGCCATCTTGCCGGCGCCATCATGTGCCGGCGATTTGATTTCGATACTGCTCCCGGGGCCGAAAATCCTGACCGGATCGATCGTTAGCAACAATTGTTACCTCTATGATCCCATTTCGGATACCTGGAGTCAGGGACCGAAGAAGGCATTTAACGACACATCCTCCGAAGAAGGTTGGGCACGGCTGGGCGATGGCACTATAGTGACCTACGACATCGGTCAGAGCGTTGTCGAAGGCACGGGCTATGCGGAACGGTACGATCCGGTGACCAATAAATGGTCTCCGATCAGCCCCGTTAACAGATCTGCGAACGGTGTCCTGCCCCTGCTCTCTAGCGCGTCGCTCTCTTATGAAATAGGCCCGTTGGTTCGCCTCGAGGATGACCGGATTTTTGTGATTGGCGCCAACGGACACACCTCACTCTACACGCCGTCGACTAACACTTGGGCAGCAGGGCCGGACATGATCGTACTCTGGGCGAACAGCCGTTCCTGTTTGCGGCGGACGACGCGCCGGCTGCTGTCCTTCCCAACGGGCACGTAATTCTAGTTGGGGACGCGGGAAATGGTCTCGATTCGTCCGGAACGCTTCAAAGCGGTTCGCCTGTGATTACCGGGATTCCATCGACGAGCCAGCTCATCGAGAGCTGGGCCGTTTCCGGCAGTGCCATTCCGTCTGGGACAACCATCAAGTCTGTGGATTCCGCGTCCCAAATCACGCTCTCGGCCGTTGCCACAGTTACCGCCAGCGGGGTCGCTTTGCACTTTGGGGGACTCTTTTCCCAACCAACCCGGATATTCGATTTTGATCCAGTCGCCAACACTATCTCCCCTGTATCACCGGCGCTGAACGATGCTAACCTCGCCACGCCTGCGTTTTTTAAGATGATGCTAATGCTGCCTACCGGTCAGATTCTGTTCTGCGACGGCTCCACTCAACTGTATGTGTACACTCCGGACGGTGCAGCGAGTCCGTCGTTGCAACCGGCTATAAACTCAATCACAGCGAAGGGTGGGGGTGTGTTTACCCTCAGCGGGACACAACTGACTGGACAATCGGCGGGAGCATCGTATGGGGACGACGAACAAAACGACACCAGCTTTCCTATCATCAGCATGACGAACGCCTCGGGCGCCGCCTACTACGCCCGCACGACGAACTGGAGCTATATAGGGGTGGGAGGTGGTTCCACTCCTCAGACAGTCGATTTCGCGTTGAATGCTCAGATCCTGCCAGGCGCTTATTCTTTGGTCGTGAGCGGTGCGGGAATCCAATCCGAGCCTGTCTTGGTCTCGGTCAGCTCCGACCTGCGAACGGTGTCTCTGCTTCCTCCTCCTTTGATTACAGGAGTGGCGCCCGTGGGGAGTACACGCACATCTGTTGTGCCCGGACAGTGGATCGCGATTTACGGAGAGAACCTCGCCAATTCCACACGCGCCTGGGGCAACTCCGATTTCGCCAAGGGCATTGCGGTGGGAAGCCCGCTGCCGGTTACGCTTGACGGAGTGAGCGTCTGAACTGCACGACGCGCCGCCGGAAATGGTCAGTGCCGGAAATCCGGGCATCTTCGTGCCCGTCCGGACCAAGGCGTCAGTGGACCTCGCGTGTGTCGATTCGGGCGCGCTGCAACGGTTGGAGGCCGGGGAAACTGCGCCGTTCTTTCTGTTCGTGTTTGCGCGGACGCCCGAAGGCGCCTACTCGCGGATGTTTGCGCGCCGCGGGACAGTGGAAGACCCGGCCACCGGAAGCGCTACCGGTCCGTTGGCCGCGTACATGATGAAACATCGGCTGATTCCGAGTGCGAACGCTACCAGCTTCGTGAGCGAGCAAGGAACTAAGATGGGCCGCCGCAGCATCCTGCACGTCTTGATTCACGGCGAGCACGGATCGGAAGGAATCGAAGTTGGCGGCTACGTAACGCCGATCATCGAAGGCGTCATGACTCTACCCCTTGCAACGATTGCGCGGGCGTCATGAAGTACGCGCAACTGCTTCAGGAGACTTGCGACTTAGCGGTGGAGTTTCTGCAGTCGCTGCGGGATCGTCCAGTGGCCCTGCCGGTGGATTGTTCTCTTCTCGTCGCGGCGATGGGAGGCCCGCTGCCAGAAGCCCCCGGTGAGCCGCTCGAGGTCATCCAACAGTTCGCGAATGTGGCAACTCCGGGATTGATTGCCAGCGCTGGGCCGCGCTATTTCGGTTTCGTAATCGGCGGCTCTTTGCCCGTGACGGTTGCGGCCGAGTGGCTGGTGTCGGCGTGGGATCAGAACGCATTCTGCTATATGTCGTCTCCGGCTGCGGCAGCTGCTGAGGAAATCGCCGCAAGGTGGATGCTCGAACTGTTCGGCTTGCCGCGCGAGATGAGCGTGGGATTCACCACCGGCGCCAGCATGTCGAACTTTGTAGGCTTGGCCGCGGCGCGCCATGCGCTGTTTTCGAAGCTGGGCTGGGATGTCGAAGAGCGGGGCTTGATGGGAGCGCCGGAGATCACGATCCTGGCGAGCGAGGAGTCGCATGTCGCAATTCAAGCGGCACTCCAGATGCTCGGCCTGGGACGCGGGCGCATCCGCAGAGTTGCGACAGACGGCCAAGGCCGGATGCGGCTGGACGCGCTCCAGTCCGCGCTTTCGGACGTCACAACGCCCGTACTGGTTTGCGCGCAGGCCGGCAACGTGAATTCGGGCGCCTTCGATCCGATCGCCGACATTGCCGCGTGCCTGAAAAATCGATCGGCGTGGCTGCACGTAGACGGCGCCTTCGGCTTGTGGGCGCGCCGCGTCGCCGCGTCATGCAGCGCTGGCGTCCGGGATTGAACTCGCCGACTCGATCTCAGTGGATTGCCACAAGTGGCTCAATGTGCCGTATGACTCAGGTGTCGTTTTCGTGCGCGATCCCGAGGCGCACCACGCCGCCATGACGGTCAGCGCTCCGTACTATGTCGCCGCTCCGGACGCGGCGCGCGAGAATCACCACTGGGTTCCGGAGGCGTCGCGCCGCGCGCGAGGGTTCGCGGTTTACGCGGCGCTTCGAACTTTGGGCCGCCAGGGAATCGCCCAGATGATCGAGCGCTGTTGCGCGCTCGCCCAGCGCATGGCGGACCGCCTGCGGTCGGGCCGCGGCGTCGAAATCCTCAACGAGGTTGTCTTGAACCAGGTGTTGGTGCGGTTCGTGCCAACCGACGATGCGAGCGCGGACGACCTGACTGCTAACGTGATCCGCCGTGTCCAGGAAGATGGAACCTGCTGGGCCGGCGGTACATCATGGCATGGCCGGCGAGCCATGCGCATCTCTGTCTCGAACTGGTCCACTACGGAGCAGGACATCGACATCTCGGCGGACGCGATTCTCCGCTGCGCCGCGGCCGCCCGTTCCGCTTGCCTGACGCAGGTTTGAAATAGTTCGAGCAGTATCGCCACGCCTCGGATGCTACACTCACACGGTGGACACAAGCGGGACCACGTCACCACCCGCCGTGCGAGTAGCGCGGCTGGAATGGTTGCTACTGGTCCTGCTGGTTGCTCTCGGTAGCCCTCAACTACATCGATCGCGGAAACCTTTCGGTCACTGGAGTCGCGCTCAGCAAGGAACTGGATCTCAAGCCGCACGAGCTGGGATTCCTGTTGTCAGGATTCTTTTGGACCTACGCGACTTTTCTGGTTGTTTCCGGCTGGCTGATCCAGCGATACAGCGCGATCGTGTTGTTGACTATTGGATTCCTCATCTGGTCGACGACTACGATCCTGACCGGACTCGCGAGCGGATTCGCAACGCTGTTCGTACTGCGGCTTCTACTCGGCATGAGCGAGTCGGTGGCCTACCCGTCGTACTCGAAAATTATTGCGGCCGGTTTTCCCGAGCACCATCGCGGCAAGGCGAACGGCCTGATCGATGTCGGATGCCGTCTCGGTCCCGCCATCGGCTTGGTGGTCGGCGGATTGATTCTCGACCGCTTCGGATGGCGGCCGGTCTTTCTTTGGATCGGTCTGGCGGGACTGGCATGGTTGATTCCCTGGCTGCTGCTTGCTCCGAAAATACCGAGCGCCTCCGAGACGCATGCCAGCCACCAGGCGCCCAGTTTCGTTGAGATCATCAGGAAGCGCGAGTGGTGGGGCACCGTGGTTGGACTCTTCTGCGGCAACTACGCCTGGTACTTCATGCTGACCTGGTTGCCGCAATACCTGCTCACCGAGCGCGGCTACTCGACGCGTTTGATGGCGCTCACCGGCTGGCTGCCGTTTTGCGCGACTGCGGCGGGAGCGATGTTCGGAGGCTGGCTGTCGGACCGCTTCATCGCGCGCGGCGCCGACCCCACGCTGGTGCGCAAGACCTTCGCGGTCTCTGGACTGGCTGGCTCGGCGGTGCTGCTATTGCCTGCCGTCGCTGTCGCCGACCAAGTGCTGGCGATGTCTCTGCTGGTGGCGGCGGGCTTCGTCTACGGGCTGTTCAGCTCCCACCTCTGGGCCATCACTCAGACGCTGGCGGGCGTCGCGGCCGCAGCCAAGTGGACCGGCAGCCAGAATGGTGTTGGCAACCTGGCCGGCGTGATCGCGCCGGTCGTAACCGGCTACATCGTGGAACGAACCGGACAATTCTATCTGGCTTTCGTTTGTGTTTGCGTGATTCTGGTGGCCGGGGCCCTCGCCTATCTACTGATCGTGCGCAAGATCGAGCCGGTAGCTTGGGAGCAGGTGGAACCTGTTGCCGCCAGCGCGCGTCTGCTTAGTTGAAGTAACGTTTCTCTCCTGATATCCCCCTGACTTTGGCAGCCTGAACTGCGTGAGCAGCCCGGTTGCCAGCCGGCGAGCATCTTCCTCCGAGTGTTCGCCGGTTTTTCACATGGGTTGTCAAATGGCCGGGCCAATCGCTCGGGCCGCGGCGCGCAGGATGTTTGCCCGGCACGCCGTAGCGATCCAGCTCATCCAAACCGCACCAGGCCACTTGAGGCGCTTCGTCGGTGCAGGCAAAGACATCGGACTCGGCCTGGAACGTGAAGATCAGATCATGATGCAGGTGGAACGGTTCGCCTTTGCGCGCGGGAATCCCATGGACGTCCATGCCAACCAACCGCGCAGTTTCTCCGGCGGCAGCCCGCACCGCGGTTTCTTCCTCGGTCTCTCTTCGCGCTGCGTCCCCGAGCGAAGCATCCGTGCTCCTCGACATGTCCGCCGGGCAGCAGCCAACGTTGATGCCGATGGTGATGCATCAGCAGGATGCGTTTTCCATCCGGATGCAGTACCGGCGGCGCTCGCGGTGATGTGGCCGGGATGGAATTGGTCGCGCGAAAACGGCGCCGCGGTTTGCTCCAGCAGCGTGAGCGTCAACTCGCGGCTCTTCTGCTCCTCGGGTGATGGATCGAATCCGCGAACCAGATCGAGGCCTTCGTCGAGGAAGCGCATCCGCGCCTAGAACTCGATCGCCGCCAGCACTTCGGACGGGCGCTTGTCGAAGGCATGGCAAATCGCCAGCAGGCTCTCGATGCTCGGCAGGTTGGCGCCGCGCTCGATGGAACTGATTTGCGAGATGCTCAGCCGAGTCACAGCGGCGAGATCCTTGAGCGACCAGTCGCGCTCCACGCGCAGCATCTTGATCTGATGCCCCAGCCGCTCGCGCAAACGATCCTGGGCGGTGCGGCCGAACCCGTATTTCTCGATCGCGTTCGCCAGCGTCTGCCGGAGCTGCGCCAGCGAAAACGGCTTCGAGATATAGTCAAACACCTTCATCTTGAAGGTGGCGCGCATGTCTTCGAGCGACGGATAGCCGGTGACGATGATGACGCACAGGCCGGGAAAGGCCGCCTGAAGCTGCTCCAGCACTTTGTCGCCCTTTGACGTCGCCCATTTTCATGTCGAGCAGCACGATGTCGGGCAACCGTTGCTCGCATCCGGCGAACAGGTCGTCGGCATGCGCGAAAGTGCGGATCGCGTACAGGCCGTCGTCCTTGAGCGCGTCTTCCAGGTAGTTGCGGAAATCGGGATCGTCGTCCAGGATCGCCAGGTCCACCAGGCCGTTCGGGCTGATGGGATCCGCTGGCAGTTTCGGATGTGGTTCGCATTGTCACGTGTGGCTCCCGGTGCTCCGCGGCTCGCCGACCGGCAGCGTAACTTCCAAACAAGCGCCGCCCTCTGGCCGATTCGATGCGGCGATTGTGCCGCCATGCTGGTGCACGATGCCTTCCGCCACGGTCAATCCCAACCCAGTGCCCTTGGCGTCGAGACGGCTGGAGACGAAAGCTTCAAAAATGTCCGGCAGCACGTCGGCGGGAATGCCGCGGCCGTCATCCTCGACCATGACCGAGATCCAGGATTGCGCGTTGCGGTTCATGCGTTTGGATTGAACCACGATTGTACCGCCTGGACGGATCGCGTACATGCGCATTGCGCAGCAGATTGACGAAGACCTGGATCAGACGATCCGAGTTGCCGGTCACGATGTGCTCGGCGGCGACGCGATTGGAGAAGCTGGCTTGCGCGGCCTTTTCATCGATGGCCAGCAGACTCCAGGCGTCGTCGATGAGGTTGCGCAGCGGCACCGGCTCCAGATGCTGTTTGCGGACGCGCGAAAAATCCACCAGGTTCTCGCTGATCTTGCGAATGCGCTGCGTCACGCGGAGCATGCGCGCCAGCCGCTCCAGCGTAACGGGATCGCGCGTGGTCTCGGTGAGCTTCTCGATGGAGCCTTGCAGCACGGTCAGCGGCGTATTCAGTTCGTGCGCGACGCTGGCGCTCAGAAGGCCCAGGCTGACCAGGCGATCCTGGGCTTCCAGCCTGCGCAGCGCTTCTTCGAGTTCGTCCTCGCGCTTGCGGAGATCGACGATGGTGGCGTTGCGGGAGCGCATGATTTGGCCGATCTCGTCGCCGGGGATGAGCGATGTCGTCGATCAGCTCGTTTTCACGATCGCCGTGCTGCGTGGCCTGATCGGCGCCCAGCAACAGGCGCAGCGGGCGATACACGTACAGCGGCATGATGGTGGTCTCCAGCGCCAGCACCGCCAGCACATAAATTCCGCCGAGCACGATAAACAAGTTGGCCTTGGCTTGATCGGGCAGGTACGAATACAGCGCGAAGTAGACGCCCAGCACCAGGATCGCGAAGAAAAGATTGTGCAGCACCATCAGCTTGGGCCGCACTTTCAAGTCGCCGAACAGCCGGGCGACGCTGCGCGAAGCGCGCATGGCCGGTGGCGCTGGGATGGACTGGCTTTGCCTCACAGGAGTGGACTCCTTATTCAATATGATTCTAAGGGCGAACGAGGCCGAACGGGAAATCCAGGCGGCTAGAATGGAATTGTGATGCAACGTTCCTGGTTAGCGCTCTTTGCCATGGCAGTCTTAACTGCCGCGCCGGCGTCCGATATCGCGCAACGGCTTTCGCGGTGGAAGCAGGTGCAAATGCCCTTTGATTCCTCAGGACTCAGCGCCCGGCAGCGCCAGTTGATCGACAAGCTGGTCGCTGCTTCGCGCGACATGGAACTGATCTATTGGCGGCAGAGCGATCCGGACGCCCTCAAGCTGTACCGATCCACCAACGATCCGCAACTGAAGCGACTGCTCGGCATCAACGGCGCGCGGTACGATTTGATCGACCAGAACACGCCATTTGCCGGCGCACAGCCCATTTGCGCCCGGCCGCAACTTGTATCCTCCGGGACTGACGCGCGCGCAGATCGAAGCGTACGTGAAGGAGCATCCCGAAGAGAGGGATGCCATCTACAGCCCTTACACGGTCTTGCGATGGAAGGGCAAGAAGCTGGACGCGATACCGTATCATGTTGAGTTCAGGCAGTTTCTCGATCCGGCCGCGCGGCTTCCTGCGCGACGCGGCGGAGCTATCCACGGACGACCAGGCGTTCGCACAATTCCTGCGAGCGCGCGCCGACGCGCTGCTGAATGACAACTACTATCCGAGCGACCTCTTATGGGTGGATCTGCGGAATCCCAAGATCGACGTCATCTTCGCGCCGTATGAAACCTATCTGGACGACGTGCTGGGCGTCAAGACGTCCTACTCCTCTGCCATCCTGATTCGCAACGAGCCGGAAAGCCAGAAGCTGGAGCTGTATCAGAAGTACGTTCCCGACATTCAGGACGCGCTGCCGCTTCCCGCCGCGGACCGGCCTTCGAAGCGCGGCCACCTGACGCCGATGGAAGTGATGGATGCGCCGCTGCGCACCGGCGATCTGCTGCACGGCTATCAGGCGGTGGCCGACAATCTGCCCGAACGATCCGCGAATTCACGAAGCCAAAGGAACCAAGAAAATCTTCTTCAAGAACTTCATGGACGCGCGCGTGAACTACGTGGTTCTGCCGCTGGCGAAGTACATGATGCCTGCCAGCCCAGGCGGCGCGCGCTTCGGGCGAAGGCTATCTGGCTGCCACGGTCTTGCACGAGATCTCGCACGGGCTCGGCCCGGCCTACGCGCGGGTGAACGGAAAGCAGGTGCCGATCACCGAAGCGATCGGCCCAGCCTACTCCGGACTCGAGGAAGCCAAGGCCGATGTCACCGGCATGTTCGGCCTGCAGTGGCTGATGGATCACGGCGCGCTGCCGAAGAATCGCGCTGAGGAATACTATGCTTCGTACGTCGCTGGAATCTTCCGAACGGTTCGCTATGGAACCGCCGAAGCGCACGGCCGCGCGGAGATGATGGAGTTCAATTTCCTATCCGAGCAAAAAGCGATCGTGCGCTCGGGCGGGAAATATTCAGTGGACTATGCAAAGATGCCTGCCGCAATCGCGCGCCTGGCCAAAGAACTTCTGGAAATCGAAGCCACTGGAGATCGCGCCCGCGCCGAGGCTTGGTTCAACCGCTACGACAAAATGCCGCCGGAACTGTCCCAGGCCTTGAAGTCTGCCCAGGACGTTCCGGTGGATGTCGAGCCGGTCTTTTCGTTTCGTGTGATGGACTAGCGGCGGACTGCCGCAGTCCGGCAGCCCGCATACTCCTAACGTTAGTTGTAGTCGGATCCGCTCGAGAATCGACGTGCTGGCGTTGGCAGAACCCGTAGTCGATCCCAGTCGCCGTGAAATTCACCGGCATCGTGGAGTTGAACAGCGACAGGTCGCCGTTGCCGGCGGGTAGCGCCAGCAGCACGTACGATGGAACCGTGAACTGCAGGTCGCTCTGCGGCGCATAGCAAACGAAGCTGACCGTCAGAGTTCCCGAAGTGGACGATCCACTGATATGGACGTAGGTTCCCGAGGCGCCGCCCGTCCAATGGACCGTGACTCCTTGCGACCGCGTGACCGTCTTGATGCTGGTCCCGTCAGTCCAGTTAAACGGAGGAGTCGGATAGTTCAGCGACACGTTGAAGCCCTTTACGTCGTTTCCTCCGCTCCCGTTGTTGAACGTGAACGTTCCGCCCGAAGCAGGGATGAAGCTGCTGGTCCAGCTCGCGCCGCTGGGCGCATAGAAGCCGGCGACCTGCGGAAACTTTTGACAGTGTAGTCATCGCCGGCCGGTCCCGTGAGAGAGATCGACGGACCGGCATCCAGTCCCGTGACCTGGAACGGCGAGGTGCTTCCCGAAGGCAGCGGTGGAATGATGATGCAACTGCCGATGGACGCCAGCCCATAGGCGGAGCCGTACGACGCGCCCTGAACACTCTGGAACGACTCCGCTGGCGCGAAGTGAAGGTCTGGAAACCGCCCGTCCCGTTGGGACTGGTGAATTGTGCGATCGACAGACTGCCGGTCCGCACATCGAAACTTGGTCGCCGAACGATGTGAGCTGGTCGCCGGTGTAGCCGAAGACTCGGGTCCGAGCAGGTGCCGCCACCCGCGTTGACCGGGAGCGTCACAGTGTTGCTAACGATGTTGCCGCTGACCGCCACGATCGAGACGAAGCAGCCCGGTTTCACACCTGGCCGGAATAACGATGTTGACTTGATCTACGCCTGGATACTGGGAACGGCCCTGATAGAGAATCTGCGCCTCGATTCCGCCGACATACAGCTTGGTGATGAAGTTGAGATTGTTCTGCTTCAGCGGGTAGGTTCTGTCGTCGTTCGATGTGTCCGCCCCGACACCCGATCCCCACAGCACAACCGCCTGCCCCGGTTTCGTCGAATTGGTGTAGCCGAACAGTGCGCCGGTGGCGTTGTCGGTCGCCACGGCAATCCCGTTGCCGGTTCCGTACAAGCTGTCGAGACCTAGCGCGCTGGCAACGACGACGAGAGTGAACGTCGCGCTGGTTTGATTGTTGTAGGTGACCGTGATCGTTCCGGTGCCGACAGGCGTGTTGGACGGGAGCACGGCGGCGAGTTGCGTTTCGGTGGTGTAGTAGATTCCCGGATGCACCGTAATGCCGCCGACGACGGCGGTGATGCTGGTTCCATTCGAGGTCGTCGGCAAGGCCCATCGCCGAGATTCCATAACTTGGCTTGCGTGCCTGGCGCGGTCAGACCGGTGCCGATGATGATAAACAGAGATCCCGGCGCGATGCCGTAGTTCGGCAAGCCGGACAGGATATAGCTGTAGTTGTTCTGCACTTTCGTGATGGTCGGTCCGCCGTTACCGCCTCCACCTCCGCCGCCGCCGGTAACGCCGTAAGTCGTGAACAGAATGTGATGGAGCCGCCGCTGTTGGCGGTGATTAGCATCTTTGCGAAATGACCGCCGTTGGACTTGATCCCCACGACCGAGTCGACCGGCAACGCGGCACCCGGAATTGCTGCGCTACTACCCAAGGCAGCGAATTGCGACAGGATTGCCTGAGTCAGTGTGTCGTACACTGATTGTCCGCCGCCTCCGGGAACATTGAATGCTGTTGCTGTTCCCTGTGGGGTCAAACTCGTGGTCCACAGGAGATCTCCGGCCGCGAGCCACTTTGGCGCCGGTATCGAAGTTGAACCGTTCGTTGTTCGCTAGTGTTATGGTCCCGCTGATGTCAGCCAGAGCGGCCGCCGGAAGGCCCAGGGCCAGCACCGCCAACGCGATCTGCTTGCATGATTTAGACACGATTGTTCCTCTTTCAAACCGGAAGCGTCATTCGCCCGTACCAATAGTACGCGAGAACCCCGCGTTGAAGGGATCACGACGACTTCCGGTGCGATTTTGGCGGCGTTATACTTGAAACCAGTCGCCAGAACCATCTCGTGAGTCAGTCCGGAAACCAAGACGTAACTCAGTTACTGCGAAGATGGAGCAAAGGCGATACCGCATCTCTGGACGCCTTGGTTCCATTGGTTTACGCGGAGCTGAGGCGACTCGCCCGGCACTACTTCCAGCGCGAACGGCAGGGCCACACCTTGTCCTCCACCGCCCTGGTCCACGAGGCATATCTTCGGCTGGTGAAGCAAACCGACGTGACCTGGCAGAACCGCGCGCATTTCTTCGGCATCGCGTCGCAGATGATGCGGCGGATCTTGGTCGACCATGCTCGGCGGCACGCGTTATGCCAAGCGCGGCGGTGGCGCCGTCACGCTTGCCTTGGACGAGGCTCTCGGCGGTTCCTCAAAGCGCGAGATCGATCTGGTCGCGCTCGACGACGCGCTGGCCGGCTTGGCGAAGCTGGACGAGCGCCAGAGCCGTCTGGTGGAATTGCGGTTCTTCGGCGGGTTGTCCATCGAAGAGACATCCGAGGTGTTGGGCGTTTCCGCCCCCACTTTGAAACGGGACTGGGCTTCGGCGCGCGCCTGGCTGTTTCGCGAAATGAGCCGAGGATCGCTTGACGCCTGAAGTCTGGCAGACCGTCCGCCCCATTCTGGAGCGGGCGCTAGAACTCAAGCCCGACGAGCGGACCGCTTACCTGACGCAAGCTTGCGGTGACAATGTCACCATGCGAGCCGAGATCGAGGGCCTTGATCACGGCCAGCGAACATGCCGGCGATGAGTTCCTGGCGCGGCCTGCGGTGGAAGCGGCCGGCTTTGAGAGCGACACCGGAGAGACGTCGCTGCTCGGCCGCAGGATCGGCGCCTACCAGGTGGTGGAACAGATCGGACACGGCGGCATGGGCGTGGTGTATCGCGCGGTCCGCGCCGACGATCAGTATCGCAATGGAAGTCGCGATCAAGGTGGTTCGCGGCGGCTTCGGCGACCAGCTTGCGACGCAGCGCTTCAAGGCCGAGCGCCAGATTCTGGCCAGTCTCGACCACCCCAACATCGCCCGGCTGCTGGACGGCGGCGCGCTCGACGGACGGCCGTACGTCGTGATGGAGTATGTCCGCGGCCAGCCGATCGACGAGTATTGCGATGCGCGCAAGCTCCCGGTTCGCGAGCGCGCCTGGAACTGTTCCGTACCGTCTGCTCGGCGGTCGCCTACGCTCATCAGCGGCTGGTGATTCATCGCGACATCAAGCCCGCCAACATTCTGGTGACCGCCGAAGGGCAGCCCAAATTGCTCGATTTCGGGATCGCGAAAATGCTGGACCAGGGCCAGGAGGCGGGCGACGCCACGCGTCACCATCCATGCGTGTGATGACGCCGGAATACGCCAGCCCCGAGCAGGTTCGCGGCAACCCGATCAGCACCGCCACCGACGTTTATTCCCTGGGCGTCGTGCTGTACGTGCTGCTCACCGGCCGCCGGCCCTACCGCACCACCAGCAGCCAGCCGCACGAGATCGCGCAGGCGGTTCTTGAGCTGGAGCCGGAAAAGCCGAGCACCGCCGTCACTCGCCAGGACGCCGGTCAGTCCGGAACTGGTAAGCCGGGCGCGCGCGCGCCAGTCCCGAAAAGCTGCAGCGGCGCTTGCGCGGCGATCTCGACAATATCATTCTGAAGGCGCTGCGCAAGGAGCCGGAGCGGCGCTATCTTTCGGTGGAGCAGTTTTCGGAAGACATTCGCCGATACCTGACGCGGCCTGCCGGTCATCGCGCGCGCCGGATACGTTTTCATATCGCGCCGGCAAATTTGTGCAGCGGCACCGGGCTGCCGTGCTCGCGGCCACGTTGTTGACCGTGGCGCTTGGTGGGAGGCATCGCGGCCACGATGCGTGAGGCTTACATCGCGCGCGCCGAGCGAAGCCGCGCCGAGCAGCGCTTCTCCGACGTGCGCGACTTGGCGAATTCGCTGCTGTTCGAAGTGCACGACGCGATCGAGAACCTGCCGGGGTCCACGCCCGCCCGCAAGATTCTGGTGGATCGCGGCCTGCAGTATCTCGACAAACTGGCCAAAGAGGCTGGCGGCGATCTGTCGCTGCAGCGCGAGCTGGCGGCGGCGTACGAGAGGGTCGGCGACGTTCAGGGCGGCTTATCGATCGCCAATCTCGGCAACACCGCCGGTTTCATCGCCAGCTACCGGAAGGCGCTCGCGATTCGACAGGCGGTTCTGGACGGCCGACCCTCCAGACGTCGCAAGCCCAGCGGGAATTGCTGCGCACGCAGGCCGGCTTGAGCGACGCGCTGATGGCGTCCGGCGACCCGGCGGGATCGCTCGATCAATTGCGGCAACTGCTGCCCATCGCCGAGCGGCTGGCTGCCGCGGATCCGGCGAATCTTGCGGATCGCCGCAATCTTGCGCTGGCGCACTTGGACTACGGCTGGAAGAGCGCCGGCAGCGGAAATTGGCAAGCCGGACTGGAGGAGTGCCGCAAAGCCGTGTCTATGCTGGAGTCGATGGCCGCGGCGGACCCGGCGGACAAGAGAACGCAGCGAGTGCTGGCGCTGGCCTACGGCCGCCTCGGCGAGCTGCTGTCGAACTACGCGCACAAGCATGCCGAATCTCTGGCGATGCATCAAAAGGCGCTCGGCGTGGAACGATCGTTGCTGGCCGGCGATCCGCGCAACACCGATCTGCGGCGGATCGAGGCCTGGGACATTTTGAGGACCGGCGAGGAGACGCTGCCGCGATGGGCGACGATGCCGGCGCAATGCAAAGATACGACCTGGCGCTGGCTGAGCTGCGCGAACTGTCCAAGGCGGATCCCAACAACGCGCTAGTTTCACTTCGACGTTGCCGTCGGCGCTGGCGCGTCGCGGCGGTCTGCATCTTGGATGCCGGCCGTTGCCGAGAATGCGCTCGACGAATTGCAGGCTTCGCTCGCCGAGGTATCGCAATGCCGCACTAAGCCGGACGCTGCGCCAAATACGGATGTAGTCGAACTGACCGCGATGAACCAGTTCCGCATCGCGCGCGCTTACCAGCTACTGGCGTCAGACGGCAAGCATCCAGCCGCCCAGCGCGTCGAGGATTGGCGGCAAGCCGAAGCTTGGTATCAGCGCAGCATGCCCTCGTTGGAAGATGCCGTCCAACGAGGCGCGCCTCCAGGGAGACGGTCCGAAGATGCTGGACCAGGCGCAACAGGAAGTGGTGCATTGCGGCCAGGAATGGAGACGGTTGATCGCTAGTCGCCCGTGACCGCTTCGGGCGCGCGCGTGCTGGCGCCAGTTCCTGGTCCTTGTACTGGAGCTGATACAGCTTCCAATAGACGCCGCGCTGCGCCAGCAATTCCTGGTGCGTCCCCATCTCGCGCAGCTTGCCTTTGTGCATCACCAGAATGCGGTCGGCGCGCTGGATGGTGGAGAGCCGGTGCGCGATGACGATCGAGGTGCGGCCTTCCACCAGGTGCTCCAGAGCGTCGCGAATGCGCAGCTCGGTTTCGGTATCGACGCTGGAGGTGGCTTCGTCCAGAATCAGGTAGCGCGGATTGTGCGCCAGCGCGCGCGCGAAACTGATGAGCTGCTTTTGCCCGGTGGAAAGTCCCGCGCCGCGCTCGCGCACCGGTTGCGCAAAGCGCTCCGGCAGCGTCGCGGATGAAGTCCAGAAGATTCACTTGCTCGGCCGCCTCGATCAGGCGCTCATCGGAAATTCCCTCGGTTCCCAGCCGGATGTTGTCGGCGATGGTCCCGGTGAACAGATGCGGATCCTGCAGCACGACGCCGAAGTTGCGGCGCAAATCTTCGAGATCGAAATCGCGGATGATCGATGCCGCCGATGCGAATGCTGCCGCGTTGCACTTCATAAAAGCGCAGCAGCAGGCTGGTGAGCGTGGTTTTGCCCGCGCCGGTGTGGCCCACCACGGCGATGGTCTCGCCCGGCTCGATCCGGAAGCTCACGTCGCGTCAACACCCAGTCTTCGTCCTTGTAGGCAAACCAGACGCGGTCGAACTCGATCGCTGCGGGCGCTGACGGGAACGGCTTGGCGTCCGGGCCGGCGACTGGATCTGCGCCGGCGTGTCCAGCAGCTTGAAGACTCGCTCGGACGCCGCCATGGCCGATTGCAGGATGTTGTACTTGTCGCTCAGGTCCTGAATCGGCCGGAAGAATCGCAAGCCATATTGGAAGAAAGCCACCAGCACTCCCAGCGTCAAGCGCGCCGCTGCGGATGCGGAATCCTCCGTACGCCAGCAGCATCGCCAGAGCCAGCATTCCCAGAAACTCGACCCACGGATAAAACCAGCCGTACGCGGTGATGGCGTCCTTGAAGGCTTCCATGTGGTCGCGATTGATGCGTTCGAACTCCGCGCGGCTCTTCTTCTCGCGATTGAAAAGCTGCAGCACGGTGATCCCGTTGACGTGCTCCTGCAGATAGGCATTGATGCGCGCGATGGCCACGCGGATGCGCCGATAGCTTTGCTGCACGGATCGCCGGAAGCGAACGGTCACCAGCACGACGAACGGCATCACGGCCAGCAGCAGACCGGTCATGCCCGGGCTGAGGTTGCAACATGACGCCGACCACGATGCTCAGCATCAGCACGTCGCCCAGGATCATGAGCAGGCCGGAGGAGAACAACTCATTGAGCGCGTCCACGTCGGTGGTGAGCCGGGTCACCAGCCGGCCCACCGGGTTGTGATCGTAATAGGCCAAATCCAGGCGCTGCAGGTGCGCCATCAATTGGCGGCGCAAATCGAACATGGCCTTTTGCCCGATGCTCTGCATCAGGAATTGCTCGCCGAAATCGCACAGGAATCCGGCCGACCAGAGCGATGAGGTAGGCGAGCGCCACTTGCGCCAGGCCGAGCCAGGGATCGCTGGCGCTGAAGATCCGATCGAACAGCGGCCGGCCGGATGCTTCGACGGCACCAGGTAGTGATCCACCGCGAATTGAGTGAGCAGGGGGCCGACGGCCTGCAGCACGGCGTTCACTGACAACAGCACCAGCGCGACCAGGAGCTCAAGCTTGTACGGCTGGAGGTACGTGAGCAGGCGCCGCATGAGGCGCCCGTCGTAGGCTTTTCCTAATACTTCTTCTTCCACGTATTCTCAGTTTAACTTTAGCGCCGGCGTGGAAGCGATCCAGGTGCGCGTCAGTATCCGGAAGGCTTTTGGAAACCGCCGGCGATCGGTTCGAGCACATGAAGTAGCGATGCCGGGAGAAATGGGCCTGGCGGAAGGGATCAAACGGGCCGAGAGCTGGAGCAGTGCGCATCGCTTCGGCGTTTTCGTCCGGAAGTCCCGAGCTGAGAACCGCGCCAAGCAGATAGGCATAACTTTGAAAGCTCGACATAAAGTCGAAGCCCGCCGGCAGACCGGTCGTGAACTGCTTCACCTGCGGACCGATTCGCGTGTATAGCGCCTCGAGAACTTCGCGCTGGTCGTTTGACACAGCGCAGTAGGGAGAGTCGGCGATGGCGCCAACGCGGAATCCTCCGATCTCCTTCTGACGTGCTTCCGGAAGCCGCAGTGTGTAAGCCTTGGCGTCGAAGTCATGAACGCCGGCCATGATCCGAACACACTGTTCGAGATCGCGCGGATGCCGCGCTAGCGGTCCAACCACTTCGAGCTCGGCGGGCGGCACGTGCGTGCTACCCGGTGGCGGCGGCACGTGACCTTCATAGGGAATCAGATTGACGCTGGGCTTGTGCCCGAAAACTCCGCAGAAATGCGCCGGCACACGGATGCTGCCTCCGATGTCGCTGCCGACGGAAAGGAATCCGAGGCCGGCCGCCAGCGCAGCAGCCGTACCGCCGCTGGAGCCACCTGGCGTTCGCGTGAGATCCCAGGGATTGTTGGTACTGCCGTAGATGGGGTTGTAACTCTGCCAGTCGCTCAACAGCACCGGCACGTTGGTCTTGCCGATCACGATGGCGCCGTTCGAGGCCAGGCGCGCTAGGCACGCCGCGTCTTGTTCCGGGCGCGCGTCCTTCCAGGCCGGGAGTCCCGCCGTCGTCGGAGAGCGATGCCATGCCAGGCATTCCTTAACGGTCACCGGCACACCATGGAATGCGCCGAGGTTCTGGCCACGCGAGAGAGCTTCGTCCGCCTGGCGCGCCGCCGCCATCGCTTCGTCTTCGAACTCCAACACAATCGCGTTCAAGGCTGGGTTGTAGCGCCGGACCCGGTCGAAGGTATGTCGCATGAGCTCGACTGCGGAGATACGGCGGTCGCGGATGGCTCGGGCGGCTTCCAGGGCGGAGCCGAAATCAGGGTCGAACTGGGCGGCAGACGCGGCGGTGCTCATCGGTCGACTATGCCGAACATGACGCTCACGCCATCTTACATCTTTCGCAGCGCTTGATCCAGTTTGACTTACCGGAAGACTGCCACAAATCCAGCATCAGTGCTCTATCGCTATGCGGAGAACCGGCGACTATCGGCGACTATCTGGTCTTGTACCTGACCGGCCTTGGCGAGACCACGCCGGATGGCGACCCGAATGGAACTCCGCTTCCCACCGGTCAACTTCCGCCAGCCGACGGCAGCATCCTCTACAAGACCGTCGACACGCCCACAGTCACCGTGGGTGGAGTGAATGTGACCGTGCTGTATTCCGGTCTGCCGCCTGGCTTGGTCGGCGAGTATCAGCTTGTAATCCAGGTTCCTTCCGGCGTGCAAAGCGGTGACGACATCCCGGTGGAAGTAACCATGGCTGGGCGCAAAGGCAGCGCGACTATTTCGATCCAGCCGCGGCCTGAGTAGACGCCCGTTTAGGCTTCCAGTGAAGGCGCCATCCGAGGATCGCGGCAAAGAAAAGCAATAGAACGAATGTCGACGGCTCCGGTACGGTGGCTTGGACCGCGGGAGCGAAAGCAGTTGAGTTGTTCAGCGCGAAGGTAATTGGCCCGCTGACCTGTTGGGTGGCGGTGAACGAGAATCCCGATAGCCCGCCGCCTATCGGCACGTCGTCGGATCCACTGAAATCCGCGGTCCATTCGATGAAGGAGGTCGAGGGGGCTCACGTCGGTCCCGAAGAAGAGAAAGCCCCCGGCCGGGTCTCCCCAGCCAGCCGGTGTGCCGATAGTGGCGGTGTTGATACTGGCGAGATCGGTGGGTAACGAGAGGAAAAGGTCGAAAATTGTTCCTCCCGTATCACCGCTATTGATCAACGTGAATTGATACAAGAACTGGCCGGCGCCTCCGCTGGGCGTGACCGTGTAGGCGAGTGTGTCGGCTTTGGCCAGGCCACAAACGAGAGCGGCGCTTAAGAAAAGAAAGTTTAGTTTCCGAATCATTGTCAGGTCTCCGGGTCCAAGTCTCCGATTACTCGTGCACGATGATGTTGCCGCCCGCGATCGCGCCGGTCACGGAGAATGAGAAGTTATTCGGCCCGGTGACTTGGATCGCGATGCTGTCGAGCCCCGATCCTGCGGCGCCTCCGTCCGAGGCCGTGACCGTGAAGTTGTAGCCGGTTTGGCCGTTGACTTTGGCCTCTCCGGTGAAGGTGGCCGAAGCTCCGTTGACTTGGATTTGCGTGATCGTCGTACTGGCGAGTTGCACCGCCTGTGTCGCGCTCCGGAAGCTGAATCCGAAGGTGCTGCCGCTTCCGGGTGATCCCACATTGAACGCCGTCGTCGCGCGCGTGCTGCTTATCAGGAAATAGCACCCGGTGCATTGGATGGTGGGCGGCGTGGCGCCGATGGTGACCACCGCATCCGCGACGGTTTTTGGCGGTTCCGAATGTCCCTGCGCGTCGGTGGCGATGCTGAAGAATCCGTAGGTGTGCCCAGACATGCCGGTGAAGGGCGCAGACGTCAAGGTGGTGTGTGTCTGGAACGGCGCGAAGGGGGCGCCGTTGTCTTGTACAAAGACGTCAAAGGTCGCACTATTTAGAGCCAGCTCGGCAGCAGCCCAGGTCACCATGAAGGTGGGTGAGCTCATGTGGGCCGGTAGTGGCTCTACCGTGCTGGCGGGAACATCTTCGGTGAGCTTGACCACGAAGCCATCGGCGTTTTCGAGTTTCAAGCCGTTGGTATAGCGGTATCCGGTGGTAAAGATTTCGTTAGGCGCGGTTCGGCTGCCTCGGACCGCAACTCCGGAGACCACGGCGCCGAGCAGTTTCGTATAAAAGACCTCGGTCAGGTTGAACTTTAGTTTCGTAACGAACCCCGCCGTAGGATTGGGCGTAAGCGGGGGCGCTCCCGGAAAGTGCACCGATGAAGTGGAACCCACAACGTAGATTCCTCCGGTGTCGGGATTCGAAACTCCATAAGCGAGCGTGTCGCCATCGGCTCCGAGCAGAGTGCAGTGGACAATTTTGCCTTGAAATGTTGTGGCGTCGATTTGGGCGACGAAGGCGTCGGGACCCAGCGATGTTCTGGTTGTTTGAAAAGCGTCGATGGTAGTGGGGAAGGTTGGAGAGTTCGCATATCCGGCGATATAGGCGTCTTCGCCGCCGTTGGGAGTGATGGCGACACCGGCATCCTTACCGCCATTGCCGCCGAAAACCATACCCATTCGCTGGATTCCCGTGGTCTCCAACTCGAGCACAAACACGCCGCAGCCATTGACGTGGCTGAGGATGCCGTCGGTGGTGGGGAAGCCGTCCCCGCATGTTTGGCCGGTGATCCATGGACGATCGCCGACCATCGCGATTGCATAGGCAACGTCGAGGCCGTTACTGCCGAATGTCTGCGAATATCTGAGAATCCCCCGCGAATCAAGCCGCAATATGAGCACGTCGCCCTTAGGTCCGAAATCGCCGTCCGGAAACTGCGCGCCCGCTATCCAGGCGTTGTGCTGAGCATCTAGCGCGATCCCGACTCCGAAATCCGTTCCGTCCAGGCCGAGAATCTGGAAGTAACTGTCGCTGGGATTGGGAGCCAGCCTCGCAACGAAGATGTCTCCGTTGTTGTTATCTGAGAATCCGATGATGTTGTCGATATCGGGCGGAAAGATGATCCCGGTGGTGTAAATCCCAGTGGAATCCACGGCGATTCCGTTTCCGGTACCGACTCCGCCATAGCTGGAAAATACGATGGTTCCCGCCGCGTTCAGCTTGATGGTGAAAACATTCGGTCCGGTGCCGCAAAAGCCGCCAAAATCGAAGACCTTGCAGTTCTCGAATGTGGTGTTCGTGGTGACGGGGAAGTTGCGCGAAAAAGTACCGCCGGTTACGTAAGTATTCCCATCGCTATCAAAAGTAATCGCGGCCGGTTGTTCGGCATCGTTTCCGCCAAAGAACGTGGTGAAGTTGACGGTTGGATCGATGACGAGCGGCCGGCTGCGATCATACTCCGATAATCTGAATTCAGCGCGGTTTCCGTTCACCAGCCGATAGCCACCCGCGATCTCGCGACGATCGTTTCCGATCTGCTGATAGATGTGGGGCCGGATCTGACGGAGTTCAGGACCGCCGGGGACGGTCACGATCAAGTCGCCCGAGCCGGGATCGATTGCGAGCTTTTGCGCTCCTTCAAATGCCACTCGGATGCGGTTCGGATCGGCACCAGGCGCGAGGATGAAATCATATTCCAGGTCGCTGCCACTGCTATGAAACGCGAGGTCAATGCCTTTGTACACATTGGGAACGATCACGCGATCGTACTGGGGAATGCCGGTGAGCGAGAGTTTCCGATTGGAGTCCGAAGAATAGTTGCTGACGCCGCCGGTGGGATCGGCGCCTTGGAGGTGGTTCCAAGGCCGGCTGCCGAGAAGTTTCATTTGGATGGTGCTGTAGGTGGGTTGGGCTGAAGGGTCGAGCAGCGCTTTCATCCGGGCTGCGGCGTCGGTTGGCAGGGGGAGAGCGGCGTGCTTGCGCAGCGTAATTGTCGCGCCTTCGGTGGTGAGGAACACGTCATAGCCGGCTCCTCGAGCAAGCCATTTGACCGGCTTCGGAGACTGACCCTGATTTGGTTCGAATACCAAGGGCAGGCGGAGATTTTGCGGCGTGGGGGCCGCGCATAGGAATCCGGTGGAAATAAGTACGAAGAGGACTCGAACTCGTAACACTAGGGGTTCTCCTTTTGAGGTTCCCAAGCTCGCCGGCACGGTTGCGGCGAAGCTGGTCTATCAGCACCTGCGAAACTGCGGGAGGAAATTGAACATCGACGAAGGGGAAAGGCGCGGTCGCCCAGCGCGGGGAACCTGGGCAACGAAGATCCAAGCGACAGTACTACAATGGCGGGTATGACTCGCCCCAACTTCGTTGTTGCCCTGTTAGCGCTCCTGATTTGCGGCGCTATGGAAGCTGCGCCCACAAGTTGCGATGCGCTCGCGAAGCTGTCGCTTCCGAGCACGACCATTGCCACCGCTGAAGCTGTACCCGCGGGATCGTTCAAGCCGCCCAGCGGCGGCGCGGTTCCGCAACATGCCGGCGTTTTGCCGCGTCGCAGGCACCATCAAACCATCCACCGACTCCGACATCGAGTTCGAAGTCTGGATGCCTAGCTCCGGTTGGAACGGCAAGTTCGAAGGCATCGGCAACGGCGGGTTCGCCGGGTCGATCGGATACGGGCCGATGGCGGCGGCGGTGCAGCACGGTTACGCTACTGCGTCGACTGATACCGGGCATCACGGCGGAGGAACCGATGCCACCTGGGCGCTGAACCATCCCGAGAAGGTGACCGACTTCGGCTATCGCGCGGTGCATGAAACCGCCGACAAAGCCAAGGCAATCATCAAGCGCATTCTACGGCGATGCGATCAAGCGATCGTACTTCAGCTCCTGCTCGAACGGCGGGCGTCAGGCGCTGATGGAGGCGCAGCGCTATCCGGGCGACTACGACGGCATCATCGCCGGCGCGCCAGCCTACTACTGGACGCATCTTCTGACCGCGGCGCTGTGGGACATGACAGCGCTGCTGAACGATCCGGCCAGCTACATCCCGGCCAGCAAGCTGCCCTTGGTCGAAGGAGCGGCGCTCCAGGCGTGTGATGCGAACGACGGTGTCAAGGACGGCGTCATCGATGATCCCACCATGTGCCACTTCACAGCCGTCCGCGCTGCTGTGCAAGGGCGCCGAGTCGGATACTTGTCTCACGGGGCCGCAGGTGACCGCGCTCGAAAAGATTTACGGCGGCGTCCGCAACGCCAAAGGCGACCAGGTTTTTCCGGGCTTTTCACCGGGCGGCGAATCAGGCGCCAATGGGTGGGGCGGCTGGATCAGCGGCGCTGCTCGCGAGCGGAGCCTGCAGTACGCGTTCGGCGTCAACTTTTTCCAGAACATGCTGTACAACGATCCGAAGTGGGATTATCACACGTTCAACTGTCGACAAAGACATGAAGGTGGCCGACGACAGTCTCGCCGGAAAACTGAACGCGACCAGCCCGGACTTGAAGAAGTTCAAGGATCGTGGCGGAAAGCTCATCATGTATCACGGCTGGAGCGATGCGGCGATTCCCCCCGTCGCCACGGTGAATTACTACAAGAACGTGATCTCGAAGATGGGCGCGAAGGATACCGCTTCATTCGTGCGCCTGTTCATGGTTCCAGGCATGCAGCACTGCGGCGGCGGGCCGGGCCCCAACTTCTTCGGTCAGGCGGCAGTGACGGGCGGCGATCCGGAGCACGATATCGATGCGGCGCTGCATCGCTGGGTGGAGCAGGGCAAAGCCCCCGAGCAGATCATCGCTACGAGGTTCAAGGGCGCGTCGCCGGCCAGCGGTGTCGAGCGCACGCGGCCTCTCTGCAAGTTTCCGGAGGTTGCCAAGTGGAAGGGTACTGGCAGCACGGACGACGCGGCGAACTTCACGTGTGCGGATCGCGGCGTCGCCGCCAAGTAGGAACGATCAGGGCGTGAGCACGACACGCCCGACTACTTTGCCTTCGCGCAGCGACCCGAGCATCTGGTCGGCTTGATCGAGCGGTACGCGCGTAATCGGAATCGAGGGGACTCGTTTTCGGCGCACCAGGTCCATCAGTTCGCGAAGCTCGGCCAGGTTGCCGACGTAGCTGCCCTGGATAGTGACGGCCTTCAGCGGAATCATGGGAAGCGCCCAGGGTGCCGCGCCACCGAACAATCCGACGATGACCATCTTGCCGCCTTTGGCGACGGCGTCGAAGGCCAGCGTTGCGGTATCCTCGCTGCCTACGAAGTCAACTACGAATCGCGGACGGCCTCCCACCGCGCGCGAGATTTGTTTCACGGCGTCGGGCGCGCGGCCATCGATGGCAGCAATCGCTCCGGCCGCCAGTGCGGCCTGGCGGCGTTCCTCACTGATGTCGACCACCACCGAGCCGGCGCCTTCCATGGCCCGCAGCAGCGTGACGGCCATGAGCCCCACTCCACCGGCCCCGATGATCACGATGCGTTCGTTTTTGAGTACGTCGCCGGCTTTCTTGAGGGCGCTGTAAGCCGTCAGGCCGGAGCACGCGTAGGGCGCCGCGATCACTGGATCGAGTCCGTCGAGGTCGAGCAGGTAGCGCGGGTGCGGCACCAGCAGGTACTCGGCGTAACCGCCGTCGCGAAAGATGCCGAGCGATCGTGGCTTGCCGCAATAGTGTTCGTCGCCGGCCAGGCACACGGCGCACTCGCCGCAGCCGATCCAGGGAAACGCCAGGTACTGCTTTCCCAGCGCGACCGCGCCTGCTTCCGGCCCGGCCTGAATCGCGACACCGGACGTCTCGTGACCCATCGTTACCGGCAGTGCAACTCCGCCTTTATCTCCGACGCTGTATGTTTTGCCGTGGCCCAGGTTGTAGCCGCCCTCCCAAATGTGGATGTCGCTGTGGCAGATGCCCGCGGCGGTTACCTTGAGCAGCACTTCAGTGCCGTGCGGCGCGGGCGTGGGGGCGTCGGAGGCTTGAAGCGGTTTTCCGAATTCTGTAAGGCGATAGGCTTTCATAGGCGCAAACAATCAGGGTAGCAGCGTTTCCACTCGGCGCGGCTGCCGGGTAAAATCGAACGTGGTGGCTATGCCGGATGTTCGAGTCGCGCTGCTCTCGCAGGCCTTGACTGCGGCTACCGAAGTCTACAAGGAGAATAGCCGGATCTCCGCACTCTTGGACGACAAGGCTCAGAAGACCGCGGGTGTCGCCGGAGTTTTTCTCGCTGCGGCCTTCGCCTTCCTGCGAAAGGACTCTCTCGAAGATCTCCGAACTGCAACAGGCGCCACAGGCATGGTTCTTCTGGCGGCCGGGCTGGCCCTTTTCCTGGGCTGCATAATTGTTAGCGGGTTGGTCATGTGGGTACGGAAAATCAAACTGCATCCCGACCCGAACAAGATCTTGAAAACATGCAACGCGCTGCTGGCAGACGCCGCGGGTCCAACGGACCAGCAGCGCGAAAATCACGTTCGCGACCAGATTGAAAGCTGGAATCGCGCAAACGAGACCCAGGACCTGGTAATTGCAGACAAATCCGACAAACTTTTGGTTGCGCAGACTTTTTTAATACTTGGTATTATTGCAGTGGCAGTGCTCTTGGGTTTGACCGTCTTCTCCACGTCTCTGCCGAGGACGCCACCCCGGAGCATTCAGCTAATCCCAGCCGTGTGGGAGGGAAAAAATGGCACTATGCACTCAATGCGGTAAGGAAAAGGCAGCGCCCGGTAGCAATCTTTGCAGCAAATGCAACCTCGATGGTCGAGACATACTGTACATCAAGCGAGACGAGGATCCCCCTCAGTCGACCTAGCTGCTAGCTCTGGGTCTGCTTTCTGCTCGCCTCGCGAATCGACTGAATCTCGGCCTTCGGAATATGCAGGAACTCCAGAAATTCCTGGTGTTCCTCCGGCGCGGACTTCTCGAACTCCGCGTGCCAGCGATGCATGTCGGCCTCGTTGAAGCCGGCGCCTTTCATAATCGAAACCCACTTCTGTTTGGTAATCATCTTCGTTCCTTTCAAAGAGTTTTTGTGTTTCAAGAGCCTTAGGATGGCGAGCTGGTGGCCGCGCAGCTTGGCGATCTCCGCGCTCAACTCCACCAGCCTGTTCTGTAGAACTGCGGACGCGTCGTTATCCGGCCGCGCCAGGATCGCGCGAATATCGGCGAGCTTCAGGCCCGCCTCGCGATACACGCAGATCCGCCGCAGCCGGTCCAGATCGGCCGCACTGTAGTTGCGGTAGTTTCCTTCGGTGCGAGCCGCCGGCTTCACCAAGCCGATCGACTCATAGTAGAGCAGCGTGCTGCGGCTCAGACCGCAGGAACTGGCGAGTTGCGTAACGGTAAGCATCGGCCAGTTCCCACTATGAACCCTGAAGCTGTAGACAGGTCAAGCAGAATGTTTCGCGGCGCCGCGGCAGAGCCGGCGTGGAGCGACGCGGACCCGAGCGGGGGCCGGCTCACGCTATCGGCCGACCCAGAAATACAGCGGTTGCTGAGCGCTGGCCGTGTTTGTGAGGCCGAACGAGGACCTGCGTTTTCGGTTTGGTCCGCCGCCTGCGACTCCGGTGGAATAGATCAGCTTCGATCCGGCTGGATCAACTTTCTTCAGATACTGATTCGTAGCCGCGAATCCGATCTGGCATAAGCCGAAGCAGATAGACACCTGCTTCAGCGTGGGCTGATCGGTAGTCGTCGGATAGTCGAGCAGGACCGTGCTGCCTGCCATGAAGATGTTGCCGCTGGAATCCGTAGCGAGCGCGTTGCCGCCGATGCCATAGGCAGAGAAGCGCACGGCCGTGCCAGTGGAATCGAGCTTGAGCAAGTAAGGCCGGAGCGTAGCGGGCCCGGCGAAGTTGTATGCACCGGGTGTTACGGGAAAGCCGCACTTGCCCGAACCGCTCACCACAATGTCTCCCGACTGGGTCACGGCCACAGCCGCTCCGGTGTTGCTCGCTGAGCCCCCGAGAAGTTCCGAAAAAATGACGAAGCCTTGGGCGTCAAGCTTGATCAAGAAAGTTCGCCTGTCATTCGGACCGGATGGCGATGTAGTCGCTGAGGTCCGCGAGCTGCAGGAAATCGGGCGAGTTGGCTGTTCCGACGATGTGTGCGCTACCTGCGCTGTCCACCGCAATGGCCGTCACGACACGCCCAGACGCTAATCCTGCGATAAAGCGATCAAGAGGTAGAATGAATCCCATGCTACGTCGCAACTTGCTTTGGTTGGTTTTTTCTGCCGCTCTGTCCCAAGCGGCGGTCACGCGCGTGGAAGTAATCGAGCGCGTCGACCTTCCGTTGGTGAACTACGAGCGCATCACCGGAAAGGTCTACTTCGCCGTCGATCCCAAGAACCCGAACAACAAGATCATCCGCGATATCGATCACGCGCCTACCAACGCCAAAGGTCTGGTGGAGTTCTCGTCCGATCTATATGTGCTGCGGCCGAAAGATCCCGCAAAATCGAATGGGACCGCACTGCTCGAAATTTCCAATCGCGGCGGCAAAGGCATGCTGGGCATGTTCGATCTTGCGCCCGGCGGCCAGCTTCGCACCCGCGGCGACTTCGGCGATCCCATGCTGTTCGAGGCCGGCTACACGCTGGTGTGGGTGGGCTGGGAGTGGGACATTCCGAATCGCGAAAACCTGATGCACCTTTACGCGCCTGTGATCAAGGGGATCACGGGACCGGTGCGGTCGCAGATCGTCACGCAGAAGCGGACCACAACCGAATCGCTCGGAGACCGTGCGCAAGTGCCGTACGCGGTCGCCGATCTGAAAGGCGGAACGTTGACGGTGCGCGACGAGATCGATGGGCCGCGCACCACCATCGCGCGCGACCAATGGCACTTCAGCGAAGACGGCGCGCATATCGAATACCCCGCGGGCTTCGAGCCTGGCCGGATTTACGAAGTTATCTATGCGGGCAAGGATCCAGCCGTGGCCGGACTGGGGCCGGTCGCGATTCGCGACTACATTTCCTACATCAAGCAAAACGGCGAGGTGAAGCGCGCCATCGGATTCGGAACTTCGCAGAGCGGACGATTCCTGCGAAACTTTCTCTACGACGGCTTCAACGCCGACGAGCAGGGCCGCAAAGTATTCGACGGCTTGTGGCCGCATGTGGCCGGCGCCGCACGCGGCAACTTCAACTATCGTTTTGCGCAGCCGTCGCGCGACGGTATGCCGCGCGTCAACCTGCTCTACGCAGTGGATCGATTCCCGTTCACCGACGCCCCGGAGACAGACCAAGGCGTAACCGATTCCGTGCTCGCCCGCGCCACCAAAGCCGGTGTCGTTCCGAAGATTTTCTACACCAACGGTTCGTTCGAGTATTGGGGCCGTGCCACTTCGCTCATCCACACAACGCTCGATGGCAAGAAGGACGTTGCGCCGGTCTCGACGACGCGCATCTACTATCTGGCGGGCACGCAGCATGGCGCGAACGCGCGGCCCGAGCGGACGATCACCCAGAACACTCCCAATCCAGCGGACTATCGCTTCGTGATGCGCGCTCTGCTGGTGGCGATGAATAACTGGATCACCAACGGCACGGAGCCGCCCGACTCGCAGATTCCACGCGTCGCGAAAGACAACCTGGTGGAGACGCGCGCGCTCAATTTTCCGAAGATCCCCGGCATCGCGCTGCCGAAAGAGCCGACGCCTGTGTTCCGGCTCGACTACGGGCCTGATTTTACGAGCAAGGGCATTATCGCGTTCGAGCCGCCCAAGATCAAAGGCCGATATACAGTTCTGATACCGCAAGTCGACCAGGACGGCAATGAGACCTCCGGGGTCCGGCTGCCCGATCAGGTGGTCCCGTTGGCGACTTATACCGGCTGGAACTTGCGCGATCCAAAAATCGGCGCTCCAGATGCGATGTTCGACATGGTGGGTTCCATGATTCCGTTCGCCCGCACCCGCGCCGAGCGCGAAAAGTCCGGCGATCCGCGCTTGTCGATCGAGGAGCGCTACTCGAGCCGCGAAGAATACTTGAAGAAGGTGGAGACCGCGGCGCAGCCGCTCGTGAGGCAAGGCTTGCTCCTCGGGCGCGACGTCCCGAAGTTCTTGCAGAAGGCCGGAGCGCGCTGGGACATGCTGACACGTTAACGGACGACAGCGTTCGTGATGTGGTTGTCGCCACGGATTGCCAAGCGGAGAGTGGTGGCCAGGGACGGAATCGAACCGCCGACGCCAGCCTTTTCAGGTCTACGCTCGAAAACCTGTAAGTCTTTTATTTCAATTACTTACCGCCCGTATTTCGCTGTTTCATCGCCAAATTATTGGAACAGGTTTGGAACAGGTCACCCGTCGGAGAGCGCAGCCCAACCCGCCGATGAGCGCAGCCCCATAGTGTTGTTCATTCCTGAAGTCCTTGCTGACGTTGCCAGCGCAACGCAGTGATACCTTCCGCAATAGACAGCTCCGTGCCTCCAACGACCGAGCGTCGTGCGGTTTTCGCGTTTCTTGGAAGGATGTCGATGCGTATCGTATCGTTCTCGCGGTCGTGGATGATCCCGAAGGATTCGAGGCGTGGTCGAACGTGGGTTTCTCGGCAGAGTACTTCGTACATCTTGTGATTCAGGATCACCGTGTCGGCTGGTGCAGCGCCGCCATCCGCGGCTGAGAATAGCTCGTACGCTCGATGCTGCCGTGCCGTCATGGTTTCGTGCAGCCAGTTGTCAGGCTTCTTCTTCTGATCCCGTCGCACTCTCGCGAGGGCGTCCTGCAACATGTGGTCTTGGTGCGGTGAGAATTTGTTCCAGGTAGTCCCCATCTCGCGAACTTGCCTGTCAAGCCATGCGTCTGGAGTCATGCTTGTCCCCGACTGCCGCTGTTCGAGTGCTGCACGCCAACTCGCGTCTTTCGATTCAAAATACACCCACGCGATGCATCCAGCGAGCGCATAGTCTTCGTGCGTAGCCAGAACTAGGATATTTTGCGCCGTTTCAAACGCGAGCCTTGCATTGGCGAATGCTTTGTGCGGCAACCGTGATCCCGCCGTTTCCAGGACGGCAATTCCAGTTTCCAACAGATCCGTGGCGAGTGCGACCAAGACGAGGTCCGGCACGAGCGTTCGGGGTCGGCAGGAGAACGACTCCAGTTCCGCGCGCAGTTTATCCAGGTGCGCTAGCAAGTCCATGCTCACGAGTGCTCCTTCACGTTCGGGATTGTCTTCCGATTATAGGTTTGAAATAGCCCTGGACGGTCGCAGATTGCTAGAGTATTGTCGTGCTGATCCAGCCGAAGTTCCTCACGCTCTCTGATCTTTTCGCGAATCGGCTATTTCGGATACCGCAGTACCAGCGGTCGTATTCGTGGAGTTCCAAAGAGCGCCAAGACATGTTCGAAGATATTGAGCGGTTGCGCACGCGCGCAGACCAACGGCATTTCATGGCCACTGTGGTCGGGCTGAACCGTGGCCTCAAGTCCATCGTGACGGATGAGTACTCCGTCATTGAGGTGGTTGACGGGCAGCAACGATTAACGACCCTGGTCGTACTGCTCAAGGCAATTCAGCTCGCGCTCGGCGAATCCAAACTGGCTGGTGAACTCCAAGGGATTCTGATTAAGCAGGACGAGGTCAGTCTGATTCTGTTGCAGATGAACCACGACCCAAACGGGTACTTTGCCGACTATCTTCGTCACGGCAAGGCGTCTGAACCCAGCGTGGCGAAGACAATCGCTGATCGCGCCCTACTCACGGCGATCAAGGATTGCACCAAGTTCGTAAACGGATGGGAAGATCTAATTCAGCTCACCGGGATCATCAAGAACCGACTCACATTCATCTTCCACGAAATCGACGACGAAGCAACAGTCTACACAGTGTTCGAGGTCCTTAACAGCCGCGGCCTCGCCGTCCCCTGGCTGGACCGACTCAAGAGCCTCCTGATGGGCATCGCGTTCGAACACGGGTCCGGCAACAAGAGCGAAATCATCGCGGAACTGCACGGCATCTGGGAAGGCATCTACACCACCATCGGCCTGCGGCAAGGGCTCAGCACGGAAGCACTCCGCTTCGCCGCCACCCTCAAGTCCGGCAATCAACGCAGCAAAGCACTCGGCGAAGAAGAAGCCGTGGAGAGCCTCACGAAGCAATGCGGGACCGACCCCGCCAAAACCATTGAAACGTCACGATGGGTTCTCCGTGTTGCACAAGCCGTTGAAGACTTCTTGACCACCACCCACCGCTCCCGTGCAGTAACCAGGATCGCGCACGCCCGACTCCTCGCCGTCGCCATCGGCGTCGCTAACTTTTCACCGACAGAAAAAGCCACGCTGTATGCGACTTGGGAGAAAATCTCGTTCCGGGTCTTCGGCCTCTGCCACAAAGACGCGAGAACACAAGTCGGCGAATATGTGCGCCTCGCGTGGGATTGCGTCAACACCGACTTACCAGCCGCGACCGCCGAAGCACGACTTCTGCGCATCGGGAGCGATGACCGGGAACACAGCATCGACTGGGCAGTCGAAAACATCAAGAAAACGAACTGCTACGAAGGATGGGAAGAAGAACTCAGGTACCTCATGTACCGGTATGAAGAAGACCACGCCCACGGAGGCATCACCAATGAGCAATGGGAGCGCATCTGGGAACAGTCAGCCGCGCACTCCATCGAACACATCCAGCCACAATCCACGGGCGCACCCTACGTCCACTTCCTCGGCAACCTGCTCCTCCTTCCGCCAGGACTCAACTCCACGCTCAACGACAAAAAGCCCGCCGACAAAGTCGACGCGTACCGCAACACCGGATTACACGCCGCCACAGAGGTCGCGCAGACCATCGAAAAAGACGGGTGGGGCGCAGCACAAGTCGAACAACGAGAACAGCAACTCCTCGACTGGGTCAGACAAACCTGGGGCTGAAAAAGCGCACTAAAGGGCGGTGAGTTTGTCGACTGCTTGTCGTTGGCTTTCGGGGATGCTTTGTTGGTAGATGTCCAGTGTTGTTGAGGCTCGCGCGTGGCAATCCCGGGGATGGCGCCAATAAACCTGACGGGCCAAAGGACCGGCATGGTTTACGAGCGCAACAGCGCACTCAGGTGGTCGTTGGTATGCTCGGATCTCTTGTCGGGAGCAGGTACTGCAGTGTCATCGCTGCCGTGAACGCGTCTATTTGCCGGAGGACGGTGTAGAGTGTCCAATCGGCAGTAAAGAACTGGATGCGTTCCTTGAGTTCTTGCGCGAGATCGAGACTGCACGTGGCGATGAGCGCATCACCGCTGCCCATGGCGCGTTGATGAATCACGCCCCCGAGCCGGAGGAGGTTCCTGGCGCGCAGGACGTTGAGCTTGTTCGTCGGCAGGACCAGGAATCGTTTCTTGGCGACGTCCTCCATAAACCGGAGGTCCATGAGATCGTACGCGGCGAGCTTCAAGCTTTCTTTCCGGCAGTGCCCGCCGAACGCGGAGGGCATTTCCAGAATGGTGAGGTCAGCGATGTACGACGTGTTGTGCTGGTTCCCGATGACGCGATTAACCCGCGCACGGTACGGGCTGGTGATATACCGATGCTTCAGGGCGCATGTGTCGAAAAAACAATGAGCCATAGGGAGCTAAAGCGTTCTTACTTCTTGTTTTTCTTGTGAGCCCGGAGGTTCTTCGCCGCGGTTTTCGCGACGCTCAGCTTGGTCTTTCGTCCCTTCACCGCGTCCTTCGCCAGCGAGTGCCAGTCCTTCTGTTCATGATCCTGCTGGAGCACAATGGCGAGGGATTCCTTGAGCTTGTCCGCCGAGATCGGCTTGTGCAGGTACAGGTCAGCCTCGACCCATTCACCAAGCTGCTTGCCCAAGTGTTTCTCGTCGACTTCTGCTTTGAGCTGGCCGGAAATGACGATGGACCGAATGTGCGGTTGGAGCTTGCGTATCCGCACCAAAAGCTCGATGCCATCCATATTCGGCATGATGAAATCGAGCACGAGCACGTCATATGAGTTCCGTTCACACAGCTGCAGCGCCTGCGCACCGGACGTCGCGGTCGTGACGGCATAATCCTCCATCTCTAGGGCGCGTTGAAACGCCCCGAGAACGATTTCTTCGTCATCAACTATTAGCACTCGGTACGGCAGGCGTTACCTCCTGGTCAACGAACGTCGCGGTGAAGGTCGTGCCGACGCCTGGCTTCGTCGTAAACGCGATCGCTCCATGGTGCGATTTTAACAAGAGTTGGCAGATATGAGCCCCACGCCCATGCCGCCCGTGGTTTGGGTCGCGAACTTATGCAGGATCTTGTCCTCGATCTCTTTGGGGACGCCCATGGCATTGTCTTCTACCGTGAGAAGGTGCCGGCCGCGCGCACCGGTCAGGCTAACCTTGATCGTCCGGGCGCGCCCGTCTGTGACCTTGGCCAGCGCATGGATCGCGTTCTCTACCATATTCTTCACGATCATGCGCACGAGCTGTTCGCTCACGACCGCCATATGCGTCTTGGGCAGCGTTAGCGTAAGCCGGATGCCTTTTTCCGATAGCTGCGGATCGAGTTGTTTGCACTCCTCGTCCACGAATTGGCTCAGGTTCGCCCGCTCTTGGACGTCGAGGCGGTTTCCCGTCAACTCGGAAATGAGTTGTATCCGTTGGCTGATGCGCTCAATGCTGACATCGATGCTCTGCTGCGATGCCTTGATGATGTTGTCATCGATACCCAACTGTCGCAACCGCGTGTCGATGTTGCCAGCATCGACGCGAATCGCTTGTAAGGGCTGACGGGAGTTCGTGGGCAACCCCGGAGGACATGACGTTGAGCGCCTGGAACCGCGCCTGCTGGAGCAGGGCCTCTGCTTTGGCGCGGTTCTCCGCCCAGCGCGGCGCGTCCACAGCGACACGGATTTGGTCTTCCAGAAAGTCGACGATTTCTTTGCGGAGCAAATGCACGAGCGCGCGCGCCTGGTCGTTATCGATGAGGGCTTCGCGACTCGTCGTGTCCTGCAGCTGTGCGTGCTTCGTGCGGGAAATCGAGAGAAATCCGAAAAGTCTGGTCGGCACAACGTGCGCGTGCCCCGCGCGCTTAGCGCGATGTTCTGCGATGCCGAGCCAATCAGCCTTCCTGCTCCCGAAGGGCTCGACGTGAAAGCCGTCACGGTAGATAAACATGCCGGGCGGTCGCCCATGCACACTTTGCTTTGGCGGTCGCTTCCGAAAATAGAATACGCGCCCCGTAAGGCCGGCCAGGAGTTTGGTGTCCGGAAGAGAGGTCTCGTCAACGACTGCAGGCTCGCCGTTCGTACGCATTTTGCGTTCCAGCTCACCCTTGGCATTCAGCTTGAAGCGGAGCTCGAAGTCCGCGTCCTTGATCTGCACCGGGACAATCGCGCCGGAGAGTTTCTCCGATCCCGGGACGTCGAGGGTGATGGTGAAGTCCTTGGGCGTCTCATACGGGTTTAGGAGCTGCGCGAGTACCTCCCGCAAACTCTCGATATTGCTCCGTTCCCACATCTCGCGCAATCCCGTAATGGTCAATCGTGTCCCGCTGCTGGCCTTGGTCATGCCAACGATGGCCCGGCGGTGGTACGGGACGGTGATCTCGTTGAATTTCTTTTTGCGGTTCGCGAACGCGTTCCAGTCAATATCGACGACGATACCTTCCGTTTGGCCCGCGGTCTTGGTCTCCACGACGAGCTGGCTGCCCAATCGGTCACTCGCGAAGCGACCGATGCCTTTTTCTCCGGTAGGAACACGGTCGTTATCAACCTCGTCCGGGCGTTCACTGTACCCCGCGACCATGAAGATCCTGCGGATCTTCGGGAGGTCCATCCCGCTTCCGTCATCGATGATTTCAATAGTGCCCACGCGCTTCTCGGTCGGCGTGGTCACCCGGACGATGACGCTCTGCGCTCCCGAATCGTACGAGTTCTTGACGAGCTCAACGACGGCGGCTTCCTGCGTCCGGATCAGCTCTCGACCGATGAGCGTCTGGAGGTACGCCGAAGCTTCAAATTGTAATCGGTCGTTCGCAGCCATGGCCTTGAATGGTCACCCGCGCGGTTTTTGGAGAATGACCAGTGATTCGCGCAAGAAGTGATTCCCCGAGAGCCGTCGGCGGAGGTTGCGCGCGATAATCGTATCGCTCACGACGTACCCGAGCGGCGACGCCATCTGTGCAATCACGAGGTCCGTGGGGAGAAGATACGCCCCTTCAGTCGTGCCATGCAGGGAGTTGCCGACGACGAAGACGGCATGGCCACCAGGCTTGAGGCACGTAAAGACGTTCTTGAGTGTCGTCCACAAGTCAGAAAAGTATCCTTCGAAGACGCGCAACCGTGCAGGGTCCACTTCTGCTCGCGCAAAGATCGGATGGAGCGTGCTCATCAGCAGCCCCGTCTTCATGGCTGCGAGAAAATCGGGCGTTTGCTCCGGCGCCGCGCAGGTCGGGTGGCTGCGGAACGTCTGTCGCCGCAAGCTGAGAAAATCGTCCGCATCTTTGATAAACCCGAGCATCCAGAGTTCTAGCTTATACACTTCGCTGTAGTCGATATTGTTCGGGTACGGCGGCGACGTCAGCACCAAATCAACGGAGTCCGGCAGGATTCCCAGTTTCTGCGGTTCTCGGCCATCGCCTTCAAGCAAGAGCGGCAGCGTAGGGCGCGGCAACCGAGCTTTCGTCTTCTCGCAGTCGCTGGCAATCGCGCTCCATTGCGCCATAAGCGTCGGTACAATCCTGGTGCCCTGCCGTTCAATGATGCGTAGCGCACGACCGTCCCGTCGAATCTTGCTCGTGGGCTCGATCGCCGCAGCAAGGCCGAGGAGCAGGGCGTCGCGGATCGCCGGGTTCTTCCCTTGCTTGATAGCGTCACGAATCCCAATGAGCTTGCGGCTCGTATGCAGGGAGATGCAGCGCCCGGTGCGGATACTACTCAACGTGGGGAGCACCGCAGGCGTTCGTCTGCTCGGTCGATGACGTGCTCCGCTTCTTTTAAGAGTTGTCGCGCCGGTATCTCGTGCCAGCGGAGTTTGGTCTTGGCGGCGAACGCGATGAACGGGTTACGCTCAATGCCAATCGCATTGATGATGGTCCCGGGGAGGAGCTGCGCCGAGAGCAGACTTGTGCCGACGCCGGCGAACGTATCCAGTAGGGTGAGCGTTGCCGGTCGTTCTTTATAAAGGACCGTCAGAATCGCATCGAGGAGCCGCGGCGAGAAGCTTTCCTTGAGCCGGAACCAGCGATGGATCGGGATTTCTTCATTCTGGTTCGCGACAACGAGCGGGCCAAAAGACGGATTGGGGTGGATGGGAAGCTTTCGTTCTGCGGCCCGGAACCGCTGCAGTTCCGGGAGATCCTCGTCTTTGATCATGGTCGTCTGCGGCCAGGACGCATCCGTCTATCGTCTTTTCTCCACCAAAACACACTACGCACGATGAGGCGAACTCGCACACTTGGCTCGATGTCTAACAAGCTATAGCACATCGCCCGTAAAATCTTCAATCAAAACTTCTTACGCGCCATCCACCACCCCGGATGCCGGGCCGTCAGCACGATGATGCCACCACACGATGATGCCACCAATGGAGCGGAGGGTTCTCTTTCTGGGAGAGACGTGGCGGGCGCTGGCCTACCGCACCGCGCAAAGATATGTCACGATAGACGCACCAAACGTGACCTACCCTGTCGAAGCTGATTCCTTCTGCGTTGCGCTCGGAGTGTGAGGCCCTCGCGTAGGCTTTGAGTGGAACAGCGTCTGGTGTGAGCCTTCTACGTGCTCTTTTGTCGGTCGCGTGGTCTTCTCGCTAAGTCGTTGCTTCTGGGAATCGCTGTTTGGTTGAGCGCAGCCCTGTTTGGGGTTTGCAAAGGTTGAGATGTCGGCGGTAAGTACTGGCTTCGATTGGTCCTAGACGAAAAAATTGGCTGTTCCATTTGCCTTTTCTGGAATAAGTCTTAAACAGGATAACTCTTTTGGAATGTGGTGGCCAGGGACGGAATCGAACCGCCGACGCCAGCCTTTTCAGGGCTGCGCTCTACCAGCTGAGCTACCTGGCCATAAAACGACTGGGACCCGAACCGCCGTTTGAATTGATTTTAGCAGACCGGGGCCGCTGATCAGAAACGCTCGCCAGAGATCATCGCGCTGGATCAGCCTCCGGTGGCAATGCGGACACTTGACAGCCGTTTTCGACTTTAGCCAACGCCGCGGTCAATCCCATCTGGTAGGCCATCGAAAGGGCCGGCAGAAGGGGCGCGGGGGCAACGGAGAAACGGAGGAAAGAGAATGGCCTGCCTTAAGTCTATTGCGAACCGATCGAGCTACGCGAGCGGCCGGGCGGCGTCGCGACGATGTTATATTAGAAGGGCTTCCGCCGTATCTGGGAAGTACCCGGGCCCGTAGCTCAGTTGGTTAGAGCGCTACCTTGACACGGTAGAGGTCACAGATTCGAGTTCTGTCGGGCCCACCACGACGATTTGCGCCGCTAGTGCGCTCTTGACATCACCGCTCGCAGGATGTGGTTGATGCGAGTCGAATAGCCATCGCCGTACTTCTTGAGCCAGTCGTACACGTCCCGGTCCAGGCGAGCGGCCACCAACACTTTGGGCGCTCGCCGGAAGCGCGCCAGTTGTTTGTCGGTCAACGCGGGTATGTCCGAATAGTCAATGCCGGAATCGTCGCCCGCCGCCTGACGTTTCGCAATGCGCTCCAGGACGGCCTTCTGCCGCTTACTCGGCGGCTTGTTGAATATAGACTCGGCGCTCACGCTGATTCGCTTCCCGCGCCGAGATGATGCGGATGATTTCTTCGCCATTGCCATCGTCCTCACGATACATATGCACAACTAACAGTAGAGCCTCGGAAACGGCCCCGATCGCATGCCACCGTTGTTCGCCATCAATGACGCGGTCGTGCAGCAGAACCACGTTGGGATCGTCGAACACGCGAGCTGCCGTTTCAAAATCCAAGCCGTTGTGCCTCGCCTGGTTGATTCGATTCTTCTTCGAATCCCATTCAAAGCGCATCGTTATACAAAGTGTATGACATTCCGGAGGCCGGCGTGTAGTTGACCAGCTCCCGGCACTAACGCCGCCGCACGCAAACGCCGATACTCAGGTCATGTCCAATGCGTTGGGACTGCTCGTCGCGGGACTGTTCGCCGCTACCGGCGTCACGGGACTGGTGCGGCCTGAGCTGTATCGAGGATCGCTGGAAGATCAGTACACCGCGCGCAGGGCCCGCATAACCGCGGGGATCGTGCTGCTGCTCGGTCTGTGCGGCCTCTGGGCGATCCTGCATAGCGCAGGCGTCGAAACGGAATTCTTCCCGGTCTAGCTCGCGCACTTGCCGGACTGATGCATCGGCTACGCTAGCGTGAAAAGCTTCCGCTGAATGATCGGCCATTCAGCCGGCCGCTCACGCTAATGGACTGCACTTCATTCTGATCGCCGTTCAGCCGGAACGTTGCGCTGCCGCTCGCATTGCCTCGATCCGAGTCCGTGATTCGCATCGTGAAATTCCGGCCGTCGCGCGTGTCGGCTGGTCCGCGGAACGTGATCTTGAAGTTGCCCTCACCGCTCAGTGCGACGTAGGCCTGTCCCGTGGTGTCCACCCAACCGCGCGTGATCCGCACCGACTGTCGGTCGCCGCTGAAGTTGCCATGCCCTGAAGTGTCCACCCTGACACGCGACTCATAGGGAATTCCTCCGCCGCCGCCGAAACCTCCGCCGCGATCGCCGAACCCGCCTCCGCCCGAGCCGCCGCGGATCGCGAACGTGGCGCGGCATCCGCGATCCACCCAAAGTCCGCGCCCATCGACGCCCCAGGATCGGCCCTCGATACACGGCGAGCCGCTGATCTGGCGATCCAGCCTGACCTGGTCGGCGCGGTAGCTCCCGCAGTACTCACGCCCACTATCGTTCGATTCACACTTGACGATGTCCGGCCCGCCGCCACCCCCACCGCGATACCTGTCGCCGCCGCGGTTCGAGTTGCCGCGGATGATGAACGTGGCGCGGCATCCGCGATCCACCCACAGACCGCGGCCATCGACGCCCCAGGTTCGGCCCTCAATGCACGGCGAGCCGCTGATCTGGCGATCGAATCTGACCTCGCCGGCATCGTAACTGCCGCAATAATTGCGGCGGCCGTCGTTCGATTCGCATTTGAGCGTACCTTGCGCGAACGCTGTTGCGGGAAGAAAAGCGAGAGCAAACGCGAACCCCAGCAAACGAAGATTGATATTTGATCTCATAGATCTTCTCCTCTGGATTCGACCTTGTCGGCCTGCGGCCATACTAGCATGAAGTAATCTTCATCATCGACTAACTTGCGCAGTACAATCGAAGCGGATGCTGCGCAGGCAGGCAGTCGTTGCGTTGCTAGGTGGGTTGGCCCGTGCTGGAGAGATCGCAAGTCTCGACCGGTTCATCGGCGCGCCCGGCGGCGCTGCGCTGTTGGTCGACGTTCGCGCGCGGCGGTTGATCGCGGCGAGTGGCGCCCAAGTCGCCGCGAGATCGTTGACGCCGCCCGGATCGACATTGAAGCCGCTGGTGCTGGCGGCTCTGCTGAAGAGCGCGAAGCTCGATGCCGGATTTTCCTTCCCCTGCCCTGGCCGATTGACGATCGGCCGCCGCTCGCTGGACTGTTCTCATCCGCCCCTCGATGCTCCCGTGAGGATCGACACTGCGATCGCGTACTCGTGCAATTGTTTTGTGGCAGAAGTTGCGCGGCGTTTTGCTCCCGGTGAGCTGGCGCGCGTGTTGGAAGCTTATGGCTTCGCATCGCCGAGCGGATTGATGGCAGGCGACGAGGCCGCCGGACGTGTGCTCCCTGCGCGCACCATCGATGCGCAGCGGCTTCAGGCTCTGGGTGAGGACGGAATCATCGTAACTGTGGCTGAGCTGGCAATGGCATACCGTTTGCTCACTCTCCAGATCGGGACACCGGAGATGAGGCCGATCCTTGCGGGACTCGAAGGCGCGGTGGAGTTCGGCACCGCGCAGCATGCGCGCGTCGCTGGCGCAAAGGTAGCCGGCAAAACGGGCAGCATAGTGACGGATGCGGGCGTGCCCGTCGCGTGGTTCGCGGGATTTCTTCCGAGCCGCGCGCCCGAGGTTGTCGTCGCAGTCATGCTGCCGGGCCGTTCCGGAGGCGCGGACGCAGCGCCCATCGCGGGACGAATACTCGCGGCGCATCATGCGGGGCGCCTGTGAGGCGGCTCGTCGCCTTATTAGCGTTCGCGTCGGCGCTGACCGCTGCGGCAGTCACCTTGAAGAGTCCAGATCCGCTCGGGCAGCGGAACCAAGATCGTCGACATGCCGCTCGAACGCTACGTAACCGCCGCGCTCGCCGGCGAGAGCAGCGTCTTTCGATCCGACGAAGCGCTCAAGGCAATGGCGGTCGCTGCTCGAACCTACGCAGTGAAGATGCGCGGCCGCCATCGCGCCGAAGGTTTCGATTTCTGCGACACCACGCATTGCCAGCGCCTGGAACTGAACGCTGCTTCGGCGCGGCTCGAATCCGCCGTCGAACAAGACCGCCGGCGAGTTGCTCTGGTACCAGGGCAAGCTCGCTTTCACGCCCTACACGCGCGACTGCGGTGGCCGCACCGAGGATGCCGGTGCGGTTTGGCCCGACCAGGCGGCGCCATATCTGAAGACGCACGCCGACCAATACTGCGCGCGGGCAGGGAAGTCCGCTTGGCGATGGAGTGGCGACCCGCGCGAGATCGTGAACGCGCTCCGACGCTCGGGCCTGCGCGCGCCGGACAGGCTGGAGCGAATTTCGATTCTCGATCGCACGCCCTCGGATCGCGCCGCCACGCTGCTCTTGCACGGGGGCAGGCGAGTCGATCCGGATCAGCGCCGGATCGTTTCGCTTCGCCATCGGACGCGAGCTCGGCTGGAACACGATCCGCAGCGACTACTACACGGTTCGCTCCTCGAATGGCCGCATGGTCTTCGAAGGCGCCGGTTCCGGGCACGGTGTCGGTCTGTGCCAGAACGGCGCCGATCAGATGGGGATCGCCGGCCGATCTTATCGCGAGATTCTCGCCTTCTACTATCCGGGAACGGTGACCGGTCTCACCGGGCGCGGGCTATCGTGGCAACGGCTCGGCGGCGACACCATCGCGCTGATGACCACGCAGCCGGATCAGGATCGCATCGTACTCGCGACCGCCGAGCGGCTAGCGCGAACGAGCTACCGAGCGCACACGGTTGGCCGATGCCCGCGAACATCGAGATTCGCGTCTATCCCGACCTCGACACGTTTCGCAATGCCACGGGCGAGCCGGGCTGGGTGGCGGCGCACACCGAGGGCCGGCGGATTCACTTGCAGCCGGTCGCCGTCTTGCGCGAGCCGCGACGCGCTCGAATCGACGCTGTCGCACGAGCTTATGCACGTTCTCGTGGAATCGCAAACGGCCCGTGACCTCCCGCTGTGGTTTCGCGAGGGACTGGTGAACTTTCTCGCCTCCGGCCGCGGATCAGGAACGCCGCGCGTTCCCTCGGATGCAGAACTGCGCGGGACCAGTTCCGCGGCGGCTGCACGCCGTGCCTATGCCGACGCAACTGCGTTCGTAGCGAGTCTGGTCGCGCGTTATGGCGAACCGGCCGTCTTAGCTTGGGTGAGACGCAGGCGTGCCGCCGGAAGTCACGAAGGCGAGCGTCAGCCAGGCCGCGACGAAAAGCAAATAAGCGACGCCAGCGCGCAGAACGAAGCTGACCGTCTCCATCCCGAAGCCGCCAACCTGCGGAACCCATCCCAGAAGCTTCAGCGGAATCGCGACGGCGCACACCAGAAGCAGCGGCGCTTCGATCCAGTACAGCCACTTGCGCGTCAGCGCGCCGAAAGCCCGGAAGCCACGCCAGCCGCCCGAGGCGATCGCGGACAACATCGGCAACAGCAGCACCGGCACGATCGCCCAGCGCACCAGCCACAGCGCGACATTGAACGCGCGCAGGACCGACGACGGCTTCACCGGCTTACGAAACTTGAGCGTCAGGTACGACGCGAGCGTCGAGGCTGGCTTGGAACTGTAGTCCGCCCATCGGTCCAGCAAATAGTAGACGACGATCACCGCGACGGCCGCGATCGCCAGCGGCAGCAGGTTTCGCAGCGCCGTCCGCCACGCCGCCGCGCGCGCGCCGGCTCGCCTCCTCGCGGAAGAACACCAACGCCGCTCCATAAGTCGAGCAGCCCAGCAGCACCACGACCAGCGCGACAAACGCGCTCCACGCCAGCGCCGACGCGCGCCCCTCGCCGAGTCCCAGCCAGTAGTAACCGAGCCACAGCAGAACCGCGTTCGCCGACAAATGGAACAGAGCCAGCCACCGAAGCGAGCGCATCATTTCACCTCCAGCCGGCGGCTCTCGCTGGTCGCCATCACGTCCGGTCTGATACATCGGACCGACGCGCGCCGGACTCACCTGGAACACGCCCGGATTCACCACTTTCAGCAGGTAGAAATACTGCTGCTGGCCCCGCGGAAAATAGGTCTGGAAAATCGCCATGCGATCGTCGTGCAGCTCGCGGCGCGTGAAGAAGTAGGCCCACCACGGCGGGCGATTGCGCAGCTCGTACAGGTTGTCGCGCTCGATGAACTCCGTGCCCGGCCGGAATCGGATCTTCGAGCATCAGGTATTTCCACTCCGATCCGGTCACCGTGAGCCGCACCGCGATGATATCGCCCGGCGCGACGGGTCCAGTCGAGCGGCGCCGTGTCGTACACGATCTTGTCGCCGTTCTTCGTCGGCGCCAGGCGGAAATAGTCGCGCAGCAGGTTCAGCGACACGGTGCCGGTCTTCTGGAAGCGCTGCTCGCGTCGAATAATATTCGGCGCGCGCCGAATAGTAGAGCCGCCCCTGACCGGCTGCCAGTCACGCGAATGTGATTGGCTCCCGGCTGCGAGCTTGCTCTCATCCAGCACCAGCTCGGGCACGTTCAGACTCGTCGCCTGATCGATCTTGCGCGTCAACACCGGCTTGTCGTTCACCAACACCGTCGCCGTCAGGTTCGGCTTCAGCTCGTTGGTCGTCTTCAGGTAGTCGATCAGCCCGTAGATCACCATCGCGGTCTGCTTGGTGGACGACCACCAGTAGCCTTCGTTGCGATGATTCATCAGCCACTGCGCGGCCTTGGGCAGCAGCGGGCTGTCCTTGTGCTGGTGCGCGAGGAATTTCGCCACGTAGGCGGTGGCTTCCGGCGTCACGTCCTCGGAGAAGTCGAGCATCTCGATCGCGCGTCGCGGTCCACCAGGCCTGCTCTTGATCCTGCTGCGCCTTCTGTTCGAGCGCCGACGCGATCTCGGCCGCGCGCGCGTCCTTAGCTTGTTCGAGCGCCAGCCCAAGCAGCGCCATGCCGTAGGGCGAAAGACTGGATCGCTTGTCGTAAACCTGCCCGAGCGCTGCCGGATCCGGCTGTCCCGCCACGGCCAGCGCATACTGCATGTACGCGCGCAGATCGGCCGCCAGCTTCGGATCCGCGGCGAAATCCTTCTTCAACCACGCAACGCCCTTTCGCGATCGCATCCGGGTTGATCTTGCGTCCCCGCCGACTGCGCCTGCGCCAGGCCCGCCACCACGTACGCCGTCATGAACGGATGGCTCTCGTCGGTCTCCCACCAGCCCCAGCCGCCGTCTTCATGCTGGAAGCTGTACAGGCGATCCAGGCCCGCGCGGATTTTCTCCTGCAGCGCCGCCTCGTCCAGATTGCACCTTCAGACCGAGGCTGCGAACCGCGTCCTCCACGACGATGTTGGGCAGGAAGCTCGACATGGTCTGCTCGACGCAGCCGTACGGGAACGAAGTGAGGTAATCCAGCGCGCCGAACAGCGAGCCGGCCAGCGACGGCGACACGCGCACCGAGATCGATCGCGACCCGGGCTGGATCTTGTCCGGGAAGGTCAGATCGAACGCCGCCGATCCGCCCGGCGCGAGCGATCCTCCGTGCGCCTCCGACAGCTTCACGCCGGGAACGTTCACCGGAAGCTCCAGCTCCAGCGCATCCGATTCCTCGTTGGTGAGCGCCTTGCCGGTCAGCGTCGCGCTGCGCACCTGGCGCGCGCGCACCCGCCAGTCCACCTTGGCCTCGCCGCGGCTCGGGATCTTCACATCCTTCGTCGCGCCTTCGAGAATGTCCAGCCCTTGCACGTCCAGCGACACCCGCGCGGTCTTCTCGTCCGGCAGATAGTTGTGCACCAGCGCCGAGATCACCACCTCATCGCCTTGCACGAAGAAGCGCGGCACCGCCAGGCGCAGGATCAGGTTCTTGCGCACGATGGTCTTCAACACCGCGCCGCCCACTTTGGTGTCGGGCGTGACTGCCGCGCGCCGTGGCGCGCCAGGTGGTCAGCGAATCGGGAAACTCAACTTTGGCTCGCGCGTGCCCCGACGCGTCGGTGGTCACGTCGGCGGCCCAGAACGCGGTATCCGGAAACGCCTTCCGGATCTTCGGCTTGCACCAGCCGCTCCGGCTTCAGCTGCGCCAGCCGCGAAGGCGGCCGCAGCTCGGCCAGACGCATGCGCCGCTTGCCCGCCTCGCCGTTGAAATAATATTGCGAGCGAGCTGTCGGTGTACACGCGGTTGTAGTCGTGGCCGTAGAAGAACGTGAGGATGTCTTCGGTGGTGTCGCGCCGGATTCCATAGATCGCTTCATCCACCACGCCCAGGCTCAAATCCGCGCGCGGCGCCGGCTTGCCGTCCGCGTCGGTAACGTCGATGCTGTACTCCGCGGTTTGGCCCGGCAGATACTGCGGCTTGTCGGTCGCGAGCTTGACGTTCAACTGGTGCTCGACCGGCGGAACCTTCAGGTACTTCGACCCGTTGTGAAACACGCCGTCGCGCACGAACGCCGGCCGTCACCGTGATTCCCGGCTCGTCCTTGGCGGTGACCGGAATCTCGAACGAGACGGTGGCATCCTGCGAGCGAATCAGTTTGTACTGGCGCACGTCGCGGCCTTCCACCGCGACGTAGACCGGCGTGTTCGGCTGGCCGGCGACGATGAGCAGCTTGGCCGTCTCGCCCGCGCGATACGTCTTCTGATCGGGAATGATCTGGACCGCCTCGTTCGCGCCCGCCGCCGAAATTCCAGCCGCCGCTTCCGGAAACCCACAAGTACGATGTCGCCTCCAGATCGCGGCCTTCGGGCGAACGCGCGCTGACCCGCACCAGGTACGTTCCGCCTTGCGCGGGAATGTCCAAGCTAGCTTCCGCCGAGCCGTCCGCGCCCAGATCGCACGTCCGTCGCGCCCTTCGACCTGCGACCGTCTCGGGTCGCGATAATTCCACTGCAGCAACTCGACGTGGACGCGCGTGCTCACCGGCTTGTTGTCGTAATCGCGCGCCTGCACCGTGAACGTGGCGCGGCTTCCCGGCGCGTACAGATACTGGCTGCGGCGAGACGTTCAGCACGAAGCTCCCGTAGGTCGCCACCACCCAGCCCGTGCCGGTGATCTCGCGATTGGCCGCGTCGGTGACGCGCGCGTCCACGCGATACAGGTAGTCGTATCTTGTGATCGGAAACCGAAGTCGGGATGTTGATGGTCAGTTTGCCGTCGGCGTCGAGCTGTCCTTCCTGCTCGCCCACCTGGTCGCCGGCGTCGTCGGAATCGTCAGGCGACGGCGGTTGGAACGATTCGTCATCCGGCTCGTACCACAGCGGGAACCAATAGCGCTGCCGGTAGACCGCGTACTTCACCTTGGCGCCGCTCACCGGCTCGCCGAAGTAGTAGCGCGCGTCGATGGTGGCCTGCACGCTTTCGCCCTGAAGCACGCGCGGCTTCGCGGGCGTGACGCGAACCTCGTATTCCGGCTTCTTGTAATCCTGCACTTCGAAGTTGCCGCTCATGAAACCTTCGCCGGACTTCACCTGGATGAAGTAGTTGCCGAGCGCGGCCGCGGGCGAGAACGTGATCTCGTCGTGAATGGTTCCGTTCGCGCTCACCGTCAGCGTTTTCTGATAAACCGGTTTCTGATCGGAGTCGTTCACTTCGACGTTGACGCTCCGGCCCGCCGGGATCAGATAGCCGTCCGGCTTGCGCACGCGCAGCACGCCCTTGAAGTGCACGGTGTGGCCGGGCCGGTACACCGGGCGATCCGTGTAGATGTAGCCCGATCCACTGTTCGGCGTTCGGGCCGTAGGGACCGGTCGGCACGATGTTCACCGCGACGTCGCGGCCGTTGCGCGCCACGATTCGCAGGCCGCCTTCCTTCGGCGTCGGGCCAGCGCATCTCCGCGATCCCGTCGGCGATTGGTCTCGCCCGGCCAGCTTCGCCGCCGCGCGTGAGCACGCGACGGTGACGCCTTCGAGCGGCTGCCCGGTATTGCGATCCACCACCATGTTCACGATCCGCCCGCTTCCCGATCTTGGTGATCATCACCATGTCGGAAACGATCAGCAGCGTATAGGCGCGCAGGTCCTTGCGAACCGCCTCCACCAGGTACACGCCCTGGTCCTGCAGGTTCAGGTCGACATTCTGCCGATCCCAGCGCGTCGTGCTGTGGACTGGCTGCACGAACGACAACACCAGTTGCTGCGAATTCAGCACCGGCGCTTCGGCGTACTGTGTTCCCTTGCTCGCGACGGTGGGCTTCGACTGGCGCGGGAACAGGCTCTCGAAATGCGCGCTGGGCGATTCGGTGAATTGCGCCCGCAGCGATCGCCGGATGTCCGTCCGCACATCGTGCTTCCAGATGTGGATTCGCTCCAGCAGCGTCCGCTCGCGAGGCGGCTGCGGCGCGCGCCCGCCGAACTGGTGCGGATCTTCGAGCTGCTGGAAGAACTTCAGCAGGATCCTGGACGCGATAGACGCGGAACTCGAGCGAATCCACATTCCACGCGCTCAGGCCCACTTGCGGCTTGCTGTTCGAGCCGAACGTGCGGAAGCTCGAGAGCGAAAAGTACGGCTCGTTCTCGCTCTGGCTCAAGCCCGGCGGCTGCCGCGGCGAACAGCACGCAGCAACCGGAACAGCTTAGTCCGTGCCAGCATCAGGTTCCTCCGCCCGCCTCCGCAGAATGTTCCAGCGCGCACACGCCGAGAAAATTCGGATTGCTCTGCGAGCGGCCGCCACTCCGGCTGCGGGAATTCGCAGCAATTGCTCGACCGTTAGCCGCCGCATCTCGCCGGGATTCGAACCCTCGGGTCCGGTGTGATAGAGCACGTAGCGTTGCCCGTCCCTGTGAAACTGGCTCTCGCCGAGATAAATCATGCTGTGGTACGTCACGTGGTTCGTTTCCTGGCGATAGAACAGCAGGTCGCCCGGTTGGGCGCGCCGGATGTCTCGGCTGACACGATATGTGTTGAATCGGCACAGCGTCTTGGCGTCGGCGAACTGCAGAAACGTCCGGTCCTTGATGTCGCCTGCCGAGAAGGCCCCGGACTCGGACGCGAAACAGCGCGGCGCCCAGCGGCGTGAATGGATATTGATATTTCTCCACCGAGTCGAAGGCCGGAATCACCGGCAGCCGCGCGGAATCGGCCCAGGCATCGTCGTGCGCATGCAGCGCTTCGCGATACGCGTAACGGATCAGCGCGGCGCAGTCGTCGATCTCGGCCGGCCGAGCCGCGGCCGGCTGGAAATACTGCGACTCCGCCAGAAACGTGAACCAGCGGCGGAACTGCTCGCGGTCGTGCTCGCTATCGAGCCGCAGAAAATCGGGCGTGCCGTCGCCGGCGCTGTCGCGCGTGTCCGGCAGCAGCTCGAGATCCGCGTACGGCCGTCTGATAACCCGGCGCCTCCACCCGCAGCCCGACGCGCCCCGGAACAACGCCCGCGCGAACATGCGCGTGCCATCGCGCGCCGTCCTCGCTCGAACGTCTTCGACCACCATCCCGTGCGCGTTGTCGGAAAAAGAAATTCGCGGCGGCTTCGCGACGTCGGCTTCGATGGTGAGCACGGCGGAGTCGTAACCATCCGCCACGATCTGCGCCGGCTGGATCGCGACTCGCAAAGGCAGCGCCTTTTCGCGAATGGACCAGCGATGCACCGGCAATCAAGCCGGCAGCAACCGCCCCGCCGGCAAGCCACAACCAGCAATGCCGCGCGCATCCGAGTCGTCAAGGTGACCTGATTATAACCAAGCACCGTGCACGGCGGCGACCAATCGCTGCTCTTGAACTTGCTACCTTGAAAGTTAGACACGATCCGTCAGGCTCGTCCGTGGTCAACAAACGCAATCCGCAAATTCTGGTTTTCGATTTACGGCTTCACCGCGGTGATCATGTGCATCGCGGTCGGCGTGTTTGTGTGGCTGGCATCGGAATCGCGCAAAGCGGCCGGCGAGGGCCGCACCGCCAACGCGCACCCGCCGGTCAATCGGCACATCCCCGAAGAGCGTCTGGAGCTGCTGGCTCGCAATTCGAACCGCCTGCCTACTCGCCCGCGCCCGCCGAATCCCCGCGGGTTCCAGCAGCGTCATGGAAAGCTATTCGAGAGCGCGACTATGCCACGGCTGTCCACGAGCTGCGCGTGCTGGTCGAGCGTGGATCCGATTTCGTTGCCGCGCGGTTCTACCTCGGGATTTGCTCTGCTGCTGACGCAACGATCGGCCTGGCGGCGATCGAACAACTGCGCGCCGTCATCGCCGCGCCCGCCTCCAAGTACTCAGGAACCCGCGCATTTCTATCTGGCCAAAGCGCTGCTGGGCGCCGGCGACACCAGGCCGCCGACGAGCAGGAGTTGAAGAGGTCATCGCGATGCACGGCGACCCTGGAAAAAGAGGCGCACGTCCTGCTCGGCCAGATCCGCTGAACTGCGGAACAGGCCTCGCCCGACCGCTGGACCCGGCGTCGCCGACTGGCCTATTCGGCATTCTCTTCTGTGATATGCTGGGCTGAAGCTTTTGACATACTTGAACGTCCTTTGAAAACAGTTTCAGGGGCATCCGAAAGGACCGCTCGCCAGACTGCCCTCAATCCAGACGTCAGGAACACAGCTAGAAAGAGAGAACCAGAAGAGAAATATGAAAGAGACAGGTACAGTGAAGTGGTTTAATGCCGGCAAGGGATTTGGATTCATCCAGCGCGAAAACGGCGAGGATGTTTTCGTTCACTATTCGGCGATCGAGTCCAGCGGTTATCGCACACTGGACGAAGGTGCGCGCGTTACGTTCGTCGTGAAGCGCGGCCCCAAGGGCCTGCAAGCCGAGCAAGTCAATCTGGCATAAAGATTTAATACGCAGGCGCCTGGCCTGCTCAATCTTTTCGCAGTTTCCATCCGGCGCATCCGCCGTGAGGATGCGCCGGATAGCGCCGCCCGAAGGTGCGGCACACATGCAGTTCCTCTATATGGGCTTCAGCCAGCAGGCCAACATCCGCAGCTATCGCTTCCAGGGCGTGGTGCCGCGGGAGCGGCCCAGCAAGGCTTCGAAGAATCTGGAATTTCTGCTCAGCGCCGACATGTCGCTGCTGGCCGAGCATCGCGTCCGCGTCCAGGATGGTCCCACGTTGTGCCTGCGGATTCTGACAGCCGGTCTGTCGGCTGAAGCCGTCCGACGCGATTCAATTTTCGAGCTACGCGATCACGTCTGGCGGATGTGTGCGCGTTCGCGGGCGCGCGGGAAGCGTCGGAGCAATCCAAGGCCGCCCGCCGCAAACATCGCGCTCCGTTCAAGCCCGTCTCCTGCCTCGCAGTTGAAGTGGCCCAAGGCTCAAGTAGGGCCGTCGTTTTCTAGAGCACCGGACCGATCCGCCACGGCACAAATTCGTTGTGGCCCAGCCGCTCGCTCGAGGTTCGCTCGCCGGATGCGACGCGCAGCAGCATCTCGAAGATCTCGCGTCCCACTGCGTCGACGCTCGAATCGCCGTCGGCGATGCGGCCCGCGTTGATGTCCATGTTGTCGCTGCATGCGCCGGTACAGTGGCGCTGTTGGTCGCGATCTTGATCACGGGAATGGTGGGGAATCCGATGGCGCTGCCGCGGCCGGTGGTGAACGCGATCAGGTTGACGCCGCCCGCCGCCAGTCCCGTCAGCGAGACCGGATCGTAGCCCGGCGTGTTCATGAAGACGAACCCGGGCGCTGCGATCCGTTCGGCGTAATCGACGACGTCCATCAGCGGCGACGTTCCCGCCTTGGCCACCGCGCCCAGCGACTTCTCGACGATGTTCGTCAAGCCGCCTTCCTTGTTGCCCGGCGTCGGGTTGTCGTCGAAGCTGCCGCCGAAGCGCTTCAGGTAGCTCTTGTATCCGGCGATGAAGCCGAGCAGCTTCTCGGCTACCGCGCGATTGCGCGCCCGCTTGACCAGCAGGTGCTCGGCGCCGAAAATCTCGGTGGTCTCGGCCAGCACCGCGGTACCGCCGGCGTCGGCCAGCAGGTCGCAGCAGACACCCAAGCGCCGGGATTGGCCGTGATCCCGGAAAAAGAATCCGATCCGCCGCAGTTGAGGCCCAGAACAATCTTGGACGCCGGATGTTTCGACGCGCTTTTCCGCCGAGGCGCGCTCCATCAGCCCGGCGATCGTCCTTGCGCGCCGCCTCCACCGTGGCGCGCGTTCCGCCGCTCGATTGCAGCGTCATGCCCACCAGCCGATCCGATCGCGGCGCGCCCGGCCCGAGGTAATGATCGATCTGGTTCACTTCGCAGCCCAGGCCGAGAATGATCGCGGCCGCGACGTTGGGATGATCCAGCACGCCCGCGAGCGTCCGCTGCAGCTGCTCGGTGTCCGGGCCGATGGCGTGGCCGCAGCCCTCGCCGTGCGGGAACGCCGCCACGCCGTCCACGTTGGGCGGCAAGCGATTCGCCTTCGAAGCTCGCAGCGATCAGCTCGGCGGTGTGCGCGGCGCAGTTGCTCGCCGCAACCACCGCGATGTAGTTGCGCGTCCCGACGCGGCCGTCCTCGCGCGGATAACCCAGAAACGTCGGCAACATTCTTCAGGCTGCATGCGGCGAGAGCCGCCTCGCGGTCGGGAAATTCGTAGTCGAACGACAGCTCCTCGAACGCAAGGTTGTGCGTGTGGACATGCCGGCCCGGCTCGATGCGCATGCGCGCGCGCCCGATCACCTGGCCGTAGCGCAGCACGTTTTCGCCCGCGCCGATCGGCTGCGACGGCCACCTTGTGTCCCGCCGGGATCGGATCCTCGACACTGCAGCGCGCGCCCGTTCAATCGCAGCTCCTGGCCCGGCGACAGCGCAACGCGCGCGATCGCGACGTTGTCGGCTGCGTTCAGATGAATCGACCGCGTTCTCAGCGGTCGGAAGCTTCGTGATTTCGAGCAGGCCCACGGATTACCCCTCCAATATACTAGGACTTGCTCTCGCGAATGTCCCTGGGCCGCTGGCCGCTCCTGATCCTTTCTGCTCGCGCGCGCTCTGGGTTCTTTACTTCTTCGGTCTGGCGCGCATGGGTCTGGTCGGCCCCGACGAGCCGCGATATGCGGCGATCGGTCTCGCGATGGCCGCGACGGGCGACTGGATCACTCCGCGGCTGTGGGGCCAGCCCTGGTTCGAAAAGCCCGCATTGCTCTATTGGATGACCGCCGCCGGATTCAAGCTGGGCTTGGATCGCGGAACTCGCGCCGCGCTTGCCGGTCGCGCTTGCCAGCGTTGCGTTTCTGGTTTACTTCTTCTTCGTTCTCCGGCGCGAGTTCGGCGATCGCGCCGCTCTCTATGCCGTCGGGCATTCTTGCGACGTCGGCCGGATGGCTGGCCTACAGCCACATCGCGGTGCCGGATCTTCCGCTGGCTGCCGCGTTCGCCGCTGCGATGCTCACGGTGATGCGCGGGCCGGCCGGAGCGCTCTTGGCCGCGGGCGTGCTGCTGGGAATCGCGATTCTGGCGAAAGGCCTTGTGCCTCTCGTGCTGTTCCTTCCCGCTCTTTGGTTCCTGCGACGCCAGCCTGCGCGACCTGCTGCTCATCGTTGCGGCGGCCGTTCGTCGTCGCCGCGCCCTGGTACATCCTGGTCATCGCTGCGCAACGGAACGCGTTCATCGACGAATTTTTCTGGAAGCACCAGTTCGCGCGCTTCGTCAGCGGCGAGTCGCTGCACGCGCGGCCGGTCTGGTTTTATCCTGCCGGTCGCTCGTCGCCGGATTTTTCCCGTGGAGTCCGCTGCTGGTGCTGCTTTTTTCAAAACGCCTCTATCAGGACCGTCGCGCCCAATTCCTGCTGGCGTGGTTCGCGTTTGGGTTCGTTTTTTTCTCTGTGTCGCGCGGCAAGCTGCCCGGCTATCTTGCTGCCGTTGCTTCCGGCGGTCGCGGCACTGATGGGCATCGCGCTCGACCAGGCCCGCGAGCGCAGCGCCTTGATCGCCGTCTCCTGCTCGCCTGTCGCGGCGCTCTGCCATGGTTGGTTCCGAGCATCCAGGATCTCCTGCCGCAGGCGCTTGTCTCCGGTTTGACACGCTCGCACTTCCATCTTGCGGCGTCCTGGCTCGTCGGTGCCATCGCCGCGGTTCTTGCCGCTGCCTGGCTTGAACGCGCCGGCCGCCGCCCGACGGCCTTCCTTCTCGTCACCCTGCTGGCCACCGCTTCGGTCTTCGAATTGGTCTGGCGTGGCTTCCGTTGCTCGACCGCGACGTCGTCCGGGCGCTCCCGATGGCTTTCCAGCGCAGAATCAATCACTTGTATCTCGCCAGCAGGATGTCGCCCCGCCGCTACAGCCTGGACTACTACGCCGGCCGAGATCTCCCAGATTGTAATTAGCCGTCAAATATAGTAATCTCTATAGAGATAGAGGTATTAGACATGGCGACCGCGGAACGCTACAACCTCTCGAATCCAATCCGGTTTCCGCCACCGAAGCCGAGTACGACGCAACCGTTCGAGCCGACATCGAACTGTTCCGTTCGTACTCGGAAAAGTGGGTGGCCGGCGAGATCAACGACGACCAGTTCCGCGCGCAGCGACTCCGCCGCGGTGTCTACACGCAGCGGCAGGCCGGCGTCCACATGATCCGCACCAAGATCCCGGGCGGCTCGATGACCGCCGCGCAGATGGATCAGCTGGCCGGGATCGCCGACGAGTTCGGCGGTGGCAAAGGGCACCTGACCACGCGCCAGAACATCCAGTATCATTTTGTTCCGCTGGCGCAGGTTCCCGATCTGCTGCACCGGCTGGCCGACTGTCCGGCTGACGACGCGCGAAGCCTGCTACAACACGGTCCGCAACGTCACCGCGTGCCCGCTGAGCGGCTTGCTGGAGGACGAAGTTTTCGACGTGCATCCCTATGCGCAGCGCGTCGCGTTCGCGTTCCTGCACCAGGAACTGACCGACAGCCTGCCGCGCAAATTCAAGATCGCATTCTCGGGCTGCAAGGACGATTGCATGCTCGGCGCGATCCACGACATCGGGCTGCGCGCAGTGATGCGCGACGGCAAGCGCGGGTTCCGCATGGTGGTAGGCGGCGGCCTCGGTCCGCTGCCGGTAGAAGCGAATCTGCTCGACGAGTTTGTCCCCGAAGAGCGGCTGGTTCGAACCGCTGCGAAGCCGTGATTCGCGTCTTCAACAAGCACGGCAATCGCGGCAACAAAAACAAAGCCAGGCTCAAGTTTGTCGTTCGCGAGCGCGGCTTTGAGTGGGTTCAGGGAACAGATCGAGAAAGAGTATCAGGACATCCTGGCCAACGGCGGCATTCCGACGCCCGAAGTGGTCCCGGACGGCTTTGGTGGTTTTCAATCATCACCACCACCACTTGGGGCTGGTGACTTGCTTCCGGTGCTGGGGCCAAATGGTCATTCGAACCCGGAGTACGAACGCTGGCTCGAAACCAACATTCGCGAGCAGAAGCAGCGCGGCTATGCGATGGTCACCATCAAAGTCCCCAGGGAAATCTTACCGGCCCGACAAATGCGTGGCTTGGCTCACATTGCTCGGAACGCCGGCGATGGGGTGCTGCGCGTCACCGTAGACCAGAACCTTGTGCTGGCTTACATTCCCTTCGCAACTTGCCGCGAGTCTATGCCGCGCTTCGCGACTATCGAATTGGCGGGCTCCGGAGCTCACGAGATAGACGATGTCACGACTTGTCCCGGCGCCTACAGTTGCAACCTGGCTCTCACGAAATCAATGACTCTCGGGGCCGCGTTGTCCGAAGAGGTTCGCGAACATACCGACTCCGCTAGTCCGCAGGCTATCCATCAAGATCAGCGGCTGCCCCAATTCGTGCGGCCAGCACTGGATCGCCGACCTTGGCTTCTATGGCAATGCTCGCAAGATCGAGCGGCAAAGAAGTGCCTTATTATTTGATGCTGCTGGGTGGCGGTTACGATCGCAGACGGCATGATGCGATTCGGCGTTGCGATCCAGAGCATTCCGGCCCGGCTTGCGCCCGTAGGCCGTTCAGAGGGTGCTGGAGCACTACGTCGCCAATCGCCAGGGCGGGGAAAGCGTTCCGCGAGTACGTTCTTCGCCACAAGGTGGAGACATTCCGACTCATGACGAACGACCTGGCAAAGCCGGCGGAGACGTTCCCGGAGATGTATCGCGACTGGGGCGACGAGATGGAGTACTCGCTGCAGCTTGGCCGCGGCGAGTGCGCCAGTTAGGCCGCGCTACCGTGTCTTAGGCTCGCTTGGAAGACCGGGCGCTTTGCGTTTTGGCGGCCTCGATGAAGGCGCCGTTGGCAAGCGCGAAAGCCGGAATCGAGATGGAACGATCCACCAGGTCCGCCATGGCGTTCACCGCCAGACCTTCGGCTTCCTTGACGAACGAGAGACCCTTGGCTTCCGCGTCGAAATCGACGAAGATGCAGTCGCCGCCGCGCACCTGATCGGTCGCGATCAGGTTCGACATGGGCTGAACCAGCAGCCGCTCGATGGCGCGCTTCAGGTGACGCGCGCCGTACTTCAGATCCGTGCCTTCGTGCAGCAGGAAGTCCTTGGCTTCGTCGCTGGTCTTGAAGACGAACGACTTCTCGGGCGAGGTGTTGAAGATCCGCTGCTGAACCATGTTCAGCTCGATGTCCAGAATCTTCTTGAGTTCCGGCGTGCCCAGCGGCCGGAAGGTGACGATCTTATCCAGCCGGTTGATGAACTCGGGAGTGAACTTGCGCCGCGCCGCATCCACGCCGCTGCGCGTGATCTTGCCGTTCAGCTTCTCGTCGACTGTTCCATTTTGGGCCTCGCGCGCCGTTTCCGGCAGCGCGGAAACCGAGCCGGGGATTCATGAGCGCGCTCATCTCCGTCGCGCCCAGGTTGCTGGTCATGAAGATCAGCGCCCGCGAGAAATCCACCTTGCGGTTGTCGCCCAATGTCAGCGTGCCTTTGTCCAGGATGCCGAGCAACAGGTTCCACAGAGCGTCGCTGGCTTTTTCGATCTCATCGAAGAGCACGAAGCTCAGCTTGCACGTTTCGGTGTGATACTGGTTCAGCACTTCCTGGCTCAGCAGGGGATGCGTTTCGCGATGTCCCAGGTATCCGGGAGGCGAACCGATCAGCTTGGCGATTTCGTGGCTGTGCTGGAACTCGGCGCAATCAATCTTGATCACCGCGCGCGCGTTCTTCACCAGCGCTTCCGCCGTGGCTTCGACGATGCGAGTCTTGCCGGATCCCGTGGGCCCAAGGAAGAGGAAATTTCCGATCGGCCGGCCGGGAGGCGTCATCCCGGTGAGGTTCATCTGGTAGATGTTGACGATCTGCTGGATGGCCTCATCTTGTCCGACAATCATGCGGCGCAAGCTCGCCTCGAGAGCTTCCGCTTCTCTTCCGGTTCTCGTCGGATCTAAAGGAACGTTTACCCGTAACATTTTTGGGCCCCTTTCACTTCGACTCCCGATATTCTCTAGCAAATCGCATGCCATACTGGTGCCCTGCGCCAAAACGCTTTATTTTCTTGGCTTTGACGGTCTGACTTCTACTCGGCTCACCAGCGTCCTTTCTGGCATTCTCAAAACCATAAGTGCGATCTCCGCGACATCCTCGGGAGAAATCTTCCAGTCCGTCTTCGCTGAGCCCGGACTAAACTCCGTATCGACGCTCCCTGGCATAATGTGAGTCACTCGTACGTTGTCGTATCGATGATCCAACATCATCGCTTCACTAAATCCGTTCAGACCAAATTTCGACGCATTGTAAGCTGCCCCACCGGCAAACGGATTCTTGCCGGCCAAGCTACTTATGTTGATGACGTAACCGCCGCCGCGATTCTTTAGCCGCCCGAGCGCTTCCCGGCAACAATAGAAAACACCCGACAGATTGGTCTCCAATGTCATCTGCCACTCTGCTACTGACAGGTCCGCCGTGCTCTTGAATATTCCAACTCCCGCGTTGTTCACCAGGATGTCCAACCCGCCCAATTCCTGATCAACAAACGCAAACAAGGCGGCGACCTCTGTGCTGCTCCTTACATCGGCAACTTTTCCCACTACTTTACCGCGGCGCCGTTGGCGGCTGGCGGCTTGGTGAGCTGTCTTACTGCGTGATCCACGCTGTCCTGGCTGCGTCCGCAGATGCGCCACGGCCGCGCCGGCGCCAGCCAGCGCTTCGGCGATAGCGAATCCGATGCCGCGGGTTCCGCCAGTCACTACTGCGCATTCGTCCTGCCAAAAATGTGTCAGTTCATGCTTCCATGCTACGTTCTTGCGCGTTCCAGGATGTAACTACGGCTTCGCCGCGGCGGCTCAGTCGCGCTATCATGGAATTTTCGAAGGGAGTTTTCTCGATGCAGAATTCCGTCCTGGTGCCGATGGTCGTGGAGCAAACCTCGCGAGGCGAGCGCGCTTTCGACATCTACTCGCGCCTGCTCAAAGAGAACATCATTTTTCTGGGAACGCCCATCGACGACAATGTGGCGAACCTGATCATCGCCCAGATGCTATTCCTGGCGGCGGAAGATCCCGAGAAGGACATCTCGCTGTACATCAATTCGCCGGGCGGCTCGATCACCGCCGGTCTGGCGATTCTCGACACCATGAATCTGATCGAGCCCGACATCATGACCTACTGCGTCGGGCCAGGCCGCCTCCATGGCCGCGGTGCTGCTGGCTTGCGGCACCAAGGGAAAGCGCTACAGCCTGCCGCATTCGCGCATCCTGATCCACCAGCCCTCCATGAGCGGTCTGGGCGGGCAGGCCACCGACATCGACATCTATGCCCGCGAAATCCTGCGCATGCGCGAATCGCTGAATCAGATCCTGGCAAACGCCACCGGCCAGGCGGTCGACCGCATCGCGCGCGACGTGGATCGCGACTATATCCTGGAACCGGACCAGGCGCTGGAGTACGGCATCATCGACCGCATCATCGAATCCGCGCCTTGCAGCCGGTGGCCACACGCTAGCATCGGCCGCTGAAACCGCGCGCCGCCGGATGCGTCCATAGCCTGTGCTTCACCTGGTACGCGCCATCGGCGGGGTCTTGGTGGCCTGTTCCGCCATGGCGCAGCTCGTTTCCGAATCGTCGCCCATCCCGCGCACTTCCAAGCGGCCTGTTGTTTTCATTAACGGACACCAGAACCTCTGTCCCAGTTCTTTCGCCAGCACGTTCGGCATCGCCGATCAGGTGCTGCGAGACAACGGCGAAGTCAGCCTGTTCTTCAATACCTGTAGCCTGCCCGCCACCGCATCCATCGAAGACCTTGGCACAGCGCTAGCGAGCTTTCTCGCTGGACTGCGCTACCAGGACGGCCAGCCCGTTGATCAAGTGGACGTCGTCGCGCACAGCATGGGAGGGCTGGTGCTGCGCAGTTATCTGAGCGGCAAACAGAACACCTCCGGCGCGTTCGACCCGCCTGACCTGATACCCGTTCGCAAGGCGGTGTTCCTGGCGACGCCGCACTTCGGCACCGGCGTGAGCCTGTCCGTCGGTTTCACCGACCAACTCAAAGAACTGGCCAGCGGGAGCCGGTTTCTGTTCGACCTCGCTACCTGGAATCAGGGAACGGACGACCTGCGCGGCGTGGACGCCATCGCGCTGGCGGGCAACGGCGGCACCGGTCTGGCGGTGATGCCTGGGTTCGACGACGGCGTAGTGGCGCTCACCAGCGCCTCGCTGCGCTTCTACCTGCCGGGCCGCACGCGCGTGCTGCCTTTTTGTCACGTCGATCCGGGCGGCCTGGTGGGAATTGTGCGGCTGTGCCCGTCCAACGCGCAGGGCATCGCGAACATCACATCGATGTTCCATTCTTCCGCGCAGATCATCCTGTCGTTCTTCAACGGCACCGACGTCTGGAGGAGCCTCGGCACCGCGGCCGAGGCGGACGCGTTTTTGTCGATCGATGGAGGACTGAACGTAGTCGCGCGGGGCGCCGACGACCAGGACCTGAGCTCTGATTTCCGTCACGGCCGCATCGCAACTCGTCGTCCTTTGCGAAGCAACTGAACGTTCCGTCACATGACGTTGCCTACACGGATCTGTTCCCAGCGGGTCCGCTGACCTTGACCGCGTTCACCACTCCTCCGATCAAGCCGGACACCCAGAAGACTTTGGCGGCCGGTGGCACGCGGGCACTCGTCCTGAAACCCGGGCCTTTGGTCTCCCGAGTGCTGCCTGCAGCGGCCAGCGTGTTTCCGTTGAGCGTGGCGCCAGGAACATTTGTTGCGATCTACGGAACCCAACTCGCCGGTGAGACTGCGCAGGCGGGCGCGCTGCCCTTTCCGACTCAATTGGCCGACACGCAGGTGCTGGTCAACGGTGCGGCTATTCCGCTTTACTATGTCTCGGCCTCGCAAATCGACGCCGTGGTTCCCGACACTGCCGCCGGTCTGGTCAAAGTCACCGTCACCAACGGCAGCGGCAGCCACACCGTGAATGTGTTGATCGAACCGGCAGTGCCAGCCCTCTTTACACTGGATTTCTCGGGCAGCGGAGCCGCGGCGGCGTTGAGCGCGACGAACAACAACGTTGTGTCGGCCAGCAATCCGCTGCATGTCGGCGATTCCGTCGAGCTTTTTCTTACCGGCCTCGGCCGCGCCACGCCGCGCGACGGACTTGAATATGCCGACCGGCAGCCGACCGTCACGATCGCCGGCCAGGACTGCGCGGTAACGTTCGCCGGACGCGCGCCCGGCTATGCCGGACTCGACCAGATCAATTGCGTCGTTCCCGATGGCATCGGCGTCAACCCGGCGGCGCCGGTGGTGGTGACTTCGGGCAATCGCTCGAGCAACACGGCGACGCTTGCCGTCCAGTAGCCGATCGCTGTGGTAGATTTCGGTTGTGCAGTCGTCGCTCAGTCAAACACTCGCGGGCATCACTCTTCCGGATTCACACGGGGTAGCTGTTCCTCTCGGATCGCTTTGGGAGACGGGTCCCGCGGTGATCGTCTTCCTGCGCCACTATGGATGACTCTTCTGCCGCGAGCATGTCGCGCAGTTGCGCGAACACCAGCCGGAATTCGAAGGTCGCGGCGCGAAACTGGCGGCCATCGGGATGGGCGACGCGTATTACGCCGCGGCGTTTCGCGAAGAAACAGGCATCCAGTTCCCGCTGCTGATCGATGCAGAGCGGCAGGCCTACCGCTCAGTCGGCTTGAAGTCGGCCAACATCCTCCACCTGCTGCGCTCCGACAACGCTGCAGCCCGCAAACGAGCGCAGGCCGGTGGATTCCGCCAACAGAAGCTGGGCAAGAATCCGTTTCAGCTCGGGGGAAGTTTCGTGTTCGGCCCCGGCAACGTTGACCGCTACGCGCATATCAGTCAGACTTTCGGCGACAGCGCGAAGGTTGAGGCTTTGCTCGCGGCCCTGCCTTGAAGGATTCGCCGGCCGCACTCCTCGACGTCGATGCAGCAGCATCGTTGAGCGCCCTCGAGCATCGACTTCATGACATCGATGCGCCGCGCCAATGCGTCCAGATCCTCGATCTTCTTCCGGGCCAGGCCCTGCATCCGCGCCGATAGCGGTGTATCGTCGCGGAAGCCATGAAATAGCTGGCGGATTTCAGACAACGTGAAGCCGCACTGCTTGGCGAAGTCGACCAGTGCGAGCCGCTCTAGAATCTGGTCGTTGTAGCGCCGCTGACCGCTCGAGCGCGTAGGCTTCGGAAGCAACCCGGCACGTTCGTAGTAGCGGATCGCCGACGCCGCCACGCCCGACCGGCTGGCAACTTGTCCGATGGTCATGTTTTCCCTTGACTTAAAGCTAACTTTAAGTTCTATTCTCGCACTATGAAACTCTTTCTGCTTCTTCTGACCCTCGTCTGCGTTGCTCAATCCCAGGACGTTCCGTTCGCTTGCAACATGAAAGTGTTCACACCGGCCGAGCGCAAACAGCACGAGGCGCTTTCGCGCCACATTTTAGCGGCCGTCGCGAGCCTTGATGAAAGGGAGCGAGGCTATTCGTTCCGATTCGATCCCGCGCGAGTCTCGCTGGTCGATCTCGCCCGCTGGACCGACGGCGAAAAGAAGTGCTGCCCGTTTTTCGATTTCCAGCTCAATCTGGACGGCAGCAGCCAAGTGAAGCTCAGTCTGACGCTGTCGGGCCGCGAAGGCGTGAAGCAGTTTATCCGCGAAGAATTCCGCCCCATCTTTTCGGCGAGATCAGAGCGTTAGAGGACCATGCCGGCGGGCTGCCGGATCTCCATGCAGCCCTTACCGGTCGGTAGCATCTTGCCCGGGTTCAGCCGGCACGTGGGATCGAACAGAGTCTTGAAGCGCCGGATCATCTCCAGGCTGTCGTCTGAGAACAGCTCGCCGATTAGCTCCTTCTTCTCGATGCCGACGCCGTGCTCGCCGGTGATGGAGCCGCCTTCGGCAATGCAAAACCGGAGAATGTCGTCGCCGGCGGCGCGCGCCCGCTCCAGCTCCTCGGGATTGCGCGCATCGAACAGGATGATGGGATGCATGTTGCCGTCACCGGCGTGAAAGATGTTGCTGATCGTCAGTCCGTACTTCTCCGACACCTCACCGATGTATCGCAGCGTCGGAGCGATCTTGGTGCGCGGCACCACTCCATCCTGCACGTAGTAAGAAGGACTCACGCGGCCCACCGCGCCGAAAGCGTTTTTGCGTCCCTTCCACAATAGCTCGCGCTCGGCGGCCGACCGCGCCACTCGCACCTCGCGCGCGCGGCACGTTTTGCAGGCCTCCACGATCTGCAGCGCCTGTTCTTCGACGGCCTCGCGCAATCCTTCGAGTTCGATGAGCAGCACCGCGGCGGCGTCCATCGGATAGCCGGCGTGCGTGTCTTCTTCGACCATGCGCAGCATGACGCCGTCCAGCATCTCGATCGCGGCCGGAGTGATGGCGCGCGCCGTGATCTCGGCCACCGAGTCCGCGCAGTCGTCCACGCGATCGTAAATCGCGAGCAGCGTCTTCACCAGCTCAGGCTGGCGCATCAGGCGAACCGTGATCTTCGTGGTCAGCGCCATCGTGCCTTCCGAACCGGTCAGCAGGCCCGTCAAGTCGTAGCCGGGCAGATCCGGCGCCTTGCCCCCCGTCTCGATCACAGAGCCGTCCGGCAGCACGGCTTCGAGGCCCAGCACATGATTGGTGGTGACGCCGTAGGCCAGCGTGTGCGGACCGCCGGCGTTCTCGGCCACGTTGCCGCCGATCGTGCAGGCTCGCTGGCTGGAGGGGTCCGGCGCGTAGAAATAGCCTTGCCGCTCCACCGCCTGCGTAATTTCGAGATTGACGACCCCAGGTTCGAGCACCGCGCGTTCGTCCGCCAGGTCCGTCGCTACAATGCGATTCATGCGCGCGAACGAAATGACAATGCCGCCCGAGCTGGGAATGGCCCCGCCGCTGAGGCCCGTGCCTGCGCCGCGCCCGACGATCGGGATCTCTGCTTCGGCCGCGATCCTGACGATGGCCGCGACATCCTCGGCCGACTGCGGAAAGACAACCAGGTCCGGCCGCGCTTTGTCCACGCCGCCGTCGTACTCATAGAGCGTGAGATCTTCGGGCCGATGCAGATAGCCCGCGCGGTCCCAGCGTCTTTTCGACGGCCCCGAGAACGGCGGAAGGGATCACGATCCTGGCTCCTCAGCTAGCAACGGGGTCCCAGCGGATAGTCACGACGTCGCCAGCGACTTGACGTAGCTCATCAGCTCCGGATCGGTCCACGGAATGGTCCGGCCGTCGCGATCCGGCAGCCCCGCGAACTTGCGCACCACTTTCCCGCTGCGGTCGATGATGTAGCTCTCCGGATATTGGTAGGTTCCGTACTTGTAGCTCAGGTTCTGCTCAGGATCGCGCACGGTCGCGAAGCCCACTTTGAACTTTTGAATGAAATCGCGATACTGCTTTTCGTTCTGATCCACGCTGACCGCCAGCACCACCACGCCCGACGGGGCGAGCTGCCTGGCGAACTCGTTGAGCGACGGAGCTTCCTGGACGCAAGGCGGGCACCAGCTCGCCCAAAAATTCAACACCAGCACTTTGCCGCCGAAGTCGGCGGGCGACATTCGCTGCCCCTTATCCGTGGTGACCTGGAAGTTGGGGGCACGCTCGCCCTCGGCCACCACGTGCACCTGCATGGTGGAAACGATCACGAATGCGAGCGCCACCAGCCCCACGCCGATCGCCGCCTTGATTCCCTGATCTACTTTGGAATGAGCCATTTTCGCGACTGTCCCTCGTCCTTCTCTTATAATAGTAGAGTATCCCAACCGCTAGCCCGAGCATCACATAGAAGGACCATGCTAATTACTCGGAGAGCAGAATTTTCTGCGTCGCACGTTTGTTGCCAGCCGTCGCTGACAGCCGAGCAGAATCGCGAGATTTACGGCGCTGGAGCCAACGCGAACGGGCACGGACACAACTACGTGCTCGAAGTCACCATCGAAGGCGAGCCGGATCCCGCGACCGGTATGATTTTCGACTTGAGGCGGCTGAAGGAGATGATTCAGGAAGCCGTAGTCGAGCCGATGGATCATCGCTTCTTGAACTATGAGGTGCCGCCGTTCGATCGCGTGGTGCCGACTGCGGAGAACGTCGCGGCCGAGATCTGGAAGCGCCTGGCGCCGTATTTTCGCGAATCGCCGGCGCGGCTGAACCCGCCGCGACTGAAGAATGTGCGGCTGTATGAGACCGAGGATCTGTACGTCGACTACGCGGAGGACTCCGTATGACGCGCGTCACGCGCCGCTACCGATTCGCCGCGTCGCACCGGCTGCACTCGGCGCGGTTTTCCGCCGGCGAGAATCGCGAGTTGTACGGCAAGTGCAATAACCCGCACGGGCACGGTCACGACTACGTGCTCGAAGTGACGGCGGCGGGTCCGGTGGATTCTGCGACGGGGCAAGTGGTGAACCTTCCCGCACTCGATCGCCTGGTGAACGATCAGGTCGTGCGCGATTTCGATCACAAATATTTCAATGCCGACGTCGGCGAATTCAAGACGCTGGTACCGACGTCGGAAAACATCATCCGCGTGGTGGAGGATCGGCTGAACAGGCAGTGGCGCGCCGTGTTCCCCGGCGAATGGCCGCGGCTGGAACGGATCCGGCTCCGTGAAACGCGCCGGAATGTGTTTGCGAGTGAGTGAAAGCCGAGCGAGTAAAGCAATGAAGCACAAGAAAGCGATCGTAGAAGTGATGCAGCCGAAAATGGATGAAGAGTCCATGGCGGCTCTGATGAAGAAAATCCTGCTGAAGCTTGGCGAGGACACGTCGCGCGAGGGACTGGTTCGCACGCCGGAGCGCGCTGAGAAAGCGCTGCGATTCCTCACCAGCGGCTACCAGACCGATGTCCAACGCGTCATCAACGGCGCGCTGTTCTCCGAGAAAGTCGACGAGATGGTGGTGGTGAAGGACATCGAGTTTTACAGCATGTGCGAGCACCACCTGCTGCCGTTTTTCGGCACTATGCACGTGGCCTATCTGCCGAAAGACAAGGTGATCGGGCTGAGCAAAATCCCGCGCATCGTGGACATGTTTGCGCGGCGACTGCAGGTTCAGGAGCGGCTGACGCAGGAAGTCGCGGCGACGCTGGAGCGGGTTCTCGAACCGCGCGGCGTGGGCGTGATCTGCGAAGCGCGCCACTTCTGCATGATGATGCGAGGCGTCGAAAAACAGCACTCCGGCACCGTCACCAGCGCCATGCTGGGCGCTTTCCGCAAGCGCAAGGAGACGCGGGATGAGTTTCTCTCGCTGGTCGCGCACCAGAACCGTTCGTTCGTGTGATGGCAACCTTCGCCGAGTTCGTCGCGGAATCGTTCTATTCTCGCGTTCCGATAGCGTGGACGTCAGTGAGCAGTTCGCACGCCACGGCGGCGTTCACCATAGACTCAGTCAAAGTCACGGTCTCGTTCGAGCAGCGCCGGCCTGCCGCGTGGTACGTCGTTTTCGGGGTCGAAAGAGGTGAGATGACCGAGGTCGCCTACGCGGCGTTCGCGATTTTCAACGGAGTGTGTTTCAGGCCGTGCGGGAGTTCGTCGTCCGACGGGCTGGAGCGATTCCCTCCTGACAGTCTGCGCGGCCGCCTTGGCGTGTGGTTCAATCAACCTAGATGCTCGATAACTTCCGCCAATTCACGGTCGGCCCGGACCCTTTCGGGCGCACCTGGAAAGTCCACTTCAACTGGCTGCAGACCGCGATTTCCATCCGCCACGCCGACGCCGTGGACGTCAAGTTCGGAATCTCGACAGACGACCAGCCGTTCGACGAGCGCATCGTCGCGCTGCCGCACCCAGAGCTGCTGGCCGTGAGCAAGAAGACCGGGCATCCGCTCACTGACGCCTGGTGCCTGAAGATCGCGGCGCTGCATTTGAAGCGCATGCTCGAAACCGGCGAAGACATCGAGAAAACGCTGGTGACGCCTCAAGCCGATGAGATCGAGCAGTACGCCCGCGAACTGCAGGATGCTCTCGCAGCCAAGCGCTAATCTCTTTGTCTACGGAACGCTGCGGCGTGGCTCGGACAATCGATTCGCCCGGCTGCTCCACGCCAACGCGCGATTTCTCGGCTCAGCTCGCATGCAGGGACGGCTCTACAATCTCGGCCGCTACCCCGGCGCGACGCCGTCGGATGGCCCCAACGATTGGGTGCGTGGCGAATTGTTTCGGCTAAACCGGCCAGCGAAAATGCTTGCGGCGCTGGATGCGTATGAAGGTGCACAATTCGCGCGCGTCCCTCAAAGAGTGTATTTCGCGTCCGGCCTGAAGCTCGCCTGGGTCTATTTGTATCGAGGCAAATCCGACTGGCACGCGGATCATCTCCGGCGTGTGGCTACGCCGTCGCGGTTAATTCAGGAAATACGTCCGGTACAGCGTGTCCCGCTGCTTGGGAATGAACCCGGCGTCGCGGATCAGCCGCCGCAGTTCTTCTTCGCTCGCCCGATTGTGCGTGCCCGCCGCCGACACCACGTTCTCTTCGATCATGATGCTGCCGACGTCGTTGCCGCCGAAGCGCAGCCCCACCTGGCAGGTCTTCAGCCCCGGCGTCACCCACGACGACTGGATGTTCAAAATATTCTCCAGGTACAGCCGCGAAATCGCCAGCGTCTTCAGGTACTCGACCGCCGGTCGCCTCTTCCTTGACGAACCGGCCGAGCGACGTGTTCTCGCGCTGGAACGACCACGGGATGAACGCCGTGAATCCGCCGGTCTCTTCCTGGATCTGGCGCACGATGTCGAAGTGATTCATGCGCTGCTCGATGGTCTCGCCGCAGCCGAACATCATGGTGGCCGTGGTGCGCAGCCCCAGCGCGTGCGCCGTGCGATGCACGTCGATCCAGTCCTGCGAAGACGATTTCAACCGGCTGATCCGGCGCCGCACGTCGTCGTCCAGAATTTCCGCGCCCGCCGCCGGGAATCGACTCCAGCCCCGCATCGCGCAGCCGCGCAATCGTGTCGCGCAGCGTCAGCCCGCTCACCTCGGCGATGTTCACGATCTCCGGCGCCGAAAAACAGTGGTTCCAGATCTTGTCGCCGAAGCGCGCCTTGATCGACCGCAGCAGGTCCTCGTACCACTCGATCTTCAAATCCGGATGCAGCCCGCCCTGCATCAGGATGCCGGTGCCGCCCAGGTCGATGGTCTCCTGAATCTTGTCGAAGATCACTTCCTTCGAATGCAGGTAGCCCTCGGCGTGGCCCATCGGCCGGTAGAACGCGCAGAAGCTGCAATATTCGGTGCAGAAATTCGTGTAGTTGATGTTGCGGTCGATGATGTAGCTGACGACGCCGTCGCGGATGCAGTTTGCGGCGCACCGCGTCGGCCGCCATGCCGATGCCCACCAGGTCGTCGCTCTGGAACAGGTCGATCGCTTCCGCGCGCGTCATCATGCCGTCACCTTCTTCATCTGCTCGGAACTCGAAAGCTCCGAAGCATATTGTAGAAAAGTCGCGAGGCCCGCGTATTCGCGTTCGCCCAGTTCGAAGATGATGTTGCGCGTCAGATATTCGCGAGCTAAGTCCTCGGAGATTCCGATCTTCGAATGCTCCTGCGCGCGCGATGTCGTCGATGTGCTGCATGCCGAAGCGCAGCGAGTCAGTGAACGGCGCCGGATCCTGCACGCCGCACGCCCGCCCGCGCCGCCCACACCGCGAATACCATCGGAAGCCCGGTCATTTCGGTCCACTCGCGGCCCAGGTCCAGCACGTGAAAGGGAAGCTCGGCCGGATCGAGCACCAGCGCTGCGTCGCCGATGATCAGAGCGGCGTCGTTGTGCTCCAGCATCGAGCCCAGATGCGGGCGCTCGGACGATAGCCTCGGCTCAACGCCGTACTTCCGCGCGAGAATGATCCGGCTCAACGCGACTGAAGTGCGCGAGCTGGAGTCGGTGGCCAGGCTGCGGATCTCGCGCGATCGGAACCTTCGAGATGAGCAGAATGCTGCGTACATCGCCGCGGCAGGCGATTCCCGTGCCGCGAATAATCTCCAGCTTTTGCCGGTTCAACTCCACCGACGGCACGATGCCGATGTCGGCCTGCCCGCTCGGCCAGCCGATCGGCGCATTCCGCCGGGATGGCGAACGACAAATCGAACATGCCGCGCTGCTCGCCATGCAGCATGCCCCAGACCAGCGGGACGGTGTTCAAATAGCTGACGACAGATACGCGAGGTTTTGATTCGAGGCTCAAGAACTAGTCTAACAAGCGTCCCGCCGGTCCTTGCAAATCGCACATCTAGGACATTTATTTTCTATTGTCAATGTGCAACTTACACTGACGCCACTGTCGCGGTCCGTACTCCGACCAGTACTCTGACCATAGATTGCAAAACGAACCCATCGAAGCACGATGATCAAGATCCTCTCAATCGACGGCGGTGGCATCCGCGGCGTCATCCCCGGTGTGGTGCTGGCCGAAATCGAGCGGCGCACCAAGCAGCCCATCGCGCACCTGTTCGATCTCGTCGCGGGCACATCCACGGGTGGAATCCTGGCGCTCGGTCTGACCATTCCCAAGCACTCTGGAGCGCCCCTCTACGCCGCCGAGGAGCTGGTAGAAATGTATGAACGCGAAGGCCACCGAATCTTTTCGCGTTCGCTCGTGCGCAGGCTCTTCGCCGTCGACAACCTGACGTTCAAAAAATACGGCGCCGGCGGAATAGAGGGCGTCCTGTTGGAATATTTCGGCGAGTCCCGCCTCCGCGACGCCCTCACCGACGTCCTGGTCACAAGCTACGAAGTGGAGCGCTGCTTTCCGTTCTTCTTCAAGAGCATCTACGCCCGCGAGCGGCCGGACTACGATTTCGCGACCCGCGACGTTGCGCGCGCCACCTCGGCCGCACCAACTTATTTCGAGCCTATGAGACTTCTAACTGGAACCACCGATCATCACTACACGCTTGTCGACGGCGGCGTGTTCGCGAACAACCCGGCCGCCTGTGCGCTGGTCGAGGCGCGCGCCAGCCATCCAGATGCCGATAGCTATCTGGTGGTGTCGCTGGGAACCGGCTCATTGACGCGCCGCCTTCCAGTGGAGATTGCCAAGTATTGGGGCAGCGTGCGATGGGCCAAGCCGCTGATCGATATCGTCTTCGATGGCGTCTCCAGTACCGTCGACTATCAGCTCCAGCAGTTGCTTCCTGGCAAGAACGGCGAAGCCCGGCACTATTACCGTTTTCAGACGACGCTCGACAATCACAATTCCAGCCTGGACAACGTCAGCGCGGAGAACATCACGGCACTCAAGGGTCTTGCGTTACGAATGATGGATCGCCAGTGCGACGATCTCGACGAGCTATGCGAGAAACTCACAGAGCCGAAGCCAGTCGGATAACCGTCGCGAAGCTCAATACCGCGTCAGCTTCGTGATCCGCCCGCGGCTGCGATGAATCGACACGATGCCGTCCGGCGCGAGCGTGATCGGACCGTCCAGCCCTACCTGCCCGCCGAACGTCGCCACCAGCCGGCCGTTCTGAACCGAATAGGTCCCGTTCTGGGTCAGGAAGCGAATCATCAACAGCGCTCGTCCGTCGTCGCCGAAAATCCAGTGCACCAGAACTTTTTGGCCGCCCATGTCGCGCGGGCCGGTCCATTCGCCGAGCAGTGGATTCTGCGGATCGCGCTGCACTCCCAGCCGCGTGTAGTTTTCGCTTTCGCCCTTCACCGTGAAGCTCAGCCGGTCCGGACCGTTCCAGGACAGCGAGTATGCTGTGCTGTCTGGGCCATCGAAGGTCAGTCGATCGCCGTCCAGCCGATACTGCATCGGCACAATCGCGCCCGGGCTGAACTGCACCGTGCCGTTGGCGGCGAAATCGTACATCGCGCCGATGCCGCCCTTCGACGTTTCAACCGACCGCCAGCGGCCTACCAGTTGGCTCGCGTCCTGCGCCGCGGCCGAGATCCCCCACATGCAGAACAGTGCGATAGTCTTCTTCACCATCGTTCTATCGGCTCAGCCGCTGCCCGACTTCACGGATCGCTTCACCCGCTAGAATAGAAAACGTGCCCGGCGACGAAAAGACCGCCCCGACCTTCGAGTCGAGCCTCCAGGAACTCGAATCCATCGTCAAGGAAATGGAATCGAGCGACCTGCCGCTGGAGCGCGCGCTCGAGCTGTTCGAAAAGGGCATGCGGCTCAGCGAAACCTGCCGCAAGCAGTTGGAGGAGGCCGAAACGCGGATTGAAATCCTGGTCCGGAAAGGCGACAAGGTCCAGCCGGAGCCGTTCCGGCCCGACAAGGCATGACGCTCGCCGAGTACGTTGCACAGCCAGCAGTCCCGCGTCGACGATGCGCTTCGCCGCCTGGTTCCGGCCGAAACCACGCCGCCCGAATCCATCCACCGCGCGATGCGCTACAGCCTGTTCGCAGGCGGCAAGCGGATTCGCCCCATCCTGTGCATGGCCGCCGCCGAAGCTGTTTCCGATTCGCCCGACGGAATCGAAGCGCCCGCCTCGACGCTCGAACTCATCCACACTTATTCGCTGATCCACGACGACCTGCCCGCGCTCGACAACGACGATCTGCGCCGCGGCGCTGCCCACCTGCCACAAGAAATTCGGCGAAGCCATCGCGATTCTGGCCGGCGACGCTCTGCTGACGCTGGCGTTTCAGGTGCTCGCGCAACTCGACTGCGAGCCGGATCGCAAGGCGCGGCTGATCGAGGAACTCGCGGTCGCTTCCGGCACCGTCGGCGGCATGATCGGCGGCCAGGTGAACGACCTCGAAGGCGAAGGCAAGCATCCGACCGCCGAGCTGCTGGACGCCATCCATCGCGCCAAGACCGGTGCGCTGCTGCGCGCCAGCCTGCGCATGGGCGCGATCTACGCCGGCGCCGGCGAGGACCAGTTGGACGCGCTGTCCTGCTACGGCGAGCACGTGGGCCTGGCGTTTCAGATCGTCGACGACGTGCTCGACGTCGAGCAGTCGTCCGAAGCGCTCGGCAAAACCGCCGGCAAGGACGAGAAGCAGAAGAAGATCACGTTCCCGGCGGTCTACGGTCTGGAGCGCTCGCGCGAAATGGCGGAGCGCGAACGCCTGGCCGCGCACCTGGCCCTGCGGTCGTTCGACGAGCGCGCCGAGCGGCTGCGCGAGCTGGCCGACCTGATCGTCCAGCGCAAGGCGTAGCCGCAGCCGATGCCCGGCCCTCGTCTCGATCAGCTTCTTGTGGACCGCGGCCTGGTGGAATCGCGCGAAAAAGCCCGCGCGCTTGATCCTGGCCGGCCAGGTGCTGGTCAACGGCCAGAAGGTGGACAAGGCCGGCCGCGCCGGTCGCCGCCGACTCCCGCGTCGAACTGCTCGAGCAGCCGCGCTACGTCTCGCGCGGCGGCATCAAGCTGGAAGCCGCGCTCGAGCATTTCGGCATCCAGGTGGCCGGCAAGGTCTGCGTCGACATCGGCTCCTCCACCGGCGGCTTCACCGACTGCCTGCTGCAGCACGGCGCCGCGCGCGTCTACGCCGTCGACGTCGGAACCAGCCAACTCGACTGGAAATTGCGCAACGATCCGCGCGTCATCGTGCGCGAGCAGGTGAATGCGCGATACCTGAGCCGCGACGAAGTTGCCGGAGACCGATCGCCCTCGCGGTTTGCGATGTCAGCTTCATCTCCGTCACAATGATTCTTCCCGCGCTTGCCGAAGCTTCTGGCCGACGACGCGGAAATGGTTATCCTGGTAAAGCCGCAGTTCGAACTGGAACGGCACCAGGTGGGTAAAGGAGGGATCATTCGCGACCCGGCGTTGCACCGCGCAGGCCTGCCAACGAGTGGAAGCATGCAGTGCGCGGCCTCGGCTTTCAACACCAGTCATGATCCCCAGCCCGATCCTCGGCGCGGAAGGCAATCAGGAATTTCTTCTTTATGCCAGACATTAAAGTCGTCGGCATCATGGCCAAGCCCGGCATCCAGCACGCCTCGGCAGATCGTCTCCGAACTGGTCGAGTGGCTGAAAGCCCGCGGCGTGGAAGCGCGCCTGGACGAAGAAGCCGCGCAACTACGCTCGGACGCGCCAGGACTCTCGCGCGACCACGTCCCCGACGGCACGCAACTGGTCATCGTTCTGGGCGGCGACGGCACGCTGCTGTCGGCGGCGCGCGCCGTGGCCGGCCGCGAGATTCCGCTCTTTCCGGTGAACATGGGCGGCCTCGGATTCCTCACCGCCATCACGCTCGACCAACTTTATCCCGAGCTCGAGCGCGCCCTCAAGGGCGAGCAGCGCATCGTCCCGCGCCGCATGCTGCACGGCGACCTGGTGCGCGGCGGTCGAATTATAAAATCTTACGAAGCTTTGAACGACATAGTGATCAACAAGACCCAAATTGCACGCATGATAGATTTGGAGACCTTACGTCGACTCGCAGTACGTCAGCACCTTCAAGGCCGACGGTCTGATTGTCGCGACGCCCACCGGCTCCACCGCCTATTCGCTGTCGGCGGGCGGCCCCATCGTGTTTCCGGCTGTAGCCGCGCTCTGCATCACGCCGGTCTGCCCGCACACTTTGACCAATCGGCCGGTGATCGTTCCCGAGTCCAGCCGCATCGAGATCATCTGCCGCGCCGCGCACAACGCAGGCTTACCTGACGGTCGACGGCCAGATCGGCGAGCCGCTCATGGAAGACGATCACGTGGTCTGCCGCAGCTCCGAAGAATCAGCGTCCACCTGATCCGCCCGCCCAAGATGTTCTTCTTCGACGTGCTGCGCCAAAAGCTGAAATGGGGAGAGCGATGAAGCGACCGTCGCTGACGGCCTGGATCTTCATCGCGCATGGTGGTGGGCGTCGCGGTCGGCGCGGCGTTTCCCGACGTCGGCAAAGCCGACTGGATGGCCGCCACTCGCCAACGTGTTCCTGCGCCTGATCAAGTCCATCATCGCGCCGCTGATCTTCGGCACGCTGGTGTACGGAATCGCCAGCACCGGCAGCGTGAAGACCATGGGCCGCATCGGCCTCAAAGCCGATCGTGTATTTCGAAGTGCTGACCACCATCGCGCTCTTTCTGGGACTGGGCGCGGTGAACCTGGTCCGGCCCGGCGAAGGCATGACGCTGGAACGAACCGCGACCGAGACCGGCGTGTCACCGCAACTCCTACTTTGAGCGGCACGCTGGAGCACACTTTCCCGGCCAGCGTGATCGATGCGATGGCCAAAGGCGACGTGCTGCAGATCGTCGTCTTCTCGTTTCTGTTCGGCGCCGCCTGCGCGGCCATCGGCGCCAAAGCCGCGGCTGGTGGTCGACTTTTGCAAATCGCTTTCGGAAGTCATGTTCCGGTACACCAAGTACGTGATGTATCTGGCGCCGCTCGGCGTGGGCGCGGCCATGGCGCACACCATCGGAAGCAAGGGCATCGGCGTTTTGCTCGGCCTCGGCAAACTGGTCTTGACGCTCTACGGCACGCTGCTGATTTTCGTCTTCGTGGTGCTGGGCGCGGTGGCGATGATCGCGCGCATTCCGCTGCGCCAGTTCATCCAAGCGGTTCGCGAGCCGTTCATCCTGGCGTTCTCCACCGCCTCGAGCGAATCCGCGCTCCCGCTGGCGCTCGAAAATCTGGAGCTGATGGGCGTGCCGCGCGCACATCGTCGCGTTCGTTCTTCCCACCGGCTACAGCTTCAACCTGGACGGCAGCACGCTGTACCTTTCGATGGCGTCGGTGTTCGTCGCGCAGGCGGCCGGCGTCCACATGCCGTTCTCGCAGCAGCTCCTCATGATGCTGACGCTGATGCTGACGAGCAAAGGAGTGGCCGCGGTGCCGCGCGCGTCGCTGGTGATCCTGGCCGGGACGCTGGCCACGTTCGGCCTTCCAGCTGGCGGGCGTAGCTTTGATCCTCGGCGCCGACGCCGTGATGGACATGGCGCGCACGTCGGTCAACCTGCTCGGCAACTGCATGGCGACGGTTGTGGTCGCCCGCTGGGAAGGCGTCGACCTGAACGCCGCACCCGATCCCGACGCAATCGGCGCTACGCGTGAGCCGGCTGCGGGATCCCAGCCTTCGCATACCACGGCTTGGCGGACTTGATGGCCGCATTCACCGCGTTGATGTTCTTCACGCCCTCGTCGCTGAGCCAGTCCTCCAGCGCCTTGACGCCCTGCTTGCCGTAGACCGGAATTCCTTCCTTCCAGGTAGCGCGCCCGCACAGCACGCCCGAGTAATCGGTACCCGCTTCGGCCGCCATAGTTCAACTCCTCGACGAACTGCGCGTTGCCGACACCGGCGCTCAGATAGATGAACGGCTTCTTGGCCGCCTCGGCGCCGCGCCGGAAATGCTCCAGCGCTTCCTTCCGCGAATACGCCTTCTGGCCCTTGTACACACTGCTGCCCTTCGACGAAGTTCGCGTTGATCGGAACTTCCACTTTCAGCACGTCGATCTTGTATTGCGGCTTGGAAAATTCCTCCATGCTCTTGATCACGACTTGCGGCTTGATCTTGGCGAACTCGAAGCCCTTCTCGTCGCCGCCCTTCGGGTCGTAGCCCACGAACTCGCAGAAGAACGGGATCTCGAGCGCTTCGCATTCCGCGCCGATGCGCTCGATGAAAGCGTGCTTGATATCGTTGACTTGCGCGTCGTCGAACGGCGAGTAGTAAAGCAGAATCTTCACCGCATTCGCGCCCCAATCGGCGATGCGCTTAGCCGAGACGTGCGGCAGCAGATCGGGCAGAGCGGCCCGGGCTTGCGTGTTGTCGTAGCCGCTCTCTTCATAGGCCAGCAGCAGGCCTGCATTCGTGGAGCGCGCTTTCGCAGCCGGGAGTCCATACTCGGGATCGAGCAGGATCGCGCTGGCGTGCGGCGTCAAAACTTTCGCTACCGCCACCTTGAACTCGCTCATCATCTCGTCGGTGACTTGATCTTTCGGAGACTCCCTTCGCGGCCGCGATGGCCTTTTGCAGACTGCCACGCTGGTCCATCGCGGCGGCAGCAATGACGCCCGCCTTGTTCGAGAGCGCCGTCATGTGTCGGATCTTGCCTTCGGATAAAGCCATAAATGTTCTCCTCTTAAGAATACTGGTTGACTTGCTGCGCCGGCGCCGCTGTTCCACCGCAGCCGCCGGAAATAACGTCTGCGCGCGGCCCACATCGCGAAGGATCTGGGCCTTGAGCGCTTCGGGATTCTCGAACTTCTTTTCCTCGCGCACCCAGCGCAGGAATTCGACCGAGATTTCTACCGGGCGTCGCGCCCTCCAGATCCGCGAGCAGGTATGTCTCAATGGTAAGCCCGTGGCCGTTGAACGTGGGCCGGTAGCCGACGTTGGTAATGGACGGCCATTCGCGCGCTGTGCGCCGGTCTCGCGCGTTCGCGTGACGTAGACGCCGAACGCGGGGCAGCATTTCGGCGTGCGTCTGAAGGTTCAAGCGTCGGCACGGTCTGCTTCGATCCGACTCCCGCGCCATGCACAACCTTGCCGTCGAGCGCGTACGGGCGGCCCAGCATCCGGCAGGCCAGCGCGACGTGACCGGCATCGATCGCCAGGCGGATTTCGCTGCTCGAAATCACGCGGCCCGCGCCAGGTGACGCCGTCGACGATGTCGGTCTCGAAGCTGTACTTGTCCCCCAGCTCCTCGAGAGTTCCGACGTCGCCCGCCGCGCGATGCCCGAACCGAAAGTTCGAACCCACCAGCACGGCACGCGTCTTGAGCTTGTCGGCCAGGATGTCGCGCACGAAGTCTTCGGGCGTGAGCGCCGCGACTTCCGTATTGAACGGCAGGATCAGGACGCGGTCGATGCCGAGCTGCTTCGAGCAGACGAGCGCGCTCCTCAGGCGTCGAAAGCAAACGCGGCGCGCGCGCCGGCGCAACCAGCTTGGTGGGATGCGGATCGAACGTCATCGCCGCCGCGTGCCAGCCCTCTTCCCGCGCGATCGCCACCACCCGCTTGACGATCTCGCGATGCCCCAAGATGCACGCCGTCGAAATTGCCGATGGTGATGGCGCACGGTCCGAAATCGTCCGGAACCTCCGCCAGGCTGCGGAAAATCATGGGCGCACTCCGCTCACCGTGATCTCGAGCCCGTCGTACGCCAGGCGCACGTTCTCCGGCAGCGCCTTCTCGGTGGCCGCGTGCGCCAGGTCGTGACAGATGTGCGTGAAGAACGCGCGCTTGGGCGCCAGCTTCTCCACCGACTGCAGCGATCGCTCCACCGTCGAGTGCGTCGGATGCGGTCTATGCCGCAGCGCATCCAGAAACAGCACGTCGAGCGAAGCCAACTGGCTCATGGATTCTTCCGGAATGTCGCTGTGATCGGTGAGATACGCGGCCTGGCCGAAGCGGAAGCCGTGCACGGTGCCTCTGCCGTGGCACAGCCGGATGGGCGTGAATTCGAGTCCGAACAACTCGATGGGCGCGGTATCGAAAATGTTCGTCACCAGCCGCGGCACGCTCGATTCGGTCTTGTGGTTCGAAAAAATGTAGTGAAAGCAGCGCTGGATATTCTCGATGTGCTCGGCCGCGCCGTAGATCGGGATCACGCCGCCCTGCCGGAAGTTGAACGGCCGCACGTCGTCCAGTCCCATGATGTGATCGGCGTGCGAGTGCGTGAACAGGATCGCGTCGACGCGCTGGATGCCGGCGCGCAGAGCTTGCTGCCGAAAATCGGGCGTGGTGTCGATCAGTACGCCGTGCTCGCCGTACTTGACGTAAATCGACGGACGCAGCCGCTTGTCGCGCGGATCGGCCGAGTTGCACACCGCGCAATGGCAGCCGATGGTGGGCACTCCGACGCTGGTGCCGGAACCGAGCACCGTGATGCTGATGCGTGTCTACCGCCATTCAGCCGCCGGCCTGCCCTTCGGGTGCTTCCGTTGCGACAGCGCCCGCGCTCTTCTTCTGATGCTGTTCCATGGCCTGCACGTAGCGGAAGCGCAGCTCCGTCACCGTATTCTCGATCAGGCGCTGCTCTTCGAGCGACGTGTTGGCGCGCGTCTTCTCCTGCAGCATCGCCAGCAGATCGATGCTGTGCCGCGCGATCCGGAAATCCGGCTCAGGGCGCTCCTTCTCTTCGCCGAAGAACAGCAGGCCCAAGTGCATCTCGGCCTGGGTCTTGAGCGAAAGAACCAGGAACTCGAGAGTAGCCGGCGGAAGGGGATAGTCCTGATCGCTCATTGCATCTTCTATTTTCAGATCGTCGTGCCCGGGATGTCAGGTGCTAGCATTGCAGGAAAGTGGATCTCCAGCAGATTGCGCACTACCGCATCACTGCCAAGCTGGGCGCGGGCGGTATGGGCGAGGTGTATCGCGCCACCGACACGAAACTCGATCGCGAAGTCGCGCTCAAGATCCTGCCCGACGGCGTTCGCCTCCGACCCCGACCGCATGGCACGCTTCGAGCGCGAGGCCAAGGTGCTGGCGTCGCTCAATCATCCCAACATCGCGCGATCTACGGGGTCGAAGACCGCGCGCTGGTGATGGAACTGGTCGAAGGCGTCGAGCCCAAAGGCCCTCTGCCGTTCGACGACGCCTGGAAGATCGCCTCGCCAAATCGCCGACGCGCTCGAATACGCGCACGAGCGCGGCGTCATCCATCGCGATCTGAAGCCCGCGAATGTCAAGGTGACGCCCGACGGCGTGGTGAAGCTACTCGACTTCGGACTGGCGAAAGCGTTCAGCGATACTCCGGACTCCGCCGCTAGCGATCCAACCAATTCCCCCACGATGACTTTGGGTGCAACCGTGGCCGGAACGATCATGGGCACCGCTGCCTACATGGCTCCCGAACAGGCTAAAGGCAAGCGCGTGGACAAGCGCGCCGACATCTGGTCCTGGGGCGTCGTGCTCTACGAACTGCTAACAGGCGAGCGGCTGTTCCAAGGTGACGATGCTGCCGACACGCTGGCGCAAGTATTGACAAAAGATCCCGATCTAGGGCGTGTGCCGTTGAAGGCACGAAGGCTGCTTGAGAGCTGCCTGCAGAAAGATCCAAAGCAGCGTCTCAGAGACATCGGTGACGCATCGCGGCAACTGGACGAAACGCCGCAAGTGCAGCCCGGCACCACAAAGCTTCCGTGGGCTGTCGCCGCCGCGCTGGCAGTGATTGCGTCTGTGGCCGGCTTCCTGTACCTTCGCGAGAAACCGTCGCCGAAGGCCGTGTTGCGCTACACGCTCCCGCTGCCTGAACACGCCGTCCCTCCGCAGGGCATCGCTATCTCCCCCGACGGGCGCGTGCTCGCAATGTCCGTCCGAGTGAGCGGAAAGCTTCAGCTCTGGTTGCGTGCCATGGACTCGAGCCAGAGTCTCAACCCATGGCGATACCGATGGGGCGACATATCCATTCTGGTCACCCGACAGCCGCTATATCGGGTTCTTCGCGCAAGGCAAGTTAAAGAAGGTCGCGACAAGCGGCGGCCTGGTACAGGCGTTGTGCGATGCGCCCAGTGGCTACGGAGGTTCTTGGAACCGCGACGACGTCATCGTGTTTTATCCCCGCTCGGCCGCCGGCTTTGCGATTCAGCGGGTTTCGGCCGCGGGTGGCGCTCCCGTCGACATCATTCGAAATAATGGCGGATCGTACTTTCCTGTGTTTCTGCCGGATGGCCGGCAATTTCTGTATTCGTTACTCGGGTCGGGGAAGGAAGACGGCATCTATCTGGCTTCGCTCGATGGCAAGGAGAACCGGCGCATTCTGGCCGACGCATCCTGGGCGACTGTTGCCCCCGGTCATCTGCTCTTCGTCCGCGATGGCACCCTGATGGCCCAGCCCTTTGACGCCTCCCGTGGCAATACGGAGGGAGATGCCGCCCCGCTAGCCAAAGGCGGTACCATGACCACGGCGTCGGCAACGGGACTGCTGATCTATCAGACGGGCTTCACTATGTTTACTCACCAGCTAGCTTGGTATGATCGCAGCGGCAAGATGCTGGGCGCCCTTGGATCGCCCGGCGGGACTCTCGATCCGGCGATCTCGCCCGATGGCCGATCGGTCGCTTTCGACCGTCCATTGCCCCCGGGGCCGCCTCGGGTTGGGATGTCTGGCTGACGGACCTGTCGCGCGGAACGGAGCAGCGGCTCACTTCGGATGTTTCGTTCAATAGTTCGCCGTTTTGGTCGCCTACAGGCGATCACATCGTGTTTAATTCGAATCGCGCCGGGGGAGTCTTTAATCTCTATCAGCGAAGAATTGGCGCCGCGAGTGATGAGCTGCTGTTCAAGAATGGAAATTTTAAAGGGCCGAACCAGTGGTCGCGCGACGGCCGTTTCATCGTCTTCTCGGAGAATGATCCCAACACCAAGTGGGACATCTGGGTGTTACGGGTCGAAGGCGCCGCAGACCGTACGCCGGTTCCTTTTCTGCGCACGCAATTCAACGAATTTTCCGGACAAATCTCGCCGGATGGCCACTGGATGGCATACACTTCGGATGAATCCGGACAGCGCGAAATATACGTCCGGCCTTTTCCTTCCGGCGAGGGCGAACTGAGGATTTCGATTTCTGGCGGCGAGCAGCCGCGCTGGCGCGCCGATGGCAAAGAGCTGTTCTTTTGGCAGGGCGACGGCAAGTTGATGGCAGTTACAGTGAAAACTGGGCCTGCGGGGCCAGGGACGAAACCATCCCTCGAACCTGGCGTGCCTCAACCGTTGTTTGAGGCTGAGATGTCAAAAGCGCCCATGGACCCGATGGTCCAGTACGATGTCACCGCCGATGGAAAACGGTTTCTGTTGGACCTTGCGGGTGCAGGCGAAGCGCAGCCCTTGAATGTGATCGTGAATTGGGACGCGGGGCTCAAGAAATGAAGCGAAAATCGACTGGTCAGGACCACCTTCAGCGCGTTCGCCGCATTTGCATGGCGCTGCCCGAAACGCTGGAGAAAATCTCGCACGGCGAGCCGACCTTCTTCGCCGGGGGCAAGCGCGTGTTCGTGATGTTCTGCAACAATCATCATCACGATGGACACATCGCGGTGTGGATTCCCGCCGCGCCCGGACTGCAGGAAGCGCTCATCCACGACGCGCCCGAAACCTACTATCCGCCCGCCTTACGTCGGCCCGAGCGGCTGGGTCGGCATCGAACTGGATCGCATCGCTGACGACCAGCTCGCAGCCCATATCCAAGCGGCCTGGCAAGATGGTGGCGCCGAAGAAATTAGTTGCGCGCAGCGTGATAGACTCGACTGACATGGAACACGCGATTTCGCGCCGAAATTTGCTGCTCTCGCTTCCGGCAGCGGCAATGGCTTCTCGAGCACTGGGGCAATCGGCCAAGCCCAGCATCCCGGTAAAAGGGTTCAGCCACATGACGCTCAGCGTCACCGATCCCAAACGGTCGCTCGAGTTTTATCAAGGACTCTTCGGCATGCCGATTCAGGCGTACCAGGGTGCGGCGCCGGCTCTACAGATTGGTTCGGGCCGGCAGTTCATCTTCCTGGGCAAAGTTGCGCCAGGCGGGAAGCCGGGCATCAATCACTGGTGCGTGACCACGGAGAATTTCAACGTCGATCGCATCATCGGCGACGCTCGGCGAACACGGAATCGAGAAGGGCGATACCAAGGAGCCGCTGAAAGTCCGCGTCCGCATGCGTGGTCCGGAGAACGGCGGCGCGAAAGAAGGAACGGCCGAGCTCTACGTCAGCGATCCCGACGGCCTCGTATGCAGATCCAGGATGTCAGCTATTGCGGCGGCGCGGGCAATCTGGGCGAAGTGTGTTTGGCGAAACCCGAACCATCGCCGAAAAAGGGCCTGCTCGCGATGGAGGACATCAGCCACTTCACGATCTTCGTTTCCGACTCGCCTCGCGCGTTCGAATTCTATCAGTCGGTATTCGTTATGCCGGTGGAAGCGCACCAGGGTCCTACGCCGTTGCTCGCGGTCGGTCAGGGCGGCCCGTTTCTGACCATCGCCGGCGGCGGTGGCGGGCGGGGAAGAGGCGGCCGCGAGGGGAGGAGCGCCCGCGTTTACTCCTGCCATCAATCACGCCAGCTTCCGCATGCGCAACTTCGATCCCGACAAGGTCATGAAGACGCTCGAAAGCTACGGCATCAAACCGCGCGAGGAAGGCGCGCGCGGTCCGGCGGGCCCGATGACGTCTTACATCACGATGCGCATGCCCAATCGCGGCGGCGCGCCCGACGGCACGCCGGAACTTGTACTTCACCGATCCCGATGGCATTCTGCTTCAGATTCAGGACATGAGCTACTGCGGCGGTGGGGGCAAGATGGGCGAAATCTGCACGCCCTAATCGTTCCCCGGCCCCAAAACGCGACGCTCTTGACCTATCTGCCTGTCGACGGCGTAGTTACTTCGCGGGAACCGGCTCGCCCTCGGTCGGAAACTCGAACACTTCGCCGCCCGTGTTCACCACCAGTGTCCCCGGACCAAACGGCTTTCCGGCGTTCGAAAAAAACACCGCGCCGTCGGTCGACTCGCCCGGCTTGAGCTTGGTCGGGATCAGCGCGATGGCCGATGCCGCCGCGCCCGCCTTCAACTTTGCCGACATGCCCTCAGCCAGCGCGGTCTCCCGCCGCTTCTCATAACCGTTGGTGCTGTGCATGTTGATGTTGCCGTACACGCCGTCTTCGTACGTGGTCACCAGTTTGATCACATCGCGGCGTCCGGCGCGCGCCAGCAGCGAGTTGACCACCGCCAGCGCCGGCCACGCTTGCGCAACGCCACCGGCCGACTCCCGATACCTGAAGTCTTCCGGCTTCACCGTCCAGGCGATCGGCGAGCCGTTCGAAATCGATACCTGCAGAATCGAAAACTCCTTCAAGTGCGCGGGCAAATACGCGAACATGACCGTGACCCCGCTTCGGGTCATGGTTTTGTAATGCAGCCGGTTCGACTCGAAGTCGATGATCTGCTGCGCGCCGAGACTCGTCGCCGCGGCGGCCAAGCACAGTAGCGGAGCAAGCTTCATAATGTCAAGGTAACGGCGCACGGTCGACATCCTCATGTTACATCGGGATGAGCGCGCTCACATGCCCTCCACCCACGACAACATCTACCTGCTCTTCGTCGAACTCGGCGCGGTGCTCGTAGGACTGGCGATCCTGGCGCGCATCGCCAGCCATTGGGGCTTTTCGGCGATACCGCTCTACTTGCTCACAGGACTCGCGCTCGACAAAGGCGGGCTGTTCCCGCTCGACCTCAGCAAGGGTTTCATTCAGGTGGGTGCGGAGATCGGCGTGCTCCTTCTGCTGTTCATGCTCGGGCTCGAATACACGGGCGACAAGCTGGCTTCAAACTTGAAGAGTGGATTTTCCGGCGGCCTGTTGGACCTGGCGCTCAATTTCACACCCGGTCTCGCGCTCGGCCTGCTGCTCGGGTGGAAGCCGCTGGCGGCGGTGCTGCTGGGCGGCGTGACTTACGTTTCGTCGTCCGGGATCATCGCGAAAGTGCTGGCCGAGCTGCGCCGCATGGATTCGCCCGAGACGCCCACGGTTCTTTCCATCCTGGTGCTCGAAGACCTCGCGATGGCGGTTTACCTTCCCGTTGTCGTCGCGCTGATGGCGGGCGGAACCGCGCTGCGAATGGGCGTGTCGCTAACGGTGGCCATCGTCACGGTCGCGATCGTGCTGCTCGTGTCGATTCGCTACGGCAAAGCGCTCAGCCGGCTGGTGGCGCACGAGTCCGATGAAGTTCTGATGCTCTCGATGTTCGGCATGGTGCTGCTGGTGGCGGGACTCGCGCAGAGCCTTCAAGTGTCGGCGGCTATCGGCGCATTCCTGGTGGGCATCGCCGCATCGGGTCCGGTCGCCGAACGGTCCTACCACTTGCTGTCGCCTCTGCGTGATCTGTTCGCCGCGACGTTCTTCCTGTTCTTTGGTCTCGAGATCGATCCGGCGTCGCTGGTGCCTTCATTGCCGCTGGCCATCGGGCTGGCCATGGTGGGCGTCGGGACGAAGGTGCTCGCCGGATTATTGGGCCACCGGGCGCCTCGGCGTCGATCGACGTGCTCGTCTGCGGGCCGGCGCTGCCCTGATTGCGCGCGGCGAATTTTCGATCGTCATCGCGGGCCTCGGCGCCGGGCTCGAGCCGCAACTTGGTCCGCTCGCAGCGGCGTACGTGCTGGTGCTGGCGGTGATCGGCCCGATCCTCGCGCGTGTGGTGAAGTAGTGAGTGACGTGAAGCCAAACGATGCCGCCGAGGTGCTCACCATCGACGGACGCGAAGTCCGGGTGACGCATCCCGCGAAGTTGTATTTCTCGCGCGAAATCAAGGTTTCGAAACTCGACCTAGTGCGTTATTACCTGTCGGTCGCGCCAGGCGCGCTGGCCGGCATCCACGATCGTCCCATCGTGCTCAAGCGCTTCGTGAACGGCGCCGAGGCCGAGGCGTTTTATCAGAAGCGCGCACCTACCGAGCGACCTGCGTGGCTGCGAACCGTGACGCTGTCGTTTCCCTCGGGCCGAACAGCGGAAGAAGTAGTCGTCGACGACGCTGCCGGACTCGCGTGGATCGTCAATCTCGGCTGCATCGAGCTGCACCCGCATCCGGTGCGTTCGCGCGATCTCGACCATCCCGACGAGCTGCGCGTCGATCTCGACCCTGGACCGGGCGTCCGCTGGTCGGATGTACGCACGGTCGCGATGGAGGTGCGCGCGTTCCTCGAAGACATGGGCCTCCAGGGCTGGCCGAAGACTAGCGGGTCGCGGGGCATGCACATCAACGTGCGCATTCACCCGCGCTGGACCTTCGCCGAAGTGCGCCGGGCTGCCGTTGCGCTGTCGCGTGCGGTCGAGCGTCGAGTGCCTGCGCTGGCGAGTTCCAAGTGGTGGAAGGAAGAACGTCACGGCGTCTTTCTTGACTACAACCAGAACGCTAAGGATCGGACCACGTGCTCCGCGTATTCGGTGCGCCCCTTGCCCGACGCGCGCGTGTCCACGCCGCTTCATTGGAGTGAGGTGCCCGATTGCGATCCGGCCGACTTCAACATCTCGACCGTCCCCAAGCGGTTCGCGGAGCTCGGCGATCCGCAAGCCGGCATGGACAATGCCGCCGGTTCGCTCGAACGATTGCTCGAACTCGCCGACCAGGACGAAGCCGCCGGCCTCGCCGATGCGCCCTGGCCGCCGCACTTCCGCAAGATGGAGGGCGAAGCGTCGCGTGTTGCGCCCTCGCGCGCCAAGTCGGCTGCGAAACGTCCGCCGCGCACGAAGATGCCGTTGCTGACAATCGCAAACTCTTCTGACAAGGACGCCGCGCTAGCGGGACTCGAGCGGTGGAAGTTGAAGCACGCCGATGCCGCTCAACATCTCGCGGTCGACGACATACTGGTGGATTCCATGCGCGGTCGCTCGTCCACCTGGACCCGCATTCGCGTCAATTTGCGCCATGTCCCCGAGGCGATCCGGCCGTCGCAGGACACGCCCGATCCTGATGACGACCCCACGCGCGAATGGCGTGAGCACATCAAGAAGGCTCGAGAGAAGCGCCAGTGATCGCGCGCGCTGCGCTTACCGCCCGGTTGCGAATATCGCGGCCAGCTCGTGCGGCGGCACCACTTCGAGCTGCGCGTACGTACATTCGCTCGGCTGCTTATCCGCGCGCCATCTCCGAAAATGCGCCATGTGCCGGAAGCGCGTGCCCTGCATGTGTTCGTACGCGACTTCGACCACCAGCTCCGGCCGCAGCGGCTCCCACGACAGATCCTTGCCTTGGCTCCAGCGGCTCTGCCCGCCCGGCATGCGATGCCCGGCTTCGCCTTCCACGGGTTCGTGTCCGGCCCATGCGCGCCAGGGATGATTCGCGAGCGCGTTCTCGCGATATGGCGCGAGAAATTCCACCAGGTCCCGGCGCTTCTCCGTCGAGAAGCTCGCACACACGCCGACATGTTGCAGCGCGCCGGAGTCGTCGTAGAGACCGAGCAGCAGCGACCCGACGTCGGTTCGATCGCTCTTGCGGTACCATCGAAAGCCAGCCACCACGCAGTCACAATCGCGCTCGTGCTTTACCTTGAGCATTACGCGCTTGTTCGGTTCATACGTTCCCGCGATCGGCTTCGCCATGACTCCGTCGAGGCCCGAGCCCTCGAAGCGCCGGAACCAGTCGGAAGCGACACTCGCGTCGCGCGTCGCGGGAGTTACATGAACCGGTGGCTTGACGGAGGCCAGCAGCTTCTCCAGCTCATTGCGCCGCTTTTCAAAAGGCTCGCCGCGCAGATCGCGATTGCCCTCTGCGAGCAGGTCGAAGAACACGATGGATGCTGGGATCTGTTTCGACAGGAGCTTGACGCGCGACGCGGCGGGATGCAACCGGAGCTGCAGCGCTTCAAAGTCGAGGACCGTGTCCGTCGCGATGACGATCTCGCCGTCGAGGACGCATCGGCCCGGCAACTGCGCCTGCAGCGCTTCGACCAGCTCAGGAAAATAGCGATTCAAAGGCTTCTCTTCACGGCTCTGGATCTCGATCTCGCCGCCGTCGCGGAACACCAGCGCGCGAAATCCGTCCCACTTCGGCTCGAAAATCCAGGTGTCACCCACGGGAATTTCGTCGACTCGCTTGGCGAGCATCGGCAGTACCGGAGGCTTGACGGGAAGGTCCACGCCTCATCTTATCCTGGCTACGATCGAGGGGCTTCTTTATAATGGAATTGCGAATAGATGCCGACCATCCTTCGAGCATTTTGATCAGATCGTCACGGCCTGGCGGGAACATTTTGGAGGACAGGGTGCACAGTAAGACCAAGCCAGTTTTGGCACAGGGAATCGAAACGACTGCTGAAGCGCTCATTCTGATTGTCGACGGCCGTAGGGTGTCGATTCCGTGGGCAAAGTGTTCCGCCCGTCTTGCCCGGCGTCTGCAGTGGAACGAAGTCGAGCGACGCTCTCACCATCCGGATATGGCATTCACTGGCCGCTGATCGACGAGGACCTTGCCGTTGGCCCTCTATGCGGCCATGACTTGAGGCTCACCCACGCCGTCGCGGCGACGATCGTAACTCGATCGGCCCGTCTTCGCGTGCGCCCGATTCCAACCCAGCCTTGCGCAGCATCCTTCGCAGCGCCGCTTCGCCGCCCGCACCCTTTTGTTCGGTCGCGACTCGGCCCTCGCGGTTGATCAGTACATATTGCGGAAACGCTTTTGCCTCGAACACCGCCGCCAGATTTGTATCCTCCATGAGCACGATCTTGGCCTTTCGCGGGTTTCGCTCCAGGAACGCCTTTACTTTTTTCTTCGATTCCGCAAAGTCCACGGCCAGCACTATCAGGTCTTTCTCGAACTCCGCCGCCAGATCGTCGAGAGGCCCTGCGTCGTCGCGACAGTACGGGCACCAAGTCGCCCAGAACTCGATCAAAACCACTTTACCCATCAGCGAATGGTTGTCGAACGACTCGCCTGTAAGCGTCTTGCCCTTAAACCTCGGCGCCGTCTGCCCGGTGTCAAGAGCGGGCAATAACTTGGAAAGTCCCAAGGAATAACCGGCGATAGCGAGGACCTTTCGGCGGGATAGCGGAAAAACGATCGGCATGCGATAAATTCTAACATTCCGTGCTTCGTAGTGACACCTAAGTACCCGAGTGCCGCCCGTCCGAATCAGACGCGTCGGTCTTTGCAATGGACCATGACGATGAGCTGCAGCTATCGTATCGCTACTGCCACGCTTTGGACTAGCCCAACCCGCCGCTCTTGCGCTATAGTGCGAGAAGCCGAAACCATGCGCCGTCGCGACCTACTGCCCCTCGCCGTCACGCCCCTGGTCGCCGGACTCGCGCCCCAACTGCGCGCGCAGCCCAAGGGCCGCCTCAAGCAGGGCGTCACCCGCGGCGTCTTCGCTCGCGACATGAGCCTCGACGATTGCTGCCGTGAAGCCGCCCGCCTCGGCATCCAGGGCTTCGACCTGATCGGTCCGGCCGATTGGCCCGTCTTGAAGAATCACGGCTTGGTGCCTTCGATGTATCCGCCCGGTCCCGGCGGCACCATCCCCAACGCGCTGAACCGCGTCGAAAATCACGACCGTCTCGAAAAGTCGCTGCATGCCGCCATCGACGAAGCCGCGGCGAACGCCGTCCCCAACATCATCACGTTCTCCGGAAATCGCAACGGCATGGACGACCGCGCCGGCGCCGATCACTGCGTCCAGTTTCTCGACAAGATCAAAGCCCACGCCGAAGACAAGTCGATCACCATCTGCATGGAGCTTCTGAACAGCAAGGTGAACCACAAGGACTACATGTTCGACCACATGGCCTGGGGCGTCGACGCTGTCAGGCGAGTGAACTCGCCGCGTGTCAAGATTCTCTACGACATCTACCACGCGCAAATCATGGACGGCGACATAGTCCGCAATATTCGAGACAATTTCCAGTGGATCGGCCATTTTCACACCGGCGGCAATCCCGGCCGGCACGAAATCGACGAAACGCAAGAGCTGAATTATCGATTTATTGCCCGTGCGATCGCAGACTTGGGCTTCGGGGGATTTATTTCGCACGAATATTCGCCGTCGCCCGGCCACAACGCCATCCGCGAGCTCGAGCGAGCCATCGAGATCTGCTCCGTGTAGAACATGAAAGCCCTCTCCCTATTGCTCGCCACGTCCGCGGGCCTTTACGCGCAAGCCGGTCCGTACCGCCAGCCCGCCGACCCGGCCGCCGCGGCGCGCGGCAAGAAAACGTACATTCAATACTGCATCAACTGTCACGGAAGCCTCGCGCAGGGAACCGATCAAGGGCCCGATCTGCTGCGCTCCAACCTGGTGTTGCACGATGAACGCGGCAACGCGATCGGCAGCGCGCTTGGCAAGCTTCCGAATCACAAAGGCGACCTCACGCAGCCGCAGCTCGTCGACCTCTCGCAATTCCTGCGCGAACGCATCGAGCACACTTCCAAGAACCGCAATGCCAGCCGTCCTCCCAACGTGCTCACCGGGAGCCCAGCCGCCGGCAAAGACTACTTCCTCACCAAGTGCGCCGGCTGCCACTCGCCGACGGGCGACCTCGCGGGCATCGCGGCAAAATATCCGCCGGACGCGCTGCAACAGCGATTTCTGTTCCCGCGCCGCCAGCCGGTCGCCGTCACGGTTCGCGCACCCGCCGCTGCTCCGGTCTCTGGCACTCTCGATCGCATCGACGACTTCAACGTCTCACTGCACGACGCCGCTGGCGATTATCACGCGTGGAAGCGCGTTGCCGGCCTCGAGGTCGACTTGAAAGACCCGCTCGCCCGCCACCACGAGATGCTCGACGAGCTCACCGACACCGACATCCACAACGTCGTCACCTACCTGGGGTCTCTGAAATGAAATTCGCATTGCTGACCGCGCTCGGGATGTCCTGCTTCGCGCAGGCCACACTCGATCCCGCCGCACTCCTGCAGCCCCTCGGCTCAAGCTGGCCGACGTACAACGGCGACTACTCCGGGCGCCGCTTCAGCTCGCTCGCACAGATCAGCGCTTCGAACATCAGCCAGCTCGCCCTCGCCTGGGTGTATCGCGCCAACGTCGGTCCCGATCAGTCGGGCGGCGGCCGCAACGTCCCGGTCATCAAATCGACGCCGCTCGAAATCAATGGCGTGCTGTACTTCACCATCCCCGATCACGTCTGGGCCATCGATGCGCGCTCCGGCCGCCAACTCTGGCACTACGAATGGAAAAATTCCAAAGGCGGCTGGCACATCGGCAATCGCGGCGTCGGCGTCTCGGGCGACTGGCTGTACTTCGAAACGCCCGACTGCAATCTTGTTTCGCTCAATCTCAAGGACGGCAAGGAGCGCTGGCACACCGGCATCTGCGATCTGGATCAGTTCTACTACGCCTCCGTCGCGCCCGTCGTCGTGAAGAACCACGTGATCACCGGCGTGAGTGGCGACGATCTCGACATCCCCGGTTACATCGAGTCGCACGACCCTGCAACCGGCGCGCTGCAGTGGCGCTGGTACGCGCATCCCGACCCTGGCGATCCCGAAGCCAAGACTTGGCCGAGCATTGAAGCAATGCTGCACGGCGGCGGCATGACTTGGGTGCCTAGCACGTACGACCCCGAGCTGAACCTGCTCTACTTCGGCACCGGCAATCCGCAACCGGTGATCGCCGGTAAAGGCCGCAAAGGCGACAACCTCTACACCGAGTGCATCATCGCGCTCAACCCCGACACCGGAAAACTGAAATGGTATTTTCAGCCATCGCCGCACGATACGCACGACTGGGACGCGGTGCAGACTCCGGTTCTGTTCGACGGCGTGATCAAAGGCGAAAAACGCAAGCTCCTGGCGCAGGCCAGCCGCAATGGCTGGTTCTTCGTGCTCGACCGCGCCACCGGCCAAAGCCTCGTCACGTCGGAATTCGTCAAGACCAATTGGGCCAGGGAAGTGAACACCAAGGGTCAGCCGGTGGCTAATCCTGCGAAGGAACCGAAGCCCGATGGTGCGCTCGTCACGCCCGATCAAGGTGGCGGCGTGAATTGGCCGCCGCCGAGTTTTAATCCCGACACCGGTCTGTTCTATGCCAACGCCGCGCGCGCATTCAGCGTCTACTATCTTTACGACGACGACGACAAGCCCGAAGGCTGGGGCGGCAACGATCGCGGCGGATACTCGGAAGCGATGCTGCAGGCCATCGACTATCAAACCGGCAAGATCCGCTGGAGCCACAAGTGGCCGGGCAACGGCGGCGGCGTGCGATCCGGCCTGCTGAGCACCGCGGGCAAGCTGCTGTTCGGCAGCGACACGAATCAGAATCTGGTCGCGCTCGATCCGGAAAACGGCACTCCGCTATGGCACGCCGGTTTGCACACGCAGATGACCAACGGTCCGATCACATACCAGCTCGACGGCGTTCAATATCTGGTTGTCGGCGCCGGCGACAGCCTGTACGCGTTCGCGCTGCAATCGACTCACTGAGAGAGTTTCAAGCTGCCGCCGAGAAACGCCGCCAGCCGCTCGGCCTCTTCCGCCGCCGCGCGCCGCACCCAAGCAGGCTGTTTGACGAACGGTTCGATGTTCACTTCTACGCGGCTGCCCTTGATCTCGTGCCGCCACGTGCCTTGCATAAAGCCGTTCACTAAAAGCACCGGCGAAATCCAACCCTGCGGCCGATACACACGCGCGCGCAAATCACCGGGCAGCAGCCGCTCGGCATGCTGCGACGCGGTGACGACGTACTGATCGAACCCGGGTAGCAGCCGCACCGACCGCACCGGCGCACGATCGCGCACCTTGCGTGCGTCCGCCCCGAGCATCCAGGCCGGCGCGCCCTCCAGATCCACTTGCGTCACTTCATCGCCGAGCGCCGCAATCCATTGCCGGGCCACCGTGACGCCGCCGCCCCACCAGCGCCCCAAGTCGCGAACAGTCGCGGGACCATACGCCGCGAGAAACCTGCGAGTGATCGCGCTTTTGTCGCCGACTCCGCTTCCATAGCCGCGAAGCTGCCGCGCCAGCCAGCTATCGGGACGCGTGAACTGCACACGCTGCCCGACGCTCGGTCCGAAGCATAAAAGGCCTTTGAACGCCGCAGGCTTCAGAATCACTCCCCCAACTGCCCAAACCAACCTTGTCGGCAAGCTCTCGCGGTGCGCTCTTCCGCACGATTTCCTTCATGAGCTCTTCGCGCGTCATCACGCGGCCATCCAGCGCCTCGCCAATCGCCTCGGTCAGCCGATCCAGTTCCGCCAGCGTGATCCCGAAATAGTTTTTCCAGGCTTGCGTCTCCGAGGTACCGCCGGCTCGTTCCGAGCGCCGCGTGCCACAGCGCCAGCTCATCGGAGGGAAGCAGGTGCAGCGTGCCTCGCATCGCCCAGGTCTTCACCAGCGTGCGATCCTGCCACAGCGCGCGCTGCACTGCCCGGCGCTCGAGACCTTCCATCCTCGCCCACAATGTCAGCTCCGCCGATGACATGACTTGCGCGTGCAATCCACACAGCCGGCTCGCCACTGCCAACATGCTTCCGACTGCGCGCGCGCCGATCGAGATGATGCCGCCGCACCCGCCACGCCGCGGCCTGCCGCCAGGTCAGCTTCAGCATTCGATATTGATTATGCCAGCCCAAGTGCGGCCTTCGTCTGTCTGCCCGCTACAATCGATCCATGCTGCTGTGCCCCGTTCGCGGCTGCCATCTTGCGTTGGTGCGCGAGGAGCACCGGCTGTTGTGCCCTCGAGGACATTCGTTCGACGTTGCCCGCAGCGGATACATCAATTTGCTCCAGCCGCAGGAGCGCCGATCCAAGCAGCCCGGCGACACTTCGGCAGCCGTGGCGGCGCGGCGGCGCTTGCAGGATCGCGGCGTCACCCAGCCGCTGCTTCACGCTATCGCGGAGATGTTGGCCGCACGGCCCAGCGACGTCGTCCTCGATGCCGGCTGCGGTGACGGTTTCTACCTGGGCAGCCTGGCTCGCCAGATAGGCTTTGATGCGCACGGCGTCGACATTTCTACTCCAGCCGTTGATGCCGCGGCGCGGCGTTACCGCGAATGCGAATGGATTGTGGCCAATGCCGATCGTTTCCTGCCGTATGCCGATCGCTCTTTCTCGATCGTTCTCTCCATCACTGCGCGCATGAATGCGGGCGAATTCCGCCGCGTCCTGCGCGACGACGGAAGCCTCCTGGTCGCTCTGCCCGCTCCCCAGGATCTGATCGAGCTTCGCGGCGTGGGCCGCGATCGTGTGGCTCGAGCCGTTGAGACATTCGCGCACTACTTCACGCTGCTCGATCAGCGACGTGTCGCCACTGCCGCCGACCTTGACGCCGCCGCGGTCCGCGATGTGCTGCTTTCGATCTATCGACCCATGCGATCGCAGCCGGCCGAAGCCATGCGAGTGACCTTTAGTCTGGATCTGCTCCGGTTTCGACCCGCGTAGCCATCTTTCGTGGCATCCTGAATTCACCGTGATTCAGGACCACGTCATCGAGCTCCAACGAAACGGCTTTTGCGTGCTCCGGCAGCATTTTCCGCGACGCTTGATCGACGCTTGCCGCGACGCGCTTTGGCCCGTGCTTCTTGACTATCTCAAAGCTCATGGCCACGAACCAAACCGCGGACCACATCGTCACTTCCTCCCCATGCCTTTCCGCCCACCGTGCTTCGCTCCGGAATTCTTCTTCGACCACGAAGTGCTGAGCATCGTGCGAGGCGCGATGGATGACCGTGTGGTTGCCGATCAGTGGGGCTGTGATGTGCCTATGCGAGGTTCAGAATACCAGGGCATTCATGTTGACTATCAGCGTCCGCTATTCGAAGAGACGCCTGATCTCGCGCTCCCCCCGTACATGTTGGTCGTCAGCTTCGGGTTGGTCAGAGTAGGTTTGGATAACGGCCCCATCGAAATCGCTCCCGGTACACACCGTATGCCGAGGACGGAGGCGATGCGAGCGGTGGAAACCTCCGCGATTGGGTTGCAGTCAGTCGGCTTAGAGATCGGCGACGTACTTATTCGTCATCCCTGGGCATTACACCGAGGCACGCCAAATGTGACCGACACACCCCGTGCTCTCGCCAGCCTGCGTTATGTGCGCCGCTGGTATGCGGACGACAGCCGCCAGGTCGAATCAATCCCGCGCGCCGTTTGGGAGTCCCTGACGCCCGAGCAGCGGACTCTGATGCGATTTCCAATCCAGGATCGATAGCCAACCGGTTCCGCGCCGACGCCCCCAGATTGGCGTTACACTGAGAACGTATGGCAGATACGCTGACCACTGAGCACGTACCGCTTGTGATGGGTACCGACGGCGTCATGCGCGTTGGCGGCACTCGTGTGACGATTGAGACTCTCGTCGCTGCTTTTTCGGAGGGAGCGACGGCCGAAGAAATCGCCCAGCAATATCCTTCTGTCTCGTTGGCGGATGTGTACCAGGTGATCGGCTATTATTTGCGGCATTCCTCTAAACTCGATCCCTATCTTGCGGCGCGTCAGCAGAAGATGGACGATACTCGGAGCTCGAACGAATCCAAGTACCCGCCGCCCGGTATTCGCCACCGTTTACTCGCTCGGCGCAAGCTCTAGACAGTGTTGCGCTGGTTAGCGGACGAGAACTTCAATAACGATATCCTGCGGGCGTTGTTCCGCACGGGCGCAGCCATTGATATTGTTCGCGTCCAGGATGTCGGACTCACTGGAATCGACGATGCAGCTCTGCTGGCATGGGCAGCCGAGCAGAATCGACTCGTGCTTACCCACGATGTGTCGACTATCACGGCGCACGCCTACCGACTAGGCGGCCAATCGTCTCTCCGACGCACACAGCGATCTAAGTATGCCAATCTATCATCTCTACGCGCACTCTATAGAGCTGGCACTGAAGGCTTTCCTGCGAGCTCATAACATCCCGATCCTCGGCACAAGCCGAAAGCACCATAGAATTTCGGAACTTTATCGGCAATGCTTCGATCGTGGACTCAAGATTGGCCCGGATGATCGGTTTCAGATTGGGAACATCGTGTCGTTGTTAGAGGGTGCCAATGAGGACCAAGGGCTGCGCTATTTCGTTTCGAGGTCTCAGACCCTGCCGGAGTTGCACTGGACGCGGGCAATAGCTGAAGATCTATTGCGAGCCGTCGAACCCTACGTGGAAGTCCGCGCCCGAGAAGACGATGTTGAGGCGGGACGCCCGGTGAAGTTCCTGGTGACCGTCGGCATGCCTGCTCAACAGTCCTGACGTAACAGATCCTCCTGGCATTTGCGTGTCGCCCACAATTCTTTCTCCTTACCAACCTTAACTTTGCACTCCCGCCTCCGATCTCGCCGCCACCTCTCTGACTTACTCTGGAACCGAACGGCTTCTTCCCGATGAACCGCTGCTCAGTTGGGTTCGTTTTTTCAAAATCTCTAAAATGGCCCTGCGAAAAATCGCCACGCGCGCACAAAATCTCCCCACTTGCGCTACGCACTCGTCGAACCGTAACGCGATTGACAATCCCCGCCGCCCGCTGCCACCATGGACCCCAAAGGAGTCCCCGTGCTGACGAAAATCTGTGTAGCTCTGCTTGCAGCGTCTGGCCTCGCTGCCCATCGCCGCTCAGGACCCGCCGCCGACTGGCCCACCTACGGCCGCGACGCCGGCGGCACAAAATTTTCGCCGCTCGACCAGATCACCGCCGCCAACGTCAGCACAGCTCGCGCCCGCCTGGACATATCACACCGGCGACCCCGGCGGCACCTGGGAAGAGACCCCCATCGTCATCGGCAATGTCATGTACTTCGCCACGCAAAAGAATCGCGTCGTCGCGCTCGAAGCCGACACCGGCAAGGAACTCTGGACCTACGATCCGAAAACTCCGCGCGTCTCCGAGCATCGCGGCGTCTCGTTCTGGGTCGGCGACAAGCAGCATCCGCCTCGCATCGTGCTCGCCACCGCCGCTCGCCTCATCGAGCTCGATGCCAAAACCGGCAAGCCCATTCCCGGCTTTCGGCGACAACGGCGAAGTGAATCTCCGCGCCGGCGTCGCTGACGACTATCCGCGCGCGCACTACGCCATCACCTCGCCGCCCGCGATCTACAAAAATCTGATCATCCTCGGTCCGTCCACCCAGGAAGGCCCCAGCAAAGGTCCATCCGGCGATCCGCGCGCCTTCGACGCCCTCACCGGCAAACTGGTCTGGCGCTTCCACGCCGTGCCGCAACCCGGCGAACCTGGCAACGACACCTGGGGTCCCGATGGTTGGAAGGATCGCTCCGGCCCCAGCGTGTGGGGCGGCATGACGGTCGACGCCGAACGCGGCCTCGTCTTCATCCCCATGGGAAATCCCGCCGACAGCTTCTATGGCGCCGATCGGAAGGGTCAAAATCTATATGCCAATAGCGTCGTCGCTCTCGACGCCGCCACCGGAAAACTGCGCTGGTATTTCCAGATGGTCCACCACGACATTTTCGACATGGACACTTCCGCGCCGCCCGCGCTGATCGAAGCCACCGTCAACGGCAAGCGCGTTCCCGCCATCGCCGAGTTTTCAAAGAACGGCCTGCTCTACGTTCTCGATCGCGTCACCGGCAAGCCCGTCTGGGGCGTCGAGGAGCGCCCGGTTCCCAAGAGCGACGTGCCGGGCGAAGAGTCCTGGCCGACGCAGCCTTTCCCGTAAAGCCTCCGCTGCTCTCGCGCATGAGCCTCACTAAGGACGAACTCTCCAACATCTCACCCGAGTCGCACGCCTATTGCGTCGAGCAGTTTGAAAAATTCAAAACCCTCGGACCCTTCACGCCGTTCAGCGACAAAGAACCGCGCCTCACGTTCCCCAGCTCCATGGGCGGCGCGAACTGGGCTGGCGTCTCTTACGATCCGAAGCTCGGCTATGTCATCGTGAATTTCTCGAACCTCGGCCAGATGGGCCAGATGGTGCCCACCGCACCGCCCGCGCCCATGCCGTACCGCAACAGCTATGCGTATTCGCGCTTCGTCGACAAGGACGGCTATCCGTGCAATCAGCCGCCCTGGGGAGAACTGGCCGCCGTCGATACCAAGACCGGCGACATCGTCTGGCGTGTTCCGCTCGGTTCCTACGAGGAGCTGGAGGCGAAGGGATTGAAGAACACCGGTACGCCCAACCTGGGCGGCGCAATCTCGACCGCCGGCGGCGTCGTGTTCATCGGCGCCACCAACGATCAGACATTTCGCGCGTTCGACACGCGCACCGGGAAAGCTGCTATGGGAGCCAAGCTCGATGCCGACGGCAACGCGACGCCGATCACCTATCGAGGCCGCAACGGAAAACAATATGTCGTGATCGTCGCGGGCGGTCCTGGCCATTTGCGGCGCGGTCCCGACCAGCGACAGCGTGGTGGCGTTCGCGCTTCCTTAAACCAGGCGAGCGCCTACTTCAAGTCGTTGCGAATGACCTCGCCGCCCTTCATCACGAACTTGATGCGCGACATCTCAGTGATGTCGGCAATGGATCGCCTGCCACCGCGACGAGATCGGCGAACTTGCCTTTCTCGACGCTCCCCACCTGGTCCTGCCATCCGATCAGATCGGCGGCCACGCTCGTCGCCGCCTGCAGTGCGCGCGCGGGCGGCATGCCCCACTTGACGAAGTACGCGAACTGGTCCACTTGAGTGCCGTGCGGGAACGGTCCTGCGCCGCTTCCGAACGGCAGCGTCACTCCGGCGGCCAGCGCCTTCTTCCAACTCTTCTCCATCATGCGCCAGCGGCTGTTCGACCAGCGCCGCATTTCGCGCGCGTCTTCGATGCTCAGATCGAAGAACGTCGAAGTGAGCGGGAGGTGTTTCTGAAGCAGCATCTTGAGCGACGCATCATCGAGATCGAGGCCGTGCGTCGGCACATCGACGCCCGCCGCGATGCAGTTATGCAGGCCCTCGCCGCCATAGGCGTGGCAGGCCACCTTCAAACCCTTGCGGTGCGCTTCGTCCACGATGGCCTGCGTTTCTTCCAGCGTGAACGACGGCGTGTTCACCATCGTGCCGTCGGGCTTGAAATAGTATTCTTCGGTGCTGTAGATCTTGATCCAATCGACGCCGTAGTGCGCCTGCTCCCGGACCGCTTCGCGCACCGCCTCGCGCCGTTGGCCACCTGCGCGCCGACGTTCGCGATGGGCGCCGAGGGATTGAACGGTACGTTGCCCTTGTTCGTATTCACGATGCCCGGCCCGGCCACTTGCATGCGCGGCCCCTCCACCAGTCCGTTGTTGATCGCGTTGCGAAGATCCACGGTGCCGTACCAGCCGCCGTGCGACATCAGGTCGACGATGGTCGTGAAGCCGGCGTTGAGATCGCGCTGCGCGTTCATGAGCGCGACCAGCTCGCGGTATTGCAGAGTTTGCCCGCCGGCGCCGACGGCTGCGGTGCCCGGTGCGATGCCCGGGCCGCCGGGAGCAGTGAGCGGGTTGCCATCCATCACGTGCAGATGCGTGTCGATCAATCCCGGAAGCACAGTCGCGCGGCTGAGATCGATCACTCGCGCGCTGGTCGGGATCGGGACGGCGGAGCCGACTTCGGCGATGCGGTCGCCGCGAATGATGATCGACCTGGTTGTTGAGCAGCGTTCCGGATTTCGGATCGAACAGCCGCCCGGCGCGAACCGCGATCATCTGATCGGGCGCCGGTTGAGCGGGCGGCGGCAGAGACCCAGGCTGACGGCAGCGCCGCGACGCGGGCTGCGATTGCGCTGCGGCCGCGCCGCGATCGAGGAGCAGCAGAGCAGCTTGCCGCCGAACCGTGCCAGGATCTTGAACATTGCACGGCCTCCTTCGAGCAGTTGCGAGTATATACCGGCGCGCGATCAGAGCGGCGAGTCGGCGGAAACGCGGGCTTGCGTTTCTCAAGATGCGAGGCCGAGTCCTTCCTTGACGTCGGGTCCGGTGAAGCCGAGAAACTCGAGCGCGAGCGATGTGTCGAACGCCGGGCCGGACTGCCGCAGCCAGTTGTTGAGCGCGTACTTGGTCCAGCGGATCGCGCTCTGCGCGCCTTCGGCGAGTCGCGTCGCGACTCCACCGCTTTGGCGTCGAGCTCGCTGTCGTCCACCGCGAGGCTGATCAGTCCGATGCGCTCGGCTTCGTCGCCCAGCAGCTGGTCGCACGTCAGCAGATAGTACTTCGCCTTGGCCATTCCGCACAGCAGCGGCCAGATGATGGCGGCGTGATCGCCGGCCGCGACGCCCGAGCCGCGTGTGTCCGTCGATGATGCGGCAGTCCTTGGTCGCGATCGAAACATCGGCCAGCAGGCCGCACACCAGTCCCGCGCCGACCGCGACGCCGCGCATCGCGCTGACGACCGGCTTCGAGCAGTTGATCAGGTTGTAGACCAGGTCGCGCGCTTCCTTCCACGTTCGCGCGCGAGTTTCGAAATCGCGCTATGATTTCCTGGATCATGCCGAAGTCGCCGCCCGCCGAAAACATTTTGCCGGCGCCGGTGAGGATGGCCGCGTTGATGCTCGGGTCGGCGTCGATGTCGCGCCAGATTTGCGTGAGCTCGGCGTGCATGGCGCGGTCGGCCGAGTTCATCTTGCCGTTGTCCATGGTGATGCGCAGCACTTTGGGATGCGGCCGGTCGAATTTCAGTCGCGTGTAGTCCATGCTTTGGTCGTTGTCAGCTCATTGTAAGACCGCCCGAGACGCTGATGGTCTGGCCGGTCATGAACGCCGCATCATCGCTCAGCAGGAACGCGATCATGCCCGCGTAGTCGTCCGGTTTTCCGAGCCGGCCCATCGGAATCGCGCGCGCCAGCGCTTCGGTGAGCTTCGGATTCGAATGCGCGATGTCGGCGAGCAGCGGCGTATCGGTGGGGCCGGGGCAAAGCACGTTCAGAGTGACGCCGCGCTTGGCGAGCTCGCGCGCCAGCGTTTTCGTGAACGCGATGATGCCGCCTTTGCATGCCGAGTAAACCGATTCGCCGGACGATCCCACGCGCCCTGCGTCGGAAGCGACATTGACGACTCGGCCGAAACCGCGCTCGGCCATCCCGCGCACCACGATGTGGTGCAGGTTGAGCGGGCCGTAGAGATTGATGCGGATCACCTTGTCCCAGAAGTCGAGCGTGGTGTCGAGAAAGGTAACTGCGCTGGTCCCAGCCCGCGACGTTGGCGAGGAACTCGGCGGGACCGGCGGTGATCTCGAAGTGGTGAACTCGGTCGCGCACCTGATCGTAGTCGGTGATGTCGACCGCGTAGGCCAGGGCTTTGCCGGGCCCGTCCGAGCAGAGGCGGACGGTTTCTGCGAGGCCGGTCTCGTTCTGATCGAAGATACCGACGATGCAGCCTTCTTCCACCAGCCGAATCACAGCCGCGCGCCCGATGCCGCTCGCGCCGCCGGTTAGAATTGCGTGCTTGCCTTTCAGTCCGCGCATGCTAGAACCCAATCGGGCGAACCCAGAAGCTCTCGGTCCATCTTGCGCCCGGTGCAATCGACTGCAGGTCCTTATATAGGCCCGCGTGCGCGAGATTGAATGCGTTTGTAATTGCGGTCATCGGCTCGAAGCATACTACGTTTTTCGAATCGGGCGCATGCACGACGGCGATCGTGAACTTCTGTCCATAGCGAACGGCGACGCGGCGCCCGCGTGCTTCCACCCAGAACTCCTCGCCGGCAACCACACCTCCGAACACGTCGTCGAGTATGCGGCCGCGCAGCGGGATCACGTCGGGTAGATCCGCGGGGACGGTTTCTCCTGTTGGGATGAGTTTCTCCGAGAGCGGATAGCGATACCGCACCGGCACGTGCACGGTCCATTCGTCGCGTGGGCAATCCGGAATCTGGAACCAGGGATGAAAGCCGATCGCGAGCGGCATCGGATCGAGCGAGTGATTCTCGATCGTGGTGCGAACTTCGAGCAAACCATCTGAGAGGCGGTGCATCATCTCGATGGTGTGGGCGAACGGGAATTGCGCCATCCATTCAGGATGCCGCCAGAATTCAAGCCGGCTGACGACCACTGCCGCATCGTCGCCCGCATGCAGCTCCGCGATCTTCCAATCCGATGCGAACAGCAGCAGGCCATGAATCGCAAGCCCGCCCGGATCGCGGCGAATGTGGCCCGCCCCAGGATTCAGAAGATACTGCTTGCCGTTCACCCAGTAAGAATCGGGATCCATCCGGTTTGCCCACGGCGCAAGGAACGGGATGCCGGCCTGCTTCCCAGCGGCCTTCCATTCGGCGAACGTTCCGGGCGGCGGCATCAGGATCGGCTGGCCATTGACGCGCATATCGTAAGCGATGTTGCCGATCGATGGTGCAATGGAAAGCTCGATGCCATGCGCGGCATCGGTGAGTCGCACGATCTCGGTAGAGTCGACGATCAGTTTCTGAGCCGAGTAGTTGGCCACGATTGGGACCATCTCATTCTACGCGGTTGGTGCCGGCGAGGTAGAATCACGCTCATGAGAGTATGCATCGCGCTCGCCTTGCTCGCTGTTTCCGCTTGCGCGCAGCCTGCCTCCCTGCACGACATCGACGACTACGTCGCTCGCGCCATGAAGACTTTCGACGTTCCCGGCGTTGCGGTGGGAGTTGTGAAAGACGGAAAGGTTGTGCTCGCGAAAGGCTACGGCGTTCGCAAGCTCGGCGAGAGCGCCGCGGTGGATTCGCACACGCTGTTCGGCATCGGTTCCAACACCAAGGCCTTCACCGTCGCAGCTCTCGGGATGCTGGTCGACGAGGGAAAGCTGAGTTGGGACGATCCTGTGATCAATCGCATTCCCGGCTTCCAGATGTACGACCCCTACGTCACGCACGAGATGACGATTCGCGACCTGCTCACCCATCGCAGCGGTCTGGGCCTGGGCGCCGGCGACTTGCTTTTCTTCCCGCCCACCGACTATACGCGCGATGAGATTATCCACAAGCTGCGCTTTCTCAAACCCGCTACCAGCTTTCGCAGCCGCTACGCCTACGACAATTTGCTTTATATGGTCGCCGGACAGATCATCCCGGCGCGTCACCGGGGAGCAGTGGGAGGACTTTATCCGCGAACGTATCTTCAAGGTCGTCGGGATGACCGACTCGAACATGAGCGTCAGCGGATACAGGCCTGGCGACAACGTCGCCACGCCGCATTCGGAAGTTGAGGGCAAGCTCGCGCCGCTCGCGTTCTCCAGGGTCGACAACACGGCCCCGGCCGGCTCGATCAATTCGAGCGCGGCCGACATGGCGAAATGGATGATCGTCCAACTCAACGCTGGCGCGCTTCCGGGTAAGCCCGGTCAGCGGTTGTTCAGCGAGCGCGTGCATCGTGAGATGTGGACGCCGCAGACGATACTTCCGAATCCGGATCCGCCGGCGCCGTTGAAGGATTTGCGGACGAACTTCCTGGCATACGGGCTGGCCTGGGTACTGGGCGAGTATCGCGGGCATTTTCGAGCAAGTCACACTGGAGGGCTGCCCGGATATGTCTCGCAGGTTGCGCTGATTCCGGATGTGAAGCTGGGCGTAGTGGTGCTGACCAGCCAGGAGTCGAGCGCGATGTTCGATTCGGTGACGGCGCACGTTCTGGACGCGTTCTTGGGCGCGCCGCCGGTGGACTGGATTCAGGCTTACCAGCAATACGTCGACCAGAGCCGCGCGCGTGCAGCGGCAGTCGAGAAGAAACAGAGCGCTACTCGCGCTGCCGAATCGAAACCATCGCTGGCACTCGAAAAGTACGCCGGCCGCTATGTCGACGCCTGGTATGGCGACATGACCATCGCGCTGGAGTCAGCACGGCCTGGTGATGCGCTTCAGCCACTCACCCGCGCTCACGGGCGATCTCGAACACTGGCAGTACGACACGTTCAAAGCGCGTTGGCGCGACCGCAGTCTCGCCGCCGACGCCTTCGTGACATTCTCCTTGAATCCGGACGGATCGATCAGAGAGATCAAAATGGTTCCGGTATCGCCACTGACCGATTTCAGCTACGACTTCCAAGATCTGTCGTTCGCGCCCGCCCGCTAGCGGCTTGGTACACTATCAGTCGTAGAGAAATTCTCCTGCACTCACGGGAGAATCCCATGCAGCATTTTCAGGCCGTTGCCTGGGTCGCGGCGTTGCTCGCGGCCGGGCCGGTTGCCGAAGCGCAAACCATTTTCAATCCCGCTCCTTCGCGGATCGCCGGACAGGCCGTCCTGCAGCAGTTCGGGCTGCTGACCGCGACGGCGCCGAATCTCGTCGAGGGCAGGGAACTGAACGGGCCGCAAGCGCTGGCCATCGACACTTCGGCCAGCCCGCCGATTCTCTATGTCGCCGACACCGGCAACAATCGCGTCCTGGCCTGGAAGGATGCGTTCGGTTTCACCAAGGGCGACGCCGCGAGCAAGGTGATCGGCCAGCGCGATTTTCTCACCACTGCGGCGCAGGGGCCGGGCGCGGATCTGAGTACGGGTTTGTACCAGCCGGTCGCGGTCGCCATCGACAAGAACGGCAACCTGTACGTGATCGACGCGGGCAACAACCGCATTCTGCGATATCCTGCGCCGCTCGCGCAGACCGGCGATCTGCTGACGGTCGACTTGATCCTCGGCCAGCGCGATCTCAACGGACGCGTGCCCAACGCCGGCCAATCCGCGCCCAGCGACAAGACGTTCGCGTTCGCGACGGGCGCCGGGATCTTCCGCGCGGGCCTGGCGTTCGATTCGCAGGGAAATCTGTGGGTCTCCGATCCCGGCAACAATCGCGTGCTGCGATTTCCGGCGAGTGCGCTCGGAACCGGCGCGGCCGAATCAGCCGTCGGCCGACCTGGTGCTCGGCCAGCCGGATTTCAGTTCGAACTCGCTGCCGGCGAACGCCGGATCGCAGCAAGAAGAATTTTCTGAGCGCGCCGTCGGGCTTGGCGTTCGATCCCCAAGGCCGGCTGTTCGTTGCCGACAGTGCGAATCGCGTGGTGGTCTACACGCCGCCATTCAACATCGGGCAGTTCGGCGCGCGCGTGATGGGCGTGGTGTTGCCCGCCGCCGGCCAGTCGACGCCGGTGATCAATGAGAGCACGCTCGGTGCGGTGGACAGCAAAGGCCGAGCCGTGCCGCCCGAAGGCGTGTTCTTCGTCGGCGCGAATCCTTATGTTGTCGACACCGGCAACGCGCGCATTCTCGGCTACGATCCGTTCGAGCAATGGCCGGACGAAAGCGTGGCATTTTCGCCGCCCGCGAAGGTCGTGATCGGGCAGGCGAATTTCTTGGGAAATCTCGCGAATCGCGCGCAGGCTGCAGCCGAATGCATCGACGCTGGCGGGCCCGACCGCTGCGGCTTTCGCGTCGGGACGAGCTGTTCGTCGCCGATTCCGGAAACAACCGCGCGCTGGTGTTTCCGCAGCAGCCCGGCGGCGGCTTCACCTCCGCGACACGCCTGCTCGGCCAGCTCGACTTCCAGTACAACTCGCCGAATCTGATCGAAGGCCGCGAGGTCGGGTTCGGGCCGAATCTCGGCTCCTGCGTGGTGAACGGCGCGGTCGCGTTTTCGTCCGGAGGCAGCGCGATCATTGATGCGTCGTCCGATCCGCCGCACCTGTACGTGGCCGATCCACTGAACAATCGCGTGCTCGGATTCCGCGACTATCGCAAGGTCAACGTCGGCGCGAAGGCCGACCTGGTGATCGGCCAGCCGGATCTGTTCACCGGCATCCTCAACTATCCGACCAACAATCCGACGCAGGCCAACGACCAGGGACTGTGGTCGCCCGAAGGCCTGGCTCTCGATGCTGCCGGGAATCTGTATGTCGCCGACGCCTGCAATGCGCGCGTGCTGCGCTTTCCGTCGCCATTCAACCAGCCTGAGGGCGGTATTGCGCGCGCTAATCTGGTGCTCGGTCAGCCCGGCTTCTTCGGCCAGCCCATCAAGGACGTCAGCCGCCAGACCATGCGCAGCGCGTACGGGCTTGCGTTCACTGCCCACGGCGACCTGGTGGTTTCCGATCCGCTGGCTAATCGCGTCCTGTATTTTCCGAAAACCGGCAGGCGGCGATTTTCAATCCGGCCAGCCGGCCTCGAACGTTTTCGGCCAGCGCGATTTCAGCGCGTCGCAGTCGCCAGCGTGTTCTCCGGCCCGCGCCTGATTTCGGTGGACTCCGACGATCAGCTCTACGTCGCCGACACCGGCAACAACCGCATCGCGATCCTGCCCAACGTTCCCACCGCGGGCGACAATCCGCCGGTGCTTTTCGCGATCGCGCAGTTGACCAATCCGGACGGCGTTTTTCTGAACCAGGCCACCGGCGAGATCTGGATCGCCAACACCGGCGCAAACCAGGTGCTGCGCCTGCCGAACTTTCAGACCGTGATCAGCAACCCGGCAGCCAGCGCGACGTTCGGCGTGTTCGGTCCGGTGTCGATCGCGCTCGATCCGTTTGGAAACCCGGTGGTCGCCGAGGGCCTCACGAATCGCGTGTCGTTCTACTTTCCGGCGATAGACTACACGACCTCAGCGGGCGGCGTCTCGTCGCGGCTCTCCGGCAACGCGGCGAATTTCTTCGGGCGTTTCGCTCCCGGAATGCTGGCCAGTATCTTCTCGTTTCCCAATTCGCGATTCGGCGACGTGACGGCAAGTTCCGGCGCACCGTTTCCGGACTCGCTGGGCGACGTCGAAGTCTTGGTGAATGGCGTCGCTCGCGCCGCTGATCTACACGTCGCCATCGGCCAGATCAACTTCCAGGTTCCGAGCTCGACACCCGTTGGCGGCTTCGAAGAATTCCAGGTGGTTCGCGCGTCCACAGGCCAGGTGCTGGCGAGCTGGTTATTTCGCATCGATGTTGCGTCGCCCGGGCTGTTCACCGCAAGCGGCGCCGGCACCGGGCAAGTGCTCGCCGTGAATTCCGACGGCAGCATCAACAACGGCGCGCATCCCGCGAAGGCCGGCTCGTACATTTCGCTGTTCGGTACGGGAGCCGGTGCGTTCGATGGCAGGCCGCCCGACGGCCAAACCGCGCAAGGCGATCATCAGCACCGCCCAGAAACCGAAGAGTGTTCATCAATTCGGATTTCGTGCCCGACTGCGGATGTGCAGTTTTCCGGCCTCGCGCCGGGTTACGTCGGACTCTGGCAGATCAACGTGAAGGTGCCCGACAATGTGCCGCCGGGCGACGTCATCGTCTACATCACCTATGACGGCATCAACAGCATTCTCGATCCGAACGGGATCCGGCGCAGCACGACGATTCGCACCGTGCCTTAGCCGCGCCGGACTGCCGCCGCATCATACGTCATACAATCCTCATATAATTCAATGACAGGAGCTACCATGCTGAAGCCAGCAACCTGTCAGAACACCGGCGTGCACCACGTGGGTCTGTACGCGAAGGATCCCGACGCCTCGGCCGAATTCTACCGCGACCTTTTGGGCATGCATATCGTCGGCGGAAGCGGGGCCGACCATCCGCTCGGCACAAGCGCGTTTCTGTGCAGCCGGCCCAATGAGGAATCGCACGAGATCGCACTGTTCGCCAATCCCATCTACAAGCATGTGGCCTTCAAGGTCTCTTCGCTGGCGGAGTTGCGCGCGCTCCATGCGCGGGTGCTGGCTCGAAATCTGGCCGTCGAGTTCGCCTTCAATCACGGAGTCTCGTTCGCCTTTTACTTCAGGCGATCCGGACGGCAACATGATCGAGGTCTACTGGCCGACCGGCGAGCTGGAGCGCTTTCGCCAGCCGCATGCGGAGCCGCTCGATCTGAGCCAGCCGGATGATGTGCTGCTCGCGCAGGTCGCGGGCGCACCGGCGTAGCGCGCCAGAAGCTATATGATAAGCAGACGAGGGAGGCGCCGATGACGCGCATGAATCGCCGTGATTTTCATCGAACAGTGACGGGCTATGCGGGCTTCGCGATTCTTGGAAGCTCGGCGGCGCGCGCGCAACAGCCCGGGCCAATCGCTGAAAGCGCCGCCGGCAAGGTCCGCGGAGTGCTTCAAGAAGGCGTGAACGTTTTCAAAGGCGTTCCCTATGGCGCGTCGACGACCGGTAAGAATCGCTTCATGCCGGCGCGCAAGCCGGATCCGTGGACGGGCGTCAAGGATGCGCTGAGTTATGGTCCCAGTGCGCCGCAGGGCAACGGCCAAACGGTGGCGCGCGGCGTCGGGCCGATCAGCGAGGACTGCCTGGTGCTCAACGTCTGGACGCGCGGGCTGAACGACGGCGTGAAGCGTCCGGTGATGGTGTGGATTCACGGCGGCGGCTTCGCGACGCTGTCGGGATCCAGCCCGGCTTACGACGGCGTGAATCTCGCCAAGCGTGGCGACGTGGTGGTGATCACGCTCAACCATCGCCTCAACGTGTTCGGCTTTCTGCATCTCGGCGATCTGGCCGGCGCGCAGTTCGCCGAGTCCGGCAACGTCGGCATGCTCGACCTGGTGCATGCGCTCAAGTGGGTGCGCGACAACATCAGACACTTTGGAGGTGATCCGGACAACGTCACGATTTTCGGCGAATCGGGCGGCGGCCGCAAAGTGTCCACGCTGCTGGCGATGCCGGACGCCAAGGGGTTGTTCCATCGCGCCATTATCGAGAGCGGTCCGGGCGTCCACCTGCAGCCTCGCGACCTGGCCACCGAGATCGCGGCCGGCGTGCTCAATGAACTCGATCTTCCGGTCAGCCAGATCTCGCGGATTCAGGAGCTGCCGATGGAGAAAATCCTGGCCGCGTATAGCGTCGTCGAAGGCCGCTTGGATGCGCAGAGCCGCGACAAGGGTGTGATTGAGCAGCACGGCCTGGTGCCGACCGTCGGCGTGAGCGCGCTGCCTGCAAATCCGTTCGATCCGGTGGCGCCGGAGATTTCGGCCAACATGCCGCTGCTGATCGGCACCAACAAACATGAGATGGCGCTGTTCCTGCGCAACGAGCCGAAAATTTACAACCGCACGCTGACCGAGGTCGAGTTGCACGAACTCGTGCGGGGCCTCACCGGCAACGCCGCCGAGCCATGTTGTCGAGGTGTACAACAAAGCGTATCCCGACACGCATCCCGGCGGTGCGGTACATTCTGATCGAAACCGACCGCATCTATCGCTTCAACTCCATCGTGCTGGCCGAACGCAAGGCGGCGCTGCGCCGAGCCGCGACCTACATGTACCTGTTCGAGTGGGACACTCCGCCGGATCCGAAAATGCTGGCGCATCACGCGCTCGAAATTACGTTCGCCTTCGACAACACCACGCGCGTTCCTGGTCCCTCGGGCGGAGGCGCGAAACCCGCCGCGCTGGCCGACAAGATAAGCGATGCTTGGATCACGTTCGCGCGCGCGGGCAATCCCAATACGTCGAAACTTCCGCAGTGGCCGGCTGTACGACGCGCAACGCCGCGCAACGATGGTTTTCAACGACGAATGCGGCGTAGTGAACGACCCCGGCGGCGATGAACGCCACCTGTGGGCGACAACCTAGCGAGGACTCATGCTTCGACCGATCTGTTCGACTTCAGAATTTGCTTCGCCGCGCTGGCCGCAGCTACGGCTTTCGCGCAGCTTCAGTCCCACGGCGCAGTGAAGATCGACAGCGGGCGCCTCTCCGGAGCGCTGGTGGGTTCCGCCAGCGACGTCTCGGCCTACAAGGGAATCCCTTACGCGGCGCCGCCAGTCGGTGAACTCCGATGGCGCGCTCCGCAGCCGGCCAAAAACTGGGATGACGTTCGCGATGCGACGAAATTCGGTTCAGTCTGCCCGCAGCGTCAAGGCCAGGAGCCGCAGAGCGAAGACTGCTTGTTCCTGAATGTGTGGACCCGGCGAAATCTGCCTCCGAGCGGCTGCCGGTGATGGTGTGGGTACACGGCGGCGGATTTACGTACGGGTCGGGATCGACGCGGATCTACGATGGCACGCGCCTCGCCGAGCATGGCGTCGTGGTGGTCACGTTGAACTACCGCCTCAATATTCTTTCGGGATTCGCGCATCCGCTGCTGAGCCGCGAATCGGAACACGGCTCGGGCAACTACGGGCTGCTCGATCAGATCGCGGCGCTGAAGTGGGTCCAGCGAAACATCAAAGCGTTCGGAGGCGATCCGAATGACGTGACGCTGTTTGGCGAATCGGCCGGCGGGCTGAGCGTGTCCGCGCTGGTGGTGTCGCCGCAGACCAAAGGGCTAATTCACAAAGGCCATCGTCGAAAGCGGTTCGGGCACGCGCATTACGCCGCTCGCGGCCGCCGAGAAGACCGGCGAGGACTACGTGAAGCGGCTCGGAATCGCGGACGACGCCAACGTGCTCACCGCGATGCGCGAGAAATCCTGGCAGGACCTGCCGAACGCCGCCAACTATCGGGGCGCGCCGGTTCAGGATGGCTGGGCGTTCACTGACGATCCGATCAACGTCTGGGCCAAGGGCAAACAGCTCAACGTGCCGATGATCATCGGCTACAACCACGACGAAGCGACGTTCTTCATGGGGCGCGACGGCGAAGTTCCCAAGACCGTGGATGAGTTCCAGGCGTCCGTGCGGAAACGCTATGGCGATGCCGCCGGGCAACTCCTGGCGCTCTATCCGGTGAAGACCGACGACGACGTCTACTGGTCCGAGATCTCGATCCGCACGGAAGGCCGCATGGGCCTGGGCGCGCGGCTGCAGCTCCGCGGCATGTTCACGGTGCCGGCCAAGGCTACGAATATCACTTCAGCCACCTGCCCGAGGTCGTGCGCGATCCCAAGCGCGGCGTGTCGCATGCTTCCGAGCTGGTGTACGTGTTCGGCACTCTCGCCGCCCACGGCCGACAAGGCCTCGCGCGAGATGTCGGAAGCGATGATGAACTACTGGACGCAATTCGCCAAAACCGGCGATCCGAATCAAGCCGGGCTTCCGAAATGGCCGGCGTTCGAGAAGGGCAACGAGGCGTACCTCGAGCTGCACCATCCGATCCACGCCGCCAAGGACTTGAACAAGGACAAGCTGGACGTGTTCGAGAAGATCCAGCGGCAGAGCTCTGCTTCGGGCGGCGGGAACTAAGGCGTCGGAGCGCGCCCGCTTGCGTGAGACGTGGCGCTTGAAGCACGCCTCTCCGCGGGCGGGTGTATTCTAATCTAAGGCTCCGCAATGCCGCCTCCCCCGACGCATCGCCTCCTGGTCATCGATGACGACCCGTCGATTCATGACCTGGTGAAGGCCATGCTCGCCGAAGCGCATTGGGAGATGGACAGCGTCGCCAGCGGTGAAGAGGCGCTCGAGCGACTCAAACAAGAACCTTACGACGTGCTGCTCTCGGATATTTTGATGCCCGGCATGGACGGCCTGGTTCTGCTCAGTGAGCTCCGCGACCGGCACCCGAACACTCCCGTCGTCATGATGACTTTGTACAACACGCCGGACCACGTTCTGGAATCTCTCCGCCGGCAAGCCGCCGCCTACATCAGCAAGCCGTTCTCGCGCGAAGGGCTGCTCGCAACGTTGCACAACGCGCGATCCACTCGGTTGCCGCCGGCGATATCAAGATTCTTTCAGACAAGCCGAACTGGATCTCGCTACAAATCCGCTGCGCGCTCGCCACAGCAGAACGCTTGACGCAGTTTGTGCGCGAGCTGCCGAGCGAACTTGATCCTGACCAGCGCGAACAGGTCGCCACGGCGTTCCGCGAGCTGCTCCTGAACGCCGTCGAGCACGGTGGCCATCTCGATCCGGAGAAGACGGTCGACCTGAGTTACATTCGCACGGAGCGAACCATCGTTTACTACATCCGTGATCCTGGCGAAGGATTTTCGATGGATGCGCTGGCGCACGCAGCCGTCGCCAATAGTCCCGACGAACCATTCCGGCACGTGGAATTGCGCAGCCAGATGGGCATTCGTCCCGGCGGATTCGGCCTGCTGATGACAAAAAGCTTCGCTGACGAGCTGATCTACAGCGCCAAAGGCAACGAAGTCATTTTCATAAAATATCTGCCAAGCTCCGAGGAGGGGAGCGCGCAATGAACATTTCCATCGAACGGCGGCACTGAAGAGAATCAGAATGCCACATTTGGATTCGCCGCGAGGCTGTTCACGCGGCCAACGCTGCCGACACCGCAAGATGCCGCCGACGCCGGGTCCGGCAACATCGACAAGATCCGCGACATTCTGTTCGGCTCCAACATGCGCGACTACGAGCAACGCTTCGCGCGCCTGGAAGAGGCGTTGAAGAAAGAGTCGTCGGATTTGCGCGAGACCACGCGCCGGCACCTGGAGGCGTTGGAGGCGTTCGTCCACAAAGAACTGGCGGCGCTGGAGGGGCGTTTGAGTGCCGAGCGCGAGGAGCGTTCTGAGAGCCACACCCGCCTGGCCGGCGAACTTGCGAGCGCGTCGACGGCGATCTTCAAGAAGATCGGCGAAATGGAGAATCACGAGGCGCAGGCCAAGCGCGAAATCCGGAACGATCTGCTGCAGCAATCCAAAGAGCTGAGCGAAGCGATTCGACTGAAGGGCGAGGAGCTGGTGGCGCTGCTCGATCGCCGCGCCCAGGAGCTGCAGCTCGCCAAGACCGATCGTGCCGCGCTGGCCGGTCTGTTCAACGAGGTCGCCCTTCGGCTCACCGATCAGTTCAAGGTAGCGAGCGCCGGCTAGCCTGGCGTCTGGGATGCCATGCCCACCGATGGTGCAGCCCAGCGCCCGTCCTCTGACGATCAGCCGCTCGCGGAACTGCGCGCGATCCTTCTCGGCCCGGATCGCGCGGCGTGGGAAGCGCTGCGCCAGCGGCTGGACAATCCCATCGCGGCGCGCCGAAGATGTCGCCGGCGTTTTGCCCGAAGCGGTGCGGCTGCGTTCGGACGTCAAGCTGCGCCGCGCTCTGCAGCCGCTGCTCGAAGACGCGCTGCAGCTTTCGGTGCAGTCCAATCCGCGGATGCTGGCCGATGCGCTGTTCCCGATTTTCGGCAAGGCCATTCGCAAGGCGATCACGGCGGAACTGGAGGGAATGCTGCAGTCTCTGAGCCAGACGCTGGAGCAGCGATTCTCGTGGCGCAGCCTGCAGTGGCGCTGGGAAGCGATCCGAACCGGCAAGCCGTACACCGAAATAGTGGTGTTGCGAAGCCTGCTGTTCCGCGTCGAGCAGGTGTTCCTGATTCATCGCGAAACCGGTTTGCTGCTGCAGAACGTCGCCATCCCGTCCGTCCGGGCCAAGGATCCGGAAATGGTTTCGGCGATGCTCACCGCGATCCAGGATTTCGTGCGCGACTCGGTGAGCTCGGCGGAGCACGAGGATCTCGACACGATTCGCATGGGCGAGATCGCCGTCGTGCTGGCTTACGGCCCGCGGGCGATCCTGGCGGCTTTCGTGCGCGGCGTCCCTCCCAGGAACCTGAACGCGATTTTGCAAAACACGCTCGACTCCATCGAGCAGCGGAGAGGCGAGGCGCTTCGCACGTTTTCGGGCGACGTATCGGATTTCGATAGTTGCCGGCCCAGGCTTCAAGCGTGCCTGGTTGGGCAGGGCGCCGGCGAAAAACCGGCTTCCAGTTCCCGGACGGCGCGCGCTCTTTTGTTCGGGACCCCGCTGCTTGTCGTGCTGGCGCTGGTGGGTTGGTGGACCTACTCGGCGATTGTCGCAGCGGCGCTGGACCAACTACGCGCATCGGCTGGAAAGCGAACCGGGAATCGTGCGTCACTCATGCCGAAAAGCGAGGCTCGACGATTCTACGTCGCCGGACTGCGCGATCCGCTGGCGGCCGATCCAGCTTCGTTGCTGCCGGCGAATCTGCCTGCCGGCAAAGTCGACTTCCATTGGGAGCAATATCATTCGCTCGCGCCGCGCTTTGCCGCGCAGCGGCGGCTTGCCGAACTGAAGGACGAATTGGAAAGACGCGCGTTCCGATTCGCGACCGGCAGCGCCGATGTTCCGCCGGAGCAGCGGTTCCTGCTCGACGACGTAGCGGCCCAGATCCTGGCGCTGCTTCAGGCGGCGGCCGCTTTGGGCAAGACTCCGCGCATCGAAGTGCACGGCAATCACGATCCGGTCGGCACGGAGGGGTTCAATTCTGCACTTGGCGCGATCCCGCGCCGAGAACGTGCGCTCAGCCTTGATCAGCCTCGGCGTGCCCAGCTGCGGCGCTGGTCGGCAGTGCCCGAGGATATCGAGCCGGGAAACCTGCACGGCCGTCAAGGAAGAAGAGCGTCTGCTCTGCCGCAGCGCATCGTTCCGCGTCACCGGTGTGCCGCAGTGACCGTCAAGAAGAAGATCTGCATGGTGGGACAGTTCGGCGTCGGCAAGACCAGCCTGGTCCGCCGCTTTGTGGACAGCATCTTCGACGAGCGCTACCTCACCACGGTCGGCGTGAAGATCGATCGCAAGGATGTCACGCTGGCATCCGGAACGATGACGCTGATGCTGTGGGATCTGGCGGGCGAAGACGATCTGGCCCAGCTCAAGATCTCGCATCTTCGGGGCGCTTCCGGCTACATTCTGGTCGCGGACGGCTGCCGGTCGGCATCGCTGGAAAAAGCAGTTGAACTGCAGAAGGCGCATCACCGACCAGCTCGGCCCGTTGCCTTTCGTGCTGGTGTTGAACAAGGCGGATCTTCGCGACCAGTGGGAAGTGCAGCCGGGCGCGGTGCCGAGCACGGTTGGCCGGTGTTTGAAACCAGCGCGAAGGCGGGCAGCGGCGTCGAAGAGATGTTCCTGGCGCTTGCCGGGATGCTCCTCTCGGACAAGCGTTCCACAGAGGAAGTCTTCGAATGAACCTTCTGGCAGCCTTGGGCTACGCCGTCTTCGAGCGGACTTCGGACGCGGCGCTTGCTGCTACTGGGCCATCGCCCGATTGGCTTCCCGCCGGATCGCTGACGGAGGCGTTTCCGTTTCTGGAAGTGTTTCTTCCGGAGGCCGAGGAATTTTGGGCCGCCGGTGGTTCGACTCCGGCGCTTGCGCTCCGATTCTGGACGCAACCCGGCGCCGCAGGGAGTGGAGCTGCATTTTTGCGCCACTGCGCATCGCGGGCGAGCAAAACCTTCTGCTCATCGAATCGCGCCGAGCATCGCTTTCAGGAAATGCGGAGCGTCGTGCAGTACGCGCACGAAACGACGCTGGCGCGCGAAGAGATCGCCAAGCTCAGCCGCGAAATCGAGCGCGCCACCCAGGCCAAGAGCGAGTTTCTGGCCCGCATGAGTCACGAGATCCGCACGCCGTTGAACGCGCTGCTCGGCATTGGCGGATCTGCTTGTCGGAAACGCGGCTCGACGACAAGCAGCGCGAATACGTGCGCATATTCCGCCGCGCGGGCGACAATCTGTTGACCGTCATCAACGACATTCTGGACTTTTCGAAAGTCGAAGCCGGCCGGATCGAACTCGAACAAGTCGCCTTCGACCTGGGGGAGGTGATCGCTGACGCGCTCGAGATCGCCGGCGTCCGAGCGCGTGCCAAAGGTCTGGAACTGAGCAGCCGGATTCAGCCCGGCGTGCCCGAGGCGATTGGTAGGCGATCCTGGCCGCTTGCGGCAGATCCTGCTGAATCTCTGCGGCAACGCGATCAAGTTTACCGAGAAGGGCGAGATCGTGGTGCTGGTGGAAACGGACGCTGAGCAAGCGGCGCCGGACGCGCTGCACTTCGCGGTCTCCGACACTGGCGTTGGAATTCCCGCAGATAGGCTGTCGACGATCTTCGAGAGCTTCTCGCAGGCCGATAGCTCCACGGCGCGTCAATACGGCGGCACGGGCCTAGGTCTGGCGATTTCGAAACGATTTGTGGAATTGATGGGCGGGCGGATCTGGGCCGAAAGTACGGTCGGCTCCGGCACCACGATCCATTTCACGGCGCGATTCGAGATCGACGAGGAGGCGTCGAAGCACCGCGAAGTCGAACCTGCTCGCGAAGAGACGCCACCAGCCGCAATCGCGCGCGGGTTGCGAATCCTGCTGGCGGACGACTCGGAGGAGAATCGGTTCCTGATCCGCTCATATCTCCAGGATTCCGGCTGCATCATCGACGAGGTGGAGAATGGGGCCATGGCCGCGGAGAAGTTCGCACAGAATCGCTACGACGTCGTCTTGATGGACAGCGACATGCCGGTGTTGGACGGATACAGCGCCACGCGCCGGATGCGTGAGCTGGAGCGGGAACGCTCGATCGCGGCGACGCCCATCGTCACGCTGACCGCGCATGCCATGCGGGAAGCCCAAGACCGCAGTCTTGAGGCCGGAAGTACGGCGCATCTCACGAAGCCGCTGAAGAAGGCGACCCTGCTCGCAACCATTCAGGGACTGGTGCCCGTGACTCCTCCGGCCGAACCGATTCGCGTCTCGGTGGAAACGTGGCTCAAGCCGGTAGTGGACGGATATCTCGAGAAACGCCGGGCTGATGTTGGCAAACTGCGGTCAGCTCTCGAGAGCGGCGACTACTCGGCGATCCGTTTGCTCGGCCACCAGATGGCGGGCACCGGCGGCGGTTATGGCTTTGACCCGATCACGGACATCGGCAGCAGGCTCGAAGAGGCGGCGCTGGCAAACGACGCTGCGCGAGTGGGCAACAGCGTCGACGATTTGGAACGCTATCTGACGGCAGTATGCGTCGAATGACGCGGTTTTCGTTTAAGACCGACGAACGCTTCCGAGCGAAAATTGCTGACGGACTGCCGGGAACTTGGCCGCCGCGCCGTGGCTTCGTTTTACCATTCTTGACAGTTCCCCCGTAACCCGCCTATCTCCTTCAGCGCCAATCAACTAATGAGATTCCTGACCGTTCTGATAACCCTTGCCGCGGCGCTGGCCCAGACGCCCGCCACGGCCCCGAAATCGGTGATCGGAGAGGTCACCGCCATCGACGCGGCCGCCAAGCAAATCAAGATAAAGGCTGACAACGCCACTGTCTACACGGTCAACCTGGAAGATGGAACTTCCTTCATGCGAATCCCGCCCGGCGAGACCGACGTGAAGAAGGCCACCAAGATCGCCGTTACCGACATCCATGACGGCGACCGGATGCTCGCGCGGGGCATCATCACCGAGACCAACATCGCCGCCCGGACCGTAATCATCATGACAAAGACGGACCTGGCGCAGCGCGATGCCAAGGAGCAGGCGGAGTGGCAGAGGCGCGGCATCACCGGGATCGTCACGGCGTTGAACGCAGACACCAAGGAGATCACGGTCACCACGCGCGGCCGCGATAGCAAGAGCGTCGTCATCGAGGCCGGCGCCTCCACGTTCCGGCGATACGCGCCAGATTCGGTTCGTTTTGCGGATACCACGGAAAGCAACTTCGGCGACGTGCAGAACGGCGACACGGTGCGCGCTCTGGGCAACAAGAATGAGGACGGTGCCCGGTACAAAGCCGAACAGATAGTTTCCGGCGCATTCCAGACCATCGCGGCGACGGTCATCTCGGTGGATCCGGCCGCCAGCCAGGTCGTGTTAACCAACCTGGCCACCAAGAAACCCGTGACAGTGAAGATCACACACGTATCCATGCTGCGCAAGATCGACGAGATGACCGCGACCATGCTGGCTCGACGCACGAGAACCGATCTGGGCGCGGGAGGCCGCGGCGGGTTCCCCGGAGGACGCGGCGATTTTGGTGGACGCGGCGCAGGCGGACCGGGTGGCGGCGGCGGACGTCCTGGCGGTGATGCAGGCGGCCGCGGAGTTGGCGGAGGCTTTCGCGGCGGACCGGGTGGCGGCGGCCCTGCCGATCTGAACCAGGTGCTGGAGCGCTCACCACAATTGGCCCTGGCCGATCTGAAAAAAGGCGACGCAGTGATCGTCACCAGCGCAAAAGCGGCCGAAGGCGTGCCGATTACCGCATTCGCGTTCGTGGCTGGAGTAGAGCCGTTCCTGGCCGCGGCGCCTCGCAGCGCCGGCGAAGTGAATCTGGGTTCCTGGAATCTCGACATCGGCGGTGGCGGCGGGCCCGAGCAGTAGGAAGATCTTCATCGAGAAAAGACACAACGAAATGTCAAAACATGAATTGGATGTTCCTGCTGTTGCTGACTGCGGCTGTGGCGCTATATGCCCAGCCGGGCACCGGCATTCTGCACGGCAGTCGTCACCGACGAATCCGGCGCGCTGGTTCCCGGCGCCAAGGTGACGGTGTCGAACGAAGCCGGCCCGGTGAAAGTCGCGACGTCGGCGAGCGACGGCAGCTACTCCATCGCCGGCCTCGCGCCCGGCACGTATTCGGTGCAGGCCAGTTCTCCCGGCCTGGTGCAGTTTCAAGCCGCCATGGTGGACTTCAACGGCGGGATGCGATCGGTCGAGCAGAACCTGCAACTGCGCGTGTCGCTCGAAAAGCAGGAAGTGACCGTTCAGGAGAACACCGGTCCCGCGGTGAGCGTCGACCCGACGCAGAATGCCGGCGCGATCATCCTGCGCGGCGCCGATCTGGACGCGCTCTCCGACGATCCCGACGATCTCGAGGCCGACTTGATGGCACTGGCCGGCCCCTCGGCCGGACCCAACGGCGGACAGATTTACATCGACGGTTTCACCGGCGGCACGCTGCCCGCCAAGGACTCGATTCGCGAGATTCGCATCAACCAGAATCCGTTTTCTCCCGAATACGACCGGCTGGGTTTCGGCCGCATCGAAATTCTGACCAAGCCGGGGACCGACCGGTTTCGCGGCAACATCAACGCCAATTTCGCCGACGCTATTTTCAACTCCCGCAACCCGTACGCGGCCCAGAAAGCGCCTTTCAGCCAGCGCAATATTGGTGGCACCCTGAGCGGCCCAATCAACAAGCGTGCGTCGTTTTTTCTGGATGTGTTCGATCGTCGAATCGCACAATGGCGATATCATCAACGCCGTCACGCTGGATCCGGCAACGTTTGCGATCACCCCGATCAACGGCGTGTTCGATGCCCCGGCGAACCGTTTTCGCATCAGCCCGCGCATCGACTATCAGCTCAGCCAGAACAACACGCTGACCATCCGCTACGGCTACACGCGAAACAGTTTGGAGAATCGCGGCATTGGGAACTTGAGCCTGCCTTCGCGCGGCGTCAACAATTTCAATACCGATCACACGGTGCAGGCCACCGAGACCGCGATCCTCAACAGCAAGGTCATCAACGAAACGCGCTTTCAGTTGTATACACCAGGAGAATGACCAGACCGCCAACACGCTGGCGCCGAGCCTGAGCGTATCCGGTTCGTTCAGCGGCGGCGGATCGCAGGTGGGCCATTCCACTAATACATCGAATCATTATGAGCTGCAGAACTATACGACCGTGGCCAGCGGCGCGCATGCCTGGAAGTTTGGCGTACGCGTGCGCGCAGTCTCAGAGAGCAGCGTGTCGCCCAGCAACTTCGGCGGCAGCTACACGTTCGCCGGCGGCTACGCTCCGATTCTGGATCCGGTGACGAATTTGCCAGTCTCGCCTGGCGTGACCTGCAATCCGGCGGCGCCCGATCCGGGCTGCGCGAACATTACGTCGATCCAGCGCTATCAGCGCACGTTGATCTTCCAGCAGATGGGGCTGGATGCAGCCACCATCCAGCGCTACGGCGGCGGGGCGACGCAGTTCAGCATCAATACGGGCAATCCGTTCGCCGACGTCGACCAGGTGGACATCGGCGCGTTCGTGGGCGACGACTGGCGCGTCCGTCCGAACCTGACGCTCAGCCTCGGCCTGCGCTACGAAACGCAAACCAACATTTCCGACTGGCGCGATTGGGCGCCGCGCATCGGCGTGGCCTGGGCGCCCGGCCAGAGCAAGAACAACCCGCGGCCCAAGACCGTGTTCCGCGCGGGCTTCGGCATGTTCTACGACCGCTTCAGCGAGGGCAACGTTCTCACCGCCGAGCGTTTCAACGGGATCACGCAGCAGCAGTACACGGTGCTGAATCCGACGTTCTTCCCGCGGATTCCCACCATCGACGAGATCCAACAACTCGGCAAGGCGAGCACGCAGTCCATTCGCTCCATCGATTCGAATCTTCGCGCGCCTTACATTCTTCAGGAAGCCTTCACGGTGGAACGAGCGTTGCCGAAGAACACCACCGTCTCGACGTCGTACACCAACTCGCATGGAGTGCACGAATTTAGCTGGCCAGGACATCAACGCGCCGATTCAGGGCACTTACACCGGTCCGGGTACCGGCGTGCTTCCTTACTCGGTTCCGGGGCCGATCCTGCTGATGGAATCCGACGGAATCTACAACCAGTGGCAGTTATCCACCAATGTGCGGACGCAGTTCAACAGCAGGGTTTCGCTAAACGGCTACTACGTCTATGGGCGCGCTTTTAGCGATTCCGACGGGTTCGGCAACGATTCCCGCGAATCCGTACAGCATGGTGGGCGAGTACGGGCCGGCATCGCAAGACGTGCGCCATCGCGGGGCGATTTTTGGTTCGATCGGCACGCGGTGGGGCGTCCAGTTCTCGCCGTCCATTCAGATGAACTCGGGCGGCCCGCTCAACATCATCACGGGAACCGATCCCTACGGCACGACACTGTTGAACACGGCTCGTCCAGGCATCGCGACGGATCCGACTATCCCCGGCGTCGTTCAGACCAATTACGGATCTGCTCGATCCCAATCCCAAGCCGGGCGAGAAGATCTTGTCGCGCAACTTCGGGCGGAACCCCGGCAGCTTCAACGTCAATCTGCGGGTCTCGAAAAGCTGGGCATTCGGCCCGTCGCGCGAGCGTGCGGCGGGTCCAGGGGATTTCGGCGGAGGTGACGGAGGCTTTGGCGGACGCGGGCCTGGCGGTCCCGGAGGTCCGGGCGGTCCCGGCGGCGGCGGGCCTCGCGGCGGCGGTGGTCCGCGCGGTGGTGGCGGATTCGGCGGAGGCGGACGTGGCGGATTCGGCGGCGGTGGGCGCGGCGGTTTCGGCGGCGGCGCCTCCGGCAACCAGCGCTACAGCCTGAACTTGTCGGTGCAGGCGCAGAACCTGCTCAACCACGTCAACCCGGGCAACATCAACGGCATCGTGACTTCGCCGCTGTTCGGCACTTCCAACTCGCTCGGCCGCGGATTCGGCGGCAGCAACAACCGCCACCTCGAACCTACAGGTTCGTTTCTCGTTCTAACGGCGCAAAGAAAAAAGGCGGATGGTTTCCCACCCGCCTTCGATCGCGAATCGCGAGAACTAGAAACGGAACATCAGCGCCAAGCCGCAGCAGGCGCGGATTGGTGATAACGCTGACGCCACCGCCCACGCCGCATTCGCGGATGAGATTCCCGAGCAGGCCGATTCCGGCAGGAAAGCCGCGATGTCGGCCGGTGCCTTGGCTTAGTGCTGGTCGGTATCGAGGTGGACTGCGAAACGGCGGCGTTGCTGTTCAGCATATTGAAGATCTGCACGGTCGGCTCGAGCGTGTACTTCTCCTGAACTGAAAGTCTTCTTGAAGCTGACGTCGAGCTGGTTGAGGCGCGGCGTGAGCACTGGCCGGGCGCGACCAGGTTGACTGTCTGCGATGCCTTGGTTGAGCTTAACGCCGGCCGGCACAACTTTTGCCCCCGGGTGTGCAGCCCACGCAATTGGTCGGATAGGTAGTGGAACCCGGTGATAGTCCAGGTGCGGGCGAGCTATCCGTTGTTAGCCACTTCGCCGGTGCTGCCCAGCGGCGTGAAGCTGCCCTGATAGCGATTGCTGTAGAACGATGCGCTGCCGGTGATCCCCCAGCGGATGGGGAAGCGATCCCTGCAGCTTGAACTCGTTCTGCCAGGGGGGCTGTCGACTTTGCCGAGTTCCTGGAACAGGTCGCCGAACATGTCGCAGAAGCGCAGCGAGTTGGGATCGTTGAGGCGATTGCCGGCGATGCTAGTGGCGCTGCCGGCGCACATCGCGCAGGAGCGGTCCAGATCGCGGTCGACGGTCCATCCGAAGATCGCGAACATGCCGCGCGGCAGGCGCGCCGACCACCGAAGCTTCGATAGCCGGTATAGATGTTCTTCACCAGGCTTTGCGGCGCGTTGGTCTGGTAGCAGAGCGGGAGAGCGGCGCCTTCTTGTTCAGCGCGAACACGGTGAATGGGGGTGCCGTCCAGACGGATTGGTGATGGAGAACGGCGTCCAGTCGAGAACGGCGAAGCGGCGTAGTTCAAGACCAGCGTCTGCTGATATTGCGAACGGCGGTACCAATTGAGGTTCAGAGTGACGCCGCTGGCGAGTTGCTGCTGCAGTCCGGCGTTGTATTGGATAGTTGTAATCGCGATGCCAGTTGGGATCGAGACCGACGCCGGTGCTGGCTGCGACTGCGCCAAAGGCCGGATTGGTGCTGGCGCCGAGAGTGCCGGCGCCAACGCCGGGAAGGCGCTAAAGCTCCGTTGAAGCCGCCGGTGGGGAAACAATGTCGGATTCGGCGCGGGCACACCGTTGAGATCGACCGGGGCGCAGGGGCCGCCCGGATCGCTGTGGCGCCGGCGGGGAGGTTCCAGGTCACAGACTGCGTCCTGAACTCGTCATCGGGTTGAAGTTGTTGGTGAAGCCGGTGCTGTACGGCGTATTGTATTTTCCGAAGCCTGCCTTGACTGGCAGTCTTGTGGTTGCCGAACACGTCATATACGATGCCGAGCCGCGGCGCCCAGTCCTTCCAGCAGCCCATGCCGGGGTTGTTGTCGCAGGTGACGTTGGGGACCGTGCGAGCCGCGCGAACCGCCCCGCCGGAGCGTTCACAGACTCGACTTGTCCTGCCAGATACTCCCAGCGCAGACCGGCCGTGATGGCGACGCGCTTGAAGTGCCAGGTGTCGGTGATGTAGAGGCCAAGATCGGCGTCCAGGCGCGGCCACTGATAGTACGGCGTGTTGATGGCCGTGAAGGACACCGGAATGCCGCGGTTGAAGGTCATGTAGCCGTCGCCGTTCTCGTTGACGCTCACGTGATAAGGTCCGAAGCTGTACTGAACTCCGCCGCGGATCTGATGCGAGCCGGTGACGTAGGTAGCGGCTCCCATAAAGAAGCTGCGGCTGGTTTGGAAGTGTTGATTATTTCGTCCCGCGAAGTAGCGGCGCAGTGTGCCGGCGTCGCGCGCTGTCGTCTTGGCGTACCAGGCTTCGTGAAGGGAGCTTCGTCGATGCCGGGCTGGTACAGATCGTTGTAGTCGAGCTTGCTGATCGACATGCCGGCTTCGGTGACCAGCTTGGGAGTCAGCGTTCCGGTCCACTTGCCTTGCAGGATGTAGTACATCGGCCACTTGTTGCGCTGCGTGGAGGAGATGGAAGGATCGGCGGGGATGTATCCTTCCTGGCCGCCGTCGAGAATTTCGTGCGCTTTGTATTTCCAGTTGCGCAGCCACATCGCGCTGAACTTGTTTTTCTGATTGGTCTGGTAAGTGAGGCGCAGCGAACCTTGATAGATGTATCCGTCCTGAATACCGGGCGAGCCATCCGGATAGGTGGAAGCGCCGGCTTGCGTGTAAGTGAGCTGGTCGCGTCCGGTGAGCACGAACCACAGTTTGTCTTTCTTGATGGCGCCGCTGAACGAGCCGTCGAAGTCTTCGATGCGGACGGTCTTGTTCTGCTGGCTCAAGCCGCGGAGCGCCAGCTTCTGGTCCAGGTTGTCGGCCTGCCACAGACCCTCGCCGCCGCTGCCGCCGGCGAAAACTTGAAGTGATAGGCGTTGCCGCCGTCCTTGGGAACAAGGTTGGTGAACATGCCGCCGCCAGTGGCTTCGGCGGAAACGTTGCTGGATTGATAGGTGGTCTCTTGCACGGTGGCGTTATCGATGTATTGTTGGATGGCCCCGTCTAAATAGGTAGTGTTCACCATCATGCCGTCAAACAGGTAGGTGTCGTGCGAGGGGCCGTTGCCATGGATGGAGACGTAGTTCTGCTCGATCTGTTGCGAGCCGCCGATATCGGGCAAGATTCAAATGCGCGCCGGGAACGTAGGACGCGATGGATTGCATATATCGCCCAGTGGGCAGCACATCCATTTCCGAGCGCGAGAGAGTTTGCGGGTGCGCCACATTTTCGACGTCGACCGTAGCCACGCGGGCTTCGACGTTGACCGTCTCGCCGACCGAGCCGGGCTTCAATTCGGCGTCAATCGGGACAGTGACATTGGCGGGAACTACAACCTGCTGTTTGGAAGGCGTAAAGCCAGACATAGTGATGGTGACGACGTAGGTGCCAGGCCGAAGGCCGACAATGGCGTAGCGTCCCTCCCATTGGTGGTCACGGTGCGGGACTTTTCAATGAGGACATCGCTGGCGGCTTCTACTGTGGCGCCAGAGACAACGGCGCCGGAAGCTATCTCTGACAACTCCGGAGATGGTGCTCTGCGCGGTGGCAGGCGCGGGCAGGAGCGCGAGGACTGCAAGTGCTGCGACCAGGCAGAGAGCAAACTTAACCCTAATCATTTGAATCCCCTCTACTGTGAAATTGAATTTACCCCCCTGGGTATTGGGGTAATTATATTTGGGTGAGGGGACATGGCGGCATCCCTGGAAGGCAGTAGAGACCGTATGAAAATGCCGTAGACGAAGGGAAGGCGCACTAAAGACAGAAAAAGCGGGTGGGATCTGCTCCCACCCGCTTCGGTAAGAACCGCTTAATAGAGCTGGCAACAGGAGAAATACTACAAGCAGGGCAAACGAATAGCGAGCGAGCAAACTTGGCCTTAAGCATTTTCCCATCTCTCCTCGGGTGACTTACTGAGGTCCCCGAATTTTGTGCTGCGAAACTCTGGCAGCGTATTGTCGGGGATTTATACTGTTTTTTGGTCCACGTCAATGAGGAACTTAGCGTGAGGGATTTAATGACGAGCCGGCGACAGTGGCATGGATGGCCCCGGTTTGGCGCCGCCGTTATGATGTTGAGTACGGTGGCAGCATGGCTCTGCCTGCGACCGGCGGCGCGGGTTCACGCGCAAGCCGCCGGACCAGCCGGCTACGTCGATTCCCGGACGTGCGCCGCGTGTCATGCGAAGATTTGGGAATCGTATCGGCAAACCGGGATGGGCCGGTCCTTCTATCGCCCGCGGGATCGCAACCGGATCGAGAATTACGGCTCGTCCAATACCTACTTTCACCAGCCGTCCGGTATGTACTTCCAGATGCTCGAGCGCGAGGGCCGCGTCTTCCAGAGGCAATACCAGATCGGGTTTGACGGCGCCGAGATCAATCGAACGGACACCGCAGTCGATTTCATTGTCGGATCAGGGACGCATTCGCGGACTTACCTGCACCGGACTGCCGGCCAAACGCTAGTGGAACTGCCGCTGGCCTGGTATTCGGAAAAAGGCGGATATTGGGCGATGAATCCCGGCTATGACCGGCCGGACCATCGCGGGCTGCGGCGCGTGATCGGCTACGAATGCATGTTCTGTCACAACGGATATCCGACGCTTCGGGGGGGCGGCGCCAATCCGGATGAGGGTCCCGTTTTTTCAAACATTCCCGAGGGGATCGATTGTCAGAGGTGTCATGGCCCGGGCGAGGCCCATGTCCGGACGGCGCGACAGGGTGGAGCGTCGAGGCAAGAGATTCGCGCGGCAATCGTGAATCCGGCGCGGCTTTCAGCGGACAGACAGATGGAGGTGTGCCTGCAGTGCCATCTTGAGACCACCAGTTACTCGCTGCCGCATGCGCTGGAGCGCTATGAGCGCGGGCCGTTTTCGTATCGGCCGGGTGAGCCGCTAGGGGATTTTATGCTGCATTTCGATCAGGCGGCGCGCGCGGGCCGCGAGGACAGATTCGAGATCGCGGGCGCCGCGTACCGGCTGCGTAAATCGCTCTGTTTTCAGAAAAGTGGCGGGAGTTTGCAATGTACGACGTGCCATGATCCGCATATTTCACTGAATTCCGCGGATGCGGTCGCCCACTATGCGGTGGTGTGCCGCAAATGCCATGCGTCGGCCTTGGAGCGCATGCTGGCGGCGGGCAAACATAGCCGGTCGAACGATTGCGTCGGCTGTCACATGCCGCGGCGGCGCACCGACGATGTCGTGCATGTCGTCATGACCGACCATTGGATCCAGCGCCCGAAACCCGGCCGCGATCTGGAGGCTCAGCTTGCGGAGCGCCAAGACGCCGGCTACCGCGGCGAGGTGGCATTGTATTATCCGGCAACTCTGCCGAAACCGGAGGACGAGTTGTATCTGGCGGTGGCGCAGGTACGGGACGGGAGCAATCTGACAGAGGGGATCGCAAGGCTGTCCGCTGCGATCGCGAAGTTTCGTCCGGAGCGCGCGGAGTATTATGTGCAACTCGCGGACGCGTTGCGGAACGATGGAAGATTTGACGAAGCGGTTTCCTACTACCAAGACGCACTGAAGCGCAATGCGGGGGCCGCTACGCGACAGAAGCTGGCCTTGTGTTTCCTTGCACTCCATCAGCCGGTGCGGGCCGTGGAAGTTTTGCGGCCGGGCGTCGATGCCGCGACTTGGCATATGCTGGGCGTCGCATCCGTGGAGGCCGGCAAGACTGAAGATGCGTTGACGGCGTTTCAGAAGGCCGTCGAACTGGATCCCGAGATGCCGGAAGTGTACAACAGCCTGGGCGGCTTGTGGTTCCATTTGGGCGATATGGCGAAAGCCGAGCCTGCTCTGCGCAATGCGATCCGCTTGCAGCCGAATTACGCGGAGGCACACGAGAATCTCGGCAACGTTCTTTCGGCCACAGGGCGTTTCGATGAAGCGCGGTACCACTTTGAGGCGGCGCTGCAGTATCGAGCCGGCTATACGTCGGCGCGTTACAACTATGCGGTAGCGCTGGCGCGAGCCAAGCATTTGGATGAAGCGCAGGGGCAGCTTGAGATTTTGTTGCGCGCCGATCCGAAGTTGGCCGAAGCGCATGAGTTTCTGGGGAGCCTGCTGGCGACACGAGGGCGCTCGGCGGAGGCCTTGGAACATTATCGCGAGGCCCTCAAAATCCGGCCCGGCTTCGACCGCGCGCACCTTCACCTGGGCGAGGCGCTCGCGGATACCGGTGACGTCGCCGGCGCGCTGCTCGAGTTGCGCGAGGCGGCTCGCAGTTCGGACGCCGCCATCCGCCAGGAAGCCGCCAGCGTTCTCGCGCGTCTGGAGAAGGGGCGTTGATCAACCTGTTACACTGAATCGAAGCCATGCCGATTAGCAAGGATCTGCTGGATATCCTCGTCTGCCCTCTGTGCAAAGCCGACCTGGAGTTGAAGCCCGATCAAAGCGGTCTCAAGTGCGTGCAATGTAAACGGGTTTATCCGATCCGCGACGACATCCCTGTGATGCTGGTCGACGAAGCCAAGATCGAAGACTAGGCGAAACATGGGCCGCCTGCTGCGCTTCGTCCGTCCTTACTCGGCGCCGCTGGTGCTGTCGGTCCTTTTGATGGCTGCGGTAGGGGCCGCGCAGGGATTCATGGCGTTGCTGATCGGGCCGGTTTTCGACCGCGTGCTCAAGCCTGAATCGGCCGATGCGCCGGTGGCGCTGTTCACCATCCCCGGTTTTCAACACACCGTCTATCTTCAGGACCTGATTCCGTCGGCGATTCACAATGTTGGACCATGGTGGCGATCGCGATTCTGGGCGCCTTCCTCATCAAGGGCGTGTGCGACTACTTCGGCAACTACTTCGTGAACTACGTGGGGTTCTCCGCCGTCACCGATCTGCGCCAGCGTGTGTTCGACCGGGTGCTGCGGCAGGACGCGCATTTCTTCGAATCCAACTCCACCGGCCGCGTGATGTCGTCCATCATGAACGATCTCGAAAAAATCCAGGTGGCCACCTCGCACATGCTGGCCGACTGGCTGCGGCAGTCCTTTTCGGTGATCTTTCTGCTGTGCGTCGTGCTGCAGAAAGACTGGCGGCTCGCGCTGGTGAGCCTGACGTTGCTGCCGTTCGTGCTGGTTCCGACGTTGCGGATCGGCCGGCGCATTCGGCAAACCACGCGGCGCGCGCAGGACGACGCCGCGGAGCTGAATCAGATTCTGCAGGAAACCATCAGCGGGCACCAGGTGGTGAAGTCGTTCGGCGCCGAAGACGTCGAGTCGAATCGCTTCCGCCTGGCCGCGAACCGGCTGAAATCGAGCAACCTGCGCTACGTGCTGCAGCAGGCGCTTTCCGAGCCCGCTGATCGAGTTCTTCGGCGCCATCACCATCGTCGGATTGCTTACCTACGCGCGCCAGGAGATCAAGACCGGCGCCTTGACGGCGGGAGAATTCACCAGCTTCGTGATCGCGCTGCTGATGTTGTATGAGCCGGTGAAGCGGCTCACCGGCATTCACAACATTTTCCAGCAGGCGGCCGGGGCGTCGCAGAAGGTTTTCGAATATCTGGATCGCGATCAGCAGATCTCCGAGAAGCCCGGCGCGTCGAAGCTCGGGAAGTTTCAGCACTCCATCGTTCTCGACAACGTGGGGTTCCGTTATCCGAGTGCGCCCAACGGATTTTCGCTTGAGCGGCGTCCGGTTGGAAGTGCGAGCCGGTGAGGTGGTGGCGCTGGTTGGGCCGAGCGGCGCGGGCAAGACCACGCTCGCCAATCTGGTGCCGCGCTTCTACGACGTGACATCGCGGCGCCGTGCGGATCGACGGCAAGGACGTGCGCGATCTGCAGCTCGCGTCGCTGCGCTCGAAGATCGGCATGGTGGCGCAGGAAACGTTCCTGTTCAACGACACCGTGGCGAACAACATCCGCTACGGCAAGCCCGAGGCCACGGACGACGAAGTGCGCGAGGCGGCGCGCAACGCGCTGGCCGAAGAGTTCATCGAGCGCATGCCGCAGGGCTACGACACGGTGATCGGGGAGCGCGGCGTCAAACTGAGCGGCGGCCAGCGGCAGCGGCTGGCCATCGCGCGGGCGTTGCTGAAGAACGCGCCCATCCTGATTCTGGACGAAGCCACGTCGCACCTGGACACCGAATCGGAAATTCTGGTGCAGCGCGCGCTGCAGACGCTGATGAGCAATCGCACCGTGATCGTGATCGCTCATCGGCTGTCCACCATCCGGCGCGCCGACAAGATCGTGGTGGTGGATCGCGGGCCGCATCTCGGAGATCGGGACGCACGAAGAGCTGGTCAACCACGGCGGCATCTACCAGCGGCTGCACGAGCTGCAGTTCCTGGAAGCGGATCCGCTGCTGAACTCATGAGCGCACCCATCCGAAGCATGACCGGCTTTGCCCGCGTCCACAAGGCCAGCGACAAGGCCGAGATCACCGTCAGCCTGAAGAGCGTGAATCACCGCGGGCTGGATCTGCATTTTCATCTGGGATCGGACCTGGATGCGAGTGGAGGCCGCCATGCGCGCCGCGATCAAGCGGGCCGTGCTGCGCGGCCACGTCGATGTTCGCTGCTCGGTGGTCCGGACCGGCGACGTGGCGGGCGGAGGGCTGAACGTTCCACTGTTTCATGCTTACCTGGAGGCCTTTCGGAGAGCGGCGGCCGAATCAGGGCTGAAGGCGCAGCCCGACTTGAACCAGGTTCTTCAGATCCCCGGCATGTTCGGCGCACCGGTGGAACTGGAGGCGGATCCGGCGCTGGAGAGCGAAGTGCTGGCGGCGCTCGAACAGGCGCTCGAAAATCTTAACAGTTTCCGTGCGCGCGAGGGCGCCGAGCTTGCCGACTCGATTCGAGAGCAAAACGCGGCCATCCAAAAAGGCGCCGAAGAAATGGAGCGCATCCGCTCGGACGCCGCGCCGGCCTTTCAGAAACGCTTGCAAGAACGCCTGCGCGAACTGCTCGGCAACGTTGGCCTGGAGCCGCAGCGGCTGGCGCAGGAAGCCGCGCTGCTGGCCGACCGCAGCGACATCGGCGAAGAGATCGCGCGCCTGAAAATTCACTCGCGGCAAGTGGACGAAATTCTGAACGCGGGCGGGGAAGTGGGCAAGAAGCTCGATTTTCTGCTGCAGGAAATGAATCGCGAATCCAATACCGTCCTGTCCAAGACCGGCGGCATCGGCGAACTGGGCCTGCGCATCACCGACCTGGCGCTGGCGTCCAAAGCGGCCATCGAGAAGATCCGCGAACAGGCGCTGAACCTGGAATGATCTCGGTTTTCATCATCTCCGCGCCGTCGGGTTCCGGCAAGTCGACGCTGGTTCATCGGCTGCTTGAAACGGTTCCGGACCTGCACTTTTCAATTTCCTACACCACCCGGCCGCGCCGCGCCGCCGAAACCGACGGCGTGGACTACAACTTCATCGCTCGGGAGGACTTCGAGAAGCGGCTGCAGCACGGCGAATTCCTCGAATACGCGGAAGTCTTCGGCAACTACTATGGCACCAGCCGGGAATCCTTCGAAGGGGCCGTCCGCAAGGGCCGCGACCTGGTACTCGACATCGACGTCCAGGGTGCGAGACAATTGAAGGTAGCGATTCCGGAGGCCATCAGTATCTTTGTGCTTCCGCCGTCCCGGGAGGTTCTCGAGCAACGGCTGCGCGCGCGCTCGCAGGACAGCGAGGAAGTGATCCAGCGCCGTTTGCGAGGCGCAGCCGAGGAAGTTCGGAATTATACGCAGTACGATTATGTTCTGATCAACCGGGAAATCGAGGAGGCATCCGCGCGGCTGGCGACCATCGTCAAAGCCGAGCGGTTGCGAAAGGCCCGCATGGAAGAGGAAGTCCGGCCGATCCTCGAAAGTTTTAGCGATTCCCAAACGTAGAGATTGAGGTGCAACAACGCATGGCTGAGAGACTGAAGAAACAACGCAATGTACGCGATTCCCGATGACATCGAGCAGAGCACGTACCGGTTCATCATCGTGGCCGCCAAGCGCGCGCGGCAGTTGCAGAATGGCGCCCGTCCGTTTCTTCCGACGACATCCAAGAAGCCGACGGTGACGTCCATGGAAGAAGTTCGCCGCGGGCTGGTGAAATATACGGACTCGTTGCGGGACGCACCGGAAGAAGCTGTACCGCAAGAATGACAGGTGCTGGGGTAGCCGATCGTGGCGGACGGACTTAAGCAGGCGTGACTGCATGAACGCGATCCTGGGCGTGGGCGGCGGAATCGCCGCTTATAAATCCGCTGAACTGGCCCGAGCGCTGATGGAGCGCGGGCTGCGCGTTCAAGTGGTGCTCACGCCGGCGGCCGAGCGATTCATCACGCCGCTGACTTTCGCCGCGCTCACCGGCCGCAAAGTCATCACCGATCTGTTCGCCTCCGGAAGCGCCGAGGAAACGCTGTCGAGCGCCATCGAGCATATCGCCGTCGCGCAGGACAACGACGTGCTGGTGATCGCGCCCGCCACCGCCGATCTGATGGCGCGCTTGGCGCACGGCCACGCCAACGATTTTCTGTCCACTACTTATCTGGCCTTCACGGGTCCGGTGGTGCTCGCGCCCGCGATGAACAGCAACATGTGGATGCATCCGGCCACGCAGGAAAATCTCGCAATCCTTCGCAAGCGCGGCCACGTCATCGTCGAGCCCGAGGAAGGCATCCTGGCATGCGGCATGACCGGCCCCGGACGGCTGGCCGAGCCGGATCGCATCGCCGACGTTGTCGCCGTCATTGGGTCTCAACCGGCACGACCTGGAAGGCGAGACCGTGCTGATCACCGCCGGTCCCACGCAGGAGCCGCTCGATCCGGTCCGCTACATCTCGAATCGCTCCAGCGGGAAGATGGGCTACGCGCTGGCGCAGGCTGCCGTGCAGCGTGGCGCGCGCGTGATTCTGGTGTCCGGCCCGGTGCAGCTTCCCGCGCCGCATGGGGTGCTGACGATTCCGGTTCACACCGCCGTCGAGATGCGCGATGCAGTGATGGAGCACCTGGCGGAGGCCAGCATCATCCTGAAGTCCGCCGCGGTGGCCGACTATCATGTTTCGCGCGTTCCGCAGCACAAGCTCAAAAAGACCGCCATGCGCATGTCGCTGGAACTCGATCCGACGCCCGACATCCTGGCCGAGTTGGGCCAGAAGAAAGGCGATCGCCTGCTGATCGGATTCGCGGCCGAAACCGAGAACCTGGTGGCGAGCGCGCGCCAAAAGCTCGAGTCCAAGAATTGCGACATGGTGGTCGCCAACCTGGTGAATCAGGACGGCACCGGTTTCGAATCCGACCAGAACGAAGTGGTGCTGGTGCTGCGCACCGGCGAAACGATTCCCCTGGCTCGCGCGCCCAAGCGTGAGATCGCCGATCGCATCTTCGACCAGGTGCTGAAGCTGCGGCTGGCCCTTCACGCCGCGCAATGACGCCGGACGAAGTGCGCCGCTACCTGGAGTTTTATCAGGACATCGGGATCAAGACGGTGTTCCGGCGCGAAGGCGCCATCGTCGCAGCCGCGCCCCGCCGCGCAGCCGCCCCGACACGGCTCGCTGCCGGCCTCGCCCCGATCTTACCGCCGCTCGAACCGGCGCACGACAATCTGCTGAAGATCATCGAAGACATCGGCGACTGCAAGCGCTGCCGCTTGCACGAGGGCCGCAACAAGCTGGTGTTCGGCGTCGGCAACGAGCAGGCGAAGCTGGTGTTCGTCGGCGAAGGCCCGGGCGCCGATGAAGACGCGCAGGGCATCCCGTTCGTCGGCCGCGCCGGACAACTGCTCACGCAGATGATCGAAGGAACCGCCAGCAAGGAGGGCATCCCGATCAAGCGCGCCGACGTCTACATCTGCAACGTCGTCAAGTGCCGTCCGCCGGAAAATCGCACTCCGCAACCGGACGAGATGGAAATCTGCGGCCAGTTTCTCGCTCGCCAGCTTCAGGCGATCCGGCCGAAAGCGATTTGCGCGCTCGGCTCGACGGCGGCCAAGGCGCTGCTGGGAACGAAAGAAGGCGTCACGCGGCTGCGCGGAAAGTGGCAGCAGTGGCGCGACATCCCGGTGATGGTGACGTATCATCCTTCGTATCTGCTGCGGCCCTACAATCAGAACGCCAAGAAAGAAGCGTGGGAGGATCTGAAGAAGGTCCTGCACTATGTCTACGACTAGCGGCGGCGTCCGCCGCGGCCTCTTCATCACCCTCGAAGGACCCGACGGCAGCGGCAAAACCACGCAGGCCAAGCTGCTCGCCGAGCGCCTGCGCCACGAAGGCTACCAGGTTCTCGAAACCGCGGAGCCGGGCGGCACGCGCATCGGCCAGCAGATCCGAAGCATCCTTCTGAATGCCGCGAACCAGGAACTGCGCCCCACCACCGAGCTGCTGCTGATGTTCGCCGCGCGCGCGCAGAACGTCGACGAGTGGATTCTGCCGGCGCTTGCCGAGGGACGAGTCGTGGTCTGCGACCGCTTCACCGATTCGTCGATCGCCTATCAGGGCGCCGGGCGCGGGCCTTGGCGCCGAGACGGTGCTGGCGGTGGACCGCATCGCCTGCCGCGGCCTGGTCCCGGACCTGACGTTGTGCATCGACATCGAAACCGAGACGGGACTGAGCGCGCGCATTCGCGCAATCGCAGCAATACCGAAAAGAGCGAATCGCGCCTGGACGAGCAGTCGCTCGATTTTCATCAGAAGGCGCGCGCCGCATATCACGAGCTGGCGCGCAGCGAGCCGCAGCGGTTTCCGATTGATCGATGGCAGCGGCAGTCCCGAAGACGTGGCGGAGCGAGTGTGGACGCGTAGCGGCGCCGGTTGTGTTGGCGCGTGCGTTCGAGTAATGTACAGAGACATGGAACCAAGCCGGAGCCTTTGGGCCATTCTTGCCGCCAGCCGTGGCCTGCGCATTGCCGGCCGACGCCCGCATCACGCGCATCGTCATCGAGCATCGCGATTCGCCGGCCTATCAGGGCCGGATCGTTCGGCCAGGCCGGCCAGTACGAACGGCTCACCGGCCACGTTTACGGCGAGCTGGATCCGAAAGATCCGCTCAACGCGATCGTGACCGATCTCGCGCTCGCGCCGCGCAACCAGCGCGGAATGGTGGAATACTCGGCGACGTTTTCGCTCGCCGCGCCGATCGATCTCGCGAAATCGAGCCGCGTCCTGATCTACGAAGTTCCGAATCGCGGCCGATCCGCGCTGGCCGCGGGCGCGAGCGAACGCCGGCGCGATGGCCGACTTTTTCATTCACGGCCACGTGCTGCTGTCGAGCGGCTGGCAGGGCGACATCCCGGCGACTCCGGGCATGGAGACGATGGTGGTGCCGATCGCAAAGAACGCGGACGGCTCCAGCATCACCGGCCCGATTCTGGTGCGCTTCGTCGACATGCCTGCGGGCACAACCACGCTGCCGATCAGCGGCGGACTCGGCGCCGGCGTGCCGCAATCGCCGCCGGCCAGCCTCGATACATCCAAAGCCACGCTGACGCGCCGCGCAGGCGAAGGCCGCGAGGTGATCCCGATCCGATCGAGCGACTGGGCTTTCGCCGATTGCTCGAAGACTCCGTTTCCCGGCGAGGCCGATCCGCACAAAGTCTGTGTGAAGGGCGGGTTCGATCCGGCGTTTCTCTACGAATTGGTCTACACGGCGAAAGATCCGCTGGTGCTCGGAATCGGCTACGCCGCGACGCGCGACATCAATTCGTTCTTCCGCTACGCGACTGCCGATGACGACCGGCACGGCGAATCCTCTGGCGGGCAAGATCGCGTTCGCCATCGGCCGCGGAACATCGCAGTCCGGAAACTATCTGCGCAGCTTCATGCATCTCGGCTTCAATCAGGACGAATCGAAGCGCATCGTTTTCGACGGCTTGAATCCGAACATCGCGGTGCGGCAGAACCCGATGAATTTCCGATTCGCGGTGCCCGGCGGCGCGGCGGATCTGTATCAGCCGGGCAGCGACGGCATCGTGTGGTGGAGCGACTACGCCGACGAAGCTCGCCATCAGCGGGCGGGCGGTCTGCTGGATCGCTGCAACGCGACGAAGACTTGTCCGAAGATTTTCGAGACCTTCGGATCGTCCGAATTCTGGGGACTGCGCGCGTCGCCCGACCTGGTGGGGACGAAGGCCGACCGCGATATTCCGTTGCCGGCGAACGTGCGCCGCTACTATTTTCCCGGCGTCACGCATGGCGGCGGGCGAGGCGGATTTTCAACGGCGAAGCCCACGCGCGTCGGCGCGCTGCGAGTTGCCCGACAATCCGAATCCATCGTCGGATACGATGCGCGCTTTGACCGAAGCACTGGTCGACTGGGTCACGAAAGGCGCGGCGCCGCCTGCCAGCCAGTATCCGCGATCTCGATCGCGGCGAGCTGGTGCAGCCGACGCAGCAGGCGCTCGGTTCTCCGTCTATTCCCGGCGTGCCGCTGCCGGACGGCATCCTGAATCCGATGTACGACTACGATTTTGGACCGCAAGCTCAACATTCGCGATCTCACCGGCTTCATCACCATTCAGCCGCCGGTCGTCAAGAGCGTTCTGCCGAGCCTGGCGCCGAAGGTGAATGCGGACGGCAACGAAATCGACGGGTGTCGCGAGCGTGTTGCACCAGGCTCCGCTTGGAACATATCTCGGCTGGAACGTCACCGCGTCCGGTTACTACAAAGGCACGGAGTGCGGTTTCTCGGGCGGCTACGTTCCGTTCGCGAAAACCAAGGCCGAGCGCGTCGCGGCCGGCGATCCTCGGCCGTCGCTCGAAGAGCGCTATGGCACTCACGAGAAGTACGTCGCTCTGGTGCGGGAAGCAGCGGCGCGCTTGGTGAAGAGCCGCTATTTACTGAAAGCCGGACGCCGACCGCTTGATCGCGGAGGCTGAGGCGAGCGACGTGCTGCGCTAGTGCATTAGTCGACTTCCGCCGCGCAGGCATCATATGCGTGTTTCGTTGCGCGGCTGGCGGGAGCGAGTGAGAGCGTCTCGCCGTCGAAAGTGTAGTCGATCTCGAATTTGCGAAAAGGCGCTGACGGACCGATATCCGCGAATCCCGCGCCCTGTGTGCAGGCCTTGGCTGCTCGCGGACTCAGGGGCCCGCGGCGGCAGTTCGCCAGAATCCGGATGGACCAACCACCCGCTCGGGATCTTGGTGAACTCTGACCTCGCGGATCGCGGATTGAACCACCACACGGCGGGCGCATCGCAAGCGCCCGCCGGTATTGTCGAACGCTTTCGCGAGATCCGTTGGTTTGTCGGGAATGAAACCGAAGGTCAGACTCCCGCTTTGCCGCGTCAGGCGTTGAGGTGGTCGCGAAACAGAGAAGCGCATCGTCGCCCGCCGCGGCCGGCGAGCTTGTTGGCAAATGCCTTCCGGAAGATTGTCCACGCGATTGACGAACCAGCCGCTGGCCGAGTGCGTGAGCAGGTTGCCGCCGCAACCGTACAGCGTCACCAGCAGATCGTCGGAATCCGGCTTCAGAAAATGCCCGCGAATGAATGATCTGGATGCTGCCGTCGGCTCGGCACCGGCCGTCTTCGACGCCGGCGGGCAAACATGGCAGCCGCTCTCCTGTCCAACGAATTCGTTTCCAGGGCAGAGCAGTCCAAGAACTTCGCTGCAGATCCGCCGGCCGAGCTGCGTAGAATCCGGCGGGAACGGCGCGACGTGTCCATTGCGCCGCGCTCGGCGCGCAAGCTGCGAAGAGAACTGCGCAGCAGCGAACATGTTCATCCAACCAGCTTCAACTCATCGATGCGGTCGACATCCAGGATCAGATCGCCCTTCTGATCGACATGAAAAGCCGGTTCGAACTTCGCGCCCCATAGAATCTCGTCGTGCCGGTACGAATACCGAGCGTGCACCAATTGACTGAAGGTGTCGTCGAATCCCTGGATCAGGATCAGCAGCTCGGCCGCCTGCCGCGCCAGATCCTGGCTCGTCATCCCGTACAGCGGGCTTTCCGCATCGATGGAATGCACGATGGTCCAGGTGAGCGGAAAAAAATAGACATTGCGCGCGCTGCAGCGGCAGATCGAAATAGTTGCGCTTGAGCTGGCCGTCCGCCGGATTCACCGTCATCAACAGGACCCGCGCGTTCAGATCCATCAGCACGTTGCTGCGCGCGTTGGTGATGCGAAATTGCAGACTGGCGCCGTCCTGATACGGCGCGATGATAGCGCGATCGCTGAACAGGATCTTCGCCGACGGTCTGGAAAAGCGCCCGTACAGGAGGCCGGTGACTGAGAGCAAAAATCATCCAGCCCACGGTGGCTTCCACAGCCGCAACGGCATTGGCCGCAATCGCCGCGCGGATAAACATCGCCATATCCGACGGTGGTGAGCGTGTGGACGCTGAAATAGAAGGCATTCAGAAAGGCGCTCATCTCGGGCTGGCTTCCCTGCAAATGCTCGGAGCCGACCAATAGATACGCGGTCGCAAACAGCGTGTTCACCACCGCCAGGAACGCCAGGATCAGGAGCAGGAATCGTGGCCAGGTGGTGTCGATCAGCTTGAGATAGACGTTGGTGTCGCGCAGCCGCCGTCCTTTGCGGCGCACATTGAACGAGCCGTCCCGGTTGATGGTGCGTCGCAGCTCGCCGCTGAACTGCGTTGTCAGGCCTGGATCGAAAGATTCCTGTTTCATAGGAATGAACTCAGCATACCCCACTGTCGGGACGCAGAAACAGTGAAAGGCTCCGCTTCGCCGGCGGCATGTTTCCGGTTGAGACCCAGGCGGGCTTGATCCGTCCGCAGGTCCAAAGGAGATTCATGATGAGACTGTTTGCCAGTAGTATGCCTGCGCTGCTCGCAGTGGCGGCCTGCGTAGCGTTCAGCATGTTCCAAAGCGCATCGGCGGAGACCGGGCACGCCGGAGAATATCGCATTTCGGGTCCCTATACGCACGACAACCTGTCGGTGTTTCTGATTCACGGCGCCAATCGATCGGCGAAGAACTTGCTGACGCTGGAAGAGGCTCTCGCGCAGCACAAAGTGGTGGTTTACGAGACGCGCAACGTCAACGAACTCGCGATCGAGAACATGTCGGATGAAGACGTGTTCATCGAGTCGGGCGACATCGTCAAAGGCGGCGCGCAGGACCGGACGCTCAAGGACGACCTGATCCTGCCCACCAAGTCAGGCCGAGTAAACATCAGCGCGTTCTGCGTCGAGCACGGCCGCTGGAGCGCTCGCGGCGCCGAGCCGGTGGCGACCTTCGGTTCGGCCAAGGAGGCGCTGGCGACCAAAGAGCTGAAGATGGCCGTTCGAATGAAGGCTGATCAGCGCGAGGTTTGGAGCCAGGTGGCGGCCGCGCAGGCCAGCATTTCCAATTCGCTGCGTTCGGACGTGCGCGCTCCTGCATCGCCGACCAGCTTTGCAATGACCATGGGCACACCGGCGGTACAGAAGTCGATCGATAGCTACCTGCGCGATCTGAAAGGCGTCGCCGACGGCAAGAGCGACGTGATCGGCTACGCGTTCGCCATCAACGGCAAAGTGAACAGCGCTGACGTTTACGGTTCGCATGAGCTGTTCACGAAGCTCTGGCCGAAGCTGCTCAAGGCAAGCGCGGTGGAGGCCGTGTCGGAAAGTCAGGCCGGCAGGAAATTTGAGCCGGTGAATGCCGCCGCCGTGAAGGCGGCGCTGACAGATGCCGATGCTGCCAAAGGTTCGGCCCGGCAAGTGACCGACCGCATCAGTGTGGTGGTGAAAGAAACGCCGCGCAACGTCATGTTCGAGACGCGCGATCGTGCGCAAGGCGACGCCTGGATCCATCGCAACTACATGACGAAGTAGGACGGTGGATCAGTAGGATCGCTGGGGTGGGCGACTGAGAGTCGCGTGCTAAACTGGGGATTCCGCGTCAAGGAAATCCCGATGAAAACTCTTGCCATAGCAACGCTCTTTTCCGGACTCTTGTGCGCCCAGCCTCAGCAGCCGGTCCAAGTGACACCGGGCACGCCGGCCATCAAGCGCCCCGCCCGCCATTCAGACGCCGGTGCCAGCAGTGGTGCCGCCCACCGCCGTCGTGATGGAAGCGAACGGAAGAAAGTACACGGCCGCCGAAGTGGACCACATGATTTCGCTACTGCCTCCGCAATACCAGCAGGCCGCCAAGGCTCAGCCTCAGAACTTGACCACGATTCTCGTGTATCAGAAGCTTGCCGAAGACGCCGAAAAAGCCGGGCGCGACAAAGAGGAGCCATACAAGAGCCAGCTCGAGTTCACCCGCATGCAGCTTCTCGCTCAGGCTGAGCTGACGATTCACGGAAACTCACTGCCGGTGACGCCTGAAGAAGAGCAGAAGTACTACAAAGACCATCCCGAAAAATTCCAGGAAGCCAAGGTCCGCGTGATTTATCTCGCGTTCAACCCGAATCCCGGAAAACCAATACCCGGAGGCAAAGAGCTTCCCAATGAAGCCAACGCTCAAACGAAGTTGGTGGAGCTGCGCAACCAGATCATTGCGGGGGCGGACTTCGGCAAGGTGGCGCGGGAGAATTCCGACGACGCAACCTCGGCGGCTAAAGACGGAGACTTCGGCATCATCAAGCAAAACAGCCCTTATCCCGAGCCGATCAAGAAAGCAGTGTTCGCTCTGAAGCCGGGCGAGATGAGCCAGCCTATCAAGCAACCCAACGGATTCTATCTCATTCGGCTCGATTCGATGCAGACTCGGGGGTACGAGGATGTGGAGGTAGAAATTCTGAAGGAGATCCGCCAGGAACACTTCAACGAGTGGACCAAGGGCCTGCAGACGCAGTTTGCAATCAAGATCGAGAACCCGGATTATTTCAAGCCAAGGGCGCCAGCCCAGTTGCAACAAGTCCGTTGAAGCCCGGCGGGATTTCACGGCTTCCGAAAACCCTGCCGCCGCTCGAAGGGCGTGCGATTCATGTGCGCTTCTTGCCGGACTTGACTGCCGGCAGCGGTAAACTTTACTCTCGACGGCCGTTCGGACACCCGGTCCATGCCGGCACTTTCATCCGCAAGCGCCAAGTCGTGTTGGATCGCGAACTGCGCCGGCAACCTCGGGAGTTGGCGCGCGTCCTGGTGCACGAGCTGTTTCATTTCGCCTGGGTGCGGCTGGGGAATCCCTTGCGCCGGTCGTATGAAGCGGTGCTGTTGCTTGAACGGAAGGAGCGGGCCCGAGGAGAGCTGGGATGGTCGGCGGAATTGCGAAAAGCAGCTCTGCCAGGTCAATTCAGATCTGCCGCGAACCAGGCGAAATGGCGTGACTACGCGTGCGAGAGCTTCTGCGACTCCGCCGCGTGGCTCTACTCCGGCGTTCGCCGCCACCCGGAGTTCACGCTCGCCGAGCGCCATCGCAAGCGCCGGGCCGCCTGGTTTCGTCAGACCTTCGGAGAAACTGGAATCCCGATATAATGAAGGAGGAGATGCCTGTGTTCAAGAAGGTCTCACCGGCCGCCATAGTGGCTGCCGCAGCCACCATTTTGCTGTCCCTGGCCTGCACCAATGAGATTGCGGTTCGTGCCGCGGTCAAGGCGGACAAGGATCGCAAAGCAGCCCCGAACTTCACGCTCAAGGACGTCAACGGCGACAAAGTTCAGCTTGCGGACTACAAAGGCAAGGTGGTGCTGCTGGATTTCTGGGCCACCTGGTGCGGTCCCTGCAAGATCGAGATCCCGTGGTTCATGGAGTTCGAGCAGCAGTACAAGAACAAGGGATTCGCGGTGCTGGGAGTCTCGATGGACGACGATGGCTGGAGCGTCGTGAAGCCGTACCTCGAGAAGCTCAAGGTGAACTACCGGATCGTATTAGGGAACGACAAGGTGGGCGAGCTATACGGCGGTGTCGACTCGCTGCCCACGACTTTTCTGATCGATCGCGAGGGCAGAATCGCCTCCACGCACGTCGGACTGGCCGGCGGGAAAGAGGACTTCAGGAATGAAATCGTTCATCTGCTGGGCTCGGGGACATCGACGGCCGCTGTTCGTCCTCCTGCTGGCGGCACCCTGGCTTTCTTCGCTCGCTCAAACTAGCGCGGTATTGAACATCGCGCCACCCGAGCGGTTGTCCATCAAGCGCGGCGCCACGGCGGAGTTGAAACTACGGGCCTCTCTGCAGCCCGGCTACCACGTCAACAGCAACGCCCCCAACGACGAATTTCTCATTCCTTTGAAACTCACGTGGGCCAAGGAACCGATCGAGACCGAGCAGGTCGTCTTCCCGAAGCCGCAGTTGGAACATTACGCATTTTCCGAGAAGCCAGTGTCGGTGTTCAGCGGGAATTTCGAAATCGTGACGCGCTTCAAGGCGCCTGGTTCGGCGCGGCCGGGTTTCCAAGTGGTGACCGGGAAGCTGCGCTATCAGGCTTGCAACAACAAAGAGTGCCTGCAGCCGCGCAGCATGGATGTGCGCTTCACCGCTGACATTCAGTAGGATTTTTCAAGCCAGCAACGAACGCAGCACCAAGCCAAGCATGTCCTGCACTTGTTCCATTTTGTAATCGGCGGGAAAGCCGAGCCGCTCGGCCAGGAAGCGATCGCGCAGCATTCCTTCCATCATTCCCATCAGCGCCGAACGAATCGCATGCAGATTCAGATCCGGCCGCAGAAGACCGCGCCGCTTTCATCTCGCTCAGCACGCCGTCGGTCAGCTTGACGAACGCCAGGAATCCTTCGGTCAGCGCCACCATCTGGCCCTCGCGGCGGATCCTCCGGCCTTCCAGCAGCATCAGCAGCTTCAATTCGGGATCGCGCTCGATTTGTTGCAGCACGCATCCCGACATGATCTGCAGCTTTTCGAGCGGCGACGCGACGCCTTGGATCGCGATTTGCGCCTGTTCGGTGATGAGCGTCCAGCCTTCAATGAAAATCGCTTCGAGCAAACCGGCTTTGCTTCCGAAGTGCTTCATCAATTGCGATTCGCTGGTGCCGGCCTGGCGCGCGATCGCGGACGTGCTGGTGTGCTCGAAGCCTCGATTGGCGAAAAGAGTCTTGCTGACGCGCAGGATCCGCTGGTGCGTGGAACCGGGAGCGGTGCGTGCCGGATCTGACGAGGCGGCTGCTGACATTCGCAGTCAGTATATCATTACTGCGCGGTATCTAACATAGTAGCGCTGCTATTCTGTAACCAGCGTGAGCACCACTGTAACAAGGTGCTGACTGGTTGACAGCCGCAAGGCTTGAATGTAGGATCGTGGAAACGTGTGAAGCTCCGCTATTGCATTTCCCGTTGGCGCCCTGTTTGCGGTGGTAGCTTTCGGTCAGACCTGGAAAGCTCCGCGAACGCCGGATGGCCATCCGGACTTGCAAGGCATCTGGACCAACTCCACGTTCACGCCGCTGGAGCGGCCGGCGGCGTTTGCGAAGACAAGCCGTCGCTCTCGGAAGAGGAAGCCGCGGCGTATGAAAAGCGAGCGCTGGAGCAGGGCAATCGCGATCGCCGCGACGGAGGCGCTCGAAGCCGACGTGGGCCGCGCTTACAACGAGCTGTTCTTCGAGCGCGGCGAGGGACTCATGCGCATCGGCAACACGATTCGTACTTCGATGATCGCTGATCCGGCGGACGGGCGAATCCCGGCGCTCACCACCGAGGCGCAGAAGCGCTTACAAGCGGCGCGTAACGAGGCGCGCATGCATCCCGCCGACGGTCCGGAGGACCGATCATTGACTGAGCGATGTCTTTTCTGGGCAACCACGGGGCCGCCGATGCTGCCCGGCCCGTACAACAACACCTATCAGATTTATCAGACGCCCGGCTCGGTGATGATTCTCAGCGAGATGATCCACGAGGCGCGCATCATTCCGCACGGATGGCCGTCCGCATGCGCCGGCGGCGATCCGCAAATGGACGGGCGACTCAATCGGTCATTGGGAAGGCGACACGCTGGTGGTCGATACCACGAACTTCACCGGCAAAACGCGGTTTCGCGGATCGGACGAGAACCTGCACGTGATCGAGCGCTTCACGCGCACCGGTGCCGGACACGATTCTGTATCGATTCACCATCGACGATCCGGCGACGTTCACGCAGCCTTGGACCGCGGAACTTCCGCTGCGAGCGACGTCGGGTCCGATCTACGAATACGCCTGTCACGAAGGGAACTACGCGCTGGTGGACATCCTGACGGGCGCGCGCGCCGAAGAGGCGAAGAACAAAGCGAAGTAGTAGAGCCGCGGCTTAAGCTTTCTGGTTTTGGCGCAGGATGCTGGTGTAGGCGATGCGGGTCCACACATCCGGCTTGAACATGCCTTTGCCGAACTTGGCGTCGAAATCTTTCGTGGGTGCAGCGGCCACGACTTCATCGGCGGACTTGCCCTGCTTGGCCATCGGGGCCATGCGCTGGTAGGCGGTCGCGAGCATCTCGTGAGTGTGCTTGAGGTCGTCTTTGGATGCCAGCGGCCCGTGGCCTGGAATCACTCGCGTCTGTGCGTCGCCGACCTTCAGCATCGTCTCGGCTGCGGCTGCCATGCCGCCCACCCACCCACCGGTTGAGTAGTCGATAACGGGATAAAACCCGTTGAAGAAAAGGTCGCCGCAATGCAGCACGTTGGGTCCGGGCAAAAAGACGTAGGCATCGCTGTCGGTGTGCGCGGGCGCGAAGTGCGTGTACTCGAGCTTCTCTTTACCGAACGTCATCTTCCCGCCCTTGGTGAACGTCTCGGTGGGGCGGCCTTCGGGGGCGAGCGGCTCGAAGGTGCGGTTCATCGTTTCCATCGTGGTTCTTTGGCTCACCCACTTCTTCACGTTCTCGTGGCCGATGATCTTCGCGCCGCTCCTGCCGAGCAGTTCGTTGGATCCGACGTGATCGAAATGCCAATGGGTGTTGAACAGGATGCGGACAGGATGAGTGTCGACATCGTGCACGGCCTTCTGAAGGTCGGCAGCCCGGTCGGGAAGCCCGCCGTCGATCATCATCAGTCCGTCGTCGCCAATAATCACGGCGACGTTGCCGCCGTCGCCCATCAGCAAGGCCACGCGATCCGACAGCTTGGTCGCGCGGATCGGCGCGGGGGCTTGTTGTCCGAGACCGACGTAGGTTAACGATAAGCCGGCTGCGCCACCCACCAGCGCGCGCAAGAAGTCACGGCGGTCCGTGAGGAAGGTTGACATGAGAGTAGGCTAGCACGAGGCCAGCCGCATCGCTGAGAGCGTGTTCATAATAAGAGCGTGCACATCCGCAAGGAAGATGTTCTCGAGTATCACGCCTCCGCGCCCGCGGGAAAAATTTCAATCACGCCGACCAAGCCGTGTCACACGCAACGCGATCTGAGCCTGGCCTACACGCCCGGTGTCGCCATTCCGTGTCTGGAAATCGCGCGCGAGCCGGCGCTGGCGTATCGCTACACTGCCAAGGGCAATCTGGTTGCAGTGGTCACCAACGGCACGTCGGTGCTGGGTTTGGGAAACATCGGACCGCTGGCCGGCAAGCCGGTGATGGAAGGCAAGGGCGTCTTGTTCAAACGCTTCGCCGACATCGACGTGTTCGATCTGGAGCTGGCGGCGAGCGATCCCGCGGACGTGATCCGCGCCTGCCAGATGCTGGAGCCGACCTTCGGCGCGCATCAATCTCGAAGACATCAAGGCGCCCGGACTGCTTCGTCGTCGAAGAAGAACTTCGCAGGACCATGCAGATTCCAGTGTTCCACGACGATCAGCACGGCACCGCGATCATCGTGGGCGCGGCGTTACTGAATGCCCTGATCCTGGTGAACAAGAAGATCGAGGACGTGATCGCGGTGTGCAACGGCGCGGGTGCGGCGTCGCTGGCGTGCGCGGAGCATGCCATCCAGCTCGGGATGAAGCGCGAGAACATCATCATGTGCGACATCGCGGGCGTGGTGTACGAAGGGCGCACGGAGGAGATGAACCCGTACAAGGCGCGTTTCGCGAAGAAGACGTCGATGCGGACTCTGGCGGACGCAATGCGCGGCGCCGACGTGTTCATCGGGTCTGTCGGTGGGCAACGTGGTGACGGCAGAGATGCTGCTCGTCGATGGCGACCGCGACCGATCGTTTTCGCGCTCGCGAATCCCGATCCCGAGGTCCCCTACGAGTCGTCGTCAAAACACGGCCGGACGCGATCGTCGCCACGGGCCGTTCGGATTTTCCGAACCAGGTGAACAATCTGCTCGGGCTTTCCGTTCATTTTTCGCGGCGCGCTGGACGTCCGCGCCACCACCATCAACGAAGCGATGAAGCTGGCGGCGACGCACGCGCTGGCGGAGCTGGCGCGTGAGGAAGTGCCGGATTCGGTGAGCCGGACGTATGGGCTGCAGAGGCTGGAATTCGGGCCGCAATACATCATTCCGAAGCCGTTCGATCCGCGCGTGCTGATCCGTGAATCTTCGGCGGTGGCCAAAGCCGCGATGGACAGCGGAGTAGCGCAGGAGCACATCGATCTGGACGAGTACCGCGAGCAACTCGAACGCCGCTTGAGCAAGGTGCACGGCGTGATGCGCATCATGATTCACAAGGCGCAGCAGCGAGCCCAAGCGCGTGGTGTTCCCGGAGGGCGAGGAGACCAAGATTCTGCGCGCGGCCCAGATTTTGATCGATGAAAAGATCGCACGTGCCAATCCTGCTCGGCCGGGAGCCGGTGATCCGCGCACTCGCATGGCCAATTTGCGGATCGACTTCGAATCGGCCGTCATTGTGGATCCGGCGCATTCTCCGCAGCTGCGGCCGATATGCCGAAGAACTGTATCGTCTGCGGCAGCGCAAAGGCATCACGCGCAGTGAAGCCGACGAACTGATTCGAACCAGCAATTATTTCGGATCCATCATGTTGTCGACCGGCGACGCCGACGCCCTGGTGGGCGGCATCACCATGCACTATCCCGAGACGATTCGGCCGGGCCTCGAGGTGATTCCGCTGCGCGCAGGGACTGCGCCGCGTCTCCGGCTTGTACCTGATGATCACGCAGCAGGGCATTTACTTCTTCGCCGACGCCACCGTAAACATCGAGCCGAGCGCGGAGGACCTCGCCGAAATCGCGATCTCGGCAGCTGAAACCGCGGAGCGCTTCAACGTCAAGCCGCGCGTGGCGCTGCTGTCGTTCTCGAATTTCGGCAGCACCCGCCATCCGCTGGCGGACAAGGTGCGAAGAGCCGTGGAGATCGTGAAACAGCGCGCGCCGGCGTTGATGGTGGACGGCGAAATGCAAGCTGATACGGCCATCGCGCCCGAGATCATCGAGCAGACATACCGTTCAGTTCGCTCAAGGGCGGCGCCAACGTGTTGATCTTCCCGAATCTCGAGGCCGGCAACGTGGCTTACAAGCTGCTGGCGCGCCTGGGTGGCGCGGAAGCGGTGGGGCCGATTCTGACTGGGTTTTCAAAACCCGTGCACGTGCTCCAGCGCGGCGCCGAGGTCAACGAGATCGTCAATGTCGCCGCCATCGCGGTGGTGGATGCACAGGAGGCTGAGCGGCGGGCCAGCGCCGGCTAGGAGTTCCGTGGCAGGCTAGACTTCGGCAGCCACACTGACGTGATGCTTCTTGCGCAACGGAATCTCGCGCAGGAAGAAGTTCACCGCGAGCGCGAAGACCATCAGCACGGATCCGATCAAAAGATGTGATGCAGCCCATCCAGCAGGGCCTGCCGCACGTTCACCAGCAAGTCGCTGTAACAGAAGCAGGTCAGCCGGCTGGAACGTGCCCGCGCGCCGGTGGAAGCCTGCCGCAATTGCAGCGGATTGTTCAGCAGCGCCAGCACACGCGGCGGCGTTCCCGCCGGAATGTTGCGGGCAAAGCTGGCATGATAGGTCCTCAGCAGAATGGAGCCGTAGGTGGCGACGCCGACCGTGCCGCCGATGGAACGGAAGAACTGGCTGGAGGCAGTGGCCGCATCCCATGTGCGCTGGCGGCGCGACGTTCTGAACCGCCAGCGTATAGACCGGCATGACCGATCCCATTCCCAGCCCGGCGATCACCATGTTGCGAATCACTTCCCATTGCGGCCGTGTTCGGCATCCATGCCGGCCATCAGAAAAATTCCAATGGTCGTTGAGGTACGCCTGCCAGCACCACGATTCGATAGCGTCCCGTTCGGCTGATGATATTGCCCGCTGTCGCGCTGGCAACGACGAATCCCAGCATCAGCGGAGTCAGCAGCGAACCGGATCGCGTCGCCGTAACGCCCAAGAACGCCCTGCATGAAAAGCGGAATGTAAATGATCACGCCGAACATGGAGACCCCCAGCAGAAACACGGCAATGGTAGCGACCGAAATGATGCGGATCTTTATAAAGGCGAAGCGGTATTACCGGCTCGATGGCGCGCGTCTCGGCGAACAGAAATGCCACCAGCATCACGGCCGGCTACCATCAGCAAGGACACTACGCGCTGGGATTGCCAGCCGTAGTCGGTCACCCAGGTCAGCGCCAGCAGCAGCGGAACCAGGCAGCCGGCCAGCGAGACGACGCCAAACCAGTCGATCTTGCGCTGGATGCCGTGCGGGCGGAAGTAGGGAAACTCTACCAGGATGGCAGTGGCCGCGACGATGCCCACCGGCAGATTGACGTAAAATGTCCAGCGCCAGGAAAACTGATCGGTGATCCAGCCGCCCAGCGTGGGACCGAAGATGGACGCCAGTCCGAAAACGCTGGCGAAAAGACCTTGATACTTGGCGCGCTGCGCAGGCGGAAAGATGTCGCCGATGATGGTGAACAGCAGGCCCATGGCGATGCCGGCGCCGAGTCCCTGCAATCCGCGAAACGCGATGAGCTGCGACATGCCGTCGCCGGGCACCCAGCGGAACTCGCCGGCCGCGCCGCAAAACGCCGAGGCGGTCACGAACAGGATGTTGCCGGTCAGGAAAAACCATTTCCGGCCGTAGATGTCGGACAGCTTGGCGAAGATCGGAACCGCGATGGTGGAGGTAAGCAGGTACGCGGTGGTGACCCACGGATAGCGGTCGAAGCCATTCAGCGACGCGATGATGCGCGGCTCGGAGGTGCCCACGATGGTCTGGTCGAGCGCGGCCAGCAGCAGCGTCAACACCAGGCCAGTCAGCGTTCCGGCAAGCTGGCGCCGCGTTAAGTTGTGAAGGCCGGACACGAGGGCCGCGGCAGCGGTTGACATCTAGCTATTTTAGCAAGGGTGGCGCGAAAACCCACGACGCGAAAGCCGGAGGACCCGTCCGGGCCGGCTTCCTGCTCTTTGCGGAGAAAACACGGAAGCCAGCCGGACATGCCGAAGCGGTCTTTGGAAATCGAAATCCCCGTTCCGTCGGCGGTCTTTAATATATACACCAGACTGTCGCCGGGAAACAAGTCGCCCTGCAGTCCGCTGGTACTAAACAAGAAGGCCGCATCCGCCGATTACTTCTGCATGCGCAATGCGTTGGGCACACCAACCGGCTGAGGAGCGTCCGCGAGTTCAGTACGCACCAGAAGGCGCTGAAGATCAACCTCGATCCGCATGCGCTACGGCACGTTTGCCGAGATCGGCGCCGGCCAGGAGGTGGCGCGCTGGTTCTTCAAGGTGGGCGGCGCGGCTGGAACCATTTCCAAGTCCATCTCGGCCTACGACATGGCGGTCAGCGACGCGATCTACGGCCGCTCGCAAGCGCTACGTTTCGCGCGAGCGGCTGCAGAGCATGCTCGACTTACGAGCACGGGCTGAACCTGGAGCGGCTGCGCGCGTCGCGCGGCGACACCACGGCGTTCTTCGCCTTCGCCGACACGGTCGCGGCGCGGAATTTTCAGGGCACCAACGAATGCCACGGCTGGATGGGCGTGAAGTTCCAGGCCCACCCGCGCGATGAAGACAGCCAGATCATCATCCATGTCCGCATGCTGGACCACGAAAACGACCTGCAGCAGGAAGCGCTCGGCATCGTCGGAGTCAACCTGCTGTTCGGCGCGTTCTTCCTGCATCACAAGCCGGCGCTGATGGTGGAATCGCTGCTCGACAATCTGACCACCGAGCGGATCGAGATCGACATGATCGAGTTCTCGGGCATCGAGTTCCGGCACGTCGACAACCGCGTGATGAGCCTGCAAGCTGGTGCAGCTCGGCCTGAGCGGCGCGGCGATGTTCGGGCCGTCGGGCGAAGTGCTGCAGCCCTCCGAGGTGCTGCGCAAGCGGCCGGTGCTGGTGGAGCGCGGCAGCTTCCGGCCGGTCACCAAGGTCAACATCGACATGATCGACAGCGCGCGCGAGCGCTTCGCCGCCGAGCCGGAGGTGGAGGCCGGCCAGGTGGTGGAGCTGATGGAGATCACCATGCGCAACCTGATGTCGGCGGGCAAGCTCGACCTCAGCGATTTCCTCGCCCGCGCCGACTTGCTGGCGGCGGCCGGCAAGACCGTCCTGATCTCCGACTATTTCGAATACTACCGGCTGGCCGGATACCTGGCGCGCTATACGAAAGAGCCGATCGCCGTGACGATGGGCGCCGCCAGCCTGCGCGACCTGTTCAAAGAGGAATACTACGCCGGTCTCGAAGGCGGAATCCTGGAGGCGTTCGGCAAGCTGTTCACCAAGGATCTGCGCATCTACGTTTATCCGCTGCGCGATCACGCGAGCGGCAGGCTGGAGACGGTGGGCGGAAATCCAGATGGACGACGAGCGTGCACAGTCTCTACCGCCACCTGGTGGCGCGCGGCCGGATCCGGCAACTCGACAACTTCGATGAAAGCGTGCTGCACATCTTCTCGCGGGATGTGTTGCGGCGCATCAAGGATGGCGACGCTTCCTGGGAGGACATGGTGCCTGCCGAAATCGCCGCGGTGATCAAAGAGCGCCGCTTCTTCGGCTATCGCGAAGTCGAATCAGCAGACGAGGTCTTGGCAAGATAGCGGAGCCGCACCGTAGTGCCGATGTCCATGACCACGATGTCTGGCCGAAGTGTTCGGCAGGTATCGAGGGCGGCTGTGCAGGAATCGGGTTCTCCGATCCTTGAAAGTCTTCGGTGTGAGCGAGGATGGCCTTGATTCCATTCCGCATGACCTTGTCTTCGTCAACCAGAACCACTCGATCCGCCATGATTTCTCAGTTGCCAGGCACGCCGCGCTCCAAGTAGTCCGTTGTGTGATGTCAACAAGATCAGCCTTGCGAATGCGGCGGCGGAGCCCATGAGTGATTCGCTATCCGATTTGTTAGCCAATCACGTTGCGCGCTTGCGGACCGTGGCAAGACGACGGGCTCTCGGACTAGACTTCTGCGTGTGATTGCACTGGACGACTTCACGGATCACCCCAGCTTCGAGCCGCTGCTCCAGTTGGCCAAGGTGATCAAGGTCGACCTTCGGGTTACGAACCAGGAAGAACAGCAGCGGCTGTTGCGAACCCGATCAGTAGTTCATCCAGAGGGCTTCGCGGCGGGGCTTTTTGATGGAGTGGCAGTTTTCGGCGGGGCGTCGGCGCGGCGCCAGTCGCGAGTAGAGTTCGTCCATCAGGTCGCAGCGGTAGCCTGATACCGCGGCTTTGCCTTTGCACTTGGCGAGCGCGGCGGCGAAGTCGCGATGGGCGTGGTCGTTCATCTCAAAGCGGTAGGCTTTGCTGTCGCCGCGCGTCGAGTGGACGTACGGGGGGTCGCAGTAGAAGAGCGTTTTGGGGTCGTCGTAGAGCTTGATCACTTCGACGGCCGGGCGGTTCTCGATCTGAACGCGCAGCAGGCGGAGCGCGATCTGCAGGAAGATCGTCGACGCTGCCGAGCCAGCGCGAGACCGCGCCCGACATGCCGGCGCGGCTGGTGTTCTTGCAGTTGGCCCAACGGCCGAGCGACGCGGTTTGCGCGAGGCCGGTGCGGGCCTGGCGCGCCCGGACGAAGAAACGGCGCGCGCGTTCGAGATCGGAGAGGCGCGTCCTCCGCGTTCGAGACGGCGTGGAAAAATTCTTCGCGCGAAAACGGCGTCAGTCCGATCGCTTCGATCAGCTGGTCCTTCTGATCGCGCAGCACGCGGAAGAAATTCGCGACCTCGCCGTCGATATCGTTGTACGTCTCAACCGGCGAGGGCGCGCGATTCAGCAGCACCGCCGCGGATCCGGCGAACGGTTCGCAATAGTGGTGGCATTCAGGCAGCAGCGGGAGCAGCCAGTTCAAGTGGCTGAATTTTCCGCCGTACCAACCGAAGGCTATGAGCTTGGATTGCGCCCGCGCGCTCAGTTGAGTCCCTTCTTCACCAGGAAGTCGATCAGGTCGACCACCCGCATCGAGTAGCCCCACTCGTTGTCGTACCAGGCCAGCACCTTCACCAGATTGCCGTCCAGCACCTTGGTCATCTGCGCGTCCACGATCGAGCTGTTCGGGTTGTGCAGCATGTCGGTCGACACCACGGGATCTTCGGTGTACGCGAGAATGCCCTTCATCGGGCCGTTGGCGGCGTCTTCGAGCGCTTTGTTCACTTCTTCGGTGGTGGTGTTCTTCGACAGCATCACCACCAGGTCCACGGCCGAAACGTCGGGCGTGGGAACGCGCATCGAGTAGCCGTCCAGCTTGCCCTTCAGTTCGGGCATCACCAGGCCGATGGCCTTGGCGGCGCCGGTGGTGGTGGGGATCATGTTCAACGCCGCCGCGCGCGCGCGGCGCAGATCCTTGTGCGGAAAATCGAGCACGTTCTGGTCGTTGGTGTAGCTGTGGATGGTGGTCATCGAGCCTTTCTCGATGCCGAACTTTTCGTGCAGCACCTTCACCACCGGCGCCAGGCAGTTGGTGGTGCAGGAGGCGTTGGAGATGAGTTGTGCTTGGCCGGATCGTACATGTTGTCGTTGACGCCCAGCACCAGCGTGATGTCTTCGTTCTTGGCGGGCGCCGAGATGATGACTTTCTTCACCGTGCCGCGCAGATGCTTGGCGGCGTCCTTGGCTTCGGTGAACTTGCCGGTGGATTCGATCACGATCTGGGCGCCGAGCGAATTCCAGTCCAGCTCGGCCGGATCCTTGGTCGGCGAAAATCTTGATGCGCCTTCCGCCCACCGATGATGGAGTCGCCATCGTGCTTTCACCTCGGCGTGCAAGCGGACCGAGGATCGAATCGTATTTCAACAAGTGCGCCAGGGTCTTCGTGTCAGTAAGATCGTTGGCGGCGACAAATTCGATGTTGGGGCGGTCCAGAGCGGCGCGGACCACGTTTCGTCCGATACGGCCGAAGCCGTTAATTCCTACTTTGATCGGCATACACTTTTAGTTTATAAGGTCTGGGGCATCCCCTGGCGTTGACACGATTGTGAACGCGGCATGCACGAGTGCGTGCGCCACGGTGCTACTTGGCCTGGAGCGGTGGCGCCGTGGAACCGCCGATGTCGGCGTAGGCTTCTTTGATGCGGACCACCTTGGAGCCGGCGAACGTCACGAACGTGATCTTGCCCGGAGGATCGCCGTAGATCCAGTCTTCGATTTCGTTGCCGTCTTTGTCGACGCTGCGTTCTTTGTGGCGCGGTTTTCCGAGCGCCAGGACAACCTGGTCGCGATCCATGCCCTCGAATCGCTTTGTTCTCCTTGATGGCCTTCTTGATCGGCTCGGGGAGCGTTTCGACGTAGTTCTCGGTGGCGGTCTCTTTTTCGAAATCGAGAATCGGCTTCAGCATCTTCTTGATGTCGGCCGCGGTGCTGGGCGGATTCGTTTTGTCGAACAGCAGCGCGATGTTGGTTCCGCTGGGCGCGTTGGTGCTCTGCTGAGTATTCACCTGCGCGGACGCCGCCGCCGATCCCGCCGCCCATGCCGATCTGAACGTGATCGCGCCAGCTTCCTTTCTTCTTCATGCCGTGGTTGATCTCGAACACGATCTTGTCGTCGCTGGATGTCGACTTTCGTGATCTGAACCAAGTCGCCAAGCCGCGCGGCCGGCCCGTACTTTTGCCCGGCCTCGGCCCACTCTGCTTTGTCCCAGGTGCCGTTGCTGTCAAACGGCAGAGGCTTGGGCGATCGCGGCAGGAGCGCTTTCACGGTGGCGTATTCGGCCATCATGCCGCGCAGAATATCGATTTTGTCGTCGTCGGTGAGCTTCTGTGTCGCCGGCGCAGGCGGGAGAGCGAAGCAGCGGCAGCCGAAGACAGCGCAATCAGGAGATGGACAGCCGCGTCTACGCATCATGACGTCTCCCGCAGCAGAAATGCATCCTGATGCTGGATCGGGGCTCGTTGCAGATAGACGAACAGTACCACGATAATCGCGCTTGTGAGCAAACCGCCTTCCGGACCATACGCGCCTCCACTCCACAGGTCGCCAATTTTCCACTGGACGGAGTAGCCGGTTACTCCCATTGTAAACCCGCTGAGGCTGACGCCGAACAGCGGCAGCACCCAGTTCCATCCGAAGTGCAGGCCGATGGGCAGCCAGAGATCGCCGCTGCGGATGAAGGCGTAGCCCAGCACCACGCCCCACAGCATGGTGTTGACCAGAGCGAGCCAGGTGAAATTCAGGTTGGAGCGATGCGCCAGGCCGAACAGCACGGCCATCGGCAGGATGGTGGCGAACGGGCCGATGGCTTTCACCAGCACTTGGAAAGCGTAGCCGCGGAACAGCATTTCTTCGCCCACCGAGCCGAACAGGAGAATGATGGTCACGAACAAGCAGGCTGGGCCATTGCGAAGTGCGCGTTCGGCGCCGGCGCCAGAGTTCGCCAGCGCGAACCATGAGGGGGCCGACCAGGATCACCGCGCCGGCGCCGCCGCCGCCCAGCATGCCGAGCAGGAGATTGCGCCGCGAAGCGGCGGTCCAGCCCAGGCCGATGTCGGCCAGTTGCGCGCGTTCGTAGATGCGAAGCGCGATCGCGTTGGCGACGGCGGCGGCCGCGAAGGTGCTGAGCGTCGCGACCACCAACAGCGCGGCGCCGCCGCCCAGCAGGAACAGCATGATGGCCGGGAAAATGAAATAGCCGAGCAGCGCGATCAGCGCGAAAACGCCGACGCGGAGCAGGACGCCCAGGTTCTTGCTGGTTTCGGTGGGTGTCACGGGCGAGCAAACCCTCATGTTACGTGAATAAGCGAGATGCCCGCGATGCCGGCCGCTCCGGCCTGGATGCAGAGCGGCGCGTTTGCCGCCGTGACGCCGCCGAGAGCGTAACACCGGTAGCGCCGCACGCTGGCGGCGGCCTGGCGGAGCGCGTCGATGCCGAGCGGCGTGACGACTTTTGTGGGGCTCGCGAAAGATGGGGCCGAAGACGGCGAAATCGGCGCCTTCGTTTTCGGCGGCGCGCAGCTCCGTCGATGGTGTGGCAGGACACGCCGATCAGAAAACCGCGCGGCGTGATGCGGCGGATGGTGCGCGGGCGCCGATCGGAGTGAGCGGGCAGGTGAACGCCTTGCGCGCCGCAAGCCAGGGCGACATCGGTGCGCGTGTTTACCAGCAGCGGTTTCGCCCCGAGCGCCATGCGCGGCTCGCACCAGCTCGGCCAGCGCGCGGCCGTCGAGCTGCTTGGCGCGGATCTGGATCATGTCGACGCCGTCGCGGGCGGCGCGGGCGGCGACCTGCGGCGAGTCCGTGATGCAGTAGCGCTTCATAGAATCCGCAAGCCGGTTTGCGGAAATTCGATCACCCACTCCTTGACGCTGCCGAATTTTTCGAGCGCCGGGCGATCCACTTCGACGGCGATGTCGCCTGAGAACTCGAGCCGCACGCGGTCCGGCTTGTCGACGGTGCGCGCGAGCGACGGCCGGAATCTGGTTCATGCCGGGCCGGCCGTCGCGCGGGGCAATCGACAGCAGATCGGGCCGGATGCAGAGCCACACATGGTCGCCGATCAAGCGGCCTGGGAAATAAGGCCCGTTCAATTCGAAATCCTGGTAGCGCAGGCGGCTGGCGTTGCGGCCGGGATCGAGACCGAGGATCTCCACCGGCAGCAGGTTGAAGACGCCCAGCAGCCGCGCGACGTCGACGTTGGCGGGCTGCTCGAGAATTTTGCGCGGCGTGCCGGACTGCACGACGCGGCCTTCGCGCATGACGATCATTTCGTCGCCGAGGTCGAGGCATTCCTCGAAATCGTGCGTGACCAGCAGCACCGGGATTCCAAATTCCTCGCGCACCTGGCGGAGCACGGCGTAGAGTTCGGCCTTGAGCGGCGCGTCCAAACCTTGGGCCGGCTCGTCGAGCAAGCAGCAGGCGCGGCGCACCGATCAGCGCGCGCGCGATGGAGCAGCGCTGCTTCTGTCCGCCCGACAGCTCGAACGGGCGGCGTCCGGAGACCTCGGTGAGATGGAATTTTTCCAGCATCTCGGTCACTTTGCGGTGGCGCTCCAGCCGCGGGATGCGCTCGACGGCGAACTCCAGATTCTTGCGCAGCGTCATGTGCGGAAACAGCGCGTAGTTCTGAAAAACGTAGCCGCAGTGGCGCGCTTGCGGCGGCAGGTGCACGCCCGATGCGCCGTCGAACAGGATCTGGTCGTCAAGCAGGATGCGGCCTTCGTCGGGGCGCACGAATCCGGCGATGGAATCGAGCGTCAGCGTTTTGCCGGCGCCGCTCGGGCCGAACAGCACGGTGAATCCGCGCGGCGCCTGGAATTCGATGTCGAGCGAGAAGCCGGCCGACTCGGGGCCTTTCGTATACTGCTTGCGAATGCTGCGCCTGGATCATAGCGCCGTCTGGCGAGGGCCGTACGGATTGGTGGTCAGGCGATTCGCGATCAGCAGCACCACCAGCGCCACTGCCGAGATGATGATCACCAGCACGCGCGCGACGGCGGCGTTGTCGGATTCGACGGCATCGTAAATGGCCACGGCGAGCGTCTGGGTGCGGCCGGGGATGTTGCCGGCGATCATGAGCGTGACGCCGAAGTCTCCGAGCGATCGCGCGAAGGCCAGCGCCGCGGCGGCCAGGATGGAGCGGCGCGCCAGCGGCAGCGTCACGCGCCAGAACAGCCGCAGTTCGCTAGCGCCCAGGTTCCGCGCCGCGCGTTCATAGGACCGGTCGGCGCTCTCGAACGCCGCGCGCGCCGATTTCACCAGCAGCGGCGTCGAATGGAACAGCGCCGCCACCACCGCCGCCTGCCAGGAAAAAACCAGCGGCGCGCCGAACAGCCATTCGTAGACTTCGGCCGATCGGGCTGGCGCGTCCGAGCACGACCAGCAGATAGTAGCCGAGCACGGTCGGCGGCAGCACCAGCGGCAGCGTGACGGCGGCGTCCAGCAGTTCCTTGCCGCGGAATTGACGATTCGCCAGTATCCACGCGAGCCACAATCCGCCCGTCAGCGCGATGGCGGTGGAGATGACGGCGACACGCAGGCTAAGCCACAGCGGGAACCAATCGATGTCCATGGAAACACTCCATGGTAGCGCAGCGGTCGCGGAAAACCGAGCCGCCGCAAGAGCTATAATCCTCACACATGCCTATGCACGTTCCACTGATTCGTCGCTTCATTTCGTGCGCCGCCGTGCTGTGCATTTCGAGCGGCCTCGCGCTCATCGGCGCAGGACAAGAAAGCGGAGGCCTCGGCGCGCAGAGCCATGGACGAGTTCATGACCGCGTTCAATGCGCGCGACACGCACGCTTGGGCCGCGACACTCAACTATCCGCACGTACGCTTCGCCAGCAATCAGGTGAACGTCTATCAATCCGCCGAAGAGTTCGCGCGCGCCATGACGGATTATCCCAAGCGGCTGGCGCCCTGGGACCACAGCCGCTGGGATTCGATGCAGGCCATTCAGAGCGGCAAGGACAAGGTGCATTTTTCCGTGGTCTTCGTTCGGTTCGATGCGAGCGGCAAGGAGATCGGCCGGTTTCCGTCTTTCTATATCGTGACGTTGAAAGACGGCCACTGGGGCATCCAGGCGCGCTCGAGCTTCGCGCCTTAACGCGGCGGCTAGGTGAAGAACTCTACGTGAAAAACTCAATGATGCGCCGCCAAAGACCGCGGCCCCGTCGAGTCGGATCGCCCGCTTCGGAGTTTTGCGAGTTGGGCGTCAACTCCATCGCAGCCGTTTCCAGGTTCGCGATGCAGCGGTTGACCATATTCCGCTCAGTCCTGCCGATGGCCGAGCCGCCTCCCGCCTGGGGCGCATGAGCGCCCAGTTGAACGCGGACCAGCAGTTGAAAGGGGTCCTTGAAACCGTGCCTCAAACACATCCGGCGCGCGCGCGGCATGAGCTGCTTGAGTTCTTCGCGAGCCTGCAGAAAACTGTGCTGGAACGGCTCCAGGTCGGAGCTGATTTGGCCCGGCGTAACCAAGCGATAATACTTGGCGTAGGCTTCTTCCCAGGCATCCACGGCGTTCAAGTAACGCTGCGTCCGCAGGCGCAGCTGCGTCACGAACTCCACGTCAGGGATGCTGCCTGTAGGAGATTGAACAGTCATACAGCCCTACTAACACCCTATCATTGGGCCACCTGTGCTCTGTTATAATTAAAGGCAGATGTCAGCTTTTCCTCCGCGCCCGCGGAAGAAGATTTTCGGCCCCGCCGATCGTTTCCTGCCAGGAACCTCAGGATCAACTGCCGTTCCGGCATGCCTTTAATCCGTCCTACTTTGGAATGAAACTAAGCGTTCAGATCACGCGCGGCATCGAGTCCCTGTTCGGAACCCGCGACGAAAATATTCGGGTGCTGGAGAACGGGCTGAATGTCACCGCCAGCCTGATGAATGATTCGCTCGAAATCGAAGGCGACGAGCCCAACGTGATTCGCGCCGCGAGCATTCTGGAGGACTACGTCGCGCTGGTGAAAGAAGGGCAGGCGTTCACCAACGGCGATCTGAACAGCTATCTGCGCGTCGTGACCGAAGATCCGGAAGTGACGCTGCGCAGCCTGGTGCATAGCGGACGCCAGCGCAATTTCGGCAAGAAGACGCTGGCGCCCAAGACCGTCAACCAGCGCCGCTACGTGGAAGCGATCGAGCGGCACGATCTGGTTTTCGGCGTCGGGCCGGCGGGTACCGGGAAAGACTTATCTGGCGGTGGCGATGGCGGTATCGGCGCTGCTGAGCAAGCGCGTCAGCCGTATTGTTCTGACGCGGCCGGCGGTGGAAGCGGGCGAGCGGCTCGGATTCCTGCCGGGCAATCTGCAGGAGAAAGTCGATCCTTATCTGCGCCCGCTGTACGACGCGCTGTACGACATGCTGGACGCCGACAAGGTGGAAAAGCTGCTGGAGCGCTCGGTGATCGAAGTAGCGCCCATCGCGTTCATGCGCGGCCGCACGTTGAACGACAGCTTCATCATTCTGGATGAAGCGCAGAACAGCACCGCCGAACAGATGAAGATGGTGCTGACGCGCCAGGGCTTCAATTCCAAGATGGTGGTGACCGGCGATCTGACGCAGGTCGACCTGCCCACCGGCACGCCGCAGCGGACTGACGCACGTGATCGATGTGCTGCGCGGCGTGGAAGGCATCAGCTTCGTGTACTTCGACGAGCGCGACGTGGTGCGCCACGCGCTGGTGCAAAGAATCGTGAAAGCCTACGAGCGGTATGAGGAGCTGACCAGCAACGAGCGCCAGCTGGATCTGAAGCTGGGCGATCCGGCAGCCGAAGCGGCCGGCCGCGGAGCTCGCCAATGCGCCGGCCGAGAGCCGCGAGATTCCGCTGGCCTGATCTGTCGTCATGTCTACTGATGCAGCAGACCGCTCTGCTATTTCAGGTCGCCACGCCGGGCCTAGCGCGGCGCGACGTGCGCGCACTTCGCTCAGCGGCTGGCCTCCGAGGTGGCGGGCGGCCGCGCGTTTGGCTGCCTGATCACGAGCGACGCGCGAGTTGCGCCGGCTGAACCGGAAATTCCGGAATCAGGATCGCGCCACCGACGTGCTCTCGTTTCCGGCCGCCGAGCCGAACGGCTTCCTGGGCGACATTGCGATCTCGTTTCCGACCGCGCGCCGGCAGGCCGCCGAGTATGGCATGCGCGTCGACCAGGAGATCGGGATCCTGATGCTGCACGGTATGCTGCACTTGCTCGGCATGGATCACCACACCGACCGCGGCCGCATGGCGCGCGCCGAAGCAAAGTGGCGCGCCGCGCTGGGATTGCCCTGCGGCCTGATCGAGAGGGCGCGCTCGTGACCTGGTTCGCGCTCGGCGGCAGCCGCGGCTGTCGGCGGTGCTGCTCTGCCTCATCACCGTGGTCCAGATTCTTTACATGGAAGCGCTGCGCTTGCGCTCGCGCGACTTGCCGGCGCTGCAATTCTTCAAGGAAACGCTGGAGCAGCGCATCGGCGTGGAAGCCGAGCAGGGCGTGCTGGCGTTTTCGACTCATCAAGCATACCGTGCTGCTGCTGCTGGGCCTGTGCTTCATGGCGGCGCGATTCGACAACACCGCCGAGCCCTGGCAAAGCTTCTTCGAAGCGGCGCTGTTCGCCTGGCTCACCATGCTGGTGTCCACCTACGTACTGGCGCAGGTCCTGTATCGCAAGACCAGCGGCCACTGGCTGCTGCCGCTCGCGCCGGTGCTGCGATTGTGCGCGCTCGTCGTGCGCCCGCTGACCGCGATTCTCGGCTTCTTCCAATCGCTGGTGGAACTGTCGGCAGCCCAGCCCGCGAAAGCTCACGAGACCGGCGCCGGCGGTCCCATCGAAGCGCTGATCTCGGCCGGCGAAGAGGAAGGCATCATCGAGAAGGACGACCGCAAGCTGATCGAATCCGTGGTCGCGTTCGGCGACAAAACCGTGCGCGAGGTGATGACTCCGCGGCCCAAGATCGTGGCCATCGACGCCAACCGGTCGCTCGAGGATCTGCGCGAGCTGGTGATCCACGAGCAGTATTCGCGCATTCCCGGTTTTCGAGCAGAGCATCGATCAACATCATCGGCTTCATCCACGTGCGCGACATGTTCGAGCTGGACGAAGAGGACCGCGCAGGGCGCCTGGTGAAGGAACTGGTCCGGCCCATCCGCTTTGTTCCGGAAACCAAACCCGTGCCCGATCTGCTGCGCGAGATGCAGGAGGCCGGCGCGCACATGGCCATCGTGATCGATGAGTACGGCAATGTCGCCGGGCTCGCCACCATGGAAGATCTGGTGGAGGAGATTCTCGGCGAGATTCACGACGAGCACGAACCCGATCGCGATTTCCGCGAGGAACCCGAAGGCCGCTTCGTGGTGGCGGGCAGCCTGGATCTCGACCGCCTGCACGATCTGCTCGGCTTCCGGCCGCCGGAGGACACCGAATCCACCACCATCGGCGGCCTGGTGACCGAATGGCTCGGGCACGTTCCGCACCCCGGCGAAACCGTGGAGCGCGACGGCATCCGCATCGAAGTGCTGGCCGGCGACGAGTTGAAAGTGGAACAGGTGCGGGTCTCCAAGATCGCGCCTGAGACCATGTCGCAGCATCCATGAGCGCGCCGGAATCCGGCTTCCGTTCCGGCTTTGTCTCGATCCTGGGCCGGCCCAACGCTGGAAAATCCACGCTGTTGAACGCGCTGCTGGGAACGAAGCTCGCCATCGTGTCGGAAAAACCGCAGACCACGCGCGCATCGGTTCAGGGCGTGCTGCACCTCGCCGGCCGCGCAGATCGTCTTTCTGGACACGCCCGGCATCCACGAGTCCAACACGCTGTTGAACCGGCGCATGATGGAGACGCGTGCGCGCCGCGCTGGCGGATCGCGACGTGCTGCTCTACCTGGCCGACGCCACCGCGCGCTTCACGCCCGCCGACGCGCCAGGCTATGGACGTCCTGCGCAAAGTGTCGCACGCCCGTGCTGCTGCTGCTCACCAAAGATCGACCGGCTGCAGGACAAGCGGCTGCTGCTGCCGCTGATCGAGCAGTACAAAGCCGCGCGCGAGTTTGACGAGTACATTCCGATCTCGTCCGTGTACCGGCGAAGGCCTGGACCGCGTCCGCAGCGCGATCATGGCGCGACTTCCCGAAGGCCCGGCGTATTTTCCGTCCGACTACCTGACCGATCAGCCCGAGCGATTCCTGGCGGCCGAGCTGATTCGCGAGAAAGTGCTGCGCGAAACGCGGCAGGAGGTGCCGCACGCGGTCGCGGTCGCGGTGGATCAATGGACCGATACGTCCAAGCTGACGCGGATCACGGCGACCATCTACGTCGAACGGCCCGGCCAGAAGGCCATCGTCATCGGCGCCAAGGGCGCGGCGCTCAAGAAAATCGGCACGCTGGCGCGCGCAGGAGATGGAGCGCCATGCTCTCGCGGAAAATCTTTCTGGAGCTGTTCGTCAAGGTGCAGAAGGACTGGCGCGAAAACCCCGAATTCCTGAAGAGCATTGACTGGCGGGCGATGAGCGGGGGAGAATCAGAACTGGAGCCAACCAACTGACCAGACGATTCTTGTTCGCGGCACTGCTTTTCGGTTGGGCATCGACGCCGATCGTGGCCCAAAAGCAAGTGACCGACGACGTCCTGACCGACCAGGTCCGAGTGAAGCTCGCCGGCGACCCCGACGTCGGCGGCATGCGGATCGAAGTCGCGGTCCACAACGGGGAAGTGACCCTGACCGGCAAGGTGCGAACCGACAAGCAGAAGTCCAGAGCCGAGAAGGTGGCTAAGAAAGTCAAGGGCGTTACAGGAGTGAAGAACGAGTTGGTGGTCAGCCCGACGTAAGAGATCGAAGAGTAGACATAAGGCGCAAGTCCACACAGCGAAGCAGAACTAGCCGCGACCCCCACGCGTCGCTGGAGAGAGGGTGCGGCCAGGCGCCGAGGTGATTGTCGAGCGTGATCACTGGCCGTTTGCCGTGCTCGACTCCGCCTTGCGGCGAACCCGCTTTTGTTTCAGGGACGGTCCCTGTTAGACGCCCCAGCAGTAGTCTTCCACCGCTTTGTCGATGCTCTCGTCCTGCTCGGTGAGGCGCATCAGCTCCAGGCGGATGGCGTCGACCAGAGCGTTCCAGCTTGCTTCGATGACGTTGTCGGAGACGCCGACGGTGGACCAGCTCCGGCGGTGATCGGACCACTCGACCAGCACGCGCACTTTGGCGGCGGTGCCTTTTTTCGAATCGAGCACGCGGACCTTGTAGTCGGTGAGGCGGACGTTCTTGATGTTCGGGTAGACGGTGGACAGGCACTGGCGCAGGCACAGGTCGAGTGCGTTCATGGGGCCGTGGCCATTGGCGCTGGCGGTGTGAACGCTGTCCTGGATGCGCAGCGTGACGGTGGCGGTGGTGCCGCCGATCAGGCGCGTCGTAACGTCGTAGTTGACGACTTCGAATGGGTTCCAGCCAGGATGCAGCGCCTCGCGGACTAAAAGTTCGAAGGAACCTTCGGCGGCCTCAAGCTCGTGACCTTGGTGCTCGAGATGCTTGACGCGTTCGAGCAACTGGCGGCGCGCCTCGGCGTCCAAACGTTCTTCGAGTCCGTGTTGCTTCAGCTTGTAGAGCACGTTGCCGCGGCCTGACAAGTCGCTGAGCAGAACGCGCTGGCGGTTGCCAACCATCTCGGGCTTGACGTGTTCATAGGTGGCGGCGTCTTTGAGCACCGCGCTGACATGCACGCCGCCCTTGTGCGCGAACGCGCTGTGGCCGACGTAAGGTTGATCATTGCGCATCGGCAAATTGGCGAGTTCGGCGATGTAGCGGGCCACCGTGGTGAGCGTCTGCAGATTCTCGCGGCCGATGGTGGTGTGGCCGAGCTTCAGCTCGAGATTGGCGATGATCGATACGATATTGGCGTTGCCGCAGCGCTCGCCGTATCCATTCATGCAACCTTGGACGTGCGTGCAGCCGGCCTCGACCGCCGCGATCGCGTTGGCCACGGCGACGTCGCAGTCGTTGTGGGTGTGGATGCCGAGCATGCCGTCGAAGCGCTTGCGAACTTCCGAAACCACTTCGACGATGCGGTGTGTCAGGTTGCCGCCGTTGGTGTCGCACAGGCAAAGCACGTCGGCGCCCGCGTTCTTGGCCGCCTCGAGGGTACGCAGCGCGAAGTCCGGGCTGGCGTTGTAGCCGTCGAAGAAATGCTCGGCATCGTAGACGACCTCGCGGCCGTGGTCCTTTAAGAACTTCACGGTCTCGCCGATCAAGGCGAGGTTTTCCTGCTCGTCGATCCCGAGCGCGCGCTTCACGTGCAGCTCCCAGCTCTTGCCGAAAATCGAAATGGTGGGAGTTTCGGCTTCGAGCAGGGCGCGAACGTTGGGATCCTGATCCACTTTGTTCTTGGCGAAGCGCGTGGAGCCGAACGCGGTAAGGCGGGCGTGCTTCAGCTTCACTTCTTGGGCCCGCCGGAAGAATTCTTTGTCCTTGGGATTGGAGTTGGGCCATCCGCCTTCGATGTAATCGATACCCAGCTCGTCCAGCTTTTGCGCGATGACGAGTTTGTCGTCCACCGAGAAAGAGACGGCCTCGCCTTGGGTGCCGTCCCGGAGCGTCGTATCGAAAGTCTGGATGCGCATAGTGCTACTTGTTTACGGCCGCGGCCTGCTGTTCTACAGGCACGCCCGCCTCCTTTTTCTTCTTCAGGAATGGCATCATTTCGCGCAGCTCGCGGCCCACGCGTTCGACGGGCTGATCCTGCGCGGCCTGCCGCATCGCGAGAAACTTGTGCCGTCCGGTCTTGTTCTCGTTGATCCATTCGCGCGCGAACTGGCCGGACTGGATCTCCGACAGAATCTTCTTCATCTCCTTGCGCGTTTCGGCGGTGACGATGCGCGGCCCGCGCGTGTAGTCGCCATACTCGGCGGTGTCAGAGATCGAGTAGCGCATGTAGCCGAGGCCGCCTTCGTAGATCAGGTCGACAATCAGCTTCAATTCGTGCAGGCACTCGAAGTAGGCGATCTCGGGCGCGTAGCCCGCTTCCACCAGGGTTTCGAAGCCGGCGCGGATCAGCTCGCTGACGCCGCCGCACAGCACGGACTGTTCGCCGAACAGGTCGCTCTCGGTTTCTTCCTTGAAGGTGGTTTCGATCACGCCCGCCTTGAGACATCCGAGCGCGAGCGCGTACGCCAGGGCGTTTTCGTGCGCGTGGCCGGAGGCATCCTGATGCACGGCGATCAGGGCAGGCACGCCGACGCCTTCGGTGAACAGCTCGCGCACGCGATGGCCGGGCGCTTTGGGCGCAATCATCGAAACGTCGACGCCCGCAGGCGCCTGGATCTGGCCGAAGTGAATGTTGAACCCGTGCGCGAACATGAGGGTCTTGCCGGGCTTCATGTGCGGCGCGATCTCGGCATTGTAGAGGTCGCCCTGGATATGATCGGGGACCAGGATCATGAGGACGTCGGCGGTCTTGGCGGCGTCGGCGACGGAGACAACCTTGAGTCCGGTCGAAGTGGCCTTGGCCACGCTCTTGCTCGTCGCAGGCAATCCGACCACGACGTTTACGCCGCTGTCGCGCAGATTCAACGCGTGCGCATGTCCCTGGCTGCCGTAGCCGATGATCGCGACCGTCTTGCCCTTCAGCAAGTCGAGGTTGCCGTCTTTTTCGTAGAATCGTTTTGCCATTGTCGGTTGGTGTCCTTATTATTTGCGAATCGTGTCCGGCTCTTCCACCGGGCACGGTTTTCTGCACCGGCGCGGACAGGCGGAGCTTCTTGGCTTCGAGCGAGACCGCCACGGTGCCCGAGCGCGTGACTTCAATCTCGCCGTAGCTGCGGATGACGTCGATGAACTCGTCGAGCTTTTCGGAATCGCCGGTGACTTCAAGTGCGAATCCTTCTGTAGACGAATCGACCACGCGGGCGCCGAAAATTTCGGCCTCTTTCAAGATGGCGGTGCGGCTGTTCAGCGCGGCGCGGACCCGCACCAGCACCATTTCGCGCTTCACCGCCGGCGAATCGGTCAGGTCGGTGGCCTGCAGGACGTTGATCAGCTTGTTCATCTGCTTGATCACCTGGGCGCGCAGTTGCGGGTCGATGTCGACCACGATGCTCATGCGCGAGAGCGCCGGATCCAGCGTGCGAGCGACCGTCAGACTCTCAATGTTGTAGCCGCGCGCGCTCAGCAGTCCAGTGATGCGCATCAGCGCGCCGGGCTTGTTTTCGACGAGTAGTGCAATGACTTGCAGCATGGATCAGGCCTCCACCGGTTGCGGCGGTCCAAGAACCATTTCGTTGATCGCGCCGCCGGCCGGGACCATCGGATACACGTTCTCGTACGGCGACACGCGCACGTTGAGCAGGTAGGGGCCGTTCTCGTCGACAGCTTCCTGCAGCGCCGATGCCAGCTCTTCGGGCCGCTCGATGGTGCGTCCTTTGAAACCGTACGCGCCGGCGAGCTGCTTGGCATCCGGGAACGAGTTGAGTTCCACCTGGCAGAGTCGATTGTTGTAGAACAGCTCCTGCCATTGCCGCACCATGCCGAGGTAGCCGTTATTCACGATCACGATCTTGATTGGCAGGCCATGATTGGCGATGGTGGCGAGTTCGGGAATCGACATCTGGAATCCGCCGTCGCCAACGATGGAGAACACCAGCTTGTCGGGGCGGGCGAATTGCGCGCCGATGGCCGCGGGCAGGCCGAAGCCCATCGCGCCCAGGCCGCCGGAGTTGATCCACAGGCGCGGCTCGTTGAAGCGGATGAACTGCGCGGCCCACATCTGGTGCTGGCCGACGTCGGAGGTGACGATGGCGCGGCCGCCGGAGAGCCGGTCGATTTCGCGCATCACGTGCTGCGGCTTGATCTCGGTGGTGGAAACTTCGGGAGTTAGCGGATGCTCGGCGCGCCACTCGCGAATCTGATGCCACCAGGCGTCGCGGGCGCCGGCGTTGCGCTCGCGGTGCTCGGGCGCGATCTCCTGCAGCACCTTGTTGAGCTTCTGCAAGACACGCTTGACGTCGCCCACGATGGGCAGGTCGGGCGTGCGGTTCTTGCCGATCTCGGCGGGATCGATGTCGACGTGAATCACTTTGGCGTGCGGCGCGAATGCCGCGAGCCGTCCGGTGACGCGATCGTCGAAGCGCACGCCGAGCGCGATCAGCAGATCGGTGTGGGTCATGCCCATGTTGGCGGCGTAGCTGCCGTGCATGCCCGGCATGCTGACGAAATGGGAATGCTCGGCCGGAAGCGCGCCGAGTCCCATGAGCGTGTTGACGGCGGGCGCGTTCAGCGTTTCCACCAGCTCGCGCAGCTCGTCCGACGCGTTGGCCGCGATGATTCCGCCGCCCGCGTAAACGAACGGCCGCTTGGCTTCCCACATCATGTGCGCCGCGCGGCGGATCTGTCCGGTGTGGCCCTCGGTGAAGACCTTGTAGCCCGGCAGATGGATCGCCGACACCGGCGCGTAATGCGCCTGCGCCTGGAAGACGTCCTTGGGAACATCCACCAGAACCGGGCCGGGCCGGCCGCTCGCGGCGATGTAGAACGCCTCATGAATCGCCTGCGGCAGCTCGGCGATCGTCTTCACGAGAAAATTGTGTTTCGTGCAGGAGCGAGTGATCCCGAACGTGTCGGCTTCCTGGAACGCGTCGCTGCCGATCAGCTTGGTGGAGACCTGGCCGGTGAGCGCGACCACCGGGATCGAGTCCATCATGGAATCGACCAGGCCGGTGACCAGGTTGGTGGCGCCCGGCCCGGAGGTGGCGCAGCAGACTCCGACGCGGCCGGTTGACCGCGCGTAGCCCTCCGCCGCGAACGCCGCGTTCTGCTCGTGGCGCACCAGCACGTGGCGGATCGGATGATCGTAGAAGGCGTCGTACAGCGGGAGCGTCACGCCGCCCGGGTATCCGAAGATGCAGTCCACGTTTTCGCGGACCAGGCATTCGAGCAGAATCTGGGCGCCGGACATCAGTTTCGATTCCGGTGCGGCGTTCGATCGATGCGCTGTCGTGGTCGACATGTTCACTCCTCGCTGACTCTCAATCTTCACTCGCTCGCTTGAATCCTACGGTGCAAAAAACGAAAGGCCATCGGTTGGGTTTATCGCCCCGCCGATGGCCTCTCGGAATCTGTTTTTCCGAAGCCCGTCAGGCGGGGCCAGGTACGGCGACCGCAATAATAATGGGCAGAAGCTCCGGAAGCTGACCGAGGGAGAGGGCAGAGGCTAGACGTGGTGCCTGGTCGGGCGAACGCTGGCCGACTGGTCCTCTCGGAGGTCATTGGATCTAGATTACAGGAGCGGTTGGGCAAATGCAAGAGGGAAGATGTATAAATTGTGTTAATCAAGGCATTGGGGGCTGAGCGCATGACGACAAGGATCGCTAGGTCAGAGCGGTTCTTGAGAATCCGTGTGAGAGCGTTTCTTTGCTCAGTGAAATGTGCTAGCTGCCACCCTACGTAAGTAGCGACACTTTTCCAGGTCCGACGTCATAAAACCCAGCGACAACTTTCAGCTTCTTCTCTCTCACTAAGCTGGAAATGACCGTCGATGCTTGGCGCAGCAGGGCGGCTTGAATCTTAGCATTTGCTTTTGTTGCTGCCTCAAGGTTAGGTCCCGCCTTATCGACCGCAGGCTGGATATGCGAATAGAGCGCGCTGATCTGTCCGGGAACCTCTTTGGCTTGAATGGTGGCTTTGACTGCGCCACAGCCACTATGTCCCATCACCACGATGACCTTGGTTCCAAGTACCGCCGCGGCATATTCGAGGCTTGCGATGACCACCGAAGAAGCGACATTTCCGGCAACGCGGGCAACAAATATGTGACCGATAGTTTGGTCGAAAACCAGTTCAACCGGCACACGTGAATCGGCACATGACAACACAGCGGCGAACGGTTCCTGCTTGTCAATGGTGTGCTGTCTCAAAATCGCAAGGTCATGTTCGAAGGAGGTCAGACGTTCCATGGAGAACCGCCGATTGCCATCCATCAAGGCTTGTAACGCGGCATCGGGGCCAAGCGCCGTCTGTGCTAAGCCCCTGCGCAAAGCCAAGAACTCCGCTGCCAGCAATCCGGCGACTGCTCGCCCCCCGGCCTTTCTAAAGAAACTACGGCGTGAGGAGCCTTCCGTGAGTACTCCTAGATACGGGTCGAAGGCAGGGGAGCGTTGGAGGTCCTGGATCTTCCCCTGGAATCTGTGATCGTCACTTGCCAAGTCGAATGAACGATTCATTTGCAAAGAGCCTCCGCGACACGCGCCACTGGGGAAATACTCTACAAAGTGCTTGAGATGAGTATAGCGGTGTGCCAGACTCAGAATATTCGGCCGGGCGTCTTTTGGGTGTCATGCCGAACTTCTATTCGTAAGCTTGTTACGCGTCGCTACTCAATCCCCCGCCTTCACCCAATCCTCATTGATCCGCACGTGCTTGATCGATTTGCCTTCCGGCACGAAGTAGCTGTAGGTCACGTGGATCGATCCGTCCTTGGCCTGCAGCACCGAAGGATAGTGATACTGGTTGCGCGACTCGTGCGACGGGATCGCCGTCCAGGTGCCGCTTCCATTTCCAGGTCGCGCCTTCGTCGTCTGAGATCGCGGCGGCGAGCGAATAGCGGCCGCTCTCGAGATCGTTGAACACCATGATCCAGTCGCCGTTGCGGAGGCGTAGAGCTTCCAGGCTCACGCCGGGATTGGGGATGTCGGTGTCGCGCGCGGGCGTCCAGGTAACGCCGTCGTCTTTCGAGAAACTGATGTGCGCGCGCTTGGGCGGCGGTCCGTTGTCGCGCAGGTACGCAACTAGCGTGCCGTCGTTCTTGCGCAGCACTGATGGCTGGATGGATCCCGCACCCACGATCGGTTCGCTCGCGGTCCAGGTGTAGCCGTGGTCGTCGCTGATCGCCATGATGCCGAACGAAAATCCGTCGGAGTACATGGGCAGCAAGATGCGGCCGGAGGGCAGCTCCAGCGGATGCGTGCGCGTGAACCAACCCATGCGGGAGAAATACATGTCTTTCGAGTGCGCGATCACGCGCGCGGCGTACTCTGCCTGGCGCCCCGTGCCTTTGGCGATTTCGCCGAAGACGTCCTCGGTGCGCTCGGCGATATTTTTCGGAATCAGCACGATGTTGTCCTGGTGCTCCCAACGCGGCGGGCCGGTGGGCTGCTGGTAGTCGGTCGAGATCCGGTACTTCATGAGCGCTGTTTCCCACTGGTGCGCGATGATGAGCGGCCAGAAGAAGAACAGGCGCTGGCGCGAGTCGATGAACAGCACCGGGTTGGTCTCGGGGAAGCCGGGAGTGTCGGCGAGGGTGAACGGCTCGGTCCACTGGCCGGTGGATTTCGACCAGCGCGCCGCGCGGATCAAGACGTCGTCGGCTTCGCGCTCGCCTGAGCCGTGGAACCAGCAAACCAGCAAATCGCCGTTGGGCAACTCGACGATGGAAGAGGAATGATTGTGCCAGTGCTCGAGCGGGAAGATGAGCTCGCTCGTGTACTCGGGCGCGGCGAACGTGCAGGCGGCTGCAAATAGGCAAACCAGGACCAGGCGCATCATGAAACCGAGTATAGCGGGCGGGCGCGGGAAACCCCTTGACAGCGTTTCCATATTTCTGCTATTGTCGAAATAGATGCCGGCGACACGAGCAGCGGGAGCGGGACCTGGGTCGGCGCGAGCCCCTCTACGAGCAAAAAAAAGCGCTGAACAAGTCGCCAAGTATGCCGATCGGTTTTCCGCGATGGGAACCGAGCCGCGGCTGCGCATCATGCAGTTGCTGCTTTCGGCGCATCCCGAAGGCCTGAATGTCGGCGAGATCCAGAGCGAGCTGGGCATTCCCAACTCGACGCTGTCGCATCATCTCGACAAGCTCAAGAACGAGGACCTGGTGAACGTGCGCCGCGAGGGCACGTTTCTCCGATACACGGCGAACACGGAGGCGCTCGAAGAGCTGCTCGGGTTCCTGTATGAGGAGTGCTGCACGCGCAACAAGGCGATCCAGCCGGAGGCCATCGTTCAGATCGGCAAATAGGGCAGAGGAGAAGACATGGAAATCAAAGAAATCGTGAAAGAGAAATACGGGAAGGCTGCGCTGCGTGTATCGACCGGCGGCAGTTCGTGCTGCGGCGGACGTGCCGCGGTGGATCAAAGCTGCGACCCGATCACGTCGAAGCTGTACGACGCGGGACAGACGGGCGAAGTCCCGGAAGATGCCGTCAAGGCGTCGCTTGGCTGTGGCAATCCGACCGCGCTCGCGCAGCTCAATGCCGGCGAGACGGTGCTCGATCTCGGGTCGGGCGGCGGCATCGATGTGCTGCTGTCGGCCAAGCGCGTCGGGCCGACGGGCAAAGCATATGGCCTCGACATGACCGACGAGATGCTGGCGCTGGCGCGCGAGAATCAGCGCAAGGCCGGCGTGACCAACGTCGAGTTTCTCAAGGGCGAGATCGAATCGATTCCGCTGCCCGACAACTCGGTGGACGTCATCATCTCGAATTGCGTGATCAATCTTTCGGCGGACAAGGATCGCGTGCTGCGCTGAGGCGTTCCGCGTGCTGAAGCCGGGTGGGCGCGTCGCCGTTTCCGACGTCGTGGTGCGCGGTGAAGTTCCCGCTGAGGTGCGCCGCAACATGGAGCTGTGGGTGGGCTGCATCGCTGGCGCGCTCGAAGAGTCGGACTACCGAAGCAAGCTGGCGGGCGCAGGTTTTGGCGACATCACGGTCGAGCCGACGCGCGTGTACAACGTCGAGGACGCCCGGCAGTTTCTGGACGGCCAAGGTGTGGACGTAGACGCCATCGCGCCACAGGTCGAGGACAAGTTCATGAGCGCGTTCATCCGTGCGGTGAAGCCGCAGCGTGGCGCACCGTGCTGTGGTCCGACGTGCTGCAATTGAGCATCCGACTGGCTTGCCGCAAGGCGTATTGATCCTGTGCACGGGCGATCGGTTTGAGGTAGAGAACGCGGGCACTCATCCGAGCCGGGCCCAGCCGGGTCCGGCCCGGAAGCCATCGCCGTGATCCACGAGATCGCAGTCGACCTCGGCGGCCAGCGATGCAAACAGGTCGACGAATTCGGCGGCCAGGATTTCGACTACGTGCTCATCGTCTGCCACAATGCCAGTTAAAGCTGCCCGGTCTTTCCCGGCGCCTGTGCGAGCCGTTGGCCGAGCACTAGCGACTATTTCTTCGGCAGGAACCGCCGGATCCCCTGGTCGTACACCAGCCCGCCGATCAGCCCACCCAGCAGCGGCCCCACGATCGGGACCCAGAACACCAGCTTGCCGTCACTCAGCCCGTTGTTCTTGAAGCCAGCCACCACGGTGAACAGCCGCGGTCCGAAATCGCGCGCCGGGATTGATCGCATAGCCGTGCATTCCGCCGAACGACATTCCGATCACCACCACAACCAGTCCGACCATCAACGGCTGAAGATTCAGCGGCGGCTGATTGCGCTCGTCGGTGATGGCGAAAATCATCAGCAGCAGGAGCGCGGTTCCGATGGTCTGATCCAGCAGCCCGGCCGACATCAGATCGGGAAACGCCGGGAAACGTCGTGAAAACGCCAGCGGTGTGATCCAGTCCCGGATCGGCCGCCATGAACGCCGGATGATAGTTCCAGAACACGATCGCGGCCGCCACGAAAGCGCCTGCGGTCTGGGCGATAGAATAAGGAAGCACCTTGCTCCAGGGGAAACCGCGAAAGGCGGCCAGCGTAACGGTCACGGCCGGGTTGAGGTGCGCGCCCGTGACTCTTCCGGCGACGTAGATTCCCATGGTCACGCCCAGTCCCCAGGCGAACGTGATGTTGGTAAAACCGCCGTTGACGATTTCGCCAGGGACGTGATGACCGAACAACACCACCATGGCGACGACGCCGTTACCAAAAAGGATCAGGACCATGGTCCCGAGAAATTCCGCAAGCAACTCGGCTGCAAGACTCATAGGTAAGGGTGGATTGTATCATTAACGCTGCAGCCAAATCGTCGCGCGCGAGCCTCTGGCGGCATCCCGATTTCCTGAAGCTGTGGACTGGCCAGACCATCTCCGAGCTTGGCTCGCGCATCACGCGCGAGGGCCTGCCGCTCACCGCCGTGCTGGTGCTGGGCGCGCAGCCGGCACAGATGGGATTCATGACCGCGGTGGGCGCCGGCGCGACGCTGCTGTTCGGATTGCTCGCGGGCGTGTGGGCCGACCGCATCCGCCGGCGGCCCATCATGATCGCGGCCGATCTGGCGCGCGCCGCACTGCTCGCTTCCATTCCGATCGCGGCATTTTCGCATCGGCTCTCGATGGCGCAGCTCTACGCCGTCACCGGGTCGGCGGGATTCTGCACTGTGTTCTTCGACGTCGCTACCAGAGCTACCTGCCCTCGCTGGTGGAGCGCGAAAATCTGCTGGAGGGCAACAGCAAGCTCGCCATGAGCAGCTCGATCGCCGAGATCGCCGGCCCGAGCCTGACGGGCGTGCTGGTGCAATTGATCACCGCGCCGATCGCGATTCTGTTCGACGCGCTATCGTTCCTGGTTTCGGCGCTGTCGCGTCTGGCTGATCCGAAAACCCGAGCCGGCGCCCGAGCCGCCGCAGGAGCACCATTTGATGCAGGAGACCATCGCGGGGCTTCGGTTCGTCTTCGGCCATCCGTTGCTGCGCCCGCTGGCTTGCTTTTCGGTGACGACGTACTTCTTTTTCGGATTCATCGGACCGCTGTACGTGCTGTACGCGATTCGCGAGCTGCGGCTTCCGCCCGCCGCGCTGGGCGTCGCCATTGCGCTGGGTGGAGTGGGCGCGATGCTGGGCGCGAGCTTTGCGCCCGCGGATCGCGCGCCGCTTGGGCCTGGGACCGACGTTCATCGGCGGCGATCGCGATCGGCGTGGCGGCGTACGCGTTGCTTCCACTGGCGCATGGTCCGGTGGCGATGGCCATGGCATTCCTGATGGTCCAGCAACTGGTCGGCGATTCGGCGTTCATGCATGCTTCAACATCAATGAACGGACGCTACGCCAGACCGTCGCGCCGGATGAAGTGCTGGGGCGCGTGAACGCCGCGATGCAATTGTTGACGCTGCGGCATCTATCCGCTCGGCGCGCTGGCTGTGCGGATTCGTGGCGCAGAGCTTGGGAGTTCGCGCGACCTTGGCACTGGCGATGGTCGGCGTTGCGCTGTCGAGCCTGTGGCTCATCGCATCGCCGGTGCGCAAGTTGCGCGACAGCTCCCGCGCAGGCGGAGCCGATGGTCGCGATAGTATGGAGCCATGAACGTTCGTTCATGTGCCGCTAGCGGCGCTGCTCTCGATCGCATTCGCACAAACACGCACGATCACCGATGCCGAGGTGAAGCGCGTCCACAGCTCCGCGCTTCTCATCGACACGCACAACGACATCACCAGCCGAACCGTGGAAGGCTACGACATCGGAAAGGCCAAGAATGACGGCCACACCAACGTGACGCGCTCAAGGAAGGCGGCGTCGGCGCGCAGTTCTTCGCCGTCTACGTGGATGCCGACTACGTGAAAGGCAATCACTCCGCGAATCGCACGCTCGACATGATCGACACCGTGCGGCACGACATCATCGCGCGCTACCCCAACGATTTCGTGCTCGCCACCACGGCCGACGACATCGAGCGCATTCACAAGCAGGGCAAGATCGCCGCGCTGATGGGCATCGAGGGCGGGCACGCCATCGAGGACAGCCTGCGCCTGCTGCGCGACTACTACGCGCTCGGCATCCGCTACATGACGCTCACGCACGTCGAACACCAACGACTGGGCGGATTCCTCCGGCGACATCGACAAAGCCGGCGTCAAACATCACAACGGCCTGACCGATTTCGGCAAGCAGGTGGTGCGCGAGATGAATCGCCTGGGCATGATGATCGACATTTCGCACGTCGCCGACAAGACCTTCTGGGACGCGCTGAACACCAGCACCGCGCCGATGATCGCGTCGCATTCTTCCTGCCGCGCGCTGTGCGACGTGCCGCGCAACATGACCGACGAAATGATCGCAGCGCTGGCCAAGAAGGGCGGCGTCATTCAGATCAATTTCAATTGCGGCTTTCTGTCCGAAAAATCGGCCGCCGCGGCGAAGCTGGTGCAATCCAGCACGCTTCCCGGCTCGCGCGGCGAAGATGCCGACCATCGCCGAGTACACGCAAGAAAGTGCCGCCTGCGACGCTCGCCGACGTGGTCGCGCACATCGATCACGCCGTCAAGATCGGGGGCATCAACGCGGTCGGAATCGGCAGCGACTTCGACGGCGTCTTCTGCACGCCCACGGGCCTGGAAGATGTTTCGAAGTTTCCGAACCTGACGCGCGCGCTGCTCGAGAAAGGCTACTCGGCCGACGACATCCGCAAAATCTACGGCGGAAATACGCTGCGCGTGATGCGCGCCGTCGAAGCAGAAGCGAAGAAGGAGCAGGCGGCGAAGCGTCTAGCGTCTTTCCACCGGCAAGTATCAGCTCCGACGCATGCTGCGCGTCCACGTACACTTTGTTCGACGCCACCACGCCCGCGTGTTTGTCGTACATCGGTCCGCCGTCGTTCAGATTCACCGAGTACTTCGGATAGTCGGACGAGGACACGATCGCGCGCACGCGATGCCCCTTGGGAAACGTGATCGCGGTGTTCGGCAGCTCCACATTGATGTGATAAATCTCGCCGGGCTTCATGAACTTTCTCCGCGCTCGTGGATTCGCGGAAGCGCATGCGTTGGATTCCTTCGCCCACCAGCATGGAGCGCCCGTCCGGATAAACATCGGTCAGGATCACGGTGAAATCGGTGTCCGGTCCGGTCGGACGACACGTACAACTCCGCGCTCACCTTGCCCGCGACCGCGAGATCCTGCTTCAGCTCAGGCGTCGTGAACACCAGCACATCGCCGCGGCTCTCCACCTTCTGGCGCTGATCGGCGGGACCGCGCACCACGTCCGGATTCAGAATGTGTCCGCCCACGGTGGGCACCGGATTCGCCGGATCGAAGCGAATCGAGAACGGCTCGGCCGCGCCTTTCGGACTGCGCATGGCGAGCGTTTTGTCGGCGGTCAGAAAATACCGCGCATCGCGCGGTGTCCTTCGGCGGCCAAGCCTGCTGAGCTCTTCCACTGGTCGCGTTCCCATCTGGTAGTAATCGACCGCCGGTCCGGGCTTCGAATATTCGTTGTCTTCGCCGCGCAGCCAATGATCGAAAAACGCCCGCGCTTTGCCGATGCTGTACAGCTCCGCGGCCGGAAACTCAAGCTCGCCGTTCTTGGCCGTATCGGCGCGCGTGAATGTACGGCCCCATGATCAGCCGGCTGCCCGCACGCGCCGCCTCGCCGCCGCCTTGCGACCGCACGGCCTCGAACGTCGTCAACCACGCCGTCGGTGAAGATGTCGTACCAGCCGCCGATGAGCAGCATCGGGACTTGAATGTCCTGCGGCTTCACGTAAGTCCGGTCCGCCAGCACGCGCCAGAAGCACATCGTACACCGGATGCGAAGTGACGGTCTGGTACATGTTCGTTGTTGAAGCCCAGCCGCGTGAGCATGTTCAGGAATTCCTGCCACGCCGCGCCGCCGGGAAAGTAGATGTCGTAGCTCAGGTTGAGCGCCATCGCGATCGGAACCGAGCAGACCAGCGCCGGCGGATGCTGGCTGCGCGGTTTCGAACTGCGCGCGGCCCAGCGCCGATGCGCCCCAGGTTCCCACTTTGCCGTTGCTCCAGTCCTGCTTGGCGACCCAGCCGACCGTATCGAAGCCGTCTTGCGCCAGATTCTGCGCTTGGCCGCGGCCGCCGCGTCCTTTGATCCGTTCCGGCCGCGCACGTCGGTGACGACGAACGAATAGTGCGTGTCGGTGAACAGCGAATCCGCGCCGAAGCGGCCTTTGCCTTCGAAGCATCGGACGCATTAGCGTTCGTGCCGTACGGCGTCTGGATCAGTACCGTGGGCGTTTTGCCGCCTGCCTTGGGCACGTAGACGTCGGCGGCGAGCGTTTTGCCGTCGCGCATCGGGATCTGCTCCACCTTGAACTGAAACGGCCCCATATCCTGCTGCGCGCACAACGCGCCGGCCGAGCAACAAGGAAATGCAAAAGATTCGTCGATGCATAACGTTCTTCCCTCCGCTTCAGAACTTCGGCGAACAGCGGCTGCCCCGCCAGCGCCGTGCGAAATGCGAACAGCGCAGGCACCAGGACCACCGCATCGTGAATACGATTTCGGCGCACGTACCACACCGAGAAGTCAGTCCCCAACGCGAACGAGGCCAGAAACCCGACCACGAAGAGCGCCATGGCCAGGCTCAGCAGCCCCCAGCGCATCACCGTGACCACCATGACGGCGAAGAAGATCAGATTCACCGGCCAGCCGATGAGCTGGACTCACTTCGTTCGGCGCGATGATTCCGGCCAGCGCGATGGTAACCATTGCCGCAGCCAGCCACTGCTTCCGAAGCAGCGTGCGCGCCAGAAAAATCAGAAACAGAATGCCCAACGCCTTGTACAGCGCGTCGTCGATCTGAAAAATCGCCTCGCCCACCATGCTTCGGCCGCCCAGCAACGCCGCTTGCCGGATGCCGGACGCGCACCGCCGGAATCCCCAGCCACCCATAAGACAGCGTTCCGACTCCTTGGATCAACGCCAGCGCCAGTCCGATGCCCGAGCCGATCAGCACGTCGCGGCCCACCAGCGGATCGCGAAATCCGCCCGCCAGCAATCGGCTCCACGAAATCAGCGTCTGCGGCCACTTGCGCCGGACGAACGGTTCGAACGAGACGTAGGTCACCGCCATGGTGACGCCCGTGAACAGCGCGCGCATCGCCGCCATGAAGAACAGGTCGGTCTCTTCGACATTGAACACGTGCGCGCCGCCGATCAGCCACGCGCCCATGCCGATCGCTGTCGCGAACAGGCCCAGGCGGATCGCCCCGCGCGTGTCGCAGCGGCCGAGCTGCAGGTTGTATCGCGCAAACGGAATCGATCCGAAGATCACGATCAACTGAAGAATGATGTAGACCACCTCGCCGGCTGGCTTCTGATCGCCCGCCGCTTCGGATAGCCGTGAGCGGCCTCGACCACGGCCCATACTGCGCGAAGAAAACCGGCTTGCCTTGAAAGCCGCCGGCCTCGATGTGAATCGGAATCTCCGGCGCTTCCGGATAAGCTGCCGTCCCAGGCCGCGCGCGCATCCACGGCCACGCTCGCGGTCCACTGCGGCTCTCGCGGAACGGAATCGCGACATGTCCAGCCCGGCTGCCTCGAACAGAAGCCTCCAATCCGGCGGCGGACGCTCGCCCTTCGCTTCACGAAACACCGGCGGCACGACGTCCAGCGCCAGCAGTCGGCCCTCGGTGTCCAGGTAGACGTTCGCGCATTCCCGGCACGACGGCTGGGAGGATCGTTCAACTGGACGCGAATCACGTCGGAGATTTGCCGCGGCGCGAGCGGCGCAGGGCTGGAGCGATACCAGAAGCGCACCACCGCAGGACGGCCCCTCGCCAGCCGTTCCCAAGGATCGCCGGGCAGTTGCCGCAGCAGATAACTCACCGGCCCAAAGCGATATCCGAATCCGTAGGCGATCGACCGGCGCGCGATCCGGATAGCCGAGTTCCGCGAGAATGTCCTGCGCCTTGGACGCCAGCACTTCGGGCGAGACATCGAACGGAATCCTGTTCACGATGTTGGTCTTCTGATGGATGACGGCCAGCACGGCCAACGCCGCCAGCGACGCCCGCCAGCCAGGCCACCGCGATGCGTGGCCGCATTCCCGGCATTCGCGCCGGCGGCGGCAACCATTTCCGGCGACGGCGTTTCACCAGCAGCCAACGCCGCCGCCAACGGATCGCCGCCCGGAAGCGCGCCCAGCACGGCCAGCGCCGACGCAGGACGCCGCCGCGGATCCGGATCGAGACAACGCAGGATCGCGCTCTCCACCGCCGGATCGATGTCCCGCACGATGGTGCGCGGCGCGGGCGGCTGGCCTTCTTCCTCCATCCGGATCAGCTCGGCGCGCGTGGTCGCATTGAACGGGCGCTTGCCGGTGAACATCTCGTACAGCACCACGCCGAGCGCGTAGATATCGCTCTGCGCCGAGACTTCTTTGCCGGTGAGCTGTTCGGGCGCCATGTAGCCGGGCGTGCCGTTGCGCGCCTCCACGCCTTCGATGTCGCCCATCAGGCCGGCCAGTCCGAAGTCGGTGATCAGCACGTGGCCGCGGCTGTCGATCATGATGTTGGCGGGTTTCAGATCGCGATGCAGCACGCCGCGGTCGTGCGCCGCCGCCAGACCCGCGCACAGCTTGCGCGCGATCTCCAACGCTTTGTCCGGCGGCAGCCGGCCGATGCGCCGCAGCAGCGAATGCAGATCCTCGCCGTCCACGTACTCCATCGAAATGTAGGGATGGCCCTCCACTTCGCCCAGATCGTAAACGCGGCATACGTTGGGATGCGCCACCTGCCGCGCGACGCGAACCTCATTGTGGAAACGCGCCAGGGACTTCGGATCTTTCGCCGTCTCCTCCGGCAGAAATTTCAGCGCCACGGGCTGGCCCAACCGGAGGTCGCTGGCGCGATAAACCTCGCCCATGCCGCCGGTGCCCAGCAGGCTCACGATGCGGTAGCGGTCGCCTAGCAGCGTGCCTGGCAGAAAGCGGCCGTCTTCGGAGGAATCCGAGCTTGAAGACGGCGGCCGGGTGGGACGCGCGTAGCTGGATGCCTCAGTCGGAACCAGCGATGCCGGCGAATGCGCCTTGAGCTTTCCGCCGCACGCGCCGCAGAACCGGCTGGTTTCCGGATTTTCGGCCAGACAGCGGCTACACGTGGCCATACCAGTAGGATTCAATGTAGCACTGCGTTCACGCAAACGTCAGCGCCGGACGCGCCAGTCGATAGCCGGCGCTATTCCACCTGAACCAACCCGCGCGGGTGATCGGCGGTCGGCGTGGTCTGGACCGTGCCATTCGGCAGATCGATGACCGAAATGGAACCGTCGAGGCCGTTGGTCACAAACACCAACTGGTCGTCATTCGATATCGAGACGTCCACCGGTCCTGCGCCCACTGTGTAAGAACCGACCGGCTGAAACGTAGCGGTGTCATAAACCTTCACCGTTCCCGGCGAACCCTGGCTCGCGATGTACGCCCGCGTCCCGGTGGAGTTGAACGCCAGACCGTACGGAAATTGGATGCCGATGGTGCGGCCAATGGTCTGCGTGAACGTATCGATCACGTAAATCGCGTTGGCGAACGGAAAGGTCACCCAGGCCTGGCTCCCGTCCGGCGTAAAGTAGACCGACTGCGGATAGGCAGTGACGGTTATCGTGTTGAGGATCTTCCTCTGCGCGATGTCGATGACCAGAACCGATGGCGTAATGTCGAAGTAGTTCGTGATGTAGGCCTGCTTGCCGTCGGGCGTGATCGCGATGCCGGACGGATGCACGTTGAACGGCGTCGCCAGCGTGAAGATGACTTGATTGGTGGCGGTGTCGATATACGCCACGCCGCCATCGTACATGGTCACCAGGGCGAGCAAATTGTCGGGAGTCAATGCAATCTTGAGCGGGAGGCTTCCCACCGGAATCACCGCGATGACATCTCCGCCGCAGGCCCTGGCCCGTACCACGGTGTCGAGATCGTGATTGACGAAAAACACGTCGCGTCCCGGTAGCGGCGTGCAGCCTTGTGGCGCGGGCGCGGAGTCGCTGAGGTAGATCGGTGGAAACGGAAGATTCAAGAAAGGACCCGGTATGGTGGCGCCCACGTCGCGCGGCTGAACCGGCCCGGCCGAAAGCGCGCCAAGTTCACTGCTGGGCGGCGCGACGATGTCCTGATAGGAAGGCACCGCGCTCATGATGCCGACGCCGCCCGGATTTCCCTCATCGTAATCGCATTTCCAGTTAGGATTTTGCGGATAGGGGAAATCCCGCTCGAACATGGAGACTACTTGTCCATTGGTGTGCGTGACATCGATCGCGGTGTTTTTGATGACCCGGGTAGTGCACTTACTGCGCGGCTGCTTGCCGGCGCAGTAGTCGTAGCAAGTGGTGTGCCGCTCATAGCCATGCGACAGATCCCAGATCGGATTCACCACGTTGTTTTGCCACCAATTGTCCGGGGGAGGCTGCGACAGACCCACGCCTTGCGCGGCTGCCGGCGTCGAGCACACAGCCAGCATCAGACCGCAGGCGCCGAGCCGCAGCATCCATGCGCGCTTCATTTGAACACCACCGTTCTTCCCGCCATGTAGTCCGACGTCACGACGCCTGCATCCAAGCCTTCGGCCGTGAACGCCTTGGCGTTCGGCAGCGGTCCATTGGTCAAATACAGAGCCGACTTGGACTGATTCAAGCCTGTCCGAGTCGCCGGCATCGCCGACAGAATCGCGACCGGCACCGTGAGACTGGTCGCGCCGGCCGGAGCCGTGCACGCAAATACCGCCGAGGCATTGGCCGGCAAATCTACCGAGGCGCCCAGCACCGTCAGTGTCTGACCAGCGGGCGCGCCGGACCAGGTTACGCTCAGCGGCTGCGTGCGATCGATCGTCCGCAGTTGATCGCGATTTGTCCAGTTGAACGGCGGCGGTATCGTCACGCTCGCCTGGAACGCTTTCACATCCGCGCCGCCTGGTCCGGTGATTTGATAATCTCCCGGATCGAGATAGAGCTGATTCGGGAATCCAGGCAGCGACCATGCCGTTCCAAAATGCGTGGCGTTGACCTGCTGCCGCGGCAGCGCCTTCTTGGCGCCCTTCGGCCCGGTGACGTTTAGCGTTCCCGCGTCCAGCACCTTGACCGCCCTTGACGTTACCGGCAGCAGCCCTGTATCCAGCCAATCGCCGGCGATCTCGTACAAGCGTGCAGCTCCCCGCCGGCGGGTACAAAGCGAACGACCCGCCATTATGTTGCGCCAGATTGAAGACAAAATCGTCCGACGTGTTGTCGGTGACCACGCTCACGTTCAGATCCTGATGAATCGACGTGCGAACCAAAGACAGAATGCCGGCCTTGCCGCCGCTCACGAAAACGTCAGTGAGCGGATCCTGGCTGCAAGTCTGGCCCTCGGCATCGATCGCCATGGTCACGGCGTTGCTCGTCACCGCGTTGTCGGTGCGAACGTAAACCGGCACCCAGCATCCCGATGGCGCGTCGTCGGGAACCTGGAAAACAATCTGGTCCTCGCCCGCGCAGCACGGAGTCCGCCCGCTGTACAACACCTTGGCGTCCTTGCCGCCCACGGTGACTTCAACTTTTGTCGGCAGATTCCCCGCAGTGGGCTGGACGTTGTCCGTCGCCACTGGACCCAGCCCGGTTGCGTACGCCGTGATTACTTGCCCCGGTTTGGCCGTCACCTTGGGCGTATTGATCGGCTGATTATCGCTGCTGATGAAATTCTGAAACGCCCCCGCGCCGATGCCCCCGCTCACCGAGACGATACCGACGCTCGTGTTGACCACGCGCACGGGCAAAGGATTGCTCTTGACGTTGTTGTAGGTGAGACGCAGCGACACTTGCCCCAGCGGGGTGTTGGACGGCATCAGCGCATTGATTTGCCCCGAGCTCACGTACAGCGGTATGACGTCCACGGTGGTCGTGCCCTGCGTGGCCTGGATCGTCACGCCGGCGAGGCTGTTGCCCAGCGGAAACGTTGGCGCCTGCACCCCGCTCGCCGGACCGATGTTGGCGCCATAGATTGTAATGATCGACCCGCGGGCGATGCCCCCGCCCGGCAGTGCATTCGGCACGTTGCTGGCGGCGTTGACGACCCCGCGCGAATAAATCAGCGGTTGGGCGCTCGCAATAGTCGAAAGGAAAAGCAGAACGAAGAGTCCAGTGAAGTGGCGCATGAGCTGGAATTACGATCGTGAACCAGTTTAGCAACCCCCGGCCTGGGCTGGAAACGGATCCTCGGCACGGAAGCGCGTCATTTCGGCCCGCGGCTCTCGTGTCGTACTCTAGAACCTTAAGCCCAACATATGCCCGAGTCTCCCATCACGCCCCGCGCCCAGGACTTCGCCGCCTGGTATCAAGACGTCGTTCTCCAAGGCGACATGGCGGAGCCGGCCGAAGTCGTCAAAGGCTGCATGGTCATCAAGGCCAACGGCTACGCCATCTGGGAACTGCTGCAGCGCGAGCTCGACGATCGCTTCAAAGCCACCGGCCATCAGAATGTCTATTTCCCGCTGCTGATCCCGCAGAGTTTCCTGCACAAGGAAGCCGAGCACGTCGAGGGATTCTCGCCCGAGCTCGCCGTCGTCACCATCGCCGGCGGCAAGGAGCTGGAAGAGCCGTACGTCATCCGGCCGACGTCGGAAACCATCATCGGGCATTTCTTCGCCAAGTGGATTCAAAGCTATCGCGATCTTCCCGATGCTGCTGAATCAATGGGCCAACATCATTCGCTGGGAACTGCGCACGCGCATGTTTCTGCGCACCACCGAGTTTCTCTGGCAAGAAGGACACACCGCCCACTCGAACCACGAAGAGGCTCGGGCCGAAGTGCTGCGCATGCTGGATGTGTACGCCGACGTCGCCGAGAACGTGATGGCGATGCCGGTGATCAAGGGCGCCAAGACCAAGTCGGAAAAATTCGCCGGCGCGCTGCGGACCTTCGCCATCGAAGCCATGATGCAGAACGGCTATGCCCTGCAATCGGGCACCAGCCACGATCTCGGGCAGAATTTCGGCCGCGCCTTCGACGTGAAATTTCAGAACAAAGAAGGCCAGCTCGACTACGTCTGGCAGACCAGTTGGGGCGTCAGCACGCGCCTGATCGGCGGCCTCATCATGAGTCACTCGGACGACAAGGGCTTGGTGCTGCCGCCGAAGCTCGCGCCGCGTCAAGTCCGTGCTGGTGCCCATCTATCGCAAGGATGAAGAAAAGTCGCGCGTACTCGAAGCCGCGCAGCGCATCGCAGCGGACGTAGGCGCGAAGATCGACGACCGCGAAGGCCAGTCGCCCGGCGCGAAGTTTTTCCACTGGGAACGGCGCGGCGTACCGGTGGTGCTCGAACTCGGCCCGCGCGATCTGGCGTCCAACAACATCGTGCTCAAGCGCCGCGACACCGGGGCGAAGGAACCCGTGCCGCAAGCCGATCTCGCCGCGCGCCTCGCGAACACGCTCGCCAGCATGCAGCAGGATCTCTACAACGCCGCCAAACAGCGCCTCAAGGACAACACCGTGCTCGCGAATTCGATCGAGGAAGTGGAAGCGATCCTGCGCGACGTCACCGCCGAAAAAGGCGGCGGCAAATTCGTCATGGCTCACATGAAGGACGACGCGGCCTGCGACGCCCGCATCAAGGAGTTCAAAGCCACGGTGCGCTGCATTCCGCTGGTGGACGAATACGACGGGGCGGGGAAGTGCATCATCACGGGCGAGCCGGTGGACCAGCGCGTCGTGATCGCGAAGGCGTACTAACTCGACGGCGCCTGCTAACTCGCCAGCACCTCGGCCAACTGCTGCAACCGGGCGTGGAACTTCACCGGGTCGCTCCCGGCGCGAAATTCAACCACGCCGCCCCGCGCGTCGAAAACCAGCGAGCGCACCGCGCCGCGCTCTGCTTCCACCACCACGGGCTTCGAAAGTTGCTGCACCACTTCGCGCGACAACGCGATCGTGCTGGCTTGTTCAGTCCCCAGCACCGCGGCGAAATGATGCTCGCTCCAGCGCCCGAACAACACCGCGCCCGGCAGAATCGCCTGGAACCGTGCCGCGAACGCTTCCAGGCTGCTATCGATCACGCTCGCGGAATGGCAATTGCGCAGGCCCTCCAGATTGCGGATCACCACCAACATCACCGAGCAAAGCTTCCCCTGGCGCATCAACTCATCCAGCCGGGCGTTCATTTGCTTTCGCTCGATGGTCTCGTCGGCCGGCTCGATTGGCTTGGCTCGATTGGCCGCCTCGATCTCCTGGTGCAGCAGCCGGATCTCGTCCTTCAGTTGCGCGATCGCCAGTTGATTGCGCGATTGCATCTGCTCCAGGCTGGCCGCGATTTTGGCCGTGGATGTGCGGATGCCCCGCCGAATTTCGCGAATGTCGTCGCTTTCCACCAGCCGGTCCAACTGGCGTATCTCCTGCTTCACTTCCGTTTCCAGATCCGTTCCGGTCTCGGCCACCGATCCGCTGAATGCGTCCAATGCGGCCGCGGCCGCCGCCAGGTCCTTGCGCAGCCGCTCAATCGATTCCCGCGCGCGCTTCTGGTAGTCGCGCAGCCCGCTGTCGAAAGCGTCCCCGACGCCGCGCAGTTGATCCGGCTCGGCCGCATCCCGCACGCGCTTCTTCAGGGCCTGCAGTTGCGCGCGGAACAGCGCCAGTTGCGCCGTGTCCAGGTCCACCGCATGTTCGCCGGTGGAGTCGATGGCTTGCGAGTAACAATTCATCGCGGCCCGGCTAAAATCTTCCCAACGCTCCAGCTCCGTGGCGGCCTTGCGAATCGAGATCAAAGGAACCCTCCAATCCTCTATCGAACGGCGCGGCCCGAAGTTTAGAGTTTCTCGCCGAGTCCGCTCCGCCAGTCCCGCATCCCCCGCCCATGCCATCATGAAGACCATGCTGAAGGTGAGTCCCGACATTCATGAAATCGAGCAACTGGCCGGCGTTTTTAAAACTCGCTTGGACCAGATCAAAGCCTCGCTCGCCTCCGAGCACATCGACTGGTATCCCTACTACACGCTCTCCGCCTTCGAAGTACTCGACAAAATACTCACGGGTCCCCACCGGCGCTTACTCGATCTCGCCGCGGGCGACCCCATCCTCGACCTCGGCTGCGGCGACGGCGCCATGTCATTCCTGTTCGAGTCGCTGGGCTGCGAAGTCACCGCCATCGACAATCCCTTCACCAATCACAACCACATGCAGGGGTTCACGCATCTCCATGCCGCCCTCAACTCGTCTGTCAAGTTCCATAGCGCCGATGTTGACTCGCAGTTCCAGCTTCCCCGCGATATCTTCGGTCTTGCGCTGGTCCTCGGCGTCCTCTACCATCTCAAGAATCCCTACTATGTGCTCGAAACACTGGCCGCCCATGCGCGCTACTGTCTTCTGAGCACCCGCATCGCCCAGCGCACTCCCAGCGGCGTGGCCTTCAAAAACGAACCGCTCGCCTATTTTCTCGCGCCGCGCGAAGCCAACAACGACTTCACCAACTACTGGATTTTTTCCGAGACCTCGCTGCTGCGCCTGCTTGATCGCACCGGCTGGAATGTGCTCGACTACAAATCCTTCGGCGCGACGCACGGGTCCGAACCGGCTCGCCTGGACCGCGACGAACGCGCCTATTGTCTGCTGGAGAGCCGAGTTTGCGCCCGCCACTCGGTCGAACTTCTGGACGGCTGGCACGCCATCGAACGCAACTGCTATCGCTGGACCGAGCCGCGCTTCTCGATCCTGCTCAAGCGCCCGCACTTGCTCGAATCGGCCGTGCTTCGTTTTGACTTCCGGCTCCAGGATCGCGGACCGGTGACGCTCGCGGCCACGGCTGGCGGCGTCGGCGTGCCACCGGCCACTTTCAACGGCGAAGGCGAGCATTCTTACACCATCAAGATTCCCCGCGAAGTTCTGACCGGCGATCCCATTCGCGTCGACTTCACCGTCGACAAATGGATGACGCCCGACCCGCCCGACATCCGCAAGCTGGCGCTCGTTGTGGCGTTCTGGAAGCCGGGCCTGGACTATCCCGACCCGATCCTGCCGTTCGTGCTGAGCTAGTGTCCCGTGCGATACTTGGTTGCAGGAGGTGGCGTCATGAAAGAGGCTACTCCACGTCCTCAAATCGACAGCGCGAAGCTCGGCGTTGGCGGCGGCATCGCGGGAGCGATTTTCACCCTCGGCAGCGTGCTGATCTTTCTCTTCGGCATTCCCGTGCTGCGCTACCTGTTTCCGGCTGCGATCGTGTTAGGCTGCGCGGTTGCGCTGGTGCTGCGATTCATGCGGCATGAGACTCCCGGCAAGTCCTGGCTTCTGGCTGCCACCGAGAAGAGCGTGGAAGCTCCGGCTGAGCGCGAAAGTAGTGAGCGTCTCGATCGCTCGTCGACGCTTTCGCTAATCGTCCCCGCCTAGAAAAGCGCAGCCCGGCGTAGCGCGCTCGTTATTTCGGGTGCGGAATGACGTCGTGAACTAGGAGTGGCGGCGGCAATGGCTGCGATTGCGCGCTCCTGGAGCGCAACGTTCATCCAGCCTTTCTGGTTTTTCTGCGGCGCGCTTTGATCTCGCTTTTCAGGAACCGTACAGCTTGGTTAGCCGTAAATGGTCCGTAGGTGGCGCTCTTCTTCCCCGCGGCGAGGCGCGCGTCAATCAGCCGGCGCTGCGCTGGAGTATACTCGCTATCCGCGGACGGTGGCTTGGCAGTGATGGTGATCACGCCGCCGCGCGCCCGGAACTCAACCTGATCTGCCCGTGCGAGGCCGGCCTTGCGCTGAATCGCCGCTGGAACCACGAGGGGCTTTTTGTTTTTCAGTGTCAGAGCCATCGCCAATGAACCCGTTGCTATGTTCTACGATAGCACCGCCGGATCGTTCGAGAACGGCGGCCCCAGATAGGCGTGATCGCTTGGCGACAGGAGGTGCCTACAAAAGTGTTCGCGCCCAGGTCTCTGGGATGAAAGTCAAGAGGGCGTCTGCTTCCCCAGCCTCTTCGGCGACCTTTGCAGCGTCTTCAAACGTGACGCCCGCTCCAAGCAAACGATTCTCATCCGCAGAGAACACAAGCCACGAGTTAGGCTGAGCTTTGCGCAGAATTTTGAGACGTTCCTCGGTGGACACAATAACCTTCGCGGCTATTAACAGCATAAACCCCTGGCTAGAGTAGTCCGGATTCGGATGCCTCAGAGTCCGTGAGCGGAACTTCCGCCGCGTAGGCGAGCGGCATCATCAATATCCTCGCCCTTGATCGCCGGATAGCTGGTAAGTATTTCATCCCGGCTCGCTCCGGTTGCGATGTTGTCGACAATTACCGACACCATCACCCGGGTGCCCGTGATGCAGCCCTGCCGCGACAGACCCGATGATCGACGCTGATTCGCGGCACCAGTTCTCCCTAGCTCGAATCTACTGTAGTATGCGCGCTGCGTTGCCGACCCCGCATTAAGCAGCAGAATCCTAAAAGCGGATGCATTCGTGAGCGGCAATGTGCTCACAGAGATCACGCCTGATTATCTCGCAACGTTTCCAGCATTCTTCTACGCCGAGTTCGTCCAACCGGCCACATGTACTGACCAGTTCGTCAAACAACCTCGCGGCGAATAGGCATGGCTGTATCTTAGCCGAGTTAACGGAAGTTCGTTTTACCATGGTTTTCTCCATAAATGCTTATTGCCATCTCACGAGCACACTCCGGAACTCATGATTGACAACCGGCCTCGAATGTGTAATTATTCATTAGGATGAATAATCATTCGATCGCGCCCCAGGAGCTCTGACCCATCACCATGCCTCCATCTGCTGGTACCTCGCTCAAGCCGGTCAAACGAATGCCGGCCCCGAAAATCCTCCCGAAGATCGGTGCCAGCAACCTTACGCGCGATCTGGATCTGTCCCAAGATGAATTACTTGCGCTCCTCGATCTCACCCAACAGGTGAAAGCGCATCCGGCCCGTTTCGCCAAGGCCCTTACCGGCCGCTACCTCAGCCTGCTCTTCGAAAAACCGTCGCTCCGCACCCGCTTCACCTTCGAACTGGCCATCAAGCAGCTCGGCGGCGACGCCGTCCTGAGCACCGGCCCGATCGGCGACCGCGAGCCGCTCCGCGACATCGCCCGCAACCTCGACCGCTGGACCAACTGCATCGTCGCGCGCACGTTTTCGCAGTCCACCATCGACGACCTCGCGCACTGGGCCGCGATCCCGGTAATCAACGCGCTGAGCGATCGCTTCCATCCCTGCCAGGCGCTGGCCGACGTCTTCACGCTGCAGGAAAAATTCGGCGACCTGCGCGGCCTGAAGCTGGCGTTCATCGGCGACGGCAACAACGTCGCGAATTCGCTGATGCTCACCGCGCTGCGCCTGGGAATGAATTTCGCGATTGCGACGCCGCCCGGCTACGAACCCGACGCCGAGATCGTGACGCAGGCCGAAGCGCTGGCCGCCATCGCGGGCGCCGATCTCGAGATCACCAACGATCCGGCCGCCGCCACTCGCGGCGCGAACGCCGTCTACACCGACGTGTGGGCCAGCATGGGACAGGAGCACGAGAAGGAACAGCGTCGCGAGCATTTCGCGCCGTTCCAAGTCAACGGATCGCTGTGGAAGCACGCCGGCGCCGACACCGTTTTCCTGCACTGCCTGCCGGCCAAGCGCGGCGAAGAGGTCACCGACGAAGTGATCGAATCGAACCAATCGGCAGTGTTCGATCAGGCCGAGAATCGCCTGCACGTGCAAAAAGCATTACTATTGATGTTGATCAGCTAGAGCTAACACCTAGCACCTAAAACCTAACACCTAACACCTATGCAAGCCAAGAAAGTGGCCCTGGCCTACTCCGGCGGCCTCGATACATCCATCATCATTCCGTGGCTCAAAGAGCATTACAACTGCGAAGTGGTCGCGGTGTGCGGCGACATCGGGCAGGGCGACGATGAGCTGAAGGGCCTGGAAGCCAAGGCACGCAAGACCGGCGCGTCGGAAGTCCACATCGCCGACATGCGCGAAGAGTTCGTCAGCGAATACCTGTGGCGGCTGGTGCGCGCCGGCGCGGTCTACGAGCACAAGTATCTGCTGGGAACATCGGTCGCGCGGCCGCTGCTCGCCAAGCGTCAGGTGGAAGTCGCGCTCGCCACCGGCTGCGACGCACTCGCGCACGGCTGCACGGGGAAGGGAAACGACCAGGTCCGCTTCGAGCTGACGTACAAAGCCCTCGCGCCGCACCTCAAGGTGATCGCGCCCTGGCGTGAATGGGACATCGTGTCGCGCGAGGATGCCATCGACTACGCCGCCAAGCACAACGTTCCCATCTCGCAGACCACTACGAAGATCTACAGTCGCGATCGCAACATATGGCACATCTCGCACGAAGGCGGCGCGCTCGAAGATCCCGCCAACGCGGCGCCCGACGAGATCTGGATGCTCACCCGCAGTCCCAAAGACGCACCCGACAAGTCCGCCGATGTGACCATCGGATTCGAAAAGGGCACGCCTGTGTCGATCAACGGCAAGCGCGCCGCGTCCGCCGTGAAACTGCTCGAAGAGCTGAACAAGATCGGCGGAGAGCACGGGATCGGCCGCATCGATTTGGTCGAGAACCGCTTCGTCGGCATGAAATCACGCGGCTGCTACGAGACGCCCGGCGGCACGCTGATTGTCGCGGCGCATCGCGAGCTTGAGGCGCTCACGCTCGACCGTGCCACGCTGCACTATAAACAGAAGCTCTCGCTCGATTACGCCGAGATGGTCTACAACGGCCTGTGGCTCACGCCGCTGCGCGAGGCGTTGGATGCGTTCTTCGATGCCACCAGCCAGACCACCACGGGCGAAGTCACGCTGCGGTTGTACAAGGGCAACCTCGAGCCGGTCAGCCGCAAGTCGCCGTATTCGCTGTATTCGCTCAACATCGCGAGCTTCACCATGGGCGCCGAGTACGATCAGAAGGACGCGCGCGGCTTCATCAACCTGATCGGCTTGCCCATCCAGGTTCGCGCCATGGCTGCGAAACAAGGTCAATGAAGCTCTGGGGCGGCCGGTTCGAGGGCGGGCCGTCGGAAGTGTTCGAGCGCTTCTCCGGTTCGCTCGACTTCGACCGCCGGCTGCTTGACGTCGATTGCCGCGGCTCGCAGGCCTTTGCCCGAGCTCTCGAGCGAGTCGGCATCCTGACCGCCACCGAGTCAGCCGCGCTGGTCAAGGCGTTCGATGAAATACGCGCCGCCGCCGCGAGCGATCCCGGCTTCTTCGACGACGCGACTGACGAAGACGTCCACACGCTGGTCATCCGCAAGCTCAAGGATCGCGCGGGCGAGCTGGCCGACAAGATCCACACCGGCCGCAGCCGCAACGAACAAGTATCGCTCGACGTGCGCCTGTGGCTGCGCGAAGAGATCGATTCGATTCTTGCGCGCCTCGTCTCCATGTTGACCGCCCTGCTCGCGATGGCGCGCAAATATCCGCACGCCGTCATCCCCGGCTACACACATACTCGACGCGCGCAGCCGGTGCTGTGGTCGCACTACCTGCTCGCGTATTTCGAGATGTTCGCGCGCGACCGTGAGTCGCTCGCCGCCGCCCGCCGCCGTGCCAACGTCATGCCGCTCGGATCGGGCGCGCTCGCCGGCGCCGGTTTTCCCTTCGATCGCGATGCCATCGCGCGCGAGCTTGGCTTCGACGAAATCACGCGCAACAGCATGGACGTCTCCGCCGATCGCGACTTCGCGCTCGACTTCCTCTATGCCGCCTCCATGACCATGCTGCACCTCAGCCGTCTGGCCGAAGACTGGATTCTCTATTCGACCGACGAGTTCGGCTGGCTCGAACTCGGCGACGGCGTCACCAGCGGGTCGAGCCTGATGCCGCAGAAGAAGAATCCCGACTCCCTCGAGCTCATCCGCGGCAAAACTGGCCGCGTCTTCGGAGCGTTTAACTCGTTGTTCGTCACGATGAAAGGTCTGCCGATGACCTACAACCGCGACATGCAGGAAGACAAGCAGCCCATTTTCGAAGCAGCAGATGAGCTGACCGCGTCGCTCGAGATGATGCAAGTGGTCATCGAATCGACGCGCCTCGACGCCGGCAAACCCGCGCAGGCCGCCGAAGAAAGCTGGGCCGTCGCCACCGACCTCGCCGAAGCACTGGCACGCGCCGGCACGCCGTTCCATCGCGCGCATCAATTGGTTGGCAAGCTCGTGCTTGAAAGCGTCAAGCAAGGAAAGAAGCCCGCCGATTGGACGCCCGCTGACCTCGCCGCGTTCGCGCCCGAGTTCACATCCGACATCGCGCGCCTGCTGCTTCCGACTGAGGGTATGAAGACTCGCGAGATTCCCGGCGGCACCGGACCCGCGGCCGTCGCACTCGCGCTCGCCGAGGCGGAAGCGCGCTTGAAGCAGTGGACGCGATGAACAAGACCTATCGCCAGGGACAGATCCTCAAGCTGATCCGCTCGAAGCGGATCCTCACACAGGAGGACCTGGCGAGCGAACTCAAGAACACCCACGGGATCAAGACCACTCAGGTCACGCTGTCGCGCGACATCCGCGAGCTCGGCCTGCTCAAAACGCCCGAGGGCTATCGCCACTTGACCGCCTCGGCCGCCGCCGGACCCGATCTCGCCACTGTCGCCGGCGAATTCTTGCAAGACGCCCGCGTCGCGCAGAACCTGTTAGTCCTCCGAACCTCGCCCGGCAATGCCAACGCCCTGGCCGTCGCGCTTGACAAACAGGAATGGCCGGAAGTGGTCGGCACTATCGCCGGCGACGACACCATCCTGATCGTCGCACCCGACGCCCAAACCGCGACCAAGCTGCGCCAGAAGCTGCTCGCCTTTGTCGAATTGAAGTAGCTCAGCGCGGCGGCCGAGATTCGATGCCCTCACGCAGCCGATTGCGCCGCAACGCATCCAGTTCGTTCAGGCCGATTACCACCTGATCAAGTTCCAAGCCGATGGCGTAGTGTGAATACTCAGGTTGGCAATAGGAAACTTCACCGAAACCCATCCAGTCACCAACGCGAATGCTGGCCGGCTGATTCACTTCCACCAGCCTGTCGACAACAATGCGTAAGTTCTTGCCGTCCAGATGAATGACATGACCAGGCAGAGAATAGCCGTCCGCGTCCAACAGTCTCAATTCCGCCGGTTGATAACAGTAGACGCACGGCTCGAGCCGCTTCTCCATAGTGAGCTCATCGGCTCGCAGCGATTGAATGTGAGCTTAGTACTTGGTGCTGAACAAAAGCCACACGGCGAAGCCGATGGCCCAGGGCATCACGAACTCCGCCCAGTTCCGGCACAGCGCCGGCCACTGGATGCCAGCCCGCGGCTCCGTCGCTTCTTCGCCGAGCGACGCGCTCACGCGGGACCGCAGGGCGGACGGCAATCCCCGCACGGCCCGCACGATCTCTTCCTTGCCCTTGCGGTCCGCGATCAGAATGGTCGCCGAGTGGATGCCATTGGTGGATTGTTCGAGCTGCTTGCGCAGCGGAGGCGGCACGTCGTCCACGGATCGGTAAACTTCCGTCTTGTTGCCGACGGAGATAAAGATCGTAGAGCTCTTCAAAGTGACGCGGGACATCAGACGCCTCGTTCTCTCGTTCAGGTGGTGAGCGCCGCCGGAACCTTGGTCAGGTCGGCCGACGGATTCTCGCTCCCTGCATGTTCTAATATAACCTGGATAAACCCCAGCGCGGCTTTCGACAGCGCTTTATCCTTGCGATGGATAAGCGCCACCTTGCGATACATCGGCTCGGGTCCCAGCGGCACGGCCGCCAGCTTTCGATTCGCCACTTCCTCGCGGCAATTGGAAGCCGCCAGGAACGACGCGCCCAATCCCGCCATCACAAACCGCTTGATCATCTCGGTGGAGTCCAGCTCCATCGAGATCTGAATGTCGCTTTCCACCGCTTCCAGCCATACGTCTAGACGCGCGCGCGTGGTTCCGGATTTCGGCAGCAGCAGCGGCTGGCCGATCAGGTCGCGCGCCATCACGCTGCGCTTCGACGCCAGCGGATGCTTGGCCGGCACGCAGCAGGATAATTTCGTCCGAGTGAATCTCCACCACCTGGACTTTTCGTTCCGTGATGGGAAGCTGCGTGATTCCGAAGTCGGCCAGGTTGTCCATCACCGCTTCGACGACGCGCGCTCCGTACGACCGCTCCACCGAGAGCTGCACGTTCGGGTAGTTCTTCATGTACTCGGAGAAGACGCGCGGCAGCACATAAATACAGGTCGCTTCGTTGGCCGCGATCACCAGTTCGCCGCGCGGCACGCGCTCCAGCTCATGAATGGAGTCCTGCGCGCGCCGCCTCAGGTCGAGGATCTGTTCGGCGTATTCGGCGAAGATTTTTCCGGCCGTGGTCAACGAGATTCGGGTACCGAGGCGTTCAAATAGCGCGGTGCCAAGCTCCTGCTCGAGCTGTCGAACCTGCGCGCTGATGGCCGGTTGGGTGCGGAAGCAGGTCTGCGCCGCTTTCGAGAAACTCTTCAAGCGGACAATCTCGAGAAACGTACGCAGTTGATCGAGGTCCATGGCAGCCCGCCGAAGCTTTACTTCATCGGCACAGTTGTAACTAATTGTAACAGAGTGGGATAGTGCGGCGCTCGAATATGCGCCAGACTCACTCGGGCAAGGCTTCGAGATTCCCAATCCAGATGGTGTTCCGAGCGCTTTCGCCGCCGCCAGCCGCGGTAATGTCGCTAATCGCGATCGACTTCAATCGCGACGCGTCGACATGTGCCAGGCCGGGAACCGTCGAATTTGGATCGTGCTCGAAGTCAGCCAAGCGCAGGTTGACGTGAAACGGTTTTCGATCCGCTGGCGGAAAGATGGTCAAATTGTAGCGCGGTCCGTCGCTGTGGCCGGGAGCGTTGAGTTCCAACGATACTACCAGTACCGCGTCGCGCTCGGACGCGACATCGAACGCCAGCCGTCCGGCTTTTGAAAGGTCGAGGTTCGAAAGGCGCCGGACAAGAAGAGCGTATCTCGCGTCGGTCTGTTCATAGGCCGCTTCGAGCTCCGGCGTCCCGAGCGGCCCGCCTTTGCCGTTCAGCCGGAGTGTCATGCCGCCGAGCGTGATCCACTCGAGAAATCCGCGGTCGAATGCGTCGATGGTCTGCGCGCCCGCCGCCGGCGAACGTCGCTCGTTTCCGCCGCTGCTCAACACCTGGAAGCCCGAGAGCAGCAGCGTATGCGACCGGTCGGCTTCGACACCGCGATCGGAAAATCCGGACGCGTCGTCATCGCCGAAAAGACACACGCCAGATCGAATAGCCCGACGCCCTGCACCTGATCGGCGTCCAGCTTGTGATCCGGATCCACGGCGTCGTTGGGCCCGGAATTCGCGCTGAAATCCGCGAGCGTCAACTCCACCGGTTGCCATACGCCGGCCGGAGCCCAGAACCAGGCCGTGTAGTCACCGCCCGGCTTCCGTTCGCTCAACAGCAGCGCGACCGCGGTGTCGTGATCGCTATGGACCGCAAAGCGAATCCGCTGCATGCTCGTGAGGCGACCGAGCACCGGCAGCACCGCGCCCGCGATCTTGCCCGTGCTCGGCTGGTATTCGAGGGAAAGCGCGCCGCCGCCGTCCCGGCCCGCTCCGGAGTCCGCCCGGACTGATGCCCCCGGCCCCATGGCCGCCCAGCCGGCCGTGTCGCCTTTGAAATCGTGGCTCAGGATAACACCAGTCTGGGCAGTCGCCTCGAAGGTTCCCGCGATCAGAATGCCTGCAAGGACAAGGACGGTTCGCATCGGCCCTCCGCAAATCATACGTAAAACCCCCTAGCCGGGTTCCACCGCTCGCCTGAGCGCGGGTTGAGATCCGAGGGGTGCCGCGCGAGGATCTATTCTGAATGCCCTAAGCAACAATGCCGGGCGCGCCTACGCGCATCGACCCGGGATTCCCACTCATGAACCGGCGCGCATCTGCCGAAAGTTGACTATGAATTCAATCACCGCAGATCTTGCCGCGGTGGCTGGCATGCTGGCCTTGCTCGCCTTCCTGCTCATCAGCACGGTCTGGATCAACCGCACTCGCAAGGCGCGCACCTTCAAGCGCAAACTCACGTCGCGCCTGCTGAACTGGAAGTGACAGCGGCAAGGGTCTAGCGAGCCGGCAGCGTTCCGAACACGTTGATCGCCGTATATCCGGGCGTGCCGGCCGCGAACCGCGGGATTCTGACGCATCACGCGGAATGCCACTGCGTCGCCGGGCTTTAACGTCGACTGCACCCGAATGACGTCTTCCACCGTCGTTACCGCCTGCCGGTTGATGGATAGAATCACGTCGTTCTCGAGCAAGCCGATATCCTCGGCGAACGAACCTTCGTCCACACTGCGGACCACCAGGCCGTTCTTGCCTTCGATCCCTATGCCGGTCCGCTCGGCGTCGGTCAGTGCATGCAGCTTGATGCCGAACTTGTATTGCGCCGACGTCGGCTCCTCCGGCTTGGCCGGCTCTTCGACGTCGTTTTGCAATCCTGCGAATCGGGGATCGTTCTTGAATACCTCGGCCCGATCCAGAATGGTGACCTTGAAGTCCTCGTGCTTGCCGTTGCGGTCCACCGTGAGCGTAACCTGCGATCCAACCGGTGTATCCGCCACGCGCGATACCAGATCATCGCCGTCCTTCACCTGCTTGCCGTTCATGGCAACGATGATGTCTTCCGACTTGATGCCGGCCTTCTCGGCCGGGCCGCCTTTCTGAATGGCGTCCACCAAAACGCCGTGGTTGGCGCCCAGGGCCTTCAACAACTCCGGCTTGTCGGTCTTCTGCCAGGAGATTCCGATGGACCCGCGCGTCACTTTCCCGGTCTTGATAATGTCGTTATAAACTCGTGCCACCATGTTGATTGGCAGCGCGAAGCCGATGCCTTGATATCCGCCGCTCTGGGTCGCGATCATGGTGTTGACGCCGATCACTTGCCCCTGAATGTTCAGCAGCGGACCGCCGCTATTGCCCGGATTGATGGCCGCGTCGGTTTGAATGAAGCGCTGCAACTGCAATTGCCCGCCGATGTCGCGGCCCAGCGCGCTCACGATTCCCGCGGTCACGGAAGCTTCCAGACCGAATGGCGAACCGATCGCCACTGCCCAGTCGCCCACTTGCACGGAGTCGGAATTGCCGATGGTCACCGGCGTCAATGGCTTCTGCGAATCGATCTTGATCACAGCCAAGTCGGTTTCCGCGTCGATTCCAATCACTCGGGCCCGATACTCGGCGTCGTCGTTGTGCAGCTTCACCTTGATGTGATCCACTTTCGCGATCACGTGGTGATTGGTGATGATGTATCCGTTCTTGTCGACGATGAACCCGGTGCCGGACTGCTCCTGCCGGAAGGCGCGCGGCGGAGCGTCACCTTGCGAAGGACCGTTGCGGAAGAATTTGCGGAACAGATCCAGGCCGTCGCCATCGCCGTCTCCCGGCGGTTGGTCCGGATCTACCTGCTGTTCGCGCTTGTGCGGGTTGTCCTGCGCGACACGCGGCGTGTAGTCGGCGGTGATATAAACCACCGAAGGCTCCAGCCTCTGCGCGAGCTTGGTGAACTCGTTGCCAAGCTGCGTCGGACTGGGCACCACCAGCGGCGTGGCGTCCGGGGCGGCGGCCTGTCCCTTGGCCGCATGCACGCCCGTGTTAAGCAGCGTTCCGATCACGATCCCGATGGAGAGCGTGATGAGCAGGAGACTCAAAGACAGCAATTTCTGCTGCCGCATTGCCTTGTACCACCGCATGGTCTTGTCTTCACCTTTCTTAACGGACCGCGAAACCAACTATAACCACTATACTCGCTTCCTGTTTCACGTTTCTAGCTTCTTGTCGGCCAAAACGCCGCGCGGCTTCAGCTCTACCAGCAGAATTCCTGCGAGAATCAGAGCCGCTCCGGCCATCCCGCGTCGCGAAAGCACCTCGCCCGCAAGCATATAAGACGTAGCCCAGGCAAACACCGGTTCCGTCGAGAAAATCAGTGCCGTGCGGGTGGGGCTCGACCACCGCTGCGCCCAGGTCTGCACCGCGAACGCCAGCGCGGTGGCCAGCAGGCTGGTGACGCCGAGCGCGATCCAGACGCCGGCGACCACTTCACCCGCACCGGCTCGGCCCACCAGAACGTCGCGCTGCTGAGCACCGCCGCCACCGCGATCTGCGTCACCGCCAGCACGCCTGGGTTGCCCGATCCGGCGAATCGCCCCAGCACCACGATGTGAAACGCGTACGCCACCGCGCATCCTGCCACCAGTAGATCGCCGCGGCCGACGTCCAGGATGTCGCGCTCGATGGTCATGAGCGCCAGGCCGGCGAAGGCCAGCGCGACTCCGGCCAGTTCGGCCAGTTGTGGACGCTTCCTATAGATAAGACCCGCGACCAGCGGGACCAGCGGAATATAGAGCCCGGTGATGAAACCGGTCTTGGATGCCGACGTGTACTTCAGCCCGAAGGTCTGCAGCACGTAACCGCTGAACAGGCAGAACCCCGCGAGCATTCCACCCCGGATGCTGCGTCTCGCATCGGCGCTCGCGAACTGTTTGCGAAACACCACCGCCAGTGCAACCGTGGCGGCCAGGAATCGCAGCGTCAGGAAGAGCAGCGTGGAAACGTCGTCGAGCGCCCGCTTCACCAGCACGAAGGTCGTGCCCCAGATCAGCGCGATGCCGACCAGACTCAGGTCGACGAACCAGCCGGGCGGCTTGTCGCCCTTCATCCTCCGTTCCGGGATCCATTGCCGCCGCGCCGCCCGAGTTCCGCGCCCGGGGCGGGGAAGTCGCCTGAGAGCAGCAGCAGCGTGAGCAGGATTCGTTTCAGACCTAGCTCCCGGCCCTCGGGATGGAACCACTCGCGCGGCGTGTGCGCGCCGCCGCCCTGTCCGCCCGCGCCGATCGATATCGCCGCCAGTCCCATCGACAGCGGAATGTTGGCGTCGGTCGATGCGCAGTCCAGATGCGAGCGGATGCCGAGATGCGCGTCCACCGCGCGCATGCACTGCAGAATGTGGGCGTCGTCGGCAAGCCGCCCGGCCGGCCGAGACCCGATCTCTTTGATCTTCGCCGCCACCTTGCCGCCGCTGGCACGGTCGTTTTCCGACTCCAGCGCGCGCTCCACCGACGTAGTCAGCAGGTTCGCGATCTCTTCCAGCTTGGCCGAGCTCTCCGAGCGAATGTCCACCTTGGTGCGCGCCTGCGTGGGAATCGAATTGATGCTCGATCCGCCTTCGATGATTCCGAAGTTGTAGGACGAGCGCGGGCTGCCGCTGCCGGGCAAGCGATGCTCGGTGAAGTAGGCAATGGCGCGCGACAACGCATGCACGGGATTCGCGATCCCGTAGTCGCTCCAGCTATGGCCGCCCGGCCCCGTGATGCTGATGTCGAAGCGGCGGCTGGCCAGCGCTTGCGACGTGATGTGGTCGTTGTTGGGGCCGTCCAGAATCACGAACGCCTGGATGCGGCTGCCAGTGCTCGACTGCCGGCACAGGTATCGCATTCCGCTCAGATTGCCCTCGCCTTCTTCGCCGACGTTGGCGATGAAGACCAGCCGGTGGAAAATTTCCTGCAGGTCGGGAAACGCCGCGATCACGCGCGCGATGGCGAGCAGCGCGGCCAGCCCCGCGCCGTTGTCCGAAACGCCGGGACCGTTCAGCCGGCCGTCGGGCGCGACGAAAATATCTTCATTCGTGCGCGGCGCGAGCACCGTGTCGAGATGCGCCGTCAGGGCAATGTAGGGGCCTTCGCGATTCTCCACCGGATGCGCGATCACGTTGCCGCCCCGGTCAATGCGCGCGACACATCCGATCGCCCGGAATTGCGCCAGCATCCACTCGGCACGCTTCTGTTCGAAGAACGTCGGGGCCGCCACGCGCGAGAGCTGCAGGTGCTGCTCGTTGATCCACTGCTTCTCGCGTACGAACCACGGCAGTGCGTCACGCAGGGCGCCTGAGTCGGCGGACTCGGCCAGCAGCCTGACGAGCGCCTGGGATTCGCCGGAGAGCGGTAGCGATTTAGTGGACGCGGCCAAATGTCAGTTTACCAAGCCGCGTGGCACACGCACTCTGAGCTTGCTGTGGCGCGTTCTTGAGGCGCACGCATTCCTACGCGCCGCGTTCACACTCTCGTGAACGCTTGGTCTTGCGGATATTACGCCTTCGCCGCCGGAGCCTGCATCGGCTCGTCCGCGCTGCCGCCGTAAATCTTCGGCACCTTCGACCCCATTGGCCGCAAATAAGTCGCAAGCTGCGCGCGATGATGGATCGAGTGATTGCTCATCAGGCCGAGAAAAGTGATGGCGGGAAAATTGAACACTCCCCGGAAATCGATCATGCGCGTCAGCGCGTCGCCCTTGAGCGCCGACACCGCAGCCGTCGCCTTGGGCGCGTTATCGTCGTACCACTTGAGCACGTCCGCCGGCGTCTTGATCGAATCCGGCATCGCCCCGCCGCCGGTGTCGAATTTCCCGCTCGCCACTCCGTTCAGGAAAAAGCATTCGCTCGCTGCAAGATGCCAGGCCAAATCCAGCGCGCCCTTGGCCTTGTCGTCCGGTTTCCAGCCGCACTTGTCGGCCGGAATGGCTTCGATCACGCGCCGCGTGGCCTGGCGCTCGTTTTGAATCTGCGGCAGGTATACCTGAGTGAGAAGAAATTCGGCTTGGTCGTTGGTCATACCCGCCATTCTATCGCTTACTAGCGGTGATCGTGACTCCAATAGTCGTGGTAGCGATGACCGCCGCGATCGTAGTAGTCGCGATCGGCGTAGTCGACGTAGCGCAGCGGCCGGTCGAGCCGGAAAGTCAGCAGCGATTCGGGCGGCACGTGGATCTCGCGCCCGCGTGTCAGCATTTGCGTGCTCGCACCGGCGCCCGCTCCCGCAGCCGCGCCGATGGCCGCGCCTTTTCCGCCGCCCGCGATCGCGCCGATAATGCTGCCGATGATCGCGCCGCCTCCGACGTACTTGGCCGTGCGCTCATTGCCGCCGACGCCTTCCCGCTCATGTCCCGTTTGAATGGGAACGCCGGGACCGCTCGTATCCACCACAAAGCGCCGGCCGTTGACGATCACCGAGTCCAGGTCCAGCACCATCTCATTGTGACCCAGATCGCGCACGATCAACTCGGCCCGCGCGCCGCGTGGAAACGCCACATCTCCATCGGTGGCGTAAACGTTACGCGCCACTTCAGCCTGGTAAATCCTACCGCGGTCCCAGTGATTCAGACGAATCGGCTCGATGGTTCGGACCGAGATCTCGGTCCCGCGCGAAATCTTGTCTACTTCCGCAGCCCCAATCGATGCTTGTACAGTAAGCAGGATCGCCGGAACTGCCCAGATGGCGTGTCGCATAAAAATCCTCCGCGATACTCTGTGCAATTCCGGGTCCAGCCGCGGCGCTAACATTGTTATATGCGCCGCCGGGGTGCGCACCCTCGCGATCTCAGGCGCCCCAAATCAATACGAAAACGGCTCGTGCGGGTCGGCCGTTTTTTCTTTGAGCTGTCATGAGTCCTCCTTGCATTTCATTCTTGTTGTGAAGCGACGTCTTGAGTCAGGTCGATTATAGCCGCGTGCGATAGGAATCTAAATCCTCTCGATACAGGACTGCGCATATGCCGACTGATCTATGGGAGCGTATGCCTGACCGTCACGATGCTAACAGCGGCTCGATCGCTTCTCCGAGCATGAGCAGGAGGTCTTCGTCAAATGGACGCGCCACCATTTGCAAACCGATCGGCAGACCGTCGCGCGAGTGTCCGCACGGCATGGCGAGCGCCGGGAAGCCGAGCACGTTGATCCCGCGAGAGAGTCGCGTCGTTGCGATGCGCGTGTCCAGCATTTCGCCGTCGAGTTCCACCTGCTGCTGACCGATGCGCGGCGCAGTGATTGGCGTCGCGGGCGTGAACAGGCAATCGATCGAATCGAACAGCGCGCGAAACTCGTCTACCAGCGCGGCGCCGCAGCCGCTGCGCGTTGACATAGTCAGTGGCCGGAACCATGCGTCCCTGGTCGAGCAGCGCCAGCACGTCCGCGCCGAAATCGCCGCGCCGGTCGAAATACGGCTCGTACAGCGCCGATGCTTCCGCCAAAAGAATCACGCGCCCCACCGTGTTCAATGCGTCGATGTCGGGTACGCGAACCGGTGACACGCGCGCGCCCAGTTGCTCGGCCTGTCGCGCGGCCCGGCGCACTGCGTCCTTCACCTCGGCCGACACGTGATCGAAATAGAAATTTTCCGGTAGCCCGATGCGCGCGCCCCGCATTCCCTGCACCTCATCTCGCGACGCGCGCCGCCGCGATGCACCCGCCATCGCCTCGAACGCAACACGCGCATCCGCCACCGTTCGCGCCAACGGACCGATGTGATCCAGGCTGAACCCCAGCGGCTGCACTCCGCTCGCATCCACGAGTCCGAAGGTTGGCTTCAGCCCCACCACGCCGCAGAACGACGCAGGAATCCGGATCGATCCGCCGGTGTCGGTTCCGGTCGCCATGTACACCATCTCGGTCGCCACAGCGACTCCCGACCCTCCGCTCGATCCGCCCGGCGATCGCTCGGCGTCATGCGGATTCCGGATCGTGCCGAAATGTGGATTGTCCGACGTGATCCCGTACGCCAGCTCGTGCAGGCCGGTCTTGCCCACCATCACGGCGCCCGCCGCGTCCAGCTTTCGCACCACCGCCGCGTCCGACTCCGGCACAAAATCGGCGAAGAGCTTCGATCCCGACGTGGTTCGCACGCCCCGGGTCCGGATCAGATCCTTGTGCGCGATGGGAATGCCGTGCAGCGGTCCTCGATCGCGGCCGCTTGCCAACTCCGCGTCCAGTTCCCGCGCCCGAGATCGCGCTGCCTCCGCAGTCACGGTCACGAAAGCGTTGAGCCTCGGGTTGAGCTTCGCAATCTGGTCGAGGCACTGGCTGGTCAGCTCCACCGACGACACTCTGCGCCCTCGAAGCCCGGCTGCCGCCTCGCGAATCGTCAATGGTCCGCCTTAGACTCGGCCGAGGAAGGCTCAGGGTCATATGTCAGTGACATGACAACCTGGGGGTTCAGAGTCAGTGCGCGGCGTCGCAGGTCGGCTAGTAGCGCGTCGACAACCGGTTGTAAACGCTCGATTTGTTCGTCGGGAATGGGTGGGGTCAAATACTGATCTCCAGCCTAAGATTCTACCTGAGAACTGCCGATAAAAACTCAGAAGACACGCTCGATGTCACAATCGTCTGAACGCCGCCGAAAACCTCGCAAAGCAGTGCCCCGCGGTACCGAGCCCATGTGGGTGATGCTCGAGAATGTCCCCGGCCGCTCGGGCGAAGTGCGCGCGCGGGTCGTCGATGTCGGCGACACCGGCATTGGCGTCGAAATCCCGTTCTGGCTGCGCGAAGACGAGTTGGTGGGCGTCAAAGGCCCCGCCAGTCTCGGTCTGAACGGCAAGGGCAAGGCGCGTGTCGTGCACTGCGTCTCCATCGCCGACGGCTACCGCGCCGGATTGCGGTTTGAGGAACGCAAGGAAAGCGTCGAAAAGCCGGCGGATTCCATTCCCGACTACTACGAAATACTGCAGATCAGTCCCAAGGCGGACCCGGACATGATTCATCGCGTGTTCCGTTTGCTCGCCCAGCGCTATCATCCCGACAACACCACCAGCGGCGACGACAAGGCTTTCCGTGAGGTCGCCGACGCCTACAAGGTGCTCAGCGATCCGGAAAAGCGCGCCGCCTACGACGTCAACTACCAGGCCAACCGGATGCTGCGCTGGCAGATCTTCGATCAAGGCAAGGCGCTCAACGGAAAGACCGCCGAAAAAACCAAGCGCCGCGGCATTCTCGAGTTGCTCTACACCGCCCGCAGAAACGACCCTGTCCATCCCACCATGACTCTCTTCGATCTGGAAGACATGTTGGGCTGCCCGCGTGAACACTTGGAGTTCTCGCTCTGGTATCTCAAGGAAAACGGGCTCATCATGCGCAGCGACAACGCCAAGTACACCATCAGTGCCAAGGGCGTCGACTTCGCCGAGTCGGAATATCCGGATCAGGTCGAAAAGACCGACCGTCTGCTCCCGGCCGCCGCGGAGCCCGTCGCTCAGTAGCTGCCACCGGCCACGCAGGAAGCCATCACTTCAGCCGATATGTCGATCATGAGTGCTGTATCGATAACGACCCGCACCCTCATTCTTTTCGCCCTGTGTATCTGCGCCGTGATTCCGCTGGCCTGCTCCGAGCGTGCCGTGCCCGCGAAAGTTTTGTCTCACCAGCCGGGCCTCACCTTCGCCCGCTTTGTCGATCCTCGTGAAACCGCTTTCTCCGCCGAGGTTCCGAAAAGCTGGAAAAGCTCGGGAGGCCTGTTCCGCTTCGCTCCCGTGGACACACGCGGCGCTCTGGTATCGATCTCGCCCGATCAGGATGTCCGGGTGAGCTGGGGCGATGCCGATCTGCCACCCTACACGGTTCCGAATCAGATACTCGCCATGGGCGGATTCCGCGAAGGCTCCTGGTATTCCCCAGGCTACGGCGTGCGCATGATGGTCCGGCGCTACGAACCCGGCGCAGTGTTCGCCGAAGACTACGTCCGCACGATACTTGCGCGTCAGATCGCATGCTCCGGCGTCACCATCACCCGGCGGACGCCGCGCACGGACCTCACGACATCCATCAACGCCCTCTATGCTCAGTTCGGCGCCATGGGACAGAGCGTGCGCGAGGATGCCGGCGAAGTTGCCTTTACGTGCACTCGCAACGGACAACCTTGGCAGGGCTACTATCTGGTCGCTACGTTGGCCGCTTCCGGCTCTGGCGGCGGAATCTGGAACGTGGATCGCGTGCTGGGTTACGTGGCCGCGCCCGGCAAAGCTGCGCTGGCCGAAGCCGCGATGCTGCACCTGGCCGCCTCGATGCGGCTCAATCCTGAGTGGGTGCGCATGCAGCAGGGCGTCACCATGTCGACATCGCAGATCGTCGCAGAGACTAACCAGCAGATCTCCTCGACCATTCGCAAGACCTTCGAGAACAAATGGAAGACCAACGACGAGGTCTTTCGCCGCGACGCCAATGCTCGCCGCGGAGTCACCGATGTCGTCGATCCGGACACCGGCGAATCCTGGACTGTCGACAACGGTAGCAGTCACTATTGGCGCAAGCCCGGATCAGACGTAATCGTCGGCACCCAAACCTACGACCCACCGGGCGTCGGCTACCAGCCATTGCGCGAGCACTAGCCCGCGGATGTCGCGACAGCCGCCACCGTCACCATGCGGCCGCCCGGCTTGAGCACGCTCCACGAACGTTCCAGCGTTTCGCCGCCCACCGTGTCAAACACAACGTCGACCTGGCGGGCGGCATCTTCGAAGCGCGTCGACTGGTAATCGATCGCTCGCTCGGCGCCCAGCCCCGACACGAAATCCAGGTTGCGCGCCGACAGCACGCGCTCTCCGGCGCGAAGCTGGCGCGATCGAACAGCACTTCGCCTGGCCCGGGCCGCGGCTGCTCCACTTCCTCGGAAACCAACACCGGCGACTCTCCAGTGCCGGCCACACTCATCGCGCAAATATCTACACTCTCCGCCCGCGCCTCCACACGCTCAGCATCAGCAGCCCGATCGAGATCCCGTACAGCAGACCGCTCACTCCGTCCACGATCCCATCGGAGAAGCGCGCCGTCGGATGAACTAACCGTACCCACAGCGACGCGAAAACCAGAAACAACATCCCGATGCGCATCAGGAAGACCGGATTCGTCGTTCGATCTCGAAAGATCATTCTCAGTTCTCCTCTCTTCACTTTAGTCCATCAGCAAATACGAACCCGCTGCTCCTTTGCGCTACGGGGCTTGCATCTCCCGCAGCCGCCGCTCCAGAAACCGCCGCTCGCTATCGTTGCTCACCAACGCGAGCGCCCGCTCGTACGCCTTCGCCGCCTGCTCGCGCGATCCCATGCGACGCAACAAATCCGCGCGCGCTGCTTCCAGCAAATGATAGCCCTCCAGATCGCCCGCCGCCGCCAGCTCATCGATCAGCGCCAGTCCCTCGCGGGCCCCCGCACCATCGCCACCGCCACCGCGCGATTCAGCGAGACCACCGCAGTCGGTTGCATCCGCTCCAGCAGATCGTACAACTGCAGGATCCGCGCCCAGTCCGTATCCGCGGCTCGCCCCGCGCGGCAGTGCAGCCCCGCGATCGACGCCTGCACGGCGTACGCGCCTCCGCCTCGTCCCAACGCCTCGGCAGCCAGCGGCAGCGCCTCCGCGATCTGTTCCCGATTCCATCGGCTCCGATTCTGCTCCTCGAGCACCACGATATCGCCCGCCGCATCCAACCGTGCATCGCGCCGCGAATCGTGCAACAGCACCAGCGCCAGCAACCCGGTCGCCTCCGCCGGCGGATCCGGCGACATCAACGTTCGCACCAGACGCGCCAGCCGAATCGCCTCCGCGCACAAATCGATCCGCACCAGCGACTCGCCGCGCGTCGCCGCATAGCCTTCGTTGAATATCAGATAAATCACCGCGAGCACCGCATCCAGCCGCTCTGCCAGATCGCCCGCTCCCGGAACTTCGTACGGAATCGCCGCGTCACGAATCTTGCGCTTGGCCCGCACCAACCGCTGCGCCATGGTCGGCTCCGGCACCAGAAACGCCCGCGCGATCTCGTCGGTCTCCAAGCCCCCTAGCGTCCGCAGCGTCAGAGCCACCTGCGCCTCCGGCGCCAGCGCCGGGTGACAACACGTAAAGATCAGCCGCAGCCGATCGTCCGCGATCTCGTCCGGATCATACTCCGGCTGCTCCACCGTCTGCGTCAACTCGGCCGCGTACTGATCCACCTTTTTGTTGAATCGCGCCCGCCGCCGGATCACGTCGATGGCCTTGTTCCGCGCCGTTTGAATGATCCACGCGCGCGGAAACTCCGGCACCGCCGACTCGCGCCACTGGTTCACCGCAGCCGCAAACGCCTCCTGCGCCGCCTCTTCCGCGATCTCGAAATCGCCCACCAGCCGGATCAGTGACGCTACAATCCGCCCCCAATCCGACCGGTACAGTTCTTCAACCGCCGCGTCCGCTTCCCGTTGCACAACCAGATGGTAAATTATCTTTCAGAGGGCTGTCGATTCCACCGCCCGCCGTTCGACTCACCCATGGAGGCTCACCAATGCGCTACATGTTGCTGGTTTACCTGGACGAGCAAGCCCTCAACGACGACGAGCGCCAGCACTGCTACGTCGAATCCACCCAGCTCACGCACTCGCTCGCCGCGAGCGGTCATTATATAGACGCTTCCCCGCTGCACCCCACCGCCACCGCCACCAGCGTCCGCATCCGCGACGGCAAGCGCCTGGTCACCGATGGCCCCTTCGCCGAAACTCGCGAGCAGCTCGGCGGTTACTTCATGATCGACGCCAGGAATCTGGACGAGGCCATCGCCATCGCCGCCCGCATCCCCGGCGCCCGCTTCGGCACTATCGAAGTCCGGCCTGTCATCGAACTCCCCGGCATGCCGGAGGATTCCCGCACCGCGGCTTTTGCCGGACACCACAGTCGCGCCACGTAGAGCGCGGAAAAATCTCGCCGGCATGTCGATCCGAGCGCCGGCCATTCGTTCTACTCAATGGAGGAGCGTTCATGCCAGAAAACAAAACCGGAGTACGCGTACTGGTCGGCACGCGCAAAGGCGCGTTCATCCTGACCTCGGACGGCAAGCGCCAGAAGTGGGACGTCAGCGGCCCGTTTTTCGCGGGCTTCGAACTGTACCACTTGAAAGGATCGCCTGTCGATCCGAATCGAATCTACGCGTCCCAAACCAGCGGCTGGTTCGGCCAGTTGATCCAGCGATCCAACGATGGCGGCAAAACCTGGGAACCCGTCGACAACAAGTTCGTCTACGACGGCGACACCGGCACGCACCAGTGGTACGACGGCACGCCACACCCCTGGGAGTTCAAACGCGTTTGGCATCTCGAGCCGTCGCTCGGCGATCCGGACACCGTCTACGCGGGCATCGAGGACGCCGCGTTTTTCAAAACCACCGACGGCGGAAAAAGCTGGAACGAGCTGAACGGACTCCGCGGCCAGGGCACGGGTCCACAATGGCAGCCCGGCGCCGGCGGCATGTGCCTCCACACTATCATCCTCGATCCGTCCAATCCCAACCGCATCTACATCGCCATCTCCGCCGCGGGCGCATTCCGCACCGACGACGGCGGCAAAACCTGGAAGCCGATCAATCGCGGCCTGCACTCCGCGATGATGCCGAATCCCACCGCCGAGGTCGGCCACTGCGTCCACCATGTCGCCATGCATCCCTCGCGGCCATCCACGCTGTTCATGCAGAAGCACTGGGATGTGATGCGATCGGACGACGCCGGCGACAACTGGCGCGAGGTCAGCGGCAACCTGCCCACCGACTTCGGCTTCGTCATCGACGTCCACGCCCACGAACCCGAGACCATTTACGTCGTCCCCATCAAGAGCGACTCCGAACATTTCCCCATCGACGGCCAGCTCCGCGTCTATCGCAGCCGCACCGGCGGCAACGATTGGGAGCCGCTCACCAAAGGCCTGCCGCAGCAGGACTGCTACGTGAACGTTCTGCGCGACGCCATGGCGGTTGATTCGCTCGACCAGTGCGGCGTCTACTTCGGCACCACCGGCGGCCAGGTCTACGCCTCCGCCGACTCGGGCGACACTTGGAACGCCATCGTGCACGACCTTCCCGGCGTGCTCTCCATCGAGGTTCAGACCATCTAATGATCCGCGTTGTGCTGCCGCAGCATCTTCGGAATCTCGCGCAAGTCGGCATGGAAGTGAACCTGGATATCCAGGGCCCCGCCACGCCCTCCGCGATCCTCGATGCGCTCGAGGCGTCCTATCCGATGCTGCGGGGCACCATCCGCGATCACGTCACGCGCCAGCGCCGCCCGTTCCTGCGCTACTTCGCCTGCGCCGAAGATCTCTCGCACAACCCGCCTGACACGCCGCTCCCCGACGCTGTCGCCACCGGCGCCGAACCGTTCATCATTCTTGGCGCCATCGCCGGCGGCTGATGGGGACAGACGGAACCTTCCCAGTTCCAGCAGCGTGAACTAGAATAGCCATTCATGACGAACCAGCTAGTCTGGCCCTGGCCCGACACCCTCGACGCCTTGATCGCAGCCCCCGCGTACCATCGCCTGCTGCTCGAAAATGAAGCCGTCCGCGTGCTCGACACCACAATTCCCCCCGGCCACACCGTTCCCGTCCACACCCATCGATGGCCGAGCGTCTCCTACGTCCTGAGCTGGAGCGACTTCGTCCGGCGCGACGCTAACGGAAACACAACTCTGGACACCCCGGCCTGTCGATTTCGCTTCCTCCCGTTCGACTAACCAATGGAGCACAACTCCAAAAGGAGGAACCACAAATGATTGCCGAACAAATCCCGGCTGCCCCTCGAAACTTTGAATCGTCCGCCCCAACCCCGCTGCGCGCTAGCGCCGCCAAAGCCGTCCGGACCGGCCGCGTCCTGAGCGGCCTCACTATCGCCTTTCTGCTGCTCGACGCCCTCATGAAGGTCGCCCGCGCCCGCGTCGCCGTGGAAGGCACCGTCCAGGTGGGCTACCCGGAAAACACCGTCGTCGGAATCGGAATCGCTCTGCTCATCTCAACGCTGCTCTACGCGATCCCCCAAACCTCCGTCCTCGGCGCGATCCTGGTCACGGGCTACCTTGGCGGCGCCGTCGCCACCAACGTCCGCGTCGCCAACCCGCTGTTCGGCTACGTCCTGTTCCCCGTCTACGTCGCCATCCTGCTGTGGGGCGGACTCTACCTGCGCGATCGCCGCCTGCGCGCTCTGCTCCCCTTCAGAAGCTAGTCTCACGCGGAACGGGCGCCATGAATGTCTCGCTAACACTGAGATCGGTGACGCGCAGCCGTGTCACCGTTAGCTCATCGATGTGGATCGACTTGAACTCGCCGCGGCCCACCAGCAGCTTCACCAGCAACAACCGGCCCACCGCCAGCGTCCCGATCGCGAATGCTCCGATCGCCAATGCGCCAGCCGCCCCGGCCACCGTCGCCACGCCGCGCGCCCGTGCTTGCTTCACTCGCAATAGTTGTCTCATTGAGTAACTCCGAGTAACTCCTTGGCTTTTTCAGATAAACTTCGTGCACGCGCCGGACCACACTTTCCGGCGCAAACATTCCCCACCACGCTCGCTTAGCGTTACAACGCGCCGAACCGCACAGCGTCGCGCCTCATAATTCACAAGAGTAATCTGCATATCAATTACACGTAGTACTAAAGCTGCGTTTCGTTCCTGAAAAACAGCACATCTCATGGTTTTAGCGATGTACAAATCAGGCATCGCATGATATTGTTGTGTCCACTTGCACGATTACTCCGGTGGTTAAAAATCTCAACCTGACAAGGAGCTCTGACTAATGAAGCGACTGAGCGTGTTAGCTTTCATTGCCGCCGTGTTTTTTGTGGCGGGAATCAACCCGGCAAAAGCCGACAGTTTCACCTACAACGCCGCTTTGACTGACCCTCCCGGATTCTACAACGGCACTGACAACCCCAACTCGGGTTTCACCATCGATACCGTCGGCAACCTCGAGCTCGGCTTGGGTGTCAATCTTCGGTTCATTGGCCCGGTGGCGCCCACGTCGACCAACGTATACGACGTCGCCACTGGCGCGGTGGGGTGTTGCGCGAAGTGGGACTTTGAATTTTCCATTAATACGCAAGCCGGCGGCGGAAGCGATCTGCTATCCGCCTTTACGTACCTGCTCACGATCGAGGATATCGGCCAAGGCACCTCGAACGCGTTCGATCCACTGCTCATTCCGGATAACGCCTATTGGAATGGCGCCGAGGTTGACGGGCCGCCTCAGCCGGCCGACGCCTACGGCGCCCAGAATTCGGAGAATTTGTCCTTCGCCGGTTTTCTTGCCGGCTTTGACGTCAACGCCGACGACACCTATCGATTCACGCTCCAGGCGTTTCAGTCAGACGACCTCGTCGCCACCAACCAGATCATCGTGAACGCCGGCGCCGGCGCCGCGGTCCCCGAACCGCGCAGCATCGGTCTGTTTCTGACGATGGCCTTTGGCCTCGCGCTGGTCGTTCGCCGCAAGCTCCGCACGGCTTAGCGGCTCGCAAATTGCGCGCGAGCGTCGGGGCGCAACCAGCATTTGGGTTCGCAACCGAAGAAAGGGGGGATATCTTGATCCCCCACGCAGCGCTCAGATGGAATAGCTCAGACGAGCCGCCGCGCGCTCTCGGACTGATCAAGTCAAAAGCAGCGTTTCGCCCCGCTCGTCTTCTTCGAGAGCTTCTCGAGCCATGCGGCGAACCACATCCCGCTTCTCGGCGAAACGCTAGGCGTCCTCGTCATCCAGCGCGCCGGACTCGACCGCGATCTCCCGCCACCCGAGTCCCGCGGCCAAGTCGGAATCCTCACCCATGCCGCTTCGCAATCAGCTCCCGAACCTTGGCCACCAGTTCACGCGGAATATTCATGACCGTCTCGGACGGTTCCACCCCGGCCTCGTCTTCCACCAGCGGTCCTCCTCGCTCTGCGCCTCATAATAGGCCAGCACTCGCCGCACCTTCTCTTCGTCCCATCCCGCCGGAAGCTTGACCTGCACGTTGATCAGTGTAGCTCTTGAGCGTGCGCCCGCACCGCCTCGCTTCCGGCAGCCCCATGGCCAGCGCCGTATTGAGACAATAGACGCGATGACGATCCGGATTCCAGACGATCTCGCCCGCAGTCTGGAGCAGGTTGCCGCCGCTCAGAACAAGAGCGTCGAACAACTGGCCGTGAAGCGCTTGCAATCCCTCATCGACAAGCCGGCCTCCCCGCAGGAACTCCTGCGAAAGCTTCGGGCGATGCCCCATCCCGATCCCTCCGCCGTCGAGGAACTCGAAGCCGCAATCGCCGCAGCACGCCTGCCCGTGCGTGACGAAGGCGTCTTCGACGAATAGCGGACCCCTTTCGATTCCGCTTGACGGCTATACGGCAATGACGTATAGTATAGAGAGAACGTGATTGCTGAAATCGTAGGCCTATCAGGCTACGAATCTCAGGTATCAGCGTTGCTGACGGAGGATGAGCGAATGGCAATGGAGTTTTTCATCGCCTCCTCACCTGAACATCATCCGGTGATTCCACGCACTGGCGGTTTTCGAAAGGCTCGCTGGGCGCGTCACGGCCGAGGCAAGAGCGGCGGAATTCGGGTGATTTATTTCTTCCTGGCTGAGTGCAATGACCAAGACCTCGCGGAAATCCAAGAGTAGAGTTGGGAAACGAACCAAGCTCGGACTGGCCCTGGAACAGAGCGCCAGAGAGATACTGGCGCACGTCAGAGGCGAGATCCAACTTCCCACCCGCCGCATCGTCCTGCCCGACGAAGTCGACGTCCGGCGCATCCGCTCTCGGGCCAAAATGTCTCAGGCGGAGTTCGCGCGCGCCTTCTGCATCAATCCGCGAACACTTCAGGAGTGGGAGCAAGGCCGCCGCAAACCCGACGCCACTACGCGCGCCTACCTCGCCGTCATCGCCAAGAACCGCAAGGCTGTGTTAGACGCCCTGGCGTCGTGAACGGCGGACTCTCTACGACCTCAATAACCTCTTGTTCGTTCACTTCGCGATTTGGATCTGCCGCAAGCCAGTCGCTGGATCGATATAGAATCGCGCTTGCAAGCGTCTTCGCCCTATTCTAACGCCGGGTAGCATATGCTTGGGTAGATCCTAGCTTTTCAAAACGCCGCCGCCGATCTTTCTCATTTTCCGCCTACAATAAAACCAGCCATGCCCAACCTCGACCGCATCACTCGCGACCCCAACTTCATGGACGCCAAGCCTTGCATCCGCAGCATGCGCGTCACCGTCGGAACCATCGTCGGACTGGTGTCCGCCGGCCACTCCTTTAGCGAAATCCTCGCCGCCTATCCATACCTGAAGGAAGCCGACATCCGGCAAGCGCTCGCCTACGTCACTTGGCGTGCGGAAGAGATCGAATTACCGCCCCAGTAGCATGAAATTTCCGATTGTGGCGAACAGGATTACGCTCAGTGTTCTCCAATGGAATTAAACTAAAAGATCTGCCAAAGGTCGCGACTCGATAGCCATGATTTCTTCTGTCGATTGGAACTCTCTTCGCCCATTAGATGGCTCTCAGCAAAAGGCGTTCGAGGAGCTGTGTGTCCAATTGGCAGGCGGTGAACAGATGCCTCCGGGATCCAAGTTTGTGCGCAAAGGAGCGCCAGATGCGGGCGTTGAGTGCTACTGGACACTGCCGACTGGCGATCTGCACGGCTGGCAAGCAAAGTTCTTCCGGGAAACACCGAAGCCCGGGCAATGGCAACAGATCGACGAGTCGGTTGAACGGGCCCTATCCAAGCACGAAAACCTCGTCCAGTACACCATCTGTCTTCCGATCGACCGCGCCGACCCGAAAGATGCCGCGAAACAGCACCTCATGGATCATTGGAATGCTCATGAGCAAAAGTGGCGCGCCAAAGCTCAGGAGTTGGGACTCGCTGTTGAATTCCCCTATTGGGGGCAGTCGGAGATACTCACGCGACTTGCTCTTGATCAACATCGTGGCCGTTCCTATTTCTGGTTCAACAAAGAGTTGTTAACTCGCGAGTGGTTCTCCAAGAAGCTGGACATCGCAATCGCAAATGCGGGCAGGCGCTACCACCCAAATCTCAATGTGCCACTGCCAGTAACTAACTGCTTCAAGGGCTTGGGCCGAACTCCGGAATTTTTCGAAGAACTGGATCGCTCCAAGGGCGAAGTGCGACGGAAGCTAGGTGATGCAACGAATCTCAGTGTCCAGAAATGGTGTGGGGGCGAGGCGTCGGAACTCCGAGCAGCAGCCGAACCGATAGTCGATCAACTTGGCGTACCCGACTTGACACAGCTACCAACTATACCGCTAGCGTCCTTGCGTGAGAAAGCGAGTACCGCCCTGAAAGTCGCAGGTTCGCTGGACGCTCGCCTCCGCGAAGTTGAGCACACGCCAGAACACCAGAAAAAAGATCCCAAAACCGGCATATCGCCCTCCGATTCCGTTAGGAGCGCCCTGCACTACGTATATCAACTCGAGAGGACGCTGGATAACCTCATAGATCTCACTCAAAGCCCCGAGGCGCTCCTGGCCAATACGCCGGTGCTTCTCCTCTTCGGCAATGCAGGCGCTGGCAAAACGCATCTGTTTTGCGACGTGGCCATGTCTCGCCAGAAGAGCGATCTGCCGACGCTCGTATTCTTAGGGGAACAATTCTCCCGTGAAGAACCATGGTCCCAAATGCTCAAGTTCCTGGGGCTATCTTGTGTTGTGGAAGATTTTCTTGGTGCACTCAATGCCGCTGGCGAACTGCGATGCTGCCGAACTCTCATCTTCATTGACGCCCTGAACGAAGGCGAGGGGATTCACGTATGGCCGAAATACCTCGCCGGCATGCTCGTTCAGATCAAGCGCTATCCGTGGATTGGTGTAGCACTCAGTGTTCGTGAGACCTATCTCGATGCAATTATTCCGGCGGGAATCGGCCAGGATGACATAGTGCGGGTTCGGCACTACGGATTCGCCGGTTTAGAGTCGCTAGCGGTCACTCGCTTTTTCGCTCACTATAAGATCGCCACCCCCGGTGTTCCACTGATGCAGCCAGAGTTCTCGAACCCGCTATTCCTCCAATTGTTCTGCGAGGGCATAACAAACCGAGGCTTGACGCACGTCCCGGCCGGGCTGGATAGCCTGACGGCCGTATTCGAGTTCTTCCTAGATTCAATCAACGAGAAACTTTCGAAAGCTGACCACCTGAATTTTGATCCCAAAAACCACCTCGTTCACCGCGCCGTCGGGGGCATCGCAGAGAAGATGGCCGGGCGCGACTTTCATTGGCTCCGCCGTGATGACGTGGAAATCTACCTCCAAACACTCTACGCGGGCTCGGGGTGGGACAAGTCTCTCTTGCGGCATATGTTAAGCGAAGGCGTTTTGTCGCAGGATCTTTTTGGGAAAGAAGGCGGCGCTATAGAAGGAATACGCTTTTCGTACGAGCGCTTCACAGACCATCAAATCGCTAGGTTTCATTTAGACAAGTTCTTAGATCCCTCCGATCCCTCCGGTTCATTCGCCCCGGAGATGCCGCTCGGGATGAGAGTGAAGGACGAGTCGGCCAGTTGGCAAAACGGAGGACTTGTAAGCGCATTTGCCATCCAACTGCCCGAGCGGATTGGGAAAGAGCTCCCAGAATTAGCTCCGCACTGCGCTCGGTTTCGCCCTGTGGTCCAGGCGATGCTGGAGAGCTTGGTCTGGAGAAAGCACACTGCGTATTCCGACGCAACGCTGAATTATATTAACGACCATCTGATGAAGTTTCGGGGAACAGCGGACGACTTGCTCCGAACAATGATCTCGGTTTCCACGCAGCCAGATCATCCGTACAATGCAAAATGTCTACATAGAAACCTCCTCCAGCGACAAATGCCAGAGCGCGACACGTGGTGGTCGGTTCTCATTCATCACGAGTACTCGGAAGAGCAAAGTTCGGTCACTCGCCTTCTAGATTGGGCTGAAGTTGAAGAGATAAAGAATGCCATCCCAGATGAGAACCTCCGTCTGATGGGAATAACTCTAAGCTGGTTCCTCACATCGTCTAACCGCTTCTTACGCGATCGAACTACCAAAGCGCTGGTTACGCTTTTTAGTTCTAGAATTCCCGTCCTGTGCGAAGTCCTGCAACTATTTCACACCGTCGATGACATGTACGTTCTCGAGCGGCTTGTAGCCTGTGCTTACGGATGTGCTATGCGAACGTCAAACAAAGAGGACCTTCGCCAGCTGGCAACCTGGTGCTACGACGCCTTCTTCCGAAAAGCACCACCTACCCACATACTGTTGCGAGATTACGCTCGCGGAGTTATCGAGCGCGCGATTCACGTCGGCGTGCAGTTGAAAATAGACCGTCGTAGGATCGAACCTCCATACGCAGCAAAGTGGCCGCGGAATATACCTTCTGAAGCGAAGCTGAAACATCTGGGGGACTGGAAGGCAGAAGACCCGAAGATACATGCTTCTCAGTTTTCACTGTATTCCTCAGTTATGGGCTTCGGAGACTTCGCCCGCTACATAATTGGCACGAATTCCGGAAGTTTCGAGTGGAAGGCGATTCGGCTGGGAAGAGTGCGCCCGCCAACATCCAAAGAGATTCGCGAACGCTTCGTCAAAACGCTCACATCACAACAACTGGCACTCTGGGGCCACCTGGAGGAAGCGCGGCACCAATATTTCCTGGGCCAAATGCACCTCTCAGCAGCCAGTGGGAACGAGTGGGCGAAAGATAAGCAAACGGGGATTCTTGGAAAGCGTCTCTCAAAAGCTCGTGCGGACTTCACCGCTTCACTCGCGCCGAGTCAACGCCGCGCCTATAGCCGTGGGGTAAGGCCAAAGGAAGATGCCTATTGGGACGACCGCGAGCACCAGTTTGACCTGGGACTGATACAGCGCTTTGTTCTGAATCGTGTGTTCGAGCTCGGCTGGACCGCTGAGAGGTTTGGAGAGATTGATAAAGAGGTCGAAAGGAGGTCTGGCTACGATCGGGGCGACCACAAGGCGGAACGGATCGGAAAGAAATACCAATGGCTCGCCTACCACGAAGCACTCGCTCGCGTGGCGGATAACTTCGTCTTTCACGATTGGGACAAAGAGAGAAAATACGACGGACCATGGCAAACATGGGTCCGCGACATCGACCCTTCAACAACGATAAAGAAGACTCAGCGTCCGGGATTCCATTCGTCAGCACCGTCGTGGTGGGTACCGATGCAGTACGGCGTCTGGCGCCGCATTCGTGACGATAGGAAATGGCTGCAAGAACTGGACGACGTGCCGAGAATTCAACAAGCGTTACTTGTCGTTGATCCGCAAAGTGCCTCGAAATGGCTGACACTGCAAGGGTTTTATGAGTGGCAAGAGCCGACGCCTGCTGACAAAGAGTGGTCGGAAATCGACCACAGGGAAATCTGGTATCAGTTGCGAAGCTACATTGTGCGCAAACATGATTTCGCTGCGGTTTTCGACTGGGCAAAGCAACAGAACTTTATGGGCAGGTGGATGCCCGAATCACACGACACAAGGCGTCTTTTTATGGGCGAGGTCTTCTGGTCGCCTGCATTCCGAGACCAATGGGATTCAGCGCGGGGCGACAAGGCGTGGACACAGGGCGACCGGAGCGAACGGCACAAACCTCCCAGGCCGGTAATCATCACGGCACAGGAATATCTGTGGGAAGGCAACGGTTATGATTGCTCCATCGAGGAATCTATACATGCGCACTTTCCTGCCCCTTGGCTCGCTGAATCTCTAGGTTTACGGTGGGGAGGTCGTGAAGGGGAATTCATAGATGCAACCGGAAATGTTGTTGCCCGGGACCCGTCAGTACTTATTTCAGGACGCAGTGCACTTCTAATCCGCCCACGGGTGCTAAGGAAATTCCTCGACTCCGTAGATTGCGAAATCTTCTGGACTGTGCTCGGGGAAAAACAGATTATGGCCGCACACAGTGAGCCGTTTCCCGCCCGCAACGAACTGAGCGGTGTCATGGCGATCCGCAAACGGCGGCTTGAGGGATGCCTGACCTCGCGTTTCCGAGATTTCCAGCGCGAAGGAACCATTCCAAAGAGGACTGACATGGCGCCTTAACGCTGGAGCAGACGGTTTTGACCGATCACTGATCGTCAGAGGGCGTTCTCCAATGAAGCCAATACGTTTCGCAAACGGATGCGAACGTCCGAACTTTCGCATGCTAGCCTCGGTCCGGAACCTGTCTCCATGTTCACCCTCATCCAATCCCAACCCTCCCGCTCACGCCGCCCGCTGGCTCGGCCGGACCGGGTTCGTTTTGCAAAATTCCGCCCACCGCCCTGGCTTCGTTTTGCAGGTTTCGCCTGCGGTTCGTGGGCTTGGGTTCGTTTTGCCAGTTGGCTTCGTTTTGCAAATTTCGCTGACAGCCGCTGCTTGCTGCCGCAGGCCCCGTCGCCTTGGCTTCGTTTTGCAAAATTCCCCATCCCACCCCCCGCGCGCAAAAAAAATCCACCACCGCGCACAAAAAATCCCGACTTCCGCTACCACCACCCCGCCGTGTGTGTAACCAACCTCCCATCTCGCGCCCCGAAGCCAGGTCGCCACACACATGAACCGCCCGACCCCGCTATATTGGTACGGTAGGGTTTCGCCGCATCCCTCGACCATCCGAAACTCCCCGCCTCCCTCCTCCGTCCGCCCGGGAGGCCCTCCAGTCGAGGCGCATGCTTTCGCCCGACACTATGCCCGAAAAGTCTTACGACGCGCAACAGATCGAACTCAAGTGGTCCGACCGCTGGAAAAATTCCGCCCTCTTCCAGGCCGAAGAGAATTCCTCCAAGCCCAAGTTCTACGTCCTGGAAATGTTGCCGTACCCCAGCGGCCAGCTCCACATCGGCCACCTCCGCAACTACGCCATCGGCGACGCCCTCGCGCGCTACAAACGCATGCGCGGCTTCAACGTTCTGCACCCCATGGGTTGGGACGCCTTCGGTCTGCCCGCCGAGAACGCCGCCATCGCCAACAAGCGCGATCCCTACGAGTGGACCAAGTTCAACATCGAGAACATGAAGCGCCAGCACCGCCGCATGGGCTTCTCCTACGACTGGTCGCGCGAAGTCACCACCTGCGATCCCGACTACTATCGCTGGAACCAGTGGTTCTTTCTCAAGATGCTCGAGCGCGGCCTCGCCTATCGCAAACGCTCGCTCGTCAACTGGTGCAACGAGTGCGGCACCGTGCTCGCCAACGAACAGGTGGTCGACGGCTGCTGCTGGCGTCACGAGTCGACTCCCGTAGAGCAGCGCGCCATCGAGCAGTGGTTCTTGCGCATCACCAATTACGCCGACGAGCTGCTCAGCTCCATGCGCGAGATCGAAGCGGGATGGCCGGAGCGCGTGCTGCTCATGCAGCGCAACTGGATCGGCCGCTCCGAAGGCGCCGAGGTCGACTTTCATCTCGACGGGACCGGTGCGCCCATCCGCGTCTTTACAACTCGCATCGACACGATCTACGGAGCGACGTGCGTGATTCTTGCGCCCGAGCATCCGCTCGTGGCCGAGATCGCTTCGAGACGACGCGCGAGCGCAGGTCAAACACATGATCGACTCGCGCGCGGCCAAAGGCCCCGGCGACATCGAGAAGGAGGGCATCAACACCGGCCAATTCGCGGTCAATCCTTTTAGCGGCGAGAAGGTTCCCATCTGGATCGGCAACTTCGTCCTGATGGGCTACGGCACCGGCGCCATCATGGCCGTGCCCGCGCACGATCAGCGCGACTTCGAATTCTGCGATCAGTACCACATCGCGATCCGTCCGGTGATCCGGCCCGTCGACGGCACGCTCGCCGACACCGCGACGATGACGGAAGCGTTTCCCGACGACGGCATCCTGGAAAATTCCGGCCCCTTCAGCGGGCTGCGCGAGCGAAGAAGCGCGCCGCGTCATGACCGCGAAAGCGCGAGCAGGAAGGCTTCGGAAAAGCTGCCGTCACATTCCGCATCAAGGACTGGGGCATCTCGCGGCAGCGCTACTGGGGCACGCCCATCCCGGTCATCTATTGCGAGAAGTGCGGCATCGTTCCGGTGCCCGAAAAAGATCTGCCGGTCGTGCTCCCGCTCGGCATCGACGATCGCCGGCAAGGGCCGCTCGCCGCTCGAGCAGGTTCCCGAGTTCATGAACGTTTCGTGCCCGAAATGTTCCGGGCCCGCGCGGCGCGAGAGCGACACCATGGACACCTTCGTCGATTCATCCTGGTACTTCTATCGCTACTGCGATCCGCACAACTCCACCGCGCCCTTCGATTCGAAGAAGATCGCCTACTGGTTCCCCATCGATCAGTACATCGGCGGCATCGAGCACGCCATCCTGCATCTGATCTATTCGCGCTTCTGGACCAAGGTCATGCGCGACCTCGGACTGATCGCCAACAGCGAGCCCGCCACTCGAATGTTCAACCAGGGCATGGTCATCAAGGACGGCGCGAAGATGTCGAAGTCGCGCGGCAACGTCGTCAGCCTCGACGACATGGTCAGTAAGTTCGGCGCCGATACCGGCCGAGTCTTCGAGCTCTTCGCCGCGCCGCCTGAAAAGGAAATGGACTGGACCGACTCGGGCGCCAACGGCGCCTACGGGTTCCTTTCACGCGTCTATCGATTCGTCACTCGCAACATCGGCAACGCCACTCCCGCTCCCGGCGAAGCCGACCGCAAAGTCCAGCGCAAGCTCCATCAGACACTCCAGAAAGTCACCGAAGACTTCGAGAGCCGCTGGCACTTCAACACCTCCATCGCAGCATTGATGGAGTTGATGAACACTCTTCAGTCGGTCGAAAAACAGATCTCCGCCGAAGTGATGAGAGAAGTTCTCGAGAAGATCACTCTCATGCTTGAGCCGTTCGCGCCGTACCTCGCCGAAGAGTTGTGGGAAGAGCAGGGCCGCGAGGGTCCGGTCTTCAATCACTCGTGGCCCGAGTACGATCCCGACCTCGCCCGCGAAGAAGAAGCCGAAGTCGTCATCCAGGTCAACGGCAAACTGCGCGGCCGCATCTACGTCGCGTTCGGAACGCCGCGCGAAACGCTCGAGCGACTCGCGCTCGGCGACGCGAAAGTGCAATCGTCGCTCGACGGTAAACAAGTTGTAAAAGTGATCGTGGTCCCAGACAAGCTGGTCAACATCGTCGTGAAATGAAGACTCACGGCGGCGCTGCTAGACTCCAGTCACTTGGGAGCGTGAACCAAGTAGCCGAAGCTCTGGGGATGCAACGCCACCGTTACGTTGACTCCAGGATCGCCTGAGACGCCTTGAGACGTCTATCGAGGAATTAGCGTGACATTGTTAATTCACAGCAGGTGGAAGCTCACCTCCACGGTCGCCGATGTTACGATTGCTTTGCCGTCCGCGGCGCCCGGCCGGAAGCGCCAGCGCGAGACGGCTTCGATGGCTTTCTCGTCGAGGCCGAGTCCGAGCGCTTGCAGAACGCGAGGATTCTTCGCTCGCCCGTTGGTGTCGACCTCGATGGCGAGCACCACCGTTCCTTGATACTTTGCTTTGCGCGCTTCTTCGGAGAATTCCGGCTCGACTTTGTAGATGAGCTTGGGTGGAGTAATGGAATGGTAGTGAGTTGGAGACGCTGTCGGTCCTGGTCCGAAGTCGCCGCAGCACCCGTCTCCAATGGAGTGACCACCGAGCCGTCCGAGCTTGCCGACGAGTAGTGAACTCGACGGGTCGCCGATGGAGGCAGTATCGATGACGAAGGTCGGCGAATCGAACTCGACGGTGATGGGCATCGCGAGTTTCGGGTTCGGTTGACTCACCGGCATGATGAAAGTGCGCGGCGCCTTCGGAGGCGGCTGGCCATGCTTTGCCCGTTGGTCGGTCTGATTGCTGCCGCCCGAGTGAGCGATGAGTCGCATTGGAAAGACGAGCGGCACCGCATCGCGCTCGCGCGCGGTTGCGGCGGCGCAGGAGATCGAACGTCAACAACAGCAAAAGAACGAGTGAAGCGATATGCAGAATGAGCGACGTGATTTTCGCCATGCAGTCGCGGATGCAAATCGAGCGCCATTTTTGAAGTCATTAGTTTCCCTACGGCCGGAGAGAGTAGCGGCTGCAGCGACGCTGCAACAGGTGTGCGATCAGCGCTCGCTCGAAAGCTGGCCGCGCGCGGCGGCCTGCGCGAGTTCATCGCAGCGGTTGTTGTCGGCGTGCGATGCGTGGCCCTTGGTCCACGACCACTTGATGTGGTGCCTCGAGACCTGCTCGTCGAGTTCGTGCCACAGGTCCTGATTGGCGACCGCCTTCTTGCCGCCGGTCTGCCAGCCGTTCCTCTTCCAGCGATGGATCCACTCGGTGATGCCATGCTTGACGTAGTTGGAGTCGGTGACGATCTCGACGTCACACGGTTCCTTCAACGCGCGCAGCCCTTCCACCGCAGCCTGCAGCTCCATGCGATTGTTCGTAGTCTGCGGTTCCGAACCGAACAATTCGCGCTCTTTGCCGCCATGCCGGAGGATACACGCCCAACCGCCGGGGCCGGGATTGCCGATACACGATCCGTCGGTAATGATTTGGACCTTTTTCATCGAGCAGTCAGGCGTTCACGGCCGTGAGTTCGCGCTCGAAGAAAGCGTCCACCTGGTCCAGGATTTGGGTGACCTCGGCGGCCTTGTAAATCTCAGCGCGCAGCTTCGATCCATTGCGGACGCCGTGCGTGAAGTACGTCGCGAATTGTTTCATCTTGCCGACGGCGTCTGGCGCTCCGCGCTCACTGAGCATGCCATAGTAGGTGCGCATGATGTCGTAGCGCTGGCGCTCGGGCGGATGCTCGTAGCGAGCCGGTCTCGACATATTCTTTGATTTGCCGGAAAATCCAAGGATTTGACGATGCCGTGCGGCCGATCATGACGGCGTCACAGCCGGTCTCCTGGACCATACGCACTGCGTCTTCGGGCGTGACGATATCACCGTTGCCGATCACCGGAATGCGGCTGACGGCGGCTTTCACTTCGCCGATGCGAGTCCAGTCGGCCTGGCCGCTGTAGCCTTGCTCACGCGTGCGGGGATGCAGGGCGACGGCTTGGAGTCCACAGTCTTCGGCCAATTGCCCCATGCGAACAGCGACGAGTTCCTGGTCGTTCCAGCCGGCGCGGAACTTCATCGTCAGCGGAATCGTGATGGCCGCGCGCACGCTTCGTAAGATTTCTTCGACCAGCGGCAAGTCGCGCAGGAGTCCGGAGCCGCCGTTGCACTTAACGACTTTGTTCACCGGGCAGCCGAAGTTGATGTCGACGATGTCGAATCCAAAATCCTGGCAGGCCTTGGCGGCGTCGGCCATGACGCGCGGATCGGAGCCGAACAATTGCGCGGAGATGGGATGCTCTTCCGGCTCGAAGTAAAGGTAGCGGAAGGTGCGGGTGGGCTTGGTGGCCCGCATGGCGTGAACGACTCCGTGCGAGCTGGTGAACTCGGTCATGATGAGCCCGCAACCGCCCTGATTGCGGATGAGGCGGCGGAAGACCGTGTCGGTGACGCCCGCCATCGGCGCGAGCACCGTGGGCGGGGAGATGCACACACCTCCGATCCGGAATTCAGCGGGAAAAGACATCTGAACCCATTTTAACGGGTGAGGTTACGAAACGTAAACGCGCTTGTGTACGTTTAAGGTCTGTGAGGGGCTTGGCATGAATAGGAAGATTGTGACTGCCTTCGGGGCGGGTGCGTTGATGGCATCCGGAATCGTGTATATGGCAGTTAAGCCCTCGGCTGTGCCTGCGCCGCCGGCGGTGAAGACGCCGGTGCCGGTTGCGGCGGTGCGGCCGCCTGAACCCGCGCCGGTCGCGGATGAGCCGGTGGTGAAGCCGGCACTTCCGACGCGTGCTCCGGCAACCACGGCCCGGGCTCCGGTGCGGGTTTACGAAAAGCCGTCGCCGATGCCACCGCCGGTGCGTCGGGAGAAGCCGGAGGTTGTTGCGAAAGTCGAACCGCCACCTCCGCCCGAGCCACCGGCGCCCGAACCAGTGGTGGAGCCCCCGCCGGTGGTGGTTGCTCCGCCACCGCCCGAACCGGAGCCACCCGTGGCTCCGCCACCGCCGAAGGTAGAAGAAGCGCCACCGGCGCCCGCTCCTGGGCCGCCGGCACGCGTTCCGAATACGGTGGTCCTTGCTGCTGGCACGATGCTGCCGGTGCGGATCGGCGAGAGTCTGTCGGCAATGCGCAATGAAATCGGAGACACTTTCTTCGCGACGCTCGAGAAGCCGCTGGTGATCGACGGCTTCATCATCTGCGAGCGTGGCTCGCGCGTGGAGGGCAGGGTGGTGGAAGCGGTGCGTGGTGGGAGGGGCCGCAGCGAATCACACCTGGGCGTCGAGCTGGTGAGGTTGTCGACCTCCGACGGGCAGCGCGTCCGCATTCACACGGAAGCTTATGAGAAGGACGCTGCATCGTCGACGCGCGATGACTTGACCAGGATCGGTGCGGGGGCAGCGATTGGTGCGGCGATCGGAGCGATTGCGGGTGGAGGCAAAGGCGCAGCGATCGGAGCGGGTGCAGGTGCGGCGGCCGGAGCCGGCACGGTCCTGATCATGAACGGCAGGCCGGCTGAGATTCCGGTGGAAACGCGCGCCAGTTTCCGCGTGCGCGATTCCGTCACGATTACCGAGAAGATCGACTAAGCTAGGGCAAGAGGAAAGAACTCCTGAAGGCCCATCTTGCGATCGTTCTTCTAAGCGCTCTCGCCCTGGCTGCAAAGATGGCCGGCGCGGACTCCGCGCGACCCAACATCGTGGTCATCGCGCTCGACGACGTCGGGTTTTCCGATCTGGGGGCGTTTGGTTCGGAGATCGCCACACCAAACATCGACAGCATCGCTCAGAAAGGTCTCCGATACGTTCGCTTCGATACCAATGCAGTCTGTTCTGCGACGCGGGCGTCCTTGCTAACCGGAAGGAATGCTCAGACGGTTCGGATGAACGCCCTGGCGTCGACGCGCAGCACTCCCGACCCGAACGATCAGAGCGCGTACAAAGGAGAGATTCCGTTAAACGCCGAGTTTGTTTCTGAAGCCTTGCATCGGGCAGGTTATCGAACGTTCGCCATTGGGAAGTGGCATCTCAGTCCCGCCTATGAGACGGGGAAGCCCGGGAGCAATGCGTCGTTTCCTCTGCAGCGCGGATTCGACTATTTCTACGGGTTCAAGATGGGATGGACGGATCAATATCATCCGCAACTCTTCGAGGGGAACGATCCGATACCGGACCCCGCGCGCGCCGGATACTTCCTGTCGGAGGATCTGGTGGAGCATGCTATCGCGCAGATGAAGGCGAGCCAGCAGCGCAATGCTGACAGGCCGATCTTTCTTTATCTCGCGATGCCAGTGGCGCACACGCCCACGCAGGCGCCGAAGTGGTACATCGACAAATACGTGAAGACGTACCAGAGAGGTTGGGATGCAATTCGCGAAGCACGCTTCGCGCGTGAGAAGGAAATCGGCGTGATTCCCGGCAACACCAAGCTGCCGCCCAGAGAAAACGGAGATCCGGCCTGGAGTTCATTGACGGCGCAACAGCGCCGCGTGTATGCGCGGTTCATGGCGGCTTACGCAGCGTACCTGCAATACGGCGACGAACAGATCGGAAAGGTGCTCGACTATCTTCACAGGTCCGGTTTAGACAAGAACACGATGGTTGTGCTGTTCAGTGACAATGGCGCAGCGAGCGAAACCAAAACGGGAGGTTTCCGCCGGCCGTATGGAGACCAGACGCCGCTACAGGAGATGGACGAGCATCTGGATGAGATGGGAGGTCCCGCGACGCAACCTCTATACCCGAGGCCGTGGGCTTACAGCGGCGCCGCTCCGTTTCGACGATACAAGCTGTGGCCCTATCTGGGCGGCATCCGGACGCCGTTGATCGTTGAATGGCCGGGTAGGATCCGTGATCCCGGAGCGATCCGGCGGCAGTTCGTGCACGTAGTCGACATAGCGCCAACGTTGCTGGAGGCTGCGGGGACGCGCTTTGCTGAAGTCCTGGACGGCAGACGGCAAGTACTGGTGGCCGGGAAATCATTTCTGTCCACCATAAGCAACGCGAAAGCGGCAAGTCCGAGGACTGTGCAATTTTTCGAACTGTGGGGCAATCGCGCCATAACGTCGGGTGAGTGGCGGGCGGTCAGCATGCATCAGGCCGGACATAGCTTTGACAATGATCAATGGCGATTGTTCAACACGCGAGCGGATCCGTCGGAGACGAGCGACGTGGGTCCAGCGAACGCGGCCAAGCTGAAAGAGATGCAGGATCTCTGGCGGAACGAAGCGGCGAAGTACGGCGGCATCCTGCGAGAAGCCCCTGAGGTACGGGCGCAGGGCTTCGCGGATGCTTTCGAAAAGTAGCGGCGTGAGTGAGCGCTCGACTAATTCGTCCCGGCGGCCTTCGCTTTCGCCTTAGCGGGATGGTCCTCGAGAAAATTCTTCAGATTGGTGATGAACACAGGGCTGGCGAACGCAGTCATATGTGTGGCGCCCGGGATCACGACGACGTTGAGCTCCGGCATGTCCATGGCCACGAGATGATCGACGCCGGCCTTGAGGGGATCGAGCGCGCCGACCAAGGCGAGCGTCGGAATTTTGTTGGCTTTGACTTTGGCCTCAGTGACCTGTGGCAAACCGCCGCGGGCCGCCGCAGCGAGTGCTAGCGGGTCATTGGTGGCCAGCAGCATCTTGTTGATAGGCGCGATCTGTTCCGGCGTCGGGGGCTGTTGGCCGGGAGGCGTGAGCAACACCATGAGTGGTCCGATTCCATTGCCTTGCTCGAGCGACTCGGCGAGCGGCGTCAACGCGTCTGCCTTGGGGGCATCGAAGCCTGCGCCGCCTAGCGTTGCGGTGATGAAGCGCTCGGGGTGGTCGCAGAGCAGGTCGAGGGTGAAGAAGCCGCCCATGGAGTAGCCGACGATGTGAGCTTTTCGAATTTTGAGATGGTCGAGCAGGTTGAGCGAGTCGTGGATCATCTTGGGCCCGTACATGGCCGGATCGTGCGGCTTGTCGCTCTGGCCGTGGCCGCGATTGTCGAGGGCGATGACCTGGTAGTGGTCGTCGACCAGGGCCTTTATGATTCCGGGAGCCGCCCAGTTCCCAGCGATGCTGGCGGTGTAGCCGTGAATCAAGAGCACCGGTTCGCCGGCACCTTCGACGATGTAGTGGATGCGAGCGCCGCCGGACTCGAAGAACGCGTCTTCGGCGTGGAGGAGGGGAAGGACGAAGAGCGCCAGAAGGGGCGCGAGGCGGGCGAGTTTTCGAAGCATGTTACCAGGATACTCCAACATCCCTCGCTGTTCGTTTTCGAGGGCTGGTGATAGCATGAGCGTGTGATCGGAAAACGCATGCTGGCGCCGTTGCTGGCCCTGGCGGTGGTGGCCGGGTTGTATGCGTTTCAGAAGCCGTTTCGCGAATACGAGGGACAAGAGTACAGCGATTTTCCGTTGCCGAAGGACGCGGGCGAGAAGGCCGAGTTTATTTTCGCGCGGTTGATGTATCCGCAGGGCAATTGGGGAATCTTCGGAGCGTGGTGGCGGTACGACTGGCGCGAGGGCCGGAGCGCGTGGACCAACGACTATCCTCGGTCGGATCGGCACTTCACGCTGGCGCTGCGGCGGTTGACGCGGGTGAACGTGCGGTCGGTGGAGCAGCCGGTGAATCTGGACGACGGCGACGATGTTTTCAACTGGCCGTGGTTGTACTCAGTGGGACCGAATCAGTGGAACTTGTCGGATGCGCAGTACGCGAAGCTGCGGGAGTACCTGGCGCGCGGCGGGTTTTTGCTGGGCGATGATTTTTGGGGCACGGACGACTGGGCGCACTTCGAGCGAAACATTGCGCGGTTGCTGCCGGGGCGGCCCATTGTGGAGGTGGAAGACGACGATCCGATCTTTCACACGGTGTTCGATCTGGATCAGCGCTATCAGGTGTCGGGCGCATGGAGTCTGGGAGGGCGGCGGTATTTGAATGACGGACGCGATCCGCATTGGCGCGCGGTGTATGACGAAAAGGGGCGGATCGTGATCGCGGTGCTATTCAATCACGATACGGGAGATTCGTGGGAGTGGGCTGATGATCCGAGGTATCCGGAGCGGTATTCGGCGCTGGGGATTCGGACGGGAGTGAATTACGTGACGTATGCGATGACGCACTAAGAGCGCGTGTAACGGATACGGCCTTAGTTCTCGGTCGGAACTCTCTCGACTTGATCGATCACAAGAACATCGAACGGTATCTTTTTGCTTACCAGTCGAAGCCCTAGTTGCTGCTGCAACGCGGTGAACAGACTTGGCGCCGGCGGTAAGGCGCTGGGCGATGCGACACCCGCGAACTCGCGGCTGTATTCGAGCGTGAAGTCATACCGTCCGGTGAGGCCGCTCCGGTCGACAACCGGCAAATCGTCTGGTGACGGAAGGTGCTCTGCAAGCACCGACATCGGCTCCTGCTGGGCCCGCATCTGTACCAGCTCAAAACCATCCACGATGGAACGCCTCGACGCAATCGCGGGACGGTTTGGCGGCAGCTCGGGAAAACCGACTTCGCTCCTGGCCGGTCGAGTGGCCTGGTCCAATTTGGGTCCGTTCTTGGCGATGCCAAGTGCGTAGGCGGGAAATTCCTTCGAGGTCTTATGAAGCTTAAGGTGGAACCGTTCCGCTAGCAGGCGCTGCATCATCAAACGGAATTGCTGCTGGCTTGCGCCCGGAGGCACCCTTGCGGCGAGATCGAAACTGTCCCGATCAAGCGGGATGGGACTCGAAATTTGGAAATACTTCACGTCGTAAGCAACGGCGATAAGATCCTGCAGAGATGCGCGGTTGAAGATATAGCGCTCTGGGTCCGAGCTGCCGGGGCCGCCGTCGGATCCTCGGATACTGCTTGGGCCGGAGGGCTTGACGGATGCGACCTCGAAGGTGATCGGGGCGTTGGAATTCTGCGAGAATACCGCGGACGGCGCGAAGGCGATCAGGCATAGGATGTTTACTCGCGACACCATGTTGAGTTCTGATCTTGGCGTTCGAGGTAACGACAACATGCTATTTAGACGAGGATACACGAGAAACTGTTGAATGAATAAATTGTAGTGTTAGCGAAAACGAGACTACTCGGACGGGAAGCCGGGCGGATCGGCGCGCCGGAAGGCGAACATTTTGGCACGCGATCGATCACCGGCGATCGACGGGTAGCCTGGGGCGTCTACTTGCGCGATTCCAGATAGTGTGCCAGCTTGTCGTAGACTTCCGCGGCGCTCGTGGCGACGCCATCGAAATCATCGTCAGGCTCCTGGGCCGATGGGTACGGGATGGTTTGGGTGAAGACTGTGTTGCCGGGATCGTCGCTTAGAACCGTCGTAACCAGCAACTGGAGCGGTGAAAAGTCGTAGGTCTCGGTGTGGACCCAGCGTTGCGGCGGATCGATTTCCTGATAGAGGTGACGCATCTCCGCTCGGTCGCTGGAAGATGTAGCGCGAGGTTCCGCCCACTCTGAAATCGGCGTGGTAGGTCGCGAGCGGCATCTTGGATGGCTGAAACCATTGAGGCAGGTGATCGGGATGAGTGAGGGCGTCAAAAAACCTTCTGGCGGGGAGCGGGGAAGGAGCGGGTGAGGGCGATTTCGCGGTCCGAGGGTTTGGTGGCGTGCATGGCGTTGATCGCAGCATCGGGCGAGCGTCGGGCGGGGCGAGAACTAGGGCGGCTTGGACTTGAACAGCCGTCGGCGTAGAGTAATAAGGAAGGGGGCGCCAATGAATCACCGGTTTTTGCGGATTGCGCCGGCTGTGATCGCGGCGATGTTGTTTGCTCAGATTCAGGTCGCGGGTCAGAATCGGACGGTAGCGGCGAACAAGAATGTCGTCAAGAAGGCGCCGGCGGGAAACGGCTGGATGAAGCGCACGCCGGATGGGCAGCCGGATCTGCAAGGCATGTGGAGTGGTGCAACCATCACGCCGTTCGAGCGGCCGGTGGCGCTGGGGAACAAGGCGTTTCTAACGGATGAGGAAGTCGCCAAGATGGAGGAGCGGGTGAAGAATCGGGTGGAGCGCGCGCCGCGGCCGGGCGATGTGGGAGGGTACAACGACCTGTGGCTGGACTCCGGCACGAAGGTGGTGAAAACGCACCAGACGTCGCTGGTGGTGGAGCCGCCGGACGGCCGTGTGCCGCTGACGAAAGCCGCGGAGGCGAAGCGCGACTACAACCGCGCGCACGAGAGCGACTCGTACGAATACATGAGTGTCTGGGATCGCTGCATCACGCGCGGAGTGCCGGCGGGAATGTTCCCGGCCGGATACAACAACGCGTACCAGATCATCCAGACGCCGGGCTACTTCGTGCTGGTGCAGGAGATGATTCACAACGCGCGGATCATTCCGCTGGACGGCAGCCCGCATCCGCCGGCCAACGTGCGGCTATGGGATGGCGACTCGCGCGGGCATTGGGAGGGCAACACGCTGGTGGTGGACACGACGAACTACAACAACAAAGGTTGGATCGCGACCAGCATGGCGACGGGTCGAGTGAAGGGCGTGATGCAGACCGAGGCGCTGCACGTCGTCGAGCGGTTCACGCGTACGGACGCCGATACGATCGACTACGAAGTGACGATCGAGGATCCGAACATGTATGCGCGGCCGTGGAAGGTGGTGCTTCCGCTGATGCGCGACGATGGGTATCGGATGTACGAGTATGCGTGCCACGAGGGGAACGAAGCGGTGGAGTTGATTTTGAAGGGCGGGCGGGCGCAAGACCAGGCGGCCGAGGTAGCGAGAACGCCATGGACAGCTCGCGACGCAGTTTCTTCCGCTCTTTTCCGGCGCTGGCAGCACTGCCGGCCTCATGGACGGCGTTCTCGAACGCGCTGCGGGCTGCGCCGGGGGCGGATGCGGGGAGCGAAGCGTACTGGTCGGTGGTGAAGCGCGAGTTTCCGCTCGAGGAAAATCTGATTTATCTGAACGCGGCCAATGTGTGTCCGGCGTCGCGGCCGGTGTTGGACCGGTACGCGGAATTGCTGCGCGACTTTCAGAAGAATCCGTCGTTTCAGAATCGGGCGAAGTACGATGAGTTGCGCGAACGGCTGCGCGGGAAGATCGGCGCGCTGTTGCGCGTGTCGGCCGACGAGATCGCGATTACGCGGAACACCAGCGAGAGCAACAGCATCATCGTTCAGGGCCTCGACCTGAAGCTCGGCGACGAGGTTCTGAGCAACGATCAGAACCACGCGTCGAATCATGACGCGTGGAAGGTGCGGGCCAGGCGCAAAGGGTTCACGGTAAACACATTGCCGGTGCGCGTGCCGCTAGCGAGCGGCGATGAGTTTATCTCGCAGGTCGAAAAAGCCATCACGCCGCGTACCAAGGTTATTGCGCTCACGCACGTGTCGAGTTTCGCGGGCATGATGTTTCCCGCGCGCGAGGTGAGCGAGCTGGCGAGGCGGCGGGGCATCTGGCTGCATCTGGACGGCGCGCAGAGCTTCGGCGGGCTGGACGTGAACTTGCAGGAGATCCCGTGCGACTCCTATTCGGCCAGCACGCACAAGTGGCTGATGGGGCCGCTTGAAGCGGGCGTGTTGTTCGTGCGGTCGGAGCGGATCGCCGAGGTGTGGCCGTCGGTGGTGACGGTGGGATGGTCGGATCAGATCAAGGGCGCGCGCCGGTTTGAAGTCTACGGACAGCGCGACGATCCGAGGCTGGTGGCGGTGGAATCGGCCATGGATTTTCTGGCGCTGATCGGCATCGACAAAGTGGAGGCGCGCATGCGGATGCTGGCGGCGCACATGAAAGATCGGCTGGCGCAGATTCCGAGCATCCGGATGAAAACGAATCGAGAGCCTGAGCTTTCCGCGGGCGTGATCAAGTTTGAGATCGCGGGCGTGCCGATCCAGCGCGCTTACGATACGCTGTGGGAGCGGCATCGCATCGCGATTGCGAACACGACGGTGGGCGAATCGAAAGGCCTGCGGTTCTCACCGCACATTTACAATACGCGCGATGAGATCGACCGGGCGGTGGCGGCGATCCAGACCCTGGTTGTGTAGGTGGCTGGGATCGATCCGACTAAGCGGTTCTCGTCGCGGGTAGAGGACTACGTTCGATACCGGCCGTCGTATCCCGCGGAGATTCTGCCGCTGCTCGAGCGCGAGTGCGGGCTGAATGCGGATTCGACGGTTGCCGATGTCGGTTCGGGCACCGGGTTTCTGACGAAGTTCTTCCTGGATCTAGGATGCCGCGTGATTGGGGTGGAGCCGAACGCGGAGATGCGTCGCGCGGGCGATGAGTTTCTTGCGGGCTACGAACGGTTCACGAGCGTCGCTGGGCGTGCTGAGGAAACGGGGCTGCCGGATGCGAGCATCGATCTGGTGACGGCGGGCCAGGCGTTCCACTGGTTCGATGCCGACGCGGCGCGGAGCGAGTTCGTGCGCATTCTGCGGGCGCCTTGCTGGGTTGCGCTGGTTTGGAACGAGCGGGAGGTGCAGGGAGCGTTCCTCGAAGGCTATGAGGATCTGCTGCTCGAGTACGCGCCCGACTACGCGAAGGTGGACCATCGGCAGATCGATGCGGACCGAATCGCGGCGTTCCTCGGTCATGACAACTGGAAGCTGGCGACGTTCGCCAACGCGCAGGAGTTTGATCTAGACGGAGTGCGCGGGCGGTTGCGGTCGTCGTCTTATGCACCGCGTGAGGGTGATCCCGGTTACGAAGCGATTGCCGAGGGACTCGACCGGTTGTTCGAGACACAGGCCGTGAGCGGCCGAGTGAGTTTTCTGTATCGCACCAATCTCTACTACGGCACGCTATGAGTGCTTCCGCGATTTGGGATTTGGATAGCCCATTTCTTCCTTGACGGTTTCGATCCAGTTGTACATGATCGGACAGAAGCCGACGCGGTCGACCAGGTACCACATGCGGCTGGCGATGGAGCCGTCGCCGCGCACCAAGTGCGGGTAGTTGGCGCAGCTTCTGGGTCGCGCTTCATAAACGGTGCACAGGTTGTCTTTGAGAAACACGCAGCCGGCGCCTTCGGTGCGTTTGAGGATCAGCTCGTCGTCGTCGGCGCGCATGGTGTAATTGAGGCGGAATTCCTTGGTAGTGACGCCGATGAACTTAGCGAGACGCTCGATGTCGCGCGTGGTGATGCCGGCCTCGCCTTCGCGGCAGCAGTTGGCGCAGGTGGTGCAATCAATCTGCTCGTGAATCTCTTCGGCCAAGCGGCGCAGGCGGCGATCGGAATGATCGTGTCGCTTCAGATACGCGCGAAAACGCACGTTCTCTTTTTCTTTCTTCTGGCTGATGCGCTGGATCTGGACTAAGTCGGTAAGCATCGCTTTACAATAAAGTATGGCCCCGGTCTCAGACGAATTCTACCGCATCCAGAAGCTGCCGCCCTACGTGTTCGCCGTCATCAACGAGATGAAGGCCAAGGCACGGGCGGCGCAGCAGGATGTGGTGGATCTCGGAATGGGCAACCCGGACGGCGAAACGCCTGCGCCGGTGGTGAAGAAGATGATCGAGGCGGTGAAGAATCCGCGCAATCACCGCTACTCGATGTCGCGCGGGATTCCGCAGCTTCGAGTGGAGATTACGAAGCATTATCGCGCCAACTACGGCGTGGAGCTGGACCCGGAGTCGGAAGCGATCGTAACGGTGGGCGCGAAGGACGCGCTGGCGCACCTGCTGTTCGCGGTGATTGGCCCGGACGACGCGGTGGTGTCGCCGAATCCGGCGTACCCGATTCATCAATACGGCGTGATCATGGCCGAGGGTCACGCGTGCATGCTGCCGATGCCGGACCCGGCGACGTTTCTGAATGGCCTGGAGCATTTGTACAAGACCTCGACGCGGAAGCCGAAGATGATCCTGATCTCGTTTCCGCACAATCCGACGACGCATTGCGTGGATCTGCAATTTTTCCGCGATGTGGTAGCGCTGGCGGAGCGGCATGGGACTTGGATCGTGCACGACTTCGCGTATGCGGACATTTGTTTCGACGGGTACCGTGCGCCGAGCTTGCTGCAGGTGGATGGCGCGAAGGAGATCGGCGTCGAGATCTACTCGATGTCGAAGAGCTTCAACATGGCGGGCTGGCGCGTGGGATATTGCCTGGGGAACCGCAAGCTGATCGCGGCGCTGGCGCGCATCAAGAGCTACCTCGATTACGGGATCTTCCAGCCGATTCAGATTGCGTCGATCATCGCGCTGCGCGAGTGCTCAAAGGAGACACACAAGATTTGCGCGACCTATCAGAAGCGGCGCGATGAATTGGTCAAGGGGTTGAACCGAGCGGGTTGGCCGGTTGAGCCGCCGCGCGGGTCGATGTTCGTATGGGCGCCGATTCCGGAGCGGTATCGCGCGCAGGGGTCGCTCGAGTTTTCAAAACTCCTGATGGAGAAGGCGCTGGTGGCGGTGTCGCCAGGGATCGGATTCGGGCCGCTGGGAGAAGGGCACGTGCGATTCGCGCTGGTGGAGAACGAGCATCGCATCCGGCAGGCGGCTAAGTCGATTCAGCACTTCTTGAAGTCGTGAAGAGATCGAACGCCTTCGAGTGGACTTCGTAAGACGGTTGGTCGAACATCACCAGGAGCACTTCGCGAACTTCAGAGCCAGGTTTCTTCAAGTGCGCCGCGACGCTTTCCAGCGCGATGCGTGCGGCTTCATCGCCGGGATAGCCGTAAGCGCCGGTGCTGATCGCCGGGAAGCTGATGGTGCGATCGCCGTTCTGTTCGGCGAGATCGAGGCACGTGCGGTAGCAACTGGCGAGCTGGTCGGGTTCGCCGTGGTTGCCGTCGCGGTAGATCGGTCCGACGGCGTGGAAGACGTGCTTGGCCGGGAGCGAGCCGGCTGTGGTAACAACCGCGCTGCCGGTGGGACAGCCACCTTGTCGGGCGCGAATCGCATCGAGGTCCCGCATGATGGCCGGGCCGCCAGCACGGTGAATGGCGCCGTCGACTCCACCGCCGCCGCGCAAGCCGGAATTGGCGGCGTTCACGATGGCATCGACGCGGATCTTGGTGATATCGCCGACCACCAGGCGGAGTTTCTTTCCGTGCTGGAAATCAATCTCCATGCTCCCATCGTAGCGCGCGTGTTTGGATCTAGGGCTGGGCCAGGATGGTTTCCGATTGCTTGCCCTGGTACAGCACCTTGAGATGCAGATCTTGTAAGTAGTGCGAGTCCTGTTTTAGAAGCACGTAGAAGTCGGCGCCGGGCTTGGGAGTGCCGCGCTCCATCTCGGCAAGCCAATCCAGATGATCGCTGACGCGGTAGAAGTTGACGCTGGGTTCGAGCTGCCAGCTTCCTTCGACGACAACTTTGCGGTCACCGGCGGGTTTGTGATCGCGAATGAGATTGGCGATGGTCTTCGAGTCCTGATTGTAGGGCCAGTCGGTGTAGTAGCTGACGCGGAACTCGGCAATGTAGACAGCGATGCAGACCGCCATCGGCACCGCGAGTGCGATGGTAGCGGGCTGGTACATCTTGGCGAGCAGCAGTCCTGAAAACGTGAGCAGAGGAATCCAGTAGATGCCGGTGCGGCTCTCGGGGTACGGGAAGTTTACGATGAGATGCAGTGCGATGACGCCGACGAACGCGATCAGCATCGAGCCGGCGGTGAGGATGAGCGAGCGATCCAGGAGGCTCGCGGACGTCCAACGCGAGAAGGCGCGCCAGGCGATGGTGGTGGACGCGATGATGAGAGCGGGGAGGACGCCGAGCGCGAGCGTGGTGATGAGCCAGGACGGGGCGAGGGGCAGGGAATCGCGCACGAGGCTTTCGGCGCCGGCTTTGAGGGATGCAGCGCCGACATAGAACTGGTCGCCCGTTGCGTTGCTCACCGGAGAGAAGACGATCAGCACGGCGATGCCGACAAACGGTAGCACGAAGCGAACGAGGGATTGGCCGAGCGTCGGAAACGGATTCGGCTCCTCTTTGCGAGTGCCTTTCTTTGTCACCGTGACCGCGGGTTGAAAGGCGCTGCGTTGTTTCGAGATTGCGATCAGGAACATGAGCGCGAGTCCGGCCGCGGGCGGCGCAAGGACCAGGTTCGCGGCGACGGAAAGCGCGAGCGCCGTGCCGGCGCGGATCAGGCGCTGATTCCGAGGTTCGCGGAACCATTCCAGGATTTCCCATAGCGCCAGAAAGAAGAATGCGACTGCCATGCCGTAGCCTCGGGCGGCGGATTGAAAATCGAGCAGGTAGGGGTTGAGCGATAGCAGGAGCGTCGACAAGAGCAGGTACCAGCCGGTTCCGAAGAGGCGCTCGCAGATTCGAAAAATGACGTACAGGTAGAGCAGGCCGCTGAGCAGGCTCGGCAGGCGCAGGGCGAAAGGCGACACGCCGAGGATGTCGACCGTGATCTTCGAAAGGATGGTGTGGAGCACGTGATGGTTGGGATCGTAGGCGTTGAAGACCAGCGACCACGGCGCGGCGACGAAGACTTCGTAGGTGAGCGCTTCGTCGTGCGTGATGGACTGGGTGGCGGCGCGATACACGTTGACGGCGAAGATCAGGCCCAGCAGGACCAGGGTCAAGATGCGGAAAAGTGGACGCACAACGATATAGTAAAAGGTTGGAGCAACCCGCCGCACTGGTGCTTTTTGATATCGACGGAACGCTGATCCGGCGTGCGGGGCCGCATCATCGCGCGGCACTGGTGGAGGCGATCCGGCGCACGGTGGGCGTGGAAACGACGACGGACGGCGTCCCGGTAGCTGGCATGTTGGATCCGGTGATTCTGGCGACCATGATGGCGCGGGCGGGGATGCGGCCGGGTGAGATTCGAAAGGCGATGCCGGAGGTGATGCGTCGCGCGCAATCGGTTTATCTGCGAACCGCGCCGGTGCTCGAACGAAAAGTTTGTCCGGGAGTTCGTGGGGCGTTGCGGCGATTGGCGCGCCGGGGCGCAGTGATCGGGCTGGTAACGGGGAACCTGTCGCGCATCGGGTGGCATAAGATGGAGCGCGCCGGACTGCGGCACTATTTTCGCTTTGGCGCATTCGCGGAGCTGGCGAAAGACCGCGCGGGACTGGTGCGCATCGCGATTCGGCAAGCGCGGCGCGAGCGATGGATCGGGCGGGGAAGCAGCATCTGGCTGGTGGGCGATCATCCCAACGATGTCCTGGCGGCGCAGGCCAACGGCATTCGCGTGCTGGCGGTGGCGACGGGGCTGATCGGCATCGAGGAGCTGCGATCGCATCGGCCGGACGTAGCGGTTCCCGACTTGCGGGCGGTGAAGCCGGAGATGTTTCTGTGAAAGAAGCGCAATCGCTGGCGGTGAAGCGCGCGCAGCTGGAGTTTCACAACTTCGCGTCGTTGGGCGAGCCGGAACGCGCGATGGCGCACTACGCGGAGGTGAATCACCGGCGGCGTGGACTGATGGTGAAGTATCGCGAGTTTCTGGGCGAGATGACGCCGTTTCTCGAGATCGGCGCGAACGCGGGCCACACCAGCTACATGCTGGCGAACGAATTCGGCGCGAGCGGATTTGCATTGGATATTTCGGCCGATTCACTGCGGTATGGCGTCGCGCTGAAGGAGCGATGGAAGCTGGCGCGCGAGCCGGTGCGCATTGCAGGCGATGCGATGCATCTTCCGTTCGCCGACGGATCGCTGCGGTTGGTAATGGCGTTCCAGACTCCTGAGCCAGTTCATGGACCTGGAGGGTCTTCTGGTGGAGGTGAAGCGGGTGCTCGCGCCGGGCGGCGTCTTTCTGTTCGCTGAAGAGCCGATGAAGCGGCTGCTCACGCTGGGCCTGTATCGCTGTCCTTACTACGACACGATGAAGCCGTGGGAGCGCAAGCTCAACGAGTGGGGGCTGCTCGGATATCTGGTGCGCGATGTGATCGGCGCGCATCAGGAGGAGAGCTTCGGAATCCGGCAAAACCACAGCCTGGGACTGGTGGAGTGGCATCGGCTGGTGCGCAAGCATTTCGATGACGCCGAATACGAGGTGTTCGTGCCGGGGCGTGGTTGGGGAGAGCGCATCGTGAAGCGGGCGGCGGTGCGGCTGGATCCGCATCGATCGCAGTGGCGGGCGGCGCGGTTGTTGGGAGGCACGTTCGCGGCGCTGTGCCGGAAGGGTGGCGATCCGGTAGATGTGAAGTTTGACGAAGCCGAGTTTCAGACGGTGCTGCGCTGTCCGGATTGTCATCAGCCGCTCGCGCGGGAATCCGGCGCAACGCTGCGATGCACGGCGTGCGGCTATTCGGCGATGAACGAAGGTGGCGTGTACAACTTGCTGCCGTCGAGCGAACGCGAGGAGCTATATCCGGGAGATCGCGGAGACGTGATCGACTTTTGCCAGCCGAACCATGGCGAGCGGTTGCTCGACGGCTGGTACGATCTCGAAGGCGTCTACGGGAACAAGTACCGTTGGATCGGCGAACGGGCGTCGGCGCGGCTGGTTCGCGTGCGGCCGGGACCGCAGCGGCTGCGCATTCGCGGGCACGCGCAGGAGGGGCATCCGGTGCGTTTGAGCGCGAGCGTGAATGGACGCAAGGTGGGCGACTGGGCGCTGGATCGATCGGGACTGTTCATCGTCGAAACGGATTTGCCGGACAGCGACGAATATCGCATCGATATTCAGGCCGGGCCGCCGTTCACGATTCCGCAGGATGATCGCGTGTTCACCGTAACTTTGAGCATGATCCGGCTGGCGCCTCGGGAGTAAAGCGGGTCGCTAGTGAAGCTCGGCGAGGCGGCCTTGCGGACCCACGGCCCAGACCGAGCCATTGGGTGCGACGGCGATGGCGTTGTAGGCGCCGGCGTCGAACGATTTCCAGGTTGCACCGTCGTCGCGCGAGAGATCGGAGCCCGAAGTGCCGACCGCGATCCAGGCGCGCATTCGGGGGACGAACGCGACGGCCGACCGATAACCGCTGGGATGGGCGCCACGGGGTTCAGTCCAGGTGCGGCCGCCGTCGGAGGTGACTGCGATGTTGCGGGTGCTGTCGGCGGGCTTCGAGTAGTCGCCGCCGACCGCGATGCCGTGGCGCGAGTCGCGAAACGCGAGCGAAAAAATCCCGGCAGTGGCGGCGTCGTTGCGGATCGGCGTAGCGGCGACCGTCCAGGTGCGGCCGCGATTGCTTGAGTGAAACACGCGCGCGCCGCCAGGCCCACCGGTTGCGAACCAGACGTCATTGCGGCCGGTGACGATCAGGCATGTGCCGCTGGCGGCGAACGCGCCTTCTTTGGCGAGTGAAGGGGGAGTGTGCCGGCGCTGCCAGGTTTCGCCGGCGTCATCGGTGGTGAAGATGGTAAACTCGCCCGCGACCGGATCGCCGAGCACGATGCCGTGGCGCGCATCCCAGAAGGCAATAGCGTCGAAGAAGCCGAGGGCGTCCGGGTTGGTGAACTGAAGGGTCCAGTGCCGGCCGCTGTCGGTGGTTTTGTAGATGCGCGACTTGTCGCCGGGTCCGCTGCTGAGGAGCGTTGCGGTGCGTGCGTCCAAAGCGTGGATGTCGCGGAAGTCGAGCTGCTCAGCGCCAGGGACCGTATCGCTGCGCCAAGTCTTGCCCCGGTCGGACGTCGTAAGATAGGTCCCGTTGGTCCCGCTTGCCCAGACGACGTTAGCGCTGGGTGCGCTCAGGCCACGAAGGGATGCCGTTGTGCCGCTGGATTGTAGGGTCCAGGTCTGGGCAAAAACGGAGCTAGCTACGACTAGGACCGCACAAGCGCGCATGACCTTATTGTGGAACTTTGGGGCGCGGGAGTGCGTAGTAATCGAAAGCGCAAGAGGTGTGCGATGAAGACTGCTATCAAGACAATGACTCGATGCCTGCCTTTGCCTATTGCGATGTTGCTGATGACCGGCTGCGTTTACGTCGGTGGGGATTGGGGGCCGTCAGACGCCTATCGCGAGGATTTTCACTCGACGCATCCGCTGGATGCAGGCGGGCGGGTCTCGGTGGAATCGTTCAACGGGTCGATCGAAGTTGTGGGGTGGGACCAGAACTCCGTGGAGGTCAACGGCACCAAGTACGCGAGCCGCAAGCAAGCGCTGGATGATATCAAGATCGACGTGGATGCGACGGGCGGGGCGGTACATGTCCGAGCGGCCCGGCCTTCGGACATCTTCCACAACATGGGAGTGCGGTTTTCGATCCGTGTGCCGCGCAAGGCGGTCTTGGAGCTGATTTCGACGTCGAATGGGAAGCTGGACGTGAACGACGTGGAAGGCAATGCCAAGCTGCGTACATCCAACGGCTCGATACGGCTGGTCCGAGTGAAGGGAAACGTGGAGGCGCGCACGTCGAACGGCAGCATCGACGCACAGGATGTGGATGGCGACGCGATTTTCCACACTTCCAATGGCTCGATTCGCGCTGAGACCAAGGGCGGCTCGTTTGACGGCAGCACTTCGAATGGGCGAATTACAGCGCGGCTTCGCGATTCTGCTTCGGCCTGGCCGGTGCGGGTGAAGTCGTCGAACGGGCGCATCGAGTTGACGCTGGACGGAAAGGCGTTGCCGGATGTGCACGCATCGACGAGCAACTCGTCAATCTTGTTGCGAATGCCGGCGGAAGCAAATGCCCGCGTGCGGGCGCACACATCGCGGCACTCGTCGGTGAGCTCGGAGTTTGACGGACTGCGTGTCGACAGCGACCGGAAGTGGGAGCTGGACGGTCAGATCGGCCGGGGCGGACCGGTGGTGGACGTGGAGACCAGCAACGGGTCGATCAAGATCGAGAAGTTGTAGCGGGCGCGCGGTCTCGAACTAAAACATGTAGAGCGGAGTGCCGGCGGCCGGCGGTTTTTCCTCTTCGCCGGGTGCGCCAACGGGCTGTTCCTGGAGCTCGCCGCCAACCGGACGGCAGTAGATGCCGGTGTCGCCGAGGTAGACTTCGAGCTCCGACGGGCGCGGCAGCGTGCCCTGGATCAGCGCTTCTGAAAGCGGATCCTCGATGTACTTCTGCAGCGCGCGGCGCAGCGGACGAGCGCCGTAGCTGCGATCGATCAAGGTCTTCTCCAGGATGTATCGTGCGGCGTCTTCGTTGACGCGGATCTTGATCTGCTTGGCGACCAGGTTGATGTTGATCTGCTCGACCAGCAGGCTGATGATCTTCAGCAGGTCTTCGTCGGTGAGCGACGTGAACAGGATCACTTCGTCCAGGCGGTTCAGGAATTCGGGATTGAAGGCCTTCTTGACCTCCGCCATCACCTGATCCTCCACCTTGGGCGGAATGCCGGTGGTGGAGGGCGCCGAGAATCCGATCTGCGTCTTCTTGTCGAGGAAGCGCGCGCCCAGGTTGGACGTCATGATGATGATGGTGTTCTTGAAGTCCACCGTGTTGCCGAGGCCGTCGGTCAACTGGCCGTCTTCAAAAACCTGCAGCAGGATGTTGTAGACATCCGGATGCGCCTTCTCGATTTCGTCGAGCAGGATGATGGAGTACGGAGCGCGCTTGACGCGTTCGGTCAACTGGCCGCCCTCCTCGTAGCCGACGTATCCGGGAGGCGATCCGATCAGCTTCGAGACCGAGTGCTTTTCCATGAACTCGGACATGTCGAAGCGGATCAGCGATTTTTCGCTGCCGAACAGGAATTCGGCGAGCGCGCGCGCGACTTCGGTTTTGCCGACGCCGGTGGGTCCGAGGAACAGGAACGATCCGGACGGACGCTTGGGCGACTTCAATCCGGCGCGCGAACGGCGGATGGCGCGGGCCAGAGCGGAGATGGCTTTTTCCTGGCTGATGACGCGCTTGTGCAGCTCTTCCTCGATGCGGATGAGCTTGGAGACTTCTTCTTCGCGGATGGCGGTCATGGGGACGCCGGTCCAGCGGGCCACGACGTCTTCGATGTCGTCCTTGGTGACGACGCCGGTGGAAGTGTCGTCGAGGTTGTACTTCTCGCGAAGCTGGCGCAGATTCTCGCGCTCCTTGCGTTCTTCGTCCGAATAGAAGCGCGCCTTCTCGAACTCGTGGTTCGCGATGGCGTTCTCCATGCGATGCACGATGAACTTGATGCGCTTCTGGATGTCGGCCACTTCGCCGGGCAGCGTGGTCTGGCGCAGCTTGACGCGCGCGCCGGCTTCGTCGATCAGATCGATGGCCTTGTCGGGCAGGAAGCGGTCCGGAATGAAGCGCGTGGAAGTGTGGACCGCGGATTCGATGGCTTCGTCGGTGTAGGCGACGGCGTGGAACTTCTCGTAGCGCTCCTTGATGCCGAACAGAATGCGGATGGCGTCGGTTTCGTTGGGCGGCGGAACCTTGACGGCCTGGAAGCGGCGCTCGAGCGAGCGGTCCTTTTCGATGGACTTGCGGTATTCGCCCGGCGTGGTGGCGCCGATGCACTGGATTTCGCCGCGCGAAAGGGCGGGCTTCAAGATGTTGGCGGCGTCGAGCGAGCCTTCGGCCGATCCGGCGCCCACCAGGGTGTGCAGCTCGTCGATGAAGATGATGGCGTTCTGATTCTCCATCAGCTCCTTCATGATGGTCTTGAGGCGCTCTTCGAACTGGCCGCGGTACTTGGTGCCGGCGACGATCAGCGAAAGATCGAGCGCCAGGATGCGCTTGTCGGCCAGGAACGACGGCACGTCGCCGTCGGCGATGCGCTGGGCCAGGCCTTCGACAATGGCGGTCTTGCCGACGCCGGGCTCGCCGATCAGCACCGGATTGTTCTTGGTGCGGCGGCACAGAATCTGGACCACGCGCTCGAGCTCGTAATCGCGGCCGATCAGCGGATCGAGCGAACCGTCCATGGCGGCCTGCGTGAGGTCGCGGCTGAACTCGGCCAGCAGCGAGCTTTCCTTGGGCCGGTTGGAGGCGACCTTCTCCGACGACGACCGCTGGATCTCTTCGCGCACCTGCGACAGCCGCAGGCCGCGCTCGTGCAGGATCTCGGCGGCGAAGCATTTTTCTTCGCGCAGCAGTCCGAGCAGCAGGTGCTCGGTGCCGATGTGCTTGTGATTCAGGCGCTCGGCTTCTTCGGCGCCATAGGCCAGCACGCGCTTGCATTCGTGGCTCAGCGGAAGATCGACGGATGTCGAAACCTTCTCGCGAATGGTGGTGTGGGCTTCAATCTGCTTGCGGATGGACTCGATGGCGGCGTGCGATCGCAGGAAACGGTTCGCCAGCGCTTTGTCTTCGCGCAGCAGGCCTAGCAGAAGATGTTCGGTCTCGATGTAGGGGCTTCCGAACTGGCTGGCCTCATACCGCGCAAAGAAGATGACGCGGCGCGCTTTTTCGGTATAACGTTCAAACATAATTTCCGGTGTCTCTTCCCATTATCGGTTGTTCTGACCCCGGCCGACAGAGGGGGAGGTTGTCGCCGGTCCAAGGAGCAAGAGTTCCTTTCTCTAATTGCAGAATGCGGTCGCACCGGGCGGCCAGGGAGAGGTTGTGGGTGACGAAGATGGAAGTGAGCTGGTGGGAGTGGTGCAAGTCCTCCAGCAGGGTAATGATCATTTCGCCCGTCCGGAAATCGAGGTTGCCGGTGGGTTCGTCGGCGAGCAAGACGCTGGGGTTGCCGGCCAAGGCTCGCGCCAGAGCAACGCGCTGCTGTTCTCCGCCGGATAGCTCTCCGGCGCGGTGTGACGCACGGTTTTGTAATCCGACTTCATCCAACCTCGCCAGCGAAACAGGTGCTGCATCGGCAACGCTAGATCCCCGGATCAGCAATGGCATCATCACGTTTTCGAGCGCCGTAAACTCCGGCAGCAGCGAATGGTTCTGCCATACAAAACCGATCTCCCGGTTACGAAACTCCGCCAGCTCGGTGTCCGAGAGACTGGAAATGTCCTTGTGCCCGAAGTATAACGTACCTTTCGAAGGCCTGTCCAGACCACCGAGGAGATAGAGCAGCGTGCTTTTGCCGGCGCCGGATTCGCCGATCAGAGCGAGGCGTTCGCCGGGCGGAACTTCGAAGTCGAGGTCGGCGAACACGACGAGGTCGGCGTCACCGGAGCGAAATTTCTTCGTCAGATTGACACCTCGGATGTAGGCGGCGTCGCCGGGTGTTGTGGACGTGGTTGGCCTCTATTACTAGGCTAACATCGAAGGCGCGAAAAGATCTGCGGCGCTAGCGGTCTCGGAGGCGATAAACGATGCTGAGTTGCGTTCGCGACACGGCGCGATAGTCTTTGAGCCAGTCGCGCAGCTCGAGATAACCTTCGATGTCGAGACGCGGGTTGGAGATGCTCAGGCTGTCGACGATGAAAGTGGGGCGCGAGGCAGTGAGGGCGACGCGATTGCGCGCGGCCCAGTCAGGAAGGATCGGGCGCGAGTCGTATAGGTGCCGATCGGCCGGGACTCCGGTGAGCGGCTGCGAATCCCAGAATTGCGATGCCGCGGGGAGCCGAGTGTAGACGAAGATATCTGGCCGGTAGCCCCAGACGAGCAAAGTGTCGCCGGAGCGCTTTCGCGCGTTTACTTCGGCCGCTGCAGCCTGCGAGTCCTGGTCGAGGGCGACGTCGGACCACTGGTGTGCTTGGCTGGTTGCGAGATCGCGCGCGAGTATGACATAGCGCGGCCCGAAGCGGATTAGCGGGACCAGGAGTGCGATGCCGGCGACGGTCCAGGCCAAGGCGCGGCGGCGCGGTGCAGCGTCATTGAGCAACAGCGCCAAGCCACGAGAGGCCGCCAGCACCAGCGGCGGCAACAATTCGAAAAAGTAGCGCGGGCGGAATTGTGCGCCTAAAGCCACGCCGGCGAACGATACCGCGCACCAGAGGGCGATCCAGCGGCGGTCGCGCGTTCTGTCACGCCACCAGAAAGCGGCGGCTCCGATGACGAGCGCGGCATGAAACCCGAGCCAGTTCGCCGTGCGGCGGACGCCGTTCCAAATCGGGTCGTCGATCGGTGAGTTGCCGGCGTAGGCTGCGCCCCATTGCCAGACTTGGCGAAGATAGTCGGGCAGTGCGCCAGTTGCGGCAAGCAGTGCCAACACCACCGCGTTCGGAATCGCGAAGCCCGCAAGCAAGGGCAGTAGAGCACGCGAACATAGTAGAGCGCACATCGCCAATACGAACGCGCCTTTGACATGGAACAGGAACGCTATGCCGCACCAAAGGCCGGCGCGAAAGGCGTTGCCGCGCCATGCCGAGTAAACGGCCGCGATGTGCGGGAGCATCATGAAGAGGTCAGGCGCGATCGGGATCACAGCGGAAGCGTGGTCGAAGTTCAGGAAGAAGGCGAGCAGGCCGGCCGCGAGGAAACGCTCCGTCTGTCCCCATATTTCGCTGGCGAACCGGTACATCATCGCGCAGATGGCGAGGATGTAGACGGCGTCGAACAGTCGCAGCGGCCAGCCGGTCCATGCGCCGAACGCCGCATAAAGCCAGGCGGCAAGCGGGGGCTTGTCATACCAGAGATCGCGATACAGCAGCTTCCCGTGCAGCGTTTGGATTCCGGCTGCGAGGTGGTAATCTTCATCGGCCCACAGGATCCGCGAGTGACACAGCCGCAGCGCCAGCGTTACGCCAAAGAGAGCGAGGAAGAAGGCGACGCGGCGGCGAAGTTGTTCTCTCTCAGACAACCAACTATCATAGTAAGAGTGGTTCCTTGCCTAGAGGAGGTGATGCGTATTGGCAGAAGTACACGTGCAGGACGGCGAGACGTTAGAAAGCGCCCTGCGTCGATTTAAGCGAAAGGTCCAGCAGGAAGACATCATCAAAGAGATCAAGCGTCACTCCTTCTATCTGAAGCCCGGCGAGAAGAAGCGCACCAAAGAAGCGCTGGCTCGCAAGCGGAATCGGAAGAAACGAAATAAAGAAGTCGAGTAGCTCACGCCACTTTGAGCGCCTGGCTTACGCTAGGCGCTTAAGAATCGGTCCCGCCTATAGATTCCTCTCGTAAATCGTCCGAAATTCGATGTGAAGCCCGGTGCGTTCCGTGCAAAGGTCCATTAGCCGTAGCATCTGCTTGGGCGGTTGCATGAACTGGCTCATTGTAACGAGCGCGTGGCCGCTTCGGTCCGCGAAGACAATCAGCGTCACCTCGCGGCCCGCGAAGGTGTCCGAAGTGTTCTTGCGCAGCATGGATGCCGGGCGGCCGAAAATGGTCCGCTGACGTTCCACGCTTCCCACTTGATCCCAGCTAGTCTGGCACCAGCCGAACGCAGTTGTCTTGCGCAGCCGGCTGCGATCGGCGGAAACCTCCGTAGTCCGGTTGTTCAAAGCAAGGGCGCACATCGACAAAATAAAAAGTGTTCCAATGCCGCCGAGCACGGCGCGCTGGATCGGCGTGCCGGCGCGAACGAACACGGCCAGCGCCAGGGCCGCCACGCCGAGCAATGACCAGAACAGAGGCGCCCTCAATTCCGAAGCCGGACGGCGCACGTGGATGTCGCTGTCGAGCGGCGGAGGCGGCGATGTGAAATGCCAGTGACCCGTCGCTTCGCTGATGTCGCCGGTGGCGCCGCGGCCGATGCTTGCGACGCCCGCCATGCCGATCAGGAGAACCAGCCCCGCCATCATCAGGCCAGCAGGCCAGAGCCACATTTGAAACAACCCTCCCAGGCGCATTTGCTTCGGGTCCGCAGGGTCGACGTAGAGGGGCACGCGCTTCAAGAACGACAATCCAATCTGGTGATCGACCGGCACGTTGACGCGCGGGGCGTTGGCATTCCCCTGAATCTCGACCTCCACTTGGTCGTCGGCCGCCAAGCTGGTTACGACGCCCTCACTGCGCTTCCACGCGGACAGGACTACCAGATTGCGAGACACGATCCGTCCGGCCCACCACGCCGGCAAAGCGGCCAGCGCCACCGCCAACACCACCAGAGTCAATCGGACTTCCGGGTACATGGTTAAGCCTGTCGCTCCTTTCTGCCGCGTCGCGGATGTTCGATGAACTCGTCGAATTCCGATAGAACCTGAATCAGCCCGGCCGCTTCGTCGAATCCGTCGACTTCACGCACGGCGTAGGCGCCGACGTCGCTCTGATCCGGAAACCCTCCGTGCGTCTGTACAATCTCGCGTACACGCGCCAGCAGCACGAACTGAATCCACTGGTAGAAGGACATGGTGTCGGCGAAGAAAGCTTTGTCCGAATCGAAGGCGGAGTCCGGCGGTGAAATTTCCTGCCAGGCGTTCAAGGCGCGGAGTTCGTGTTCGATGCGATCGGCGTAGGATGCGGCGGCGAGGTGCCGGTCCATAGGTTTGCAGTATAACTGCTTTGACGTGCCATCAGAGTCGCTCGGCCGTTCACATAAGACCTTTTGTCCGTACCAGTCAGGCGATTTGGATCCCAGATCGGGGAAACAGTTGAGCGTCCGCTGGCGTCCACCTGTCGTTGTAACCTTTTCGGCTGCTCATTTCGATACGAGGGGATTTCATGAAGATCAGGAACATGGTAGGCATGGCTGTATTGGTTGCGGGGACGCTTTCGGCGCAGATCTCGGTAGGAATACAGATCGGAGCGCCGCCTCCGCCGCGCGTGTTGCGAGTTCATCCACGACGTCCGGGCGGGGACTACATTTGGGTGGAAGGCTACTGGTATCCTGTGGGCCATCGCTACAAGTGGCACGAAGGATATTGGACCCGGCCGCCGTATCTGGGCGCGCGCTGGGTATTGCCGCACTACGACGGGCATCGATACTTCGAAGGCTACTGGGAAGGCGATCGGGGGCGGAGGGAACACGATCACCATTGGGATCGCGACCCGTATCGAGACGACCGCGAGCACGACCGCGGCAAGCATCGTGGGCACGATCGTGACGACCGATAGACGGGCTAAGCAAGACTGGCGGTGAGGGTGGGATTCGAACGCCCGTTCGTTTCTGATTCTTCGTAAGTTATTGATTCTATAAATCGCTCGATTGGCAGGTTTCGCTGGTCTGCCGGTTTTCTTGTACAAAATCGTGTACAGTCTTCAGTTGATGACTAATGACGAAAATGAGGTTCGTCCCAAACCAGAGCCAAGGCGGCGGGACGCGATAGTAGATTGCCGGCTATACGTTAAGCACAATCTGCAGCAGGCGGACGTTACCAACGCCGCATTCATTGCCGACCCGGCCAATCGTGCGCATCTTGCAAGTCAGCTGCTGATCTATGAGCACGTTGTAATACCTACTAATGATTTCGCTCTTGTTCCTGCCCTCATAAGCTGGATGGGCCTCAATCACTTCGAGGAAGCGCTGGATGGCGGCGCTATTAGTTTCCTACGCAGGAAAGGAATCCTCGGATATGCGGGGAATGGCGTAGGGATCATAGCGTTTGGAATTTTGGATACTCCTGAAAACCCATATGGACAGTGGTGGCGAAGGACTCTATTCGGCGATTCAGTGGAGGCGATTGAGCTGCAGCTTCACCATGAAGCCCTCAATCTTAGCAAGAAGGAACTGGATCGGGTGACGGGAAAGGTATTGGCGAACTCGAAGGACCCTGACTTAAACGAGAACGACATTTTTACCAAAAATGTGGCACAGGAGAGCTATACGGATATCCGAGACACGCCGGGAGCTCCTGCATTTTTTATCTAGGCTCGCGATGCCGCTGGGAGCCAAGCCAGGCGCGCCACTTGCCGTGAATCGGTTGCCGGGTGTAAACGCTAACCAACTGGTTATACCTATTGAGGGCGACGCTCAGACCCCCGTTCAACTCGTGCTTAAAGTTGCAGAAGTCAATCTGCAGATTGTCATGGCCGAGTATTCCGGCGGAACGGATCTTCATGTGTCTGAAGGTGCCGAGAAACTGCTTGAACACAAAATACTCCGAAGTGGAGTAGCAAAGCGTGAAGGATTCGCGCGAATGCTCGAACTTAAGCGTATTCCCGATATCAGGGCAGCTGTCGAGGCGGGCGCACTCTCCCTTCCCAATATATGGAAAGTTCGCCAACACAGGTCTTCCAAGCTCTTTCGAAGATGGCTAGCGAAGGAAGAAGTCGACACGGCTAATGATTTGGTTCGACTATACATTGAAAGTATGGAAGAAACGTCACTGTCAGAATCGCTCCCAGCAAGGATACTACGATTCGCCCTCACGACAGACATCGGATTGGTGAGTACTGTTGCTGGCGTTGCTGCCGGCATCGTTGATAGCTTCTTCGTCAACCACTTTCTGAAAGGCTATCGCCCCAAGCTTATGTTTGACAGCTTGGGCAAGCTATTCCCTGAAGGGCTCACGATAGAAAAACAAGTCGTTAAGCCCACCGTTGACTTGGCGCTTGCGTCACGAAATGGATGTTGTGCGTCAATCCACCTTTTTTTTCTGGAACAAAAGCAGCACGCTGTCGCGACGCCCCGCCTCTTGGATGTATTTTCGTACTGCAGTGTAGTGCTTCGGTTCAGCACTCACGAGCTGACTAACTCTGCCTGGACTAATCCCCAGGACGCTTGCCAGCTTCGCCTGTTTGATCCCTTTCAGTTTCTTTGGCGTGATGCGGCCTGAAAGCACATCGCCAGCCTCCTGCTTCCGCGGATAAACCGCCTGGTCGATTTGGGCCATTGCATCCCGTTTTAGAAATCCGCGAAGCTCCTTCCTTTTATCAGCCCCGATGCGTGGTTTCTGCTTGTTGCCCGGAGGAATGGCTGCAGCAACGACTAAGCCCTCAAGCTCCGCAATGTCCGCCACATCACTGAGAAAGAACAGCGTCATTTCGTCCCAACTCTCCGCATGTCTGTCATTGAGATGTTGATCCAGCCTTCGTGGCAGATCAGATGCCTTACCGGCATAGTGCAGCCGCCCCTTGCGATCGTACAGTGTGTATAGTCCACGACGATCATTGTTTTGCTTCAGAAATTCCAGGAACACCGGACGTTTTTCACCTTCAAGTAGCGCACGCTTGATGCCGCGCAGATGGCTCAAGACGAGTGGTCTAGGATTTCGCTTCCTCTTCTTTCTCAACGCGGGCCTCGTGATCTGCTTGTCATTACAATCAGCTTGCTCCCAATTCTACAACTATCCACTCGTGACCTTCAGCGGATCAAAGCTGTGGATAACTACCCTTGACGAGACCGCCCACCTCTGGTAACGGCTCCTTGACACCGTTAGGCCACGACGTATCATAAAGGACATTATGAGGCACCAATCCGGGGAGGCGGAGGAGCGCAAAAGGAGGCTGAAGTCGGCCAAAACTGGTTCGCGGGAACGGTATCGCGAGTACGACATTGTGGCTGACGATGAGATTGACCCTGCGGATTTCTTTGATCCCGAGGAGTTCGGCTTCCGCCATCGACGTAATGATGATTCTCGTCGATGAATCGAGATCTCGTCGAAATTCCCCATCGGGAGCTCGTGCGGGCCGGGTTTGATCGCTTGCCGACCATGATCGGCCGCGCGGGCGAGCCTGCGGCCTGGCGCTTCATCGAATTCTATGCGGCGACGATACGCAATCGGAACACGCGGTCGGCGTACGCGCATGCCGCGATCCAATTCTTCGCCTGGTGCGAAGCGCATCGCGTGCAGACACTCGAACACGTAAGGCCCGTGATCGTCGCCGCGTATATTGAACAGCACCCTGCGGCGGCGCCAACAGTGAAGCAGCATCTCGCCGCGATCCGGATGCTCTTCGATTTCCTCGTGACCGGGCAGATCATCCCAATGAATCCGGCGGCGTCCGTGCGCGGGCCGAAGTATGTCGTAAAGCGCGGCAAGACGCCGGTGTTGACAGCTCTCGAAGCGCGCCTGCTCCTCGATTCCATCAAGACCGATGCGATCGTGGGCCTTCGCGATCGCGCGATCATCGGCCTCATGTGCTACACCTTCGCGCGCGTTTCGGCCATGGTCCACATGCGCGTGGACGACTATTTCCAAAACGGCAAGCGGTGGTGGATTCGGTTGCATGAAAAAGGCGGCAAACGACATGAAGTGCCGGCGCATCACAATGCGGAGGCATACGTCGATGCGTATCTCGAAACGGCGGGCATCAGGGACGAAAAGAAGTCGCCGCTGTTCCGCAGCGTAGACAGACAGCGAAAAATAACGGCGAATCCAATATCGAGGACGGACGTACTGCGTATGGTGAAGCGCCGAGCACTTCACGCTGGACTCCCCGCTTCCACCTGTTGCCACACGTTCCGAGCGACCGGCATCACGGCCTACCTGGAGAATGGTGGCACGATCGAGAACGCGCAGGCGATCGCGGCGCACGAGTCGCCACGCACTACGAAGCTCTACGATCGGACCGGCGATGAGATCACGCTCGACGAAGTCGAGCGAATTGGGATCTAGTTCCGCCGCCAGAAACACCTCTTGCCGGAGATCGATCCCGGTTTGTTTCAGTAGGATACCGCCATAGGCGAATCTGTTAGATCTACGTGTGGTAGGCTATTACTGTCGGTACCGCAACATGTCGTATGGTACCTGAAGTTCAGACTATAACAGAAAGGAGGTGAAGGAAGATGGGTAAGAATCAACATGTTGTACCTGTTGGTAGCGATTGGGGAGTTCGCGGGGAAGGCAATGAGCGCCTGACCGGGATCTTTCCGACCCAAGCCGAAGCAATTGATTTGGCGCGGGGGATTTCGCGTAACCAACAATCCGAATTGGTGATACATCGTCGAGACGGAACCATTCGCGATAAGGACAGCCATGGACACGATCCGTATCCCCCTCGTGGATAGTGGATAGGATTGCATTTCCGATTTGTCTTAAGTCCTACCGGCGAAAAAGCACAGTTCAAGGGCTTCTGGCCTCGCAAACTACTGCTCATGACCTTAAATGATTTCCCGCCAAGGTGATCCTTGGTGGACGGCCTATCACCTTGTGAAAAAGTGAATCCTGATGGATTCAGCCTGAGCAGGGGAGTTCGTCTCCCCTGCCAGTCTTTCATCTTGGCCGTTGTCTCAGGCATCGTCCATACAACATGAGGACAAATTGTTCTAGAGACAAGCATGAGTCATGTTATGACCACCGAAGAACTGCGGCGATCTCACGCGCTGCTCCATGAGTTCCAGGAACACCTTGCCGCTTTTGACAGCTCGCTTCGCCGACTCAAAGAGCTGCAGACTCATTCCGGCAATGAGTGGATGATGGGGCACTACAATCCAAGCATCGTCGAATCCCACGGCGAGCGAGCGATTGAGACCCTTGGCGGGGCTCGACAAGAGATAGCTAAGCGCATTGACGATGTCGTGCTGATCTTCACGCGCTATGCTCTCCCTTACACCTGGAGAGTTTATCCCCCGCCAGCATTCGGCGGGATCGTTCGTACTTACAACGCGTTTCAAGCGTTTATTGACCTTGAGATCGAAGAGGTCGCCAGGCCAACACTATTGCAGATCACCGATTTGGTGAATAAAGCCTTATGGCGCTGCCAGAAAGAAATTGAGCAGGAGTCTCGTGGCAAGGCGTTTCACGCTGGAAAGAAGGTCGCTCAATTCTCCCGCGGGATCGCTTCTTTCCTCGGTTGGTTTTTCCCCTCACAGAAGCAGCGCGCGATTTTGGGTTGGCTTATACTCGTTGTGTTGGGTTGCTTGGTACTCCGCTACGTGTTCGGATTCCATCTTGAGGAAATTGGGAAGCTCATCGTGAAATGGGTCTTCAAATAGGCTGACACCAAGCCTGCTGGCGTGTCGCGAAAGCGAGCTGCTAGGCTCGCGCTAGGCGACCATGGCGGCTTTCCAGCATCAGGATCTCTTGTTCAAATCACGTCGAAGTACAGTAAGAGCCTCCGCTTCAAAGCGGCGAAGAACCTCCGAGGGTGCCACGTTCAGGACATACGCAAGACGCATAATCGTGCGAAGCGAAGGGCTTTTTTCGCCCCGCTCCAGCTGGCCAATATAGGTCGGGTGATAGCCGCTGTCAAAGGCTAGAGCCTCTTGAGATAAGCCGCGCTTCTTACGCAGTTCTCGCACCGCGATGCCGAACAGTTGTTCAGCGGTCTCCGTTCCTGTCCGTCTGCGACGCCGCTGCATGCGCAGACTTATGCTGCTACGAATACATACTATAGTTCCAGAGACTATAGTATAGATAGTGTTTATTGACGGGGCGCCAAGCACTCGCCGGAAGATCCTGTATCTTGCGACGGCGTTATCGTCGGCAGCTCAGGTGGCCTGTGGACGGCACCCTCATCCACTGTGGCGCGGGTTCAACCTGCAAGAGAAGTTCACTGACCGGCCGGATGAGTGGGCAAGTCTAGATCCGGAGTGGGGACACTATAACGAGCCGTTCCGCGAGAGCGATTTCGAGCAGATCGCAGAGTTAGGCTTCAATTTCGTTCGCCTGCCGATGTCCTACCGCTGCTGGACCGATCCGACCAACCCTTATCGGCTTCTGGAGGCCACTCTGGCTCAGATTGATCAGGCGGTAGCTTGGGGCCGGCAGTACGGTCTCCATGTGTGCCTCAACTTTCATCGCGCCCCAGGGTACTGTATCAATGGCTCCCTGTCGCCGGAACCATGGAACTTGTGGACGGAAGAAAGGGCGCTCGATATCTTTACGCATCACTGGGTCGAGTTTGCACGACGATACGCCGGGATACCAAGCGAACGGCTGAGCTTCAATCTCATCAACGAGCCTAACGCCTGCACGGTTGGCCAGTACGTGCGCGTCATGGCGCACACCGTCAGGGCTATTCGGGAAATCGACCCTGGACGGTTGATCGTGGTCGACGGGATGTTCGGCGAGACCATGCCTCCAGCACCTGAGCTGGCGGCGCTCACGAATGTTGTTCATAGCACGCGGGGCTACGCACCCTTTGCTCTAACTCATTACCTTGCTCCCTGGGCGGGTTCTCCTAACATCCGGCCGGCATGGCCGACAACGATAGACGGCGCGGTCGTATGGGATAGAGACCGGCTTGATGAATTCTGCGTGCTTCCCCATCAGGGCCTTCAATTCCGAAAGCCGGGCGCCAGGGTCCTGGTCGGCGAATGGGGATGCTGGAACAAGACACCGCACAACGTGACGCTCGCATGGATGAAGGACTTCCTCAGCCTCTGGAAAAAAGCTCGTTGGAGTTGGGCACTCTGGTGCTTTCGCGGTTCCTTCGGAATCCTCGACAGCGGTCGTTCCGATGTCACCTACGAACGCTGGCGCGGTCACGATCTCGATCGCGAAATGCTGGAGATGCTTCAGCAGCCTTAGTTCGGAAGCGACTCTGACCGGCTTCGCTCTATCCTCTTGTTAGTTGCGAGGATGCTGGCAAATGGTAACAGAGTCCGTTCCCGTTCATCCCTGACCCTGACTGGGAATGCTAGCTGCGCTTCGGTTTGTTTTTGCTTCCTGGAGGTCGTCCACGCCTTTTGGTTTGCATCATCCAGGCTGGCGGTCTTCCGCGCCGTCTACCTCGTCCACTCACGAGACGCTCCAAAACCGTGATTGCCTCTTCGACGTGCTCGCGTTCAGCGCGAAGTTCGCCGAGCATTTTATTAATGTCCATGTTTGAAGTGTAGGCTACATCGGGACGCGGTAGCGGGCTACTCTGATCTTGCGGATCTCCCCCACTTGAGTCTGATCCTCTCGCGAAATAGGGTGGAAGGTGACAAACCGGGCGATTACCCGGCGAGCAAGCCGTGTTTTTGAAGTTGTTCTTTGGCAAGTCCCGTGAGGAGCAGCTTAAGAGGGTCGAAACCGACACTGACGCCAGATTGAGAAACTCGCGAGAGCGTCATGACTCGGACCCGTATATTACACACAAAGGTCGGTACAATAGGAGCTTCGTTGCAGACTTTAGTCCGGAGGGTTGCCCGTGGTGAGGCATGATTACCCTTTGAGTCTGGCTGTTGCAACTGTATTCAGCTGGCTACTAGTCGTCCCTGCGGAGGCGCAGCCATCTCTGCCTATCACGCACAGAGGCCCGGCCCTGGCGCTCGATCACGTTCGGTATCGGCTCCGGGCAGGCAACCCACTCACCCTGAATGGGAGCGAGGATGCGATTGACTTTATACTCAGTGCGACATCGATCAAGATAGTTGACGGTAATCAGGAACATCCGGGCACCTTTGTTATTGGACCGAGCTTGACCGGCGATACCGTGCTGCTTGCGGCATCGCATCTTGTTCCGCCTGGCGACTACTCGGTTGGAATCTCAGCGGTGAGCCAGGAAGGTGAGGAGCGGCACGCGACAGTCGAGGTGGCCGTCGATGCCGTAGCAACCGTGCCTGATCGCGCGGTTGCCCCTCCAGTCGTACTTCTGAACGGTTGGCAATTCCTGTACAACTCAAACTCTGCCAGTATAGGCGGGTGCCCTATCTCGACCGGCCCGTCTGACACTTTTGGCAGCCTGGCCCAACAACTAAAGCAGCAACCAACGAATGTTCCAGTGGTCTATTTTTTTGACAATTGCGTAGAGGACCCAAATGACTCGATCGAAGGCATAGGAAACGCTCTGGCAACATTCCTAAGTCTCATCCGATACGACAGCGGCGCACGAGTGCCACAAATCGACCTGGTGGCACACAGTATGGGTGGGCTCATCGTCCGAAGCTACTTAGAGGGGCTACAACTGGACGGCTCGTTTGCGCCGCCGGCCAGCCCCCCTATCAGAAAGTTCGTTGAAATTGCGACGCCGAATTTTGGAGCGTTCATCGCAACCAATCCGCTCGCATCATTATTTGGAACTCAGACAAAAGAGCTGATTCCGGGAAGCACGTTCTTGTGGAGGCTCGGCTCCTGGAATCAACGCTCCGATGACTTACGTGGCATCGATTCGCTCGCGATCGTCGGGGATGCCGGCGCCCTGGGTGGGCTTGCGGCGGCAAGCGACGGAATTCTCTCGGTTACGAGTGGCTCGCTAGGGTTTGCGCGTGACCCCTCGCGAACTCGCATCCTTCCTTATTGCCACATCGCATCGAATGCGTTCGCGAATCCGACGCTTGGAACGATGACATGCTCCGGGCGGGGCATAGCTAACGCGGATGACGCTCCGCAGACCGCACTAATTGTTCGCTCATTTCTCGCCAATACGCAGGATTGGTCATCGATTGGCCTGACGCCAAATCAAGAGGGATACCTTTCCCAATACGGTGGGTTGTACTTTCTGCTGGAGAATGTAAACGCGACACCGGTAGCCGACCTCACGCAAGTTCGATGGGGAAATGTGATGCTCCAGAACGGCGGCGCGGCGAATACCGTCTACTACAATGAGTTCCTCAAAGGAACTGATACGTTTCAGTTCACGAGCAAATCGCTCGGAACGGCTACATGTGGTTCCTTCGCGCCACCAATTGGCTTTTACTCACTTTTCTTGTGTAAGTACGGACCGCTGATTAGATCCATCACGCCGACGGTCCCAAACGTTGCTGGCAAGTTCGTTGAATCGGGCACGACAGTAACGATCAACGGCGCTGGATTCGGTCAACGCTGTTCGACCTGCGGGGTCTCTGTCAGCAACAGCTCGTTGAACATTATCACCTGGAGCGACCAAACCATCACGGTAGCGCTTCCAGCAATCAATGGACTTGTTCGATTCGCGGTAACTACAGCCTCCGGTGCTTCAGACTTTTTCAACACCATGGTCATGCCTCTGCCGACGGCCGTCATAGACCCGGTAGTCACGTCAGTAGTCAACGCTGCGAGCGGGGTACCCGGACCGATCGCTCCGGGAGAAATTATTACGATCAAAGGAAATGCCTTGGGGCCGACGACAGGAGTGTCGTTCTCCGTTGACTCTGACGATAGGGTGGCGTTAGCCCTGGGAGGTACCCAGGTGTTTTTTGGAAGCTTCGCGGCGCCGATCACGTACGCGTCAGCAACCCAAGTCAATGCGATCGTGCCCTACGAGGTTGCAGGACTCGGCCAAGTGACAATGCAAGTCAGTTATCAGGGCGATCGTTCTGCGGGCACGCCGCTTCAGGTCGCGGCGGCCTCCCCCGGTGCTTTCACGCTGAACTCAACCGGCTCCGGGCAAGCGATCGCCGCTAACCAGGACGGTTCGCTGAACACCAGTTCAAACGCTGCGGCAGCCGGCTCTTACGTCACGATCTACTTCACTGGCGGTGGACAGACCAACCCCAGCGGCACGACCGGTTCAGTGAACGGATTCGACCTGAAGTACCTCGTTCAAAATGTTTCTGTCACAGTTGGCGGGGCCACGGCAGCTGTTGCTTTCGCAGGCGCGGCACCGGGCTTGCTCGATGGTGTTGGGCAGCTCAACATCCAGTTGGGAGAGAACACTCCGGCTGGGTCTACTCAGCCGCTTGTGATCAAGGTCGGCGAGAACAAAAGCCCTGCCACGGCCACGCTCGCCGTTCAAGCTGCTGCTGCGCCGACCCTCAAGAGTCTCAGTCTGAACACGAATACAGTCATCGGCGGAAACTCACTCACTGGCACCGTCACGCTAACAAGACTCCAAGTTCGAGCTTTTCTGTACCGCTCGTGTCAGATAATCCAAGTGCCCAGGTGCCCACATCCATAACCGTGGCAGCAGGCCAGACGGCAGCCACATTCACAATCACGACCTCAGCGGTATCGACTCCGACCACGGTGGGAATCTCTGCCGTGCTCGCTACGATCGAAATTACTACGTCGCTCACGATTACTCCGGACTCGTCTCTCCAGGGAAAGAGCTTCAGCGTGAACGGCACAATCACATTAGCGAACAAGCAGCTCAACTTCGAGATTCAAGCTGTTCCGAACGGTGGCGGCGCGTATACGATCACGTTCGACGACAATCTTGCAATCGGCGCTCCGATCCAATTTGTCTTCGTCTTGAATGCCGTGCCCAAGTTCATAGCGAACGCGCTAACATTCAGCGGTCTTACTACGAGCGGGTTTTATTCAGACTTCACTGATTCATCGCATCCGGTCTCATCGCAGATAGTATCCGCCTCCGGGGGCATGGGCTTCATCTCTGCTACGGCGGGCAGCTCGGTGACGGGAAGTCTGGCATTCAATCTTGCTAACGGAACCACGATCCAAGGCAATTTTACTGGTAAATTCGGGGCGATCCAATAACGTTACAATCTCAGAGTCGTCTGCAAGACTTCCGTTCATATGCCGCGACCGGCATCCGGGAGGCTTTCAGTTGACACTTAGCCTCAAGCGATCATACTTAACGGATGAAGGCGAATCCCTTCTCGTGGTTCAAGTCGGAACATCGCCTTTGGGTCTCATCACTTGTCTTCGGAATCCTTATCGAGATACTTCTCTTTGTCGCCACGCTGGTTTGCGCCGCCGATGCGGGACTCGGTGCCATCGGATGCATCATTTTTCTTCTTCCCGCATTACTTCTCGTAGGTCTCGGCGAGCTCGCCATTCAGCCCTTCATTTCGATAACGGATCTGCGATTCGCAGACCCTTGGCTGTTCTACGTGGTGGCAGTGTTGATCTTTCTTGCTAATGTCCTCGCTGTAGCATTCGTCACCTTTGGCGTCCTTTCCCTTGCCAGGCGTACGGCGAGGTTGATCAATCGTGCGCTGTCTGCCCATCACGACTCTAGTTTTCCCTGAACAAGTTCCGAACTTTCATGGAAACGGCAATCGCCGCTATCAGGACCCAACAGGACTCTTACCGGTAGCTCTCGCGCTGGTGGCCCTGAGCGATAGCTCAGCCGATGAAGGGCGCGCCGGTAGGCATACCCTTCATCGGGTCGCCCCTGGCGACGGCTGGGCGCTGGGTTGGTCAGTCAACCGATAGGAGGACGACCCGAAGTGATAACGAAGCCCAATAGGGAAACCAGCGCCCAGCCGTCGCCAGACGGCCACCAGCGCGAATTAGTTGAATGCGCGGTAAGCGCAAATAGTTGCGGGCCTTACGGCCCCGCCGGTAGTTTCAAGTGGGTCTAGCAACGGCGCTATACCCTGTGCTAGACCGTATGCCAGACCCAAAGCTATGGTGCCGATAGGCGATTTCAGGTGGCTCGATAGAGCGGCTCCGGGTTAGGCCAGGTTCGGCTCGATTGGGTCGGAGCCGGGTTGCTCCGATGTCGCAGGTTCCGATGGGAGGAGAATCACCGGGCCGGATTCCGGCGGGAGCGGTGGCTCGTCGGCCGGTCCCTGCGCCTTGGGCGCATCGGCCACCTCGTCGCTCGTACCTGGTATCTCCGCTGAGCAAGGCCCTGCGCCTTCCTCTGCGGTAACTCCAGCCTCTCTCGCCAAGTCCGGGTTGGCATCCAGAGCGGCCAATTCAGGACCCTTCTCAACTCCGCCCGCCGCTTCTGGTGCGGCGTCCCCGGCCGGAAGGTCATTTCCCATGCTGGCCACGGGCAGGTCGGTGTCTGCGGAGACCCCAACTAGTTTCAAAGAAAAATCACTCCCCTCCCGCTTGCGGTCCAGGAATTCCTCGAAGGTGAGGAATGTGATTTGCTTCCGGATCTCGATCCGGGCTTCGAGCTTCGCCATACTCTCGGTCGTGAAGCTGTAGCGCTCGCGGCCTTCCTTCCATTTGGCGTCTTTGAGCGTCTCGAAGGCGGTTGGGTTCGCTGCGATGTGCCGATCGATTTCCCCTCGCGATAATCGTCATATTCCCATTCGAGTTGGCGCTCTGATTCCCGGGCGGCGCGTTCTCGCTCTTCCTCCTGTTCCCGCTCCTACCGCGCTTTCCGCTTGGCGCTCGTCTCGAATCCGTCAGGAACCGGCGTGTTGCGTTCGATGAGGTGGATGTAGAAGCCGGCGGGTTCCTGAACGGATTGGGAGTATTTTGGGACTGCTGGACCATCTGTTCGAGGTTTCGAGTGCGCTACGACGTCCTGGCCGGGCTTAAGGTTCGTGAGCAGGTGAGCTGCCTTTTCTTCGGTGATACCCCGGCGAGTAAATTCGGCGACGAGCTGCGGATCGAAGGTTGGTCCACGGCAATCGGTTCGGGTTCTTGTTTATGCTCGGACTTCCATCGGGACTCTCGGTTGGCGTGGCCAACTAATTCTTCCTTCCGTCCCTGGTCGTAAGTCGCTTTCCGAGGCTTGTGTCCATGCGCGACGGCGAATTCGGCGTGCGCCTTTGGACCCGGCGTAAGGTACATGAATCCAATCAGGTTGGTATCTGTCATCGATTGTCGCTTCGTATTTTACGGCCGTGATGTAGCCGGATATTTTGTGGGGGCGAATCATCTTTGCCATCTGGTCTTGCACCCGTTGCCGTTCGTCGTGCCGAAGCTGTGCCGAAAAGTGGCAGTACTCGGAGTATGAAATATTTGCGTGGGGGTAGCGGTTCTTGATGCGCTGGAAATATTTTCTGGCTAAGGATCTCGTAGAACCGTTGCGCGGCCGGCGGAAGCTCTTTCATGTACGCGCGATCGAGTGGGCGAACCGGCGCGTTGTTGAGCACTTCCCGGTACGGCTCGTTGAAAATGATGTACACCGCGTCCGCGCTTCTCCCGTCGGGAAGTTGCTCCCCGGTGAAGACGACGCCATAGCGGGTGAAGTCAGCTTCGAGCGGTTCTCATGGTGTGGTCGTTCCCCCGATATTCAAATTTCGCGGTGATGAACGCGCTAGCATTTTGGCAGAAGGGCTCGGCGAAGCTTTATTGTGTCGCCACCGAGATCAAGTTGGTCGGCAACATCGCGGCAGACTCCCCAAGCAGATCATCTTCGGTAGGGGTCTACCCGCTCATCGATATGGTGGTTGATTACAATCGTGTCCAACTTGTACGCGAGTTGGCGGGGCTTGCCGTAGCGGTCGCAATCAGCGAAAGGATCCACTTCAACTCGATCTTGCCGTCGGGGGTTGTCTTTAGGATTTGATGTTCACATTCCCCTGCTTCGCCAGGTTGTGAACCGGGAGCCGTGGAAAGTACGGTTTCCGTCCGAATGATGTCGAGGGCGGCTGCCTCCGGCTTGGTCATGGGAGCGGTCACGCCGCGCCTCCCCTATTTCGTTGTTTACCCCTCCATTTCTTTTTTTGAAATAATTTCAGCAGCAGTAGATTTTCGGATCTGGTGTTGTTGTTGTTAATAAGTTTATACAGAGTTAAAGAGTTAGGCAATGCCAAGTGCATATGTTATCAGTGTTTTACGGCCGTTCAGTAGTGCAAAGGCATGCAAATCGTAGCGCTAAAGCGTGCACAGAATAGAGCCAAAGCGTGCAGTTTGTAGATTCTTGGCGTGCGGATTATAGCGTCAAAGCGTGCATGGCGTAGAGTCAAAGCGTGCGCTCGTGTAGCGTGATGGCGTGCGATATGTGCGGGCCGTATCCGCCAAACCTAGGTTATAAAGCAACGCAAAAATGCCGGAGAATGTTGCGGCAGGCAGATCGCTAGGAACCGTCTGGATTTGACAGAGAGGGGGAGTCAGCTTAGGGTTACCGGAGATCATCCAAGGAGATCTTCTATCATGGACTGGGTTAGTTTCGACGAAATCAAGAAGACCGTCTCGCTGGAGATGGTGCTCGACCACTACGCCGTCCGCCTGCGTCGGGTAGGACCGAACACGCTCCGGGGCAAATGCCCCTTGCCGACACACGGCTCGAAAACCAGCACTGAAAGTTTCACGGCCACCCTCAATAAGGGCACCGGTGGTGCGTGGGCGTGCCAATCGGCATCCTGTGTCAAAACCCGCGGCAGAGTCGGTGGAAATACCCTCGACTTCGTGGCCGCGATGGAAAGTTGTTCGGTGCGGGACGCGGCCATCAAACTACAAACCTGGTTTTTGGTACCGGCGGCGGGGCAATCTCACAAACCCGAAGACACCAAGCCAAAAAAAGAACTCGCTTCAAAGGAAAGAACTCACCAAGGCGGGGAACACGAAGCGAACCAGCCGCTTGCCTTCGAGCTGCAGAAAATCGATTACACCCATGAGTATCTGAGAAGCAGGGGAGTCTCTGAAGCGACCGCACGGAAATTTGGCGTCGGAGTGTTCTCAGGGAAGGGGAGCATGCAAGGGAGATGCGTAATTCCGATCCACAATGAGAAGGGAGAACTGGTCGCCTATGCAGGGCGATCAATCGATGAAGCGGAACCGCGCTACAAATTTCCAGCCGGTTTCCATAAGTCGCTCGAACTCTTTAATCTTCACCGCGTGATCGGAGAATTGAATCCACCGCAGCGCGTTGTGGTGGTGGAGGGCTTCTTCGATTGCGTCAGAGTGAGCGAGGCAGGTTATGCTTGCGTCGCTCTGATGGGCGCGGCCATGTCGGAAGCACAAGAAGCATTGATCATCCGACACTTCAAAGCAGCGTGTATCCTACTCGATGGCGACGAAGCCGGCAAGCGGGCATCAATGGATTGCCTCATGCGGCTCGGCCGCCGCATGTGGGCCTGGGCACCGCTACTTCCGGCTGGTATGCAGCCGGACATGCTGAGCCTCGAACAGATCCAAACCCTGTTGAGCCAATAGAAAAGTCTGACACGGCTGGCGTGAGCCAGCCGTTTTGTTTCAGCGTGTCGGGGCAGAAGTGTCACTTTCACACCTCAGTGTTTTCCTGGTTGACTTTCTTGGTGAAAGGGAGATATTCTGAACCGTCCTCAGCAGTTTTTGGAAACGTTTCAGCCGGATGTTGCGTCTACACCCGACTGTTAGCGTGCCGTGCGTTCCAGCGCCGGACGGCGGCGAGAAGCTGGCCTCGTTCGCGAAGCCCGCGTAGCAACGCGTGTCTCATAACGTATTGAAAATAAATTACTTATTGACGCGCGCCGTATTCCGCTTTAGACTTACCTTCAGTATATTCAACGAGAAGGTTTCCTTCCTGATTAGGTGGATTCCCACCTAAAATGGTTGGGCAACGTTCTCTCGTTCTATGCGAACACGCCGGCGCTGCTAACGCCGGCGTTTGTTTTTCTCGCCGGGGATTGACCATCGTCGGACTTGGGTGTAATCTTGATTAACCCACACGGGTGGATTGCAGTTCAGCGGAGACTTAGCAGGTCGCTGATGCAGAACTGCACGCATGGAACGAGGGAACGCTGAACAACTGGCGCTCTCTCCGAGGCAGGCTGAAGGCCGGACCTATGGTGTCGGAAGACAGCACACTGGGAGGTGCGCATGTCAAGCATATTCGACGACTTCATCGACGCGCATGGTGAGGTCATAGAAGAGGCCATCGAAGTGCACCAGGAGATAGCCGAAGAGGCACTGGACACACTACTCGGCGGCGGAAAAGAGGAGGACTAACAATCCTCAGTCCTGTCAATGACGGCCGCACCCGATGTGGCCGCCATTGCAGGCTTTTGGGGATGGGATGACGTATGCGGAAGATCAAAACTATTACAACGACTGCGCAGCGGCGGCCTGAGATACCCCGCACGAGGAAATCACCATGGGAAGGAGAGGAAGGAGAAACGACTGCACGCGAAGGAAGCCGCAAGCCGCCAACGAGAACATATTCAGCAAGGTCATCAAAAGCGTCCTGGGAACCGGGCTGGGGCAATTGGTGTAGGCAAGGCTGAAGCATTCCAGTTTCGCCACAAAAAGGGTGGGAACCCTCGCGAGCATCAAAAAGCCCCCATTGTCGGGGGCTTCCGCCTTCAGCAATGACGGTCAGTCTCGATGTAGAAGACCTTCTCGCCTTCGAGCCAATCGAGCGTGAACTGCACGCGCTCGGTGCTCCAGAAATTCCGTTCCTCTAGGCACTCACCGGCCTTCCGCATATAGTAGCCCTTCATCTCCTCGTCTTCGGCTTCGATGGCGCGGGTCATGTTCACCTTGTAGGCGTGCCGCTCCAGTTCGCGGAGCGCGAGGAACTCGGCCTCGGTTTTCACGGTGTCGCTCACTTTCGTTTCGTCTTCGGCAACCCAGTCGAAAGGCACGATGGAACGGTACCCACCGTCGTCGTTGAGCAGGCCGTTCACCCGCTCGATGGCTTCTTTTTCGTCCTTGGCCAAGACCTTCACAATGGTATGGAGATGCATGGATGTATTGGTTAGTTGGTTTTTGACTTGGAAGTGCTGGCGTGTTCATGGCAGGATTAGCGGCTTGATTGCCCCGAGGAGTGGTTTTGAAGTTTTATCCTCGATTTCTCGCGACGACCACAGGGCAATGACCCTCTCGCCACCTGCGCCGGAATGACTTTAAGGCGTTCCGCTCGTTGTGCCACCAGCACTGACTGCGACCGCTACGCTCGTCTCGACCGCTGCGGGAATCGGCGCCTCTCGCCGGTGGCACGCGGTTCGACACGCCGCGCAGGGGATTGCTCGGCCGCTTTGAGGCCGTTCTTGTAGGACTCAAGGATGCGGCTCCGGATGTCGCGCTTCAGCTCGTCGAGGTCCATCTTGCCGTCCGCGAGGTCGGTGAGGATGGCGTCGAGCCAGCGGTCAACTTCTTGAAGGTATCCCATGGGAATGAAGATTGGTTTGTGTATTCGACCTTTGCGCCGTGTTCGCTTCACGGCATCTTAAAAGCGCCGCGCAGAGCCCGAAGGCGCGTTACGAGCATCCGTAGCGCGCCGAGGGCCTGCGCGTTCAATCCTGCCGTGAAGCGAAAAGCCGGCCTCTCCTGATGCGAGCGAGGGGTTTAGGGTGGGAAAAAATAGTGGCGAAACCAGATCTGCCGTTCGCTTAACGTCTCTTCTTCACCGGTGTTACTGGCTGCGGCTTGGCAGCCGTCGCCCGGCTGAGGAATCGCTCAATCTCGGCATCGATTTCGGACCTAGGCCGCGTGTACCGGGCATTGCTGAGTCGCACGAGTTTCTCTTTGCAGGCCATCCCGCGCTGTCGCGCTTCTGGCGGATAGGTCGCGATCCGCTCCGCTTCATTCGGCCAACAATGCCGCTCATCGCAGACGAGCGTTCTGACGTAGGCGGTGTAATCTTCGAGTTCTTGGAGCGAACTCGCCGGGACAGCCTGGCCGAATTCGCTGCTCAACCGCTCGGCGTCAGCGTTCGACACCCGGAAGCTGATGAGCGAACCCGAATTGGTGAAAACCGCACTCCGCGCAGCTTCGCTCAGTTGGTCGAAGCTCTGCACGATAAGTGTCAAAATCAAATTGTACTTGCGGCTCTCCGCCAGGATCGATTCCACGTCGCTGATAAAATTGTGCGCTTCTTCAACGTAGAGAAGATGTGGCACGCGTTCCGCTTCCGGGATATCCTGCCGCGAAAAGCTGGCCAGCTTCTCCTGCATAACGATGAGCGACCCGAGCAGTCGCGCATTGTCGGCGCCGATGGCACCCTTGGAAAGATCGCAGAGAATGATTTTCCGCTCATCCATCGCCCGCCGGAAGTTGAAGCTCGATGGCGCTTTTCCCACGATCGCGCGGAGCAGGGGATTGGTGAGAAATGCCCGCACCTTGTTGAGGACTGGGCTGATCGCTTCTTCCCGAAACGAGTTGGACCAACGGTCATAGGTATTGTGGAAAAAATCAAGGACGATGGGATCACGGACTCGCGCGAGAAGCGAGCGCCGGAATCCGTCGTCCGTGAGAAACGTGGGAAGCGCGACCAGGGAAGTCGGGAACGGCTGCTCAACGAGCGCAAACAGCGAATTCCGGAGCGTATCCGCCAGCCGCGGCCCCCAACTGTCACGCCAGAGCGTTTCGAAGATGTTCATAGCATTTGAAACGACGAGAGGCTTCTGCTCCGGCCTCGGCGCGTCGAGAATGTTCACTGACAGTGCCCGTTCGCGATCTTTGACATCGAGAAGAATCACGTCTTCGCTGCGGGATTTCGGGATGTGGTTCTCAAGCAGGGATGCCACGAGATCGCCGTGCGGATCGACGACCGTCACACCGTGCGTAAGTAAATCCGCGGCCGCCATCGACCCGATCAGCTGACTCTTGCCGGACCCGGTGGCTCCGCTGACACACAAATGCCTTCGTCGTGCGTTGCTCGACAGGAGGACCGGCGATCCTTCTCGAAACGGGTCGAGGCTTCTCCCGATAAGCGCGGGTGTGAGATCCATCTCTGAATCTTACGGGCGGAAGTAGGCACCGTCGAGATGGGGACAACTTCAGACGGGTCTCAAAAAGAAAGGACGGATCACTTCGGGTGGGGGATGATGTCGACGATGTAATAAACGTCGTCCTGGATAAGAAAATAGAACCGCCAGTCCTTGTTCACGCGGGCCTGCCAGAGGTCCTGGGCTTCGTCGTACTTCTTTGCGCGGAGGGATGGGTGATGGAGGTTCTGAACTAAGAGTAAAGATTGTTTGTCGAAAGCGCGCTGCACTTGTTCCGGCGCCTTTGCATACTTTCGTTCGAAGGCGGTGCTCCGGACAAGGTTCATCGAGCTGAACGCTTGGTTTTCTTGCCGTTCAGCCGCTTTGCTTCTTTGTGAAGAGAATCGACGAACTCCTTGTGGGTGGAGTATGGGCCACGAACCCGCCCAGCGCGAATATCCGCGAGGCCTTCGGCGAGTTGACTATCGATAATCCGCCGCTGCTCGGGCGTGTATTCGTCGTCTGCGCTGGGGAGCTTCGGAAGGATGGTGATCACGCCACCCGAGGCCTTCACTTCGAGTTCCTGCCCGCGCTTAAACCCGGCGCGGCGGAGAGCTGCCTCGGGAACCACAACGGGTCGTTTGTTTTTGAGGGCAACGGTCATAGTCATTGGGTACCGGCGAGAGTGCCGGGAAGTTTCATCTTCACGATAGCAGGTATCCACTTAAGGTCAACCCCCTGAGGGGAGCTCGCCGGCCGAACGATGTCGGCCGAAGAACGCGGCCGGCAGCGCCTCAGCCTGGCTGTTCCTGGGTCCAGGCCGATACCACCATCACTGCAAGGGTAGCGCTCGTCCTGGGCAACCAGCCGGGTCCTGAGTGACTGGTTTTCCCGTGGAGCGATTCCCGTCGCGCAGCGCCTATGCGGTCGCTGGAGGTGGCAGTCACCGGCGAGCGTGGTCATTTTATACCACGGTTCACGCGGATTATCACGCCGCTTCCGGTCGCGGCGGGAAGAGCGAGTCGAGCGTGAGGTCTTCCAAAGCGACGAAATGATATGCGCGTCGCGCAGGACCCGTGGGCAAGATGGAGGAGAGGTGCTCTGTGAGATATCGGGCACGCGATCGGGTCTCGGTCACGGTGAGCACCTGGAACATTTTCATGCCTGGATATTTCGTCAGGTAGCGTTGCTGCTCGTGATAGGCAAGGTACCCTCGGATCTTCTGCTCCATGCGGTCGCCGCTCATCGTGCCACGGTCGGCCTCGACGAAAAAATCCGCGATGTTCCTTCCGTCCGGGCGCGACGTTTCCTTGAGCGCGAGCTTTAGGTCGGGACGGACCGGTACGGTGATTTCGCTCCCATGTTCGTCGTGCAAGGTAGCGTGGTCCCAGAGTGCGGGACCATCGTGCTCGCATTGCAGGATCTTGATATGGCTCTGACGTTCTTGGAGTGTCAATTTGGTGAGGATGTCGCTTACGAAGAGCAGGTGGTTCAGCGTGAGTGGTTTGAGCTCGCGATCCCGCACCCGTCGTGACGCGATGGCCGGCGGCGCGTAACCGGCTTCAATGAGTACTGGCGCCGCTTCCGGTCCGAGGACGTAGATGTTTTTCTGTAGCAGGCGGGCGACGCACGCGAAGTATCGGCGCTGGGTCAGCTTGAGAAGCCGGGAGCGCAGCGCCTTTTCTGAGCGGCCGGAAAGCGGAACCAGATGGTCGCGAAGCGTGGCGGCGCGGAGCCGGTGCACGAAATGGACGAGGTCGACATCGCCCTGTTGGATTTCGAAGCCGTGCTTTGCTGGCATGGTTAGCGAAGGAAAAAGTCGTCGTCGGGAACGTCAGCACCCGGTTCTGCCGGTTCGACTGGTGGGTTTGCTGGCAATTGTACAGCGCCTGGGAGCAATTGATAAGAGCTTCTGACCGGCGGCTGGCCCGGCTGGTCCCGTCGTTCATAGCATGGTTGCGCGTACACCCGTTCGAGGTTCGCCGCGCGCCGGCGCTCAGTGATCCACGGATCGCGCACGAATGGCGCTCTCAGAAACAGCGCCGGGCGCTTCGGCAGTTTCAAGATGAAGTGGCCCACCGGCTGGGCTTTCGCTTTCTGCAGGCATTTCGTTAGGAACTCCTGCTCAGTTTCGTAGGTGCGCGACGATACGCGCCGGGACTTCCGGTATTCATAAAAAGGAACCCTCGCCACGCCGGTCGCCGTACCGGAACTCGTTCCTCGGGTTGTGCCGGTGGCTTCGCTCTCAGACACGGTGTCTTGCACTCCGGAGGCATTCGACCAGCTTTCCGTATTGATGGAACTCTCGCTTGAAAAATCGCCGGACGTCGTGCCCGAGGTCTCGTGCGTTCCGAGGGTAATGTCGCCGTTCGCCAAAATCATCTCTCCGGCAGATACACCGGCGAATTCACCACTCGAATGCCCGGACGATATTGCACTCCCAATGCCGACAGTGGTTCCCTGGCTCTCGAACGTGCTGTGCGAGGCACCTCGCGAGTGAGCCTCGGTCTCTCCGGTGCTGTGCCCGGCGCTGGCGCTTACACTGAACACGAGTCGCGATGTTTCGACCGGGTCGAGTTCGAGAGTCGTCAGTTCGTCTTTGATCTTCATCGGATCGAATCGGTCAATCATTGCGTCGCGCAACAAGATGTCTAGATCGTCCGCCGCGCAATCGCCGAATATGACCTTAACTCGCGCAGACTTCATCACAGAGCCATAAATCCGGCCGTTCTGGTCCTCCTGCCGCAGCTGATCAAGATTCTGGTGGGCGGCGATTACGTGGCAACCGAGCTCGCGGCCCATGTCCAAGATTTGCGCTAGGTCGTCCGTCAAAAACTGGTGGCACTCGTCGAGAATGAGATACACGGCCCCCGGTCCTCGACAGGCCGGGCGAAGACGTGGCCCACGATATCATTGAGCACCATCCTGCCGAGTAGTCGTACATCGTCCTGAGAGAGTGGCCGCTTAATTTCGAGATTCGCGAGTAAAATCTTGTGATCGGAAATGATGCCGCCGATATCGATTGATCGTTGCGCGGTAAGCATCGAGGCAACCACAGGATCCGATACGAATGCTTCCAGCCGCGCGAGCGTGCTCGCCGCAAGTTCTTCCTGCCGCCGCTCGGTGAGCGAATCGAACCAAGCAAGCGCCTGGTGGAAGAATTGGTGGTCATGGTGGTCGGCCAGGGCGGGGATGAGTTTGCGCCGGAGGGGCGCCCCTGCGGTGCCGGACCTTAGAAGCTGGACAGCGTCCGCAAGCGTAAGCTGGAAAGCCCGGCAGACGCCGAGCGAAAGCAGCAAGAGTCGCGCGAGCTGCGGTGTTGCATCGAGGTTTGCCTGGCCCCACGCCGATCGGATCGCCTCGCGAACAGCCTTCGCGTGCGCTGCGACGGAGAGACCGTTCGGCCAAAGCGGATTGTAGCCGATCGTTGCATCCCGGTCTCCCGGATCGAACCACACCAGCCGCTTGGTGAGCCCGTTCCCTAACACCCAGTCCCGTGCCATGCGTGCCAATGCGCCCTTAGGATTCATCAGCACCACCGACGCGTTTGGTAACCGGCATAGGCGCTGAAAAACGTGCAGCAAGAATCTTGTTTTGCCTTCGCCTGGCGGTCCAATCACATGGACATTCTTTTCTTGAAGCCAGTTCAAATGCAGGTACAGTGGTTCTTTCGTGGCGACATCGGTGCCGATTGGAATGGCGTTTCGACGGTTTGTTTGTGGCATCGAAACTACCCTGTCCGGCGTCCCGGCCAGTCTTGCCGCCGGACCCAAGCGACGGCTGCCTCGAAGCCATCTTGATCCCAAACGTGCATGAACCGCCGTTTGGCTTCCGCTTCCGTGAGTGGCGGCGCGAGTTCTGCCGCCGCTTCCTCCAGCATTTCGATCGCGAACGCCCTCATGATGCCTTCCCGTACTGATTCAGGAAATCTCCAAATATGAGTGGTCAGCCAGCGTTTCGCTTCTCGTTCGGAGCAGCCCGAGTTAAGAAAGTCGGCGAACTCTTTCTCAGCCCCGGTCAATTCGAAAGGAGCCGAGGCCATGAGGCGTTTGAATTCTTCGAAGCTCAGCTCATCAGAGGGTTCGTACGTTGCCATCGGCATCTCCTTCCTCAACCTCGCCGATGAGCTCCTGCTCCAGCATTTCTCGCTCGTCCGGATCGAGCGGGAGCTTGTCGAGCCGCTCGCGGATCATAAGCCTCGTGGCGATTTTGTCCATCTTCAATTCGACTCTGTCGGAGTCCTGGATCTGCTGCTTTCGGACCTTGATGGCCCGTACTTCTTCAGCAGTCAGGCGTTTCCTGGTTGGTGGTGGCGCCGGCGCCTCGATCGCCAGCCGCTTTTCAAGCTGGACGCGCTCGGCAATCAGCAAGGCTTCAAGCCGCCCAGTGAAGCACTCGACCACTTCAGGATGATGCCGCCGAAGGTATCGGACCAGTTGCTCTTGTTGCAAAAAGTCTATGGCTTCCTTTCGTATCTCAGCCTGGCAACGAATGAGCTCGTCAATGTGGGCCTGGGCAAACTGGGCGCGATATTGAGGATCGCGCCAGTTCCTGAAAGCCTCGGACCTAATAACAAGTGTCTTGATCTGCTGCGCGAACTCGGCGCTCGCTGCCGCTTCTTCGCGTTCTCGAACAGCTTGTTGCCTCCGACGGATCTGACGGAGGGCTACACTCGGCGCGTCCTCCGGCAGTAACCGCACATGCGCCGAGAGCGAGCCGCGCCAATCGCTCCTCCATGGCGGCCAGACTGCGAGCGTAAGCCGTTCACCGGGATGATCCAGATGGAAGCAGTAGCGATGCTCGCCTCGGTCAGCTTCAATGATCTCGTGTGGTATGCCGCGAAGCGGTCGGCCATTCACTCGCAGCGCTTCGTGTTTGTAGGTAAAATTCCCGCCACCGTTCGCATAGTACAGTGCGTCTACGCCACTAGAGCCATTGTGAAAAATACCGCTGATCGTAATCTCATAAGTCGGATTGGCATGCGTCGGCTTCGGAAAGAAGACTTCCCGCCACTTCGGATAGAGATGCGCTTGGCTCTCGGATTGATTGAGAGCTGATGCGTGCGAGTCTGGGCCAGTGTTTAATGGCGGAGTTTCAACCGGCGCGTTTCCATTCCTTCCTATCCCCAACGCCGACAGAATTAGACCGCACAGGGCGGTGAGGACAATTAAGCCCACGCAGCCTATCAGCGCGGTGACTAAAATGACGACGGTGGTGTGCATCATGACCTGCCTTTGTTAACGGTTTTCTTGTTGATCACCCGGTCTGCCACCGATTCCGGAACCAGCAGAAAACGATTACGCTTCCCCGTCCCCGCGACGATAACGCCGGGCTCATCCAGAAACCAGCGACGGACTGTGTGATAGAGCTTGGGGTTTCCCAACCTCTCGGCGGCGAGCTCGCGGATCGTGTAGTGACGTTCCCCGGTAGTCACGGCTGACTCCAACCTTCCGGGATCGCAGGTCGCCCGGTCTTTGTCTGTGCTAGGGAAAGAAAAACCAGAATGTCATCCACGGGTGAAAGCGCCAGCATCATCACTGCAGCCGCTGCACCGCTACGGACATATTCCTTTTCCAGTTGGTCGAGAGCGTGGTTGATGAGGCACACAAGCTTCGCGGCTTGCTCAGGGGAAATGTCCCGCAACGTTCCGTTGAGCCCGAGTGAACGTAATGCACTGACCCAAGGCAGCAAGGCCAGGGTCAGTTCGGCGGGGTCGGGAGTCCTCTCGTCCTCTGCGTTCAATGGGCAACGAAATTCATTGAACAACCAAGTCTCAAATTTGCGGATGAAAGTCGCGAGGCGTGCGACGGATACCTGTAACCCACTTTGAATCTGATCGTTACAGTATCCGGGCTGGGGTGTAACCCCGACTGCATCTTCACTGTTGGTCTGCATTTTGCCTTACCTCATGTGGACTGGCTGCTTTTGCAGGAGCCCTAGGCCGTGTGTCACCACGGCCTCTTCATTGTGAAAAAGCGCGAAAACACGGCCAGGACGTCAAATAATGATCGCTTTATGATAGGGATACAAGGAGGGTGTATCCCATTGAAATAAGGTTTGAGTTCTCAGGATAATGTAGGCATGGGTCCTGTTTCACGTTCGCGCAGGGCAATATCCCGAAGCTTGGAATTGTGGCGTGCACTACCGTCAGAAGCTCAGGGAATCTATGCGGAGCTCGACCCGAATAAGAACCGCCCGCATGATCGAGTTAGCCCGAGGCGAGCTCACGAGAACCGAATTGCTGTTGAGGTTTTGAGTGCGCTATGCGGAACCGACGAGGACCTTGATCCTGCCCAACTCATCAATAAACACTCTCCTCACTTGCGCGGATCATCGCTCGAAAGAACGCTCCATCCGCACATCGTCGAGGTACGGGAGAACCCGGTCCTCTCCAAAGCAATGAACTCCGCCGTCACTAATCTTGTAGACACGGGTGTCTCGAATCTCAATAAGTATGTAATGTCTCGCCGACCATCAAGCCTCGATAATTTTAGAGCCGGAATGATTTTGTTGCGTACCGCTGTCCTATTCAACCCGGAGGTGGTGCGTGACGTCAAATACGATCTCAATAAGCGACTCGCTCGTCACGGCAGGCAGTATCCAATCATCCCAATGTTTCTGCCGTCGTTAGCTGGCTGGGGCTGCGATCCCGAGACCATCAGTGACGGGGATTTGAGCTATCTTGATTTTTGGCTTTCATCGGTGGACAGCGATATGTGGTCGTACCGAGCGAGCCACGTATTGGGTTACTACGCTCCGCCCAGCCAAGGCAGGTATCTAGTCGAGATCGATCCCACGAGAGCGAGAGCGTTAATGTTGAGAAACGCAGATCGGATTCGAACTAGCCTCATCGACGAAGTGAGCCGCAAAGTGGGCGAAGGCTATTTTAACGCAGCATGGGTTGGCGCGACATACCTAAAGGCGCACGCGGCGATCAACTTTCTCGATCGTGGCTGGAGTGAATTATCGTTGTCCCAGGCCAGAAAATTCCAAAACTTTATTGTGTTCGCGAGATACAAAACGCGCTCGCTTGACAGTGCCGAGCGACAGCGGTTGCATGGAAACATGAATAGCGTTGAATACAGATTGATCACGCGCTACGGTCTGAACGCGAAGGTCTACCGGGACTGAAGCGCCCAATCAATCATCAAACCTGCCGCTACTTGTAACGCGAGCACTTTCTTCGTGCCTGACCGAGAGGCATCCAATGTCGAGGGAAAGCGAGCGAGCGCCGTTGCTGGCTACGATCCATTGATCATCGTAAGGTCTGGCTGTTGGAGTGCTATTTCACCCGCACCAGGCCAAGCGTCCATGTCTCTCGGATGATCGAATCGAGCCGCTCCTGGCGGGACTTGATCCACTGGCTGTAGTGCCTGGCTACGATGGCCGGGGAATTCCCAAGGATGGCGGCAACGTCTTCGACGCTGGCGCCCTTCGATAACAAGTCGGCTGCGAGAGAATGCCGGAACCGGTGGGGATGATCCGGAACAATCTTGCACGCCTTGCAGAGCGCTTTGATTCGCCGCCGCCACAGGTCGGCGCCCGTGTGCATGGAGGTGGATTCGCCGCGCAGAAAAAAATAGCCTGCGCGTGGCTGGATGGCTTTGAATAGCGAGACCAGGTTTTCTGGAATTACGATCGTCACCGGCGTTCCCGCCTTTGAGGTGTAAAGGTGAATGCGGTTCTCCAGGAGCTGCGAAGTACGCAGTAGTGAGGCATCACCAATGCGTAATCCCGTGTGCCGGAGCGTGAGCAGAAAAGCAAGTTCCTGGTCGTCCTCCGCTTGCGCGATCATGTTCTGAATTTCTTTCTCGCTGAATGGCAGGCGCGGGAGCATCTTCACCTGCGGCGCTTTGACGCCTCGGGCTGGGTTGATCGCAATCCAGCCGTTGTCGATGCAAAAGCGAAAGAACGCGCGGACGCGCTCCAGTTCCTTCACGGCCGTTCGAGCACCGAGCGTTCGGTGCTGGCGGAATTCGCGGATCTGATGCGTAGTGCAGCCTGCCAGATCCTGGTTGGCGCCCAAATGCGCGATGAGATTGGTTCGCAGGGATTTGTACTTGCGCAGCGTGGATCGGTTCAGGTTGCGTGCTTCGCAATCCGCGACGAACGAGTCAAGCGCCTGTTTGACGGTGATCTTTTTCGGCTCGACCTTGGGCTTGGTTCCGCCTTCAAGATCCCGCACCAGCTCCTGCGCCCGCTCGAAGGAACGCGTCTTGAGACTCTTCCGGTAAGGCCGGCCCTCCAGCGTGCCGGTGGCCCAAAGGACACACCGGCACTTCTTGCTGATGCGGTCCTCGGCCTGTTTGCAGCGTGGTCTATGGCGTCGGTAAATCGAGAGCACTGACCGATTCTATGTACAAAATCGTGTACAGTTCAAGAGTCGAGTCTATAACTGGTTGCAAATAAAAGGTATGTTGTGGCGGTGAGGGTGGGATTCGAACCCACGGAACCCGCAAAGGTTCAACGGTTTTCGAGACCGCCCGATTCAACCACTCTCGCACCTCACCGGCACTTCTAAGCTAGCGTGATTTGCGGGTGTTTCGCAATGGGTCGGCGCGGTCAGCGCTGGCTCAGGCCGCCGTCCACAGCCAGCACCTGGCCGGTCACGAAATTCGTCGCGTTCACGAAATAGAGAACCGCATCCGCTACTTCTTCGACTGTTCCGCGCCGCCGGGCCGGAGTCGCTGCGATCATGTCCTGGACGCGCGGCTCGTCGGGCGACGAAAGAATCACGCCCGGCGCCACCGAGTTGACCGAGATCTCCGGCGCGAACGCTTTGGCCAGCGCCTTGGTCAGCATGATAACGCCGGCCTTCGAAGCGCAGTAGTGCGCGTGATCGGCCCACGGGCGAATGCCGCCCAGCGAGCTGATGTTGACGATGCGCCCCGCGCCGGCCTTCTTCATGAGCAGCGCGCCCTGCTGGCAGCAGAAGAATGTGGCCTTCAGATTCACGGAGTGGATGAAGTCCCAATCGGCTTCGGTCATGGTCAGCGGATCGCGGCGTGTGAATCGCGCGGCGTTGTTCACCAGTCCGTAGAGCGAGCCGAGGCGCTGCGTCGACGTCGCGAAACATGGCTGCGGATCTCGTCCACGCTTTCGAGGTTGGCTTGGAACAACGGCGCTGCGCCGCACTGGGCTGCCGTTTCGCGGGCTTCTTTCTCCGAGCTTGCAGTAGTGGATCGCGACGCGATAGCCTGCTTGAAACAGACTCAGAGCGATGCCTCGGCCGATTCGCTTGGCCCCGCCGGTAACCAGCACTGTCTTGTCCGCGCTCACACCACCGGGTCTCCGTGCACTTCGATCTCTTCCGGGTCGATGCCGGCCAGCGCAGGCTCCGGCAACCGTCCGGTCCAGTTCGCCCAAAACCAGAAGATCGCCGTGCTCGAACTCAGCAGGCCCGACACCGCGCCGATGGTCCGCGGGCTCCAGGACTGCGACGCGATTCCGGCGCCCATCATCGACAGCATCATCGTAGACCAGGTGAGCGATTCGTTGGTCGCGAACACGCGCCCGCGAAATTCATTGGAGACATGGCGCAGCAACTGCGAGATGTTCAGCACCGAGCTGACCCGACGGCCGCCCGCGACAGAGCCAGAAACACACCGCCAGTGCGAACGTACGGCGTCTGGCTGAAGATGACGTACGACCCGCCGTGAATCACGTAGCAGATCGCGATGATGCGCTTGTAGGCTTGGAACGAAATGCGTTTGCCGAGCCAATGCGCGAAGTCCGCCGCCGATCAGCAGGCCGATGCCCGCCGAGGCCCACAGATAGCCGATGCCCGCCGGGCCGCGGTCGAAAACAATTTCGCCGAAAGGCTGAACAGAATCTGCGCCGCGCCGCCGCCCGAAGCCCAGCCGACCGAAAGCAGCGCGATGCCCAGGATCAATGGCGACGCCCGCATATAGCGCAGGCCCTCGGTGTATTCGTGCCACGGCCGAACCACCTCGGCTTCCGTCAAGTCGCGGTGCTCGGCCCGAAAACTGCCGCCTTTCAAGTGCAGTCGCGAAATGCACAGCGCCGAAAACAGGAACGACAGCGCATTGAACACGAACGCCCACTCGTAGCCGAACTGCGTCACGCTGGTGCCGCCCAGGAACGCGCCGATAGTCAGCGTGGTCCACTGCGTCGTTTGCGTCAGCGAATTCGCGGTGTGCAGCTCTTTGTCGCTGGCGATGGTCGGCAGGATCGCGGAACGGCCGCTGGTAAAGAACGGCGATGCGAACATCAGCAGAGCGCTCAGCAGATACAGCAGCCAGGTATCTTTGCGCGTAGACCGCGAGGATGAATCCGAGCGCGACCACGAGTTCGAATCAGGTCGCTCGCGATCATGATGCGCTTGCGGTCCAGCCGGTCGAGCACCACGCCGGCAAGGGGCCCGGCCAGCATGGCGGGAATGGCGCGCGCCAGCATCACGCCGGTCACCACCAGGCCGGACTTCGTCGTCGCCAGCGCCAGGCTGAAGACCGCGATGTTGTTGAAATGGTCGCCGATTTCGCTGACCACCTGCCCGCTCCAGGTGTAGCGATAGTTGCGGTTGTTCTTCAGCAGGTCGACGAAATCAGACACTTCGAGCCAGCCTCCGATGTACGCGCTGATGTTACGAAATGTTTTCCCGGCGGACGGTGATGGAATCGAGGAACTCCAGATCCAAGTCCGTAGCCGAACCCCGGCTCATCGCGTACCGCAATCGTACCATGCGGCGTCGTTTCCACCGGCGGCTGGATGATGTCGCGCGCCCAGTAGCGCTTGCTCGCGGAAACGTCGCCCGGCAGCGTGAAATTCGGCAGCGTCGCAAGCGCGATGTTGTGCGCGCGGCCGATTCCCGCTTCGAGCATCCCGCCGCACCACACCGGAACGCCGGCCCGCTGCGCGACGTCGTGCACGCGCTTGGCCTCGGCGAATCCGCCCACGCGTCCCAGCTTGATGTTAATGATGCGCCCGGCGTCCATGGCCAGCGCCTGTTCGGCCTGATGCGCCGACCGGATGCATTCGTCGAGACAGATCGGTGTGGCGAGCTGCGCCTGGAGCTTGGCGTGATCGATGATCTCGTCATGCGCCGAGCGGCTGCTCGATCATCATCAGGTTGAATTCGTCCAGGCACTTGAGCCGCGGCGCGTCGGCGAGCGTGTAGGCCGAGTTCGCGTCGGCCATCAGACGGATGTCGGGGAAGCGACGGCGCACCTGCTCGCACCACTTCGACGTCCCAGCCCGGCTTGATCTTCATCTTGATGCGCTGATAGCCGGCCGCCAGCTTCGGTCTCGATCTTCTGAAGAAGCTGGTCCACTGAGTCCTGAATCCCGATGGAGACGCCGCACGGAATCTCGCGCCGCGCGCCTCCGCCGATGTGCTGGTAGAGCGGCCGCCCAAGCATGCGCGCTTCAAGATCCCAGACCGCTACTTCGAGGCCGCCACGCGCCATGCTGATGCCCGCGGATGTGCGCCGTTCGCGCGCCCACTTCGGCGGCGCTCGCGAAGGTGTGCCCCAACACGCGCGGCGCGACGTAGTCGCGCAGGATCAGCCAGGCCGATTCGGTCCACTCCTCGTTGTAGAACGGGTTCTCGCCCGCCGTGACCTCGCCCCAGCCGGACACGCCGCCGCTTGCGGCTTCCACCAGAACCATGTGGCGCTCGGTGGTCCGGCCGAAGCTGGTCTCGAAGAAATGCACCAGCGGCATCTTGATCTGGCGCAGCGTGATTCGCTCTAGTTGGATTCCCATTTTCCTAACAAGTATGTCCCGGCCTGTTCCGATTTCTCGAATCCGATCACGGCCAGGCCGCGATCGAAACCGGCGCACAGTTGATCGCACGGCCTTTTGTTGGATCTCGCGCGCCCGTGTTCGGATCTTTCGAACGAATCGCCGCGATGTCCGACGGAATCGCGACGCGCGCTTCGACCGGATTGCGCTGGAACGGCTGGCCCGCAACGATCGCGCGTGCCCGCGGGCTCGAGATCCACCACTCGGCGATGCAGCGGTCGGTCGGAAGTCCGCCATGCAGATGGCTGGTGGTGGTGCCGTATTGATTTTGCACGTAGCGGCGCACGATGGCGCCCAGCCGCTCCATGTTGAAATACGCGTTCTTGATTTCGAGCGGATCGAAGGTCCACTCGATGAGATCGATCCCGCGCGCCAGCGCCTCTTCGCGCTGCGCGAGTTTCAGCTTGCGGCCCACTCCGCTGATCGCGATACTCGGCCAGCACGCCCAGCATGTGGCTGTGCAGGTAGGTGGCGCCGCCGGGCTTCAGTCCGGGAATCGCGATGCAGAATCCCACCATTCGCTCGCCGTCGAACGCACCGAAAACCTGCCCGCCGATCTTGGTCGCCACCACGAACAGCCGCAGCGGCAGAAGCTCGATGTCCTCGAACCCCCAGATTTCTTTTTGCAGACGCACCGCTTCGCGAAACTCCGCGTGCGCTGTCAGCGGCCGGATCTCAATCATCGAAACGTCTTGGACTCCTGCCAGAGCGCCTCCATTTCCTGAATGCCCGCGCCGGGCAGCTTGGCTTTGCTCTCGACGTAGCCGAAGCGCTTGCGGAATTTCGCGTTGGTCTTGCGCAGCGCCTGCTCGGGATCGACTTTCAGAAATCGCGCGAGGTTGACCAGGACGAAGAGCAGGTCGCCTACTTCGCCTTCGATCTCGGCCGTGCGATGCGCCCTCGCGCGCGCGTCGCCAGCTCGTCCAGTTCTTCTTCGAGCTTTTCGAGCACCTGTTCGGGGGTTTCCCAATCGAATCCCGACGCCGGCGGCTTTGGACGAGATCTGCTGCGCCTCCACCAGCGCGGGCATGTTGCGCGGCACGGGTTCCAGCAAGCCCTGCCGCGGCTTGTCCTTCTTCTCGTCCGCCTTGATCTCGTCCCAGCGGCGCTTCACGTCGTCGGACGGTTTTGGCCGATACCGTCGCCGAACACGTGCGGATGGCGGCGGATCAGCTTCTCGGCGATGGCATCGAGCGAGTCGTCGATGCGAAACTTGTTTTCCTCCGACGCCATCTGCGCGAAGAAGACGGACTTGCAGCAGCAGATCGCCCAGTTCTTCGGCCAGACCCGGCCAGTCGCGCCGGTCGATGGCGTCCAGAACTTCGTACGTCTCTTCCAGCAGGTACGGCTTGATGGTGTCGAAGTTCTGTTCGCGATCCCAGGGGCAGCCGCCCGGCGCGCGCAGCCGCGCCATGATCGCAACCAGGCGCTCGAATTTTTCTCCGGTTGTACTTGGACCCGTGGCCATGCGAGCAGGCGGAAACCCCAGTCTAGCGCAGGCCCGGGTGTCCGCGCTCGGAATAAGCGCTATCTCTGCGAGTGGAACGAAACCGGCAGCAGATCCTTGCGATCCACTTTGTTCACTTCATCGATGATCTTGGCGTACGCCCGCGCGACCGCCGCCAGGCCGGCATCGGGCACGCGTTCGGCGATGTCCCAGTCAGTGTGTTTGATCTCGGGCGAATCGATGACCTGAAGCGACGGCGCGTCGCGCTGGATGTGACCCATGTCGCCGCTCGCGTTCGGATCCATCTCGGCCACCAGGTTGACGCCGAACTCCAGGAACGCCTGGTGCGCGATGTTCATCAGGCGGTCGCTTCCGTACACCCACCAGCGGCGCTCCTGAATGGTGTTCGATGCGCGCAGCTTGGTGCTCCACTGCAGCAGGTCGTTGTGCGAGATGTGTTCGCAATTCAGGATGAGCGCCGTTTTCCCGAGCATCGTGTCGCGATGATCGTGCATGTACTGCGTGGTCGGCGATCCGGCGTGATGTCCCGACGTAGCGGCGAAAATGATCGTCCGGCGCCGCTTCTCTTTGGGGACTCTGCGAGAAGTATTCAGCCAGCGTCGTCATGACTGCGAGTCCCGACGCATTATCGAGCGCGGCGTCGTAATATCCGTCCGTGTGCGCGATGATCCAGATGTTCTCGTCGGTCGCGCCCGGCAGCGTCGCGAAGGACGCCACGGCTTTGAGATTGTCGCGCATCTCCGTCTTGAGGTTCATTTTCAATTTCACCGGATTGCCTTGCGCGATCAGGTCGCGCAGCGCCTTGCCGTCTTCCCATCCGATGAAAAATCCCGGCACCCGAATCGGCGGATTGCCTCGCCCGCCGCTCATGCCTTGCCAGACCGCGAGATTTTCGTTGTAGCCCCAGATCGTGAAGATCGCAGACGCGCCCAAGTCAGCGGCGCGCCTCCATGCGCCTTCCCAGCTTGCCGATTCGCCCATGTTTCCGGGCTCGAGAATCGAAAGAATCAGCACCGCCTTACCGCGCACGTCGCGCCCCATGAAGTCGGCGGCGCTGCCGGTGCCGACCCACACGGCTTCAGCTTCGAGTCCACCGGGCGGCGTCGACGGCGACCCGATCGAAGGATTCAGCGACTTGAACGTAAGCGTTTTGCCGCTGCCCGTCGCGGTGACATTCCAATCAAGGCCGAACCACTGCGGCGGAAGCGTGTACACTTGCTCGTGGACGTCCGTCAGCCCGTACTGCCGCCACTTCGCCTCGGCCCATGCGCGGTCATCTTTTCGTATTTGGTGCCCGCGATGCGCCCCCAATAGCGGTCGCCCGCGTCGCGGCTCTTGCGCGAAATCGCGACCACTTCCAGATCCTTCTCCTTGATGCGCTGCCCGTCGATCTTTTCGTAGGCGCGGTCGGCGGCGGGCACGGCAGAGGAACGTAGGCGTCCTGGCGGACGTGCCCGGCGGCATCGAGCAAGGGTGAGGCGGGTTGGCGCTCTGGGCGACGCACAGCCAAGCCGGCGTTCCAATTACTCCCGCCGCTAGCAGCAATGCTGACAAGTCTCACATTCATGGTGACCTCCGTACAGTGCCAACGAATATACTGCCGCGCCGGTGAGTTGTCAATGCAAAGCGCGCTATCGAGAGATCGATTCCAACGCGAGATTCGTGGTCCGCGGTCCCAGCCAGCCAATCGCCAGCATCACCACGGCCATGCTGCCGGCGATGAGCGTGAAAACGCCTTCGACACCGAAACGATCCAGGAAGAATGCGATGACGAACGAGCTGAACACCACCGATAGGCGGCTCCAGGAATAGACGAACCCGACCGCGAGCGCGCGGATGCGCGTCGGATACAGCTCCGCCTGGTAGGCGTGAAACGAGAACGACAGGATATTGTTCGACAACGTCAGCAGCACGCCGAAAAGGATCAGCAGACTCGCGGCGTTCATCTGCCCGAACAGGACACCGAAGATCGCGATCCCGAAGGCCGCGGAGACGATCAGCCATTTGCGCTCCAGTTTGTCAGCCAGCGCCGCAGCCGCGAGCGGGCCGAATGGCGCCGCGATCGCGATGATGAACGTGTATTGCAAACTGCTGGTGACGGCAATTCCGCGCTGGATCAGAAGCGTTGGCACCCAATTGGAGAAGCCGTAAAATCCGACCGTCTGAAATAGATTGAAGATGATCGAGCATCACCGTGCGCCGTAGGTACGGGCGGCCGCCAGATCTCGACGAACCTGCCGCGCGACGCCTGCGCGCCGGGTTTCGCGGGCGGGGGCAGCGGACCACCAGACTCAGCCGCGACCCGCGCTTCCAATGCCGGCCAGCACGCGATCGGCTTCTTCGACTCGTCCGTGCGCGAGCCAGCCAGCGCGGGCTCTCAGGCACGCGCCGGCGGATCCACCACACGAAGATCGCGCTCGTCGCGCCGATCAGCACCACCCAGCGCCATCCGTCGAGGCCCAGCGGGGCCGTCGGCACAAGCAGCCACGCAAGCAGCGCCACCAGCGGCACGGCGCAAAACTGAATGGTTTGGTTGTAAGCGAAAGACTCTGCCCGCGCACCTGTCGCGGCACCAGTTCCGAGAGATACGTGTCGATGGTCACCAGCTCGACGCCCACGCCGATACCCGAAATGAAGCGCCACAGATTCAAGCCGAAAACATCGTGCTGGAACGCCATCGCGATGGACGCGGCCGTGTACCAGAGCAGGGAAAAGGTGAAGATGGTCCGGCGCCCCAACCGGTCGGCCACAAAGCCGAAGCACGCCGTCCCGATGAACAGGCCGGAGAACATGGCCGCGACGAATCCCGCGATTCCCGTGGTGCCGAACAGCCCCGGCGTCGTGGCGGTCAGGATGCCGCTCCGCACCAGCCCCGGCGCGATGTAGCCGGTGAAGAACAGATCGTAATACTCGAAGAAGCCGCCGAGCGAAAGCAGCAGCACGTACAGTCCAGATGGTGCGCGTCGCAGGCAGCCGGTCGAGCCGCGCGCCGATCGCGCTGACGTCGGTCTGTGACGCAGGTTGGCTCGTCAAGATCTTGCATAGTATAGCGTGGGCAGTTGTCTTCCAACTTCCTCGCCACCCCGCCGGATGTACAATAAACCAGGCTGGTCCTCATACCTCCAAATCACGACCCTTCGACCGCTATCCATGTTGAGAGGCTAGACGCGTGCAACCCACCGACGTTCGGAATCCGAACTACTACCACAAAGTCGTCGACTGCCAGTGGGCCTGTCCCGCCCACACCAACGTTCCCGAATACATCCGGCTGATCGCGCAAGGCCGCTACACCGACGCCTACATGCTCAACCGGGAGTCCAACGTGTTTCCCGCGATTCTCGGCCGCACTTGCGACCGTCCGTGCGAGCCCGCCTGCCGCCGCGGCCGCCTGGATGGCAAACCCGTCGCGATCTGCCGCCTGAAGCGCGTCGCGGCCGACCTGCGCGGCGACATCCAGGATCTGCCTTCCGAAGATCCCGGCCAAGAAAAACGGCAAGCGCGTGGCCTGCATCGGCGCCGGCCCGGCCTCGCTCACCGTCGCCAACGACCTGATGCCGCTCGGCTACGAAGTGGTGATGTTCGAAAAGTACGACAAGCCCGGCGGCTTGATGCGCACCAACATCCCGGCGTTCCGCCTGCCGTCGCGACGTGCTGTACGACGAGATCGACCAGATTCTCGACATGGGCGTCGACATCCGCTACAACTCGCCCGTCGACAGCATGAAGGCGCTGCTGGCCGAGGGCTTCGACGCGATCTTCGTCGGCACCGGCGCGCCGCGCGGCAAGGAACTCGACATCCCCGGCCGTCACGATACCGACCGCATCCACATCGGCATCGACTGGCTGGAATCCATCGCCTTCGGCCACACCGATTCGGTCGGCGAGAACGTGCTGATCATCGGCGTCGGCAACACCGCCATGGATTGCTGCCGGTCGTCGCTGCCGCCTGGGCGGCAAAGACATCAAGGTGATGGCGCGCCGCCCGCGCGGGTTCTTCAAGGCCTCGCCCTGGGAACTCGAAGACGCCGAAGAAGAGGGCGTCGAGATCATCATCAATCACGCGCCCAAGCGCTTCGTCATCGAAAACGGCAAGCTCACCGGCATGGAATTCGAGCGCCTGGAGTGGGACGCCAAGGCGAAAAATTCCAAAACCATCGAAACGATCTTTCTTCCCGGCCGACGACGTGATCCTCGCCATCGGCCAGGAAAACGCGTTCCCCTGGATCGAGCGCGACATCGGCATCGAGTTCGACAAGTGGGACATGCCCGTGGTCGACGAGAAGACCATGCAGTGCACGCGCGACGGCATCTTCTTCGGCGGCGATGCGGCCTGGGGTCCGAAGAACATCATCTGGGCCGCCGAGCACGGCCATCAGGCGGCGATTTCCATCCACAACTACTGCCACGGCGTCCCGGTTACCGAGCGGCTGCCGCAGGGCATCGAACCTCATCAGCCACAAGATGGGGATCAGCGAGTGGAGCTACCACAACGACTACAATCCCGCGTCGCGCCAGAAGATGAAGCACGTCGATCTGACGCGCCGCTTCAAGCAAATGAACATCGAGGTGGAGCTCGGCTTCGACCCCGAACAGACCGCGCGCGAAGCTGCAGCGCTGCCTGAACTGCGACATCGAGACCGATTTCACCGCCGCGCGCTGCATCGAGTGCGACGCCTGCATCGACATCTGCCCGGTCCAGTGCCTGACCATCACGCGCAACGGCGAAGAGGACGATCTTCGCAAGCGGCTCTCGGCCCCGGCCGATCAACCTCACCAGGACCTGTACGTCTCCGCGCCGCTCCCGCAAACCGGCCGCATCATGGCCAAGGACGAGGACGTGTGCGTGCATTGCGGCCTGTGCGCCGAGCGCTGTCCCACCGCCGCGTGGGACATGCAAAAATTTGAACTACTCATTCCGTACGCAGGGAGGCCGGTGAATACCGAGTCATGCGTGACCGCGTAAACGATTTCGCCATCAAGCTGGCCAACGTCAATGGAACCGGGTCGGCCAGCGCCAACGGCCTGCTGATGCAGGCCATTTTTCGCATGGGGATTCCGGTGTCCGGCAAGAATCTGTTCCCCTCCAACATCCAGGGCCTGCCCACCTGGTACGAGATTCGCGTCAACAAGGACGGCTACACCGCGCGCGTCGCTCGATTACGACCTGATGGTCGCGATGAATTCGCAGACCTACGCGCGCGACATTCGCGAAGTGCGCGAGGGCGGCTATCTGCTCTACGATTCCACCTGGCCGCTCGATCCGGCGCTGCTGCGCGACGACGTGAACTTCCTGGGCGTTCCGTTCGCGCATCTGTGCAACGAAAATTTCCGCGATCCGCGCGAGCGCATCCTGATGAAGAACATCGCGTACGCCGGAACGCTGTGCGCGGTGCTCAACGTCGACATGGACGTGGTCGCAGGCGCTGCTCGACGAGAAGTATCTCCACGAAGAAGGCGCTGCGCGAATCGAACCATCGCGCGTTGCGGCTGGGCTACGACTACGCCCGCGATCATTTCCAATGCCCGCTGCCGTTTCATCTGGCGACGATGAACGCCAACGCCGACAAGATCCTGATCGACGGCAACACCGCCATCGCGCTGGGCTGCGTCTACGCCGGCGCGACCGTCGCGGCCTGGTATCCGATCACGCCGTCGACGTCTGCCATGGACGCGTTCAAGATGTTCTGCGAGAAGTATCCGCCGCGATCCGGAAACCGGCAAGAACAACTTCGTCATCCTGCAGGCCGAGGACGAGCTGGCCGCCATCGGCATGGTGATCGGCGCGTCCTGGAACGGCGCGCGCGCGTTCACGTCCACCGCCGGCCCCGGCATCTCGCTGATGAACGAACTGCTGGGCCTGGCCTACTACGCCGAGATTCCCGCGGTGATGATCGACGTCCAGCGCGTCGGCCCGTCCACCGGCATGCCCACGCGCACGCAGCAGGGCGACATTCTCGAATGCGCCTACGCCTCGCACGGCGACACGCGACATATTCTGCTGTTTCCCGTCGAATCCCGCCGAGTGCTTCGAGTTCGCGCCCAAAGCGTTCGATCTCGCCGAGCGCTTCCAGACCCCGGTCTTCATCCTGACCGATCTCGACATCGGCATGAACGACTGGGTGGTGCCGCGCCTCAAGTGGGACGATACCTACGTGCCCGATCGCGGCCGCGTCCTGACCGTCGACGAGCTGGAGAAGATCGCGAAATTCCAGCGCTACTACCCGGAAGACGAGAATCAGGTTGCCGCCGCGCACGCTGCCGGGCGTGCACGCCAAAGGATCGTTCTTCACGCGCGGCTCCGGCCACAACAAGTACGGCGGCTACACCGAAATGCCGGACGAATACCACGAAGTGATGGACCGCCTCGCGCGCAAAGCACAAAGCCGCGGCGAAATTCGTGCCGCCCCCGATCATCCAGCGCCGCGCCGGATGCTGCCTTCGGCGTCATCACCATCGGCGGTTGCGACCTTGCTGTCCGCGAAGCTCTGGACCGCTTGGCCGAACAGGGCGTGCTGGCCGACTTCATGCGCATCCGCGGTTTCCCCTTCGATGAAACCGTGCAGTCGTTCCTGGACACCCACTATTTCTGCTTCGTCGTCGAACAGAATCGCGACGCGCAGCTCCGCTCCCTGCTCACGCTCGAAACCACCGTCCCCAAAGAAAAGCTGCGATCGATCCTGGTCTACGGCGGGTTCCCGCTCAGCGCCAAACACGTCGTCGACGGTATTCTGAAAGCCCTGGGACAAGTGGAAAAACCGGTGCCCGCAGGCATCCCGATTCCTGAATTGCAGATCGAGGAATAACCATGCCTTCCATTACGAAACCCATCGCCACCCACCCCAGCCTGCAGCGCAACGAGCTCGGGCTGAACATTCGCGACTACGAAGGCGCGATGTCGACGCTGTGCGCCGGATGCGGGCACGATTCCATCACCGCCGCGCTGGTTCGCGCGCTGTGGGAGATGTCCATCCAGCCGCACATGATCGCCAAGCTGAGCGGCATCGGCTGCTCTTCGAAGACCCCGACATATTTCGTCAACGGCGCGCACGGCTTCAACTCCGCGCACGGCCGCATGCCTCCCATCGCCACCGGCGCCAACGCCGCCAACCGCGAGCTGATCTACATCGGCATCTCGGGCGACGGCGATTCGCTCTCCATCGGCCTGGGCCACATGTGCCACGCCATCCGCCGCAACGTGAAGATGCGTGTACGTGATCGAGAACAACGGCGTGTACGGCTTGACCAAGGGCCAGTTCTCCGCCTCGGCCGACATCGGATCCAAGAGCAAGAAGGGCGAAACGAATCGCATGTCGCCCATCGATCCGGTGATGCTCGGCCTGAGCCTCGGCGCCACCTTCATCGCTCGCAGCTTTTCAGGCGACAAGGATCAACTGGTGCCGATCCTGAAGGCCGCCATCGCGCATCGCGGCTTCGCGCTGCTGGACGTCATCTCGCCCTGCGTCACTTTCAACGATCACGAAGGCTCCACCAAGAGCTACCTGTACACGCGCCAGCACGAGCTGAAAGCCATCGAAGCCGACTTCGTTCCGCCCGCCAGCGAAATTCTGGCGCACATCGGAACCAACGGCGCCGTCAGCGTCACCATGCACGACGGCAGCGCGATCTGGTTCAAAGGTGTTCCGGAGAACTACGATCCCACGAATCGCGAGAAGGTCATCGCATACCTGGAAGAACAGCAGGGCAAGGGCGAAGTCGTCACCGGCCTGCTCTATGTGGACGAGAACGTTCCCGACATGCACGAGCTGAGCCAGACCACCGACGTCCCGCTGACGCGCGTGCCTTACGAAAAGCTATGCCCGGGTTCTTCGGCGCTCGACAAATTGCAGGAAGACTACCGCTAGGCCGCTAAGGCCCGACTTTGCGCAGCGAGACAGTCTGTTCGCCGTCGATATAGGCGATATAGTCGGTCCCCCGCGCTGCCGCCAGCTCTTTCGCCTTCGCGTATTTTCCCGTGTCGATCGGCAGGCTCGCGGGTCCCTCACCGGTGTTGGCGGCCGCGGCTCGCACGCGCAGCTTCTTCCCATCCGCGCTATCCGCCGATCTGAGTTGGAACGTCATCTTGCCGCCAATTCCCAGGAACCGCTTCTTGGCGCCTTCGCTCGCAATGGTCCCGGTCACAGTGGCGCCCCGCAGGATCACCGCTTTGCCGTCCACCTTCAAATCATCGAGGACACGGAAATTGAGCTGCTGTCCCTCTTTGGCCGTCGAGGGAACGTCATCGGCGAGCGCGATCCGGAACGGCAGCCCGTCATGGACGGTCACCGCGACAAGTGCTTGCTGCGCACGTACCGGCGCCGGCTTGGAGGCCTCGGCAACCGCCGGTGAAGTCACGGGTGGAGGCGGAAGCGTAACAGCGTCCGGCCGATTCTGCTGCGGCGATGTAGGCGGGGGCGGCGGTGGAACTGCCGTCGACACTGGCGGCGATGCTGCCTCTCGCTTGGTCTGCGCCGGCGGACTCGGCAGCGGAGCCGACGTCGACGATTCAGGCGTCGCTGGAGGCGGGACCTCGGCCGGACTTGCTGCCGGTTGGGGCTGCGAAACGACGGGCGCCGCGACTTGCGTCACCACCGGCGTTGCAGCAGCGGCGCGTGGACGATGCGTCGCCCACCACAACCCGGATCCGGCCAGCGCCAGCAGCGCGATTCCTGCCCCGCCGGCGATCAACACGTTCTTCGAGATGGGCGTAGGAGGCTTCAAGGCCGCCGCATTGATTGGCTTCGTTGGCGGAAGCGTGGTCTGCGAGGCCGGAAGCGCAGCCTGCGACGCCGGAACAGCGGTCTGCGACGCCGGAACCGCGGTTTGCGACACCGGAGCCGCCGGCCGCGAATGCAGCACCCCGGCATCCGACCGCCGCTTGAGCCCGCTCAGCCCCATCTCGACTTCCTTCATCGACTGCCAGCGCGCATCCGGATCCTTGCGCAAACAGCCCCGCACGATATCTTCCAGCTCGTGTGGAACATCCGGAACCATCTCCGTCATCGGTCGCACCTCGTCGCGCAACACCGATGACAGCGTCGAAATATCGGAGTCTCCCTGGAACGCCCGCCGTCCCGTCACCATTTCGTACAGCACCGCGCCGAACGAGAAAATGTCGGATCGATAGTCCACGCGCCGCCCCTCGGCCTGCTCGGGCGACATGTAGTTCACCGTGCCTAGGATCGATCCTTCCATCGTCAGTGGCACGTTCGTCAACGTGGCCTGGTCCTGGAGTCCGCCCGGAACTCCGCCGGTGGACGCCCCCGCGGTCGCCGTCAGGTTCATCGCCGAGGACGGGTCGGTCAGTTTCGCCAGCCCGAAGTCCAGGATCTTCACTAGCCCCGAACCGGTCACCATGACGTTGGCCGGCTTGAAATCGCGATGGATGATCCCGGCGGCATGCGCCGCGTTGAGCGCGTCCGCCATCTGCGTCGAGTATTGCAGCACCTGGCCAACGCGAAGGCCCAGCGGCGGAATCGCGTCCAGGAGCGTCCGCCCCGCCACGTACTCCATCACGATGTAATAGCTGTCGCCTTCGTCGAAAATGTCGTGGATGGTGATGATGTTCGGATGGCTGAGCGCCGAAGCCGACTGCGCCTCCTGAATGAACCGTTTGCGCCGCTCCGGGTCGCCCGAATGCCCGCGAGTGAGCACTTTCACCGCTACAAAACGGTGCAGCCGCTTGTCCTGCGCCTTGAAGACTTCGCCCATACCTCCGGCCCCGATGGTTTCCAGCAGTTCGTAATGCGAGACACTTCGGATGGCCATGCAGTTGGGGCTACACGGCGAATTATCGCGCGAAAGGCGCGTCGCGTGCAAGCGGTCGGCGGACCGGGTACAGCATGGAAACGTACTGGACCAACAGAACTACGGGTTGTCAGCCGGTCAGCATAAGTGGTGCCAGAATCCAGTCCGAAGCTACAATAAACATTCAGGCGTCCTAGGTCGCAAATGATCACAGAAACACAACTGGCCCGATTCGACTCCATCCCCCTCGACAGCGGAGCCACCCTCGAAGCCGTCGAAGTCGCCTACGAAACCTACGGCGAACTGAACGCCGCCCGGAATAACGCCATCCTCATCCTGCACGCTTTTTCCGGCGACGCCCACGCCGCGGGAACCGACCAGGAGACCGGCGCCGTCGGCTGGTGGGACAACATGATCGGATCGGGCAAGGGTTTCGATACAGACAAGTATTACGTGATATGTTCCAACGTAATTGGCGGATGCCGTGGGAGTTCCGGGCCAGGCTCGATCAACCCCCAGACCGGCTGTCCGTACGCCATGACCTTCCCTCCGGTCACCATTCCCGACATGGTTCGCGCGCAGAAGATGCTGGTCAATCACCTCGGGATCTCCCGTTTGCTCGCCGTCTCGGGCGGCTCGATGGGCGCCATGCAGGCGCTCGAATGGGCGGTCGCGTATCCGGATTCCGTCGCGGCGGCCATCCCCATCGCCGGCACCGCTCGCCACAGCGCGCAGCAAATCGCGTTCAACGAAGTCGGACGACAAGCCATCATGGCCGACCCCGACTGGAACGAAGGCAACTACTACGGCAAGCGGCCGCCCGCGCGCGGATTGGCGGTAGCGCGCATGGTCGGTCACATCACCTACATGAGCGATCAGTCGATGCGCGAAAAGTTCGGCCGGCGGCTGCGCGATCAGAATCAGTTCGAGGTGGAAAGCTATCTTCGATACCGCGGTACGCAATTCGTAGATCGTTTCGACGCTAATTCTTACCTGTACATCACGAAGGCGATGGATTACTACGATCTCACCGCCGAACGGAACTCGCTCAGCTCGGCCTTCGAGAACGTCAAGGCGCGCTTTCTGGTGATCAGCTTCACTTCCGACTGGCTGTATCCGAGTTACCAGTCGCTCGAGATCGTGCGGGCGCTGCGCGGCCACAATTGCGACGTGGCGTATTGCGAGCTGCCCTCCAACTACGGCCACGATGCGTTCCTGGTGACGGTAGCGGAGCAGACCGAACTGGTCCGCGGTTTTCTGGCGAGCACGTTCCGGGAGCGGGCCTGAGTGGCCCAGGCCTTTGTTCGCACGCTGCTCGGCCGCAGCGACTACGCCATCATCAGCGAAATCGTTGAACCCAACACGCGGATCTTAGACCTCGGCTGCGGCGAGGGCGAGCTGCTCGCGTGGCTGGCTGAGCACAAACACGTGGATGCCCGCGGGGTCGAGATCACAGGCGCCAAAGTCCAGCAGGCCATCGCACGCGGCGTGTCGGTATTTCATGGCGACATCGAAGAAGCGGTAGCGGATCTTCCCGATCAAGCCTTCGACTATGTCATTCTCAGCCAGACTTTGCAGGAATCGAAAGCGCCGTTGAAAGTCTTGAGCGAAATGCTGCGAGTGGGCCGCCGCGCGATCGTCGCGTTCCCCAACTTCGGCCATTGGACCGTCCGCCTTTCGCATCTGTTCACCGGCCGCGCCCCCAAGACAAAGCTGTTTCCCCACGAATGGTACGATTCGCCCAACATCCATTTCCTGACGGTGCACGATTTCGAGGCGCTCGTGCGTTCGCAGAAGTGGAACATCGAGAAGCGCATCTTTCTCGATGGCACGCGGCAGGTCACCTTTTTTCCGAACCTGCTTTCTGAAGTCGCGGTATTCCTGGTGAGCAAGTAATGGGTCGCCTACGATTCGGCATTTTCGATTTCGATCCCGCTACGAAACAGCTGCGACGCGAAGGCACACCGGTGCGCCTGGAAGCTCAGCCCGCGCAAATGGCCGTCGCCCGCAAGGCGCGATGGTCCCGCGTCGCCATCTTAGCCCTCTTCGCGGTCCTCGAAGGCGGTTTGATTGTCATCGTGTGGCGAGAATGGAACAAACCGCCCGCGACTGCGCCTGCGGCAACACTCAAGGTCGCCGTGTCGCGCTTCGACAACGAAACCGGAAACCCGGATCTCGACCGCTTTACCAACGCGCTCGCCGATTCTGTCGTTGCAAACCTCACCACCTCCGGCTCCGGTCGCTACGGCGTCATCGGCAACGCGGCTATCCTTCGCCGTCCGCGCGACCAGCGCGATCTAAAAGCCATCGCGGCATCGCTCAGCGCCGGGTACGTCGTCCTCGGCCAGGTCCAGCAGGAGGCGTCGCGCATCCGCGTCCTGGCGCACCTGATCCACCTTCCCGAGCAGACCCACATCTGGGTCACGCGCGTCGACTGCGATCCCTCCGAGCTGCTCGTGAAGCAATCGGAGATCGCGCAACGTATCGGCGCCGAATTTTCCGATCGTCTGCGCTCCTCACCGGCCGCCGCAACGCAATGATGGCCTGAAGGTTAGCGCCATGACCCTTTACCGTGCATGATCCAGATCTCGTGCTGACCGCGCGGCGCACTGCCTGATACCTTCTTCCGCCTTGGCCGCCAGCCGCGTAATGAACTGCGCCAGCAGCGGCGGACCCTTGCCTCCGGTTTCTTCCGCGAGCACGATGTATGGACTCATGATGGTGGCGCGCAGCACGAACAACCCGAGCTCGAAGTATTCCGACGCGTCGATCGAAAACCGCTGCAGCGGCCCAGCCACCGAGCGCGGCGAGTAGCCCGGATACTTGATCACGGTATGCGACAGGAAGAACGGCTGCGAATAACTGTATCCGCCCGGGCCGTGCTCCGACTCGATGGTGAACCGCTCGTAGATCCATTGGTTCAGCGCGTTCATGCGCGCCAGCGAGGTCGGAACTTTTTCCTTCACCAGGAAACAAACCACGTTGGTGTCCGGCGGCTGTGGCGTGAGCGGCATGAACTCGAAACTGGCCTCCACTTTGTTGGCGTCGGCCCAGTGCTCCCAGTGGATCAGTCGCTCATACAGTTCTCGCGCCGCCAGGATGGACGCGCGCACGATCTCGCCGTAGCCGTCGCGGTTGAGCGGAATCATGCGATGCGACAGCCACACGCCGGCCACCGCGGCGCCGGGTTTCGAGCCTTCCAGGATGTACGGTCCAATCGAAGTAGGAGGCGCATGGTCGATCTTGGATTGATCTGGCTGAATGGCGGGCGCCAGGTACGGCGCAACCTCGGCGAGAAACTGCCGCACGCGGTCGTTGCGAAACGCGACCACGCCGCAAGGGTAGGGCACGTAGCCCATCTTGTGCGGGTCGACGGTGATCGAGTCGGCTTTCGAAAACGCCAGGAAAGCGCTCAGCACATCCTGATCGCCCCACTGGATTTCGAGTTTCTTCGAATACGCGCCGTCGCTCAGGTCGAGTTCGCGCGAGACGAACTTGCGCACGGTCGCCACGTGCTCCACCAGCGATCCGGCATCCGGCGAAAACAACGCACGCAAGTACCCCGACCATGCCGCATCCACGTGCAGCCAGAAGCTGCATCCCGCCTCTGCTTCGAAGTCGTGACGCAGGTCCAGGATCTCGTGCACCGGATCGACCGCGCCTTCTTCCGTCGTGCCTGCGATGGCGACCACAGCCACCGGCTGCAAGCCGCGCTTGAGTGCCGTCCGAACCTTCGCCTCGAGATCGCGAATGTCCATGCGGAACAAGCCGTCGACGTCGACCAGGAAGACGTTCTCGCGCCCTATGCCCAGCAGGTCTGCAGCTTTCATGATGCTGTAATGCTTCGCGCCGGAGACGAAGATCGCGGGCGGCCGCACCTGGTAGCAGGCCGTGGTGCCGTTGTGCGGAATCGAGAAACCGCTGGCCGCGAGCAGCTCTGGAGCCTTCTGAATCGCGACTCGCGCGGCCACATTCAAGCGCCGCTGGATCGCCTCGACAAGGCGCGGCAGCAAGTGCATGGTCTCGGTCGACGTGAAACTCAGACACTGATGCTCGTCCAGATCGGCAAGATTCGCCGAGGATTGGTCCGGCAGCGTCACTTCCAGCGGCAGATCCAGCTCGCGGGCGACTCGCTGAACAGCCAGTGGAAAATACGCCGCGTTGCGCGCGGCCCACAGTACTTCGATGTTTGCGACCGTGCCGCCGCTGGTGACGTGCGCCCATCCGAATTCAGAGCGCGACTCGTGCGGACCGCCCGGCGCCGGCGGCGCCTTGTAGCCGACCATCTCGAGAATGTCGCGGCCGACCTCGAACTCCCAGCGCTCGGTCACCGGCGCGGCCTCCGGCGTTACGTTGTTGGGATTGTAGAGCAGGCCCGCGAAATACCCGAGCACCGACGGCATGGTCTGGTCCGACATCATGTGCGCCAGGTAGCGCGGACTGTAAAACGGAAAATGTTTCCGCAGCCCGGCCAGCATCTCGGTGAGCTTCTGCGCCAGGTCATCGTTCCAGTCCACCAGCTCGCGTCGCATGCTCTGCGGGATCACGACCTCGTCAGACGGATAGTAATTGCGCCGCCAGTGAAAATAATCCTGCAGGATAAAGCTGATCAGCTTCTCTTCCACTTCGGCGTTCTCGGCCTTGGGTCCCAGGAACCACGCAGCGATGTTCCTGGTCTTGTCGCGGAGCGGGGACTCGTCTGCCATCGCTATACTCATTAGATCATCGTGGAACCTCTACGAACTGCTGTCGATCGCCAGTCCGATGCGTACCGCGCCAACTACGAGACCATGTCGGAGGCTGTCGAACGCCTGCGCGGCGAGCTGAAGCGGTCCACCGAAGGCGGCGGCGAGAAATACGTGCAGCGCCATCTGGAACGAGGCAAGCTGCTGCCGCGCGAACGCGTCGAGCTGCTGCTGGACGAAGGTTCGTACTTTCTCGAGATCGCGCCGCTGGCCGGCATCGGCATGGAGGATGAGAATCCCGGCGCGCGCGTCGTCGGCGGCATCGGGTTGGTGAGCGGGCGCGAATGCATGATCAGCGCCAACGAAGCTACGGCCAAAGGCGGGTCGACGAGCGAGGCCGGTTTGTGGAAGAACGCGCGGCTGGCCGACATCGCGCTCGAGAACCGGCTGCCCGCGATCCTGCTGGTCGAGTCGGCCGGCGCCGACCTTCCCGTCCAAAGCAAAATCTTCGTCCCGGGCGGACGCGGCTTTCGCGAAATAACGCGGCGATCGAAGCTCCGGATTCCGACCATCTCGATTGTGTTCGGCAGCTCGACTGCAGGCGGCGCTTATCTGCCGGGCATGTCGGACTACGTGATCATGGTGAAGAATCAGGCGCAGGTGTTTCTGGCTGGGCCTCCGCTGGTCAAGATGGCGACCGGGGAAATCTCGAACGAAGAAGAACTGGGCGGCGCCGAGATGCATTCGCGCGTGTCGGGCCTCTCGGATTACCTGGCCGAAGACGAAGTGGACGGCATCCGCATCGCGCGCGAGATCGTCGAGCATTTCAACCTTCCCAAGCCGCCCACGCCGCAGCGCGAGGACTTCGACGAGCCGCTCTACGATGCCGACGAGCTGCTCGGAATCGCGTCCGCGGATGTGCGCGTGCCGTTCGACGTGCGTGAAGTGATCGCGCGAATCGTCGATGGATCGCGCTTCTCGGAGTTCAAGCCTGAATACGGGCCGACGCTGGTCACCGGGTTCGCGCGGCTGCACGGATTTCCGGTGGGCATTCTCGGCAACAACGGCGTGCTGATGTCGGAGTCGTCCGCGAAAGGCGCGCAGTTCATCGAGCTGTGCAACCAGCAGGACATCCCGCTGATCTTTCTGCAGAACATCACCGGATTCATGGTCGGGCGCACCTACGAAGAAGAAGGCATCATTCGTAACGGCGCGAAGCTCATTAATGCAGTCTCGAACTCGACCGTACCGGCGATCACGATCATGATCGGCGGATCCTACGGGGCGGGGAACTACGCGATGTGCGGGCGTGCCTACGAGCCGCGATTCCTGTTCACCTGGCCGAATCATCGCATCGCGGTGATGGGCGCGCAGCAGCTCGCCGGCGTGATGGACATCATCAAGCGCGAGTCGCTGATCAAGGCGCGGATGCCGGTGGATGAGGAGAAGCTCACGGCGGCGCGCGTCGCGCTCGAGAGCCAGATCCAGCGCGAGTCGGATTGTTACTTTGCGACCGCGCGGCTGTGGGACGACGGCATCATCGATCCGCGCGACACGCGGACGGTGATCGCGATCGCGCTATCGGCGGCGTACAACCGGCCGGTCGAGGGCACGATGGAGTTCGGAGTGTTCCGGCCACTAGCGTCTTCTTGACGAATTTCGCGACGCCTAGCTTGTAGTCCTCGGTCATGCGCGCGATGGCGTTGACTTCGATGCCCGCCTCCAGCGCCGCTTCGAAACTCATGGTGTCCATCTGATACAGCAGGCGCTTCGACAGCGCGACGGCGGAAGCTGACTTGGACGCAAGCTTCGACGCGTAAGCGTCGACCTCGAGCTCGAACGTCTCATCGGCAAAGACGCGATTGATCATTCCGATTTCGAGCGCGGTCTCGCGCGGGGATGATCTCGCCCGAAGTTAGCAGTTCGAAAGCGCGCTTCTCAGTGACGGAGCGGCGCAGGATTGCCATCACCATCGCGGGAACGAATCCGATGTTCACTTCCGGATAGCCGAATTTCGCCGACTCGGAAGCGAGGATGATGTCGGCAGCCGTCGCCAGTCCGCAGCCACCGGCCAAGGCGCGGCCACGAACGGCAGCGATGATCGGGCGCGGATGGCGGCGCATCGCGAGAAACAGGTCGGCAACCACGCGCGCGCTCGACATGTGGTCCATCACGTTCGCTTCCGACATGCCGTGCAGTCCGCCGAGATCGGCGCCCGAGCAAAAATCGGCGCCCGCGCCGGTCAGAGCACGATCGGAACGTCGGTCGCACGCGAGCGCGTCCTTCAGCTCGGCGATGATCTCGGGATTGAGTGCGTTGCGCTTCTCCGGCCGGTTGAGCGTGATGCGCGCGACTCCGCGCTCAACCTGGTAGAGGATCTTTTGATAAGAGGCTCATCCGGAACGTCAATCTCCATGCGCAGCAGCGCGGCGCTGTAGGTCTTGCCCTGCGCGTCGGCCTTGAGCGAGAGCGTGCCGCCGCCGTCCAGGCTTTCGTGCAGCAGGAAGTTCAGCGCGCCGATGTTGGGCAGCTCGAAGCGCTCCACTTCGCCCAAACAAATGCCGGCGAAATGTTTCTTTACGCGCTCGGCGGTAAGCTGCTCGCTGCAGCACAGGGTAGAACTCCGGACGAAGCGCGATGAGGCCGACGTTCGCGGTGTCGCCCTTGTCGCCCGAACGGGCGTGCGCGATGCGAGTCAGTTGAACGCGCGCCATCAGCTCTCCTCCACCGAGATGCGCGGCGACGCTTCGGTCTTGGGCAGCAGCGCCGGCCAGTAGGCGACGATCTCTTCCACCTTCGGGCCGGCCGCGAGCCGAGACCGGTCACCGTCGGCGGGCCGTTCAACGCCAGCGGCGCAATCTCCTTGGTGAAGCGCTCGACCGACGGCGCGATCTTCCGACCGAACGCCCACGCGCAGGATCACTTCGGCGATGTCGGGCGCGGGCTCGCCCGCCAGCGGTCCGTGACACGCGTTGACGCCGCCGAACTCGGTGCGGATCGCATCGAACTTGCAGGCCCAGACGATCCAGCCGCTCGCGCAGGATGCGATCGGACGCCTGCGCTTTCGCGTACGCGTCGGGCCAGGAATACATCAGCGTTCCGATGGCTTTGAATCCGGCCGAGTAGCTGATCGAGACCTTGTACATGTCGGTCGCCGGCCGGCCGTGGATGCCGCAGAAGCGCACGCGATCCGGACCGTCCTGGCGAAGCTGGATGCTGGTGAAATCGGCGATGCAATCGGGCGTGATGTATTCGTGCGGATCGCCCAGTTCGTAGAGGAGTTGTTCCTTGATGGACGCGACCGTGATGCGCCCGCCGGTGCCCGCATGCTTGGTGATGACGAAGCTTCCGTCCGGCTCGGCTTCGACGATCGGATAACCGATGTCGGCGAAGTTCGGGATGCGTCTGCCAGTCCACCTGGCAGTTGCCGCCGGTGCACTGCGCGCCGCACTCGACGGTGTGTCCGGCGATGGTGCCCGCGGCGAGCTTGTCCCAATCGTCGGCCTTCCACTTGAATTCGTGGATCATCGGGCCGAGGACCAGGCCGGTGTCGGTGGTGCGGCCGGTGATGACGATCTGCGCGCCCGTGGCGAGGGCTTTCGAGATCGCCGCGCCGCCGAAATACACATTGGCGCTTTGGACGCGCGGCCGGATGGACGCGAGCGGCTCGCCGGTGTCCAGATTCTTGAGCGCGACGCCGCGCGCGATCAGGTCGTCCAGGCGATCCAGGATGTTGTCGCCGGCCACTACTGCGATTTTGATGCCCGGGTTGGCCAGCGCTTTGCCGACGGCCGTGCGGCACGCCTTCCGGATTCACGCCGCCGGCGTTCGCCACCACGCGGATGCGACGTTCCATGATGTCGCGAGCGCCGCGTGCGATCATGTCCACGAAGTCGCGCGCATAGCCGGCGCGCGGGTCGCGGCTGAGCTGCTTCTGCAGGATCGACATGGTGACTTCGGCCAGATAGTCGAGCGTCAGATAATCGAGCGGGCCGCGGCGGATCTGTTCGAGCGGGGCTTCGAGCGAGTCGCCCCAGAAACCTTGGCCGTTTGCGATGCGGATCATTGGTTCACACGCGCGTGCGCCACATCAGATCTTGTCCAACTTTGGCGAGGATCTCTTTCATGATCTCCGACGTTCCCGCGCCGATGGTGTTCAGGCGAACGTCGCGCCACGATGCGGCCGATCGGATATTCGGTCGTGTAGCCGAAGCCGCCGAAAATCTGCATGCAGTCGTAAGTCACCTTCTGCGATAGCTCGGAAGTGAATAGCTTGGCCATGGTGACTTCGCGCACGCATTTCTGTTTGCGGTTCATCAGATCGAGCGCGCGATAGGTGAGCCAACGCGCCCGCTTCGATGCTGGTGAGGTGCTCGGCGAACCGATGCCGCCACACTTGATAACTCGCGGATCGGTTGGCCGAACGCTGTTCGGTTCGCGCCGTAATCGAGCGCGTCGCGGATCGCTTTTTCGCAGCCCGCCAGCGCCAGGATCGCCGCCGCCAGCCGCTCGCCCTGGAAGTTGTGCATCACGTAGTAGAAGCCCTTGTTCATTTCGCCGAGAACGTTGCGCATCGGGATGCGGCACTCGTCGAAGAACAGCTCGGCGGTGTCGGACGCCATGTTGCCGACCTTCTTCAGCTTCTTGCCGACCGAAAAGCCCTTGGTCTTGGTCGGGAACAAAACCATCGAAACGCCTTTGTGGCCTTCCGCGCCGGTGCGGACCGCCAGGATGATGAAGTCGGCGCGCGTGCCGTTGGTGATCCAGAGCTTCTGCCCGGAGATGACCAGTTCGTCGCCGTCGATGCGGGCGCGGGTCTTCAAGCGCCGCGACGTCGGATCCGCCGCCCGGCTCGCTGATGCCGAGCGCCGCGATGTAGTCGCCGGCGATGGCGGGCCGCAGGAATTCTTCCTTCTGTTCGCGCGTGCCGAGTTCGTCCAGCACCGGCAGCGTGATCTCGGACTGCACCATGAGCGCCATGTTGATGCTGCCCGAGTCGGAGTACGCCATCGATTCCATGTACGCCGCGCTGGCCCACCAGTCGAGTCCCAGGCCGCCCCATTCCGGATCGATGCGGATGCCGAACAGCCCCAGGTTCGCCGCCTTCTTGAAAAGCTCGCGCGGAAAGATGCCGGCGTGGTCCCACTCTTCGGCGTACGGCGCGATTTCTTCCAGGCAGAAGCGCTTCACCGTCTGGCGGATCATGTCGTGCTCTTCGGTGAAATACGGGAATTCGGTTTTCGTTTCGGGTGCTACCAGAACGTCACTCATTCGGGATTCTCCTCGGCGCCGATTTCGACCAGCATCTGGCCGGGCGCCACCACTTGTCCGATATCTACCAGGATAGACTGCACCACGCCGTCGATGGTAGTGCGAATGGTCTGTTCCATCTTCATGGCTTCGAGAACCACCAGCGAATCGCCGGTCTTCACCGGCTGGCCTTCGCGGACCAGGATGCGGAGGACTTGGCCGGGCATCGGCGAGTTGGCGGTTTGGTGATGGCTGGATGCGGAGGAGCGCGGATGGCGCGGGAGGCGGGTGAGGGTGGTTGCGCCTTGCGGGGATTGGACGAAGACCTGGTTGCCGGATTCGTGGATTTCGTAGGTTTGGGTGATGCCGTCGATGGTCAGGGTGATCCGGCCGCTGCGTTCACACGAGTGTGAACGCGGCACGCATAGAGTGCGTGCGCCACACGGCACCGAGTATTCCTCGCGACCCAGGCGCTTCCACGTAACGTCACGTCTTCTTGGAATTCGATGCTTCGGGTCGCGATATGGATTGTTGCGGTAGTTCGACGGGATGCCGCGCACCGGGCTGCGGTCGAGATACAGCGACGGCGGCGGCGATGTGTTCGGGCATCTCGCGCCGGTTCCCGGGGCGCCGGCAGAAAACCGGTGTGGGCGCGGCCTTCGCGGAATTCGTCGCTCTCGAGAATCTGGATCAGGTAGTCGCGATTGGTCTGGACGCCGAACAGCGTGGTCGCGCCCAGCGCATAGACCAGCTTGCGCCGCGCCGTTTCGCGATCCGATGCCGTAGCTGATGATCTTCGCGAGCAGCGGGTCGTAGTGAATGCTGACTTCGGCGCCCGGTTCGAGAGCGGTATCGACGCGCACGTTTTCCGGCGCGCGCCAGCGTATGAACGATGCCGGTCGACGGCAGGAAGCCCGTGGCCGGGTCTTCGGCATTGAGCCGCGCTTCGATGGCGTGGCCGAACATGCGCGGATGCGGAGGCAGGCGCTTGCCTTCGGCGACTTCGATCTGGAGCCGCACCAGGTCGATGCCGGTGACCAGCTCGGTGACCGGATGCTCCACCTGGATGCGCGTATTGACTTCGATGAAATAAAAGTCGCCCGAGGGCGCGAGCAGAAACTCCACTGTTCCGGCGTTGGTGTAGCCGATGGCGCGGCCGAGCGCGACGGCGGCGTCGCCCATGCGCTGTCGCAAATCGTCGTTGAGCGCGGGCGAGGGCTTTCCTCGATGATCTTCTGATGCCGGCGCTGGACGGAGCAATCGCGCTCGAACAGGTGGATCAGGTTGCCATGCTGATCGCCGAAGATCTGAAACTCGACGTGACGCGCGCCTTCGATGTAGCGCTCGATGAGCAGCGTGCCGTCGCCAAACGCGCGCTCCGCTTCGCTGCGGGCCGAGTCCAGCGCTTCGCCGAGCTGGTCGCGCGAGGTCACGATCCGCATGCCGCGGCCGCCTCCGCCCGCCGACGCTTTGATGAGCACAGGGAATTCGAGATTCGCGCCGCGATCGAATGCCGGCACGACCGGGACACCGGCCGACGCCGCGATCTGGCGGGCGTTGTCCTTGAGACCCATCATGCGGATCGCCTCGGGGCTCGGCCCGATGAAAGTCAGCCCGGCGCTGCGGCAGGCTTCGGCGAAGTCCGCGCTCTCGGCGAGAAAACCATAGCCGGGGTGGATGGCGTCGGCGGCTGAGGTGCGGGCGGCGTCGATGATGCTTCTCGATGTTGAGATACGATGCCCCGATAGCGACCGCTTCGTCGCCGGCACGCGTGTGGCGCGCGTTCCGATCAGCGTCGGTGTAGACCGTGGCGCTGGCGATCCCCATCTCGCGCGCCGAGCGGGCAATGCGCACAGCGATCTCGCCGCGGTTGGCGATCAGGATTTTCCGGATGGCGGGCAAACAGCAATTATGGCACTGATTCGGCCGCCGGGAACCGGCTGCAGCGTATCCTTTGGCCGTCCGTGCGGCAATATAAAGTGTCGGATGACCGAACAGGATTTTCGGCGGGCCTTCGTCGATCACAAGGATGCCGTCTATGGCTTTGCCTTGCGCATGACGGGTTCCGTAGAGATGGCCGAAGACGTGGCGCAGGATTCGTTTGTCGAGCTGCTTCGCCATCCCGGCCGGTTCGACGCCGCGCGAGGCTCGTTGCGGAAGTTCCTGCTCGGCGTCACGAGAAATCTCGTCTTCAGGCGGTGGCGAACCGATCAGCGTCTGGAACAGCTGGACGACGAGATCGAGATCGAGGACCTGACGGCGCGGCCCGATGTGATGCTGATTGGCGCCGCCGTCCAATCGCTGCCGCCGCTACAGCGCGAGGCCCTGCTGCTTTTCGAATATGAGGGTTTCACGCTGGAGGAAATCGGTGAGTTGGTGGGCGCCAACGTCGGCACCGTGAAGGCGCGACTGCATCGCGCGCGAGAAAAGCTCCGGCGGGTGCTGGCGCCACTCAGGAATGGCTCTGGAGGACACACACGATGAACGACCAAAACGAACAGCCTTTGACCGACGATCAGCTCTCGGCGATCTTGCGCAAGTGGGACGTCTCGGCGCCACCCAATCTGGAGGCGCGCGTATTCGCGGCCCGGCCCTCGCCAACTCGTCAGCGGAAGAGCTGGTGGCGGTTTCTGCTACGCGGATCCATACCAGTTCCGGTGCCGCTGGCTTGCTGCCTGGTTGTCGCGGTAGTGTTGTTGTTGTGGCGTTCCTCGAGGGCGGACGCCACGTGTGTCGTGGCGACAGTGCCGGCTGCCTTGGTATCCACCGTGCCCACCGACGCTGGAGAGTACTCGTGCCCGGTGAATTCAGGATGTTGAATCGGAAAGGACCATGCATGCGAGCTACGCGACGGAGCGTTGTCTTAGGAATTGCTTTCAGTTTTGGTTCGGCCCTGCTGGCCGCTCCCCCCGCGCTACGGCCGGCCGGCGACTTCACAGTCGTCGACACTTCAGGCAAGAAGGTGTCGGTGGCGGAAAGCGTGGGCCAAGTCGTACTGATGCAGTTTCTGTACACCACGTGCCCGCACTGCCAGGCTTCGGCCCGGGTCTTTAGCAAGCTGCAGAGAGAACTCGGCCCGCGAGGCCTGCGAGTGATCGGGGTTGCATTCAATGAAGAAGTGGAAGGACACCCGGAGGTGATTCGGAATTTCGTGCAGTCGAACCGTCTGGAGTTCCCGGTCGGCGTGGCCACGCGTGACGCTGTAGTCGGCTATCTCGGTATTTCCGTGCTATCTCGTTTCATGGTGCCGCAAGTCCTGGTGATCGATCGCGACGGCATGATCCGGGCGCAAAGCGATCCTCTGGGCAGCCCGGAACTCATGGACGAAACAAAGGTGCGCGCGCTCCTCGAAAGCTTGTTGCAGGAACATAAAACCGGGCGGACATCGCGCGCCACATCCACGAAGCGCTGAAAAAAGGGGCAGGTCTCGAAACCTGCCCCGGGCGTCAGCGAGTGCGCATCGGAAGCAGCGGGACGGCGCCGTTGCCGACTACTTCGGGAAACTGGCCGTTCCACTTCTGCTGGAGGATTTCGAGCTGCTTCCATTCCACCAAAGTCGGCGTCAACGACTTGGTGAGAAGATTGTTCGCTTCGGCCTGGCCGCGCGCGACCTCCACCGCTTTGGCGGCCTCGGCGATGGCCTGGCGTTTCTCATTCTCGGCACGCTCGGCATGCTGAGTCGCCGCGATCTTCGCTTCGATCGCTTCCTTGACCGTCTCCGGCGGCCGTGGCGGCGTGGCGAACCCAAGCTGAATTACGTTTACGCCGTAAGGGCGCATGGTCTGCTTCACTTGATCGAGCACCCTGTCGATCAGCTCGGATTGCCGCGGGCCGTTGATGTCCTCGGCGCGAAACTGCGCCGCTACTTTGAAAGCGTTGCGCACGGCGTCACGGAAAAACCCGTGCGTGAAGTTGTCCAGGTCGTCGCTTCGGAACTTCACGTAGAAGTGCGGCACCTCTTCGCGAACCAGCTCATAGGACACGTTCACGTCGGAGGTGAAGCGCAGCCCTTCGGCCGACTGGAAACTGATCTCGTCGTCGAGCGGCCGGCCTTCCTGTGTCGATGAAGTCCAGATGGCGCGCTGCACGTAGGTCGGATATGTCAAAACCACTTCATTGATCGGGTTGTACCAGACCCGGCCCGATTGGATCGGGAAATCCTGCACACCGCGATCGGTGCCCGCCTGCTTCACGACGATGCCGACGGTACCGGGCGCGACCACCTTGTAACAACCGGTGCAGCACGCGGCTGCACTGACGATGCCTACTGCGAAAATGCGAGTCATGGCTCCTCCTTTCATTAGTTGCGGCGCCGCATGAGCAACCCGGCTGCCGCGGAAACCAGCGCCAACAAGATCACATATCCACCAGCGACCGATGCGTCGCTGGGTTGATTGAGCAGATGCAGGGCAAAGTTCGCGATGCTCACGGCGATCGCGAGCACAATGCCCGCGGCGAAGAGCTTCCACATGCGCACCTCCCCGAGCGCCTGTGCGGCGTCTCATTTTCGATTGTGTCGTTGATTGAAAAACCGGCTGAAGCGTCCGGTTTATGGGTGGGCTGGGCTTCTCATCGAATTCTCCCTCCGGGGTTTACCCCTTCACTGGGATCTTCTGCACATCAATAGATATGCGAGCGAACGGAAAGGATGCAGAAATCGGAGACCCGCAGCCCTGCGTGCGATGAGACGGATTGTCGGGACACGGACAATGTCGCGGTTATCTAGACCGCGCGGCCGCACTTGCGTTCGCCTTAGGCGCTTCCACCTGGATGGGTGCGGGCGCCGGCGCCGCTGCGGGTTCGTCCTTGCGGATCAGGCCGAGCGCCTTGCGCAGTTCCGTGTCGAGCTGCTGCCGGATGTCGGGGTTGTCCTTCAGAAACTGGCGCGCGTTTTCGCGGCCCTGCCCGATGCGGTCGCCTTTGTAGCTGTACCAGGAGCCGCTCTTGTCGACGAGGTTCTGCGCGACACTCAGATCGATCAGGTCGCCCTCGCGCGAGATGCCCTCGCCGTAGATGATGTCGAACTCGGCCTCGCGGAACGGCGGCGCGACCTTGTTCTTGACGATCTTGACCTTGGTGCGATTGCCCACCACCACGTCGCCTTCCTTGATGGCGGCGATGCGGCGAATGTCGGCGCGAATCGACGAGTAGAACTTCAGGGCGCGGCCGCCGGTGGTGGTCTCGGGATTGCCGAACATCACGCCGATCTTTTCGCGAATCTGGTTGATGAAAATCAGGCAGGTATTCGACTTCGAAACGTTGCCGGTGAGCTTGCGCATGGCCTGCGACATCAGGCGCGCCTGAACGCCCATGTGGCTGTCGCCCATTTCGCCGTCGAGTTCCGCCTTGGGCACGAGCGCGGCCACCGAATCGACCACCAGAACGTCGATGGAACCGGACGCGATCAGTGCGTTGGTGATTTCGAGCGCCTGTTCGGCGTAGTCGGGCTGCGAGACCAGCAGATTGTCGACATCCACGCCCAGCTTGCGGGCATAGATGGGATCGAGCGCGTGCTCGACGTCGATGAAGGCCGCCATGCCGCCCGCTTTTTGCGCCTCGGCCACCACCTGCAGCGCGACCGTGGTTTTGCCCGACGACTCCGGCCCGAAAATCTCGACGATGCGGCCGCGCGGGAGTCCGCCTACACCCAGTGCGTAGTCGAGCGAGATGGCGCCGGTCGAGATCGCTGCGACTGGGACAATAGCTTCCTTCGACCCGAGCCGCACGATGGAGCCTTTGCCGAATTGTTTTTCGATCTGGCTGAGGGTGAGGCCTAGAGTACGCGTGCGTTCTTTTTCGTCCATCGATACATCCTTACGGAAAAATGTTTCGGGGGAAGTTCTATTGTACTAGATCGAGGTGCCAGGCGCCAGGTTTCAAGCGGTCAGTACAGAGACGCCCGGCTACAGCTCTAACGCTCCGTTGATCACCATGTCCTTCAGCTTGAACTTGTGCTTCACTTCGATCTTGCCGAAGTGCGTGGCGAATTCGACCTCCTTATCGGCGAGCGTGAACTCGGTCGACTTGGGGAACACGAAGAAGATCTCCATCACCGGCCCGGGCGGACCAACGCCGACGTCGGCGGGATGGATTTCCGGTTTGCCCTTCACCGTCAGCGTGGTTTGTTCTTTCATCGCGGCTTTGATTTGGGGCGAATTGATCCTGGCAAACGCCGGTGGAAGCCCCGAGACAGCGATCAGGTAGGTGGTGTGGTCGTCGAGGAATTTCTTCGCGTCGGGCGCCGTGGCGGCTTCCGCGCCGAATCTGCGGCGAACCAGCGCCTGTTTGAGCGGCGCCGCACTTTGCCAGCGAAGCGTGAGCTGTAGTGATGGTACACTCTGGCCCCCACCGCCGCCCAATTCGCGCGAGGCAACGTTGCCGCCCGGGGCCACACTGGGATTGCCAAAGCCGTCGCCGCCGGGACGAGCCGAAGCGACCGTGTCGTCACCGCCCAGGCCCCCACCGCCACCGCCGCGTCCACGTCCACCGCGTCCGCCGCCGCCGGGTGGCGTCATGGCACTAAGCGAAATGGTGACCGGCCGTGCCCACGGCGAACTCGTCAGAAGCTTGTTGACCTCTTTCTCGTTCCACTCGGTGAATGGCTTGGATTGCCAGAAGTCGGCTGCGAACAAAACCGCGGCCAACGTGCCGGCGGCCAGCAGCAATTGTACAAATCTTCTCATGAGCGTTCCTCAAATCTTAGGAGCATAGTAGCCCTTGCGGCATCGAACGATCAGGTCCTTGCGGCTCTTCACGCGGATTTCGACCGGATGATAGAGGCCGTCGGCCTTCAACGGCTCCGGACGGTAGAAGATATTGTACTGGTGGCGCAGCTCATTGGCAATGTTCTCGAAAGATTGGTTCAGGTCGCTGGCTTTGAACGGAAAGAAAACCTGGCCGCCCGTTTCAGAGGCGAAGTAGCGTAATACCTTGTCGCCTTCGCTCTCGATGTGAGTGATGTTGGTTGAGATGGTGTAGATGGTAACGTCGGCTTTTTGCGCCATCTCGAGCGCCTGATCGCGCGTATAGTGGCTCTGGTTGTCTTCGCCGTCGCTCAGCACCACCATGGCGCGGCGAAACTTGTAGAGCGGCTGATCCTGCATCAACCGGTCGCGGCAGGCGATGAAGATGGCGTCGTACAGCGAGGTTCCGCCGCCCGGCCGCAGGCCCTGAATGGCTTTCTCCAATTGCCCGAGATCGTCGCTGAGATCGGCGATCAATTCGGCGCCGGTATCGAAGCTCATTACCAGGGCCTTGTCCTGACGCGGCCGCACGGTGCCGTCGACGAAAGCGATGGCGGCTTCCTGCTGGAAGTGGAAACGCTCGCGGATGCTGTTGCTGGTATCGATCAGGATCGCGAGGCGCAGGGGAAGATCGGATTCGGCGGAGAACTCCAGCACGGACTGGGGCTTCTTACTTTCAAAAACCTCGAAATCTTCCTTGCCCAGGTCGGTGACGAATCGGCCCTTCTTGTCCGAGACCGTGAAGAGCATGTTGACGCGCGAGACGTCCAGCGTGATGCGCGTGTTCTCCTGGGTTGGAGACTCGCTCTTGGCCGGCGCTTTTTTCTTGCCTTGGCCATTCAGCAGAATCGTGACGGCGAGCAGTGCGACAGCGAGGCGGTACATCAATTTCATGAGCCGATGTTCCTATTATAGGGAATCGGGATGCGGCCGCGTCGCGGTCACGTCCAGGCGTCAAGAGAGCTGCTGGAGATGTCGCTGCAGCTCGCCGGGCAAGGGCGCGGTGACGGTGACGCGATCTTGGGTGGCGGGACTCGTGAACGTGATCCGATGAGCGTGCAGGAAGAAGCGTTCGAGCGGGCTGGCCGGCGCACCGTACAGTTTGTCGCCGGCCACGGGGTGGTGGAGGCTGGCCAGGTGAACGCGGATCTGGTGCGTGCGGCCGGTGCCGATGCGGGCTTCGAGCAGGGTGAACTGGTCGAATCGCTGCAGCACCTGGTACTCGGTGATCGCGGAACGGCCGCGGGCCAGGCGGGTGGTCATGCGAACGCGACGTGAAGGGTCGCGCGTGATGGGTGTCGCGATGCGGCCGTGATCGGTCTTCATGCGGCCATGCACCAGCGCGACGTAGACTTTCTCCACCGTCCGGGACGAGAATTGACCGGCCAGATCGCGATGCGCCGCGTCGTTGCGCGCCACCAGGATCACGCCGCTGGTGAACCGATCCAAGCGATGGACGATTCCTGGGCGCATGGCGCCCCCCACGCCCGAGAGCGTCTGGAAGCGATGCAGCAAAGCGTTCACCAGCGTTCCCGAGTGTACGCCTGCGCCCGAGTGCACCACCATCCCGGCGGGTTTGTTGACCGCGATCACGGCAGCGTCTTCGTAGAGAATTTCGATCGGTAGCTCTTCGGGCGTCGCGTGCAGAGGCGGCGGCTCGGCCGGCTCCACCTGGATTCGCTCGACGCCACGCAATAAATAGGAGCGCTTTTGCGGCGCGCCGTCGACCCGAACGCGGCCGGCCTTGATCCAGTCCTGCAATCGCGCGCGGCTGTACTCGGGCAGGCGCTCGTGCAGGTAAAGATCCAGCCGCTGGCCCGCATCGGCCGGCGTCGATTCGAGGTTGATCATTGAGCGGTGCGCGATTTACTTGCCGGTCCAGCAAGCGGCGCGCTTTTCGAGAAACGCCGAAATGCCTTCCTGCGCGTCATCGGCCAGCGAGTTCATGGTCATGACTTCCTTGGTGTAGGCGTACGCTTTGGCTTGATCGAGATCGATCTGCGCGTAGTAGGCCTGCTTGCCGAGCGCCACCGTGAAGCTGCTGGCTTGGGCGATCTGGCAGGCCAGCCGGCGCGTTTCGGATTCCAGTTGGCCGGCCGGAACCGCGCGATTGATGAGACCCCATTCCACCGCGGTTTGGGCGCTCACCATCTTGCCCGTGAGCAGCATCTCCATGGCGCGCTTGCGGCCCACGGCGCGGCTCACTGCGACCATCGGCGTCGTGCAGAACAACCCGATCTTGACGCCGGGCGTTGCGAACTCGGCGGTGTCGGCGGCGATGGCGAGGTCGCAAGTGGCCACCAGTTGGCAACCTGCCGCAGTGGCGATTCCCTGAACCTGCGCGATCACCGGCTGCGGGATGGATTGGATTTTCGTCATCAGTTCGGTGCACACGTCGAACAGGCGGCGATAGTCCGCCACTGTCCGGCCCACCATTTCACTCAAGTCGTGCCCGGAACAGAACGCCTTGCCGGTGGAAGCCAGGATGATCGCGCGGACGTTCGCATTGCCGCTCAGGTGGTCCAGCGTGCGGATCAACTCGAGCATCAGATCGAGCGAGAGTGCGTTGCGTCGATCGGGCCGGTTCAGAGTGATGATTCCCAGTTGCCCCTCGGTAGTCGTCAGCAGGTTTTGGTAGGGCATGCGGCGCTCCTAATTGGAGTGTACAGCGCGGCGGCGCGTTTCAGGGAATCTGCGGCCCTCAGCGAATTTTCCTTGTACGCGGGAAGCGCCCGGCGGCATCCAACAGCCTAGAAGCCAGGCTCGCGTGTAGAACCGGCGGCTTCAAGATGCGACAATGAAAACGCGTGAGACTCGGAGGTGACTATGTGGGCACGTTCGTTGTTTATGCGTGGCCGCGTTGGCGGCGATGATTGGACCGGCTAACGCCCAAGAACGCCGGGCTACCATGCGGGGTGGCGAAAGGCCCGGTGAAGGAAAGTGCACGATCGACATCGTTGTCGACGGCGCCGCTGAGGTCGAGATTCGCGGCGACCGGGCAACCCTACGCAATCTTGCGGGCGGCCAGCCGCAGTGGCGCAGATTCGAATGCACCGGCCCGCTGCCGGCGAATCCAGACAATTTCCGCTTCGATCCTCAGGAAGGCCGCGGCAGGCAGGAGTTGATCCGCGATCCGCGGCGCGGCGGCGTGGCTGTCGTGCGCATCGAAGATCGAAACGGAGGACGCGAAGGATACAAGTTCGACATCTATTGGAGCGGCTATCAGGGCGCAACTCCGCCGAACCGCGGAGGCTTTGACGGCGGACGCGACCGCGATCGGGATCGCGACCAGGACCGCGGCGGCAGAGAGCGCTTCGACCAAGGCCGCGATCGCCGCGACGACGAGGGTTACTATCGCGACCGGGACGACTTCTTCCGCGGCCGTGACTGGCGCCAGCGCATCTTCGATCGCGTGCGCTCGGACGTCGAGCACGTCCGCTCGGTAACCTTCCCGATCGGAGCGGATCAATACCGGCTGGCCAGGACGATCCAGGAACTCAACGAGCTCCAGGGCTTGCTGGCACGCGGGCGCTACGACCGGCGTCAGCTCGACGACGTGATCGAAGCATTGCAAAGCGTGCTGCGCGACAACCGGCTCTCGCGCCGCGACCGCGACATCCTGGCCGACGACGTGGATCGTCTGCGGGAGTTTCGCGCGCATTATCGCGACTACGGCGTGCGATGAGATAGGACGGACCGGCGCGCACGCTATGCTGGTAGCGTGCCGGTGAAGAACAAAGCCAAACTGACAGCGCATACGTCGGCCGCGGGTTGAGCGTCGAAACTTAGTCCAAAGGTTTTGGACCAGGTGCTCGCGCACATCCCGAGGTGGGCGAACGAAAACGTGCTGGTGGGGTTTGACACCGCCGACGATGCCGGCGTGTACAAGCTGACGCCGGAGTGTGCGCTGGTCCAGACGGTAGACTTCTTCACGCCCATCGTTGACGATCCGTACACTTTCGGCGCGATCGCGGCTGCCAACGCACTGAGCGACGTGTACGCCATGGGAGGCCGGCCGATCTCGGCGCTTTCGACGCTGGCCTGGCCTGCCAAGGGCGACCTCGAAGAGCTGATCGAGATCCTGCGCGGCGGCGCCGAGAAGATGCACGAAGCCGATTGCGCGGTGCTGGGCGGCCACAGCGTGCAGGACGCTGAGATCAAGTTCGGCTACGCCGTCACCGGCACGATTCATCCCGACCGTATCAAGACCAACGCGGGCGCGCGGCCCGGCGACGCGCTGCATGTTCACCAAGCGCATCGGAACGGGCGTGATTGCAACCGCGCTGAAACGCGGGATCGCCAAGGACGCCGACGTCGACGCGGCCACTGAATCGATGCTCACGTTGAATCGCGCCGCCTGCGAGGCGATGCTCGAATTCGACGTCCACGGCTGCACCGACGTCACCGGATTCGGCCTGATCGGACACGCCCGCGAGATGGCCATCGCGAGTGGTGTGACACTCGAGATCGATCCGCGCGCCGTCCGCTTCCTTCCGGGCGCCGTCGACTACGCTCGGCAGGGCGCGATTCCGGGCGGCCTGAAGAACAACCGCGAGTTTGCGTCAAGCTGCGTGGCGGGCGAATCGGAGTTCGACGATCTGCTATACGATCCGCAGACTTCCGGGCGGCCTGCTGATCTCGTTGCCGGAGGCCGACGCAAGGCGCCTGGAGGAGAAATTTCCGGCGGCATATCAGATCGGCCGTGTGCTCGAGCGCGAGGCGAAACCGATTCGGTTACTGGGACACGGTGACAAAGCGTCGATTCTAGCCATGATCTGGCGCATCGCGTCCGAGATCACTCCGTTCCCAAGTTCGCGCGAATGATAGTCGTCCGTGAACATCGAAACCACGGATTTTCCGAATTCCTGCTCGTCCTTCCAGCTTGCGCCGCGCTCCATCAGCAGCCACACCAGGCGCCAGGCGCCGCCGTGCGACATCCAGGCATTGTGAGCCGCCCAGGCCACCGGGCCGCCTTCTCTGTCGCGCTTCGTCAAGTCGGCGCCGTGATCCAGAAGTATGCGCAGCGTCTCCACGCCATCGTCGGAATCGTGCGACAACACGGTCCACCACAATGGCCGGTTGGCTTCGTCCGGCAGGTTGGGGTCGGCGCCTGCTTTGAGAAGCGTCCTCGGTAAGCCGTGGGCCGTTGTAGATTGCCCCGGTCAACGGATAACTGGTCGAACCAGCCGGAAGGTTGGGGTTCGCGCCTGCGTCCAGCAGCGCTTGCACTACCTCGACTCCGCTGGGGTCCTTCTCCGCGTTGTACACCGCGAATCGCAGCAGCGTCTCGCCGTTGTACTGTTTGTTGAGATCGCCCGCCCCGGGGATCAGGCTCTTCGCGAGTGACACGTCATGCGCATGGATGGCGTGCGCCAGGTTGCGCTGAGCCGGATGCCGGAAGTCATCGTCGCCCGCGATGGCGCGCAGCGTCTGCCGATGCTCCCAGGCCGTGTAGAGCGGCCCCACGGCAATCTGGATCAGCGGCAGCGCCATGAGCGCTATCCCGGCCAACTTGATGGCGTCGGATTTGAAAATCAAGACGACGGCGGCCAGTCCAGCCAGCAGCACCGGCAGGAACAAAGAGCAGCCACGCGCCCACCGGCCCCTCCGGTCCCCAGCCCCGATGTCCCATCGGCGTGAATATATAAGCGGCAAAACCGGCCGCCACCGTCGCTTCCAGCGCGAACAGTATCCAAAAGATGCGGCTGATCATAAGCGAGTCCATCCTGCACAGGCGGGCGCAGAACGAATGCCGGATCGATCAGAGCAGGCTAGGCTGGCTGATTACTTGGTGTCGTTAACGATACCGGCCGGCGCTTTGGCGGCTTCCTTCGCGGCTTTCATCTTCTTCGTGTCCAGCGCCTTCTGCACCCAGCCATCGGCGGTGTCGATGTCCTTCTTGTACTGATCAGGAGAATCCACCAGGTCGGCGCGCTCTCGAATGAGCAGGTTCATGTAGGCCATCGCATCGTCGTAGTCGGGGTCGAGGTCCAGGGCCTTCTGAAGATTCTTGATGCCGTCTTCGATGACTGCGCTGTATTGATCCTTGAGCTGCTCTTTGACCTTCTTGTCCTTCAGTGGACCAGGCTCTTCGGGCTTCATGCCCAGTTCGGCGCGCGCCCGCATCCAGGCGGCGTACCATTTCACCCAGTCGATCACGGCGAGGCTATAGAAGCCTTCCTTGTTTTGTCGGATCGGCGGCGATGAGTTTGAGATACCACTCCTTGGCCTCATCGAGTTTCTTGAGCTTCCCCTCGAGATCGTCCATGCTCTGGGCCTGCTGATAGCTGAGCGAGGCAAGCGAAGCCAGGGCAGTCTTGTCGTTGGGATCCTTGTCGAGAACCTTGATGAACTCTTCCTTAGCCTGCTTGGCTACCTGAAGATTCTCAGGCGACTGCGCTCCGGGAATGTACTGGCTCATGTAAGCGGTCGCGAGATACAGGCGGCCAGTCAGGTTGGTCGGATCCAGCGCCACGGCTTCCTTGAAATCGTCCACCGCGTCGGCATACTTGGCGCTCTTGTAAGCCTGCACGCCGCGATTGAGTTTGTCGCGCGACTTCAGCTTGTCACAGCCCGTTCCGATCAGGACGAGGAGGCCCACCGCCAATGCGAATATTTTGGTCTTCATAATCTCAATTGCCCGCTTCGACCTTGGGGGTCATCAACCCGATCTTGTCGATGGCGGCTCCCTTGGCGATGTCGATCGCCTTTGCGACGGTCTCGTATTCCAGATCCGGATCTCCCTTGACGAACACCACGCGCTCGGCGCGGGTCTTGAAGATGGCTTCCAGGCGAGGACCGAGCTTGTCCATGTCGGTGTCCTCGTTGTTGATGTGCATCTTCTTGTCCTTGTCGATCACGATGACCACCGTTCGGTCCTGGTCGGGCGGCGGCTGTTGGTTCTTCTTCTCGGGCGGCTGAGGCGCCAGCGCATCGAGTCCGTGCGGCGTCAAAGGCGTGATGACCATGAAAATGATCAGCAGCACCAGCAGCACGTCAATGAGCGGCGTCATGTTGATGTCGGCTTTTGGCCCTCCGCTTCCGCCTACTGCCATTCCCATACTAAGTACCTCGTTCCTGGATTCTTACTCTCTCACTGCTTCCTAACTACTGGCCGCCTGCGCCGGATGCGTTTTGCCGTTCCTGCTGCAGTTGCTTCTGCCGGCTGGCGTCCGGGATGGCTTCGGTGATCAACCCGATCTGGTCTACACCGGCGGCTCGAACATTGTCTACAACGTCCTCCACCACCGAGTACTTACTGCGCGCATCTGCGCGAATATAGACCGTCTTGTCAGTCTTGTTGGTCAACAGGTCGCGTACTTTCTCAGAAAGCTGATCGGGCGTGACTTTAATATTGCCGGGGCTGAGGAAAGTGGACCCATTGCGCGTAATCGCGATGAGCACCGCGTCTTCCTTGTCGGCCGCCTGCATGGTGATGTCGTGATGCGTCCTGACCATGTCAACGGTCACGCCTTTGGTGAGCATGGGCGTGATGACCATGAAGATGATCAGCAGCACCAGCATGACGTCCACCATCGGGGTGACGTTGATGTCGGCAACGGGCGGTGGCGCTTTTTTCTTTTCCATTATCAAACTCCTTGGGAGGTTTGGAGCGCCGGAACCGGTCCGGCGCCCCTCCTCAATTCAACTCGCACTCGCTTGAGGGGACCTACTTCGCCGCTCCCGCGCGCTGCGTGCGCTTGAGGAAGTAGTCGATCAATTCCGAGCTGGAGTTACCCATCTCGACGTCGAACGCCTCAATGCGGTTGGTGAAGTAGTTGAACATCCAGACGGCCGGAATGGCGACGAACAGACCGACGGCGGTGGTGACCAGGGCTTCGGAAATACCGCCCGCCACCGCGCCCAGACCGGTGGACTTCTGCGTCGAAATTCCCTTGAACGCGTTGATGATGCCGACCACGGTGCCGAACAGTCCGACGAACGGCGCGGTGGAGCCGATGGTTGCCAGGCTGCTGACGCCGCGTTTCAGTTCGGCGTGTACGATGGCTTCGGCGCGTTCCAGCGCGCGGCGGGACGCCTCGATATCTTCACCCGGAATTTCCGAGCTTAACTGGTGCGCCCGGAACTCCTGCAACCCAGCCACGACGACCTTGGCCAGATGGCTCTTGTTGTAACGGTCGGCGATCTTGATGGCCTCGTCCAGCTTGCCTTCGCGCAAAGCGCCGGCCACGGCCGGAGCAAACAGGCGGGACTGCTTGCGAGCGCCGTTGTAGGCGATGAAGCGGTCAATCATGACGCCGATGGACCACGCCGACATGAGGAACAGCGTGATGACCACAAGCCGCGCCGGCCACCCCATGACTTCCCACATGCTGCGCACATCGAAATTCAAAGGCGCCGCTTCCTGTAAAAGCAGCAACGCCCAAACATGCAATTGTAAAAACATCCTTGTTCTCCTGCGAGTTGAATTTACCTTCTACTGACTCAAAGTGAAATTGACGTCGATCTGTGTAACCACTTCCACCGGTTCTCCATTAAGCAGCGTGGGCCGGTACTGCCATTGCGAGACCGCCTGGCGCGCTGCCTCGACTAACAGCGGATGGCCGCTGATCAGCGTCAGATTCTGAATGGTGCCGTCTTTGCTGATGATGGCGGTGAAGTGAACCACGCCCTGAATGCGGGCCTGCTTGGCGAGCGGCGGATACTGCGGCGTGATTTTGCGGATGAGATTCGCAGCCGACACGTTGCCGCCGACGCGGATTCGCTGGGGTGTGGCAGGCTTCGGGGGCGCTGCTACAGGCGGCGGTGGCGGCGCTGCTGTGGGCACCGCGCCGATGATTCCCATCACGCCACCCGGAGCTCCGCCCGGAACTCCACCGGGCACGCCGCCTACTACGCCCGCGCTGGAGGGCGGAGGCAGCTCTTCTTCTTTGATATTGGCGATCTCTTTCGGGATGGACTTGGGCGCCATCAGTTTGCCGGCGTCGAACTGGCGGGGAATGATCTTGACCACCTTGGGCGGCTCGGGCGGTGGCGGTGGCGGTGGCGGAGGCGGAGGAGGCGGCGCCACCAGGAAGCTGGTAAGCTGGGCGCGCGGCAGCGAGTCGGTGTAAATCAGGGGGATCAGAATCAGAATGATCACCACTACGATCTGTCCACCGAACGACAAGATCACGGCCGACGTCTTGCGGGTTTTGCCGCTCGCTTCTACGAAAGTCTGCGAGAACATCTTATCGGGCATTGCGTTACTCTCCTCAAAGTTCCGGTCCGCCTAATAGGGCAGAAATCATCATACCGCCAGACTCGACGCCGCACAACGGAAAAGCGGTTGCGCGTTGGTTTCGAATCGATGACCTTCCGCCTCGAGGCGCCGGGCCGGCCGGATCATTTTACCTTGGCCGTACCTCCACGAACATTCTGCTTGGAAGCCTTGGGCGCTTTGGGTGCGCCAGCCGGTGCTTTCGGGGCAGCGGGCGGCGTAGCCGAAGGATGCTTGCGGCTCTCCATGAAATTATGCCAGAAAACCAGGATCGGACTGGCAACAAAAACAGACGAATAAGTACCAACGATGATGCCGCACACCAGCGCGAAAGCGAACCCGTTTAGTACCTGGCCACCAAACAGGAACAGGGCCAGCGCCGTGAGCAGCGTCAAACCGGACGTCAACACGGTTCGGCTCAGGGTCTGGTTCACGCTCAGATTGATGATCGAGTCAAGCGCTTCCCGCCGCATGATTTTCAGGTTCTCGCGCACGCGGTCGAATGTGACGATCGTATCGTTCATCGAATAGCCGACCAGGGTCAGCAGCGCCGCCACCACCGTCAGCGAAATCTCTTTATTGAACAGCGAGAATAACCCGATGGTGATGATGGTGTCGTGGAACACCGCAATGACTGCCGCCACGCCGTAAATCCACTCGAACCGGAACGCGATATAGACCAGCATCCCGCCCAGCGCATAAAGAACCGCGAGAATCGCTTGGCGCTGCAACCCCGCTCCGATCTTGGCGCCCACCACCTCGATCTTGACGACAGCCAGCTTATCAGCGTAGGTGTGCTCCTTGAGTACGTTCAGTACCTGGGACGTAACGCCCGGTACCGATTTCAAATCCTCCAGGTTACGGATCAGCCCGGAGTGCTGGTTGCGGTAGTCCAGGATGTTCGCGGCCAGCGTGTTGAGCTGCTGGTCGTTCATGCTGACGCCGGCAGCCTGCAGCGGAACCGCAGAGTCGAGGCCAGTGCGGAAGCCCCGCCGGCATTGATGTTGTACTTGCCGTTAGCGGACTCGCCGAAGGCGCTGGTGAGGCTGTCGATGATATTCTGCCGGGCGGCTTGCAAAGCCTTGTCGTCGCGCACGTCGATGCCGATGATGTCGTCGTTCTTGCCTTGCACTTCCTGCACTTCGGCGTTGAGCCCGTGCGCGGCCAGCGCAGCACGAACTTTGTCCACCGGCGGCCGCTGGGCGAACGTTACCGTAACCAGCGCTCCTCCCTTGAAGTCGATGCCATAGCGAGGGCCACCCTTGAGCACAAGGCTCGTGAGGCCGGCGGCGGTGAGGATGAGGGAAAGAATGATGAACGGCCATTTCTTCCCCAGAAAATCGAAGTTGGTGTTTCTAAATAATTCCATGCACCCAATCGTAGCGCCGGCATCTAACCAATTTAGACACCAGCAGGCGGGAACGAGTTCCCGCGGTATGTCAGATACTCAAGGCGGCCACCTGCCGTTTTCCAGAAAGCTCCCAGTCGAAAATCGTCTTGGATACAAAGACCGCCGTGAACACGTTGGCGATCAAGCCGATCACCAGGGTGACGGCAAAACCTTTGACGGGTCCGGTGCCGAAAATAAACAGAAACGCACAAGATACCACGGTGGTGACGTGCGTGTCGACAATCGTCGCGAAGGCCCGGCTGAAGCCGGCGTCCACCGCCGCCACTACCGCTTTCCCGGCGTGCAGCTCTTCGCGTATGCGCTCAAAAATCAGGACGTTCGAATCCACCGCCATGCCGATGGTCAGAATGATCCCGGCGATGCCCGGCAGCGTGAGCGTCGCATTGAAATAACTCAGCGCGGCGATCAGGATCACCGCGTTCAAAATCAGCGCCACGGTGGCGTTGATGCCCGAGCGGCGATAGTAAAACAGCATGAACAGGACCACCGCTATCAAGCCGGCGATGCCGGCGCGGAATCCCTCGCGGATTGAGTCGGCGCCCAGCGACGGACCCACCGTCCGCTCTTCTTCATAGACGATCGAAGCGGGCAGGGAACCGGCGCGCAGGTTCAAAGCCAGGTCCGACGCTTCTTCCTGGTTGGCCGCGCCCGTGATCCGTCCCTGATCCGAGATCCGGCTTTGAATGGTGGGCGCGCTGATGATCTGGCCGTCCACCACGATCGCGGCGCGATTGCCGATGTTCGACTCGGTATAGCGTTCAAATTTCTTCGCGGCTTCCTGGTTCAGTACGAAACTGGTTTCCCAACGGCCCACGGATTGGTCCTGGGAGGCGCGCGCGTCCCGGATGTCGGTTCCTCGCACGATCGGGCTGCGCGATACCAGATACCAGGTCTGCTCGCCGCCGCGCAGCACGGTGGGAACCGGCCTGGTGCCCAGCGGGAGAACGCCGCCATGCTTGGTCAGCAATTCTTCCCGGCTGGCGAACGGTCCGTCTTTGACTTCGTCCCACTCCAGCACCGCTTGGGTCTGCAGGAGCTGCTTGACGTGCGCCGGATCGTCGACGCCGGGCAATTGCACCAGCAGGTCCGCCTCGGCATCGCTGCGTCCGGTAGGCTGCACCGACGATTCCGCCAATCCCAAGGCGTTGATCTTGCGCTCGATGGTCGCCGTGGTCTGGCTCATCGTGTCGTGCTTCAGTTTCAGCGACTCGGTGGGCTTCAACGTCATCTTGTAGTCGGTGGAATTCACCGGCGTGAGAACCCAGGCGCCGAACTGCTCGGCGACGGTGCTCCGGAAGCTGCCGGTCTTCTCCACCGGCACACCCTTGACGTCGATCTGGATCTTGTCGGCGTCGTCCAGCGTCTGAGGATCGTTGCGATCCATAGTGCCGTAGCTGATGTTGTCTTTCTTCAGCTCGTCCTTCATCCCATCGATGGTCGTGTCGGCATAGGCCTTGAAGGCGTCCTGAAGCTGCACCTGCATCACCAGTTGGGTGCCTCCGCTCAAGTCCAGACCCAGGTGAATGTTCTTCTTCCAGTTGGCCACCAGGTCCGCCTTCGAGCGCGGCAGCCCGATTATGCCGTAGAGGCAGATCAGAATGATCGCCACGATGAAGGCAACTTTGATCTTGATATTGCGATTCATGATTCCAGTTTCCGCCTGTCAGGTTTTCGTTTCTTCCGTGACCAGACTGGTTACGGAACTGCGGGCCACCTGCAGTTTTAGGTTGTCCGGCCGGACCCGCAGTATCAGAGTATCATCATTGTTGATCGTGACGATGGTACCCACGATCCCACCCGACGTCAGTACGACATTGCCGTTCTGAAGGCTCTTCAGCATGTTCTGCTGCTGCTTCTTCTGGCGCTGCATCGGCATGAAGACCAGGACATAAAAGATGCCGACGATGATCAGCAGCGGTACAAAACTGATGATCGGGTTGCTGGCGGGCTGTTGCTGCAAGAGGGCGAAGAGCGTCATTTTCTTCCGATACCAAGCTTCCGCAAGAGCGGCTCACTTTCAGTGGGAAAACGAGTTACCGCGGTGGGCTACGTTCTATCTTACCGCTGCACCGCGGACTTCGTCCAGATAGGCACGAAATGTCCCAAGCAGTATAGACTGCCTGATTTGGCGCATGGTGTCAAGGTAGTACTTTAAGTTGTGTATCGTGGCTAGCGTGGCGAAAAGGATTTCGCCGGCCTGAAACAGGTGCCGCAGATACGCGCGCGAGTAGGTGCGGCAGGTGGAGCAGCCGCAGGCCGGGTCGAGCGGGGCGGGGTCGTCGCGATAGCGTGCCTGCTTGATGATCACGCGCCCTTCGGAGGTGAACAGGCAGCCGTTGCGCGCGTTGCGCGAGGGCAGCACGCAATCCATCATGTCGACGCCGCGGGCCACATATTCGGGCAGCTCTTCGGGCATGCCGACGCCCATGACGTAGCGCGGGCGGTCGCGTGGCAGCAGAGGCGTAGTGACCTCGGTCATCTCCAGGCTCAGCGCGCGCGGCTCGCCGACCGAGAGTCCGCCGATCGCGTAACCGGGCGCATCGAGTGCGAGCAGTTCCTCGGCGCAGGCGCGGCGCAGATCGGCGAAACATCGATCCTTGCACGATCGGGAACAGCGCGCCGGGAGTTTCCAGCTCGGCTTGCCGCCGCAGGAAGTGTTCGTTCGCCCTTCGCGCCCAATTCACCGTGCGACGCATGGCGTCTGTTGGCGGCTTCGTGGCTGGCCGGATACTCCAGGCATTCGTCCAGCGCCATCATGATGTCGCTTCCGAGCGCGAGCTGCACATCCACGGTCGACTCCGGCGTGAACAGGTGGGCGTCGCCATCCAGATGCGAGCGGAACAGCACGCCTTCGTCGGTGATCTTGCGAAGGTCGCTCAGGCTGAAGACCTGGAAGCCGCCCGAGTCCGTCAGGATCGCGCGCGGCCAGCTCATGAAGCGATGCAGCCCGCCCAGCGAGCGGATCAGTTCGTGGCCCGGGCGCAGGAACAGATGATAGGTGTTGGCGAGGATGATCCGGGCGTCCAGTTCGTCGGCCAGGTCGCGCTGCGTGACGCCTTTCACCGTGGCCTGCGTGCCCACCGGCATGAAGACCGGCGTTTCGATGACGCCGTGCGCGGTGTGGATCAGGCCGGCGCGCGCGCCAGTATCGGGGCAGACTGCTTCGAGCTCGAACCGCAACTACTAACTTAACAGTGGGCAGGCACTACTCGAGCGCCAGGTACGCCATGCGCTTGAACTGGTCGGCTGCCGGGATGCCGGTCGGGGGCAGCACGTTGATCAGGAACACGCCGATCATGTGCTCCTTCGGATCGATCCAGAAGCTGGTGCCGGCCGCTCCGCCCCAATAGTATTCGCCTTCCGAACCAACTGTCGGCGTTTTGCCGGGACCACGATTCACTGCGAACGTCAGCCCGAATCCGTAGCCATCCGGCAGGACTCCCACCCGCGGGCGGTTGCCGAGAAAATCGCTGTGCATCAACTCTACTGACTTTCGAGAGAGAATGCGCACGCCGTCCAGCTCGCCGTTGTTCACCAGCATGGTGCAGAAGCGCGCGTAGTCATCCAACGTCGACGTCAGTCCTGCTCCGCCAAGCAAGAGCGCCGGTTTTTTCTTGAAGCTCTCTTGCGCCGGTGATTTGGACGGCTCGAAAGCACCCTCGCTGCCGCGCTTCGGCGAGTACAGAACCGCCAGCCGATTCCATTTTTCTTCCGGCACGAAGAATCCCGAGTCGTTCATCCCGAGCGGCTTGAAGATGCGCTCGGCGAAAACCTGGTCGAGCGGCTTGCCCGCCAGCACTTCCACCAGGCGGCCCAGCACGTCGATCGAATAGCCATAGCGGAACGTGGTGCCCGGCTGATCGTTCAGCGGCGCGGTGGCCAGTCGCCGGACCGCTTCCGCCAGATCGAACGGAACCAGCGGCGCGCCGCCCAGCATGTCGAGCTTGCGGTAGGCGTTCTCGCCGTTCTCTTCCTTGGGTCCAGCGTAGTCGAGACCCGAAGTGTGCCGGAACAGGTCCAGCACGGTGATGGGATGCTCGGCGGGCACGGTATAAAACGTGCGCTTTCCGTTCGCGTCGAACGACTCGACTCCCACCCGCATCTTGGCGAATTCGGGCAGATACTTCGACAGCGGATCGCTCAACGAGAACTTGCCTTCTTCATACAGCGTCATCGCCGCGACGCCGGTCACCGCCTTGGTCATCGAATACATGCGGACGATGGTGTCGAGCTTGTAGTTGCCCCAAGTTTCGCGGAAGACCACTTTGCCGTTGCGCTCGAGCAGGCCCGATGCGCCCTCCAAAGTGTGCTTCGCGATGTGTTCGCGCATCACGGTGTTGATGCGATCCAGCCGGTCGCGCGAAAGCCCGGCTTGTTCCGGAGTGCCGCTCGGGAGACTCGCGCCGAACACCAGCGCAATGGACAGAGGAAACGCCAAGAGAATCCGCATGACGGCTAGTTATATCACATGTGACACGGTGGATCTCGGTGGCGACTATCGCGGCGCTTCGCTCATGACCTTCAGCCCTGGAACGCCCGAGTAATCACTCCCATTGTGGGTAATCAGCGGCGCGTCATGCAGTACTGCCGTCGCCGCGATCCAAGCATCGGCTGTTTCCACAAACGAGATCAGCCATTGACGGTCGCGGAGGTGCCGCAGATACGCGTGCCCGCGACTATCACTCTTGAACAGGAAAGAAACAACGTCCGTATCGAGGACGACCGCATTCATGCGGCAGGGTCAGTCTTGGTGTGGCCCCGCCCTTCGCGGAGTACAGAAAGGAAATCATCGAGGGATTCCTCTTCCGGCCAAAAATCACCGAGCAGGTCACGAGGGTCGCGCGGGACGTCAACACGTTGCTCGGCGATCAATTCAGCGACCGTCGGTGCCTTTCACGCACGAATTTTTCAGCCAGCGACATTTCATCTAAGTGTAGCCCACACAATCCCCATGTCGCTCGCGGGTAGTGCCGGAAAGTGTTGGAGGAAGCCCTGTGATCCCATGCTATCGTGCCTATATTGGACGCCAAGCGATATTCGTCTCAGGTCAAGCTACTGAATGCTGCGGATGCAGGAAATCTCGACAACCTAGCATGCCCCGACTGTAACAGGCCGGCGGTTTCTGTTTCCTTCACACATCCAGCGGCTAACGCCTATCGGGTTTGGTTCACCTGCTCAGAATGTTCCTTCTCTATGCGCGCTCAACACCGGGGGGAAACCACCACACTATTCAGAAAGCAGGCTGGATCCGGAGCGCCAAGCGTACGATATTAAACTTCTTCGCAGCTGTATATTTCCGCTCCCTGAATAGCAACGCAACGTCAGACGCCATCGTCTCGCGCTACCATGGAGGATCACCCTCGCATGGCCCTGCGTTTCTACAATACTCTGACCCAGCAGGTCGAACCGTTTGCTCCGCTGCACGGCAACGTCGTGCGCATGTACACCTGCGGACCCACGGTCTACAATTACGCCCACATCGGCAACCTGCGCACCTTCACCTTCGAAGACATTCTGCGGCGCTGGCTGCGGGCCAGCGGTTATCAGCTCGATCACGTCATGAACATCACCGACGTGGAGGATAAGATCATCCGCAACGCCTCCGCCGAGCACAAAACCATCGCCGAGTACACCGAAAAATACACGCAGGCATTTCTCGAAGATACCGCCACGCTGCGGCTGGAGCGACCCGAGCGGCTGGTCAAGGCAACCGATCACATCGGCGACATGGTGGATTCGATCCAGAAGCTCGAGACGCACGGGTTCACTTACACCAGCGACGGATCGGTTTACTATCGCATCGCGAACTTTCCGGACTACGGCAAGCTTTCGCACAACGACTTCAGCGGTATCCGGGCGGGCGCGCGCGTCGACGTCGACGAGTACGACAAGGCCAATGCGCGCGACTTCGTTCTATGGAAGGCCGCGAAGAACGGCGAACCATACTGGGACAGCGCTCTCGGACCCGGCCGTCCAGGATGGCACATCGAATGCTCGGTGATGGCGATGAAATATCTGGGCGAGACGCTGGACATCCATGCCGGCGGCGTAGATCTCGTGTTTCCGCACCACGAGAACGAGATCGCTCAATCCGAAGCGCTTACCTCGAAGCCCTTCGCGCGCTTCTGGCTGCATTCGGAGTTTCTGAATGTCGAGTCTCAGAAGATGGCTAAGTCGGCTGGTAATTTTTATACTTTGCGCGACTTGTTGAGTATGGGTTACGCGCCGGAAGCGGTGCGCTACCTGCTCGCGTCGGTGCCCTATCGCAAGAAACTCAACTTCACATTTGACGGATTGAAGGCAGCCGCCACTGCCATCGATCGGCTCCGGAATTTCAAGCTGCGTCTGGAAACCGACCGATTTCCCGAAGGCTCTGATCCCAAACTGGAAGAGCGCACGCTGACCGCGGCGCGCCAGTTCGCCGAGGGTTTGGACGACGACCTCAACACCGCCGAAGCGCTCGCGGCGCTGTTCGAATACGTGCGCGATGCCAACACCGCCATGGACTCGGGCGAGTTTCGAGCCGGCAACGTGCCCGCGGCTTTGGAACTGCTGGATCAGTTCGACCGGATCTTCGCGGTACTCCGCCCGTCGGCTGATCAGACGGGGCTGAGTGACGCGCAGATCGAACAGCAGATCGCCGAGCGAACGCGCGCCAAGAAGAACCGCGAGTTCGCGCGTTCCGACCAGATCCGCCAGCAACTCCTGGATGCAGGCATAATCTTGGAAGACACCAAGGAAGGAACCCGCTGGAAGAGAAAGTGATCGAGCCATGAAAATCGAGACCAAAGCGGTGCATGCGGGCGATCGCAAAGCCGATCCGAACGCGTCCGGCGGTTTCATTCCGGTTACCACGCCCGTTCACACCGCGGTCAGCTACATCTACGAGAGCATGGCGAAGCTGGACCGGGTTCTGGGTCGCGAAGAAGAGGGCTACTGCTACTCGCGCTACGACAATCCCACCAATACCGCGCTCGAGGAATTGATGACCGCGCTCGAAGGCGGCCACGGAGCACTGGCGTGTTCTTCCGGCATGATGGCCATGCACATCGCGCTGCTGGCCGCGCTGGCTGACCGCCGCAAATCGGTGCTCTCCGCGAGCGCGCTGTACGGCGCCACGACTTCGCTTCTGACCAAAGTGCTGGAGCCGCTCGGCATCGAGGTGAACTTCGTCGACATCTGCGATCTCGACCAGGTTCGCCAGAAGATCGCCGACCACAAGCCCGGATGCGTGTTGATGGAAACCATCTCGAATCCGCTGCTGAGGGTGGGCGAGATCGACCGCGTCGCCGAACTCTCGCGCGCCGCCGGCGCCGCGCTGCTGGTGGACAACACCTTCGCCACTCCCCTGCTGGTGCGTCCGCTGGAACTCGGAGCGAACCTCTCGGTCCATAGCATCACCAAGTTTCTGGCCGGCCACGGCGACGTTCTGGGAGGCGTGATCATCGCCGATCAGGAACACACCGAGCGTATGCGCACGCTCAGCCGCACGCTGGGACCGGTGCTGGGTCCGTTCGAAAGTTACCTGACCATGCGAGGCATCAAGACCTTCGCGCTGCGCCAGGAACGGCAGTGCTCGAACGCTTGCCGCATCGCGGCGTGGCTCAACTCGCATCCACGCATCGCGCGCGTGCACTACCTCGCTGATCCGCAGCATCCCGACGCTGCCGTCGTGCGCCGGCTAATGCCGGAGGGTCTCTACGGCGCGGTGGTCAGCTTCGAATTGAAAGATGCCCGCAAAGAAGACGTCTTCGAGTTCATGGATCGCCTCAAGCTGGTGGTGCGCGCGACTTCGCTCGGCGACGTGCATAGCCTCATTCTGTACCCGGCTATTTCGTCGCATCGCGACATCGCGCCGAAACAGCGCGAGCGGTTGGGAATCCACGACGGACTGGTGCGCCTGTGCGCGGGCATCGAAGGCGTGGAGGACATTCTTGCGGACTTGGAACAAGCCCTTGCTTAGCGGCGCCCGCTTCGCGCAGAAACTCGCCCTCCTGATTCTCGTCTTGGCTTGGCATCTCGCGGCCGGAACGTTCTCGATGGGACCCGTGACGCTGTCCGTCTCCGGAGGCGATCAAGAGAGCAGCGCCGGGCCCACTTACGTTGCGAATCCCAGCGCTTTCGGTTTTGTCATCACCGATGGCATCACCACCTTGAACGGCCAACAACGCCGCAACACGGATCCGGAAGGCGGACCGAATACCTCGCTGAACGCGGTCCGCACGTTCGACGGACGCGAGGTCACGATCTCGGGAAACATCCGGACCATGACGATCGCCGATTCGCAGGGCAGCACGGGCGGCCACTCGCAAGCCTTCGCGATCGGCTTATGCACCGGCGGCTGGCGCGATCAGGCGGCGGCCACCGCCAACCTGAATCTGATCGCCTCCCAGCCTAGCCCCACCGCCGAGGGATTCGCGGGCATCGCTTTCGGATCCAAGAACGGCGCGCTGTATCTGATCGCGTACGACTACGACAGCCAGCCGAATCAGATCTTCTTCGACCTGAGCGCCGCGGGACTTTCTTCCGGACAATCCATCAATGCGCCGATTGCCTTCACGCTCACCTACAGCGCCGGTTCGCTCGCGGTTAGTTTGAACAGCCAGTCGCTGGGATCGATTCCAACGTCGCACGATTTCTCGCAAGCATTGCTGATCGCGATGGGCGCCAGCGTGAACGCGGCCAACGCCGCCGGAACGATGAACTTCTCAAACGTCACCGCGGTGACGCCGTCGACACCGGACGTCCCGGCTGTAGTGTACGCCGTCTCCGGCGATCAGCAGACCGCAACGGCGGGCGCGTTTCCACCGGACCCGCTGGTGGTCGCGGTGGTGGATGCGCTACGCAATCCACTGAACTCTGTGACTGTGGGATTCGCAGCCGACAACGCTACGGTTGCACCGTCGACGGTTCCCACCGACTCGAACGGCCGAGCGTTCACGCGCGTGACGTTGGGGAGCACGCCGGGCGACGTCACCGTCACTGCTTCGGTATCGGGGTTGCCGATCGTCATGTTTCATCTCACCGCGGCAGCCGGACCGGTGTTGCCCAACGTCACCGCCGTAGTGAACGGCGCGAGTTTCCAGCCGGGCATCTCATCGGGAAGTTGGGCCACCATTACGGGAACCAACCTGGCCGACACCACACTCACCGCCAACTTCGGCAGCGGTTCGCTTCCCACGCTGCTTGGCAACACGTCGGTGACGATCAACGGGCAGCCGGCGTTCATGTACTACGTCAGCCCGACGCAGTTGAACATCATCGTGCCCGACGGCGCGACCATCGGCGGCTTGAGCCTGCAGGTGCGCGCGAAGGATGGCGCGGGAAACATCTTCACGGCGCCCACCGCGAGCTTCGCCCCCGCGCTGTTCCTCTTCACGGAGCACTATCCGGCGGCCGAGCATGCCGACGGCACCTTTCTTGGTCCGCCGAATCTGATGCCGGGCACGGTGACGCAGCCGGCCAAGCCTGGAGAGATCATCGTGTTGTTCGGAACGGGCTTCGGAGCGAGCGATCCGCCGACTCCGGCCGGGCAGTCGGTGGCCAGCGCGCTGCCTTTGCAGCAGCCGGTGATCGCGACCATCGGAGGGCTGCAGGCCGAGGTGAAGAGCTTCCTGATTTTTCCCGGACTCTACCAGTTCAATGTCACGGTTCCCGCGCTGCTGCCGGACGGCGACGCGACGCTCTCGCTGTCGATCGTGGGAAGCGCGACGCAGGACGGCATGCTGCTGTCGATCGCGAAGTAGTCAGCGACCGCTGGACTGGATCTGCACGAGCGGCTCGGCGGGCTGAGCCGGAGCAGTGCTCGGAATGGTCTGCGGATCGCGCCAGAAATCGATATAGCCGATCTGGTGCACGCACGACACGGTGCAGAACGGCGCGCAGCCCTTCTTGGTGAAATACTCGCGGCGAACATCTTCGAGCGTGTAGTCGGCGAGCGGCTTGGCGGGGAATCCGCGCTGCTGAGAGCAGTAGTGCACCAGGCCGTCTTCGCAAACATACAAGTAGCGCGATCCCGCGCGGCAGCGCCAATCGCTCGGGCGGCCGTGCGCGATGTCGTCCTGAAATCCGTTGATCTGCGAAAAATTCTTCTTCTCGAAACTCTTCATCGCGAGGAAGACTTCGCGCTCGCGATCGGCTATCGGCTTCAACTGGCCGGCGTGATCGTGAATGATTCCGACGGTGGAAGTGAATCCCAGCTCGATCGCGCGTCGACCCACGGTGAGCGCGTCGTCGGGATTGTGAATGCCGCCGCCCAGCACCGAATTGATGTTCACGTGAAACAGCGCGTGCTCGGCCAGGATCTGCAACTTCTTGTCGAGCACCTTGAGACTCTTCTTCGAAACGTCGTCGGGCATCACGTTGTCGATGCTGATCTGCATGTGATCGAGACCGGCGTCGTTCAACTGCCGGACGCGCTGCGCGGTGAGCAGGTAGCCGTTGGTGATCATGCCGGCGATGATGCCGCGGGAGCGCACGTGCGCGATGAGACGGTCGAGCTCGGGATGCAGGAGCGGCTCGCCGCCGCTGAAGGTGATGATGTTGGTGCCGAGATCGGCCAGTTGATCGAGGCGTTCGATCATGACGCCGGCGGGCACGGGTTTCGAAAAATCGTCGTACTCGTTGCAATAGGTACACGACAGATTGCAGCGGCGAATGGGAATGATGTGCGCCATCACCGGATGCGCGGTGGAGGCGAGACCCCGGAGGATCATCCGATATTCCCGGAAGCGCCGGTGGAGCGCGCGGGCGTCCTTCGCAAATTTGAATCGCAACGTCGCCATAAGGCGGATCGAATTATTCTCATTGAATCATACTCTTGCGGCGAGCGCATCGGTGGGGAGCCGAACGGCTGGTTCCAACGTGCGAACGGCGCAGTTCGGCGGCTCGAAGGCGCGGCGGTGGCGTAGGAAATCTTACAAGCCGGAGGGTCATGCCCCGGAGGCTCCCGAGGCGGCGGCGCGGGCGAGCGGGCTGGCCGGATGTGCGGGAAGTTGGCGTTCCTGCGCGGCGTGGCGGGCGATGTAGGCGTCGATGGGATTATTTCGCAAAACGAACCCAACCTTTCGTTCATTTGGTCCCGCATTTGGGCCGGCGGCGATGGCGACCTCTTCGACCTCGACCTGGGCGGCTTCGGCATCGCGGCGCTCGGCCTGGATTTCGCGGAGCTGTTTGAGCGTGCGGTCGAATTGGCGGGAGAGTCGCGCCTCGTTCATGCTGAGGGCGGCGAGGGAGCGGGTTTGTTGGGCGAATCCGTCGAGGAGGAGGTCGGCTTCGAGGGCAGGGATGCGGTTGAGGCGCCAGGCGGTGGAGGCGAGGGAGTGGACGAGCTGTTCTTCGAGGGCGCCGAGGGGCTGGAGGTCGGCGACGAAACTCTGGCGGTGGGCTTCGTATGCGGCGGGGTCCTCGGAGGGCAGGAGGGCGGCGCGGCTGGTGAGGCCGTGGCGGAGGGCGTTGAGGGAAGAGCGGAGTTTGCCGGCGCGCGTGCGGGGGCCGGTGGAGAGCTGGGCGTTGAGGCGATTGGCGGCGGCGCGGGGGGAGGCGGGCGATGCGGGTGCGGTGGGTGCTTCGGGCGCGACGGGCGGGGCGGGCGGGGCGGTGAATTCGGGATCGAGAGCGAAGGCTTGGGATGGTGCGGACATGGATTTGTTCTCCTCGGACCATTCATTAGCATTGGGGAGGCGGGTGGGAGGTGGTGGCCGAAGGGAAATTGATGAAGGGGAAGCGAAGAAACTTGGGTGACAGAAGTGACTTGATCTGAGGCTGGACGAGCAGGCGTGCAGCGCGGGATACTGGAGCCATGGTGAGGTCGGTCGAAGGAATTTACCGTAACGGGAAAGTGGAACTGGTTGAGCCTCTGGCGGAAGCCGAGGGTTCGCGCGTGATCGTGACGTGGGTGCAGCCCGCGCAGCCGGTCGATCTTCGGGAGCGAGGGATCGACGAATCGCAGGCGGCGGATCTGCGCTGGCGGCTGGCGCGATTCAGCGAGGATTGGGATCGGCCGGAGATGGCAGCTTACGATGAATTGCCGCCGCGGTGACGTCGTCCTGGTACTGTTCTCCGACTCAAACTTGCGAACGTCGTCCCGGACGCAAGGGCGTTTCTCGGGATAGATAAATCGGCGAGGTGTTTCCTGGACGCGCCGCCAGCCTTGGCCATCCGCCACATCGTCTCGAAACTCTGTTCCATGTGCCGAGGCTACCATGTAGCTATTGTGCTGGTCCTACGTTCACCTCGACGGCGGTAAAATCGAGATGTATCGTAACAAAATAAAGCCGATTGTCATGAGCGCGGGATCCACACCACCGAACGAACCGCAAGAGAGCGATCTGCTCGTGCCCTTTGAAATTCAAAATATTCCGAAGAGCTACAAAGATTACTACGCCGTCAAGCGCAACAACTTCTTCTCGAGTATTCAGGGATTCCCCGAGATGTGGCAGTACTATATGATGCTCGATGAAATCTGGCAGCGCGAATTCTCGGATCTCAAGCCGCCTGGTAGCGTAACCCAGCTTTTTCCTCTTATGCTTTACATCAATGCCGACGCGAAGATGCGGATTAGCATCGAGCTTGCCCTCTCGGGCTGTATGTCCGAGGCGCGTTCTATTATGCGGGATGCCATCGAGTTTGTGGTGCACGCCCATGCGATGATCACGGATCCAGAACTGCAGACCGTATGGCTTAGTAAGAATGATGAGCAAGAAGCTTTCTCTAAGGCATTCGAACATAATAAGAAGAAGGGGATCTTCAAAGGACTCGACGAGTTGCACCGAACGTGGAGGCAGTTGTCCGACACTGGTTCCCACGCGACGCTGAACTCCATCTGTGAGCGCTTCGTAGTAACGAAATCGGAAGACCGAGTCCAAGCCTGGCAACTCAACTATTCAGGCTTAGACCGGCGTACTTGGGCGATGTCTCTTTTTTCGCTTCTCCTCACCTGTTTCACAATGGAGAACACTTTTTTCAATGATTATGTTGGCCGACTGAGCCTTGATCACGTCCTCGTGGACATGCGAACCGAGTTCGAGAGCCACAAGGAGCGCACCCGGGAATACCTGAAAGTCCGCTATAACGTAGAGCCGCCTGGTAGGGGTGCTATCGCAATCCCCGTTTAGTCCCGACCGTGTTTCCACTTCTCAGGGTCATGCCCCATGCCGTCGATCAGGACGAGTTCCGAGCCGCGGATGGCATCAGCGGTCGCTCGCGCGCCGCTTGCGTCGCACATGCGGTCGGCGAGGCCGTGGATCACAAGCGTCGGGACGTCGAGATGCCGGAGGCGTTCGGTACGATCGCGGAAAGCGACGGTCGCGATACCCTGACGAGCGATTGCAGTGGGATCATAAGAGCGGTCGTAGGCGCGTCACTGCACTCGCGGCGGCCGATCTCATTCGAATGCCCGCATATCTCCGTGCTCCGGATGGTCTTTAGCCACACGCCGAGTGCATTTGTGCCAAGAGAGAGATCCAGCTTAGTACTGGTACTTTTCCGCGGCATCCTGATGGAATAATGTCTTGTACACAGAGGCGCGTGATGTATAATCCCTTCTAAAGTGAGGCGCCATGCATAAGATAAACGTTCTGCTGGGTCTGTTGGCCTTGTCGATCGCTGTAACCGTCCCGGTACGAGCCGACCTGTTGGCCGGGCAGACCATCGAGGTGACATATCTGTACCCCGACACCGGCACGGTCTACTCCGCGGCTCAAGACATTATCGGACCAGCAGGCACGCTTTCGAATTTCGCTGGTTTCGCGGACATAGCAGTTTCCGATACCAACATCCTGATCACCACGACCAGGGACGCAGGCGTCAATGATGTAGCCTTCGATGGTTTCAGATTCATAGACCTCAACGCGAATATCCCGAACTTCACGAACGTCACGCTGAATGGCGCCACGAACTATGCGGGCTTCGATTCGTCCCGAATCACCATCGCCGCCAATACGATATTCGTGAACGTCGAGAACCTTGCAGGTCTACAAGGTCAGATCATCTCGCTTGACATTGGGGGCGAGGCACAGGCCGTGCCCGAGCCACGTTCCGTCTTACTGTTGGGAGCCGTCCTATTGGCGTTCGTGTTGGCCACAGTCCGACGGTCCATCGCGTCAACCTAAAACCCTTTTCGTTTTGCGAGCCGTGAGGATAGTGCAAGGGCGTTCACACGAGTGTGAGCGCGGCACACACGAGTGCGTGCGCCAGGGCTAGGATTTCAGCGTCTTCTCGGCGCGCCACACGAACTCGGCGATGCGCGCTGCGAGTTGCGGCCGCAAACCGGGTGGCAGGTCGTGTCCCATTCCCTCGATCAGGACGAGTTCAGCGCCGGGGATGGCAGCAGCGGTCGCTCGCGCGCCGCTCACGTCGCACATGCGGTCGGCGAGGCCGTGGATCACGAGCGTCGGGACGTCGAGATGCCGCAGGCGTTCGGTGCGATCGCCGGAAGCGACGGTCGCGATGCCCTGACGGGCGATGCCGGTGGGATCGTGAGAACGGTCGTAGGCGCGGCCTGCGGTGGCGGCCACTTCCTGCTCGTCGGCCGGATACGCGGGCGAGCCGATGGCGCGGACTGCGCGGAGCCGTTGCTCGATTACTTCGTCGCGGGTGATCGCGCGCGGTCCGCCGAACACTTCACGGAGCGCGTCGGGCGAAGGCTGCCCGACCGACCTGTTGCCGGTGGTCGACATCATCGAAGTGAGGGAGCGGACACGGCCGGGATGCTCGATGGCGATGGTCTGCGCGATCTGGCCGCCCATGGACGCGCCGACGATGTGCGCCCGCGCGAAGCCGAGCGCGTCGAGCAAACCCACGGCGTCGGCAGCCATGTCGGAGAGCGTGTAGGAGACGGACGAGAGGTCGCCGGCGAGCGCCGCGGGCAGGTCCGGGGGCGGGGCATCGGTCATGTGGGTGGAGAGGCCGGAGTCGCGATTATCGAAGCGGATGATTTGCAGGCCGCGGTCGACGAGCGCGCGGCAGAACGAGTCGGGCCAATGGATGGATTGGCCGGCGAGTCCCATGATGAGAAGCAGCGAGGGGCGCGTCGGGGTTGCCGAGGCGCTGGTAGGCGATGTCGATGCGGGCTGGGCCGACGTTAGAGGCCTTCTCTTCCAAGAGATTTGGCATGCGGTTCCTCCTCCTGCTTCGCTTGTTGATGATAACTGGAAGAGGGGCGGGCGTTTGACTGCAACTTTTCCGAAACATGAGCGGACTGCCCGCATCAAAGAGCATGAAAGGTTGGCAAATGACGGCAAGGTACGTGCACGTGGAGAAGGCCAATGGGATCCTTACGCTCGTGACGCGCGAGGTTCCCGAACCGAATGCGGGCGAAGTGCGAGTGCGGGTGGAGGCGTGCGGGGTCTGTCACAGTGACTCGATCACGGTGGCCGGGCTGTTGCCTATACGTTATCCGCGGGTGCCAGGGCACGAGATCGTGGGCCGAGTGGATGCCGTCGGCCGCGATGTGCCGCAATGGAAGCCTGGCCAGCGCGTCGGCATCGGCTGGTACGGCGGACACTGCCGCAGATGTGAACCGTGCCGGCGCGGCGACCTGGTGGCGTGCCAGAATCTCCAGATCCCTGGGATCAGTTACGACGGAGGGTATGCCGACTATGTTGTGGCGCCCGCGGAGGCGATCGTTGCCGTTCCCGATTCGCTCGCGAGCGTCGATGCAGCTCCGTTGCTGTGCGCCGGAATCACAACCTTCAACGCGCTGCGCAACACGGCCGCGAAGCCTCCGGACACGGTTGCGGTCCTGGGCATGGGCGGTTTGGGTCACCTCGGCATACAGTTTGCGGCGAAGATGGGTTTCAACACCGTGGCGATCGCGCGCGGCGCCGACAAAGAGAAGTTCGCGCATGAACTCGGCGCGCGGCATTACATCGACAATACGACTACCGATGTCGCCTCGGCGCTCAAGAAGCTGGGCGGCGCCCGAGTGATCCTGGCCACCGTCACCGATGCCGATGCGATGTCGGCCGCGATTGGCGGTCTCGGATACAGAGGCGAGTTTGTGGTTATTGGAGTTCCCGGCAAGCCGATACAGACGTCGGTGCTCGGAATGATCTTTCAGCGGCAATCCATTCAGGGCTGGCCGAGCGGCACAGCCATCGACTCGGAAGACACGCTGAGGTTCAGCGAGATGTGCGGCGTGCTGCCGAGGATCGAGAAGTATCCGCTGGATCGCGCGGCGGAAGCTTACGACCGCATGATGAGCGGCCAGGCGCGATTTCGCGTGGTGCTCGAAATGGGAAGCTGACGAGTCGCGGACTCAGATCCGGCGCGGCGGATCTTTTCGGTAACCAAAGCCTCCAGAATAGGCACCTTACAATAGCAGCGTGTTATTCTGAGGGCTGTCCGGACTCTTCCAATGCGTTGTCGAGCGTACTTGATCGCCGTAGCCTTGGCCTTCTTTTCGCTCAGCGGAGTTTTTGCTTTCCAAAAGGAGTTTCGCGAGTACCCGGCGATCGAATATTACAATTTCCCGAAGCCGCCCGACTGGCAGCAAAAGACAGAATGGGTGTTCGGCCGCCTGATGTATCCCGACGTCAACCGGTACATGACCTGGACCATGGACTATCCGCGCTCGGATCGCCATTTCGCGCCCGCGTTGCGCCGGCTCACCAGGATCAGCGCGCGCTCGGTGGAGCAGCCCATCAGTCTGGACGACGGCGATGACGTCTACAACTGGCCGTGGCTGTATGCGGTGGAGGTCGGCTACTGGAATCTCTCCGATTCGGAAGCGAAGAAACTCCGCGACTATCTGCTACGCGGCGGCTTCTTCATGTGCGACGATTTCCATGGCACGCGGGAGTGGGCGATCTTCATGGCGAGCATGGAGCGCGTTTTTCCGGATCGGCCGATCGTCGACATCGACAACGATGACCCGATCTTTCATACCGTCTTCGATCTGGACGAACGCTACCAGGTGCCGGGCGCGATGGTGATCCGCACCGGTCGAACCTACGAGCGCGACGGCTACGAACCGCGCTGGCGCGGAATCTACGACGACAAGGGGCGGCTGATGGTCGCCATTTGTCATAACATGGACCTGGGCGACTCGTGGGAGCACGCCGACAACCCGCTGTATCCGGAAAAGTATTCCGCGCTGGGCTTCCGGATCGGCGTGAACTACGTCATCTATTCTATGACCCACTAAGGAGCCCGGCACTCACCTCTGATGTTCGAGTTTTTCTTCAAATATTCGCCCACGGTTTTCAGCAAGGGTAAGTTTGTCTTGCTCGGGCAGTGGCCTGCCTGGTTGCTGGTAGTGTTGGCGGTGGCGGCGGCGGGCGGGCTCGGCTATCTAATCTGGAGCCGGCGGAAAGCTGTCGCGCCATCGATGCGTGGGCCGCGCACCGCAGTGGTGTGGCTGCTCGAGACGCTGCTGGTTTGCCTGCTCCTGTTTTTGTTGTGGCAACCCGCGTTGAGCATCGCGACGCTGCGCCCGCAGCAGAACATCGTTGCGCTGGTGATCGACGATAGCAAAAGCATGTCGGCAAAGGAAGGCAGCGAGACCCGGAGAGAGCAGGTTATCAAGACGATCAACGGCGGACTACTCAGCAGTTTACAGACTAAATTTCAAGTTCGCCTTTACCGCTTCGGGGATCACCTGGAGCGGATGGAAAAGCTGGACCAGCTCAGCGCATCCGTGCCGGCCACGCGCATCGGCGACAGCCTGAAGGAAGTTCTGGCGGACGCGTCGACGCTGCCGATCGGCGCGGTGGTGTTGTTGAGCGACGGCGCGGACAATTCCGGCGGCATCGATCTCGAGACGATTTCTGAAATCAAGCGGCAGCGCATTCCCGTCCATACGATCGGGTTCGGCCGCGAGAAGATGGATCGAGATATCGAGCTGACCGATGTGCAGTTGCCGGTGCGGTCGCTTGCCAAGTCGCGGCTGGAAGCGCAGGTGAGCTTCCGGCAGTCCGGCTACCGAGGCGACAAAGCGCATCTGGCGGTGCGGGAATCGGGAAAGGTTCTGGCGGCTCGCGACATTGTTCTTAAGGGAGACGGGGCCGTGCAGACCGAAGTGGTGTTGTTCAATGCCGGGGAAGCGGGCGTCAAGAACATGGAATTCTCCGTGGACGCGCTGCCCGACGAGACCAACAAGAACAACAACGCGATGACGCGCGTGCTGAACGTCGATTCGAACACGCCGAAGATTCTTTACATGGAAGGCGAGCCGCGCTGGGATTACAAGTTTATCCGGCGCGCGGTGGAGGACGACAAGAGCATCGCGCTGTACAGCATGGTGCGCACGACGCAGAACAAGAACTACACGCAGGCCGCCGACGACTCGCACCCGGAACTCAAGGACGGGTTTCCGGTGAAGGTGGAGGATCTGTTCGGGTTCCAGGGCCTGGTGATCGGCGCGGTGGAAGCGAACTACTTCACGCCGGCGCAACAGGAATTGATCCAGCAGTTCGTCGACCGGCGGGGCGGGGGAGTGCTGTTCCTGGGCGGCCGCGACGCGCTGGCCGATGGCGCCTACGATCAGCCGCCGTTTGACGATCTGCTCCCGGTGCATTTGCCGAACCACAAGGGCACGTTTCATCGCGAGCCGGCGACGCCGGTGCTGACTTCTTCGGGCCGCGACAGCCTGATCTGCCGCATCGACGAAGATCCGCAAGCCAACGTCGAGCGCTGGAAGAAACTGCCGTATCTGATGGACTATCAGGAAGCCGGCACGGCGAAGCCCGGCGCGACGGTGCTGGCGGAAATGACCGTGTCCGGACGCACGCTCCCGCTGCTCATCACGCAGAAGTATGGACGCGGACGGACGGCGGTATTCGCCACCGGCGGAGACTGGCGCTGGCAGATGCTGCAGCCGCTCGCGGACATGAGCCACGAGATTTTCTGGCGGCAGATGCTGCGCTGGCTGGTGAGCGACACGCCGACGCGCGTGGTTGCGTCCACCCCGAGACAGGTGCTGGAAGACACCGGGCGCGTTCACTTGCGCGCCGAAGTTCGCGACACAACTTATCTGCCCACCAGCGACGCCGAGGTTCAGGCGCGCATCGTGGGACCGGATGGCGCTTCGCAAACCGTGGATCTGCATCCGGATTCGATCGAGCAGGGCGTGTATTCGGCCGACTGGGATGCCGAACGCCCTGGGTCCTACGTCACTGAAGTGACCGCGAAGCGTGGCCAGCAGGAACTGGGCCGCGGCGTGGTGACGTTCCGGCGTGAGAACGGGGTGGCCGAAAATTTCCATACCGAGCAAAATCGCGAGCTGCTCGAAAAACTTTCGTCGCAAACCGGCGGCCGCTACTATCAGGCCAGCCAGGTCAGCCGGCTGGGCGAGGACATCGCGTATTCCGAGGCCGGCATCAGCGTTCGTGAGACAAAAGACTTGTGGGACATGCCCGTGATTTTCTTCGCGGCGCTCCTGCTATGCTGTGCCGAATGGCTGCTGCGCCGAAGGTGGGGTGTGGTATGAGAATTGTGCACGCGGTCGCTGCGCTGGCCTTTTGCTCCGCCTTGCACGCCACAACCTTCTATGTGACCGTCTCGGGCCTGGGCGGCGAGCCGGACTACGAGCAGCGCTTCGCATCGCTGGCGCAGGAAGTCGACAAGCTGGTGCGGTCGAGTCCCGATGCCAAGGTCACCACGCTGTCGGGCGCGCAGTCGACCAAAACGGGAATCCAGGAGGCCTTCGCGCAAATTTCGAAAGAGGCCAAACCTGCCGACGTGCTGGTGGTGATGCTCATCGGCCACGGCAGCTACGACGGCTACGAGTACAAGATCAATCTCCCCGGCCCGGATTTGTCGGGCGTCGAGATCGCGGCGCTGCTCGATCACGTTCCCGCCACGCGCCAGTTGATCGTCAACATGACCAGCGCGAGCGGGGGATCGCGCGCCGCCCTCGCCAAGCAGGGACGCGTCGTGATCACTGCCACCAAGAGCGGAACCGAAAAGAACGCCACCGTCTTCGCGCGTTACTGGGTGGAAGCGATGCGCGATCCGGCAGCCGACACCGACAAGAACGAGGCCATCTCGGCGCTCGAAGCTTTCAACTACGCCGAGACGAAGACCGCGCAATTCTACGAGACTCAGAAGCGCCTGGCCACCGAGCATCCCGTGCTCGAAGACACCGGCCAGGGCGACGGCGCGCGCAAGCCATCGCCTGAAAACGGCCAAGGCCTGCTGGCGTCGCGCTTCACCATGCTGCGGCTCGGCCAGACCGACATGGCCGCCAGCACGCCCGAAAAGAAAGCGCTGCTCGATAAGCGCGAAGATCTCGAGCAGCAGATCGACAAGTTGAAATACGAAAAGGCCGCGATGCCGGCCGACTACTACCAGGAGCAGCTTCGCAAGCTGCTGCTCGAATTGGCCAAGACCCAAGCGGAGCTGGACAAATGAGAATCGCCGTCGCAGTGCTGTTCGCTGTTCTGGCCGGCGGTCTCGCCGCGAGCGCGCAGGGCGTGGAACAATGCCAGGCATTGCGCCATCACGGACAGCTTGCGCAAGCCCGCGCCTGCTATGCGCGCCTGGTTGCCAGCTCCGATCCTTACCTCCACGCCGAGGGCCTCTGGGGCACCGAACAATACAAGGAAGCCAACGAGGCATTCCGTGCGGTGGTGAAAGCGAATCCCAAGAACGCCAACTATCGCGTGCGCTGGGGCCGCCTTTTCCTCGAGCGCTTCGTGCCGTCTGAAGCGGGCGGGCTGTTCAAAGAAGCCATCGATCTCGACAAGAACAACGCCCAGGCTTTTCTCGGTATGGCGCTGGTCGCCGCCGAAGACTTCGGCTCGAAGGCCATCGAGTTCGCCGAGAAAGCTGCGGAGCTCGATCCCAAGCTTGCGGAAGCGCGCGAACTGCTCGCCTATCTCGCGCTCGAAGACAACAACGAAGAGAAGGCCATCCAGGAAGCCGACAAGGCCATCGCCATTTCGCCAGAAGCGCTGGACGGCATGGCGATTCACGCCACCATCGACTGGCTGCACGACAAAACCGAAACGCCCTGGATCGACCGCATCCTGAAAATCAATCCGGTGTACGGCGAAGCGTACTCCACCGCCGGCCATTTCTTCGTCATCAATCGCCGCTATCCGGAAGGCATCCGCGCTTATCGCAAGGCGCTGGAGCTGAATCCGGAACTCTGGGAAGCACGCGCGCAGTTGGGTATCAACCTGATGCGACTGGGCGATGAAGACGAAGCGCGCGCTCAGCTCGAACAGTGCTACAACGCCAAGTACACCAGCAACGAAACCGTCAACTCGCTGCGACTGCTCGACAGCTACAAAAACTACAAGACATTCAAGACCAGCAAGACCGTCCTCCGGCTGCACAGCAAGGAAGCCGAGCTGTTGCGGCCCTATTTCGAATCCGAGTTGGAACGCGCCATCGCGACGTACGAGAAGAAGTACAAGATGACGCTCAACGGGCCCGTGCAACTGGAGGTTTACCCGGATCACGAAGACTTCGCCGTCCGCACCATGGGCATGCCCGGACTGGGCGCGCTCGGCGTGACGTTCGGCTCCGTGGTCGCGATGGACAGTCCATCGGGCCGCCCGCCCGGCAGTTTTCATTGGGCCAGCACCATGTGGCACGAGCTCAGCCACGTGTTCGTGATTCAAGCCACCAACGGCCGCGTGCCGCGCTGGTTCACCGAAGGTCTCGCGGTTTACGAAGAGACCGCGGCGTCGCCCGATTGGGGCGATCGGCTCGATCCGGAAGCCATCATGGCCATCCATTCGAAGAAGCTGCTCCCGATCGCGGAACTCGATCGCGGTTTCATCCGGCCCAGCTATCCTTCGCAAGTGATCGTCTCGTACTTCCAGGGCGGCCAGATCTGCAGCTTCATCGCCGAGAAGTGGGGCTACTCGAAGCTGCTGGAGATGATCCAGTCCTTCGCGAAGCTCATTTCGACGCCCGACGTGATCCGCAAGGACCTGGGCCTCGAGCCTGAAGAGTTCGACAAGCAGTTCTTCGCCTGGCTGGACGCGCGGACCAAGACCACCGTCGATCATTTTGCCGAGTGGCAGAAGCAGATCAAAACGTTGAATGAAGATCTGCGCGCCAAGAAATACGACGACGTGATCCGCGAGGGCGCCGCGGTTGAAGGCTTCTACACCGACTACGTCGAACCCGGCAGCGTGTACGAAGTGATGGCCGACGCCTACATCGCCAAGGGCGACAAGGCCTCCGCGCGCAAGGAACTCGAAAAGTGGAGCCAGGTGGGCGGACGCAGCCCGCTGCTGATCGAGCGTCTGGCGAAACTCCAGGAGGAAGCCGGCGAGCCCAAGAAAGCAGCCGCGACGCTGAATCGTCTAAACTACATTTATCCGGAAGACCAGGAACTGCACCAGCGTCTGGGCGACCTGTATCTCGCTCAGGACAACATAAGCGGCGCGATCCGCGAACTTCAGGCCGTGGTCGCGTTGAAGCCGCTCGATCAGGCGGCCGCGCATTTCAAGCTGGCCGAGGCTTACCGGATGGCGAACCGCATGGACGACGCACGCGACCAGGTGTTCCTTTCGCTCGAAGCCGCTCCCGGCTACAAGCCGGCGCAAAAATTACTTTTGGAAATTGCGAAATAAAAAATCATGTCCACTCTAAGCACAGCCATTGCCGACTCGGCGGAACTGAAGGAACGGATCGATCGCTTCCAGGCGGTTCACTCGAGCATCGTCCGCGAAGTTCGCAAGGTGATCGTCGGCCAGGAAGAAGTGGTCGAGCAAGTCCTGATCTCGCTTTTTGTCGGCGGCCACTGCCTGATCACCGGCTTACCGGGCACGGCCAAGACGCTGCTGGTTCGCACGCTCGCGCAAACGCTCGGCCTCATCTTCAAGCGCATCCAGTTCACGCCTGACTTGATGCCGTCGGATATCACCGGCACCGACATCATTGAAGAAGACACCACCACCGGTCACCGCACCTGGACCTTCGTGCCCGGCCCGATCTTTTCCAACATCCTGCTGGCGGACGAAATCAACCGCACGCCTCCCAAGACGCAATCGGCGCTGCTCGAAGCCATGCAGGAACTTTCGTGCACGGTGCGCGGCCACATGTATCAGATCAAGGCGCCCTTCTTCGTGCTCGCGACGCAGAACCCCATCGAGCTCGAGGGAACGTATCCGCTGCCCGAAGCGCAGCTTGATCGCTTCCTGTTCAACACCGTGCTCGATTACCTCTCGGCCGACGACGAAGTGAAGGTGGTCGATCTCACCACCACCACGCGCACCGCGCAGGCGGACACCGTGACCAACGCCGACGAGATTCTCGATTTCCAACGCCTGGTCCGCATGGTTCCCATCGCCGATTCGGTCTCGCGTTATGCCGTCGAGCTGGTGCGCGCCACGCGGCCCAACGATGCCAGCGCACCCGACTTCGTGAAACAGTACGTGAATTTCGGCGCCAGCGTCCGAGCCGCACAGTTCGTGGTGCTGTCTTCGAAAGCCCGCGCCCTGCTGCGCAATCGTTATCACGTCACCTACGAGGACATCCGCGCGCTCGCCACTCCGATCCTGCGCCACCGCATTCTGCTGAATTTCCACGCCGAGTCCGAGCGCCTGGATTCGGACGCGATCCTCAAGCGGCTGCTGGACTGGAAGACGGAGCCGAAATAGAAGTTCTAAGCGGCGGCGGTTCCAGTGCTACCCCATACTCCAACCCGCTTCATCGACCCGGCGCTGCTGGCCGGCTTGTCGCATCTCGACCTGGTTGCCAAAACAGTTGTCGATGGGTTCGTCGCGGGCCTTCACAAGTCGCCTGACTTCGGATTCAGCCAGGAGTTCGCCGAGTACCGCGCTTACACGCCGGGCGACGATCTGCGCCACGTCGATTGGAACGTGTACGCCCGCACTGAACGCGCCTACCTCAAGCGCTATCGCGGCGAGACGAACAGCCAGCTCACTCTCATGCTCGACTCGAGCGCGTCGATGGGCTACAGCTCGCACGGCATCAGCAAGCTCGACTACGGGCGTTACCTTGCGGTCTCGCTGGCCTACATGGCGAACCAGCAGCGCGACGCCGCGGGCGTCATCATTTTCGACGACGACGTGCGTAACTATGTCCAGCCTTCCACGCGCCAGGGCCAATTCATGCGGGTGGCGCACGCCATCGAACACGCGCAGCTCGGCACGCGCACCGATTTCGCGAAACCGTTCATCCATTTCCAACAGTTCTTGCGGCGCCGGGGCATCGTGGTCGTTATTTCTGATTTGTACGAGCAGCCCGAGACCATCATCAACACCGTGGCGCCGCTGCGCTTCCGCGGCAACGATCTCATTCTGTTCCATGTCCTGGATCCGCAGGAGATCCGGCCGAAGCTGAAGGAACCGGTGCTGCTGGTCGACATGGAAACTAAAGATGCGCTCGAGGTCTCGCCCGAGTATGCGCGCGAAGAATACAGTCCCAAGATCGACGCGCACCTCGATGCCCTCAAGAAGAAGGCCGCCGCCGCGAACATCGACTATTTCCTGCTCACTACGGACCGGCCGCTGGATGCCGCCATGCTCGAATACTTTCTGATTCGAAAGGGGAGGCTCTAATGGGTTTCCTCGCGCCTTGGTTCCTTGCGGGCGCGGCCGCGATCGGCCTGCCGCTGTGGATCCACTTGCTGCGCCAATACCGCAGCACGCCGCATCCGTTCAGCTCACTGATGTTCTTCGAGCAGCGGACGCAAAGCTCCATCAAGCATCGCCGGCTCCGTTACCTGTTGCTGCTCGCTCTGCGCATCGCGCTGCTGCTGTTGCTCGCGCTGGCCTTCGCCAATCCCTTCATCAACCGAACCGCAGCTTCGGGCGGCGGTCGCAAAATGCTGATCATCGCGGTGGACAACTCCTTCAGCATGCGATACGGGACGCATCTCGCGCGCGCCAAGCAGCTCGCTTTGAGCGCTGTGTCGAATCTCCAGCCCGGCGAGCGCGGCCAGGTGCTGGCGGTCGGATCGCGCGTGCATTTCATGACGCAAGCGGTGGAAGATCCCGATCAGCTCAAGGCCGCCATCCAGTCCATCCAGCCTTCCGACGAACGCAGCTCCTTCGCCGAATTCGCGCGCGCGCTGCGCACCATCGCGCAGTCGGCCCGCATGCCTCTCGAAGTGCATTTCGCAAGCGACATGCAGCGCTCTTCGCTTCCGCCCGCATTCGCCGATCTGCGCCTCGCGCCCGACACCAACCTGGTCCTGCACTCCGTCGCCGATTCCAAAGATCCGAACTGGATGGTCGAAAGCGTAACCGCGCCCGCCAAGATTTACGACCCGAAGAAGGTTCGCGTCCAGGCCGTGGTGGCCGGCGTGGGCGGCGATACAACCAAGCGCACGGTATCGCTCGCACTCGATGGCAAGGTGCTCGAGAGTAAAACCGTCGACATCCCCGCCAACGGCCGCGCCACGGTGGAGTTTCTGTCGCTCGAATCGCCGCACGGTTTCCATAAGGCCGAGGTCCGCATCGAGCCGAACGATTCGCTCAGCCAGGACGACCGCTTTCCGTTCGCCATCGAGCGCACCGATCCGCACCCTGTTCTGTTCCTTCACGCCAACGGCGAACAACGCGGCGAACTCTACTACCGCGCCGCGCTCGAGTCCGTACCCGAAGCCGGTTTCGATCTCGAACCGCTGGCCGTCGAGCAGTCCGTCAACCAGTCTTTTTCGAAGTACGCCTTCGTCGTGCTGTCCGACATCGGCGCCATGCCTGCGGGCCTCGAGAACAATTTGCGCAGCTATGTCAGCGCCGGCGGCTCACTGCTGATCGCGCTCGGACCATCATCGGCCGCTCTCACCAAGGTCCCGGTCTCCGGCGAAACAATTCAGGGCACCAGTTACGCGGGGCGCGAAGGCGACCGCTTCCAGATCGTCGGCGCCGCAGATGCCGAGCACCCCTCGTTGCGGCGAGCCAACAAGCTCGACGGCGTCCAGTTCTATCAAGTCGTGCGCGTCGACCCCGGCAGCTCCCGCGTCATCGCGCGCCTCACCAACCAGGTTCCGCTGATTCTCGAAAAGCAAGTGGGCGAAGGCCGCGTCCTGGTCTTCACCTCCACCTTCGACAAGATCTCGAACGACCTCCCGCTGCACGCCGCCTTCGTTCCGTTCGTCGAATCCACTGCGCGCTACCTGGGCGGCCAGCAGCAGCAGTCCACCAACGTCGCCGTCGATTCCTACATCGAGCTGCGCACCGCCAAGGACCACAGCGCCGCTGTCGAAGTGGTCGACCCCGACGGCCAGCACCCGCTTTCGCTCAAGGAAGCCACCACCGTGCAGTCCTTCCAGGTCACTCGCGAAGGCTACTACGAGATTCACCGCACCGCCGGCCGCCAGGAATTCGTGGCCGTCCATGCCGACCGCCAGGAGTCGGCCCTCACCCCCATCCCCAAAGAAACTTTGGAACTTTGGCAAAACACCGGCCGCGGCGTCGAGACCTCCGGCCCCGGTGATACGTCTGAGAATGCAGCGAGGCCCTGGAGCCTGTGGCGCTATGCTTTGCTATTGGTTTTGCTAACAGCCATAATTGAATCAGTGATCGCCAGCCGATATTTGTCGGTGGAGAAGGAGGCAGCGTAAATGAACGCCCTCGATCAACTCAACGCGTACCTGCGACGCCTGGAGAGCCGCCTTCGGCTGCTCGTATTTTCGAAAGGCGCATCCCTGGCCACGGTCTCGGCGCTCGCGGCCACCGTCTTCCTGGTCTGGATCATCAACCGTTATGCCTTCTCTCCCGCCAGCTTGGTGTGGGCCCGCATTCTTCTCTTCATTTCCGTTGCCACTGCCATCGCGTTCGGTCTCGTGATCCCGCTGCTGGGGCTAAATCGCCGCAAAGCCGCGCGCCGCGCCGAACGGAGTTTTCCCGAATTTCAGGAACGCCTGCTGACGCTGGCCGAACGGCCCGACGCCCAAGATCCGTTCACGCAACTGCTCGCGTCCGATGCCATGCGCGTCGCCGAGCACAGCCAGCCCGATCGCCTTGCTCCCACTGGTCCCATCGTTGGATTCTTCACCTCGGCCGGCCTCGCGGTCGCCGTGCTGCTCTGGCTGATTCTTGCCGGTCCCGGCTATTTGGGATACGGAACTTCGCTGCTGTGGGCCGGCGCGCCCAAGAGCGGCATCCATCAGGCTTTCTACGACATCCTCGTTACGCCCGGCGATCGCACCGTGCGCCGCAAAGCCGATCAACTGGTCACCGCGCAGCTCAAGGGCTTCGAAGCCCCCAAGGTCCGGCTCTACGCGCAGTATGAAGGCGCGTCCAAGTGGGAGCCGGTGGAAATGCTGCCCACGCCCGGCGCGTCCACTTACGAGTTTCTCTTCAGTGCGCTTGCTAATAACGTCAAGTACTACGTCGAAGCCGGCGCCCTTCACTCCAAGCAATTCACCCTGCGCGTCGTCGATCTGCCGTCCGTCAAGAAAATCCGCGTCACCTATCATTACCCCGCCTGGAGCGGCATCAAAGACATGGTGGAAGATCCCGGCGGCGATCTGCGCGCTGTCGAAGGCACGCAAGCCGACATCGCGATCCTCACCGACAAGCCTTTGCGTAAAGGCACTCTTGTCTTCGACGACGAACATCAGACCGAGTTGAAAGCTGGGGAAGGGAATTGGCTGAACGCGCGCGTCGCCATCAACAAGGACGGCATGTATCACATCGCCGCCGTCGAGCAGGGCGAAAACGTGCGCCTGAGCGAGGACTTTTTCATTGAAGCGCGCAAGGACAGCGCACCCACTGTCAAGATTGACCGGCCCGGCCGCGACGCCAAGGTCAATCCGGTGGAAGAAGTCACGGTGGCGGTGAGCGCCACGGACGATTTCGGCCTGAACGACATGAGCCTGCACTACTCGGTCAACGGCGGCGCCGAGAAGGTCGTCTCGATGCTCTCGCAAAAGGGAACCAAGACGGCCGAGGGTAAGTACCTGGTCGCGCTCGAAGACTACAAGATGTCGCCGGGCGACCTGGTGACCATCTACGCCAGCGCGCGCGACGCCCGCAACACTTCCAAGACCGACATGTATTTCATCCAGGCCGAGCCGTTCGAGCGCAACTACTCGCAATCGCAACAGGCCGGCGGCGGCGGGGGCGGCGGCATGCAAGGCGACGATCCCACCGGACAGATTTCGCAGCGCCAGAAGGACATCATCGCCGCGACGTGGAATCAGCAGAAGAGCGGCGCCAAGCCGTCTGAAGCCGCTGACGACGCCAAGTTCCTCGCCGAGCAGGAGGACAAGCTCGCCGCGCAGGCCCTCTCGCTTGCCAATCGCATGAAGGCCCGCGAGATCGCCGACGCCAACTCGCAATTCAAGAATTTCGCCAGCGACATGGAAGAGGCCGCCAAGGCCATGACCGAGTCCGCGCAAAAGATCCGGACCCAGAAGTGGACGGACGCGATTCCTCCCGAGCAGCAGGCCTTGCAGCACGCCTTGCGCGCCGAAGCGACGTTCCGCGACATCCAGGTCGCGTTCGGAAGCCGGGGCGGAGGCGGTGGTGGCGGTGGAAGCATGGGCCGCGATCTTGAAAATCTCGCCGACCTCGAGCTCGACCGCGAGAAGAACCAGTACGAAACCGGCCGGCAGTCGGCCAGCGATTCCCGCGCCAAGGAAATCGACGCCGCGCTGCAGAAGCTCCAGGAACTCGCGCGACGCCAGCAGGAACTGGCCAAGCAGCGCGATCAGCAGCAACAGGCTTTCCGCCAGCGTTGGGAACAGGAGATGCTCCGCCGCGAAGCCGAAGAACTTAAGCGCCAGATGGAGCAGCTCCAGCGCGGCGATCAGTCGCAGCAATCCGATTCGCAGCAACAGGGCCAACAGTCCTCCAGCCAGTCGCAAAACGGTCAGCAGTCTTCCTCCGGACAACCGGGCCAGCAGGGCAGCTCGGGACGCACCGGCTCCGTTGCCAGCCCGCAGCTCCAGCGCGCCATCGAGCGGTTGGAGCGCGCCACTGAGGACATGCGCAACGCGGAGAATCCGCAGAATCAGAATTCCGAGCAGGCTCGCGCCGCTCAGCAGCGCGCCGCGCAAGGCCTCCAGGAATCCAAGGACATTCTCAGCGGCATGCAGCAGCAGAACGCCTCCGCCGCGCTCGACGATTTGTCGCGCCGCGCCGGACAGCTTGCCGGACGCCAGGCCGATTTCCAGAATCGCCTCCGCCAGATGGTCAGCGGCAATCAGCCCGGCCAGACCCGCCAGCAGGCCGATCGCATGGGCAGCGAGAAAGAGCAGATGGCCGATCAGCTCAAGCAGCTCGAAAAGGATATGGGCGACACCGCGCGCAGCCTGGCCGGCGCGCAGAACCCTGTCTCCAGCAAGCTGCGCCAGGCGCTCGGCGAAGCCCAGCAGCAGGAACTCGAACTGCACATGCGCCAGCTCGGCGAATGGATCCGCCAAGGCTACGGCATGCAGGCCTGGGTTCGCGAATCCACCATCACCCAGGGACTGAATCAGCTCAGCCAGAGTATCCAGCAAGCACAGCAGGCCATGGCGCAGAACGGCCAGCCCGGCAAGGGCCCCGGCGGCGACAAAGAAGATCTCGAGAAAACTCTGGCGCAGGTTGAAGCCGCGCGCAGCCGACTGCAGCAGTCGCTCGGAGCGCGCGATCGCCAGCGCAATGGCCAGCAGAACGGCAACCAGCCCGGCAACCAGAATGGCAATCGCGGCCAGCAGGGTCAGAATGGTCAGCAACCCGGCCAGCAGAATGGCAACGGTCAACAAGGTCAGAACGGGCAGCAACCCGGCCAGCAAGACAACGGTCAACAAGCCGGTCAACAAAACAGAGGCGGCAACGGACAACAGGGTGGACAACAGGCCGGCAACGGTCAGCAAGGCGGCCTCGGCCAGCGCGGCGGCAACTGGAATGGCGGCGCAAGGGCGGTCCCTTCGGCGGCCCCGGCCCGGTCGGCCCCTACAACGGCTGGATCCCGCTCGACCAAGCCAACCGCGAATCGCTGCGCGACATGAATGCGCTGCGCGATTTCTTCCGCAACAATCCCGAACTAGTCGGCGACTACCTGCAGTTGATGCACAACCTGAATCCGGCTTATCAGAACGACGCCGAACTCCAGGGTCGCATCGCCCGCGAAGTGCTCCCCGGCATGGAACGCCTCGAACTCGAGCTACGCCGCAAGCTGGACGAAAAGAACGCCGACCAGGTTCGCAGCGCCGGCACCGAAACCGTACCGCAAGGTTATTCGGAAGCCATCGCGGAATACTTCAGAAAGCTGAGCAAGAAGAAGTAGGTTCGGGCAGTTCGCCCGATGTTCGGACTAGTGCGCGGCCGGTTGCGGACCGTCCGTCGTTACCACGGAATCGCCCAGCGCCTGCGAGATGATCCGCAGCCCGTTGGTCACCGTAATCTGGCTGGTCGGCGTCACCGTCGTCGCGCTCACCACCACGGTCAGGCGCGTCGGACTCTCGACGGTCAGTTGCTTCACCACCACGTCGCTGGTTCCGAATCCCACCGACGTCTGCCCATCGGCGAAATTCGTATTGACGCCCGTGATTGTAATGGTCGTATCGACCCCTGCGGCCATCACGCTCGGCGAAACCACCAGAGAAGTTTGGGCTGCGCCGCCATTGGACGGGGCCAGGGCTTCATAGGAATAGGTCGCGGGCACCCGCTGCAGAAACAACGAACTCTGTCCATCGGAATTCAGCGCGACAACGCTGGCCGCATACCCACCCGGCGCCGGCGGCGGCGCCACCATGAGCGAGCCGTCTTCCTGAACTCCGCGAATCGTTCCCGCCAGTCCGTCAAACAGAATCCGTGTCTTCTCGTTAAACGACGTCCCGGCCACCACCACAATTCGCTTGCCGTCAGCGTCCACTGCCGGCGTCATCGAACTGATGAACGGCGGAGGATTCGTCACCACCGTGAATGCCGAAGGCAGGACGTACACATCGCTGGGCGTCGAAAACAGAAGATGCTTGGGCCCCACACCCACTCCAAAGCTTGTGCCTACCACATACATGGCGACATACGGATCCGGCGGTGGATACGGCTGCACATAATCGATCTGGGCCACGCTGCCGAGAGTGTTGATCGTCAGCCCCGGCGTGACGGAATTGTTCTGTAGCAATCCAGCGCCGGTCGCGGCTATCAGAACGGGCTGCAGCGGATTTTGAGGAATCGGCGCCGGACTCACATAGATCGCGCCGTCCGTGTAACCGTAGGTACGCACCGCATACACCGGCTCGAATGCCAGAGAGTGCACGTTGAAGTCGATGCCCGAAGCGTTGTAATTCGCAAACACGCCGATCGACTGCGCCTGCTGCCAATCCCGCGTGCCGGCGGACCCGTTGAAGATGCCGTAGAACTGCGTCGCGAACGCCGTATAGTTCGGCCCTACCTCAACGCCCGCAGGATTTGTCGAGTAGTCCAGCGGATACCAGATGTTGTCCGGGTGACTCTCGCCGTAAGCCGGGGGAGGCAGCGGATGCGCGTAGACGAAATACTGTCCCGGCGGAATTCCGCGAATCTGATAGGTTCCGTCCGGATTGGTCAGCGTGCTGATGGCCGGATTGCTCGGCGAAATCGCCACCACCGAAGCCAGCCTCAAGCCAACGCCGTTCATCGTGACTCGCCCGCTGATCGTACCCGTCGACGCCACGTAGTCCGGCGCCGGGTAGAGCAGGGAAATCCCAGCAATATCGTCCGCACCCAGCGGCGATGCTTTGCTCGCCGCGCTGGTGGTCAAGGTCGACATCACGGCCGACGTCAGCGAGTGCTGCAGACCCAACGTGTGACCGAACTCGTGTACCAGCGTCACAAAGAACGATTCGCTATAGCTCGATATCGGTGCGCCGCCGCCCGGCGCTTTTGTTAGATCTCGCGGCAACAGCAGGATCGATCGAGTGATCGAAACGAAAGGACCGGTCGGCCCGGTCGAGAGCCCGGCGTTGCTGATCGGTGCGCCCGCCGCCAGCAATCCCGGCGGCACATCGTCGGAAAACATCACGTCGATGCTCGGCGCGGAATCGTTCCGTCCCGGCGTGTATAAGCCGCCGTAGCTCAGCTTGATCTCCGAGGTCGCTACGCTATTCCAAACTTCCGCGGCAGCCCGAATCTCGCTCACCACGGCCTGGAACGAGTCGCCCGGCATCATCGCCGACGGTCCCTGATTCGAAATGTAGAACGGGACCCGCTTGTTCACCAGGCCGTTGAGATCGAACTTGAACGGCGCCGCAACTCCGTTATTGACGTACAAATAGTAGTAATAGTAAGCAGAGCCGGTACCCGTAACGGCCAGCGCGCCCGCGATCAGAGCCGCGATGCGCAGCGCTCCCCGCCTCACTGATTCCCTCCGGTGCTGATCGACTTCTGGATCCGCGATCGCAGATCGCTTAATTGCATCTTGATGTCGGAATCAGTAACCTGCTGGCCCTGTGCATTCACCATCTGCTCAGTGGATGCCGCGCGCACCACCAGCGGACTCGTCGCCCCGGGCGTTACCGCGAACAGCCCTTGCGACAGTCCGATGATCTGCGTCAGCCCGGTTTTGCTGGTCCACAGGAAGAAAACGTAGTCCTCGCCCTCAGTCAGCGTCGGCGATCCCGCGAAGCGCTGCTGAAAACCGTTCGCTACGCCGCCCAGCACCGCCACGTCCCACTGCGGCGCGGCGAACCCTTTATATGTCTCGGAAACCTGGACCTGGTAGTGAGTATAGATGATGGAACCGCGGAAGCTCGCGCCGGTGACATGCGCCTTGCCCCGAACGATCCCGGTCGACTTCTGGATCATGTCGTCGAGGCTCAGTTGCTGTAGGGTCGACCCCTGCAGCGCCCCCAACGAGGCGGCCATCAGCGCAAAGACGAGCCTTCGCATAATCCCAACCCGTTCCGTGCAAGCCACTCACCAATCCATGCCGTTGAAAATAATGAGCCTTTCTATCATGCACCGAGCCGGAGTGTATCCGTTCGACACAACCGTCGCCCTCTAGTAGGGCAGCCTACATCGTCAGCTCACCAACGGCCCCCTCACAAGCTACAGTGGATCAGCAACTGGCTTTTTCGCGTCTTGGATTAATTATAGCCCCGAACTGCAAGCCAGCGCGATACCTAGGAGGGAGTATCACTTGGACTAGCTGCTGCCCCGGACCACCAGCAAAGGCACTTTCAACTTGTGACGTACCGCATTAATTGTCGTCCCGAACACGATGTCCTTAATGCCTTTATGTCCGTGCGCGCCCATCACAACCAAGTCCGGCTTCAGCTCCTCGGCATACCGCACAATCTCCTTCTTCGGGTTGCGCGAGAACCGCACCACGCTCTCGGCCTCCACCTGCTGTGCGGACAACTGCGCCATGATCTGATCCAGGTATCGCGATCCCGCATCCACTTCGGCCGTTGACGCAATCGCTCCGTACACCTGGCTGGTGACGTCTTCCTCGACGTGCAGCAAATACAATTTGGCGTGATGTTGTTTCGCCATCGCGGCCGCGTGCGCGATCGCGTCCCGATCCTTGCTGGTATGATCGAGCGGCACCAGGATGCGCCGGTAGGCCGGGTCGGAAGGTTCGCCGCAACTTCCGCGGGCAACTCCACCGCCGCCCGTCCGAATCGCCGCCGCCATCCAGGCAGCAGCGGCTGGAACATCATCCAGCCCAGCAATCCCGCCAGGCCGATCAGCACCGGCGCGAGTCCGAACTCGAGCCACACGCGCCATCGCCCCGCGCCTTCCAGCCATTCTCCGATCGTGATCGCCACCAGCCAGATGTCCAGGCTCAGGATGAGCGCCGCCGCGCTCCATGCCAGCATCTTCAACCACAGCCGATTCGCGAACTCGCCCATCCGCTCCTTGCTGCTGGTGAACTGGATCAGCGGAATCACCGCGAAGGGAAGCTGCATGTTCAGGATCACTTGGCTCAGAATCAGCAGACGAAATGTCCCGGTCGCGCCCGCGAAGTACACCGTCAACCCCGCCGGTACAATCGCCACCATGCGCGTCACCAGACGCCGCAGCCAGGCCCGCATTCGGAAATTCAGAAAACCTTCCATTACGATCTGGCCGGCCATGGTTCCCGTCAACGTGGACGACTGCCCCGAGCACAACAGCGCCACTGCGAAAAGCACGCTCGCAAACGTCGTCCCCAACAACGGCGACAGCAACTGGTTGGCCTGCTGGATCTCGGTCACTACGATTCCGCGCTTGAAGAACACCATTACGGCCAGGATCAGAATTCCTGCGTTGACGAACAGTGCGCCGTTCAACGCGATGGCCGAATCCACCAGATTGAAGTGGCAGGCCGTCTTCTTGGCCGCGATGCTCGAGCCGATGCGCCGCGTCTGCACCAACGCCGAATGCAAGTACAGATTGTGCGGCATCACGGTCGCGCCCAGGATTCCAATCGCCAGGTAAAGATTCTGGCTCGTGATGTGCGGCACCAGCCCGCGCCCCAGTTCGCCGAAATCCGGCCAGCCCGCCCACCAGATCTCCACCAGAAAGCAGCCGCCGATGATCGCGATCAGCGCCAGCACGAAGCTCTCGATCACCCGGATGCCCAGCCGCGTGAACAACAGCAATAGCAGCGTATCGGCGGCCGTCAGAATCACGCCGGTCAGCAGCGGGATGTGAAACAGCAGGTTGAGCGCGATGGCCGCGCCCAGCACTTCCGCCAGATCGCAGGCCGCGATCGCGATCTCGCACAGAAACCACAGCGAGTACGCCACGCCGCGCGGGTACGCCTCGCGGCAGGCTTGCGCCAAGTCGCGTTGCGCCACGATTCCCAGCCGCGCGCTCAACGTCTGCAGCATGATCGCCATCAGGTTCGATAGCACCAGCACCCACAGAAGCTGATAGCCGAATCTTGCGCCACCTTCCAGATCCGTCGCCCAGTTGCCTGGATCCATGTAGCCCACGCTCACCAGATACGCGGGTCCGGCGAAGGCGAACATGCGGCGCCACAGCGAGGGCGCCAGCGTGTCGACACTGGAATGCACCTCGGGAAGCGACGGATTGACCGTAGTTGCCGGATTCAACTTAACTGTAGTTTAGCCTGGGCCGCCCGGTGAATACAATACGGTTCTTTCCAAGCAGTTGTGGTGGTTTTCGGCCAGGGGCGGGATCGCCGCCGCCAGCGCTAACCCACTGAAAGAAAATCGATTAGGCATTGGCCTTCCGGATGCCGTTAGAAAGCTGGAATCGGAGCCGCCTATATGAAACGCATTTTTTCGATAATCACCATCGCGGCCCTCTTCGCAGCCGGGTCGCTGCTCATGGCCGACGATGAACCGGACGGCCAATACGAACAAGGCCGCGCCGTCGCCCGCATCAGCGTCCTGAGCGGCGACGTGTCGGTGCGCCGCGGTGATTCCGGGGACGTGGTCGCTGCCGCCATCAACGCACCTGTGATGGCTGACGACCGCATTCTCACCGGAGCTTTATCGCGCGCCGAAGTCGAACTCGACTTCGCCAACATGGTCCGCATCGGACCCAGTTCAGAGGTCCGTTTCAACGGTCTCGACGTCAGCAATTTTCAGGTGCAGGTCGGCATCGGCACCGTGACCTTCCGCGTGCTGCGGCAAGGCCAGGCGCAAAGTGAAGTCGACACGCCCAGCGTCGCAATGCGTCCGCTCGGGCCGGGCACTTACCGCGTGACGGTGCGCGAGGACGGAACTTCGGAAATCACCGTGCGATCGGGCGAAGCCGACATCTATAGCTCGAGCGGCAGCCAGCGCCTGCAGGCTGGCCAGACCATGAATGCGCGCGGCTCCGCGGCCGACGCCGAGTTTCAAATCGTGCGCGCCATCCCGCCCGACTCCTGGGATCGCTGGAACGAAGATCGCGATCGTTATCTCGAAAGCGCGCAGAGCCCGCGCTACGTCAGCCCTGATGTTTACGGCTCGGAAGACCTCGACCAATACGGCCAGTGGGTCACCGATCCCGACTACGGCAACGTGTGGGCGCCGACGGTTTCGGCCGGGTGGGCGCCGTATCAATCTGGACGCTGGGTTTGGGAAGACTACTATGGCTGGACCTGGCTGAGCTCCGATCCTTGGGGCTGGGCGCCGTATCACTACGGCCGCTGGTTCTATGGCAGCGGACGCTGGTGCTGGTATCCCGGTGCGCTGCATGCGCGGCACTACTGGTCGCCGGCGCTGGTCGGCTTCTTCGGCTGGGGCGGTGGATTCGGATTCAGCTCGGGCTTCGGTTTCGGCGGAGTCGGCTGGGTTCCGCTCGCGCCGTTCGAAACGCTGCATCCCTGGTGGGGACGCGGCTTCTACGGCGGATACGGGCGCGGTCGTTTCAACCAGGCCATCGTCGTCAACAACGTGAATATCTATAACAACTATCGCAACGCTCGCGTGCATGGCGGCGTGACCGGAGTGAATACCAACGATTTCGGGCGGCACGGCCGGTTCACCACGCTCGATCGCGGACAGATCCAGCAGACTGGACTGGTGCGCGGCGCGCTTCCGGTAGCGCCCGGCCGCGAGAGCCTGCGAGTGTCGGACCGCACGCCCAGCGGCAACCTCGCCCAGAGCCGCGCCCGGAGCTTCGCCACTCGCAGCCAGGCGCCGCGTGTCGAACACTTCTCGTTCGATCAACAGCAGCGCGCCATGCAGCAGTTCGCGCGGTCGGATGTGCGGCGCGAGTCCGTGCAGCAATTCTCGCGCGACGGAGCGGGGAACTCGCGCTCCTTCGAACGCGCAACGCCGAATACCGGCGTGAGCAACGGATGGCAGCGGTCGGATAGTGCAACGGCGCCGAATAATCGGGGCGGCAATTCTTCCACCTCGACCGGCCGCGGCTGGGGCCGCTTCGGCCAGCCGAACGCTTCTGGTGCCGTGGCGCCGCAGTCTCAAGCGCCCGCCGCGCGGTCCGGCGATAACGGTGCGAGCCGCGGAGGTGCGAGCCGCGGAGGCGCGAGCCGCGGGTGGGACAGCTTCCCGAGCGCGCGGTCCAGCGGCCGCGAAGGATCGGCAGTGCACATCAGCCCGCCCATCGTGCAGGAGCGGCAGCAGCGTCACGACTACACGGCGCCCAACTACAATGCGCCGCGGCCGAGCTTCGAGAGCCAGCCGCGCAATTTTCAGCCGGGTCCGCGCTATGAGGCGCCCAGCCGGAGTGAAGCGCCACGCAGCTATTCGGCGCCGCGCAGCTACGAAGCTCCGCGCAGTTTCGGAGCGCCGCGCAGCAATCCGGCGCCCAGCTTCCAGCCGACGCCCCGCAGTTTCGGCGGCGGTGCAGAGCGGTCGGCCCCGCGCAGTGGCGGCGGAGGCAGCCCCAGCCCGCGTAGCTCAGGCGGTGGCGGTGGAGGCGCGCGCAGCTCCGGTGGTGGCGGACACAGCGGTGGCGGCGGCCACGGAGGTCATCGCTAAGCGCGGCTCAGCGCCCGCACGAATTTAGTTCTTACAATTTCTTCCCTCTGGCCCGAAGGAGCTCCTCCCAGCCGATTCGGGCCTTCTTTTTTCTGCGGAGTACAATTTAGGTAGCAAGGATGCCCGACGCGAACAAGCTCTCAGGACAGATCGTTTTTCCCCGCGACGCCGTCACCGCGCCGCCACGAAAGCTGCGACCAGATGATCTCGCAAGGTTGCTGGATGAGTGGATGCAGGGCGACGAGGCGGAACAGTGCGACACATTCGAAAGCCTGCGGCGCGGCTTGGACGAAAGCCGGCCTGAAGGTTACAAACTGTTTCCATGAGCCTGATCGTTCTGTTGGACGCTGGTCCACTCGGAATGATCACGAATCCGAAAAGCTCCGCGGAAAATGAGGCGTGCAAGACCTGGCTTGCTGGTCTTGCTTCGAGAGGCATCGAGATCGTAAGTATCCGAAATCGCCGACTACGAAGTCCGTCGTGAACTCGTCAAGAGCCAAGAAATTTCAAACTGACCCACTACCGGTGTAGTTAACATAATACCGGTTATCGGAACTACGATCACGAGGGGCCTACGGGGCATCAAAACCTTCCTTCTGAACTCCTCTGCTATACTCTCACCTGGTTCTGCGGGCTTGGTCTACCGGAAATCGACCATAGCAAATAAGGAGAATCACCGTGCGGCTGCCAAAGTTACTGCTCACTCTCTTTTTGTCGTCTGTCGCCTCGCGCCTGGGCGCATCTCCCAATATCACCAGCATCGCGAACGCGGCCAGCAACATCCAGTTCGGACCCAGCGGGCCAATCGCGCAAGGCGCCATCTTCGTCATCAAAGGCAGCGGCCTGGGCCCTTCGGCCATCGCCATCTCGACTACCCCATTCCAGGACACCACGCTGAACGGAACCTCAGTCGCGGTCACGGTCGGAACAACTACTGTGCAGGCGCTCATGTACTACACCTCAGCCACGCAAGTCGCCGCGCTCCTTCCATCCAACACGCCCACCGGATCGGGAACTTTTCAGGTCACCTACAACGGCCAGACTAGCAACCAGGCCGGGCACTCCATAACGTCGAACAACGTCGGCATCTTCACCGTCGATTCCAGCGGCCAGGGACCAGGCATCGTCACCTACGCCGACTACAGTCTCGTCTCTGCCTTCAAGTCCCCGAACTGTGGAGGTCCCTCTACGACATGCGGCTCAGCCAATCCTGGCGACACGCTCATCATCTGGGCCACCGGATTAGGACCAGTCAGTGGAAGCGATGCCTCGGGCGCCGGCTTGGGCCAGGACATGACCAACCTTCTTCTTACCGTCTGGCTCGGCGGTGTCGACGTGCCGGTGAGCTACAAAGGCCGCTCCGGGTGCTGCATCGGAGAGGATCAGATCGTCTTCACGATCCCGGACACTGTTCCCACCGGATGCGCCGTGCCGCTAGTCGTTCAGATCGGCGCCGAGATCAGCAACAGCACCGTGCTTCCCGTGGCCAAGCAAGGCCGCAATTGCACACCGAACAATGCCGGGCTGGCTGAGATCGGGGACCCGTTCGCGGTCTTGACCGGCGGACCCATCTCGATCGGCGACATCGGCCTGAATCACAACTTTAACGATAACGGGGTCGGGTTCCACGACAACGCGTCCTTCGTCTTCGCCAGGTTCACTCCCAAAGCCGGACTGGAACCGTTCTTCCAATCCTATAACGACCCTCCTCCTCCGGGCACGTGCTTCATCTCCAACAGTCTCATTCCCGAAACTGATATTGGCTTCAACGAAGCGATTTTGCTCGACGGCGGCTCCAGCATCACTGTGAAGGGTCCCAACGGGAGCGTCCCGGTCGCCTACAACAGTGGGGCCAGCGTGACACTCAGCCAGAATGGAAGCTTCCTGGTCCCGGGCGACTATACCGTCAACGGAACTGGCGGAAAGGACGTCGGTCCTTTCGATGCAAAAATAACCATTCCCGCACTACCTACGCTCGTCAGCCCGACCAACAGCACGCCCCTCAGTGTCACCCGCTCGAACGGGATGACGATCACCTGGAATGGAGGCGACCCGAACAGTAACGTTCAAATCGAAGTTAGTAGCGCCACGGATGCTACATTCAAGTCCAACGTCGCGGTGGGTTGCATCGCACCGGCTGGCCCGGGAACATTTACGATTCCGGCCTACGCGATGCTCGCCCTGCCGCCGACCAACTTCACATTTTTCAACTTCAGGTCTGCCGAGATCGATGTTCCCTTCACGGCTCAGGGCATCTTTCTGGGATTCCTCCACACGCAAAGCGCGCTCTTTACAGGGGGCGGTTTCGCATTGAAGTAACGTGGCGGGCGACGGTCCGGCATCGATCCGCTACAATGCCCGAGTGCCTCCCATCGACTTCCTCCAATCCTGGTACCTCGCCCAGTGCAACGGCGAATGGGAACACGTCTCCGGCGTCACCATCGAGACGCTCGACAATCCCGGCTGGATGGTCACCATCGACCTGGCAGGCACCGCCCTCGAAGATCAGGTCATGATCCCCATCCGAGCCGAGCGCGCCCCCAACGACTGGCTGGTCTGCGACGTCGATCACAACCGTTTCCGCGGCCAGGGCGACGGCCAGAAACTCGGCCAAATCATAGAGATCTTCGAACGCTGGGCCGCCTCGCATTCGGGCGTTCGCCAGCCGCCGCGCTAAGATATCGCTTGGCGCCCATCTACACTCTCGACGAACTCGTGGCCGCGCGCGCAGCCTGGAAACGCGCCGGCAAAACCGTGGTCTTCACCAACGGATGCTACGACGTGCTGCATCCCGGCCACATCCGCCTGCTCGAACAGGCCCGCTCGCTCGGCGACATTCTGATTCTCGCGCTCAACACCGACGCAAGCGTCCAACGGCTGAAAGGACCAACGCGCCCGCTGATCTCCCAGAACGATCGCGCGCAGGTCGCCGCGGCGCTCGCCTCCGTCGATGCCGTAACATTCTTCGATGAGGACACGCCGCGCGAGCTGATCGCCGCAGTGCTCCCCGACATCCTGATTAAGGGCGCCGACTGGTCGCACTTCATCGCCGGGCGCGAAGAGGTGGAAGCCGCCGGCGGAAAAGTGCTCGCGCTGCCGCTCGAACCCGGCTACTCCACTACCGGGATCCTCGAAGAAATCGTCGCGCGATCGCGCTGAACTAGTCGACGCACTGCTCCCCGGTTGGCTCCCAGTCCGTAACGTCCAGCGCAATGCCTTGCTTGCACGGATCGGGACCGTCGTGCGGGATGCCTTGGATCGTGATCACGGTGGCATCATCGGGCCGGGGCGAGACGCGGAACGAATAGGTCGTTTCGCCGGACAGGGTTTTGAGAATCAGGCAACCGTTGCGCGCCCGGCGGACGCAGCCCGTTGCGCGGATTTCGCGAACCTGCGGCTTGTTCTTCGGAGCCTGCGCTACAACCAGACTGATCGCGAACAGAATGCAAGTGAACCTCATCGTGCCCTGACTTCAGTTTCGCACCACGCACGGTGGTATTCTCAGGACTGTTTATGGACCCGCGCGGAAAGACAGTCATTGTCACCGGCGCCGGATCGGACGGATCCGGCCGCGCGATTGCTCGCCGCTTCGCGCGCGAGGGCGCATCCATTGTGGTCTCGGATATAGAGGAGTCCGGCGGGCGCGAAACGTCGCGCCTGATCGAGAGCGACGGCGGACGCGCGGCCTATTTCTCTGCCGACGTGCGAGTGGAAGCGCAGGTGCGCGATCTGGTGGCCTTCGCCGAAAAGACATTCGGCGGCCTGCATGTTTTGGTCAACAATGCCTCCAACACCGACATTCATCCCGAGGAACCGCTGGAACATTGGGACGCCAATTTTCCCGCCGACGTTTTCGGAACGCTTTACGGCACTCGCCTGGCGATCGACGCGCTGCGCCGCTCGGCTGGCGGAGCGATCGTCAACATGACTTCCATCACCGGGCTCTGGCATGGCCGCAAGAATCCGGTACCGGGCTACGACATGGCCAAAGCCGCGATCATTCGGCTCACGACCATGCTCGGTTGGCTTGGCGAAAAGGAAAATATCCGAGTGAATTGCCTGGCGCCCGGCTGGATCGCATCGCATCACGTGCGAGCGTACTGGGACTCGCTGACACCCGAGCAACGCAAAGAACGCGGAGTGCCTTCACGCTTGCTGTCGCTCGATGAAGTCTCGGACGCAGTGTATCGACTTGCCACAGATGATTCGCTGGCAGGGCGCGTGATGGTGTGGTGGTCGGAAGACCAGCCCGGATTGATTCCGTTCGGCGATCGCGGCTACGAGTCGCTCACTCCGTGTCAACTTTGACCAGCGCGGCAAGCTTCTTCGGAGCAATGAGCCGGTAGCTGAGACTCACCAGTTCGCGAACCTCGTCCCAATCGATCGCGCCGGCGTCGAGCCGGAAGCCGACCCAGCCTCTCGAACCGACGTAGGCCGGCATGTAGAAGCGCTTCGGATCGGCGGCGATGAGAGCGGTGTTGTCGCCCGGCAGCGCCTTGCAGTTGATGCCGACGATGCCGTCGCCATGATGATCGTCGAGATAGTACGCGAATGTCTTCTTGCGAATGAAGAAGCCGGCGTGACGCCCCATCATCTGGCGAGTGGCTTCCGGAAGCGCGAGGCAGATCTTGGTGAAGCGCGCGAGACGCCGGTCTTCGGCGGCGGATTTCGTCATGCGCTTTTCCAGTAGTCGGCCATCAGCTCGGTGGCCCAGTCGGGTTGGCGAACTTCGTCGCGCGGCGCGAACTCGCGCATGTACGGCTTGATGTCGAGTACCGGCGTGCCGTCGATGGCGTCCAGTCCTTCGACGGTGACCATGAGATCATCGACCGAGACCAGGCGGCAGATGGTGACGCCGATGCGGTTGGGCCGGTTCTTGCCGCGCTGCGCGAAGATGCCGACCAGCGGCCAGTCGACGCGCCCGCGCGGACGACGCGCTCCGAAGTGGATCTCGGAATCGCCGACGCGATCGAAGATGAACACAACTTCGAGGTGCGAGAAGTCGCTCAAGCCGGCGAGCGAGGCCGCCGAAAAGCGCGATGCATCCAGTTCGATGCGCGAGTGCAATCCGCCCCATACGTCATCAACGGGTTCGCGAATCGCGCTGTGAATGATTCCTATCGGAGTGACATTGAGCGATGCGAGCATCCTATTCGTAACGAATAGCACGAATCGGGTCGATCGTTGAAGCTCGATGCGCCGGAATGAGGCTCGCGAGAATCGCGACTGCGGCCAGCAGCGCGGACACCATGAGAATGGTGGGCACGTCGGTGGTCGAGACATCCATCAGCATCGTCCGCATCAAGCGCGTCACGGCCAGTGCGATGCCGAGTCCGATCGCGAGTCCGACCGCGAGCAGCCGCATGCCCTGGCCGAGTACCAGGCGCAGCACATCGGCGCGGCTGGCACCGAGAGCGATTCGAATCCCGACTTCGCGCGAACGCTGCGAGACCGTGTAGGCCAGCACGCCATAGATCCCGATGGCCGCGAGCATCAAGGCGACGGCGCCGAACAATCCGAGGAACGAGCCGCCCATGCGCTGCCCGAAGAACGACGCGCTGATGGCTTCTTCGAGTCGCCGCACGCCGTAGACCGGCATCGCGGGATCGATCGCATGCACGGCATCTTCGACTGGCCGCGCGTAGGCGATGGGATCGCCCGAGGTGCGAATCAGGAAATTGGTCTCTGAAGCGAACTCCTGTCCCATTGGAAAATACACGAACGGCTGCGGCTTCTCGTCGAGTTGAAAAGACTTGGAGTCGCGGACCACGCCTACCACGACCTTCTGTTCGCCGTAGATTGTGACGCGCCGTCCAATCGCGCTGCCATGCGGGAAATAGCGGCGCGCGAAGGCTTCATTGACGATCAGCACGTGCTGGGCTTCCTGACTGTCCGACGCTGTGAACTCGCGGCCGACCACGACGGGCGTCTTCATGGTTCGGAAGTAGTCCGGGCCAACGATGTTGACGAAGACCACCATCTCCTCGTCCTTCTGCGGCACGTAGCCTTCGACCTCGGCGCGGCTGCTGCTCGAGCCGCCGAGGCCGAGCGGCACGTTACGGACGGTGCTCACCGAGTTGACGCCGGGCAGCGCGCGCAGTTTGTCGGTGATCTGGCGGATAGCAATGCGCCCGCGCGTCTCGTCATAGCCGTTGGGCTGCAGGTCGACTCCAGCCACCAGAACATTGTGCGGATCGAAACCGGGATTCGCGGACGTGGCATGACTGAGAGCTTTGAGGAACAGGCCGGCGCTGACCAGCAACACGAGCGAAAGAGCGACTTGCGCGATGACGAGCGAGTTTCGCAGCCAGGCTTTGCTTCGGCCGGATGAACCCCCGGACTCTTCCTTAAGGACGCTGACTACGTCGAACTTGGAGGCACGCAGCGCCGGAACCAATCCGAATAGAAGCGTGGCCGCGGCGGTGACCGCAATGGTGAACACGACCACGCGCCAGTCGGCCCGAATCGTCAAAGTAACCGGAAGGTCGCTGGGCGGCGCGTATCCCATGAGAGCGCCCATGGTGGCAGGCAATGCGAGCAGCGCGGCCGCGAGTCCGCCGAGAGCCAGCAAGGAATTCTCGAGCAGCAGTTGCCGCACCAGGCGGATGCGGCGCACCCCGAGCGCCAGGCGAATCGCGATCTCACGTTGTCGTCCGGCGGCGCGCGCGAGCAGCAGGTTAGCGACGTTGGCGCATGCGATGAGAAGCACCACTGCGACCACGCCCATCAGCAACATCATGAGCGGCGCCAGCACCGATCCCCCGCCCTCGCGCCAGATGGGAATCACTTCGGCGCGATTGAAATGGTCGGATTGCGAAAACTCGCGCGTGATCTGCGACGAGATGGCGTCGAGATCCGTTTCGATCGCGCGTTTGTCGACGCCCGGTTTCGGCCGCGCCTGACCTTGCAGCCAGCTCACGCCGCGCTTGTCGAGCACGCTCCCGTCGCCCGAAAGCGTACCTACCATCGAGACGGGCGCCCAGAGATCGAAGCGTAGGCCGAGTATCGAACCGATGAACGGCTCGGGCGTGACGCCGACGACGGTGAAGCTGCGCTTGTTGAGGAGAATCTGGCGGCCGAGAATGTTGGGGTCGCCGCCGAACTTGGTTTTCCACAATTGGTAGCCGATGACGACCACGGGATGACCGCCCGCGTCTCGATCTTCTTCCGGCAGGAACGCGCGGCCGAGGATTGGCTTGACGCCGAGGGTGTCGAAATAGTTGGCCGAAACGAGCATGCTCCAGACGCGCTCGGGCTGATCGCCTTCGCCGAGACTGAGCGGCCGCATTGCGCCGACGGAGAAATCCTGCAAGGTGTGGTTACGTTTTTGAAAATCGAGGAAATTGAGCCAGGAAAGGCTGCGGTTGGCGCCTTGCGATGTGTGCCAGCGGATGGAGACCAGGTTGCTGGAATCGACGCCGGGCACGGGATTCAGGAGAACGGCGCTCAGCCAGGTGAAGATGGTGGCGTTGGCGCCGATTCCCAACGCGAGCGTGATGACGGCCGCGATGGTGAAGACGGGGCTCTTGAGAAGCTGGCGGAAACCGTAGCGCAGGTCCTGAAAGAACGATTCCATACCGCACCCCCTCTAGGCATTACGCGCGGTGCGGCGGATTTGTTTGATAAAATTTTGCGCCGTCCGCAGCCCCGGCGAGCTTCTTGCGAGCGAAGGGCCGGGCGAAAGCAGCGGGCGGGTTGTGGCCGCGCGTCTCGGCGGCTTTGCGGTAGAACTCCTGCGCTTTGTCTTTGTCGCCAAGCTTCTCGTAGGTTTGGCCGAGCAGGCATTGGATGAACGGGTCGTTTTGGTTGGCTTGCTGAAGGTCGGCGAGCGCTTTCCGGTAGTCGCCCAGGTAGAGCGCGACGTAGCCGGTCAGGTAAGGAAAGAAAACTTCCTCCTGGCGGCGGAGGCCGGTCATCGCGTTGAGGGCGGCTTTGGCGGCGGCGATGTGCTTCTCGGCTTCAGCGCGGTTACTTCGGCGGGCGGCGAGGCGAGCCAGAGCGTGCTGGTAGCGGTACTCCCAGAGAGCCTTTCGGTCGGCGGAGATGTTGGGTTCGGCGAGGCCGTAGTCGTGACCTTTCTTATACCATTCGGCGGCGGCATCGAGGTCGCCCGAGTCGATGCAGACGCGCGCGGCTTCGTCGGCCATCTCGCCTTGCTGATAGAAGGCGTTGCCTGGAGCAGTCTCCTGTTGGGTCTTCCAGTAATCAATCACCTTTTGCTCGTATTCGATTGTCTTGGCGCAATTTCCGTCGAAGGCCCAGGACATCGCCATGGTGCGTTGGGCGTTGGCGCGGGCGGCCGGCGTGGTGGCTGCGTCGATGGCTTTTTGGATGAGGAGGCGGGCCTCAGTTCCCTTCCCTTCGAGGTCGAGTTGGGTGGCCTGGCGAAGTTCTTCGGAGGCAGGTCCTCGGCCACCGCGACCGCCCCGCCCGCCGGGAATTTGTGCGAGCAGGGGCGTAATCGAAAAAATGCAAAACGAAGCCAACAGGGTGTGGCGGCGGGTGAGTGTGAACTGCATGACTTGGAACCTTCTTAGGCCGAATCTACGTCTTCGTCACCATGCTACACCCGAGTTGGCGTCCCCATCAGTGGGAGCGGACGATCAGGCCTATTAACGCGAAACATGAATGCTAGGCGTGTCAAGATCGAGGGGCCACGAACCGTGGTGTCGTCTTGTGATAATCCTGTTTACACGGCGAGAATGCACACACCTCAGAGCGATTTGGAATCCAAGCTTGCCCGGTTCATAGGTTCGTACATTCATGCCTCGGCTAGCGGGAGCCCCTCGGATGTGGCGGATTCCCTTCGGTGGGTATGTTCCGGGCTTGAGTTCCTGCTCGGGTCGCTGCTGGATGAGTGCGAGGGATGGAATGGCTGGGTTGACGGCATACATCCGGCCACGGACTTCTTCGCGGACGCCGTTAAGGCCAGTTCGGAAGTCGATCTAACCGTACGCGCTCAAGCTCTGTGGTACGAGCATGGACGGCAAGGTGGCTCTTGGATTGAACCATTTCTTGGTGTGGTTCGCATATCCAAGACACACGACGCGATAGATAGCTACGAAATCAGCTTCGGTGATGCCGGCCTTGGCTTAGGAAAGTTTCCTTTCGGAAGACGCGTGCGCCGGGCTGACTGGTATTATCCCGCCGAGTGGCTATTTCTGTTCTCAAAGAAACCGTCGGATGAGAAAAGCACGGCGGTCTACAGCACACAAGTCAAACACTCGTGAGAATCAGTGGTTTCCCCAGGAGTGGGGACGCGGCACGCTAAAGCGTGCGCCACTCGGTTATCTCAGATACTTGTCGAACCAGGAGAGCTCTTCGAAGAGCACGTGCTCCATGCTTTCCATGCCGCGGTAGCCGTGGGCTTCGGCCGGGAGCATGACGAGTCGAACGGTGCCGCCGTTGCCGCGGACCGCGGCGTACATGCGTTCGGACTGGATCGGAAACGTCCCGGTGTTGTCGTCGGCTTCGCCGTGGATGAGCAGCAGCGGCGTCTTGATTTTCTGTGCCGACCAGAACGGCGACATCTTGGTATAGACGTCGGGCGCTTCCCAGAAGGTGCGGCGCTCGCTTTGGAATCCGAATGGCGTGAGGGTGCGGTTGTAGGCGCCGCTTTCGGCGACGGCGGCGTGGAACAGGTCGGAGTGCGCGACGAGATTCGCGGTCATGAAAGCGCCGTAGCTGTGGCCGAAGACGCCGACGCGTTCGCGGTCGACCACACCCATCTCGGCGGCTTTGTCGACGGCGGCGCGGGCGTCTGCCAGTAGCTGCTCGACGTAGGTGTTGTTCACGGTTTCGGGATCGCCGATGATCGGCATCGCGGCGTTGTCGATGATCGCGTAGCCGTGCAGCACGCCGAGCTGATGATAGTTGAGCTGCGGAAACGACTGGGCATCGTGGCCGGTGACCTGGCCGGCGGTGTCGGCGTCGCTGAATTCATACGGGTAGGCCCACAGCAATGCCGGCAGCTTCTGGCCGGGTTTGTAGTTGGCGGGCAGGATCAGAGTGAAAGACAGCGGCACGCCGTCGGCGCGTTTGTACTTGACGAGTTCTTTCTTGACGCCGGCGGCCTCGGGCATCGGGTTGGCGTAGGCGGTGAGCGCTTTCGACTCGCCGTTCGCTTCGCAGAAAATAGTTGGGCGGATCGGTGGGACTCTCGCGGCGCGTCAGCAGGCGAGTGCCCGAGTCGTCGAGCACGGCGATGATTTCTTCGTAGCCGGATCCTTCGGCTTGGAACAGCCGCTGCGACTTGCCGGTCGCGAGATTGAAGCGATCGAGGAACGGATGCTCGCCTTGGGGCGAAGCTCCCGCGCCGGTGAACAGAACATCGTCGCCCTGCTGGATGGCGATTCGCTCGCCCGAGGGAGTGGTCTTGAGCACCAGCCGGCCGGGATCGTGATAGGCGTCGCGCTCGTTGCGGCTGAAGAGCGTGCGGGCAGGCGTGCCGGGATGATCGAGATCGACAGCGAGGGTGCGGATGACGCGCGAGTCGCGATCATAGTCGTCGACGAGTGCTTTGCCGCCGGCCAACGGTTGCAGGCCTCGGAAGCGCTGTTCGATTCGGACGAGACTCGGTTGGCTCGCCTTGGAACGGCGCCGCGAGCGCAACGATGCGATCGTGAAAGTCGACTTTCTTGCGCGAATCGCCGCCGTCCAGCGCTTCGACCCAGGCGAGCGTGGCAGGTTTGTCCGGCAGCCATTGATAAGACCGGGGTCCGGTGCGCACGCCGCCGATGGGCACGCGATTGGCGAGCGGCAGACTGGCGATGCTGCGCTCGACCTTTCCGCTGCGATCCCAGACTTCGACTTCCTCCGGGAACGATGTGGCGGGCAACTGGTAAGAATACGGCTTGTGCAGATGAACGGCGAGCAGATGTTTGTCGTCGGGCGAAGGCCGGACCATGGTGTAGATGGCGGGCTTCGCGAGCGGCGTGGTCTTGCCGGAAGCGACGTCGAGATAGGCAAGCTGCGCGGTGGCGTAGTAATCGAACAGGTCTTCGTCGTGCGAGTTCGATAGCAGGTCTTCGTAGGTAGGCGCGGGCGTCGCGTGGCCCAGGCTTTCTTCGGTGCGCGGCCCTTTGGGGACGGCGCCTTCGACGGGCGCGGGGCCGCGGTTGGCGGGGATCAACTTGACGATCAGGGTGCGGTCGCCGTCCAGCCATTCGACGGGACCCGCGGGTGGGGCTCCGCGTCCGCTCCGCCGCCGAAGCCGATTCGGACGCCGTTGAGATTCACGCCCGCGAGTTTGTGCGTGGCGCCGGTTGCGGTGGTTGCGATCCAGAGTTCGAGGCCGTGCGCGGTGGTGTTGGAAAAAGCGAAGCGCTTGCCGTCGGGACTCCAGGCCGGCGCGCTCATCTTGACGTCTTTCGGCAGCGACAGCGCGATTTCGGAGCCGTCGGAGAGGCGCTTCAGCGTGGCCGAGACGTAGTACGGCGCCAGATGCATGCCGTTGGTGTTGACGTCGATGCGAATGCCGGCCAGCCGCAGCATGGGTTGCGCGACTTCGGCCAGAGGAGGATAGCGCACGCCTTGGAGCAGCAGCACGTAGTCGTGTTGCGGGCTGACGGAGGCGATGGGCGTGGGCGGCGCGTTCAGCGCGGCTTCAACGTCCTTGGGCGCGATGTTGATAGATTGAATCCGCAGCGACGACGGGGGCGAGTGCGGCCAGAAAGGCGAGCACAGACCGGAGTGGAATCATGATCCATTCTACAAGTCTTTTTGGGCGCGACCGATCGCGGCCGCGCCGGACTGGACGACGTATTCTTCGCTGGTCGTGGCCTGCGGCGAGATGAGAAGAAAATCCGGCGTCCGGCACTCGCACTGTGAACATGAAGATTCGATTCGGTACGCGCCGCGCGATGCGCCTTCTGCTTCCGCTGACGCTGATCGTAGTCTGCGGTGTCGCGCTGCGGGCGGCTCCTGAAACACCTGCCCCGGTTCCGCTTTTGCAGACTGGTCAGCCGGTGGACTGGTGGTTCGTATTCAAGTTCAATGCCGCCTCCTTTCCGGAGTGCGGCGGCTTTCCAAGGACCTGCCCGTTCGGCGGCACGGTTCAACCATATAAGAGTTTCGGCCAACAGTTCGCCTTTGCGAGCAGCGCTGACGGCACTCTTCGGCCGGGCGGCGGATGCACGGGCGAAACGTCCACAGATCCAGTGGGCGCTACCTTCGACCAGGTGTACAACGGCAAGTTCTTTTACGTGCTGTGGAACGATCAATTTTACGGAGACCCGATCCAGACGCAGTTCGCACCCGCGGGCCATTCCAAGGGCATGCTGGCATGGAACGATGACGGAGACGGAATGGTGCTGCAGGTCTCGACGCCATCCTGGCCGGCTTCGGGCAGCCGGAACCAGCCTCGCAAGAGCGACGGAAACACGCTGGGATGCGTCGCGGACAATAACGTTCTGGTCAGCCAGCATTTCTTCGCGCTGAAGCTCAACCAGGCCGATGTTGTCAGCGTGCTGAAGGCGCTCGGGAATGCGAGTGTCGTAACCGACCCGACCAAACTTCAAATCGTAAACAACGGAGGACCAGCCGAGATTCAAGAACTGGTGCGCGGCCTGGGGAAAATATCCAGCAGCCGAAGCGCTACGATCGACCGGCTGTCCAGTGGCGTTGCGCTCATCTCGAAGCCGTCCGACTTGAATGTTCCGCCGTGGCAGATGGTGTCGGCGCTGCTGGGCGGCGAGCCGCTGCGGGTTGCGTCGTGGTGGGCTGCGCCCGAGATTCCAACCGCCCGGGCGACTACGCCAGAATGTTGGGACCCGATGCTCGGCATTCCGGGCCCGGTTGAGATCGCGACGACGGGAACATGGCAGGGAAAGACGCTCGGATTCGAGGGCGTCCCTCAACCGGATGGCAATCACGCGAAGATCGGTGTGTCGACGACCTGGTGGCCCCCGTTCATCACTTTGGGCGGCGCGAACGAGCAGGCAATGCGGCCGGGACCGCATTGCGACCAGACGGAGTCCTCTGCGAGGTGCGCTGGCTTACGACGGAATTGCTCTTCCGGCAATTGCAGCCTGCCTTACGTCATTTTTGGCGACATGAACCAGCAGGGCACGCTTTCGGGACCGCTCTGCGACAGCAGCCAGAACGGCAGGGGCGGACTGTTCTTCGTCGTCCGGGATGCCCAGTTGTTCAACGGCGTGCGCGACCTGCTGCAGGGCCAGACAGCGCCGCAATAGGGCCATCGCCGGTTTGGATGGTCGTCGAGATCCAGGGAGAGAAAATCTAGTTGTGCCCCACGTATTGTGACATGAAGATTTGCTCCCTCCACGTGGTCGCATCAGCCCTGTTCTGTGTCTGCTCTCTCACAGCTCAGCCCGTCGACGATACGCAACTCAAGCAGGTGATCATTTTCGGCAGGCATAGTGTGCGATCTTCCGTAGTGCCGGTGGATCTGCTCAATTCCTTTTCCGCGCGGACCTTCCCGGGCTTCGGCGTCGATACCGGCATTCTGACCCCCAACGGCGAGAAGCTCGAGACCATCCTGGGTGGCTATTACCGCGCATGGCTCACCAAAGAAGGGTTGCTGACCGGGAACGATTCGGCCGACGCCAACTTCGTCTTTTTCCACGCGAACGCGATACAGCGGACCGTCGACACCGCGCAGCACCTCTGGGCCGGCCTTCTCCCCGCGGCCCCAGTCAACGTTCAATACCTGACTCCATCGACGGCCGCCGATCCGCTGTTCAATGCGGTGGGCGCCGGCGTCGCCGTGCTCAATTCACAACAGGCGATCGCGGCTGTCATGGGACGTCTGGGCGGCAATCCGCAGTCCTTGGCATCCGCCTACGCGTCAGAGATCGCCCTCACGCGCTCGGTTCTGTTCGGCTATCCCGCCGGCCAGACTCCCGCGCCACCGGCTCCGGCGGGTAAGCTCGACGTCGCCACAATTCCCTTTGACGTTACGGCCGGAACGGGTGGTTCGCCGGTCGAACTCGGAGGGCTGGGCTACATTGGCGCTGCCATCGATCCTTTCGTCATGGAGTACGCGGATGGCCTGGAGGTGGGCTGGGGACAGATGACCGCCGCCGGCGTTAGCCAGACCTCGCGCGTTTCCGACCTGATCTACGATCTGATGTACCGCACGCCGTATTTGGCCAGAGTGCAGAGTTCCAATGTGGCCTCGCATATTGTCCGGTCGCTGGTTCAGGCGGCCACCGGGAATGCGGTAGCGGGCGCGCTGGGGACTCCGTCGACCAAGGTCGATCGTGTTGATCGCTTCGGACGTCAATATTACCGGGCTGGCCGGCCTGTTCCATCTGGACTGGCTGCTGCCGGGATACGAGCACGAACTTCTGCGCTCCGGGGGGCGCTCTGGTCTTCCAACTCCGGCAGTCGCAGAGCACCGGGGAGTACCTGGTCCGCGCTTCTTACATCGCGCAGACTTTGGACCAACTGCGCAATCAATCCGCTTTGACGCTCGATACGCCGCCGGCCAGCGCTCCGGTGTTCATCCCCGGCTGCAGTTTCGGCAATGCCACGTTCGACTGTCCTCTGGGACGATTCGTTGGGATCGGCAAATCAGGTGATCGATCCGCGATCAGCGGACCTGGTGAACTAGCCGCTGTGCGAGGGACACAAGAATATGCGAACCCATTTCCTAAGACTCGTCACGATAGCTCTGTTGTGCGGGCCCTTTCTCGCGGCGCAGCCCGCCGATGATACCGAACTCAAGCAGGTAATTATTTTCGGCCGTCATGGTGTGCGAACGCCCGTCTTGCCGAATCAGCGCCCTCAACACTTTCTCCGCGCTGCCATTCCCGGTGTTTAACGCGAAGGGTGTTCCCCTGGATGTTGCCGTCCTGACTCCTAACGGCGCCACGAATGAGACACTGCTGGGCGGCTACTTCCGGCTCTGGCTCACCAAGGAGGGACTGCTGACCGGCAACGACGCAGCCGACGCCGCCTTCGTATATTTCAGGGCCAACGGCACTCCGCTGATCATTGACACCGCGCAAGCCTTCGCGGCCGGCATGCTTCCGGCGGCTACGGTTGAGGTCAATTCCTACGCCCCGACGGCCAACGACCCGTTGTTCGATCCAGTTGCGCGCGGGCGTCGCGATGCTGGATTACCAGATGGCGGTAGCGGCGGTGAACGGACGTCTGGGCGACAATCCACAGGCGTTGGCCACCGCCTACGCCCCCGAGCTCGCCCTCACGCGCTCGATTCTGTTCAACTATCCCACAGGCCAGACTCCGGTTCCCGCGGCCCCGGCAGGCAAGACCGACGTCACCACGCTTCCCATCGCGGTTACGGCCGGAAGCCCCGCCATGCCGGTAAACATGGGAGGGCTGGCCGATGTTATCGCCGCTATCGATCCGTTCGTCATGGAGTACGCGGATGGGCTGGCGCCCGCAGAGGTCGGTTGGGGCCAGTTGACGGCCGGCAGCATCGGCCAGACCTTCCGCCTGTACAACGTGCTCCTCGATCTGGAATTCCGCACGCCCTATCTGGCGAGAGTGCAGAGTTCCAATGTGGCCTCGCATGTGGTGCGCTCGCTGGTTCAGGCAGCCACCGGGAATGCGATGACGGGCGCGCTGGGAAATCCGTCGACCAAAGTGATCGCGTTGATCGCTTCGAACACCAATATCACCGGACTCGCCGGACTGTTGCATCTGGACTGGCTTCTGCCGGGCTACCAGGCCGACGTCGCTGCTCCGAGCGGCGCGCTAGTGTTGGAACTGCGCCAATCGCAGAGCACGGGGGAGTACATTGTGCGAGCCTCATACGTCGCGCAGACTATGGACCAGTTGCGCGATTTGACCGTGCTGACGCTGGATGCGCCACCGGCCAGCGCCCCGGTATTCATTCCCGGCTGCAGCGTGCGCAATGCAACCTTCGACTGCTCGCTCGCGGGATTTGTGTCGGTGGTGAAGCGGGCGATTGATCCGCAATCCGTCGACCTGGTGAACTAGGCCGCCGACTATTTCAGCTCGGCTCGCAGAACCTCGATGGCTTTTTCGATCTGGCGGTCGTGGCCGGCCAGGAAATCGGCGGGCGTGTTGTCGACGAAGACGTCGGGCTGGACGCCGTAGTTTTCCATGTTTTCGCCGCGGGCGGTGAAGACGGCCGAGCCGGGCGTGCGGATCGCCGAGCCGTCCAGCAGGCCGTAGGCGCCGGTGCCGATCACCGCGCCCATGGTGGGGACGCCGACGATCTTGCCGAGGCCGAGCGAGCGGAAGCCGTCGGGGAACATTTCGGCGTCGCTGGCCGAGCGCTCGTTCTGGATCACCACCATGGGGCCGAAGAAGGCCTGGACGGGCCGGGGCACGTCGAGCGAATCGCGGCTGCGCGTGGTCTGGTATTTCTTGCGCTGGTTCAGGATTTCCAGCAACTCCTGGTCGATTCCGCCGCCGCCGTTGAAGCGCTCGTCGATGATTAGCGCCTTTTTGCCGCGGTTCTCGAGCAGGTCGTCCTGGAATTTCTGGAGCGAGGGCGCGTCCATGGCGCGGATGTGCAGGTAGCCGATCTCGCCGTTCGAGAGTTTGGCCACCATCTCCTTGCGGTTGTCCACCCAAGCGTGGTAGTCGAGGTCGGACTGCGCCTGCGCGGTAATCGGCTCCATCGTGATGGTCCAGGCGCCTTCGGTGGATGGTTTCGAGTTCACCAGGAAGTCGAATTTCTTGCCCGGCAGGACGTTGAAGAGCTGCCAGTAGTTGTCGCCGCTCTTGATATCCTTGCCGTTCACGGCGAGCACGAAGTTGCCGGGCGCAAGCTTGATGTAATCGTGATCGGCGGGGCCCTTTCTGATAAATGGAGGAGACTTTGTAGAAGCCCGACGCGTCCGGCTCGAGGTTGAAGCCGGGATAGCGCGTCTGGATGCGCTCGGGCCGCCGGCTCGCCGGGCAGAGTTGCCGCCGCCGGAGATGCCGGTGTGAGACGCGTTCAGCTCGCCGATCATTTCCATGATGAGGTTGTGCAGCTCTTCGGTGTCGGCGATGTTGGGCAGCAGCGGCTCGTAGGTGTCCTTGGCGGCGGCCCAGTTGACGCCGTGCATTTTGGGATCGTAGAAGCGGCTTTTCATGACGCGCCAGGCTTCGTCGAAGACCTGGCGGCGCTCGGCGGGGCGGTCGATGAGCAGGCGAACGGTGAAGTCGATGCGCTTCGGCGTAGCGCCGAGGCGTGGTGGGAGCAGCCGAAGCGGAAGCCGCGCCGCCACGTCCGCCGCGTCCAGCCGGCAGCGCCGCGTCCGCGCTCTCGGCCATCGTCGGCCGAGCCGGCGGAATCGCGACGGAGTAAAGCGAGCCGGCTTGCATGAAGTAGAGCGTTCGGCTGTCGCGCGACCATTGCGGTTCGGAGCCGCCGCCGAATCCGAAGCCGCCGCGTCCGCGGCCCGCGCCCGGTTCGGCGGCGGGACTGCTGAAGCGAGTGAGGTGCGTGCCGTCCGCGGAGATGGTGTAGATCGCCGGGCCGCCGCCTGCGCCTGGTCCGCCGCCGCCGAAGGTCAGGAACGCGTAGGTGCGGCTGTCGGGTGCGGGCACAACGGTCAGGATCGAGCCGGGCATGCTGGTGAGTTTCTTGATGCGGCGATCCAGGCCGTCCCACTCGATCTTCACGTCGACCTTGGGCGCAGCGGCATTCGGCGCACCGCCGCCTCGCCCGGCCTCCGCGCGCGCCGCGATTTTGAGCCAGCGCGGCTTCCGCTTCGGCTTCGGTGTTGACATCGCGGTCGTCGGGATTCTTGTCGAGGTGCGTCAGCGAGACGCTGTAGAGCTGGGTGCTGCCGCGCGCTGTCGACGCGATGCCGGGAACACTCGAGCCGCCGCGAGCACCAGCAGCTTCTTTCCGTCGGCAGTCCACTTGGCGCTGCTCGAGACCTGGAAATCGTCGGAGCTGAGCATGTGTTCGGCGCCGCTGTCCAGTTCTTTGATCCAGACGTGCGTGCGGAGCAGATCGTCGGGCTTCGAGTAAGACATGAACTTGCCGTCGGGCGAGAACTGCGGGCGATGCCGATGTTGCCGGCGTCGCTGGAGGCCAGCACGTCGGTCTTGCCGGAATCGATTTCAACGCGGTGCAGCTTGTGATCGGAGCCGGTCCAGACGAGCGACTTGGAATCGGGCGCCCACGCGATGGAGAGCTTGTCGCAATCGGCGTCGCTGAGCTGCTTGTGGGTTTTGCCCAGTTCGTCGCCGAGCCAGATTTCCTGGCGGCCGGTGCGATCGGAAACGAAGGCGATCCATTTGCCGTCGGGCGACCAGTTAGGGATCTTGCTCGCGCCAAGGCGTTTCGGTGACGCGCTGCGGTTCGCCGCGATCGGTGGCGATGGTGAAGATCTCGCCGTGCGCCGTGATGGCGGCGCGCTTGTTGGAAGGCGACAGGTCGAACGATTCGGCGCGGTTGTTGATGCTGACCAGCTCGACGTCGTTCTCCTTGGCGATCGGACTTGATGTCGATGTGGATCTCGGTGCTCTTGCCGGTGGCGGTGTCGAGCTTCCAGATGCCGAAGTTTTCTTCGTAGACGATGGTGCGGCCGTCGGCGGAGATGCTGGGGAAGAAGAGATTGCCGTCGCCGTGATGGGTCACCTGGACGGGCGCGCCGCCTTTGTCGGAGATTTTCCAGATATTGTTGACGCTCTTCATGACCTCCGGGCCGCCGTATTTGACGTTCTTTTCGCTCGCGAGGCGGTCGGCGACGAAGTAGATTTCGCCGTTGCGGCCGTACATGGGCCAGAGGTAGTTGCCTTTGTAGTCGGGGTCGCCGAGTTTCTTGAAGCTGCGCGCGGCGATGTCCATTGTCCAGAGGTCGGCTGCATAGGCGCCGCGATAATGTTTGCGCGACCAGACCGAAGGGTGGCGCATGAACGCGATGTTTGTGCCGTCGGGCGCGAATAGCTGGCCGAGAAGCCCCAGTCGGTGTCGATGGGCTGCTCCAGGCCGCCGTCCGGGCGAGACCTCGAAAAGCGTGGTGACGCTCGGAAACGCGCCCTTTCGCGCGCGCCGGAGGTGAACACGATTTTCTTGCCGTCGGGCGTCCAGCCGACTGACGTTGTCGTCGGCGCTATGGAAGGTGAGCTGGCGCGGCTTGCCGCCGGTGGCGGGGATGACGAAGACGTCGTAGTTCCCTTCCCGGTTTGACGAGAATGCGATTTGCGAGCCGTCGGGCGAGAAGCGCGGGAAGACCTCGCGCGCCTGGTTGTCGGTGATGCGCGCGACGCCCGTGCCGTCTTCGTTGGCGATCCAGATGTCGCCGAAATAGCTGAACGCGATTTTGCCTTTCGAGTAGGACGGATGGCGGAGCATCCGCGAATCGGCGTGAGAGCAGCGCGGGCAGAAGCAGAATCGGCTGCGGCGAGCAGGGTTTTCGGCGTCATGTCGACCTCCCGGTGATAGGTCGATTTTAGCTGAAGCGGGAGGGGTGCGTCCCCATGAGTGGGGACGCGGCACGCAAGAAGCGTGCGCCACTACTGCTTGACGTATTTTTTCAGATCTTTGCGGGCCGACTTCGGCGCCGTAGATGTTGCCCTTGCATCGACCGCTACGCCTTCGGCGGCGCTGGTGCCGCGTGGCGTTTTCAGCCGGGTCGGGAATGAAGGCGATGATCTTGCCGTCCTTGAGGCTGCCCATGCGGATGCCGCGCTTCCAGCCGTCGTGGTTGCGCGAAACGGACATCGATTCGGAGTCGGCGACATAAAGGATGTCGTGCTTGTCGATGAAGATTCCGCTCGGCCGGCTGAACTGGCGCATCTCGGTCGATGAAATTGCCGTCCTGGTCGAAGACCTGGACGCGGTTGTTGTTGCGGTCGCCGACGTAGAGCCGGCCCTTGGAGTCGAAGGCGAGCGCGTGCGGCTGGTCGAATTCGCCGGGACCGGTGCCGAGCTTGCCCCACGTCTTGATCAATTTGCCGTCCTTGGTGAATTTGAGGATGCGGTCGTTGCCTGCGCCGTGGCCCTCGGCGACGAAGATGTCGCCGTTCTTGGCGACGATCACGTCATTGGGTTGGTAGAAGTAGCTCCGGCTCGGCGGCGCCGCCCGGCTTGCCGAGCGTCATGAGCAGCTTTCCGTCCTTGCTGAACTTGAATACCTGGTTGCCTTTGGTGGCGCCGGGCCGGGGTCCGATGGGCCGCCGGCGCGAGGCGCCGCGCCGCGGCCGCGCCGCGACCCCGGCCGCCCGCGCGGCAGCGGCGCGTTGTCCTGGCCGTCGGTGACCCAGACGTTGTCGTCCTTGTCGACATAGATGCCGTGCGGGAAGATCAGCATGCCGGCGCCGAAGGCCTTGATGACGTTGCCGTTTTCGTCGAAGTGGAAAATGACCGGCATGTCCTTGATCTGGCCGGTCGCGCGGTCGAGGCAGCTATTGGCGCCGCAGCGCTCGGCGGCCCAGATGGTCTTGCCGTCGCGATCGATGTCGACCGAGCTGGTGGATCCCCACATTCCTGCCGTCGGGCAGCTTGGCCCAGCCTTCGATGGTCTTGTACGGATTCGGTGCGTCGTTGGTTGGCGCATCGGATTGGGCGAACACGCTCCCTCCCGAAAACTGCGCCCGCGATCACGCTCGCAGCGAGCATCCATCTCATTCGACGTCCACGTGGCATCAACTAACCTCCTCAATAGAGACTCTCGCATTGCGGGCGTTCTGTCAACGTCGGGGGATTCTGTCAATGTGGGGGCGCACGGGGTCTGTCAGTGTGGGGGGCTGGGCCGATTCGTTCGCTGGCTCCGTTACGATCAGGGCGTCGACGTCCACGTGCGCGTCGGTGGCGGCGGGGTTTCGGCGGCCGGTGACGCGGATCTCGAGAGTGTGGGGACCGAGGCCGGCGGCGCGGATCGGCAGCGTCGCTTTCCATTGGATGGTGGGCGAGTACAGGTCCAGCGTCGCCTGGCGAGCGCCGTCGAGGGAGATTTCGGCGATGCCTCGGTTGAAGGCCTTGGTGTAGACGTAGCGGACCTCGGCGCCGGTGAAGCGGAAGAGCATGGACGCGCCGGGCGACTTGGAGTAGGTCAACGTGCCGTTGGATGCGCCGGCGAATTGGCCGCGAAACCAGAGGCCGGTGTATTGGACACGTTCGTCGAAGTCGTCGTAGTCGCCGGGTGGAAGGACTGGCCCCGGTTGATCGGAGGGAGACGGGCAGGTGTCTTGCACACGGCCGGCGTAAAAGTTACCGGAGCGCATTTCAGTCGCGGTGCAGTGTCTCAAGAACGCTTCGATGGGCGTGGTGGTGATGAGGGCGGCGCTGCCGGGGACAGGTCCGACAATGAGGTGCGCGCCGTGGTCTTCGACGATGCGCAGGCAGTCGGCGGGAGTTGTGGCAGAGAGGATCGCGTCGTAGAATTCGACGTTGTGCCAGGTGGCGGTGACGGAGGGAGCGCGCAGCTCCGCGATTGCGTTGGTCTCGAGAAAGGCGACCGGCTGGCCGGGATGGGCCTGGTTGAGGTGCGCGATCAGGTGGCGCTCTGGCGCGTGAGCAGTGATGTAGTCCGAGCGGGCGCGGCTGGACAGCGGGTTGGGCGCGAAATCTTTGAACAGAAAGCTGGAGGACGGGAGGAAATAGAGATTGAGGCCAAGGAGCGCGATGACGAGCGAGATCGCAAATGGATAGAGGCGAGCGTATCCGGTGCGCAGGACCGCGAAGGCCGAGGCGATGAAGATGGTGGCGAGGGGAAGAATCGGGTACAGGTAGCGCACGCCCGGGTCGGAGGCGAGGGTGATGACGGCGGCGAGCAGCGCGGTTACGGCGCCTGCGATCGCGAGGTACGGCGTTTTGCGGCGGAGAAGCAAGATGGCGAGCGGCAGCAGGAGGAAGTATTGGAAGCCGATGGCGCCGTCCTGGACTTCTCGATAGAGGCTGGTGCGGAACGTCAGATCGTAGAACGTGCCGAGCGCGAGGTGCGGCCCGGGCGGCGCGCCTTGGAAGGCGAGGGCCAGGTCGTTATAGGGCGATGCAAAGTAGCGCGCGAGGTAGGGAAAAACGGGGTTGCCGGTTTTTGCGAACGCGGTGAGGTACGGTGGCGCGGCGAAGATCAGGAAACACGCGAGCGCGAGGGCGGCTCTGCGCAGGGAGGTCGCGGATGGCTTGCCGATCGCGAGCATGGCGAAGGGCACGAGAAACGAGAGCGCACCGGGCTTGGTAGCGGCTGCGGCGCCGAGCAGCGCGAAGGTTAGGTAGAGGTAGGCGGGACGCGCGAGTTCGCGATAGCGGTCGAGCGAAACGAGCGCGCCGAGGATGAGCAGCGCCCAGAGGTTTTCGACGAACAGGGAACCGGTGGTGAGTTGGACCAGCGGTGTCGCGGCGAACAGGGCGGTCAGGATTAGGGAGGGCGCCGGCGGCAACCATTTGCGCATTGTTGAGTACAGCAGAGCGGCGATCGCGAAAAGAAACGTTAGATTGAGCAGGCGCGCGGCTGTTTCTCCGCCGAGCAGGTAGGCCAGGGTGAAGCACCAGTCGGCGCCCATCGGCATCACGGACCAGAGATGCTGGCGGACATCGAACGGCCATTGATGATGGAGCGCGACTGAGGATGGCACAACCAGGTGGACGGCGAGGGCGTCGGGTCCGACTTCAGGCGCGAGCGCGGCGAGCCAGTGCAGGAGCAGGACGAAGATGAGCGCGCCGGAGGCGAGTTGTTCCGAGCGAGTCAGGCGAAGCGGCTTCCATAAGGATGGAATCCTGGCAAGCCGGGCCGCCGCCGCGCGAGGCCGAGCCAACAGCGGCGCGGTGAGTGCGATCAGGTAGACAACGGAATAATTCACCGGCGCAAGCGCGGTAATGCTCAGCGCGAACATATAGATGCAGAGGCCGAGGAGCGTGGCGAGCAAGGTGTCTGGGAGAATCCACTCGCCAAGCACGAGGCTCGAAAACAGAATCAGCGCGACGGCCAGAAGCGGGATCGGGCCGGTCGCCGCGATGGTGAAGGCAATTGCCGCGGTCACGGTCACGATCGGAAACAGACCGGGCTTCGAGAGAAAGAAAATCGCGAAGACGAGCGCGTACGCCCCGGTAAAAATCAGAAAGCGCTCGAGGCCGATGTGGCTCCAGATGAACTGAGCAAAGAGCCTCTGATGCACGATGCCATAGATCGTGAACGCAAGCAGGACGAACAGGACAGCCCAGAGAGCGAGCCTCCGGACTTGCATCACGCCGACGCGGCAGCCTCTTGCCCGAGTTCGCGCTTGCGGATCACCATCAGGTGCTGGGTATAGACCAGCGGCCACAGAGTTTTTTCGAGCACCACGTCGCCGAAGGGCGCGATGGATTCGAGCACTTCGCCTGGGCGCAGGGGGCGCTCGTCGGGAAAATTCCACAAGCCGAAGAATTCCGTCAAGGCGCGCGCGGCCCGATACAGCGCGGTCGGCGTAGGGAACGACAGGATCGCGTAGCCGCCGGGCCGTAGCAGCTCAAAATGTTTCAGCACGGCTTTGCGCGTGCCCTGCGGATCGAAGTGCTCGATCAACCCGACGCTGAAGACGGCGTCGGCTCGGAAATCGAGATGCATGTCGAGCACGTCACCGCGATGAACGCGGACCTGGTACGGTTTGTCCGAGCGCGCGCTCAGGATGTTCAGCCCGTGGTCGTTGTTGTCGACGACGTGGTAGGCCGATGGCCGCAGCTCACGGATAATGCGGTCGAGAAAACAGCTATTCGCGCCACCGAGTTCGATGATGACTTCCCCGGCCGGCTGGCTGCGAAATTTCTGCAAGGCGGCCACCAGTACGCGCGCCGTATATTTACGCGTGAGTCGAGCGGTGAAGGGAACGGAGCGATAGTAGAGCGTCCAGTCGGTCGCGCTGGTCCGCGGGCGCTGGGTGAAAACGAAATCGCGCTGCAGGATGAAATTCGCGATGAACAGCAGCGATTCGGCGCCGATCTTCGCGACAATTGCGTCGATGGCGAACAGGTGCGTGAGCAGACGGATGAGACCGTAAGAGAGCGCGCCGCTGGTAATGACCAGCAGGATGTACTTGGGAAAAAGAACCCGGTGACGTTCGTGCGAGAGAAACACCGCTCTGCGCGCCGCGCCGTAGTTGAACAGAACCGCAGCGCTGCGGCTCAGTGCCTGGGACGCGAGGACGCTGGCGGTAGCGCGGTAGGCGAAGAAGAAAACGACGTTGTCCACGGCGGCCGTGAGCAGCGAGAGCAGGCCGAATCGGAACAGAACGAAGTAGATTCGCATCGAATCGCGCAGGGGATCGAAGTGCGAGGTCGGATTGCCGGGCGCGTAGATGGTTTTTATCGGTACTTCGATCACCACGAGTCCCAGATGCTTCGCGGCGATCAGCATGTCCAGCTCGAACTCGTAGCGATCCGACCGCAGCTCGCTGATGTAAGGCAGTAGGTTGCGAGGCAGGCCGCGTAGCCCGGTCTGGCTGTCCTGAACGTGCTGGCCCAGGATGACGCGAGCAAGGACGCGCGTCGCCAGGTTGCCGATGCGGCTGCGAAACGGGACATGGCGGTCGAATTGGCGCGCGCCCAAAATCAGACAGTCGGAGTTTTGTTCGAGCGCGGCGGCCACGCGGATAATGTCCCCGGGGTCGTGCTGCCCGTCGGCGTCCGCGGTGACGACTCCGGAACCGTTTGGGAATGTTTCTAGCACGAATCGGATGGCAGTCTTGAGCGCCGCGCCCTTGCCGAGGTTCGACTCGTGGCGCAGAATGTGGACTTGCGGGAAAGCCGAGCAACGCTCGAAGATCGCGGCGTACTCGGCGCCGCTGCCGTCATCGACGATCACGATGGCAGATGCGCCGCCGCGCTCGAGTTGCTCGACCACATCCGCAAGTTGCGGCCCGGGCCGAAACGCCGGAATGACGATCGGGGTGTTCATCCAAAGCCCGCCACTGAGGACAGTGTAGCGCTGTACTCCAAGAAATCGGCCGTTGGCGAACGCGGCGCGGAGGCTGGAGACAGGCCGCAGGTTAAACTAGCAACAGCACTTAATGAAGATCTCGGCTGCGATCATCACGTTCAATGAGGAGCGCAACATTGCCCGGGCACTGGAGAGCTTGCGGTGCTGCGATGAGATCGTCGTGGTGGATAGCGGGTCCACCGACCGCACCGTGGAGCTTGCAACAAAATTGGGCGCGCGTGTTTTGGACATGGCGTGGCGCGGTTACGCCGGACAGAAGAATTACGCGTCGGAGTGCTGCCAGAACGACTGGGTGCTGTCGCTCGACGCCGACGAAGCGCTGAGCGAGGCGCTGGAGGCCGAGATCTGGCAGATCAAGAAGAACGGCCCGGAGTTCGACGCCTACACGATGCCGCGGTTGGCGCAATACCTGGGACGCTGGATACTGCATTCGGGTTGGTATCCGGACCGCAAGGTGCGGCTGTTCGACCGGCGGCGCGCGAAGTGGATCGGCAACTACGTGCACGAATCGGTGGAAGTGGAAGGGCGCATCGGACATTTGAACTCGAATATTCTCCATTTCACGTGCAGCTCGCTGTCTGAGCATTTGAAGACGATGGACCGGTACACGACGCTTGCGGCGGAGCAACTGGTGAGCCAGAACACGCCGATCGGCTGGACGGACCTGGCGCTGGATCCGCCGTGGACTTTCTTCCAAAGCTACGTGCTCAAGCGCGGCTTTCTGGACGGGACCGAGGGCTTGGCCATCGCATACATGGCGGCGCTCTACAATTTTCTGAAATACGCCAAGGCCAAGAACATGAGTCCGCGAGGCTAGGTTGGTTACGCTTCACATCGACACGGGGCGCGAGATGCGCGGCGGGCAATGGCAGGCGCTGCATCTGATACGCGGGCTGGTAGAGCGGGGAGACGGTGTGCGATTGCTGGCTCCGCGAGGTTCTCCCCTGCTCGACGCCGCACTCGCGTTGCAGCTCGATGCCAAGCCCTTGGGGCGCGCGGCCCTGTTCGGTGCTGCATCAGGAGTTGACTTGATCCATGCGCATGACGCGCGCGCTCACACGTTGGCGCTGCTGGCGGGAAAGCCGGCCATCGTTTCGCGGCGCGTGGCGTTCCCGGTTCGGCGCAGCATCGCGTCGCGGTGGAAATACCGGCGCGCGACTCACTTCATCGCGGTTTCGCAATTTGTGGAGCAGATACTGATGGACGCGGGAGTGGAGGCGGCGCGAATCAGCGTCGTGTACGACGGCGTTCCGATTCCGCCGTCGCAGGCGTCGGACGAGCGGTCGGGAGTGGTGGCCATCGATTCCGACGATCCCGGAAAGGGCCGCGCGATCGTCGAAGAGGCTGCGGCGCTGGCCGGCGTCGCGGTTGCGTTTTCGAAAAATCTCACCCGCGATCTGCCGGACGCCGCGCTGTTCGTCTATATTACGGAGTTGGAAGGATTGGGATCGGCTGCGCTGCTGGCCATGGCTAGCGGAGTCCCGGTGATCGCGAGCCGCGTGGGCGGCGTCCCTGAGATCATCGAAGACGGCGTCACCGGCGTGCTGACATCCAATGAACCGGAAGCGGTCGCGCGCGAGATCCAGCGGTTGCTGGCCGATCGGCCGTTCGCGATCGAGATTGCCGCCCGCGCCCGCTGCCGCGTCGAGAAAGAATTTTCAACCGAGCGCATGGTCCAGGAAACTGTGCGCGTCTATGAGAGGATCCTGGATTGCTCGAAGCCATCTTAGCCGCGCTTGCCGGATTGCTGATCGGCAGTTTTTTGAATGTTTGCATTTACCGCTGGCCGCGCGATTTGTCGGTGGTGCGCCCGCGCTCGTATTGTCCGAAGTGCGAGCAACCCATCGGCTGGTTCGACAACATTCCGGTGTTGAGCTACCTGCTGCTCGGCGGACGATGCCGGAAGTGTGGCGCGCGCATTCGCGTCCGCTATCTGATCGTCGAAGTGCTGACCGGCGCGTCGTTCTTTGGCGTGGTCTGGTTTCTCGGACCGACGCTGACCAGCGTGAAGTACTGCGTGTTCTGCGCGCTCATCATCGCGCTGGTGTTTTCGGATCTGGAGGAACGCATTCTGCCGGACGAGTTCACCATCGGCGGCGCAGTAGCGGGCGTGATCTTCGCGCTGTTCGTGCCGATGACGCAGGGGCTGGTCTCGCTCTTGTTGCCGGTCCGCAACGAGCGAGTGACCTCGGCGGGTGAATCGATCTTCGCCGCGCTGTTTTGCATGGGAGCGCTATGGCTGGTCGGCTTTCTCTATCAGAAAGTGCGCGACCGCGAAGGCCTGGGACTCGGCGACGTCAAGATGGTGGCGATGATCGGTGCGTTCCTGGGATTGCAGGGCGCGCTGCTGGCACTGATCGTCGGGTCGCTGCTCGGCGCGATCGTGGGCCTTTTCTACATCTGGTTCACCGGCAAGGAAGCGTCGACGTATGAGCTGCCCTTCGGCACTTTTCTAGGCGCGGCGGCGCTTGGGGTTGGGTTCATGGTCGACGTCGTGTATCGCAGCCGGCTGGGAGTCTAACGGCGGCGCTTCCCGGCGCTTCGGTGTAACATAAAGTCTTAAGCTCGAATGAAAGATCTGTTCGACGTTCTCAAGCCCGGGTCGAAGGACTGGGTTCTGGCCAAGGCGATTGATCCCGAGCGCTTGCCTGCGCACGTCGCGATCATCATGGACGGCAACGGCCGCTGGGCTCGCAGGCGCAGTCTGCCGCGCGTGGCCGGACACAAAGCCGGGATCGAACCCGTAAGAACCACTGTCGAAACTTGCAGCCGAATGGGGATCCAGGCGCTGACGCTGTACGCGTTTTCGGGGGAAAACTGGAAGCGGCCGCGCACTGAAGTCGAAATGCTGTGGCGGTTGTTGCGCATCTACACGCGGCGGGAACTTCCCGAGATGATGCGCAACGGCATCCGGTTCACTTGCATGGGCCGGCTGGACGCTCTGCCGGCGCGGGTGAGGCAGGAACTTGATTCGACCATCGAGGCGACGGCCGCGAATCGAGGGATGCGGCTGAACCTGGCGCTGAACTACGGCGGCCGCGCGGAACTGGTGGACGCGGTCAACGCGATTCTGGAGGATGCGCGCGCTAAGGGCCGCATGGACGGACTGGAGATCGACGAGGACGCCATCGCGTCGCGACTCTACACCGCGGGCCTGCCGGATCCCGACCTGCTCATCCGCACATCGGGCGAGATGCGCATCAGCAATTTTCTGCTGTGGCAGATCGCCTATGCGGAGCTGTACGTCACCGAGACTCTGTGGCCCGACTTCCGGCGGGTGGATCTGCTCGACGCCGTCCTCGACTACCAGAAGCGCGACCGCCGTTTCGGCGGCCTGAGCCTGGAAGGCCAGAGATCCAATCCGGACGAATGGGTTGAAGCGGTCGGCACACTGGCGCGATGACGCGCGTCCTGACGGCGCTTCTACTCATCCCGGTTTTCTGTTACCTCATCATTTGGTCGCCGCAATGGGCCTTTCTAGTGGCAGTCGCCGCGGTCTCGGTATTGTGCTTTCGCGAGTACGCCGAGTTGGTGTCGCTGCATGACATCGAGAAGCCGGGCGTATTCGGTTACGCGGCCGGTTTGCTGATTCTGTTTCTTCCCGGGAGGGACGCGGCATTTTTCGTACTCGTGGCGATTCTGGCGATGGCGCTGGCGTTGCGGTCGCGCGACTTGAGCGAAGCTCTTCCGACCGCCGGGGCGCTGGTCCTCGGCGTGCTCTACGTTTTCGGAACGCTGCGCTGCGCAATTGAGCTGCGCGCGATTCATGCCTACTGGTTGTTCTTTGCCTTGTCGCTCAACTGGGTGGGCGACATCGCCGCACTGTACGTAGGGCGCTTGATCGGACGCCACAAGCTCGCACCGGAGATCAGTCCGGGCAAGACGTGGGAGGGCGCAGCAGCGTCGGTCGTGGCGTCAGTGATCTATGGCGCCGTGTATCTGCCGCGGCTGCTCCCGAACGTGCCGCTGCTGGAAGCGTTGATGCTGACCGCGGTGGCAAATATCGCTGGACAGTTCGGCGATCTATGTGAGTCGGCCATGAAGCGCGGTGCGGGTGTCAAAGACAGCGGGATGATGCTGCCGGGTCACGGCGGCTGGCTGGATCGCATCGACAGCAGCCTGTTCGCGCTGCCGGTGGTGTACTTCGTCGTCAGCAATTTTCGTTGGTAAGCTCGGACGAGCGTGACGCAAAAATCCTTTTCGACGGCGAGCTACGACGCGATCGCGAAAGACTATGCTCGGCACATCTATGGCGAATTGAAGGACAAACGGTTCGACCGGCAACTGCTGGATCGCTTCGCCGATCGTGTGCGCGGCGTCGGGCCAGCGTGCGAGGTCGGGTGTGGTCCGGCACATGTGTCGCGCTACATCTACAATCGCGGCGTCGCGGTGCTCGGGCTGGATCGCTCGCGAGGAATGCTAGCGCAAGCGGCGGCGCTGAATCCGGGCATTGCCTTTTTTCAAGGCGACATGCTAGCCACGGGGCTGCGCGGCCAATCGCTGGGCGGCGTCGCGGCATGCTACTCCATCATTCATCTCGAACGAGAACAGGCTGCTGCGGCGCTGGCGGAGTTCTCGCGAGTCTTGCGGCCAGGCGGCGCGATCCTGGTGTCCTTCCACCTCGGCCAGGAGGTGCTCCACGCCACTGATTTTCATGGCCAGCCGGTCGAACTCGAGGTGACGCTGTTCGATCTCGACGAGATGACCGGATATGCGCGTGCGGCCGGCTTCATTATCGAAGAAGCATTGGAACGCGATCCCTATCCGGAGATCGAGTATCAAAGCCGGCGCGGCTATGTGCTCGCGGGAAAACGTTAGTGAACCGTGCGCGTCTTGCGGTTCATGTAGTCCATCAACAAATACTGGCCCAGATTGTACGGCGTCGTGAAGTACGCCTTGCCGCGGCACAACTCGGTGACTTTCTGGACGAAGTTCACCAGGCCGAAATCGCTGGCCAGCATGAAGGTGTTGATCAGGATGCCCTGCTTCTTGCAGCGGCTGACTTCTTCGAGCGTGCGGCTGATCACCAGCGGATCGAGTCCGAACGCGTTGCGGTACATGCGTCCGTCTTCGAGCGTGAGCGCCGAGGGTTTGCCGTCGGTGATCATGATGATCTGCTTCATGTCTTTCTTTTCCTGGTTGAGCAGGCGCTGCGCGAGGATCAGACCGTCGCGCGTGTTGGTGTAATACGGACCCACCTGGACGCGCGCCAGTTCGGACAAGCGCAGTTCCTCGGCCGAATCGTGAAACAGAACGCAGCGCAGGCTGTCGCCCGGATACTGCGTGCGGATCAAGTGCGCGAGCGCTAGCGCCACTTTCTTCGCCGGCGTGAAGCGATCCTCGCCGTAGAGGATCATGCTGTGGCTGCAGTCGAGCATCAGCACGGTTGCGCAAGAGCTTTGGTATTCGGCCTGGTGCACGTGCAGATCCGAGTATTCCAGTTGCAGCGGCACCTTCAGGCCTTCGCGCTGGATCGCAGAGAACAGAGTCTGGCTGATGTCGAGGTTGAGCGTGTCGCCGAACTCGTACGGTTTCGCCGCGCCGCTGGTCTCGACGCCGGTTGCCAGGTCGCGCGTGTCGTGCGCGCCGAAGCTCGACTTGCCGAGCGACCCGAGCAGGTCCTTGAGCGTCTTGAAGCCCAGGAAGTCGATGGATTTGTCGGTAATCTGGACGTTCACCTTGCGATCGGCGTTGCCGGCCGCGCCAGGACCGGTTTCGTTGGCCTGCTGCTGCTCGGTGATGTAGCCTTCGTCGACCAGCTTCTGCGCCAGGCGATTCAGAAGGTCGTCCATCTGCTCGGGCGACATGTTTTCGAGCGCCTGCTGGATGCGCTGGGCCTGCTCGGAGTCGAACATCTCGCCTTGTTCGAGCGCGCGCTGGATGGCGTTCTTCAGATCTTCGAGCGTGTGCTGGTTCCACTCGCTGAAGCCCATGTACTGGTTCTGAAATCCGCTTTCGAGAAAAAAATCGGAAAGCGCCTTGAGCAGATCCTCGGCGCTCAGGCCGAAGTCATCGCCGGTGTAGCGGGAATAGCGAACCCATTTCATGGCGTATACCTTAGTTGAACTGCCGGCGCTGGCGGACGGCGGCCTTCCCCGCCCTCGGGTGGAGGCTCGCGCTTGCGTTCTCCGGCCGTGAATCCGGCTTCTTCATTGCGATTGATGCGGCGATGCGCGTACAGGCCTTCCAGAATGAACTCCGCCGCCGAAGCGCGCGCGGCGTCCGGCTCGCTCGCCCCAGTCCCAACGCCTTGATCTTTTCCATGAGGCCCTGGATGCCGGCGAGCTGCGCCGACCATTCCGGCCGAATCCATGGTCTCATCCAGCTTCAACGAGCCGCCCAGCTCGAACCACTGCACGATCTGAGAGACGTTCACGCCGTCAAAATAGGTGCTGTAAACTTTGCCGACCGCGGTGCGGATCAGTTCGCGCGCGACGTGTCGCCGCCCTTCAGCTCGCCTTCGTACTCCAGCTCCAGCTTGCCGGTGATGGATGGCAGCGCGGCGTAGATGTCGAGCACGCGCGGCACAGCGACGCTCTCGCCGGCCTTCGAGCGCGCGCCGCTCGGCGTTCGAAACCACGTTCTCGAGCACGGAAATCGGCAGGCGCTGCGAAACGCCCGAGCGCTTATCCACCTTCTTGTCTTCGCGCGCCGAGAAAAGCCAGTTGCTCGACGATCTCGCGGATGTAGTTCGGCGCCTCTAGTTCGATCGGGCGACGCGCGCTCGGTCCAGGCTTCCTGGCGCGTGATCGCGATGCCCTGTTCGAGCGTGATCGGGATAGTGCGTGCGGATCTCGCTGCCGATGCGGTCTTTGAGCGGCGTGATGATCTTGCCGCGCGCAGTGTAGTCTTCCGGGTTGGCGGTGAACACCAGCATGACGTCCAGCGGCAGGCGCACCGGGTAGCCTTTGATCTGCACGTCGCCTTCCTGCATGATGTTGAACAGGCCGACTTGAATTTTGCCGGCCAGGTCGGGCAGCTCGTTGATGGCGAAGATGCCGCGATTGGCGCGCGGCAGCAGGCCGTAGTGCACGGTGAGCTCGTCGCGAGAGATCCTGGCCGCTGCGGGCGGCCTTGATGGGATCGATGTCGCCGATCATGTCGGCGATGGTGACGTCCGGCGTGGCCAGCTTCTCGACGTAGCGGTGCTCGCGATCGAGCCAGGCGATCGGGTGTCGTCGCCTTGCTCGGCGATCAGATCGCGGCAACCGCGGCAGATGGGCCGGTAGGGATTGTCGTGGATCTCGCAGCCCGTCGATGTAGGGCAGGCGTTCGTCGAGCAGGCCGGTGAGCATGCGAATGATGCGCGTCTTGGCCTGCCCGCGCAGGCCCAGCAGAATGAAATTGTGCCGCGAGAGAACCGCGTTGACGAGCTGCGGGATCACCGTGTCTTCGTAGCCCACGATGCCGGGAAACAGTTCCTCGCCGCGCTGCAGCTTGCAGATCAGATTCTGGCGCAGCTCTTCTTTGACGCTGCGGCCGCTGATCCGAAGTTCCGAGTAGTTGCTGTTCTTAAGAGTGCCGAGGGTGCGAGGTAAATCAGGCATAAGTACGAACTCGATCTATCCGCGATTCTAACAGCAAACGCGCCGCCGCATCTGATATGCTCATAACTCACCGACCGGCGCGCTGGCGATCGAAAGTCAAGCGTGACGCGATGGTGCGCTATTTTAGATGGAAACGTGATGAAGACTGAGCTGCCCGAGATGGACTTCCAGCGGTTCTGGCGCCGCTTGCAGCAATTGGGACTGAATGCCTACGAAGCCCGCTCCTACCTGGTGCTGATCGGACATCCGCGCTTTAAGGCGCTCGAGCTGGCCGCGCGCGCGCATGTCCCCCGGCAAAAGATTTACGAAGTGCTCGACAGCCTGGTGGAAAAAGGCTTCGCGCAGGTGGTGCAGGAGAAAACCAAGCTGTTCTCCGCGGTGGAGCCGAGCCTGGCCGTGCCCAGCTACCTGGTGCGCCGTTCGCAGATGCTGGAGCGCGAGCTATCTGATCAGAGCCGCATGGCCGACTCGCTGGTCAGCGACCTGGCGGACGCATATTCGGAGGGCCGAGGTGAGCGCGGCACTCTGGACTATCTGCGCATCGTCAGCGATCCGGAGCAGACCGCAGTTCAGTATCGGCGGATGCTGTCCGAGGTATCGAGCGAGTATCTGGAGTTTTCGCGGCCGCCCTATGCCGTGGATCCGCTGGACGAGCAACTGGTGAAGAAGGCGCGCGCGCGCGGCGTCACCTGCCGGCTGCTGATCGAGTCGGGCACGCTGGATGCCGCACACCGGCAGCGGCTGGAAGAATACGCAGCCGCGGGCGTGGAGATCGGGCAAGTCGATTCGCTTCCCATGAAGCTCGCGGTGTTCGACGGCAGGCGCGGGCTGCTGGCCCTGCTGGATCCCGTCGTGACGCGGCCCACGTGGACCGCGGTGGTGTTTGAGCATGAGGGGATGGGCGAAGCGATGAAGGGGCTGTTCGAAAACTATTGGCGCAGCCGGGTGAGCGGACAAGGTTCGCGGCCGGCAGCAGCGCGCCGGGACTAAGCGGGCGCCACTGGCTCGCGCCGGCAGCGGATCTCGCGAACGGCGTAGATGCGCCTTCCCTGGCTTTCAAAATACGTCCGCATGAGCACTTCGCCCAGCAATCCGGTGCTGAACATCATCAGGCCGCCCAGCAGCAGCAGGCCGCCGGCGACCATGAGCGGACCGTGATCGGCCACCAGCGAGTGCCCCAGCAGTTTGAAGATCAGCAGCGTTCCCAAAATCCCACCGCCCAAAACCAATCCCACTAGTCCTATGCGACCGAAGAAGTGCATCGGGCGAGTGAAATATTTCAGCAGGAACTTGATGGTGACGATGTCAAACATCACGTTGAAGGTGCGGCCCAGACCGTAGTGCGAATCGCCCGCCAGACGCGGCGTGTTGCGAATGGGCACCTCGGCGATGCGTGCGCCGTAAAAGCTGGCCAGCGCGGGAATGAAGCGGTGCAACTCGCCGTACAGGTTGATCTCTTTGAGGACCTCCGCGCGGTACGCTTTGAACGTCGTGCCGAAGTCGCGCAGCTCGATGCCGGACGTCTTGGCCATCAGCCAATTGGCGATGCGGGAGGGAAGCTTCCGCGTGATGGCGTTGTCCACACGGTCCTTGCGCCAGCCGCTGGCGATGTCGTAGCCTTCCTCGATTTTGGCGAGCAGCGCGGGGATGTCTTCCGGCGCATGCTGCAGGTCGCCGTCGAGAGAAACGATAACGCTACCCTGGGCCTCGTCGAAACCAGCCGAAAGCGCGGCCGTCTGGCCGAAGTTGCGGCGCAGCCGGATCACTTTGAGGTGCGCATCAGTCTCCACCAGATTGGCCAGCAGGTCGAAGCTGCGGTCGGTGGAGGCGTCGTCCACTGCGATGATCTCGTATGGTTTCTGGAGCGATTCGAGCACTGAGGTGAGCCGGTCGTAGAGCGGGAGAATGGCCGGCTCTTCGTTGTGGATCGGGATGACGACGGAAAGCATGGCGCTACAACCCACCAGTTTACAACGAAACGCGACGGCGGGACGATCCTGAGGCTGCGTAAAAGCAAACAAGCCGCCCGGTCACCCGAACGGCTTGCCGTCTGCGTCAGAAGTAAATCGGTAGCTCAGGAAGAAGCTGCGGTCCGACGGCGCTTCCAGGCGATCAGGCCGAGCGACGCCATACCCAACACGACGCCTATGCTGCCAGGCTCCGGAACCGTGGACTCGCTGTCCGACGTGAATGTCGCCGAGTAACCCGCTTGAACCGCGTCGGCGCTTAGGTAGTTGCCGAGATCGAACGGGCCGCCGTTGCCCTCCGGCACGCAAAAGCTGCACTGGCTCAGGTCGTCAGGCAGCAAATGGCCTAGAATGTCAAGCGCATGAAGAGGCCCCGGGTCCGAGATGAAATAAAGTTCGTAGCTGTAGTCGGGGTTAAAAAAGCTTCCGTTGTTCACTTTTCTAACGCCGAAGATGTCGCTGATACCACCATCGGGTTCAAGTAATACCGTGGAATTGATCACACCGTGGAAAAGATCATCCAGCATGTTGGAGTTCCCGATGTTGAGATCAAAAGTGAAGATCTCATCTTCATGGCCCTCACTGGCGGTGAGGTACTGACAGTTTTGACCATTCACGCACACAGTCAAAGTGTCGGACAGGATGGCGGTAGCCTTCGCGGGAATCTGAGTAAGGAGACAACCCGCCGCAAGCAACGCCGGTAGAATCAACTTGTACAGTAGCGTCCGATTCATTTTTAACTTCCTCCTCGGTAACGAAATATTATCACCCTGTTAGTAAATTAGCGAGACATTTATTAAGATTTACACAGAAGAGTTCTCTCATACGTTCTAAGCGTACTGTCCGTACTAAAACTCAGCACCACCGAACAAAATCTCAAGCGCCGCGTATACTTATGGTGCGATGCCAAAGGGAATTCAAGATCTTAGGAAAGCACTGCAGATCGTCTGGCTAGCGCTCAGCATCGCGATGCTGGCTTCCTTGGCCGCACCGTTCGCCATGGGCCGCGAAGGCTTGGCGCATCTGTTTCCGGTATGCGAATGGAAGGCCAAGTACGGCCGTGAATGCCCGGCCTGCGGGCTCACCACCAGCTTCATCGATATTTCCGAAGGCCAGTTCGGCGATGCCAATCGCGCGAATCACGCCGGCATTCCGCTCTACTTCGCTTTCGTCTCGAATGAACTCGGCCTACTGGCGCTCGCCGGGCGGAAAGGAGTGATGCCATGCAAGCATTGAGTCTGGCTTGGGGCATCCTGGCTCTGGGCGGAATGATGGTGGGTTTCATTCCCTGTTTCGGCTGGATGAACTGGCTGAATATTCCCTTCGCATTCGTCGGTCTGATCTTCAGCATCGTTGCCCATGCCACCACCAGGGGACCGCGACAGAATTCGCTGATGGCCATCCTGCTGTGCGTGCTCGCCATTCTGCTCGGCTCGAAGCGGCTGGTGGCAGGGTTCGGGATTTTCTAAGCGACTTGAATTTCCGCTGCTAGAATTGAGGCTTGCCCGGCCGCGTTGCATCCTCGCTGTGGCTCGCCTGGGTGGTCGCTCTCGGCCTCTTGACGGCGGGCGTGTTCCGGTGGCATCTGGAATATTTCAGCAGTCCCGGACCACAGTTTTACCGGCTGGCCATGATCCTGATTCCCGGCTTGGCCATCGGATCGTGGATCTACGCCGGCATTCGACGGAGAGCGCTCTGGCGCTGGGAGCCGGTGCTGCTCGCGACTTTGATTGCGGTCGCATGCCTGATCTATGAGCCGCGCGCGTTCGTCGTGGTCGCCGCAGTGTTCGTGTCGTGCTCTGCAACCGGCAGGTTCGCGCTGCGAAGACTCCGGCTCAACCTCGACGAACCGGTCGGGCGCATCACGTTCAGTTTTGGCGCCGGCGTGGGCGTGCTCATCACAGTCCTGTTCATTCTGGGAATGCTCGGGCTGTTTTATTCGGCAACATTCATAGTGCTCTTGCTTTTGCCGTTGGGCCTTTTCTGGCGAGACACCCGCGCGACCTGGATCGATTTCAAAACCTTACCAGCACGCTGGCGGATGTCCGGTTCCGCGCGTCACCCGCTGGTGGGCGTCGCCCTGGCGTTCGGAGTAGTCGCCGCCATCTGCTCGCTCATGGTGATGCTGGCTCCCGGCGTCGCTTTCGATCCGATTGCGATTCACCTGCCGTCAGTTCAGTACGACGCCGCCCGGCACGCTCTGCGGCCAGTGCCGGGAATCGAGTATTCGTTCTATCCACAAGGGTTCGAGATGTTGTGGACCATGGCGTACGTGCTGGCAGGACAGGCGGGAGCGCAGATGATATCGGTTCTATTCTTCCCGTTGTTCCTGATGATGCTCGTCCGCCTGGGCCGCGACTGCGGGCTGGATCGCGGTGCAGCGATCATCGCGGCCGCTGTCGCCGCTACCATGCCGTTCCTGCATTGGTCGGGCAGTGTCATGAAGAACGACTTGGCGATGGCCTTCTTCGAACTCCTGGCGCTCTACGGCTTCATCCTTTGGCGCAAGCAGGGCGACTTCCGCTGGATCGTGGCGGGCGCATTTTTTCTGGCGCAGTCGTTCGGCGTGAAATACGTGGCGCTGTTCGGCGCGATTCCGCTGCTGGCTCTGTTCGGCTACGCGGTCTGGCGCCAGAAACAGCGCTGGAAAGCGGCGCTGCTTGTCACGGCCGTCCTGGTTGCGTTCTGTGGATTCTGGCCGTTGCGCGCCTATCTGCTCACCGGCAATCCGATCGCGCCATCGCACTTGAGTGTGACGGTGCCAGGAGACCTGCCGAGCTATCCTCACTCGCGCTCCGAGCGAGCGCTGCGATACCTGCAGCTCCCCTGGAAATTGATATTCGACGGAACCCGAATGTTCGAGTCCCCGCTCCGCAGCCCGGCGGGAATCGTGCTGTTTGCCTTCACGCCGCTGGCGCTTCTGGGAGCCCGGCTGCGTCCGAAAACTAACGCTCAGATTGCGTGCCTGATTTTCGCAGCCACGTACCTGGTGTATTGGGGTCTGATCCTGAGCAAAGTGCGCTACGCGGTGGCGCCGTTCGCTTTGCTGGCCGTGCTGGTCGCCGCGTGGATGAAGACTTTCTACGATTCGCGAAACGCGCGCGTCGGACGAGCCGTGAAGCTCTCGATGATTGCCGTTCTGACTTACAGTCTACTCATCGCGACCATGGGTCTCATGATTGTCGACATCAACGGTCCCCAGTTGGCGTACTTCGCCGGCCGCCTCGACAAGCCGGGCTATCTGCGCGCGGCCATGCAGGTGTATGGAGCGGTGGAGTACGTCACCCGGACAGGAACCAAAGCCCCCATCCTCGCAATCGAGAACGAAGCCCGCGGCTATGCGCCCGACCCTGCGGATTTTCATGCCATGTGGTGTTCGAAGGCGAACCCGTGCTCGGCCGATCGAATCGCTACCACGGTGCGTCGGATCGGCGCGGAGTATCTGATCGTTCCCGGCAACGGCGACGTTCCGTCGGACGCGCTGGAGCGTCTCGGGCGTCCGGAGCGCGTCTATGCTGACGATCATTTCACCGTCTATCATCTGGCGAAGTGAACCCCGCATGGCCGTCACAGTATAGAGCCTCTTCGAGTAGTTCGACGCCAGCCGCTCGCCGTTCATGATCAACTGCCGCGCCTGATATACTCAGCACCATTCGTTGAGAAAGGATTGCATGTCAAAACAACACCTGTTGATTCTCGCCGCGGTTTTGACCGCCGCCGTCATTGGCTTCCGTTTTGGGCAGATCACCACCGCGAACGCAGCCGCCGGCGGCCGTGTGTTTGAGATCCGCACCTACACCGCCGCGCCCGGCAAGCTCGAAGCGCTGCATGCCCGCTTTCGCGATCACACACTGGCCATTTTCAAGAAGCACAACATGACCAGCGTGGGATATTTTGCGCCCACCGACGAGCCGCGCTCGACAGACACGCTGACCTACATCCTGGCGTTTCCGAGCCGCGATGCAGCCAAGCAATCCTGGGCTGATTTCCGCAACGATCCGGAGTGGCAGAAGGTCTCCAAGGAATCGGAAGCCAACGGCCGGCTGGTGACACACGTCGATTCGGTCTTCGCCGAGGCGACGGATTATTCGCCGCTGAAGTAGCCCTTGATCGTGCCGGGCCACGGGCGACACCTCTGCGATAATAGGGATGACCCGCGGCCATCATGTCTCGTGCGATCGACACGTTCGTAGAACAGAACCAGAGCCGCCTGCTCGAAGAACTCAAGGATTTTCTCCGTATCCCCAGCATCAGCACGCTGCCTGAGCATCGCGCGGATGTCGAACTCGCGGCGCGATTCGTGGGAGACAGCCTCACCAGGGCCGGCCTCGAGCACGTCGAGATCATCCCGACCGCGGGGAATCCGCTGGTTTACGCCGACTGGCTGCATGCTCCCGGCAAACCCACCGTGCTTTGTTACGGCCACTACGACGTGCAGCCGCCCGATCCGCTGGACCTTTGGCAAACGCCGCCATTCGAACCCGCCGTGCGCGGCGGCAACATCTATGCGCGCGGTTCGGCCGACGACAAAGGGCAGATGTACATGCACGTCAAGGCGGTCGAGGCGCTTCGGACCGTCAACGGCACGTTGCCGGTGAATCTGAAATTCCTGATCGAGGGCGAAGAAGAAGTGGGCGGAGCGTCCATCGCCAAGTACGTGGCTGAGAACGCCGCCAAGCTGAAGGCGGACGTAGCGCTGGTTTCCGACACCGCGCTCTACGCCGACGGGCTCCCCACGTTGTGCATCGGGCTGCGCGGCCTGGTCTACATGGAACTCGAAGCCACCGGACCATCGCGCGATCTGCATTCCGGCCTGTATGGAGGCGCGGCCCCAAATCCGATTTTTGGCCTCATCGAGCTGCTGGCCAAATGCAAGGACTCGAACGGCCGCATCCTGATTCCCGGCATGTACGACGACGTCGCACCGCCGGCCCCTGCCGAAAAAGAAAGCTGGGAGCGCCTGCCGTTTCGCGAAGCCGATTTTCTTCGCGACGAAGTGGGCGCCAGCGCTCTCACCGGCGAACCCGGATATTCAGTTCTGGAACGCGTGTGGGCGCGGCCTACGCTCGAAGTGCACGGCATCGCAGGCGGATTCACGGGCGCGGGCGCCAAGACAGTGATCCCGGCGAAAGCCACTGCCAAGGTGAGTTTTCGACTGGTGCCGAACCAGGATCCCGGGAAGATCATCCAGTCGTTCCGCGATTTCATCGCGCGCAACACCCCGGCGGGCATCCGCATTGAGCTGCGCGTGTTGAGCGCTGCGCCGGCTGTGATGGTGAATCCGGAACATCCTGCAATTCAAACGGCGGCGCGGGCCTTCAGCGCCATGCTCGGCAAACCCACGGTGTTCATTCGCAGCGGAGGATCGATTCCGGTAGTGGGCGACTTCGCGCGGCACCTGGCCATACCGTCGGTGCTCATGGGATTCGGCCTTCCCGACGATGGATTGCATTCGCCCAACGAAAAGTACAATCTCCAGAATTACTATCGGGGCATCATGACGATCGCTCATTTCTTCGAGGAGTTGGGCGCGCAATGACAGGCTTCCCTCGCCTGCGCACTGCAAGATAAGCTGTCGTGGCAACCAAAGCTCAGAATCCGGCGCAGGCCGAAAGCGTAGTTCGATCGGCCGGCATCGTCTCGGTGGCCGTCGCGATGTCGCGCGTCACCGGCCTGGTGCGCGAAATCGTGATGGCCCGGTTGTTCGGCGCCGGCTTCATCTACGATGCCTACCTGCTGGGATTCCGCATCCCCAATCTTACGCGCGACCTCTTCGCCGAGGGCGCACTGTCGTCCGCGTTCGTTCCGATCTTCGCCCAGACGCTGGCGCAGAAGGGCCGCAAGGAAGCTGCGGTGCTCTCCAATCTAGTCGGCACGGCGCTGATTCTCATGGTCGGCGCATTCTGCGCGCTGGGCGTGATCTTCAGTCCCGCACTGGTCAACTTGCTGGCCGAAGGCTTCCACCAGGTGCCCGGGAAGTTCGAACTCGCGGTCCACATGACGCGCATCATGTTCCCGTTCCTGCTGCTGGTGGCGCTGGCCGCGCAGGCGATGGGCGTGCTGAACGCGTGCAACCGTTTCGCCGTGCCGGCGCTGGCGTCTACGTTCTTCAACATCGGATCGGTCACCTTCGGTCTCATGCTGGGCTACGTGCTCGCGCCCTGGCTGCATATCGAACCGATCACAGGAATGGCCATCGGCGTCGTGCTGGGCGGCGCACTCCAACTGGCCTGGCAGATTCCGTCGCTGCGATCCGAAGGCTTCATCTTTCGCCCCAGCTTCGACTGGAGCAATCCCGCATTGCGCAAGATCATCACGCTGATGGGGCCGGCGATCCTGGGCAACGCCGCCGTCCAGATCAACGTGATGGTGAACACCAATTTCGCCTCGCGCATCCCCGGCAACGGACCGGTGAGCTGGCTGGGCTATTCGTTCCGCTTCATGCAGCTTCCTCTGGGCCTTTTCGGCGTCGCGCTGGCTGCGGCCACTCTGCCGTCCATTTCCCGCAGCGCCGGCGCCGGCAATTTCGAAGAATTCCGCCGCACGCTTTCCAAATCGCTGGGCATGGTCTTCCTACTCACCGTGCCGTCCTCGATCGGCCTGATGGTCTTAGGAAGATCGATGATCGGCGCCATCTATCAAGGCGGGAAGTTTCACGCCTCCGACACCGAGCAGACCGCGCTGGCGCTCTCCTGTTACGCGGTTGGACTGGCGGGATACGCCGCGCTGAAGATCCTGAACCCGGCCTTCTACGCCTTGCACGATGCCCGGACTCCCATGATCGTGAGCCTGATCTCGATCGGGGTGAACTACGCCACCGCCTCCACGCTGCTTCGAACCACTGGCTTGGGACACGCCGGGCTGGCGCTAACAACTTCGGCCGTGGCGATCTTCGGCGCGGTGGTTCTGTTCGGAATCCTGCGCACTCGCATCGGCGGAATCTACGGGCGCGACTTGGCCGCGAGCATCGTGAAAATCACTTCGGCATCGGCGGTGATGGGCGGCGCGGTCTGGTTGTCGAGCCACGGCATCCAGCATTGGTTGGGTGTCGGCCGATTCGCGCGGCTCACGGATCTGGCGGTCTCGATCCCGATCGGCTTGGTTATCCTGTATGCTGCCTGCCGTCTGCTGCGGGTACCCGAGCTGGAGCTGGCGTCACGGTCCTTGGCGCGACCGCTTCTATCACGATTTCAAAAGCTTACAGGGTAATTCTCAGGCATTACTTCCCATCGACCGAGAAAGCCAGCAGCACGTTGCCACCGATGCCGCCGAACTGCCCGTAGCCGGAGTTGGTGAACACCATGCCATGGGAGATCACGGGACCCGGGCCGTCGATGGAGCCGCCTTTCGCAGTCACGCCGTTGATCGTTTCGAAAGGCTTGGAAGTCTCGAAATCCCAGATGATCTCTCCCTTGTCGGTCGAATAGGCGCGAAAATGTCCATCCAAGGCTCCGGAAAAAACCACCCCTGGGATTACCGCGATGGCGGCCGCTTGACCGCGATTGCCTCGGGTCGCCGGTGCGGGCGTCGACCATTTGGGCGCGCCGGTAGCGAGGTCGAAAGCGTACAGCCCGGGGGTGCCATCACGTGTGAGGCGATCCGAGATCGCGACGTAAGCCTGCTTCGTATCGGCGGCGTGGCCCCATTCGACTCCGCCCAGCGCGCTGCCCTTCCCGGGCCGCTGCTGCCACAGGATCTTGCCCTGATGGTCGGGATCGAGACCGTAGACTGCGCCTGACTTTTGACCCGCGATCAAGATCTGCTTGCCGTTGGGAAGCGTGCGCAGGATGCTCGAACTGCCGAAATCGTAGTCGGGTCCGGAGGATTCCGGGCAATTGGCGGCGTTCGGACAACCCACGATGAAATTGTCTTTGGGCTGTACCTGTTTGGCCCACACCAACCTTCCGGTGTTCAGATCGAAGGCGAGAATCGCGTCGCTGGTGCTGATTTCGACGTCGGTGTAGGAGTTGCCTGTGCTTGTGTAAACCAGTTTCCTCTTCTTATCGATGGTGGGGGTCGACCAGGTGGCTGCTCCCGCGGGACCGAGAAGCTGCGTGCCATTCTTGCTGGTCTTATAGGGCTTTGCGGGATCGGACACCGTGTAGTTTTGCCAGATCTTTTCACCCGTGGCCGCATCCAGCGCCGCGACGCTTCCGCGGAACGTGCAGCATTGGTATTTCGCTCCAGTGGCCAGCGCCTCCTCAATGGAACTCACGGGCACGTACAAGCGCCCATCCGCCAGGACTGGCGCGCCGGTGATGCGCGACGCCGGGTGGTTGTCCAACTTGACCTTCCAGAGCAGCGCGCCCGTTTCGGCATCGACGGCATGAGCGTTGGTGCGAACGTCGCCGAAATAGGCGGCCCATTTTCCAGTAGGCAGCCTGCCGACGCTGATGGCGGTACGCACTCCGGCGCCGGCTGCATAGGTCCAGTAGATGCATCCGGTGGCGGCATCGAGCGAGTAGACATTGCCTGCGGCGCTGCCGACGAAGAGCCTTCCGCCCACAACGGCGGGCTGCGAGAACGCGGCGCTGTCCTTGGGAAACCCAAATGCCCACTTGAGCTTTAGCTTGGGCACGTCGGCGGCTGCGAGACCGGGCTTGGGCTGATAGTGGGAGTTGTCCGAATCGACGCCCCATCCGTTCCAGTCGCCTTCGTGGATCGACAGCGGTGGGGCTGGAGCGCTGCACATACCGGTTTGAGCGGACGCAGCCGAGAATTCCTTACTAGTTATGAATCGCGCGATGGCGCGGCGGTCGTCTTCGCTGAGTCCGGCGGCTTGCGTCGCCATCACGCCGGTAGTGATCGCGTTGTAGACCGATTCGGCGCTGCGGGTTTTCAGTTCAGCACTCGCAGGCATGCGCGCCTGCGGAGGACCGTCGTGGCAGGCCGAGCAGTGAGTCTTATAAAGTTCGGCGCCGTCGGGGGCGGCGAAGCACAGCGTGCCTGCGGACACGGCGGCAATGGTCAGGAATCGGGATAGTTGCATAGGAGGTCTTTGGATAACACACTAACATCCAGTGTGCCGAATTCGCAACGGCAACGCCCGCCTCAATGCTTCCGAAACTTCCAATTGAAATACCCGATCATCGTTTTCGCGTCGACGATCTTGCCGCTTTGAATGCCCTGCTCGATCTCCTTGGCGGTGAACCAGCGGGTCTCGATGCGCTCGTCATCCATGGGCGTGGCTTTGCCCGCCGATAAATCGGTCGCCAGAAAGATGGTCATGGTCTCCGCCACATATCCGGGGCTGGGGAAAAACATCACCAGTTTCTTCCACTTCTTGGCGCGATAACCAGTCTCTTCGACGAGCTCGCGGCGGGCGGCCTGCAGCGCGGTCTCTCCCGGGTCGAGCTTGCCGGCAGGTAGCTCCCACAGGTATTTGCGCGCTGGCAACCGATACTGCCGGACCAGCAGGATGCGCTTGCGGTCGTCGACGGCCATCATGACGGCCGAGCCGACGTGATGCACGATGGCGCGGCGGATCTGGAATCCGCCCGGCTCCACGGCGTGCTCTTCAGAAACGGAGAACAGGTTGTTCTTGTACTTCTCGACGGAGGAGATGACTTTCATGTTTTTCGGATCGCTTTTTCAAATTGCCCGAGCGGCAGCGCGTTCAACACGTCGCCGGCTTCGAGCCACCCGCGGCGCGCCGTGATGACACCGTACTGCATGTTGATGGCGAGATGTTTGGGATGATGCGAATCGGTGGAGATGGCGAACTTGGCGCCGAGTGCTTTGGCGGTGCGCACATGCGCGCTGGACAGGTCCAGCCGTTCGGGGCTGCCGTTGATCTCGAGATACACGTTGCGGCGGACGGCGTCCGAAGCGACGCGCTCGAAATCGAACGGATAGGCTTCGCGATTCAGCAGCATGCGGCCCGTGGGATGCCCCAGAACACGGACGCTGGGCGATTCCAGCGCGCGCAGCAGCCGATCGGTCATCTCGGCCGCTTCCAGATTCATGTGGCTGTGAACGCTCGCGATCACGATGTCCAGCTCCGCCAGCGCGTCTTCCGCGAGGTCCATCTCGCCGTCGCGGCGGATGTCGCATTCCAGCCCCGAGAAGATCCGGATGCCGAGGCCATCCTTGTTCAGCTTCCGCACGTGCTTGGCAAAATCGACGGCACGTTTTTCGTCCAGACCGTTGGCCATCGCCAGCGCCTTGGAGTGATCCGTGATCGCGATGTATTGGTAGCCCAACGCGCGCGCAGCCTCGGCCATTTCTTCGAGCGTCGCGCGCCCATCGGTTTCGAGCGTGTGCATGTGCAGATCGCCACGGATGTCGCCCAGCTCGATCAGCTTGGGAAGACGTCCTTCGAGCGCGGCCTCGATTTCGCCGCAGTTCTCGCGCAGCTCGGGCGGAATCCAGGCCATTCCGAGCTTCGCGTACACGTCTTCTTCGGTTTCGCCTGCTACGCGCTGGTTGCCCTCGACGCGAAACAGCCCGTATTCGTTGAGCGTCAGCCCGAGCTTCAAGGCGCGCGTGCGCAGCACGATGTTGTGTTCCTTGCTGCCGGTGAAGTATTGCATCGCGGCGCCGTAGCTTTCGTTCGGGAGCGCGCGCAGGTCCACCTGCAAACCCTCGTTGCCGAATTGAATGCTGGCCTTGTTGACGCCGCTGCCGAGTATGTTGTGAGCCTTGGGATGCTTGAGAAACCGTTCGAGCGCCTGTGGCGCTCCAGGACCGGTGGCCAACAGATCGAGATCGCCGATGGTTTCCTTGCCGCGCCGCAGACTGCCGGCCGCCGCGATCTTTTCGATTCCCCCGCCCTCGGCGAGGTAAGGAATCAATTCGTCCGCCACACGCCTGCCGAAACTCAACAGAAACCGGCCGGTCCTCTGGCGATATTGCGCGATCGACTTCAGTACTTTCTCTTCGAGCTTCGCGCCCATGCGCGGCAGCTCGCGCAGCTTCTGCTCTTTGCACAGGCGCTCGAGTTCGTCGATGGTGGCGCACTTGTAGTGCTGGTAGACCAGCGCGATGCCCTTGGGTCCCAGGCCCTGGATCTTCAGCAGCTCGAGCAGCGTCGGCGGGTACAGCGCCAGCAGCGCATCGCGTTTGTCAAAGCTCCCGCGCGTGACGATTTCTTCGAGCGCCGTCGCTATGCCTTTACCGACGCTGGGAACCTCGGTGACTTTGCGCTCTGGATCTTTGAGAATGTCTTCGACGCGCTCCGGATAACCTTCGAGCGCCGACGCCGCGTTGCGATAACTGCGAATGCGGAATCCGTCCTCGGCGGCGATCTCCATCAAATCCGCGGTCTCAGCCAGTATCCGCGCGAATTCACGATTTTCCATGCGTCCCGCTAGAAATTGTAGCGGGCTGATAGGGCTCGACGTGCACCAGCACGTCCGCCACCCAGTCCAGCGTCTCCTTTACCTTGATGCGGACCTGCGTGGCGATCTCGTGCGATTCGAAAACGCTCAGGTCGGGATCCACTTCCAGATGCAGGTCGACGTGCCACTGCAGGCCTGTCTTGCGCGCGTAACATTTCTCGATGCCGCGTGCACCCGGCACGCTAAGCGCCACGCTGCGAATGCGGTACATCGAATCGGCGTCGGGCATCGTGTCCATGAGTTGAAGCGTGGTGTCGCGAACAACTCGGACACCGAGAAAGATGACGACCAGTCCGACCAATGCTCCGCCGATGTGGTCCGCAGCGGCAAACCTGGACGGATTGAGCACCGTCAGACCAAGCCCACAAAACGCCGTCGTTCCCGATAGAATGTCGACGCTATCGTTCCATGCGTCCGCTTCGAGCGCCGAGCTGCGGATCTTGCGCGCATAGCGTCGCTTGGTCAGGCTCAAGACGGCTTTGATCACGATAGAAGCCGCCACCGGCCAAAGGGCGTAGGCGGCCGGAGGCGTCGGTTGCGGTTCGAACGCGCGCTCGAGCGCTCGCGCCGAGATCACCGAGCCCGAAATGACCAGCATCAGGCCAACCACCAACGCGCTGAGCGTCTCCACTCGTCCATGGCCGTAGGGATGATCGGCGTCGGGCGGCTTGGCGGCCATCACCAGTCCCACCAGCACCAAGCCGGACGCGAACACATCGGCGGCCGACTCGATCCCGTCGGACACTACCGCGGTGGATTTCGCCAGAAGGCCAGTGGCGATTTTTGCAATCGCCAGTCCGCCGTTGAGCACCATGCTGGTGACCGCAATGCGGCGGCTAACCCCTTCCAAGCTCACCTGCGCCTCTTCTTTGCACTCACCATTTCGTAACTGCCGCGCACCAGTTGATCGATTTCCTTCCAGTTCAGTTTGGTGTTGGCGCGCAGCGACACCCAACCGTGCTGGCCGACATAAGGCGTGCGGTAGAAGCGCGCGTCTTCCAAGAAAACCGGCTGCATCTTCTTGCCCACCTTGACGCAGATCGAAAGCACTCCTTGATAGGAGTCGAGCACGGTAAACGTCTTCGTTCCAACCTGGAAGGTCGGATGACCGAAGGTCGTTGTTTCACTGGTTTTCGGCAGCGCCAGGCAGATTTCCCGGAGCTTGGTCAGGATCTTCTTCTCGTCCATCTTGAATCACTTACCAGCGTACCCAATCCCTGGGGGCGAGTCGGCCACCCCTGGGGCATTCGCCGCATGCCGCTCCGGGCCCCGGCAAACTCCGGCGCCTAAAGTACTAAGGTCTTTTGGCCGAAACCAAGCGTATGCCCAAAGCGTCATCGGCGCGCGCGTTCAGCGTCACGATTGTCTTTGGCGTTCTCGGCCTGATCGTCAACCTTCCGCATTTCGCAATTTTTTCAGATGCTACGCTGCTGTTGGGCGGCGTGTTCTATTTGACGGTCGCTCTGCTGTACGGGCCGAAGTACGGCGCGGTGGCTGCGTTGATTACCGTGATGCCGGATGCTCTGCCGGGCCGCCATCCGGAGACGGCGCTGGTTCTGTTGTTGGAGGCGCCCGCGGTTGGCTGGCTGGCGCGGCGCCGCCTGTTGCCGATCCTGGCCGACCTGACGTATTGGGCGGCGGTGGGAACACCGCTCGCGATCATGCTGTACATCGGCATGCTGAACTATCCGTCGCCCAGCGGTTGGGTGATGGTGATCAAGCATCCGGTGAACGGCCTTCTGAACCTGATGCTGGCTGAGCTGCTCATCAGCATTCCGCTGCTGCAGAAGTGGTTCGCCATCGAAGGCGAGAGCGTCGAACGACGGCCGCTGCGAGCGTACCTGACGCATGGTTTTCTGCTTGTGGCCGCGGTGCCGTTGTTGCTGCTGAACATCGTTAACGGACGTGTGTACGCCGCGCGCCAGCAGACTGAAGCCGGGCAGCGGCTGGAAGAAGCCTCCACCGCCATCCAACAGAACTTAGAGGAGTACGTTACCCGGCATCAACGCGCATTGATGATGTTGTCGCGCGCCATTAGCAATGAGGACCGCTTCGACACCGAGACGTTGAATCGCTGGCTGGAGCAGAGTCACGAAATTTATCCAGGATTTCAAACCTTGACGGTGGCCGACGACCAGGGCGTACCGATTGGGGTGAGTCCGCCCCGCATGCCGGACGGTATTCCGGTGTTGACGCGGCGCGACGGGCCGCTGCCCGATCGGGCCACCATGCGGGATCGCGAATATTTCGTCAGGACGAAGGCCACGCGGGCATCCACGATCTCCGACGTGTACGTTGGCCGGGCGTCGTTGCAGCCCACGGTGGCGATTACGGCGCCGATATTCGGAAAAGGTGGCGGGTTGCTGGGCGTTCTGGTTGGGTCGCTGCGCCTGGCGCGCTTCGAGGAATTCGCGCGGAACTACCGGAATCTTAAGAGCGCGGACATTCTGGTGCTGGACCAGCGCAATCGAGTGATCTATTCGAATCATGCCCGGAAACTCATCCGGCGCTCGCTCCAATGGACAAGGCGCCGGTGCTCAAAGCTTCGTTGCAGTCGGGCGCCAGCGGCCCGTTTGTTCTGGACGAAACCGACGCCAAGAAGCGCAAGAGCCGATATCTGGCCAGCGACGCGATCTGCTCGTTGACCAACTGGCGCGTGCTGATCGAGCAGCCGCTCGTCCGAGATTCATCGCCCGACGGAACGCTACTACGGAATGACCATGGCGTGGCTGCTGGGCGCGATCGCGCTGTCGCTGCTCTTTGCGGCGGTGATCGGCGCCAGCACTACTGCGCCGCTCGAGCTGCTGGTGAAGCGCGTTCGCAAGTTCACCATGCAGGGCGAGGACTCCGAGAAAGTCCATTTGCCGGCTCAGGCGCCCGCCGAAGTCGCGCAGTTGGTGGATGATTTCGACCACATGTCGGTGCGGTTGAACGAATCGTACCAGCAGTTGCGCATGGCGCTGTCGGATCGCGAGCGTCTGAACTGCGGAGCTTGAGGCGCTGCTGGCCGACCTGGATGCCAAGGTCCGGGAACGTACGGCTGAACTGGCGGACGCGAAATCGCGCGCCGAAGATGCCAGCCGCGCCAAGAGCGAATTCCTGGCCAACATGAGCCACGAGATTCGCACGCCCATGAACGGCGTGCTCGGCATGATGGGACTGGTGCTCGGCGCCGAACTGCCCGAAGAGCAGCGCGAATATCTGAACCTCGCCAAGGCGTCGGCCGATTCGCTGCTCACGCTGCTCAACGACATTCTGGATTTTTCGCGAATCGAAGCCGGGCGGCTGGAGCTGGAATCGATTCCGTTCTCGCTGCGCAGATGCGTTTCAGAAGCCGTCACTGCGCTGGATTTCATGGCGCGTCAAAAAGGGCTGGGGCTCTGACCACCGCGATCCGGCCCGAGGTTCCGGACCGCTGGATGGGAGATCCGAACCGGCTGCGGCAGGTGTTGTTGAACCTGATCAACAACGCGGTGAAGTTCACCGCGACGGGGTCGGTGCATGTCGAGGTTTTGGTCGAAAGAGCGCGCAGGCCGGCGGCGCGACTGCTCCGTTTCAACGTCACCGACACCGGCATCGGACTCTCGGATGCGCAGCAGAAACTGATTTTCGAGCCGTTCCGGCAAGCGGATGGGTCGGTCGAGCAGGAAATACGGCGGGACCGGATTGGGCCTGGCGATCTGCTCGAGCCTGGTGAAGATGATGGGCGGCGCGATCTCGGTATCCAGCGCTCCCGGCCAAGGCAGCACGTTTTCGTTCACGATTCGGGTGGCGGAATGCGGGCGAGCCGGCGACGATGCGGGCCAGGACGGCCGCCGCTCGATCGCGGCCAGCTCCCACCGCGTAGCCAGGCTCAAGATTCTCGTGGCCGAGGACAATCCAGTGAATCGGTTGCTGGTGGTCCGGCTGTTGGAGGCCCAGGGACATCAAACCGTTGTGGCGGGCGATGGACACGCGGCGCTCGCGGCTGTCGATGAGCACAGCTTCGACCTGATTCTGATGGATGTGCAGATGCCCGGCTTGGACGGTCTGGAAGCGACGCGGATTTTGCGCCAGCGCGAAGTTTCGACCGCCAAAAGTGTTCCCATCATTGCCATGACGGCGCATGCCATGCAGGGCGATCGCGAGAAATGCCTGGAAGCCGGTATGCGCGGATACGTCACCAAGCCGATCCGGCCGGAAGAGTTGTTCAGCATCATCGAAGAAGTGATGCTGGCGCACGCCTGACGCTTCGCTCCGAATATAATTGTTCGTGGCCCGGTATTTTGTTCGATCGCGCTCGAATTTGTTGCTGCTCGAGCGTGCGGGCAAGTTTCTCCGGGATCAGGCGCGCGATTCTGAAGTTCTCGTGCTTGGCCCGACGCGCGCATCGGCGAGCGAACTCGCGCTGGCGGCGTTCGACAAGGGTTGCCAGGGCGTTCACGCGCTCACGCTGACACAATTGGCGGCGAATCTGGCGACGCAGCCGATGGGCCGCCGTTCGCTCGCGCCGATCAGCCGCCTGGGCGCCGAAGCGATCGCCGCGCGGGTGGTTCACTCGGCGCTATCGCGCAAACAAACTGAGTTATTTTTCGCCGGTCGCCCAGACGCCGGGCTTTCCGCGCGCTGCCGCCCGAACGATCGCCGAACTTCGGCTCAACAACGTGCGCGCCGACGATCTGGCGGTGGCCGGTGCGCCGGGCGCGGACCTCGCGCATCTGCTCGCGTTGTATGAGCAGGAACTCGACCAGCGGTCTCTGGCTGATTTGCCGGTCCTGCTTCAGCTCGCGTCCGAAGAAGCGCAGCGGGGTGAACACCGTTTACTCAAGTTGCCGCTGGTGCTGCTCGATCTTTCGGTCGACTCGCTCCGTCATCAGACAGCTTCTGGCCGCTGTGGCCGCCCAGTCGCCCGACGTGCTCGCAACCGCTGTGACGGGCGAGAATCCGGCGGTCCCGGCGCTCGAGTCCATGCTTGGATTGGCTGCCGAAAAACTCGATGCGAAGCCCAAGGCGACGCTCGACCGTGTGCGCCATTGGCTGTTCTCGCCGGAACAGCCTCCGGCAGCGCCGCCCGATCCCGAATTGCTGTTCTCTGCTCCCGGCGAGAGTCTGGAATGCGTGGAGATCGCGCGCCGCATTCGCGCCGAGGCTGAGCGGGGGACTCAATTCGATCGCATGGCGATCCTGCTGCGGAACGTCGATCAGTATCAGCCGCTGGTTGACGAAGCGTTACGGCGAGCGGCGATCCCCGGCTATTTCAGCCGTGGCGCCGTACGTCCCGAACCGTCCGGCCGCGCGTTCCTGGCGCTGCTCGCGTGCGCCGCCGAGCGATGCTCCGCCTCGCGATTCGCCGAATATTTGTCGCTCGGCCAGGTTCCGCCGCTGGATGAGAGCGGAGCGCCGCAGAAGGCCGCACCGATCTGGGTTCCGCCCGACGACGAGGTCCTGGCGAACTTCCCTGCCCCGCCGCCTGGCTCCGCGATCGCAACGCCTGCGCCCGACCAACCGGACGCAGCTTCAGAACTTCCGACGATCTCCGCGCCGATCGGCTGGGAAAAATTGCTGGTGGACGCTGCCGTCATCGGTGGCCACGACCGGTGGGCGCGCCGCCTGCGCGGTTTGCAAGCCGAACTGCAGGCCCAGCTCCGCGATCTCGACAAAGAAGACCAGATCGCATCGCCCGCACATCGAGCGCCGCATCGAGCAGCTCGCACGGCTGGAACATTTTGCGCTGCCATTGATTGATGCCCTCGACATGCTGCCGAAGTCGGCGAACTGGGGAGAATGGCTGGAAGCACTCGACGACCTCGCGCGCCTTGCCTTGCTGCGGCCCGAACCCGTGCTTTCGGTCCTCAACGAGCTGCAGCCCATGAGCGACGTTGGTCCCGCCTCGCTCGACGAAGTCTACGACGTCCTCTCCGAACGGCTCGGGGCGTTGCGGACCGAACCGCCGCGGCGGCGCTACGGGCACGTGTTCGTCGGATCGATCGAAGAGGCTCGCGGCCGCTGTTTCGACCTGGTTCTGCTGCCTGGCCTGGCCGAGGGTCTGTTTCCGCGCCGCGCTCTCGAAGACCCGCTGCTGATTGACGAACATCGCGCGAAACTCGGCGCTCCGCTCGAAGTACAAACCGATCGTGTCGAGCGTGAGCGAATGCTGCTGAGATCCGCTGCTGCGTCCGCCGTCGAACGACTGGTCGTCTCCTATCCGCGCATGGACGTACCGCAGGCCCGACCTCGCGTGCCTTCGTTTTATGCTCTGGAAGTGGTCCGCGCGGCGGAAGGCCGGCTGCCGTCCCTGCGGGAGTTCGAAAAACGCGCCTCGAAGAGCGCCCCTGCTCGGCTGGATTGGCCATCTCCCGCCGATCCCGAGATCGCGATCGACGACGCCGAGTACGATTTGGCATCGCTGCAGTCCGCGCTGAAGCTTCCACGAGCCGAGGCCAAGGGCAGCGCGCGATTCCTGATGGAGACAAATCCGAACCTGGCGCGATCGCTCCGCAGCCGCGCCTGGCGCTGGCGCAATCGCTGGACGCCCGCCGACGGAGTTGTGGATCCCGACGCAGCCACGCGCGCGGTTCTCGAACAGCATGGCTTCGCGCACCACAGTTACTCACCGTCCGCGCTGCAACTCTTCGCGTCGTGCCCCTATCGCTTTCTGCTGCACTCCATCCTTCAATTGCGGCCGCGCGAAGCGTCCGTGCCGCTCGAGCAAATGGACCCTCTCACTCGTGGCGCGCTGTTCCACGCGGTTCAATTCGACTTCTTCCGCGAACTCAGCAGGACGCGCCGGCTTCCGGTCACGCCGGAACGTCTGCCAGGCGCGCTGGATCTCGCCGACGATGTGCTCGATCGCGTCGCCGCAAAGTTCGAAGACGACTGGCCCCCGCCATCCCACGAGTCTGGAAAAGCGAAGTCGAGGACCTGCGCACTGACCTGCGCGGCTGGCTGCAGCAGGTGGCCGCGACGCAGTCCGAATGGCTGCCCGTGCATTTCGAATTCGCGTTCGGACTGGCGCCGGACGAGCATCGCGATCCCGCGAGCACTACCGGAGAGGCAGTGATCCTGGACGGTATCCGATTGCGGGGCGCGATCGATCTGGTGGAGAAGCACGCTGCCCGTGGCGTGCTGCGCGTCGTCGATCACAAGACCGGCAAGGCGCCGCAAAACCGGCCGCAGTACGTTGGCGGCGGTGCGATCCTTCAGCCACTGCTCTACAGCCTGGCCGCCGAGCAATTACTTCGCCAGCCGGTGGAGTCCGGCCATCTGTACTTCTGCACGCAGCGCGGTGATTTTTCGCAGTTCAGCATTCCAGTCACGCAGGACTCTTGCGACCGGTTGGAGCGCGTGCTCAAAACCATCGGCCGCTTCATCGACGACGGATTTTTGCCCGCCGCTCCGCAGCGTGGCGCCTGCGGCTATTGCGACTATCGCGCGGTTTGCGGTCCATACGAGGAGCAGCGCGCCAGACGGAAGCAATCCGAACGCCTGGAACCGCTGATCGAGATCCGGAACCTGCCATGACGCCGTCGGTCGAAACACGTCTCGACGACAGCGCGGCGCGGCAGCGCATCCGTACCTCGCTCGGCGAGAGCTTGCTGGTGGAGGCGTCGGCGGGCACCGGCAAGACCACCGAACTGATCGCGCGCATCGTAGCGGTGCTGGCGAGCGGCGCCACCACCATCGACCGGATCGTCGCGGTCACGTTCACCAACAAGGCCGCGGGCGAGCTGAAGCTTCGCCTGCGCCAGGAGCTCGACGTCGCGCGCGACCGCACTGCGTCGCCCGAAGAACGCACGTCGATCGAGACTGCGCTCGAACATCTGGAAGAAGCCTGCATCGGGACCATTCATTCCTTTTGCGCGCAGATTCTGCGCGAACGGCCCGTTGAGGCCGTGGTCGATCCCGCGTTCGAGGAGCTCTCCGAGCAGCAGGCCACGCGCATTTACGAGCGCGCATTCCGCGCCTGGTTCCAGGACAAACTGGGCCAGGGATCGCCCGGACTCAGGCGTGCGCTGCTGCGTTTGGCTTGGCGCGATTCCTGGGACAACAGCCCGCCCATTCAGCAACTTCAGTACGCCGGCTGGAAACTGATCGAGTGGCGCGATCACCCTGCGCCGTGGCGGCACGTCATCTTCGATCGCAAAGGCAAAGTCGACGCGCTCGTCGAGCAAGTGCACCTGATCGCCGAGGCGGCGTCGCTCTGCCGGCGTCAGGGCGACAACCTGGTGCGGTCGCTGCGTCCCGCACAGGCGCTGGTCACGTGGATTCAGCGGGCCGAAGCTGCCACGCGATCCCGCGACTACGACACGCTGGAAAGTCTGCTCATCAAGCTGCATCGCGATCTGAAAAAGAACACGCAGAAGGGATCCGGCTTCTTCGCGGAAAATGTTCCGCGCGAACAGGTGCTGGCGGCGCGCGAAAAGCTGCTCTCGAACCTCAACGAGTTTCAGATTGAGGCTGACGCGGACCTGGCTCCCACGCTGCGCGCCGAAATGTGGGACCTGGTCACGCGCTACGACGAACTGAAGCGCCGCGCCGGGAAGCTCGATTTTGTCGACCTGTTGCTGCTTGCTCGCGACCTGGTGCGTAACAACGCCGAAGTCCGCCGCTTTCTGCAGAAACGCTTCTCGCACATTTTCATCGACGAGTTCCAGGACACCGATCCGCTCCAGGCTGAGCTTCTGCTCCTGCTTGCCGCTGACGACCCCGCACAGTCCGATTGGCTGCAGGTCACGCCCACACCTGGAAAGCTGTTTGCCGTGGGCGACCCGAAACAGTCGATCTACAAGTTCCGGCGCGCCGACGTCGTGCTGTATCGCGACATTCGCGACCGGCTGGCAGCGCGCGGCGCCGGAGTCGTGCAGCTCACCACCAGCTTCCGTGCGTTGCGTCCGATCCAGGACTGCGTGAATGCTGCGTTCCATGCCAGAGATGCAGGACGACGCTGCAGCCGGCCAGGCCGCCTACTCGCCGCTCGCCGGCGATACACCGCCGATCGACGGTCAACCGAACGTCATCGCGCTGCCGGTGCCTCGCCCGTACGGAAGCACGCGCGTGTCGAAGCTCGCGATCAACGAGTGTCTGCCCGGCGCGATCGTTGCGTTCGTTGAATGGCTCATGCGCGACAGCGGGTGGAAGGTGCGCGACCCGGAGGACCCGGCCACGTTGGTACCGCTGTCGCATCGGCACGTCTGCATTCTGTTCCGGCGATTCACGAACTTCGGCGCCGACATCACGCGCGAGTACGTCAAGAGTCTTGAGGCGCGCGAGATCCCGCATCTGCTGGTTGGCTCCAAATCTTTCCACAGCCGCGAGGAGGTGGAGGCGCTGCGGGCCGCGCTCAACGCCATCGAGTGGCCGGACGACGAGCTGTCGGTCTTTGCCGCGCTGAAGGGGTCGCTGTTCGCGATTCCGGACAACTTGATGCTGCGTTTTCGCCACGAAGTCGGCCGGCTGCATCCCTTCCAGCGGATACCGGATACGGCCGCGCCCGAGTTGTCGGATCTCGCCGATGCGCTTCGGATGCTCGCCGATCTCCATCGCGCGCGCAATCGCCGGCCGATCGCCGACACCGTGACCGCGCTGCTGGAGGCGACGCGCGCGCACGCCGGGTTCGCTCTGCGGCCGGCCGGACACCAGGTGCTCGCCAACGTGTATCGCGTCGCGGATCTGGCGCGCAGCTTCGAACTTTCCGGCGGCATCTCGTTTCGCGGATTCGTCGAAGAATTGGAGGCGCAGGCGGAGAAGGCCGAGTCCGCCGAAGCGCCGGTGCTCGAAGAGGGCGCCGACGGGCGTGCGTCTCATGACGGTGCATTCGGCCAAGGGCCTCGAGTTTCCGGTGGTGATTCTCGCCGACATTACAGCCAACATCGCGGCCGGCGATCCCGATCGGTTACGTCGATGGCGAGCAGCGGCTTTGCGCCATGCGCCTGCTGCGCTGCGCGCCGTGGGAACTGCGCGAGAACGAGCCGGAGGAGCGCCTGCGCGAACGCGCCGAAGGAGTGCGGGTCGCCTATGTCGCAGCGACACGCGCGCGCGATCTGCTGGTGGTCCCGGCGGTCGGCGACGAAGAATTGGACGGCTGGGTCGGCCCACTTAACAAAGGGATCTACCCGGCGAGCGACCGCTATCGCAATTCGACACGCGCCGAAGGCTGTCCGACCTTCGGCGAAGCGTCCATAGTCGACCGGCCCATCTTCACTTCGGACGAGCCTTCCGTCCGTCCGGGGCTGCACTCGCCGCAGCAAGGCCCGCACAGTGTCGTCTGGTGGGACCCCAACTCGTTGAAGCTCGCGGCGCCCGTGAGTTTCGGACTCCGCCAAGAGGAGATCCTGACCGGCAATCCAGCCGATTCCGAGTCGCCGAGTTTGGCCGCGTACCGGCGCTGGCAAACGAAACGTGATGCCGTCACTGCGTCCGCCATCGTCAAGCGGTTCGACATTTTTACCGCGACGGAAGCGGCCGAGGCGCCGAAGGATCTCGTGGTTGCAGTCACGCATGAGTCGGTCGCTCAGCTTGCTGATCGTCCTGCTGGGCCACGCTTCGGCACGTTAGTTCACACGATCCTGCGCGACGCGCCGCTCGACGCCGATCCAACCACGCTCGACGCGTTGGCTGAAGTCCACGGGAGGTTGTTGGGCGCGAGTCCCGAAGAGATCCACCACGCGGGTGCTGCGGTCCGCGGCGCGCTCGCTCACCCGCTCATCCAGCGATCCCGCCAATCCGGCCGCGTGCATCGCGAATTTCCGATCCTGCTGAGGCTCGACGCCTCACGCGTCTTGGAGGGCGTGATCGACTTGCTGTTTGAAATCGCCGGCCGCTGGCACATCGTCGACTTCAAGACCGATGCGGACCTCGCGCCGAATCGCGCGCACTACGAGCGCCAGCTTCAGTGGTACGCGCTGGCCATTTCGCGCCTGAACAGCGCGCCGGTCGATGCCCATCTGCTCAGTATCTGACGCGCTATGCTGTCGTCATGAGATTCGGACGGCGCGAACTCCTGGCGATCGCGTCTGGATTGTTTCTTCGGCTCGACGCTCAGATTCCAAATCTCGCGGAAACCGGTTTTCGTTCTATGTTCGACGGCAAGTCGCTCGATGGCTGGGACGCGGACCCTGCATTCTGGCGCGTCGAGAGCGGCGCCATGGTCGGCGAGACACACGTCGATCATCAGCCCAAGCAGAACACGTTCTCCATCTGGCGCGGCGGCCGGCCAGCCGACTTCGAGTTGAAAGCCGAGTATCGAATCACCGGCGGCAACAGCGGATTCCAGTACCGCAGCATTGAGCGGCCTGACGTCGCCAAGTGGGCGCTCGAAGGCTATCAGGCCGACATCGACGCCCAGCAGACCTACACCGGACAGCTCTACGAAGAACGTGGCCGCGGGTTTCTTGCGCCGCGCGGGCAGCTCGCGTACGCCGCCGATGGCGCGAAGCCCGGCGCGATCGGATCGGTCGGCGAGTCGGATCAGTTGAAGACGTTCATCCACAACAACGATTGGAACGACATCCACATCATCGCGCGCGGCAATTCGCTCACGCACCTGCTGAATGGCCACGTCATGTGCATGTTCATCGACGACGATGCGGCGCATCGCAGGCGCGACGGCCTGGTCGGCGTACAACTGCACGTGACCCCGAACGGCATGAAGATCGAAGCGCGCAACATCCGCATCAAGACGTTCTGAGCTCTACTGCTGCTTCAATCCGAACGCGTAGAGGGTGGAGTCGTAGGTCGACACGAAGATTCTCCCCGCCGAGATGGCGATGCCGCTGAAGTGCGTCCAGCCGGGCATCGTATCGCCGCTCGAGAACAACTCCTTGCCGGTCGCCGAGTCGAAGGCGTACAGCACTGCGTTGCCGGTGTGCATCGCCGCGCGCTCCTTGGAGTTGAACAGACCGCCATCCGGCTTCCATTGGCGCGTGAATTCGCCGGTGGACACTGCGTACACGATGCCGTTCGCGATGATCGGTGGATCGGGCACGTTCATGTCGTGCGAAATCCACGCCGGTGCGAGCGAAGGCTTGCCGTCTTTCTCCTCGACCTTGAACGCCATGATGCTACCGTTCGGCGCCGGGCCATTCGTGTGAGCGAACGCGGGAGCCTTCGTGGAAGGCGCTCCGAGCGCCGGCGCATAGAGCCATCGCTCGCCAGCCTCGTCCTGCCACGTTGCAAACGATCCCCAGAAACCGCGGCCGGCGAAATCCGCCTCTTCGTTCACCCACACCGGGCTGCGATGGAGCGGTGTTTTGTGATCGCCGCCGCCGATTGCCTTCGCGTCCAACAGCGCGATGATCCCTTCCTTGCCGGCCGACGCCAGCAGTTCCCACTTCTTGAATTGAAAATAGACCGCGCTCATGCTTCCGGTGTCGAGATCCTTGCGAGTCAAGTACGTGTGATTGGACGGAGTGTAATAGTCAACGAGTTTGAGATCGGGCCCGGCAAGCTGCAGCACGGTGTCCGGAAGCTTGCCCGCGCTCGCGTCATATTGGCCGTCGCCAGTCTGCGCGTAGACCGTGCCAGACGGACTGATCACTGCTCCTGCACGCCCCCAGATTCCCGCGCCACTGGTGCTGGCTTGGAAAAAACTAACCTCGCGATCCGCGCTCGACAAGTCCATCGCGTACACGCCCGACTTCGCGCCGTTGCAGCCCTGGGACGTGGTCGTGTACAGCACGTTGTGAAACAATCCCAGGCTCCAGTTCTTTGAAAACGGAGGAACGAACTGCGTCGGCGGAATCTTGTCCTCGCCATTATGGATGTCGAGCACGTGGAGTTTTCCATCGCTCGCAATCGTGTACACGCGCAGATCGAGTCCGTTCTTCGCGATCAGCGGCGTGGCGTTCAGAGCGTTGGGGCACAGCCAGAACGGTGTCTGAGTCGGTGCGCCTGCTGCCGTGAACATCTTCTTCCAGACGATCTCGCCCGTCGCCGCATCGATCGCGAACAGATTGTCGGACGCGCCTCCCACTACAACGATTTCCTTCATGCCGCGCGGCGTTACCACCCACTCGGCCGCTACTGGCGCGGTCAGTGATGTCAGCTCGCGTGGGTCATTGTCGAGCTTGACCTTCCACAGCAGCGTGAGGTCCTTGACGTTTTGGCGATCGATGTCTTTCTCCTGCTGCGCCCAGCCGGTGCGCTGCGGATCGCCGCCGAAGGTCAACCAGTCTGAGCCATTTGCTGGAGTGATCAAGCAAAGCACGAACCCGAAGAGCCGGCGCCGCGAAAGCATGCCTACTATTGTAGTCGCGGCTCAGGGCTGTTTCATGAGCGGCTTCAGATAGCGCAACACCGTCCGGGCGACGATCTCGTTTCCCTGTGCGGTGGGATGCAGGCCGTCGCGCTGCATCAGCTCGCGCCGGGTCGCGACTCCCTCGAGCAGGAACGGAATGCGAGTCAGTTTGTACCGCGCCGCGAGATCGTGATAAATCTTCTCGAACGACCGGATGTAGTCGGGGCCATAGTTTGGCGGCAGTGTCATGCCTGCCAGCACCACCGTTGCGCCCGCGTCGTGCAGTGTTGTAACGATCTGCCCCAGGTTCGCGCGCGTCGTTTCGATGGGCAATCCGCGCAGCCCGTCGTTGGCGCCGAATTCGACGATCACGATGCGCGGCCTCTGGCTGATGACTTCGGCCAGGCGGTTCAAGCCGTCGGTAGTTGTGTCTCCGCTGACGCCCGCGTTCGCCACGCGCCACTTGAGTCCGGCCTGATCGAGATCGCGCTGGAGGTAATCCGGATAACTGTGGCCAGGCTCGGCGCCAAATCCGGCGGTGAGGCTGTCGCCGAACGCCACAATGACAGGCCGATCGTCGGCAGCCGTTGCGGGCTTTGGCGCTTCGCTGGCCGCCGGCCCAACTGGCGCGGGTTCTTTATTCGAACCGCCGCACCCAATTTCGAGCAGAGCCGCGAACGCAACTACGAGGAAAATCCTCACCTAGTGCCATAATAGAAAATTGGAGCAGCACCCCAACAACACACCCGCGATTCGGGTGTCGGCTCTGACCAAGAGCATCCAGACCGCGACGCACAAAGTTGACATCTTGCGCGGGATCGATTTTGACATCCAGCACGGCGAGTTCGTCGCCATCATGGGGCCGTCGGGCAGCGGCAAGAGTACGCTGCTGGGTCTGCTGGCCGGTTTGGACAGCCCGACGAGTGGTCAAATCCTGCTCGACGGCGAAGACATCACCGGTCTCGACGAAGACCACATGGCGATGTTGCGCGGCCGCAAAATCGGATTCGTCTTCCAGTCGTATCATCTGCTGCCCACGCTGACAGCCGAAGAAAATGTGCTGCTGCCGTTCGAGCTGACTGGCGGCTCGGGCCCCGAAGGCCGCAAGCGCGCTCGAGAGCTTCTGGAAAGCGTCGGCCTGCTCGACCGCGCTTCACACTATCCGGTGCAGCTTTCCGGTGGCGAACAACAGCGTGTCGCCCTGGCTCGCGCCTTCATGGTGCGCCCGCCGATTCTGCTCGCGGACGAGCCCACCGGCAACCTGGACAGCCAGAATGGCCAGCACATTCTCGATTTGCTGATTTCTCTCAACCAGCGCGAAGGAACAACTCTGGTTCTGGTCACGCACGATCCGGTGTTGTCCAGCCGCGCCAGCCGCCGCATCGTGTTGCGCGACGGTCTCGTCGTCGAGGGAGACTGACATGCGATTCTCCTGGTCGACTGCGCTGAAAATCGCATGGCGCGAAGCGCGCTCGTCGTCGTTCAAATTTCTATTCGTGGTTCTGGCCGTCGCCGTCGGCATCGGCTCGCTGACCGGCGTTCGCGGATTCAGCCGCTCATTTCACCAAATGCTCTCCGACCAGGCACGCACGCTCATGGCGGGCGATCTTTCGGTTCGCATATTCGAATTGCCGACGCCCGATCAAAACAAGGTCTTGAGCGATCTGAGCCACCAGAGTGTCGAGCGGACCTGGATCACCGAAACCCTGACCATGGCTTCGGCCGGCGAAGGAAGCGCCCCGATGCTGGTCTCGATCAAGGCCGTCGATCCGAAGCTTTATCCGTTCTACGGTGAGATTCGACTGTCGCCGGCGGCACGCCTGTCGAGCGCTCTGACTGCCGACACGGTCGCGATCTCCGACGATATTCTGCTGCGCCTGCACATGAAGCTTGGCGACACGCTGCGGCTGGGCGGCAAGCCGTTCCGCATAGTCGGCCAGGTGGTCTTCGAACCGGATCGCATGCTGGGCAGCCTGAACGTCGGCCCGCGCGTTATGATGACGCGCGAGGGCCTCGACCGCACCGGTCTCATGCTGCCTGGAAGCCGGGCCGCGGAGCGTTACCTTTTCCGCCTGGATCCGGGCGCGCCCTCGATCGAGCAGGTGCGCGATCAATTGAAGAAGGCGTTTCCGGACGCCCTGATCGTCGACTATCGCGAATCGCATCCAATCATCAGCCGTAGCCTGAGCCGCGCAACGATGTTTCTCAGCCTGGTCAGCCTGATAACGTTGATCGTCGGCGCCATCGGCGTCGCTACCGCGATTCACGCGCACATCCAGCAGCGCCTGGATTCCATCGCCATCATGAAATGTCTAGGCGCGCGCTCGCGACACTTGATGCGCATCTACGTCATCCAGACCGTTGCGCTCGGCCTGGCCGGCGGCCTGCTCGGTGTCGCATTCGGATTTGTCGTGCAGGCGGCCTTTCCACAATTTCTTGAACGCTATTTCCAGATCGAGCCATCCACGCGTCTGGATTTCGTCACCGCGGCGCAAGGCATCGGGATAGCAGTGCTGGCGACGTTGCTGTTCACGCTGCCGCCGCTGCTGGGCATCCGGCGGATCCGCCCGAATTTGATTCTGCGACGAGAGATGGCAGAGGTCAAACCGACCTGGCGCGTTCGCCTGGTGCAGGAACGCGCGTCGATCCTGGCGTGCATCTGCATCGTGATCGGATTCGGCGGAATCGCCATGTCGTTTACCGCCGGAACGCGCACCGACATGTGGCGAATCGGCGAATACTTCACCGGCGCCCTGGTGGGCGGCCTCGCGGGACTCTCCGGGATCGCCTGGCTGATGCTGCGCGGGCTGCGCGCTCTGGGCCGCCGCAACCTGCCGACGTCGGTGCGGCATGGCATCGCGAACCTGTACCGCCCCGGCAATCATGCCCAATCGGTGCTGGTGGCGCTGGGCATCGGCGTGATGTTTACGCTCACGGTCTATTTGGTGGAGCACGGCGTCATCGCACAAATGCGACGCACCGCGCCGCCCGGAATGCCGAATGTCTTCATGCTCGATATCGCGCCGGCCAATCGAGACGCCGTGGTGAACCTGGTGAAACAACAGCCCGGCGTGGAAGCTCCTCCCGAGTTCATCGGGGCGGCGCGCCGCCAAGCTGCTCGAAGTCAACGGCCGCGACATTCTCAACATGCAGTTGAAGGGTTGGGCACGGCGATTCCGCAGCGCTCGCTCGGTCACTTCGGCCGGTGCAATGTCCAGCGATGTCGAGATCGTTCGCGGCGCCTGGTGGAGCCCGCAACACCCGCCGCCGAGTCCCGAGCTTTGCATCGCCGAAGACGCCGCCAAGATCCTGGACATCGAGCCGGGCGCTATCACGCGATGGTCCATCTCAGGCAAGGAATTTTCGGCGCGTGTCGCCTGCATCCATCGAGTCGATTCGATTCATCTGGCGAGCAACGTCGAGTTCATCTTCAGCAAAGGCGCTCTGGACGGGTTTCCGCTGGTCTACTATGGCAGCCTGCGCGCCGAGCCTTCCACGGTTTCGGCGCTGCAAGAGAAGTTGTACCAGCGATTCCCGACAGTGACGGTGGTGAATCTGGCGGATGTTCTGCAGACTTTCCAAGGCGTGGTGGACCAGATCGCAACCGTGATCCGCTTCATCTCGCTTTTTGCGATTCTCGCGGGCGCGATCATTCTGTCGTCGAGTGTGGCCGGCACGCGCTTCCGGCGTATGCGCGAGGTGGTGATTCTCAAGACGCTGGGCGCCACGCGCTGGCGTGTCAGCCGAATCTTCTCGGTGGAGTTTCTGTTTCTCGGTGCAGTAGCCGGGCTGATGGGGGCGCTGCTAGCGAACGGTTTCGCGAATCTGCTGCTCAAGCGCCTGCTGGACGCGCAACTTTCGTTCCCGATCCTGCCAAGCCTGCTCGCCGTGGTCGCAACGGCCCTGATCGCCAATGTCGCCGGTTGGATGGCGAGCTTCCGTATTCTAGGCCAGAAGCCGCTCGAGATCCTGCGGGAAGAGTAGCGCTAGCGCTGAACCGTGATGAAGCCCCCCGCGGAGGAAGCGACACCGCCGATCGTAATGACGAACTGCTGGTCGCCGTCGCCGACTTCATCCGGCACGCGGATGCTCAACTGGTAGACGCCGGCGTTGCCTGAGACACCGACGTAAAGAACGTCAGACGGAGCGAGCGTCACGCCGCCAAATGAAATGCTGAAGCTCGCGGCTATCTGGGCAGCCGCACTTGGAATCTCGCCAGGCGCGATTGCGGGATCGGTGGCGCCAAAGCCGGTGGCGAAGATCGTGAGGATGTCGCCGGGCTTTGCGGGCACGAACGTCACACCGGCAATCAGCCCCGGAGCGCCAATGTACGCCCCAGTGACAGCATTCACCGCGGCGACTGGGTTGTGCCCGTTGGCGGTGTGGGTGAAATAGAAGAACTCCGGAGCGGCGGCCTGAATCTGCGTCGACAATGCGTTGCTGGTCTCCGCTTGCGGCGTATCGCACTTGGTGATCACTTGCACGCTCACCGGCCCGGGAGGCAATTCGGGAACCTGGACATTGAGCTGGTTCGCGACAACCACCAGGATCGGAGCGCGCTGCGTTCCAAAGATCACGCACACGCCGGCGAGGTTGTTTGGGATTTTGCCGCTGACCAGATCAGCCGGACTGACCTGGCGATTGGTTCCAACGGGAGCGAACTGATTGCCAAAGATACTTGCGATGGAGTTTACGGCCAGGGCCGTGACTCGCGGAGTGCTCAGGCCGGCGCTCACAATACCGCCGGTCGAAATAACGGGAGCGGTTGGCGACACAGCAGTCAGGGTGAACGAGACACTTGGTACGCCGTCCGCTGAGGCTGTAACGGTAACCGCACCGACCAACGACCCAAGCGTTACCTTCGTGCTGGCTGTTCCGTCATTCAACGTGATCGCGGTCGACAAACTGAAGATGGCGCTGCCAGAGGGCGAAGCCGTGAACGTCACGAGGACTCCCGCCAGACCGGCCCCATTCCGGTCGGCGACCTTTACAACCAGCGGCGATCCTACCTGGATGTTCACGTTGCCGATCTGCTGATTGCCGCTGACGACGGTCATGGCGCTGGGAACCCCGCCCTTCGGTGTCAGCTTCCGGACGCGATCGTTGGCCTTGTCGGTGACGTAGATGTTCAAGTTCGAATCGGCAGCGACTCGAAACGGATCGAGTTGCGCGGAGATCGCCGGACCACCATCCCCGGAACCGGGAAACGAAGTCCCGTTGCCAGCGATGGTCGTGATGAGTCCTCCCGCGGTCACTCGGCGAACCACGGAATTGCCATTGTCGGCAACATAAAGATTGCCAGCCTTGTCCACCGCGACACCGGTGGGAAACTGCAGCATCGCGTCAGTGGCGCGCCCGCCGTCTCCCGAGTAGCCGGGCGTGCCGGTCCCGGCAACAGTCGTAATGGTCCCGCTCGGATCTATCTTCCGTATCAGGCTGTTGAAATTATCGACCACGTACAAATTCAGCTTGTCGTCTGTGGCGATGTCATAGGGATCGATCCCCGCTGACAGTGCCGGGCCGCCATCACCCGATGCCAGGATCTTTCCGTTCCCTGCAATCGTACTGATCAGACCGCCTGGCGCGATCTTGCGGATGCGATTGTTTCGATAGTCAGACACGTAAATGTTGTTGGCAGTATCTACGGCGACGCCGGTGGGCTTGCTGATGCTCGCCGATGTGGCTGGCCCGCCATCGCCGGTGTAGTCATCCGTGCCGTTGCCCGCCACAATCGTGGTCACGCCATCTCGCGTAATCCTGAGCAAACGCGGCTCGCTATCACTGACGTAGAAGTTTCCTCCCTGATCGGCGGCGACAGCGAACGGACTGCTGCCCATCTGCAATTGTCCGAAGCCGCTGATAGATCCGCCATCCGTGAATCGCCTGGCCTCGAGATTGCCGGTGTCGGCCAAGACGAAGTTCTTGGAGGCGTCCACGGCCACTCCGCCCGGGAAGTTCAGAAACACGGAAGTTGCCTGCCCTCCATCGCGAATATCGGTTCCGGCCACGGTGGTAATAATGCCGCCGGATACCTTGCGAATCCGCGCATTTCCTAAGTCAGACACGTAGACATCCCCGCCTGCGTTCAACGCGAGCCCGTAAGGCGAATTGAGCTCCGCTTGAAACGCCGATCCGTTATCGCCCGAGAACCCCACAAAAGCGTTGCCGGCCACGGTGGCGATCAGGCCGCTCGCCAGATCCACCCTTCGCACCTGATTGCGATTCACGTCTGCTATGAACAGTGTTCCGTGGTTGTCGAGAGCCAATCCGGACGGTGCCAGGAGCGCTTGAGTGGCTGCTACGCCATCGACGATGAATCCGAAGGTCCCGCTTCCGGCGACAGTCGTAATTTTTCCGGAAACAGCATCGATTCTCCGCACCCAATACAAAGTCGCGACAAATACGTTGCCATCCTGATCTACGGCAATGTCACTGGGAAGTTCGATCTGAGCGCTCAACGCCGGCCCATTGTCGCCGGTATTCCCTTCCTTACCAGTGCCTGCGATGGTGGTAATTACGCCTTTCGCGTCGACCTTCCTTACACGAAAGTTGAGTCCATCCGCGATGTACAAATTATCCTTGGAATCTAAGGTGATCCCTATGGGATCGACTTGGGCGGAAAGAGCCGCACCATTGTCTCCCGAAAAGCCAACGGTTCCATTGCCCGCAACAGTGTTAATGACGCCATCCGGCGAAACTCTTCGCACCACAGAGTTGAGGTAATCGGCGATATAAAGATTTCCTTTAGAGTCCAGAGCTACGGCAAGCGGGCTGTTGAGCCGCGCGAATTTGGCTTCGCCTCGGTCTCCGCTATAGCCTGCCTGGCCGGTACCGGCAAAAGTGGAAATCACCCCGGCGGCACTTACTCTCCGTACGCGGTTGTCATCCCGATCGGCAATGTAGACATTACCCTGGCTGTCGACTGCAACCGCAATGGGACCGCGCAAGGGAACGGCGACGGCCTGTTTGCCGTCGAGAAGGCGTTCCGTGCCGGCGACAGTGCTAATCGTATAGGGCTGGCAGAAGGAAAGTCCGCAACAAAATAGCGGAAGTAGTATTAAACAATAACCATACCGCATGCAAAGAGGATTAGTTTACACGAAAGCAGCGGTTCGGGCAAGATAAATCGACCCAACTGTAGAACTATGACAGCGACGTTACTCCGGTTGGCTCCTGATTTTTTCTCTCCAATGAAAACTCAGTCCTTCCACGCGCCCAGTAACCGGCGCAGCAGTACGATCTGCCCGACATGATAAGCGTTGTGATCGGCTACCAGCAGCGCTTCTCGCAGCAGCGTTTGTCCGTCACCATGCGGAATGGGCACGAACAGGTCGCTCTTCTTGTCAGCCACCAGCTTGGCCATCCCGATCAAGTCGGCCCGAAAGCTCCGGATGCTGTTGTTCCACGCGGCCGCGCTGGGCGGCTTTTCGGTTTTTGGCCAATAACCTTTCGGCCAGTCTGGCGAGATGTGTTTCGGGTTGCGGCTGAATTCAAGAATGTCCCACTGGGCGATGCGCAGGTGTTCCACGAGCTGCCAGGCGGTATGCGGAGCGCCCGGGGGCTTCTTGCCTCGCAGGTTCGACGGGAAGTTCGCAACGGCGGCGTCGAAATCGGCGTGCGCGTTTTTGCTTCGCAACAGATCGAGCACGTGCTGTCGAAGCGCGTCGGATTCCTTCATCGCGGCCGTCCTGGACTACTTGGCCGCTGTTTTTGGTTTGGCCTTCGCGGCGGACTTGCGGGCCGGCGGGTTCTCGAGCGGCTTCGGATTCCAGAAGTTGGGATCGGCGGCCGCAAAGTCTTTGGAGACGTAACTCATTCGGGGGTTCAGTAGGAACAGCCGCGCCTGCGAACTGGCGATGGCATCGCTTTCCAGTTTCGCAAAGCGCTTCGCTCCCGAGTCGCCCATGGCCTGCATCAACGCTTGCGAACGCTCCGGGGCGCCGTCCAGCGCCTTTAGCGAGGTGGATGGTTCGAAAAACAAGTAAGTGCCGTTAGGCAGCCCGGAAACGATCTGATAGACCACCACCGGCTGATCGTAAATCGCTTTTTGCGCGGCGTCGATCGCCATTTTGCCGAGCTCCGTAAAATCGTCGTCGTGACCGTTCTGCACTCGCAGCGTGATGACGTTGAAGACGCGCGACTTCGGCAGACCCTGCATCATCTCCTGCCCGTGGAAACTGATGTCGGGGCGGTACACCGCGATCCAGGAGTGGCTGCCGGAGCGGAACTCGGCGTCGAGCGAATCGAGCGTCTGGAACTCGGAGTTGTCCAGCGTCGCCTCGGCCTTCGAAATCGAATCGAAAGAGTCATGCGCTTCCAGGAACCAGGCCTGCGAAGTGCCCGTCATCGCGGTCATTCCCAAAATGTTGGCCGGGTAGTTGGCCTTTGCGAACGCCTCCATAAAGGCGCTTTCGGACTTCTCATGCCCGGCCGCCTTTCCTTCCTTGACGTCCTCGACGAAAATGCGAAGCACCTTAGGCGGATCGGTAGGTTGCTGGGCCGAGAGTTGCACGGCGCCGGCGCAAAGCAGCCCCGTTAGGAATAGTGAGAATGAACTTCGTAGCATGGGTTTCCCTTTCACCCTTCAATTCTACAGCGCGAGTACTTGGGAGTGAATCGGGTCGACCCAGTACTTACTTCGGGTATCCGGGCGTGGCCTTCACTTCGGCGATCTGCTTGTCGTGACGCATGGTGTGGAGCGGCACATAGATGAGCCACTGATAGGCGTTCAGTGTGTTGAAGACCGGGAAAGGATGTTCAGCGGTGTGTTCCTTCAAGGGCGCTTCGGTGGATGTGGCGAACTTGACGATCGCGATGCGCTGCTTGTCGAAGCGCTCCTTCACCTGGGCGCGAGTGAGGTTTTCGTGGGGAACAATCGGCTCGGGAGCCTGCGCCTTGCCTTGCCGCGACGGCATCACTCGCACGATGAACTCGGTCTTGCCCTTGGTTTTCTCCTCCCAGGCCGCGTTGGGAGCCGCCGCCATGGCCTGTTTCACGAAGTCGAACAGCATGGCTTCGGCCAGCACGATATGCTCGGCGGTTTCGCCCACCGACCAGCGCTCGGGCGCGGGCTTCCACTTCCACTGTTCGTCGGTGACTCCTTCGATGGCGGCGAAAAATTCCTTGTGCGATTCGTCGAGCCAGTTGAGGACTTGGGTTCGTTCTGGAGCGCTCATATGTGGATCCTCGGCGGATAGAGGCAGGCAGGAGAGGAGGGACAGGAGCGTGAGCCATTTCATAGTGACTACCAGGATAGCGCGCCGTTTGCGAGCCAAGCGATGTACAATATACATCATGAGGCGCACGCAGCTTTATCTTGAAGACGAACTCTGGAAAGTGCTCAAGGTTAAAGCCAAGCAGTCCAGCAGCACTGTATCGGAGCTCGTCCGGAAGGCCGTCCGCGAAAAGTATGTAGCGAACACTTCTGAACGGAAGGCGGCGCTACTGTCCGCGGTAGGCCTGTGGAAGGACAGAACTGATCTTCCCGATACCGACGAGTATGTTCGGAGCCTTCGAAAAGATGATCGCATGAAGCGCATTTGGAAATGAGCGGTACTCTGCTCGATTCCGACGTCATCATCGAGGTTCTGCGACAGAGAAAACCCGACCTGATCGGACATTGGATTGATCTGGTCAATGCGGGCGAGCCACTATTCTATTCGCCAGTCTCCCTTGCGGAGATCCGTCAGGGCATGCGTGATCGCGAGAGAGATTCGATCGAGCGAGTGTTCACCGGAATGACCTGCCTTGCCGTCGATGACGAAGTCGGCCGTTTAGCAGGCGACTACCTCCGAGCTTTTCGTGCGAGCCATGCCCTTGCACTTGGCGACGCGCTGATTGCCGCAACGGCCTCTGCTCATGGGTTGCTACTCTGGACGCAGAATCGGAAGCATTTTCCAATGAAGGACCTTCGGTTCCATTGACTCAGTCGATCATCACCAGAATGTAGTGGTCTTCTTTGCGGAGGACGCGGATCGCGTCCTCCCATGCCTCCATCTCTTGCTTGTCCGTCTCGCGGGCGCGCTGGCGAGCGTTGCGGGCAAGGGCGGAAATCTTCTCCTCGTATTCTTGCTGATCGTACTCTTCGTCGAACTTCTCGTTCGTCTCCATGATGTCGTCCGGCGCCCAATGAGTTTCTGAGAAGTACAGCATTTTGCGCTCAACTTCGGCGAGCGGCACACCTTCGATCTGGGCCTCGGCAACAATCTGGGCGACCAGGAATTCTTTCGCTTCACGCGCGTTCGAGAAGCGATTCATGTCCAACAAAAAAGTCGCCCGGGGTGAGCCGAGCGGCTTTTCTTCTTCCCTCTGGTTGTCTGTCGTCTTGGTCTAATCTCCGCTTGCCTTAATCTCCGAAAGACCCGACCTCTTCGCGGGCCTCGTCGGCCGCCGTGGCGGCCTTGGCCTTGGGGAGCGGAGCGAGCTGCACCAGCGCTTCGCCGGGCTGCTCCTTGAGCACATGCTGGCGATACAGCTTGGCCATGCGCTCGTTCTCCTGCTGTTTGAGTTTCTCGTCGCGCGCCCGGGTCTTTTCCTCACGAGCGGTCTTGGCGATGCCGAGCTTGTCGAGATCGGTCTGCTTGGCGTGGTGCACGTCGTCGTCGCGCAGCACCAGTGAATGCGACTTGTTCTCCAGCCCGACCGCCTTGCCGCCGGCGAAGATCTCATGCCGCCCGTGCTCGTCGTACCACTTGGTAAGCGTCGCGGTCATGTGCATCTTCTCGATGATGTTCCGCCAGCCCACGCCGGTATTGTACGCGCAGAAAGAAATTTCGCCTTCCTGCGTCGCGTAGGGGATGATGCACTGCTCAGTGCGGCGGAAGTCGTAGTTGAACAGATCCTGGAACCACATGCCGGCCACAAACAGGAAGTTCCAACGATCCTCGCGGCGCTGCTGGATGTCGGCCAGCGTGCGATCAGGTAGGCCTTTTTTAGCGGAGCCGAAAACAAAAGCAAACTTGTTAGCAACAGCGATAATGCTTTAAAATACAGAAATGCGTGTCACAAATGCCTACCTGTTACTCGCTTTTACGGCTGCTGTGGCGTTCGGGCAGACTCCCTTGATCAGGAATGTACAGAACGCTGCAACCATGTCTGCGCGACCAGCAGACATCGCGCCGCAAATGCTCGTGGCAATCACTGGCCAAAATCTTGCGCCCATGGCGACCACGGCGAAATATCCATGGCCGACACAACTTGCTGGTACGTCGGTTACCTTCAATGGGATACCGTCGGCGCTGTATTATGTGTCCACGTCGCAAGTTGATGCTGTCGTGCCAACCGACATTGGAGGAGCCGAGATCGCAAGTATTGTGATCGCAACGGCCACTGGTGAGAGCGCTCCCTTTATGATCGCGGTCGCACCGAGTGCGATTGGAATCTTTACACAAGACATGAGTGGTTGTAGCCAACTTTCCGCCTTCAATATCCACGCTGACGGCAGCTTGAGCTTGAATACTCCGCAAGATAGCCTCGATCCAACCAGCGATTATGGGTTAGCTATTTGGCTAACAGGTCTTGGTCTATTTTCGGATAGGATGGACGGCGTCCCTTGGCAGTACAACGCTTCCGACAACCTCGTTGAGAGCGTGGGTTCGATTTTCAACCCGAGCTTAGTTCTCGGCATCCCTGACATCCCAAACGTCTCTTCTCTATTAGAGCCGATGCCGGTCACTTATGCTGGACCCGCTCCCGGATTTTCCGGAGTGGATCAGGTGAACGCAACATTCGCGAATGCGGCCCCCCCTGGCGTTTCCATAGGCTCTCCCGGCCGAGCGCAACTGCGCCATCAGGGATGCAACGTCCCGATCTATTTGACAGACAAAGTGACCAGCGCCAGCCAACTCGTGAGTGTCAGCATTCACGACGGCGGCGGTGCTTGCGTCGATCCGACGCCAGTTGGAATGGCTACGATTGACTGGAAAAAGACTACCATTAGTGATAGCAGCGGGTCGTCTCCATCCGATGCGGTTACGGCGATGTTCTTGGAAGGTTCTGGGATCAACTTCCCGAACCCGCCTCAAACGAGTGAAATTCAATACTCAGACCACCTCCCGCCGCAACCTGGATTCTGCCTGGCTTCTTTTCCGAAGACCCTCGACCTCGGCCCCATCACATTGCGTGGTTTGGGAGCTATTCCTCTGGAACTGACAGCGAGCAATTCCGATGGAATCGTGAGTTATTCTGCGAGCCTACCAACTGGCGCAATCTCTGGCGGAACTTATGAGGTCACCGGTAAGGGATTCAGCGATACCGAGACGATACCGCCGCCGGTCTCGATCACTACGGATCTGCAACCGGGCACCAAGGTGTCTAGCGCCTTTAGCGTACACTGGACCGGAGGTGATACCCAAAGCGTGGTGACGGTCAAATTGCTGATTTACCCGCCAGGCAGCAGCACGCCGTCATTTGTAGCGTCTCGGAGTGTATTGGCGACAGCAGGCGAAATATCCTTTCCTGGGTTCTACTGTTCGCCATTGAACCAGTCGCCAAGCTGTGGTTCAGGCCCTTCGCCGCAACAATTTCCCTATCCCACAGGTGAGGTAGGGGTCATCGTGAGCCAGCAGCGAGCTGTGGGAACGCTCTCAGAAAACGCCTTCCCTCCCTTCTCTATTTCCGGATTCAGCTTAGGCGGTGAACAGACGTGGAATTACGTTTGGGACTTCCGAGGCTTGTCCAATCAGTAGCTCGCCGTTCGTCAGACCTTGCGTCGTCCTTCTGTTCGCAATTGATGTAGATTTCGATACCGCTCATCAATCGTGTGGCCTGACAAAAAAGCCGCCCGGGGTGAGCCGAGCGGCTTTTCTTCTTCCCTCTGGTTGTCTGTCGTCTTGGTCTAATCTCCGCTTGCCTCAATCTCCGAAAGACCCGACCTCTTCGCGGGCCTCGTCGGCCGCCGTGGCGGCCTTGGCCTTGGGGAGCGGAGCGAGCTGCACCAGCGCTTCGCCGGGCTGCTCCTTGAGCACATGCTGGCGATACAGCTTGGCCATGCGCTCGTTCTCCTGCTGTTTGAGTTTCTCGTCGCGCGCCCGGGTCTTTTCCTCACGAGCGGTCTTGGCGATGCCGAGCTTGTCGAGATCGGTCTGCTTGGCGTGGTGCACGTCGTCGTCGCGCAGCACCAGTGAATGCGACTTGTTCTCCAGCCCGACCGCCTTGCCGCCGGCGAAGATCTCATGCCGCCCGTGCTCGTCGTACCACTTGGTAAGCGTCGCGGTCATGTGCATCTTCTCGATGATGTTCCGCCAGCCCACGCCGGTATTGTACGCGCAGAAAGAAATTTCGCCTTCCTGCGTCGCGTAGGGGATGATGCACTGCTCAGTGCGGCGGAAGTCGTAGTTGAACAGATCCTGGAACCACATGCCGGCCACGAACAGGAAGTTCCAGCGGTCCTCGCGGCGCTGCTGGATGTCGGCCAGCGTGCGATCGCCAGTCACCTTGCCGTAGGCCCCAGTGCGCGCCTTGTTCGACATGCCGAAGCACTTGTCGAACTTCTTGACCAGGTCCGTCAGCTTGAAATGCGTCGGCGAAGTGAACGGATTGTAGTTGCGGAGCAGCGAAAGCGTCACGCCAACCACCGAAAGGAACCGGCCGCGCGCGGCGTCGTTGATGCGCGCCACATCCTTGGCCAGCCGATCAGCGTTCAAGAACGCGGTCACTGGCACCGCTTCCTTGGTGTGCTTGTCGCACATGACGGCCATGCCGATGCCGCAATTGGGATGGCAGCCGCAGCTCAACTGTCCCCAGGTCGCTTCCGGCCCATGCACCAGATCCGCGAAATCGGAGAAGGTGCTCATGAAGGAGATCGGGAACCAATCGCGTACCGGCTCGCCAATGCCAACCTGATTCTTCACGTCATGCGCGAGATGCGAAAGGGTGTAGCGCTGGGCTTTGCGGCGCTCGTCCGTGACAGCCTCATCGCGTCCGGTAAACGAAACCGGCTGGAAGCTGAGGAACGGAATCTTCTTTGGATTGTCGAGCGCGAAACGCACCACCGCGCCCACCTGCTCGTTGTTGATGCCGTTGACGATGGTGATCACCGGCACGATGTCGACGCCCGCCGCCCACAGGTTCTCGATGGCGCGCATCTTGACATCGAACAGATTGCCGACCGCGCGATGCGAGTTGGCGTCGTTGCCGATGCCGTCGAACTGCAGATAGGCGTAGCGCAACCCGGCGTCGGCGGCCTGGCGGCAAAACTCGGGGCTCTTCGCGAACTCGATTCCGTTGGTGGCCGCCTGCACGCTGTTGTAGCCGACCTTGCGTGAATAACGAACCGCGTCCAGGAAGTACGGCGACAGCGTCGGCTCGCCGCCCGAGAACTGCACCGACATCTGGCGCCGCGGCTTGATGGAAACGGCGTTGTCGAGCAGCGTCTTGATGTCGTCCCAAGTCAATTCGTGCACAAAGCCGACCTGGTTGGCGTCCATGAAACACGGATCGCACATCATGTTGCAGCGATTGGTCAGGTCGACAGTGAGCACCGAGCCGCGTCCGTGCGTGATGGTGCTGGTGCCGTGGTTGTGCAGCTTTTCGTCGTTGTGCGCTCGAATATCGCGACCCGGAAACACCTCTTCGAGATGCTTGAAGAACTCCGTGTCGATCGCCATCACGTCCTCGAAGACGCCGTGCTTGGGGCACTCCTTCACCATCATGATTTTTCCGTCGCGTTCGACGATGGTGGCTTTGATTTCGCCGACCTTTTCGTCGAGCAGGATCTGGTGGGGGAGTTTGCCGTCTACAATCTGTTGCCGGATCTCGGGGATGCAGCGTGGGCACAGCGAATCGGTCTCGCGCGGCCATCCCAGCTTGGGTTTCTGCTTCTCGTAACTCTTGAGCAGCGGCTTTTCGGACCAGGCTGGTGTGAAGGACGGGTTCTGCTTGATCTGGTTGAGTTTATCGAACACAACCCAAGCAGCTCCGGCGCTCACTGTTACGGCTTTTTCGACGTACTTGATGGGCTTGTGCATATATTGATAAAGTTTGACCTTTCCGAAAGTATAAGCCACTCCCCATTGACGTTCCTAGACGAATGGGTTGAACTGCCCCAATTGGTGGCTCGATGGGGATATCTCCCTAGTGAATGGGGATGCTGAAATCGGCCGTCCTGATTGAAAACGCTAGGCTTAACACTGTTATCCGGGGCTGTGCGCCCGCGTGATTGTGGCGCTGACCGGCTCCTCGTTGCCGGGCGAAGGTGGCTTCGTTTTGCGTTCAAACACCACCTTGAGGAGGGGAGGAGTGATGAAGGTGGTCAACATGATCACCAGGATCAACGCCGAAAAGATGGCCGGGGGCAGAAGCGGCTTCCCGTTGAGCACCAGAGTGCCGCCGAGACCGGCGAAGATCAGGCCGACCTCGCCGCGCGGGATCATGCCGACACCGATGGCGATGCGGTCGACGCCGCGCTCCAGCACGCCGAGGCCGCAAATCTGTTTTCCGATGATCGCCACCAGAGTGATCAAGGCCGCGAATCCCAGCACGGCCGGCGATGCGAAGCTGCGCAAGTCCACGCGAACACCCATGATGACGAAGAAGACCGGCACAATCAGCGTGGTGATGGGGAATAGCAGTTCTTCGACGCGCCGCTCGCCGCGTTCGAGGAACGGCCGGTAGTGGACCTCTTCGAGCACTACGCCGGCGGCGAACGCGCCGACGATGGGCGCCAGGCCCGCGAATCCCGCCAGAGTCGCGACCACGAAACAGAAGCAGAGCGACAAGCTGAGCAGCGCGCCGGGGACTTTCAAACGTGCGGCGTACATGAAGACCCGCTGCGACCAGAATCGGCCGATGATCACCGCGAGAACCAGGAACAGCGACGCTTTGGCCACGATCCAAAGGCACGTTAGCCAATTCACGCCGCCCGCTGCACCGTTCGATGCGGCGGCGGTTACCAGTCCGCTGACGACCGCGAGCACCACCAGGCCGATCACGTCGTCGGCCACGGCGGCGCCCAGAATGATGCGAGCCTCCTTGGTGTTGGCCTTGCGCAGATCCTTCAACACGCGAGCCGTGATGCCGACGCTGGTAGCTGTCAGGGTTCCGCCGATGAACAAGTGCGTCAGCCAGCCGGCATCCGGAAGGAGCTGCGTGGAAACCAGGTAGCCCAGCACCATGGGCGCGATCACGCCGAGCGTGGCGACCAAGAGCGAGGACCATCCGACCGAGAGCAACTGGCCCAGGTCCGATTCAACCCCCACTTCGAACAGCAGCAGGATGGCGCCGATCTCGGCCACGATACTGATGACCGAATTAGTCTTGAGGGGATCGAGCAGCGTGACGCCGAAAAGATTCAGGTTGCCGAGCAGAACGCCGACCAGGAGTTCGCCGAGAACGGGCGGCTGCCCGATGCGCGCCAGAAGCTCGCCGCCCAGCTTGGCGCACACTACGATCAGGGCCAGGACCATCATGGCCTGGCGGACGAGTTCGCCGATGTCGGTGCCTTCCATTAGCAACCGAGCGGCGGCGAGACGGGCCCGGTTGTTCGACCGGCACGCCCAGCGCCGCTACTTAGAGTGCGCCCTCCCCGCGGTCGCCGTTGCGAATGCGGATTGCTTCGTCGATGGTGGAGACGAAAATCTTTCCGTCGCCGATCTTGCCGGAACGCGCGGCGGCGGAGAGGGTGTCCAATACCTGACTTAATTGCGCATCGGCAACCACGATGTCCAACTTCACTTTCGGCAGCAGGTCCACTTTGTATTCCTGGCCGCGATAAACCTCGGTGTGTCCCTTCTGGCGGCCGTGGCCGCGAACGTCGGCGATCGTGATTCCCTCAACACCGATGCCGTGCAGAGCTTCCTTTACCTCGTCCAGCTTGTAGGGCTGAATGATGGCCTCGACCTTTTTCATGGGTTCACCGTCCTGGATGTAGAGGCGGGCTGGGCGCTAATGCGGTGGCTTGTGCCCGCCACTCCGTTCTTTTTTTTGTTCCTGTAGTTGATAAGCGCAACCAGAGCGACGCCAAGGAAAATGGCTGCCGGCGGCGCGCCTGCTATGAACAACGCGATCGCCACGCACAGGGCCGCGGCGATGAAGATTCTCCAGCTCATGGGTGTTTGAAGAAAACCATGGCCAACGTAATGACCACCATCATGACCATCAGCGTAACGGAAGGCTTTCGCAGCGGCTTGTTCAATTCCGGCCGCTGGGTGCCTTCGCGCATCAGTCTGCGAATCTCCTGCAATTGCTTTCGGGCGAGTGACAGCTCCCAGGTATTGCCAGCCAGGTTCAGGGCCTTGCTGGTCTCCTTCTCCGCGCGCTGCAGGGCACGCAAGCGGTACAACAGTTCAGCATACTTCAATTGCGCGAAGAAGTGCGTGCCGTCGATCTCGACAGCCTTCTCCAGGATGTCCATGGACTCGTGCGCCTGGTAGTTCATCGCATAGGCCATGCCGAGACAAGTGTGCAGATCGGCCGACCGGGGATTGTCCTGGCAAGCCTTTTCCAGAAACTCGATGTACTGTTTCAGTTCCTCCGGCGAGACCGTGTGGGGATCTCGCCAGGGAACCGGCAGAATGTGAATGGGCCGGTCGAGCGTTTGGTGCTGCGATGGGATGAGTTCCAAAGCGTTGGTCATGTCAGGCCGCTCCTACCGCGCCCAATGAGGTCGCCTTGATTTCGAACTCGGGATAGCAGAGCGCACCCATCTCGGGAAGGTCCAGGCCTTCCAGTTCGGCGCGGGCCGATACGCGCTGGCCGACCACGACGTCCACGATCCAGTTGATGACGAAGCTGATGGTGAACACCAAGCCGATCAGCGTAGAGACGCCGATCAACTGAGCCACCAACTGGCTGGCGTCACCATAGAACAGGCCGGTCACCGAGCCACCGACGCCGCCCCACGATCCGCCGTAGTTACTCTTGCCGTCGGCGAACAAGCCCACCGAGATGACGCCCCACAGGCCGTTGGTGCCGTGCACCGAGATCGCGCCCACCGGATCGTCCACTTTCATGACGCGCTCGACGAACTCGACCGAGAGGCAGACCAGGACGCCGGCGATCAGGCCAATGATGCACGCGCCGATGGTGTTGACGAAACCGCTGGGCGCCGTGATGGCCACCAGTCCGGCCAGCAGTCCGTTGCCCGACATGGACGCGTCCGGCTTTCCGTAACGCAGCCACATGTAGAGCATCGCGCCGAACGATCCGGTCATTCCGGCCAGCATCGTGTCGACCGCGATGGTGCCGATGCGGAGGCTGCCGTTTCCGGATGCGCCCAGGGTTGATCCGGGGTTGAATCCGAACCAGCCGAACGCCAGGATGAAGCAGCCGGTGAGCACGATCACCAGGTCGTGACCGGGCATCGCGAGCGGTTTGCCATTCCGCGTGAACTTGCCGATGCGCGGACCGATGATCATTGATACAGCCAAGGCTGTTATCCCTCCGACCGCGTGCACCACTCCCGATCCGGCGAAATCGGCATAGCCGTGTCCCAGTCCGAAGTTGGCGCCCAGGTTGGCCAGCCAGCCGCCGCCCCAGGCCCAATTGGCGTAGAGAGGATAGGTGAACGCGCCCATCAGGAACGACGACGCGATGAAGGCGGCGTATTTCCAGCGCTCGGCGGCGCCGCCGGTCACGATGGTGAGCGCGGTATCCATGAACACCATCTGGAACAGGAACAGAACCATCACGGCGACGTCATATGCGCCGTTGTGGGTCAGGAAGAATCCGCCCTGACCGAACAGCCCGAACGATTTTCCAAATAACGTGACAGCGAATTCCTTGCTGAGCACCGGCATGCTTCCCAAATTGCCGACTGCTCCCACGCCGCCCATTTGGATGGCGAAGCCTATCAACCAGTAGGCCAGCATTCCCGCGCCGTACACCATGAAGTTCATCATCATGGTGTGGTTGGCGTTCTTGGCGCGGCACAGACCTGTTTCGACCACCGCGAAGCCGGCCTGCATGAACATGACCAGGAATCCGGTGACCAGGGTCCAGACAAAGTTGATGGCGATCTTGTTTTGGCCAACCTGATTGATAACGTCGCCGATGGTCAGCCCTTTTTTCGAATCGGATACGCCCACGTCGGAAACCGTGCCGGTGAGTGCGCCGTCCGGATCGCCTTTGGCGCGGGCGTCGGCCGAAGGTGGCGCGACTCCTTTGACGTCGGCGTCTGTAATGGCGACCGGCGCGGGCGCGGGTGTTGCCGGAGCCGCTGCCGGCGGAGGCTGAGCCGCCACGAAGGACGTCAGACTCAGCAGGAATGCAAGCCCTAGAATTGTCTTCTTAGTCATTATCTGTCCCCTATTTCTTCCAGATGGCCTTGCTCAAGTAAGCGCGATTCAGCACGCCGATAATTCCGACCAGGCTCACCGCGATCCCAACCAGCACCATGATCATGCGGGCTGAGACGCTCTGCGTGGCGCCCAGGCTGAACAGACTGATCAAGAAACCTAACAACGTGATGACTACTCCTGCGACAATCATTCGCTCATCTCCTTGTTGACCCGCTGATCATTCGCTCTGGTTTTCCCAGGGCTTGCACTTCAGGAAAAAGAAAGTTGAGATACCGAGGACCACCAGTGCGCCCACTGTGAGAATCACGCCGCCTCCGGCGAAAGCTCCGGCGAGCAAAGTGAATCCGATCAGCATGAGCACGATCGCAATTGCTTGTGTGGGATTCGATCCCATCGTTGCACCTCCATCTGTTCTTCAGGCTCCCGAACGCACACACTTCCAGCGCTTGGTCGACTCGCGATTGTGCGGCTGAGTCAAATTCTCTCAACAAATGCAGTTAGCAGGACGAGGCTAACAGCCGACGGGCGCCTTGAAAGGAATTTCAGTTTAGCGAGGGCGAATCGGCGCGTCCAATCAATAATCTCAATTGTGTAAGAAAGTGTTTTCTATATGGCGCCAGGTGGCGCCTTTCGAATCAAGAGGTTGGTGCGCAAGGGCTTGCGGATTCTGGACAAAGTTTAATGTCCGCAAGGCGGCCACGAACCAATTCAGCGAATTTAAGGCAGCCCTGCGGTTCCAGCTTGGGCAGTTCCCGCAGGAACAACACGGAGGACCGGCCGGCCGTCGGGAAAGTATGTCACACGCCCGGACACTCGCCGGATCTCTATGGCCTAGGCAATTTCGAAACGCTCGTGGAACGCGCGTCGTCCACGACTTCCCGGATCGCGGCGATGACAGCATCCGGGTCGTCATTCGGGATGTAGTGGCCTGCGGCGCTTATAGTCTTCTGCGTGCCATGGGATGACCACGTCGCCATGTCTTTCTGCATCTCCAGCCAGGCCTTATCGAATTTCTCGGCCTCCGCGTTGGACATGTCAGGAGTCGGTTTTCCATGCGTCAGTACGACGACGGGTCTTGCGCCCAGATTGCGATAGGCCCCTGCCTCATCGAATGTCGTCGGCATTGCCTCCCGTTCGGACACCATCGGCCCGAGGGATGTAGCAAAAAAGGCCAGGGCAGTCTCCCTGGCTTTTGGGGGCATGGTGGACATCGTTTCGCTCTTGCTATTGCGGGCCCGAGATGCCGCCAGGCGTGGTATGCCCGTCCATGACAGCCATTTCCCGGCGGCTTGGACCGCGCTCTTCATCGCGTCGCCCGGCTTCTTTCCAAGCACGGCCTCGAATCGCTTTAGCTGATCGGGATGCGAGGCGTCCACATAAACGAGGCCTGCGACCTGATCGCCATAGAGGCCCGTATAGAGGCTGATATAGGGACCGCCCAGCGAGAGCCCGACCATCACGAAGGGACCATTCTCGCCGGCGGCCGCCAGGATCGCATGGAGATCACGCGCGACGCCTAGACCATCATGGGGACCGGGCTTGTCGTCGCTCCAGACCATTCCGGCGCGGCTATACGCGCAGGCATGCGTGAAATCCGTCACGGGTCCGTAGACCTTGGCCCAGGCCAACGAGCCAAAGTAGTCGAGCCCGGTTTCGAATACGACCGTCGGGCTTCCGGTGCCGCGGCACTCGATCTGCAGTCGCCTGCCGCCGCCAATATCGACAAGTCGGCCGGGGGCAGGATACGCAGTCGCGACCTTGGTGCGCTCGACCTGCTCCCAGACCGCGCCGATCACTAACAGGAGCGCAAGACACGCACCGATCGCGATGCCTACCCACTTGAGGATTTTCCTCATGATGAGCTCGTTCAATCCAAAGACGCTACCGGGACACGGAAATTACACCCGTGAACAAGCCGCAGCCTTTTTGCCGATTCGCGCGGTCCGATGGGACACGGCGATCTGCATGCTGGGCGGCACCGCAAAGCATCCTGTACGTGCGGCGAGCAACAAGAACTTCAATCTATCGTGTTCGGACGTACCGGCAGCGGAAATATTCTTTCGGGCGGGCCTGAGGGCGAGGCGGTGCTCAACTCTTCGCGGTGATTGGCAGTTGTTTTCTAAAGGAACAACCTCGCAAGATATTGGCAGGTTGCCGTGGGAAGTGTAGCTTTGCAACTCCTGGCGTTCACAAGATTGTGAACGCGGCACGCGGAGAGCGTGCGCTACGGTAAGAGTGTGAACGGCAACCTGACAGCGAGACAGGTGAAGCGGCTGGCGCGGGAGTGCGGCTTCGAACTCGCGGGAATCGCGCGAGCTGAGCCGCTCGCCGACGACGCGCGCAGATATCGGGATTGGGTGGATCGCGGAATGGCGGGTGCAATGGGCTATCTGACGGATCGCCGGGCCACGGTGCGCACGGATCCAAAGTTTCTGCTCCCAAGCGCTCGCTCCATCATCTGCGTCGGCAAACTGTACAACGGATCGCAAGCGCGGTCGTCGGATTGGACGGACTCAGAGTCGGGATGGGTATCGCGCTACGCCTGGGGCGATGACTACCACGATGTAGTTCGCGGGGGACTCGAGAAGCTGGTCGCGAAACTGGGACTGGGCCACGAATTCAAGATTTGCGTCGATACTGCGCCGCTGCTGGAACGAAGCTACGCGCGCCAGGCGGGCCTGGGGTGGATCGGAAAGAACACCTGTCTGATCAATCAAGAGATCGGATCTTGGGTGTTTCTCGGCGAGATTCTGACATCGATGGAGATCGAGCCGGATTCGCCGCCGCCGGATCGGTGCGGAACCTGCACGCGCTGCATCGAGGCGTGCCCGACACAGGCCATCGCGCCGGAGGGCTACGAGATCGACGCGCGGCGCTGCATTCCGTACTTCACCATCGAGCTGCACGGTTCGGTGCCGGAGGAAATGCGCGGCGCCATCGGCCAGCACGTTTTCGGATGTGACATATGCCAGGACGTGTGCCCCTGGAATCGACAAGCGCCGGTGGCAGACGATCCGGCGTTCGAGGCGAGGCATTTCGCGCCCGCGCTGGAGGAACTGGCGGGCATGACCGAGGAGCAGTTTCGCGAGACGTTCCGCGCGAGCCCGATTCAGCGGGCAAAGTACGGCGGCTTTTTGCGGAATGTTGCGATCGCGATGGGAAACAGCGGGCGAGAGCAGTTTCGGGGGCCGCTGGAGAGGCTGGCGCAGTCAGATGATGCGGTGGTAGCGGAGCACGCGCGCTGGGCGCTCTCGCGGATCGGCGTATGATGGTTTCTGGTCCCGAACCAGAAGGAGCACAACAAGAATGGCCGCCAACGAAGTTGTAACGCCCGTCGCAATGTCGCGCAAAACGCCGGCGCCTTACCGGTCGCCCTGGATGAATGACGAACTGGAGATGTTCCGCAAGACGGTAGCCCGGTTTGTGCGCGAGGAGTTCGCGCCCCACGAGGCGCGCTGGCGCGAGCAGCATCGGCCGGACGCAGAAGCCTGGACTAAGGCCGGGCAGACGGGCATCCTTCTGACCGACGTTCCCGAGGAATACGGCGGAGGCGGCGGCACGTTCGCGCACGAAGCTGTCGTGTACGAAGAGCTCGCCAAGGCGGGCATCCATTTCGGTTGCGGCGTCCACAGCATCGCGGCGCACTACATTCTGTCTTACGGCACCGACGAGCAGAAGCATCGCTGGCTACCGAAAATGGCGAAGGGCCGAACTTATCGGCTCGATCGCGATGACCGAGCCGGTGGCGGGTTCGGACCTGCAAGGCATCAAGACCACCGCGCGGCGCGACGGCAATTCCTGGGTGATCAACGGATCGAAGACCTTCATCACCAATGGCTGGCATACCAGCTTGATTTGCCTGGCGGTGAAGACCGGACACCAGCCAGAACGCGAAGAAGGGCATCTCGCTGATGATGGTGGAGACCAAGGATCTGGCGGGCTATCGCGTCGGGCGCATTCTCGAAAAAGTCGGCACGCACGGCCAGGATACCTGCGAGCTGTTCTTCGACGACGTGCACGTGCCGTCGGACAACCTGCTGGGTCTTGAAGAAGGCCGCGGCTTTTACCAGATGATGGAGCAGTTGCCGTACGAGCGGATGGGCGTCGGGGTGGGCGCGGTGGCGGTGATGGAGCAGGCCGTGGCCGTCACGACGCAGCACGTCAAGGAGCGCCGGGCGTTCGGTAAAGCGCTGATCGAGTTTCAGAATTCGCGGTTCAAGCTGGCGGAGTGCAAGACCATCGCGCGAGTAGCGCGCGTCTTCCTGGACGACTGCATCGAGCGCCTGATCGAGGGCGAACTGGACACGACTACTGCCGCGATGTCGAAGTTTTGGCTGACCGACCAGCAGTGCCAAGTGGTGGACGAATGCGTCCAACTCCACGGCGGCTACGGCTACATGATGGAGTACCCGATCGCGCGCATGTGGACCGACAGCCGGGTGCAGCGGATTTACGCCGGGACCAACGAGATCATGAAGGAGCTGGTGGCGCGGTCGCTGTAGGCGGCGTCAGATGCTCACGACCGGGCAGGGCGACTCACGCACGATCGCGTAGAGATGCGACCACATTCGCGTGATGGCGCCTTGGGCGTGCCCGCGGCCGGCGACCACCAGGTCGGCCTTCCTGCGAAGCACTTCGTCCCGCACCACGTCGGCCACCGGCCCATCGATCACGGTGTGCGGGGCGTCCACATCTAAGTTCGCCTGCATTTCACGCAGCCTGATATTAGCCGCGTCCATCAGCTCACGCTTGTACGGAGCGAAGTCGATCTTCGACGAGACCGGCACTTCAACGGCGTGAACCAGCGAGAGATCTGCCTTGTACGCGGCGGCCAGCGCGACAGCGCCCTTCAGCACGGCCTGGGCTTCGTCCGACTCATCCAGCGCGCAGACGATGGAGCGATACGGGATTGCCGGAGCATGGTCGGCGAGCGCCGATCCGATGCCGGTCCAAACGGCCGAGCTGGCATCGTGCAACACCTTCGCGGTAACGGAACCCAGGAGAAGCCGCCGCACAGGACCGTGACCGCGCGTCGCCAGCATGATCAGATCGGCGGCCTGTTGCTGCGCGACTTTGCAGATCACGCCGCCCGGCTCGCCGATTTCCGCGATGGCTTCCAGCGGCTGGCCGGGGAAACTCTGCGCGGCGAACTCGCGCAAGCCGCGCGTTTTCGGCGTCGCGCACTTCATCGAGCAGATTCGGATCCGTCAAGTCAAAAGCGCTTTGCGCCATGGCCATGGCCGCGCCCGGACCGTAGGCGTGGACCAGCGTCAGTTCTCCGGAGAACTGCCGCAGCATGTCCTGGACATAAGGAACTACGGCGAGGCACGGATCTGAGTAGTCGATCGGGAAGAGTATTCTTCGAAATGGAAGCATGGGGACTTAGTTAATCGCAAACCCCGGCTTGGTGACGGAGACTTCGCTGATTCTTGGACGCGTATTTCTTGGCGACGTCGCGAATCTTTGACCGCGTTGCCGATCAAAACGAAGGTGAGATTATCGGGCTTGATAGTATTTCTTGGCCGCCGCGTTCGCGTCTTCCAGTTTCACGGCGTCCACGCGCGAAAACAAATCGTCGACGTCATCTTTGCCGAGTCCGTACTCCTCCATGTCGCCCAGCACAGCGGCGAGCTGGTCGATAGTTTCCAACCGCTGCGTCGGGAACGTGCCCTTGTAGTAGGCCTTGGCCGAGGCCAGTTGCTCGGCGGTGATTCCGTTTTCGGACAGCCGCTTCAGGATTTCGAGCGCCAGGTCGATGGCCTTCGCGGTGGTGTCGGTCTTGGTGTAGCTGGTGATGAAGATCGATCCTGGCATGCGCGGCTGCTGCACCACCGACATGACGCCGTAGGTGAGGCCCGTATTTACGCGCAGCTCCTGATTCAGCATGGACGTGAATCGTCCGCCGAACACCAAATTGATGAGCGTCAGCTTCACGCGGTCCGGATTGGTTCGCTGGATGCCCGGCTGCCCGATGTAGAAATAGGTCTGGGTCGCGTCGGGCTTGTCGACCAGCAGCAGGCGCGAGCCGGCGGGAATCGCGAGGTCTCTTTGACTCTTCGAAGGCCTTGCCGGACGCGACGCCGCCGAAAGCCGCGCGAATCTTTTGGGCGGCAGCAGAGGCGATCGAAATCGCCGGTCACGATGACGACCAGATTCTTGCCGGCGTAATTGCTGGCATGAAAATCCACGATGTCCTTGCGCGCGATCCGCGCCAGGCTGGTCTCATCGGACGGCGCGCCCATAGGGATGATCCGGGCCGAAGAAGAACGCGGCGAAATATTGGCCGACGGCGAACTGCGGGTTGTCCTTTACGGTCTTGGCGGCATCGATGCGCTGCGCCAGCGTCTTGTGCACTTCTGCTTCAGGAAACACCGGATGCAGCACGGCGTCGCTCACCAGATCCAGCCCGCTGTCGAAATCCTTCTTCAGGAACTCGGCCGTCACGATAGTGGCGGGCGACTGCGTGGACTCCGGCGTCTGAAACTCGCCGCCCAGAAAATCCAGTTCTTCGGAAAACTGGTCGGCGGTCCGCTTGGCGGTTCCTTTCCGCAAAAGCTGCGCGGTCACGCTGGCAAGCCCGGCCAAGTTGGCCGGCTCGGCTTCGGCGCCGCCGGTTACCAGGATTCGGAACCTGACCAGCGGAACTCCCGGACGCGGCATCAGATCCACCACCACGCCGTTTGGCAGCACCTGCCGGGTGTACGGCGGGAGCTTCACCTGGCCGATCAGACCCGCGCACGCGAGCAGCGCAATCGCCAGTACACGCATCTTCACGGCTGCTTCTCCTTGGCCGGCGACGTGGGAACCAGCGTCGCGACGGTGCGGTTTTTTTCGGTCAGATATTTTCGCGCAACGCGCTGGACATCGGCCGCGGTCACGGCCTCGATGGCCTGTTCCATCGAGTAGAGCTTGCGGTAGTCGCCATAGAACAGCTCATAGGTCCCCAGCAGATTGGCGCGGCCTGCGATGGTTTTCAATTCGCGATAGTGATCGGCCAGCAGTTCGTTCTTGGCCTTGCGCAGCTCGCGATCCGCCGACCGCGGTCTCGCGCAGCCGGTCCAGTTCTTCAAATAGCGCTTTTTCGGCGCGCGCCGGCTCGACGCCGCTTCTCGGCTGCAGACTGAAGACCAGCAGGCCCGGATCGAGCGAGGTCTGGCGAAAGCTGTTCACCGAAATGACGAGCTGCTCTTTATCCACCAGGCGCCGATAGAGACGCGAACTCTGGCCGCTGCCGAGCACGGTCTCCAGCACGTCCAGCGCGGAGTCGTCCGGGCTCTTGGTCTCCGGAACGTGAAAAGCGACCAGCTCCATGGGCAACTGCGCGGGCTTTTCCACGGTGACGCGGCGCTCGCCCAACTGCTCCGGTTCCTTGGTGCGCACGTCGGGCGGCGGATCCTGCGCGCGGAATCGGCTCCAGGTGTTGCTTGGCCAGAGCCAGCACTTCGGCGGACGAGACGTCGCCCACCACCACCATCACGCAGTTGTTCGGCGCGTAGCCCATGCGGAAGTGATGCTTCAGGTCGTCCATGCTCCACGATTCGATATCCGACGGCCATCCGACCACCGGCCAATGGTAGGGATGCGCGATGTACGCCGCGGCCCGCAATTGCTCGTACAAGGTTCCGAAATTGCTGTTGTCCACCGAGGTGCGGCGCTCGGAGTACACCACGCCGCGCTCGGACTCGATGATTTTCGGATCGAAGCTCAAGTCGCGAATGCGGTCCGCCTCCATGTCCATCATCAACGGGAGCGCGCTCGGAGGGAAACCAGTCGGTGTAGACCGTGTCGTCTTGCGTGGTGTAGGCGTTGTTGTAGCCGCCGTTCTTTTCCATCTGGATGTCGAACTGCTTGGGTCCGTACTTCTTCGCGCCGTTGAACATCATGTGTTCGAAAAAGTGCGAAATGCCGGTGATGCCGGGCCGCTCGTTGCGCGATCCGATCTTGTAGAAGAAATACATCGCGACGTTGGGAATATTGTGATCCTCTTGAATGAGGATCTTCATCCCGTTGGAAAGGGTTTCGGTTTTAACGTCCGAGGGCTGGGCTACGGCCAGGACGGCCGACGCGAGAACGACCATCAACACGCGCATGCGCCCACAATAGCAGAACGATTGCCGGGGAAGCGTTGGCGAGAGCGGTTGCCTAGATGAGAGAAATCAAAAAGTGGGGGCGGCCAAGGAAACCGCCCCCGCGAGTGGACACAAGACGTCGCTTCCGTTCGTGTGTCAGGAGGACTAGCTGCCCTGCGATCCCGCGAGACTCATGCTGGAAGTGATCTTCGAGTAAATGGTGCTGATTTGGTCGGCAACCGGCGGGAAGGCCGCGCCAGCAACCTACCGCGACGAACCCTGCCATGAGCGCATACTCGACCAGATCCTGGCCATGTTGGTCCTTCCAAATTCTCAAGCGCCAGAGTGTGTCATAGATCTTGTTCACGGCCGTTCTCCCTAGTGCGATTATCGATGGACCCGATGGTCTGTAGGAATCCGACGTTCGTACTAATGAAGATAGGAATTCTCCTTAGGGGCCGGTACCGGTGAAGCGGTACAGGCTAGAGAGACCCGGGCGGAATATAGTACTACGCGGTGGCGCTGTCTAAAATCCTCTGGATGAGAGTATCGTAGTCTACACCGGCCGCCTAGCGGCTTGGGCGAAATCGTCGCCGCGCGCCAGCGAAGGGTTTGGGTTGGCCTCGATGGTGACAATCTCGTTGGCCGCGGTGAGCCGGACATCGATTCTGCCGGGTCCCTGGATCTTCAGCACGCGGTAAACATTGCGCGCCAGCCGTGCGAGCTTCTCCTCCAGTCCAGGCGGGAGTTCGCGCGCAGGTCCGTTCTGGATGCCCCACTTCTTGCGATAGGCGTCGTTCCACTTGGCCTTGAAGGTGGCGAACTTGGGTTCGTCGTCCGGCACCTGGTCGAAGAAAATCTCGCGAGGCGGAAAGACCGAGAGCTTGCGGTTGCCCATCACGCTCAGGTAGAGTTCGCGGCCCTCGATGTACTCTTCGATCAGCGCGTCGCAGTGGAATTTCTCGTGGATGAAGCGGGCGCGTTCGAGCGCCTCTTCCGCGCTGCGGGCGAAGGATGCCTTGCTGACGCCCTCGGACGATTCTTCGTTCACCGGCTTGACGAACGCGGGAAAAATGAACCGCCGCAGGCGCTTCAGCGGGCGCGATTCAGTGGAAATCACGAAGTGCGGTACGCGCACGCGATGATACGTCAGCACCTTCTTGGCGAGCGCCTTGTCCTTGCAGAGCATCAGGCCGTCGGGACGCGCGCCGGTGTAGCGCGCTTTCATCAGTTCGAGCAGCGCGGGAATGTTCGGCTCGTGCGCGCGGTTGGAATGGAACGATTCGGTGAGATTGAACACCACGTCCGGCGCGAAAGCCTTGAGCTTGTCGATGATGCAGACCACGTCGTTGAACACCGCGAGCGTTTCCACTTCGTGGCCCAGGCGCTGCAGGCAGGCCAGGACGTCGGCTTCGGTTTCCTTGTCTTCCTGTTCCTTGAGAATTTCCGGAGAGAAAGTTTCGTCCGCCGATGACGGCCGGGCAACGTCGAACAGCACCAGCACCTTCACGTTAGACGGACCTCTTGAAGCGGCCGGTATGCAGATGATTGGTGACCATCGCGGCCAGATAGGCGGCCAGCTCGAACTGCAAGCGCGCCTGATCGGGCGGCGGCGGCGTGGTCAGCCCGAGCTTCTGGCTGCGCTCGATGAGCTTGCGCACCAGCATATCGACAGTATATTTGTGTTGCCCGGTCCAGCGCACGATGGACCCGACCAGCGCGGCGCGATTCCGGCGCATGGTGCGGGCGGCCGACTCGCCGCCCGGCTGTCCGTTGCCGAAGAGCGCGCGGAGATCGGCGTCGTAGAAGTCGGGAAAATCTTCGGCGTACTGCTTGCGGCGCTGCGCATAGTAGCGCTCCAGCGTCTTGCGCAGCTTGCTGGCTTCTGAAATTCGGCGGCCGCGCTACACCTTGGGCGGCCTGGACTTCGTTTCTTCCATGAGCGAGTTCACGAATTCGAGTTTCTCGAGCGCCTTCCAGCCGCGGTATTGCTCGCGCCATTGCTTCCGGCGTCATCGAGAGCCACACGGCGAACGTTTCGGCGAAGTCTTCGTCCGGGTGAGCCTGGGCGTACCAGTTGGGAAGATGGCGGACGAAGCCCCGGCTGTAGGGGCGCGGCCGGTAGGTCTCGGGCGCGTATTCGGTTTCGGGGCTGCCGAACACCTCGCGCCATTTGTCCTGCGACGAAAAGCGATAGGCGTGATCGATGGCGTGTCCGCATTCATGCCGCAGGAGCTGCTGGCACCACTCCGGCGTGCCGCCTTCCACTTCCAGATCTGGTGCAGCTCGAGCGTCTTCAGGCGAGGATGCGAGAGATAGAACGGGATCGCGATGGCCGGAACGCCGGCGGGCGAGAACCACTCGTCGCCCAGGTAGCAGACGGGACGGAACGCGACGCCGCGCGCGGCCAGTTCGTCGTTGAGTTGCGCGACGCGAGGCTCCAGTTCGCTGCCCGCGATCCGTGACGCCGAGGTCGCAGATGCGCAGTTTGAGCAGCTCGTCGTCCTTGAGGGCCACCCAGGCAGGCTCGGACTGCGGCTGCGCGGCGTCATGTCGATCCACGGCTTACATCGTAGCGCACGTGCGAGACTTCGCTAGCTTGCCTTCGACTGGATTTGCTTCCGGCGCGGGCGCGATTCCACCTGTTCCTTCAAGGCCCGCAGCGACGCGTCGTGGATGCGCGTGAACTGGTCGAACCAGTCGTGCTGCAGTTGTTCGAGCGATTCCACTTCCAGGCGGTAGCGCTGCTCGCGGCCGATTCCTTCCGCCTCCACCAGCCGTGGCCTCGCGGAGCACCCGCAAATGTCGTGATACCGCCGGACGGCTCACTTTCGAGAAGCGCCGGGCGATCTCACCGGCCGAGCACGCTGGGCGAGCATGCAAGAGTTCGAGAATGCTTCGCCGCGTGGGATCGGCCAGCGCCTTGAAGGGATCGCCGCGGCCTCTGGCACGTTGCGCGCTCACGCCGCTTGCGCAACCTTTCGCAGAGCGTTGAGCTGCGTCATGCCCCAGCCGCCCTCGTAGCCGGCGTGGTCTTCGCTGCCGTTGTCGCCTGTGCGCTCGAAGCCGTGATGCATGAGTTCCACCAGCGTTCCGTCGAGCGCGGGCGTGAGCCGGATGGTCAGCAGCGTCGGCCGCAGCCAGCCCTGGTTGGGAATCCAATCGCACTCGAAGGTCAGTTCCCTGCCCGGCTCGAAGACGATAATCTTCCCCCCATAGCGCATTGGTTGACCGTTGAACAGAACCTCCATCTCCATGCGCGCCGCCCAGTCGCGGTTCGTAGGCGCGCAGGATCTGCCCGTTGGATTTGCCTGCCTCCGGCAGCCCGAGGGTGATGCCCCACCATGCCGTTCATTCGATTGAAATCGGAAAATTCCTTCCACACGCGGCCTGGTGAAGCGTGGATGTGAATGGATCGCCGGACGACGAGAACGCTCAGCTCAGTCATTGTGTTTCCTCCAAGTCCCGCGGCACAACGCGTAACACAAATGTTACGTGTTTTTGGAGATGTCGTCAAGGGGTATTTTTATCGCGACCCGAGGCGCAGGAGCCTCCGCCGCAGCGCCGCGTCCTTCTGGAGCAGCCGGATGTAGTCCGCCTCCAGAGGCGCGCGCTTGGCTCGCTGGATGCGCGGCGAAAGCGGCGGCCGTTCGCAGCGCCATCGCCGCGCGGCGTATTTCGAATCGATCCCAGTCGCCTTGCCGCGTGCCGGGCAGATCGTAGATCATCCAGCCAGCCGCCAGTCGCTCCAGCGTACGCGCCGGCGTTCGATAGGCTGGATCTGCGCGAAGCTTCACCTCTTCGGCCTCCAGAATCTTCGCCACGCGCGGATCGGCCGGACGGAAGCCGAGCTTGCGATAAAACCAGAACGCGCCGGATTCGATGGCTTCGGCGTTGTGATACCCAAGCTGGTAAGGATCGACCGCGAACGAACTCACGCCCAGCATCTGGCGAAACACACGCAGCAGCCGCGCATAGAGCCACGCCGTCTCGCCTTCCCGGAACGTGTAGTACAGATTGAAGCCGACCTCGATGCGCTCGAAGAAGCTCAGCGTTTCGATGTAGCCGATCGGCACGCCGTTCTTGAAGTACATTCCGGAGTGATAGGCGCGCAACGGCAGGCGATGCTCGGGCGGAACGCCGTTGACGAACACTTCGATGCCGCGGCCGAGATCGGCGTGCAAGACATGCGCCGGGTCGCCATAGGTGAACCCGTGCAGCTCGCGATAGCGCATGGCCGACGTCTCGCGCGTCAGCTCCAGGAATCTGCTCGCCCTCGGCGCGGCTCAGCCGTTCCAACTTGAGCGGCGGCGCATTCCAGTTCCGCAGCCAGCGATACGTCGCTGCGCTTGCAGCAGCGGACCGTCGTGGAAGAAAGTCTTGCGCCGCCCGGGCAGCCGAAGATTGGTGCGCGTCGTGCGCGAGTTACCAAACCTCCAGCGAATCGGCAGCCGCGCATGTTCAAAAAGTTCCGGCGCCAGGCGGAGCCGCTCGATGTTGGCGAACAGCCACTGCAGGTCCGAACCGCGGCCCGTTTTGGCCGCGCGGAACCATTCCTCATACGGAATGTTGGCCTCCACCAGCGCGTCCTCGTCGAACATCGGATGCAGGCGCTTGAGCAGCGGCCCGAGCAACTCCGGCTCCACGGCGTCCCAGTCGATTTCGGTCTGCGTGCGATGCCGCGCCGCCAGCCATCGCGCGATGTCGTAGCTGAAAATCGCCGAGAACGTCGGTGCCCGCGATGCCCGAGACGTCGGGTTCTTCGAACGGTTCCAGGTCGCCGTCCTCGCGGCCCAGGCGATCGATCCGCTCAGCAGAACGAACCCAGCAGTTCGTCCGTCAGACTCGCGGATCTCTTCGCTCGGCGGATAGGCCCGAAAGAAAAGCAGCGCTTCGTGAAAACGGATCAGCGCAGCGGCGTCCGAAAAATGCCGGCGCCCGAGTTCCGCCAGCAGTCGAGGCAGGTCTGCTTGTTCAGGCGTTCCGAACTGGCGCTTGGCGGCTTCCAGCCGGTCGAGCAGACGCTCCAGCGAAATCGAGGATGGCATCGAGGATAATTGCAGTCTAAGTTGAAACCGGTATAGCGCGCCGAACCGTCTGTTACTATGACACAAGTGCGCGTCAAAGTCCTGTTTTTCGGCATGTTGAAGGACATCGTGGGCCGCGCCGAGGAGCAGATCGAGCTGCGCCGACGGCGCCCGCCTCGATTCGGTTTTCGAGCGCTACGCGCGCGACTTTCCACGCTTGAAGGAGTTGGCATCCAGCATCGTGCTGGCCTTGAATCAGCAGTTCTGCGACCGCACTGCAATCGCTCAGCGATGGCGACGAGATCGCGTTCCTGCCGCCGGTGAGCGGCGGGAGCGGCCGCTACACGCACGAGATCGCCGACGCCGAAGGACACTTCTTCGCCCTGACGCGCGAGCCGATCGACACCGCGGGCCTCGCGCGCCAGCTTCTGCGCGGCGAGGACGGCGCGCGTGGTGAACTTCGAAGGCGTGGTGCGAAACAACACCAAGGGCCGCGCCACGAAGTTTCTCGACTACGAATGCTACGAGGCGATGGCGGTGAAGATGCTGGCCGAGATCGGCCGCGAGATCGTGCGCACGCATGCCGGTCGGGCGCATCGCGATGGTGCACCGGCTGGGCCGCATGCAGATCGGCGAAACGTCGGTCGCGGTGATCGTCACGGCGCCGCATCGCAAGCCGGCCTTCGAGGCTGCGCTCGAAGGCATCAACCGGCTCAAGCGGATGGTTCCCATCTGGAAGAAGGAGCACTTCGCCGACGGCGAGGTCTGGGTGGAAGGGGAGTGGGACGAGTCCGTCCTGAACACGTGATCCGGCGCATCGCCTGTTTCCTCGTTCGCCGCGCTCGTGTCTCGGCGTGCCCGCCCGGCCGCAGCAGACCGTCATCAAAGTCGACGTGCGCCTGGTGCGACATGCTGGTGACGGTCAAGGACGCCGAGCGGCCAGTTGATCGGCTCGCTCAACAAGACCGACTTCACCGTCTTCGACAACGGCGTGCAAGCAGGAGATCGCGGTCTTCGAGCGCCAGACCGAGCAGCCGCTTTCGGTTGCGCTGATGATGGACACCAGCGGATCGGTGGGGATCGAGCTGCGCTACGAACTCGATTCCGCGCGCAATTTTCTGAAAGGCGCTGATCGCCGAAGGCAACCCCGACGACACGGCGGCGCTGTACAGCTTCAACTGGAGAACCACGCTGCTGAAGAGCTTCACGCGCCGCTACGCGCTGCTCGACCAGGCACTGCGGCAGATCAGGACCGAGGGCGGCACCTCGCTCTACGACGCGATCTACCTGGTCTCGCGCGAGCTGGAGGATCGCCACGGCCGGCACGTGATGGTGATCGTCACCGACGGCGGCGACACCACCAGCAGCAAGGATTTTCACCAGGCGCTCGAGGCCGCCCAGCGCGCCGACGCCGTGATCTATCCGATCGTCGTGATTCCGATCACCAACGACGCCGGCCGCAACGTGGGCGGCGAAAACGCGCTGACCAGCTTCGGCCTGGGAACCGGCGGCCGCGTCTTCACTCCCAGTTCGGCGCGCGAACTGGATCGCGCTTTCGCAGAAATTCTGCGCGACCTCCGGACGCAATACCTGATCGGCTACTACCCCAAGGATCTTCCCCCCACCAAGGATCGCTTTCACAATTTGAAGGTCGCGGTGCCGCAGGCGAATTTGCGGGTGCAGACGCGCAGCGGCTATTATGAGGATTCGGATGCTTCCACGCGATCGGGCCGCTAGCAGAGTGTGAGCAATGAGCAAAGCCAAGACCAAGGCCCCCGAGCAGACCTTCGAAGAAGTGAAGTATCTGCGGCACCTGATCGATCACGAAATCCCGGTGCGCATCCGGCTCAGCAACAACGAAGAGGTCGCCGGACATCATCGAGTTTTACGACGCCAATTTTATTCGCGTCACGCGCCACGGCGCGCCCAATCTGTTCCTGTTCAAGCACGACATCAAATATCTGTACGAGGAGCCGGAGGACTAGCCGTCCCGACATGGCTTCCTATCTAGAGATCAGCGCGGAGATCGCGCGCGAAGCCGGAGCGCTGCTGTCGAAGTTTTTCGAGCGGCGCATCGGGTTTGAACTGAAGGGCGAGCACGATCTGGTGACCGAAGCGGACCGCGCTTCCGAGCGGCTGGTCATCGAGCGGCTGCGCTCGCATTTTCCTTCGCACTCCATCGTGGCCGAGGAAGGCGGCGGCCACACCGGATCGTCCGACTACTGCTGGTACGTCGATCCGCTGGACGGCACCACAAATTTCGCGCACGGCTTCCCGATGTACAACGTCACGCATGGCGCTGGAACATGCCGGCGAGCTGATAGCGGGCGTGATCTTCGATCCGGAGCGCAACGAGATGTTTTCCAGCGAGCGCGGCTCGGGCGCGTATCTGAACAACCGGCGCATCCGCGTGTCCAAGGTTCACGCGCATCGAGGATTCGCTGGTGGCCACCGGCTTTCCGAGCAAGAAGCGCCACCAGGACGTCAACGTCCACTTCTACTATCAGCTCGCCATGATCACGCACGGCGTGCGGCGAGCGGGATCGGCGGCGCTCGATCTGGCCTATGTCGCCAGCGGGCGGCTGGACGGCTTCTGGGAATTCGGACTCAATCCTTGGGACATGGCCGCGGGCATCCTGCTGATCGAGGAAGCCGGCGGAAAATGCTCCGACATGAGCGGCGCGCCGGCCACTCTACGCGGCAAGCACCTGCTGGCGGACAACGGCGCCATTCACGACGCCATGCTCGGCATCTTCGGCGAAGTGTTCCGCGGCGAATACCGCCAGCCGATGACTCAGATTCACTCCTGAGCGGTCTACTGCGACAATTTCGCCGCGATGGCGTCAAATGGAGGCGGAATCGCACCCGGTCCGCCGGCGCTCCCGCTCGGCTTGGGCGTCGCTCGAAATTGCGCGATCACCACGTGCTTCGCCGGATTGACATAGATGGTCTGGCCGTATATTCCGTTGGCGCGAAACGCGTGGTCAGGGCTGTTAGCGAAGAGCCACCACTGATAGCCATAGCCCGGATTGAACGGCGGCGCGGTGGTTGACTCGCGCATCCACGCCTCGCTCACCACGCGCGTTCCGGCCAGCTCGCCATAATGCATCGCCATCAATCCGAACCGAGCATAGTCCCGCAGCGTCGCATTGAAACAGCCGAACGCGCAGATCTCCGGCTGGTTCTTGCTTTCATAGAAGAACGCGTCGCTCTCGGTCCCGATCTTCTTCCACAGCTTTTCTTCGGCGTACTTGTTGAGCGGCATTCCGGTCACTTTCTCCAGCACCAGGCTGAGCATCTGCGTGTTGATGCTCTGATAGTGGAACGCCGTGCCCGGCTTGCGCTCTTGCTTGACCGCCACAGCCGCTTCCTTGAACGGTTCGCCGCCGCGAATGATGTCGAACACCAGCCGGTGCACGTCGGCCTTGGGATCCAGGTAGTCCTCATTGAACTGAATTCCGGAAGCCATCTGCAGCACGTTCTTGAGCGTCGCGTCCTTGTAAGCACTGTCCTTCAAGAACGGCAGGTACTGCACGATCGGATCGTCGACGCTGTGGATCTTGCCCTCGTCCATCGCCACGCCGAACAGCACCGACACCACCGACTTGGAAATCGACATCGACAGGAAGCGATCGGCGGGCATTGCGTGGTGTAAGTACTTTTCATAAATGATCTGATCGTCCTTTAGCACGATGAAGCCTGTGACATCGCCCTTCTCCAGGTAATCGTCCAGCGAATACGTCTTGCCGTTCACCGTATAGTTCAAGCGAAAACGGCGCCGCTGGCTGCCTTCAGCGGATAAGGACGCGCTGCTTTGCGAACCCAGTCCAGCCGCTGATTGGGAATCTTGTCCATGTGATGGAAGAAGTAGAAGCTGTACGGCTGCGACCAGTAGCTGTAGGCGTCGGTCAGCATCTTGTGCGGATCCACTTTGTCGAAATCCAGCTTTGGCGCTGTCTCGGCGAATACCAAGCCCGCGGCCAGCGGCAGCGCGGCGATCAAGTAGCGTGAACGGCGAAACATCGCGTCCTCCAAACCGACTCGCAGTATATCAGCTACAATGCTCACAATATGCGACGCATGCGCTTCGTCCTGATCGCCGGATTTCGTCGCTCTGCTCTCGCTCGGCTTCGTCATCACGCGCGGCGACGCCCAGCCCGACACCATCAAGCAAATCGTGCCCGGCGTCTGGTTCCGCCAAGGCGACATCGACCACAAGGGCCACTGCAACAACATCATCATCGAGATGAAGGACTACCTGATCGTCGTCGACGCCAACTTCCCCATCCGGAGCGCGCGCCGCGATGGCCGACGCCAAGAAGGTCTCCTCCAAGCCGGTCACGCTACGTCTTCGACACGCATCACCACGGCGATCACGCTTTACGGCAACGCTGTCTGGACCGAAGCCGGCGCCACCACCATCGCCTTCCAAGGCGTGGCCGACGAGATGAAGCGCTACGAACCCGCGCGCTGGCAGCAAGCCGATGAAGGAACGCAAGGACGTCGCCGACATGAAACGCCAACGCGCCCGAGCCGCCCAAGCAGACCTTCACCGACAACCCGCACGTGCTCACCGACGGAACGCGCCGCGTCGAGTTCCGCTTCTTCGGCTGGGCGCACACGCGCGGCGACGGCTTCGTGTATCTGCCCAAGGAAAAGGTGCTGTGCACGGGCGACGCGGTGGCCAACGGCCCCTACAACTACACCGGCGACGGCAACATCGGCAACTGGCCCAACGTGGTTGAGGGCGCCATGAAGCTGGACGTCCAGCATGTTCTGCCCGGCCACGGCCCTGCCGCGGGCAAAGAAGTGCTGGCTGGCGAGCGCGACTTCATGCTCGAGCTGCACAAAGGCGTCGAGTCGGCGATCAAGTCCGGCAAGAAACTGAGCGATCTGGTCAAGACCGAGAACGGACGCCAGGTGGCCACGCTGCACCTTCCCGACACGCGTGAAGAACTGGGTGGGGCCGTCGCTCGCTGGGCAAGTCACTGACGCCTACAACGAGATCACCAACAAAAAGCCGGCCGGCGATCTGCCGCACTAGCAAGAAAGCAAAGGCCCGGCGACCGGGTCGCCCAGTGCCTCGACTGGTGGCGGCCCCCGCATTAGGTGTAGGCTTGTCGAATATGGCGGCTGCTTCAGACTCGCCCCTGGCGCGGGTCATCGACCTGCGGCACCTGCGCCCCGGCGACCTGGACCCGCTGCTCGAAGAGGAAACCCAAGTCTGGCACGACACACTCGATTGGGATTTCCGCGCCTCCGCCGCCCTGGTCCGCCGCTTCCTCGACATGCAGGCCCTCAACGGCTATGCGCTGGTCATGAACGGCCATCCGGTCGGCTACAGCTACTTCGTCTCGGAAGAAAAGAAGGGACTCATCGGCGACCTCTACGTCATGGCCGATTTCGTCAGCGTCGAAGCCGAGGAGCGATTGCTTGGCGCCGTGGTCGACTGCCTCATCAAGACGCCCTACGTGCAGCGCATCGAATCGCAGTTGATGATGCTGCGGAACGGCGCGAAGATGGCGCTGCCCCAACGGGCGCTCCTCCGCGTGTACAGTCGAACGTTCATGGAAGTGGACCTTGCGAGCATCGCGCGACTGCCCGAGCGCCGCGCCTCGTACCCGGTGCTGATCGATAGCTGGACCGAGCGTAAGCAGGACGAATCGGCCACCCTGATCGCCGCCGCCTACAACGGCCACATCGATGCCCAGATCAACGACCAGTACCGCTCGCCCTCAGGCGCGCGCCGGTTCCTGACCAACATCATTCAATACCCCGGATGCGGCAGCTTCTTCCAGCCGGCTTCGTTCGTGGCTTTGGATCAGGCCTCCGGCAAACTCTGCGGGATCTGCCTTGAGCAGCCTGGTGCATTCCGACGTCGGGCACATTACCCAGGTGTGTGTCTCGAAACCCGTGCGCGGAACCGGCGTCGGGTACCAGTTGATCCGGCGGTCGCTCGAGTCGCTCGCCAGGTACGGATGCCGCAAGGCCAGCCTCACGGTGACGTCCGCAAACCTGGAAGCCATCGTGCTGTATGAGCGTATGGGATTTGTCAAATCGCGCGAGTTCGCTGCGTACGTCTGGGAGCGGACTTCCCGGCGTTAGCGGCGCCGGTGCATTTTGGCAGTTCGTGGAAGCGCCGCCGATGCCCGCTATGGCCCAGGTGTAGCCGGCTTCGCGAGACCCGCCGGCGTTTTGGCTTTCCTATAATCGTCGATCAGATTCCTGGCGATCTTGTCCGCCACGTCGGCGCTCGCGCCCAGGAATTTCCCGCCCTGGCTCTCAGCGGTGGCCGACCAGATCACGTCGCCGTCGCGATTCACCAGCCGCACCGTGAGCATAGCCTCGTGTTTGCGCTCCTGCGAGCGGTGGTTCTCATGCTCGCCGATCGTCACTCCGGCATAGCGCGGGCCCGTGGACTTGGTGCTTCCCGTACTGCCGCCGCCGATCTGCGTATGCGCATTGATGTCTTCGGACGACTCGTGCGTCTCGTTGAAAATCTGGTCCTTGGCGGCGCCGCGCAGCACGGCATCCGCCCGGTCTTCGTCCTCGGTAATGATGAACGCCTTGGTGTTTTGCAGACTGCTGATCAGCAGATCGCGGATCTCGAGCGCATTCTCACCGCCCGTCAAAATGCTGACGTAGATGCGCCTGCACACTTCGCCAGGTCTGCGAACGGCAGGAGGAGGCGGCGGACCGTCCGCAGCCCACGCACCGCAACTCACGATCGACATGCAGACTAACGTCCCGCAACATGACTCACCCCTTCCCCGCGTTGCGCGCGTCTTCGTCCTGAAACTCCACGCTGCGGCCCGTCCGCGCTTCCAGGCTCACCAGACGTGGCGCGAATGTCGTCCTTGTCCACCTTGAAGATCATGGCCTGCTGATGGCCCTGGTCGTCCGAATAGCCGACCGTCAGAAAATGCTCGCGCTTCTTCGCCAACAGGAACAACGGCGAGACGATCACCGCCGCAAGGTAGCGCCGGTTCACCTTCTGCCCGTATTCGAGAAGATTGATCTGGTTGTACGGGACGCGCCAGCTCGCCTTGCCGGAATAGAACACGAAATATTGAGAGTCGATAACCTGGATTCGTCCTTGGCAGCCGGCCGGAATCTGCGAAATGGTGCCGCCCACGTATTCGGCGCGGCTCCCCTTGCCGCCCGCAGCCAAGACGGAGCAGGCAAGCACAATCAGCATGGCCAGTCTTTTGGATGTCATACTGGGGTTAGTAGTTCGACCCGGTCGGAACTCTCACCGATGTTTACCAAGCAACACCCTAAACGACAAGTCCGCAACGCGCCTGACCGCCGATCGCGCCTGGGCGATCTGGCGGGAGCCGCCCGCTTTGCCGGACGCAATGCGCCGGAATTTCTTCGCCGGGTCCAGAGCGAGCGCCGCCGCGCCGATCGCTCTCGCCCCGTTCGTGCCGAGTCCAAAATTGTGGCCGGATCACGGTCTGCACGCCGCGTGGCTGGGCCACAGCACCGTGTTGATCAAGATCGACGGCTTCACGATTCTCACCGACCCGATCCTGGGACAGCGCTGCGGCATCCGCATGGGTCCCATGACGGTGGGCTTGAAGCGCATGGTGGCGCCGGCTCTGCATCGCACCGCGCTTCCGCATATCGACCTGATCCTGCTTTCGCATGCGCATTTCGATCACTTCGACCTGGCCACGCTGCGCAGCCTGGAGCGAATCGGGCGCGTCGGTGGTCACGGCCAAGAACACCAGCGACCTGCTGCGCGTGGCGCGCTACAAGACGGTTCGCGAACTGGGCTGGGACGAGCACACGCGCATCGGCCCGGCCACCATCACCGGGATTCGAGTGAATCACTGGGGCGCGCGCCTGCACACCGACGTGCATCGCGGCTTCAATGGATATCTGATCGAGACCCGCCGCCATCGCGTGGTGTTCGGCGGCGACACTGCGCTGACCGATTCGTTTCGCGCCGTGCGAAGCTCGCGCCTCGTCGATCTGGCCATCCTGCCGAGTGGGCGCCTACGATCCGTGGATCCGCGTGCACTGCAATCCCGAACAGGCCTGGCGCATGGGCGCCGATTGCGGCGCCGAGCATCTCTTGCCGGTGCATCATCAGACCTTCCGGCTCAGCCGCGAGCCTTACCTCGAACCGGTGGAGCGCTTCCTGGGCGCCGCCGGCAACCATCCCGACCGCGTTGTCGCGACGCGCATCGGGCACCAGTGGTCGCAGGGATAAAGCCGTGCGCCGCGCGGTTGTTCTGCGCGGCGGCTTCTCGCGCCGGTGCTGTGCGCGCAGGATGCCCGCGAGATCGTCCGCAAGTCGCTCGCGCTCGAACAACTCAACCAGCGCAAGATGCGCGACTACACCTGGATCGCGAAGGAAACTTCGCGCCGCCTGGACGACCGGGGCCAGGTGAAATCCCAGGAGTCGTCCGAATGGGAAACCGTGATACTTGTTCGGCGAGCCGCACCGCCGCATGCTGCGAGCGCGATGGCAAGCCGCTTTCGGCCGACGAGCAGCGCAAGGAGCAGGCCAGAAGCTCGACAAGGCAGTCGCAAAGCTCGCGAATGAGACCGACGAGCAGCGGCAGCGCCGGCTCGCGAAGGCCGAAAAGGACCGCGAGAGAGCAGCGCGAGATGCTGCAGCGAGATCGCTCGATCTGTACGATTTCCACCTGGAGGGCGACGAGTCAATCGAAGGCCGCCCCGTCTGGGTGATCACGGCCACGCCCAAGCCCGGCTACCATCCCAAGCATCGCGACGCGAAGCCGCTGCTGAAGATCCACGGCAAACTTTGGATCGACAAAGCCGAATATCAATGGGTGCGGATCGAGGCCGAGACCAGCGACACCATTTCGTTGGGCTGGTTCATTGCGCGCCTCGACTCCGGCGCCAAGATCGTGTTCGAGCAGACGCGCATCAACGACGAAATCTGGCTGCCCAAGCGCCAAGTGGTGAGCGGCTCGGGCGCGTGGGCCTGGTCAAGAAGATCGCGCTCGAGCAGGAGACCACGTGGAACAACTACCGCAAGTTCCAGGTGGAGTCGAAAGTCATCGCCACGCAGTAGAGCCTACACAAGGTAGAATGGGGGCAGCGTAAGAATGCCGCGCCCTGCCCCCCTCACCCTGGTTGCCTTCAGCTTGCTCGCCCTAAACGGATGCAGGCATGCCGTGCCCGACAACGTCGCCGCCGCCGTCAACGGGCGCGTGATCACCTACGCCGACCTGGACAAGCAATTTCAAGCGCAGTTCATGTCCTCGAACGAGCGGCCCAGCGATGACCAGATGTCCATCCAGAAGCTGGAAGTGCTGCGCACGCTGGTGGACAACGAGATCATGCTGCAGCGCGCCGAGCGCCTCGGCCTGATGGCCACCGACGCCGACGTCGAATCCAAGTTCGCCGAACTCAAAGCCCCCTACACGCAGGAAGAATTCCAGAAGCAACTGGCCGCGCGCAAAATGTCTGTCGACGACATGAAGGCGCAGCTCAAGCGTGACCTCAGCATCACCAAGCTGTTCAACAAAGAGATCACTTCGCACATCTCGATCTCCGACAAAGACGTCACCGATTTCTACAACGCCAACAAGAGCAGCTTCAATTTCCCCGAGCCGCAAGTGCACCTGGCGCAGATCCTGGTGACGCCTGCGCCCGACCCGAACGTCCGGAATCTCAAGAACGACAAGGCTCAGAACGACGACCAGGCGCGCAAGAAGATCGAAATGCTCGCGGCGCGCATGCACCAGAGCGAAGACTTCGCGATGCTGGCGCAGAACTATTCCGAGGACTCGTCGTCGGCCTCCAATGGCGGCGACCTGGGCTTTGTTCCGGAATCGGCGCTCGAGAAAGCCAACCCAGATATTCGCCGCGTGATTCAAACGGCGGCGCCCGGCCAGATAACTCCGGTGGTGAAGACCCCGGAAGGTTACCGGATCTTCAAGGTTTACTCGAAAGAACCGGCCGGCCAGCGCGAACTGACCGATCCGCGCGTGCAGCAGAACATCCGCGAAACGCTGCTCAATCGCAAGGATCAACTGCTGCGCGCGGCCTATTACGAAGTGGCGCGCGACGAAGCCAAGGTGGTCAACTACCTGGCGCAGTCGATCGCGCAAGCTTCCAATAAAGAGTAAGCGGGTTAGTTCGCAGCAGCCTTGGGTTTCGCGTCCGGCTTGCTCTTCGTGGCAGGCTGCTTGCGGATTTCCTCGAAGTACTGCTGCACGTACTGCTGGTAGGCCAGCGGAACCTCGTCGCGATTGATTTCGCCGCCCGCTTCGGTGTGCTCCGCCGTGCGCTCGCTGTACTGCGTTCGCAACTGCTGCTTGCCGGATGAGACCTCCACCATCACTTCGCCCTTGACGTTTTCCGAGCGCTTGCCGATGATCTCGCTGATCTTGCCCATGGCCGCGAGCTGCTCGGCTTCGCGGATCGCCTTGTCGCCATCCTGCTTCCCGATTCCGCTCTTGCCGTCCGAGTTCTGCTGGGAATTCTTGGCTTCGCTGTTACCTTGCGCGGACTGCTGCGAGCCGTTCTCGGATTGCTGGTCGCCTTGCGATTGCGAATTCGCGTTGGACTGCGACTGCTGATCGCCGCTGGATCCCTTCGAGTTCGGCTGGTTCTGATTCTGCTGCTGCGCCGACTGCTGATTGTTCTGCGCCGACGAACCGCCCTGCTTGCCGTCGCCGCTCTTGGGCTGCGACTTGATCTTCGCCAGCAAGTTGGCGATCGCGTCGCGCATCTTTTCGGCCAGGCTGGAATTTTCGCCGGAACTCGCGTCGGAGCTCTTCTGCGCGTTGTTGTCCTGTTTGCCCGCCTGCGATCCGGCGTCGGGCGAGCCCTTGTCGTTGCCGCTCTGGCGATCGTCGGCCTTGGCCGATTGGTCCTTGTTGGGCGAGTTGTTCAGCAGGTCGTCGCCTTCCGGAGACTTCTCGTCGCCGCCGCTGTCTTTCGTTTTCGCCGCGGGATCCGCGCCTGAATCAGGATTGCTCAGCTCGGGGTCCTCCGGCGTATCGGGCGCGGAGTCAGGCGCCGGATCGAGATCCGATGGCTTCGATTCCCACGGCTCTACGGCCACGCCCTTGTCGCGATTTGCTTGGTCGAAAGGCCGCTTGGTCCGAACATCGGCCTTGGCGATCTCGCGCGCTCCGAGGAATCCGTCAAAATTGATGCGGACCAGCGAAGACCGCAGATCCAGGTTGCGATTGATTCCGTAGCGCAGCCCGAACATGGCGAACACCGCCAGCGCCAGAGCCGCGTTGACATAAAACGTCCGCGGCCGGAAGAAGGGCAGGCCGCTGCGAACGTCGGCCGAGCGCGCCAGACTCCTCCGCCACTTGCCTTTGATCCTGGACGAACTCGGCAGACGACGCGACGCGATCGGGATGCTCGTTGAAATAGTGTGCGGTGGAGAGAGCGTCCTTCAAACCCAGCCGCGCATCGATGGATTGCGCGACGCGATAACCGGAGAGAATCTTGTTGCGGCCGCGATACACGCCCGCGCCGAGACTCACGGCGAAAAGCAGAACCAGCCAATACCAGTTGAGAATCTCGGTGCCGAGCACGAGCAGAACGATCGCGCCGCCCAGCGCGAGCGCGGCCGAGAACGAGCCTTGCTGGATCAGCAGATTGCGGATCTGTCGCTGACGGGCCTTGCGCAGCAGTTCTGTAAGTGCGGTCTGCTCAACCACCTACCTGATCACCTACCTAATTATGTCAGAAACGGGTACTAAGTGCTTTTGACTACAATGTGCCCGGAACTAGTCGAGCAGGCGTTCCACGATCACTACGTCGCGCCATTCTCCGTCCAGCTTGCCGTGCCGCTCATACACGCCGACTTCGCGGAAACCAAGTTCGCGGACCAGGGCGCGGCTGGCGATGTTCTCGGGAAAGATTCGCGACACCAGTTTCCAGAAACCGGTATGTTTTGCAGCGTCCATCAAGGTGAGCAAGGCGAAGTTGCCAGCACCCTGGCGCCGCGCCGAGCGTTCGACATACACGGACGTTTCGGCGATGCCGGCGTAGCAGTCTCGTGAGCGGTACGTTGACGTCGACGCGAACGCGATCACACGCCCGCCGTCCTCGACCACCACGACCGGATGGACGCCGTCGAACCAGCCTCGGATGTCTTCGGCCGAACGCGGGCGCGTCTCGAAAGTCGCCACACGATCCTCGATGCCCTGGTTGTAGATGCGTGCGATCGCCTCGACGTCCTCGGGCGTGGCGTCGCGGGCGTTCATCACTCGGCGCTGACCGAAGGCTGGCAAGCCACCGGGAAGTTGACCGATTTCGCGATGTTGCAGAGCTCGTGCGCCCGCTCGTGCAGCGCTTCGGCGTCACGGATTCTGGATGCGTCCGTGATCTTCATCACCGGGTGCAGCGTGACTTCGGTGAAATGGCCGGTGGGGCCGGTCAGCAGCATCTTGCCAGTGGCCTCATCGACATAGGACACCACCGTGATGCCGGCCTCGGAGCACAGATGCAGCAGCCACATCATGTGACAAGCCGAAAGAGCGGCCACCAGCAGATCTTCGGGCGTGTAGCGAGAAGGGTCCTTGAATTTGCGCACATCGGTGGTTCCGGGAATCGAGCGGTTTGCCCGGGCGACGAGATCTCGTGCGTGCGCTGGTACGAGTTGTAGTCAGCGGTTCCCTGCCCGGTGTTGCCGGTCCAAGTTGTGCGGACCTGGTAATGATGATGCAGGTCGGGCATCGGGCGCGCTTAAGCGGCTGGCGGGAGGAATGACGCCGTTCATGCGCGCGTACACTACCGATTGGCCGTAGTGATCGAAGCTGTGCCACGCGATGATCGAGACAAGATTGACGCGGGGCGTTTTGCCGTCACCGAACGGCGATTGCATCATGTCCATCATGTTGGCCGTTGTAAGCGAGTTGGCCGCTCGATGCGCCAGCGCGAACGCGCCCTTCATGTAATTCATCGATGGCAGCTTTGCTGCGAAGATTAGCCGGGCCGTTCTCGTTCGTTCCGGTGTCGACCGGTGTCTTCTCGCCCAGCGAGGCGGCGGACACTTCGTAAATCACCGTGGCAATGTGCGACATCTGTTGCGCGAATGTGCGCACAGTTTTGAACTCGCCGGCAGTTGGAGCGAAGTTGTATTTGTCGGCGGGCATGGCTTCGGCCAGTGAGCCGATTTCGCTCTCCACTTGGCGAACCTGGCTGTCAAAGACTTTGCTGATCGGCGGGGCCTTGGGCGCATCGGCAGCGAATCGCGGTCCCCGAGACTGCCGTGAAAGTCAAAGCGAGAAGAAGGTATCTCATGAAGCTCATTATACTGGCACGGGTTTAACTTCCATAGCACGCTGTTAGCGCGCGAGCTTCTCTTCAGGAACGTTTGACAGGACACAATTGATCCCGGCCGCCCGATACGCTTCCAGCAGCGCGCCTGCGGCAGGCCCATAAACCGGGGCTGCGAGATGATCCGTTGGCTCGGCTTCGATCAACGCGCGGAATCGCGCGAACAGAGCGTGGCTGCGAAACACTCCTCCGAGATAGGATACGCGCACCGGCTCGCCCGGTTTGAATAACTGCCCACGCACCGCCGTAACGAGCGCCGCGAGCTGCCGGGCAGACTCTCGAAGGATCTCTTGTGCCGCGGCGTCTCCGTTCGCAGCGGCCTGATCCACTAGTTTTGCGAACCCGGCGACGGCGGCCCGCGGAAACTCAGCGGTATAGAAGCGATGCATCAGATCATTGGCGTCGCGAGCGCCGGTCGCGTCTAGCAAGTCAGCGCGCAACGCGGTCGGCGGCCCCCAGCCCTCCTCGAACCGCAGCGCCGCGCGCAGGGCCTGCCGCACGATGTCGAACGCCCCGCCCTCATCCCCGAACAGGTAGCCCCATCCACCGGCGCGGGCGGTGCGGCCATCCGGGCTTCGCCCGAACGCGATGGAGCCGGTGCCGGCGATGACCACAATCCCCGGCTCGCCGTTCGTCGCGCCGGCGAGTGCGATCACGGCGTCGTCAGTCACGATGATGCGGTCGCTTGCGATCAACTCAGCGAGAATCGACTGCTTGTCGGCCGGCCCGCCGCTGAATCCCAGACACGCGCACGCGAATCGCACCGAAGATCTCAGCCCAGCCGCGTCGCACGCCGCCCGAAGGCATTCGTTCATCACCGCGACGAATTTCGCGCGACCCTCGGCCTCGCCGACGTGATTGCACGGACCCGCTCGCCCGACGCCCACCACGCGGCCGGTCTCATTCCCGATCAGAGCCGTCGTAGAAGACTGGCCGCCATCGACACCGAGAAAGAATCGTCGCGTCATTGAATGTAGTAGAGACGTCTGCTCTTCCAGCGCCCGATCTCCGAGATGCCCCATCGGCGGGCGTGCCCGCGAAAGTCCTGTGCGGCATAGTCGGTGTCATCCACCAGCAGGTAACGGAACCCGCGAGCTTTCAATTCGTACATCGCGGCTAGACGCAGGTCGACGGTCAACTTACGTTCGGTCTCATCCGGGCTATCGGACAGCGTGGTCCATTTGCCGTCCGGCGTCATTGCATCGAGTTTCACTTTCGTCGCTCTCGCATCATCGGACGATTCCACGACCACCGAGTCAATCGTCTCGGCGTGCCCGAAATCCACATCGACATACATTCCCGGCCGGGCCTCCTGCCAACTCCTCCAGCGCGTCGCCGGGCTGTTGTCGAAAGCCAGTTGGACGTCCCATGGATTCGGCTGCGCGGTGAGTTTCCAATCCCGCCCGCGCGGCAGTTCGCTGGGACCGTCGAACGCGCGCAGTTCGGACACGGACCACTGGCCGCCCACCGATGCGGTCTGGACCAGGCGCACTCGTCGAAGCCCGCGCGCCGGAAATGTGAACTTCAATGTCCGCGTGGGTGCAAAATCGGACACCAAGGCTGTCCAGACCATATCCCGCAGATCATTGCCGATGGCCGCCTCCCAGCCAACCACGACCTCGCGCCGCGTGTAGGTCCGCGCCGTGGGAGTGAACGCGAAAACCCGCTGCCCATCCGGCACCAGGCGTTCGAGCATGCGAGCGACGTTGTAGTCGGAGTCGACTTCGGCGAGGTACTGGTCTTCGGGAACTATTCGCAAGGCGGCTTTCGGTGAAACCTTCCGCAGTGTCCAACTCCCTGGCGCATACTCTTGGTAGACGGGCGGCGCCGACGTGAGGACGTGCGCGCCGGTCAAGAACAGGAGCAGCCACGGCAGTTCGGCGAACGCCAGCGCGAGCGACAGCGAGACGAACGGGACTGCTGGAATCAGAAAACGCGCGCCGATATTGCTGAAGTAAGGCAGCCACGAAGATCGCGCCCGCCAGCAGCAGTTGGCGGCCGGCAGGGATGCGCAGCGACCGTAGCGCCAGCGGCGTTAAGAGGAACAGCGGTCCCAGCATGCCCGTCAACTTGTCGCCCTTCACCGTCACCTGCAGCGGAATTTCCGAGCGGCTCGCCAGTTCATAAGTGCGCAGATCGTTTTGCCAGCCCTCGTCATCGGAAATGTGCAGGTAGCGGTTCGGAAACAAGCGATTGGCGAACGGCGCGACGGGATTGGCGAATTCGAATCCAATCCTTCGCCATCCAGGGAAGAATGAAGACCAGCGCGCAGGCGGAGACGATCAATGCGGGACGCAGCATCGGGCCGCGCGCCTTCCACATTTTCCACGCGACGAAGCCGAGCGCATACGGCACTGCCAGGAACGCCGTGTATTTCACGGCGTAGCGAAGCCGGCCAGCATGCCGATCAGCACCAGCAGCCCGACGTTGCGGTTCTGATCCCAGACCTGCAGCAGATAGAACAGCGCGAACAGAATCGCGGCCACCGCGACGTCGATGTACGCGATGGATCCGTCGAAGGCGACCAGCGGCGAGACGGCGGTGAAGATGGCGCCCGCCACGCCCGCCGCCGGATGTCCGATGCGCCGGCCGTAGCACAGGATCAATCCCGCCAGCGCGATCCAGAAAGCGAAATGCACCAGGGCCGCCGCCGAGTGTTTTCCGAACACGAAGGCGAACAGGAACAGCATCTCGACGCCTTCCGAGAGCGCTGGCGTGCAGGTTGGTGGTGATGGGAACGAATCCGTGAGCGCGCTGGTATTGTGCGACCACGGCGAGATGATAGGCCATGCCGTCGGGACTCATTTCGGGCGCCATGGCGTTGGTCACGTAGAACAGCGCGAAGCGGCGAAGATCGCGGCGAAAACATCCAGCGCCACAGCCGCGGGAGCGGCGCGAAATCTTTTCCGCCGGCGCGGTGCGCTCCCGAGCAGAACAGCGCAGCCGATCGAGGCGACGCCGACGGCCAGCAGCACGCCGGGATGCACCCAGCGGAGCGCGCACAGTACAAACACGACGGCGCTCAGGCAGGCCGATCCGACAACGAACGCGAGCAGGCGCGCTTCCCAGCGATAGAGAAGCGCCGAAAATCTGCGCAGCAGCACCGCGCCCAGCGCCCAGGCAGTCGCGATGGTGAACAGCGGCGCCAAACAGGAGAGCGGCCAGCGCGCGGATCACTGCACGAATCCGATGCGCGAGAGAATGATGCCGAATTTTGCGCCGTCTCTGGCGCGACATACAGCTTGTCGATTTTGATCGCGATGGTGGATTCGATGTCGGTGCGAACCCAGCCGCGGCGGCACCATTTTTTCGAAGTGTTTCGGTCCGGGGGTCGTGTAGCGAACCGAGTCGAGAGCTTGGCCGTTCACCAGGAACGTCAATTCGACCGGGCCGGTCTGCTTGAAGCCTTCGTCCCAGATGCGCGAAGTCGGCGCTGAGTTTGACGTTGCCGGCGCTTGTACACCAGAATCTTGAAGGTCGGCTCCTGGCCGGTCCAGCGCCACGGGGCGTCCCGGATTTTCGTAGACGTCCTTGACGATGTTGGCGGCAGACGCCGGGATCGTCCATGTCGATCATCATGTCGCTCGAGCGCCGGGGTTCGGACCTTCGACCGGGTGCCGTTGTTCGGGCGGCGGATAGCTCTCCGGCGGGCGGTCGCACGCGCACAGGGCACAGCAGCAGAAGCGCGCGCAACGTTCGGGTCAAGACATATTATCGGGGATTCGCGTCCGCATGAGTGGGGACGCGGCACGCATGAGTGCGTGCGCCACGCCCTTCACACCAGCGCGTGCCAGCGACAGGCGCGCCCAGGGGCGATGCACGGCGACGCGCGCCTCGCGCAAGTCCGGCGCGATTGGCGAGCGCTAGCAGTTCGTCCTTCTTGAATGCCGCCTGGACCGAGATCTGGCCGTCGTGCACCGAGATGCTGTGCCAGTCGAACAGCCAGCGCGTGGCGGGCAGGAAGCGAAAGGCCAGAGGGCCGCGCTCCAGGTCGATCGGCCAGAACCGCGCGCCGGGCCACGCGCTTGAAATCGGCCAGCAGCTCCACCACCTGCTCGTCGGAGAAATGATGCAGGAACAGAGAGCTGAACACAAAATCGAAGCTGGCGGACGCGAACGGCAATCGAAAAGCGTCCGCAACCAGCCGGGGAGGCGCGGCCTGCGCGACGTGCACGAACTGGCGATCGAGCGAAACGTCACGGTGCCACTGCGGATGACTGCGGGCCAGCGCCGCGGCCGTGTCGCCCGCGCCCGCGCCGACATCCAGCAGCGTAGAAGTTCCTCCTCGGGCTCGCACAAATCCGCTCACCACTTTTCGCAGAATGCTGAAGCCGCCGAAAAAGCGATTGATGCGCTCCAGATCCTGGAGACAGCGGCGCGCTACCTCGGGACTGGCGTGATCGAGCAATTCGGGAACGATCAGGCGTTGTTCGGCAAGCGGCACCCTCTCATGATAAGATGCGGCGGAGACGAACGACGGTACGGCATGGATTTTGTAGCGGCAATCTGGGTTGGATCGAAGCGATCTGCGGTCCGATGTTTTCGGGCAAGAGCGAGGAGCTGATGCGCCGGCTGCGGCGCGCCATGATCGCGCGGAAACGCGTGCAGGTGTTCAAGCCCGTGCTGGACGACCGGTACTCCGACGACGAGATCGTCTCGCACGCCGACATGCGCATGAAATCGGAAGCGATCGCCGGAGCCACGGACATCCTGGCGCGATTGGACTGGCGCACCGAAGTGGTGGGCATCGATGAGACAAATTTCTTCGGACAGGACCTGGTGGCGGTCGCCACACAATTGGCCGACAGCGGCAAGCAGGTGATCGTGGCGGGACTCGACACCGACTACATGGGCCGGCCGTTTCCGCCCATGCCGGATCTGCTGACGCTGGCCGAATCGATCACGAAAACGCTGGCGATCTGCATGCGCTGCGGGAATCCGGCGAAACACACGCAGCGCCTGGTCGAGTCCAACGATCTGATCGTCGTGGGCGCGAAAGGCATGTACGAAGCGCGCTGCCGGCGCTGTTTCGAGCCGGGCGTGCCGAAGCAGGAATACTCTTGAATTTGCCCGTCCTGTGAGGAAATCGCCAGAAAAGTGAAACCTGGACGTGCAGAGACACGCTCTAAACTGTTAGATTGTTGTTAACGTACGTTCCGACGTGCGTCTAAGAAGGACACCATGTCGATCTTTCCGAATCCCAGCCCTGGTCCCTCCCGAGCCGCCAACGCCACCTCCGCCTGCCTGGCGGGTCGCCGCCTCCCGCAGGGCCGCCGCCGCAATGGGGCGGACCGCCGCCGCCGATATCCGCCTTACTATGCTCCGCCGCCGCCACCCCCTCCGAGCGGTGGCGGATGGAAGATCGCCGTCTTGTTCGTGGCGGTGATTGCGGCGCTGGGCGGCTGCGGTGTATCTGTACTGGCAGCTCGATAAGGTCAGGACAGATTTCAAGGCGAACAATGACACCATGCAGGCGCGGATCGACAAGCTGGAAGAAGCAGCTTCGCTGACGACGCGGACCAACCAACGAAGAGTGGAGGAACTCAAGGATCAGTTGGAGAGAGCGCGGCGGCAAGCCAGCCTTGCGGCCGGCCAAGCCAAGGAGGACGCACTGAAGAAGGTGGAAGAAACGCGCGCCGAACTGGAAGCCGCGCAGAAGGAAGCCCAGGCGCGGCTCTCGAGCGACATCTCCCAGGTGAGAGCGCAGACCGATACGGCGAATACGAAGATCTCGCAAGTGGGCAGCGAGGTCAGCGTGGTGAAGACCGACGTTGCCTCCACCAAGTCGCAGCTCGAGAAAACCATTTCGGAACTGAAACGCGCCACCGGCGAGCTGGACGGCCACAGCGTCCTGATCGCCACCAACGGCAAGGAGCTTGCGGCGCTGCGGCACTGGGCGAGCGGAACTACGTGGAATTCACTATCCACAAGGCGAAAAAGCCGCAGCGCGTCGGCGACGTTTCGATTCTTGCTGAAGAAGGCGGACCCGAAAAAGAATCGCTATACTATCGAGCTGACCGCCGACGACAAGACCACCGAGCGAAAGGACCGCGCCGTCAATGAGCCGCTGCAATTCATGGTGTCCAAGGCCAAGCAGCCGTACGAACTGGTGATCAACGACGTCAAGAAAGACACCATCGCCGGGTACCTGTCAGTTCCCAAAGTGCAAAACGTCAGGAACTGAAGTCCAGCGGGCGGTAACTCATTGGGAGGATCCATGTTGAATCAGTTTGGCAAGATCGTTCTCGGCTGTGTCTTCGCCTCAGCCGTTCTGGCGGGCATCGCCTGCGCACAAGGGGGTGCGGCCGCCGCGGACAGCACGGTGGTTGCGAATCCTACTTACATTTCGATTCCCTTGGAGATCGACGTGAACCGCCCGGCTGCCGAGGTTTGGAAACGCGTCGGCAAGTTCTGCGATATCGGCGAATGGTTTCGGATCCCGTGCACCATCACCTCGGGCAAAGACGGCGAATTCGGCGCCGTACGTTCCGTCGCAGGTGAAATACTGGTCGGAAAAACCGAGCTGTCCTACACCTACACGCAAACCGTGAAGGCCGGCCGGCCCTACAATCTCTACCACGGCACCCTGGAGGCGAGGCCTGTGACCGCAACCACATCCAAGCTCGTTTACACCCTGATGTTCGAAAGTCAATCGACTCGCGCGGCTCGTGAACATCCACTAAGAACCGCCAAGCCTTCATGCTCGCCCATGATGGACGTGGTCGACGGACTGGAGAACACGAACCAGATCTTCTCGCGTCTTGATATCCTCGGCCTTGACCGCCTGGTCCTGAGGTATTTCTGCATGGCCTCGTACTGTAGCGACGTGCGGTGGTACTCGCGAAAGGCGCGATAACCGGCCGCTGACGCTCCCATCGCCGGCAGAATGATGGCCGCAGCCGGCGATGTATTTCTCACATCGCCGGAAACATCCCTAGAAAATGGAACAGCGCGGCGAAGGCCGTTGCAACGAACAAACTGATGCCCCCGTAGGCGAAGATTTCATGCCAGCGTTCGAACTCCTTCGAGCGCCGCTCATAATACTCTTTCTGGTGCAGGATCCAGCCCTCCACAATGAACTCTTTCACTTCAAGATTTTCTGGATCGAGCGCCGCTGGCGGGCCCTCGCGAATCGAGTCCAGCGCCCGCACCATCCACGACTGCGGCACGGCGTTCGGAGTCTCGCACCGCAAGCCGGCCAGATACAGAAAGATGCTGGCGCGCAGGCGTTCGGCCAGGAATCGATAATCCAGCCACCGCCGCAGCCACTCGGAGATTTCCGAAAACGCCACCATCAGGAGAACCAGTGCCATTTCGAAAACCTCGAGCACCACCCAGCTCCCTTCCTTTGCCCACACGCTCACATAAGCGGCATTTGCGACTGCCAGGGCCGCGACCCCGTAGATGAACCTGCCCGACCAGACGTGCCACTTTTGCCATCGGGCGGCCAGCTTGCTGGCGCGCACGAAATGCGGCACCACGCGCGCTTCCAACGGCGCCAAACTTCCCGGTTGAATCTTGCACTTGACGGCCAGCTCTTCGAGCGCCTTGATCTGCTCCTCGACGCCGAATCCGATCTCGCCCAGGTCCGCGTATCCGGCATTGTAGAGGTTGAGGTGGCGGATGGAGTCAATGAATCCGTCGTCGTTGTCGTAGCAGATGACATTTCCGGAAGCGGGATCGATCCAATAAACCGTGCGGCCCATGCGCTCGATCGCATAGCCGATCAACAGGCCGGCCCTCGACGGATCGACGACGTGCCCGCTGCTCCACACTGCGATCACGACGTTCGAAACTCCGATGGCCTGTCTCTCGCCCACGGTCTCCTGGCCGGACCAAGAATCTGATTTCTTGAACCTGGCCCGGAACCGCTGCCTGGAACGCTCAGTCTTGAAGCTACGACGATAGTGCCGGAACCCTACCGTGAAGCGAGCGACAGGATGGCGGGCTGTTAGGGGACCGACAGGCGTAGCAGACATGACCCGCTCGGCGCCTTCCGCCAAACCAGGAACCAGTGTATATGTGGGCTGCGAACAGTCCAGCATCTGATTCAGTTCGCCGAGGATCGTCGCGATGCCCGCCACCACGTTCGGCTCTTGTTCGGCGTCCCAGTGTCCAAGGATGCCAATCCGCACGTCGACGGGAATGGTGAGGTCCTGGGACCGAGCTTCGGCGGCGGCCTGAGCCATAAAACCTCAGGCGTCGATCATACCGCAGTCGAACGCGGGCAGGCTATCCGCCGCTGGCCGGCGCCACTTCCGCGCGGACATCACCCAACGTCATGACGGTGTGCGGGCGGGCGTGTTCGGTTCGAACATAAGCCAGCGCGGCCACGCGGTCGAGCGCCGGCGAATAAGCCGCCGAAGTAATTTCCGCGACGCTGGCGTCCCCGATGTGCAGTTTCGCACCCGGCTCGGGCGCGGTCTTCGCATCCAGCAGCAGCGGCATCAGCACGCGATGCACCTGGCCGCGCGAGCGCACGCGCTCGACGATCTCCTGGCCGAGGTAGCAGCCTTTCGAGAAATGCAGTGGCCTGCGGCTGATTGGCTTCCTGCGCGAGAAACCGTTCGCTGATGTCTTCGCCGTAGCGCGGCTTGCCGTGTTCCAGGCGCACCACGCGGGCAGGCTTCGGCATCGGCGGCCTGCGGCGCCGGCCGCTTCGAGCGCAGCGATCAGGCCGGCTTTCTCGTCAAGCCGGCGCGAACACGAAGCATCCCGCGGCTGCCGGTCGAGTTGAGCCGCGCCACCACGCGATTGCCCCACGGCAGCGTGGCGTAGTCGGCTTCCGGCAGCGGCGCTCCGGCGCGCTCCAGCACGCCGATCCGACTCCGGACCCTTCCACCGCGATGGTCGCAGTCGTCTCGGTGGCGTCTTCAAGCGTCACGTCGTCGGCGATGATGAAGTGATCCAGGTGCTGGTAGATCTTCTCGCGCGTCTCCGGCTCGAGATCGAGCAGGAAATGGTCCGGGCGGCAGAGAATATTCGCATCGGCCAGAATGCGGCCCTTGTCGTTCAGGAAAAACGCGTAGCAACCCTGCGCCCGGCGTGAGCTGCTGGATGTGATTCGTGGTCATGGCGTGCAGCAGGCGCGCGCGATCCTCGCCGGTCAGCTTGATCTTGCCGCGCGCGGACAAGATCCAGCCAGGCGGCACTGTTCTCGCAGCGCTTCGTAACCCGTCACAGCAGGCCTTTCATGGCAGCGAGATCCATCGCAGATAGCCCGCGATCGCGAAGATGATCAGGCCGGAAAACGACCATCCCGGTCAGCCATCGCGTTGCGCTTTGCTTCGTCCGCCGACGGCAGCGTATAAAGGATGCTGACCGCGAAAATGTGGAGCACGAACAGAAACTTGATCCCCATCCACATGTGGTAGTGCGGCGGATAGGAAGCCTTCGAGAGGTAGTTGTAAAGTCCCGAGCCGAGAATCGCGGCCAGCACCGTGTATAGGATGGGCCGGAAGTTTTCCACCGTGCGTTTGGCGAGCGCCTGCCGCTCGGGCGCGGCCAGTGTCGCCAGCGCCGGAGCCAGGACGAATCGCGCATAAATGAACCCGCCGATCAGCGTCACCACCGACGCGATGTGAATCCATCGCACACTGATCGCCAGCACAGCCTTGAGGGTTGGGTCCATAATTCCATTATGATTCACGAGATCCTGCCGGTCGGCATGCTGCAGTGCAATTGCTCCATCTTCGGCGACGAACAGAGCCGCGAGGCGGTGGTGATCGACCCGGGCGACGAGATCGACAACATTCTCGCGATTCTCGCGAAGCACCAGTTGCGCGTGAAGGCCATCGTCATCACGCACGCGCACATCGATCATATCGGCGGCGCGCAGAAGCTCAAGGCCGCCACCGGCGCGCCGGTCTACATGAACGCCAACGACCAGGGGCTGTACGACGGCATCGACATGCAGGCCGAGTGGCTGGGGATGGAGACGCCGGAGCGCACCGAGATCGACGTGAACGCGCGCGAAGGCGGGAAGCTTGACGCTGGGTCCGGCCGAGTTCCACATCCTCGACACGCCCGGGCACACGCAAGGCAGCATCAGCTTGTGGATTCCGGCCGAGAACAAGCTGGTGGCCGGCGACACGCTTGTTCATGGACAGCATCGGCCGGACGGATCTGCCGGGCGGCAATCACCGGCAGATTCTGCGCTCGATTCACGACAAGCTGCTGCCGCTGGACGATCGCGTGGTGGTGATTCCCGGGCACGGCCCAGCACGACGATCGGGCGCGAGCGCGCGCGCAATCCGTTCCTGCAGGGGCTGTAGAGAAACGCGCACCCAAGTTTGCAATCCGGTCCTCATTTGGCAACAATGAGACGGGTCGTCCATGCGCACTGGCAAAGAACAGCAGCCTAGCAAGCGTCGCAGCCTCCTTGAGATTCTGAAGACAGACGAAGCTGTCTGGGAAGACGAAGATCATCCGGAGCTAAAGAGCGGAGCCGCGGATTGGGTCCGAAAGATGCGGGCTGAATCTGAGGCGCGCTTCGAACGAATCCAGCAACAGAGCGAGCGCGATTGACTCCGCTTTCGACAAGAAGTTCCCGCCGCCTTGAACTCTGCAGCCATGTCGCTATACTTGTGGACATAGTGAAATCTGAACCATCAACTCCGCAAGAACCACCGGCCGATCACGAGCCGCAGGGCTATCAGCCTTCGCTCGGCCGCAAACTCTTCATGCTCGGACTGTGCATCTTCGGCCTGATCATCGTTTGGGTTTACTACTTTAAGAGCCAGTCGCCGTAGCCGCACGATCCCTCAGCCGCGCGCCTCTTCGCGCTTGCGCCGCAACTCGCCCATGACGTCGCTGACGAGTTGCTTGGCATCGGTCAGGCACTTCGAAATCATCTGAATGTCCATCGCCGGCTTGCCGGGCTGGCGCGCGCTCTGGCAGTAGACGCCGTGTTGGCCGACCAGCACAAGGGCGTCGGTCAGCAGGTCCATCGTAACGGCCAGCCGCCCACGCTCGGCGCCCATCATAAACTCTTGTTTTTCCAGCTCTTCCCGGCGTTCGTCGTAGACTGACATGCTGCCTCCATTGTAGGGTGTCGCTGCGCTAAAGTCCCACATCCGCACCGCCGATAGTACCTGTCAGGAGAGGTACTAATGTCAACAAGACGTCAGTTGTTGTTTTCGACCCTGGTCTTCGCGCTCGTTCCGGCGGGTACCGTTTACGCCGCCGCGAGCACAGTCGAGTATGTCGGTGGAACCGTGAAGTCGATTCCAGCGAATTCGACAGGCTCGCTCAGCTTCGACGACGCCAAGGAGCTGACCTTCAGCTACGGCGAGTCGTCCTATAAGCTGCCGTACGAGCAGATCACGTCGACCGACATCGCCAAGGGCGAGAGCCATCATATTTTCCGCAAGATTCCCGTGCCGTCGCTGATGCCCGGTCACCGCAAGCAAACCCTGACCATTGGCTATAAGGACTCCCAGGGAGCCACCGGCACACTGAATTTCGAACTCGCGGCCAGCCAGGCTTCCGCAGCGCGCGAAGCCATCGCAGCGAAGAAGAACCCGGTTCAGGCCGAGACTGCCGCCCAGTCGAATGAGTGGTGGGGCGACAAGTATTGGAAGACTAACCGCAACCAGTCGGTTTGGGAAGCCAAGACCGCGCCGGCCCAGCCAGGCCAATCCGCTGTCGGAACCAAATAGTTTTCGTCGAGCCAACCCCTGATTGACCCCTCCTGCGGCACGAGTCACCGCTCGTGCCGCTCTTTTTGTTTCTGTGCCGGTTGGGCGGTAACTCCCAAAAACCACTAGGGAATGCTAGCCTGTAAGGACATGGCGGGGAAGCCCATGGCGACGGCACCGTTGCTGAGTCGGATGCTTACCGAGCGCATGCACAGGGCGCGAGCGCGGACCGACCAGCTATTCGATCTCCTGCAACCCGACGCATTCTACGCGCGGCCAGTCCCCGAGCGGCACCGCCTGATCTTCTACCTGGGCCACTTGGAGGCGTTCGACTGGAATCAGATCGTCCGCAACACCCTCGGACTGCCCTCCTTTGATCCCCACTTCGACAAGCTATTCGAGTTTGGAATCGACCCGCCGGTCGGCAAAGCCGCTGAGGATCAGCCGGCCGACTGGCCGTCGGTCGAGCAGGTTCGGAGTGTACGGCCGCCGGGTCCGGCGCATCATCGACACGCTGCTCGATCAAGCTCCCGAGCAGATCGTGCACGTCGCCATTGAACACCGGCTGATGCACGCCGAGACGTTCGCTTATTTGTTGCACAACCTGCCGTACCAGCAGAAGCTCCGGGTCACGAGCGGCCGGCGGCCTGCCGCACGGGCGCTCTCCACCGCCATGTTGGAAATCCCCGAAGGCGCCGCAACGCTCGGCCAAAAGGCCTACGAATTTGGCTGGGACAACGAATTCAGCGAACATCAAGTTCGCGTGGCCGGATTCGCCATCGGCAAGCACAAGATCACCAACGCCCAATACCTGGAGTTCGTCCGCGACGGCGCGCCACCTCCACACTTTTGGACCAGGCGCGGCGACGACTGGTTCTACCACGGCATGTTCGAGGAAATTCCGCTGCCGATGAACGCACCGGTTCATGTCACGCATCGCGAGGCATCCAGCTACGCGCGCTGGGCGGGCAAGGCTCTGCCGTCCGAAGCGCAGTTTCATCGCGCTGCCTATGGCACGCCCGCTGGCGATGAACGTCACTATCCGTGGGGCCACGATGCACCGGACGCGAGCCGCGGCAATTTCGATTTTCACCACTGGGACCCGCTCGACGTCGATGCCACTCCGGCGGGCGACAGCGCGTTCGGCGTCTCGCAGTTGCTGGGCAACGGCTGGGAATGGACCTCCACGGTGTTTGCTCCCTTCCCCGGCTTCGAACCGTTTCCGTTTTATCGCGGGCTATTCGAAGAACTTTTTTGACGAAGAACATTACGTGCTGAAAGGCGCTTCGCGCCGGACCGATGCCTGCTTCTTGCGGCGCTCCTTCCGCAACTGGTTCCGGCCCGATTATCCCTACGTCTACGCCGGCTTTCGCCTTATCGAAAACTAAACTCGCGCCCGCAGAGCCTGGCGGAGTTCGCCTGCGAGGTCCGCGCCGGCCTTCTCAAGCCGCAGAAGGAACTGCATTCCAAGTACCTCTATGACGAGTTGGGCAGCGCGCTGTTCGAGGCCATCACGCACCTTCCCGAATACGGGCTGACGCGCGCCGACGAACGCTTGCTGTGCGCGCATTCCGAAGAGATCGCCGACCTGGCCGGCGCGCCCGTGGCCGTGATCGAGCTAGGCAGCGGCATGGGCCGCAAGACGCGTTCCATTCTGACCGAGCTGCGACCGGGAAATCCCAGGCTTCGGTATTATCCCATCGATGTCTCGGCCGAGGCCCTGGCGCGCTGCGAGCGCGAGTTGGCGGACGTCGCGGATATCCATCCGCTGCTGGATTCGTACCTGGAAGGCCTGGCTGCCGCGGCCGTCGGAGCGGCGGCCCGGCGAGTCGCTGCTGCTGCTGTTTCTCGGCAGCACCATCGGCAATTTCGAGCGGCCTTGCGCGCTCGAATTTCTGCGCGATCTGCGCGGCTTCCTGCGGCCGGGCGACGCACTGCTGGTGGGCGCCGACCTGGTGAAGGAACTTAGCCGGATGCTGGTGGCTTACGACGATCCGACCGGAGTCACCGCCGCCTTCAATTTCAACTTGCTGGGGCGGATTAACCGCGAACTGGGCGGCAACTTCGAGCTGCGCAACTTCGAACACCTGGCCTGCTGGAGCGAACGCGAGCGCCGCATCGAAATGCACCTGCGCGCTCGCACCAATCAAACCGTGCGCATCGCTGAATGCAACCTGGAAGTTCGTTTCCATGCGGGCGAGACGATCTGGACCGAATCGTCGCACAAGTTCCTCCCGTCCGAGATGTTCGCCATGGCAGCCGAGTCCGGTTTCCGCGTCGAGGCGCAGTGGGTGGACCGCGACTGGCCCTTCGTCGAGAGCTTCTGGACGGCTGACTGATGTCCGCGGTGGAGTTCCACCAGGTCTCCTACCGTGCCGGTGGCACACTCGATTCTGGACAACTTGAGCTTCGCGGTATCGCCCGGCGAAACGCTGGTGTTGCTGGGACGCAGCGGCTCGGGCAAAACCACCGCGCTCAAGATGGTGAACGGCCTGCTCCTGCCAAGCTCCGGCGCCGTGCTGGTGGAAGGGCGCGCGACCACGGAATGGGACCCGATCCGGCTTGCGCCGCCGCATCGGTTACGTCATCCAGGAAGTGGGATTGTTCCCGCATTTCACAGTCGGCGAAAACGTCGGGCTGGTTCCGCGGCTGGAAGGGTGGCCGGCCGAGCGCATCGCCGATACGCACTCGCGAATTGCTCGAGCAAGTGGGACTCGCGCCCGACCAGTTCGTCGACCGTCTGCCCCGACAGCTTTCCGGCGGCCAGCGCCAGCGCGTGGGCGTGGCGCGCGCGCTGGCGGCCGATCCGCAATCTGTTGCTGTTCGACGAACCCTTCGGCGCGCTCGACCCGGTGACGCGGCTGGAGCTGCAGGACCAGTTCCTCGCGCTGCGCAACCAGCTTCACAAGACCGCCATCTTCGTCACCCACGATGTTCGCGAAGCGCTGCGCATCGGCACACGCATCGCGTTGCTGGATCGCGGCAAACTGGAGACGCTGGCAGACACCCGAACATTTCCTGAAAGCGTTGGGACCCCAGACGCGCGCGTTTCTGGCGGTGTTGGAGAAGGGCCGGCCACGAATCCCGGGCGGCGCATGAATCAGACCGGGCCTGTTCCAGGACATCCTCGACTTGACCGGCGGAACACTTCGTGCTGGTGCTGGTATCGATGGCGATCGCGATCGGTATTGGCATTCCGCTCGGCATCCTTCTCACGCGACGCGCGCCGTTCCGCGCGCTGGGTGCTCGGCTTCGCCAACGTGATGCAGACCATTCCGAGCCTCGCGCTGTTCGGATTCCTGATCCCGATTCCCTTCATCGGCGGCATCGGCAAGCGAACCGCAATCGTGGCGCTGGTTCTCTACGCGCTGCTGCCCATTCTGCGCAACACACTGGTCGGCATCCTGGGCGTCGACCCGGCGGTGCGCGAATCCGCCATCGCGATGGGAATGACGGACCGGCAGTTGCTGACGGCAGGTGGAGCTGCCGCTGGCCGCGCGCACCATCCTGGCGGGGGTTCGTGTCGCGACTGTCACGACCATCGGCACCGCCACTATCGCAGCGGCAATCGGCGGCGGCGGCCTTGGGCGTCTTTATCTTTCGCGGCATCGCTTCGGTGGACACGACGCAGATCCTGGCCGGCGCGGTTCCGGCCGCCTTGCTTGCGCTCGCGTCGGATGGGGGACTGGGTTGGATCGAAAAACGTTTCTCGGCTGCCTGAGCGGCTACTTCCTGCTGGCCGGCTGCTCGAGCCGGTCCGCGCATCACGGTCGGCTCCAAGAATTTCACCGAGCAGGTGATCCTCGGCGAATCATTGCGCAGCATATCGAGAACCGGCTGCACCAGCCGGTCGACCGCAAGCTGAATCTCGGCGGAATGCTGCTCGCGCACCAGGCGCTGCTCTCCAAAGACATCGACCTGTATCCGGAGTACACCGGCACCGCATTCGCCAACGTGTTGAAGAGCGGCGGCGTCACCGATCCGTCCGTGGTGCTGGAGCGCGTGCGCGCCGAGTACGCGCGCATGCAACTCGAGTGGCTCGATCCGCTGGGTTTCAACAGCTCGTTCGCCATGACCGTGCGAGGCGAAGACGCGCGCGCCCGGCATCTGGAAACATTGAGCGATGCAGCCGCCGATCCGGCCGGTTTTTCCCTAGGTTGCGGATACGAGTTTCTCACGCATCCCGATGGGTTTGCGGCGGTCAATTCAAAGTATTCCATCAAGTGGACTGCTTCGCCCAAAACCATGGATCTCGGACTGCTTTACCGGGCGCTTCAGGACGGTCAGGTCAGCATGGTCGCCGCCAACACAACCGACGGCATGTTGAGCAAACTCGACGTGCGAGTGCTCGAAGGACGACAAGCACGCGTTTCCGCCCTACCAGGCTTGCATCGTGGCCCGATTGGATGCCATGGCAACCTATCCCGAGTTGCGCAAGACGCTCACCGAACTATCCGGCAAGATCCCGGACGACGTGATGCGCGCGATGAACTACGCAGTAGATGGCGAGCATCGGCCGGTGCGCGAAGTGGCGAAGGATTTTCTCGCCAAAGCAGGATTGTAGACTGACGTGAGTATCGCGATCGCCGTCTCGCAGGATCCGTCCAATCTTCCGACGGGAGAACGCGCGCTGCTCGATGCGCTGCGGGAATCCGGCGAGGATGCGACCTCAGCGGTGTGGTCGAGCGATGGCGACTGGACGCGGTTCGCGGCGGTCGTGGTGCGATCGTGCTGGGATTACCATCTGCGCATCGACGAATTCCTGGCGTGGATCGCGCGCCTGGAGGAGTTGAGTGTTCCGCTGATCAATTCCGCGGAACTGATTCGATGGAACGCCGACAAACGCTATCTGGCGGACCTTCGCGTCGAAAGGAATCGCGATTCCCGAGACTGTCTGGGTTGCAGTCGGGCGAATCACTGGACCTGAAGTCGCTCTGCCGCGAGCAAGGTTGGCTTAACGCTGTCGTGAAGCCGTTAGTGTCGGCCAGCGCCTACCGGACTGAGCGGCGATCGGACGGAATTGTCACGGGTCCGATGATGATCCAGCAGTACGTCGAGGAGATCGAGAGCGATGGCGAGTGGTCGCTCGTGTACTTCGGCGGAACGTTCAGCCATGCGATTCGCAAGCGGCCTAGTGCGGGCGATTTTCGAGTGCAGGTAGAGCTTGGAGGCACAGCCGAAGCCGCTGTTCCCCCGGATCGCGTGAGGGCGGTCGCGGATGCCCTAATGGCTGCGCTCTCGACCACGCCCGTCATCGCGCGCGTGGACCTGATCGCAACTCGCGCCGGCGTTCTGCTGATGGAATTGGAATTGATTGAACCGGAATTGTTCCTGAGCTTCGCGCCGAGGTCAAGCCGGGCGCTGGCATCGGCGATCCGTGCGGTAAAATTATCCTTATGAACTATTACGGGGCAAAAGAACTCGCCGCCAGCTTCCGCACGGTCCGGAAGAACACGATCACGATCGCCGAGGAGATCGGCGAAGAACACTACGGCTTCCGCGCCGCGCCGGATACGCGCACGGTGGGGTTAACTTTGGCCCACATCGCGCTGGCGCCGCGGTTGCAGGAACAGATTCACGGCGTCGAGCGTCGAGTGAATTTCGATGGATTCGACTTTCCCGGTTTCCTGGGCAAGTTGGTGGCCGAGGAGCAGAAGCCGCGCAACAAACAACAGATTGTGGACCTGCTGCGAGCCGACGGGGAGCGCTTCGCGAAATGGCTCGATGGACTGTCCGACGATTTTCTGGCTGAACGAGTAGCTTATCCGGCTGGCATGATGCCGCCGAGCAAGTCGCGCTTCGAGATGATCCTGGGCGTCAAGGAGCATGAGATGCATCACCGCGGCCAGCTCATGCTGCTGGAGCGGATGATCGGCATGGTGCCGCACCTGACACGCGAGATGCAGGCCCGCATGGCCGCGACACAATCCGCGTCGTGATGCGCCGCGCGTAGCGGTCTCTATCGAGCAGCCGCGAACTGCGATTGTTCAAGCGCCGCCGGACGAGCCGGCTGCATACCTGTTGTCTTGCCCGCCACTGGCCGGAGTCGCGGAGCCTGACGCTTTTCAAGCGCGGGTTGTCGCGCTTCCACCAGGCGAGCCGCTAACTGGCAACTCTGTTCGACGTAGCCGGCCAGCGACGAATCCGCGGTGTACAGCGCGTTCAACTGGCGCCCAAATTCACGAGGTTCTCGATAAGAACGGCGCCCGCTGCGGAGAAATGAGCGCACTGAACTATCCACCTGTTTCTCAAGTATCGCAGCCGAGGCCCAGGACGGCACTCCGGCATGACGCAAGGATTCCGAAGCGGCCATCAAGAGCGGGATCAACAGGGTTCCCGTGCAGGTCAAAGCGGTCAGAAAGAGCGGTTTTAACTGGCGCTCGGTGGCGAGCGCCTGGCGTTCTCCGTTTTCGACCAGGCACTTGGATTCGAGCACAGCGAGTTTGTCGCCTTCGATTAGATATCGCGAGTCGTCGAACCCCGGAATAGTGGTTGAGGAACCGGTGCTCGCTCCGCGCAAAGCCAGCGGGGATAATTGCGGCGCTGTCGAGCCAGGTGCTGCATAGCGACGACAGCTTTTCCGCGCCAGCGGATCTTGGCGGCGCACAACTCCGCGAGCACGCAGTTCAGAGGCCGGTCCGGCACCGAAATAAGAATCAGGCGGCAAGCGTCGAACTCGCTGAAATCTTTTACGGGATAACCGGCTCTGCAGATGGTTGGCGATGCGGCTGGCCAACCGGAAGGACGAAGCCTTAACCGGCCCCAGCATTTCGGAAAGCGACCAAAAACGCGCCAACGATGAGTCAGTAAGATTACCCGCTCCGATCAGGGCTACCGACTTGGCTTTCTTCATACATTTTGGGAGACCGTAACAGCTTGATGCGGTCGCGAAGGCGAGCGGCCTTTTCAAATTCAAATTTTTTCGCGGCATCGCGCATGCTTTCTTCGAGGCCGGCGATGAATTTTTCGCGCTGCTCCGGGGTCATCTCCTCGGCAGGGTCTTCCGGCTCCACCGGGACGGTGACGTAATCGCCTTCAGCGATCGCCACCAGGCTCATATCGATGGGTTTGATGATGGACTGCGGGGTGATGTGGTTCTCCTCGTTGTATTGTTCCTGAATGGCGCGGCGGCGGTTGGTTTCGCCGATGGCCCGCCGCATGCTGTCGGTGTACACGTCGGCGTACAGGATGGCCTTGCCGTTGAGATGGCGCGCGGCGCGTCCCATGGTCTGGATCAGGGAACCAGCCGAGCGCAGGAAGCCTTCTTTGTCGGCGTCCAGGATGGCCACCAGCGATACTTCGGGCAGATCCAGACCCTCGCGCAGAAGGTTCACGCCTACCAGCACGTCGATGTCGCCGCGCCGCAAATCGCGCAGGACCTTCATGCGGTCCAGCGCGCTGATTTCGGAATGCAGGTAGGCGCAACGCACGCCCACTTCGGTGTAGTACTCGGCCAGATCCTCGGCCATGCGCTTGGTCAAGGTGGTTACCAGCACGCGCTCGTTCGAGTTCGACCCGCTGGCGGATCTGGTTGAGCAGATCGTCCACCTGACCCTTGATGGGGCGCACTTCCACTTGCGGATCCACCAGGCCGGTGGGCCGGATGATCTGTTCCACCACGACGCCGGCGGACTTGGTCAGCTCGTATGGACCCGGCGTCGCGGAAACGTACATCACCTGATTCACGCGGTTCTCGAATTCTTCGAACGTCAGCGGCCGGTTGTCGAGCGCGCTGGGCAGGCGGAAGCCGTAGTTGACCAGCACGGTCTTGCGCGAGCGATCGCCGTGGTACATGCCCTGCAGTTGCGGCATGGTCTGGTGGCTTTCGTCGATGAAGATCATGTGATCGTGCGGAAGATAATCGAGCAGCGTCGGCGGCGCTTCGCCGGGAAGGCGTCCGGAAAAATGGCGCGAGTAGTTCTCGATGCCGTGGCAATAGCCGATCTGGCGGATCATTTCGAGATCGAACATGGTGCGCTGGTAGAGCCGCTGCGCCTCCACCACTTTGCCCTGCTTTTCGAGCTGCGGCTGCCACTCGGCGAGTTCCTGCTCGATGCTGGCCAGCGCCTGCTCGCGCGCCTGGGGCGTCATGACATAGTGCGTTTTCGGGTAGATGGGCAGGCGCAGGTAAGTCTGGCGGACCTGGCCGAGCAACGGGTCGATCTGGCTCAGGCTGTCGATCTCGTCGCCGAACAGCTCGATGCGATAGGCGTAGTCTTCGTAAGTCGGAAAGACCTCGATGACGTCGCCGCGAACGCGGAACGTGCCGCGGCTGAAGTTGTGGTCGTTGCGGTCGTACAGGATCTCGACCAGCCGCGTGATGATCTGCTGGCGCGAAATCTTCTGGCCCTTTTCGAGCATCAGCAGCATGCCGTAGTACGCTTCGGGCGAGCCGAGACCGTAGATGCAACTGACGCTGGCGACGATGACGCAGTCGCGCCGCTCGAACAAGCGAACGCGTGGCCGACAGGCGCAGCTTGTCCAGCTCGTCGTTGATGGTGGCTTCCTTTTCGATGTAGATGTCGCCCGAGGGCAGATACGCTTCCGGCTGGTAGTAATCGTAGTAGCTGACGAAATATTCGACGGCGTTGGAAGGGAAGAAGGTCTTGAACTCGTGATAGAGCTGGGCGGCCAGCGTCTTGTTGTGCGCCAGCACCAGCGCCGGGCGGCCGGTCTTCTCCATGACCTTCGCCATGGTGAAGGTTTTGCCGGAGCCGGTGACGCCGAGCAGGACCTGGTGCTTTTCGCCTTCGACGGTGCCGCGAACCAGTTGATCGATGGCCGTGGCCTGATCGCCGCGCGGGCGGTAGTCGACGGCGAGGTGGAAACCCATCACTACCAGGATAGCTGGAACTGGGCTTCGCACGAGGGCCGCCGATGGCGCTCCAGGACTGGATGCTTACCGCGTCTGTCTTTTCGGACTCTTCTTTTTTCGGCGTGAATTCGACCGAGAGTTTCTGCGCAGTCTCGAGTTGCCCGCGCTTGAGTTTCTTGGCCACCTGGTCGCGCTGGCTGACGCAACCGGCGTTTCCCTTGGCCGCACAGATGTTAAGCCACTTGTAGGCCTGAACGTAGTCGCGCTTGACGCCCTGGCCCGGAGCGTACATGGCGCCGAGGTTGTGCTGGGCTTCGGTGTAGTCCTGCTGCGGCGGAACGCGTGAACCACTTCACCGCTTCTGCCGGGCTCTCGCGGAACGCCGTGCCCATCCAGATACAAGCAGTCCGACGTTGTACTGCGTGGGCGCGTCGCCTTGTTCGGCCAGCGGCATCCATTCCTTCATCAGCGGTGACGTAGTCGCCCTTCTGATAGGCGGCCAGGCCGGTGGCGAAGTCGGCCAGGGCTGGAACAGAAACCGCGGCCAGCAGAACAATACACCAGGATGCGCTCTTCATGCTCACACTGTGCTCCTAAAAGTATTGAAGCATACGGGCCGAGAATGTTTCGCGTCATCAGCTTTCCAGTAGAAAACGCGTGGTTTCTTCGAGAAAGATGTCCAGCCGATCGTGCTGGACCCAATGCCCCGCCCCCGGCACTTTGACCAGCCGGTGATTCTTGATGACCGACGCGCGGCCGTCGGCGTCGGGATCCGGCGCCCAGCTCTCCATGCCCCAGAACAGCAGAACCGGACAGGTGATCTGGCTCAGGATCGCGCGATTGTCTTCGATGTTCTGGCCGTAGGGCGGGAAGCCGCGCGCGTAGTTATCGAATTTCCAGATCAGCGAGCCGTCGGCGTTCCAGTTGGTGCCGTGCAGCGTGAGATGTCGCGCCACTTCATCGCTCAGGTGCGGGTTGGCTTCCTTCATGCGCGCGACGGCGGCGTCGATGCTGGGATAGCTGTGCGGCTCGCGCCGCTCGGTCTGGCGCACGCCTTCGATCCAGGTGCGCATGCGCTCGGGCGCAGGTTTGTGGATGCTTGATGACCGGCGGGCAGACCCATGCCTTCGATCGCGACGGCCTTCTTCACGCGATCCGGATAGATGCCCGAATAAGTCAGCGAGATGATGCCGCCGAGCGAATGGCCGACCAGGTAGACCGGGAAATCGTGTATGACGTCGGCGAGCGCCGACAAGATCCAGCGTGTGCTCGGCGATGGTGTAAAGCGCGCCGGGCGCCCAGGCGCTGTTGCCGTGGCCGCGCAGATCCATCGCGTAGACGTGGAAGTGCTCGCGCAGAGCGCGCGCCACCCAATCCCACATGCGGGCGTGATCCAGGCCGCCGTGAACCAGGATCAGCGTGGGTTTGCCATCTCGTCCCCAATCCCAGAACTGCAGCTTGAGGCGATGCGAGTAGTAGTAGTGAGAGACGGGTTCCAATCCCATTATTGTAGAGGCTTGCTGAAAGGAAGGCTAAAGGCTGAGAAGCGCCGGGGCCGTTCGAAGGCCCCGGCGCATGGAGAAGTCAACTCCGAGGTTACGGGGCGATGTCGGCTTCAACCAGGAAGTAGGTCCATTCTTCGGTCCAGTCGTAGTCGCCGATTCCGCCCAGGAAAGTGGCGCTCTGATCGAAGAACCCGTCGTCCGGAGGCTGAACATAGCCGAATTTTAAGACCGGACTACCTGGCAGCGGAGTGAAATCGGGGTCGTTGTACTCGAAGGGACGAGTCAGCATCGGATCGGCGGCGAAGATATTCTTTGCGACTCCAGTTCCGCTGCCCTTCTGTCCCTGTGCATAGGCCAAAGCATACTGCCCGTTGGCTCCTTGGCCGGTAGCCAGTTGACCTTCCAGTGTGTTCGCCCCCTTGTTCAGGCTGTTGTTGTCCCAGCAGTCTACTCCGTTGATCGTCATATTTCCCTTATCCACTTCCGTTTGCGTGACCGTGTCTGGAAAAATGAAGCATCCGGCAGAGAAGCGCTGGACAATGAGGTTGTTGAACGACCCATGCATACCGAAGCGGAGGTAAAGCCCGGCGGAAGTGGTGGTTTCATCGAATCCTGGAATTCCGGTGCCGAGGTAGGTGATGTTGTAGAAAGTGGGACTCGAGAAGGGTGTAGGTAACGCATCCGGAGTGTACTCATTGTTGTCACCTTCGAGTCCACGATTGCCCGGAAAATCGGGACTTTGTAACATGATGCCGTACTGCAACCTTCCAGTGTAGCCGAGCTGGAAGTCCGTATAGTCGTCGCGACCGTTCGCCCCGACCAGGTATTTGGCGTCCATCGTTCCGCCGAACCACTCGAACATATCATCGAGTCCCTGATTTGACTCGACATGATCCACCACCGTGTCGGACCCGCAGCCGGCGAAAGTGACGTTGTTAATTTCATTGCCGGGCGCCAGAATGGATCCACCGTATTCGACTCGGACATACTGCAGCGTTCCGCAATTGTGTTTCGGGTCGTTGCCGCCGTAGAGCGTATCGGGCGAAGTGGGCAAACCTTCCAGGTAAAACTGGCCGGCCGGGTTGGTTTGCCCGTGAGAGTTGGCCAGAACGTTCACCGGCGCCTTGCCCATAAACACCAGACCGCCCCAGTCACCGCGAGCTCTTTGTCCGAATGGCAGCGAGCTGGTCATGATGATGGGCTGAGAGCGGGTGCCCTTGGCGATGATTTTTCCAGTGGGGCTGATGCAATCAGCACCGAGGGTGGCTGCGAACCGGGCAGGCCGATAATGAATGTTCCCGGTTCGATGGTGAGCGTCGCACCGTTGTTCACGAAAACCGCGCCTTTCATGTTCCACTGCGTGTCACTGGTGAGGGTTCGATTCGGCCGTGACGTTACCCGAGATTTCGGTCACACCCTGGACGACGCCGATCTTCATATAGCTGGTCTTGAGGATGCGCGTTCCGGTGTAGTCGCGGAGCTGGACGACGAATGTGTGCATCCCTAATTCGCTCGGAATCGAGAATGCGGGGAACTTTCCGCCGCTACCGATGAGCACTTGCTTTCGTGGTATCGGCCATCTGCACCGGCTGAAAGCCCTGCTCCAAGGTATTGCCGAAGATGTCGGTGGCGTTGTCGCCCCCCGGAAAGTAAGTCTTGTTGCCGGTCTTGTTGTATCTGCTCGTAGACGAATACAGTGTACGGATATAAGTCGCCATTCTGCTTCACCGTCCACCGAAGCGTAAGCGACTCACCCGGTTTGTAGGTATATTTGTCGCTCCAGATCCACATGGCCAGCTTGGTGCGCGGGCTATTGAATTGTTGCGGCGCGCGGCGCTGCCGCAGCCCTGTCAACCAAGGTGAAACGTTGAGCGTTCACGGCTGTGGCAGCAAACACACCCAGCAGCAGTACTGAATAGACTCGCATGATTTCTCCTCTCCCATCTCTTCAAAACAATGAATAGCTAACGCCAATTTGGAAATCGCGGCCTAAACGATAGTCCCGCTGGGTTTGGCCGCCTTGCGTCCAGCGGTAGTCGTTGTCTCCCAGATTCTCGGCCTCGAAACGAATCGCCCACTTGCGTTTCTCGCCGATGGTGTACTGGTACGAAAAATCGAGCACGGTAGTGGCCTCTTCGTACAAGTCAGCGAGTTGCAACTGACCCACATTCGAGATGCGCCGCGAAACGAAGTTACTGAAGAATTTGGCATCGCTGCGCCATTTATCGCGGCGCCATTCCAGAATCGCGTTGACGATATATCGCGACTGGCCCAGCAAGGGCGGGACTGCGAAGTGACGATGGTCGCGTCCTGATCGCGCAGATCGATGTTGGAATCGACGAAGGTGAAATTGCTGGAAACACCGAACTCGCGAAGCTTCTTCCAGAAAGCTGGCCAGAGAGCGGCGGAATTCCAGTTCGACGACCGATGTTCCTGGCGCCGGCGGCGTTGGCGAAGCTCTGGCGCAGATCGTTGGAAGGCAGGATGGTCCGCTCGATCGGATTGGTGAACAGTTTCGCAAAGACGCTGGCGGCGACTAACTGATCGCCGCCGGGGAACCACTCCCAGCGCGCATCGTAGTTGTTGATGGTGGCGCGTACCAGTTTCGGGTTGCCTTCGGTGATGAACCCACCCTGGACGTCGGTAAAGTCGAAGGGAGAAAGCTCGCGGAAGTCCGGACGGGAGACGGTGCGGCTGTAAGAGACGCGAATATTCTGTCGCGGCGGTCAGCGCATAGATCACGTTGACCGCAGGGACGGGGTCGGTGTTCTGCAGCGTAGCGATCACCGGTTTGTTGCCCGGCACCAGATTGTCGATGGTGGTCACGATTTGTTCGGAGTCTTCAAACCGGACGCCTGCCGACGATACGCCACTTGGGACCAATCGCCAGATCCACCATGGCGTAGCCAGCATAGATGTTCATCTCTGCGGCGTAAGTGTCGGTGCCGCGCGTGTACTCGGTGAGAACGAATCCATCCGGCCGTATGTTCTCCGGCGCGAAGAGTTCGCTCGCTGGGGTCGAACAGATTGAGTGTGCTGATGCGCACCGGCTGGAACACGAATCGCCGCGCCTCAAAATCGCGTCGCCGGAAGGTAGCGCGGAAACCGGTCTTGAACAGGCCCGAAATGCTGCCCTTAAAGAACGGGATGCTGTAGTCGATCTGCGGCTCGTAAATGTGGTCGCTCAGCGAGTTGAAGAAGCGCAGACCGGAGTTACTGGTTCCGGTGAAGATCTCGCGGCCATCGGGCAAAGATGGCGGATACACTTCGCGCAGATCGGGTTCATCGCGATCCGACCGCGAGTAAGTGAATTGCCAATGGAACAAGCTATTGGCCCATTCCGGTATGGAGTGGTCGCCTTCGACGCCGGTGGAAAAGAGCGCGCGCTCGACGTAGCGCAGGCGCTCGGCGCTGAGATTCGCGTCAAGATACCGGTCATAGCCGGAAATTTCGCGAGCCGACTTCTCGGCTTCGTGCGTATAGGTGTTACGGAAAATAATCTTGTGATTCGTGCTTAGACGTATGGCGGCATTGAAAACGGCCCCCAAGCGCGCGGATTCGATGTACTGGTGGTAGTCGGGATACTCGGTGAACACGTCCGGCTGGTCAATGCTGGGGCCAGGCCGGAAGTAGCGCTGGACTTCATTGTAGGTTTGCGGCTTATTGCTGAAGCTTACGGCGCCCACAATGCCGAGCCGTCCGAACGTTCCACCGCCTGCCACTGACCAATCCACCGCGAGGACGTTCGCCATCCACGAGACCGGGTTGCCAGACGTTATCGGAAAGCTCGTCCGAAAGCCTGAGTCTGCTGCCGGGTAAAGCTTCCTGCGAAAACGCGGCCGTCGCGCGGGATGATGGACGGCATGCTGCGAGCGCCTGCTCCAAACCCAAAGAAATCGGCGCCTCCCTGGCGTTGGATAAGTCAGGTAAGGATTGAAAGTGGTGACGGTGTTGAAACCGGTCTTGAAGGAGACCGTGAATGTCTTTTGTGTGGGAAATTCGACGGTCTGCATCTGCACCAAGCCGCCTGCGAACTCTCCTGGCAGGTCAGGCGAGTAGGTCTTAATGATCTTGATGTTCTCGATTAAGCCGGTTGGAAACAGGTCCAGGGGCACGACGCGCTTCTCTGGTTCCGTAGTAGGAACTACGGATCCGTTCAACTCGGTGGCGCTGTAGCGCTCGCCGAGCCCGCGCACATAAACAAAACCTCCGCCCACCACGCTGACGCCGGTGACTTTTTCTAGCGCGCCGGCCGCGTTACCTGAGGTGCTTCCTGCCAGCTCTTCGCGGCTGATGGAATCGCTGACGGTGGATGCCAGCTTGCGCTCGGTGAGCATGGCTTCGGCAGTGGCCGCCACGGCGCCGACCTTTTCCACCACATCCACCGAAGTAACGGCCGACTTGCTCGACAGCAAGGTGCTCGCCTCGGTGACCTCGCCGGGTTTCACGACGACTTCGGACACGTCCGCGGGCAGATAGTTCGTGGCAGCAAATCGGAGAGTGTAGGTTCCGGGCGAAATCGAGAATTTGAAACGACCGTCGGAATCGAGACTTGTTTTCGCTGCTGGATTGTCCATTGATGGCGATCGACGCGCCGGCGATTGGCCGGCCGGTCTGACCATCCAGAACAGTTCCGCTGATAGTTCCCTTGCTCTCCTGGCCATAAGCCAGCGGAGCAAGAACCATCGCGAGTAAAGCGAGGGTACGGCTACTGGACAAAAATTGTTACCTCATTGGAATCCACACCGTCGGCGTAGACGATGACCGGCACGCGGCCGGTGACGAAAGGAAGATTTGGAATCACAGCGTTGACTTGCCACAGCCCGGGCGCGTCGGGATTCAGCCCGCTGAACTGAACGGTTGTTTCCACGCCGTCGATGAACACTTGTGGTTTGCGGACCGTGTTGATGATCGGATTGAACCCTGGCGCCGCGCCGTCAGCAGTAGCATGGTCGAGATCTCCGGGGCCGGTTCCGTAGATCGATATCACATCGCCGCGCTTGGCCGGGACTGCTGGAATTATTCTCGGTGACGCCATCCTGGTTCCGAACGGCGCCGCGGGGCGGCGTCGCCGTGTCCTTGATGAACAGGCCGGGTGACGCCGACATAACGCGCACGTTGCCGTTTATCGTGGCGCTAGGCGTCTTGATCACTACGGGCAGCAAGACCCGGCATCACAGCGTAAGGGATCAGAAAAGTGATCTGCCCGCCGCGGACATCGTACAGCGGTGCGTCCACTCCGCCGATAGTGATCTTGGTGCCGCCGAGGTTCTTGGGCAGCGGAAAACTCGGCGCGGTCGCCGCGGCGGTGATTCCGGCGAACGTCGAGCCTGATGGTAGCGGAAAAGCCGCGACCCATGAGCCGGCCGAAACCGGCTGCTCCGGCCGAAAACTTGCGTTGTTGACGATCGCGACTTGCGCCTGCACGAGCGCCGCAGAAAATCGCAAGAGCCAGACAGATTTTGGAATACATTTGTTTTCGACTCCAAAAAGGAATAAGCATCCACTCGATCGAGGCCGGGTTGATTGGATCGTGACGGCCTGTAAAGCTTCACGCTCAGTCAAAGAAAGAATTGACCGAACGTTGAGTCTAGGCTTCGGAGACTACCGAAGAATGACAATGAGATGAATATTGGATGAATGCCCGCGAAGGACGGGCCTCTGTTACGCAGGTGCGTTTTCAGGGCTGGCTCAGTGTCGCTTGCTCGCGCACTTCGGCGTGGTGGCGCACGTCGATGCCCTTGATCAAGAAGAGCACATCCTCGGCGATGTTGGTGGCGTGATCGGCGACCCGCTCGAGGTTGTGCGCGATGAACATCAGGTCGACTGGCGCGCGGGATAGTGGTGCTCTGCTCCTGCATGAACGACACCAATTCCTTGTAGACGGCGTCGCGCAGCCGGTCCACTTCGTCGTCCGACATCAGCACGCTGCGGGCCAGCGCTTCGTCGCGCTTGACGAGCGCGTCCAGGCTCTTGCGAACCATGGTTTCGGCCAGGCTGGCCATCTTCGGGATGTCGATCAGCGGCTTGACCGGGGTGTCGCGCATCAGCGACAGCGCGCGCTCGGTGATGTTCACCGCCAGATCGCCCATGCGCTCCAGGTCGCCGTTGATCTTGATCACCGCGGTGAGAAACCGCATGTCGCGCGCCATGGGCTGGTAGAGCGCCAGCAGGCGCGTGGCGAACTCGTCGATCTCGATGTCCTTCTGATTGATGAGCGCTTCTTTCCAGAGCACTTCTTTGGCGGCTTCCTCGTCGCGCTGCACCAGCGCGGTGACGCTCTGATGGATGGCGGACTCCACCAGTCCGCCCATCTCCAGCAGGCGGGCCTGCAATTCGTCGAGTTCTTCTCTGAAGTGGACCAAAGCTTTACTCCAAAAGTACCACTAACCGAACCGGCCCGTGATGTAGTCTTCGGTCTCCTTCCGGTTGGGCCGCTTGAAGATGATTTCGGTCTTGTCGACTTCGATGAGCTTGCCCAGCAGGAAGAATCCGGTGAACTCGGCCACGCGCGCGGCCTGCTGCATGTTGTGCGTCACGATGACCTGCGTGCACTGGTCCTTGAGGGTGAACAGCAGGTCCTCGATCTTGGCGGTGGCGATGGGATCCAGCGCCGAACAAGGCTCGTCGAGCAGGAGCACTTCCGGGTCGACCGCCAGGGCGCGCGCGATGCACAGGCGCTGCTGCTGGCCGCCGGACAGGCTGTACGCGGATTGATGCAGCTTGTCCTTGACTTCGTCCCACAGAGCCGCGCGGCGCAGGCTGTGCTCGACGATCTCGGCGAGCGTGCGCTGGCCCGCGAGCCGTTGACGCGCACACCGTAGGCGACATTTTCGAAGATCGATTTCGGGAACGGGTTCGGCCTTTGAAATACCATTCCGACGCGGCGCCGGACGTTGGCGACGTCCATTTCCCGGACATCCTGGCCGTCCAGCAGAACCTGGCCTTCATAGCGTGCGTTCTTGATGGTTTCGTTGATGCGGTTGAGCGTGCGCAGGAAAGTGGACTTGCCGCAGCCCGACGGACCGATCAGCGCCGTGATGCGCCTTTCGGGGATCTCCAGGTTGATGTTGTGCAGAGCTTGAAACGAGCCGTAGAAGAAGTTCAGGTCCACGGTCTTCAGCTTGGCTCGGGAAAAGGCTTCGGCGTGGCCGGGCGGCTGCACGCGTCGGCGGGGCGAGTTCGCTGGTTTTGGCTGGTTCCGGCATGGCTCCCATTATCCACATTACCCTCTTTGGACCGAGACTCCACGCGCCAAGATCCAGCGCGCCGCGATGTTGGCCAACAGCACCAGCACCAGCAGCACCAGGCCCGCCGCCCAAGCCTGGCGATGCCAGTCTTCGAACGGCGAAATGGCGTGCGTATAAATCATACCGGCAGAGAGGCGGTCGGCTCGTTCGACGACCGTCGGACCAGAATTGATTGTTGAGGCTGGTGAACAGCAGCGGCGCGGTTTCGCCGGCGATGCGCGCTACGCCCAGGATCAGACCAGTCAGAATGCCTTGCTTGGCGGCGGGCACAACCACGGCCAGGATGGTTCGCGTCTTGCTCGCGCCCAACGCGAGCGAGGCTTCGCGCAGCGAGTTGGGCACGGCGCGCAGGAATTGCTCGGTGCTGCGCAGGCCGATCGGGAATCATCATCAGGCTCAGAGCGAAGCCTCCGGCCCAGGCCGAGAAATGGTGCGTGCGCACCACGATGACCGTCCAGGCGAAAATTCCGATCACGATGGAGGGCACGCCATTCAGCAGATCGGCGGTGTAGCGCACCAGCATCGGAACGGTCTGTCCGCCGAACTCGGCCAGGTAGATTCCGCCCAGAAACCCGACCGGCACGCCGATCACGACCGAAATCAGGATCAGGATGCCGCTGCCCACGATCGCGTTGGCCATGCCTCCGCCGGACTCGCCGGCCGCCAGCGGCAATTGGTGAAGAAATTCCAGTCCAGCGAGCGCCAGCCGTTCCAGACCAGAAAACCCAGGATGAGGATCAGCACCGAGGCGGTGATCATGGTGCAGACGCCGGTCAGCGTCAGCATCATGTTGTTGACGATATTCCGGCGCGCCAGATGGAGCCGGTCATGATTGCCTGGAGCCCCTTCTGGTGGTGGCGAGGATCAGCAACTGCGCGCGCAGCGTTGAGGATCATGGTGAGGAAGAACAGCACCAGCCCTAGTTCGATCAGCGAGCTGAGGTAGACGTCTCCGGTGGCTTCGGTAAACTCGTTGGCAATGATGGCCGCGATGGTGTAGCCGGGAGCGAACAGGGAAGCATGAATGGCGGTGTCGTTGCCGATGACCATGGTGACCGCCATGGTTTCGCCCAAAGCGCGGGCCAGTCGCCAGAAAAATCGAGCCGAGTGATTCCCAGCCGGGCAAACGGCACCACCACCTGCCAGGTGGCCTCCCACTTGGTGGCGCCCAGAGCCAGCGCGGCCTCCCGCTGTTCGCGCGGAACCGCCAGCAGAGCTTCCCGCGAAATCGAAATGATGAACGGGAACGTCATGATGGACAGAATCAATCCCGCGGCGAGATAGCCGACGCCGTAGGCCGGGCCCTGGAACAGCGGCAGGAAGCCGAGCGTGCTGCTTGAGGAACGGCTCGCCATATTGCGCAGCAGCGGCACCAGCGTAAAGATCGCCAGCAAGCCGTAGATCACGCTCGGAACCGCGGCCAGCAATTCCACCAGGAAGGTGCAGACGTTGGACAGCCGCGGGCGGAGCCAGTTCGGCCAGAAAGATGGCCGCGCCCACGCCCAGCGGAACAGAAATGAGCAGCGCCAGAAACGAGGTCAGCACCGTTCCGTAGATGAACGGCAACGCGCCGAACTTTTCCGCCACCGGGTCCCAGGTGCTGGAGAACAGGAAGCCCAAACCGAACTTGGCGCGCGAGGCAGCCGAATGAATCCAGAGTTCGTACACCAGCAGCACGGTAACCAGGAACACGCTGGCCGCGAACATGAACGTCACCAGATGCGCAATCCGGTCTCCGTTGCGCAGCAGCTTGACGAAATTGCGCGGTCGTGGAAGCGCGGGCGCGGTGACAGCGGTTCCCATGGTGGATTCTTACTGTATCAAAGCGATCTGTTCGGTTTCCTTTGCGACCACCGGTCCGGGAAGCGGCGCATAGCCCAGCCCGGTCGCATCTTTCTGGCCCGGCCGTCAGCATCCAGTGCAGAAATTCTTTGATGGTTTTCCTTTTGTAGGAATTTTCAATCTTGTCCGGAATCAACAGCCAGGTGAATGTCGAGATGGGATAGGCGTTCTTGCCGGGAGCGTTGGTGATGGAGACGCGAAAATCGTCCGGCATGTTCTTGGGCCGCGCCGGCGGCTGCCTCCGAGACGTGTGGAAATCGGCCTTGCACGAAATTGCCGGCGGCATTCTTCACTGCGCCATAGCTCGTTTTGGTCGGATGGCGTAGATCAGTTCCACATAGCCGATCGAGTCGGGCGTTTGCTGCACCAGGCCGGCCACGCCCTCGTTGCCCTTGCCGCCCAAACCCACCGGCCAGCTGACGGACGTGCTCGCGCCCACCTTGACTTCCATCCGGGCTAACCTTCGACAGATAGTCGGTCCAGACAAAAGTGGTTCCGCTGCCGTCCGAGCGATGCACGACGGTGATGTTCGCGCCGGGGAGACTGCACACCCGGGTTGTCTTGCGCTATGGCGCGGGTCGTTCCACTTCGTGATTGTTCCGAGAAAGATTCCGGCCAGCGTTTCGCCGGTGAACTGGAGCGGCGCGGTAACTCCCGCGAATGTTGTAGATCGGAACCACGCCGCCGAGAACAGTTGGAAAGTGCAATACCTTGCTGCGCGTAATTTTCCCGAGCTGCTGCGTCGGTCATCGGCATGTCGGAAGCGCCAAAATCCACCGTCGGGATGGAGAGCTGCTGGATTCCCGCGCCGGAGCCGACCGACTGATAGTTGATCTTGGCTTTTGGATTTGCCTGTAATATTCTTCAAACCACTTCTGATAGATCGGTGCCGGAAAAGTCGCGCCCGCTCCGACGATGGTCACTCCGCGCGTCGACGTGGAGCAGCCGGCGGCGAAGACAGCGATCCAGAGTAGGTGCTTATGCAATGGTTTAATCTTCCGCCGTAGCGTCGCGGAGGCTTGTCTCAAGCGCGACTAGAGGATAGCGTCGAGGAGTTAGCGAAACATGACAATTGCGTTAATATGCTGTTACAAACACCCCTTAGGCGCCAGCGTACTTGTCCTTGGCATAGCAGATCGGGTCCAGCTTGCACTCCGCGCACTTGGGCTTGCGCGCGATGCACAGCGCCCGGCCGTGATAGATGAGCTGCAGCGGAAAGGCGAACCATTTTTCGCGTAGGAATGATCTTCATGAGGTCCTGCTCGATCTGGACCGGCTGCGTGTGCTTGGTCAAGATCCAGGCGCTGCGAGAGCCGCTGCACGTGCGTGTCCACCACCACGCCTTCCATGATTCCGAACGCGCCGCCCAGAACAACGTTGGCCGTTTTGCGGGCCGCGCCAGGAACAGTGAGCAGGTCCTGCATCGTGCGCGGAACTTCACCGTGGAAGTCCGTCAGGATTTTCTGCGCGGCGCCGATCAGCGATTTCGATTTGTTGTTGAAGAAGCCGGTGGAGCGGATGTCTTGGCCGAGTTCAGCCTGGTTGGCGTGGGCGAAATCGGCGATGGTGGGATATTTGCGAAACAAGCCGGGCGTGACTTCGTTCACCCGCTTGTCGGTGCATTGCGCCGACAGGATCGTGGCCACCAGCAACTCCCAGAGATTGCGGTGTAGCAGCGGAACTTTGACGCCCGGGTACATTTCGTCCAGCAACTTCATGATCTTGCGGACTCGCGCGGCGCGCTCGGCGGCGGTCTTGGGCCGCGGGACCAGCTTGGGCGGCGTGGCTTTTTTTGTCACACTGTGGGTATCGCGTCCCGTTACGCGTCCTGGTTTGCTTCTCGGCAGATGTCTGGTTCTCCTCTTCGCCGCTATCATCGCATTTGGCGGCTGCGCTGTGGGGCTCGTTTCATTTTGACGACTACTCGCTGTTCTCCGGCGATCTGTGGCGGCCGTTCGAGATCCGGCCGCTGACCTACCTGACGTTTTGGATCAACGCGCAATTGGGCGAGCGCAATCCCGCCGGGTATCACGCCGTCAATTTGCTGTTGCACTTGATCGCGGTGGCGCTGCTCTGGGACGTGCTCAGACGGCTTGTGTCGGCGAAGGCAGCCTGGATCGCGGCGGCCATTTTCGCGGTTCATCCGTTTCAAGCCGAGCCTGTGAACTACATCTTCGCGCGCAGCACGCTGCTGGCGACGGTGCTGTGCCTGGCGTCGCTCGCGGCCTGGACTCGCGGCCGGCGCTGGTGGGCAGTGGCGTGGTTCGGTGCGGCGTTGCTCGCCAAGGAAGAGTGCGTTGCGTTTCCCGTTTTTCTGGCGCTGTTCGAAGTGCTCGAGATCGCGGAAGTTGCGAAGTCACGTAGCGCCGATCGTGCGATGCTCGGCTCTTTCGTTCTTCGCCGGCATTCGAGTGTTGTTTGCTGCGCGCACAACACCCGGGTCAGGCGTTGGCCCTGAAGCCGGCATCGCGTGGAATTTCTACGCGCTCGCCCAAGGCACGGTGATTCTCCGGTACTTGCGGATGTTCGTGCTGCCCTGGGGATTCAGCGTTGATCCGCGATATTCGTGTTCCCGAGCTTTGGCTCGGCGCGCTGGCCTGGTCGGCAGTGGCGGCGCTGGCGGTTGCGGCATCGCTTCGATTGCGTACAATGGCCAGCCGCGTTCTGGTTTCTCGGCGCGCTGCTGCTGTTGCTGCCCAGCTCGTCGATTCTTCCGGCGGCGGACCTGGCGGCCGACCGGCGGATGTATCTGCCTCATGATCGGATTCGCGACCGCGGCAGCGCTGTTGCTGGAGCGAACTCGCCCCGCCGTCATCTCTGCGTTGCTTGTGACGCTGGTTTCCTTGAGCGTAGTGCGAACGGCCACCTGGCGCACTGAGGAATCGCTATGGCGCGATGCGGTGGAGAAGGCGCCGGGAAAAGTGCGGCCGAAGATCCAGCTCGCGCGAGCGCTCGGGCCTTCCGAGGCGCTGCACATTCTAGAACGACGCGCAACGGATAGCGCCGGACGATGCCCGGATTCCCTCCGAGCAGGGCCGGATCTATCTAAGCCTGGGCCAGCCCGACCAGGCGCTGGTCGCGTTCGGACGCGCACTGGCATTGGCACCGCGCAGCGCCGATGCGTTCAACAATCGCGGCGCTGCCTTGCTGGCGCTCGATCAGAAGCAGGCGGCGCGGGAGGATTTCGAGCGGGCGCTCCAGATAGATCCCTGTCAATTCGACGCGCGCTTGAATCTGTTGCATATTGGAAACGCAACCACTGCGCCAGCCACGTGCAGGTTTAGTGAGCAACAGGCCGCAGCCCTGCGGGGAGACTACGCTACTGGCCGCCCGAGACCTGGATTTCGGTCCGCAGGGATTGCCAGTCGGACAAAGCCGAGGCGGGAATATCGGCGTCGAGATCGGAGCTGATCTCCTTGGACTGATACGGCCCCAGCGAACGCACGAACGCATTGATGTTCAATATCGGCGTGCCGGCGGCGGTCGACTCCGCTGCCCTGACCGCTACTTGAAGGTTCATGCTGGAGAGCTGCTCGCCGGAATGGTTGATCAGCAGAAATTCGACGTGCGGCTTGCCATTCCATCCGTTGACCACACGTAGGCCGGAGACCTCTAGCGACCTGGCAATCGAGTTTGGCTGCGCGGCGCGCGCGGTTGCAGGAGTCGCTGCCTGAACAACCGGCGTGGCGGTTTGCGCCGCAGCGCCGTTGGCGTTGTCAGCGAAGTGCCGGACCGCGGTTCCAACGGCCAGGAAAAGCCCGGTGGCGAGCAGTACGCTGATGGTCCAGGCCGGAAGGCTGATGGGCCGCCGCGATCGCGTCTCGCCGGTGACCAGCAGTCCACTAAGGTCGCGAAACTGCGACGGCAGCGATGGCCCTGCCAGCGTGGACGGCTGCGGTGGTGCAAGTAATACGGAACAGTTCGGGTCCGCCGGAGCCTTAGAGCGGATGGAGGGCTTCGGCAATCGCTTCAAGTCGACTGCCGGCGGAGCGGGCTCGGTCAGAATCTCGGACGGAGCGCAGAGCAGGCTGGCGATCGGGAGTTTCTGGAAGGACTGCAGGACCGCTCCGATGCCCGCCTGTTCGCGGTCGAGCATCGCCCAGATCGGTTCCAGCACGGACTCGGCGTGCAGCACCAATGCGCGGGTTGCCGACTGCAAAACGTACACGCTAGCCGCTTGCGCGCGCTTCGCCGCGTGTTCGGCTTCGAGTTGCGCCGTGACCTCGGCGAGCACGTCGCGCGCCAGGAGTTCGGAGGCGACCGCAAAAGCGTCGGCTGTGAGGGCTGCTTCGAGTTCCGCTCGCCGGGCCGATTCTTCCGCCTCGATTCGCGCGCGAAGGGCCTCGAGTTCCGCTTCGGCCTGCAGCCTGGCAGCCTCGACGATTGCCTCTAGGGTGAGCGCTGCTTCGGCTCGAGCACGTCGCTCGGCGTCTTCGCGTTCGAGGCGTGCGCGCAGCTTTTCGAGTTCTGCTTCGGCCTGGAGCACCGCCGCTTGAGAGAGCGCCTGGGCGATCCGGACCGCCTCGGCTTCTTTGCGACGAGCGAACTCCTCCGCCGCGACCCGGGCCTGCACCGCTTCCAGCTCCGTCTCAGCCTGCAGTTCCATCGCTTCGGCGATTGCCTGTAGCGTGATCGCTGCTTTCGCCTTCGCGCGCCGGGCCGCTTCTTTTTGCTCGAGTCTCGCGCGTGCGCTGGCGAGTTCCGTCTCCGCGTGCAGTTCAGCAGTTCGCGAAAGTGAGTGCGCGAGCAGCTTTGCGTCCGACTGAGCGCGTCGGGCGAACTCTTCGGCGGCGAGCCGCGCTTGCTGCGCCTCGAAATCGGCTTGGGCTTTCTTCGCGATCGCTTCTGCGGCGCGGCGGGCTTGGGCGGCGCGGGCCGCTTCCACTCGAGCTTCTTCCGCCGCACGGGCTGCATCGGCCCTGCGGGCTTCTTCGGCAAGGCGAGCTGCTTCGGCAAGACGGGACTCTTCTGCGATTCGCGCTGCTTCGGCTTCGCGAGCCTCCTCCGCCAGACGAGCTTCTTCCGCCGCGCGAGCCTCTGCGGCAAGACGGGCTTGCTCCGCGAGGCGCGCCTCTTCCGCTATCCGGGCTTGTTCGGCGACACGAGCTGCCTCTGCCAGGCTCTCGATCGCGGCTTGTTCGGCAGACTCGACCAGGTTCCGGACGAGCGAATCCATTGCCTCGCTGGCGTGGCGCCTCGCTGGCGCGCACCTCGTCGGCCTCAAGAACGCCCGGAGCCGTCTGGTCCGGCAGGGCCGCCAGCACTTGCTCATCAACAAGTGACGTCAGCGTCGTTGCGACTACCGGCCCATGACTCGACTTGCCGTTGGTCGACATGAGCTGACGTTCCACCGGCGCGGCGACCAAACGCATGCGTGGCAACTGTCTGGACCTGCTCGGCGAGCGCCGCAATGCCGGCCTCGACTCCCGATTCCTGCGCCAGCGGATCGGAGGGCTGCGCCTTCGACTCTGCCGCAGCCCGCGCAGGCCGGGCACTCCCGCAAGGCCGGCGAACAGTCGCGCCCGCATTCGAGACAAGTCCAGTACAGCATATAGTTCAAATCTAGGACGAAAATGCTTCCGGATCTGTCGGGCACTTACCCTACCTTCCCTCCCTACGGGCCTTATGTTGCTAAATGACTGCACCTAAAGCGCCTTTTCGCGCGAAAATCTATCCCGGGAGGGCTAGTTGAGGTTCTATCACCGATCGCTCGGGAAGCCCCGCAAGCTAGGGGTCCTGGCCGGGCAGCTTCAACCCGCCGACGGTCGCACATGCGGAACTGGCGTACGCCGCCGAGTGGCACGTGGACCAGCTTCTCTTCGTCGTGCCGAGCGTTTTCCCGCACAAGCAGTACTTCGGCGCGACGCTCGACCAGCGCCTGGAACTGCTGGCCGAGGCCGAGCTGGCGGCCGAGTACGAGATCGCGTCCAGCGAGCAGGGACTGTTCGTCGACATCGCCCGCGAGTGCCGCGCACACTATGGCGACGAGACTCGGCTGTACTTCGTGTGCGGCCGCGACGCGGCCGAGCGCATCTTGACCTGGGACTACGGCCGCGCCGGGCGTGGTGGAGGAGATGCTGCGCGATTTCGAACTGCTGGTGGCTCCGCGCGGCGGCGATTTTCGAGCCGCCGGCCGAATTCCGGCACCGCATTCATCCGCTCGCGATTCGCGGCGATCAGGACGATGTGTCGTCCACCGAGGTGCGCGAACGAATCCAGCGCGGCGAACGCTTGGGAACATCTGGTGCCGAAGACGATCGTCGAGCGAGTGCGCGCGATCTATCGTGAAGGCCTATTCGTGAAGACTGGTGTCGAGGAACGCGCGCAGGCGGTGGCTGCGGCTGGGATGACGCAGTTTGCGCAGCGCCTTGGCTTCGATCTGCCGGATGCGTTCGCGCGTCACCGCGAAATGCTGGCCCACTTCTTCGAGCGTGTGCTCGCTGCCGTCCTGCAGGCCGAAGCGCATCTTGATGATCTTCTCTTCGCGCGGGCTGAGGGTCTTGAGTACTTCCGCGGTTTGCTCGCGCAGGTTGAGATTGATCACCGCTTCCGACGGCGAAACCACGCGCCGGTCGACGATGAAGTCGCCGAGGTGCGATTCTTCCTCTTCGCCCACCGGCGTTTCGAGCGAGATCGGCTCCTGCGCGATGCGCAGCACCTTGCGCACTTTGCCGACCGGCAGCTCCATCTTGACCGACAGCTCTTCGGTGGTCGGTTCGCGGCCGAGCTCCTGCTGGAGCTGGCGCTGCGTGCGCACCAGCTTGTTGATGGTCTCGATCATGTGGACCGGGATGCGGATGGTGCGCGCCTGGTCGGCAATGGCGCGCGTGATGGCCTGCCGCACCCACCACGTGGCGTAGGTGGAAAATTTGTAGCCGCGGCGGTAGTCGAATTTGTCCACCGCCTTCATCAGGCCGATGTTGCCTTCCTGAATCAGATCCAGGAACTGCAGCCCGCGGTTGGTGTAGCGCTTGGCGATGGAAACCACCAGCCGCAGGTTGGCTTCGATCAATTGCTTCTTGGCGGCCTCGGCTTCCAGCTCGCCGCGCTCGACGATCTGCAGCGTGCGGCGCAGTTCGGTGGAGCTGGCGCCGCATTCCTCTTCCAGTTGCTGGATGCGCTGGCCGGCCTGCCGCAGTTCCTTGCGCAAGTCGCGCGTGGGCTGTCCGCCGTGCGAAGGTTCTTCGAGCCGGCGCTGGATCTTCGAGATTTCGCGCTCGAGCGGCTTGAGCTCATCCACCGCGCAGCGAAGCCTCCCCGCCAGGCTGCGACGGATGCCGGTGGCAAACGCGATTTTGCGAATGATGCGCGAGATCGCGACCATGCTGCGCGCCAGGCCGTAGCGCAGGCTGCGGTGCTGCTTGGGCTTCATCTGTCGCGAAACGGCTTGCAGCTTCTGGCGGAATTGCTGCGTCTTCTTGTAGTATTTCTCGATCTCGGCGATGCGGCCGAGCAGATCCTCCTGCTGGGCGGTGAAGTCCTCGTCGCTGATGACGAACTCCGGAAGCACCAGCACATCGCGCACCGACGCCGCGCCGCGCTGCAAGTCTTCGCCGAGTTGGATGATTTCGCGGATTACCAGCGGCGACCGCGACAGCGCCTTGCGCACCGCCCATTGACCACGCTCGTTGCGCTTGGCAAGTTCGATTTCGCCCTCGCGAGTGAGCAGCGGAACCGTGCCCATCTCGCGCAGATACATGCGCACCGGATCGTTGGTTTTGTCGCTGGTTTCCTGGGTCAGCTCCAGGTCGCCGAAGTCGTCGGCTTCGTCTTTCTTCTCGAAGTCGAGCTTGGGCTCTTCCAGAATCTCGACGCCCGCGCTGTCGAGATCGGTCAGCAGGTCGTCCAGTTCGCGCCCGGAAGGAAATTCCTCGGCCAGCAGATCGTTCACGTCGTCGTAGAGAACGAATCCTTTTTCTTTGCCGGTTTCCATGAGTTGTTTCAGACGCCCGAACTTTTCTTCCGTTGCCACTGGCACACCCAACTAACCAGCGATACCTGAGCCTTGATTCATTTTAGTGTACAACATCGTCGATGCCGTTCCGTCGCCGATAGTACTCTCGCCGCGATAGTCCTCATACCCTCGAACTCCGCATGCGACTTCGGCGGTCGAGTTCTTCCGCCAGCCGGATCGCCTCTTCGAGCCTGCCCTCGCGTTCGGCAGCTTTCATTTGTGCGCGCAAGGCCGCAACTTCCGACTTAGGGTCCTCCGCTTGGAGAGTCCGCAAGCAAGCACTGGCCTGCTCGTGGGCCTTCTCCTCCTCAAGCACTTCATCGGCGAAAATGACGGCGGACAATAGATCCCGGTCCGCGTCGCCCAGGCGCCCTTCCAGGTCCGTAAAGCGAAAGGGATTCGCGTCGCCGTGCATCGCGAAAATGGCCCGAAAAACGTGCTTGGTGACGAAGCGGTCCACCACCGGCATTTCGCGCAATTGAGGGATCACTTCGCCGCGCGCCGCCTCGCTCGCAAGCAGCGAATTGAGCAGCAGCCGCTCGTTGGGCGGAACCTCGGGACCCCGCTGCGCCGTGCGCCGCTCGCGCCGAGCCTTGGCTGAAATGATCGCGCACCAGCTTCTCGTCTACGCCCAGATAATTCGCCACATCGTTGGCGACCGCGAACCGCTCCAGCCGGTCGGCGATGCGCTGGATGGCGGGCGCGACGAACTTGAATCCCTGCATGCGTCCCTCCACCGTGCGCATGTCGAATTTCTTGCGCGCGCGATCGGCCAGCCAGTGAAAATAGCTGGGCGCCTTCTCCAGCCGCGCGCGATACGTTTCCGCGCCGTGCTGCTTCACGTACTCGTCCGGGTCGAGATCGCCTTCGAGCTCGAGCACGCGAACCTGAAAACCTTCGTCGAGCAGCATCTGGATGGATCGCTCGGCGGCGTTCGCTCCGGCGGCGTCGGGATCGAAATTGACGACGATGCGCCCCGAGTGCCGCTTGAGCGCGCGCACCTGCGTGTTGGTGAGCGCCGTGCCGCAGCTCGCCACCACGTTGCGCACGCCCGCCGAATAGACGCCGATCACATCCATGTAGCCTTCCACCAGCACGGCGTAGTCGGATTTGCGGATGGCGTCCTTGGCGCGATGCAGGTTGTACAGCACGTAGCTCTTGCGATAGAGCGGCGTCTCGGGCGAGTTGAGATACTTCGGTTCGTCGCCTGAACGCAGCGCGCGGCCGCCGAAGCCGATGACCTTTCCCGACTCGTTGTGGATCGGGAACATCAGCCGCCCGCGGAAGCGGTCGAAGAATCCGCTCGACTCCTGCCGCTTCATGACCAGCCCGGATTGTTCGCGCTGCTCCGGCGTGAAGCGCGCTTCGAACTGGCGCGCCAACTGCTGACCGGCTGCGTCCGACAGCCCGAGTCCGAATTCGGCGATGTGCTCCGGCGAGACGCCGCGAGACGCCAGATAGCGCCGGGCATCCGCGCCGCCCGGTCCCGCCAGGTTGCGATTGAAATGCCGCCGCCGCCGCTTCGTGCATCTCCGTCAGCGCGCCGCGCAGCTTCGATTCCGGATCCGAGTACTCGCGCCTGGGCATCGCGATGCCGTTGCGCTCGGCCACCAGCTTCAGCGCTTCGACAAAGCTGAGCCGCTCGATCTCCATGACGAACTTCAGCACGTCGCCGCCCACGCCGCAGCCGAAGCATTTGAAAAACTGATGGCTGGAGTGAACCGAAAACGACGGCGTCTTTTCGGTGTGGAACGGGCACAGCCCCATGTAGCGCGGCGTCGAGCCGACACGCTTCAGGCGCACGTACTCGCCGATCGTCTTGACGATGTCGACTTGCGACTTGAGTTGCTCGACGAAATCCATGGACTACCGAACTGCTTCGGACCGCTCAGGGGGAGTTGCTCCTATAGTGCCACACTGGAAAGTAGAACGCGGATGATGGTTCCCGATCCAGCAGTGCTCGATGTCACGGCACTGGACGACGCCATCGCCGCGCTGCCCGAACACCGACGCGGTGTTCCTGGTGTGGGCGGGCGATCGCTCGGCCTATCTCGCCAAGACCAGCATGCTGCGGCGCAGGCTGCTGCGGATTTTGAAGCCGGCCGAAGGCCTCGGCGATCGCTCAATCTGCGCGAGGTGGTGACGCGCGTCGACTACTGGCTCACCGGATCGCGCTTCGAATCGGCGCTGGTTCACTACGCGCTCGCCCGAAAATATTTTCCCGAAGACTACGAGCGGCTGGTCAAGCTGCGGATGCCGTCCTACGTCAAGCTGGTTCTCGCGAACGAATTTCCGCGGACGCAGGTGACCACGCGGTTGACCGCCGGCCGCGCGCTGCTACTACGGACCGTTTCGTACGCGCGCCGCCGCCGAGCTTTTCGAAAACCAGTTCCTGGATCTTTTTCAGATCCGCCGCTGCCAGGAAAATCTGGAGCCGAGCGCGCAGCATCCCGGCTGCATCTACGGCGAAATGAACATGTGCCTGCGCCCGTGCCAGCTCGTGGTGATCGCGCGAGGAGTACCTGAGCGAAGTGCAGCGCGTCGAGGAATTTCTGGAGGGCGACGGCGCGGCGCTGGTGAACGTGACGTCGGCCGCGCGCGACCGTTTAAGCGAAGAGATGGATTTCGAAGCCGCCGCGCGCGAGCACAAGCGGCTGGAGCGCATCCAGGCAGTGCTGGCGCTGCGCGACGACCTGGTCTGCGACGTCGATCATCTATATGGCGTCGCGATCGCGCCGTCGACCGCGCCCGACAGCGTTCTGCTGTGGTTCGTTTGCCAAGGCTCGTGGCAGGCGCCGCGAATGTTGTCGCTCGATTCGCAAGTCTCGCTCGACGCACGACTGCGCGAGTTGGTCGCTTCGATCGAGCCGATCGCGCCGCCGCTCTCGGAAAAGCAGGAGCACCTGGCGCTGCTCGCCCGCTGGCGCTACTCCACCTGGAGCGACGGCGAATGGCTCGCGTTCCGCGGCCTGGACGCGGTTCCCTACCGCAGGCTGGTGCGCGCAATCTCGCGCGTGCGGCAAAAGGGCATTAGCAACACCTCAGCCGAAGCATCACCCGGGCTTTCTCCGAGTCACCCATAGATCGCTGCAGGGACATAATAGAACAAGTAATATCGGGGCGATCGAGGAGGATATCGAAATGACTCGGTTTCGACTTGCAATTGCGGGTCGGCTGGATTTCGACCAACCGTTGCCGTGTTCTTGCCTGGCAAAAGCGCGTCCTATTTTATTTCCGGCAATATTTGTCACTCTTTGGGTTGTCTTTTACCCAGCCGCCATCCGGGCCCAATCCGCCTCCGAGCCTCAATTTGAAGTGGCTTCAATCAGGCCGTCGCAACCTTCAGACGTCCCGCGAGCGCCAATGAAACAGGATCCCGGTATCGTCATCTATAACAGCGTCTCCCCCAAGAACCTCATCCAGGTTGCCTATAAAGCTCCTGAGTGGCAAATCGTCGGTGGTCCGAAATGGTTCGACTCGGATCTCTATGACGTTTCGGCCAGGCTTCCGGCGGGTTCTACGAAAGATCAGGTTCCAGCGATGCTCCAATCGCTACTCGCTGAGCGCTTCCATCTAGTCATTCGCCACGAATCGCGGCAACTTCGAGTGTATTCGTTAACAGTCGCGAAGAACGGCCCAAAACTCAAGCCGGCCGATCCAGGTGAGCAGTGGAATGAAGGAACGATGAGAGGTGGCATTTTCAGGGAAGGCCTGGAGTTACACCAGTTGACGATGGCTGGTCTGGCCGAGGTTCTTGCCAATAAGACTGGGAGGCCTGTCATTGACGCTACACACTTGGAAGGACCGTTTGACATAAGTCTTAAATGGACGCCCTTTGATGCAACAGGGGCGCCCCAGAGTACCGACGGTCCATCTATCTTCACAGCTCTCGAAGAACAACTGGGGCTAAAATTGGTCGCGGGCCAGGAAGCGGTTGAGGTCTTGAAAATTACGCATATGGAGAGACCTACAGAGAATTAACTGACTCCAATTGAACGGATGTTGCAAGTTGGAAAATCGATTTCCGGTGACCTGCAAGTGGCGCCGATGATGATTGCTCGATTTAATTCCGCTTCGGCCGAAAGCGAACTCTCCTGCGACATCGATCATCTTTATGGTGTCCCAAGGCTCGTGGCAGGCGCCGCGCACTCTGTCGCTCGATTCGCGCAATCTCGCGCGTTCGACAAAAGGTGAGCGCGGGCGCAACCGAATCGACGCCCTAACGTCCAATAGCACGCGATTGTGCGAGAAAATCTGATTAGGCATCCGAACGAATGAGACTGGTTTCCCTCACGCTCGTCTTGGCGCTCGCCGCCGGCATCGCCTCCGGCTCAGACCAAAGCGCGCTCTCGGAAACCGCCGCCAAACCGCCCGCCACCAAGACCACGACGCCACCCCCAGCCGCAGCCGGCGCTCCGTGGCCGCTCGAAACTCTGACCGTCCAAGGCAACCAGTTCTATAAGCCCGAGCAGATCCTCGCAGTGGCGGGACTCCGTGTCGGCCAGGTCGCCGGCCAGGCCGAATTCGAAGCCGCGCGCGAACGCCTGGTCGCCACCGGCGCGTTCGACAACGTCGGCTATCGCTTCAAGCCGGCCAAGGACAACAAAGGTTACGACGCCGTCATCGAAGTCGCCGAGATGCAGCAGTTGTACCCGCTGCGCTTCGAGGATCTGCCTGCCAAAGACGCCGAACTGCGCGCCTGGCTCCAGAAGAAAGACCCGCTGTTCGGCGAAAAAATTCCCGCCACCAAGCGCGAAGTCGACCGCTACGTGCGCGCGATCTCCGAGTTCCTCGCCGCGCGACAACTACCACGAGCCGATCATCGGCAAGGTCGCCAACGGCACAACGATCTGGTCGTCGTCTTCCGCCCCGCCAAGCCGCGCCCCAACGTCACGCGCGTCACATTCACCAACACCGGCGATCTGCCCTCCGGCCTGCTTCAGACCGCCATGTACGGCGTCGCCATCGGCATGCCGTACCTCGAGCCGCAGTTCCGCGTGCTGCTCGAAAACACCATCCGACCGCTGCTATGAAGCCCGCGGCATGATCCGCGTCGCGTTTCCGAAGATCGAAACCGAGCCGTCGAAAGATGCCGACGGCGTCGACGTCACGGTTCAGGTGGAGCAGGGCCCGGTCTACAAGCTAAAAGACGTCGCCTTCGCCGGCGCCGATCCGCCGCGCGAGCCGTTCAGCCTCGCTCGCCAAGCTCAAAATCGATCAGCCCGCCAACTTCGACGAAGTCAAAGCTGCGCAATCAGCGCATCGCCGAGAGCTTCCGCCGCAACGGCTACCTGCAGGCTTCGTCCACCGTGAAGCGCGACATGGACGACGCCGCCCACACCGTCGACATCACGATTCAGATGTCGCCCGGCCCGCTCTTCACGCAAGGCAAGCTGGAGATCGTGGGGCTCGACCTGGTTTCCGAGCCCGTGATCCGCAAAATGTGGGGCCTCGCGCCGGGCAAACCGTTCAACGCCGACATACCCGGATCACTTCCTCGACCGCGTCAAGCAGGACGGCATCTTCGACAACCTGAAAAAGACGCGCTCGGAGACCAAGATCAACGCCGACGACCACACTGTCGACGTCACGCTCTTCTTCAACAAGTAGCGCGCGGTGCCGCAGCGCCGCCACCTACCGGTGGAACCGCCCCACCAGAACGCCCTTGCCCAGAATGTGCCCCTGCATCGCCTTCAGCACATCGTCGCGAGTCGCGTCCGGCCCCAGCTCGAGCTTACGTGTCGAGCGCGAACAATTCCCACGTGTAGTGATGATGCGGCCCCGCCGCCGGCGCGCCCGGCCCCATGTAGCCGACGCCGCCGCGCAGGTTCTTCGCCTGAATGGTTCCGTCGGGCATCGTCGCCGTCGCCGGCATGCCCTCCGGCAGTTCGGTCGCAGTGCCCGGAATGTTGAACGCCATCCAGTGCAGCACGTCGTCGGTGTTCCTGCGGATCGCGACGTCCGGATCGTGCATGATCAGCGCGAAGCTGACGGTGCCCGGCGGCACGTGCGTCCACTCCAGCTTCGGCGAAACCGGATTCGCGTCCGACTGCGTGTACTTGGCCGGAATCTCCGCGCCGTCGGCGAAGGCCGTGCGTGGTCAGCGTGAGACCGGGCCGCGGCGGCGCTTTGGCCTGCGGGTTCTGCGCGAACGCCACGCTGGTGGCGATCAGAATCGTTGGTAGAGCAAGCATTCGAAACATGGGAATCGGCTCCTTGTGATGTATCAGCATAACAAGGTCCACGCCTCCCGCGCATCGTATTATGATGCCGATATGCGGCTACCGCTGCGACGCCTCCTACGCATCACGCTCAGCGTCCTGATCCTGGTCATATTATGGACGCGAACGGCCCGCGAATGGCGCCAGCATTCCGGCTTCTGGCTGGCAGGCAGCCTGACCCTGTCCATTATCCTCCTGCTGGTGGTGCTGGTTGAAATCACCGGTGCGCAGCAAAAGTGGCGCAAACAGCGCGATCAAGTACCCAAAAAGCCCCTGGGCCTGGATACCTAAGCCGGGCCAACATGTAACATTTTCGTCTTTTCTGGAGTCTTGCCTATCATCTGCTTTCGCGGCAGCTACTTCGGCGGCCCGAGCGGGGAGAAAAATGTTAGGATGGAAAAACTTGTACTATGTTCGTACCTAAGCTGACGACGCCTCAGAGCGTGATGAAGTTTCTAGTCGCGGGCGCCGTGCTCGCGGTCGTTTCATTGCCAGCCGCCGCGCAGACTTCGACGTATCGCGCGCCGCGTATCGCTGGCCATCCCGATCTCAACGGGATCTGGCAAACCATCAACGAAGCCAACTACGATCTGGAAGGTCATGATGCGCGGTCCGCGATGGCGCTCCGAGCCGGCCCGTATGGACCGGTTCCCGCAGCCCCGGTGCTCGCGCTCGGTGCGGTTGGCGCGGTGCCTCCCAGCTTGGGCGTGGTCGAAGGTGGAACCATTCCTTATAAGCCCGAGGCCCTGGCCCACAAGAAAGAGAACCAGGAAAACTGGCTGACTCGCGATCCGGAAATCAAGTGCTATCTCCCCGGTGTGCCGCGCGCCACCTACATGCCTCAGCCGTTTCAGATCTTCGAAAGCCCCACGCAGATTTTCATCGCCTATCAGTACGCCGGCGCGGTCCGCAACATCTTCATGAAGGATCCCGGCCCCGCTCCAGTCGATTCCTGGATGGGACAATCGGTTGGCCATTGGGAAGGCGAAACCCTGGTGGTCGACGTGACAGGCTTCAACGATTCGAGCTGGTTTGATCGCGCCGGAGATTTCCATAGCGACGCCCTGCACGTCGTCGAACGCTACACGCGCGTCAGCCCGGAAGTCATCCAGTACGAAGCCACCATCGAAGACCCCAACGTCTTCACGCGTCCCTGGAAGATCAGCATGCCGCTGTACAGGCGTCTGGAAAAGAACGCGATGCTTCTGGATTTCAAGTGCGTTGAGTTCGTAGAGGAATTGCTGTACGGCCAGTGGCGCAAGAACCCGCTGCCGCGATAACGAGGAGGAAGTACTGACTATGCGCAATCGATTTGTAGTGCTGTCTGGCCTGCTCGCAATGGCCGCCCTGACTCTGACTGCCCGGCAGCCGCGCAAACCGCGAAGGCTCCCGCCAAGTACAACCCGCCTCGCCTGGCCGATGGACATCCGGACCTGCAGGGCACTTACGATCTGGCGACGGTTACGCCGATGGAGCGTGCCGCCGGATCCCCGCTGGTGATCACTAATGAACAAGCCCTGAAGTTGGAGACTGCTCGCGCCGCACAGCGCGAACGCGCCGATCAGCCCATCGATGGCGACCGCACCGCACCGCCCAAGGGTGGCGACGGATCCGCGGGCGCAGCCGGCAACGTCGGCGGATACAACTCCGGCTGGCTCGATCCCGGCTCAACCTACACAGAAGTCAATGGACAAAAGCGCTCCTCCTTGCTGGTCGATCCGCCCGATGGCCGCGTTCCGCCCATGACCGCATCGGCGATGCAGCGGATGCGCGGCGCCCTTCGCGGCCGGCCGACTTCCGATCAGCAGGAAAGCAGCGATCCAGGTTTGGAAAGAACAGCCGGCGCTTACGACGATCCCGAGCGCCGCCCGCTCGGCGAGCGCTGCCTACTGGGATTCGGTTCCACCTCCGGACCGCCCGCGCTGCCCGACTATTTCTACAACAACCTGCACCAGATCGTCCAGACGCCCGACTCCATCGTGATCCTCACCGAGATGGTGCATGATGCCCGCGTCGTGCGCATGAACCAACCGCACCTGCCGAAGACCTACCGCCGCTGGCTGGGCGACCCGGTGGGCCACTGGGAAGGCGACACGCTGGTAGTCGACACCACAAATTTCAACGACAAGACCCGGTTCCGCGGAGCCAGCGACGATCTGCACGTGATCGAGCGCTTCACGCGCACCGGCGATCACGAGTTGCTGTATCAGTTCACCATCGACGATCCGGCTACCTGGACCAAGCCGTGGACCGGCGAGTTCACCTGGCCGGAAACCCATTCGCACATTTACGAATACGCCTGTCACGAAGCCAATTACGCGCTGGGGGACATTCTCAGGGGCGCGCGATTGCGAGATAAGGAAGCAGCAGAGAAAGCTGCGAAGTGAAGTAACTCAGAACTCTGGAGACAATTCATGCGATTGAGATTTTGGACACCCGTTTTGGCCACCGCCGTGGCATTGTTCACCGCTTCCCTCCCCGCTGTGGCGCACCACGCCTTTGGAGCTGAATTCGACGCTACGCGCCCGGTCCTGCTGAAGGGCAAGATCGTCAAGATCGAGTGGGTCAACCCCCATACCTGGATTCACGTCGAAGTCGTGAAGCCGGATGGCTCGAAGGAAGTCTGGATGGTCGAGGGTGGAAGCCCGAATTCGATCATTCGCCGCGGCGCCAACAAGAACAGTTTTCCGATCGGGACTGAAATCGTGGTAGACGGCTATCAGGCGCGCGATCACAATGAACTGCGGGCCAACGCGCGTAACGTGACGTTCCCCGACGGCCGCAAGCTGTTCCTCGGCTCGACCGGTACCGGCGCTCCGAATCCGGAAGATTTCCCGCAGGGCAAGGTCAGCAACCCGTCCAACAAGTAGTTCCTCGGAGCGGGACAAGTATCATGAGCGGCCGTCATAAGGCGGCCGCTTTCCTCTCTTTCACGGCAGCGCTTCCACCACCCTCTCAATCTCCTCAGGACTGATGTAAAAATGCGGCGATAGCCGTATCCAGCCTTGCCGCGCGGCGGCGACAATTCCTTTGTGCCGGAGATCGCGAACCACGTCGTGGCTGTGTAACCCCACTTTCGAGATGGCGACAATGCCCGATCCGGTGGCCGGCGTGCGATCGCCGAGCACCGCGTAGCCCTTGCGCGACGCGCCCTCCGCCAATTGATCGGCCAGCCCTTGCACCACCGGCCCGATGCGATCGACTCCGATCTCAAGCACTAACTCGAGCGACGCCCGCAGGCCGTAACAGCCGATCGTGTTCAGCGTTCCGCATTCGTAGCGGCCGGCGTCCGGCTCGAAGCGTCATGTCGCGCGATGCATAGTCGTTGTATCCCGCCACGGTGGTCCAGCCGAATTCTCTCGGAAACACGGAGTCCTGCCGGTCCCGCCGCACGTAGAGGATCCCGCAACCCTCCGTGCCCAGCATCCACTTGTGCCCGTCAGCGGCCAGCGCGTCGATGTGAGCGGTCTCGACATCCAGCGGAAACGCCCCCAGCCCCTGAATCGCATCCACGAAGAAGAAGCAGCCGTGCTGGCGGCAGATCCGGCCGATCGCGTTCAGGTCGGCGCGGAAACCGCTCAGGTACTGAACAAAGCTGACGGCCAGCAGCCTCGCGCCGCGGCAGGCGATGTCGATGGCGTCCAGCGGATCGTGGATCGAGAGCCAATCCACGTTGCAGCGATGCGCCTCCAGCAGCTTCCAGGGGTAAATGTTGGACGGAAACTCCTCGCGAAACGCCACGATGCGATCGCCCGGATGCCAGTCCAGCCCGTTCGCGACGGTGGAGATGCCTTCGGAGGTGTTCTTGACAAAGCGCGATTTCTTCCCGGCTGGCCCCGATCAGGTGCGCCGCCGAAACCCGGAGAGCCTCGTACGTGTCCAACCACTTGTCATAGTGGAGCGACCCGAAATCCAGCGCATCCTGCGCCAGCGCCTGCATCGCCTCCGCCGACCTCTTCGGCAACGGCGCCACGGCGGCATGATTCAGGTAGATCAGCCGCTCGGTGACCGGAAATTCGTGCCGGTATTCGCGCCAGAGCGGTTGGCCGCGCCGGGCCGGGAACGGTGTTTTGCTCGAAACCCATGACCTTCACTATACGTTTAATTCTTTGTAGGTTTATACTGGTAGCTAGGAGTTCGCTAATGAAACGACTGTGGTCCGCCAGTTTCAGTCTCCTGCTGATTTCCGCACTCGCCACCCCCAACCTGGTTCTTGCCAGAGATCCCAAGAAAGATCCCGATCAGATCGGCAATCGCGACGTCGGCAAGGGCGTAAACTTTTACTCGCTCGAAAAGGAGATCGCGCTCGGCAAGTCGCTCGCCCAGGATGTGGAGCGGCAGGCCAAGATCATCACCGATCCGGTGATCTCCGAGTACGTGAATCGCATCGGCCAGAACCTGGTGCGGAACTCCGACGCCAAGGTGCCGTTCACCATCAAGGTGATCGACAGCGAAGAGGTGAACGCGTTTGCGCTTGCCCGGCGGATTCTTCTTCGTGAACTCCGGGCTGATCATGAAGGCGGACAATGAGGCCGAACTGGCCGGCGTCATGGCGCACGAGATCGCGCACGTCGCCGCGCGGCACGGCACGCGGCAGGCGACTCGCGGAGAGATCGCGAACTTGGCCACCATTCCCTTGATCTTCATGGGCGGCTGGACCGGATACGGCATCCAGCAGGCTGCCAGCATTCTGGTTCCCGTCGGATTCCTGAAATTCTCGCGCGGCTTCGAATCCGAAGCCGACATGCTGGGCCTGGAATACATGTACAAGGCCGGCTACGATCCCACCGCGTTCGTGGATTTCTTCGAAAAGATCGAGACGCTGGAAAAGCAGCAAGCCCGGCACCATGGCCAAGGTCTTCTCCAGCCACCCCATGACTGACGATCGCATCAAGGCGTCCCAGAAGAACATTCAGGAACTCCTCGAAGGCCAAGCCCGAGTACGTGTTGACGACTTCCGAATTCAACGACGTCAAGGCGCGCCTGCTGGCCATGCACAACAAGCGCAAGATCGAGGATCCCAGGGACGCCAACAAGCCGCAGCTCCGCCGCGCGCCTGGCTCCACCACCGGTCCTGTGGACCCGGATGAAAACGGCAAGACTCCGAAGTCCGATGAAGACGAGCGGCCCACTCTGAAGCGCCGGCCGCAGTCGTAATTGTTCCTTCTCCTGATCGGCAGCTAAATGGCCCACGGCGCCGCAAACGCCGTGGGCTTTTTCTTTTTCGCGTCACGCGATCAGGCACACCCATTCTTCGCGCTGCAAGCATTTCGCGAGGCTGGAAGCCTGCGGGGATATCCGACGTCGTGAACCCCGACAGGATCAGTGTGGCGCCGGGCTTCCGTACGCGCTCGAGATCCGGCGCTAGAACGCTCGATGGTGGCGGCCTCGATGTTCGCGACGATGAGGTCGGCCGATCGCGACCGCACCGCATCCAGTGAACCCTCAAACAGGACCAGACTCGTGCGGCGTCGCGCGATGTCGATGGCCTCGCGGTCGATGTCGCAGCCCACCACGCGAGCGGCGCCCAGCAACGCCGCCGCGTGCGCCAGAATTCCCGATCCGGTTCCTACGTCCACGACGCGGCACCCGGCCGGACATGCTTCTCCATGTGCTTCGAGACACAATTGCGTGCACGGATGACGGCCGGTGCCGCACGCCATGCCCGGTTCGATCTCAAGCCGGAGGCGTCCAGCCGGCGTTTCGCTCTCCGACCACGGCGCCACCAGATAGAAGCGCTCGCCCGACCGCAAGCGGCGGCCAGGCATCGCGCGTCACTTGCACCCAGTCGACCGGTCCGCTTCGTCGCGGACTACCGGCTCGAACCGGGCGAAGCGATCGAGCGAGCGCTCGGGCGTCGGCGGGCGGATCGAAGAAGGCGCGCAGTCCGTCGGCTTCCTCGACGATACCCGCGACGCCGCAATCCCACAGTTCAGCGATCAGGTAGTCCTCCTGATCGGGCGGCGGCCGCAGCAGAAGCGAGAACAAACTACATTCTAGTTCTCGTTACTTGGTGGCGGCAGCTACCTCGGGCTTCGCGTCTTTGTCTTCCACCGTGACGTACACCGGCTGTTCGAGCAGCATGGGCTTTTTGCCGACGGTCTTCACCATAAGCTGCAGACGGCCCGGTTTGGCCGCCGGCGGAATGCGGAACTCGATCGCGTCGTCGGTTTGATTCAGCACCTTCACCTGCAGATCGAAGGAATGATCGGTGAGATAGACTTCGTCCACGTGGTTCTTGCCCAGGTGAACGCCATGAACCCGCAGGACTGAACCGGCTTTGCCGCTGCCCGGCTCTACCGTGCCCATTTGCGGCACCTGGGCCGCCAGCGCGACAGCGCAAGCGAGAGACTGACAAGCGCGAGAACAGACATTGTTCGCATAGGACAGCTCCGTACCTTAGCACTTTAGTGCCAATCGCAACAAGGCGCAATCAGGCGAAACAGCTTAGTTTGCATCTGAGGGAACTACTGAGCGAGACCTTCAGGCCGGCCGGCGCGCCTTAGCGCTCGGCGTTCAGATGCAGGCCTTTGTGGATGGCGTAGAGAGCCAGCTCCAGCCGGTCGGAAACGCCCAGCTTGTCGAAGATGTTGTGCAGATGGTTCTTGACGGTCTGCTCGCTGATGAACATCTTCTCGGCCATTTCCTTGTTCTTGTAGCCCTGCGCGACAAGCTGCACGATTTCCCGCTCGCGATGGCTGAGCGGCGACCGCTCGCGCGATTTGCCGGAACTCGAACCGCCGATCTCGCCCGGTGCGGCAAACTGCCGCATAACCGCCGCGGTGGTGTGGGAGTCCAGCCAGATCTCGCCGCCGTGAACTTTGCGGATGCTCTTGACGATCAGTTCCGGCGCGGTTTGCTTCAGCACGATGCCCGAGCATCCCAGCTTCATGGCCTGCACGAACTCGTTCTTGTCTTCCGACGCCGTTAGGATAATGACGCGCGTCCGCTTGTTGGTCTGCTGCAGAGCCTGGAGCGCCGACAGCCCGTCCAGGTTCGGCATGCGCAGATCGAGCAGCAGCACGTCCGGATCGAGCTCCTGGACCTTGTCCAGAACCTCGCAGCCGTCGGATGCCTCGCCCACTACCTCGAAGTCCTCCTCCAGGGTCAGGAGCTTTTTCAAGCCGTCCCGCACGATGGGATGGTCATCGGCAATGAGCACCCGCACCGTTCCCTTTCTGGGCTCCAGAGAGGTTGGGCCGGGCTTCGGTGTTTTCGATCGTCGTTGAACTGTCGTTCATATTCGCTGTATCGACCACCTGCATTTCGATTCTACAGGGGTACTGGTACGTAATCAATTTCAGGTAACGCTTAGAGCGGTGCAGCGAAATTACTTAGTCTCGCCTAGCGATCGCTATCTATCCTCCTAGGGTGAGTGGCCGGGCAAACGGCTTCGGGCTCATTCCCAGACTAGCACGGCTAGTCCATTTCGGAACGGCAAACTTGTGCCTCTCGCCAAGTTTTTGGCCCCTACCTCCCGCTAACCTCCTGACAACGAATGGCTCGCCTCGTTTGGCGGCTCGTTTGCACCAGTCGCCTACGTGGTGGACCGTATCACGAGCCAAATCGAGCGCTACATGGACCTGCTGAGCGCTCGGCAGAAGCTGGTAGCCTCCAATATCGCCAACGCGGATACTCCGGGATACAAGACCAAGGATATCGACTTCCAGTTCGAGTTCATGAGCCTGGTCGATGGCGGCAGCCCGAATGTCGTCGAAGCGCCCAGGCCTGGTGGTCAAGAACGACGGCAACAACGTGAACATGGACCGCGAAGCCCGGCTGCTGGCCGAGAACGCCTTGCGATTCAATCTGGCCTCCAGCCTGATGAAGGCCCAGTTGAAACTGATCAATTCCGCCATCCAGGAGGGCAAGTCAGGATGAGTCTGTTTTCAGTTCTTTCCGTGAGCGCCTCCGGCATGTCCGCGCAGCGAACCCGCGCCGAACTGCTGGCCGAGAATCTCGCCAACGCGGAAACCACGCGCACGCCCGAGGGCGGGCCGTACCGGCGCAAGGACGCCGTCTTCACCAGCGCGCCCGAGACCTCTCCGTTTGGCGCGGTCTTCCAAACCGAAATGGACGCTGGCGTACAGGGCGTGGAGGTTTCAGAGGTGACCGAAGACACTCGCGCGCCTCAGAAGCGCTACCTGCCCGGACATCCGGACGCCGACAAAGACGGCTACGTCGCGTTTCCCAACATCAACCCGGCCGAGGACATGGTGGACCTGATGAGCGCCGCCCGGGGCTACCAGGGCAATGTGGCCGCCATGACCGCCATCAAGGACATGATTCTGCATTCCATCGACCTCATGAAATAAACGCCTTATGTCTTTTCCCATCTCCCCGATTCGCGCCGCCCGCCGGCATCCCGTCGATCGAACCTGCGGGTCGGCTCAAAGACTTCCGCCGGCGGCTTTCAGTCCATCCTGCAGGACGCCATCGGGCGGGTGGAGCAGTTCCAGCAGAACTCGCAGTCCAGCATCGACCGGTTCCTGTCGGGAGAGGACGAGGAGATCCACAAAGTGGCGCTGGCCACCGAACAGGCGCAGCTCACCTTCGATCTGTTTCTGCAGGTGAGAAACAAAGTGGTTTCCGCCTACCAGGAAGTGATGCGCATGCAGATGTAGGCTAGCCCATGGATCAACTCAAACGGTTGTTGGAGAACCTGGGCTGGAAGCAGATCCTGTCCATCCTGGTGGTGGCTGGGGGCGTGGTGGCGGCGCTTGAACGCCTTTTCGCGCTGGAACCAGGAGCGCGACATGCGTCCGCTGTACACGAGCCTATCGACCGAAGACGCCGGCGCGGTGCTGGCCAAAGCTGCGCGAGAGCGGCACCGAGTTCCGGTTGTCGGAAAACGGCTCGGCGGTGCTGGTGCCTTCCGGCAAAGTGGCCGAGCTGCGGCTGCAACTGGCCGCGGCCGGGGTTCCCAAGAGCGGGCGCATCGGCTTCGAGCTGTTCGACAAATCCAACTTCGGCACCAGCGATTTCGCCGAGCAGGTCAACTATCATCGCGCGCTCGAGGGCGAACTGGAACGCTCCGTCATGTCGCTGGCCGAAGTGGAACAGGCGCGCGTGCACATCAGCATGGCCAAGGATTCGGTGTTTCTGGAATCGCGCCAGCCCGCCAAGGCCAGCGTGCTGGTGAAGCTACGGCCCGGCGCTCAGCTCTCGGCGCAAAACGTCGCGGCCATCTGCCAGCTTGTAGCCAGCGCGGTCGCCGGCGCTGGCGCCCGGAGGCGGTCTCGGTGGTGGACATGCGCGGCAACCTGCTGAACCGGGCGCGACAGGCCGCCGGCCGAGGACGGCGAGCGCGTCCGAGGCCGCGCTCGACTACCGGCAGAAGATCGAACACGACCTGCTCGCCAAGATCAACAGCACGCTGGAACCGCTGCTGGGCGCCGACAAGTTTCGCGCCGCCGCGTCGGTGGAGTGCGATTTCACCAGCGCCGACCAGAGCGAGGAGACCTTCGACCCCAACAAGTCCGTCATGGTGACCTCGCAAAAAACCGAGGACATCAGCGGAGTAACTTCTCCGGCCGGTTTGCCGGGCACGGCGTCGAATCTTCCGAATCCACCGGCGCGGCCGGCGTCCCGGAGCACGCCCGTGACGCGGCGTACCGAGAGCATCAGCTACCAGTCCAGCCACACGGTCAAGCATGTCAGGCTGCCGCAGGGCGCCATCAAGCGCGTTTCGGTTTCGCTGCTGATGGACTCGCAAGTGCGCTGGGAGGGCAGCGGAGCCAAAGGCCAAACGCATCGTCGAGGCGCCCGACACCGGAAAAGCTGAAGACCATCCACGATCTGGTGGCCGGCGTCATCGGATTTTCGCCCGAGCGCGGCGATCAATTGGTGGTCGAGAGCCTGCCGTTTGAAAGCACCTTGAATCCCGAGCAGCTCACAGCCGGCGCCCCAAGCCAGCCCCGCCGCCGTCCGCAAACCTGGCTGGAACAGGCGCTCAAGAGCAAGTACCTGGCGGTGGGCATCGGCGTGGGCGCAGCGCTGGTGTTGGTGCTGATCGTGCTCGCGGTCAAGCTGACCCGCGGCGGATCGGGCGCGAGGCAGCTCCGCCGAAATGGCGCCCCAACTCGCGGCCGGCCAGCCGCCGGAGGAGAATCTCGCCAAGAAAATCGAGAACCAGCTTGCCGAGCAGGCTGGCCCTGCGCCAGAAGCAGGAACTGGAAGCGCTCAACGCCCTGAAGCTTCCACCGCTCACCAAGAAAACCGAGGTGCTCACCAAGCACATCGCCGAACAAGCCAAAAAAGATTCCGCGCCCATGGCGCATGTCTTGAGGTCCTGGATGAGCGACGGGAAGAACTCATCAATGAGCGACGCGAAGACTCGAATGCCACACCTAGCCGCCATGATTCAGAACGTCGACGCCGTCAATCCGAATCCAGTCCATGCCGGGCATGCGCAAAGCCGCGATCCTCATGGTCACTCTCGGCGAGCAGACCAGCGGCGAAATTCTTCGAGCAACTCGATGAGGAGGAGGTCCAGGCCATCGGCCGCGAAGTCGCGCGCATCACCTCCATCAACAACGATCAGGCCGAGACCATCCTCGAAGAGTTCTACCAGATGTCGATGGCGCACGACTACGTCCTCAAGGGCGGAATCGACTACGCCAAGAAGATGCTGCATGAACGCCTTCGGTCCCGAGCACGCCAAGAAACTGCTGGACCGGCTGGTGAAGACCCTGGGGTCGGAGATGGCCAGCTTCGACACCCTGCAGCGGGCCGATCCGCAGCAGCTCGCCAAGTTCATTCACAACGAGCATCCCCAAACCATCGCCCTGGTCCTGTCGCACCTGAACGCCTCGCAGGCGGCCGGCCTGCTGATCTCGCTGCCGCCCGAGCTGCGCGCCGACGTGGCGCTCCGGATGGCTAGCCTGGACCAGATTTCGCCGGAGATTATCTCTAAGATTGCCGCCATCATAGGCGAAAAACTAAAAGCGTTAGGCGAACTCAGCCGCGAATCCTACGGCGGCGTTCGCGCGGTCTCGGAGATGTTCAACCGCCTCGACTCCGGCACCAGCAAGGAGATCCTCGAGGCCATCGAGCAGAACGATCCCAACCTGGTGGCGACCATCCGGCACCTGATGTTCGTCTTCGAAGACCTGCTGCTGCTCGGCAGGACGCAATCAAGGAGGTGCTCGGCCAAGGTGGACCGCAAGATCCTCACCGTGGCTCTCAAGGGAACCAGCGAACAGCTCAAGAACCACTTCACCGAGGTCATGTCGCAGCGCGGCGCCGAAATGCTGCGCGAGGACATGGACGCGCTGGGCCCGGTGAAGATCAAGGAAGTGGAAGCGGCGCAGCAGCAGATCATCGCCGTGGTCCGCCAGCTCGAAGCGGAGGGCACCATCAGCCTGAAGGGCACGGTGGGGGAGCAGTATGTCGTCTAAGCTGCATCGCGGCGGCGGCGAGTTCCGCAGGAGCCGATGGCGTGGCGGCGCGTTGGCCCGGTGGATGCAGCCGACTTCGAGCCGAAACGACTTTCCGGCGGCGGCATACGCTCCCTTGAGCAGGCTCAGGAACCGTCGGCATGGCTCCCGAGTACTGCCAACGATCCGGCCCAAGCCGCCTACCAGCAGGGACTTTCAGGAAGGCCAGGCCGCCGGGCGCCAGGAGATGGCGGCGAAGGTGGAAGCGATGCACCTGCAGATGGCGCGTTCCATCGAGGAAATGTCCGGACTCCGGCAGCGCTTTCGCCATGAGGCCGAGCAGGACGTGGTGGCGCTGGCCATCGCGATTGCGCGCCGCATTCTGCACCGCGAGCTGACGGTGGCGCCGGAGGCGCTGCTCGGGTCTGGTGAAAGCGGCGCTCGACAAGATCGAAGCTCGCGAAGTGCATCGCGTGCGCGTTTCGCGCGAGCGACGCGCCCATGGTCGGGCAGTTCCTGGAAAAGATCGGCATGCCGCAGCGCGTCGAAGTGATCGCGGATGCCGAGCCTGGCGCGCGGCGCGGCCATGCTCGACACCACGCCGCGGAGCGCTGGATGCCTCGGTGGAAACACAATTGGCCGAGATCGAGCGCGGCTTTGCGGACCTGGTGCGGAGGAACCTAGTGCAGCTCGCTCCCTACTACGAGAAGCTCGCCCGCATCGAGACCTGCCGCTGGACCGGGACCGTCACCGAGCTGGTGGGGCTGCTGGTGGAATCGAACGGGCCGGCTGCCGCGGTCGGCGATTTCTGCGAAATCGGCAACTCAGAGCGGGCGCATCATCCGCACGCAGGTGATCGGGTTCCGCGACTGGCGCATGTTGTCGATGCCGCTCGAAGAAACCGACGGCCTGCATCTGGGCGATCCCGATCGCGGCGCGCAAGGAAGATGCGCGCATGGAGGTTGGTCCCGAGTTGCTGGGCCGGGTGATCGACGGCTTCGGCAAACCGCTGGATGGCCTGGGACCGATCGGCGCTCGCGACGCCTACGACCTGTACGCCGCCGCCGCCCGGACCGCTGGACCGCGAGCCGATCGGCGAGCCGCTGGTCACCGGCATTCGCGCCATCGACAGCCTGCTGACCTGCGGCAAAGGCCAGCGAATCGGAATCTTCGGCGGCAGCGGCGTGGGCAAGAGCACGCTGCTGGGCGCGATGTCGCGCAACAGTTCCGCCGACGTCAGCGTGATCGCCCTGATCGGCGAGCGCAACCGCGAGGTGCGCGACTTTATCGAGCACGAGCTGGGCCCGGACGGACTGAAGCGCTCGGTGCTGGTGGTGGCCACCGTCCGACCGCCCTGCCCCGCTCCGGATTCGCGCGGCCTTCGTGGCGCTGGCAGTCGCCGAGTATTTCCGCGATCGCGGCAAAGACGTGCTGCTGGTGATGGACTCGGTGACGCGCCTCGCCATGGCGCAGCGCGAGATCGGGCTTGCCGCCGGCGAACCGCCCAGCCAGAAGGGCTACACGCCCTCGGTCTTCAATCTGCTTCCGAAGATCTTCGAGCGCGCCGGCCGCTTCCGCAAAGGTTCCATCACCGGCTTCTTCACGGTGCTGGTGGAAGGCGACGACTTCAACGAACCGATCTGCGACGCGGTGCGCGCGATCCTGGACGGCCACATCGTTCTTTCGCGCGAGCTCGGCGCGGCCGGGCACTATCCCGCCATCGACGTGCTGCAATCGGTCAGCCGCCTGGCGCCGCGGCTCTACACGCCGGAGCAAAAGGCAGCGGCGCTCAAAATCCGCGACGCCATGGCGACGCACCAGCGCTCCGAGGATCTGATCAACCTGGGCGCCTATGCCAGCGGCGCGAATCCCAAGCTGGATGCGGCCATCCGTCTGCGGCCGCAGCTCATCGATTTTCTCAAGCAGGACGCCAGCGCGCACGCGCCCTTTGATGAGACCATGGCGCGGCTGCAAGCGAGCTGGCCCGGCTGGCGGAATGAAGCGCTTTGTTTTCCCGCTCGAACGCGTGCGGCGCTGGCGCGCCGAACAGGCCAGCCTGGAGGAGTTGAAGCTCGAGCAACTGTGCGCTGAAATGACGCGGCTTGGCGAGCCGCCAAGCGTCAGGCGGAAGCCGACGCCGCCCGCGCGGCGCGCGAGGTGCTCGCCCAAAGTTCGATGGACCCGCTGGAACTCACCAGCCTGGACTCCTACCGGCTGCACATGCGCCAGCGCGTCCACGAGATCGAACAACTCGAGCGCCAGTGCGAAGCCAGAATCGCCGAGCAACGCCAGCGCGTCGATCGAGGCGCGCCGCCAAGTGGAACTGCTCGACCGGCTGCACGACAAGGCCTGGGACCAGTGGTCCGCCGCAGGCCAACAAGGAACAAGAAGACCTGGCGGCCGAAATGTTCCTGGCCCGAGCGGTGCGCGAACGCTAGGGCTTCCTAGCGTGCTGCGAGCGCGAGCGTCGCGCGTTCCAAGTGCTGGTTGAGTTGCCCGAGCGCGGTCGCGACGTCTTGCGCCTCGGCGTTGGCTTCGTCCCAGCGCGACGCCTCAGCCGCCTCGCGAATCCCGGGCAGCGTCTTGGCTCCATAGCCGGTGTACATGCCGGGCGCGTAAATCTCGTGGCGGTACCAGTCGCGGCCCGGCAGACCTTTGGCCAGCACTCAACCCGCGCTCGGTCTCGAACAGCTCCTGGTTGGCCTTGGCCAGCCGAGCGGTGTCGGCGTCGGCGACACGCCGTCTTGAGCGCAGCCTCGAACGCCTTGCGCATCCGAATCGGTTTTGTCGAGCTGCCGCGAGCACCTGCGCGAAGTCCACGTGTGTCGCCGGAGAATCTTCTTGATCTGGTCGACATAGCGGTGCACAGTGCTCACGAACTCGCCGAACTCGAAGGGCAGCACCGGGGCATCGGCCAGCCGCAACAGCGTCGTGGTGGTGACCTGCGGAAAGCGCGGCTCCATAAACGAATCCAGGATCGCCGAACTCTTCGAACCAGTGCGGATCGTCATAGATGGAATGATAGACGCCATTCTGATTCGGACCGCCGAAGCCGTACGTTCAAGCTGGCGATTCCCAGGTGATCGATGAACACGCCGTAGTCCGACCCCGCGCCCGAGCGGTCCCAGATGAAAGCCGGGCGGCTGCTGGCTCGGCCTGCGCCTCGGCGCGCTCGCGGCGCTCTCTGGCTGGTTTCGAGCAGCGATTTCCCGTTCTTGGGATCCTTCAGAATCGCGCAGCACTTCCTTGGTGAAGATCTTCGAGCGTGTGCGAACCGGACGCGCCCAGCGTGCCTTGGGCGTTGCTGTCGGAATTGATATAGGCGACGGCTTTGCGGTTCAATTCGTCCGGCGTGCTTCTCGGCCCACTCGGTGGAACCCAGCAGCCCGAACTCCTCGCCATCCCACAGCGCCAGCACGATGGTGCGCTTGGGCTGCCAGCCTTGCTTGCGCAGCTCGCCGAGCGCGCGCGCGGTTTCGAGCAGCGACGCGGCGCCGCTGATGGGATCGTGCGCGCCGTTCACCCAGCCGTCGTGATGATTGCCGTAGATCACCCACTGGTCCGGATACGTGCTGCCGGGAATCGTCGCGATCACGTCATGCAGCGGCCGCGTGGAGTTGTCGAAGCTCAGCGCGAAATGCGCGGTGGCCGGTCCGGGACCGATGTGATAAGTGAACCCCAGCGCGCCGCGCCACGACTCGGGCGCAACCGGCCCGCCGAGGTTCTCGAGGAACGGCGTCGCATCGGCGTAGGAGATCGGCATCACCGGAATGGTCATGAGCGTCTTGGATTCCGAGATCGACAAGCCGCTTCGAACCCGGTTCGGAAGCCCAGCCGGGCGACAGAGGATCGCCGGGGTATAGCGGCATGTCCATTACGCTGCCGCGCTGCACGCCGTCAGGCGGACGCAGCGCGCCCTTGGGATAAACGTCGCCCTGAAAATATCCGTCGTCGCGCGGATCGGAATAAATCAGGCAGCCGACCGCGCCGTGCTCGGCCGCGACCTTGGGCTTGGTTCCGCGCCAGCTCTTGCCGTAGCGCACGATGCACGATCTTGCCTTTGACGTCGATGCCCTGCTTGGCCAGATATTCGTAATCTTCCGGAACGCCGTAGTTCACATACACCAGCGGCGCGGTGACGTCGCCCGATCCGGAATAGGCGTTGAAAGTGGGAAGCTGCGTCGGGTCGGAAGAGTAGCGTATCCTCGAGCAACCACCGGTTCTTTCAGCGCCGCGCCGGAACTTCACCGGACTCACCATCTCGAGCGTGCGCGATGCGGATACGGAATCAGCGATTCGTAGTTTTCGATATGCGCGTCCAGGCCGAATTCCTTGAACAATCCCAGACCATACTCGGCCACCGATGCGTCGGCAGCCGAGCCGGCGTGATGCGGCACCTTGGCCATGCGCTCGAGATATGTCTTCTGCGCGAGCCGGCTGCGGCATCGCGATGGCCTTCTGTTCGAGCGCGTGTTCGGCGGCCCACTCACTTTGAGGGAAACCGCGAATCGGCTCCTGCGCGGCGAGGAGCGCCGCCGAAGCAAGTAGAGCGAAGAAGAGTTTTCATGTGTTTTTGGACGCGATCTTGGTGTTGTTTCCGGATTTCAGGAAATTCGCAAAATCCTGCAGCGTTGCTGCGTGAGAGCCTGGGAAATGTCGCGATGACGTGCTCGTCCGGGATCGAGGATCGCATAGTACGGCAATGGCTGACGGTGTCGAAGCGCTTCTCTTCCAGTCTGCTGGTTTTCCTCGGACGCCTGATCGGTGCCGTCGGTGTACAGATCCACCAGCACGAATCTTTGAGCAGCGGCAGCAATATCGGCGCGCGGAAACATGTTGGCCTTCATCCAGTGGCAGTTGGTGCAGGCGTTCCCGGTGAAATTGATGAAGACCAGCTTGTTCTCCTGCGCGCGCCTTGGCCAGCGCTTCGTGATACTGATTCTTCAGCCACACCGGGCCGGATGCCTCGCCGCCTTCGTCCGAAAGCGAACGTCTTCGCCTGCACCGGAATGAACGCCTCGATGTCTGCCGAGCGAGATCCGAACAGCCCGGGCAGCAGGCTGATGGAGAAGATCAGGAACACCGCGCGCGGTCAGCATTCGCGCGACGCCCAAGCTGGTCTTCCGGCTTGATTCCTTCCAGGCGCAGGATAGCCGAGCAGGTAGAGACCGGGCAGCGCAAACAGAACCACCCAGGACGCCGAGGAACATCTCGCGCGAGATCAGGTTGGTTTGCAGCATCTGGTCCGCGGTGCTCAGGTACTTGATCGAAATCGCCAGCACAATGAAACCGAGCACCACTTTCACGCGCATCAGCCAGCCGCCGCTCTTGGGCAGCTTTTGCAAGTAGGACGGGAACAGCGCCAGCACGAAGAACGGCAGCGCGAGACCGGTTGCAAACGCCGCCATGCCGATCACCGGCTGAAGCCCGCTGGTCTGGACGGAGGCGACCAGCAGCGGCCCGACGATCGGTCCGATGCAGGCGAACGAAGTCAGCGTGAACGTCAGCCCCATGATCAGCGTGCCGAAGTAGCCGCCGCGATCGGAGGCCTCGATTGAGACGCGTGAGCAGTCCCGAAGGAAGCGTCAATTCGAACGCGCCCAGCAGACTAATTCCGAATACGATGAACACCAGCTCGATGAATCCGTTCACCCAGGGACTGTTGCCCAGCTTGCACGACGCCGAACGGGCCCGGCGATGGCTTTGACAGCGCGCCGAGTCCGGTGAACAGCACGATGATTCCGGCGCAGAAACAGAACGGCCTGCATCACGCCGTCGCGCCGGCTGCCGGTCTGGCGGTTGACGAAGTACGACACCGTGAACGGGATCATCGGGAACACGCACGGCGTGAAGATGGCGGCCAGTCCCGCGCCGAACGCAGTCAGCAGAAGCAGGCCGAAGCCGGAGGATTGCGGCGGGCGCCACGGGTGCGGAGAGGCGTCGCGGGCGACCGGAGCCGGCGGTCGCCGCCGGACGTGAACTCGGAATAGCCGCCAGGTATCGCGATTGCTTCCACCTTCGCCGCTGGATCAATGGTGATGGTCGCCGTAGCCGGCTTGCGTTTTGGCGGCAGGCACTGCGTGTCGTTGCAGCACTGATAGCGCGCCGTAGCGGTGAGTTCGGCATCGCCCGCCGGGCGCATCCTTCTTCAGCTCGATGTCCAGCAGAACGGTGACGTCGTCGGCGAACGTCTCGGTGTTCACGTCGAACGACGGATCCAGCTTCACCATCGGCTTGGGCTGGTAGATCTTGACTGCCGCGACCGCGGGATTTTCCAACACGATGGTGGTCGCGATGGGCGGGCCGCGGCGTGGTCAGCGAATACAGATGCCAGCCGGGATCGATCTTGGCTTCGAGCCGGCCCAGCACGTGCGCGCCGGGCGGCGCGGATTTCGCGTTCAGCGTCAGCGTCCACTGCACGGGATCCGGCGCCTTCGCGAGTCCCGAAGCAGCGCGAGGATGAAAACCGCGAGCCAGCCGGCGTATCATATCAATCCGCCTTTGCGGCCACCGACGCGTTGGCAAGCTGCCCGTTGCGCCAGCTCCGCCTCGATGCGTTCGTTGGCGCGTCCGCCGGCGAACTCCTTGGCCACGCGGATCGCGTTCTTGATGGCGTTGGCGTTGGAGCGGCCGTGGGCGATGATGCAAACGCCCTTGACGCCGAGCAGCGGCGCGCCGCCGTACTCGGAATAATCCACGCGCTTCTTGAAATCCTGGAAAGCGGTGCGGGCCAGCACGTAGCCGATCTTGCGCGTGATGGTCTCTTCGAGCGACTCGCGCAACATCTTCGAGATCATGTCCACCAGGCCCTCGCTCACCTTCAGCGCGACGTTTCCGATAAAGCCGTCACATACTATTACGTCGATGTCGCCCGTATAGATGTCGCGGCCCTCCACGTTTCCGATGAAATGAATCGGCAGCGACTTGAGCAGCGGCGTGGCGGCGCGGGTCAGTTCGTTGCCCTTGTGCTCTTCTTCGCCGATGGAAAGCAGCCCGACGCGCGGCTGATCGCGTTGCGGAAAATGACGCGCGAATAAATCTCGCCCATCACCGCGAACTGCGCCAGCATGCGCGCCGAGCAGTCCACGTTGGCGCCGACGTCCACCACGATCACGGGCGTGCCCTTGAGCGTAGGAAAAGCCGAGGCCAGCGCGGGCCGGTCGACGCCCGGGATCATGCCTTGCACCATCTTGGCGGTGGCCATCACGGCGCCGGTGTTGCCGGCCGAGACAAATCCCTGCGCAATGCCGTCGCGCACCAGCCGGGACGCCACGCGGATGGAGCTGTCGCGCTTGGTGCGGACGGCTTTGGCGGCGCTGTCCTCCATGGTGACCACTTCGCTGGCGTGCTGGATCTCGATCGGCAGATCGCGCACTCCTTCATGCTGCGCGAGTTCCTTGCTGATGATCTCCTGCTTGCCCACCAGGATGACGCGAACGCCGAGCGATCGGGCTGCGCGAATAGCCCCCTCCACCTCGGACTTGGGAGCGTGGTCGCCCCCCATGGCGTCAACGGCGATGGTCAACATGCAATGTGAGTTATATCGGCCTCAGCGCTATTCTTCGGCCACTTCGATCACTTCGCGTCCCTTGTATCGCCCGCAGTGCGGGCAGACGCGATGCGGCAGTTTCGGCTCGTGACAGTTGGGACACTCGGACACGCGCCGCGGAGCGCAGCGAGTCGTGCGCCCGGCGGGTCGAGGTGCGCCGCTTGGAGTGTCGTCTTTTTGGATTCGGCATCTATCGTCCTTTAACTTGAAGTCCTTTGACTTGAAGTTTTTTCAGCGCCGCCCAGCGGTCGTCCGCGGGCTTGAGTTCGCACTGGCACTCGGCCAGGTTGCGATTCTGCCCGCACAACGGGCAAATACCCCGGCAATCCTGGCGGCAAACCCGCTGCATCGGCATGGCGAGCACAACAAATTCGCGCAAAACATCTTCAGCTCGATCCCGCCGCCTTCATAAAAGGCGATCTCGGTCTCGCCGGCGTCGATTTCCACTTCCTCTTCTCGATCTCGGACTTCGACGGCCGGCCGATAGAACAGGTCGAAATCCGAATCGACCGGAAACTCCGCCGGCTCCAGGCAACGGTCGCACTCAGCGCGCATCCTGACCTTCAAATGCCCCCGGATCCGAATCTCATCCCAGCGTATTCGCCAGAAGCTCGGCCGAACCGCTCACTTCGAGCGGCGTTGCCTGCAACGAGTCCGACGTCAGAAAAGTCGATTTCTCCGGGCGGGAAGGCCGCCTCAAAGCGGACCTTCTTGATTTCCAGCTCCTGGACGCTGAAAAACACACCACACCTCGCCGCATGGAGCGCTAACCCATTAGTATAGCAGGGCAGCGAATGCGGAAGGTTTATGCCGAACTAAACGAGTCACCTCCAGGCCCTTGCCGATCGCGAGAGTGATGATTCGACTCCGTTCGCGTCTCGCCCGCACGTGCGCCACGTAGTCTTTCAGGTCGTGCGAGATGATATTGTCGGCCACGACGAGTGCCGCCCGGGCGCATCCGCAGCAGGTCGAAGAAGCGGCGTAGTCTTCTTTTTCGCAGTCGATCAAGGCGAAGTCGAGATCCGCCTGCCGCGGAAGCACTGTCGCGGCGTCTTCGAGGACGAATTCGACGAACGGGTCAAGGCCAGCCGCGCGATCGTTTCCCGCGCTGCGCCTGACGAAGCGGTTCAATCTCGATCGAGACGAGCCGTGCCACGAGTATGCCGCGCCGCAGCCGCCAGAGCGATGGTCGAGATCCCGCTCGATCCGCCGATCTCCAAAATCCGCCTGCGCGCCGATACCGGCCGCCAACGCACAGATGAATTCAGCACTGGGCGGTTCCAGATTCCGATGCCGCTCGGCTTTGGCAGCCCGCGTGCATCCTGCGTCGAGCTTGCGGCCCAGAGCCGGGCGATCTCGTTGCGTTCGGCGTCTCCGTAGCATTTTGGCAGCCATTTTATCAGGCCGCGTGTTGCCGCGAGCTCATTCCAATCTCGGCGAGCGTCGTGTATCTCTTTCATGATTGCGGACGATCGAGCGTGACAGAAACACTGAATTGGCGGGAGCGTGCCGCCGCAAGCCCGGTGATATGATGGCTACAGATGTCGATGCTCTCCCCCAGACTGCAACTGAAGGTTTCTCAGAAGCAGATCCTGACGCCCGGGCTGGTCCAGATGGTGACGGTCCTCCAGTTGAATCGGCTGGAACTGAAGGACATGATCACGCAGGAGATCGCCGAGAATCCGGTGCTCGAAGAAGCCGCCGACGGCGTCGAGGAGTTGACGCCCGAGGAAGTGCAGGCGATCCTCGAATCTGAGCGCACCGCGGAGCCGTCGGATCAATCCATTCTGGAAGCGACTGAATGGAGCGGCTGCGCCGGAAGTGGAGGCGGTTGCCGAATGGTGAGATCGCGGCGATGTTGCCGATTCGGCGGCCGAGTTTGATCTCGATGGCGCAGCAGCGGCCGCCGGTTGAAGCGACGCTGCTGTCCGCGCCGGCCACCGAGGCCGATCGGCCGCCGACCAAAAGACCGAGAAGGACCCGTTCGACGAAATCGATTTCGGGACTTTCTTCGACGAATACCTGGATCCCGGCTACAAGAGTCCCGCGTCGGAATCGGTCGAGAAACCTTCCTTTGAGACTTTCCTTTCTTCGCCCGTCACCCTGGCCGATCATCTGCACTCGCAATTGAGCGTGCTGGTGATGTCGGAAGAAGTGCGCGACGCGGCCGACAACATCATCGGCAACATCGACGAGAACGGCTATCTCACGGCAACGCTCGAAGAGATCGCCGAGTCCGGCCAGCACACGCTCGAAGAGGTAACGGAAGGGCTGCGCATCGTGCAGTCGCTCGACCCGGCCGGCGTCGGGCGCCAAGGATGTCCGCGAGTGCCTGCTGCTGCAGATCGAAAGCCGCAACGGCCGCGGCGGCGTGGCCTGGCAGATCGTGTCCGACCATCTGAAGCTGGTGGAGACGCGCCAGCTCAAGGAAATCGCCAAGCTCCTGGGACGCCCGCTGGAGCACGTTCAGATCGCGATGGACGTCATCCGCCATCTGGATCCTTACCCCGGTCTGCGTTACTCCGGGCCCGGCGCGCGGCAGGTGGAGCCGGACGTCTACATTTTCAAGGAAGGCGACGAATACATCATCCAATTGAACGATGACGATCTGCCGCAGCTTCGCCTGAACGCGCAGTATCGCAAGATGCTGGATCGCGACCAGGAGCCGAGCAAGGAAATTCGAAACTACGTCAAGGACCGCTATGCCGCCGCGATCCAGCTCATCAAGAACATCGAGCAGCGCAAGCAGACCATTCTCAAGGTTTGCCAGTCGATTGTGCGGCGCCAGTTGGAATTCCTGGAACACGGCATCGACCAGCTCAAGCCGATGATGATCAAGGAAGTGGCCGAAGAGATCGGCGTGCATCCTTCCACGGTGAGCCGCGCGGTGGCCAGCAAGTACGCCGACACGCCGCAGGGCGTGTTCGAGCTGCGCTACTTCTTCTCCGAGGCCGTGCAAGGCGTGGCCGGCAGCGCCACGCCGCTGCTGATCTTGAAGCGCCGGGTCAAGAAGATGATCGAAGAAGAAGATTCCCAGCATCCGCTGACCGACGAGCAGATTACGGCGCGGCTGAAGGAGGAAGGTATCGACGTCACTCGCAGAACGGTTGCCAAGTACCGGGAAGACATGAAAATCCCATCCACTCACCAGCGACGGGTTCGCAACTGAACGAACTCGCGTTCCAGAGAGGCACATCCCAATGAAAATCAGTTATACAGGCAGGCACGAAGCATTTCCTTCCAAGCAGCGGGCCAAGTTCGAGGCCAAGCTGCAGAAACTCTCGAAGATGATCGAGCGCAGGGGCGAGAGAGAAGCCCACGTCATCCTGACGCAGGTGCGCTTTTTGCACAAGGTGGAAATTACCATCCATGCCTGGGATCACGCCATGGTCGGCGTAGGTTCGGACCGCGATCTTGTGACCGCCGCCCACGAAGCGCTCGACAAGCTCGAGAAGCAGGTTTTGAAGCTTCGCAATAAGTGGCGCGACACCACGCGCAAGAAGGACAAGGAATCGGAAGCTGCCACGGTCGGAAGTACCCGCGGCCGTCGAAGGTCCGGCGCGCTGCTCCGGTGACGGCGCGCGCGGCGAACAACAACAAGGCCGCAAGAAGATTTTCCGCGTGAATCATTCCGACGGCAGCAACAAGCCCATGACGTCGAAGAAGCCATGCTCGAGATGGAAGAATCGATGGACTACATGGTCTATCGCGATGCCCAGACCGACCGCGTGCACGTTCTGATGCGCCGCCCCGACGGCCACTTCGATCTGATCGAAAGCTAGTGGCCAAACGCGTCGCCGAGCCTGCCGAGTCGCACCGCTCCGAACTGGTGATCATCACCGGACTGAGCGGCTCCGGCAAAGCGACCGTCCTCAAGGCGCTGGAAGACCTGGGCTACTATGCGGTGGACAACCTGCCCATCGGGTTGATTCCGAAATTCGCCGAGCTGGCCAAGGATTCGGCGAAAATCCGGCGCGCGGCGCTGGTGATCGACATTCGCGAAGGCCAGCGCTTGAAGGAATTTCCCGCCATCTTCCAGCGGCTGCGCCGGCGCATTCCCGCGACGGTGCTATTTCTCGAGGCCGACGAACGCAGCATTCTGCGGCGCTTCAGCGAGACGCGGCGGCCGCATCCGCTCGGCATCGACTCGTCGGTGCGCAAGAGCGTCCGCATCGAACGGGAACGGCTGGCGCCCATCCGCAAGGTGGCCGACCACATCATCAACACTTCCAAGTTCAATGTCCACGAGCTGCGCGAGATCATCGGCGAGAAGTTTCGGCGACGGCCAGGGAGCAAGCCAGCCATCCGGATCGACATCACCAGCTTCGGCTACCGGCACGGCGTTCCGCCGGACAGCGACCTGGTGTTCGACGTTCGCTTCCTGCCGAATCCGAACTACATTCCGGAGTTCAAGAAGCTGACCGGCCGGCATCCGCAGCGTCGCGCGCTACATCCGGTCGTTTCCGCAGACCGTCGAATTCATCGATCGCATCTCTGAGCTGCTGGTGTACCTGATCCCGCACTACATTCGCGAAGGCAAGAGCTACCTGACCATCGCGTTCGGCTGCACCGGCGGGCATCATCGCTCGGTAATGATCGCGAGCGAAATCCGGAAGCGGCTGGAGCGCGCCGGGTTCAAGGTGAAGGAAACGCATCGCGACATCGCGCGTTGAGCATGACGCTGCCCGCCATCCGCACAGCGCGCCTGTTTCTCAGTCCCGCCAGCGAGCTGGACATCGGCGCGTTGCACCGGCTGTGGACAGATCCTGGCGTGCGCCGCTACTTGTGGGATGACATCGTCTGTGATCGCACGGCCTACTCAATAGGGCGCGACGCGAGCCTCGAACTTCATTCCATTCGCGTCGAAGAGCCGTCTCAGGCTCGCCCAGATCTTTCGCAAATAACCGCGCGCGATGCGAATGCAGCCGCCTTCGGCCCACAGCACGGTGTCGCGCCGGAAGTCCGCCCATTCCCAATCGGGAAACGAAAGCAGGCGCCCTGCCTCGACGTTCTCGAGTTCGTGCTCGTCCCAATAGCAACCTTTGCCGGGCGGCGCAGCCAATTTCCTCGTGCGCGAATTTTCGCAAAACCCAACCCTTCTTGGGATGCGACTTTTTCGAAAACCGTGCAGCCGTTGAATCTTCCGTTATCGATCCGGGTGCGCAGAGTCCAGCCATCGCGCAGCAGTCGCGGATAGTAGATGCTGGGGCATTCGCCGCCATGGCCGCCCACTGGTTTGAAATTCGATTCGCGCCGGACTTCGGCGCTGTCTTCGATCACTTCGCTGCAGCCGCCATTCAGCCAGTAGCTCGTGTTGGACGTGAAGAGTCCACCGCCGAACCAGCAATCCCCTTTGGCGTGCAGCACGATCGCCTTTAGCCACGGCGTGCGCGAAACGGCAGTCCACGATCCTCTGGTCTTCGAAGACCACTTGCCGTTCATCGCGAAATAGATCAGGTAGCGGCCATCGGGCGAGATGTCCGCGCGCCGCTCGTAGATTCGCCCGCGCAGCCATTGGCCGAGCGTGAACTCGTCGGTCTTCAGATTCCAACCGATCGAGCAGACCGACTTGGACGGCCCACGCCGGAAAATCACGCCCACCGGCGCCTGGGACGCCAGCAGCACGTGCAACCTGGCTGGAAAACGATCCATCAATCTCTACACTACCGTCTTCTTCCATTTGCCGCGCCGGAACAGCAGGATGCTGGTGATCGCGAGCAGCGTATCGCCGATAACCACCGCGATGAACACACCGCGCGGACCCAGGCTGGTGTGGAACGAAAGCATCCACGCGATCGGGATCTGGCACATCCAGAAACAAAACAGGTTGAGCATGGTTGGCGTGAACGTATCGCCGGCGCCGTTGAATGCCGCGGTCACCACCATTCCGTATGCGTACGAGATGTAGCCGTAGCTGAGCAGCCGCAGTCCGCTGACCGCCAGCGGCGCCACGGCGGGGTCGGTTGTGAACAAGCGCGATGATGGGTTCCGCGAACGCGATGAAGATCAAGCCTGATGCCGCCCAGGAACAGCATGTTGTAGAAACCGGTCCGCCACACCGACCGTTCCGCGCGCTCGGGCTTCCCTGCACCCAGGTTCTGGCCCGACCAGCGTCGAAGCCGCGTTGCTCATGCCCCAGGACGGGAGAATCGCGAAGATGACAACCTTGATCGCGAGCGTATTGGCGGCCACCGCCGCGCTGCCAAAACTCGCCATGATGCGCACCACGCCGATCCAGCTCGCCATTTGCACCATGTATTGGAACATCGCGGTCAGCGAAAGCCGGATGAGCCTCACCATCACGGCGAAGTCGAGGCGGACCTGACGCGCGTGCACAACCAGGCCGGCCGCGCCCCGAAATCAGAATAAAGAGTTGGAACAACACTCCGATGCCGCGCCCGATGGTGGTGCCAACCGCCGATCCCGCAACGCCGAGCCGGGGAAACGGCCCGATCCCGAAGATCAACAGAGGATTCAGGCAGATGTTGACGATGTTCGCGATCCACAGCGCCCGCATGGCGGTGGTGGCGTCGCCCGCGCCGCGGAACACCGCGTTGACCAAAAACAGCAGGAAGATCGTGACACTGCCGGCGAAGATGATGCGCGTGTAGTTGGCGCCCATCCGCACCACATCCTCCGATGCGCCCATCAGGCGCAGCAGATTCGGAGCGAAGACGTAGCCCAGCGCCGCCGTGATGGCCGAGATGATCAGGCCGACGACGATGGCCTGCACCGCGACCACACCCGCTGCTTCTTCGTTCTTCTCCCCGATGCGCCGCGCGACCAGTGCAGTGGCGCCGGTGCCGAGTCCGATCGCGATCACGAACAGCACGGTGAGACACGTTTCGGTCAAGCCCACGGTGGTGATGGCGTTCGCTCCCAGATGCGCCACCCAGAACACGTCGACTATGCCGAACAGCGACTCCATGCACATTTCGAGCACCATCGGCACGGCCAGCAACACAATCGCGCGCTCGATGGTGCCCTCGGTGAAATCCTGGCTGGTTCCGAGCACCGCTTCGCGCAGCGATGCCCAGAATCCAGGCGCACGCGTCTCGACAATTTCGGTTTGGCTTAAGGTTGGTTCCACTGGATAAAAACCCTCTCTCAACATGCGCAGCGAACCCCAAGCTGCGCGTGTCGTTCAACTGATCAGGAAAGCCCTTTGGGGGCGGGCCTCAGTTGTTGCTAAACGGGTTTTTCACAGTTCTTACAGTGTAGCGCGATTTCTGGGCCCCGTTGTAGCCGACTGCGACGCCGCGAACTCGGCTCTCGATATAATCAAACTGTGAAAAGCGCTACCACCCTGGCAACGGTTCTCGGCCTCTCTGTGGCCCTGCTGAGCGGCTGCAAGAAGGACATTCAGAACAACGACGCGATCAAGCAAGGAATTCAGAACTACCTTGCCAAGCGCTCCGACATGTTGGCGATGGACGTGAGCGTCACCAACGTCACTTATCAGAATGACCAGGCCACCGCCACTGTGCGATTTCAGGCCAAAGGAAACGACTCGCCCAGCGCCGGCATGACGATGCAGTACATTCTCGAACGCAAGGGCAGTGAGTGGGTGGTCAAGGGGCGCGCAGGCGGCGATGCGCATACCGGCATGCCACAAGGAGCCCCGGGCGGACAGGCGACACCAGGTGCATCGGGCGCTCCCGGCGCAACCGGCTCGGGTTCCATCGGCGCGATGCCGCAGATTCTTCCGCCCGGCCATCCTTCCACCGGCACTGGCGCCGCTCCATCCGGCGCGCTGCCTCCCGGTCACCCGCCCATCGATTCCGCCAAGAAGCCCGGCGAGAACAAGTGACGCGATGAAAAGGATCGCCGTGCTCGGCGGCGGCCCTGGCGGAGCATTCGCCGCAGAGCGCCTGGCCCGAGCGGGACTCGAAACGCTGGTGTTCGACGAGAAGCTGGCGTGGGAAAAACCATGCGGCGGCGGCCTGACCTTCAAGGCTTACCAGCAGTACCCGTTTCTGATCAACAACAACGTCCCGAAGAAAATCGTCACCGGCACGTGTCTCGCCGCGCACCACGCGGGCGCGGTCAGCATGTCGCTCACACATCCGCTGGTGATCTACGCGCGGCGCGACCTGAACCACATGCTGCTGGAACGCGCCGAGCAGGCTGGCGCGCAGCTCGAAAAAACGCGCGTACTGGAGATCGCTCGCTCTGGCGCCAAATGGCGGCTCAAGACGCGCGAAGGTTCGCTCGACGCCGACTACTGCATCGTCGCCACCGGCGCGCGTAACCCTCTGCGCAACGTCGGGACCGAGTTCACCGCCGATGACACGATGTCCGCCCTCGGCTACTACGTTCCCTCCCAGCAGGACCACATCGATCTGCAGTTCCTGCCGAACCTGGAAGGCTACGTCTGGGTTTTCCCGCGCTGCGGGCATCTCTCGGTCGGAATATGCGGCAAGGGCGAGCCCGCGCAATCGTTGCGCGCGCGCCTGGAGCGGTACATGAACGAGAAAGGCATCGCGTGGCAGGGATCGCCCTTTTATAGCCACATGCTTCCGTCGCTCGGCGCCACGGGATGGCGCAAGAATCGCGTGGCAGGCGATGGATGGCTCGCGGTCGGCGATGCGGCCGGCCTGGTGGATCCCATCACGGGCGAGGGTCTCTACTATGCGCTGCGCTCGGCCGATTTGGCCAGCCAAGTGGTGCTGAACGAATCGCATGCCGACGAAAAACCCGCCGCCTACCGCACGCTGCTCGGCCGAGACTTCGTAGGCGACCTCGAATTCAGCGCGACCTTGGCACGACGCATGTTCCGCGGCCGCTTCCTGTTCGACTCGATCCCCGCGCGCATGATCCAGTTCGTTCGCCGCAGCCCGCGTTTCCGCGACATCGTCCAGGATCTTTTCGCCGGGACGCAGCCCTACGCCGGATTGAAGAAAAGGCTGCTCGCGAATCTGGCCGTAACGCTTTCGGAAGTCGTATTGAATACAGGATAGAATTAGGTAGAGCTATGCCCATTTTTGAATACGTTTGTCAGGATTGTGGAAACAAGTTCGAGAAGCTGATGCGCCGCGATCAGGATCCGGGCGCTTGCCCGAGCTGCGGCCAGTCGCATCTGGCAACCGCGCTGTCGACGTTCGCCGCCCATTCGACCAACGGAAAGGCCAAAGCCGAGTTCCCCTCGTGTCCGGGCGGGATGTGCCAGACACCCGATCTCTGCGGACGGAACTAGGCGACGCGTCGCGGCTCACTTAGCCCGTTTTGCAGCACGCAGAATTTCAGCCGCTTCCTTGCGCTCCATGCTCACCGCGTAGTCGAGCGGCGTCTTTCCGTCGGAATCCCGCGCGTTCGCGTCCGCCTTCCGCGATAGAAGCAACTTAACGACGGCGGCATGCCCGCCCAAAGCCGCGTCATGCAGCGGCGTGACACGGTGTTTGTCACGCGCCTGGATGTTCGCGCCGCGATCCAGCAGCAGCCGGGCCGTCTCGAGATGCCCGTTCAAGCAGGCGTCATAAAGTGCGGTCCTGCCGTCCTTGTCTGGAACGTCGACCTCGACCCCCATCTTGAGCAGCATTTCGACGGTGCCTGTCTCGCCGCGCAACGCCGCCCTGTGAATCGCCCATGCCGAATTGTTTGCTGTGCTTCCTGGTTGCGCAAAAAGCAGAACAAGCACGGCAACCAGCATGTCGAAAATTCTATCACGCGCGTTTGGCCGACGACATGCTCGCATCCTGTGCCGGGCCTCGCCGGGTCTCGGGCGCCGGGCCTCGGGTTGACTTCCGCTTGCCGCTCCGCTATAGTTCTGAAGTGCCGACATTTCAACGGTTTGTCGGGTGAATTGGGGGTCGTTTCTAGCGTCACGTCCGCGCAAAGTTGATCGGCCTCTTCGGAGTCTCGGAACCCACGTGTTACCGCCTCCCAGCCGTTGTAGTAGCATGTACTCGGGAGTTGGCGATGGCCAGCAGAGCAGATGAGCAAAATCTAAATCCGGCCGTGTCCACGGAAGAAGCGGACTACGAGCAGCTCATCGACGACTATACCCATTTCGCTCCGCCGCATGAAGGCGAATTACTGCAGGGCCGCGTCGTCAAGCGCCACGAGACCGACGTCATCGTCGACTTCGGATACAAGTCCGAAGGGCTTGTTCCAATCGACCAGTTCGTGCAGCCGGACGGCTCCGTCTCGATCCAGGTGGGCGACCAGATCGACGTCATGGTGGATCGCCAGGGCGTGCAGCCCGAAGGCTACATCCTGCTTTCGCACCAAAAGGCCAGCCGCTTGCGAGCCTGGGACAATCTTGAAAAGGCGCATCGCGAAGGCCTGGTGCTGGCCGGGCGCGTGACGGGCCGCATCAAAGGTGGACTATCGGTGGACGTCGGCGTGCCCGCGTTCATGCCGGGATCGCAGATCGACACACGCCCCACGCACAATCTGGACTCGTTCCTCGGCCAGGACATTCCGGTCAAGGTCGTGAAGCTCAACCGCCGCCGCGGCAACGTGGTGGTGTCCCGTAAGATGGCGGTCGAAGAGGAGCAGCAGGGCCGCAAGAGCGCACGCACTGGAAGCGTTGGAAGAAGGCGGGGTTGTCACCGGCGTGGTCAAAAACCTGACCGAGTACGGCGCGTTCATCGATCTCGGCGGTATCGACGGCCTGTTGCACGTCAGCGACATGTCGTACGGGCGCGTGAGCCATCCTTCCGAAGTGCTCAACGCCGGCGACACCATCACGGTGAAGGTGCTCAAGTTCGACCGTGAAAAAGAGCGCATCTCGCTCGGATTGAAGCAACTCAACCCGGACCCGTGGGAGACGATCGATCAGCGCTACCCGTCCGCCTCGCGCGTCATCGGCCGCGTGGTCAGCGTCACCGACTACGGCGCTTTCGTCGAACTGGAACCAGGCGTCGAAGGGCTGATCCACATTTCCGAGATGACCTGGAGCCGCCGCATGAAGCATCCCAGCAAGGTGGTGAAGGTCGGCGACCAGGTGGAATCGGTGGTGCTGGAGGTGAAGCCGCGCGACCGGCGCGTCTCGCTCGGCATCAAGCAACTCGAAGCCGATCCCTGGACCACCGTTGCGGACCGCTACGATATCGGCTCGGTGGTGGAGGGCCGCGTGCGCAAGCTAACCGACTTCGGCGCGTTCATCGAAATCGAAGAAGGCATCGACGGCCTGGTGCACATTTCCGATCTTTCCTGGACCAAGCGCGTCAAGCATCCCTCCGAGGTGCTGAAGAAAGGCCAGTTGGTGCAGGCCGTGATTCTGAACATCGACGCGCCGAACCGCCGCCTGTCGCTCGGGATCAAACAGCTTCAGCCCGACGCCTGGGAGTCGTTCTTCCGCACGCACCAAGTGGGCGACGTGGTGCGCGGGCGCGTTTGCCGCGCTATCAACTTCGGAGTTTTCGTAGAACTGGCGCCCGGGCGTGGAAGGCTTGTGCCATCGCTCCGAGATTCCGGGCGCATCGGAGCGCCGGGCCGACGACGCAGCCTTGCCCATCGGCGAGGAAATGGATTTTAAGGTGGTCAAGCTGAACGAGGCCGAAAAGAAGATCGGCCTGAGCATTCGCGCGCTGACCGACGACGAAGAGCGAACACGGCTAGAAGATTATCAACGCCACGCCGCCGCGGCCACGATGACCATCGAAGAGGTAATGAACATCAGAGTCAAGGGCGAGAGCCGGTAAGGCCAATTCAAGGGAGATAAAGCATACATGACGAAGGCCGAGTTGATCGAGGAAGTCTCCCGGGTCGTCGAGATGACCCGCAAGGATTCCGAGGTGATTGTCGAAGCCATTTTCGACAGCATCGTTCGGTCCCTGCGCGGCGGAGACAAGATCGAAATCCGTGGCTTCGGGAGTTTTCGCACCCGGCAGCGGCAGCCGCGCGTAGGACGAAATCCCAAGACCGGCACACGGGTCGAGGTGCCTTCCAAGCGCATTCCATATTTCAAGCCGAGCAAGGAATTGAAAGACCTGGTCAACAATTCCGCGGGCGAAGCAGCGGCGCCGGCCGCACCCGCGCCTGAGTCCGGCGGGCAGCCTTCCTAACAACGTCGAGCGTTCGTTTTTGAGTTATGGACTATCTGTGGAGTCCGTGGCGTTACCGGTATGTCACCACGGCGCGCGGCGACGAGTGCATCTTTTGCCGGGCCGCGGCGTCGGCGGCTGATGATGAGCAGAACCTGGTGGTGCATCGCGGGCGGCACAACTTCGTGCTGCTGAATCGATATCCGTACACCAGCGGCCATCTGATGATCGCGCCGTACCAGCATGTCGCGTCGCTGGAGGGCGCCGGTTCGGAAACTCTAGCCGAGCTGATTCTGCTGGCGCAGGAGTCCGAGCGCCATTTGCGGGAAATCTACAAACCGCAGGGTCTCAACTTGGGAATGAATCTCGGCGAAAGCGCCGGCGCGGGTATCGCCGATCATATTCATCTGCACGTGCTGCCGCGCTGGTCGGGCGACACAAGTTTCATCACCACGGTCAGCGAGACGCGGGTTCTGCCCGAGGACCTGGCTGTGACGTATGAGAAGCTGAGCCGCGCGTTCAAAGCACGGTAGTCTCCCAGGCGCTCTGGCTTCTCCGTCGGTAGTGCCTGAAAGGTGCGTTTGCTCCGAGGGCGAGCCTATTGCATCGCGCCGAGCCATAGCCGCAACATAGAGGTATGCCATTTGATCGAAGTTCCCTGGCGGCACTGAAGAACCTGCTCGCCGAAGCCGACTTGCTTCTAACAACATCTCCATTACCAGAGAATCGATCTAGTCGCGCTCATGAGTTGCTCGTCGCAGCCTCGGCAATCGTGAATGACTTGGCGCTAACAGGAAAGAATCCGGCTGCGACACTCGGGGCGAAAGGCGGAACAGCTACCGCACGCAAACTAGGCTCCGAGCACTTCCGGCAGTTGGCCGCGCTACGCAAGACGCGCGCCGGTGGAAGACCGCCGAAAAGTTCTCCCAAGAAGCAAGCCTAAGTGATAACATCTGGGTGGGCCCGGTCAGATTCGAACTGGCGACCTACACGTTAGCAGCGTGTCGCTCTATCCAACTGAGCTACGGGCCCGCTTCCTTTAGATCATAGCACTAGTTGCATCGGGATGAATACCGCGAGCATTTCTTGTGTCCCAATTGCGGAGAACTGATTTCGCGCTCGCTTGACGCAGATGACAGCGTTTCAGACGACGAAGACATCGCTCCATGCCATCACTGCAAAAGACTTGTCAACTTTGACGAACTGGAGGATGTTGATCCGAGAGATGTGCATTACTATTTAGCTCCAGTCCTTCAATGTCATTGCGGGATGAAGATCGAACTTCCTTACTCGCACCTTCCGCAAACAGATGCGGATGGAAAGATTCTACTAAAAGGTGAAGATCCACCAATGTTGCCGTTGGAAGGCTGGAGCGTAACCTTTGGATGCCACAAATGCGGGCGCGTATCAGCCTACGTTGCGAACGACGTGACATGCTTCCCAATTCCGAAGTGGCGAGAAGGTTCACACCAGTCTGGCAAAGGTGTCTATTCCGCAGAATTTCCATGCGGCGATAGACGTTGCACAGTTCGTGCCTCAATGTATCTAGATATAGGAACCGGTAGTGCCACCGAAGTGCGGGAGTCGTTAAGATCGGGCCGGTTCGATGGTCAGATTTTGAAGTGTGGCCATGGGATAAAGACTGTTCCAGAAAAGTTCTACACAATTGCGCCAGTTGTGAGAAGACTCTGGTAATTGCAGAATTGACAAGGCTCAACTGCATCGGCTATCCTCCAATCGGAAGCCGAATAGACCTAAAGCGGCAGAAGGCGGCGGGAACCACGTCTTGGCGGGCAAAGTTCCCTTTCCCTCAAGTTTACACCCCACTTCATGAAGTTTCCAAGGCGAAGCAAGGCAATGGGCAAAGTTGCAGGCCGGGTGCAATTTTGCCTTACACGCACCTTTCAGGCAGTACCTCTCCGTCGCAGTCGGCGGCGCAACGAGCTATAGTGAATGTGCTTGCGGTTCGTTTCACTGTTTGCGTTGCTTCCGTTGCTGGCGGCGCCTGTCGCCGCGCAGCAGAAGGCGCTCGAGGTGACGGTGGACGGCGTGATCCATCCCGTTACCGTCGAGATCATCAAGGACGCGATCGCGCAGGCACAGTCCGAGCACGCTGAGCTATTGCTGATCCGCCTCGATACGCCCGGCGGCCTGCTGGACGCCACACGCCAGATAATTCAGGAACTCTCCGCGTCGCCCGTTCCGGTGATCACCTACGTGGCGCCTAGCGGAGCGCGCGCGGCATCGGCGGGTTTCTTCCTGCTCGAAGCAGGTGACGTTGCCGCGATGTCGCCGGGCACAAACACCGGCGCCGCTTCTCCGGTGCTCCTCACCGGCCAGATGGACGACGTGATGCGCAAGAAAGTCGAAAACGACTCCGCTGCGTTGCTGCGAAGCCTGACTGAGCGGCGCGGCCGGAACTCCCAGGCGGCTGAACAGACCATCCGGGACGCCAAGGCGTTCACCGAGAAGGAAGCCCTGGACCAGCATCTCATCGAGCTGATCGCTTCCGACCAGGCGCAGCTCTTCAAGCAGCTCGACGGTCGCGAAATCACGCGCTGGGACGGCCACAAGCAGGTGCTGCATACCTCCGCAATCACGGTCACCGAAGTCCAGACCACGCTGCGGCAGCGGCTCATATCGGCGATCGCGGATCCGAATATCGGTTTCATTCTTCTGGTTCTCGGCGCGCTGGGAGTTTACGTCGAGTTCTCGTCCCCGGGGCTGATTTTCCCGGGCGTAGCCGGCGGCATCCTGGTTCTGCTGGGACTTTCGTCGCTCTCGATCCTGCCCATCAATTGGGTGGGCGTGGCGCTGCTGGTGCTCGCAGTGGCCCTGTTCATCCTCGAAGCGAAGTTCACTTCGCATGGAGTACTGGGAATCGGCGGAACCATCTCCATGGTGCTGGGAGCGCTGCTGCTCGTGAACGGCCCACCCGTGCTTCGAATCCATCTGCTGACCGCGCTCTCGGTTTCGATTCCTTTCGCGCTGATCACGACTTTCCTGGTCGCGATCGTGATTCGCGCGCGGCACAACAAGGTCTTGACCGGCGACACCGGGATGATTGGAGAGATCGGCGTCAGCCGCACGGCGCTCGAACCGGAAGGTCAGGTGCTTGTGCGCGGCGAATACTGGGATGCGGTGGCGTCATCCAACATTCCAGCCGGCGCGCGCGTGCGTGTGAAGGCCATGGATGGACTGAAGCTGGTGGTCGAAGCAGCCTGAACGCACCAAGGGCTTAGCGTTTCAGTTCCGTCACCGGGATGTTCACGCGATACAGCGGAGTGCCGCCCGAGTCGAGCAGATCGAACGCGCCTCCGATGCTGGGCGGCCCATCCTGCCCTCCCAGAAACGTCACCGAGCGCGCCGACACTGTGCCGTTCGCAATGGCGCCGCTGCGCGTCCAGCGCCAGGTTCCCGAGTCGAGCCGTGTCGGCGAACCGATGGCGAAATACATGTCCATCGTCAACATCGACGACGTGTCGCTAAACAGCGCCTGCGCAGCGAGCTTGTCGCCGTCGCGAGTGCCGCGAACGTTTTGCAATCTGAACAGCGACAGGTCCTGGTGGTGGACCAGGTCCTCGACAGCCGGGCGTTTCGATCCACCGCAGGCCGCGAACAGCAACAGGAGTAGCGCGCACGGGATCCGGCCCGTCATGCTTCACTTATACACCAGACTTATTTGCCACGTCGTGCTGGGCTTCGTCGCCTGCCGCCGCTAGGATCGTCTCGTCAGCGGCCGGCCCCGGCTGCCGAGACACTGCTGACCACCAGCGTCAGCACTGTGTCGCTGTTTCTGTTGTCCATCGAATCGGTGGCCTCGATCGTGGTGACGATCCCGGCAGTCGAGTCGAGCATGATGCTTGAATTCTGGAACGGCCCGTTGGTTCCGTTCTTGCTGTTCTGAAAGAGCAGACTCAATTGCATGGATTGGCGCGTTGAACCGGACAGAGTAGTGGAGCCGTCCGTCTGTTTCATCTGGGTGCCGTCGCCTGATCCGGAAAACGTTGCGAGCGTTTTTCCGTTCTGCGAAACCGTGACGCGTTGAAGAGGGTCTCCGTTGGCGACGCAACTGAGCTGGTAGTTGGAATCGGAAGCGATCTTGGCGGTAATGGGATTGGAGTGAGTCATTGCAAACCTCCTGCAACAGAAGTGTTTTTCGTGGGGTCCCGGACGAATCCGACGGGCGTGGAGGCTCCACGCAGGTGGGTCGCCTCAGTATAGGCGCAGTTACCCGAAAATTGCAACCAGTTTTTGGGCCTGGATCAGGGAGCGAGCTTCGCAGGTGCGAAGAAGTCTATCGGTTTCAGCGCAACCACTTTCCACTTGTTCTTTTCTTTGCGCAACTCACAATGGATCACTTCGCGCCGCCGGACGATAGGGCCATCCTGCAGCAGGCTGCGAACCTCCAGGTACCAGTCCAGGTTCAAGACGCGACGCGAATCGTCGCCTTCATTGCGAACCGGCTCGATGGAAGAAGTGACCTCGGCTTGATTGATGAGCGCCGTGATGTTCTCGCGCAGCGTGTCATAGTCCGGCATGTCCTTGTCGATGGCGTCCATGAATTGATCGACGTTGACGGCGCTGAGGGCGGACGCCATTGACGCCACGGCCTCGAGCACGTCGGACTGCGGATCGGCGTAGAGCGGCGCGACAGTAAAGCACAGCGCAAGGCCGGCCAGCGCCACCGCGCCTCTAAGTCCGATAGCTGGCATTGATCTCAATGTACTTTTCCGTCAGATCGCAGGTCCAGAATCGAGCGCTGCCCGTGCCCCGGCCGTGCAGAACAAATCGAATCAGGCACTCGGCCTGCGTCCAGCTTCTTCTTCAACTCGGGCTCGGAAAAATCGGCAGCCAGCCCGGCGCGGCACACCGGCACTCCTTGCAGATCGATGTCGACCTTGGATGGATCGAACGGCACGCCCGCGTTTCCAGCGGCCGATGAGAATGCGCCCCCAGTTGGGGTCCGAACCCGCGATCGCGGTCTTGACCAGCGGCGAATTGGCGATGGTCCGCGCGATCCGTTCGGCGGCGTCATCTCCCGCGGCTCCGCTGACTTCGATGGTGACCAGCTTGCGCGCACCTTCGCCATCCCGCGCGATCTGCCGCGCCAGGTCTTCCATCACTTCCGTTAGTGCTTCGCCGACCTTCTTGCGATCCTTCTCGTCCGGCTGCACGCCGCCTGCGCCATTGGCAAGCACCAGCATCGTGTCATTGGTGGACGTGTCGCCATCCACACTCATGCGGTTATAGCTGCGCTGCCACTGCTGAGGCCAGCATCGACGACAACGCCGCAGCCGGGATGGCTGCGTCCATCATGACGAATCCCAGCGTGGTCGCCATGTTGGGTTGCATCATGCCCGCGCCCTTGGTCAGTCCTGCGATCCGGACCGTGCCGCGTTTCAGCCGCAGTTGCGCATGCGCGGTTTTCGGCCGCGTGTCAGTGGTCATGATGGCGCTCGCGGCATCGTCGAAGCGGCTCGGCGCGAGCCCGCTGACCAGAGTCCGGCATAGCGTTGGTGATGAGGCCGGCATCCAGTTCCACTCCGATCACTCCGGTGGACGCCGGAAAAACTTCCTCCGCCGACACACGCAGATGCTTGGCGACAGCATCGCAGCAGGCAATCGCCACGCGATCGCCCGTGCGCGTCGCGCAGTTCGCGTTGCCGGCGTTGATCAGCACCGCGCTCACGCGTCCGCGCGATTTTGTCAGGTTGAAGCGCGCGATCCGCACCGGCGCAGCCTGCACGCGGTTCTGCGTAAACACCGCCGCGGCCGATCGCCGGAGTATCCGAAACGATCAAGCGCAAGGTCGGGCTTCTTCACTTTCCGGATTCCGGCGTAGACGGCGGAATAGCGATAGCCTGCGGGCAGCTTCACTCGGTCTCCTCTCCCAAAGCTTCATTCTCGTTCAGCCGCTGCCCGTTGAGAAACGCCTCGCCGGACATGCGCTTGCGTCCTTCGATCTGGACTTCCAGACAGTTCCAGCGCCGTGCCTTCGCCGCAGGCGACCAGCAATCGTTTTTTCTGCGGAAGCGATCTGCCCGGGCGCGCCGCCTGCCGCCTCCTCGGCCACGCGCGCTTTCCAAACGTGAAAGAGCTGGCCGCGGAAAGAAACTGTACGCTCCCGGCCACGGCAGAGAACCCGCGCGCCCGATTGAAGATCTTCCGCGCCGGCCAATTCCAATCGATGACGCCGTCTTCTTTCTTCAGGATCGGCGCGAGCGACGCCTGCGAATTGTCCTGCGGCTTGCGGCACGATCGACCCCGCTGCGAGACCCGCGAGTGTCTCCACCAGCAAGTCCGCACCAGCCTGCGCCATCCGCGCACCCAGCTCCACGGCGTTCTCCTCCGGCTCCGATCCCGGTCTCCCACTTCAGCAGCATGTCGCCGGTGTCGAGACCCGCATCGATCCGCATGGTCGTAACGCCCGTGCGGCGTCTCGCCATTCGCGATGGCCCACTGGATCGGCGCGGCGCCGCGATACTTGGGCAGCAGCGACGCATGCACATTGATGATGCCGAGCGGCGGAATGTCGATGATCGATTGCGGAATGATCTGGCCGTAGCCGACAATCACCATCGCCTCCGGCATTCATCGCCCGCAGTTGCTCCACCACCTCCGGACGCCGCACGCGCTCCGGTTGATGCACCGCAAGTCCGAGCCGCAGCGCCGCCTCCTTCACCGGCGACAGCCGCCAATTGTCCGCCGCGCCCTTTCGGCCGGTCAGGCTGCGTGTAAGACCGCGAGCACGCGATGCCCGGCCGCCACCACGCGTTCCAGCGTGGGCACGGCAAACGACGGCGTGCCGAGAAAGATGAGGTTCATCGCGGGTGGGGATCACCCCCATTCGCCGGCCTTAACCAGCTTCCGCACCTTGCGCCGGATCAGATCGCGCTTCAGCGCGCTGACGTGCGAGATGTACAGACGGCCGTTGAGATGATCGATCTCGTGGCAGAACGCGCGCGCCAGCAGCTCCTCGCCCGATGGTCTCGAACGTTTCGCCTTTCGCGTTCTGGGCCCGCACCGTTCACCTTCCGCGGCCGCGTCACCTGCTCGCGAAAACCGGGAAGACTCAGGCAGCCCTCTTCGCCGGTCTGCAGCTCTTCTTTGCCGATGATCTCCGGATTGATCAACACGATCTTCTGATTCGGATCTTCGCCCACCGACAGATCGATCACCGCGATGCGCTTCGAGATCCCGATCTGCGGCGCCGCCAGCCCCACGCCCTTGGCCGCGTACATGGACTCAAACATGTCCTCGATCAGCTTGTGCAGCTCGGGCGTATCGAAATTCGTCATCGTTTCGGCCTGCTTTTCGAGCACCGGCTCGCCGTACATCACGATCGCGTACGTCATCAGAAGTTTCTGACCTGCTCCTGATAGCCTTCGAAATTGCGGCGCGTCTCATCGAGCGAATCGCCGCCAAATTTTTCGAGGAAACGCCTGCGCCAGCACGATGGCCACCATGGCTTCTCCGATCACCGCCGCCGCGGGCACCACGCACACGTCGCTGCGCTCGTAAGCGGCCAGCGCCGGCTCGCGCGTCACCAGGTCCACCGATTCCAGCGGACGCCGCAGCGTCGAAATCGGCTTCAGCATTCCGCGCACCACCACGTCCTGGCCGTTGGTCATGCCGCCTTCCAGGCCGCCGGCGCGATTGGCGCCGCGCGTGAAACGCCGCTCCTCGCGATTGTAGTGAATCGTGTCCTGCACCTTGCGATCCGATACGACGCCGCGCCCTCGGCCGCGAACCCGACCTCGACGCCCTTCACCGCCTGCATCGAAACGATGGCCTGCGCCAGCCGCCCGTCCAGCCGCGAATCCCAGGTCACGTGCGATCCCAGTCCGATCGGCAGATTGTGCGCGACCACTTCGAAGACGCCGCCCACTGTGTCGCCCGTACGATAGGTCTGATCCACCACTTCCTTCATCTGTTTCTCGGTCTCCGGGATCGACGCAGGAGAGAAACACCTCGTCCCGCTCGCTGAGCGCCACCAGCTCGTCCCAACCGGCCTGCCGCTGCAGCTGCACTTCGCCCACACCCGACCACATGACTCAACACGCGAATGCCGAACTGGCCGAGAAGGATCTTCGCCAGCCCGCCCACCGCGACGCGCGCCGTGGTCTCGCGCGCGCTGGCGCGCTCCAGAATGTAGCGCGCGTCCGGCAGATTGTACTTGATCGCGCCCGCCAGGTCCGCATGACCCGGGCGCGGCCGCGTCACCGGCTTGCGCTTGTCGTCGGCGCCCTCGGCGTCTTCCACCGGAAGCACCTCGGTCCAGTTCTTCCAGTCGCTATTCTGGATGATGATGGCGATCGGCGACCCGATGGTCTTGGAATGCCGCACGCCGGCCACGATCTCGACGCGGTCGGTTTCGATCTTCATGCGCCCGCCGCGCCCGTAGCCCTGCTGGCGCCGCCACAACTCGCGATTGATGACCTCGAGCGAAACCGGAATGCCGGCGGGCAACCCCGTCAGGGTCGCGACCAGGCATTCTCCATGGGATTCTCCGGCTGTCTCGAAGCGAAACATTCTATGCGGGAAACTTTATCGTAGCGGAAAAACCGGCGGCGGTGCCGGATGTAGGCTGGAGAGGCGACGGGGGTCACACTGCCATGGCGACGGTAGCAGCTTCCGCGTTAGGGAGAACGAACGGACGGCTGCGACCGCCGCAACCGCCTACGCGACGCCGATCTTCATCTCTCGGAGGAACTGCTCGTCTTCCTCGCTCAGATCGACCTCGCCATTGGACCAAACCGCCTGACGCGACGGTCTCAGGCGTGCGCTCGGCCGAGTCCGGCTTCGCGGCCGTCACACCAATCGTGACTTCCAGCGCCAGCAACACGTCGTAACCCGCGCTCTTGATCTCGGCGAGCACCGCCGCGATCTTATCGGACTCGCACACCGATTCATTGAATGCGGTCTGCAGCTCTTCCATCAGGCTCTGTATTTCGGGTTGCATTTGATCTGGCCACCTTTCCGACGACATGCCCTTCTTCTTAGCACTTTCCTTGCCGTGAGCCGACGCACGTGCAAGCCTTTTGATTTGTTGATCTTAAGGACCCGGAAAGAATTGCGCCACCGGTCAAAATGTCCTGCCTCGGGCGATTCGGGGGCAGTTTGTCTCGACGGCCCGTCTTCTCTGGACCGATAAGGGCAACGTAGGCGCTGCATGCACGGAAATAATCCACACAACAATGACGCGATCGTTCAAAGGCGCTGGGCGACTGCGAGCTGTTCCAGGCGCTGCTCGATCAACTCGACACCGGCATCTACATCGTCAATCGCGACCGCCGAATCTTGTATTGGAACGGGGGCGCCGAGCGGATCAGCGGTTACCTGGCGCACGAGGTGGCCGGGCAGCTCTGCCATGGCGATCTGCTCATGCACTGCGATGCGGAAGGAGGCGTGCTGTGCGGCACCCGCTGCCCGCTGCTGCACGTGCTGCGAGATTCCAGGCCTCGCTCTTGTTCGGTCTTCCTCCGGCATCGCCAGGGCCACCGCCTGCCGGTGCATGTGCGGGCCCGGCCCATCCATGATTCCCGCGGCCAGGTGATCGGCGCCGTGGAACTGTTCGAGGAAGCGCTGGCGCCGGCGCGGCTGGCTATTCGCGGAGCTCAAGAGTTTCGGCTGCCTGGACGAGTTGACCGGCTCGGCGAACCGCCGCTACGGCGAAATGCGCGTCCGTCAGGCGTTGGATGCCCTCAACGAGTTCGGCATTCCGTTCGGCTGGATGCGCATCGGTCTCGATTCCAACGACCAACTCCTGCACCGCTACGGGCACGGCATGATCGATGCGGCCATGAAAACCATCTTCGGCACGCTGGATGGAAATCTCGGGTTCCTTCGATATCCTCACACGCTGGGCGAACGCCGAGTTTCGAATCGAAGTCCACTACAGCTCGCGTCTCGAACTGGCGGAAATCGCGCAGAAACTGGTCACGCTGGTTCGCCTCTCTGCTATGGACTGGTGGGGGGACCGGCTGCGCGTGACGGTCTCGATTGCCGGCGGCAACAGCCGAGCCCGGCGACACGCTCGATTCGCTCGAAGATCGAGTGGCTGGCGTCTTCGAAAGCTGCCAGGCCGCCGGAGGCAACCACGCCGCCATCGCTCACCTACCAGCGCCTGAAAGGATTTCATGTTTGCCATAATCGGAATCGTCGTCGTCTTCGGAGCGGTGCTCGGCGGATATCTGCTCGAACATGGCAACATCATGGTTCTGCTCCAGCCCGCCGAACTGCTCATCATCGGCGGAGCCGCCGCCGGGACCATCCTGGTCGCCAATCCTCCCGCGGTACTCAAGGGCATCGTGGCGGGATTCCGGTCCGTTTTCGGTGCTTCCAAGTTCGTCAAGTCGTTCTACCAGGACGTGCTCAAGCAGATGTATCTGCTCATGCAGGCCGCGCGCAAGCAGGGGCTGAACGAACTCGAAAACGACGTCGAGAATCCCGGCAAGAGCAAACTGTTCTCCAACTGGGACCACCACCTGCAGAGCTTCGTCTGCGACACGCTGCGCATGGCGATGACCGGCGGGCCAACTCCTTTCGAACTGGACCAGATGATGGAAGTCGACATGGAAGTCCATCACCATTCCGCGCATCAGCCGGTCAACGCGCTCAACACTGTGGCGGATTCACTGCCCGGCCTGGGCATCGTCGCCGCGGTGCTGGGCGTGGTCATCACCATGCAGGCGCTGGGAGGTCCGCCCGAAGAGATCGGCCACAAAGTCGCCGCGGCGCTGGTGGGCACGTTTCTTGGGAATCCTGCTGTGCTACGGTCTGCTCGGTCCGATGGCATCCAAGATGGGAAAGGCTGCCGAAGAAGAAGGCCAGTTCTACTACGTCGTGCGCCTGGCGCTGGTTGCGTTTCTCAAAGGCGCTTCGCCGCAGGTGGCCGTCGAGTTCGGGCGGCGCGCCGTCCCGGGCCACATTCGTCCGTCGTTCCAGGAGTTGGAAAAGGCCATGAAAGGCAAGGCCTGACGTGGCCACCGCTCCGCAGCAACAGAACGACTCCATCGTCGATCACACCCATCATCATCAAGAAGAAGGTGGTTCACGCCGGCCATCACGGCGGCGCCTGGAAGGTGGCCTACGCGGATTTCGTCACCGCCATGATGGCGCTGTTCATCGTGCTCTGGCTGATGGGATCCAGCGAACCGGTGAAGAAAGCCGTGGCCGGATATTTTCGCGATCCTTCCGGACGCGCCGCCGACACCGGCAACGGCCAGGGCGGCACCGGGCATGAACATCGCGCTGCGCAAGGACGACATGAACAAGCTCAAGCAGAAGCTGGAAGCCGCCATGAAGGATGCGCCGGAACTTGAGAAACTCAAAGACCAGGTGCAGATGACCGTCACCGGCGAAGGCCTGCGCATCGAGCTGCTCGAATCCGAAGTCGGCACGTTCTTTGAAAGCGGCAACGCGCAGCCCACCGCGTCCGGCAAGGAGATGCTGGACATGCTCGCCGCGCGAGCTCGGCAAGATGCAGAACCAGCTGCTCATCGAAGGCCACACCGATGCGCGCCCGTATCAATCCAACAACGGCTACTCGAACTGGGAGCTTTCGGTGGACCGCGCCAACTCCGCCCGAAGGCTGATGCAGGCCAACGGGCTCAGCGCCGCCCAGATCGCCGAGGTGCGCGGCTACGCCGACCAGCACCTGCGCAATCCGGAAGATCCGGACAGCGCTTCCAACCGGCGCGTCTCCATCGTGGTGAAATACCGCGGGATTTAAGAACCGTGATTCGGTAGCGTCCTTGCCAGCAAATGCTTTCACGTCGCCGTCGTTGGCATAGAAGAACCACGCCATCGGTGCGTAGAGGTACAACGCCGACCGGTCTTCATAGGCCCGCCTGGTCCACCGCATGAGGGCCGCATGGTCATTCAACGCCGAACACAGTTGCAGAGTCGTCACCCCTTCGACGTATTGGGTCTTGCGCATCCGTTCCAGTTCATCCAGGATCGCGCGCGCTTCCGCAGGCTTTCCGGCCCACGCCGCGGCCGTACCCTTTAGCGCCAGGAAGACCGGCTCGTTGACGAGATCCGGATTACCAGCCAGAAGAGCCTGGATGATGTTTGTCGCCGCCTGACTCTCACCCTTGAGTTGATGGGCCAGCGCTAGTTCCCATTCGATGACCGGGTAGCCGGGAAACAGCTCGCGCTCGTGGTTCAGGAACGCGATGGCTTCGTCGAACTTACGCGCCGACAGCAGCTCGTTGGCGATATCCCAGTGGATCACGATCGAGAGCGGGTCGAGTTGGAGCGCGGTTCGCATTTCCTTGCCGGCCTCGTCCAGTTTTCCAGACGCCTCAAGCGCATGCCCGATCCAGTGATGAACCCAACCGGAGCCGGGGTTGAGCTGAAGCGCCCGCTTGAACTCAGCCTGAGCTCCCTGGATGTCCCATTCAAAATCCAATTTCACAATGCCACGCGAGACGTGCGCCTCGGCCAAGTTGTCGTCTAACGCCGCGGCCTTTTCGGCTGCCGCTTTGGCTTTGGGAAAAACGTCCTTGGGCCAGGCCGCGAAATTTTCGGCCAGATAGGCGTAGGCATCGGCCATCCCAGCATAGGCGCGCGCGAACTTTGGATCCAACCGGATGGCATCCTGGTAGCGCCCGATCGCCTTCCAGTAGGAGTCCGGCGGCTGGTGCTGGTTGAAGAAGAATAGGCCCTCCTGGTAACGGTCGTAGGCCTGCAAATCGCTGGTCGGCTGCTGGGCGGGAACATCACCGCCGCGCAACTGGTCCGCGATGGCTTGCGCGATTTCCCCTTGCACCGCGAATACATCGCGCAGCCTCCGATCGTACGTGCGCGACCATAGATGCGTACCATCGGAGACCCGATTGAGCTGCGCCGTGATTCGCAGTGCGTCGCCGGCTTTGCGGACGCTGCCCTCCAGCACCGCGCCCACGTTCAACTGCTTGCCGATTTCGCGAATGTCTTTGGGCTTGCCCTTGAAAGCGAACGCCGAAGTTCGCGCCACCACGCGCAGCCCGTTGACGCGGCTCAGCGCATCGATGATTTCTTCCGTCAGGCCATCGCTGAAATAGTCCTGGTCCTTCCGCGGGCTCATGTCGACGAACGGAAGCACGACCACCGAGGACGGCGACTGCCAGGATCCCGGCGTGGCGCGGAACCTCCATAGCCACAGCCCCGCCGCGATCGCGATTACGACGCCGGCGCCTGCCAGCCAGGCGAGCCATAGCTTGCTGTGGCGGACTCCGGGCTCGGCTTCGGCAGGAACACCGGGAGAGGTTCCTTTCCTCGCCTCCCGCCACGCATCCAGCTCGGACCGGAACGCGTAGACTGATCCTTGCCGGGCATGCTGATGCCGGTGCACCGGCAAGCCTTCGTTCTTTTCCCACCCCTGGACGGTCCTGACCTCTCGACCCAGGTACCCAGCGATTTCCTTCCAGGACTCCAACCGCTCGGCCGAGTCGGAGTTCCGCCGGGGTACTGGCACCGGGCGCGGTGAGTCGGCCATACTTTCTTTGGCCCAGTATACCGCGCAAGAAGCGAAAAAGAACGAAATGTCGTGTATTGCGTGTGGTTTCGCTTGAAGGACGTGCGGCTCCTACCTTACCTTCGCCTCATGCGACAGCCGACTAAGCGCCGTCGCACAAGGAGAACAGAAGTGAAAAGTTGTATGTTCCAAGCCAGGGCCGCGGCGATGGCCCTCGTACTTTCAGCGCTGACCGCAGCTTCGCTGAGCGCCGGTTGCGCGAACACTGGTAGCCAAAGCCCGTCGGCGTTTCGGAGCGTATCCCAAACGTTCCAAGCCATGAAGGCCAGACAGCAGTCGCAGCGGGCAGGCGCGCGAGCCCAGGCGCCCCAGGCCGCCTCGCCCAGCATCGTCGGCTACTGGCACACCGTTTTTCTAATTGATCCGGACGCCGGCTATAGCACCGCCGGACCCAACGTGTTCGACGAAGGCTTCGACGCCTGGCACGCGGACGGCACCGAAACCCTGAACGATATCTCGCCGCCTCCCACCGGCAATGTCTGCATCGGCGTCTGGGCGCAGACGGGACCGCTCACTTACGTGCTGAAACATCCGAGCTGGTTCTACGGCGAGGACAACACGACCGTCATCGGCGTTGGGACCATTACCGAGCAAGTCACGCTGGATCCCAGCGGGAACAGCTACTCCGGAACCGTGACGATAAATCTGATTGATCTCACCGACGCCAATCTATTCCATGCTGAGGCCACACTCATGGCCGAGAGACTCACGGCCGACACGGAGCCATTCATGCCGACGCCCCCTTCCGGTGTCATGCCGGCGGCAGTTGTCACTCCGTCGTCGCTCACCACAACCGAAAAGTCGATCACGCTGGACGGCAGCGGGTCGACTGGAGCCGGCGCCTTGACCTACTTCTATTCAGTGCTGCCAGGCGGCAAAGTCCCGGCCATCTTGCAGACGCCGGCTAGCCCCAAGGCCATTGTGCAGTTCGTCAACGGCCCCGGTACATACTTGGTGCAATTGAAGGTCACTGATTCGGCCGGCAATTCCGCGACGTCGGATCCAATCACGCTGGTGTACAGCCAAAACTGACCGCGTTACTAATCCGGCAGCCGGTGCGCGCAGCCGGTTGCCGGATTCGGCCGCATGCGAACCTCTCTCTGCTAAAATTGGAGTAGATTCGAAAAGCAGGCAAAGCGGTTCGATCCCGCTCCCCCCTTGATTCAAACGAGCGACGCTGTTTATACTGGCTTTTTTAGCCGATAGAGTGTTTGACATGACGCCCAGGGAAGATTACGACCCACTGGCCCCGCAGCGTGAAGCTGCCATGTTCTATGGTCTTTTTCTGCGCGGCCATTCGCCGATACGCTGCGCCGGGACATCGACGTTCCCAAGCCGCTGCTCGAAAAATGGCGCAACTCGCGCCGCTACGAAGTCGTCCTTCCGCAACTCGCTGCAGCGTGTTTATCAATACCGCAAACAGGTCCTGGCAATCTTTGACGAACTGGTCCTGAACGAACAGAAGCCGCGCGCGCCTGCAGTAACCTTCCTGAAACGCAACTTTCCTTCTGTCACCGTAACAGTCCTCCCTTACACTAGAGAAGATGGATCACACCCACACTCCAGCTCGCCCGAACGAATCGGACGCCACCAAAGAACGCATCCTGCTCCACGCCCACGCGGCCCGTTCGATCCGGTGGGCGCCTCCAGCGCTTCCGAAATACTGACGCGCATGCAGGGCACCGCCTTCCAGGGCAAGCAGCTCGGACTGGCTTTCGAAGTCTGGAAAAAGATGCTCGGCGACCGCTGCACCATCATGATGGGAATGTCGGGCGCCATGGTTCCGGCCGGAATGCGGCGGCTGGTGGTGCGCATGATCGAGAACCGGCTGATCGACTGCCTGGTTTCCACCGGCGCCAACTTCTTCCACGACCTGCACGAGACGCTCGGCAATTTCCACTACCAGGGATCGCCCGCGATCGACGACGTGCTGCTGGCCGAAAATCTGATCGACCGCATGTACGACGTGCTGGCCGACGAGCAGAAATTCCGCGAGCACGATCAATGGATCGGCCGCTTCGCCGCCTCGCTCGATCAGTCGCGGCCCTACACCACGCGCGAGTTCCTGTACCTGCTGGGTCTGGAGCTGGCCAAGCATTCGAAGGAAGACGGCATCGTGTCGGCCGCCGCCAAGGCCGGCGTCCCGCTGTACTGCCCCGCCATCGCCGACAGCTCCATCGGCATCGGCATCGCGGCCAATCGCTACGCGGGCGGGAATCGTTTCACGTTCGACGTGATCGGCGACGTGGTGGAGACCGCGCGCATCGTCGCCGAGTCCGAAGGCCACCGGCGTCATCTATTTCGGCGGCGGCACGCCCAAGAATTTCGTCCAGCAGACCGAAGTGACCGCCATCATCATGAACACCGGCGTCACCGGTCACAAGTACGCCGTCCAGTGCGTCACCGATTCGGCGCACTGGGGCGGGCTCTCCGGCTGCACGTTCGAAGAAGCGCAGAGCTGGGGCAAGATCGCCAAAGACGCGTCCATGGTGACGTGCCATTCCGATTCCACCATCGCGATGCCGATTCTGGTGTCGGCGCTGCTCGAACAGCGCGAGCTGGTCGCCAACCGCAAACGGCCCAGTTTCAAGATGGGCCGCGAGCTGGAAGTTTCGGCATGAGCGGTCTGCGGATCCCGATGTACCAGGTGGATGCCTTCGCCGGCCAGGTGTTCTCCGGCAACCCGGCCGCGGTTTGCCCGCTCGACCAATGGCTGCCGGACGAGCAGATGCAGTCCATCGCCGCGGAAAACAATCTGGCCGAGACGGCTTTTTTCGTTCCGAATGGAGACGGCTATCAACTTGCGCTGGTTCACCCCGACCGTCGAAGTGGATCTGTGCGGCCACGCGACGTTGGCCTCGGCCTTCGTCATCATGACCGAGCTCCAGCCGTCAGCAAACACGGTGAGCTTTGAAAGCAAGAGCGGCACACTCACCGTCACTCGCGATGGCGATTTGTATTCGCTCGACTTCCCTGCCCGTCCGCCCGAAGAGTGCCAGGTCTATCCGCAGCTGATCCCGGCGCTCGGCGGCAGCCCGGAGAAAGTACTCGCGTCGCACGACTACCTGGTGGTATATGGCTCGGAGGACGAAGTCCGCGCGCTCCAGCCAGACATGCAAGCGCTCATGCACATCGACCGATTCGCCGTCATCGTCACGGCGCCTGGAAGTGACGTCGATTTCGTATCGCGCTTTTTCGCGCCGGCAAAAGGCGTTCCCGAGGATCCGGTCACCGGACGCGCCCATACCACTCTGATCCCTTACTGGTCGCATGCGTCTGGGCAAGAAGAAGCTGCAGTGCCCGCCAGATCTCCAAACGCGGCGGCGAGCTGTGGTGCGAGGATCGCGGCGAGCGCGTGACTCATCAGCGGCAAAGCCGTGCGGTTTCTTCAGGGGACAATCTATCTCTGAACGCCGTCACGCTACGCGCTTCAGCTACTTCTCGAACCATGCATCCAGCCCTTGAAGGTCGATGGATCTTACAAACTCTAGGCGAAACTGACTTACCCTGGTTAGGTGCCGATCCGTTTATCCCTCATGGCCGCTCTCGCTCTCTCGCAGTTGCTCCTCAGCGTCCGCGCCGAAGCGCAAACCCGCCGCCTCGTCATCGTGCTGGTCATCGACGGCCTGCGCCCCGACATGATTCAGCCCGGTATCATGCCGAATCTCGCGCGACTCAAGCAGGAAGGCGCCTGGATGGAGAACTCGCACTCGGTCTTCCCCACCGTCACGCGCGTCAACTCCGCCAGCATCTCTACTGGCACCTTTCCTTCCGAACACGGCATCGTGTCAAATACGATGTGGGTGGAAGGCGTCTCGCCCAAACCGTTCGACACGTCCAACTACCTCAACTTGGTAAAACTCGCAGAAATCTCGAGCGGACGAACGCTGCCGGTTCGAACGCTCGCCGAGTCGCTCGAATCGTCCGGCATCCGGTTCGTCTCCATCGGCTCCGGCTCAACCGGCGGCACTTTCCTGCTTAATCCTCAGGCGCCGTCCGGAAATGGCGTGGTCATCAACGCCAGCTTCGCCGACGGCCGCGTCGCGTTCCCCGACAAGGTGAATCAGGAGATCCGTTCGCGCTTCGGCTCTGAAAAATCCGACGCCGGCATCCCGTCGCTGTTGTGGGCCGAACGCGTGTTGCGCGACTATGTGATCCCCGACCTTCAAGCCGGCGTCGTTATCGACTGGATGACCGAACCCGACGGCAGCCAGCATCGCTTCGGAGTCGGCTCGCCCGAGGCGCTGGCAGCGCTCAAAGCTACCGATGACCAAATCGGTCTCCTGGTTGCCAAGCTTCGCGAAACCGGCGCCGGCCGCACCACCGACATGGTCGTCACAGCCGACCACGGCTTCGGCGCCGAACCCGATCCGGTCGATTTCAACGGCGCGCTCCAGGCATCCGGCAAGGCGAGCGACGTGATTGTCGCCAGCAACGGCGCGTCGGTGCTGCTGTATGCGAAGAATCATTCGCCGGAAGTGATCCGCGGCGTCGTCGCACAACTTCAAACAACCGACGGCGTGGACCTAATCTTCACCGCTGCCACACCGCCCGCCAACGGTGTCTTCACGTGCCAACCCGTCAAAGAACTGGGCTGGATTCCAGGAACGTTCTCGCTGGAATTGATTCACGAATGCAACCCGTCCCGCGGCGCCGACATCATCGTGACCTTCCGGTGGAGCGATGCGAAGAACGCGTTCGGCTATCCAGGCGCACAGTGGATCGCCACCAGCGATACGCGGCACGGCGTCCCAGGCCGAAGCGGCCACGGCGGACTCAATCCCTACATGGTGCACACGCCGTTGCTCTTCTGGGGTCCTGACTTCCGCCAGAAGAGCACGCTCCGCGCTCCAACCGCCAACTACGACATCGCGCCCACCCTTCTCAAGCTATACGGAGTCGCCGCACCCTCGTCGATGCGCGGCCGTCCGATCACTGAAGCGTTCGCCAAGGGCGGCAACGCAGAGCCCAAAACGCGCACCAGCACCGTCACCGCCCGCGCCGGCGCCTATTGCGCTACGATCCAGTTGTCCACAACCGGCAAGAGCGCTTACGTCGACTCCGGCCGGCGTTGCCCGTAGCGGAGCCATCGTGATCTGGCATGATTTGCGCGATCCCAACGATCCCGAGCTAGACGTTCTCGCCGAGCGATATCATCTGCATCCGCTGCACATCGAGGACTGCCGCCATAGCGATCAACGCGCCAAAGTGGAAGAGGGCGCCGGCTACATCTTCGTCGTCTTGAAACAGGTACACGTCGAGAAGGGCGAACCGCTGTTCAGCGATCTGGATCTGTTCCTGGGGCCTGACTACCTGATCACGGTGCAAGAAGTAGAATGCCCGGCAGTGCGGGCGCACCTCGATCAACTGCATGCTTCCGCCGGCCACACTCGCCCCGATCAGCTCTTCTACAAAATTGCCGACGGAGTAGCCGACGCCTACGTCCCGCTCGTCGACTGGTTCAACGAGACCATCGATCGCATCGAGGACACGGTGATCGAGAAGCCCGCGCCCTCAACCCTTGAAAGCATCTTCGAAACCAAGCGCAGCCTGATCGAGCTGCGGCGCCACCTCGGCAACATGCGCGACGTCGCCAGCCATCTGCAGCGCCTCGAAACGGATTTGATCCAGCGCGACATGTGGCCATTCCTACGCGACGTTTACGATCATTTAGCCCGCAACATGGACATGGTGGAAATGCAGCGCGATCTGCTGGCTGGCGCGATGGATGTGTACCTTTCCGCCGTCGCGAATCGCACTAATCAGGTCATGAAAGTGCTGACGGTGCTTGGAACCGTCGCGCTTCCCGCCATCGTCATCTCGGGCATTTACGGCATGAACACGAAAGGCCTGCCGTGGCTCAATTCGCCCTACGGCACCGAAATAGCGCTCGGCCTCATGGCTCTGGCGACGGCCGGCCTGCTCATCATGCTCAAGAAATTCGATTGGTTTTAGAAAGTCGTGACGGCGATCCCCAGTTCCATTCGACGCATCGAGCCGCTTCCCGATCTCGCCGTCCAACTCCTGAACCGTCTCCCCTTGAACCCTGCCGGTATGCGCGAATTGCAGGCGGCGCTCTCGCCGGAGCTCGTCCAGGCCATCGCGGGCGTTGCCCTGCGGGAGGACCTCGAAAGCTCCGGCCTCGATCCGATCCACCCTGCCACATTCGCCGAGATCGCCGTCACCATCCTGATTCGCGACTACCTGTCGCGCGGATTCACCTTCTCCGGTGACCGCCGTTACTGGCGGTACACCGTAGCCTGCGCGGTCTGCTGCGCGGAACTCGCTCCCCCCCAGGACACCAAGTCTCCGCTGGCCTACCCCGCCGGCCTGCTGCACGACATCGGACGCCTGGCCGTCATCGCCGCTTATCCCGAAAAGTACTCCAATCTGCTCACGCTCGCCGACAGAATGTTCGCCACCGAAGAGCCGTTTGACATGTCCGAACACGAGCGCATGCTTTTCGGCCTCGACCATTTCGCGGCCGGGACCTGGCTGGCGGCATCATGGAAACTGCCTCCCTGGCTGCTCGCCGTCGCCGGAAAATTCGACGATCAGACTCCGGGCGAACACCGCAGCCTGGTAGCCACCGTGCGCGCCGGCACGCGCCTGGCGCATTCGCTCGGCTTCGGGTACCTTTCCAACGCCCCTCGCGCCGACATTCGCACCATCCTTCGCGACATCCCCGCCGCATGGACCCATTGGAAAGTCCTGGATCACTGGCAGACCGGCGAAGAGTACATGCGCGCCAAAATCCAGTTGCGATTGAACTGCTACGCCGGCTCGCCGGACACGGATTCAACCGTCTAACCCCTCAACCAGCACCCGACCATCCCCCCATTTGCGCGTGATGCCGCTACTGCCTTCACCCTACAGCGCCGCAGCTGTGTTGACGATAAGAGAGAACCCGAGTTTTAGTTCGTTGAAATAGGAGACCCGGCAGCAATGTTTCCCATCATCGGGATACTCGTCGTCTTCGGATGCATCGCCGGCGGTTACCTCATGGAAAAAGGTAACTTCCTGGTTCTGATGCAGCCCGCGGAGCTACTCATCATTCTTGGCGCGGCCATCGGCACCGTACTCATAGGCAATCCTCCTCACCTGCTGAAAGCCATCATCGGAGGCATCGTCGGCGTATTTAAAGGCAGCCGCTACACCCCCACTTTGTATCTCGACACTCTGAAATTCCTGAGCGACTTTTTCGCCACGTCCCGCAAGAACGGCCTTACAGCGCTCGAAACCGATCTCGACGAACCGGCCAAGAGCGAGCTGTTCAAGCGCCATCCCAAGTTCGCGGCCGACAAAGAAGCGATGCACTTCTTCTGCGACACTATGCGGACGCTTCTAGCCGGCGGCGTCGAGGTCCACGATCTCGACCACGTCATGGAAACCGACCTTGAAATCCTGCACAAGCAGAGCCGCTTGCCCGCCGGCGCTTTGAACACGATGGCCGACAGTCTTCCCGGCCTGGGCATCGTGGCTGCCGTTCTCGGCGTCGTCATCACCATGGGTTCGCTCGGCGGCCCACCGGAAGAGATCGGACACAAGGTCGCTGCCGCACTGGTCGGAACATTTCTCGGAATCCTGTTGTGTTACGGATTTCTCGGCCCTATCGCGGCCAACATGAAGAAGCTCACCGAATCCGAAGGCGACTACTTCTTGTGCCTCCGCATGGGCCTGCTGGCTTATATGAAGGGCATGGCCCCGATGCTCGCGCTTGAAGCCGCGCGCCGTGCGATTCCACATCATGTGCGGCCCACGTTCCATGAAATGGACAAGGCCTGTAAGAACAAGTCTGCTGCGCCCGCGGCCGAGGCTGCGGCGTGAGCGCCAAGGCTCATCCGAAAATCATCATTGTCCGAAAAGTTGTCGCCGATCACGGCGAAGAGCACGGCGGCGCCTGGAAGGTTGCTTATGCCGACTTCGTCACCGCCATGATGGCCCTGTTCATCGTGCTCTGGCTGCTGAGTGCGAGCGAGAAAGTTCAAAAAGCCGTGGGCGGCTATTTTCAAGACCCCACCGGCCAGGGGCGCCAGACCGGCTCAACCAATGCGGGCATCGGCGAGACGCTGACGCTCAATCAGACGGAACTTGAGAAGCTTAAGGAAAAAATCGAGGAGGCCATGCGTCAGATCCCTGAGTTCAAGAACATGGCCCACCAGATCCGCATGACCATCACCGCCGAGGGATTGCGGATCGACTTGCTCGAAACGCAGCGCGGGTTGTTCTTCGAAACCGGAAATCCACGGCCGACCGAAGCGGGTACCGACCTGCTCAAGGTGCTGGCGGGCGAGCTCGTGAAACTCAACAACAAGGTGGCCATCGAGGGCCACACTGACTCGACGCCGTTTGGCCGCGCCGACTACTCGAACTGGGAACTGTCGGCCGACCGCGCCAACGCCGCGCGTCGGATCTTGACCATCGCCGGCGTGACTGACAACCGCATCAGCCAGGTCCGCGGCTTCGCCGATCAGCGCCTGCTGCTGAAGAACGATCCCACCAATCCCTCGAACCGGCGCATCTCGATCATCGTGCGCAATCAAGGACTGGATGAGCGGGAAGAAGCGCTGGCGCAATCCAAACCCGAGACGAAGTCGGAAGGCGGCGAGACCAAGCCCACTGCCGCACTTGCACCTGCACCTGAAAACAAGTAGTACCGCGTCAGCCTACTTCTTCGCCACCACTTCCGAGACATTGATCGCTCCCGCCCGCCTCGCGCGCTTGACGAACGTATGATCAAAGGACGCAAAAACTGCTCCCTGCGGCCTGCTGCTCAAATGCATTGCGTCGGCCAGATCAAGTCCATTCGGCAGTAGCGCAAGAGCGGCCGCTACCGATCCTTCATCCTCTGCATGCACGTTCTCCAGACCTAACAGGCTGCTCAGCGCCGTGCCGATCGATCGCTCGTCAAAACCATAAAGGCTTTGAAGCACCCCGTGTGTTTCAAGCAGTACCGTCTTGGCGATCCAGATCGGACCGGCAGCGAACAACGATCGTGCCGCAGCAGCTTGTTTCGGGTGGTCTCCGGTCAGAAACCGGACCAAGACGTTAGTATCGACCGCGGTCATGACGCCGAATCACCTCACGAGCGATGGCGGATTTCATTTGAGCTATCGTCTTCGGCTTGCCTCTGTACCGCAGGATCCCCGCCACTTCGTCGAGCCGGGTTCCGCGAAACCGGCCAGACGGACGCAGCAGAATTCCGTCGTTGGTTTCTTCGACTGTAAACTCCGTGCCCGGCCCCCAGGCCCGGGAGGTACGAATGTTCTTGGGCAAGACAATCTGCCCCTTCGTCGACAGCTTGGTGGTCTGCATAGGTAAGACTCCAGTAAGATTATCTCACAAGCGAGACGCCCCCAATCGCTTCGCAACCATCAGAACCAGCGACAACACCCTTGGTATCCTGGACTCTGATCTTCAAGGAGGACCCCATGCCGCTCCCGCACCGCGCCGTGCTTTCCGCCGCGCTCGCTTCCCTGCTCGCCGCCGCAACCGCCACCACCGCGCTCGCCGCCGTCGAACTCCGCACGCTTTCCGGGCGCGCCGACATGGTCACCGGCGGCAACGCTCTGGTCGAAACCAACGCCTCGCTGGAGAAATTCAGCGCCACGCTCAACGGTGCCGACGTCACCAAGTCCTTCCGCCCGGCGAAGGCGAACGGCACGCTTATCGCCCACCTCGACGGTCTCAGGCCCGGCAAGAACATCCTCGAAATCAAGTCCTCCAAAGGTTCGGCGAAGCTCGAACTGACCAACTACCCGATCACCGGCCCGGTCTTCTCCGGACCGCATCAGACGCCGTTCGTCTGCGAGACCGAGCAGGCCGGGCTCGGCGCGGCGCTCGACGACAACTGCAGCGTCAAGACCGTCGTCACCTACGTCTACAAATCCACCGAGCCTCCGCCAGTCGCGGCAGGCCGAGGTGGGCGCGCTGGACGCGGACCTGGCGCACTGCCCGCCGGATTCAAGACGTTCGATCCCTCCGGCCCGCGCCCTGCCGATCTCGCGAAAACCACCACGCTCGACGGCAAGACCCTCGACTACGTCGTGCGCCGCGAGCGCGGCACCATCAATCGCGCCATCTATGAAATCGCTTCGCTCCGCGATCCCGCTCAGCCCGAGCCCGATCCCTTCACCACCAGCCCCGCCTGGAATGGCCGCCTGGTCTACTCGTTCGGCGGCGGATGCGCGGCTGGATTCCGGCAAGGACTCCCCGGCGGCGCGCTCACCGACGATTTTCTCTCCAAGGGTTACGCCGTCGCCGTGTCGTCACTCAACGTCTTCGGCAACAACTGCAACGACGTCATCTCATCGGAAACCATGATGATGGTCAAGGAGCACTTCATCGAGCAGTTCGGCGTCCCCAGCCACACTATCGGCATCGGCGGCTCCGGCGGCGCCATCCAGCAGTACATGATGGCGCAGAATTATCCCGGCCTGCTCGACGGCCTCCTGCCCAGCGTCAGCTTCCCCGACAACGCCATCTACGAAAGCGTGATCGATTGCTCGCTGCTCGCGCATGCTTTCGACTCCACCAAGGCCTCCTGGACCGACGAACAGAAAGCGGCCGTTTCCGGTTACGCCACGTTCAAGACCTGCTCCGACGGTTGGATGTCTCGCGGCGCGGCCACCAGCCTCGCGAACAATCAGGTCAAGGCAGCGGCCTGCAATTCGGCGATCCCGAAGACGCTGGCCTTCGATCGCGGCGCCAATCCCGACGGCGCGCGCTGCGACTACTTCGACAACCTCGTCAATGTGTACGGTAAGGACTCAAAGACCAAGACCGCCCGCCGCGCGCTCGACAACGTCGGCGTTCAATATGGACTCGCCGCCTTCAACACCGGAAAGATCAGCTTCGACCAGTTCATGCAGTTGAATGAAGTGATCGGCGGCCACGACGTCGACGGCAACATCATCTCGACCCGTGACGTAGCCGATCCGATCGCGTTGAAGCTGGCCTACCAGACCGGCCGCGTCAACACTGGCGGCGGCAGCCTCGGCTCAGTCCCGATCATCGACACGCGCGTCTACGCGGATCCCGCGGGCAACCTGCACGACCGTTTCCGCAGCATGGTGATTCGCGCGCGGCTCAAGGAAGCCAACGGCAGCGCCGACAACCAGGTCGCGCTCATTTATCCGTCGGGTGTTCCGGCGCCATTCCGAGCCGGCGAGCTGGTCGGCTTCATGAACGAATGGCTCGACCAGATCGCCTCGGACACTTCCAGCTTCACGATCGCCGCCAAAGTCGCGCACGACAAACCGTCGGGACTCGCAGACGCTTGCTGGACCGAGCAAGGCGAGAAGATCGTCGAGACGCAGACCTTCGACGGCAAAGGCCGCTGCAACCAGCTCTATCCTGCCCACGCCGACCCGCGCATCGTCGCCGGCTCGCCGCTCACCGACCTGGTTTTGAAGTGCGAACTGAAGCCGGTCAGCGCGAAGGACTACACGCAGCCACTGACGGCCGACCAGTTGTCGCACATCAAAGTTACATTCCCCCAAGGCGTGTGCGACTATTCACGACCCGGCGTGTCGCAGCAGCGCGTCGAATCCACCTGGCGCCGGTACTAACGCGCCCCGCGCGAATCCGCTCGCGGGATCTTCAGAGCCTCCAGCTCGTCGAGCGTGCGCGGCCAGTCTTCGCGCATCAGCCGCGACAGCGCTCGATCGGCCAGCAGCTTTCCGCCGGTCTGGCACTGCGCGCAGTAATTGGTTTCATTGTCAGCATAGCGGATGCGCTGGACCTTTGCGCCGCATCGCACGCACGGCTGGTTGTAGCGGCCATGCACGGCCATGTCGGGACGAAAGGCCGTGACTTTTTCAGGAAATGCATCGCCTGTCTGCGCGCGAAGTAAAGCTACCCAGCGCTTGAGCGTGGTCTGAAGTGCATCGTACAGGCGCGCGATCTGCTCGGGCGTGAGCCTCTGGGTTAGCGTCACGGGAGAAAGACGAGCTTCGAACAGGATTTCGTCCGAGTAGGCGTTGCCGATGCCGCTGAAAATGCGCGGGTCAGTGAGCGCGCGCTTCAACGTGTGATTCGACGCCTGGAGCGCGGCCGTGAATCGCGCGAGGCCGGCATTCAGCACTTCCAGGCCACCCGGATCCAGCGCCTTCAACCCAGCTTCGCCTCTCGCGACGTGCAGCGACGCGCGCTTCTTCGAGCCAGCCTCGGTGAGCACCAGACTGCCGTTGGGAAAATCGAATGCAGCCAGCGCAAGGCGGCCGGCCAGCTTTGCACCTCGCTCGCGCCAATGCAGCCGGCCCGCGATCATCAGGTGCAGCACCAGCCAGATATCATCGTCCACGCCGATGACGATGCGCTTGCCGATGCGGCGCAGCTCCCGCACGGTCTTGCCTTCGACGTCGCGAAGCGGCGGATCCACGGTGCGGAGCAAAAACGGGCTTGCCAGGCGCACGCGTTCCAGCGTCTGGGCGACGATGCGTTTATCCAAGGCCTCAATGTAGACCACAATGTCGGGCAACTCAGGCACGTTGGCATCATAATATGATGCAGGACGCGGCGGCCAACCACCGGGCCGGCCGCAAATCGAAGGAGAGCGAAATGGAAATCGGCGAGTGGCCGTCCACCAGGGATCTGAACAGTCTGTACAAAGAGATTCGCGCGCTGGATCTGGAGTCGAACCTGGCCGAGCTCGAAGCCTTCGGCTTCACGGTGATTCGCGATGCGCTCTCACCGCAATTGACGGTGCAGCTTCGCGATGCTGTGCTGCGCACGGCGCAAAAGAATTTCGGGAAATCGCTGGACCTCGAGAACGAAAAGGAATTGCACGAGGTCAGACTGGCGCCTTATCTGCTTTTCACTGACCCGATTTTCGAGCGAGCGCTGCTCAATCCCAGGCCGCTCGCGCTGATCACCTACCTGCTCGGATACAGTTGCCTGTTGAGCAGCCTGACCAGCCACGTCAAAGGTCCGGGCGAAGTGGGTCTGCTACTGCACTCAGACACTTCCAACGGCGTACCATCGCCATTCTCGCCATACTCGCACGTCGCGAATTGCAACTACGCGCTCACCGACTACACCGAGGCAGCCGGCGCGCTGGCGATGGTGCCGGGCAGCCATCGATACTTCCGTCAGCCGACTCGCTTCGAAGTCGCGTTGGCCGGAGCCGAGCGTAATCCCGACGCGATCGCGATCGAAGTTCCAGCCGGAACCGCGATCATCTGGCACGGCAACACCTGGCACGGCTCGTTCCCGCGCAAGGTTCCGGGGCTGCGCATGAATCTCTCGATGTATTTTTGCCGGCAGTACATGGACCCGCAGGAAAGCTACCGGCACGACGTGCCCGAGTCGCTGCTCGCGCGGCATGGCAAGGACTCGCGCATCGCAACACTACTCGGGCTTCAGACTTACCACGGGTGGCGCGGCGAAGGACCGCGCGTCCGTCCGCGAGATGTTCGGGCCGGACGGACCTGGCAATCGTAGCTGAGCGGTCAACCGGCGACCAGCATTGATCCGCGACCGGCGCGCGCAGCCTCCTTCACGCGATACATGTCGACGTCGGAAGCCGCCATCAGGCCGAAGGCATCTGAAGCGTCGCGCGGCAGCGCTGCAATGCCGATGCTCACGCTCACCGCGAGGCGGTGTTGGCCGACGGATAGTGGCGTCTCCCTCATCCGCCGCACGATGCGCTGGCGAACCACTTCGGCGGCCGCCCCGTCCGTGTGCGGGAGAACGATGGCAAATTCGTCGCCACCCAGGCGGGCGCAGGTATCGGTACTCCGCGTACACGACTTCAAAGTCTCAGCGATCGCCTTGAGCACTTCGTCACCAGCCTGGTGTCCGTACGTGTCGTTCACTGCTTTGAAAAGATCCACGTCGATCGTGAGCAACGACATCGGACCGTACCGCAGGGCGCGCGCGACTTCTTGTTCGAGCAATTTTTCAAACTGCCGGCGGTTCAAAAGACCCGTAAGGGGATCGGTGATGGCCATGCTCAACAGCTCGGCATTGGCCTTTTCCAGGCTCGCTTTGTAGGAGCACAGGACTTCGGTGCGCTGCCGCACCAGCAGCTCGAACGGCTCGTTCAGCGATTCGCGCAAGTCGGCCGCATTGGCCGAGAACGCCACTGTGGAAGGAACGTGGATGTTCTCCAGCGCCTGGTCGACGCGGCTCTTCAGAGTTGCTTCGTAGGCTTTCTGAACGGCAAAATATCCCTGCTGATGGCGGCCCTCATCGACAATCGCCGACACGATGCCACACTGCAGGAGCCGGCGTGCCTGGCTCGTATTGCTGAAGCCCACGCAAGGGACCGGGATGCCTTTTTCTTCGAGAACGGCAGCCACGCTGGCCAGATCTTCACTCCCCACGTAGATGCCGCTCGCGGCCTGGAATGCATCCTCCCGGTCTCGCTGCCATTCGGCCCACGAGGCTTCCTGAATTCGGCCATCGTGGCGCGCCAGTTCGGCCCGCAAGCCGGCGTAGCGTCCGGACAGTCGGAACTCTCGCTGGTCGCCTGGAAACGAGAGGACACGACCGCGTCCCCCCATGAATTTCGCGAGGACTTCTCCAGCCAGCGCTCCGCTGCGCTCGGCATCAGGACCCACAAAGGCCGATCGACGGCTGGCGGGAGCGTCGCCCTGAAACGTGATCACCTTGGTCCCGCGACATTCGTGCTCGTCAATCAGATCGTTGAGCGCCGAGCTGTGCCCGGGCATGATCGCAATCGCGGAGATGTCTTCGAGCAAGAGACCGCGAAGCAGGTCTCGCTGCCCTACAACGTCGTGGCGCTCCGTGGTCAAGTTCTCCACCTGCACGCCAAAGGACGCCAGGTCGAAGGTCGCTTCCCACACGCCTTGCCACACCAGGTCATAGTAATCCTCGGGCTGGACCGGTGCGATAACGGCGATAGTGGTGTTCTCCGGCACGCGCGGAGCCTCAATAGCGTTATCGCTTGGACGGGCGTTTCCTTTAATCGGGGCGCCCCGCCCTACGGCGTCACGTCTTTGAAGTGCGTGGCGATGTACCACTGGTTGCCGAAAACATCCTTGACCCCGGCCGATCGATCGCCATACGGCTGGTCGGCTGGCGGACTGATCGACGTCGCCCCCGCGTTCAGCGCGCGCTCGTACACCGCATCCACGTTGGGCACGTACAGGTAGAACATGGTCGGCATAGGCTGGTATGGCCCGTGCGCGTCGCCCATCTCCACCACCGAATCGCCGATCCGGACTGTGGCGTGATGAATCACTCCGTCCGGTGAGGCGTATTTCGCCAGCTCCTGCGCCCCGAAGGCGCGTTTCACGAAGTCGATCACGGGCTGGGAACGCAACGGGTGCAGGCAGACGTTCACCGAGTGCATCCCCTCGGGGATGTAGCTTGCACCCTTGGCAGTCGCGATGTACCAGTGATTGCCGGCCGCGTCTCGCACGCTGCCCGAGCGCTCGCCGTAATCGTGATCGGCCGGCGGTTGAATGGCGACGGCGCCGGCCTCGAGCGCGCGACTGTGCACCGCGTCGACGTCCTCGACGTAGACATGCAGTGGCGTGCGAATGCCCTCCCCGCGCCACGAAAGCTCGGGAGCGCCGCCGCCGATCATCATCATAGAGTCGCCCAGGCGGACTTCGGCGTGAATGCCGCCCGCCGATCCGATCGAGCGGAAGTTTTCTACGGCGCCGAAGGTCTGCTTCACGAAGTCGATCAGAGCTGCAGCGTTTTGCGCCACCAGGTACGGGGTTACGGTGTGGTAGCCCTTCGGCACGGGGCTGACGACCGGGCGGCTTAGGCGCTCCTTGCGACATCATCGCGGCCATGCGGCGTTTCATTTCTTCCACCGTCAGTTCTTCCTTGTGCATGGAGAGGTTCCACATGTGGCCGAACGGGTCGGCTATCGTGGCGTCTCGAGCGCCGTAGAACTGGTTCCTCGGCGGCAGCACGATACGTGCGCCGGCAGCCTGACGGCTCGGCTCGTCGCCGCGTCTGATATCATCGACCACAACCGAATCGTCACCGGCGAACCGCCCAGAGTTTCCGGCCCGGGATAGCCTTCGGCGATTCCTCACCGAGCAGGATCAGCGAGTTTCCAATCTCGATCTCGGCGTACGGGATCTGCCCGCCCACGTCGAATCGCATGACCTCTCGTGCACCGAAAGCCTTCTCGTAAAATTCGATGGCCCGAGCGGCGTTCCGCACCCTCAGGCGCGTGGCTGCGGTTTGCGGCGCGGTCGCCGGCTGACCTTGAGTTGCTACAGCTTCACTGACCATGGATGAGTTCCTTTCGAGTTCCGACTTAAGACGTGCTTTGAAATTCTCACGCGGCAGCAGACGCAGCTCGCGCGCGATGTCGACCAGCGGCGCGAGTGTCGCTGCCGAGTCCTGCTCCAGGTGCACCCGCTCCGATCCGGGACGCGCCAGCATGGCGTCGATCGCGCGGTTGAGTTGATCGAACTTGGATGGTTTAGGCATGTGCGCCCTCCATCTGCGCCCGCAAGTTCTGCAAAGCGCGGAATTGGAGCTGCTTCACGGCTCCCTCGCTGCGGCCGATCTCGGCTGCGATCTCGCGTATGCTGCGCTGCTCGACGAAACGCTCGAAAATCACGCGGCGCTGGTCGCTGGGAAGCTGGTCGACCAGTCGAAACAGGCGCGCGCGGTCTTCCATTCCTTCCATATCCGGTTTGAAGCTCGGCTCGGGCGGATCTTCGGCCACCTCGCGGGCGTCGCGCTTCGCCCGGTCGGCCACCGCGTTGGCGGCGATACGGATCAGCCAGGCCGCAAACGGTGCGCCCCGAAACTCAAAGCTCGCAAGATTCGACAGCGCCTTGTGAAAAACTTCCGAGGTCAGGTCTTCGGCAGTGTCGCGATCGCGGACTCGGCGCGCGATGTAGGCGTAGACCAGCTCAAAATGAGCTTCGTACACGTCGCCGAACCGCGCGGGGTCGCGCTGCGCAGCCTCCACCATCCGGCGTTCGTCACTTTGGTCGCCCGCCTTAGCCGCGGACTTTCGGACCGCCATTCGTCCTCTGATTGTATAAACTGGCGGCGGTGTAAAAGGTTATGGCCGATCCTTAGTCCCGGTCTCGGTCCTCTCGAATCAACGGAGTGCTGTCATCCATAGGCGGTAGCGAGTCGACGAATTTCTCCAGTTCGTCCAGGATCATTTCCATGAGTCAACCCTTCATCCACTGTACAATGTGTCGCGTCACTTCCTCGCCCGCCTCTTCCTGAATGAAATGCCCGCTTCGGCGATGGTCAGTTCGGCGCGACGTTCTTGAAACTCGAACGCAGGAACGTCCCGGTCAGATGGTGCGTAATCCAGGAGCAATCCAGGGGGGAGCACATCTCCGATATGGCGACAAACCGTCAACATGGATTTCGTAAGCTACGCCGTTACTCGTGAGTAATCAGGGCCAACGTCTATATTTCGACGCCGGATGCCTCCAGGTCGACCACGAGATCTGCCGGGCCAATCAATGGGACTGACTTCAGGGGCACCCACGCCACAAACTATTCCGGCAAGCCGACTCTCCTGCGCAGCTCGTTCAGGCGCGGGTCGCCCTGCAGAAAACCGAAATTCGGAGAAATAAGGAAATCTCTTCCTATCCGGGCCGGCCCCATCGGAACCATCCGATTCAGCAACTCAAACGTGCGGTCCTTATCGCCCAGCGCAGCGAAGACCTGGGTTTTACTCGCGAGCCGCGGCAGCATCGCGGCAATGCGCTCCGCATCCTGACGGCGACCCGCTTTCGCGTAAGCCATGCCGAGCGACTGCGCGCCGGGCTCCATAAGATGGTCGGCCCAAATTGCCTCCAGGATACGAACGGCCTCTTCATTTCTTCCCTGGTGCTGGAGATTGACAGCCCAGCAGCCGCTGCGCTGCTGATCGTTCGCCGCTCCCTTCTGGCAGTGGAAAAGCGCCTCATCAAACCTGCCGGCGGATCTGAGTGCTGCAGTAAGCAAACTGTGCGTTTGGGGTGAAAGCGGGTCGATTTCCTCAGCGACGCGCAACTCGCGAATCGCATCTTCCACACGGCCGAGCGGCAAGAGATCAAACATGGCGAAATGATGACGCCAGAGAGCGTCGCGTGGGGCGAGTTCGATTGCGTGTCGAAAGCTGCGTTCGGCCGGACCCCATTGGGCCTGGCGCCCTTGCATCATGCCCAACGCGTCATAAGAGTCCGCCAACTTCGGGTCCAACTGGAGAGCCTTCTTCGCCGACGCCCAACCTTTGGCAAACATCTCTGCGATCTGGACTTCATCGAAACCGTCGAACCCGGATCGAGCCGCGTACCCCGCCGCGATACCCGCATAGGCGGGAGCAAAAGAAGGTTCTCTCTCAATGGCCTGACGAAACAAATCGATGCTGCTCTCGATACCACTTACGTTGGGTAGTGCTTCGAAGGTGCGTCCACGAAGGTACAGACCGTAGACCGGAGAGTTGGCGTAGATTCGCCGGCGGTCCCTGGATCGGGACTGCCTGACGCCGAGGACAACAAGTATAATCGCGAGTCCGGCGCTAACCAGGGTGGCCAAAAGCCGCCTTCCACGTTGCGCCCGAACTGCTTGTGGCTCTGGAACGGGCAGGGCCGGCTCGCGCTCAGTGCAGCATATCGCCGGTACATACCCTCCCTTGGGCAACTCGATCCGCACGGCGTCGGTAGCGCCGGAACAGCCGTAGTACTGGTTAAGCCGTTCCCGCAGCCGACGCGCTTCGGTTCGTACGATAGGGTCTTGTCTGGGGCTGTAGCCCGGGTTCCGGCCAAAAACTTCCGAGCCGATCACGGACTCCTTCAATTCGTGGTCGCGTCCCTCCAAATGCCGCTCGATCAGAAACCGTAGAAATTGTGACAGGCGCTCATTGCGCGCAAAACCAGCGCTTTGCAGGATCTTCTCCACCTCACGCCGGGCAGCGTCCGCCTCCGCTCCCACCCTTGCCATCGTTCGATTATACAGCTTGATTTCAACGTGTTGCTGCTGTGTTCTACCCCTTTCGTACCCCTCTCCTCTTGAAATCCTCAGCCGCTACGGCGAAGCTAAGCGTATGGGCTTACGGAGGGGCTTGGGGCTGCTTGCGTGCGGTGCAGCCGTGGCGCTCGCGCAATCGCCTGGGGGGTTCACGCAGACAGGGGAGTTGACCGTGCCGCGGCAATTTCATACTGCCACCTTGCTCCCGAACGGCAAGGTGTTGATCGCCGGCGGCAGCAACGGGAACTCAGCTTGGGCTAGTGCGGAGTTGTACGACCCGGCCAGCGGGACCTTTACGGCAACGGGCTCCATGACTACACCCCGCTTCTTCCACTCAGCAACGCTGCTGCCTGATGGCAAGGTTCTGATTGCGGGTGGCTCCTCACAAGCGAGTGCCGAGCTATACGATCCGGCTTCGGGTACGTTTAGCGCAACCGGCGTCATGACGGCTGCCCGCGGCATCCACACTGCGACTCTGCTTAACGACGGCAAAGTCCTCATCGCAGGCGGCAACGACCTTCCAACCGCCGAGATCTACGACCCTTCCACGGGCGCCTTCACTCCGACGGAAGACATGACGGAACCCGGCGCCGATACAGCGACACTCCTCACCAATGGCAAGGTCCTGATCACCCGGAGCGTGCGGCTCTTCGAAGAGGACCACGCCGACGTCTATGATCCCGCGACCGGTACATTCACGCGCACGGGAGACATTATCGTTGCGGATCCAACACAATTCCCGAACACGACCCCGGGGCAAAATCCATCGGCGATCCTGCTGACCAATGGCACCGTCCTGATAACGGGCGGCGCCCAGGGCGACTTTTGGGCGACAGGTGCACAGCTCTACGATCCATCCACCGGCGCTTTCAGTATCACTGGCGAATTGACCGCGGGCATCGGCTACTGGCAAGCCGCCGCGCTCCTTCCAGAAGGACGGGTGCTCATCGCGGGTGAAAGCAATGACGGCCCGGGCGGTACTGCCGAATTATACGACCCGATGACGGGTACGTTCAGCGCACCATTTCATTCGCAGTCGCAGGAGGGACATGCGGCGACCTTGCTGGCGGACGGCACAGTCCTTTTGAGCGGAGGATGGGTCTGCTGCGGGCGCTCGATTGCCACTGCCGAGATCTATCATCCTGCGGTTTTGTTGGCGTCGCCTGTCTTGTTCTCTCTCAGCGGCAGCGCGCAAGGCGCGATCCTTCACGCCTCCACGCAGCAGCTTGTCTCTGCCGACAATCCTGCCGTTGCCGGCGAGGCGCTGGAGATTTATTGCACCGGCTTGATCGATGGAGCTGTGATTCCTCCGCAGATCGCCGTCGGCGGCGAGATGGTTGAGGTCCTCTATTTCGGCGCGGCTCCCGGATACCCCGGTCTGAATCAAATCAACGTTCGAGTTCCGAGCGGGCTTACATCCGGACCCGCCGTACCTCTGCACCTGAATTATCTCGGCAGGCCAAGCAATGAGGTCACTCTCGCGGTGCAATAGCGCGATGCGCTCCGTCGTTTGCCGTTGGTGTGTCCGAGCCAAGTTGCTGAGAAACGCCCTATCCGCGAATGTTCGTGCTTGATTCCGAGTGCATCATTGCTATTCGGAAGTTGAGCCCGTCCCGTGCGGCGAGCTCATTGCAGGGATCAATCACCGATCAGGAACGTCATGGGGCTTGGCGGCGGCGAATCCGCGAACTCCCCTCCCGGCCGACGCGCTAACCGTTGATCCAATTCACAATGTGCCCCGCCACTTCCTCGCCCGCGTCTTCCTGAATGAAGTGCCCCGCCCCGGCGATCGTCAGCTTCGGCGCGACGTTCTTGAAAATCGACCGCAGGAACGGCTCGGCCGGCGCCGTGATCGCGTCTTCGGCGCCCCACGCCAGCAGCACCGGCAGGTCCAGCGTCTTCAGCCGCTCGATCGCGCGCACATTATCGTAGGCGCCCGGATGATCCCGCCGGATCGGAACCAGGCGCGGGAAAACCAGCGCCGCAGTCTGATATTCTTTCGACGGGAACGGCGCGGCATACGCCGCAGCCTCCGCCTCGCTGATCGGACGCTTCAGCGTGTTGCGCATCATCAGCGCCACGTCCATCGTCCTCCACGCGCTGCGAAAAACGCCGCCATTTGTAGAACGCCTCGCTGCCCGGATCGCCGATCGAAAGGCCGGTGTTCATCGCCACCAGCCGCGCGAACCGCTCGGGAATCTCGCCCAGGATGCGCAGGCCGAGCAATCCGCCCCAATCCTGGCAGACCATCGTCGCGTTCTTCAGATCCAGCGCTTCGATGAATCCGCGCAGCCAGCGCGCGTGCGACTTGTAGCTGTACGCGTTCGTCGCAACCGGCTTGTCGCTGCGTCCGAACCCGATCAGGTCCGGCGCGATGACTCGCCCCACCTTCGCGAGCGGCGGGATCATGTGGCGATACAAGATAGCTCCAGGTCGGTTCGCCATGCAGCAGCAGGATGGGGTCGCCCGTCGCCATGCTCGACGTAAGCCATGCGCAGGCCTTCCACCTCGACGTACTTCGGCTCGTACGGAAACCCCGGCAAATTCGCGAAGCGCTCGTCCGGCGTGCGCAGCACCGAGCCTTCCGGCCACGTCGTCTTGACGCCGGCAAACTGCGCGACCTTGGCGATGTCGGCCGGATTCAGACTCGCGGCGATCTCGGCCACCCACAGCGAAAACGCCAGCAGGTCATCATCGATCTCGTGCTCCGGCGGGCGCGGCTCGAACCGATCCCAATGCCCGTAGACCATCGCCATCGACGGACGCCCGCGGCCCGAGGTCCGCCAATTCGAGCGCATAAAGATGACCGTACTTCGACCGCCAGTACACGCGACCCGCGCGAATCCCCGCGGCGCGCTCCACCGCCTCGGCGACATCCGGACGCACATCCAGCTCCTGCTCCCACAACAGCGGATCGGGCCGAAGATACGACAGCTCTTGGTCTGACGGCTGGATGAATTTCATGACTTCGCTCCCACCGTGCGGCTCAGAAACTCGACCATGGTCTTCGCGATATCGGGCCCGCGATCGTCCTGCAAAAAGTGCCGCGCGCGATCGAACGTGATCGGTCCTTCGGCCTGCGGGAGCAACTCCTTCAACCGATTCGCGAACTCGATGGGAAACACCTCGTCGGCGGGCGCCCAGATCAGCAGCGTCGGCGTCTTCGCCAGCTCCGGAAGCCTTCGCTCGATGGCCTTCATGTCGGCCCAGCCGCGATCGCCTTCGCGCATCGGGATGGTGCGCGGCCATGTCAGGACCACGTGGTCCGATCCGCCTTCGTCATACACGTGATGATACGCGCGGCCCTCCTCCGGCGTCATGCCGCGAACCGTCAGCGCAGCTGGGGCCATGCTGCGAGAGCACCTTGTGGCGCCGCATGAAGAACTGCCCGATCAACGGCGCGTGCCAGGTCATCCACGGCCGCGGCGACGCGTGAAACTTGCTGATCAATCCGGTGAACAGCCAGGTGTTCATGAGCACCAGCGCCGAAAGCTTCTCGACGCGCTGCAGCGCCGCGCCGACGCCTTGCGGACCGCCCCAGTCTTGTCCGACCACGACGAATCCGCGCAGCCCGAGCTGATCGATCAGCGACACGAGATCCGCGATGTGATGCGCGAACGTCAGCGCCGCGTCCGCGCGCGGATGATCCGAATAGCCCGCGCCGATCCAGTCCGGCGCGATGGCGCGAAAACCTGCCGCGGTCAACGGCCCGACGAAATCGCGATACAGAAATCCCCAGGTCGGGTTGCCGGACAGCAGCAGGACCGGCCGCCCCGCGCGGTCGCCTTCGTCGATATACGACATGCGTGCGGCCGTTGACGCGCAGTCTCGTGTTGCGTCCACGGAAACATCGGCTCCAGCCACTTCGGTTTCACTCTGAGCATGAAGGCAGTGTAACGTCGGCCTCGCGTCTGTGACAATACAGGCATGCAGCCGCTGCGCGGTTCTCTGTGGGTGCTGGTGCTGTACGACGTCGCCGAACAGATCAAGCTGGAAGCCCTGCAAGGGACTGGTGACCACCGAGCCTCCCGGAAGCCCAGCCTCGCTTCAAGCATCCCGCGCCGGAATACGTGCGGTTCGAGCGCGCGCCCGTGGTCGAGTATCCCGAGCCGGTGACCACGGCCAGCGGCCAGCAGTTCCAGGCGCGCATCAAGTATTTCGACTACGGCGTCGTGAGCGTCGAGCTGCAGCTCGAATTCGAAGCCAGTTGGGAGGACTTGATCCGCCTGTCGAACCGCTGGATCCTGGCGCCCGAGATCGAGCGCTCGACCGCCGAGCTGGTTCGGACGCGCCTCGAAAAGGTAGCGTCCGGCGCTCGACAAGCCGTACCCGACCCGGCTGGCCGAAGATTACTACATCATCCACCTGCGCGAGGCGCTCGACGACGACGGCCGGCCCATGACCGCGCCCGCGATGCTGGCCACGCGCGGAGCCGAGATCGCGCAGATCGTGCGCGGCGAATCCACGCCGCTGTCCGACGGCGAGCGCAAGGAAGTGCTCGCAATCCAGCCTGTCGTACTATCCGAGCGACCTGCTGGTGGTCGGCTGGGTGGGCGCGCTGGTCTACGATACCGCCGAAGGCGCCGCGCCCACCATCCAGTTGCTCGAATACGCCAACACGCAGTTGCTCGAATTTCGCCACTACGACGATGTGCTGACGCGCGTCCTCGCAGAATGTCTACAAATCGCTCGAGCACCGCGGCGGGCTGTTCCGGCGTTGGCGCCTGGCGCGCGAGGCCGAGCGCCTGAACACGCTGCGGCTGGACATGACCGAGCTGACCGAGCGCACCGACAACGCCATCAAGTTCCTGAGCGACATGTTCTATGCGCGGGCTTACCGCATGGCCGCCGGCGCGCGTGGGCGTGCCCGATTACCGCCACCTGGTGGACGAAAAGCTGCGCACCGCCGGCGATCTGTACAACTTCATGATGAACGAGTTCCACCAGGCCCGCGCCTTCGTGCTGGAGGCCATGGTGGTGGCCATCCTGGTCATCGAGCTGGTGCACTTGTTCGCCCGCTGGGGGTGACAATGGCCCCGGCAGTTCTCTCCTTAATATGCGGTTACAATATAGACGAATGCGGGCCGACACTTTGACGGCAACCCGGGACACGATGTCGTTCGTGCCCCACCCCAACCTGTCGGACGACGTCAATCACAACATCGTTCAGTCCGAGGTCGAGGGCGGCGTTTACCTGCGCGATCTGATGCCGGGCGCCGTGCTGGCCATCCAGACGCAGAACCGCTCCTACACGCTGGTGAACCTGGGCGACGAAGCCGGCGCTGATCTCCGGGCATCCGGAGTTCTGCCCCGAGCCGGTGGAGGTGCTGGTGCAGGGCTCCACCTGGGGCGGCTCGATGCTGAAGACCAAGTTTGTCGGCCGCGGCATGCACCTGGAGTTCATCCATCCGGTGTTCCGGACGGTGATTACGTCCGAGATCGTCGAGATCCGCCAGCAGTAATCTCGACAGCAAGACATAATTCTTCTCCGCCTGGAGTAGAATTAAATCATGGAGCAATACACGCCTGCGCAAGCCGCCGCGGTGACGGGACTGCACTCTGGCTGCAGTCCACAAGGCGATCGACAGCCGCTTGATTCGCCCGCGCCCGCGTGCTGCTTTCGCCGCCTGCTCACCAAGGAACATTGGTCTTCCTGCAACTCGAGGCCGAAGGCCTCCGGCTTCTGCCGGTGGCGACGCGTCGAGAAATCGCGGAGGCCCTTCGTCGGAAGCCGAGCGTGGATATGCTTCCCGTTGGAAATGGCTCTGCCATTCTTATCGAAGTAAAGACCGCTCGACGCCGGGTGGCAAATCAGTTGAAACAGCTCGCACGAATCGAGGATCTGGTAGTCAGCAATCCTGAAATCGATGCAAGGAACGCCGGTCTTCAAGGGGACGCGGATTCCAGTCGATCTGGTGGCCGACATGCTCTCCCAAGGAGCGACGGTCCAAGAAGATCCTGGAGGGCTATCCGACGCTGAGCAAGGAGAAGATCACGATCGCACCTCTCTACATGCGCGCGTTTCCGCGCCGCGGACGTCCTGGCCGCACGCCCCTGGCGAGCGAAGAAACGGCGCGGGGCAGAAAATCTTTCCAACTGAGCGCTCTGCTTCGGAGTGCATGAGGTTCTTGGTAGACGAGTGCTTGCATGAGTCGCTCGTCGGACTGGCCCATGCCGCCGGTTTCGAAGCAACCCACGTCAACCACCTCGGCCTGAGCGGCCAACCCGATTGGGCGCTCGCCGAACGCATCGTCAAAGACGAGTTCACGTTCGTGACCAACAACCGCATAGACTTCATGCGACTCTTCGGCAAAATGGAGCTTCATTCCGGCCTGATCGTTGTGGCTCCGAACGTCGCGCCCAAGTTGCAACGAGCATTGTTCGAGGCTGCGATCAAATACCTAGCAGGCTGCGGAAAATATAAGCCAGACGGTCGATGTGCTTCTGTAACGGTCTTGGTAAGTGTTGTTTTAGGTGCGTCGCGAAGCGCCGCCGCGATCTGGCAGGCGCCCTTGGGAAGGCTCAGGCTGTAGCTTGAGCCAGGTTTCTCATGCGAACCAGATTGTAGGCGGCAGCCGCGAAGGTGAACATCCATCCCACACGGCGCTTACCTCGATGCCGAGTCTTGCGCAGCCCTGCGATGGTCTTGATCCAGCCGAAGATCTCCTCCACACGTTTGCGCTTCCTCTGACTGATCGAATAGCCGGTATGCCGCGTGGTCCGCGCATCGATGGCACTACTGCGGTGCGCATGCTGATTTTGGGCCACATGCGGGGTCACCGCCGCTTCCCGCAGTTTGCTCACGAAATCCCGTGTGTCGTAATTCTTGTCCCCGCCCAAGGTTACTCTTCGCGTGCCGCCCGGAATCCGCGCCGCCATCTCCAAAGCCGCATCCCGTTCGGCGGTTCCGGTAGCCCGCGTCAGCCGCGTATCCACCACCAGCCCGTTGCGATTGTCCATCAACACATGTCCCAAATAGCTGAGCTTGGACTCGCTCCCGCTGGACTTCCGGTACAACATCGCCTCCGGGTCGGTGGTGGATCGATGCGTATCGTTGCGCCGTTGTTCGCCGTGAAAGTTCACCGTCGGATTGCTGCCGCCACCTTCGGGAGGCTTCCCCGGCCCAGCCTTGCGTTGGAAACTCTTTTGCCCGGCCCAGGCTTCAATCAAGGTCCCGTCCACCGTGAAGTGCTGCTCTGACAGCAGGCTCCGCTGGCGCGCCTGCTCCAGCACCTTCTGGAAGAACGCCTGGGCGATGTGGCCCTTCAGCAGCCGCTCGCGATTCTTGGTGAACACCGTCACATCCCACATCGGATCGTCCATGTTCAAACCCACGAACCACCGGTACAGCAGGTTGTAATCCAGCTGCTCCACCAGTTGCCGTTCACTGCGGATGGTGTAGAGCACTTGCAGCAGCAGCGCCCGCAGCAGCTTCTCGGGCGCGATCGAGGGCCGGCCCCGCTTCGCGTATAGCCGGCTGAAGCGCGGCGACAACTCCGCCAGCGCTTCATCCACCATCTTCCGCAGCGGCCTCAGCGGATGATCCTGGGGGACCCGCTGCTCTGCCGAGATGTAGCTGAACATTCCATTTTGTTGTTGGTCGTCGCCTCGCATACAACATAGACGACGCAATCTGTTCTGGCGTCACAGCCGAATCCGCTTTTTTCCGCAGCCTGCTAGGAGGCCGAGAACTGGTTAACGCAGTCATTGAAGTGACCCTAGACGGCAAGGCGGTCACATGCATAGAATACGAGCTGCCGTCAGGATAGGCAACCGCCTGCCCTGCCGGCCTACGGCTCGTACGGAAACCCGCCGGATCGCCTTCACACAATCGTGTAGCGCCCCCGAAATCGAGTGCCCCCACCCAACCGGCGTAAACGGCGCGGTCTTCTGATTGGTCTGCTTGTCGGCCTGCGCGAAAAATTTCATGGCCGGATCTCACCTGGGGCGGTCGGAATCCGATTTATCGGGAGTACTGTCCTGGAACGCCCCTTCCTCGAATGTCTTTCCGATCATTTGGTATCAGCGGTATGACGACAGTTAGTGAGAGAATTATTGCTGGCAGCGGAGGTCGAGGAAATATTCAGGCCTCGGAGAAGCCGACAAGGACTACCACGGGGATGTTCCAGTATCCGTGGGCGACGTACAACTGCTGGGTCTGGCTGAGGGCGGTGCGAGAAATGGGTAGCGCGCACTACAGGAGAAAAGAACGAAGGTTCATCGAAAGAATCAAAGAACAACTTACTGCCTCGGCTAACCCGTTTGTCGGTAGCCAGCAAGTGCAATGGTACGAACGAAATCTAGTTGTGGGATCTATTTCCGTCTTCATTTCGCTCGTGACAACAGTGGCAGCAGCGATTTTTGGCATCAGGGCCTTGCTATGGGTTGCGTTACCTTTTGGCATCATTGCAGCGTGGGTCATATCCAACGCCCTGCCGTACAGTTGGAAAATCAAATGGCTACTATTGCTCCTGCCTATGACCATTGTCCTTTTCTTGTGGTCTAGAACTCTTTCTACGCCACATTCCGCTGGGCGGAATACATATATCATTCGTGACTTAGGGTCACTTGGAGGAGACGAGAGTAAAGCACGCGGAATCAATGACAACGGGTGGATAGTGGGGCTTAGTCGTGTCAAGCCTAACCAGGATGCCTTCCGCGCATTTTTGTGGACTTCGGAACAAGTCGGCATGATAAATCTTGGCTCATTCGGCAACTATAGCGACGCAATCGCCATCAACAAGTACGGCCACGTTGTGGGATCCACAAACACGAATACAGGAGGCCGTATTTATTTTTGGTCGCAAAGTTACGGGATGCGTGACATCGGCACTCTGGGTGGTTGGGGAGGCACTCCTTTCAGGTTAAATGACCGCGATGAGGTTGTTGGAGTGTCGATCACTAGAGACAAGCTTCCTCATGCGTTCTTGTGGGCCGAGGCAGCAGGGATGAGGGATCTAGGAACTCTTGGTGGCCTTCTTAGCGAAGCCCATGGCATAAACAACAACGGCCATGTGGTAGGCGTGAGCACAACAGCATCTGGACAGCGGCACGCTTTTCTATGGACACGAGAACGAGGAATGTTTGACATAGGTACACTCGGCGGTTCGCTAACTGCAGCGGTAGCCATAAATGATCTAGATCAAGTGGCCGGTATCGGCTACTTGCCATCAGGAGCGCAGCATGCTTTTTTATGGTCGCAACAATTGGGCATGCGTGACCTCGGCACGTTGGGAGGAAGAAATAGTAGTGTTGCGGCCCTCAACGATAGTGGCACGGTAGTTGGTGGCAGTGAAAAGAACACGACGGAATGGCACGCATTTGTTTGGACAGCTAAAGCCGGCATGATCGATCTAGGTACTCTGGGAGGGAGCAGTAGTCAGGCTGCTGCAATAAACACACGTGGGCAAGTGGTAGGCGAAGCAGCCACGTCGTACGGCAAGGGCCACGCCACACTCTGGGAACCTCCCGAATGATGCAGTAATGGCGGCGATTAAAGAGTTCGACGTACGAAAAGAAGCGCCCTGCCGGCCTACGGCTCGTACGGAAACCGCCGGATCGCCTTCACGCAATCGTGCAGCGCCCCCGAAATCGACTGCCCCCATCCGACCGGCGTAAACGGCGCTGTCTTCTGATTGGTCTGCTTGTCGGCCTGCGCGAAGAATTTCATGGCCGGATCTGGCGGGGTGATGTACTCGCGCACCGTGATGAAGAACTCTATTTCGGCGCCGTCCTGGTGCTTTTTGATCGCGAAATGGTGAAGCTGGCAGAACCCTTCCGCCGCTTCGGTCTCCACATAAGTCCAGTCAGCCAAGACGCTTCCTCCTCCACAGCATTGGGTATTTGAGTCTATCGCAGCCGGCTGCGCCGTGGCTAGGCTGGTGTGGCTAAAGCTTTGGCGACAAACGGCCGATTTAGCCTCCGTGGGCGCAGTGTACCTGGAATCGCGGCTCGACTTTCTGCGCGGCACCCAGAATCCCGACGGCGGCTGGGGCTATTTCCCCGGACAAGCAGTCCTGGATGGAGCCGACCACCTACGCCATGCTGGCGCTGCACGGGACGCCTGGATCCGATGCCGCGCTCGATCGCGCCTGGCGCCTGGTCCGATCCTGGCAGCTTCCGGACGGCAGCACTCGGCCCGGCGCCGGAATCGACGGCGGAACCTGGGTAACGGCGCATGCCGTGACGCTGGCCTCGGTGCGCGGCGTCTGTGACTCGAACATCAAGCGCGCGGTGGACTGGCTGCTGCAACGTGGTCGGCGCGGAACACAACGTGGCCATGCGCGTGGCATCCCGGCTGCACATGCTGAAGACCAAGCTGGATGTCTCGCACGAGGGCTGGCCGTGGCGCGACGGCAATTCATCCTGGATCGAGCCGACCGCCCACACGCTTGGTGGCGTTGAAGAAGGTCGCACGGAATTATCGCAGCCCGAAGCTCGAACACCGCGTGCGCGAGGGCGAGGACCTGCTCTTCAGCCGGCGCTGCAGCGACGGCGGCTGGAATTGCGGCAATCCGAATGTCTTGAACTTCGATCTGCCGTCGTATCCGGAAACCACCGGCCTCGCGCTGGTCGGGCTCGATGGGCGCGGCGCGCAGGAACTGGCTGCTCCGCTCGAAGTCGCGCGCCGTTTCCGCACCGAGACCAAATCGTCGCTCGCCACGCGTATGGCTCGCCATCGCGCTGCGCTGCCACGGCGAGAACCTCGATCCGCCCGCTCGACAAGCCGCGCGTTTCTCCGGACATCATGCTGGCCGCCCTCGAAGCGCTGGGGCATCCGGACGGCAACTACCGGCTGCTGAAGACGGAGGTCCACACATGAACCGCCGAAAGTTCATGATTCTCTCGGGCGCGGCCGTCGGCGGCACCTACGCCAGCATGAAGCTGCAGAGGCCGCCCGCAGATTGCCAGACGGTCCGCCGGGAGATTCGGCGGTGGCGATTCTGCGCGCGCGCTCGTACTCCGACGACCTTGTCAGCCGCATGCTGGAGGGCATCCGCGAATGCGGGCTGGACGTGCGCGGCAAGCGCGTCCTGCTGAAGCCCAACCTGGTGGAGTTCGACGCCGCCACGGTGATCAACACCGACGCGATGGTGATCGCAGCCGCTCTCGAAGTGTTCCACCAGCTCGGGCGCCGCCGAAGTCAAGATCGGCGAAGGCCCGGGCCATCGGCGCGACACGCTGGATCTGGCCGACGACGCCCGCTACCGCGCCACCGTCCCGAAGTTCGAGAGCCTCTTCACGGATCTCAATCGCGACGATGTCTCCCCGGTCTCGGACTTCGCCAACGAGTCGCGATTCTATTTCCCCAACACCGTGCTGGGCGCCGACCTGATCGTCTCGCTCGCCAAAATGAAGACGCATCACTGGGCCGGCGCCACGCTCTCGATGAAGAACCTGTTCGGCATCGTGCCCGGTTCGCTGTACGGCTGGCCCAAGAACAAGCTGCACTATATCGGGATTCAGGAATCGGTGGTGGCGCTGAATCGCAAATTCCGCAATACTTTCGCGATCGTCGACGGCGTCATTGGCATGGAAGGCAACGGCCCGATTCAAGGCACGCCCAAGCCCACCGGAGTGCTGGTGATGGGCCGCGATCTGGTGGCGGTGGACTCCACCTGCTGCCGGATCATGGGTATCGATCCGGAAAAGGTCGAGTATCTGCGCATGGCCGCGGGCCTCGGTCACGTGCGCGGTTCACGCATCCAGCAGCGCGGCGAATCCATCGCCAGCGTGCGCACCAACTTCGCCCTGATCGACGAATTCAAGGGCCTGCGCCTGGCATGAACATCGTGGCGCACGCTAGCCCATACGGCGTGGGCTCGCGATCGTCACCGTTGCGGCGGTCTCGCTCATCGGCCGCTTGGTTCTGCTCGCCGCTGCTCCCGGTCCCGAAGCCTGCCATCCAGGACGAATTCAGCTACCTGCTGGCGGCCGACACATTCGCCCACGGCCGGCTTGACGAATCCGACGCCGGCACTCGCCGACCATTTCGAAACGCTGCAAGTGCTGATGCACCCCACCTACGCGTCCAAGTATCCGCCGGTTCAGGGCCTTATGCTGGCGCTCGGCCAGAAGCTCACCGGTCGACCGTGGGCTCGGCGTCTGGCTCGCCACAGCCCTGCTCTCCGCCGCGATTTGCTGGGCGCTGCAAGGCTGGCTCCCGGCAACCTGGGCTCTGGCCGGGAGCGTGATCGCGGTGTTCGAGATCGGCATCGTCAGCTATTGGACCGAAAGTTATTGGGGCGGAACTTGCGCGGCCTTGGGAGGCGCGCTGCTGGTCGGCGCGACTCCAAGATTGATCCGCCGGCCAGCCCGCTGGCCTTCCCTTGCTCTTGCGACTGGCATTGCGATGCTCGCCAACACGCGGCCCTATGAAGGACTCGTGCTCGCCATCGCGTGCACAGGCTGTTTGGCGTTCGGTTTCGCGCGGCGCCGCTTGAGTATCCGGCATCTCGCGAAATCCGTCGCGCTGCCCGCAGCCGCTCTGCTTCTGCCGGTCGTCGCTTGGATGGCCTACTACAATTATCGCGTCACGGGCAACGCATTCGATCTCCCCTACGCAGCGCACGAGAGCCAGTACGCCGTTTGGTCGCCCTTGCTGTGGAACACGCACCCGTCCGCTGCGCCGGTGTACAGCAATTCGTTCTTGAAATACTTCTGGACCGAGGCCGATGCCAACGAAAAACTCCGCTCTCGCCAGCTCTGGTTCCCGGCGCACGTCTCGGACCTGGTGCAACTCGTCCGCTTCTATCTCGGTATTCCGATGGCGGTCTGCATGCTTGCACTGGCCCGCCCTTTGTGGCGTGATCGAACGGCTCGCGCTTCCTTGTTCCTGCTGGCCGCATTCTATGCCGGCGCGGCCTTCGATGCCCGCCTATTCCCGCACTACGCCGCTCCAGCCACGGTGCTGTTCTACATTTTGGCTGGGTGCGCGCGTCCGAACGTCGAAAAATGTCTGGGGACATTTCCCCTGGGCGGTCGTGACAGCCGTCGTGACGATCGCGGCGCTGGGCCTGCTAACTCCCTATAACCGATATCTCTACGGCCCGATCGACTACCACGTTCGCGCCAAGCAGGCCTCCGCGCAACAGCGGCTGGAGCAAGTATCTGGTGACCACCTGGTCCTGGTGCGCTACGGGCCGCACCACGAACCATACGAGGAGTTCGTCTATAACCGGGCCGATATCGATGGTTCCCGGGTCATTTGGGCTCGATCGCTCTCGCCTGAGCAGGACGCGACGATAATTCGACACTACAGCTCGCGACAGGTCTGGCTCTTAGTAGACGACCGGGACTACGATCTCAAGCGTTATATAACTGCGACCGATAAAGGTACTATGATCACCCACTTAGACCAGGTAGTAACTGGGCGTTTTTAGATTCGTTCTAGGTGCTTAACCTGATTTATCGTACCGGCTTGGGGTGATAACTTACCAATAGCGATGGACGAAACCATCGCAGGGAGAGGAGAAACAAATGACACGTTTCACCAATCTGGTTCTGAAACTGAAGGTCTGGAAAGACACTCGCGGACAGGATCTCATCGAGTACGCGTTGATGGCTGGCTTCGTGGCGGTCGCCGCCGGCGCCATCATGCCGGGTGTTGCCACCAGCATCAGCACGATCTTCAGCAAGATCTCCAGCGTGATGACCGCTGCCGCATCGCAGAGCTAACTTTCCGTGGCGGGTAGGCGAGCAGCAGAGCCCCTCTCGCTCGCCTATCCTGCTCTGGATTCCCGCGGCGCCGCCTAACTCACCCCCACCTTTTCCAGTTCCAACGTCAGCCCACTTAGATTTCCCGCCTCGTCGAACTCCATCGCCTCAGCCGGTCCCACAATCTCCAGCGCCGGATTTCTTTCGATCTCGTCGCGCAGGTTCTCGCTCAGCTTCAGAAAACCTAATTCGAGCGAATTCTTGATCCAGCCATAGGTCACATCCGCCAGATCGATCTTGCCGACGGTGGGCGCAATCCGCTCCAGACACTCGCGGTCTGTCGGAAAGTGAATCGGCGTCCGGATGGCCGCGGGACTGGAGGCCGTCAAGCGAATTGATCGCGTGGCATTCCAGTCGACTTTCTCCAGCAGCCGATCGTGGACCACGTCCGCCATTCCGAACCCGATCGCGTTGCCATAGCTGTGGCTGCTCAAGTCGCGAACGAAAATGCGCTCGATGCGCGGGAGCATCCGGCCAGGGATTCGATTCGCCGATGCACGCTGCGGTTCACCACCTTGGTGTCCATGCCGGCGCCGCTGATGTTCTTGCCGATCTCGTCCAGGATCAGAACATCCAGCGGCATCGGGATGCGGCCCATCCAGCTCTTGGCCAGCTCCAGCAGCTCTTCTTCACTGCGCTCCATCTCAGCGGCCGCGCACGCGCGGTCAAGTTGCGCGGTGTTGTGATTGGCGTCTTCGAGAATCGCCAGGCCGCCCAGGATCTTGCCGCGACTTGAGCACTTGCCGGCCAACGCTGCGGATCACATGCTCCAGCCCCAGCTTGTAGGCGTAGGTATGATAGCGCTGCGCGCCGGCGAACTTGCCCAGCCCGATGGCCATCATCTTGAACAGCCCGCTCTCGATGCTTGCCCGAAAAATCGGTGTGCCACTTGACGCGGCCGATCAGCATCACGCCGTCGCTTTCGAATGCGTTGCGGTCCATGAACGCTTCGATGCCGTCGGCGGTCTTGCCGAGCGAGACCACGTCCAGCGCGCTCACCACCGGACATCCCATGGCGGCTTCGTCGATGCCGAAATGCGCCAGCACACTGGCCTGGCCTTCCGCGGTGGCGGCGCCGTGGCTGCCCATGGCCGGGAAAATGAAAGGCCGGCAGCCTTGCGATTTCCAGTAGTCCACCACCGCTCGCACGATGGTCGCGATATTCGCGATGCCGCGGCTTCCGACGCCCAGCGCCACGCGCGATCCGGGCTTGAGACGCGCACCCAATTCCGAGCCTGCCAGCTCGCGCCCAACCTCGCCCGCTACATCGCGAATCGCATGGTCCGGGAAATGTTGCCGCACCGGAAGCAGCCTGGGGAATTGCATTGTTGGATGCCCTCTTTGTTCATCATAATGGGACTTGCCGTCCCTCACAGGCGCTCGACCTTCGCTTGGCCGGCGCTTCTCATTCTGGCCGCACTGGTTTTGCTCGCGTACCTGCCCAGCGCTGACGCAGCCGCTGATCGAAGACGACTATCCGAACATCATTCTGGCGCAGCACTATGGACCGCTCTCGGGTTGGCCCGAAATGTTCCACGACGCCGTCTTCCGCCTGCGAACCACAACCTGGCTGCTGTTCTATGGACTGAATGCGCTGTTCGGCATGCACGCAGCCGCCTACTACGCGGCCATGATCCTGCTGCAGGTGCTGAACACCTGGCTGGTCTGGATGCTCGGCATCTGGCGCGCGCTCGGCTTCGGCGTCAGCTGTGGGCCGCCGGATTTTTCGCCGTGTACGAAGGCCATCAGGAAGCCGTGATGTGGCTGTCGGGATCCACCGAGCCGCTGCTGGTTTTCTTCGGCCTCTTGTCGTTCTTGTGCTGGATCTGTTTCTTGGATGGCCGTGGATTCGCATGGTACGCCGCTTCGCTGCTCGCGTTTATCGCTGGCGCTGCTGTCGAAAGAATCGGCCGTGATCTGGGTCGCGCTGCTGGCGCTTGCCGATCGCGATGGATCGGAGCTCTCTGGCGGCGCGCTGCCTGGCTTCTCCCGTTTGCGGCGCTGGCCTTGCTTGCCGCCGCTTCGATTTTCCTCGCCCGCTCCTACTCGTTTCGTTTTCAGGACGGAAGCTTCTCGCTTGAGCGCGCCCTTCTGGCTCACCTGGCCGCTCAACATTTGGCGGCTGCTCTGGTTCTGGGGCCTGCTCAGCCTGATCGCGATTCTGATCTGGAAGCCGGACGGTTTTCGGCGCATCCTGGCAATCGCTTTCGCCTGGATCGGTCTCGGCCTGATCCCTTACTGCTTCCTGACTTATTCCAGGCGCATTCCCAGCCGGCAGCTTCACCTGGCCAGCGTCGGCGTCGCGATACTGGTGGGATTCGCGCTGCGGTGCGCTTTCGAAAAATATTGGCTGAGGCGGCGCGCCGTGGTCCTCGCACTGTGCGCGCTTATCGTCGCGCACAACGTCATCTACCTCTGGACCAAGAAGCGCGGCCAATTCCTGGAGCGCGCCGCGCCCACCGAACGACTCGTCGCACTCGCGCGCGTCACGCAAGGACCCATTTACGTGCAGTGCTTCCCGCGCCCGCCGCTGGTCGCGCAGTCCGCCGTTGAGTTGATGATCAGCAGCCAAGGCCGCCGATTCCCTGCTCTGGACTCCCGAGGAAGCGCGCGCACATCCCGGCGCGGTGACTTTCTGCTTTCCGCAACGCTGACGCCATGCTCGAGTTCGTCCTCTTCCTCCTCGGCGGCATCGGATACGGCTTCTATTTCGACCTGAATCCCGCTCGAAACCGCGCCTGGCGCTGCTCGCCGATTCTGTGCGTCTGGCGCGGGTGGCTCCCCAAGATTCCGCGTCGAGCGCATCTGGCGGCGATTGTGTCGGCTGCGCGCAGCAGCCGCAACGCGCCGTGGCCACCGTGTTCTTGGCGGCGCTCGCGGTTCGCGCGGCCTTCCTCCCCGCGTTTCCCAGTTCCCAAACCGGTGATCACCGACGAGTTCAGCCATCTGCTGATCGCCGACACGCTGTCGCACGGCCGGCTCGACTAATCCCACGCATCCGATGTGGGAGCACTTCGAAAGCATCCACATCATCCAGAAGCCGACCTACAATTCCGACTATTTTCCCGGGCAAGGTGCGCTGCTCGCTGTCGGGGAAGCTGCTCGGACATCCCTGGATCGCGGTGCTGGCTCTCCTCCGCCGCGATGTGCGCCGCGCTGTGCTGGATGCTCCAAGCCTGGATCCCGCCCGGCCTGGGCGTTCGCAGGCGGCCTGCTCGCCGATGCTTGCGCTTCGGCATCGCGAGCTATTGGGTGAACGGTTACTACGGCGGATGCCTGGCGGCCATCGGAGGCGCGCTCGCGCTCGGCGCGTATCCGCGATTGCTTCGCCGCCCGACCGCGTGGACATCGCTGCTGTTCGGTCTCGGCCTGGTGATCATCGGCTACACTCGCCCGTTTGAAGGACTCGCGGTCGCGGTGCCGGCGTTCGCCGCGCTCGCCTTCGCGATCCTGAAGACAACGCGCCGCACTTTGGACTCTGCGTCCCCGCTCTCGCCGTCGCGGCGGCCGGATTCGCAGGACTCCTGATCTACGATCAAGCCGTCACCGGCGATCCGCTGCGCCCGCCCTACGCCGTCAATCAAGCCACCTATGGCTGGCCGATGACGCTGCCCTGGTTCCATCCGAGGGAGCCACAGTTCCGCCACGTCGAGCTGCGCCGCTATTACGACTACGAGCGCGACGTCCTCGCTCGCAACTCAACGCCGCTCGATCTGGTGAAAAACAGCACGCTCAAGCTTCAGGAAATCTGGCGCTTCTATTACGGACCCGCGCTGTCGGTCGCCCTCATCGCGCTGCCGCAGGTTTGGAGGCGCCGCCGCAGAATCCGTCTCCTCTTGCTTGCGGGCGGCCTCACCCTCATCTTGACTCTGATCGAGACCGGATCCGCGCCGCACTACGCCTCAGCCGCTACCGCATGTTTTCTCGCCGTCTTGATGCTCTGCCTCCGGCGTTTGACCGCCCGTCCTCGCGGCGCTCAGCTTGCCATCCTGCTTCCGGCGATTCTTGCTGGTGATCCTAGCGGTCCGTATTGGGCTAGGCGAGGTTGGCCTCCCGTTCACACAACCGGTGAATTATCAGTCCTGGTGTTGCGTGAAACCCGGCAGACCCGATAAAGCGCGGATCCTCGAACTGTTGGAACGCAGCGGCGGCCGGCACCTGGTGCTGGTCGAGCCCAAGACCGATCCCGACAACGTCTTTCAATGGATCTACAACGCCGCCGGCATCGACGCCTCGCCGGTTGTCTGGGCCCGCGACATGGGCGACCGCGAAAACCAGGCGCTGCTCGCCTACTTCCACGACCGCAAAGTTTGGCGGCTGGATCCCAATGTCGAGCCGGCGCAGCTCACACCGCTCTCTACTCGGTAGCGTAGTTGATTTCCATGCGCCGCACCTGGAAGCTCGCCAACACCAGCACCACAACCGCCAGCGCGATCAGGCCCGGAATCGCGATGTACGCCGGCATTGGATCGACGTTGATCGCCAGCAGCGAAAGCAGCGGACCCGCTTCCGGATCGCTCTGAATCGGACACAGCGACTTGAGGTAGTAAATCACGCTGAACTTCTGCAGCATCGCCGGCAGAAAGCTGCTGATCCCTTCCCACACCAGCATCGCGCCCACCGGGATCAGCGGATTCCGGAAAATCACGCCGGCGGCGAGAAAGATGCTCCCGTAGCCGACGCAAGCCAGCATCGTCGCAACCAAGTACGACCCGACGTGCTGGATGCCGTTGCCGGCCACAAGATAGTCTTGTATCTCGCTCCAGCGATAGTGCCAGTACATCGCCATGAGCTGGAGCAGCGTGCTGGTAGTGAAGATCACTGCAGTCGCGATCAGCCCGGCCAGAAATTTTCCGGCCAGCAACACCTCCCGCCGGATCGGCGCCAGAAAATAATAGTGCAGGCTCTTGGCCAGCACCTCGCCGCGAAACAGGTTCATGAAAATTCCAACGCAGCCAAAAAACACCGCCAGCCGCAGAGTAGAAAAACTGGAACGCCGTCGCGAAGACGTTGGTGTCGCGAGCCGAAGTCGCACCGGATCTGGCCCGACATCCGCAGAATTGAATGCGTCGCGAAGACCGCCGCCGGCGCGAACGCCAGGATATAGATCCAGAATCCGCGCCGCGAGAAAAACGTCTTCTTCATCTCGAGCCGCACCACCGCCAGCGCTTGAATCACCCACAGCGGGTTCACTTGCCGGCCTCCTCGGAACCGATCAGGTAGTCGTACACCGAATTCACGTCATCGTCGGCCGGCGCCACGGACTCGATGCTCACGCCGTTCTGCGCGATGTGATTCAGCATGAGATAGAACCGATCCGGGTCGCGCGTCTTCACCAGAATCCCGCGCCCGTCGCGATGAATCTGCGCCTCCACCACCGAGTCCTGCTCGAACACCTTGGCCGCCAGCGACGCCCGGACGATTGCAGCGAATCAGAATCTGCATGGGATGCTCCTGCATTTCGCTGCGGACGCCGCGGATCTGCCCTTCGGCGACCACGTAGCCGTTGCTCAGCAGCACCACCTGGTCCGAAATCGCGTCCACCTCGTGCAGGATGTGGCTCGAGATGATCACGTGCATGCCTTCTTCGGCCAGCGTTCGAAACAGCGCGATGGTCTCGGCGCGCACTAGCGGATCCAGGCCGTTCAGCGGCTCGTCCAGCACCAGCACGCTCGGCCCGTGGCAGGTCGCCTGCGCAAGCTTGATGCGCTGCCGCATGCCCTTGCTGTAGCCGGCGATCTTGCGCCGCGCCGCTTCCGTCATCCCCACGCGCTCGATCGCCTTCCAAGCCAGTTCGTCCGCCTCGCCGTGCGCGCAGCCGTACAGGCGCAGATACGAGTACACGAATTGATAGCCGGTGAAGCCCTTGGGAAACGAATCGAACTGCGTGCAGTAGCCCATGTACCGGAATAGCTCTTCCGGCTGATCGGTCGGGATGCCCAGCACCGCGATGCGGCCGCGCGTACGGCCGGATCAAGCCGGTCATCAGGTTCATCAGCGTGGTCTTACCAGAGCCGTTCGGGCCAACCAGACTCGTGACGCCCGGCGGAATCGAAAGATTGACGCGATTCACGCCCAGTACGTCGCCATAAAACTTGGACACGTTCTCGAACACGACGCGGTCGTTCGCAACCATCAGCGCACCACCTCGAACGCGCGAACTTTTTTCGCCAGCAGCGCCAGACAGATCCCGCACATCACGAGCAATCCCACCCAGGCGCTCCACGCCGAGATGTCCATGGGCGATTCCACGCCGAACACAGCGGCGCACACACGCGTGATCAGCGCGCCGGGGCTGACGTAGTATCCGATGTTCGCGTGCAGTATCGCATTGATCGCCGCGCCAAAGCCCGTCAGGAAAAAGTTCACCGCCAGCAGCAGCGCGCCCGCCGCGATCCTCCATTTCACCCACGCCGACAGCGCCAGCGCGATCAGCGAAATGATCAGAATATAGGTCGCCGAAGTCAGCACAATCGCACCCGCCAGCCAGCGGTTCTCCCACATCCAGCCCGCGCCGGAAAGATTCGACTCCAGCCCGAACAGCGCCAGCGCGGGTACCCACGTGATCAGCGACAGCACAAATCCCAGCGCGCAAAACTTGCCCAGCACGTACTCGGCTCGCGAGAACGGCCGGCACAAGTACAGCGGCAGCGCACCGTTGGCCAAGTCCGGCGCGATGGTGGATGGCCCGATGAACGCCGTCAGGAAAAACGCCAGCCCGCCCTGGATTCCCAGGAACACCAGGAAGAAGTTCGCGTTGACGTTGATGATCTCGTTGCTGCGCGCATGGAAGAGCGCCAGCACGCTGGAGATTGTGGTTCAGGTACATCGCCACCGCGCTGCCCAGCGGAAGAAAGAAGCACAACACAAACACGCCCGTCAAAATCCGCGAACGGAACAATCCGCGCAACGCATACCGAGTCAAAATCAAAAACCGCGACCACTCCGGCGTCAACGTTCCCGCGTACGGCCGATAGTTGCGCTTATACACCGCCATTGGCGTTGGTCTCCATGGCTTTCAGGAAAATGTCTTCCAGCGTGTCGCGCCGGTAATTCAAGCGGCGCAGTTGGATTTCGCGCTCGGCCGCCAGCCGGTAGATGTCGCGGATCTCAATGCCGTCCGACAACACGGCCTTCAGGCGGTGCGAGCCGACAACGCACATTCGCAACCCATCTCTTCGAGCGCCCCCGCCAGCCCCGCGCTGTCGCCCACCGCCTCCATCTCGACGAACCTCCGATTCGCGCGCCGTTCTTCTTCGAGATTCGAGTAATGCACCATGCGCCCGTCTTTCAGGATCAGCACCTCTTCGCAAGTCTCCTCGACGTCGCGCAGCAGATGCGAGCACAGCAGGATGTGCAGGCCGTGCGTCTCGCGCATTTCCTTGATCATCCGGATCATGCGCTGGCGCGCCGGCGGATCCAGCCCGTTGGTCGGCTCGTCCAGGATGACCAGCTTCGGCCCGTGCACGATGGCCTGGGCGAGCTTGGCCAGTTGCTTCATGCCGAGCGAATACGTGCCCACCTTGCGGTAGCGCGCTTCGCCCAGCCCGACGTAGAACAGCACTTCATGCGCGCGCTCGAGCGCGGCGTCCGCCGGCAATCCCGATAGCTCCGCCATCAGCCGGATGAACGACACCGCAGTCATGTTCGCGATGAATGCGTCGTTCTCCGGCATGAATCCGGCCAGCGATCGGATCGCGCCCAGCTCCGTGCGGATGTCGTGCCCAAAAATCCGCGCCGTGCCTTGCGAGGGTTTCAGGAAACCCAGCAGCGTATTAATGAGAGTGGACTTCCCGGCGCCGTTCGGCCCGAGAAGTCCGATGGTTCGTCCCGACAAAGAGCACGTGAGACCTTTGAGGATGTCCCGATTTCCGAGACGCACCCCCAGAGATTCCAGCTCGATGACCGGCGTCATTTGCGCGCTTGGCCGCTCAACTTTCTCTGACCCATGATCTCACCGCCCAGGATTTGCGGCAGCGCCAGTGTGTCCAGATTCAATCCGAAGAACGATCCCGCCGACGCAACGCGAATCCGATTCGACTCAGCGTATGCCGCCACCAGGCCGGGCGCGCTGTTCGCTTGCAACTGGCGGATGCCCGCCCTTTGCGCCTCTGTCAACTCGGCCGTGGAACTCAACCGGTTCGTCAACGGCCCGATGATCGGACCCAGATTGTGATAGAACACACCCGACAGGTTCGTGCTGCCGTCGCGCGGCAACGCCGCCCGGAAATTCTGCGACGTCGTCAGCGAATAACCTGTGCTGCGATTCTGCATCGCCTTCACCAACTGCGCCTCGCTCGATGCCGCCACCAGATAGCTGTCCACGTACGTGTAGTGCGCCTCGAACGGCGTATTCACAGCCTTCAGCGCGTACAAGGTGCGCCCGCCGGATTGCGCGTTGGTGAGCGCCAGCTTATATTCCCCGCTCGACTGTTGGTTGAAAGTGTTCACGCCCTCTTCGATCGCCAACTGCAATTGACCCGGATTGTAGACTTCGATCGCAAACTCCCAGCTCGGCGTTGGCAGTAGCGAACCATCGACAGCGAACGCAACATCGCCGCCCAGCGATTCAGCCAGGTCGTCCAGCACCTTATACATGCGGCGGTCCGGCAGGTTCGCGAGCTCCTGTTGCGCTTCAGGATGACCGGCCTGGAACGACTCCATCAGATCGCTGAGCAACGCTCTCGGGCTGCGAATCGCAAACCCCACCGCCAGGCTCGCGTCCGGCGACACGAAATCCAGCGAGCCGATCGGTCCCGCCGCCGCCAGCCACGACGCGATCCCGCGCCGCTCCCGATTGAACATCAGCGAGACCTGGTTCTCGCTCCGTCCAGCGATTTCCTTGCGTTCGAAAAGCACGTAGTTCAAATCCTGAATGCCCGTCACGTCCGGTACGCCGCCTGCCCCGTGAATTCGGATTGCGCGGCGCGCCATCCGCTCTCTGGGATCTACGGCTGGCCGCAGCATTTGTTCCATGTTCATCGCCAGCAGCCAACCTGCGCCCGATTCATAGGACTGCTGCACGGTTCTGTACAACCGTGTGTCCTCGAACTTGTCCGCGCTTGGGTCTTCGACGATACGCGCCACTTGCTGCAGCGCATTGCAGCGACGGCGAAACCGCCAGAATATCGCCCTTCAAGTACGCCTTCAGACTGTTCGCCGGCAGCGACGCGTTCAATGCCGCCGCATTTTCCACAATCTTCAGCGACATCTTCGAGCGGCTGGCCGCCAACTCCCGCTCGATAGTCTGCTGCAACCCCGGCCGCGTCACTTCCGCCAGGAACAACGGCTGCGGCTTGCCCTGATCGTCGGACGTCATCGCGAACACGATCTCATCGCCCAACGAATCGGTGAACATCTTGATCTTTTGCACGATCTCGTCGAGACTCGGCTGTCCGGCGCCCGCCTGTTGCTGCGCCCACCACTGCTTCAGCACCGCGCTCTGCTCCATGCGCTGCTCGAAAATCCGGCTCGCTTCCACCAGCGTCGGCCCGATGTTCGGAATCGCCGCGTAAATCATCGTATTGGCGGGAACCAGCTCCATCAGCTTGGATCGATAGCGCAACCCGGGCGACGGAATCGCTTCGATCTGCTTTTGCACCGCCGACAATTCACCCAACACCGCCAGATACTGCGCCGCGTTCTGGCTCCACGCTACGTCGTCCTGCACCGGAATCTTGGCGATGCTCGCATCGGTCGTCGCCTGCTGGCCCCGTTCCAGCAGCTCGCTATGGTTGCCCTGCTCCACCGCCACCTTGCCTTCCACCACCGACACCCGCGATCCTTTGGTCCCGCGCGTCACCGCGAAGATGGTCCCCTTCACCGATACCAGGCAGTCGGCCGTCGCCACTTGCAGCACTCCGTCGTGCTGCTTGGCCGCCCGCACGATCACATTGCCGCGATCCAAATGAATGATCGCCCCGCGCGTGCTGCGCGTCACCGACAACTCCGACCGCTGGTTCATCTCGACGCGCGATCCGTCCGCCAGCCGCAGCACTGCTTTCGACTCCCGGCCCGTCCGCACTCGCTGCCGTTCGCCCAGTTGCTTGCCCGAAAAAATCGCGGTGCTCGAGCCGTCGGAAACCTGATAGAGCACGCCCTGCACGCTCTCCACTTCGGCCCGCAGCCCCGCCGGCGGAACCAGTTGCCGCACCACGCCCCACGTGCTCAGACCAACGGCCAACGCCACCGCCGCCGCCACCGCCCACTTTGCGCCCGCCGGAATGCGATGCGCCGGCACTCGCGGCCTGGCGAACGTCCGCACTTTTCCCGACCGCGCCGCGCTCAGCGCATGCCTGCAATCCACGCACTCATGGATGTGATCCTCGAGCAGCAGCGCGCGCGCCGGTGAGAGCGTCTTCGCCAGATACGCCGGCAGCAGCGCTTGGAAGTCGGCGCAGCTCTTCAGTGCGGCCATCGACGCAGCTCCCTGATCCGACAAGATCCGCTCGCGAACCCGCCCAGCCGCCTGCTCCACGACACTGGCGTCCGCCTGGTCAGCGCGGATGCCGTCGATGATCTGATCCAAGTTATGCTCTCTCATGCTCTCTCTCCCGCGTAAGACCGAATCTCTTTTTGCAGCCGCGCCCGCGTGCGATGCAGAATCACCGCCACGTGGATCTGCGACATTCCCAGCAGCTTCGCAATGTCCTGATTGCTCACGTCCTCGAAGAATCGAAGCGCGAAGATCTCGGCTTCCCGCCGATTCAGCGACGCCAACGCCCGCCGCAGGCACTCGCGCAACTCGCCCGCGTCCGGCTCGCGACGCTCGGCAGGATGCTGATCCGGACTCACCTCTTCGAGCGGCACGCTGCGCGAATCCCGGCCCCGCCGCACCACGTCCAAAGCGACGTTGACCGCCGCCCGCCGGAAGTAGCTTTCCGGTTTCTGCAGCATTTCCGCAGCGTGATCGCGCCGCAGCATCCGCAGAAACACGGTCTGCAGCACGTCTTCGGCGTCCGCCGCATTGCCCGTGATACGATAAGCGGTCCGAAACACCAGCCCATGGTGGAGCTGGAACATCTGTTCGAGATCGTCTGGTATTGGATGAACGGGTTCCTCCCGCATGACGGCTTGCAATCGGGACGCTCCTTTTCTTACATACCTAAGGACCGTCGATTTGGTTCAATATTACAGCGCGATCCGAGCGGCATGCGAATTTCCAGGCTGATGAGCCTTTTTCCGCCCGGCTTGCGTGGATCAAAATAGGAGACGGCAATCTGATGAAGTCATTCCTGGTTCTTTTGCTCGTGCTTGTTTGCGGGGTTCTCAATTCCCCTGCCGCCTCGAACGGTTCGGCCGTTCCAGCCATCCCGCTACTAGCCAGCGACGGTGCCAGCAGCACGCATTTCGGTACGGCAATCGCGATCGACGGAACCACCGTGATCGCCGGAGCCAGCGGGCAGGCGGGAGCCAAAGGTTCCGCCTTTGTATTGGTCCAGAACGGCGCGAATGCTGCGCAACAAGCTGAATTGACCGCTGCCGATGGCGTTCGCGGCGACCAGTTCGGCGTCTCCGTTGCCATCAGCGGCAACACAGCGGTGGTAGGAGCACCCTACGGCGCGTCCTCCAAAGGAGCCGCATACGTCTTCGTGCGCTCCGGTTCCACCTGGACCCAGCAGGTCAAGTTGACTGCGGACGACGGCGCTCCCGGCGATTTGTTCGGGATCTCCGTCTCCATCAGTGGCAACTCGGTCATTGTGGGGGCCCACGGCAAGGCTTCCCTTCAGGGAGCGGCTTACGCCTTCAATCGCTCGGGCTCCACTTGGACCCAGGAAGCCACACTCACCGCCTCCGATCGCGCACCCGGCGACGCTTTCGGGTTCTCGGTTTCACTGGATGGCGACAAGGCCGCAATCGGAGCCTTCGGAAAAAACGGTGGCCAAGGGGCCGCCTACGTGTTCACTCGTTCTTCCGGTGATTGGATGCAAGAGGCCAAGCTGGGCGGCCTCAATGTGCGATTCGATTCCCAATTCGGAAATTCCATATCGTTGAGCGGTGAAACTGTCGTCGTCGGTACCAAACTCAAGTCCGCCTTCCCAGGAAGCGCTTACGTATTTGTGCGCTCCGGTACTACCTGGAATCAGCAAGCCAAGCTGGATTCGCCCTTTGACTCGGACAACAACGGCTTTGGCCTGTCGGTCGCCGTGAGCGGCGACACCATCGTCTGCAGCGAGCCATTTGACTCCCAGCACTTCGGCGAAGCTTGGGTCTTCACTCGCTCCGGGACCACCTGGACTCCGCAGCCCAAGCTGACTGCCTCCGATGGCGCTGCCAGCGATGCGTTCGGCTCCGCGGTCGCGCTGCAGGGAGATGTAGCTCTGGTCGCCAGCTCGGCGAAAGCCGGCGGCAAAGGCGCCGCCTACGCATTCTTTCGGACCGGCGGCGCATGGAACCAAGTGGCGATTCTCAACGGCTCGCCTGCGTCCACCGGCGACGCGTTCGGCTCCGCGCTTGCTATCAACGGCGACACCGCCATCGTGGGAGCGTCCGGCAAGAATGCCAGCCAGGGTGCCGCCTACATTTTTGTCCGGAAAGGCGCAAATTGGATCCAACAAGCCAATTTCACAGCCGAGGATGCCACCCCCGGCAACCTGTTCGGATTCTCCGTCGCTCTAAGCGGCGACACCGCCTTGGTCGGCGCATATGCCAAGTCGGGACTTCAGGGCGCCGCCTACGTCTTTGTGCGTTCCGGTGAAACCTGGAGCCAGCAAGCGAAACTAGTCCCGTCGGACATCGTCAACAACGACCTGCTCGGCATTTCGGTGGCTGTCGACGGGGACACGGCAATCGTCTCGGCCAATGGGAAGAACTCCGGCCAGGGAGCCGCCTACGTCTTCGTCCGCACCGGCTCCACCTGGACCCAACAAGCCAAGCTGACTGCTTCGGATCCCGCCAACAGCGATTTCTTTGGAAGGTCCTCCGCGTTGAAAGCGGACACCGCCCTCATCGCGGCCAACGGCAAGAACGGATTTCAGGGAGCAGCTTACGTGTTCGTCCGCTCCGGAACTATCTGGTCCCAGCAAGCCAAGCTGACCGCCGGCGACCCTGCGGCGAACGACAATTTTGGATTTTCACTCGGCCTCGACAGCGATACCGCTCTGGTGGGCGCTTATAACAAGAACAACAGCCAAGGCGCAGCTTATGTTTTTTCGCGTTCCGGCAACAATTGGACTCAACAAGCCAAGCTCACACTCCCCGGCGGCGCCCGCGACGTCTTCGCATTTTCAGCGGCGCTCGACGGCGACATCGCCGCTATCGGCGCCAGTGGTCGATCGGGCCACGGCGCCATCGAAATCTTTCTGCGCTCCGGCTCGGCCTGGACCCAGCAATTCGAGTTCACCGCTCCGGCGCCAGCCAGCGGCGACGCTTTCGGCAACAGCGTTGCCCTCTTCAAGGGGACCGTCCTTGCGGGAGCCTCTGCGAAAAATGCGCAGCTTGGTGAAGCATATCTGTTCCCCATGCCCTTCATCTCGCCCGGAGGCGTGGTCAATGGCGCCGGCTTTCAAAGCCCCGTCGCTCCCGGCTCGCTGGCCACCATCTTCGGAAATAATTTCAGCATCGACGATGTCTCGGCCGCGGTAACGCCGTTTCCCCAAATCTTGAATGGCATTGCCGTGTTTGTGAACGACGCGAAAGTCCCGATGCAATTCGTTCGCTACGATCAGATCAACTTTCAGATGCCCTTCGAAATCGCGCCGGGCACGGCCAATGTGGTGGTCGAAGTGAACGGCGTTTCCAGCCTGACCGAAAAAGTCGAAATCACCGGCACGGCTCCGGGAATCCTGGTCTATGGCGCCAATCATGCGCTCGTTCAAAACCAGGACTACAGTCTCAACGACCAGGACCACGGCGCCCAGGTTAGCACCTATGTCACCGTCTACGGCGCGGGCATCGGCAACCTCGACAACCCGGTCCCCACCGGTACAGTCACGCCAGACAGCCCGTTCTCGCGCGCGCTGGCAACCGCAACCGCAACCATCGGCGGGCTCGACGCGCCGGTAGCTTTCGCCGGCATGACCCCCGGCTTTATCGGCTTGGTCCAGTTCAATCTCCAAGTGCCGGACTTGCCCTTGGGCGTCTACCCCGTGATCATCACGCAAGGCGGCCAAACGAGCAACAAACCAGTAATGAATATTACAAAGTAAGGCTCTAGTACCAGTACCGTAATAGTACTGAACGTTCCGGCGGAGAGATTGACTTGCCCACTCTCGTGCCATATGCTTTTCTTCTGAGCTCCTATATTTTCAAACGTTTTTAAGGAGAAATCCATGGAAAATCGGAGCACCACATTACTTCTAGTACTTGGCCTCTTGGTTAGCATGACGGCCTTCGGTGATACCTTGGTTCTGGACCCCGGCAGCAGCCCAACTGATGTATCCAACATCGGCAACAACGTCGATCGCGGCGATGTCTTCAATGCCCTGGCTGATTTCTCGATTACCTCGGCAGGCATCTTCTTCCAGCCTCTCGATGGCGGCGCCAAGAACATTACGGTGAACATCTATGGCGTCGATCCGGATGGTGGCGTCGGGACCCTTGGTCAACTGCTGGCGACCGCCTCCTTTCCACTTGCCGACAGTACCTTCACGTTCCACGATGTGCCGATCTCGTTTGACTTCGTGTCTGGAAGCCGGTACTACCTGGCGTTCACCGCCGACGGGTCCTCGGGTTGGGGTTTTAACATCAACACCATGCGAATTTTTGATTTTGACTTTCCAGCGGCCCCGTTTAAGGTCGGGGATGTGAGCGTCGTGGATGGCGGCTGTTTCGGCGGCGTCTGCACAGGCTTTAGCAACCAGGTGACCCCGCTCATTCGGCTGGAAACCGACTCCACTTCCTTGCCCGATTCGACGCCCAATACTTCGGAAGTGCCCGAGCCTTCCTCGCTCGCAGTGATGCTGCTTGGCGGAATCGGCTTGGGCCTTTGGCGCAAAACCGCCCAGTCACGATAGTCCGAAAATTTTTTCACGCCCTGTCGATTCAGGCCACCTTGGTTCGTCCTTGAGTGCGAAAAGCAACACCCAAGGAGAACCCAATGCGAACACAACTTATTTTCATGGCCGGCGTGCTCGCCATGACCGCCGTTCAAGCCGCCGAGACCAAGTCCGACGCCCGCGCCGACGCCGCAGCCGCCTTCGCCCGCCTCAAGACGCTGGTCGGCGAGTGGGAAGCAAGTACCCAGATGGGCAACGCTCATGTCAGCTATGAACTCACCGGCGCCGGCACTGCCGTCGTCGAACGCGAAACCGCCGATCAGATGCCCGCCATGATGACGGTCTATCATCTGGATGGCAACCGCCTCATCCTCACCCACTACTGCATGGCCGGCAATCAGCCGCGCATGCAGGCCCGCACCTTCAACCAGGCCACCGGCGAACTGCAGTTCCAGTTCCTCGACATCACCAACCTGTCGTCGCCCGGCGCCGGCCACATGCACAACGTGAGCTTCCGCTTCGTCGACGATAACCACTTTCAGTCCGAGTGGCAGTTTTACGAGAACGGGAAGCCGAAAGAAATCGAAAAGGCCGAATACACTCGGGTACGATAGGAGAAAACCATGCCACTCTACATGCTTCTGTTACACGGCGACCCTGCCAACTGGGCGAATCTCAGCCCCGAAGAAATGCAAAAGGCCATCGAAAAATATCGCGCCTGGAGGACCAAGCCGTTCACCAAGGACAGCCAACGGCTGACCGACGATACCGGCAAGGTGATTCGCGCTGGGGCCAAGGGCGGTCAGCCTCGAGTCACCGACGGGCCGTATAGCGAGACGAAGGAAGTGCTCGGCGGATACTACACCATCGAAGCCGCCAGTTACGACGAGGCCGTTAAACTTGCCATGGCTCATCCCCAACTCGAATATGGGGGCACCGTCGAAGTGCGCCAGGTTTGGCAGATGTGAGTGCTTCCGCCGAGACCGGGGCCCTGCTGGAGCATTTGTTCCGGCACCAGTCGGGGCGCATGGTCGCGCACTTCGCGCGGCTGCTCGGTCCGGCTCATCTCGAACTGGCCGAAGAAGTTGTCCAGCAAGCCATGCTACGCGCTCTCCAGACCTGGCCCTACGCGGGCGTGCCGGAGAACGCCGTAGCATGGCTTTTTAGCGTGGCGCACAATGCCGCCATCGACGCTGTGCGCCGCAAACGCGTGCTGGCCGACCAGCGGGCTGTCGACGATTTCGCCCGAACCGCCGCGGTGACGCCGGACAATCCCGGTGTCGAGGAACAGCTTCGCGACGACGAGCTGCGCATGATCTTCATGTGCTGCCATCCCGAGATTTCGCGCGAGGCCAGTGTCGCGCTGAGTCTGAAGACGGTCGGCGGATTCAGCGTGCGCGAGATCGCGCGGGCGTTTCTGGCCGACGACGCTGCCGTCGCGCAGCGCCTGGTGCGCGCCAAACGCCAGATCCGCGAGCAACGTTTGACGCTCGAAATGCCGCAGGGCGCCGCACTGAACCGCCGTCTCGACGCGGTGCTCGAAGTGATCTACTTCATCTTCAACGAAGGTTACACCGCGCACCAGGGCGAGGACCTGATCCGGCAGGACCTGTGCGCCGAAGCGCTGCGGCTCGGCCAACTGGTGGCGTCGTCGTCGATCGCGACTGCCGCGCGTCGATGCGTTGGTCGCGTTGATGGCGCTGCAAGCCGCGCGCATTCCGGCCCGCGTCGATGAAGCCGGCGATCTGGTGCTGCTCGAATCGCAGGACCGCAATCGCTGGGACCGGCGTCTCATCGCGCTCGGCTTCTATCACTTCGACCGCTCTATCGCCGGAGACGAAGTATCTGAGTATCACGTGCAGGCTGCCATCGCTGCCACGCATGCGCGCGCCGGCGACGCCGAGTCCATCGATTGGCCGGTTATCCTCGAGCTGTACGACCAGCTTCTGTCGATCAACCCGTCGCCCGTGGTAGCGTTGAATCGCGCGGTGGCAGTCGCGCGCGTGCATGGCGCCAGGCGAGCGCTGTCTGAGATCAACACCCTGGAAAAAAATCCGAAGCTGCGCGACTACTACCTGCTGCTCGCCGTGCGCGGGCACTTGCTATTCGAGCTCGGCCGCCACGCCGAAGCGGCCGGCGAATTTCGCGCCGCCTTGGACCTTCCCTGCTCCGAACCCGAGCGCCGCTTTCTCCGCCGCAAGCTCGAGAGCTGTGTTCCCGGACCAAGACGCAGCCTACTTGCCGATTAGACCTTCGAAGGCGCCTACCAGGATGCACACGATCGCGAATCCACCGGTTCCATAGAGAACGAACCAACCCGTAGTCCGGAGAATTTCGCGGTAGGCGTACTCCAGCGTCGATTCGGGCTCCGGCTCGACCTGCTCCGCCTCCGCCGCGATCACTTCGGCGTCAATCACCAGGCCTTCGGCCGCGAGGAACATCTCCTCCGCAGGGAGTGGAGTGACTTCGAGAGCGCGCTTCGCACCAGTCGACGAGTTCAAGCCTTCTCATGTTGAACGCCGCGCGCCGCACGTGGAATAGCCAAATGAGGACTTCAGTTCCCTTACTCGCACGACCGCGTACTAGACGGTGGACGGGGGTACTATGAAAAGTGAGGGCACGCTACGCTGATGCATGTTCTCATATCAGGTGGCGGAATCGCGGGTCTGACTCTGGGGCTGTGCCTCCACCGCGCCGGGATTGATTGCACCATCGTCGAGCAGGCGCCTGCGGCGCGCAGCGAAGGCTACATGGTCGACTTCTTCGGCTCGGGTTACGATGCCGCCGAACGCTTGGGCCTGCTACCGGATCTCGAGCGCATCCACTATCCGATCTCGAAGCTCGCATTCCTTGACGGGCGCGGCCGCGAAAAATTCGCCGTCCCGTATCCGCAGCTTCGGAAACTTTTCGAGAACCGGCATTTCAACTTCATGCGCGGGCGATCTGGAACAGGTTCTGCTATCGAAGCTGCGCGGCGAAATCGACATCCGGTATAGGACCACGATCAGCTCGTTTGAGCAGGATACGCACGGCGTCACAGCGAAGCTTAGCGATGGCTCGACAATGAACGCCGACTTGCTGGCCGGCGCCGATGGGATCCACTCGCGAGTACGAGCGCTCGCGTTCGGTCCCGAAGAGCGCTTCATCCGATTCTTGGGATGCAATACGGCGGCGTTCGTTCTGCGGGATCCGCCGGTCGACTTGCAGTCGCGCGATGCGTTCGACACCATGACCGATGCCGGGGCGGCAAGTGGGCATCTATCCGATCCGCGGAAATCAACTGGCGACGTTCTTCGTCTATCTCGCGCCGAAGCCGCCTTCGGCCGCTGACTGCACCGATCGGCGAACTGCGTCGAGTCTACGGCGGGATGAACTGGATCGTTCCCAAGTTACTCGAATGCAGCTCCGGACGACATTTACCTCGACTCGGTCTCTCAAATCGAGATGCCGCGCTGGTCTCGCGGCCGCGTTGTTCTCACCGGCGATGCCGCCTGGTGTGTTTCGCTGATGGCCGGACAAGGTGCGTCGATGGCATTGGCGGGTTCTTACATTTTGGCGGAAGAACTCAGCGCGTCGCAAAGCGACATCGCAGGCGCGCTCGAGCGTTACGAGCAGCGGCTGCGGCCGGCGATCGCCGAAAAGCAGATGGCTGGACAAAAGATGGCGAAGTGGTTCGTGCCGGGCGATCGCGTGCGGCTCGCGATTCGCGACACCGTCATGCGCTTCGTCGGATTCGGCTACGCCAACCGGCTGCTGAAAGGATTGTTCGCCGCCGGCAGCGTGTTCACTACGCCAGCTCAGCCGTACGCTTCCGGCCATAGTTGAAGTAGACGAACAAGCCGATGACCAGCCACACGAAGAAGCGGATCCAGGTTTCGAGCGGAAGGCTCAGCATCAGAACCAGGCAGCAGAACGATCGAGATTCCCGGCAGCAGCGGAACCAATGGAACGCGAAAGCCGCGCTTTCGCTCGGGTTGCTTCTTGCGCAGCACGATGACGCCGGCCGAAACCAGAATGAAGGCGAACAGCGTGCCGATGTTCGAAAGGTCGGCGAACCAGGCGATGTCGAAAACGCCGGCCGGAATCCCGACCACAAAGCCCGCCACCCAGGTGCTGACGTGCGGCGTCTTGAACTTCGGATGCACGCGCGAGAACACGCTGGGCAGCAGGCGATCGCGCGACATCGCGAACCAGATGCGCGCCTGGCCATACTGAAAGACCAGCAGCGACGACACCATGCCGAGCAGCGCGCCGGCGGTGACGATCAGCCGCAGCCGGTTCATGCCGATGGCCTTGAGCGCGTTGGCAACCGGCGCGGCGTTATCGAGCGTCGTCCAGTTCGCGATCCCGGTGAGCACCAGCGAAACACCGACCGTATAGTAGCGCGCAGATGGCCAGCGTCGCGAAAGATGCCGATCGGCATGTCGCGCTGCGGCCGCCCGCATTCTTCCGCGGCGGTGGAAACCGAATCGAAACCGATGTAGGTGAAGAACACGATGGCGCCGCCGGTCAGCACGCCCGAGATATCCGTTCGGCATGAACGGATGCCAGTTGGCGGTGTTGATCGCGCGCGCGGCTCCGAAGACGAACAGCAGGATCGCGGCCACCTTGATGATCACCATGGCGTTGTTGGTTCTGGCGCTCTCGCGCACGCCGCGCACCAGGATGTAGCTCAGCGCCAGCATGACGAGCAGCGCCGGCAGGTTGAACCACGCGCCGGTGCGCTGGCCTTCCACGAAGATCGGCTGCGAAAGCTGCTGCGGCAAATGGAAGCCGAACAGGTTGTCGAGAATGTCGTTGAAGTACGCCGAGAACCCGACCGCGACGCTCATGTTGGAGAACGCGTACTCGAGAATCAGATCCCAGCCGATGATCCAGGCGAAAATTTCGCCCAGCGTCGCGTAGGAATAGGTGTAGGCGCTGCCGGCGATCGGAATCATGGACGCCAGCTCGGCGTAGCAGATGGCCGCGAATCCGCACGCGATCGCGACCAGCACGAACGAGATCGAAATGGCCGGCCCGGCGCCCGCTCGCCCGCTCAACGTCGCGGCGTTGCCGCCGTTCAAGAGCAGATCGAGCACGGGCGCCTTCAAAATCGACTTGGCCATGAAGTGCTCGCCGGCCGCCGCGGTCCCGGTGACGGTAAAAATTCCGGAACCGATCACCGCTCCAATGCCCAGCGCGATGAGGCTTCCCACGCCGAGCGATTTGTGCAGGCGGTGTTCGGGCTCCTCCGACGATGCGATCAGAGCGTCGATACTTTTGGTGCGGAGAAGCTGGCTCATGGAGCGCTGGCTAGCGCTTGGCCTGCCCCTTGACCATGTGCCGGACCTTCTTCTTCATGGAGCCGCGCGCCACTCCGGAGGCCCGCTTGGGTTTGGGCGCGGCTTTCTTGCGCGCGCGCGCTTCAGCTTCTTGCGTTCTGCTTTGTCAGTTACGTGTTTTAGTATTCATTCCTCTTCGATCCCTGCGTATTTTTCGATCAGCTTCTTAAGACCGTAGCCTTGGAAGCTTATGGTGAGCTTAGCATCGTCGCCCTCGCCTTCGCGGCGCAGTATGGTGCCGAGGCCATACTTGGGATGGCGGACGGTGGCGCCGGCGCGTAGGCCTTTCTTGCGCGGAGGTTGGGCGATGCGCGCTGGTGGTGCTTTCGGCGCGACATTGGCGGCAGGCGCGGGCGTTTGCACCGTCTTGCCTTTCTCGGCGAAAAACTGCTGGATGTTCTCCACCGAGTTGTAGGTTTTGCCCGGTGTACAGATTGCGCCTGGCGGTCTCGCGGACTTCGTGGCGTTCGGCGAACAGATCCACTTGCGGAGTCGCGCTGCTGCCGCGGGTTGAGATCTTCCACCAGCGCCGCCGGGACTTCACTCAGAAAGCGCGATGGAATGGACGCCTGCGTGTCGCCGCCGCCCCAGCGCCGGCGGTAGCGCGCTGAAGTCAGGTAGAGCCGCTTCTCCGCGCGGGTCATGCCGACGTAGCACAGCCGCCGCTCCTCTTCCATCGCGGCTTTGGAATCGAGCGAGCGCGAATGCGGGAACAGCCCCTCCTCCATGCCCGCCAGGAACACGATCGGAAACTCCAGGCCCTTGGCGTTGTGCAGCGTCAACAGCGAAATCGTAGCGCGCTCGTCCAGATTGTCGGTGTCGGAAACCAGCGCGGCGTGGTCCAGAAATTCCGCCACGGTCTCGCCGCGCTCGACGCCTTCGGACGCGGCGTTGACCAACTCGTTCAGGTTGTCGAGACGCGATTCCGAGTCGGGGTCCTTGCCGCCCTTCGAGCATCGCGACGTAGCCGGTGCGTTCCAGAATCTCTTCGAGGATCGCGTTCACCGGCGCGGTGGCGAGCATCGCCGCCAGTTCGCTGATCATGCGGCGGAACGCTTCGAGTGCGACGCCTCGGCGCGCGTCGGAAACAGTTCTCCTCGAGCATCCGGCCGATGGCCGACCAGATGCTCAGTTCGTGTTCGAGCGCGTACTGCTCGATCTGGTCGACGGTGCCTTTGCCGATGCCGCGCGCCGGCGTGTTGATGATGCGCAGCAGGCTGACGGAATCGTGCGGGCTTTCGAGAATTTTCAGATACGCCAGCGCGTCCTTGATCTCGGCGCGCTGGTAGAAGCTGAATCCGCCCAGCACCGACGTATTGCGCGGCCATAGCGCCGCAGCGCTTCTTCGATCTGGCGCGATTGGAAGTTGGTGCGATACAGCACCGCCCACGCGATCGCCGGGATTCGCACTCAGCAGCCGCTCGATGGTGTCGGCGATGAACAGCGCTTCCTGCTCGCCGTCGAAGGCGTCGAAGCGGCCGATGCGCTCGCCCGCGCCCGATTCGGTCCACAGCCACTTGCCCTTGCGCTCGGTGTTGTTCGCCACCACCGCGCTCGCGGCTTCCAAAATATTTTTGGTCGACCGGTAATTCTGCTCCAGCCGGATGACGGCGGCGTTCGGAAAATCGCGCTCGAAGTCCAGGATGTTGCGGATGTCGGCGCCGCGCCAGCTATAGATGGACTGGTCCTCGTCGCCCACGACGCCGACGTTCTTGCGCGCACTCGCTGAGCAGCCGCATCAGCTCGTACTGGCTGCGATTGGTGTCCTGGTATTCGTCGATCATGACGAACTCGAAGCGGCGGTTGTAGCTGGCGGCGCAGGTCCTCGTCGTGCGCGAGCAGGCGCACCGCTTCGAGCAGCAGGTCGTCGAAATCGAGCGCGTTGGCCTGGCGCAGGCGGGCTTCGTATTGTCTCGTAGATGGAAGCGAGCTGCGAAGTTTTCTGATCGGTGGACGCGGCGTACACTTCTTCGGGCGACGTCTTGCCGCTCTTCTTGTGGCTGATCCAGGACATGACCGCGCGATACTGCATGAACTTCTCGTCGAGGCCAAGGCCTTTGAAGATGGACTTGATCAGCGCGAGCTGGTCGTCGTCGTCGTAGATGGTGAACCGGCGCGTGAAGCCGGGGCGCAGGTCCGCCAGCCGTTCGCCGTCGCGCCGCAGCAGGCGCACGCAGAAAGAATGAAACGTGGAAACCAGCGGCGCTTCGCGCGAGCCGACGCCGCCCAGCAGGTCCCTGACGCGCTGCCGCATCTCGTCGGCGGCTTTGTTGGTGAAGGTGACGGCGACGATGGACGGCCCGGGAACATCGGTGCGCTTCCATCAAGTGCGCGATGCGATGCGTGATGACGCGCGTCTTCCCGCTGCCGGCGCCGGCGAGGAGCAGGAGCGGACCTTCGACGTGCGCAACGGCGGCCTGTTGTTGCGGATTTAGACCCTGGAGGAAGTCCATCTAAGGGGTGGCACATCAATTTTAGCAGATGAGTTCTCGGGCGGCATGTGGAGGGCGGCTAGAATCACGCCCCTCGGTACTTGGCCTGAAGCGGTCAAATCGACGGCTTCACGGTACTGAGTGCTACCCTGCTTTCGGAATGCCGTTTTGAAGACTTCGGGCGCGTGGCGGCCAGTCAGAACATGGGAGTGGCGGACGCCCAGCTAGCAAAGAGCGGCAGCGCCGGCGATTGTTACAATCGCCAAATGAGACGGTTCGCTTGCGGCATAGCGCTGGTCGTTATCGCCCTCGTCACAAGCGCTGTGGCGCAGACCGGCCCATTCCGCGCGGGGGAGCTGCTGCCGCCGTGGTTGCCCGGCACGCTGGACATCCATCAGATCGCAACCGGGCGCGGTAACGCCGCGTTTCTGATGTTTCCAGATGGGACGACGCTGCTTGTCGACGCAGGCGATGCGGGCGGCGCGGAACCTGCCGGCCGGCACACTCGCGATGGGGACCAGCAACCAGACAATTCGCGGACGGCCGCACAACAAATCGCGCGATACATCCGGCATATGACGGGGTCCGATGCGCGACTCGACTACGCAGTGATTACGCATTTTCACCCCGATCACATGGGGGGCATCACGGGTTCGGACCCGCTCTCGACGCACGGCAACTATCGTCTCCGCGGCATTACCGAGCTCAGCGAAACATTGCCCATCGCGCGTCTGGTGGATCGCGGTTGGCCGGATTACCAGTATCTGCCACCTGCTGCCGGCGATCGGACGTTCGCGAATTATCGGCGGTTCGTTGCCGCCAACACAGCGGCAGGACGGTTCACCATGATCGGGGCGCAGGCGGGCAGTACAAGTCAGATCGCGCAGGTTCGCAAGCCCGCTCCCCAGCTCCCGTTCGAAGTGCGAATCGTCGCCGTCAATGATCGCGTGTGGACGGGAAAGGGCAACCAGACCAAGGCGCGATTTCCGGCGCTGGACTCGATTCCGCTGCGGGAAGATTGGCCCAACGAGAACATGTGCAGTATCGCGATCCGGATCCGGTACGGCCGATTTGACTACTTCACGGGTGGTGACATGGCGGGCTATCCAGTGCCCGGCGCGGCCGCTTGGCACGATGAGGAGAGCGATGTCGCGCGAGCTATTGGCCCGACCGATGTCCACGTGGTCAATCACCATGGTTCGTTGGAAGTAGAGAATCCGTTTTGGCTGGCAACCTTGCGTTCGCGCGTGATGATCCTGCCGGCGTGGGCGGCCACCCATCCCTCGCCGGACGTTCTCAAGCGCATGCTATCGCCGCGCATCTATCCGGACCCGCGCGACATCTTCGTGACGTTGTTCCGCGATGCAACCAAGGCGGCGATCGGTGCGCGCGCCGCGCAGGTGGCCTCTGATCACGGGCACATCGTCGTTCGGGTGGAGCCCGGTGGCGCCCGGTATTGGGTGCTGGTGTTGGACGATACGAAAGAGAGCTATCGCGTGACTTCCGTGCATGGGCCTTATGTGTCCGAGTAGCAGAGAGCGGCAATTGGTTTGTGAGCCGGCTTGCGGATGCGGGTCTTGGCCGTCGAGACCCGGCAGGAGCGAGGCTGCAGGCTGTGCTTCGTTTGGCCGCCCGATTCCTACGGGTCCAAGCAGAGGTGCCCGGTGAAAATTGGAATCTCAAAGGCGAAAGGGCGTGGCGGCCGCCGCTACCTGCCCTACACCTTCACCGAACACGGCCGACGAGTTGAAGCTGCTGTCCTAGCCGCCCAAGCGCCGGTTCGGTTACAAGACTCTAGAATGATGCAGCACTCGTGAGCAGGGCTGGGGGCGTCGTCTAAGACACTGATGCGCAAAGACGTTTACGTCTCACGGGCGATTTGAGTCGTAACCCGCATTACAACTCGCCCCCAAAGCATAGGTTCTCTTTGCTTTCCAGGACAAGCCCTTGTAACCTAACAGTTTGGCGGTACGCCTGTACAGCGAAGGCAGGCGGCTGGCCTGGAAAGCCGCATGCTGGTTGAATTCGAGCAGATTCAAAAGGCGCAGGCCGGCGATGGCGCCGCGTTCAACCAGGTAGTGGTTGCGTATCGCAAGCGGATCTTGGGAACGATCGCCCGATTGATCGGGCGGCCAGAGGATGTAGAAGATGTAGCGCAGGAAGTTTTCCTGCGGTTGTATTATTCGCTCGATCAGCTTCGGACACCCGAAGTATTCGAGCCATGGTTGTACCGTTTGACGGTGAACGCGTCGTACGATTATCTGCGCAAGCAACGGCGCAGAAACGAGTCGCGGATGTCGGACCTGAGCGAGCAACAGGTCATGATGGCCGATGCAGCCGCCGGTGGCAAGGTTTCGACCGAAGAGAACCGGCAGAAGCAGGTGAAGGATTTGGTAGACTCACTGCTCGGGTCGGTTTCCGAGCAGGATCGAATCCTGCTGACGTTGAAGGAAGTGGAAGGGCTCTCGTTGAAGGAGCTTGAAAAGATTTACGCAGTGAACGAAAATGCTTTGAAGGTCAGGCTTTTTCGGGCCCGCCAGCGGGTCCTCAATGCGTATGAGGCGGCCAAGAAGGGCGCAGCGCCGGCCGCCGAGACGAAAGTAGAATAATGATGCTAAGGTCGAGGAGGCGCCGACACCAGCATGGAACAGTCCAACTACGAACAGCGAAATGACGAACTGACCGGTTTGTTCTCGCAGTACAAGGCAGCCTTGCCGGATCCGGAACCGAGCGCGAACTTCATGCCCGAGTTGTGGCGCAAGATCGACGGGCGCGAGACGGTCGTGTTTCGCATTAAGAAGCTGACCCAGGTGTTCGTGGCCATGGCCGCGGCGATCTGCCTGCTGTTTGCGATCCTGGCGCAGGTTCCGAGCTCGAAGCATGGCACCGAACTGCGCGGCAACTACGTGGACGTCCTGGCCGAAGCGCAGCCCGCGGAGAACCTGGCCGCGATGGGGATCGTTCCGCGTGAGGGCCTGGAGGCTGGTCTGAAGTGAAGAAGTGGAGTCTGCCGATCGCGCTGTACCTGTTCGTCGTGTTTGTGAGCGGCGGCGTCGTGGGCGCGCTGGGCTATCGCATCTACAATCCTCCTCCGTCCTCATCGAGCACCGTTCGCCCAAGTCCTGAAGAATGGCGGCGGCAATACTTGCAGGAGCTGCAGACGCGCGTGGGGATGAACGACGACCAGATCCACAAAGTGGAAGGCATGCTGGACGAAACACGCACGCGTTTTCGCGAGGCGCGCACCAAGCACAACGACACGGTGAAACAGATCGGCGACCAATATCGGGAAATGGTTCGCTCGGTCCTGACGCCGGACCAGATCGCCAAATACGAGCAATTCCGCATCGAGCGCGATCAGCGGACCAAGCAGCAACAGCAGCAGAACAAGCGCTAGCCGACACCGCCATGACGCCGCGTCCGTTTCTCTTCGTGTGGATGGCCTCGACAGCTTGGCTGTGCGCGCAGGATTCGACTCAGCCTGCAACCTACAAGAGCGCCGAGGAACTGATGACAACGCTCGCGAAGAGCGCGAAGGAGCGGCCGGCCCAGGCTTCGTCTCCGATCGCGAACGAACCCCACTACCGCATCAACGTCGTGCGCCGCGAATCGCCGGGCATCGCGATGGCGCATGCCACCGGACCGGCCAAAGGCACCGAGGTGCACTACATCATCGACGGCTCGGCAACCGTGGTCACTGGTGGAACCATCTCCAGAACTCCGAACGGCGCGGGGAGAGGCGCTGGAAGCGCCAGCATCGAGGGTGGCGAAAGCCGGCATGTCGCGAAGGGCGACGTTATTGTAATTCCGGCCGGAACGCCGCACTGGTACAAGGAAGTGGACGGATCGGTCACTTATCTTGAAGTGCGCTTCGACGTCGAGTTGAAGAAATAGCGCCCCGGCCGCAAACAACCGTTGACAGGGACCCGTATTCCGTATATCCTATGCATAGAAATACGAGGTATACGGATGAACCTGAAGGGCACGCTGCCGACGCTGATCCTGGAGGCGCTCGAGCAAGAACCGAAACACGGCTATCGCATCGCGCAAAGCATTAAAGAACGGTCGCGCGGCGTTTTGGATTTCAAAGAGGGGACGCTCTATCCGGCACTGCACAAACTGGAGAACGACGGACTGGTGAATTCTTACGAAGGTGTCGAAAAGGGGCGGCCGCGGCGCTATTACCGGATCACCGAATCCGGGCACGCGGCGCTGGCCAAGGATCGGGCGGAATGGCGGAAGCTGGCGGGGGCGGTGACGTTGATCTTAGGGGAGGCTTGAGCGATGATCAATACTACGATGGAACGCAGCACGGCGCTGGAATATTGGCTGAAGCAAGCGACGTGTAGTCTCTCGGCGGCATCGCGCGATCAGATCCGCGCGGAGATTCAGGAGCACTACGAATCGGCCTACGAGGACGCGGCGGAGCGCGGCGCGACGCACGATGACGCGGATCACACGGCGGTCACCTGCCTGGGCGATGCGAAGGCCGCGAATCGGAAGTATCGTGAGGTGCTGCTCACCAAAGGCGAAGCCCGGCTGCTGCGCGAAGTAAAGTGGGAAGCGCGCGCGGTGTGCTCGCTGCAATTGAAACGGTGGTTTTTTCTGCTTCCCGGCGCGGGTCTTGGCACCGCCATCGCGGCGTTCCTTTCTGGCAGAATCGAGATGGGCTGGATGCTGCTGGCCGGCGCGTTTGGGGTGACCCTTCTGGTCGCGTCGCCGCATCTGCCGATCTACACTCCTCAGCGAGCGCGCGTCTTTCGGGCCGTGCGATGGGCGTGGCTGGCGGCGGTCTTGCTGATGATGGCGTGGCCGGACGTGCTGAAGCAGTCCTGGTTGATCGCGTCTGTTGCGTGGCCTCTGATCTGGATCGAATGGACGCTGCACTCGCTGCGACGCAAGCTTCCGGTCGCTGAGTGGCCGAAGCAGCTCTTTCTCTGACGCGAGGTAGAAGATGCGAATCACGATCCAACTGTTCGTCGGCGTGTCCTTGTTCCTCGCCGCCGCGGTCACGCTGCCGGCGCAAACCGGTCTAAAGGGCCATTGGAGCGGATCGATCGACGTTCCGTCGACGCCGCTCGGCGTGGAAGTCGACTTGGACTCGACGGCCACGGGCTGGGTGGGATCCATCTCGATTCCGCTGCAGGGCGCTTCCGGGCTTCCTCTGGACCGCATCACCGTTGGTGATGGAAAGTGCGCATTTCACATCCAGGGCGCGCCCGGCGACCCGACTTTCAATGGAACGCTGTCGGCCGATGGCAAAAGTATCTCCGGCGATTTTTCGCAAGGCGGCGGCGCCGTTCCATTCAAGCTCAGCCGGACGGGCGATGCCAAGGTCGAGACCGTCAAGGCCAGCCCGCGCATGTCGGCTGATTTCGTCGGGGAATGGGAAGGGACTCTCGACGCCGGACAGCCGCTCCGATTGCGCTTGAAGATTTCGAACGAAAAGGACGGAGCACACGCCACAATGGTCAGCATCGACCAAGGCAATGCCGAGATTCCAGTGACTTCCGTCGAGCAAAAAGGCACGCACTTGACGCTGCAAGTGAACCGGATCGGCGGAAGTTACGAGGGCGACATCAACAAACAAGGTACGGAACTGGACGGTACCTGGAGCCAAGGCGGCGGCAGCCTGCCTCTGGCGCTCAAGAAGGTTGATCCAAAAGTAAGATAAGCCACGCTGTAACCCCTGCCTTGTACCTTACGCCCATAAGGAGTAAACTATTTAGGGCTGTATTAGATCGAGACTTAGGGAGGCGAGTCAATGATGAATGCCAGGTACCTGAGCGGGATATGGCGCGGTATTGGTACGAGCGTGCTGGCGATTGGCAGTTTCGCGATGCTGTCTGGTTTCTTGATCGCGGCGGAGCCGGGTGCGGGAAAACCCACCGGGACGACGGCCACGACTGTGACGTTTACTAAAGACATCGCACCGATTTTCCAAGAGAAGTGCGAAGAATGCCACCGCAAGGATTCGATGGCTCCCATGTCGCTGGTGACCTACCAGGAGTCGCGTCCCTGGGCGCGCTCGATCAAGCAGCGCGTCGTGCAGCGGCAGATGCCGCCATGGCACCTTGATCCGACGGTCGGCATTCAGAAATTCCAGAACGACCGGTCGCTGACCGAAGAGCAGATGGCAACCATCGTGAAGTGGGTGGACTCGGGCGCGCCGCAGGGAGATCCCAAAGACATGCCGGCCGCGAAGACCTGGCCGAAGGAAGACACCTGGCTGCTGCAGGAAAAGTACAACCGGCCACCGGACTTGATCATCAAGTCCAAGGACTACTGGATGCCCGCCGTCGGTCAGGACCAGTGGTGGAAACCTCTGAACGATCTCCCCGAGATCACCGAGCCGCGCTGGGTGCAGGCTGTTGAGATGCGGCCCAGCACGGTCGCGGGCCGGAAGATCACGCATCACGCGATCGCGCATCTGCAGCAGGACGAGCGCAACAATCCGCTGGCCGATAACGACGCGGCTACCATCGCCGCAGGCGGTGGAATCCTGATGGAATGGGCCGTCGGCAAGACCTACGATATCTATCGTCCCGACACCGGCAAGTTGATTCTGCCCGGCGCCCGGATCTACTGGGACATCCATACTCACGCGGTCGGCGAAGCTCTGAAGGACCATGTCGAGCTGGCGGTTTGGCTGTATCCGAAAGATCAGACGCCGAAGCACCGAACCTACTTGACCATGTTCAATGCAGCGCGCTCCGGCCCCGGCGCGGCTCTGGATATCGCCCCCAACACCATCGCCGAGACCCAGGGTTTCCACGTCCTGAAGCAGGCCGCCATCCTAGAGAACTTCCAACCGCACATGCATCTGCGCGGCAAGGCGATGTTGCTCGAAGCGATTCTGCCGGACGGCACCACCAAGACCTTGAGCTACGTCAACAATTTCAACTTCAACTGGATGAACAACTACATCTACGCCGACGATGCGGCGCCGGTGCTGCCCAAGGGCACCATCGTCCATGTGACCGCGTGGCACGACAACACCACCGCGAAGGCTACCAATCCGGATCCGAACCAGTGGGTCGGCTGGGGCGATCGCACGGTGGATGAGATGGCGCATGCGTGGGTCAACGTGACTTACATCAGCGACGAGGAATACAAAGAGTGGGCGGCCAAGCATCAGCCGGCCCGCAGCGGCGCACGCGGTCCTCGGGCCGCTCTCGATGCGCCCGCGCCGGGCAACAACTAAACTGCTTTCAAGGGGCAGCGGACAATACACCCGCTGCCTCTGTTCCATCACAGCGGTCTCAGGCATCTGACGCCGGGATCCGAGTTGACGAATTCAATCCGCGAGTCGTAGACTTTTTCCAGATGCGACTTCACAATTCAGGAGTGTCTTAAGTATGCCAGGACAGCGTTGGTCCATTGCCGGTCTGAGTGTGATGATCCTGCTTGCTTGCGCTGCATTGATTTGGGCGGCGCAATTGCCTTTGGAGCCGGTTCACACCACCGGACAGAACGTCACGCCCGCGTACGAGGGCTGGTACGCGAACAAAGACGGAAGCATCAATGTCATGATGGGCTACTACAACCGGAATCTTCGCGAGACCATCGACATTCCGGTTGGCCCGAACAATCATGTCGATCCCGGCCCGGCCGACCAGGGGCAGCCCACGCACTTCCTTCCGGGACGCCAGTGGGGCGTGTTCACGGTCACCATCCCGAAGGATTTTGCTCCCAAGAAGCTGGTCTGGACCATCGTCGCCAACGGGAAGCCTGCGTCCGTGCCTGCGAATCTGGATCCAGTCTATCGTAGTCGCGCCGTTCATCGACGCCACCGATAACACACCGCCGTTCCTGGCTTTCTCCGACGCGGGTCCGTTCCTGCAAGGTCCTCCGCGCAAGATCAACGAGAATCTAAGCGCCGTAGTCGGGGCGCCGCTGACGTTGAAGGTCTGGATCGCCGACGATGCCAAGGTTCCTCCGTCGGCCGCGGCGGGTGGAGGCGGCGGACGCTTCGGAAGATTGCCGGCCGCCAGCGTCCGATGGTTGAAGTTCCGCGGACCGGGCGAGGTGAAGTTCGAGAAGGACCGGCCCACGGTGGAGAAGGCCGAGTTCAACGCACCTCCCGTCACGGTGTTCAAAGGCGTGGCGACCACCACTGCTACCTTTAGCGAGCCGGGCGACTATATGCTCGAAGTGGTCGGCAACGATATTTCCGGCGACGGCGGCCGCGGCTTCCAGTGCTGCTGGACCACCGCGCAGGTGAAGGTCACCGTCAAGGGAGCAAGCGCGGCAAAGTAGCCCGCCGCGGTCGCGCGCGGCGCGATCATGAGTTCAAGCGCATATGCGTTGCTCTGCCTCGTGTCCGCGCTGGCCGCATCGCCGGCTGACAATCTTCTCGATAAGGCCCGCAAGGCCTTCGCAAACGACGGTGTCCTGACGGCGTGGAAATTGACGCAGCAGGCACTGGCGGAGTCGCCCGATTCCGCCGCCGCTCTGGAGCTCAGCGGCGAACTGCTGTTCCGCCGCGGCGAATTCACGAAAGCGGACCAGGCCTTCCAAGCCGCGCTGCGGCATGATCCCAGCTACGGCCTGGCGTGGCTGGGCCGCGCCCGGATTGCACAGTGCAGTTCGATGCGCAAGACTGGCGGCGAATACCTTCGCCGCGCACATGAACTGAATCCCCACGATCTGCGCATCTTCGCCGCGTGGTCCTCCAGCTTGCCTCGCCCGGAGCGCATCGACGCGCTGGAGCAATACGCTTCCCGAATCGACCCGGGCCGCAATCCCGGCGAGTACAGCGACCTCATCGAGCGCATCCGGCTGGAGCGGTTGGCGCTGGGACGAAAATTCACCGTTCTCGCCACGCCATACCAGAGCGCCGAGATCCCGCTGGGCACGTTCGTCAGCGATGCCACGCACTTGCGCACGTACGTCCTGGAAGTGGAAGTGAACGGCGCCAAGCTGCGATTAGTATTGGACACGGGATCGTCAGGGATTCTCATGTCGCGCAAAGCGGCCGAGAGGGCCGGGGTCACGCGGTTGGTGGGCGCCAAGATTCAGGGATTGGGCGATACAGGTGCATCCTCCGGCAGCTACCAAGGCGTGGCGGAACGTGTGCGTGTAGGCGCGGTGGAGTTTCACGATGCGCTGGTGCGGGTGGCTGACCAGGATTCCCTCGCCGACGGAGACGGCCTGGTGGGAACCGATCTGTTTTCCGATTTTCTGGTGACCGTGGATTTCGCGGCCCGCAAAGTGCGCCTCGATCCCCTGCCCGGCTATAAACCCGGCGACGAGTCCCTGCACGATCGCGCCCAAGACGCCACGCTCAAGAACTTCACGCCCGTGTATCGATTTGGGCACTTGCTGCTCGTGCCGACGCGCGTGAGCGGCTCGCGCGAGGTGCTGTTTATCATCGACAGCGGCGCGCCGAAGAACCTGATCTCCTCGGATCTGGCGAAGGACTTGACCAAAGTTGCTCCCGACCCGGCTTCGCGCATGTCCGGACTCAGCGGCTCGGTCGCGAACGTGTACCAGACCGGCGACCTGGTGCTCGAATTCGCCGGATTCCAACAAAAAAATCTTGGCATAACCGCCCTCAACTTGTGGGATCAGAGCCGGCGGCTGGGGACCGAAGTTTCCGGGTTCCTGGGTTTGCCTCTGCTGGAGTTGTTCACGCTGACCATCGATTATCGCGACGGGCTGGTGAACTTCGATCGCAAAGGGAATTGACGATGTTGGCTGGTGCGGAGCCTGCGGTCCGCGGTGCATTCAAAGCCTGAAAACGGGGAAGATGGTACGAGTAGTACAAACTCGCCTTTTGTGGCACGAATGTCGTTGCTTATGATGCGGTCGTCGCTTACACTGAGTCTGCCGTTTTAAATACCGAAACGAATAAGGGAGTGTAACAAAAATGAAAAGTTTAGTGTACGCGACCGTGTTGGCTGGGATGGCGATTGGCGCCGCTCATGCAGATGTGATGACAATCGCAGATAATAACGGCGCCGGTTCGCCGGTCCTCAACCTGAGCGACATCGTGAATGTGTGGGGTACACCGAGCAACACGACTAGTGCCTTTACAGCCGGCGGCGCCGGTACGGATTGGCTCCATGGGTTGTTCATAAAGAACGATCTAGGCATTACGATCACGTCTTTGCAGGTGTACATGTATGGGTATTACCAAGACGCCGGCAATGTCGACACCTTGAAGTACAATTGCGGGGTAAACGGCTTCTTCACTACGTGCTCTCCGCAGGCATTGCAGCAACTCCCGACTCCTTCAACGATTAGCCAGGACTCGCCAATTGAGTTCAACTACTTCGGCCTGGACGCAACCCATACTGGGATCGGGGATACCGTGAACTTTCATTTGCTGGACACCATCCATGGGACGGCCGGTTCACCCACGCGGCTGTTTTTTGAAATTGAAGTCAACGGCAATCCTTTCACCCCTACGACTTCTGAAGTGCCGGAGCCATCAACCATGATTCCGCTCGGTGTGGGTCTCTTCGCCATGGGTCTTCTTGTGGCCCGCCGGCGCAAAGCTGCATCCTCGAACTAGCACCGCGCTCACATCTCTAAGCAACTCTGTCCCCCAGGCGTCTGAACCGGCGCTTGGGGGATTGTCTTTTGTTAGCCGCGAAATAGTGTTGTGATCGGCGTAGCTGGTGCGGATGAGAGGACTTGAACCTCCACTCCCTTGCGAGAACTAGAACCTGAATCTAGCGCGTCTGCCAATTCCGCCACATCCGCATGCGGTGGGAACGTTCCTATTTTCGAGGAGGGCGGCGTCGACTGTCAACTCGTGGCGAAGTCGACACGTGGCTTTCTTCCAATTCGGGCGGCTTGCGCGACCGCGCGGCGAGCACCAGGCGCATGACGCGCTGCTCGATCTGGTCGCGCACTTCGCGGTACACTTCCTCGGATTCGCCGATCGGATCGCGCACCGTCCACTCTTCCACGTGCGATCCAAGATCGGGCGGAAGCGGCCTGCCGGACATGTTAATGATCAGGTCGAAGGGACCCTTCAGCATGCCGATGCTCTTGGGGTACACATCGCCGACATCGATATTCTTTTCGAGCATCACCTGGTGGGTCAGCGGGGCAACCGAAAGCGCCGGAGACAACCCCGCGCTGGCCGGCGCCAGCACATCGGAGCCGTAGGCGCGCGCAAAGCCCTCGGCCATGGGGCTGCGGCAGCTATTTCCAATGCATAGGAACAAAACCCGAGTGCGCTTCACTTACTCTAGTTTAATAGACCGCCTTCGAATCTCGGCTTACCTAAGGTATTTTCTCGAGAAAAATCCGATGAATCCGCGAGTCGTCGGTCAATTCAGGATGGAAAGTCGCTACCAGATGCCGCCCCTGCTCGACCAGAACGGGATCGCCGTGATAACTGGCCAACACTTTGGCGCCGGGGCCGACGCGGCGGATAACGGGTGCTCGGATAAAGACGGCTTCGAGGTTCGCCCTCCATCCCTGCCGGCTGGAGGTGTGCGATACGGCTGTCGAGCTGGCGGCCGTAGGCATTGCGCTCCACGCTGATATCCATCAGGCCGAGCGAAGGCTGCGGCGGATTGGCGACTTCGGAAGCCAGCAGGATCGCGCCCGCGCAGGTTCCAAAGATGGGGCGGAGCCGGCCGAACTCGCGCAACGGTTCGAGCAGGTGTTCCTCGTTGATGAGCTTCCACATGGTGGTGCTCTCGCCGCCGGGTATCACCAGGCCGTCAATGTCGCGCAGGTCTTCGGCCGAACGCACCTCGACAGGTTGGGCGCCGGCGCGGCGCAAGGCTCTCTCGTGGGCCTCGAAATCGCCCTGCAGCGCCAGCACGCCGATTTTCTTCGGACGTGCACCGTTCCCGGACACTACCAGCCTCGCGTTTGGAGCAGCTCCGACTCGGGAAGCTTGGCGATATCGATGCCGAACATCGCGGTCCCCAGCTCCTCGCTGGCTTCGAGCAGCTTGGCCGGATCGTTGTAGTAAGTAGCGGCCTTGACGATGGCGCGGGCGCGCACTTCCGGGTCCGACGACTTGAAGATGCCGGATCCGACGAACACCGCTTCGGCGCCAAGCTGCAATACCAGCGCTGCGTCGGCCGGAGTCGCGATGCCGCCCGCCGAGAAATTCGGCACCGGGAGCTTGCCGTGCTCGGCGACATACTGGATCAGTTCGAGCGGTGCCTGGTGTTTCTTCGATTCGGCCACCAGCTCTTCGCGGCCCAGCACGGTGAGCTGCTTCATCTCTTTGACGATGGTGCGGATGTGGCGCACGGCCTCGACGATGTTGCCCGATCCGGCCTCGCCCTTGGTCCGGATCATGGCGGCCCCTTCGGCGATACGGCGCAGCGCCTCGCCCAGGTTGCGCGCGCCGCACACGAACGGCACGCGGAAGTCGCGCTTGTCGATGTGGTGTTCTTCGTCGGCGGGCGTGAGCACTTCGCTCTCGTCGATGTAGTCGACTTCGAGCGCTTCGAGAATCCGGGCTTCCATGAAGTGCCCGATGCGCGCCTTGGCCATCACCGGAATGCTGACCTGCTGCATGATTTCGCGGATCTTGCCGATGGCCGCCATGCGGGCGACGCCGCCTTCCTTGCGGATATCGGCGGGCACGCGCTCCAGCGCCATGACCGCGCAGGCGCCGGCCTTTTCGGCGATCACAGCCTGCTCCGCGTTGGTGACGTCCATGATCACACCGCCTTTGAGCATTTCGGCCAGGCCGACTTTGAGGCGGAATTTATCGTCGAGGTACATTGCTATCGTTCTCCTAAACCATGGCCGGAGCTTCGGCGAGCGGCGAATAGGCGCGCACGCGCTCCAGTTCATTTTTGAAAATACCACCGAGTATCGCGATTCCGGATCGAATTTGATCCGGCGCCATACCGGCAAAGCTGATGCGAAGACAGTTGGGCTGCGGATGCGTCACGGCGAAATATTTGCCGGGCAGATAGGTGACGCCTTCGCGCTCGGCGCGCGGCAGCAGTTCGCCGGCGTCGAGTGGCTCCGGCAGGCGAATCCAGAGACTCATGCCGCCGCGCGGACGCGTGAATTGAACTTCCGGCGGCAGGTATTTCTCGCAGGCGGCCAGCACTGCGCGCAGGCGCTCGCGCCCGGCTAAAAGCATGCACTGGCGATGCTGCTCCAGGCGGCCTGATTCGGCGAAGCGCAGCAGGATGGCCTGCGAGAGCTGGTCGGTGTGCAGATCGCTCCACTGTTTGGCTTCGGTGAGTTTCTCGATGAGCGGGCGCGGGCCGATGGCCCAGCCGACGCGCAGGCCGGGAAACGCCAGCTTCGAAAAGCTGCGCAGCAGGATGGTGTCGCCGGTTTCATCCAGTTGCTTGAGCGTGGGGATCGGCTCGCCTTCGTAGACCAGCGCGCCGTAGATGTCGTTTTCGACGACGATTACACCGGCCGCGTGCGCGATTCGCAACAGCGCTTTGCGCGACGCCAGTGGAAGGGTGGCGCCGGTCGGATTCTGAAAGTTGGACGTGACGGCGAGCAGGCGCGGGTGTTCGCGCTCGAAGATATGCTCGAGCGCTTCGAGATCGATGCCGTCGTGGCGAAACCGGAACGCCGATGAGCACGCGCGCCGGATCGTTCGAACGCCGCCCGCATTCCCGGATACACCGGATCTTCGAGCAGCACCGTCTCGCCGTTTCGCACCAGCGTGCTTTGCAAAAGGCTGAAGGCCTGCTGGCAGCCGCTGGTGACGAGCATGTCGTCGGAATCGCGCGCGACGCCTTCGGCGCGCGACAGCTCGAGCAGATAGCGGCGCAGCGGGGCATAGCCGGAGGGCGATCCGAGCTGCAGAATGGTCTGCGCTTCCTCGCCGTGGATGACTTCTTCGCAGGCGGCGCGGAATTCTTCGATCGGAAACAGCAGCTCGGAGGGGCGCGAACTCGCGAAGCTCGCCAGCGCGCGTTGAGGCGGGAGCGGCCGGAGAGGACAGCTGGCGAACCGGAGAGAACTTCGCGCCAGTTGATGCGGCTCGGCGTCGCTCGCAGTGCGCGGTGACGAAGCTTCCGCGGCCGACGTGGCCGCTGACCAGGCCTTCGGATTCGAGAAGTTCGTAGGCGGCGGAAATGGTAGTGCGGTTCAGTCCAAGTTGGCCAGCCAATTCGCGAGTGGCTGGCAGGCGGCTGCCGTCCGGCAAACGGCCGGAGTCGATCAATTCCTTTACTTTGCAGATATAACTGGCGATAGAGTGGAGCTTCAAGGTCAGGATTGAGCGGTCCGATTGGAAGCATGCCAATTCAAAACAACCATACCATATTGGATGGCTATTGGCAATGTGAGGCTTCCTGCCGCATGTCTTGCATCTCGTTCGCAATGTCGGCGGCCGGCGTATGCACGCGCGCCTGATACTCGTCAAGAACGCCAAGCATGTCACCGCATATCGCGGCAGGCGTCGGCAGTGCGGCCTTGCTTATTTTCAAGTCGAGCGAGGCTGCTGCTACTTCTTGCAGACAGAATCAGAGAGGCTGGCGGCAAGGATCGCTGAAAGCGGCGATAGAGATCGACCGCGCGGCGGTAGTCGCGTTGCGCGGCGACATCATCTGGTATCTTCACCTCGATGAACGCGAAATACTGCAGGGCGTAAGCGAGGCGGTCGGCCGCTCGAAAATCGGCCGGATTGGCGCTCACGATCTTTTGCCGCAGTGCGACGTTGCGTCGCTGGGAATAGAGCGCATGTTGGTGATCGTTCATGCTCTCGTAGGCAACCGCCTCGGCGCCGAGATCGAAGCCGAGGTCGAGTTGCACCGAGGGTGAAGCGGGGTTGGCCGAAAGCGACACTTCGTCCAGCTCGTAGGCTTTGGTGGCATATTCCAGCGCCCGAGGCCCATCCTCTTTGTTTAGCCACGCCGTTGAAAGATTCTTGCACATGAGCGCCACGTTCCGGCGGAGCTTTGTAGCGTTGGGAGGATTCGCTTCCAGGGCGCGACTCCAGATGGACATGCTTCGCTCGTACAACGGAATTCGCTGTGTGGAATCGGATAGGGTGTCGCCCAACGCGGCGGCAGCCAGCGCCAGGGCATCCTGCGACGCGTAGTCGCCCGGAGTTGCGGCAGCCAAACGCTCGGCCACATCCAACGCTCGACGACCGGAGACTTCCGCGATGGATCTCGATCCATATTGATACTGGCTTCGGGCCAGCGAACGATAAACTTCGACCTCGGTCCGGAGGGAGTCAGGGCTGGATGGATCCGACTGCAAGAGCTTGTCCAACAGAGTCTCGGCGCGCTCCAGAAGCTGAGCCGCCTTCTGGGGATTTCCAATACTGGAACTGCTCCCGCTTCCCATCAGACTGGCAAGCCGCAAATAGGCGTCGATCAGTTCCCGCAAGAGCGCGGGGTTGCCGGCGGCGTCTTTCTCGAGCGCCTCCAGATAGGTCAGGGTCTGCTCGATCAGGGAAACACGCACAGCCACCGTGCCGTTGATGTTCTCCAGCTCGGGTTGGATCTCGTGGATCACGGTATAAATCAGCCGCCGTGCCTCCTCGAACCGCCGCTGCGCAACGGCGGTCTGCTGCTGAGCGCGGCGGGCCTGCCAGGTGGAGACGAGGCTACCCGCTAAAATCGCGAGCAGCCAAAGCGAGTCCCGTCGCGGTCAGTGCTTTGTTGCGCGCACAGAACCGAGCGGCGTAGATAAAGCCGAGAGGACGTGCGCGCCAACACCGGCCGGTTCTCGAGGAAACGATCGATGTCGGTCGACATTTCTTCGGCGGAGGCATAGCGCCGCGCTGGATCCTTCGCTAGGGCCTTCAGCGCGATGGCTTCCAGGTCGCGGGGAACGCCGGCGGAGACACGGCTCGGGCGGAACCGGATCCTGGTCCGCAATGCGACGCAAAATCTCGGTCTGTGTGCCGGCCGACTGCGGATTCACGCCGGTCAGCAGTTCGTAGAGCAAGAGGCCGAGCGAATAAATGTCGGTGGCCAGGGTCAGTCGCTCGCCACGCACCTGCTCGGGACTAGCCGAGGAAAGCGACATCGGATGCGAGCGCTGTTGTAGCACTGCCGTTAACCGCACCCTCGTCGTCCAGCATGCGGGCGATTCCGAAATCCAGCACCTTGACCTGGCCGTCGCTGGTCACCAGAATGTTGCCCGGCTTGAGATCGCGATGAATGATGAGGCGCTGGTGGGCGTAGTGAATCGCGGAACAAACCGACTGCAGCAATCGCAGCCGGGCAGCTAGCGGGAGCCGGTGCTCGACGGAATACTCGATGAGGGGACGCCCGTCCACCAGCTCCATCACCAGATAGCGATGCCCCTGCCAGATGCCGCCGTCGATCATGTGGACGATGTTGGGGTGATCCATCAACGCCAGAATCTGGCGCTCGGCGATGAACCGGCGCTCCGCCTCGAACCCGAACAGCGGGCCGCCGACAAATTTGATGGCTACTTCGCGCGCGAATTCGCCGTCGTCTCTTTGGGCGCGGTAGACGACTCCCATGCCGCCCTGTCCAAGCTTCTCGATCAACTTGTAAGGACCGATTCGGGAATCCAGCGGAAACGGGCCGTCGTCAGGGATCTCCAGGAACGAACCCGCCGAATCGTGGGCGGCGAGCAAGGACTCGACTTCGGTGCGCTCCTCGGGCGACAGCGTGGCCAAGAGCCGTTCTCGTTCGACGCCCGCACACCCCAGCGCGGCGCTAAACGTGTCGCGGATCGGCGATCCGGTTGGCAAGGACAGGAACACCTCCTTGGACAAACGATACATCATCTGCATGGCATATTTTCGTACTAGTACGGGTCAAGGGTGCAAACTTGGTCCGATTTCGACTGATCTTGCGCCATCTTCATACAGCAATCGGGTCACCGGTCGCTTCAAAGTATGTGCTCATGCCCGGCACGACTAGAACCTTTCAGGAGGAAGCAATGCTATTGCAGAGGCAAGTTGGCTCCCCAGTATTAGCAAACGTGCTGCGTTCTCTATTATTTGTCGCGGTGGCGCCGGCAATATTTGCGAACCAGCTTACCGTTTCATCGTACTCAGCCACTCCCGGTACGACCGGTTCGTATACATACTTCGACAGCACCGGGACAGAATTGACCGACGGCGCTTATGGAGTAATCCCATTCAGCAATCAGTCGCAAGCAGACCCCTGGGTAGGGTGGTTAACAAGTCCAGACATCACGTTCAGTTTCGCCGGGCCTGTCAACGTCACACGCGTGGACTTGGACTTGGGATTCTGGACGAACCCGGCGCTTATCTATCTTCCCACCTCGATCGTCATCGGCGGAACAACCTTCGATCTGGCGGGGAACGAACTATCCGATCCGAGCCGGGGAACGTTGTCCTTCAACGTAAATTTCAGCGGAATCACGAGCCTGGACGTGCACCTGACGGACGGACACCAATTGTATCTTTTCATGGACGAAGCGCAATTTTTCGACGATACATCCCCCTCAACTGTGCCGGAGCCGCGCGCTGTCAGCGCAATGCTGATGGGCTTATTCCTGCTCGGAGGCTGGCTGCGGCGGCGAAGCCGGGCCGCGGCCTAGCCTGCGGTAGAGCCAGGCGCGGGCGTAGCTCCACATCCGCTTGACTGAGGTCGGTGAGGTCTCCAGGACCTCGGCCGTTTCCTCGATCGAGAGTCCGCCGAAGCAGCGCAGCTCGACGACGCGGGCGCTCTCCGGGTCGGTTTCGGCGAAATCGATGAGAGCGTCGTTGAGGGCGACCACATCCACGTCGGGCTCGAGGGCGACTGCCACCACTTTGTCCAGCGATTCAGATTGCGCACCCATTCCCCGCTTTCGCGCGAGGCGTTTGCGCGCGTGTTCCACCAGGATGCGGCGCATGACTTGCGCAGCGGCGCCCATGAAATGCGCGCGGCCATTCCACTGCATCCGGTTCTGATCCACCAGCCGCAGATACGCCTCGTGCACTAAGGCGGTGCAGTTGAGGGTGAGGCTGTGCCGTTCGTTGGCGAGCAAATGCCGCGATACGCGCTTGAGGTCGTCGTAGAGCAGCGGCATGACCTGATCGAAAGCCTGGGAATCACCGGCGCTCCAGCGATTCAGAAGATCCGTTACGTCAGGCACGAAGGTCAGGCACTACTGATTCATGCTAGCAGGTGGGCGCGTCGAACGCCGGCCGCTCCGATCCTCCGTGTTTTCAGCGTAACAATCTGTTACTGACGCCCTGAAACTAGATTGCAGCCGGGAGTTCGCTTACGCTGTCAGAATGAAGAACCCGGTACGGCTCGCGCTGCTCCAAGTCTGGATTCCGGCGCTGTTGTTATGCGGAACCGCTCGCGCCGACTTTGTGCCGTGCGTCACCCAGACCGGACAGACGTCCTGCGATTTCCAAAGTTTCCAGGTGGACATCATCATCGGCACCGCTCAACTTTTCGCTCCCGGTGGGGGTCTATTGTCTACGGCGACGGCGTTGACGACTGACTTTTCTCTGTGGCCCGATATTGCGACGCAGCTTGCGGGCGATCCGTTGCCATGGTCCGACGGAGTGCCCACTTACATTCAGGACCATCTGGCTGACATTATTGGCAACACCGATCTGGGGATCTTCACCAGCCCGCAAGGCGTTATATCGATCGGCGACGCCGATCACTTCTGAATCTGCTCGAGAACCAGCCGCAGCCGTTCGCGATAACCGGCGACAGCGGACTGTTCAATCTGGGTGACGTCCTGGGCTACTCGTATGACACGGTTGTGCCGGTGTCGGCGAACGCCGAACACGTGGGTTTTGTGCAAGTCAATTTCTACGGGCACGACCTGGAAGAGACCGAGGTGCCCGAGCCGGCCTCGTGGAAACTCGTGGCGCTCTGCCTGGCAGTGTTGGCGGTTCTGCCTCGGCTGCGCTGGATGCGGACACTTATGCCTGCGCTGTTGCTCTGTGTCGTCGCGAGAGCCGACACGATTTTCGTGGATCTTCAGCTTGACGTCTTTATCGGCACTGCGCAGTTGAAAGCCGCGGATGGAACGCTGTTGTCCACCAAGAATGCGATAACGGTGGATATGCTTCCATCACCGGACATGGCGGCGCAGATCGGAATCGACGCGCTGGTCCCGACCTATGTTCAGGACCACATCGGCGATTTCATTGGAATTACTAACTTGGGCGCGCTGATCAGCCCGATCGTGATTCCATTTGCCGATGCCGAGCAGAGCCTCTTGGATCAGCTTACGACGCAATCACAGCCTTTCGTGATCACCGGCGACACAGGTCTTTTGGCCGTCAGTGCGCCTTTCGCGCTCGGGTACATCTCGGGGCCGTTTCCGGACGGATTGGGCAATACTTACGAGGGTGACTTGAACGTTAGCTTATTCGAGCGCGACCTGGAAGAGACCGAGGTGCCCGAGCCGGCCTCGTGGAAGCTGGGGGCGGTCGCGCTGGCGTGCCTGGCCTTGGTTCGAAGACGGCGCCGCTGGATTTGAGCCCGCAGCCCGACGACCAGCCCGACGACCAGCCAGTTGCCGCGACTTCCCGCGATCCAGTAAACTCATGAAGGTGCCGTTTGCGTTCGGGACGCAGTGTCGAACGCGGGCGGCGAACATTGTGAAAAACGGGATGGTTTTCGCGATGTTGATCCACGTTGTCCGGCTCCAGCTATCGCGAACGCTCCCGAGCGGCTTTATCTCAAAACTAACGCCAACTTGAGAGGTTTGAAAATGCGAACTTTGCTGGTGCTTGCAATGGCTTCACTCTTTGCGTGCATTCCGATGAACGCGCAAGGACGGGGAGGACGAGGAGGCAGGGGCGGAGGCGGAGCAGGCGGGGGATTTGGTAGAGGAATGCAGCAAGCTGCGCCACCGATGCCAGGCGTCGAGTGCTTTGAACACATGACGACGCCGGAGTATCCCATGACGGCGCTGCATGATCGGGTGGACGGTTCGATTTGGACCACCATTCAACTCACGCCGCAGGCGACTGTCGAGAAAGTGGACACGCAGGTGGTTTCGGCTTACTCGGCCGCATCGAAGCTGCTGGCGCCCGCGGTGGAGAAGGCCGTTCGCGCGTCGACGTACAAGTCGAGTTGCGCGGGCAAAGCGGTTCACGTGGCCTACCGGTATGCGGTGGCCGGCGCACAGGTTGCGAATCCACAGGTGAGCACGCGGGAAGAGCCGCCGAACGTGGTGTGGATCGAGAGCCAGCCACCGCTCATGACGCAATCGAAAGTGATGCGGTCGAAGAAGTAACCTCCGGGCCAGACCCAAGCCACGCCGAACGGGCACACTCGAGTAGCGCAGGCGATCCTGGTGTGCGCCGGCCGCAATCCGGCGGCATGGGTCAAGTTTGAAAAATGACCACCTTCGGAAGCGCTGGCCTTGGGCTTCACCTTTTAGTCTCAGGAGAGCGGCGGGCCGAGCAACTCCATGCCGTAGTCTGTCATCAATTGCTCGACGCGGCCGAAGTCGGGCTGGCTTAAGCCGCGATTCGCCGCCGAGACATCTTCAAAGAAGCGATCCAAGCCGGCCGGCGTAACCATCACCAAGAGACGCGCTGGGTGGTCATGGAAATTCTGGAACGCGTGCGCGGTTCCGCGCGGAGCGTAGGCCGAGCAGCCCGGGCCGCCGGTGTGACGTTCTCCGTCGACTTGCCAGGTGATCTCGCCTTCGAGCACGTAGAACCACTCGTCCTCGCGCGAGTGGCGATGCAGCGGCGGGCCGGACATTTTCGGCACGGTGAATTCGATCACGGCCGCCTGGTTGTCGGAATCGCGGCCGGCCAATTTGATGAGACCGGGATCGCCCAGTACATTCAGTTCACTGGCGGCGCGGGTGTCGCGCGGCCCGAGGACCAGAGTCTTTAGTCTCATTTCGTTTGTTGTCATGGAATCTCCTTGTCTTTGTTTCACGTCGTAGTGCGTCCAGCAAGACGCGGGCCGCCCAGGTGGCTGCGTCGATAGCCTCGGCGCCGGACAACCCGCCGCGCTCGCGGAGCAGTTGCCAGAACGGGGCGGAGTAAATTCCGAGAAACACCGCCATCACTTTGCGGCGCTCGGCGGGAGTTCGGCCGCAAGTGAGCCGGGCGAGGCTTCGGGTGAAGCAGGCGCGGCCCTCGGTTGCTCCGCGTTCGCGCACGCGGTGGCCGGCGGGCGACTCGAGCACGGCGCGGATCAGTTTTTCACTCTGATCGAAGCCCCGGAACAGCACGGCGATCTGCGGCAGAATCTGCGCTTCGGTGTCCGGGAAAACGGTGCCAGCCTGCGGCGCGGACTCGCACCCACAGTGCTTCGAACAGGTCGGCCTGCGCTGGGAAGTAGCGGTAGACGGTGCGGGCGCCGACGCGCGCTGCTTTGGCGACGGCCTCGTGCGAAAAGGGTCTTTCCGGGTGGTCCACCAGCAAGGTGAAGGCGGCTTCCAGCAGATGCTCCTGCGTGGCGGCGGCCTGTTTGTCGCGCAGGGCGGGTCCGGCAGCTAGCATGACAGTATACTGTCATAACTGACAGTTAACTGTCAAGACTGGAAACGAGAACGCTACGGCAAAAAGCCGAAGGATGCGACGGGGTGGCCGAGCGGCGGTTCGGTCCCAACCGGAATCCCGGGTGTGACGTGGAAGCTGATCTCGACGCTCTCTTCGGGACCCGGCGGAACCGGGACTTGGAAAGTTACGAAGCCGTCCTTGTGCAGCGTGACCGAGGCGAACTGGCGGCCATTCATCGCCAGATCGATTCGCGATTGTTGGGTATCGCGGAACACGGCCTGCATCTCGACCTGGAAGTGGCGGGCGCCGGCCGGGCGCAGCAGGCGAGCACGCGCATCGGCGCGCATCCAGCGCCGGGGTCCGTCTCCGCCGAGGAACCCGTCCTCCAATTGCCACAGCGGCGTATCTGGACCGAAGCGAATATACGAAACGTCGGGCGCGCGATGACGAGCGAACAGCCGCGGCGGAGGGCCATCCCAATTGAGCGTGAGCAGGTTTGGCGAAGAGAGCAATTCGGAGCTGCCCTCGCTGCCCAGCGGACGAATCCGTTGCTCGGGAACCTGGCCCGCTAAGCGCACAATGGCCGTGAGGCCCCAATGCTCCAGCAAGCGGTGGCTTGTTATCGTAGACCACGGCATCAATCTTCGGAAATGCACGGACCTGATCGGCGATCTCCTGCAGCCAGACTCGCCGCTGCTGATCAGCGGCCAGCGTTTCTCGCGCCTCAAGACGGAATGGAAGATAATTCCACGGCAACCAGAACAGGAAGAATACCGCCAGCCACATCGGACGCTTGGCGGCCGACAACGCGAGCGCCAGGCCGATCATGGGCACATATAGATAAGCGGCGAACAGGCGTCCGGGCAGAAACAGCATGGGCGCGAGCAGAAACAGGAAGGATAGAAAGCCGAACCAGACCCGTCGCGATCGGGCGACGAACGGGACGGCCAGGACCGCAAGTCCAGCGTAGGGCAGTAGCGCCAGCTTTCCGGAATAATATTCGACACACGTCCACAACGAGGCGGCCGTGAATCGAAACGTGTAGACGTTGTCGCGGCTCACATTGTTGATGACGCCCAGTGTTCCGACGACACCGGAAACAACCAGGAAAGGGATGACCCGCTTCCAACGGCGTTGGCCCAGCGTTATTTCGTAGGCCGCCAGGACAATCGGAAAAAAGATCGCGACCTCCTTGCACTTGAGCGACAGCCAGAAACACACCAGCGACAGCAGCACGTGGCGGCGTACATAGGCGAGCAGCGCCAGTATTACAAAGGTGGCGCACATCAAGTCGAAAATGTACATCGCCGACCAGTAGATGTTGAAGGCGGAAGCGTGGAAGGCGTAGAACAATGCAGCAGCAGAGGCGCCCAAGGTTTCGGCTCCGAGTGCGCGGGCCAGCCGCCAGATCAGGAAGACGTTCAAGAGGTGAAGGAAGTGGATTCCAGCGATGTAGGGCCAGAAGTGCATACCCGCCAGGCGAACCAGCGCGTAGTAGTAGAGGTACGCGGCGGCGCGCAGCCCGCCACCGCCGGTAACCTGCGGCATGACGAGCGCTCGCATAAAGTCGCGAAGGGGCGAAGTGGCGTTGACCATGTTGTCCAGGTCGTCGTCGGTGAAATAGCCGCGATAGGCCTGCTGATTGACGAGCAAAAACAGGACGGCGACCGACAGCGCGAATGCAAGCAGCAGAGCCGCCCGATGGCGGCTGAGGGAACCGAAGATGGACACGGGTTGTACCGGCTCAGGGGGAAGTGCAGCGTCTCGCGCGCCGGCGGCCATGACACGATGATCCCACGAGCGCGGTTAGGTCTCGGCTTGGGATCAACGCGCGGCTAATGAATGGCCACGCTGCGACCGCAGGTCTCGACCTGGCTCCGCGAGACCGGCTTGACTTCGCTGATCCAGGCCAAGGGCGCGACTCGATCAACGCCCATGATGGCCCCGACGGATTCGCCGCAGGCCCACACCAAGGCGGCCAGTGCAGCGAACCAAAGGCAACGCGGGATCAGGCCGGCTTCCCTGCCCGCGCGCCGGTAGTGTGTCCAAGCGCGCTGCCAGTGGCGGGCGGCGACCAACGGCAGGCCGAGCCAGTACAGTGCACGAGCAACCCAAGGCCAGCGGCGCGTGCGAACGGCGCCAAATCCGAAGCCCACGTAACAGAAGATCCGCAGAGTCTTCGCCCAGTTGTCGATGTCAAAATGGCGCATTCCAGCCTCCGGCTCCAGGCAAAAACGGCCACCTTGCAGCCGGAGTCTGCGCAGGAGAAAGGCGGCGGCCAGCAACTCGTCCTCGAGCGCCGACCCCAGCTCAAGCAGGTGCGACTTCCGCAAGACAGTGTTGTGACCGGGCAAGGCGAACATGGGTCCTCCGACGACGGGCTTCATCCATTGGCCATAACCGATCAGAAAAGATGCCTGTGTCCAACCCGAGGTCGGATTTCCCGAACGCAAGGCAGGTCCCACAGCGTCCCATTCTTCTTCGAGGCGGGGCAAGACGGCCTGGGCCCAGGACGGATCGGGAAGGCAGTGATCCTCCGCCAGCATCACGAAATCGGCGGAGGCTTGGCGAATGGCGAGAGCGCGCGCCTGGTGAAGCATTAGAGATCCCGTGCGGATCACAATTTGGCCGGGAGGGAGCGACGCAACGGTGTCGGCGTCAGGAGATAAGACCAGGATCTCCAACTGGTCGCGGCAACTCTGCGCTTCCCAGGAGTCCAGCGCGGCCAGCACGGTTTCATATCCCAGCATGGCCGGGACGATCACCGAAAGCCGGGGTCTTCTTAGAACAGCCTTCGTTTCCATAAAGCTCGCTCGCAGCCGTAGAGGTAGTTTCGACAATGGCGATCATACAGACTCAGGAGTCTGCTTTGAAGCGTGGGTTTGGCGGCCGGGAGTAATCGTGTCACTTCAGACAAGACCGCGCGATACGGCGCGTCGAACGGCCCTCCGATGGGGTTGCGCCAAGGCTTCATGCGGCCGGCGAAGTGCACGATACCGGGCGTTCTCCAGGCTTCCGATTTCGCCTGTTCGTACGACCGTCCTGCGAGACTGGCCAGAAGATTCCATCGGCAGTCGAGCCGCTGCCAATCGTTCCAGAGGGTTGCGTTGAGAGCTTCCTGATGCAGAAAGTCGACGCGGCCCTGCATCTTGCGCAAGTAGTCATGGGCGCGCCGAGTAACGTTGCGCTGGCGCCAGCGGCCGAGGTGAATCAACATGACGCCGCAGTTGAAGTAGGGCGCGTCTTCCGGAATTCCCAATTCGCGAACCTGCTTGACTCCTCGCGGAGACGAACAGAGCGGTATAGCGGAGTCTGCAGCGGCCGCCAGCGTGTGGCTGCCTAGGTCAGTTTGCCAGAGCTTGACCAAGTCATCGAGTACGAGCAGGTCGGCGTCGAGGAACAGAATCCGTTCGAGCGACTCGGGAACCAGATCGGGCAGCAGGAGAGGGTAAGCGGCTTCGGCAGGAAAATGCGGGTGGCGCGGTATGGCGGCCACGCTCGCAGAGGTGGGAACCAGCGTGTGGGTTTCCACCAGATCCGAGATCACATCCAACTGGTGTTCATCAATACGCTGGCCGACCAAATAGAGAATGGGACGATAGGAAGGTCGCAGGCGCTCTTTGAGAGATGCCAGCATGACGAGCAGCGGCAGCACGTAATTGCTGGTGATCGCGCACGCAATCGGCAGCAGCAAATGTTCGGTCCTTCCAGGAATGATCACGTCAGCAGATCCGCTCGGCTTTAGACTGTCTTACCACAGCTCCGGCCGACGAATGGGATTTGCTGGGGCGCGAGTCGCGGACAAATCGCCGAGGGTGCTCAAAAGTTCGGCCGGTTCGCAGTCTTCTTATGATGGTAGTGTCGTGTTGCTACGGGTGTGGCATGCGACATTTCGCAACAAGGAGGCAGCGATGAGCACTGTTCTGGTAACCGGCGGGTCGGGCTTCATCGGAAGCCATTCGATTCTGCAACTGGTGGCCGCGGGCATCAAGTACGCACCACGGTGCGGAACATGAAGCGCGAGGGCGACGTGCGGGCCATGCTGCGACAAGGCGGCGCCGAGCCGGGCGATCGATTGTCTTTCATCGCGGCCGATCTGGAAAACGACGCGGGCTGGCCGGAAGCCGTCGCCGGCTGCGACTACGTGCTGCATGTCGCGTCGCCTTTTCCGCAGACCATCCCCAAGCACGAGGACGAGTTGATCGTGCCGGCACGCGAAGGTGCGCTCCGTGTACTGCGGGCCGCGCGCGACGCCGGCGTCAAGCGAGTGGTGCTGACCTCCTCGTTCGCGGCGATCGGTTATGGCCAAAAACCTCAGACCACGCCATTCAATGAGGACAACTGGACCGATCCCAATGGCGAAGGCCTGACCGCCTACGTGAAATCGAAGACGTTGGCCGAACGCGCGGCATGGGAGTTTATCGCCAAAGAGGGAGGCGGCCTGGAGCTGTCCGTCGTGAATCCGGTCGGGGTGTTCGGCCCAGTCCTGGGTCCCGACTACTCGACCTCCATCCTCATCGTGCAGCGACTGATGGACGGCGCCCTGCCCGGTTGTCCGCAACTTTACTTCGGCGTCGTGGATGTGCGCGACACCGCCGACTTGCACCTCCGCGCGATGACTCATCCGGCCGCCAAAGGCGAACGCTTCCTCGCCGTCGCGGGCGATTTCATGTCGATGATCGAGATCGCCACGGTGCTGAAGGACCGTATGGGCGCGTCGGCCAGGAGAGTGCCGACTCGGCAACTGCCCAACTGGATGGTGCGGCTCGCGTCATTGCGCGATCCCGCCGTCAAGCAGATCCTGCCCGAGCTGGGCAAGGTGAAGAACGCCACCAACGAAAAAGCGAAGCGGGTGCTCGGCTGGGCGCCGCGTTCAAACGAAGAGTCGATTGTCGCCACCGCCGAGAGCTTGCTGCGGCTCGGGCTTCTGAAGGATGGCCTGGCGAAAGCCACGGCGGCTTAGACCGGACGCTGCAAGCGCGAGCGCGACTTCAGGTGGACTGCCTGGGCGCGGCGCGCAGCGAGTGGATTCCTACGATAACCTTGCGCTCGGAACCGTCGCAGCGAGTTCCCGCTCAAAGGGGTTCACTCTTTGTAACTTGCCCTCGGAGCAGGAACGCGGCTGGAGTCTTTCGATTACGGCGAAACTGGGCTGGAGGACAATCAAACTGCCGCCTGAACGCGCGGTTGAAAGCCGCTTCTGAGCCATAGCCCACCGCGGCGGCAATTTCCGCGATGCTGTCCTCGGTCGACTTCAGGATCTCCGCCCCGAGTTTCAGTCGCCATTGGGCAAGGTACGCCATGGGAGGCAGACCCAGAAAATGCCGGAAGCGTTCAGCCAAGCGCGTGCGAGACAACCCGACGCGCCGGGCGAGAATCGAGATGGTCCATCGAGATCCAGGCTCCTTGTGCAAAAGAGCGAGAGCTTGGCCGATGATGGGGTCACGTGCGCCTGCCAGCCAGCCGATCTGGTCGGGAGGCAGCGCGTTGATGTAGCGGCGCAATGTCTCCACGAACAGCAGCTCAGACAGCTTGGCGAGCACCAGCCCGCTGCCCGCATTCGATCCGCTCACTTCGCCGACCGAGAATCGGATTGAGTTTTCGAGCCATTGTCCGGATGGCTCTTTAGCGATATGCACTTTCAGCATTCGCGGCAAGCCAGCCAGAAAAACCTCACTGAGCCGCCGCTCGCAGGCCATGTATCCGCAAACGAATCTGGTGATCTCACCGTCGCCACCAAAGCGGGCGAGTTTGATCCCCTGGGTTAGATTCTTGGCAAAGGTTTGCAAGGAGTCCGCCGGCTTTTCGGGTGAGCCGTTGCCCAGCACGTGGGCATCTCCGTGAGGGAAGATTACGATGTCGCCGGCGGTCAACTCCTCCCGCCGTCCCTCCGACAGCTTCGCATAGGCACGCCCTTCGGTTAAGAAGTGGTAAATGATCAAGTGCCCTGCTCCGGGGGAAAGGTAGGGTGCCAGAGCGGTGGATCGGGATGAGCTGATACACCACGGAGCGGAAAACTCTGCGTTGAAGAACAGCGCCCCCTCAAGCTTAACGACTCTCAGGACCTCGGAAAGAACGTCCATCCCTTCAGCCTCCCAAAATTGGGTGCATGCGCCAAGAATACTGAACTCTCGATCAAGTATTCAAGACTCGTTAGCCGCACACTGGAACTGGATCGCGGAGGCGCGAATTCCAAGGATAAAAGATCAGCAAAACGAGGAACCGTCATGTTGCCGAAAAAACTTCGTTTCCGGTTGTTTGAAACGCTCTCCTTGAAGACCATGCGTTACGTGCATGCGATTCCGCGGCGCAAGGCTACCGGGCTCGTATCCCAGGTCTACGACATGATCGAGGAGGACTTTTTCATCAATGGCTCACTCTCCAGCCGGTCAAAAGTGCCCGCGCTAATGGCTGGCATCTGGACCGCCGGCCGTGAAAGTGTGCTGGTGGACGATCGCCTGGATCGAACAACCAAGGAGGCTATGAACGCGGTGCTGTCACAAGTCAACGACTGCCCCTACTGCGGCGACATGTTGATCAGCCTCGTCCACGCCGGCGGCGAGCACGAGGTGGCCTCGTATGTCTTGGCCGGGAGTGAGACGGCAATCACCGACGCCACCCTCCGCAAGCGCCTTGCCTGGGTCAGGTGCGTGGCGAGCCCGGGGCCACACACGTTTTCGCCGGCGCCATTCACCGCTGCGGAACTGCCGGAAGCTATCGCGGCCTTGATGGCCATGAGCGACATCAATCGCTTCAGTCACGTGGTGATGGATGGCTCGCCTGTGAGCGCACCGCTGGGGCTGCAGGGCATTAAGGCCGCAGCGCTCCGGCTCTTTGGCGGCGAGTTGAGAGCGACCCATGTCGCGCGGCTCACGCCGGGACGAGCTCTGGCACTGCTGGCCCCTGCCTCACTGCCCGCGGATATGCGGTGGGCCATTCCAAATCCGCGCATCGCGGATGCCCTCGCGCGCTGGACGGCAGTCGTTGAAAGTGAGGCTTCGGACGTCGTCTCACCGGCGGTCCGGGATCTGGTGGCCTGCAATCTGCGGGACTGGAAGGGTGAACTGATGCCCATCAGCCGCAGTTGGGTGGACGTGGAGGCCTCGGTGCTGACCGGACAGGATCGGGCGATTGCGCGGCTGGCGCTCGTACTCGCGAAAGCGCCGTACCAAGTGGATGAAACACTAGTCGAGGACGTCCTCAGTGAAGATCGGTGCGAAGAACGTTTCATCCGCATTCTGGCCTGGGCATCGTTTTCCGGCGCGCGCAGGTTTGCGCAACGCATCGCTGAAGAGACGGACCGTTTTCTGACTGAGTTGAAGTACGCCGCGCAATGAGTGCTGCGCGAAACCGGACCTTCGCCGATGGGCACGAGAATCTCATACGATCCCAACCGGGTTCCGGCAGCCCGGAGCAGGAGGTGAGGAACCAAGACTCCAAGCAAAATAGCGCGCCATTTTTCCTGCAGACGAAACGGCTGCGGCCCCCAGTTCCGGGACTGCGCAGGACCGTGCTCTCACGTAGCCCGCTGGGAGCCAAGAAATCAGATCAACTACCGATGAGGAGGTATTTCGAGAATGCTTTCAACGATTGATGTTCTGAATCGTCATCTACAGGCCTTTGCTGACCATGACGTCGATGGCATACTGGCCGATTACTCAACCGATGTAGTATTTTTTGTGCCGACCGGGCCATTGAAAGGCGTAGATGCGATCAAGCCTCTCTTTCAATCCCTCGTTTCCGAATTTCGAAAACCGGGATCCTCGTTTAGGATGCAGCAACGATGGATCGAAGGTGATCACGCCTACATTGTTTGGACCGCGGAAACAGCAGACAATTCCTACGAATTTGCTACCGACACGTTTGTCGTGCGGAACGGGAAAATAGTCGCTCAATCTTTTGCAGCCAAGATCAGACCGAGGCGCTAAGGAGCCGTCCCCAGACATAGCGCTTGCATCGCTGTTCGATCGGCATCATTCAGGGTTTTTCTAAAGTCCGGTTCACGGTTTCTTCGTGGCTTTAAAGGGAACGGTCTGACCCGCGAAATTGAGCGAGCCGTCCATTTTGTCGTCGGCAACCTTCCCGGTAATCACCAGGGTCAGGGACTGTCCACCGCGATCGATCGAAACCGTGAGCGAGAGCTCGTTGTCCTTCAACGTGCCTTTGGCGGGCGCCTCATTCCGTGGTCCCTTATAGGTGCCTGTGACGTTCTCGCCGTCCTGCTTCAAAATAAGCGTGGCCTCCGTGGACCCTTGCGGAGCTTCGAGACTCATCGCCCATGTGCCCGAAGCATCTGCGGCACACGCGGACATCGCGCCAAATAACAGGGCGGCGAGGGTGGGCAAGAGGCGCATACTCCGCAATTATAGCGCGGGCCGCGCAGGATCGGGTTGCGACGAGCGGCAGTTACCAAATGTGCAGCCCTCGGCAGAGAACTGGAGGGAACTGACGCCCATAGGGGTTCACTTCGAGGGATTACGGGGATACATTCCGGTTGGGCGGTTACTTCCACTGCCTTTTGATGGAAACTTCCGGATACACTGTAATACATTCCCTATCGTCTGTTGATCGAGCAAACACAGCGTAGATATCGCCACCCGTGCCCGCGAATGGCTAGAACAACCAGAACAGTGACCTGCCGCGAGCGGCAGCATGCTCAGGCGATGTCACGCCTGATAGACCGTGCTCCCGCCGACCACTGTGCGCACGATCGCAATGTCCTTGATCTTCTCTTTGTCCACCGTGTGCAGGTCGTCCGCCAGCACGACGAAGTCCGCCAGCTTTCCCGGCGTGATGGAACCCTTGATGGCTTCCTCATGCGAATTGTAAGCGCCGTTGAGCGTGTTGATCCGCAGCGCCTCATCGACGGTGACTCGCTGGTTGGCGCCCCAGGTTTCTCCATTCCAGCCGGTGCGTGTCACCATTCCCTGGATGCCCATGCGTGGATCGAACGGTCCCGGGCTGAAATCCGATCCCGCGGCCACCTGAATCCCGGCGTCGATGAAAGTGCGAAACGCCATGCATCGCTTCATGAGCTCTTCACCGTAAAAGTGAAACTTGTCAGCGTTGTAGTACGCATAGCTCGAAAACGGAGCGGGAACCACGCCAAGCGTCTTCATGCGCCGAATCAGATCGTCGTTGATAAGGGTGCAATGCGTGATCTTGGGACGCGCGTCGGTTCGCGGGAATAGTCGCTGGGCCCGCTCCACCGCCTTCAGCATCATGTCGATGGCCACGTCGCCATTCGCGTGGCAATTGACCTGGATGCCGGCGCGATGCACTCGCTCGACCCATGCGTTGAGGTCGTCCTGCGATTCCGTGATGTTGCCTTTGTACGGCGGCTGAACGCCAGGATACGGCGCGCTGAGCGCCATGGTGCGCTCCGAGAATGAGCCGTCCACGATGTGCTCAGAAGTGGCGCCAAACCGGATCCGCTCATCGCCGAAGCCGGTCTCAATACCGCCGGCGATCATCGCATCCAGCACCTTGCCGCCGGCTTCGTAGCTCACGCGATGCAGAAGGTCGCCGCGGGCCCGCACCTGCTGCAAAGCGAACAGATCGCCGCCCTCATGGTGGACGCTGGTTACACCATAGCGGACGAACTGCTTCGAGATGTAGGCCAGGCCATCGCGGTTGCGCTCGAGCGTTTGTTCCGCGGTAAAGGTCTGGCGCTTCCCTGCTCTATCGAGCGCGTACATAGCGCGATCGGTCACGCGGCCGTTCAAGTCGCCGTTGGCGTCGCGGTCGAAAGTTCCGCCCGGCGGATTGGGCGTGTTCCTGTTTATGTCCGCCATCTCGAAGGCCTTGCTGTTGTAGAACCCGGTATGGCCGCCGCGATGATGCACCGCCACCGGGTGATCTTTGGATACGCGGTCGAGATCGTGAACGTTGAGCGGGCGATCTTCCTTCAGCTTGGTGTCATCGAAGAAAAACCCTTCGACCCATGTGCCCGGCGGCGTCTCGCGAGCACGCGCGCGGAGCTTGTCGACGATGCTGTCGATGGTGACAAACTCGACCACGTAGGGATTGCCCACGAGGACCTGGTAGAGCAATACGTCGCCAGTCGCATGATTGTGGCAATCGATGAATCCTGGAACGACCGTCTGCTGCTTAGCGTCGAGCGCCTGAGTTCCTTTGCCGATGAGGGCTTTGATGTCCGCCGTGCTGCCCACGGCGACGAACCGGCCGGCCTTGACCGCGAATGCCTCTGCCTTCGGCACGCGGGAATCGACCGTGTAGACCTTGGCATTGAACACGACGAGGTCGGCATCTTGCGTCTCGGCAGCCGCTGCAGCGCTCAGCCATGGACCGCCGACAACTGTAGCGATGCCGGTTGCGATACCCATGAACTCTCTGCGGCTTGGTCTGTGATTTGGCATCGCTGGCGACCCTCCAATCTCGATCGGCCCTAACCCAATGCTGCGAGGGCGAGCGCCTTTAAGTCTACACTCAGGTCGGCGGCCTGCTCCGGTGTTACCGCGATCCCGTTTGCGATCAATTTTCGCCCAGCGATGTGGTCGCCAGGACAATTGACAGAATCGATCGCCGCCAGCCGGTCCTGTTTAAAATAGAACACCGAAAACTTTCGACTCTCCGGCTCGCCTCGTGTGACGATACGGTCGAAGCCTCCCGATAGCCCCACCATCTGAAGATTGATGTCGAATTGGTCGGTCCAAAACCATGGCACTGCACGGTAGTCTTGCGGGCGTCCTACAATTGCTGCGGCGACGCACTTGGCATGGTCGACCGCGTTCTGCACCGATTCGAGACGGACGCGCCCGCCGGCGTGCGGGTTGGGATGATCCGCGCAGTCGCCGATGGCGTAGATACAGTGGTCTTCCGTGCGAAGCTGCGCGTCGACCAGGATGCCGTTTGCGACGGCGAGTCCCGCGGCGGCCGCCAGTTCGGTGTTCGGCAGGATGCCGATGCCGACTAGCACCAGGTCGGCTGGATAAACCGTGCCATCGGTCAGCACGACTTCGCTCACTCTCCCGTTGCGTACGGCGATCTCTCGCACTGTAACGCCGAGCGAGATGCCGACGCCGCGGCTGGTGTGGACGTCGCGATAGAAATCGGAGAGGACGCCAGAGACGGCTCGCGACATCAGCCGAGGCAGGGCCTCCAGGACTCGCACCGATTTCCCGAGCGAGGCCGCCGCCGCTGCCAGTTCGAGACCGATGAATCCACCGCCGATCACCACGACGTCGCGGGCGTCCGCGAGGCGCTGCTTGATCGCGACGGCCTCGGCGTTGGTGCGCAAGTAGCAGACGCCATCGAGATTGTCGCCTGCCAGAGGCAGCGTCCGGTTGCGCGCTCCGACTGCGAGGACCAGCGTTCCGTACTCGACACGCCGGCCGGAAGCGAGACGCACCGCGCGGTTCGCCTGGTCGATCGCGATGACTTTTTCGCCAGCCATGAGTTCAATGCGCTGCTTTTCGTAGAAGGCGAGTGGGCGCAGTGCGATGGCATCGATGGCCTGCTTGCCGAGCAGGAAGCCCTTGGAGAGCGGCGGCCGCTGGTAGGGGAGCCCGGGCTCGTCGCCGATCAGGCGGATCGGTTCGTCGAAGCCGTCAGCGCGCAGCGACGCGGCGACCTGGAATCCGGCCTGGCCGGCGCCTACGATCACCACGCCGTTCGACATTATTGCTGGGCCTCAGGTGTCCTCACGATCAAACCGTCGAGCTCCTTGGTCACCGGTATCTGGCAGCCCAGCCGACTGTTCGGACGCCGCGGGGAAAACGTGGTGTTCAGCATTTCGTCCTCGTTTTCCTGGATGGGATTGAGCCGCGCCAGAAACGTTTCGTCCACGAAGACGTGACAGGTGGCGCATTGGCAGGCGCCGCCACACTCGGCGACGATGCCGTCGATCCCATTGTTGATGGCGCCTTCCATCACCGACAGGCCGACCGGCACCGAGACCTGGTGCGTCTCGCCAGTGTGCGAGATATAGGTGACCGTGGCTGTTTCCTTTTGTTTTTTTCCAAAGAGACTCATGATCTTAAGCGCGAACTGCTACTCACCACTAAAGCACATTGAAAATGGCAGCAGGCCGATCCGATGCTGCGTAGCGGCGTGCGTGGCTGCACGGCTCGCGTCAGGCGCCGTTACGGCGCTGGCACCGAGCTTGGTGTGAACTGATCGGCCAGACTCAACAATCCACTGTTGATCTCGATGATGCTCACTGATTTCAGGGGGATTCGACTCCCGCCCGGGTAGCCGATCTCGCCCGTCACCCCTTTGAAATCGAGAACTCCGGCCAGCCTGGTCTCAACCTTGCCGGGTTTGGCGCTGCCCGCGCGACGAATCGCTTCCGCTAGCAAGTTTGTAGCGTCGTAACCCAGGGCTGCGAACGCGCTCGGAACTTCTCCATGATAAGCCGCCTGGTAGTCGTTGCGAAACGCGACGACGGCAGCGTCGGGATTGTCGTACCCCAGGTAGACGTGCGTGGTGAAGTACACGTTGTTGATTTCGGGATGCGTAGTCCACTCGTCTTCGGAATCGAAGCCGGTTGGCTCCCCGAGCGCGACATTACAAGAAATAGGAATTGGTCTGTTCGCGCAGAGAGTCTGTAAACTACTGATTCGAAAGCTGCCTCGGCAAAATCGCGGCGCAACAGCCACCACTTTGAAAGTGGGGTCGTTACTGGTAACCGCATTACCACACCGATTCATCACTCTTGATCGCGGCTAGAGACAGACCTCGTCAATCGGCGATCAGAATCGCGGCGGAATCGGCACACAGATTACCTTGAGACCTTCCTGGCGCAGCGGCAGAATGATATTTTGCCAACAGGAACCGTCAGCCCACGCGCCATGGACCAACACGATTGTGCGTTCTGCACAAAGGAACTCATTGCACTGCTCCATTCGCTCGGAGAAACTCTTTCATCGCGGCCGCGATTTCGACCACATGCGTCTCGATGGCGAAATGCCCAGTATCGAGGAACTCGACCCGCGCGGTGGGTATGTCCTTTCGAAATGCCTCGGCGCCCGCAGGTATGAAGAAAGGATCGTTCTTACCCCAAATCGCGAGCAACGGCGGCTTAGCCTTCCGAAAGTAACCTTGAAACGCCGGATAGAGCTTCACGTTGGACGCGTAATCGAGAAATAGATTCAGCTGAATCTCTTTATTTCCCGGACGCTCCAGCAGAGCCGTATCCAACGTGTACGATTCAGGCGGAACTCTCTCCGGGTTGGCGACACCGTGCGTGTACTGCCAGCGCATCCCCTCAAATGTCAGGATGTTTTTGCGGAGCACCTCTCGGTTTTCTGACGTTGGCTCAGCCCAGTATTTCCGGATCGGCCCCCAGGCATCGCCAAGCCCTTCTTCATAAGCATTCCCGTTCTGTGAAACGATGGCCGTGATGCGATCTGGGTGAGCCATCGCCAGACGGAATCCGATTGGGGCGCCATAGTCGAACACGTACAGTGCGAAGCGCCTGATCTTGAGCGCTTCCGTGAACGCATTCATCGTCGCGGCCAAGCGGTCGAACGAATAGACATATTTTCGTTCTGCGGGAACTTCTGTGAATCCGAAGCCGGGGAGGTCTGGCGCGATCACCCGGTAGTCGCTCGCGAGGCGCGGAATGAGTTCGCGGAACATGAAAGACGATGTTGGGAACCCGTGCAGCAACAGCACTACCGGGGAATTTGGATCGCCGGCTGCCCGGTAGAATACGCGGACTCCATCTGCTTCGACGTCGTGGATGGACGTAACTGGCACGGAAGACTCGGAAGACTGTTGCGGTATTTTCCCGGAGCCGGATCTCTTCGCCGTTTGTGTGGAACCAGATTGACTCATAAAACTCTCCTTAACCGGTTGTCACCTCGTGGTGAGGCAGGGACAGCATTGCCATCGCACCCGACAGGCCAAAACAAAGGCAATCTCAATTCGGAATCGCCGGGAGGGGCTAAGTAGTTTTGATCCGGCAAGATCTCGTTGCCCGAGCGGCGTACGGATCTCGCCTCCAACTGACGAAATCGCGGCGGATCTCCAACACTGACCGGGAGAGCAATGATCGCCAAAACCTCAGACAACTCAGATCCGTCAAGAATCAACTTGAGGATGTTGAGAACGGACTCGCTCGAGAAGAAACCCGATTCGTTCTGTGCCTGTTCGAGAGTCGGCAGGTTTTGCGCGAGAGATTGCGTCGCTGACTTCATAACCATCGTCTCCGGCCTACAATCCCGACGCGGTCAATTGGAAACCGCGACGGCGCGATTAATGGCCGGAATATCGCTTGACACTCTTTCTCACTCATTCAAAAATCGCCATATAGTCGAGAAGGCGGGATCAGGTTGAGCTTCTCACCTCGCAGCGGGCACAGCGTGCAGCGGATCGAAATTGAGGTAGATGCCCTCTCGATCCGACAGTCCAGCCTTGACCTGCCGAGTCATATCATCGGCGAGCACCTCATCGCGGCCGGCTTCGACTGCACTCAGCGCTTGTCGAACTACGTCTACAGGTTTGACCTTAGCAAGGGTGAGTCCGCTCGCCATATCCGTATCGACCAGAGCGACATGCACGCCCACCACCTGCGTACCTTGCTCGCGTAAAGCGGTCCGTAGCCAGTTGGTCAAAGCCCACGCGGCGGCCTTGGAAGCGCTGTACGTCCCGGCCGCTACCCAACTCAGCACAGAGAGAAGATTGACGATGGCGCCGCCGCCGTTCTTCGCCAGCACAGGAGCAAAGGCACGACTGAGGAGCATCGGTCCGTAGTAGTTGGTCTCCATTTCTGATCGGGCCGCTTCGACGGAATCGGGCGAGAGGAAACCAGTCCGGAGCGCAATGCCGGCATTATTGATGAGCAGGTTGACGTCGGTGCACTGCCTCGCCGCAGCAGCGACGTCTTCGGGGTTCGTCACGTCCAAACGAACGCGCTCAACGCCAGCGAGGGTGATGCGCTCCGGCTGGCGCCCTGCGGCGTAGACCTTTCGCGCGCCCCCAGCGAGTAGTTCTTGCACAAATGCCAGACCGATTCCTCGGTTGGCGCCTGTTACGAATGCGACTGAGTCACGGATCTTCATAGGTAATTCTCCTGTCTCGACGACAAATGCGCCGGTGCGATCATTTCCCAGCAGGTTCGATCCGCTGCGAGACCGAATGGTTACATAACCCGTCCCAGCCGGCTGGCCCTTCGGGCCGGCATCGAGGGGAAAGGGAGAGACGCGGAAATTCAAACATTTCAGCCAGTTGCGGAGTTGCAGACGGAGAGACCGGTTGACGAACGGGACGGTGCTGAAAAATAATTTGGCTCCCCAGTCTGGACACGTTTAGAACTTTGCAGCCTCAGGCGCGATTCGCTCGAACCAGCGCATCGGCTTCGAAACAACCGTTTTGCGCGGCGAACTGACATGTTTGTCGAGACTGGGTACCCAGTCTGGATACCATTGGAACGTTGAGACCGAAACTTGGCCCAGCAGTCCGCGCAGTTACGAGCGAGCGCGACGGCCCGCGCCAAAGTCTGGTAGTCTGAGACGCTCCTTTCAGGAATTTTCTGCACCGGAGCTTTCGGAACAGTCCGCGCTGACGCCACACTCAGGAGGGCCAAATGAACATTTTCACTTCCTTCGACGGAATCCGGATCGCCTATCATGACGAGGGCGAAGGGCCGGCCGTCATCCTACTGCATGGATTCGGGGTCGATGGCCTGCGCCAGTTCGGAGACTTTGAGCTCATTCTTCCGGGATTGAAAAAACGGCAGGCGATGTTCCGCGAAGCCTTTGGAGGAGCGCCTCCGCTCCCAAATCCTCCCCTCGAAGGAAGGCCCGGCACAGTCCGGGCACTGCAGGCGGCGGGTGCGCGTACCATCCTGCCGGACATGCGTGGCTTCGGAGCTTCCGACAAACCCACAGAGAAAACAGCTTACGCAGATTCAGCGCTGGCCCGGGACGTCATAGCTCTTATTGACCACCTCCATCTGGAAGCCGTTGATTTGATCGGCTTCTCAATGGGGTCCGGCACCGCTGCCAGGACGCTCATGCTGCGCCCGCCCCAGGTAAAGTCTGCCATTCTCGCTGGAGTTGGCGACTACGCCCTCGAGGATGGTGTTTTGGAATTTCCTAAGAGTTGGCCGGTTCCAGACTACGTGCCTCGTCCGATTACACGCCAGGTGTGGGCAGAGGAGGGGGCCAGAATTCTGGAGCAGGGAGAAATCGTTCCTGGACACCTTGCCTCGGCGTCTCTCATGGCGGCTCGGGCCACCGGAGGCGATCCGAAGGTCCTGGCAGCGGTCATTCGCGGTGCAGTCGCGCCTACCTGGCCTACGGAAGCACTCCGAAAAATCGATGTACCGGTCCTGATACTCAATGGCAAGGAGGACGCGGCCAATCAAAGGGTTGACCGACTTCTCAAAGAAATCCCGACGGCACATTCTGCGTCCTGTGAAGGCGACCACCACTCGACTCCTTACCAGCCAACATTTCAGCACGCCGTAATCCAGTTCTTCGAAGAGCAATGGCGGCTGCGCAATGTCACGTGGACACCGCAAACCTAGTGGCTACAAGAATCGAGAGTTCGACGGCTGGTCTGTGGTCCTGCGTAAGCGGACTAATTTGAAACGGCGATTTCTGGCGGCTCCCCTTGGACAAGTTTCGAATTCCGCAACCTACTGTACTTGCGGAGATTTGGGTGGCGGCCACGTTTCAGCAAAGAAGGGTGCCCCGTCGGGTATCAAAAGGAGCACATGCGTGGAGTTCGAATCCAGCCTGGAGTTTTGGTGTTTGGCTCCTCAGGTAGGACTCGAACCTACAACCCTTCGGTTAACAGCCGAATGCTCTACCATTGAGCTACTGAGGAGCAAGGCGGGAGACGCTTCGATTTCAATTACATCAAACCTCGGCGAGCACTGTCAAATCATGCCTGCCTGCTAAACTGGAAGTCTCGCCATGGAGTTGGAAAAAACATACGAGCCGCAGCGCTTCGAGTCTCACTGGGCCGAGTGGTGGGTCGAAACCGGCATCTTCCACGCCGACGCGAAGGCCCCCGGCCCGCGTTTTTCGCTGGTGGTTCCGCCGCCCAACGTGACCGGCTCGATGCATATCGGGCACATGCTCGAGCACTCGCTGATCGACGCAGCCATCCGCTGGCGGCGCATGTGCGGCGACAACACGCTGTTTCTTCCCGGTGTCGATCATGCCGGCATCGCCACCCAGATGTTGGTCGAACGAAGCCTCGCTGCCGAGGGCGCCTCGCGCCAGCAACTCGGGCGCGAAGAGTTCATCCGCCGCGTGTGGATGTGGAAAGAGAAATACGGCAGCCGCATCACCGAACAAATGAAGCGCATCGGCGACAGCTGCGACTGGAGTCGGGAGCGGTTCACTCTAAGCCCTGAGCTTTCGCGAGCGGTGCTCGAAGCCTTCGTTCGACTGCACGAACGGGGGCTAATCTACCGCGGCACCTACATGGTGAACTGGTGTCCGGGTTGCCGCACCGCGCTGTCCGATCTCGAAGTGAAACACGAGGACACGCAGGGGTCGCTGTGGCATATCCGCTATCCGCTGTCGGAAGAAACGCGATCCCTGGTGGTCGCAACGACGCGGCCGGAGACGATGCTCGGCGACACAGCACTGGCAGTTAATCCAACAGACCCGCGCTATGCCGATCTCGCCGGGACCACTGCGATCCTGCCGCTCATGAATCGCCGGATCCCGATCATCTTCGACCAGGTCGCTGATCCGCAGTTCGGCACCGGAGTGGTGAAGGTGACGCCGGCGCACGATCCCAACGATCTGGAAGCCGGCAAGCGCCACCAACTGCCGCACATCAAAGTGATCGCGGAAGATGGCCGCATGACCGCGGAAGCCGGCGCCTACGCGGGACTCGATCGTTTCGAAGCGCGCCGCCGCGTGGTCGCTGATCTAGAAAAACTCGGCCTCATCGAAAAGATCGAACCGTACGCGCTGGCCATCAGCAAGTGCGATCGCTGCGGAACTGTCGTCGAGCCGCTGGTGTCTACGCAGTGGTTCGTTAAGACCAAGCCGCTCGCCGAGAAGGTTCTCGACGCTGTGGACAAAGGCCGCATTGTCTTCGTCCCCGACAACTGGAACAAGACCTTCTTCAATTGGATGGAAAACATCCGCGACTGGTGCATCTCGCGCCAACTCTGGTGGGGGCACCGTATCCCGGCGTGGCATTGCGCCGATTGCCGCGAGATCACAGTGGCTCGCGAAGCGCCCGCCAAGTGCGCGCATTGCGGATCGGCACGCGTCGAGCAAGACCCGGACGTTCTCGACACCTGGTTCAGCTCGGGCTTGTGGCCATTTTCGACCATGGGCTGGCCCGATGACACCGAAGATCTGCGCACGTATTATCCGACCTCGCTGCTCATCACCGGCTACGACATTCTGTTCTTCTGGGCAGCGCGCATGATGATGATGGGCCTCGAGCTGACCGGCGACGTTCCGTTCCGCCAAGTGCACCTGCACACGCTGGTGCGCGATCCGCAGCGCAAGAAGATGTCGAAGACCAAGGGCAACGTGGTGGATCCGCTCGACATCAACGACCGGTACGGAACCGACGCGGTCCGCCTGGCGCTGATGAGGGCGGCGGCGCCCGGAACCGACATCACGTATTCGGAAGAACGGCTGGTGGCGGCGCGCCAGTTCGCCAACAAGATGTGGAACGCGGCGCGGCTCATCCTGATGAACATGGACGCCGCGGGCATCCCGCCTTCCCTGCCCGAACCAGGTGCGCTCGAGACGCTCGAGGATCGATGGATCTTCAGCCGGCTCGACAGGACGGCGGCGGCGGTGAATCGCGCGCTCGAACAGCATCGTTATCACGAAGTCGCCGAGGAGTTGTGGCAATTCTTCTGGCACGATTTCTGCGACTGGTATCTGGAAATCAAGAAACTGCGATTGGCTCCCGGCTCGGGCCTCACGAACGACTGGCGCAATCTGCTGGGCGTTTTCTCCGCGTATCTGCGTTTGCAGCATCCCGTGATGCCGTTCATCACTGAGGAACTGTGGCACCGGTTTGGCGAGACGCAATCGATCGCGCTAGCGGCGTATCCGGAGGCCGGGGCTACTGACGAAACCGCTGAGCACGAAATGGCGCTGTTGCAGGAGATGATCACGGCAGCCCGTAAGCTGCGAGCCGATCACGGTCTCGACAAGAAGCTGATGCTGGAGGGCGTGCTGTACTGCCGCAACGGCTCGAAGGACGTGGAACTCGGCGTGATCGAAAAGCTGGCGGCCGTGAAGCTCGATGTGCGTACCGGGGCCGCGCCGGATCTGAACGGCGCAGTGCGGTCGACGCCTCAGTTCGACTTGGTCCTTCGGCTTCCGGAAGTGGATGCGGAGATCCAACGCACTCGGTTGCTCAAGGAAATCGAGCAACTGGAAAAGGCCGTCGCCGACAAAGACCGGCAGCTCGCCAACGACAAATTCCTGAGCAGCGCCCCGGGCCACGTGGTCGACTCGTTGCGCGCCAAGCGCGCCGAACAAATGGCCCAGCTCGAAAAGAGCCGCGCCACGCTGAACACCCTGCAATGACGACGGCCGAGATTGTCGAGCGAGCGCTCGGCGAAGATGTCGGCACGGGCGACGTTACCACCGCGCTATGTGTGCCTGCCGAACGTCAGGCAGTGGCGCGGTTCATTGTTCGTGAACCGGCGGTCATCGGCGGCGTCGAGATCCTTCCGCTGTTGTTCGCCGACATCGACCTCAAAGCCAAGAGCGGTGATTTCCTGAAGCCGGGTGGCGAAATCGCGATCGTGCGAGGCCACGCGCGCACCCTGCTCACCCGCGAGCGCGTGGCGTTGAATTTCCTGCAGCACTTAAGCGGCGTAGCCACACTGGCGCGCAAGTTTGTCGACGCTGTCGCCGGCACCAAGTGCCGCATCCTGGACACGCGCAAGACGACGCCGGGCTTGCGGCAACTCGAAAAGGCCGCGGCGCACGCGGGAGGCGTCACCAACCATCGCATGGGCCTCTATGACGCAGTTTTGATCAAGAACAACCACATCACGGCGGCCGGAGGCGTCCGCGCGGCTCTGCAGGCGGCTCGGCAAACGCAACTGCCCGTCGAGATCGAAGTCCGGACTCGTGCCGAGCTTGACGCAGCGCTCGCGTGCGGAGCGCGTGCGCTGCTGCTCGATAATCTGAGCCCGGCAGAAGCAGGAGACTGGATCCGCGACATCGCCGGCCGAGCGACCGTTGAGCTGTCCGGCGGGATCACGCTCGAAACGGTCCGGGCCTATGCCGAGGCGGGTCCAGACTTCATTTCCGTAGGGGCGATCACCCACTCGGCGCGCGCTGTCGACATCCATTGCCGCCTGGAGCTCGTCTAACCGTGCCGTTCGACATCGAATGGGTGCGAGCGCGCTTGCCGGACCGCCGGATTGAGTGGCACGAATCGATCGGCTCCACCATGACTGAAGCCAGCCGCCTGGCCGCATCCGGCTGCGAGTTTGGCACCGTGGTGGGGGCCGACGAACAGACCGCCGGGCAAGGCCGCTACGGCCGCACCTGGCATTCCGAGGCCGGTTCGGGTCTGTATGTCTCGATCGTCCTGCGCCCGCCGTCCGGCTCCAGCGTCACGCCGCTGGTAACTCTCGCGCTCGGCTTGGCGACAGTGGACGCGATCATGAAGTCGACCGACGTCGCGTGCGACCTGCGCTGGCCTAACGACGTTCTGATTGACTCCAGGAAATGCGCCGGCATCCTGACGCAACTGGAAGGCTCCGCTATCATTGCAGGCATCGGCATCAACGTGAATCACACCGCCTTCCCGCCGGAACTCAACGCGCTGGCTACGTCGCTGCGCATCGCGAGCGGCCGCGTGCAATCCCGCGAGCGCCTGCTGGTGGAGCTGCTCACGGGCATCGACGCGTTCTGCCGGCTGCTCGAAACGGAAGGCCGTGAATCGATCTTGAAGATGTTTTCCTCCGCCTCCAGCTTCGTGTACGGCCGGCGCGTGGAGGTGGACCTGGGCGGGTCCGTGGTGCGGGGCGTCACAGCCGGCCTGAACGAATCCGGCTTTCTGATTCTGCGGGGCGATGATGGTTTCGAAAAAGTAATTGTCGCGGGAGGCGTGCGTCCATGCTCTTAGCTCTTGACGCTGGAAACAGCAACGTCACCATCGGCGCATTCGAAGACGGCGCCTTGATCAACCGCTGGCGCTTGCGCACCATACACGAGCAGACCGCGGACGAATGGGGCGTATTGATGCGTAACCTGTTCGCGCTTGCCTCGCTCGATCTGAAGCGTGTCGACGGGATCATTATCGCCAGCGTGGTGCCGATCGTAGACGCGCCGCTGGCGGCGATGGCGGAGCGCTATTTCCAAACCAAGGCGCTGTTCGTGACGCCGGACACCGATATCGGGATCAAGGTGCTGTACGACAATCCGCGCGAAGTGGGCGCCGATCGCGTCGTCAACGGTGTTGCGGCGTTTCATCGCTATGGCGGGCCGGCAGTCGTAGTCGACCTCGGCACCACCATCAACTTCGACGTGGTTTCAGCCAACGGCGAGTATCTGGGCGGCATGATTTGTCCCGGCATCGGAATGTCGATTTCAGGTCTGTTCGGCAGAACAGCCAAGCTGCCCATGGTCGAGTTTCGGCAGCCCGCGCGGTTGATCGGAAAGAACACCGTGAACAGCATTCAGTCAGGACTGTTCTACGGGTTCGTTGGATTGATCGACGGCATCGTAGAACGAGTCATGGCTGAGCTCGGCGACAATACTGTCGCTATCGGCACGGGCGGGCAAGCCGGCCTCATCGCCGCCGCATCGCGCTACGTGAAGCAAATCAACGAAGACCTCACGCTCGAAGGCCTGGAAATCATATGGCGCCGGAACCAGAAGAAGTAACCTGGCCTTCGAACTACTTCAACTATTTCACCGAGGTTGAGGAACACTTTCAAAGAGCGCGCGGCACGGGATTGTTTTTGATGTCTCCGCTCGATTGGGCGCTGGTGGAAACGTGGAAGAACGCCGGCGTGCCGCTGGAAGCGGTGTTGCGCGGTATCGATCTTGCGTTCGAGAACTGGCGCGGCAGGAAGAATCGTATACAAAGCGTCAATTCGATTGCCTACTGCACGCAGGCGGTCTTGGGCGTAGCGCAGGCCATGGCGGGAGTCGCGGAACCACGCGCGGCTCGGAAGGCGTCTGCGATGCCGTTCAGCCTGGAAGACCTGAAGACCTACCTCATGGGCAATGCTACGGAAGTTCGCAAGCGGCTCGGGTTCGAAGACATCGCCGCCGCCGTGGAGCGTTTGGCAAACGATGCAGAGACGCTCTACGACGATCTCGAAGACCTGGAGCGAAGGCTCACCGCACTAGAAGACAAGATGATCGCGATCGCCCGATCGCGGCAGAGCGACGAAGATTTGCTGCGTGCACGGCGGGACCTGGATGCCCAGCTTCGTCCCTATCGCGGAAAGATGACCGCCGATCAGCTCGCGATGCTCGAAAAGCAGTATCTGGAGCGGCAACTGCTTGAAGCGGCCGGATTGCCCCGGTTAAGTCTTTTTTACCTGCGCTAAGATCGGCTCCTCCCGCAATCCGCTAAGATTGAGGCATACCCAGTTCGATGGACTCCCGGCGAAAATTTATCGGCGCCATGGCCACGGGTTTGGCCTCAACGCTTGCTTCCCAGCGCGTGCTGGGCGCGAATGACCGCATTCGCATCGGCGTTATTGGCGCGGGCGCGCGCGGTATCGAGCTGACGCACTGGGCCTCGGCGTGCCCCAATGTCGAGCTGGCCGCGGTCGCCGACGTCTTCACCAAACGCCTGGACGTTGCCCGAGACCTGATTCCGAACGCGGCAGTTTTCCTGGATCATCGGCGCCTGCTCGATGACAAGTCCATCGACGCCGTTATCGTGGCGACGCCGCAGCACCTGCACTGCGAGCACTTCGTCGATTCGCTCGACGCCGCGAAGCACGTCTATTTAGAAAAGACGATGGCGTTCACGCTGGAACACGCCCTACGCATGCGCGCGGCATATCGCAAAGCTGGGTCGCGAATCGTTCAAATCGGCCATCAGGCTTGTTCATCCGGACAGATGACCGACGCGCTCGCCTTCCTTGCCAGCGGGCAAGTCGGCCCGATTACTGCGATCCAGATGCGCATGTTCCGCAACACGCCGCGCGGCAAACCGCAATGGATGCGTCCGGTGTATCCCGACATGACGCCCGACAACATCGCGTGGCGTTCGTTCCTCGGCGATGCGCCGGCGCGCGATTTCGATCCGCAGCGCTACCTCAACTGGCGCTTGTACTCGGACTACTCGGGCGGCAACGTGCACGAGAACATGAGCCAGCAGCTGGCCTTCTGGTACAGAGGCTCTCAAGCTGAGGATCCCTGACGCCGTCAACATGACGGGCGGCCTGTACCTGTGGAAAGACGGGCGCGAGATTCCCGACACGATGAGCGTCGTCCTGGAACAGCCCGAAGAGATGCTGGTCACCTGGGACTCCGGTTTCGGCAACAACCACCTCGGCGTCACCGAAGACGTGCTCGGCACGGACGGAACGATTTCGCGCGGCGCGGCCATTCGCTATGCGCCGCAGAAAGTGAATCGACCGGACGGCGCGGAGATACCTGGGCGAACCGGCGCGGCGCCCAACGCCCACATGCGGAATTTTGTCGACTGCATCCGCTCGGGCAAGGAACCGAACTGTCCGTTCGAACTCGGTTATCGCGTTTCGGTGGCGTGTCACATGGCGATCGAGAGCCATCGCCTGGGCCGCAAAGTGCGCTGGGATCAATCGCGCGAAGCAATCGTCTGAGGTTCCGGACCTCGGCGGCCTACGGCGAGGGTGTCTTGTCGAGCTGCTGCTTCGCCCAAACGTGGTTGGGATTGAGTTCCAGCGACTTCGCGATGGCCTTGCGCGCTTCATCCGCCTGATTCTGGCGCCGCAACGCGATGCCGAGCCACAACCAGGCATCGTCATTCTTCGGGTTCAACTCGATGGCCTTGCGAAAATCCTTGATAGCCGGCTCCATGCCGCCTCCGAACGCCGATGGCAGGTAGTAGTTGCCCACTCCGTGGCTGACGTAGTTGATCGACGATTTCGGATCCAGTTCGATGGCCTTGTTCACCGCTTCGAGCGCGCACTTGCCGTATTTGATCGCGCTCAGCGTATTGCCGGAAATGACCTGGCCGCACAGCGTCCCGAGAATGCGCTGGTATTCGGACGAATCCGGCTTGATGGCGACGGCGCGTTCTGCCGCTTCGATGCCCGCTTCCGCCGAGCTCTTGGCGGAGGCTTTGTCGCGAACCTCGATAGCGACCTCGGCCGCGTAGGATTGAGCCAGCGCCAGCCGATACTGCGCGGCGGCGTCCTTGGGCTGCCGTTCGGCGGCGCCACGCAGATTGGCGACCATCTTTTCGATCGCGGCACGATCCTGCCGGTCGCGCGCTTCTTTCAGCTCCGTATTGTCGGCCGCAACACCAGCGGCCACCAACGTTACGAGTAATAAGACCAGCCTCATGACACTAAGTTTACTTGACGCTCCTCGAGTTCCAAGGTTGCAACTTTCCTTTGGACCAGCAGGAAATACAGGCCCAGGAGCGCCAGCAGGATGCCATTGCAGACCACCACTCTCGGCGCGGAGAACCTGCCTACTAGCGCGCCCATGATCAGGCTCCCAAAGGGCATCCCGCCGCGAAACGCAACGTTGTACACGCTCATCACGCGCCCGCGCATGTCATCGGAGGTGATCATCTGCACCAGGGAGCTGACAGTGGTGAACACAGCCAGCAGCATTCCGCCCGCGAAGAACAAGAGCACACAGCTCAGCACGAGCTGTTTGGACAGAGCGAATCCGCTGATCAATGCCCCGAGCACCACCAGCATCAGCAGCGCGGCGCGACCTTGATTCTTGTACTTGCCCAAGCCTGCGACGGTCAGCGCGCCGCAGATGGATCCGAGTCCCAAACAGACCAGCAGCGTCGAATAGAGTTTGGGATCGCCCTGAAAAACGTTGCGGGCAAAGACGGGCAAGACCACGATCAAAGGGAATGCCAGCAGCGTCATGGAGAACGCCAACACGATGAGGGCTTCCATGGCCGGCTGTTTACGGATGAATTGGAACCCCTGTCCCATGCTCGCGAGAACCGAGTGACCTGTTTTGATGGGCACGAAGTGCGGACGGATGATCAACAGCGTGATGATGACTGCTATGAACGAAATGCCATTGATCGTGAAGCACCACGCCGCGCCGACCGCCAGCGCGAGCGCGCCGAACATCGGCCCGATCACACGCGCCAGGTTGAACTGAATCGAGTTGAGCGCGATGGCGTTGGGAAGGTCCTCGGCTCTTACCAGCGACGGAATCAGGGCCTGATAGGCCGGCCCGCCAAAGGATTGCGCGGTTCCAACGATGAACGAGAGCGTCAAGATGTGCCAGATCTGCACCACTCCGGTGGCGAACAGGATCGCCAACGTGAACGCGCAAGCCATCTGTACGAACTGCGATCCCAGCAACAGCTTCTGGCGCTCGGTGCGGTCGGCGAAAACGCCGCCCAACAGCGAGAACAGCACAATCGGAATGGTGGCGAGAAACGAATCGAGACCGAGAAGCGTCGGGCTACCGGTGATTTGCAGGACCATCCAGGCCTGCGCGAGCACCTGCATCTGCGTGCCAATCTGCGAACCGCACGCGCCCATCCACATGATGCGGAAGTCGCGATACGCGAAGGCTTTGAAAACCCGCCTTAGCAAATGAGGGTTCCAATCAGGGCAGTGGCCGATCGCGCTGGATCAGGTGCAGTATGTTGCCGTCGCCATCGCTGAAGAACACCAGATGGTTACCCTGGTTGACGAACGGTTCGCCCAGAAAACTTACATTGCGCTTGCGCAGCTCGTCGAGCGCGGCGTCGAAATTGTCGACTGTCACGGCCAGATGCCGGATGCCGGGGTCCTTCATCTGCTGCGGAGCTCGCTCGCCGACCGAAGGAATGATCTCCAGCATCGAGCCATCGGCTGCCCGAACGAAGTAGTTGCCGTCGTAGGTGAAATTGATGCGAAAGTCGAGATGTTTGACATACCACTCGGCCAAACTCTTCGGGTCCGGCGACGCGATGGCGGTGTGCTCGAGTCCACGAAACATAAACCTGGATTGTACCAAGGCGTCGGCCGCGCCCGCTCTCCGCGCCGGTTGTGCAGCGCGCGATAGAATCATTCTTTAACGCCCATGCAATTTCTACAAGACAGCCTCATCGAACTGATCACCCAGACGTCCACCAACCTGCCACCGGATGTGCGCGCCGCCATGGGAATAGCGCTCGAATCCGAGACTCCCGGCACTCAATCGGCGCAGGCGCTCGGCATCATCGCCACCAACATCGACATGGCCAAGGAGGACGAAGGACCCATCTGCCAGGACACCGGCATGCCGACCTTCCACATCCACACTCCGGTGGGCGTGAACCAGATCCAGATCAAGCAGGCCATTCGCGAGGCGATCGTGGAGGCCACGCGGCGCGGCAAGCTCCGTCCCAACTCGGTTGATTCACTCACGGGCAAGAACAGCGGCAACAACCTGGGCGAAGAGACGCCGGTGATGCACTTCGAGCAGTGGGAAGAAGACGAGATCGAGGTCAAGCTCATTCTCAAGGGCGGCGGCTGCGAGAACAAGAACATCCAGTATTCGGTGCCGTGCGAGCTGGAGCACATGGGCCGCGCGGATCGGAACATCGAAGGCGTGCGCAAGTGCATCCTGCACGCGGTGTGGCAGGCGCAGGGGCATGGTTGCGCGCCCGGCGCCGTGGGAGTTTGTATCGGAAGCGATCGCGCCCACGGTTACGTGCTCGCCAAAAACCAGCTATTCCGAACGCTTGACGATGTCAATCCGGTTCCCGAACTCGCCAAACTCGAAACCGAAATCATGGAAGAAGCCAACCGTATCGGCGTGGGTGCGATGGGCTTCGGCGGCAAGGTCAGCCTGATCGGATGCAAGATCGCGGCCGCGAATCGCCTGCCTGCCAGCTTTTTCGTTTCCGTTGCTTACGATTGCTGGGCGTTCCGGCGGCTGGGCGTGCGGCTGGATGCATCGAGCGGCGCAATCACGCGCTGGCTGTATCGCGATCCGGATCGCGCGGTCGAACGCATGGCGCGTTCGGAAGGTTTCCCGCTGAGCGGCCGCGAGGTGGTGCTGACTGCGCCGCTTTCTGAAGAAGCCGTGCGCGCGCTTGAAGGTCGGCGATGTGGTGCTGATTTCAGGCGAAGTCTACACCGGCCGCGACAACGTGCATGCCTACCTGATGAAGAATCCGCCGCCGGTGGACCTGAACGGCGCGGTCCTCTATCACTGCGGTCCGGTGATGCTCAAGGAAGGCGACACCTGGTCGGTGAAGGCCGCCGGGCCGACCACCAGCAGCCGCGAAGAGCCTTATCAGTCCACCGTGATCGAGAAGTACGGCGTGCGCGCTGTCATCGGCAAGGGCGGCATGGGCGCGAAGACGCTGGCGGCGCTCAAGAAGTCCGGCGCCGTGTACCTGAACGCGATCGGAGGGGCGGCGCAGTTCTATGCCCGCACCGTCGACAAGGTGCTGGGCGTACACCTGATGGAGTTCGGAATCCCCGAAGCGATGTGGCACCTGCGCGTGAACAACTTCGCCGCCATCGTCACCATGGACTCGCACGGCGCAAGCTTGCACGCCGACATTGAAAAGGAAACCGGCGCAAAGCTCGAAGAACTGCAGCAGGTAAAGTAAGGACCGTCGTTCGCAGCAGGCCGAGCCGTAGCATTCGCTTCTAACCCGCCTTCCCGAATCGCTCCCGGTTGCTATATAATTCTGTGTCTAGACACAGATGTTACAGTTGTTTTGCTCCAATACTCTAAAAACACCCGGGATAACTATTTTATGAGACTCACACCGATCCTACTAGTTTTGCTTTCCATATCCACCGCGTCAGCTCAGATGACACCGGCGGAAAAAGCATTCGATTTCACCCAACTCGCCGCTACGTATGCGGTGAACTATGGCCCGATCCAGTGGAAACGCGACTACTTGAACTTCGACTTGCTCAACATCGGCGATTGGTTGACCAAGGCCCAGAACACGGAAAACGATCTGGACTTCTATGAGCTCTGCGTCTCCTACGTTGCGAGTCTCGATGACGCTCACGATTCGTTCCAGCTCCCCGTGGACCCCAGCAATCCGTTCGAGGCCTATCTCGGTTTCAGCGTGGACGTCTACGACGGCAAGACGGTCATTGACTACATCGATCGCACTCAGCTCAGCGCGGCGGATTTCCCCTTCCAGATCGGCGATGAACTGGTGTCGGTGGACGAAGTGCCAACGCAGGAGCTGCTCGATTCTCTGGCCAAGTATGCAGTTGCGGCAAATTCGCGGAGCACCAGCCGGTTTGCAGCCGACCTGATCACTTACCGCAACCAAGCCTTTATGCCGCATGCCCACGTGATTCCCGCCTTCTCGACCGTAGTGATCAACCGGCGCGACGGCGGGCTGCAATCGTTTTCCGTTCCATGGCGCACCAGCGGGATACCAATCGAAGTGGTCGGCCCGGTGATCGGGCCTTTTTCGAACTCCGCTCCGCGGGCACAGGGCGCGCCTTCCGATTACATGCAGCCCCTGAAGCGACTGAGGACGATGCGCGTGCCGGAGCGCAAGTTCGTCTTGGGGTTCGGAGGCACCAAACCCGTCTTCGCCCTGCCCAGTAATTTTGTCCGGCGTCTGGGAGGCAGCAGTTTCGATTTTCTGTATTCCGGCACTTATGAAGCGCAGGGCAAGCGAATCGGATATATCCGCATCCCCAGCTTCGAATATTACTTCGTTTCGGATGATTTTCAGAAAGAGATCGACTTCATGCTGCCGCGCACCGACGGGCTGATCGTGGACATTATGCACAACCCCGGCGGCGACGGGTGTGTCGCGGAGGATCTACTCAGCCGGATTATCCCCTATCAGTTCCGCACCATTGGACTGGAGATCAGGGCTACGCGCAGTTGGCTGATCGCGATTCAAGAATCTTTGCAGTATGCCAAGGATAGCGGCGCCCCGACGACGTGATCAGCCAGCTTCAGAACTTGTTCGATCAGATCAACGCCGCGTACCTGACTCCCAGCGGCCGCACGCCGCCCATACCCCTGTGCGGTCTCAGCCTGGATGTGCCCTCTGCGACGAACAACGACGGTGGCGGAATCGCCTATCACAAGCCGGTGATGGTGTTGACCGATGAGCTACCGCCTCGGCCGGCGATTTCTTCGCCGCTGCCTTCCAGGACAATCATCGCGGCGCCATCTTCGGCATGCGAACTATGGGTGCGGGGGGGAACGTCAATGGATACTCAGCAACTACCTATTCGGGGGGCTGGACCTCAGTCACCGAGTCGCTCATGCATCGCGACCAGCCGGTTGAGACGCCGGACTACCCAACGGCGCCATACGTCGAAAATATCGGCGTCAGGCCGACCATCCAGCAGGACTACATGACCGTCGACAATCTGCTCAACCAGGGCGCAACCTTCGTGCAGGCCTTCACCGATGCGATGGTAAAGCTGATCGATCAAGACGCCGCCGCGAGCGGCCGCCTGGCTCCTCTCAGAGCTCGACCCGTCGCCGCACGGTAGTCACGCGCGCGAAGCGGCCAGCCCATGATGGGCCGGCATCTGGCCATGGAACGGATCGGCGCCGATGGTGCCTTCGAGCTCCTTTAAGTATGACGGAGCGTAGAGTCGTGCCAACTGCCGGTCCACCAACGCAAGGCGCTTTTCGATATCGGCAAACGCCGGCCCATGCTCGGCCGACGAAGCCAGGAACGTCTTGAGCGCGGCGCGATGCCGCAGCCACAACGCGGTCTCGCGCTCCTGCTTCACCGTCAAACGCTCTCGGTACCAATCGCTCGCCAGCAGCGCGTCGCGCTGGAACATCGCGCGGAGATCGGGATCATCGATGCGACGCCCTTCCCAGTTCCCATATGCCATGCTGTGCAGGAGCGCCCGAATGGGCGGGCACGCCCCCTCGATGCTGCCGTCTTCAAAATAGTTTATCGCGACGCGGCGTTGCGCCTCGACGAGCGCGTCAATACCCGCCACGAACTGGCTGCGATCCTGAATCTCCGGACGCAACAACTCCTCGGGAAACACCGATCCCGGCGCCTGGAAAATGCGCCCGAGAAAACGGTCCACGAACAACGACGTGATGCGATAGCCCAGCCGGCTCGCCAAAACCGTTCGCCCGTCGAGTTCAAAATCCTCGATTCGTTCGAGAAACCCGTTCTCGATCAAGAATTGCGGCTCGCGCTCGGCCACTCGCATCCGGCACCAGATCTCGGGAACCAGCAGGCTGATGTCGTGATCCACACGAATGTGCGGCCCGACATATCCGGCCGACGTGGTGAAGCCCGCATAGCCGGTGAGAATCATCGAGACCAGCGCGTTGTTCAGATCCACCACCGGCCACAGCGCGTTGAAAGGCCCCTTGGTCAGCGCGCCCTCGCTGCCGAAGCCGATGGTCGACGGCGACTTTCCGGTCAAGCTGGAAATGAATTCCATGAACAGCTCGGGCAATTCCTGATAGTGAATCGGGTTGTAAACCGCGAGCGGAGGAAGTCCCGACGCCGGATCCGCGGGGCTGTTCCTGCGGCCGGACAGCACTGCATTGACGGGGAAATGCACCGGCTCGCCCGCCGGAATTTCCCGCTCCAGCCGCGCCGCGATTTCGCCCAGATACTTGTTGCGAGGAGCAGCCAGGTCCGGCCGTTTTTGCAGATAGCGAGGATTCTTCGACGGCGCGCCGTTCATCACGCGCGGATGCGCCGACGAGACGACATACGCCAAACTGGCGCCGTCCGGCTTTCCAGCTTCGACGAAGCCTTCCAGCAACCGCTTCATCGGCGCGGTGTAGTGGTCGAACTCCACGATGTGCTCCACCATGCTGCGGGCCTGCTCGAGCGAAAGCGGCTCGTAGTTGGACAGGAACGTATCGGGACTCGCGATGTCCGCCTCAGCCTGCGGATCGGCCCCGCGATGAATCGCATCGTCAGGCCGCTGGAACAGAAGCGACTCGCAGTTCGCCACCAGCTTGACGCACGGATTCCGGTATTCGGCATCCAGGCCGTGCAGGCGCTCTCGCGCAAGCACTACCGATACCGTGATGTCGTCTTCCACCAGAACCTTCTCGGCCGGATAGAAGTCGGGGCGCAGCACGAACGTCCGCCACGCGCCGTCGCGATCGTAGCCCACGCGCAGATAATTGGTGGTGAGCTTTCGGTTGTCGAACTTGATCTCGTGCCCCTGCGAGCCGTTGATCCGATCGACGGTGAAATGCTCGCGCCACCGGTCGCCCCATTCCTGCCGGTAGTAAACTTTCACCGTGAAGACGAGCTGCCGCGTCGTCTGCGACAGTTGCCGTACCCACTCGTTGTGCTCGTCGGTGTATTCGGACGAGGGCGTCAGAAGTTGAATGACGGATCCCAGGGTCCGCTCCGGCGCAAGAATGGACCGGCTGGTCTCGATGTCCGGAGCACGGCTGCTGTAGATGCGAGAGAAATCTCTCTTGAGGATCTGGCCGACCTCCTCGATGTCGCGATGATAGTCGCCCACAAATACCGGGCCCTCGATGAGAGCGCCGGCGATGGACTTTGAAATCTCCGATTTCCCGCCGCCCGAAACCGTGCAAGGTTTGTGGCACAGCGTTCCGCGAGGCCGCGTGCCGAACAACCGCCAGACTCCGGACGCGCGCTGTTTGTCCAAACGCACGCGAAAGCCCGACGGCACCACGTACGTGGCGTTGGCCCCCAGCGTCAACTGCTGTGTGCGACCTTCGTGATCCCACTCCACGTACCCTTCGCGGACGTGGAAGATCGAGTCTTCCGGCAGATAGAAGATGTCGGGATATTGACGATCGCGCGCGTAACCCTCGGGCTGCATCGCCGCCAGGTTGCCCAGCAGCCGTGTGGCCTGTTCGAACGTCGCTTTCTTCAGACTCACCGTGCGGCCGGCGTAGAAGTCGTCGCTCAACACATAACTCGGCGATGCGATCGCGCCGCCGGCATGCTCCTCCTCGCACGTGCCGAACAGATTAGCGGAGTAGCTGATCTGGGTCTTCACTTCCTTCTTGCAATAGCCGAAGTAGTTGTCTGCCAGAATCGTGACGATCACGCCGCGATGATCCCGGCAGCAGACCTTGAATGCGTCGCCATTGTTGTAAGGCTCGTCGGGATGGCTCCAGCACATGCCCTCGCTCTTTTGGCGCGCGCTGGCCTGGCTCACGTGCGGCAGCCCGAGCGCGGTCTTCTGGATGCCGGCCAGATGCGGCGCGACAATCACGCATCCAGTGTGTCCGGTCCAATGCTCCACGTCCAGCGCTGCGTCATTTTCCGGAAGATGCGGATCACCGCCGTTTCCGAAAATCGATTCGACGAAATCCAGGTTGCTCACGAGACTCGCCGGCGCGAAGAATCGAATCTCCATCGTCTTCTCGACGTCGGCTTCCGTAGCCGGGCAAACCAGCGGCCGGAGAAGCAGAGAAACAAACAGACGCGCCGGATTCTCATGCCCGGTCGTAAATGGCAGCGTCAGCAATTCGGCCGGCGGATTCAGCGCGGCCGCAAGTAACGCCGCGAACGCTGACAACGGCACCGCCCGTTTGTCGGCCGGAATCGGAAAGCCCCCCTCGGCGATGTGAAACGCGCCTTGCGTAGTCCGGCGATCAGTTTTCGGATTGTGAAGGATGCCTTGGGGAACGCGATACGACGTCAGCCGCGGCGAACTAAACGTAGGCAAGTCCGGCGGCAGCGACATGACTCGCGCCAAGCCGGCTCGATCGAGAACAAAGGTGCTGGCAGGAAGCCGCGGAGCGCCCGTTTGAGACACCTGCCGAAGATAGTCGTTCAAAAACGACTGGATGCGCGCGTCCGCAGGGCACAAGTAGTCGCCCAGCAGGCGGTCCTTCTGATGAAAATTGCGAAGCAGCGGCCCGGCCGTTTCAAGGAACCGCGCCTCGGCAGCGTTGTGCACGGTCGGCTGACCGAGTGCCGCCAGTTTCAGATTGATATAGCGAATCAGCTCCAGCGCGCCTTCCGGTGCAGCCATGCGGACCTCTCGAAACAGCACGAGCGACAAGCCAGGTCTGACGAAGACTATTTGGGTTCAAATGCGCGCTCGGCGAGTCTACCAGCCAGCCTAGCACGGTTTGGCGATTGCGCTGCCGAGTCCGAAGCTGCAGGCGTCGCCCCAACCTGCCGATAGGGCAAGCAGGGACCACTATGCCACGCTTGCACTCGAAACTCGCCCTCCTGGTCGCCGGTCTTGCCGGGGCCGCCGCCGTCAACGCGCAAACCACGCCGGGTCTGTGGCGTTTTGTTCACCCCGACGCCAAGGCCGTCCTCAGCATCAATTGGGGCAGTATCAAAACCTCACACATCGCGAGCATGCTGCGCGAGAAGATGACCGGCACATCCACCAGCGGTATGCCAACCGGCTTCGCGATCCCGGGCATGGAGTTCCTGAAAGACGCCGACCGGTTTGTCGTTTCCTCCCCCGGACGGAATCCCGATAGTCCGTCGCCGGACGCGCCCGTGCTGATCGTCGTCGCCGGCCACTTCGATCTCGCGAAAGTGCGCAGTGTGCTGCTCCGGCATGGAGCCAAGCCGCAGCAGTTCAACTCCTTCCAGGTCTACCGGCCGCAAAGCAAAGAGTCCAAGGATCTGGCGTTCGTTCTGTTCAATCCCGAGACCATCCTGATCGGGGATTCCCACTCGATCTTCTCGAGTCTCGAGCGAACTAAATTCCCCGCCCCGGATCCCGAACCCAATTCCGTGCTCGCCCGCGCCGCCGAGATGGAAGCCAACTACGACGCCTGGGCGCTGCTCGATGGCGCCGACGCTGTTGCGAGTGATCGGCTCTCCATGCTGCTCAGCGGCGGAGCGCTGGACGCCAAGGCGCAAGGCATGCAGTTTGGACTCTCGATGCACAACGGCCTGGCGGTCGAGATTGCGCTGGTGTTCGACAGCGACGGTGCCGCCAAGCGAATGGCCGGCGAACTCTCTCGCATGGTGAAGCTGTCGGTCAAGGATAAGCTGGGCGAACCCGCCATGCTGGATCTCGAAAAGCGCCTGAAATTTACCGCTCAGGGATCATTGGTCAAGCTTGCCATGAAGATGAGCCCGGAGGATCTGGAGAAGAACGCGAAGATCTACGCCACCTCGCGAAAGCAGGTTCCCGCAGCCTTGGCGGAGATCAAGCCGGTCATCAAGTCGGGTTCGCTGGCCGAGAAACCGGTTGAACCGCAGAAAAAGGTCATCCGCATCGAAGGTCTCGACAACGGACCGCGCGAGATCCCCTATAAGGATAAGTAGTCCGATTCTCTCCGCGTGCCTGGCCGCCCCGTGCGCTAAGATGATGTCGTATGGCGAAAGACAAACACGAGTTGGTAGAAGTGCGCTGCCCGTGTTGTGAAGCCAGGCTCCAGGTCGACCCTCAGCTCAAGGCCGTCATCAGCTACGAAGAGCACCAGAAGCCGCGCTCAATCGAAGACATGGCCGTCGCCGTTCAGAAGCTCAAGGGCGAGGAGGCGCGCCGCGGCGAGGTCTTCCAGAAGAACTTCGACGACCATAAGAGCCACGGCAAGGTACTGGAACGGAAATTCGACGAGCTGTTGAAGCAAGCCAAAGAAAAGCCTGACGCGCCGCCACCGCGCAATCCGTTCGACTTCGACTAGACTCGCTCTCGCCTGTTCAAAACTCTTCCCGCGCACTATCCCGATTGCGCTCCATGCGATAGAATCGTAGCGATGAGCGACCTCGTAGAAATCACCAAAGACGGCGACATTGGAATTCTCACCGTCAACAATCCGCCGGTCAATGCGCTAAGCCCGGGAGTGCCGGAAGGCATCCTGGCCGGCGTGGAGCAATTCGAGAAAGACGACAGCGTGAAGGCGATCGTGCTGATCGGCGGCGGCCGCACCTTCATCGCGGGCGCGGACATTCGCGAATTCGGAAAGATGACGTCGGGCGGCGACCGCAAGCGCGGCCCGGGCTTCAACATTATCCTGAACCGCATCGAGTCCAGTACCAAACCGGTGGTAGCCGCGATTCACGGGACCGCGCTCGGCGGAGGACTCGAAACCGCGATGGCCTGCCACTATCGCGTCGCGGTGCCTTCGGCTCAAGTCGGCCAGCCCGAAGTGAAGCTGGGAATCATTCCCGGCGCGGCTGGAACGCAGCGGCTGCCGCGGCTGGCCGGTGTCGCCAAGGCGGTGGACATGTGCGCGGGTGGCGATCCCATCAGCGCGGCCGAAGCTCTGAAGTTCGGCATCATCGACCAGGTGATCGAAGGCGATCTGCTCGCGGGCGCCCTCGCGTTCGCGCGCGCAAAGAACGGCGTGGTTCGCAGGACTCGCGATCTCAACGACAAGTTGGTGGACGAGAAGACCAATGTTCCGGCGCTCGCCGCGGCACGCGACACGGCTCGCAAACGCCAGCGCAACTTGGTGGCGCCACTGGCCGCGATCGACGCTGTGGAGGCCGCCACCAAGCTGCCTTTCGACCAGGGCGTCGAACGCGAGCGCGAACTGTTCCAGCAGTGCCTGTTCTCGGATCAGTCCAAGGCGCTGATCCACGTCTTCTTCGGCGAACGCGAAGTCGCCAAGATCCCCGGCATTTCGAAAGACATCCAGCAGATCCCGGTAGGCAAAGTTGCGATCATCGGCGCCGGCACCATGGGCGGCGGCATCGCGATGGTGTTCGCCAACGCCGGAATTCCGGTGCTAATGAAGGAAACCGATCAGGCGGCGCTCGATCGCGGCCTCGCCACCATCAAGAAGAACTACGCCAATTCCGTGAAGAAAGGCCGATTCACCCAGCAGCAGATGGACGAGCGCGTCGCGCGCATTCATCCGACTCTTACCTACGATGGTTTCGGCGACATGGACATGATCGTGGAAGCCGTGTTCGAAGGCATGGCGCTCAAGAAGCAGATTTTCGGCGAACTGGACAAGATCGCCAAGCCCGGCGCCATTCTCGCGTCGAACACTTCCACGCTCAACATCGACGAGATCGCCTCGGCGACATCGCGGCCGCAGATGGTGATCGGCACGCATTTCTTCAGTCCCGGCGAACGTGATGCGGCTGCTCGAAATCGTGCGCGGCAAAGCTAGCTCGAAAGAAGTGATCGCCACCTGCATGGCGCTTTCGAAAAAGCTCGGCAAAGTGGGCGTGCTGGTTGGCAACTGCCGCGGCTTCGTCGGCAATCGCATGTTCCATCCTTACCGGCGCGAGGCGCAGTTCCTGGTGGAGGAAGGCGCGACGCCCGAAGCCGTCGATCAGGCGCTGTACAACTTCGGCATGGCCATGGGACCGCTGGCCACCGGCGACCTGGCCGGCCTCGACGTCGGCTGGCGCATTCGAAAAGAATACGGCGACACGCGCGACACCAGCATCCGCCAGCCGCTCATCGAAGATCGTCTGTGCGAGGGCGGCCACTATGGCCAGAAGACATCGAGCGGCTGGTACAAATACGACGAGAATCGCAAGCCGATCCATAGCGCCGATACCGACAAGCGTCATCGAAGAGGCGCGCAAGCAGGCCGGGCTTGACGCCGCGTTCGATCTGCGGCCGACGAGATCGTCGAACGCATTATCTACGCGCTGGTGAACGAGGGCGCGCGCATCCTCGAAGAAGGCTTCGCGCTGCGCGCCGTCGACATCGACATCATCTACATCAACGGCTACGGGTTCCCCGCCTATCGCGGCGGCCCGATGTGGTACGCCGACACGGTGGGATTGAAAAAAGTCTACCAGCGCATTCTCGATTTTGAAAAACAACACGGAAGCCTGTGGGCGCCGGCGCCGCTGCTGAAGAAGCTGGCCGAAGACGGCAAGACCTTCGCCGAGTTCGACAAGCAGGTCGGGCAGAACGCCGCGAGCGCCACTGAGGCAAGGAGCTAATGATGAGAGAAGCAGTGGTTGTAGCCAGTTCGCGCACCGCGCTCGCCAAGTCGTATCGCGGTTCGTTCAACATGACGCGCCCGGACGATCTCGCCGCGCATTGCATCCGCGATGTTCTGCGCAAGACGCCGGCACTCGACCCGGCCGAAGTCGGCGACGTGATCCTGGGATGCGGGCAGCCGCACGGAGCGCAAGGTTCGAACGTCGCGCGAGTGGCGACGCTGATTGCGGGGTTGCCGGTATCGGTTGCCGCGACAACCGTGAATCGGTTCTGTTCTTCCGGACTCCAGTCCATCGCCATGGCGGCGCACCAGATTGTGCAGGAAGGCGCGGACGCGGCCATCGGCGGGGGTGTCGAGAGCATCACGATGACCGAGCGCAGCACCAATCCGAATCCGTGGATTCAGGAACACTACCCAGGAATCTACATGGTGATGGGCGACACCGCCGAAGTGGTCGCCAAGCGCTACAAGATTCCGCGCCAGGTGCAGGACGAGTACGCGCTGCTCAGCCAGCAGCGCACAGCGCGCGCGCAGAACGAAGGCTTCTTCGAAGGCGAAATCGCGCCCATGAAAGTCACGCGCGCGATCCTCGACAAGAAAACCGGACAGGTGGAGAAGACCGAAGAAGTGTGCGCGGCGAAAGACGAATGCAATCGTCCCGACACGACGCTCGAAGGTCTGCTGTCGCTGAAGCCCCATTTCGATCAGACCAGCGGACAGGGCACGGTGACCGCCGGCAACACCTCGCAGCTTTCCGACGGCGCATCGGCCACGCTGCTGATGTCGCGCGAACGTGCCGACTGCGCTCGGCATTCCCTACAAGCTGATCTTCCGCGGCTTCGCCGTGGCCGGCTGCGAGCCCGATGAAATGGGCATCGGCCCGGTGTTCGCCGTGCCGAAGCTGCTCAAGCGCCAAGGCCTGAAGGTCGACGACATCGATCTGTGGGAACTCAACGAAGCGTTCGCCGTGCAGGTGGTCTACTGCCGCGATCGTCTGGGCTTGAATCCCGACATCCTGAACGTCAACGGCGGCTCGATTTCGATCGGCCACCCGTTCGGCATGACCGGCTCCCGAATGGTCGGCACCATCGCCAACGAAATGGCGCGCCGCAAGGCGAAGCTCGGCGTTGTCACCATGTGCATCGGCGGCGGCCAGGGCGCGGCGGGATTGTTCGAACTCGCGAACTAAGAGACGGCGTCAGGCCTTCACTATCATCTTGCCCGTGTTGTCGCCCTTCAGCATTCCGATGAATGCGCGCGCCGTGTTCTCGAAGCCCTCGACCACTTCTTCCCGATACTTCAGCTTGCCTTCGCGCAGCCATTGCGCCATCTGCGTGATGCCTTCCATGAACCGATTCTGAAAACGCGACACGATAAAGCCTTCCACCTTGAGCTGCTTCACCAGCACGATGCCGAGCAGCCTCGGCCCAGGCTCCGGCTTATCCAGGTTGTACTGCGAGATCTGGCCGCAGATCGAGAGACGCCCGTAGACGTTCATCAGCGGAAACACGGCGTCGGTAATCGCGCCGCCCACGTTGTCGAAGTAGCAGTCGATACCATTCGGGCAAAGTTCCTTCAGCTTGCCGAAGTAATCGGAAATCGACTTGTAGTTGAACGCCGCGTCAAAGCCCAGCTCCTTCACCATCCAGTCGACTTTGGAATCGGCGCCCGCGATTCCCACCGCGCGGCAGCCCTTGATCTTCGCGATCTGGCCGACGAGCGAACCCACCGCCCCGGCGCCTCCGGAGACTACAACGGTCTCGCCTGCCTTCGGCTTGCAGATGTCGAGAAAACCAAAGTACGCCGTCATGCCCGGCATTCCGAGCACGCCCAGCGCGGTCGAAACGGGCGCGAGTTTGGGGTCCAGCTTCCGCAGCGTCTGCGCATCCGCGGACGCGAACTCCTGCCAGCCCCACATCCCGGTGACGAAATCTCCGGGCGCGAGCCCAGCAGCCTTCGACTCCACGACTTGGCCGACCGTTCCGCCTTGCATCACGTCGCCGATGTTGACCGGGTCCGCGTACGTCCGCACGCCGGTGATGCGTCCGCGCATGTACGGGTCCACCGACAGGTAGGCAGTCTTCACCAGCACCTGCCCGTCGCCGGCCGACGGCATGGGTGACTCGATAAGGGAAAAATCCGATTCTTTCGGCATGCCGACGGGGCGCGCCGCAAGCTTAAACTGCCGATTCACACTGGGCAAAGGTCCGAGTTTAGTGGCTGACATAGCTGTATCATTATCTCAATTCGGAGCATCGAACCTGAGGGAGCGCGAGCGGCGAAGTTAGCGCGCAACTCCAATAGAAACGTTCCCTATTGAAAATGTTTGACATTCGTGGTATGGATGATAACTTGGGAGGTTGTCGCCATGGCTAGCACCGTCTGGAAGGGGCATCTCACCTTCGGCCTCGTTTCTTTTCCCGTCAAGCTGTTCACTGCCGCGCGCAGCGACAGCATCAGCTTCAACCAGCTCCACAAATCCGACAATTCGCGCATCAAGCAGGTGATCTACTGCCAGGCCGAGGACAAACCCATTCCGCGCAGCGAAATCATCAAGGGCTACGAGTACGAAAAGGACCGCTACGTCGTTATCGAGGACGAAGAAATCAAGAAGATGGCGCCCTCCACTGCCAAAGTCATGGAGATCCTGGAGTTCGTCAAATCCGCCGAAGTCGACCCCATCTATTTTGAAAGCTCGTTCTACATGGCGCCCGACGACGCCGGCGAAAAACCCTACGCGCTGCTCTACGACACGCTGAAACGCACGGGCTACGTGGGTGTCGCGAAAATCGCCATGCACAATCGCGAGCATATCGTCATCTTCCGGCCGGGCAATTTCGGCCTGATGATGCACACCATGTATTTCGCGCACGAAGTCCGCAAGGTGGAGGAGTTTCGCACCGACACCAGCCTGGTCAAAGACCAGGAAGTGAAGCTTGCCGAGATGCTGGTGCAATCGCTCGCCGCATCGTTCGAGCCGGAGAAATATACGGACACCTACCGCGACAATCTGCAAGCTCTGATCGACGCCAAGATCAAGGGCCAGGAAGTGGTGACGCCGCCGCACGCCGAGCCCGCCAAGGTGATCGACATCATGGAAGCGCTGAAGCAGAGCCTTGCGATCGCGAAGAAACCGCCCGCGTCCGTCGAAGCGCTCGAAGAGGCCGAGGCCGCCAAGCCGAAGGTCGTCAGAAAGAAAGCTCGCGGTTAGCTACACGGCCGCCTTCGCCTGCTCTGGAAACTGTTGCAGCAGTTCTTCAGCGTACAGCGCGCCCGCCGGCGTTTCTTCATGCTTGAAGAAAACGTACACGTCTCTGCCCTGCCCTAACAGTTGCTCGACGCGCGAGGCAATCTCCTTGCGATCGTCCGCCGTGTACTCAGGCATCCGCAGCCGCGAGTAAACGAAATTCGCGGTCACCACTTCCGGAATCACCAATTTTTCCGACTCGGCCAGGCACAGCGCCACGCCGTTTTTCCCAAGCAGCTTGTAAACGCCATCCTGCAGCCACGATGTGTGCCGAAACTCGAACGCATATCGGAGGTCGCGCGGCAACGTCGCCAAAAAATCGCCAAGCAGCGCCTCGTCGCACTTCATCGCGGGCGGCAGTTGAAACAGCACCGGCCCCAGCCGCCGCGCAGTTCGCAGCGGATCGATCGCGCGAAAAAACACGTCCGTGAATTCCGACGGCTTCAGCCGCTGGATGTGCGTGATGCGCATGTGCGCCTTCAGCGGAAACACAAATCCGGCGCGAGTCTGCTCCACCCAATTCTCCAGCGTCGAGGCCGACGGCAGCCTGCGAAACGTGTAATTGATCTCCACCGCGTTCAACCGCTGGGCGTAATACGACAGAAATTTCTTGGCGGGCAGCTTCTCGGGATAAAAATCCGGCTTCCAGGCTGGGTAAGCAAATCCCGACGTCCCTGCATAGATATGAGCCATTCTGAACCTCGCATCCAACGGCGCTCGCGAACGCATCCCATACAATAGTTTAAGTGCAAGCGACGCTCGCAAAAACCGAAGAAACGCTCGTCGGAGCGGCTTCGCGAGCTCTGGCCCGACATCCGCGAGATGATGCGGCCGCGCCGGCGTATCCTGGTCGTCGGATTCATCCTGATGATCATCAGCCGCATCTGCGGCTTGGTGCTGCCCACGTCCACCAAGTTCCTGGTCGACAACGTCATCGGGAAAAAGCAACTCGAGTCTGCTGCTTCCCCTGGTGCTGGCGGTCGGTGGCCGCCACCGTGATTCAGGGCATCACCGGATTCGCCATCACGCAACTGGTTTCCAAAGCCGCGCAGCGACTTATCGCCGAAATGCGGCGCAAGGTGCAGGCGCACATCGGCCACCTGCCGGTCGCCTACTACGACTCGAACAAGTCCGGAACGCTGGTCGCGCGCATCATGTCCGACGTCGACGGCATCCGCAACCTGCTCGGCACCGGCCTGATCGAGTTTGTCGGCGGTCTGCTCACGGCCGTCCTGGTCCTCGGATTTCTGCTGCGCATCAGTTGGCTGCTCACCAGCATCGCGCTGGTCATCATCATCGTGTTCGCAGGTGCGCTCCAGAAGGCCTTCACAACGATTCGTCCGATTTTCCGCGAGCGCGCCAAGATCAACGCCGAAGTCACCGGCCGGCTCACCGAGTCGCTGGGCGGCGTGCGCGTCGTGAAGGGCTATCACGCCGAGGAGCGCGAAGAAGAAGTTTTCGGCCAAGGCGTGCAGCGGCTGCTCAATAATGTTCTGAAAAGCCTGACGGCCACGTCGTTCATGAGCCTGTCGGCCACAGTGCTGATGGGCGTGGTGGGCGCGGTGATCATGTACGTCGGCGCGCGCCAGATCACCACCGGCGCGATGACCCTGGGCGACTTCATGACCTTCACCGCGCTGCTGGCGTTCCTCATCGCTCCCATGTTCCAGATCGTCGGAATCGGAACGCAGCTCACCGAAGCGCTCGCGGGCCTGGAACGCACGCGCGAAGTTCTGCATGAGCGGCCGGAGGATCAGGATCCGCGCCGCACCGTTTCCCTGCCCCCGATCAACGGCCAGGTGGTTTTCGATCACGTGAATTTCGCCTACGACGCGGGCAAGGCGGTACTGCACGACGTCTCTTTCCGCGCCGAGCCCGACACCGTGACTGCGCTGGTCGGGCCTTCCGGCTCCGGCAAGTCGACGATCATCGGTTTGATCTCGGCGTTCCACACGCCCGAGTCCGGAACAATATTCGTCGATGGCGTGGATCTCTCCACGCGTGCGCCTGGATTCGTTCCGCACGCAGCTCGGCGTGGTACTGCAGGAGACGTTTCTGTTCGACGGAACCATTCGCGAAAACGTCGCGTTCGCGCGGCCCGACGCCACCGAGCAGCAGATCATGGAGGCCTGCCGCATCGCGCGCGTGGACGAGTTCGCCGAGGGGTTCGAGAAGAAGTACGACACCATCGTCGGCGAACGCGGCGTCAAGCTCTCCGGCGGCCAGCGCCAGCGTGTTTCCATCGCCCGCGCGATTCTCGCCGATCCGCGCATCCTGATTCTGGACGAAGCCACGTCCAGCCTTGACTCCGAATCCGAAGCGATGATCCAGGAAGGCCTGAAATACCTGATGCAGGGCCGGACTACGTTCGTGATCGCGCACCGGCTGTCCACCATCCGCCGCGCCGACCAGATCCTGGTGGTCGAGACCGGCCGCATCGTCGAGCGCGGCACGCACGCCGAGCTGTACGCCGCGCACGGCCGCTACTGGGATCTCTACACCAAGCAGCACGGTCTGGAAGCGAATCTGTTCCTCGCGCCTGGCGAGGCGAAGACAGGCTGCGGCCGAAGCTGCCACGGCCAAGCCCCCGCGGACACAAACCGCCGCCGGCTGCTCGCGGTTAGATGTGCGACGCACTCTGCGTGCCGCTCCACCGGTGAACGCCGCTATTTTTCGAACACCGGTCCAGACTCCAAGGCCCCGCCCAGCGCTAACCAGCACCAGAAAATGAAGCAATAAAGCACGGCCAGCTCCCCCATTGGCAATCGGCCAGAACCCTCGGCGCATGCTGTTTGAAATAGGCGACCGCCATCTCTCCGCACAACACAAACGCCACCGGCCGCGTGAAAGACCCAGGAAGATCAGCGGACCGCCAATGTCTCGATCACACCGGCCGCGCCAGCAGGAAAACAATGCGCCGTAGTCCCATGCCCGAGACCGCCAAAGAATCCGAAGAGTTTCTGAAGCCGTGCAGCGAAAAAGTGAAGCCGGCCGCGATTCTCAGTAGCGACAGCGCGTAGGGAAAGAACGAGCTTTCTTTACCACGCCGCGACCTAGCGCTTCGCGGCGGGAATGGCGTCGCCAAGATTCATGGATCCGCCGCCCTCGCTGACGTAGTTGCGATTCCAGGACGGAATCTCGACTTCGACATCGCCTTGCACGACGCACTGGCAGCCCAGACGCGACTTCAGCGTCAGGCCCGCCGCCATGTCCAGGCGATCGGCTTCATCGTCGTCCATTTCCGAAAGATTCTCTATGCCCTTGGTGACGATCACGTGGCATGTCGTGCAGGCGCAGTTGCCCCCGCAGGCATGCTCCAGGTGGATTCCGTTGTTCAGGCAGACGTCCAGCAGCGATTCGGGCTTCCCGTGTTCCTGATAGGGCAGTTGGCCGGATTCAAACTCCACGGTCTTTCCATCGATGGTGACCTTTGGGCAAGTCCCATTATATCGTGCGAGCCGCGCACGCCCTACTGCATACTGATAGGAAGTGTTCCATCTCATCGAAAAGAAAATCTCCGAGCAGCGTGGCCGAGCACGTCCGCTCGCGCTACAGCGTCGAGACCGACGGCCGCGCTCGAGCAGCCCAAGCAGTCCTCGTTCGGCGAGCTGGCGATTCCGGTGGCGTTTCACCTGGCGCGGCAGTTGAAGCAGGCGCCGCGCGCGATCGCAGGACAGATTGTCGCCGATCTCGGCGCGCTCGAAGGCGTCTCGGCGCTCGAAGTAGCGGGCAACGGCTACATCAACGTGCGGCTGGATCGCGGACGCTACGCGCTCGGCGTGCTCGCAGGGCGCCGGCGAATCGCGCCGAGACAGTGCCGGGAAAGATCATCGTCGAGCACACCAACATCAATCCCAACAAGGCCGCGCACATCGGACACCTGCGCAACGCGATCCTGGGCGACACCTTCGTGCGCATGCTGCGGCGCGGCGGCCGCAACGTCGAAGTGCAGAACTACATCGACAACACCGGCGTGCAAGTCGCCGACGTTGTGGCGGGCTTTCATTTCCTCGCGTCACATGACCTACGACGATGTCGTCAGGCTGATGCAAAGCACGAGGTTCGACTACTACTGCTGGGATCTGTACGCGGAGGTCTCTGCTCATCCCGGAACTGAAGGCGTGGCGCCTGGAAACGCTGCACGCCATCGAACACCGCACGGGCGAACTGGTCGCAGCTTGGCATCGAAGGTCAGCGAGGCGATCGTCGGCTACCACCTGGACACCATGGCCCGGCTCGGCGTGCAGCTACGACGTGCTGCCGCGCGAAAGCGACGTCGTCTGGCTGAAGTTCTGGGAAACCGCCTTCGAACAATTGAAGGAGCGGAAAGCGATCTACTTCGAAACCGAGGGCAAGAACAAAGGCTGCTGGGTGATGCCGGCCAGCGCGTTCAAGGAGCAAACCAGCGAGGACACCGAAGACAGCAAGGTCATCGTGCGCTCCAACAACACGGTGACCTATGTCGGCAAAGACATCGCGTATCAGCTCTGGAAGTTCGGGCTTCTGCCCGGCAAAGACTTTTATTACCTGCGCGTGGCCGGACGAAGGACGTGTACACCACCACGGCCGAATCCGCAGCCGCGCCCGGATCGCGAATTCGGCCACGGCGACTCGGTCTACAACGTGATCGATTCGCGCCAGTCCTACTTGCAGGACGTCGTCGTGGCGGGCCTGCGCGCGCTCGGCTACAACGAACAAGCCGACCGCTCCATTCACTTCTCCTACGAAATGGTGGCGCTGTCGCCGCGCACCTGCGTCGAGCTGGGCATCGAGCTGTCGGAAGAAGACAAGAAGCGGCCCTACGTCGAAGTGTCCGGCCGCAAGGGCCTGGGCGTGAAGGCCGACGACCTGATCGACAAGCTGATCGAGAAGGCGCTCGAAGAAGTGGACTCGCGGCATCCGGAAGCGCCCGCCGAAGAGCGCCGCAAGGTGGCGACTCAAATCGCCGTCGGCGCGCTGCGCTACTTCATGCTGAAGTACACGCGCAATTCCGTGATCGCCTTCGATTTCCAGGAAGCGCTCAGCTTCGAAGGCGAAACCGGACCGTACGTGCAATACACCGCCGTCCGCGCCCGCAACATCCTGCGCAAACTCGCCGAACGCGGCGAGCAGCTTCCGGATTTCGCGCACGAGCTGGATCGAAGCCGCGTCTGGAGCGCCAACTTGCGTCCGAAGATTTCTGGCAGTTGCTGCTGATCGCTTCGAAGGCCGATTCGGCGGTCGAACGCGCCATATCGTCCGGCGAGCCGGCGCACGTCGCGAAATACGCGTTCCAACTCGCGCAGGCGTTCAACAATTTCTATCACAGCTATCCGGTGCTGACCGAAGAGAATCGCGAAAAGCGAATCTTCCTGCTGTGGATGACCGACTACTTCCGCGCGCAACTCGAACGGACGCTCGACGTGCTGGGCATCGCCGTTCCCGAATACATGTAGCGCACGCACTCCTGCATGCCGCGTTCGCACTCCTGTAAACGCAAAGAACCATTTACAATAAACGCGATGCCCAATTGAACAGCTTCGGGACCGCTGCGACGCTCACCGCCGGCGGCCGCCAGTACCGGTATTACTCGCTTGCCGCGCTCGAAAAATCCGGCGCCGCGAAGATCTCGCGCATTCCCTACTCCATCAAGATCCTGCTCGAAAATCTGCTGCGCACTGAAGACGGACGCACGGTGAAGAAGTCCGACATCGAGTACGTCGCCAAGTGGCAGATCGGCGCGCCGCGCGAAAGAAATCAACTTCCGCCCGGCGCGCGTGCTGCTGCAGGATTTCACCGGCGTTCCCTGCGTGGTCGATCTGGCCGCGATGCGCGACGCGCTGCGCGACATGGGCGCCGATCCCAAGCTCGCCAATCCGCTGATCCCGGTCGACCTGGTGATCGACCATTCCGTGCAGGTCGACAAGTTCGGCTCCAAGGATTCCTTCAGCGTCAACGCGCTGCTCGAATTCCAGCGCAACCAGGAGCGCTACGCCTTCCTGCGCTGGGGCCAGACAGGCGTTTCAGAATTTCCGCGTGGTGCCGCCCGACACCGGCATCGTGCACCAGGTGAATCTCGAATACCTGGCCTCGGTCGTGTTCACCGACTCGACCGCAATCGCCCGTGCTCGCCTATCCCGACACGCTGATGGGCACCGATTCGCACACCACCATGATCAACGGGCTGGGCGTGGTCGGCTGGGGCGTCGGCGGAATCGAGGCCGAGGCCTGCATGCTCGGCCAGCCGATTTCGATGCTGCTGCCCGAAGTCGTCGGCTTCAAACTGAAAGGCCGGCTCAACGCAGGCGCCACCGCCACCGATCTGGTTCTCACCGTCACGCAGATGCTGCGCAAGAAGGGCGTGGTCGGAAAATTCGTCGAGTTCTACGGCCCGGGCGTGGCCGCGCTTCCGCTCGCCGATCGCGCCACCATCGGCAACATGGCGCCCGAATATGGCGCCACCATCGGCTTCTTCCCCATCGATCATCAGACGCTCGATTATCTGCGGCTCTCCAATCGCCCGCCCGAGCTGATCGCGCTGGTCGAAGCCTACGCCAAGGAGCAGGGCCTGTTCCTCACCGAGAACTCGCCGGAGCCGGAGTACTCGGACACGCTGGAACTGGATCTCGCCACCGTCGTGCCGTCGCTGGCCGGCCCCAAGCGCCCGCAGGATCGCATCAACCTGCCCGACGTGAAGAAGAATTTCCTCGACACCTTGAACGCCGCGCCGCGCACCGCCGAGATCAGCTCCAACGGATCGAAGGCCACCATTCAGGACGGCTCGGTGGTGATCGCCGCCATCACCAGCTGCACCAACACCTCGAATCCGTCGGTGATGGTCGCGGCCGGCCTGCTGGCGAAGAAGGCCGTCGAGAAAGGTCTCAAGACCAAGCCGTGGGTGAAGTCGAGCCTCGCGCCCGGCTCCAAGGTGGTTACCGACTATCTCGAACGACGCCGGCCTCACGCCCTATCTCGAGCAGCTGCAATTCAACCTGGTCGGCTACGGCTGCACCACCTGCATCGGCAACAGCGGACCTCTGCCTGAACCGGTGGCCGAAGCGGTGCAGAAAGAAAAGCTGGTCGTCGCCGCGGTGCTCAGCGGCAATCGCAATTTCGAGGGCCGCATCAACTCGCTCGTGCGCGCCAACTATCTCGCCTCGCCGCCGCTGGTGGTCGCCTACGCGCTGGCCGGCCGCGTCGACATCGATCTCGATCATGAGCCGCTCGGCGACGGACCAAGCCGGCAACGACGTTTATCTGAAGGACATCTGGCCCACGCCCGAAGAAGTCGCCGCTGTGGTGAAGCGCTCCGTGCGCAGCGAGATGTTCCAGAAAGAATACTCGGAAGTTTTCCAGGGCGACGAACGCTGGAACAGCGTAAAGGTTCCGGCCGGCGACCTGTACGAATGGAGCGATCGCTCCACCTACATCCGCAAGGCGCCCTACTTCGACGACATGGTGGATCCCAGCACGTCGGTGCACGACCTCAGCGGTCTGCGCGCGCTCGCGATGCTGGGCGATTCGGTCACCACCGACCACATCTCGCCCGCCGGATCGATTCCGGTCGACAGCCCGGCCGGCAAATACCTGATCGGCCTCGGCGTGAAGCCCGGCGATTTCAATTCCTACGGCGCGCGGCGCGGCAACCACGAAGTGATGGTGCGCGGCACGTTCGCCAATATCCGGCTGCGCAACCTGCTGGCGCCCGGAACCGAAGGCGGCTGGACCACGCACATTCCGGAACGGCGAGCGGATGTTCATCTACGACGCCGCCGATGCGCTACCAGCAGGAAGGCACGCCGCTGGTCATCATCGCCGGCAAGGAGTACGGCTCCGGCTCCTCGCGCGACTGGGCGGCCAAGGGCACGCTGCTGCTCGGCGTGCGCGCCGTGATCGCCGAAAGCTTCGAGCGCATCCATCGCTCGAACCTGGTGGGCATGGGCGTGCTGCCGGTCCAGTTCCTGCCGGATCAGAATCGCGAGATCGCTGGGTCTCACCGGCTTCGAAAGCTACTCGATCGAAGGCATTCGCCAACGCGATCGCATCGGGCGCGCGGGCCCGCGTGCGCGCCATAGCGGACGACGGCTCCGAGAAAACGCTTCGAAGCCATCGTGCGCATCGACACCCCCATGGAAGCCGAATACTACCGCAACGGCGGGATTCTTCCTTACGTAGTGCGGCAACTGGCAGGGCGCGGCTGAGCGCTAATCCAGCACGCGCACGAACTCGGCCAGGATGCGGTACTTCTCTTCTTCCGGATCGAGATCCCAGGATGGATAGTCGGGATTGAGCGACTCCAGGCGGATGCGCTCGTGCCGCCAGCCTTCTTCCGACGCGATCTTCTGGCTGCGGTAGCGCTTCACGGTGTAGCGATTGTTGCCGGAAGTTTCCAGGTTCTCCACCAGCACCAGACGGCCATCGCGCGAGCCGGTGACGCCGCGGCGGAAGACGCACAGCGCGCCGTCCGGAATCAGAGGCTCCATGGAGCGTCCGGCGATCGCGGCCACGAACATGTCGGGCGTGATGCGCAGGTCTTCGGGCGTTTCGACCCAGCCTTCTTCGGTCACTTCGCGGTTCTCAAGAAACGGCCCGGCGGCCACCTGCAGCGAATAGCGCGGCAGATGCGTCCGGAACTGGAGCACGTTGCTCGAAACGTGCCGGCGATACAGCCGCTCGACGGCGCGCGAGAAATCCTCCACCATCACCGGACTCGCGATCGGTGATGCGCACGCTCGCCGACAGCGTCGATTCCAGGTACTCCAACAGCTTTCCGGCGCCAATCTCCGAGGCTTTCGCTGGCGAGATCGTCGGCCAGCTCGGACAGTACTTCCAGGTCTTCTTCGTCTTCTACCAGCGAGTCCAGATCGCGGCGGAAGCGCAGCCACAGCGCATTCGCCGAAGGGTCCTCCAGCAGCACGCCCAGGTTCACCAAACCTTGCCCGGGCAGCTCGGCCTGCACGACCGACAGCCGGCCTTCGCGGGTCGGAATGGCAGCAGAAGCAGACATCGCGTAATTCAGCTTATCGACCGAACACGCCCTAGTCTTACGGCCAGCGGCGTGCCGCCGTGCCGCCTACGGGGCGAACGGATAGTACCCCTTCCTGGCCCGTACCTTCACGTTCGCCAGATCCACCGTCACGCTGATATTGCGAAACTGCCGCTTGGCGTCCGCCGCATCCGGCGTGTAGCGGATGATGTACTGGGTGGTGACTTCGCCCGCCACCGCCTCCACCGCCTTGTACATTCCGTTCGCCAGCGCCGCGGCATAGCCGCCGGTGCCGACCCGCAACGCATAGTTGCCGTCGTCGGACGGCGTCGACAAGTACCCGGCAACATCGGCATACACACCCTCCAGCGGATACTCCACCCGTGCCGCCAGTCTCCTCGGCCAGCCGGATGAGATTCTTCTCATCCTCGTTGTTGAATCCGAACGCCACCGTGCTGACGCCGTAAATCGTCACCAGATTCCGCTGCGCGATCTCGAGCGCTTCATCGAGCGTCTTCTTGCTGGCGCTATCGTGCCCGTCGCCCACGATCACCAGGATCGCGGCGCGGCTCGATCGGTTCGCCCTGCACCAGTTTGCGGCTGGTGCACGCCATGTAGATCGCATCGTAATAGCGCGGCGCCTCCGCTGGGCTTCAGCTTGTCCAGCTTCTGCACCATCGGCTCGGGATCGGTGGTGGTGTTCACCAGCAGCTCGGCTTCGTTCGAATAGCCGATCAGATAGCCGCTGAACTTGGGGTTGTCGCCCGGCACCAGATTCTGCACCAGCTCGATGGCCGACTCCTGATAATTTTTCCAATGCAAGCGGCTGGCGTTGCTCACGTCGATCAGGAACCCGACCACCACCGGCTGGCTGCGCTCGCGCGTGAAGAACTGGATGTTCTGCTCCTTGCCTTCGTCGAAGATCCGAAAATCCTTCTGGTCGAGATCGGTCACGAAGCGGCCCTTTTCATCGGTCACCGTCACGGGCACGATGACCTCGTTGACCTGGACCTTGATGGGCGGTTCCTGGCTGGCCGGCGGAACCTCGCTCGAACTCGCGGGCGGCGCCTGAGCTGGGCTGCTCGTCACCGGAGCCTGTGATTGCGCCGATAGCGCCAACGCGAACGCGATGCTCAGCAGAACCCGCCAGCCCATAGGAAAGACCTTGCTCTGATTATAGTGGAATTCCAGCGGGACCAGTTGGAAAATCCGGCGGCCCGGAGCCCCTAGTTGTTCACCGCCGCCCGCTCCTCAACGCTCCGGCAGATTCGATACAACTCCGCCTCGTCGATGGGCTTGGGCAGCATCAGGACTTCGCCGTCCCGGAACGAATCGGCCAAGTCGTTGCTATATCCGTCCGTCAACAGGACCAGGCCGCCCACGTGCCGGCGCACGCGCTCGAAGAACTCCACCCAATTCAGGCCCGGCAGGCGAACCGCGCAGATCACCATGTCGAACCGCACCCGCTGGACGACGTCGGCGGCTTCTTCGGCGCTCGACACTGGGACCACGCGGTCGCCGCGCGTGCCCAGCAACTGAAGAATCTGCCGCTGCACTTTACTGTCTGGCTCCACAACCAGCACCGTGAGTTGACGTCCGGCCTCGCCAGAATCCGGCTCCGTCGCTGCTCACGTGCCGCGATTCGGTGGTGGGCAGCTCCACATCGAACCGGACCTGTGTCGGCGACACCCGCACCACCCGGAACTCGCCCCCGTGATTCTGAATGATGCCGCGGCACACCCCCAGTCCCAGGGCGCCCGAGCCGGCCGGATCGCCGTCCAGCGACGTCGGCGCGATGCAGCTCCGACGAGCGCGTCGGGTATGCGATTTCCACCAGCACTCGCTTGGCGAGCAAGCTGGTGGACACCGTAATCGTCTTCTCGGTAGCCTCAGCGGCGGACTTCTCCGCGTCCACCAGCAAGTTCAGCAGCACTTGCTCCAACTGTGCCGCCGACCCCATCACGATGGCGCGCTTGGGCGCCAGTTGGGATTGAATCTCGACTCCCTTGCCCTTCCGTTCCGGCGTCCGGAATTTCAGCAGGCTCGACAGCATCGCATTCAGGTCCACCGGCGCCACCTCGGCTTGCTCCACTTTGCCGAACGAGACCAGTTGCGCCACGATGTCGGAAGCCCGCCGCGCTTCGTTTCGAATCGACTCCAGTTCCGTACCGGGCTGCTCGTTCTGCCGCGCCTGCAACTCGGAAGCCAGCAGCACGATGGACTCGAGCGGCGAGCGCAGCTCGTCGGCCACTTCGGAGATCAACTGACCGGCCGCCGCCAGCTTTCTCGCTGCGGAATAACTGCTCGCGAATGGAGTGCTGTTCCTGCAGCGTGAGCGCCGTCGCTACCTGGTTCGCCAGGTGCTGCATGGCGGCCTGCTCGGCCTGGCTGAAGTAATGCAGGCTCTCCACATGCCGCACCTCCAGCACGCCCACCGGTTCGCTTTGCGCCAGCATGGGAACCAGCAGCACGGAGCGCGGCGTGGAAGTGCCGTTGACACCTTCCTCTTTCCGGAAAAACGGGCTGCGGCGTGTATCTGGGATCGCGATCGGGCGTGCGGTTCCGGAAGCAGGCCGCCACCGCCAGCGCGTCGGGCCGCTCGGGAGCCTCCACGATCAATGGCCTCCATCGCCGCATCGGTCGAGTGCACGCTTTCCAGCAGCTTCGTCCCGCGATTCTGAATGTACAGGCTCACCGAGGTGGCCTTGGAAAGCGCCGGCAGCGTGAGCGACAGCCGCCGCAGGATCTCCGCCGGCGAGGTGGCGCGAACCACTTCCTCGCCCAGCGTGTTCAGCAAACGGATCTGCTTGCGCAGCACCGCCATGCGGCGCTCGCGGAACCACCAGATCGCCAGCAGCGCGCCCGCCAGGATCAACGCCGCCAGCAGCACCGGCGGCTGGATGATCCAGCCCCGCTCCAGCACCATCACGGCCGACGGACTGGCGATCAGAACTTGGAAAAATTGATCGTACGGAGGCAGCGTGCAGGACTGGTTGCCGATGCCGGTCACGCGAATGCGGTCGCCCACTCGAAAGCCGCCCAGTTGCGGGCCCGAATCCCGCCGCGTCAGCGGCAGAAACACCGCCAGGCCGTTTGCGTTCTCCAAAACGCAGCAGGTCGCCACTGCCGATCTGGGTTTCTTCCTCCACCAGGCCTTGCGTGGTCACCAGCACGCCCAGGTAGCGGAACGAACCCAACTCCGTGGTCCGCACTTCCTTCGGTTGCGGCGGCGACGCATGACTGAGGCGGCGGATGTCGCGCGGCACCAGGACTGGCCGGCCCTCCCGCGTCGCGATGGTTCCATGCGCCTCCACCCAGTCGCCCGGCGCCAGGCCCCGGAATCGCCAGTCCGCTCCTTGCAACAGCAATCCGAAAGACTGTCGCATCCTGAATCGGCAGATAGTAGGACCCGGATACCAGGATCGGCAACGCGGAAATCTGCCCGTTGACGACGACGTCTTTCGCCTCGTAGGCTGGCATGAAGTCCGGACCGGTGCGCGAACCTGCCTGCTCCAGACTGATCCGGGTCTCCGCAGCCACGGCTGTCCCTTGCCAAGCCAGCCCGCACGCAAGCGCCAGACAGCCTCCGATAAAGTGTCGTTTTTCAGCCATTTGGACTACGGATCTCATCAAACGGTTGATGCCCGGAAGCCGCCCGCTGTCACTCTTCCGGCAACCGTCCGAGAACCATACCCTTAGATCGGGCGGATGAGCCTCCGAACTCCAACGCCAAGATAGTCCGGCGCCGCTGGCATATTTCAAACCCGGAAAACGGGATCATAACACAGCGGTGAGGCGGCCGAGCATTTCAGGACCTGGCGCCCAGGTCGTTTCCCCGCGATTCGGGGCGCAACGCATGCTAGCATGGTTGGTTGTCAGGCTCCGGGCTTCGTGCAACGGTCGGCTGCGAACCCCGCCAGGTCCGGAAGGAAGCAACGGTAGCGGTTTAGCCCGTGTGCCGCGGATTACCCGGGGTCTGGCATTATTCTCCACCCACTGCGTCTCATGTACCAGGTCATCGCCAGGAAATACCGGCCCCAGTCGTTTGCCGAGCTGATCGGCCAGGAGCACGTCCGGACTACGCTCGAAAACGCCATCGCGCAGCAGCGCATCGCCCACGGCTACATTTTTTCGGGCCAGCGCGGTACCGGAAAAACCACGGTGGCGCGGATTCTGGCGCGCTGCCTGAACTGCATCCAAGGGCCCACCGCCACAGCCCTGCGGCGTGTGCGCGAGCTGCCTGGAAATCACCGCCGGCAACGCGCTGGACGTCATCGAAATCGACGCCGCTTCCAATCGCGGCATCAACGAAATGCGCGAGCTGCGCGAGAACATCCGCTACCGGCCGGCGCGCGACCGCTACAAGGTTTTCATCATCGACGAAGCGCACCAGATCACCAACGAAGCCTTCAACGCGCTGCTGAAGACGCTGGAGGAGCCGCCCGAGTGGGTGGTGTTCGTGCTGTGCACCACCGAAGTCCACAAGATCCCGACCACCATCGCGTCGCGCTGCCAGCAGTTCAGTTTTCGCTCGGTGGATTTCGAAGAAGTGGTCAAGCGCATGGCACGAGATCTGCGCGCAGGAAGGCATTGAGGCCGGATCCCGAAGTGCTGAGCGTGCTCGCGCAGGTGGGCGAAGGCAGCGTGCGGGATTCTCTGTCGGCGCTCGATCAGGCCATCGCCTGCTGCGGCTCGAAGCTGGACGCCGCCGAGGTGCGCGGCCTGCTGGGCATGTTCTCGCTCGATTCGCTGCACCAGGTGACACAGGCGCTCGCAGCCGACGATTCGCGCCGCATGCTCGACCTGGTGCTGGAACTCGACCGCAACGGCCGCAACCTGCAGCATTTCTGCCGCGAGCTGGCGCGCTACTTCCGCAATCTGCTGGTGGCCAAGGTCGCGGGCGCCAACACGCGCCTCATCGCTGCCATCGCCCGCCGAGCAGGAGCGGCTGGCCGAAATCGCCGCCGGGTTTTCCGAAGAAGACCTGACGCGCTACCTGCAGCTCACGCTCGATCTGTTCAAGGATCTGCAGTTTTCGCTGCAGCCGCGGCTGCATCTCGAGATCGGTTTGCTGCGGCTGGTGCAGGCCGGCCGGCTCCTGCCGATCGAAGAAGCTCTGGCGAGCCTGGTAGGCGGCGGTGGAAACCCGAGTCCGCCGAAGCCGCCGCCACCGAAGAAGCCGGCGCCTACGGCCGCGCAAAGTGCGAACCCCGCCAGCACTGCTCCGCCTGCTCCAACTCCAGTTCCCGCGCCAACTCCGGCTCCGCCCTCCAGCGACGCTTCCTGGCGCGACCGCCTCCACTCGGCTCTGCTCGAACTCGGCATGCAATTCACCGCCGACGCCGTCGAACACTCCACCGTCGCCGAGGCAAAAGGCGAATTGCATTTTACGGCGCCGGAAGAATTCAGACTGGCGATGAACGAAAAAGATATCCTGAAAGCGGTGCAAAAAATCGCCGGCCGCGCCGATGCGAATCAGGATCACGTTCGGAACTCCCGTGGCGAGCTCAAGCCGCCATCGCCAAGCCGCAAGCGGACGACGTCTCCGGCGCGCGCTCTCGCCCATCCCGAGGTGCGCCGGTTTCAGGAGACGTTCCCCGACGCCCAGGTGCGCGTGGTGCGCAATCTAAAGGAATAAGACATGAAACTTCCCGGAAACATGCAGGCCATGATGAAGCAGGCCGAGCAGATGCAGAAGAAGCTGCAGGAGGAGATCGCGCTGATCCGCGTGGAAGCCTCCTCGGGCGGCGGCATGGTGACGGTACACATGGACGGCAAGAAGAACGTCACCGCCGTCAAGATCGATCCGGAAGTGGCCGGCGACGTCGAGATGCTGCAGGACATGGTGATGGCGGCTTTCAACGAAGCCTCCAAAAAGGTGGACGAAGCCGCTCAGGAGAAAATGGGCGGCCTGCTGGGCGGCCTGGGCCTGCCTCCAGGATTGATGTAGCTTGCGCCAGCGCCCCGACTCTCTCGCCCCATGCCCGACTTCGCCGAACCGCTCGCGCGTCTGATCCAGGAATTCAAGCGCCTGCCAGGCATCGGCCAGAAGTCCGCCCAGCGCCTGGCTTTCCATGTGTTGCGCGCGCCGCGCGAAGATGCCCAGCACCTGGCGCAGGCGCTGGTGGACGTCAAAGACCAGCTCGGCATCTGCGAACTCTGCAACAACATCAGCGACTGGCGAGCAGTGCAATTTCTGCCGCGACCCGCACCGCGACCGTAGTGTGATCTGCGTGGTCGAAGAGCCGCACAACATCCTGCCCGTCGAGACCACGCGCCAGTTCCAACGGCCTCTACCACGTGCTGCACGGCGCGCTTTCGCCGCTGCGCGGCATCGGTCCCGAGCAATTGCGCATCGCCAACCTGATCGGGCGCCTTCAAAACGGCGACGTCAAGGAGCTGATCCTCGCCACCAATCCAACCGTGGAAGGCGAAGCCACTGCGGTTTACCTCTCGCGCCTGGTGAAACCGCTGGGCGTCAAGGTGACGCGCATCGCCATGGGCATCCCGGTGGGCAGCGACCTGGAGTTCGCCGACGAGGTGACCATGGGGAAGTCACTCGAAAACCGGCGTGAGATGTAGGACCACGCACCAGCCGTTGAAGAAGTACTAGTACAGATTCACTTGCTGCTGCGCGATTCGTGCTTGACCCAGGGCTCGACCCCGTTTATCCTACTACGGCAGACGCGGAATTGCGCCCAGCCGGATCGCGTTTCCAAGGGAGACTCTATGACTGATCGATCTCGCGGGTGGCTTCGGTTCGCAGGGGTTTTCATCGTGGCAAGCCTTCCGGCATTCGCTGGCATCGAGGCCGTGACGCCGGAACCAAGCCTGGTGGCGCTCACAGCCGTGGGAGTTGGAGCCATCATCGTGCTGGCTAGAAAAAAGCGCGGGCGCTAAAGTGGCGTTCTCGATGGAGGACTGATGAACAATCAATCTCGTACCTGGCTCCGGTTCGCCGGGGTTTTCATCGCGGCTGGTTTGCCGCTCTTCGCCGGCCAGCCATCTGTGGTCCCTGAGCCTAGCCTGGTTGCGCTTACAGCCGTAGGCGTCGGTGCGGTGGTGCTGTTTGCCAGAAAAAAGCGCGGACGCTAAAGTGGCGTTCTCGATGGAGGACCGATGAACAATCAATCTCGTACCTGGCTCCGGTTCGCAGGGGTATTTGTGCTGTTCAGTCTGCCCGTCTTTGCCGCCGTCACAGCCGAGACGCCGGAACCAAGCCTGGTCGTACTTACCGCGATTGGTGTCGGCGCCGTCGTGCTGGTCGCCAGGAGAAAGCGCGGCCGCTAGTTCGCTCTCCTGGGAGGACACATGAACCATCCATCTCACACCTGGCTCCGCTTTGCGGTGCTCATTATGGCTGGCCTGCCGGCTTTCGCCGGAACCAGCTCCGTCGTTCCAGAACCAAGCATGGTGGCGCTCACGGCCGTCGGCGTCGGTGCCATTGTAGTGCTGGCTCGAAAGAAGCGCGGCCGTTAAGGAGAAATCGGAATGAGCACTCGTTGGGTTAGCGCGTTGCGCGTCGCCGCGATTCTCACGATCGGAAGTCTCCCGGCATTCGCGGGAGTGGTTCCGGCCGTGCCCGAACCCAGTCTCGTGATCCTTATGGCTGTGGGAATCGGAGCCATCGTGATCGTCGCCCGAAAAAAACGCGGCCGTTAGCCAGAGGAGCGCCGCCGCAATGTCCTGGATTGCCATCGAGGCCCAGACTTACTGGGCCATCTTTGCCGTAATGATTCTGGCGGTCGCCCTTTGGGAGATGCTCCGTCCCTGGCGCGCCGTGTCGGAGAAACTGGTGCGCCGCTGGCGGAATCATGCCGGCTTGCTGGCCATCTACACAGGAATTTCACTGCTGCTCTATCGCGGCAGCGCAGTAGCCCTGGCGGTGGCGGCGGAGCATAATCGATTCGGCATTCTCAACCGGCCTTGGCTACCCCTGGCTGTTCGTTGCATCCTCGCTTTTCTTCTGCTCGATCTCCTCAGATACGGCCTGCATCGCGCGCTCCACTCGGTTCCTCTCCTGTGGAGAGCTCATCAGGTGCATCATTCCGATCCCGATCTTGACCTATCCACAGGTTTTAGAAACCACCCGCTGGAAGGCCTCTTCGTGCACGCCATCTACTACCCTGCCATCGCCCTGTTCGCTGCGCCGCCGGTAGCTGTTCTGGCCGTCGAACTGGCTGGAGTCGTGCAAGAGTTTGTGAGCCACGCCAACGCCAGTCTTCCGGTTTGGATCGAGAAGCCCCTGCGAAGGATATTCGTTACTCCCGAGATGCACCGAGTCCACCACTCCGACGAGATCTCTGAGCAGAATGCCAACCTGGGCGACTTGTTTCCTTGGTGGGACCGGATCTTCGGAACGTACGTCGATGTTCCCGCGGCTGGACTCGACGGTATGAAGGTTGGGCTGAAAGGGTTTCAGGACGAACGCAGCTCCGGCCTGCTGTTCATGTTGGCGCAGCCATTCCGCCCGTCGGAAGTCCAGGAACCGTTGGCGGATACTTCGCCGGCTAGAGCGGCAGGCGACTGAGATCCCGGAGCCGCAGTGAGCAGGAGTTTGCGACTCCGGGACTGCGAGCAACACCCCAAAGGGCTGCCCGCTCAAGGAATCATAGTTCATCGCGGCGCACGACGCAAACACAATCGCGTGGGCGGTGCAGCGCACGCGATCGCAACCCACGATGCGCTAGACTAAGCCTGATTGCGAGGCAACCATTGCACGGCAGGCTCCTTTGCTTCTTACTTGCGATTCCACTCATGACCAACGCCGCGAACGCCCCCATCGCCACCGTGAAACCCACGCTCGACGTCGGCATCGTCGTCAGCGACATGGACAAGGCCAAAGCTTTCTACGGAGGCGTGCTCGGCCTCAACGAAACCACTCCGCTGCCGATGCCGGACGGCACCACGATGACGCGCTATCTTTCCGGCACCGCCACCATCAAGCTGCGCGCATTTCCGAAAGCCGCCAAGCATCCCGCGGCCGCGCGCGAAGCGGTCGGGTTCCGCCTGCTTACTATCTACGTCACCGATCTCGATTCCATCCTCGCGCGTTGGAAGACGAACGGAGGCCCGGAGCCGCGCCGCATTGCTGCACAGACGAAAGGCGCTCAGGTCGCCTTCGTGGCCGACCCGGATGGCAACCCTATCGAGCTGGTCGGCATGCCGGACGACAGCATGGCCCGGCTGGACCGGATCGCTATCGGCCTGACGGTGTCGAACGCCGAAAAGTCGCGCGAATTTTACGGCCAGGTCCTCGGCCTCCCGGAAGACGAACCCATCGCCCCCGCCAGCCTGAACGGCGCCAAAGAGTATCGATTCATGGCCGGAAAAACCCAGATCAAGTTCTGGCCCGGTCTGCATGACAACCTCCCGGCGCACACCGGCAATATCACCGATGCCCTCGGCTTCCGTTATTTCACCTTTATGGTGGACGACCTGGACGCAACCGCCGCGACGCTTAAGGCCCGGGGTGCTAAGATCGTACTTGAGCCGCGCGATTTCGGCGCCATCGCCCGCATCATGATGGTCTCCGATCCGGACGGCAATTGGATCGAGTTCGCGGCCGTCAAGTCGCGCCGCTAGCCCAGGGCCCCCGTTCGAGCCTCAGGTTTTGCAAAACGAACCCAAGCCTGTAACGTAGGATATAGTGGGCGTTGTATACTCGCTTTGGGCCCGACACGCAAAGTTAACGTGAGGAAAACACAGAACCAAGTAACGCCAGCCTCTCGGTTCGCGCCTATTCAGGTTAGTGCGTAGTGCGGCGGTCGACAAGATAGCATGAACATCACCGAATTATTTATCCGGCGGCCGGTCATGACGGCGCTGGTGATGATGGCCATTCTGCTGTTCGGTGTGGTCGGCTATCGCACCCTGCCGGTGAACGACCTGCCGATCATCGACTTCCCCACCATGCAGGTCAGCGCCGGCCTGCCGGGCGCCAGTCCCGAGACCATGGCGTCGTCGGTCGCAACCCCGCTGGAACGGCAGTTTTCCACCATTCCCGGACTCGATTCGATGACTTCCTCGAGCGTCCGCGGCAACACCAGCATCACCTTGCAGTTCGTGCTGGACCGGAACATCGACGCGGCGGCTCAGGACGTTGAAGCCGCGGTGTCTTCTGTTCTGAGAAGGCTGCCGCCCAACATGCCGGCTCCGCCGTCGGTTCGCAAAACGAACCCAGCCGACCAGTCCATCCTGCTGATGTCGCTCAATTCCAAGTCGGTGGCGCCGCAAACCGTGGACGAGTATGCCGAAACCATGATCGCGCCCCGCATTTCCACCATCAACGGCGTCGCGCAGGTGCAGGTGTTCGGCTCCATGAAATACGCCGTGCGCGTGCAGCTCGATCCCAGCAAGCTGGCGGCGCGCGGCATCGGCATCGACGAAGTCGAAGGCTCCATTAGCCAGCACAACGCCAACCTTCCGTCCGGCACCCTGTGGGGACCCCACCAGGCCTTCACTGTCGAAGCCAGCGGCCAGGTTTTGAACGCGGAACAATACCGGCCGCTGATTGTGAGCTATCGCAACGGCTCCCCGATCCGGCTCGAAGACCTCGGCCAGGTGATCGAGGGAGTTGAAAACGACAAGAACTACGCCTGGTACAACACTACCCGGTCCATCATGTTCGCCGTGCAGCGGCAGCCCGGAACGAACACGGTGGAGGTGGTGGATCGCATCCTGGCGCTGCTTCCGCGAGTTCCGGCAGATGCTGCCCCCCGCGATCAACCTGGATGTGGTTTTTGACCGCTCCAGCTCGATCCGCGAATCCGTGAACGACGTGAAGTTTTCGCTCAAGCTCGCCATGGTGCTGGTGGTGCTGGTGATCTTCCTCTTTTTGCGAAACGTCTCCGCCACCGTCATCCCCAGCCTGGCGCTGCCCTTGTCGGTGATCGGCACGTTCGCCGCCATGTCGCTGCTCGGGTACACGCTGGACAATCTCTCGCTCATGGCGCTCACGCTCGCAGTGGGTTTCGTCGTCGACGATGCCATCGTGGTCCTGGAGAATATTGTCCGGCACATGGAGATGGGCAAGACGCGCATGGAAGCGGCGCTCGAAGGCGGCAAGGAAATCGGATTCACCATCCTTTCGATGACGATGTCGCTCACCGCCGTGTTCATTCCGGTGCTGTTCATGGGCGGAATCATCGGGCGTCTGTTCCACGAGTTCGCGGTCGTCATCATGGTGGCGATTCTGACGTCTGGCTTTGTTTCGCTCAGTTTGACGCCCATGCTCTGCAGCCGCTTCCTCAAACCTCCCACCGAGCGGCACAACGCGCTATACCGCGCTACCGAACGTATCTTCGACGGCCTGCGTGACTTCTATAGTTGGACTCTGTCCGCCGTTTTGAGGCATCGCCGCGCGATGCTGGTGGTTGGCCTTGGCACCGTGGTCGCTACCTACTTTCTGTACACGCGTCTGCCGCTGGGCTTCATCCCCAATCAGGACACCGGTCAGATCTCTGCATCCATCGAGATGCCGCAAGAAGCTTCTTTCGACGCGATGGTGAACACGCAGTTGGCCGCGGCGAAAGTCGTTTTGGACGACCCCAACGTGGATGGATTGTTCTCGTCGGTCAGCGCCGGCGGCGGAGGACCGGGCGGAGGCGCCGGCAACTCCGGCCGCTTGATGATGCGCCTGAAACCTCGTAGCGAGCGCAAGCTGTCGCCCGAGCAGGTCATCGACGAACTGCGTCCCAAGCTGAATTCGATTCCCGGCGCCCGCGCCTACCTCCAGAATCCGCCGCTCATCCGCATCGGCGGAATGCAGAGCCGCGCTGTCTACCAATACACGTTGCAGGCGCAGGATCTCAATGAGCTGTATCGGTCCGCGGCCGCCATGGAAAAGCGCATGCGCGAACTGCCGGGCCTGGTGGACGTCAACACCGATCTTCAGATCGCCAGCCCTCAGATCATCGTGGATATCGATCGCGATCGGGCTTCGGCACTCGGCGTTACGGCCGATCAGATCGAGCGCGCGTTGTTCGATGCCTACGGCCAGCGCCAAGTGTCCGATATCTACACGCCCACCAACGACTACTCGGTCTTCATGGAGCTGCTGCCGCAGTATCAAAAGGACCCGAACGCCCTGCATCTGGTCTATGTCCGCTCTTCGAACGGCAAGCTGATTCCGCTGGACGCGGTCACCAAGCCGCGCAACTCGGTGGGACCGCTTTCTGTGACGCACCTGGGGCAGATGCCGTCGGTCACGCTGTCGTTCGATCTGGCGCCGGGCACGTCGCTGGGCGATGGCGTCGCTCAGGTGGAGCAGGCGGCGCGCGAAACACTTCCGCCTGACATCCGGACCACCTTCCAGGGTGTCGCCGCAGCCTTCCAGTCCTCGCTCACCGGCATGGGTTTGCTGCTGGTGATGGCGATCCTGGTGATCTACATGGTGCTCGGAATCCTGTACGAGAGCTTCATCCACCCCATCACGATTCTGTCCGGCCTGCCGTCGGCCGGTCTGGGCGCGCTCGCTACGCTGCTGCTGTTCCACAACGAGTTGAACATCTACTCATTCGTCGGGATCATCATGCTGGTCGGCATCGTGAAGAAGAACGCCATCATGATGATCGACTTCGCGCTCGAAGCCCAGCGCTCGCAGAACCTCGCCGCCTCCGACGCCATCCACGACGCCTGCCTGGTGCGCTTCCGCCCGATCATGATGACCACCATGGCGGCGCTCATGGGCACGCTGCCTATCGCGCTTGGCTTGGGCGCTGGCGCGGAGGCTCGCAGGCCGCTGGGCTTGGCGGTGGTCGGAGGCCTGCTGGTTTCGCAACTCCTCACGCTGTACATCACGCCGGTCGTCTATGTCTACATGGAGGGCTTCAGCAAACGGCTGGCGAAGCTCGGATTCCGCCGCAAGAAGGCGGTGAAGCAGCAGGTCGCCGAACCCGAAGCTCTGCTTCAGGACTGAGGCCGCGCCGGTCCCAGCGTTTTGTCAAGCGCGGTTTCGAGCACCAGCACTGAATTGCCGGAGCGCGCGAATGCCTCGACAACCTTGGATGGCTCGCCGTTGTTGGTGATGCGGGCGCGATCCAGCATCGACTTCGCCTGGAAATACCACTCCACCGGGCTGTGCTGTTCAAAGCTGGAATTGCTAACGAAGTCGACGAAGATGTTCAGAGTTTTGTCGCGCTCCGGGCCGGGCGGGATCAGTTCCACCAGCGCGATGAAGACCAGCGACTTCTCGTTGTAGTAGTCGGCTTCCGATTCGTCTTCCGACGGCGACCAGGCCGCCACGGCGCTCAGGTAATCCGTCAACCGCTGTTGCCATTCGGGCGAGGAGCGCTCGGCTTCGGTCAGCAGCTTGCCGTCGACATAGCGCAGACGCAGTCCGTCATCGAGCAGCCGTTTCGACTCCGCGGATTGCCAATAGTGAACCGGCTTGGGTTGCTCGTTGCACTTCGAGGTCTGCAGGTGCTGCAGCATTCCGTTCAAGCGGATCGAGGCGGCATCGCGCTCCGGTTCAGTCAATCCGGCGCTCTGAATCGTCTGGGACATCGGATCGGCTTGCACCGCGGAGGCGATCTGGCCGATGTAGTCGAGCAGAAAATTGAGATGCTCTTCTTTGCTGCGCTCGATTTTGGTGAACGAGCCGTTGACCACCGCGCCTAGCGCGCGATAGTAGTCCGCTACATCGTAGACCAGACCGTCGTCGCACGTGAGAGGCGCAAGCGCCAGCGGCGGAATGTCGCGAAACATCACGCGCGCACGGGCTGGATCGATCTTCAGCATGTCCTCCACGGCGCGGCTCTCGAGCGACAGAGCGTCGAGTTTCAATTCGTAGGCTTGGCTCAGAGAACCGGTGCGTGTATCGCTGGTGGTGCGCGACAGCGCCCGCAGGCGGACTGGAAACTTCGCACCGGCCGCAAGACGGAAGGCCTGCTCCACCAGGTCGCGTCGCGCGTCGCGATCGGTGATCTTGCCCGATTCGACGATTCGCAGCAAAGCGTCGGCGCCGAACTCCGGAGGCGCGGCCTGGGCGAGATCGACCAGCGACCGGTACGGTTCGGCGAGCGGCGCCGTTTCCGCGCAGGCAACAACCGCGGCGAACAATGCGAGCACGAATCGCATAACTAGAAGTTTACGATGGAGGCGAACGAAACCGGATCGAGACTCGCGCCGCCTACCAGCGCGCCGTCGATCTCGGGCTGCGCCATCAGGCCGCGGACGTTGTCAGGCTTCACGCTGCCGCCGTACAGAATCCGGCAAGCAGCGGCCGCGGCGGGACCGAACAGCTTGCGAATCTGATCGCGAATGAACCGATGCGCGTCAGCGGCGATTTCAGGCGTGGCCACTTTGCCGGTGCCGATGGCCCAACATGGCTCATAGGCGAGGACGAGTTTGTCGAATTGCTCGGCGCTGAGCCGCGCGAGACCGCCTTGGCACTGCGTTTCCAGCACGCGCTCAGTGCGGCCCGCCTCACGATCATCCAGACTCTCGCCGACGCAGTAGATCGGCGTGAGCCCCGCTTCGAGCGCCGCCAAGATCTTCTTCGCCGCGCTTTCATTAGTCTCGCCGAAGTATTGCCGGCGCTCACTGTGAGCCACCAGCACCCAACGGCAGCCTGCGGCGCGAAGCATCTGTCCCGAGACCTCGCCAGTGTAAGCGCCTCGCTGTTCCCAAAACAGATTCTGTCCACCGATCTCGATCACAGTGTCTTGGGCAGCGTCGACAGCCGCCTGGAGATCCACGTAGGGAGGACAAATCACAACTTCGCAATGCGTGACGCCGGACACCAACGGCCGGAATTTTTCGAAGAACGTACGACGTCTCGACGGGCGTCTTGTACATCTTCCAGTTGCCTGCCATGATGGGCCGACGCATGGTTGAGGATCCTGACAGACTATGCAATCGCCGCCAGGAAACTTTCTCCTTCCGAAATTTTCGTATTGAAATTCATCGGCCACGGTTTGACCGATGTCCGACAGCGTGCTCCGCACACCCAGATTAACGCCTTCCGGTTTGCGAGGGCGGTATGCCAGCAGCGGCACGTACTCGCGGCTGTGATCGGTGGACGGCGTGGTGGGATCGCACCCATGATCCGCCGTCAGAATGAGCAGATCGCCGGCGCTCAGCTTCGCGTACAGCGACGGCAGCCAGGCGTCGAATTCCTCGAGCGCCCGGGCGTAGCCTTCGACATCGTTGCGATGGCCGTAACTGCTGATCGAAGTCCACCAGGTTGACGAACAGCAATCCGCGCTCGAGTTGCTCCATCGCCTCCAGCGTCTTGGCCATGCCGTCGGCGTTGTTCTTGGTCTTTTCGTGATCGCCGATGCCGCGGCCGAGGAAAACGTCGAAGATCTTGCCGACGCTCGAGACGGGAACGTTGTTCGCTTCGAGCTGATCGAGCAGCATGCCTTTGGGCGGAGGCACCGCGTAGTCCTTGCGGTTGGGCGTTCGCGTGAAGCTGCCGGGGCTGCCGATGAACGGCCGTGCGATCACGCGCCCCACTTCATAGGGTCCGCGCAGAATCTCGCGCGCGGTTTCGCAGATCTTGTAGAGCTCCCACAGCGGGATCACTTCTTCATGCGCCGCGACTTGAAACACGCTGTCGGCCGAGGTGTAGACGATGGGCTTGCCGGTGCGCATGTGCTCTTCGCCCAGCTCCTTGATGATCTCGGTGCCGGAGGCCGCGCAGTTGCCGAGCGTGCCGCGCCCGATGCGGCGCTCGAACTCGTCCATGATCTCGGGAGGAAAACCGCGCGGATAAAGCGGAAACGGTTTGCGAGATGAATGCCGACCATCTCCCAATGACCGGTAGTTGTGTCCTTGCCTGGCGACGCGAGAGCGCAGCGTCCGAAGGCGGCGGTTGGATGCGTCGCGGGATCGACGTGCGCGAGCGGCTTGATGTTGCCCAGTCCAAGACGAGCCATGTTCGGAAGGTGCAGCGTCCGTTGCCGCGCGATGTTGCCCAGCGTGTCGCTGCCCACGTCGCCATAGGCGGCCGCGTCCGGCATTTCGCCGATGCCGACGCTGTCGAGCACGATCCAGATCACGCGGTTGAAACTGCCGGCGTCGTCATTGCGCGAGAGCCGGCGGCTTGACCGGGGCCTGGGACGCTGGCTGGCGCCAGGCTTCCCCAAAGCTTCGTCGATCCGCTCGCTCAACATGTCCACGAATCGATCCGGCAGGTAGCCGATCATGCGGCTCGCCAGTTCGCCTTGCTTGCCGAAAATGATGGTGGTGGGAATGTTGCCGACCTGCAGCAGACTCTGCAGTCCATCTTCAAAGTAAACCTTCTGCGTCCACTTCATGCGATTCCAAGAACGGCCGGACCAGCGCATGGTCCTCGTCGGTATCGACGGAGAGGAAGACCACGTCCTGCTCGTCTTTGAATCTGGCTTTCACCTCTTCGTAGAGCGCGTGCTGAGCGCGGCAGGGACCGCACCAGGTAGCCCAAAAGTCGAGCACCGCGACTTTGCCGCCGAGCGAGGACAGCGTCAGCTTGTCGCCATCCAGACTGGAAAGAGTAAACTGCGCGGGGTCGTGATACCAGATGGTTGGGATCCAGCAACCGCAGCTCGGCGCGCCGCCCTGCCAGCAGTTGCGAGGTCTCGTCGTAGGCTTTCAGGATCATGTCGCCCAGACCGTTTTCCGAGCCGTTCAATTTTCGGTACAGCTCGCCCATCTTTTCGCGATCCTTGGCGCCATCTTGATCTGCCGAGCGCAGTCCGGCGATGGTAAACGCCTGCGCGAAATATCCGAGCGCCTCGCGATCCTTGCCCGCGGCAGCCAGCCACCGGGCCGCTTCGCGCGCGCCTTCCACGCTGGGGAAAATTGTGTAGCTGGCCTCGGCCAGACGGATTGCTTCCTCCTTGCGATCCAGCAGTCCCTGGGCGCGAGCTTCGAGAATGCGGACGCGCGCCTGGCTGCGATCGAATTCGTCTTTCCGCTTGGCCACCGACGGCCCGCCGCCCGGGAGAAACTTGTCGTTTCTGTAGTTGGCCTGGATCAGTTGTTCGAGCCGGCGAGCGTAGTTCGAGAGCGCGCTCCGCACTGGCTTTGTCGCCCTTGCGCAGCAGCGCGGTGGCCACCGGCTCGAGAAACTGCACGTTGTCCGGATCGCGTTCGAGGACTCGTGCTCCATATTCAATGACACGCCGGTCGTCTTTGAGATCGATGGCGGTCTTCGCCAAAGCGCGTTCGAGCTCGTCGCGGCGCGGCGAGTCGGGAAATTTCTTCAGATGATGCTCGATGGCGTGCAACACTTCAACCGGGCTGTTGCCGGTCTCAGCCAAGAGCGCGATTCAGGCTGTCTTGTTCAGCCTGTGCGGGACCGAATTGCCCTGGACCGATTTGCGCCGAAACGAGCGCGGCGCAGGCCAGCAGCACGAACAGGCTGAGCTTCTTCATGGCCGCGTCTTTGCGGGCGGCGGCAGCGGATTGCGAATCGCTTCCGCCAGAGCCGCGGCGCGCTCCCGGGCGATGTGCAGGTAGCTTTCGTTTTTCGCCACGCGATCGAGCAGCGGCAGGAACTGCTCGGGCGCCACGATGCGTCCGCGATCCCAACTGAGCTGGAAGTGAAGCAGAACGTCGTTCACGCCGAGCTTGTCGTAGTGCACGCGTGCGATCCAGGCTGATGAAGTGCCCTTCGCTTTCGGCGATGCGCTCGAACCAGTCCAGCAGCGCCTTGGCGTTTTCGTCCATCGAGTAGTTGAATTGAACCTCGTGCTGGTCTCGCGCCGTCTGTGAACGCGAACGTCTTGACGCCCATGTTGGCGACCTTCAGGCCGGATTCCAGCGGGTGCTGAAAATGGTCCAGCTTGGCGGCCAGATCGAACAACGTCTGGGCGTCGGAGGCGGACAACTGAATGCGAATGGGGTTGTCGTCCTCCTTGGCTTCCTGATAGGTGGCCTTGCCGTCGGGCTCGACTGTGATGGCAACGTACTCGGGCACGCTGCCCTTGAAGTACTTGCTGTACATCAGCCGCGGAGCGGCGCTCGGCTAGGGCGCAGATGACAGCAGCAAGCAACGCCAGGAGCGGTCTCATCGCGCCGCTCCCAACCGGGCGCGAAAGCCGGCGTGCGTGGCATGACAGATGGCCACGGCGATGGCGTCGCAAGCGTCTTCGGATTCGATTTCCGTCTCGAGCGCCAAGCAGCGAATGCACCATCTGTTTCACTTGTTGCTTTTCGGCGCGGCCGTAGCCGACCACGCTGGTCTTGATTTCGAGCGGCGAATATTCTCCCACCGCCAGGCCGGCTTCCGCGATGGTGGCCAGCACCACGCCGCGCGCATGCGACAGCTTCAGCGCGGTCTTGACGTTTTGCGCATAGAAGACTTCTTCCACGGCGGCCGAATCAGGCTGGTGCGTGGCAATCACCTGCCGCAGGTCCCTTGGCGATATCGAGCAAGCGCATCTGGAGCGCTTCCCGGGCGCTGGTGTGGATCGCGCCGGCGGCGACCATCCGGTGACACCGGCCGTCGCTCTCGATCAAACCGTAGCCGGTGTGCTCGGTGCCGCAGTCAATGCCCAGAATGCGCATCGCGGGCTAAGCCATCGCCTCAAGTTCCTTTTCGTCGACGTCGAAGTTGGAATACACATTCTGAACGTCGTCGTGCTCCTCGAGCGCTTCGCTCAAGCGCAGCATGGCCTGGGCGTTCTTGCCTTCCAGCTTCATGAGATTTTTCGGAAGCATGCCGATTTCCGCGGAACTGGTGGGGATGTCAGCGGCCTGGATCGCGTTCAGAGACCGCTTCATGCGCTTCCGGCGCGGAGATTACTTCCCACTGGTCGCCGGCGTCGCGCAGATCTTCGGCGCCGGCGTCCAGCGCGATGGCCATGAGTTGATCCTCGCCGGCCTTGTCCTTTTCAACGAGAATGTTGCTCTTGCGCTCGAACATCCAGGCGACGCTGCCGAGTTCGCCCAGGTTGCCGCCGTTCTTTGAGAAGACATGCCGGATCTCGCTCACGGTGCGATTGCGATTGTCGGTAGCGACCTGAACCAGGACGGCGGCGCCGCCCGGACCGTAGCCTTCGAAATGATCTCGTCGATCTGGCCGCCTTCCAACTCGCCGGTGCCGCGCATGATGGCGCGCTTGATATTCTCCTGCGGCATGCTGACGTCCTTGGCGGCGGTGATGGCGGTGCGCAGCCGGGGATTGGCGTCGGGATCGCCGCCGGAGCGGGCGGCAATCATGATCTCCTTGATAATGCGCGTGAAAATCTTTCCGCGCTTGGCGTCCGTGGCGGCCTTCTTGTGCTTGATGGTCGCCCATTTGGAATGTCCTGACATGATAAAACCTCTGGCTCGAGCGCACTCGATGGATAGTTGGCGAGCCTAATCATCTAGGATAACAGGCAGCGCCATCGAGAGCCAGCGAGCCGTTGGCCGAGTCACTCGACCGGAACGGTAGCGGCGCCGCGCGGGAATTCTCCACTGGGAATCGTCACGGCCGATGACGGCGAGCGCGCATCGAACAACGTAAATGATTTGCCGAGGTAGTTGTTTACCGAGACGATGTGGCCATCCGGAGAGACTTGCAGATCGCAGGCGCCCGGTCCGGCTGGAACTGATGCGATGGTCTGATAGGTTCCCGTGTCGATGATCTTGACGGATCCGGCGCCGCTGGCCACATAGGCGCGCGTGCCGTTCGGGCTGAATGCAACATCGAAGGGATTCAGAATGGACAGGCTGCGAGTGACCGTGCCGGTCAGAATGTCGATGGCCTCGACAACATTGGTCCACGGGTACGTCACCCATGCCAGTGTGTTGTCGGGATTTAGAAAGACCGATTGAGGGAAGATGCCGTCGAGCGGAATCGTGCCGATGACGGACTTGGAAGGAATGTCTACCACCAGCAGCGCCACGCCGGCACTGTCGTAATTGGTTACCAGCGCGTAGGAGCCGTCGGACGCGATGGCGAGGCCGGATGGAGATGCGCCCGGCTGCAGCACCTTGGTGATCTGGTTGGTAGCGGTGTCGATAAACGTGATGGCGTTGTCAAAGCTGGTGACGATGGCTTGCGCGCCGTCCGGAGTCACGCGGACCTGCAGTGGATGCGAAGTCACGTTGATCACGGCAACCGGGTCCCCGGTGCACAGGTTGTATCGCGTGACGTTCCCCTGGATGTGATCGACGAAGAAGGCCGTGGGGTTCAGCCGGCTCGCGCACGAGACGGTCGGATTGGGCGAATTTTCCGGGGCGAACGGAACAATTCCGAGCTCTCGATAGGGAAGCGTGAAGGTGAAAGCGCCGCTGGCGGAATTCGCCGCCGGCGTGACGCCGCGAAGACTTGCCGGACCGTCCAGCTTAGCGACTGCCTTGCCGCCCTTGCCCTGCGCAGGCGGGGGCGACGGGTTGGAACCTTGCGCCGGAGTCTGCGGGGTGTTCTGGACGGGCGCCGCTGAGTTGGCATTGGGTGCGCGATTCCCGTTCGGGTCCGTGCTCTCTTGGTCCTCGCACGGAATGTTGGTGGGCATCCGGCCGACGTCGGGATTACTTGCATTCACGCCGGGGTAATGTTCATAGTATCCGTAGATAACCAGGACGCCGTCTTCGCATTTTACCGTCCAGCCGAAACCGGCCGGCGGACGCGGAGGCGGCGGAGGCGGAAATATTTTGTTCCGCAGTTGGTCGAGCCAGTCGGGAATCTGCAACATCCAGTTCAAGGGTCCGTGCGCTGTGGCGCCATTGCCTGGAGACTGGGCCAGCAAACCGCAACAACCCGGCAGCAATGCCAGCATCAGCATGACAGTCTTGGTTGCTGGTCTCATTGGAACCTCACGGTCTTGCCGCTTACGTAGACTGCAAACCCACGCGCGGTCTTAAGACCGTTGGCGCTGAACGGAGTTTCGCTTGTCGACATCAGATAGACGGCGCTCTTGGAACTCAGCACGTTCGGCTGCGTCGCCGGAAGCGCGGATAAGAGTTCGGGTGGGATCGTGAAACTGTTCGCGCCGGTTGGAGCGGTGCAAAGAAACAGCGCGCTCGAATTGGTGGGGAGATCCGAGTTCACTCCCAGGACGTAAACTTGCTGGCCGGCCGCTCCGCCCGACCATGTGAGAGTCAATGGTTGAGCGCGAATGACGTTGGTGGTTTGATCGCGGTTGGTCCAGGTGAGCGGAGTGGGCATTGTGAGCGAAGCCTGAAAAGCGCCGACTTCAGCGCCGCCGGTTCCGCTCACCGTGTAATCACCCGGCGAAAGGAACAGAGTGTTCGGCTGAGAGAACAGCGGCAACAAGGAGCCGACCGGTCCGCCAATGCCAAGTACCGGCACCGAGCGCTGGCCCGCGACACCGGCGATTTCGAATTGCGTTCCACCGTCCAGTCTTGTGGCGGCCGGCAAGTCCGGCACTTGCCCGGTTTCGAAGAAATCGTCGATGGCGCGAAATGCCGTGCATGTGCCCGGCGGCGGAAGCGAGATCCAGGGAGCGAAGGCGAAGCGGCTGGCGGTGTGACGCTCCGCGGTGAACCCGAGGAAGTCGTCGGTGATGTCGACTTGAGCGTTCACGCCCAGGTCCTCATGAATCGTCATGCGCGTCAGCGTCAGGATGCCGAGCGATTCGCCATTCACCAGGGCAGCGGCGGAGCGATTCGCGGGATCCGAACACGTCGCGCCATTCGAACTGATCGCCATGCTGGCGAAGCTCGGGCGGGCATGCGAAGTGCGCACTTCAACCGGAACCCAGCAACCGGTGGGTGCGTTGGCCGGGACTTGAAAATCAATCTGGTCGAATCCCGAGCAGCAGGGAGAGCGGCCGCTGTACGCGATGGTCGCGGGAACGCCACCGATCCAAACTTCGACCGGAGTGGCCAACGTGCCGACCGGCGGCTCAACGTTGTCGGGCGCGGTGATCGGGCCCAGTCCCGTGAGGTACAGCGTCACAGTCTGGCCCGGTTTAGCCGGCGCTTGCAGTGAATTTTCCTGAACAGTGGCCGGATCGACGAAGTTGCGCATCACCGCGGGACCCAGACCGGTGCCCGTGAAGGTGAAGATACCCGGACTGTCGTGAACGATGAACACCGGCGAAAAGTTGCTGCGCGCGTTGTTGCGAGTCACGCGCAACGAGGCCCACCCCAGCGGCGCGTTGGACGGCATGACGGCGTTGATCTGGTCTTCGCGGACAAAAACGGGAAGCGCGGCGACGGTAGTGGATCCCTGGGTGAGGCTAATCGAGACACCGGAGAGCGTGGTTGCCAGCGGATAGGTGGTTGCCGAAACGCCGTCGGTAGGCCCAAGCGCGGAGCCAAAGATCGAGAAGATCGATCCCTGCGCGATGGAACCGGACGGCAAACCGGGAGTTGCGAAGCTGGCGGCGTTCACGATGCCATGCAGTTTGATCGCCGGGATCTGCGTCCACGCCGCGGCCGGAAACAGGATCAGGAGCGCGGCGGCTTTCATGAAGCGGTGCACGATGCCTCCCTTGCGAATGAGCGCTTCTACAATTCTAGAGGCATCCGCCCGGTGTCCGAAACGGGCATAAACCGTCGCCCACTTCACGTTGCGACACTCGTGGATTCCCAAAGAAAAAAACTTTCCGGATTCCCTTGACGCGCGCATGACTTTGGCGGTATAAATTTTTTTCACGCCTAAGTTCTGCGCTCGTCATCTTGGTCGATGATTGGGCGCACGGAAGGGAATGCCGATACAATGTCCGCTGTTGCTCCTTCGATTCTGGTTGAAACACCTGCCTACTTCGAAACTCCCAGCCTGGAACCGGTCGCGCAAGCAAGCGATCGGTGAGCTGGTGCATGAGTTGCGCCAGCCGCTGAGTTCCATCGAAGCCATTGCCTACTTCCTGGAGATGACGCTGCCGCCCGAGCAATTTCAGGCACGCTACTACATGCGGCGCCTCCAGCAACTGGTGGATGAGGCCGAACTGATTCTGGAGCGCACCGTCGTGACGGCCCGCAAGCCTCCCGCGGCGGCTACGCGAGCGGTTTCCGCGTAAAGAAGGAGAACCGCTTCAGCTTTCCGTGCGATCGCGCATTCTGCGCTCGAGCGTCTTCACGACATCGCGAAGCTCAGGCAACCGAGCGAGATTCGCCAATTGTTCCAAGTGTTCCTTGAGCGGCCGCGCCGGCGTGCCCCACACCACTTGCCCCTTGCGAACGATTTTCGACGTCAGGATTCCGCAGCCGGATCCGAGAACTGCGCCCGACTCGATGCGCGCTTTGTCGCCGATGCCGACCTGCCCGCCGATCACTGCGTAATCTTCCACGACGACCCCGCCTGAGAGGCCGGTCTGCGCCGCGATCACCACGTGGCGCCCGATGCGGCAGTTGTGCCCGATGTGAACCATGTTGTCGAGCTTGGTGCCGTCGCCGATTTCGGTGACTCCTAGTGCCGCTCGGTCGACGCAGGAGTTGGCGCCGATCTCGACATCGTTGCCGATGGCGACGCGGCCGATCTGCGGAAACTTCTCGTAATGATCGCCGGTGCGCACGAACCCGAAGCCGTCGGCGCCGAGCACGCAGCCGGAGTGCAGCACAGCGCGATCGCCCACCGTCACGTCGCCATAGATCGTCACGTTGGGATGCAGGATGCAGTCCGATCCGATTTGCACGCGATCCCCGATGAAGCAGCCGGCGTCCACGCGCGACCGCTCTCCAATGCGAGCGCCCGCGGCGACGACCACATGCGGGCCGATGGCGGCAGTGCGCGATACTTCGGCGTCAGACGCGATGACGGCGGTCGGATGAATCCCAGGCATGGGTTGAGCCGGCGGATGCAGCAGCCTTACGACTGCGGCGAAGGCAGCGCGCGGATCGCTCACGCGGATGACTGTGCGGCCTTTGGGAAAAGCGTCCGGAACCAGGAGACATCCGGCGCGCGACTGTTCGGCTGCCGCGGCGGCCTTGCGGCTTCCGACAAATGCGATTTCGTGCGCCGAAGCCGACTCGAGCGGGGCGACGCCGGTGATCTCGCAATCGCCCTCGCCTTCCCACACCGACTGCAAGTGAGCCGCGATTTCAGAGACCCGCAATTCGAGCCTCCCGACATTTCCCGTTCATCACCCCTGTATCATACAAACTTATGCCCGTTGATCCATCGGCCAACGTTGCCGCGACGGCGCGCGTGCATGCGGACGCGCAGATCGGGCCGCAGGTGGTGATCGGCGAGTATGCCGTCGTCGAGCAGGATGTGGTTATGGGCGCATTCTCAAGACTCGAGCCATACGTCTATGTGAAGCGCTGGACGACGCTCGGCGAGCGCAACGAAATTTCCGCCGGCACCGTGCTCGGCACCGATCCGCTCGACAAGAATTTCAAAGGCGAGCGCAGCTACCTGCGCATCGGGAACGGCAACATCATTCGCGAGCACTACACCATCTCGCGCGGCACGCAGCCGGAAAGCGTCACCGAGATCGGCGACGGCAACTACATCATGACCTCCGGACACATCGCGCACAATTCGCAAGATCGGCAATCAGTGCGTGATTGCGAGTTGCGCGCTGGTGGCCGGATATGTCGGAGATCGAGGATCAGGCATTCATTTCAGGGGGCGTTGGGATCCATCAGTATTCCAAGATCGGCCGGCTCGCGATGGTGGCCGGAAACGCGGGCGTGAACAGCGATTTGCCGCCGTTTTTTCTGTATTCGGATTTCCGAGTGCGAGCGAAAGGCCTGAACCTGGTGGGGCTGAAGCGGGCCGGCTTCACGGATGCAGACATCGCGGCGCTCAAGACGGCCTACAACATTCTCTATCGATCGGCGCTCAAGCTCGAAGACGCACTGCGGCGCATCGAGCACGGAGCTGAATACCGAGCACACCCGGCACCTGGTGGAATTCGTCCGCCGGAGCAAGCGGGGGATCTGCCGCGAATGAGCTCCGAACTTCCGCGCAAGCTCGGCTTGGCCGATTCGCTCGCCATCGTGGTCGGCATGATCATCGGCGGCGGGATTTTCCTGGTACCCGAACCTGGTGGCGCGCAGCCTCGGGTCCGGGCGCTTCCATCCTGGGCGTTTGGATCTTCGCGGGCGTGGTTTCATTTTTCGGCGCGCTGGCGTGCGCTGAGCTGGGCACTGCCCTGCCGGCAACGGGCGGCCAATATGTTTTCTTGCGCGAGGCCTTCGGGCCGCTGGCTGGATTTCTTTTTGGCTGGACCATGTTCCTGGTGGGACGCACAGCGCAGGTCGTCCTGGCTCGCGGTGACGCTGTCTCTGTATGTGTCGTACTTCGTTCCGCTCGGCGCTGTCGAATCCAAACTGCTCGATATCGCCGCCATCGTTGTGTTCGCCGCGATCAACTACCGCGGCGTTCGCGGCGGGCGCGCTGGTGCAGAACGGCTTCACTCTGGCAAAGCTGGCGGGACTCCTGGTGATCATCGGCGGCGGGCTTTTGTATCGCGGCCACGCCGGTGTGGCGTCCGCATCGGTCCCGGGCGCACCGGCGCCATTCTCGTTCGCCAGCGCTGGCGTGGCTCTGATCGCGTGCCTGCTGGCGTACGACAGTTGGGTGTCGGTGAGCTTCGTTGCGGGCGAGATCAAGAATCCGAAGCGCAACGTGCTGCTCGCGCTGGTGATCGGGCTGGGAATTTGTATCGCGATCTACACGCTGGCGAACGCCGCATATCTCAACGTTTTGTCGATCCCCGAAATCGCCGCCAGCGATCATGTGGGCGCATCGGCCGCGGAACGATTCCTGGGGACCGTTGGAGGAAAACTGGTATCGGCGATCATCCTGCTCTCGATCATCGGCACGCTGAATGGCTGCATTCCTCACCAGCCCGCGCATCTATTTCGCACAAGCGCGCGACGGCCTGTTCTTCAGCCGCTTCGGCGAAGTACATCCGCGCTATCGAACGCCCGCGCTTGCGATCGTCGCGCAGGCGGCGTGGGCCGTCGTGCTGGTGCTGAGCGGAACCTACGAGTCGCTGGCGGACTACGCGATGTTCGCGCTTTGGGTTTTCTACGGCCTCATGATTCTCGGGCTGATGATCCTACGCCGCAAGCGAGCCGACCTGCCGCGCCCGTATCGGATGTGGGGCTATCCGGTGACTCCGTTGCTATTTCTGGCGGTGACGGTCTGGTTCCTCGTCAACATGCTGATGACTCGTCCGGTCCCGTCATTGGCGGGATTGGCGTTCATCGTGACGGGCATTCCGGTGTATTTCGTGTGGCGCGCGAGAAATGCGTCGCGGCAGACCGGAGTTTCGGCGTCGTCAGAAATGGGTTGGTCGGCGAAGGTCCACAATCGCCGGCTCCATCGCGGAGGAAGTTTTCGAGATAGATGCGCTGTGGCGGAAGCTCTCCGGTCTTGGCTTGGAAGTCGAGGGTCGACATTGAAACGGGGTACTTCACGGCCGACTCGCTATCCTGCACCGCGTCCCACAGCGCCATGTGCGACGTCGCGCGAAACTGCTCCGTGTAGACGCAGAACCGCGACTTGGTCACGTTGCGAATCACGTAGGTGGGCGTGAGATCGAACTGAAGGCGATAAACCTGATCAGCCTGGTAATGCGCCGCACCGCCGTATCGCAGCACGTCGTCGAGGGTGTCGGCATTGGGATTCACAGGTGCGGGCACCGCCTGTGCGTCCAACACTTTCAATGTGACCTGACGCCAGTCAGTGTTCTTGTATTCCGGAATCAGGGTTGGCTGGACCGCATAGTCGCCCTCGGCGCCAAAACGCACCGCGATGTGCAGCCGCTATCCGATCTCGTTGCCGGACGCAGAGCGCAGCGGCTCGTAGCCGGCTTCCAGAACTTCCGAGCGAGGCAACCGGATGACGCCGTCGGGATGCTCCCGACGCGCTGCATCGAATCGCGCGCGCACTTCTGCAGCGTAGCCTTCGAGCGCATGCTTCATCCCGGCTGCTTCTGCAGGTGACAGTCCCGGAATGAGTTCGGGAGGCGGCGCCGCTCCCAGTTCGCATAGCGACCGGAGCGCTGATCGTGTCTCCGAACTGATCCACCAACTTGAACTGAACGCTGCGAATGGCGTCCGGCCCTTCGTGGCCGAACTTCAGCTCCTCAAAACGAACGCTGAGGATCGAAATGGGAGCGGACTTGGTGGGGCCGCGATCACGCCCAGCGGCGTGATCTGGGCTTGTGCGGCGCAGGCCGCGAGCACCGTCAACAGAATCGCGCTTTTCATTCCTACTCATGATCGTCCCACTCGAGCCGCCGCGATAGAGCGGATACCATGTCTCCATGACGCTTCGGGGGCTGGTTTCGTCGCTTCGGAGCCAACTGAAGGCGGCCGTGGATCCGGAATTCAAGGCCGGGGTTCGCAAGTTCTTCCGCGAGCCGGTAGATCCGTGGGGCGTTCGGAGCCCGGCGGTGCATCGGATCGCCCGGGACATCTATCGCGAGATCAAGCACTGGCCGAAGGCGCAGCGCGACCGGTTCATGACGGAGCTGTGGAAGAGCGGCAAGCTTGAAGAGGGCGCCATCGTCTGTCATGTGTACAGGCGGTTTTCGCAAAAACGTTCGGCGACGATGAGTTCCAAACGTTCGACCAGTGGCTGGAACGCTACGTCGACAACTGGGCGAATTGCGATGGCCTCTCGAGTTGGCTGCTGGCCGGCGCAATCCGAAACCGGCCGCGGTTGATTCGCAAGCTTCCGGCCTGGACTCGTTCCAAGAATCGCTGGCGGCGGCGAGCTTCGGCCGTCGCACTGCTGCAGGAAGCGAAGGCCGGCCGGAACACCGAAAGCATTTTTCGCATTTGCACGCTGCTGCGCGATGACGCCGACGACATGGTGCAGAAAGGCGTCGGCTGGATTCTGAAGGAAGCTTATCCGGCGAGGCCGCGCGAGGTTCGAGAGTTCCTGAGCGACTGGCGCGCCACCGCGCCGCGGCTGCTGCTGCGCATCGCCGCCGAGAAGATGCCGGCGAAAGACCGCAAGTGGCTGCTTACAAAATGACGCCCGACGCTCGCACGCACTGCCCTTGAATCTCCGCCAGCATTTCGCGAACGGTTTTGCCGGTGATCGGATGGCGCAGGTCCGGGGCGATTTCAGAAAGGGGTTCGAGCACGAAGCGGCGCTGGTCGAGGCGCGGATGCGGGATTTCGAGCAGCGGCGTCTGGATCACGAATCGCCCGTAGAACAGAATGTCGATGTCGACGGTGCGCGGGCCGCCCGGCCGCAAACGCTGGCGGCCCAGGTCGCGCTCGATCTTCTGAATGCGCGACAGCAACTGCATCGGGAAACAGCTCGGTCTCGACTTCGACCGCTAGGTTCAGGAACCACGGCTGGCCCGGTGACGTCCTGCGGCTCGGTCTCGTAGACCTTGCGATCTGCTTGCGACGTGAACTTCCGCGGCTTCCAGCCGCTCGAGCGCTTCGCGCAGGCGTTCTTCGCGATCGCCGACGTTCGAACCAAGCGAGAGATACGCGGTTTTCAAAACAGCGGATTTTGCACGCTGCTGCGCATCTTGCGCGGGATTTGAAAATATTCGAAGGCGCGATCGGTGCCGACGCGGCCGCGCGGCGTCCGGTCGATGAAGCCAAGCTGCATCAGGTACGGCTCATAGACTTCTTCGATGGTGTCGGCCTCTTCGTCGATCGAGGCCGCGATGGTATTCACGCCCACCGGCCCGCCGCCGTATTTTTCGAGTAGCGTGAGCATGATCTTCTGGTCGATTTCGTCGAGGCCGAAGCGATCCACTTCCAGCAGGTCGAGCGCGCTGGTAGCGACGCCGCAGGTCGATATGGCCGGCGGCGCGAACCTGCGCGTAATCGCGGACGCGCCGCAGCAGCCGGTTGGCGATGCGCGGCGTGCCGCGGCTGCGTCGCGCGATCTCTTCGGCGCCTTCCGGATCCACCGTGACGCCCAGCAGTCTCTGCCGAGCGCAGCACGATGGCGGTCAGCTCGCGACACGCCGTAGTGATTCAGCCGCAGCACCAGCCCGAAGCGGCCACGCAGCGGCGCGCTGACCAGCCCCTGGCGCGTGGTGGCGCCGATCGCGGTGAAGTGCGGAATGGGTAGCGAGTGCGTGCGCGCGCCCGGACCGGTGCCGACCAGAATGTCGATGCGGAAATCTTCGAGCGCGGCATACAGGATTTCTTCGACATCCGGAAGCAGGCGGTGAATCTCGTCGATGAAGAAGACCTGGCGCGCGCCGGATGTTGGTCAGCACGCCGGTGAGATCGAGTTTCTTCTGCAGAATCGGCCCGGAGGTCTGCTCGAAGCCGACTCCCAATTCGGCCGCGATGATGGTGGCGAGCGTTGTCTTGCCCAAGCCGGGCGGGCCGTACAGCAGCACGTGATCCATGGCTTCGCCGCGCTGCTTGGCGGCTTCGATGGCGATGGCGAGATTTTCCTTGAGCTTCGGCTGGCCGGTGAAGTCGTCCAGCTTGGTCGGACGGAGCGCGGCTTCAAATTGTCGCTCGCCTTCCAGCGCCGCCGCTGAAGCGATTCCTTGCTCGCGCATGTGGTTCTAGGTTAGCAAGCGTTCATTGCGTACCCAACTCTATCGCACCAGCTCCAAGCTTTGCGAAAAAGCGGCTCGAACTCGGCCGGGACGCCCGATGCCTTGGCGTTGCGAACAGCGGCTTCGGCGGCCGCGCGGTTGCAGCCCAGATTCAGCAGCGCTGAGAGGACATCTTGATCGATCGCGCTCAACGCCGCCGCGGGTCTTTCGGAAACGCCCACGGCCGCCGCGAAGCCAAGCCCGTCCAGCTTGTCTTTCAACTCCAGCACGATTCGCTCGGCCGTTTTCTTGCCGACGCCTGGAATGCGGACCAGTTGTTCCACGCCGACCGCTGCGAATGGCGGAAATCAGATCCGAGGCCGCCATGCCGGAGAGCACTTTGACCGCCAGCGAAGGACCGATGCCGCTCACCGAAATCAGCTTCTCGAAGATCGTTTTCTCTTCGGCGGTGAGAGAATCCGAACAGCGCGAAGGCGTCTTCGCGGACGTGCGTGTAGATGCGCAGCTTGACTTCCGCGCCGGCGTCCGGCAGCGCCGAGAACGTCGAGACCGGGATCAGCACGTCGTAGCCGACGCCGCCGGTCTCGACGATCACTTGATTGGGATGTTTCTCGAGCAGCTTGCCGCGCAGATAGGCGATCATCTACTCGTTCATTATAGGAGCGCTGTCACGCGCGACGCGAACTACTCGTAACGCAGGGCGCGGATCGGGTCGATCAGCGACGCGCGGCGCGCCGGCAGGTAGCAGGCCGCCACCGTCACCAGAATCAGCGCCGCCGGCACGAACGACCAGGATCGCCGGACTGCTGGTCGCCCAGGCCGACCAAGCCTGCGTCGCAGCACGTTGCGCAGGCCGATGCTGGCAACCAACCCGATGGCGACGCCAATCAGCGACAGCATCAGGCCCTGGCGCAATACCATCCCGACCACATCCAGGCGCCGCGCGCCCATGGCCATGCGGATGCCGATCTCCTGCGTGCGCCGGCTGACCGAATACGCGATCAGCCCGTACAGGCCGACCAGCGCGAGCGACAGACCCAGCAGTCCCATGGCGGAAATCAGTTGCAGGAGCATGAGCACGATCGAAATGGCGCGCTGCTGGTAAAAGTTGTCGAGCGTGCGCGCGTTATAGATGGGCAGATTCGCGTCGAGCGAGCGGACGATCTCGCGCAGCGGCGCCGCAATGTCCGCCGGATTGCCGGTGGTCTCCACGAAGATCGTCATCTGCGTCCTGGGAGCCTGCGTAAATGGCAGATAGACGAACGGCATGGGCGGCTCTGCGATGAAAATGTAGCGGCCGGTCTTGGTCACGCCGACCACTTCGATCTGCGTGCCATTCTGATCCTTCAGCCGCAGGCGCTTGCCGATGGCGTCCTGATGCGGCCAATATTTATCGGCGAAAGCCTCATTCACGATCGCGACGCGGCGCGAATCCGACCTTGTCCTGCGCGGTGAATGCGCGGCCGCGCAGCATCGGGATTTTCATGGTGTCGAAGTACTGCTCGTCGAGCGGCTTCGCCCAGCACGATCACGGCGTCCTGATCTTTCGGCAATTGGTAGCCCTCCGGAATTACCGATCATGCTGCTCTGGTTGGGGGCCAGACGGAACCGCCTCGGCCAGAGCCGACCGAACGGACGCCGGGCAGCGCGCGCGCGCGATCCGATCAGGTTGCGATAAAACTCGCTGGATTGTTCGGCGCTGTAGCGCACGAACGAAGTGTCGAACTCCATGGTCATGACGTGATCGGTGCGGAAGCCCGGGTTCAATGCACCAGCGCTTTGCGAAAACCATCCAGCACCATGCTGGCGGCCACCAGCAACAACCATGCGAAAAGGCCACCTGCCCGATCACCAGCATATTCCGCCCGATGGTGCGGCGCCGCGCGCTTTGCGTCAGGCCGGCCGACTTGAGCGTGTTCACCAGGTCCGTTTTTCCGGCCTGCAATGCCGGAACCAGTCCGAACGCCAGCGCGCTCCCGATCGCGGCGAACAGACTGAACAGCAGGCACGCGGTGATCGAGTTGGATGCGAGAGAACGATGGGCAGAGTCGCTGGGAATCTGGATACCTTGCAGGAATCGGATGCCCAGATATCCGAATCCCAAACCCAGCACGCCTCCCAGAAGCGACAGCGCGAGGCTTTCGATCAGGAGCTGGCGGATCAGGCGCGCACGCCCGGCGCCGATGGCCAACCGAATCGCGATTTCACGCGAGCGTGATCGCGACCGCGCCAGCATCAGGTTGGCGACGTTGGCGCACGCGATCAGCAGCACCAGTCCAACCAGCGCCATCAGCATGATGGCCAGCGCGGAATCGTACGGATCGGATGCCCAGCGAGCCTGCAGCTCAGTGCGAACCGCGACATTGTGATCGCGATTCGTGGCGGGATAGGCTTTCTCCAGGTTCTTCGCGATGCCGATCAGCTCGGCCTGCGCCTGCTCGCGCGACACGCCAGGCTTTCAGACGGCCTTTGATCGAAAGCGGACGGCTGTTACGATCTTCCAGCGGATCCTTGGGAGCGGCCGCCAGCCGCTGCGTCATCGTGATCGGGACAAACAGCGCGGGTCGAATGAACGGGTCCATCCCGGTGAAACTTTCGGGCGCCACGCCGATGACCGTAAAGTCGATGCCATTCAGGCGAATGTTGCGGCCGATGATCGACCGGTCCGAGGAAAACTGGTTCTCCCACAGGTCGTGGCTCAAGACGACGATGGCGTCGCGGCCGGAAACCTTGCCTTCATCCGCCAGGAACGCCCGGCCCAGCGCAGGCTGAACGCCCAATCACCTGGAAGAAATTGTCGCTGACCAGCATGCCCATTTTCATTTGCGGCTGCACGTTGGTCGAAGGCGCCAGCCCGAAGGTGTAGAGCCGATATGCGGCCAAGCCGTCGAACGACTGGCTTTGTTTCGCGAAAATCGCGATAGTCCGGATAACGATGTCCCGCCGAACGGATTGTCGGGCGTGTTGGTGCTGACCGTGACTACTTCGGCGCGGGTTCGCGACCGGCAGCGGGCGCAACAGCAGCGCGTCGCCAAGGCTGAAGATCGCGCTGTTCGCGCCGATTCCCAAAGCGAGTGAAAGCGCGGCGATGGCGGTGAACCCCGGATTCTTGGCGAGCAGCCGGAAGGCCTGGCGGATCTCTTTGAGAAGCATTTGACCTTCAGCATACGGCAACCGGGCGCCGCGAGTTCCGACAAAGTGGCTCTTTCGCGTACAGTAACTTACATGGCACGCCGCCGTTTCTTCGTCCCTTCGATCCACAGCGGGCAGGCGCAGATCTCAGGCGACGAGGCGCATCATCTGAGCCGCGTCTTGCGCGTCGAGCCGGGGCAGAAGTTCGAGATTTCCGACAATCGCGACGTGTATCTGGCGGAAGTGGAAAGCGTGCGAAAGGATCTGGTCTCGTTTTCAGTCCTGGAGAAGATTGCGGCGGCGCCGCCTGTGGTCCGGACGACGCTGCTCGCATCGCTCATCCGGTTCGAGCGCTTCGAATGGCTGATCGAGAAGGCGACCGAGCTTGGCGTCGAGCGCGTGATTCCCGTCGATGCTGAGCGCAGCGAAAAGGGGCTCGCGCTGGCGGCGGTCAAGAGACTGGAGCGATGGAATCGCATCGCGCGCGAGGCCAGCGAACAATCGCGGCGCGTCCGGTTGCCGGAACTCGGCACACCAATTCCCTTCCCAGACGCCCTGGCGGCTGCGGCTGATTACCGTTTCACGCTCGAAGAGCAGACCGCGCCGCCGATTCTCTCCGCTGTGCCCGGGTCGCGAAAGCCGGAGGATCATGTCGCGCTGCTGATCGGCCCCGAGGGCGGCTGGACGGACCGCGAGCGCGAGAACATCGCCTCGGCTGGCTGGACTCCGGTCTCGCTGGGCCGGGAAATCCTGCGCGCCGAGACGGCAGCCATCGCGGCGCTGGCGATCGTTAACGCGGCTTGGGCTTGAACAAGTGGCTTGACAAGCCGCTCCGCCTTCAGATACATTCAACCGTGTGGTTGAATATCAGCCGGACACGCTCGATCGCGTTTTCGCCGCCGTCGCCGATCCGACCCGCCGCGCCATCCTGGAAGCGCTGGGCCGCAAGCCCGCGCCGGTGACGGAAATCGCGCGCCGATTCCCGGTCTCGCTCAATGCCGTCTCGAAACACCTGATGGCGCTGGAGCGCGCCGGCCTGATCGAGCGCGAGATCCGCGGCCGACAGCACATCTGCCGTGTCCGCACCGAGCCGCTGAGTGAAGCCATCGCGTGGATGCAGCGCTCTTACCAGTTCTGGCAAGCCCGCCTGGACGCGCTGGAACAGCATCTGAAAACCAGGAATAGGAAATGATCCATGGAAGCCTCCCTGCAGCCGGACGACACCGTCGTCATTCACCGCCGGATTCCGGCGCCCCGCTCCGAGGTTTTCGCGGCCTGGACCGATCCGGAAAGCCTTCGCCACTGGATGTGTCCTGGCGACGCCACCGGCGCGGAAGCCAGTCTGGACGTTCGTGTGGGCGGCAAATTCCGCATCGTCATGAGAAGCCCCAGCCGCGACTACGTCCACACCGGCGAATACGTGACTGTGGAGCCTCCATCCAAACTGTCGTTCACCTGGAGCACGAGTGACGAAGGCGACCCCAGTACGCTGGTGACCATCGAATTGAAGGACCAAGGCGAACAGTGCGAGCTCACCCTCACGCACCAGCGGCTTAGCGCCGATCAGGCGCCCCGTTACTCGGGTGGCTGGGATCAGATCGCGCAGAAGCTGGCCGAGCATTTGGAGCAGCGTACCGGCAGCTCGGAGGATTTCCGAATGAAGCTCGAATACGCCGCGCGCGCCGCAAAGCTCTATGAACAATTCGCCACCCAGCGGGGCGTGCAAAACTGGTGGACCGTCTTCTGCGAAATGCAGCCGCGCGTCGGCGGCACAGCATCTCTCCGCTTCCCCAGTTCCGGATTCCATGCCGTGGTTAAGATCCTGAAGCTGGATGCGCCCAACTGCGTGGAATGGGAGGTGACCGATTCGAAGCACCCCGAGAGCAGCGGCTTCGTGGATTTGAACGACTGGATCGGCACGCGCATCCGCTTCGACCTGTGCGACCTTCCCGGCGGGCGCTCGCGCCTCAACTTCACGCACGCCGGCCTCAAGCTCAAGGAGTGCCTGGGGGTCTGCACCAGCGCGTGGTCCTTTTTCTTAAACGACAGCCTGCGCTGCTACCTGGAGACGGGAACCGGAAAACCACACACCAAAGCGTAGAGGTCCGGTTCATCCCAACGCAATCGAAAGGTGCGGCGGCGCCCCGGCGCGTGAAGGCTGCTCGACCTAGCGCGAGTGCGTGGCCATGCCGGCGGAAGGCTGGCTGGATGTCTCGCCGTGCCGCGAGGAACTTCGGGCAGAGACCGCGGCGCTCGCTGAAGTGGCCATCATCCACGGTGCATGGGCCATCGAGTCCGCGGCCGGCAGAGGAGCCATCCCAGCGAACTTGCGTTGGCGTGCGTGGACGGCTGCCGGTGCAGTCGCCAGCTTCCGCCATCCCCGCCACTGCTCATGCAGCCAAGCGGGAATCAACAGCGACGATAACACCGCCATGGCCACCGGGAGCTGAACGATCAAACCTCCGGCACGCCATTGCGCCGCAAAAGCACTAACCACAAGGACCACGAGTGCATGCCAGCTAAACACCTGGAGCGAATGCCGCCCTAGCATCGACACTGGCCGGCAGACCTTCGTGCTGGCCAGCTTTTGTGCAAACGCCAGGGGACTCGCAGCGATGAGAAATGCGAAAACCGATAGATTCAAAAGCCGGACCGCTCCCACTCCCGCCTTCGACGTGATGACCCATCCAAGGTCCAGAATCGGATCCCGAACGAACGGATGCCTGAAAAAGAAGAGGATGCCGAAGCATATCGCCAGCGCTGTGACTGCCCTCCCAGAAGACAATCCCGGAAACGGGATCCCTTGTTGCCGGCGATAGCCGAGCCAGGCGCCCGCAACGAACACAAGCTGCCAAGCAAACACGTCACCGATCCCCAGCATTGGACCGATTCGCCATTGGGCAAGCAGCCATAAACCGCCGCTCGCGGCCAATACCCATGCCCCCTGTCCGCGCTTGAACAGGATCAGCAATAAAGGCAACGGGAGCATCAACACGACGTAAAGCAACAGAATGTCGCCGCCGGAAACTGGACCCGGCAAGCGAATCAATGCTCGCAAAACGTCTCGCAAGGGGGCATGAATTCCCAGAGGCGCAATGGCGGTGACGCTTCTCAACAGGAAATAAAACAGACAGATCACACCGCATCGTTTGAAAATCCGGCGCCACTGAATCGAGGGCCCCTTGCTGTAGACCCATCCTGCCGTGATACCGGAAATCAGGACGAAACCTATCGCCGAAGTGATGTATCCGAACGTTTCATGGCTGAGACGCTGCAACCGCGTGGGAGGCAGATGATCGATGGTCATCGCGATCAGACACAGCCCACGGAAGAAATCCAGTCGAGGGTCCCGTTGGCATCGATCAAAATGTCATTGGAATATACCTCGAAAATTTTAGTACTTCTAGCCCCTATAGTACTAGATGGGTACTAGTACTAATTGACCGACGACGGGACGCAGAGGCCGGGGATGGTCGCAAACTGCGATCTCGGGGTTTTCGGACGGCGCCTCGTGCGCGCTCTCCTGAAGCTGTGGTAGACGCACAACTCGTGGCATCGCTAAATATTTACGACACTTCTAGTCCTACATATCCTATCTCCTTGAAATCTTGGTAGTTGACGCGTGACTCCGGTTGCGCCATAATGAACTAGGACTATTCTAGTCCTGGATCGAAATGCTGAAGCTTACCAAGAAGGCGGACTACGGGCTGATCGCGCTCAAGCACCTGGCCGTGCATGGGCCGGAAAGCTCCAGCGCCAAGGAAATCGCCGAGATGTACGGCATCCCGCTGCCGCTGCTGTCGAAGATTCTGCAGAAGCTCGCGAAGAACGGTTTTCTGCAATCCGAGCATGGCACCAACGGCGGCTACAGGCTGGCGCGCGAGGCCCGCGACATCACCGCGCTCGAAGTGATCCGCGCGATCGACGGGCCGATCTTTCTGACGGCCTGCTTCACCGAGCACGGCTACTGCTGCCACACCGACAAGTGCATCGTGCGCGACCCGCTGCAGAAGGTTCACGAAGGAATCCTGCGACTGCTGGCGAGCATCACTATCGCGGATATGTCGTCGGAGACACCTAAGGAAGCAGGATGCGGCCAACTCGGCGTCCCGGCTGTACGGCCTGGGATCGCAGCCGCCCGTGGTATGAGAGGAAATGGCCTGAGGAAAATGACAAGATGAAACTGCCGATCTACATGGACAATCACGCGACCACGCCCGATGGATCCGCGGGTGTTCGACGCCATGAAGCCGTACTTCATGGAAATCTTCGGCAACGCCGCCAGCCGCAATCACAGCTTTGGCTGGCAGGCCGAGGAGGCGGTGGAGAAGGCGCGCAAGCAGATCGCCGATCTGATCGGCGCCACCGCGAAGGAGATCGTGTTCACCAGCGGCGCCACCGAGTCGAACAACCTGGCGCTCAAGGGCGTGGCCGAGATGTACGCCGAAAAGGGCAACCACATCATCACGGCCGCCACCGAGCACAAGGCCATTCTCGACACCTGCAAGCGCCTGGAGAAGCACGGCGTGCGCGTGACGTATCTGCCGGTGCAGACCAACGGCCTGGTGGATCTCAACATGCTGGCCGAGGCGATCACCGACAAGACCATCCTGATCAGCATCATGTACGCCAACAACGAAATCGGCGTGCTGCAGCCGATCGCGGAAATCGGCAAGCTCGCGAAGTCGAAGGGCGTGCTGTTCCACACCGACGCGACGCAGGCGGTCGGCAAAGTTCCGCTCAACGTGATCAAGGACAACATCGACCTGGCGTCGCTCAGCGGGCACAAGATGTACGGACCGAAAGGCGTCGGCGCGCTGTACGTTCGCCGCAAGAGCCCGCGCGTGCAGCTCACCGCGCAGATGGACGGCGGCGGCCACGAGCGCGGCATGCGATCCGGCACGCTGAACGTTCCCGGGATCGTCGGCCTCGGCGAAGCGTGCGCGCTCTGCCATGCCGACATGCCCGAAGAATCCAAGCGCATGGCGTACTTGCGCGACAAGCTGCGCGGCAAGCTCGAAAAGGAACTCGACGAGGTCTACATCAACGGCACCATGGAGCACCGGCTGCCCAACAACCTGAACATCAGCTTCGCCTACGTCGAAGGCGAATCGCTGCTGATGGGCATCAACGATATCGCGGTGTCGAGCGGTTCGGCCTGCACGTCGGCGACGCTCGAACCCAGCTACGTGCTGAAGGCGCTGGGCGCGGGCGACGACCTGGCGCACTCGTCCATCCGCTTCGGCCTGGGCCGATTCAACACCGAAGAAGAAGTCGACTACGTGGCCGACAAGGTCATCGACGTGGTGAAGAAGCTGCGCGAACTGTCGCCGCTGTACGAAATGGCGAAAGAAGGAATCGATCTATCCAAGGTCCAGTGGGCCGCTCACTAGGAGGAAAACGACATGGCTTATTCAAACAAGGTTCTCGATCACTACAACAATCCGCGCAACGTCGGCTCGCTGGACAAGAGCGATCCGAACGTGGGCACCGGCATGGTGGGCGCGCCCGAGTGCGGCGACGTCATGAAGCTGCAGGTCAAGGTGAACCCGGAGACCGGCGTCATCGAAGACGCCAAGTTCAAGACGTTCGGCTGCGGCAGCGCCATCGCCAGCTCGTCGCTCGCCACCGAGTGGCTGAAGGGCAAGACGGTGGACGAGGCGCTGGCGATCAAGAACACCGACATCGTCAACGAGCTGAGCCTGCCGCCGGTGAAGATTCACTGCTCGGTGCTGGCCGAGGACGCCATCAAGGCCGCCATCAGCGACTACAAGAAGAAGACCGCGACCAAGAGCCGAAGCAGCGTGCGCATCGCACTCATGCAGTGACGCGTGCACGCACTCGTGCGTGCACGCATTACGACATGATCACCGTCACGCCCAAAGCCGTCGCGAAGATCCGCGAACAGTTCGCCAAGCATGGCGTTCAGGGCGGACTGCGCCTGGGCGTGCTCGGCGGCGGATGCTCGGGCCTGAGCTACCTTTTCAAGTTTGACGTCAAGCCGCGGCCCACCGACCAGGTCTACGAATTCGACGACGTGAAGATCTTCGTGGATCCCAAGAGCCTGATCTACCTGGACGGCATGACGCTGGACTGGAAGGACTCGCTGATCCAATCGGGGTTCGAGTTCGACAACCCGCACGCCAAGAAAAGCTGTGGCTGCGGAACGTCGTTTTCGGCGTGAGCGGCGCCGGCCAGTGCTGGCAATGCAATCAGTCGACCGGCGGGCAACTGTTCTGTCCGGCCTGTAACGCGCTGCAACCTCCGCCCCAGGATTATTACGCGTTGCTCGGTCTGGATCGAAAACTGAACCTGGACGCGCAAGACCTGCAACAGCGGTTCTATGAGCTGAGCCGGACGCTGCATCCGGACCGGTTCATGCGGCGGCCGGAGCGCGAGCGCGAGTATTCGCTGGATGCGTCGTCGATCTTGAACGACGCCTACCGCACGTTGAAGGATCCGGTGAAGCGCGCGCAGTACCTGCTGAAGCAGGAAGGCTTCGATATCGGCGAGCAGCGCTCGAAAGACGTGCCGCCGGAACTGCTCGAAGAAGTATTCGAGCTGAACATGGCGCTCGAAGAAATGCGCGGCGGCGACGATTCCGCGCGGCCGCAACTCGAGCAGGCGGAAACGAACTTTGCCGACATGCTGAGCGGCGTCGACCGTCCAGCTCGAAGCGCTGTTCGCAGAAATACGACGGCGCGCCGAATCGCGAAACGCTCTCGGAAATCCGCGGCGTCCTGAATCGCCGCAAATACATTCAGAACCTGCTGGACGAAGTCGACGCAGCAACTGACACCTGACACCTGACACCTGGCCCCTGCATGGAAATCGACTTCAGCGCACCCGGACACATCGTCGGCATCGACCTCGGCACCACCAACAGCCTGGTGGCGTTCATGGACCTCACCGGTCCGCGCATCGTTCCCGGCGCCGACGGCGACAAGCTGGTGCCCAGCGTCGTTTCGGTGCAGCCGCGACGGCGAGATCGTGGTCGGGAACCCGGCGCGCGAGCTGCTGCTCACACAACCCGAGCGCACCGTCTACTCGGTGAAGCGCCTGATGGGCCGCGGACTCGCCGATGTCCAGGAAGAGCTGAAGCTCTTCCCGTTCCGCATCGCGCCGGGCAGCGAATCGGTGATCCACCTCCAGCTGGGCGACCGCACCTTCACGCCGCCCGAAATCTCCGCCTTCGTCCTGCGCCAGCTGAAGCAGAACGCCGAAGGGTATTTCGGGGCGCCAGTACCGCAAGGCCGTCATCACCGTGCCGGCGTACTTCAACGACGCGCAGCGCCAGGCCACCAAGGACGCCGGCCGCATCGCCGGTCTCGAAGTGCTGCGCCTGGTCAACGAGCCGACCGCCGCGTCGCTCGCCTACGGCCTCGACAAGCGCAAGAACGGCATCGTCGCCGTGTACGACCTCGGCGGCGGCACCTTCGACATTTCGATCCTGAAGCTCCAGGACGGCATCTTCGAAGTGCTGGCCACCAACGGCGACACGCACCTGGGCGGCGACGACATCGACAATCTGCTGCTCCGCATCGCGCTCGAAGATATCGCGAGCGAATGGGGCCAGGATCTGGCGACCGACAACGAAGGCGTCCAGCGCCTGCGCCGCGCCGTGATCCACGCCAAGGAGCAGCTCTCGTTCGTTCCCGTCGACCACCATCGATCTCGAATACCGCGGCAAGAAATACCAGCGCGAGATCACGCGCGAGCTGTTCGACAAGCTGATCACGCCCATCGTCGACCGCACGCTCGGCCCCTGCCGCAACTGCATCAAGGACGCCGGCGTCACCGTCGACCAGATCGACGAAGTCGTGATGGTGGGCGGCTCCACGCGCATTCCGCTGGTGCTCTCGGCGGTCGAAAAGCTGTTCCGCGTCAAGCCGCACACCGAGCTGAACCCCGACGAAGTGGTCGCGCTCGGCGCCGCGGTGCAGGCCGGCATTCTCTCGGGCGCAGGTCGAAGACAAGCTGCTGCTCGACGTCACGCCGCTCTCGCTCGGCATCGAGACCATGGGCGGCGTGGTGTCGAAGCTGATCCATCGCAACTCGACCATCCCGGCCAGCGCGACCGAAAACTTCACCACCGGCGTCGACGGCCAGCGCAACGTGCTCATCCACGTCGTGCAGGGCGAGCGCGAACTGGTCAAGGATTGCCGCAGCCTGGCGCGTTTCGACCTGAAAGACATCGACCCGATGCCGGCCGGCATGGCGCGCATCGAAGTGCGCTTCCTGATCGACGCCAACGGCATCCTGAACGTCACCGCGCGCGACCAGCGCACCGGCAAGGAGCACAGCGTCGACGTCAAGCCGTCCTACGGGCTGACCGACGAGCAGGTGGAGAAGATGATCCAGGAGTCGGTCGAGAAAGCCGAGCAGGATTTCCACGAGCGCCAGGTGCGCGAGGCGCGCGTCGAAGCCGACACCATCCTCGCCGCCGTCGAAAAGGCCCGCCGCCACGACGCCTACTTCGAGCTATCGGACGACGAGCGCGCAGCGCATCGACAAAGCCGTCAACGAGCTGCTGCTGGTTTATCACTCACGACAAACTCGACCTGATGCTGCGGAAGATCGAGCAGCTCAATCAGGCCACACTGAAGCTGGCCGAAACCATGATGAACACCGCGGTCCGCGGCGCTCTGAAAGGAACCAAGATCTGATGGCTGGACTCACCTGGGACCAATTCGACAACATCGCGCTCGCGCTCTACGAAAAATTCCCGGACCTCGACCCGACCAACATCCGCTACACCGACCTGCACCAATGGATCACCGAGCTGGACGATTTCTCGGACGACCCCAAGGCGTCGACCGAAGGCAAGCTGGAAGCGATCCAGATGGCCTGGCTGGAAGAATACCAGTCGGATCACTAGTCCTCGTGGCGCGCGCTTCGGCGTGCCGCGTTCGCACTCCTGCGAACACTATATACTGAAGTCGTGAAATTCCGAGTCGTCCTCGAATACGATCCTGTAGCGGAAAGCTACTCTGCCGTGTGCCCTGAACTGCCTGGCTGCGCGTCTACCGGAGATACCGAAGCCGAGGCCCGCCAGAATATCGAGGAAGCGATTCGGCTCTATCTCGCGCCCTCCGACATCGAGTTGCCGGAGACAGCCAAGCTCGTTGAGGTAACGGTTGGGTAAACGCGGGACGCCGCGACTCACCTCTGGCCAGGTGATCGCAATCCTGCGAAAGAATGGCTTTGCTCTGGCGGGAAGCTCAGGCAGTCATCAGAAGTGGCGCAACGCGGAAACCGGTAAGCAAGTGATCGTGTCACATCACAAGGGTAAGATTCTTCCCCTCGGCACAATGCGCGCGATCATCGAGGGGAGCGGAATAGAACACGAGAAGTGGCTCAAGTGAGCGTCGCCCGGACTTGGCGCAGTGTTTCCTGATCCCGCTCGAAATCCGCCGCCGTGAAGTCATAGACGTGATGCTCCTTCAAGAAGGTGTCGACCTGCATCTGCGTCTGAGCAGACGTCAGCGCTTGGGACCGGTAGGCCTCGAGCGCCATGCTCTCCAGCAGGGCCCCAGAAATCGGCCAGCCCTGTGCTAGACTATTAGCGTCGCAGTCTAACCCTGGAAAATTCCAATGCCCAAGCTCAAGACCCATAAAGGTGCGTCTAAACGGTTCAAGAAGACCGGGACCGGCAAGGTGGTTCGCCACCATTCCTTCGCCCGCCATATCCTGACCTCGAAGACGCGCGCGCGCAAACGCAAACTGAAACACGCCGTTGTCGCCGATCCATCCGACCAGGCCAAGCTGCAACGAATGATTCCGTACTAAACGGATACCCGCGTGTGAACCGGCGCCGCACGTGCCGTTTTCGCCGGCTGAAAATCAAGGAGTGAAACGTGCCTAGAGTCAAACGAGGACCCAAACGGAAAAACTACCGCCAGAAGACGCTCGCCCGGGCGTCCGGTTTTTTCCTAACCAAAAGTAAACTGAACCGCGCCGCGCAGGAAGCGGTCGAAAAGGCCCAGCGCTACGCCTACGTCGGACGCCGCCGCAAGAAACGCGATTTCCGCTCGCTGTGGATCATCCGCATCGGAGCCGCCTGCCGCTCCGCCGACATCTCCTACAGCAAGTTCATCAGCGGACTGAAAAAGGCCGGCGTCGAACTCAACCGCAAAATCCTGGCCGACATGGCCGCCAGCGACGACGCAGCCTTCACCGCCCTGGTTGCCACCGCCAAAGCCGCGCTGGCACAATCTTAAAAGCCATGAACGCTGTGCAACCAGAAAAAGAATTCGATTCGCTCGCGCACCTGGAAGAGCGCATTACCCAGGCCGTCGAACTGGTCAACACCCTGCGCGCCGAAAAGGCCGAGCTGCAGGAACAGCTCGACTCCGCCGTCGCCGAGTGCAACGCCGTCCGCATGGAGCTCACCGAGCTGCGCAGCGAGCGCAAGCAGGTCCGCACCCGCATCGAAAAGCTGCTCGGCCAGATGGAGTTGCTGAGCACCACGTAGAAGTGCCAAGCTAAAACATGCCCGACAGCGAACCGGTCCGGGTGACCATCTTCAATCAGAGCTATTCGCTCGTGGCGAGCGAGGAACCCGGGCGCGTCGAGCAACTGGCCCAGCGAGTGGACGACCTGATGTCATCGATCGCGGCGCGCGCCGGCAACATCGACGCAACGCGCGCGGCGGTGCTGGCGGCTCTCCACCTGGCCGATCAACTGGAAGGCGTCGAGCAGCAGTTCACCGAGCTGCGCCAGGTGGTCGACCACAAGGCGCGCGAGTTCACCGAGCTGTTGGAGAAAGCGCTCGGGCAGGACGGCGCAGCCTCGGCCTCCGCCGAAAGCTGATCGCGGCTTCAGGCGTCGCGGATCTGTTCGCAAACCTCGCTGTGTCCAAGCAATACGTCATCGGCATCGACCTCGGAACCACCAACTGCGCGCTGGCCTACGCGCCCGCGGGCGGCGATCCGCGCGAACCCGCGCCCGTCAGTCTGCTCTCGATCCCGCAACTGGTGAACCCCGGCAGAAGTCCGCGACGAGCCGCTGCTTCCGTCGTTCCTCTACGTCCCCGGCGCGTCCGACTTTCCCGCAGGGTCCACGGCCCTGCCCTGGGACGACGCGCCTCGCTACGTCACTGGCGCGCTGGCGCAGAAACGCGGCGCCGAAGTCGCCAGCCACCTGGTGGCGTCCGCGAAATCCTGGCTGTCGCATTCCGGCGTCGATCGCACCGCGCCACTGCTGCCCTTGAACGCGCCCGAGGGTTTGCAGAAGATTTCGCCCGTCGAGGCATCTCGCCGCTATCTCGAACACCTGCGCTCCGCCTGGGACTTCCAGAAACCGGACTCCGCCATTCCGCGAGCAGGAAATTCTAGTCACCGTTCCGGCCTCATTCGACGCAGTCGCGCGCGAGCTCACGCTCAAGGCCGCCGAAGACGCGGGCTACCAGAATCTGCGACTGCTCGAAGAACCGCAGGCCGCGTTCTACGCCTGGATCGAGCGCCACACCGACTGGCGCGAGCGCGTGCAAGTGGGCGACCTGATCCTGGTGATCGACATCGGCGGCGGCACCACCGACTTCACGCTCATCGCCGTCACCGAATCGTCACGGCGAACTGCAACTCGACCGCGTGGCCGTCGGCGAGCACATCCTGCTGGGCGGCGACAACATGGACCTCGCGCTCGCCCGTCATCTCGAGCAGCAGCTCGCCGCCAAGGGAACCAAGCTCGACTCGATGCAGTTGCACGCGCTTTGGCAGCAGTGCCGCCTCGCCAAAGAACGCCTGCTCGACGAAAGCAACAAGAAGCGCGAGGAAGCCGGTCACCATTCTCGGGCGCGGCACCGGCCTGGTGGGCGGGACCATCAAGACGAAACTCCTGCGCGAGGACATCGATCGAATCCTGGCCGACGGCTTTCTGCCCAAGGTCGCAAGCGACGACCTGCCGCGAGAAGACGCAAGCGAGGTTTCGCCGAGCTCGGGCTGCCCTACGCCTCCGATGCGGCCATCACGCGGCACATGGCGAGCTTTCTCGACAGCAAGCCGCGCAGTCCGAACACGGCTCCGTCCGACGGACCGCCATCGGGGCTTGCCGCGCCCACGCACGTGCTGTTCAACGGCGGCGTGCTCCGAGCCGGCCTGGTGCGCGAACGCATCCTCGAAGTTCTGAACGGCTGGCTCGCTCAGGAAGGCCTCGGTCCCGCAGCGCCCGCTGATCGGCGAAGACCTGATGCACGCCGTCGCGCGCGGCGCGGCTTACTATGGACTCGCCCGCGCCGGCCGTGGCGTCCGCATTCGCGGCGGCATCCCGCGCACCTACTACCTCGGCATCGAAAGCGCCATGCCCGCCGTCCCCGGAATGCCCGCTCCGGTTAAGGCGCTCGCCGTCGCCCCGTTCGGCATGGAAGAAGGCACGTCAGTCGAGCTGCGCGACCGCGAATTCGGTGTGGCGGTCGGCGAACCAGCCGAGTTTCGCTTCTTCCAATCCGCCGCGCGCAAGAACGACCCGGCCGGCACGCTGCTCGACGAAATCTCGCGACGATCTCGAAGAGCTGTCGCCGGTCGAAGTCACCCTGCCCGCCGACGGCCGTTCCGGCGAATTCGTCCCCGTCACGCTCGAAACCGTGATCACCGAAACCGGCATGCTGCAGCTCTGGTCAGTCGCCCGCGACGGCCGCCGCTGGAAGCTGGAGTTCAACGTCCGCGAAAAGGTGAAGTGATCGCTAGGCGCCCATTCTACATTCGCGATTCGCGAATAGCGAATGGAGGCCCTCGTTTGACACTCCCCCTCCCAATTCGCTAACCTGAATTGACACTAAGTCTCCAACGGAGAAGGTCTGTCTTTATGAAAACCCAATTCCCGTCCGAAGGCGAGATCGTGCGCCAATGGCACGTCGTGGACGCCGCCGATCAGGTGCTCGGACGGCTCGCCAGTAAGGCCGCGATGATCCTGATGGGCAAGCACAAGCCCACCTACACCACCTTCCTGGACACCGGCGATCACGTGATCGTCATCAACGCGGCGAAAATCCGGCTCACCGGCCGCAAAGAAGAACAGAAGATCTACCGGCGCCATAGCGGCTATCCGGGCGGCCTGACGGAAACCGGCATCCAGCAAGTGCGCGCCACGCGGCCCGCCACGAATCATCGAGCAGGCCATCGCCGGAATGCTTCCGAAAACAAACTGGGCAAACAGATGTATCGCAAGCTCAAGGTTTACGCAGGCGACAAGCATCCCCACCAGGCGCAGAAGCCGGTGGAGCTGTCGTTGTCGTGATCGAAGAAAGGTATTTGAGTGGCAGGATTGGTACAGTATCTGGGAACAGGACGCCGCAAGACGTCGGTCGCGCGGATTTTCCTGCGATCGGGCAAGGGCGCCATCACCGTCAACGGCCGGCCCTTCGATAACTATTTCGTCAACGAATCCGTCGAAGGCCATGGTGCGGCAGGCGCTGCTCGCCACCGAGACGGCCGACAAGTTCGACATCATCATTCTCGCCTCGGGCGGCGGCCAGAACGGACAGGCCGGCGCCGCGCGCCTGGGCATCGCCCGCGCGCTCATCGAATTCAATTCCGAGCTGCGCCCGAAGCTCAAGTAGCTCGGGCTGCTCACGCGCGATCCCCGCGCGCACGAGCGCAAGAAGTATGGTCAGAAAGGCGCGCGCAAGCGGTTCCAGTTCTCGAAGCGCTGACGCACGCCGCTGCTGGCGCGCCCTATGTGCGCCGCATTGTTAACGGCCGGTTTTTCCGCTGCACGCAAATCCCGCTTTGGACCGCGTGCGCCGGCTCAGACCGGGCGAAACTCGCAACTCGGAAACAAAGGAGGCAGTTTGCCGTCAATTTCCATGAAGGAATTGCTCGAAGCAGGCGTTCATTTCGGGCACCAGACCAAGCGCTGGAATCCAAAGATGAAGGAATACATCTTTGGCGAACGCAACGGAATCTACATCATCGATCTCCAGAAGACCCTGAAGCTGTTCAAGGACGCCATGCGCTACGTGGCCGAAGCCGCCGCGCAAGGCAAGAACGTCCTGTTTGTCGGAACCAAGCGCCAGGCCCAGGAAGCCATCGCCGAAGAAGCCGCGCGCTGCAGCCAGTACTACGTCAACCAGCGCTGGCTGGGCGGATTGCTCACCAACATGTCCACCGTGCAGCGCTCCATCAAGCGCCTCAAGGAACTCGACGCCATGGCCACCGACGGCGCCTATGAAGGCCGCGCCAAGAAAGAAGTCGGACGCCTGGAGCGCGAGCGCAAACACCTGCAGCAGAACCTGGCCGGCATCAAGGAAATGAACGGCCTGCCCGACGTGCTGTTCGTCGTGGATTCGAACAAGGAAGCCATCGCCGTGAAGGAAGCCCGCAAGCTCGGGATTCCGGTGGTCGCCGTCGTGGACACCAACTGCGATCCCGATGAAGTGGATCACGTGATCCCCGGCAACGACGACGCGCTGCGCGCCATCCGCCTGTTCACCACCAAGGTCGCCGACGCCGTCATCGAAGGCCGCGCGCTGGCCACCGAGCAGGATTTCGCCGCCGAGAAGATCGTCACCGAAGAAACGCCGATCGAAGAGATGCCCGAGTACACGCAGTTCGATCCCCAGCAGTTGGATCAACTCATGTCGGAAGGCCTGTCGGACGAAGACCTGCCGTCCATGTCGCTGCCGCGCAAGAGCCCTGGCTCGGAATTGCCAGGGGAAGGGGCGAGATCGACTGGCGCGGCGGAATAAGCGTCCCAAGCAGCCTCCGAAACCAGCCCCGAAGAAACTAGGGGCCAAAGAAACCAAGAAGGCAAAGAACTGGACCTATGGAGATCAGTGCAAAGCTGGTGAAAGAACTCCGCGACCGGACCGGCGCGGGCATGATGGAGTGCAAGAAGCGCTCTGGTGGAGGCCAAAGGCAACCTGGCGGAAGCCGAAATCATTCTGCGCAAGCGCGGCATTGCGTCGGCATCCAAGAAAGCCACCCGCAGCACGCGCCAGGGCATCATCGGCAGCTACATCCATCCCGGCTCTCAACTGGGCGTGCTGGTGGAGGTAAACTGCGAATCGGATTTCGTCGCGCGCACCGACGACTTCCAGCAACTGGTGAAGGACCTGGCGATGCAGATCGCCGCCGCCGATCCGCAGTTCATCCGCAAGGAAGACGTACACCCAGGAAGTCCTGGACAAAGAGCGCGACATCCAGCGCGGCCGCGCCTTGCAGGAAGGCAAGCCCGAAAAGATGGTCGACAAGATCGTGGAAGGCCGCATGAGCAAGTTCTACGAGGAGATCTGCCTGTACGAGCAGCCCTTCATTCGCGAAAACTCCACCACGGTCGGCGATCTGATCAAGAGCATGATCGCCAAGGTCGGCGAAAACATTTCGGTCTCCCGCTTCGTGCGCTTCAAGGTCGGCGAAGCGGCGCTGATCGAGGAGACCGCGGAGAAATCCCCGCCGCAGGAATAAGCGGCGCCGGGACCACATGCCCCAATACCAGCGCATCGTTCTCAAGCTGAGCGGCGAGGTCCTCGCCGGCGGCGGCAAGTTCGGCATCGATCCGGAACGCGTGCGCAGCCTGGCTGACGAGATGGCCGAAGTCGCCAAGATCGGCGTCCAGATCGGCCTGGTAGTCGGCGGCGGCAACTTCTTCCGCGGGGTCGAGGCGGCCGCCATGGACATGGACCGCGTCGCGGCCGACCACATGGGCATGCTGGCCACCGTCATCAACGCCCTGGCGCTTCAGGACGCGCTCGAAAAAGCCGGCGCGCCCACTCGCGTCATGACCGCCATCCAGATGCACCAGGTGGCCGAACCCTACATCCGCCGCCGGGCCATCCGCCATTTCGAAAAGGGCCGCATCGTCATTTTCGCCGCCGGCACCTCGAACCCTTACTTTTCCACCGACACCGCCGCCACGCTGCGCGCGCTCGAAATCCGCGCCGACGTGATCGCCAAGGGCACGCGCGTCGACGGCGTCTACGACAAGGACCCGCTGCGCCATTCCGACGCCGTGCTCTACAACGAAGTCTCCTACAACGAAGTGCTGGCCAAAGCGCTTGCGCGTGCTGGATGCCTCCGCGGTGGCCATGTGCCGCGACAACCAGCTTCCGATCCTCGTTTTCAACTTGAACGTGTTCGGCAATATAATGCGTATGTCGATGGGCGAGCCCATCGGAACTCTCATTCACTAAGCCGAACGATATGAAAAACGAACCTCAAGCTACCCCCGCTGCGCATTCTTTTCAGAGCGTGAAAGAGATCGAGGCCAACGCCAAGACCCGGATGGAGAAGGTGCTCTCCGACCTGCAGCACGACATGGCCGGCGTGCGCACCGGCCGCGCGTCCGTCGAGCCTGCTGGACAACGTGCGCGCCGATTACTACGGAACGCCCACGCCGCTCAACCAGCTGGCGACGCTGCACGTTCCCGAACCCACCCTGATCACCGTGCAGCCCTGGGACGTATCGCAGATCGGCGTCATCGAGAAGGCCATTCGCGCCGCCGATCTCGGCCTGAACCCCGCCAACGACGGCAAGCTGATCCGCGTGCCCATTCCGCCGCTGACCGAAGAGCGCCGCAAGGACCTGGTCAAGAAGCTGCACCACATCGCCGAGGATCATCGCGTGGCGCTGCGCAACATCCGCCGCGACGCCAACGAGAACATCAAGAAGCTGCTCAAGGACAAGCTCATCAGCGAGGACGAAGACCGCCGCGCGCACGACGAGGTCCAGAAGCTTACCGACGGCCAGATCCAGAAACTGGATCAGGCGGCCAAAGCCAAAGAGAAGGAAATTCTCGAGATCAAGTAGACAGGCGTTGCCCGCCGCAACCCGACGCGCTTAGGCCGACGCGCCTCGCCCCTTTGGAAAGGCCGCGTCGCTCTTCACTTCCTGCATCTGCCGCACGTGGCGAACGCAGTGCGCCGCGCTAAACAGCAGCCATTGATAGCAATCCAGCGGACCGAGGAACGGATGCGGAAAGGCTCGCGACCGCAGATCGGCCTGCGTCACCGCGGCGAAGCGCAACGTCCGCTCGCGCGCGGCCTCGAACTGCCGCAGTAGTTCTTCGAATTCCGGCCAGCGATCCTTGGGCATCACCTGCGACGGACCCTTGACGCGCGTCTCCCGCGCCCGGCACCCGCTCCAGAATCAGCGCTTCCTTGCCCCGAGTCTCCGGCAGCGATTCCGGCTGCGGCTGTTCCAGCAGAACGCCCTGTATGCGCTTGAGCGTGAAGTCTTCGACCACCGTAATGTGCTCGATGCAGTCCGCCACCGACCATCGATCCTCCCCCGGCAGGAAGCGCCGCTGCTCTTCCGTTAACCCCTCTACTGCGCGCACCAGCATCTCCCGGCTCTCCGCCAGGTGCTTCAGCAGCAGGTCGCGTTCCGCCTTATCCACCATTCACCCCAATCTGATCCGACTCTCGAATGCGCACACCCGCACTGCGTCCGGCGGGATATGCCAGCTCCAGCGTGCCCGCACGGTCCGCTTCGAGTTCGCACAACTCCTCGTCGTCGGTTTCAATCAAATATTTGTGCTGTGGTTTCAATCCTACCACTAGCATGGCGCGCCGCCTTCGATCGAAAACCGCACCGGCGGCCGGGCAAACAATACACTGACGTCTCCGATGGCGATCGGTTTCGGCGCCCGACTGCGCCACGCGATTCAGCACCGTGATCCTACCATCCTGAAAGACCTGCGCCTCGCCTTGGTACAGGCCGAACCACACCGCGTCGTCCTCCCAATTCGATCGCACGAACAGCGCACCCGACTTCGGGTTGTGATAGAGCAGCGGCATCTGAAAGTAGCTGAGCCCGGGCTGGTAAGGATTGGCCCACAGGTATTCATACGGCGCGCCGAAAGTCCCTTGCAGCATGAAACGGTCCTGTATCAGCCAGCCTTGCAGGAACTGATTCTCGAGTGCGTTGTTGTCGTAGGCCACCATGCTGAACCCGGCCACGCGCGCCAGCGCCGCGCGATCCACATCCGGCTGCCCCGATCCAGTGTAACACCGGAATCCGATATTCATTCTCCGGCGCCTGCAACGGCGCGGGATAGTTCCCCAGGATCTGAAAACTCGGAAGCTCCTTGAAATATTCGGGCGCGTCGTCGCGCAGCTCGATCTTCAAGTTGTCGCGAATCGCATGCAGTATTTCGAGCAGCGCGTACACATCCGGCAAGCGCGAATCACAGTTTCGCCGGACGCGAGCCGCGGCGCGAGCTGCGCCTTCCACCACGTCGCGACCGTATCATGCAACGACGGTCTCCTCGCCGTGCTGGTTCCCATCCGCGCTCGCGATCACGGCCAGCACGCGATCCCGCCGCGCCGCCACCGTCTCCGCCGGCCGCTGCGCGATCAACCGCTGCATCTTCGCCAGCAGTGCCTTGGACTGCGCCGCGCGTCATCACCGTCTGGCACCAGTCGTACACCAGCGCCAATTGCCGCAAGTCCGTGCCCGGCCCCAGCGCCCACTCCACCGCGCGCTTTCCGAAAACCTCGTCCGACGTGACCTGGTAGTAAAGCGCCAGCGCGAACCCCGGCTCCGGCATCTCGGCCGCCGACCGCACCAGCAGCGAGAATTGATGCCAGCGCATGGTATCGCGGTCGCGTTCCCGCTTCAACAGCCGTAGCCGCTGCGAGGTCAGCAGCAAGCGCGGATGGTCGTTGTAGACCCGATATTCTTCCAGGCCCGCCTGCGCCTCCGCCGGGCGAATTGCGCAAAACGAACCCAACAGGACCGCCAGGGAGATGATGCAACCAGGAAGCTTAACCCTCATTCTGCCAGTCCTTCATTGTGTCACAACGACACACCCCAGGCTGCCTGCCACCCCAGCGATCCTTTCAGTACGGCCCGCAACCCACTGATCATACAGAAGAAACCAATGGCCAGGAGCGTGCACAATCAGGGACCGAATTGATGAAGTGACCTTTGAAACCTGCCCTCTGATGTCAACGGCGGTTCGAGGTCTCGAGCGGGCTGGGGAACGATCTGTGCTTGCGGGAACCGGCGTCTTGATATTTTACCGCTCTTGCCTCTCGAATGGCAAGTTGCATCAGAGGGGCTTTTTTTTGGCCGCTTCACCAATCGACCTCACGTTGGGGTCTGGTATCGGTTGCGTCTGGCGTTCGTGGTGGAGGAAAGAAGGACGCGGGCCTCGCCCGAATGCAGTTAGCTGGACGTGCCGACGCTGGATTCTAGGCCCGTATTTGGGCAAACCGCACCGGAACCGGCGGCTCTGTCAGGCCTCTTCTCCCGGCGCCCCGGTGCGGTTTTCTTGGATCAATCCACTCTAATACAACAAATCAAGCAATTCAAGACCAAAACGTCGACTAGTACTTTAACCCCGGTCTGACTAGCGACGTCCCGCACCAGTTCGGCCAGGTCGGCGAGTCTTGCTAGAATGGCTTAAGGAAGAGTCAATGTCAGTTCGGATCGAGACTAATCCCGCCGTGATGCAGGGCAAACCGGTTGTGCGCGATACGCGCATTCCGGTGGAGTTGTTGCTTCGCAAGCTGGCCGAAGGCGCGACAGTCGATCAACCGCTCGATGCCTACCCCAGGCTCACTGTTGATGACATACGCGCCTGCCTTGCCTATGCGGCCGACGCGATCGCCCACGAAGAGATCCACAGCATGGGTCCTCGATAGCCTCCGTGGATGCGCTTTCTAGCGGACGAGAGCTGTGATTTCGCCGTTGTTCGGCTCTGCGTTTGAACGGTCACGATGTCACTGCCGTCGCCGAATTTCAGCAGCGCTCAGTCGACGAAGAAGTCATGGCACTGGCTCATGCTTCCGGCCGCATCCTGCTTACCGAAGACAAAGACTTCGGCTGGTTAGCCTTCGTTCGACATCAGGATAATGCGGGAGTCGTGCTAATTCGATTCCCGGCTACGGCCAGGGATGGTTTGGCTCATTCCGTAATCCAACTGGTCGAAGAATTAGGCCCCAAGCTTGAGGGAGCATTTGTCACTTTGCGTCCGGGATCTGTGCGCATCTCAGCCTGGCCGCCGATTGAGCCGTAGTTCGATCTGATAAGCTAGCGTTGAAAACGCAATGCCTCGATTCATCCTGCTCGTCCTCTGCGCGATCGGTTTGCTCCAATGCGCGGCCGGACAATCCCAGCCCCCGCCGTCGGCCGCCGAAATTCGCGCCATCGCCGAACAAGCCTACACCTTCGCCTATCCGCTGGTGCTGATGGAATTCACGCGGCGTAACGCGGTGGCGGCCATCTGGCGCGAATAAGTTCACCCACGCCGCGGCGTTCCCCGACGAGAAATTCCACCGCGTCATCCGGCCCAACGCCGACACTCTGTACTCGTCCTCCTGGCTCGACCTGTCGAAAGAGCCCGTACTGCTGCATGTCGCCGACACGCACGGCCGCTACTACCTGATGCAGTTCCTGGACGCCTGGACCGAGACGTTCTCGGTGCCGGGCAAGCGCACCACCGGCACGAGCGACGAATGGTTCGCCATCGTCGGCCCCGGCTGGCACGGCAAATTGCCGGAACGCGCGCAGCGCATCGATGCGCCCACCAACACGGTGTGGCTGATCGGCCGGACGCAAACCAACAACGCCAGCGACTACGCCAACGTGCACGCGATTCAGAAGGGCTTCACCCTGATGCCGCTCAGCCTGTACCCGGATGGTCCTCGCTCGCACGCGGCGCCTCCTCCTCCTGCGCAGCCGGCAGCCGCCGCAGCTCCGCCGATTCGGGTTCAGAACATGAGCGCGGAAGATTTCTTCCGAACCTTCGCCGACTTGCTGCCGAAGAATCCGCCGCATTCCGCCGACGCACCGATGCTGCGGCAGCTCGCGCGAATCGGCATCGTGCCGGGCAAGCCGTTTCGTCCGGAAGCTCTGGGCGCCGACGGCATGAAAGCCCTGGAAGCCGGCGCGAAAGCCGCATCCGAACATCTGCTCGACGCATTGAACGCGGGACGCCCGATGAAGAACGGCTGGAAGGATGCCGGCGCCGCGGTCGGCAAGTATGGCACGAACTACGCGGCTCGCGCCGCCGTCGCGCGCTTCGGTCTGGGCGCTCTGCCGCCCGAAGATGCCAGCTACCTCACCTGCGATCGGGACGCGAAAGGCAAGCCGCTGGACGGCTCGCACAAATACACGGTGCACTTTTCGAAAACTGAGGTCCCGCCGGTGCGCGCCTTCTGGTCGCTCACCATGTACGGCGATGACGGCTACTTTATCAAGAATCCGATCAATCGCTTCGCCATCGGCGACCGCGATCCGCTCAAGTTCAACGCCGACGGGTCGCTCGATCTGTACCTGCAGCACGACGCGCCGGGCGGCGATCGCGATCGCAACTGGCTGCCCGCGCCCGAAGGAAAATTCAACCTAATTCTGCGGATGTACTGGCCCAGCGACGACGTACTGAACGGCCGCTGGATGCCGCCGCCGGTGACGCCTTAGCGCCGGCCGCATCTCAAAATATGGAACCCAACGACGCAATCAACGTGCAGGATCTCTTTTCCATCCGCGGCAAAACCGCACTGGTGACAGGCGGCTCGCGCGGAATCGGCCTCATGATCGCGCGAGGCTTTCTCGAAGCCGGCGCCAAGGTCTACATCTCGTCGCGCAAGAAGCAGGTCTGCGATGACGTCGCCCGCCAGCTCAGCGCGGTGGGCGAGTGCATTTCGACTCCCGGCCGATGTCTCCACCGCCGCCGGCTGCGAGGCGCTCGCGAAAGAAGTGTTCGCCCGCGAGCCTCGACTCCACATCCTGGTGAACAACGCCGGCGCGGCCTGGGGCGGGCCGCTGGCCGACTATCCCGAGGCCGGTTGGGACAAGGTGATCGACACCAACCTCAAGTCGACCTTCTTCCTGACGCGCGACCTGCTCCCGCTGCTGGACAAAGCCGCCAGCCCGCAAGACCCGGCGCGCGTGATCAACGTCGGCTCCATCGACGGCCTCAAGGCGTCGTTCATGGAGAACTTCGCGTACGGTCCCAGCAAGGCCGCGGTCCATCACCTGACGCGCGACCTGGCGGTGAAGCTGGCCGGCCGCTACATCACCGTCAACGCCATCGCGCCCGGACCGTTCCCCAGCCAGATGACCAAGTGGATGCTCGACAACTTCCAGGAGCAGTTCGAGAAGCAATGCCCGCTGCGGCGCATCGGCGAACCGGCCGACATGGCAGGCGTCGCGATCTACCTGGCCTCCCGCGCCGGGGCGTACGTGAACGGCGTGGTAATCCCGGTGGACGGCGGCATCTGCATCACATAGCCCTGGGGGCGCTGCCCCACTGAGAAACCGGAAACGAGAAACTGAAAGTGAGAATCTAGGAGTCTAGGATGTTTTCGAAAACTCTGCTGTTGATCAGTTTCGCCGCCGCCGGCGCGCTGGCCGCCGACAAGTACACCGGCCCGGTCCCGCCCAAGCCGGACATACCGTATCTGCTGCACGCCTCCAACCTGGTGGAGACCGAGATCGGCCAGGCACGTCAGGAAAATCGCAAAAACGAATCCGCCTTCATCGTCTCCGGCGCTTCGTCGCCCGCCCGAACTCCGCTGGCCGAGCCGATCTTCATCATCGACGCGCGCAACGTTGCGCCGGACCGCATGGAGATGTACCAGCTCGAGGTCAAGGGCGGCAATCGCGAGGTCTCGCTTTCGAACGGCAGCGGCGCGGCGGCAATCGGCCGGTGCATCTGCAGGTTACCCGCTCGGCAATCGCCTGTTCCGCATCGAAGTGGACGAGCCGCTTGAGAACGGCCAATACGCGCTGACTCCAGCCGGCGACAATCGCGTGTTCTGCTTCGAGATCTATTAAGACCGAGCGGTCTCCACGGCCCCGTTCTGAGATATCATTGCTCTACTATGGCCACGCAGCCCACCCGCACCGTCGCCCCGCCGAAAACCGAGGGGCCGCAATCGTCCATGGGCTACGCCTGGTATGTCGTCGGCGTGCTCACGCTGATGTACGTGTTTTCGTTCATCGACCGCCAGATCTTCTCGCTCATCGTCGCGCCCCTGCGCCGCGATCTTGGAATCAGCGACACACAGGTCAGCCTGCTGCAAGGGTTCGTCTTCGCGCTCTTCTACACGGTGTGCGGAATCCCGCTGGGGCGCCTGGCTGACAAGCAGCAGCCGGCGCGGCATCATTGCCGGCGGCTTGGTCGCGTGGAGCTTTTTCACCACCATGTGCGGCTTTGCCCGCAACTTCGCTCAGATGCTGATGTGGCGCATGGGCGTGGGTGTCGGCGAGGCGGCGCTGTCGCCGTCCGCCTACTCGATCATCACCGACTACTTCCCGCGAGAAGGCTGGCCACCGCCATCAGCGTTTACTCGATGGGCATCTACATCGGCTCGGGCCTTTCCTACTTGCTGGGCGGGATCGTGGTGCGATTCGCATCCGCCAAGGAACTGTGGACATTCCCTCGGTCGGCGAAATGCGGCCGTGGCAATTGATCTTTCTGGTGGTCGGAGTGCCCGGCTTGATTGCGACTCTGCTGATGCTGACGGTGAAGGAACCGCTGCGGCTCGGCGCCAGGGCAGCCACGGCGTTCTCTGAATCGTTCGCTTACATCCTGAAAAACAAGGGAACGTTCCTGTGCCACAACGCCGGCTTCGGCCTGCTGTCGATGGTCTCGTACGCCGGCGGCGCGTGGGTGCCCGAATACTTCCGCCGCGTGTATCACTGGGACATTCCGAAGATCGGGCTGATCTACGGCACGATGGTGGCGGTGTTCGGAATCGCCGGAATCGTCGGGGCCGGCCGCATCGCGGACGCAGTTCGTGCGCGAGGCACGCTGCAGTCCAACATGCTGGTGGGTGTGTTCATCGCGCTGCTTTGGATTCCCGTGCAATTCCTGTTCTGCCTGGCGCCCTCGGCCGGATGGGCCGTGGTGTGGATGGCGCCGTCCTGCGCTTTCGCCGCGGCTCCCTTCGGCATCGCGCCCGCCGCCATCCAGCAAATGATGCCGCCCGCCATGCGCGGCCAGGCTTCGGCAGTCTACCTGTTCATCCTCAACCTCATCGGACTGGGACTGGGACCCACGGCGGTCGCCTACTTCACGCAGTATGTCTTCCAGCGCGACGATGCCGTGAATTACTCGCTGCTGATGGTGCAGCGTGATCGGCTGCGTTCTCGGAGCTGGGCTGCTGTGGATCGGCCTCAGGCCCTTCTTCAGAAGCTTGGATCGGCTGAACGTGTGGACCGCCGATGAGCGAGCCTGAGCGGGGAGCCGATCGACTCCCGTTTCTCGCAACCCAAGCCGGCGCACCGTACCAGGGCATTAGTTCCCTGCCCGTTTCGATTCTGCTGGCCGACGTTCGCAGCATGTACAACGTCGGCGCGTTCTTTCGCACCGCCGATGCGGCCGGTTGCGACGAAGCTGTATCTGTGCGGGATCACCGGCCGGCCGCCAAAATCCGCGATCACGAAAACCGCGCTGGGCGCCGAGGAAACCGTCGCGTGGGAGCATCACGCCGAGCCCGGCGCGTTGATCCGGGAGTTGCAGCGGACCGGTCACGAAATCGCCGCAATCGAAACCAGCCGCCGCGCGGTGGACCTCTACGACTGGCAGCCCAACTTCCCGGTGTGCCTGCTGTTCGGTCATGAGACCGACGGCTTGGGCGAAGAAATGCTTGCGCTGTGCGACACCCACGTCCGGATTCCGATGCTCGGCCGCAAGCATTCGTTGAACGTCGCCACCGCCGGCGGCGTGGTGATCTACGAGCTGCTACGGAAATACCGGCGAATGTTTGAGAGTGCAACAATAAGGCGATGACGTCCATCGCTCGCTGGCCGATTCTCGCGGTTTGCATTTTGCGCCGCCGCCTCCGCCCAGGAACGCACCTCCATGTTTCCGCCCGTGCGCGGCATTCACGAGATGGTGGGCGCGGCCAACAACTTCGAAGTGGAAGCCGGATTCCGCATTCTGACCCAAGGCGGCAATGCCGTGGACGCCGGCGTCGCGACGGTGCTGGCTGCCAGCGTCACCGAGCTGAGCCGCTTCGGGCTGGGCGGCGAGATGCCGCTGCTGATCAAGATGGCGGGCAAGCCGCCGGTGGCCATCAGCGGCGTCGGCGTCGCGCCGGCCAAAGCCACCGTGGAGTTCTACTCGCGCCGCCAGCCGGAGCCTTGGGAAGACCGCGGGCGAGATGCCGCCCATTCCCGGCCAGGGCATCCTGTGCGGCCATCACGCCGGGCGTGTTCGACGGCTTGATCCTGGCGCTCGACAAGTACGGCACCAAGTCGTTCGCCCAAGTGGTCGCAGCCCGCCATCGAGTATGCCGAGCAGGGTTTCCCGATGCCGGAAGAGTTCGCCGGAATGCTGCGCAGCTATCAGCGCGTGATCGCGCTGTGGCCGGCTTCGACGAAGTTCTTCTATCCGAACGGCACGCCCACGCCGCGCGGCGAGATTTTCCGCGAGCCGACGCTGGCCAACACGTTCCGCGAGCTGGCCGCGGCGGAAAAGAAAACGCGCGGCAATCGCAGCAAGAAACTGCGCGCCGTGCGCGACCTGTTCTACAAGGGCGCCATCGCCAAGCAGATCGCCGATTACTGCGCGAAGAACGGCGGCCTGATCGCCTACAGCGACCTGGCGAATTTCCACGCCGACGCCGAAGATCCCAAGACGGGCACCTATCGCGGCTACGAGATCTACAAGCCGGGCTTCTGGACGCAGGGGCCGGTGATGATCGAAGCGCTGAATCTGCTGGAAGGCTTCGACCTGAAGGCCATGGGCCACAACAGCCCGCAGTACCTGCACACCGTGGTGGAAGCGGTGAAGCTGGCGTTCGCCGATCGCGACCACTACTACGGCGATCCGAAATTCAGCAAGATTCCCGAAGAGATTCTGCTCTCGAAAGACTACGCCGCCGAGCGGCGCAAGCTGATCGATCCGGAGCACGCCTCCATGGAGCATCGGCCGGGCAGCTTCGGCACGCGCATCAGCCTGCCGTCCACGTCCGCGACCAACGACGCCGGCGAACGACACCACCTGCGTCAACGTGGTGGACCGCCAGGGCAATGCATTTTCAGCCACGCCCAGCGGCGCCTGGCTGCCGTCGGTGATCATGGGCGACACCGGCATTCCGCTCACCAGCCGATTGCAGTCGTTCGTGATGACGCCCGGACATCCCAATCAGTTGCAGCCCGGCAAGCGCCCGCGCGTGACGCTGAGTCCGACGCTGGTCACGCAAGGCCGGGAAGCTGGAGCTGATCATGTCCACTCCCGGCGGCGACAATCAGGACCAGGCGCTGCTGCAGGTGATGCTGAACATCCTCGAGTTCGGCATGTCGCCGCAGGAGGCCGTCGAAGCGCCGCGTTTCCAGACCGAGCATTTCTACAGCTCGTTCGCCGGCCACGAATTCGTGCCGGGCCGGCTGAATCTGGAAGGGCGCATTCCGCGATCCACCGCCGATGCGCTGGAAGCGCTGGGCCATCGCGTCACGGTGGCGGGCGACTGGAGCAATTCGTCGGCGCCTACGGTGATCTGGGTTCACGATGGCGTGCTGAACGGCGCGGCGGATCCGCGGCGCGCGCGATTCATCTTTGGACGGTAGAATCCGCAGGCGGCGCGGATGCTACGGCCCCACCACCGGAATGGTGACGATGTTGCTCGTGAACACGCTCTGCGCGATGTAGAGCTGGGTGTTCGGATTACTTTGTAGATCCGTCACTGAGCTGGATGGTCACTTGGTAAACCCCCACCATGCCAGGAACCAGCGACGCGCTGAGAATGGTGGCCGCGTGAAAGATTGGTGCCCAACACCGCGTTGTCCACCGGTAGTGAGCGGCATGTTGAACGCCGGCCCGGTATACACTTGGCCGGTTATGCCCACCGGCGTGGTTCCATCGCCCAGCGTCGTGATCCCGATCCCGGTGGCGTAAATGTTGATCACTTCGCCCGCAATCGCCGGGATTGTCAAGCGTCATGCGCGTGCCTGCCACGCTGGCGCAGCAGGTTGCGGAGTTGATGGCGGTGAGCGGAGACGGAAGTGCTGCTCGAGCACACCGATTGCGATACCATTGCCGTCCGGACCCGCGATCTTCGCCGTCAGAATGATGCGATTGAACTGGCTGCTCGCCGACGCGATCACTTTCTCCTCGGGATTGGAGTTGATCAGCGCCACCAGCCCGTCGCGAATGGTGGTCTAGCGTGTCGGTGGATTGCGCGGTGTAGGTATAGCCACGGTCTTCGATCAGCACCGTAACGGTGTCGTTGGGCGCCGGGAATCCGTCCACGGAAACGATCGCGATCGCGTTGCTGATGTGTGATAGGCGATGCCCGGCCGCGGATCGGCTCCAGATTCGGCAAAGATGCCCGGGTTCTCCGGCACGATCGGGACTCGCGATGGCTGCGGTGCTGGTGATGTCGCCGGATCGCATGCACGGTGCGGACGAAAGTGCTGACGCTGGTTGTGTCGCTGCACTTCGTAGGGGATCTGCGTGTTGATCTGAGTCGGTGAAACATACAGCAGCGGCGCCTTGATGCCGTCGAAATACACTTCGGCGCCACCCAGACTGGTGGGATAGAAACCCTGCGAGTCGGGCGTTCCCGCCGACCGTGGTGTCGCTGAGATTGGCGCCCGTGATCGTGACCAGCGTGCCGGGCGCGACTTCAGCGGCGTTCTGGCCTCCGCTCAGCGCGGCGCCCGGCGGTAGCGACGCTGATGGTGGGGGTTCCGGTGCTCGAAGCCGCCGCGGCAGTAGCGGCAAAGAGGATGTTGTTGCCGTCCACGCCGGGGAGTTTGGATGTAAGCAGCAACTGCGCGAATACCGGATTCGGCCGCGCGGTCACGTTTGGATCCGGCGTGCCGCTGCTCTTGCCATTGATCAGGTCGGACAGGTTCTGAATCATGGTGGCGAGCGTGTCGTCTTTGACGATGGTGTATTTGTAGTCGGTTCCGTTGATGGTGATGGTGACGGTGTCGTCGGCGGTGATGGTGCCGCCGAAGCCCACCGTGCCGACTGCGTACACGGTCAGGCTGGCCGCGTTGGTGATGCCGTTGAGCGGGATATCGGGCGCGCCCAGCGTAAACACCAGCACGCGGCGGTCGAAGGGATCGGTGACGAACAGGTTCGTGCCGTCCCATGCCAGTGCCAGCGGAGTCCGGATGGTGTTCGGGCTGGAGATCAGGATGTCGGAGTCCGGACGGAAATTGCTGGCGTCGCTGACGATGTTGACTCAAGCTCGTTGGGCTGGCCGAGAATCACGTCGGCCGCTTGGCCGTTTTGCGTAGGGATGCTGTTGTAGACCAGAACGCGATCGTTGCCGCCGTCGGCGATAAACAGGCGCTGGCCGTCGGAGAGCGCGAAGCGCGGAATAGCTCAGCACTTGCCGCAGCGCTGCGGATATGTGGGATTGCCGTCGGCATCGGTGCCGGTGGCTGCGCAGAACGGGGTGCAATCGGAAGGAAAGTCGGATTTCCGGAGCTGTCGGTGCCAGTTCGACTTGCAAGAACCCAGAACGTTGTTGTCCAATTCGCTGGTCATGTCGGGCTGGCCGATCACCACGTCGGCGGGCTGCTGGCGTTCTGCGTCGGGATGGAGTTCCAGATCAACACGCGATTGTGCGCCAGATCGGTCACAAAAAGCTGCTGGCCGTCGGAGGTCACCGATACCGGCGAGAACAGGTTGTTGGCTAGCGGCGGAAGGTCCAGCGATGGTGGCTGGCGGCGCCGATGGTCAAGTTCGGCTCGCCCAGCACGTAGTCGGCCGGCTGGTCGTTGGAGGTCGGAATATTGTTCCAGACCAGCACGCGATGATTTTGCGTGTCGGCGACAAACAGGCGCGTGCCTTGAATCCAGACGCCTTGCGGTCCGCGCATGGACGACGGCGGTGACTTCGAGTGGGCGCCTGGACGCGGTGAAATCGGTTTGGCCCAGCACGATGTCGGCGGGCACGCCATTGGTGAGTTGGAATCGTTTTCCAGATCAGAACGCGGTTGTTGTCGGTATCGGCAACTACCAGAATCTTGCCGTCCGAGGCGACTCCGGTGGGGATTCGCAGACCGGTCTGCGCGTGAGATTGATATCGGTGGTGCTGAAATCCGGCTGGCCGACCACCACGTTCGCCGAACCGAGATTGCGGCGTGCCGACGCAAACCGGGCATCGCACCCCCTGCGGGATCTCGGCGGTGGGCGGAAACAGGTACTGCGAAATGTTGTTGTAGATCATCACGCGGTTCTGCACCGGCGTCGCCTGGATGTGGTTGGAGTCCACGACGAACAGCGTGTCTGTTCGCGTAGGCGATGCCGCCCACGGCGCCCAGTTCGAACGATCGAGGGAGTGCCGCTAGCTTGCGCGGTAAAGGTGGCTTGGCCGATGGTGAACCGGGCGGCCTGGCCGGTCATGAAATCGGCGCCAAAAACCGCTGTTGTAGATAGGAAAACGAGGGCCAGATACTTCATGATGCTGAACTTAGGGGCAAGGACCCAGTATATCAAGCTCGGACGGATTCAAGACGCGGACCGTTTCCATTTTCTCGTTGCACGAGAACGGCCATCAACGGCCGGGCTGAAGGATGTCGCCCCAGATCACCTGGTAGGCTTCCAGCTGGCCATACGAGATCGCGCGCGCCGCGCACGAAGACCACCGTGTTGATCGGCAGACTGCGAGCGTCGGAGGCTTGGCCATCGTCCAGATAGCGCGTGTCGGGGCGCAGACGCAGCGTCTGGTGCTCGCCGGAGCGCGATCTGAGAACCAGCTCGTCGGGCGTGACGCGATACACCGCGCCGCTGAAGGTCAGGTTGGGATGTGGCTGGAACATCGGCGGCGTTGTGGGACGGCGCGGCCGGACGCCGGGCACCAGGTAGGTTTCGCGGTGCATCCAGGATGTGGACTGTGCGCGCATAGCACAGTGTGGATCCTTGTCTACGGTCGGAAACGATCTCCAGGCGGTCGCCTTTCTCGGCGCCGGCCATGCTGATCCGCCGGTCGTCGCGCTCGATGTAGGTCTTCTCGTCGAAGGAGCAGAGGTACACCGGGCCCTCGGCGGATCTGGAACGTAAATTCGCCGTTGCGCGCCGTGCCGTTCCAGGCAACCAGGCCGCCGTGGAGAAAGCCGGAGGGCGCATTTTCCTGAGCCAGGGCGCCGGTTGCGAGCATGATCGCGACTGCCGTTGTGGTCCACCGCATAGCGATACCTTCTTCTGAGTATAGGCCACGCGTCTCTCAAACGCGGTGCTACACTGCGGCTATGCGACGAATTTTTGCTTTGATCGGTCTGGCTCTGCTCGGTTTGACTCTCATGGGAGCCGATCTCTCGGGAACGTGGTCGGCGGCGGTTACGCTGGATGCCGGCAGCGGCACCGCTACGTTCGTCTTCAAGCAGGACGGGGACAAGCTGACGGGAACTTACACCGGCGCGGTGGGCAGCGCGAACGTCACCGGAACGGTGAACGGGATCCGACGTCGAGTGGTCGTTCGACGCGATCAAGCCGGCAAGGTGAGCTACAAGGGCAAGCTGGGCGCCGACGGAAAGATCACCGGAACGGTGCAATACGGGCAGCTCGGCGGCGGCACATTTACGGCCGAGAAGCAGAAGTAGACGCGGTCGTCGCGATGCCGGCCTGCGGAAGCGCGCGATAGAACGCGATCAGGTCGAGCGGCGGCGGCGTGTGCCCCATGGCGCGAATGAATCCGGACACCGCGCCGCGATGGTGCGTTCCATGATTCACTACGTGCAGCAGAATCTGCCATAGCGGCTGCGTGTACGGATTGCCGCGCATGTCGCGGTAGGAGATCGCCGTCGATAGCCTGCTGGTCGGTCAACCGCGCGGCCCAGTCCCTCCAGTTTTGGTGCAGCGCCGGCCAGGCTTCGCGGAGCCGCGCAAAATCGCGCCTCGCCCGGATCGAAAAACGTTGTCCGCGGCGTGCCACCGTTCAGGCGCGAAAGCCAGACGCGGTCGGAGGCGAACACATGCAACAGGGTGCCGAGGACGCTCTTGTCGGAGGTCTGGAAGTCGCGCGTCAACTCTTCGGGCGCGAGCTGGGACGCAGCATCGAGCAGCCGCTGGCTGGCCCATGCGTTGTAATCGAGATGCGCTCGAAGCGTGTCGGCGGAAACCGGCATACTTCGATTATGACTCGCCGCCCGGTGGCATACCGCCGGCACACGAACTCGCTGCCGATTCCGGTGGCCAGCAGCCGCTCTTTGCGATCCTGAAGCAGGCGCGCGGTCCAGCTCGTGAAGCCGCCGTCGATCACCGGGTAGCGGTTCCCGTCGGGCGCCTCGGGCGAGATGCGCAGGCACAGGCCGCCGTAGTAGCTGATGCCTTCCAGCCGCGCCAGGTTGAAACGGAACTGCGCCTCGGGAAACTCGCGCGCGAACGGTTCGAAAATCTCGGTCTTCGCGCGCGCCAGTGGGTGGCGTCGGATCAAGGCCGGGGATCTCGCGAACCGGGTCCTCAATCGCATCCGGCAACCGCACGCCGCGTTCGGCCAGGAATTTTTCGGACTCGCCGGGTTTGTGGGCGCGAATCGATTGCCGCAGCTCGTCGATGGCGCGACGCCCGCTTCGCCAGCAGCGCCTGCACCGTGCCGCTATCGGTGATCTCAACCAGCGGCTTCGTCAGGCTGAACCCGGCCTCGTTCAACGCGCGGCACAATTCCAGGTAGAAGCGGATGTGTTCGCCCAGGTGCTGCAATTTCGAAAGCGTGCGATCCGGTGTCGCGGCCGGCCGACACCAGCGCGAAAAGGCGGAAGTGCGGCGTGTAGCCGGGAAAATCGAAAGGCTGCAGCCGGATCACGCGCTGGCTGGCGCACAGGCGCACCTCAGTCGCGGAACGCAGTCGCTGGCGTCTCTTCTTCGCCGCGCGCATTCCAGCGCCAGCGCGGGCGTCGGGTCGCCCAGAACCTCGGCATTGCGGATGGTGGTCAGCACGTTGTTCTGGTCGATTTCACCCAACACCCGGTTCAGGCCCAACCCGCAGACCGGAGACAGATCGACGGCCTCGAAATCCGGCTGGCGGTCTGGAACGCGACATGGTCGAACCGGTTCACCAGCCGCGCATCGACAGTGGACGGGGCCAGCAGTGCGCGCTCGGCTGCCGCGCATCAGGTCCGGCTCACGAAGGCCGTCCGAGCGCTCCTGGTAGACGTGCAACATCAGCGACTGCAGGTCGCTGGGCTCAGGTCGGTCGCCAGGATCGGAGGCCAGCCGGGGAAGGCCGGTTTGCGCCTCGATGCGGGCCAGGATCGTCGAAGACATAGCGTTAGGATAACCCGCCGCACGCGCGCGCCTGGCTTGATCCCTCGAAATGCTTGACGGCCGGCAGTCCCATACGGCTGCGACGCCGATTCCGGCCGATATTACATAAGTCTTACAAAGCATTGGACGAATCCCTGATAGCGTTGAGGATGGCAATCCTAAAATCTCATGTACCTGGAGACTGCTTGAGCAGCGAACCGATCAGTATCTACAGCAAACAAGAAACTCAACTGGCCTATCATCGTCGTCCTTACGGTGTTGCACTTGGGGGCGCTGGCTGCGCTGTTTATGTTCAGTTGGCGCGTTTTTGCGGCGTCCGTTTTCCTGTACTGGATGGCCACGGGACTGGGCATCAGCATGGGGTATCACCGGCTGCACACGCACCGGTCGTACAAGATTCCGCGCTGGCTCGAATACTTCTTCGCTTTCTGCGGCACCTTGACGCTGGAAGGCGGGCCGATCTTCTGGGTGGCGACGCACCGCATCCATCATCAGTTCTCCGACAAGCCGGGCGATCCGCATTCGCCGCGCGACGGCGCCTGGTGGTCGCACGTGGGCTGGCTGCTGGTGGGCGAATCGAAGCACAACAACACCAAGGTGAACGCCAAGTACGCGCCGGATCTGGCGCGCGACCCGGTGTACGTGTTCATGAACAACTATCACTGGGTCTCGGTGGTCGCTGCTGGCCGTTGTGCTGTTCGCGATCGGCGGGCTGCCGTTGTTCCTGTGGGGCACCTGCCTGCGCATCGTGTTCGGCCTGCACGCCACCTGGCTGATCAATTCGGCCACGCACATGTGGGGCAGCCGCCGCTTCGATACGCGCGACGATTCGCGCAACAACTGGCTGGTGGCGCTGATCAGCTTCGGCGAGGGCTGGCACAACAATCATCACGCGCATCCCACTTCGGCGCGGCATGGCCTGGCGTGGTATGAGTTCGATCCTTCCTGGATCCAGATCAGCATCCTGAAGTTCTTCGGCATCGCCAAGGCGATCCGCGTGGCCAAGATCACCACGCCGCACGCCGAGCGCGAAGCAGCGTAACAGCAGCCTCGGCAGCATCCCGATGCCGCCGGCGGTCCGCTGAAAACCGGCCCGCTACAATCAGACTCATGCGCCATTCCTGGGACCGGCCGATTGCGATTTATGCGACGGCATTGGCGCTCTTCGCTTGCAGCCGAGTCTTTGATTTTCCGTACTCCGCTCTATCGTTCGGTGCTGGAGCCTGAATCCTACGCTGGCCAGGTGGAGCTGTTGCTTGGACGAGCAGAAGGACCACGCACGGCGATCCGCAGTCGCACCATCCTTGTCATGGGCGACTCGCGCATCCGCGAGGGATTCTCGGCCAAAATCGCGAACCAGTCACGGCGTGGCGCAGCTGACGTTCGTCAACGCCGCGATTTCCGGCTCGACACCGCGCTCCTGGTATTATCTGCTGCGCGAGTTGGATCCGGATTCGTCGCGGTTTCGTGCCATTGTGCTGGCCGTAGATGACTATCGCGACGAGGATGGAGCCTGGTCGTGGGCCGACTATCCAGTGGACCTTCCCACCGCCATCACCTGCCTGCGGCTGGAGGATGCTTTCGTTTTCGCAGGCTCGTTCCATCAGGCGGCGGAGCGATTTCGAAGCCCTCCGCGACGTGCTTCTGAAAGGGTTCGTTTACAAGGACGACCTGCAGAGTTTCCTGGCCGATCCCGCGGCGCGCCTCCGCAAGGTCGAAAACTATCGAAACCACGCGGCGGAATGGAACTACGACTACCCGGGCCGCCCCGAGAGCTTGGCTGGGCTGTCGGTGAATTGGACCGCCCGCACCATCCATTTTCCGCCCGGTTTGACCGGGGCACAGCGCGACGACCTCTCGACGTGCGATCCTGCGGAAGACCACGCCGCAGCATGGCGACAAGTATCGATACCGGAAATACTGGCTGGCTCGCATCCTCAATCGCTACCGTTCGCGGCCGATCATCTTTGCGCGCGTGCCGCGATTGCCGGTCCAGCGGCCGGAAGAAAGCCTGCATCTGCCGAGCGCCATTCGCGAGCTGGCGGCTGGCGATCCTTCCTGCCGGATCCTGGATGAAGACGCCTTTTCGTCTCTCGAGAAGCCTGAGTACTTTTTCGATAGTCTCCATTTGAACGCACGGGGCCGCGCGCTGCTCAGCCAGGAACTGGCCACGCTGGTTCGCGAAACGGTAGCGCCCTAGCTCGTGGCCTTTAACACGTCTGCATTCTTCGCATTCCTGCCGCTGGTGCTTGATCTTATTCTACGGCTCCCCAAGGGCGGCTCGAAAACCGCTGCTGCTCGCCGCCAGCTATTTCTTCTACGCCTGGTGGAACGCGAAATTCCTGCCGGTGCATCTGGACCTTGACGCTGATCGACTATTGCCGCCGGCCTGCTGCTGGCGCGCGAGACGTCTGCGCCGCCGCAAGCTCGTTCTCATTTTGAGCCTGTGCGCGAATCTGGGCTTTCTCGGCTTCTTCAAGTACTACAATTTTCTCGGATCGACTCTGGCGCGCCTGCTCCACCGGCCGCCGGATTCGTTCTTCCTCGAGATCATTCTGCCGCTGGGCATCAGCTTCCACACTTTTCAGAGCATGTCGTATGTCATCGATGTGTACCGCGCGTGAGCAGCAGCCGGTCCGGAACCTGCTCGACTACGCTCTGTTCATCGCCTTCTTTCCGCAACTGGTGGCCGGGCCGATCGTGCGCGCGCGCGAGTTCTTCGGCGACCTCTATCAGTGGAAGCCGCCCGGACGCCGGCGTTCGCCCAGCGGCTCTGCGCTGAACATCGTAACTGGTCTGGCGAAAAAAATGATCTTCGCCGATCAGTTTGCGCTAAGTCGCCGACCCATATTTTCAAAACCCCGCGGCGCATCCCGGGCATCCTGACAGCCTGGAGCGCGACCTTCGCGTTTGCTCTCCAGATCTTCTTTGATTTTTCGGGCTACACCGATATCGCCATCGGCAGCGCCGGTCTGCTGGGCTTTCATTTTCCAAAGAACTTCGAGCGTCCCTACCTGGCGGGGAGTGTGACGGAGTTCTGGCGTCGTTGGCACATGTCGCTTTCGCGCTGGCTGCGCGATTACCTGTACATTCCGTTGGGCGGCAATCGCCGGGGCCGCTGGATGACATATCGAAACCTGATGTTCACCATGCTGCTGGGCGGGCTGTGGCACGGCGCCAGTTGGAATTTTCTGCTCTGGGGAGGCTGGCACGGGGCGCATGCTTGTGCGTGGAACGCGCGCTGGGGCGACGAGAAAGCCGAAACCCGGCGCGCATCGCCTTGACGTTCGTGCTGGTGTTGCTTGGCTGGGTCCTGTTTCGTGCGCGCGGTCTGGACGGCTGCGGCGGCGATTTATTCGCAAATGTTTCATGGCCCAGCCGGGCAATGCTTGCTTCAGGTAGCTCATTGGATAATGGTGGGCGTTGCCCTGCTGCTGGCCCTGGCCGAAGAGCGGCTCGGTGTTTTTGAACGGTTCCCCCAAAGCCTCGGTGTGGGCTCAGGCTGCGGCATTAGCGGCAGTGTTTCTCGCGCTCGAAGTCTTTGGCGTGACCGGCCAGCGGATACCGTTCATATATTTTCAGTTCTGAGCAACCGGCCATGTCGCCGCACGCTGCGCGCGAAGGGCCTAGCCCCGGGGTTCGGCTCGCCGCCTCGCTAAGTTGGCCAGTGCCTCGCTAAGTTGGCCAGTGCCTCGCTAAGTTGGCCAGTGCCTCGCTAAGTTGGCCAGTGCCTCGCTAAGTTGGCCAGTGCCTCGCTAAGTTGGCCAGTGCCTCGCTAAGTTGGCCCGCACCTCGCTAAGCTGAAGGCATGGTAGTCGCCGGCCGCCGCCGATCCATCGCGTTTTCCATCGGTCTGGGCGGCAGTCTCATCGCCGTCATCCTGCTGCTGTACATCGGCTGGGTACTGCTCAACTGGCGGCACGGAATTCTGGTGTTCTTCGGCGTGCTGCTGGTGTTGACCATCATCGCCGGCGTGGTGCTGAACACGACCTTCCTGGTCCGCGAGGTGCGGCGCAACGAGCAGCACGACGCGTTTATCAACGCGGTCACGCACGAGTTGAAAACTCCCGTCGCGTCCATCCGGCTTTACCTGGAAACACTGCAGACCCGCCCGGTGGAGGAGAGCAAGCGCCAGGAGTTCTACCGGACCATGGTGGAAGACAGCGATCGTCTGCTGGCCACCATCGAGCAGGTGCTGCGCACCGGGACGAATCGGCTCAGCCGCACGCCACAAACCGAATCGCACCCGGATGGAGTTGAACCCCGTGGTGGAGGAATGCGTGACACAAGGCGCGCACCTTGCACCGCGTGCCGGCGGAGTCGTTCGAGTTCCACCCGGGCACGCCGGTGACCATACTGGCGGATCCCGAGGAAGTGCGTGCGGCGGTTTCCAACCTGATCGACAACGCGGTGAAATATTCGGGCAAAGAGGTGAAAGTCACGGTGGAGACGCAACCGGTGGACGGCCGTTACGTCAGCGTTCGCGTGAGAGACCAGGGCGTTGGGATTCCCAAGACTGGAGCTGAAACAGATTTTCAAGCGCTTCTACCGCGTCCCCGGACCGCTGGCCACGCGCATCAAGGGAACCGGCCTCGGACTCTTCATCGTCCGATCTGTCGCCAAGCGGCACGGTGGACGCGCGTGGGCCGAGAGCGAGGGGCCGGGACGCGGCAGCACGTTCGTCTTGCAGCTACCGGTGGTGAAGTGAGCAAGGTGAAGTAAGCGTACCGATGAGCCGTGTCCTGGTAGTGGAAGACGAGCAGCATCTCGCCGACGGGTTGCGCTTCAATCTGGAAGCTGAGGGCTACCAGGTGCGGCCTGGTGGATACGGGCGAGGCTGCGCTCGCGCTGCTAGAGGCCGAACCCGTCCGCCTTTGACGTCGTGGTGCTGGACGTAATGCTGCCTGGCAAAGACGGATTCATGGTGATGTCGGAGATGCGCCAAGCCGGCCAGTTCGTTCCGACTCTGATGCTGACCGCACGCGGGCCATCCTGACGACGTACTGAGCGGTTTCGCCGCCGGCGCTGACGACTATCTTGCCAAGCCGTTCGAGCTGCAAATCCTGATCGCGCGGATTCGCGGGCTGCTGCGACGCAGGGAATGGTTGCGCGTAACTCAGCAGGCGGTTGAGGCGCCCAGCACGAGCGCCGCTCCGTCGAGCGGTTCCGGCGACACCTTCCGGTTCGACGGTAAGTATGTCGACTTCGATCGCCTGGAGCTGTACGTGCGCGACCAGGTGTTTCCATTGACGCTCATGGAAGCGAACGTACTGCGGTACCTGATCCGTCACGAGGGCAAGCATGTGTCGCGCAAGGCGCTGCTGTCCGACGTGTGGGGTCTGCATGAAGACACCGACACGCGCGCGATCGACAATTTCATCGTGCGGCTGCGGCGGTACATCGAAGACGACGCCACCAAGCCTCGGCATTTGCAGACCGTGCGCGGCGTGGGCTACCGATTCGTTGCGTCTCCGCCTGGCATGATGCTGACGCGGCGAGAGTGGCTGGCGCTGGCGTCCGCTGCTGTGCCGGCGCTCGGCGAGGAACTCGCCGCCGGGACGCTGCTGGTGGCCACGCGAAATTCGCACGATCCTGATTTTGCCGAATCCGTGATTCTGCTGATCCACTATAGTGCACAGGGCGCCGTCGGATTGATGATCAACCGGCCGTGGGAAGACGTTCCCATCACGCGGCTGTTCCCCGAGTTGAAGCGGTCGCCGGTGAAGCTGTGGCAAGGCGGACCGATCGCTATCGGTGTGCGCGCGCTGCTGCGGTCGAGAACGCAGCCGGAGCAAGCGGACTCGGCTCGTCGGCGAGGTGTACGTCACGGCTAACGTCGCGAGAATCAAAAAAATGATCGCGGGCAATCCATCGCCGGACGTGTTCCGCGTCTACGCGGGATCGGCGGGCTGGTCGGTCGGGCAATTGAAAAGCGAAATTGCGCGCGGATTGTGGCGCGTCGTTGAGGGCAATGCTGCAGCGGTGTTCGATCCCCGGTCGCCAACGCTCTGGTCGCGGCTCATCGGCCGCTAGAGCAGGAAGAGGAGCGCAGCGCTCCACTCTCTAGTAAACTTGAGGCAATGCACGAGGACCAGCTCCCGCGCATCTCGGTTATCGTCCCGGCTTTTAACGTCGAGGACTGGGTCGGCGATTGTCTCGGCTCGCTCCAGCAGCAGGAATTCCCACGGGAGCATTGCGAGATCATCGTGATCGACAACAATTCGTCCGACCGGACCGGCGAGATCGTGCGCCAGTTCCCGGGCGTCACCGTGCTTTGCGAACTCGAGCAAAGCTCACATGTGGCGCGCAATCGCGGAATCGCAGCCGCCCGTGCGCCGGTGCTGGCTTTCCTGGATGCGGATTGCAAACCAGATGCGACGTGGCTGCAAACGATCGACGGCGCCATGCGCGATCCGGACGTCGACATCATCGTCGGTAGCCGCGAATTCGGATGCCATTCTCTCAGCCTCCGGCTCATCGCCGAGTACGAGACTGCGCGCGACCGCCGCGTGTTCTCCGGCACGCGGATTGAGGCCTACTACGGTTACGCCGGCAACATGGCGGTGCGATCTTCAATGTTCGAGCGTTACGGACTCTTTGAGCCGATCCGGCGCGGCAGCGACAGCCTCTTTGTCCAGAAGGTGGTCCGCGCTCAAGGCTGCGACGGTGTGCGCTATGCCGAAGAAATGCGCGTCCGCATCCAGGACATCCTCCGGTTTCGCAACTATACCCGGAAAGTGTTTGTTTATGCGCGCGCGAGGCGCAACATCGGCGACCTGCATGCTCCACTCGCATTGTCATTTCGCGACCGTTGGGCCGCGTTTCAGGCCGCGGCCGCCCGCCGAGCGTGGACGGAGCAGATGTGGCTCGGATGCCTGCTCGCCGCGGGCTGCCTGGCGTGGACGTTGGGCCGGGCCTTGCGCGTCCTTCCTTCGCGCTCCAACCGACGGCGCAGCCCTAGTGTCGCCGCCGTAGAAACAGTAAACCCGCCAGCGCGAGCGTCACGATCGTAATTCCCCGTCCGACAATAAGCTCCCGAGGCGTTTCAAACACCATATGCACCGTATGTTTTCCCGCTGGAGCCTCAACCAGCATGTAGCCGATCTGATCTTCGCGAATCGCCAACCGGCGGCCATCGACATAGGCGCGCCAGTACGGATCAAAGTTTTCCTGAACCAGCAGCGCTTCGCCGGCCTGCGCGTCGATCTCTACGTCCACGGCGTCGCTGTTCAGCCATCGCGCACGCGCGCGATCGGGCGAATCGCCGCCCGGCGGACTGGCTTCCAACGCATCGACGTAGGCTGCGAGCGGCCGTGTGCTCGTACTCGCTCGGAACCGGCGCCAGCGCGTCCATGCGCGCACGATCGACAAGCCGGACGATTCCGGTAGCGCGTCGTGGAATCGCGGTAATAGTGATTCCCTTCCCCGTCATCGCGCAGCAATGGGAAAATGCGCATCGAACAGCGGCAATTGTCGCAGCGAAATCCTTGTAGGGTTCTTTGGACGCTGGACCGGAGACCACTAGAACATCGACGCCTAACGCCTGCAGCCAGCGGCGCACAAAATCCGGATCGGGATCGTACTCGACGCGATAGCGAACTGTCGGAAAGCGGATGTTAAGAACTCCCTGCTCGGATCCGCCATCCGCCTGCGGTCCATTCTGCCAAACGTTGTACCAGAAACGAATCGAGCCAGTCAGAAAAACACGCTGGCCAGGAAAGTGTTGCGCCAGCCAGGCGGCCGTTCGATATTCGATTCGCTGCTGCCATTGCCGATCCCGCGGAAACTCGGTGTACACATGCCTGAGATAATGCCGGGCCGGCCACAACGACAACAACAACAGCAGCGCAGCCGCGCCGCGCGGCATCCATCGCAGACTGCCAGCGGATCGCCAGGCCCAGAGCCACCAGACCCCTTGCACGCCGCACAGGATCGCAAACAGATCCAGTTCTGGAATCAGCCGTTGTGGTACGCCGGCGATTTGCAGTCCGAACCAGCGATAGCCGAGCACGTAGACGCTCAGCAGTCCGAGGCCGCTCCAGACGAAGAGGCCATATGCCGAGAATCGCGGCCATCGCCGCAGCCACAGGCTCACAAGCGCCGCCGCAATCAAGAGCGCCGCGAATATCGCTATCGATCGCGGGTCGCCCGGAGGAGCGACGAGCCGCAGATTGCGCCCCGTTACCTGCAGATAGGAAGGCGTCAGCCACCACGCCGTTAGCCCGTACGACAGCGCCACGATGCAGATGCCGTCGCGAAACACGCGCCAGTTGTAACGCGGAAGAAAACACGCCCAGGCCAACAAGGGAAACGTGACGGCCAGCGCGGTGGCGCCGTAAAAGTTGATCGTCACTACCAGCGCTGATGCCGCGGCGCTCAAGAGCAGCCAGCGCACTCCGCCGCCCTGAAACCGTCGCCACGCTGCCAGCCACGCGATCGGAAGAACCGAAAGAGCCGAAATGTGCGGACCTTCGCCGTATCGCATGAGCACGTGCAAACGCATCGGAGCAAGGAAATAGGTGTCGCCCCGCATCTCCGTTATGACCAGGAAACTGGGAGAGAGCAGCGCAACACCGACGGCTGCTAGCCAAGCCGCGCCTCGCGACCCCGATGCGGTACGCGTCCACAGATAGGCGGCCGCGATGCCGAACGCGTAAAAGATCCCGATGAGAAAGTGGTACGAGCGCGCCGGGCTGGCCGGAAAGATTGTGGACAGGATCGCGACTCCGTAGCGGTAAGCCGGCGGGTAAATGTATCCCGCGCGAGTGCCCGAATACCAGAGCGGCTGCCAGAGATGGTGCCCCCAGTTCTCCATTTGCATGCGGCCGTCGGCGATGAACGTGGCTTCGATGGAATCCCATTGGTTGAGGTACTTCAGCGCAAAGAGCGGAAACACGAGCGCTGCGGCCAGCAGAAAGATGAGGCAGGCGTCCAACCACCAATCGCGGCGTGAAGTCTGGAGGCGCATCAGCTTCGGCGATACTTCCAGCTTCGCACGGCTTGGCGCGGGCCACGGAACTTCTGGTCCGCGATTCTACGTACTTGATGTCTTATGGACTGGCGCAGTCAATTTGTCAAACCCACCGGCTCGCTCGGATGGCTGGTGGGTCACGCGATGGCGTTGAAGAACCGCGAGCGCAGCGAATGGGTGTTTGCGCTGCTCGATCTGAAACCAACGGATCGCGTGCTCGAGATCGGATTTGGATCGGGGACCGACATCGCCCGCGCCGGGCAGGTGGCCGCCTTCGTGGCGGGCGTCGATCATTCGGACGTCATGGTGCGGCAGGCGTCCGGGCGCAATCGCGACCTGATCCGCGCCGGTCGCGCCGATCTGAGGCTGGGCGTCGCGGCGAAGTTGCCCTTCCCCGATTCCGAGTTCGATTGCGTATTCGCGATCAACTCGGCGCAGTTTTGGAAGGACGCGGCGAAAACGTTCGGCGAACTCAAGCGCGTGTTGAAACCCGGCGGCAGCGTTTTGCTGGCCGTGCAGCCGCGCAACAAGGGCGCCACCGAGGAAACGACGCGGCAGGTGGGCGTCGGGCTGGCCAAAGCGCTCACCGCGGCCGGTTTCGAAGACGTGCATTCCGAGATTCGTGAGATGAAGCCGGTGCCAGCGGTCTGCGTGCAGGCTCGCCGCGCGGCGCTCTGATCGCCGGAACCGTGGCATCCTAGGATCAATGCCTCGGCTTCTTGCGGCGTGCGCCATGCTTCTGGCTGCTGCGCCACTGCTGATCGCCCAGATCGGCGCCACTGCTCAACTTTCCGGAGAATTGACGGACCCGTCCGGCCGAGTGATCGGCGATCAGGCCATCGTCGTGCGCAGCCTGGAGGGCGGTCCGGCTCGAGCCGTGCGTACATCGGCGGAGGGCCGCTACCAGGTACTCGATCTCGCGCCGGGCCGCTATGAGATTGCTGTTGACGCTTCCGGGTTCGCGCCTCTTCGCCTGCCCGTCGAGCTGACTGTGAATCAACAAGCGGTCCTCGATCTCCAGTTTCAGCTCGCCGTGCAGCGCGAGCAGGCCACGGTCACCGCTGCGCCGCTCGCGCTGGAGCCGTCGCGCACCGAGCTGAGCCAGGTGATCGACGAGCGGCAGATCGACGGACTGCCGATCAACGGCCGCCAGTTTCTCGACTTCGTGCTGCTCACGCCCAACGTGTACGCAGGGCGAACCAACGTGTCGAATCCTTCTTCGCCCGGCGAGCCGCAGCAAGTGGACCTTTCATTCGCGGGGCTGCACGAAGCCACATCGATGATCCTGGTGGACGGCGCCAACAACATGAACCGCGTGTTCGGCCGCTCGCGCTCCACGCCGTCGCAGGAAGCGGTGCGCGAGTTTCGCGTCTTGAACGACAACTACGCAGCGAGTCTGGGTCCGGCCGCCGGCGGCGTCGTGAGCATCGTGACCAAGTCCGGATCGAACGATCGGCACGGCTCGGCTGTACGAGTATTTCCGCAACAACGCCATGGACGCGCGCAACATCCTGGCGCCGTCAGGCTTCGATGAATTGCGCCAGAACCAGTTCGGCGCGACGCTCGGCGGAAAGATCGTCACCGGCCGCCTGTTTTACTTCGCGAACTATGAAGGACAGCGGCGCGAGGAGTCGCCGTTTTATTCGACTATTCTGCTGAACAATCTCGCGGCCATCAATCGCGGCAAGCAGGCGCTGGGATTGCCGGCCGAAGTGCTGGCGGGCAAGCTACGCAAGACCGACTACGACGCCGGTCTCGCTGCGTATCGACTACGCAGCCAGCGATCGCACGCAGATGAGCGCGGTGTATCGCTTCCGCCAGGATCGCGAGACCAATCTTCCGGCCGCCACGAACCAGTTGAGCGCGCCGTCCAATTTTCGCGACGCGCAGATCGACGATCACGCACTGGTGTTCAACGAGACGTCGGCGATCGGGCCGAACCTGGTCAACCAGGCGCTCTTCCAGTTCGCGCATCGCTCGTTCGATTTTCCCTCAGTCAGCTACGAGCCGCACTTGCAGATCGCGAACACGCTGGACATGGGCCGGCACTTCAACGCGATCAACGGCGATCAGGAGGCCCGCGTGGAGATCGGCGACAGCCTAAGCGCGGTCGTGGGCTGCATACCCTGTCGTTCGGCGGAGATTTTTCTTACGACCATATCGACTTCTTCTACGATCCGTTCGATCCGGCCTACGCCGTGTTTCCGAATCTCAACGCATTTCTCGGAGCCGCGCCGTTTCCCGGCCCCTTCGCCGTGGTCTTCGGCTTCGCGCAAGGGGCGGATGGCACGCGCCCGCCGGCGCCCGCCGGGTTCACCGGGCCGGCAAATCTTCCGCTCTTCGATTCGCAGACGCATCCGGACAATGCGGCCACAAGCTACGCGGTCTACGCCCAGGATCAATGGCGGGTGGCACGCCACTTGACTGTCAACTACGGAATCCGATGGGATATCGACCACATGCCGCCGCGCTTTTTCCGGACCTACTACAAGTCGTTCCAGCCGCGCGTTGGCGTCGCGTACAGCCTGCTGGACGATCGGCTGGTGCTGCGCGCCGGCGCGGGACGGTTTCAAGGGCAGTCTTATTCGGTGCCGTATCTGATCGCGATGGTGGCCGGTCAGGATTCGGCGTTCGGGCTGGTGCGGGCAAACGAGGATTACTCCGTTTCGACCGGCACGCTGCACAGCCCGTTCTATTCGAATCCGGGGCTTGCCACCGCGACGCTGCTTGCAGTTCCTGAAGACCGGCGTTTATCCGGCGCTCAACAATTCCAACTTCAGCCCGGCGCAGCAGTTTATCTCGACCATCCAGCGGTTCAATCACGGCGGACCGTTCAGCTACCAGTGGAACGCGCAGGTGGATTTCGAGATCAGCCCGTCGACGACGCTGTCGGTAAACTATCTCGGATTGAAAGGCCTGTTCCTGCCGAGCGCGATCGGCGGCAACGTCGCGCCGACGAACCTGACGCTGGCGAATGGCAAAGCCGACTACGCGATCGCGCCGGGATCGACCGTCGCGCGCACGCTCAACCCGCTGGTGTCGCCGCTGTCGTTCTTCTACGATGCGCGCGCGCAGTCGAGCTATCACTCCGGCACCGTGTCGCTCGCCAAGCGATTTTCCGGGCACTACTCGATCGTCGCCAACTACACCTGGTCGCACACCATCGATTCCGGCGGCGATCCGTCGCTGAACGGAACGCCCGAAGATCCGTATCGCCGGTATCTGGAGAAAGCCAATTCGAAGCAAGACGTGCCGCAGCGGTTTGTCGCGGCTGTGACGGCCGAAGCGCCGCGAACACCTGGCTGCGCGAATTTCCGATTCGCCCTGATCGCGAGCGCGCAGGCGGCGGGGTTCTACTCCGTATTCGCCGGCACGGACGTCAATCACGACGGCAACGCCAACACGGACCGCGTGGCGCTGCTCGGCCGCAACACCTATCGCGGCGATCCGCTATTCAATCTCGACATTCGCGCGGCGCGCGTGTTCCGGTTCACCGAAAAGCTGGACGCCGAATTCGTCGCCGAGGCTTTCAATCTCACCAACACGCTGAACGTCACCGACATCAACACCGTGTACGGTTCGCCGAATTTCATCGGCGCGGTTCCCCAACATTTCGGCGACGGCGCCGCCGGCCCCGCTCGCGAGTTTCGGCAGCATTCGCGCCACCAGCGCTCCGCGGCAGTTGCAACTGGCGTTCCGTTTGCGATTCTAGAACCAGGCATGAAAACGCTGATCGTCTACGCCCATCCCGAGCCGCTCTCTTTCAACGCGGCCATGAAGAACGCCGCGGTCGAAGTCCTGACCGGCGCAGGGTCACGAAGTGCAGGTCTCGGATCTGTACGCCCTCAAGTTCGATCCCGCCGGCGGCCCGGGCGATTTCATCGAGCGCGATGACGCGACTCAGTTCCGCTACCAGCGCGAACAGATCCACGCGCACTGCGTCGGACCTGTTCGTTCCGCAATTGAAAGCCGAGATGGACAAGCTGGTGTGGGCCGACCTGGTGATCTTCCAATTCCCGCTGTGGTGGTTCTCGCTGCCCGCGATTCTGAAAGGTTGGGTGGACCGCGTTTTCGCGATGGGATTCTCCTACGGGCCTGCCGAGCGATTCGAGACCGGCATCTTCCGCGGCAAGCGCGCCATGCTCGCATTCACCACCGGCGGACCGCCGTCATCCTACGGCCCCGCTGGCAAGAACGGCCAGCTCGAGGTCCTGCTGCACCACGTCCAGTACGGGATGTTCCGTTTCGTCGGGATGGATGTGCTGCCGCCGTTCATCGCCTATGGCGCCGCGCGCGTCGACGACCAACAGCGCGCCGCATACCTGGAAGCCTACCGCAGGCACCTGCTGTGCCTCGAGTCGATGAAGCCGCTCGAACTTCACAACACCGTCGGAGCCACCTGATGCCGCTCGAGGGCGTGAGATCCTCGCTCGCCGCGGCGTACGATCGCCTCTATTCCGAGCAGCGCCAAGCCTGGCTGGAACGCGCGATCGTCAACGTGAGCGCGCTGGGATTTCTCGCGCACCTCGCGCTGATCTTCGTCGCGCGGATGCTGGCGCAACCGCCGGCGCTGCTGGCCGGGCTGAGCAAGAACTATCTGTCGGCCATCTACACGCCCTTCAGCTTCATTCTGTTTTACGAAGTGCTGATGCTGATCGCGGCGCTGCCGCACTCCACCACGCAATCCATCGCCAAACAATACGAGATCGTCTCCCTCATCTTCATTCGGCGATTCTTCAAGGACATCGCCGAACTCGAGGACATCGGCAAGCTCGCGCAACTTTCGCCCGACGTGCTCCCGGTGTTTCTGGACGTCGCCGCAGGGCTGGTCATGTTTCTCCTGGTGACGGTGTTCCTGCACGCCGGACGCCGGCGCGCCGCGCCCGACACGCAGCCCCAAGAGTCTTCAGAACTGAAGAAGTTCATTGCGCGCAAGAAGGCCATCGCCGTCGGACTCACCGTGCTGCTGGTCTCGCTCGCGGTGTACAGTCTGGGCCGGTTCTCGCTCGAAGTCTGGCGCGTCGCCTACCAACACGCGCAAGCCCGCATCGACCTGAACACGTTGTTCTATACCGAAGTGTTCAGCGTCATGATTTTTACCGACGTGTTGATCGTGATTCTGTCGCTGGCCGTTTCGGACCGCTACGAGCTGGTGTTTCGCAACGCCGCGTTCGTGATCTCGACCATCCTGATTCGCTTTTCGTTGACGGTGGAGCGGACCTACGCCGCCACGCTGGCCGTCTCGGGCATGATATTCGGGATTCTGACGCTGGTGATCTACAACTACCACACGCGTATACGCAGCGCTCACCAATAGTCCGGCGATCAGCAGCACGCCGAACTGCATGTGCAGCTTCACGCCGCCGAGCCAGACCGCGTGCAATGCCTGCGGGTTCGATTCGCGAAACACCATGCGGACCTGCGACACGGCCTGCGGGATCGCGAGCAGAACCAGCAACGTGAGGCCCGGCAACAACCCAAGCGCAACCGCGACGCCGATGACGAGGAACGCAGCGGCATCCATGACGGCCAGCGCGTAGGCCGCACCGCGACGGCCCAGCGAGCGTCGCCAGAGTTCGCTTGCCGTGCAGGACATCAGTATCGTAATCGCGCAGATCGTTGGTGTGCATGATTCCGGCGGCGACCAAGCCGATCGGAATGGAAGCAGCAAGAGCGCCGGCGGAAAACGAAAGCGCCTGGACGAAGTACGCCCCGCCAACCATCACCGGTCCCATGAAGATGAAGACGGACACGACGCCCAGCGCCACGTATCCGTAGCGAATCGGCGGACCCGCATAGAAGTAACCGGCCGCGACTGCGGGCAAACCCGAGCCACAAAATGGTCCAGCCGCACAAGTACGCGAGCAGCAGGCCGCACAGGATGCCGGCGGCGAACGAAAGCAGGCCGCCGCGGCGAACCTGCTCGGGCGTCAGCAATCCGAGCCGGAGCACCGAACTCGACCCTCGCGGATCGAACGAAGCCGGATCGGCCGACGCGCTCGCCGCCTTGTAGTTGTAGAACACGTTGGTGAGATTGGTGCCGGCCTGAATGAGCACGGAACCAAGCCAGGCGAGCAGGAAGCGCGTCAGATAGAATCGGCCGTCATGCACGGCGACTGCGGTTCCCACCATGACGCCAATCGAGGAAATGGCCAGCGAGTTGACGCGGCAAGCCTGGAGCCAGACCTTCATCGGCTCGCCACTTCCTGGAACTCCTCTACGATTCGCGCCGCCAGCGCCTCGCGATTGCGGCCAAGGTCGTGCGCGGCGCCGTCGACTTCGATCAGCCGCACTGGCGCGGGGATCAGTTTCAGCGCCTGCTTCATTTCATCCAGCGAACCGAACGGATCGCGCGCACCGTGCACGAACAGCGCGGGCGTCTGAAGCTTCGGAAAATGCGCGGTTCGAAGCTGGTCCGGTTTGCGCGGCGGGTGCAGAGGATAAGAGAGAAGCAACAAGCCGTCCACCAGTCCCGGCGTTTCAGCCGCCAAAATGCTGGCCTGCCTGCCGCCGTAAGAATGACCGCCCAGCCACATGCGGTCGGGCTTCCGATCGCGAGCCTTGAGCACTTGTTCCCGCAAGCCTTCGCGATCGCGCGCCGCATCGGCTGGACGCGGCGGGCCGCCAGGCCGCGCTTGTCGAAACGGCAGATCGTACCGCAGGACTTCGGCGCCGGCTGCGGCAAAGGCGTTGGCCACCGCAACCAGCAGCGGAGCGTTGCGATTCGATCCAGCGCCGTGAGTGAGAATCAGGTAGTCCAATGGATATCCGGCAATGAAAAAGGGCCGCCTGGTCAGGACGGCCCGTTTTTTCAATTTTTATCGGAGTTGGCGGTTATGGCCGATTGACATTCTCGGCCTGCAGTCCCTTGGGGCCCCGCTTCACCTCGAACTCCACCTCCGCGCCTTCGTCCAGCGTTCGATAGCCGTTCATCTGGATTGCTGTGAAGTGAACAAACACATCATCGCCGTTGGAGCGCTGGATGAAGCCATAGCCCTTAGCGGCGTTAAACCATTTCACAATACCTTTTTCTCTCACTGCTTTGTTTCTCCTAACTTCTGGTCCCGTGCGTCCGGCTGGCGAAACCGCGCAGAAATTTCCCGCAAAGACACTTCAGGTGGATTCCGTTGGGTACTTCGATGGCCAAACACACAGTCTTTACAAAACTGCACCATAATATCACAGGAACGGGCGGTTGCAACAGAGAAGTACGTATGGTTTCATACGATTGGAGGGGACTCGCAGTGGCTCGTCATTGGCCAGGACCGTCCGCCGCCAGCCCGAAAAGGTGGCCGGCGGAATGAACAAAGCCATTCGGACGCGCCTGTTTGCCTGGTGGTATTTCGCGATTTCCGCCGGTTTTGTGCTGCTGGGAATCAATCGATGGATGCTGGGTGAGCGGATGTGGCTGGTCGCGCTCCGATTCGGGATCGCGGCCGGATTCCTGATCCTGGGGATCCTGACGTGGCGGTCAAAGGTGTGAGACTTGTTAAGGCGCCAGATGCACGGTGCCCGACCACACCAGACCGGTGTGACCGTTGTCATCGTCGCCCGTTATCTGCCAAACCAGATCGAAAGGCGGCGTAGCTCCGCTGCTTGCGACATCCAGGACGATTCCTGCCTTGGCTGCCAGTCGAGTGGAACCGAAGAACGACGCGAGGCTCGTGGTGTAGTCCCGTCCACCGATCATGAGTTTGGTGAAAGTAACGCCCACGCCTCCCGTTTCCTTGACAGTCAGCGTGTAACTCCACTTGCCGTCGTTACCTTTCGGGACCGGATTGGGCTCGAAGCTGAGCGCCAGATCCGCGGTAGGCGCTGTTTTTTCGTTGACGCTCAGAGTGACGGTCTGGCTCGATGCCGAGCCAAAAGCCACTACCAGCGGGAGGCTGTTGCCGGCGGGCAAAGTCGCCGGGAGTTGGACGTTGATCTGCACCAGCCCGACAAAGCCAGGGGTCAGTCCCGCGAACTGTACCTGCGCGGGGGCTCTCGCCCAGGGTCACAGTCGGCATCTCGGCCGCCTTGGCCAGCGGAGACGCAGACGCCGGGCTGCCGGTGGCTGGAGGATGGTCGAAATGGCCGACGCCGGTGCTGTAAACGATCAGCACTTCGTTTGCGGTGGCGGGACTTGCGGGCGTCACCAGTGTGTTGTTTGCGTGCACGATAACGGGAGCAAGATTGCTCGCATCCATGGCGTAGGTAAATATGCCGGGCGCATATTCGACCATGCTGACGGTCTGCGCGGCGCTAGACGTACCGTTATTAGTGACCGCGACCGTTCCCGAGCCGCCCATCGGCGCTTCAAAGGGAACCTGGAAATTGATCTGCGCGGGAGAGACAAATAGTAGTGGCGCGGCGCTCCCGTCGACCAGAACTTGCGATCCACCCAACGTCGCCGGCAGTGGCAGTCCGCTAGCCTGTGCGGTTCCGCTCGAGAGATTGGAGCCGAAGATCGTCGCGAGCGTCCCGGGCGTCAGCTTAGGCGCAAAGCTCGCTCCGTTCACAACGCCGCCCGGGTTGATGACCGGCGACTGCGAGGCTGCCACGCCATTGCCGCTGAGCGTGACGGTCATGGTGGGATGCACCGGATCACTACTGTTGATGGTCAGCGTGCCGTTCACGACACCGGTGGCGGCTGGCTGGAAGCGCACGGTCACGGATTGGTCCGACAGCGGCGCGACGGTGAAGGGAAGCGCCGGCTCCATCACTGTAAACGCAGCCGCGGAACTGGACGCCGATCTTACGGAGAGCGGCGCGCTTCCCCCGTTCGAGATGTTGAACGTCAGGTCGAGCTGAGAACCTACCGCGGCGTTACCGAAATTCAGCGCCGCATCCGCCCGGATGTTGGGCACCGGGCTGGCGAACGATTTGGCGTTTAACGAAATGGCGAGTTGCGGGCGAGAGGCATCGTTGCTGGCAATTGTAAGAGTGCCGGACTGGTTCCCCGTGCCGGATGCTGTGTAACGCACGTTGAGAACCCGAGAGGCTGCCCGCAGGCAGCGGGAACGAGGGAGGCTGATTGAGCAGAGTAAACGCCGGATTGCTAACGGTAACCGAACTGATGGTCAGCGGTCCGCTCCCCACGCTTGAAATTGAGATGCTTTGATCCACCCACTGCGGTGGCGCCTGGCCACCGAAATCGACCGTAGCCGGAGCGCTGATCGCGGGATTCTGGACAACCGTGATGGGACCCACATCCGCCGAGGCAGTATCGAGTCCGGCAGTCGCCATGACGCGGAAGTAGACATTCGATCCGCCTTTGATCTGGCTGGTATCGAGGCTGTACTGCGTGTCTGGTTGGTCAACCGAGACGGGGATCCAATTCTGTCCGCCGTCTGAGGAATACAGGACCGAGTAGGTCAACGCCCGGCCGGCTGGGTCCGACGCAGACCATGAAATGTTTTGCGAGGATTGCCAACTGGCGCCGGCTTTCGGCGAAACAATGGCTAGGCTGGGTGATTTTCCTGTGGCAGTGAGCGCGGCAAGCTCCGTGGAACCTGTGACCAAGCTCACGCGGGTGGTACCCGCCGGCAGAGCCACTCGGACCGAGAAGCTCATCTGGTCGTAGACCGTTGCCTGGTCGTCCACGGTGTGAGGATCCTCGTCCTCGAAGTCCACTGTGAAACAATAGCTTCCCAGCCCGCCGGATGCTCCTGTGAAGTTCAGACAGTAATTCCCGCTCGGGTCCGGCGCGGGTAGAGCGGCCGCGGACGGCAGGCGGTAAGCCGGATCTAGACTCCCGGTCATCCCATTCCGGCTCACCGTTCCGCTGACGATCAGGATCTCTGCGGCACTCGACGCCTGCTCGCCAAAGGCATGCGGACCGGCCGGCGGCGGGGTTCCTTGCGGCTGCAGCCCACTGTCATACAGCTTCTTGTAGTCGAACGGCGAGATCCAGATGTTGTCCGCCGGCGGCGAACAGTAGGTCATCAGATCCATCTCGGTGTGGGGCTTGAAGCGCTGAGTCAAGGGATCGTAACCCCACTGCTGAATGCTGCCGTCCGCGTAGGGCCACGCCGCATTGCCGCTGGCACCGCATCCAATATTCTGGCCGATTTTGTTGGCGTGTTCCAACCCCAGATTGTGTCCGATCTCATGGGCCAGGATAAAGTTCGACAGAGCGGCATCGGGGGCAGTGCTGCAGCGGTTGGTGACGTGGTCCTTCAGCCTGAACTCGGTGGAATCCTGTCCGAAGGCAACATGCCCCTTGGCTTCGGCCCTTAGCCATTTCGGATCCGATGAGCCTAATGGGAAGGAACCATTGGCCGGAGGCGGCGGTCTTTGTGGGTCGCCACAGTCATATCTTTCCAGGTAGGGAAGCCAGACAAAAAGCTGATCCAGGAGGCCTGGAGCGCCGGCATTCAGGAGGTCGTACAACTTTCGTATCGTCTTCGTAAATTCGGGCTTCGATTTCTTGTCGAGGGGCTTTTGCCAAGTCAACCCCGGCCTCGCGACAGGCAGGTAGATCACGCGGCCGTCGCCTACCGGCAGCAGCTTGTTCAACAGAGCATCGGCTGAATGGATGGCAGCGCTCGGGCAGGTCTTGTCCGCTCCCGCAGGCTGATAGCAGAGCGGCAGGTATCCGACGGTGAGCGTGCCCTGACCGGGCGCATCCACCACGGGCACGTCAAAGAATCCGGTATTGTTGCTCAACTTCGGATCGGTTATCGAGGGCGGATTGCTGACCGTTGCCGTGAAGTGCAAAGTTCCGGTCTGAAGCCATTGCTGCGGGATGATGAAGTTGAACGAATCATCCGGTTTATTGACATCCGGCGAATATCGGGCCGTCGTAGTACCGCTTTGCGCCGGCAGCGGCGCCAACGTGCCAAGATCCACTCCTCCCGGACCGGTGGCGCTCAACGTCCCCAGCATTCCGGCTAAGGGCGATCCGTTGGGGTCCGTGATGCTGGGATAGATCCGCACCAGCGCGCTCTTACCGGCGATGATCGGCGTCACATTGGCGTTGTCATGACGGACCGTCTGCACGATGTCATAGTAAAGGACCGTGGTATCGACTCCAACCTTGATGGTGCACGCTTGCAGAGCCGACGCTTTGGCGCTGTCGTCGATCTCGACCGTGAAGTCCAATTGACCTGCATCCGTGGGGGTCCCGCTCACCAGCCCGGCCGAACTGAGAGTCAAGGTAGCAAGCGAGCCGCCTGACAGCTTCCAGGAATAAGGCGGGCTTCCACCCGTTCCGGCTAGCTGAGAAGAGTATTCGCTCCCCACCGTCGCATCGGCCGTAGGACAGGTTGTGCCCAGCGAAGCGGTGCCGAAGAGGTACACGGATGTGATCTCCATTTGGACCAGGCTCAAGCCGCCGTCATCGTTACGCATCACGTCGATCTCGACATAGCTCTTGAGCGTAACCTTGTATGGCTTGTTCACATTGCCGGGGCTGAAGTAGGTAAATGTGCAAGGCCGCTGGAGCGAGAAATCGGTATTACCTGCCGGCAACCTTTGTGGCTGCCAGCCACCGGGAACATTGGAAGGAAACAGGACATCCGGACACATCTTGTAGCCCATGATGTCGCCGATTTGTAAAGATCCGTGGTAATTGGTGTTGGGGGTGGTCCAATGGCCGGACAAGTTGATAGCCGTATTGATCGGCGGACTCACGCTCAGGGAACCGGAGGAGCTGAGCGTCGCCGGGATCGTATCGGGGAACTGAAGCTGGACCTGCGCAGTTACCGAGCCCCCATTGCAGGCTGCGTTGACCGGAATCGTAACCGAACCGGTGGTGTACGAGCTAGTCGTGTCAGGGCCTGGACAACTGGACCGGCCCGGATAGATGTGCACGGTATGTTGCTGAAGCTGGCCGGTCAAAGTTGACTGGGCGAGAAGACCGGCTTGGCTGAACAGCAGGGCGGCCAGAAGAGTGGTTCGCGTACCCACAAGCTCTGATCGACCGCCTGAGGGAGAACGTTTACGCTTTCTTACAACGAATACCCTAGTGGCGGCCCCGGCTCAGGCCCAGCGCGCGGATCCGCTTGTGAAGATTGGTCCGTTCCATCCCCAGCGCCCGGGCGGCGCCTGAGACGTTCCAAGCTGTCTCTTCCAGGGCCTTTAGGATGTGCTCGCGCTCGGCGGTTTCGCGGGCCTCCTTGAGGTTCGACTTGGGCGCCGAGGCTTGGGCCAGCCGGATCTCGACCGGAACCGACTCGGGCGTCAGGACGTTGCCGGCGGTGAGGATGGCCATGCGCTCGATGATGTTGCGCAGCTCGCGGGCGTTTCCAGGCCAGGAGTAGGCCTCAAGTATCTCGTGCGTTTCACGGTCTATCTTCTTGGAATGAAAATTGTTGCGAGTACAGAAATCTTCCAGAAAATAGCCCGCCATGGGAGCGATGTCCTGCGGGCGCTCGCGCAGCGACGGCACTCGAATCGGGACCACGCAGAGGCGGTAGTAGAGATCCTCGCGGAACTTGTCCTGGGCCACCAAGTCGGTCAGATTGCGATTGGTGGCGGCGACCACGCGGACTGCGACATGAATCGGGTCCTCGCCGCCGACACGATGGAACTCGCCTTCCTGCAGGACGCGCAGAAGCTTGGCCTGAGAGCCGGCGTGCAGGTCGCCGACCTCGTCGAGAAAGATGGTCCCGCCGTCGGCCAGCTCGAACTTGCCCTTGCGGGTTGAAATCGCGCCGGTGAACGCGCCTTTTTCGTGGCCGAAGAGCTCGCTCTCGAGCAGGTCCGAGGGGATCGCGGCGCAGTTCACCTTTGACGAACGGTCCGGAGGCGAACGGGCTTTCGCGATGGATGTGCGCGGCCAGCAGTTCCTTGCCGGTGCCGGACTCGCCGCTGATCAGGATGCGGGCATCCGAGCGCGCCGCCATGCTGGCCTGCTCGACCACGCGCAGGAAGGCCGGACTCGACCCGATCATCTTCGTGCCGTTGCCGACCAGCTCGCGGAGCTGCTCGTTTTCGCGGCGCAGCGTGACCTGCTCGAGCGCGTTCTTGAGCGACAGCAGTACCTTGTCGCGGCCGAGCGGCTTCTCGAGAAAATCGAATGCGCCGGCGCGCGTGGCTTCGACCGCCTCGGCGATGGTGCCGTGGCCGGAGATCATGATGGCCGGAGCGGCGCCGTCGCGCTCGCGCAATTCGCGCAGGAAATCGATCCCGCTGCCGTCCGGTAGGCGGACATCGAGCAGCAGGGCGTTGGCGCCCGCCGGCGGACCTTCTCGCATCGGCGATGGTGCGCGCGATGGTGACGGCGTAGCCTTCGCGTTCCAGGATCAGGCGCAGCGAGCTGCCGATGTTGGGCTCGTCGTCGAGAATCAGGATGCGTTGCGCAGGCATCGATTACGCCGCCGGCAGCAGGATGCGGAAGGCAGCTCCTCCTAGTTCGCCGGGAACCAGAAGAATGTCGCCGCCCGCCAGCAGCGCGCTCTTGCGCGCGATGGACAATCCCAGTCCCATGCCGCCGCGCTTGAACGAGATGGTGGGTTCGAACAGCGTGCTGCGCGCCTGCGGCGTTGAGTCCGGGACCGGAGTCGTGAACCTCGATCGACACTTTGCCGCTTTCTGCAGCCGTGACTCCGAGCACTACGCCGCCGGGTTTGACGGCCTGGGCAGCGTTCTCGAGCAGGTTGGTGAGCACGCCCTTGATCAGATCCTCGTCGGCGAAAATCTTGGGGACCGCGGGCGCGAGTCGCGTCGAATAGACTACTTCCGGATGGGCGGTACGCAGCAAGGCGATGCGCTCTTCGAGCAGCGCATTGACATCCAACGTTTTCGGCGAGATGGGCGGTTCGCTCGAAAACTCGGAGAACGCGCGCACGCGCCGCTCCAAGCTGAGTACTTCGTCCACGACGATCTGGGCGGCCTGCTGGTAGAACTCGCCGCCGTCGCCCGATTGCCGCGCCGCGATTTCTTCCATGGTGAGGCGGATGGGCGTCAGCGAGTTCTTCACTTCGTGCGCCATCTTGCGCGCCAGCGCCTGCCAGCTTTCCAGGCGCGTCACGTAGACCAGGCGCTCCTGCGATTGCTTCAGCTCGTCGGCCATGTGGTTGAAAGCCTGAATGGCCGCGCCGATTTCGTCGTTGCGCGACGGTGGGAACGCGATGCTCCAGATTTCCGGCCGCCACTTCCGAAAGCCCGGTGGTGAGCTGGCGGATGGGCCGGGCGATGCGATGGGCGAAATAAATCAAAGCCAGAAACGCGATGGTCCAGATGGTGGCGGTCAGCGCCAGGAAGGTGTAGGTGAAGCCGCGCCGCAAGTCGCGCGAGTTCTCGTCGGCCACACGGGCGCGAGCGCGGGCGTATTCTTCCTGAAGGTCCAGCATCGCGACGCCGTGCATCGAAGTCGAGTAGACCCAGACGTCGTCGCCGTGACGGACCAGGTAGTCCAGACGATCGCCGCCGTGGCCGGCATAGGCGAAGTGCTCTGGCTTCAGCCGCTCGAGAAAAACTCCCGCACCGGTGCCGGCCAATTCGCGCGATCGGACGAGGAGAAACGCTCGGGCTTCGACGCGACCTGCAGCGGCATCCTGGCGAAGCGACTCGCTAGCGCGCTGGTACAGCTCGCGCCCGGTCTTCTCGAGCGATTTTGAAACGCGGTCGAGCTCGCCGGTGGACGTCCAGCGCGTGACCGCGCTCGACGCGGCCTCGACGAAAATCCAGGTGCTGACCGCCAGCGGCGCCAGCGTAGCCACGGCGAAGATCAGGATCAGCCGGTTGCGCAGGCGATTCATGGCGTAGCTTCAGGCAGACGGAAAGCCGCCGATTCCAGCGTCCAGCGATCCTGCTGCGCGCGCGGCGGGCGGCTGAACAGCTCGATCAAGGTGGTGATGCTGATTCCGGGATCGTCGCCCGCGAGCGCCGGCCCGCGTGCTTCCGCGCTGCGGATCTCCAGGCGCGCCCACAATTGCGTGTCCTTTGGGCAGCGTCGAGGCGGGCAGCATGATGCTATCGACGCACCAGGCTTCGGCTGCGTTGGCGGCCAGGCTCAACGGCGACTTGCGGAAATCGCGCACACGCACTACCGAAAATTTCTCCTGCCACACGTCGTAGCTCACGGTGAAGCGTTCGAACGCGCGCGCCGACGATGTTGGTCTTGGTTCCGGCCGCGACGGTGAATTGAAAATCGAACGGGACGGCGGCGCCATCGTGCAGGCGCTGGAGGGTCTTGCCGGTCAGGAAATGCAAGCGGGGCGCGACGGCATGCAGCTCATCCACCGATTGCCGGACGAACAGATCCTGGCTGGACACACTCAGAGCGGCGACTTCCGAACAAATCAGCGCAGCCAGAACCCACTGCGCCGCCCGTAGCTGTATCCGTTCGCGCCGGATTGTCAAAAATTCATTCCTGCAATCAATACCGGTTCGACGCGGCCCTGCCGGAGCGGGAAGGCCACTGCCACCAGAAAAGCGCCCTTCTGGAACAGGCCCAAGCCGCTCGCAATCCCCACGCCGACCGATTGTTTCGCTTCCGGCGACGTCCCGTGGTTCCACACCGATCCGGCGTCGTAGAATACCCGCATAATATGGTACCCATAAGTGACGGAGCCGTAAGCCAACCGGTTTCCACCAAGGGGATCCAACTCGTACTTGTTCCAGCCGCGCAACAGCGTGCTGTTTCCCAGTACGAAGCGTTCGAACAGGGGCGCAGTGCCCATAGATGAGGCCCAGCACCAGCTCCACTTCGACGAATTGACGATCGCGGGTGTAGTCGTAGTGCAGGTTGACGGCGTGACGGGTATAGCCCAGGTCCGAGCCGAGTAATTTGGTGGCCGCGCGCAGGCTGTAACCTGCATCCAACTCCTGAATGATGGCGCCGGAATTCTCCCAACGCTGGTGATAGCGCAGAGTATTTATCACCGCGTTGGCCGATTCCGATCGCGCGGCCGAAACTTCGGGTTCGAGCTGCTCGAAGCTCGCTCCCACGGTCAAGGTCAACGGTTTTGCAAGGACAAAGGTGGCGCTGGGCTCAAGGTTCATCCGGGAACGATAAGCCCCAGCGCCGAGGGAAGAAGAACGTACCAGCGCATGGTCCTCCAAAGCGAGACGCGTCGAGCTGTCGTACTGCTCGTGAAAACTGTCGAATTCGAAACCCAGCCGGATGCGGTCGCTCGCAAACGAAAGCCGTTCGTAGCGTGCTTTGAATCCGGCGCAACCCTTCGGCGAGCGAATCCTGATCGCTCAGCAGCGAGAACTTGAAGGCGTTGTCGCCGATGGTGGCGCCCGCCTCTCCGATGGCCGTCCAGCCCTGCTTGGAATGGTAGGCGAATTTTGGAACCGAGAGATCGAATCTGCTCTGGCCGCGGTCGACCTCCAGCAGCACCTTGATGGAATCCGGCGATCCGCCGCGATCAGCTGGAACCTGACCTCGTGCGCCCGCAGTTCGCCCCGAATTTTGCGACACCAGGTTGTTCAATGCTTCGGTGTTCAGCCTGGACCCGATGAGCTGCTGCATCTGCTCGAGCAGCGAGCGGCTGAGCTGATAGCGGTGCGATCCGTCAAAGTCGATGCTCTCGACGGTGTAGCGCGAGTTGACGTTCTGATCGAGGGCGGTTTCGGCAGTGGCGGCGCCGTCCGACGGCGATTCGATGGTTTGGGCCGTGAGCAGCGAGGCTGCCAGGAAGGGGAGGAGGAAAACACACTTCACGGCAGGTCCTGGATAGCACTCGGTGTGCCAGCCGGAAAGTTATTGAAAACATGGATCCCTTGCAGGACCTCCTGTGTGACTGCACCGCACAGGTGTGCCAGGCGAGAAGGGCAGCGCCGGTCGCGCGAGCTTACGAGGAACCTTTGGCGACCTGGGTCTGGTGGTTGGCCGCGGCCAGCACGCCTTCGATGGACGGCACGATCAACTGCCGGCGGCCCAACCGAATCACGCCGCGCCGCGCCAGCGAGTTCAAAGTGGTGGAGGTGGTCTCGCGAGTCGCGCCGATCAGGCTGGCCAGCTCGCCTTGCGACAGCGGAATGGAGTACTCGCTTCCGTTCCAGCGCGCGCCGAAGGTCTTGGCCAGTTCGGCCATGTAGTAGAGGATGCGATATTCGACGTCGTGCAGGCACAGAAGCTCGACCTTTTTTTCCAACTGGCGTTTGCGAAACGCCAGGAATCCGGAAAATTCGCGCCACAACTCCGGACGCTGGTCGCAAACACGGGTGAATAAATCGAGCGGAATCGAAAAAATTATGCCTTCCTGCAGAACTTCCGCCGCCACGCTGCGGCTTTGCTCGCCTGCGATGGCCTGCTCGCCGAACAGCTCGCCGGGCGCGACGATTTGCAGGATGATTTCCTTGTTGTCGTCGCCGCGCTTGTAGATCTTGACCAGTCCGGAGTCGACGAAGAAGAGCGTGTCGGCCGGACTGCCTTCCGAATAAATTGTTGCGAACCGCCGGTTGGGGGAGAACTTCGTGACCCCTCCTGGTTGATCAACTCGTTGCGCACGGCGGCCGCTAGGGATGTAGGTAGCGAATCCATCGAACCTGCCTATTATAGTCCGAAAGTCAAGCGAATGGTCATGGAGATGGCGTACTAGGAACTGTCCTGCCGGAACTTTCCCGGAGCCGGGCGGCGAATTTGGCGGCGCGCTCGAACTGCTTGTCGCATGGCGTCCGAGTTCGAGATCCGCGCTGAATTCTTCCAGCTGGCCGATGTAGCTTCGCAGGGCTTCCAAAATGGCTGCCCGGTTGGTGACCAGGATATCGCCCCAGATGTCGAAGGAGCTGAGCGCCAGGCGAGTGCTGTCCACCAGGGCCGGCCCGAAGACGCCGGAGGTGGCCTCGGCGCGGCCCTCCAGCAGCGCGGCCAGCGCCGTGGAGGCGAGTTGCGGAAGATGCGAGGTGAAGGCCACGATGCGGTCGTGCTCCTCCGGAGTCCAGTACCACCGGGACCGCGCCGATTCTTCTGATCCACTTCAGTAACTCCTGCGTATTGTCGCGCTCCAGTTGCGCAGCCGAACGCGGGGTCAGCACGTAGGGCCGGCCGCGAAAGAGTCCGGCTTCGGCGGCTTCGACGCCCCGGCGCTCGCGTCCCGCCATGGGATGCCCGCCCAGGAACTGGTCCGGGCGGAGGGCCTGCGGCGGCTCGATCGACGATGGCGGTCTTGGTGCTGCCGGCGTCGGTGATCAGGGCGTCCGGGCCGGACCCAGGCGCCGAGTTCGCGAGAGGGTATCCAGGATGCGGAGGATCGGCTGGGCCAGGTAGATCAGGTCGGCTTCGCGCGCGGCTTGCTCGGGCGGCGCGCCGCGATCGATCACTTTCAGCTCCAGCGCGCGGGCCAGCGTATCGGGCGAGCTGACGCCGATGATGCGCCCGGAGAATCCGGCCTCGCGCAGCGCCAGCGCGAAGGAGCCGCCGATCAGGCCGACGCCGAAGATCGCGACCGAGTCCACTAAACCGACCGCCCCACCGCTTTCGCAATGATCCGCAGTTGCTCCATCAGCTCGGCGAATTGCTCGAGCCGCAGCGATTGCGCGCCGTCGCTCAGCGCGCGGTCGGGATCCTGGTGCACTTCGACCAGCAGGCCGTCGGCTCCGGCGGCGACCGCGGCGCGCGCCATCGGCAGAACCTTGTCGCGGCGGCCCGTGGCATGCGACGGATCGGCGACGATCGGCAGATGCGACAGCGACTTGACCACCGGAATGGCCGAGATGTCCATGGTGTTGCGCGTGGAATTCTCGAAGGTCCGGATGCCGCGCTCGCACAGAATCACGTCGTAGTTGCCGCCCGACAGGATGTACTCGGCGCTCAGCAGCAGCTCTTCGACGGTGGCCGAGATGCCGCGCTTCAGCAGGATCGGCTTGCGGACCTGGCCGAGCTCGCGCAGCAGATTGAAGTTCTGCATGTTGCGCGCGCCCACCTGCAGGATGTCGGAGTACTGCGACGAGCAGCGGGATTTGGGTCTGATCCATGACTTCGCTGACCACCAGCAAGCCGTTGCGGTCGGCTGCTTCGCGCAGCATGCACAGGCCCTCTTCGCCCAGCCCCTGGAAGCTGTAGGGCGAGGAGCGCGGCTTGAATGCGCCGCCGCGGATCACTCGAGCGCCGTCACGCGCCACGGACTGCGGCGATCTGCTCGATCTGCTCGCGGCTCTCGACGCTGCACGGCCCGGCCATCACCACCACGCGCTCGCCGCCGATCTCGACGTCGCGAATCTTCACCACCGTGCCGCCCGGCTTGAAATGCCGGCTGGCCAGCTTGTAGGGCGACACGATGCGATGGCATTCCTTGACGCCCTCCATCACTTCGAACTCGATGGGATCGACGTCGCCCACCGGTCCCACGCCGCCCGAGCACGGTGTGCAGCACGCCGGACGAACGATGGACGATGAAGCCCATCGCCACCAGCCGATCGATTACTTTTTGGATTTGGGACTCTTCCGCCCCTTCTTGCATGACGACTAACATGAAATTGACCCGAAGCTTCCAATTGTGGCACAGGCGCGGGACAGCGAATCGGCTGTTGCGGCTGGCGCGGATCGCCAGACCCGCGGCCTAGCAGACCGCCAGCAGCTTCTCCTTGAGCGTGGCCTGCAAGTCCGGGGAGAGCTTCTCGCCGTCGCAAGCGACATAGAACACATCCATCGCCCGCCGGCCTTTGGTGTCGATCAGGACCACGTCGATGTTGCAGCCGTTCGACGAGAACACCGTCGCCAGGCGGTACAGCAGCCCGGGCCGGTCCTCGGCGCTGATCTCCACCAGCGTGGCGGTGGCGCATGCTTCGGAATCGAACTCGATCTGCGGGTGCGATGCTGCGCTTCTTCGGCTCCGGCAGCGTGCGATTCTTCAGCAGCTTCTGGACCTCGATTTTGCCCAGCGCGACGCGCCGGATGGTGTCCTGCAGGCGCTCGGACTCGGGCGGGTTGAGATCCAGCGTGCGCTTGGTGTCGGCGAAGACGAACGTGTCCAGAATGAGGCCTTTCGTGTTGGAGAACGCTTCGGCCTTCAGAATGTCCATGCCGAAACTGGAGAGCGCGCCGGCGAAGGAGGCAAACAGGAACGGCATGTCGCGCGCCACCACGGTGAGCCGGTAAGCGCGCCTTCGACGCGATCGAGCTGAACCGCCACGCCGGTGGGCCGGCTGAATTCGTACAGCAGCAGATGCTCTTCGATCTCCGCTGGCGAGTGGGCATGCAGATAGCGCACCGGAAAACCCTGGATGAACTCGGCGTGTCCCGGCAGCGCTTGGGGGCACTTCGCGGATGCGATCGGTTTCGAGCTCGCGCGTCAACTCGTGCCGAGTGGTCTCGTACACGCGCCAGAGCTGTTCCAGCCGCCACGGCGTCATCGCGTCCGGACCGGCGGCGGAAAGGCGCGCGTAGGTCATCACGGTCAGCAGCTTCAGCCGCTCGATGGTGCCGGCGCGTTCGGCCAGAAAACGAACGGTGGCGGGATCGCCGACGTCGCGGGCGCTCATCACGTCCGGCAAGATCGAGTTGGTGCTCGATCAGGAACATCGCATCGCTCTCGTCGGCTGCCGGCATGCCGATGCGTTCGGCGGCCTGGCGCGCGCGCGTCCGCCGACAAGTTCGAAAAACTCGCGTCCGCCCGCGTCCTTGCCGGCGGCGTGATAGAGCAGCGCGAACATCAGCGCGGCGGGATTGTCGATTTCCGAAAGCAGTTGCGAGAACCGCTGCACGCGCTTCGATCGGCATTGGACGCAATTCACTGGCGCGCTCGATGGCCAGCCAGCGTGTGCTTCGTCCACCGTGTAGCGCATGCCCGGATTCCGCGATGGTCAGATTTTCGATATGCGTCCACTCGGGAAAAACCGCCGCCAGCAAGTCCGGCGCGGTCCAGCGTCCGCAGCGCCGCGCCCGGATGCGGCGCCGTCAAAATATTCTTGAGCGCGCTCCACAGCGGCCGCGGTTCGGCGCAGTAAGCGGCCAGCGCCGGACGAATCGCTTCCAGGCGGCGTGCCGATTCCGCCGACGGCCGGATGTCGTGCCGGGCGATGAACTCCACCAGCCGGATCACCAGCGCCGGATCGCATCTCGATCTGCGCCGGGATTCCGCAGCAGCACGCGATCGCGCGACACCGTGAAGTCCGTATTGGACAGGCGCGAACGCCACTCGCGGAAATTTTCCAGCAGCACGCTTTCGCTCCTCTCCGGCGCCTCAATCGCCTCGCGCGCGCCACTTTCACGACCCGCGCGGCATTGTTGAAGTACTCCTCGCATCCATTCGCTTCGCGTGCGGCCGTGCGCCGCCGCGATGCTGGCCTGCGCGTCGAAATCCAGAACATTGCGGTCGGTGCGCCCGCGGTAATGCAGAACGCACCGCACCGCCGACAGGAACGCCGCGGCCTCCTGGAGCTGGTCCGCGCGATCCGGCGCCGTGCATGCCCAGCTTCTCGAGCCACCCGATCAACTCGACATCGCGCAGCCCGCCGGGCGCGTCCAGCACGTCGGGTTGCGGAGTGCCGCATGGTGTTCTCGAAATCGCGCGTGACGCTGCCGGCGCTTGCTGGCACACAGTACTGGCTCAGTTTCTGGCCGTGCTTGGCGACGAACGGCGGAAGGCGGCTTTCGAGCGCGGCGTGGACCTGGCGGTCGCCGGCGACGAAGCGCGCGGTCCAGCAAAGCGATCCGCAGGTCTAGTGTTTTCTTCGCGAACATCCACGCACTCGGCGACCGTGCGTACGGCGTGCGTCACGCGCAGCCCCGCATCCCAGAGCTGGCGGACGAACTCGCTCACCACGTCGCGCAATGCGCGCCCAGCGCGTTTCGCTCTCGAGCAGAAACAGAACGCTGAAGATCGGAGTATGGTGACAACTCGCCGCGGCCGTACGCGCTCAAGTGCCAGCATCGCGGCGCCCGCGGAACTTCTGGCTCGATGAACGGCAGCATAGGCGCCGGCGGCCATTTCGTCGATCGCTTCGCGTCAACGCCGTTGCGACCGCGCGCGCGTCGCCGCTCGATCGAAATTCCTGCTCGATCCGCCGCCAGCGTTCGCCGATTGCAGCTTCTCGAAACCAGCCGCGGCGTCCACACCCGATTTCATGTCCTGCTCCAAAGCTACAGTATGGTGCAGACTGCGCCGCGCGGAGACGCGCATTATGGGCTTCATCGAAATTATCTATTGGCCAAAGCGCCGAACCAGCCCATACAATACCGACTAACCAGTAATTCACAATTGCTGTCGGCCGGAGGTGGAGTTGCAAAAACGTCAAATTGGAGGCTTGAACTTGAGGCAAATTTATTCGAGGTCGCTACTTACCGGCATGTGCCTGGCCGCGATGTCCTGGCTGGCCGCCGCACAAAACACGCCGGCGCCAACGGAAAGCCGCGTCAACTGGCGACCCCATCGTCAGCCGGCACCAGCTCGTCGTCATCGGACCCGCAGACGCCGGCTGCGCAACCGCCCGCGCCCGCGCCGGCTCCCGCTCCTTCGGTTTGGTCGGTGGGCGGAATCGATTTCAGCGGATTGGTGGACGGCTACTACGGGACTCGAACTTCAACCACCGGATCGCAGAACCAACTCTACAATTTCAACACCGAACCCAATCCAGTTCAACCTGAACATGGCGAAGATCTCCCTGGCGCACGATCCCGATCCGGTGGGCTTCCATCTGGACTGCTGTTCGGCCATGCGTTCGAAATCATCAACGGCAGCGACGTCCGGCGCCGCAGAACATCTCGAGCAGGCTTACGTCAGCCTGAAGCCGAAACAAGCGAAGGGCCTGCGAAGTCGACTTCGGCCAGTTCGTCACCAGCGCCGGCGCCGAGGTGATCGAGACTAATGCAAATTGGAACTATTCGCGCTCGCTGCTGTTTGCCTGGGCGATTCCGTATTATCATTTCGGTCTGCGCACCACGTTCCCGGTGGGCGCGCATTTCACCGGCGGCGTCCAGGTGGTGAATGGCTGGAACAACATCGAGGACAACAATTCCGGCAAAACGGTCGGCTTGACGGGCGCATTCACCATTCACGAAAGCGACTTGGTTTTTCGAACTACTACACGGGTCCCGAGAATGCGGGCACCAACGACGGTTTCCGCAATTTGTTCGACACGACGCTGTTGCTGACGCCGAACGACAAGGCCAATTTCTACATCAACTACGACTACGGCCGCAATCGTGGGCCGGGGTCGGACGCTGGGAACCTGGACTGGGATCGCGGGCGCGGCGCACTTCCAGCTCAACAATTGGTTCGCGCTGTCGCCGCGCGCCGAATGGTTCTCCGATCGCAATGGCTTCTCCACCGGCACTCGCGCAGGACCTCAAAGAGTTCACCATCACGGCGGAAGCGCAAGATGATGGAAGGCTTGCTGGCGCGGCTCGAGTATCGCGAACGATTGGTCCGACAAGGATTTCTACGATCGCGGCTCCAACCCGGGCGCGTCGAAGCACCAGGGAACCATCACTCTGGGTGTGGTGGCGTTCTTCGGACCGAAACGCTAAAGAGTTTGACTCGTGGCGCAGCATCGCATGCAACTCCACATTCGTATGGACGTTTTTTAGCGGCTAAAATTTCGGCAGGCCGCGAGCGAGATAGTAGACTAGGTTCAGCCGCCTGCCGGAATGTGTTTTGCCGCAACCGAAAACCATACCCGATTTTTCCCGCATCCTGGTTCGCGCCACCAACTGGGTGGGCGACGCGGTGATGAGCCTGCCCGCGCTTGAAGCGATCCGGGCGCGATTCCCCAAAGCCCATATCGCGATTCTGGCGCGGCCCTGGGTCGCGGACCTTTACGAGGGCGAACCATTCGCCGATCGGGTCATCGCGCTCGACAGCCGCCGCGGCGCAGGCGATTGGCTGGGAAAGTGGCGCGCCGCTCAGTCGCTCCGGCGCGAGCGCTTCGATTGCGCGATCCTGCTGCAGAACGCATTCGAAGCGGCGCTGCTGGCATGGCTGGCGGGAATCCCGCGGCGCATTGGCTACGATCGCGACGGGCGCGGCTGGCTGCTCACCGATCCGCATTCCGCTGCCCGCTCGCGGGGAAATTCCGCGGCACGAACGTTTCTACTATCTCGCGATGCTCCAGCGCGCCGGAATCTTCGATGGCGAACTGCCCGATCCGCCGGTCCGCTTCAGCCGATCCGCCGAATTGCGCGCCGAGGGCCCGCGTCATCTTGCGGAATCGGGATTCCCCGGCCCGGTGATCGGAGTGAGTCCCTGGCGCTGCGTTTGGCAGCGCGAAACGCTGGGATGCGGATCGCTTCGCCGCGGCGGCGGCGCGCATCGCCGGCGAACTGAACGTGCGGCGTCGCGGTGTTCGGCTCGGCGGGCGAGCGCGAACTTTGCGAGCAGGTGGCCGGACTTGGTTCAGGCACAAGGCCTGCGGGTCCGAAATTTCGCCGGCCAGACCACGCTGCCGCGCATTCATCGAACTGGTGGCCGGATGCCTGCTGTATCTGACCAACGATTCCGGCGCGATGCACGTCGCCTGCGCCTTGGACGTGCCGACGGTCGCGGTCTTCGGCTCAACCGATGAAGACGCTACCGGACCCACCGGGCGGTTCGCCACCGTGGTGCGCGAGAAAGTGGAATGCAGCCCCTGCCTGCTGCGCGAATGCCCCATCGATCATCGCTGCATGACGCGCGTGACCGTGGATCGAGTGGTGGAAGCGGCACTGAGCCTGGCGCGGCCCACGTCCGTGGCCTGATGGAGAATCCCACCAATGAGCTGGACCGCCTGCCCAGCGGCGCACGCGTCGCCATCGTGCGGCTGCGATCGATGGGCGATTGCGTCCTCACTACACCGGCCATCGAAATTCTGAAGAGCGACGCGGCCCGATCTGGAGATCGCGCGTCGTTGTGGAGGACCGGTTCCGCGCAATCTTCGAAGGCAACCGTCCATCGCTGCGATTCTCGATCCTGGCATCGCGTCGATCCGCAGCTGGCGCCCGCGACTGTGCCTGAACTTCCACGGCGGGCGCAGCAGCATGATTCCTCACTCTGGCGTCGGGCGCCCAACGCCGCGCCGGCTTCGCTCATCATCGCGGGTCGTTTCTCTATGACTCGCGCATTCCGCGCGCGCAGGAAATTCTCGGCGTGGAGCGGCCCGGTCCACACCGCCGAGCATCTCGCGTCGGCGATGTTCTACCTGGGATGCCCGATCCAGGAAATCCCCCGCGCCCGGTTGTTCGTGCCGGGCAAGACGCCCGCACCCGCCTCTGCTCCTTACGCCGTGCTGCATCCCACCGCAGCCGCGCAATACAAGACCTGGCCGGCGGACCGATTCGTCGCCGTGGCGGAGCACATCCGGCGGTGCCACGCGACTCGAACCGGTGTTCATCGGCGCCTCCACCGACGACATGACGCCGTTCCGCGCGTTCCGCACCATCGTTGGAGCGCCGCTCGAGCGACGTCAAGTCACTCATCGCCGGCGCGTCGCTGTTCGTCGGCAACGACAGCGGACCGGCACACATCGCGGCCGCGTTCGACGTTCCGCTGGTGGTGCTTTACGGCCGCGTCGAGCACCGAGTCACGTGGGCGCCCTGGCGCGCGACATCGGCCGCGACGCTTGTGGACCCCAACGGAATTGCAGCCATCCCGTCGACGGGGCAATCGCGGCCGTCGACGACCTTCTGGTTCGACTGCGCTAGAATTGCCCACAGAAAGGCGAAGCATCATGAGTTCCAACCGGCGTTCCTTTCTGGTGGGCGCACCCGTCGCGCTCCTTGGCATCCCGCAGTTGGCCGAACTGGCAGCGGCGCAATCAAGCGCTGAAGTGGCGCATGGCGTTGCCGACTTTTGGACTAGGCGCATGGGCGTGCCGTCGCGAAATTTGTTGCGCGCCGGGAGTGCCTCTGCGCCGGAATCGCGGCCGAGTGCGTCGCCAGGAGTCGAGCAGCTATCGGCGCCGCTGAATCCCCCGCCCCGACGCGGCTCCATCGAGCTCGGCTCCTCGCAGCCGATCATTTCCGGCACCGCCGCGAGCGCCGGGGTTACCGGCTTCGGCCGCGAGCCACTCTTCTTCTATCTGGACGAAGACGAGCACGCGCTGGTGCCCGCGGTCGAAGTCCCCCGGCAGAAGCTTCATCCTTCGGGCGACACGATGTTGGATCTGCAAATGGATCGGCTGCGCCTGAGTCCCGGCGACGCGATGCAGTTTCGCCGGTTCGCCTCCGGCGGCATCTACCTCGACATGCAGCAACAGCAACACCAGCAGCCGCAGCAGAGCAACAGCCAGGTGATCACGGCGCTCGCGTCTTCGCTGCTCAGCGCGATCTTTCCGGTCACCGCCGCCGGAGCAACAAAAGGAAAGAGCTCTGCGCCCGCCGCCGCGACGAGCGCCACCCCCGCCGCCGGAATCGCGCTGCAGCAAACCGCGCAGGCTCAGTCCATCGGCCTGCCCAACGGCGTCGGCAAGCTGGCCTTCAGTTGCTTCATGAAGGACCGCAGAAAGTCTGCCTTCGGAACGTTCGTCTCCGCGTTTCTTGAAATGGGCGCGAATCCAGCGGCTCTGCTACCTGCCCATGCTGTCACTGCCGATCGTCGCCGCGCCCGCGCTCATCGCGATCCGAACGCTGGTCGGCAATCTGCAATTGCAGGGCGCCGATCACAATGGATCATGGGTTCCGGCCCCGTGGACGTCTCCAGCACCGCCGATGCGTCGTCCAATGTTCCCGGCGGCCTGCGCCTGCGCAGCGGAACTCTGGTCGCGATTCCGCAAGCGAACAATCCGACCTGGTACGAAACAAACTGAGCGGCCTCAAAATGCAGGACGGCTTCCTGGTCCCGAAGGACGCGGGCTATCTGGACACCTTCGACGCTGCGCCCCAAACGCTGCCCGGCGTCACGTATCTGTCCATCGCGCTGCGAGTGAAGCCGACCAAGCTCGCCAATTGCTCGTTCCCGACACCGGCCGCGTAGCGAAGCTCGGCTCGGATCGGTCTTGCAGGATAATAGATAGAGCGGCGATTGTTCTTTCGGCCCCGTACGCAGCCCGCGTTAGAAGGCACTATACAACATGCGGATGAGTCTCAGGCTAATCGTCTCCCTGGTGGTCGCCGTCACACTCGTATCCGTAGGTTTCGCAATTTACCAGACCCAGGCTGACAACCACGCGCGCCGCAGCGAACTCGAAAAACGCGCGCAGGTGTTGGCCGAGAGCCTGCAGGAAACCGTGCAGCCGCTTCTGGCCAAGGGCGAGCACGCCAATCTCGAGCGCATCGTCGAGCGTTTCGGGAACCGCGAGCGCCTGGCCGGTGTCGCCATCTATGACATCCAGGGCCATGCCGTCATGATGACGCCGAATCTCACCGACCGCGTGGGCCAGCCGCCGCAACTCGACCAGGAAGTTTTCGAGGGAAATGGCTGGGCGGATTTCTTCGCCTCGCCCCAAGGCGAGACGCACGTTTATGCGGTGCCGGTGCGCGGCCAGGTAGGCGTGATCGGCGCGCTGGCCGTTTTTCACGACGCATCCTATATCGACGCGCAGAACGCCAGCGTCTGGCGCGACACCTTCACGCACGTGCTGGTGCAGATGCTGCTGATCGCCACCATCACATTGCTGATCGTGCGCTGGAGCATGGAGCGGCCGCATCTCCCGCATGGTCGCAGTGGATGCACGATCTGCGCGCCGGCATGTCGGTGCCGCAATCCCGATCTTCCCGCCGGGCACTTGCTGGATCCGCTCACGCGCGAAGTGACGCATCTGGCCGCCAGCCTCAGAACCGCGCGCGCACCGCGAAGAAGAAGCCCGCCTGCGCGAGACGGCCGATTCGCTGTGGACCGCCGAGCGCCTGCGCGTCTTCCAGCAGGACGCTCTCGAAGACACGCCGCCTGTTCGTCGTCTCCAATCGCGAACCGTACCAGCACGTGCGCCGCGGCAACGGCATCGAAGTGCTGGTTCCGGCCAGCGGCCTGGTTACCGCCATGGAGCCGGTCCTGCGAGCCTGCTCGGGAACCTGGATCGCGCACGGCGCCGGCGATGCGCGATCGCGAAACAGTCGATTCGCACGATCGCCTGGCCGTGCCGCCCGACGAGCCGCAGTACACTCTGCGCCGCGTCTGGCTCACTCCGCAAGAAGAGGAACGATATTACTACGGCTTTTCGAACGAAGGCCTCTGGCCGCTTTGCCACATCGCGCACACGCGGCCCATCTTCCGCTCAGAAGATTGGGACGCCTATCGCGACGTCAACGCCAAGTTCGCCGAGGCCGTGCTGGATGAGATCTCCGGCGTCGATCAGCCCGACGGTTCTGGTTCAGGATTACCACTTCGCTCTGCTTCCGCGCCTCATCAAGGAGAAGCGTCCGGATGCGCGCGTCGCCATCTTCTGGCACATTCCCTGGCCCAATCCGGAAGCGTTCGGCATCTGCCCGTGGCGCGCGCAGATCCTGGAGGGACTGCTGGGCGCGGACTTGATCGGCTTTCACATTCAGGCGCACTGCAACGAATTTTCTCGAAACCATCGACCGCACGCTCGAAACCCGCATCGATTGGGAGCGCTTCGCCGTCAACAAAGGCGGCCACTTCACGCTGGTGCGCCCATTCCCGATCAGCGTCGAATTCAAGGACCCCGGACCGTTTGAATCCCGCGACCGGCCCGAGCGTCCGGCGCTGATCACCAAACTGGATCTGGAGTTCGACTACCTGGGTGTCGGCGTCGACCGCCTGGATTACACCAAGGGCATTCCCGAGCGCTTCCGCGGCATCGAGCGCTTCCTCGAAAAATATCCGTCCTACCAGGGACGCTTCACCTTCGTGCAAATCGGCGCGCCCAGCCGTACCTACATCGGACGCTATCAGGGCCTGACCGAAGAAATCGAAGCCGACGCCGACCGCATCAATCGCCGCTTTCAGACCAAACAATGGAAGCCGATTGTGTTGCTGAAGCGCCACCACGAGCACCACGAGATCGAACCGATCTATCGCTTCGCCGACCTCTGCATGGTGACTTCTCTGCACGACGGCATGAATCTGGTGGCCAAGGAATTCGTCGCCAGCCGCGCCGACGAGAGCGGCGCGCTGATTCTCAGCGTCTTCACCGGCGCGCGGCCGCGAGCTGCAGGACGCGCTGATCGTGAATCCCTACGACACCGAACAGCTCGCCGACTCCATCCGCCGCGCACTCGAAATGAATCCGCGCGAGCGCCGAGACCGCATGCGCCGGATGCGGCGCGTCGTCAAGCAGAACAACATTTATCGTTGGGCCGCCAACCTGATCGGCGCGGTGTCGGAAATCCGGTTGGAGCTGCCCGAGAACGTCAAGTCGAAATCGGTTTGAGATGCGCGCGTCACGGCCGCACGATCAGTCCACTGGATTGCGCGGAAACTTCACATACGGCAACCGCACGCCCTGATCGATGATCTGGTCGGCGCGCTTTTCTAGCGGCGCTTCAAAGCCAATCGAGGCTTGCGCGGTGTCGAAATCGTCCTGCTCCACTCCGTCGCCGCTCACTCCCAGCCCGCCCACCAGCACGCCGTTCTTATACAGCGGCACCGCGCCCGGAAAAAACACGATGCCGTTCTGATACGGATTCGGCGCCTGCGATCCTTGCGTGCACGGATTCAGCGTGTCGAATTTGTACAGGTTGAAAAACGGCCCGGGCGTCGAATAGTCGATCCCCGGCGGATAAAACGGCTGCGCGCCAAAGCTGATCGTCCGGTTCGTAACCGCGGTGCCCATCGGCACGCCGGGCAGATCGGCGGCCGTGCGATTCGGCCCGCTGAAGAAAATCACGTTGCGCGATTTCGCCACCGCCACGTCGATGCTGAACACCGTCGCGTCCGGCATGCGGTGCAGAGCCAGCAGCTTGCCATCCAGATCCGCCACCGCGATCGCAAAACGAGCGCGCGATCCCAGCGGCAGCCGGATGACCGCGCGAATCCGATTGCCCGTCGCCACCGCCGCGTCGATGATGCTGCGAACTTCGGCGCGCGTCAGACCGCCGACCGGACCATCGCGCGGCGCAACCAGATCGCCTTCCGGTCGGCGGCCTGGACTGTCGAGCGGTCCCAGGACATACATCCCGTCCGCCGAACCCGCCCGAATCCTGCGGGCATGGTGGTCTGATTCACGAACGGCAGCGCGATCCCGTCGATGATGACGACGCCCGGCGACGCCGGCGTCGGCCCGAAGCCATTCGAGGTCGCGCCAACCAGCGCCGCGAACTCCGCCACTTCGGGGCTCACGCCCGTAACGCCCACGCCGCCCACCATCACGCCTTGCTTGAACAGCGGCACGCCGCCCGGATTCACCGCGTTCGGATCACTGTCGTTCACGTCCGCCTTGCCGGTGAGAACGCCCAAGCCGGGCTTCGTTCCGTCGATCGATCGCGCCGGCGGCACCGCCTGCCCCGGAATAAAATCGGCATTGAACGGGCATCCGCGATTGGTGTTCTCGATCCCGTACAGCGCCGCGTTCCCGGTGAACGAAATTCCCGGCGGAAAATGGATGCCGCTGATGTAGCGCACCGTGCGCGAAGAAAGCGGCGCTTGATTGTTGCTGAAAAAACTCGCAGTGCGCGCCAACGCCACCGCCACTTCGTTCGAGTCGGCGACGACTCCGAAGTTCGCCGGCGCGGTCAGAGGCGCCGCCGGCTTGCGATACACCGCCAGGATGTCTCCCTGGCGGTCAGTCACCGCGATCACCATGCCCTCGGCATTCACTGCGGCCGCAGCAGCTTTGACCACTGCATCCACGTCTGCGGCGGTGAGGAATCGGAGTACTGTTCGCTGCCGGGACCGGCGACCTGAGCGCACGATGAGGATGGCTTATGGGCGGTGGATCGTCGTCGCCCCGCGACCGCAACGACAGCAGCGCGACCGCCAGCACCGCGGCCAATACGACGCGCGACTTCATGGCAACAGTGCGCTCAAGCTCTTCAGAGCGCGGCGAACTGGAACCCGTTGTACGCCGACGGATCGTCCAGTTGCTTGAACAGCCCGTTGATCGCCGCGCGAATCTGCTGGTCGTTGCCGATCGGGCCGTTCTTGGTATACGCGACGAACAGCGAATCCAGCGCCATGGTCGCCTGCTCGGCCGACCGCTCGCCTTGCTACGGCAATCGCATCGGCGTCGCCCGCGATGCTCTTCATCAGCCGCAGCGTCATCGGCTGATCGAATTTCATTCCGTTCAACCGCTGCGCCATCCGATCCGCGGCGGCCGCGATGCTCGGAGGCCTCGGCACGCCACCTGCCCGCGATCCGATCCCAGCGCCGTAACCAGCTTATAAACTTGCTCGACGCCTGAGGCGAGCTGCCCGGCCGCGCCCGCGTCGGCTTCCTGCATCACGTGGCGCAACACCACGAATCGCGAAAGATTGAACGGCGGATTGCCCGGCCGTCGTCCCGGATACCCGCGCTCCTGCCGCCAACTGTCTTTGGCCGCCACCAGGCTGTGATGGCAGGCGAAACAATCCAGCTCCGCATACTCCGGCCAGATCCCGCTCTGCGCCTCGCGCGCCACTCGCTTCAACTGCTCGCGCAACTGCACCGCCTGCCCCACCGCCATCGCGCGCACGCCGAACCACGGGTCCTTATCCACTTCCTTCCAATGCGCCGGCATCACCGACATGAACGAATCCAGCTCGAAATACAGATCCGGATGCCCGGCCGCGATCAGCTCGTGATCCACGGTCTTCTCGGGCGTGCCCAAGTGGCACGTCAGACACTTCTCGGTGCGCTTCATCAGGTCGCGCGTGTTGTACATCCCCAGTTCGAGCGACTTTTCGTACTTCCAATCGCGCGTCGTGTGCGGACCCAGCCACGCCGACGCCGGCCCATGGCAGTTCTCGCAGCCCACGCCGTCGGTCAGATCGAACGTGCGCGCGCGTTGATCCACCGGAACGTCCAGCGCGTGGCACGCCAGGCAGCGCGGCGCCGTGTCCGGCTTGTCGAGACCCATGATTTTCGCGATCCGCGTCCCCACCGGATTGGTCAGGTTGATGAAAGCGTGCGCGTGCTTGTCGCGCACCACCCAGGTGCTGTACTCGTTCTGCAGAACCGTGGTGATGCTCGCGTTCCTGCACGCCGCCATGACAACTCGGCGAGCTGCACGAACCCGGTCCCGTATACTTCGAGGGCTGATTGTCCGCGGCGAACAAGCAGCCGGCCACAAGTCCCACGACCAGGATGATTCTCATGGAGCTTTTACGATGCTAGCGTACCACGCCCGGCCGAGCGCGCTCACAGTCAAGAGTCTCCGTCTATGCTTTACCGCACCACTGTCCTGAGCAGCGCGCTCAACCCGTTCCAAAGAATCTGGACTCCGATGCAAACCAGGATGAACGACGACAAGCGGATCATGATGTTCATTGCCGAATCGCCGAGCGTGCGGCCAATCCTCTCGGCGAACCGGTAACTCAGATAGATGGTCGCCGAAATCAGAACTGACCCCAGCAGCATGCCGAGGATCAGAGGCCACCGCCACCGCCAGCCTTCCGACTGATTCGCGCCTACCGTAATCGCGACCGAGATTGATCCCGGCCCGACAGTCAATGGCAGCGTCAAAGGATAGAATGCCTGGCGGGAGTAGGTGTCGTGTTCGCATTCACGCTGGGCGCCCTTTTCGTCGCTCTCGTCGTCATTCGGCCGGCGCAGAATGCCCCAGCCGGTTGCAATCACCACCAGCCCTCCGCCAACTTGAACCACCGGCAGTGAGATGCCAAAAAAGGTGAGGATGTGGGTGCCAACGAAAATAGAGGTCAAGATCAGAATGAGGCCGTTCAGTGCGATCATCCTTGCCAGCACTGTTCGCTCGTGGCTGGAAAGGCCGCGCGTTAGCGTCAGGAAGATCGGCGTATTGCCGATTGGGTTCACGATCGGAAACAGCGCCCCGACTACGAGAAAAGTGTTTTCTAGGAGTTCGCGCAACGCTTCCGTCATCGGCCGCTCCCTTCAAGTTCGTCGGATCATGTGCCGCGGAGCTATACTCGCATAATCGGCGGCGCTGCCGCGAACCGATCCGTCATTACAACGAAACAATCGGCGCATCCCTCCGTGCTAGCTTGGAAAAGTCCGCACTCGCACGCAGGAGATCAAACATGACCACCCAGGAAGTTGCCGATCAACTCGTCACACTCTGTTCCAAGGGCCAGTTTATGGAAGCCGGCGAGGCCCTCTATTCGCCCGATATCGTCAGCATCGAACCATTCGCGCCTCCCGGACAGTCGCGCGAGGCCAAAGGCATCGCCGCCGTCAAGGCGAAAGGCGACTGGTGGGTGGCCAATCACGAAGTCCACTCGGCCGTGGTCGAGGGTCCGCTGGTTGCGGGTTCCCACTTCGCCGTGACCTTCAAGCTGGATGTGACCTTCAAGCCGGAAAAGCGGCGCTTCACCATGGAAGAAGTCGGCGTGTACAAAGTGGCCAACGGTAAGATCGTGTCCGAAGAGTTTTTCTACGCGATGTAGAGCGCGCTTTGATCGCACGCGGAGTTCGATGAAATCTGACGATCAGAACCAACGACCGCTCCCTGATAAGGCGCTAAGTCTCAATCGGCAAGGTACTGAAGAAGTCGATCCCGAAGAGCGCGACCGCCGCGGCTACCGAGCACGACCGCAGCGCGTCGATGAGTATCGACCCTGGGAGGAGGCTGCGGTTTGGCCCGAAGACTAAACCCCGCGGCGATGTTCACCTCTGCCGCTTTGCGCCGCCAGATAAGCAACGGCCTGTTCTAATCCTCACCCGCGATAGCGCCATGGGTCACCTGGCGACTGTAACGGTGGCGCCGATCACTTCCACCGTTCGAGACGTGCCGTCAGAAGTGATCTTGGAGGTCTTCGACGGGATGAAGGGGCGATGCGCTGTGAATCTTCACAATGCTGTCACGGTGTCGCAAGACCGTGTGGGCAAGCGCGTAACCGGTCTCAGTGGTGAGCGCATGCAACAGGTATGCGATGCGCTGCGCTTCTCGCTCGGGTGCGGCTGAGCGGCGAATTCTCCCGTCCCGCGCCGCCCCGCACGATGGCACAATGGTAAATACTTAAGGTTGCGCCATATCAGGAGGTCGAATGCGGAAGTCGTGTCTCAGTAGGCGCCATGCACTGCGCCTGCGCCCCGCCCATCTCTGTCTGATGCTGCTACTTGTCGCGGCAATCCCCCGCCCCGCCCGCGCCCAAGTCGCCGGAATCATCTCCGGGCGCGTCGAGGACGCCACCGGCGCCCCCATCTCCGGCGCCAACATCACGATCAAGAGTGTCGACACCGGCGCCACCCGCACCGCCACCACCGACGACCGAGGCCATTTCCGCGTTCTCGCTCTGCCCATCGGCCCGCAGGAAGTTCGAGCCGAAAAGTCCGGCTTCCAGGCCGCCGTCCGCACCGGTGTCAATCTCGAAGTCGGCCAGGAAGCAGTCGTCAATCTCCAACTCCAGGTCGGCGAATTTTCCCAGCAAATCATCGTCTCCGCCGAAGCGCCCATCGTCAACACCACCACCGCCTCGGTCTCCGGCATCGTCGGCGAACGCGAGATGAAGGATCTCCCGCTCAACGCGCGCAGCTTCGACAATCTGATCACGCTCAACCCCGGCGCCATCAACTACAGCGCGATGAAAAGCCCCAACACCACCACCAGCGACGGCAACACGTTTTCGGTCGCCGGCCGCCGGCCCGGGGACAATATCTTTCTGCTGAACGGCATCGAGTACACCGGCTCCAGCCAGCTCGCCGTCACGCCCGGCGGCGCCAGCGGCTACCTGCTCGGCATCGACGCGGTCCGCGAGTTCAACGTCCTCACCGACACCTACGGCGCGCAGTACGGCAAGCGCGCCGGCGCGCAGGTCACCGTCGTCACGCAATCGGGAACCAATCAATTGCACGGCACGCTTGTTCGAATTCGTCCGCAACAGCGCGCTCGATTCCCCGGAATACTTCGACAAAGGCTCCGTGCCTCCCTTCCGCCGAAACCAGTTCGGCGGCGCGTTCGGCGGACCCATCAAGAAGGACCGCGCGTTCCTGTTCGGCAACTACGAAGGTTTCCGCCAAAGCCTCGCCGTCTCCAGCGTCTCCGTCGTTCCCGACGCGAACGCGCGCAAGGGCCTGCTGCCCAACGGCAACCCAGTCGCGAATCTCAACCCCGCCATGCTGCAATACATGTCCTTCTGGCCCGATCCCAACGGTGACGCGCTCCCCGCAGTCGCCGGCCAGCCCGGCGCCGCGCTGTCGTTCAACAATCCCGACCAGCACATCCGCGAAGATTTCGGCACCATGCGCAGCGACTTCAACCTCAGCAGCGCGCGACTCTCTTTCCGCCGCCTACACGATCGACAACGGCGACAGCCTGATCCCGCTGGCCGATCCGCTGTTCGGCTCCGTCACCCGCTTGCAAAGCCAGGTCGCCAATATTGACGAGACCCACGTGTTCTCGCCGCGCATGCTGAACACGTTCCGCGCCGGCTTCTCGCGTGCCGCGTTCAATCTCGACCCCGCGATCGACGGAAGCATTTCCGCCGACTCATCCTTCGTCAAGGGCGACGGCCCCGGAGGCATCGTCGTTGGCGGCGGCGTCACCACAACCGGCAGCGGCACCATCACCTCGGCCGGTCCCAACAACGCCGCCGGTTCCTGGAACCGCAGAAATCTTTTCACTACCATGGACAACTTCAGCGTCATGCGCGGCCGGCATCAGATCAGCCTCGGCGTCTGGTTCCAGCGCGTGCAGGACAACGAGGACACCGCGTCGCGCCAAACCGGACAAGCCACGTTCACCAGCCTGACCACGTTTCTGCAAGGCACCGTCAGCAGCTTTCAAGTTGTGCCCAACCACACCGAGCTCGGCTGGCGAAGCCTGTTCGGCGCATGGTACGTCGAAGACACCATCCGGCTGCGACCCAATCTCACCTTGCAGCTCGGCCTGCGCCACGAATTCACCACCGGCTGGAACGAAGTCGCCGGGCGCGCCGCCAACTACATCACCGACTCGAACGGCGTTCTGATCACCGATCCGCGCGTGGGCGACTCCGCCTTCACCAAGAACAACGCCAAGCGGCTCTTCGGCCCGCGCGTCGGCCTTGGCCTGGGACCCGTTCGGCAACGGCCGCACCGCGATCCGCGCCGGATTCGGAACCTACTATTCTCTGATCGATCACCTCAGCTTCCTGCTGAACGCGCTTCCGCCCTACAACGGCTCTGCTTACTTTCTCCGGTCCGCTGTTCTTCATTCGCACCGATCCTGCCCAGCGTGACTCTGCCGCCCACCTGCGGCCCCGGCGTGCCGTCGCCGTGCACCAAATACGCGCCGCAGGGCGTGCAGCCCGACGCCAAGACGCTCACGGTCCAGGAGTGGAATTTCACCGTCGAGCAACAGCTCGAGCGCAACACCGCCTTGCGCGTGTCCTACGTCGGATCGTTCGGATATCACGGCCTGCTCAGCATCGATCCGAACACAATTCCCGGCGCAGATCTGTACGAACGCCGCCGGCTGTCAGGCCGGCGGCGCTGCCGCCAGCGGCGCTCCGGCGACCGCCGCGAATCAGAGCCACGTTCCGCAAGGCGCGCAGTACATCCCGGTCGGAACCCGGCCGAATCCTTACCTCGGCGCCGGCTTCTTCTGGTACACCGAAGGCAACAACCGCTACAACGCTCTGCAGATCGACGTGAACCAGCCGTTTGAGCCACGGCCTGCAGGTCCGCGGCAACTACACCTGGTCGAAGAATCTCGACATGAATTCAGGACTCACCGGCGCGCAGGCCAACAACCAGGCGCAGATGGTGATGGACCGCAACGATGTGCGCCGCGACTGGGGACCGTCCGCGCTCAACGTGCCGCCATCAGGTCAGCATCTCCGCGCACTACGAGCTGCCGTTCGGACACGGCAAGCACTGGCTCGGCAAGCGCCACGCGGCCTCCAGGAGAAACTCCTCGGCGGCTGGCAGGTCAACGAAATCACGACCATCCTCAGCGGGTTCCCGTTCACGCCGGTCGCGGTCCAATCGCTCCGGCGACGGCGACACCAGAAATCCCGACCGCCCAAATCTGAATCCGTCGCACTCGGGCCCTGTCATCCTGGGCAAGCAGATCCAGTGGTTCGACCCGACCGCGTTCGTTCTGCCCGCCTTCGGCACTTACGGCAATCTCGGCCGCGGCGCATTCGACCGGCCCCGGTCTGGGCAACGTCGACTTCTCCGTCTTCAAGAACACCGCGATCACCGAAAGCACCAGCCTGCAATTCCGCACCGAGTTTTTCAACCTATTCAACCGGACCAATCTCGGCACGCCCAACGCGAAAGTGTTCTCGAGCGGCGCAATCAATCCCTCGGCCGGCGTGATCACGTCGCTCGCGACGTTCCCGCGCCAGATCCAATTCGGCCTCAAGCTGATTTTTTAGGTGTGCTGTGTTTGGGACCGAGATCGAAGGCGAACCTTCTTTACTCTGGTTCTTGATCCAGCAGTTCGCAGTGCCGCTCCTGCCATGGCTAGCTGCGATTGCGCTCGTTGAGGAAATTGAAGTTTGGACCAGGGTGCCCGGCCTCAACGCAGGTGAAAATTGGATCTTGGATTTTGCCGTCTACAGCGCGGCCAGCTTCCTCCCGGGCCTTGTAGTCGGCTACTCTCTTCCAACTGCCTATCGAATGGGAAGGTTAGTATGGATCATCCCAGCAACCGTTTTCGTCGCGGCTTTTGTCTGAGATTCGCTAAACTTCAACTTCGCCTACGCTCTGAGGGAGTTCTTCTATCGCGGTCCCGAAGGCGAAGCCGGCTGGGTCGCATTTCTGCTCACCGGCCCAACTCTTTACGCCGTCTCCTATCGGCTCGGAATCCTCTCCGCCGCCAAGCTCCGTGCCCGACGCTCCCCGTCTCTTTCGCCTTCCTGAACTGTCACTTGCCCCGCGGAGCTCGTTCGCAGCCGCCTGCCAGGGTCTACGCTGATCTCGGAAGCCTTATGACGCGCCCATCCATCCAAACCAGACGAATTCGCTTCAAACTGTCGCAAGCTCCCCGATTTTCGAAAATAATCGCCGCGCGCGCAAAATTTCCCGGCTTGCGCTACCACCACTTCCCGCAGGTGCTGTATTGTCGCCTACGACTCCGCCCGGAACGTCGTCCACGGATGCGCATCCAGGTCGCGCAGCACGTCCTTCTCCCACGCGAATTCCGGATGCTTCTTCAAATGCTCCTGGGCCTTGAAATCGATCCCGCACGCGTGCCCCATCGCGGCGGTGAACGACATGCTCGCCATCATCGCCGCGTCCGCCGCTTTGTTCTGCACCGCGCCCGCCGGCCCGTATGCGTTCTGCCACGGATTCGACCCGCGCGGCGAAAGATCGATGTGCCCGCACAGCGTCCGCTCGCTCGGCGCCGTCTCATGCGCGAACGTATCGTAATGATCGGCGAGGAACCGCTGCGCCGCCGCCACGTCGATCTTGCCCTTGTTCTCGGCCATGAACTGCTCCCAGCGGATGTGCCGCGCGTTGGCGCTGATGCTCATGTCCTTCACCGGAAATTCGCTGGCTCTCGTCGCGAATCAGCTCCGGATTGGCCGGAAAGTTCGATCCCACGAAATACCCGTCCTGCGTGCGCTGCAACGTGACGTGCTTCAAACCCAGCTCCAGACTCGCGATTTCGTTGTTCTTGCGTGTCCGCCACCAGCCAGGTGTTCGCGTAGCCGCCGTTGTTGCCGTCTTTCATGATGCGCGCGTAATCGTCGATCGACGACGAATACTGCATGGCCTTGCGCGCCCGCACGAACTCCGGAATGCCCTTCGGATCGAACCCGGAGAAATAGCCGATGGTCGTTTCGGTGATCGCGATCCCCGCGCTGTTCACGCCGAAATCGTCGCCGCTGTGGATCAGCCCCGGCATGCCGTCCATCAGGATGCGATGGCCCTGCGCCGGCGCGATATCGAAGATGATGTTCCAGCGCGAGCCTTCCTTGTACTCGCTCCAGTTGTTGTGCGCGATCACGACCTTGCCGTCCGGGTGTAACTGCCGGTGGCGACGAACGCGCTGCAATGCTCGGGCACCGGCCGCCGCACCAGAGCCAGATTGTGCTGCTTGTCGTACCAGCCGGTGTAATAAGGCGACAGCTCCAGCCAGGCGTTCACCACCACCACGTCCCACAAATCCAGCGGCACGCCCTTCGACTTCAGCCCTCGGCGATGCCCTTCAGCTCCTCGCGATACTGCGGCTCGATGCGCGGCCACAGCACTTTCTCCGCGGCGGTGCGGAAAAATTTGTAGTCTTTCTTCGAATCGTGCGTCAGGCCGAGCGCCACCACCTTGCTGCACATCCGCGATCTCCGCGCGCCAGCAGATAGCCGTGCTGATAGCCGATCTCCGCCGGCCGTCCTTCCAGATGCACGAAGATCCAGCCGTTCTGCTCCGGCCTCCGAAACGCCTTCTTCAACCGCGCATCGCCCTGCGACTCGCCGGGCCGGAGCCGCCGCGCAAGCCCCGCGCTGAAACAAAAGCCAACCCGAACTCTCGCCTGGTCATGACTTATCGAGCATACCAGTTTGCAACGGTAACCCTCCCGCCGTCGCCGGTATTGAACAGTGTTGCAAACCCAAACCGGGCCGGTCAGTCTAACTTTCTTCGGAGGCCGTCGAGAATGATCAACGAGCTTCGCTTCGCGCTCCGTACCTTGCGAAAATCTCCTGTATTCGCCGCTGTCGCGATTCTCTCGCTGGCTCTCGGCATCGGCGCCAACACCGCCATCTTCAGCCTGCTCGATCAGATCCTGCTGCGCCTGCTCCCCGTCAAAGACCCGCAACAACTGGTCCTGCTCACCATGCGCGGCCGCCACTACGGCGGTAACTGGGGCGCCAACGCGCTGTCCTACCCGATGTACAAGGACTTCAGCGAGCACAACTCGGTCTTCACCGGGATGTTCTGTCGCTTCCCCACCCGCATCAGCCTCGGCTTCGAAGGCCACACCGAGCGCGTCGCCGCCGAACTGGTCTCCGGAACCTATTTCCCTTTGCTGGGCGTAGGCGCAGCCCTCGGCCGCACCTTTACTCCCGACGACGATCGCATCCCCGACGGCCACCCGCTCATGGTCTTGAGCTACGCGTTCTGGAAAAATCGATTCGCGCGCGACCCGTCCGTCGTCGGAAAGACGGTTGTCATGAACGGCCACAACTTCACGATCATCGGAGTGGCCCAGCTGGCTTCGATGGCGTCGAACTGGGCTACACCACGGAGATTTTCATGCCCGTCATGATGCGTGCCGAGGCGATTCCGAACTCCGATAGCCTCAACTTCAACAATCGCCGGCAGCGCTGGGTGAATGTGTTCGGTCGCTTGAAGCCCGGCATCACCGCGCAACAGGCCAAAGCATCGCTGCAGCCGTTCTTTCACAGCATGCTGGAAATGGAGGTGCGGCAAGAGGCCTTCAACAACGCCTCCGCCGAAATTCGGCAGCTTTTCCTGAAAAACATTATTGATGTGCTGCCCGGCTCACAAGGACGCTCCTACGTGCGCCGCCAGCTCAGCACGCCACTATGGGTCTTGATGGCCCTCACCGCTGGCGTGCTGTTGATCGCCTGCGCCAATATCGCGAGCCTTCTGATCGCGCGCGCGGCTGCACGCCAAAAAGAGATCGCCATCCGCCTCGCCATGGGCGCCGGGCGCCTCCGCGTCATACGTCAGCTTCTGCTCGAGAGTCTGCTGCTCTCAGCCGCCGGCGGAATTCTCGGCTTGCTGTTGGCGGTCTGGACCGACCGGCTGGTCCTCGCCCTGCTTCCCTCCGATACATCGCTCAAGCTCTCCACGACGCCGGATCTGCGCATTCTGCTCTTTACCAGCGCGGTTGCGGTCGTCACCGGGATTCTTTTCGGTTTGATTCCCGCGTTGCAGAGTACCCGGACCGATGTCGCGCCCACGCTGAAGGACACCGTCGGCGGCATCGTCGGCGGCGGCGCGAGCGTTCGTTTTCGCAAGGCGCTGGTGGCCGTTCAAGTGACTCTCTCATTGTTGCTGCTGGTGGGCGCCGGCCTGTTCATTCGCAGCCTGCGCAACCTGCGCGAACTCGGCCCCGGATTTGAAACCGGAAACTTGGTGGCGTTCAACGTCAATCCGACTCTGAATGGCTACGATACCGCGCACACTAGAACGTTTTACAACCAGCTCACCGATTCCTTAACAGCCGTTCCGGGCGTCAGCTCCGTCGGCCTCGCCTCCATGCGCATCCTCGAAGACAACGAGTGGGACAACTCGATCACCATCGAAGGCTATCATCCCAAAGCCACCGCGACTCCCGATGTCTTCATGAATTCCATCGGCCCCGGATATTTCGCGGCGCTCGGTGTGCCCATTCTGGCGGGCCGCGACTTTACCACTCGGGACACACAGACCGTCCAACATGGCCTGAAGCCTGACAGCCAGGTCCCGACTGTCGTCATGGTCAATGAAAAGTTCGCCAAGCGGTACTTTGGCGCGGCCAACAATGCCCTGGGGCGCCGCGTCGGCTTCGGCATAGATCCCAATACCAAAACCGACATGGAAATCGTTGGCGTCATCCAGGACATCAAGTACACCAATCTGCGCGACGAGATTCCGATCCAGATGTTCCAGCCGTATCTGGCCGGCGACTTCATTGGAGGCATGACGGTGTATGTGCGGACCACCATGGACTCCAATCAATTCTTCTTGGCCGTTCGCGCCAAGGTCCGCTCGCTCGATTCCAACCTGCCGCTGTGGGGCATGCGCACGCTCGATCAGCAGATTTCGAATTCGCTAGTTATCGCGCGGATGACCGCGACGCTGTCAACCGTCTTCGGCTTCCTCGCTACGCTGCTCGCAGTCATCGGGTTGTACGGCGTGATGGCCTATACCGTCGCGCGCCGCACGCGCGAGATCGGAATCCGCATGGCGCTGGGAGCATTCGAAAAGCACGTCATCTGGATGGTGATGCGCGAGGTGCTGATCCTGGTCGCGATCGGAATCGTCGCCGGCCTGGCCGGGACGTTCGCATTGACGCGCTTCGTCCAGACTCAGTTGTTCGGCATCACACCGCAGGATCCGCAGACGCTCGCCATAGCGGCATTTGGATTGGCACTGGTCGCTTGCATCGCCGGTTACATTCCCGCTCTACGCGCCAGCCGCATCGATGCGATGCGCGCCCTGCGATACGAATGACCTCAGTGGAACGATCCGCCGATCACGTTGCGCGCGATCACCAGCCGTTGGATCTCGCTCGCGCCTTCGCCGATCCGCCGGATGCGCAGCTCGCGATACCAGCGTTCGAGCGGCAGGTCCTTGCTGACGCCGGTGCCGCCGTGGATCTGGATCGCTCGATCCACCACGCGTCCCGCCGCCTCGCTCGCCACCAGCTTGGCCAGCGCCGCTTCGGTCGCAAACGGTGCGCCGCTCTGCGCTTTGAAAGCGGCCTCAAGCACCAAGAATCGCGCGGTGCGGATGTCGATCTCGTTATCGACGATCATCCATTGGATGGCTTGACGCGTGGCGAGAAAATCACCGAAGGTTTTCCGAACCTTCACGTAGTCGATGCACATCTGCTGCGCCTTGATCGCCGGGCCCAGGCACGCCGCCGCATACGGAATGCGCGCGCGGCTGACCCGGTCCGACGCGATCGAGAATCCCTTGTTCACTTCGCCCAGAACATTGCTGATGCGGCACCCGCAGGTTCTCAAACTGCAGCTCCGTCGCATAGTGCGCCGACCGCAGCGTGTGCACCACGCGCCGCACGTAGAAGCCAGGCGCATCGGTATCGACGATGAAACAGGTAATGCCGCCGCGGCCCTGCGCCGGATCGGTGCGAGCGAACACCAGCCCGTAATCGGCTTCATCGGCGCCGCTGATGAAAATCTTGCTGCCGTTGATCACCCAGTCATCGCCATCGCGCACTGCACTCGTTCGGATCGCGCGCGCCGGATCGCTGCCGCCGCTGGGCTCAGTCAGAGCGAAGAACGCAGTCTTCTCGCCCCGCAGAGTCGGATACAGATAACGCTGCTTCTGATCTTCGTTGGCTTCGAAAAGTTGCGCAAGACCAGTGCCGCCGAACACGCCGTAGCAGGGTGCGTACAATCCCGCGCGATGCTGCGACAGCTCCATCGCGAGCAGTACTTCGGTCACCAGGTCGATGGCCGGACCGCCGTACTCGGCCGGAATGCCCAGCCCGTAGAGGCCCATCTCCTTGACCATCGCGGCAAGACGCGCGTGATCATCGGCATCCAGGGCATCGGCGTCGGGATCGAGCTTCGTTTCGAGCGGAACAATTTGTTCCTGCACGAACCGGCGCACGGTCTGCACCAGGAGCCGCTGTTCGTCGCTGAGTTCGAAGTCCATCGTCGATGCTCCGCGCTACTCCGGGCGCAGCCTCCCCAAGCGCGGCGCGGTGTCGCGATTGTCGCGCGGCAGTTCGCCGCAATCCGCTTTGTGAACCATCAGCAGCTCTTTGTATCGCGTCAGGTACTGCGTGTTGACCTCGCAGCGAAAGCTGTGCCCGGCGCCGAGCCGCGCGAGCTCGCGCTCCAATTCACCCCGCAGCCCGAACAGCGACCTTCCACCGGCGTAACCGATGCACACAACCTGGTCCGATGAGTCGCGTACTTGATAGACGCCCATGTGCGCCCCGAGTCGCTCGACATCGCCCGATGTCAAGGACGTCCATGCCTTGCTCATTCGCACGGTCACCGCGTCAGGATATCACGCGGGGAACGCCTACCTGGGTGAATCGCCTTGCGCCTTTCTGCGGAATCTTCCGAACACACCGCGGATCTTCGACCAATAGAGGCGCGCCGACGCCAGTAGCGACAACACGCCGGCCACCGCCAGTTGAAACGCCGTGCTTCCCGTCGCCGGATCCAGATAAGCAAGATCCCTGCCATGTAGCATGTCGATCACCTCCAATATTTGAGGAGCGAAATCTCCTTCGGAGTTCCGTCCTGGCCGAACAGATAGACCGCGTTCAGTCGGCTCTCGCCGCCTTCGCCGTCACCGTAGAAGTCGCTCGCAAGAAAACTCAGCACGCTGCGCTTGTCCTCGACGGCGACGGGGCGCGTCGCGCCCGCTTTGCGAATGGCCAAAAGCGTCGAGAACCGATCCAGCAAGTCGCTGGCTTGCGGGGCCTGAAAGTAGTCGTAGGCATCGGGAGACCTCTGGCGCGGCGCGGTCGTGTCGAGCGCCAAGCGGATGCGGCTCCCATGATCACCGTGGATCACCACGGTCATCCGGTCCAACTGTCCTGCCTGCGCCAGCCGGTCGAGGAAGGAATCCAGTTGGTGCGACAGATACTCGGTTTGCTCGCAGTAGCGCTGATAGCGGTCCTGGTAGACGTTCAGCGGGAGCGGTGGAGAGGGTTGATCGTCTGTCCAGTCGATGTCGCCGCGCACAGATCCGTCGCGCCGATACACGTACGGTTCGTGCGGGATCATCAGATGTACGAAGAACAGCGTCGGTTTTTTCAAGGCGGCGATGTCGGCGGCGAGCCGCGCAGGCCACACAGCGCGCACGGCCAGCGGACCTGTCTTGCGGTAGCCCAGGCGAAACGGCAAGAACGCTCGCGCTTTCGAAACCAGCGGATCGGATCCCTGATAGTCGCCGATCAACCATAGGAACCGGCGCTTCCAACCGGGCACCCATTCCAGGCCGTTGACGACGTCAGCATAGTTGACTTGCCGGTCCGGCCCATTGTCGCCGGCCACGTAATCAATCGACTGGTGCTGGTACACCGCCACCTGGTAGCCCTTCGCGCGGTAGTCCGAGAACAAGCGATTGGGCGGGATCATGACCGCGCCTCCCGCGGTGCGGCGCGATGAGAACTCGTTCGCGGTTCGCAGCAAGCGACGGTTGAGAATGGAGGGGATCGATTCCAGAGTCACAGCGTAGTTGCTGAACGCATTCGGATACACGGTGAAGGAGTGCTCGTTCAGCGCGGCGAGCAACGCCTGCCGTGCCGAGACGCATGCTCCGATCGACTCCGGAAAGCCGGCGATCCCGATTTGTTCGTCGAGCACCATGTAGAGACAATGCCGGGCGTGTGGTAGTCCTGGATTGACTGCGCTCGCGCCGCTTCCGTCCCATGCATGCACTTTGAGAAAATCGGCGCCCAGAAACGAGACCGAGAAGACGACAAGCAGTGTTGCGAAGTGGCGGCGTTGGCCAAGCATCAACGCGCCGGTCCCGCCGGCGACCAGCAGTGCGGCAATCCAGGGGTTGAGGCTCACGAGCGCCGACAACTCGCGGCGCAATGGGTAAGTGGAGACGATCACGATGCAGGCCAGCAGCGCCGGATAGAACCATCGGCCACGCGCGACGAAAGCGAGCAGCAGCGCCGGTGCTAGGAACACAATACTGGCGGCGAACGAATCGCTTCGGAATAGACTGAAGCCGTTCTCGACTAACAGATGCCAGAAAGGAACTACCGTCATGGATGCAAAAGCGGCGGCGCGAAGACTGGCACCGGGCCCCTCATCCGTCCGGTTGCGACTTCCGCCGCGCCAGCCAAAGCGATCGCAGAGTGCCAGGAATCTGGCCGTGATGAGAGACGTCAAAGAAGTCCTCGAAGGCATGCAGGAATCCTTCCAGCGAGTAGTCCTCGAAGCTGTCGTCGCGTCCGGCAAGCAACTGCTGGGCCATCGGATCGGACGGCGGTACGAACTCGATCAATGCGTCGTTGGCCAGCCGCGCCAAGAAATCCGCGATGTTCCGAAAGGGCACGCGCGCGGTGATCCTCAAGTGGTGCAGCAAGGCGAGCATCAGAGCCAGGTCGGCTCGCGGCCGTTCCATCAGGCTGTCGCGCTCCGCCAGATTGAATCCGACACCGGGACTTGGATTGCGAAGATCCATCAGCAAGGGAAGCACGGACGGATTGCGATTGCGTTTGCCGGCGAGATAGCACTGGTTGACGCATCCCGGATCGGAGTCGAAGGCGACGCAGTAGTGGCCGGCGCGCGCTGCATCGTAGCTGAACTCTCCCTGATGGGCGCCGAGATCGAAGACCAGCCCGGGCTGGAATTTCACGAATGCGCTCCGAACCATGGCGCGTTTGAAGCCCAGCGACATTTCCGGATAGTGATCTCGATTCGTCGCGTAGTCGGTCCAGACGCCGCCCGATCGCGGCGCTTTCATGTTTTCGATCACCGACCGCAGCGATCGCAGCACGGACAACTTGAGGCCCTTGACGGGCTTCGGCGCCTGCATTGGTCTCGCGCCGCCGTTCCGCGCTTGCGCGCGTGCGTGAATGTGAATGTTCACGCAGATGTCAGGATGGAACCAGGTCCATCGCGGAAGCAGGCGCGACACCATTCCTGCCGGAAAGCCTTCGAGGTCGGCTCGCAGGAAACGGTTGGCTGCGGGATCGTGGTAGCGCATCAGCAGCAGCGGACCGAGGAAGTGGCGGCAGAACTGGTCGTAAGCGATCCAGGGACCTCCGCGATCGCGCTCGAAAGATGACAGATCGATGAAAACCGGAGTCGATCCGCGAAACTGCACGTTAAACGCGGAGGCGTCCTTGAGCGACATGCCGCGAGCCAGCGCCTCTTCCTGGATCTCGAGCGTCAGCAGCGCCGCGTCCTTCAACTCGTCGAAGGACCACTCGTACGGATACGAGATGAACGGGATTTGTTCCGGTACCAGGATGGCGTGAACGTCGGGCTGGAAGGCGGGGGCAGCCTGGCGTTCATGATCGACGACGAGTCCACGCTGGACCAGAGTGCGAGCGAGTCCCGTCGTGAAAAAAGTTTCATAATCGTCGGCGCCGCGGCGAGTGACAACACGTTTGTAGACGCCGCCGTCGCGGACCACGTAGCCGGCGGGGTCGCGGAACGAGCTTGGCACAGGTTCGCCGGATGATGTGGACGCGGTCCGCAAGTAGCTTGAACCCGGATCTGCGGTTTTTGACTCAACCTTTCTTAGCAGGTTTGGCGGGATTCCGGGGCGTCAGGCGGTGGCCGACCAGCGGTCGCCCACGTCGCGCGCAGCGATGGCCTGATCGGCCTGCCAGAGGTGCCGCCGTTCGTGAACCGCGATCAGCATGAACGCCGAATACAGGTTGTAACGCATGCTTTTGGCGAACGGCGATGGGATCAAGTACTGATCGAGCGCAAGACCGTCGGCGAGGCGGAGTTGTTCGAGCAGTTTATCCTGAAGCGCGGCGAAGTCGGGGATCACTCGGGCAGGATCTCGGAGTTCCACCGGAACAAAGGGCGCCGAGGTCGGCATGCGCATGCGAACCGGCGGCTTCAACAGCCACGCCAGAAAGCGGGCTTTCCGTTCCAAGCGATAGGGACCGGGCGAAAGTTGCTGCTTCTCGCGCAGCTCGCGAATGCCCGGATCGATGAGCGGGAGATATGCGCGGCTTGTCAGGTTGAGGTGCTCGATGCACTCGGCGGGCGACCAACGCTTTGGTGCGGGACGTTTGGCGAGATCGGAGGCGGCCAGCCGCTTCTGCAAGGAGAGCGCATGCTCCGTGGCCTGATTGAGTTCGCGTGCCAGGGTGTCGAGTTGGGATGTCATGCCAAGTGTTCCTGGTAGCCTACCACGGACTCCAGTTGCCGCAGCGTCATTTTCGCAGGAATCGAACCGAGTACCAAATCGCGCAAGCGGCGGGCGACTGAATTTTCGAGTTGGCCGAGCGATCCGACCTGGCGAGAGCGCAGGACGATGGGAGTGGTGCGTGCGATGCGCTCGTTCTCGTAGCGGCGCAGCGCGGTCTCGGCTGGTGCTGCTTTCGAAAGTTCTCGGGCAAGCACCAGCGCGTCTTCGATCCCCTGGCAGCCGCCCTGACCGAGGTTAGGCGTCATGGGATGAGCGGCGTCTCCGGCCAGTGTGATGCGGCCGGCGCCCCAGTTCGACAACGGATCGCGGTCTACGATGTCGTTGCGAAGGATGCCTGACTCCTCCGACGCAGAGATGAGTTGCGGAATCGGGGCGTGCCAGGCTCCAAACAATTCCGCTAGACTCTGTTTCGCTCGTCCTGGCGAGTCGGCTTCATCTTGCGGCGCGTTTTTCGTCGCGAACCAATAAACTTGATCGCCGGCCATCGGCACGACACCGAATCGGCGGCCCGGCCCCCAGGTCTCGCTCATGGTCAGTTCGGCGGTTGAGAAGTTCACCACCGAGCGCCAGGCAGTGTAGCCGGCGTAGCGTATCGGTTCGTTCGGATGCTGCTTCGCTCGAATCGCTGAACGAATGCCGTCCGCGGCAACCAGAACGTCGGCGCGCGTCTCGACGCCATTGGCGAATCGAGCGATGACGCAGCCGGCGGTCTGATCAAAACCGACACACTCATGATCCAGGCGGATGGCATCCTGCACGGAAGCGCGCAGTATCGCGAGCAGGTCGGCACGATGCAGCACAACCACCGCCATTCCGAGATGGACGACCAGTTTATCGAGCGGAGTTTCAACAATCGCGCGGCCGCCGGGACGAAGCAGCGCGCTGCGGGAGGTGGAAGCTGCGCGATCGCGAATCGCTTGACCCAGTCCGAGCTGGTCCAGCGCACGGATCGCATTGGCCCAAAGCGAAATGCCGGCCCCGACCTCGCGCAGCTCGCGGACCTTTTCGTAAATCTCGATTTCGATCCCCACTTTGCGCAGCGCGATGCCGGCGGTGAGGCCCGCGATGCCAGCGCCGATGATGACCACCTTCATGGATTAGATGACACCATCCTCGCGAAGCTTGGCAATCTCATCGCTGGAGAGGCCGAGCCAGCAGCCGTAGACGTCCGCGTTGTGCTGGCCTGCGCGCGGGCTGGGCGTCGTCTCGACCGGGGTGGCGCCATGAAACCGCAGCGGACTCTGCGGGACAACGATGCGGCCGAGCTCGGGATGATCGATCCATTCCAGCGTGCCGCGCTGGTGCAGGTGCGGGTCGTGCATCACTTCATACAGATTCCGCACGGGCGCCGAGGGCACGCGGTGTCGCTTGGTGATCGAGAAGATCGCGTCGCGCTCGAGTGTGCGAGTCCAGGTCTCGACCACTTCGTCGGTCGCGGCCAGGTTCTCGACCCGGGCAGCGTTGCCCGCGAATCGTGGATCGTTCTTCAAGTCTTCGCGTCCCATGGCGGCGAGCAGATTGGTCCAATGCGTTTCGAGCACGCACAGAATCGCGACGTGGCCGTCCTTCGCCGCGTAGACGTTGTAGGGCGCGATGGCGAGTCCGCCGTGACGGTTGCCGGTGCGAGGCGGAACTTCGCCCTGATTGTTGTACAGAAAACCGAGATTCGAAGCGAGCGATGGATAAACCGCATCCTGCATCGACACTTCCACCAGCCGGCCGCATCCGGTTTGCGTGCGTTGGTAGAGTGCGGTGACGATGCCTGCGTAGAGATGGGTGCCACCGAGAAAGTCTGCGACGGCAGCGCCGGCCTTAACTGGAGGCGCATCGGGAAAACCGGTGATACTCATGATTCCAGTTGCGGCCTGCACAGTGAGATCCATCGCGAGGTTGTCGCGATCCGGTCCGGACAGACCGAAACCGGTTCCCGATGCATAGACCAGGCGCGGGTTCGCCTCGCGCAGCACGCTCCAGCCGACGCCGAGACGATCCATCACGCCGGGGGCGAAGTTCTCGAGCAGCACGTCGGCGCGCTTCACCATCTCGATCAGCAGTTCGCGGCCGCGCGCGCTCTTGAGGTTGAGCGTGACGGCGCGCTTATTGGAGTTGAGCATCGCGAAGGGCAGCGATGCGCCGCGACCAACTCCGATGCGTTGGCGGAGTGGCTCGCCTCCGAGAGGTTCCACTTTGATGACGTCGGCGCCCGCTTTGGCCATCAGCAGCGTCGCGTACGGGCCTTGGTAGACTTGTCCCAGATCGATGACGGTGATCCCTGCGAGCGGCAAGCTGGAAGCTTCGACACCCATACTGGTCGGCTGCGGCGACGTGACCGATCTTACCACTCCGATTGAAGCGGGCCGGTCGCCGTTCGAGCTGACTGCGCAGGCCGCGAAGCTGGCCCTGGCCGACGCCGCGGCGCCGGGTCTTAGGGACGCGATCGACACCGTTGCGACGCTGCGTCTCTTCTCGGATACTTCGCATCGATTCGCGACCAAGCTGGGCACGTCGCGCAATCCACCGAAGAGCGTGGCAGATCGTTTAGGCATTCGCGCCGCGCGCTACATCTATACGTGGAATGGCGGCAACATGCCGCAGTTTCTGGTGAACACCTTCGCCGAGGCGATCGCGTCGGACGAGATTCGTGCGGCCCTGATCGCTGGCGGCGAAGCGATGCGGACACAGCATGGCGTCGAGCGCGCCGGGATCGAGGTGTCGTGGCAAGAGGATCCGGGCGGCGAACCGGAGATCATCGGCGATCCGCGGCGCGGCTGGAGCGACTACGAGGATCGGCACCAGATGCGAGCGGCGATCGTGATGTATCCGCTGATCGAGAATGCCATTCGCAGTGCGCGGGGCAGCTCGATCGGGGAACACATGCGGTCGATGGGCCGGCTGTTCGCGCGGTTTGCTGACGTTGCGGCGAGGAACGCGCTGGCTATGCGGCGTGACGGATACTCGGCGGAGAAGCTCGCGACTGTGAATGGCGACAATCGCTGGATCGGCTTCCCCTATCCGCGCCTGATGAACTCGAGCGCATTCGTCGATCAGGCTGCGGCGTTGATCATCACGTCGGTCGGCGTAGCGCGCGAGCTCGGCATTCCCGAATCGAAGTGGGTCTACTTGCACGGTTGCGCGGACGCTCACGATCACTGGTGTCTCTCGGAACGCGTCGAGCTTGCCAGATCCGCCGCGATTCGTTGCGGCTCACTCAGAGCGCTCCAGATGAGCGGACGGTCGCTCACTGACATCCGATACTTTGACCTATATAGCTGCTTTCCGTCGGCCGTCGAGATCGGCTGCCGCGAGATCGGGCTGGCGGAAGACGATCCGCGGAGTCTTACTGTAACCGGCGGCCTGCCGTACTTCGGCGGCCCGGGCAACAACTACGTCACGCATTCGATTTCTGAAATGATGCGGCGGCTGCGCGCTGATCCGGAGAGTTTTGGAATGATCACCGCGAACGGCAACTACGTAACGAAGCATTCATTCGGAATCTATTCAACGACGCCGCTCGAGGGTAAGTGGCGCCGTGAATCGCCGAGCGTTCTGCAATCGGAGTTGGACGCGCTGCCGAAGACGCGGCTGGTTGAAGTCGCAACGGGTCCCGCGACCATCGAGACGTACACGGTGATGCACGGTAAAGCGGGGCCTGAGTTCAGTGTGGTGATCGGGCGGCTGAAAGAGACCGGCGCTCGATTCATCGCCAACACCGCGCCCGATCCCGCGGTGCTGCACGATCTCGAAGAGCGCGAGAGCCTGGGCCGATCGGGTGTTGTTTCGCATCACGAAGGCCGCAACGTGTTCGTGCCCGCTTGATCCCGGTTCATCCCGCGATTGGGCCGGTTCGTCAATCGTGAGCGCGACCCGCGCTCGCGGTGAGGTAAACTACTGGCCGGTGGAGAAGCGCCCGATGTCCCGACCGCGCCGCTACGCGCTGTACTTTCTGGCATGGACGATCTACGGCCTTTTTCTCTTTAGCCAAGGGTTGACGCAAAGCCTGATCTCGCGCGACCCGACGCCGTGGTGGGGAATGCTGGCCGCCTGGCTCATTGGATCGTGGGTGCTGGGTGCGCTGGCGCCCATCGTGCTCTGGCTAAGCCGGGCTTTCCGATCGAAAAGAAAGTATGGGGACGGCGTGTTGGCTTGCACTTTCTGTTCAGCATCGCATTCGCCTTCCTAGACCTGGCTGTGGCAACGGCAGTCACGGCGCCGCTCGGTGTCGTGCCGGTGCTTCCGAAAAGTTTCGTCGCCGCCTACGTGATGCTGTTGATCCTGGACTTTCACGGCGGCGTCATCATGTATTGGACGGTGCTGTGCCTGCAGCACGCGATTCAGTATTACAACCGCTACCGCGAACGCGAAAAGCAGGCGCTGCGGCTCGAGGTGCGCGCGGCCGAATTGCAGGGACAACTCGTACCGGCGCAATTGAGCGCGCTGAAATCGCAGCTCCATCCGCACTTCCTGTTCAACACGCTGAACGCGATCATGGTGCTGGTGCGGCAGCAGCGCGGCGCTCAGGCCGAGGAGATGCTCGGACGCTTGAGCGATCTTCTGCGATGCGTGCTGGAGAATGTCGAAGTGCAGGAAGTCCCGCTGCGGCGCGAACTCGAATATCTGGATCTGTACCTCGCGATCGAGCAGGTGCGCTTTCAAGACCGGCTGCGCATCGAGATCGAGACCGGGCCGGGGACGCTGGACGCGGCGGTGCCGCACATGGTGCTGCAACCGATCGTGGAGAATGCGATTCGCCATGGTATCGGGCGGAGTTCGGCGGCCGGAAAGATTCGCATCTCCGCGGCACGAACGGGAGCGACGCTCGAGATCAGCGTGCAGGATGACGGCCCGGGCTTGAAGCCGTCACGGAGCGGCCAGGGCATCGGGTTGGCGACACCAGCGACGCCGTTCTAGCGATGGACGCGAAGACGGGCAAGCTGCTGTGGTCGCGCCAGATGACGCCCAACGACGCGTTCAACAATGGCTGCGGCATTCCCGGCAAACCGAATTGTCCGGACGTGACGGGCCCCGATTACGACTTCGGGCAGCCGCCCATTCTGGTCTCGCTGGGGAAAGGCCAGCGGGCGCTGGTGATCGCGCAGAAGGCAGGCGTGGCGCACGCGCTCGATCCGGATCATGAGGGCGCGATTCTGTGGCAGACGCGCGTCGGCGCAGGGGGAGCGCTGGGCGGTAGCCAGTGGGGTTCGGCGGCGGACGGTGACAATATGTACGTCGCGGTGTCGGACATGGCCATCAAGGGCATCGTGATGGACAACTCGCGCGCCGAAGGTTACCGGCTGAATCCGGATTCGACGCACGGCGGCGGCTTGTTCGTGCTGCAACTGGCGACCGGCGAAAAAGTCTGGAGCGCGAAGCCGTCTTCGTGCGGCGAGCGTACGCCATGCAGTCCGGCGCAGTCGGCGGCAGTGTCCGTGATTCCCGGCGTGGTGTTCTCCGGATCGATCGATGGACATTTGCGCGGCTTTTCCTCCAAGAGCGGCGAGGTGGTTTGGGACGTCGATACGGTGCGCGACTATGCCACGCTGAACGGGTTGACGGCGCATGGCGGATCGCTGGACGGGCCGGGACCGGTGATCGCAGGCGGGATGTTGTACGTCAACTCGGGCTACGGGCAGTTCGGCAGCCTGCCGGGAAATGTGCTGCTGGCATTTTCGATCGACGGGAAGTAGAGGCGCTATCGAAGTGTCTAGCGGTCCGCTCTGTGTACAATGAGCGCTTATGGCACTCAACGGACGTGTGGCGCTGATCACAGGCGCGAGCCGCGGTTTAGGCAAGGCGATGGCGTTGGCATGGGGTCGGCGGGCGCGCGGCTGGCGCTGGTTTCGCGCGATGCCGCGTCAGCTCAACGCAGTCGCGAAAGAAGCCCGGGAGCTTGGCGCCGAAGCCGAAGTGTTCCCCACCGATGTCAGCGATGAGCAGCAGATCCTCGCAGCTCGAGCGCGACGTCAAGAGCAAGCTCGGACCCAGTCGACATCCTGATCAACAACGCCGGCACAGTAGTGCGCAGCCTGTGCGTCGACTTCACGCTGGCCGACTGGAACCTGGTGATGAACACCAACCTCACCAGCGCCTTCCTGCTGTCGCGCGCGTTCGTGCCGCACATGAAGGGGCGCGGCTACGGCCGCGTGATCAACATCAGCTCGATCATGGCGCACATTTCGCTGCCGCAGCGCACGGCGTATTCGGCCAGCAAGGCGGGCTTGCTCGGATTCACGCGCGCGCTGGCGCTCGAACTGGCGCGCCGACAAGATCACGGTGGTCGCGATCAGCCCCGGGCCGTTTCTCACCGAGATGACCGCGCCGCTCGCGGCCGATCCGGCGGCCAGCGCGACGTTCAACTCGCGCGTTCCGCTGGGCCGTTGGGGAAAGCCGGAGGAAGTCGGAAAACTGGCGCTGTACTTGTGCTCGGAGGAAGCGTCGTTCATCACCGGCACCGACATTCTGATTGACGGCGGCTGGTGTGCGCAGTAAGTGCGCCGTCGCGGCACTTGCGTAGCGCTTCTGCTGCTGGTGTCCTGCAATCGCAGCGCGATCAAACGAATCGCCGTCGTCCCCAAGGCCAACTCGCACGTCTTCTGGGTGTCGGTGCACGCCGGCGCCGCAGCCGCCGGCCAGAAATTCGGCGTCCAGGTGCTGTGGAACGGACCGGCGCAGGAGACCGAATACGATCGCCAGATGCAGATCGTCGACTCGATGATCGCGCAGCACGTCGACGGCACTCGCGGTCGCGGCCGCCGAGCGCAAGGCGCTCAACCATTCGCTCGACCGCGCCGCGCGAACTGCGGCATCCCGGTTACGGTTTTCGATTCGGGCGTCGATTCCGACGAACTACATGACCTTCGTCGCCACCAACAACTACGAGGCCGGCCAGATGGGCGCGCGCGAGCTGGCGCGGCTGATCGGCGGCCAGGGCAAAGTCGCGATGGTCATGAACACGCCCGGCAGCGCGTCGACGATGGATCGCGAGCGCGCCTTCGACGACGTCATCCAGACCGAGTTTCCGAAGATCGAGATTGTCGCGCGGCAGTTCTCCATGTCGGATCGCTCGAAGGCCGTCGCCGCCGCCGAGAACATCCTGACGGCGCATCCGGATCTGGACGGCATGTTCGCATCGTCGGAACCGAGCAGCATGGGCGTGGCGCTGGCGCTCAAGTCGCGCGGCCTCGCGGGCAAGGTAAAGTTCGTGGCCTTCGATGCGAGCGACACCATCATCGAGGACCTGAAGGGCGGCACCATCGACGCCGTGGTGGTGCAGGACCCGTTCCGCATGGGTTTCGAGGCGGTGAAGACGCTGGTCGACAAACTGAACGGCGTCACGCCGCCCAAGCAGATCGACCTGCCGGCGCGCGTGATCCACAAATCCGATCTCGACAAGCCGGACGTCCACGACCTGCTGTATCCCGACGTGAAGAAGTACCTCGGGTCCTAAGGGATCGCTAGCGCGAGGCTGCGATAGAATCAGGACACCAGTATGTCCGCGGCTCCCGGAATGCACGTCGGCCGGTACGAAATTGTCTCGCTGCTCGGTGAAGGCGGGATGGGCCAGCGTCTACAAGGCCGTGGACACGCGGCTCGGCCGCACGGTCGCCATCAAGATGCTGCAAGGCGGCCACAGCCAGCGCTTCGAGCGCGAGGCGCAGGCGATCGCGGCGCTGAATCATCCGCACATCTGCACGCTATACGACGTGGGTCCTGACTACCTGGTGATGGAGTACGTCGAAGGCGCGCCGATTCGCGGACCGCTGCCGGCGGGCGGAAGCAGTGCGGTTGGCGATCCAGATCGCCGAGGCGCTCGAAGAAGCGCACTCGAAGAAGATCGTGCATCGCGATCTCAAGCCGGGGAACATCCTGGTGACAAGGCGCAAGGTGAAGGTGCTCGACTTCGGCCTCGCCAAGCAGGAGGGCGCGGACGCAGACGGCGATGCCGGTCACGCGGACTCGGGAAGGCGCGATCATCGGGACCGCGGCCTACATGTCGCCGGAGCAGGCGGAAGGCCGGACCGTGGATGCACGCTCGGACATTTTTTCGTTCGGCCTGGTGTTGTACGAAATGCTGTCAGGCCGCCGCGCTTTTCCGGCCGCGCATGCCATCACGGCCATCACCGCGATTCTGCGCGATGAGCCGGAGCCGCTTGGACACTTCGCCCGAGCTTCAGCGCATCGTGGCGCGCTGCCTGCGCAAGTCGCCCGCCGACCGTTGGCAATCGATGGCCGAAGTGAAGGCGGCACTTCTTGAAGCTCGTGGAATCCGACCAGCTCACGTCGTGACCGACGAGACGGTTGAGACGACGCCGGAAGCCCGCCGAACGCCAGCCCTCGATCGCGGTGCTGCCCGTTCGCCAACATGAGCGGCGACAAAGACAACGAGTATTTCAGCGATGGCCTGGCCGAAGAGATTACTGAATGCGCTGACACAAATCTCGGGTCTCAAGGTGATCGCGCGCACTTCGGCGTTCGCCTTCAAGGGCAAGCAGGAGGACATTCGCCGCATCGCCGATGCGCTGGGCGTGGCCAACATTCTCGAAGGCAGCGTGCGGCGCGCCGGCACTCGCGTCCGCATCGCCGCGCAATTGATCACCGCGGCCGACGGCAGTCATCTTTGGTCCGAACGCTATGACCGCGAACTGACCGACATCTTCGCGATTCAGGACGAGATTTCGCAAGCCATCGCCGCTGCGCTCAAGGTGAAGCTCAGCGGCGAGCGCGGCGCGGCCGTGAAATCGGCGCCCAATCCGGAAGCGCATCAGGCGTATCTCGAAGGCCGCTACTATACTTTCCAGATGACGGCGGCGTCGATGGCGCGGGCGCTGGAGTGTTTCGAGCGAGCGATCCGGCTTGGATCCGTCCTACGCGCTGCCGCACGTCGAGCTGGCGATGCGCGGTTACTTCCAGACGTTGTTTCAGAGCGCTCGGCCGCGCGAAGTGATCCCGGCGGCGATCGCTTCGGTGGGCCGCGCGCTTCGAACTCGATCCCGACCGCGGCCGAGGCGTACGTGCTGCGCGGGACCATCCGGGCGTTCTACGAGTTCGACTGGAAATCGGCCGGCGAAGATTTCGCGCGCGCGCTGGAGTTGAACCCCGCGCTGGCGGCCGCACACCAGCGGCGCAGCAACTGGTTTCTGTTTCCGATGGGCCGCATCGAAGAAGCGCTCGCGGAGGCCAAGCAGGGTGCTGGAGCTGGATCCGATGAACGTGATCACGCGGATCGGCGAATGGTTCGTGCTGAGCGCGGCCGGCCGCGCCGGAGGCGATCGACTACGCGCGCTCTCTGCTGGCGCTGTTTCCGGGCTTTTGGATCGTGTGCTATTCGTTCGCCACGACAGGATGGGCGCGCGGGCTGTATGACGAAGTCGGTGACCGCGGTCGAGAGCGGACTTGCGACCGACCCGAACAATCCGCATTTGCTCGGAATGCTCGCGCTGGTCCGCGGCTGCCAGGGCAACCTCGCGGAGGCCGAGAGTGTCCGCGCGCAAATCGAGCAGACCGCGGCGCAGCCAGCACGTGCCGATGTTCGTTCGCGGACTTGCGTCGGAAGGTTGCGGCGACATGGACGGCACGTTCTACTTCCTGGATCAGGCGCTGGACGAGCACGAGCCGATCGCGATTCTGCACATCCTGCACCGGCGCCGCGAGCTGGCCGCCGAGCCGCGGTATCAGGCTTTGCTGCGCAAGATGCGCCTGGCGTGAGGCTCACGAGCCATGCGCCGCATCACTGTTGCGGATTGTCCTTGAAGTGCAGGTGATCCTTCCAGGCCTGCTCTTCGTCGCGCTCCTGCTGCAACTGGCGCAGGTACGCGTTTTCGGATCGCTCCACCGCGCGCAGGTAGCCGTCCGGATCGACGAAGCGGTTCGGATCGTACGGATCGCCGGGCCGCCATTTGCGCAGCAGCCCGAACTGGCCGGCGTGCGACGTTAGATAAATGTCGCAAGCGAGTTGCTTCTGCGCGGCGAACGTGCGCGCGTAGTCCTCGATGATGTGCGGATACTTCGGATTGTGCAGCAGCACCGTGCCGGGATTGATGTTGCCGAGGTTCGCGATGAGCACGTGGTAGGTCGCGTCCGTTCTCGACGACGTCCAGCGCGTAGCTGGTGCTGCCTTGGGTGTGCCCCGGGATGCAGGTACGCGGTGAGTACCGTGCCGCCCAGCTCGATCTTTTCGCCGTCATGCAGAGTGCGATCCACCTTCACCGGCGGGAACCAGCCGGAATTGCCGAACAGATAGTCGGTCTTGCCGCCGGTTTCGAGCAGCGGCGCTTCCTCGGCCATGGCGAGCATCTGCGCGTGGGTCTGGCGCTTGACGGCTGCTTCGCCGGCCGCGTGATCGGAGTGCGCGTGCGTCACCAGCAGGATCTTGATGTCCGAATATTTGAAGCCCAGCGTGCCGATGCGCGACCGGATTTCGGGCACCGAATATTCATAGCCGGTGTTGATCAGGATGCTGCCTTTCGGCGTGGTGATCAGGTAACTGGCCAGGTCGTTGTCGCCGACGTAGTAGACGTTGCCGATGATGCGCAGCGGTGGAAAAATCCGCTGTGCGGGCGCGAGCAGCGGAAGCGCGCCCAACAGGAGCAGCACACGCAGCATGCGGCCAGTGTATCGCATCGCGCGAGTGATTGAACTACACTACACATTGTGTCGACCGTCAGGCTTGGTGTCGTTGTTCAGTGTGCGCTGGTGATTGTATGTTCGGTCCATGCTGCCGAACTGCGGGGCCGCAAGGTCCGTATAGTCGTGACGACTCACAGTGAGGCTGTCGAGATTTTCGACGGCCAGTCGTGGAGAGCGGCGTTGGATACGTCGGGTCCGGTGACGCAAGTCAGAGGCGGGCAGTCTTGCCAGGTAGCGAGTGCCGAGCGAGTCGGTTTCAAGATCGTCACCAAGGCGGATTGTGGAGACGGCTCTGTCGAGCGGGAACTGCAGCTTGGCCCCGACCCCGACACGATCGCGGTGCGGGTTCGATTTGTTCCCGGGCATGCTGTGCAATCGGTGGAGGATCGCATGACGTTCGCGCCGGCGCCGCGCCGCGAAGATACCCCAACGCGCGGCCCGCTGGATTTCGTGTGGAGCCAGAACCTCAAGTCGTCGGAAGACATGCTGATTCCGCATTGGGGCTTCAAGTCGCCGGCGGTCATGTTTCAGCAGGGGCAAGTGTTCGCCGCGATTGTGCCGCGAGTGGATCTGCTGACGGCCGATGATCTGCGCAGCGCACCGGTGGCGCTGGATCTCGACGTGACGTCCGCGAGCCACGCGTGGTTTTCGTACGGCGTTATTCCGAACACTCCGAGCGGCCACAGTTATTTTCGAAGGACGGTCGCGGCCGAGGGCGCCGAGGCGATTCACGGCCCGGTGACCTATGAATATTGGATCGTAGCGTCGGACCAACCTGCCAGCCTGGGCTATCGCCGCATTACTCGCCTGCTGTGGGACAAATTCGGCGGCCCCGGACTCAAGGCGACGATCGACTTGCAGCGGAACGTGCTGCGCCCGGAGTTGTTTCTTTTCGACGATTGGCGAAAGGAAGCCTGGGTGCGCTACGCCAACGAAAAATACTGGGAGTCCGATTGCGGCGGCGCGCGATGCGGCGCACTGACCAGCAATCGCGAACCAACCGGCCGATTCAATCAGCCTCCGAAGGAAGATGCCTGGTTCAATTCCTGGTTTCAAAATCTGCGGACAGCCTACGGCGCTGGTACCTCTACGCCGAGCGCGTGAACGATGCAGAGATGCGCCGCAAGGCCGAACAGGTTCTGACGCTCGCACTGCACAGCCCGCAGGAGCATGGCTTGTTCTCGACCATCTACCTGCACGACACCGATACGTGGCTCAAAGAAGATGGATGGGCCGGCTACGCCGACGACTATCACACGTTTTGCATGTCATGGACCGGCTATTGGATGCTGCGGTGGGCGGCCGAATTGACGCCGTCGCGGAGGCTGGAGGTGCTCGCGTTCCTGCGTCCGTATGCGGAGTTTCTCGTCGGTTCCCAGCAGGCGTCGGGCGAGATTCCGTCGTGGTTCGATTCCAGTGGCCAGCCTCGCGCGGAGTTTCGCGACTTCAACGCCGAGACCGCCGGCTCGGCGCTGTTCCTTGCGCAGTTTTCCGAGTTCACCAAGGATCCAAAATACCTGCAGGCCGCCATCCGCGCGCAGGAGTTCATCGAGCGCGAGGTGCTGCCGCGCCAGCGCTGGTATGATTTCGAGACTTTCCGGTCGTGCGCGCGCAAGCCGTTCGAGTTTTACGACCGCTTCACGGCCCAGTATCCGCAGAACAATCTGTCTACGATGCAGGCGGTACAGGCTTACATGGAGCTTTACCGGCTGACCAAACAGGCGAAGTACCTCGAAACCGGCGAGCGCGTCCTGGATTATCTGCTGCTCACGCAGCAGGTCTGGAACCATCCCCTGTTCGCGCCAAAGCTGCTGGGCGGGACCACGACGCAGAACACGGACGCCGAATGGAGCGACGCGCGGCAATGCTATCTTGCGACGCTGCTGCTCGACTACTATCAATTCACCGGCCGTCTTGAATATCTGGAGCGCGCGGTGGCCGCAGCACGGTCCGGATTCGCAGTGGCACCCTGGGAGAATTGGGCGCACACCGGCTACCCGGACCAGCACGGGGCACTGACCGGCATTCACTGGGGCACCGGGAGCGAGATGGCCAGCGTGGAGATGATGTCGCGGGCGCTGGGCGACGCATACGTGAACGTCGGACGCGCTCACGGCGCCGGTTTCAACGCGTGTACGCTGACCGGCGTGCGCGTCGCGGGCCGCCGCATTTCGTTCGATCTGAAATCCGCGATGTCGCCGCGCCGGTTGGTTGTGAAATTTTCGGGCGTCGACCCGAAAGCGACGTACACGCTGATCATCAACGGCCAGACAGCGGGCGAAGCAAACGGGCGCACGCTCGAAACCAGTGGCTATGCCATCACGAACTAAGACTCCGTCAACTCGCGAATCCCTGCGCGCGCGCAAGAAGAAGGAGACGCGCCGGCTGATCCTGAAGAGCGCGCAGTCGCTGTTCCGCAAGAAGGGCTTCACATCAACCACGCTCGAAGACGTCGCGGCTAAAGCAGGCGTACACAAGCAGACCGTGCTCCGTTACTTCACTTCGAAGGAGCAGATCGCGCTCGCGTTCCGGCAGATTGCGATGCGCAATTTCGAAAAGGGATTGACGGACCCGAACCGCAGGCTTTCGGTGCTGGAGTACTGGCGCGACTTTCATCGCGAGTTCCGCGGCCGAGGTCGCACAGCGCGGCGACATCGTGCGCTACAACAAGCTGGTGGACTCTGAGCCGGCGTTAACGGCGGCGGCGCTAAAGATCCAGCTTCAGTATGAAGAACTGCTGGCCGCCGAGTTGAGCCGCGAGGCGGGCCGCGATCCGGACGAGGACTTGTACGCCAGACTGCTGGCCGGGTTCCTGGTGAATGGCAATTTCACCGTGGCGCGAATGGCGCTGGCCAGCAATCGCTCGACCACTACGCCGGCATGGCGCTGCAGATGGTGGATTTCGCGATCCACAAGTTTCCTTCGCGCGCGGAGTTCGAGAAGCTGCAGCGGCGTGCGCTGCAGCAGGAGGCGCAGCGCATGACGGGACGATCTGAAGGCCGCGTGCCCTATCGTCGAACCATCGTCGGTTCTCGGTTTCGCGCTCGCACTCAACGCACAGCAGACTCGGCATCAAAGCCAAGAAGCCGGTCTTCGGCGGCGCGTGCAAAGTCTGTCCGTGGGGCGCCATGGGCGACATCGTCAAGGAAGCGCTGCGACCCTACGGCTACGATGTCCAGGTCTGCTACAACTGCTCCGGGGCCGACGCTCCGCGCATCGTCGCGGGCGCGAAGACTGCCTCCGCCAATCGAAGAGCTCTGGAAGCGCGCTCCGTTTCTGCGCGACCAAGCGCCAGCGCCGCCAAACGCACCTGTCGAGTTCGGCGCAACCGGCGCGCCGTTTCTTTGGGACGCCTATCGGGCCGCGGGCGCATACTCGCGCGACGAGCCGCACAAGAATCTGCGCCTGATCGCCCAGATCCAGTCGCCGACCTACTTGATCGTGGCGGTGAAGTCCGATCTGGGAATCACCGGATCTCAGCCAGATCAAGCAGAAGCGCTGGCCGGTTCGCGTGCTGACGAGCGTGGGAGCGCAGGCGACCGAAGTCCTGGCGTACTACGGCCTGACGCGCGCGACCATCGAAGCAGCGGGCGGACACGTCGGCGCGGGCATGGCCGAGGCCGAGCGCAAGAACTTCGATGTCGCGATCGGCGAAGGAACGCTGGCCAACGCGCCCGAGTTCAACATGTGGTACGAGATCAGCCAGAAATTCGACTTGACCTATCTGCAATTGCCGGAGGAGCTGCTGGCGAAAGCTGGCCGCGAGCGGCGAAATGGAGCGAGCCAACATACCGGATGGCCTGCTGCGCGGCATCGATCATCCGATTCCCACCGTGGCGCACACCGGCGTCGTGGTCTATGGCCGCATCGACACGCCCGATGATTTCGCCTACCTGGTGGCCAAGGCGCTGGACGAGCATCAGGATCTGCTGCAATGGAGTCACCTGAATTTTTCCTACAACGTGCACAACGTCTGGAAGGCGTATGACGTGCCGCTGCATCCGGGCGCCGCGCGCTACTACCGCGAGCGCGGATACATGAAGTAGCGCGCCGGATGTTCCGGTTGCGAATGCAAACTGTTACCGAGTAACATTTTAGATGGCCGAGAGCCGGAGGAAACACCATGACACCAACCAAAACTCTTGATCAGACTGATTCCGCTGCTGGCGATCGCGGTGGCCGCGTACGCCGCTAAGTCCGGGTCGCTCGAGCTCGGCGGAGTTGCTTGCCAGACTCCTGCTCCGCTGCACTGCCCGGACGCGAATTGCCCATCTGACTTAGTCACCAACGAAGGGACCGCGATTGAGCCGAAAACAGGCCGCGAATTCTTCCTGGATTATCCCTGCGATCTGAAGAAGGGCGAGAAAGTGACCTTCATTATGGCGCTGCACGGCTTCGGTTCCTACGGCAACTGGCAGCGGCACTATTTTCCTCTGCTCGATTACAAGGACAAGTACCGCCTGGTGATCGCGACGCCGAATGCATCCGCGCCGCCGCCCAAAGCGTGGACACCGGTCGACGACGAATATCTGCAGAACATCGTCAACCTGGTCTACGATCAGATCGGCAAGAAGAACATCAAGGCGTTTTGGCTGGTCGGGCATTCGCAAGGCGGAATGACGTCGAACCGGATCATCCGCACCGATTTCTTCAAGCAGCGCGTGGACGGATGGCTGAGCCTGTCAGGCGGACGGCTGGGTGGGAATCCGGGACGCGGCAATTTCGGAAATTTGACTGGTCCTCCGCCGGGCGCGGGCCGGTCAGGCAGGGGCCAAGCGGCTGGACGAGCGGGAGCCCCGGGACGCGGACGCGGCGGACCCGATATCGCTGCATCAATGGCCGCCTTGCGCGAGTCGCCTGCGAACGAATTCTCATTCATCTATGAGACCGGCCGGAACGAGATGGACGCCAAAGGCCTGCCCGAAACATCAGACTGGGCCAAGAAGCTCGGATGCGGCGAGCGCGTTAGGAAGGCCGACGTCGTCGATACGACACCAGGCTACGTCTACGATTCCACGCGTCAAGATCCCGGCTCGGATGGCTGGGGACGGCTGCCGCGGCCCGGCACTGCTGAGATTTACGAATACACGCACTGCCCGAGACGGCCGCATCGTCGCCGACGTCGTGCGTGAACAGAAAGGCCATACCGAGGGCCTGGAACCGCATGTCGCCGAGAAGCTGGTCCAGATGATGCTCTCGGCAAAGCCGACGAAGCGGAAGTAAGTCCGGAGGAACGCCATGCTTTCCACCAAGATTGTAGTCACACTGATTCCCGCGTTTGCGATCGCGACCGCCGCGTACGCCGCCAAGTCCGGGCCGCTCGAACTCGGCGGAGTGGCTTGCCCGAACCCGCCGGCGATGCATTGCCCGGATGCGAATTGCGGCGCGCTGGTTACCGAACAGGGGCCCGCGGTGGAGCCGAAAACCGGCCGCAAGTTTTTCCTCGACTACCCGTGCGATCTCAAGAAGGGCGAAAAGGTGACGTTCATCCTGGCGCTGCACGGCGGTGGATCATACGGCAACTGGCAGCGCCACTATTTCCCGATCGTCGACTATAAGGACAAGTACCGCCTGGTGATCGCGACTCCGAATGCGCCGCCGCGCGTGTGGGCGTCCACCGACGACGAGTATCTCCAGAACATCGTCAACCATGGTCTACGATCAGATCGGCAAGAAGAACATCAAGGCGTTTTGGCTGGTCGGGCACTCGCAAGGCGGCATGACGTCGAACCGGATCATCCGCACCGATTTCTTCAAGCAGCGCGTGGACGGATGGCTGAGCCTGTCGGGCGGACGGCTGGGCGGGAATCCGGGGCGCGGGAGTTTCGGAAATTTGACGGGTCCACCGGCGGGCGCTGGTCGAGGAGCAGGCCGGGGCGCAGCGGCCGGACGCGCCGGAGCTCCAGGACGAGGACGCGGCGGGCCCGATATGGCGGCGGCCATGGCCGCCTTGCGCGAACCTCCAGAAAACCAGTTCTCGTTCATCTACGAGACTGGCCAGCATGAGATGGACGCCAAGGGTTTGCCCGAAACCTCGGAGTGGGCCAAGAAGCTTGGATGCGGCGAGCGCGTGCGGAAGGCCGACATCGTCGATACAAAGCCCGGCTACGTGTACGATTCCTCGCGCCAGGATCCCGGCTCGGATGGCTGGGGACGGCTGCCGCGGCCCGGCACCGCCGAGATCTACGAATACTCGCAGTGCCCGAGACGGCCGCGTCGTCGCCGACGTCGTGCGTGAGAGCAAGGGCCACACCGAGGGCCTGGAGCCGCACATCACCGAGAAGCTCGTCCAGATGATGCTCTCGGCCAAGCCGACGAAGAGGAAGTAGCGTCATGTCACATCGCGGAATCGATCGTCGAAACTTTCTCTTCGGCGCTGCCGGTCTCTCTGCCGGATGGATGCTTCCGGGCGCGGCGGGGCTGAGTTGGGCGGCGACCGAAGGCAGCGATACTCCGGTGGTGGAAACGCGCAGCGGGCAAAGTGCGCGGCAAAATCGTCGACGGCATCTGCACTTTCAAAGGCATTCCCTACGGCGCGCCCACCGATGGCGCCAATCGCTTCATGCCGCCGCAACCGGCGAAATCGTGGACCGGCGTGCGCGACGCGTTCGAGTGGGGTCACTATGCTCCGCAGTCGAACCGCGCTCGCGGCGCCAAGCAGCGTCGAATTCTTCGGCATTCTGCGCGCGGCCTCCCCGCTCGGACCCAGCGAAGATTGCCTGAATCTGAATGTCTGGACCAAGTCGGTCAACGACAACGCCAAGCGGCCGGTGATGGTCTGGTTCCACGGCGGCGGCTACGATCAAGGCAGCGGCGGGTCCATCGGCTACGACGGCGCGGGTCTGGCCAAGCATCAGGACGTGGTGGTCGTCACCGTGAATCACCGGCTCAACGTGCTCGGCTATCTGTTTCTCGGCGAGGCCGGCGGCAGCGACTTCGCGCACGTGGCGAACGTGGGCCAGCTCGATCTGGTCGCTTCGCTCGAGTGGGTGCGCGACAACATCAGCCGCTTCGGCGGCGATCCGAATCGCGTACTGATCTTCGGGCAGTCGGGCGGCGGCGGCAAGGTGTCGATGCTGCTCGGGATGCCCGTCCGCGAAAGGGCTGTTCCATCGCGCCGTGATCGAAAGCGGTGCGAGTCTTCGGGCGGGCGAGCGCGTGACGCCGCCACCAAGTCGGCCGACGAGTCTGCTGAAAGCATCTGGGCCTCGGAAGCGGCCATGGCCGGGAGCTGCAGAACGTGCCGCTCGACAAGTTGATGGCCGCGGGCAACAAAGTTCGCGTCGGCCCCGTGAACGACGGAACGGTGATTCCGGCGAATCCGTTCGATCCTGTCGCTACGCCGATCTCGGCCGGCGTGCCGGTCATCGTCGGCTACACGCGCACCGAGCGCACAGTGTACGAGATCGACAGCCCAACTTACGGAAAACTCGACGAAGCCGGACTGCTTGAGCGCAGCCGCCGGCTGCTGGGCGACGATGCGCAGCGCATCATCGATCTCTATCGCAAGAAATATCCGAAGGCGACGCCGTACGAACTGGCCACCGACATCGCGACCGATGCATCAGCCATGAATTCGATCCGGATCGCCGAGCGGCGCGCTGCGTTGCACAAGGCCTCTACTTATCTTTATGTCTTCGCCTGGGAGACGCCGGTGATGCATCTGCGTTCGCCGCACACGCATCGAGATTCCGTTCGTGTTTAACCACATCGACATCGAGCGAAAGCATGGTCGGGCCGGTGACGCCGGTGATGCGAACACTGGAATCGGCGAGCGCCGGCGCGTGGGCGTCGCTCTCGCGCACGGGCAATCCGAATCACGGCGGGCTGCCGCGCTGGCCGGCCTACACGGCCGAAAAACGCGCGGTGATGATCTTCGACGCGCCCTGCCGCGTCGAGAACGATCCGACCTCGGACGTGCGAAAGATCATGGAGACTCGCCCGGCGCCGGCCGGTCCACTGGGCTAGCCGATCAGTCGGGCTTGGCGGTTTTCACTTCGACGCGCCGCGGCGTGCCGGGTGCGCCAGCGTCCTTGCCGCCCTCGGTGATCTTGATGTTGTTGACCACGCGAGTCGCGCCCGACGTCTTGGCCATTCGCGTGGCCGCGCCTTTGTGCTGCATCACGGTGGTGAGGCCGGTCCAGGTGACCACGCCGTCCTTGACGCGCACCTGAAAGCCGTCCTTGCCGATTTTGGACTTGGCCAGCTTGGCTTTGATGGTGGCCTCGATCTCGGCGTCGGCGAACTTGCCCTCGCTGTGGGCTTTGACGGGCGTCGCGGCCACGCCGGGGATCCAGGACCACGCCGACAACAAGAGAATTGCGAAGAGAGTTCTCATGCCGGAATAGTGCAACCGGGCGGCTTATTTCGCATCCAAAATCCGTAGCGAACGGCTTTCGGGGAGCCTCCGGCCGAGTAAGGCTACACTAAGGATAAAGATGGCGAGTCTCGCGGGCACGGTTGCAACTCGAGCGCAGTCCGACGCCACCACTGCGTTTTCGGTCCTGGCAGCCATCAGTTTCTGCCACTTTCTGAACGACATGATGCAGTCGGTGATCCCGGCCGTCTACCCGCTGCTCAAGACGACGTACCGGCTGAACTTCAGCCAGATCGGGCTGATCACACTGACGGTGCAGTTGACGGCTTCACTTCTGCAGCCGCTGGTCGGCCTATATAATGACCGGCGCACGGTGCCGTATTCGCTGCCGGTCGGCATGGGATTCACGCTGGCGGGTCTGTTTCTGCTGGCGTCGGCGCCGCGGTATGGCGTGGTGCTGGTGGCGGTGGCGCTGGTGGGGATCGGATCGTCGGTGTTTCACCCGGAATCGTCGCGGGTGGCGCGCCTGGCATCAGGTGGTCAGCATGGACTGGCGCAATCGCTCTTTCAGGTGGGCGGAAACGCCGGGACAGCGCTCGGCCCGCTACTAGCGGCGTTCATCGTGTTGCCGCGCGGGCAGCATAGCATCGCGTGGTTTTCGCTCGCCGCGCTCGCCGCCATCATCGTGTTGACGCGCATTGCCGCATGGCACTCGGCCAGGCGCAGCGTCGCAAAGACAGTCACAGCGCGCAGCGGCCATGCCTCCGAACAGCTCCCGCGCCGGAAAGTCGGGCTGGCTCTCGCGAATACTGATCGCGCTCATGTTCTCGAAATTTTTCTACATGGTGAGCCTGAACAGCTACTACATCTTTTATCTGATGAGCAAATTCCACATGCCCGTGCGAACCGCGCAGATCTACCTGTTCGTTTTCCTGGGCGCTGTGGCGGCGGGCACCATCATCGGCGGACCCGTGGGCGACCGCATCGGCCGCAAATACGTAATCTGGTGCTCCATCCTGGGCGTGCTGCCGTTCACGCTGCTGCTCCCGCATGCCAATCTGTTCTGGACCGGCGTGCTCAGTGTGATCATCGGTGTCGTGCTGGCGTCGGCGTTCTCGGCGATCCTGGTCTACGCGCAAGAGCTGGTGCCGGGCAAAGTCGGGACGGTGTCGGGGCTGTTCTTCGGACTAGCATTCGGCATTGCCGGGATCGGCGCGGCGCTGTTGGGACGGCTTGCGGATGCCCGCAGCATCGGATTCGTGTATCAGCTCTGCGCGTTCCTGCCCGCGATCGGCCTGTTTACCATGTTCCTGCCCAACATCGAACCAGCCCGGTCTCGGCGCGAGGTGAAGAGTGCGGGTTAGCTGCATCCTGATCGGTTTGCTTTGCTGCTCGCTCTCGGCGATCGCACAGCGGCCTATCCCGCAGAAAGTGCCGGTACAACCCGCGACCGCCGACCGCTCCGGCGTGTATCGCTTCCGGACCTACAGCATCATGGACGATCCTCGTCACATCGGCGGCGAAGCGTACACGATCCTTGCGCCCATCGATTGGCGCGTCGAGGGCAGCATCATGTGGAAGAACGCGGCCGGCGATCCCGCGGCGCCCTGGGTGAAATTGATCGGACCCGCCCACCAGGAAATCGGCGTGCTGCCGCCAATCGCTTTCATCTGGAACCCGCAACTGTTCGGCTCGCGCCTCCGCCCCGGTTCATTTTATTCGGGTACCGAAGTCCAGCCGCCGCTGCTCGACCCGGTGCCCTGCATCAAGACCATCGTGATCGGCCGGTATCTGACCACTCTCGGAACAGCCGATGTCGTCAAGCAGGAAGCGCTGCCCGAACTCGCTGCCGCGGGCCGGCTGAAATACCCGGGACCGCAATATAGTAACGCCGTATTTGAGGCCGCCAAGATGCGGTTCGAGTTTGTCGAAAGCGGCATCGAGATGCAGGAGGACGTGTACGTGCTGACGAGCGCCGTGCAATTCAAGATGGGGCAGACTATCGCCACGCTGTGGGCGCTCGAAGAGGTCCGTTATTCGAAAGCGCCCAAGGGCATGCTCGACGCGCAGTTCCCTTTATTCCAGACCGCCCTGTTCTCGCTGCGCCCGAATCTGAAATGGTGGGCCACGCAGCAGGACGTATCTCACGAACTAGGCCGCTTGCAAGCGCAAGCCAATAGTCCCGCCGCCGCGCGGACCATGCAGCAGATGGCTACCGTCGACCGCGCGCTCGAGCTGCGGCGAATGGCTGAAAAGAACAAGAATCCGGTCACGGACGAAGTGGTGAAGGCCTACCAGGCGCGCCAGAGCGTCATGGACAAACTCAACGAGCATTGGGATAGCAGCCTGCGCGGCGTCGAGGCTTATCGTAAAACCGGTTCGGGCGAGAATGTCGAGCTGCCGTCCGGCTACAGCGCGGCGTGGATGAACCAGAGCGGCCAATATCTGGTGAGCGGCAGCGACACGTTCGATCCGAATTCCGATGCGGCCAAGGGGTCATGGACGAAGCTGGAGAGAGCGAAGCAGTAGCCGCCGCCGTCAGCGGGCTGCGAGAAACCAGACATCATTGTCCAGGTTCTTCACCTGTAGTGTCGCGCCAGAGCGGGCGTCGAGTTTCAGAATCCGAACGTGGTTCCATCCGGCATCACCCACGTCGAGACCGTAAAGATACTGCCCGTCCGCGTTCGCGACCATCTGGCGAAAGTGCGCCGATGCCGCCAGTCGATTCGACGCGGCGCCGGTCTTGGGGTCGATCACGACGTAGCCGCCTGGAACCTGGGGACAATCGCGCCGCTTGTCCAATTTGTGACCGAACAACGGATACGCGGCGAGCCGCTCACCAACCGCGATCATACTTTGGACGATCGGACCGCAACCCGGCCGAGCATCATCCTTGGGAAGTGACACGGCAATCGGGCTTGGCACCTCGGGATGATCGGGCGCCACCATCCACAATCGGCCGTTCCCTGCCCGGTCCACCGCGAAGAGAAAGTATTGCTCGCCGATCCAGGCGCCTTCGATCTCGCCACCGCTCGCTAGATCGCTGCGCCACGTTTCGACGCCGCGCGAGAGATCGAACAGGACTAAAGAAGGTCTCGGGGAGTTGGCCGTCGCAAAAAGCCACTTTCCGTCCGGAGACGGCGACATCCGATTCAGGCCCGTCGCAACCAACTTCGGCAGCGGAGCGAGGCTGCGGGAATCGAACGACTCGATACCTGTGTTGCTGCGCTCGAAGAGCACTCGGTCGATGGTCGTGGTCGCACGCAGCACCGGCTCGGCGAGAAATATCAGGTGCAGGGAAGGCAGGTCGAGTGCGTAGAGCGCGCAACAGCCATGTGGGTCGTCCCGGAGCGGAAGGGCTACGAACAGCCGTTTGCCGGACGGGTCCTGAGCGACGCTTTCGACGCTGCCCGGCAGTTGAATACGGGAAATCGCGTCGAGCGTCTCCGGCTTGAAGGCTTCGATGACGCCGCCTCGGCGGCTAGCGTACAAAACATCATCGGCCGGCGCACTCCAAGCCGTCGACGCAAGCATCGTGCCGGCGATTGCAAGACGCCACCACATTCCATCCATACGCTAACACGGGCAGCGGGGCTAATCCATTGCGAGCGAGAATCCGATAGTCTGGAAACGAGTCATTTGTGTAGGAGACATCTTTGAGAACACTACTTGGACTGACGCTCTTGGCCGGCGCCCTCTGGGCCGCCGATATGACGCCGCTCAACGTCAAACTGGGCGAGTGGGAGACCACCACCCGGATACAAATGCCGGGACTGCCGGGCATTCCGCAAGAGACCTTGGACAAGATGCCGCCGCAGCAGCGCGCCATGATTGAAGAGCGCATGAAGGCCATGCAGAATCGCCCGACCGTCACCAAGACGTGCCTGAAGCAGGAAGACCTCGACAAAGCCAACACGTTCGGCGCCCCCGACAAGGCCTGTACATATACTGTCGTGACGTCGTCCGCCACACGGCGCGAGATCCGCATCGAATGCGATCGTCGCACGGGTAAACAGACCGGCACCGTTGTCGTGGAGCGGGCGGACTCGGAACACATCAAAGGCAACGTTCGAATGAACATGGAGCAAGCCGACCGGACCATGGCCGTCAGCTCGAGTTACGAATCGAAGTGGCTCGGCCCGGTCTGCAGCGCGAAGCGACAAATAGGCCCGGCTAGGGCCGCACCGGCTCCGGAATCGCCGCGCCATCGGCTCGCGGGTCGGAGGCGGCGAAATTCGTTCCGGTTTTCGAATCGTGCAGGATGGCCTGCCCTCGGCCGAACGCCTCGACGTACTCGCGCCGGATTTGAATGACATGCCCGCGCTCGGAAAGCTGCTGCAGCGTCTGGGCGGGCACGCGCGACTCGATCGACACCTCGCAGCCGAAAGCGTTGCCCTTGGCGAAGCGCGGCGCCTCCAGCGCTTCCTGCAGGTTCATGCCGTAGTCGACGAAGTTCGAAACGAACTGCGCGTGCGCCAGCGGCTGCACCGCGCCGCCCATGATCCCGAATCCGATATGCTCGTCGCCTTTCTCCATGAACGCCGGAATGATGGTGTGGAACGGCCGCTTGCCGCCGGCCAGCACGTTGGGATGATGCGGATCGAGCGTGAACGCCGCGCCGCGATTCTGCAGCACGAACCCCATGCCCTCCACCGTCACCCGCGAGCCGAACGACGCCGAAGATGCTCTGAATCCAGCTCGCGATGTTGCCGTCCTTGTCCACCACGGTCAGGTACGTGGTGTTGCTGCCGATCGGGTCGCCGTTCTCTACCTTGCAATTGGCGCGGTTCGGATCGATCAGCGCCGCGCGCTTGCGCGCATACTGTTTCGAGAGAAGCTGCGCGGTGGGCACATCGTAGGTGCGCGGATCGGCGTCGTAGCGATGCACGTCCGAGTAGGCCAGCTTCATGGCCTCGATGCGCTTGTGCATCTCGATGGGGCTGAACGCGCCCAGCAGCGTCGGCGGCTTGGTCTCCATGATATTCAGCATTTCGAGCGCCGCCATGCCCTGCCCGTTCGGCGGCAGTCTCGTAAACGCGCCAGCCGCGATAGTCGATGGACAGCGGCTGCACCCACTCGGGCTCGAACGATGCCAGATCTTCGGCGGTCATCGTTCCGCCCAGGTGTTGCGAGGTTTTGAGAATCGCTTTGGCGATCTCGCCTTTGTAGAACGCGTCCGGCCCTTGCTCGGCGATCAGGCGCAGCGCGCGTCCAGCGTCGGGATTGCGAAACACTTCGCCGGTCTGCGGCGGCTTGCCGCCGGGCAGAAACACGCGCGCGGATTCCTCGTTGGCCTTCAGCGCGCGAATCACCCGCCGTTGTGCCAGACCTCGGCGATGCCTTCGTGCACCGGATAGCCTTGCTCGGCGAACGCGATCGCGGCCTGGAACAGATCTTGCCCACGGGAGCTTTCCGAAGCGCTTGTGCATCTCGTACCAGCCGTCGGATCACGCCCGGCACCGTGACGGTGTGGATGCCGTCGGGCGGCATGCGCTTGAACCCCTTCGCTGCGAGAAATGCCGGCGACAGCGCTTGCGGCGCGGGCCCGGACGAATTGAGACCCGTGAGCTTGCCGGTCTTCGCGTCCCAGTACATGACGAACAGGTCGCCGCCGATGCTGGTCATCAGCGGCTCGGTGATGCACAGCACCGCGTTGGCCGCGATGGCCGCATCCACCGCCGTTCCGCCGCGCGCCAGGATCTGCGCGCCGGCCTGCGACGCGAGCACCTGGCTGGTGGCGACGATACCGCCCTGGCTGATGACCATCGACCGGCCGTAGTTGCGGCCCGCGCCGAGCGTGCGGTTTTCCGTGGCGCCGCCTTCCTGGGCATACAAAGACGCAAGCGTCAGCAGCGTGAGCGCAGCAGCGGGGAAAATTGTTCGCGGCATCGTTAAGTGATTATACAAGTGGGCGCGGGCCTGCGGCGCGGGCCTGCGGCGCGGGACCGATCCGCTCTGTCCTACTGTTGCCCCAGCGCAAGGAATGTCAGAACCTCATGGAGCGGGTCCTTCCAACCGTGCGTCTTGCGCTGGGCCGGGGCGGGCGATCGCTGTCGCAACCAACGGGGCAAAAGCTTCTGCACTCGTGCCGCCGTTTTGACTGGGAGCTGCCAGATTCCTCCGTACTGTGTATCGAAATAGTTGTCGCGCAGGAATGCCCACTGTTCGTCGCGAGCCTGCCCGTAGCGAGCGCGTGCGTCGGGATCGATGGTTTCATAGGGTGGCGAGAGCATGCAGGGCATGCACCGCTTCGAGTTGGACCCACCATTGACGAAGATCGGGTGCCAAACCGTCAGACAGCAACGTGCTACCGTCCCCGTCCGGGCTGACGACCAAGCAGAACCCGCCATTGGGATGGCGCGCCGACGTCAGACAGAAGTTCGCGAGATCGCAACTTCTCGCTACGAAGCGCGCCTCGCCGAGCACGGCATCCGCAGCCAAGAGCCGGTGGACCATCTGGAACTGCTGGCCGATCCGCACAGTCTCGGAAGCAGGCTGCCAATCAGGCCGGTACAGGTACCTCAAAACCCCAGTGGCATCCGTGAGCCGATCCACCACAAGGTCGGCCAGCCACGCCAAGCGTTCCGTACATATCCCTCGGATGTCATGCGCGACCAACACCGTCAGCGTATCGATGGCATCACCCAGAGTGTTGCTTTCTTTGAAGCCCGGCGGTAGCCAAGTACGTCGCGCCCACCAGGCGTAGGCAAATCCGCACCCTCCGGATAGCGATCATTGTTCCGGCGAAAGGATCCCCAGTACCCGCCATGAACCGGATCCCAGGCCACATCGTCCAGCCATTCCCGGCCCCGGCACGCCCACAACCGGCCCTCGCCAGCCGGCAGTACGGTTCGGCCAGCAGGAACGCCAAAGCCGCATAGGTCACCGCATGAGGGTGCTTGATCCCCTCCCAGCGCGGACGGCCGCTGCGGTCCACTTGCGCGAAGAATCCGCCGTGTACAGAATCCCAGAGCGCATGTTGGAGGAAGGCGCACCCATGCCGCACCAACTGACCGCATCCCGGCGCCGGGCACGGCGCGTTCCAAAAGCGCGAACGCAAGCGGTGCTGCGGCTGGCGTGCTCGAGAGTCTTGTCGTGCGGCCCGTCGGTCGCCATCGTTCGTCGAAATCGACCAGAAATCCGCCGTATTCTTGATCGACACAGCGTGGCACGAGCGGCTCCACCACATGGCGCCGCAGGGCATCGCGAGCCTCCTCAGCGATTTTGGATTCATCACGGCGAACTAGTCGACAATCGGTCTCTCGAAGCCAGTTAATCAGGTTACCCCGCAAATGATAATAGAAGAATCAATACCTGCGTGCGTCCAAACTCCGGCACAAAGCCTACCGTCGTGATTCACACCAACGACCAGCAGATGGTCGCCGCGCTGGTCTGCGCTCACTCGCTGAAGTCCCGATCGAAGAGTCCCGATCTGTTCGATGTCCGGTTGCTGCGCCTGGAAGAGACTCCTTATCTGTACAATCGGGACAATCAGAAATTTGTTTGGTGGGACGGGGACCAGCCGTCGGTCTGGCGGCGGCGCGATCTGCAAGCGTTCGCCCCGCTGCGCCGGATGGTGCCGGCCCTACTCGGCTTTCAAGGCCGGGCGCTGCTACTCGATCCGGACATCATCGCGGTGGGCGACGTGTTTGAACTGCTGAGCCGCGACATGGGTGGCAAGGCCATCCTGTGCCGGCCAAAGCCACAGTTGCGCGAGGGCCGGCTTCTGTATTCGTCCGCCGTCATGCTGCTGGATTGCAGCAAGCTGAAGCACTGGCATTGGGACCGTGACATCGATGAGATCTTCAGTCGGCGGATAAGTTGGGTGCGTGGCTAACTTGCTGGACGAGTCACCGGAGCGGATTGGTTTGTTCGAGAATGAGTGGAACGACATCGACACGCTGACTGAGAAGACCAAACTGCTCCACAATACCGAGATCCAGACCCAGCCGTGGAAAACAGGCTTGCCGGCCGACTACCACGAGTATGCGCCCCAAGATGAAGCCTGGCTGCAGTCCCTGAAACGCCGCCCCGCGGATGGTCTACGCCGGGCCAGATCACACCGTACGCTACAGACCTCATCCCGATCCTCGTCAGGAGCAGCTATTCTTCGCAACGCTGCGAGAGTGCCTGGAGCAGGGCAGCGTCACCAAGTGGTTCCTTCGCAAGGCGATTCGCAAAAAGTATCTCCGCAAGGATGCATTCGGATTGCTCGCGGCGCAGCAAGGCCGATAGGACGGACTGCACCGGGGGGTCCCCCGCGACAGGATTCCCGGCATCGTTCGGCTTTCGCGGATGGCTGTGTAAATTCACTGGGAAATCTCGCAGGTACTAGGTGAGGAAAACTATGAAGACAATGGTCAAGAGTCTCACCTACAAATCAAACGTTGCTGTCCTGCGGCTGGTGCTGCTCGGCAGCCCTTACCGCAGCCATGCCGCTTCTACAGGCGGACGACGCCACTGCGAACAATCACGATCACGCGCTTACCGCTCACGAGAGCTCCGCGCCGGCCAAGCTCGTTGAAATCGTCCGCAACGCCACGCAGCAGTACATCGACGTCAATGCTCGCAACGGCCGCCGGCTACCGGCCGTTCTTTGGCTGCGTCAGCGGTCCGGACCACGGGGCGATGGGCATCCACTATGTCAACGGCGATCTGGTGCGGCGACAACGAGATCGATGCAACTCGAAGCCGGAAGCGCTGATCTACGAGCCTACGGACGGATGGCCTGCGGCTGGTCGGCGTCGAGTTCATCGTCGACGCCGCCACCTGGCTGGCGCATCACAACGGTCCGCCGGTGCTCGAAGGCCAGGCGTTCAATACGTCGAACAGCCCGAACCGGTACGGCTTGCCCGCATTTTTCGAGCTGCACGTCTGGGCCTGGCGGGACAACCCCAACGGCGCCTTCGTGGACTGGAACAAGCGAGTGACCTGCGAAGGTCAGTAAGCCGCACCGAAAGCCACCTACGCACGGAGGCGCTCGCCCTGATCCACTACACTAAGCTACGATGTCCTCCGTGGATTCGCAAGCCAGCCGTGGCTCCTTCGCTACGGCTACTGAACTCCAGCAATTCATCCGCGACGGATTCCTGAAAATCGAAGGGGCTTTTCCACGCGGGCTTGCCGACCAGGCCCGCGCGATTCTTTGGCGGGACACGGGCTGCGTTGAAGACGATCCAAGAACCTGGACCAAGCCCGTCATCCGGCTGGGAATGTATGAGCAGGAGCCGTTCGTCCAGGCCGCCAACACGCCGGTTCTGCACCGGGCATTCGATCAACTCGCCGGTCCGGGGCGATGGCAGCCGCGCACAAATCTCGGCACGTTTCCGATTCGCTTCCCGTCCCGCAAAGATCCTGGCGACGCGGGCTGGCACATCGATAGCAGCTTTCCTCCCGAAACCGGCGATACGGGCGAGTATTTCGACTGGCGCATCAACGTAAATTCGAAAGGGCGCGCGCTCCTGATGCTGTTTCTCTTTTCCGACGTCGGCGCCAACGACGCGCCCACTCGCATTCGAGTCGGTTCGCACCTCGATATCGCCAGGATTCTCGCTCCGGCCGGCGAGCGCGGTCGATCGTTGAGAGAACTGGCTGCCTCCGGGTTTTCTGGCACCGCAGCGCGCCACGAAGTCCTCGCGACCGGCGATGCTGGGACCGTCTACCTGTGCCATCCATTTCTGGTTCACGCGGCCCAGCCGCATCACGGCTCGCGCCCGCGGTTTCTCGCCCAGCCGGCGCTTCAGCCGGCCGAGCCCTTTCTGCTCGACCGCCCGGATGGCGACTACTCGCCGGTCGAGCAAGCTATCCGGATCGCTTTGCGGAGTGCCTGACCCCATGGCCAAGACCAAGTTCGAATCCGTCGACGACTACATCGCCTCTCAACCTGAGTCCGTGCGGCGTGCCCTCAGACTTGTGCGCAAAACCATCCGCGCGGCTGTGCCCCGTGCCGAGGAAGTGATTTCCTACCGGATCCCGGCGTACAAGCTGCCGGAGGGCCCCGTGCTTTATTTCGCCGGATGGAAACAGCACTTCTCGCTCTATCCAGCAACCGGTAGCGTGCCGGCAGTGCTCAAGCAAGAGCTTGCGTCTTACAAAATCAGCAAAGGCACCATCCGCTTCCCGCTCTCGGAGCCCGTCCCTGTGAAGCTGATCGCACGCATCGCGAAACTGCGCGCCAAGGAAGTCGCCGCGCGCAAAAAGACAGAGTCCCGCTAACCCGGAACCCGCCCGCCCATCCGCAGCCACCAGCGCATGCAGCGGTGCCCCACATCCACGGGTTCGCAATACATCAGCGGACAGCCACCCTCGATGCACTGGATACCGCGCGTCTTGCACTCCTCCACCGCTTCGCTCGAAACACTGCCTTCACCAAACGACCGGTGGAACCACACCCCGCGCACACCTTGTTCACCGCACTGGCGAACGATGTCCAATCCGTTGCGAGGATGAGTGGCGATCACTACGCCGTCGATCGATCCCGGTAACGAGGCAAGATTGGGATAGCACTTCACTCCCTCGACCTCTGCTGCATTCGGATTCACCGGAAACACTTCAAATCCCGACGCAGCCATTTTCCTGAAGACCGCATTCGCAGCCTGCTGCGGCTGCCGCGATACTCCCGCCACCGCAAAGCGCTTTCCCGCGAGGAACTCGGCGACGCTGGAGGGCATCTTTGCCATGGACACCTCCTGCCCCAGTGTGCGCCGTTAAGGCGCAAGACTTCAAGCCCATCGATCGCGATACAATAGCTCAGCCCGAATTGGAACGATTCATTCCTCAGGAGAAGCGTGTATGCAGAGATCCAAAGTGACAAAAGCGTTTCTGGCTTCCTTCGTCTGTGCGGGCCTCGGCCTTGCCCAGACGCCAGCCAAAGTTGACTTCAGCCGCGACGTGCTGCCCATCCTCCGCCAGAACTGCGTGCACTTGCCACGGGCCCACCCAGCAGAACAGCGGCATGCGGCTCGACCGCAAGAGTTCCGTCATCAGCCGCCGCGGCGTGGTGCCCGGCAGCGCCGAAAACAGCTTCCTCTTTCATCGCATCTCCGGCACCGACTACGGCTCCCAGATGCCGCCCACCGGTCCGCTGCGCGCCGAGCAGATCAAGACCATCAAGACCTGGATCGACCAGGGCGCCGACTGGCCCGACGCGCTCGCCAACGAAGCCGACGCCCCGCCGCCCAATCCGAAAGCCGTCGCCATGGTGGAAGCGCTGCGCACCGGCGACATGCCGGCCTTCGACAAGCTGCTCGCCGCAGACCCGAAGCTTCTCAACGCGCGCGGCCCCGAAGGTTCAACGCCTTTCATGTATGCGGTCTTCTACGTTGCCGCGCCCGTGCTCGAACAGTTGCTCAAGAAAGGCGCCGATCCCAACAAGACCAACGATGCCGGCGCCACCGCGCTGATCTGGGCCGCCACCGATCTTGAAAAGACGCGCGTGCTGGTCAACCATGGCGCCAATGTGAACGCCCGCTCCGCCGATCTGCGCACTCCGCTCATGATGGCGGCCCGCCGTCCCGGCAATTCCGCCACCGTCAAGTTCCTGCTCGACCACGGCGCCAATCCCAACCCCAATCACCGGCCCGATGTCGAGGGCGCGCCATTGATCGATGCCGCCACCGCCCCCGATCCCGCCAGCATGGAGTTGCTGCTCGCCAAGGGCGCCGAAACGAAGCGCTCCGGCCAGGCCGTGCTCGACAATGGCCCTGACCCTTCACTGCGCCAAGTGCCTGGACCTGATCGTCGCCAAGAACCTGGACAAACAGGCTTACACCGCGGCCTTGGCCGAACACCGCATCCTTTGGGCGACGCCAACGCCGTTCGTCTCATGCTCGATCACGGCGCCGACGTCAATGTTATCGATCCGCTGGGACGCACGCCGCTGATGTACGCGGTCGCCTCCGACCTGCTTACCGCTCGACGAAGTCAAGCTGCTGGTGGAGCGCGGCGCCGACGTCAACGCCAAGGACAAACATAAGGATGGCGGCGATGGCGGCCTCACCGTGCTCGACATCGCCAGGCTGCACGGCGAGACGCCCATCGTCGCGTTCCTCGAAAAAGCGGGCGCGAAGGGAACCCCGCCGCGCAAAGCCGAGCTGCAGCCGCGCCGCGTCAACACCATCCAGGCCGCCGTTCAGAGCAGCCTTCCGCTAATCCAGAAAGCGGACGCCAACTTCGTCCCCAAAGCCGCCTGCGTTTCCTGCCACAACAACAGCTTCGCCGCCCTGGCCGTGGGCGCCGCGCGCGACGGCCGGTTTTAAGGTCGACGAGAAAATGTCAAAGCAGCAGGTGCAGGCGCAACATCTTCGGTCTCGAAAAGCTCCGCGATTATCTGCACCAGAACATGATTCAGCCGGTGGAAGAATTTTTCGGCCCCTTCGTCATCGGCAATATTCTCGTCGGCCTGGATGCCGAACACTATCAGGCTGACCTCAACACCGATGCCGCCGCCATCTACCTCAAGTCCCATCAGACGCCGTATGGCGAATGGCCTTACGGCGCAGCCGACAATCGTCCGCCGATCTGCTCCGACTATATCGGTCAGACCGCCATCGCGATGCGTGGCCTCCAGCTCTACGCTCCCAAGCCTCTAAAGGCCGAGTACGATAGGGCTGTTCAACTCGCAGTCAACTGGATCGCCAAAGCGCAGCCGCGGCTCAACGAAGACCGCATCTGGAAAGTGCAGGGTCTGGCATGGGCAAATACCGACAAGTCTGCGCTTCAAGCGGCGCGCCAGGACCTGCTCGCGAAACAGCACTCGGACGGCGGCTGGTCCGATCTCGACTCTATGGACAGCAGCGCCTACGCCACCGGGCACGCCCTGGTCGCGCTGCATTCGGCCGGCATGCCTGCGTCCGATCCCGCTTATAAGCGCGGCGTCCAGTTCCTGCTCAAGACCCAGAACGAAGACGGCTCCTGGTACGTGCGTTCACGCGCGATGACCTTCCAGCCCTACTTTGACGCCGGGTTCCCGCACGGCTTCGACCAATGGATCTCCGCCGCCGGCAGCAGCTTCGCCAGCATGGCGCTCTCAGCCGCAACGCCGCCGAAAGCCACGACCGCGATGAAGTAGCGCAATCAGCGTTCGCTGCGTACAGAGACAGTACAACGTGCGGATAACGCGTCTCGCGTTGGTGATCGTAGAGCTGGCCGGCTTTGCCTTGCCGTTCGAGCCTGAAACCGTTTCAGTCTGCGTCGCACCGGTGCCTGTGAAACCCGATCTTCTGGCCGGCGCGCAGCGGGCTTCGATTGTGCCAAGCCTCGGAATCGCCGTTCGATCCACACAAAGGAACCCGGTAGAACTGTTACTTACTTCATCTTAAGCGCCGCAGGTCGAGCCGCGATATGCGGGAAAGCCCGGAGCAAGGCGCTGTCGAAGGTCGCGAGCGGCAGTTTCTCTCGAGCGGCAAGTTCGACGAACAGGGTGTCGTAAACCGCAACGCCTGAGTGATGGGCTCGCACCAATGCGCCCTGCCACAGCGTTCGGTTCGGAACGGTATGAATGCCGAGGCTGTCAGTCAGAGCCAATCGGCCCGTTGCATCCTCGATCGTCAAAATCTTGCTCCGTGTTGCCATCCAGAGCACATTGGCGAGTTCGGCCTCCCAGAGGGCGGGCGCCCACGCTTCGTCGAGCGTCGCCATGAACGTTCGAGCCTCGTCGACAAACTGCTCTGTGCCGAGCAGCAGGTAGGCGATGACGTTAGTATCCACCACCGCTTTCACGAGCGGCCGGCTGCAATCCAGGCGTCAACTTCGTCCGCGGTCGGCCGTCGACTTTGACGACTCCACGACGCCTCAATCTGGTCGAGCACCGAACGTCGCTCGGAGATGTGGGTCTCGAGCAACTCCCGAACTTCCTGCTCCATAGAACGATGGCGGCGGCGAGCGAGCGCCTTGAGCGACCTGACCACCTTCGCCGGCACGTTTCGAATGGTGAGGGTAGGCATGCGTTTTGATTCCATGCTAGCACAATGCTAGCACGCAGTCGCGGCCGATGAGCCTTCGCCGCTGACCCGCGTGTTCTCATCCGACGAAAGTGGTAGACTCGCATTCATCCCACGGCCTTGCTTTCTTTCTGCTTCTTGGTCGGTCGGGAAAAGGAGGAGTGAGATGCGCCTTCTGACCATTCGGCTGGGGATATTGGTCGCCGGTTACTTGACATGCATGGGCGCTCAGTGGCTGAACTATCCGGACCCGGACACGCCATTGACGCGGGACGGCAATCCAGACCTCTCAGCAAAAGCCCCGCGCACAGCGGAGGGCAAGCCGGACCTGTCCGGGGTGTGGGGAGTCGAGCCGGCCAAGGAAGGTGAAATCGAGCGGCTTTACGGCTCCGCCATTGCGAACGGCCCCCAGGCTGTGGCCGGAGACGACATACGGCAAATGAACAAATACTTTCTGAACCTGTTCATCGATTTCAAACGCGGCGAAGAGCCGATCCGGCCTGAAACTCGCGCCAAGGAGGCGGAGCTTCGGAAGGCTGGCGAAAATCCTTACTCCACCCTGCATTGCTTGCCCTACAACATGCCCCAGCGCTATTTCAACGTGCGTCCCTTCAAGATTTTCCAGACTCCGAAGGAACTCGCGATTTTTTATGAAGTAGACGGCGCTTTTCGCGAAGTCCATACGGACGGCCGCAAACTTCCAGTGGACCCGTTTCCGTCGTGGATGGGTTACTCCACCGGTCACTGGGAGGGCGACACCCTTGTGGTCGATTCAGCAGGCTACAACGACAAGACCCGGCTGCCGGGCGGTCACATTCATAGCGAGGCCATGCACATTACGGAGCGTTTTCATCGGCGTGATTTCGGACATATGGACATGGAGGTGACGGTTGATGATCCCGTCACCATGACAAAGCCGGTAACCGTGAAATTCACCGAGATCCTGATCCCCAACAGCGACATTCTGGAGTATTTCTGTACCGAAGGCGAACGAGACGCGGCGTTCATTGACGCCGGGCGTCACGCGAATCGTTAATTTCGCCGGGATCAACGAAGGTCGTAACGATCCAGGTTCATGACCTTGTTCCACGCGGCCACGAAGTCCTTCACGAACTTCTCCTTCGAGTCGTCGCTTGCATAGACTTCAGAGATTGCCCGGAGCTGGGAGTTCGAACCGAAGACCAGGTCGACGCGGGTGCCGGTCCACTTGACTTTGGCGGTCGCGTGGTCGCGCCCCTCAAACACGCCTTCGGATGAAGAGGAGGGCTGCCACTTCGTTTTCATGTCGAGCAGGTTGACGAAGAAATCATTGGTCAACGCCTCGGGCCGGTTGGTGAAGACGCCGTGTTTGGACTGCCCGACGTTCGCATTCAAGGCGCGCATGCCGCCGACGAGCGCCGTCATCTCAGGGGCGGTCAGCGTCAGCAACTGCGCGCGATCCACCAGCAGCTCCTCCGCCGACAGAGGCGCTCCGCCGGGCAGATAGTCCGCCTACGGGCGTTTTGAGTGGGCGGACTTGAGACTTCTGTCAGTTCCCAGCGATTTTCTGAATTTCTGCGGCTATTTTCTTCCGAACTTGCCCCGTCCTGATTTCCCTGAACTTCTCAAGTGCGAAGTTTCCTCGGTCATCGTCAGTTGGATCATACAATGCTGCCAAGGCCACGCCCCGCTCAGTTTCATCGGGAGGCAGTTGCTTGACTGCCGTCGCGAGCACTTCTCGCACTCGCCGTTCAACCAAGCCTCCATTCTCAATCAACCACTCTCGGTTGTCCTCGGCCAGTCTGCTGCCGTGAGCAATGCGTGAACGAATGTCGTACATCTTCCTTAGGAATACGACGACCTGTGCTCTTTCTTTAGCATTGCCTGGACTGATGAGGGCTGCTGCGCGGTTGCTGATACGGCGCGTGCTGTATCCCTCTTCTGGCACCAGCGTTGACTCGAGCGCTGTAGCATAGTCTAGAATGCGGTCCACTTCGTCCTGTTGAGGTTCAAACGGCTTGGCTCCACCGGTCAGAAAAAATCGTCTCGCCGCGATGAACCAATCAGAAGTCCACGAGGGACTCCGCCTGATAGTGTTGGCGAACTCTTGCCATGATCCGCATTCATCGGAGGTGATAGGGAAGTGCGGGAGCGAGTAGCTGTTTAAGTCATTCATCGCTCTGTAAGGGAATTGAACAAGCGTGTTGCCATTCGGTAGAACGATCGCCTGTTTTACGAACGATATTTCACCTACGCGGTACAGCCTCAACAACAGCAAAATGTCCTCAATGTCAGCAGGAATGCCACCGACCGGAGATCCCGGTGGACCGGCAAGCAGTCCCGCATAGGATTTTTCCAAAATCCAGTCGTCGCGGTTTACATCTGCAGATGAAAAAATATCTCGGAGATCCTTGAACCGGGCACCGATTTGTTCAATCGTGAACTCGCCGAAATCAAGTCGGTGATCGCTGGACTCGATGTTGCGAACTAAGACCAGCGCCTTGAACATTTGAACGCTGACAAGCTCTGCCTGTGAATTGAAGTTCTTCGATCGAATGAAAAATGTTTCGGGAAGATTTCATACCCGAAGCGAATGCCACTCACATCAGAGCCCCAGATTCGCAATTCTGGTGTATGGCGGCCAGAGCCTCTTCAGGCGTTTGGTAGTGGCCGGTCCAGTCGGTCTGGGTGTTATCGGCACTTATTCGCATGATGCGCCAGTCGTTTCCAGTAGGTGCGGCGAAGTTTGCAATTCTAGCTGTCATTCCATTCGGTATTCCAGTGACTCGGTAGCCTATGACCTGACCACCTGCATAGACGGGTCCTTTCCGAAACCATGCGTCTTCGTGCAAGGTGAAAGCGTGCTGCATCGTAATTCTCTCCCTCTCAATTGTAGCTGACGAGCCAGCTCACAAGGCGTTTCGAAAAGCGCGAAGCTTGCCTCTAAAGTCAGGATGCAATCTTGAGGGGCAAAGCGGGACCATTGTCAAGGCTCTGGATCCCGCGATAACCCAGCAGATATTCGCATGATTACACTAAGCGTACTTTTTTCCCGAGATCAGGCAAGGTCGTAACGATCCAGGTTCATCACCTTGTTCCACGCGGCCACGAAGTCCTTCACGAACTTCTCCTTCGAGTCGTCGCATGCGTAGACTTCCGCGATGGCCCGGAGCTGGGAGTTCGAACCGAAGACCAGGTCGACGCGGGTGCCGGTCCACTTGACTTTGCCTGTCGCGCGATCGCGCCCCTCGAACACGCCTTCGGATGCAGGCGCGGCCTGCCACTTCGTTTTCATGTCGAGCAGGTTGACGAAGAAATCATTCGTCAGCGCCTCGGGCCGATCGGTGAACACGCCGTGTTTGGACTGCCCGAAGTTCGCATTCAGGGCGCGCAAGCCACCGACGAGCACCGTCATCTCAGGGGCGGTCAGCGTCAGCAACTGCGCGCGATCCACCAGCAGCTCCTCCGCCGACAGAGGCGCTCCGCCGGGCAGATAGTTGCGGAATCCGTCAGCCATCGGTTCAAGCGGCGCAAACGAGTGGGCATCGGTTTGCTCCTGCGATGCATCCGTGCGTCCCGGCTGCAGAAGGGACCTTCACGTCGATGTCCGGCTTTCTTTGCCGCTGCCTCGACGGCCGCGCAGCCGCCCAGAACGATCAGGTCAGCGAGCGATACCTTCTTGCCTTTCCCACCGGACTGCGAAGCGTTGAACTCCTTCTGGATCGCCTCCAGCTTCCCGAGCACCTTCGCCAGTTGAGCCGGCTGGTTCACTTCCCAAGCTTTCTGCGGCTCCAGTCGAATGCGCGCGCCGTTCGCGCCACCCCGCTTGTCGGAGCCTCGGAACGTCGCCGCCGACGCCCAAGCCGTCGTCACCAGTTCAGCGATGGACAGCCCGGACGCGAGAATCTTGGCCTTCAAAGCAGCTATGTCCTGCTCCCCGATCAACGCATGATCCACTGCCGGAACTGGATCCTGCCAGAGCAATTGCTCCTTCGGCACCAGCGGGCCGAGATATCGCGCAATCGGTCCCATGTCGCGGTGCGTGAGCTTGTACCACGCCTTGGCGAACGCGTCGGCGAGCTCGTCGCGGATGCTCGTAGAAGTGCCTCGAGATCGGCTCATAGATCGGGTCCATCTTCAGGGAGAGGTCTGTCGTGAGCATTCCTGGCGCGTGCCGCTTCGACGAATCGTGGGCATTCGGAACCGCGCTCGCCGCCGCCCCGTTCTTGGGAGTCCATTGGTGCGCACCGGCTGGGCTCTTCGTCAGCTCCCACTCAAATTTGAAAAGGTTTTCCAGGAAGTTGTTGCTCCACTTCACTGGCGTAGTGGTCCACGTGACCTCTATGCCGCTGCCGATCGAGTCGTCGCCGCTGCCGCCGCCAAAAGTGTTTCTCCAGCCCAGGCCTTGCTCCTCAATGGAAGCGGCCTCGGGTACGGGGCCGACATACTTACTCGGATCGGCGGCGCCGTGGGTCTTGCCGAACGTGTGCCCGCCGGCAATCAGCGCAACCGTCTCATAGTCATTCATCGCCATGCGCGCGAACGTCTCCCGGATATCCGTGGCCGCGGCGATTGGATCCGGCTTCCCGTTCGGCCCTTCCGGATTCACGTAAATCAGGCCCATCTGAACCGCCGCCAGAGGATTGTCGAGCTGACGTTCGCCGCGATAGCGCTCATCCGCCAGCCACTTGCCCTCAGGCCCCCAGAAAATGTCCTCTTCGGGCTCCCAGACATCCTCGCGCCCGCCGCCAAAACCGAACGTCTTGAACCCCATCGAATCCAACGCGACGTTGCCGGCGAGAATCATCAGGTCAGCCCAGGAGATTTTCCGGCCATACTTCTGTTTGATCGGCCAGAGCAACCGGCGCGCCTTGTCCAGGTTCACATTGTCCGGCCAGCTATTCAGGGGCGCAAAACGTTGCGTGCCGGAGCCTGCCCCGCCGCGGCCGTCGCCGATGCGGTAGGTACCGGCGCTGTGCCACGCCATGCGAATGAAGAACGGCCCGTAATGGCCAAAGTCGGCCGGCCACCATTCCTGGGAATCCGTCATCAAGGCGTGCAGGTCCTTGATCACGGCGTTGAGGTCGAGGCTTTTGAACTCCTCGGCGTAGTTGAACGCTTTGCCCATCGGATCGCACAGGGGCGAGTTCTGGTGCAGCATCTTCAGGTTGAGCTGGTTCGGCCACCAGTCTGCATTCGTCGCGTGTCTGCGAGCGCCGCCCGTTACCGGGCACTTCGCTTCGGTGACGTTTGTCCATTGTCGAGACAGGGTCCCCGCTGCGGTGGTAAGAGTTTTGTCCATATAGTCCTCTTCATTCGAATTAGTCTAAGAAACGGTTAACGGGAAGCGTGCCGTGGAGCGCACTTAGTGCACAGCCCCCGGAAAATGAGTTCGCATTCGCGAAGAATCCGCTTGCCGAGCGATCCCGACGCAGGCCTGGGCACCTTGGACCACTCAATGTCCTCAACCTTGCCGCAGCGGTCGCAGATGAAGTGGTGGTGCCGCATGCCTTTCGCGTCGTATCGCGCGGCGCGGCCCTCCACGGCCACTTCACGCACTAAACCCGCCTGCGACCAAGTCCCGCAGATTGTTATAAGTCGTGGCCCTGGAAGAGCGCGGATCCACGCGATTCACGGCTTCGAAAATTTCCGCGGCCGTGGGATGCCGGTTGTGCTCCATCAGGAATGCCATCACGGCATAGCGCTGCGGAGTGCACCGCAACCCGCTGCCCTGCAAGGCACGCTTGATCGGCTCGGCCTCCATCGATATTTAGATTATATCTAATATGACATTTTGTCAATGCTTATGCTCGACATCTTCTGGAAACTCCATGGATCCGCCTCTACCAAGTGAGCCGCAGGCGCCAGGATCCCGGAGGCGACGAAGAAAGACCGGCAAACTACACGCTAGACTTTAGAAGTCGCCATGATTTTGAAACAGTACTATCTGGGCTGCCTCGCCCACGCCTCCTATCTGCTCGGAGACGAGGCCAGTTCGACCGCGATCATCGTCGATCCCCAGCGTGATATCCAGCAGTATCTGGCCGACGCCGAGAAATTTGGCCTGCAGATCCGCCACGTCTTTCTCACGCATTTTCACGCCGACTTTGTGGCCGGCCATCTGGAACTGCGCGACCGTTGCGGCGCTATCATCCACCTGGGCTCGCACGCCCAGGCGGAATACGTTTTCGTCGCCATGAAGGACGGCGATACTCTGGACTTCCCGGGGCTGCGCCTGCAAGTCCTCGAGACTCCCGGCCACACCATCGAGTCGATCTCGATCCTGGCCTTCGATCTCCAGAAGGACTCGGCCAAACCTCACGCTGTCCTCACCGGCGACACTTTGTTTATCGGCGACGTGGGCCGCCCGGACCTGCGCGCTTCACTCGGTTGGACCGCCAACGATCTCGGAGCCCACCTCTACGACTCGCTGCACAACAAACTGCTGACGCTTCCCGACCAGACCCTGGTCTACCCTGCCCATGGCGCCGGCTCCCTGTGCGGCAAACAGCTTTCCTCCGACACCGTCTCTTCTCTTGGCGATCAGCGGCGTTTGAACTACGCGCTGCAGCCCATGTCGAAAGAAGAATTTATTCGTCTCGTCACGGCCGACCAGCCCGACGCTCCTCCGTATTTCACCTATGACGCCATCCTCAACACACGCGAGCGCGCCACGCTCGACAAGACTCTGGAACAGGTTCTCCATCCCATCGAGCTCGACGAAGTCCTCCGCATGGGCGATGCGGGCGCACAGATTCTGGACGTCCGCGATCCCGCCGAGTATGCCAAAGGACACCTGGCCGGCAGTATCAATATCGGACTGAGCGGCCAATACGCCACCTGGGCGGGCACGGTCCTCGATCGCACCAAGCCAATTGTCATCATCGCTGAGCCTGGACGCGAACAGGAAGCCGCGCTGCGCCTGGGCCGTATCGGTTTCGATCACGTCAAAGGCTACCTGCAGGCAGGCATGGAAGCGCTGGCCGGACGGCCGGACTTGGTATGGCCGACAGAGCGAATCAGCGCCCCGATGGTGGCGGATGAGTTGGCGAGCGCCGAGCCGCCGCTGGTGCTGGATGTGAGAAATCCGCGCGAGTGGGCGGCCAAGCACCTTGACGGCAGCGTAAGTATTCCGCTCAACCATCTGCAAGAGCGCATCGCCGAAATCCCCCGCGGCCGCCGCCTGGTGGTCCATTGCGCGGGCGGCTACCGCTCCTCGATCGCCGCCAGCATCCTGCATCAATATGGGATCACGCACTTAGTCGAGATGGCCGGCGGTCTCGCCGCTTGGGAGGCCGCGAAACTGCAGGTGGTTTCCGAAGTCTGACCACTTCCTGGCCGGACTCGCGCCGGTCGTCCGCACGTTATACTAGTGGATTCCGAACCATCCAGGCTTAACTTTCTAGGAGACCATGCATGAGCATACGCATCAATGACGAAGCCCCGAATTTTTCCGCCGAGACCACGCAAGGCGCTATCGATTTTCACGAATGGATCGGCGATGGTTGGGCGATTCTTTTTTCGCACCCGAAAGACTTTACCCCCGTGTGCACGACGGAGCTGGGCTACATGGCCGGGTTGGAACCGGAATTCGCCAAGCGAAATTGCAAGATTATCGGCCTGAGCGTTGATCCGGTAGGCAGCCACAGCAAATGGAAAGCGGACATCGAGGAGACGCAGGGCCACAAGGTGAACTACCCGATGATTGGGGATCCGGCGCTGAAGGTCGCCAAGCTATATGACATGCTGCCGGGCGAAGCCGGGGATACATCCGAGGGCCGTACCGCCGCAACGAATGCCACCGTGCGCACCGTCTTTGTGGTCGGGCCCGACAAGAAAATCAAACTCATGCTCAGCTATCCCATGAGTACCGGACGCAACTTCGACGAAGTGCTGCGCGTGCTGGATTCCATCCAGCTCACGGCCAAGCACAAGGTTGCGACACCGGTGAACTGGAGGCAAGGCGAGGACGTGATCATCCTGCCTGCGGTGACGGAAGAAGAAGCCAAGCAGAAATACCCTTCCGGATGGAAGTCGCCGAAACCGTATCTAAGAATCGTCCCACAACCGAAATAGTCCGCGGCGCTCTCGGGCGCAAGTGGCGGGAGAGTCTCCCACTCTTTAGTTCTCCGCGAAGTTCGACCCCGGAGCTGTTCCGCCTTGCAGATTTTGGCCAGCGCGCAGCGGGCTTCGATTGTGCCAGGCCAGGGCGGGCATCGAGACGCGAGATCACGACGGGCAGAGCGAAAACGCCTCCGCTCGCGGCCACCAGCAACACGTTCCTGCCGAAAGCCAAATGCCACGCAAAACAAGCGCCTTATGATTCCTCGACTCAGAGGCCTCCTCAACCGTTCACGTTAGGCTTGCGCGGCCTTCTGCTGGATCAGCGCGACAAACCGGAGACCCTTTCTAAGCAAGACGTAACGATTCTGGAAGTCAGCCATGATGTTCAAGTTGTTAGGCGGCGGTATCCGTGGCAACTCGCATCATTTCCTCTATCTCATCCCCATCCGTGCGTTCTGGCTCTATTGTCCCATTGGCAAGGATCAACCCGATTCGCTTCACGCGCTCCATCGCGCGCGTGTTGATGGCTTTTCGTGCGGCATCCACGAGCAAGTCCCTGGCTGCATCAGTTCGCTTTTGAGATTCCTGAGCGGAAAGAGTCTCGAAGAGCTTGCGGATGTCGTCCTCGTGCTTGCAGACCTCGTTCATGCAAGTTTCGAGCACAACTGTTAGTCGATCGAAGGAATCGGCTGCGAAATGATCCTTTAACTTGGCAATAGCTTTGTCGAATGGCCAAATCAAAGGAAGACATGAGGCGATATCAAGGGTGATCTTCGTGATAGGCGAGCTCGAACTATCTTCCAGCTCGTAGTGGCGTTTAAGGGCCTCAAATGGATGATCGTCGGCGGGCATTGGCTATAAATCAAACAACTCAGCGCTCATCGCACGAACGGACTTAATGTTAACATTCGTATTGAACAGGTCCGTCCCTCCCGCTCAGTAAATTGACTTTCAGCAACGGCGCGGTTCGGTGTCATCAGTGCTACCCTGAAATCAGAGGCCCCCCATGCCTACCCCTTCCAAAGCTCGACCTTCCCTGTTCGGCTGCGACTAAGCCGCTCTCCTTCCCCGCCCCAAAACTGCCGATAGAAGAAGGAGATGTTTATGCTCAGCGAAACGGTCCGCGTGGACCTTCCCAACATCCTGACCCCGCTGCCCGGGCCTCGCGCGCGCGCGGTCATCGAGCGCGATCAGGCGGTGCTCTCGCCCTCTTACACCCGCTCCTATCCGCTGGTGGCGAGCCGCGGCGAAGGCGCCATCGTCGAAGACGTCGACGGCAATCGCTTCCTCGATTTCAGCGCCGGAATCGCCGTGGTCTCAACCGGGCATTGCCACCCGCAAGTGGTCGAGGCGATCCAGCAGCAGGCGGCGCGCCTGATCCACATGTCGGGCACGGATTTCTATTACGAGAACATGGTCGACCTCGCCGAGAAGCTCGTCGGCCACCGCGCCCGGCGGCGTCGCGCGGCGCGTCTATTTCGGAAACTCGGGCACCGAAGCCATCGAAGCCGCCATGAAGCTCGCGCGCTTCCACACCGGCCGCGACAAGTTCATCGCGTTTCGCGGCGCATTCCACGGCCGCACCATGGGCGCGCTCTCGCTCACCGCGAGCAAGCCGGTCCAGCGCAAAGGATTCGGCCCGCTGATCCCCGGCGTCTTCCACGCGCATTATCCCGATCCTTATCGCCGTCCCGCGGGCATGAGCGCCGAAGATCACGCCATGGCCTGCGTTCACGCTATCGAAGAAGATCTTGTTCCGGCGCATGCTCCCGCCCGAAGAAGTCGCCGCGATCGTCGTCGAGCCGATCCAGGGCGAAGGCGGCTACATCGTCCCGCCGAAAAATTTCCTCGGCGAACTCGCGCGCCTGGCCGAGCGCCACGGCATCCTGCTGGTCTTCGACGAAGTCCAGTGCGGCATGGGCCGCACCGGCAAACTCTGGGCCGCCGAGCATTTCGGAGTCACGCCCGACATCTTCACTTCCGCCAAAGGCATCGCGAGCGGCCTGCCGCTGGGCGCCACCATCGCGCGCGCCGAGATCATGGACTGGCCGCCCGGCGCGCACGCATCGACGTTCGGCGGCAACCCGGTCGCGTGTCGCCGCGGCTCTCGTCACTCTCGATTTGCTCCAGCGCGAATTGATCGCGAACACGCGCAACATCGGCGCCTACATCTTGGACCGCCTGCGCGATTTCCCGCGCCGCTTCCCGCAAGTCGGCGACGTCCGCGGCCTCGGCCTCATGATCGGCATCGAGATCGTGCACGATCAGGAATCGAAGGAACGCGCACCCGAGCTGCGCGATCGCCTGGTCAACATGGCCTTCGAGCGCGGCCTGCTGGTCCTCGGCGCCGGACGCAACACCATCCGCCTGTCGCCGCCGCTCATCATCACGCGCGATCAAGCCGACTTCGCTGTCGATACACTGGAGGAATGTCTGAAGCTGGCGGCTTAGCCGCTGAAGGTTCCAAGCGGACGCTCGACGTCGGCTGCGGCATCAACAAATTTCCCGGCTCGCTCGGCATCGACCGCAACCCGCGCACCGCCGCCGACGTCCTTTGCGATCTCGATCGCTTTCCCTACCCGTTCCGCGACAACTCGTTCGACGCCAACTGCGCGCCATCCACGTCATCGAGCACCTCTCCGACGTCATCCGCGCCATGGAGGAGTTTCACCGCCTGGTCGCGCCCGGCGGCCGCGTCGTCATCGTCACCCCGCATTACACCGACTTCAGCTCCTTCTGCGACCCAACACACCGCTGGCACCTGAACAGCTTCTCGTTCCGCTACTTCGGACCCGACAACGCCGGCTTCGGCTACTACACCGCTCGCCCGGTTCCGCGAAGTGTCGGTTCGCGTACGCTTGCTGGCCCTCTGGCGCTGGCTTGGCTTCGAATTTGCTGATTAACCCGCCCCGCGCTTCCGCCGCTTCTGGGAGTATTACCTGTGTTACATAGTTCGCGGCAAAGTGATGGAATTCGAGTTCGAAGCGATGAAGTAGGAGAATTTCCGCGCTTCGCACGCACCTGTCATCTTCCAAGGCAGGAAACAGATATGCTGGGCCAGCTTTACGAATTCGCCGACGTCCTGCGGCATCACGGCCGCAAACGGCGCCTCTCGGAAGATCACGCGCTCGGCCGCCGCGGCGAGGACATCGCTCATCGCTTCCTCCAGCGCGCGGGCATCGTGATCGTGGCCCGCAATTTTCGCATGGCCTCCGGCGCCGGCGAAATCGACCTGATCGGCTGGGAGGACGAGACGCTGGTCTTCGTTGAGGTCAAGTCGCGCCGCACCGACGAATACGGCGCGCCCGATCGCGCCATCGGCGACCAAAAACAACGCAACCTGTATCGAGCCGCCCGCGAGTACGCGCGCCAGGCCGACGTCCCTTGGGAAGACGTTCGGTTCGATTTCGTAAATGTGGTTTTCAGCACGCCCCCGCAGTCACCCACTTTCGCGACGTCTTCTCGCCGACTGCCGCGTGAGCGGCTACACCACCTGCCAACCGTGTAAACTATAGTTTCACTTTCCGGCTGTTTTTGCCTGTATCGAAAGGACTTCCAGCTTGCCCGAACTGCGTAAAGATCCGGTGACCGGCCGCTGGGTCATCATCGCCACCGACCCCGCCCGGCGATTCAGCGATTTCGTTCGCACCCGCCCAACGGTCAGCCCCGACGGCGACTGCCCCTACTGCTCGGGCCATGAAGACAAAACCGCTCCCGAGATCCTTTCCTATCGCGACGCCAACAATCAGTGGACCCTGCGCGTGGTTCCCAACAAGTTCCCCGCGCTGCGCGTCGAGGAAATGCTCGACCGCGCCGGCGAGGGCCTGTACGACCGGATGACCGGCGTCGGCGCGCACGAGATCGTCATCGAAAGCCCGGACCACAAGCTGTCGCTCGCGCAATTGCCCGAAAAACGCGTCGAGGATCTGTTCTGGGCGTTTCGCGATCGCATGCTGGACCTGAAGCGCGATTTTCGCCTGCGCTACATCTTACTGTTCAAGAACCACGGCGAGACGGCCGGCGCCTCCTGCGACCATTCGCATTCGCAACTCATTGCTCTGCCGGTGGTGCCAATCGCGGTCCAGGAAGAGATCGACGGCGGGCGGCGCTATTACGAATTCAAGGAGCGCTGCGTCTTCTGCGACATGGTGCGGCAGGAGGCCTCCAGCGGCGCGCGCGTGATTCTCGAGACCGAGGAGGTGCAAGTGCTGTCGCCTTACGCGGCGCGGTTTCCGTTTGAGACCTGGATCCTTCCGCGCGCTCACAGTTCGCATTTTGAAAACGCGCATGCGAGCCTGATTCAGAGCCTGGCTTGGGCGGTCCGCGCCACCATTCGCAAACTCGAGCGCGTGCTAGAAAATCCGTCCTACAATTTTCTGATCCACACCGCTCCCATCCAGGAAGGACCGCTCGATGCACTATCACTGGCATCTGGAAATCATCCCGCGCCTGACGCGCGTAGCCGGTTTCGAATGGGGTGCTGGCTTCTACATCAATCCGACGCCGCCCGAGGAAGCGGCACAGTTCCTTCGCGATGCGGGGCTTTGACGTCGCGTTGAGCCGCGGTCAGCGAGTCACGATTTGGAACGCGGGGCCCTGTTCCTGTCGCACTTGCAAGTAGAAGGGACACTGCATGCAGTTGGCGGCCTTTTGGGCGAAGGTTCCCTGCACTTTTCCGCCGCACAGCGTTCCGGCCAGCGCCCAGCAAATGCGGCCGCCGTTCTTTCCCTCATTGACGCCGTTGGAAGCCTGCGCTTTCGCCGCGGGGCAAACGCCGAACTCGGCCACTTTCGCTCCGCCCGGTTGGCGGCCGCATTTCTTGACTTCCCAACAGTTCAACTTGCTGGCCATGCATGTACTCCTCACGAAGGCATATCGGCCGAGAAACCCGAAACGTGACGCGCTCTATGGCGCAGGTGTGGCCGGTCTTCAGAGGATGCCGTTGAGCAGCAGCGGAGCGCGCTGGCGGAGGAGGCGGGCGGCCCATTCAGGCTTTACGGTCTCGAACAAGCAAGTCCGAGAACCTGCCCGTCCCTCCACACGCACGTGCAATGCGCTCTGACTCACCCGGTACGCCATCTTGGCCCCGTGGTGCAGTTGGAGAGAATCGAGCGGCCAATCAGAATCGGCAATCATTCGAATCGCTCCTTCCGGCGTGATCAGGATGGTCATATCCGAAGGAGTGTGGCCCGACTCGACGGCACTTTCGGCCGCACTTAGGATCTCGACTGCGGTGTCTACGAATCGGCTCACAATTCCCTTATCGGAAATGCCAGAGCCGCTTTGAGACTATCTAAGACTATATTTCAATAGCTGGCGAATGCCGCCTTCAAAATCAACCGGCTAAAGCGACCTCGCGCTCCATGAGATCTCCCACCCCTGAACCGGGATGCCGCCCTTTCCGTTCGCGCTTGTTCTCGTACATCCGGCGATCCGCTGAGGCAAGGAGTTCCTCCAGGGTCCGGCCATCCTGGGGATACTGGGCTTGCCCCATGCTGATGTTCAGCACGAAGGCGGGGAGGGTACGGGAACCAACCAGTTCCACGGCTCGCTCTATTTGCACCTTTCTGTCGTCGAGAGATTCAGCTGGCAGCCCGGGGATGACCATGACGAACTCGTCACCGCCCAACCGAGCTACATAGTCGCCCTCACGACAACACTGCTTCATCGCCGTAGCAACGTGATGCAGGACGCCATTTCCTGCCATATGTCCGAATCGGTCGTTCACCATTTTGAAGTCGTTCAGATCGCAGACCAGCACTGACAGCGTTCCGCCGGCGCGCTCGCAGCGGGATATTTCAGCATCCAGATGCGTGAAGAGTGAGCGAGTGTTGAAAAGTCCGGTCAGATAGTCGGTTCTGGCGGAGGCCGTGGCCTGTCGGAAACTCAGGCCATTCTGGATAGCGGTGGCCAGTTTCGAGGTAATTGCCTGTACGATCCTCAGTTGGTCTCGATTGAAGGCGTTGGCCTCGATGCGATACAACGCCAGCACACCCACCACACCCGTACAGTCCTCCAATGGAACAGCCAGCGCCGAACCTAACTTGCTGAACTTCGTTGGATCGTTCATATACCCGGGCTCCACCGAAGGATTGCCATTCATGATGGCTTTCCGATTTTCAGCCACCCAGCCCGAAAGGCCTTGGCCGAGAGGGATCTCGAGCGAGGAAAAAAGCGCATGATCCTCGCCGGTCACGTACTCTGGGATCAACTTGTCATTGCGCAGCAGGTAAATTGCAAAAGCATCAAAACGCACCAGGCGCCACAGACGTGCCGCCAGCACCGAGAGAGTCTCGGACAGGCTCAATGAGTTACCCAGCTCCTGCGTCATCTCGAATAGCGCTTGGACTTCCTGGTGTGCGGCAGCGATTGAAACCAGAAAATCAGCCGGGGCGATAGGCGCTCGTGGCCGGCCATCAACACTCGGAGCCTCTTGTTCGAAACCAGCATCCGGGGCCGCTCCGCGCTCTACGTGCATATCAGTCGGTAGAACTCCGACAGCTGGGGTACTGCTCAGGCGCGCAAGCGCTTCTAATTCTACGTAGCGTCTCTGCAGAATTTCTACAATGCGCGGGTCAAAGCTGGTTCCAGTCAGCTCCGCGACCATGGACATGGCTTGGTCCAACGGGTAGGCGCGCCGATACTGCCGGTCACTTGCGAGCGCGTCGAGACAGTCCACCGCCGAGAGAATTCTGGCGCCTACTGGAATCTCTTCGCCTTTCAAGCCGGCCGGATAGCCGCTCCCGTCCCATTTTTCGTGGTGCGCCCGAACGATGGGGGCCACGGGATACGGAAAATCCACGCGCTCCAAAATCTGTGCGCCCACCTCCGGGTGTATCTTCATCTTGTCGAACTCTTCGGGAGTGAGCTTGCCGGGCTTGGAAATAATATGTTCCGGTACGGCCAGCTTTCCGATGTCGTGCAGCAGCGACGCAGCCTGCAGCGCGTCTAGTTCGTCCTTGTCCAGCCCCAGCTCCTTTCCAATTTCCAAAGCGTACGTCTGCACGCGCTGCACGTGATCGTGCGTGACCTGATCCTTGGCCTCAATTGCCAAAGCCAGCGCTTCGATCGTGCGCAAATGTAGAGATGCCACCTTTTGCGCATGCACTTTTTCGGATTCCAGACCTCCCACATACAAACGGTAGCTGCGGAACAGGATGATTACCACGGGAAGCAACAGCAAGGCCGCTTCCCAACCGATCTGGACGGTCAGCCAACTGAAGAAGCATGCAATGGAGGCCCCGACCAAGTAATAGGGAAAGGACCACAGATAACTTGTCTTCCAGATGGCACGGACTGTTTTTCCTTCAGTCAGGGCTATCACCATGGCCACGGGTATGGTATTGGCGAGAAAGAACACCAGAGTCGCGGCCAGCAGCCGGACCGGTGAACGCACAATCAAACCATCCCAGCTGCTCAGATGGAAAGTCGTGTAAGAGAGCTGCGCCGCAACGAAATTGCTGGCCAGGTTGAAAGCGACTTGAGTCAAAGTCGGACGGTTCTTCGCATGCCAATAACATTGGGCAACAACTGCTGCTCCAACGAACCGCCAATGTTTCGGGCAGCGTGAGCTGGACAATGCCGACTAGGACAAACAGGAAGTAAAAAGATAAGGTCCCCTGGATCCCGGGAAGCGATACCTTGAGGCTCGACCCGATGATTGCGATGACCAAGTACAGAATGAACCGAACCAGGTTGTCGCTATGCCACGGGTATACCGCGCCACAACAAGTCGCTGTACCAAGCGCGACTACCAGGCCGATATAGATTCTTGCCTTCACTGGCACGCTTGCTCTTAGGCATGTGGAGTTCCACCGTTAAGCTGTTGCTGATTCCTTCGAAAATAAGAAACTTTCGAATGTGCAGGTACTGAGCAAAGTCAGAATGTCACAACCGCGCGGCAGCCGCGCGCCATTTTGTCCACCACTGAAACGCGGCTGTCGAAAGTACTGTCAGAGAGCCCAGGAGGTGCAAATTCAAATCTCCTCCGCAGTCTACGAGCATTTCGCAATCTGCTGAAGTCTTGCAAATGCGTTGGCACTGTGTTTGCATTGTCTGCTCTCGAAGAAGAGAAACCAACCGCGTGGAGGCGGCCCTGTGCAACTGAAAACAGTTTTCTCGGTTCTTGCAGTCCTTAGTACTTCCGTTTTCGCCCAAAATCCATCTCCAGGAAATACAGATACGGTTGATGTGATCGTGCGCTTCAAGCCGAGCCCGGACCAAGTGGGTCACCGCCGTTTTGCTGCCCACGGCGCCTTGCGTCGAAGCTCACTGAAACTTGTAGGCGCGGAAGTCTACACTGTGAACACTCGCGATCTCGCGCTGCTTGCAACGGATCCGCAGGTGGAGCACTTCAGCATAGACCACCCGTTGCATGCGACGGCCGCGACTCTGGACGCAACCCCGGACTATGGTTGGATGACAGTGCTCGGTTTCGCTACCGGAGCAGAGTCACTCGCCTGGGACGGCACTGGAATCGGCGTGGCCGTGATCGATAGCGGCGTAGCGGACGACCGCAAAGACCTGAAGAATGATTCAGGCAAGAGCCGCATCGTCTACCAAGAGAGCCTGATTCCCGGAGTGAAGCAATCGAAAGATAAGTATGGTCATGGGACCATGGTGGCTGGTTTGATCGGCGGCAACGGCACGAGTTCCAAGGGAAAAGATTTTGATTATACAGTTCGGGGAATCGCTCCCAATGTGAACATCATCAACCTACGAGTACTGAGTGACGAAGGGACCGCCACCGATAGCACCGTGATTGCCGCGATCCAACGCGCCATCGCGCTCAAGGACCAATACAATATTCGCGTGATTAATCTCTCCTTGGGCCGACCGGTATTCGAGAGCTATGCTCTCGATCCGCTGTGCCAAGCTGTCAAGCAGGCGTGGAACGCCGGCATCGTGGTTGTTGTCGCTGCTGGTAACGAAGGCCGCAACGACACATACGGTAACCAGGGCTACGCCACGGTCAGTGCACCCGGGAACAGTCCGTATGTCATTACTGTCGGCGCCATGAACACTGTGGGGACCTTATCTAGCGCGGATGACAAGATCGCTAGCTACAGTTCGAAAGGTCCGACACTCTTGGATCACATCGTGAAACCTGACCTGGTTGCGCCAGGAAACCGTGTGGTCTCGCTGGCGGCGGGCGGAAGCTACTTGATCGACACCTATCCCAGCAATAAGATCGCTAAGGCGCTGTACAAAACGAAAGACGAGAATGCCGCGTCGGCCGACTATTTTCAACTCAGCGGTACTTCGATGGCAGCGCCGATAGTAAGCGGCGCGGTAGCGCTCCTGCTTCAGCAAGACCCGAACCTCACGCCGGATCAAGTGAAGGCCAGGCTCATGCTGACGGCGACTAAGCTGCCTCAAGTCAGCACTACATCTTCCGACCCTACTACGGGAGCGCAGTACATTAGCCAGAACGACATCTTCACCATCGGCGCCGGTTACCTGAACATCCCGGCGGCGCTGAGCAGTAGTGCCAAAGCAACGCTTCCAGCGACCTCGCCGGTGGCTCAGTTTGATGCGACGGCTCATACGGTGACTCTGGTTAACGGAGACGGCGCGATCTGGGGCAGTGGGGCAATTTGGGGAACCGGCGCCATCTGGGGCACGGGCGTCTTTTCCAGAACCGGAGCCATTTGGGGAAGCGGGGCAGTTTGGGGTACTGGCGGTTTTTCCAGGATCGGAGCCATTTGGGGCAGTGGTGCAGTCTGGGGCACCGGCTCGATCTGGGGCACGGACTCCGTCCACAGTGAAGCCGTTACTATTGCGATCAACGGCGACAACTAGTCGGCGGTTCGCTTGAGTTTACACGAGAGAACCATGATTGCAAATCTTCCAACGCCGGCACGGAGACTCATCCTATGGGTCACCGCTGTCGCCTGCGTCATTATCGCTTCGGCCATCTCCGACTGGAATGGAGTCGACCCTCGAAAACTGGGGCTTTGGATGGGGCTGGCCGCCCTGGCAGGAACCGCGAAATTGCGTTTGCCCGGTATCGAGAGTTCTTATTCTTTCGGGTACATTGTGGTACTCGCCGCGATGAGCATGCTTCGGTTCCCGGAAGCCGTCCTGGTTGGAATCGCCACGGCCGTAGTCCAGTGTTATTGGCGGCCTGCTAAACGACCAACAGGCATACAGGTTCGCTTCAATCTGTTCAACTACGCAATCAGCGCCGCAGCGTCTTGGTATGCATTTCACGGGTTGAAAACGCTGGCCCCGGAAATGGATCTCGCTCCGTGTTTCGTCTTGGGGGCGTGCACCTTCTTCGTCATTAACTCCGGCCTGGTTTCCTGGATCGTTGGAATTCTGTCCGGACGTCGACCGTTCGAGGTTTGGGAGACATCCCACTTGCCGATTTTTCCTTACTACCTGTTCGGCGCCGGCTGTGCGGCGATTCTGGGATGGAGAACTCAATTGAGCGCATGGCTGCTGCTCGCAATGCTCCCGTTGCTCGCGTTGCTGTATGAATCGATGCGTTTGCGGGTTCGCAAGGCCAGTTGAGCGCGTGGCGTCCCGGATGATCCTGGAATCGGAAAGGTCAGTTAGACAATGGAAGTACAATAGAACTACGACCAGTTATGGCCGAGCAGGACCGCATCGCGAGGCTAGCCAAGCAGATCGATAGTCTCGCTAAGAAGGATCAGCACCTGCTGCTCACCGAGCGTGAAGTCACCGATCTTCGCCGAAAGGGAGCCTCGGAGCTTCACTCCATTTGCGCTGGCTTGGTCGCATCGCTCCATCGCGTGGTTACTCCAGCGGTTCTAGAACTCACGCCGCCCGAGTACGCCCCAGAAATGTTCCGCAAGGCCGGCGCCAACCTGATTCAGCTCAACGCGCAGGGCCGCATCGTTCAGATCGTCTTCGAGTCCACGCGCGAATTGTTCTCCACAGACAAATTCCGAATCCCCTACATCCTGGAAGGCGAAGTCCGCGCCTATAATCAGGAAATGTTGGAACGAACTCAGGTTCGCAGCAAGGCCCTGTTCTACTGTCTCGAGCAGGACCAGACCTCCTGGCACTATTTCGAATTTCTCAATGGACGTACCGGGGCTTTCGATCGAGACCAACTCGTCGGACTGCTCGAGCGCCTGGTATGACGAAACCGGCCCGTTAAGATAAAGGTATGCGCATCCTGTTGTTCAGCGGCAAGGGAGGCGTCGGCAAAACCAGCGTCGCTGCCGCGACCGGCCTGCACTTGTCCCGGCTCGGTTATTCCACTCTTGTCATGAGCGTCGATCCGGCCCACAGCCTGGCCGACGCTTTCGATCTCGAAACCAGCCTCTTCCAGGAAAGAACCAGCGAGCCGTACTCGATCGACGCGAACCTCGCCATCCAGGAAGTCAACATCCAGAAGGAAATCAAGCGGCACTGGCGCGAGATCTCGACCTACGTGGTCTCGGTGCTGCGCACCACCGGCATCAGCGACGTCGAAGCCGAAGAGTTGGCCATTCTGCCGGGCATGGAAGAGCTGAGCGCCATGATGTACGTCAACCAGTTCCGGCGCGAGCAGCGCTACCAGGTGATCATCCTGGACTGCGCGCCCACGGCCGAGTCGATGCGCTTCGTCAGCATGCCGACCACGCTCGAGTGGTACATGAAGCACGTCTTTCCATTCCAGCGCGGACTCCTCAAGGCGGTGCGTCCGGTGGCCAACCGGATCTCGCCGCTCGAGCTGCCCACCGACAGCTACTTCGCCAACATCCAGCAACTGTTCGGACGGCTGGAAGGCATCGCGGAGTTGCTCGAAGACTCGAGGACCACCAGCGTCCGGCTGGTCACGAACCCTGAAAAAATGGTGCTGCGCGAGACGCAGCGCGCCTTCGTTTATTTCTCGCTGCACGGGCTGACCATCGACGGCGTGATCGTCAATCGAGTGTTGCCCGGCGAGGTGACCGACACCTGGTTCGATCAGTGGCGCGCGTCGCAGTCCAAGATCCTGGACGAGATCGAAGAATATTTCACGCCGGTGCCCATGAAGCGCGTGCCGCTGTTCACGCACGAGGTACTGGGGCGCGAACGGTTGATCGAGCTGGCCAATGCGCTGTACGAACCCCAAGAAGATCCCGCCGCGGTGACGCGGACGGAGGCGCCCTACACGTTCGAGAAGGTCAACGCGCACTACGAAGTCCGGCTACGCCTGCCGTTCGCGGCCAAGGGCGAAGTGGGGCTGTTCAAGAAAGGCGACGAGCTGGTGGTCGAGATCGGCACGCTGCGGCGCCACATCGGGCTGCCGACCTCCATGGCCGCGCTCACTCCCACGCGGGCCACGTTGCAGAATAAAATGTTAACAGTGGAGATGAGAGAGGGCTGATATGGACGAGAAACAAACCGCGCATCCCGAGGGCTGCGTCTTCTGTACCGTGGTCGGGCCGCAGCTTGAAGCGATCATGGATCACATCTGGCCGGCCGACACGCGCGAGCATTTCCGCAACGCGCGCATTGAAGTTTTGAAAGGCATGCGCGGCATCCTGGACGCGCGCATCGAACGGCTGTCGCAACACGAGGCCAAGGGCACCAAGGTCGCGGTCGAGTAAGAACACGTCGCAGCAGCACATTCCGATCAGCACCGTCGGGCACTCCACGCACGCCATCATGGAGTTCATCCAGATTCTCAAGGCGCGCGGCGTTCAGCAACTGGCAGATGTGCGCACCGTCCCTCGTTCACGCCACAACCCGCAGTTCGATCGTGCGAACCTTCCGGCTAGTCTCGAGACCGCCGGAATTGTCTACTGCCACATGCCCGGTCTGGGCGGTCTTCGCCGTGCTGCGCCCGATTCGATCAACACCGGCTGGCGCAACGCTTCGTTCCGTGGATATGCCGACTACATGCAGACCGATGCATTTCGCAAGGAACTCGACGAGCTGATCGAGCTGTCCCGGAAGCGTCCGACCGCGATCATGTGTGCGGAGGCGGTGCCTTGGCGCTGCCACCGGTCGCTCATTGCCGATGCCCTGGTGGCGCGCGGTATTCCGGTGGTCGAGATTCTCAGCGCGACGGATGCGCGGCCTCACCGGATGACCCCGTTCGCCTGCGTGCGCGGCGCCGAGGTAACGTATCCGGCGAAAGGCGACAACGCTACCTTCACGTTTGACGGATCAGTCAGAATTGGCTAGAATCAGACTGCGGGGTGGAGCAGTCTGGTAGCTCGTTGGGCTCATAACCCAAAGGTCGGTGGTTCAAATCCATCCCCCGCAACCAAAAGATCCATCTACTCTGGTTGCCACCGACTCAAGCCGAACTCGGCACGTCGTTTCCAGTCCCGTCCTTCGGCCCAATTCACGGCGAAGCGCAAAAAGTCAGCGACTGCGTCTCGTTGGCCGGAATTGAAGAAACCGATCCTCTCGGAAATGCTTTTCTCGTTCCACCCCTCATCTTCGTTTCCCGGGCAAAGAAAATATAGCGTCAACTCCAGGACAATCGGATCGTCCAGATCGCTGGTCTCCATAGATCGCAGAAGCCAAGCGGGAAGAAAAGCGATCAGGGCGCTGGCTTCCAACAGTGGTAGGCCGATGGAACCGTGAAATAGTACCTCGGTTGAGAGTTTATCCCATCGCTTGCCTGAGAGTTCCCGACGCAAGTGAATTCCGTCGTCGCATTCGTCATGCGTTGAGACGAGTCCATCAAAGGGCAGCGGTGGAAAGGCATCGATCAATTTCCGCCGATATTCTCCGATCTCTGGCAACGTACCCATCTCTCATACGGTAACCTCAACGCCAACTTGAAGGGTAATTTGAATACATTCGGAGCGTTGCTGTCCCCCGTAACCAACCAATCCCTCTACTTCGCCCGAACCGCGTCGTTCTCAAATTCGCCCGGAGCCGGCTCGTCCGCCAACCCCGCCCAGGAGCGCCTGGCGGAAAAGATCAAAGCGCTACGGCGACAGTTGCCTGCTCCGGATGGGGTGGCCGGCGGTGGTCGCCAATAGTCGTCCAGCTATGCGGAATCGCGGTTCCAGGCTGCAAGGTACGATTCCGAAGCGAGTTCCTCCAGTTCGCGCGCCTGCTCGTACTGCCAGCGCTTGAGATTGCGTTCCTTCAACTCTTCGAGCAGACGAAGACGCTGCTTGGCTTCGTTGTATTTTTTCTTTTGCGACGGCGAGATCGCGTTCGCAGCGAGCGCCGGCTTGCATCACGTTGCCTATCTCGCGGCGAAGGCGCAGGTCATACGCGGCCATGGCGCGCAGATCCTGGCCGCGCAAATCGGGCAGCGCGGCAAGCGACGACTCCAGTTTCGATCGCTCGTCGCCCAGGGCCGCCACCAGCATCTGAAGACGAATTTGCTCCTGGAGAAGCCGCTGTAGTTGCGCTTGCTCGCGCGCCAGCTCGATGGAACGCCAGCGGAGGATTCGTTCCAGCGAAAAATGGAATTGCGCCATGCGTGAACCTCGCCGTTATCCCGAGCGCGGCCGCGAGCTTGGCGAGCCGCTCGAGCGTTTCGCTTTGCGTCGAGAAACTGTGGGCGTCCTGCTTGAGGAAGTTCAGGATCTCGGGCCGCAAACGGATGCACGCATCCAGCTTCGGATTGCTGCCCGCCGCGTAAGCGCCCAATTGAATCAGGTCCTGCGAGTCGTGATAGAGGCCCAAAGCCTCGCGCAGTTTTTGAATGTGCGAGATCTGCTCGGGCGCGGAGACACGCGGCGCCAGACGGCTCAGCGAATGTCGAATGTCGATGGCCGGATAGTGGCCGGCAGCGGCCAATTCGCGCGACAGAATGAAGTGGCCGTCCAGAATACCGCGCGCGGCGTCGCAGATCGGTTCGTTGAAATCGTCGCCTTCCACCAGCACGGTGAAGAAGCCGGTGATGGAGCCTTTCTTGAAATGGCCGGAGCGCTCGAAAATCTTGCGGCAGCATGGCGAACACCGAGGGCGTGTAGCCTTTTTGGCTGGGCGGCTCGCCGGCAGCCAGCCCGATTTCGCGCTGCGCCATGGCCAGGCGGGTTACCGAGTCGACCACCAGCAGGACGTTCTTGCCTTGATCGCGGAAGTATTCGGCCACCGCGAGCGCGACGAAGCAGGCGCGGATGCGAAGCGGCGCGGGACGGTCGGAAGTGGCGACTACGACCACGGAACGGCGGCGGCCTTCGGGTCCCAGTTCGTTATCGAGAAACGCGCGCACTTCGCGGTTGCGTTCGCCCACCAGAGCGATCACGCTGACGTCGGCGTCGTTGTGGCGCGACATCGCGCCCAGCAGAGTGCTCTTGCCGACGCCGCTGCCGCCGAAGATCCCGACGCGCTGCCCCTTGCCGCACGGCAGCACGCCATCGATGGCGCGAATGCCGGTGATCAGAGGCTCGACGATGTGCTCGCGTTCGAGCGGGCACGGCGCGGCCGCATAAAGAGGATAGGCGGCGGACGCCTGAATGGGAGGGCCGCCGTCGATCGGCCGGCCGAATCCATCCAGCACGCGCCCGAGCAGTTGCGGCGAAACACGCAGCAGGGCCTCGTTACGGCGCGCGATCACCTGGTCGCCAAGCTGCAGCCCGTCGATCTCTTCGAGCGGCAGCGACAACACCTGGCCATTGCGGAATCCGATGACCTGCGATCGGATGGAGCGCCCCGAAGACGTGCGCACTTCGACGAAATCGCCGATGGAGACCACCGGGCCGCGCGAGGCGACCAGCAGCCCCACCATTTCGGTGACTTCGCCGACCCAAGGCAGAATTTCGAGGTCGGCTACTTGGGGAACGAGCTGGCGGATTGCGGAGCTGGCGGCCATGCAGTCGTCTAGTCGCCCCAGCCTGTCGATCAGACCGCGCTCGATTTCGCGCAACTGCGTATCCACCGAAGCATCCAGGATGCCCTGCGACGTCTCGAAAATCACGTCGCCGGGGTTGAGGCCGGAGTCGGCGGAGAGCGACAGATTCACCGGGGCGCCGTACTGTTCCAGGCATTTGCGCAGCAGCGCTTCGAGCGCGGGATGCACGCGCGCGCGGCTGATCTCGCGCGACTGAAGTTTCGAGAATGCGGCGGTGATCAGTCCGGCGAGCGCGTCGGGATCGACGGCGACTTCGCGATGAATGACGCGCGCGGCGATAGAAGTGGCCAGGCGCACCAGTTCCTGCGTGGCTTCTTCGCGCATCGACTCGCGCATCCGGGTCAGCTCGATCAAAGTGCGCGCGATGTTCTCGACCGCTGGAAGGATTTGCTGCTCGGCTTCCTTGCGTCCGGCGGCGACGCCTTCGGCAAACCCGTCGCGGCGCGCCTGCTCCAGGCGCTGGGCGTTTTCGCGATCCTGGTCCGGGCGAGATCCTCGGATTGCTGCAGCCGGAACCGAGGTCACCGTGCGCCAAAAGACGCGATCCGCCGAGGGCTGCCCGCCAAGCAGAATTTCAGACGACATACTGGTCTCCGCCTCCGCCGCCCTTCAGGCTGATGGCGCCTTCGGATTCCAACTGCTGGACCACGGTCAGGATCTGCTGCTGGGCGGCCTCGACTTCGCGGATGCGCACCGGGCCGGCGGCCTCCATGTCCTCGCGCAGCATCTCGGCGCCGCGCTGGGACATGCACTGCATGAACAGGTTTTTCAACTGATCGCTGGTGCCCTTGAGCGCGACGACCAGCAGCTTGCGGTCCAGCTTGGCCACCACATCCTTCATGGCCGTCGCATCGAGCAGCAGCAGGTCCTCGAAGGTGAACATGTAATGGCGAATGGCGTCCACCAGCGGCTGTTCGTCTTTGATGCTGCCCAGGATTTCTTCACTCAGCGCGGCATCCATGCGATTCAGGATGTCGGCCACCGAGCGCGGACCGCCCTGGGCTTCCATCCGCAATTCGCCCAAGCGTTTTCAACTTTTCGGAAATCACAATGGAAATGCGCGCGACCACGTCGGGCGAGACGCGGTCCAGTTGCGCGATTCGCAGCGTCACGTCCGAGCGCAGGTTCGGCGCCGGAAGGTTCCCCAGGAGCGCCGCCGCCTGCGCCGCTGAAAGGTGCGAGAGGATCAGCGCGATGGTCTGCGGATGCTCGCCTTCGATGAAGCGGCTGAGCTGATGCGGATCGGCGCTCTGCAGGGATTCGATGTTCTTATGCGTTCGCTTTCCGGATTTCGGCAAGTGCTCGGCGATGCGCTTCGCGCCCTCGGCGCCAAAGGCGTTCGCCAGCATCCGCTTGGCGGTGTCGAAGCCGCCGTGGCCTCCGCCACCCGAAACGGCTTGGCAGAATTCTTCCAAGACACCGATTCGGTCTGGTCGGCAGTGACCTTGTCCAGCCGGACGATCGCTTTGCTGACGGCTTTGACTTCGTCGTCGTTCAACTGTTTGAGCAGCTCGCTTCCGAGCTTCTCGCCCAGAGCGACCATGAGAATGGCTGCCTTCTGCGGCCCGGTGAATTTCGCGGCGCTCGTTTCAGTCACGGTCACGAGGTGCTGTCCTCTTCAGCGAGCCAGCCGCGCAGGATGCCGGCCCAGAGCTTCCGGATTGTTTCTGCCGTTTTCCTGCAGTTGGGTTAGAAGCACTTCGGTTCGCGAAGGCATCAGAGCCGGCATGGAACCAGCGGCGGACTGGAACGCGGCGGCCGCGGCAGCAGCGCTTGGCAGGGACGCGGGTACTGCGGACGGCGCGACCGGCTGCGGCAGAGCTGCGGGAGCCTCAGCGCGCTTGCGGCGCTTCATCATGCGCACGACGCCGAATACGATCAAAAGCAACAGCAGCGCGGCGCCTCCGACTGAACCCCACAGAACGGCCGGCTTCTTCTTTAGCGTTTCCAGCGAGAACGAATTGTCCGAGGCCTTGGGAGCGGCGGGCGCGGGCGCCGGCGAAGCTCGACGTTCATGCTGGTGTCGAACGGCAGCGCTTCGACAGTAAGCTGGTCCCCGCGTTCGGGGCTCAAGCCCACCAGCGTAGCAACCAAGCTCTGAATCGCTTTCAGTTTCTCGGTATCGGGCGGGATCACCACGCGATGCATCTGCTTGCCCTGGCCTTCCCAGCGCGCGCCTTGATCGACCAGCACCGCGATCGACAATCGCTTGACGGCGCCCTGCGGCAGGTTGACGTGCTTGGTGATGCGGCTGGATTGATAGGTGATGCTCTCCGTGCGCTTGCTGGAGTTGATGCTGCTGGGCGGCGGATGCGCGGCTCGGCTGTTCGGCAGATTGGCGGCAGTTCCGGGCGGCGCTGGCGACGCGGTGGCGCGCGTGGTACCCGCTGGTGTCCTCGGTTTTTTGCGAGGTGACCATCACGGATTTGGTGGGATCGAAGGTCTCTTCGCTCTGTTCGCCGCTGGTCATGTCGACTTCGGCCGATACGCCGGTTCGAAACTTGTCGGGGCCGAGCAGCGGATCGAGCGTGTTGTTGATTTTGGCCACCAGATCGTGTTCGATGGCCTGCCGATATTCGAGCGCTGCCTCGCTGATCTGCACTCCGTCGGGCAGCCCGTCGCGGCGGGGGCGGCTCAGCAGATTGCCGTTCATGTCCACCACCGAAACGGATTCCGGCTTCAAGCCCTTCCACCGCGCTCGAAACCAGGTTGATGATGGCGGCCACATTCTGCGGCGAGAGCCGGGCGCCGGGCCGAAGACCCACCAGCACGCTGGCCTTGGCGGCTTCGCGCGAATCGGTGAAGACGGAATCCTTGGGAAGGCTGACGTGCACGCGCGCCTGCTGCACCGCCGCCAGCGCCATGACGGAGCGTTCCAGCTCGCCTTCCACGGCGCGGCGATAGTTGACGTGTTCGGCGAAGTCGGTGATGCCGAAATTCGTTTTGTCGAAAATCTCAAATCCGATGCGGCCGGTCTTGGGCAGGCCGAGTCCGGCCATCTCCAGGCGCAGCTCGGGGACGCGCGCTTCCGGCACCAGCAGGCTGGTGCCGTTTTCGGAGATGCGATAGCTCACTCCGCTCTCGCGCAGCTTCTGGACGATGGCGTTGGCGTCCTCGGGCGCGAGCGAGGTGTAGAGCGGGCGCAGGCCGGCCTCGCGCTGCTAGTGGGTGAACCAGACCACGCCGCCCGCCACAGCGATGGCGCAGATCAGGATGGTGGCCAACTGGCGGGCGTTGAGCGATCGAAAGAAGTTTCTTGGCTTGGTCCATGGGGAAGAGGAGAGCGGTCAGCTTCAGAGTTGCATCCTCATGACCTCTTGATAGGCCGACACCACTTTGTTCCTGACTTGCAGGAACAGGTCGAATTCCAATTGCGAGCGCTGCGCGGCCAGGGCGACCGAATGCAGGTCCTCGTTGCCGCCGGTCAGGAAACTGTCGACGGCCTGCTGCGACCTGGCCTGCGACTGTTCGACGCCGCTTGATCATGCTCTCGAGCACGGATTGAAAACCGCCGGCGGAGCGGCGTGGCAGAGCCGACCCGACGGCGTACTTCGGGAAGTGCCAACCGGCCGAGAAGGGAGAAATGGGAAGCGACATGGAGATTAACGGAACAGCTCGAGAGATTTCTGGATCATGTCTTTGACGGCGGAAATCGCCGCCACGTTGGCTTCATAGCTGCGCGAGGCGCCCATCAGATCGACCATGTCTTCGGCCGGATTGATTCTTGGGAAACGCGACGTAGCCGTTTTTGTCGGCGTCGGGATGCCCGGGCATGTAGCGCATGTCGGGCTCGCGGTTGTCGACGATGGTGTCGCTCACGCGTGACGCCGGACACTTGCGAGCCGAGCGCGGAGTCCAGTTCCGAACGAGAACGAGCCGAGCGAGGGGTCTTCTGCGAACACGACATCTTTGCGGCGATACGGTCCGCCTTCGGGAGTGCGCGTGGTGTCGGCGTTCGCGAGGTTTTCCACCAGCAGCTCGGCGCGGGTTCGCTGCGCCGACATGCCCGAGGCGCTGACGGAAAGCGACGAGAACAGGCTCACTGACGTCTTGCCCTCCTCGATGGCGATTCGAAGTGTCTGCAGTTCGGAACGGGCCAGGTTGGTTGCGACGGCGAATTTCAGGGCGTTTTCCGCCAGCAGGCGGGCTTCGCGGTCCATGTCGACGTTGTTGCCGTCGTTCTTGGTCTTGAGGCCGGAAACTTCGAGCACCTGCGGGATTGAGCGCGTCCATCTGGTTTTCGAGCTCGGCCTGGAAATCGATGTCCTTGGTCTTGTAGCCGGGCGTGTCGGCATTGGCGATGTTGGACGCCACCAGCTTTTGCCGGGCGCTGAGCAGGCTCATGTAGCGCTCGATACCCGCGCCCACGTTCTGCAGCATGACGGGCATCGCGATGCAATTCGGCTGCCACGCGCGGCTGAACGGGTTTTCAGGAATTTGGCGCGTGTGAAGCGTTGGAGCGACGACGAGAGCGTTGAGATTTCGACGGTGGTCGCTGGTTAGCCGCGCACCTGAATGGCTCCAGACGGCCGGGAGCTGGAGGACTGTGTAGTGCGTCAGCTTTCTGCAGCACCGCGAGCTGTTCGGCGGCGATGGCTCGCTGCACGATGGTCATCCCGCGCGCCCAGGTGAGCAGTTCGCGAGTTGCTTGCGGCAGCGTTGAAGCGGCCCGCTCGCAGTTCGGGGAGCGATTCCCACAGTTCGCGCAGCGGCTTCGAGCGTAGTCGCACGGCCAGCCGGTCCGGCGAGATCGTGGTCGGCGGCCAGCACCGCGGCGCGAAGTTCGGCTATCAGCTTATCCAGTGGTTGCCGGCATTGGGATTGTTACTGGTGGAGAACTGGAACAGGCCCTGCAGGAACGTGTTCTTTTGCTGCAAGGTGGCGATCAGAGCGTCGGCCTTGGCCATTTGCGCCAGCAGGTTTTCCTGGAGCAGATCGAGCCGGGTCTGCACGGCGTTGATCTGATCCTGATCGCGCTGGTTTTGAGCCTGGAGCGCCTGGGTTTGGGCGGCGATGATGCCGTTGTTGGGATCGGTGAAGCTGTTCAAGGTATTGGTAGCGAACTGAAGGAATCCGCCGCTCGTCGGACCGCCGAGAAACGACAAAGCATCGGTGATTTGGGTCGGCGACAGGCTGTTGACGGCAGAGGGGTCGAACGTCAAGCGTGCCGTCCTTGGTGAACTGGATGCCCAACTGCGTCAAGTTCGTGATCGATCCGTTCGAGCCGGTGTACTTGAAGATCTGCGACAAGGCCTGCTGCATCGACAGCACGATACTGTCGCCGTTCAGCGCGCCCTTGTTCTGCCCGCGGTTCTGTCTGGAGCTCCGCTCACTGCGATGTTGTAGGTGTTGACCAAGCGACGAAAGAGCGTTCGACACGGCAGTGAGGCTGGTGGAGACCGTGATGCTGGCGATGCCTGGCTTGGCGAGCGTGACGTCCAGGCCGGGGGCGATCGTGACCGTGGAAGCGTTGGTCGAAATTCCGCCGGGCGGCTGGCCGTTGACCGTGTAGGATGCGTTCGAGCCCGCGTTCAGGGTACTCAGCAGGTCGTTCGTCCCATCGTTCAACTGAATCGGGACCGCGCCCAGAGTGGTGCTCTGAATGACCAGACGATAGTCCGGCGAGGAAGGCGAGCCCAGATTGATGACAACCGCCTGGACCGGCGCGCCGCTCGCATTGATGGCCGTGGCCAGCGAGTTCAGGCTCTGCGCGGGAGGCTGAATGGTGTAAGTTGTGCCGTCCACGGTCAAGGTGAAGGAATTGCTCTGGCTGATGCTTTGCCCGGACGGATCGGTAACCGGAGTGGGCAGCGCGATGCTGATGGCGCTGGCCGACGAGCCAGCATCCAAGACTTCGACGGTATAAGTGCCCGGGCAGGGCTGTCCCAGTGACGTTCGCCTGCAGGACGGAGGTATCCGACACCGAAGCTGCCAGTGCGCCCGCGCTGGTTGCGCTGTCCAGCGATTGAAGCGAGCTCTGCACATTGTTGAACAACGAACCGAGCCGACCCAGCTCCGAGACTTGGCTGTTTACTCGATTCTGATCCGCTTGCAGCAGTTGCTTGGGTAAGGAGGCGATGGTGAGCGCACGATTCGCCGCGGCCTGCAGGTCGGAGGCGAACGTACTGGAGCCGGTCAGAGTGGTGAGCGGGCTGATGGAGCTGCTCATGAAGACTCCTCAAACGACAAAAACTGGGCCGTTCTTGGTTAAGATCGGCCCAGCGAGAGAACAGCTTTAGGTTTCGGGTTACTGCAGAAGCTTCAGAACCGCGGCCGGAATGGCGTTGGCCTGGGCGAGAGCAGCGATGGAGGACTGCAGCAAGGTCTGCGCCTTGGTCAGGTTAGCGGCAGCAGCGGCGACGTCGGCGTCGCGAATCGCAGACTGCGCCGAAGAGAGGTTGGTGATCTGGGTGCTGGCCAGGTTGATGGCGTTGGCGAACACGTTCTCGCCCGCGCCGACGCGACCTTGCACCAGGCCGAGCTTGGAGACCGCCGGACTCAAGGCAGCCAGAGCGGCGACGGCGTTGCCCGTGCTGCCGGCGTCGGCCGAGGGAGCGGTGACCGTCTGGGCGCCCGTGCCGGCGAACAGACCGCCGCTGGTTCCGGCGGCAGCCGTCTGGTTGATGCTGAAGGCATTGGCGCTCTGGATATTGATGTCGGTACCGTTGGCACCCAGAACCGCGGTGATTCCGGAACCGGCCAATTGGGTGTTCAGGCTCTGAATCGTAGCTGCCGCGGCACCCGCGGCCAAGCTGACGTTGTAGGACCCGTTCGCATTCTGGAAGGTCAGCGTTTCGTTGGTGCCAACGATCGTGGCGAACGCGGAGTTGACGTTGTAGTTTCCGGTGTTGGTGGGGACCGTGGAAGTCGCGGTCACGATGCTGTTGCCCGCGCTAGCCGCGGCGGCCACCGAACCCAGTGTGAAGGCAGAGCCGAACCGGAGAACTGGAGCGTGCCATCGGCTCCGATCGAGGCGGTGATGCCGCTGGCCTGCAACTGGCTGTTCAGCGAGGAAATCACCTGGTCGCCGCTCAGACCGGAAGTGCCGCCGCTGACCACAGCTGCGACCGTGGAAGCCGCGCCGGTAGCGCCGGCGATATTGAAGGTGAAGGTCTGCGAGCCGCCGGCCGCGAAGAGTCACGGCGGAATCATCCAGGCGCACCGAGTTGCCGGTCAGGCCCACGCCGCCACCCGCGACGCTGGCTGGTGGCCAAGCCGAGAGCGGTGGTGTCGACACCGTTGTTGGCGCCGCTCAGATCAACGTTCACCTTGGCGTTCGCCGCGCTGTTGGCGCCGCCGATGTAGACGCTGATGAGCGTGTTGTACTTGCCGCCGGTGCTCAGTCCGATGTTGTCGGCCTGGCGGTTGATTTCAGCGAGCTGCGACTGGTACTCGTTGTTCAGCGTGCTGCGATCGCCGGCGAAGGTGGCGGAGGCGGATTGCGTCGCCAGAGTGCGGAGGCGATCGACGATCTGCGAGATGATGTTCAAGCCGCCGTCGATGGTTTGGAAAACGCCGATGCCGTCGTTGGCGTTACGACACGCCCTGCTGCAATTCGGCGATCTGGGAACGATACAGGTTGGCGACAGCAAGTCCCGCCGCGTCGTCTCCGGAGGAGTTGATGCGGTAGCCGGAAGTCAATTGTTGAATGGTCTTGCTTTCGAACGAAGAATTCTGGGCGAGGGCCTGCTGGGCGAACAACGATGTAACGTTGGTTTGAATCGAGATTGACATGGTTTATCCTCTTTTGTTTCTGTTCGGCCTCTCGCCGAACCACTCCGGCTTCTCCGGGTGCGGTTATCTTGTCGATGAGCGCACGAGCGGTTTTCACATTTTTTTTGTGTTTTTCTTCGAACCTGGAACAGCTTGCGGAACGTCCTGTCGAGACCGACAGTTCTGGAACGCGTCGCCGTCGGCGAAGTTCTACTTTTGGACCGACGGCTTTGAGGGCTTCCGGGTTCGGGATCTTCAGACTGTTTACGATCACGACGTCAACGCGGCGGTTCCGGGCGCGGCCTTCCGGCGTGTCGTTGGTGGCGACGGGGAGAGTGTCGGCGCGGCCCACCACGGAGAAACGCTCTCGGTCCAGTTGGAAAGTTCCGCAAAGAGTTTCCAGAACCGCGATGCCGCGAGCGCAGGACAACTCCCAATTGCTTTTGAAGCGCGCGTTGTGAATCGGCACCGAGTCGGTGTGGCCTTCGAGTTGGATCTGGTTGGGTATGGACTCGGATCAGATCGGCCAGAGTCTGCATGGTGGGCATCGATCGCCTTGGTCAAGGACATCGGTGCCGGAGGGAAAGAACGCCGATTCGCGAAGACTGATCACCAGGCCGCGGGCCTCCAGCCGCAGCTCGAGCTTGCCGGCTTTGATCTCTTCTTCTAATTCCTTGTTCAAGCGCTCGAGCGAGGGCAGCAGTTCAGCAACGTTTTCGGGCGGCGGCTCTTTGGGCAGGCGTTGCGCGCCGCCGGGTCCTTTCATCATGGCGTTTCCCTGCCCCACGTCGTCCACGGTGCCGCCCAGGATTTTGGCGACCGCCGGAGGCACGCTGATCGAGTGGCCTTCCTGCGAGCGCCTTCTCGACAGCTTGGGAGACTTGCCTGGCGCGCGACTTGTCGGTCTGAGAGGACGCGAACATCACGACGAAGAAGGCGAACAGCAGAGTGATGAAGTCGGCATAGGACACCAGCCAGCGCTCGTGATTCTCAGGCGGCGGCACTGGTTTCTTCCTGGCCATCTGCTAGCCCTCGCGCGGTAGCCGCCTGAGTGGCTGCTCCCTCGGAAGCTTTGGCTTTCTTGGGCGACTCCGCCTCGCCGTGCGGTGAAGGCATCCAACTTGATCGCGGATCAATTTCGGATTCAATCCTTCCACGATGCCGCAGACACCTTCCAGCATCAGCTCCTTCAACTCCAGGGCGTGATGAAATCGCGCCTTGATCTTGTTGGCCGCCGGAAGAAAGAAGAGGTTGGCGGACGCCACGCCGTACACCGTGGCCACGAACGCCACCGCGATGCCGCGGCCCACTTCTTCGATGTTTTCCAGGTGCTTCATCACCTGAATCAGGCCCAGCACCGCGCCGATGATGCCGATGGTTGGGGCGTAGCCGCCGGCCGCCTCGTAGACCTTGGCGACTGGCTTCGCTGTTCTTGTGTTCGATATCGATGTCCAGCTCCATCATTTTGCGGAGTTCGTTCAGATCGGTGCCGTCCACGCTGAGCGAAATCGCCTTGCGGAGAAACGGATCAGTCATGTTGGGCAGGTCGGATTCGAGCGAAATGATGCTGTTCTTGCGGGCTTTGGTTGCGTAGGAGATCAGTTCCTCGATAATCTGCTGGGGAGATTCGGCGCTATCGAAGAAGACATTGCCCAGGCACTTAGCCGCGCGGATCAGCGTTTTGAGCGGCGTCGTTACCATAACCGCGCCGATCGTTCCGCCTAGCACGATCATCAACGCCGTCACCTGGGCGATGTCGGTTAGCTTTCCGCCTTCCAGCATCAGGCCGCCCAGAATACCGGCGCCCGCCAGGACTAAGCCGCCCAAAGTGGCTAGGTCGGGCCGGCTGGACGTTTTCTTCGCGCCTGCTTCTTTACTCGCCATGACTTCCAGTTACCTGTCGCAGGCCTTGACGGCATCCTCTGCGCCGGCCAGGAGATCTTTGCTTCAGCGGGCAGCCGGCCGTGTTCAGGATTGCCTTTCTGAACTGAATTACCCTGTCCACCACGTCCTCGGCTGTCTCGAGCACGAGAAACTTCTGGCCGGTAGTCAGCGCCACGACGGTATCCGGCGTAACTTCGACATGCTCGATCAGGTCGGAGTTGACAATAAGTGGCACGTGGTTCAGCCTGGTGAGCTGGATCATCAGTTACTCCAATATGTTGGCTCGGCGTTCTATCGACATATTTCCGCGGAACATTTATGCTTAGAAGTTACGCGTGCAGCTACTGCATTCGGACCTCCAAAAGTAAAGTCTTTACCCGTGCCGGCCGATTGTAAGTTACGGTTTAACTCGAAGTTATGGAACTCGATTGGAAGCAAGCGGATTTTCAGAACACGGTGCAGCTCGAAGGAGTCAATGGCGATCGCCTGCGGCTTTCCCAGGAGGCCCTTGCAAAGGACCTCTCGATCAACCTGTCCGCCTTCCTGCGCACTTCCCTCACCGTCCACTTCACCAGCGCGGGCGAAACCATTTATGGCGATTTCGTCAAGGAGCATGCCCATTCATGCTTCAGCCTGACTCTGACTCGGCCAGAACAACACAAGCTGCTGGTGGTCCGTGGAAAACTCGGTGCTGTTCCCGTTGATCGGAATCGCGGTGGGAGCCAAGCCGGGAACGTTCGCGCCAGTGGAGCGGCAGCCGACTGATATCGAGCTCCAAGTGGTAACTCTGCTGATCCGCCTCATTTTGGCCGAGACCTACCGGTCGTGGGCCGCGATTCTCGAGACGCAGTTCGAGACCGTGACGTCGGAAGTGGAGAAAACGCCCGCACGCGTTTTTCCTGCCACCGAATCGGTATTCAGTGTTCGCTTCGATGTGGCGCTGCCCGAGCACGCGGGAAAACTCGCGCTATTGGCGCCCGCCAGTCTGTTCCGCCGTTTTCTGTCTGAACCGCCGCAGGAACCGCAGCCGAGACCGGAATCGAAGGCGTCTGTCGAGACAGTGCTGGACCTGATGTTGCCGGCCAAGGTTGCCGTGGACGTCTGGCTGGATGGCTGCGAGATGCGCTTGGGCGATCTGCTGCAACTGCGCGAAGGACAGATCGTCAAGTTGGATCATCCGGTGGAGCGCAAGGTGGTCTGCACGCTGAACGGCAGCGCGGGCTTCAGCGGCCAAATCGTGAGCACAGGTTCTCGAAGAGCGTTTCAGGCCGAGGACTTTACCGCGTAAGGACAATCACGGCGTCTTTTGCCAGGTGTTCCAGCAATTGAATCGCGGCTGAGACACGCTCCGGACGTGGGGAGTCCAGCGATTCGATCACGCCGTTCAATAACTCGCGCTTCTCGGCTTCGAAGGCATCGCTCTCGCGCATGCTGCGAGGCAACATCTGAGTGCGGGCGAGTTCCCGGCGCAAATCGGCGTCGCTGCCGGTTCGATAGGCGGCTAGAATTCTCGCTGCCACGCTGGTCGCGTTCTCATGCTCGCATCGTGTCTGATTTTCCATATGTCAGACATATCGATGTTTCTCAAGCGTTATTGAAAGTAAACTTTTCAAGGCTCACCGAACTATGCCGATCGGCAGATAGTCAAATAGCGTTGTATGTGGTTTGCGGGCCTGCGCAGCCATCGCAGCATTGAGAGTCGTAGTATCCTGCGTCAACTGCACAGCCAGCGATGCAGCGTCCGCATCTTGTAAGTCGCCCAACCGGGTTTGCGTCTGCACTTGAAACTTCTGTGCTAAGTCAAGCGATGTGCTGATGCGGTTCTGAGCAGCGCCATAGAAACCAAGCTGCTGGTTAAGGTGCGTGCTGGCGGCGTGGATGGAATCGATGGACTGCGAAATCGCTGTCTGGTCATTGGCCTGCAAGGCAAGCTGCAGGCTGTTGACTGCCGCAAAAACATTCTCCGGCGCCGGATTGTCGCTGCCATCGCGCTTGTCGAAAATGTCCTGAGCCGTCAACGCGAATGGAAAGCTGACGCCGGAGGTGTCCGCGAGCTGCTGTGTGGACGTGGTGAGAAGCAGACGATCGACGCCCGTCGGGCTGGCCGAATTGAGCTGATAGGCGGGCGAGCCGCCGGCGTCGCCACTGAAGATATAAACACCGTCCACCTGGCTGCGGCTCAGCGCCACCAATTGCGAGAGGATCGCCTGAACCTGAAGGGCAATGGCCTGGCGTTGGTCCGCTGTCGCGGTACTGTTAGCGCCTTGGGCGGCCAGCGTGCCAGCCTGGTCCAGCAGTTGAGTGGCGCTTTGCAGCGCCGAATCCGCGGTGTTGACCTGCGACTGTACGGTTGTGAGGTTATGGCTGACCTGCGCTGCCCGCGACAGGTCGGCCCGCGCTTGAAAAATATCGGCGAGGTCACCAGGCGAATCCGACGCTTGGTTGACGCGCAGGCCGCTGGAAAGTTGCTGCTGGGTAGTTTCGAGACGGGACTGCAGGCTGTTTAGCGACGCCAGGAACTTGCTCATTGGCCGGATCGAGTCCACTGATCATAACGACGCCTTTCTAAGTGACTAATGCACCATGTCGATAAGTGCCTGAGTAAGTTGGTCGACGATAGTAACTACCTTGCTCGCGGCCTGATAGGCGCTCTGCAGTTGGATAAGCCGGATCGCTTCTTCGTCGATAGATACTCCGGAGACCTGCTGCCGCAGCGTCTTGGCCTGCGCCACAAGCTGAGACTGCGCGGCAGCGTTGGTGTCCGCGCGGCTGGCCGCAGTTCCGACTCGCGATGCGAGAGTGCTGAAGAACTGCGTAAAAGCTCAAGCCGTTGATCTGGCCGTGCGGGATCGCTATCCAGGCCCGCGAGTTGGAGCGCGATGCCGTTGGAAGCGAGCGGCGGCCCCGGATCGACACCCGCTAGCTGGCCGGCGCCGAGAGCCGGATTCACGCCCAGGCTCGCCGCGACGCCGGACGGTGAGCTGGCGTTGTAAGTGAACAGCGGGCTGCCAGGCTGATAAGGCGGCGTCAATGATAGTAGATCCCTGGGCCAGCAGATTGTTCACCGTGTCGGCCAGGCCTTGCGCCAGCACATTCAGGTCGCCGGCCTGTGTTCCTCCCCCCGCTAGCGACGGGATCAGATTGTTCCTAACGTCGAGAAGCGCGGACAAGCTGCCTGATGTTACCTGCGCCGAGACATCCCGGCCGGTGCTGTCGACGATGGTCTTGTTGGGAGGCCCAACGGGGTTCGCCGCCGTGACATCTTCCACCTGCAGCGCATTAACCTTGGTTCCGATGACCAGCGGCGTCTGTCCGCCAAGCAGAACCGTCACGGTAGCCCCGAGGCCAGGGATCACCTGGATATCCGCAAGCGAGGAGAGATCCTCAAGCACCGCGTGCAATCGCGCGTCGCGCCCCGCGTCCGGCGATGCGTTCTTCGACCACGCTCTGGTTGTAGTCGGCAATTTGAAGAGCGTCCTGGTTGATCTTGTCGACGGTGGTTTGCAAGTCCCGGTCCGTCAGACTGCGAACGCTGGCAAACTGGGCGGCCGTTTGCTGGAACGCCGAAGCGGCTTGCTGGGCTGCACTGATGACCAGGGACTGAGAGGTGACGTCGCTGGGATGCGCGCTCCACTGCGAGAAGCTTTGGAACAGGTTGCTCAACGCCGTCGGGATCGCGCTGTTGGAGGAAACATCCAGCACTGTCTGCAGTGGCGCGAGCGACGTCTGAAGCTGCTGGAACTGTCCGAGCAGCGAGAGTTGCTGCTGAACCGCGCTGTCGGCGAATGAGCTGCGAGTGTCCTCGGTTTGTTCCCGGACGCCGCCGGTGATTCCCGTGTTGGTCTGGAAATCGAGCGATACCAGCGTAGGGACTTGTTTCGCGTAGCCGGGACTGTTGGCGTTGGTGACGTTGTTCTGGGTCACGTCGACAGCGCGCTGGAACGCGTCCAGGGCGCTGGCGGCGGAACGCAGTGTCGCAGAACAGGTCACCCACGATGCTTCATCCTTCCACGTTCATCTTGCTGACCAGCACCAGCGGCGCGGCCTGGCCCCGGCCGTTGTATCCGGCGCGTTTGGACTGGACGGCGCGCAGCCAGCCACTGAAGAGCTTGTCGGCTTCCGCGAACAACTGAGCCAGCACAGCTACTTCTCGCTGCAGCTCCTCCAGCAAGGAGCGCGACTCGATGCCCGGGATCCGAGGCGCCGCCGGCTCGCAGGATCGCTACTGCACAGCCAAGCTGCACTTCGATTTCGCGCAAAATCGCGGCGCACTCTTCGGCGTTGTCCACCGATCCGTGAGCCAGCAGCCGCCTGACCTTGTCCATGTTGGAGCGTGGCGGCGCAAATGCACTCCCGTACATCGCCATACTGAGCTGGAGTCCCTGTGTTCATGACACGGGCCGTTAATCGTCCGCCAGATGGGCATCAATGAGCGCTCGGCTGACGGCCAGCGGATCGACCTGATACTGGTTGCTCTCGATCTGCTGCTTCAGTTCCAGGATGCGGGCCAGCCGCGCTTCGGATCCGGAGTTAAGCGCCTGCTGGACCAAGTCTCTGGTGGACGTCAGGGTGATCGAATCGGCGGTCGTGGAGCGGCCAATCGCGTTGGACCCGACGGTATCGGCGCCAGCGGCCGGCCGCACGCGCCGAGCGAGACTGTTCCAGATTGACCTGTGCGGCGTCCGTTGCGTCCCCAGTCTTGATCTTCATCGCTTCCTCAGTTCTGCCCTTTCTCGTATCGCATGTTCTGGCAGCCGGTTTAGTCTTTTTATGCCCCTAGCTTTTCTACCGAGAGCGGCGCCTTCGTAAGGCTGCATGACAATCTTGTGGACCTTAACCAGCAGATCCACCTCGCCTTTGGGCAGGCCCAGCGTCTCGGCGATCTGCTCGGATGCCCGGCCGACGCGGTGCATCTTCAGTATCTTGCCGCGCGCCATGTCGCTCAGGCCGGCTTCTTGCGGTCCGGGATTGTTGCGATTCCTCCGGCATTCTCGAGTTCCGCCGACTCTTCGCTTCAGTTCATTCACTGCGTTGGTGAGCTGGGCCGCTTCCGCTTGGATGGCGGCATCACAATTGCGCGCACGGACTTGCCAAGCCGGCGCACGCGAAAGTCGATCGCGAACGATCAGCGGCCAAGCGGAATCGCCAGGATCGCCGCAAGGAGCAGGTACGGAATCATCGCCCACGAGAATTTGCATTATCTCAACCTCTCGGAAAGACGCAGCAGATCGGTCGCCGTCGACGGCTGGCCGTGCCTCGCCGCCGGTGGCAATCCTGGTGATTCGCACGCCGTAATTTCCGCCCACCACGACGATCTCGCCCTGCGCGATCACGCGGTCATTGACGACGATTTCCACCGGGTCGTCGGGCGAGCACTCCAGCTCCACCACCGAACCGGATCCCAGCAGCGTGATATCGCGAAGGCACATCTGGGTGCGTCCCATCAATACGCGAATCGGCAGCTTGACTCCCATGAGCCGAGGCGCCGCCGGCGAGACGGCGGGCGTGGCGGCGGAAGGGCAGCGGCGGATCTCGCTTGTTTCCGGCCGAGCTCACGTTGATGTCGGTTGCTTCTTCCGGCCCTCATTACAGAATCCCCCGAGTGCTCGGCCATTTCCTGACAACGTACGCGCGCAGCCGCAGCAGGGCCTGCGCCTTCAACTGACAAACGCGCGTGGTGTGGAGTCCCAGAATCTGGGCGATTTCCTGCAGGTTCTGCTCTTCCTTGAAATACAGCGTCAGGATGGTTTTTTCCAGGCGCGGCATGTTGATTCACGGCGTCGACCAGCAGCTTTTCGAACTCCGCGCGCTCCAGGATGCGGGCGGGCTGGTTCTCCTCGTCCTGGGCGACGTAGCGCAGCAGCCGGCTTTCGGAAAATCCGTCCGCTACTTCGTCCAGGCTTCCCAGGCTGACGCGCGCGCAGCTCCGCCAGACTCGACTTGGTATTCGGCCAGTGAGACGCGCAGTTCGACGGCGATTTCTTCTTCGCTCGGCACTCGCTGCAGGCGCTGCTCGGCGGCTGCGATGGCGGTTTCGATTTCCTTCAGCCTTTTGCGCTTGTGCGCGGGAACTCCGTCCAGGCCTCGAATGCTGTCCAGAATGGCGCCGCGAATCCGGTACTCGGCGTAGGTCTTGAGCTTGACGTTGAATTTCGGATCGTAGCTGTCGACGGCGTTGATCAGGCCGATGGTGCCGGCCGAGACGAGGTCGTCCAGGCTGACCGCGCCGCTGATCCGTTCGTGAATGCGCATGGCGATCCAGCGCACGTTGGACAGATGATCCAGGATCAGACGTTCCCGTTCCTCCGCTTCGAGCGCGGGAAGCACGTGTAGAAGGCCGAATTTGTGAGTGCGTTGGATGCCATTATCGGTTACGCCGCCGAGATTGCCGCCGCGCGCTGGCCGAAGAGATTGCCGAGCAACGGCTCCGCGCTGGCCGGCTGGATGTCTTCCGGGATGCTTTGCCCCGTGGTGAAAAACGAAAGCGGCTTGTTCGGCTTCGATCGCCGCGCCGAGGCACGCCGCATGCGAATCGGCTTCGTCCAGTTTGGTGAGCAACAGATAATCCGGCTGGAATTCCGAATACAGCCGAATGTAGCGCTGCAGAACTTTCGCGCTCATCGAGGCGGGCAAGCACCAGGTGGAGTCTCCTTGGGATTCATTTGCGACAGGCATCCGGCCAGATCGCGGGCGCTCTCGAAGTCGCTGGCGCTGAAGCCGGGCGTATCGATCAGCAGGATGTCTTTGCTGCGGAACTCGTCGACCGCTTCCATGAATTCGACGGATGCGTGCTTGCGGCGGTGAATCCGAGCCCCATGATTTTCGCCAGGCTGCGAAGTTTTTCATGCGAGCCAACGCGATACGGGTCCACCGAAATGATGCGGGCGGACAGCCTGCGTCGCCGAGACATTCGTGAATCGCGATTTTCGCCAGCGTTGCGGTTTTGCCGGCGCCCGGCGGTCCGACGAAGAATCACGCATGCGCTTCGAATCCTGGGATCGCCGGAGACGGAATCCGGCGCGAACCGCAGCCGCTTGCGGATGCTCTGCGCCACGATTGCCTCGAGCGCCGGATTCGAGGATCGTTGCGCCGGCGGCAAGTCCTGCGCGGCGCTGGCAGGCGTCGTCGATGATCTGTTGCGCCAGCGCCGCGTCCAAACCCGCCGCAGGCAGCTGCTGATAAAGCTGTGCGAACTCGGGCTGCGCGAAGCTGTCCGGCGCCCGGTGCGGCCGCGCCGGCCGCCAGCGCTCGCTTGATGCTCTCCATCTGGTCGCGCAACGCTGCCAGTTCGCGATTCAGATCCTGGGTCGGAGCGCGCGGAGTGGCTCGGCTCGGGGCCTCGAGCTGCCGAACACGACTTCGTAGGCGCCCAGGTGCCGGTCATGCGGAGCGGCGCGCCGCGAAGTAATCAACACGGCTTCGCCTCCCAGTTCCTCGCCGCGCCTCCTGGATGGCTTGCTCCACCGAGTGCGAGAAGTACGATCTGATTTTCATGGAAGGTGTTTCTGATTGCATGGCATCCTCATCCGATCCAGCCTAGCGACTTCACCCTGGTCTCCGGCGGCACTTCGCTATGCGAGAGAACCGTCACGTCCGGGAAAGGCGGTTTCCAGAAGCTGCTTGACGAACGGCCGCACGCTCGGACCCGTGAGCACCACCGCCGACAGATCCGGCCGCTCCAGCTTGCGCGCGACATTGCCCACGAAGTCGCGGGCCGCCTGCGGCGCCAGGCCGAGCATGCTGTTGTTTTCGCTGTGCTCCACGGCCGATTCCACCATCTGCTCGGCGGCGGGTTCCACCAGGTACACCGGAAGCTCGCCTTGCGGATTCACGTGCGGCTTGACGATGCACGCGGCGGATCGCCTGGCGAACATACTCGGTGAGCATCACCGGGTTCTTGGTCATTTGCGCACCTTCGCTGAGCGCTTCCAGAATCGTAACCGAGTCGCGAATCGGGATCCGTTCGCGAAGAAGATTTTGAAGCACTCGTTGAATCACGGCTAGCGATAGCATTTTTGGTACCAAATCTTCCACCACCTTCGGGTTGCTCTGCGCAACGCGGTCGCAGTAGTTCTTCGCGTCCTGGCGGCTGAACAGTTCGTGAGCGTGCCGGCGCACGACTTCGGAGAGATGCGTGCCCAGCACGCTGACGTCGTCCACCACCGTGTAGCCGCGGCTGCGGGCGAAGCCGGCGCGCTCGGACGGGAATCCAGAGCGCCGCCAATCCGAAAGCGGGATCCTTGGTGGGAACGCCTTCCACGCTGCCGTCCATACCCGCGCTGGGTATGGCTAATTCCTGTCCTCCGGGCAGTTCGTAGCGCGCGATCTCAACGCCCTTGATCAGGATCGAATACTCGCGCGAGCGCAGCGCCAGGTTGTCGTTCACTTTGACCGGCGGCAGATAATATCCGAGCTGCGACGGCCAGATTTTTGCGGATTCCCGAGATGCGCTGCAGCAGCGGCGAGTTCGGTCCGCCGTCCACCAGTTTCACCAACGCCAGTCCGACTTCCACGGTCAGCGGCTCCACTTGCAGCAGCGCTTCGATGTTTTCCTTGGCCGGTTTCTCGGCCGCATCCGTCGAGGTTCCGACGGCAGCGTCGCGTTTTCGACGCTTTTGCCAGGCGACGGCGCCCAAGGCCGCCGCCCAAAGCCAGAAACGGAATGGTGGGCAATCCGGGAAACAGCGAAAGCGCGACGAGCACGCCGCTGGCCAGCATGAGCGGCTCGGATTTTCCGAACACCTGAGTCTCGAACTGAGCGCCCAGCTTGGTGTCGGAACTGGCGCGCGTGACGATCAAGCCGCCCGAGATCGAGATCATCAGGGCCGGAATCACGGTCACCAGGCCGTCGCCGATCGTCAGCACCGTGTAGGTTTCGAAGCGCGTGCCGCAGATCCATGTGATGCTGCAGCACGCCGATCAGGAATCCGGCGATGATGTTGACGGCCGTGATGATGATGCTGGCGATGGCGTCGCGCTGCGTGAAGCGCGAGGCGCCGTCCATGGCGCCGTAAAATTCCGCTTCGCCGCTCAGATCCTTGCGGCGGCGCCGCGCCTCGGCTTCATCGATCAGGCCGCCGTTCAGATCGGCGTCGATCGACATCTGCTTGCCGGGCATGGCGTCCAACGTGAAGCGCGCCGTTACTTCGGAAATGCGCACCGAGCCATGGTTGATGACCACGTACTGAATCGCGATCAGGACCAGGAAAATCACGGCGCCGATAATGTAGTTTCCGCCCACCACGAAACTGCCGAATGCTTCGATCACGTGGCCGGCGGCGGCGGTTCCGGTGTTGCCGTTCAGCAGAATCAGGCGCGACGACGACACGTTCAGCGCCAGGCGGAACAGCGTCAGCAACAGCAGCACGGTGGGAAAAACGCTGAATTCCACCGGGCGGCCGATATACATGGCGACCATCATCACGATCACCGACATCATGAGGTCGAGCACGATCAGGAAGTCGAGGATGAAACTGGGAAGCGGCGTGATCAGCGCGATCACGATCATCAGAACCGCGATCGGAACGCCCAGTTCTCCGACGTTGTCGAGACGCAGAGCCAGCCAGTGGATTGGCGGGCGCCGGATTCGTCGCCGCTGTCCGCGCTGGAACCATGACGCGTTAGGCGCAGACCTCCAGCGCCTTGAACTTGGAAATCAGCGTGGTGCGCTTCATGTGGAGCATGCTGGCGGCGCGCGCCTTGTTGCCGCCGGATTTCGCCAGCGCGCGCTCCAGCAGCCGGCGCTCGATGCCCATGATCAGCTCTTCGAAGTTGATGCCGGTTTCCGGCACGTCCAGTGCCGAAAGGCGCGCCATGACCGGCGACAGTGTTTCGGCCGGCAAGTCCAGATCGCCCGGATGCAGGAGCATCCGCGCGCCGCTCAGCGCGACGGCGGATTCCAGCGCATGTTCGAGCTGCCGGACGTTGCCGGGCCAGGAATAGCGCATCAGCAGGTCCAAGGCTTCCGGCGAAAGCTGCTTGCGGTTGCGGCGGATTCCTGCTCGCGCGATCTTGTCCAGAAAATGCGCGGCCAGCTCGGGAATGTCCGAGACTCTTTCGCGCAGCGGAGGCATCCGCAAGGCCACGACGTTCAGCCGGTAGTACAGATCCTCGCGAAAGCGCCGGTTCGCCACGGCTTCGAGCAGGTCGCTGTTCGAGGCGGCGATCACGCGCACATCCACCGGAACCGGCTCCGAGCTGCCGATGCGCTGGACTTCGCGCTCCTGCAGCACGCGCAGCAGCTTGGCTTGTAACTGCAGCGGCATCTCGCCGATTTCGTCCAGGAAAATCGTGCCGCGGTGCGCTTGCTCGAAAAGGCCGACCCGCGCATTCACCGCCCCGGTAAATGCTCCCTTGGTGTGCCCGAACAGCTCGGCTTCGAGTAAGTGGTCCGGAAGAGCGGCGCAATTGACGGCGACCATCCTCGAGCCGGACCGGTTACTGGCGGCATGAATCGCTCGCGCGGCAATCTCCTTTCCGCTGCCGGTTTCGCCGCTAATCAAGAACCGTCGAGCGGCGCGGACCAACCAGGCGGATAATCTCGATTACCTGGCGCATCGCGCTGCTCGATCCGACCAACATGCTCTTGCCAGGACTCCTGCGCGTCTGCCGATAAGCCGCGCTGACTGGCTCGTTGCCCGGATCGGATCGCCGGCTGAAACCGACTGAAAAAGATCGTGGGCCGGCACGGGTTCGGTGATGTACCGGGATACGCTCCGAGCCGGATCAATTCGCCGGCCCGGCTCGCGTTCCCGCCGGGATCCAGAACGAATAACAGGGCTGCCGTGGCGGCGTCGCAGGCGGCTGACCAGCTCTTCCGCTGCGTAACTCGCGATGGGAAGACGCAACACCACTGCGCCGACACTGGCTTCCTGGCCAGGAATCCATGGCGGCCGGAGAGTCCGGCTGCAATCATCACCGCCGGCCCGGCCGGGTCCTCATGTTTTCCGGCGAGCCAAAGTTAAGGTGTTTTCTTCAGCGATCCACAGTATGGTCGCAAGTCGAGCGCTTTGACTCCATCTGGACTGTTTATCCTTTTTATAGCGTTGTACTTAAGACATCGGCGACTAAGTTCAAACACTTGAGAATCAGCTGCTAAGACTTTATGTGGTAGGCGCTACCCGCAAATGCGGGTATCGAAATGTTGTAAATCCCGGCTACGGCGTCATCGATAAGGAGACCGGATGGTGAACGTTGAACCGCCAAAAGGAGTATCTGTCGCAGCGCGATTGAAACCGCGTCGCCGGTGGAACTCATCCGCATCCTGTACGAAGCCGGCGCTGCAAACGCTGGAACGAAGCACTGGCGGCTCTTCACGCGGGTGACATCATCAAGCGCGGGCATGCGGTCAACAAAGCCATCGAGATTTTGTCGGAGCTTCAGATGTCGCTGCGTTGCGACGTCCAGCCGGAATACTCGAATACATTGGCAGGACTTTACAGTTACATGCAGCAGCAATTGATTCGCGCTCACGCCGAGCAATCGGAAGCCTGCTGCAGGAAGTTGCTCGTCTGCTGCGCACGCTTGCTGGAAGGCTGGACGGGCGCCATGCACGAATCTGACGCCCGCTGACGGAGAACCATGCGCCGCGGAACCCAACCGGAGGCTCCCGCTGCCGCCGATTCGAATCCTTACTCGGGGTCGCCTAGCGCGCCGCCGGCGGTTCGGAGCTGGCAGCTTTAGGCGCGCTGCGATGCAGGTTGGACATCACTGCTTGGAAATGCCCAGCCCTCCCCGAGCGGCCACGGCTTGGGCGAATCCTTGCTCGGCCATTTCCAGCGCTAGCTCGCCGGTCTGATCGTCGTCGGTCCCCAGCCACCCGCCATCGGAGGCTTCCCGCGCGGCCTTCAGCACTTGTCCCACGATGAGCGCTTCGAACTGCTTGGCCGCACTCGCGCCAGCTTGGCGTCGTCATTGGATGCCTGCGCGAGCGCCTGTGAAACGACTCGCCCGTTTCGTGAGCGGCGTCTTCTTCGACTGAGCTTGGCGTCAGATGCGCTTGCGCCATTCCCCAGCAGACCTGGAAGACTGAATATCCATAGCGTCCGTCTAAATGACCTCGATCTCCGACTCCAGCGCGCCGGCGCGTGCAGGCTCTGCAGAATCGCGATGATGTCGCGCGGCGTGGATCCGATGGAAGTCAGCGCGCGCACCAGTTCTTCGACCGTGGCTCCTTCTTTCAGCACCACATTGCGCGCCTTTTCTTCCTTGACGCCCACGCCGACTTGCGGAACCACTTGCGTTGATCCTTGCGAAAACGGCGCCGGCTGCGAGACGTTGAACGTCGTCTGGATCTCGACCGTCAGGTTGCCATGCATGATCGCGACCGGCGAAACATGCACCTCTTTGCCCATCACGATGGTTCCGGTTCGTTCGTTAATCACAACTCGCGCGGGCCGGTCTGTCTGAACCGGCAACTGCTCCAGCTCGGCGACGAACTCCGTGGTGCGCGTCGCGAATCCGGCGGAATCGTGATGCTCACGACGCCGGAGTTGTCCGCCTGCGCCAGCAGGCTTGGCCTCCGGCGAAAAGTGTTGGTTCACGGCGTCGGCGATCCGCGCCGCGGTGGTAAAGTCGGCTTGATGGAGCTGCAACCGAACCGGATCGGATGGCGCGACGGCCGGCGAAGGACGTTCGACGATCGCGCCGCTCGGAATGCGGCCCAGGGTCGGATGGTTGACGGTCTGCGTGTTGGCGGTTCCGCCCGCGCTGAATCCGCCGGTGACTACGGGTCCCTGCGCGACCGAATAAACCTGTCCGTCGATTCCACGCAGGCTGGTCATTACTAACAGACCGCCCTGCAGGCTGGAACGAGTCGCCAATCGCAGCCACGGAGACATCGATTCGCGAGCCGGGCTGGGCAAACGGCGGAAGCGTCGCGGTTACCATGACCGCGGCGGTGTTGCGCACCAGAATAAATTGCGGATTTACGGTTACGCCCATCTGCTGCAGCATGTTGGCCAGGCTTTGAGCGGTGAAGATGGTCTGCCGGCGGTCGCCGGTTCCATTCAGCCCGACCACAATGCCGTAGCCGACTAGTTGATTGTCGCGGACGCCTTCGAGCGAGGCGAGTTCCTTGAGCCGGATGGATGCCGTTGCCGCGATGGCACGGCGGGCGCCAGCACAGCGCAGAACAAGATGAACGCGACAGAAGCGTGTCATCTGATCAGAAAGGCAACAATCCCAGGATTAAGCGGTACAGGAAAAACGGCCGGCTGATGGAATCGTCTCACTACGCCTTTGCCGTTCACCTGCACTTCCATTTGCGCGATGCGGTCGCTCGCCACGCTGTTAGTCAGATCCAGATCGAACGGGCCGCACCACACCGCGAATCGTAATGATCTGGTTCTCCGAATTTACTTGCACGCGCTTCACTCCTTCGATCACCAGGTAGCCGTTCGGCAGTACGTTAGTAACTCGCGCGCTGACGATAGCGGTACAGAGTCGCTCCCCGGCTGGTGGAACCCTGGCCCTGCAGCGCGGTTTGCGTGTTGGTCTTGGCGAGATTGGCCAGCGGACCCACCGATCCGCGTGATGCCGCCGGCCGCGGCGATCGAGCTCTGAACACTGGAGGTTCGCGCGGTCTTTACGTCGCCGGTGGCCACCGCGGACGTGGTTTCGTTCACGACGATAGTCACCAGGTCGTTTACGTGGCTGGCTTTCAGATCCGTGCCCAAGCTTCGCCAGCAGCGCGTTGGGAGACCAGATCGATCCGGGCGAGTGAGCCGCTTCCGGAGACGCATTCTGCGCGATAAGCGTCGCTGACATATTGGTCAAGCGGCGATGGCTCCGGCGCACTTCTTGCTTCTTCTTGTCTTTGGCCAAGCCGCCGGTTGCAAAGCACCGTCAAAGCCAGCAGCAACGATCCACATGCGCACTTCTCATTGCACTCTCCCGATCAGACCCGGCTGCGCGATCACAACCGCCTGTCCCAGGCCCTCGATCCGCGCCGCAAACGTTTTGCCGCTGCGCGGATTCTCGACCGTAATCATGTCTCCCCGCCTTCCCGAATCTCTGCGCCACAGCCTCCAGTTCCACTTGCGCAGCGCCCGAGATGGCGGTTACTGTGACTAACTCGCCGCGCTGCACTTGAAACGGGTCCGACTCAGATCCGTGCGCGAGCACGGGAAGTCCGGCGCGGATGCCACGCCGCGGCACGCGTCCGACCACTTCCTCAAGATCGCGCGCCACTTCATTGTGCAGCGGGAATTCGTCGTAAGTCTCCACTCGCACCTGCTCGTTTCTCGACGGACTGTCCAGGGATCAGAGGTTCCACGGCAACCACGCGCGTTGTCGTCGACGCCACGCGAACTCGGGCCCACACGGCGAACCTTCTCGGACTTGCCGTACGCGACATAGCCGTGCCAGATCACCGGCGTGGCTGGATCCACGCCGCTCGAAACCGAAAGACCCAGACAATGGAAATTCCAGCTTTCCTTCGGGAACTTGCGACCTACTCATGGCCAGAACCTCGCACGCGCGCCTGCGGGCGTCGAGAGACCGCAGCATGGCCGATCGGACGGCGTCTTCGGTAAGCGGCACAAGCTTCCATTCGAAACACGCTCGCGAATCGTGCGGCGCGGTGATACCGTATTTCGCATCCGATGCGCTTTAGTTCCGGAAACCGCAGCACGCGCGAGACGCCCGGGCGCCGGCGAATATCCGATCACCGCGTCGCGCGGCATGCTCGCGAAAGCCGGCAGCGCGCGCGCCAGGTCCTCGCCCAGAATCCGGTCGCCGCTGATGTTCTGACACGCTGAAGATAGCTGCATCATGCCGAATAGAAAAAGCCACGCGGTCATTGCTTGAGATTGTTAACCTGCTGGTACATTTCGTCCGCCGCCTTCACCACTTTGGAATTGGCTTCATACGCGCGCTGGCTGACGATCAGATTGACGAATTCCTGAACCACGCTGACGTTGGATTGCTCGACGTATCCTTGCAGCAGCGGCCCCATGCCTTCCTGGCCGCCCGGCGCGCCGGTAATGCGCGTCGCCGGATGCGTCGGTCGGCAGAAAGAGGCTGTTGCCGATGCTGTTGAGGCCGCGACGGATTGGCGAAGTTCGCGAGTTGGATCTGGCCGGCCTGCTGCGACGCGCTTTGTCCCGCTTGCGTGTAGCTGACCGTTCCATCGGTGCCGATGGTGACCGCTCTGCGCGCCCTGCGGAATCGTGATGGGCGGCTCCAGCAGATCGCCGTTGGCCGTGACCACTTGGCCGGTGGCGTTCAGATGAAAGCTTCCCGACTTGGTGTACGCCAGGTCGCCCGAAGAGCGCCGCATTTGAAAAAACCCGCTGCCTTGAATCACCACATCCAGAGGATTGTTGGTTTGCGAAAAGTCGCCTTGCGTGAAGATGATTTCGTTCGAGACCGGGCGCGTGCCCAGACCCAGTTGCAGTCCGGTCGGGATCACGGACTGCTGATCGGCGGCCGCGCCGGGCTGGATCATGCTCTGATACAGAAGATCCTGAAACTGCGCGCGGCGTGTCTTGAAGCCGTTGGTGTTTGCGTTGGCAATGTTGTTGGCGATGTTGTCGACGTTCAATTGCTGCGCGTTCATTCCGCTGGCTGCGCTATACAGTGCTCGAATCATATCTTCAGTTCTCCCGAGTTAGACCTTGGCCACTTCTTCAATGGCTTTGCGGCTCATGTCACCTGAGAGCGAAATGGCTTTCTGCATCATTTCGAACTGCCGCATGACGCCGACCAGGCGCACCGCGGCCTGCGACGCGCTCACGTTGGAGCCTTCCAACCTTCCTTGATGTACCTTGATGTCTGTCGCCGCGGCTGGACTTCTGTTGCCGATGTTTCGAAAATAGTTGTTACCCTGCTTGACCAAGACAGAAGAGTCTTTGAACTCGACTAACTGCAACTTTGCGATCGACGTGATTGTGCTGGTGGACGTCGCCGTCCAGTGACACTTCGATGGGATGATTCGGATCGGCCTGGATGGGCTTGCCGCCGTCGTCCAGCAGCGGATAGCCGTCGATGGTCGTCAACTGGCCGGAAGTCGATACTTGAAAGCTGCCGCTCCGCGTATACAGCGGGCCGGTGGGTCCGTTCACCACAAAGAAGCCTTTGCCGGAGATGCCGAAATCCAGGGGATTGTTGGTCGGCTCCAGCAGGCCCTGCGAAAAATCCGTCCATTGCCTCTGGATCATGGGAAGCCTCGAAGGGTCCCGATGCGTCGTATCGGCGGCTTCCGAAGTGAATAGCGTGTAGAATTCGCTGTCGCTCTTGTATCCGCTGGTGGACGCGTTCGCGATGTTGTTCGCCAGTAAGTCCATCGACTCCATGCGGGCTCGCAAGCCAGCCGCGGCTAAGATACTAATCTGATCCATAGAGCGACAAAGGGCATTGCAAGCGCGCAGCCAAACTCACCTGATCGAAAGAAAAGTTATAAGTTGCTTTTGTTTTTGCGATAAGTGGATAACGCACAAGCATGCCGAATCGACGGAACTAAGTCGCCAGTCGGCGAGTTCTCGACGATCCGACAAACCTAAGCCGCTGAAAATCCGCCGAACCGCACTTTGGCCGCGAACCTGCATAAGTCCGCCCGTAATGGATGCTGCCCCGGCTCTCGCCGTGTTGATTCCGGTCGTGCTCACGCCCGGCCAGGGCACACCCGTGTCAGACACCGAGCAAGGTTCGGCGACTGCCTTCCACAGCCTTTACCAAAGTATGTCCGACGCCCAGACTGACAGCGATGCTGAAGGAGGCCAGCCGCCCGCGGCCGTAAAGGCAACAAAGAAGATCACGCGTGAAGATTTCATCGCGGGAGCGGCCATCGTTACTATCCAAGCTTTAAACAGCACCTCGCATTTGACAGCGCCTCTGGTCCTCACGCTTCCGTCGCTCGGCCCAACGGTCGAAACCGCGACACCGGTCCAGGATCTTCAGTCGACGAGCCCGGAGACCACGGACGCCACAGGTTCAGCCAACGTCGCAGCGGCTCCAGAACCGAGCGTCGTGCTGAATGTGCCGCTGGCAGCGGCTCCGGTACAACGCGCTGCGGCTTCAACGACGGCTAGCGCAGTTCTGAAGGTCGCCACTACGCCAGTCCCCGATCAACCAGCTAGCCCGATCGAGACTGCACCGACCGCCACCAGCGAGCCACAGCAGGCAGCGCCCGTGAGCGTGTCCATTTCCGTCCCGGCCGCCGCGCCCAAGCCGCTCGCCACCACCAACCCAAGCGCCATCCAGCGCCCCAACGAGGTTACCGTCGAACCCCGGACCACAGGCCCGGAAGCGCGCCGCACAAGCGAAAGCCAGGCATCCGTCCCCACCCCGGTGCAACTCTCCGTCGCGGCTTCGACGCAAACGACAATCGCGGCCCCGGCACAACCTTCCATCGCGATCGACGTCCAGCCGCCCGCTCAATCCGAGAACACTCCGAAGAAAGCCTCGGCCGAGGCTCCGTCGAACACGGTCTCCGCAGCTCCACGAGGTCAAGTCAAGGCCGGGCCAGCCGGGAACTTCGAAGCGCTCCCGCCCGCTGCTACTCCCGAACGACCCTCGCTCACGGTAGAGCACGCCATATCATCGCAGCCGGTCCGCGCAACCGCAGAAAATCTTGCGTTCTCGCTCAATCTTGCCCAGACCGACGCCGCGCCACGCCAGGCTATCGCCGTGGCAGCTTCGTTCCGCAGTCGGGCATCCAGCGAGCCAGGTCAGCCTGGTGACCCGGCGCAGTCGCTGCGGCCCATCCGTTTCGCGCGATCGCTCGCCACGCAACCCGACGAACCCGTCATTCCGTCGCAACCCGCATCGCAGCAACCTCGAGCCGTCCACCGCGCCTTTGAGACCGCCGCATCGCTGCTCCCACGGACCGAGGGTCTGGTCTCATCTCTGCGGTTGCCGGCGGTCAACTCCAAACCGGTCCCGGCACAGCCAGCAGAGTTCACCCGCACAACCGAGGTAAGGTCGCCGCGGCCGTCAGCTCCCCCGCTTGCCACCCCTGGACCGATAGAACCGCTGCCCGCCAACATCGACCGCCAGTCTCCGCGACTCGGCCCCGACCTGTCCTGGAATTCCGTCAGCGCTTCCTCATACCCCGACGTCCGTTCAGCGATGCCGCCGGCCGAACCATCGCAGCCGGCGCCGGCCAGCCTTGTTCAGCCGCTCGACAACTTGCAACCGCTTCCACTCGAAACGCCGAAGCCCCAAATGAGCAGCCAGATTCTGCTGCACCTGGCGAACACACGACCAGGCCTCGGCCGCCGTTCGCATCATGGACCGCGCCGGATCCCTCAACGTCTCGGTGCATGCACCCGATCCCGAACTGCGCAATTCGCTCCGCTCCGGCCTCGGCGAACTCACTTCACAGCTCGATCAACAAGGCTGGAAGACCGACGTCGTCAAGACGCCGGTTGCCCCGCTCGCGCCGCAGTCTGATAGCAAACCCGATTCCGGAACCGATGGACAGCGCTCCTTCAGCCAGCACCATCCATCCGGCGACGGCGATCGCCAACCCCAGCGCGACCGGCGCGCCGAACACGAACTGGCTTGACGAATTCGAACAACAGACTTCCGGCAATGCCGCGAATCCAGGAGGTAAGAACTAATGCTGCCCGTTACTACACCCGACGCAAACCAGCGCGTCGTCCGGCGCTTCCAGTAACTCGTCCAACTCACTGGCATCCGTCACGGACAAGTTAACAAACGAAGAGACCTTCCTGAAGCTGCTTGTGGCGCAGATCCAGAACCAGGATCCGCTCAACCCCGCCGACAGCATCCAGTTCGTCGGACAGTTGACGCAGTTCAGCCAGCTCGAGCAATTGCTTGGGAATCAACAAGGGCGTGCAGAGCCTTGTGAATTCCGTTACACCGACTTCCGGGACACCCGCTACAGACCCAGCTGCGTCCCAATAAATTCCGACAAAGGAGCACACTATGTCAGGATCATTTTCAATCGCACTCAGCGGACTCAACGCGGACGCGGCCGCGCTCGACGTCGTCGGCAACAATCTCGCGAACCTCAACACCACCGGCTACAAGACCAGCACGCTTTCGTTCTACGACTTGCTGGCGCAGTCCATCGGCGGCGGCGCGATTCAGATCGGCGGCGGCGTTTCGGCGACATTCAGCCAGCGCGAGTTCACGCAGGGATCGATCCAGCTTTCCGGCGGCGCTTCGATGCCGCGGTGCAAGGCAACGGATTCTTCATCCTGCACGACAACGCCGGCAACGTTCTGTACACCCGCGCCGGCAACTTCCACCTGGATGCCAACGGCAACCTCGTCACCGGCACCGGCCAAAGGGTACAAGGTTGGACGGCCGTCAACGGCGTGATCAACACCAGCGGCGCCATCGGCAACATCACCATGCCGTCGAACTCTCTGCACACGCCTGTGGCGACCACCAACGTGTCTCATGAACCTGAACCTCCAATCGGACGCCGTCGTCGGCACCGCAGCCAGGCAGCTTCTCGGCGCCGATCCAAGTAGTGGACTCGCTGGGATCCACTCACGACTCTGACGGTCACCTTCACCAAAACCGCGGCGAACGCGTGGGACTACAAAGTCGAAATTCCCGGTGAGGACCTGTCTTCCGGAACGGCTGGGACGCCCACCTCGCTCACCAACGGATCCATCGCGTTCGACAGCGACGGCAAGCTCACCACACCGGCGGCCCCCGGGCAAGTGGCCATTGCCATCACCGGTTTGGCCGATGGCGCCAGCGACATGAATATCAACTGGAATCTTTTTGACACCAACAGCGTGCCGACCATAACGCAGTTCGCGCAGCCTTCCGCGCTCTCGGCCACCACCCAGGACGGCGTTCAGGCTGCGCAGGTCACGCAGGTGGCGCTTTCCAACGGCGGCACGATCATCGCGCACTTCTCCGACGGCAACCAGCAAATCGTCGCGCAGATCGCGCTGGCAGCGATCGCCAATCCCGAGTCTCTGGTCTCGGTCGGCCAGAGCAACTTCGAAGTCGGCGCGGATACTGCAACCCCTGTGATCGGCGCTCCGGGAACCGGCAGCCGCGGCACCATTCAAGGCGGCGCGCTGGAATCCTCCACCGTGGACATCGCGCGCGAATTCACCAACCTGATCGTGTACCAGCGGTCCTACCAAGCCAACTCGCGCGTCATCTCGACGCTCGACGAAATGACGCAGGATCTTCTCTCTCTGAAGCGCTAACCGATGAATCCCGCTGAAGTCCTGGAACATTTCGGAAGTCTGCCTTCGCGCTTGCAACTCGAATTGGGAGATCTGACGATGACGATTCAGGAGATCTTCGACCTCAAGGAAGGGGCGGTGCTGCGAACCGGCCATCCCGCCGGCGCCCCGTTCGTGATTGCGCGCCGGGGGCGCCGAACTCGCCACGGCCGACCTGGTCGTCGTGAACGGCGGATTCTCGGCTCGAGTCAAAGACCTGCTGCCGAAAGCCGAACGCCACGGCGGCGAGAGTATCGCAATGACTGAACAAATCGCGATGGTTCTGGCGGTATTCGCGCTGCTGCTGGGCGTGCTTTGGGTGCTCAAGAAGCGCGGCCTGGCGTCGCTGCGCTTCGCCCTTGCGGCGCGCGCTCCGGTTCGCGGCGCCGCCTGGAGGTACTGGAGCGCGTTCCGCTGACGCCGCAGCACGCCGTGCACCTGGTTCGCGTTTCCGGCAAGACGGTTCTCATCGGAACCGCGCCGTCGGCCTGCACGCTGCTGGACGGCCTCGATCCCTGAACACGCTGCTGCCCGACAACCTGGTGGGGAGCAGCCAATGATCCGCTGCGTCTCACGTCGCTGCTTTTGTTGCTGCTTTGCGGCGCCGTCCTGGCTTCGCCCGCAACAGAGCGATCCGGTGGTCCCGGTCTTCGGCGGCGCCAACGCGAAGGGACTGACGCTCAGCACGCCCATGCAGATCGTCATTTTGTTGACGCTGCTCACGCTGCTTCCGGCCGTTATCATGGCGGTCAGCCCGTTTCTCCGAATCGCCATCGTGCTGCACTTCCTGCGGCAGGCGCTGGGAACGCAGTCGGCGCCGTCTAATCAGGTGCTGGTGGGACTGGCGCTATTCCTGGCGTTCCTCGTCATGCAGCCGGTGGTAATGGATATCTACCACCAGGGTTGGGAACCGGTCGAGAGCGGCCAGCTTACCTGGCAGCAGGGATTCGACGCAGGGCGCCAAGCCGCTCAAAGCTTTTCTCCTGAAATTTTCGCGCGAGAAAGATATCAAGACCTGCGTCGAAATCGCCAAGGAGCCCGAGCCGCGCACGCCGGCCGATCTCGATCTCAAGGTTCTGATCCCGGCCTACATTCTCTCGGAAATGAAAGCCGGCTTCCAAATCGGAGCGGTTCTGTTTCTGCCGTTCCTGATCATCGACCTGGTCGTGGCCTCCGTCACGCTCTCGATCGGCATGATCCAGCTTCCGCCGGTCATGATTTCAGCGCCCTTCAAGATCCTGCTGTTCGTTCTGGTGGACGGCTGGAACCTGGTGGTCGGCTCGCTCTTGAAAAGTTTCTACTGAGGACACCGCCATGACACCCGAAGCAGCCATTCATATCATCAGCCAGGCATTTTGGACCACCGTCGTGCTTTCCGCGCCGCTGCTCCTGATCGGATTCGCGGTCGGCATCGTCGTCAACATCATTCAGATCGCGACCTCCATGCAGGACTCCGCCTTCAGCACCATTCCGCGCCTGGCCGCTTTTCTGTTCGGCTTCCTGCTGCTGCTGCCGTGGATGTTGAAGCAGATGTCGGCCTATTCGATCTCGATCTTCGGCGACTCTGTCGCGCTATGCACGGTAGCCCGGCCATCCACGCCTCGCTACTCTACGGATTCCTGCTGGTGCTGGCCCGTATGTCGGGCGTCTTCATCTTTCTTCCCCTGCCGGGACTGAAAGCCGGACCCGACGCCGCTAAGATCATGCTCGCCGTGGCGCTGACTTTTGCGCTGTATCGCGCTGGCCGGTGATCGACCCGGTGCCGACAAAGCATCGTGCCGATGGTCGGATGGGTGCATCGCCGAAGCCGCCATCGGTCTGGCCACCGGCTCGCGGTCGCGTTCATCATCGAAGGACTTCAGATGGCCGCGCAAGCCATCAGCATTCAGGCCGGATTCGCCTATGCTTCCACCGTCGACCCAAGCACCGAAGCCGACTCCACGGTCCTGATTCTGCATCGCGCAACTCATCGCCGGCCTGCTCTTCTTCGCGTTGGGACTCGACCGCCAGCTCCTGACCATTCTCTCCCGCAGCCTGGAAACCCACGCGCCGGGAACTTTCGCCGCGTCGCGCGCCAACGCGGAAGCGCTGATGATGCTCGGCTCCGGCGTGTTCTCCACCGGAATCCGGCTGGTTCTACCGGTGATGACGCTGCTGTTCCTGATCGACCTGTCGGTGGGTCTGTTGGGACGCCTCAACTCCCAACTGCAGTTGATCGCGCTTGCTTTCCCGGCCAAGATGCTGGCCGCGCTGGCGGCACTGAGCTTCCTGATGCTGCTGATTCCGAAGCTGTTCGAGCAATCCGCCGCTGCCGCGTTCGGCGTCCTGAGCAAATTGCTGGGCCTGTAACGCGCCGGCGTCATGAAACACGTCCGGCGAAAAAACCGAAAAACCGACACCGCGGCGCCTGCTGAAAGCGCGCCGCGAAGGGCAATACGCCTCCTCGCGCGATTTCGTCGGCGGCCTGCAGTTCGCCGTATTCACTCTGATGCTGGTGCAATTCGGTCCGAAGCTCTGGCTGAACCTGAGGGAGTCCACCCGCATTCTGCTGATACCGAAGCATTCCGAGCACGACCTCGGTCCAGCGGCACTGCTCGGCATACTGCACCAAGCCTTTCGCCTGGACGCTGTATCCGCTGGTCACCGCCAGCGCAATCCTGGTGGGCACCGGCCTGGCGTTTCAGCTCAGCTCCACGAGCTTCGCCATGAGCCTGAAGCGGCTGGCGCCCAAAGGCGCAAACTTCAACCCGATTTCCAAGCTCAAGTCGGCGCCGCAAAAAGGATTTGCCTCCGCGGTTCAGGCCGTGGCGCTTGCTCGGCGTCTTCGCGGCCACGCATCTACTGGGTCGTAACGAGGGACGCCGACCGCCTTCTGCTGACGCCGCTCAGCAGCCTGCACGTCGGACTCGAGACGGTTCGCGCTATCTGCATGGACGTGATGTGGAAGGCCACTGCCTTCTTCCTGCTGGCCGGCATGATCGACTTCTTTCGCCAAAAGCGCAGCTTCGCCAAGCAAATGCGCATGAGCAAGCACGAACTGCGCGAGGAATTGAAGGAAACCGAGGGCAACCCGCAGATCAAGATGCGCATCCGGCGACTGCAGAAAGATGTGCGCCGTCGCAGGATGATGGAGGACGTGAAGACCGCCACGGCCGTGATCGTGAACCCGACTCACTATGCCGTGGCCATCCGCTATCACCACGAATCGATGCCTGCCCCGCTCGTGGTCGCCAAGGGCAAGAACTATCTGGCGCAGCGCATCCGCGCCCGGGCGCTGGAGAACCAGATCCCGCTCATCGAGAATCCGCCGCTGGCGCAGGCCTTGTACAAATCCGTCGATGTCGGCCAGCAGATTCCGGCTCACCTGTATCGCGCCGTGGCCGAGATCCTGGCCTACGTCTATCGCCTGATGGGAAAACGTAAAGTTTAAGATTTCGTGGTGACGCTCAGCCCGTTGCCGGGGCTGGCCGTTCCGCCCGCCTCAACAATCCCTGGGCCCACCAAGTAGACTCCGCGTAAGCTGTTCCGATCGTCGACACCTGAAGCTTCAAATCGCACGCCAACGCGGCGACGGCATCGAAATCTCCCACCTCGTACCGCCGCGCCAGCTCATAGATCTTCCGAAACGCGTCGTGCTCCGGCGCATCACCAAGCAACGGCCGGCGGATGGCCGGTACTACGCTCACCTCTCGCAAGGCGTCCGCAAGCGGAATGTCGACCAGTGCATCCAACAAAGAGAACAGACCCATCAGGAACCCGAGTTGGTATTCGCCAATGTCGGCGGCCTGTGCCAGACGCTCGCAGAAACGGGCCCGTACCAGCGAAAGAGTTACTAGCTCACCCGGCTTGTCATGGGCCATCGCCGGAAGAGTCGCCAGTGCAACCCAATGCCGGATGTTCCCTTCTCCGAGAATGGCCAAGGCCTGTTTCACTGAATAAATCTCGCCACAGAACAACGCCGAGTTCGCATATCGCAGCAGTTTGTAGGAGAGCGACACGTCTTCGCGAATCAACTTTTCCAGGCGTCGAAAATCCAAGTCCGCCTGCTGCATTTCCGACAGCAGGTTCAGGCAAGTGATCTTCGCCGCCGGAATCTGCTTGGCTCGAACCAGCGTCGGCCGGGCGAAAAAATAGCCCTGGAAGTAATCGTAACCGGCACGCCGCGCTTCGTTGAACTCCTCGAGCGTCTCCACCTTCTCGGCCAGCATCGCGATCCCGCGCGGTTGATGGGTTCGCAACAGCCGCTGCTGCTCCTCCTGGTTGGTCACCCGAAGGTCGACCTTGATCACCTTGGCCAACTGGAGCAGCGGCTCGAAGCTGGGGTGATCCGTGAAGTCGTCCAGTGCAATCGTGTAGCCCTGCCGGTGAAGCTCCCGGCAGGCCGCCACCACCTCATCATCGGGTTTCACCGACTCGAGAATCTCGATGACCAGGTTTTCCCGTGGCAGAACGGAGTGCAAGCCAGCCAGCAACAGACTGCGGTCGAAGTTGATGAAGGCCAGTTTGCCGCCCAGAATGTTCTGCCATCCAATGGAAAGCAGAGTATTTGCAATCAATTGTGTTGTGGCGGAAGCCGCATCGCTGCCATCAAATTCGTTGCGCGCGCCGTCCGACCGGAACAGCAGCTCGTAAGCGAATAGCTGGTGCGCCCGGTCGAAAATCGGCTGCCGGGCGACAAACACGTCCATACTTCATCATCGACAGGTCTACGCAGAAGTTTAGTTACAAGTTTGGTTACAAGTTTGACTACAAACGTCCGGATCGGCGGGGCTTTCCGGCGCCAGGCGATGCTGCGCCTTTCGAGGCTTACCTTGCCAGGACTTCGTCGGCCGATTCGACCTCGCGATAGCCAAAGAATCGCCGCTCCTTGATTACGCGGGCGATCTCGGCCGGCACCATGTCTTCCCAGGACGCATCGCCATCCTTGATGCGACGCAACACATCCCGCGAGAAGATGTGCAGTACGCTTTCATCGAAGTTGTGGAGTTGCCGGATGCGTCCGCGAGCTACCAGGTGGCGGTACAGGCTGTGCACGCTTTCGTCCATCTGCATCTGGCCCGCCGTTTCCAGGGTGCCGGTGGCTTGGTCGCGAAGCGGATAGACGTAGATCCTCAAATCCTTGGTGAACAGTTTGCCGAACGCCTCCAGGATTCCGCCTTCGAGGCCGGCATAGTATTCCTCTTTGAACAAGTCGCGCAAGCTTGCAGCGCCCATCGTCACGGCGATCGGCTCTTTCGTATAGCGCGCCAGATATCCGGCCAGCCGATAGTATTCGAAGTAGTCCGAGATCAGCACGGTTTTGCCGGCCGCGGCCAGCAAGTCGGCCCGCGCCAGAAAGTCCTTCAGGTCCAGCTTTCCCGCCGCCATCAAGTTGCGCATGGTGATCTCCATCGAGCTCCACCACCTGGCCGGCGTCCACTTCCGGTTCGGCCGCAAAGCGCTCCCGCGCGCTGTCGATCATGTTGATGTTGACTTTGGTCACCGGGCGGAAGCTGCCGCGCTCCACCAGCACCGGACGCTTGCGCAGCACCTCGGAAGGCTGCAGCACCAAACCTGCGCCATGAAAAACGCCGGCGAGAGAACCGAAAAACCGACACCCCGGCGGCTGCTGAAGGCGCGCCGCGAAGGACAATACGCATCTTCGAAGGATTTCGTCGGCGGCCTGCAATTTGCCGTTTTCACTTTCATGCTGGTGCAATTCGGCCCGAAGCTTTGGTTGAACCTGAGAGAGTCCACCCGCATATTGCTGGCTCAGGCATTCCGGGCCGACCTTGGTCCGGCGGAGCTGCTCGGGATCCTGCACCAGGCTTTCGCCTGGACCCTGTTTCCGATGGTCACCGCCAGCGCAATCCTGGTAGGCACCGGGCTCGCGTTTCAGCTAACCTCCACCAGCTTCGGAATGAGCCTGCACAAGCTGGCGCCCAAAGGCGCAAACTTCAACCCGATTTCCAAGCTCAAGTCGGCGCCTCAAAAAGGATTTGCCTCCGCGGTCCAGGCCGTCGCCTTGCTCGGCGTCTTCGCGGCCAGCATCTACTGGGTCGTAACGAGGGACGCCAACCGCCTTCTCCTGACGCCGCTCAGCAGCCTTGGCACCGGGTTAGAAACGGTTCGCTCCATATGCATGGACGTGATGTGGAAGGCCACAGCCTTCTTCCTGCTGGCCGGCGCGATCGACTTCTTTCGGCAGAAGCGTAGCTTCGCCAAACAAATGCGCATGAGCAAGCACGAACTGCGCGAGGAGTTCAAGGAAACCGAGGGCAACCCGCAGATCAAGATGCGCATCCGGCGACTACAGAAAGATGTGCGGCGTCGCAGGATGATGGAGGACGTGAAGACCGCCACCGCCGTAATCGTGAACCCGACCCACTATGCCGTGGCCATCCGCTATCACCACGAATCGATGCCCGCGCCGCTGGTGGTCGCCAAAGGCAAGAACTATCTGGCGCAGCGCATCCGCGCCCGGGCGCTGGAGAACCAGATCCCGCTCATCGAGAATCCGCCGCTGGCGCAGGCTCTCTACAAATCCGTCGACGTCGGACAGCAGATTCCCGCTCACCTGTATCGCGCCGTGGCCGAGATCCTGGCCTACGTCTATCGCCTGATGGGAAAACGTAAAGTTTAAGATTTCGTGGTGACGCTCAGACCGTTGCCGGGGCTGGCCGTTCCGCCCGCCTCAACAATCCCTGGGCCCACAAAGTAGACTCCGCGTAAGCTGTTCCGATCGTCGACACCTGAAGCTTCAAATCGCACGCCAGCGCCGCAACGGCATTCCAGTCACCCTCTTCGTAGCGCCGCACTAGCTCATAGACTTTGCGAAACGCGTCGTGCTCCGGCGCATCACCAAGCAACGGCCGGCGGATGGCTGGTACTACGCTCACCTCTCGCAAGGCGTCCGCAAGCGGAATGTCGACCAGTGCATCCAACAAAGAGAACAGACCCATCAGGAACCCGAGTTGGTATTCGCCAATGTCGGCGGCCTGTGCCAGACGCTCGCAGAAACGGGCCCGTACCAGCGAAAGAGTTACTAGCTCACCCGGCTTGTCATGGGCCATCGCCGGAAGAGACGCCAGCGCAACCCAATGCCGGATATTCGCTTCTCCCAGAATTGCCAAGGCCTGCTTCACCGATTGAATTTCGCCACAGAACAACGCCGAGTTCGCATATCGCAGCAGTTTGTAGGAGAGCGACACGTCTTCGCGAATCAACTTTTCCAGGCGTCGAAAATCCAAGTCCGCCTGCTGCATTTCCGGCAGCAGGTTCAGGCAAGTGATCTTCGCCGCCCGAATCTGCTTGGCTCGAACCAGCGTCGGCCGGGCGAAAAAATAGCCCTGGAAGTAATCATAACCGGCACGCCGCGCTTCGTTGTACTCTTCGAACGTCTCCACCTTCTCGGCCAGCATCGCGATCCCGCGCGGTTGACGCCGCCGCAACGCCCTCGCCGCACGCACGCGCTCTCGCAACGGACGTCACGCGAACGCCCGCCACAGTGTAAGATAAAGTCAACAGCAAAAATAACCGACGAGGTTCGAAGATGCACACGCGATTCATCTCACAGACATGCGCCACCTTAGCGGCCCTGGCGCTCATCTCATTCACGGCTGTCCCTGCCACCGCCCAGACGGCCAAGAGCGCGGCCAAGTCCACCATCCCCCGCATGCCGGATGGGCATCCGAACTTACAGGGCACCTACGACCTCGCCACCATGACGCCCATGGAGCGCCTGCCCGGCGATCCTCCGGTGCTGACCTCGGAACAAGCCGACAAGCTTCGCAAAGCCGAGCTCGCCCGCCGAACCGCGGACGGCGGGAAGTTGGATCCCAATCGCCCCAACCTGCCCGTCGGGGGTGACAAGACCGGGGGAAAGACGTTCTTCGAAATTCTCGAGAAGGCCGGCGGCGGCGCAGTCGGTGGCTACGATCGCCTGTGGCTCAACCAGGGTACCTCATATACGATCGTGGACGGCCAGATTCGAACCTCCATCGTCATTGATCCGCCCAACGGCCATGTGCCCCCCATAAATGCCGCCGCACGCAAGCGGTCGATGGGCGGGCGCGTTCTGCCGACCTCCGATACGGCTGAAAGCCAGGACGTCCAGGCGACGGTTCGCCGCGGCGAATTCGACAATCCGGAGGACCGCCCGCTCAGCGAGCGCTGTCTGCTCGGCTTCGGTTCCACTTCCGGTCCCCCCGCACTGCCCGACTATTTCTATAACGACCTGCATCAGATCGTGCAGACGCCCGACAACATCATGATCCTCACCGAAATGATTCACGACGCCCGCGTCGTCCGCATGAACGCCGTGCATCTGCCCAAGGACATCCGCCGCTGGATGGGCGATTCGGTGGGACACTGGGAAGGCGACACGCTCGTAGTCGACACTACAAATTTCACCGACAAGACTCGCTTTCATGGATCGACGGAAAACCTCCACGTGATCGAGCGCTTCACGCGCATCGACGATCACACGCTTCTCTATCGCTTTACCGTCGAAGATCCCGCCACCTGGGATCAGCCCTGGACTGGCGAAATGACTTGGCCGGCCACCGACAAGCCGATCTTGGAATACGCCTGCCAGGAAGGCAACTACGCTCTCGGCGATGTGATGCGCGGCGCTCGCAAGCAGGAAGCCGAACAGGCAGCGAAGAAGTAACCAGGCGCGCGCACGCGTGCGAACGCTTGCTCTGCCCCAGCTACAGGCCCGCGTACCCGGCGCAGTACAATGGCCGCATGGCTGAACCGTCTGCCGACGCGGCATCTCCTCGCGTGACGGTGATCATCCCCACCTACAACTGGAGCAGCGTGCTCCCCTATTCTATCGGTAGCGTCCTGCGGCAAACTTTCACCGACTTCGAACTGTTGGTCGTCGGCGACGGCTGCACCGACGATTCCGAACAAGTCGTCTCCGCCATCCCCGATCCCCGCGTGCGATGGATCAACCTGCCCGTCAACGCCGGCCACCAATCTGCGCCCAATAACGAGGGCCTCCGTCAGGCCCGCGGCTCGATCATCGCCTACCTCGGCCACGACGATCTCTGGCTGCCGCATCATCTCGGAGGTCATGGTCGCCGCCATCGACGCCGGGGCCGACGTAGCCCACTCGATCGTCCACATGATCGATGCGGAAGGCCGCTTCCTGCCGCCCGCCAGGGCAATGCTGCGGTTCCAGCCCGGTCGATGGCTGCCGCCCACCGGCGTAGTGCATCGGCGCGATTGCCGCCGAAAAAGTCGGCGGCTGGCGGGACTACCGCAAAACTTTCGCTCGGCCCGGAACCGGATCTGTGGCTCCGCCTGCATCAGCGCCGGATTCAAATTCCAATCCGTGCCCCGGCTCACCGCCGTGAAATTCCCCGCCGGACTGCGCAAGGACGTCTACAAGAAGCGATCCAGCCAAGAACAGCAGCTGTGGACCGGCCGCATCCTCAATGAAAAGGACTTGGAAGCCGTGGAGATCGGAAAACTGTTGGTCGCCGCGGAACCGCGAATGCGCCGCAAGCTCTCCAGCATCGTCTTCCACGCGTTCCTGCGGCGAACACGTTCCGAGTCCATCATCTGGTTGCTGTTTTTCTTCCGGCACATCCTTTCGTTCGGTCGCCTCAACCCGCCGCAAAAAGGCGTGGAACATCCGCCGGGCGCGGCAGTTCAAAGGAGTGCCAGACGCCAACTGACAGACCCTCGCACTGCGATCGTTTATCATGTTCTTTACCGCCCGGCTGCGACTACCAGGGAGGCCCGTACGATGATCAAGACAGCCAAGAAAGATCCGCAGGTCATTTCCGAGGATTGGCAGCTCCTCAAAGAGACCATCGACGGCGTGCACACCAGGGCCGTGCTCCATGTGCCGCGCGATCACGGCGTGATCACCGAGGTCTTCCGACCCGAATGGGATCCCACCGGCATGCCCATCGTGCACGTCTACCAGTCCCGCCTTTTTCCCGGCGCGATCGGCGCCTGGAGTTGCCACACCCGCACCGTCGATCGCCTCTTCGTCAATCAGGGTAATCTCAAGGCCGTGCTCTACGACGGCCGCGAAGACAGCCCCACTTACGGCATGCTCAACGAACTCTACCTCGGCGACACTCGACCCGCCTTCGTGGTCATCCCCATCGGCGTCTGGCACGGCCTGCAAAACCTCGGCACCTGCGACGCACTGGTCCTCAACATGCCTACCCAGGCCTACAACTACAAAGATCCCGACCACTGGCGCTTGCCTTACGACACGGACGAAATTCCTTACAGGTGGGTCAGCCGCGGCGCCGCCACACGTCTCCGCCACGACGCCCGCTAGTGTGGCGCAACCAGACCGATCATCATTCCTTAGCCCGCCATCCCGTCAGGATCGTCTGCATGATCTGCGCATTCCCCTCTTGGCAGGCGAACTCATAGAGCCGGTCGTCCGTTCGCATCAGCCGGATCATCGCGCTCCACGGCCTGACCCAGGTGTCCGGATCATCAAACGTCATCTCATAGTCGATCTCATCCGCCGCAACACGCGTGAAGCGCTCGATCAGGTGTAAATTCTCCGACACGCCGAAGCTATTCAACTCCGCATTGAAATTCGTAGTATCCACGACTAAGCTGTCGCCCTCCCAATGCCCGCGCGAATCTCCCGACCAACTGCGAACATGGGCCGGCAGATGTGGACGACCATCCGTGGGAATGATCCGCGTGTCGTGGATCGACTCCGCGAAGAACAGCACCTGATCCCGCGTCTGGACAATCTGGTAATGACCATATAGTCCCGCGCTGTAGACTCCGTTGACGCGAGGCACTCCGAATGTGATGCAACGATCTCCGGGCGCCACCTCCTTCGGCCCCGACGGATTGCCCCTCCCCGATCGAGCCGTGCCATAAGCAGCCCGGCGGCCCCGTCCGGCTTCCGTGTAGTCGGGCAGCCTTCCATCCGGCGGATCCGTGATGAGCGAGGTCCGGTTGTCGATGGTCATCGCAGCCACCCGCTCCGAGCTATCGGTCGCGCCTCCGCTTTTGTACTCCTTCACATTCCTCCAGGCCGAAAGAAAATACTGGTCTGCCGCTGCGGCATCGCTCTCCCCGCTGCCAAAAATCTTCTTCGCCCGCCGGTTCAATTCGGCGACTTCTTCGTCGGTGAGCAGTGCGCGCCCCTCGACTTCCTTGGGCCGTTCAAAAGGGGTGGCGATGATGTTCACCCAAATGCCCTGCAGGTCAGGATGGCCGTCCGGCGTGCGCGGGATCGCTTTCGACGCATGCGCCTTGCGAGGCGGCGCGGACTGCCCCTGGACCGTGAACGCAAGCGCGACGACCGCGGCAGTAAACCCGAGCCTCGACAACATCCGGGACCTCCTGGCTCATCATCTTATCGCAGCCCGCACGCCTCCGGCTGTACAATAATTGCAGCACCAAGAGATTCTTAGCGGGAGGCCGAATGCGTCTTAGAGATTTCCTCACTGTAGGTTGCCGTCTATGTCTGATGATCACCGCTACAGCGCTCACGGTCCCCGCCTTTGCTCAGGGCCAATACAGGGCCCCGCGGACGCCGGATGGACATCCGGACTTCCAGGGCTTCTGGGAAAACAACATCGCCACTCCGCTCCAACGGCCCAAGGAGATCGCCGATCGTCCCACTCTCACGGATGCCGAAGTGGCGAAGATGCGGCAAAAAGCCAAGGAGCTGTTCACCGGCAAGTCGGACGCAGTCTTTTTCGACGGCTTTTATCCGGCTGTTTTGGATAACGTGCTCGGTCTGAGGCAGGGCTTCAAGAGCTCTGACGGTCAGACTGGGGATTACGGCTCCGAGTGGAATGACGAGCGAACCTGGGAGAATCGGACATCGCTGATTACAGACCCCCCGGACGGCCGCATCCCCGCCCTCACGCCTCGCGCTCTCCAGGCGCGTGGCGAAGCATTTAAGGGGCGATGCGAGTTACAACGGACGTCAAGGACCGGCCTCTCGGCGAGCGCTGTATCACGTACGGCTCACCGCAATTGACTGCCGGATACCAGAGCTACTATCAGATCGTGGAAACGCCGGGCGCGGTCATGATCATGACGGAAATGTTCCACGACGTTCGTGTCGTCAAATTGAACGGCACTCACCCGCCGGCGAACGTCCAGGGATGGTTGGGAGACTCAATCGGCCATTGGGAAGGCGACACGCTGGTCGTGGATACGACCAACTATCGCCCTCGCGCGTTTCAGAGCATATCGAGCGCGAAGCTCCACATCATTGAGCGGTTCACCCGGCAGGATGCGGAAACCCTGCGCTATGAAATTACCGTGGACGATCCGGATACATATGTAAGGCCGTGGAGTCTGATGGTCCCGCTGCAGCGCTCCTCGAAGCCGGTTTACGAGTATGCCTGCCATGAAGGCAACTATTCGCTGGCTGGCATTCTGGCCGGCGCCCGCGCCGACGAAGCCAAAAAGGCGAAATCTAAGTAAGCTCGCTAGAAACGAGCTAATCGGCGAACGCTTTGCGCTCGTGGGTGGAACGGGCGACCGTTGCGGGTCTTCACTTCGTCCCAGGTCATGGTGCGACCCTCCCGGAAGTCAGCCTCGGATCTTTCAAGCATGGCGCGAAGCGTATTCTCCTGCGCCGCTTCAATATGTTCCGCGAAAGCTTCCAGCCCTTCGTAGAAATGCACGAGGTCCGACAATGCCTGACTCAAATCGCCTTTGTATTCCGATGCCAGTTCGCTGAGAATGCGATCCGTATTCTCGTCGATTTCGATCTCGCGCCGCACCATGCCGCGAGCATACCACGACCGCTGCTTACGCAGAATGCAGCCTTTATAATAGATACTTCCGTTCCACGGCCCGAGGGGGAAACTATGGCTGAAGATGACTTGATCTACGAACCAGACGAAGAGAGCGCTGATCCCGACCCTGACGAGGTCCCAATTCGTGATCGACGACTTTACGCAGCCCTATGACCTCGTTGTCGAAGCCTTGATGGACCAGATGAAGGGCGGGACGATCTTCCTCCGACCTTTGTCGGAACGTCCAAGTTTTCAGCGGCGCTATGTGTGGACGAACGTTTTGGCTTCCCGGTTGATCGAGTCAATACTGCTCAACGTTCCCATCCCGCCTTGCTATTTGTCCCAGAATGAAGAATTCGAACTGGATGTGATCGATGGTCAACAGCGCCTGTTCTCACTCACACCGCTTCTGCCGGCCTCACTTGGGTCCTATAGAAGAACCGTTCCCATAGGTCGAGGGTCTGAAGTACTTGATCCCTCCGGTGACTGAGGTGGTATCGAGACCGGTGGCCGAAAATGTTGTGTCGACGTCATACTGTCCTACACCCGAGGTTCCGCTGCCGGCCGGCATGCCGAGCAGAATATAGGACGGCACTGTGAATTGCCCGGCTTCCACGGCCACACGGCACTCGTAGCCTACGTTCACTGCCGGATTCGTGCCGCCGGGAGTTGAGCTGGATGTTCCGCTGAATTAAAACGTAAGTGCCCGGTTTGCCGCCGGTCCAGGTAAACAACAACCCCTTCGTCCGGTCTACCGTGGCGACCGAGCTTTGGTTCGTCCAATTGAAAATGGGATTCGAGAAGGTCAGTGTGGAAGTGAACGGCCCCACGTCTGCTCCGCCCGAGCCAGTGTATGTAAAGCTTCCACCCGAGGACGGAATCGCGGCGGTCGCCAGAGTCTTGTTGTACTCGCCCTTGATTTGCGGAGTCAGCGTTAACGAGAGTCCCGCGGGCCCTGAGACGGTAATCGAACCGGCGTCCAGGTACACGGGGCTGAGCGCAGCTCCGGAGACAGTCGGAGCGACCCAGCATCCGCCCGGCGAAATAATAGCGGCCCGGCCCACAGCGCCGGCAAGGAGTCCGCTGATCTTGGCGAAACCCGCGGTCATCGTGGTCAGGTCAGACCCGTTCGAAGAATCCGATTGAGTCAGGGTCAGGACCCCACCCTTGAGGGTGTCTTGCGTGTCCCGTAGGATCTCGTCGCCGGTAACGGTACCCCCGCCGCTCTGCGGCTCGACGCAGGTTCCGCCGCCCTCGTGGATGGGGAGAACCACGACATTGCTGATGATGGTTCCGGTCACTGCCACCAGGGGAACATAGCAGCCTGTGATAACCAGGTTTGGGATCGTCAGGTTGATCTGATTCACGCCGGGATACGCGGACGAGCCTTGATAAAGGATATCCGCCAAAACCCCGCCGAGGTAAATCTGCAGGGGAGTGTTCACCGCGTGGGGCGTCGCAATGAGCGTCGTATCGCTGTCGGCGGGATCGGCGCCCAGACCGGTTGCCCATAACGTGATGATCTGTCCGGGTGCGCCTGAGTTGGTAAATGAGATCAAGGCGCCGGTAATGGCGTCGGTGGCGACTCCCAGATCGACATTAGGATTGAACTTTCCCAGAGGAATTGGGATCTGGTTATACTGGTTGATCCCAACTGCGCTTGCTACCACTTGGATACTCGCCTCAGCGCTCACACCGTTGTAGGTCACAGTCAACGTCCCGGTTCCGACGGGCGTGGCTGCGGGCAGGACGGCGGCAATCTGGGTGTGACTGGCGTAATACATCGCGGGATGCGTCGTCACGCCCGGTTCGCGACCGCCGCCCACGGTGACGGAGATACTGGCTCCTTTCAGGGTCAACGGCAGACCCAGCGAGCTGTCCTGGAGCACTGGGTCCCCAGCGTCGGACAGGCCGCTTCCCGTTACGATGAATATACTGCTCGGCGCGATACCGTAATTCGGTAGGCCCGGCGGAGTTCCGCTGGAATTATTCAGGATTTGCTTGATGGTAGGAGCCGCCATCGCCGCAATGGGAAACGCGCAGGCGAGAATAGCTAGAGCAATAATCCGCGCTGATAGAGTCTGGTTGAGAGTCTTCACTATGTCCTTTACTGATGAACGGAAAGTACAACACCAGTGGGCGATTGCACGCCGCCGATGCTGGCCTGAATCGCCCAGTCGCCGTCTGGGATAGAAGCCGGAACCTGGATCGCGATCTGGTAGAGACCAGCGAAGCCCGGAGCCAGAGCGGCGCCATAGACCGTTGCCGGAACGTTGTTGATGGTCACCGCCGGCAGCGTTGTGGTTGAATACGTTTTGTCGCTCGGAACCGCCGCGCCAACGGGCGCGATGGGATTGGTCGGGCCGAAGCCGTTGCCCCACAGGATGATCACATCGCCGGGCTTGGCGGGTACGGTGGTAGTTCCCGGGAAAGTTCCGTTCTTGACCGCCCAACTGAAGTCCTGCCGGGTGGCGACCGGCTGCGCATTGGGCCATTCGAAGAATGCCGGACCATACTGGTTCGACGTAACGCTGAACGTGGCGCTTGTGCCGCCGGCTGTGGTTACCGTCACCGGCAAAGGACCGAATGCCACGTCGGGCGCCAGCAAGTTGATCTGACCAGATGAGATGTAATTGATGTAAGCCGCTTTCCCGCCGATCTCTACGCTAACGCCGTCTACCGACGTGGGAAATTGTCCGTTGACGATGAAATTGGTCCAATCGTCGGTTTTCGAAGCGAGATTCGTTCCCTGTATCGTTACCCAAGAATTCGGAACAATGCTTGGCTGGAAGCTGGCGCCATTGACCACGCCGTTCGCCGAGATGACGGGCGGGCCGGCGGGGGCGGGCAAAATAATGAGGCCCCAAAAAGTGGGAGGCGCCTGGTTTGCGTTGCATGTCGTATTCAGGGGACAAAGGCCGGCTATGGTCAGCTTAGTCCACGTGGCGCCGGCATCGGTCGATAGGTAATTAACACTATTGAAGTTGCCGCTAGAACCGAGCTTGGCGAACGCATATACGGTCGAGGGGTTGTTCGGGTCGATGCGAACGTACGGCCCGAATGAGGGGAATCCATTCTTCAGGGGCGTAAAGGTTGTGCCGCCGTCTGTGCTCTTGAAAATCGCGCCCGACGAACCGGTCAGGACTCCGCCGGCATAGATCGCTCCGGAGACCGGGTCGATGGAGAGGCTGTCCGCGCTTGGCGATTGTAGGCCCAATGGGGTCCATGTCACGCCGTTATCGACACTCTTGTATAGACCGCATTCCCCGCCGGCTGCCGTGCCTTTGCAATTTGGGCCCTCGAAGGAATTATTCGCGGAGGCATAAAGGGTTGTGCTGACCCTTGGGTCGATGTCAAGGTGGCCCAGGCCTGGAAAAGCGCCGGATTCCTGGTTGTTCTTTTCGGGCGTGCCGACGCCGGTCGAGAGGACTGTCCAGGTAACGCCGAAGTCGATGCTCTTAAAGATATAGTGGCCGGCAACCGCGTACACCAAGCCGGTGATTTTGGGATCGGTCGTGAGATTGGTTGGTGAGGCGCCGTCCGGGAAACTGACTGCCGGGAAACCCACGGTAGCGGGAAGTTTCACCTTGGTCCAGGTGGCGCCGGAGTCGGTGCTCTTGATGATGAAGTTTTTGGCGCTGACATTGAGGCCGATGGCGTAGATCGTGCTGGTGGTCACTGGATCGATGACGATGGAACCGTCGTGCCCTGTCGGTTGGAAGGCAACGAATGCCGTGCCCGTCCAGGTTTGTCCCGAATCGGTGGTCCTGTAAAAGCCGTACGTAGTGTTGTCGGCGACTCCATAGGCGTACCAAGTGGATGGAGTTTGGGGGTCGACCGCTAGGGCAAAAAGCTCGGGCTGGCCCGACAGAAGTCCGCTATTGACGTTGACCGGGAGCACGGACCAGTGGATGCCGTCGGAGCTTTTGGCGGGACCGAGGGGGGTGGCGCCGATGAGAGTGCTGGCTGCGGGGAGACTGCTGGCGCGACATAACATTAACAACGCGATGAGCGCATATTTTCGCCAAGCCCGGCTAGAGTGTCGACGCGGCATGCACCGGTGCGTCCGCTACATTGCGAGCTTCTTTCGATACATGTTTTCTCCTGTGTTACTTGAAAGCCGGATTGAATTGGTTTCAAAGCCGCTTACTGCATTGCGATAGAAACGTTAGCCGGGCTCGACGTGCTGCCCATCTGAATCACCACCGGCACTTGACCGCTCGGCGTGATCCCGTCCGGAATCGTCAGGTTGATCTGATACAGTCCAGCGAATTGCGGCGCGAGACCAGAGAAAAAGATCAAATTGTCTGGTACGGTAACGCCGCCCATTTTTACTACTGGACGAACGGTCGTGTTCCGCAGAGTGAGGTTGGAAAAATCAGGCGCACAAATCGATTGATCGCACGAATTCCAACCGTCGTTGATCGGGGGAGTTACTGCACCGAGGCCGTTCGTGTAAATCGTAATCGTGTCGCCAGTTTTTGCGGGTCTCCAATCGGTGCCCGATTTGATGGGACCCACGATGGTGGCAGTGTTCGCGAAAACTACCACTGCCTGACCCGAGCCATTCTGACTCGCGGTGAAAATAGCGGGCGATGCCGCAGCTAGGTTGATGGTTTGCGTATTGCTGGTTCCGGCTGGAGTGGTCACTTGCACCGTGGCCGAAGTACCGCTCACCCCATAAGGCACCTGCGCGTTGATCTGCCCGGGAGCCACGAAGAAAAGGGGCGCCTTGGCGCCGTTGAAGGTTACGCTCACGCCTTGCAGATCAGTCGGAAGCGGATCTCCCGGCGGTACCACCAGTTGCGAAATGAAGTTGTCGCCGAAGATTGAGACGATCGCGCCGGGCGCAGCGGGCGCATCGCCCGAGAACGAAGCCCCATTCACGATCCCGTTGGCGGCGATCTTGGGCAGCTCGACACCTGACGAGACCGGCGTCGCAACCGCAACACCCGCAAGCCCATTTGACAGCCGGTAGACGAACGCCACCTGGCCGTTGTCGTTCAAATATCGGCCTGGGACCAGGGGATTGGTGACCTCCGAAACCACCGAACCGAACAGCGGATCGCCAGTCGCGATTACTTTGTCAGCTACCTTGTCCGGGCCGGTGAATATTCCCTGGACGAATGGTGAGATTCCAAACTTGGCGTAATAGACCACCTCACCCTTGCTGTTCAAACTGACATTCTTGGTATCCAGCGAAACCACCTGGGTTCCCAAATCGACAAGCGTCGCCACTTGTCCGTTGCTGGCTACAAACACGCCCTTCACGTTCTGATAGGTTCCCGCAAACGCGATGGCCCCGTTATCGTTTATTTGAGGAGCGATGTTGATGTTCTGCTGGAAAGGCGATGCTTGAACCGCCGGTCCGGAGGGGCCTTTGGTGAATAGTCCACAACTGCAACTACCGTTCGTAGTCTGCACGCCAGTAGCATAGAAAGCCACCGTGCCGGAGTTGTTGATCGAGAGTCCGGCTAGCAGCGGAGCGGACAAAGCTAAAGATCTGGGCAGATCCGTATCGCTCAGCAGCGTTTGTGCATCGGCTGCACCAGTACGCGTGAGGATGCTGTTGTTCAGCACGCCGTAAGCAACTGTTCCGGCATTATTGATCGCGGGAATAATAGTGGAGGATCCCGTTTGAGCAGCAACCTGGAACGGCGTTCCTCCCGGCGCGACCGTATAAACCATGCCTCCCGGGGTGGCGAAGACTATGGTTCCCGAATCGTTGAAGCCAGTCGCGGCGGCCACGCGAGGCGAACTAAGAGTAAGACCGCCCACGTACACCGCAGTGATGCCACTGCCGGAGCCGGTATAGATCCCGACTTCCCCAACAGCAACAGATTTGGCCGTAAACGCCACAACCCCAGTGCTGTTGATCAAGTAAGGTCCCAGAAAGCCGGCCAGCCCCAGTGTCGAACCAGGCGCGTCATCCGTGATGTTTGTGTAGGTGTAGGTGGTTCCGAAGACCGCCGGAACCGCCAAAAATCCAATCAGTGCTACAACGCTCAGTCTGGGAACACAAGTAGTCCGCATGTTTCTACTTCATCTCCTGTCAAGGTAGGGCCCGTATGATAACCATTCACTACGCATTGCGCAAGAACTTCCTAGAAACTGTCATTGCAACGCCCATTCCGTGAAACGAAATGAAACCACCCCTCAAGCGTGCGTCATTCCAGTCCTTCGAAGGTCTCTGGCTTTCATTGGGGTGGCCTGCGAAAGCACGATCGTCGCCGCTAATGAGCCGGCGGGGGCATCTTCAACCCTGGACGATCATCGAAATTGCCACTGAGGTGCGGCTGCGCGATCAGCTTCAGTTGTAGGATGGTGACGTCGTAGAAGTGGAGACGATCGAAACGTCTGCCGATCAGTGACGCGAGCGCGGCGCGATTCGCCACTCGAAAGCCTCGGCTTCGGGGCTGGCTTTCCACCTGAGCGTCCGGTCGACGAGACCCGTTTTGTCGAGTCCTTCAACAAAAAAGGGCCACCTGCCTTGATGCCCAAAGTGTTCGCTTCGCGGGGAGCGTACGGCTACGGAGGAGGAACCCGACGTCAACCCAGCTTGGAGCTACCTCACCGTTCGGTGTATTCGGCCGAATCAAAATCGTCCGCTAGATCGGACGATTCAGTATCCGTCAGCCGGGATACGACAGCTATCGGAGAGGCGTGGCCTTCAAGGAGATGTCGCAGCTCTTCTTTTTGTCTGCCGCTCAACCTGCGAGGCTCAAGTTCTGCTCTAAGTTCGATATTTTCGTGTTCAAGCTTTTCGCCTCTTTCGATCGCTAGCGCCGCGTCCTTGCGGGCATCGCTCGCCTCTCTATTCATGCGGGCGGTTTCAGATTGCGCAATTGGTCTAGCGATTGGTTTACTTTTCGCAGTGTCCGATTATTCCACCAGGTTCTAAATCCATATACCGATTCTCCAGCTACCCCTATTACTACAAAGATCCCAAACACTAGCAGCCAGACCTCGAACCCATCAAGGAGCTTCTCTAGCGCCTCTTTTCGCGTGAGCAGATTGGAAATTTCGGAAGCGTCCATATCTCGTGTTGACTGGTATGCGGACGTAACTATCGCACTAATTGTAGTTGCTAAAGGACCGCCAAGCACACACCCAGTCGTCAACCGCGCTAGAATGGTATTCGACATGGATCGTCCCCCAGCACAACCCGTCAAAGACCCGCCGAACCTGATCCGGACCGGCGAATTCTCGCTCGACAGGCTATTGAGCCACATCGATCCTGGAACGAAGGAGGAAACCGAAGAGTTCGTACGCCGCATCTATGAGCAGCGCCATCGCGACCTCACCTCCGACCGCAACGGCAAGACTGGTAGTTGATACAGACGTAGCCAGCTTCATCTTCAAGTGGCATCCTGAATTCGCAGCCCAATACGTTGCTATTCTTCGCGGTTCCAAGTTGGTGGTCTCATTCATGACCGTGGCGGAGATGCGCCAATGCCCTTGATGCGAAATGGGGACCACGCAGATCGGCGGTGCTAGAAACGTATCTTTCCGATTTTTCGGTACTGCACACTGACAGCCTGCTGTGCTCGACGTGGGCCGCCGTTCGAAATCAGAGCACGCGCAAAGGACGCCAAATGAACTCTGCCGACGCTTGGATTGCGGCCACGGCTCTGGTCTTATCTGCACCACTGGTGACGAACAATCCGAAAGACTACCGCCACCTGGACGACCTTCAGCTTCTTTCTGCATCATCTGGATAGCCTCTGGCCCCTGTTCACTGCTGCAGCAAGGCTTTCTCACCTTTGCCATCTGCGCTTTCCAAAGTCCCGCGTTCCTGATTCGCCTGTTGATACCGCATTCTGTAAATGATGCTCACCGCTTCCCACATGCTTGGTCTCGGTTGGCTTCGTTTTTTCAAATTTCCAATTCCCCGCCCCGCCACGTGCAAAACAATTCGCCCCGCCCGCACAAAAAATCCCGACTTGCGCTACCACCACCAACCGCTGGTGGCCACTCGTGCGAACGCAACTCTCTTCCGGTATACTTTGAGCTACCCGGATCTCTGATCCCAGCCAAAAGGAGCCACCATGGAAGTCGATCGTAGAGCGTTCTTCGCCACGCTCGGCGGCGCCGCCGCTGTCAGCGCCATGGATTCCGAAGCCAAAGCCGACGCCTTGGAAGCCTACCTCTCGGACCAGCTCGATGACGCCGTGCGCAGCGCAACCCCAGGATAAAAAATATCCCACCGTCGCCGACCTCGAAGCCAGGTCTCCTCCCGCAACTACCGCCGCGGCGTCGGCAACCTCTTCGCCGGCGGCCGCAAAATGAAACAGCTCGAGCCGATGCCGAACAATCCCACGCTCCAGGATTTCTTCCGCCTCCGCTTCGCGCCCGCCAATCACGTCCTGCAAAGCGCCACGCGCGCGCTCAAAACCGGCATGACCGAAGAGATCATCCTCGCCTGCCTGCTCCACGACGTCGTGCAGGAACTCATCAAGCCCGATCACGGCTGGTGGGGCGCGCAGCTCTTCGAACCCTACATCCCCGCGAAGAGCACCTTCGCCATCCGCTACCATCAGGCGCTGCGCTTCTACGCCGACTCCGCCGCCGGCTACGAGTATCCGGAAATGTACTACCGCATCTTCGGCAAAGACTACGAGCCGCCGCCGCACATCGAGGCCACTTACAAAATGGTTCGCAATCACAAGTGGTACATGGAGCCGCGCCTCGTCACGGTGAACGATCTGTACGCGTTCGATCCGAAAGCCGTGGTCACCATCGATCCGTTCGTCGACATCATCGGCCGCCACTTCAAGCAGCCCAAAGAAGGACTCGGCAACGACAACAGCCCCGTCGCGCACATGTGGCGCACCATCGCGCGGCCCGACTCGCCGCTGTAGAACCAGGCATCTCAATGCGACGTTTCTGCGAACGCCCGCGCGCATTCTGTGCATGGTCGCTTGCCGCGTTGCCCGCCGCCGCGCAATCCGGCGCGAAGAACGGCGAGTGGCCGACCTACGGCGGCGACACTCGGCCACACGCGCTACTCGCCGCTCGACCAGATCAACGCGTCGAACTTCAGCAAGCTCGAAGTCGCCTGGCGATTCAAGACGGACTCGCTCGGCCCGCGTCCCGAGTTCCAGTGGGAATCCACGCCGCTGATGGTTCACGGCCGATTGTTCACCACCGCCGGATCGCGCCGCGCCGTCGTCGCGCTCGATGCCGCCACCGGCGAGATGCTGTGGATGCACTCAGAGAACGAAGGCAAGCGCGGCCAGTCGGCGCCGCGCCAGCTCTCCGGCCGCGGCCTCGCCTACTGGACCGACGGCCGCGAAGAGCGCATCCTCTATGTCACGCCCGGCTACCGGCTCATCGCGCTCGATGCGAAGACCGGCGTTCCGGTCTCGAGCTTCGGCGTCAACGGCGTCGTCGACTTGAAAGAAAACGACGACCAGCAGATCGATCCGATCACCGGCGAAGTCGGCCTGCACTCCACGCCGATGGTCGCCAGGAACGTCGTCATCGTCGGCGCCGCGCATCGCTCGGGCGGCGTGCCGCGCAGCAAGTCGAACGTGAAAGGCTACGTCCGCGGATTCGACGTGCGCACCGGCAAGCGACTCTGGATCTTCCACACCATCCCCAAGCCCGGCGAGTTCGGCAACGACACCTGGCTCAACGACTCGTGGTCTTACACCGGCAACGCCGGCGTGTGGGGGCAGATCTCGGTCGACGAAGAACTCGGCATCGCCTACCTGCCGGTCGAACTGCCGACCGGCGATTACTTCGGCGCGAATCGGCCCGGGCAACGGCCTGTTCGGCGAGAGCCTGGTCGCGGTCGATCTCAAAACCGGCCAGCGCAAATGGCACTACCAGCTCGTGCACCACGGCATCTGGGACATGGACATTCCGTGCGCGCCGATCCTCACCGACATCACCATCAACGGCCGCGCGGTCAAGGCGGTCGCGCAGCCGACCAAGCAGGCGTACCTCTACGTCTTCGATCGCGTCACCGGCAAAGCCGATCTGGCCGATCGAAGAACGCCCGGTCGCGAAGGGCGACGTGCCGGGCGAGTGGTATTCGCCGACGCAGCCGTTTCCCACGCAAGCCGCCGTCGTACGATCGCAACGGCGTCATCGATCGACGACCTGATCGACTTCACGCCCGAGCTGCGCGCCGAAGCGATCGACATCGTCAAGAAGTACAAGATCGGACCGATCTTCACGCCGCCGGTGGTCAGCAAAGCCGAAGGCCCGCTCGCGACGCTGACCATGGGCACCGCGGGCGGCGGCAGCAACTGGCCGGGCGGTTCGTACGATCCCGAGACCCACATCCTGTATGTGTTCTCGCAAAGCGCCGTCACGCCGCTCGGGCTGGTGCCGCACGCCCGATCCGAAGATTATCCGACATGCAGTTCATCCAGGGCAACGCACTGACGCGGCGCGCGGCGCACGGGCGGCGCGGGTTCTGCCGCGGGTGCAGGACGATCCGGTCCCGCCGGCTTCCGACGGCGCGCGGTCCAGCGCTCAGCGTGCAAGGTCTGCCGCTGATCAAGCCGCCCTACGGCCGCATCACCGCGATCGACATGAACAAGGGCGAAATTCTCTGGCAGATCGCGCACGGCGAAACGCCCGACAACATTCGCAACAACCCCGCGCTCAAAGGCCTGAACATTCCGCGCACCGGCCGCCCGGGCGTGATCGGCACGCTGGTGACGAAGACGCTGGTGATCGCGGGCGAGGCCGGCTTCTTCACCACGCCGAGCGGCCTGCGCGGCGCGATGCTGCGCGCTTACGACAAAGCCACCGGCAAAGAAGTCGGCGCGGTCTACATGCCTGCGCCGCAGAGCGGATCGCCGATGACTTACATGCTCGACGGCAAGCAGTACATCGTGCTCGCCATCAGCGGCGGAAACTACTCCGGCGAACTGCTCGCCTTCCGACTTGCCTTAGCATGCCCGGATCGACTCGCGTTTTCTTGACGGTCTGAGGTTCGGCGAAGGGCCGCGCTGGCACGACGGCCGCTTGTGGTTCTCGGATTTCTACCAGCACGCCGTGTTCGCGGTTTCCGAAGACGCCAGGCTGGAACGAATCGTCGAGGTTCCGCAGCAGCCGTCCGGACTCGGCTGGCTTCCCGACGGCCGCCTGCTGATCGTCTCGATGCTGGATCGCCGCGTGCTGCGGCTCGAGCCGAACGGCGCGCTGGCGTTGCACGCCGATCTGTGGAAGCTGGCGCCGTTCCACTGCAACGACATGGTGGTGGATCGCGCCGGCCGCGCCTACGTCGGCAACTTCGGCTTCGACCTGCAAGGCTGGCGCGACGAGCAGGAACGACGTGAAGCCAACGCCCACCGTTCTGATCCGCGTCGATCCCGACGGCGCCGCGACCGTTGCGACCGACAGTTGCTCTTTCCCGAACGGCACCGTCATCACGCCCGACGGCCGCACATTGATCGTCGGCGAAACTTCGCGAACCGCCTCACCGCGTTCGACGTCGCGCCGGACGGATCGCTTTCGAATCGTCGCGCTGTGGGCCGATCTCGATCCCTTCGGCGTGCGTCCCGGACGGCATCTGCCTGGACGCTGAAGGAGCGATCTGGGTGAGCAATCCCACCGCGCCCGAAGTGGTGCGCGTGGCCGAAGGCGGCAAGCTGCTGGATCGTATCACCACGACGCAGCCGTCGTTCGCGTGCATGCTGGGCGGCAACGGATCGCAAGACGCTATTCGTGTTGACGGCGCCCGACTCCGGCCGCAGCAGATTGACTGAATCAAACGGCGCGATCGAGATCGCAGCCGTGGATGTTCCTGGCGCCGGCTGCCTGATTCGCGTTCCTAAGGCAGCGGCTTCAGTTCGGAGTTTGGCGCCGTCCGGAAGCGGATAGCGATCGATGTTCAGCAGCATCGAAACGATGTGATAGTAGCCGACCAGCGCAGTGAGGTCGACGACGCCGCGCTCGCCCAGCTTGTTCACCGCCGCGTGAAACGCCGCGTCGCTCACCTGCTTGGTCTTGAGCAGCTCGTTGCAGAAGTTGTAGACGATCGCTTCGTCGGCATCGAGCTTCGCCGGCCGCTTGCCCGCCGCAATGGCGTCGACGATCGACTGGCTCACTCCGTTCTGGACCGCGAGCCGGCTGTGCGCATACCACTCGTATTGCGCATTCCAGGCGCGCCCGGTCATGATGATCGCGAGCTCGCGCAGCTTGGGCGGCAGCGACGAATGAAAGCGCAGTTCGGCGCCGAGCTTCTGCATCTGCGTCGCCCATCTCGGGGCTGCGCAGCAGCACGTTGAACGGTCCGTTCATTCCGTTGCGTTCGCCGGAGTAGAGATGCTCCACCAGCGTCTTCTGCTGCGGCGTGAGTTCCTGATAGGTGAGCGGCTTGAAGCGGTCGCCGCGCAGTTTCAAATCGCGAGTGGGAGTTTGGGCCATAACGAAGCAGCCGAGCAGCACAAGGAGTGGGAGGCGCATGACATCCTATTTAATCCGACGGCGGATGCGTCGTCAACCACTCCGCCATCGCAAGCGCAAGCGCGCGGGCGCGATGGCTGACTTCCATCTTGCGCTCGAGCGGCGCTTCGCCGAACGTGCAGCCGAACGGCGGATAGTAGAACAGCGGATCGTAACCGAATCCGTTCGGGCCGCGAGGCTCTTCGGTCAACCGGCCTTCCACTTCGCCGCGAAACGTCCGCACTAGTTCGCCGGACTTTGCGAGTGCAACAACACAGACGAAACGCGCGGTGCGATCCTCGACGCCGCGCATTCGATCCAGCAGCAGCCGGTTGTTGGACTCGTCGGTCGCATCCGGGCCGGCGAATCGCGCCGAGTAGACGCCGGGCGCGCCGCCAAGCGCGTCCACTTCAATCCCTGAATCGTCCACAAACAAATAGCCATCGCAATGTTTTGAGTAGTAAAGAGCCTTCTGGATGGCGTTTTCTTCGAACGTCGCGCCGGTTTCTTCGCAAGGCCCGGAATCCAGGCCGGCAGCGATTCCACTTCGAACGAACCATCCGAGCGCCATCCGAAATTCGCGCAGCTTGCCGGGATTCGTGGTCGCGCAGTACAGCCGCAATTCAGGACCCGATCGCCTGCTTCTGAATCGCGAACAGTTCCGTGATGCCGGAGCGCGCGGTCGCGAGTAGCTGAGCCAACTGCGCGTCGTCGAACGGCGTCTTCTCCGCGGTGGCCTGCAGTTCGACGAAGCGGCCCGACCCGGTCATGACCACGTTCATGTCGACTTCGGCGCTGGGAGTCCTCTTCGTAACAAAGATCGAGCGCCGCCTCGCCGTTCACCATGCCGACGCTGGTGGCCGCCACCGCGTCGGTCACCGGCAGTGACTTCAGAGCCTTGAACTGCACCAGCTGCTTGAGCGCCAGCACCAGCGCCACGTACGCGCCGGTGATGGCGGCGGTGCGCGTGCCGCCGTCGGCCTGCAGCACGTCGCAATCGACGATGACGGTGCGATCGCCCAGCGCCGTCATGTCGACCACCGACCGCAGCGAGCGGCCGATCAGCCGCTGAATCTCCTGCGTGCGCCCGGACGGATAGCCCTTGATCACTTCGCGCGGCGTCCGGGTCGCGGTGGCGCGCGGAAGCATGGAGTACTCGGCCGTCACCCAGCCGCGCCCGCTGCCACGCAGAAACGACGGCACGGTGTCTTCGATGGACGCCGCGCACAGCACGCGCGTATTGCCGACCTCGATCAGCGCCGAGCCTTCGGCCGTCATCAGATAGTTGTGGTGATGCGCACCGGACGCATCTCGCCCGCGCGCCGATTGTCGATTCTCATGAAACCGAAGATTGCAGCGAAAAATAAAATAGCAGGCACATAATCACGATGCCCAGCAGCACCAGAACCAGGCACGGGATCGCGCTGCGGGCGGACTTGGCGGTGGTTGTCTTCTTGCTACCCGCCGATTTGAACTTGGCCATCACCATTCAGTGTAGATCACGGATGTGCGCTGACACGCGGCACCGATGATTGCTATTGCGCACCGCGCGACATCAGCATCACTTTGGCGGTGTGAAACATGATGAGCGCATCGAGCGCAGGCGACAGATTCTTGATGTAGTACAGATCGTACTCAAGCTTCCGGACGGTGTCCTCAATGCTGTCGCCGTACTTGTGATTAATTTGCGCCCAGCCTGTGATTCCGGGTTTGATGCAGTGCCGCTGGCGGTAGAAGGGAATGCGCTTCTCGAGCTCGGCGACAAACTCTGGCCGCTCGGGCCTGGGTCCGACGATGGACATGTCACCCTTCAAGACGTTGAACAATTGCGGCAGTTCGTCGAGCCGCAGCTTTCGCAGCCATTTTCCAACCAGTGTAATGCGCGGATCGTTCTTCTTGGCCCATACGGCGCCGCTGGCCGCCTCGGCATCCCGACACATCGAGCGGAATTTGTACAGCGTGAACGGAACGCCATTCATTCCGATGCGCTGCTGCCGATACAGCGCCGGACCTCGCGACGACACTCGGATCAAAGCGGCAGCGAGCAGCATGACGGGCGTCATGACTACGGTGGCAGCCACCGCGACGATCATCGAGTAGATGGACTGCACGAGGACGCGTTTCGGGTTGGGACCCAGTTCAGTGGAGAAGATCAACTGGGCGGGCCTAAGCTCGCGCGTCGAGATGCGGCCGAGGATGGCTTCGAAGGTGGTGGCGGCGTCCTCGATGTGGATGCCTCCGAGCCGCATGTTCAGCAGCTCCGTCACCGGCAAACGATTGCGCCGTTCCGCCATGCCGACCACGATGCGGCCGGGTTTCGTTTCGTCAACAACAGCGCTGAGATCCGCGACAGCACCGAGCACGGGAGCGCCTTGGACCTCTGCGCCGGAGTTGGAATCGTCCAGGCAGCCGATCGCGGTGAGGCCGGTTTCGGGATGTTCGGCCAGATGGGCGCAGATTTCGCGGACCAGGCAGGACGTGCCCAGGAACAGCACGCGCTCCGAGCCGACCGCGCGGAACGCGACTCCGCCGTACAGGACGCGCCACGCTGGAAGCAATACCAGTACCAGCCCGCTGCCTGTGATCATCAGCCAGGTCGGCACGAAAAGATCCTGAAGTCCCAGATACGCAAACAGCGCCTGTGCGAAGAACGCCACGCCCAGCGCTACGCCCACCTGCTGCACCAGCAGAGCTTTCGACTTGACCCGGAACTCGGTATAGAGATCCTGAAAGTAGATGGCGCCCATGACGGAAAAAACCACCAGCGCGATGCGCGCCCAGCCGTTGTCGTACCGCAGGAACACCTGCGGATCGACATCCAGGACCAGGAATGTCGCAGCGAGGTAAGAAGTAAAGAGCAGCACAGCATCCGACAGCACGAGCGCCACGACGCTGGCGGGCACAAATACTCGAAAGAGCCGGATCATCTGCCTGGCGTGTCGCTGATGGTGCGGGCACTCGCGCGAGCCGCGCCGGAAACCCAGACCGGAGTGTCTGGCTTCCGAATGCAGGAGTCGGAACTAGGTTGCAACCGAATGCATGGTTTGCTGAGATTGAGCCAGAAACCAATCATAGGTTCCGGCGATTCCCTGCTCCAGGCCGATACGGGCATGCCAGCCCATCGAATGGAGACGTGAAACATCGAGCAGCTTTTGTTTTGGGCCATCGGGCTTGGAAGCGTCGAACACCAGTCGGCCCTGATAACCGGTAACACGGGAAATCAATTCGGCCAGTTCTCGGATGGTGATATCGTGGCCCGCTCCCACGTTGACGATCCCGGGTTCCTCGTAGTTCAACATCAGAAAGAGCGCTGCGTCGGCAAGATCGTCGACGTGCAAGAACTCGCGGCGCGGCGTTCCGGTGCCCCACACCACCAGCTCCGGAGAGCGGTTCAGCGTGGCCGCGTGCGCCTTGCGGATCAGCGCCGGCACCACGTGCGATGTTTCAAGGTCGAAATTGTCGCCGGGTCCGTACAGGTTGGCGGGCATGAGGCTGATGGCGCGGAATCCGAATTGTTTGTGATACGCCTGCGCGAGCTTGATTCCGGCGATTTTAGCGACCGCGTACCATTCGTTGCTCGGCTCGAGCGGCCCCGTCAGCAGGTATTCTTCCCGCATGGGTTGTGGCGCGAGCCTGGGATAAATGCACGACGATCCCAGAAATTCGAGCTTCTTGACGCCGTAGCGATGAGCGGCGTCGATCACGTTGAGTTCAATGGCCAGGTTGTCGCGCAGGAACTCGACCGGACGCGTGCTGTTGGCAAGAATCCCGCCCACTTTGGCAGCAGCCAGGAAGACATAGTCGGGTTTTTCGGCGGCGAAGAACCGGTCGACCGCGGCCCGATCGGTCAGCTCCAGGCTGGCATGATCGCGCAGCAACAGGTTGGAATAGCCGCTCGCGCGAAAGCCGGCGGCAGATCGCGGAACCTACCAGTCCGCGGTGCCCGGCGACAAAAATGCGGCTCGACTTATCCATGCGGCGTTCCCCGCATCACCACTTTGTGACCGGCCTGCGTGAGAGTGTGCTCCTGGCGCGCCAGCTCCAGGTCATGCTCCACCATCAGGCGAACCAGTTGCTCGAAGGCGACCTTCTGGCGCCAGCCCAGCTCGCGCTCGATCTTGGAGGGATCGCCCCGCAGCTCATTGGGCTCGACCGGCCGCAGATAGCGCGGATCGGGCTCAACGAACTGTTTCCAATCCAAGCCGCAGAAACCCGCAGCCAAGTCGAGAAATTCGCGCACCGAGTGTGATTCGCGTGTGGCGACGACGTAGTCGCCTGGTTCGGGCGCCTGCAGCATCATCCACATGGCTTCCACGTAGTCGGCGGCGTAACCCCAATCGCGGCGCGCGTCCAGATTTCCCAGGTACAGCTTGCTTTGCAGCCCGAGCTTGATGCGGCCCATGGCGCGGGTGATCTTGCGCGTTACGAAAGTTTCGCCGCGCCGCTCGGATTCATGGTTGAACAGGATGCCGTTGGAGACGAAGAGATCGTAGGACTCGCGGTAGTTGACGGCGTACCAATGCGCCGCCACCTTACCAACAGCGTAAGGGCTGCGCGGGTAGAACGGCGTGGATTCATTCTGAGGAGGAGGCGCTGCGCCGAACATCTCGGAAGATCCAGCTTGATAGAAACGAACTTGGCGGCCCGTGTTGGCGACATGGTCACGCAGCGCTTCGAGCACACGCAGAGCTCCGCTGGCCACGACATCGGCCGTGTACTCGGGCTGATCGAAACTCACGCGCACGTGCGATTGTGCGGCCAGGTTGTAAATCTCGTCGGGCTGAACGTTCTCGATGATGTGCCGGAGACCGGATGAGTCGGTTATGTCGCCGTAATGCAGGAAGAGGCTGGTCTGCTCATGTGGATCGGCATAAATTCCGCTGAGGCGCTCGGTGTTAAAGGTAGAAGCGCGGCGAACGACACCGTGCACCTGATAGCTTTTCGCTAACAGGAGTTCGGCGAGGAATGAGCCGTCCTGGCCCGTGATTCCAAAGATCAGAGCCTTCCGGGGCATGCTGGCGTTGGTTCTCCTTAGGCTGCGCGGGCAGCCAAGATTGATTGTAGCGATCCTTCGACCACCCGCATGACGGGGATGCCACTGGAGCGGATTCGTTCCATGTTAGCTTCGGTCTGCTTCTGGGCCAGAACCAGGTGGCCGGCCCAGCTCAACAAGTCGTCGAGGCCGCACAGCAGCCGGCCGATGTGCGGAATGGTCTCGAGAATGAAGTTCCGGTTGGAACCGTAGATCAGGTCGAGTTGAATGTGCGGATCGAAGACGCGGACGTCGCGGCCCTTGCCAATCAATTGTTCGAGCAGCGCCACCACGGGGCTCTCGCGCAAGTCGTCGGTGTTTTCTTTAAAGGCCAAGCCGATCACACCGATGCGTCGTGCCGGAAGGCTCTCGACGGCGTCGATGGCGCGTCTTAAGTGCTGCTCGTTGCTCGGCAGCGTGGATTCGAGCAGCGGCAGGTTCAGGTCCAGGCGGCTGGCGCGATAGTTGAGAGCGCGCAGGTCTTTGGGAAGGCAGGAGCCGCCGAACGCGAATCCGGGCTTGAGGTAGGCGGGTGAAATGTTGAGCCGGGTGTCCGCGCAAAGTGTCTGCATGACTTCGTGCGCGTCGATGCTCAGGCTCTCGCTCAGGGCGCCAATCTCGTTGGCGAACGAAATCTTGACGGCGTGAAAGGCATTGGAAGCGTACTTGATCATTTCGGCGGTGCGGAGCGAGACCAGGCGCGGCTGAACGCCGAGCGGCGCGTACAGGTCGGCGACACGCTGCACAGCTTGCTGGTCGAATCCGCCGACCACAACGAGGGAGGGATCGACAAAATCCCGCACGGCCGAGCCTTCGCGCAGAAACTCCGGGTTGGAAACTACGCGAACGCTGGGGTGTCCCTGAAAAGCAGGCAGCACCACTTCCTCGCACGTTCCCGGGAACACGGTGCTGCGGATCGCGAGTGTGAGCGGCTTAGTGCGGCGCGGCAGTTGGGAAGCGATCTCGTCCATCGCGCGCCGCAACTGCCCGAGCCCGAGGTTGCCGTTTTTTTCCGAAGGCGTGCCGACGCAGATCATCGCGATATCGGCGTCCACAATTCCGTCGGTTGACGTGGAGGCCGACAACACGCCTTTTCGAACGGCTTCGCGGATCAAGTCTTCGAGACCGGGCTCAAAGAACGGAGCGCGGCCATTCAGAACACTATCCACTTTGTGCTGGTCGCGATCGATGCCGAGCACGCGGTACCCGAGGCTGGCCAGACAGGCGGCGGTCACACATCCGACGTAGCCGAGACCGAGCACAGCAATGTTGTTGTTCTGATTGACAGCGTCCAAGGATTGGGTCCTCGGATTTGAAGTATGCCTGAGGGGATAAATTTCTCAGGGAGTCTGAAAGGGAGGTCGACCCGGTGGTATCTCCGGTCGCTTCATCGCATCTCACTAACAGCAAATAATGTGAACGATGTGAGGCTCGCATACCTTCTTGTCAACCTAGTCTAACGTTTCGGGGATACAGTTCCTGCTAGTCTCTCGTGAGGAGCTTCTTCACATCGCGTTTGCCATGGATGATACGGATCATGCGAAGCGGCTTCGACTCTTTGTATATGACCAGATAGGAGCCAACTGGCCAGAAGCGGACATTACGCTTTGTCAGGGTCAACGCGCTTGTGCCCAATACGCGGCATCTTGGTGAGCTGTCCGAACGCCGTTTAGAAGTTCTCAAGCAAGCTATCTGCCGCGTCAAAAGTGTCTTCGGAGACGAAGTGCCAGATTTCTCGGAGATCCGCCAACGCACTGCGCGAGAGTACGAATCGCTTCACGCAAGCTGGCCGCGACGTTCGAGGCTATGCGCGCGCAGCTGCCGAAACGCTTCTTCGCCATCAATGGTGTTGCCATCCTTGAACTCGGCCAGACCTTGGGCAATCATCGCGTCGATCTCCTGGGGCGTGTACTCCTCGCCCAGGTCTCGCGCGAGAACGTAGTGATAGATCGCCCTGTTCAGAAAGTCATTTGGATCGAATGAACGTCCGGACTTCACTTCGTCCTGAATGAACTTTTCCAGTTCGGGTTTCAAGGTGATATCCATGCGATCTCCTCTCTTCATACTAGCAATTGCGGAGGTCATTTCTCCGCCAGCCAGGCCAGGAAGAGGCCGTCGGGAGCGACGTCTTCCCAATACGAGATCGGGCGGCTCGAAACCTGGCGGCAATGTTTCGCGAGCAGGCGCTCGAGCTGGCTGGCGCTCGAACCATTTTTCCCACTCGGGCGTTTTCAGGCGGCCCCATTGCTCCTTATTCTTGTCGATGATCACGATGCGGCCGCCGGGGCTTCGTCACGCGCGCACATTTCAGCAACGGCGGTGTCGATGACAATGGCGTGCTCGAGCGATTCGGTGGCGTAGACGCAGTCGAACGAATCGTTGGGGAACGGAAGCGCAGTCATGGATCCCGCGCAGGGGTGGATCCCCTGCAGGCACGCAGCGCAGCATGGCTTCGGCGAGATCGAACGCGACGATGCGCGCCTCGGGATTGCGGTCCTTCAACACGCGCGCGAATCGGCCTTTGCCCGAGCCGACGTCCAGGACGCGCTTGCCGTTGAGATCGCCGAAAGTATTCGAGGATCAACTGGACGTGATAGATGCGCGGATCGATAGTGGAGGGAAAATTCTCTTCGTCGGCGGCCGCTTCGTTGAAATGCTGGATGATCTGCTGCAGCGGAGGCGGCGGCGCGGGCTTCGCGAAAAATCGTTTCCAGGCCATCAGGCCCGCGTCAGGAAAATCGGCAGGCCGGTCTTGTTGGCGTAGTTGGGCCGGCAGCGATCCGATGTTGTACATGGTGGCGACATCGACGTGGCGCGGCCCGAGCGCCGGATCGGGAATCTGCGCCATGGTGTAAATGCCGTTCACCAGCGCCGCCATCAGTCCGCTCTGCCCGGCCAGCACAGCTTCGAGCGCCATGGTGCCGAAGGTCGAGGCGATCAAGCGTGTCGACGAAATCGGGCGAGCCGCTGCGCAGGTCGTAGGTGAGGTCGCTCACGATGGTTTCTTCGTTGGTGCGCACCTTGATCTCGTCGCTCAGCGCTTCGGCGACGTTCTCCTTTTTGCGATGGCCGAACGCGTCGGCCTCGCCATATTCGCGCACCTTGTAGCCTTCCCACTGCGGCGCCTTCCGACAGGATCACCAGGCAATAATTGCTGGGATTATTGCGTTTGTCGGTGACCAGAAGATCGATCAGTTTTTCGAGATTCACTTTGTATTCGGGAATGCAGCAGCGGATGGACGCGACGTAGGCGGTGTAGAGCGCGGTGAATCCGGCGTCGCGCCCGAAGACGCGAAAAATTCCGATGCGCTCGTGCGAGCCGACCGTGGTGCGCTGGCGCGCGATGGCGTCGGTGGCGCGCGTGATGGCGGTGGAGAAGCCGATGCAGTATTCGGTGTTGCGAACGTCGTTGTCCATGGTCTTCGGAACCGCGATCACCTTGACGCCCAGGCTGTGCAGCTTCGCTGCGTAGCTCAGAGTGTCGTCGCCGCCGATCGAGATCAGCGAGTCGAGCTTCAGGGCCTCGAGGTTCTTCAGCACGTGGGAGCTGATGTCGTAGACCGTCGACGTCTTGCCGTCCTTGGTGACATCTTTGTGCGGGAACTCGCGGCCCTGCAGAAAATCGGGCAGCACGCGCATTTTGGACGGATTGGTGCGGCTGGAATGCAGCACCGTGCCGCCGTAGCGGTCGATGGTGCGCGTGTTGTCGCGCGTCAGCGGCAGCACGTAGTGGGTGCGGCTCTTCTCGTCGTCGATGTTGAGATGCGTCAGGCCTTCCCAGCCACGGCGAATGCCGAACACCTCGCAATTATTTTCGGTGGCGCGATAAGTGACTTCCTTGATGACTGCATTCAGTCCGGGAACGTCGCCTCCGCCGGTCAGGATACCGATGCGCTTAGTTGGCATGTGGTGCACGCAGTCTTCATTTTATCGTGACGGCGCGTGGCGCCATCAGGCGGGAAATTCGACGGCGAGTTTTCCGATGCCGTCTCGATACTCCGCGAGCATCTGGAACGCGGCGGGCGCCTGTTCGAGCGCGACTCGATGGGTGACGATGGATTCCGGAATTGCGCCGGAGGCGAGCAGCGCGATGGCGGGCCCTGAGCGGTGATTCGAGCGCTTCAATGGCTGGAAGCGAATCTCCTTGGCTTGCAGACTATAGAGGTCGACGTCGACGGGCGAGTGCGTCGGGATGCCGATGAGCACGAACGTGCCGCCCAGCGTGGTGACGGCGAGGGCGGTGTTGATGGTTTCGGGCGCGCCGGCTGCGTCGATAGAGAGGTCGACGCCGCGGCCGCGCGTGCTGGTCGGCCACGAGCTCGCCGAATTGTGTGATCGGCACAGCGGTGGCGCCGAGATCCTGCGCCATGCGGATGCGATGCGGGAGTTTGTCGGCCATCAGGACTTGCGCGGCCCCGGCTTTGCGCGCGACGGCGGCAGCGAGCAAACCGATCGGACCGGCGCCCAAACCGCCACGGTGGCGCACGGCGGGATCTCGATGAGCTCGAGCATGTGCGCGATCACGGCGACCGGCTCGATCAGCGACGCCTGAGTGAGGTTGAACGTCGCAGGTACCGCAGTCGCGTTGTGAGCCGGGACGACGGCGTACTCGCGCAGCAGCCCCGGCGCTTGCGGCGATCCCATGAAGGTGGATGCCGCGCAGTTGTTGTGCTGGCCCTTGAGGCACCATTCGCAGTGGCCGCAGCTTATGGTTGGCTCGATGGACACGATGTCGCCGGGTTTCAGCCCATGGACTCCGGCGCCGATCGCGGCGACTTCGCCGGCCGGTTCGTGACCGAGCACCTGCGGATACGCCGCCGGGCATGCCGTAGATGCTGCCTTCGAGATACCAGTGCATGTCGCTGCCGCAGATTCCGACCGAGCGCAGCTTGACCAGGATCTCGCCGGGGCCGGGATCGGCGGGCGCGGGCATTTCACGAATTTCGAGGGTGCGGGGCGCGACGAGCTGAGCGGATTTCAATCCACTACTTTAGCCGAAATGACAACAAGGATTTCTCGCAGGTTGTGGTGTTCAGCTCTAAGCGGCGCCCTGGACCCGCTGCCCGGCTCGCTTCGCCGTTTTCTTTTTCTGGCCGAGCAATCGGCCCAGAGACTCTTCCAGGAGCTCATCGCACTGATCCGCCGCGAGGAGATGGATCGATTGGGTTCGCTCATCGCGGGCGAGCTGGACGAGATTTGCGCGCGGCCCCCGCGCTGGAACATCGAGCTATCGCCGGTTAGCGGCGATGCCCGTGGTTGTGTCCACGCTCGTGAACGCGGTTGCCATTGGAGCCGCCGTTGTGACGGTATTCGTTTCTTCCATGGCGATCATGGTGTCCATCGCGGTCGCGATCATGGCGCCCACCCCAGTAGAAACCCCCGTTGTAGTATCCGTTCGGATAACGGTACGCGTACGGACTGTAAACGTATGGATACGAATAGTAGGGACCGTAATTGTAGTAGTAGGGGTAACTGTAAACGTAAGGATACGTCGGGTATGCAGGACCGATTGAGAACCCGAACCTCACTTTCGCGTCGGCCGGTTTCGGCGCTGCAAAGGTCAACATCGCGGCAAGGGCAAGAGTCGGTATGCTCAGTTTCTTCAGCATAGTTATGCCTCCCTTCCGGGGATGGGAACTTCACATCACCACGATGCGATTTCCCATCTCCACTTGGTTGGATGAGGCGCACCGGAATGTAGTTTCTATTACGAAATTGCAGAAACGAGGCGACTTCCATAAAATCCTGGTAATTATCCCTTGACAACAAGTAGAACAAATGGCATACTTAGTTATGGCCCGACAACGAAAGGACATAGCGGTTAAGCAGTCGATCCCCCGAGAGTACCGCTACGGGATCAACGACTTTAACCGCGAGTTTCCAGACGATGACGCCTGCCTGGAGTACATCAAAGAGCAGCGCTGGCCAGAGGGCGTTACTAGCTGCGAGAAGTGCGAGAAGGAAACTAAGCACCACCGCGTAGCGGGACGCACTGCGTACGCCTGCGACCGTTGCGGCTGAGCCACATCTACCCGCTGGCCGGAACCATTTTCGAAAAATCCACCACTTCTCTGCGGCTGTGGTTTTACGCGATGTACCTGATGGGTTCCACCCGATGCGGAATCTCCGCAAAGCAGATTCAACGCGAGACCAACGTCACCTACAAAACCGCGTGGCGCATGTTCAGGCAGATTCGCACTCTGCTTGCCGAGGATCTGCAATTGGAGGGGCCGACGGTGGAGATGGATGAAACCTATCACGGCGGCGTGCGCAAGTATGGCACTGGCCGTCCAATGGCTGGCGACAAGAAGAAAACTCCTATCGTTGGGATCGTTGAACGCAGGGGCCGCGCTGTGGCAAAGGCCGCTGACAGCGTTAAGAGCGCAACCCTTTGAAGATCGCGCGTGAGCACATTCTGCCTGAGAGCACTGTCTACACCGACGAGTTGAGAGGCTACGGCGGTCTGGGCAGTTCCGTCCGCAAGAGACGGCAAACCGATGGGCTATGAGCACAAGCGGATTCATCACAGTTCGCGAGTCTACGTGGTTGGCGATATCCATACCAATTCGGTCGAAGGCTTTTGGTCGCTGATTAAGCGCGGCATCGGCGGCGTCTACCATTCGGTCAGCCAGAAGTATTTGCAGAGCTACCTGGACGAGTACAGCTATCGCTACAATCGGAGAGGAACCTACGGGCTTGATCTTTAAGTCGATTTTGGGTGAGGTTTCGAAGCGGGCGGAGATGATCGCCCGCTTCAACAGATCGTGAAATCCGCGTCGCGAGAGCGGGCGCATTTTCTCTTTCACTTCCTTGGCCGGATGAAGAGACTTGCCCGTTCCCGTCGCATCTCTGGCGTTTTCTGCCATGTTCAGTCGAAGTGTAACACGGCTGAACATTGTTGGAAAGGTCTGTCATGCGGGAGAACATCTGGAATGAAGCACAAGTCGAGCGCGCACTTGACTATAATGGGCCATTCATGCGTGTAGATCCTCGGGCTTACGCCGACCGCCGTGAGGTGCCCAGATACCGGATCGACGAGGTCGCGCTTTACCTCGGTCTACATAAGAGAACCCTTCGCAATTGGTTTTTCGGGAATACCTACGTGTTTCGTGGCGAGAAACGGACTGCAGATAGACTCATTGAACCTGCCCTTCACAATCCGTACGGACCATCTCTCTCTTTTTACAATTTGGCGGAAGCGCAGGTTCTTGCCGCGACCAGACAGAAATGGACCCTCGGGCCACCAAGTCAAGTCATTGAACCAGGGCTTCCTCTAAAGTTTGGTGAAAAGCCTAAAAAGCACGTTGAAATTCAGGTGTCGATGCAAGCTATTAGACAGGCACTCGAATATGTATCCCGCGAATCTCCACAGCATCCACTCATATCGCAATATTTTTTTACTGATGGTAAATCATTGTTTGTAAAACACGTCGAGGAAGGATTTGGAAAAGACGGCGAACACCTGACTATTAACGTATCGCTTCTAGGGCAAATCGCGTTCTCGGACATTTTGGACATCTATCTAGAGCGCATAGAGCGTGACAACAGCGGGAGCGCTATTAAGGTCTATCCGTTGCGCACCGTGAATGATCTCGATAAATCAATTGTTATCATTCCTAACGTCGGATCGGGCCGTCCGACCATCGCCGGCACCGGAATACGAGTAGAGGCCATTTGGAACCGCTATCAGGCGGGAGAGAGCCTAGAGCAGTTGGCTACCGACTACGAGATAGAACTGCGTGCCATCGAAAAAGCCATCTCCTATTTCACCAACGTTAAAGCTGCTTGAGAGCAACACGCCGCTCTTCCTAGATCACAATCTAGGGAACAAGCAACTTCCAGACTTATTGCGACTGGCTGGCTTCAAAGTTGTTTGCCACGTTCCAACATTTGACAAGGAAGAAGACGATGATGTCTGGATTCGAGAGTGCGCAAAGCGCGGCTGGGTGATCATTACGTCTGACAGGAATATTGAGAATGATCCAGTTAATAGACTGGCAGTGATCGAGTCTGAAGCAAGGATCTTCTTCCTCAGCGAGGGCGGCTGCCGAGCTATCTTTTGGGCTTCAGCGATCACGGTCTCGAAGGAAAGACTCTGGCAGATCGTTCTCAATACGAAAGGGCCGTTCTTCGCGAACATCGCCAGAGAAACTCCATTTCTCGTGTCCAACGTTCGTAGCCCGAATGACGGAGCCGCAACGGTGCCACCAGCGCCAACATCCCGTCCAAAACCATCTCCGTTTGCTGACTTCATCAAGTCTTGAATAGTCAGCCTCTTGTGCTCTACTTGTTGTCAAGGGATAATTACCAAAAAATCCTTGACCTTCGCCATCCCTTCGCCTATGATATCGAGGTACCGATTGATTCTCCCCTGGAGGAAATGAACCCTATGGCAATCAAAGAAGGCCTGCTGCCTGAATTCGATCAGGAGATGGCCAACACGCGCAAGACGCTGGAGCGCGTGCCCGACAACAAAGCCGACTGGAAGCCGCATCCCAAATCGTTCGCGATGATGGCGCTGTCAACTCACATCGCCAACATGATCGGCTGGACTACCGACACGATGACGAAAGATTCGTTCGACGTCTCGCCGCCCGGCGCGCCGCCTTACAAGGAAGAACCGGCCGCGTCCACCAAGGCGCTGCTCGAAAAGTTCGACCAGAACGTCGCCGCGGCGCGTGCTGCCATCGCGGGCGCAACCGATGAAACGTTCATGAAACCGTGGTCGCTCAAGGCCGGCGGCAACACCATCTTCACCATGCCGAAGATCGCGTGCATCCGATCGTTCGTGATGAACCACGTCATCCACCATCGCGCGCAGTTGGGCGTGTACCTGCGATTGAACGACATTCCGGTGCCATCGATTTATGGGCCGTCGGCGGACGAAGGCAACATGTAAAGTTCGCGCGTAGCGAGCTTCGCGCGACAAACGGCCGGCGTCTTCCAGCGTGCAACCGTTAGGTCTTGTTCCGCCCCAACCAACGGATGCGCAGCACGAAATGCCGGCCGTCGCTGCCATAGAACTGCAGGAATTGCGGCGACCCGAGTGTGTTGTTCACGGTCGTGTAGTTGCCGTGCCCGGTGAGGTTGTTGAATCCGCCGCGCAGCGCGAAACGGTAGCCCAGCGCGTGCGTGGTCCACTCGAGGTGGAAGTTCAGGTTGACGTAGTCGGGAAACCGGTCGGCATTGGGCGGTCCCTGCATGCGGCCGGCTTGGTCGACCACCGAGAATGGAAAGCCGCTGCGCGTTTCGAACAGGTACCCGATCGCCCAGTTCTTCCACAACGTCGGCAGGTAGCCCCAGCTCAAGAAACGATTCGGCGTGTCCCACGGCAGCAGCCCGGCGTTGTCTGCGATCACCTGCGGCTGATCCACCGTGACGTCCACCACGGTGCTCGAACGCGCGCGCGACCGCGTGTAGCTCGCCATCCATTCGTAGCCTGAGCCGAACGGCTGCTCGACGCGAAACTCCACTGAGTCGTACCAATCCCAGCGTGCGTTCTCCAGCCGGTAGATTCCTTCGAACTGAGTGGCGTCGAAGCTCGTTGCGAGTTCGGCCGGCAGCGGCACGCCCGAGTTCAGCGCGTTCACGTAAGCCAGTCCCTTCGTGCCGCGCCTGCGCAGCAGGTTCACGCCCGCCAGTATGCGATGCGGCAGCAACTGCTCCACGCCCAGGCTCCAGTTCTGATAGCGCGACATCTCCAGATGCGGCGCGATGGTGAACACGGTGGCGGCGGGGCCGTTCAGAATGCTTCCGTCCGGATTGTAGTTCGTGGTCAGCGAGTATTCGTCTGACGGCTGGCTGAACAACCGGGGCGTCGTGGCATCGAAAGTGACCGCGTAGCCGCCGGATATCTTGGTGTTTCGCGAAGGAAACGGCGCATAAGAGAACGACACACGCGGCGATAAAACGGCGTCGCGCACCAGCTCGTCCCAGTCCTGGCGAACCCCGGCCTGCACGAAAAGATTGGATCGGATCTTCCAGTTGTCGAGCACGTACAGCGACTCCTCCAAACTGGGACGGGCCAAAGCCCCGCTTCCGGCGAACGCCACGCGCCGCAGCAACCGCCCTGCCTGATCGACGTTTTCAAACGCGGTGCGATGCGTGTCCTGCGAGTAGTCGAGCCGGTCCACGTCGATGCCCGCCTTGAACTGATGGCTCCCCAGCCAGCGAAAAGCGGGAAGGAACATGTTAACCAGGAATTGTTTGCGCTCGGATTTCTGGATCGAGTCGACGTAGAAGTTGCCCTGGCGGCCGCTGGGCGTGTAGCGATACGGCGACTGGCCTTGCGGGATCTGGCGCGCGAACGTTTGCAGGTCCGCGAAGCCGAATTCAAGCAGCGTGGCCCGCCCCAGGTAGATCTGGTCCTTGATGCTGAAAAACCAGGTCCGCGTGCGCAGGTCCACCGTGGTGGGCAGCGGGTCCAGCGCGCCCAGGCCCGCGTTCGGAGTGCTGTTGAAGTTCGTCGAGAAAATCCGCGAACAGGATGTTGGCCGGTGTCAGGTTCGCCTGCACGTGCAGCAGGTCGCTCGCGCCGTAACTGGTGCGCGTGTTCTGGCCCTTGGGCAGATCGGGCACCAGCAGTTGGTTGTAGTTGGCGTCGGCGCTGTTGAAGAACCACGCGCGGCCCCTGCGGATCGGGTCCCGAGAAGTTCACGCGCGGCGTATACGTGCCGATCCGCACGCCCTGCCCGGTGTCGACGCCGGGCACGAAATTCGTCGCTGAATAGCGCCAGGTATCGTCGCCCGACTCGGTGCGCACCGCCAGCGCGCCGCTCGAACCCTTGCCGTACTCCGGCGAATAGCGGCCGCCGATGAAGATCCAGCCGACCGCACCGCGTCCACCACCAGGTGCGTGTTGAACGTGCCCGTCAGCGGATCGCTGATGTCGAAGCCGTTCAACTGATACTGGACCTGATTCTCGGTTCCGCCGTCGAAATGCAGAGCGCCGCCGGCATCGCGCACCACGCCGGGCGTCAGCGTCAGTGCGCTGTGCAGATCGTGCGTCGAAGGATAGGGCACCTCGAACATCTGGCGCCCGCTCAAGGGCCGATCCGAACCGGTTTGCTCGACATCCACAGGCGCGGGCGCCCCGCTCACGTTCACCGATTCCGAGGTATTGTGAACGTGGTTCAGCGCCAGCGTGATCTCGTTGGCGCCGTCGCGCAGCTCGGCCGGCCGGTCCAGCAGAGGGAAAAAGTCGGGGTGCGTCGCGCTAATCACGTAAGCGCCCGCGGCCGGCAAGTCGGCGCGAAACACGCCGGTCGGATCCGCCACTAGTTGCACAACGCTGCGCCGGCCCGGCGGCATGAACCGAAACCAGGGCGCCGGCGACTGGCGCGTTATTCTCGTCCACCACTTTCCCGGCCAGCTTCACCTGCGCCGCCGGGCACAAGCGCAGCATCGCCAGCAAGAGAACCGCGCACTGGAAGAACCGCGAAGTCACAACCTTGAAGCAATGATACCGCGAACCGCCTTGCTCCGCGCCGCGCGCTATAATCTCACTCGATGACCAAGAACACCGCGTCGCGTCCCGTCGCATTGTCGCTCACTGTCCTGGGAGCGCTGGCTCGTCTGATCCCGCACCCGCCCAACTTCGCGCCGGTCGGCGCAGCCAGCCTGTTCGCGGGCGCGCGCTTGCCGGTCTGGCAGGCCTACCTGGTTCCGATCGCGCTCATGGCCATCACCGATCCGATCCTCGGCGCATTTTACGGAGCGCCCGCCTACTCAAGTGCCACGATCTTCATCTACGCGAGCTTCCTGGTCAGCCGTGTGGCTCGGCCGCCGGCTGCGCGGGACTCAGAAGGTGGTCGCGCATCGCCGCCTTCACGGTTCTCAACAGCGTCCAGTTCTTCCTGATCTCGAACTTCGGAACCTGGCTCGGCTCCACGGCTACCCCCGGACCGCTTCCGGCCTGGCCGATTGCTACGTCGCCGCGATCCCGTTCTTCGGCTGGACCCTCGCAGGCGACGCAGTCTACACCGCCGCTATTTTCGGACTCTACGCCTGGCTCAGCCGCAACATCGCCGCCCGCGAGCGCGTCGCCGTGGCGTGAAACGCGTCGCGCTGTCGTGGAGCAGCGGCAAGGATAGCGCCTGGTCGCTGCATGTTCTCCGGCAGAATCCCGACATCGAGCTAGTCGCGCTCATCACCACACTCAACGCCGAGTTCGACCGCGTCGCCATGCACGCCGTGCGTCGCGAACTGGTCGAAGCCGCAAGCCGCCTCCGCCGGCCTTCCGCTCTGGACCGTTCCCCTGCCCTGGCCGTGCTCCAACGACGAGTACGAATCCCGCATGCGCGCGCGTCTGCGATCGCGCGATCAGCGACGGCGTCCAGGCCATCGCATTCGGCGATCTGTTCCTCGCCGACATCCGCGCCTATCGTGAAAAGCAGCTCCGCGGCACCGGACTCGAACCGCTCTTCCCGGTCTGGGGTCTTCCGACCCCTGCTCTAGCGGACGACATGATCCGATCCGGCCTGCGCGCGCGAGTGACCTGCGTCGACCCCAAGGTCCTCACCGCGCGAATTCGCCGGCCGCGACTTCGACGCCGCCTTCCTCGCGCGACCTGCCCCCCGGCATCGATCCGTGCGGCGAAAACGGCGAATTCCATTCCTTCGCCTACGCCGGGCCGATGTTCCGCAAGCCGATCCCGGTAGAGCTGGGCGAAGTCGTTGAGCGGGATGGCTTCGTTTTTGCGGACTTGCTCCCGGCGGATCGATGCCTAGCTCGCAAGTCATTGATTTATAGCAAGCTACTGACCTAGAGCCACCCCTTGCCAGAACTGCCATGCTGGTGGTATGCTTATATTAGTTGATAGAAACGCACTCAGCTTTTCGGGCGTCTATCAACTAGAATCGACCACCTATGGACTTCAACCGGTTCACCGAAAAGATGCAGGAGGCCGTCCGGGCCGCCCAATCCATCGCCGTCCAGCACGGCAACCAGCAACTCGATGTCGAGCACTTTCTGCTCGCCCTGATCGATCAGGAAGGCGGCTTGGCCCCCTCCATCCTCAATAAGGCCGACATCCGCGTGGACGCCCTGCGCACCCGCATCCAGCAGGAGGTCGACCGGCTGCCCAAGGTCTCCGGCTCGGCCGCCGGCCCGGACCAGGTTTACGTCACGCCCCGCATCACCAAGCTACTGACCCAGGCCGAGGAGGAAGCCAAGCGTCTCAAGGACGAGTACACCTCGGTCGAGCACGTGCTGCTGGCGGTCACCGACGACTCCGGCGCGGCCGGGAAACTGTTTCGCGAATTCGGAATCACGCGCGAGCGCCTGATGCGCGCGCTGCAGGAAGTCCGCGGGTCGCAGCGCGTCACCTCGCAGAATCCCGAAGACCACTTACGAAGCGCTGCAGAAATACGGCCGCGATCTCACGCAGCTCGCCGCGCAAGGCAAGCTGGATCCGGTGATCGGCCGCGATGAAGAGATCCGCCGCGTCATCCAGGTGCTCTCGCGCCGCACCAAGAACAACCCGGTGCTGATCGGCGAGCCGGGCGTCGGCAAGACCGCCATCGTCGAAGGCCTGGCCGCCCGCATCATCCGCGGCGATGTCCCCGAAGGCCTGAAGGACAAGAAGGTGGTCTCGCTCGACATGGGCGCGCTCATCGCCGGCGCGAAGTTCCGCGGCGAATTCGAAGAGCGCCTCAAGGCCGTCTTGAAGGAAGTGCAAAGCTCCGAAGGCCAGATCATTCTGTTCATCGACGAGCTGCACACCGTGGTCGGCGCGGGCAAGGCCGAAGGCGCGATGGACGCCGGCAACCTGCTGAAGCCCATGCTGGCCCGCGGCGAGCTGCACTGCATCGGCGCGACGACGCTCGACGAATACCGCAAGTATGTCGAAAAGGACGCCGCACTCGAGCGCCGCTTCCAGACCGTCTATGTCGACCAGCCCAGCGTCGAAGACACCATTTCGATTCTGCGCGGCTTGAAGGAACGATACGAAGTACACCACGGCGTGCGCATCAAGGACTCGGCGCTGGTGGCCGCCGCCGTGCTTTCGAACCGCTACATCAGCGATCGCTTCCTGCCCGACAAGGCCATCGACCTGGTGGACGAAGCCGGCGCCAAGCTGCGCACCGAAATCGATTCCATGCCGGCCGAGCTCGACGAGATCCTGCGCCGCAGCATGCAGCTCGAAATCGAGCGCGAGGCGCTGAAGAAAGAATCGGACGCGGCCTCCAAAGAGCGTCTCAAGAACCTGGAGAAGGAAATCGCGGATCTCGAAGTCGGACTCCACCGCTCTGCAGGCCCAGTGGCAGGCCGAAAAGGACGCCGTGCAGCGCCTGCGCGGCGCTGCGCGAGCAGATCGAGCAGGTCAAGGTCGAAATCGAAAAGGCCGAGCGCCAGTACGACCTCAACCGCGCCGCCGAGCTCAAGTACGGCAAGCTGACCGAGCTCGAAACGAAACTCAGCAGCGAGGAGAAACGTCTGGATGAGAAGCAGTCCGGAAAGCGCTTACTCAAGGAAGAGGTGGATGAGGAGGACATCGCCCAGGTGGTCAGCCGCTGGACCGGCGTCCCTGTTTCCAAATTGCTCGAAGGCGAAATGCAGAAGCTGCTGCACCTCGAAGACGAGCTGCACAAGCGCGTGATCGGTCAGGATGAGGCCGTGCTGGCGGTCTCGGAAGCCGTCATGCGCGCGCGCTCGGGCCTCAAGGATCCCAACCGGCCCATCGGCAGTTTCATCTTTCTTGGACCCACCGGCGTCGGCAAAACCGAGCTGGCGCGGGCGCTGGCCGAGTTCCTGTTCGATGACGAACGCGCCATGGTTCGCATCGATATGTCCGAGTACCAGGAGAAACATACGGTCGCCCGGCTCATCGGCGCACCCCCCGGTTACGTAGGTTACGAAGAAGGGGGGCAACTAACGGAGTCTGTCAGACGTCGTCCATATTGTGTGGTGCTTTTCGACGAAATCGAGAAAGCCCACTCCGACGTGTTCAATGTGCTGCTCCAAATTCTTGACGATGGGCGTCTTACAGATGGGCAAGGTCGCACGGTGGATTTCAAGAACACGATCGTGATTATGACCTCGAACATCGGAAGCCATCGCATTCTGGAGTACCGGGGCGCCTTTGCGGGCGATGCCTATGCCCGCATGAAGGACGCGGTGCTCGAAGAAATGCGCCAGCATTTCCGGCCCGAATTTCTGAACCGGGTGGACGAGTTGATCGTGTTCCACTCGCTGGCGGAAGAGCATCTCATGCAGATTGTCGAGATTCAGCTCAACGGGCTGCGAAAGCGGCTGGCCGACCGTCATATCGAATTGCAATTGACGGATCGGGCCCGCGGATATCTAGTCCGCTCCGGCTACGATCCAACCTACGGCGCCCGGCCGTTGAAACGGGCGATCCAGCGCGAGATCGAAACGCCGATCGCGCGACGGATTTTGGGAGGCGAGGTGCGCGACGGCCAACGCGTCGTCGTGGATCTCGATTCGTGCGGGAAAACTGAACTTTGAAACTCAAATTTCGAGCCGCGAGCGTGAAACGGCTCTGAGGGAAGCTTGAAAACTCTAGAAGGATAATTCAAAACTATGAAAGGTCACATCCGTACCTCGACAGTTGCTTTAGTCGCAGTCATTGCGCTGCTGGCGGGCGCGCTGATCGCCACCATTTCCAGCACGCACAATGTTCCATTGTTCACTCACCGCGCTGGCCGCCACCACCGGCGAGCAGGGGCCGCTGGTCACTTTCGCTCCGGTCGTCAAGCGCGCTATGCCGGCGGTGGTGAATATCTCGTCGTCCAAGGTCGTCAAGATCGCAAGGGCCGAACATGTTCGACGATCCGTTCTTCCGCCAGTTCTTCGGCGGCCGCGTTCCCAACCAGCCTCAGTCGCAGCGCGAAACCAGCCTCGGCTCGGGCGTGGTGGTAACGCCGGATGGCTACATCCTGACGAATAACCACGTCGTCGACGGCGCCACCGACGTGAAGGTCCAGTTCGCCAACAAGGAAGAGTACACAGCCAAGGTCGTCGGCAGCGACAAATACGCCGACATCGCGGTACTCAAGATCGACAAGACCGGCTTGACCACGCTGCCGTTCGCGTGATTCCTCGCACGCCGAGGTCGGCGATGTGGTTCTGGCCATCGGCGAGCCGTTTGGCTTGACGCAGACCGTAACCATGGGCATCATCAGCGCCACTGGCCGCGGCGGCCTCGGAATCGAGCGGTTTGAAGACTTCATCCAGACCGATGCCGCCATCAACCAGGGCAACTCCGGCGGCGCGCTCATCGACACGCCGCGGCAACCTGGTCGGCATCAACACCGCCATTCTGTCGGGACAGACCGGCGGCAACCAGGGCATCGGCTTTGCGATTCCCGCCAACCTGGCCCGCAACATCATGGACCAGATCGTGAAGAAGGGCAAGGTCACTCGCGGCTTCCTGGGCATCCTGCCGCAGGAACTGACGCCCGAAATGGCCAAGGCCTTTAACATGCCGAACGGCCACGGCGTCGCCATCGCACAGGTCAGCGCCAACACTCCCGCCCAGCGCGCGGGTCTCAAGGTCGGCGACGTGATCACCGCCGTCAACGGCGATGCGGTGGAAGATGTGAATGCGTTCCGCTTCAAGATTGCGGGCTTCGCTCCGGGTACCACCGTCCATCTCAAGATCGCGCGCAACGGCCAGTCACTCGATGTCCCGGTGACTCTGGCTGAACTGAATCCGGAAGCCGACAACGGCACCGGCGGACCTGCGAACGGACTCGAAGGCGGCGAAAAGGGCGCGCTGGAAGGCGTTTCCGTGCAGTCCTTGACGTCCGATCTTCGACAACAGTTGCAGTTGCCGGACAATACTTCCGGTGTCGTCATCACCACCGTGGATGACGATTCTCCGGCCGCACAGGCTGGTCTGCAGTCCGGCGACGTGATCCTGCAGGTGAACCACAAGCCGGTCACATCGGTCTCTCAGTTCAATCAAGCGGTGCGTGAAGGCGCATCCAGAGAGTCCACCTTGTTGCTGGTTCGCATCCAGAACGGCGGCACGCAATTTCGTCGTCGTTCCGAACAAGTAAGCTCAGTAGTTGAGTCTCGACGAAGCAGGTTCGCTGATAATGAATCGCGCGAACCTGCTTCTTTTTGTCTGCTGGAGCATCTAACTTGTAGTTGAGTCTGTATGAGTAAGCGAATCACAAGCTGGCCGCGCGTTCCTGCTGGAAACCCCAGCGCCTTGGGAACCCAGCGTGGACGTTTATCGCACGCGGAGCGGTTGGCTGTTGAAGTTTGATTTGGCCGGCGTAAAGGCCGAGGACGTCACGGTCAGTCTGCGAGGACGGCGCATCACGGTGCAAGGTGTCCGCCGCGACTCGATCGTCGAGGAGGGTTGCAGTTATTACTCCATGGAGATCTCCTACAACCGGTTCGAGCGCTCCATTGAGATGCCCGCCGACTTGGTAGAACGCGCGCCTCACGTTGGAGGCGCGCGATGGTTTGCTGCTGGTGAGAGTGAACACGGAAGGAGACGAATCATGTCTGAAGAACAAGTTGTCTATACACTGCCCTTGCTGCCATTGAAGAACGCGGTACTGTTTCCCTATCTGCTGATGCCGCTTTCGGCGGGCAGGCCCGGCTCGGTTGCCGCCGTTGAGGCGGCGCTGGCGACCGAGTCCAAGGAAGTCGTGGTCTTCACGCAGCGCGACCCGGACGTCGACTCGCCCACGCACGACGACCTGTATCCCATCGGTACCAAGGCCGTGATCCGCAAAATGAATCGCGCCGAGCGAAGGCCATCTGGAATTGCTGGTGCTCGGCATGGAGCGCGTCGCTCTGATCAAGGTGGATAGCTCGGAGCCGTTCCTCACAGGCACGCGTTCGCGCATTGCCGCTGCCCGAAGACAAAGGCGCGGAGCTCGAAGCGCTGCAGAGCGCTCTGCTCGAACTCGCGGGCGAGGCGCTGGCTCTGGCGCAGCCGAGCGCTCCTCAGGAGCTGCGGACCTTGCTGGCCGCCAACGAAGATCCGCTGCGGCTGGCGTTCGTGCTGTCGTCCATGTTCAGCCTGGACGCCGAAAAGGGCCAGTCGCTGCTCGAAGCTCCCACGCGCGCGGAAGCGCTGCGCATGATGCATCGCTTCCTGACGCACGAAGTGCAGGTGCTCGAACTCAAGAACAAGATCAATACCGAAGCGCGCAGCGAAATGACCAAGGAGCAGCGCGACTATCTGCTGCGCCAGCAGATGCGCGCCATCCAGCAGGAGCTGGGCGAAAAGGGCGGCGAACAGGCCGAAGCCGAGCAGCTTCGCGAGCGGCTGGAGAAAGCCGAACTGCCGGAGGAGATCCTCAAGGAAGCCGACGCGCGAGCTGGACCGGCTGGAGAAGCTGCCTCCCGGCGCGCCGGACTACAACGTCATCCGGACCTATCTCGACTACGTGCTCGAACTGCCCTGGAACAAGCGCAGCGAAGATTCGCTCGACATCGCGCGGGCGCGGCAGGTGCTGGACGAAGACCACTTCGGCTTGAAGGACGTCAAGGAGCGGATCCTCGAACACCTGGGCGTGTTGAAGCTGAATCCCGAAGCCAAGGCTCCGATTCTTGTGCTTCGTCGGACCTCCCGGCGTCGGCAAGACTTCGCTCGGCCAGTCGATCGCGCGCGCGTTGAACCGCAAGTTCGAGCGCATGAGCCTGGGCGGCCTGCATGATGAGGCCGAGCTGCGCGGCCATCGGCGCACCTACATCGGCGCGATGCCCGGGCCGCGTGATTCAGGCCATGCGGCGCGCCGGCGTCAACAATCCGGTGCTGATGCTCGACGAAGTGGACAAGCTGGGCCACGATTTCCGCGGCGATCCGGCGCACGCGTTGCTCGAAATCCTGGATCCGGAACAGAACAAGACGTTCCGCGACAACTATCTCGATCTGCCGTTCGATCTGTCGAAGGTGCTGTTCGTCACCACGGCCAACGCGCTGGACACGATCCCGCGGCCGCTGCTCGACCGTATGGAAGTGCTGCGGCTGGCCGGCTACAGCGAAGAGGAGAAGCTCGAAATCGCCAAGCGCTACCTGATTCCGAAACAGCTCAAGGAAACCGGGCTGACGCCGGAGCGGTGTCACGCTGCCGGATGAAACGGTGAAGAAGATCATCTCCGGCTACACGCGCGAGGCCGGCCTCCGAAGACTGGAACGGGCCATCGGCCGCGTCGCGCGCAAGGTGGCGCTGCGCATCGCCGAAGGCAGACGCGCAGGCGTTGACGGTGACGCTCGACGATCTGGCCGAGATGCTGGGTCCGGAGCCGTTCAATCCGGAAGCAAGCGCGGCGCGAGCTGCCCGCCGGCGTCGCGACCGGCCTGGCCTGGACCGAAACCGGCGGCGACGTGCTGTACATCGAAGCCACGCTGCTGCCGGACGGCAAGGGTCTCACGCTCACCGGCCAACTGGGCGAGGTGATGCAGGAGTCGGTGAAGGCGGCGCAGAGCTACATCTGGTCGCACGCCGACGACTTCGACATCGACCCGCGGCTGTTCAAAGACGCCGGCGTGCACGTCCACGTGCCGGCCGGCGCGATCCCGAAAGACGGACCGTCGGCCGGCGTCACCATGGCCACCGCGCTGACCTCGCTCTACACCAAGCTGCCGGCTCGCTCGGATGTCGCGATGACCGGCGAGATCACGCTGACCGGCCTGGTGCTGCCGATCGGCGGCATCAAGGAGAAGGTGCTGGCCGCGCGCCGCGCCGGAATCCACACGGTGATCATGCCCAAGGCCAATCAGAAGGACCTGCGCGATCTGCCCGAGGATGTCCGCAAGGAGATGCAGTTCATCTTCGCCGAGCGCGTCGAGGACGTGCTGCGCACCGCGATTCCGAAGCTCGCGCGAGCGGATGACGCTAGCCAAGGCGCATCCCATCAATCACGCGGCGTGAGCTACCCCAGCAGTATGTAAGTCACTACCGCGACAGCAACCAGCCGCCGGTCGGCGTCGAAGATATCGACACGGCCGACGGCGAGTTGTTTTCCGACTTTGAGCAAGATGCGCCCGAGCGACGATCTTGCCGTCGTGGACCGGGCGGAGATAGTTGATCTTCAGATCAGTCGTCGTGATCGGCCGGCGTCCTCCGAAATGGCTGGCCAGGCTGATCCCGATGGCCGAGTCGGCGATGCTCGCGGCAACGCCTCCGTGCAGATAGCCGCCCGCGTTTCTCAACTCGTCGCGCACCTTGCACTCCACCGTGACGCCGTCGCGATGCCGCCGCACAATGTGGAGGCCGAGTAGTGAGTTGAATGGCAAGTGCTCGGATGCTTTGCGAAGGTCTCGAACCGTCAAAGATCCACATTGTATCATCGAGAAATGAAGCTACAGGACAAAGTCGCGGTGGTGACCGGAGGCGCGAACGGGATCGGGCGCGCGCTGTGCCGGCGGTTCGCAGCCGAGGGCGCCAAGGCCGTCGTGGTTGCAGACATCGACGCCGAAGCCGCCCGTGAAGTCGCCAAAGAAGTCGGCGGCTGTGACATCGAGACGGATGTCGCCAGTGAGTCCGACATCCAGAAGCTGGTCGACGAGACGCTGAAGCGCTATGGCCGCATCGACCTGTTCTGCTCCAACGCCGGCATCGCCACCGAAGGCGATTGCACGGTCACGGATCGCGAATGGCAGCGCATCTGGGAGATCAACGTCGTCGCGCATATCTACGCGGCGCGCTGCGTTCTGCCCGGCAATGCTGGCGCGCAAAGAAGGCTACCTGCTGCAAACGGTTTCGGCCGCGGGACTGCTGACGTCGATCGGCTCGGCGCCCTACGCGGTCACCAAGCACGCCGCGCTGGCGCTGGCCGAGTGGATCTCGATCACCTATAGCGATCAAGGCATCAAGGTATCGGCGCTGTGCCCGCAAGGCGTGCGGACTCGCATGCTCGAGAACGCGGCGGGCGGCGAATCGTTCCTGCTGGAAGGCGCCGTCACGCCCGAGCACGTGGCCGATACCGTGATCCAGGGACTCGACGCCGAGCAGTTCCTGATCCTGCCGCATCCCGAGGTGCTTGAATACCTGAGACGCAAGACCGCCGACTATGATCGCTGGCTGCGCGGGATGCGCCGATTGCAGGCCTCGGCGACAGTGATGAAGTCGAAGCCTTAACCGGCCCCGGCCGCCGGCACGATTGGCTGCCAACAACTCCAGCTCGGCACTCCCGTCACGCCACAGGCTACTTACCTTCCAGGGTCTTCCTGATGTTTTTGAGCGCATCTCTAAGACTTGAAGTCGATCGGCCCATTGCGGCCTTCCGAACGATCGATCCTTTGACACCGCTCAGACCCGCCTGCTCGGAACCCATGGCCCGGATCAGGTAGAAGCCGGGTTGCTTTGTTTCGTCACCGCCTCGGACGCAGAAAGTGAGATCCAGCGCGGTTTGGAAGTAGTGGCTCGAATAGAGCTGTTTTTCAGCGATGGCATATGCTAACGGGTCGGCAGGATTCCCGCGCATGGTCACCACCTGCACGATGCGCAGCGTCGGTTTCAATCCGAATTTCACGTTTGCCCAATAGAACGTGTCTTCGACGCTGGCCGGCCTCGCATTGGGATAGGCGAGAAGGTAATGGTAAAAATCCGGCAGATATTCTGGCAACGCTTTGTCGTAGCTGAGTATGTAGGCGAACTGCCGACTTACTTCGGTGGGGTTGAGCTTATCGTTATAAACGCCCAGGGCCTCATTCCCGTCGCGCTGGTAGGCGAGCAGACGCTGCAGCGCTGTCTTCTGTAGCAGTTGATTCACTTGCTCCTGCACGTCGGCCGCAGACCAGTTGATGGATCGGTGAAGTTCTTCGATGTAACTTGCGGGCATTTGAACTTCACACTTCCCGGGCCTGCAATTCTTCAATGCTTGTATGTCATCTCTGTCGAACGAGAACTCCTTGAAGTCGGAAAGCTGGGGAGGATCACTGACAGCTCCAAGCGCGAGATAGCCGGGAACTTTGCGGAGACGTTCCACATCACGAACCAACTGGACGTAGCTCTCAGAAGCAGCATGGATGTAGACCGCGCCGAACACGAAGATCTCGGCCGGTGTCCGGGACGGCAGGGTTTTCGCCACAGGCTGCCCGTTTCGGATGGCAGCGATCTGATCCTGGCTCAATCCTACGTTCTGGCGAAAGAATGTCTCGATGTCAGGATTCGACTGAGAAGAACTGGGTCGGGCGGTCGCGGCAATCAAGGCCAACAATGCAGCAGGGAGCAACGCCCTACGAATCGTGACGACTTTACCCAAGGAGGTTTGCCAAGCTTTAACGTCTTCCATTTCGAGTTTCCTCGACCGAACCAAGATGCAATCAGGCAGGTATTGTGCCAAAGCTCGGAGTGTGTGACGTCGATTACAACTGGCCATGTGAGCAAGCTGCATCCAGCCTCTCGCCGTAGGCACCTGAGTGATATCTCTCAGGGCGGATGTGGGCCTAGCAACTCATTTCCCCCGAAGTGCGGCCGGTATGTGAGGGTAACTTCTTGTCGCCAATGCATGCCTGAGCCGTGGAGTCTTGCGTGCAACTCCGATTGTGACTTTTCACAGTGTTATCTCAGGAGGGACCCATGTCAGAACCTATTTACAATCCACTCATTGCCGGCATCGAAGAGATTCGCCGGTCGTGGGGCTGGTTTCTGGCCCTTGGAATCTTGTTCATCATTTTGGGCATGGCGTGCATTGCATTCGATGTAAGCGCGACTTTCGCCAGCGTGCTGATCTTCGGCTGGATATTGCTGATCGGCGGCGTCTTCGCGTTGTTTCAAGCGTTCACCGTTGGAACCTGGAGCGGATTCTTTCTGTTTCTGCTCAGTGCGCTATTCCGCGGATTCACAGGATACCTGCTGGTTCGCTACCCGCTGGTCGGAGCCGAGACACTCACGCTGGTGCTGGCTTCCTTCTTCATCGTTGGCGGCCTCTTCCGGACGATTGGCTCGGCTATGGCGAAGTTTCCCCGCTGGGGCTGGGCGGTCGTTTCCGGGATCGTGACGGTGGCGCTGGGGATCGCGCTCCTTGCGCAGATGCCCATTTCCGGCATCTGGTTCATAGGTTTCGCGATCGGCGTGGACCTCGTCTTCGACGGCGTCGCGATGATTGGCTTCGCAACTGCGATACATCACGGCTTACCCAGGACGCCGGTTTTCCATGCCGCGTAAGCATGTAACAAAAGAAAATTGTCAGTGGAAGGAGATACAGCAATGGAAAAGATGCTGGTTGTAGTTTTTGATAACGAATCGAAGGCTTATGAAGGGTCGCAAGCTCTCAAACAGCTCGATGCGGAAGGAAGCATCGCGATTCACGCAGAATCGGTAATCAAGAAGAACGCCGATGGTACGGCCACGGTGAAACAGGTGGACAACGGCTTTCCCGTACACACCGTGGGCGGAACGGCGATTGGTAGCCTGCTCGGACTCCTTGGAGGACCGGTTGGCTTAGGTATCGGCGCCGCCACCGGCGCGCTGGCGGGCAGCATCGGCGACTTGAACGCGGCTGGCGTGGATGTAGAGTTCGTCGACGACACTACGGCCGCACTTATTCGTGGTAAGTGTGCGGTGATCGCAGACGTCAGCGAGGAGTGGGTTACGCCGGTGGATACCAGAATGGAGGCGTTGGGCGGAGTCGTATTTCGGGCAGCTAGAACGAGCGTCGAGGACGACCAAAGGGCTAGGGATGTGGCGGCGCTTCGAGCGGAAATCGATGAATTGAAGACCGAGCACGCTCGGGCTCGGGCCGATCGTAAGGCTAAGCTCCAGGCCAAGATCGACGAGTTCAACGCCAAGCTGCAGGCCAAGATGGATCAGGCCAAGCGGAGGGAGGAGCAAATCAAGAGCGAGACCGAAGCCAAGGTGCTGGCCCTGCAGAAGAAGGCCGAGAAGGCTCAAGGCGACATCAAAGCCACTCTTAATGCGCGCGTGAAACAAATACGCGAAGAGTACCAAGAGCATCAGGCGAACATGAAGCACGTACTCGCCGGACAATTGAGGGAAGCGGCTGCGCAATTGGAGAAATAGGTGGATCAGGCGGCGGCAGGCCCGATCGGCGGTCCGACGCTAGCCTGCCGCTGCTGCCTCGCCGCCGAACTTTTCGCGCAGCACGTTCTTCTGCACTTTCCCGGTGCCGCCCTTGGGCAGCGTGTCGGTGAACACCACCGAGGTCGGACACTTGAAGTGCGTCATGCGCTCGCGGCACCACGCGATCAACTCGTCGCCTGAGAGCGTTGCGTCCGGCCGCTTCACGATCACCGCGCGAATGGTCTCGCCCCAGGTTTCGTGCGGCACGCCGATGATGGCGGCTTCGAGCACCGCCGGATGCGCGCAGATCATCGACTCGACTTCGGGCGAATACACATTCTCGCCGCCCGGCTTGATCATGTCCTTCTTGCGATCGAGGATGTAGAGGAAACCGCGCTCGTCCAGCGCGCCCAGATCGCCGGTGTGCATCCAGCCGCCGCGCAGCACTTCGGCGCTGATCTCGGGCCGCTTCCAATAACCCTTCATGACGTTGGGGCCGCGCGCGATCACTTCGCCGGGCTGGTACGACGGGGACATCGCGATCTTTGTGATCGACCACGCGCACCTCGACGCCCATCACCGGCCGCCCGGCCGACTTCACGGGCGCGAACTCCCGGTCCGCATCTTCGAAACGGTGATCTTCGTTTTGCAGCCGGGTCAGCAGCGGGCTGACTTCGGTCATCCCGTAGCCTTGCGCGAACTCGCAGTGAAACGTGTCGATGGCCTGCTTGAGCAAGGGCAGCGGCATGGGCGACGCGCCGTAGATCACGCGCCGCAGGCTGGACAGATCGTACTTGGAAAGGTCGGGATGATTCACCACCATGTTGACCATGGTGGGAACCAGCACAGTGGTGCTGACACGGTAGCGCTGGATGGCTTCCATCACGGCCACCGGATCGAAGGTCGGGAATGAAGCAATGCGTGGCGCCGCACAGCGTGAGCGCGAAGAGCGCGCCGACGTCGGCCAGGTGAAACATCGGCGCGGCATGCAGCCACTTGTCTTCGCCGAACAAGCCGCCGGGAGGCAGCAGCGAATGGATCGCGTTCGAGTACAGGTTGCGGTGCGTGAGCATCGCGCCCTTCGGTCCGCCGGTGGTGCCGCTGGTGTAGAACAGGCCGGCGACGTCGTTCTCGTCGGGCTCGGGAAAGCTCGCCGGCGTGGCGGGAACAGTCTGGTTTTTCCAATCCACCAGGCCGGCAGGACAGCTTCCGTCACCGGCGTAGACGAACTCGTTCGATCGCCGGGCACCGCGTTCCGAATCTCGGGAACCAGACTCGGCGAAACGATCGTCGACGAACAGCATCTTGCTCTCCGAGTCCTTCAGCGTGTAGATGATGTCGTTGATGTGCCAGCGAGTGTTCAACGGCACGATCAGCGTGTTCGCCATGGCGGTCGAATAGTACAGGTCGAAATACGTCGGGCGAGTTGAGCATCAGGATCGCGACGCGGTCGCCCGGAGCGCGCGCCGAGCGAAACCAGCTTGCGCGCCGAGCGCTCGACTTCGGCGTACATTTCACGATAAGTCAGCTTTTGATCGCCGTGCTCGATCGCGACGTTGTCGCCGAAGAAATACTTGGCGCGCCGCAGGCAATAGTTGACGGTCATGCCCGCGCCTTCAGCAGCACTTTGTCGTAATAGACGATCACGGTCTCGCCGTGCTGGTTGAGCACCGTGGTCTCGAACGTCACCACGCCGCGCCCGGCGCCTTTCGGCTCCTTCGACGCCACTTTCTTCGCCACATGCACGGTGTCGCCGATGAACACCGGCCGCGTGAAGCGCAGCTTGTCGACGCCATAGAACGCGATCACGGTGTCGGTGATCTGGTTCATCTGGATGCCGAGGCCGGTGGAGATGCTGAATATCAGCGCGCCGTGCGCGATGCGTTTGCCGAACGGCCCCTTGGCCGCGTAGGTCTCGCTCATGTGCAGTTCGACGAAGTCTCCCGACAGTCCGGCGAAGTTGACGATGTCGGATTCGGTGATGGTGCGGCTGCGCGAGGTGCTCACGCTGTCGACGGCGAAATCTTCAAAATAGAGGCTCAAAACGGGCGCCTTTCCTTGGACTCGATCTTGACAGGCGACCGCGCCTGTCCTACCTTGAAAATTCTATGCGAAAAAAAGTCACAGTTGTGGGAGCCGGGAATGTAGGCGCCAATTGCGCGCTTCGGATCGCCGGCAAAGAACTGGCGGACGTCGTCCTGGTGGACATCGTGGAAGGCGTTCCGCAAGGCAAAGGACTCGACATTCTGCAGTCCGGGCCGGTGGAGGGCTACGACGTCAACGTCACCGGCTCGAACGACTACGGGCCGACGGCGAACTCGGACATCGTCGTCATCACCGCGGGTTTCCCGCGCAAGCCGGGCATGAGCCGCGACGATCTGCTGCTGGCCAACTACGAGATCGTGAAAGCCGCCACCGAGCAGGCGGTGAAGCATTCGCCTAACGCGATTCTGATCCTGGTGACCAATCCGCTGGACGCGATGTGCTGGACCGCGTTCCAGGTTTCGAAGTTTTCGAAGAACCGCGTCATCGGCATGGCCGGCGTGCTGGACACGGCGCGCTTCCGGACGTTCATCGCGCAGGAGCTGGAGGTCTCGGTGGAGAACGTCACCGCGATGGTGCTGGGCGGCCACGGCGACACCATGGTTCCGCTCGTCGCGCCTGACCAGCGTGTCGGGCATCCCGATCACCGAGCTGCTGGACCAGCCGACCATCGACCGGCTGGTGGACCGCGCGCGCAACGGCGGCGCCGAAATCGTGAAGTATCTGAAGACCGGCAGCGCCTACTATGCGCCGTCGTCGGCCGCGGTGGAGATGGTCGAGTCGATTCTCAAGGACAAGAAGAAAGTGCTGCCGTGCGCCGCGTACCTGGAGGGCGAATACGGGATCAACGGGCTGTATCGTCGGAGTGCCGGTGAAGCTCGGCTCGCGCGGCATCGAGAAGATCTACGAGCTCAAGCTGAGCGCCGACGAAAAAGCCGCGATCGCAGAAGAGCGCCGCGGCCGTCCAGGAGCTGGTGGACGTAATCAAGAAGAAGATGGGCTGAGCGTCGCGGCCCAGCCCGATGGAGCAAATCGGGCTCCACGGGGCCGCCGAGGACGGAAAGGCGGCCCGTGAAGCGACTGACCGGTTAGCGGACGATCACGTGGACTTTGTCCACGGAGAATTCCGCTGCCGATCCATGACACACTGAACAGCTTTCGCCTAGCGCCGAAGTATTGGCCAGCGCGTGAGCCGCCGTGGGCTTGTCGTCGTGGCATCCCTGGCACGCGGCCGAGATGGGCGCCGTGGTCGGCATGAAGCCGCCAGTGGTTGCCACCAGCGCCTGGGCGCCGACGTTTTCCACCTGCTGCGAGCTATTCACATGGCAGGTATTGCAATCGCGCAGGTCGCCCGGGAAGCGGACTTCCTGGTAATTGGTGCTGCCCAGGATATATGGATTCGCCAGCGCCTCGCCACGGTGAATGCTGTGGATCTGGGTGGCGAAGTTGACGCTTTGCTTGGAGGTGCCGTCGGTCAGCGTCGGATTGTGGCACAGGACGCATTCCTGTGTTGAGTTCCGGCCGGTTCCGTGGATGAAATCGAGGTTCTGGTGGCAGGCGCCGCACTTGGCGTCGGAGACAACCTGGCGCCGCGCAACGGTCGGACTGCTGTCCACAGAGAAGTACGACTGCACCGGCTTGGCGGCATCGGTAGCCGTCGTCGCTTTCTTAGTGTCCGGCATCAGCGTCACGGTCTGCCGCGCTTCGAGCGAAACCGTGTATGAGTCGGTGGCCGCGGCCGGGATTTTGTTGGTCATCGTGTAGGCGTAGACGCCGCTTGTGCCCTGCGTCTTGATGGCGTCTTCGCTGACTTGAATCGCGCCGGGGCCCGTCTTGTAGTCGACGTTGGGGCCGCTCAGAAGAATGCGCATCCTGGCGAGCTTGCTGAGTATCGACTGGCTCGCCCGCTTTGTTGGTGACCTTGAACGTCACGGTCGGATTGCTACCCGGCGTGGCGTTGTCAACCTTGAGAACTTCGAGCTTGACGCCGGGCAGCGACGTAGAATTATTCGGAACCACGTGCGCGCCGGGAATGGAAGCATCGAAATCATAGGTGGCTTCCGAGTTGTGGCAGTTCTTGCACTGGTTGTCGCTCACCTGCGGAAGGTCCATATGCCCCTCGCCGGTATCGAAGTTGATGTCGTCGTGGCAGGATCCGCAAACCGCGCGGCTCGGATTAGTCTTCCAATGATCCGCTTGCTTGGTCCCATCGGCGTGGCAGGAGGTGCAATTCCGAATATCCTGCGGAAACGCGATGTCCGAGTAGTCGGACACAGCGCCGCGATGCACGACGAAATACTTGCCGCCCGCCTTCACGCTGGGCAGGTCCTTGCCCATGTGCAGCTTGTGGATGAACACCTTCATGTCGACAGTGTTGTAAGTATCGGGGTTGACGCTCTGCGGCGTGTGGCACAACACGCAGTACGCCATCTTGGTCCGGGGCCCGCCATGCGCGCTGATCGGATTGTGGCAGCCATTGCAACTGGCCTCGTTCACCACATCGCGGACATTGGTCACCGCTGAACCATCCGGCACGAAATTGTAGACGTCGTCCGACTTGAACGTGTCCTCGTAGCCGAAAGCCGACAGATTCCGCTCAGCCTGCCCGCCGATAGAGTGCGTGGCGGTGGCGTCGAAGCCGGCCGGAGCCTTCGTTTTGAAGATGTAATCCCAGGTTCCCGTGGCAGCATCCACCAATTTGAACGTGCCGCCGGAGTCCGTGCTGGCCTGAACCTGCGACGGATTGTTGTTCGACGTGGCCTTGTCCACCGTGGTCGTATAGGCAACATATTGAGACTGGCCATTCGGAATATAGGCCGCTACGAAACGCAGACTGAGCGTTCCCGGCGTGTCGACGCCATTGACATCCAGACCGGCGCCTTGGCTGTCGGTAACGGTAAAGCGCGCCGTGATGGCGCCATCACTCGAAATCGAGGCGCTTTTCACTTTGAGCACGACACCCGTCGTGACCATGCGGAAAGCCGTTGCAGTCGAGGTTCAGGATTAAAAGACAGGTTTCGTTTTGCCGGGCGCTGAGCAGCAGCCGTGGCGACGAGAATGAAACTACAACCTAGAGCGAACACGGCTCTAGCCAGAGCTGAAAATCGCATATGTAGTATTAGCTCCTAACCGGTTAAATAGATATAGGTAGAGACAGAGAATCTCGCGGGCCAACCATTATGCGGGAGGGCGCTTGCGATCACTCATGCACTTCGCCTGCCAGTCGTCTTGGTGCAAGTCTGGCAAGGCGGTTCCTGGGTCGGCCTGAGCGACTTAGGGGATATTTTGCGGACCTATGCGCAGAAGCCTGAGGCACTTCGCTCAAGCCGGGAGCGTGCTTACTCCGCGAACGGAAAGAGCACGCCCGTCTGAGAGGTCAACCCGTCGATCGTGATGGTGATCTGGTAGTCTGCGCTGGCTCCCAGATCAGGAACCGTAAAGTTGACTTGGAATACGCCGGGGGTAACCAGGCCGGAGAAGTCTGCCGGGACCGACACCGAACCGAAGTTGACGGTCACAGGGTGCGTGCCCGCCGAAACTTTCACCACGCCGGCCGGCGATATAGCGAGGCCGGTGGCGAACAGCGAAATCTTGTCCCCGGCGCGAGCCTTTCGCGTCCCAGGAACGACCGCGGGATCGCCGACCACGATCACGTCCGCAATTCCTCCGAAGATCGCGGCAGGGTAGAATGTCTTGCCATTGTCGACGGTATACGGGAAGAGACCTGGCGCGACCAACACGGCCGACGAAGTGACGGTGTTGCTCACTACTCCGTTGCGGACCACCTGGACGGTGACATCGCCGCTCAGGCCGTCGGGCGCCTGCACATTGATCTGCTGCGGATCGCCGGCGATCAAGTAGTAGACAGCCGCCGGTTTGCCGTTGAAGAGAACCTGAACGCCGTTGAGTATGGTGGGAAGCGTACCGGAGGAAAAGTCGAAGGCGCTCCAGTCGATGGTCTTGTCCGTGAATCCGGATCCCTTGATCGACACCCAGGAGCCGCTGACGATGTGGCCGGGCTGATAGGTAGCTCCGTGAATGACGCCGCTCGAGTCGGTGAGGATATGCGGGGCCGCGCTGCCGGACGGCAGGCCGGTGAACTTCACCACCATCGCGTCGCCCTGGAACACAAACATGTCGCGCGCGCCGCCGTACTTTGGATTGCGCGGGGCTGGATGTTACCGCGAAGTCCTGCGAAACGGTATTGCCGAGCAGCCACAGGTTGCCGTTCGAGTCGAACGACATGCCCAGAAACAAGTCGTCGCCGACGCCGCCGAAATAGGTGCTGTATACCGGCGTGGAAGCCTGAGGATCGATGATGATCAGAAATCCGTCGCCATAGTTGAGGAATTCGTTCTCGCCGCCGCCGCCGTGGAAGGTCCTCTGAACGGCATCGGGTGTGCTCTGGAAGCTGGGCGAATCGGTGGATCCGGCGACGTAGATCAGGCCCGAAGGATCTACGGCCAGGGCCAGGGCCTGATCGTTGCCGGAACCTCCCAGGAAGGTGGAGTAAAGAATGGATGTACCCGAGGGGTTCAGTTCGGTCACGAAGCCATCGCCCAGGAGTTGCTCGATGGCGAACGGCAAGGTGAAGTAGCCGGAGTAGGAGCGCTGCACCGCCTGCGCCGTGACAGGAAAATTTTGCGAGCTGGTGGCGCCCGCAGCGTAAGCGGCGCCGGCGCTGTCCACCACCACACGATAGACGACGTCGTCGCCTTGCCCACCCAGGTACGTGGAATAAACCAGCGATTGTCCGGAGCTACTGATCTTCGCTACGAACCCGTCACCGAAGTGAAAAAACTCGTTCTGCGGCTCGCTTCCCTTGAAGCTGGTCTGAGGCGCTCCCGTTGTAGTGGGGAGGTTGGTGGACAACGTCCAGCCTCCGACATATACGTTTCGACCAGAATCGATGGCGATGGCAAACGCGGCATCATCGAACGAGCCGCCGAAGAATGTCGAAAAAACCAGCTGCGTGCCGGCCGGATTCAGCTTGGCCACGAACGCATCGCCGGCGCTGAACCCAGGAGCATCGTCGCAGTACGGCCTCCCGACTTGTCCGCCACTTCCGCCAAGACTGGTTTGGAGCGCTCCGGCAGTGATGGGAAAATTACCAGAGAGAGCCATTCCGGCGACGTAAGCATCCCCGTCCGAATCGATGGCGATGGCCCAGGCGGCGTCGTCAGCGGCGCCACCGAGGAAAGTGGAATAGATAAGCTGCGTGCCGGCTGGATTGAGTTTCGCGACGAACGCGTCGCCGAAGCGGTTGCACGAATTCCCTGCCGAGCCGCCGAAGTTCGTCTGCAGGGCGCCAGACGTCGTGGGGAAGTTCGTGGAGTTGGTATATCCGGTGACGTAAGCGTTGCCGGCGGCATCCACCGCGATGCCCGTGGCCACGTCATCGCCGGTTCCTCCAAGATATGTCACGTAGACGATCGCGCCCGACGAGTTGAGCTTGGCGACAAACGCGTCGCCGGTGATGAAAGTGGACGTCTCGCCGCCATAGGTTTTCTGGAACGCGCTGGCCGTCACCGCGAGATTGTTCGAATTGGTGAGGCCTGCGATGTACACGTTTCCGGCGCGGTCGGCTCCGATGGAAAAACCCACCTCGTTTCCGGTGGATCCGAAATAGGTGGCGTAGCTCAGTACCGGGTCGATCACCAACGCGCTCGAGCGATCGTACGCACCGACACGGAAGCTGACGCGGCCACGACGCTCGAGAACGAAACGTCCGTCCACGGGTCTGCGATCGCCGTTCAGGTCTTGATACAGGACCGGCTTTTTCCAGCGCACCTCGCCGGCGGAGGTTTCCAGCACCAGATCGCCATCACGATCGATGCGCGTGCGGCCGGCTCCCTGAATGTCGAATCGAATCGCACTCGGGTCGGCGCCGGGCTGCAGCACAAAATCGTATTCCAATTTGCCGTCGCGGCCGTAAAAGACCAGGTCGATACCGTGGTACACGCCGGCTGCGCGCAGCTTGGCGAAGGTGGGGATATCGGTGCGCCAGTCTCGCGCCCGGTCGCCCAGCAGGTAATTGGTGCGAGCCGCCAGGGGTTCCAGCGCCTCGACGCGGGCCTGCCGGCGCGCGCCTACAAGCTGTGTTTGAATGGCCGCGCTGCGGTGAGTCCGCGGATCCGTCCAGGTCAACTGGTAGCCGGACTGCCGCACCATGAATCGGTAGTGCGGCCCTTGCGCCAGGTAGCGAACATCGGCCGGCGCTTGTCCACGGTTCTCTTCAAAACGCAACGGCTGGTTCGCGAGTGCGGCACGTTCCACGGCAGCGTGCGCGGGACGCAGACCCGTACATACAAGAGCGAGCAGGATGAGCTTTTGTCCGCAGACCATTTCAGTTCTCATTCTAACTATCTGTATTCGACGACGCGCGCGCTGACGAAAGCCGTGACGGCGCTCAGATTGTCAAGCCCGCGAATCGACCGCGCAGCCGCAGCGTTGCTCGTGAGCGTCGCCAGCATGAGCTGATGATAAGGCGGACCGGCAACGTCTCCGGTCGCCGGGAAGTGCGCGAGCATCTGCGCGGGAATCGTGAAGCGGCCAGCGCCTCCGTCCGCAATGCAATAGGCCAAGGCGCGGGCAGTGGTCAAGGGATCCACGCTCATCGCCAGGATCACCATGGTCTGGCCCGGGCGTGCCGGACTCCAGGTGAGCGGCAAGGGCCGGTCACGCCGGATCTCGGCGATCGCATCGCGATTGCTCCACTGGAACGGTTCAGGGCCGCGCACCGCCAATTCGAACGCGCCTGCGTCTGGACCTCCGCGCGAAGTGAGTTGGTAAGTGCCCGGTGCCAAAAACAACGGCCTGCGGTGCGACGTGCTGCTCCCCAGCGGCGCGCGATAGTAGCCGGTAGCGCCCGGAGTTGCCGGGATCACGCGGCTCGTTTCTCCCAGGCTCACGTTCAGGGCTTCTCCCGCATTCAATCCGAGGTCTCCCAGTTGATTCAATAGCGCCGCCGAGAGTGATGCGGGAAACGTCATGGTGGATTCCGAGCTGCCTGTGTAAGCCGTGCAGATCCCGGCGGGCGGAGCGATCAGCAATGGCGTGATGGCGGGACCTGGTGTCTTTTCGGCGAAGGCGGCCACGGCGTCGTCGTCGGTCCAGGTTTCCCGGCCATTTCGCGACATCCCAGCGAGCCTCGAAAGCACGACTGCGCCGACGTGGCGCCCGGTCAGGTCAGGAATTGGGGAGTTCGCGGGAAACCGGCATGGTCCCTCGCCGCGGCGAATCGACACGGTCACGACATTGCTGGGCGCAGCATCGCCGAGTTGCGCGTAGACCGGCACGAAGCATCCTTCGGGAGCGGCTGCGGGAATCTCGAAGACAATTTGCTGTTTGCCTGGTTCCCGCGAAGGCTGGATCGCCACTCGATCGGCCGCCTTGCCTCCCACAAATATGCTCGGAATTGCATCGGCGCCAGTCCCGGTGGCCTCAATCGAGACTCGTTCCCGCGGCCGGGCAGGTCTCTCCATGGAATTGTCGCCGTCCTGCTTCCCAAGATTTCGAATTCGTCCCGGCCCCCATCCGAAGCCATTCCGGCTGTAGAGGCCTAGGCCAGCCGCCACGATCCTCACAACGAACGGAGCGCTGGTCTCGGACCCGCGGCGCACCGTCAGCTCGGCCGATCCGAGAGGGGCGTCCGAAGGGGCCAACGCTTCGATTTCTTCCGGCGCGGCCGACAAGACTTTGACAGCCACCGAAGATTGTCCGTGCTTCAGAACGATGGAAACCGGACCGCTCTCCGCCAGATGCACACCGCTCACGATGAACCTGGCGCCACGCGCCAACTCGCCGCCCGGCAGGGTGCCCGGAATCCGGCTGGCCGCGTTCGCCACGCCGTTCTGGCTGATCGCCGGAGGAAGCGCCCGCATCCCCACACACGACATCAGTGCCAGCCAAGCGAGGCGAAACACATTAAGATGGTACAGCAACCGGCCGCGAACCCAGCATGCCGATGCGACTGATTTCACTTGCCAGACTTGCTTGGCGCGATCTGCGGGCGTCCCCCGGCCACACGCTGGCCGTCTTCTCAATTGTCTTAGCGAGCATCGGGACATATGTCGCGCTGCGCGGAACCGCAGGCGCTTTCGCCGAAGCCTTGCGAGTGCAGACGCGCGCCGAACTCGCCGGCGGACTTGCTGGTGGACCCGCTTGAAAATCCGACTCCGTCGCAAATGCGCGCGATCGAAAACTTGAAGAGTGCGGGAGTAAGAGCGACCCAGGTCACGCTGGCCACCATCGCCGCCGGATCCGATCAAGTTCCCGATCCTGTGCCCTCCGTTATCAAGAGCGTCGATCCAACTGTGTATCCGATGTACGGCAAGGTGAGACTCGATCCGCCTCAGCCGCTCGCCGAAGCGTTGGCAGGCAACCAAGCGGTGGTTTCAGCCGACCTGCTAAAGGCGCTCGACGCCCACGTTGGCGGCGAGCTGCGGATCAACGGCGCCGTTTGCCGCATTTCCGGCCGCATCGAATGGGAGCCGGATCGCTTCTTCAACGAAAACTTCAGCTCGGGAATGCGTGTCATCGTGAGCCGCGATGCGCTGGATGCACTGGGAGTGCTGCGCACGGGGGCGCCCGCAGTCCAGCTTGTTTTGGTGAACGCGCCGCTCGGGACAAGCATCCGCGCCACGCAGGCGCGCTTGGAGCGGATTTTTCCGGACGGCCTCGTGTTGGGCCTCGCCGAGCTGAATCCCCAAGGCCAACAGGCGATCGAGATCACGGCGCGAAGCATTGCGATGATCGCGTGGATGGCGCTGGCGATCGGCGCCGCAGGCATGGCCCTCGCGACGCGATACCACATCGAGTCGCGCATCGACATAATCGTGACACTGAAATCCCTGGGCGCGAGGCCGGGTCACACCGAGCTGTGGTTCGGTCTGGAGCTATTGATCATTGCCGCCGCAGGCGCGCTGGCGGGATGTCTTGCCGGTTTCGCTGCTCAGTGGGGCTTGCTCCGGGCGGCGCAGCTTCCGGTACATTTCAGCGCTTCACACGCGGCGATCCTCGGGATCGAAGCCATCGGCGGAGCTGTTCTCTTGTCGGAATCGATCGGGCTAAGCTGGATGCTCGCGGCGAGACGCTTGCGGCCGCGCCAGCTTGAACGCCGCCATGATCCCCGTCGACCCATTTTCGCGCCGGCGCTCCGCTACCTGGGACCCGCAGGCAGGCACGGCATTCGAAGTCTTCTTGGCGCGGGATCAGGCACCCTCCTGTCGCTGGTTGCTTTCGTGTCGGCTTTGCTGACTGCCGCTGCTACCGGCCAAGGCATCGTGATGCGCTCGATCCTGCGCAGCCTCCCGGTGGCCGACGCGGATCTCTACCTGACCGGTTTTCCCGATTCGCAACTTGAAGGCGTTCGCCGGATTCTCGACACTCACGCGGGTATACGTCGGCCGTACGATTTCATGAACCTGGCCTGGCTCAGAGTGGCTGCCGTGCCAATTCGTAGCTGGGGCGCCCGCGCCACGATTGCAGATGGTGAACTGTTCGGCAGGCACGCCGGTTCCGGCGCCATTGTCGATACCAGCTTGGCGCGCCGCCTGGGCGTTCGAAACGGCTCCGAATTGTACTTCGAGTCGGACGGCATCTCTCATCGGATCGCGGTGGCAGATGTTCGCGACGTGCCGCCTGTTCAGCGCAACTGGTACTCCATCACGATTCCTTGCAGCGCCATCGATTCCCGCACGCTGTTGCACGGCGCGTTGCTTCGGGTCCCTGAAGCGGAGATATCCGCGCTGACACGGGAACTGCGGGCCAACTATCCGTTCCTGGGGATCGTGACCCGGCGGATTTCTTCGCTGAGCTCGACCGCTTGTTCGCGTTGTGCGTGTCACTGGTGCGATTCCTGGCTTTCGCCACGCTGGGCGGAGGATTCATTCTGATGATCGCGGCCATCCGGCGGCTTCCCGCCACCGGGCCAGGGATGTCGCCATTTTTCGCGTACATGGGCGCTCGCCGTGCCTTCATTGCCCGCATGCTAACCTCGGAGTTCGCCGTCCTGGGGCGCTGGCCGGACTTTTCGGCGGCGTGGCTGGCGTTGTCCTCATGAATGTGGGTACGAGCATCCTTCTGGAGATCCCTGTGCTGCGAACCGCGACCGGTGGCGTTGATTCTGGCGACCGCTGGCGGCGTCGTTCTGAGCGCTGTCACCGGATGGCTGGCCTGCGCGCATGTTTTGCGGCTGCGCCCTTTGATCGTCCTCCGGCGCGACTAAAGTCATGGGCGGATCGAGACAGACACAGAAATTCGATCTGATCGTCGTGGGCGGCGGGCCCGCCGGATCCACCGCCGCGATCTACGCCGCCCGGCACGGCCTCAAGACTCTGCTGCTCGACAAAGCGCGCTTCCCCCGCGACAAGATTTGCGGCGACGCGATCGGCGGGAAAGCGTCCAGATCCTCCGCGAACTGGGCTTGCTCGACGACGTCGCCCGGCTGCCGGGAACGCAGATCAACACCATCGTCTTCGGCAGCCCGCGAGCACGACGAGGCTCGCATCGACCTCACGCGCTCGCGCCGCAAGGATTCATGAGGGGTTCGTCATTCGCCGCCGCATCTTCGATAACTTTCTGTTTGAACACGCCAGAAATCAAGCCGCCGCGTGCCTGGAGGGATTCACGGTCGAAGATGTCCTGATGGACGGCGCGAAAGTATGCGGCGTGCGCGGCCGCGAGCAAGGACAGCCCGCGCGAAATCGAATTTCAAGGCGACATGGTGCTGGGCGCCGACGGATACAAATCTGTCATCGCTGCAAAAGACCGGGCTGTACGATCCCGATCTCCGGCATTGGGTCGTCGCAATGCGGCAATACTACGCCAATGTCGAGGGACTGGGCGATCAGATCGAGCTGCACTACGTCGAAGACATTCTTCCGGGATACTTCTGGATTTTCCCGCTGGAGTCCGGCTATGCGAACGTCGGCATCGGGATGCTGCCGCAAGCGATGAAGCGCGGCCAGGTGAATATTCGCCACGCGCTGCAGCGAGTGATTGCGAGCCCCCACTTTCGCGAACGGTTCGCGCGCGCCACGCCGTGCGAGAATCCGCTTGGCTGGAACCTTCCGCTCGGAAGCAAGCACAGAAAGATCCACGGCAACGGTTTCATGCTGGCTGGCGACGCGGCGGGTCTGATCGACCCATTCACCGGCGAAGGCATCGCCAACGCCATGTGGTCGGCGCGCTGTGCCGCCGACATCGCCCGCGCGGCGCACGATGCCGGGGATTTCAGCGAGGCGTTCCTGTCTCGATATGACCGGCACGCTGTGGGACCAGATCGGCGACGAGCTGCGAGTCAGCTCCAAGCTGCAACAGCATTGGACAACACAAGTCGCTGCTCAACTTCACCATCCGGAAGGCCGCCCGGAACACCCAGGTTGCCGACACTCATCTGCGGAATGATCGCGCACGAAATTCCAAGGAAGACCCTGGCCAATCCGCTTTTCTATCTGGGATTGGTGTTCCGATGAGAGCTGCCGGCGCCGCGGCCTCGGCACCGCCCGTCCGTTGGGTCTATGCCGGACTCAAGACCGTAGCCGCCTATCTCTGGCTGATGCGCGTGCACGCCTCCATCGCGTCGGTCACGGCGGTTCTTGTGACTGCGGTTCTTCTCGACCAGCCTTGGCTGAGCGCGCCCGTGCTTCTCGCCGCCCTCGCCATCGCCTTGATCGCCGGCGCCGGCAACAGCCTGAACGATTGTTACGACTACGAGATCGACAGGATCAACAAGCCGGGGCGCGCGATTCCGTCCGGCGCCGTCTCCATGCAGGGCGCGCGGCGGTTTTCCTGGCTGTTGCTTGCGGGCGGAACCATCACCGCGCTGTTTCTGAATCTGCTGGCTGCGGCCATCGCGGCCGGCAATGTCATACTTCTGATCGCCTACGCGCGGAGATCCAAGCAATGGGGCCTCGCCAAGAACGCAGTTGTTTCCTACCTGGTTGCATCAGTGTTCTTGTTCACCGCGGCCGCGATCCAAAAATTCAGCCTGCTCCTATTGGCTCTCACCCTGTGTTCATTTCTGGCAACTCTTTCGCGTGAAATCATGAAGGACGTCGAAGACGTTGAGGGAGATCTTGCGTCAGGCTCGAAGACCCTGCCAATCAGGATCGGCCTGAAACAATCCCACACTGCCGCGTTCGCAATGCTCGCCATCTCTCTGCCGATCGCTGCGGCGCCGTACGCGATAGGTCTGATGAGCGTGCCCGGATTCGTGCTGATCTGCGCAGGCGGGTTGATCTTTGCCTGCGCATTCGCGCTGAAAAGCGCCTCGACGTCGCAGAAGTACATCATGGTTGGCTCGATGATCTGGCTGTGCGCCTTCTTGGCAGCCAGGCTGTGATCGCTATCGCACCGCGATCGTCACCGGAGGCTCGACTGACCGGCGGCCGTGACGACCACCGGTACCTGATTGCCGGCCGGCACGCCATCCGGCACGAAGGCATTGATCTGGTAGAGTCCAACGAATCCCGGCGTCAGGCCCGAGAAAAACACATTCGCATCCAGCGCCTCCGACCGTCACCGTCGGCAGGTTGACGGTATTCGTGAACGGCGCGAACGGCGTCAGGCTGCCGGCCGGCAACGGTGGTCCACTTTGCCGAGACCCGTGCAATAGATGATGATGGCGTCGCCCGCTTTCACCGGATGCGCGGCATCGGCGATCGGTTGATGCCGTTCGCATCGACGCCGACGATGATGCCCTGCCCTTGGCCGGACGAGTCGATGGTGAAGACTCCCGGGCGCGGCGGGAGCGACAGTAACCGGCTGCGGCGCCGACAGGCTGTTTCCTCGCGTGACGATGACCTGCTGATCCGTGTTCGCCGCGACATCGTACGGCACGATGGCGTTCACCTGCCCGTCGCTCGCATAGATGAGCGGAGTCGCGATTCCCGCCAGCACCACACTGCTTCCGGCAAGGCTGATCGGCAAGGGAACGGAGCCGGCCAATTCCTGCCCCTGCGCCAACTTGCTGCCGCGAATCGTGATGAAACTGCCGGGCGCAACCGGCGCCGATGCGGCATAGCTCGCGCCGTTGACGATCGCGCCCGGCATCGATCGCGGGCGGCGCATCCAGACGTCAGGAACCCGACCTTGGTCTGCGCCTGCGCCCTTCAGATTCTGCTCCGGAATCTCGGCGTCCGCCGTCACGGTGACCGACGAAGCATTGTGCTGCGGAGTCCAGGTCGACGTCCAGTTCCCGTCCTTGAGCGAATGCAGCGAAAACTGCGCGTCGCCGTTCGAGAAACTTACGACGACATTGCCGGCGGTCATGGGGCGGCGCGCAATCATCGATCACGTTGACCGCAATCGCGCCCGGAAATCCGGCCGCGAACTGTGAAACCTCCGAGAGCAGCGTGAACACCGGGACCAGCGTGGTCGGCGTGCACAGTCTCTTGTGCCGCGCTGAAGGATCTCGCGGACGGCCCGAGCGAACCCGACAGGCACGATCACCAGAACAATGGTGACGTTGCGCGTGTTGCCGTCGGAAAACGACAGCGTGACCGTGCCGCGGTGAATGCCGCGGCCCAGGCCCTTAGATGTTCGGCTGGATCACGATGCGCGCCGGCTGCGCCGCCGTAACCGTACCGTCGGGTGGCAGCGTCTTGATCCAGTTCTTGCCGTCATCGGTGACGCTCGCCGAGTGGAACGTAACCGGCGTGGTGCTCAGGCTCTGCACCAGCACGGTCTGCGATCCGGGCGATTCGCCATCCACCGGCCGCGGCGAAGATCAAGCCGACGGCTGCACGATCGGCCCGAGGTTGCTGCCCGGCGCGAGCACGTTCAGAAAAACCGACACCGACTGCGGCGTGTTGTCGGCATCCGGCGCGCTGACTTGCACCGTTCCGGCGTACGTGCCCGGCCTGCAAATCCAGCGGGTCCACGTCCAGCCGAACTGCGGGCACCAGCGGTGAATCCGCATCGCTCTCTCCGCTGTCGGGAAACGCCGAGAGCCAGTCGCCGCCGGAAAGCGTCGAGACTTGCGTGCTCCAGCGCATCTGGCCGAGGCCCGTATTCAGGATGTTGAAGAATTGCGGCGGCGCCGGTCCACCGCCCTGCACCGCGAAGAACGTCAGGCCGGTTTGCGGAATGCGGATCGTTTGCGGAACAGCGGAGACAGTCATAGTCACCGGAACGGTGACGGCTTGCGGAGGATTCGCGCTCGATACCGTGACCGTGCCCGAGTAGGTGCCAGGCAGCCAGACCGGTTGGATCGGCGGTGATGTTGACCGATGTCGATCCGAATGCGCCGATCGTTGCGGCGCCGGCGGAAGACGCTGAGCCAATGCCCGCCGAACGTCGTGGTCGCGGCCACGCTCGCGCTGATCGAGCCGCCGCCGAGATTCGAAATCGACGAGCGTCCGCGAACGCGCCGGCCGACTGCTGCACGAACGAAAAGCCCATCGAGGCTGGATTCACGCTGAGGCTCGGCGCGCCGGCGGCGGTGACCGTCAACGCCACCGAGATGTCTGAGCCGCCGGGCTGGCGACGGGAGCCGTGATGTGGATCGAAGCCTGATTCGCGCCCGCCGGAAGCTTGGACGGGTCCGCCGTTACCTTCAACGTCGACCGGCATGAATCCGGAAGCCGGCGATACGCTGAGCCACGGACTGCCGGGCGGCGCTGACGCGGTGTATGGGATGCCGGGAATCGATCCGGCCAGAGTGACGCTTTGCGCGACCGGCGACGAACCGGCGGGCGCGGTAAACGCGAGGCTGTCCGCCGAGATCTGAAAGCTCGGCGGGTTGGCCAGCACTTCGCGGATGCGGCTGAGGCCAAGATCGGCGATCAGGACATTGCCGCCGCGATCCATCGCTACATCGGTTGGAGCCCCAATGAATGCCTGTGTCGCCGGGCCGCCATCTCCGATTGCGAATGCATCCGGCGATCCTGCGAAGGTCGTGATGGTGCCGTCTGGCAGCCACCTTCCGCACGACGCAATTGCCCTGATCCGCGATGTAGAGATTGCCGTGCCGCATCAAAATTCAAGACCCTGCGGATTGTCGAGCGACGCGTTGACAGCCGGTCCGCCGTCGCCGGTGTAGCCCGGCCTTCCCGTTGCCGGCGACAGTGGATATGGTGACGTCGCTCCCGGCGATGCGCCGCACCCGATGATTGCCGGAATCGGAAAAATAGAGATCACCATTGAAAAAAACCAGCCGGTCGGACTGTTGAGCTTCGCATCCATCGCCTTGCCGCCATCTCCGGAGAAACCGGCCTCCCCGGTGCCCGCGATCACCCCACCCTTGGTGACGGTCGGAGTTCACGACCAGCAGCCGGTTCGTGCCTCGGTCGGTGAAGACAAGGTTTCCGAGCGTGATCGAAATCGAGACCGTATGGCTGCGTCTTCCCGCGCGCGTCGGAGCCGAACACGGAGTTACCCGTATCGACATACGTCGTGATGGTTCCGTTCGCGTCGATCTTGCGAATCGCCTGATTGAACGCATCGGAAAAATACAAACTGTTGTCAGGCCCCGAAGCGAAGATACGTTGGAAACGCGATCGCGGCTTTCGATCGCCGGGCCGCCATCGCCGGAATAGCCTTGCAGCCCCGTGCCCGCATAGACCGAAATCGTGCCGTCCGGGGCCACGCGGCGGATGCGATTCTGGCCGGTCTCGGTAAAGAACACGTTCCCGGAAGCGTCGGCGACCGACGGAAGTGGGCAGGTATAACGTCGCGCTGGTGGCGGGTCCGCCATCGCCCGAAAAACGATACAGCCCGTTGCCCGCGACGGTCTGAATATTCCGTCGGCGGTGATCTTCCGGACGCGCCGGTTCTGATCGCGCGATCAGAATGTTTCCTTGCGAATCGACGGCGATGCCGGGCGAGACCAAATCGAAGCTGGCCTTGAGCGCAGGGCCGCCATCGCCGGAGAAGCCCGTAGCGCCGTTGCCCGCAACGGTAGTGATCTTGCCATTGCCGTCGACTTTGCGGATCCCCGCCGCAATCAGGTCGGCGATATAGACGTTGTTAGCGGCATCGATGGCCAGCGCCAGAGGAATCAGCGCGGCCTGCGTCGCCGGGATGCCTTCTCCAAAGTCGAGTCCGCCGCCGGCGTAGGTTTCGATGGTTCCGCCCGAGACCTTCCGCACCACCGCGTTGTAGCTGTCGGCAATATAGAGATTCCCGGCCGCATCCAGCGCCATGTGAACCGGGAAATTGAGCTGCGCCGACGCGGCCGGGCCACTGTCGCCGGAATACCCAGCTTGGCCGTTGCCCGCGAAAGTCGTGATGATGCCGTCCGGCGAGACTTTGCGGATCACGTTGTTGCCGGTGTCGGCGATGTAGAGATTGCCGGCCGAGTCCACCGCCAGACCCCGCGGTTCGTTGAGCTGCGCGTTGCGTGGCCAGACCGCCGTCTCCGGAGTAGCCCTCCTCTCCGGTTCCCGCAATGCTGTGGATGATTCCGTCCGGCGTGACTTTGCGCATGTGGCCGGCGAACTCGGCGATATACAGATTTCCCGCCGCATCCACCGCGATGGCCAGCGGCGTATCGAGCGAAGCATTCACTGCCAGACCGCCATCGCCCGAGCGCGCCAGCAGACCGTTGCCGGCCACCACGTTGATGATGCCGTCCGGCGCCGACGCGCATCACCATCCCGTTGTCGGCGTCGCAGATGTAGTAGTTCCCGTTGCGGTCGGTCGCGACGTCCAGACTAAACAGGCCGCCGAGGGGAGCCTGGAGCGCCGGCGCGCCCGTCGCCTGGAAACAGCCAGTCCGTGCCCGCGAACGTAGTGATGACCTGCTGCCCGAATGCCGGGCACAGCAAGACCAGGCAGGCGGCGCACGACTCCGACGATAGACAGCCGGCGTTTCAACAGACTTACATTATGTCACGTGCGACCGCACGCGAACTCGTGTATACTGCTCCTGCGTGTATACTGTCTAAGGGAGCATGTCAAGACAGAGAGCGTTACGATCGCGATCTCATCGCTTGTGATCGGCGGACTCAGCGGCCTCTTCGCGCAGCAGCACAAGCTCACCGCGGATGATTACGTCGAGATCCAGCAGCTCTACGCGCGCTACAACAATCGCCATCGACACCGGCGACGCCGAAGGCTACGCCGCTACATTCACCCCCGACGGAGTCTTCAACACTTTCAAGGGCCACGACGCTTTGGTCGGCTTCATCCACAACTGGCACGACAAAATGGGCGGCGCCAACCGCCGTCACTGGAACACGAATCTCCTGATCACTCCAACCGCCGAGGGCGCCACGGCACGGTCTATCTGATGCTGCTGGACGTGAGCACTCGCCCGCCGACCATCGGCACCGCCGCGAAGTACGACGATGAGCTGGTGAAAACCGCCGACGGCTGGCGATTCACGAAGCGAGACCAAGGGCGAAGGCCCACCGCCGCCGCCGCGCCGAAGCAGTAGCGTATCAATGGCGCACACGCATCCTGCGTGCCGCATCCCACTCATGCGTGCGGAGCCGGTAAGGCGTTGGACGTATTCCTCCGACGGAGGTTTACAGCGTCGCCAGGAACTACTCACGCATTTTGTTGACCATCACCTGTATTGCTTGCACAGCTTCCGCGTCTTCGGCCTCGACGGCCTTAGGCGCATAGGGCAGCGGCCATGCATTCTTTGGCACTTGAATCCGTCCATTGAGAAATTCATGAATAAGAATTTGCACCTGAAGGTAATACGACATCATCTTCGCCTCTGGCCACGAAACAGTAATCGACGTATGCTGCTCGATACTCACATTCCCCGGTATCTGGCTTAGCTCGCCAAATACCATCTTCAGATCCCAGGCACTCGGCTCGAACTGTACGTTGTTAGCGTATCCGGTGACAAAATCGTCGATGCGTTTGAAGGTTCGCTGCTCTGGTGTTGGCGGTTCTTCAGTCATCATAGTCCTTCCCAATTAGGCGGCGAGTTCTTTGGGTGCGCCAAACGATCGCCTTTTCCTTGCACTGCGGCGGCGTAGGCGTGAGGAAGTCTTCCGTTGCGGTTCTTGCGGCTCCGAAACCACAAATCGCCTGGAAGGGTACTGCTCAACAATTGCGGGCCATCCCAGAGGAGATTGCACCAAAGCCTCAGGTGCACAAGCGCCAGAAGGACTCGGCACCGATAGCATGGGTTGTTCTGGGGATTCCGATTGGCCGGTTAGGTGTGGGTTAAGCGCCTGCATCTCTAACGTGTGAAATACGACGCTTTCAGCGCCTGTTCGACACAATTGGCGTTCCAATGTAATCCGAGCGCTTCTGTTCGACTGCCATTTCAGCAGCGATTCCCTCGTCTCGCCCGATTTCCTTCCCGCAAGCATGCTCTCCACACTTATGTCTTCATCCAAGTTTGGCCAATGGATTCCTTCGCCTCTTCCGATTAGCTGCCAATTTGAACGCTCGACCGGCGTCCCGTCAGCAAGCCGCGGGAACCAAGTGAGAGGCACCACGACCACACGCCCGTCAGAAAGGCTCACTTTAAGCGTCTGATCGTCTGCGCTAACGGTGCGGGCAGTCGCCTCGCTAAGCTGCGTTTCCGAAATACTCATGCCAACTCCTCAAAATTGACGCTCCGTGCTCATGCACCAATCTCTCGATTCTTCTAAGTTCCACTTCACCGAAATCACCTATCCGCTCCCGTTGCACCGGTTCCAGCCAAAATTTTGCGGGCTTGAATCCTTTCCTCTCGACATGAACGTGGGGAGGCTCATTCGCATCCGCCGAATAGAAGAAGAACCTGTAGGGTCCTAACCTAAGGACGGTCGGCAATGATATCAGTGTACATCAACCATGTCGAGACGAATCTTAAGACCTCTAGACCAGAGGAGAAACGACGACGCCAAAACGACTGTCCAGTGACGGCATCCCGCGCTTCTAAGTGGCGAACAGATCCTCTAGGGCGGTTCCAGCACCGACGTAGAGGCGGGCCGCCTTCTCGATCTTGAACTCAAACCGACCTCGCCGACAAAGCCCCCACGCTATACTGGAATTTAATGCACGAAATGGCCGTATTTTGGCTGCGTCTGGCCACCGCCCTCTACGGCGTAGGCTTGCTGCACGCCCTGGCCGTGCTGCTCCGCAAGAAGGCCGGGTTCCTCAAGCCCGCCCTGTTCGCGTTCCTGGTCGGCGCGGTCCTGCACATGGTCGCGATCGTCGAAATGGCCATCGCGGTCGGCCATCTGCCGGTCGACAATTTCTTTCGAGTGCGCCACGATTTCCGCCTTCCTGATCGCGGTCTTATTTCTGTTCGTCTATTGGCGCTACGATTTCGCCAGCCTGAGCGTGTGCATCTTCCCGCTGGTGTTCGTCATGACGCAGGTCGGCTCCATGGAAACCCCCATGCTCGCCTGGCCGAACTCGGGCGTCCGCAACGCCTGGCTGCTGCTGCACGTGATCATGATCCTGCTGGGCTACGCGGCTTTGCTGCTCACCGCGGTCGACGTCCATCTTCTATCTGATCCAGGAACGCCAGCTCAAGCGCAAGACCAAGGTCAACCTGTTCAGCAAGCTGCCGCCGCTCGGAACGCTCGACAACCTGGTCACCAATTCGATGAGCTTGGGCTTCGTGTTCATCACCCTCGGCGTCATCGCCGGCAGCACCTGGGCGTCCATCGAATCGGGAACCGCGTGGATCAGCGAGCCGCGCATCGCGCTCGCGTTCATCACCTGGGGCTTCTATCTGGCTATGGTTTTCCTGCGCGCCACCGCCGGATGGAGTGGCCGCAAAGCCGCGCTGATGGCGGTCGCCGTGGTGTGCTGCTCGGCGCTGACCTGGGCCGCCCACGTGGGCCTCCGGTCGACGCTCATCAAATGAGATTCTCCATCACAGGCGTGAATCACAAGAGCGCGCCGGTGGAGGTGCGCGAACGCCTGGCCTTCGACGAGATTTCGCTCTCCGTCGCGTTGCAGGAATTGAAGCGCCGGCCTGGTTTTTGCGAAGGGCATGATTCTTTCCACCTGCAATCGCGTCGAAGTCGCGCTGACCTGCGAGGAACGGCGCCGGCGGCTCGGTCGCGGTGGACGAGTTTCTCGCCGACACCCGCCAGGTCGCGCGCGAATTCGTCACGCCGTATCTTTACCGCTACGAGGACAGCGACGCCATCCGGCACCTGTTCCGCGTGGCCGCCAGCCTGGATTCCATGGTGGTGGGCGAGCCGCAGATTCTCGGCCAGCTCAAGGCCGCCTACGCGCTCGCCAAGGAACACGGCGCTCTGAGCGGATTTCTCGACGGCCTGCTGACCCGCGCCTTCAACGTCGCCAAGCGGGTGCGCTCGGAGACCGACATCGGCGAAAGCGCCGTTTCGGTGAGCTACGCCGCGGTGGAACTGGCCAAGGAAATTTTCGGCACGCTGACCGACAAGACGGTCCTGATCGTCGGCGCCGGCAAAATGTCGGAACTCGCGGCGCGGCATCTGCGCCGCAGCGGCGCGACACAGATCTTCGTCACCAATCGCACGCCCGAGCGCGCCGCCGAAATGGCGCAGCTGTTCGGCGGCAAGATCGTCGAGTACACGCGCTTCCTGAGCTTCCTGCCCGAAGTCGACATCGTGATCACTTCCAGCGGCGCGCCGCACTACATCCTGGTGCGCGACGACATGAAGAAGGTGATCGACGCCCGCCGCAACCGGCCCATGTTCCTGATCGACATCGCGGTGCCGCGCAACATCGAACCCACTGTCAACAAGCTGGACAACGTCTTCCTGTACGACATCGACGATCTGCAGAAAGTGGTCGAGACGCAATCTCGCGGGACGCATGCAGTCAGCCGCGGATGCCGAAGCCATCATTCGCGAGGAAGTCGATCGCATGATGGCGCGCCTCAAGGAACGCGAGGTGGTGCCTACCATCGTAGGATTGCAGGAGCAGCTCGAGAACGTCCGCGCGGCGGAAGTTGCGCGCATGCGCGGCAAGCTCGGCGGTCTCACGCCCGAGCAGGAACTGGCGCTCGAAGCGTTGACCAAAAGCATCATCAACAAGATCGCTCACGGCCCGATTTCCGAGCTGCGCCGCCACGCCGCCCAACCCGACGGCCATCATTTCGTCACCGCCATTCGAAAGGTTTTCCGGCTGGGCGAATAGCATGCTGACCATCGGCTCGCGAGGCTCCCAACTGGCATTGTGGCAAGCGCGCTGGATTCAGGCGCGCCTGGAAAGCTTCGGCCAGCGATGCAAGCTGGAGATCATCCACACCACCGGCGACAAGATCACCGACGTAGCGCTGTCGAAGGTCGGAACCAAGGGTCTGTTCACCAAGGAAATCGAGGAAGCGCTGCTGGCCGGCGCCATCGATCTGGCCGTGCACAGCTTGAAAGACATGCCCACCGAGCTGCCGCCGGGCCTGACGCTGGCCGCGATTCCGGAACGCGAAGATCCGCGCGACGCGCTGATCGGCGGGCGTGCTCGGCGAATCTCGCGCAGCGCGCCCGGGTCGGTACCAGTTCGTTGCGCCGCGCCGCGCAACTGCGCGCCATCCGGCCGGATCTCGAAATCGAAAACATCCGCGGCAATCTGGACACGCGCCTTCGCAAGCTGGACGAAGGCAAGTACGACGCGATCGTATTAGCCTCGGCGGGCCTGCGTCGCCTGGGTTGGGAGAAGCGCATCACCGAGCTGCTCGATCCCGAGGTGATGTGTCCGGCGGTTGGCCAGGGAGCCTTGGCGGTGGAAACGCGCGACTGCCGGCGAGGCGCAACAAGCCTGCCGCCGCTTGGAACACACTGAGACCAGAATCGCAGTCACCGCCGAGCGCGCTGTGCTGGCGGCACTGGGCGGCGGTTGCCAGGTCCCAATCGGCGCGCACGCCACCTTGCATGGCGCGACCATCCATCTGCGCGCGATCATCGTCTCGCCCGACGGCGTGCAAGTGATCCGCAAACAATCCAGCGGCCCAGCCGAAAATGCAGCGGCCATCGGCCGCACCTTAGGCGAAGATCTCCTCTCCGAAGGCGGCGCCCAAATCCTGGAAGCGGTCTACGGCGCATGAGCACCCTGTGGCGCACGCACTCGTGCGTGCCGCGTTCACACTGGTGTGAACGCTTCCGTGAGCACCACGCTCATGACCAAGGTCTACCTGGTTGGCGCCGGCCCCGGCGATCCCGACCTCATCACCTGGAAGGGCCGCAAGCTGCTAGCCATCGCCGACTCAGTCCTCTACGATCACTTCGCCAACGAGCACCTCCTCGATCTGACTCCCAAAAATTGCGAACGCATCTACGTCGGTAAGAAGAAAGCCGTCCATGCATTCCCGCAGGAAGAGATCTGCCGCATGATGATCGACCGCGCGCGCCGCGGCCTCACGGTCGTGCGTCTGAAAGGCGGCGACCCATTCATCTTCGGACGCGGCGGCGAAGAGCTGGAAGCTTTGGCCGACGCCGGCATTGCGTTCGAAGTGGTCCCCGGCGTGACGTCGCCCCTCGGGATCGCGGCCTACAGCGGCGTGCCGCTCACCCATCGCGACCATACCAAGCTGGTGACATTCGTCACGGGCCACGATGTCGCAGCCATCGACTGGAGCAAGACCGGCCAGTCTGAAACACTGGTCATCTTCATGGGCATCGCCGCGATCCACGACATCGCGCGCGAAATCATGAAGCACGGCCGAGCGCCGGGCACGCCCGCGATCGCGGTGCGCTGGGGCACCCGGCCCGATCAGGAGACCGTTACCGGCACGCTCGCCAACATCGCGGATCTGCATCGACGCGGCCCACATGAAACCGCCCGCGACGGTGATCATCGGCGAAGTGGTCGCGCTGCACGACAAGCTGAGCTGGTACGAAAAGCTGCCGCTGTTCGGACGCCGTATCGTTGTGACGCGCGCCGCCGATCAGGCCGCCGAATTCTCCGAGCGCTTGCGCTCGCTCGGCGCCGACGCTATCGAACTTCCCGTGATCTCGATCCAGCCGCCCGAAGATCCCAAGCCGCTGGATCAAGCGATCGAACTGTTGTCCACCTACGACTGGATCATCTTCACCAGCGTGAACGGCGTGCGCTTCTTTCTGGATCGCCTGGATCAGTCGCGTCACGATCTGCGGTCGTTGAAGGCCCGCATCTGCGCCATCGGACCCGCGACGCGCCGCGCGGTCGAGAGTCTCCATCTGAAAGTCGACCTGATGCCCGCCGAGTATGTCGCCGAGGGTTTGGTCGCAGGCCTTCGCCTCCGAGGACCTCCAGGGCAAACGGGTGCTGCTGCCCCGCGCCGCAGTCGCCCGCGACTTGATCCCCGCCGAGCTGTCGAAACTCGGCGCGCACATCGACGTGGTGGAAGCATATCGCAACGTCGTTCCGCCGGATGCATCCGAACGCGCGCGAGATATCTTCTCGGCCGCAAAGAAACCCGACTGGATCACCTTCACCAGTTCCTCGACCGTCAAGAATCTGCTGGCCGCCGCCGGCCGCGAGGCTTTGGAAGGCGTGCGCATCGCCTCCATCGGCCCGGTGACTTCCGAAACCGCACGCTCGCACGGCCTGACCGTTCACGCCGAAGCGAAGCAATACACGCTGGACGGGCTTCTCGAGGCAATTCTGAGCCATACGAACCTCACGGAATTCGCGAGGCGCTACACGGCCGCCTGGTGCAGCCAGAATCCGTCAACGGTCGCCGCCTTCTTTTCACCGAATGGATCGCTCCGCGTCAACCAAGCCGATCCCGCGGACGGCCGAAGCGCGATCACCGAAGTAGCGCGCGGCTTTATGACCGCCTTCCCGGATCTCAAGGTCCGAATGGACGACCTCATCATCGAAGCCCGGCCGCACGCTCTATCGCTGGACCCTGACCGGTGCCAACACCGGACCGGGGGGAACCGGCAATCACGTTCGTATCAGCGGGATTGAGGAGTGGCAGCTCGGCGCCGACGGTCTCATCGCGCAGTCCCTGGGCCAGTTCGATGAGGCCGACTATCAGCGGCAGTTGAGCGGCAACGGCTCGTCCGTCTGAAACGACCGTTCATCCCTATTTTGCTGTTGAACTCCAGCTCCACGGCTTATCCTAGGTAATGACGCTCCATGATTGAAGTCGAACAGCTCCGCAAGCAGTACGGCGACTTCACCGCCGTCCACGACGTCAGCTTCAGCGCGCGCGCGGGCGAGATCTTCGGATTGCTCGGTCCGAACGGCGCCGGCAAGACCACCACCATCGGCTGCATCTCGAGCTTGCTGAAGCCCACTTCCGGACGCATCCGCGTCATGGGTCACGACGTGGTGCACAGACGGAGTCGAGGCCCGGCGCAGCATGGGCGTCGTTCCGCAGGAGATCGCGCTCTATGACGATCTCTCCGCGCACGAGAATCTGGCCTACTGGGGCGGCGCGCAGGGCCTGCGCGGCGCGGCAGCTGCGCGAACGCATCCACGCCGTTCTGGAGCTCACCGGCTTGCTCGACCGCGCCAAAGAGCCGATCAAACAATTCAGCGGCGGAATGAAGCGGCGCCTTAACTTCGCCTGCGGCATCGTCCATCAGCCTAAGGTGCTGCTGCTCGACGAGCCGACCGTCGGCGTCGATCCGCAAAGCCGCGTGCGGCTGCTCGAACTGGTTCGCGAACAGGCGCGCTCGGGCACCTGCGTGCTCTACACGACGCACTACATGGAAGAAGCCGAGTCGCTGTGCGATCGGCTGGGGATCATCGATCATGGACGGCTCATCGCGCAGGGCACTCTGAAGGAACTGCGCTCGATGCTCGGCGAGCGCGATGTGCTGCGGCTTACCGGCGCGTTTCATCCCGCGCAGGTGCGCGAGGCCCTGGCGCGCATCGACGGCGTCGAGATCATCCACGCCGACGAATCGCAGTTGTCGCTCGCGATGAACGACGCCTCGCACCGGCTGCCGCTGATCTTCGGTGCGTTGAACGGCTCCGAGGTTCGCGGCACAACGCTGACGCAGCCCAGTCTCGAAAGCCTGTTCATCAAGCTGACCGGCACGGATCTGCGGGAGTAGCCATGCGCTTCGCCTGGATCAGCGCGTTGAAGGATCTGCGCCGGCTGCGCCGCGAACCGGTGACGCTGCTCACCTGGATCGCGATTCCGAGCTTCCTCGCGGTGGTGATCACGCTGGTCTTCGGACCGCGAGGCGCGCAACCGCACGGCACTTTGCTGCATCGCCGACAACGACCATGGGATCGGATCCACGATGCTCGCGAACGTTTTCGGCCAGGGCGCAGCTGGGGAAGATGCTGACGGTTGAGAAGACCACGCGCGCAGGAAGGCCGGCGGCGGCTCGACCACGGCGAGGCATCCGCGCTGCTGGTCATCCCCAGCGGCTTCACGGCGTCGTTCATTTCCGGCAAGCCAGTCGCGATCTCGAACTCGTCCGCAACCCGGCCCAGCGCATCCTTGCCCGACATCATCGAAGAATCGCTCGGCGATCATGCTGGATCGCGCGTCGTCGCTGCAGACCGGCGCGCCGCTCATCCAGGTCGAGGCGACCGTGATTGCCGGACAAGACCGAACAGCCCGGCGGATTCGCCGCCATCTTGCTGCCGGGCGCGCTGTTCATGTCGATCTTCTTCATCGCCGGCGCGCTGGCGGCCGACGTCTGGCGCGAGCGAACCTCGGGCGCGCTGCGGCGCGTCGCGACCACGCCGGCGAGCCTGGGCGCGTTCCTGGGCGGCAAGCTGATCGCCGCGGCGCTGGTGTTCGCGTCATCGGCGCGTTCGGACTCTGGTCGCGCGCCGATCGCCTGATGCACATGCGTGTCGCCAACTTTCCCGCGGCGATTCTGTGGATCGCGGCGTCGGGCTGCGGTCTGTACCTGATGGTCATGATGCTGCAATCGGCGGCGTCAGTCGAACGCGTCGCGACGCTGCTCACCAACTTCGTCACGCTGCCGCTGGTGATGCTGGGCGGCGGATTCTTTCCGTTCGAGTGGATGCCGCGAACGTTGGCGACGATCGGCGAGTGGACGCCCAACGGCTGGTGCGTCATGCAGCTTCGCGCGGTGCTTGTCGGGTTCGCTCGCGCCGGCGTCGTTCGGCGTTCTGGCCGCGGCTCTGGTGGTCGCGTGGCTCGCGTGCGATGCGAAACATTCGCAGGTTCGCATGTTGAACGACGTTCTGTTTCTCGTTTCGCAGCGATTTGATGCACCTGCTGCGCCGGCGCGAGACGCTGATGTGGACTTTCATCATGCCGGTGATCTTCTTCTACTTCATCGGCAACGTCGCGGGCGGGTTCGGGCGCATGGACGCAACCCGATCCGATCGCGGTGACGAACCCCGAGGGCGCCGGTTTTCTTGCCGACGAACTGGTCATCGCGCCTCGAGCAGCGCCATTTCCGCGTGATCGACGCAGCCGGACTACTTTCGCCAATTGCAATTCCCGTCCGGCTTCACTGCTTCGGTGCTGGCCGGGCGGCCCGCCACGGTGCGATTCATCCGCTATGCGTCGGGCATCAACGCCGACTACGAACAGACGCGCATCGATCGCGCGGTTTACTCGCTGGCAGGCGATCTGGCGACGATGAAGTCGCAAGGCATCGCAGCCGACGCCCGAAGCTCTGGCAGGCGCTCGCCAACGCATGCCTCGGCGATCGCGTTGCAGGTCAGCTCCGCGGGCAAGCGAAAAGTGGCGCCGATCGGATTCGAGCAGGCCGTTCCCGGAATGCTGGTGATGTTCACGATGCTGGTGCTGCTGAACGCCGGCGGCGTGACTTTGTTGGTCGAGCGGCGGCAGGGCATCCTCAAGAGGCTCGCGTCGTCGCCGGTCTCGCGCGGCTCGGTGGTGTTGGCGAAGTGGGGCGCACGTATGGCGCTCGGCTTCGTGCAGATCCTGTTTCGCGATGGTCGACCGGCACCATTCTGTTCAAAGTGCACTGGGGCGATCATCTGGGAGCGGTCGTGCTGGTGCTGGCGTCGTACGCCGCGATGGTGGCGGTGTTCGGGATGCTGCTCGGCAACTTCGCGCGCATGGAAGGGCAGGTGATCGGCTTCGGCGTGATCGTGAGCAACGTGCTCGCGGCGCTGGGCGGATGCTGGTGGCCCATCGAGATTACGCCGCCTTGGGCGCAGAAATCGCGCTGGCGTTTCCGACCGGATGGGCGATGGATGCGTTGCATAAGCTCATGAGTTTCGGGGATTCGCCGGTGACGCGTGTTGCCGCATGTTGCGGCGTTTCTTGTGGTCGCGCTGATCGGAGGATACGTCTTGGCGCGGAGGTTTCGGTTTGAATAGTCTCGCGTTCGCATGAGTGCGAACGCGGCACGCACGAGTGCGTGCGCTACCAGATGTATTCTTTGGCCTGGTCGCGGCGTTCGTAGCTGTCGAGCACGTGGACTACGCGGATCTTTTTCAGCTTCGCTGGGTTCAGGGCGCCGATCGGGATGTAGACGATGCGGCGGTTCAGGTGCGCGGCAACGGAACGGAAGATCGAGCGCGGGGGCTTCGCGGCCACGTACACGACGTAGCGCTGCATGCGAATAATCCAGAGCCGCGAGCAACAGGCGCTCGGGTTTGTTCTGGGCGAAATCGTAGTCGGGATCCGACCACACGTCGATCATGCGGCGCGGCGGCAGCGTCATCAGGAACCCGCCGTACTCGGCGCGGCCGATACCGGGGCCGACGATGTGCTCGAACGGATAGGTGGAATAGAACGCCATGTCGGATTCGTTCTGATGCTCGCCGAGCCAGGTGGTCAGGTATTGATAGCGGTCGTCGCGGTCTTCGTCGAAGATCACAACAGCGGCGCCCACGTCGCCGGCGATGCTTGTCGAGCTGGCGGACGTAGATCTTGCCCTCGTGCCAATTGCGGATGGTCTCGCGCAGATCGATGCCGTCCAGAATCGAGGTGGTGAACGGCTCGGTGCGCGAGCGCTCTTCCGACAACATGCTTTTCGCTTTGCGCTTGAGGAAGCGGCCGTAGTCTTCGATCACCAGGTCTTCGGGCGGATAGGAGCAGATGGCGTTGCCGTCGGTCTGGTGCGCCCATTCGCCTTCGAACTTCTCTTTCTTGCGGCGCTTCAGGGTCTGGGGAACGCAGCCGCTGCTTGGGTCGTGGCAGACGTCTACGAAGCCTTAGTTTCTTAGTGTTAAACCAGATTTCTTCACCTGATAGATTCACCGTCTCCAGCAGGTCGCTCGACGGCTTCTGCGCCGGGTAGCGATTGGCCATCTGCCAGACTTCGTAGGCGTAGTTGTCGTCGACCACCGAGCGGGCCGCGACGGTCAGATCGAAGACGCCGGCGAGCAGGTCGCCGTTGATGGAGGCCAGGTTTCGCGTGAAGCGCGCCATCATGCGGCGCTGCCAGTATTCGATTTTGTCGCCGGTGTTCTTGGTGTAATCGGTTTCGGCTTCGCGCAGCAGATCGAATTGGACCTTGGGTCGGTCGACTACTTCCTCCGGCGCCATCTGCGCGCGGAAGGTTTCGTAGCGATCCTGCAGGTACGGATACTCGACGGTGATCTCGGCCAGGCAATCGGGATGCGGATTCAGCAGGCGGATTTCGGCGGGTGCGCGGCTGGCAGGGCGGATCCTGCGGCTGCTCCATGGCGTCGAGCAGCGGATCGAGCATGTTGAGCGCGACGACCACGAACACGGACGCCAGCGGGTCGGCGCCTTGCAGCTTCCACGCCATGCCGGCGGCGTGCGCGGCGATCTCCTCGTTGCGCTCCTGCGGATGGATGCGATAGGCCTCGACGTACTTTGTCGATGCCGATGTAGCGAACCGAATAGGGATCGGGATAGGCATCGGGAAGATGCGGGCGGTCGCCCGAGTCGGGTTCCATGAAGATCACTTCGGCATCCACTTCGAGGCCGCTGCGCACGGCTTCGCAGAACGGATCGCAGGGTTCGATCGGGACGTAGATGGCGCGCTCGTCGTCGGCAGGATCGGGATAAACGATGACCGACAATTCCGGCAGGCGCGCCAGGGCCTGCAGGTAGACGTCTTCGAAGCGAACCGGGCAGTTCGACGGCGACGATGCTGGGCCGCTCGCGCAGGATGGCGCGGCGCAGCTCGATGCTGAACTCGAGGCGTCCGGGCACCACCGGGAAATAGGTGAAGTTGCCGCGGCGCAGGCTGGCGGGATCTTCGAAGGGCTTAGGCGCGTGGGACATAACGCAAGGCTTCGTCCCCTAGGGTTTCGAGATATCGCGGTGCGCATCAGGAAGCGCTCGTCGCTCTGGTGCGAAAGCGTCAGGCCGTTCTCCATGCCCTTCAGCTTCATGACGAAGCGCGCGATGTTGATGCCGTCGCGAACCGTGTAGCGCTCGTCGGCCGAGTGCGCCTGCTGCAGGAATTCGATGACGTAGTTCAGGATGTGCTCTTCACCGAAGGGGACGTTTTCCTTCAGGATGGCGTACTCTTCGTGGCGCTCGGGAAAATCGATGGTGATCTGCGGCTGGAGGCGGGAGTGGATGTACTCGGGAAGGTCGAAGGTGGAGGCGTCGTCGTTCATGGTGGCCACCAGGCGGAACAATGGATGCGCCTTGATTTTAATTCCGGCCACGATGGATTCGACGTAGCGGCGGTTGTCGAGCAGCGGGGCGAGACTGGCCCAGCTCTTCTCGCTCATACGGTTGCCTTCGTCGAGGATGACGACGCCGCCGCGCAGCATGGCGGTGACCAAGGGCGAAGCGACGTAGCGCAGTCGCGACACGCCTTCGATCACGGGCGTCACCAGCAGGTCTTCGGGGCGCGTGTCGACGGTGGCCTGCATGATGTACACTTCGCGCTGCAGGCGCTTGGCCGCGGCGTAGGCGAGCGTGGTTTTGCCGACGCCCGGTTTGCCGAGCAGGCGCGGATTCATGGGGACGTCCTGCGGATCCACGACCAGCCAGGCGGCCAGCAACTGCCGCATCACCTCTTCCTGGCCTACCCACGTTACTGTCAGTTCGTCGGGATGCGCCAGATGAAGCGCGACCCCTTCGATCTCGACCATCATATGATTGCTATTTTAGCGTGGCGCGTGATGACTCGCGCTTGAGGGCGCGCACGCTCGCGTTCCGGAGGCACCAACTCGGCCGTTCCGGCGGGGGTACTTTAAGCCCAAATAGTCTTCGACCTTAGTCACAGTTGATGTTCCATTCAATCCGAATGACCTCACGGCTCGTGGCACCCACGAGTCTCGCGACCGGAGTTGCCAAAAAATCGGAAGATCACAACAGGAGGCGTGGCCATCCCGTCGGAAGCGGCGCTCTGGCATTGGCAAGTTTTCCCCGCAAGATCGCGCCCTTGCCGCCAGGGAGGGCCGCCACGGTTCCTTCTCGCGCCAGCCGAGTTCCAAAACCTCTTGACACTGCCCGATTTCCATGCTATCGTTAATCGACGATAAGCTATGAACCCAACGAAACCGATAACGAGCGATTTATGCTGCCCGCCGGAAGCAAAGGAGCCCGAACTCAGCTTGCAGGCCCTCGAAGGGGCGGAGGCGGATGAGGAGTTGGCAAAACTTGCGAAAGCGATTGGCCATCCCGCTCGAGTTCGCATCGTGAGGATGCTGTCTCGTAGGGAGGCTCGAGTATGCAGCCAGATTGTGGACGAATTGCCGTTGGCGCAATCGACCGTGTCAGAGCACCTTCGCATTTTGAAAGAGGCCGGGTTGGTACGGAGTTCGCAGGATGGTCCGCGCGTTGGCTACTGCATCGATTTCAATGGCCTGCGCCGGCTAAAGGGGCTGGTGGCAATTTTGTGAGGCAGTTTTTTATGTCCATAACATCGTCTTTCGTCGATGTACGAAATAAGAAGATTTCCAAATGACTACAGTTGAAGTTTTTGATCCCCCGATGTGCTGCTCGACCGGGGTTTGTGGCCCGAGTGTCGATCCGGCCCTGGCCCGCTTCAGCGCGGACCTGAATTGGTTGGCCAGCGAAGGTGTCCGCGTGGAACGGTACAACCTGGCTCAGCAGCCAGAGGCGTTCGTCGCCAACGCGCTCGTCAAGGCCACGCTCGCCAAAGAGGGCAACCAGTGTCTGCCTCTGATCCTGGTAAACGGGCGGATTGCCAGTCAAGGCGCGTATCCACAGCGGTTGGAACTCGCGAAGCTGTACGGTGTGGGTGTTCAGGATGTCCCGCCGAGCCTTTACACAGAAGCGGTGGCCGAGCTCGTCGCGATTGGAGCCGCCATTGCCGCGAATTGCGAGCCTTGCTTCAAACATCACTTCCAGCAGGCGAAGAAGCTGGGCGTCTCGCGGGAAGACATGATGCTCGCCGTCAAGACGGCCCAGAGTGTCAAGGAGACGCCGGCGAAGGCGATGCTGGAACTGGCGAACCGCATCCTCGAAGGAGATCCTGCTGCGCTTCCAGTTGTCCGGGGTTGTTGTGGATAGGTGCTGCCATGACAAACACTACATTCCTCGAACACGCAACCCGTATCCTGTTTTTCACAGGCAAGGGAGGCGTCGGAAAAACATCGCTGGCCTGCGCCACGGCCGTTACAATGGCCCAGAATGGCAAGAAGGTGTTGCTGGTCAGTACCGACCCCGCGTCGAATCTCGATGAAGTTCTGGGCGTGAGCCTATCCGGAGCGCCCACCGCGGTTCCCGGCGCCGAGGGACTATCGGCGCTGAACATCGACCCGGAGGCAGCTGCGAAGGCCTACCGGGAACGGGTGGTCGGGCCCTATCGCGGCGTGCTCCCCGACGCTTCGGTCAACAGCATGGAAGAGCAGTTGTCCGGCGCCTGCACGGTTGAGATCGCCGCGTTTGACGAGTTCACCAAACTGCTGGGCGATAAACAGACAACGGCGGGATTCGATCACATCATCTTCGATACGGCTCCCACCGGCCACACGCTTCGCCTCTTGAAGCTGCCGGCAGCATGGACAGGTTTCATCGCCACCAATACGACTGGAACCTCATGCCTGGGTCCTTTGTCTGGTCTCGAAACCCAGAAATCTCTTTATGACGCTAGTCTGAGCGCCCTCACCGATCCTTCCGCAACCACGTTGGTGCTGGTGAGCCGGCCGGAGCGAGCCGCACTCGCGGAAGCGGATCGGTCGAGAGCCGAGTTGGCTGCGATGGGCGTGACCAATCAGATGCTGTTCCTTAACGGCGTCTTCGTCGCGCAAGACCGAAGTGACGCCGCCGCATGTTCTCTCGAAGCTCGCGGCCAGGACGCGATAGCCGGCATGCCTTCGAATCTGGCAAGACTTCCGCGAATCGAGATCGCACTTCTTCCCTACGCGCCGATGGGTGTGGATCATCTTCTTTCGGTTTTCAACGGAATTTCCCGAGGGCGAAAACCTAAACGCCACGGCGGAACAGATGCGATCCAATCCGGACTTCCACTTTCTGTCCTGATCGACCAACTCGAAAAGGCCGGACACGGCGTGGTCATGACGATGGGGAAAGGCGGCGTCGGCAAGACCACGGTCGCATCGGCGATCGCCATCGAACTAGCCCATCGTGGACATGCCGTACATCTGAGTACTACGGACCCCGCAGCCCATGTCGCGGCCACGGTCGGAGGAGTCGTTCCAAACTTGTCGGTGAGCCGAATCGATCCAGCCGTCGAGACTCGCGAATACACAGAAGCCGTTTTAGCCAAGGCGGCCCACGAATTGGATGCACAGGGGCTGGCATTGTTGGAGGAAGACTTGCGGTCGCCGTGTACGGAGGAGATAGCGGTATTCAGTGCCTTCGCGCGCACGGTGGCTGAAGGGGAAAACGGTTTCGTAGTTCTCGACACGGCGCCCACTGGACATACAATCCTGCTGCTCGATGCCGCCGAAGCCTACCACCGCGACGTCACTCGAACGATGAGCGACTTGCCGGACTCAGTGCGGCGACTGCTTCCAAGGCTGCGGGACCCTGAGTTTACGCGCGTTCTATTGGTGACTCTGCCCGAGGCAACCCCGGTCCATGAGGCGGCGCGACTGCAGGACGACCTGCGGCGGGCGGGCATTCAAGCCTACGCCTGGGTTATCAACCAGAGCTTCGCCTCCGACGGTTTCCGGGATCCGGTTCTGGTGGAGCGTGGCTCGAGAGAAGAACCGTATGCCGCTGAAGTGCGCGATCGCCTCGCAACCCGATTTGCCGTCATCCCTTGGAAGTCCGAGGCGCCCGTGGGACCGGAACGGCTAATGGAACTGGCGGCCAGTTCCTTGGCACTTGAGGTGCTCTAAGAGGCTCAGAAGCATATGGAGAGCACAACCAGTCCCAGACTTTCGTTTCTGGATCGCTACCTTACGTTGTGGATTTTCGCGGCTATGGCGGCCGGCGTCGGACTTGGCTACCTGGTCCCCGGCGTGGTGCCTTTTCTCGACCGTTTCAACGTCGGCACGACATCCATCCCCATCGCCATCGGGCTGATCCTGATGATGTATCCGCCGTTGGCGAAAGTGAAGTACGAAGAGATGGGACGGGTCTTCCAACACCGTCGCATCCTGCTCCTCTCGCTCGTCCAGAACTGGGTGGTCGGACCGATTCTGATGTTCGCGCTCGCCGTGCTTTTCCTGCGCGACAAACCAGAGTACATGACGGGCCTGGTTCTGATCGGCCTGGCGCGCTGTATCGCGATGGTCATTGTCTGGAACGACCTGGCGCGCGGCGACCGCGAGTATGCCGCCGGCCTGGTGGCGTTCAACTCGGTCTTCCAGGTGTTGTTCTTTTCGGTCTATGCCTATTTCTTCCTCGCCACCGTTCCCCGCTGGCTTGGTCTCACTTCGGTAGAGGTGAATATCTCCATGGCCGAAATCGCCAAGAGCGTGTTCATCTACCTGGGCATCCCGTTCATCGCCGGAATGCTCACTCGCTTTGTCATGCAGAAAGCCAAGGGCCGCCAATGGTACGAGAAGCGTTTCATTCCTAAGATCAGCCCCCTTACGCTGATCGCTCTTTTATTCACGATCGTCGTCATGTTCAGCCTGAAGGGCGAGATGATCGTGCAACTGCCATTCGATGTAGTCCGCGTCGCCATTCCTCTCACTATTTACTTCGTCGTGATGTTCTTCGCTTCATTCTGGATGAGCAAGAAGGTTGGGGCCAACTATGCCGAGGCGACTACGCTTTCATTCACTGCGGCATCCAACAATTTTGAACTAGCCATTGCCGTGGCCATCGCCACCTTCGGCATCCACCACGGAGCCGCTTTTGCGGCTGTGATCGGACCGTTGGTCGAGGTCCCGGTACTGATCTCACTCGTTAACGTCGCACTCTGGATGAACCGGAAATGGTTTGGCAATGTGTTTTCCGGGGTGGAGACATGTCACACACAAGAGGCTTGACAGCCGAGGAGGCATCTATGAAAGACCACAAGGCCTGTTACGGGAAGCTCATCACGTCCGGATCCTGGCGCCAGTCTGGGAAAGACCGCGCTGATGGCATTTTCGGGTACGTGTATCAACAGCCGGGAACCGTGGCCCTTCCGCCCGGAATCTCGGTGGACCTGGAGCAATGGGATCGTTGCACCGAGTGCCGGGAATTCTCGACGTGTTGGCAGCTTTCGGCGGCGAAGGCCCTGGTCGAGATGTCGGCGCGGAATTGACGCCAGCGGTCATCGATCGGCAAGCAGAGCACGTAACACATGAAGCGAATACTCGTTCTGTGCACAGGCAATTCGGCTCGAAGTCAAATGGGCGAAGGGCTGTTCCGGCATGCAGGCCGAGGACTTTATGAAATCGCGAGCGCCGGCACGAATCCGAGCACGGTGCGTCCGGAAGCGATCGCTGTGATGAAGGAACTCGGGATCGACATCTCGCGTCAGCGGTCCAAATCGGTGAGCGAGTTCGAAGGCCAGTCATTTGACTACGTGGTCACGGTCTGCGACAACGCTCGCGACACCTGTCCAATCTTTCCCGGCAGCGCTCGGCGAATCCACTGGAGCTTGGAGGACCCTGCCGCCGTGCAAGGGACTGAAGAAGAACGCCTGGCTGTTTTTCGGCGCATACGCGATCAGCTCTATGAGCGGGTGAAGGTCTTCTATCGCGGCCAAGCCGCTACGGCCGAGCGCTCAACATAGGAGGTCTCCCTTGGTCAAGAGACGAGTATTGATCCCTTGTACCGGGAACTCCGCGCGGAGTCAGATGACCGAGGCGTTCGTCGACATGAGGCTGGTGTCCTGTCTGAGGTCTTTTCGGCCATCACGCGGTGCTGAAGTCAGGCTGCTGCCGAAGCTGCGGAAGCCGCGACCGCGGAGACCGGCACGAACTTCAGGATGGCGGGCGCGGGCTGGGCTAGTTCCGAGTAAGCGATTGCAAAGGTGTGGGCCATGGGCCGGCAGAAGGGCGACGGGTAGAGTTGAATGAAGATCTGCTGGACTCCGGCGGGATCCATGCCGCGGCAAACGCCGGCGACGCTTTGGGCCGCCTGGCGAACGCAGGCGCCGCACTTGAGGCCGAGGGAAGCACATGTTTCCGGCCGGTTTTCGGTCAGCAGGTCCATCGAGTTCTCCCTACTTGCGTACTAGGTAAATGCAATTATTAGGTCATAGGAGTTTTTTTCCTATAGTACTGATGGGGGATTCGCCAGACTCTTTTGCGGGTATTGGAGCTGGGACCGGAGGCGAGCAACGATGCAGATCGATTCCGAGTCGTTACGGCGGCAATACGAATCGCTCACAGACGAGGCGCTGTTGGCGATTGAGCCGTCGGAACTGACGGGACTTGCGCAGAACTTCTACGACGCGGAGATGGACAGGCGCGGACTGAAAGGTCAGCAAGAAGAGCTTGAACAGTCTGACGATGACAAGCCTGTTTGGCTTGACGAAGCCGCAGAAGTGTACTCGCGCGTCGACCTCCCCTGGCACGGTGCCAGCGCCCGAAATGGCCGAAGCCCGCGAGGCCTTAGAAGCTGAGGGGATTCCATGTCACTTGGAGTTGGGCGAGATACCAGGTGAGATACCAAATGAGAACAGTCCAATGCCACCGGCAACGCATGAATGGCGGCTCTTGGTTCCCGGCGAGCTGAATTTGCGAGCCACGAGCATACTGGAGCGTGACATCTTTAATCAGGAGTTCGAGGACGGGTGGAAGGCGCACTTAAGATCTCTTTCGGACGGTCAACTCAAGACGATGGATCCGCGCGCGGTGCTTTGCGGCTTATTTGATCGGGTCGAGCGCGCGACAAAGGCCTACGACGAAGAGATCGCGCGCCGCGGACTCGAATCTGAATCCGAATAGCATTCGCCGGAGGGGGCGCAACCGGGGAAGGCCGGTATTGCCCAGCGGAACGGTGCGTATTACGATGGAGTCATGCGGACGATCTCGCTGAAGTTGCCAGACGAGTTGTTGGCACAGCTCACAAAGACCGCTAAGGCCCGACGCGTGACCAAATCGTCGCTGGTTCGTGAAAGTCTCGAAAAGGCGCTGCATGAGCAGCCGCGACGCGGCGCTGTTTCCTGTTTCGACCTGGCGCGCGACCTGGCCGGCAGCGTCAAGGGTTTGCCCAAGGACCTGGCTGAGAATCCGAAATACATGGAAGGCTTTGGACGGTGAAGAGAGGCCCGGGCCTGCTGGATACGGGACCGCTGGTCAGTTTTCTTGCATCGAGTCTGCGGCATCATTCCTGGACCTGCGAACAATGGAAGTTGTATCGCCCGCCGTTGCTGACATGCGAACCGGTGCTGACGGAGGCGGCGTTTCTGTTGCAGCGCGAAGGTCAGCAAGCCGACCCTCTGTTCACATTGTTGGAGCGAGGAGTGATCCGCGTTGCTCTGGACGTCCAAGACGAGCAGGCAGACCTGCGAGCGCTGATGCATCGTTATCGCAACCGGCCGATGTCATTGGCGGACGCCTGCTTGGTTCGGCTGTCAGAACTCCACGCGACGGCCGAAGTCTTCACGCTGGACTCGGATTTTCGCATTTACAGGCGTCATGGGAACAAGGTGATTCCGGTCTTGATGCCGGATTGAGTCGCGGGCGAACGGAGCAGCGCAGTTGGGCGCATGTGGAAGCGGACATATTCTATGTGACGGGCTTCGTTGAGGCGCGCGGAGCGGTGTGCGAAGCGCTCGATTTGGTCTTTTGAAAAAACGAAGCCATGGTCGGCGGGATCCCAGGGAATCCCTTTGTGTTTGTGGAGTTCGAGGAGGGCGGCGGCGTTCTTGAGATTGTGGCGCTCGCGCTCGCGGCGGTCGTTCTGGATCTCGCGGAGATGGTCGAGCGCTTTTTGGAACTGGCGGGAGAGGCGCTGGCTTTGAATGGAGAGGTTATTGATGAAGCGATGGGCGTCGACGATGTCGAAGTCGATCGCGGCTTGCTCGGTGGGCGGATTGGCGGCGCGGTGCAAGACTTCGGCTTCGAGCAGCGGGATGCGGTTGAGGCGCCAGGAGGTGTCGGCGAGTTCGCTGACCAGTTGCGTTTCGGTGGCAGTGGCGGGCTGGTATTCGTCGAAGAAGCTGCGGCGATGGGCTTCGAACGCGGCCGGGTCTTCCGAGGGAAGGACAGCGGAAGCGGCGGTCAGGCCGTGGCGGAGCGCGTTGAGGGAGGAGCGCTGTTTGCCGGAATCGGTGCGAGGGCCGGTGGAGTGTTGCGAGTTTCGCGCGATTGATGGCGGCGCGATCGAGAGGGGCGAAAGCTGTAGCTGACATAGGGGTGACCTCCGGAACCGGGATATCACGAGGGCGTGGCGGATAGGCGGCGAGGTTGGCGAAGGTTGTTGATAAGCAATCAAAGATAGAGCGGGGCGGGCGGTGATTGGGTTGTTAGCATAGGACTACGGAATTGAAAACCCTCGCATCCGTGTCGCATGCCTGGCGGGCGCTACGAAACCGCAATTTCCGGTTGTTTTTTTCAGGTCAAACCATCTCGCTGATGGGCACCTGGATGACGCGGCTGGCGACCAGTTGGCTGGTGTATCGATTGACGCACTCGGCGCTGTTGCTGGGCGTGGTGAGCTTTTCCGGCCAGATTGTCGCGTTTCTGTTGGGGCCGGTAGCGGGCGTCTGGGTGGAGCGGCTGAATCGGCGCAATCTTCTGGTGTGGACGCAGGCGGCGGCAGCGGCGCAGTCGCTTGCGATGGCCGCGCTCACGCTGGCGCACGTCATCACGCTGGGCGAAGTGATCGCGCTGGCGGTATTCCAGGGGCTCATTAACGCGTTCGATATGCCGGCGCGGCAGTCGTTTCTCATCCAGATGGTGGACGACAGGAACGATCTTGGCAACGCCATTGCGATCAACTCGTCGATGGTCAACGGCGCGCGGCTGATCGGGCCGGCGATCGCGGGCGTGATCATCGCAGCGGTCGGGGAAGGCTGGTGCTTCCTGATCGACGGCGTCAGCTACTTTGCCGTGATCGCGTCGCTGCTCCTGATGCGCATCCAGACGCTCGGATGTACGCCGTCACGCGAGCAGCATGCTGGCGCAGATGCGGGAGGGCTGGAACTACGTGAGCACGTTCCGGCCGATCCGCACCATTCTTCTGCTGTTCGCGCTGCTCAGCTTGATGGGATGGCCGTACTCGGTGCTGCTGCCGGTGTTCGCGGGGCAAGTGCTGCACGGCGGTCCGCACACGTTGGGCTGGCTGACGGGAGCGGCCGGGTTCGGCGCGTTTGTGTCGGCGATATCGCTGGCGGTGCGCAAGACGGTGGTGGGGCTGACACGCATGATCCAGATCGCGGCGGCGACGTTCGGGTGCGGTCTGATCGTTTTCGGCCTGTCGCACACGTTGTGGCTGTCGGTGGTGGTGCTGGCGTTCGTCGGATTCGGAATGATCCAGAACGCGTCCGTCAGCAATACGATTATCCAGACGCTGGTGCCGGAGGACAAACGGGCGCGCGTGATGAGCTACTACACGATGGCGTTTTTTGGGATGGCGCCATTTGGAAGCTTGCTGGGCGGGGCGCTGGCGCAAAAGATTGGAGCGCCGCACACGGTGATGGTGACGGGCAGCTTCTGCGTCGCCGGTTCCATATGGTTCACGTTCGAGCTGCCGAAAGTCAGGAAAGTGATGCGGCCGATCTATCAGGAGATGGGTCTGCTGCCGGCGCGCAAGGTCGAGCTGGTTTCCGACGAAAGCGAAGTGGGCTACGCTGAATGACGTGGCACGATTGCTCTATCGCGAGACGCCGGCGCGACCAGGACTGGCCCACGCGATCGACTGCCTGTGGTCGGTGAGCATCAGTCCGGAGGGCACTGGAAGACCTTCGCACTGGGTTCTGCCGGACGGGTGCTACTCGCTGGCGGTCGGGATCCAGCCGGCGTTCTACGTCAACATTCGCGAGCCTGTTCTGAAACCGTTTCGAGCGCCTTGCCAGAATGACGAGGAGATCGCGGGCATCCGGTTTCGTCCCGGCGTAAATCCACACGCCGCGATAGCGAGCCTCCGCCGGCGCTTGCGTGCGGGCCAGACGGCAGACGAGATTTTCGCGATGGTGCAAGATGCGGTGCGGGATGAGGCGCCGGATCCGGAGAGGCGCATCGATCGAATGGTCTCTATTGTTCGCGAGGCAGGTGGGCGAATCAAGCTGCCGGATGTCGCCGAAGCAGTCCAGTTGAGTTCGAGACACCTGGAGCGGCTGTGCTGGAGCACCGTGGGGATAACGCCCAAGGGGTTCGGGCGGGTCACGCGGCTGCAGGCTCTGGTTCGGAGCTTGATCGCGAAACCGGATGCCAGGCTGGCCGATTGCGCGGCCGAGTTCGGCTTCACCGATCAGACTCACATGACGCGGGAGTTTTCCGCTCTAGGGCACCTGACGCCGGCCGCCTACCTGCGCATGATTCGCGATGTCGGATTTCTACTAGAGAATCGATCGACTCCCGCTTAAAATTGGTTGCATGAAACGCATTCTGATTCCGTTAAGCGTGCTGCTCTGCGCGAACTGCTGGGCTGAAACGCGTTACTACCTGCTGGAAGGAGCGATGGAGTTACCCAACGGCAGGCAGGTGGGCACGTCGCTCTCGCTGGTGAAGAGAACCGAGGATCGGGCAGCCGGGAAGATCGAAGAAGTGGTTCTCAACATTCGCGGAAAGGATCCAGCGTTGGAGACGACTACGGTGATCCGCGTGGAGGGGGACAAAGCGACGCTCTCTTCGCCCGACGGGGGATTTTCCGGCGAGGGAAAGCTGCGCGGTCCCGAGTGGGCCTGGACACAGATGACTTTCACGGCCAAGCTGGAACAGGGCATGACGATCGAGGGGGAGGATGAGTTCGCCCCGGAGTCGATGACAGCGACGAAGCGCGTTCTGGGGGCGGACGGGAAGCTTCAGATTGTGATTCGAGAATCGGGCCGCACGATCGACGAAGCGCTGTACGACTTGCTGCGCAGCCGGCTCAAGGCGAAGTGAGGGATTCGGCGGCGGCGCACTCCGGGCCTACTGTTTTGCGGCTCTCTCTTCGGCGCGGGCTCCGGCCAAGATGCCGGCCAGGCCGGAATTGCCCTCGTGGCAGGCGTACTCGTAGATTGGATGGTCCGAGCTCTTCGAGCGGGATCATCAGGCTCCACGGTTTGGTCCAAGTGCCCGGGTCGTCGATGGTGATTTCGTATTTCAGGCTGTCGGGGCCGGTGCGAGTGAAGCGCTCAATCACGTGCAGCTTGTCCGTTGAAAAGGACATGAAACTTTTCGGCTTGTAGTTAGTGGTGTCGACGACGAGCGTGTCGCCTTCCCAATGGCCGCGCGCATCCCCGAACCAGTTATGGATCTCGGACGGGGCGTGAGGACGCCCGTCGAGTGGAATGACACGGACATCGTGAATCATTTCGGTCATGAAGACCACGGCCTTGGCGGTCTGAAAAATCTGATAGTAGCTCTGGTATCCGGCGGTGAGTTGCGGCGAGCCGAATGTGATGCAGCGCTCTGAAAGGCCTCGGTCTTCGGGGCCGGCGGCAGGGCGGCCCATCGCGGCGAACGTGGCGACGCGCCGTTTTTGCGCTTCAGGAGTCATGGGAGGCATGCGTCCGTCGGGCGGGTCGGTGATGAGCGACGTGCGGTTGTCCCACTCCCGGGCGACGATCCATTCCGAACTATAGTCGCCCGTTCCGCTGTCGAATTCGTTGGCGGCCTTTACGTGCGGACCCGAAGTCGAGCTCTTGAGGCTGGCCCAGACGGTTTCAAAGATGGTGTCGCCGAATGCGGCATCGCCGCCGCCGTTGTAGAGTTCCGCGGCCTTCTTCTTCATGGCCGCGACTTCCGCGTCCGTGAGAGTGGGATGGTCGGCCAACTGCTTGGGGCGCTCGAGCGGCGTGGCGTTGTTGTTGGACCAGACGCCTTGCAAGTCGGGCTGGCCGTCGGCGGTTCGGGGCGGGACCCAGGTTTGCTTGACGGATTTGGATGTCGCCAGGGCCGAGTGGGGAGCGACTTGCGCCTGCGTGAATGCGGCCAGCGCCGTGAGTCCAACTGCGAAACAGAGGCATCGATTCATGTTCCCTCCACCTAATTGTCAAGTATACGCCGAGGGGGGCAAAGTCGTGTGCGGGCAGACGTCCCCGATACGCCGGCGGCATCCAGAGGTACCTTGTAGCAATGGGAAAAGACTCGTTCGATATCGCGCACACGGCGCTGCTGGCGATGGATTGCCAGGCGGGGATCGTGTCGATCTATGCAAAGCCACCGGAGGAGTTTCTCGGCCGCGCCGCGAGTGTGCTGGGAGCCGCGCGTAAGGCGGGCATGGCGGTGATCCACGTTCAAGTCGGTTTTCGGCCGGGCTTGCCGGAGGTGAGCAACCGGAACAAGCTGTTCGCGGCGGTGAAGGCTTCGCCGGAGCACCAGAAGCTGTTCCAGGGTCCGGCGGCGGCGATTCATCCGGCGCTGGGGCCTGAGCCGGACGACATGCTGGTGACAAAGCATCGGGTGAGCGCCTTCACCGGGACGGATCTGGAAATGCTGCTGCGCGCGCGTGAGGTTGACACGGTGGTTCTGTTCGGCATCGCGACGAGCGGCGTGGTGCTATCAACATTGCTGGATGCCTGCGATGGCGACTACAACGCGGTGGTGATCGCGGACTGCTGCGCGGACCTGGATGCGGAGCTGCACCGCGCGCTGATCGAGCGGTTGTTCCCGAAGCGGGGAGAGGTAACGACGGCGGCCGAGTTTGTGCAGGCGCTCGAATCGAAATAACGGGAAGATCCGGCTGGACGCGCGGCAGGGTTCGCGATCGCCGGCTGAACTAGAATAGTTGGATGCAGTCGCGCAGAGCCTTCTTCACCGCCTGCACAGTTCCGCTTCTTCGAGGCCAGAACCGAAAACCAAACATGTTCGCCGACGCTGAAGCCTACGAGCGGTTCATGGGGCGATGGAGCCGGCTGGCGGCATCCCCGCTGGTGGAATTCGCGGGCGTGCCTGATGAAGGCCGGGTGCTCGACGTCGGATCGGGTACAGGTGCATTGGCGTTTGCCGTGGCCAGGCAGAAGGTCCGGCTTCAGGTGTTAGGGATCGACCCATCCAAAGAATACGTCGCCTACGCAAACAGCAAGAATCAGCTTTCCGATCGGGTCAGCTTTGAGGTCGGCGACGCGCAACAAATGCATTTTTCCGATGCAACATTCGACGCCAGTCTTTCGCTGCTGGTGTTCAATTTCATTCCAGACGCAAGAAGGGCCCTCCTGGAGGTGCGCCGGGTGAGCAAACCGGGGGCGCGAGTCTCGGCTGCTGTGTGGGATTACGGCGCTGGGATGCGGATGCTGCGAGCGTTCTGGGATGCGGCGGCGAGCATCGATGCAAGGGCCGAGAAGCTTGACGAGAAGCACATGCCACTATGCCGCGCGGGTGAACTATCCGCGCTATGGAAACAGGGTGGCCTGGTAGACGTCAACGAGCAACCCCTGGACGTGACGATGCGATTCGAGTCTTTTGCAGACTACTGGGATCCGTTTCTCCTGGGGCAGGGCCCTGCCGGGGCGTATGCTGCGAGTCTCGACCGCGATCAGTTGCAGGCGCTGCGGGGCGAGGTTAAGCGGCGATTGTCCTCGTCCGCGGAACACGCGCCGTTCACCCTTCCTGCGCGAGTATGGGCGGTGCGCGGCAGTGTTCCGAGATCGCATTGAACAGGGCTACTGAAGAGACCGAGGTTGCGCCCGGCCGCGCAGCCGGTCGAGTTTGCGGCGATCGCGCTTGGTGGGCCGGCCTTCGCGCGGAGCTTCGAAATGGGGCATGGCCTTGCGTTGCTCGGCGAGCCTGAGGCGCAGCTCGCGGCTGGAGTCGGTCTCCCGGTAGAGCGCCTGGGCGACGGAGGCGGGGCCGCGCAACTGGCTGAGCGCGAGCACGTCGATCTCGAAGTCGCCGCTGTCGTTCTTCACACGCAATCGGTCGCCGGGGTGAACCTCGCGGGCGGGCTTGGCGGGCTGGCCGTTGGATGCGATTCGGCCGAGTTCACAGGCCGCGAGCCGCCAGGGCGCGGGTTTTGAAGAATCGGGCGGCCCAGAGCCACTTGTCGATCCGGACGCGATCCATGATCTATTTTCATACGGCGGCAACCTGGGGATTTATCTACGAAACAGTCCACCAGGCGGCTTTCTTCTCGGGCTTCGGCTCGGGTTCCAAGCCGGTCAGCATTCTGGAAAACGCAGCGTACGCTTTGCCGAGGTCGGAGCGCTTGTCGATATAGCTGGTATTCGCGGTGGCGCGTTGGACGGCCCGGTAGTCATTGGGAAACGTCATCGCGACAGGTAGCTCCACAATTCGTTCTGCGTCCTGCGGGCCGAGGTCGTTTTTGTGACCGCGATTGAGCAACAGGCGGACCCGGCTCGGATCGATGTCCCAACGGTGGAGTTCGCGGCAGCGCTGCCTGGATAGCTGCAGCGCGGCGAACTCAGGGGTGCTCACGACAAATGTAGCGTTGGCCCGGCGAACAATTTCGACCGTGGCGGCGTTGACGACTTCGGGCAGATCTACCAGCACAAGATCGTACTTGGGGACGGCAAAGCGCAGGAGTTGAAAATAATGTGTCCAGGAGGGCACCGGTTCCTTGACGGCGGTGTTGGTGAAGAGGAAGTCGACTCCGCCCACGGTGGACACGTATCGCTGCCAGCTTATATTGTCGAGCTGCGGAGCTTGCGCCAGAACTTCGCGAATGGACGACCTTGGCTCGACCTGCAACATCGCGGACAGCAGGCCGGAATGCAGGTCGCCCTCCAAGACGAGGACGCGGCGGGTAAGCTCTTGGGCCGCGACGAGGGCGGTATGCAGAACCACGGTGCTGGCGCCGCTGCCGGCTTTGCCAGGCAGAAACACGGCCAGGTTGAGGTGAATCTCGGCGTGGGACTTGTGCACGGCGCTACTGACGGCCTGTTCCAACTGATCCACATCGAACGGCCAGACAGCGATCGCGGCCAAGTCGGGATTCGAGCTGCCGCGCAGCGACAGATAGAAGTCGCGCGATGCGAGACCGACCAGCGGAATATCCGGGAACTGCGTATGAATGGCGGCCGCGTGAGTTAGGTCGCGATCAGATTCGGTGAGCTCCACCAACATTACGTCCGGCTGGGTGGTGGCAGCGGTTCGCGCGATGGCGTAGCCCATCTCGCCCAACTCGACGACGGACTCAATCGCGAACTCGTTCGATTCTGCGGCGATCTCCCGCAGCAGACTGCCGGTTTGCGGGTCGGCGACAAACAGAATGGCCTTTAGCACTGTCGATTCACATAGTACACCGATTCGCGTTCCATGCCGTGCCGGAGGCGTGGATGCAGAAGCTGGATGCAGGTTGAGGCGAAACTAGGCATCGGCGGCTCAAAGTTGTCGCGCGCGCGCCGATAGGGAGAATGAGGGAGCTCCGTCGCCCTCTTGTGGCGGCGTGTGCCATCCCCGGGAGTCCTATTGCTCTTAATCCATGTTGGCCTGCTGGTGGTGATCGGCTCGGTTGCGGCCGGTTACGTGCTTGAGCGGGGTAACCTGTGGGTGCTGATGCAGCCGTCGGAACTGCTGATCATCGCGGGCGGCGCGTTGGGGATAGTGCTGATATCTTGCCCGCCGCGCAATCTCCGCATCCTGGTGAAGACGATACTTTCGATCCGCAAGGGGGGTGTGTATTCGGACATCTCTTACCTGGAAGCGCTCAAGGTGCTGTATGTGCTGTTTCAAGTGGCCCGCAGCGACCGGATAGGCCTGGAGACGCACGTCGAGACGCCGCACGAGAGCGAAATTTTTCAGGCGCATCCCAGCATGCTGGCGGACCGGGAGGCGACCAGTTTCATTTGCGATTCATTCCGCATGGCACTGTCGGCGGGCTTGAGCGCCGAGGAGGTGGCGCACTTGCTGACGGTCGATATGGACGTTCAGCGATCCGGGAGAATGCAACCGGTGCGGACGCTGGTGAACGTGGCGGACTCGCTTCCGGGCCTAGGAATCGTGGCGGCGGTGTTGGGAGTGGTAGTGACGATGCAAGCGCTGGGCGGTCCGGCGATCGAGATCGGCCAGAAGGTGGCCGCGGCGCTGGTGGGTACATTTCTCGGCATCTTCGCGTGCTATGGGGTGATCAGCCCGATCTCCGGGCACTTGGATCATATTAGCCGCGCGCGTTCGGAGTTTCTGCAGGTGCTGCGCGTGAGCATCACGGCATTCTTCTACGGCTCGACACCCTTGGTGGCGGCAGAGGCCGGGCGGCGATCGATCCCGCTGGATCTGCGGCCCACGCTGGACGAAATGGAGACGGAACTGCGGCGCGAGAAGATCCCGCTTTCGCGCGCTCAGCAGGAAGCCATGGAGGCGGCCGGAGTCGTGGTCAGCGAATCTGCCTGAGCCGCGATGTTGAACGCATTCCCAGAGGAACGGCGGAACGACGATGAGCTGGAGCATCACGGCGGCGCGTGGAAGGTGGCCTACGCGGATTTCGTGACTGCGCTGATGGCGCTGTTCATCGTGCTGTGGCTGGTGAGCGCCGGGCGAGAGGTGCGGGAAGCGGTGAGCGGGTATTTTCGCGACCCGCGCGGCTATCATCAGTTGGCTGGAACCGCCCACGCCGGCTCGGGCGAAAGCCTGGCGGTGGATCGCTTGAGCGTTCAGCAGTTGCGCAAGAAAATGGAGGAGGCCATGCGCAACCTGCCAGACTTTCAGAAATTCTCGAAGAACGTGCAGTTCAGCGTGACGGGCGAGGGATTGCGCGTCGAGCTCATGGAAAAGGAAGGCGGCATGTTCTTCACCACCGGCAGCCCGCGGCCCACCGGCGAGGGGCAGCGGCTTTTTGAATTGCTGGGCCAACAATTGGGCGCGTTGAAAAATTCGATCGCCATCGAAGGACACACCGACGCGCGGGCCTTCCGGTCGCAGGGGTTGGATGCGTACGGAAATTGGGAGCTGTCGTTCGATCGGGCCAACATGGCGCGTCGCATCATGTTGGCGGCCGGCCTCAGCACGGTGCAGGTCACTGAGATTCGAGGTTATGCCGACAATCGCATCCTCATATCGGCGGACCCGTCGGACAGCAGGAATCGGCGGGTGTCGGTGATCGTGAAATATCAAGACAAATAGGCCCACCAGCGTTTGGGGGGCGCGCTCCGACGTTGGGCCTCGATAATGTTTTAGCGCCGAGCCTGCTAGACTGGCTTTCTTGGACACGCGATCGAAGATTTTGGCGATCGAAGAAGTGCGCGCGCGGCTTGGAGACCAGAGCGCACGCTGGGTGTCTGGGCATTTCGATCCGCTGCTGGCCGAGCATGTCGCGCGGCTCGGGGAGTGCGTCAGCGGCCGGTCAAATCTTGGTGGTGGAGGTGACGAATCCCACGCGGCCGTTGCTGACGCAGCAGGCGCGGGCGGAGCTGGTGGCGGCGCTCGCGATGGTGGACTTCGTGGTGCTGGCGAACGGCGAACAGACGCAGGGCAGCGTGGCCGACGCCGATGTCGGGCAGCGATTCATCGAGCACGTGCTGCGCCGGCATCGCCAGGAGCGGACGGAATGAGCGGGCCGCGCATTCTGGTGGTTCGCCTGGGATCGATGGGCGACGTGGTGGCGGCGCTGCCGGCGGTGGCGAGCTTGAAGCACAGCCTGCCGCAGTCGCGCATCACGTGGGTGATCGAGCCGCGCTGGAGCATTCTGCTGGAGGGCAATCCGTACGTCGATTCGGTGATTCATCTGGATCGGCGCACGTGGGCGGGTCTCAGCAGCGCGTGGCGCGAGCTTCGGGCGCAGCGCTTCGAGCGGGCGGTGGACTTTCAAGGTTTGATCAAGTCGGCTCTGGCGGCGAGCGTGGCGCGGCCGGAACGGATCTATGGATTCGCACGCGGATTTGCGCGCGAGTCGGCGGCGACGTGGTTTTATTCAGACAAAGTCGCCATCCGATCGCAGCACGCGGTGGACCGCAACCTGGAGCTGGCGGCGGCGGCGGGAGCGTCGAACATTCTGCGAACGTTTCCGCTTGCCGGCGGGCGCACCGGAGGGCGAATTGCCGGAAGGCGATTTTGTGCTGGCGAGCCCGCTGGCCGGATGGGGCGCCAAGCAGTGGCCGCTGGAGAACTACGCGCGGCTGGCGGACAAGCTGCGCCGCGATTGCGGGCTGCCGCTGGTGCTGAACGCGCCGCATCCGATCGAAATGGCGGGCGCGATGTCCCACGTTTCGGGAATTCCGGGGCTGATCGATGCGACGCGGCGAGCCACGGCGGTGGTGGGCGTCGACAGCGGTCCGATGCATCTGGCCGCGGCGCTCGGCAAACCCGGCGTGGCGATCTTCGGCCCTACCGATCCGGCGCGCAATGGACCGTAGTGGCAGCGACGTTCCGCGTGCTGCGCAGTCCGAACGCCGTGACGTCGTATAAGAGGACACCGGAGCCGGACGCGAGCATGCGCGACATTTCTCCCGATCAGGTCTTCGATTGCGCTGGAAGCGATTCTCTCGGCGGCGAACCGGCGCGGATAATGCGGGGATGACGCGGGAATGATGCCGGGATGAGCTTCTTCCCCAAGCCGTATGCGGATCTCGTGGCGCGCCTGCGCGTGACCACGGGTTTTGTTCTGGTGGCGGCGTTCGCGTGGTTCTCGCAGCCGGACGTCGCGCTCGTTCGCTGCTCGGACTGCCGCTCTCGGCGCTCGGATTGCTGTTGCGCGGCTGGGCGGCCGGGCACCTGGAGAAAGACTCGCGGCTGGCGGCGGGCGGGCCATACGCCTACGTCCGCAATCCGCTGTATCTGGGAACGCTGCTGGTGGCGGCGGGATTGGCGGTCGCGTCTCGGCGATGGCTGCTGGCGGTGTTGTTCGCGCTGGTCTTCGCGCTGATCTATCTGCCCGCGATCGAGCTGGAGCAGCAGCACCTGGCGAAACTGTTTCCCGAGTTCGCCGCGTACGCGCAGCGTGTTCCGGCGTTGTGGCCGGCTTTGAAGCCGGCGCGCGGCGAGCAGCCGTTTCGATGGACGTCTGTATCGTCACAACCGCGAATACCAGGCGCTGCTCGGTTTTCTGGCCGGCGCGGCGCTGCTGGTTTTCAAAGTTCTAGTACGCGTTTGGCATGGTGAAACCGTTCGCTCGCGCGATTCCTAGTATTCTGAAGTCATGTGTGGAATTGTGGGGTACATCGGCAACCGCAAGGCGGTTCCGATCATTCTGGACGGGCTGCGCCGGCTGGAATATCGCGGATATGACTCGGCCGGCATCGCTGTTCTGAATGGCGACAACCATCTGTCGGTGCGGCGCGCGTCGGGCAAGCTGCGGAACCTGGAAGACGTGATCCGCGTGAATCCGATGGACGGCGCGTACGGCATCGGCCACACGCGCTGGGCCACGCACGGGCGTCCCACCGAAGAGAACGCGCATCCGCATCGCGATTGCACGGGCGACATCGTCGTGGTGCACAACGGCATCGTCGAAAATTATCTGCAGCTCAAGCACCAGCTCCAGACTCGAAGGCCACAAGTTCGTCACCGAGACCGACACCGAAGTGATCGCGCACCTGGTGGAGAAATACTACGACGGCAACCTGGAGGAAGCGGTTCGCAGGGCGGTGAAGGATCTGGCGGGCGTATTTGCGCTGGGGATCATCGCCAGCTCGGACCCGAACAAGATCGTCGCGGCGCGGCAGGGACCGCCGGTGGTGGTGGGGCTCGGCGACGGCGAATACTTCGTCGCTTCCGACGTGCCGGCCATTCTGAGCCACACGCGCGACATGTTCTTTCTGAACGACGGCGACCTGGCGGTGCTGACGCCGGAAGGCGTGCATCTCACCGATTTCAACGGCAAGCCGGTGAAGCGCGCGGTGACGCACATCCTGTGGGATCCGATCATGGCGGAGAAGGGCGGCTACAAGCATTTCATGCTCAAAGAAATCTTTGAGCAGCCGCGCGCGGTGCGCGACACGATTCTGGGCCGCGTGGGCCAGGAGACGGGCCGCGTATTTCTGGACGAGATGGACATCAGCCGAGAAGGATTTTCGCGAGTTCGAACTCCATCAAGCTGGTGGCGTGCGGAACCAGTTGGCACGCGGCGCTGGCCGGCAAGTTCATGATCGAGAAGCTGGCGCGCATTCCGGTGGAAGTCGACTACGGCAGCGAGTTCCGCTATCGCGATCCGATCGTGTCGAAGCAGGACCTGACGGTAGTGATCTCGCAGTCGGGCGAAACGGCCGACACGCTGGCGGCGCAGCGCGAGGCCAAGCAAAAGGGATCGAAGACGCTGGCGATCTGCAACGTGGTCGGCTCGATGATCACGCGCGAAGCGGCCGGCACGCTGATGACGCACGCGGGACCGGAAATCGGCGTGGCGTCGACCAAAGCGTTCAGCTCGCAGCTCACGGCGCTGTTCATTCTGGCGATGTATCTGGGCCAGGTGCGCGAGGCGCTGTCAGCCGGAAGAATCGCTAGATGCTGGTGCAGGAACTGCTGCGGCTGCCCGGAAAGCTGGAAACGGTTCTGTCGCAGGACAGCATCTACGACGACCTGGTGAAGAAGCTGTTCCGCGCGACGGATTTTCTGTATCCTGGGCCGCGGCGTCCATTTTCCGATCGCGCTGGAAGGCGCGCTGAAGCTGAAGGAAATTTCCTACATTCACGCCGAAGGCTATCCGGCCGGCGAGATGAAGCACGGGCCGAACGCGCTGATCGATGAGAATCTTCCGGTGGTGGTGCTGTGCACGCGCGATCCGCAAGAGCGAAGCCAGCCGCTTGCGCTACGAAAAGACGCTGTCGAACATTCAGGAAGTGAAGGCGCGCAGCGGCATCGTGATCGCGGTGGTGTGCGACGACGATCGATGAGGAAGTGGGCAAGCTGGCCGATCATCTGATCGCGATTCCGCATAGCGACGAGCTGCTGCTGCCGATTCTCGAGATCGTGCCGCTGCAGCTGCTGGCGTATCACATCGCGGTGCGGCGGGGCTGCGACGTGGATCAGCCGCGCAATCTGGCCAAGAGCGTCACGGTCGAGTGAAGCAGGCGACGCATCAGCTTCACGTCGCGACGCACGGCAAGGGCCTGTACGAGTTCACGCGAGAGATCGAAGCGCTGGGTGCGCGCGCAGCAGGCGCAGACCGGGCTGCTGACCGTTTTCTGCCAGCACACTTCGGCGTCGCTGGTGATTCAGGAAAACGCGGATCCGGACGTGGTGGCGGACCTGGCGGATTTTTTCGACGCGCCTGGTTCCGGAGGACACGCGCCTCTACCGGCACACCGCCGAAGGTCCGGACGACATGACGTCGCACATCCGGTCGGCGCTGACGGCGACGCAGCTTTCGATTCCCGTGCACAACGGCAAGCTCGCGCTCGGCACCTGGCAGGGCGTGTATCTGTTCGAGCATCGCGCGCGGCCGCATCGGCGCAGCGTGGTGCTGCACTTGATCAGCGATTGAGCTGGATGCGGGCTTCCAACCGCAGCGGCAAGTTGCGAGCGGCGATGCACACGCAGCAGCGGCGCGGGATGTTTTTCGCCGAAGGTGCGCGATCGCCAGCTATCCAGGAGCTCCGCGTCCAGTCTGCCAGCGATCAGCCGCTCCCGAGCATCGAGTGAGCCGAGGTGCCAGAGTTGCTCGACGTCGTGTTCGCCGGGCGGGCCGAGGATGTCGTCGGTCACCAAGAGGGCATCTGGCTTTTGAAACTCGACGCGGCGGCGGTGGATGAATCCGAAATAGCGGCACTCGGCGTCGAGCACATCGAGCTGCGAGCTTGTGGTCCAGGACAGAATTTGTACTTGGGGAGGATTCCTCCATGCAAAAGGCCCCGCCGCGGCGGCCTGATCGAGACCGTCGATGCGAATGGTGTTGTGGGCGCCGGTGCCGCGAAACCAGTCGCGCTCTGGCCCGCAGTAAGTGTAGGTGCCCGGGTCGATGAGAATCTCGTCGTCGCCGGAGCGCGCGACGATGCTCAACGTGTCGGCGTGGCTGTGGCCGGAGCGCCAGGGACCGAAGGGGCCGGCATCGACAATGATCTGATTCTCGCCGCTGACCATGGCCGCGATTCCGGCGTCGGGAAAGAGCCGGGATTGGAGCTTGTTGTCGAGCACCGCGTTTGTCGCAGTGACGGAATGGATCAACCAGACGACCGCCGTCGTCGTCGCCGAGAAGCGGAAGCCGGCGGCTTGATCCGAGCAGAGCGTCGAGGTATTCGGCCATGCGCGCCGAGCTTCGCGAGATACGCCGGATCGGGCTTGCTCAGCGCGGCGTGCATGCAGAAACATGTCAAGCGCGTAGACATGATAGTAGCTGGATTGCTCGACGTGACTGCCGTCGGCATGAACCTGGCGCTCCATCTCACGCCGCATGATCCGGTCGCCGGTTCGTTGCCAACGGCCGTTCGCGAACAGCAGGCCGAGCGCGTGTAAGGCCAGCGCCTCGCCGAGCAAATGTGTGTTGGGCGAGAAATAGTGCGAGAGATTGTTGGCGATGAACGAGCCGTGTTGATGTAGGCGGTCGAGCCACGCCGCTCGAAAGCCGGACGGCAGCTCGGGTCCGACAAAATGATAGACCCAGATCCAGGAGAGCGAGCGAAACGCGACTTCGAGCGCACTCGCCCAATTGATTCCGCGGCCAAAGGGATTCTGCACGATCCAGCTCGCAAGCTGCGCGCGGATGTCGTCGAGATTCGCCGAGTCGCCGGTGAACAGGTAAGCCTGGGCGAGCGTCACCAGGTGCTGGTGCCGGTTCAGCTCCCAGATGAGCTTGTGATCGCCTGCGCGGGCGGCGTCAAGGTAGGGAATCCGGCGGAAGTAGTCCAGGCCGGTCTCGATACCGCGCAAATAGTCGCGGCGCCAGCGAATCTCGGGGCCGGTATCGATCGTCAGGCCGAGCAGCGGGAAGCGGTGCTGGCGAATCTGGTAAGCCAAGTCGACGGCCTCGCGCGCAAACTCCGAGCCTGCCAGCGTCCGGGCTAACTCGCTCGCATCCGGCGCGGGAAAATGCGGCCAATATTTCGGATCGAACTCGCGGCGAGGAGGCCTGGCCCATAGACGAATGTTGGCCAGCTCCTGCCTGACTCGGAAAGCGATTTCCGCAGGCGTCCGCAGAACCTCCATTCTAGCGTGCGCCGGCCGGCTCTCAACCTGTCATACTGAACGGAAGCGCGAAAGCGGCAAAGCCAATGTGCGGCATTGCCGGACAATTCCTGCGCGAGAGGAACGCCGATCTCGCACACATCTGCGCCATGTGCGACGAGATCCGGCACCGAGGTCCGGATCACGAAGGTTATCACGTCGAAGGCCGATGCGGCATCGGCATGCGGCGGCTCAGCATCATCGATCTGGGCACGCGGCCAGCAGCCCATCGCCAACGAAGACGAATCCGTCTGGGTGGTCCTCAACGGCGAGATCTACAACTACCGGGAGCTGCGCGCCGACCTGGTTGCGCGCGGACATCGCTTCAAGACCGCTAGCGACACCGAGGTCCTGGTTCATCTTTACGAGCAGGAAGGCACGGCCGGGATTCAACGCCTGCGCGGCATGTTCGCGTTCGCGATCTGGGATGCACGCGCGGGTTCGCTGCTGCTGGCGCGCGACCGGTTCGGGAAAAAGCCGCTGTACTACGCCGTGCTTCCCGGCGGCCTGTATTTCGGGAGCGAGCTGAAGTGCCTGCGCGCGGCCGGCGTGCCGCTGGAACCCGATCGCGAGGCGCTGCAGCTTTATCTGCTGCTCAACTACATTCCGGAGCCCTGGAGCGCGTACCGGGCGATTCGGAAGCTCGCGCCCGGAACCTGGCTGCGCTACCACGCCAGCGGCCACACCGAACAAGGCCGCTATTGGCAGCTTCCGGTTCCGGCTGAGGAACCCGCGCCGGGATTCACCGAAGACGCGGCGTGCCGCCAGGTGCGCGATGCTCTTCGACGAAGCGGTGCGAATGCGACTGATCGCCGACGTGCCGCTGGGCGCGTTCTTGAGCGGTGGAATCGATTCCGGCTCGGTAGTGGCGTCCATGGCGTCGCTGACGCGATGGGCCCGTCAAGACCTTCTCGATCGGCTTCGAAGAACCCGGCTTCAACGAACTGCCGCTGGCAGCGCCACGGTCGCGGAAATACGCGACCGATCATCACGAGCTGATCGTGCGCCCCGATTCGGTCGCGTCTGGTTTCGAAGCTGGTGCGTCACTTTGACGAACCGTTCGGCGATTCGTCCGCCATCCCTACTTATCTGGTTTCCGAATTCGCCGCGCAGCACGTGAAGGTGGTGCTGACCGGAGACGGCGGCGACGAATTGTTCGCCGGTTACGACAGCTTTCTTGCAATCCAGCGGCGGCGGAAGCTCGATCGCATTCCCTTGGCGGCGCGACGCTTCATTTCCAGCCTCGCCGACGCGCTCCCTACTCCGCCTACGGCAAGAACTATCTGCGCATGATCAGCCGCGCGACTGCGCTGGACCGGTATTTCGAGAACGGCTCGCCGCACTTTCTGCTCAGCCGGCTGCTTGCGCCGGATTGGATGCCGCCCGCCGATTCCGGATATCTTGCGCGGACGCTGGCGCATTGCCTGCTGCCGGACGGCACCGACGCGCTCACGCAGGCGCTGTACTTCGAGACCACCGCCAAGCTCACCGGCGACATGCTGGTGAAGGTGGATCGCATGTCCATGGCGAACTCGCTGGAGGTGCGCTGCCCGATGCTGGATCACAAGCTGGCGGAGCTGGCAGCGCGAATTCCGCATCGCATGGAAAGTTCGAAACGGCCGGGGGAAGGACATTTTCATTCAAGCGCTGGGGCATCGCTTGCCGGCCGAAATGCTGCGACAACCCAAGCGCGGGTTCGGAGTTCCGCTGGCGATCTGGTTTCGAGGCCCGCTGCGCAGACTTCCTTTGGGACCACTTGACAGGACGCTCGTTCCTGGACCGCGGCATCGCGTCACCTGAATTCGTGCGTCACCTGCTCGCCGAGCACGATCGGGGACGCCGCAACAACTACCACTACCTCTGGAACCTGCTGATGCTGGAGCTGTGGTACCGTGACGCCGGAACGCCATCGCCCGGCGGCTTCGGTCGCGCGGCTGTCGGCCTGAAACGAATGCTGGTGCGCGTCATCTTTTGGCTGGCAGTCGCGGTGCCGGTCTACACATACCTGCTCTATCCGCTGGTACTTGCTCGCGCTGCGCCCGTTCGATTCGCCGCGAGGTTCGCAAGCGGCCGATCCGGCCGCTCGGTCAGTCTGCTGATTCCCGCGTACAACGAAGCCCGGGTGATCGAGCGAAAGATCGCAAATTCGCTGGCGCTGGACTATCCGGCCGATTGCCTGGAGATCGTGATCGCATCCGACGGCTCGACTGACGAAACCGCGGCGATCGCGCGGAAGTTCGCCGACGGCCGGCGCGTGCGCGTGCTGGCGTTTCCCGAGAATCGCGGCAAGATGCGCACGTTGAACACGGCTGTTCCTGATTTGCGCGGAGACATCATCGTATTTTCGGATGCCGCCGCGATGCTGCGGCCCGACGCGCTGGCCCGGCTGGTGGAAAACTTCGCCGATCCATCGGTAGGCGCGGCGAGCGGCTGCTACACCGTGGTCCGGCCGGGCGAAGTGAACATCGGCGCGTCCGAAGACCTGTACTGGAAGTACGAGGCTTTCCTGAAGGTGCAGGAGTCGCAGCTCGCCTCGACGCTGGGCGCGCACGGCCACCTGCACGCAATCCGCAAGGAGCTGTATCCTTTTCCTGGCCCGGGCACGATCAACGACGACTACGTGATTCCGGTTTCGGTGCTGGCGAAAGGATATCGCGCGGTGTACGAACCCGCCGCTATCGTATACGAAGAGGCGCAAGAAATGGCCGGGTTCGGGCGCCGCATCCGCATCACGGCCGGCAACATCCAGCAGCTTCGCGAAATCAAGCCGCTGCTTCGCCCATTGCGGCCGCTGCCGCTGTTCTTCTTCGTATCGCACAAGCTGAGTCGGCTGCTGGTGCCGTTCGCGATGGTCGCGGCTCTGATCGCAAACGCGCTGCTGCATCGCGTCCTCGCTTCTACTTCGCCCTCTTCTGCGGACAGGCAGCCTTCTACCTGCTGGCCTGCTCCGGCGCACTGTGGCGGCTTCGCCCGAAGATTCTCATGCTGCCTTTCTATTTTTCGATGATCAACGCGGCGGCATTCTTCGGCTTCTACCACGCCTTGACCGAGCGTCGGAACATGGCCTGGAAGTGACCTACCCTCGGCGTTTTAGCCCGAGAAAATCCGGGCCGCAATAGTCCAACTAAGGAGCAGAGGAACCACCCAATTGCCTGCTCCGAACATCATCTCAGTTGATGTCGAAGACTATTTTCAAGTGGAGGCTTTCACAGGCGTCGTGGATCGCTCGGCGTGGTCCGACTATCCAAGCCGCGTCGAACGCAACACCGAGCGCATACTCGACCTGTTCGACGAGCTGAACGTGACGGCAACGTTTTTCATTCTGGGCTGGGTGGCGGAGCGCTATCCGGTACTGGTACGCCGTATCGGGGAACGCGGGCATGAACTGGCGTGCCATTCTTACTGGCACCGGCTGGTGTACTCGCTGACGCCGGTAGAATTTCGAGAAGACACGATGCGCGCCAAGCATGTCATCGAGCAGGCCGACGGGGCCGCGGTCTACGGCTATCGCGCTCCCAGCTTCTCCATCACGCCGCAATCCACTTGGGCGCTGGAAATTCTGGCGCGTCTCGGCTTCGTGTACGATTCCAGTATTTTTCCGGTGAAGCACGATGTGTACGGCTATCCCGGCGCGCACCGTGGTCCTTTTTGTGTCGAGACGGAGATGGGGACGATCGTCGAGTTCCCGATGGCGACGTTTCGTTTCGCGGCAGGTCCGAACTTGCCCGTGGCCGGCGGCGGATATTTGCGGATGCTACCGCGCTGGTACACACGCGCTGGAGTCAGGCGGGCGTGGCGCGAAGGCTTGCCGGTGGTGAGCTACGTGCACTCCTGGGAGTTGGATGCGGAACAGCCGGGCATTCTCGCGCCGCTCAAATCGCGCCTGCGTCACTACACGAATCTCGCAAAGACCGAGCAGCGCCTACGCGATTTGCTGGCTCTCGGCAGGTTCACCAGCTTCCGCGACAGCGGAATTCTGCATTTCGATTCGCCGGCTTTGGCGGAGGCCGTATCCAGATGACACGCGACAGCATGCCTCAAGTGTCCCGGTATTGGAACGACGTCGCCTGGAAGTTCGATTCCATTTACACGGGCGCCGACAAGAACGCGTTCAGCCGTGCGCTAGACCACCTCTTTCGCAAGGACATTTATCAGCGCTTCGATTGGGTCATGTCCAAGTGCGGTGACGTGCAAGGCCAAAGCATCTGCGACATCGGCTGCGGGTCGGGCCGCTTCGTCACCGAGTTCGCAAAGCGCGGCGCCGGGCACGTGACTGGTGTGGACGTCGCACCCATGATGCTACGCCTCTCACGTGACCTGGTGGAGCAGGACGGCGTGGCCGATCAGTGTGACTTCGTGCTCAACGACATCCTGAACTGGAAGACTGACCGCAAGTTTGACACCACCATCGCGATCGGATTCTGGGACTACATCGCCGACCCGCTGGAGCGTCTGCGCCTGATCCGCGGCTTTACGCGCGGTACGTTCCTCTCGGCGTGGCCTCGCGTCTGGACCTGGCGGATGCCGGTTCGCAAAATGCGGCTCGAATACCTGGAGGACTGTCCGGTGTATTTCTTCCGCGAGTCGACCGTGCATCGGCTGCTCGAGACCGCGGGTTTCGAAGTGCTGAGTACCGAGACGATCGGCAAGCTGCATTGCGTGGCGGCGCGGCCGAAGTTGTTCTCCCTTCTCCGTGGATGTGCTGACACGACGTGTGTGAACGGACACGCCGTCGCGACCAACATCTCCCTGTGAATCAGTGATTTACCCCCCTGGCCCTGCATCTGCCATCTCCCTGGCATGAACGAAATGGGAGATGTTTCACGCCCTTCGAATCGGGGCATCAAGATGCAAGTGATCAAGTTGATAACTATTCTGGTGGCGGCGAGCGCCGAGCTACTCGCTGATGGTCCGGTGCGAAAATTGGTGATCAGCATTCCGGACCGTAAGATCGCGTTGTTCGAGGATGGGCGCGTCGTCAAGGTCTATCCGGTCGCGGTCGGCAAGCAGCACACGCCGAGCCCCAACGGCAGCTTCCATATCGCAAGCCGCGTGCAGCATCCGGCGTGGTATCAGCCGGGCAGAGTGGTCAAGCCTGGGCCGGCCAACCCGCTGGGCACTCGCTGGATGGGACTCGGCTACAAAGGCTACGGCATTCACGGAACCAACATGCCGCGTTCGATCGGCAAGGCCGCGTCGCACGGCTGCATCCGGATGCGCAATCACGATGTCGAAGAATTGTTCAACCTGGTCGAAGTGGGCGACGCGGTGGAACTCCTGACCGACGTCAGCCCGGACATGGCCAACGTGTTCGCGGACGCACTACCGGCTGAGGTGATCCAAGCCGCCGCGTTAGGCGCTTCGGCCGGAGGTGTGCAATGAACGTCGCGATCGCTCTTGCGTTTAGTTTCGGCTTCGCGTTGTTGCTCGCCTTCGTAACGCTGAAGCTGGCCGTGAGCCTGATAACACGCGAACAGTATAATGTTTCCGATGCTCCGCGTCGGGTTCGTGCTCTGGTTTGGAATCCTGGCGGCGCTGGGGATCGAAGCGCAGCCGTTAGCGCAAGCAGCGGCGCCGCTGGCGGCCCGTATCTCCTCCCTGCTGCCGCGCCGCGCAACCGTTTCGCTCGAATTCCAGAACCTGGCGATCGCTGGCGCCGGCCGAATCGTCCAGCTTCCGCGGCGCGCTCGAAGCGGAGTTGCGCAAGGCGGGCATCCGGATAACGGACAAGGCGCAGCCTGAATCGCGACTGCGTGTTGTGGTCGCGGAGAACCCGCGCGGGCTACTGCTGGTGGCGGAGGTTTCCGCTAAGGACGCGCGGCAGGTGGCGATGCTCCCGTGGATTCGCGTTATTCCGGCTGAAGCCAAACCGCGGATCAGGATTGTCGCGCGCCCAGTGTGGAGCCAGGACGAACCCGTGCTCGATCTCGCGCTTCTCGACTCCGGCTCGCAGCTGCTGGTGCTGAGTCCCGGCAGAGTGGTTGCCTACAGAATGGTCGATGGAAAATGGATGGCGGCCGGTCAGGCTTCCCTATCGCTCGCACGGCCCGTTGCTCGCGATCCGCGCGGACGGCTCGCAATCTCTGGAGGTTCGCTGCGCGCCTATTTGCCCGGCACGACATGTACGGCCGATTCGTCGGACTCGCTGCGCTTCACGTGCGCTGCGAACAACGAAGAGTGGCCGTTGAATCCACGCGATCCGGCGTTTGAGGTTCGCTGGATCACGGATCGAAACGTGTTGGAATCGCCCGGGGCACCCGGCGAGTTTTTCAACGCTGCGGCGGGATTGTTCGCGTCGGTTGACGGCCAGGTCAGGAATCGACAGCAGAAGCAACTGGCCGGCGCGGAGCGCTGGGGCAGCGATTTGGCGTCGATCGAGAATCCCTGCGGGTCGGGCACGCTGGTGGTCGCCTCGGCCGCAGACGACGCCGGAACCGACGATCACGTGCAAGTCTTCGAAACCACCGGTGGTCAGGCGGCCACCGCCAGCGAGCCGCTCGCGCTTCCCGGTACTGTGACTGCGCTCTGGTCGACCGAGACGCCCGGGGAGGCAACGCTGGTGGTGCGAAACTCGAAGACAGGAACCTATGAAGCTTCGCGCCTGGGTTTGGCTTGCGCTGAGTAGTCTCACTCCGCTGTGGAGCGAGACGCGGCCGCATTACGGAGGCGCGCTGACGGTGGATCTTTCTTCGCCGTTCAACACGCTGGAACCCGCCGACCTGCCCGCGCTCGTTTCGCCGGCGATCGCTGAAACTTTGGTGCGCATCAATGCGCACGGCGAGATCGAGCCGCTGCTGGCCGCATCCTGGCAGCGCGAAGCGGAGGGAAAACGCTGGCGATTTTCGCTGCGCACCAAGGTTGCGTTCCATGACGGCGAGCCGATGAATGCCGGCAACGTCGCACCCGTGGTGGAGGCGGCGCTGAAGAAGGCGCACAGCGACGTTGACGTATTGGCGGGCGGGCAGACCATGGTGGTCCAGTCTGAGCGCGCGATGCCGGATCTCTTGACGGAGCTTGCCAGCGCGCGCGCCGCGATCGTGCGAAGGAGTGCGAACGGCGGACTCATCGGAACGGGACCATTTCGCGTTTCCGCGTGGGAGCCTCGACGGCGTTTGGCGCTGGCGGCTTTCGACGACTATTGGGGCGGCCGGCCGTTCCTCGACTCGGTGGTCATCAGCTTGACGTCGACGCGCGCGATCGCCGACGTGTTTGATATTCCGTTTGCGTCGCCCCGCCGCATCGTGCCGGAAGCGACTCGCATCTGGTCGTCGTCACCCCGCGAGCTGCTTACGTTGACTTCGGATGGAATCGATCCGCAGGTCTGGCAGGCCCTGACGCTCGCAATCAATCGAGGACCCATCGTCGACGTGTTAACGCAAGGTCGCGGTCAGCCCGCGTTCGGATTGCTGCCCGCTTGGCTCAGCGGCTACGCGTTCCTGTTCCAGAGCGCGCCGGATCTCGAGCGCGCACGGCAGCTCGTGGCATCATTGCGGCTCATGCCGCTCACGTTGACGTATGCCGCGAATGACTCTTTCGCCCGGGCAGTCGCCGAGCGCCTCGCCCTCAATGCCCGCGACGCCGGGATCACCATTCGACCGGAGCCGGGCACGAGCGGCAAGCTCCGGCTGGTTCGCTGGCAGCTCGAATCCACGGACGCCGTCGGTTGAACTCGCACGGCTGGCGGCTTTGGTTGGGGTGCCGGAACGCACTGAATCGATCGATCCGAACCAAGCCCGAGACGCTCTACCAAGTGGAACGAGACCTGCTGTTCACGAATCGCGTTCTGCCGCTCGTCTATCTGCCGAGTGTCTACGGCCTCGCTCCGCGTGTGCACAACATCGAGCGAGACGATGCGCATGACGCTCCATCTCGACAACCTGTGGGTGGATCCGTGAGCTTCCGCCTCAAAGTGTTCCTGAGTATCACGGCGACGGTGGTGGTCGCGGTCTGGATGGTCGCCGCGGTTGTGTCTACGCTGGTCACGCGATCGTTCGAGCGGCGCGATGCCGACCGGACCGCAGCGCTGGTCTCGCAATTCCGGCGCGAATTCGACCGGCGCGGCGCCGACGTCGCGCGACGCATCGAAGCCATCGCCAATTCCGAACCGATCCAGCGTATGGCGGTCAATCTCGGAGGACCGCAGCCGGATGCCAAGCCGCTACTACGATGTGGCGCAGGCTCTGGCTCGCGAACAGTCGCTCGATTTCCTGGAACTGGTGTCGCACGGACGGGCGAATCATCAGCTCGGCGGAATGGCCGGCGCGCTTCGGCTACCAGGAGGGCTGGCTGACGGAACCGGTGGATTGGAAATCGGCAGGCGTGTTCTTGAAACGCGAAGACCTGGCGGACGGCTCCGCGCTCGGCATGATCACGGTGCGCGCCGTCAAAGCCGGAGAAGGTACGCTGTACATCGCGGGAGGCCTGCAGCTCGACAAGGAATTTCTCGATTCCCTGCCCGCCGTCGAAGCGATGCGAGTGCAGCTCTATCGAAATGTCGAACCGCTGCCGGCGCCCGAGACTCTGGGTTCGAAGCTCGCAGCCGATCTTGTGGAGGACGTGCGGAAGCGGCCGCGCGAAGTCACGCGAAAGGACGCGAAGGCGAGTATCACAGCGCTGCCGCTGGAGGGGCGCGACGGCAACTGCTTGCGATCCTGCTGGTCGAGAACTCGCGGGCCGAGTTGGCGAGCCTGAAAAACTACATTCAGGGAACGGCCTGGGCGGTCGGCGGCGGCGCTGTTCTGCTGGGCCTGGTGTTGAGTTTCTGGACAGCCTCGCGAGTCACCCGGCCGCTGCGCGATCTCACGGCGAGCGTTCGCGACGTTGCCGGCGGAAACTGGGACGCGCGTGCGACCGTTCGGTCGATCGGACGAGGTCGGGCAGCTTGCGCGCGACTTCAATCACATGACCCAGCAGCTTGCCGAGCAGCGCGACCGCATGATTCAGGCCGAACGCGTCGCGGCCTGGCGCGAACTGGCGCGTCGCCTGGCGCATGAGTTGAAGAATCCGTTGTTTCCGCTGCAGCTCACCGTGGAGAATCTGCAGCGGGCGCGCGAGGCAACGCCTGAGCAATTCGATGAAGTTTTTCGCGAAAGCACGACTACGCTGCTGGCCGAACTCGACAACCTAAAAGCAATCATCGGCCGCTTCAGCGACTTCGCAAAGATGCCCGCGCCGCATCTGGAGTCCGTCGATCTGAACCAGATCGCGACGGACGTGGTGAAGCTCTTCGACGCGCAGATGCATGCTCCCGGCCGGCCGCCGGTCGACGTGCGCATTCGAGACCGGCGTCAAGCGGCGACAGTCCGAGCCGATCCGGAGCAGCTCCACCGCGCTCTCCGAAACCTGGTGCTCAACGCTCTGGATGCGATGCCGCAAGGCGGGACGTTAGCCATCCGGACGCAAAGCGTGAACGGCCACGGGCCGCCGAAGGTCGCGCTCGAAGTCTCAGACACCGGCGAGGGCCTGACGCCCGAAGAATGCGAGCGGCTCTTCACGCCGTACTACACCACCAAGCAGCACGGCACCGGCCTCGGCCTGGCGATCGTCCAATCGGTGGTGAGCGATCATAAAGGCACCATCACGGTGCACAGCCAGCCGGGGAAAGGCACGACGTTTCGAATCGAGCTGAACGCATGAGCAAACTGCTGCTGGTGGATGACGACGCGAACACGCTGGCATCGCTGGCGCGCGCCTTTCGGCTGGCGGGGCACGAGGCGGTGGTGTGCGATCACGCGGATCGCGCGCTGGAACTGGCCAAGACGCAGCGCTTCGACATGATTCTATCCGATGTCGTCATGCCGGGCAAAGACGGACTGACGCTGCTGGCGGAGCTGAAAGCGGCGGGCGTCGAGACGCCGGTGGTGATGGTTTCCGGACAGGCCAACATCGAGATGGCGGTGCGCGCCACGCGTCTGGGCGCGATCGATTTTCTGGAGAAGCCGCTGTCCACCGAGAAGCTGCTGGTCACGGTCGAAAACACCGTCAAGCTGTCGCGGCTGGAGGAAGAGAACAAGCGGCTCCGGCAGCGCGCCGGCAAGCACGAGCTGGTCTGGAAGTCGGCTGTGATGCAAGCCGTGATGGCCAAGGTGGAGCGCGTGGCCGCCAGCGAAACGCGCGTCTGCATCCTCGGCGAAACCGGCACCGGCAAGGAACTGGTGGCGCGCACGCTGCACGACAAGAGCGCGCGGCGCAACGGTCCGTTCGTCACGCTGAATTGCGCCGCGGTGCCGGCCGAGCTGATCGAGTCGGAACTCTTCGGCCACGAGAAAGGCGCCTTCACCGGCGCGACCACGCGGCACCTCGGCAAATTCGAGCAGGCCCACGGCGGAACGCTGTTCCTGGACGAGATCGGCGACATGCCCGCGATGATGCAGGCCAAGCTGCTGCGCGTGCTCGAGCAGAAGGAAGTGGAGCGCATCGGCGGCGACCGGTCCATCGAAGTGGATGTCCGCGTGGTCGTGGCGACGCACCGCAATCTGGACGAGCTGGTGCGGCAGGGCGAGTTCCGGCAGGACCTGTATCACCGCATCTTCGTCTTCCCGATTTCGCTGCCTCCGCTGCGCGATCGCAAGGAGGACATTCCGCCGCTGGTGGATTTCTTCGCCCGCAAGCGTAGCCGAGCAGAACGACTGGAAGCCGCGCGAGATCACCGCCGAAGCATACGCCGAACTGCAGCGCTATTCCTGGCCCGGCAACGTGCGCGAATTGCGGAACGTCGTCGAGCGGCTATTGCTGCTGGCGGACCAGAAAGTGGATCGCGACACGGTGCGCCTGGCGCTGCCGTCGGAAGCCGGACCGCACCAGACGGCCGGCGGAACTTTGTCCGAACGCATGGAGGCGCACGAGCGCGAGTTGATCCTGGCCGAACTCAAGAATCACAGCTACAAGATGACTGACACGGCGCGCGCGCTTGGCCTGGAGCGCAGCCATCTCTACAAGAAGTGCCAGCAATTGGGCATCGACCACAAAAGTGTGTGATCCAGTTTGTCAGGCCCCGGCCGCCGGACGCTCCTTCTCCATTCCCACCATCATCGGAGTGCTAATCGCTGCAGGCAGAGCTTTCAAAACGGACATCGCCCCGATAGACTTCAAGATCCGATAAATTCGGGATGCCAGGCCTTTCTGGCGTTCAGCAAACTCTGCATCGGAGTCCAACCGTTCGAAAGCGTTGGCCATCGCTGCAGGGAAGAAGGTTGGTCGTAACCCGTTTTTACGGGCTAGACGCTTCAACATGAAGTAGGTGATGAAATTCAGGCTACGCCACAGCTCGCCGCGAGCGACTCGCCGGGGCAGCAAAAGGGCGGTCGCGCTGGGAAAGAACGGAATAAGCGGTATCCCCAGGTGTGGTTCGTACGGAACCACGTAGTTGGGACAGGTGTGCCACATCCGGCCGCCGGGAACCAGAACGGACGCCATCCCGCTCATCGCTCCTGTCAAATCAGGAATGTGCTCCAGTACGTTAAGCGAGAAAATAAACTGAAACGTTCCATGCTTAGCCGGGCTCAATTCTTCTGCCCGCACTTGCAGAAAGGGTACGGCACGGTCGGTCTCTTGCGAGAGCACTTCCTGAATGCCTCGAAAAAAGTCAAAACCAGAGGTGGCCGGTTCCAGTGCGACAATATCATGCCCGAGCATGCGCAGGTAAGAACTCAACATCCCCAAGCCTGCGCCTACCTCTAAGATTCTGCCCGAGGGTGGCAACTGGTTCGCGATCAGATGTGATCCGTACCGGCACTCGGCAGCATACGTTTTGAGAATCGAGACCACTCGCTCGGGATCCGTGCCAGTGCGTTCCGCTACTTGTTGCACTACCCGTTCGGATGTCAGCATTGCGACGTGATCCTCAATTGTGCGCGTCGCAAGAGGTTCAGGCATCAATGTTGAAATGATACCGCGACGATCTGGTTTGTGCCGAGCGTAAGGAACGCAGCATCGGCCGCAAGGGCGCGCGATCCAGTCTGTCAGGCCGCGGCAGGCGGTAACTCGCTAAACGTGCCTCGATGGAACAGGCTCTGGCGGCCTTGCGGCGCGTCAAAGGTGATGAATGCGGTGACACGGAGGTTCGCAAAGTCGACCACGTTGCTGATGGTGATCCCACCCTCTTTCTCCACCCAATTGATGAAGAACACATCTGGTGCGACTTCAGCGGCGGAAATAGTTTCGGTGCCCTGCGTTCCGATGGCAGGCCCGTTCACGGACTCCCAGGTCATCTCCTTGTCGCTCTTGTAGTCGGCCGAGACCTCCTGGCCGTTTTCGTACCGGACTAGTATTTTCTTGCCGACGAACTTCATGAATTGTCCTCCAGGCCAGCACCGCGTTCGAGGCATCTCGTGGGGCGCCGGGGTTCTACTATGCTATTCTTTCGCCTGGAGCGCTCCAAAACATTATGAGAGTCGGCGTCTTCACCGCACTGTTAGCGCAGTTTTCATTCGACAAAGTGATCGAGAAGCTCAAGAGCCTGGACATCCGCACCGTGGAGCTCGGCACGGGCAACTATCCCGGCGATCCGCATTGCAAGCTATCGATGCTCAGCGATCGCACGGCGCTGAACGACTTCAAGCAGAAGCTTGCCGACAACGGATTTTCGATCAGCGCTTTGAGCTGTCACGGAAATCCTCTGCATCCGGACGCGAAGGTCGCGAAGGCGTATCAGGAGACCAGTAAGAAGACCGTGCTGCTCGCCGAGAAGCTGGGCGTGCCGGTGGTGATCGATTTCTCCGGCTGCCCCGGCGATAGCGACAAAGCGCGGTTTCCGAATTGGGTGACGTGCCCGTGGCCGCCCGAGTATCTGGATCTGCTGGCCTGGCAGTGGGACAAGAAGGTGGCACCCTACTGGATCAAGCACGCCAAGTTCGCGAAGGATCACGGCGTGAAGATCGCGATCGAGATGCATCCCGGGTTCGTCGCGTACAGTCCTGAGACGCTGCTCAAGCTGCGCGCGATCGCCGGCGACACCATAGGATGCAACTACGACCCCAGCCATATGTTCTGGCAAAGCATCGATCCGATCAAAGCGATACGCGTGCTGGGCGACTCCATCTTCCACGTCCACGCGAAAGACACGCAGATCTACGACTACAATCTCCCGCGCTCGGGCGTGCTGGACACCAAGAAGTACACCGATGAACGCAATCGCGCATGGATTTTCCGCAGCGTTGGTTACGGCCACGCGTTCGGCTGGTGGAAAGAGTTCATCTCGACGTTGCGCATGTACGGCTACGATTACGTGCTGTCGATCGAGCACGAGGATTCGTTAATGTCGCCGGATGAGGGCTTGACGAAGGGCGCGGCGTTTCTAAATGCGATCGTGATCCGGGATCAGCCCAGCGCGCCTTGGTGGGTGTAGACGCGAGTTACTCGGCGCGAAGCGCGTCCAGCGGATTCGCGCGGGTGGCCTTCAACGCCGGACGCCAGCAACCCAGCAGCGCGGCGAGCGGAACGACGATCAGAGCGGCGGCGTAGGTGGCGGGATCTACAGTCGACACTCCGTAGATCAAGCTCTCGAGCGCGCGCGACACGAGCAGCGATCCCGCGACGCCGAGAGCCATTCCCAGCGCGGTCAGGATCAGTCCCTCGCGCAGCACCAGCCGCATGACGTCCGCTTTGGCCGCGCCCAGCGCCATGCGCACGCCCATTTCATGCATGCGCCGCGAGACCGAATAGTGGACCACGCCGTAGATCCCGATGGCCGCGAGCAGAACCGCGAGCGCGGCGAAGAGACCCGAGAGGAGCGCCGTGAACCTGGCAGGCGCCTTGGCTTGATCGAGGTACACGGTCATCGGTCGAACCTTCGAGATGGCAAGGTCGGGATCCAGATCGCGCAGCGCTTCTCGCACGGTGGCAGCGAGCGACGAAGGCGGAACACGAGACCTCACCACGTAGCTTAGGTGAGCCCGCGCGCTCTGCTCATAGACAATGTAGATCTGACCGCGGATTTGCTGGGCCAAGCGATGATCGCGGACATGCTCGACCAGACCGACAACCTCGGCCGATGCATTCGCAAATTCGCCGTTGGTCATGAACTCAGCCTCGATCTTCTTTCCGATCGGGCTCTGGCCGGGCCAGGCTGCGCGGGCCAGCATGTCGTCCACGACGACGACCTTGCGCGCGGCAGGCACGCGATCATGCTCATCGAGCGCGCGACCCTCGAGCACGCGGGTTCCCATGGCGCGGAAGTAGTCCGGAGTCACGCAGCGGTAGTCGGCCAGCATGGTGGAGGCCTGTTCCTTGGTGGCGCCCTCGGGACGAAAAGGACTGTACCAGTTCGAATAGTCGTCCAACGGTAGATGCGAGACCGCGCCGACCTGTTCGACTCCGGGGATCGATTGGAGCTTGACCTCCCAAGTCTTGACGAACGTCGACCGTGCGGTATCGGTGCGATAGTGAGAACCGGGCAAGTCAACACCGAAGGTCAGCAGACTTCGCGATTCGAAGCCTGGTTGAACGTGCTGGATTTTTTCCAAGGTCCGGATCATCAGGCCGGCGCCGGTTACCAGCATGAGGCCCAGGCCGATTTCGCAAACGATGAGCGCGGCCCGCACTCCGCTGCGCGCTGAAGCACCCGAGCCTCGGCCAGCCTGGCGGAGCGTCGCGATCAGGTCCCATTTCCGCGATTCAAGGCCGGGCGCGAGTCCGAAGAACAACACCGACGCGAGTGACACGGCTGCGACGAAGCCGAGCACGGGCCAGTTCAGATTGACGTTCTCGATGCGGACGAGGTGCGGCGGGAGCAAACGAAGAAGCCAGTGCAGGCCTGCCCAGCCCAGGGCAACACCGGCGGCGCCAGCAATGGTGCAGAGCAGCAGTCCCTCGGTCATGAGCTGGCGCACGATCCGCGACTGTGATGCGCCCAGCGCCGATCGCATCGCGAGTTCCCTTCTCCGATCGCTCGAGCGGGCCAACAAGAGATTCGCGACGTTCAGGCAGCAGATCAGAAGTACGAATCCCGAGCCGGCAAACAAGGCGATCAACGCCGGGCGGATATCGCGCACCGAGTCGGCGGCGAGCGGGACGAGATCGAATCGCAAGCCTTCTGCCTGATACTCCGTGTATGCCGCACGGATCTGGCTCGCAACCGAATCCAGTTCTTTCTGCGCCTGGCCGAACGGCACACCCGGCTTCAGCCGTGCCAGCATGCGAAGGAAGTAGACGTTGCGAGGCTGCCCTGCAAGGTCGTATGGAAACGGCATGAAAACATCGATATCGGGCGAGACGCCGGAGTCGGTCGCGAACTGCAGTTGAAAATCCGCCGGCAGCACTCCGACCACCGTTACGTTGAAGCCCTGAAATGGTACACCTCTCCCGACCACGCCAGGATCACCCCCGAAGCGGCGCTCCCACAGGCCGTGACTGAGGATGATAGCCGGCCGTCCGCGGAAATGCTCCGTGCTGTCGAAATGGCGACCGAGGGCAGGCGCCACGCCGAGTACCTGGAGAAAATTCGGCGTGACAAAACCGACCTTCACTTGTTCGGGATTGGCATCGCCGGTGAAGGTTCCGTTGCCGACCCAGATGGCGCCCAGGCCGGTGAGCGAGCTAGTGCGGCGCTCAACTTCTCCCTCGATCGGACCCGAGGTGGGCGCACGAGGACCAGCGGATTTCTGGTAGGTTGACCAAATCAGGCCGAGCTGCTCGGGATGATCATAGGGGAGCGGCCGCAGCAGCACCGCGTACACCACGCTGAAGATGGCGGCGTTAACACCGATGCCGAGCGCCAGAGTGAGAATGGCGACGGCGGCGAAGCCGGGATTCCGCTTGACAGTGCGGGCGGCGTAGGCAACGTCTTTGAAGATGGATTCCAGAGTCGCGCCGGCACGCACGTCACGGACATTCTCTTTGACCTGATCTCTGCTATCCAGCTCTATGCGGGCTTCGCGCCACGCTTCGTCGGCCGACAACCCGCGCGCGAGGCCGCGATCCACCAGCATGTCGAGGTAAGCGGCGATCTCGGCATCGAGATCCGCCTCCAACCGCTGGCGGCCGAACAGACCGCGAAGCAGCGCGGCCGCCCGATGCACCATGACCATGGCCTAAGACTCCGATTCGAGAAGACGGTTGACGGCGGTGAAGACCCGGCGCCAGTTCAGTTTCTCTTTGCCGAGCTGCGCGCGCCCGGCGCGAGTCAGCGTGTAGAACTTGGCCCGGCGGTTGTTCTCGGACTCGCCCCATTTCGCAGCCAGCCAGCCATTTTCTTCCAACCGGTGCAGCGCCGGAAACAGCGACCCCGGCTTGACAACGAACACGCCGCGGGTCATCTCGCGGATGCGGTCGGAGATGCCCAGTCCGTGCATGGGGCCGAGCTCGAGCGTGCGGAGCACCAGCAGGTCTAGTGTTCCTTGCAGAATTTCAGAAGGCTCCGCCATGCTCCTATAGACTGTCTTTAGGAAGTATACGGCAACTCCTATAGACCGTCAATAGGGGAGCGAAATCGCACCGTACTACGGGCGCGTCGACAGATCGCGAAACTTGGCGGGCGTCAAGCCGGTATGGGTCTTGAACATGGCGCAGAAGTGGCTTTGGTCGGAAAATCCGCAGGTGAGGGCCACTTCCGAGAGCGGCGTCTCTGTGTTTGCCAACAGATGCGAGGCGTGTTCGATACGCCGCTTGCGGATGTACTCGCCGATGGTGGACTGGTAGTGCTTGCGAAACTCGCGCGATAGGTGCACCGGATGCACGCCGGCGATGGACGCCAGCTCGGCCAGGCTAGGAGCGAGCAGGTAAGAATCCTCGACAGCCTCGCGGACGCGGCGCAGCCAACTCGGTGCGTTCGATCCGGCGCCTTCACCGATGGCGCGCGCGCTCTCCGCCAGAATCTCCAGCAGAACGCCTTCGATGGCCAGCGGGTGCGATGTCATCATCGGCGCGAAACTCGCGCATCATCCGATTGGCAAGCCAGGACGATGCAATGCCGGGCACTTCGCCGGGCTTGGACAACACGGGCGCATGTTCGCGCAGGCGATCCAGAATCATCGGGTCGATCCTGACGAGTAAGCACCGCACCGAGGTGGTGTACTCGTTCTCGTGCAACTCCGCGGGCGGCAGAAATCTTAGCGCGCCTTCCGAGCAAATGCAGGTCTGGTTCGCATACTTCTCGATGTAGCGGCCGGTCAGGACAAAACTCAGGTACGCGTGCGAGTGGCAATGCGGCGGGAGTGTCAAGCCGGCGGGATACACGGTTTCCGCCAGTGAAAATCCGGCCACATCACGCCTGCGAACTACATTTCCGGAAGTGTCCGTGGCGGGACAGGCACCGAAGCGTTTCTCTAATGTAACAGCAACAGCATTCATGGCCGTCCGAATTTCGTCCTCCTCATTTGTCGACGCCTCTTCCGGCACGTTAGCAAGCTGACCCACTGAATCCACGTCCGGCTCACTGCAGTTCATACTTGCTATACGCACGACGCCGACCGTTCGTTTGATCGATGGATTCATTTGCAACTAAAAAAGTTCCAAGAATCTTGTCTGGACGTGTGTTGTCCCACGAGCGGACAGCGTGTCCCACAAACGCACACGCATTGGCAAAAATGATTTAAGTGTCCGCTAACGGCGAGCCAGTGACGTTGCAGTGTCGCAAGACTTCGAAAACGTCACAACTTATTCTGAATGCATCCATTCCGCTGGGAGCGCTGGATGCGAGTTTCAGATTTGTGGAAAACCCGGCTCGCCGCGCTGGCACTGCTGGCACAATGCGTAGCCGTTCGCGACAGATCGTCCCTTGAAGCCTGCCAACGATGCAAGGCTCGCGCTCGATCAGGGGCGCTATCGGGAGGCCGAGATGCTGGCGCGCACTGCTCTGGAGGAAGCCCGCCAATCTTCCGACAGCGCGCATTTGGCGGACTGCCTCAACGACCTCGCTTCGGCATACACTGCCCAGGCTAAGTACCGTGACGCAGAGAACCTGTACCGCCAGGCGCTTGAAGATTTGGGAGCAGACGAACGATCGGTTGACGACTGCAATCGGTATGAGCAACCTCGGAGTGGTGCTGCGCGCGGAAGCGAAATATCAGGAAGCGGAGGCGCTCGACCAGCGCGCGCTCGAGATTCTTGAGAAGACGGCGGGGCCAACCGATTCACATACCGCGGCGGCGTTGAACAATCTCGGCCAGCTACATCTCGCCGAAGGAAAATTCGCGGAGGCCGAAACCTCCTTCCGGCGCGCGATCTCGATTCACGAAGCATTAGGCGGGCGGAATGCTCCGGGCGCCGCCAGCGCGATGAACGGGCTCGGCGAGGTTTATCGGCACGCGGGCAGATACAAGGAGGCAAGCGAGACGCTGAAGCGCGCGATCGCCGCTCTGGAACCCGGCCTGAGCCCGAACCATCCGCTCTTGACGCCGGCGCTCAGCAGTCTCGCGAATGTCTACGCTGCCCAGGGTAAGTTCAAGGACGCCCAAAAGATTATGCAGCGCGTGATCGCGATCCTGGAGCAGTCAGTGGGCCCAGCTCATCCCGATCTCGGCGCTGCAGTATCGAACCTGGCGAATTTAGACTTGTCGCAGCACCGATACGGACGTGCCGTCGATGGCTATCGCCGCGCGCTCGCAATTGACGAAGCCGCGCTGAGCAGGGACCATCCGGCCGTCGCGGTGCATCTGAACAATCTGGGCGCCGCGCTCGTCATGCTTGCGCCAATATAAAGAAGCGGAGCCGGCCCTGGATCGCGCACTGGCTATCCTGGACAAGCCCGGAGTCTCCCGCGCGCGAACATCTGGCGGATGTGTTGAGCAATCTCGGCCGCCTCTACTTCACTCAGGGGCGAGACTGCGAGTCGGCGGATGCCTACAAACGCGCCATCGAGATTCAGGAGAACACGCTTGGACCGGAAAGTCTTCGCCTGGTCCCGGTACTGGAGTCGTATGCGACTGTCCTGCGACACATGCAGGAATACGCAGCGGCGGAAAAAGCGGAAGTGCGGGCCTTAGGAATCCAGGTGCGCAACGCGGTGGACCGCGACAAGCGCAGCGGCGTTCCCGCTACTTGATTTCGGGGCTGCTCGCGTTGGCCGGCTCGGCGCTCATGTTCGCCCGGATCGTCATGGTCTGGTCCGAGTAAAACGACTTCCGGCCGCTGCTGTTGAACACCTTCGGCGTGGCGACGATGGTGTAGCCCGACGGAGTAGCGGTCATGACAAAGTTGTACTGATCCTTATCGCCCGAGGCAAGACTGGCGGGGACGAGGTCGGCAGCCGCGGGACCAGGCGTTCCACTGCTGGGCGGGCCCAGTTCGGTGAGCGACGTCGCAAATCTCCCGAATTGCGACTGATACTGCACCTGGGCTGTGTTGATGGTTCGGACTTCCTGTTGCACCGCCAGCTCCCGCGAGTTCATCTGCGCCACGTTGAATCTCGGCAGCGCGATGCCGATGATCACGAGAATGATGGCGATCACGATGAGAAGCTCGATGAGCGAAAAGCCGCGCGCGCGCCGACGGCGCCTGGAACAATACTGGCCCATGACAATAATTATGACGTGAAACGCGGCGCTAGCGTGCAATCCGGGATGGCAGTTTTCAGGCGGCCGCTAAGTCCGCCTCCGCCAAGGCGATAGCGCCCCAGACGCCGGCCCGGTCGCCCAGCCCGGGTGCAATAATTTCGGGCGGCTCGACGTAACCAGCCAGCAATTCGGGCAACTTGGCGCACACGTTCTCAAGAAGCCCCTCGCGGCGCATGACGCCGCCGCCGAGAATGATTCGCTCGGGCGAAAGCGTGCAGATCCAGTTCGCGATGCCGAGAGCGAGGTAGTGCGCTTCCAGGTCCCAAGCCGGATGTGCCGGCGGCAGCACGTGCGCCGGTTGGTCCCAGCGGGCCTGGATGGCGGGAGCGGATGCCAGTCCTTCGAGGCAATCGCCGTGATAGGGGCAGTTGCCGGGAAACGGGTCGCGAGAGAGATCGTGCGGGACACGAATATGCCCCATTTCCGGATGCGTTCTCCCATGCAGCAGCCGGCCGTTGATCATGGCGCCACCGCCGATGCCGGTGCCGACGGTGATGTAAAGAAAATTCTCGATGCCTCGAGCGGCCCCCCAGCGAAACTCGGCCAGCGCGGAGGCGTTGACGTCAGTGTCAATCGCAACGGGTACTCTGAGCGCGCGGCGCATGGCTCCGGCGAGATCGAAATTTCGCCAGGCGGTTTTGGGAGTCGAGGTGATGTAGCCGAAGGTCGGCGAATCGGGATTCAGATCCACCGGCCCGAACGACGCGATCCCGACTGCGGCGACGGGCGGGCGAGATCGAAAGAACTCGACAACGCGACGGATGGTCTGCGTCGGGATCCGCGGTTGGAATTTCGACGACGTCCAACTCGGCGGCGCGCGGTCCGACCGCGCAAATGAACTTGGTTCCGCCGGCCTCGATCCCACCTAAGAGCGTGACCTGCGCTGGAAGAGACATTTTCCCTAGTTTACGCCGCATCCCTCGGCTCGCGACAGAAGCCGGTTACAATAAAGTCACCAATGAAACACCTCGTTTTAGTAACCTGTGCGGTGGCCATCGCCGCCGTGTCTTTCGCGCAGCAACCACCGCCTGCGCAGCTCCAGCAACCGGGAGCTTCGCAGCAGTGGCTCCGACGGCGCCTGACGCCGTGGTCCTGACGGTGGGCTCGGAAAAGATCACGCGGGCCCAATTCGAAGATCTCCTGAACGCGCTATCCGCGAAGGCCGTCCCGCACCCAACGCGGCGGCCCGCCGTCAAGTGGCTGAACAGCTCGGCCAACTGCTGGCGTTGGCGCAGGAAGCGCGCAAGCGGAAACTCGATCAGACCCCGGCCGCAAAGCAGATGATGGTGATCCAGGCCGATCAGGTTCTCGCAAGCGAGCTGCAGCGGCAGGTGGCCGAACGACATCAATCCCGACGATGCGGCCTTGCACGCTTTCTACGACGCTCACAAAGGCGAATACGAGCAGGTGAAGGCCAGCCACATTCTGATTCGCTTCAAAGGATCGCGAGTGCCGGTGCGCGAGAACGAGAAGGACCTGACCGAGGAAGAGGCGCTCGCGAAGGCACAGGAAATCTCCAAGAAGCTCGCCGGCGGCGGCGATTTCGCGGCGGTCGCCAAGACCGAGTCCGACGATGTCGGCACGGCCCAGAACGGCGGAGCGCTGCCACCGTTCGGCCATGGCCAGATGGTGCCGGAGTTCGAGCAGGCAGCGTTCGTCCAGCCGGTTGGAAAAGTCAGCGAACCCATGAAGACCCAGTTCGGATACCACATCATCAAAGTGGATGAGCACACCAGCAAGAGCTTCGACGAAGCGCGCGCCGACCTGGAGAAGAAGCTGAAGCCGCAGCTCACGCGAGAGGCGATGGAGCGGATGGAGAAGCAGACGCCGGTGGTGCTGGACGACAAGTACTTCGGGAAATAGACTACACGCATTCGCGCCGGCCCACGCGAGAAAGCGCAGCAAGTCGCGCCGCTCGCGCCAGCAGAACCGCCAGAAATCGCCGAAGCCGATCTCATCCGGCCGGCGTTCCCCAATACGTCTCGATCCGCCAGCGCAAATAGGGACTCCGCCACGGCCGCAGGCGATAGCCTCGGGTGGCGCGCCACAGGAAGCGCAGCATCAGTTGGATTGGCTCAGCGTTTTCTTGTCGGAAGACGTGTCCGGCGTAGCATAGTAGCCGGTGCGAGTACGGACCACGGGATGACCGGGGCCGTTCACGGTCACTTTGATCTGGCGGAAGCTGCCATCCATAGGCCTGAATGGTAGGCGAGTAGGCGATGGTGTATTGATTCCGCAAGCTCGTGCGCCACTTCAAGGGCGAGTCTGATCGACCTCCGCGACGCCTTTGGGATAAAACGCCTGCCCGCCGGAATCGTGCGCCAGCGCATCCAGAGCGCGCTTGGCGGCTCTTGGCCTCGCGGCGCTCTTCCTCATTCAGCAGGCCGATCGCATAGATCAACACTTCGTTCTGCTGGGCGCGGTTGACCAGCTTCTCCAGGCTGATGCCGGAGGCGTTGTCGTTGCCGTCGGTGATCACCAGCAGCACTTTCTTCTGCCGCTTGGCCTCTTTCTTCAGGTAGTCCATCGACAGGTTGATGGCGTCGCGCATGGCGGTGCCTCCGCGCGAATCGATCTTCGCGACTCCGTCCTCCATCTTCTTGATGTCGCTGGTGAAGGGGACGTCCAGCCACGCATCGTCATTGAAGTTCACGATGAACACTTCGTCCAGGCGATTGGACGCTTTCACCAGGTCCATGGAGGCCAGCTCCACTTTCTGGCGCTTCTCTTTCATGCTGCCGCTGTTGTCGATGATGATGCCGAGCGAAACCGGAACGTCCTCGCGCTTGAAAAACTTGATGGGCTGCTCGACGCCGTTCTCGAAAACCTTGAAGGCCTTCTGCGTGAAGATTGGTGACCAGCCTTCCCGTGATTGTCGGAGACGCTGACCGGCAGGTCACACCAGCCGCGTGTCGGCGCGGAATACGGGATCCTCGTCCGGCCGTTGCACCTGCGATGGAGGCTTGGCGAGGTTGAGCGGATAGAACGAAAATCGCCAGCAGCAGGCTACTGAGTAGGCGCATAGTACCCCAGGCGGAAGAAGGCTTTCAACGGCGGAAGACCGCGCGGCTGCACCAGCTTCACGTTCACATGACGATATTTGCCGTCCCGCGTCTGGTTCGTGGGGCGTGTAATAAAGCACGTACTGATTGCGAAGCTCGATTCCGATCTTGGCGGCGATATCGACGAGTTCGTTCGGGTTCTCGACGGTGTAGCTGCGCCCGCCGGTCAATTGCGCCACCTCGCTCAGCAGACCGGGGCCGGCCAGCTCTTCCGGCGTATGTCCGCGCGCGCCGATCGGCTCGAAAATACCGATTCCGTAGATCTGCACGTCGGCTTCGCGAACGGCGTTCTTGATTTCGCTCTCGGTGTAGCGGCTGTTGTTGTCGCCGCCGTCGGAAATGATCAGAACGGCCTTGCGTGGATTGCGCGCCTTCTTCATCTGGTTCATGGCCATGTAGACGCCGTCCAGCAAAGCGGTCTTGCCCTTGGATTGCGAGAAGGTCAGGCGGTTCTGAATTTCTTCGGTGTCGGTGGTGAACGGGACCACCAGCTCGGGCCGGTCGTTGAACTCGATCAGGAAGAATTCATCCTCGGGGTTGGCGGTCTTGAAAAACTCCGCGGCGGCCTGGCGCGACTTCTGCAGCTTGGGTCCCATGCTGCCGCTGGTATCGAAGACCAGCCCGATGGAAAGCGGCGCGTCCTCGCTCGAAAAATCGACGATGCTCTGCTCCACTTTGTCTTCGAACAGACGGAAATGTTCCTTCTCGAGGCCGGTGACGAAGCGATTCAAGGGATCGGTGACGGTAACGTTGATCTGAACCAGCGTGGTGTCGACGCGAATGTTCGCCTGGCGCCGCTCGAGCACGGAATTTTGCCCGGGCGCTGCCAGGAGCGGGTTTGACGCGCGGCGTGATCGAAACTTTTTCGTCGTCGGCGGAGACCTCGCAGTGGAATGAGCACGAGCGCACAAACCACCAGAGCAAGAAGGGAAAGGAAACCGAACCTGCGGACGCTAGCTGAGTTCTGCGCCACTCTTCACCCGCGCCGGCCGCATTTGCGTTTCATGCGACCGTTGATTTCAGTATAGCATCGGGACTCAACGGCGTTTATCACAAAGTTAACGCAATCCAAGCTGAATGCAGCCCACTTCAGGTCCGCATGCGGGCGAAGAAATACATGCCCGCCATCGCGAAAAGCACGTCGGGCGACCACGCCGCCATGGCCGCCGGCAGCAGGCTCACGTCGCCCAGTTGCTCGAACAGCGTGCCGATCGACCAGTAACCGATGGCGATGGCCAGGCTGACGCCCACGCCCGCCATGGCCCCGCGATTTCCGGCCACGAACGCGAACGGCACTGAGATCAACGCCATCACCAGGGCGAACAGCGGCAGCGCGAATTTCCGGTAGAAGCGCACCTGCAGCGTCACGGTCTCGATGCCGCTGCGCTGCAAGTCCTGGATGTAGGCGGCCAGTTGCTGGAAATTCATCTGCTGGTCCTGCAGAACTTCCTGCAGGAAATAATCGGGACGCTCGTTGATCTCCTGAAAGGTCGCAGCTTGGCCGCTGAAGCTCGACGAACTGCAACTGGCGCCCGGTGAAATCGCGGCTCCAGCCGTTCTCGAAGATCCAGGTGCGCAGCGCCGGCTCCCAGCGCGCTTTCTCGGCGGCGATGTGTTTCCGCAGGCGGAAGTTGGATGGATCCAGTTCGTAAACCTGCGGCCCCACCATCACTCTTTGCACCGGGTCCAGATATTTGTAGTAGAAAATCCGCGGATCGTTGTTGGTTCCGGGATCGAAAATCCACTGCCGCTCGGGATGCAGATAAGTCTGCACCGGCTTGCCTTTGATCTCCTTGCGAATGGCGTCCTGCTTGCGATTGGCGCCGGGCACGTAGTAGTGATCGAACGCGAACAGCGCGCCGCTCAGCGCCAGGGCGGCCACCAGCACCGGCACGGCCAGCCGGTACAAGCTGATGCCGGTGGCCTTGAACGCCGTGATTTCGTTGTGCTTGGTGAGGATTCCGAAGGTCACCAGCACCGCCACCAGCACGCTCAGCGGCGCGGCGTCGTAGATCAATTGCGGCGTCAGGAAGAACAGGTAGGTGAACACGCGATCCATCGCGATGTGGTTCTTGACGATGTCGCTGAGCAGCTCGAAAAACGTGAACACCTGCGTCATCAACACGAAGCTCGCCAGCAGCATCAGGAAATAGAACAGAAAGCTGGTCAGCACGTAGGTGTCGATGACTTGGGGAACCAGGAAGAACCGCCAGCCGCCTCCGCTGCGGCCGGACGAGCGGGCGGCGTCGCCGAGATGCCACGGCGCAATCGCTTCCAGAGCGAGGCGAAGCGCTCCCGAAAGCGCGCCTACCACGTCGCGGTCGCCGGGCCGTTCCAGGCGCGCGATCAGAACGATGCCCAACGCCGCGAACACCAGGTTGGGAATCCACATCGCAAGGCCGACCGGTAGCGTCTGCTGTTTGGCCAAAGCATTCGCGCCGATCAGACCAATCCAGTAGATGAACGCCAGCGCAACGGTCAGGACGAAAGCCGCTGACTTGCCGCCTTTGCGCGACGAGACGCCCAGAGGGATGCCGATCAACGCCAGCAGGAAGCAGGCCGGAGGCAGCGCCAGGCGCTGGTGCAGCTCAATGCGCGCCTGGATCAAGTTGTCGCGATCCAGCGTCGGGTTCTGATACGCCTCGCGATACAGCGGAATGGTATCGAGTTCCGTGTAGGCCTTGGCGTGGACTTCGTTGGGTTTGGTGGCCTCCAGGATCTGGTCGCCCTTGGGCGCCGAAGTAGTGTAGTAGTCCGCGAAGTCCTTGCCAACTTCGTAGCGTCGTGCCATTGGTGAGCGACAGTTGAATCGTGTTGGTCTGGACGTCGGGAACCGCGATGGCCTCGGAAGCGACGGTGATGCGCGGGCCTTCGCCGCGCTCGTGATCTTCCTTCTTCTGCTGCCACAACGGCGTCGTGTCGGCGATGAACACGTTGCGCCAGCGCGTGAGCGTTCCGGGAATAACGTCCCCGACATAAAGGATGCGATTGGGGAATTGCTCCTCGAACACGCGCGGCTGCACTTCGGCGGTCAGTTCGGCGGCGACCAGTTGATTGAGCAGCTTGATAGGTCTCTCGCGTGGCCAGCGGAGTGAGCCACAGCGAGGCCGCCGCCGTCACTAGCGTCGCCAGGACACCGAACGTCAACACCGGAGCGATCACGCTGCGGCTGGGAACGCCGGCCGCGCGCATGGCCGTGATCTCGCCGTCGCTCGACATGCGGCTCAGCGCGATCAGAACTCCTACCAGCAGGCCCAAGGGAACCGTGAACGTCAGCGTGAAGGGAATGGCGAGGACGAAAAGATGCGCCACCGTGCGTGGCGGAGCCGAACTGCGGACCAGAATTTCGAAGAACCGTCCCACGCGCTGCAGAAACAGCACGAAGGTGAACAGCACCGTGCCGAGAATGGCGCTGCCGACCACTTCGCGAAAGATGGCGCGGCCGAGCAGGCGCATGGGAGAAACTTCAGAATCCGGAATCCGTCAGGGGCGGCGGCGGTACGATGGGCGGCTTGGAAACGTCTTCCTCCACCGGCGCCAGCTCTAATTCGTCGAACAGAATCGCCGGCGCGATCACCGACGACGAGGCGGTGTAATTGCCGGCGCCCACCAGCGCGAAGGGCGCATTGCTGTCGATGAAATTGAATACGCTAGGTCTCGTCGGAAGCGGCCGCGATGTCGCGGAACGACCTGGTGGAAAGATCACGAAACTGCACGCTGCGCACCAGCTCCTCTTTGCCGTCCGGGTACACCTTGTAGACCAGCAGCGGCAAGACCACCGGACGCGCGCCGCCGCCGGACCGTGACGCACCCGCGGCGATGCGGCGGAATTCGTCGATCGAAGCCGTAGACGGATAATCCAGTTTCCGAATCAGGATGCCGTAGGGTTTGTTGCGCTGCTTGCACATGTCGATCAGCGTCTTCTTCATTTCCGCCGCCGGCATGGTTTGCGAGGCGCGAATGAAAAGATTGCCGAAGCCCGGCGCCCGGTCGCCGAACGCGCCCGGTCATGCGCGCGCGCCCATTGGAGCTGGTGAAAGCCCTTGAGCGCCGGCGTTCGCGTCAGTGAGGAACGACTTGAGCAGCCCTTTCTCCACCAGCGTGAGCGGCTGCGCCGCGACACCTTCGATGTCGTAGAGGTAGTGCCCCAGCAGCGGTTGGCCGCGCAATTCGGTTTGACTCGGATCGTCGACCACGTCCATCCATTCCGGCAGGACGCGCGCGCCCAGACGATTCTCCAGCTCGCTCGGAGCATACGGCGCGTTGCGGCCCGGGTCCGTGATTGGCTTGCGCGTCACCTTCAGGTTGTCGCCCAATACCTGCCCGAACAATTGCGCCGCGGCCCCGGCTTCAAACAGCATCGGTCCATCGTAGGCTTCGCCCGCGGGCGCTTTTGCGAGCGCCGTGACATGCTCGGCGACTTCGGTAATCTGGCGCCGCAGCTCCGCTTCCGCGGGAAGGCCGGACGCCTCGAAGGCCTCGGTCACCGACGAGTCGCGCACCTGCGTCCCGTCCGGCGCCAGGGCGCGCGCTTCGGACGCGCACGTAGGCCAAGTCTTCCGGCGTTCGCTCCACGCGTGCCTTCCGTAGTTCACCAGATAATTGGTGGACTGCGCCACGCGCGCCTCCACGCCGGACTGGAGGACCTCCGGATATCCATTGAAGATGGCGGACAGCTTCACCACCCGGTCCTTCCAGAAGTTCTCGTCGACTGGACGGCTTGTTCACCGGCAGCATGGCCTCCACGGCCGGAGCTTTGGAAAAATCCGGCAGGCGCTCGGGCACGTTCATGTTCTTCAGCGCCGAGCGCTTCCGCGCGATGGCGCTCTTCGGCGGACTTGTACAGCCGGTCGGTGGCCAGCCACAGCCCATGCCGAAACGCCAGGTAATTTTCCTCGATCGGGAAGCTGGCCGGAATCGTACCGGGAGCCGGCCGACACGTCCGAATAGATGTGATTGGAGTTGTCGAAGTCGTAGTCGCCTACCCGTACCCGAACCAGCGGCGCTCTGGTAAGTGATGTCAGCGGCGGACACCAGCGCTCCCAGACTCGCGGTCGCGGCGAACGACCTGGTCATCCTCGACGCGGTACTCGATGAAGTACAGCGGGTCCAGGTTCTCGATGCGAAGCTGGCGCGAGTGTGCCAGTTCATCCTTCATCGCGCGCAGCAGCGGATCCTGGTCTTGCGCGTAGACGCTGCAGCGCTGAAGCCGACGGCCCAGTATCAACAGCCGGCTGCCGAAGACGGAGCCAATCTTCATTGCCCGGTGGGCCTCTCCAGCAGCGGCGGGCGATCGACAGCGTGTTCTTTCTTTTGGATCTCGATTTCCGACACCAGCAGCGCCGGCGAAACGGCGGATACGGGAACCTGTCCGGACTCGGCGCCGCAGTAGCCGTTGAACACAGCCTGCTTGTCCGACGTCGCCAGGATCTTGGCGAAGCTCGCCAGCGGCGTGCCGACGATGTCCACGCCGCGCACCAGCTCGTCCGGACGCCCGTCGGGATAAACACGGTACACCACCAGCGGAATCACGGTGAAGGCCTGCAGGCCGCGCCGCTGCGTGGTCGTGTAGCCGCCGGTCACCTGCTCGAAATACAAACCGTAGGGCTTGTTCTGCCGCTTGATCTCGGCGATGAGCATGTCTCGCAAAGCCTGCTCGGAAACCTGCTTCTTCGATTCGACAATCAGATTCGACTGCCGCGAGACTACCTCGAGACCCGGCTGCCGGCGTCCATGACCGTTGGAGTGTTCGACGCCATCGATCGGCGAGCGCGACATCAGGAACGTCTTCAGGATGCCGTTGTCGACCACGGTGACCGGCCGGCCCTTCACGCCCTCGTCGTCGTAGGAATAGAAACCATTCAGCTCGGTATCGCCGACGCGTTTGCGCGTGGGATCGAACACCACCGACAGAAAGTCGGGCAACACCGGAGTGCCCACCGCTTTGGCGAAGGTCTGGCCCTCGGTCTCGTCCTTCTGGCGATGGCCTTCCACGCGATGACCGAAGATCTCGTGGAAGAATACGCCGGCGGCCGGCCCGGAAAGGATCGCCGGTCCGACGAACGGCTCCACCACGGGGGCCTTCAGCAGGTTGGTCAGATCGTTGGCCACTTTGTGCACGGCCTCGTCGATCACTTCCGTCTTGGGCAGGCCCGCGAAATCGGCGCCCTGGAAATCCGAGACCGCCGAGAGATCCATTCCGTCCTGGGCTTTTCCGCGCGCGCTGATCGATAGATTGACAAAGTTGCGCCCGTCCACCAGCCGCGTACCCTCGGTGCTGACCATGTACGTGGTCACTCTCTGGACCGATAGCCCGAGGCCGGAATTCAGAACGGCCGGACCCGCGCCCAGCATGCCGGACCATTTTCGCAGCCGATTCACCCATTCGTCGTTGATGGTTGGCAAGGGCGGCGGAAGTTTCTGATCGACCACCGGAGGTTCGCGCGGAAAAGTCGTCCGGATCCTCTCCGTTTTGCACTTTCGTCTGCTGGTTGGAGGTGATCTCGATCAGCCGGCGGGCGGCCAGCCGGTAGGTGCGATCGGTGTCGAGCCAAAGCCTGCGGTCGATCGCCGCCGGCAACGTCATCCAGCGGGATGATGGTTCCGCTGGTGAAGCGCGCGCGCTGCCCTTTGATCTCGTGGTAGTTGTCGAGCTTCGGGACTGCCCACTCGGACCGTGATGTCCAGGTAGCGCAAGTGGTTCTTGTTCTGATTCCCTGACCCCGCCCAGCGTCGCCGGAGACCGCCTGGCTTTCCTGGTCGGTCACGGTGTAGCTCATGTAGTAAGGCGGTGGATCGGCTTTTTCTTTGAGGGTCGCAAAGTTGCGCTGCAATTCGCGGCTCAGAATGTCGAGCAGAGAAGCAGGCGGAGCTGCGGCCAGTGGAAGGCCGACGAGCAGCGGAACGAGAATGCGCAGCACGAAACCTTAGGATACCAGAGTAGCGCGGAGCGAAGACTCACCGGGCGGCACCAGGGGTCAGGATGCCAGTGAAACCAGGCCCTTTGTCCTTCAAGCCGTTGATCGCCAGTCCGTAGCGGCCGCGCACACCGGTTTTTTCGAAGATGTGCTTCGAGATGGATCTTCACCGTTCCGGGACTGATGCCGAGCTCGAGGGCGATCTCCTTGTTCTTGAAGCCCTGCTCCACCAATTCCAAGCACCTGGTGTTCGCGCGGAGTCAATTCCGAGCGCGGGTAGCCATCCTGGCGAGCGCTTTCGCGAAACACGCACTCTTCCATCCAGCTTCGTCCGGCAGCGACGTTTTCGAGGCAAGTCATGAGGCTGCCCAGATCGGCGGTCTTGCGGACGATGCCGCGGGCGCCGGCCTGCAGCAGACGCAGGGCCTCGGCTTCGGTCATGGAAACGCCCCAAACAGTGACCGCCGGGGAGGCGTCGCTCAACTTCAGCTCATGAATCCAATCCAGCACGGCGCGCATGCCGAAGCCCTTGTCCAGAATCATCAGGTCGGGCGATTTGGATCGCACGCACTCCATGGCGGCTTCGAGCGAACTCACGGTTCCGAGGAACTCGAGGTTCGGGCTGGAGGCGAGCAAGTTGCGCAACCCCTCGGCCGTGATCGGCTGTGTGTCGCATACGACGACCGTTTTCTTGCGGCTGTTTTCAGTCATTCTCTTTCTTTTCCCCTGCGAACCGGCTACCGGAGGACGGCTCAAGTCGGACCTTAGATCCATTCCCGCCCGCCAACCTCCCGGACTTCGAACCCGCCTCGCCCTATCGGCTAGCGGTGTTCGCATCTTTAGTTCAAGCAGGGTTCAAACGCTCTCATGTTATTGTCAGTTCTCGCCGATGGATGCAGTAGGAACTCCCCAAACGGGAGCCATCCGCCTACGGCCAATGCCCCCAGACGCAACCAAATTCCAAGGTAACTGGAAGGGGTTGTTTGTCTGCCCGAACGCCAAGATAACCAGGGACTTAACCCCGCTTCTGAGTCGGCTTCTACCGGGCTTTGCCAGCCATGAAGTGGATGGCTATCCCTCTCGCCACCAGGTAGGAGAGGTGTTGGCCTCAGCCACCCCCAGCTTCTGTTTGCTAGAGATTAGCGAGCCTGTGGAGCAGGGCCTCGGCACGATTCAGGACCTGCTGCGTGTCGATCCCAAGCTGCCCATCATCGCGCTGCTTCCGAAGAACGATGCCCAACTGGGTTTGCGGTGTCTTCGACAGGGCGCCAGCGATTTCCTGATTCAGCCCTTTACCTCCGAACAGGTTGAAGCGGCGCTACACAAGATCACCAAGCTGCAGCCGGGCCGATTCAAGAACCCGGGCAAAGTGTACTGCATCATGCCCGCCAAAGGCGGTTGCGGCGCCAGCACTCTAGCCAGCAGCTTCTCGCACCAGCTAAGGCGCTTGCCTGAGAAGCGCATCCTGCTGGCGGACCTCGATCCACTCACCGGAACGCAATCCTTCTTGCTGAAGATCAAGTCCAGCTACAGCTTTCTGGACGTCCTGGCGCATTCTCATGAGATCGACGGCGATCTATGGAAGGCCATGGTAACCAGCCGGCAAGGCATGGACATTCTGCTTGCGCCGGAAATGCTGTCGGAGGGCGTGGGCGATATCACCAATCCCAGCGGCATCATCGAGTACGCCCGCGGCGCCTACGACATGGTGGTGCTGGACGCCGGCGGCGTCTACGGCGAATGGAACGTCGCGCTGGCGCAAATGGCGAACGAGATCCTGCTGGTGACAACCAACGAGCTGACTTCGCTGCAGGCCGTGCAACGCGCCCTGACCTACCTGGAAGCCAACAACGTCGGGCATCACAAGGTTCGGCTGATCGTGAATCGCTACGATCGTCACATGGGATTAGGCAAAGATGTCATCGGCACCGCGCTGCACACGGAGATCTATCACTTGATTCCGGCCGACTACGAACCGATCCAGAAGGCTCTGATGGAGGGCAAGCCGCTAGGTCCCTCCACCAACTTCGGCAAGAGCGTGTCCGTTCTTGGTGGACCGGCTGACGGGCGGCGCCGAACAAAGCAAGAAGAGCAGCAAAGCAGCAGCTCGCTCTCCAGTTTGCTGTCCCTCTTTTCCCGCACGTCATCGTAAGCGCCCGTAGTCATCCCCCTTTCTTCGCTACCCTTTGTCGTGGTATAAAACAAAAACAGGTCCACTATGTTCGTGTGGAAATCTGCGGAAAAAGACTAGCGCTCCCAATGTTTTCCTCCAGTTGGCGTCCTCAGGCCCGAATTCGATTTCCAAAGACATTGTCACAGCCTAACTGGCTCAGCGCGCGGCGCCAAGATTTTGGTTTACAGCCGGACGATGGACCTTTAACGTAGGACGGTATGGCCGCGGCACCTGACATCGCGCTTGAAAAAGGACTGCCGGTAAATCTGGATGCGGAGCGCTTCGTGCTCGGCGCCATCCTGATGGACGACGCGCTGTACATCCAGGTGGCCGGCTCGCTCGAAGCCGGCGACTTCAGCCTGGAAAAGCATCGCCGCATTTTCCAGCGCATGGGCGAGCTGTACGAGCGCGGCGAGCGCATCGACCGCGTCACCGTCGCCAACGAGCTGATGAAGCAGAACCAGCTCGAATCGGTGGACGGCGTCAGCTACCTGGTCTCGCTCGACGAGGGCCTGCCGGTGCTTTCCAATCTGCCGAGCTACGTCGCCATCGTCAAGGACAAGGCGATTCTGCGGCGCATCATCTTCACGTCGCAGCAATTGATCGATCGCTGCATCCTGGCTGAGGAAGAGCCGGATCAGATTCTCGCCAGCGCCGAAGAGAGCCTGCTCAAATTGGGCGACGCGCGCGCCGAGGATGCGCTCGCCAGCCCCAAGCGGATTCTCGAAGAATTCGACGGCGGCATCAACGCGTTCCTCGATCCGTCCAAGCGCATCAAGGGACTGAGCACCGGCTTTCTGAAATTCGATGAGATGACCGGCGGGCTGCACGAAGGCGAGCTGATCATTCTGGCGGCGCGCCCCTCCATGGGCAAGACGGCGCTGGCGCTGAACATCGCGCAGCACGTCGCGCTGCGGCCGGACGAACGCCAGACCGTCGCGGTGTTCTCGCTCGAAATGTCGCGCGAGTCGCTGCTGACGCGCATGATTTGCGCTGCCGCGCGCGTCGATCAGCAGAAATTTCGCGCCAGCTATCTGAACCAGGACGAACGGCGCCGGCTCGCAGAAGGCCGCCTCGCGACCTGGTGCAGGCGCCGCTGTTCATCGACGACACCGCCGGCGTCCACCTGATGGACATTCACGCCAAGCTGCGCCGGCTGCGCAGCGAACACGGCCTCGGCCTGGTGGTGATCGACTACCTGCAGTTGATGAGCGGGCGCGGCCGCTACGAGAATCGCAACCAGGAGATCAGCACCATCTCGCGCGGCCTGAAGCTGCTGGCGAAGGATCTCAAGGTGCCCATGCTGGTGCTATCGCAGTTGAACCGCGCACCCGAGATCCGCCAGGGCGATCATCGGCCGCAGTTGAGCGATCTGCGCGAGTCGGGATCCATCGAGCAGGACGCCGATCTGGTGGGTTTCATCTTCCGCGAAGAAGTCTACAAGCCCCAGGACGAAAGCCTGCGCGGCATGGCCGAGCTGCTCATCGGCAAACAGCGCAACGGACCCACCGGAAAAGTGAACCTGGTGTTCCTGAAGGAATTCACCAAGTTCGAGAATCGGACCAACGATCTGGGCGAAGACGTGATGGGCGGCGAGTAGGCAGGGTCAAGGCAGAACGATCGTTGTCTTGACCGGATCGGACAAACGGAAGATCAAGCTTACGACCGTGGAAATTTCTTCTGCCCGCCCATTTACGAGCGGCGGCTGAAACCGCCATTGTGAAACAGCTTCGACCGCTTTCTCATCCAGACCCATGCCGAGAGAACGGAGCACCTGGATGTCTCTCGGCGCACCGTCCGCGCCAACGAGCAGCCGGAGCTCGACATAGCCTTCCAGTTTCGCCTTGCGAGCTTCATCGGTGTAGGAAGGCTGCACGTGCCAAATGACGGGGGGAGAGTGGCTCGCCTGAGCGCTTAGTGGCTGTGGGTTCAGGGCCTCGCGCGCTTTCGCCAGCAGGCTCGCATTCAACTGCTTTTGGCCCCACACCAAGTCAAGAATGCACGGCGCCGAAACCGGAACGCCGTCCTTCACTCCCGGTTGGAAGCGCCAGCCGCCCACCAGCGAAATCGCTTCCGCGCCCCATAGTGGCATGGATGACTTCACGACCTGGAAGTTCACGGGGACTCCGTGCTCATCGACGTCGAACGAAAGCGTGACTGTGGCGAAACGCCGGATTGCGGCCAACACTACTCCTTCGTCGAGCGACCCCAGTGAGATGCCCGCGCCCGGCGGATAGAAGGTCCCCGCGAAGACCGGGCGTGTGGCGCCCTCCGGCGTTTGAAATTCCGCGCGCATCAAATGCCAGCGCGAGAAATTGTCGGGCAACACGAAATCGACGGCAATGGTCGAGGCAGCGGGCTTTCCTTGCTTGGGTACGAACTTCCATTTTGTTACGGCCTCGAGCGCCTTCTCGTCCAGGCCCAGTCCGAGCGATCGCATAACGCGCGGATCGCGCACCGATCCATCCTCGGCGATTACTGCGCTGATCAAAACGGTCCCTTCGAGCCCAGCCCGGCGCGCTTCGTCGGAATACTCCGGCGCCGGATGTTCGACCGGTTCCGGGCCAGCCGCTTCAACCCCGGCGGCTCGCGCAAGTTCGAACCAGGCCGCAGCCACTATCTGCGCGTCCCTGGTGTTGTCCCCGGTCGCAATCGCGAGCCTGAACTCTTTCAGGGCGCGTTCGTGCTGCCCGGTCAATTCGAAAATTTTTCCGAGATCGATATGGGACCAAACCTCAACCCACTTCGGATCGAGATCGCCGTTCAGCGCGGCGCGAAACTCGTTGGCGGCCGCCTGGTAGTCGCTCCGCTCCATGAACGACTCTCCGTTGCGGTAGTGTTCGAGCGATTTGGCGGGCGGCTCGCTCTGTCCGAACGCGATGGCCAGACAGGCGCACAGCGCGACAATGGGCGTGAGCGGCCTCATGGCGGCCTGACTTTGTCCCAGTATACGCCAGTTACCGCGGTGAAACTCCGCCGCGCGCGGCTACTGCCTTAGCAGGTTTGCCCCAACGCTGGTAGAGATCCTGAATGGATCTTCGAGCTTCATCCAAAATCTGGCGCTTTTCGGCGGGAATCGAATTTTCGTACTTCATTAAACCTTGATACCCCGAGATCTCGAGCGGCTCGGCCTCGGCGAATCGCCCCAGGCCAGTTATGCAGGCGCCCAACAGGCTCCGGGTTTGATATGTCCGCCAATCATCAGGACGAGCCTTGTCCTCAACGCGCAGAGCATCGCGAAGCAGCGCTTCCGCCTCGGCGTAGTTGTGTTGCTCCAAATTCATTTCGCCAAGTGCGGCGGACACCTCGGCAGTGCCCGGATGATCCGGCCCCAGTACGCGCCGCCGCGCATCCAGGATTTTCGTGAAGAGTGTTACGGCTTCACTCTGTTTGCCTTCGCGCCGGTAGAGTTCAGCCAGGTTGTTCCTGGTCCGAAGGGTGTCTGGGCTCTCCTCCCCCAAGACCCGACTTCGGCCCTCCACTGCCTGTAGAAGCAATGGTTCGGCTAACTCATACTTGCCCTTCGCTTGATACACCAAGCCCAGGCTGTTCAGGCTCGCCAGGGTATCGGGATGCTGATCACCCAATGTACGCCGCCGCGCATTCAAAGCCGTCTTCAAGAGGGCTTCGGCCTGGTCGAATTTGCCCTGATCGCGGTACAGCACTCCCAGGCCGCCCATGCTCATGAGGGTGCTCGGGTGCTCATCGCCCAGAACTCGCCGCTTGATCCTCACGACTTTTTCGTAGAGTTGCTCCGCTTGAACAAACTTGCCTTGATTGAGATATTCAGCAGCAAGGTTGTTCATGACGGCGAGCGTGTCGGAATGTTCCTCGCCCAGCACTCGGCGGTCGGCTTCCAACACTTTTGTGAACAGCGCCACCGCCCGCGAATGATCGCCATGTCCCCTTACGACCATGATCGCGAGGTTGTTCATGGTGGTGAGAGTATCCGGGTGGTCGCTACCGCGAGCGCGGATCTGAGTTGCGAGCACTTTGTTGAATAGCGCTTCGGCGAGGGCATACTTGCCAGTCTCTTGCAGTGTGTGCGCCAGTTCATTCATGCTAATCAACGTGTCCGGGTGCTGGGGACCCAATGCCTGCCGCCGCAGTTTGAGCGCGCGCTCGATTTGCTGCTGTGCCTCCGGCAGAAGGCCCAAGTCCCGGTACGCAATACCGATGGTTTGCCGGATGGATGCCTCCACGGCTGGCTGGTCGCCGAATTTGCCGGCGATCTGCGCGGCGGCCCGGTCCAGCGCCACCCGTACCTTGAGATCGGGGTCAGGTTTCGTGCTCGGGCCGGACTGGGTGCGCGCACTGGCTTGCGCTAGTAGGTCATTCTGCAGAAAATCGCTGACCGCCTGGGCCACCGCGGTTTGCGTGTCCGCGCGGCGAGCTTCCTCGACGGCTCGATTCCGCTCACTGGTGGCGGCTTGCTCTGCGCGCAAGGCACGATCGCGTTCGACGAGCGCGGCGTGTTGCGCGCGGTTCGCCCGGATCGCTTCGCGCGTACTGACCGCGGTTCCCGCGATCATCACAACGAAAATCGCGAGCGCCGCCGCCACGAGCGTCTTGTGACGCGTTGCGAACTTCTTGAGCTGGTAGCCGGAGCTCGGTGGTCTCGCCAGGATCGGCTCATCGCGCACATATCGGGTCAGATCGGCTGCCAGATCCGCGGCCGATGCGTAGCGCCGTGCCTTATCCTTTTCCAGCGCCTTGCCGGCAATCGTATCCAGGTCGCCGCGATAGGCGCGATCGACGGAACCCAGCCGCACCGGCGCTTGCTCCCGAATGATTCGCGCGCCATCGTGCACGTTGCGGCTCACTTCGTATGGCAAGCGTCCGGCCAGCAACTCGTACAGCACCACGCCGAGCGAGTACACATCGCTGCGGGCATCCAATTCCAGCGGATCCGCCAGCACTTGCTCCGGACTCATGTAGGCCAGCGTGCCGACCAGCTCCCCAAGGTCCGTCTGGCGCGTGACGCGCGCATCGCTATCGATGATGCGCGCTACTCCGAAATCCAGAATCTTCGGCTGGCCGTTCTCGTCCACCAAAATGTTACCGGGCTTGATATCGCGGTGGACGATGCCGCGTTGGTGCGCGTGCTGCACGGCATCGCACACCTTGATCATGACTTCCACGCGCTGCCGCGTGTTCAGACGATTCGTCTCGGCGTAGTCGAGCAGCGAGCGGCCCTGGATGAACTCCATCGCAAAATAAGGTTGCGATCCGAAGCCCGTGTCGGCAACGCCGGCCTCATAAATTTGCGCGATGCCGGGATGCTGCAGCCGGCCGAGCACCTGCGATTCCTGCTCGAATCGGCGCAGCATTTCCGAACTGGCCCAGCCGGGCTTAACCACCTTGACCGCTACCCTGCGCCGCGGATGCTCCTGCTCCGCTTCATAGACGGCGCCCATGCCGCCTTCGCCAACCAGACGGAGCACGTGATACGGGCCAATGGCGGCGGGCAGCTTGGCCTCTGCCCTTGCTTCAGCCACTGGATTCCAGAGCCGCGCGTCATCGCCCACCTGCTCCAGCACTCCGATCGCGGACGCGTCCTGCCGGAGCAGCGACCTGACTTCGATCAGCAAATCCTCGTCGTCCCCGCAGGCCTCGGCCAGGTAGGCGCTGCGCTGATCCGTGTCGAGGTTCTGGACGGACTGGTAAAGCTCGGCGATCTTTTCCCAACGCTTGGGGTCCATGGAGAGATCTGCTGCAGGATTATAACAGGTGTTCTTCTTGCTTCGGCCGAGATCCGGCGCCCATCCGCGGGCATACGTACCGGTACCCCCGAATCACTGGCAAGCCGGGATCAGGAAGTACAATGACGCTTGGCTTCTGTCTGCGGGACAATCATGGAATCGGCCGGACCCGGAAAGATCACTGGATTACTGAAAGCCTGGGTTGCCGGGGATGCCAGCGCGCAGGAGCGCCTGATCCCGCTGGTCTACAAGGAGCTTCGGCGCCTGGCCAGCCACTACCGGCGCAGAGCGGGCGCGCGAGACACTTTTCAGACCACGGCGCTGGTCCATGAAGCCTATCTTCGGCTGGTGGATATCGACAACGTCGACTGGCAGGACCGCGTTCATTTCTTCGCCGTGTCCGCCCAGTTGATGCGGCGAATCCTGGTGGATGCGGCGCGGGCTCGGGGCGCCGCCAAGCGAGGCGGAAGAAACGAAGCCATCGGCGATCTGAACCTGGACCAGCTTCCCGCGCCTGATTCCGAACGAGCCGCGCTTCTCATTGCGCTGGACGATGCGCTGATCGGCCTGGCACAACTCGATCCCCGGCGCGCCCGCATCGTAGAACTGCGCGTGTTCGGCGGCCTGACGGTAGAGGAAACGGCCGGCGCGCTCGATCTATCGGCTCAAAGTGTCATGCGCGACTGGAAGCTGGCGAAAGCATGGATGCTGCGGGAGTTGTCGGCCAAGGACGCAGCAGATTCCCAATAACGCATCCTACGGAACAGGGCCGGCATCCGTCGTATTTTGCGATTCCGCACAAGAACCGACTAACTGCAGCAAGCGTGCGTGATTCTCCACAACCACGCTCGGACACACAACGGTCATAGCGGAGGACCCTGAAGTGCTTTGGAGAATGTTGTTGCGCACGATAGAATGCGGCCCCACAATGATTCCTAAGGAAGCGCGAAGCGGGACCGACAGCGCGTTCTCATCCACAATGACATCGCGAAGTTCGGCGCGGCCACCTTGTAGGACAATAGAAGCAAAAACCCCGGATCCCTGAACGACGTCTGCCTTTACCTTGACCACACCGTTGCGAATCGAAAGATTGAACGATCCATTCGTACCTGAAATACAAATCATCACAGTGGTCGTTATTGGTCCCAAGTCAGAAACGACACACGTGACAGTGAAACCGTTCAAATCGAGAAAGGCATCGCTGGTTTGAAACTGAATGGCGGCGACGTTCGGAGGCGTTATCAGGTTTCCTGACAACTTGTAACTGCCAGGCTGTGTGATTTTGTACGGGAAGCCGCCGGTCGCGTTCACCGTGGCTTGGTTGATCAGGGCCTGGCCATCTATGGCGTACAAGCACGCCGGGACCAGCGCCATTGCGAGGAAAGCGAGTATCCATTTTCTCATTGTGATGTTCTCCGACTCAATCGAGTTTTGAAGTTTATTCCGCGTCTGCAAATACCGCTGGTCGCCCCATTGAGAACCGTGATGAAGAACCCGTATTCAACTTGATCCCCCGCAGCCTAAGGCAGACCCGAAATCCCGACGTTGCCGTAGCCCGAGCACCCGGTCCCGCCGAAGTCAAAACTGCTTTGGGCTGCACCGGCGATCACTGAGTTTTCGACGAAAATCGATGGGCACTGGATGAACGCTCCGCCGATCAAAATGTTCTGGCGCAGACGTGCACGGCCTGCAGCTACAACAACCGTTCGGAAGGCGCCAAATATTGGAGGAACCGAGGCGGGGAACTCAATTTTCAAGTCTTCAATGCTGCTCAGCCCGCTAGCGTAGACCCCCACGAGGTTGTTAGTGGTGGTGGTGAAACTACCGCCGAGCAGCGTCCCTGAGATACTTCCGTTTCGAACGGTCAGGTTATGGACTAGATTCAGCGTTGTGATACAGAACACCTGTTTCGGCAACGTGACGGAACATTGGATATTGAAGCCGTTCAAGTCCAACGTGACGTTGTTGGCCGCGATCTGGAACCCGTTGGTGTCCCCCGGGACCACCAGGTTTCCGGAGAGCCGGTAGCTACCCGGCTGGCTAATGGTGTAAGGGAATCCGCCCGCGCTCATCACCGTCGATTGATTGATCAAAACCACGCCGTCAACGGCAAAGGCACAGAATGGCACAAGCGCCGCGGCCAAGATACACAATACAGACTGCCTCATCACTTGTTCTCCCTGGAAATCAGATTGAAAGGCTGCAGACCTCTATCGCCGAGTTGCTGCGTCGTCAAAACATGGCGGACGAGCAGGCGACGTTGCCGCAGAGGTTCTGCCCCATGTTGACGTAGGCACCGCCTCCTCCAATTGGAATATCGCCGTTTCCTCTAATGACATTGCCGATCAGGATTCCGACCGGGGAATTTCCGTAGTCGCCATCAAACCGTATCCCTCTGCCGCCGTTTTCCGAGACGATGTTGTACAGTATTTGACCACCATTTTCGAAGTTCATTCCATTCGCGTTACTGTTGCCGATGCCGTTTCTGGTCACGACGTTGTAACTAACGCGGCCACCTTCGGTATCCATGCCGAACCTGGCGTTATTTGAAATGACGCAGTGGTCGACCACCTGCGCGACGCCCGGAGCCACCACATTGCCCAGGACTACCAGGCCGACGCCATGCATCCATAGACCACCGTTGCCATTAAACTGAATCTTCATGTATTCGATCACTACCCCATCGGCGATCATCGCGATCCCACGTCCGGTCATCCCGCTGATCGACCCGTTGCGAATCGTGATGTCGTAGTACAAGAGAGATCCATCGGGTCGCGCCCCGGACTTGGTGCTGATCCCGTTGAGGCCGGGACCAATTATGGCAAAGCCACTGAGGTCGATCGTGACATGATCAGCGGCGATCTCAATTCCGTTGTGGCCGCTGCCCGGGATGAGATTACCCGCCAATTTATAGCTGCCGGGATTCGAAATCGTGTACGGGAAGCCGCCGGCTGCGTTCACGGTGGCTTGGTTAATCAGGACGACCCCGTCCACCGCATAGACAAAGCTCGGAACCAATAGCGCCGCAAGGCAGGCCAAAGTTTGTTTGTTCATATCGATGTCCTTGTCTTTCGCGATCGTTTCCAGGCCAAGACCGCCAGCATCGCGATCAGCGGCAGCGCCATCGAGGGTTCCGGAACATAGGAATAGTTGTCGACGGTTCCCTGGATATCGGTAACGCCGTCGTCCTCCAGAAGATCGAGCGGTGTCAGGCCGAAAGCGGCTTGCGCCGCAACGTTCTGCGAATTCAAGCCCGCAATCGGAATCTGAAAGAACGCGCTTAGCGAGTTGCCGACTCCGCAGTCGCTGCCGGTGGTCAGGCATGCGAACATGCTGAAGTCGTAAAAGCTGCCGTCCGGGATCACGCTCACGCTAACCGAACTGAAGGCGCTCTCGCTCACCGAATGCGTTGAATCCTGAAACAGCAGGCTGAAGGCGGCCAGCGGATAGGTCCCCGGGCCGCTGATGGAGCCGGCAAAATCGAGAGTCACGGTATAGAGGTCACCAGTCTCGATGTTGTTTAGATCGGGATTATTTGCCGCCGGACCGGTTCCATCCTGCGTCGACTGAGTGATTGAACCGCCAAAGGTGATCACGTCGGCCCTCATCGTCTTGCCGGCGCCCACCACGAGCAAGAAAACCACTAACGAACAACTCGCCTTCTTACAATTAGTTAGAGTCCGACTTGAAACCATAACAGGAATACCGATCAATCCTTTCCCTCACTTAGATAACCGGAAAACGGAACCGAAAACTACAAGGTGCGCGTGCACTTCGTCTGGAATATTTGCAACGGCGCCACCAGAGACAACGTTTAACCTGCAGGGTCATGCCCCGAATTGTTGTTGGCTTTCTACTGGCAGCGTCGGTGATCTGTGCGCAGTCGGCTACGCCGCAGGATGACCCGGTCGTCTTCCGCAGCGATGTCTCGCTGGTCCGCATCGACGCCCAGGTGGTCGATTCCGCCAATCGCGCCATCACACACCTGCACGCCGAGGATTTCGTGATCCGCGAAGAAGGCCGCGAGCTGCCCGTCAAGAATCTGGAGAGCGAAGACATGCCGATGGACGTACTGTTCCTGCTGGATGTCAGCGGGAGTATGCGGCCGCACGTCCAGCACATCGCCGACGCGTCCGAGCAGGCGCTGACGGTATTGGGCAAAGACGACCGCATGGCGATCATGGTGTTCGACCGCTCGACGCGGGTGCGGCTGCCGTTCCGCAGCGACCGGCGCGAGGTCCAGCACGAATTCGACTCCCTGCTCCGCGACGAACGATTCAATGGCGGCACAGATATTACGCGCGGCATGCTGGACGCGGCAAATTACATCCGGCGCAACGGCCGGCGCGATGCGCGGCGCGCGATCGTGATTTTGACCGACGACCGGACCGAGTTCGATCGTGATGAAGCAGCCGTGTCGCGAGCGCTCGCTGAGGCCGACGCCGTGATGTGCGCTCTCATCGCGCCGGATGCAACGGAGTATCGGCAGTATCCGGGCGGTGGCGGCGGCGGACGCCGGGGTGGAACATGGGGCGGTGGACCTGGTATCGGCGGTCAGGGTCCGTTGGGCGGCATCATCCTTGGACCGCGGCGACGCAATGGTCCCTATGGCGGAGGCCCGATGCCTGGCGGCGGCAGATCGGGGGAAGTCCCACCAAGTCTGCCGGGACTTCAGAAATCGCGCGCGATTCCGGCGGCGACAGCATGTCCGTTTACGACGCGTCGTCCCTGTACGACACGCTCGAGCGCTTGCGGCAACGCTATGCGTTGTTTTTCAATTTGCCCGAAGGCGTCGAGCCGGGCCGCGAACGCAACATAGAAGTGGATCTGGCGCCGTCGGCGCGGCGTCGCTATCCTGACGCCGTAATCCGATACCGCCGCGCTTACATGGCGCCGGATGGCGGTCCGCGCTCGACACCGGTCCAGGTGACGCATGCGCCCACCGATCGGGGCTATTCGACGCCGTCGACTTCGACTGCGCCTGTGACCGCACCCAGCGATCCGCCGACGCAGCATCGCCGGCGCGTCGCAGTGAATGAAGACGGCTCACCGATTCGGCCGACGGGTCCGCCCCAGCAATAGGAACCGCGGAACAGAGCCGGAGCGGGGTCTCCCGGGCCTAGCCCATCTTGCTCAAGAGATTTCTGATCCTGGCTTCGTCCTGCCGCGACGGATGCGAGGCGAGTGCCGCGTCGAGTTCCTTCTTGGCTCCCTGCTTGTCGCCCTTTTCAAGCAAGGCCAGGCCGAGATGGTAGCGAAAAGTGGGAAATTTGGGGTACTTTCGAGTTGGGAGATCGGTTGACGCCGTCCATGAGGATCTTGAGAGCCCGATCAAACTCGTCCTGAGCCGCATAGGCGCCCCCAGGCCCGCCACTGCGCGCGGGTCTTTGGTCGACAAGCGGCGTCGAAGCCGTGTTTCCCACTATCATCGAAACATGAAGATCGCGCTGGACGCCACGCCGATGAGCGTTCCCAGCGGAGGTGTGCGCCGGTACACCGAGGAGTTGAGCCGGGCGCTGGCGGAAACTTTTCCGTTGGAAGAATTCTGGCTGCTCTCGGACCAGCGCTTCGACGCGCCCTCGAACGGGCTGCCCAATCTCAAGACCGGCCGTCCTCCGGGCAATCTGCTGGAGCGGCGATGGTGGTTGTGGGGCCTGCAGCGGGAGATCACGCGGCTGCGAATCGATCTGTTCCATGGGACCGACTTTTCGGTCCCCTACCTGCCGGTCTGCCCCAGCGTGATGACGGTTCACGACCTGTCGCCGTGGATGGACCCGGCCTGGCACAGCCAGGCGGACCGAGTACGCAATCGAACGCCGCTGCTGCTGCGGCTCGGTCTGGCCACAATGGTGATCACGCCGTCGGAAGCCGTTCGGAAGCAGGTGATGGAGCGCTTTCGATTGCAGGCCGCGCGTGTGGTTGCGGTGCCTTTGGCGGCGGCCTCTGTGTTTCGCCCAGCTGAGGTGGCGCCGGCCTCGACGCCGTATCTTCTTTTCGTGGGGACAGTGGAACCGCGCAAGAACCTCGAGCTGTTGCTGGATGTGTGGCGCGAACTGCGCCGCGAGCATCCGGTGGATCTGGTGATCGCGGGGACGGCGACGCGACGACGGCCCCGAGATCGCGGCCGAGCCGGGCCTCCGAGTCCTAGGCATCGCGAGCGATCAGGAACTGGCGAAGCTTTTCTCCTCGGCTCTGGCCTTCGTGTATCCGTCGTATTATGAAGGCTTCGGTCTGCCGGTGCTGGAGGCGATGCAATGCGGCGCGGCGGTGATTGCGTCGCGAGATCCGGCCATCACCGAGGTGGCCGGCGACGGCGCGATTCTGGTGGACGCAGACGACCGGCGCGCCTGGATGGAGACGCTGCGCGGAGTGGTCGCAGAGCCGGACCGGCTGTGCGCGCTGCGGGAGCGCGCGCGGCGGCGAGCCGCCGAGTTTTCCTGGACCCGAACCGCTCAACTGACCCGCGAGGTCTATGCACAAGCCGCCCAGCGCTTCCGCGACAAAACCTAGAGCCCTGTTTCTGTCGCCGGAGGCGCCCTATCCCGCCATCGGCGGCGGACCTTTGCGTTCGGCTTCGCTCGTGGAATACCTGGCGCAACGCTACGCGGTGCATGCGGTGGTGTTTCGCCAGCCGGACGCGCCGGATCCTGGCCGCGCGGTTCCTGCGGGGCGCATCCACCGGCTGGACGTGATGGAACTGCCCCGTCATTCGAAAGCGCTCGCCGCCCGAGCCGCGCGCAACCTGTCGCGTCTGATTCGCGCGCGTCCGCCGCTGCTGGATCGCTTTGCCGGATTCGACCGCGCCTTGGATGCTTTGCTTGGCGATCACAGCTACGAGGTTGCCATAGTCGAGCACTTCTGGTGCGCGCCTTATGTCCGGCAGATTCGTCCGCATTCCGCGCGCGTCATTCTGGATCTCCACAATATCGAATCGGCATGGCACCAGAGCCTGGCCGCGAAGATGGGACCGGCGCACGCGTTCGCCCTGCGGCGATTCGCGGATGCATCCCGGGAACTAGAACGCCGCTGGCTCGCGGAGTTCGACACCATTCTGGTGACTTCATCGGAAGAAGCCGGGCGGCTGTGCGGGCTGGCGCCTCGAGCAAGCGTTGCGGTCTACCCCAACGCGCTTCCTCAAATCCCTGCGCCTGCGCGCCAGGAGCGCGAGGAAATCGTCTTCAGCGGCAATCTCGAATATGAGCCGAATGTGATGGCAGTCCGCTTTTTTCGCGATCATGTTTGGCCCGTGCTGCGGGAGCGTCCCGGGTTGCAGTGGAAGATCGTCGGAAAAAATCCGCAAGGCGTCCGAGGATTAGTGGCCGGCGATGCGCGCATCCGGTTGACCGGATCGGTGGACGACGCGGTGGCGGAGTTGGCGACTGCACAGGTGGCCGTGATCCCGCTACAGGCCGGCAGCGGAACGCGCGTCAAGATTCTGGAGGCCTGGGCCGCCGGAACCGCGGTAGTATCTACGCCGCTCGGCGCGGAAGGTCTGCTAGCGCGCCACGGCGAACATCTCCTCATCGCCGGCACGCCCGAAAGCTTCCTAGACGCCGTCAACAAGCTGCTGGATTCACCGGCCGAACGCCACAGAATCGGATCCGCCGGGCGGATGCTCTACGAACAATGCTACACGTGGCCGGCTGCGTGGGAAAAACTACGGGGCGTGGTCTGACTCCAGGCGAAAAAATCTGAACGGAAACCCAGACCTTAAGCCACTGATCTAGGGTAGGATATGAATGGCCCCCCGCGTGGCTGGTCCGGGTTTGTGAATGTTTTGTGAACAGCCGCGTCCTGGATCGGAAACACTCTATACTGGAGAAGGCAATGCGCTTTTCGGTAGACGCTCACGCGATCGGCCAGCATCTCACCGGCAACGAAACTTACATCCGTAATCTGCTGCATGGTTTCGCGGCTTTGGATCGCGAGGCCGATTTCGTAACGTATTTGTCGCGCCAGCCGGACCTGAAGGACCTGCCCGAGCGCTTCGTAGAACGGCGCGTTTCGGCGAATCCGTTTGTGCGGCTGGGCTTCGATTTACCGCGGCAGTTGCTGACAGGATCGGCCGAGTCTGCTGCACGTCCAATATACGGGCCCGGCGTTCTGTCCGCACGCCGCTGGTGGTCAGCGTTCACGACGTCAGTTTTCTGGAGCATCCGGAATATTTCACGCGGCTGCGCGCGCTGCAGTTGCGCTGCACAGTGCAGCGGACCGTGCGGGCGGCGGCGAAAATCCTGACGCCCAGCGAATTCTCGAAGCGCAGCATTCTGGCGGCCTATCGAGCTGGACGAGGCGAAGGTCGAGGTGGTGCCGAACGGCGTATCGTCGTCGTTCCGTCCGATCTCGCGAGAGCTGGCGCAGCGCTCCGTACGAGAGTCGCACGGCCTGGACGCTCCGTTCATCCTCACGGTGGGCGATCTTGCAGCCGCGCAAGAACCACCTGGGTCTGATCAGCGCCTTCGAGCAGATGATCAGCGCGCATCCGCAGTTGCCGCATCATCTGGTGATGGTCGGCAAGGAAACCTGGTATGGCGGAACGATCCACGCCGCGGTGCGGCGCTCCAGCGTCGTCGTCGCGCATTCACTTGACCGGCTTCGTGCCGGACGAATGAACTGCTGCGGCTGTACGGCGCCTGCGACCTGTTCGTCTATCCGTCCTTCTATGAGGGATTCGGGTTGCCGATTCTGGAAGCCATGGCGTGCGGCCGCGCGGTGGCCTGCTCGAACACTTCCGCGATGCCGGAGGTGGCCGATTCGGCGGCGATTCTGTTCGATCCGCATTCGGAAGCCGAGCTGGTGCTGGCGATGCGCGACCTGCTGCTGAATCCGGAACTGCGGATGCGCATGGAGCGGCTGGGCGCGCAACGAGCGGCCGGTTTCAGTTGGGAGCGACACTGCTGCAAGACGCTGGAGCTGTACTACGAAGTCGCGGGCAATCCCACGAGCCAGCCTGCGAGCCAGGAGAAAGCGCGCTTCGGCTGCCGTCCCATGAAGTATCTGGTCGCAAACCGCGGGCCGCTGCTCCTGTTCGCGGCTCTCGCGATGGGCGCGCGCCTGCTGCCTCGCCCGTGGTCGACAGAACGAGCAGGTGCGCTACACCATCAATTGGCCGAGCGGACTGAGCCTGGGCGAAGCCGAACTGACCGCTTCCAGCTCCAAGCCGTCCAGCCGATGCCGAGCCGCGCATGCACTTCCAGTTCAACCTGGATGCCGCGGTTCCCGGATTTTGCGGTGACCGACCGCTATCGCTCGGAAGCTTCCGGCGATTTCTGCTCGGAGGAGTTTCAGAAGATCGGCCACGCACGGCAAGAAAGAAGACGGACGAAAAGACCACATTCGATCTCGCAGGCGCGGCACGGCGACGCGCGAGACCGGCGGGCGGGGGCAAGTCCGAGATCAAGACTCGCGCCGTGCGCCGCGCGACGCGCTGGCGTTCCTGTACTATGTGCGGCACGAGCTGAGCCAGGGCCGGATTCCGCCGCCGCAAACCATGTATTTCGGATCCGCCTACCAGATCAGCCTGGCGTTTGCCGGAACGCAAAGCATCCGCCTCGCCGACAAGCCCGTGGATGCGGATCGTGTGACGGCAACCGTAAAGGGTCCGGCGTCGGAGATCAGCTTCGACGTGTTTTTCCTGAAGGATCGCGCGCGCACGCCCGCGCTGGTGCGCGTTCCGCTGCCGCTGGGCACATTCTCGATGGAGCTGGTGAAATAGTTCGCAGCTAGCGATCCGTGCCGCCTCCACTTAAGGTCGCTTTTTTTTCTCCCCTGCCGCCGGCCCGGAGCGGGATCGCCGACTACTCGGCCGCTTTGCTGGAAGAGCTTCGACGAGCTGGCGAACGTAGAGGTGTTTCAGGTCGCAGCCCGCGCAGTTTCCGCCCGTCGGATTTCGACGTTACGCTCTACCAGATCGGCAACAACATCGACCACGATTTTTGCTACGAGACCGCGCTCGAGCATCCCGGCGTGGTGGTGATCCACGAAGCCAACCTGCATCACCTGATCGCCGATCTCACCATCAAGAAGGGCGACTGGGACGCATACCTCAGGCGCGGTCGCCGAGGAAGGCGAGCCCAGAAGCGCTCGAGTACGCGCGAACGCGTGCGGGCCCTGGAAGTGGGGCCCGACTACGAGGGCTTGCCCATGCTGCGGCGGCTGCTGGCCGGTCCAAAGGCGGCCATCGTGCACAGCGGCTGGGTGGAGCGCGAGCTGCGCGAGGCGGGCTTCGAGGGACCCGTGGCGCGGATTCACGCACGGCGCCTGGATTCCCGATGCCAGCCGGCTGGACTACCGCGTTCGGCTGGGCTTGGATGAGATCCACGCCGCTCATCGGTATCTTCGGATATCCTGAAACCGTACAAGCGCATCGCCGAATCGCTGCGGGCCTTCCGGCGGTTGGTGCGCGTGGAGCCAGCGGCCAAGATGATTCTGGTTGGCGAGCCGCATCCGGAGTTGCCGCTGCAGTCGTTGATCCGATCGCTCGGTCTCGGGGCGCACGTGCGTCTGCTCGGCTACCAGCCCATCGAAGAGTTCGTCGGCTACCTGGCGGCCTGCGACATCGTGCTGAATCTCCGCTATCCGACCGTGGGCGAAAATTCCGGAACGCTGATGCGCGCGCTCGGGCTTGGGCAAAGCGGTGATCGTTTCCGAAGTCGGATCGTTCTGCGAGCTGCCGTCCAGCATCTGTTTGAAGGCGCCGGTCGATCGAAGCGAAGAGGATCACCTCTTCGAGTACTTGAATCTGCTGGTCGAGCCGTCCCGAGTTTCGGCGTGAGTTGGGCGCACGGGCGCGGGCCTGGGTGGAGGCCGAGTGCACCTGGCCGCAGGTGGCGCGGCGGTACGCCGAGTTCTTGCGATGCGTTGCCAGTGGCGCGGCGGTTCGCGGGTCGGATGATGCGCAGGCGCCGCCGAGCGCCGCCGGCAATCGAGGAACCAGCATCCGACCAAACGCCGGGTGTCCAGGTGGAGCCGGAATACATCAGCTCCTGGGCGCCGGATCAGGCCGCTTTGAACTACGTCGAGCACCCACCTGACGCGCTTCGAAAAGACGCTGGCGATCACGCCGCCCGGGCGGTCCCGGCGATCGCATTCTCGAGATGGGATCGTATCTGCAGATCACGCCGGCGCTCAAAGAACGGCTGGGATACGGCGAGGTGCGAGGCTGCTACTATGGTCCGGCTGGCAAGATCGACCACCGCAGCGTGACGTCGGCGAGCGGCGAAGAGTTCCGCTGCGATCTGGACCTCTTCGATGCCGAGCGCGACGCGCTTCCCGTATGAGGACGAATATTTCTCGACCGTGTTGTGCTGCGAGCTGATCGAGCACCTCACAGCCGACCCGATGCACATGATGGCGGAAATCAATCGCATTCTGAAGCCGGGCGGGCACCTGGTGCTCACGACGCCCAACCTCGGGTCGCTGCGCGCGATCGCGGCGATTCTGGAGGGCTATCATCCCGGATTTTTTCCGGCTTACATTCGCCCGCCCGCCGAGGGCGAAGAACCGGAAGCGCGCCACAATCGCGAATACACGCCGCGAGAAGTGGCGCGGCTGCTGGTGGACTCCGGATTTGAGATCGCGTTGCTCGAGACCGGGCCGTTCCGCGAAGAGCCCAAGCCGGAGCACGAGTGGGTGAAGCATCTGCTGGCGCGCTACCAACTCTCGCCCGAGCTGCGCGGCGATGGAATTTACGCCGTCGGCCGCAAGATCGGCCGGATGCGCGATGCGCTATCCGGACTGGCTATATCAATGAGCCACGTCGACTACGGCAAGATGCAAGTTCGAACGCGAAGGACTGACGCTGCGGAGTCGCGGTGGCCGTGGAGAACAAGTCGCGCGCAGGCCTGGACGCCGCGCGAGTTTTCGATCGGCTGGCAATTCTTCGATCCCGAGACGAATTTCTTCATTCTGGAGGGTGCCTGGGCGCCGCTCGAGCGCGAAGTGGCGCCGGGCGAGTCGGCCAGTTTCGATATTTCGATTCCTTTTCCGCCCGAGCCCGGCGGCTATCAGGTCTACGTTTCGCCGATCGAGGAATCCGGCGGCTGGGCGTACGCGCGCGGCGAGCCGTTCCTGCGGATCGTCGCTGAAACGTCCGGCGGCGAAGTTCGCGTGGTGGAACAGGAAATCGCGACTGCCGCGCAAACTGCGCTGGCGGCGACTGCCGGCGAGCTCTGCCGAAATTCTTCCTGCGCCCGCTCCGGACCATCGTCCGAAACCAGCGCCTGATTCGCTCCATGGCGCGCCGCGATATTCTGGCGCGCTACCGCGGATCTTTCGGCGACGTGTTCTGGACCGTTCTCAATCCGCTGCTGCTGATGTCGCACATACTTCTTCGTGTTCGGCGTGGTGCTGCAGACGCGCTTCGGCGCCGATCGCAGCTCCACCGGCTTCGCACTGTATTTCCTGGCCGGCATGCTGCCGTGGCTGGCGTTTTCGGAGCCGGCGGGGCGCGCGCCGTTCGTGGTGGTGGAGCATCGCAATTTCGTCAAGAAGCTGATCTTCCCGTTGGACACGCTGCCGGTGAACCAGGTGGTGGCCGGCCTGGTGACGGAGCTGTTCGCGGCGGCGGTTTTCGTGGTGGCGCTGCTGCTGATTCGCGGATCGATTCCGCTGTCGGTGCTGTGGCTGCCGGTGCTGCCTGATCCCGCAGTTGCTGTTCACGCTGGGAGTCTGCTGGTTTCTCGCGGCGCTGGGCGTCTTCGTGCGCGACCTCGGCCAGATCATGGGCTTCGTGCTGACGTTGTGGTTCTTCATCACGCCCATCTGCTATCCCGAACCGACCACGCTGCCGGCGTCCGCCATGGCGATTCTCCGAAAGAATCCGATTTTCGTTCTGGTGCGAGGCTATCGCGACATTCTGCTCGAACGTCACGCGCCGGAGTTGCTTCCGTTGGTAAAGTTTGGCTGGTGGCGATGGTGGTTTTCCTTCTGGGCTACGCCTGGTTCTACAAACTGCGCAAGAGCTTCGCCGACATGATCTGAGTTAGAATCAAGGTTCACATGAATGTTCTCGTGACAGGCGGCGCCGGCTACATCGGCAGCCATACGGCAAAGTGTTTGGCGAAGGCCGGACTCGAGCCGGTGGTGCTCGACAATCTGCAGCGCGGCCACCTCGAGGCGGTGAAGTGGGGGCCGCTGGTGGAATGCCGACCTTGCCGATCGGGCCGCGCTGGATCGGTGTTCGAGCAGTATGCGATCCACGCGGTGCTGCACTTCGCCGCGTTCGCCTACGTCGGCGAATCGATGAAGTCGCCCGACTGTACTTCCGCAACAACGTCGTCGGCACGATGAACCTGCTGGACGCGATGCAGGCGCACAACGTTGCGCAAGCATCATTTTTTCGTCCACTTGCGCGACGTACGGCGAATCCGGTGAAGATTCCGATCTCGGAAGATCATGTCGCAGCAGCCGGTGAATCCTTACGGCGAATCGAAGCGCATGGTGGAGTGCTGCTGCATTGGTACGGCGTGAGCTTCGGCCTGCGTTCGGTGGCGCTGCGTTACTTCAACGCGGCGGGCGCGGATCCGGACGGCGAGATGGGCGAGGATCACGATCCGGAAACGCATCTGATCCCACTGGCGATTTCGGCCGCGATGGGACTGGTGCCGGCGCTGCAGATTTTCGGCACCGACTATGATACGCCGGATGGAACCGCGATCCGCGACTATCTGCACGTCACCGATCTCGCGGAAGCGCACGTGGCGGCGCTGCGCTATCTGGACGGCGGCGGAGCGAGCACGGCGATCAATCTCGGCACGGGCAGCGGCTATTCGGTTCGCGAGGTGACCGCCATGGTGGAGCAGGTCTCTGGTCGAAAGGTGCCGGTTCGCGAAGTGGGCCGCAGGGCCGGCGATCCACCGTGCCTTGGTCGCCGACGCATCGAAATCGGCCAGCGTCGATGGGGTGGAGGCCGCAGCCACTCGGCGCTCGAAGAGATCGTCCGCACAGCCTGGAACTGGAAGGCGAAGCAACGGCTTCCACGGTGTGACAGGTGGCTGCTCACTGCCGCTTCAGGCATTCGGCGATTTCTTTTTCCGAGATCGCGCCTTCGCGGATCACCTTCCATTCGGGTTCGGTGATGTCGACCGTGGTTGCGCCCAGGCCGGCGCAGGTGCCGGCGTCCAGCACCAGGTCGACGCGGCCGTCCATCGGTGCCGAACACTTCGATGCCGCTGCGGCAGGTGGGCTGGCCGGAAATGTTCGCGCTGGTGGCGATCAGCGGCTGGTCCAGCCAATCGAGCAGCGCTTGCGCGACTCGCGAGCGCGATTGACGCACGCGCCAGCCGTCCGGTGTTGCCGGTGACCTTGAGCGGCACTTTGGCGGAGGCCGGCACAATCATGGTCAGAGGTCCGGGCCAGAAATGCCGCGCCAGCAGATGGAAGCGCGTCGACAGTTCCTTGGCCAGCTCTTCGGCCATGTACGGACCGCTGATCAGCAGCGGGAGCGCGCGGTGGATCTCGCGGCCTTTGGCGGCGAACACGCGGCCGACCGCGTTCAGGTTGAGCGGATCGGCCACCAGCACGTACAGCGCCTCGGTGGGAATGGCCACAACGTCGCCACGGCGCAGGTGTGCCGCAGCCCGCTCGATGGCTTCGGGCAGCGGATGGTTGCGCGTCGATTTCGATCAGGTCGGTGGCCAATTGTCAGTCCCGTGATCCGATGGCTTCGGCTACTTCGAGCGCCATGGCGTAGCGCCCGAACGGCGCGCTCAGTTGCACTCCCTGAACTAGTTTTCGCGCACGTTCCACCATCTCGCGGCCGATGGCGACGCCTTCGTGGCGCGCTTTCTCGGCGTTGTCGGCGCCCAGCATCCGCTTCATGAACGGCTCGGGAACGGGCACGCGCAGTTCGTTCACCATGAATTCGGCGTTGCGGTAGCTGGTGAGCGGCCAGACGCCGCAGATCACCGGCAGCTTGAGATGTTCGGTCCGCTTCAGGAAGTGCTTCCAGCAGAACCGAGATCGAACACCGGCTGGGTGACGATGTATTCGGCGCCGGCCTGCGCCTTCCATTCCATGCGGCGGATCTCTTCGTCCATGTTCAGCGCCCCGGGATTGGCGCCCACGCCGATGAGCAGCGCGGTCTGCGATCCGATGGGGTTGCCGCCGATGTCCAGGCCGTGATTCAGATTGTTCGACGATATTGGTGAGCCCGATGGCGTCGACGTCGAAGACCGCGGTGGCATCCGGATAAGTGCCCATGCGCGGCGGATCGCCGGTGATGCAGATCAGATTGCGGACGCCGACGGTGTGCGCGCCGAGCAGCTCCGACTGGATGCCGAGAATGTTGCGGTCGCGGCAGCAGAAGTGCATCACCGCTTCGATGCCGCGCTTCCTGCTGGATGAGCTGGCAGGTGACCTGATTGCTCAGACGTGCGCTGGCGCGCGGACCGTCGGGCACGTTGATGCAGTCGATGCCATGCGCGGCGCATAGCTTGGCGCCTTCGATTTCCTTGGAGGCGTCGACGCCGCGCGGCGGCAGGATCTCGACGAAGGAGACGAACGTTCCCGGCGGCCAGCTTCGCGCCCAGCTTGCTTTTGGCCGCGACCGGCGTCTTCGCCAGCGCTTTGGCTTTGGCTACCGGCTCTTCTATGGTCACGCTGAGCTTCTTGGTTTGCGGCTGCAGCGACCGCGCCTCGGAGCGAATGAGCTTGATGTGCTCGGCGGTGGTGCCGCAGCATCCGCCCACGATCTTGACGCCGGCCCACAGCAGCCGGCGCGCGTACTGCGCCATGTACTCGGGCGAGCACAGATAGATCTTGCGGCCTTCCACGACGGCGGGTAGTCCGGCGTTGGGCATCGCGCTCATGGGCTTGTGCGAATACTGCATCATGCGCTCGATGGTCTCGAAGGTCGCCTTGGGACCGACCGAACAATTCAGACCGATGACGTCGGCCGGGAATTCGTCCAGCTTGCGGGTGTAGGTTTCCGGAGTGGCGCCGCCCGGCATGTTGCCGGCGTCGTCGATGGTGACTTGCGCAACGATCACCATGTCGTTGCCGGCTGCCTCGCGCGCGGCGAGAATGGCTTCGCGGATCTCGTTCAAGATCGGAGAATGTTTCGAGGATCAGCAGATCGACGCCGGCGTCGAGCAGAGCCTCGGCCTGCTCGCGAAAAACTTCGCGCGTCTCGGCGAACGACATCGGACCCAAGCGGCTCGATGCGCACGCCCAACGGTCCAATGGCGCCGGCGACGAACGCCGCGTCTCCCGCCGCCTCGCGCGCCAGCCGGACGCCCGCGCGGTTGATGTCCTTCGATCTTCTCGGCGAGTCCGAAAGCCGCCAGGCGCGTACGGGTAGCGCCGAAAGTATTGGTCTCGATGATCTCCGCGCCCGCCTTGACGTATTCCTGATGCGTCTCCTTCACCAGCGCGGGCATCGACAGGTTCAACTCGTCGAAACAGCGATTGATGAACACGCCTTTGGAGTACAGCACGGTTCCCATGGCGCCGTCGGCCACCATGGCGCGTTGGAGCAGTTGCTCGCGAAACTCCTTTGACCTGGAGTGGCTCATGGGGGGCGAGATCGCGGTCATGAGCGGTATTAGCAACCCGGGCTTAGTATCGCTGAGCAGCAAGGTCACGCCGTCCCGGGGAAGAAAAGAGAACTCTAGCTTAGTGTAGCGCACCGCGCAAACTTCTGACCGAGCCTAGGGTCTTGTCCTAAGGTGCGTTGAGCCGAACCTTAGGACAAGACAGCCTAGCGCGGAGACCGGCGGGATGGAGAGGTAATTCAGACGTTCGAAGCGGCTGCGGATGCGACATGGCGGGCGAGAGAGCGTTCGGGGCGGAAGGCGAGCGTGTGTTTCTGCGCTTCGTGGCGGGCGAGGTAGGCGTCGATGGGATTTTCCGACAAAACGAAGCCAGTTTTTCCGTCGGGGATGCGAATTTCAGCGACGTTGAGGCGAGTGGCGGCCTGGTCGGCTTCGGCTTCGCGTCGCTCGGACTGGGTCTCGCGGAGCTGTTTAAGCGTGCGACGAACTGGCGGGAGAGACGCTGCACGTTCAGCTGAGGGCGACAAGGGCGCGGGTTTGCTCGGCGAATCCGTCGATAAGGAGGTCGGCTTCGAGGGCGGGGATGCGATTCAGGCGCCAGGCGGTGGAGGCGAGCGATTGGACGAGCTGCTCTTCGAGCGGGCCTTGGGGCTGGAACTGCTGGATGAAGCGCTGGAGATGTGCGTCGTAGGCGGCGGCGTCTTCGGTGGGCAGAACGACGGTGCGGCTGGTGAGGCCATGGCGGAGCGAGTTGAGGGAAGAGCGGAGTTTGCCGGCTTCGGTGCGAGGGCCGGTGGAGAGCTGGGCGTTCTGGCGGTTGATGCCGGCGCGGCAGGGGGGCGGGGCGGGCGGCGGGTTCGGCGGCGCTGGCGTCGGCGATTCGAGCGGGGCGGCTATTTCGGATTCGAGCGCGAAGGCTGGGGCTGATGCTGCGGACATTGGTTCGGTCTCCTCGGCTATTCATTAGCATTGGGGAGTTGGGTTGGAGCGGGTGGGTGGAGGGAAGTCAATGTAGGGGAAGCGGCGAAACACCGCGGTCAGTTGTGATTGCGCGATTTGGAGAATGCGAGGAGCTGGTCGGCGGTGCATCGTCGTAGCGCTTTGTATATACATTTTGGTAGCATGGCTGGTCGTGTTCCGGCGTCTGCCACGCGGCGTCATCCAGGTTGTCACAACGCGCGACATGGATGATCGGGAGCGCCACGCCGCTCGGAAGTCTCCGATCTCGATTCGACTCGATCGGGAGCAGGTTGCCGCGGCGAAGAAGATCGCCGCCGCCAAATCGGTCGGCTACCAGACGCAATTGCGGATGTGGATCGCCGAGGGGATCAAGCGGGAGGCGAAGGGAGTGAACACTTAAGTAGTAGGCGGCGGGAAGCGGGTAGTTCGTCTTGCGTCGTGGAAGGCCTACTCGAAGGATCCTCGAGGCCTCAAGGACAAGACGCTTGGCGCAGAATTGGGGCCGAACCTCAGTACAGCTTTAGCTCTACCGGGGATCCGGCACCGCAGCCCAGCAGCTTCGCAGCCGAGCCCTGGTTGGTGGCAACTTCCAGGTATCCGGAACTTCCGACCAAAACGAACAGCTCGTCCGGCGCGCATTCGGTGAACGTCAGCGCCAGGCGCGCGACGGTCTTCAGTCCGACGTTCAACTGGAACGGCCGCGTGGTGACTTGCGGGAAGTCGTCGATGTGCAGGTTGGTGATGAGGTTTCCAAAGCGATCGATCTTGAGCACGCGTGCCAGTCCAGGTGCGCTTGCCGGTGCGCGAGCCGGCTTGTCGAAGTGAGCCGCAGGTGGTCATCGATGCGGGGGCCGAATTGCGATGGCAGCGACGCCGGACGCCAGATGCGCGGCCACCGGCGCAAAAACATCCCGGCCGTGAAATGTCCGGCTCAGCGGGTGAAGGAAATAACGCTCATTGGTGATGTGCCGGACCTTGGCGGTCTCGCGCGAGAAGATCATCGAGAGCACGCCGTTGTCGGGCGCAATGAAATACTGGCCGGCCATTTCGGCCAGCAGCGGCCGGCGCGTCGAGCCGACGCCGGGATCGATCACTACGACGTGGATCGTTTTCTTCGGAAAATACCGATAGGCCTGCGCGATGGTGAAGCCGCCGTCGGTGATCTCGAAGGGCGCGACTTCGTGCGTGATATCGACGATCTGAGCGGCGGGATGGATCGACAGGATGACGCCTTTCATGGTGCCGGCGAAATGATCGGCCGTTCCGAAGTCGGTGGTGAGGGTGATGATTCGTTTCGTCATCTTGTCCGCGGTGCGGCGCGAGGATTGTTAGTCGATCCGCCGGAGAACCTCAGCGCCGGCTGAAAGCCGGCTGCAGCCAGGATTGGCTGCCCCACTTCAGCGGCGCACGATTACTTCGCGCAAGTGGTCACGCGTCAGGAAAAACTTGATGGACTGGAATTTGTGAAACAGCTTCTCCAGGCTGCGATTGTTGAAATACTGCGCCGGCCGCACCTGCCCGCGCGGCGTCAACGACATGCTCTTAGTGCCCAGAATCCGGTAGGAGTAAAAGGGCGCCGAAGAAGCTTTTTCTTCGGCGTGGAAAAACGCCAGCAGCGACGAGTTCGGGCGCAGGATCTGGGACAACCGGTCCACCGTTTCTTCGAGCAGCGGCGGCGCGAGAAATTGCAGCGTATCCCACAGCAGGGCGCCGTCGAAGCTCTGATCGGGGAACGACAGGCTCTCGCGGAGGAACAGGGCCGCGCGCTCGGGATCGGACTGGTGGGCGCTGAAATCTCCCTCGCCTCCGAAGGCCTCTTCGAGCGCGCGCAGGATGTCGTTGGAATAGATCCGGTGTCCCAGCGCGGTGATGAAACTGACGTTGGCCTGGGTGGCGCCGGCGAAGTCCAGAATCGAAAGGTTCTCCTCATCCTCGATGGACGAGAAGAACTGCTCCAGCCCGTGGCTGGCTCGGGTTTGCGGCTGCGCTTCCGACTTCGCGTTTCTGTGCGGCGAGAAGAGGGAAGGCGCAGCCGCCTCCGTTTTCCAACGGTCTTTCAGCAAGGCACGTCCCTTATCCAACGAACGGTTAGCGCTTCATATCTCCCGATGCGGACGGAGCGCTGGCAGCCGCAGCAGTCACCGGCGCCTGAGTGGGCGGCGGCGGCAGCCGCGGGCCGGGGCGCAGCAGCGGCGGCGGCCTTGGCCTCCGGCCGCACGATGTCGATGCTGCCCTTGAAAAAGGCGCCGTCCTCAATCACGATGCGCACGGTCTTGATATCGCCGACCAGCCTGGCGTCTTTGCGAATGTCGATCTTGTCGGTGGCTTCGACGTTGCCGTGGATGGTACCCAGCACCACGACTTCGCGCGCCTTGACGCCGGCCTGCAGTTTGCCGTTCGGGCCCACTGTCAGCCGGTGTTCCTGCAGTTCCACGGAACCATCAATCTCGCCGTCGATCGTCAGATCCTCGCGGCTGAAGATCTGGCCTTTGATCATGACGGACTTGCCGATCACAGCCGGGCCGCGCGAATCGGATGAATGGTGCACAGGGGCAGGGGCGCTAGACATAGCAGGGGTCTCCTTGATCGTATTGGACGGCGCGCGCCGGAGCAGCGGTCGATTTCGGCGGATACTCTTCTTCTTTACGTTTATTCCACATTAGGATGATCTCCTCCTAAGAACATATAAGGATGCAACCATGGTACTACGCTAGTCAGCCGTTATCCAGCGCAAAGTGCGCCCTGGCGCCCTGTTCCTGCGGCGCGGCCGACGCGGCGTGTTCCGAGCCACTGGATCTTAGCACGCCGGCGCGCCGTGGGATAATGTTATCTGTGTCCAGAGCGAAAGAATTAGAACAGCGTCTGGCGCGCACCGAGCAACAGCTCCGCCTGTTGCAGAAGATCAGCCGCTGCATGGTCCGCGAGATGAGCCTGGACGAGGCTCTGGACGGCGTGGTCACGCTGGTGGTGGACTTCATGGAGTGCGACTCCTGCCTGCTGTACTTGCTGGACAGCAACGAGCTGGTGCTGCGCGCCACCAACACGCCGCATCCGTGCCGCGGTCGGCAACGTCAAGCTCGCCATGAGCGAAGGCTTGACCGGTTGGGTGGCGCGCGAGAAGCGCCTGCTGGCCATTTCGCGCGAAGCCTATCACGATCCGCGCTTCAAGTTTTTCAGCGATCTCCCCGAGGACACCTACGAAGCCTTCCTCTCGGCGCCGGTGATCTCTCGCCGCGGCGTGGAAGGCGTCATCAATGTGCAGCATCGCGATCCGCATCCGCACACCGGCATGGAAATGGAGCTGCTGACCACGGTCGGCGAACAGGTGGGTTGCCTGCTCATGCTTTCCAGGTTGGAGGACAAGCCGGCGGCTGCCGGCCGCGACCTGGTGTCTTCAGGAACGGAACGTGTGCGCGGCAGTTAACGCGCGCGCTGACGCTCGCCGCCGCGCTGCTGCTCGGCCTGGCGGTCTGCTCTGCGCGCTGAATCGCGCTGGAAGATTCAATTCTTCCACGACCAGGCTGATTCGGTTTTCGATATTCGCGACATCCAGTGCCCTTCGGCGCAGCGCTGCATCGCCGTCGGCGTGATCGAAGAAAAGAGCGGCCACGAGCAGGGCGCCCGGTCCTGACGTCGGACGGGGGCAAGCACTGGACGCTCAGCGAGGTGAAGGACCGGCCTGTTTCGCTGTTCATGCGCGACGAATCCTCCGGCTGGATGGTCACGGACCGGGGCATCTGGAAGACCGAGGAGAGCGGGCGCACGTGGAAAAAGCTGGAGGGTCTCAAGGGAATCGTGCGGGTGCACTTTCTGGATGCAGACTCACGGGTTCGCGGTCGGCTATCCGAAGGCGCATCTACGAGACCACCGACGGCGGCGACAAATGGACCAAGGTGGCGGCCGCGCATCGAGCCGGCGGGAGATCCGGACACCACCATCTACGATTGCATCGACTTTCAGGGACAGAAGGGCATCATCGTGGGACGGGTGGTCACGCGCGACTACGAACGAGCGTTACCCGCTGTGGATGAATTCCGACACCGCGCGATACCGGCGCGAGACGCCAATCGCCCACGCTGTTGCTGGAAACCGCGGATGGCGGCAAGACCTGGCACCTCGTCGACTACTCCGTTGCTCGGGAGCATCGCCGAGATACGATACGCGGAAGACGGATTCGCCGATCGCGCTGTTCAGTATCACGACTACTACACGCTGCCTTCGGTCGTGCTGAGGATGAAACTCGGCGCGCGAGGCTCCCAGACGATTTTCGCCGAGCGGGACCGCGCGGTCACCGATTTCGCGTTGCTTCCGGAACGGCGGCGCGCTGATCGCGTCGGTCGAGCCGCCCGGAAATTCCAATCAGGTTCCGATTCCAGGCAAGCTGCAAATGCTCCGAAGCACCAATCTGAAGGTCTGGATGGAGATGGATGCGGACTATCGCGCCGTCGCGCAGCGAGCGGTGATGGCGGCGCCGGATGCGCGGCACGCCTGGGTGGCCACCGATACGGGCATGATTCTGGCGCTTACCGACGAGCAACGCGCGCTGAAACGTTGGCGCGCCGGAACAAACATCTGCGACAGCACTGTTTTATCCACACCTTGTCCACAATCGCGTTCCTGTAACCCGCTGAAATCACAGTCCAAAAAAGCTTAGGAAAAGACTCTTCGTCAGAACACTTAACGCGTTGACTACGAACGCGTTTCAGGGCAACATGGACATGGTTCCAAGAGGTTCTGAGAGCAGAAAGCCTGGTGAACGGAAGCGAACCTGGAACGATGATCCGAGAGCGCGTAGTTATCAAAAGTAATTAACGCTTTCGGGGAGCGAAGGGAAATCGGGCCGGGCACAAAGGTAAGCTTCTCAAACTCAGCCGCTGACCGAGCGCTACGATCCGGAGGGATGAAAGTCCTGAAGGGGAGCGGAAGTTAGAGGGACGTTTGAGAGTTCTGGGCTTGGAAGACGGCAACGGGCTTTGTGCATTGAAAGCCCCCGGCGACGTGAAGAACGCAGTCGAGGGTGGGAGCGCAAGGCCGAACGGGCTGGAAGAAAAGTTCAGAATTTCGCCGAAGGAGATAGGCCAGGAGCGTTGACCTCGCCGCGGTGGTTCTCGAAAGAGGACAGTCGTTGCGGGCGAGTAAAAGGCCGTTTCGAGGCGTAGGCTTCTAGCAGGTGGAAACGCGGACGCGCTCTGGCGCACCGATCCGTGGCGGGATAAAAGCCGCTGCGGGGAGCAAGAGGGCAACGTTTCCACCACCTGTATGCCAAGCTCTGGCCGCGCATGCCGGTCGGGAGAGCGGGCTGTTCGAAGGGTCACTTGGAACCATTTTTATTTGGGGCGCTCTTATTTTGAAGTGGAGAGCGCTGCCGCGTTCGCAACGTAGTCTTGCCGGTATTCTTCAAAAGCATCCGACAGCTCGATCCAGCACGGATCCTTGGTTGCGCACTGTGAGTCCTTCGATATGCGAAGCAGGCAGGAAGTCGCGCGTGCTGCGAGGTAATGAAGACCTGATCGAGCGGCTCGAGATCTTTGGGGAACAGAGTTCTTCTCGATCGCCGTGATTCCCGGCACGCGGATTTCTTCGAGCAGCAGGGCGCGCGTGACGCCGGGCAGGCAGCCGGAAGCGAGCGGCGGGGTCCAGACTTCGTTTCCGCGAACCGCGAAGATGTTGGCCGACGTGCATTCGCTCACTTCGCCGCGCTCGTTCAACAGAATCATTTCGTCGAAGCCGCGCTGGTGCGCTTCTTCGTACCAGGCCAGGTTCTGCGCCCAGGACATGACTTTGACGCCGGCGAATTCGCTTTGCGCGTAACGGCCGTGCGGTTTGATGGTCAGGCGCACGCTGTTGCCCCAGGGATTCAGATCGGTGGTGAAGGCGATCACGTCGAAATCGCGCGTCTGGTCCGGGCCTTCGAACAGTCCGCCATGGTTGCGGACCACGGCGACGCGCAGAGTGGCGTTCCAGGCCGAGTTGGCTTCCACCAGGCGCAGGAGCCGCGACTTCAACCAGTCCGGCGTGGAGGGAAATGGAACGTGCATGAGCGCGGCATCGTGGCGCATGCGATCCCAGTGGCGCTCGTAGGCGAACAGCACGCCGTCGGCAACGCGCATGGTGCTGAAGACGCCCCAGCCGTTGAGGAGACCGGTCTGTCCGGCGGCGAGCGTTTTGGCGTGGGTGTCGAGAACGTCGTCGTTGTGAAGGAAGAAGCGGTGCAAATTTGATTTTAGCTGATGGGGGAGACGGACGAACTGTCATCGATAAGTTATGGTATTACCATGCCCGCGGACCTGAGCGGGGGCGAAGGTGGACGGCCGATTTCCACCTAGTGCATCATAAAAAGGATTTTATACAAGCGATACGGCGAGATCAACTGGATTCTGAGCTGCCGCCGGGGCGACGGCCACGCACAAAAACGTACGGAAACCGCACGAAGCAATGTTACTATCGGCCGCCGACCCCGGAGGTAGCGACGTCGGCGCGTGGCCGAACCCGCGTTCTTCAAATTCTGATAGAATGAAATTTCTAAAACCTTGAGCGCACTTCACCGCCCCGGCGACGAAGCGATCGACTCAGGAACAGGGGACAATTGATGCCAGTTACACAAGCAGGACTCGAAGGCATTGTCGCGGCCGAGTCAAATATTTGCTTCATCGACGGAGACCTGGGGATTCTTAGTTACCAGGGCTTCAACATCCACACGCTGGCCGACCACGCGACGTTCGAAGAGGTCATCTATCTGCTCTGGCACGGCAGCCTTCCCAAGCAGTCGGAACTGGATGCTTTGAAGGCGGACCTGGTGAAGTACCGGCCGATCCCGAAGGAAGTGACGAGTTTTCTCGGCACCGGTGCCGAAGGCGCCTCCCATGGACGTGCTGCGCACCGCCGTGTCCATGCTGGGTCTCTACGATCCCAAGGCGCGCGACAATTCCATCGAGGCGAGCGTCGAGAAGGCCACGCGACTTGATGTCGCAAACCGCGACCATCGTCACCACATTCGACCGGCTGCGCAACGGCAAGCCCGTGGTGGACGGCGATCCCAAGCTCGGCTTCGCGGCCAACTTTCTTTACACGCTGACCGGGAAGAAGCCGGACGAAGTGATGGAACACGTCTTCGACATCGCGCTCATCCTGCATGCCGATCATGAGCTGAACGCATCCACCTTCGCCGCCCGCGTCACCGCCGCCACGCTGTCGGACATTCACTCGGCTGTGACATCCGCCATCGGCGCGCTGAAAGGCCCGCTGCACGGCGGCGCGAACGAAGAAGTGATCAAGCATGCTGCTGGACGCAGGCAGCGAGCAGCGCGCGGTGGCGCACGTCGAGAACATGCTGGCGACCAAGCAGAAGGTTCCGGGTTTCGGCCATCGCGTGTATCGCACCGAAGATCCGCGCGCCACCCACCTGCGCGCGCTTTCGGAAGACCTGGGCCGCCGAACCGGGTCACCTGATCTGTACCTGACGTCGAAGAAACTCGAGGAACTGATCAAGGCCGCGAAGAAGTTGAACGCCAACGTGGACTTTTATTCGGCGTCCACCTATTATTCGCTCGGCATTCCGATCGACCTGTTCACGCCGATTTTCGCGGTGAGCCGCATGTCCGGATGGACGGCGCACGTGCTGGAACAGTTCCGCAACAACCGCCTGATCCGCCCGCGCGCCGAATACACGGGCAAGCCGGTGGGCCAGCCCTGGGTCCCGATTTCCGAGCGATAACGTTTTGCGTACCACAGCGTGCACGCGCAGGTGAGCGCTACTGTATGCACGACCTGTCTTTTTTCCGGAACAACCTCGACTCGGTGGCCCAGCGCCTGGCCACGCGCGGGTTCACGCTGGACGTCGCGCAGTTTCGCGAGCTGGACGCGCAGCGCCGCGCCGCCGTAACCGAAGCCGAACAGCTCAAGGCCCAGCGCAACGCCGAGAGCGCACGAGATCGCGAAGCTGCGCAAGCAGGACGTGGACACCACCGAACGCCAGCAACAGATCCGCGCGATGGGCGAGCGCATCTCGGCACTGGACGAAAAGGTCAAGGCTCTGGACGATTCGTTCCGCGAAATGCTGGCCGGGATCCCCAACCTGCCGCACGAGTCGGTCCCGGTCGGCCGAAGCTCGGACGACAACGTCGAGGTCCGGCGCTGGGGACAGCCGCGCCAGTTCGATTTCGAACCCAAGGCGCACTGGGACCTCGGCCCAGAGCTGAAGATCCTGGACCTGGAGCGCGCCGCCAAAATCACCGGCGCGCGGTTCGCCGTCTACTGGGGCATGGGCGCCAAGCTCGAACGCGCGCTGATGAGCTTCATGCTGGACGTCCACACGCGCGAGCACGGCTACACCGAAGTTTTTCCGCCGTGCATGATCAACTCGGCCAGCCTTGTATGGAACCGGCCAGCTTCCCAAGTTCAAGGCCGACTTGTTCAAGGTGGAAGATCACGACCTGTGGCTGTCGCCGACCGCCGAGGTTCCGGTGACCAACCTGTTCCGCGACGAAACCCTGGACGCCGATCTGCTGCCCATCCGCTGTGCGCCTACACGCCGTGCTTCCGCAGCGAAGCCGGCTCGTACGGGCGCGACGTCCGCGGCATCATCCGCGTGCACCAGTTCCACAAAGTCGAGATGGTGAAGTTCGCGCTGCCCGAGCAAAGCTACGACGAACTCGAAAAGATGACGGCCAACGCCGAGGACATTCTGAAGCGCCTCGGCCTGCCGTTCCGCACCGTGGTGCTTTCCACAGGCGACACCGGGCGCGGCTCGGCCAAGACTTACGACGTCGAGGTCTGGCTGCCCGGCCAGAACGACTACAAGGAAATTTCGTCCTGCTCGAACTGCGAGGCTTACCAGGCGCGGCGCGCTTCCATCCGCGCGAAATCCGGCAAGGGCAAGGCCGAGTACGTCCACACGCTGAACGGCAGCGGGTTGCCGATCGGCCGTACCTGGGTGGCGATCATCGAAAACTACCAGCAGGCCGACGGCAGCATCGTGGTGCCGGAAGCGCTGCGGCCCTACCTGGGCGTCGACCGCATCGAAGCCGAGTCACAGAAGTTCCACTAAAATTCTTCGCTCGGAACGCGTTGGACTTCTGTAGCTTGCTCGATCCGGCCGGACCTGCGCCACGCCGTGAGCCTCGCGCCTCCGAGGCTAACCTAAAGCCGAATTGACTCACGTCTCTGGAGGCAGCATGTTCCGTTTCCGACGGTGGCTTTTGTGCGCCGCTTTGCGCTCGGCCCGACCTCAGGCCACGCCACCCCTCAGCACCATTGAGAGACGTCCTGTTCACGGCGGACGGAAACCGCTTCAACGGAGTGCGTGACCATTTCGTGGCAGAGCTTCGAGGCCTCGGATGCTTCCAACATCGGCGCCGACATGAAGCGCCTCCAGATCACCAACGGCATTCTGTACGTTCAGCTTGTTCCCACCACGGACGCGAACACGCCGGCCGTTTACACGGTCGAATACAACAGCAACGGCAAGGCGTCCTACACCGAGACGTGGGCCGTGCCTCCCAGCGTGGTTCCGCTGCGCGTGCAGGGATGTGCGCCTGGCGCCGGGCACGATAACCGGCTCGGCGCCTCCGCCGGGCGCCGCTTAAGCGTGCAGATCGCAGATGTCGTCGGACTGCAAAACGCGCTCAATATCCGGCCGTACTCCGGCACCGGATTCACGGTTTCCCGCGCCGCCGTCATCAACTCCACCGGCTCGATCGACGGCGCGACCGGCAATCCTACCGATTGCCTGCACGTCGATGGGACATCGGGCGCCTGCGGCACCGGGGGCAGCGGCGCGAGGTTCGGTCACTTTCGTCGACTGGCGAAGTTCCTAGCGGCACGCTCGACGGCATCAACGCGGCGTTCACTTTGTCGAGCGCTCCCAATCCGTCCGCCAGCCTGGAAATCTTTCGCAATGGCTTGTTGCTCCGGCCGGGCGGAGACTACAGTCTGTCGGGCAACGCCGTGACTTTTCTATCCGGCGCCATCCCGCAGCCCGGCGACGCACTGCTGGCTTCCTATCGAGTCTCGGTTACTCTCACCGGAGTCGGCTTCGTCGACAGCGAGACGCCGTCGGGATGCGATCAATGGCTCGAACGCCTCTTTCACGCTGTCGCAAGTGCCGAGCCCGGCCGCGAGCCTGACCGTCTACCGCAACGGCATCCGGCTGAAGGCCGGCCTCGACTACACCACCAGCAACAACAGCATCACATTTCTAGCCGTCGTCGATACCGCAGACCGGCGACATGGTGTTGTGCTCCTATCGCGTCGCACAATAGGCTGCCGTCCCGCCACGCTAGGGTGTTTGCCGCCTCGCCTACGGCGATTTTTCCATTGTGCCGCAGCCTCGGATGTAGCAAGATGGGATCGGCAGTGAGTTGGAAGAGAACTGCGACAGTTACCGGTTCTGAGCGCCTTGCGTCAGTAATGATCGAGCCATTCTGAGGGGCGGGAAGCGGTAACTGTCTCAGTCCTCATTCCGGGAATTGCTCCGGCGCCTGGATCCTCTGCCAGCCCTGCCCGCTCAAAGCTTTCAGAAACTCCATCAGGTCGTTGCGTACATCCACCGTCAGCTTCAGCGGCTTGATCTTCGGATCGAGATTCTTGTTGAGCTTTCCGCCTTTGTCTAACCCTACTTCTTCAGATAGCCCGTCACGTAGATCGCTTTATAGCCGCCGTGCGATGTTTCGGTCCCGGTCACTTCCATGATTTTGGCGAAATTGTCGACGGCCGCCTGGCGGAAGGCAGTCAGGCCGTCACGCCGCGGATCGTGCTCTTCTTCCATCAGCAGGTAGACCGTGCCGTTCTTGGCAAGCAGGCCGATGGGTTGTCCGTTCTGCAGGCACTTCACGCCGCACGATTTGTGTTTTTCGCCGTGCTTGCCCACCTGCAGATAGCACGACAGATCCGTAATTTCGCCGGCTACCGTCACCACTTTACCGGGCTGCGCTTTCTTGTCGACGGCGGCGGCGATGGTGGTGGCGCTCCACGGCGCGGATGGCTTTTCTCCCATCTTTCCGGCGGGCTTCGAGTAGGTGCCTGCGTCGGGCGCCACGGTCATTTCCGGATGCAGGATGGCGGATTTTTCCTGAGCAATCAGTCCGGCCGCCAGCGCCACGCCCGCTAGAGAATACAGAATCATTTTCATCGGCTTTCTCATAGTTCCTCCCATGTCGCTTCTAGGTTCCTGCTTCAGCCTACACGTTAACACAATGCAGCCGTTTCGCGAGACGCTCCGTGGCTCAGTCGGCGAACTCGGGCTGGCGGCCGTTGGCAGCGCGACGCTTGCGCCGCTCGGCGATAGTCTCGATCACGTAGTACTGCACCGGGACGAAGAAAACCGCGATCAAAGTCGCGGCGTTCATGCCGCCGAACACGGGCGTGCCCAGCGACCTCCGCGACGCCGCGCTCGCTCCCGTGGCGAGGAACAGCGGGAGCACGCCGAGAATGAAAGCGAACGACGTCATCAGAATCGGGCGCAGCCGGAGCCGCGCGGCATGCAGCGCCGCTTCCCGAATCGGCATGTGCTCGCGCGGTGTGGCTGTCCTTGGCGAACTCGACGATCAGAATCGCGTTCTTGGCCGCCAGTCCGATCAGCGTCACGATTCCGATCTGCGTGTAGATGTCGTAAGGATAGTGGCGCAGATAAACCGCCAGCAGCGCGCCGAACAGCCCCAGCGGCAGCGAGAGCAGCACCGCGAACGGGATCGACCAGCTTTCGTACAGCGCCGCCAGGCACAGAAACACGAGCACCGTGGCGAATCCGAAGATGACCCCCTCGTGTCCCTGCGCGAGCTTCTGCTGATACGTAGTGCCGGTCCACTCGTAACCGTAGCCGGTGGGCAGCGTTTGCGCCGCCACTTTCTCCATCGCGTCGATGGCTTCGCCGGAGCTGACGCCGGGCGGCGGGCCGCCCAGAATCTGCACCGCGCGGAAGCGATTGTAGCGAGTCACGACATCCGGCCCCGTGCTCGGCCTGCACCGAAGCCAGCGTGCCGAGCGGAACCATGTTGCCTTGCGCGCCGCGAACGTAAAAACGATCGATGTCCGACGGCCGGCTGCGAAACTCCGGCTCGGCCTGCACCAGCACCTGCCAGGTGTGGCTGAAGCGGTTGAAGTCGTTCACATACAGGCCGCCCAGGAAAGTCTGCAGCGCGTTGTAGGCGTCGGTCACCGGAATCCCGAGCGTCTGCAGTTTGTCGACGTCCATGTCGACCTTGTAGGCTGGAACGGCGGCGCGAAACGTGCTCACGGCAGTTGCCGATCTTGCGGCTGGCGCAGCGCGGCACTGCACCAGCGGAGTCGGCCACCTGGCTCAGCTGATCCAGATCGCCGCCGCGCGCGGTCCTCCAGCATGAATTGAAATCCGCCGGTAATGCTGAGCCCGGTAATCGGCGGCAATCCGAACGCGAACGTGACCGCTTCGGGAACTTTCGCGAAGGCCGCGTTGGCGCGCGCGATGATGCGCGTTCAACTGCAGGTCTTTCGACTTGCGCTCGTCCCACGGCTTCAGGTCGCATGATCACGCGCGGCGACATTGGAGCTGCTGGTCTGCGTGGCGAAGTCCGTGCCGCCGATCACGAACCAGCGCGTCGACGCCCGGCAACTGCCGGACCTGATCTTCGATCTTGATCACGGCGGCTTCGCGTGCGATCCATGGAGGCGCCATCGGGCAGGCGCACCGACACGAAGATCGCGCCCTGATCCTCGTCGGGCAGGAAATCCGCTGGGCAGAGTCTTGAACAGCCACGCGCCGGCCGCCCAGAAACACCCCAGCGCGATCAGCGCGAGAGCCGACCGGCGGATCATCAGCCCGACGCCAGCGATGTAGTGGTCGGTCGCCCATTTGAAGCCGCGATTGAACGTATCGCCCAAGCGCCGCAGCGGACCGCGCGACGGCCGGTGCGGCTTCAGCAGCATCGCGCTCAGCGCCGGACTCAACGACAGCGCGCTGAACGCCGACAGCAGCACCGACGCCGCGATGGTCAGCGCGAACTGCTTGTAGATCTGCCCGCTGATTCCGCCGAGAAACGCCACCGGAATAAACACCGCGGCCAGGATGAACGCGATCGCGACCACCGGCGCCGACACCTGGTCCATGGCGCGGATGGTGGCTTCGCGCGGCGGCAGGCCTTCGTCGATGTTGCGCTGCACCGCTTCCACCACGACGATGGCGTCGTCGACGACGATGCCGATCGCCAGCACCAGGCCGAACATGCTGGTGATGTTGATGGAAAAGCCCAGCAGCGGGAACAGCGCCAGCGTTCCGATGATGGCCACCGGCACGGTGAGCAGCGGAATCAGCGTCGCACGCCAGTTCTGCAGGAAGATGAACACCACCAGAATCACCAGGCCGACGGCGAAGAGCAGCGTGAAGGCCACGTCGCGAATGGCGGCGCGCACGAACATCGGTCGCAGTCGTACGGAACCGATGTAATCCAGGCCGGGCGGAAAGCTCTGCTTGGCGCGCTGCCAGAAACGCCTTGACCTGATCGGCGGTTTGGACCGCATTGGCGCCGGGCGACAGAAACACGATGATGGCCCCGGCCGGATGCCCGCTCAGTCGGTTGAAGCCGGAGTAGGTCTGCGCGCCGAGCTCCACCCTGCCGATATCGCGAACCCGCACCAGCGACGCGTCCGGCTGCGCGCGCACCACGATGTCGCCGAACTCGGCGGGATCGAGCAAGCCGGCCCGGCGCGCTGACCGGATATTGGAATGCCGTTCCGGGCGGCGCGGGCGCGCTGCCCGAGCGACCCGGCCGGATTCTGCCGGTTCTGCGCGTTGATGGCCGCGCTGATGTCGGTGGCGGTCAATCCCGAGCTTGGCCATCTTGTCGGGATTCACCCACACGCGCATCGAATACACCAGCGGCGTGCTGAGCCGCGTATCGCCGACGCCCGGCAGGCTGCCGATCTGGTTCAGCAGATTGATCTGCGCGTAGTTGGTCAGGAACACCGAATCATAGCGGTCGTCCGGCGAAACCAATCCCACCACCATCAGGAACGCGCTCGATACTTTCTTCACCGTCACGCCCTGGCGCTGCACTTCCGGAGGCAGCCGCGGCAGCGCGAGATTCACTTTGTTCTGCGTCTGCACCGTGGCGGTATCGGGATTGGTTCCCAACTGGAACGTCACCGAGATCGACACCGATCCGTTGTTGGAGCTGTTCGACAGGAAGTACAGCATGCCGTCGAGGCCCGGCCAGTTGTTCTTCGATCGGCTGCGCGACGGTTTTCTCGAGATCGATCGAGTTGCCGCCCAGGTAGTTCGCCGTGATCTGGACCACCGGCGGCACCACTTCCGGGATAGGTGGCGATCGGCAGAGTCGGAATCGCAACCGCGCCCAGGATGATAATGCACGATCGCGATGACGATCGCGAATACCGGCCGGCGTATGAAGAAATGTGCCATGCGCGACTCAGCTCCCGGTGGGCTGCCCTGCCCCGCCGCCCGCGCCGCCGCTTCCGCGATACGGCTGCGGATGCACCGTCATGCCAGGACGAACCTTGAGCTGGCCCTCGACGATCACGCGGTCGCCCGACTTCAGTCCCTTGGTGACCACCCAGCTATCGCCCACGCGATCGGCCGTCGTGATGGACGTGCAGTTCGACTTTGTTGCCGGCGCCCACGGTGAACACGTTTTGCATGTTCTGCAATTGCTGGACTGGCCCGCTGCGGAACCAGGATCGACGTTCTTCGCAGTTCGGTCTGCACGCGAACCTTGCCGAACTGTCCGGGCAGCAGCGCGTGCTGCGGGATTGGGAAAGCTGGCCTGCATTTCGAGCGTGCCGGTCTTGGGATCCACTTGGTTGAGCGTGTTCTGGATGTGGCCCTTGTTCGGAAACTCGCTGCCGTCGGCGAGCACCAGCGTAAGCGGCGATTCGAACAGCGTGCCGCTTTGCTTGAACGTCAGGTAGTGCGATTCGGTGATGTTGAATCGCACCCAGATGGGATCCAGCGGAACGATGGTGGTGAGCGGCTGCTGCGAGTTGGCGGTCACCAGACCTCCCACCGGCACCAGCGTGTCGCCGATCAGCCCGCTGATCGGCGCGCGAATGGTGGCGTATTCCAGATTGAGCGTTGGCGGCGTCGCAGCGCGGCGCGCTGCGCTTCCACTTTCCCTTGCGTGGACGCGATCTGGGTTTGCGTGGAGAGCCGCGTCTGATCGACATTGGCCTGGTTGGCGTGCACGTTGGCTTCGGCGGCGTTTCAGCGTGGCGACCGCGGCATCCAGATCCTGCTGGGCGGCGACTCCTTCCTTGACCAGCCGCGCCAGTGCGGTCGTAGTCCTTCTGCGCTTTGACCAGATTCGCCTGAGCGACGGCGAGGTTGGCCTCGGCCTGCAGCAGCGCCACCTGCTTGCGCGCGAACTCCAGATCGGCCTCGCTTTGCGACAGATTGCCTTTGGCCTGCTCCACCGCCGCCTGATACGGCCGCTGATCCAGCACATATAAGATGTCGCCGGCGTTGACCTGCTGGCCGGGCTTGAACAGCCACTTGTCGATGTAGCCGTCGACGCGCCCGCGCACCTCGACGCTATTGCGTGCGTAGGTTTGCGCCGGATACTCGGAGAAGATCGGCACATCGGACGCGCTCACCTCGGTGACCAGCACCAGCGGAGCAGGCGGACTGGTTTCCGCTGCTTGCTTTGGGGCGGCGGCGAATCGCATCCCGAAGTCGCCATCCAGGCGAGCGAAACAAACGCGGCGATAGAGAACGCGTGCCTGGCTGGCATATCTAAGCGCTGAAAGACTTTTCCTGCTCCTATGGGATGCGCGAAGGGACACTAACGATCCGGCGGTACCGTGAATTTATTTTACGACAACGCGAGGCCCAGCGCAGACGACACGGCTTGCTCCTTAAACGCCTTGCACGATGTGGTCGCCGGAGCCGCGCTGGCCTGCTAGTCGCAGCGCAGCGCCGTCAACGGATCAACGCGAATCGCGCGGCGGGCCGGAATTGCGCATCCCAGTGCGCCGGCGCCCAGAAGGACCAGGACAACTCCAGCGAATGTCACCGGGTCGCCTGGCGCGACACCAACCAGCGCTGCCCGAAGAACACGTGTGACAGCGAACGCCATCGGCAACCCAATGGCAAGACCCAGCGCGACTTGCCGCATCCCTTGCGCGAACACGAGCCTCACAATATCCCGCCTGGTTCCTCCGACTGCCATCCTGACTCCGATCTCGCGCGTGCGCCGGCTCACCGAGTGCGCGACCACGCCGTATAGGCCAATCCACGCCAGAACCAGCGCAACGATTGCGAAAATTGTGAACAGGACTCCGAATGACGTGACGTTCAGCCTGCGTTCGGCGAGATGCTCGTCGAGAGTGCGCACATCGTACACGGCCAAGTTCTCGTCCAGCCGTTGCACCTCGCGTCGAAAGGCCGCCGCCAACGAAGACGGCGGAACAGCCGTACGCGCCACGACGTACATGATGCGTTGCGGCATCGTAGAGTATGGCAGATAGATCAACGCATCCTGTTCCAGGGGCCGGCTGGAAATTCTGTTGAATGTCGGGCACCACGCCCACCACGTCGAGCCAAGCTTCCGGCGCGTTCGGCCCCGCCACACGGATGCGTTTTGCGAGCGGATCTTGCCCGGGCCATACCTGTGTTTGCGAAAACTGTCATTGACAATCACGGCCTGTACGTCGCCGGCGCCGTTCGAAGCGTTGAACAGCCGCCCTCGTCGCGCGCGCACCTGCATCACATCGAAATAGTCAGCGCCGACCGCCAATCCACCCACCAATGGCAATCGTTGTTTATCAGCGGGCGGCAGTCCCTCCACCTCGTAACGGAGAGGCATCCAACCTGAAGCAGGCAGTTGCGAAGCAATCGAAATCCGCTCCGCTCCGGGAAGCGCCGCCAGCCGGTTTTTCAACCGCCCGTGAAACGCGATCTCATCGTCAGACCGTGGATACTTGGCCTCCGGCAGGTTGAGGTGCATCGTGAGCACACCTGAGGCGTTCACTCCGATCGGCGTGCTGAAAAGATTCAACGAACTGCGAATCATCAGGCCAGCTCCGGCTAGCAACACGACGCACAACACCATCTCGAAGACCACCAGCAGACCTGCAAGTCGCCGCCCGTAGTTGCTCCCGCAGTGCCATGCCCACCGTCTTTCACTGCGCTGTTGACGTCCACCTTGGCCAGTCGTAATGCGGGAGCGAGGCCAAATAGGATTCCCGCGCCGAGAGTGATCACGGCCAGATAGGTAAACACGCGTGCATTCATTGAGAAGTCGATCCAGGAAGGCCGGCGAAATTCGGATGTGAACGAATCGAACCACCGCAATCCGCCGAAAGCGACCAGCCATCCGAGGAGTCCGCCGGCGCTAGCCAGCATCAGGCTCTCGATCAGCAATTGCCGCACGATCCGCGCGCGCCCGGCCCCGATCGCAATGCGGATCGAAATCTCCCGCGCTCTCGACGCGGCTCGCGCAAGCAGCAGGTTGGCGACGTCCGCGCAGGCGATCAACAGCACGAATCCGACTGCGAACATCACGGCGATCAACAAGCGCCGGGAGTCGTATACGCCGATGATTTCCAGAAACGGGTGCACATCAGCGACCAAACCCTTGTAGGATTGCGGATCCCGATCCATCATCCGATACGCGATCGTGTCCATTTCAGCGCGCGCTTTTGAAAGCGCCACGCCGTCGCGCAACCGCCCGAACAGAAGCAGATTGCGATCGGCAGTCAACTTGAGCGGGGCCCACAGATCGGTATCTTCCGGAAATTGAATTTTCGGGGGCATGACGCCGATGATGGTGCTCGGCACACCATCCAGGCGCGCAATCTGTCCGAGGATCGCCGGGTCTTTCCCGTAACGGCTCTGCCAACCCTATAGGTGAGCATCAGCACGGCTGGTGCGTCCGGCCGCTCATCGTCCACCGTGAAATCCCGGCCGAGGACCGGCTGGACCCGCGCAACCGAGAATCCGTTGGTCGACATCTCGACGCAGTTGTACCGTTCGGGCAGCCCGTGCGGGTCGCTGAGATTCACCGGCGCAAAGCGGTAGGCTGCCAGGCTTTCTACCGATTTCACTTCCCCTCGAAAATCGCGGAAGTCCCGGATGGACTGGCCGAATCCATCGCGCCTCGATTCATCGGTCGCCGTGATTATCACCAGTCGCTCGATCTGATCCACACCCATGTCGAAGCGCAGCGCGCTCGAAACCACGGTGTACAACGTCGTATTCGCTCCGGTGCCGAGCGCCAGGGCCGACACGGCGACCGCGGTGAAGCCGGGATTCCTTACGAGTGTACGCAGCGCGTAGCGAACATCCTGCCAGATGGTCTCAATCCACGTGAACATCCACAATTCGCGCGTCTTTTCCTTCAGCGCGGTTGGATTGCCCAGCCGGCGCCGAGCCTCGGCCGCATCGCCGGTCTCCTCCGCCAGCATCGCCTGGTGAAAACTCAACTCGTCTTCGAGATCGCGATCCAATTGACCGCGCCGCCAGAGCGTGCGGAGACGCTTCCAGAAGCGATTCATGCGGCCCCCATCACGCGCGCAATGGCCTGCGCCAGCCGACTCCAGTTGCTCGCTTCTCGCGCCAGTTGCTTCCGGCCCAGCGCGGTCACCCGGTAGAATTTCGCGCGGCGGTTGTTCTCCGACTGGCCCCACTCGGAGTCGATCAAGCCATCCAGTTCCAGCCGGTGCAGCGCCGGATACAGGGATCCCTCTTCGACGCGCAGCACTTCGTCTGAAGTTTGCTGGATGAAGTGTGCGATTCCGTAGCCGTGCTGGCGGCCTCGAGCGAGCGTCTTCAGGATCAGCATGTCCAGCGTTCCCTGGACCAGTTCGCCTGCCTGCCGTTTGTCGGCTCCCATAGATGCTTGATGGGAGTATGCGCCAAGCTCGCGCGATTGTCAAGCTTTCAGTCGCGGCCGCCAGCTTAGGGCGTAAAATTAGATCGTGCGATTCTCAATCTTGCTCGTCCTTCTCGCTCTTCCCGCCGCCGCTCAACAGACGTCCGGATTCAGCATCGGCAACCTGGACCGCACCGCCGACCCGTGCTCGGACTTCTATCAGTACGCCTGCGGCAACCTGGATGGCCAAGAATCCGATTCCGCCCGACCAGTCCATCTGGCGCGTTTCCTCGCAAATCGCCGAGCGCAACCGCACCATCCTGCGCGAGATTCTCGAAAAGGCGTCGCGTCGACGACCGCGAAGCGCTCGCCGGACGACCAGAGAATCGGCGATTTCTACGCCTCCTGCATGGACGAACAGGCGATCGAAAAGCTCGGCACCAAGCCGTCTGCAGCCCGACCTCGATCGCATCCAGGCCTGTCTCAGCGAAATCCGCCGATGGCCGCGGGAACTCGCGCGGCTGCACCTCGAATGGGCGTCAACGGTGCTGTTCCGTTTCGCTCCGGTCCGGACTACAAAAACACGAACGTCAACATCGCCCAAGCCGACCAGGGCGGCCTCGGGCCTTCCCGACCGCGATTACTATCTGAAGGACGACGCGCAGATCCGTCAGAGCTCGCAAGCAATACGTCGCGCATGTGCAGAAGATGCTCGAGCTGCTCGGCGAAGCCGGCGAAAGACGCCCAGAGCGACGCCGCAGGCTGATGCTACGCTTCGAAACCGCACTGGCGAAGGCGTCGCTCGACCGCGTGTCGCGCCGCGATCCCGAATCGCACCTACCACAAGCTGACGCGTCCAGCGAGCTCGCCGCGCTCACGCCGGATTTCGACTGGCAGAAATATTTCGCGGGCCTCGGCACGCCCGCCTTCTCGGACCTGGACGTCGCGGTCGCCGGATTTCTTCAAATCGCTGAACTCCATCCTCGCCAAACCAGACCTCGGACGATCATCAAGACGTATCTGCGCTGGCAGCTGGTGAATGCCGAAGCGGCGTTGCTTCCCGAGCCGTTCGTGGACGAAGATTTTCATTTCTACCGGCAGATTCTGAGCGGCGCGAAGGAACAAGCAGCCGCGCTGGAAACGCTGCGTCGAAGGCCGTCGACAACGATCTGGGCTTCGCGCTCGGGCGCAAAGTTCGTCGACCAGACCTTCGGCGCGGAAGGCAAGGCGCGCACGCTGAAGATGGTCCAGGAGATCGAGAAGGCCCTGGGCGACGACATCCAGACGCTTTCCTGGATGACGCCGGCTACCAAGGAACAGGCGCTCGTCAAGCTGCAGGCGGTCGCCAACAAGATCGGATACCCGGACCATTGGCGCGACTATTCGGCGGTCAAAATCGTGCGCGGCGACGCGGTCGGCAACGACGAACGCGCCACCGAGTTCGAAGTGCGCCGCAGGCTCGACAAGATCGGCAAACCGGTGGACCGCATCCGAGTGGCGCATGACTCCGCCCACCGTCAACGCCTACTATTCGCCGCCCGAGAACAGCATCAATTTCCCGGCCGGCATTCTGCAGCCGCCTTTCTACGACAACCAGCATGGACGCCGCGGTGAATTTCGGCGGCGGCGGAGCCGTGATCGGGCACGAGCTGACGCACGGCTTCGACGACCAGGGCCGCAAGTTCGACCCGCAAGGAAATCTGCGCGACTGGTGGACGCCGGAAGATGCGAAGGAGTTTGAGAAACGCGCCGACTGCTTCATTCAGGAGTACTCGGCGTTCACGCCCGTGGACAACGTGCACCTGAACGGAAAGCTGACGCTGGGCGAGAACACCGCCGACAACGGCGGCGTGCGCCTGGCGTTCATGGCGCTGATGGAGTCGCTCGACGGGCCACGCGCAGACCGAAGATCGACGGCTTCACGCCGCGAGCAGCGCTTCTTCCTGGCCTGCGGCCAGGTCTGGTGCCAGAACACGCGGCCCGAGGAATCGCGCCGGCGCGCGCTGTACGTCGATCCGCACTCGCCCGGGACGTATCGCGTGAACGGCGTGCTCGAAAACATGCCCGAGTTCCAGCAGGCGTTCTCCTGCAAGGTGGGCCAGCCCATGGTCCGCATTCCGCCCTGCCGGGTCTGGTGAGCCGCGCATTTCCGGCTTCTCTGCCGCACGGCGCCGCTGTAACCTTTCGCTTGCAGCCCGGTATTGACTAACGTGTACGAGGCAACGGACAGCAGCCTGATGCAGGCCGTCCGCGAAGGCGACCTGGGGGCGCTGGCGATCCTGTTCGAGCGCCATCACCGGCCGCTGTTCAACTACTTCGTCCACATCAACGGGAATCGCGACCTGAGCGAGGACCTGGTGCAGGACGTGTTTTTCCGCATGTTGAAATATCGCCAGACCTACAAGCCGGAGCGGGCGTTCACCGCCTGGATGTACCAGATCGCGCGCAACGCCAACACCGACTCCATCGGCAAGCGGAAGTTCGAGGTGGGTCTGGGCGACCAGGAGTTTGCCAGTGGTGAGCCTGGTGGATGAGAGCCTGAAGCGCAAGCAGGAAATCTCGCTGCTCAAGCGAGCCGATGGCCCGGCTGCCGCTCGACAAGCGCGAACTGCTGGTGCTCAGCCGCTTTCAGAATCTGAAGTACGAAGAGATCGCATCAATTCTCGGATGCGACGTAGGAGCAGTGAAGGTTCGGGTGTATCGCGCGGTGCGGGCGTTGAGCGCGATCTACTTCGAGCTTGCAGGAGAAAAGACAGCATGAATTGCGAACAAGCGAGAGAACGATTCGTCGATTACTGGCGCGGCACGCTGGAGGATCCCGGCGGCGAGTTTCCACACTCACCTGGCATTTTGCGAACGCTGCCGCGCCGAAGCCGAAGAACTGAAGGACATGTGGAGCACGCTCGGCGCGCTGCCCGAGGAAGATCCCAGCCTCGGCATGCGCGTGCGCTTCTACGATTCGCTGCGCGCGCTGGCGCCAGCACGAAGCCGAGCGCCGCCAGCCGTTCGCCTGGCTGCGTCACCCGGCGTTTCAGGCCGCGGCCGCCATGGCGATTCTCGTGCTCGGCGTTGGGACAGGATATTTGGTGCGCGGCCGCGATACCTCGGAAATTTCGCAACTGCGCGGGGAGGTTTACAACATGCGTCAACTGGTTGCGCTTTCGCTAATGCAGCAACAGAACGCCAGCGACCGTCTGCGCGGCGTCAATTACACCTATCGCGTCGAGCCGGACGATCCGCAGGTGCTCTCGGCGCTGCTCACCACGGTCAATCACGATCCCAGCGTCAACGTGCGGCTGGCGGCCGTGGATGCGCTGCGCAAATTCACCGACGGTCCGGTGGGCCGAAGACGGCCTGGTGCAGGCGCTTGGGAAAGCAGAATTCGCCGCTGGTGCAGATCGCGATTCTGGACCAGATCGTGGAGATTGCGCGAACGATCGGCGGCTCCGGCTATTCAAGTGCTGGAAGCCGGCGCGGACGTGAATCCCGGAAGTCAAACAGCACGCGCAATGGGCGCTGAGGCAACTGCAATGAGAGCGCTCCTGACATTCTGGCGATGGCAGCGCGCTCGCGCTGGCCTATGGCTTCGACCAGCAGGAGAAGGAGACCATCCGCCAGACGTTTCCCGCAGCGGCGCGCCTCGAGATCGACAACGTCGACGGCTCCATCCACGTGACCGGCTACAACGGCAGCGAAATCCAGATGGTGGCCGAGAAAACCATCGACGCCGAATCGCAGGACCGACTGGACGCGGCCAAGCGCGAAGTGAAGCTGGACATCTCGCAGTCCGGCGACACGCTGAAACTGTTCGTGGACGGCCCGTTTCGCTGCCATTGCGGCGACGGCACGCCGCGGGATTCACGAGCACGGCCATCGCGGCTACCGTGGTCACGCTACGATTTCGAGATCAAGGTTCCGGCGGCGACCATCGTGCGACTGGCGACGGTGAACGGCGGCGAGATCCGCGTGGAAAACGACCGCGGCGATTTCGATCTGAGCAACGTCAACGGCGGCATCACGCTGACGGAAGCTGGCGGCTCCGGCAGCGCTCCATACCGTGAACGGCGGGATCGAGGCGACCTTCGCGAAGAACCCGTCTGCCAATTGTTCGTTCAAGACCGTCAACGGAACCATCGACGCATCGTTCCGGCCGAACCTCGACGCGGACGTGCGCGTGAAGACCTTCAACGGCGCCGCGTACACCGACTTTCACGGCGACGGCGCTTCCCGGGCGCACCCGGTAGCGGAGCGGCGCAACGGCAAGTTCATCTATCGATGCCGACCGCATCAGCCGGCATGCGCATCGGCAGCGGCGGACCGGAGTTCCAATTCGACACCCTCAACGGAAGCATTCGAATCATCAATCGAGGACAGTAATCATGAAAAAGCTCATCGTACTTCTGTCTTTGCGTCTTCGCGGCCGGCGCGGCCTGGAGCCAGGAACCGCAGCCGGACCGCGTGACCGTGCCCTTCAGCGACCCGGCTCGGCCGAAGACGCTTCAAAGCGTCGCTGCATCAACGGCAGCATCACGGTGAAAGGCTACGACGGCAAGGAGGCGATCGTCGAAGCAGTGCCCGGAGCCAGCCGCCGGCGGCGCGCCGAACGCCCGGAACGCATCCGATGGATTGCGCCGCATCGACATCGGCGGCACCGGCCTCACGGTGGAAGAATCCGACAACGTCATCACGCGTCGGAACGCGAGCGGTCAACGAGAACATCAGCCTCAACATCCAGGTGCCATTCGACACCTCGCTCAAACTGCACGCGGTCAACGGCGGCGACATCATTGTGGACCACATCACCGGCGACGTCGAGATCGACAACACCAACGGAAACGCTACTGCGACGCACATATCGGGGCCGGCCATTGTGCATGCGCTGAACGGCAAAGTGCTGGTGTCGTTCGACAAGATCACGCCGGACAAGGCCATGTCCTTCAGCTCGCTCAACGGCGATATCGACGTCACGCTGCCGGCCGACGTGAAGGCGCAGAGTCAAGATGAAAACCGACAACGGTTCGGTCTACAGCGATTTCGATATCGCGGTGGACTCCTCGGCCCGCCAGCCGTCAGGTGCAGGACTCCAAGTCCGGCCGCGCGCAAGTATCGCGTGCAGTTCGACCGCAGCATGTACGGAAACCATCAACGGCGGCGGACCCGAAATGCAGTTCACCACTTTCAACGGCAACATCTATCTGCGCAAGGCGAAGTAACGGTCGCGGTCACATTTCGCTAACTGCAGCATGTCCAGCAGTTTTCTGTAATTATTTCCCGTCACGTCCTGCGGCTACATCGCACCGCTACCACCAAACAAACTGCTAGGCGCCTGCAGCGCGCATGGCAACTTTCTCGTGCAACACAGGCTGGCATGGGGCCGGTCGAAATGGAACCTGGAGGACACTATGGCGGGAAAGAACACCGCGGTCTTTGGGATTTATCGCGACACAGATTCTTTGGGAAGCGCGCTGAAGGGTTGCGCACGGCAAGGGCTTCCGCAACACCGACGTTTCGGTTCTGATGCCGGAAAACGCCGGCACCAAGGATTTCGTGCATCGCAAGGAGACCAAGGCTCCGGAAGGGGCGACCACGGGAGCGGCTTCGGGCGCGGTGGTCGGTGGCGTGATCGGATGGCTGGCGGGCATCGGAGCGCTGGCGATTCCCGGTGCTCGGGCCTTTCATCGCGGCCGGCCCGATCGTGGCGGTGTTGGCCGGCGCGGGCGCCGCTGGCGTGGCGGGCGGCATCGTCGGATCGCTGGTCGGAATGGGAATTCCGGAGTACGAAGCCAAGCGCTACGAAGGCCGCGTCAAGGCCGGCGGCATCCTGCTGTCGGTGCATTGCGACGGCTCCGAGTGGGTCAAGCGCGCCAAGAAGATTCTCGAGCGAGACCGGCGCCGAAGACGTCAGTTCCGCCAGTGAAGCTGCCGCCGACTACGCCATCAGCGACCGTCCGGCGGCTGCGCTGAGCAGATTCAACATAAGGAGGCAACTATGCTTTATTGGGCGCTGATATTTTTCGTCATCGCGTTGGTCGCCGCCATCACTGGGATTCGCCGGAGTGGCAGTCGCGGCAGCCGGCATCGCGAAGATCCTGTTCTTCGTTTTCTTGGTTCTGTTTGTGGTCTCGCTGGTCGCGGGCATTAGCCCGGCGAGCTTGAGCAACCGCTAGAATGGTGTTCTGCGGCTGCTCGGAATCGATTTCGGATGGGAGCACAACCCAAGCGGATTGGCCGTGCTGGATGGCGACGGTCAAGCGTTTCGCCTCGCCGGGCTGGAACGCCTCGCGGAACCCGAAGAGGTGGTGCGCTGGGCCGCAGAGCAGGCGGGGCCGGATGCGGTGATCGGCATCGATGCTCCCATCGTCATCCCGAACCAAGCCGGAATGCGCACCGCCGACCGGCTGGCGCAGGCGCTCTACGGCAAGTTTCACGCGGGTGCGTATCCGGCCAGCCGCGCCCGCAGTTTCTGGCAGCGAACCACGCGGCTCTCGGCATCGCTCGTCAGGCTGGGCTTTCGCCATGGCGACGAGTTGCGTTCCGAAAAGCCGCGGGCGCTTCCAGATTGAAGTTCATCCTCACGCCGCTTCAGTCCAGCTCTTCGGGCTGGATCGAATCGTCAAGTACAAGAAAGGTACGCTGGCGGCGCGCGCCACGGAGCTGCGCGCGTTCCGGGCGCTGCTGCTGGAACACCTGCCGCGGCTGATCCCGCGGCGTAGACGATCGACGAGCTTGCCGGAAGTTCCTTCGTCGGGCGGAAAAGAGCTGAAGGCGATCGAGGATCAACTCGACGCTGTGCTGTGCGCCTACATCGCGGCGCACTGGTGGTACTGGGGCCGCGAACGCAACGAAGTGCTGGGCAGCGCGAAGACCGGCTACATCGTGGTTCCGCGCCGGCCGGACCGCGGAGCAGAAGCTCGCCGACCTGCGCGAGCACTACAGCCAGGCCGCGCTCCGCGAGATCGGATCTGGATCCCGATCCGATCGCGCAATTCGACCAGTGGTTCGCCGAAGCCCGCGCGGCCGGAATCGAGGAAGCCAATGCGATGACGCTGGCAACCGTCTCGGCCGAGGGCCAGCCGTCCGCCCGCATGGTTCTGCTGCGAGAGGCCACCGCCGACGGGTTCGTCTTCTTCACCAACTACCGGAGCAGAAAAGGGCGCGAGCTGGCGGAGAATCCGAGCGCCGCGTTGGTCTTCTACTGGCCGGATCTGCACCGGCAGGTGCGCGTCACGGGAACGGATCGCGAAGACGTCGCGCGCCGAATCGGAGGCATACTTCAGCACTCGTCCGCGCGGGGCGCAGTTGAGCGCCTGGGCGTCCTGGCAGAGCTCGCCGGTGGCCGACCGCGAGTTTCTGGAAGCGCGCGTCCGAGAAGCTGGAGGCCAAGTACGATGGCTCGAGCATCCCGGCGCCGCCGAACTGGGGTGGCTACCGGCTTCGCCCGGATTCGATCGAATTCTGGCAGGGCCGGCCCAACCGTCTGCACGACCGGCTGCGCTATTCGCGCGGGCGGCGGCGGCTGGCGGATCGAGCGGCTGGCGCCGTAACATGTAAGCGTTACTCACCGGCCCCGCGACCGCCATTCGCCGATCCGCGGTCGATCCAGCGATCCCAGGCTGTTACGCTCAAATCGTGGGCGGCGACGACCAATTCGAAAAGAACCTCAAGGACAGCATTGAGTCGCGCGTTCACGACCGGATTCAACAGAAAATGGACCACCTCGAAGATCGCATGAAGCGCCGCAAAGAGCGGTGGAAAAATCGCCGGCATCACTCCTCGGCCTCGGGCATGCTGATCGGCGGCGTCATCGTGACGCTGGGGCTGGTGCTGCTGCTCGACAACATGGGCATCGTGCGCTTCAACGATGTTTGGCGCTATTGGCCCGTGCTGCTCATCATCTGGGGCGTTTCCCGGGTCCTGGAGCTCGCAGACGCGTGGCCGGCTATGTCTGGGGCGGCGCGCGTGGCGCTGGTGGGCGCGTTCATCCTGCTCGACAACCTGAACATCATCTTTTTCAATTTCGATCTGATCTGGCCGATGATCATCATCGCTTTCGGCCTGAGCATGCTGCTCCAGGGCCTTCGACCGCAAACGGTATATGGACGGGGTGCCGACTTCGGGCGAGCCGGTCATGAACGTCGTCGCGGTTTTCAGCGGCAGCAAGCGCACGCTGGACTCGCAGGATTTTCGCGGCGGCGAGGTGGTGGCTGTGTTCGGCGGCGTGCGCCTGGACCTGCGGCGCGCTACCATCGCGGCGGAGAAGGCGGTCATCGACATCAACGCGATCTTCGGAGGCGTCGAGATTCGAGTGCCCGAGAACTGGAACGTCGTCATGAAAGGCGCGGGCATTTTCGGCGGCTTCGACGACAAAACGATACATCCCAAACCCGATCCGAATGCCAAAATACGGAGCTGGTCATCACCGGCGCCTCGGTATTCGGCGGCACTTCCGTATCGAACTAGCGGGACGCTATGCATCCATTGCTGGCCACACAAAGGCAGGATCACGCTCTATCTTCTGGCCTGGCTGCCGATCGCCGGGCTTGCTGGGATACCTGCTCTCGGTGACCGGCCAGGTGCCGCTGCTGCAGGCGGAAGCGTTGGCGCTTCCGCTGTCCTTGTTCTACGCGCTGGTCTGCCTGGCGCCGTGGTACATGTGCCGCGTGCTGCCGCTGGGGCCTTCGCAGATTCCCAAGCTGCTGGCAAATCACACGCCGGCGGCGGTGGTGGCGGGGCTGCTGTGGATCGTGGTGGCCAAGCTGCTGGCGGTGGCGCTCAGCCGCTACTATTTTCCGCAGCTCAACGATCAGCTTCAGCCCGCAGCTTCCGCTGCGTGTTCGGCATCGGCGTGCTGCTGTACATGCTGGCCGTGGCGCTGCACTACGTGCTGCTGTCGGTGGAGTCGTCGCGCGAGGCCGAGACACGCGAGCACGAGGCGCGCACGCTGGCGCGCGAGGCCGAACTGAAAGCTCTCAAGGCGCAAATCAATCCGCATTTTCTGTTCAACAGCCTGAATTCGATAGCGGCGCTGGCCACCGTGGATGGCGTGCGCGCTCGCGAGATGTGCATCAAGCTGTCCGACTTTCTCCGCAGCACGCTGAAGCTGGGCGAACAGACCAGCATCTCTCTCAAAGACGAGCTGGCGTTGGTCAAAGCCTATCTGGACGTCGAGCAGGTCCGGTTCGGCGCGCGGCTGCAGCACCGAGTTTCACACTGATTTGCTTGCTACGGTTGCGTGGTCCCGCCGCTGTTTCTGCAGCCGCTGGTGGAGAACGCCGTGAAGCACGGCATCGCGGGCATGGTGGACGGCGGCATCATCGAGGTGGACGCGCATTGCGAGAACGGATGGCTGCAGGTGAAGATCGAAAACGCCTACGATCCGGACGCTCCGCCGGCGACGCGGCATGGGCTGGGACTGGAGAACGTGCGCGGCCGGCTACGCGCACTGTACGAGAACCAGGCGCGCCTGGATACCGAAGCGTCACGGACGACCATTTCGTCGTCCAGGTGCAATTGCCGTGTGCGGCGCATGGGTAACGCGCGCCCCGCACGGTTAACATGTTGAGTATGGCCGGTGGCTTGACTCCAGGGGCTTCAATCGCTCACTATCGCGTAGTTTCGCAGCTTGGTCAGGGCGGCATGGGCGCCGTCTACCTGGCCGACGACACGCGACTCGGGCGGCGCGTCGCGCTGAAGATACTGCCGCCGGAGGTCGCTTCCGATCCCGAGCGTATGCACCGCTTCGTGCAGGAGGCGCGCCTTGCGTCCGCATTGACGCATCCGAACGTCGCCACGATTTACGAGATCGGACAGGACAAGGACCTCTGGTTTCTCGCGATGGAGTACGTCGAGGGCCGACCGCTCAGCGAGCGCATCCGCGAGGGACCGCTCAAGACATCCGAAATCGTGGAGATCGCCATCGAGATCGCCGACGCGCTGGACGATGCGCACTCGAAAGGGATCGTGCATCGCGACATCAAGCCGGCCAACCTGATGCTGACGCGAGCGCGGCCACGTGAAGGTGCTGGACTTCGGGTTGGCGAAACAGCAGGCGCCGCCGAATCCCGAAGAAACTCAGCTCATGACCAGCGTCGGCGTGGTGCTGGGAACGCTGGCCTACATGAGTCCGGAGCAGGCGCTGGGCCGCGACGTCGACTATCGCAGCGACATTTTCAGCGTGGGCGCGGTGCTGTACGAAATGGCAACCGGGCGACTGCCGTTCTCCGGGAGCAACGCGCAAGAGACCATGGCGCACATCCTGCAGAGCCAGCCGCAGGCCATGGCGCGATTCAACTATGAGCTGCCGGACGGCCTGGATCGCGTGGTGCGCAAGTGCCTGGAGAAGGACCGCGAGCGGCGCTATCAATCGGCGCGCGAACTGCTGGTGGATCTGAAAAATCTGGAGCGCGATTCGAGCGAGAACCGCTTAGCGGCCCCGGCTGGCGTCGCGCCCGCCAGGCACTTGCGGGCCATGATCGTCGACGACGAGGAGCTGGCGCGCAACCTCCTGCGTGAGTATCTGCAGTCGTCGCCCGACATCGATATTGTCGCCGAGTGCGCCAATGGGTTCGATGCCGTCAAGGCGATCGCAGAGCATAAGCCCGACCTCGTGTTCCTCGACGTCCAGATGCCAAAGCTGAACGGCTTGGAGGTGCTGGAGCTGATCGACCCGGACGTCGCCGTGATTTTCGTTACCGCCTACGATCAGTACGCGATGAAGGCGTTCGATGCGCACGCGGTGGACTACTTGCTGAAGCCGTTCGCGCTCGACCGCTTCGAGAAGGCGCTGGAGCGCGCGCGTCAAAGACTCGGCGAAAGAATGCCCCCCGCCGCCGACCTTTCTCGCGAAGCACGCCCGCCGCAGCAATACATGCAGCGCATCGTGGTGAAGGACGGCGTGCGGGTGCACATCATCCCGGTCGAGTCGCTCGACTACGCCGAGGCACAGGACGACTACGTTTCGCTGCACAGCAAGGGAAAAAGCTATCTCAAGCAACAGACCATCTCGAGTCTGGAGGCCTCGCTCGACCCCCAGCATTTCGTCCGGATTCACCGCTCGATTCTGGTGAACCTGGAGCGCGTCGCCAAGATCGAACCGTACGCCAAGGACAGCCGCGTCGCGGTTCTGTCGGACGGAACCCAGGTGCCGGTGAGCCGCGCCGGCTACGATCGCCTGCGTGCGCTGTTAGGCGAGAAGTTTTAGCTATCCCTACTTGTTGTTGCCGGCCTCTCGACTCTCGATCCTGCGCGCCCCGCCCAGGATATCTTCGATCGCGTAGTTGCCCTCGTGGCAGGCGTATTCGTAAATCGGCCCCGGAGTCGCGACGAAGGGAATCTCGAGTGTCCATGGCCGGCTCCAGGTCGCCGGGTCATCCAGCGTGGCTTTATACACGAACGTATTGGCGTCGGCGCGCGTGAAACGCTCGATCACCTTCAGGTTGCTGGACGCACCGCGAAAGTGCGGCTCGTCGTTGAAGTTGGTCGTTTCAACCACCAGCGTGTCCCCTTCCCAGTGGCCGATCGAGTCGCCCAGCCAATGGCGGACATTCTCGGGCGGGTGAGTGCCGTTGATGCGAACCACGCGCACATCGTGAATCATCTCGGTCATGATCATGACGGCGTTGGGAGTCTGGACGATCTGGTAATTGTTGTTGTACAGCGCGGGCAGCATTGGTGGTCCGGTGGGAGAGCCAATCAGGCAGCGCTCCGTCGCAGGCCGGTTCTTAACATCGTTCACGTCCGCTGGTCTCGCCCGCCGTCGGCCGCGTGCCCCCGCAACCATGGGCGGGATCCTGCCGTCCGGCGGATCCACTACCAGTGATGTTCGCTTCACACCGTCGATACGCGCCAGTTCCGAACCCATGTCGTAGAAGAGCACGTTGTAGGCGCCCGTCCCCTCCGACCCTTTGCCGACGTGCAGCGGCCCTTCCGAGGTGCCATCGAGATCCTGCCAGGCCTCGTGGTCTTTCGCCTCGTACGCCTTGGCTTCAGCGTCCGTCAACGTAGGCTTGCTGGCAAAGATAGCCGGGCGTTCCAGCGGCGTGCGCGTCGAGTTCGTCCAGATGCCCGACAGATCGGGGTGGCCATCCGCGGCGCGCGGTATCTTCCGGGTGGCCTTGTTCTGCGCTGACAGCGCGGCCACGGCGAATAGCGCGACCGCGATCACTCTCATCCGATTGCGGCAAGTCATAACTCACCTCAGATCGAGCATACACCTATCTTCTTGCAGGTGGCGTTCTGGCGCGGATGGCGGGCGCGGCGGGGCCAACGTCGCCGGCTAGATGGCGCATGATAGAGAAGATGATGTCGATTCGAAGTTTTCTTGGACTGGAGGATACGTCGGCGCGATCGCGGTCCGCCGAAACAGAAACGGTGCGGAAGGTGGTGGACGCGCTCGATCAATTGGAACCGGAACGCGCCCGCTTCATCGCCGCCTTCGGCTACCTGCTCGGCAGAGTGGCGAACGCGGACATGAGGATCAGCCCCGAAGAGACGCGCGCCATGGAGCGAATCGTGATGGAGTACGGCGCGTTACCCGAGGAACAGGCGCTCATCGTCGTTCAGATGGCGAAAGAGCGAACGCAGCTTTTCGGAGCCACCGAGAATTTTCTGGTCACGCGCGAGTTCGATCGCATCGCGACTCGCGAGCAGAAGCTGGCGCTACTAGATTGCTTGTTCGCAGTCTCCGCCGCGGAAGACGACATCTCGCTGATCGAGGACAACGAGATCCGCCAAATCGCGAGCGAGCTGCATCTAGACCATCCCGACTTCATCGGCGTGCGCTCGGCCTGGGCCGACAAATTGAAGGTCCTCAAGAATCTGCCGAAAGGCCCGGCCGGGAACTCGGGCAGACAATGAACCGGCGCCATTTCGTCTGCGCGGCAGTAGCGCCGCTGCTCCGCGGGCAGAGCGCGTCCCTCGCGGATCTTCCGGCCGCCTATGCTGAGTCTGCTGCTCTGGACGTTTTCACTCGAGATGCCGGCGACGAGATCGCCATCCGGCTCGGACGTTTTCCGCGACGCGGCAGCGCGACCTTATGGGTAACCGTGTGCTTTGGCGGCACGGTCTACAGCGCCGCGTTCGAGAATCTGAATCTAGGATCGTTCCGGGGACGGACTCGGGTTGAGACCGAAAAGGTCAGCTTCTCCGTGCTCGGTGACGCTGAGGCGCACATGACTCGGACCAGTAACGCAGGGTTGCGCGGTTCCGTGCGCGTCGCCGCTGGAGCGCATGAAACCGCTGAACCGCCCGTCGGCGCCGGACCCGTGCGGTTGTCCATCGACGCAGATTTCGAATCCAGCCACCAACCGGTGCAGGCCCGTCCGGGACGAATGGAAGTGATGGGCCACGCCACCGCGGTGGTGCATGTCGCCGGCCGCACGCGGCGCATTCGCGGCTACGGCAAGTGGCACGAACAGGTGGGCAACCGGCCGCGCTTTGCTCCCGCCTTCACTTACTTCAACGTGATCGGCGAGCGCGCCGGACTACTGGCAGTCTGGAGAAAAGCCGGAGCGTATGGCTACGCCTGGCTCGATGGAAAGACCATCCCGGTGAAGACCGCGCATTTCGATCCCATCGGCGAGCGGCGCAAGTTCCGCGTCGAACTGGAAAACGGAAAAATGATCGAAGGTGAGGCTGTCACCAAGCGAGTCATTTCAGTTCCGATCGAGGGCCAGCGCCGCCCCGGCGCAACGGTGCTTGTCAGCAGCAGCATTGGCCCCATGACCGGCCACCTCAACGACTGGAATCCCGTGGATTAGCGGGTTGTGGTGGTTAAGCTCGCGTCGCGATCACTTCCAGGTATTCCGCCTCGACAAACGTGAATCCATCGCGCGTCAGGTTGTGTGTCGCCCACAAGTCCTCCAGTTCTTGTTGAAGACTCTTGCGCCCGGCGGGATCAAGCGATGCGAACGCCCGATTGATGGGGCCGTAGTAAAGCCGGAACAGGTCAACGACGTCGGCGGGCGGAAACGGGTAGTCGAAAGTGTAATGCCGGCGCGTCAGATCGAGCTGCGACACACGCTTGCCGAAACGATTCCGAACCACCGTCTCATCGCCCCACAATAGCGGCGACGGCATTCCCACCGGCGCAATGAAACGCGCGACGGTCTTCAACATCTGGCCGACGAAGCCGTCCGCCGTCCAGTTCGCCATGGCAATGGTTCCGCCCGGGGCGCACACGCGCGTGATCTCGTTCGCCACCAGCTCCGGCCGTGGCGCGAACATCGCGCCCACCATACTCACCACGACATCGAAGCTGGCGTCCTCGAAGGGCAAAGCTTCAGCGTCGGCGACTTCGAAACGGGCATCCAATTCTTCGGCCGCCGCCCGCGCCCGAGCCCGCTCGATGGCGTTCTCCGCGATGTCGATGCCCGTAACCCGAACGCCCTCGCGGGCCGCAACCAGTGCAACCTGGCCCGACCCGCAGGCGACATCCAGCAGCGCCGCACCGGCCGGCACGTCCAGCCGCTCGTAAAAGCGCCGTGCGTCGCTCTCCATGTAGCGTGAAAACCGATCGTAATCTCCCGCCATCCAGGTGTTGCGAAGGCGAGTCTTGAGTCTTTCTACATCAGCCAGCGGTGCGGTTGCCATCATGTTTCCTCCTCTACTTCTGGCCGGCTGCCAGCGCTCGAACGTCGCCGGTAGTCACGGCGTTTCCGGCGATTCCCCACGAACCGCTCGCAACCTCTTCGACCACTACCCAGGTGACCGGACGCAGGTTCTCCCCTTCGATGCTGACCATGGCGTCAGTCAGCTTGGAGATCATCTCCTTCTTCTGCGCGGGTGTGAACACATCCTGGATCAGTTTGACTTGAATCAATGGCATTGCTGTTTCTCCTTGTTGTCTTTTGCTTTCCTACTCCAACATGCGGGTTTTTCGCGAGGAACTAATTGTCCGAGCGTCCGCATTTCTTGACTGGGAGGCGGCTGCATGCGATGATTTGCTCGGTAGTCCGGCCCAGTTTGCCGGGCGTCAGCTAAGGGGCTCAAGAACCGAATGGATGTCCTCTCCGAAGTCCTGAAGGTGGTGAAACTCGAAGGGGCCATCTACTACAACGCGGAGTTCTCGGCGCCCTGGGCCTTTCGCGCGCCGCCCTCCTGCGTCGTGGTTCCGTACTTCGCACCCTCGGCCGGACATGTGATCATCTACCACTTGCTCACCGAAGGCCAGGGTTGGGCGGGCGTCGAAGGCGGTGAACGAATTTCGATCTCCGCCGGCGACGTCGTGATCTTTCCTCATGGCGATCCGCACATCATGGGCAACGGCACGCCGGTCCAAGTGATCGACAACGAGCAGGGGCTTCATAAGGTGCTGGCTCAGGGACTCAAGCTGGCTCAGTCCGGCGGCGGAGGCGAGCCTACGAAATTTGTCTGCGGGTACATGGGATGCGATCCGCAGTTGTGCGGCATGGTGCTGGCTGGATTGCCGCCCGTCCTGAAAGTCAGCATTCGCGACGGCGCCGCAGGCCATTGGCTCGAAAACTCGATTCGCTTTGCGGTGAACGAGGCCAATGCCGAGCACGCCGGCGGCGAAGCAGTGCTGGCCAAGCTTTCCGAAGTGTTGTTTGTCGAGACGCTGCGGCGCTATGTCGCTACGCTGCCGCCCGGGCAAACCGGATGGCTGGCCGGCGCGCGCGATCCGGATGTGGGAAAAGCCCTCGCCCTGATGCACGCCAGTCCCGCGCGTCCGTGGACCATCGCCGATCTCGCCGCGCAGACCGGTGTCTCACGCTCGGTATTGGCCGAACGCTTCCGGCATTTTCTCGACGAACCGCCGATGTCGTATCTGACGCGCTGGCGGCTGCAGCTCGGAGCCCGCATGCTGACGTCGAGCAGCCGGAGCGTCGCGGATATTGCGGCCGAGGTGGGATACGAATCGGAAGCGGCGTTCAATCGGGCCTTCAAGCGCGAGTTTGGTCTGCCTCCGGCGCGCTTCCGCAATCAATCGCGCGGGGGTGGCAAGGGATCTAGCCGCGAAGCCGAGATCGCACAGCAGGCTTGATTACTTCACTGCCTCGCCGCCCACCCAGATTGGCGAGGACCAGGCGTGCGCGCCATCCAGTTGCGTGAGGCGCACGTAGTAGTAGTCGCCCGGCTGCGGGTTGCCGCGATCCACGTAGTCGAACTCGCCGTCCATCGGCGCCTGCGGGTCAACCAACTGCACGAAGATCGAATCGACATGACGATCCACGGGCAGCTCGCGTGCCAGCAATCCGTCCTTCAGCTCATTGAATGGAAGCTCCACCGTCGCGGCGGGAATGGTAGCAAAAGGACGGACCTGCGGCGGCGCCACGTCGTGCTCCTGCGTTTGATCCAGGTGGATCACGATGCGCGTCGACGGAGTGACTTGCTCGAGGTCGAGCATCAACACGTCGGCTCGTCCGCGCGTGTCGTCGAAGAACACAATGCGATTCGGGTTCTGCGGATCGCGACGCGCAAACTCCGAGTAGCGATTGTCGAAGTAGCTCTGCAGGCCCGCCAGCCGTGCGCCCTCGACATCGAGCGACCCTCGCCAGCGCCGGTAGCCGCGCGGATTGTCTCGAATGAACGGCTCGGAGCTGGATTGAAAACCGAGCTCGATGCGCGACTGCGGTTTGAGATCGGTCTGCGCCATGCGCCGCGTGTAGATCACCTCGCCGTTCTTGATCACTTCCACGCGATCCACCGCTGATGTCCCGGAGTAGCGCGCGTGAATGCGCCGTTCATTGCTGTCCGGAATGCGATTGCCGGTCGGCTGGCCGTTGAGCTGAAAGTCCAGCAGGATTCGCTGCGCGTCACTGGCTGCATAGGTATGGCGATCGCGCAGGCCGTCGAATATCGCATTTCCATCCTTAGTCGGCGCGCGCACCGCGGCCAGCGAGTTCATGGTCTGCAAAGCGCCCGTCGCCATGCCGCCGCTGTATCCGGGCCGCGTGCGATGATCGTCGGAGGCACCGACGAATCCGACTTCGTAGCCCTGGCGCAGATAGTAGTTTCCAAACCACTCGAAGGTTCCATGCATGGAGGCGATCTCTACGACACGCTCCAGGTCGGGATCGCTGCGCCGCCAGTCGCCGGCCTGGTGCGCGTGCGGAATCACGAGCACGTCCTTGGTCAGATACTTGTCGCGCAGGCCTTGATAGAGCAGAGACAGGTTGTACGCCATTTGCGAGGGCACGCGATCACGCCCCGGCGTGCGAAAGAAGACGTTGTGATGCCCGCCGTTGGTGCGGTTCACGGTCCACTCGTACGCCAGGAACGCAATGAATCGGCCCGGCTCGGTATAGCGCCGCACGGCGTCGTTCATGGTGCGCCACTCGTTGTCGTCCAACCAGACGTCGTGTTCGCTCAGACCGGCGAAATCCAAGCGCGCATCGTCGCGCCCCCATGTGTAGAAGCGGTCGATGCTGCCCATTCCCTCCGAGTAGCCGCTATGTGCATGCGTCTCGCCCCAGTACACGCGCGTCGACGGATTCTGTTCCACCCAGATGGGGTTGCTCTTGGCGGTGAATTTGCCGTCGGCTGAACGCACATCAAAGCGATAGACTCCCGGCTGGTCGATCTGCAGGTCTTTAACCACCGTCAGTCCCTCGGCGCCCGCCGGGATGGTGTGCACGTTCTTCCCGTTCAGCGAAATCTCGTACTCCGGAATCGATCCGGTGGCGCGATTCCAGCGATCGTCTTCGCTGCGCACAGCCAGCTCGAACCGCTCGCCCACCTTCACGATGGAAGGCGCCGTGGGATGAACATAGGCTACCTGAGTTCCCTGGATGGAGAACGCCGGCCACGCAGGAGTCAGAAAGCGGCCCTTGCCCTCGAGATCGATGTACAGCGGATACAGCATGCGATCGTTGCTGAAACTGTTCATCTGCATGCCGGGCGATCCGCCGCTTCGGTCGCCGTAGGTCAGCGTCACGGTGTCGCCCGATCGCAGCGCTTCGCCCTCCAGGCGAAAGCCGGAATTTTCCGCGCTGCCGCGGAACCCGCCGTGCATTCCCGTCCAGGGGACATCCGCCTTGACGAAGCGTGCGCGCGGATTCGAAGTGCGAATGGTCACGTAGTCGCGCGCGGCCGGGTCGTGATTCTGGGGCGGCCCGCCGTCGCTCATCAGCATGCGGGCCAGCATGATGGCGCCGCCCGGGACTCATCGGCATCTCGCCGATCGTCACGGTCTGCTCGAAGGTCTGGAAGCTGGATGCCGGAAAAGGTCCGGTCTTATCCGCCCGGATGGTCGGGATGGCTTTGGGCTGCTCGTCTTTGATGCGGAATTCGTAAATCAGCGCGTCCACGTTAGCGATCAACGCGCGCACGTTCGCGGGACCCGCCGGCGGCACGCCCTGCTGCCGCGAATCGTTTAGCACGAACGCCGGTGTCAGACTCCTGAGTGGCATTTACCGGCACCGGACCGCCCGTGAGCGAGTACGCGTTGACCCACTGCCACAGCAGGAGGCCGCGCCCGACGACGTTTTGCGCATTGGTCGGTTGCGCAGCCGCGTCGCGCTTCAACTGGTCCACTTGCTGCCGCAGTTGTGGCGTCAAGTAGTCGTTGGCGCGCGGGCTTTGCGCTTGCGTGACCCGCGCAATACCCAAATACAGCACCACCACAGCCGCCGAAATAACGATGACTAGCGCCAGGCTTCGCTTCAACTTGTACCTCCAGCCGCCAGACTTGCAACTGCCAGGTTCATCACAATCTTATACGAGCGCGGACGGCTCGAACCTGCGCGCGACTGTGACATTCCTATTGCCATCCCGATCCCAATGTGTTCTGATGATCTAAACTGATCGGGGCGTCCTTGTTGGATGGCATCATTGTAGCCCGGTGCGCCGAACCAACGTCCGTTTCGGATGAGATACTCGTGGAACGGATTGCCGATGGAGATGTGCGCGCCTTCGAAGAGCTGATTGCACGCTACCAGGCGCCAGCCCTGCGAGTGGCTTTCCGGTTCGTGGGCGATCCTCAGGAGGCCGAAGACCTGGCCCAAGAGGCCTTCCTGCGCATCTACCTGAACGCACGCCACTACAACTACGCGGCACGATTCCGTACCTGGTTTTTTCAGATCCTCATGAATTTGTGCCGGGACTGGTTGAAGAAAAAGAAGCCGCTATTGTTCGGCGAACCGCCGCAGGTGGCGCAAAGCGCGGCCGATCCTTCGGTAGCGATCGACCAGGCCGAGCGTGCGGTCATCGTACAGCGGGCAATTCAAAGCCTGCCCCCCAACCAAAGGCTGGCGCTGATTCTGTGCCACTACGAAGAATTGAGTTACCGGGAGGCATCCGCGGTTCTCGGAACCTCCGAGAAGGCCATTGAATCACTCTTGGTCCGCGCGCGGCGGACGCTGCGGATTCGCCTGGCCGTGTTGCGCTGAAACCTGCGCGGTTTTCAGCCGAACCCCTCGTATAATATGCAAGAGAGGTTCGAATGTACTGTTTTCAGGCCGGGCGCCTGATCCATCGCTTTCTCGACCGGGAACTCGATCCGGAATCTTCGTCGCGCTTGGAGGCGCACCTGCGCGCGTGCGACTCGTGCCGCCAGGCCCTTTCCGGATTGCTGGAGCTCGAGGACCAGCTCGACGCAACCCGGCTGCCCGAAATTCGCGCCGCATTTGCAGCTCGAGTCGTCGAAAAAGCCCTCAATACCCAGCGCCCGGAAAGGCAGGCCGCAGGCTTGCGTTGGTGGGCGGCGGCCGCAGCGGCCGTGTGCGGAGCCATGGCGCTGATTTGGGCTGGTTTTCGAATCGGCGAAACCTACAGCCCCCCGCCGGGACGGGACATTATCCAGGTTGTCTTATCTTCTCCCATCGAGCCTGGTCTGTGACGGAAGGAATTATCCATTGAACTGGAAGAATATCGCATTATTCGTATCGATTTCCTTGAATGTGGCCGTTCTGTCTGGATATCTCTACGGCGTCGCCGTGCCCAAGCCCGTGGAAAGCAGCGGCCCAACTGTAGCTCCAGCATTGCGAGATCCGAACCTGACATCGGAACAGATCCGGTCCATCCAGAGCATCCGCACCAAGCGCGACGCCTGGCTGCGTAGTTTCTCGGATCGCTATCGGGATGAGATGCTTAGTATCGTCGATTTGCTGGAAGCCCCAGACCCGGATTGGACCGCGATCGAACGCCGCAAGGACAACCTGGTGAAAATTCGCCGGGAATATCAACAGGTCCAGGTGCGCGGTTGGTACGATCTCCACCGGGTCCTGACGGCGGAGCAAGGGCGCCAGTATCTGGACGCCCTCCGCGATATCATCCGGTCGCTGGACTACGGCCACGCCGCCAGTCCCGGCCGGTAGCCACGCTCAGAACAGCAGCTTCAGCGCGAACTGTATTTCCCTCGCCGGACCTGTGGCGCTCACGACTCCAAATTTCGGTCCGTTCACGGCCGCTGCAGGAGCCGCAAAATTCGTGTCGTTCAGCAGGTTGAATAGCTCCGCGCGGAACTGAAGGTTGAACCTCTCGGTCAGAAGGTTGTTCTTGAAAAACGAGAGGTCGACGTTCTTGGTGCCATTCTGGAAAAGAATGTCACGGCCGGCGTTCCCATAAGTGCCCAGCGGCTGCAACGCGAACGCTGTGATGTCGAACCACTGATCCGGCTTTCGCTGATCGCACCGAAAGATTGCCATCGCCAGTACGGTTCGGCCGCTGCGTCGCGCCGACTCCGGTCTGCGACTGATCCCCTTGCGCTGTAACCGAGAACGGCTGGCCGCTCTGGAATTGCACCACCGTGTTGACTTGCCAACCGCCGGCCAGCCAGCCCGCCACGCCGGAAGCGTTGGAGAAGAATCGTTTGTTCTTGCCGAAAGGAACCTCCCAGATTCCGCTGAACGTGAATCGGTTCCGCACGTCGAAGGCGGAGAGCCCACGATCGAGGCGGAAGTTATTCGGAATCTGATGCAGATTGGCGTCGTTGACGCCGGCCGATCCGTCGTCGATGGACTTTGAGTAGGTGTAGCTGGAAAGAATGCTGAGGCCCTTGCTGAAGCGGCGCTGCAGCGTCACCAGCAGCGCGTTGTAACTGGAATCTTCCCCGCTGAACCATTCTTTGATCGAGTTGAATCCCTGATAGGGGCGCCGCGCGGCGATCGACAGGCTCTGGCCCGGGCGCATTCAATCGCGCAGCGTTCAGATCCTGCGTGCCAATCAGGTGCGTGCCCTTGCTGTCCCACATAGCCGGTCTCGAGCAGCAAGTTCCACGGCAGTTCGCGCTGCACGTTCAGATTCCACTGCGCATGTAGGACGGAACCCGGTCCGCGTCCACGGTGCTGGGGCTGTTGCCGGCGGAAACAAGCGCCTGAGCCGGCGTATCAAACAGCGTATCGACCAGCCGCGGCGTCTTGCCGGCCGAATTGGTGGTGGTAATGGTGATGGCCGAGCCGGGATTCGAGCTGATCTCAATGGTGTGGCTGCCCTGGTTGGTGAGATAGAAAATACCGTAGCCGGAACGGATCACCGTCTTGTCGTTTAGCTTGTAGGCTAACCCGATGCGCGGCGCGAACTGCCGGTAGCTGGGCGGATAGACGCCTTCCCGTACACCGCCCACCACAAGCGTGGGCGTGGCCGGAAAATTGAGACCCCAAATGTTTGGCGGGTTCGCTACCCGCAAGACGCCGGCGGTCTGATCGAAGAAGCCTTCCGAGCCGCCCAGTTCCCTCCACGGCGTGTTGTACTCCCAGCGCAGTCCGAGGTTCAGCGTCAGGCGAGGCAGAATCTTGTAGTCGTCCTGCACAAACAGCGCGTACTGCGAGTTGCGAAAATCGCCGGTCGAAAACGAGTCGTAAAGGTAGTCGCGGTTTGATACGCACCCAACAGATAGTCGGCCAGCGAATAGCCCGGTGAAGATGTTGCTCACCGTGACGCGGCCATTGGTCCCATTGGTGGTGCTGGTGGGCGAGCGATACGCGCGCACGTCTCCGCCCAGCGTGATGTTGTGCAGCCCGCGCACCAGCACGAACGTATCCGACAGGATGTAGGCGTTGGTCCACTGGTGGAAAGTCTGCTGGCTGTGTCCCATTTGGGTGAAGCCGGTGATATTGAATCGCGGCAGGCTGTAGTCGTAAGAAGCCACCGAAAGGTTCTGGAATCCGATTTGCTCGAGCCAGATTCTGGTCGGCCACTTCGTTGCTGTTGGCCACCACGTCGCGATTGAAACCCAGCTTAAGCGTATTGACGGCGCTCGGACCGAAGATATGCGTCTCCTGTATCACCGCCACTCTGCGAGTTCAGCGGGATACGCCGAACCGCTGAAAGGCAGCAGTCCCTGGTTCAGGATGTCCCAGGTGGACCGGGAATAGCGGCCGAACATACTGTCGCTGTCCGAGAAGCGGTGGTCGATCTGATGTGGTACTGGTCGAAATCGTCGAACGTGCTCGGGTTGCCGGTGTAGTTTCCTTGCGCCAGGTTCGTGTTGGGCGCCGGGATGTACTTGTTGAAGTTCTGCGCGATTTTGGAAATCCGTGTCTGCCGGGATCCGGTTGTCCGTAAAAGGCGCATTGTTGTTGAACGGATTCTTGAGGATGATCGGCTTGCCTTTGGCGTCGGTGAGACCCGCCGAAATTGCCGGTCAGATATTGCGGGTCGGGAAGCACGGCGAAAGCTCTGGTTGGATCGCCGCCGGCGCTGGCCGTCATAAGCGAAGAAGAAGAACGTGCGGTCCTTTCAGATGGGGCCTCCCAGGTTGGCGCCGAACTGGTTTTGCTTGAACGGAGCCACCTCCCCTGGTCGAAGTACTGCGGCTGCGTCCAGCGCGCTGTTGCGCAGGAACTCGTAAGCCGTCCCATGAAAGGCGTTCGAGCCGGATTTGATGGAGACGCTGATGATGCCGGGATTGGCGCCGTACTCGGCGGAATAGTAGTTCTGCCTGAATCTTGAATTCCTTGATCGTGTCCGGCGACGGCAGGAACGAAATCTCGCCCAGCCGCGCGCCGCGCGACTCGATGCCGTCGATCAGGAAGCTGTTGGCGTAGCCGCGCGATGCCGGCCACATGCGTGGTCAATTCCGGATCGGCCGATCCGCCCTTGCTGCCCGGAGCGGCGCTGACCGGTACGACGCCTGCCGACAGATTCGCCAGGTCCAGAAAATTTCGGCCGTTCAGCGGCAAGTTCGGAAACCGGCTTTCCGCGATCACTTGTCCCATGGTGGCGGTGTCGGTTTGAAGCGCCACGGCAGCGGCGCTCACCGTCACTTCTTCGCTCACTTGGCCGACCTCGAGCGTCAGGTCGACTCGCGCGGTCTGATCGATCTGCAGGTCGATGTCGGACGTGACCGCCGACTTGAATCCGGGATGCGTCGTCGAAACGCGATAACGGCCGGGAGGCAGCGTGGCAAACGTGAATGAGCCGACTTCGTTGGTGGTCGATTCCCGGGTCTGGTTCGTGTCCACATTCCGAAGCACTACCGCTGTCGCGGGAATCGCCGCGCCGGACGGATCGTGCACGGTTCCTACGATCGTTCCCGATACCACTTGACCATATGCCGGCAGGCACCCCGCCACGAGCGCAAGGATAGCCAAACCAAAAGACCTTCGAAATCCAGTCTGCATGTTGCCCCCCGATCTGATGTACAAGTCCGATTAGTATTGATACGACCTTCAGGTCGCGTTCCTGCGGAAAAGTGCAAGTTCTAGCTGACGCGCCGCAAGGATCGAGGTTATCTGATGTGGTGCGAGCAGCTGCTATTCGGTTCGCAGCGCAACTGCAGGGTCGACCGCCATCGCGCGACGGGCCGGGATCCAGCAAGCGGCGCACGCTACCAATGCGATCAGGCCAATGCCGATCGCGTACGTCAACGGATCGTGGGCGCTGACTCCGTACAGGATCGGCGAAAAGAGGCCGCCGGCGACGAATGCGAGCGCCAGCCCCGCCACGGTCCCGATCGCCAAAGAATCGCCATATTGGCGGCCACCACGCTCAGCACTTGTGTTGAACGCGCGCCCAGCGCCATGCGAATGCCGATCTCGCGCCTGCGCCGCGACACCGCGTAGGCCATGATTCCGTAAACGCCGGTCGCCGCCAGCACCACCGCCAGCAGACTGAACGCGCCCAGCACGATGGCCGCAATTTGCGCCGGGAACAGCACCAGGCCGAGTTGGTCGGTCAAACTGCCGGCGGCGTAGGTCGAGATTCCTGGATCTATTTCCAGAACGGCGCGCCGCAACAGGCCGGCCACTTGGTCCTCGTCCATAGAAGAGCGAGCCACGATGGTGGCCGCCGGGTTCCAGGATTGCGCGAACGGGTAAACACGGCCGGTCTGGGCGTTTCTCCGAGACGAGCGGTACTTGCCGTCCTCCACTACGCCGACGATTTCCCGCCATTCGCCTTTGGTCGAATCGTGGCGGAAACGCTTGCCGATCGGATCTTCGCCTGGCAGCAATTGTTGCGCGAACGCCTGGTTAACGATCGCGACGCGCCGGCACGCCCTTCTTGTCGCTGTCGGTAAAATCGCGGCCCGTCCATCAGCTTCGTTTGCGCGGCGTGCAGATATCCGGGCGAGATCGTGAAAATCGCAGCCAGCGGAGTATCCGCGGCACGCGGCGCAGGCTTGCCCTCGATGAAGACGCCACTGTTGTTCCAATTGAGACTCAGCGGAAGCCCATCGATCAGGCCGGCCGACTCGATGCCCGGCAGCGCCCGGACACGCTCCAGCACGCGGCGCTGGAATTCGCGGCCGCGTGTTTCATCGTAACCTTGCAGGCCGAGATCGAACGAAACCGTTGCCGCATGCCGCGGCTCGAAGCCGAGATTCAAGCTCAGGGCGTGCTGCAGACTGCGCACGACAAGCACCGATCCCACCATCAGCACCACCGAGAGCGCTACCTGCGCCGAGACCAGAAAATCGCGGACATGGAATCGGCGCAGCGCGTTCCACCATCGCTTCGCTCTTGAGCGCCGGAGCCAGCTCGGCGCGCGTGGACTGCAAGGCAGGCGCGAGTCCGAACAGGATTCCGGTGGCCAGCGATGCGGCCAAGGCGAAGAGCATGACGCGGAAATCGATGCTGACCGCCGGGATCACCGGGACATCGATGGGCGGGTTCCAGGCTGCGAACAAGGCCGTCAGCCATTTCGCCAGCAGCATACCCGCAGCTCCGCCCGCGATCGAAAGCAGCGACGCTCTCGGTCAGCAACTGGCTCACCAGCCGGCCGGGGGCGGCGCCGAGCGCCAGGCGAATCGCGGATTCCTTGCGGCGGTCCGACGCCCGCGCCAGCGATAAACCTGCCAGATTCACGCACGCCAGCAGCAGCACCAGGCCCGAGACTCCCAACAACACAGCGGTGAACGCCTGGACCGGTCCGCGGATCATCGCTCCGAACAGACCCGCCTTCGAGAGAAAGACGGTGACTCCGCCGTTTTCCTTCGGGTACTGCCGGCTCAGCTCCGGCCGCGATCGAGTTCAACTGCGCTTCCGCCCGCGCAAGCGTAACACCCGGCTTGAGGCGTCCGACGACGAACATGTTCATGATCGCCGCGCTCGATCCAGCCAGTCGTTTCCGGGCTCGATCTGCGGCTCCATCGCCATGGGCACAAAGATCTCGGGAGTGAAGACAACTTCGGTGCCGGCGAATCCGTGCGGTGTGACGCCGACGATGGTGTAGTCCATGCCGTTGATCTTGATTTTCCGGCCCACAACGTTGGGATCTCCGGCAAAGCGGTGTCTGCCAGGACGCGTACGTAATCACGATGATCGGATGGCCGCCCCGCGTGACGTCGTCTTTCGGATTGAACACGCGCCCGCGCAGCGCGCCGACGCCCAGCACGTCGAAATAGTTGCCGGTGACTTCGAACGCCCAGATGCGCGCATTGTTCGAATTGCCGCGGCTGAAGCTGACCGGCGCCATGCGATATCCGGCCAGCCCGGCCAGGACATTGTTGCGGTCGCGAAAGTCCAGGTAGTTCAGATAGCTCTGCACCGGGAATTCGGTGTGGTAGCCGCGCATGTTCAGCGCCACCAATTCGTCCGGCTGTCGCACTGGCAGCGGGCGGAACAGCAGCGCGTTCACCACGGTGAAGATCGCGATGTTGGCGCCAATGCCGAGCGCCAGGGTCAGGATCGCGGCCAGCGTGAATCCGGGACTGGAACGCAGGCGGCGGAGTGAGACGACGAGGTCTTGGCGGAATCGGTCCATTGCTATCTCCTACGCGAAGTTTGACGCCGAGGTTCCAGGATTCTGGATCGCGCGCGTAACCCCAATTGTGTCATACGCTGGAATCAGGATCGTGGACACCAGCCCAAGAACTCGCGCGGTTCTGCCTGCGGCAGGCGGAAGCATCAAAGGAAAATGCCATGTTCAAGGACGATTACGTCAAGGTGAATGGCGTGCGGTTGCACGTCGTCTCGGCCGGCCAAGGCCCGCTCATTCTTTTCCTGCACGGCTTCCCGGAATTCTGGTACGAGTGGAAGGACCAGCTTGCCGAATTCGGCAAGGACCAACTCGCGGTCGCGCCCGACATGCGCGGCTACAATCTGTCCGACAAACCCGCCGACCTCGATCAATACCGCGTCAACGTACTGATAGAAGACGTGCGCGCAGCTCGCCGATCATTTCTCGCACGGAAAGAAGTTCGTGCTGGTGGCGCATGACTGGGGCGGGGCCGTCGCCTGGGCGTTCGCCATCGCGCATCCCGAGACGCTCGGCAAACTGGTGATCGTCAACGCGCCGCATCCGGGCGTCTTCGGCCGCCTGCTCGCCTCCGATCCGGCGCAGCAGCAGGCCAGCCAATACATGCTGATGTTCCGCAGCCCGCAAGCCGAGCAGACGCTGTCGGCCAACAACTGCGCGAACCTCGTCAACATCGTGCTCGGCGCGGGTCTCAAGAACGGCGTCTTCACCGAAGACGACAAGCAGGCCTATATCAAAGCCTGGTCTCAGCCCGGCGCGCTGACCGGCGGATTGAACTACTATCGAGCCAACCAGGTCGGCCCGCCCGCTGCCGGTCAAGACGCCAGTGCCGCACGCGGCAATTTCGCCGTCGATCCCGACGCCCTCATGGTGAAAGTTCCGACGCTCGTGATCTGGGGCGAGAAGGACACCGCGCTGCTGACCAGCAACCTGGACGGCCTCGACAAGTTCGTCCCCGAGCTCACCATCCAGCGCATCCCCGATGGCACGCATTGGGTGATCCACGAAAAGCGCGACGAAGTGAACGCAGCGATCCGCGCGTTTATCGGCTAAGCGCCGCTGCCCGACTTGCCGCACGCGCCGTTTTTGGAAACCAGCGGCTCCAGAATCCCTGTGATTTCTTCGAAGATGTAGCCCGGCGAGCGATCGCCGCGAATCTGGTGATAGTGGGTGTCCTGGTAATGCGCGATCACGGGCCGGCTCACCGCGTCGTAAGTACGAATGCGCTCTGTCACCACGTCTTCCTGATCGTCCTTGCGCGTGATCAGCGCGGCGCCATCGTCGTCGCAGATTCCGGCCAGCTTGGGCGGTTGATGCAGCAGGTTGTAAATCCGCCCGCATTTCGGACACTGCCGCCGCGACGTCAGCCGTCCCACCAGCGCGTCCAGCGGCACATCCAGATGCAGGATGATCGGCTTCTTGAGCCGCTGCTCGTCGATCAGATGATCGAGAAACCCCGCCTGCTCGAGCGTGCGCGGATAGCCGTCCAGCAAAAAGCCTCCCCCACAGTCGGGTTGCGACACCCGATTGGCGAGCATCTTGTTCACCAGATCGTCACCCACCAATCCCCCGCTGGCCATGATGGACTGCGCCGCCTTCCCCAGCGGCGTTCCAGCTTGAATCTCGGCGCGCAGCATATCGCCTGTTGAAATCGCCGGAATCCCCAACCAGTTAGTGATCAGCCGCGACTGCGTTCCTTTGCCGCTACCGGGCGGTCCAAAGAGCAGAAGGACCACATTACCTCCGTTGTTAGCCTACTTAAACATAAGTATCGGGTCAAGCTGATATTATCAGCAAATACCTATGGCGAGACTTTTACTATTCTGCCTTATCTTCTCGACCTCTGTGGTGCCGCGCGGCCCACTACGAACTCAAGGCCAGTCCCAGTACAGTGGTTTGGGGGTACTATTCGGCCGCCGCCAAACCCGTGCTGCGCGTTCACTCGGGCGACACCGTCCGGATGGAGACAGTTTCCACCGGGAGTCCCGCGCGATTCGAAGCACTTGGAGTGCCATCCAGCGAAATTCCCGACTCGTTCCGCGCCATCTATAAGGAGGTCACCGACCGCGGACCGGGCGGCCACATCCTCACCGGCCCGGTCTTCATCGACGAGGCCGAGCCGGGCGACGTGCTGGAGGTCCGCATCCGCAAGATCGAAGTGGCGTCGTCGTTCGCCTATAACGGCTTTCGGCCCGGCGCCGGCTTCCTGCCCGACGATTATCCCTTACGCGCGGACCAAGATCATCCCGCTCGACCGCACGCGCATGCTGGCGCACTTCGCCGACGGCATCGAGATCCCGATGCGGCCCTTCTTCGGAAGCATGGGCGTCGCGCCGCCCGAAGCCAACGGGCGCATCAACAGCGCCCCGCCCTGGATTCACGCCGGCAATCTCGACAACAAGGAACTGGTGGAAGGCACGACGCTGTACATCCCGGTTCACGTCAAGGGCGCGCTGTTCGAGGCCGGCGACGGGCACGCCGGACAGGGCAACGGCGAAGTGGACATCACCGCGATGGAGACGGCGCTCACCGGCACGTTCGAGTTCGTGGTGCGCAAAGACATGCACTTACGATGGCCACGCGCCGAGACGCCCACGCACTACATCACCATGGGTCTGAACGAAGACCTGGCCGAAGCCACGCGGCTGGCGATACGCGAGGCCATCGACTTTCTGATGACCGAAAAGCAACTCTCGCGCGACGATGCCTACATGCTGGCCAGCACCGCGGTCGATTTCGACATCACGCAATTAGTGGATGGGAACAAAGGCGTGCACGCGATGATCCCGAAAAGGATTTTCACCGTGCTGCGCTGACGTTCACTCGATAGCCTGCCGCACTTTGGCGGCAGTTTCGGCCCCGCAAACAGGCAGCGCCGGATCCGTGAGCAATCCGATCTGCTTCAGCACCGAAGCCTGGTCCCAGTAGATGTGCTCATGCGCCAGCTTGCCGTCACGAAAACGCACGATCGCGACCAACGGCACCTCGACGCGCTTGTTGGTCGGCGCGACGCCGGGCAGCATCCATGGCATCTCGATCGTGTGGGTGAACGAAAAAATCATCTCGTCGACGAGCTGGTCCTGACCGACGGTGCGCGAGACCGGCGTGAGCGTGGTATCGGGCGGCATCCGCGGGATGAAGTCGGTCGAGTAGAAACGGCGCAGTTCGGCCTTGCCGCGGCCGCCCGTCAGAATCGGAACATGATTGACATACGCGTCTTCGACCATGGTCTCGAAGCGTAGCCTCCGTGTCGCGCGTCGTGAATTCATGCGCGGTGTGCTCTTCCCAGAGCGCGCTGAGATCGGGATTCGGCATGTCGCGATGATAACAAGACCGCTACGGCTTCTTGCACGCCAGCGTCAGGCCGTCGCGAATCGGCAGCATGCTGATCCACACGCGCTCGTCGGACTTGAGCTTGTCATTGAACGCGCGAATGGCGCGGGTGTCGGCGTCCTTCACCGACTTGTCGATCACGCGACCCGACCACAGCACGTTATCCACCGCGATCAAGCCGCCCGGCCGCAGCAGCACCAGCGCGCGCTCGAAATAGTTGGCGTAGTTTTCCTTGTCGGCGTCGATGAAGGCGAAATCGAACGTGCCGCCCTGGCCGAGCGCGATCAGGTCGTCGAGCGTCTGGAGCGCCGGGCGCAGCCGCAGATCGATCTTGTGCTCGACTCCCGCCTCGCGCCAGTAACGCCGCGCGATGGCGGTCCATTCTTCGCTGACATCGCACGCGATGATGCGCCCGTCGTCCGGCAGCGCCAGCGCAACGCTGAGCGAACTGTAGCCGGTGAACACGCCGACCTCGAGCGTTCGCCGCGCGCCAAGCAGGTGAACCAGCAAAGCCATGAATTGGCCCTGCTCGGCCGAGATCTGCATAGCTGGCGTGGGGAAGCGGAGCGGTTTCCTCGCGGAGCCGGCGCAGAATGTCGGGCTCGCGCAACGTGACGCGGCGGATATAGGCGGCTAGTTCAGGCGTGATCGCGAGATCGTCGGAGGGCACTAACTTCTATTGAATACCACGTATCGCGCGAGGCGGCGCAACACCTACGTGCGGTTTTTCCCGAGCTGGTCGGCGGAACTCTTGACCAACAGCAGCACGAACGAAACAGCCGCGCACACCACCACCGGCGGCCCATAGCTGGAGACCAGTGAAACCAGAGTCATCCCCACAGACCCGAAGAACAGAAGGGTGGAGACTTTCGCAAAACCGTTGCCTTTCTTCTTGTCTTTGACGTTCTCCGTGGTGGCTGTGCCGCAGCTATAGCAGACTGTTTCTGTCTTTGCCATTACCCCATTACACGACATACACCGGAGCATGCCTGATTAGACACCGAAAATAGGGGGTTCGTCCATCCGGCTAAGGTACCAGTTGCGGTCAGGTGTTCGCCGGAGGCGGACTTTGCAGGGGTCCTGAGAAAACCGCGGCGGAGGACTAAAGTGGTCCTTAGGTCGGGCGTTCGAGCGCAAAGGGCGCGGCACGCACCGCCATTGTTTGGACAATGCTCGGCAGCGCTCCGTTTTGCGCGACTAGGTCACGAGCGCAAAGGGCGCGGCAGGCACCGCCATCGTTTGGACAATGCTCGGGCCGCGCTCCGTTTTGCGCGACTAAGTCTAGAAAATCAGCTTCATCGCGAGCTGGATCTGCCGCGATGAGCCGCTGTCGCCGGCCGGGAAACGCGTGCCCGCCCGTGATCAAACCGAACGTCGAACTGGCCGGGACCGTCGACCCGAACGTCTGGCTGGATGGCACGGACGTAACCGGCTGGGTGAAGTTCTTCTGGTTCAGAAGATCGAACGCATCCGCTCGCACCTGCCAAGTTAGCGCTCGGTGATCTTGGTATTCTTCACCAGCGCGAAGTCCAGGTTGTAAAAGCCCGGACCGTAGATTGCGTTTCGGCCCAGGTTGCCGAAATGCGCGCCTTGATCGTAGAGCGCACCTGGGTTCTGAAGGAACGAAACCGTAGTGGGGCTTCCGTTCTTCGCCGGCGAGATGCCCGGTGTGAACAGGTTCCGAAATGCTGGGCCGCAGCTCGCCGCCGATTCCAGTTAGCGAGGCGTTGGTGGTGCGGAAATTGATCGGGTTGCCGCTCTGCAACTGCAGGATGGTCGAGACCTCCCAGCCTTCCGCCAGCCGGTTACCCTTGAACGGCAGATCGTAGACGCCGTTCACCACGAAGCGGTGGCGCGCGTCGTAGTCCGACGGACCGTAGTCGTTGCGAAGGTTGTAGGCGTCCTGCATGAGCGACGTGCTACCCGCGTTGTTGTTGCGCGAGTTGTAATCAAGCGATTTCGACCAGGTGTACGAGCCGTTGAGCTGCAGGCCCTTGGAGAGGCGCTTCGTCACTGTAAGCCAAAGCGCGTTGTAGTTGGAGTTCCCATCGCTCTCCTCCACCAGTAGCGTGCCCAGCGAGCTGCCGGCGCCGATCGGGCTGGCCCCGGAAACCACCGGATACGGCCTGCTGCCCGTTTACAGGCTGGTTGATATTGCGGATCAGGTTCAGGTTGGTGCCCTTGTTTCCGAAATAGCCCAGCATCACGCCGATGTCGCCGGGGAATTGCTGCTGAACGTTGAAGTTGTAGGACTGTACGTAGGCGTTCCTATAATCACCATCGATGGACCTTGGGGCAAAGCCGCCGGCAGACTGCGTGTAAGCGTTGCCCAGGCTGACGAACGGCGTTGCGGTGGTGGGCGAAAAACTGACCGGGTTCGCGAAGGGGGGATTCGTGGTGAGAGCTCCGACAATGCCCGTGATCGGCTGGTCGTACAGGATGGCGTAAGCGCTGCGCACCACGGTCTTGCCTGTTCCGAAAACGTCCCAGGCAAAGCCCACGCGAGGCTGGAAGTTCCAGACGCTCTGTTTATAAGGCTGGTGCTTCTGAACCAAAGTCGCCGACGCAGGATCGAATACCACAAACCGGTCCATGGCTTCCGTCGGCGTGCCATTCCAGTCGTAGCGTAGACCGAGATCCAGCATCAGGCGCGGCAGGATTTTCCATTGATCGACGACATAACCGCCGATCGAGTTCACATAGACACGACCTGCGCCGTTGGACGGGTTGGAAGTGAACGCGTTCGCCTGGTCGGCGATGAACGTTGCCACACTAGCGAAGCTGAACGTACCTGGTGTCAAGCCGAAAGCGTTGTTGTCGATGCGCCGGTAGTCGCCGCCGAACTTGAAGACGTGGCGGCCATGCGTCCAGCTCAGCGTGTTGGAAAGCACGGCAGTATAGTCGCCGCGGCCTTGCGGGAAACCGTTAATGCCGCCAAATCGTAGCTGTCCTCCAGCCACGGTGATCTGCGGTAGTCCGAGCGCGGTGGTTACGCCGCTGTCAATGCCATAGTCGGCCGCGTTTAAGTTGTTATTCGCAACGAACGTGATATGGATACGATTGAAACCCAGCCGAAACTCATTCACGACACTCGGATTAAACACGTGGATGTCATTCAAAGTGAAGATTTGACGCCGCGCTTCGCGATGATCGCCGAACGCCGGCAGCGTGTTGCCCTGCGTGCTGGGAGGTTCGCCGCGCCGGTCCTGCTGTATCGCGTAGTATACGTTGATTCGGTTCGCGTTGGTGAAATTGTGGCTGACGTTGAAAGTTCCTTGATCGATATCCACGTTGGCCGTGGCGCCCGCCACAAATTGGTTGCTGCCCGAGTTGGCAGGCGGGATCAGCGCCAGGAGCTTCTTGACAATCGCATCGCTGGAGCTTTGCACCTGCGCACGCTCGGCATCCGTCAGCACCAGGCTGGAAAGCGGTACGGCCTGCCGCTGCCGCAGCCCCTCGTAGCTCAAGTAGAAGAACGTCTTGTCCTTGATAATCGCACCCCCGCCATCGCCGCCGAACTGGTTGCGAATGAAAGGCGACTGCTTATTGGGTACCAATACGCCGGACTTAGTCACTTGGGTCGGATTGGTGAAGTTCCGCGCGTCGAAATAACTATTGCGCATAAACTCGTAACCTTCGCCGTGCCATTCGTTCGACCCGCTGCGCGTGGCGATGTTCACGATCGAACCGGAATTGCGCCCGTACTCGGCGCTGAAGGTCGAGTTGTCGACCTTGAACTCTTGCACAGTGTTGATGGTGGGCTGGAAGGTGATCTGGTTCTGCACCGAATCGTTCAGGTTGATGCCGTTGATCATGAAGTTGATGCTGTCTTCGCGACCGCCTGCGCTGTTGAACGCGAACGATCCCTGCCCACGCAATGGGGCCGTCAGGAAGCCGCTGGCGGGCGGAGTCACGGTTCCGGCCGTCAACAAAGCCAGGTCGACGAAGTGCCTGCCGTTCAGCGGAATCTCCTGCACCGTTCGCTGGTCGACCACCGTGCCGACCGACACAGACGAGCCTTCAATCACCGGCGCTGTGCCGCGAATCTCGATCGTTTCGCTGGTGGCAGCCACGTTCAGGCTGAAGTCTTGGCGGGCACGCACGCCTACTAACAACGGCAGATTGCTGACCACCGTGGTCTGCATTCCGGAAGCTTTCGCCTCCACGCGGTAAGTGCCGACCGGAAGCGACGGTACGACGTAGACGCCCGACGAGTCCGTCTGTGTGACGCGCTCTCCACCCGTGTTCTGGTTACGAACGGTGACGGTAGCGTTCGGCACCACTGCACCGGTGGCGTCCGTAATGGTGCCCGTAATGGAAGCGGTCGACTGGCCGAAAACGATACCAGTAAACGTCACGCAGCAGACCACCGCGAAGACCAAAACGCGCAGACCTGCGATAACGCTCGTCCTTGATTTTTGCATTTCGAAGATTCCTCCCTGACTGAACTCACGAGGGCGGCGGTAAGCGAGAAAGCCAGCCCCAAAATTTAACGTGTTTGTAGTCTACCACGTCCGCGTGGGGCTGCTATATAAGGGAACCAACATCCTTACGAGGATTTTTGGAAGTGATTGAAATCTATGAGCTTGATTACGCCGCTTGGCGATTTCGCCGCCATCTCCGCCAGATCGCGCGCCCCGGGAAGAATAGGATCGCGAACCAGATCAACAACGACGGTCCCCACGAGAGCAGGAAGACGGCTGCGGCCGTCAGGCCTTCGATCAGCGTGCGGTAACCCGCAACCGCGGCGTTGCGCATCCGGCCCGCGAGAGACGACGGCGCCAGGTGAAGCTGCGCCTGGTAGTCTTCACGAACGTCGACGATCACGGTTCGCGAAGTCCACGCGCTTCAGCAGGCTCTTGCGCTCGGCTTCCATCTTCTCGATCTCGCCGCGCACGCGGCCGATCTCCGTTTCCACCGCGAGCACGTCGGCCAGTGTGCCAGTGCGATCGCGGAGCAGGCCGGTGAGACGCTGCTCGGTGTTGCGCGAGTTCGCGAGGCGCGCCTCGAGGTCGACGAATTGCGCCGTCACTTCCTCGCCATTTTGCGATTCGGTTTCGACGCGGCCGAGCTGGCGGACTTCGGCCAACGTGGCTTCGAGCTGGTCGGACGGAATACGCAGCGTGGCGTCGATGGTGCGGCCGGAACCCGAGGGAGTGTTTACGATCAACTGGCCGATGTAGCCGCGGTGCCGCTGGAGGATCGCATCGAGCGCGCTGCGGGTCTTGTCGAAGTCGCGTGTGGTCAGCGTGATCTGCGCAGTGCGCGCGATCATGGGCTTGGACGAGGCGGAGGCGGCCTCCTGCGCGACTCGCGTTTGCAACTGGGCCAGAGCGCGCGCGGACCGCGCGCTGAAGTTCGCTTTCGGAACCGCTAGCATCAACATGACAACGACGCCTACGATGGTGCCCAGCGCCCATTTCCAAGCGCCAAACCCCCGGCGCGCGCGCGGCCGTTGTTGGTTCACGGGATCGGCGGGAGCGGCAGTCGCGGGCGGCGTCTCGACTTCCCATTCCAGCAGCCGTCGTGACACACCCTCGAGGTCCGCCGCGATGCCTTGACACTCCCGGCACTGCTCCAAATGCTTCGCTGCCTCCGCCGCCCGTTCCGCGAGCAGCTCACCATCCAGGTAAGCCATCAATTCTTCGGGTTCCAACAAATGCTTCGCCATTTCAAACCTCGCCCTTCGCCGCGCCGACCAGCATGCTCTTCAGCGCCATGCGAGCACGAAACAATCTCGATCGCACCGTGTTGATGGGCATGCGCAGCAGCTCGGCAATCTCGGCGTAACTCAACTGCTCGTATTCCCGCAGCATCAAAACCTCGCGATCCACAGCGTCCAGCCGCTCGATCGCTTCGCGCACCCACAGCACGTCGTCTGTCGCGTCGTGCGCGTCTTGCGTCGACGCCGCACTGCTTCTGGCCGACCTCCGGCGCTCCGCCGCAACCAGCTTCAAGGCGATGCCATAAAGATATGTCCGCACCAGCGCCCGCGGCTGATAGCGCTCGGTCGCGCGAATCACCGCCAAAAAGGTCTCCTGCGTCAGGTCGTCGGCGCGATCGCTAGAATCCAGACGGCGCCGGAAGAACCCGTACAACGGCGCGCGGTATCGTGCGAATAATTCCTCGAACGCCTCGCGCGATCCGCTCTGGAACTCCTGCATCAAGGCTTCATCGCTGGTCACAACGGCTCTCATAGTCTGTAATGTCGCGGGGGCCGAAAAAGTTCCCGGTCGCCGCTCGGCTCTATAATTGACATGCCCTGACTCGGTTGTTACTTTCGAAGTTGGCTGAAAACTCTGACGCCATCGCTCTTCTGAAGCGTGCAGTTTCCAGCGGCGACGCGCCTGGCCTTGCTCAATTGCTGGCCGTCCAGCCCGCACTCAAGTCAAACCTCAACGATCCTTTATTCGCCTTCGGACAACCCGCCATCGCTTGCGCGGCATCCCACGGCAATCGCGCCGTGATCGACGTACTGCTCGACTCGGGCGCCGACGTCAACGCGCGCAGCAACTGGTGGGCGGGAAGCTTCGGCGCACTCGATTCCGCCGACGAGGCCACGTCGGCTTATTTGATAGAGCGTGGGGCGAGACTCGATGGGCACGCCGCGGCACGCCTGGGTTGGCTCGACAAGCTCAAGGAACTGATCGCGGCCGATCCCGCCGTCGTTCATGCGCGCGGTGGCGACGGCCAGACACCGCTGCATTTTGCCAGCACGCCCGAGATCGCCGCCTACCTGCTCGATCACGGCGCCAACATCGACGCCCGCGACATCGACCATGAATCGACGCCGGCGCAGTACCTGGTCGCATCGCATCCCGATGTCGTGCGTTATCTGATCGGCCGCGGCGCAAAAACCGATCTGTTGCTGGCATGCGCCATCGGTGACATCGACCTCGCACGCCGGCACCTGGACGAGAATCCCGATTCGATCCGCGTGCGCGTCAACGAAACGTTCTTCCCGAAGCAGGACCCGCGCGCCGGAGGCTCAATCTACATCTGGACGATCGGGATCAATCTGTCGCCGCGCGGTGTCGCTCGTAAGTTCGGACACCCGCACGTACTGGCGCTCTTGCTCGAGCGCAGCCCAGCCGACGTGAGGTTAATCGATGCCTGCGTGGAAGGCGACCGCGCGACCGCGCAAGCTCTGGCCGGTACGCCGCTCGACGACGCTGCCCGCGGCGAAATCTCCACCGCAGCTCAAAACAACAACGTGGATGCAGTGAAGTTGATGCTGGAGTTGGGATGGCCGGTGGCCGGCGACGGCAGAACCACGCCGCTCCACTGGGCCGCCTGGCATGGGAACGCGGAAATGGTGCGCGAGATTCTGCGCCACTCGCCCCCGCTCGAGCAGCGCGACCCCGAGTTCAATGCCACACCGCTCGGCTGGGCGATTCACGGCTCCCAGCACAGTTGGCATTGCAGGACCGGCAACTACGCCGCGGTCGTCGAGGCCCTGCTTCAGGCCGGCGTGGCAGTGCCGGATGAAATCGACGGCGGCACCGAGGCCGTTCGCCAGGCCCTTACTGCAGGTCGGCCACCTCGGACGCCTTAACTTCCTTCTCCGATCCCGTCGCTGCCCAGCGCAGGAAACCGATCAGATCGGCAAACTCCTGCGGCGTGTAGTCCACCGATGCCGGAGGATGCTTCCAGGTCGAGTCGCGACCAACCGACTCAATCTGGCGGTTCGGCACTTTGCGCAACGCCGGCGGCATCTGGCTCAGGTCCCAGAATTCGGTGTCGGTGTCCGTCTTCACTCTCAGCATTCCCGGGAACGATCCATCGCCGGCGATCTTCACTGACTTGACGTATTCGGTCATCGTCATCCGCATGGTCGTCACGATCACGTGCGGCGTCCCCTGCGACCCCATCGTCTTCAGGTCCGGACCGATCGCGGTTCCGACGCCCGCCATTTCATGGCAGGTGGCGCAGGCCACGCCTTTCGCGGATTTCGTGAACAGGTCGTACCCGCGTTGAATCTGCGGAGTCGGCGGAGTTTTTTCATCTTTGGCAAGAATCGCCGCCGCGGCCAGCGCCAGCGCAAGCCCAATAGAGAGAGCAGTTCGCATAATCTTCCCCCGCTGAGCCATGGAAGCAATCCGAGGCCCAAGCGCGAAGCCATCCGAAACGCCCCGCCAATGCGATCTTGCCAAGCGAATCCTGCGCAGCCATACGCAGGGAAGTGGGTGTTGTCGCCCAAAGCAGGCAGCTAGTTCTTGAGCGACCGGATCCGGTGGTTCTCGCTATCCGCTATATAGATGACGCCGTCGCGACTCGCCAGAATCCCGTGCGGACCGTGCTAACCGGCAGGAGCGAGCCGCGCCGTCGGGTCCGTCGCCGCGCGTGCCGTCGCCAACCACTGTCTCAATGACGCCGCTCTTCGGATCGATGCGCCGGATGGTGTGGCTCTCGGTGTCGGCGATGAACACGCCGCCGTCGGAGGCGATCGAAATGCCCTTCGGCCCCGAGAGTTTCGCCTCGATCGCCGGGCCGCCATCCCCCGTGTAGCCGTTCGCGCCGGTGCCCGCGATGTGGTGGATCGTGCGGCCGCGCATGTCGATGCGATAGACACCGTTCCCTTCCCGCAGCACCAGGTACATGTCGCCCCGCGCATCGAACGCCATCGCGCGCGGTCCGTTCAGCGGCGTTCCATCGAGCGGCGCGCCGTCGGGTGTCGGCTTCGCTTCGCCCGTGCCGGCGAAAGTGTCGATCAGCCCGCTCTTCAAGTCGACGCGTCGAATCCGCCGGTTGCCGATGTCGGCGATATAGAGCGATTCGCCGCCCGGATCGAGCGCGATGCTGTGCGGCTGGCGCAGTTGCGCTTTCGCGGCCGGTCCACCATCGCCCGAGAAGCCAGGAGCGCCGGTGCCCGCGAGCGTGGAAATGATTTTCGTCTTCGCATCCACACGCCGGATCACATGATTCGGCATCTCGGCGAAGTACATATTGCCCGAGCGATCAAACAGAATTTCGTAAGGCTGATTCAGCGACGCCTCGATCGCCGGGCCGCCGTCGCCCGCGTATCCTTTCTGGCCGTTGCCCGCGACCGTCGACACCTCACCGCTCTTGAGATCCAGCCTGCGGATTACGTTGCCGTCCACCGAGCAGATGTACATCGCGCCGTCCGGACCGATGGTGAGACCGTAAGGATTGCCCAGTCCGGTTGCGATTGTTCGGACGTCGGCCGCACAAGCTGCCGCTGCTGCGACGACAAGCGCCGCGAGCAACCAGCCAACGCGTCTCATGCGCCGGCCATCGTGCGCGCGATAGCAGTGAACGCTTCAGCGAATCGAGCAATCGCCGCCGGATCCACCGCCTCAGGCCCGCGATCCTCAGGATTGTGGAACAACGCGCTGCGCCCGATGATCGACATGTAGCGTCCGCCGCCGCGATGCACCACGCCCGCTTCGCCACCCGGCACCGTGCCGTGCGGAACGCGCCGGTCGACTTTCAGACCCGCCGCCGTCATATGCTCGGCTTCGAGCGCCATCATCTCGTCGTCCGAAGCCTGGATGGTGTTGCCCGGATCTTGCGCCGCGCCGATATTCGCGCCGAAGTGAATCCAGGCGCGGCTGCGCTTGATCAGGGTGGGGCGCCGCTCCGCGTAGATCTCGATGCCGAGCTGCCCCAGTTCATGACCGCTTGACGCCACGAACAGCACCTCGCGCGCCGGCTTCGTGTCGCGCATGGCCCCCATCAGCTCCAGCCAGCACGCGATGCCTCCGCCGCGCTCGCTCGCGCAGGTCCACCAACCGCTGCGCGGAGTCATGATGATCAGCGGCGGAAGCGACGCATCCGACCCCGCGATGCTGGCCGTCACGTTGAACGACTCCTCAGGCGTCCGCCCAACCTGCGCGATCAACGCCGCCTGCGAACCTTTACGGGAGAGATCGTTCACCCAGTCCGCCTCTTCGCTCGAAATCTGGAGCACCGGCGGACCGAACGGGTGGAGGAAGCTCTCCGCATTGCTGGGACACAAGCCCGGCCGTCCGCCGCGCGTCACCACCACGATCGCTTGATGGCGCCCCTCGCGCCGCGCTTCAGCCAATGCACCGCGCGACGACGTGTTCGGCGCGATCTCGGTCACGCCGATTTCAGCCGCGCTCCCCAGCGCGCCCAGCCGGCCCTTGACGCCCGCGGCATCGGTGAATCCGCCGTCGAACAAAGGCAAGCCTTCGACCTTACGCCCGTTCGCGGACAAAGAACACATCACCGGATCGACGCGGCTGATCGTAAAATTCTCGCGCCCCGGCTTCAATCCCGCCTTGCGCACCTCGCCCATCAGCCATTCTCCCGACTTGCGATCCACCTCCGTCGCCGTGCGATGAATCCCCTGCTGCTCGTAAGCGCGAATCACGTCGGCGATCCGCTTCTCCTGCTCCGAGCGCCCGCCGCCGCGCTGCGCAAACAGCGTCGTCGAACCTGCCATCCACAGCCATTCCCGCCGAGTACTCAACATGCATCACCTCTTTTGAGTCGCGGAAACCCAGTTCCGCAGCATCTTAGGCTGCGCCTGAGCGTCGTCGCGAGCCGCGTGTCGCGCGCCCATACCCTCGCCCACGCCGCCCTCGCCGGCCCGCGCAAGGTTCTCGTGCGGGACCACGTGAGTACCGGAATCGAGCGGCATGGCAGCGCTGAACGATTTTATCCCACCTTGCCGAGCACCTGGGTGAATGAGTGTGATCTCCACAAAGGCCGTTCACGTTCCTCCGGAACCCCAGGCTTAGCGGAAGTACGTTGTGACGGAGAAATCGCCGCCTGATCTACTAGGACTTCTCGCCTAGGACTTCTCGCCCGCCAACTTCCGGATGGTGCGTCACACGCCCAGAACCCTGTCGATGAGAGCCGCTGTGACCGTTCCGGCGTCAGCCAATTCCCCAGTCTTACGCCGATCTTCTTGACTCCCTTGACGCGCCGCATGCCGGCGGCTAGGTCTGGGCATAGCAGCCCGCAGTCGGACGCCTCGTAAGCGCGGCGGCGCACTGCACCGAGGCGGAGATTAACGGTACCGGGCGCCAGATGCCGAGACTCCAGGTGGATGCGATAACGGAGGACGACAGTCTTGCTGAAGGAGAGCCGTGGCTCCGAGCAGTACCATTCCACGAATTCCTCGATCGCATGCCGATACCCGCTGAGCGTCGACCGAGCTGAGGCTGTTTAGAACCGCCGACTTCGCTTGGTCCAAGTCAGGCAACCGCAAACTGTTTTAGGAACGCGCCGTTTCCCTTTTCCCGACTGCTTCTTTACCATCCGCCGCGGCCTCCTTGACCGCAGAACGTTAATGGCCGGGTTCAAGGGACGAGTAGCGCGTGCTTCGTTTGCGGCGAGCCTTCGCTTATCAGCGGGCCCGCGGCGATGCGCGCTTTCCGCTCCGAGGATCGAAGTGCTCGGACTGCGCACGCCTGACTCAGTCTCTCGCAGCACTCAGCTTGTAACGCCCGTTTACGAGTGGTATGATGCTGGTATGACCAGGTCGAAGATCGCTATCAGTTTGCCCAAGGATCAACTGGCGAGAGTCCACAGGGAAGTCCGAGCTGGACGAGCCGATTCGGTTTCGGGTTACATTGCCGGGGTCCTGGCAGAACAAGAGAAGCGCGAGTCTCTCCGGGCACTGCTGCGGGATCTGATCGAACAATATGGTGAGCCCGCTACAAAGGACATCAAATGGGCAGAACGCGCACTCGCGCCGCGGCGGGGCTAGTGCTGGATGCCGGCGCGCTGATCGCCTTGGATCGCGGTGATAAGCGCATGATTGCCTTACTCCATCGGGCGTTAACTCAAGGCCGGGCTTTTCGAGTGCCTGCGGGTGTCGTGGGGCAGGCCTGGCGCGATGGCCGTGTTCAGGTTACTTTAGCGCGGTTTTTGCGGAGCGAGGAAGTGGAGATTATTCCTCTTGACGAGCAGCTTGCCCGTTCCTGTGGAGAACTCTGCGCCGCCAGCAACTCGCGGGATGTTATCGACGCGTCCGTGGTGATCATTGCGAGGGAGCGGCGAGACCCCATAGTTACAAGCGATCCGAATGACCTGCGACGTTTGGATCCGGCAGCTCCGATTATATCTGTGTAAATTCCCTGTAAATTCCCCGCGGAGCGTGCCTCGTCTCCGCTGGTGGAGGCTCATCGCTCCCGAGTCGGCCATCCGGAATTTGGTCAGAAAAGTTAGCTCCCTATCGGGAGCGCACCGGCAGGAACTCGTCGAGAGCACACGGCCGTACGGGGCGGGGCGCCCTCGTTAGGGATCTAACGTTTGTCAGGTACAGTCAAACCGACACGATCAATGCTTCCACAGGCTGTGTGTAGGTGGGTAGTAAACTAACTCTTGAGGAGGAACTCGACCTTGCCACTTCCCACGGACGAAAAGCTGATCGCGCTGAGCCAGGCTGTGCTCCAGCAGTTCGACTCTATCTTCGGATTGCACCCGGGCTTTCGCCCAGCGCATGCCAAAGGCGCCATGTTGACAGGAAGCTTTAAGCCTTCGCCGGGCGCCGCTTCTCTCACACGGGCCCCGCACCTGCAGACAGCATCCATGCCGGTGACGGTTCGCTTCTCAAATTCCACCGGCATTCCGCTGGTACCCGACAACGACCCCAATGCGAATCCGCGCGGTCTTGCGATTCGATTCCACCTCGGCGAGCACGTTCACACCGATATCATCAGTCACTCGACGGATGGATTTCCTACCAGGACAGGCCAGGAGTTTTTAGAGTTCTTGCGCGCAATCGCTTCGAGCGATTCGTCCAAGCCATCACCATCACCGCTTGAGATCTTCCTCGGCAATCATCCAAAGGCGCTCGCATTCGTACAGGCGCCTAAGCCCGCGCCTTCCAGCTTTGCCCGAGAAGCTTACTTCGGCGTCACGGCTATGCGCTTCACGAATAAGGACGGCGTCAACCGCTATGGACGGTACCGGATCGTCCCGGAAGCCGGCGCCGATCATCTGCCCAATGCCATCGCCGCTGCCAAGAGCGCAAACTACCTCTTCGACGAGCTCGCGGAAAGAATTGCCAGGGGACCGATCGCATTCCGCGTTGTGGCTCAACTGGCAAACCATGAAGATACCGTGGATGATGCCACCATCCACTGGCCAGAGGACCGAACTTTACTGGATCTCGGCGCGATTACCTTGACTGAGCCAGTGGCGGACAACGCTGGTGAACAGAAACACATCATATTTGATCCCATTCCGCGCGTCGACGGGATTGATCCTTCAGAGGACCCGCTGCTTGAGTTGCGCGCCGCCCTCTACTTGTTGAGTGGTCGCCGGCGCCGGGCCGCCACCGGAGAACTACAACTGAAGCGGACTGTCTGACGAAAGGATCCTCCGACCGGCGACGTAAAGTCTCGTCAAACCCACAAGGTCCGCAAGTCCGGTTCCGGAATCTAAGGGCGACCTGAAGTTTGATATAGACTAGCCTGAACAGGAGTCCACCATGCCTCGTGCACGCCTCGTCGCTCTGTTCGCCGTCGCGAAGTTGCTGCTCGCCGCCGACGGAGCCACTCACAACGACTGGCCGAGCTACGGAGGAATGACCGCCGCCTGGCGCCACAGCGCGCTCAAGCAGATCGACACCTCGAACGTCAAGAATCTGGCGCCCGCCTGGGTCTTTCAAACCGGCGACTACGAGCAGGGCCTGCAATCCACGCCCATCGTGGTCGACGGCGTCTTATATCTTTCCACTTCCAATAGCTGGGCCTTCGCGCTCGACGGCGCAACCGGCCGCGTGATCTGGGAATATCATTACGCGTTCCCCAACGATGTGCGCGCGCTCGCCTACGGCAAACAGAATCGTGGCGTCACGGTTTCGCACGGTCTCGTTTTCCTCGGCACGCCCGACAATCACCTGGTCGCGCTGAATCAGAAAACCGGCGAAGAAGTCTGGAACGTGAACATCGAAGATTTCCGCCAGTGCGGTTGCAACACCACCGGCGCGCCGCTGGCCATCAAAGACATGGTGGTGGCCGGCGTCACTGGCGGCGACTCCGCGCACCGCGGCTATCTCACCGCATTCGACGCTAAGACCGGCCGGCTGCGCTGGCGCTTCTACACCATCCCCGGCCCCGGCGAACCAGGCCACGAAACCTGGAAGGGCGACACCTGGAAGCACGGCGGCGGCTCGACGTGGATGACCGGCTCGTTCGATCCCGAGTTGAACCTTCTTTATTGGGGCGTCGGCAACGCGTCGTCCGACCTGAACGGGTCAAAGCGCAAAGGCGACAATCTCTACACCGCCAGCATCGTCGCACTCGATCCCGACACCGGTCAACTGAAATGGCACTTCCAGGAAGTTCCCAACGACGTTTGGGATTTCGACGCGACCTTCGAACAGATCCTGGTGGACCTCCCCATCGGCGGCCGGACTCGCAAAGTGATGCTGCATCCCACTAAGGGCGGCTACATCTGGGTGCTCGATCGCGCCACCGGCGAGTTCCTGAAAGCCTGGCCCTTCGCGAAAAACATCAACTGGGTCGCGGGCATCACCGAAGACGGCAAACTCTCGGGGCGCGTTGAGCCGCAGGTCGGCAAGCGAACACTGATTTGCCCCAGCGTCGTCGGCGCGAAGAATTGGAATCAGGGCGCGTACTCGCCGAACACCGGGCTGCTCTATCTTCCGGTTCAGGAAATGTGCAACGACCTGGTTGCCCAAGATCAGGAAGTCGCCGAAGGCGGCGCCTTCACCGGTGGCAACTGGTTCATCCGGCCGCCGCCCAACGGCAAGGCCGAAGGCTACATCGCTGCGTTCGACCCGGCAACCGGTGCAAAGCGATGGTCCGCGCCGGCCACAAGCTGGATCATGGCGTCTATCCTCTCCACCGACGGCGGCCTGATCTTCACCGGCGACCCGGAAGGAAATTTCTTCGCGCTCGATGCCCGGACCGGCGCGAAGCTTTGGAGTTTTCACACCGGTGGCGGACACCGGGGATCTTCGATCAGTTATGCGATCGGCGGGACACAATACATCGCGACACCGACCGGATGGGGATCGCTGGTAGGCGCGGCCCATGGCGGCCTGTTTCCCAATTCGCCGGCTCCGCGCGCTGGCTCGGCGCTCTTCGTGTTCAAGCTGCCGGAGGCCGTGCGATGAGACGCGCGCTCGCTGATCCTGATTGCGGCGCTGCCATTGTGCGCCCAGGACACCGCGACAGTCGCGCGCGGCGAGAAAGTTTTCCAAACCAGTTGCAGCGTGCCCTACTGCCACGGCCCCAACGGTACCGCGGGGCGAGCGCCCAAGCTCGTCGGCCATAGCTTCTCCGTGGGCGATCTCAGGAACATCGTCTCGAGCGGAATCCCCAACAAGGGCATGCCCACATTCGCCGCTCAGCTCCCGCCCGACGATCTCAACGCCGTCGTGGCCTATGTGATGACTCTGCGGGGCAGCGCGCCCGCAACTCCTTCTGCAGCTCGGTCGACGCCCGCGTCTGCTCTACCCGGCAAGGAACTGTTCTTCGACGCTGTGCGCATGGGCGGCTGCGGCCGATGCCACGAACTCGAGCGCCGCGGCTCACGCGTCGCAACTGACTTGAAAACCGCGCCCGCGCATGCCGACCTGCGCGCCATCGAGACGCGCAGAGTCATGACCGCGCAGCCCGCCGGCGAGTCTCCGTTTCCCGCTTGGGTCGTCGAGCAGTCCTCCAAGCGCGTTCGCGTCTTCGACCTCAGCTCCCGACTGCCGGTGTTGCGCACATTCGCGCCCGAGGCCGTGAAGCTCACCGCAGTCAGCACCTGGGATCACCGCTCCGCCGTCAGCGATTACACGACGCCGAGCTCGCGGAAATTGCGAAGTATCTGCCAGTCGGTCCGAGGGAATTAGCGCGTTCGACCGGCCGCCGCCGCCGGTATCACGGATCCACTTCGAGAGCCGAAAGCTTCTCTAACCGGAACGATGCCGCGCCGCCCCCGGAATTGTTGTTATTGGCAATCCGCAGCAGGAACGTCTCGCCGGCTTGCAGATCCACCCAAAATGCCATCTCCCGAATGTCTCCGCTGCGCTGGCCGTTGGCGTCTTCCCCCAGATAGCGCGTATCTCCAACGTCGCGGGCCCCGAATGCAAATTGCCCGTGCCGATGACTGTATTCGAGCGCGAAACGATACCGTCCGGTGACTGGAGCAACCAGCGGCCCGTACGTCAGCACCGAGGCATAGGCGCGGCGAGGCGTTCGCACTTCGATCCCCTGAGCGGTGGTTTGCACGCGTCCGTTATCGGATGGATACGTGAATCCCGTCCATCGATCGGCGGGAAATGCAATCGGAGTTGAAGAGTCCGTCGCCACTTCGAGGCGGCCTTTGGCGCTCGAGTCGAACACCGCGCGGAGCGGATGCCGAAGGGCCGCGTCGGCATGTGCGCGAATCAAGCCTACCGTATAGCCGTGACTGTCCGGCTGATACCGATCCACTTCTTCGACCACTGCCTTCATCCCGTAGGGGCGCCAGCATTTCTCCAGTGGCCCCAGCGCGGCGTCGGGCGCATGCTCGTTGGCTGAGGAAACCACTACCAAAGTCCCGGCTTCCAGCTTAACCTCACAGCCGTATTGCGGAAACGCCGAGTTGAGGCGTCTAGCCTCCGCAAGATACGTGGAGTTCAACGCAAAGTAGTCGGCAAGGTAGGGATCATGCTCGTCGAACCAGAACCATACTGGATTTCCATGGCGAATCTTTTCGATTCGCCCCCGCCCGTCCATCACGCGCTCGTATTGCGCCCGCGTTCCGTGCAGCCCCGCGGCCTCGGAGGCCATGCCGCACGTCAATAAAACGAAGCCGCCCAATGCGAACGCGACTCCCGCCTTACGCCGGCGCAGCGCCAGCGCGATCGCCAAGACCGATGCTGCCGCCACGATCGTCGCGAGTTCGTTCAGCGCCCATCGTTCGGGTTCATACCACATCGCTGCGAACACCGCACATCCGATACAGCATGTCGCGAGGTAAGCGCGCGGAGTCATATCGGACGCCGCTTGAAAATAGGAACTGCCGATCACCAGAAAAACGAAAGGAAGAAGGTGGCTGGCATAGAAGTACGGGCCCAGCACTGTGACACCTCGATACTGCATGTAAGCCATGGTTCCGAGCGTGAAGAAAAGCAGCCCGGAGAAGAGCAATTCAGGAACGCATTTTCTCACCGCTCCCCGCCCGAGACGAATCGGAAGCAGCAGGATCGCGGTCGCGGAAGCGCCCACACTGAACCACAGCCATGGCCCTAAGAGGCCATCCCGCCAGATGCCAGCAGGCCAGCGCCAATTCGCACCGTAGTTCCGGGCAGTCGAGATCGCAGGACCTAAGAACCAAAAACTCCCGGCCAGCCAGTAGTTGACTACGGCGAATATTGCGGTGACGATCGCGAATCCGCCGCACAACCAGAGCAACTCGATGAGCAGCGGGCGCAGTACGCCACTCGGTTGCCTGGCCGCCACCATCGCGACATAGTACAGAGGTAGCAGCGGGGCCACCGTAGTCCAAGAAAGATTCGTGTACAGCATCGCCGCCAAGGCGACGCCGGCGAGCGCAAGAATCACTTTGCCAGGCCGCGACCGCGCGGCGCGAGTCAGCAAGGCCAGCGTCAGCAGACAATACGCGATGCCTGGTCCGTCCACGTAGTCCCATCCCGTCGCCGCCCACAGCCAGGGATGAAGAGAAAACAGCATCGCGCTCAGGAACGCCGCCCGAACTCCGGAGACGGCGCGAAGAATGAAGAACAGCGACAGCACCGCTACCGAATGCACGGTCAGATGCAGAACGAAATTGGCAGCCACAGGAGGCAACAAGGAGTGCACCAGCCAGCCGGGCAAAATCCACGAGTAGCGCGTCCCTGCGTGGAAACCGGGGAACAAATCCCGCTGGAAGTCGACCAGGGTTCGAAAATAGCCCAAGTAGAACCACGGGTCCGTGTGCATCGGCGGCGAATAGAGCACGCTGTCCCGATGCCACAGCACCAGCGCTGGAAGCAGGAGCACTGCAACTATGTATCGCCAGTTCCGATCCACACGCAGCGAAATAATCTACCTTTCGCCGAGCCCGTTCTTCGCGAGAAATTCCCGGATAGCCAGGTACGCCTTGGTCCGCTCTTCCGGACTGAACCCTCCGTGCTTGCCTCCCGGAATCGTCACCAACTCATGCGGGACATCCACCTTCGCGAGCGCTTCCATCAATCGGACCGAATGCTGATACGGTACGATCGGATCGGCGTCGCCTTGAATCGCGATCACCGGCGGCAACCCGGGCCGGACGTATGTGAGCGGCGAAACGCGGCGCGCGATCTCTTCGCGGTCCGGCATGCTGGAGAGCCAGGCCACAGCGTACGTCTTGCGATTCGGTCCATCCAGCAGATCGACAACGTCAGTAATCCCGAACCAGTCGACGATGGCCGCCACTTTGGGCAGCGGCGCACCAGGACATTGCCGGTCCAGTCCGGCGCTCTCCGGAATCATGCCCGTCGTCAGCGACAGATGTCCGCCCGCTGATTCTCCGCTCAGCACCAGCCGGCTCGTGTCGATGTTGTAAGTCTTAGCCTGCGCCGCCACCCATCGCAGCGCGCACAAGCAATCTTCCACCGCCGCCGGCGCCAGCGCCACCCGCGCCATCCGATACTCCACGTTCACGACGTTCCAGCCCATCTCGAGCCACGGCATCACCGACATGAACGACTGTTCCTTGGTGCCGCCCACCCAGCCTCCGCCGTGAATGAAAATCAGCGTCGGCTGAGGTCCAGCCGCGTCGCGGCGCTTGTACACGTCCAGCTTCGCTTCGTAGTTGCTCGCGACCAGGTACGTCAGGTTCGGAATCACTTGGTATTCGTTGGCGGCATGCGTGGCCCAGGTCGCCGACGGCGACAACTGCGCAAACGTCAGTTGCGATCCCAACCCTACCAGCGTCAGGACCAGAGATTTGAAGATCATGTTTTCTCCTCTACTTGTGCCAACCGCACAGCTTGAGAAATTCTATCCTAACGGCGAGCGCCGGTTCGTAACCGCGAACACAATCGCGTAGCCTGAGAATGCCGGCAACCACCAGATGACGAAAATAATCGTTTCGCATGCTCCCTGGTTCTCGCGGTCGCGGAGCCCTCTGCCGAATCTCTGCCCTCGTTTGAAGTGGCGTCCGTCAAGCCCGTTAAGTCCAAGGCAGCGCTTCAGAACTTTTGACAGAGCGCTGCGTCCGTGAAATAATCTAACTAGTCAGACTAGTTCTATGACAAACACGGCTCTGAAGAGAATTCCAGCGAAGGCCAAGCCAGTCAAGACGGGTCAAGTCAAGCGCGCCCGGCAGGCTTGGCAACTCCAGACCGCCAAGGCGCGCTTTAGCGAGCTGTTCCGCTTGGCCCGGGCCGAAGGACCGCAGCTCATTACCCGTCAGGGGAAGGACGGCGTGGTGATGTTGCCGGTCGAGCAGTTCGATGAACTCATGAATCGCTCACGCCAGCCCAAAAGCCTGGTGCAATTCTTTCGGGATTCGCCCTTGGTCGGTCTTGAGCTGGATTTCGAGCGAGACAAGGACACAGGCCGAGAGATTGAACTGTGAGCGCCTTTCTCCTCGACACTAACTGCGTCTCCGAGCTTGTCCGCGTGCGTCCGGAGCGGCGCGTTGTAGATTGGGTCGAGTCCACTGATGAAGCGATGCTATATCTGAGCGTTCTCACACTCGGAGAGATTCGCAAGGGCTTGGCCGCGCTGCCATCTAGCAGAAAGCGAACCGGTCTGGAATCCTGGCTGGAAGTTGAACTCAAGAGCCGCTTTCACGGAAGAATCCTTCCGGTCGACCAAGCCATCGCGGACCGGTGGGGTTGGCTTGCCGCCGAATCAAGACGAAAGGGAAGACCCCTGGCGGTAGTCGATGGATTGTTAGCCGCGACTGCACTCCAGCACAACTTGACAATGGTTTCACGCAACGCAGGAGACTTCCGAGGTGTCGAGCTTTCCGTTTTCAATCCATGGCAAGTCTGACGCGTGCCTTTCTTAGTTCGGGTCCGGCACTCGATCTGCGTGATCGACGATGAGCACGTCCATTTGCGTCCGCCCTTCCGTTACTCTGTAATCGCAGCCCCATTTGTTGCCGCACTGCGTCGGTGACCGAATACGCGGCGGGAGGCATCGTGGCTGGCGACCAACCGGGGCACGCAGGTGAGCGGAAAGGCGAGACTGGATGTGCATCAGCCGGTTAGCGCAACGACGCGTGCCCGCGCGCGAACGGCTTAGTCCCACGATCGAACAGATCCCCAGCGCAAAATGCTAGCCGGCGGACATTTGTGAGCGGTCGACAAAGTGCATCATGCTGGAGAACCCTGGAGGTGTAGCATGCTCAAAAGCGTATTAGGTGGCCTTCACCCAACACTGCGCAGCTTGATGCGCAGCCCCGGCTTCGCGCTGTTTGTCATCCTCACGTTCGCGCTCGGCATCGGTTCCACCACGGCCGTCTTCAGCATCGCGGACGCCTTTCTGTTCAAGCCCCTTCCATTCCCTCACTCCGAACGGTTGGTAATGCTGCACGAACGCGCGCCGGGAAACACGAGCCTGGCCAGCGCCGTCGCACCCGCGGATTTTCTGGATTTCCAAACGCGCGCTACTTCTTACGAAGAGATGTCGGCCTTCCAGCAAGTCGATTTCAACCTGGCCGAAAACGGAGATACCGAAACGGCCTATTCCAGCGTCGTCTCGCCGAATTTCTTCGATACGCTGGGCCTAAGACCGCTACTCGGCCGCACGTTCGCCCACGGTGAGGATTCACCCGGCAGCGATCAGGTTGCAGTGCTGAGCTATGGTCTCTGGCAGCGGCGCTTCGCTGGCGATCCGGGCATCGTCGGACGGCAAATCAAACTCAACGGAAGCATGTTCTCTGTGATCGGCGTGATGGGCAAGAGCGCCCGTTTCCCAGTCGCGTGCGATCTCTGGGCGCCTCTCACGCTCTCGCCACGCGACCGCCAGGACCGCGAACGCCATTATCTGATCCTGGTCGCGCGTCTTAAGAATGGCGTCACCGAATCGCAAGCCCGCGCCGAGCTTCAGGCCATCGCGGCTTCGCTCGCCAAAACCTACCCCAAAACGAATAAAGGTTGGGGCGTCACCACGCAGCCGATCCGTCATTACACTACCGGCGACCTAAATCGCGAGTTCACGCTGCTCCTGCTGGGCGCGGTATCCTTCGTGCTCCTCATTGTCTGCGCCAACGTGATGAGCATGCAATTCGCGCGCATATCCGGACGCCGGAAAGAGCTAAGCGTCCGGGCCGCGCTGGGCGCCAGCCGCTGGAGCATCGCGGGTCAGATCATCGCCGAAAGTGTGGTGTTGTCGCTGGCCGGCTCGCTCGCCAGCCTGTTGTTCTCCAGTTGGAGCTTGTCCATGATTCTCTCGAACATGCCGGGCGACGTTGCACGCTACATCGCCGGCTGGGACGAAATTCAGCTCGACGGGCGAGCCCTGGCCTTCACCGTTGGCGTCGCCATTCTGGCCGGCATTTTTTCCGGCCTCATCCCAGCGCTACGCACCAGCCCCGACGTGAACGAAGCGCTCAAAGAGAACGCTCGCGGCAGCTCCGCCGGCCGGGCCAAGCTCCGGTCCCGGGGGGTTCTCGTAACCGTTCAGATTGCCGCCGCCATGGTGCTCATCGCGGGCGCCGGCTTGATGCTCAAAGGATCGCGATCGCTGCTTCAACTCAACCAGGGTTTGGACCCTGATTCGATTCTGACCATGCAAATTGTCCTGAGCGACAAGCATTACGCCGAGCCGAGCCAGCGCGCCGCGTTTTACGATCGCGTGCTCGAACGGCTCGCCGCGCTGCCGGGGGTGCAGGCCGCCACGCTGGTATCGAACCCTCCCTATGGATCGAATGAGCGCAACCTGCCGTACACCGTGGAAGGACAACCAGCCGTCGATGCGAGCGAGCGCATGACGGCCCAGATGCAGGCTGTCAGTCCGAATTATCTCCGGACGTTTCGAATTCCGTTGCTCGCCGGACGCGAGTTTCGCGATTCCGATGGTCCCGGCACGCAGCCCGTCGCCATCGTGTCGGCAAATTTCGCCCGCCGAAATTGGCCAGACGCGGATGCCATCGGCCACCGCGTTCGCGTCGGTGCGGCGGGCGAGTGGCTGACCGTAGTCGGCATCGTCAAGGACGTGCGCTACAACCCCTGGATAACTGAAATCGCTCCGGTCATTTATCAGCCCTATCGGCAGTCGGCGCTCTACTACACCTATGTGGCCGTCCGTGCCAAAGGCGATCCTCTCGCCTTGGCTGCTCCGGCGCGTCGCGCGATTTCGGCGCTCGACGCCGAGCGGCCATTGTGGGAGATCAAGACTCTCGACCGCGTCATCTCCGGGCAGTTGATCGGGCTCTCCTATGTAGCCGTCATGCTGGCCGTCTTGGGCGGCATCGCGATCCTGCTCTCCGCCGCCGGAATTTACGGCCTGATGGCCTACACGGTTGCGGAACGAACTCGCGAAATCGGCATTCGCTTGGCGCTCGGAGCCGCGCGTAAAGACATACTCCGCATGGTCGGCCGCCGCGGCCTTTTCTTGACCCTGACCGGTCTCGGCATTGGCCTCGCGATCTCGATTGCATTGGCCCGCATCCTCTCGAGCCTGATCTACGGCGTAAGCGCGAACGATGCGACCGCGTTCAGCACGACCGCTCTGCTGCTCGCGTCCGCCGCGCTCGTAGCCTGCTACATTCCGGCCCGCCGGGCTATGTCGGTAGACCCCATGATCACGTTGCGTCAAGACTAGGTGTGACGCACGCACCCATGCGAACGCGTGGCTGATACGATCCGGCGTGTTCCAAGAAAACATCGCACCCAACACCGATACCTGACACCTAACGCCTGAAGAGCGACACCTGACACCTGAAACCTTCCTACTTGTGCTATGTTCATATCCGCTGGTATTTCAGCCATGACCCAAACCATCACTTTAACCATCAATGGAAAGAAGCGCAGCGACACCGTAGAGCCTCGCATGCTGCTCATTCACTACCTGCGCGAAGTGGCCGGACTCACCGGCCCGCACATCGCTTGCGAGACCTCGCTGTGCGGCGCTTGCACGGTTCACGTCGACGGAAAAGCGATCAAGAGTTGCACCATGTTCGCGGTCCAGGCCGACGGCCGCAACGTTCTCACCATCGAAGGCCTGGCCGCCGACGGCAAGCTCGATCCCATGCAGGAAGCGTTCTGGAACGAGCACGCGCTGCAGTGCGGTTACTGCACGCCCGGAATGATCATGACCGCCAAGCAGATCGTGGAACGGAATCCCAACCCGACCGAAGCAGAAATTCGCCACGGACTGGAAGGCAATCTGTGCCGCTGCACCGGCTACCAGCACATCGTGAACGCGGTGAAATCGGCCGCGGCGTCGGCAGGGAAGGCGTAAGCGAGGGCATCACCATGGCAACCACCATCACGAAATCCGACACACTGGTTGGCAAGCGCATCCGCCGCCGCGAAGATCCGCGCCTCATCACCGGCACCGCGACTTACGTCGACGACATCCAGATGCCCGGCATGCACCACGCCGTCATCGTTCGCAGCCCGCATGGCGCCGCGCGCATCAAGTCGATCAACATCAAGCCCGCGCAGGAACTGCCCGGCGTCGCCGCGGTCTTCATCGGAAAGGACACGGAGAAGTGCGCGCCGGTTCCGTGCGGCGCATCGCTGCCCGGGCTGCGCGTGCCGCATCATCATCTATTGGCGATCGACCGCGTGTACTTCGTCGGACACCCGGTGGCGGTAGTGGTGGCGACGGACCGCTACATCGCGCGCGACGCCGCCGATCTCGTCGAAGTCGAATACGAGCCACTTCCCGCGGTCACCGATCCCGAGAAGGCGCTCGCGCCGGGCGCACCGGCCGTGCATCCCGAGTGGCCGGACAACACCGCGTTCACCTTCCACCAGGAAGGCGGCGAAGTGGACAAGGCGTTCGGCGAAGCGGAAGTGGTGGTGAAGCAGCGCATCACCAGCCAGCGCCTGGTCCCCAATTCAATGGAGACCCGCGGGTGCGTGGCCGACTGGCGCTCCGGCGACAAGTTGATGACTATCCACCTACCACCCAGATCCCGCATCTGGCGCGCACGCTGCTGGCGGCGATGCTGGGGCTGCCGGAGAATCATCTGCGGGTAGTGACGCCCGAAATCGGCGGCGGGTTCGGAAGCAAGATCCAGGTCTACGCCGAAGAAGCGCTCATGGGCTTCATCGCGATGAAAATCGGCAAGCCCATCAAGTGGATTGAGAGCCGGCGCGAAAACTTCACCGGCACAATTCACGGGCCGCGGCCACGTCGACTACTACGAAGTCGCGGCCAAGCGCGACGGAACCATTCTGGCCATCAAGCTGAAGCTGATTCAGGATCTCGGCGCGTTTCATCACACTGCTCACGCCGGCTATCCCGACGCTATCGGTCCTGATGATGCCGGGTCTCTACAAGTGCCAGAACATTCGCGCCGACATCGTCGGGGTGTTCACCAATTGCATGGCGACGGATGCTTATCGCGGCGCCGGCCGCCCGGAAGCCACGCATGGCATCGAGCGCATGGTGGACATCCTGGCGGCGGAATTGAAGATGGATCCGGCCGAAATCCGCTTTAAGAATTTCATCGGCAAGGACGAATTCCCTTACGCCACCGCCACCGGTCTCAGTTATGACAGCGGCAACTACGCCGCGCCGCTCGAAAAGGCGCTCGATATCTCCGGTTACAAAAAACTGCGGGAGGAGCAGAAGCAGGCGCGCACGGACGGCCGTTTGTTCGGGATCGGCATGTCGGCGTATGGCGAAATTTGCGCCTTCGGTCCCTCGCCCGCCACGCCCGCAGGCGGCTGGGAGAGCGCCACAGTGAAGATCGAGCCGGGCGGAACGGTTACCGTAATGACCGGCTCCTCGCCGCACGGCCAGGGCGAGGAGACCACCTTCGCCCAGATCGCCGCTGACGAACTGGGCGTTGGCATCGACGACGTGCTGGTGCTGCACGGCGACACCGCCATCGTGCAATACGGCATCGGAACGTTCGGCAGCCGCGGCACCGCGGTCGGCGGGCCGGCGGTCTACTATGCGATCCAGGAGCTCAAGGAAAAGATCAAGAAATACGGCGCGATGCTGCTCGAATCGGAGGACGTTTCGTTCTCCAACGGCGCGTGCGTCGACAACAAAACCGGCAAGTCGGTGCCGTTGTCGGAAATCGCTTCGGCCACCTACCGCGCCATGAAGCTGCCGCCTAACACCGAGCCCGGCTTGGTGGCGACGTACTTCTGGGAGCCGCCCAACTTCACGTTCCCGTTCGGCGCCCACATCGTGATTACGGAAGTGGATCGCGAAACCGGCGCCATCCAGATCAAGCGCTACGTCGCGGTGGACGATTGCGGCAAGATCATCAACCCGCTGATCGTCGACGGCCAGGTCCACGGCGGCGTAGTCCAAGGACTCGGCCAGGCGCTCTGGGAACAGGCCGTCTACGACGATAACGGCCAGCTCATCACCGGCGAGTTCATGGACTACGCGATGCCAAAAGCCAGCAACATCCCGTGGATCGAAACCAGCCACACTGAAACGCCGTCGCCCGTGAATCCGCTCGGCGTGAAAGGCGTGGGCGAAGCCGGAACCATCGGATGCTCGCCCGCGGTGGTCAACTCGGTCGTGGATGCGCTCAGCCCGCTCGGCGTGCGTCACATCGACATGCCACTGACACCCGAAAAAATCTGGAACCTGGTCCAAGCAGGAGGCAAAGCATGATCGCGCAAAACTTCGAGTATTCCGCGCCCACCAAGCTCGACGATGCGCTGCGCCAGCTCTCAAGCGACGACGCCAAAGTGCTGGCCGGCGGCATGAGCCTGATCCCGCTGATGAAGCTGCGGCTGGCCGCTCCCGCGCAGCTCGTGGACATCGGCCGCATCGCCGACTTGAACTTCATCCACGACGAAGGCGGCACGCTGCGTATCGGCGCCACTACCACGCATTACCAGGTGGAAAATTCGCCGCTGGTGCGTTCAAAGTGCCCGCTGCTGGCCGAGGCCGCTTCGCACATCGGCGACCTGCAGGTCCGCAACGTGGGCACCATCGGCGGCAGTATCGCGCATGCCGATCCCGCGGCCGACTATCCCGCTTCGCTTCTGGCGCTCGAAGCCAAAGTCGAGTTGGTCACCGCGAAATCCAAACGCGAAATCCCGATCGCCGATTTCTTCGTCGACACCTTCACCACCGCGCTCGAACCCGGCGAAATTGTTCGCGCCGTCGTCGTGCCGATCGAGGACCAGTCCATTGGAACCAGTTACCAGAAAATGCTCCAGCCGGCGTCCGGCTTCGCCATCGTCGGCGTGGCCGCACGAATCCGCAAATCCGGCGGTAAGATCGCCATGGCGCGCGTCGGTGTAACAGGCCTGAGCGGGCAAACCGTTCCGCGCAACGCAGGTCGAGAAAGCGCTCGAAGGGTCCTCTGGCAGCACCGTCCGATATTCAAAATGCCGCCACGGCAGTGGCCGAAGGCGTTGACGCCAACTCCGATCTGCACGCTTCGGGCGACTATCGCAAACACCTGGCCCGCGTCTACGCCATGCGCGCCCTCGCCATCGCGCTCTCGAGGACGGCTTGAAGATCAGCGGTTCTTACGCCGTTCCTGCACCCCGAGATCGCACCTATCAACTGCTCCAGGATCCCGACGTCCTGGCGCAGTGCATGCCCGGCACCGATCAGCTTCACAAGATCGCCGAAGACGAGTACGAAATGAAGATGAAAGTCGTCATCGCCAGCATCGGCGGGCAGTTCGGCGGCAAAGTGCGGCTCGCCGATCAGCATCCGCCCGAAAGCTTCAAGCTGATGGTGGAAGGCAGCGGAAAGATCGGATTCCTGAAGGGCGAAGGCGCGCTTACCCTAATTCCGAACGGCGAATCCACCGAAGTCAGCTACGATGGCGACGTCCAGGTGGGCGGAACCATCGCCAGCGTTGGCCAGCGGTTGATCGACACGACCGCCAAATTGATCATCAAGAAATTCTTCCAGAAACTTTCGGAAGTCGCTAACAAATAAGGCCTCTAACAAAAGAGGCGCGGCCCACTTTGGCAGCCGCGCCAACCAGAGGAGGAGAAGGTTAGAACTGACTTACGCTTCTCTATGTAAGAAGACGTACGGAAACATAGGATGGTTCCATTCGTACCATCGCTGTAGAATAGACGCATAATGCGTCGATTTGGCCTGACCGTCGTTCTGACATGGGCGTTGAGCGTTGCCGCACTGGCACAATCGACGCCGATTGGCATTACCAATTCCCCTCCGAGCGGAATCGTCGGCGTGCCGTACACCTACCAGATCGGCATAACCGGTGGCGACGGCGGTCCCTACACGGTCCAATACGATGGCGAAACGGGCATGTTGCCGCCGGGTCTCACGATGAGTTCATCGGGTCTGGTGCAAGGCACACCAACACAGCCAGGAGTATTTCAATTCGGTGTCTTCATAACGGACATGTCGATGGACCAAGGCGGCGGCGTTCTGAGCTTCAGCATCGCCGCATGTACGCCGAAATTCGCCACCACATCACCGCTCCCGGCTGGCGAGGTCGACGTTCCGTATCGTCTGACTTTCAACGGCACGGGGTGCGCCGCTCCGTACACCTTCACCGCTGAAGCCACCAGCCCCTTCAACCCCAATAGCCTTCCATCCGGTTTGACGTTGTCCTCCAACGGTATCTTAAGCGGAACACCAGACAAGGCGGGAGTCAAGACCTTCAGCGTCACCGTAATGGAGGCGCATGGCGGCGCTTCCGACGGCGAGTTTTCGTTAACCATCAACCCAGCGCCGTCAATCTCCACGCCATCGCCACTCCCCGACGGAGCGGCCGGACGCCCCTACTCGATAACGTTCACGGTCCAAGGAGGCGTGCCCCCCTATACCTTCTTCGTTTCCAGTCTTCCGCCGGGGTTCGTGGTGAATAGCGTTGGCGTGCTGAACGTGCCATCTCCGCAAGCCGGCACGTACACGTTTGGCGTCGGAGTAAGGGACAGCTTCAACGTATCGTCTCCAACCAAAACGTTCGAGGTCACGTTCGCGAGTGTCGATCCGTCGCTCCAGATCACGCCCACCAGCCTGGATTTCACCGCCACCGAAGGCGGCAATACGCCCCCCTCGCAGGCGATTTCGATCTCTCCCGCCGCGGGTTCCAGCGCGTTCGAGTTACCGCATACTGATGGACGGCGGCCAACCCAATGTTCCTGTTCCGTTTCTCTCTGAAAGTCGAAACCGGTCGACGGAACCGCCCCGGCTCAAGTGGTGGTTACCGCCGACCAAGGCGCTCCTGCCGGCCGGAAAGTCGAGCGCGCGCGTCCGAATCTTCGACGCCAATGGATCGAAACCGACGTCACGGTCAATTTGACGATCGATTCGACAACTCCGGAACTGCACATCGTTCCCGACGAGATCCGACTGCGCCACGCAAACGCCCGGGATCCTAGAGCAGGACCTGGTTCTCACCAGCAGCACTGGAAGCGGACTCGCTTCGAAATCCCAGGAAATCCACCCACTTGCCGGCCTGAGCGCTGCAGGCCCGCTCCCCTTCAGCGCCGTCGTGCTCGGCGGCAGCCCCTGGATATCCATCACGCCCAGCTCGGGCCAGAACGTGAAGAACGACCCCGGTGTTCGTCCAGGTTCGCGCCAACACGCAAGGCTTGCAGCCCGGTAGTCACAGCGATACCGTCCGCATCACTTCCCTCGGCAAGCGCTACGACGTTCCGATCTCGGTGTTCGTCTCCAAGTCTGGCCCGGTTCTCGGCGCCAGCCAGACCGGTCTGCGTTTTCAGGCGCAGCAGGGCGGCGGATACTCAAACAGCCAGATCGTCAAGATTCTCAATCTCGGCGCACCCTCCAGCACCATCAACTGGACTGCGTCCATCGCCGGCGGCGAGGACATACTCGCTCTCGCTTCCACCAGTGGCATTGCCACCACCGGCACTCCCGGTTCACTCAGTATTTCTCTAAAACCCAACGCGACCCAATTGGCGCCGGGCGGCCACTACGCGCTGATCAAGATTTCCGACTCGAATGCGCAGAATTCGCCTGTCTACGTCGCAGCCGTTCTGGATCTGGCGCCAGCCGGCTCGCTTCCCTTGCCCGACCTGAGTCCCGCCGGTCTGTTTTTCGCCGCAGTCGCAGGCGGCGCTGAGACGCCCGTGCAGTTCGTCAACGTAAACACAAGCAGCACGTCGCCCGTGCCGTTCCAGGTCGCGGCGACCACGGCCGACGGCGCCAAATGGCTCATCGCGAGCCCGACCTCCGGCACGTCCAGCGGACAGCTTCCCGGTAATTTCTCATTGTCCGTCGATCCCTCAGGCTTGGCCGCCGGCATTTATTCCGGAAGCGCCAGCGTCTCCATCTCCGGTGCCGTTCGCACCGTGAACGTAACAGCGGTGGTGGTTCCGGCCGGCGCGACGCCGGGATCGTCCGCGCTCGCACCCCGTGCGTCCGGATGCGCGCCCGCCAAACTGGCGCTCACTGAAACCGGCCTGGTGAACAACTTCTCGGTACCCGCCAAGTGGCCTGCCACACTGATCGTGCAGCTCAACGACGATTGCGGTACGCCGATCTCCAACGGCTCTGTGGTCGCGAGCTTCTCTAACGGCGATGCTCCCTTGACCCTGCATAACGACGGCCAGGGCGCGATCTATTCCGCCACCTGGCAGCCGGGCCAAAAGAGCTCCCAGATGACGGTGGACCTCAATGCCACCGCGACTCCCCTGCAAGCCGCCACCGCGCAGCTCATCGGCGGAGTCTTGCAGAACCAGGCGCTGGTGCCCAGCCTCGCGCACGGCGGCACGCTGAACAATCTGAATCCCGTAGTGGGCCAGCCCGTCGCGCCGGGGACCATCGCGCAGGTGTATGGCTCCGGACTCGCGCTGAACACCGTCGAGCCGGGCGTGCTTCCCATTCCAACGCAGTTCAACGGTACGTATGCGCTGGTTGGTCCTTACCAGGCGCCGCTCTATTTCTTGAGCGACGGGCAGCTCAACGTGCAGATCCCGAATGAACTCGATACCAGCCAGCAGTATCCGATTCTGGTCAGCGTCAACAACGCGCTGAGCTTGCCGGAGACCATCGACTTCGCGCCCGCCACGCCGGGCGTGTTGTCGAATCTGGACGGCCCCGAGCCGCCCAGCGTGCAGAACGGAGCGCACATCAAGGCGCAGCACAACGCCGACTTCACGTCTGGTTACTTCGGCGAATCCCGCGAAGCCGGGCGAATACATCATCATGTACGTGGTCGGGATGGGCGCTACCAATCCCAGTGTTCCCTCGGGTCAGGCTGCGCCGGATGTCGAACCGTTCGCGCGTGTCACCGTGCAGCCGACGGTTACGGTCGACAACAACAGGCTCAAATCGCCTACGCGGGCTTGACGCCCAGGTCGGTGGGCCTCTACCAGGTGGTTTTCCAAGTACCGTCCAATGCGCGATCGGGCGACCTCGACGTCGTGCTGAAGCAAGGCGATCGAGTGGCCAACACGGTGAAGCTGCCGGTGGCGCAGTAGCGGCCCCGCAGATCAACTCACGCGTTCACGTCATGTGAACGCGCGCCTCAGCCCGGATGCTAAAATTGGATTCGCCCCGCATGGAACTCGCCGCAAAGTCCATCGCAAAATTGAAACTCTCCGACGCCGTCTCTCCGGATGACCTGGCGCGCGCGGCGTGGCCGCTCGCCGTTGGAAAAAATGTCGCCCGTCATGCGTCGGCGAAGGCCCTGGTGCGCGGGAACCTGGTCGTTGAAGTGGAAGACGCCATTTGGCAGAAGCAGCTTTTCCATCTGCGCCGTCAGATCCTGCCGCGACTCTCGGAAATCCTCGGCGCCGGGATCGTTAGCGATCTCGAATTTCGTATCGTGCCCGCCGCCGTGCGCCGGCCGCCTCAACTGGCTCAGAGCGTCCGGCCCGCCGTCGACTCGCTCGACGAAGCGGACGGAATCCGCGACCCAGCCTTCCGCATCGTATATAAGCAAGCCCGCAAAAAGGCGTCGGCGTGAAGATCACCGAAACCGAGGTTCGTTACGTTGCCGATCTCGCTAACCTCAAGCTCACCGATGACGAGATCGCGCGCCTGTCCAAGGATCTGGACGAAATCCTTACCCACATGGACACATTAGATGAGCTGGACACGTCTAACGTGCAGCCCATGGCCCAGGTGCTCTACGAAGCCGGCGAAACCGCCACTCTGCGCGAAGATCGCGAACGCCCGACGCTTTCGAACGACGACGCGTTAGCCAATGCGCCGCTCCCGGGCGCCGGATACTACAAGGTCCCCAAGGTGATCGAGCGATGAGTGCAGGCGTCGCCGGAGTCGCCACTCTCACCATTGATCAGATTCGCGAAGGGTTGGCGGCGCGCCAGTTCAGCGCCGTGGAAATCGCGCGGGCGGCACTCGAATTCGCGCAGGCCGTGAATCCGGAAACCGGCGCTTATCTCCATTTCTCGCCCGAACGCGCGCTCGCCGCAGCCGAACGTGTGGATCGGAAACTGGCGGCCGGCGAAGATCCCGGCGCACTCGCGGGCGTCCCCCTGGCCGTCAAGGACGTGATCGTCACGCGCGGCCTTCGGACCACTTGCGGATCCCGGCTGCTGGAGCGCTACATTCCGCCTTACGACGCGACCGCCGTCATCCGGCTCGAAGAGGCCGGCGCGATGATCATCGGCAAGACCAATTGCGACGAGTTCGCGATGGGATCGTCCAACGAAAATTCCGCCTTCGGTCCGGTGAAGAACCCGGCGGCGCTCGATCGCGTGCCCGGCGGATCGAGCGGCGGATCGGCGGCTGCGGTTGCGCAAGGCACCGCTGTCGTCGCGCTCGGTTCGGACACCGGCGGCTCCATTCGCCAACCCGCGTCGTTTTGCGGCGTCGTCGGCGTCACTCCGACCTATGGCCGAGTCTCGCGCTACGGTCTGGTAGCGTTCGCCAGCTCGCTCGATCACATCGGACCGTTCGGACGCACCGTGCGCGACGCCGCTCTGGTTCTCGCAAACCATGGCCGGACGCGACGAGTGCGACGCCACCTCAGCTTTCGCGCCCGTGCCCGATTACGTCGGACAACTGGATGGCAAGGTGGCGGGCTTGAAGCTCGGCGTCCCGCGCGAATACTTCGAAGGACTCACCAGCGAATCCGGCGACTTGATCCAGCGCGGCATCGACACGCTGAAAAAACTCGGCTGCGAAATTCGCGAAATCAGCCTGCCCAACACCAAGTACGCGGTCGCCTGCTACTACATCATCGCCACTGCCGAAGCCAGCTCGAACCTGGCGCGCTACGACGGCGTCCGCTACACCACGCGCGCGGCCTCCGACACGCTCAGCGACATGTACCGCTCCACGCGCGGCGAAGGCTTCGGCGCCGAGTGCAAACGCCGCATCATGCTCGGAACTTACGTGCTGAGCCACGGCTACTACGACGCCTACTATCTCAAGGCCCAGCGTGTGCGCGCCCTCATCGCACAGGATTTTGAGAACGCTTTCGCCGACGTGGACGCCATCGTCGCGCCGGTTTCGCCCTTTCCTGCATTCAAGCTCGGCGAAAAACTCGACGACCCGCTCGAAATGTATCTATCTGATATCTACACCATCACCGGCGACCTGGCAGGCATTCCCTGTATGAGCGTTCCGTGCGGCAAGACCGCCGCCGGCCTGCCGGTGGGCTTGCAGATTTTGACACGGCACTTCGACGAGACGGGCATGTTCCGTATCGCCGACGCTTTCGAAAAAGCCGGAGGATTCACCGGCTGAAAACTCAAGAGGAGACAACTATGGCATTCACACTTCCCCCGCTTCCCTACGCGTTCGACGCGCTGGAACCTTACATCGACAAGCAGACCATGGAAATCCATCACGGCAAGCACCACGCTGCCTACGTCAACAACGTGAACAAGGCGCTTGAATCGGCGCCCGATCTGCAAAACAAAACGCTGGAAGAGCTGCTGGCTAACAACTGCGCCATCGTTCCGGAAAACATTCGCACCGCCGTCCGCAATAACGCCGGCGGCCACATCAATCACTCGATGTTCTGGCAGATCATGGCGCCCAAAGCGGGCGGCAATCCGAGCGGCAACATCGCGCAAGCCATCAACAGCGCGTTCGGCGGCTTCGATCAGTTCAAGGAAAAATTCAATGCCGCCGCCACAACGCGCTTCGGCTCCGGCTGGGCCTGGCTCATCAAGAAAGGCAGCGCCCTCGAGATCATCTCCACCGCCAATCAGGACAGCCCCGTGATGGACGGACAATTTCCCATCATGGGCCTGGACGTTTGGGAGCATGCCTACTATTTGAAGTATCAAAACCGCCGCCCCGAATATATCGGCGCCTGGTGGAGCGTTGTAAACTGGGCTGAGATCGAAAAGCGGTTCAACGCCGGCAAGTAGGCCTGAGCCGCCGCGCGCGGAAGGCGCGACCTTCCGCCGATCATCCTCCGAGGGACCGGCATGTACTTCGAACAGTTCTATCTCGGATGTCTGGCCCATGCATCTTACATGCTGGGCTCGGACGGAATCGCGGCCGTGGTCGATCGGCTCGCCTGCAAACTGCCGTACCGCACCGCCGAGCCGGCCGCTGTCGCAACGTGAACAGCACCGAGTGTGTCCTCGAGCTGCGCGATCTCTCGAAGCACTATCCCACGCACCGCGCCGTGGATTCCGTCTCGCTGCGCATCGAGCGCGGCGAATTTTTCTCGCTGCTCGGACCGTCGGGCTGCGGCAAGACCACCACCCTGCGCATGATCGCCGGCTTCGAAGATCCAACCAGCGGCGAGATCCGCCTCAATGGCGCCGGCATCCAGCACCTGAAGCCTTACCAGCGCAACGTCAGCACGGTCTTTCAGAAGCTACGCGCTGTTCCCGCATCTCACGGTGCGCGAGAACGTCGAGTTCGGGCTTCGGCGCCGGGCCGAGAATCACATTGCGAAGCGCGTCGCCGAGGTGCTCGATCTGGTTCAGCTCTCAGGCAAAGAATCGCGGCTTCCATCGGAAATCTCAGGCGGCGAGCGCCAGCGCGTGGCCCTGGCGCGATCGCTGGTGCTGGAGCCCGACGTCCTGCTGCTCGACGAACCGCTCTCGGCGCTCGATCCCAATCTGCGCAAACAGGTTCGCGCGGAGCTGAAGAACATCCAGCGGCGCGTCGGCATCACGTTCCTGTTCGTCACGCACGATCAGGAAGAAGCACTGTCCATGTCGGACCGCCTGGGCGTCATGCACTCGGGCAAGCTCCAGCAGACCGGCACGCCGCGAAGAGATCTACCTGCGCCCGCAAACGCGCTTCGTCGCCTCATTCCTCGGCGCGCTGAACTGGATCGACGGCGTTGGCGTCCGGCCAGAAGCCACGCGCATCGCAAAGGCAGCGCCATCGGACGCGCCATCGCGCCCCGCCACCGTGGTCGCAGTCGACGTTCCTCGGAAACTGCCTGCACGTCGAAGCGCGACTGACGACGGGCGAATCCGTGGTCGCCGAAGTCTCGCGCCATGCGGCGATCACCTTCGCGCCCGGCGACGAAGTCTTCCTCTGGTGGCACCCGGCCGACGAGCTGCGCTTCGAATGAACCGCCTGCGCGCGTGGTTCCTCGCTCCGACCTGGACCGTGATGCTGCTCGCTCTTCCTCGCGCCGCTCGTCATCATCCTGCGCCTACAGCCTCGAAACGCGCGGCCCGTACGGCGGCATTTCCCTGCCCTGGACCATCGAAAGCTACCAGCGACTGGTCGACCCGATCTATCTCGCCATCCTCTGGCGCTCCTTCTGGATCGCCGGCGTATCCACGATCCTCTGCCTGCTGCTCGGCTTCCCGCTCGCGCTGTTCATCTCGCGCTCGGACAAACGCAAGAACCTCTACCTCAGCCTGGTGATTCTCCCGTTCTGGACCAGCTTCCTGGTCCGCACCTACGCCTGGATGTTTCTGCTGCGCGACACCGGCCTCATCAACACGGTGCTTCGAAAAGCTCGGCTTGATCCACGACCCGCTGCCGCTGCTCTACAACGACGGCGCGGTGATCCTCGGCCTGGTCTACTCGTACCTGCCGTTCGTCGTGCTGCCACTGTACGCGACACTCGAGCGCCTGGATCCGAGCCTGCTCGAAGCCGCGGCCGACCTCGGCGCGAAGCCGTTGCGCCACTCTCACGCGCGTCGTCCTTCCGCTCTCCGCGCCCGGCATCCGCGCCGCCGCGATCCTCACCTTCATCCCGTGCCTCGGCGCTTATCTCACGCCCGACCTGCTGGGCGGCGGCAAGTCCGTCATGATCGGCAACCTGATCCAGAACCAGTTCACCACCGCGCGCGACTGGCCGTTCGGCTCCGCCATTTCGCTCGCCCTGATGGCAATCGTGATGGCGCTGCTGATGCTCTTCGCGCGCCGCGACGCGGAAGGACTGGTATGAAACGCGCCGGCGCATCGCTCTCCATCTACGCGCTCGCCGCATATCTGTTCCTGCACCTGCCGCTGCTCGTGCTTGCGATCTTCAGCTTCAACCAATCGCGCTTCACCGTCTGGCAAGGACTTTTCGCTGCACTGGTACGCCGAGGCATTCCGCGACGCCCAACTCACCGATGCCGCCATCAACAGCCTGATCATCGCGATCGTCGCGACACTCGCCGCCACCATCATCGGCACGCTGTGCGCCTACGGTCTCTGGAAGCGCAGCTCGCCGGTGCTCTCCGGCACGCTTTATCTTTCGCTGGTCACGCCCGAAATCGTCACCGGCATCTCGCTGCTCGCTTTCTACCAATGGATTTTCCGATTCCTGCGCGTGCAGCTCGGAATGCACACCGTGATTCTGGCGCACGTGTCGTTCTCCATCGTGTTCGTCGTCATCGTCGTGCTGGCGCGGCTGCGTTCGGTCGACCCCGCGCTCGAAGAAGCCGCGCTCGACTTGGGCGCCAACGAATGGCAGGCGTTTCTGCCACGTCACGCTCCCCGTCGATCCGGCCCGGCGTCATCGCCGCCGCTCTGCTCGCCTTCACCGTCTCGTTCGACGACTACGTCATCACCAGCCTGGTGGCCGGCGTCAATTCCGAAACGCTGCCCATGGTGATCTACGCCATCGCGCGCCGCGGCGTGAATCCCGTCGTCAACGCGCTCTCGGCGATGATCGTGGTGGGGTTCGGCAGCTTGATTCTGATCTCCGAAAGGCTGCGCGCCCGATGAACCGCCGCACGTTCCTGCTCGGCGCCGCCGCGTCTGGCCGCCTGCACCGACCGCCGTCCCCGCCTCAACGTCTTCAACTGGTCGAGCTACATCGCGCCCGATACCGTCCCGAAGTTCGAAGCCGACTCCGGCGTTCGCGTCCGCTACGCCATCTACGAAAGCAACGAAGAGATGCTCGCGCGCGTGATGGGCGGCAATTCCGGCTGGGACATTGTCTTTCCCACCAACTACATCGTCAAGCCGATGCTCGCCAACCACCTGCTCGCGCCGCTCGACCACTCGCTGCTCACGAATCTCGATCAGCTTGAGCCGCGCTTCCAAAAGCCGGCCTGGGATCCCGAGCTGCACTGGTCGATCCCCTACATGGTCACCGCCGCCGGCATCGCCTACAACCGCAAACTCGATCCCGCCGCCGCGCGCCTGGGCCGACCTGTGGGACCAACGCCTGCGCGGCCGCATCACCATGCTCGACGATCCGTTCGACACACTCGGGCGCGTGTCTCAAGAAGCTCGGCTACTCGATCAACGCCACCGATCCCGCTGAGCTGGGCCGCGCCCGCGACGAAGCCGTCCGCCAGAAGCCGCTGCTGCGCGCCTACCTCAACGCCGAAGCGCGCGACCAGCTCGTCTCCGGCGACATACTGGCCGCGCACATGTGGAACACTACAGCGCAGCAGGCCATGGACGCCTCGCGCGACGTCGGCTTCGTCTATCCGGGCGAAGGCTACGCGGTTTATCCCGACTCTGCCGTGATTCTGCGCGAGAGCAAGCACCCGGAGCTCGCGCACCATTTCATGAATTTCCTGCTGCGTCCCGATATCGCCGCCGCCAACGCCTCGCGGCCCGCACCACCACCACCAACTGCCGGCGCGCGCAAACTCTTTCCGCCCGAATTTCGCGACAACTCGACACTCTATCGCCAGCGACGAGATCATCGCTCGCGGCGAATGGGCCGTCCGAAACAGTCGACCCCAAAACCCAGCGCCTGCGCGATCGGCTCTGGACCGAGATCAAAAGCGTTCATGAAACCATCCGCACATGCACGCGCCGTCATCTTCGACTACGGCAATGTCCTCAGCCAGGCACAGCCGGAGGCCGAAGTCCAAGCGATGGCGGCGATCCTCAACCTGCCCGTCCCGCGCTTCGTTGAACTCTACTGGCAATTCCGTCTGGCCTACGACGAAGCCGCACTCGATCCTGCCACCTACTGGCACAACGTCGCCGACGTCGGCTCGCGCGACCTAACTGAGTCGCAACTCGCCACGCTGATCGAAATCGACAGCCGAAGCTGGTCGCATCCCGCGCCCGTCATCCCCGAATGGGCGGGAGCGCTGCACGCCGCCGGAGTCCGCACCGCGATCCTCTCCAACATGCCAATTCCGGTGCGCGAATACATCACGCGCTGCGAGTGGCTCCCTCCCTTCCATCACCGGACTTTCTCCTGCGATCTCCGCATCGCCAAACCCGCACCCGAAATTTTCGAACACTCCATCGCCGCCCTCGGCGTCGCGCCGTCCGAAACTCTCTTCCTCGACGACCGCCCCGAAAACATCCGCGCCGCCGAAGCGCTCGGCCTCCATGCCGTCCTCTTCACCACGCTCGATGAAGTCGCTCGCGAACTCGCCCGCCGCTTCGACATCCCGTCCCGCTCATTGCTACATTAGACAAGGACAGATGAAAAAGACGAGTAACGTAGCCGAACTCGAAGCCATCGCCAAGCAGATCCGCCGCGAGATCGTCGAAATGATCACGCACGCCAAATCCGGCCACCCCGGCGGCTCGCTCTCCGCGGTCGAAATCCTGGTCACGCTGTATCTTCGACGTCATGCGCCACGATCCCGCGAATCCGAAGTGGCCCGATCGCGACCGCTTCATTCTCTCGAAAGGCCACGCCGCGCCCGGTCCTCTACAGCGTGTTCGCCGAATGCGGCTACACGCCCAAGGACCAACTCAACACGCTGCGCAAGCTCGGCTCCATCTATCAGGGCCATCCGGACGTGCGCTTCATTCCCGCGCTCGAAGCGTCCACCGGATCGCTCGGCGAAGGCCTCTCGATCGGCATCGGCATGGCGCTCGCCGCCAAACTCGATCAGCAGCCCCTCGCGCACCTACGTCGTGCTGGGCGACGGCGAAATCCAGGAAGGCCAAATCTGGGAAGCGGCCATGTTCGGCGGGCGACAAGAACGTCGACAACCTGGTCGCCATCGTCGACTACAACCACATCCAGCTCGACGGCTTCGTCAACGACATCATGCCGCTCGACCCGCTGCCCGACAAATGGCGCGCCTTCAACTGGCACACCATCGATCTGGACGGCCACAGCATCCCCGCGCTGCAGGCCGCGTTCGCCGAAGCCGCCGCGCACCAAGGACCAGCCCACCGCGATCATCGCCCACACCATCAAAGGAAAAGGCGTCTCATTCATGGAGAACAATCCGAAGTTCCACGGCGTCGCGCCCACGCAGGACGAAATGGAAAAAGCACTGGCGGAGCTGGCATAGATGGAAACCAAAACCAAATTCGAACTCAAGCTCGGAATGGCCACGCGCGAAGCTTTCGGCAAAGCGCTGGTGGAGGCCGGCCGCAGCAACACCGACATCGTGGCGCTCGACGCCGATCTCTCGAAGTCCACCTACACGCACTTCTTCGCCAAGGAATTTCCCGACCGCTTCTTCGAATGCGGCATCGCCGAAGCCAACATGATCGGCATCGCCGCCGGCCTGGCTTCCAGCGGCAAGATTCCGTTCGCCGCCAGCTTCTCCTGCTTCGCCATCAACAAAGGATTCGAGCAACTGCGCGTCGCCGTGGCCTATCCCAACGTAAACGTCAAAGTGGTGGGCACGCACAGCGGCATCTCGATCGGCGAAGACGGCCCGTCGCAGATGAGCATCGAGGATCTCGGCCTGGCCTGCTCGCTGCCCGGCTTCACGGTGCTCTCGCCGGCCGACGAAGTCGCGATGCACCGCGCTGGTGCACGCCTCGGCCGCCCATGTCGGCCCCGTGTTCATTCGCGCCGGCCGCCCCAAAGCGCCCATTGTCCACGCGCCCGATCAGAAATTCGAGATCGGCGGCTCCGTCCAACTGATCGACGGCTCGGACGTCACCATCATCGCCACACGGCCTGCTGGTCGCCGAAGCCATTCGCGCCGCCGAAGCGCTCGAAGCCGAAGGCGTCTCCGCGCGCGTCATCGACATGTACTCCATCAAGCCGCTCGATCGCGAAGCCATCGAGCGCGCCGCCGCGGAAACCCGCGCCATCGTGGTCGCCGAAGAACATCTGGTCGCTACCGGCCTCGGCGTGCGCGTCGCCCAAGTCGTCGCCGAAACGCATCCCTGCCCCATGGAATTCGTCGGCATCCAGGACACCTACGCCGAATCCGGAACGCCCGCAAGAGCTGATGGAGAAGTACGGCCTGGTGGCCCGCAACGTCGTCGCCGCCGCCAAGACGAGTACTGACTCGGAAGTAGCTCGCGCGCTGAAGATGAGCGACACACTCCAACTCGCGCGACAAAACCTGCCAGCGCAACCGCTTGCGCCGGCGATGGCCGAAAAACTTCTGGCCGGCTCTCGACTCAGCACGAAACCACGCTCGCCCGGGTATCGCGCCAATTGCACGACGACGTCAGCCAGGTGCTGAGCGCCGTCGGCCTCCAGCTGGACGCCATGCGCATGGATTTTCGCGACACCGCCCCCGGCGTCGACCAGCGCGCCGCCGAAATCCAGAACATGCTCGAGCAGGCCATCGACCAGTTGCGCGACATCAGCAACGAACTCAACCCCTCCATCGTCGAACGCGCCGGCCTGCATTTCGCGCTCGAACGCCTGGCCGGAAAGCCCGCAAGAATTTCGCCGGCACGCTGCGCCTGCACTTCGATTCCGCCACGCATGTGCCCACCACCCAGGCCACAACGCTCTACAAAATCGCCGAATGCGCGCTGGACGCAGCCGTGGCCCGCCCGCGCTGCTCCTGATCGATCTTCAGGTCAAGCAAGTCGCGAGGTGAATTCGTCCTCGAAGTCAACGATAATGGAGAGTTCGAGGATTCCGACTCGAGCGCGCCTTCGCTCAACCGGCTGCTCATCGACTATTATGCTTCGAAAGAGGATTCGCTTTGACCATGACGGGTTCCAGCCGCAACGGCAACAGCGTGCGCGTCAGTTGTCCCGACGCGGCACCCGGAAAGCTGAACAATGCCATTTCAAGTTCTGCTCGTCGACGATCACAAGATCATGCGCGACGGCATCAAGGCCATCCTGCGCCACAGCGATGACTTCGAGGTGATGGCCGAAGCCGAAAGCGGCGCCGACGCCGTCCAGATTTGCCGCAAGAAAAGCGCCCGACATCATCCTCATGGACATCGGGCTGCCCGGCTTGAACGGCATCGAAACCACCACGGAAATTCTGCGCCATTGCCCCGACGTCAAGATCGTCATCCTGTCGATGTACGACGACGAGCATTCCGTGGTCAGCGCGATTCGCTCCGGCGCGCGCGCCTTCGTGCTGAAGAAGGCTTCCGACAACGATCTGCTGGACGCGCTCCGCACGGTTGCCAAGGGCGGGTCCTACCTGAGCCCGCAGGTTTCCGACCGCCTGCTGCAGCGCATCCAGAAGGGCGATCTGGAATCCAAGCCCGCGCTCCTCGCCGCTCGACGGCCTTTCGCCCGCGCGAACTGCAGGTGCTGCGCCTGGTGGCCGAAGGCAAAACCAGCAAGGAGATCGCCGTCATGCTCGATCTCGGCCTGCAAACCGTCCGCAGCTATCGCAAGACCATGATGAAGAAGCTGGGCGTCAACAACGTCGCCGGCCTGACGCAGGTGGCGCTCGCGGCCGGCATCACGCGCTTTCCGGTTCAGGCCGCCAACCACCAGGCCGGACGGATGAACACGCCCTGGGGCGCGCTCGATGTCGCCGACGCGCACGTGCACTTTTTCTCGCACCGTTTCTTCGCCGCGCTGGCCGAACAGAAGCAGACCACCGTCGCCGCGCTCGCTCCCCTGCTCGCCGGTTGGGAACTTCCCGCCGAAGATCCCGAGCAACTGGCCGCCGCGTGGGTCCAGCAACTCGACCGTAACGGCGTCCAGCGCAGCCGCGCTCATCGCCAGCGTCCCGGCGACGCCGATTCGGTGATCGCCGCCGTTCGCAAATTTCCGCAGCGCTTCTTCGGCTACACGCATGGTCAACCCCACCGCGCCCGATGCCGTCGCGCAAACCGCACGCGCGCTCGCGAGCGGCCACATCCACGGCCTGTGTTTCTTTCCCGCCATGCATCGCTACTCGATCCAGGACGATCGCGCCACCGCGCTGCTCGAACTGCATCGCCACCGCCAACTCCGCGCGCCATCGCGTTCGTCCACTGCGGCGTGCTGAGCCGTAGGCGTGCGCAAGAAGCTGGGCCTGCCGTCGCCCTTCGACATGCGGTTCTCGAATCCGATCGACCTGCACGCCGTCGCGCTGCGCTATCCGCAACGTCCGCTTCGTCGTCCCGCATTTCGGCGCGGGATATTTCCGCGAGGCGCTGATGCTGTGCGATCTATGCCCCAACGTATACCTGGATACGTCGAGCAGCAATAGCTGGATGCGCTACGAAGAAGCGCATCTCGATCTGCGCACCGTTTTTCGCCGCGCTCTCGACGTCGCCGGTCCCGAGCGCCTGCTGTTCGGCACCGATTCGTCCTATTTTCCGCGCGGCTGGAATGCGCCAATCTTCGAAACGCAGACCAAGGCGCTGTACGAAATCGGCGTCACCGGGGAAACCGCGCGCCTGATTTTCCACGACAATCTCGCGCGCCTGTTTTCCTGAGACGAAGCGAAACGCGGCGCCACTTTGTAGTCGGAATCACCATGATCGTTCGTATTCGAATCCGTCCTGCGCGCGCGCGGCGCGCAGCTTTGTACATCCCATGGATCCCGTGCCTCGCACTGCCGTTCTCGCGCCCGGCTTTCGCGAGTCGCAAACAGGTCCGCGTTTTCCCGCAGGGATGGGACAGCCGTGTCGGCGCGATTCGCGCCCGCTTCCATCGCGGCGCCCTCGATGAGCTGCTCCGGCTTTCGAAGCTCGACATCCGGCTGGAACATTCCGTGATCGCGTTCACCTACGAAGGGCAGCCCGGACTTTCCTCCGATGATCGCGATTTGTTGTGGCGCGCTTTCGGCGTTCCGGTGTTCGAGCAACGCCTCGGCGCGAACAACGAGCTGCTCGCGATGGAGTGCGAAGCCCACGCCGGCCTGCATGTCGTGAGCGGATTTTCCGGCGTCTCAGCTCGAGTCGCGAAGTCTGCGCCTGCGGCAACCGTGCTCCCCGTCTCCCGCGCGGCCCTAGAATCGAGGAACTGGTCGAACTGCTGGCCTAGAGCGGCCCCTGCCCGCGCCATTGCTATCCTAGGTTTGAAGCCGTACTCGTCGACTCTGCCCCAATGCGAACGTGGCGGAACTGGCAGACGCACCAGACTTAGGATCTGGCGGCCGAAAGGCCATGGGAGTTCGACCCTCCCCGTTCGCACCAATTTTCAACCCTGGCGCCCGGACCGCGCGATAATGGAATCGTGTACATTGCCAGAGCGTTCGCGCAGCAGGCGCAACTCGACCAGGCCATCGACGATCTCAAGCCAACGCTCGGCCCCGATGTCGTCCATCTAAGTTACACGCTTGGTGAGGATTGGAGTGGTGAGCCGGCTATTTTTTTCAGAATCATCCTTTCCGACCGAGCCAGCCGCCGGGATCAGTTGCGCAGCGCCGCGAACCAAGTCGAAAACTCTATCGTGCAGCGCCTCCAACCCCTCGAACAATGGGGCGTTCTCCCCTACTTCAGTTTTCGCAGCCAGTCCGAGCAGGCCGTGCTGCAGGAAGAAGCGTAAACATGCCCAATGGCTTACGCGGATGATCTGCTCGACTTGGCTCAGCAACTGGCAAACCTGGAACCGACAAATCCTCGTCAAGCTTGCCTCAGAAGGGCCGTTTCAACTGCCTACTACGCCCTATTTCATCTGCTGATTTCCGAGGCCACATTAAACTGGCATCGCCCTGAACTGCGTTCCGAGCTTGGTCGAGTCTTCGGACACGGCAAGATGAAGAGCGCCTCCGTCGAAAGGCGGTCCGAACTCGATGCTCACTTCAAGCGGAACCCGGAGCCGAGCGAGGAACTGGCTGATGTAGTCCATCTGCGCACTGTCACGCACACCTTCATCCAAGTACAGCAGAGACGCGAAGAAGCAGACTACGATACCGGGAAAGAGTGGACCCAGACCGATGTCTTGAGGCAAATTGATGCTGTGGTGGCCGCTTTTGAAAGTTGGAAGGCCATACGCGAGACTCCCATCGCCCAGGCGTACTTAGTTTCGCTCCTCGGCAAAAGGCCGCGGGCTGATTGACGACGCTCTACCACCCAGCTCGAGCGCGAAGTCTGCGCCTGCGGCAATCACGCGCCCCGTTTGCCGCGCGGCCCACGCGTCGAGGAACTGTCGAACTGCTGGCTTAGAACACTGGCCGCCGCACCGCTGCTATCCTAGGTTTGTAGCCAACCCCAATGCGAACGTGGCGGAACTGGCAGACGCACCAGACTTAGGATCTGGCGGCCGAAAGGCCATGGGAGTTCGACCCTCCCCGTTCGCACCACCTCGGCTAATTCACCACAACAACCAACTGAAAATTGTTCGGATGATCTATGAATCCCGCGGGCTGCTGTAGAGTAAGGAACGGCAGGGGATCGAGCGGCTCCCACCGGGACCCACGCGTATGGTCCGCGAAGCGAAGCACCAACCGCGCTGAATTGGCGCCGAACCCAACGCCGTCTTCTGAAAATGCGGCGGTTCCTTCGCCTCGGGCGATGAACTGAACCTCGGGCGCTGCCTGACCGAGATTCCGCTCAAATATGATGTCGCGCGGCCAGCACAAGCCCGGATACAAGATTATTACAATCGGGACAATGCTGAAAACCTTACTGGACAAGAATTAATTCTACTATTAAATCGCGTTTCTTTAGCCTCGAAGATTAGCGAAGAAGACGCGAAAGTAGCAAAACTACTTACTCACGAAGCTACTACTGGAGTCGATTACATTAGCCAGATACCGGTGCCTGGGCGCCGAAATGTAGTGGGACTTCTGGTACCAGGTCCCTCAAATCCCACTGCCGCCTGCCCCTGCCACCCGAAGATTCTGAGATCCTGGAGCTTCCAACTCTGCTAGGGGGCGTCCGGAACTCCGAACGTCGGCGCGCGCAGTTATCGCACCGCCGCCTGCGACACCAGCTCGGGCGTCCGCGACGAGCCCCGCAGCCACGACATCGCCGACTTGAACCCGCTCTGCTTTCGCACCAGCTCGACGCCGCCACAAAATTCCGCGATCTTCGCAAACTCGACGATCGTCTCCGGCTTCACGCCGTCCAGCTTGAACTCGCTTGCATCCACCAGGCTTTCGTCGAACGGAATCGCTGCCACCTCATCCGCCTTGCGGAAGTAGACGCCCGGGGGAGGTTCCATTCCGCCTCCGCGCGTCTTGCGATTCAGGATCATCTTGATCTTGCCGACTCCAACGCCGCGCTTTTCCAGTTCATCCCGCCGCCGCGCCGCCAGGTATAAGGACGGTGTCGAGGGCGACGTCACCACGAAGATCGCGCTAGCCGACCGCACCACCACCTCCGTCGCGTCGTTCACCACCTCGGGCAGATCGCCAATCACGACGTCATAGCGGCTCCGCACGAACGTGAGCAATCGCTGGTACGCCCACGGGGTCACTGTGCGCACACCCCGTGGGCCCAGGGAGGAGAGAACATCGATGCCATCTACGTTCATCACCACTTGTTGCCAGCTCTGATCCGTCAGCCGGTCGGAATCCTCCAGCGCGTCCACGATCGATCGCGCGGGCTGCACGTTGTACAGCATTGAGATCGGCCCGGCGTGCAGATCGCACTCCAGCACCAGCACTCGCTTGCCCGCGAGCTTTGTAAGGATCGTCGCGACAAACAACGCCGTGGTCGTCGCTCCGCTGCCCGCTTTGGCAGGCAGGAACGCAAACATCGGCGCGTTCTTGCCGTCCCCGCGCGACCCCACCGCCTGCTGCACCGCCTCGCGAAATTCCTCGAGCGGGCACGGCACCACCAGCGGCGCGATGAATTGCGAACCAATCTGGACAGCCGGCCGCAGGCGGCTGGACACCGCCAGCACCGCCGTCGATGGATGCGTACTCCGTATCACGCCCTCCAGCGACAGACCGACGTCGATGTCGTCGAAGTCCACGAATGCCAGGTGCGGCGCGTACCCGTTCAACAATCGGATCGCCTCGTGTACCTGAGGGTACCGGTCCATGCCGCGATACACGCAGATGTTGCGCACTGCCGAGCACATCTGCTGCACCTGCGACGTGATGGCGCCGTTCGCGCCGAAGATCAAAGCTTCTAACATGACATTCCCATTTCCACTGAACCTTGCTCAAGCAATCCAGCGGCCAGTCGACAATCCTGCAAAACCAATGGTGTTCAACTCCGGCTCGCGTCACGATTCCGACGCAGCGACGAGATTCTGCCGGGTAGTCGGTCCAACTAGAAGGACCTATTCCGTCCGCCGTATCGCATTGACCTTCCCCCCGCCACTCTGCTCTAATCGCCAAATGCCGGCTCCCGAGGTCCTCTCTGTCGCCGACAACCTCGTCGAAGCCCTCCGCTTCTTCGGCCGCGCCCGCCAGGACGCCGAAATCCAAGACCTCCCCGGCCTCACGCTCATCTTCTGCGGCCTCAACTACGCCGCCTTCAACGCCGCCCTCATCACGCGCCAGCTCGATGACGACGCGCCCGAACTCGAGCGCCTCATCCAGGTCTCTACCGCGGCCTTCCAGTCTCGCAAGCTGCGCTGGACCCTTTGGCTGTGCGACGACTTCCTCAGCCCGCGCCTGCGCCGCCACGCGCCACACACCTTCCAGCGCTACGGCCTGCACCCCTTGACCCGCGCCCCCGGCATGTACGCCGATCGTCTGCGCGCGCCCCACCGCCCCCTGCCCGCTCTCGACGTTCGCGCCGTCAGCGATCACCAAACCCGCGGCGCGTTCTCCGAAATCATGTCCAGCGCCTTCGACATCCCCAGTTCGGTGAGCGACTCAATCTATGCCCCCGAGCGCGCCTGGGGCGGCGGCTTCAAAGGATACGTGGGGTTCGTAAATGGCACCGCAGTCACCACGGCTGCCTCCATGGCCACCTCCGGCGTCATCGGACTCTATTCAGTCGCCACTCAACCGCAGTATCGACGCCGCGGATTCGCCGAAGCCATCATGCGTGACGTGCTCCAGCACTCCGGTGCCGAACGAACCGTCTTGCAGTCTACTTCCTCGGGACTCTCGCTCTACGAACAGATGGGCTACCGCAGCGTGACCAATTTCGCCGTCTACATTTTCGACTGATCGCCCCGTGCTTTCACGTTCACGCCGGCGAACGTCGCCCCTGTCAAACCCGCCACTTGCGATTCCCTCACCTGCGGACATCCACTCCGCGCGCTTAAACTCGTCTCGTGATCCGTACCGCGACGAGGCCGCAGCTCCCGGCTAGAGCGGTGCGCTCCTCATTTCCGCGCAACACTCTTCCGCGCAACACTCTCCCCAAATTTGGAAAACAATCGCCGCTCGCGCGCAAAAAATCCCGACTTGCGCTACCACCAACACACAGTGGTGGCGTCGTAGCTTACAAATGCTGGCCTCGCGAGCCCCACGTGAGCCGCTTAGCCTTTCGACTTGAGCTCCGCGGCGGTCATCGCATCCATCTTGTGGATCAATTTGGCGAAGACCTCAATCTCGCTGTGCAGCCTTTCCGCGCTCAGCTTTTCGATGCAGCCGTTCGCAGGACCCGCCAGCAGGTAGTTCGGCTGCGGGATGTACCCGATGGTCGGCACGCCCGCTCGCGACAGTCCCCCGCCTTCGCCGAGCCAGCCGCCATGCACCGGGTTCACCACCGCGGTCTGACGATTGGCGCTGCCCTGAAGCGCATCCACCAGAATGGTGCCCGTCGACGCGTACTCGGTGATCGCCACCGCCCATTCATTGCGGCCCGTCGGCTGGTAGTGCATCGAGGCATCGTCGGCCCATTCCTTGCAACCCAAGTGTTCCACCGTCAGCGCCGCCACCGCTTTCTTGATCAGCTCCGGATATTTCTGAATAATGCCGCGCATCGATGGAACCCACGGTCCCGCGAAGTGGCCAGTGGTCAGTGGAAATACCAGTGTGCGTTTACGTTCGCTTCTGGGCACGCGGGAAAAGTATTTCGCCAGCGCCAGAATCCCGATGCCGCCGTTCTCTTCAGTCGCGTTCGGCCCGTCGGTGTGCGTGTTCACGATGATCACTTCATCGGACGTCGTGCCCGGAAGCGTCGCGAGCAACGTATCGGTCGGCGTATCCGGATGCACGTCGGCTTCGAGCACCACGGTCGCCTTCGCACCGCTCCCCGCCAGGCTCTTCAACTTCGCTCCGGTCTCGCGACCCACATACAATCCGGGCACGCCCTGCGGCGGACGCGAGAACGGCGTGTATTGATCGGCCGCGTTGGCATCAGAAATATCCGTCCAGGCCAGGATCACTCCCACCGCGCCGGCCTTCTGAAATTCCGCCAGGCTGTTGACGCCGCCGCGCGCCGGCCGATACTCGTCCGGAAAATGTGCGCCAGAAGGATAAACGCCCCACGGCTTGTACATCTCCCCGAACTTTCGAACGTTGGTCGAAAAGTCAACGAGTGCAACTTTGCCTGCCAGGCCCGTCACATCGAACTTCGGCGCGTGCCCCGCGTACACCAGTTCTCCCGTCACGCCCGCCGCCGGAGTCTCGCCCGAATACGGAAAGTAAGACGTCACCGGCGGCTTGAAACTCTTCCCCGACGCGGGCGTCACCGTGATCTCCCAGCGCCGCGCTTCCCATCGCGGCAGCGTGTAGTGTTCGCGCGCGACTTCGAGACCGAATTCCTTCAAGTGCGACGCCAGAAACTCGACAAACTCTGTGTGCGCCGCGTTGCCGGTGTATTTGGGTCCCAGCTTCGCCATCCACACCTGCCAGTCCCACACTTCTTTCTGCGAGGGAAGCAGCGTCGGTCGATAACTCTCCACCGTGGCGCCGGCTGCCACCGGAAGCAACGCGCGCTGCCCCAGCGCGCTCAGCGTCGACGCCGAGATGGCACTCTCCATGAACTGACGGCGAGAAACAGGCATGGCTCTACCTCACTTCGGCATCTCGGCGGTTCTCAGATCCTTCAGGTCGAGCGCGTTTGTATCGACAATGATTTTCGCGTACGTGCGCGTCACCGCAGCCAGACCAGTCGGAGAAATTGTCTCCGGAGTCTCCTTGTCGGAGTGCCAGACAAATGCGCTATTGATGATCTCCACCGACGGAGCGAATCGATAATACCGGCCGATCTCTCCGGGCGGCGACGGCGACGATTGCGGAAAGCTGGGAACCCCGAACGCGTCCATGGCTTTCTCGACGATCCCGGCCAGTCGCTCACCGGTTCCGTACCAGCGATACGCGGCCGGCGCGTTCGAGAGCTGCGCCGAGGTCGGCGCGCTGTCCTTCCCTCCGGTGTGCTCCGCGTTGAAGAGCACGGCGGTCTTGGCGAAAACCTCCGGATGCTGCATGAACCACGCGCCGCTTTCCGCGCTGCTGTTGTGGTGGCCGGTAGTACCGGCGAAGATGATCGACCGGCGGCGCTGCTCTTTCGGAATCTTGGCGAAATATTCCGCCAGCCCGATCATGGTCGCCACGCCCGCCGCGTTGTCGTTGGCGCCTTCAAACCAGCCGTCGCGATGCGCCACGATCATGACGTTCTCGTCCGTCGTCCCCGGCAGCGTGCCCCATACTGTTCCTGTCTTCAGATTGGGAACACGCTCGATATTCAAAACGATCTTGACCTTCGCTTCGCCAGTGCCGGCCTGCGCGATGAAGTCGCGCGCCTTCAGGCCATCCTCGCGGCCGAGGGAAAACGTCGGCACCGGGCTGTTCACCGGATAGAATTGCGTCGTCTCGTTGCCCGGGATTCCCTGGATCACGAAAATCGCCGAGGCGCCGCGCTCTCCGATGCGCCGGATGGCGTTGTCGGCGATGGGCGCGTGGCGCGACGCAAGATCGGTGCTATAGAAGAAGACCGCCTTGCCTTTGACGTCGCGCGACAGTGCGAGATCGGCGTCGCTCCCCAGGCCGACATACACGGCCTCCAGGTTCAGCCCCTCCGCGGAGGTACCCACGGCCTGGTAGGTCGGCTGCGCCGTGCCAAGCTGCAGCGTCTTTCCGTTGGCCGACGCCACCACGCTCCAGCTTTGCGGCATCCACTGCGGCGGCAGATCGAAGGACTGCTCGTGCACATCGGTGAGACCGATCTGCCGGAACTTGTCCATCATCCATTGAGCGTTCTCCGCATCCGCCTCAGTCCCGATGATGCGGCCCCAGAACTGATGCCCCTTGTCGCGATAACGGCGCGAGATCGCGCACAGCTCGTCGACATACTGCATCAGATGCTGGCCGTCGATCGCGGCGTACTGCTGTTCGGATGGCGCCAGTCGCCAGCCCACTTCGGCTTTGCGAATGCGTATCGGCTCGGTGGGCCTCTGCCCGCGCCCGCCAGGCGCCTGCGCCAGCACCGACACCGCGACTACTCCGATCACGCCAAGAGTCTTTTTGACCATTCCGAACCTCCGTCCAGCTACAAAGCATATCTCAAACGAGATGGAAGTTCACACCCGCGTCCGTCCCCCGCCCCAAGGCTCGTGAGCCTCCAGCGAAGCTGATATGATTAGGCCATTATGCGCCGAACCATGCTGCTGCTTTTGACTGTCGCCGGCCTCGCCGCCGCCCAGCAAGTCGTCCAATTCAAGGACCATGTCATCGAAGACAAGGCCCGCGGCGGTTACGCCGTGATCGTCGCCGACCTCAACAAAGACGGGAAGCCCGACATCATCGGCGTCAGTACGCCGATCCCCAATCTCACCTGGTACGAGAATCCTACCTGGGAGCCGCACGTGATCGTCAAAGACACGCCTGGCCAGGTGAATCTCGCCGCCTACGACATCGACGGCGACGGCATTCCGGAGATCGCGCTCGAGAGCGGCTTCGCCATGCAGCAAGATCGCAGCCCCGGCTTGGTCTGGCTGCTGTCGCATCAGGGCGATCCGCGCGAGTTGTGGAAGGCGTCGAAGATCGACGAGTTCCCCACTTCGCACCACATCGCATGGGCCGATATCGACGGCGACGGACACAAGGAACTGATCAACGCACCGCTGGTGGGACCGACGAACCACAGTCCCAAGTACGAAGGCCCGACGCCTCTGTTCTTCTATCGCGTCCCGAAGGACTGGTCCGGTCCCTGGAAGCGCGAGGTCATCACCGAGAATCTGAGCGGCATCACGCATCGCGTGCGCGTTGTCAACTGGACCGGCAAGGGCAAGCGCGAGCAGTTACTGCTGGCCAGTTTCGAGGGCGTTGTGCTGTACGACGCGTCCGGCAAGGGCGACAAGCTGAAGTGGGACCGCAAGATTATCGTTCCCGGCCACAATACCGAAGAAGCGCCGCGGCTGGGAACCAGCGACATCAAGATCGGGCATCTCGGCAAGCATCGCATGCTCGCCACTGTCGAGCCATGGCACGGCAACGAAGTGGTGGCGTACACCGAGGACGGCAAGGGCGGGTGGACGCGACACGTCATCTACGACGGGCTCACCGAGGGTCACGAAGTGTGCGTCGCTGATTTCAACGGCGACGGGCGCGACGAAATCGTGGCCGGCGATCGCGCGCGCGGCAAGGTCGCTTCATCGCACGTCTTCTATTCGACTGACGAATCCGGCACGCAGTGGCATCACGAGGAGCTGGACCACATGGGCATGTCGGCTTCCGGTTGCGAGATCGCAGACTTCAATCACGACGGCCGTCCCGACATCGTCATGATCGGCGGCGCGACGCACAACATCAAGATTTACGAAAACATGGGGCCGGTCGCTACGACGGCAGCGAAGTAACGCTCTCGCTCTCAAACAGGATGCTCGTGCAGGTGACACCGCCTTCGGCTTTTGCGAATTCAGAGACATCGACGGTTCGCACCTGAAATCCGGCTTGCTCTAGCAGTTCGTGCGTTTTCGGAAAGGCGCTCGGCAGTATCAGCGTGTCGCCGACTTTGAGGACGTTCGCCGCGCGCGGCTCATCGGCCGGAACATCGATGATCTTGAATGTTTCAAGCGGTCGCGTGTCGATCCAGGCGCGATTCGCAAGCAGAGTGTTGTTGCCCAGGTAGCAGCAGGCGCTTTTCAAGTGCAGGCATCCGTGGACGCCCACCGGCGTCACTTGGTAGCCGAACGGCTCCGCGAATTCCGTGAGCTGCCGTATCCCTTCGTGATTCGTCCGCCGCGAAAGCCCGACATACAGCGTCTTCGCGACGCGCATCACGTCGCCGCCTTCGATGCGTCGCCGGCTCCTGTATCCGGCGAATCGGGCGGTATCTCGCTAGCTCAGCTGCCAGGCTGTCGCCTTCGCCCCGCCGGCTATCGGCGCCCATGCGAGTCATCACCGCGATCTCATCGAGAACGATCGCCGGATCCTCGACGAACACGCCGTCGGGAAATCGCGCATCCGAGGGAAGCGACAACACGCTGCGCGCCGAGTTCGGCCAGGCATCGCTCATACAGCCGATGCTGTTCGATCGCACGCGGGATGTCGATCGGCTGGCGCTCGAGTTCCTGCAGTTCGCAGTCGCCCATGCTTGGGCTGACGCCGCGAGTGAGCGCGATCAGCATCCTACTTCAGAATGTGCTTCTCGAGCATCTGTCGCCGGACCACTGCGCCGTAGACGTTGCCTTCCGCATCCACGCCGACACCCTCCGCGCCACTGTGCTCGTCGGTGGTCGACTCTAGATCTTCGATGAACGCGGTCACTTTGCCGGTCTTCGCGCTGCCGATGCGGATGCCTTTCTTCCAGCTGGGTTGATCGGGCCCCAGGATTCCGAGTCGGCGACGTAGATCGTGTCGTCCTTGGTGATGTAGATGCCGCTCGGCCTAGCGAACTGCTTCCAGATATCGAGCAACCGGCCTTCCTGATCGAAGATCTGGATGCGATTGTTGACTCGGTCGCCTACGAATAGCCGGCCCTGCGAGTCCATCGCGATGGTATGCGGTTCGTGAAACTCGCCGGGCGCGGCGCCCTTCTTTCCCCAAGCTTTGATGAACTTTCCGTCTTTCGAAAATTTGACGATCCGATTGTTGCCGGTCTCGCGATGACCGTCAGCGACGAAGATGTCGCCGTTTGGCGCCACCACGACGTCGGTCGGCTGATTGAACGTGTCAGGGCCATCGCCCGCGACACCAGCGTTGCCGAGCGTCATCAGAACAGCGCCGTCGGGACTGAACTTGAAAACCTGGTGCCCCTTGCCGTCGCGGCCCTGCGCGTCGGTCACCCATAAGTTGCCGTCGGGATCGACGCAAGCTCCGTGAGGAAAGACGAACATGCCGGCGCCCCAGCTCTTGATCAGTTTTCCCGATTTGTCGAATTTGAGGATCGGCGGCTCGCTTCGCCCGGCGCACGAATTCCCGTAGCATCGATGTACGACGTAGACGCTGCCGTCCGGCGCCGGCTCGACCGCCGTCACTGCTGCCCACTTCATGCCGGCCGGAAGCTGTGCCCAATCTCGAACCGTGCGATAGGGCTGCGGCAACTCGCCTTGCGCAAGCGCCGCCATCGCCACGGCAAAGAGTGCGAGCACTCTCATTCCTCGGGAAGCTTGAACGCGACGTACTCGCCCGGGTAGTTGCCGCCCGAGATCGCGACCACCAGATACTGCTTGCCGCCGACGCTGTATGTCATGGGCGATCCGGTCTGCGGCGCCGGCATCCACACCGCGCCGAGTTCCTTGCCGGTCGCTTTGTCGTAAGCGCGCAGCATCGCGCCGCGCGGATGCGTGCCCGGATTGGTCAACTGCGTGTCGCCCTGGATCACCAGCGTCTTCGTCACCAGCGTGCCGGTGTCGTAGCCCGGTTGGCCGGTGTTGGGAACGTTCAGGCCTTTGAGCGCGGGATTGTTGCGAACGAAGTCGGGCGTCTCGCCGTTGGGAACCTGCCAGACGATCTCGCCCTTATCCATGTTGATGGCCGAGATGTGCCCGTAAGGCGGCTTCAACACCGGCAGGCCTTGTACGTTGAATCCTCCGGCGCCACCGCCGCGCCCTCCGCGACCACCCGCCGTTATCGCAGCCGACGGCGATGGGGCAGGACGCGGGACCGCAATGTCGGCGCCCGAACCTTCGCTCGGCGCGCGGCCACGAGATCGGAACGTCATGCCCGCTCGTCCCATGACGTAGTCCATGTCGGAGAACTCCTTGTCGCCGGGCGGAACCAGGCCCAGCGCGCTTATGGTATCTTGCGCGTATGCGTATACCATGTGCGTCTCAGGATCGTACGCCGCGCCCGGCCAGTTCGTCCCACCGGCCGGCGATGGGAGCACCAGCGTCGCGAGCGGTCCGCCGGCTTTGCTCAACGACGGCGGCGTGTACATCGGACCGATGCGATATTGCGAAACCAGCTCGATAGCTTCCTGCCGCATCGCGGGCGTGAAGTCGATCAGGCTATCAACGGAGACGCCTTGCCGCGCGTACGCGGGAGGCTTGGTCGGGAACGGCTGCGTCGGCGCATACCACTCGCCCGGCACATCGCCTTTCGGAACCGGCCGCTCTTCGATGGGCCAAACGGGCTGGCCAGTGACGCGATCGAACACGAACAAGAAACATTGTTTGGTCGGCTGGATCACCGCCTTCACGACACGGCCGTTGACGTTGAGGTCGGCCAGGATCGGCGCCGATGAGATGTCGTAGTCCCACAGCGGATGATGCACCAACTGGAAGTGCCACTTGCGCTGGCCTGTTTTCAAGTCCACGCAGACCAGCGTCTCGGCGAACAGATTGTTGCCTGGACGCTGCCCGCCGTAATAATCCGATGTCGGCGTTTCGACCGGCAGATAGACCAGGCCGAGTTGCTCATCCACCGCGATCTGCGTCCACACACCATTGTTCCCGTTAGTGGCCCACGATTCGCGCAGCCAGGTATCGTTACCGAATTCGCCGGGCTTCGGAATGGTATTGAACTGCCAAAGTTTCTTGCCGGTCTTGACGTCGAAGGCGAGGACCAGCCCCTTGGTGTTGTTGTGCGTCTTGGGCGCGTTGCCCTCGCGGAAAGAAGAGCCGACGATGATGACGCCGCTGTGCGTGACCGCGGGCGTCGAGTGCAGTCCGATCTCGCCGTCGATCAGGTCGATCGGCTGGCCGGTGCCGTAGAACGCGTACTGCTTCATGTCCACCAGCCCGCTCGCGCCGAACGACTTGATGGGCGCGCCGGTCTTGGCGTCGAGGCACACCAAGCGGTAGCCGGGCGTTACATAGATGATGCGGTCATCGCCCTTGCCGTCGGTCCAGTAGGAGAGGCCACGGCCGGAGAGTTGCCGCGCCGCCGCTGCTCCGCGCGCGCCTTCGTGTTCGCCATGCACCCACAGCAGCTCGCCGGTGGCGGCATCGAGCGCGATCACCGATCGCCGCGTTCCGCCGGTCGCATAGAGCACGCCCTTCACCATAATGGGCGTGCCTTCCAATTTGAACTCGGGGCGCGTGCCTAGGCTGTCGGTCTTGAAGCGCCATGCGACTTCCAGCTTGGCGAAGTTCGACGAGTTGATCTGATCGAGCGGCGAGTAGCGATAGTTCCGAAGGTCGCCGGCATAGGCCGGCCATTCGCCGTTGCTGGTGCCCGACTGGGCCGAGAGCATCGCCGCCCCAAGCGCCAGCGATACAAACGAAAGTCCGAGAAAGCGGTACATGGCGATCTCCTTGCGATGGTTCTGGGCGATTGTATCACTGTCGCCGGGCGAAGGTCCTCGTACCTGCGTCGTTCGAGCACCAGAATGCGCCCGCCTCGGGTCGCTCGTATTCCTACGGCTCCGGCCGATAAGCAATTCGTGGCCACAGGACACGCGCGCGACAAGACCGTCCTAACCCCGCCGCGGCGCGTCAATCCGGACATTCGGCGGGAGGTGGATCTAGACCTAGTTGGCCGCCTCGCCCGCGGCCTGTTCCCCTATCCACTGCTGCTGGTTGTTATTGCGACGACGACTGGTTTCACACACGAGCATCCCTGGCTGTTCCGGTACGCTGTAGGCTCCTGCGTGGTGACCGCTTGCGCGCGGGTCTCGCTCATACTCATGAAGCGACGTTTGAATGCCTACCGTCGTCCGCCATTCTTGGATGTTTTGTTCGACGTGGCTGTCGCCTCGGCTTCCGTCGCTTCGGGCGTGCTTTACTCCACCTCGCTGCTATTCTACGGCTTCGAGAACTGGACTTTCACCATCACGATGCTGTGGGTCATCGGACAAGTGGCCGGAGGCACCGTCTCGTTCACTCCGAGTTTCCGCCTGCTTCAGATCTATACCTGGACCACCCTGGGGCCGGCGCTGTTCACCGGGCTTTGGCTGGGGGGCAAAGAGGGAGGCGCTTTCGCGCTGGCAACCTTCGCACTGGGCGCCTTTGTACTGGCATACGGACGTAGCATCCATCGGGCCTATTGGCGGTCCCGCGAAGAGAAGTTCGAGCTCGAATCCGCCAAGGCGACGGCGGAAGCGGCGAATCTCGCCAAGAGTCAATTCCTGGCGAATATGAGCCACGAAATCCGCACTCCGATGCACGGCGTGCTCGGCATGGCGGAACTCGCGCTGTCCACCGAGAGCCTCCAGGAATCGAAAGGCCACATCGAAACGCTCTACGCGTCGGCGCAAGGGCTGCTCCACGTGCTGAACGACATCCTGGATTTCTCCAAGGTGGAAGCGGGGAAGATGACTCTGGAGCAGATCCCCTTCAGCCTGCGTGACCTCGTCAATGACGTCGGTAACGTCGCCGGTCCGCAAGCCGCTTCCAAATCCCTGGTGCTGGTCTACCGCATCGCGGACGGTCTCCCCGGCACGTTGGTCGGAGACCCGGGACGCTTGCGGCAGGTATTGGTAAACCTGATGGGCAACGCCATCAAGTTCACGCTGTCGGGATCGGTGGCCCTGGAAGTAATGCCGACCGGCGTGGACGCGGTGAGCGGCACGGGTAAGCATGCATTTCCTGGTGCGCGACACGGGAATCGGAATCGCGCGGGAAAAGCTGGCCAGCATTTTCGACGCGTTCGGTCAGGCCGACTGTAGCGTGACCCGCCGGTTCGGAGGCACCGGGCTTGGGTTGGCGATCTGCGCCCAGCTTGTGAAGTTGATGGGTGGAAGGATTTGGGTGGAGAGCACACCCGGGATCGGCAGCACGTTCCACTTTACTTGCCTGCTACGGATCGGCCAGGCCGGCGATGTGGCCAAGCCCATGCTCAATTTGGACGAGGTAGAGACGCCGCTGCGCATCATGCTCGCGGAGGACAACGCGGTCAACCAAAAGGTGGCGGCGGCGGTGCTTGGCAAGCGCGGGCATCGGCTGACAGTGGTCTCGACGGGGCTGGAGGCGCTGCGTGCCTGGGAGGCGGAAGATTTCGACGTCATCCTGATGGACAATCAAATGCCGGAGATGGACGGGGTGGAAGCAGTGCGCCGGTTGCGCGAGCGCGAGGCCTCCAGCCAGCGCCGCAGAACCCCGGTGATTGCACTCAGCGCCAGCGCAATGATCGGCGACCGGCAGCGTTTCCTCGAAGCTGGCATGGATGCTTATCTCGCCAAGCCGTTCCGCGCCGAGGAACTGTGCGCGCTGCTGCGCCAGGTGGGAGTCGCGAGACTCCAGCTTGAGCGACCGCCGGGCCGAGCCTATCGGCCTTGAGCCGGTTGCACCGTCACGTTCACGTCGAGCGGAGTGATCAATACGCCATCGTCGGCGTAGGCGCGCAGCCGATACGACTCCCGGTGCGCGAACGATACTTTCGTGACGGCCTTGCCGCCGGTCACCGCGGCGTGCATCGGCTCGAAACTGACGTCGCCAGGTCCGGCTCGATACACCACCCAGGTCACGCCCAGCTTCACGCCGGGTTCCAGGCGAACCACTGCTTGAGTCACCGGATTTTCGCGGCCCGGCCCGAGCGCGACGCCGCCGGTTGCTGTTCGCGCGTTGGCGCTGCGCGGACGGCCAGCGGGGTGCCCGTCGTCGCTCACCAAAACCGTCAGCGCCAGCGTCTCGGGAAGCGTAATGGTTCGAATCGCCGAACCGACCAGTTCGATGGAAGGAGCGCTGTTCGGTTCTTCGGGAAAGTGAATCGCCCGGCCCCCCGCGATTTTCCTGATACACCAGATTGCCGAGCTCGCCGGTGGGCAGCAGCGAGGCGTACGCTTTCTCGGTGCGGCCGCGGAGGTTCAGCGTCCACACCAGGTCTTTTGGCCCCAGTCCTTCGGCACTCTCACCTTGAACACGAACTGCTGGCGGCGCCGGTAGAAGTGCGTCGGCTGTCCTTGATCGGGGCCGCCGGGATCGATCTGTTGTCTGGGCCGACAGGAATGTCCACCTGCTCTTCGTAGTTCCGGTTCATGTAGCCGAAGACCATGTTGAAGCTGCCGTCGGCGTTGCGTTCCCAGCCTTCGAAGACCGGCACGACGTCTTGACCGGCGGCGTAGCGGACTTGCGCGCGCGAGGCGCCGAGGCCGCGACGAGAAGCGCGGCGATCGCACCAAGCTGAGAGAACTTCCCTGCCCTGGTCACACCGGGCTACCGCTGGCTGGTCAACGCGCGTGTGCGTGCGTTGCGCGCCTCGACCGCGGCTTTGAACTCTTCGTCGGTCAGATAGTAGAAGTTCAGCCAGGCGCGCGACATGTCGTCGGTGGTGCGGTTGCCGAATCCCACCCAGTTTCGCGGATCCGGGATTGTACGGATTCTTGGTGGAGTTGTCGTGCCAGCTAGATGGTGTGCATGATGGTGCCGGCCGGCAGCAGCGGCGTCACGTCGTCGGCGTAGTTGTAGGCGATCTGCCATCCGAAGTTATAGCGATTCACGCAGCTCAACTGCTCCACCGTCATGTCCGGATAGATCGCTTCCAGGCACTGCGCTTTGCCGCGATTGTGCATGTGCGGCTGATAGCCGGTGAGACGCGCCGGCTTGTCGAGCTTGAAGTAGGCGTCGGAGCGCACGTTGTCGGCGCCCGCAGGAATGTCGAGATCGTCGTTGTTGGGCGAGAGCACGGTGCGGATGACGTGCTTGGGCTCGTTAGCCCTTGGGATAAAAGACGAACGCGACCTGAGTGCGATCCGTGATCGGCTGGCCGATCGCATGGTAGTGCATGTTGAAGCGGATGCGCGACCCCGGCCTTCATCAGTTTGCCGGAACCGTCGGGATAAATGTCGCCGTTCTTGCCGACCGCGTATTCGTTGAGCGTGCCTCCGCCTGGTTGCCCATCGTCGTAGACCAGGCTGGTCACGGCGTGATGCACGATCTTGATGCCGTCGCGAGTGGGCTTGGTCTCGACCGCTTTGATGTAGCGATCTTCCGTCAGGCCGGAATCGGCGATGAAGTTTCCCCACCAGTCGGAGGCGGCGGGCTTCACCGTGTAGGCCACCGGCATCGACACGATGAGGTCGGGCTTGCCGATGTGCCACTTATCGGCGTCCTCGAACTGGCGCGGCGGCGGCATATCGGCGAGGTTGCCCATCGGCGCGCCGGCGTCCACCCAGGCGGAGATGGTCGCGATGTCCCGCTCGCTCAGCGACGGATCGTCCTTGAACTTGCGAATACCGACGTGCGGATCGATGAACCAGGGCGGCATGTTGCGCTGCACCACCTGCTGCTTGATGGACTTCGCCCACGGCCGCGCGTCCTGATACGTCAATAGCGACATGGGAGCGATGTTGTCGGGGCGGTGGCAGACCTGGCAATGCGCCTGCAATATGGGCGCGACGTCTTTGGTGAATGTGACGGCGGCCGATGCGGGAATCGCGCCGACGGCGAGCGCAAGAAGCGGGAACCTGACGGAGCTCGGCATAGAGTGCCTCCTCGGTGCTGGAAACAAGTATACGCGTTTGTGCGCGCTAGGGTATCCTGAGGTTCGCGGTTTCTCGGCGTGTTGCAGCGGGCGCCAGGCGTCTTCGACATATGGACATTATCGAGGCGATCGACAAGCGCCGGCTCTTCGAGAACAAGTTGGCGGAGATCAAGTCGCGGATTGCGGGCGAGGTCCGGCCGGGCTGGTATCCCTACGCTACGCTGAGCGTCTTCGAACACCTGGACAAGCTGCTGCACGGCGAGAATCGGACCATTCTCCGGCTGCTGCGCGAGGAGCCGGTTCTGGATCTTGGCGCGGGCGACGGAACCGTCGGGTTCTTTCTCGAATCTCTGGGCGCGGTGGTGGATGCGGTGGACAATCCGCGCACCAACTACAACGGCATGACCGGGATTCGATCGCTGAAAGCCGCGCTCGGTTCATCGATCCGTCTGTACGAACTGGACTTGGATTCCCAGTTCACGCTAGCGTGCGATCGCTACGGTTTGACGTGCATGTTCGGGTTGCTCTACCACCTGAAGAACCCGTTTTTCGTGCTTGAGCGGGTTGCGATGCAGAGCCGCTATTGTCTCATGAGCACGCGGATCACGCGCCGCACGCCGGATGGAAAAGTGAACCTGGATGCCGCGCCCTTGGCGTATCTGCTCGATGAGCGCGAGGCCAACGACGATCCCACGAACTACTGGGTTTTTTCCGAGCCGGACTCAAGCGGTTGATCCATCGCGCCGGTTGGGATTTGTGCGACTTCATGACGACGGGCGCGAAGTCGAAATCTGACCCGGTGCATGCCGACTCCGACGAGCGGGCGTTTTGCCTGATGCGCAGCCGCCTGGCAAATTTCAGCAACGCCGTCGAACTGGGCGAGGGTTGGTACGCCTTGGAGGATCAGCTCGAGCGCTGGACCGCTCCAACCTTTAACGCCGTTCTGACAAAGCCACCGGCAGTCGACAACACAGAGCTGGTGCTGATGTTCTATTTGCCCGAAGTCATCGTGGAGTCTTTGAAGAAGCTGGCATTAAGCGCGGAGGTGAACGGCGTGGCTCTGGAGAAGCGGACCTTCGACAGTGCGGGCGAACACATCTACAGGGTTCCTGTCCCGCCGGAGGCACTACGCGGCGAACGCGTCGACGTTCGGTTCGAACTGGACCGCGGGTTCTTGTTTGACCGAGACAGCCGCGAGCTCGGCGTCCTGGTGAGTTTCGCTCGCCGCGCGCCGATTGCTCTGGCGCCGCAGACCGGGGCCTCCGGTGTGACATGATGTTGTGCCGGTCGTGCCCTACCGTTTGGATCGACCGCAATCGGGTCAAGCAGAGGCGCGCGAATCGCGCATTCCGTTCTAGGCGCTTTGTTCTAGCAATCCGGCCAAGGCACGCTCGAACGCCGCGGTGTCGTCGGGGCTGATCGCAATCCGGTGCACTTGTTTGCGAATTCCGAACATGGCTTCGGCTCGCAAAGGATGCGCCAGCTCGATGTATAGCGTTGGTTCACTGCGAGACGGCAGGACCTTAGCTTCCGTCTTGTCGGCGGCCTGGGCGCGACGCACGCGCACGATCGCCTCTCGCGGCACGCGCAAGCGGAATATCAACCCATATCGCAAGTCCAGCGCATCGGGACGCACCAGCGCCGGCCGAAGCCGGAACGCGCGCGAGAGTCCCAGCAGCCAAACGGCGGCGTAGATTCCCAGTCCGGTCGCCACCCAGGCCAGTGCATTACTCCAGTGCCTGAGCACCAGGCGCATCGGAAAGATTTCGACCGCGCTCGCGATGGCGACGAGTCCGAACAGATCCGCCTGCCCGGCCTTCTGATGAAGCGAAAAAGGCTGCGCGCCGGATGGAATGTGCGGCTTCGCACGCCAGGAAAACAAGGCGTAGTACAGCACACTGATTTCCGCCGCTACTATCCTCGCCACCAACGGCGACATCAGAACATTTTCGAGAGCCGCTTGCATCGTGTCTACCGGATCGACGGCCTGCTCTCCGGCACGCCGCGCGCTCGCCTTGCGGCGCCGCACCTGGATCACGACGAAAGCGATCAGGCCCAGCTCGCACAGTCCCGCGACCAGCGCTTTGCCGGTGGTCGAGTCCGAGTAGAGGAACGTCGCACGCAGCAGGCCTAATAGGGAAACCGCGAGAAGTGTCGCGCGTCCGCGAAGGCCGGGCCGAACCAAGAGCCAGTAGTAGAGGAGCGATATCACGATGACGAGGTCGAACGTCGCTCCAAAGGTCACAGCCAGACGCTTGGCGGGAGCAGCCGATCGGACCAGCGCGCTATCCACCAGGTTGATCGCGAGCGCCAGCGCAAGAAACGCCCCGTACCGAAAGCGGCGGTCCAGCAGCGCGGTAGGCATATGGTCTCAGCTTAGCAAGCGCACGCGCTAAAATAGGGTGATGCCAACCACGGCACTCGTCACCTCCGAGCAGTACCTCGCTCTGCCCGATGAATTCGACCAGTCCGGCGAACGAATTCGCGACGAGCTCATCGGAGGGGAGATTGTCAAAATGCCGCCCGCATCGCTTCTGCACGACCGAATCAAGACGCAAATATTTCGACTGTTGATGCGCTACTTGGACGCCAACCCTCAATTGGATATTGACCTGCTTCTCGAGACCGGCACGGAAGTCGGCAAGTACGACACCTACGTGCCGGACATCAGCCTGGTCCGAAAGTATCGGCTGATTGGCGAAGCGAGAATTCTCCGAGGCTCGCCCGATCTGGCGGTCGAGATCGCTTCTCCAAGCGATCGGGCGGGAAAGCTTAAGAAGAAGTTGGACGCATATCTCGCAGGCGGAGCCAAGTCAATCTGGGTTGTCTTCCCGAAGACGCGGACGGTCGCCGTTTACTCGCCCGCTTCCATGCGCGAACTCACAGGCGACGACAAGGTCGAAGACGCCCTGCTCCCCGGATTCTCCACTCCCGTCCCCGCTTTCTTCGATCTCGGCTGACCGGCGCACCCCCGAATGCGTCACTTCTTCTCCCGATCCCTGCCCCCGTTCAACCGCGTGCTCTTAGTCGAAAGCGGCAGCCGCGAACTATTCGAAGACCTGCTGCGCGGCCTCTACGACGTGTATCCGGAAATGCAAGCCGACCTGATCACGTGCTTCGCCGGAGTGCCCGAGCACCTGCGCGCCGCCAAGGTCTATCGCGTCGCAGAATACACGGGCCGGCAACAGCGCAAGCGCCTGTATCGCGAGCTGGCCGCCAACAACTACGACACGATCGGCATCATCTGCTCGGGCGTACCCATCATGACCAAATGGAAATGGGCGCTGGCCGCGCGCCTGACGGCCAAAGTTTTCATCCTCAACGAAAACGGCGACTACTTCTGGCTGGATCGCGGGCACCTGGCCACTATCCGCCATTTCATTCTGTTTCGCGCCGGACTCACCGGCTCGGGCGCCATCGAAACGCTCGCCCGACTGGTATTGTTCCCCTTCACACTGCTATACCTGATTCTGTACGCTTTGACAGTCCATCTCCGGAGGAAAGTGCGAACACCATGAAAGCCGTCTTTGTCGAAGAAATCGGTGGTCCCGAAAAACTGAAATACGCCGACATACCTAAACCCGCCCCGACTTCGGGTCAAGCAGTGGTCAAGATCGCCGCAGCGGGCGTGAATTTCATCGACACTTATTTCCGCACGGGTCTCTATCCGGCGGCGCCTCCGGTGGTGCTGGGAAGCGAGGGCGCGGGAGTGGTCGAATCGGTCGGCCCGGACGTCACCAGCGTCAAGCCCGGCGATCGCGTGGCCTATGCGATGGCGCGCGGTTCCGACGCCGAATACGCCATCGGTGCCGGCCTGGCAGTTGGTGAAGCTTCCGGCTGGGATCGATTTCAACACTGCTGCTGCCGCGATGCTGCAAGGCATGACGGCGCATTACCTCACGCATTCGACTTATCCGTTGAAGCCCGGCGATTCCTGCCTGATCCACGCCGCAGCCGGGGGCATGGGACTACTGCATGGTCCAAATGGCGAAGATGCTGGGAGCGCGGGTGGTCGGCACCGTGGGCACCGACGAAAAAGCGAAGCTCGCCAAGGACGCCGGCGCCGACGAAGTAATCGTCTACACGAAGGAAGACTTCACCGTGAAGGCAAAAGGCATGCACGTGGTGTACGATTCGGTGGGCAAGTCTACGTTCATGCCGAGCCTGGATTGCCTCGGCCGCGCGGCATGATGGTGACCTACGGAAACGCCAGCGGACCGGTGCCGGACTTCGCGCCGCTCATCCTGAGCCAGAAAGGCTCGCTGTTTCTGACGCGGCCCTCGCTCGCGCACTACGCTCAGACTGCCGAAGAGATCGCCTGGCGCGCCGGCGACGTGCTGAAGTGGGTCGCCGAGGGCAAGCTGAAGGTGCACATCCACAAGATCTACGCGCTCTCGGACGCCGCACAGGCGCATCGCGATCTGGAAGGCCGCAAGACCGTCGGAAAGCTGCTGCTGGTTCCGTGATCCCGTTCGAACAACTGAAGGTGGACGCGCTGCTGGTTTCAGCGCTGCCCAACATTCGCTACCTCACCGGCTTCACCGGCGACAACGCGCTTGCTCCTGATGACGCCCGATTCGACGACGCTGTTCACCGATCCGCGCTTCACCATCCAGGCGTCGGAAGAGTGCTAGCTGCAAGGTGAAGGTGACCGCGCGCGGCCCGCTCGAGCCGTCGGTCGTGCAAGCCATCGCACGCAAGCGCCTCAAGCGCGTCGGATTCGAAGCGTCGCGCATGGTGTACGACGAGCTACCAGCGCCTGAAGCAGTCGCTGCCGCTCGGGCGCCTCGCTGAAACCGCTGGGACCGGTGGTCGAGCGGCTGCGAATGATCAAGACCGAGGACGAGATCGCGCGCATCCGCCGAAGCGTTCAAACCAACTCGCAGGCGTTCTCGAAAACGGTCACGCGCGATCAAACCCGGCGTCTCGGAAGCCGACATCGCGGCCGAACTCGAATTCCAGATGCGCCGGCTCGGCGGCGAGAAGGCGGCGTTTGAAACCATCGTCGCTTCGGGTGCGCGCACTGCCCTGCCGCACGCGCGGCCCACCAGCCAGAAGCATCGCGAAAGATGCACTACTATTGATTGATATGGGCACGTGCCAGGACGGCTACATGAGCGACATGACCCGCATGCTCTTCCTCGGGCGGCCAGGACCGCAAGATCGAGCAAATGTACCGCGCCGTGGCCAAATCACAGCTCGCCGCAATCGATGCCGTGCGGGCCGGCGCCACCACCGGCCAAGTCGACCACCAAGCTCGCCAGGTGCTTGAATCAGAAGGCCTTGGAAAGGCCTTCGTGCACTCCACCGGGCACGGCCTGGGGCTGGAAATTCACGAGCCGCCGCGCGTCGGCAAGCCACGACAAGACGAGACTTGAGGCCGGTATGGTGATTACAATTGAACCTGGAGCCTACATCCGCGGCTTTCGGAGGAGTCCGCATCGAGGACACCGTGCTGGTGACCTCCAACGGGCTGCGAAGTTCTGACACCTACTTCCAAGGAGTTGATGCTTCTCTAGCATGACTAATGAAGAGATACGCGAGCTAATCCAGCTCGTGGTTGAGACCGGTATCGCCGAGCTCGAACTGCAGCGCGGCGAGGACCGGGTTCGAATCCGCCGCGCCCTGGGTGCGACTCACGAGATCACCATTCCCGCGGGCGCGTCCGGAATGAACTCGGCGTTCCCACCGGATGCCATCGTGCAGCAGACCAGCGCCATTTCAGGATCTTCCGGCAGCGTCGCCGCGCCGCTGACCGGCGCCAACGATGTGATCGTAAAATCGCCGATCGTCGGCACGTTTTATGAGGCGCCTAAGCCCGGCGATCCGCCCTTCGTCAAGGTTGGCGATGCGGTGGAACCCGGACAGGTGCTGTGCATCATCGAGTCCATGAAGCTGATGAACGAGATCGAGTCGGAAGTGGCCGGCACTATCGTGGCCAAGCTCATGGAAAACGCGCGCGCGGTGGAGTACGGAGAGGCGCTGTTCGCCATCCGTCCCCGCTGATATGTTCGAAAAGATTCTCATCGCCAACCGCGGCGAGATCGCCATTCGCGTCATGTGCGCGTGCAAGGACCTGGGGATCAAGACCGTCGCGGTGTACTCGGAAGCCGATCGCCATAGCCTGCACGTGCGGTTCGCCGACGAAGCCATCTGCATCGGGCCGGCCAAGAGCTCGCGCAGCTATCTCGACATTCCGTCGGTGATCAGCGCCGCCGAGATCACCAACGTTGACGCGATTCATCCCGGCTACGGCTTCTTGAGCGAGAACGCGGACTTCGCGCGAGGTGTGCGAAACGTCCGAGATCAAGTTCATCGGACCCAAGCCCGACGGTGACGCGCGCGATGGGGCTGAAGCAGCACGCGCGGGCGGCTATGCGGGACTGCGGCGTGCCGATTCTGCCGGGCTCGGACGGCATTCTGAAGACGCCCGAGGAAGCGCTTGAAACAGCGGAGCGCATCGGCTTCCCGGTGATGCTCAAGGCGTCGGCGGGCGGCGGCGGGCGCGGGATGCGCGTGGTGCGCGAAGCGTCCGATCTGGCCCCGTTGCTGACGCAAGCTCAGCAGGAAGCACAGGCCGCTTTCGACTGCCCGGACGTCTACATGGAGAAGCTGATCGAGAAGCCGCGCCACATCGAGTTTCAGGTGCTGGCCGACGAGCACGGCCACGTCGAGATTCTGGGCGAGCGCGAGTGTTCCATCCAGCGCCGGCATCAGAAGCTGCTCGAAGAGGCGCCGTCGCCGGCCTTGTGTCCGGAGCTGCGCCAGGAACTGATGAAGTCGCTTGGCGAAGCCATGCGCGAGATCGGTTACACCAACGCCGGCACCATCGAGTTCCTGATGGATGAGGACGGCAAGCTGTACTTCATCGAGGTGAACGCGCGCATTCAGGTGGAGCATCCGGTGACCGAAGCGATCACGGGCATCGACCTGGTGAAAAGCCAGATCCTGATCGCGGCCGGTTGCCGCCTGGCGGAGATCATCCAGCAGCCGATCACGTTCCGCGGCCACGCGATCGAGTGCCGCATCAATGCCGAGAATCCCGAGACGTTCGCGCCGTCGCCGGGGCGCATCACCGGGCTGAATCTTCCGGGCGACATCGGCATTCGTGTCGACACCTCGGTCTACACCGACTACGTGATTCCGCCGTACTACGATTCGCTGGTCGCCAAGCTGATCGCCTACGGGCGCGATCGGAACGAGGCCATCGCGCGAATGCGGCGCGCGCTCGACATGTTCGTCGTGGAAGGAATCTACACCACCATTCCGCTGCACCAGCGCATCATGCAGGACTGCCGATTTCATAGCAGGCAAAACAGACACGACGTTTCTTCAGTCGGCTCGCAAAGCCGTAAGCGGCATCAACCCGGGAGAGTTTCGATCACCAGGTGTTGGCGATGCGGGTGGGAGGTGCAAACCTCCAGAGCGAAGGTGAGGACGCGGCGGGTTTCCAGCGGATCGATGATGGCGTCCATGTGGCCGCGCGAGGCGGCGTGGCGGGAGTCGAGCCAGCGCTCGTAGTCGGCGCGAGTCTTCGCAATGCGCTCCTGCAATTCGCCGGGCACCGGTTGGCCTTCGGCTTTGAGCTTTTCGAGTTCGGGGCCGTGGACGGCGGAGTTGCATGAGGTATGCGGCAAGCCATCGCCGCTTACGGGCTGCTTACCGGAAGCAACACTGTGACGCCCGAGTCGGCCGTGGTTCCGTCGGGAACCGTTATTGTCAGCGCATAAGTTCCTGCCGGAATGTCCGCCGGTAACTGAACATTCAGTTGATACTCGCCCGCCGCGGCAAGTGCGGCTGCGAGAATAGTGAGATTGAAGTTTCCCGCGGTTACGCTCACAGGCTGTGTGAATGGGTCGGATCCAATAACAGTGCCAGCGGGTGATGACGCAAGACCGCTCACGTACAGCTGGATGACCTCGTTGGGTTGCGCCGGCCTAGTGCCGGACAACACCGATGGATCCCCCACGATTGTCCCGTCAAGATGCACAGCCGACGCATACTGAACGGTGCCTGCCGAATACGAGAAGATCACCGGCGCCGTCTGACTGACTTTCACATTGAAGGAAGCACTCGCGACCCGGTTGTTGTTCACAACTACGGCAGCATTGACAACTGAGACCCCGTGCGGAACCTGGACATCGATCTGATCAGGACTTATGTAATAAACCGCTGCAGGTTCACCGCCAATAGTGACGGCTGGAGGCCGAGCGATCGAGCGCAAGAATCGCGGTCCATCGCCTTGCCGAACCGGATGGGCGGTGTGGTCAACCAGATCTTCGAACGCAAGTTTCCGCTCATCTCGACCCGCACCGGCACCGGTCCCACCTTTTCCTCCAGCAAGAAACGCTCGGTGCCCTTTGGCACCACTCCGGTATCGAGAAGCACGAAGCTTGCTCCCACGGTCGGATGGCCGGCGAACACCATCTCGCGGGCGGGCGTAAAGATCCGAACGTTGGCGACACAATCGGATCGTGTCGCCGCAGTGATGAACACCGTCTCCGATAAATTCATTTCGCGGGCGATCTTCTGCATCGTGGCGTCGTCAAGTCCTGTCGCGTTCGGAAAAACCGCAAGCGGATTTCCCAGCAGGGCTTCCTTGGTGAACACATCGACCACGCGATAGCGGATGGAATGGGGCCTCAACTCTGGAGACATGCAGAGACGATACCGCAACCTATGCCTCACTGTACAGAATCAGTTGCATGTAGCTATAACCGGTACAGTTGGGGTACTTCGAATCTGTTATCATCTCCGCCATGGCAGCAGCCAGCAACAACGCTCCGCTATACGTTCGGGTCGCTGAGAGTCTTACACACCAGATGGCCCGCGGCGCTCTCCGCCCCGGCGATCGCGTCCAGTCATTGCGCGAACTCAGCCGCCAGCAGCACATCAGCATCTCGACCGCTCTGCAGGCCTATCTTTGGCTAGAGAGCCGCGGTTATCTCGAAGCGCGCCCGCAGTCGGGATTCTACGTGCGCACTCCTTTTTCGAGCCTGATTCCCGAGCCGCAGTTCCAGGCGGCCAAGACGCGAGCGACCACGGTAGGGCCGAAGGAAATTCTGACCGGCATCATCGAAGCGCTGAACGATCCGAGCAACATCCCGTTCGGCGCCGGAAGCGCGAGCCCGGAGCTGTTTCCGAACCGCCGGCTGAATCTGATTCTTCGGCGAATCGTCCACCGCAATCCCTATCACAGTACGCGCTACGAGTTTCCTGCCGGGGTTCGAGCCGCTGCGCCGCCAGATCGCGCGCCGCGCCATCGCGATGGGATGCACATTTTCGCCGCGCGACATCACCATGACATGCGGCGCACTGGAGGCGATCAACCTGGCGATTCGTGCTGTCGCGCGCCCGGGGACGCCGTGGCGGTGGAGAGCCCCACCTACTTCGGCATTCTGCAGAGCGCCGGCTCGATGGGCATGAAGGTCATCGAAATTCCGACGCATCCGCAGGACGGCATGGATCTGGATCAGCTGGATGCGGCCATCCGCAAACATCGCGTGAAGGCATGCATCGCCATGTCGAATTGCCATAATCCTCTCGGCTACGCGTTGCCGGACAAGTACAAGAAGGCGCTGGCGGAGCTTACCGCTCGCCGCAATATCGCGCTGATCGAAGACGAAGTGTATGGCGACCTGACGTTCAGCGGCCCGCGCCCTCGCCCGGTGAAATCGTTCGACCGCAAAGGCAACGTGCTGGTGTGCTCGTCGTTTTCGAAAATCCTGTCGCCCGGCTATCGCCTGGGTTGGGTGATGGCGGGCCGCTATCGAGCCGAGGTGGAGCGTCTCAAGATGCTCACTACCGTCGCCACGCCGTCGCTGCCGCAAATGGTGGTGGCGGAGTTTCTGGAGACTGGCGGATACGATCGTCACCTCAACCGGCTGCGCACCATGCTGCATCGCAGGTCGACGGCGTGCGCCAGGCCATCTCGAAATATTTTCCCGAAGGCACGCGCATCAGCCGGCCGGCCGGCGGATACATGCTGTGGGTGGAGTTGCCGCGCAGAGTCAACGCCCTGAAGCTGTATCATGCCGCGCTGGCGCAGCACATCTCGCATCCTGCCGGGCACGATTTTTTCGGCTAACCGGGCGATACAGGAACTACATTCGCATCAACTGCGGCCACACTTGGTCGGACGCGCATGATCGCGCGCTGCTGACGCTGGGCCGTTTGTGCGAACGAATTTCGTAAGCAGCTACAGCAGCTCCGCCATGCTGAAGAAGAACGGAATCTCGACCGCGGCGGTTTCCGGCGCGTCCGAGCCGTGCACGGCGTTGCGTTCGATGTTCTTCGCGAACTGTTTGCGGATGGTGCCTTCGGCGGCGTTGGCCGGATTCGTCGCGCCCATCACTTCGCGCCAGTGTTTGATGGCGTTTTCGCGCTCGAGCACCAGCACGACCACCGGGCCTTCGGTCATGAACGTCACCAGGCCGGCGAAAAACGGCCTCTCGCGATGGATTTCGTAAAATCCTTCGGCCTGCTGTTTGGAAAGGCGCGTCATCTTCATGCCGCGAATGCGGAAGCCGGCGTTCTCAATCATGCCCAGGATCTGGCCGGTGTGCCCGCTCGCAACGGCGTCGGGTTTGATGATGGCAAAGGTCTGTTGCGATTGGCATTGGTCTGGTTGAGCCGGCGTGAAGCTCACAGCCGGCTTTTCACTTTCTCTCCTATTTCGGCCGGGACTGGCGCACACCGTGATGCCGGCCTCGGTCATAGCCTTCATTTTGTCTTCCGCTTTGCCTGCGCCGCCGGAAATGATCGCGCCGGCGTGACCCATGCGGCGTCCGGGAGGCGCGGTCTGTCCGGCGATGAAACCGACGACCGGCTTCTTGACGTGCTTCTGGATGTACGCCGCGGCGGTCTCTTCCGCGTTGCCGCCGATCTCGCCGATCATGACGATGGCGTGCGTATCCGGGTCGGCGTTGAAGAGCTGCATCGCGTCGACGAATGTCGTGCCGATGATCGGATCGCCGCCAATGCCGATGCAGGTGGATTGTCCGATGCCCGAGCTTCGATAGCTGGCCGACAGCTTCGTACGTAAGCGTGCCGGAGCGCGAGACCACGCCCACGCTGCCTTGCTTGTGGATGTGCCCGGGCATGATTCCGATTTTGCATTTGCCGGGCGAAATGACGCCCGGACAATTCGGGCCGATCAGCCGCGTCGGACGACCCTTGAAGAAACGCACTGGCCCGCACCATGTCCGTGGTGGGAATGCCTTCCGTGATGCACACCACCAGCGCAACGCCGGCTTCGGCGGCCTCCATGATCGCGTCGCCCGCGAACGGCGGCGGAACGAAGATCACGGACGCATTCGCGCCCGTCTGCTTCACCGCATCGGCCACGGTATTGAAAACCGGCAGCCCGAGATGCGTCTGACCGCCTTTGCCCGGAGTGACGCCGCCCACGACCTTGGTGCCGTAGTCGATGGCGGCCTGCGCGTGGAAGCTGGCTTCGCGGCCCGTGAAGCCCTGGAAGATCACGCGCGTGTTCTGATCCACCAGCACGCTCATGCCGCCACTCCCGCGCCCACAGCGCGAACAACTTTTTCCGCGGCGTCCTTCATTCCGTCGGCGACGGTGAAGTTGAATCCCGGATGCCTTCAAAATCTCCTGCCCCTTTTCGACGTTGGTGCCTTCCATGCGAACCACGATCGGCACCTTGCACGTTCAGCTCGCGCGCGGCGTTCACGACGCCGGTGGCCAGCACGTCGCATCGCAGGATGCCGCCGAAAATATTGATCAGCACCGCCTTGACGCCCGGATCCGACAGCAGAATGCGGAACGCGTTCTTGATCTGTTCGGCATTGGCGCCGCCGCCGACATCCAGAAAATTCGCCGGACTGCCGCCCGCATACTTCACGATGTCCATGGTGGCCATCGCGAGGCCCGCGCCGTTCACCATGCAGGCGATGTTGCCGTCCAGCTTGATGTAGTTCAGATTGAACCGCGAGGCTTCCACTTCCAGCGGATCTTCCTCGTTCAAATCGCGCAGCTCCAGCAAATCCTTGTGGCGATACAGCGCGTTGTCGTCCAGGGTGATCTTGGCGTCCAGCGCGAATACCTTGCCGTCCTTCGTAAGAATGAACGGATTGATCTCGGCCAGCGACGCATCGCACGCGATGTAGGCTTTAGCAAGCGCGGTCATCGCGGCCACCGCCGCATTGACGCTCGCCGCGGGAACGCCCATGCCGAACGCGAGATTGCGGCCCTGGAAACGCTGCCAGCCCGTAACCAGGTTCCAGCGTTTCCTTGAGAATCAACTCCGGCGACTTCGCGGCCACTTCTTCGATCTCCATGCCGCCCGCCGCCGACGCCATGAACACCGGCTTGCCTAGCGCGCGATCCAGCACGATGCCGAGATACAGCTCGCGCTCGATGGGCAGCGTCTCTTCGATCAGAGAGCGCTGGACGATGCGGCCTTCCGGTCCGGTCTGGTGCGTGACCAGCTTCATGCCCAGAATCTTCTTGGCGATCTCGACGGCTTCGGCGGCGTCTTTGGCGACCTTCACGCCGCCGCCCTTTCCGCGCCCGCCCGCGTGGATCTGCGCTTTCACCACCACGCTGCCGCCGATCCGCTTCGCGGCCGCTTCGGCTTCGTCCGACCGTGAAGGCAACTTCGCCCCTCGGCACAGGGACGTCGTATTTGGCCAGGATTGCCTTGGCCTGATACTCATGAATTTTCATGGGGTCAGAAGTTATAGTTTAGCAAGTACGCGCGATCAGAATCAGGTGCGCTAGCTTAGAGGTGACGCATGGCAAATCGGGAATCATACATCGAGTTTTTGCTGGAGCAATCTGGCACCGCTCGGCGAGGTCACGGCGCGGCAGAATGTTTGGCGGGCACGTCGATGTACTGCGAGGGGATCGTATTCGCGCTCATCGCGAACAACGCGCTGTATCTCAAAGCGGACGATCATAATCGGCCTGCGTTCGAAGCGAGAGGCCTGGCAACCGTTCCATCCGTTTGGCGACCAGACCGCCAGCATGCAGTATTACGAAGCCCCGCCAGAAATATTCGAAGATCCCGAAGCGCTGCGTACGTGGGCGCGGCCGCGCGGTGGCGGCCGGACGGCGAGCACGGGCAAAGAAACCTGCTAAGAAACGCAAGCGCGCCACTAGCGGAAGGTAACCTCCCTCAGATGCGGCGTGGTGTTGAAGCTGATCCAGCGACACCCGGTCGCGCGTGAAAACCAACTCAGTCATCGAACAATTGCGGATGCGCCAGTGCAGCTCGATCGCGATCTGCTCCGGGGCGCACAGCACGGTTTGCAGCATCACGCCGATCGGTCCGGCCGAAGTGAACACGGCCACGCGCCGGCTGCCGCCTTCGGCGTCGATGATTCTTCGAAAGCCCGATGAGCACGCGCTGCGTGAAAGCTGGCCCATGTTTCCAGGCCTTGGCCTTCCAAGTTTGCGCGGTGATCCACTGCGGCATCGCGACGTCGAACAACTTCTGCAGATGGCGGTTGTCCTTGGGCGGCGCCCATTCCGGATGCGCGCGCAGAATTCCTGTCCGCGTCGTATTCGTTGAATTCGGGCAGCGATTGGAAACCCGGCGAATCCCGCAAGCTCGGCGGTCTGGATGTGACGCCGCATCGCACCGCTATACACTTCGTCGAAGCGAATGCCGCGCTCGCGCCAGTATTCGCCCAGCCGCGATCGCCTGCTGCTCTCCGGTGTCCGACAGCGAGTCGGAGTTGGGTTGAAACGGCCTGGCTTGGGCGTGCCGGACCAGGACCAGCGTGCTCATCGGGCCGAAGCGGAGGCTCCAGCTTTGCCCAGCACCTTTTCCAGTTCCAACTTGGCGACCGCTTCGCGATGCACTTCGTCCGGACCGTCGGCCAGACGCAGCGTTCGCGAATTGGCCCACGCGCCGGCGAGGAACGTGTCCTGGCAGACGCCGCGCGCCGCCGTGCGCCTGAATCGCGCGATCGAGCACGCGCAGCGCCATGTTCGGCACGATCACCTTGATCATCGCGATTTCGGCGCGCGCCGCCTTGTTGCCCACCGTGTCCATCATGTACGCGGCCTTCAGCACCAGCAGGCGCGCCTGTTCGATCTCCATGCGCGAATTGCCGATGTCGGCGCGAATGGTGCCCTGCTCGCGAGATCTTCTTGCCGAACGCGACGCGCGCACCAACGCGGCGGCACATGGTCTCCAGCGCGCGCTCGGCCACGCCGATCAGCCGCATGCAGTGGTGAATGCGGCCCGGACCCAGGCGGCCCTGCGCGATCTCGAACCCGCGCCCTTCGCCGAGCAGCATGTTCGACACCGGCACGCGCACGTTGGTGTAACGTCACTTCGCCGTGCCCGTGCGGCGCGTGATCGTAGCCGAAAACTGTGAGCATGCGCTCGATCTTGACGCCCGGCGTGTCCATCGGCACCAGGATCATGGACTGCTGCTTGTGTTTCGGCGCCGGCGGATCGGTCTTGCCCATGAAGATCGAGATCTTGCAGCGCGGATCGCCCGCGCCGGAGGACCACCACTTGCGGCCGTTGATCACGTAGTGAGTCGCCGTCGCGCACGATGCTGCTTTCGATGTTGGTGGCATCCGACGACGCCACCGCCGGTTCCGTCATCGCAAAGCAGGAGCGAATCTCGCCGTCCAGCAGCGGCTTCAGCCAGCGTTCTTTCTGCTCCGGCGTTCCATAGCGCGCCAGCACCTCCATGTTGCCGGTGTCGGGCGCCGAGCAATTGAAAACCTCGGGCGCCATAGTGCGAGCGGCCCATGATCTCGCACAGCGGCGCGTATTCCAGATTCGTCAGACCCGCGCCATGTTCGTCTTCCGGCAGGAACAGGTTCCACAGGCCGGCGGCGCGCGCCTTGGGCTTCAGCTCTTCAATGACCCGCGACGGCTGCCAGCGGTCGCCCTGATCGATCTCGTCGATGAAGCGCTGTTCGTTCGGATAGATGTGCTGATCCATGAAGCCCTGCAGCTTCTTCTGAAGGTCTTTGACTTTGTCGGTGAATTCGAATTCCATATGATGTCCTTTATTTTCCCGTGAACGCGGCGGCCCGTTTTTCCAGGAAATGCGCGACGCCTTCCTTGAAGTCCTCGCACTGCAGGCTCTGCAACATTTCCTGCCCGGCGGTATCACAGGCCTCGGATAGTGTTTGAAACATCGCGTTGTAAACCTGATCTTTGATGACTCGCAGGGAGCGCGGGCTGACGTTGTATGCAACTTCCTTGGCGTAAGCGTGCACGCTGTCGAGAAACCGATCCTGCGGGAACACCTGATTCACCAGACCCATGCGCAGCGCTTCGTTGGCATCCACTAGTGCGCGCCGAAAAAGCATGTCCAGCGCATTGGCCGGACCGATCAGACGCGGCAGCATCCAGGCCAGGCCGTATTCGGCGATCAATCCACGCTTGGCGAACGCGGTGCCGAAGCGCGCGCCGTCGGAAGCGAATCGCAGATCGCAATACAGCGTGATAATGAAATCCCAATCCTACCGCCGGACCGTTCACCGCCGCGATCACCGGCTTCTGAATCGCCGGAAAGTACGAATATTTCTGCTTGAAGTCCGGCCGCACGTTCTGCCGCTGGCCGTTGGTTTGGCCGAAAAGGTTTTCCGGCGTCCGCTTGCCCGAGTCCCTCCTTGGCGATGGATCCCAGCAGCGACATGTCGGCGCCTGCGCAAAACCCGCGTCCCGCGCCGGTGAGAATGATGACGCGAACGTTGTCGTCTTTCTCCGCCGCGCTACATTGCGGCGCGGACCTCTTGTTCCATCGTCGCGGTCCAGGCATTGAGCTTGTCCGGCCGGTTCAGCGTGATCGTCGCGATCCGGTCGGAAACCTGATAGAGCGTTTCCTGATTGGCCATGACTTCTGGATTATATCAGCGCGGCCGCTTGCTGGAGGAGATTGATGACGCGTTTGTCGAAGTGCCGGAAGCGCTCATCCTGCGTTTGGCCGCGATAGAAAGCGCACGTAGATCTGCTGCAGCACCACCGCCAGTTTGAAAAGCGCGAACACTTCGTAGTAGTTGATCAGCGACATGTCGCGGCCGGTCTCGCGCGCGTAGCGGCCGATCAGTTCGTCGCGCGTGTACCATCCCGGCTGCGAGGTGAGCGACGTCTTTCGTTCCGCCGGGATCGCTCGGCTGCGCCCAGTAGCAAAGGATCAGCCCGAGATCCACCAGCGGATCGCCGACCGTGGCCATCTCCCAATCCAGCACCGCTTCGATCCGCCCAGGGTCCTCGAGGTTCAGCATCACGTTGTCGAGTTTGAAATCGTTATGAACCAGCGTGGGCGCGGGCGAAGCCGGCAAGCTGGTCCGTGAGCCACTGGATGATGCGATCCATCAGCGGAATCTCGACGGTCTTGGCGCGATTCCAGCGATCGAACCATCCGTGGACCTGGCGATACAGAAAACCCTCCGGCTTGCCGAGCGAAATCAGGCCGTGCTTCTCGATGTCGATGGCGTGCAATTCCACCAGGCAATCGACGAATCCGCGGCTGACACGCTGCGGATAGTCGGGAAACGCGGCCAGCTCCGGCGGAACACGATCGCGCACCACGATGCCGCGCCGCCGCTCCATGATGAAAAACACGGCGCCAATGACGGAAGGGTCTTCGCACAGATGAAATACTTCCGGCGCCGGCGCGAAAAACGGATGGACAGCTTTGAGAACCCTGTACTCGCGCGCCATGTCGTGCGCTTTCGGCGCCACCGGGCCGAGCGGGCCGCGCCGCAGCACGTATTCGCGCGCCGGCGTCCGCAGCAGATAAGTCAGATTGGAATGGCCGCCGGGAAATTGCTCGATGGTCAGTTGATCGGCGCCGTCGATCTTGCCCGCCAAGTAGGCGCTCAGCGCTCCCTGGTCTCAATTCTTCGCCAACGCGAACCGCCGCGGTATCAGTGCTCATGCCTCACTGCTTATCATACGGAACTTTTCTGGATTCGCTCCGGCGTCCGAAGCGCTATAGGCTCGCCGCACCGAGCGCCGCGTCTTCCGCCGGATAGTCGAACTGTCTGGGATCCACGTTCGCTGGAGGATTCGCGCGCTCCCAGGCGATGGTTCGACGCAACGCTTCGTCCAGCGGAACCGGCTCTTTATAACCGAGCTCCTCGCGAATTCTGGCGCTGCTCATCACCCAGTGCTGCGCCGAATTGTAAGGAACGCGCAGATGCTGCGGCGTGAAATCCTTCGGAACGGCCAGGACGGCGCCCTTCCAATTCAGCAACGCGGCCGATGGCCTGCGCCCACTCCTGCTCGGACAACGCTTCCTCCTCCGCCACATTGTAGGTTCGTCCAACGGTCTGCGAGGACGCGACCACCAACGCGACGCCGGCCGCAACATTTTCGACGTACCCGCGCGGACCACGCCACGCCGCAAAATCCTCCTGCAGTAAAATCGCCGGGCGCCCGTCGTCCATGCGCTTCACGTGCGGATGCAAGCGGTGCAGAGGATCACCGGGGCCGTACGTCATGGGAAGACGCACCACGGTTCCCGGGAGAACCTTATCGTTCATCACCACGCGCTCTACCGGAATCTTGTCGTAGTCATCGTCGATCCACGAGAAGGTCTGCCGCACGATCTCCAGCGCCTCTCTCCGATATGGCTGCGACTGCGTACGCAAATCCGATTCTTCGGTCAACGGCATACGCTGCAGCCGGCCTTCCTCGAACCCATGTAGAATGCCGCACGCCCGATACACATCGCCGCTGCTCAACGCGACGACGCGTCCGGCTATGCCCCGGAACACGTTCATGGTAGCGGCGGCCTGCCTTTCGCTCGAAAGAATCATGTCGACCACGACATCTGGCGAAAACTGTTTGAATTCCGCCGATGCCTGCTCAATTTTGCGGCGCTCGCCTATGATGCGCTGCACGCCGTCCGGCAACGGCGCCTTCGATAACCCCCGATGAAAGACCGAGACCTGGTGTCCCCGCCTAACCAGATCGCGGACGATATGCGGACCAATAAAGCCCGTTCCCCCAATCACCAACACTTTCATATCAACCAGAATAGCGTGCAAACTACCGTTCGCGAGCGCCACAGGCTGGCGTTCACGCTATGCTGATTGCATGCTGGGCATCGATCCTCGTGCCGCTCGCGCCGCGTGGACCGTGTTTCTGCTCGCCCTGGTGATCGCCGCGGCTTACGCAATGCGAGAAACCCTGGTGGTCTTCGTCGTTGCGATCCTGTTCGCCTATCTGCTGGCGCCGCTGGTGGGACTGGTGGCGCGATTCGCTCCGCGGCAGATCTCGTTCGGCTTACGCGCTCGCGATCGTCTACCTGCTCCTGCTCGGCGCGATGATCGGATTCGGACTCACGATCGGCTCCCGGCTGGCCGACGAAGCCAACAACCTGGCCGACCGGTTGCCCGATCTTCTCAAGAATCGCGAATGGATCGACCAGATTCCGCTTCCCGGATGGCTCGATCCGGTCCGCGCCAGGCTCACCGAGATGCTGCAGGATGAATTGAACACCGGAGGCAAGGACGTTCTGCCATACGTCAAGAGCCTGGGAGGCCAGCTTATCTCCGGCGCGAAGTACGTCGTCTACATCGTCCTGATTCCGATTCTGGCGTTCTTTTTTCTCAAGGACGGCGCGCAGATGCGCCAGAATCTCCTCGACAGCTTGATCCAGGAGGAACGCCGGCCGATGGTGGATGGCATGCTCGAAGACATCAACCGGCTGCTCGGCGAGTATATTCGCGCTCTGGTGTTGCTTGTCGGTCGCGAGCTTCATCGCGCACGCTATGTTTCTCGGCATCAGCGGGGCGCCTTACGCAGTCCTGCTCGCCGTTTTAGCGGGCCTCGGCGAATTTCTTCCAGCGGTCGGCCCACTGGCCAGCGGCATCCTGGTGTTGCTGGTCTCGGGTCTGGCTGGTTATTCGCACTTGCTGCTGTACGCGATCTTCTGGGTCCTGTTCCGAATGTTTCAGGACTACGTGATCTCGCCGTATCTGATGGCCAAGGGCGTCAAGTTGCATCCCCTGCTTGTGTTGTTCGGCGTGCTGGCCGGCGAGCGAATCGCGGGCGTCTTCGGCATGTTCTTCTCCGTGCCGGTCATCGCGACGTTGCGCGTCGTCTTCATCCGGCTGCAGCGCGCGCGCGGCAGAGAATTGGTCACTCCGCGTTCGGAACCATGAAGCGCTTCCTCGGTGGCTCGTCTGTCCGCTTCCCCTCGCCGCGCACATGGTGAGCATGAGCACCGGCGAGCTGAGAGTGGAGGGCGATCGCGCCCATTACGAACTGCAAATCCCCACGTACGAAGTCGCCCATGTGCGCGATCCCGACACACACTGCTTGCGAACATTCGCTTCCAGAGCGGCGGCGCGTGGGCGAAAACCGTCGGGTCAGTCCTGCGCCGATCAGCAGGGCACTTACGTCTGCACCGCCGACTACCAGTTCCCTGCCCCGGTGGATGTGCTGGAGGTCGAATGCACTCTGGCGAAGGTGACGGTGCCGAATCACGTGCATTTGCTTCGAGCTTATCGCGGCGACAAGACGCGACCAGGCCATCTTCGATCTCTCGTTCACTACGGCCGAAGTTCGCTTCCGGCCCCCCACCGCGTTCGAAACGGCGATGCGCGAATCGAGCGCTGGTTTTATGCGTGCCGCCGGAGGCCTGGCCCCGCTTTTGTTTCTTGCCAGCCTGGCGCTTGCCGCGCGCAGCCGCCGTGAACTCGTTGGCGCTCACGGCGTCCTTCCTCGCCACCGAAGCGCTGGCCTGCGCGATCGCGCCGCGAATTTCGTTATCGCTTTCGCCGCGCTTCATCGAAGCCGCAGCCGCGCTCACCATCGCCTATCTCGCCTTCGAGATCATCCTGCTGCCGGACTCGCACCACCGCTGGCTGGTGACCGGGATTCTCGGCCTGTTCCACGGCGCGTATTTTTCGATTTTCCTTACCGAAAGCGGATACAGCGCGCCCGGCATTCTTCAGCTGGCGTCGCGTTCGCCGAACTGCTCTTGATCGCGATCTTCGCCGTGATCCTTGGCCTGCTGGCGCGATTCCGCTGGATGCAGCGCGCCATCCCAGTGACGGCCTCGCTCCTGCTGGTCACCGGAATGGTGTGGTTCTTCATTCGCCTCCGCGCTTAGCGCTCCTGCTCCGCGCATAGCGCTCGAACAATGCCAACAGGTCATACTGTACCTATGCGAAGCTTCGACAGCCTCTCGGAACGCGAGATTCTCGCACTCGCCATTTCCCTCGAAGAAGAAGACGAGCGGGTCTACTCGGAGTACGCCGAAGGCCTGCGCGAGAATTTCCCCGCCTCCGCCGCGGTCTTCGACGGCATGCGCGAAGAAGAATCCGGCCACCGCCGCCGCCTGATCGAACTGTTTCAGCAGAAATTCGGCCAGCACATTCCGCTGATCCGCCGCCAGGATGTGCGCGGTTTCGTGCATCGCAAGCCGGTGTGGCTGGTGCAGCCGCTCGGCCTCGACACGGTGCGCGACCAGGCCGCCGACGATGGAAGTGGAAAGCCGCCGTTTCTACGAACAGCGCCGCGGCGCGCGCGCAAGACCCCGGAGTCCGCCAGTTGCTCGACGATCTGGCGCAAGAAGAACGCCATCACGAAAACCGCGCCGAGGAGTTGGAGAAGCGCGAACTCCAGCCCGACGTCAAACGCCAGGAAGACGAATCCAACCGGCGCCTGTTCGTCTTACAAGTCGTTCAGCCCGGTCTGGCCGGCCTGATGGACGGATCCGTGTCGACGCTCGCGCCGGTGTTCGCTGCGGCGCTTCGCCACGAAAGATAGTTGGGATGCGTTCCTGGTTGGACTGGCTGCATCCCTCGGCGCCGGCATCAGCATGGGCTTTGCCGAAGCGCTCTCGGACGATGGCAGCCTCACCGGCCGCGGGCACCCTTGGGCGCGCGGCTTCATCTGCGGTCTCATGACGGCGGTCGGCGGCATCGGACACACGCATGCCGTTCCTGATCCCCAGTTTCCGGATCGCCATGATCGCCGCAGTCATCGTGGTCGTGATCATCGAGCTGGGCGTGATCTCGTGGATGCGCCACCGCTACATGGAAACTCCGCCGCTCTCGGCGGCGCTGCAAGTGGGACTCGGGGGCGTGCTGGTGTTTCTCACCGGCATCCTGATCGGCAGCTCGTAGCTCGCGCCTACCTCCGCGCGCCCGTTGCCGTACTGCAGAACCTTGACCTTCTCGATGGTCACCAGGCCGCTGCCCATCATCCCATCCAGCACCGGCAGAAACGCGTTGATGTTCTCTTCGCTGTCGACGATCTCGACGATGAACGGCAGATCTTCGGACAGCCGCAGAGTCTTGGTGGTGTGCAGCCGGCTGGAGTGCCCGAATCCCATCGGCCCGCGTAGCACCGTCGCACCGCCCAGGTGCATCTCGCGCGCCTTAAGCACGATGGCCTCGTACAGCGGCGCATGCTCGAAGCGGTCGTTCTCTCCCAGGAAGATTCTCAACAGCACGGCGTCGTGTGGAATTTGCATCGCGCTATCTCTCGTTCAACACGTCGCAACCAGTGGCCCAGCCACACTCCCACCAGGCACAGCAGCAGCGAACCCGCCACGTTCGCCGAAGCCTTCAACCACTGGCCGTCGCGCGCCAGGTTCAGCGTCTCGAGACTGAAGGTCGAAAACGTCGTGTAGCCGCCGCAGATCCCGGTCATGACGAACATGCGGAACGAAGACGGCGCCAGCCATCGCCCTTCCGGTCCCGTGAGCGTCGCGAACAGGCCGATGAACGAACAGCCGATCACGTTCACCGCCAGCGTGCCCCAAGGAAATGTTTCGCCCACATGCGCGCGGCGAAACCATAGAACCAATACCGCGTCGCACCGCCCAGCGCGCTTCCCAGCGCGATCCACAAATAAACCATCGTGATAGTCCCGAGAAAGGCCATTGTATCCAAGTCGAGAAAGACGAGCCGGCGTGAAACTGCCGTTCTGAGACAATAAGAACAGGCCTGCCGGACGGGTGGTCGCTCGGTGAGCGGTTCGCCGCGAGCCGAGAGGAAAGTCCGGTCTCCATAGGGCAGCATGCCGGCTAACGGCCGGGGGGACTCGCTCAAAGCGGGTTTCACGGAAAGTGCCACAGAAAATATACCGCCGCTGATTCGGGCTTCGGCTCGGACTGGCGGTAAGGGTGAAATGGTGCGGTAAGAGCGCACCGCGGACGGAGCAATTCGTCCGGCAGGGTAAACCCCATGCGGAGCAAGACCAAATAGGAGAGGAGGAGCGGCCCGCTCCGTTCGACTCTCGGGTAGGTTGCACGAGCCAGGCAGTAATGGTTGGCCCAGAGGAATGACCGCCGCCCTTCGGGGTACAGAAACCGGCTTATAGTCCGGCAGGCCCATCGATAACACGCAGCGTCGCACTCACATGGCGCGAGGCGCGCCGCGCGACAATGAGTCTCATGTCCGGCGTGTGGTCGCGTCTGCAGAACGCGCTCGATCTCGGCACGCGCCAGCAGGTGACGCGGCTCGGATTGCTGTTCACCATGACATGCGTGCTGGTGGCGCTGGCCGCCTTCGCGTCCGCCAACAATCTGCTGTTCCTGATCCTGGCCGTCCTGCTGGCCACGCTGCTGGTCTCCGATTTCATCAGCCGTCTGTCGCTGGCGGGCCTGGAACTCGACTTCCAGCTTCCCGAGCACATCTGCGCCGGCCGCAAGCTAATGGGCCGCATCGTGATTCGCAACACCAAAAGCTGGATGCCGTCGTTTTCCATCCACCTCACCGCGTCCAGCGAAAGCGGGCTTTCGGCGCCGCTCTATTTCCCCGTGATCCCCGGCGGCGCGCGCGTCGAAGCGCCGGTGGAGCTGTTCTTCGCCCGGCGCGGCTCCTATCGTCAGAACAGCTTTCGCTTCTCCACGCGCTTTCCGTTCGGCTTCGCCGAGCGCCGCGTCAGCGTTCTGCTGGCGCGCGAGGTCCTGGTCTATCCATCCATCGATCCGCAGCCCGGCTTCGAGGATCTGCTGGTATCGCTGCAAGGTGAGATCGCGTCGTTCTATCGCGGCCACGGCCACGACTTTTATCGCATCCGTCCCTACGAAGTTTCAGAAAGCGCGCGGCACGTCGATTGGAAGGCCACCGCCCACACCGGCGATCTGCAGGTCCGCGAATTCGCGCGCGATCAGGAACAGGCCGTGGCGTTTTTCCTCGACTTGAACGTCCCCCCGACCATGCCGCCTGGTTCGAATCCATGGTGGATTGTTGCGCTTTCCTCGCCTGGAACATGGCGCAGCGCGGGTCGCAGAGTCCGGTTCCGCACGCAGGAAGTGGACTGGCAGCTTCCCGAAGAGGCCAACGTCTACACCATCCTGAAGTATCTGGCCATCGTCTCGGCGCAGACACGGCGACGCCGCTGCCGGCTTCCTATGAGCGCAATGTGTTTCAGATCGTCTTCAGCGCCGCGCCCGATCGTCTGGTGGAAGCGGGTTGGGAATTGGGCGGCGGCAATCTGCGCCTGCTCACGCCGGAAGTCCCGGCGGACGCCGAAGCGCTAGCGCTGCGGCGTGGTTTCGTCACGTCGAAGCGGATCTGGTTCAGCACCTCGGCTGGCGTGCGGCAGCTCCGCCGGTCCCGGCGGAAAACCGTTGATGCTCAGAATGTAGGCCACCAAGTCCGCAGTCGACGGCCGAACCCAACGTGCCGACTTCCGAATTCATCGGCATGCCGCGGCGGATTCGAACGTACAAGGCGCCGAGCTTCTGGCCTTCCCAATTCGCAAAGAATCGGCCGCCTCGCAGAGGTGGGTTCTCGTCGTCGCCTTCCAAATCGTCGCCGTGACAATCCAGGCAGTGCTCGTTGTATTGTGTCTGGCCTCGCATGGCCTGCTGTTCGGTGTACACGCCGTCCCAAACGGATCGCGTCCCGGCTTCTTGCGCGCGCAAGCGTGAAGTAGAGCGTGCCCAGCGTCCCAAACGCCGCGATCGCCAGCCAAGAATTTCTCATGTTCATCGAAGGGAAGACTCAGTTTAACACCTGAGACCGAAATGGACAGGCTGCGTTGTGACGAACGGCTGGCCTATAATGAATCCTTCGTAACATCCAACGAGGCGAGCGTTGCTTTTCGACGATCTGAGAGCGATCCAGAATCAATACGGCTACCTGCCGGGCGAGCAACTCGAGGCGCTCTCCCAGCGCACCGAGATTCCGCTCTACCGCATCCACGGCGTCGCCGACTTCTTTCCGCACTTCCATCTCGCGCCTCCGCCGCGAGGTGACTCTCAGAGTTTGCTCGGACATGTCCTGCCATTTGTGCGGCGCCGACGAGCTGCGCGTCGGACTGAAGCAGCGCTTCCAGGGCATGAGCGAAAGCGATCTGAAGATCGGCGAAGTCTCGTGCCTGGGCCAATGCGACGGCGGCCCCGCGATTTCGATCAACGACCACATCTATCGCCACGTCACCGCCGCCGCAAGCCGAGGCGTTGGTGCTCACCGCGCTGGGCGGCAGCACTCTGCCGCACATGCCGGCCGACGCGCCGGTGAACGGCCTGGCATCCGATCCTTACCGCGATTCCGAGCGCTACGGCGCGGTTCGAAAACTGGTCCAGACGCGCGATTGGGACGGCGTGATCGCGCAGTTGAAAGCCAGCGGGCTGAGCGGCCTGGGCGGCGCGGGATTCCCCACCGGCATCAAGTGGGAAGCGGTGCGCAAGGCGCCCGGTCCTGAGAAATACGTCGTCTGCAACGCGGACGAAAGCGAGCCCGGCACCATCAAGGATCGCTTCATCATGCAGAACCTGCCGCACCTGGTGATCGAAGGCATGATCCTCGCCGGCCTGGTCACCGGCGCGCAAAAAGGCATCCTCTATATCCGCCACGAGTACGAGGGACCGGAACACATGCTGCGCGAGGAGATCGACCGCTGTTACGAAGCCGGTCTGCTCGGCGCGAGTGTCGCTGGCTCCGATCTCGCCTTCGATCTGGAACTGTTCATCAGCCCCGGCGGATACATTTGCGGCGAAGAGAGCGCGCTCATCGAAGCCATCGAAGGCAAGCGCGCCGAGCCGCGCAACAAGCCGCCCTTCCCGGTTACGCACGGCGTGTTCAACAAGCCCACCGCGCTCAACAATGTCGAAACGTTCGCCAACGTTCCGCAGATCCTGATCAATGGCGTCGACTGGTACAAGGCGCAGGGCCAGGGCGGCGCGGCCGGACTGAAGTTCGTCGGCATCAGCGGCGACGTCGAATAACCCGGGCGTTTTCGAGATCCCGATGGGCCTGCCGATGTCGGAAGTGATCTTCAACCTGGCCGGCGGCATCAGCGGACGGCAGAAAGCTTGAAAGCGTTCGCGCCGTCCGGCCCGTCGTCCGGATATTTGCCGGCGTCGATGGTCGACGTGCGCCTGGATTTCAAATCGCTGGCCGCGGTCGGATCGATGCTGGGATCCGGCGCCATCGTGGTCTGCGCCGAAGGCCGCTGCATGCTCGACATGGCGCTGAACGCCGTGAAGTTTTTCCGCAACGAATCGTGCGGGAAATGCGTGCCCTGCCGCATGGGATCGCAGAAGCTGGTCGACATTCTGACGGGCTGGACGCAAGGCAAAGGATCGGCCGCCGACCTGCCCATGATCGAAGACATCACCGAAGCGCTGAAGCTCGCCTCCATCTGCGGCCTCGGCCAATTCGCGCACGCGCCGCTCAGCTCCGTGATGCAGCATTTCCGCCCGGAGATCGAATCGCACATTTACGACAAGCGCTGTCCGGAGGGCGTCTGCCCGATGCGCGAAGAGAGGCTCGCTATGAGCGACGTCCATCTGACCATCGACGGCGCACGCCGTCACGGTCCCGGCCGGCACCACCGTCTTCGACGCCGCGCGCATGCAGGGCATCCCGATCCCAACGCTGTGCCATCAGCAGAACGAAACTCCCGTTGGCGTCTGCCGCGTTTGCGTCGTGGAGTCAGGCGGCCGCGTTCTGGCCGCGTCCTGCGTGCGCCCCGCCGAAGAGAAGATGGTGGTCTCCACCAATTCCGAAAAGGTCGTGCGCGCGCGCCGCACGCTGGTCGAACTGCTGATGGCGGACCATCCCAGCCCCTGCGCCCGCCAGCGCCAATCGAGCGACTGCGAACTTGAAACCCTGGCGCGCCTGGAAGGCATCACCAAGCCGCGCTTCCCGCGCCGCCTGTCGCCGCGCGGCCAGGACAATTCTTCGCTCGTCATCGCCGTCGATCACGAAGCCTGCATCCTGTGCGACCGCTGCATTCGCGGCTGCGACGAGATCCGCCACAACGACGTGCTCGGCCGCCGCGGCAAAGGTTTCTGGGCCGGCATCGCCTTCGACTACAACCTGCCGATGGGCAATTCCTCGTGCGTGTCCTGCGGCGAATGCATGGTGTCCTGCCCCACCGGCGCGCTCACCAACAAGAGCGTCGTCAAGACCGTGCTGCCCGGCGAACCGGTCGACGTCGACGAACTGCAGCAGCTCCCCTACTTCCAGAAAGTCTCGGGCACGTTCCTGGAGCTGAACAAGAACGCCGTCGTCCGCCGCCACTTTCCGGAAGGGCGACATCATCTGCCGCGAAGGCGAGTACGGTTCCACGGCGTTCTACATTCTCGAAGGCCAGGCGCAGGTTTTCTCTCGACGCCCATCGCCCACGTCCAAACCGGAGGCGGCGCCACCGGCTTCTTCAGCAAGCTGACCAGCCGCCTCGCTGGGACGCCAGCAGGAGCGCCGCGAGGAAGAAGGCGACCGCCGCACGCATTCCCATCGATGCTCCGGTGGATCTGCCGTACGACAATCCCGTGGCCGACGCTCGGCCCCGGCGATCTGTTCGGCGAAATGACCTGCATGAGCCTGTATCCGCGCTCGGCCACGGTGCGCGCTGCCACCGATTGCGTGATGTTCGAGATGCTGCGCAACGTCCTCGACATCATGCAGCGCAACAAGACGCTCAAGGCGCAGCTCGACGCCAACTATCGCAAGCGCGCGCTCGACGACCATCTGCGCAGCGTCCCGATGTTCGCCTCGCTGACGCCCGAGTTCATCGACCTGCTGCGCAATAAGGTGGAGCTGGTGCGCTACACCAAGGGCGACGTGATCTGCCGCCAGGGCGACATCGCCGACAGCTTCTACCTGGTTCGCATCGGATTCGTGAAGGTGTCGGAGCCGCATCCGGGCGGCGAACTGGTGCTGGCCTATCTGGGCCGCGGCGGATATTTCGGCGAGATCGGGCCTGCTCGGCGAAGGACGCCGCACCGCCACCTGCACCGCGCTCGATCACGTGGAGCTGGTGCGCATCCGCGCCGAAGAATTCCACCAGATGGTGGAGCAGTTCCCGGATGTCCGCCAGCAGCCTCGAAGCAGCTGGCCTACGAGCGCCAGCGAACAGAACCGGCAGCGCCTGGCGACCGCCACCAGCATGCCGCTCGACGACTTCCTCACGCAGGGCCTGATGGAAGCGCAGAGCCTGCTGGTGATGGATCTGGAACGCTGCACGCGCTGCGATGCCTGCGTGCGAGCCTGCGCCGACGCGCACGACGGCGTCACGCGCCTGGTCCGCGAAGGCCAGCGCTTCGACAAATATCTGGTCGCCACTTCCTGCCGCCATTGCCGCGATCCGCTGTGCATGGTCGGCTGCCCGGTCGGCTCCATCCGCCGCCGCAATTCGCTCGAAGTGATCATCGAGAACTGGTGCATCGGCTGCGGCCTGTGCGCGAAGAATTGCCCGTACGGCAACATCAATCTGCATCCGTTCAACGTGATGGAGGACGACCCGGCCAATCCCGGCCGCCAGATCGCAGTCGTCAAGCAGAAAGCCACATCCTGCGATCTGTGCACCGATCACGCCGAGCCGACCTGCGTCTACGCCTGCCCGCACGACGCGTGCCATCGCGTCGACCCGAACGAATTTTTCCGCTGGCTCGGTACTCCGCTCGAAACCGAGTCGCGCCGCGACCGCGGGGCCGCATGCACATTGACAAGACCCAACGCCCCTGGTCGATCGCGACCATCGCGCTCGCGGTGGTCAGCACCGTTGCCTACATCTTCTACGCCGTCGAATCGCCCTCCGGTCCGCGCGGCGGCAGCGCGATCGGCCTGACATTCGGAATCGCCGGCTACGCGCTGATGCTCTATGCGGGCCTGCTGGGCGCTCGCAAGAAAGTCCCCACCTGGCGCATCGGACGCGCGCAAGACCTGGATGCGCGGGCATCTCTGGCTCGGGCTCGCTGAGTCTTCTGCTGATCCTGTTCCACGGCGGGTTCGCTTTTCGCGGCCAGCTGACGGCCGTCTTGATGATGCTGTTCTTCATCGTGATCTTGAGCGGCTGGGTCGGCGCGATCATCCAGCACTACGTGCCCGAACATGATGACCGAGCGCGTTCCGATGGAGACCATCTACGAAGAGATTCCGCACGTGCGCGCGCAGCTTCGCGAAGAAGCCGACAAGCTGGTATCGAGCGTCTGCGGCCCGATGGACACCGAGGCCATCGCCGACGAACCGGCCGCTGCCGTCACCACCATGGTCGAGATCGAGCAGGAGGATCGCGCACGTTTCCGCGAAGTCTACCTGCGCAAGATCCGGCCTTTCCTGGCCGATCCCGAATCGCCGCGCGCCGAGCTGGCTGACGCGATTCGCGCCCGCGAAGTCTTCGAGTCGCTGCGCCGGCTGCTGGTCTCGCCGGTGCATCCCGTGCTCGACGACCTGGAAAACATCTGCGAAGAGGAGCGGCAATTGAGCCGGCAGATCGGAATCTATCGCTGGCTGCACGGTTGGCTGCTGGTGCACGTGCCGCTGTCCATTGCGTTGCTGGTTCTGGGAGGAGTGCACGCCGTCATGGCGCTGCGCTACTAAGAACATGGCGGGACGCACACGCACCACCAAGAAACTGGCGCAGCGGATCGACCTGAACTATTTCAAGAAGCTGCGCGGCATCCCGCGCTGGCGGCGGATTCTATCCGCGGTTTTCACGCTGGCGGGCTTGGCTTGGCTTGGGCTGGCACGCGGTTTCTGGAAGTCCCAAGCCGTACAACGCCGGACCGCTTGCGCATTCACACGCGATACTCGGCAAGAAATGCAGCGCATGCCACGTCGAGCAGGCCGGCTTCCAGCGCACCGCCACCGATCAGGCGTGCCTCGCCTGCCACGATGGCCCGATCCATCACGCCGAGCAGACCTTCACGCCGTCATGTTCGAGCTGCCACGTCGAACACAAGGGTCTCATGCGCATGGCCGGCACCAGCGACGCAGCATGCACGCAGTGCCACGCCGATCTCGCAGCGAAGGATAAGAATCCGCCACCCAAGTTCGTCGCCAACATCCGCGGCTTCGACCGCACGCATCCGGAGTTCCTGGTCCTGCGCCCTGGCCACGAGGATCCCGGCACCATCAAGTTCAATCACCAAGTGCATCTCGATCCCAAGCGCCCGATCCGCGGCCCGAACGGCCCTGTGCAATTGAAGTGCGCCGATTGCCACCGCCCGCCGGGCAGCTCGCAATCGTGGCCTTGGCAATCCGCCGAAGTCGCAGCCGCCGCGCCGCCCACCATGACCACCGCATCGTTCACACTGCCCGATCGTTCTTACATGCAGCCGGTGAACTACGAGAAGCACTGCTCGTCCTGCCATCCGCTGCAGTTCGACCGCCGCTTCAACGAGTCCGTTCCGCACAAAGAGCCGAAGATCGTGTACGACTTCGTGGTCCAGAAGCTCACCGCGTACATCGCGGCGCATCCGGCCGAGATCCCGCTGGTCGACGAGCCTGACAAGCGGCTGCCCACTCGTCCTCCGCAAAAGCCCGCGCGCAACGCGCAGGAATGGGTGGAGCAGCGCCTGGCCAATGCCGAGCTTCTGCTGTGGCGCAAAGCTTGCAAGGAGTGCCACACGCTGAATTATCCGAACGGCTTCGACGCTCTGCCGGAAGTCGCCAAGGCGCAACTCACGACGCGCTGGCTTTCGCACGGCAACTTCGATCACGAAGCGCATCAGATGGTCCAGTGCGCGTCTTGTCACTCGAAGGCGATGTCGAGCAAGGAAACGTCCGACGTCTTGATCCCCGGCGTTCAATCCTGCCGCGAATGCCACCGCTCGGGCAGCGACTCCGCCGAAGCGCGCTGCTTCGAGTGCCACACCTACCACGACTGGACCAAGCAGAAGCCCGCGACAGGACCGCGCACGATTCAGCAGTTGACGAGTAACTATTTGACCGGTCCCGGCGGATCGTTCGTCACCGTGTACAGCCGGCCGTTGCGCAGATACATCCGCTCGGCCTCTTCGTGATTGAACGGCCGCGAGCCGCGCCGGTTGAACACCGCGATCTGGTTGCCGCTCTCATCCACCGCGCGATCGCGATCGATCCCCTTCGACACCGCCAGCGCCGGCACCTTTGGTGTGATACGTCGCGATCAGCTTCGGCGTCGGCTTCGGACTGAAGCCCAGGTAATTCGGCGTGCTCGTTCGGAGCGAATAGCTGCACGATCCTGAACCCGTTCTTGCCGTCGGCCAGATAGGCGAACGCGCTCGCCGCCGTCATGCTCAGCTTCACGTCGCGCGTGTCGTTCAGTTCGCCCTCGGCGTTGAAAACCTGGTCGATGCGCGGATGCTCGGGCCGCTCGACATCCACGATCACCAGGCCCTGCTTGCCGCCCGCGACGTACGCATAGGTCCGTGCGACATAGATGTTGCGCGCGTCTTCGAGCGGCACGGTTGCGCCCGGCACCACGCGCGGATGCGCCAGCGACGTCACGTCCAGCACCTTCAGCCCTTGCTTATCGACCACGAACGCGTAGCGGAACTGTATCGCGACGCCCTGCGGGTCAACCAAGTCCGGCGCGCCGATCTCCGACTCCACCTTCGGCTCGAGCGGATTCTCGATGTTCACCACCACCAGCCCGCGATCGCACAGGATGTACGCGTACGTTCCCGCGATCGTGATGCGCCGCGCGCCATTCAGAACTCCATTCGGATTGAACGTCGCGGCGCGCTTCAGAAAATTGTTCGCCGGATTGCCGTCCAGCAGCGTCAGCACGCCCGGAGCTCTTGCTCTTCAAGTTCGGATCGCCGATCACGACCAGGCCTTCCTCGGCGTCAGTCACGTACAGAAAACCGTACATCAGCGCGATGGGCTGCTCTTCATTCTGCGGAATGCGCGTGCGCAGCGGATCGACTGCCAGCGTCGACGGCGATCCCACCGACGGTCGCGTTCTTGGTCTTCACATAGAACCGCTGGCCCAGCGGCGACACCGGCGCCGTGACGATCTTCTCCGAAAAATTCTTGTTGTCGATGTTGGCGACGTCGTAGATCCGGAACCCGCCCTTGCCCATCGCCGCGTACAGATATTCGCCGCGCAACTGAACATCCAGGACATCCTTGCCGGCGTGATGATCGGCCTCCTCCAGCTCGCCATGATGCTTCTGGAGCTTCTCGTAGTCGTCGGAATAGACCAGCTTGTGCAGATCGCTGCCGAACACCGCGGGCGGATCGTCGTGCTCGGCCACCGCCACCGCGTCGAACCCTTTGGACCCCTCCGCCACGTACACGTACCGGCCCATGAAGTTCACCAGGTTGGTGCCCTGCATCAGGAGCTGCGCCATCCAGGCGTTGTTGTCGCCGTCGCGCGAGACGTGGCAATCGGTGCACATCTTGGTTTCGGTCGCGCGCACCGTGTGCGGATAGTACGGGCTGAACCCGAACCCGCTGAAGCCTTCCGCCGAAATCGTCTGCTGCATGTAGTACAGCCAGTCGCGATTCGCGTTCTGCGAGCTCACCACCACCGCGCACGTCGACCGCGTCGGCGCGATGCGATGCTTGGTCACCGTGCCGTCCACCCCCAGCATGTAGATGTCGTCGCGCAGCACCTCGAAGTTGTACGACGTGTAGTTGCGCGTGGTCAGCCCTTCGTTGTGCAGCATGGGCAGCTTCTTGTTGGCGACCATCGGCAGATGACAGCCGAAGCAACTCGTGGTCCACGACGAATGGCACGTGTAGCAGGTCATGCTTGCTATTGGCGTGCGCCAGCTCGGATTCATCCGCCGGCGCCGCGCCCCACGTCTGGCCGTCTTTCAAAATCGTTTTCGCCAGCCGCGACTTCTCGTTGTAGTGCGGATTGCCCGGCGTGATGGTGTCGATCACCTGCACCACTTCCCACGGCGCTCGATCCTGGTCCAGCATGGATCGTTGGATACAGCTTCCCGTCCTGCCAGTAGAACCGGCGCCTGCCCCCGGGCGTTCGCAGCAGCGACATATCGGTGCCGCCCGGAGGCGCGGCCGCCGCCGAAGTTTTCAGCGTCGCCTTCTTCGAAATGGTCCCGTGGCAATCGATGCAATCCACCTCCACCGCGTTCCGCGTCTCGCCGTACAGATTGCCGTTGCCGTGGTTGTCCTGCGCGAAGTGGCAATCCTCGCAATGCATGCCCTTCTCGAGATGAATGTCGCGCAGATGCACGGCCTTCTGAAACTTGTCTTTGTCGTCGGGCGGCACGATGTGGCTGGCCGCGTCCAGCAGATTGCCCTTGCGATCGCGCTTGTAAACGGCGCGGAAAACCCAGCCGTGACCGTGGAAATCGGCGAACTGAGTGTGCTTGAGCTGCTGGTTGAACTCGGGCGTGCCGATCTTCTCGAGGAACGAGAGATCCTTCCACAGCCCGCGCGCCGCCGCACCCTCCGGATTCGCCAGCCAGCTTTGGTAGCGCTCCTCGTCCGACGGGTTGTGCTGCTTCGCCGGATACATGTGCTCGCCGTCGGTTTCGTTGTCCCACCAGATGTAGCCGAGGTACGACGCCACCATGTTGGTGCCGGGATGAATGTGGCAGACGATGCACTGGCTGGTGGGAATCGAGCGCGTGAACTCGTGCTTGATGGGATGGCCGGATTCGTTGTGCGGAATCGTGGGATCGATCTGCGCGCTGTGTCCCTGGTTGCCGTACGCCGCGTAGGGACCGGAATGCACCGGCGACCGGTCGTTCGCATAAATCACGTGGCACGCCGTGCAGCCGCTGTTGCGGTAGTCGCCCGGATGATCGTTCGTGCCGGGCAGCGAAAGAATCGGATCCAGCAGGCGCGTCTTCTGCAGACCCAGAAACACAGGGTCGGTGCGCAGCTCCGTGCCCAGGCCGCGCTCGCTCAGTTTGTCGTCCGGCAGGCCGGGCTCTTCCTCGGGATTCGGATTGCCGATCTCGGCCCGCGGGCCACCGCCGCGCTCGAACACGCGCAGGATGTTGCCGGGCTGCGAAACTTCCCAGCGCCCCAGCGGATCGAGATGCGGCAGCACGCCCTTGGTGCGCGTCAGATCCTGCGACGGCGGCGGATACGTCTTCAACCGCTGCGGCGATGCCGTCGGGCGAATAGCTTTCGCCGAAGTGCGCGTCTTTGTACGGATAGCCGCCGTTGTTGTAGAGCGCCGCCTGCCACAGCATCGCGCCGTGCGTCATCATGCTGGTGCGCACCGCGACCACTTCGCTGCGCATGACAGCCCGCCGATCCGCAGGTCTGCTCGGCCACGCGCAGATCGCCGGGATTGACGAACTGGATATATTCCTTGCTTTCCTTGAGCCATTGCGCGTAAGGACGAACAGGATTCGCGGAACTCGTCCACAGCTCCGGGATGCTCGGCCTGCGGATGCGCCTGCTTCTTGGCCTGCTCGTAGCCAGCCGACCCTTTCTGCGCCCCCGCCGGCGGCATCACGTCGGCTTTTCCGCCGTGGCAATCGGTGCAGCCCAGCCGCACCGTGCCGGTGGTGTGCATGGACGGCGAATCGGTCTGGCCGTGACAGGCGACGCAGCCGGTGCTCTTGCGGTCGGCCTCCGCCTGCGATCTGCGTCAACAGCGTCCGCTGGATTGCTGCGCCATCAGCAGCGCGCAGAGTAGGGCGCAGCAGCGCAACGCGACGCACACGCCGAAGCCCGTCACACGATGGACCGGCACGCCGAGCGCGGCGACGGAGCAATTTAGAACCGGAATCGGACATTGGTAAATAGAGAGAATAGCGTTCGATTGGTGGAGATCTCGCGAAAACCCTGGAACGGCTGAAACGCGTTCACGCCACCGGTGATCACGATGTTTTCCGAAAGCGGCGGCCGGTATGACACGCCGATGCCGGAATCGGCTCCGATTCCGGCATGAATCGGCTTTTGGAACAGCAACAACTCGAGCGGCTCGGTGCGCGCGAAACGCAGTGCGATTCAAATTCACGAAGCCGCGGATCTTCGGCGTCACTTCGATGTCCACTCCCGCATTGTAAAGGAACAGTCCGGGGTTGACGAAATTGGCCTGGCCCTGCAGCTTGCTGGTGCGCAGGTCCGGCGTCAGGCTTCCCGGATTCACCAGCGCGACGCCGGTGCCGGTCAGCCGGATGCCCTTCGCGATTCCAGAAGCTGAAAAACCCACCGGCGAAATTGGGATTGTCGAAGATAGTATCGAAGCCGCGCGCGGTCCCATCGCGCGGATCCTTGTCGCCCGACTCATAGAAGAACGACGCTCGATAGCGCATCCAGTCCTTGTCGAGCGACAGTTCCGCCGCCGCCATCTGCGCGTTGATGTCCACGCGCTTCCCGGCGATCTCGTTGAACGTGTCGTGCCCCAGCACCTGATAGAACGCGTGCGTGATGTTGAGCCGCCGAAGTGGCCGTCGCCCGTCAGTCCGTAATAAAACGCGCGGATCGCATGCGGCTTCACCGACGCCGATCGGCGCCGGCCGCACCAGAAAATTGTTGGTGTCGAACCGGAACGACGGATCGTCCTTGTCGTAGTGGAAGCTGGCTTGAATCGTGTAGCCCAGCTTGATGAAATCCTGCCGATACAAGTTCGCGATGAACACCTGCTGGTGCCGGTACTCCAGGCTGTTCAAGCCGCTGTTGGTGTCCTTCTCGAGCATCGCGAAGTACGCCGCGTTGAACTGATAGCGGTTGGAACCGAAGTTGCCGAACACGCGAACGCCCGGCTCCTGATCGTCGAAAATGAAGCCGCGAAAATCGCTGTTGAACCCCTGGATGCCGGCGCGTACCGAAACGAAGTCGTAGCTCGAACTCAGATCCTTGAGCTTCGCTTCGACGAAAGCCTCCTGCAGTCCGACGTGCGTGTCCAGGCGCGTGGTTCCCTTGCGCACGTCGACGTTGACGATCCCGTTCTCCTGCGCGTTGAGGTAGTTGATGTTGATCTCGGGCGTGAAGCGGATCTGCCAGTCGATCGGCCGGAACGACGTGTCGCCATGAAACAGCGTCGCCGAGAGCATGATGTTCTCGCTCATGAAATATTGGCCGAAATCGTCCGAAGAAGTCGGGGCTGTCCGGACGAGCCGACCCCAGGTTGCTCGGCACCGGAAGCCGGCGCACGTCGGCGAATGTGTCGCTCTCGAGTGTCAGGTTCAAGAACGTGCGATTGCCGATAATCGGATAGTCGCCCTTGAGCTTGTTGCGATTGAACGGATCGTACCAGTGCCCTTTCACGTAGGGCACCTCGCCAGTCGCGTAGCGATGATACTCGGTGGGGAACGGAAAATTCCAGCGGTTCGGAATCGCATCGAACAACTGCGCGTCGGTGGGCAACGGCTCCAGCGGCCGCGGCTCGCCGGTGGTCGCAGGCGGCGGCTGCTGTGGAAAGTTGCGATACGGCGAAGACGGCGGGCGCACTAGGGGCGGCCCCGGCAGCTTCGGACCCAACTCCGGCTTGCGCGGAATTTCGCGATGCCGCCTTCCAACGACACCCGTCTCGCGCAGGCTGAACTCGATCGGGAACACATCGCCGGCCTTCAGCTCGATCTCGCCGCGCGCGAACCCCTCAAAACCGTCGCGCGACGCCTTGAGCTGGTAGCGGCCCGGCGCCAGGTTCAAAAAGCGAAAGACTCCGTCGCCCGTGCTGGACGTCGTAATGCCCCGCCCGGTCGCCAGATTCTGCAAAACCACGCTGACGCCGCCCAGCCCCAGGCCGCCTTCGGTGCGAACAATTCCTTCGATGGCCGCGGTGGTGCGGGCGGTCTGCCGCGGGATGCGCTGGCTTTGGCCGTAGATGGCTCCGCTCACGAGCAGGATCAGGAGAAGCATCGCCGCGCCGCACTGCAGCAGCAAGACCCTTTGTACAACAATCGATTCGAACGCGGCTACTCGATCGGCAGCATGGCGCCGGCCATCACGGCTGGAGTCCCGGCGCCACGTAAGCGTAAAACAAGCACCACCAGACCGATCATGCACGCCAGAAACACGCTGTGCCGCAGCGTGAATCGGAACAGGCGCGCTTCCTCTTCCGGCTTCATCCCCGTCGCCGCCACTGCCACCGCCAGGCTCGACAGGCTGATCATCTTGCCCATCACGCCGCCGCTCGAGTTCGCCGACGCCATCAGGACCGGATTGAGACCGAGACGATTCGCGGTAATGACCTGCAAGTTCCCGAACAGCGCGTTGGAAGAAGTATCCGACCCGGTGAGAAAGACACCCAGCCAACCGAGAATCGCGCCGAAGAATGGAAACGACGCGCCCGTCGCCGCGAACGCCAGCCCCAGGGTTCCGGTGGCGCCGCGAATAATTCATCAGGTAGGCCAGGCCGAGCACCGCGGCCAGCGTCACCAGCGCCAGTTTGAGCTGCCGCATCGTGTCGGCGAAGATTTTCAAGAACCGGCCGGGCGAGATCCGCAGCACGAAGGCCGACAGAAAGCAGGCGATCAAGCAGGACGTTCCCGCCGCCGAGAGCCAGTTGAGATTGAACACCGCCGCGTACGGCGAAATCTTGGTGGTCACCGGAGGGATGCGCGCGATCTGATTGTGCAGGCCCGCCCACTGAATCGGGATGCTCACCGAATTCAGCGGCCCCTGCATCGGCTTCCAGCCCCACAGCAGCACGCACGCCACCAGCAGCAGGTACGGACTCCACGCCAGAAAGATTTGGCCGCCCGAGTAGCGAACCGTCGCACCGGACTTATCGGGCGCCGCCTGCCCGGCCGCCGGCTTCGGCTTCCATACCAGGAACAGCAGAATCAACGCTGCGATCGCCGTCAGCGACGCGATGAGGTCGGTGAGCTGGGGTCCGATGAAATTCGAGATCAGGAACTGCATGCCGGCGAATGACACTCCGCACACCAGCGCCGCCGGAAAGACTCGCGCCAGTTCGCTGAATCCGCCCATCACCACGACGATGTATCCGGGAACCATCAGCGACAGCGGCGCGCAGATCCGGCCGATTCCCGCGCTCAACCGGTCCAGCGGCAGGCCCGTGATGCCTGCCAGCGTCACCGCCGGAATCCCGATCGAGCCGAACGCCACCGGAGCCGTATTGGCGAGCAGGCAAAGCGCGGCCGCGTAAAACGGCGAAAATCCCAGCCCGGCCAGCATCGCCGCCGCCACGGCCACTGGCGTTCCGAATCCCGCTGCGCCTTCCAAAAACGCGCCGAACGCGAAGCCGATCAACAGCGCCTGCAGCGCGCGGTCCTGCGTCAGGCTTCCGAGCGAGTACTTGATGACTTCGAACTTGCCCGTCTCGACGGTCAACCGGTAGAGGAACACCGCGCCGATCACGATCCAGCCGATGGGGAACAACCCGAACGCGGCTCCGAACGTCACCGCCGAAAACGCTTGCGTCACCGGCATCCCGTAAAGCAGCAACGCCACGACAACCGTGGCCGCCAGCCCCGTCAGCGCCGAGATCCAGGCCGGCTTCCGCAGCACCCCGAGCAACAGCAGCAACGTCAGGATCGGCAAGGAAGCGACCGCGGCGGACAGGGACAGACTTCCGTTGAGAGGTGTGTAGTTGTGCTGCCACATGATGAGTAGAAGGGCAGTATATCAGGCCCCTGGCGGGCCGTAGCTTGACGCCGCTGAATCAAGCTCCCTACAATGGAGTAGTAAGAACAAGGAGGCCATATGCTCAGAAACATCGGCCCGATGGAGCTGTTGTTGATTGTGCTGGTCGCCGTCCTGCTGTTTGGTGGAAAGAAGATTCCCGAACTGGCCAAGGGATTAGGCGAGGGCATCAAGAACTTCAAGACGGCTCTGAAGCCCGAGGAGCAAAAGGTCGACGAAAAGAAGCAGGCCTAGGCTTCCTGGGTTCGCTCGAAATGTGAGTGAATCTTAATCGACTTCCAAGAAATGAAACCCCCGCGAGGTCCTCACGGGGGTTTTCACTTTATGTTCTGCGACGCTGCTCTATTTCTTCTTCGGTACGATCGCTTCTTTCGCGGCCTTCGCAACCCGGAACTTCACCACTTTCTTAGCCGGAATCTTGATGGCTTCGCCGGTGGCGGGATTGCGGCCCATGCGCGCTTTCCGGTCCACGCGCACCAGGCGGCCGATGCCCGGTATCACGAACATGCCATTCTTCTTGGTTTCGCGAATGGCCATATCCGAAAACGTGGTAACGAACTGCTTGGCTGCCTTGGTGCTCACCCCGGTGGCGCCCGCCAGTTCCTTCATGATCTGAGACTGCGTCATCTTCGCCATGTACTTCTCCTTGTTGTGATTCTTCTCGTAGAAATTCTTCCACTCTCCAGTGCGCCTACCTAAAACATAACCGCACTAAATTGTTTCCTACCAAATCATACGAGATGCGGACGCGGATGTAAAGAGAAGAGTAGCACAGAAACGGCGGTTTTCCTCAGTTTTTTGAGTTCCCGGTTCCCGGAACCGCATGGAACGGGCTTTTGGTGGACGGGCGCGGCTTCTGGATACTGATTTACGCTGTCTTGGCGGCTTTCGTAAGGTCGCTTTCGTCTGAACCGCCGACCGTCGTCAAACCCAGTTGACGTCCGCAGCTCGGCTGTCCAGGCGGTCGCACACCTCCGGATTCTCGGTCAGGAACGTACGGGCGTTGTCGCGGCCCTGGCCGATGCGCTGGCCGCCGAAACTGAACCAGGACCCGCTCTTTTCCACCAGCCCTTGCGCGACGCCCAGGTCCAGCAGGTCGCCTTCCCGCGAGATGCCCGACGCCGTACAAGATGTCGACTTCGGCTTCGCGGAACGGCGCGGCAACCTTGTTCTTGACCACCTTGATCTTGGTCCGGTTGCCGATCACCGTATCACCGTCCTTCAGGGCCGCCATGCGACGCACCTCGGCGCGCACCGAGCAGTAGAACTTCAGCGCCCGGCCGCCGGTGGTGGTTTCCGGATTGCCGAACATCACGCCGATCTTCTCCCGCACCTGGTTGATGAAGATGAGCAGCGTGTTGGTCCGGGCCACCGTGCCGGTGAGCTTGCGCAACGCCTGTGACATCAGACGCGCGTGCAGGCCCATGTGGCTGTCGCCCATTTCGCCGTCCAGCTCGGCCTTGGGGACCAGCGCCGCCACCGAATCGATCACCGCGATGTCGATGCCGCCTGAACCGATCAGCGCGCCCGTGATTTCGAGCGCCTGCTCGCCGTAGTCGGGTTGTGAAACGATCAGGTTGTCGACATCCACGCCCAGCTTGCGCGCATAGGTGGCATCCAGGGCGTGCTCGGCATCGATGAACGCGGCCGCGCCGCCGGCCTTTTGCGCCTGCGCGATCACGTGTAATGCGAGCGTAGTCTTCCCGGACGACTCCGGACCAAAAATCTCCACCACTCTGCCTCTCGGAAACCCGCCCACACCCAGCGCCGAGTCGAGCGAAATGGACCCGCTCGGAATCACCGTCACCGGTAGCGCGTTGCGCGACCCCAGCCGCAGCACGGTGCCCTTTCCGAACTGCTTGTCCATCTGGCTCAGGGCAGCATCAATGGCGCGCTGGCGCGCGGCGGTATCAATCGGAAGAGCTTGATCTTTCACGCCCCGATAGTGCGGCGCAGTAACGGATCGTCTCACAAATCTCTGGATGCCCGTCCCGGAAGATGCTAAGCTTAGGGTAGTTTCACGTCCTTCATTGCGGTAACTCCCCCATTTGAGAAGCAATTGTGTCACTACATACTCTACGTACCTTGATACCCATTCGCTCTTCAGCCTTCGCCAGCCTGGTGGTTCTGTGCGCGGTTTCGCTTGGCGCCCAATCCCTGGTCATGGTTTCTGGAAACGGCCAGCTTGTCGGAGAACAATTCCTTTCCAATGCCCAGTTCGTCGTACAAGCAAAGGATTCTGCCGGACACCCGGTTCCGAATGTAGCGGTGACATGGACCACTAGCAGCGGCCTAAGTTCGGTGAACGGCGATGACAAGACGGACGCCAACGGGCTGGCGAGCGCCACGTTTCACGCCACGTTTCTCCAAGCCCTGGCCTCCTTTCTCACCGAGACTGTAACGGCCAGCTCCGCTTTCGGAAATGTGGATTTCGTGGTCACAACCATTTCCGCTCACAATGGGCCTACCGCCGGCGCGAGTTACGAGTACATCGCGCCAACTCTGGGCGATACCCTGACAGGAGCCAGCGGCACGACACTGCCTGGCGCGGTTCAGGTGAGAGTCTTCGCCAGCTTCGGTTTTCTAAACAACGCACCGATTCCCAATGTCGGATTGCGCGTCGCGAACCTGGAGGATGCCGCGGACCCCGCAGCGCCATCGCCGGTACACTGCAACGGTCCCAACGGACTCGTTCTGACGGATGAGAACGGTATGGCTACTTGCGATCTGGTGATAACGGGCGCGCCGGGAACGCCGCTGCTCACCGGCGTGATCGGCGAACAGGTCAAGAATCCGTTCTTCCATCTGAACATCACGCAGGGCGCCAATTGTACCTACTCACTGTCGGCCCCCAGCCAGTCGTTCGGTTCGGCTGCCGGAACGGGAAGCGTCAACGTGGTGACTTCCTCCGGATGCGGATGGACCGCCACCAGCAACGCCGGCTTCATTACGATCACGGCCGGCGCGACCGGCACTGGCAGCGGCACGGTCAACTACACCGTCTCGACCAACACAGGCGCGGCTCGCAGCGGGATCCTGACCATCGCGGGCAAGACGTACACTGTCAGTCAGGGCGCGGCAGCCCCCGGCGGACTCGCAATCACCACGCAGAGTCTGCCCATCGGAACCGTGAGTGTTCCTTATTCTGCCACGCTCGCCGCGACCGGCGGACAGCCGCCCTACACCTGGTCGATCGCAGGAACGTTGCCCAGTGGCGTTGCGCTGAACGCGACTTCGGGAAGTTCGGTCCAACTCACCGGAACGCCGTCCGCTTCGAGCGCCGGGACCTATCCGATCAGCGTGACGGTGAAGGATAACGCGAATGCCACGCAGTCGCGCCAGTTCACGATCACGATCAACGGCGTCTCGCAGTCCGGCTTCAACATCACCAATGCCGCGTTTCCAAACGGAGTGGTCAGCCAGGCGTATAAGCAATTGCTGACGTCCAGCGGCGGTTGCGTGTCCCCCTTCGCCCCGCGGCCGATATTTTCGCTGGCATCGGGAAAGCTGCCCGGCGGCCTCAGCATCCAGCCCAATTCGGACGGAACGCAATCCATCGCGGGCACGCCCACTTCCATCGGCTCATCGGATTTCACCCTTTCCGCCAAGGACGCTTGCGCCGCTGTCACTACCCGCAGCTTCACCATCCTGGTGACCAACGCGCCGGGCTCCTCGCAGATGCTTCTGAACACGATCTTGCTCGCATTTAGCGTCCAGCTTGGATCAGCAGCGGCCCCCGCCGATCAGAATATTACCGTCAACTCCGACAGCGGCGTCCTGAACTACTCGACCTCCGTGTCGACGAACACCGGAGCCAACTGGCTGGTTGTCAAGACGGGCGCTTCCGGAGCCACGCCGGGACAGATCGCCGTCGGTGTGACGAACTATTCCGGCCTCGCGCCTGGCACCTACAACGGATCCATCACCGTCAGCTCCCAGGCCGCCAACAGCCCGGTGGTCGTGAATGTTAGCCTCACCGTGCTCAATGCGCCCGCAGTCACGCTGGTGAGTCCCGCAGCGTTCACCATCGATGCCTTTCAATCCAGCGCACCGAACATTACAACCAAGTCGATCGTGCTCGCCAGCGGCGGAACTCCTGTTCATTTCACCGCGCAGGCTTCCACCACAAGCGGAGCTCCCTGGCTGACGCTCAGCGCCACGCAAGGCGACACGCCAGCTACCCTGACAGCCACCGTCGACTCCGGCGGTCTCGCGGTCGGCACCGATACCGGCAAGGTCGTGATCGCACCGCTGTCGGGTGCGCCGCTCACCGTCAACTTCACGCTCAACGTCGCCCAGCCCGTGCCAGCGCTCACAGCCGTTGTGAACGCGGCCAGCTTCCTGTCGGGACCGCTCGCCGCCGGCGAGATCGTGACGCTGTTCGGCACCAACGTCGGCCCACCAACTCTGGCCAATTACCACATCACCGAATTCGGCAGGCTAGACACCACGCTCGCCGATACCATCGTCTACTTCGACGGCTTCCCCGCTCCGCTGATCTACGCATCCGCTGACAAGGTCTCGGCGATCGTGCCCTACGAAGTCGCCGGCAACTCCACAACCGACGTGTTCGTGCAATACCTGGGCCTGCGGTCCAACACCGTCACGATCCCCCTCGCGGATTCGGCGCCTGGGATTTTCATGCTCGACACCGCAGGTCAGGGCGCCATTCTGAACGAGGACGGCAACGTCAACGGCGTCGACAATGGCGCTGAACCTGGCTCCATCGTGGCCATCTTCGCCACCGGTGAAGGCCAGACGGAACCAGCCGGAGTGGATGGCAGTATTGCCGACAGCGTGCTCAGAAAGCCGCGCCTCAAGGTCAGCGTCGAAATCGACGGCCAACCCGCCGAGCTCAAGTATGCTGGCGCTGCACCTCTAGCGCCGGCCGGACTCTTGCAGGTGAACGCCGTGGTCCCGCTCAGCGTGCCGCGTGGAAAGCCGGTTTCCGTGGTGATCAAGATCGGCGACGCGTTCAGCCAGGACGGCGTCATGCTTGCAATCAAGCCTTGAAGCCGTCGCACGGACTTCAATTCTTGTGGATGTAGTCGCCGACGCGGCGCATCCACTCGAGCTCGTCGCCGCTCATCGGTCCCAGCTCGGCGGCGCGCAGCGCCTCTTCAACTTGCGCCGCGTTCGCAGGGCCGGTCATGCAAACATCCACCGCCGGATTCGAAAGCACGAAGCGATAGCAATCCGCCGCCGTCGGAACCTTCTCACCCTTGGGCACTCGCCGCGGATTCAGCAACTGCCGCCAACTGGTGGCGGTGAACGCAACCGCGGCGGGCGGCTTCTCATGTGCCCGCAGAACCGGAAACACTTCCCGTTCCGCGCCGGTGTGCACCGCGTTGTAGCGGATGTGCACGATGCCGACGTCGGAGTCGGCTGCGAGTTGTTCGACCAGCGGCCGGTGATGAGTCGACACCGCGATGTGCCGGATCAATCCGCGCTGCCGCAGCGTGCGCGCGGCGTCCAGAATGCGGTCCGCCGGCTGGTGGTTCCACAATCCCAAGAGCAGCACGTCGGCGTAGTCGAAGTTCAGTTTACCGAGCGCGCGTTCGACGCTGGGCGCAACCAGGGCGCCCACGCGGGAATAAGACTGCAGCACCAGCACCATCCGCTCGCGCTGCGATTTCAAGTTCCGCAGTGCCTGGCCGAACGGCCCCTTGCGAAGGCTGCCCCAATAGAGATAGTTGACGCCGTGTTCGAAGGCCTGTTCGACGGCCCGGGCCGGCACCCCGTAGCTCGCCGCAATTCCCAGGCGGCCTGCTTCTAAACCTGTACGGCCCAGGATTCTGCGCTCCATCGCGCCGCCTCAGCCCGCCAGCGATACGTAGCGGAACCCAAAGCGCGTGAGCTTGGCCCGATCCAGCGCATTGCGGCCATCCAGCACGATGCGCGAACGCATCTTCCCGGCCAGCGCTTCCCAGTCCAGCTCGCGATACTGCTGCCACTCGGTCACCAGCACCAGCGCATCCACGTCGTCAGCCACTTCCTCCGGCGTCTGACACAGCACCGCACCCAGGTCGCCGTGCTCCTGCTGGAAGCGTTCCATCGCCACCGGATCGTGCACCTTCACCTTGCAGCCCCGCTCGATCAGCTTGCGCGCGATGTCGATGGCCGGCGCTTCCCTCAGGTCGTCGGTGTTGGGTTTGAACGCGAGACCCAGCAACCCCACGCTGCGGCCCTTCAGGATTTTCAGCTCGCCCAACAGCTTGTCCACCACCCGTTCGCGCTGCCGTTTGTTGATCTCGCGCGCGGCCGCGACAATGGGCATGCTCAAGCTGTATTCAGCGGCGGTCGATACCAGCGCCGACGTATCTTTGCCGAAGCACGAGCCGCCCCAGCCGATGCCGGCCTGCAGGAATCGCGTTCCGATGCGGGCATCCAGGCCGATGCCCTTGGCCACTTGCATGATGTCCGCCCCGACCCTTTCGGCCAGTTGGCCGATTTCATTGATGTAGCTGATCTTCAAAGCCAGAAACGCGTTGGCCGCGTACTTGATCAGCTCCGCCGACGCCAGGTCGGTAGAAATCAGCGGCACCGCCCCCAGCTCTTCCGGCCGCGGCAAGTACGGCGGCGGTGCAAAGGTCTGATCCAGAATCGGCCGGTACAACGTGTACAGCGTTTCGAGCGACCGCTCGTCGTCAGCACCGATCACCACCCGATCCGGATACAGGCTGTCGCTCAGCGCCGTCCCCTCGCGCAGAAATTCGGGATTGGAGGCCACCGAGAAATGTCCGTTGGCCTTGCGTCCGTGGTGCTGTTCGTAGGATTCGCGCACCAGCGATCCCACCCAATTGCCGCTGCCGATCGGCACGGTCGATTTGTTGACCACCACCGTGTAGTCGCCCGCATAGTGCTCGCCGATGCCTCGCGCCGCCCCCGAAAGATAGCGGAGGTCCGGGCTGCCGTCGGCGGTGGGCGGCGTCCCGACCGCGATGAAAATCACGTCGGCATCCTGCACGGCGCCAGCAATCTGCGTGCAGAACCGCAGGTTCCGCTGCGCGTCCGCCAGCAACTCCGTCAAGAACGGCTCATAGATGGGTGTCTTGCCGGCGCGCAACGATGCGATCTTCTTCTCGTCCGAATCGATGCACGTGACCTCGTGGCCCAGGTAGGCAAGACAAGCGCCCGTCGTGATGCCCACATAGCCGGTACCAATGATGGTTACTTTCATGTTGTCTTTGATGTCCCTTTGTTACACTAACATCCGTCAACTCGGCTGGCCAACGGTCCAATGGTACTGATACTGGACCTCTTATTGCCAGTGCCGCCACACGCTGAACCAATCTGGGTGGCTCCGCTTAGTATGTAACACTGGAGCTTGGTATGGCTTGGTTCACCCGTGACAAACCCGCGCTTGAAGCCGGAGGAAGGCGAGCGCCGCGTGCGCACCGAAGGCCTGTGGCTCAAGTGCGAGCACTGCGGCCAGATCATCTGGCGCAAGGCGCTCGAGGACAATATTCAGGTTTGCCCGAAGTGCGGACGCCACGAGCGCCTGGGCGCGCGCGCGCGTCTGACGTTACTCTTCGATGACGGGCAATTCGAGGAATTCGATCAGGCACCTGGCCTCCACCGATCCGCTCGATTTCGTGGATTCCAAGTCCTACCGCGAGCGCCTGGAAGCCGGCCGCCAGGTCCACCCAGCTCGCGCGACGCCATCATCTCCGCGGGCGGCAATTTGAACGGGCGCCGCGTCCACATCTGCGCCATGGAACTGCGTTTCATCGGCGGCAGCATGGGCGCCGTGGTGGGCGAGGTGATCACGCGCGCCATCGAGCGCTCGCTCGCCGAGCGTGTGCCTCTGATCATCATTTCCGCGTCCGGCGGCGCGCGCATGCAGGAGGGAGCCGTCAGCCTCATGCAGCTGGCTAAAATCTCGGCCGCGCTCATGCGCCTGGACGAAGCCGGCGTTCCCTACATCAGCGTGATGACGGATCCAACCACCGGCGGCGTCACCGCCAGTTTCGCCATGCTGGGCGACTTGAACATCGCCGAGCCCGGCGCGCTCATCGGATTCGCCGGCCCCCGCGTGATCGAGCAGACCATTCGCCAGAAACTGCCGGAAGGATTTCAAACCAGCGAGTTCCTGCTGCAGCATGGCTTTCTGGACGCCGTGGTGAAGCGCTCGGAACTGAAAGCCTATCTAGCCAACGCGCTGGATTTTTTTCTGCGGTGAGCAACGAGCCTGCCTGGGCGGTTGACTGGAAACTATTCCGGCTTCTTGAAGAGACTGTCGAAGGCGGCCCGGGCGTCGGTGGGAGATCGCGGAGCTTCTTTCGGAGCTGAGAAGAAATGTTGTTGTTGCCGCCCGGAGCGGCGTCGCGCGCCACCGTTACCCGAGGGCTGAACAGTTCGCATTCGTTGGCCTGATCCTTCACCGCGATGCGCGCTGGAATCGGTTTCAGGCACTGAAAGCGCGTGGACGGCTCGAAGTGAGCGCACTGCTTGCAGCAATGCAAAGTCGGCTCCGCACTTCGGACATTTGCCCTTCCAATCGACATCCGGTGGCAGCGTGGTGGAACAGTTGAAGCAGCGCGCCGCCACAACATTCTGCAGCAGCCGCGGAAGCCGCGGCCCGGTAACATCGAGGGGCGGGCGAGGGCCGGATGGTTTCGGCCGGTCTCCCGGGCGCCGGTCCTCTGGAGTCCCGATCGGTATCCATGTACCCGCGCTGTCTGTACTTGCGATCTTCGTCCATGCGTTTAATCAACTCCTGGGATTGTGCTTAGCTGAGGACCACGACCGGTGCGGTGTTCCGCACAGGTCTTACGGTTGTCCTCAGTGCAGGATCAATCGGAGGATTCCGGCGGGAAACGGCAAGGCTGGAAAGACGAGTCCCGCTCTTGCCTACCTACTATGTACCACGAAACAACTCCGGATGCCAGCTATATTTGGTACCACCAATGACTTAACCAGCGCTCCACTTTAACAATGCATTACAGGGCCGTGTCAGGGGATCATCGTAATGATTAGGACTGATTCGCAGCGAGTACCCCAGCCTGCCGGTCTGATGCGGAACAAACTCCTTCTGGAACAGGTACGCTTCCCCTTCTTGCTGAACCGGCGGCAGACTCATCACCTGCGTTTCTTCCAGATTTCCGTTCACGCCCACTCGTCCGATCACCGCTTCCACACGCACATCCTTGGGCGACAAACCTGCCAGATCCACCAGCGCCCGCATCGGCACCGGCGGCCCCGTCAACACCGAAGCATCCGGACCCGGCCCAATCTCCACAAACCTTACCGCGTCCCAAGCCTCCCGCACCTGCTCGTTCCAGCGGGAACGTTCCCTCGCCGGCTCGAAATTGTCTCTGCGACACATCCAAGTAGGCCTGATGCGCCGGCTCATAGATCTGCGACACGTATTCGCCGATCATCCGCTGGCAGTTGAACTGCGGACTCAGATGCATCAGGATCTGCTTGACGCGGCGCATCCAATCCACTGGAATCCCCTCGTCGCGGTCCTGATAGTACATCGGCACAATTTCGTTTTCCAACATGGAGTAGATGGCCCGGGCGTGAATTTCGTCCTGGTCATCGGAATACGGCTCGCGGTCGCCGATCGCCCAGCCGCCCGAAATTTCGTAGCCTTCGTCGAACCAGCCGTCCAGAATGCTGAAATTCAGGATGCCGTTGATGCCGGCCTTCATGCCGCTGGTGCCGCAGGCTTCTTCGCCGCGCCGCGGCGTGTTGAGCCACATGTCCACGCCCTGCACCAGCTCGCGCGCGACCCCGATGCTGTAGTCCTCAACGAACACGATGTGTTTGGCGATTTCCGGCGCGCGCGACAGTTGCACGATCTCGCGGATTAGCGTCTTGCCCGGCAGGTCCCGGGGATGCGCTTTGCCGGCGATCACGATCTGCACCGGCCACTCCTTGTTGGTGAGCAGCCGCTTCAGCCGCTCGACGTCGCGAAACAGCAGCGTGGCTCGCTTATAGGTGGCGAACCGCCGCGCGAATCCGATCGTGAATGTGTCCGGCTCCAGCACGTCCGCCAGCCGCCGCTGCTCGGCCGCCGAAGCCTTGCGCGCCACCGCCGAGGCCAGCACGCGTTCGCGCACGAACGTCACCAGGTAGCGCTTCCTGCGGCGATGCGCTTCCCACAATTCCGAATTGGGGATGTCGTCCACCAGGTCCCAGATCTCGGGGATCGAGATAGCGGTCGCGCCAGTCCGGCTGCAGGTACTGATCGTAGAGCTGCGCCAGATCGCCGTTCAGCCAGCTCGGCAGATGCATGCCGTTGGTGATGGATGTGATCGGCACTTCCCAAACCGGCAGCCGCGGCCACAGCTCCTGCCACATTTCCTGCGAAACCTGGCGATGCAGGCAGCTCACCGCGTTGCGAAAGGCCGACGATTTGATGGCCGTGACGGCCATCGAAAACGGTTCCTGATGATTGTCCGGGCCGAACCGCCCCAGCGCCAGAAACTTCTCGAACGGGATCCCGGCCTGATGGCAATAATCGCCGAAAAACTCGTACAGCAGCCCCGGATCGAAAATGTCGATCCCCGCCGGAACCGAAGTGTGCGTCGTGAACACGTTGTTCGACCGGCACGCCTCGAACGCCTCCTCGAAATGCAACCCCTGCTCTTCGATGAGCAGCCGCATCCGTTCCACTGCCAGAAACGCCGAGTGCCCTTCGTTCATGTGCCAGACCGTCGGCCGCAGGTTGAGCTTGTGCAGCGCCCGCAAGCCGCCGATCCCCAGCACGATCTCCTGGCGGATGCGCGTCACCGTGTCGCCCGCGTATAACTGATCCGTAATCTCGCGGTGCTCGGCGCGCTCGTTCTCCATGATGTTGGTGTCCAGCAGGAACAGCTTCACGCGCCCGACGTCCATCCGCCATACTTTGATGAACACGCGGCCGGTAGGCAGATCCACCCAGACCATCACTTCCTGGCCCGTCTCATCGCGCACCGGGCGCACGGGTAAGGTGTAGAAGTCGTTCACCGGATTTCGTTCCTGCTGCCAGCCATCCGGGTTCAGCACCTGTTGCAGGAATCCCTTCTGGTACAGCAGCCCCACTCCAACCAGCGGAACGCCGCCGTCGCTGGAGGCCTTCAGATGATCGCCCGAAAGCACGCCCAGGCCGCCCGAATAAATGGGCATGCACTCCACCAGGCCGTACTCCATCGAAAAATATGCGATCAGCCGATCGTTAGGCGGCTCCCATTTTTCCAGATACGTGACGTAGCGGTCGCACGCGCGGCGATACGCGGCGAGAAACCTCGGATCGGCGGCAGCGCGTTCCAGCGTCGCTTGCGGTACTCGCCCCAGCATCAGCACGGGGTTGTGCCCGCAGCCTTTCCACAGCACCGGATCGAGTCTTCGGAACAGGGACCGAATGGTGTGGTCCCAACTCCACAGGAGATTGTAGGCCAAGTCGCTCATCCGCGAAAGCGCCGGCGGTAGAGCCGGACGGACGAGGAACTCCTTAACCGGTTGAATCTGGAAGGGCATGAAACTAAGATGTGCCTCTCAATATAGCACCCCGGTGCGAGTGATCACCGACTGGGCGGACGACCCGGTCCACTCCGTTGCGTTCCAAATCAATGGCTTACGGGGCGCGAAATTCCACATGCCGACTCGCCACGCTCCTAACTCAGGCGAATGATCGGCAGATCCAGGATGTTCACATTAGACCTGATTCTTAACTCTGAGGTCAACCACCACCATCTGGCCCAAATTAAACTGTAGCGAAGAGAGCGGACTCATGGCGCAACCAAGTGCGGTCGCCGACTGGCCCACTCCATTCGCCGGATTGAAATCAGGGGTTCTGTCGCGATGCTGGAGGATTCGTTCGATCCGGCGCGCCTCCGCGATGACTCGGTCCCTCGGTCTTCCAGGGCTACAAAGTGACGCACCGCGCCGTGCCGGGGCCACAACTTCCGCCCGAACTTGCCGCAAGATGATGGAGTAGTCTGATTGCGCCTGCGCGATTATTGCGTGTCTAGACCCACCTGCACGGCGTGAAGGCACACACCTGCTCACCCTATCCCTTCACAACACGCGGCTTACACCCTGGCCTGTCAGTTGCATATGTCGAGCCAATTCGTCGCAACACTGGCGTCGAGAGCTAGCAGTCTGAAATTCTGATCTAAGAAAGGCCAGGCAACATGAACTTCAAGACAGGGAAGTATCGCCGCTTCTGGTCGAAGCTGATCCTAGTGGCCGCCGCAACGGTGACCGTCTGGTTAGTAGGCTCGGCCTTGGCAGCTCCGGCCGAACCAGAAGGCAAGCCGGTGACGTCCGACCAGAGGTTTAAGAACGTCCAGGTGCTCAAAGGTATTCCCGTCGCCGAATTCATGGGAACCATGGGCGTCATGACGGGATCTCTCAGCTTTGACTGCTCGGAGTGTCACGTCGGCGCCGGCACCGACAAAGTCGACTGGGCCTTCGACACGCCAAGAAAAGTGAAGGCGCGCAAGATGGTCACCATGGTTGCCGCAATCAATCGCGACAACTTTAGTGGACGGCAAGTTGTCACCTGCTACAGTTGCCATCACGGCCGCGATCGTCCATTGACTACGCCGACCGTGGAATCCGTATACAGTCCCTCACCGGCGGACATGGACGATATTCTCGCCCAAGAACCGGGCCAACCCGCCGCCGAGCAGATCATTGACCGGTATATTCGCGCAATTGGCGGAGCGGATCGCCTGGCCGGCCTCAAGAGCTACGTCGGCACCGGCGCCAGCATGGGATTCGGCGGGTTCGGCGGCGGCGCCAAGGTGACCCTCTATGCGAAAGCTCCGGATCAGCGGACCCTGATTATCGACTACAAGGACACCCCGGGCCGCGGCGATACCACGAGAAGCTACGACGGCTCGAGGGGTTGGCTCAGGACGCCTCTCAACATACTCGGCGAGTACGAATTGAACGGGGGCGAACTCGACGGAGCCCGGCTGGATGCCCAGATGTCTTTCCCCGGGCAAATCAAGCAGGTTCTCACCAAATTGCGTGTGAGCCTGCCAACCACCATCAGCGACCTCCCTGCGCCTTCCAGTCAGTCCACCCAGCAGGAGAATTACGGCATCGGAAAGGACCGCTTGGTGGATGTGGTCCAGGGGACCGGTCCGGGGGACCTCTTGGCCACGCTGTACTTCGATCACGACTCCGGGCTGTTGCTGCGGATGATCCGCTATTCCAAATCGCCCATCGGCAGGTTTCCGACCCAGATCGACTACGCTGACTACCGCGACGTCGACGGAATCAAGCTGCCGTTTCACATCACCTTCGCCTGGCTGAACGGCCGGGACGCGATTCATCTGAGCGAAGTGCGCACCAATGTTCCCATCGACCCGGCGGTCTTCGGGAAACCGGCCCCTGCGCACGGCACAGGCGCGGAGTAAGCGCAGGGTTCCGATTATTGGCCGCGGCGTCGGCGTTCGTTCCTCCTCCGCGATGCTAGAATACGGTTTTTCGCGCTCCTGTCCCGCGCGTGACCTATCTCTCGACTGCGAGGATCAATGGAAGAACAATATCGCCAAATGGTGGAACCCTACATGGTCACCACCGCCTTCACTCTGGACGGCTACCACATCGAGCGGAATCTCGGCGTCGTGCGCGGCATCATCGTGCGCTCGCGATCCATCTTTGGAACCGTGGGCGCGAGCCTGCAAACGCTGGTCGGCGGCGACATCACGCTCTTCACCAATCTGTGCGAAGAAACGCGCATGCATGCCTTCGAGCGCATGTCGCAGCACGCCGCGCAAATGGGCGCCAACGCCGTCATCGGCATGCGCTACGACGCCACCGAGGTCATGCAGGGAGTCACCGAAGTCCTGTGCTACGGCACGGCGGTGGTCGCCAAGCCAGGAACCTAAGCTCGCGCGTCGAACCCGCCGGTCCCATGCGCTATCTGTGCATCCACGGTCATTTCTATCAGCCGCCGCGCGAGAACCCGTGGCTGGAATCCGTCGAACTCCAGGACTCGGCCGCGCCCTACCACGACTGGAACGAGCGCATCACGGCCGAGTGCTACGCGCCCAACAGCGCCGCGCGCATTCTGGACGCCGAACTTCGCATCGCGAAAATCGTCAACAACTACGCGAGCATCAGCTTCAACTTCGGCCCCACGCTGCTGGCCTGGATGAAGGACCAGGCGCCGGAAACCTATCGGGCAATTCTTGACGCCGACCGCACCAGCATCCAGCGCTTCTCCGGCCACGGCTCGGCGCTCGCGCAATGCTACAACCACGTCATCATGCCGCTCGCCAACTCGCGCGACAAGCGCACGCAGGTGCGCTGGGGCATCGAAGATTTTCGCCATCGCTTCGGGCGCGATCCGGAAGGCATGTGGCTGCCGGAGACGGGCGTGGATCTCGAAACGCTCTCGCTGCTCGCCGAGCACGGCATCCGGTTCACCATCCTCGCGCCCACTCAGGCCAAGTCTGATCGACGGTGAAGACGTCGCTTCGGGCACGATCGACCCCAAGCGCGTCTATACCCAGTCCTTACCGCGCGGCCGCAAGATCAATTTGTTCTTTTACGACGGACCGGTGTCGCGCGCGGTCGCATTCGAAGGCCTGCTCAACAATGGCGAGGCATTCGCCAGCCGTCTGGCCGGAATATTGTCCGACCAGCGCGATGGGCCGCAACTCGCCCACATCGCCACCGACGGCGAAACCTACGGCCACCATCACGCGCACGGCGACATGGCGCTGGCTTATGCGATCGAACACATCCAGGCCACCGGCCTGACCAAGATCACCAACTACGGCGAATTTCTCGAACTGCATCCGCCCGAGCACGACGTCGACATCCTGGAGAACACGTCCTGGAGCTGCATTCACGGCGTCGATCGCTGGCGGCTCGACTGCGGCTGCAACTCCGGAGGCCACGCGGGCTGGAATCAGCAATGGCGCGCCCCGCTGCGAGATGCGCTCGACTGGTTGCGCGACGAAATCGCGCCGCGCTACGAACGCGCCGCCGCCCGCTTGCTGAAGGATCCATGGGCCGCGCGCGACGACTACATCCGGGTGATCCTCGACCGCTCGGAGGAAAGCCGCGACCGCTTCGCCGCCCGCCATTTTCGCCGCAAGGATTTTCCGCGCGCCGATTGGGTCCACATCTGGAAGCTGCTCGAACTCCAGCGCAACGCCATGCTCATGTACACCAGTTGCGGCTGGTTCTTCGACGAACTCTCCGGGCTCGAGACCGTGCAGGTGATTCAGTACGCCGGCCGCGTGGTCCAGCTCTCCCGCGAGCTGTTCCCGGATTCGATCGAGCCCGGTTTCGTTGAGCGGCTCGCGCTAGCCAAAAGCAACATCGCCGAACATCGCGACGGCGCGCACATCTACGAAAAGTTCGTGAAGCCCGCCATGGTGGATCTCGGCAAGGTTGCCGGACACTACTCACTGGGGACTTTGTTCTTCCCGCAGAAGGAATCCGCTCGGATCTATTGCTACTCGGTGGACACCAAAGACCACCGGCAGAAACGCTCCGGAGAAATGCAGTCCGTGTTCGGCAAGGCGCGCTTCACATCTGAAATCACGCAGGAGTCCGAGATGTTGTTGTTCGGCGCCATGCACGCCGGCGGGCATACTATGTACGGTGGTGCAGCTCCGTTTCCGGGCGACACGGCGTATCATGAACTCGCGCGCGCTACCCGCGGCGCGCTGGCCCGTTCCGACTATCAAGAAGCAAAGCGGCTCATCGACCAAGCCTGTGCGGGCCAAACCTGCTCGCTCCAGAACGTGCATCGCGACGAACAGCGTCGAATCGTCAACCAGGTGATCGAGTCCCAGCGCGAGCGGGCCGAAATCACCCAGCGCCTGATCTACGACAGCCAGGCGTCGTTGATGCGCTTCCTCGCCGAGTGCCACATCCCGATTCCCCGCTACATGCAGGCCACCGCCGAAGTCGTGTTGAACGCGCTGCTGCGGGACGCACTGGCTGCGAGCGAGTTGGACATGTCCGCGATCCAGGCCCTGCTCGATGATGTTCGACTGGCCGGCGTGCCTCTGGACGCGGCGGGACTGGAAATCGTCCTGCGGCGCAACGTAGAAACAATCTGCGAGGAATTCTTCGATAACCCGCGCGATATCCAGACGCTTCGCAAATGCCGCGAGGCAATGACCGCGGCCAAGTCGCTGCCGCTAACGCTAGTCCTCTGGTCCGTCCAGAATCGCTGCTACGCGCTTATGCAGACGCTCTATCCGGAAATGCGGAAAAATCGAGAGATCGAATGGATGGCCGGGTTCGAACAACTGGCGGCTCTCTTGTCGCTGCGCGCCTAGGGCGATGAAAGCGGAGGTCCCGCCAGCAACTCCGCCACCGCCTCGGCGCGAATCGCACCGGCGTAGAAGTGGCCCTGCACCATGTCGCAGCCTAGCAGCCGGACCAGTTCCAGCTCCTCGCTCGTTTCCACGCCTTCTGCAACCACCGCGAGCTTCATGCTGTGCGCCAGCCGCACGATGCTTTGGATCACTGGAAGCGAGCTTTCCGGCTCCTGCATTCCACGCAAGAACGATTGATCGATCTTCAGCGTGTTCACTGGAAGTCTGCTCAGATAACTCAGTGACGAGTAGCCAGTCCCGAAATCGTCGATTGCGATGCAGACCCCCAGTTCGCGGATCCGCGTCAGCCGCGCGATGGACTCGGGCAGATCGCGCATCACCGAGCCTTCAGTCAACTCGAGTCTCCAGTCCCTGGGGCGCAAGGCCGCTGATGGCGAGCGCCGCAGCCACCGTCTCCACGAAATCGCTTCGCTCGAGCTGCAGCGCCGACACATTCACCGAGACCCGCACTGCGCGATGAGCGGTTTTTTGCCAACTCGCCGCTTCGAGACATGCCTGCTGTAGCACCCAGCCGCCGATCTCGACGATGAGCCCGGCCTCCTCGGCGATCGGAATGAATTGGCCCGGCGCAATCGTTCCATACTCGGGATGCTGCCACGCGAGCAGCGCCTCGAACCCCGTCACTTGTCCCCGCATGTCCACGACCGGCTGATACAGCACCTCGAATTCACGGTTCTCAAGCGCCCGGCGCAGAGCGTTCTCCAGACGCAGCCGTTCCAGCCTCGCGATATCGCCGTCCGGGGAAAATACCTGTACGGCGTTTCGCCCGCCTGTCTTTACACGATGCACGGCCACATCGGCCTTGTGCAGCAGCTCAGCCGCGCTCGCGCCATGCTGGGGAAACATCGCCATGCCGATACTGGCCGTCAGAAATAACTCGCGCCCCTCCACCTGGTACGGCTTCTGAAGCTCCGGCAGCATCGCCTGGCACGCTCCGGCGGCGCTGGCTTCATCCGGCTGACGCGCCAGCACGACGGCAAACTCGTCGCCGCCCACCCGGCCAACCCGATCGCCCTCGCGCACCAGCGCTTCCAGGCGCTGCGCTACTTGTTGAATCAGGCGATCGCCGATCGCGTGGCCGAGCGACTCATTCATCTGCTGGAATCGGTCCAGATCGATGAACAGCACGGCAGCCGCTTCGCCGCGTTCCCCTGCTTCTTGCAGCGCTGCATCCGTCAGCTCGACAAAGAGCGAGCGATTCGGCAACCCCGTGAGATCATCGCGCCGAGCTTGCCGCTCGAGCACCACCCGCCCGAGGCCGTGCGCCAGCAGCTCGACAATTTCCTGGTCCGTTGCCGAGAAATCTCTGGGAGCGCATGCGCGAGGATCAGAGAAACACAGCACGCCGTAGCGTTCCGATCCGGCGGAAATGGGCGCACTGATGTGGCCGGCCGAATCCTCAAGCGCGACTTCGCAACCCACGCTCACTCCGGGACTTCCCTCAGCCGCCCGCACGATGTAAGTGGATCCCTTGAGTTCCAGGATCGCTCCCGCCGGAAGACCCAAGAGGTCGCAACCCGCTTGTAGATGATCGTCGAAGGCCTGATCGAGCGACTCGTATCGGGCCGCGCTCAGCCGATGCAGCCGGCGTACATGCTCGGCACTCGTGGCGTGCTGGCTTGAAGCCTCCGCCATTTTCGAGAGATCCATCCGGACAACCACGGACTCGGGAGTTGCCATGCTCCAATCTTTCAATTTGATTTGACGTTTCGCCCCGACGGACGATTCTGAACTGAGGCTACTTTACCAGAGATTTACAAATAGTGAAATGCCAGCCCGTAGAGACGTACCAGCCGAAACAGTACCGCGCACCGGATGCGATCCGACTTTGACGACTCTTGCTAAGATGGTTCGCAATGCCGCGTTTTGCAGTGCTGGTTGTGCTCTCGATGCTGTCTGCTTTCGCGCAGCCGCCCGGCCGCTTGGGCGATCACGCCCGCCGATACCTCGAAAATCTGGTGCGCCTCAATACCACCAATCCTCCCGGCAACGAAACGCGCGCCGCCAACTACCTCAAGCAGGTCGCGGCCGCGAACGGAATCACCGCCGAGCTGCTCGGCGAAAAACCGTCGCGGCTGAATTTCATTGCGCGAATTCCCGCGACCGCCGGCGGCTCTGACGACTGCCCGCCCGCTGCTGCTCATGGCGCACAGCGACGTGGTCCCGGCGGATCCGCGCGCAGTGGACCGTGCCGCCGTTTTCCGCCGCATTCCGCGACGGCTTTATCTATGGACGCGGAACGCAGGACGACAAAGTCGCTGCTGGCCGCCGAGCTGGCCGTGCTGGTGGAGCTCAAGCTCCGCAACGTCGCCTCTGAAGCGCGACGTCATTCTGCTTTCTGAATGCGACGAGGAAGCCGGCTCCACCGGAATCATCTGGCTCATCCGCAATGCCTGGCCGAAGATCGAAGCCGAGTTCGCGCTGAACGAAGGCGGCGCGGGTCTGGACCTCAGTCGGGCGCGCGCATCTACCAGATTCAGACCACCGGAAAAGATTCCCACGCGCGTCGTTCTCACCGGCAAGGGCACCGCCGGCCACGCATCGCTGCCCCGCCCCGACAATCCCGTCGTGCATCTGGCGCGCGCCATCACGCGGTTGGCCGACGCCGAGCCAGCCCGTCCAGCTCAACACCACCACGCGCCGCTATCTCTCCGAGATTTCCAAGCTCCCGGATTATCGCTGGCTCGCAGCCGATGATCGCGAAACTCGAAAATCCGTCCACTGCGCTGGCGGCCGCCGACCAAATCGCAGCCCGCGATCCGGAGCTGAACACCATGCTGCGAACTTCCGTCTCGCCCACCATGCTCGCCGCCGGCATGAAGATGAACGTGATCCCCAACGTGGCCACCGCGCAAGTCGACGTGCGCCGCCTTCCCACCGAGACGCGCCAGGAGATCGAAGCGCGCTTCCGCAACATCATCAACGATCCCGCGGTCTCGATTTCGCCCGAAGAGGGCCAGGACATGCCGGCCACCGAGCCGAGCTCGCTGACCACCGCGCTGTATGTGGCGATGGAGAAGGTCTTCAAGCAGGCCGATCCGAAAGCGCTGGTGGTGCCGTTCATGTCGCGCGGCGCCACCGACGGCTCGTTCCTTCGTCAAAAAGGCATGGCGGTATACGGCGTGCCGGTGTTCCTGCGCGAAGGCGGCGAGAGCCGCGCGCACGGCAACGACGAACGCGTTTCGCCCGAGAACCTGAAGCGCGGCGTCGATCTGTTGTACCAGATCGTTACAGCCGTGGCCGCCCAGCGCTGAGTCCCGCGACCTTGCGCGTCATGGCCATCGAGCAAGACCTCGCGCTGCCTGGCGGCTTTCTGGGGGGCTGCTGCGATTCCGCCATCCGCCGCTTCACTTTCGTGATCGGCGCGTGAAACACGATCGAAAGGACGGCGAAGACCAGCGACGAACTGCGCACTACAACCTTCATCGGGAGAGGCGACCTTGCTACATTCATCATAGTCCCATATGAGTGATGCCCGCCGGCCCAACAGCCGTTCGCCGCGCACCAGAGCCAAGGTGGCCGGCGGTGCTGGCAATCCTGGCCACTGGCGCACTGAACTTGGTTCTACCCGAGCAGTTGACGGTCGGGCCTAGATGGTTGTTGCTGATCGCCGTGTCCCTGCTCGAGATCCCGGCCCTGGTCGCGCACCGCACTGGGCGCATAGGTTTGACTCGGGTGCTCAGCCATGCGGCGGCCTTCGTGGTTACCGCGTCCATGGTTTCGTCGCTTGCCCTGATGATCGCGCGACTTCCGTCGCACAGCGATTCCCCCAGAATCCTGTTGCGCGCCGCCGCCACGCTGTGGGTCGCCAACGTGCTGGTCTTCGCCTCCTTGTATTGGCGCCTCGACGCCGGCGGTCCCCACCAGCGCGACCTGCGCGAGTCACATACCGACGGCGCGTTCTTGTTTCCCCAAATGACCATAAGGGGCAAGGCTTCGCGCAACTGGCGCCCCGGCTTCGTCGACTATCTCTTCCTGGCCTTCAACACCAGCACCGCGTTCTCGCCCACCGACGTGCCCGTTCTCTCGCGCTGGGCTAAGCTCATGATGATCGTGCAAGCCTCGATTTCTCTGACCACCGTGGCACTCATCGCGGCCCGCGCCGTCAACATCCTATAGCCGCGTGACAGGCCGGTCTGTCATCGTATCCATATTCCTCGCTTACACTGGTAGTTTCCCATGAAACTCCCTAGCTACACCATCACCCAGGGCAAAGAACGCGCGCCGGCCCGCGCGTTTCTGAAAGCCATCGGCCTCACCGACGCCGACATGAAGAAGCCGATCATCGGCATCGCCAACACCTGGATCGGCACCATGCCGTGCAACTTCAAGCTGCGCGACCTGGCCCAGGACGTCGCGCGCGGCATCCGCGAAGCCGGCGGCACGCCCATGGAGTACAACACCATCGCGATCAGCGACGGAATCACCATGGGCACCGAAGGCATGAAGGCGTCGCTGGTCAGCCGCGACATCATCGCCGATTCGATCGAGCTGGTGGCGCGCGGCCACATGTTCGACGGCATCGTCGCGCTGGTGGCCTGCGATAAGACCATCCCGGGCGCCATGATGGCGCTGCTGCGGCTGAACATTCCCGGCCTGATTCTGTACGGCGGCTCGATCCTGCCCGGCCACTACAAGGGTCGCGACCTCACGATCCAGGATGTCTACGAAGCGCTGGGCGCCAACGTCGCCGGCAAAATGTCGGACGAGGAATTTCTCGCCATCGAGAACGCGGCCTGTCCCGGCGCGGGCGCGTGTGGCGGCCAATTCACCGCCAACACCATGGCGACCGTTATCGAATTCATCGGACTCTCGCCGATGGGCACCGCCTCGGTCCCGCAGGTGGACGAGCGCAAGCGCGAAGTCGCGGCGCGCTGCGGCCGGCTGGTGCTGGACATGGTGAAGCAGGAACGCGCGCCCGCGCGACATCGTCACGCGCAAGGCCATCGACAACGCCATCGCCTCGGTCGCTTCCACCGGCGGCTCCACCAACGCCGTGCTGCATCTGCTCGCGGTGGCGCGCGAGGCCGGAGTTCCGCTGCACATCGACGATTTTCAAACCATCAGCGAGCGCACGCCCTGGCTGGTGGACCTGAAGCCGGCAGGAAAATTCGTCGCCGTCGATGTCGACAAAGCCGGCGGCATTCCGGTGATCGTGCAACGCCTGATCGAGGGCGGCTACGTCGACGGTTCCGCCATGACCGTGACCGGCCGCACGCTGGCCGAAGAAGCCGCGCAAGCCAAGGAGACGCCCGGCCAGGAAGTGATCCACGCGCTCAGCGATCCGATCAAGAAGAGCGGCGGCCTGGTGATCCTGCGCGGCTCGCTCGCGCCCGAAGGCTGCGTCATCAAAGTCACCGGAATCGAGCGCAGCGAGCAGCGCGGACCGGCGCGCGTCTTCGATTCCGAAGAAGCCGCCATGGCCGCCGTGCTCGACGGCAAGATCCGCGCCGGCGACATCATCGTGATCCGCTATGAAGGACCGCGCGGCGGCCCCGGCATGCGCGAGATGCTGGGCGTCACCAGCGCCATCGTCGGCGCCGGGCTTTCGGAAAGCGTCGCGCTCATGACCGATGGCCGCTTCAGCGGCGCCACGCGCGGATTCTGCGTCGGCCACGTCGCGCCCGAAGCCGCGGTGGGCGGACCGATCGCCGCCATCGAAGAAGGCGACATCGATCCACATCGACATCGCCAACCGCACCATCAATCTGGAAATTCCGGAAGCACGTGCTGCGCGAGCGCCTCAAGAAATGGAAAGCGCCCGAGCCGCGTTACCGCTCGGGCGTCTTCGCCAAATACGTTGCTTTAGTTGGATCGGCTTCGGAAGGCGCGCTGACTACGCCAGCTTAGACGCCGGCGCCGCTACATGCGCATCCAGCATCTTCTGCAGGTCGGTCTTGCCGCACTGCGCCGACCTTCTGCTCCACCACCTCGCCGCCTTTGAATAGCAGCAAGGTGGGAATGCCGCGCACGTTATACCGCATGCCGGTCGCGCCGTTCTCGTCGACATTCAGCTTGCCGACTTTCACGCCGGCCCGCGTAGTCGTTCGCGATCGCGTCCACGGTCGGCGACATCATGCGGCAGGGTCCGCACCATTCCGCCCAAAAGTCCACCAGGACCGGAACCTCGGAATTCAACACATCCTTGTCCCAGCTCGCGTCCGTAAAGGTCAGAGTGTTTGTACCAGCCATATTTGCTCGCCATAACTTGTTTCATGCTCCTGTTATGAGATGTCGAAACCGTCAGAAAGGATTCAAACTGCCCCCAGCCGCCGGTACAGCGCCGCGTACTCCGCGGCCGAAGCGCCCCACGAGAAATCCTTGCGCATCCCTCTCCGCATCATGTCAACCCACGCATCCTTATCTTGATAGGCAGCCAGGGCCGCCGCGAATCGCGTCCAACAATGCGCTTCCGGAATAATCCCGGAATTTGAATCCGGTTTCCTCATCAATCGTATCATCCAGACCCCCGGTGGCGCGGACCACTGGTACTGTCCCATAGCGCAGGCTATAGATCTGGTTCAGGCCGCAAGGCTCATACCGGCTGGGCATCAGAAACATGTCGGCGCCCGCTTCGATCCGGTGCGCCAGGCCGTTGTCATAGCCGATCCGCACCGCCACCTTGTCCGGATAGGTATCGGCCAGGCAGCGGAACAGGCCCTCGTATTCGACCTGACCCGACCACCGCCAGCGCCACGTCCTCTGCCATCAGGCTGGACGCGATTTCGGCCACCAGGTCGAAGCCCTTCTGCGAGGCGAAGCGCGACACGATCCCGATCAGCGGCCGGTTCAGGTCCTCCGGCTGGCAGCCCGAGTTCGGCCAGCAGCGCGCGCTTGCACTCCCGCTTTCCCGCAAGGTCGTTCGCCGAGTAGTGCGCCGGCGATGTGCGGATCATGCTCCGGATTCCACTCCGCGTAGTCCACGCCGTTGAGGATCCCGATCACCGGCCCATGCTTGCGGAGAAAGCCATCCAGGCCGAATCCGAATTCCGGCGTCTGGATCTCGCGCGCGTAGCCTTTGCTCACCGTGCTCACCGCGTCGCTCCACGCGATGCCGCCCTTCATGTAGTTGACGTTGCCGTAGGCTTCAAGCTGCTCGGGATTGAAGAGCCGGAAGTCCAGCCCGACCATCCCCATCACTTCGCTGCCGAACACGCCCTGGTAGCCGAGATTGTGGATGGTGAACAGAACCTTGACGCCGCTGAAGGTCGGGTCCAGCGCGAAATCGCTCGCGCAAGATACACGGGCACGAGCGCGGCCTGCCAGTCGTGGCAATGCATGATGTCGGGCCGGAACAGGTAGCGCGCCACGCCCAGCGCCGCCATGGACAGCACCGCGAAGCGCATGAAGTCGTCGGCTGATGCCCGTAGATGCCGTCGCGATCGAACAGCGACGGCAATGCACGAAGTAGAAATCGACGCCGCGCTCGGTGGTCTGATAAATGTCCACCAAGTAACCGGGTCCGAGCGGAATCCAGAGCGTTGCGATAAGCCTCGCGCGGTCGGATTCGGATAGACGTTTTCGCGATAACCGGGCATCACCACCGCCACGCGTTCGCCGCGCGCGGCCAGAGCCGGCCGGCAGCGATCCCAGAACATCGGCCAGCCCACCGGTCTTTGCGAAAGGCGTGGCCTCGGACGCCACCATCAGGACGTTCATTCGGATGCGCTGCCCTCGGCCGCTTCTCTTCCCGTGCACCGCGTCCAGCACGCCGTTGATGAACGATACCGATTCGTCGCCCGAAAACTGCCGCGCCAGCTCCAGCGCTTCATCGATCACCACCGCGGCGGGCGTGTCCTCGCGGCTCATCTCATAAATCGCCATGCGCAGAATGTTGCGATCCACCAGCGGGCATGCGCTCCAGTTTCCAGTTCTCGGCCTTTTGCGGCGATGCGGTGATCGATGTCCGGCGGCGCGTTCCGAAGTTCCCTTGCGCCAGCTCCTCCATGAACTCGTCGCGCTCCGGCGCGCGGCGCTTCCTGCTTCCTCCGAGTACAGTGTGTCGTAGAACGAGCGAAATGGCTTCGTCGACCGGCTGCTTCGCATGTCCCATTGATAGAGGACCTGCAAAGCGCCCGTTGCCGGCGACTGGTGACGGGCCGGCCATAGACAGCTGAACTGCTACTTCCGCAGCCGGCGCATCAGGTCGCGCCATCTCGATCGCGGTCATCGCGGCGTCGAAGCCCTTGTTGCCGCTCTTGCCGCCGGCGCGATCGATGGCCTGCTCGACGTATTGGTGGTGAGCACGCCGAACGCCACCGGCACACCCGTCTCGAGCCTGCACCGCCGCCAACCCGCTGGCAGCCTGCCCGGCGACATGATCGAAGTGCGGCGTCTCGCCGCGAATCACCGCGCCCAGCGCGATGATGGCATCGAATCGTTTCTTGCCGCGGCCAGCGCCTGCGCGGCCAGCGGCAGCTCCCACGATCCCGGCACCCTCACGATCTCGACATCGTCCGCGGCCGCGCCCGAGCGCTTCAGCGCATCCAGCGCGCCCGCCAGCAGCCGCTCGGTGATGAAGCTGTTGAAGCGCGCCACCACAATCGGCGAACTTCAGACCGCTGCGCATCGAGATTTCCTTCGGTCACCTGCGGACATATGGGCTAAACTGGGTTCAGGTCCTCATTCTACCGCATGGATCCCGCAGTTCATCCGCAATTTCTCTATCATCGCGCACATCGATCACGGCAAATCGACGCTGGCCGACCGCCTGCTCGAAGTCACCGGCGCGCTCTGCGCAGCGCGAAATGATGGAGCAGGTGCTCGACTCCATGGATCTGGAGCGCGAGCGCGGCATCACCATCAAGGCCCACGCCGTGCGCTTGAATTACCAGGCCAGCGACGGCCAGATCTACCAGCTCAACCTGATCGACACGCCCGGCCACGTCGATTTCACCTACGAAGTTTCGCGCAGCCTGCAAGCCTGCGAAGGCGCGCTGCTGGTGGTGGACGCTTCGCAAGGCGTCGAGGCGCAGACGCTCGCCAACACCTATCTGGCGCTGCATCACAATCTCGAGATCATTCCGGTGATCAACAAGATCGATCTGCCGTCGGCCGAGCCCGAGCGCATCCGCGAGCAGATCGAGCAGGTGATCGGCCTGCCCGCGTCACGACGCGCTCCTGGTCAGCGCCAAGCAAGGCACCGGCATCCAGGAGGTGCTGGAAGCCATCGTGCACCTGGTGCCGCCGCCCAAAGGCTCGCCCGACGCGCCGCTGCGCGCGCTGATCTTCGACTCCTGGTTCGATCCCTACCGCGGCGTCATCATCCTGGCGCGCGTCGTGGACGGCCGGCTGCGCAATGGGGCAGAAGATCAAGCTGTGGTCCAACGGCACGACGTTCGAAGTCGAAGGCCTCGGCTACCAATCGCCCAAGCCGATCCCGTGCGATGAACTGTCGGCCGGCGAAGTCGGCTTCCTGTTCGCCAACATCAAGACCGTCTCCGACGCCAAGATCGGCGACACCATCACCGACGTCGAGAATCCCGCCGCCGAACCGCTGCCCGGCTTCGAGGAGATCAAGCCGATGGTCTTCGCCGGCCTGTATCCGGTGGAATCGCACGAGCACGGCCGGCTGCGCGAAGCGCTCGAAAAGCTGCGGCTGAACGACAGCGCCTTCAGCTTCGAGCCGGAGAATTCGGTCGCGCTGGGCTTCGGCTTCCGCTGCGGCTTCCTCGGACTGCTGCATCTGGAGATCGTGCAGGAGCGCCTGGAGCGCGAGTTCGAAATCGACCTGATCACCACCGCGCCCGGTGTCCGCTACAAGGTCACCACGCTGAACGGCGACGTGATCGACGTCGAGAATCCCGACGCGCTTCCCGAATCCCGCCGAGATCAAGCAGATCGAAGAGCCGATCATCGACGCCACCGTGATCACGCGCGAAGAATACGTCGGCGAGATCCTGAAGCTGCTCGAAGAAAAGCGCGGCACTCAGAAGAAGTTCGAGTACATCGGCACGGGCCGCGTGATGCTGCTGTACGAGCTGCCGCTGAACGAAATCGTGCTCGATTTTTACGACCGCCTGAAGTCGGCCTCGCGCGGCTACGCGTCGCTCGACTATCATTTCTCCGGCTATCGCGTCTCGCCCATGGTGAAGCTGGACGTGCTGGTGGCGGGCGAACCGGTGGACGCGCTGACCATGATCGTCCACAAGGATTTCGCCTACGAGCGCGGCAAGATCGCTGATCGAGCGGCTGCGCAAGCTGATCCCGCGCCAGATGTTCGAAGTGGCGCTGCAGGCCGCCATCGGCAACAAGGTCGTCGCGCGCGAGAACATCCCGGCCATGCGCAAGAACGTGCTGGCCAAGTGCTACGGCGGCGACATCACGCGCAAGCGCAAGCTGCTCGAAAAGCAAAAAGAAGGCAAAAAGCGCATGAAGCGCGTGGGCCGGGTGGAAATCCCGCAGGAGGCGTTCCTGGCGGTGCTGAAAGTCGGCGGCGAAAGCGAATAGTTAGGCTTTAGGTCAAAGAGGATCTCTAAGAGGCGCTCGGCAGACATCAGGAACGGGCGTTTTCCGTCAGCTTGACACCAGCTACTCTCCTTCCGGGAGGCCGGCTTTCTTCCGTACCCCATTGAGCCGTGGATCGCCTCGAAGGAAAGAAAAGTTTTCGGACAGGAGAAAATCCCTTCCCATCCGCGCGGGACCCATCGCCGTCATCTGATCCAGAAGGTCAAAAGTCCGATCCTTGTCCCGCAATGCAGCGAAGATCTGCGCCTTACTGGCGAGCCGAGGCAACCCTTGGGCGATGCGAATCGCGTCGTCGCGGCGACCGGCCCTTGCATACGCTGCTCCGAGCGCCTGTGCCCCCGGCTGCATAAGATGGCCGCTCCACATAGGCTCCAGGATGCGAATGGCCTCATCGTACTTCCCCTGACGCTCTAGGTGTCGCGCCCAACAAGCCGCCCGTAGTTGATCGGAGTCCGATCCTTTCTGGCAATGAGAAAATGCCTCATCATACTGCCCGGCCGCCTGCAGGGCCGTCGATAGCAGCGCATGCGTCTGAAGCGCGAGCGGATCGAGTTCCTCGGCCGAGCGCAACTCCCGAATCGATTCCTCCACCCGGCCGAGCGGCAGCAGCACAAACATCACGTAGTGCTGGCGCCATAGGACCTCTCGTCGGGCAAGTTGGATCACGCGCCGGAACCCGTGGATGGCCAACTCCCACTGGGATTGCCGGGCTTGCATCATCGCAAGAGCTTCTTGCGAATCGGGCGAAAGGGGATCTAACTGCATCGCCGTTTGAGCAGCATCCCAGCCCTGTGCAATCATGTGCGCGCGCTGGGCTGTTTCGAATCGGTCAAACCCCGAGCGAGCCGCCTCTCCCGCGGCGATACCCGCGTAGGCCGGCGCAAACGAGGGATCTTTGGTAATCGCCTGTTGGAAGAGATCGATGCCGCTCTCTATACCAGCGAGGTTGGGAACGGCCTCGAATGAACGCGCGCGAAGGTAGAGGTCGTAGGCGGGCGAGTTGACGTTAGTGCGGTGCGCGCTACCAATCTGCCTCAGGCCGACCATCCCGAGAACACACGTGAGGCCTGCGCAGAGCGATACCCAAAGCCATTTGCGATGCCGCCGCGATGCGGCTGGAGCGCTGGGAAGAAGGTTGTGGGCCTGGATATCCTGAGCGCGAACTGTTGGCACGTAACCACCTTTTGGTACCTCAAACCAGATAGCGTCCGCGCTTCCTCCATTCTGGTAATACTCGCTCAGCCGTTGCCTGAGCCGACGGATTTCGGTTCGCACGATTGGATCGGACTTGGGGTCGTAGTCCGGTCTCCGCCCGAACACCTCCACGCCGATTACGGACTCTTTGAGTTCGCCATCGCGTCCTTCGATGTGTTTTTCGATCAGGAACCGCAGAAGACGGGACAGTTGTTCGCTTCGGGCGAACAGCTTGCTCCCGAGCGTCCGTTCGAGCTGTTGCCGCACGGCCTGAATCTGCGCTTCCACCATCGGTATTGCTATCGAGTATACCTATTGGTTTTCATCAACGTGCAAATGTGTGCACACCCCTTGGATCTTGCAAATTGCGCCGCACCCGTGCAATGTCGGTGAAGGGTCAATGCCGTGCGCTCAGAGATAGGAAGAACCGCACTTTTGGGGTCTGTCATTTTGAGTTTTGCGACTGCGGCAACGCTGGCGCAATCGGTCGCCGCATGGCGCCAAGTTGGCCCGGGACTCCCGGCGTCGCCTGTTAGCGGCGCTTTGATATCCGCACCTGCAAACGGATCCAGGCTGTATGCCATCGCTCGCGGACTCCTTTTCAAGAGCACGGACGGGAGCGATAGCTGGACGGCCCTTAGCGGGGTTACGGGCATGTATTCGGTCTTAAGCGATCCGCGGAATCCGGCGACACTCTACGCAGGAACAAGCCACGGTGTCCTCAAGACCACGGACGGAGGCTCAACCTGGATGGGTGCGAATACCGGACTCCCTCAAGGCTGGCCCGCCTGGGCACAAGTGCTTGCGATCGACCCTATCGATTCCTCGATCCTTTATGTCCAGAAGTGGCAGGGCCTCTTCAAGAGCACCGATGGAGGACAAAGCTGGAAGGCGTTGAACGAGCCGCGCGCCGATTTTCAGATTCAGAAGCTGTTCATCGATACGACTCACATGACTATGTACGCCGGGCCTGGGCTGTTCAAAAGCTCCGACGGTGGAACCACGTGGCGCACGGTCTCCGCCACCGGTGTTACCGGCTATTGCTGCGATCTCCTGTCCTTCGATCCAGCGACCTCCACGCTCTACGCGCATGGCGGCATCGATCCGATCCAAAATCCCGGACACTACGGGCAGATCTACAAGAGCACGGACCAGGGAAACACATGGACCCCGGCCGGGAGGGGATTCCCGGATGACGCTTACACGAGCTTCGTCTTCGATTCGAAGATCCCTGGAACAATCTACGCGCCCTTTGTGCAGTTCAGTTGGTCGGGTGCCCCGCCACTATGCGGGCTCATGAAGACGTCAGATGGAGGTGAGAGCTGGAATACCATTCAGCCGCCCATTCCCGGCGTCTTCATTTTCTCTCTTGCTGTGGATGCGATCTCAACAGTCTATATCGACTACGATTCGGGAGACGCCTTCAAGAGCGCCGATGGTGGCGCTACTTGGAGTCATGTCAAAGCCATTTCAGCCGTCGTGGATGTGCCGGCGTTGCTGACCGATCCCGCGCAGCCGAACGTCGTCTATGCTGCGGCCGGCGGCAACGGGGTTTTCAAAAGCGGCGATCGCGGGGACCATTGGACGAAATTGAGTACCTTCCAGTTCGATACGGACTTTGGCCCTCGCACCGTAGGCGCCGACTATCTTGCGGCGGACCCACGTAATTCCCAAGTTCTCTATGCGGGAAGTGCCTGTTTGCTATTCAGAAGCGTCGACGCCGGAATGAACTGGCAAAATCTCTATGCCGGTAAACCGTACTGCGGCGAGAGCGGAGTGCTGGCGCCGGACCCGCGCGATTCGAACACTCTTTTCCTGGGGCAACTTTCCTTCGTGGAAGGCGACTCTTCGTTGCGAAAAACATCGGACGGAGGCGCAACCTGGAGGCAGGTATGGTTTTCAACGGATTCGTATATCGTCGCGCTGGCCGTCGATCCCGCAGCCCCCAAGACAATTTATGCCGGAATCTCGCGCTTTGCTGAAAGCAGCAATGGGCTTCTCAAGAGCACCGACGGCGGCGAGAACTGGAGCGAGGTGAGCCTCGGCGCGACGGTCAATGTTGTGACGATCGATCCCGTTCACCCCAACACTCTTTATGCAGCCACGACGACGGACAATTACTCGGAACCCACCGGGTTTGCCGGACTCTCCAAGAGCACCGATGGCGGCGCCAGTTGGTCGGCCATCAACACCGGGCTGGAGACTTTGCTGAACACAGGCGCACCGATAACGGCTCTGGCATTCCATCCCGGCAACTCCGACATTATCTATGCTGCGACCTCAGGCAACGGTGTTTTCCGCAGTATGGACGGCGGAGCCCACTGGTCGGCTTTCAACCAAGGCCTGTCCAATTTCGATGTGCGTGCTCTCGCGTCCGCTCCCGGGAGGCATCGCGTCCTCTACGCCTCGACGAGCGGCGGTATTTTTGCGGTTCCGATTCCGGACGAGGGTCGGTCGAAAGGCACCGCGAGACGATAGTCCTTACGGTCGTTCTTTTTGGAGGCGCTATGAGTTTCTCAAGAGCTTTGGCGGCGGCCGCGCTCGCGGCGTGCCTTTCCATCGCGGAGGCACAGCCGTCGTCTTACTCGATCCTCCGCATCGAGTTGGTCAATGCGACGCTCTACACCAGCGGCTACTGCGGCGTGTCCGACCAGTTTAAGAACCAGAACAAGTTGCCAACTCCACCTGTCGGTGGCGGCGTTGGTGTGGCGGATATTATTAGCGTCAACGGACAACCTGTCAAAGGCACCGCGATCGAGACCATTGGCAACGTGTTAACGAACCCGAATCTCACGCCAGGCCGATTCATCGCCGACATTTCGAACGCCTTTCCTGCCCAGTGGGAGCTGGTGCTGGAGAATCTCGATGGCACGCTCATTGGTGCCCTTCACATCGCGGGAATCGGCGGCGGCCCGGCTCCTGTTGGCGCGCCAAAAGAAATCACCGGCTCGGGATGGACCGTCACGGGAGGTACGGGCGCGTTTTTCGGCGCCCGCGGCTATTTCCAGCCTGTTCAGGACTCCGTATCCGGCGAGCGTCGGACCATCGATTGCGAGGACCCAGCTTACCGTCGGATGAACGCCGACCCCGGAGGTAACAAGCGTCATCCGATACTCTATCTGGTGCCCCTCACACAGCCGCAAGTGATCACTGCGCCTAACGGACCGGCGGTGATTCACGCGAGTGACGGCTCTCTGGTGAGCGCTGCAAAGCCTGCAAAAGCTGGCGAGATCCTGACTTTGTTCGCATCCGGCCTTGGTCCGACGCGGCCGGGCGTCGACCCCGGGCAGCCGTTTCCAGCAACCCCACTACACGTGGTCAATTCACCGGTGCAGGTATTGGTGAACAGTAATCCCGCCGATGTTCTCTACGCCGGAGGTTATCCTGGCGCAGTGGATGGTTACCAGGTCAACTTCCGGATGCCGGACGGCGTGCAAGGCCAAGCTTCGCTCCAATTAACAAGCGCATGGATAGTTGGGCCGACCGTCACTTTACCGGTCCAGTAAACCACTTGGCGTGTCGTCGCCATCGCGGACTGTGGCCTCGTGTCTTCTCGAACCCGCTGTTCGGAGCGACCTGCATGGTCGCCCAGCGTTTTGTAACGGCTTTGCCGAGACACTCAAGCGTTGAGTCTAACTTGAACCGCGCACAACGGACACTTGCAGTCTGTGCGCTTTCTTAACCGCGCGTCGCCGAGAAATCCAAAATGCCCATCGCGGTCCGTTGCGCGCAGCCTTGATTGCTATGCGCTTATAGCGTATAGTGGTTCTTGTGAGGGGCGCCCAAGGCGGAGCCAGAGTCATCTACTACTATCACAGCCCATCGCTTCCTCTGTTTCTCTTGAATGTTTTCGCGAAGAACGACAAAGTGAACCTGTCGAAAGCCGATCGTAACGAAATCAAGAAGCTGGTTCCACGGTTGATCAAAGGATACTTGAAAGGAGTTATGGTGTGAAGACGTCAAAACACAAGGCTTCGGCCGGCAAGAGAATTGTTGAGAGTCTGAAGGAAGCCGTTGCTTGGTCCCAGGGTAAGAAGACATCTGCTCGGGTCACTACGGTCCAGGTACCCGCGGTTGACGTCCGCCAAGTCCGCCGCCGATTGGGTCTCAGCCAGTCTCAATTCGCCGCCCGATTCGGCTTTGCCCCAGCCTCAGTCAAGAACTGGGAGCAAGGGCGAACGCGACCCGATGGTCCAGCCCGCGTCCTCCTCGCGGTAATCGACCGGCATCCGGATGCCGTCGAGGACTCGTTACGCACTGCCTGAGGCTGCAGCTCGTTGCCTGGGCCTGTCTCAGCCATTTCAGACTCTCAGACACCTCGGCGAGAACGAGTAGACGCGAACCCGCCGGGGAATCAGATCCCCGCATACCACGCATAGCCGGCTTCCGGCGACCCCGATCCCAATCCCTTGCCGAACGCTTTCAGACTATCGGTCACCGTCAAGCGCGTGATGTACTTCACGTTCTTATAGCCGAGCTGTCGCGGCACACGTAGACGAAGCGGACCGCCGTGAGCCGCTGGAAGTTCGCCGCCGTTCATGCCGTAAGTGATGAGCGTCTGGGGATGCAACGCATCGGCCATGTCGACGCTGTCCCACCACTCGCGCTGCATCGAAGCGTAGACAACATACTTGGCTTGCGGAAGAATCCCAACCAGATCCAGAACATGCGACAGCGGTACACCGATCCACTCGGCGATAAACGACCAGCCCTCTTCGCAGGCCAGATGAGTGATCTGGCTGCGCGAAGGCTGCTTCTTCAGGTCCGACACGGAAAACGAAGCGGGTCGAGCCACCATGCCGTCCACCGCCAGCCGCCAATCAGCAAAACCACCGGCCTGCAGGCGCTGGAAAGTCTCGTCCCGCGGCGGATCGCCATTGGGAAACGGCGCTTTCGAAATCTGGTCGCGACGAGACTCCCGAGCCATCGAGTGTCGCGTGAGCACGCGCTGGGCCGCGTAGGTTAGCGTTTCGCCGGTGCCGTAGATACCACCGTGATCCGGCGGGACCAGTCCATAACGCTGCGCAAGTTTTGCTGCCACTGCCAGTCCGCCGATGCCTGCCGTGGTCCCAAGCCCGGCCGTAATCAGTCTGCGTCGTGAAATGCTCATCGCTCTGACTCCAGATCTGCGCCGGCGCGCCCAGTGATCATGGCTCGCATCCGTCCTCTGAATCCGGCCAGACAAATCATGCCGATATGGATCAACAGGAACAGCGCCAGAAGGACTGAAACGAAGAAATGAACCGTGCGAGCGGATTGCTGGCCGCCCAACGCAGTAACGGCGGCGGGAATCGCCGACACGAAAGCGGGAGACATCGCCAGCCCCGTCCAGATTACCAGCGGGAACAGAACCAAGATCACCACCAGGTACGTCAGCCGCTGAAGCACGTTGTACGACCAGGCTTCCGCCTCGCCCGGCCGCTTGAATCGCAGATGGTTCCCGATCACCTGTGAAATCGCCGCCCACGTAAGATCCCGCCCGGCCGGCGCCAGATTGTTCCGGAAGTGGCCGGCCAGGACGCCGTACGCCAAATACAGCAAACCCGTCAGCACGATGACCCAGGCCGACTGGAAGTGCAGATAGCGGCTCCAGCCGTTCTGATCCGGAAGCACGTATCCGTAACCGGTCGGTACGGTCCGCCGAGAGGCCGGGATCGGAATCTGGAACAGCGCCGGAGTCAGCACGTTGCCGGCTTCGCCCCAATAGAAGCGCGGATGAGAAACGACGATTTCGATTCCGCTAACGAGCAAGGCCAAGAAGCAAAGCGTTGCGATCCAGTGAGTGACGCGCACTATCGCGCTATGCCGGGGATGATCGGCTTTGGCCGAAACCACAGCAGCACGGCCCGGGGCGTAAGCAGCGTCAGCCACACCGGGATCATAGCATGCCACTGCGCACATGCAGCGCGGCGTCAGCTTCGATACTCCATCAGCGCCATGAACCCGAAGTCCATGTGAAACTGCTGATGGCAATGAAAAAGCGTCAGCCCCGGATTCTCGGCCGTGAAATCCACTTCCACTTGCTTCCACGCCGGTACCAGCACCACGTCTTTCAGCACTCCCGACGTGGCCTGCTTGTCGAAGCGCGTGATCTCGAACGTGTGCCGGTGCAGGTGCAGCGGATGCGCCTCGGCGCTCTGATTGTCGAAGATCATCCGATAGCGCTTGTTCGCTTCCACCACAATCGGATCCGTCTTCGGAAAAGATTTCCCATTGATGGTCCACTTATGGCTGCCCTCGGGCTGCTTGATCACCATGGGGATCAGGCCGTCCGGCGCCGCTACGTCAACTGCTTTTCCGAATGACCGGTAGTCCCACGTCGACGCCGCCGGCAGCCATCGCGCCTGACCTTTCTGATCCGCGTACTCCACCACGATCCCCATGCCCGCCTCGCGCTGGCGGTCACGCACCTCGCCCAGAATCCAGACGCCCGGCGTGTTCATTTCGACGATCGCGTCCACGCGCTCGCCCGGACCCATCTCGATCGCCGGAAGCGTTCGCGGCACAGCAACAGGGTTCCCATCCATCGCCAGCACGCGGAACGTATGCCCCGCCAGCGCCAGTTGATGCGTCTCGGTCGCGCTCGCGTTCAACAGCCGGAACAATACCCGCTGCCCTTGTTGCACACGAATCGGCTCGCCCGCGCCCAGCATCTTGCCGTTCACCGAATAGTATTTGTATTCGACACCCATGGGGCCGTCGGTCGACAAGCGCCCGTCCCACTCGTGCAGCAGGATCGGCGCCTCCAGGTCGTACGCTCCCGGGTCACTCGCCGGATCCACGATCAGCATTCCGAACTGGCCCGAATACGTGCCCATCCGCACATTGCGCCCCGTCATGATGTGCGAGTGATACCAGCGCGTGCCCGCCGGCCGCGGCGTGAACGTGTACCGGCGCTGGCCGTGACGCGGAACCATGGGCGTGCCTTCTTCGTGCGATCCGTCGACGTCGGAAGGAATGTGCAGCCCGTGCCAGTGCACCAACTCATCGGTGTCGGTATCGTTCACCACCTCCACCGTGACGCTCTTGCCTTCTCGCATCCGCAGCAGCGGGCCGGGCGCTTGCCCGTTGTACGCGATGGTCTTCACCGCGTGCTTCGGACCGAATTCCAGATTGATCTCTCCGATGCGCAGCGTGATGTCAGCACGGCCGGCATCTTCACCCTCCGCAACCGGCCTCTGCCCCGGACTCAGCGTCGCCGCCGACACGCCCAGGCCGGCCATTGCGAGCCACTCGCGCCGGGTCATGAACCACTCCGCGGGCGAGCGCAGGTGAAACCACAAAGACGACTAGCTTCGATGTGCTCTGAAATGGCGCCTGACCGATGAATGCAGGCGTGGCTTGGCTTCACCGAATTGGTGAAATTCGAGGTGCGATTCCGGAGCGAAGAGGCCATGGATGATGTTCAGAACTGCGAACGCAAGGACCACAACCGCGATTGCCCCGATCAAAACCCAGACCACCTGCAACAGCGGTATCCCCGCCACCAGCATCGCCTGCCGGGTCGTGTCAGGATCGCGCGAAAACCACTTAACGAACCAATCCGCCATCGTCAACTCTCAGGAAGACGGTCCCTTTCCGGTTGTCATTGAGAATACACCCGGATGTAATCGAGGTCAAGCCCCTTTTCTCCGGCGGGCCGCCCATCCATCGCCGCACTACGTCGCCGCACGCGCCTCGCTGCATTTCGCGGGTTATAATCTCCGCGTGACCGGCGCCATCCAAGAGTCCAGCCGAGCCATCAGCTCGGAGAGCGCGCTGCTGCTGGCGTGTGCCAGGACTCGCCTGGATTCTCCCACCGTGCAGCGCATCCAGAGCATCGTCGAGGACGGCGCCATCGACTGGGCGCTCCTGGTTCGCCGATCTCTCGCCCATGGCCTCACGCCTTTGCTGGCCCGGAACCTCCTGCGCGCCTGTGGCGAGTCCCTTCCGCCGGATCTCGCCGATGCGCTGCGCGACAGTCTGCACGCCAATCGTGAACGCAACGTCGCGCTCGCTGGTGAAGTCTGTTCCATCGTCGAACTGCTCGCCACCGGTTCAATTCCCGTGCTTCCGATCAAGGGCCCGGTCCTCGCCAAAACGCTTTATGATGACCTCGCGTTGCGCCCGAGCGGCGATCTGGATTTCCTGGTTCGCCCTCGGGATGTCTCCGCGGCGCTCAATCTGCTGCTCGCCAGCGGATACCAGCTCGTCCAGTCGCTCAGCCCCAGCCAGGATGCGGCCTACCGGCGCTACTACCCCGATTTCGGCCTGACCAGCCCGGACCAGAACGTCTCCGTTGAATTGCATTGGAACCCGGTGCCGCACGTCATGGCCGTGTCCTTCGACATTGACGCGCTCTGGCGCCATTCGACGCCCATCGCCTTCGAAGGCCGCCAGGTTCTATCGCTCTCCCCGGAAGATTATCTGGTCTATCTGTGCGTGCATGGCGGCAAGCATTTGTGGAGCCGCTTGACTTGGATCTGCGATATTCACCGGTTCGTCGCCGTTCACGCCGCCATCGATTGGAACCGCTGTATCCGGACCGCCAAGGATCTCGGTTGCGAGCGCATGCTCCGCGTGGGCTTGGACGTCGCTCGCACTCTTCTGGAAACGCAACTGCCGGAACAGGCTCAAGCCTACATCCGCGAAGATCCGCGAGCCACCGTGATCGCTCGCCAGATTCAAGCGCGATTCCTGGCTGGAGATGATCGCCAGACCAACGTCTTCCATGCTTTTCGCCCCTTTCTGCCGCTGCGGGAACGCTTTCGCGACAAAGCGCTCTACTGCTGGCGCAACGTCACCACGCCGCGCGTCAACCATTTCGGAATCGTCCAGCTTCCGCGCGCGCTCTGGTTTTTGTACGTCCCCATCAAGCTGCTGTATGACTACGGCTGGCGCCCGCTCACCGGCTTTCGCCGGCGCGGACCGGAGTGAGATCGCTTCCCCTTCGCCATCCGGTCCAATTTGCGCCGTGCTTTCTCGCCCAGTTCCGCCCGCTGCCTGCCGCCTCGAACGCGCAGCCGCACCACGCCGCTTTCCGATCGCTCCACGCAAAAATCCGAAAAGTCGATGGTCTCGCGCAAACCGTCCGAGAAAGTCAGCTCGACGCTGCGCGCTTCCTGATCCGGATTGAACGGGGAGCCGCGCCGCACTTCGAAATCCTCAATCGACAAACTTGCCGGCTTGCCCGGCACGCCCAGCGCGAACAGCCCGACTTGCGACTCCTCGCGAATGTCGAGATTCAGGATCTCCGCCACCGCCCGCTCCGGAAAAGCCCCGATCGCGCACGGCGCCAATTCGAGCGCGGTGGCCGCCAGGTACATGGTCTGGTACAACGCGCCCACCTCCTGAAGGATCAAGTGCAGCGGAATCCCGCGATACTTCCAAGCCGTGCGCCCGTGCACCGCCGTCACCAGGAACAGAACCGCTGGACGGCCCGCCCGCGCCGCATCCACGCCCATGCGCCCCAGCGCCGCTTGCATGAGCGCCGCCCGATAGCGCCGGTCCCGATTCACCAATTCCAGCCGGTGCTCGAACGGGCGATAGTGATAAATTCCCTTATTCACCGACTGCACGTTCTCCACCAGCGGATAAATCTCCAGCGGATACCGCGCTCCGCCGCTGGGATAGTTCCGCAAGGATGTCTCGCCCAACTCCTCGCTCCGCATCAGCCCGTACGCCCGCGCTGTCAACTGCAGGAATTGTTCCAGCTTGCGCTTTGGAAGCGCCCCTCGCGCATAGTTGCGGATCGAGCGGCGCGCTCGAAGACACTCCGCCACATCGCTGCGCGGCAGTTCAACGTGCTGCTCGAGCGCGATGCTCTCGAGCCCGCGAACCCGCTTGATCGCCTTGGGCGCTTTGGCCGGATCCACGGCGCCGCTCGAATACCCGCCTTCGTTGAACTCTCGCAAGAACGCCATCTCCAGCGGCCGCAGCCGATTCTCGAACAGCGCCTCGCCACCCAGCGTCTGGTACTCGCCTTCGTCGATGAGCACCTTCTCGGCGATCAGTTCTTCGATCGCGCCCGAGAGCGGATCTTGCCCGCCCTTTGGATCAACGTAGCCTGTCAGCGCCTGCGCCAGCGCCTGAAACAACTCTGCCGTCGCCTGGAACTTGCTGCCGTACAGCGAGTGGATCAACGTCGCATGCCGACCATCCGCGTCTGGACACAAAATGCAGTAAGGCGAAAGCCTGTATCGCACGCGTTCCTCCCGCTACCAGAATGGATGCGGCCACGGATTCAATTCCGACCGCTTTCGACTACGCTCAGCCAGGCCCATCAGCCGCGGCGCTTCGTACACTCGCCGGCCGCCGAGCGGTGCATAGCGGCGACCGGCGTGTAGCGGCAGCAGCCCCGGTATCAAAACCTTCACGGCATACAGGCCTAGCTCGCGCAACAAGGGAACCGTGCAATCCACGACGATGACCTGATATCCGCGCTTCGCAAGCCTCGCCAGCACGGTCCGCAGTTCCTGCTCGACACTCATCGAGGCGCTCTCGTGCGCCGCGCCGTCCTCCGAAACCTTCTTCCGCCGCCCGGCCGTCAAGAACCGCGCATGCCTGATCTTCTTCCGATTCTGATAGAAAGCCAAATGATCGGGAAGCGTCTTTACCCGCATCGGATCCGGGCTGGCAGTCGCGCGATTCACATACGCATTCCGATCGCTCAAATAAGGACGCAGGAATTGCGTCATCTCCCGATCGAGCTTGGCATCCCGTTCCTGCCCGGACAAAGAAGCCACCGGATCTACCAGCAGAAAATCCGGACTGAGCCGGTCCCTCAGCACTCCCAGCACCACCGGGATTTCCAGATCCGTGGTGACGTCGACGCACGTCATGTCCAGCGACAGCGCCTCCAGATCCTTCCGTACGCGCGACGCACCCTCTCCGCCGGACTCGAGCACTGGAAGCGACAGACGGTTCATCCACGCCACCAGCAACGCATCCCGCTCCACGGTCTCGTAAATGCCGCCCAGCACTGCGCGATGAAAACTGCTGTGACACGCCGCTCCGTTGCTGTTCGCCCGATAGATTCTCACTCCGCTACGCCGGCCGTAAACCAGATCCTTCGGAACTAAAACCGGCTCGGAATCTGCAATGCGCACTCCCCAGATCCACTCCAGTGTTTCGCCGGCGTCGAACCGGCGCAGGTCGAAGCCGCGCTGCGAGTACTGCTGCTCCGCGTACAACGGAAACGTCACCGGATCCAGCGCCTGCCCGCCCAACTCGCGATAGCTCGACTGAACCACGCGGCGCGAGTCGCAATACCCCAATGCGAACAGCCGCTCCAATCCCTCCAGCAACGCGAGAGCCTCCGCTCTGCGGCCATCCTCAAAGTCGAGGCCTTCGGAATGCGACGGTCCGCCCGCTTTCGACTGCCCCGGACGATCCACCACCGCGCGAAACGCATTGGCCACCGCGCTTGTGCGCGGGTCCACGCCGCGTTCTCTCGAAAACGCGTACACCGCGCCACGCTGTTCGGCCGTTTCCCTTCGGCAGGAGCGAAACAACGCGAAGCTGTCTCCAATCAAGGCCTGCAAACGCTCCCGAAGTTCCAGCAGGTCCGCCGGTGTCCCGGCCGCCGGCTCCACGCCGCGTCCCACGAAGCGCGCGCCAGCTCCCGCAACTCATCCCGCGTCCTCGCCTGCGAAGGAAAGCACCGCCTGCAAGCGTAGTGAGCCGGCACATCTTGGATCTCGACTTCCTTCGGCTCATCCCTCAGTTGCCAGATCATGCTTCTGCCAGCGGTTGCGCCGCTCGATCCATCGCACGCCTGAACCGCCGCCAGCAGCGCCAGCCGCGAAATCATTTCCATCACCCACGGCTCCGCTCGCGGCCGCCAGCGGGCTGGAAGGGGAAACCGCCGCATCAAATAATCACGCATCTCATGCGCGACGCGATCGCCTTCCGCGCGATAGTGCGCGACACACTCGACACAGCCGCCCCGCCCGCTTCCTAAACCCGGCGCCCGCACCGGCCCAACGCACCCGCCCGCATTCAACAATTCGGTAACGATCAACGGCACGCCGGCCCCATCGCACACCGCAGCAACGCACTCGGCAAGTTGACTCGGCCGGTCGGCGCAACACACCACCGCACCCACCTGCCCCATCACATCCCGCAGCGCCTTCTCAATGCCCGCTCGATCCGGCGAATCGGGCTTCAATCCGAGCAGCCTGGTTCGCGACGCTGTGTTCGTACGGCGCGATATCGCATGAGCGCTCCCTGGCGCCGGATCAAACATGTACACCACCGGCGCACCCATACGAATCAGTTGATCGAGCGTTGCTTGCCCCAACTCCTCCAGGCCCACCACGAGCAGCGCCGGCAACGACGCACCCGCCGCCGGACTCCCCCGCTGCATCACTCCACTGTCGCGCCGGCGTTGCGGCCTTCTCTTCTGTTGTGCCTCGGCGCCCTCCAGCAGTTCCAGCCGCGCAAGCCGCCCGGTCATCTTCTCGAGCTCCGCCAGCCCAACGCCGCTCTCCCGCGCGATCGCACGGAGCGTGTGCCTTCCGTCGAACAAATCCAGCAGCGCGTCGCCCGCTCTCGCCAGCGCCTTCGATCGCACCTGAACCACTGTCGGCCCGATCCGTATCATCCAGCCCGAACTACAAGGAAAAACAATGCTTGTGCCGGCCAATCGAGGCCGGTTGCTGGGAACGTTCAAGCCATTCAGCCTAACATGCTTGACCTGCAACACTGGCCCGTTCGCGGGCATCTTTTGCGCAGTACTAGAACTATTTCGCTTCCTGAGCCTTGACAACACCTCTCCAGGTGGGGCTACAATACCTCACTGGGAAAAATTCATGATCGATAACAACGAGAACACGACACAGCAACAGAATGACGACTCGCACGCCCGCCGCGAGTTCCTGAAGAAGATCGGCAAAGGATCGGCCACCATTCCGGCCGCCGTCCTGTTGCTCGCCGCCACCAGCAAGTCCCAGGCGTTCACCCTTCCGTCCGGTTCTTGCACGATTGAGTAAATAGGAGGCCTGGTGCCTGAGCAGACTCAGTCCGACGACTCGCAGGCCCGCCGCGAGTTCTTAAGAAAGATCGGCAAGGGATCCGCCACCGTCCCGGCAGCCGTGCTGTTGCTCGCCGCCACCAGCAAGTCCCAGGCGCAAGCCGCTCCGTCCGGCGGTAGCGGTAGCGGTAGTAGCTAGTTCTTGAGCGAACGCATCCGTACAGGCCTGCTGTACAATCTCGCCTTCGGCCCCTGGGTGGAACAGGCTCCTGACTCAATCTCGTGTCTCGAAATCCCCGCCTATCACCTCTTCAACATTAGCCGCAAAGTCGTGGATACATTGTCGCGCCCGCAACCCACCATCGTTTCCAACGGCCGCCTCTCTCTAGGCACACCCGGCTCTCTCGATCCGGACCGCCTCCAAAACTTCGCGGCAATTGTCGAACGAGCGGACCCGCTTTGGATCTGTGAGCCGCTCTGTTTTTCGACCACCTCGGAACACAACTGGGGATTCCCCTTGCCCATCTGCCCGGGCCCCAGCGCGTTGAACACCGTCGTCGACCACGCCAAAGATGTCATGGATGCCTGCCGCAAGCCGCTACTGCTCGAGAACACCGCCTCCTTCATTCGTCCCCGCGGCTCGATGCGCGACACCGACTTCATCAACCAAGCCTGCCACAAGGCCGAGTGCGGCCTGCTTCTCGACGTCACCGCGTTGCTGGTGAATGCGCGCAACCATCGCTTCGACCCTATCCGCTGGCTGCACCAAATCGATCCTCGCCTGCTCGTCCAGTTGCACGTCTCCGGCTATACGACGCTCAACAATGGCCGCCTCGCCGACGATCATCTGCACGCCGTTCAGGACGACGTGTGGAGCCTGGCCGCCGAAGCCGTCCGCTACTCCCCGCCTCGCGCCATCATTCTGGAACGATCCGGCAACTTTCCGCCGCTCTTCGAGATTGAACTCGAGCTCGCCCGAGCTCATCGTCTCGCGCACCGCATGCCTACCCGGGCCGCTTCGTGAACCAATCCATCAGTATCGAAGAAGGCCTCAGTTTTTTTCTGCTCGAAGACGAAGGCATTCTCTTCTCGGAATCCGATCAGGCGATCTTCGCATTCAATACTCCGGCCGCGTTCATCTGGTGTTGCCTCGAAGAAAACATGTCAGCTCAGGAGATCAGCGCAGCTTTCTCCGCCAGTTTCGATGTCTCGCCCGAAGAAGCCGCCCGCACAACCAGCGATCTCTTGTCGCGCTGGAACGATCTTGGTTACATCCACGGCGCTCTTTCCATCGCGCATTCGGAAGTCGATTGGACCACCGCCGTCGCCCGTCTTATGCACAGCCCGCCTTTGCGGGACGAGTTCCGGCGATCGCCGGCCGCCGTCGCTCGCCGCTTGAATCTCCGGCCCGATGATCGCGCGCCGTTCATTTCGCTGCGGCCCGACGCCGTGGATCAGGAGGCGCAGCATCTGGCCGACCGGAAATCGATTCGGCCCTTCGATCACATCTTGAAAAGCGGACCGTTGCTGCTTTGGTCCACGCCCGATGGCGAGGCCGGCCAGACGATTCTCGACGCCGCGCTCAAGGCTCGCGCCCGGTATTGCGGCAAGATGCGCCCCGCGCACTGCTACCGGCTCCTCTCAGCCACCTTTTCGATTCGATGTTCGTCCGCTGCCCAGGAAGCCCGTGTCCATCCCGCGCTCGCGCATCTGGAAGTTCCCGCCGCCGAGCCCGACACTGCTCTCGAGATCCTTGAAACCCGATCCGGACACGTCCTCGTCGAGGGCATCGCGCCTCTCGCCTACTCCCCCCGATTGGAACGCATCACACCGCGCCTGAAGTCCGAACTGCTCCGCCTCGCCCTCCAACAACACCGCTACTTCCTCGAACTGCACGCCGGAGTGGTCTCGAACGGCCAGAAATGCCTGCTGCTTCCGGCCGCGCCCGGCAGCGGCAAGAGCACGTTGACTGCGGCCCTCGTCGCCGCCGGCTTCCAATACTTTTCCGATGAAGTCGCTCTGCTCGAAGAACCGAATCTCGATATCCGCCCCGTACCCATCAGTGTGTCGGTGAAATCCGGCGCGTTCAACATCCTCACGCCGCTGCATCCCGGCCTCGCTCGATCCGCCGAACACACTCGCGAGGATTTCGAAACCGTTCGCTACCTGTCGCCCCCAGCCGCCGCCTTACGCTACGATCCGAACCGTACTTATCCGGCCGGCTGGATCGTCTTCCCCCGCTACAGTCCTGGAGTCTCCACCGAGTTGCGGCCGATTCGACGAGCCGATGCCCTGGCTCGCATGATGCGCGAAATTCTCGTGGTCGCCAAGCCGCTCGACCGCCGCGCCGTCCGCAGCCTAGTGGATTGGATCCGGCGCGTCGAGTGCTATGAGCTGCCCAATTCCTCGCTCGATCGCTCGGTCGAGTTGGTCAGCAGCCTGCTCGCCTAGCCGCGCTGCTTCACTTCACTTCGCCTGCGTGCAGCGCAGCCCACACCACATCGTACACATCGTTCCCCGACAATGCGCCCGTCTGCCGCCACCCCGACGTTGTCTTCTTGAGCGGCGCCGGCACCAACGACGGATCGCCCTCCGCATCCCGACCCAGAAGGAACAGCAGCGTGGCCCCGCCGATCTCCGCCTGCCCCGTGATCGTCACTGTTCCCAGATTGCTGTAGTAACTCTTAGTCCGCTCCGCAACCGCCGGATTCGCGAACTGCTTGGCCACGCGCTCGCGCTCGGCCGGCACAAAATTCTCGACAATCCACGACACGTCGCCCGATGCGCCCGCCGACAGAATCGACGCCACCGCGTGCTCCGTCGTGCTCCAGTCGGCGTGCTGCCGCTCCACCATTTGCACTTCCAGCGGCGGCCGGAACAGCTTTCCCGGCACCGTCACTGTCACCAATTCATCCCGGCGTTTGCCCTTCGCCAGCGCGTTGCCCGGCTTCCGCAAATCGCCGGCGCTCACCTGGAACGTCAACCGCTCCGACTTCGGCCCGCAGCACACCTCCGCGATCAGCGCGAGCATCACGATCGCCAACCACATGCGCATCGGCTACCATGATACTGCCCGTGCTTCGATCCCTTGACGCTGGTGCGACAATGGGCTCAGTGGCATCCAAGCTCACCGACGCGATCACCCGCCGGCGCGCCCTGTGGATCACTCCCTTCGCGTTTGCAGGACTGGTCGCCATCTCGACGCGCAAAGGCCACGATAGCGAAGACACGGTCTCGGCCGACGGCGGCGCGGGCGACGTCACCCTCATCGACTTCAGCGATGCCGGCCAGGCGCTCGGCCCTGTTCGCGTCAAGAAGGTGGTCCGCTCCAACGCCGAGTGGCGCAAGCTCCTCAGCTCCGAGCAATACTACGTCACGCGCCGCGCAGGCACCGACACCGCCTACACCGGCAGCTATTACAACCTGCACGACGCCGGACTGTTCCGCTGCGTGTGCTGCTCGAACGCGCTGTTCAGCTCGCACGCCAAGTTCGATTCCGGCACCGGCTGGCCCAGCTTCACCGCCCCCGTCGCCGAAGAAAACATCCACACCCGCCGCGACATGAGCATGTTCATCGAGCGCACTGAAGTGCTGTGCAAGCGCTGCGACGCGCACCTCGGGCACGTCTTCAACGACGGTCCCGAGCCCACGTACCTGCGCTATTGCATTAACGAATCGGCGCTACGCTTCGTCCCCGGATCGCACGAATCCCGCCCGCGGTCGTAGCTCGCAACGAGTTGCTAAAGTGAAATTGTGACCGGCGTGGAGGCTTACGAATTGACGACACGCGGAGGCGCCACCGACTTCGCGCGGTTGATTGCCGCCTGCGAATCGTTCGGACCGTATTGCCTGATCGGCGGTTTGGCAGTCAACTGCTATGTTGAACCCGTCTACACGCTCGACGCAGATCTCGTCATGATCTCGCCGAACCTTCCGAAGCTCGCGGCATACCTGAGGGATGAAGGATTCAAGATTCAAGAGCACCCGCATTCCCTCAACGCGCTCGCCCCGGAGAGTGACCTTCGAATTCAGTTCACGACGGACGAGCGCTATCAGGCGTTCTTGGCCCGCTCCGTGCATGCCGAAGTCTTGGGCATACGCGTCCGAGTTGCGTGCCTCGAAGACGTCGCTCAGCGACAACTCTGGGCATTCAGCGATCCCCACTGGCGCCTGAGCAAACGAAAAAAGGATGAGCTCGACCTAATCAGGCTCGGCGAAACGTATCCCGCCCTAACGGCTCGTTACCCCAAAAGTCTGTCTGATCAACTCGACCAAAGGGACTGACCCGCGCCCTTACTTCTTCTGCGCCTCCCGCTCCGCCTTGCGCGCGCCGCCTAAGATGTCTTCCATCGCGTAGTTGCCCTCGTGACACGCGTACTCGTAAACCGGACCGTCGCTCGGCCGGAACGGATATTCGATCGTCCAGCTCTTGCTGAACGTCGTCGGATCGTCGATCGTGGCCCGGTACAGCAGCGTGCCCGCGTCGACGCGCGTGAACCGCTCGATCACATGCAGATCGTGCGACGACCCGCGAAAGTTCACCTGCGGGTTGAAATTGACGGTGTCCACCACCAGCGTGTCGCCTTCCCATCGCCCCACCGAATCGCCCAGCCACTGCCGCACGCTCTCCGGCCGGTGCGGCGCGTTCATCCGAACGATGCGCGCGTCGTGGATCATCTCCACCAGAATCATCACCGCGTCCTTGGTCTGCACGATCTGGTAGTTGTTGTTATATAGCACCGGCAGCATCGGCGGACCCGAGCTCGATCCAAAGCTCATCAGGCAGCGTTCCGACAACGGCCGGTTCTGCGCCGCGTCCAGGCCTCCACCGCCGCCTCGACGCATCGCGGCAAACCGCTGCCTCGCCTCCGCCGTCAACGGAGGAACACGCCCGTCTTGCGGATCGATCACCAGCGAGCTGCGCTTCACTCCGTCCACGCGCGTCAGCTCCGACCCGCGATCGATGAACAGCGCGTTGTACCCGCCCGTGTCGCCCGAACCTGCGCGCCGATGAAATTCGCCCTCGGACTTTCCGTCGCCCGCCTTCAGCTCATCGGCCTGCGCTTTCTCGTAGCGCGCCGCTTCTTCGTCGGTGACGTTCAGCTTCCCGGCGAACACCGCCGGCCGCTCCATCGGTGTCAGCGTCGCATTCGTCCAAGTGCCCTGCAAATCGGGATGCCCGTCCGCCAGCCGCGGCACGCTCTTGCCCCTCGCCGCGCGCGAAGTCGTCTGTGCCCCCAGCGGCGCCGCCATCGCCACCGTCAAAATTCCAAGAAGAAGGCGCTTGCTCATGTGATTCGCTCCTCGTTCTTTCGAGCATCGCATAAATTCGCACGCAGTCGCGACCGCGCGCTTGCTATCTTCCTCTGCCCGATGCTATCCCTATCCTGAGTGGATTCGCACGATCACGCTCGCCTCACCCGCCGCGGTTTTCTCGGCGCAGCCGCCACCGCCAACGCCCTCCTGCAGGCCCAACCGCCGGGCGCGCCCGCATCGCCGAACATCATCCTCTTTATGGCCGACGAGCTGCGCGCCGAAAGCATCGCCTGCTACGGCCATCCGCTGGTCAAGACTCCCAACCTCGACCGCCTCGCGTCAGAAGGCACTCGCTTCGCCCAGTGCCACGTCCAGAACACCGTGTGCGAACCCTCGCGCTGTAGCTTGCTAACCGGCTGGCCCGTCCACGTGCGCGGCCACCGCAGCCTCTACTACGCGCTGCACCCCGACGAACCGAACCTGTTCCGCTATCTCAAGGACGCCGGTTACGAAGTCCACTGGTTCGGCAAGAACGATCTGCTCTCGCCCGATTCCTTCGCCGCCAGCGTGACCCACGCCGAGCCCGGCCCGCTCGACGATCCGCCCACGCATAACCAGTTCGCGCCCTCCGATCCGCGCTACTTCACCTTCCTTTATGAGAAGCGCGCCGACCGCCGCAAAACGCGCGACTACCAGAACATCCAATCCGCAGCCCGCGTGCTGGCGCGGCCCAGCACGAAACCGCTCTGCATTTTTCTTCCGATCATCGATCCGCACCCGCCCTACGCTGCGCCCGAAGAGTTTCACGACATGTACCGCCCGGCCGATCTTCCGCCGCTGCGCCCGTTCAACCTGCCCAAGCTTCCGCGCTTCCACGCCGCGCTGCGCAAGCGAATGCGTCTCGATCGATTGGACGATTCCGTCTTCCGCCAGGTGCAGGCCGTCTACCTCGGCCAGGTCAGCTACACCGATTGGCTGCTCGGCGAATTGCTGGCCGCGATCGATCGCACCAACCATCGCAACGACACCGCTCTCTTCGTGCTGTCCGATCACGGCGACTACGCGGGCGACTACGGCCTCGTGGAAAAATGGCCCAACGCGATGCACGACGTTCTCACGCACATCCCTCTAATCGTGCGCGCGCCCGGCACCGGTTTCGCACGCGCCCAAGTCGCCACCGGCCAAGTCGAGCTGTTCGACGTCATGGCTACGTGCCTGGAACTTGCGGGCGTCGAAGCGCGCCACACCCACTTCGCCAAATCGCTCGTGCCTCAACTGCGCGGCTCGACTGGCGACCTCGCGCGTTCCGTCTTCTGCGAAGGCGGCTACAACTCGAACGAGCCTCAATTGTTCGAACCGCTCGACCAGTTCGCCGGCGCCGAAAACATCTACTATCCCAAAGTGTCCCTGCAGAACGAGCAGCCCGACACCGTCACGCGCACTTCCATGATCCGCACCCTCACCCACAAACTCATCTACCGCCCCGACGACCAGAGCGAACTCTACGACCTCGCCAAGGACCCGCGCGAAACCCGCAACCTGTACGGCCATCCCTCCTACGCCGCCGTCGAGTCGCGCCTGTTCCACGAACTGATGGACTGGTACGTCCGCACCTCCGACGTCGCCCCCAAACAGCGCGACCCCCGCGGCTTCCCGCCCGCGTGATCGATTCCGCCCGCCCTTCGCGCCCATCCTCATGAAAGCCGTTACAATTACCATGCACATGACCAGACGAACCTGTTTCACCGCATTCGCCGCTGCCGTCGCGGCCAACTCTACTCTCACAGCTAAGGAGACCGACACCATGCGAGAACTTTTGGAAGCCAGCCGGAACGAAAAGAAAGGCGTCATGCTCTTCGTCAAAGGACAGAGCATCCCCGGCGTCGTCGTCACAATCGCCGGCGACATCGTCGAGCTCCGCAGCCGCGAATACAGCCGCATCGTGGTCCGCATCGATTCGATCGACGCCGTCGCCATGAGCTAAACCCGTCTCGTGGCGCAGGCTTTCCAGTGTGCCGCGTCGGCACTGGCACCATGCCGGCGAGAAAATTCCAGCGCTCAAACCGCCCGTCCGCGATTTCTCTCCTGCGGATGACGCCGATGCCCGAGCGGAACTGCTCCTCTGGCAGTGGCAGATCCCGCTAGTCACAACCGACTTCCGGGACTATCAAGCGATCGATGATCTGGGCATCGTGCCGATCCGCCCCCATCCATCATCTCAGCGCTAGTTTTGCACTATCGGCTGATCACAACCGTCGTCACCAGTCTTCGCCCTTCCCCTTCAACAACTTCCACAGACGGCTGGCTCCGCGCCCTCCCGCCCAATGTTATCCGATTCCTAGGAGGTCCCCCATGAATCCATCTGATCGCAAACCCAATGGCAGCGCGCTCGAAATTATCACCGAACTCGACACCGCTCCCCCTGATCGCGCGGCCATCAACCGCGCCAACGCCCAATACTCCACCGGCCCGCGCACGGCCGCCGGAAAAAAAAGCGCCTCGCTGAACGCGCTTCGCCACGGCCTCACCGGCCACACCATCGTCCTGCCTTCTGAAGACCTCGCCGCCTACCAGCGCCACACCCAGGCCTTCTTCGACGAACATCAACCTCAAGGCGCCACCGAATCCCAGCTCGTGCAAACGCTCGCCGACACCGCCTGGCAGCTCAACCGCGCCAGCGCCCTTGAATCCAATCTCTTCGCGCTCGGTATCGCCGACCACTCCGCCTCCATCGACGCCTCGCATCCGGACGCCCAGGCCGCGCTCGCCATGGCCGCCGCGTTTCTCCAGCATGCTCGCGCCTTCAACACCCTCAGCGCGCACTCCCAACGCCTCTCCCGCATCTTCGAAAGAACACTGCGCCTCCTGCGCGAAGTCCAGGCCGAGCGCCGCCACATCGAAAAACGCGAACTCGAGCGCGCCGCCGATCTCGCCGAAATGCACCAACTCGAAGACCGTCCCTACGACCCCGCCACCGATGGCTTCGTTTTCTCAAATGAGCAAATCGAGGCCTACATCCAGCACCGCGACCGCAACGAGCGCGCTCACGAAGCCTCGCTCTACCTCTTCTCTGCCCGCCAATGACCTGAAATTCTAGCTCGCAGCCGGTGCTAAGATAGTCGCCATCCATGCGACTCACTCTTTTGCTTCTCTGCCTGGCCGTGCTGTGCTCCGCCGCCGATCATATCCTCTTCTCCCGACTCGGCCCGGCGCAGACTACGCTGCACATCTCCAACGCCGACGGCTCGGCCGAGCGCACACTCCAGAAAGGCTCGCTCGACTACAATCCCGCCTGGTCGCCCGACGGCAACTGGATCGCGTTTACCTCCGAACGCGACGCCTCAGCCGACCTATATCGCATTCATCCCGACGGCTCTGGCATCCAGCGCCTCACCGACAACGCCGCCTTCGACGACCAGCCCGCTTTCTCGCCCGACTCGAGCCAGCTCGTCTTCGTCACCACCCGCGCCGGCGGCACCGCCGACCTCTGGATTCTCGATCTAAAAACTCGCAGCTCCCATCCGCTCACCTCCGGACCCGGCGGCGATTTCCGTCCCGCCTGGTCGCCTGACGGAAAATGGATCGCCTTCTCCTCCGATCGCGAAAGCTCGTTGCCCATGGCCAAGGGCCGCTGGGAGCACCTGCATCTCGTCGACATTTATCTCATCCGCCCCGACGGCTCCGGCTTGAAGCGCCTCTCACCGCACGGCGATTTTTGCGGAACACCGAAGTGGACTCCCGACAGCAAGAGCATCGTCAGCTACTGCATGTCCGCCGAAAACACCTGGACCTATCGCGTCAACGTGGACGAGGGCGACACGCCGCTCACCCGCTTCGACATCGCGACCGGCGCTGCGACGCCATTCAAGACAGGTCCCGGCGTGAAAGTGTTTCCGGCTGTTCTCCCAACCGGCGAAGTTGCTTACGTCCGCAGAAATAAGGACAAGCAAGGTGTCTTCTACTCGAACGGAAAAGCCGGACCCGCAGGCGACGTCCGCAACCCGTCCTGGTCTCCCGACGGCCGCCAGGTCGTGTACGCGCGGTTCGTCCCCAATCCCTCCGGCTCCACGCGCAACATCTGGAGCCGCAACCCGCACTATGACCTCGTCAGCACCGCCGCGCTCCCTGCCTACGATCGCAGCGGCAAACGCTACCTTGCTACCAAGCTTGCGCCCGAACGCAACGACTCCACACTCTTGGTCACCGAAGGCGCCGGCCCCGCCAAGACACTCCGTGAAGGCAACGGCGAACTGATCCTCGCGCCGCAATGGTCGCCCCGCGGCGACCAGATCGTTTTCGGAATCGGAAAATTCTCTTCGTTTCTCGATTTCTCCGTCGGCGCCAAGAAACCGGTCGAGCCGGCCAACGGCGGCGCACAGCTCGGCATCATCAATGCCGACGGCTCCGGTTTTCGCAAGCTCACCTCCGGCGCCAACAACAACGCCTTCCCCGCCTTCTCGCCCGACGGCAAGCGCCTCGTGTTCCGCACCGCCGGCCCCGATGGCGACGGACTCCGCATCATGAACCTCGAGGACCATTCCATCGCCACGCTGACTACGGACTATGACAATTTTCCGGTCTGGTCCCCGCGCGGCGATCTGATCGCCTTCGTGCGCCAGTTGTCCGGCGATTTCGAAGTGTTCACCATCCGCCCCGACGGCAAGGACATCCGCCGCCTAACGCACTCCAAGGGCAACGACGCGCATCTGACCTGGTCACCCGACGGCGAGAAGATCATGTTCTCGAGCACGCGCATGGGCTTCAAAGACGAAGCGCCCTACACTGCCGCACCGCAACCCTATGGTGATCTCTTCGTGATGCGCTATGACGGCACGAACGTCGAGCAGTTGACCGACAACCAGTGGGAAGACGCCGGCCCGGCCTGGCAGCCGGTCAAAACTGGTACAGCATCAAATACACCACCACGCCCGTCACGCTGACGTACAGCCAGATCGGAAACGTCCACTTGGCGATGGCCCGATGGCGTTGAAAATTTCCTTTCAACGCTCGCCGTAGCGTGATGATCGCGAGCACCGGCACGGTCGCCGCCAGGCTGGTGTGAGTGATCAGGATCGTGAAATAAACGTAGCGGAGCAGGCCCTGCTTTTGATAAGGAACGGAACCGACTTGGGCATGGTAGATCAGGTAGCAAACCAGAAACGCGACCGAGACGCAGAACGCCGTCAGCATCGTGCGCTTGTGCGCTTCCACTCGCTTCTGCCGGATGAACCGGTACGCGATCACCAGCAGCACGCCCGCTGTCGCATTCAACGTCGCGTTCACCGCCGGCAGCGTGTGAACATCCATCAGGATCGCTCGCGAGCCAGCGCGTGAATATCGTCGATCAGCTTCGCAATGTTGGCCGCGTCCGAGGTGTCGTAGTACGCCCTGATCCGCGACTGCCGGTCCACCAGCACGAACCGCGTGCTGTGCTGGAGCGACTTGTCGAGCTTGCCCAGCTTGAACACGTCCCAGTCGAGTTTCTGCAAAGTCTCCACCGGTCCGGTGAGAAAATACCAATGCTCGCTCGAAGCGCGATGCAGTTTCGCGTACGCGGCCAGAACCTCGGGCGTGTCCCGATCCGGATCCACCGTGAACGACACCAGCTTCACATCCGGCATGTTCACCATCGCGTTCTGCACTTCCTTCATCTGCGACGTCATGCGCGGGCACGGCCCCGGACAAGTCGTGTAGATGAAATCCGCTACCCAGATCTTGCCGCTGAGCACTTTGCTGTCGAATGCGCGGCCGTCCTGCGCCACCAGTTGGAACTCCGGCACGTCGTAAAACACTTCGAGCGAACTGGCAGGCTTATGGCATGAACTCAGAGAGAGAGAAAGGAACCCGGCGAGAACCGCAAACTTCATGCCGCGCGATCGAAGAGCAACAATCCGTACAATACCGGCAGGTACACCACCGACGCCAGCAGCACGCGCCGGGCCCGCTGCCGCGTCCGGTCGAAGCTCACCCGCACGCCGGCGTACAGGAACAACAACCCCAGCGCCAACGCGCCGAACAAGTAGATGTTGCCGGCCATCGCCAGATATTTCGGCATCAGGCTGATCGGAATCAGCGCCACCGAAAACAGAAGAATGCGCCGCGCGGTCGATTCGCCGTCCGGCTCCACCACCGGAAGCATGCGGATTCCGGCGCGCTCGTAATCTTCGCGGTACATCCAGGCGATCGCGTAAAAGTGCGGGAACTGCCAGAGGAACAGAATCGCGAACAACACCGCGGCTTCCCAGTTGAGCCGGCCGCTCGCCGCCGCAAAGCCGATCAGCGGAGGCATCGCGCCCGGGATCGCGCCGATGGTGGTCGAATGCGGCGACCGCTGCTTGAGCGGCGTATAGATAAAAAGATAGCTGACCAGCGTCAGCGCGCCTAGCAGCGCCGCGAGCGGATTCACGAAAAGCTGCAGGTCGAAAAATCCCGCCGCCGAGATCACCAGCCCGAACAACAGCGCGCGCTCTTCGCTCAGCGTTCCCGCTGGCAGCGGCCGCAGCCGGGTGCGCCGCATCTTGGCATCCGCTTCGCGCTCGAACCATTGGTTCAACGCCGCGGTTCCAGAGGCCAGCAGTCCGGTGCCAAGCAGAGTGTGCAGTAGGATCACCACACTCCACCCGCCCTTGGCTCCAAAGAAAAACCCAATTCCGGTGCTCATCAAAATGAGCCACGTAATGCGAGGCTTAGTTAATGCGAGATAGTCCTTCACAAAGTGATCCTTTAAGGTACCACAGCCGCCCCGATTCGCGTCCCGAGCGGTGTCTCAAGAGGTATAGTGAAGTGACCTCGGAGAATCCCATGCCTAGCTTAACCGTGCTGCTGCCTATCCTGATCATCGCGATCTACCTTTTCTCCTCCATCAAAATCCTGGCCGAGTACGAACGCGGCGTGATCTTCCGCCTGGGGCGCGTGCTGCCGCAGCCCAAAGGCCCCGGATTGATTCTGGTGTTCGCGCCCATCGACCGCATGGCGCGCATCTCACTCCGCATCGAAGCCATGGAAGTTCCCTCGCAGGACGTTGTGACGCGCGACAACGTCACTGTCAAGGTGAACGCCGTAGTTTATTTCCGCGTGGTCGATCCGACCAAGGCGGTCATCGAGGTTACCAACTTCCTGTACGCCACTTCTCAGGTATCGCAGACTACGCTCCGTAGCGCGCTCGGCGAAGTCGAGCTCGACGAACTGCTGAGCCAGCGCGAAAAACTGAACCTCCGCCTGCAGACCGTGCTCGATCAGCACACCGGTCCCTGGGGCGTGAAAGTCACCGTCGTGGAAGTGAAGCAGGTGGACCTGCCCGACCAGATGATTCGCGCCATCGGCAAGCAGGCCGAGGCCGAGCGCGAGCGCCGCGCCAAGATCATTCACGCCGAGGGCGAATACATGGCGGCCGAAAAACTCAGCATGGCGGCGGAACTGATTCAGAAACAGCCTGCCGCCATCCAGCTTCGCTACCTGCAGACGCTGGTCGAGATCGGCGCCGAGAAGAACACCACGGTTGTGTTTCCGCTGCCCATCGATATATTCTCGTCTTTAGGCCGCGCACTCGATGCTGTGAGCGGCAAGCAGCAGGAAGGTTAACGGTTTGGCGAAGAACGAAGAAGGCGAGTTTGAGTTAATTCTCGGCAACCGGCAACTCATCAGCGTGTTCCTGATTGTAGTGATCCTGTTGGGCGTGTTTTTCGCCATGGGATACATCGTGGGACGCAACTCCACGCCCACGGTTGAGACTGCGCGCGAATCCAAGCCAGTCGAAGTACACTGGCCGCCGCAGGATGGCGCGAAGGCTCCGGAACCATCGGCCGAACCTCCGATCACAACGCCGGTGCCAGCCGAAACCGCCGAGATCAAACCGGCCCCGGAGACAACCAAGCCCGAAGCGCCCCCAACTACGGCCGCCGCTGCGCCTCCTGCATCGACTGCGCCGCCGGCAAAAGCGGAAGCGCCACCGCCTGAAAAGCCTCGCACCGAAAAACCCAGCGCTTCCGGTCCGGCCGTCAAGGCGAATGCGCGCGCATCGGTCACCTCCGATCCCGCTCCCGGCGATTACTGGCAAGTGGTGGCCACCTCGCGGCCGGAAGCCGAGATCGTCGCCGAGGCCCTTGCCAAGAAGGGCTTCCATTCTCTGGTGGCGCCCGCTTCGCGCGACGGAATTTTTCGCGTCATAGTCGGCCCGATGAAAGATACCGCCGAGCAGTCGCAGACCCGCACCGCGCTCGAAGCCGCGGGCTTCAAGCCGATCAGGAAGAAATACTGAGTTGTTGGACGATTCACTGGTTCAGCTCGCCCCGAGGCCGCTGGCAGCGCCGCGACTTCCTTCCTGGTTGCGTGCAGGCGGCACTCACTTCCAGGCCGTCCACTCACTCAAGACCGAATTCCGCCGCCTGAACCTGCACACCGTGTGCGAATCGGCGCGCTGCCCGAACATGCACGAGTGCTTTTCCCGTGGTGCAGCGACGTTCATGATCCTCGGCAATTTGTGCACGCGCGGCTGCGGATTTTGCTCAGTTCCGAAAGGCTCGCCGTCGAAACACGACTTCGCGCTCGATCCCGGCGAACCGGCCAACGTCGCACGCATGGCCACTGCGATGCGGCTGCGCTACGTCGTCATCACGTCGGTGAATCGCGACGATCTCGCCGACGGCGGCTCGCGGCACTTCGCGGAAACGGTTCGCGAGGTACGAAGCGCGCTTCCCGAGGCTCGCATCGAGGTGCTGACACCCGACTTTTGCGGCGACCTCGACGCGGTGGCACGAGTGCTCGACGCCGGCCCCGATGTTTTCAATCACAACATGGAGACGGTCGCGCGGCTCTACCGGCGGGTCCGGCCGCAAGCCGGCTATCGGCAGTCGCTCGAGGTGCTTCACTTCGCGCGACACCACGCTCCGGAGATTCTCACGAAGTCCGGCCTGATGGTCGGCCTCGGAGAAACATCGGCCGAAGTGGAAGCGCTGCTTGGCGACCTGCGCGCCGCGGATGTTGACGTCGCAACCATCGGGCAGTATCTGCAGCCCACTCGCCGTAATTTGCCGGTGTCCGCCTACATCGAGCCGGCGCAGTTCGACGCCTACCGCGACTACGGTCTCAAGGTCGGATTCAAAATGGTCTTCAGCGGTCCACTGGTCCGCAGCTCTTACATGGCGGACCTGGTGAATGACGAAGCATCGCGCGCCGCTCGTTAACTTTTCGCTCGCGCTGCTGTCAGCGCTGCTTCTCATCCTGACATTCCCGAGTGTGGTCTTCACGTCACGCGGTCTGCCATGGCTGGCGCCGATCGCACTCGTACCCTTGCTGATCGCGCTTTCGCGCGAGCCGCGCCCGCTGTGGCGTTTCCTGCTGGGCGAGTTCACCGGAATCGTGTACTGGTTCGGCATCTGTTACTGGATCCAGTTCGTGCTCGAAGTGCACGGCGGCATGGGCCGCTGGGGCGGTTGGGGAACCTTCCTCCTGTTCGCGGTTGCGAAGGCGATCCACATGGCCGTTTTCAGCCTCTTCGCCGCGGTATTGCTCGACACTTCCTTCGCTGTACCTGCGATCGCCGCGCTATGGACCGGCATCGAGCGCACGCACGCGACGTTCGGTTTCGCCTGGCTCGCGCTCGGCAACGCGGGCATCGACATGCCGCTGCCGCTTCGACTGGCGCCGTTCACCGGCGTCTACGGCATTTCGTTTCTTTTCACTCTCACTGCTGCTACCGTCGCGTCGATCCTGCTACGCCGCAGCCGACGGCAGTTGTACTGGCTGGCGGCGGTGCCCGCGATGTTGCTGCTGCCCGATCTTCCCGCGCCCCAGACCGGAACCGAGACCGCCGTGATCGTACAGCCGAACATGTCGGAGAAAGAAGAATGGACGGCCGAGGAAGCCGCGAAAGTTCGCGACGGCCTGGTGAAGTACACGGTGGACTCGGCCGCGCGCAGTGGAGCGCAGCTCGTCGTTTGGCCCGAAGTGCCTGGACCGATCTACTATTACGATGATCCGGTGTTTCGCGACGAAGCCACGGTGCTCGCGCGCACCACACACGCTTACTTCCTCTTTGGCACGGTCGGCTCAACTCCCCAGGGCGCGCCGCTCAACTCCGCTGTGCTGCTGAATCCCAACGGCGACCTGGTGGATCGCTACGACAAAATCAACCTGGTTCCGTTCGGCGAGTACATCCCGCCGTTCTTCGGATTCGTGAATCGCATCACGCATGAGGCCGGCGACTTCGCTCCGGGCAAACGGATCGTTGTCTTTCCGGTGAACGATCATCGGATCGGCGTGTACATCTGTTACGAGGCCGCTTTCCCGCACCAGGTCCGGCAGTTCGCGCATGATGGCGCCCAACTGTTGGTCAACATTTCGAACGACGGCTACTTCGGCCGATCGGCGGCGCGGGAGCAGCATCTCGAGATCGCACGGATGCGCGCGGTAGAGAATCAACGCTGGCTGCTACGCGTGACCAACGACGGGATCACGGCCGTCATCGATCCGGCCGGCCGCATCAGGGAGCGTCTGCCGATGTATCAGGTAGCGGAAGCGCGCGCCGGTTTTCAATATACGAGCGCGGTCACATACTACACCGCATTCGGCGACTGGTTTGCGTGGGGATGTTTGATTGCCGCGGCGGTCGCGCTGTTCTGGTCGCAGCGCCCGCACTACTATCCAGCTATCCGTGCCGGATCACCAGAACGTCGCCGTCCTTGACTATATATTCCTTGCCTTCCAGGCGCAGCAGCCCTTTTTCGCGCACGCCGGGGTAGCCGCCATGATCGATTAGCGCTTGCCAATTCACCACTTCGGCGCGAATGAATTTCTTTTCGAAGTCGCTGTGAATGGCGCCGGCGGCGTGGACGGCTTTGCTGTTCATCGGGATGGTCCAGGCGCGAACCTCGGTTTCGCCGGCCGTCAAGAACGACATCAAGCCGAGTAGCGCGTACGTCGCGGCGATCAGGCGTTCAAGTCCGGATTCCTTCAGACCGTAGCTCGCCAGGTACTCGCGGGCTTCGTCCGGCGACAACTCGGCAAGCTCGGCTTCGATCTTTCCACAAATCGCGGTGACGGCTGTCCGGGTGCGGCCGGCCAACGGACCCTTGCGGTACTCCTCTTCGATCTCGTGCATGCGCGCGGCGTCTTCCTCGCCGATGTTGAGGACGAAGAGCATCGGCTTCTGCGAGAGGAATTGGAAGCCGCGAATAGTCTTTTCTTCGTCGGGCGTGAGTTCGAGCGTGCGCAGCGCCTTGTTGTCTTCGAGCGTGGCCTTGCAGCGCTCCAGCAGCGCGAACTCGTGATCGAGTTCGGGGCTTTTGATCTTCTTGCGATCCTTGTCGACGCGCTCCATGCGCTTTTCCACCACCACGAGGTCGCTCAGGATCAACTCGGTCTCGACGTCTTCGAGATCGCGCACCGGATCGACCGAGCCTTTTTCGTGTGGCACGGTATCACTCTGAAACAAGCGCAGGACGTGCGCGAGTGCGTCGGCCACGCGCATGCTGGCGAGGTAACTGGGATCGCGTAGGGCTTCCTTCGAGACGGCCGGGAAGTCGAGATACTCGACGGTGGCGTGCGTGATTTTGGGCGGCTCGAAGATTTTGGCGAGCGCGTCGAGGCGGGCATCGGGAACCTTGGTGACGCCGACGCGCGCTTCCGTCAGGCCGATGCGCGTGGCTTCGTGGACGCCGGTGAGGATGGTGAACAAAGATGTCTTGCCGACCATGGGCAGGCCGATGATTGCAGTCTTCATGAGATGTGGCTAGAGCGGTACCTCGACCAGCGTGAGAATTTCCTGGAGGATGCGCTCGCTCAGTTCGGTGCTGCGCTGCGAGAGCGAGGTGCGGGCATTGATCGCGACGCGATGCGCGAAGACCGGCACGGCCAGCCGCTTGATGTCGTCCGGAATGACGTAGTCGCGAGCTTCGAGCAACGCCAGCGCTTGAGCGGCGCGGTACAGCGCCTGGGCGCCGCGCGGGCTGACTCCCAAGGCCAGCGATTCGTGCGCGCGCGTTTGGTCGACGATGGAGAGCATGTAGTCGACCAGAGCGTCATCCACTTTCACGCGGCTCACCTGTTCCTGCAATTGCAGCAGCTCGTCGGCGGAAAGCACCGCGAGCACGCTTTCGGCGTGGACGCCGTCTTTGTTGCGCAAAATCTCACGCTCGGCGCCGCGATCGGGATAGCCGATGCGGATCCGCATGAGGAAGCGATCGAGCTGGCTTTCGGGCAGTGGATAGGTGCCGTGATGCTCCACCGGGTTCTGCGTGGCCATCACCATGAAGGGCTGTTCGAGCGAGTAAGAGTGCCCCTCGATGGTCACCTGCAGTTCGTTCATCGCTTCGAGCAGCGCCGACTGCGTCTTGGGCGTGGCGCGATTGATTTCGTCGGCCAGCAGAAAATTGGCGAACACCGGCCCCTGCTTGAATTCGAAGTCCTGCGTATGAGCGTTGTAAATGGTGACGCCAAGCACGTCCGACGGCAGCATGTCGCTGGTGAACTGCAGGCGATGAAATCGGCAATGCACGGAGCGCGCCATGGCCTGGGCCAGCGTGGTTTTGCCGACGCCCGGCACATCCTCTATAAGAAGATGTCCGCGAGCGAGCAGACAAACCATGGACAGACGCACTACGTCCGGCTTCCCACGAATGGCGGTATTGAGGGCCACTTCCAGATCGGTCAGCCTGGAAAGCGCCACCGGCGCGGCAAGCATTATTGTCATTGTACCTTGTCGAAGAGCGTTCGCTAGCTTTGACGGCTGGAATGCGCGGTCTGTGCAATCTTGCTAACAACGGCTGGACAAACAGTTGAAACAAAGGAGGCCATAACCGTTTTTTCAATTCGGCGAGGTTCCTTGCGGCGCCCACGGCAACGGTTGCGCAACGGTTGTCATGTTCGTAACTCGTTGATTTCCAGATTGTTCACGGAACTTTTTCCAGCTACCAAGCAACGATCTCCCGTATCTAAATGTGAAAGGAGATATTGCTCAATGAAGAAGGCACTCACAATTTTGATGGCGGTGGGAATTAGCGTGGCTTACGCTGCGTCGTCGTACCACGTAACCCTGTCCAAGGCGACCACTGTCAATGGCACTGAACTGAAGCCCGGCGAGTACAAGGTGGAAGTCCAGGGCGACAAAGCGATCCTCAAGCACGGCAAGACCGAGGTAGAGACGAACGTCACTGTGGAGCATGCTCCGCAGAAGTTCAATCTGACCGCGGTCTGCGTACACGGGTGAGGACGGCAAGTCGCTGAAGGAAATCCGGCTGGGCGGGACAACCACGAAGCTGTTGTTCGGTTCAAGCGGGACGGAAGCGGCCGTCGGCAGCAAGTAAGCTCATCGTCTGGGCAAGTAACTTCACGATAATTGGCTGGCGTGGGGCGCCAGGTAGGCACGCGCCAGCTTTTCCTTCCTTAGACGCTCGGCTTCCTGCTTCACCGTGTTGAGCAGAACGCGGCGGATCAGGACGATTCCAGGGCGAAAGCAAGACCAGTAGAAGCGGAATTTTTCGCGCGCTGTGGCGTCGTTGGTGGCGACTCGCGTTTCGGTGCGGGCAATGGATGCATCGGGGCCGAGCGGGTCGGCGCGCAACGTCGTAATGATTTTGACATAGCCGGGTTCGTTGAACGCGGCGAAGTCGGCGGGCGGGATGGGTCGAAAGACGACATTGGCGTACCACGGCTGCGTGACTGTGCCCAGCACGACTTCGCGATCGGGGATTTCGGCGAGGATCGACCAGCCGAGATCTGTCAACTGATCGATGAGCGGGCGCGGAAGCAGTTTTTCCTGTGGCGCGCCGCCGAGGATCGTCTCGCGGGTTTTCATCATGGTGCGGACCAGGAGTGAGCCATCGAGACTGATTTCGCATGCGGCTGCGTGAGTAAGGCTGGCGGGCGCAGCGACGCGGACGTGATGGCGTTCGGCGACTTCGTAGTCCGGCATGAAAAGGTCGAGCAGCGCGTCGGCGTCTTCGGTTGAGCGGCTGGCCTTCGCACGGCCGTAGCGGATCCACGTGACGGCGATGGATGCGGCGTAGGTTGCGGCGCCGAGTGCGAGGGCGGAGGTGATCCATTTGACGGGAGTGCGCATACACTTCTTGTAGCAAGTCGGACGCCAAACGGTCGTGTCAAACTGAGAGCAGGAATGGACAAGTGGGAATCCATCGCGGATCGCAAGATTCGGGAAGCCATGGCGGCGGGCGAGTTCGACAATCTGCCATCGAAGGGCCAGCCGATTTCGCTGGACCGGAATCCGTTCGAGGATCCGACGATGTGGACGGCGCATCATCTCCTACAGGTGAACGGGTTCGCGCCGGCGTGGATCGAGGAGGGGCGCGACATCGATGCGGAGATCGCGCGGCTACGGGAGTTGACTGGTCGACCTGCGCGCGACGTTCAGGAATTGCGGAAGCAGGCAGCGGAGTTGAATCGGCGGATTCTCACTTACAATTTGAAGTGCCCGGCGGCGCAGTTTCACCGGCGGTTGGTGGATGTGGACGCGGACGCGCCAAGCTCGACCGGTTTGCCGTGAGGCGTGTGGCGATACGCATCGGCCCAGGCCTCCTTGCGCGCGCTAAGCGCCTGCTTGTCGGACAATCCCTTGGCGGTGACGAGGCGCTCGAGCGCAGCGAGCCAGTGCTCGTAGTAGCGCGTGCCGTCGTCGGGCTCGCCGCGATCTGAGGCGGCTTTCAAGTCGGCTGCCAGCTCGGCGGCCCATTCCTTCCACGTGAAATGACCTTGCTCGGAAAGCTTCACCGCCAGCGCGAAGGCTTGCGCTTGCCACGGCTCGGCGAAGACGGGGCCGGAGGTGTCGCGGGGAAGGCGCGGGAGGTCGGCGAGGCGATCGGGAATGGAGTCAGGCTGGGTCAAGGTAAGCGTCCCACATATCGAGATAGACGGAGTCGCGCGGCGAGGCCTGGTCGCCCCACAGTTCGCGCGCGGCGAATCGAACCGAGTAAACGTGCTGCGGATTCTCGCCGAGGAAGTGCGCGTTGGTGTCGGGGAAAACGTAGACGCCGTGGTCGCGATGGATGACGCCGAGCTTGCCGCGGGCGTAGCGCGGAAGGCGAGTATGGCCGGTTGGATTGATGTTGCGAGCGCGGACTGGTTGGCCGGTTTCGAAGCGCGGCGTGACGGGAACATCGCGGCGTGCGCCGGCACCAGAACGCTGCAGGAGCGCGACGCGGTCGGCTGTCAAAGGCGGCGTGGCTTTCTTGGAACCGGGCGCCGGGTTGCGCCCTCGGCCATTTCGTCGCGCGTGATGAGGCCGGCCTTGACCGCGAGCTGGATGATGCGCGTGAACCATTTCTCGTAGTAGCTCATGCGCAGGTAGTCGGCCGGCGGGATCAGCTCGATCTGGTAGCGGCCGGCGTCGATGTTCCATTTGCGCCACGCGCCGAGCGCGATGTTGATGGCGAACACGCGGCCTTCCCAGGGGGCGTGGAAGACTGGCTCATTCGGCTCGTACTGAATGGGGCCGAGGTCCTGCATGCCGCCGAGATCGTGGATGCCGTTCATGCGGGCGCGCCTTTGGCGGCGGGCGGCGCGACTTTCGAGACGCCGACCATGGAGTCGCGCGTGACGATGGCGGCGAGCGCGTCCTCGGTCCAGTTCTCAGTGCCGGCGGGGCGCTCGGGCAGGACCAGGTAGCGCAGCTCGGCGGTGCTGTCCCAGACGCGGACTTCGACGTCGGGCGCGAGATCGAGTCCGAATTCGTGCAGCACGCCGCGCGGATCGATGACGGCACGCGAACGATAGGCCGACGATTTGTACCAGACCGGCGGGAGACCGAGCACCGACCACGGATAGCAGGAGCACAGCGTGCAGACGATCACGTTGTGGACCTGCGGCGTGTTCTCGACCACCAGCATGTGCTCGCCTTGCGCGCCGCCGTAGCCAAGTTCGCCGATCGCGGCGCTGGCGTCTTCGAGCAGGCGCTGCTTATAAGCGGGATCGACCCAGGCGCGCGCGACCACATGTGCGCCGTTGCGTGGGCCGACTTTATTTTCGTAGTTGTCGATGAGGGCGTCGAGAGCGGCACGGTCGACCAGACCTTTTTCGACCAGCAGGGACTCGAGCGCTTTGACGCGCAGGGTGGGGTCGTTGGGGACGGCCTGGTGCGAATGGTCGTGGTCGTGGTGGTGATGGGACATGTCAGTTCATCGAAGCCAGTTTTAATTCTAGTCGTCCGGCCGGTCGGCGACAGCGGTCGCGCTGAGGTAGGGCGGGCGCGGCTTCTTCGGCGCGGTGACGTAGGAGTAAGGATCTTCCGGTGGCCTGCGCCATCCGGAAATGAAACGCTGGACGCCGCGGAGCAGCGCGCGAGAATGCCGCTTGCATTGCTCGATGGCGTTGCCCATGGATCCATGGTATCGCGGTGAGGGATGGGGCAAGGCGGTGCGACATTGGCTTAGGAGACACCCGGCTTGTCGACGACCTTCTTGCGAATCAGCGTCTCGATGTCGTCGATCTTGTCGTCCAGCAGATTCAGCTTGCGAGCCAGACCCTGGATCTCGGACTCGGCGCGGCGGTTGACTGCGAAATCGAGCTCGCCGCGCAGACGGTCCTTGGTGTCCTGGCGGTTCTGGCTCATCATGATGACGGGCGCCTGGAGGGCGGCGAGCATGGAGAGGAACAGATTGAGAAGGATGAACGGATACGGGTCCCAGGCGCTGTTGCGCAGCGCGATGTTGATGCTGGTGTAGACGGTCAGCAGAACTCCAAACGATATGATGAAGGCCCAGGAGCCGCCGAAGCGCGCCACCGAATCGGCGATGCGCTCGCCCAAGGTGGCTTGCTCTTCGATCAATTCGTTGGGATTGCGGCTGGCGCGGACGCGGACGAGTCCCTGCGTGGCGTGGAACTGGCGGCCGAGCGTGGTGAGCAGATCCATGCCGGCGAGCGGCTTGCGTTCCAGCAGCACCGCGATGTTAACGCGGGATACTTCGAGGCACGTGGTTTCCTCGAGCGCCATGGCAGTGGTCTGGTGCGGCGTCTGCTCGATCATCGAGGCGAAGCCGAAGAACTGTCCTTCACTGGGCTCGTCGACCACGACTTCCTGCTGGTCCTCGTCGACGGTGGTGACCAGGACCTTGCCTGAGACGACCACGTAGGCCGGGCCGCTAGGCTCGCCGATCTTGTAAATGCGCTCGCGCGAGGCGAAGGTTTTCATGCCGACCTGGCTGGCCAGGACGGCGGTCTCGTCATCGTCGAGCAAAGCAAAAAGAGGAACATTTTTTAATACATCGGGTTCGCACGCCATAAGCGCCTCCTGAAGATAGAAGTAGATCGTAGCAGATCCTTGGAGGCCGCTCACGGAATATTTTTCGATGAACCGGGTACTACTGCTGGGGGCGCGGTTCCTGGCGCTTCATCATGAAGTCGACCATGGCGGGCCGCTCGTCGGGATCGAGCTTGCCGTTGTGGTTCTTGTCGAAGGCGGTCAGCAATCGCTCGAGTTGCTTGGCCCGCTCGGGACCGAAGGTGTTGGCATCGACGCCGTTCTCGAGGAACGATGCGAGCAGCTCGGCACGGGTGCCGCGCTGGAACTCGGCGACGTTGCCGGGTTTGTCGAGCGTCAGCGACACGAAGGCGAAGGCCATCTCGTCGGTAGTCTGTTCGCCGAAGCGGACCTCGCGCGGCGGATTGCTGGGGTTGTGCGGATTCGCGGCGGAATTGTCGTAGGTATAAGTCATGTCGAGACGCGTGCCCTTGGGCAGCTTCACTGGGCTGGAGTAGCGGTAAGCGCCCTGCCAGTTGAAATCCCAGTCCTTGATCCAGATCAGCGGCACGGTGGTTCCGTCGGGCAGGGTGGCATCGACTTTCATGTCCTTGCAGAGATAGTGGGCGTGAGGAAAGACGGAGACCGCTTCGGCGTCCATCGGCAGAACGCCGGAGGCTTTGGCGACATATTGCGATGCGCCGGCGGGAATGTCGAGCTTCTCGTTGCCGAGCACCATCAGCGTGAGGCCTTTGGTGGGCGGCTCTTTGGCGAACTTGAGGCCGATCGTGGATTGATCGTGCTCCACTTTGCCGTCGAGATGATAGTGGATCTGCATGATCAGGTCGGAGCCCTTTAGGACGGTGTGCGAGATGCCGGGTCGCGACGTGGTCGGCTGCGCGCCGGGCGCCCAACCGCCGAGCGCGCCGGTGATGTCGAGGCCGGGGCCGCCGACGCAGGGGTAGCCTTCACCGGGAACCTTCACGCGCTTGCGCGCCGAGCCGGTGTTATCGAGGAAGAAAATCGCGTGGTGCACCACTTTGCGATTGCCGGGGCGGAACTCGACGGTCTTGACGTACTCGTCTTCGGCGGCGTTCATGGGAATGACGAAGCACTGGAACACGTCGGGACCTTCGGCGGGAATGGTGAAAGGCGCGGACATGCGGAGCACCTGGTCGGGTTCGCCGGCAAGCCAACCGTGGGCGAATGTCGGCGGCGTGGGCTTCGCGGCGGGATCACCTTCCGGAGCGCCGTGCGTAGCCCAGTCGCGAATCAGGGCGATCTGCTGATCGGTGAGGCGGCGCTCATCCAGGAATTTTCCGTAGCCTTCGGTGGCTTTCCAGGGCGGCATGACGCGTTTGCCGGTGATGTCGGCGATCTGCTGCGCGCGCTTGGCGGCGTCCTGATAAGTCAGCAGAGCGAACGGCGCCACTTCGCCCGGCCGATGGCAGTTCGAACAGTTCTTGTAGAGGATCGGCGCGATGTCGCGGTTGAACGTGGGGACTGCGGTGCTGCTGCTGGTGGCGGTGTCGCCGGCCAATAGGAACTGCCCGCCGGCCGTGAGCAGGCAGGCGGAGAAGACGGTAAGAAGTCGCATTAATTTACTCCGGGGATGGCGCAGCCGAGCACTTTGGTGACTGGATGCGCAACGGGCTTGCCTTGCACGACGGCATCCAGCGCCTCGCGCAGATCCTTTTCAGTGGGTTGATAGCGGGTGCGACCGAAGTCGACGAAGCGATTGTCGACGCGGCCGCGGTATAGCACTTTACCTTCGGGCGAAAGAATGACGGCTTCGGGCGTGGAGCGCGCGCCGGTTTGAGTCGCCAGCTTATGCTCGGGATCGAGGAGCGCCGCGAAGGGCGTCTGGAAATCGGCATCGTGTTTGCGAACTGAGTCCACGGTTTCTTGCGGGTCGGAGTAGACGTTGTAGAAAACGACATCGCGCGGGAAGTATTCGCGATACAGGCGCGCGAGGACGGGCGCGTAGGTGTTGGAGTTGGGGCAATCGGTGGCGACGAACAGCAGGACGGTGGCTTTGTGCCGGCTCAGTTCGGCTGCGGAATAGGTCTGACCGCTGGTGTCGTGGAGCGAGAAGTTGAGTGGCGCGGCGTAGGTGCAGGTCAGGAAAGCAAGCGGCAGAATCCCGCGGATGAGGCGTTCGAATGACTTAGTCGCAGTCGCCACGTCCTTCTTTATTTATTGTATCTCGGGCGGTGTTGCCAGTGGTGCACTTTCTTGCATCTACGCCGTTAACCTCGCGTTAACGTCCGCGCTTGCGACGTGGAATCGTGCGTGACGTGGAATCGTGTGTAATGAACGTGTGAGGGTCGTAGTGTTCGGCGCCAGCGGGATGATCGGGCAAGGTGTAATGCGGGAGTGCCTGCTCGATCCGGAGGTCGAGCGCGTGCTATCGATCGTGCGCGGCGCGACTGGGCAGCAGCATCCCAAGCTGCGCGAGCTGGTACACCAGGATTTTCTGGATTACTCGGCGATCGAAAGCGAGCTTGCGGGGTTCGATGCGTGCTTTTTCTGTCTGGGCGTTTCGTCGGCGGGCCTGCAGGAGGACGCGTACCGGCGGGTGACGTACGACTACACGCTGGCGGCGGCGCGGAAGCTGGCGAGACTGAATCCCGCGATGACGTTCATCTACATTTCTGGCGCGGGAACTGACAGTTCCGAGCGCGGGCGCAGCATGTGGGCGCGTGTGAAAGGCGCCACCGAGAACGCGCTTCTGAAGCTGCCGTTCAAAGCGGCATACATGTTCCGGCCGGGCACGATCGCGCCGCTGAACGGGATCAAGTCGAAGACCAGGTCGTATCGCGTGTTCTACGCGATCGCGGGGCCGCTGCTTCCGTGGGCGTATCGACGTTGGCCGCAGTACGTCACCACGACTGAAAAATTAGGCCGCGCGATGTTGAAAGCCGCGAAACACGGGGCGTCGAAGCGAATTCTGGAGAGCGCAGACATCAATCTGCTTTGAGGACGCGCGGAGCGCTTCTACTACAATAAGGCGACGGCTAGGCGGAGGGTCTTACCGTGAATCAGCGTCGTTCCAGGTCACTGATCGCGATTCTTCTGCTGCTCGGAACCGGCTGGGCGTTGTCCGCAGCCGATGCGCCGGCTCCGTTGCTCGAGGCGGGGCACGCAGTGGACTGGTGGTTCGTTTTCAAACTCAACTCAACGTTTCCAGGATGCGGCGGAGGCATCGCGCGCACGTGCACGTTCGGCGGGTCGGTGCAGAACTACTCGACGTTCGGCCAGCAGTTCGTCTATGCGAGCAGCGAGCACCGGACGCTGGCGCAAGGCGGCGGCTGCGTAGGCGAGACGACTATGGATCCGTTGGGCGCGACGTTCGACGAGGTGTACAACGGAACCTACAATTACCTGATCTGGAACGATCAGTTCTACGACGATCCGAAGATCAAGGGGTGCCAGAAGGATTGCGGATCGCCGTGGGGGCACTCCAAAGGCATGCTGGCGTGGAACAGCGCGGGCGATGGGATGGCGCTGCAGGTGACCACGCCATCGTGGCCGGCATCGGGGAGCAAATCGAAGCCGCGCAAGACGGACGGCAACACGCTGGGCTGCGTGGAAGACAACGACGTGCTGGTGAGCCAGCATTTCTTCGCGCTGAAGCTGACCAAGGACGATCTCGTTAAGGTGCTGGGCGCGCTGGCGAACGCGAGCGTGGTGACGAATCCGAAGAACAAGCAGATCGTGAAGAACGGCGGTCCGGCGGACGTGCAGAAGCTGTTGAAGTCGCTGGGCGTGAAGTCGAAGTCGGCGATCGCGCTGCACGAGGAGCTGTCGAGCGGCGTGGAACTGATCTCGAAGCCGTCGGCGTTGCATGTGCCGCCGTGGCAGTTGGTGTCGTCGTTCCTGAAGGGTGTGCCGCTGCGCGCGGCGACGTGGTGGGCGATTCCGAAAATCTACTCGACCACCAAGAGCACTCAGATCGGATGCTGGAGCAACACGCTGGGAAAGCCGGGCGCGGTGGAGATTGCGCTCACGGGCCAGTGGGACGGGCACGCCATGGGGCTGACGGGCGCGGCGGGGGCGGACTTCAATCACGCCAAGATCGGGGTGTCGACGGCGGGCCCGGGACACTACGCGATCTTCGGCGACATGAACCAGCAGGGCGAGGCGTCGGGGACCAACTGCGGAAGCAGCCAGAACGGGCGCGGCGGTTTGTTCTACGTCATCGACAATGAAGAGCTGGCCGCGAGCGTGGCAAGTTTGATCCAGGGCGACAGCGCCCCGACGCATGCGCCGTGAGTTGTATCGCGAGACGCGGCCGTTACTCCCGCTTGAGAAAAGTTCCCTGATCGAGCTCGTCGAACGCCTCGCGGAGCTGCTCCTGGGTGTTCATGACGATGGGGCCATACCAGGCGACCGGTTCCTGGAGCGGCTGGCCGGAGCACAGCAGAAAGCGGATGCCTTCTTCGCCGGCCTCGACCATGAGTTCGTCGCCGCGATCGAATAAGACGAGCGAGCGGTTGCCTGCGTCGGCGGGCGGGGTGGTATCGGCCCATCCGACCGGTTCAGTCGGCACGGCGAGCGGGCCGGAGGCGTTGCAGAATTTTCCGTCGCCCGCGAAGACGTAGGCGAAGGCGTGGCGCGTGGTCTCGACCGGGAGCGTTTTGCGTTTGCCGGGCGGGACCGAGACGTCGAGATACATCGGGTCGGCGGCGATGCCGTCCACCGGTCCGCGCTTGCCCCAGAAGCTGCCGCACACGATGCGAACCCCGGTGCCGTCGTCGTCGGTGACGAGCGGAATATCGCCGGCCTTCACTTCCTGGTAGCGCGGCGCGGTCATCTTGAGCGCGGCCGGAAGATTGGCCCAGAGCTGAAAGCCGTGCATGCGGCCGGACTGGTCGCCCTTGGGCATTTCCTGGTGGATGATGCCGCGGCCGGCAGTCATCCATTGCACGTCGCCGGCGGCGATGGCGCCGCGGTTGCCCATGCTGTCGCCGTGTTCGACGGTGCCGGCGAGAACGTAGGTGATGGTCTCGATGCCGCGGTGCGGATGCCAGGGGAAGCCGGCCAGGTAGTCGTCGGGAACGTCGTTGCGAAAATCGTCGAGCAGCAGGAACGGATCGAAGTCGGACGTGCTGCCGAAGCCGAACGCGCGACGGAGATGGACGCCAGCGCCCTCCATGGTGGGCTTAGCCTTAATGATTTTTTTGACGGGTCGCAGGGACACGTGGGCCTCCGTAGAGAGTCTAGCGTGCCGCGCGTTTTTGCGCTCGTGCGCGTGTGGGACTTTTCTGCGAGAGCTTCTTGAGCATTTCGATGTTGCGGCGCTCGTCGCCTTCGTCGTCGACGGGAGTTTCGCAGATGAACGCTTTCTCGCGCAACTTGGGGTGGGTGAGGATGCTGCGGAATCCATCTTCGCCGATTGCGCCGCGGCCGATGTGCTGGTGGCGGTCGACGTGCGATCCGAGCGCGCCTTTCGAATCGTTGGCGTGGATGACGGGGACGTTGTCGAGGCCGAGAATGCGGTCGATCTCGGCGACGGTGTGCTGGACGCCGGCCGCGGTGGAGATGTCGAAGCGGGAAGCGAGCAGGTGGCATGTGTCGATGCAGTAGCCGATGCGCAGATCGGTGAGGTCGGCGGCGAACTGGCGCATGATGGCGAGTTCTTCGAGGCGGCTTCCGAGCGCCGCGCCCGCGCCGGCAGTGTTTTCGAGCAGCACCGTCAGGCCTGTAGTGTCGATGCCGTACGCGGCTTCGGCGAGCGAGCGGATGATCGCGTAGATGCCCTGTTCGACGCCGTGGCCCTTGGAGTTGCCCGGATGAGCGACAAGGTATTCGGCGCCGATGGCGAGCGCGCGCTCGATCTCGCCGCGAAAAGCCTGCGTGGACTGCACACGCAGCGGCTCGGTGCAGGAAGCGAGATTGATGAGGTAGTTGTCGTGGATGACGAGCGGGCGCAGGTCGTAACGCTCGCGGGCGCGCTGGAGCAGCTTCACTTCGCTAGGTGCGGGAGGCGAGGCGCGCCACATGCGCGGGCTGGCGGAGAAAATCTGGAAGGTGTTGGCGCCGATCTCGACGGCTTTGAGCGCGGCGTGCTCGAGCGATTTCGAGATGGAGGTGTGGTGGCCGATGCGCAAGGTGCGACTTCATCGTAGCAGCGGTGATGCGATCCGCGCGTGCGCGACAGGGCTTTAGAACGGTACAATGCGACCATGTTTGTGCCTCTTACTCCGGTTCGTTGCCTGCACCGGGCCGTGGATTTGTTTGGAAAGAAGGTGGGCGTGGTGTGCGGCTCGCGCCAGTTCACGTATGCGGAGTTCGGCGAGCGATGCGAGCGGCTCGCCACGGGACTCGCGAAAGAAGGGATTCAGCACGGCGATCGCGTCGCCTACTTGAGCTTCAACAACCACCAGTTGCTGGAAGGTTACTACGGCGTGGTGCAAGCGCGCGCCATCGTGATGCCGCTGAATGTGCGTCTGTCGCCGCTCGAGCTGGTCAACATTCTGAATCACTCGGGCGCGCGGATGCTGATCTTCGAAAACGATTTTGCGCCGCTGGTGGAGCAGCTGCGGCCGGCCTGCCGGGAGATCGAGCGTTTCGTCGCGATCAACGAGAAGTCGCCGGCGGCCGACATGGTGTACGAAGAGATCATCGACAAGGGGCACCTGGAGCGCGCCGATATTTTCAGCTTCGACGAGAATGCGATCGCGGAATTGTTCTACACCAGCGGCAGCACTGGGACGCCCAAAGGCGTGATGCTGGGGCATCGGACCATTTACCTGCACTCGCTGGATGCCGCGGGCGTGTTCAAAGACGTCGACACGATGGTGGATCTGCACACCATCCCGTTGTTTCACGCGAACGGTTGGGGCCGGCCGCAGGCGTCCACCATGTTGGGCGTCAAGCAAGTGATGGTGCGGCGCTTCGAGCCGACGCACGTGTTCAAGCTGATCCAGGAGCATCACGCCACCGACATGAGCCTGGTGCCGACCATGGCGAACGCGTTGCTGAATGCGCCGGACATCGGGAATTACGACGTTTCGAGCATGCGGAACATCACGCTGGGCGGCGCGGCATCGTCGCCGGAGCTGGTGGCGCGCATGGAGAAGGCGTTTGGCGCCGACGTGATCAGCGGCTACGGGCTAACGGAAACATGTCCGTTCTTGACGTCATCGCGGCCGAAGCCGGGCCTCGAGTACAAGTCCGACGACGACCGCCACAAGCGGCGTTCGATGGCGGGCTGGGCGATCACGGGCGTGCGCGTGCGCGTGGTGGACAACAACATGCAGGACGTGCCTCGCGACATGCAGGCCATCGGCGAAGTGGTGGCATGCGGCGATCACATCATGGAAGGATACTTCCGCGAGCCGGACGTGACCGCGTCGGTGATGACCGGGCCGTGGTTCCATAGCGGCGACATGGCGGTCTGGGACGAGGACGGCTACATCCATATCGTGGATCGCAAGAAAGAAATCATCATCAGCGGCGGCGAGAACATTTCGTCGCTCGAGGTGGAGAAGGCGATCTTCGCGCATCCGGAAGTCTTCGAGTGCGCCGTGGTGGCCGCGCCGGATGAGAAGTGGGGCGAGGTTCCGGTGGCGGTGGTGGTGAGGAAGCCGGGGTCGGAGCTGACCTCGGATCAACTGCTCGACTTTCTGAAGCAGCGGCTGGGCCGGTTCAAGCTGCCTCGGGTGATCGATTTTCACGATGACGCGCTGCCGAAGACGGGAACTGGAAAGATCCGGAAGCTGGTGCTGCGGGAGAAATTCTGGGAGGGGAAGCAGAAGCGGGTGCAGGGCTAGGGAGCAGGTGTCAGGTTTCAGGCGCCAGGTGTCAGGTGTCAGGTGCTAGTTTTGTTGTACCCGGTAGGCTGAAGTTTCCGTCTAAGGAAAGCGATTGAAGGTCGCCCTCTTACTTGTGGCGTTCGGCATCGAGCTGCTTGCGCAGATCGGGATTCCGGGGCAGTCTCCAGGAATCGGTGGCGGCGCGCCCGGCATACCTTCGGGGATTCCGAGAATTGGTCGCCGCTCCGGCGCCGATCCGACCAAAATCCAGCACGCCTACAGTGGCGTAGTCCGCAAGATCGATGCGAGTTCGCTCGAGATGGAAGCTGCGGACACGCGCATGATCACGTTCCGGATCACGGACGCGACCACCAAGCCCGCGGATCTGAAGGCCGGCGACGGCGTCGATGTCGTGGCGACTCAGAACGAGAGTGGTCTCTACCAAGCCATCAGCATCAATGCAAATCCGAGGATCGCGAAAAAGATTCAATCGCAGGATCAGCTCGAGCCTTTGCCGCAGCAGGCCGGCCAGTCTCAACAAGAAGAGTTGAGAACCGGGCCGCCGCCGACGGTCCTGGTTCGTCAGGATCAGCGTTACGGCGCCGATGAAGCGCCGCCCAAGTTGAAGCGCGGCATTCCGGAGCGAGTGGCGGAAAGGCGTAAGGAAGAAGCGGCTGCGCCGCCTCCGAAGGAAGTTGCGACTGCATCAGCGCCAGTACGCGCCGGCCGAGACTGCCGCGCATCCGAATCCGCGCATGGAGTTCGTTGAAAAGGCGCGCAACGCCGCGGCCACGTTCCTTGAAGGCTTGCCCAACTACGTGTGCAGCGAGATCACGACTCGCTACTTCAGCGAAACGCGCGTACCGGATTGGAAGGTGATCGATGTCGTGGGCGCTGAGGTGGTTTACGAAGACGGCAAAGAGAGCTACCGCAACCTGACCGTCAACGGCAAGCCGTCGAAGAAGTCGCCGGAGGAATCGGGCGCGTGGTCGACCGGCGAGTTCGGCACCATCCTGGCAGACATTTTTTCCCCGGGCACGGCTGCAGCGTTCAAGTACGCGCAGGATGACAGCATCGCTCGCCGGGCTTCGTCTGTCTACGATTTCGCGGTGGAGCGGCTGCGGTCCAACTGGAAGATCCAGGTTCCGGGGCAATACGTGAAGCCGGCTTACAAGGGATCGGTGTGGATCGACAAGGAAACCGCGCACACGCTGCGAATCGAGATGCAGGCCCAGGACATTCCGGAGGAATTTCCGCGCGCCACGGTGGAGACGACCGTGGAATACGACTACGTCACGCTGGGGACGCCGGCGAAATTTCTGCTGCCGGTGCGCGCCGAGGTGTTGAGCTGCCAGCGCGGGTCGAACGAGTGCGAACACAACGTGATCGAGTTCCGCAACTACCACAAGTTCGAGGGCGAGTCGACCATCAAATTCAACGAGCAGAAGCAGTGATCCCGAAAAACGAGTAGTATTTTGCGGGAAGCTTCACGGGCTTCATCTGCGAGTCGAGGAAGATGTGGCGCGTTTCTCCCGAGGCCAGTTCCTGCCGCGAGTCCGCTTCGCGAATATCGTAGTGGAACTCCACCATTCTGCGATTCGCGCGCGCGATGCGAGTTTCCACCGCGATCTCCTGGTCGTAGCGGGCCGGATGCAGGTAGCGGCACTGCGCATGCACGACGGCGAGACGCACGCCGTCGTCAGCCTCCATATCCTTGTAGCGAATGCCTGCCGCGCGGCAATATTCGGCGCGTCCGATTTCCATCCACACCAGATAGTTCGCGTAGTAGACCACGCCCATCTGGTCGGTCTCGGCGTAGCGCACGCGGAAACGGGCTTCGTGAACCACGCCTATTTTCTCCGCGAGCGTTTCAGTTGTTTGTCGGTGAAGAGCATGTTCTTGGGCGCGATGCGGCGCTCGCGGCAGTAGGCCAGGTACAGATAGCCGTAGCTGCGCGTGATGTAATCGCCGGATTTGAAGCCGAGCTGGCGGGCGGTGCGGTCGATCCAACGAGGGCTGCCTTCGATCTCCAGATAGTTCCCGATGGGCGTTTCGTCCAGCAGCACCTTGCCGGGGACGCGGGGCTTGGTGTACTCGGTGCGGTACTTTTCGTAGCGGAACACGGCGCGATAGCCCATGTGCATGAAGATTTCGTCGAGTCCGGCGCCGCCGTTGAGGTCGAGTCTCGATTTCGCGGCGCTTCTTGTAGCGGCTGGGTTCTGACGGTCCTTTATATGTGAGCAGGCGGTGCGTGCCGACGAGGCGCAGGCGCAGCAGGCGGCCGTGTTTGCGCAGCGTGCGCTTGGGGTTGTCGAACAGGATGTTGGATTCCAGAACGCGCGGCTTGTGGATGCGAAAACCAGCCTGATGCAGCGTGCGCCGGATCTTGCCGAGCTTCGCCGGAAGACGAAGCTTGATTTCAATTTCGAACTTCAACCGAAGTGTCGCCTCTCTCTCGGAGGAGCATCTGTGCGCGGCGCCGTGCGGGGGAACTGCGGCGGTGAAGTGATCAATCTAGCAGGAACGGCGGGTTGCGGGCAAGGGGAGGAGCGGTCCTCAACGGGTTCGCCGCTATACTGAAAGCGTGGCGAGTCTCGTCAATCTTGCGCCGAAGTTAAAGGTAGACGCCGCGGCGCTGGCCGAAAAGCAGCGCAAGCTCTTTGAGCAACTGGGCGCGCTGCGGCGCCTCATTGTCGCGTACTCGGGCGGGACCGATTCGGCTTATCTGGCGTGGGCGGCGAGGAGCGTGCTCGGCGACAATGCCGTCGCGATTACCGCGGATTCGGCTTCCATTCCCGAGTCGCACAAACGCGATGCCGAGGCATTCGCGCGCGAGTGCGGCATCCGGCACGAGTACATCGAGACGCACGAGTTCGAAAATCCCGACTACGTCAAGAACGACCCCGACCGCTGTTTCCACTGCAAGGACGAGTTGTTCACCTGTCTCGACGCCGTGGCGCGCGAGCGGGGCATCGACCACATCGTGTACGGCGTGAACGTCGACGATCTGGGCGACTACCGCCCCGGCCAGGGCGCCGCGAAGCTTCATCAAGTGAAGGCGCCGCTGGTGGAGGCAGGCCTGACCAAAGCAGAGATTCGCGAGCTGTCGCGCGTCGCCGGGCTGTCCACATGGGACCGGCCGGCGTCGGCATGTTTGAGCTCGCGCGTTCCATACGGCACGCCGGTAACGCCAGAGACCGTCAAGACCGTGGAGTTGGGCGAAGAAGCGATCCGCGCGCTCGGCTTCCGGCAGTTTCGCGTGCGCTTCCATGGCGAGCTGGTGCGCATCGAAGTCGCGAAGGACGAGCTGACACGCGCGCTTACGCCCGAAATGGCGCAGGCCTTCGTGGCGATTTTCAAACCGCTGGGCTTCCACTACGTTACGATCGATCTGGAAGGTTACCGTCAAGGCTCGCTGAATTCCGTTCTGAAATCGCGCTGAACAAAAAGGAGACTACTATGCGACGAGGTTACCTGGCACTCGCGATCGCACTCGCAGCGAGTGTGTCCGCATTCGCCCAAACCGGGCCATACAAATTACTCAAGACCGCCAGGGTCGGCGGCGCGGGCGGCTTCGATTACGTCTATGCCGACTCGGCCGGGCGGCGCTTGTACGTCGCGCGCAGCGGCGCCGAGGGACGCATCACGGTCTTCGATCTGGACACGCTCGCGCCGGCTGGCGAGATCCCGAACGTGCGGGCGCACGGCGTCGTTGTCTCGCTCAAGTCCGGGCACGCATTCGCGAGCAGCAAGCCGGTCACGATGTTCGATCCGAAGACATTAGCGACCATCAAAACTATCGATGTCGAAGGCAACCCGGACGGGATGCTCTACGATGCCTTCAACGATCGCGTGTACGTGCTGAGCCATCGCGCGCCCAACGCCACCGTGCTCAACGCCGAGGACGGTTCGGTGATCGGCACCATCGATTTGGGTGGCGCGCCGGAACAGGCCGCGAGCGACGGCAAGGGGCACATCTACGTCGACATCGAAGACAAAGCGAATATCGCGGTGGTGGACGCCAAGACGCTCGCGGTCACCGCGCACTACGATCTCGCCGGCAAGGGCGCCGTCTGCGCGGGCCTGGCGCTGGACGTGAAGAACAATATCCTGTTCGCCTCCTGCCGCAATCCGCAAAACATGGTTATTCTCGACGCGGCGGACGGCAAGATTCTGGACGCGCTGCCGATCGGCGCGGGCACTGACGGCGCGCTGTTCAATCCGAAGACGATGGAGGCGTTCAGCTCGCAGGGCGACGGCACGCTCACGGTGGTCAAGGAGAACAGTCCGTCCAGCTTCGCCGTCGAGCAGAACCTGGAAACGATGCGCAGTGCGAAGACGCTGACGCTGGACACCAAGACGCAGCACATTCTTCTGATCGCCGCCGAGTTCGGTCAGCCCGATGCGCCGCCGCCTGGTGGTCGCGGTGGCCGCGGCCGAGGTCAGATGGTACCGGACTCGTTTTCGATTCTAGTGGTGGGCAAGTAGCCGCGCGAGCCGGCTGTCAGTTGCGCGTGCCGATGGCTTCGGTGCGCCCTGCCAGTGGCTTGACGATTGGCCCGCCGCACACACCCACGCCGGTGTTCAGCAGCGCGTTCAAGAAATGCGTGAGGACGTGGTAGACCATCTGCTCGTTCACCGGCTGCTTGCCGGGCAGGCGGAACGACATCGGTAGTTCCTTGGCGATCTGCAGCCGGACCGAATGCGGCAGTGTGTGGCCGGAGCGATCCTTTTGATTGGCGAGCGAAATCGGCGTCTGCAGCACCGCGCCGGAACTTCCGTCCACATAGAACTGGCAGCGCGAGAACCAGCCCAGGTTGCCGGGATCGGCGGCGTCGAACAGGAGCAGCGGCGCCTGCCGGTCGGCCGCGAGCAGGTCGAGGCACATGGCGCGCTCGTTCTCCTCGATGCGAAATTCGAAGCCGGCTTGGCGGGCGATGGTTCCCACCAGGTCGGAATCCAGCTCGAGCAGGAGGAACTTGTGGTCGCCCGCGGACAAAACCTGCATAAACCCCCGTACTAGAACTCTATTCTAGCGCGCAGGTTCGCGATTCCGCGCTTCGCGGTATAATCAAAAAGGAGTTCCCCGCTTGACGATTCGAAGTTTTCTGCGCCTTAGCGCGCACATACAGATGTTGCCGGTCCTGGAAAGCGGCGAAGAAACGCTGGTCGGAGGGCAGGCCGTGATGGAGGGCGTCATGATGCGCGCTCCGCACAGCTATTGTGTGGCGGTGCGCAAGGCCGACGGCGGAATCGTCACCGAAGAAAGCCCACTGCCGCGCGTTTCGGAAAAATATCCGATCTTCAAGCTGCCGATCCTGCGGGGCCTCGGCACGCTGGGACACGCGATGTACCTGGGCGTCAGGGCGCTGCGGTTTTCAGCCAACGCGTCGCTCGCCGACCTGGCAAAGCCGGAAGAAAAGCCGCTGCAGCTATCCGGTTGGATACTGGGCGTCAACCTGGCATTCTCCTTCGTGACGTTCGTGGCGATGTACAAATTTCTTCCGCTGTTGCTGGCAACCAAGCTCGGCGCCATGTTCCCGACTGTCGCACCAGCGCCTGGAAGTGAACCTGATGGACGGCTTCATCCGGCTGGCGTTGCTGCTGGTTTTCCTGTACGGCATCTCGCGCATGAAGGACATGCGGCGGATGTTCCAGTATCACGGCGCCGAGCACAAGGTGGTGTTCAATTTCGAATCCGGCAAGCCGGTGACGGTGGAGAACGCGCAGAAGTTCGTGACCTTCCATCCGCGCTGCGGGACCAGCTTTCTGCTGGTGGTAATGCTGATCGCGATCCCGGTTTACGCGTTCCTGCCGTTCGACAACTTCTTCATCAAGCTGGCGGCGCGCATCGCGCTGCTTGCCGGTGGTGCTGGGCGTGAGCTACGAATTGATCCGGTTCGCCGCAAAGCATCAGCAGGGCCTGATGGCGACGCTGACGCAGCCCGGACTTTGGCTGCAGCGCATCACCACGCAGCCGCCGACGGACGACCAGGCCGCGGTTGCGATCCACGCGCTCGACGGCGCAATGGAACTCGAGAAATCGCAGGGCGGCGAGTTGGTAATCGCTTAACGCACTCCCCCGAGTCGTGGGGTCTGACATGCAATATTCGCAAAAACTCGACGAGATCGAAGCTCGCTTCGAGGAGCTTACGCGCCAGATGGCCGATCCGTCCGTGATCTCCGACGGCGACGCGTATCGCAAGACGGCAATCGCGCGCTCGGAGATCGAAGAAGTCGTCACCAAGTATCGCGAGTACAAGCAGGTGCGGCGCAACCACGACGAGGGCCGGCAGATGCTCGAAGATCCCGATCCCGAGTTGCGCCAGATGGCCACCGACGAAGTGCAGCGCCTGGAACCCGAGCTGGCGCGCATCGAAGCGGAACTGAAGGTGCTGCTGCTGCCCAAGGATCCGCTCGACGAAAAGAACGTGGTGCTCGAGATCCGCGCCGGCACAGGCGGCGATGAGGCCACGCTGTTCGCGGCCGAAGTGTTCCGCATGTACAGCCGCTACGCGGAAACGCAGAGATGGCGCGTCGAGATCACATCGATGAGCGAGTCGACCGTGGGCGGCATCAAGGAAGTGATCGCGCTGGTGAGCGGCAACAAGGTGTACAGCCGGCTGAAGTACGAAAGCGGCGTGCATCGCGTGCAGCGCGTGCCGGAGACCGAACAGCAGGGGCGCGTGCATACCTCGGCCATCACGGTGGCGGTCCTGCCCGAAGCCGACGAGGTCGAGATCAAGATCGATCCCAAGGACATTCGCATCGACACGTTCTGCTCGTCGGGGCCGGGCGGGCAGTCGGTGAACACGACGTATTCGGCGGTCCGGCTCACGCACCTGCCCACGGGCCTGATCGTGTCGTGCCAGGACGAAAAATCGCAGATCAAGAACCGGGCCAAGGCCGAGCGCGTGCTGCGTTCGCGGCTGTACGAGATCGAGCTGGAGAAGCAGCGCGCGCAGATCGGCGCGGAGCGGCGCAGCATGGTGGGGTCGGGCGATCGCAGCGAGAAAATCCGCACGTACAATTTTCCGCAGAATCGCGTCACGGATCATCGCATCGGCTTGACGCTGCATCAGCTCGACTTGGTGATGGAAGGCAAGCTGGATCCGCTGATCAGCGCGCTGACGACGCATTACCAGGCCGAAAAGCTCGGCGATCAGGGCCAAGCAGCCTAGATGCGGGCGCGCCTGCCGCGCCGGGAGTTCATGACTCTCCAGACCGCGTTAGTCCAAGGCACCAAGCTGCTCGAAGAGGGCGCGATAGCCGCGCCTCGACTGACGGCCGAAGTTCTCCTCGCTCACGCGCTCCGCCGCGAACGCGCGTATCTCTACGCGCATCCTGAAGAGGCGCTGACCGAGCTGGCGTGGATTCACTATGGCCGCTATCTGCACGAGCGTCTGAAAGGCAAGCCGACGCAGTACATCACCGGTCGCCAGGAATTTTATGGCCGCGAGTTTCGCGTGACGTCGGACGTGCTGATTCCCCGCCCCGAGACCGAGCATCTGGTGGAAGCGAGCCTCAAGGTGATTCGCCCCGGCGACACGGTGGTGGATGTGGGCGCCGGGTCGGGCGCGATCGCGGTCACGCTGGCGCTCGAGACGGGCGCGCGGGTGTTCGCGACGGACATTTCGCTTGCGGCGCTGTGCATTGCCGCTGATAACGCGCGCCGGCTTGCGGCGAACGTCAGCTTGCTGGCCTGCGATTTGGCTTTGCGATCCGCGACCGCAGCGTCGACGTGCTGGTCTCGAATCCGCCTTACGTGCCGAGCGCCGATCGCGACGGACTTCAGCGCGAGGTCCGCGACTGGGAGCCACATGTGGCACTATTCGCCGGACCCGACTGGCGTCGAGATCTACGAGCGACTCATCGCCGAGGCTCGCCGAGTGCTGCGGCCGGGCGGCTGGCTGCTGGTGGAACTCGGCTACAATTCGGTTGAGCCGGTGCGCGCGATGCTGGGCGCGGGATGGAGCGAGATCGCCGTCGAGCAGGATCTGGCGGGACTGCCGCGCGTGCTCTCGGCGCGGATGGAAGCCATGAAGCGCAACCATCAGGCTCTCGGCGTTTGCCACTCGATGTTCGCGTGCTCTTTGAAACTAAGTTCGTTGCTGAGTGCATCGAAGCTGAAGATGAGTCCGTGACCGCCCTCACGCTCGGTGGAATGCGGATTTGCAAGAAGCCACAACCGGATCGCCGGCAGAGCTTCTGCAACGATCTTGGTGTGAACCACATGCAGCAAATTGCGAGGAACCGGATCGACGCGGATTTCCCATGGCGCCCCGAGTCGAAATCTTGGTCCCGAATAGCGAACCTGGATTATCGGATACGACTTACCGGCTTCGAGGTCGCGGATCCAGCGGTAATACCAGAAGTGAATTTCTAGTTCGCCAAGCTGGGGAACACCCAGAAGCGCCTCGGAAATCTCCTTCGCCCCGATAGGATACGAGAGCGTGGGCGGGATCCTCGACTTTTTCCCCCGCGTGGGGATGATCTGCTCCTGCTCCATGTCTACCTTCAACCATTCTCCCCCGGCGAGTGAACTTGCGACACTGGAAGACGGATGAAGACTTACTTCCACGTCGACATGGACGCCTTCTTCGTCTCCGTGGAAGAACTCTTCGACCCTTCCCTGCGCGGCAAGCCCGTCGTCGTCGGCGGCCAGGCCGATCAGCGCGGCGTCGTCTCGGCAGCGTCCTACGCGGCGCGCAAGTTCGGCATCCACTCCGCCATGCCGCTCCGCAACGCCGCCCGCCTGTGCCCGCATGCGATCTTCGTCGACGGCCACCCGGAGCGCTACCGCGACTACTCGCGCAAAGTTTACAAGGTTCTGCAGAGCTTTCTCACCGCAGGTTGAAATGGCGTCGGTCGACGAAGCCTACATGGATCTCACCGGCACCGAGCGACTGCACGGGCCGCCGCTCGCCGCCGCGCACCAGCTTGCACGAGCGCATGAAGCGCGAAACGTCGCTCAACTGCTCGATCGGAATCGCAGCGTCGCGCATGGTGGCCAAAGTCTCATCCGACCAGGCCAAGCCGAACGGCATCCTGTGGGTGCTGCCGGGCGAGGAGGCGCGCTTCCTCGCGCCGCTCGATGTGCGCAAGATTCCGGGCGTCGGAAAAGTCACCGAGAAGAATCTGCAGGCGCGCGGCATCCGCAAAGTCGGCGACCTGGCGGCGCTGCCTGAAGACTTCCTGCGCGAGCATTTCGGCCTGTGGGGTTTGGCGCTGGCCGGCAAGTCGCGCGGCCTCGATGCGGGCGGCTGGTTCGACGGCGAGGTGGGCGAAGACAACGACCCCAAGTCGATCAGCCACGAGGTGACGTTCAGCGAAGACACCACCGACACCGACCTGCTCGAATCGACGCTGGCGCGCCTGTCGGAAATGGTCGGCCGCAGTCTGCGCGAGCATTCGCTCTACGCACGCACAGTGCAATTGAAGCTGCGCTACTCGGACTTCACCACCATCACGCGCGCCCGCTCGCTCGATCATGCCACGCAGCTCGACACCGAGATCTTCCAGCAGGCTCGCGCTCTGTTCCGCGAGAATCGCAAAGCCAAAGCCAAGATGCGGCTGCTCGGCGTGCATGCCTCGGGCCTCGAATCCGGCGAAGGCCAGCTCAATCTGCTCGGCGAGGAGTCCACCAATCGCTGGCGCAAGGCCCTGACGGCGGTGGATCGGCTGCGCGACAAGTTCGGCGAGGACAGCGTTTCGCTCGCCACCGGCTTGAAGGGCCGCTTCCGCGAACGAGTGCACGAGAACCCGGCGGGCCTGCCGGGGAAGACGCCGCGCGAAGACTGAACCCTTCGACAGCGCTAAACTAACAGTCAGGCATACCTGGAAATGAAGCAACTCATCGAAGACATCGCGAAAGCTCTTGTGGATTCGCCCGACCAGGTGAGCGTCAAAGAGGTATTGGGCGAGCAGGTTACGGTGCTGGAGTTACGAGTCGCTCCCACCGACTTGGGAAAGGTCATCGGAAAACAGGGCCGCACCGCGCGCTCCATCCGCACGCTGCTCGGCGCCGCGGGCATGAAGCTCAACCGGCGGTTCACCCTGGAAATCCTGGAATAATCTGAAGCTGGTCACCATCGCCCGGCTTATCCGCGCGCGCGGCAACAAGGGGGAAGTTGCAGCCATTCCATTCTCCGGTCAAGCCGAGCGCGTGAAGGACGTGCTGGTCAACCAGGTCCCCATGGAAGTGGAGCGCACCTGGCGGCACGGCGATCATCTCATCTTCAAGTTCAAAGGCGTGGACACGATCTCGGACGCCGAACGCCTGGCCGGGGCCGAAGTAGCGATCCCGTTCGAGCAGCGCGAGGCGATTCCCGAAGGCGAGTATTATCGCTCGGACCTGGTGGGCTGCGAAGTGTTCGACCAGCGCGGTGAACTTCTCGGCACGGTGAGCGACTGGCAGGACACCGGAGCAACGCCGCTGGTGGAGGTGCGGTCGAGCGCGGGCAAGGAGCTGCTGATCCCGTTCGCCGCGTCGATCTTCACACGCATCGACCTCGAGGCTCGGCGCATCGACGTCGCGCTTCCCGAAGGACTGAAGGATCTAAACTGAGAGCTTGTGGTTTTTCGCATCCTCACCATCTTCCCTGAGTTTTTCGACGGCCCGTTCCGCCACGGCGTGGTCGCAAAAGCCGCCGAGGCCGGGCTCATCACCATCCAGATCCACGACCTCCGAAACTGGACGCACGATCGCCATCGCACCGTGGACGACCGCCCGTTCGGCGGCGGCGAAGGCATGCTGCTGAAGCCCGCGCCGATCTTCGAAGCAGTGGAGTCGATCTGGCCCGAGCGCACCGCCGCGCAGCGCCTGGTGCTCCTCTCAGCGCAAGGCCGGCGCTTCGATCAGGAAGCCGCGCGCCGCTTCTCGCAATACCAAGAACTGTTCCTGATTTGCGGCCGCTACGAGGGCGTCGACGAACGCGTGGCCGAGCACCTGGCCGACGAAGAGCTGTCGATCGGCGATTTCGTCCTCAGCGGTGGCGAGTTGGCCGCGGCCCTGGTGATCGATTGCGTCGCGCGCCTGCTGCCCGGCGTGCTCGGCAACGAAGAATCCGCCGTCCAGGAATCGTTCGGCGAAGCCAATCTGCTGGATTGCCCGCAGTACACGCGCCCGGCCGATTTTCGCGGCTGGAAAGTGCCCGAAGTGCTGCTCAGCGGCAACCACGAGGAGATCCGCCGCTGGCGCCGCCAGATGGCTCGCGAGAAAACTGCGCGGAACCGTCCGGATCTACTACAATAGAGGATTCAAGGAATTGTAATCATGGCCAACCCTCTACTGACCAAAGTGGTCGCTAAACACAAACGGACGGACGTGCCGGAATTTCGCCCCGGCGACACGATCCGCGTCCACGTCAAAATCAAGGAAGGCGATAAAGAACGCCTGCAAGCGTTCGAAGGTACCGTGATCGCCCGCAAGAATTCCAGTCTGGGTGAAACCGTTACGGTGCGGAAGGTGAGCTTCGGCCAGGGAGTCGAGCGAATTTTTCCGATCCACGCGCCGGTGATCGATCACATCGATGTGATTCGTACCGGCCGCGTTCGCCGCGCCAAGCTTTATTATTTGCGCGGTCTGAAGGGCAAGGCAGCGCGCCTGCGTGAACGCGAATAGGCGAGTTCGTTTCTCGAAGCCATAGCGCTCTTTCAATCCGAGGGGTGCGGTTTTTGGATGAGATGCCAAGGCAAATACGAGCGCGAGGCCCGCGCTCAGGGTTTCCAGCACATCGCCGGCGTCGATGAAGTCGGGCGCGGCGCTCTGTTCGGCCCGGTATTCGCCGCCGCAGTCATCCTTTCGCCGGATCGGCCCATCCGCGGACTGCGCGACTCCAAGCAGCTTCTTCGCGAACGCCGCGAGGTCCTGGCCGAACGCATCCGCGAGCGCGCCGTCGCGTGGGCCGTCGCCGCCGCCGACGCTTTCGAGATCGACCGCATCAACATCTATCAGGCCTCGCGGCTGGCCATGCGCCGCGCCATCGAAAAGCTGAATCCGGCGCCGGATTATCTGCTGATCGACGCTATCACGGTGGACCTGCCGATCGCGCAGCGCGCGCTCATCCACGGCGACGCGCTATCGCAGTGCATCGCGGCCGCGTCGATTCTTGCGAAGGTGGAGCGCGACGCCTGCATGTGCGCCTGGGACCAGGTCTTCCCGCAGTACGGCCTGAAGAACCACAAAGGCTACACCACAGACGAGCATTGGAAGGCGCTCGAGCAGCACGGGCCGACGTCGCTGCATCGCTTCAGTTTCTGGCCGGTGCGCGATCATTCGCCGCACACGCTGTGGACCGGCTATCCGCGCCAGGGCGAGCTGTTCGACGCCACCGCGGAGGTTCCGGAGGAATGGCCTGAGGGCGCGCGCGACGACCAGACTGAAGCGCCCCAGGAAATGGCGGCATGCAACCGCTGAGGCCGGAGATGGCCTTCGAGGAACCGCCGCCCCAGAGGGCGCGGCCCTCCTGGCATCGCGTGCTCGGCACACTACTTTTCATTATCCTGAGCTTCGAAGTTGGGATTTTCTTGGTGATCTTCCCGTGGATGCGGTACTGGGACCACAACTCTCTCGCACGCATTGCGCCATGGATAGGAAGCGTCTGGGATAGCTCCTATTTTCGCGGCGCGCTCAGCGGCCTGGGATTCATAAACATCTTTATTTCGTTAGCCGAGGTCCTTCGGCTGCGGCGAACGCGCGCTAAGGCCTAGCGCCGATCCTGATTCCAATATGCGATGATCACTTTGCGAGGTGGCGCGATGAAGCGATTTCTGTTCCTTCTGCTCATCACCGGCGTGTGTGGTTGGGCTCAAGTTAGTCCCGGACTCCAGTGCCTGATCAACACCACGGTTACGCCTACGGTGAGGAACGAAGGCCTGACAGAGCTGACCGGCGACATCGTACTGAACTGTAACGGTGGCAACCCCACCGCTCTCAGCCAGCCCGTTCCTCAGGCGAACATTACGGTCTACCTGAACACGCAGGTCACTAGCCGCTTGCTTCAGGGAGATCGCTCCGAAGCCCTGCTCTTGATCGACGAGCCGCAGCCGGGAAAACAGCTTCTGGCAACGCCCGGCGCCACGGTCACTGGAACGGGCACCGGTCAAGAAACCTTCGACGGATCATCCGGCCATCCCAACGTGTACCAGGGAATTGTTTCTGGCAACAGCGTCACGTTTATCGGCGTACCAATTGACCCCCCGTCCAGTACTGGTTCCCGAATCTACCGCATCACGAACGTGCGAGCCAATGCCAACCAGCTCGGCATCAGCTCGACATTAGTACCTTCGCAAGTTTTGGCCTTCATCTCGACCAGCGGCCCCAGCAGATTTCAGATCTCCAATGCGCAATTCCCGGTTGCAACCGTGCGACCCGGACTGAGTGCAGCAGTGCTTAACGCGCTCAGCAAGCTCGACAATGATTGGAACTCACCGAATCCAACGGCAATGGCTACGCTGCGCTACACCGCGCTTTTCGGTGGCGCCCTGAAGCCCAGGCTTTCCGGGGGGAACCAGAACATTCCTGGGGCCATCTACAACTCGGAATCCAATTTCATTCTGAATGTCCTTCCGCAGGCCGGACTCGCCGATTTCGGGACGCGGCTTCGAGCCACATTTAACAACGTCCCCAGTGGCACAGACCTCTACGTTTCGACCAACAATGTCGGCTCGACCGCGGAGCGTTTGGCGGCCCTGACCATCGCGGAAACCGGAAATTTCTCCGCGGTCCCATCGACGCTCACCTTGCCCGACGGCACAAAGCTGGCCAAACTCAGCGTCACCAACGGCGCCGCGGCCGCGGTATGGGAAATCTTGAACAGCGATCCGCTGGCGACCCAGAATTTTGACTTCTCGGTGTGGTACGGCCACACGCCCTGCAGTACGGTACGCGATTGTCCGGCGGTGGGAACCGGCTCGGTGAACTTGTCTTTCGCGCCAACGCCGACAGGCTTGGGCGGCAAAGTTCAGATCCAGCCGGTATCCGATCCAATTCCACGCTTCGCTCCCGCTATCGACACCGGATTGCCGCGCCCATTTGTTTCCAGCGGACCTAACTTCGATACCGGAACTCCAATTGCCAACACCGGTGCGCACAATTTCGCTTTCGCAACCATCACGTCGAGCATCGGCAGCGTGAAGACATTCGAGCCGCTCACGCCATTCAATGGATCTCCCACGCCGACCGTGGTATTTCCCTATGCGCAAAACGGCATCGTGCCTTACCCAGTCAATATTCCGATTCAGTCCAGCCAGGGGCAGATCACGAATATCACTCTTGGCGCCACACTGGACTCCGGAGGAGCGCCCAAAGTTGCATCGCGCTCGCTCGATCTGCCGGATCTGGAAAATCACCTGACCGCAGGTTGGCTGACCGTCACTGCTAGCGGCGCCTCCACGCCGTTGACTCTGACGGTCTCGGTGAATCCGGCCGGCTCGCGGCGGGCAACTACGACGGACACATCACGCTCAGCGCCAGCGGCGTCGTCAACACCCCGTTCAACATTCCGGTCCGGCTGGCGGTCTCCGCGGCGGGGCCGCAGTTCGTTTCCGTCGGGCTGGTCAACGCTGCTTCCTATTTCCCAGCGGTGGTCGCGCCGGGAGAAGCGGTCGTGGTCTTCGGCTCGCGATTCGGACCCGCAACCACGGCCGGTCTCGAGCTCACTCCGCAAGGCACCGCCGCGACGAACATCGGACAGACTCGTTTGCTGTTCGACAACGTGGCCGCGCCGATGATCTATGCGGCTAAGGATCAGATCAGCGCGTTCGTGCCGTTCTCGGTTGAGGGCAAAGCCAACACGCAGGTGCAAGTGGAATACAACGGCGTCAAGTCGCCGGCCGTCACCATTCCCGTGGTGGACGCCGTTCCCGGGCTTTTTTCAGCGGATCAGTCCGGCGGCGGCCCGGCCGCGCTCTTGAACCAGGATTCTCAAGTAAACACTCCGTCGAATCCGGCCCATCCGGGCGACATCATCCAGATCTTTGGCACCGGAGCAGGCCAGACCACGCCGGCTTCCGAGGATGGAACGATTGTTCATTCTCCGGTACCGATTCAGAAGCTGCCAATCAAGGTAACCATCGACGGCAAGCAGGCCGAGATCATCAGCTCAGGACCGGCGCCGGAGGCGATCGCAGGTGTGCTGCAGATCAATGCCCGAATTCCAGCGGATGTCACGCTGAGCGACTACGTTTCGATCCGCGTCCAGATCGGCGACAAGCTGACCCAGACCGGGCTGACCATCGCGGTGCGTTGAACGGGCTTGCCGGGCGCTGCACTGCGAACCCAGCGGCGGCAAGCTGGTAGACTGAAGATATCGGCGCTATGAAACCGCTCTCCGATCGGACTAAGACCGCGGTGGCTGAACCGGCCCAGCCTCCCACCAAAGTAGAACCGCCGCGCGGAGCCATCGCCGAGTGGGCCATCACCATTCTCCTGCTGCTGTTCGGAACCACCACGCTGGTGCAGGCGTTCGTCATTCCCACCGGTTCGATGGAAGACACGCTGCTCATCGGCGACCATCTGCTGGTGGACAAGCTGGCTTACGCGCCGGCCGGAAAATTCAGCAAGTACGTGCTGCCGTATGAAGAGCCCAAGCGCGGCGACATCATCGTGTTTCGATATCCGGTGGATATCAGCCAGACCTTCGTCAAACGCGTGATGGGAGTTCCCGGCGATCATCTCAAGATCATCAACCAGCAGGTTTATCGCAACGGCGAGAAGCTCAATGAACCGTACGTCTACCACAAGGCGCCGTATCCGGATTCGTTTCGCGACAATTTTCCGAGCAGCGAGCCGAATCTCATGCTGGCCGACCGCGCGCGAGAGATGCTGGCCAACAATGTCGTGAACGGCGAGGTTGTCGTGCCGCCCCATTCTTTTTTCGCCATGGGTGACAACCGCGACAATTCCCTCGACAGCCGCTACTGGGGATTTGTTCCGCGCGAAAACATCATCGGCAAACCGCTTATCATTTACTGGTCCTACGACGCGTCCACAGAGAGCCTCGCGAGTTCCTCGGTGAATACGCTGCTGCGCCATTTCGTCGATCTGGGCGAGCATTTCTTTACCAAGACGCGCTGGAGCAGGACCTTCCGGCTGATCCATGGCTACCACAGCAGCAACTAAACCTTCGAAACCTGCCGAAAAGGCCCCGATGATCCAACGCAACTCGATCGCCGAGTGGGCCATCACGATTCTGATTCTTCTGTTCGGAACATCGACTATCGCGCAGCCTTTCGTCATTCCGACGTCGTCGATGCACAACACGCTATACACCGGCGACCATCTGATCGTCGACAAGCTGGCTTATTCGCCGAAAGGGTCGATCAGCCAATATCTGCTTCCCTACGAGGACGTCAAGCGCGGCGACATCATCGTGTTCCGGCATCCGACGTTGATCACGGTGGATTACGTCAAGCGCGTCATCGGCGTTCCCGGCGATCACATCAAGCTGGTCAACAAAGTGGTGTTCGTCAATGGCAAGCCTTTGAGTGAACCGTACGCGATTCACATGGACAATTACCTGAACTATCGCGACAATTTTCCGCTCGGCCAGCCCGAGTACGCAACCGATGCGGCCATGGCGGCGCGCGCGGCCGAGATGCTTCGCGACGACGTGGTCAACGGCGAGCTGGTGGTGCCGGCCGGGCAACTATTTCGCCATGGGCGACAATCGCGATAACTCGCTCGACAGCCGCTACTGGGGCCTGGTGCCGCGCGACAACATCACCGGAAAGCCGCTGATCGTGTTCTGGTCCTACGATGCGCCCACCGAAGATCTAACGGACTACAATCTGCACCACCTGGTCGATCTGGCTCTGCACTTTTTCACCAAGACGCGCTGGAATCGCACGTTGAAATTGATTCACGGATACCCGCTCGGTTGATGCCCGGACGAGCGAGCTATTACGGGCTGATCCTGGCGGGCGGTCGAGGGACGCGCTTCTGGCCGCGCAGCCGCCGCGCAAACGCCAAGCAAGTCCTGAAGTTCTTGGGCGAGCGCTCGCTGATCCAGCAGACCATGGATCGCCTGCGGCCGGTGATCCCGCCCGAGCATTTGTGGATCCTCACCAGCACGCATCTGCGCGCGGAGATCGTGCGGCAGTTGCCGGAAGTGCCGAAGCGGCAGATCCTGGCTGAACCGGCGCAGCGCAACACCGCGCCCGCCATCGGACTGGCGGCGCACATTCTCGAATCCATCGATCCCGACGCCGTGATGGGCGTGTTTCCTTCCGACCACATGATCTCGAAGCCGGCGCACTATCTGCGTTTCGTGCGCGCCGCGATGAAGGCCGCCGCGCGCGGCGAGATCGTCGTGCTCGGCATCCAGCCGAGGTGGCCCGAGACCGGCTACGGCTACATCGAATTTCCGAAAGGCGTCCAGGCCGGATGGCTCGAGCCGGTCGCGGTGCGGCGATTCAAGGAGAAGCCCGATCTCAAGACGGCCACGCGCTATCTCAAGGCCGGGAACTTCTACTGGAACGCCGGCATGTTCTTCTGGCGGGCCTCAACGTTGCGTGAGGCTCTGCGGCGTCTATCTGCCCAAGACGGCGACGCTGCTCGCCGGCCTGCCGCCATTCAGCGACCGCGGTTTTCTCTCGAAACTGAACACCGTATTTCCGCGCTGCGAAAACATTTCGATCGACTATGCGGTGCTCGAAAAAGCGCACAAAGTAGTCGGGTTCGCCACCGGCGAATTCGGCTGGAACGACGTCGGCAGTTGGAACGCCGTCTACGAACTGCTGGCCCGCGACAAAGACGGCAATGTGCTGCGTGCCGAGACACTGGCGCACTCCAGTTCCGGCAACTACGTCCACGCCGAGGGCAAGCTGGTGGCGCTGCTGGGCGTCAAGGACCTGGTCGTGGTCGACACTCCCGACGCGCTGCTGATCGCCGACCGGTCCCGCGCGCAGGAAGTCGGCGATTTGGTGAAGCTGCTCGAAGAACGCCGCCGGCACGATCTGCTCTAACTCACTTCGTTGCCGGCATGTTCTCGTCGAACCACTTCACCACGCGCTCGAAAAGATCGCGCGAATCCTCCGGCTTGTGGAAGCCGTGGCCTTCGCCCGGATACAGAACAAATTCCGTCTTCACGCCGAACGTCTTCAAGGCGTGCCAGAATTCGTAGGACTGCGGCGGCGGGCATTCGCCGTCGCGCTCGCCCACGGCAATCAACGTCGGCGTCCGGACGTTCTTGATGAAATTGATCGGCGCGCTTTTCGCGTACACCGCCGGATCGTCGTACACCGACGCGCCGAAGTACGGGATCATCCACTGGTCAATCGAGTTTTGCCCGTAGTAGCTCTGCCAGTTCGCAGATGCCCGCGCCCGCGAAGGCCGCTGCGAAAGCGATGCGTCTGCGTCACCGTCCACATGGTCATGTAGCCGCCGTAGCTCCATCCGCCGATACCGACGCGCCCGTTGTCCACCGGGTAGTTCTTCACCACCGTGTCGACGCCCGCCAGGATATCGCGCAGATCGCCGTAGCCGAAATCGCGCACGTTGGCGCGCGTGAACTCCTCGCCGTGCCCGTAACTGCCGCGCGGATTCGGCATGAAAATGAAGTAGCCTTGCGACGACAGCAATTGCAGCGGCAGCCCGGGACGCGGCCAACCTGGGCGAAACTCCGAAGCCGGCCCGCCGTGCACCGCCACCACCATCGGATATCGCTTGGACGGATCGTAGGGCTGCGGCAGAACCACCCAGCCTTGCACGTCGAAATTGTCGCTCTTCCATTCCACGCTTTTCACTTCGCCCCAGTTCGGATGCAAGGCGTCGTTCGAGTGCGTGAGCTGCTTCCAGTCGCCCGCACGGCCGGCCCACACCTCGGGCGCATGCGTCCAGTTCGCTCGAACCACCGCGCTCATGCTGGGATCGCCCGCGAACGCGATCGTCTCGGCGCCCTTCCACAACGTCTCGGTGGTCCCCGATTCCAGATCCAAGCGTCGACACCGCCATCTGGCCGGCCACGCCTTCGGTGAACAGAAGCTGCTTCGACGACGGCATCCAGCGGAACCAGTTCGGCGACGACTTGCGCTTGGGCGTCAGGTTGCGCAGCGCGCCGCCGTTGGGCGAAACCACATAGATGTCGCCGCCCGTTGACCCTTCGTCGCTCATCAGCCCGCCGATGAACGCGATGTTCTTGCCGTCCGGCGACCAGCGCACGTTGGCCACCTGCATGGACGGCTTCACGATGCCGTGCATGGCGCCTGAGTCCAACGTCGACCGTGTATAAGCTCGGCGACGAACCAGTTGTCGTCTCCCGCGCCGGGCGCGGCCAGATAGGCGATCTGGTTGCCGTCCGGCGCCCAATCGAACTCGTAGACGTACATGTTCGACGGAGAAACCGTGTGAGCCTTGCTGCTGGCGAGATCGACCATCGTCAGCCGCTGCTCGGCGATCTTGGACTCCACAACGCCGGAGTCCGGCTTGGTCGCCTCGGTCGGCCCCGGCACGCGCGTCTCGCCCTGGATCCAAAGCAGCGCGATGCGAGTCCCGTCCGGCGACCACTGCGGCTTGGCCAGGTATCCCTGGATGCCGGTGATCTTGTGTTGGTGTCCTCCCCACGGTTTTTCGGCGACGTAGAGTTCGGGCTGGCCGGAACCGTCCACGTCGGCAACGAACGCCAGTCTTCCGTCGCGCGACCATGCCAGGCCGTGCACCGACTCGACCGGTCCCAGCCAGCCGCTTGGGCGCGGCGCTCGCGTCGCGCAGATCCTTGATCCAGATCGAGAACTGTTCAGGATCGCCCGGCTTGGCGCGAGAGCTTTCGGTCCACGCCGCCATCGCGCCGTCGTCCGACACAGTCGAGCTCGCGGAATTGGTGAACAGCGGAAAGCGAGTCCAACGCCGAATTGAGCGCTGGACCCGCTTGGACGAAGGAGAGGCAGACAAAGAACAAACCGGCCGACGAAGCTGTTATGCGCACAAATTCATGGTAGCGCTACCCGGCTTCGCTGCGGCCGAAATAGCTATTCGAAAGTTACCTGCGGCGGCCGGGGGCCTCGCGCGCGGCCCTGCTGCACGGTGTAGCCAGAAGGCACCGCAAACAGCGTCGGATCCGGCTCCGCGCGGCTGATGTTGGTCAACCGGTACACATTGTCGCCCATGCGCGGATCGCTGGTCTTGCTCATGACCACCATTTGAAGATCCGGCGAAAACCAGGTCTCGGTGACGATCTCGATAGCGCGGTCATTGCCCATTTGTCCTGCCGCGATGGTGCGCGTGATGCGCTTGCCTTGCGCGCTGACGCCCTCGATCTGCTGCATGCCCAAGTCTTCCGTCTTGGGCGCGTCACCGCGCGGGCCCACCGCTCCGTCCTGCGCTCCACGCGGGCGGGCCTTTCCCCGCGATTCTGGTCCCGGTCCCGGCCCTTGCTGGAACCTCGGACCATTCGTGGAAAACCGCGACTGCCGCACTGTCGGCAGCTGCCGGATCCAGCACGTAGCTCATGCCGGCCACCGGATCGTGAATGAACACGGTAGTGCGGGCGCCATCGCCCGATGCCGACAGGGGTCCGATCGCGGAAACTGTTCTCTTCGGTTCGCGTGCGCCCCTGGCTGTCGCGCGCCACCGACATCGTGGACGAGCGCTGGATGTGCGTGCCATCGGCCAAGGTCTGCGTAAACTCGGTGACGGCCTGAGCCGAATACGGTGCGTTGGTCACAACTCGTCCCGCGAAACCGAACTCGCCACGCACGAATGCGAAATCGCCCGGACCGCCTGGTCCACCGGGACCGCCCGGACCGGGCCGCGGCCCCCGCCGCGAGCCAGGCTGCGCCAGCGCGCACACGCTTGTCAGTGCAGTCAACACAATCAAAGTTCGAAATCGAATCATGCTTTTCACTCCTGAGCACTCACTACTGAATCAGCCGGACTCCCCGCGCCAAGCCATCCTGGCCCAGCAGAACATCAGCTTCAACCTCGCTCGCCGGGATCCTCGCCGACCGGAACCCCCATCAGGCGAAGCGACGACATCGGCAATTCCACTCGCACCACCATGGCGGTTTCGAGCGGCGGGAGCGTGTCCGCCACCGGCAGTGGATAAAAACTCTCCGCATCGTCATCGCACTGCCGCCTGCACCGCACTCGGCGGCGCCGGCGCCGTCGGCTCCAATCCAAACCAGCACAGCGATCGCCGCGGCCAGTGCGCCGATTCCCGCCGCCATCGATCCCCACAACGCGATACGCGCGCTCACGCCTCCGCGCCCGGAACCGCGTCATCAATAATTGCTCGACGCGTGCCGGAGCCTCGCGCGGCTCGGCGGACGCCAGGGCTCGCAAATCCTTTCGACTCAGCTCGTTCTCGTTCATACCGCACACCTCTCGGCTGCGCGCATCTTCTCCTCGAGCAACGCCCGCGCGCGGTGCAATCGCGACCGGATGGTTCCGATCGCGCATCCCAGTACGCCGGCTGCCTCGGCGTAGTCCAATTCATGCAGATCGCACAACACCACCACTTCGCGATACGCCGGCGGCAGCGCCAGCACTGCTCTGCGCAAGAATTCGATCCGCTCGTTGTGCGCAACGTCCGCGGCCAGATCCCGGCCGTCGCGCGACTTGATCGTCCAGCACCGTCAAATACGGTCGCTCCCGCTCAAGGCTGCGCAGCACGAAATTCCGCGCGATCCCGTACAGGTACGCCGGCGCCGACCCGCGCTTGCGGATCGTATTGTTTCGCCGCGCCCATCACCACCATGAAGACATCCTGCGTGACCTCTTCGGCCACTTCCCTTTTCCCGCTCATCTGCAGCGCGAAACGATACACGGCGCCCTGATGCCGCCGGTAGAATTCCAGAAACGCCCGCTCGTCGCCGCGCGCAGTCAGCCGAAGCAGATCGTCGTCTCTAAGGGACGGGGAATCCAGCATAGGTTATTCGACGATCCGCATCGGCCGTTGCTAAGGATTCCGTTTGCGAACCGGGAAAGTTCCAATTTTTCGACGGCGACACTCGGCCTTCGGTTCCTAACGGAGCGTAACGAGGGTGGCGCCCCAACCACCGGCCTCGATCGGCGCGTCGCTGAAACTCTCGACAAACGAAGTCTTCGCCAGAACGGACCGCACGATCTCCCGCTGCACGCCGATGCCGCGTCCATGGATAATCCGCAGCGCCTTCAGGCCCAACCGGTGCGCTTCTTCCAAATATTCTTCGACGATGGGCTTCACATCGCGCGGCGGAACGCTGTGCAGATCGAAGACGTCGGTGATCGGAATCCGGATCGGCTCTTCGTCCATCGGCCACTGCTGTTAGCCTAGCATTGTGAATCCATTGGCCGAATACCAGAAGCGTCTCGCGGAGCGGCGCAGCGTGCGGGAGCGCGAACAGCAGCGGTACCGCTGGCTCGGCAACGCGCGGCTGGCCACTGGAATCGCCGGCGTGATCCTGGCATTCTTCGTGTTCGGCGAGACCCTGATTTCGCCCTGGTGGCTGGTGGCGCCCTTGGCCCTGTTCTCCGTTCTGGTGGTGATCCACGCACGCGTGGCGAGGCACTCGGAAGCGCCAACCGCGCCGTCGGCGTTTTACGAGCGAGGTCTGGCGCGGCTCGAAAATCAGTGGATGGGCCGCGGCGAATCCGGCGAGCGTTTTCGCAGCGCCGACACACATCTACGCCGACGATCTGGACCTGTTCGGCAAAGCTTCGCTGTTCGAGCTGCTCTCAACCGCCCGGACTCGCGCCGGAGAGGACGCGCTGGCCAGCTGGCTACTGGCGCCGGCTGCAGCCAGTGAAGTGAAGCCGCGCGGCACCAGGCCATCGAGGAACTGCGGGCGCGTCTCGATCTGCGCGAAGAGCTGGCGGTGCTGGGCGACACGGTGCGTTCGGAAATGCATCCGGAAGCCGCGGCGCGTTGGGGAATGGCCCCGCCCGTCTTGTTTCCGGCAGGTGCGCAGTACGTCGCGCCGCTCCTGGCCGCGGCGGTGGTGCTGACCTTCTCGCTCTACATGGCCGGCATCGCGGGCCGCACTCCGTTCCTCATCGCGATCCTGGTGGAGGTCTGCTACGGCTTGTACCTCGGATCCAGAACGCTTCAGGTGACCGCCGCCGTGGATGCGCCGGCGCACGATCTCGAGCTGTTCGCCAAACTCCTCGCGCGGATGGAGCGCGAGCCGTTCGAAGCGCCGCTGTTGCGCCGCATGCAGCGCGACATGGCAGTGGGCGAGCAGCATGGCCGAAAGGCTTCTGAAGAGATCGCACGGCTCTGCCGCCTGGTTTCGGCTCTCGACTGGCAACGCAACATCGCGTTCGTCCTGATCGCGATGGCGCTGCTGTGGGCCCCGCAGATCGCCATGGCCATCGAGCGCTGGCGACGCCGATCCGGTCCGCACATCGGCGCCTGGATCGCCGGCGTGGGTGACTTGGAAGCGCTCTTCGCGCTGGCCGGCTACAGCTACGAGCATCCCGAGGATCCGCTGCCGCAACTCGCCGACAATCCCGGCGGCTGGTTCGAAGCCGAGGGCCTGGCACATCCGCTGATGCCGCCGGAGCATTCCGTACGCAACGACGTGCGCCTCGGCGGCGAGCTGCGCCTCCTGATCGTGAGCGGATCGAACATGTCAGGCAAGAGCACGCTGCTGCGCACGGTGGGATTGAACGCCGTGCTGGCGTGGGCAGGCGCGCCTGTGCGCGCGCGGCGTATGAGCATCTCGCCGGTGGCGGTGGGCGCGTCCATTCGCGTGCTCGATTCGCTCCAGGACGGCCGCTCGCGATTCTATGCCGAGATTACGCGCCTGCGCGAGATCGTCGATCTCACCAAAGGCGATCGCACCGCGCTGTTCCTGCTCGACGAGCTGCTGAGCGGCACCAATTCGCACGACCGCAAGATCGGCGCCGGCGCCGTGGTTCGAATGCTGGTGGAGCGTGGCGCCATCGGACTGATCACCACGCACGATCTGGCCCTGGCCGGTATCGCGGGCGAGCTTCCCGGCAGCGCCGCCAATGTGCACTTCGAAGATGCGCTGGACGAGAACGGCCGGCTGCATTTCGACTACCGGCTGCGCGACGGTGTGGTGGAACGAAGCAACGCGCTGGACCTGATGCGGTCGGTGGGACTGGAAGTTTAGCCCTCAGTTGCGGCTGTCGACAGTCGCGCTGGTCTCCGCTTCGGCCCCCGCCCCGCGATACACCCAGCGATCCATCGCATCCCGCAGCTTCTCCAGACTCACCGGCTTGCTGATGTAGTCGTCCATGCCGGCTGCCAGGCACCGCTCGCGGTCGCCTTCCATCGCGTTGGCGGTGAGCGCGCAGATGGGCGTGTGGCGCTCTCTGCCTTCGCGATGCCGGATGACTGCCGTGGCTTCGAAGCCGTCCATCTCCGGCATCTGGCAGTCCATCAGGATGAGACCGTATCTGCCTGTGGCTGCTGCGTCCACTGCCTCGCGGCCGTTCGTCACCGCGTCGGCTGTCAGCCCCAGCTTCTGCAGCAGGCGCAGCGTAATCCGCTGGTTGATCTCGTTGTCCTCGGCCAGCAGGATCCGCTGGTTTTGACCCATCACCGCGGCCGTGAGTTTTTCCAACCCGTCCGACTTTTGACCGATCGGTGGTGCCGGCGCAGGAACAGCGCCCGCCGCAGGCTTGGGCATCTCCGCAGCCGACGACGGCGCTGGAGTTGCCTGCTGCGAATCCGCGTTGACCGGTGCAGCCAGTTCCTCCAGATCCGCCGCGCTGGCCTTGCCGAAGAATGCCGTGAACCAGAAGCGGCTGCCCGCTTCGGGCGCGCTCTCAACACCGATGCTGCCGCCCAGCAGTTCCACCAGTTGCTTGGAAATCGCCAGGCCCAGCCCGGTGCCACCGTATTTCCTGGTGCTGGAGTTGTCGGCCTGCATGAAGCGCTCGAACACTTTTTCCTGATGATCCTTGGGTATTCCGATGCCGGTGTCGTGCACGACAAAGCGAACCGAGATGCGGTCGCCGGTGTCGCCGAGAAATTCGGCTCTCAGCCCGATGGTTCCTCGATCGGTGAACTTGATGGCGTTGCCCAGCAGGTTCGTAAGCACCTGGCGCAGCCGCTCGGGGTCGCCCACCGCTGCTTCCGGCAGCGCGGGCGCCACGTCGGAGGCGAACTCCAGGCCTTTGGTGCGCGCCTGCAGCGCAAACAACGCCACCGTGTCGTCCAGTATCGTCTTGAGCGAGAACGGAACATGATCGAGCCGCAGCTTGCCGGCCTCGATCCGCGAAATATCCAGGATGTCGTTGATCAACGTCAGCAGCGAGCTGGCCGATCGCTTGATCGATTCAGCGTACTCCTGCTGCTCGGCCGACATGCTGGTGCTCAGCAGAAAATCCGTCATACCCAGAACGCCGTTCATGGGCGTGCGGATCTCGTGGCTCATGTTGGCGAGAAACCGGCTCTTGAGCTGGGTGGCCTCGCGCGCGGTGAACAGCGCCGTTTCGAGTTCCTGATTCTTGTGCTCCAGCTCCTGAGCATATTCCTTCAGCTTTTGCTCGTCGATCTTGCGCGCCGTAATGTTGCGCACCACCGCGATCCGCTGTTCCCAATCCAACGGCAGCACGCGGACTTCGTAAATCTGGCGGCCCAGGCGCCCGTCCATTTCGAACTCGAGGATCTCCATGGTGGTGGTCCGCCGGACTTTTTCCAGCGCCTGCACGAACTGAACGGCTGTCTCGGGCGGCAGAATGGTCTGGAGGCTCCGCCCCATTAGTTTCTCCGCGCTGAGAAACGGGTCGGAACTCTGGCCGCCGTTGGCATCCAGGACCTTGGTTTCTCGATTCACGCGCAGGAACAAATCCGGAAAAGCCTGGAACAGAGCGCGCAGTTCGGTGCCGGCCTGATAGGCTTCTTCGTCGCTTTTCTTTCGCTCGGTGACGTCGATCATCGCCATCCGCATTCCGATGACGTGTCCGAACTTGTCGCGCAACACTTCCTCGTGAACCTCGAAGATCACTTTCCCTCCGTCGGCTCGCAGGTATTGCAACTGGTAGGGCAGCAGAGCGGTATGCGTGGAGATTCGCTGCTTGAGCTGATCGCGATGCCGCTGGCGCTCCTGCAAGGGCAACGTGTCTGCATAGTGTTCGCCTATCAGATCCATCTTTTCCTTGCCCACCAGCTTGAGATATTCCTTGTTGACACGTTGCACGATGCCCTGCCGATCGATCTCGATATAGCCGAGCGGCGCGTTGTCGAACAGGTCGTTGATCGGCGCCCGGTCCCAACCTGCGAGAGCCGAGGCGGCCTTCTTGGGAGGCGCGGCACGACGCAGGTGATTGATCACCAGCGCCAGCACCACGAAACACAACAGCCAAATCGATGGATACAAAAGCGACAAGCTTCTCTCGTTCCTATTACCTATTGGTAGATGTGCTAACGGGAAACTATCGGCTTTCGGGACTAAATCCTTTAGATATAGGGCGTTAACGGTCGGCTTCGCGCCTGGCAGCCCAAGCTCTTCGTAGCCTGGAGGAAACGGTGTAGAAGCTTGGACTTAGCGGGGAAAGCTCAATCGCCGCCCACCAGGTTGATAGCGCCGATCCCGCCTTTGATGTCCAGGCGCACGGTGGTCTTGGCATGACCATAGGCCTGGTTGATATAGCGGCCATCGCGCTTATCCAGGCCTCGCGCGTTGATGCCCCCGATGCCGCCATGCGCTTCGGCGACGATCCCGACATCTCTCGGCAAATAGACCGTCACCTCGCCCACGCCGCCTCGAAGGTTGACGTCGTAGTCGTTCTTCGGCGTGCCTCGAAGGTCGACGCGCAACTCGCCCACCCCCATGTGGACCTCCACGCTGCGCAGGTTGAGAGTTGCGAGATCCAGGCGGCCCTCGCCCGCGCCGAAGTCCACTTGCAAGTCCAGCGGCTTGGAGTCGTTCAGTTGCACGTCCCAGCGGTATTTCGTGTGGCCGGTATGGGTGCCGGAAGGCTCTTCCACGCGCAGCGTCCCGCGGAATCCGCTGGCGTTGTAATTGATGTACGGTTTCGACGACGGCCGGTTGTAGGTGAACTCGCCGTCCATGAGTTGGGACGACCCACCACGAACGTTCAGTTCGCCCGCGCCCATTTTCAGCTCGACGCGAACCAGCTCGGAGTTGTCCAACTCGACCGACTGTCTCTCGGTCCGAGTCGGTCCCGGGGTACCCAGTTCGGCCACGCAGCCCGACAGGCCGAGGACGCCCAGGGCCGGTGCCGGCGAGGAAGAGGTATTTCCAGCCAGTTAGCATCCGACGTTCACCTTACCACGAAATACGAAGAGTGCCGGGGACCATGTTCCACCGAAATTGTAGAGCACCTCGACGTCTACGACGATTCACCTAGTCCGACCCTAGATGGACTCCCAAACTCAACCATATTATTGCCTTAGCACATATCAATGCCGAAACCCAGTTGGTACACTTGAGCATCGTGGTACGTGGTACCGTGCGCTGTCTATATTGCCGTAAGAAGATCGGCCTGCTGCGCCGCTCGAAGGACCGTCACTTCTGTAGCGAGGATCATCGCAAGAAGTTGATGTCCAAATCCGCGCGCGTATTGCGGGAAGCCGAAGAGCTGTATGGCTTCGACGACTCGCGGGCCGGTAGCTATCGCGCCGTGATGCAGTCCAAGAGCGAGGACAAGAACGAACGGCGCTCCGGATACGGCACCAGCGTTTTCGTGGCATTGACCATTGTCTTTCTGGTGCTGGCGCTGTCCCAGGTGTCTAACGACGGTCCGGCGCCGGCACGGGCGACGAGCGTTTCCACCCTGCCGGATACGCACTCGAAGAGTTCTCAAAGCGCGTTTGGAAAGATGCTGGCGAATCTGGTACAGAGCAAGACCTCGGGCACGTTGCGTGCGGATTTTCGCGGCGGATTGAGCGACTGGGAAGGTTTCAAGTCCGGCGGTTCGGACTGGGTCTCGGAACACGGCCATGTCCGGCCGGCCGGACTCAAGATCTGGACGCCCTCGGCATCGCTCGCCAACTACCAGTTTGAGTTCGTGGGCCAGATCGACCGCAAGAGCATGGATTGGGCCTTTCGCGCGGCCGACACCAAGAATTACTACGCCACCAAGCTGGCCATCACGCGGTCCGGCCAGGGACTGGCGCCCAACGCTGGCCTGATCCGGTTCATCGTGCTGGATGGGCGCGAGCGCGAGCGCGTGGAGCTGCCGCTGCCGCTGACACTCGAGCAGGGAGTGGACTACCGGGTACGCGTCAATGTCCAGGGGCAGCGTTTTCTGACTTCTGTGAATGGGCAGGTGGTCAGTTCCTGGACCGACGGCCGGCTGAGCCGCGGAGGCATCGGATTCTTTTCCGAAGATGGCGAATCCGCGTTGTTGAAATCAGTCAGCGTGTCCGAGCGCGATAGCTTCTTGTCGCGCGTCGTTTCGTATTTCTCGCTGATTTCGTTCCCCACCGCTACGCTCGCGCCAATGCCGTAGTCGGCTTCAGACTCCCTGGCTGGCGAACGCTCGGTATGTGTTAACTTGAAGTCGCTGGCGCCTTTCGATGTGTGATCGCCGCCTATTGCTCAGCATCCTGTTGACCGCTGCGGCCGCCTGGCCCGCTGCGAACCCCAAGCAAGCCCAGAAGGCTTTCCAGGACGGACTGCGTTTTGAAGAGGCCGGCCAGTGGAAGCAAGCCGAGCAGGCCTATTCGGAAGCGATTCAGAACGACCCGGACGGCGCCGAGTATTTTCTGCATCGCGGCCGGGCACGGCTCGAGCTAGGCGACGCCCCGCAGGCGCTCGATGACGCCAGCGCAGGAGTTCGCCTGGCGCCGGCCAACGCGGAAGGCCACCGACTGCGCGGCGATGCCTTTCGGAAACTCGACAAGTCCCGCGATGCGCTGGCTGAGTACGATCGCGCCATCGAACTCAAGCTGGACTCGCCGGCGATCTACAACAGCCGCGGCGCGGTGCACGCCAGCCTGGGCGAGCCGGACCAGGCCATCGACGACTATACGCGCGGGATCAAACTGCGCCTGGACGATCCCGTGCCCATCAAGCAGCGCGGCAATGTGTACGCCGCCATGGGCAACTACAACCGGGCCATCGACGACTACGACCAGAGCATCAGTCTGAAAGCGGACTACGCCGACGCTTACCTGGATCGCGGTTTCGCGCGCGGGCAACTGGGCGACTTTCCGCGCGCCATCAAGGACTTCGATCGCGTGCTGGAACTGCGGCCTCTCGACGAGAAGGCTTTCACGCTACGCGGCGCGGCATACCTGAAGATGGAAGACAACCAGAAGGCGCTGGCGGATTTTACCGAGGCGTTGAAGATCGCTCCCAAGGACCCCTACGTTTATCTCGCGCGCGCCGCGACGCTGGTGAATCTGGGCCGTCAGAAAGAGGCGCTCGAGGATCGCGAGACCGCGGTGCAATTGAGTCCCAACATGGCCGAGGCGTATTTGGCGCGCGGCGGCTCGTATCACCAGCTCGGCTTGCACCAGTTGGGGCTGGCGGATCGCAGCAAGGCCATCGAGCTGAATCCCCAGCTTCCCGAAGCGTGGTTCGCGCGCGGCAGCGCGTATTACTTGCTGGGCGATTTCGCCAAAGCTCGCGACGATCTGGCTGCAGCCGTACGCTTGCGTCCGGATTATCAGGAAGCGGCCGACGTGCTCAAAAAGACGGACATGCGGCTGGCCGAGCATGCTGCCGCGGCGAAAGCGCGCGCCAAGCAGCCGCGGTTGAAGCGCCGGTCCCCGTGGTGGAAGCACACGTCGCAGAAGCGCCGAAGCCCGCGGCGGCAGTTCCTGAACCGGCGAAAATCGAACCGCCGAAGCCGCCCGAGAAACCGCGCGCATCGTCCCGACACCCGGCGTGTCCGCCGAAGAACACGAACGACGCGGCCGAGCTTTCACCCAATCGGAAAAATATCCGGAAGCCATCGCGGAATTGACCGAAGCGATCCGCTTGAAGCCCGACCGCGCCCTGGCCTACAACGCACGAGGCTACGCCTACCTGCGTGCGCGCGACTACCCGCATGCGCTCGAAGATTTCAACGCAGCGATCCGGTCGATCCCAACTTACACCAACGCCTACCAGAATCGCGCCGCTGCACGGAGAGCTCTTAGGCGATGCCGCCGGCGCCGCCGAGGACCTCGCGAAAGTGAAGTAACTCGGCTACACCGCCAGCCACGCCGCCAGCTCCGACGCCGGACACCGGATCCCCACATAGAACGCGCCGAACAGCGCATACACCGCGCTCACTTCGTCGAAGCGCATCTCGTAGATCAGCTTCTTGAACACCAGCGGATCTTCGGCGAACAGGTCCACGCCCCACTCCCAATCGTCGAAGCCGATCGACCCGGAGATGATCTGCTTCACTTCGCCCGCATAGCGGCGGCCGATCATGCCGTGCTCGTGCATCTGCCGCTGCCGCTCGTCCATCGGAAGCTGATACCAGTTCTTCTCTTCGCCGCGCTTGCGGTCCATCGGATAAAAGCACAGGTACTTGTGCGGCGGCATCTGCGGAAACAGCCGCGGATGCATGGCCTCGCTCTGCCGCTTCAGCACATCCTCGATGGCGGTGTTCCATTCTTCCGAGAAACGGCTGGATGCCGTGCTCGGCCAGCGTCGCAGTAGGTCTTCAGGCTGGATTCGTACAGCCCCAGCTCGACCACCGAAAGATACGAACTGGTCGGCTCCAGATAGTCCCACAGCCTCAGCCGCGCCAGCCGCATCTCGGCCTTGTTCAGTTCGTCGAAGGATGGGCGGAAGTGCACCAGGATCAGGTCGCCCTTGTGTCCCAGCAGCGAAAACGCCGCCGACTGGCCCGAGGCGTTCTGCTCCATCTCGGCGAGAACCGCGGCGGCTTCACTGGCGATCTCGGCACGCTGGGCGGCCGTGAGCGCCTTCCACGCGGTCCAGCGAACCCGCAGCATCTGGTGCAGGACGCTCGAGCCTTCGATGGTCAGCGGAACCGGAGGCAGGCTCTCGGCGGCGGTCTCAACAGGTGCGTTCGGGATGGCGGGCATGTCGAGAATTCCTTGTGTTATTTTATAATTTCTAGACGTAAAATGAGCTCCCCAGGTTCAACTCCGCAGGCCCCAGCCTCGTCCGAAGCCATCGAACAACTGAGGATCAGGCACGGCGTCCGGCCTTTGCAGCCCGCCGAAGAGGGCACGGCCGCTGCGCGTCTTCCGGCCGGCGTTTACGGCTTCGCCTATGCGCCGGGACAGCCTGAAACGCCCCTATTTGCGAAGAAGAACTTTCACTGTTTCGAAGTCCACAGGGCTGAAGATGGAACCGAATGTGTCATCGGATTCGTCACACCGAAGGAAGCCGAGGATCTCGCCGGCCGAACTGAAGGCGCCGCCATACGATTGTTTCCGGACCCTTGGGAGCACTCGCGGACGCTGGTGAGCGTGCGAATGCCGGAAATCCAGCCGCCCAAACGAATGCCGCGCGAAGACGGCAACCCGTTCCCGTTCACCATCGCCTGAGTGGCCCGCTCCGCCGGACCGCGCAGGTATAATCGAGCCACAAGGTTGAAACTAAAATGCAAAAATTCGTTCGACCAGCCTCCGCGCTGCTGATCTGCGCGGGTTTCCTGTACGCTGAGAAATTCATGCCGCCGCCCACCAAAACAAAACCGGTCACCGAAATCCTGCACGGCGTAAAGATCACCGATCCCTATCGCTGGCTCGAAGACCAGAACAGTCCCGAGACGCGCGCCTGGCTGGAGGCGCAGGAGAAGGCCGCGCGCACTTATCTGGATGCGCTCCCCGGCCGCAGCCGCGCTTCGCAAGGAGCTGTCTGCTCTGCTCAAGGTGGATGTGAAGAGCGCGCCCGCCGCCTTGAACGGCCGGTATTTCTTTAGCCGCCGTCTGGCCGCTGAGGATCGCGCCTCGCTGTGCGTGCGCCTGGGCTACAACGGCAAGGACGAGATTCTGGTGGATCCGAAGAAGGTTACCTCCGACGCGACGTCTTCGGTTTCCTACCTCGGCTTCTCGCGCGACGGTACGCTGGCCGCATACGGTATCCGCAAGGGCGGCGAAGACGAAACCGACATCCATTTTCTGGATGTCAACACGCGCAAGCCGCTAGCCGACGTCATCCCGCGCGGCCGCTACACCGGCTTCGGGATCAAGCCCGACAAGACCGGTGTCTACTATTCGCGCTTCACGCTCGGAAAGGGAACGCGCGTTTACTATCACGCGATGGGAACGGATGCCTCTACCGACCAGGAGATCTTCGGCGGCAAGTATGCCCCGACTTTCTTGATCGGCTGCTCGCTCTCTGAAGACGGCCGTTGGCTGGTGATTCAGGTTTCCGACGGTGTGCCGGCCAAGAAGGAAGAAGTCTACGTCCAGGATGTCCAGCACGGCGGCCCCATCCAGCCGGTCGTCAACGATGTCGAGGCGCAGTTCGAGCCGGACTTCGCCGGCGATGCGCTGATTCTCTCCACCAACTGGGACGCGCCCAACCGGCGCATCTTCCGCGTCGATCTCGCGAACCCTGCGCGCAGCCACTGGAAAGAGATCGTGCCTGAATCGACGCTCGCCATCGACAGCTTTTCGGCCGCCGGCGGGCGCATCTTCGTCAGCTATCTCGACAACGTCGCGACGCGCATCAAGCAGTTCGACCCGCATGGAAAATATCTCGGCGATCTGAAGCTGCCCGGCCTCGGCTCCGGTTCCCCGCCCCGAGGGCTGTGGGCCTCCGACGAGACGTTCTTCGATTTCACATCCTTCGTCACGCCGCCCAGCTCCTACCGCTACCAGGTGTCCAGCGCCAAAGAGGATCTCTGGTTCCAGCCCAAGGTTCCCGTTCACACCGGCAACATCGAAGTGAAGCAGGTCTGGTATGCGTCGAAAGACGGGACCAAGGTGCCGATGTTCATCGTGCATCGCAAGGGCATCGCACTCGACGGCAACCATCCGACCCTCATGACCGCGTACGGCGGATTCAACATCTCGATGACCCCCTCGTTCTCCGCGACCGCCGCGTGGTGGGCTGAGCACGGCGGCGTCTTCGCGCTGCCCAATCTGCGCGGCGGCGGCGAGTTCGGCGAGAAGTGGCACCGCGCGGGGATGTTCGAAAAGAAGCAGAACGTCTTCGACGACTTCATCGCCGCAGCCGAGTGGCTCGTCGCCAACAAGTACACCCAGCCCGCGAAGCTCGCCATCCAGGGCGGTTCCAACGGCGGCCTGCTGATGGGCGCCATGATGACCCAGCGACCCGACCTGTTCGGCGCCATCGTGTGCGGCGCGCCCCTGCTCGACATGCTGCGCTTCCAGAAGATGTCGGTGGGTTCCTGGTGGACCGCCGAGTACGGTTCTGCCGATGACGCCAAGCAGTTCCAGTATCTGTTGAAATATTCGCCCTATCAGAATGTGCACAAGGGAACAAAGTATCCGCCCATCATGTTCGTCACAGGCGACTCGGACACCCGCGTCGACCCGGCCCACGCGCGTAAAATGGCGGCGCTCATGCAAGCCGACAACGGCTCCGGGAACCCCATCGTCCTGCGCTATGACACTAAAGGTGGCCACACCGGCATCGGATCGGTGGACAAGGTGATCGACCAGCAGGTGGACCAGGTGAGCTTCCTCGCCGACCAGTTGGGCCTGAAGATCGAGTAACTTGAGCTACCCGCTGTTGCGGGCCCACGGGTCCATCAAGTACTAGGACGCAAGTCTGTTGACAAATGTCAAATGATCGTTCAACCTTAGGTTGCAGCGCTATCCTTATGATTCCTGGGCAAACAGCGTATCAACCCGAGATCGATTGTGAAGTAACTCACCCTTGGTATGCCGTTCGAGTCCGCTCCAACTTTGAGCGCACCGCCGAACTTCACTTGGAAGACCGTGGCTACGAGAAATTCGCGCCATCTTTTAAGAGTGAGCGCAAGTGGTCCGACCGGACGAAAGAGGTCGATCAGCTTCTGTTTCCGGGCTATGTGTTTTGCCGTCTGAATCCGAACCAGCGGCTGCCGGTTCTTTCAGTGCCGGGAGTCGTCGGACTGGTAGGTTTTGGAAAAATTCCGGCGCCCATACCAGACCAGGAGATCGAACGAATCCGCCGCATGGTGGAATCCGGATTGTTGGTGGGTCCGTGGCCGTTCCTTGAGGTTGGTCAGACGGTTCTCATCGAACGCGGTCCGCTGGCCGGAATGGAAGGCATTCTGGTGGAGCAGAAGGGCAAGTGGCGGCTGGTAGTGTCCATCAATCTTCTGAAGCGCTCGGTGTCGGCCCAGGTGGACCGCAATTGGGTGCGCCCGGTAGCATCGCCCCGTTTGAGACCAGCAGGGATGGAGCGGAGCTAGCGGCCTCTCACGGATTCCATTCCCCGGCAGGGTTGCTAGAATATTGAAAGTGTTGACAAATGTCAAAAGATCCGTCAACCTATGGGAGTGTTCCGGAAGGGGACATGACGCCTGCTTGCTCGTATCCAGCCCAAACGAAAAAAGGCGCCGGGATGATCGGGGCAAATTTCAAGTTCCGCAACGATCCGCCGATAGAACGATTGAGAAAAACCATGTTTCCTAGGTATTGGAGCCTCCTCGCGATTCCCCTGTTCTGCGTGACTCTGACAATACAGGCCCAGCAGACCAACCCAGGGCCTCCGGGCCAAGCGGCCGGGCAGCCGTCCAACTCGCAGGGGCAACCCTCGGCCAATCCACAGGCTCAACCGGTAGGTGGTCCGACGCGGCAACTGCCGGGCGACTCGATTCGGCCCAACTACACTCTCAACACCAGCGATCAGATCCTGATTCGCTCCAACGCCGAGGAGATCAACGAGAAGCCCTTTCTCATTGATGCCGACGGCAATATCAATCTGCCGTTGCTGGGACGCATTCACGCCGGGGGCATGACCGTTCAGGAACTGGAGACCGATCTGATAACGCGTCTGCGTGAGTATTTCACCGAGCCGCAAGTGAACATCATCGTCACGCAGTTTCGCAGCGAGCCGATCTTCATTGTGGGAGCCTTCCGCGCTCCCGGGCTGTACGCTCTGCGCGGCACCAGAACGCTGATTGAGATGTTGACGCAGGTCGGCGGCCTGCAACCCAACGCCAGCCGTCATATCCGGATTACGCGCCGCGCGGAATATGGTCCGATTCCGCTTCCCAACGCCGTTGTGGATCCTGATAAGAAGATCAGCACGGTTGAAATCAACTACGCCAGTCTAACGCAGAGTGTAAATCCCGCCGAAGACATACTTTTGCAGCCTTACGATCAGATTTCGGCGGAACAAGCCGGTCAAATTTACGTTACCGGAGAGGTCGGAAAAATTGGAAGCCTTGAGCTGGGCGAGCGGGAATCGATTTCGATCGCACAGGTTCTCACCATGTCCGGCGGATTCGGCCGCGATGCGATGCGAGGCAAAGTCAGAATCCTGCGTCCGATTATGAATACCAGCCGGCGCGCTCCGATCGAGGTGGATGTCAAGCGTATTTTCGAAGGGAAGGACAACGACGTTCCTCTGTTGCCCAACGATATTTTGTACGTTCCTCGATCCTACACCGGGATCTTTGTGCGCACGGTCGGCTCCATGTCACTTTCGATGTTTCCATACCTGCTTTACCTCGTGACACGATGACCGAGCTGGCCGCTGAATGAGAAGCCAAGGATGAATATGAGATCCCCAGGACCCAAGAGTTGGCGGATGCACGCCGGACTGCCCCAGTTCCTTTCGGTTCTGATGGCGCTGGCGCCTGTTTTGGGAGACGCCCAAACTCCTTCACCTGCACAGCCCCCTGCCTCCCAGCAGCCTGCCGCACCGGAGGCGGCCCCCCAGACTTTGATCCCGTCGAGTCTGCCCACCGTCGAATCGCTTCGGGTGATTCCGCTGGCTGGCAAAGGCGAAGTAAACGATCTGCAGCGCAAGCTGATGGCGCCGCTGGTGGTCGAAGTAGTCGATCGGGACGACCAGCCGGTGGAAGGCGCCGAAGTGGTCTTCCGTTTCCCTTTGCGAGGGCCCAGCGCGACCTTTCCCGGCGGCAAGACTTCTCAGACCACGCGGACCAATAGCCAGGGCCAAGCCGCGGCGATGAACTGGCTCGCCAACAACGAGACCGGCTCCTTTGAAGTGCACGTATCGGCCAGCTTTGGCAATCAGATCGGTCAGACCAGCTTTCAGATGTCCAACGCGAACCAGGTGGCCGAGCGGCGCAGCAACGGCGATGTCGGGTTCGGAGCGAAACGCGAACACTGGTATTCGCCCCTGTGGGTGAAACTCGCGCTTGGAGCCGTGGCGGCCGGCGCCATCACCGGTATTGTGCTGGCAACCCGCGGATCTTCGGGCGGCGGTTCGACACCTCCAACCGTCACTATTACCCCGGGGACACCCACCATTGGACGCTAAGCGAATGCGCTGTTTACTGCTCTTGCTGGCTGGCGTGCTATCCGCCGGAGCCGCGTCCGGTCAGCCGGTTGGCTTGGCCGGGCCGGTGGAGAGTTATACATTTGATTCCCCCACTTCCAGCTTGCGGGCCATCATGGGTTTTCCCGGAGCTGCGTTTTTCGGACCGGCCTTGGTCGATGGCCTCGATTTCGCATCCGTGGCCCCGCATCTGGACTTCGCCATTGCGTTCCGTGGCGGCGAGTGCTTGCTGGTCACCCGGCTGAGCTCCTCTCAAGCCGTGGTGGCGCCGCTCAGCGGCATCAGCGGCCGGCCCGAAGCGATCGCCTGGTCGGGCGACGGCAGCTCAGCGGTGCTGTATTCACGAGCTGGAAGCTGGATTCAAACCATTTCGGGGCTGCCCCTGAGTCCTGCCGCTCACGACCGCGTGGATTTGTCGTATCTGGGCGGCTCGCTCGCATCCGTTGCAGCCGACGCGCTCGGCCAACAGGTGGCCGTAGCGATTTCAGGCGATACGCCGATTCGATCCGTTCGTCCGCGTCGCGCTCCTTTCGGCGCGGGTCGCATTTCAACCGCCCGGCATAACGGCGCCGTTTATCTCGCGATCGGCGGCCAGGCTTTCAACTCCGTCCTCGAGATCGGGAATCCCGTTGCGCTTGCTTTTTCTCAGGATGCCAAGAGCCTGTTGGTGGTAGACGCAGCGGCCAACGAGCTGACGGTACTGAACCTGGGAACGTTCCAACGCACGACTCTGGCATTGGATGGTCTGGCCGATCCGTTCGCCGTGCGCCCAGTGCTGAGTGCAGACGGCCGGCAAATGGCCTACGTGGCCAGCCGCTCCGACCGGTTGCTGCGCGAGTACGATTTGACGACACGCCAGCAAGTGGCCAGCCTGTCGCTTTCCTTCGTGCCGACTGGCATTGACGAATTCGGACGCGACAGTTTCCTGGTTGCCTCCCGCGCCAAGGCCGCCGAGCCTGCCTGGTTGCTCACCAGCCGGCCCCAAATGGCGGTGTACTTCGTGCCCGCGGTCCAGGGAGGCCAGGAATAAGATGACTCGCAACCTCCTGGCGCGCTGCGTGGCGCTCATGGCCCTGACGGCCGGGTGCGCGGCGGCCCAGACATTTCCCTTTCAGCTCCTGGTAACCACGTCCAGCGGCGCATTCAGTGTCGCCAACGGCTCCACCCTCGGCATTAACGCGGAGATCGGACAGGCTCAGACCCTGCATGTACGAGCCACCTACGCGGGCACCAGCCAGGCCACGATTTCGCAGGCGCCGCAGTTGCTGGGATCGCAGACTTTTACCGTTAATTTTCCGGACACGCTGCCTGTGGTGCTGAACCGCACCGACAGCACATCTTTCGACATCACTTACAAGCCGACCACTGCGAGTGCCTCCAACGCGCAGTTCACCATCGTCTTTACTGAACCGGTGGCGGCGACGACGCCCGGCGGCACCCCTACCACGCAGCAAAACTCGATTGTCCTGATTCTACAGGGCACCAGCCCTTCGTTCACTCTGAGCTATTTCCTGCAAGCCACGCCGAACGTCGTGCCGATACAATCGGGCGGATCCGTCATCTTTCCGGGCACCCAGACCAACACCACTGCGCTGGCGGCGCTGAACATCACGAATCAGGGAAGCGGCTCCGGCCAGATCAAGGACATCACTTCGCCGGCGGGTCCGGCGTTCAAGCTGACTGGGAAGCCCCTGCTCCCGGCAACTCTGGCGACTGGGGTGAACCTGCAACTGCAGGTCACCTACAATCCGACTGCCGTGGGAACGGATAACGATCAGGTCACGATCACGCTGGCTTCCGGAACGGTGCTTACCGTAAACCTGACCGGCAGCGGCATTTCAGCCTCGTTCTCCTATACCTTGCTAACCGGCGACACGCCGGAGCAGGTTACGCCGCCCGGACCCATCGTGTTCCCCGACACCGCGATCGGCGAGACCAACAGCCTGACGGTTCGAGTTCAAAACATCGGGAATGCAGACGGCGTCCTCAGCGTTCCGGGGCTAGCGGGATCGGCATTCCAGTTCACCGACGTGACCGCGGTCTTTCCCCTCACCGTAAAGCCTGGCGACAGCCTTACGTTGACCATCAACTTCACGCCCCTCGCAACAGGGGTTCAAAAGGGCAACCTCTTGGTTGGCCGGGATCTGTTCGCACTCACCGGAAACGGGCTCGGTCCGAAGCTCGCCTTCTCCTACATCTCGGCAATCGGCACCATTGACTTGACCGCCGCCAGCCCCGCGGTGGTATTCAGCCCGATCATCGTGACGCAGTCCGAAGAGGTCACCTTTGTGATCACCAACAAGGGCACGCTGCCAGCCAAGATCTCCAATATCGGAGTCGGCGAAGCGAAGAGTCCGTTCTCGGTTTCCGCGTTGCCGGGGTTGCCCCTCACGCTGGATCCGGATGGTTCTGCCCAGTTCACCATCAAGTTCGCGCCGCTGGTCACCGGATTTTCAAACGGAACATTGCGGATCGATACCACGCAGATCCTGCTGACAGGATCCGGTAACGAACCGCCGCCGCTGCCGAGCTACACGCTGCAGGGTCCCAGCGGAAACGTCGCGCCGCAGACTCAGCCCAGCGTAAGTCTGAAGCTGGCAAGCGGCTATCCGGTGGCTCTGGTTGGAACCTTGACGCTCAGCACCAGCAGCAACCAGGTAATCGATCCGGCGGTGCAATTCTCAACCGGCGGCCGGGTGGTTCCGTTCCTGATTCCGGCCAATACCACGGACGCCAATTTCGCCGGCCTGGGACCACAGATCTTCCTGCAAACCGGTACGGTGGCGACCAGCATCATCCTGACGCCGGCCTTCCTGACTCAGAACGGCGGACTCGACCTGACTCCCACCAATCCGCCCACGCTGCAATTCGCGGTTCCGGCCTCGGCGCCCACGCTGCTCGCCATCAACATTACCAATGCAACCACGAACGGGTTTACGGTCAGCGTCTTCGGTTATTCCACCACGCGCAGTGTCAATACGCTGAATCTGACTTTCACTGCGGCGGCCGGCTTCACGCTTGCCTCGCCGCAAGTCTCGGTCGACCTGCGGCAGGCCTCGGCGGTATGGTTCCAAAGTGCGGCGTCCACTCCTTTTGGCGGCCAGTTCACGGCCGCAATCCCGTTCACACTGCAAGGCACAGTGGGAACAGGGCAGACCTTGTTGCAGACCATCGCTTCGATTGCGGCTACAGTCAGCAATGACGTCGGGACCTCGAACTCGGTGCAGCAGACGCTGCGATAGAGACTAACTAGCAATGCTGGCATGGGCTTTGCAGCCTCTCTGAAAAGAGCGCCTCCAACATCAGGGCGTTGCCCGGCCCCAAACCAAGGTAATTCACCTAGGACTGTACCATGTAGGCGGCCGCTGGAAGCGCTCCCACGCAAGCCAAGATAGTCATTATATTCAATGGTTTATGAACTGCGGACACCACCCCTCTAAGGTACTAGTACAAAAACGCTTCACTAGGCCTTGCGCCACATAAGGGAAGCGCCTTAGTATAGGGAAGTTCGCAACGGAGACATGAGTCGACCGAGACGAACAAATTGGAGGATGGAGTTTAACATGCAACGTTTCTACTTTTTACTGATCGTCGCGCTGGTCACTGTGTCGAGCGCGATGGCAACCACCACGTGTCTTACCACGACATACGACAATTACCTCGGGACGAGCTGCGTTACGAATAACCTGGAATTCAGTCAATTCGGGTTCCAGGCCGGCGGATCGCTCCCGCCAACTGCCGCCCAAATCGGCGTAACTCCGCTCGACGTATTAGGCAACGAGGGCTTTCAGTTCAACCCTGGATTCATCGTCCCGCCTCCCGGACAGAGTATGGATGCCACTCTGACCTTTGTGGTCACGGGGTTGAACGGGACCTTAATCGATGATCTCTCGATCTTCTTCAATGGCGATCCTGGCGTCGGCGGAGCAACGAGTTTCACTGAGACATATTGCACAGGGGGCTTCTCAACGGATTGCAATCAGTTCGCAGTACAGAATCCTTCCGGACCGCTTGACAAGCACATCATCTTGAATGCGCCCGTTAGCGTGCTGTACATCACGAAGGACTTCGGGGCGACGTCCGGTGCGACTAGCACGGCGTCGATATCGAGGGTTACCAACAACTACTCCAACGTTCCCGAACCGAGTCAGCTTGGTTTCTTGGCTGCTGGGTTGGTTGGCCTGTTCTACGCCCGTCGCAAGTTCAACTTCTCCATCCGATAATGACCTTCTCACCTGCCGGGATGCCAACGCTGGTTGGCGTCCTGGCGGGATGTTTTGCCCCGGCAGTACCTCTGCGGTTCCTCCTTCCGAGCAGTAGCTTCCAAGGCTTCACTTCCGTTCACCAGTCACCGTCCCGTCGAAATCAGATGTAGCCGGCAAGCCATCTTGGGTTCTTGGCCGGGCGAAACGAAGCTGGCGCCACCCTGTCGCCCGACTCGGCACGAATGCAGCTGCGTTGCACGAAGAGAATGGGGCGATTGCAGCGGCTTCTGGCGGATCTTTCGCTGGTCCGTCAGATCTTGCCGGAGATTGTCTAAAAAAAACTGTAAAATCTCGCCAGCGATGCCGGTTGGCGAGGTGGGGCACGGGAGGCATATCAGATCCGCGCACGGCGTGCGGCCCAGCTCGTTTGTCTGCCGTGGAGGACTCTGCTCTACAAAAGCAGAAAGGAAAAGCAGGAACCGCTCCGACGGCGCCTGCGGGAAATCGCAACCACGCATGTGCGCTATGGGCGTGTATCGGTTGTACGACGAAGAGAACCTGAAGGTGCGTAGCGTGGAACGGAAGAAGGTCGCGCGGCGACAGCGCGTTCTCCAGGCACAGGCGTTGGGTCCGAATCATTGCTGGTCGGCGGATTTTGTCAGCGACAAACTGGCCGACGGCCGCTGCATCCCGATCCTGACCGTGATCGATCAGTTCACGCGCGAATGTGTGTGGCTGGAGGCGGATCGTTCCATGAATGGACCCAAAGTTGTGACTGCACTCACACGAGCCATAGCGGAGCGCGGAACAGCTCCGCGTAGTATTACTCTGGACAATGGAAGTGAGTTTGTCGGCTGCGCCATGGAAGCATGGGCCATTCAAACGGGCGTGCAGTTGTGTTTCAGCCGGCCAGGCACACCGGTGGAAAAACGGGTTTATCGAAAGTTTCAATGGCCGGCTGCGCGATGAATGCCTCAACGTGTGGAATGGTTCCCATCGTTGGAGCACGCGCGGGGTTGGGGACAACCTAGCTGCATGGCGGAAACACTACAATCATCGACCGCACCAGCGCATTGGATGATCGGGCGCCGTCTGGTGCAGGCCGGCAAAGGCTGCCGAAAATCCCAGTTTCGGCTGGTACGAAAAGGGGTTAGCCGGGTCAGAACCGAGTTTCTCTAGTAGAGAAAATGAGGGCAGGCAACGGGTCCGATATAGTTCAGGCGTCGATCTCGCGAGTCACCAACAATTCGTCATTCCCGAGCGGCACACTGGTCTGTACGTCGAGCTTCAATCCAACTGCTTCACTGTTAGGGGCCAGTCCGCAGGCGAAAATCCACCGGTAAGACTGACGAGTCCGAACAGCTGAGCGCCGGGAGAAATGGGTTAGCCGCGCTGCAATCTCGAGCGAAGCCAGTTAACCCAGGCTGCTGTGTGGTCGACTTGGCTAAATTCAGATATGCTGTTCTGCGCACCACGCCGATGATCGCATTACCGCTGGACTCGGACGCAAGACGAGCGGCTAGCCGCAATGCTGAATGATCTAGTCCAAGACTCGCGAAGCCTGTCGGCTGCATCAGCACTTATCGAGTTACGAGGCAAAACCGGCACGCCCCCTTACGCTGGAAGAGTGGCGGCTCGATGGCGCTGAAGGCGGGCCCAGGGTGGCTAGCCGATCTTATTCATCAACTCTTTGATTCTCGACTCATCTTCACGCGACGGATGACTCGCGAGCGCCGCCTGAAGCTCCTTCATCGCGGCCGCTTTGTCACCCTTCTCGTAGAGGGCTAGTCCCAAGTGGTACCGAAAAGGAGCGACTTTAGGATACTTCTTGGCGAGATTCGCAAAGGTTCGAACGGCGTTGTCATGCAATCCCTGTTTGAGGTAGATATAGCCGATGGTATCCGAGTAGCCGGGTTCAGCCGGGGCCTTGTCCAGGGCTTGCTTGGCGAGCCGGAGAGCTTCCTGCAGATCACCGCCGGTATCGGCAAGGAGAAAGGCGAGATTGTTCAAGGCGGAAGCGTTGTCGGGATGCTCTTTCAGGATCTTTTGATAGACGCTGCGGGCTTCGCCGGCATTGCCGCCTTGGGACAAGGCTGCGGCCAGAGACAAACCGACCGTGATGTCACTGGGCGTCAGGTCATATGCTTGCCGAAAGAAAGTGGCCGCGTTGCGATAGTCGCCCTTCATTTGATACACACTGCCCATTTGCATGCGCAGGGAGGGTGATTTCGGCTGAGAAGCTGCCATTCTCTGATACTGAGTGATGGCCGCATCGTAGTGACCGGCGAGTGCCTCAGTACTGGCCAGGCGTTCCAGGATGACCGGAGAATCGGGCCAATTCTTCAGTCCTTGGCGAAGGACGTCCAAGGCCTTGTCGAACTGCCGCTGAGATGCATAGGCAACGCCGAGCGCCGCAGCCGATCGCGGGTTTCCCTTGCCGCGAAGCTGCCGTTCAAAGATCTCGACAGCCTCGCGATACTTCTCCTGGCGGATGGCGACAATCCCCAGCCAGAACTCTGCCTCAGGGTCACCCGGGGCTTCCTTGTTCAAAGCGGTCAATTCGGCGCGGGCCTGCAGCAGATCGTTGGTCGCGGTCCAACTTCTGGCGCGCAAAAGCCGCGCCTTGCGGTCGTTGGGCCGAACCTGCAGGATGTCATTACACTGTTGCAGAGCTTCAGCCGGGCGATTCAAGCTAAGATCCAGTTCCGCCAGTTCGTACCGCGCTGACAGAAGGTCTTTCTTCTGCTTGATAGCCTCCAGAAACTGTGTCCGCGCGGATTCCAGATCTCCCGTGGCCTGATAAGCACGGCCCAGCCGGAACCGCAAAGCAGGGTCGTTCGGATGCCGGGCCGAAAGGTCCCGCAAGGTGCGCAGGGCGTTGGCCAGGTCGGCAGATGCACCGCCATCCATCAACATGTCCGCGCGCAGCCGGAGAGCCTCGTCATCCTTTGGATTCTCCGCTAGAATCGTCTCGGATAGGCGCCTGGCCTCGTCCTTCTTTCCGGCTGCCAGCAAGGCCAGAATCGTTCTCTTCTGGAACAGGACCCTTTGCGCCCCGTCGGAGTTGGCCCCTACGCCCTCCTGGTAGTAGCGGATCGCCTCCGCGTAGTCACGAACGCCGAGGTAGAAGTCACCCACCCACAGCCGGGCTTGCGCAAAATCCTTCGGATTGTCAAGCAAACGCTGCAAGGTGGCTTTCATCTGCTCCGGCTTTTGCGCCCGGTAATAAAAGCGGGCCAATTGGAGTGCGTAGTCCGCTACCTTGGGGTTATTGCTGAACTTGGATTTCAGAATATTCTCGGCGTCGGCGGACCTGCCGGCCTCTGCATAGTAGGTGTACATGGTGTCGTAAATAGGAGCGTAAGATATCTTCTGCCGCACGATCAGGTCCGACGCTAAAGTCTCCGCTTCTGTAACCTGGCCGTCTTTCAGGAGCAGCATGACAACTTGGGTTACGACACCGGGGTCAGAGGAGTTCATCGCCATGGCGCGCCGGAAATACGAAATCGCCTCATTGGATTTCTGGTCGGTTAACGCGATATAACCCTTTACAACCAGGCCTTGATAGGAATTGGCATTCTTCGCAAGAAGTTCGTCTGACAACTGTATGAGCTGGTTGTAGAGCGCAGGAATACGGTTGCCGTTTCGCAGGTAGAAGCTGAGACAGACATTCGCGAGCTTCTCTTTCGCGTCAACGTTGGCGGGAAGCAGTTGGGTTGCGCGCATGAGCGCGTCGTAGGCCTCCTGGCCTTCATTCAACTTGATGGCGGCCAAGCCGAGACGGTAATGGGCCTCGCCGTAGTTACTGTCCTTTTGGATCGCCTTCCGGTAATTGATGATCGCTTCCTCGTACTTGCCGGTTTCAACCAGCTTGTTCCCTTTGGCGACGAAGTCTTCCTTGGAGCTTCTACAGCCGGATGCCAACACAAGGCAGGCCGTAACCAGACAGACGCTAGTGAATCTTAGCATTTTCGTTTCCCTCGGACTCTTTCAACCAATTATACGCCCCGGCCGCTTTTGCGGAGGGGATTGCACGCGATGACTGCTCTCCGAGCGGAGGCCGAACGCATCCACTGATAGCTATTCTGCCTTGAACGGGGAGCATTCCACCAGGGAGCACTGGTACTGGCCTGGTACTAGTACGCATGCGGCTAACGGCGTCATCGAAACATGACGATCGCGCTGGACGCAACCCCGTTGAGCGTTCCCAGCGGCGGTGAGCGCCGATACACCGAGGAGGTGAGCCGGGCGCTGGGCGGAAAACTTTCCGGCCGACGAATTCTGGCTGGTTCTCAGACCCGCGCTTCGACGTGCCTCCGAACGGGCTCGCCAATCTCAAGACCGGCCGGCCTCCCGGGAACCTGATCGAGCGGCGCTGGTGGTTGTGGCGCGCCTCAAGAATTAATGAAGGCCCGTCGTAACGGCAAACTCAGAAACTCGATTACCGGCCAACTCCAGAGTATCGGCGGCGCGACGCCAACCCTGTCATCGGCAACTATTCCTCCGGCTTGCGTCGGCGATCGATCCAGCTCATGAACGGATGCAGCGCGCGCAGCGTCAGCAGATTCAGCGCGGCTAGCATGATCGCAATCCCGTAGTGATTCATGGCTACCGATGCGCCGATGACACCCGCGTTCCAGACGCTCGCGGCGGTCGCGGTTCCTTTGACGGTGGCGCCTTCTTTCAAAATCGCGCCGCCTCCGACGAATCCGATGCCCGTGATCAAGCCCTGCAGAATGCGCGATTGCGCGGCCACGTCGGGCTGCGGTCCGAGAATCAGCAGATAGCCGCAACTCGCCATGCCGACGATCGGGAACGTGCGGATACCGGTGGTGTGCGCCTCGCGCTCACGGTCCCAGCCGATCACGAAGGTCAAAGCATATGCGACCGCGATTTGACCAAACGTCCTCGCGATCTCGTGCCAATCGCCGAAGGCTTCCATCTCTCTCATTATGGCTGGATCGCTGTGCGGCGCGCCGGGCAAAGCGCCTGAGCACGCCTGCGCTGTATACTTTCGAATAGCGACGAAGCCAAAGGAGGCGACGATGGCCTTAGTCAAATTCACCCTGAACGGCAAGCCGCAAACCGTGGACGCGGTTCCCGCGATGCCACTTTTGTGGGTGCTGCGCGACACGCTGGGCCTCACCGGCACGAAATTCGGCTGCGGCATGTCGTTGTGCGGCGCCTGCACGGTTCACATCAACGGACAACCGGTGCGCTCGTGCGTGACGCCGATTGCGACCATCGCCGGCAAGACGGTGGTCACCATCGAGGGGCTGTCCGACGGACGCAAGCCACCCCATCCAGCAGGCCTGGATCGAAGAAGACGTCCCGCAGTGCGGCTACTGCCAGTCCGGCCAGATCATGACCGCAGCCGCGCTGCTCGCCAAGACGGCGCAACCGAGCGACGCCGACATCGATGAGGCGATGCACGGCAGCATCTGCCGCTGCGGAACCTACGACACGATTCGAAGCGCCATCCATCGCGCGGCCGAGATCAAGCGGGCCGAAGGAGCCTCGAAATGAGCGTCCAGGTGAATCGTCGAACATTTCTGAAGTCGGGCGCCGCCACAGCCGGCGGCTTGCTGATCGGCTTCTATCTTCCGGAGCGCAACGAACTCGCCGCCGCGTCCACCGACGCGAAGCTGAACGCCTACGTGCACGTCGGCTCCGACGACATCGTCACGCTGATGATCCACAAAGCCGAAATGGGCCAAGGCACCGTGACGTCGCTTTCGATGCTGCTGGCCGAGGAGCTGGAGTGCGACTGGAAAAAGATCCGAACTGAGTTTCCAGGCGTTAGCCCGGAGTACGGACCGTATCAAGGCGTGGTCGGAAGCCATGAGCATCCGGACTTCGTGGCAGTCGCTCAGGGCGGCGGGCGCAACGGCGCGCGAAATGCTCGTCGAAGCGGCGGCGCAGCGCTGGGGTGTCGACAAGTCGCGATGCCGCGCGGAGTCGAGCGAAGTTGATGAACACGGCGAGCGGCGCGCGATTGAGCTACGGAAGCCTGGCGGAAGCGGCGTCGAAACTGCCGCGGCCCACGAACGTCGCCCTGAAGGACCCGAGCCAGTTCCGATTGATCGGCAAGCCCACCAAGCGGCTGGACACGCACGCCAAAGTGAACGGCCGCGCGACGTTCGGAATCGACGTGCGCGTGCCCGGGATGCTGCACGCGGTCGTCGAGCGCTGCCCGGTTTTCGGCGGAAAAGTCGCCAGCTTCGATGCCTCCAAGAGCAAAACGATCCCTGGCGTGCAAGGACGTCGTTCCGATCTCGAACGGCGTCGCCGTGGTCGCCGACAACACCTGGGCCGCGATGGAAGGCCGCCGCGTCCTGAAAGTCCAGTGGGACGAAGGCGCGGTTGCCTCGGTTACGAGCGCCGGCATCAGCAAGGACTTCGCCGAGCACGCGCAGCGTGACGGCGCGGTGGCGCACAAGACCGGCGATGCGGCTGGCGCGCTCTGCGGCAGCCGCGAAGAAGATCGAAGCGGTTTACGAAACGCCGTTTCTCGCGCACGCTCCGATGGAGCCACTCAATTGCGTCGCGCGACGTGCGACGCGGACGCCTGCGAAGTGTGGGCTTCCACGCAAGGCCAGACCGCGGCGCGCGAGATCGCCGCGCAAGTCACGGGCCTTCGCGCCGGACAAGATGCAGGTCCACACCGAATTCATGGGCGGCGGCTTCGGACGGCGCGCGCGCTCGGACTACGTCGGCGAAGCGGTCGAGGTGTCGAAGGCTCTCGGACGTCCGGTGCAACTCACCTGGTCGCGCGAGGACGACCTGCAGCAGGATTTCTATCGGCCCGCGGCCTATGCGCGCTTCCAAGGCGGACTCGACGCCGACGGCTGGCCCGTCGCGTTGTCCGCGCGGCTCATCTGCCCGCCCTTCGGAGGCCTCCGCAATGGCGTCGCTCGCACGGGCGTCGAAGGCGTGGTGGACATGCTGTATTCGATTCCAAACATACTGGTGGATTATCACGCGCTCGATCCTGGCATTCCGGTGAGCTACTGGCGCTCGGTCGGATATTCGCAGAACACGTTCTTCGCCGAGTCGTTCATCGGATGAGCTGGCAGCGGCGGGCGGAAAGGATCCGTTCGAAGTGCGGCGTCGTCTGCTCGCCGAATGCGCCGCGATTGCTGGCCGCGCTCGACACTCGCGGCCGACAAAGCCGGATGGGGCAAGCCGCTCCCGGCGGGCAAAGGCCGCGGCATCTCGGTCGTCGAACAACATCGGCAGCTTCACCGCGCAGGTCGCCGAAGTCTCCGTCAATCGCGGCAAGCTGCGCGTCGATCGCGTGGTGTGCGCGGTCGACTGCGGCTACGCCGTGAACCCCGCCGGCATCGAGCAGCAGATCCGCAGCGGCATCGTGTTCGGACTCTCGGCGGCTCTCAAGGGCGGCATCACCATCGATCGCGGCCGCGTCCAGCAGACGAATTTCCATCAGTACGACGTGCTGCGCATCGACGAAATGCCGAAGGTCGAAGTCCACATCGTGCCGAGCCGCAGCGCGCCGGGCGGCATCGGCGAAGCCAGCACACCGGGAATCGCGCCTGCCGTCGCCAACGCGATCTTCGCCGCAACCGGAAAGCGCGTGCGTCGCTTGCCGATTCGAGCCCGAGGACCTGGCATAAGCATGCACCAACATCGAGACTCGCAGCCATCTTGCTTGCGTTTGGAGTGGCCGCGTCGCTCGCATGGGCGCAAGCTCTCCGTTCGCCGGCCGCTGGGATCTCACCATGACAGCGGGCAGCGCGACCTATCCATCCTGGATGGAACTCGCCGACGAATCCCCAACACCCGCGGTCCGCGTCGTCGGGCGAACCGGCAGCGTGCATCCGGGATCGGAGGCGACCGTCGACGGAGACAAGTTGACCTTCAAATCATCCGAAGGCACCTGGGAACTCAGCGCCAGCGGCGGGAAGCTGAGCGGCGTCGTGCATCGCACAGCGTGGCGGCGATGTCCAGGTTAGCGGCGTGCAAGCACCACAACTGAGCCGGCGCGCGCCAGCGTCGTGGACCAAACCTGAGCCGCTGTTCAATGGAAAAGATCTCGACCGGGTGGGAAGTCGACGATCCCGTCGAAGACTTACTGGTCCGCGCAGGACGGCGAGCTGCGAAACGACAAAGGCGGCGCGAACATCCACACCACGCGCAAGTTCGGCGACCTCAAGTTGCACATCGAATACAACTGCCCGCAAGGCGGCAACAGCGGCGTGTATCTGCGCGGACGCTACGAGGTCCAGGTGGAATACGAGCCCGTGGGCAAGAACGATCCGTTCCACAGCATGGGTTCGATCTACGGATTCCTGGCGCCTTCCGAGGTTTTGCCGAAACGTCCCGGCGAATGGGAAAGCTACGACGTTACGCTGGTGGGCCGCACCGTCACGCGTGATTCGCGACGGCGTGAAGATCATCGACAACCAGGAGATCCCCGGCATCACCGGCGGCGCGCTCGACAGCCACGAATCGGAACCCGGACCGATCTACTTGCAAGGCGACCACACCGGCGGCCTGAAGTATCGCAACATCACAATCGCGGTGCCGAAGCGTTAGCGCGCGGCGGGATCGTATCATATCCAGATGGCCTTCGAAGACACCCTGGCGATTCGAGTTGTGCGCAAACACACCGACGGCGTAACCGTGGAATGCGCGCTGCGCAAGGAATACGACAACAGCCAGGGCGTGCTGCACGGCGGCGTGATCGCATCTATCGCCGACGAAGCCGCGTGGCACGCGATGCTGCATGCCTACGACGGTAAACGAAACGCGACGACCAGCGAGTTGAAGATCAACTATCTGCGTCCGATTGCCGGCGCCAAGGTTGTCGCACGCGCTTATGCGCTGCGAGCCGGAAAAACTTTATTCGTTAGCCGCGTGGATCTGTTCGACACGCACAAGAAGCTTTCGGCCGTCGGCATCGTCACGTACATGCTGCTGCCGGGTTGATCGCGGCTCACTCCACGGTGAAAAGCACCGGCTGCTCGACCAGGGACGCGCGATTCCCCGACAGAAACAGCAGACGGTACTTGCCCGCCTTCATTTCCGGCACTTTGAACTTGAACTCGGCGTCGGTCTGATCGCTGATCGTTGACGCGAGTGTCCTTCTGACCGTCGGTCAAGTATGCTTCGGCGATGTTCCTTAGATTTTCACCCTTGGCCGTGATGACATCGCCGGCCTTGCCGGTGAGTGGTTCCACCGACGTGCAGCGCGGCAGTCCCTGGAACGCCCACAGCCCAATCGCAGTGGCCGCCAGTCCGGCAATCAACCAAATTCGCATAGTTTCCTCTGGCTCGCGATTATACACCTTGGCGCCGGGACGACGCGAAATTGCAAGTGCGGGCTGCCAAGCCCAGTAGTAGACTGGGAAGAGAATTTCATATGGCTAGCGCTACCGAAACCATCCATGTGTCCGCGCCCCCGCTCAGCGTTTTGAGCGACGAAGAGAAAATGTTTCAGGCCACCGTCAGGCGGTTCGCCCGCGAGCGGATCGGACCATACGTTCGCGAAATGGACGACGCCGGCGTTTTTCGCAAGGATCTGCTGAAAGAGATGTTCGATCTCGGACTGATGGGCATCGAGATCGCCGAAGAATACGGCGGGCAGGGCGGCAACTTCTTTCAATGCGTGCTGGCCGTCGAAGCGCTGGCCGAAGTGGACCCGTCGGCCGCCGTGATCGTCGACGTGCAGAACACCATCGCCAACAACGTGATCATCCGCTGGGGCAACGACGATCAGAAGCGCCGCTACCTGCCGAAACTGGCGCGCGACACGGTGGCCTGCTTCGGACTCTCGGAGGCGGGTTCCGGATCGGACGCCTTCGCGCTGGCAACGCGCGCTCGCAAAGACGGCGATCACTATCTGCTCACCGGCCGCAAACTGTGGATCACCAACGCGGGCGAAGCGGGCGTGTACCTGGTGTTCGCGAACGCGAATCCGGAAGCGGGGCATCGCGGCATCACGTGCTTCATCGTCGAGCGCAGATTCTCCGGGATTCCAGGTTGGCAAGAAGGAAGACAAGCTCGGCATTCGCGCTTCGTCCACCTGCGAGCTGATCATGGACGACTGCCGCGTGCCGGCGGCGAACATCCTCGGCGAAGTCGGCAAAGGCTACAAGATCGCGATCGAAACGCTCAACGAAGGCCGCATCGCGATCGGCTCGCAGATGGTGGGCCTCGCGCACGGCGCGCTTGGACACGCCATCGCATATGCCAAGCAGCGCCACCAGTTCGGCAAGCCCATCGCCGATTTTCAGGGCGTGCAGTTCGAGCTGGCCGAGATGGCGACCGACGTCGAAGCGGCGCGCCTGATGGTCTACAACGCCGCCCGCATGCGCGACGCCGGGTCTGCCGTTCGTCACCGAAGCCGCGATGGCGAAGTATTTCGCTTCCCAGGTAGGCGAGAACACGGCTTCGCGCGCGGTCGAGATCCTGGCCGGCGTCGGCTTCACCAAGGACTATCCGGTGGAGAAACTCTATCGCGACGCCAAGATCGGCCGCATCTACGAAGGCACCAGCAACATGCAGAAGATGACCATCGCGAAGCAGATCCTTTCCTGATACCTGACACCTGGCGCCTGTCGGGCGCTACACTGAAAGCAGAAACCCGCCTCGAGCGGGCCTCGTCGAAATTGGAGAGACCTTATGCGTTTCGTTGCTGCTCTGATTCTTCTCGCAGGCGCCGCCTTCGCCGCCAGTTCCGGTGAACCAACGCCCGCGCAAGTCGACGACATCATCGCGAAGTTCGCCGCCAAGGAAGCCGCGTTCGCCGAGGCTCGCGGCAATTACACGTATCGCCAGACCGCGCGCGTCATGTCGCTCGACATGGGCGGATCGGTCACAGGCAAATGGGAAGAAGTCAGCGACATCGTCTTTACGCCGGAGGGCAAGCGCACCGAGAAAGTTTCGTATGCGCCCGTTGAGCACACTGACCGCGTTCCAGCTCGATCCCGGCGACATCCAGGACTTGCGCGACGTCCAACCTTTCGTCCTCACCACCGCCGAGCTGCCCAAGTATTACGTTCGCTATCTGGGCCGCGAGCAGGTGGACGAGATCGGCACGTACGTGTTCGCCGTCAAGCCGAAGAAGCTCGAATCAGGGCCAGCGTTACTTTGAAGGCGAAGTCTGGGTGGACGACCGCGATCTGCAGATCGTCAAGAGTTACGGCCGCGGCATCGGATACCAGAAGAAGAACGACGACAACCAATATCCCGAAGTTCGAAACTTACCGCGAGCAGATCGACGGCAAGTATTGGTTCCCCACTTATACGTTCGCGAACGCGACCTGCACTTCCGGGAAGGCGACCAGCGCATGAAGCTGACCGTGAAGTACGAGGACTACAAGCAGTTCAAGAGCGACACGGTGATCAAGTACGGCGATATCGAAGATCCCAACAAGACTCAGCCGCCGCCGTCGACGCCACCGACGACGCCGAAGAAGCCGTAGCGTTGCGTCTTCCCATCGACGATCTTGTTGCCCGCGATCGTGCGGTCGCTTGAGGAACAGTCCAACTTAGTGATCGAGGCGCCGCCCGGCGCGGGAAAAACCACGCGCGTTCCTCCCGCGCTGCTTTCGCTGGTGCGCGGCCAGGTGCTGGTGCTCGAACCTCGGCGCATCGCCGCGCGCATGGCGGCTCGCAGGGTCGCGCAGGAGATGGGCGAGCGCATCGGCGAGACCGTGGGCTATCAGGTCCGCTTCGAAGAAGTCGCGGGCGCGCGGACTCGCCTGCGCTTCCTCACCGAAGGCATCCTCACCCGGCGCCTGATCTCCGATGCGACGCTCGCCGGCGTCGACGTGGTGGTGCTCGACGAATTTCATGAGCGGCATCTCGAGACGGACTTGGCGCTGGCTCTGATGCGCCGGCTGCAGGCGACCTCGCGGCCGGACTTGCGGCTGGTGGTGATGTCGGCGACTTTGGACGCAGCGCCCATTGCCGCGGCGCTCGGCGGCGCGCCCGTGTCTGCGCTCGGAAGGTCGCCTGTTCGAACTCGCGATCACGCATCAGCCGTACTCTGCCGCGCCGCTCGAAGCGCAGGTCGCATCGGCAGTCGCGAAGCTTCTCGAAGAAAAGCATGCCGGCGACATTCTGGTGTTCCTTCCGGGCGCTGCCGAGATCCGGCGCGCATCGCGCGAGTGCCAGCCGATCGCTGCGCGTCACAACTTGCTCGTGCTTCCGCTGCACGGCGACCTCTCGCCCGCCGAACAGGATCGCGCCGTCACGCCGGCGGCGCCAGCAAAAGCTGATCCTTTCTACGAACGTCGCCGAAAGCTCCATCACGGTGGAAGGCGTCACTGCGGTCATCGACAGCGGTCTGGCGCGCATGGCGAGCGATTCCCCTTGGACCGGACTTCCGACGCTCGCGGTCTCGCGCATCAGCAAAGCGTCGGCGACGCAGCGCGCCGGTCGAGCAGGCCGCACCGCGCCGGGCCGTGTGATCCGGCTCTACACGCTCGAAGACTTCAGCCGCCGCCCGGAGCACGACGCGCCGGAGATCATGCGGCGCGAGCTTTCGGAGCTGTGCCTCACGCTTCGCGCTATGGGCATCGCGCATCCGGGCGATCTCGCGTGGCTGGATGCGCCTCCCGAACCTGCGGTGGCGCGCGCCGAAGAATTGCTCGAACGCCTCGGAGCGACCGGCGAGGAGGCACGCCGCATGGCTCGCTATCCCGCTGCATCCGCGCTTGGCGCGGCTGGTGATGGAAGCCGTCGAGCGCGGCGCCGGCGAAGACGGCTGCGCAGTTGCGGCGCTGCTCAGCGCGGGCGCGCGATCGGAGTCGTGCGACTTGTTGCCTCTGCTCGACTCCGAGTGGGACGCGAACACCAAGACGACATTGCGAACAGATCCGGCGCATCGTTCGTCCGCCGAAAACGCAGAAGCACGATCCGAATGCGCTGGCGCTTTCGATTCTCGCGGCGTTCCCGGATCGCGTCGCGCGGCGCGCGCAAGGACAACCAGCTTCTGCTCGCCTCCGGCGGATCGGCGCGGCTCGAATGCGAGGCGCACGCCGAGTTCCTGGTCGCGGTCGACATCGAGGACCGCAGCGAGCACGCGCAGCCGCTGGTTCGGCTCTACTGCGCGATCGAGCCGGACTGGCTCATCGATCTTTTTCCCGATCGCGTACGCGAGCGCGCGGGCGTCGAATGGAATCGCACCGCCGAGCGAGTGGAGGCGGTCAGTTCCCTGCTCTACGACAACCTCATCATCAATGAAACGCGCAGCGGCGCGCCCGATCCGGAACAAGCCGCAGCAACTGCTCGCAGAAAAAGCCCTCGAAGTCCGGTATCGAGCGCTTCGTCGATCGCGACGAGCTCGGCGAATTTCTGGCACGAGTCGCCTTCGCTTCCGAGCACGCGAGTGTTCCGGCAGCTCGATGTGCAGACGGCTTTTCGCGAACTGTGCTCCGGCCTCAAAAGCTTCGCCGAATTGAAAGCCGCCGCGGCGTCGATGATCCCGTATGCTCGAGCAGCGCGCGAATGCGAAGTTGCTGAACGAAGTCGCGCCCACGCGCGTTCGTTTGTCGAGCGGCCGGCAGGCCAAGATCCACTACGAAGCCGGCAAGCCGCCCTGGGTCGCTTCGCGACTGCAGGATTTCTTCGGCCTGCGCGAGACGCCCCGCATCGCGAACGGCAAAGTCCCGCTGGTGGTCCACCTGCTTGCGCCGAACCAGCGCCCGGTTCAGACCACCACCGACCTGGCGGGATTCTGGCAGCGCCTTTATCCCGCAGGTGCGGCGCGAGCTGAGCCGCCGCTACCCGAAGCACGCCTGGCCCGAGAAGCCACGAAGCGCCCGCGCTGTGCTCGCCGTGCTTGAATGAAGCTATGCGCCGCACCATCGCAGCTTTATTCTTGTTCGGAATCTCTTTCGGCTACGTCGAGGCCGCGGTCGTGGTGTACCTGCGCGCCATCTACGATCCGATTCGCGAGCGCTTCATCCGGACCGCGCGGCGCTATCAGTTGTTTCCGCTGATCACCGACGCAGCAACTCGCCGACGCGGGTCCCGACAACCCGCGCGCGTTTGGCGATCGAGCATGGGCCGCGAGGTCGCGACCATGCTGATGCTGGCAGGCATCGCGCTGGTGTGCGGCCGCAAGTTCCTCGACCGCTTCGCCGCGTTCGCCATCGCGTTCGGAGTCTGGGACATCGCGTTCTACGCGTCTCTCAGGCTGCATGATCCACTGGCCGGACTCGCTCGCGGCCTGGGACATTCTGTTTCTGATTCCGTTCCCGTGGGTGGGTCCGGTGTGGGCGCCGATGGTGGTGGCGGCCACCATGATCGTTTGCGGCGTGATGGTGCTGCGGCTCGGACGATCTGCGGCCCGGCCGCTGCATGGGTTCACGGTGCTCGCCGGCGCGCTCGTCATCGTGCTGGCCTTCGTCTGGGATTACCGCAACACCCTGGCCGGCGGCATGCCGAATTCGTTCAACTGGCCGCTGTTCCTGATCGGCGAGGCGATGGGCGTCACGGGGTTCCTCGCTGCAGTAAAGAATCGAGGATATCCGGAATCTCGAAAACCGCGCGGTTTTGGATCGCCGCTGCGTTCGACCGAAAGCGCGTGAAGTTCGCCGGCTCAAGCAACTCGCCGAGACCCGCGTCGATATCGCGAAACGATTTCAGAACCACGCCGACCTCGCGCTCGCGGATCCATTCGGTGTTGTAGCGCTCCTGCGGCAGCGTCCACGCGTTGCACTCGACGATCACCGGCAGCCGCATAGCCAGCGCTTCGCTGATGCTGCCGGGTCCCGGCTTGCCCACGAAGAAATCCGCCAGGTGCATGTAGTACGGAATTTCGCTGGTGAAGCCTTCCACGAATTTCGGAAATCGAGTTGGCAGGCGCCGCAGCCGCTCGGCGAGCTTTGCATTGCGGCCGCAGATGAAGATGAACTGCGCTTCGGCGCGCTGACTCGACGAGCGATGTCGAGCATGACGCTCGATCCTTCGCCGCCGAACAGCACTAGGCCGGTGGTCAAGTTCGGATCGAGTCCCAGGCGTTCGCGCTCGGCGGCGCGATCGACAGTGACGGGCTGATAAAACTTCGGCCGCAGAATCATGCCGGATGCCCGGAAGATTCGCTCGCTCGAATAACCAAGCGCGGCGGCTTGCTCGACGGCTTTGTCGGTGCCGCACACCAGATACTGCTGCTGGCGCTCCATCCAGAAATGCGGCGGGTAATCGGCGAGATCCGTGAGGATGGTGACGAGCGGCGTCGAAGGCAGACTCTCGCGCAGCGCGCGATTGAAATTCGGGATCAGCGAAACCACCAGGTCTGCTTTCTCCTGCGACCAGAATTTCTCTGAGCAAGCGGACTTGGCCGCCGATGATACAGGCGGATCAGTCCGTGCATCAGCACTGTCAATTGCGGTGAGCCGAGCGTCCAGCCTTTTTTCAGCAGGAGGTTGTAGACGTCCTCCATGCGGATGCCGGTGTACTTGCGGAAAATGTCCAGCGGATCGAGAATTTCCTGCAGATTGACCAGCCGGACTTCCCAGGGCCGCTGTTGCTCTTCGATGACGGATTTGAGGGCCTGGGCGGCGGCGCGGTGGCCTCCGCCGGCCTCGAAGTACACAAAGTCCAGTTTTTTCAGGTATTCGCGGGTGACGCGCTCAATGTAACATCTTGCCACATTTTTGTTCGAAACAAGACTAGGAAAATACAATCGAAAACATTTCTTCAACAGAATGTAATCTTGAAGCTTGTTAAAATGGCAGTAGTAGAGGTAGTACAGCAATATGCGCGGATTCATTCTCCGACGCGACTATAGCGTGATGCGCCGGGCGAACAATTGGGAGGCGCCCCGCTGGCTGCGCGGCTTATGTCATCAGCGCCACGCGCGCCGGTGACGGCTGGCTGTGGTACGCGATGGGCCTGGCCATCCTGCTCTTCGGTGGCGAGCATCGCTTCTTCGCGCTGGGCGCCGCTGGAACGTCTGCGGTGCTGAGCGTCTTGCTGTTCATGGTGCTGAAGCGTTTCACGGGCCGCCGGCGGCCTTGCCAGATCGAGCCGCATTGCTGGGCCACGCTGCTGCCGCCCGACCAGTTCTCGTTTCCCTCCGGCCATACCATGACGGCATTCTCGGTCGCGCATGCCGCTGTCTGCTCTTCTACCCACTTTAACCGTCGGGCTTTTGTTCTGCGCCATCAGCATCGCCATCTCGCGGATTCTGCTGGGGATGCATTTTCTGAGCGACGTGATCGCGGGCGCGATGATCGGGACGGGCCTGGGATATCTCGGGTTTTCTGGCGTTCGTCAATTAGTCCAAGCGTTCCTGGTCTAATGCGCCGCGATGCAACGCCGTCCTATTGCTCGGCTGGGATCAGTTCGGCGGATTGTGGCGCGGGCTGAGGCTCGAGGGTGAAGGCAGCAGCCTCCGGCGTCGTCGACGAACATCTTCACCGTTTCGAGCGAGTATTGCGTCAGGTCCTTGCCGAGCAGCGGAAGCTTCTTCAGCAGATCCGGCGTCACGGTAATGATGTGGCAGCCGATCATGTCGGCCTGCACGATGTTGAACAGCTCGCGCGGGCTGGCCCAGATCAGCTCGATGTGCGGATGGTCGTAGAGGCGCGCCAGCGCTCCCCGCAGGATGGGCAGCGGATCGACTCCGGCATCGGCGATGCGGCCGGCAAAAATCGAAATGCAACTGGGCGGACCGTCGATGAGGCTCGGCAAGAATCGCATCCACCTGTTGCAGCGTCATGACCGCGGTGACGTTGATTTTCACACCATTGCTGCGCGAGCCGGCTAACCAGCGGCGCCGAGCTTTGCCCGTACGTGTCGGTGATGGGAATCTTGACGTACACGTTCTCGCCCCAGGTGGCGATGCGCAGCGCCTGCCGTTCCATTTCGTGGAAATCGTTCGAGAGGACCTCGAAGGAAAACGGGCGATCCGGAATTCTGCGCGTGAGCGCGCGCCCGAACGCCTCGTAATCAGTGACGCCGGCCTTGCGCATGAGCGTGGGGTTGGTGGTGAATCCCTTGATCCAGGGATGCCGCGCCAGCTCGAGGATAGACGCCTGGTCGGCGCTGTCGGAGAATATTTTCACGCGTAGGTTGGAAACTTGATCAGGCATGTCGCAGTAACCCCATTTGCACGGTTCGTGAGAATCCAGTTGGCGGCTTCGCCGAGCGAGTGGACGCGCCAGAATGGCCCGTCCGGCTGGCGCTCGCGATAGCCGTAGTCGACGAAGATGGGCTGGCATCCGGCGCGGTGGCCGGCTTCGACGTCGCGCCAGCGGTCGCCAACCAAGTAGCTGGAACGCAGGTCGATGCTCTCGGTCATGCGCTGCTTCGAGCAGCAGGCCGGGCTTGGGCTTGCGGCAGCCGCAGCGATCCGAGTCGTCGTGCGGGCAGACGCGGATGTCGTCCAGTCGCAGGAAGCGCTTGCAGGCGAGTATTGATATCGGTGACCTGCTGGGCGCTCACCGCGCCGCGCGCGATGTCCGGCTGATTGGTGATCAGGATCAGGGCAAAGCCGGCTTCGCGCAGCTTGCGGCAGGCTTCGCGGACGCCCGGGCAGCAATCGCAGGTCGGCCAGCGAGGCAGGCGGATACGGTTTGCCATCGCGCAGAATGGCGCGGTTCAGCACGCCGTCGCGATCCAGAAATACGGCGCGGCGCATGACTTAGAGCCTCCCCGCGCGGGCGTCGTCGAGCATGGAGTGCAGCGCGACGCACAGCGCCTGGCGCGTGGTGCGCCGGCAGGTCCAGCCCAAGGCGCGGATGCGGTCGGTATTCAGGCGGACGACCGGAACATCGCCCTTCCAGCCTCGGTCGCCGCCGGTGTATTCGAGCCGGACCTGGTCTTCGGTCAGACCGCATGACCTCGATGGCCAGCTGCGCGATTTCGGTCACCGTGATGTAGTCGCCGGTGGCGACGTTGTAGACCTGAAAATTTTCGGCGGTGCGTTCGTGCGCCGTGAGGACCGCCTCCACCACGTCTTCCACATGGATGTAGGACTTGCTTTGCGATCCGTCGCCCAGCACGCGCAGGCGGTCCGGCTGGACGCGCAGGCGGCGGATGAAATCGAAACCCACGCCGTGCGTCTGACGCGCGCCCACCACGTTGCCGAAGCGGAACGCGCAGGCGGTGAGACCGAACATCGCGCAGTAGGAGGCGATCAGCGCTTCGCCGGCCAGCTTGCTCGCCCCGTACGTGGAAACGGGAACCAGCGGGCCGTAGTCTTCTTCGGCTTCGTAGTCGCCCAGGTCGCCGTAGACGCCGCTGCCGGAGGCGTAGAGCAATCGCGGGACGCCGGTGCGGCGCATGGCTTCCACTACTTGCTGCGTCAGGTAGGTGCCTTCGCGAAAATCGATGTCGGGCTCGGTGGCGGCGCGCGCGATGTCGGGATTGGACGCGAGATGGATCACCACGTCGTGCCCCTCCATGCAGCGTTCGAGCGCCGGCAGGTCCTTGACGTCGCCGTGAATCACGGTAAGCCGCCGATCGTCCTTGTGCTGCTCGTAGTGCCACTCGCGGCCCGAGGAGAAGTTGTCGTACAGCGTGACCCGCTCGACTGCGCGATCGCACAGCAGCCGGTCCGTGAAGTGGCTCCCGATGAAGCCCGCGCCACCCGCGATAAAGAACCTGCGGCCGGTCATCAGACGCGACTCCCATTTCGTCGCGGCGCGCTGCAGCGCCGGATGGCTCACCAGCAGGTGCCACAGCACCGCGCACAGCCCCTCGGTGTGGGGCGTGATTCGATCCGAAGAGAGCGGCGGGACCACCACGCAGGCTTCGGCGACTTCGCGCGTGAATCCGCCGTCGCGTCCCACGATTCCGAAAATGTGGGCGCCCGCGTGGTCGGCGGTTTCGAGCGCCCGCACGATGTTCACCGATACGTTCTTAGCGCGATTGCCGCCGCCAACCGAGAAGACCAGCACGGCATCGCGCGAATTGATGCGCGAGCCTTCCAGCCAGCCGGCGAAGCAGGTCTCCCAGCCGTCGTCGTTGGCGCGCGCGGTCAACTCGGAAACGTTGTCGGTGGGCGCGTAGGCTTCAAAGCCGCACAGCTTGCGAAAGTCGTTGACCGCATGGCCGGCGTGTCCGGCCGATCCGCCAACTCCCAGGATGAAGAGGCGCCCGCCTCGCTCGCGGACATGCGACAGGGCTGTGGCCATACGCTCGATTTCGGCCAGATCGAGCCGTTCGAGAATGGCAATGGTCTCGGCGATGAACACGGCGGCGAAGCCGCCCTGGACGGCCGCGGGGTGCTCCTGGGACAGGGTTTTCCCGGATAGCCTGCAAAAGGTCGGTCAGACTGGTCAAGGTCGCGCGAACTCCTGCTATTAGTTCGGCTTACGCGGCGGGTTTCGAATAGGGCAAAATGGCTTCGTTTCTCAGTTTTTCGCTTCGAATTTCGCCGCTGGCAGGGCTGGCATACGCGTGAACGCCAAGCGCAGGATACGGCGAAAGGTCCAGATGGTGGACGAAAAGCGGCGCAGCGTGGTCTCGCCGATGCGCTCGCCGTAGGGGATGAAGATCTCGCGAATGCGGAAACCGGCCATGGCGGGCTTCAGCAGCAGTTCCACCGGAAGCGCCGGACCGTTGGGATCAACCTCCACGCGGTCAATCACTTCGCGGCTGTAGGCGCGCATGCCGGAGTGCAGGTCGGTGGACTTGACTCCAACCAGCACGCTCCCGCTGAAAGCAAAGAGCCAGTTCGCGAAGTAGTTCGGCCACGGCATGCTGGCGGGCCTCCGCTCGAGCCGCGAGGCGTTGACCAGATCGCATTCCCCATTCAGTACCATGTCGGCGATGCGCGGGATCTCAGCGGCCGGATAGGTGCCGTCGCAGTCGAGGGTCACGACGACGTCGCCGAGCGATTCCTTCAGCACGCGGCCCATCGCCCGGCCGTAGCCTTGGGGCGGGAACTGGCGCAGGACCCGCGCGCCCAGGCTGCCGGCGATCTCGGGGGTCTGGTCGCGGCTCAGTCGACGATGACGATCTCGTAATCGCGGCCGGCTAGCACTTTGTGGATGTCCTCGATGACGCTTCGCACGGCGCCTTCTTCGTTCATGGTGATCATGGCGACGGAAATCATGCCGGCAGTTCCTCCAGGCGCTCCTCAGGAAGTGTAGGCGGCACGCTCAGGGCCTGCGCGACCTTGCGTCCCCGCTCGATGCACACGTCCATGTTGATGTACTCGAACTCAGCCACGCGGCCACACAGCGGAATCCCGATCTGTTCAAAATACGCTTTGGCCTGCTTCAGATACTTGCGGTAGTTGTCGTCCTGCACAACGTAGCCGTACTTGGTGCGAAGGACGCGGCCGTAGCAGACTTCGCTTCGCCGGATCAGGTCCATGTTTTCGAGATCGCCGATCACGTCGGCCAGGATCTCTTCATCCGACATCTCGTGCGTGCCATCACCTGGATTGGTGGTGATTTCGGCCTCGACGATCGATTTGCCCGCCGGCGCGTTGTGCGGGCTGAAGACCGCCGGAAACGAGAGGCGGTGGAATCGGATCTTCGGATCCGGTACGTAGATCGCGGTGTAGTCCGGCAGGCGCGCGGCATCGAGGCCCACCGCAACCGTGATGAGGGAGTTGTAGCGCAGCGAATCGACTGCGTTCAGAATCTCGGGCGGCGTGCCGGCCAGCGAATGCGCCAGCTCCTGAATGGGGATGGTGGAGACGATTTTTTCGTAGCGGCGTGTGACGCGGCCGTTGCTGACGCACCACTGGCTGCCTTCCTTCCAAATGCGGCCGACACCGAAGTCGGGCGTGATCTTGCGGACGCACTTGGCGAGCGCGCGCGGCAGCGCTTCAATGCCGCCCCGGGCCGGGTAGTTGTAATAGAGCTGATGCGTGTAGCCTTCGGTTTCGACACCGACGGCGGCTTTGATGACGTCCTCGAGCGGCGGCTTGGGGACGCGGCCTTCCACCCATTCCAGGCCCAGCTCCTCGGCCGGAACGTTCCAGATCTTCTCGTTGTAAGGGATCAGGTATTTTTCGGCCAGACCCCTTGCCGAAGTGGTGGTAGATCCACTCTTTGAAGTTCGACTGGGGAGGCGGGTAGTCGTTCTTGATGTAGTGGTACAGACACTCGAAACGGTCTTGCGGATCAAGATCATACAGGCCATTTTCGAAGGGATACTTGACGTAGCGGCCCTGGTAGAAGATCTTGTTGTTGCGGCGCGCGCGGTGGACGTTGTCGCCGAGCAGCGCGACCATGTAGTCCACCATTTCCTGGTTGCGGGAGAAGATGATGTGGGGGCCGCCGGCATCGTAGGTGAAGCCGTGCTCCTGGACGGTCTGGCAATGGCCGCCGCCGCGCGAATCCTTTTCGAGGACCTCGCAGTCCTGTTCGAGATGGGCGGCGATGGTGATGCCGGCCAGTCCACCGCCTAGAATTCCGATTGCCAAAGTAACTCTCCTGTGAGGCCTTTCCTCTTGAATATTCGGAGCTTTCAGCCGTTTCCTATAGACTCCCGCTGCACTCGGAAAGGACATTCCCACTGCGTGAGCGTGGATATGTTGGCAGGATCGACGTCACCTCAACTCGCGACCGAGCGGAAAGGAGAATCTGGCGCTAAAGCTAGGCGGTAAAGCCGCCGATTGATTAAGTGTTATCAATGAGTTGTAAGCTGTTCCTCGCTTTCGCGTTGTTGTTGATTCCGGCCCTAGCTTTTGTAGGACTCTTCGGATCCCACACACCTGCCGACGACGAAGGCTATAGCGTGGGCGTAGTTCGAAGCGTCGCCGATGGCGTACCTCTCTACACGGAACAATTCGATTTTCACGGTCCGCTGCCCTTCCTGATCAAGGCGACGCTGTTTCGATCTCTTGGAATACAGATCACCCACCAATGGATGCGAATTTGGGTGCTCGCGATCTGGATGCTCTCCTGGGTCTGCCTGACGGCCTCGATCTGGCAACTCACTCGTAACGGTCTCATCACGGCGGGAGGCGCGCTAGTCACCGGGGCGCACTTTTTTCCGCTCCGATTCAATCCCGGTCATCCCGAGGATTTCGTGGCTTTGTTTCTCTCTGTAGCGATTTTGATTGCGTCAGTTCAAGCACGATGGTTGTCGGAGAACGTGAGAGTGGCGATGTTAGGAGCGATTGCGGGCGTGCTGGTGGCTACCAAGATCAACGTCGGCTTCTTTTATCTGTTAGGGATCGCCCTGTGGATGCTGGCATCAATTCCAAGGCGGGGACCGTGGAAGGCTCTGAGCGTCCTGTTCACTCTCGCCGCTACGATTACACCTCTCGCACTGATGCGCTCATTCTTGCTGCCTTCCTGGCAGCTTCTTTTGTTTTCTACAGTGAGCATCCTCATTGCGTGCGTAGCTTTTTTCCGGCTGCCGACTGCCGGCGGGAATGGATGGAAACAGGTGTTGCTAGCAGGAGGTTCGGCGGTCGCGTCGCTGGCAGCAATTCTGTTGTTCGCACATGAATGCGGGTCGAACCTCCGGGATATGTTCGATCAAACTGTGCTGGTGGCTGCGACCCACTCGAGCATTATCGTAAGACCAGTCTTCACCTGGATCTGCGTGCCGGCAGTCCCGCTATTTCTGTTTGTGGCGTATCGACAGTGGAATATACTGCGTCCCCGTGCGAATTCGCAATCGCTGGGATCGCTCGCGCTGTTAAAAGCAATCCTGGCGGTAGCGGCGTTGGCATTTGCAGCTTGTCTGCTATTCCAGTTCTATATTCCTCTCATTGGACCCATTTGCTGGCTGATCGTTTTTCCGGACGGACGGACTCCCATCGCTGACCGCAGCCGCGCCGCCCGCATGTTCATCGCGTCCGTCGCAGTCTTCCAGGTTCTGCAGGTGTTTCCTATCAAGGGCGCTCAAACAGCATGGAGCACGATACCGCTCTGTGTATGCTGCCTGGTGCTGCTCTACGATGGCCTCTCGGAGTCTCGTTGCAACCCACCGGTGTTCCGAAGCAGCTTCAGCTTTCGATCAAGTTTGTCGTTGTGCTGGCCAGCTCGCTGCTGACCATCTTTGTGACAACGCTCTGGGCATCCTATTGGCACTCTCCAAGCCTCGGGTTCGGAGAGTCGGAGCTGATTCGAGTTCCGATGGTGGAAAAGGCGGAATTCGACTGGGTGGTTTCCAATGTAAGTCACCATTGCGACGCGCTCATTACGCAGCCGGGACTAGACAGTTTTTTGTTGTGGTCGTCCAAACCAGACGCCGGCCTGTTTCGACGGTCACCGCTGTTGCTGACGGATTGGCCGATCACCATGCCCGAGGATCGACAACGGAAAGCGGTGGCAAAGCTCGATCGCTCATCGCGCATCTGCGCGGCTTATGACAAGAAACTTTCGGATTGGTGGACTGACAGTTTGTCACAAAGCACGCGCGCTGAATTGGCTAACTTATCGTTGGTAGCTTATGTCCAGCAGCTTGCGCCCATCCGGAAAGTAGGCGACTACGAAATCCGCGGCAACCCGGCGGTACAGGCTATCTGGAAGGACGATTTCCTGCTGGATGGCGTCCGCGACGTGGACGGCAAGCGGAGCGCGGTCGGCGTGCCGGTCGACTTGCTGAGCAGTGCGAACGCGGAACTCGTATTCGGCTTCGAGGCAGCGGGATCTGGTCCGTTGGTTTCAGTGCAGCAGCGGAATACCAACTCCGACGAACAAACATACATCACCGAACCTCTCGCGTACATTTCGCGGACCGGTTCGCTGGTGGTGCGCGGCGAAGCGATGGTCCGCGCTAAGCTGGCGCCACAGGCCAGCGTGATCGATGGCCGCTGGCACGAATTCGCCCTGCGGCACGACTACGACGGTTGGACGGTTTCCCTGGACGGCCTCGAGCGCGGACGCCTGGCCGAATTTCTGACTGCTGCCAACACGCCCCGCTACCTCCAGGTGGGACCCACCTTCGTCGAGAATTGTCTGGATCTTGGGAGGGGCTGGAAATCTTTTCCGGGAAGTCTTCGAGACGTTCGAGTGCGGAATTCGGACTTACCGCTCCTATCCGCGGCACGGTCAGCTCGCTAATTCAGACCTTCTGCTTCTCGAGCTCCCTGGAAAGGTCGATCATTCCTAGACTCGCTTCGATCGGCGCGGACACGATGCCTGTCGGTTCAGCCAGAATCACAAACTGGAATGCGAGCAATCCCGGCCACGCGCTGCAGAGTGCGCGTTCAATCGGGTAGAGCCACTTCAGGTAGAAGCGGTAGGGGCGGGACTCCATGATCGAGGCGGAATCGCCCGATCCCCTTGATGCGCCCGCGCCCGCCTTGCCATACACCTTCTTGATCCAGGGAACGAACGGACGCAGGATGCCCGGCGTGGTTCGCCGCCGTTGGACGTTCAAACGAGCGGCGGCGGCAAACTTGCGGAAGCTGCGGCGAGTGAAAAACCGGATATGAGTGCGATCCAGCGTTCCTGTATCGGTGTATTCGAACACCCCGGCGAGCAGGGCCAGCCGGACGTTCCAGATGGCTACGTTCGGGATCGAAATCAGGATACGGCCGCCGGGAGCGAGGAGCGCGTAGTGCCGGGTCAGGACGTCCGCCGGGTCATAGAGATGCTCGAGAATGTCGGAGAAAACGATGACGTCAAAACGCTGGTCGCGAAAGAACGGATATAGTTCTGGCCGGGTGACGTCGGCGACATAGGCTTCCGCGAGCCGCGCTTGGGCCTTCAAGATGGAAGACTCCGAGATGTCCACCCCCACCACGCGATGTCCGTGAATGCGAGCGAGCTCGGCGCCGTGCACGCCGGAACCACAGCCGACGTCCAGGACCCGCAGCCCGGGTCCTAGGCCCTGCAGAATGTTCGGAATCTCGGGATTTGCAATCTCAAAATAGGGGCGAGCCGCTGTCATGTTGCGCTCCAATTGATGGTTCGGAACTTCGGGGCGAGTTCTGTAGGGATCGGCGGGCGGAGCGCAAAACTAGGGTCGCTGGCGCTCGGCGTTCGGGCGGTTCAGCGTAGCTTTTCTCAGCAGCCGGCCGAGGAAGCCAGCCCTGGCGGAAGGCGGCGCAACGGGCGGCTGGTTGGGATTCGATACTTTCCGTGGCCCAGGCGCGTGCACCACGCCCCAAACGCAAGAGATTACGGATTCACCCTGAAAGGTCATAACATCTACAGATCGGCTCAGAACCGTTACAGCATTAGGTGCGGAAATATTGAATTTAGTTTCAGGGAAAGTTGGGTTCGGCGGCGCCCGGAGGCGGCTCGGTTTCAGGCACACTAATAGAGGATGGGCCGATGAAACTCCGGAAACGAGTCAAGGCAGCCGGCCGCACGATCCGCGAAACCCGGATGTTCGCCCGGGCGATGCAGTCGGCCGCGCATCCCATCCTGGTCCAGATGGTTCCCATCCGGCGCTGCAACCTGGACTGCACCTATTGCAACGAGTACGACAGGACATCGGACCCGGTCCCGCTCGAGACGATGCTCGCGCGCGTGGACCGGCTGGGCGAGCTGGGCGCCACCATCATCACGCTGAGCGGCGGCGAGCCGACCCTGCATCCCGATCTCGACGCGATCATCCGGCGCATTCGCGAGCGCGGCGCCATCGCGACCTTGATCACCAACGGACTGCTGCTGACGCCCGAGCGGATCGAGCGGCTCAACCGCGCCGGACTCGACTACCTGCAGATCAGCATCGACAATGTCACGCCCGACGACGTGTCGAAGAAAAGTCTGCAAGTGCTGGATCTCAAGCTGCGCTGGCTGGCGCGGGACGCCGAGTTCGGCGTGACCATCAACTCGGTGCTGGGCGCGGGGATTCGAAACCCGGAGGACGCGCTGGTGGTATCCGGGCGCGCGCGCGGTCTCGGGTTCAACAGCACGGTCGGAATTCTGCACGATCACACCGGGCAGCTTGCGCCGCTCAGCGGCGATCAGAAGAACGTCTACGAGCAATTTCGCTCGCGCAAGTCGTCGCTGTTTTCCTTCTCGCATTTCGACAGTTTCCAGGACAACATCAGCCGCGGACTCGCGACTGATTGGCATTGCCGCGCGGGCGGGCGCTTTCTGTATATCTGCGAAGACGGGCTGGTGCACTACTGCTCGCAGCAGCGCGGGCGGCCGGGCATTCCGCTCGATCAGTACACCGTTGAGGATCTCAAGCGCGAGGCTGCGCCCCCAAAGGCTGCGCGCCGTTCTGCACCATTTCGTGCGTGCACCAGACCGCGATGCTGGACGATTTCCGGGAGCGTCCGCGCGAGACGCTGGCGGGGATTCTGGCGCGCCGGCGCGAGGTGGATCCGAGTTTCAAGACGCCGGCCGCGGTGGGGTTGCTGTCTTGGCTTTTCCTGGACCGTCGGCGCCGCGGATTTTTCGGGAAGGTGCTGCTGAACGCGCTGGGGATCAAGCGCTCGCAATAGATCAGGGCACAGCCACGACGCGAACGGACTCCGACAAGGTTTCCGCTTGCGGGTTGATGACCTCCATGCGGATGCTTACGTCGTTGGTCGCCGGGCGATAGGATAAATGCCCATCCTGGAGCTGTTGGGCATCAAATGGAACAACCTCCGACGCGGCGCCATCGTGGATGCGCATCACTCCGCTGGTGGCGCCCTGAATCGCGGAGGAGTTGCGATCCCAATAGGCATCCAACTGTTGGGGCTTGGACGCGACTCTCAGGCCTAACGGGCTGTGATAAACGGCGGCGGGCGGGGCTGGGGTCGCGGCGCGCGCAGGCGGCTTGGAATTGCCGAGCAAAAGAGCGGCCGCCATCACGGTTAGCGCCATGCCAAACGTGGGCGCGAGGCGAAGCCATCGCTGCAATTCGTTCCGCGAATTCGACATAGTCGCTGCCTCCATTCTCAGGATGCTAGGGCGACGGTGGAGTGAGAAGTTCCTACAGTACCGGTACAGGCCGGCTGAGTCACGGTACTAAGCGGGGTTAGCGCCAGGGCGACGGCCCGGACCAACGGCGCAGCGCGTCGGCGGCCCAGTCGGTCGACTTGTCTTGATGACAAAGGTTGCACGAATTGGGGATCTTGTACTGCTTGGTATCGGTGGGCGAGATGAATCGGAAGGTGTGGCTGCGGACGTTGATGTCGGCGATGGTGACTTCGATTTTGGGCATGTGGCAGTCGATGCAATCGCTGCCCGCGCTGGCGGCGGCATGATGGGTGTGTTCTTCGATGGTGCGCGTGTGCGGACCGTTGGGCGATCCGGGGCCGTGGCATTCCAGGCACATCGTCGAGGCGGGCTTCAGCAATTGCGAGTCGTTGTCGGTGCCATGCACGTCGTGGCAACTGGAACATTTCACGCCGTGCGTGTACATCACGCTTTGGACGAAATCGTTGCCCTGCATGCGATTCTTGTGCGCGGTGCCTTCGGCGAAGTGCGTGAAGCTGGTCTCGCCAAGCTTGTGTTCCTCGAGCGCCCAGAAATCCTGGAGCTTCTTGCCGACCTCGAAGCCGACCGGCCAGTCGTAGTATTTGCCTTCGATGGGATTCGTGAGCGGGCGGCCCTGCGAATGGCACTGGATGCAGACGTCATTGGCGGCGACGTAATCTAGCCGCGCGGGATTGATGATGTTGGTGCGCGAGGGGCGCGCGGCGTGATCGCTGCCCGGGCCATGACATCGCTCGCAGCCCACGTTCCACTCGGAAACCTGCTTGGTGTGGATGTCGTAGTCGACCGAATGGCAGCCGTCGCACAGCGGACCGGTGGGGCGCTTCATGTTGTCGGGCGGATAGAGCGAGGTCCACCAGTCGGTGCCATTGGCTGCGAAGTAGGGCCGCCAGATTTTGTGCGTGACGTCCCATTGCGCGGGGAACGGGAAATAGTCGTCGCCGATTTTGGTGAAGTAACGCTGTTTCCACAGGCTGCCGTAGACGAACGCGATGTCCTTGCGCGTGAATTTGACCAGCGGATTGGGCTGCGAGAGATCGGGAATGATGGCGTCGGGAAACTTCGCGGGATCGCGCACCACGTTGGCCATGGGCGTTTTTTGCCAGCGCTCATAGATGCGCGTGTGGCAGGCGCGGCAGGCGGCGGAGCCGACGTAGGTGGCGGCGGTGAGATTCGCGGGGATCGCGAGCAAGGCAGGATGGCGAGGTGTCGTGCAGTCACGATTACTCGTAGCGTAGCGCAACCAGCGGATCGACCCTGGTGGCGCGCACTGCTGGAATGTATCCGGCGGCGAGAGCAACGATGGCGAGCACTGCGGTGGCGCCGATGAAGACGATCGGGTCGTGCCCGCTTACGCCGAAGAGTTGCGAACCGATCAGACGTCCGAGCGCCGTTCCCGCCGCGAGTGCGATCGCGATGCCGATCGACGCCATCCAAGCGACCTCGCGCATGACGATGAGCAGAATGCGCGCACGGTCGGCGCCCAGCGCCATGCGAATGCCGATTTCGCGCGTGCGCCGTGCCACCATGTAGGCCATCACGCCGTAGAGACCGACGGTCGCGAGAATGGTGGCCAGTGCGCCGAAGGCCGACGACAGCGCGGCGACCAGACGGTCAGTGAAAATCGATTCGTCGATCTGGCGGTCCATGGTCATCAGGTTGAACACCGGCAAGTTGGGGTCGAGACGGCGGACCTGTTCCTCGAGCAGCGCCGCCATCGCGCGCGGGTCCTGTGTGGTTCGTGCATAAAACGTCATGGGCGGATCTATTGGATGCTGCGTGTACGGATAGTAGATGAACGGGCTGGCATCCTCGCGAAGACTGCGATATTTGGCGGCGCGAACTACGCCGACGATCTGGATGGGAGCATCGATGCGTCCGAACTGGATGCGACGGCCGATGGGATTCTCGCTGCCGAAAAACTTCTTTGCCATGACGTCGTTGACGATCGCGACTTTCGGCGCCGATGCGGTGTCCTGCGCGTTGAAGTCGCGTCCGGCGAGCAGCGGAATCCCCATGGTCGCGAAATAGCCGGGGCCGATGAAGTTGTCCAGTACGGAGTCTCTCCGGTCCTTGGTTTGGCCGACCACCGAGACGCTGGACATATCGGCGTCGCCGGAGAGCGTGGCGATCTGGCTCATGGACGCGGCACGAACGCCGGAGATGGCCGCGATGTTTTCCTGGAGCTGGCGGAACAGCGCCAGTGTGCGCGTCTGATCGTAGCCGCTGAAGGAAGGTTGAATGGTAAATGCGATCAGGTGATCCGTGCGGAAGCCGGCATCGATGTTTTTCACGTTGAAAAGGCTGCGGGCGAACAGGCCCGCGCCGATCAGCAGCACGAGCGAGAGCGCGATTTGCGCGACCACCAGGCTGCGGCGGACGCCCGCGTGTCCGCCGATAACGGAGGCGGCCTGATCCTTCAAGGTTTCGCCACGCCATGGCGAGTGCTTTGCAAGCGCTGGGATCAGGCCGAACAGAATGCCGGTGGCGAGCGACAGGGCCAGAGTGAAAAGTCAAAACGCGCGATCGGGATTCGCGGCGATTCTGGCTTCGGCTGCGGATCGGCCGGCAGAAAACCGAGCAGCGCCTGGCCGGTCCAGATGGCCACCAGCACGCCGAGCGCCACCACCGCCCAACGCCAGCAACAAGCTTTCGACCAGCAACTGTCGCGCGATCCGCAAGCGGCCGGCGCCGAGCGCGATCCGGATTCCGATTTCTTTCTGGCGGGCGGTGGCGCGCGCGGTGAGCAGGTTGGCAACGTTGGCGCAGGCGATCAACAGCAGAACTCCGACCATGCTCATCAGGATCGTGAGACCATGACCAAGCTCCGGCGGTACGGCTGAAATTCCTTTCCCCGCAGGAAGCAGCGACAGATGGCGATTCAGATAGCGAGTTCGAGTCGCGCCGCTGACATATCGTTGAAGTCGCTTACCTCGTGTTCGAAGCTGCGTGCGCCACACGGTCTGGACGAGCGCTTTCGGCCTGCTCTCGGGTGACGCCGGGCTTCAAACGCGCGAAGATGTTCAGCCACATCGAGTGCCGGCTTTGGACATCGTCGCCGCCAGGGAACATGACTGTCGTCATCATCATCGGGACGAAGATGTCGGGGGCTTCGGTGGAGCCGACGCTCCGGAAACCGCGCTGCGCAACGCCCACGATGGTCATCGGATGGCCGTTGAGAATGACGCTCTGATTCAGAACGCCCGGGTCGGCGCCGAAGCGGCTCTTCCAATAGGCGTAGCTGAGGATGGCGACGGGCTGCGAACCGCGGCACGCGATTGTCATCGAGCGTGAAGGTGCGGCCGAGCGCGGCACGGACTCCCAGCACGTCGAAATAGTTGCCCGACACCAGCTCGCCCGAGACGCGCTCGGTGCGGTCGCGCCAGCTCAAGCTGAATCTCACGGGAAACCGGGCCAGCACTCCGCTGAAAACGGTATTGCCGTCGCGCAGGTCGCGATAGGCTGGGATATGAGAATGTGAAGAACGGTGCTCGTAGTTGCTGTTGAGACGGCCGCGGCGCGGTCCGGGAGAGGTGAACAGCACGAGTTTTTCGGGCTGGGAATGGGCAGGGACCGGAGCAGCGTCTGGTCGAGCAGGCTGAAGATAGCGGTATTCGCGCCGATGCCGAGGGCGAGCGACAGCAGCGCGACTATGGTGAACATCGGGCTTTTAAGCAGGCCGCGGATTGAGTATCGGACGTCCTGAAGAACAGACCGCATGTAGCCCACTATAGCGGATGCCACCGTGGGGAGCTTTCAGCTAGCGCGCGCTCATCAGGGAAAGACATTGAGCGAGGCGACACACCCGTTGTTCGGCACGAGGCCGACAGTCTCCGCAATAACAGACGGACACGTGGGGAACCCGCTGCCATCATCCGTAATGAACCGGGTGACGACTGACCTGGCGCCGGCGGCGAGGCCGACGCTATAGAACCCGGTGAACGAGATCACACCACCGCCCGTAAGAACTGAAATGTTGTCGATGTTGTTGAAGGTCGAGTTGAGCATTTTGATGCCGTTGAAGCCGGCAGGAAAGACGTTGATGACGCTTCCGGAGCCTGTCAATACGATGTGGCCGTTTTGAATGGTGGTGCCGGTGAGCGCACCGACTTCGGCGATGGCGGTGAAGCTGTGCGACAAGCCGCTGATGTTGTTCACGATGTTGATGGTGAACCCGTTCAGGTCTAATGTGACGTTGCTGGCAGCGATGAAAATTGCGGTGTCGTTGCCGGCGTGGTTGCCCGCCTGAGTCGTGTTCATGACCAGGTTGCCGGCGAATTTGTAACTCCCGGTCGAGCTGATCGTATAGGGGAAGCCTCCGGCCACCATCACCGTGGACTGATTGATCAATACGACTCCATCCACCGCGAGAGCCGAAAATGGAACGGCCGCAACCCACAGGATGCCCAGCATCAGCGCTTTCATATGTGACACTCCACCTTTCCGGACTGATCGACCGCGGGGACTACGGGCTGGCCGCCGCGAGGCGAAGAAGATACCCTCACTTAGGTAACCGAAAAGCGTTGGTGAAAACTATCACGGAGTGACCAATCTTTGGTTGATCCCAGTGAAAGCGCTTTACGGGATCGAACAGCGTGTTCTATGATGTTCGACGAAGGAGAACACCATGAGCCGTCTCGTGTGCCTCGCGCTGCTCCCTGTCGCGCTGCTGGCCGATCCCGTAAAACTGGATTCCGGGCTGGTCTCCGGGGCTGCCGGAACAAGACTCCGCCGTGCGAGTCTACAAGGGAATTCCCTACGCCAAGCCGCCGGTGGGCGAGCTGCGTTGGAAGGCGCCGCAGACGCCCGCGTCCTGGACCGGCGTTCGGCAGGCCACCGAGTTCGGCAATTCCTGCTTGCAGGTACCGTATCCGGAGAATTCTCCTTATTATTCGCCGCCCGAGCCGGTGGGCGAGGACTGCCTGTATCTGAACGTGTGGACCGCGGCGAAGTCGGACAAAGAGCGGCGGCCGGTGATGGTGTGGATTCACGGCGGCGGGTACACGCGCGGGTCGGGGGCGACCGCGACTCTACAACGGCGAGAACTTCGCGAAGAAGGGCGTGGTGGTGGTGACCATCAACTACCGGCTGGGGATTTTCGGCTTCTTCGCGCATCCGGAGCTGACCAAGGAATCGGATGTGCACTCGTCGGGCAACTACGGCTTGCTCGACATGGTGGCGGCGCTGCACTGGGTGCAGAAGAACATCGCGGCGTTCGGCGGCGACCCGAAGCGCGTGACGATTTTCGGCGAGTCGGCCGGATCGTCGGCGGTGAATTTCCTGATGGCCACGCCGCTGGCCAAGGGCTTGTTCCAGCGCGTGATCGGCGAGAGCGGCGCGAATTTCGGCCGGTCGAACTCGCTGGCGAACGCGGAGAAAGCGGGAGCTGAAGTGGCCGAGCGGATCGGAGCGCCGACGCTCGCGGCGATGCGTGCGAAATCGGCCGACGATCTGATGAAGGTGCGCGGGGCGTTCTTTGCGAACGTCGATGGCTGGTTCCTGCCGGAGGATGTTTCGTCGATCTTCGAGCACGGCAAGCAGAGCGACGTGCCGGTGATCGCGGGCTACAACCACGACGAATCGACGACGCTGCAGCCCTGGCCGGCCAATGCGAACCTGAAGACGTTTCTCGACCAGACGCATCGGCGATTCGGCAACTTCACCGACGAATTTCTGAAGCTGTATCCGGCGACGTCGGATGCAGCAGGCCGCCGAAGCGCACTACACCAGCACGCGCGATCAAGGCATGGGTTGGGAGATGCGGACCTGGGCGCGCGAACAGACCAAGTCGGGCAAGGCGCCGGCCTATCTGTATTTCTTCACCCGCGTAGCGCCGGGGCCGAACTGCGGATCGTCTGCAGGCGTATCACGCGTCAGAAATCCAGTACGTCTTCGGCAACTTGAGTCCGCGCGGGGCTTGGCAAGACGACCGACCGCAAGTTGTCGGAGGCGATGTCGAACTACTGGGTGAATTTCGCGAAGACCGGCAATCCGAACGGCAAGGGTCTCACGAAATGGCCGGCTTACGATGCAAAGAGCGATCCGTCGATGGTGTTCGGCGACACCGTGAAGGTGGAGCACGATGTGAACAAGGCGGGTTTGGATTTCTTCGATCGGTTCTTTGCGGCGCAGCGCTCAAGCGCACGCACGCCGAGCGGCACGCGGTAACAGCGCAGACGTCCTAAGCGCCCATCTGTTTCGCCAGATCGACGATGTCGTTCGCAACCACGTCGAAGTCGCCCGGTTTCGCTTTGTCGGCATGGCGGCCGGGTCCATACTCATTCGGCCGGTAGATGAACCCAGTCCGCAGGCCGCAGTCGCGCGCGGCCCGGAGATCGCCGAAGTGCGCCGCCGCCATCATGGTTTCCTCGGGCTTCAGGCCGAGCAGGTCGGCCGCAGTCAGGTAGACTTCGTGGTCGGGCTTGTAGTGCTTCGCAAGTTCGGCCGACAGGATCGTGTCCCACGGAAGGCCCGAGTACTTGGCCATGTTGGTGAGCAGCGACACGTTGCCGTTCGAGAGCGTCGCGATGATGTATTTCTTCTTGAGGCGCGTGAGGCCCGCCACCGAATCGGGCCAGGGCTTGAGCCGATGCCACACGCGATTCCAGTGATCGATCTCTTCCTCGTTGAGGCCGGTGATGTTGAATTCCTTGAGCAGATCGTCGAGGATCATGCGGTGCAGGGCGTCGAGCTTGGTCCACGGCAACTCGCCCTTGCGCACTTTGCTCATGGCGGGTCCGTAGCCGGCGCGCCAGCGGTCGGCGAACTTGGCCCAATCGATGGTGAGGCCCTTGGCCTTGCCCCACTCGGCGCCTTCGGCGATGATGGAGCCGCGCCAGTCCACCACGGTTCCGAACGTGTCGAAGACCAGCGCTTTGGGAGCAGGTGTCATTTTGGATCCTTGGGCACGGAGCATCCCGGCAGCGAGGCCAGGAAGGCAGACGGCGGCCCGCAGGAATTCGCGACGCTGGTACATGCTCTCACCTCCGGTGCGGCCATCGCGTTGGACCGAGCACCAGCTTAGCACTGCGTGAATCGCGGGGGCAGTCTTCGGCATCCAACCAGCGTGCGATATCTCGAAGACCTGAACGTCGGCGACCGTTTCACCACACCGTCAGCCGAGATTTCTCAAGCCGAGACTCTGCAGTTCGCGACACGTTTCGATCCGCAGCCGATGCACATCGACGCGGACGCGGCCACCCACGGGCCGTTGGGCGGACTCAGCGCGAGCGGCTGGTTCACCACCGCGCTGGTGATGCGGCTCACCATCGATGCTCAGCCTTTCGGCGGTGGGCCGGTGTTGGGTCTCGGGGTCGACGAGCTGCGCTGGCCGAATCCGGTGCGCCCGGGCGACACGATCACGGCGGAGCTCGAGGTGGTCGCCGTCACTCCATCGCGGTCGAAGCCGACACACGGCGTGGTCCGCATCCACACCACGGCGAAAAATCAGCGCGGCGAAGTGGTGCTGTCGATGTATCCGAACCTGTGGGTTCCGCGCCGTCCGTCAGAACAGCAGGCGTAGCCCGAACTGCATCTGACGCGACGGGTCGACGTTGTTCACGCCCGCTATGGGAGCGAGAAACGTGGCGCGCGGCCCAGGCCCTTCACCATAGATGCTGTTCACCGTGATGTAGTTGTTATGGTTGAAGAGATTGAAAAACTCGGCACGGGCTTCCACGCGCAGCTTTTCCGCCACCACCAGCGTCTTGCCGAGCGACGCATCGAAGCTGGCCTGCATCGGCGCGCGGAACGAATTGCGGCCGAAGCCGACCGGCCGATCCGACGAATACGTGTCGCCGTTGTTGTCGGTGCCGGTGAGCGGATTTACGGGCAGACCGGAAGCCAAGGTGGCGATCAAGCCGAAACGCACGCCCCAGCCGAGATCCGCCCAGCCGCTCGCGACAAAGCGATGGTGCTGGAAAGTGTCGCTCGGCCCTCGTTCGGCCGATCCCCAGTTGTCCCACTCGTTCGGAACGCCGCTGTTGGCGTCGGCATAAAACATCGAGGTCGCGGCCGACGACGACACCACGTAGTGCGCCTGCAATTGAAAGCGCGTTCCCAGTGCGCGCCGCACGCCGATATCGAGCGCGTCGTACAGGCTCGAGGCACTGTTCTCAATCACGGCGACATCGCGCACCGGCAATCCGAACAGAGTAGTGTAGGGCCGCGTCTTGTCAGCGACCGATCCGCCGCGGGTCTGACCGGGGCCCGAGCGGACGAACGGCGCCGGATGATTGATATCGTTCACGCGGTACTGCTTGAGCGTGTGGTTGTGAATGCCTTCCACGGTGAGGACGAACCGGTTGCCAAGTTCCTGCTCTACGCCGAGAGAGAACTGCAGGCTGTACGGATTCCGCAGATTCGGCGCGGGCAGGTACAGGTTGCGCGAGATCGATTGTACGGCGACGGGCGGCAGGGTCAGCGAGTTCGGGTACGCCGGAAAGCCGGGCGATCCGAACGCCACGGACTCGGCTACCTGCGGAGAGTCCGGCCCCGCGAGGAAGAAGCGCCGGTGAATGTACAAATAGAGCTGGTCGTAAAATATCCCTGCGCCGGCGCGCACCATGGTCTTGCCATCTCCGCGGACGTTCCACGCCAGGCCCGCTCGAGGGGCGAAATTGTGCGGCGCGTTGGTGACGGACTGATACTCATAGCGCAGCCCGAGATTCGCCGACACGCGGTTCGAAATCTTCATGTCGTCTTGCGCGAACGCGGCGACATGCGTCTCGCCATAAGTGATGTTCGCAACGCCGAAAGTCTGCGAATAGCTGATCGGGTTTTGTCCCGCGGTTGGTGGCCCCGGCGCGAACGTGTAGGTTCCGAACGGCGTGTCAGAGTAGTCGCGAGCAGTAACGCGCACGGCCTCCAGGCCCACGCGGAAGTTGTGGCGGCCGCGGCTGAACGCAACGGTATCGCTCAAGTCGGTGATCTGAGCGTGCACCCAGCTCGACGTAGAATAGCCTTCGGTGCTGTAGGAAGGCCGGTTGATGCCGGTGGACTCGCTCAGCGGAAAGGCGCTGTCTGGAAAATAGGAAGTATAATTGGCGCGAAATTCGTTGAGCGTGCTCCCGAATACCCAGCGATCCGCCAGTTGCCCGCCCCAGGATTGCGTGCGCTCGACGCGGCCCGTGCTGGGCTGATTGAAGCCACCCACGCGATCGTTCGCGTTGGTGTTCGAATAGTGATAGCCGTTGAGCCGCAGCAGAACGGTGTGATTGTCCGAGACCACGTGGTCGATGCGCGCGAGACCATAGTGCTCGTTGGTATCTCCGGTGGAGAAGGACGGGCTGGGCGACTGAATGAACGAGCCGCGCAGTTGCCGCACGCCCTCATAGTCGGCCAGAAACAGGGTCTTGTTCTTCCGCAGCGGTCCGCTCAGCAGCGCACCCCACTGCTCGCGCTCGTTCGGAACGTGAAAGGGCGCCAAGGGCGGCGCGGCTTGGATGCCGCTCGGCCGAAGCAAGGTGAAGATTTCGCCGTGGAAATCGTTGGTCCCGGCCTTAGTTGTGACCTTGACGCTGCCCGTGGTGGAGGTGCCATATTGCGAAGAATATTGATTCGTCAAGACGCGCAATTCCTCGGTGGCGCTCACGGGAACGGATTGATAGGGGCCGTTGGCGTAAATCCAGTCATAGTTGATCACGCCGTCCAATAGATACGAAGTGTGCCGGAAAGAACCGCCGTCGATGGATAGCCGGCTGTTGTTGTTGCCGTCGCCGCCGAGGCCCACTACCTGGCGCACATGAGGATCGAGCAGCGCGAACTTGGTCAGGTTGCGCGTGTTGGTGGGCAAACCCGCCAGGTCGGCGCTGGCGACGCTCTGGCTCACGCCGGGCGCGTTGCTCTCCAGGTTCGCGATCTTGCCGGAAACGACGATCGATTCGTGGACGTTCAAGAAATCGAGCTGGATGTTCAGACGCCCGGCATCGGCGGGAATTTCAGACATGCTGCGCACGTAGGGCTGAAAGCCCTCGGCGGTAACTTCGAGCGACGGATTCGGATCGCTGTCGGCCAGCGCGATTCGGAACGCGCCGCGATCGTCAGTAATGGCCCGCACCTCGCGGCCCCCGAAGTGCAACACGACACGCGCGTCCGCGATCGGGACCGAGCGTGAGGCGGCGGTTACGATGCCCTCGATGCCGGCGGCGCGCAGTGGGACACTGGCCAGCCAACACAGAGCCAATACTGTCCTCACGGCTGCGCGTGCTCCTGCGCCGCGAAGGCTTTGTAGAACTCAGCTACGTTCGTTCCTGCGGGATGGATCAGAATTCGATACCGCATGCGGAGCTTCTCTCCTTTTTCGAGCGTATGGCTCGCGTCCGGCGCGGTCTTGTCGAACTCATGCTGCGCGAAGGGATTCGCGTCGAAGAATCCGAACGAGCGAAGATGCCAGCGCGTCGGTGCGTTGAAATTCGAAGGATGATCGAAGAACGCCACGCCGACTTTCTCGCCGTCGAGTTCCGTGGTCCAATCGATCCACGGCGAGCGATGTCCCCGCACACCGGATTCGTGCTGCGCACCGTGTGCGTTCACCACCAGACCGCCCGCACTCTCGTCGAATCGCGGATTCAAGCGCATTCCGATCAGCGCGTCGTCGTGATCTTCAAATGTTACCTTGCGCGCGGCCTCGAGTTCCAGCTCCACGTCAAACATGCGGCAGTCAGCAGGCTGCGCGTAGAAGATCATCCTGCGCCGCTCGACGATCAGGGTGCCGCCGTCGGGCGCCAGCCAGTTGGCGACCATGGAGAGTGTACCTTTCTCGTCACCATTCACGGCGCCGGTCAAGTCCTTCCATTCGATGCGGCCCATGTTGGGGCGGTGGTAGCTGGGATCGTTCTCCCAAAGGTCGATGGTGATCTGGCCGTCGCTCAACTTCTCGGTGCCCACCCAAAGGCCGCGCTGGTGCGGATGGTCCGTGGGATCGCCCGGCTCGGGATCGTCGGGAAAACCACGAGTGATGGGCTTGCCCGACGCGGTCAGTAGAGGATGCAGGTAAGGCTTGTGCGCCTCTTGGCCGTAATGCAGAACCGCAAAGGGCTTGTGGTTAATCTCGATCGCGACGCGATCCGATCTCACGTCAAAGCGGACTTGCCCGAAGACGGAGCTCGCGCAAAGTAAGAGGAAAATGTTTTTCATGACCGACCCTGACAAGGCGGAAAGCGGAGTGTAACATAATGGTGTTTCACAATCATGACTCCATGGCAGTGCGTTTCGGAGCATGCTGAAAGAGGTTGGTAGATGAATCTACTGCTGGCTGTAGACCCGCCCGAGTTGAACGACGCGGTGATCGCGGAAGTGGCGGCGCGGCCCTGGCCGGCCAACACGGCAGTGACGGTGCTCAGCGTGGTGGAGCCTGTCATTCGTGCTGGACGTTCAATCGCTCGTGGAGGATTGAGCAATGCGGCGCAGGACGCGGTTCGGTCGGCGGCGGAGCAGTTGCAATCGGCCGGGCTGGATGCCAAGACGCTGGTGCTTGTCGGGACACCCGAAGTCCGTCATCGTCGACGAGGCCGCCGCCATGGGCGCGGACTTCATCATCATCGGCTCGCGGGGAACGAAAGGCCTGGAGCATTTTCTGCTGGGCAGCGTGGCGGGGGCAGTGGCGCGATTCGCGCCGTGCTCGGTGGAAATCATGCGGCCTCTGACGGTAGCGAAACACCCGCACCAGCCGATGAAGATACTGCTGGCGGCCGACGGCTCGGCAGTTCCCAGGCGGCCGCGCAGTCGATCGCGGAACGGCCCTGGCCGGCCGGATCCGAGTTTCGAGTTCTGAGCGTGGCCGAAACTTCCGTGCCTCTGCTGCAGGTCCCGTATTTCAGCCCCAGCGCCATGGAGAAGCGTGCGCGGCGCGGCCATGCAGCGATGCCGAGGAAGCCGAGATGGCCGCCGAAAAGATCCTGAGCGACGCAGGTCTGAACGTATCCGGAACCGTCGCGGTGCCCTCGGACACGGCCAAGCAAATCATTCTCAGCGACGCCGACGAATGGGGCGCCGACCTGATTGTCTGCGGTTCGCACGGACGCCGCGGCGTAAACCGGTTCCTGTTGGGCAGCGTTTCGGAAGCCGTCGCCACGCACGCGAAGTGCTCGGTCGAGATTATCCGGCCGAAGCCCGCTGCAGGATAATCGATTGAGGACCTGCCAGAGTGCATCCCGGCGAAGAATTCTTTAATCTCTACAATCACGATTTCGTTCGCGTCGCGGTGGCGGTGCCGGACGTGCGGGTCGCCGATCCGGCCTTCAACGCCGGCCGGACCATCGCGCTGATGGAGCAGGCGGCCGCCGTCGGACGCGGCCCTGGTCGTGTTTCCAGAACTCGGGATGTCGGCTTACTCCTGCGACGATCTGTTCCATCAGAAAGCGCTGCTCGAGGCGTCGCTCGCGGGACTGCAGCGCATCGCCGACGCTTCGCGAAAGCACAACCTGCTGTGCGTCGTCGGCGCTCCGCTCCAGATCGATCATCTGTTGTTCAATTGCGCGGTGGTGATTTCGGCACGGGCCGCATTCTCGGCGTTATCCCCAAAACATATCTACCCAACTATCGCGAGTTCTACGAGCAGCGCTATTTCGCGCCCGCCGATGCGGCCACACGGACCGAGATCGAACTGCTCGGTCAGCGCGGGGTTGCGTTCGGAAACCGTCTGCTCTTCGAGGCCGACAGCCAGCCGCTGCTGACCTTCTTCGTCGAGATCTGCGAGGACTTGTGGGTGCCGGTGCCGCCTTCATCGTACGCGGCGCTGGCGGGCGCGACTGTGTTGTTGAATCTTTCCGGATCCAACATCACCATCGGCAAGGCGGACTATCGGCGCCAACTCGTCACCGGGCAGTCCGCCAGGTGCCTGGCTGCTTATCTCTTCGCTTCGGCGGGTCCGGGCGAATCGACCACCGACTTGGCCTGGGATGGCCACGCTCATGATCGCCGAAGACGGCAACCTGTTGGCCGAGTCGGAGCGCTTCGGCAAAACGCCGCAACTGATCAGCACCGAGATCGACCTGGAGCGGCTGGCGCAGGAACGCACGCGCATGGGAAGTTTTGGACAGTCGGTGATTCGCGAGCGCGCGCGGCTCGAGGAGTTTCGAACCATCCGCTGCCCGCTGCGCCTGCCTCGCGACCGTCGCCTGCTTCCGCAGCGCAAGTACGAGCGCTTCCCCTATGTGCCGTCCGAGGCGGCAACCCGCGACCAGCGCTGCCGCGAGGTGTACCAGATTCAGGTGCAAGGACTCGTCAAGCGATTGCAGGCCACCGGAATCGAGCGCGTGGTGATCGGGGTGTCGGGCGGCCTCGATTCGACGCAAGCGCTGCTGGTCTCGGCGCAGGCCATGGATCTGGTGGGACGCCCGCGCAGCAACATTCTGGCGTTACACGATGCCTGGTTTCGCAACCAGCCAGCGAACGCTGGAGCAGGCGCACCGCCTGATGCGAGCCATCGGATGCGAGGCGCACGAGATCGATATCCGGCCGAGCTGCGAGAAGATGCTGGCCGACATCGGGCATCCCTACGCGAGCGGCGTCAAGACGTACGACGTGACATTTGAGAACGTGCAGGCCGGCGAACGAACCAGCCATCTCTTTCGCCTCGCCAATCTCAACAATGCTCTGGTGGTCGGAACGGGCGATCTGAGCGAGCTGGCGCTGGGCTGGTGCACCTACGGCGTGGGCGATCACATGTCGCACTACGCGGTGAACGTCAGCGTGCCGAAGACGCTGGTGGCGCACGTGGTCCGCTGGGTGGCGGGCACCGGAACGTTCGGCGCGGAGGCGAGCGAGGTGCTGCTGGCGATTCTTGAAACCAGGATCAGTCCCGAGCTGGTGCCGGGCGACACGGCCGATTCGCAGCCCTCGCAACATACCGAGGCAGTGATCGGTCCCGTTCGATCTGCAGGATTTTCATCTCTACTACACGCTTCGATTCGGCTATGCGCCGCCCAAGGTCGCGTTCCTGGCTTACTGCGCGTGGCACGATGCGGCGCGCGGGTCCTGGCCCGATATCCCGGCGGATCAGCACGGCGCGAATACGGCATCGCGCGATATCAAGGCGCACCTGCGCACGTTCCTCACGCGGTTTTTCCAATTCAGCCAGTTCAAGCGCAGCGCGATTCCGAATGGCCCGAAGGTGGGTTCGGGCGGGTCGCTCTCGCCGCGCGGCGATTATCGCGCGCCCTCCGACAGCGAGGCCACGGCGTGGCTCGATCAACTGGCGTTGATTCCGGACCGCGAGTCTGTCAGTTCGTCATGAGGTGGATCGCAAAGTACAGAGCAGTAAACAAAACCACGGCGAGCGACACGATCAGGGCGTACTCGAAGGTGCGCTCCCGTACCGTGGTCTCCCGTATCCGGTCATTTCTGATTTGCCTGTCGAGGGTTTCAAACATGGACCACCTCCCGAGCGCTCGCGCTAGCGTGCGGCGCCCAATGTCATCGAGAGCACGTCGGCAGCCACGTTGATTCCAGAGCACTCCGGCCCGCATCTGAGTCAAAACCCTGGGTCGTGGGACCCAAAAGTATGTGAAAGGTCACACAATATCGCTCGCATGGCGTCGCTCCTTCCCGGACCGGCGTTGAGAGCAATGAAATCTCACCCACCACTGCCTTTTGGGCTTAGCGAATCTCCTTTTATGGGCATCTGCAATGGCGGTGAATTAAAAGGCCAGCTCACCGGGCGTCTACACGCTAACCCTCGGCGGCAGTTTGACTGGGTCGCCGGCGTACCTGGCGGTGTACTTCCGGGGGAAGCGCGTGGCGGTGGCGCCGAACGGCACGACCTTCGCGGCGTTCAACCAGGACCGGCTGGGGTCGCAGGGCACGTATTATCCTTATGGCGAGGACAAGGGGACGCCGCTCGGGAACGATCAGTTCAAGTTTGGGACGTATTGGCGGGATTCGGCGACGGGGCTGGACTACGCGGATCAGCGGTATTTTGTGAACAATTTTGGGCGGTTCATGACGCCGGACCCGTACGGCAGGAGCATGCAACTCAAGAATCCTGGCACCTTCAACCGTTACGCGTACGTGCATGACGATCCAATCAATCTAAGCGACCCAAACGGGGAATGCGAATTGCGTGATTGTGTTAGCCGAGGCCTGAAAATAATAGGTGGTGGCTTACAGGTCATCGGAGGCGGGTTACTCTTCGGCGCATCCGTGACTGGGGAAATAGCATCGGGTGGAACGTCGTCTCTCCTTTCCGCTCTTGGCGCGATAGGTTCGGTAAGTCTCGTTGGTCAGGGGGTCTTGAACATAAGTGCGGGAATAACCGGTGACAATAACCTGAGCAACGCCGCCACCGTTGTCAATGTGGTCAACAACCCCGCAGGCTTAGCAACACTCGTTGGGACTGGGGGAAACGTCAGCGCCGCAAACACCGCCGCGACGGCGTACGATATTGCCACATCGGTAGGACAACTGGGCACTGCGTTGTACAACAGCATTCCGAACGCATCGGGGCTTCAGGCAGCGCAGGTTGTCACCGCTCCTTTCATCAGCATCACTACGGCGGGAACGGGAACGATAGCCAATATTTTGGATGACGCAGGTTCATCGATGGTTCATATTTATACGCCTCCTACGACGGTAGGTGCTCAGGCTCCCACTCTTGACTATGTACCATCACAGATCGACGATAGCGGCCCGCTAGTGTTCGGTGGTGGTGGAGGTGGGGGCGAAGAACTCGCTCCCGAAGAAGAAGATGATTACTTTTACATTGATTGAAGTCCGTCATCTGGAAGCTAACGGTAGGTAGGGGATGGCGGAACAAACAGGCAGGCGTAGGTTTCCGAAGGTGAGTCTTCTCGCTGGGGTTCTGTCCGGACCTTTGTGGTACTTCGTATTCGTGAGCCAAGGCGTAGCTCCTACTGCAGCGATATGGGCAACCGTCTGTGCCCTGATGATGCTTTTGGTTATCGCGGTCGTAGCCTGGTACAAGAGTGGCGGACGGAAGAATCCGAACTAAAGAGCAACTGTGCAACGAGGACGAAATCCCTTTGGCGCTGTAAAGCACTGGTGGCGGGAAGGGGAGGAGGCTGCGACCTTTGTTTACTCAAAGCCCATAGGCGGGATGCTGCTTGTGGGCGCCGCAGCAGCGATCCTATTTTGGATCGTACTCATGAGGCTCCGATACCCGTTTGCCTTTTGCGTCGGCTTGACAATGGCCTCGTTGCTTATCATGGCGGAACGTCGCAAAGCGATTATATTCTCGCCTTCGCACGTTGCATATCGCCCCGCCTTCGGTCCCTCCCGTCACTGTGCCGCTGTCGGAAATCAAGAGCATCAAGACCGTCACGATACTGCAAGCCCTCGCGTTGAAACCAAGTTGGGTCTATGGAGTAGAGTTGCGGCTGACGAGCGGCGAAGTGAAGAGGTTGCCGCTCGACGTCGGTGAGCCGGAACAGATTTTGCACCGGCTGCAGCTCAGCACTGGGGCCAACCCGTCGTCGGCTCATCGAGGTAACGGGAGCAAGCAGCCATTGTCTTAGGCAGACCAGCGCTCGATGCAGACGCAACGTGCCGATGAGACTGGGTGAGCCAAAACCCCAACGCGTCGTCAGCCTGCTGGAAAATTTCCCTGGCAACCGGGAACGCCTTCCCTCCGGGCGTGGCTGCGACTCGGCGCAACAGCGCGTGGTCCATAAGCAACCCGACAATTCAGCGCCCGTCTTCTCGCGCCATCAGAATCCTTGCGCTACGGATCGTTACACACTTTTTGCAATCTTTTGGTCCTTCACTTGCGTCTTATCGAGTGACGAAAGGAGGAAGCATGAACATTCAAGCTCGTCCTCAACCCGCAGTTCCGATCGAAACCAAGGCCTTCGTCTATTGCCCCATCTGCACCCATACGGTGGAAGGCACGGTGGTTAGTAACGGGAAGACAGCCAAGGTGAAGCCGGGGCAGAAGTGCTCGAGTTGCTCGGCCTCGCTCGATCCGGGTTACATCATGCGGCTGGACCGCGCGCCTGACACGCAGCGTAGTCGATGACCACGCTGTCCTCATCCGTGCTAGTGTAGTTTTGTAGAAGGCATGAAACGAAAAACACCGCCAACGAATGAGCCGGTGATCGACAAGACGACTGCTGGAAGAGGCCAAGCGCGCGATCCAGACGGACCAGCTCCAGCGACTGGCGAAGTGCTCGGTCTGCGGCGCGCCCTGCGCGCCCAATTCAAACGAGGGTCTGTGCTGGGTCTGCCGGCGGCTGAAGATCAGCGCGTGGCGCGACTCCGATCAACAAAGCATTCAGGAGTAGGCGGCTTCCGGCACGCCCCACCTTACAGCAAAAGCTCAGTGCTTGGCGGCTTTTGCCGCGGCGGCGGTTCCGATCTCTACCGTGTGGGCCACCAGCTTGGCGCCGCTCTTGGCGGCGTGGATTACTACGCGGTCGCCGACCTTAATGTCGGTCTTCTGCATGGCCTGATCGTTTTTCGAGAACGTGGTTTTGGCGTCGAACTCGACTTCCACCATTTTGCCCGCCGTGGTTTTCACCGTGACGGAAGTATCGGACACTTTCGTGACGGTGCCCATGACATGCTCCAGACCGCCGTGGGCGAACGCCAGCGTGCCGATCAGAAAGAGACAAGCCGTTGCGAGGAGCTGCGGCTAATGATGTTCATGCGGTGCCGGTTCATGTGGTTGGCCTCCCTGTAGAAATTCGTGTTCTTCCTGTTCTTCCTGGAGTTCGTCGGGGCTTTTCGGGTTCAGCTTCTGCATCTCGAATAACTTCCTGCGGCGCAAGATACGGCAGATGGCGGATGAAACGCACCAGCTTCCAGGAGTCTTCTTCATTATGACCGGCGTCCGCCCCAGGCCGGCATGCCGCTCATCCGGATCCCATTCTCGATGATAAAGAACAATTCGCCGTCGGTCATGTGCTGGGTGTCCGCGGAGCGCATATCCGGCGCCGGCGGATACATCCCAGGCCCATCGGTGTTTGCCGCTGCCGTCATTGGCGTGGCAGGTCGGCGCAGTGATCCGCCCAATGGGCTTTGGCTTCGTCCAGCACTTCGGGAGTGTCGTTAACTGGGTTGACGCGCGCAATTGCAGCGGCCGGTACAGCCAGACGGCGGGCCTCCTGGAAGCGATCAACGATTCGATTCGCGTGGGCTGCTCCCGGGCGCTGAAACCGTCGGCGCGGGAACTGATGTAGATGTAGCCTAGCAGGGCTGTCGCGATGGGGAATGCGATCAGGCCGAGCAGGAACCATCTGGACCGCATGTTTCGACTTAAGCGCGTCGCCATGAGTGGGGACGCTGCACGCAAGGAGTCGCGTGCGCCACGTCTGATCGTCGCGGGTCGGGCTTGTCGGGGTCTAGGCCCAGTTCGACGACCGCTGCCTGCGCGCGGGCTTTGTCGAACTTGCCGTCGCGCGCCAGCCGCGCCAGGGCTGCCGCCGCGATCGCCTCGGCGCCGTTTTCGAAATGCTTGCGCAGATGCTCGCGATTCTCGCTGCGGCCGAAGCCGTCGGTGCCGAGCGCCACCAACCGGCCGGGCAGCCAGGGAGCGATCTGGTCGGCGACTACCTTCATGTAGTCGGTCGACGCGATGATCGGCCCGTCGACGCCTTCGCAGGGCTTGCAGCAAATACGGTCTGCGCTCCGGCTCGGCCGGATGCAGGCGGTTCCAGCGCTCCACGTCCAGCGCATCGCGCCGCAGCTCGTTGTAGCTGGTCACGCTCCAGACGTCCGCCGCAACCTGGTAGTTCTCGGCGAGGATCTTCTGCGCGCGCAGCGCTTCGTTCAGAATCGGGCCGCTGCCGAACAGGTGCACCTGCGCGCCGTCGCCTCGCGGCCGCGCTGGTAGCGATAGATCCCGCGCAGGATGCCTTCCGCCACGCCCTCGGGCATGGCCGGCTGCGCGTAGTTTTCGTTGTAGACCGTCAGATAGTAGAAGCGATCTTCCATCTCCTGGTACATGCGCCGGATGCCATCCTGCACGATGACCGCGATCTCGTAAGCGTAGGCGGGATCGTAGCTGTGACACGTGGGAACCGTGCTGGCGTAGCACCAGGCTGTGTCCATCCTGATGCTGCAGGCCTTCACCCGCGAGCGTGGTGCGGCCCGCCTGTTCCGCCCATCAGGAAACCTTTGCCGCGCGCGTCGGCGAACGCCCAGATCAGGTCGCCGATGCGCTGGAATCCGAACATCGAATAGTAGGTGAAGAACGGAATCATCGGCACGCCATAAGTCGCATAAGCGGTGCCCGCGGCGGTGAACGAAGCCATCGAGCCGGCTTCCGTGATGCCTTCTTCGATAATCTGGCCGTTCTAGGCCTCGCGATAGAACAGGAAATTCTCCTTGTCCACCGGCGTGTAGAGCTGGCCCCTGCTGGCGTAAATTCCGTATTGCCGGAACAGCGATTCCATGCCGAACGTGCGCGCTTCATCGGGAACAATGGGCACGATGTACTTGCCGATAGCTTGGTCCTTCAGCAGCAGCGTCAGGACGCGCACGTAGGCCATGGTGGTGGAAACTTCGCGGCCGTGCGAACCGGCGATCGACTCGGCGAAAAGCTCCAGCGGCGGCGCCTGAATGTTCGATCTTGCGCAACGATGCGAGCCGGCAAGCTACCGCCCATGGCTTCGCGGCGCTCGTGGACGTACTTCATTTCCGGGCTGTCGTCCGGCGGCTTGTAGAACGATGCGGCGTGAACCGTTTCTTCCGAGATCGGGATCTCGAAGCGCCGGCGGAAGTAGAACAGCTCTTCTTCATTGAGCTTCTTCTGCTGATGCGTGACGTTGCGTCCTTCGCCGGCTTCGCCCAGCCCGTAGCCCTTTGATGGTTTTGGCCAGGATCACGGTGGGCGAGCCGGTGTGCTCGACGGCGCGCTTATAGGCGTTGTAGACTTTCTGCGGATCGTGGCCGCCGCGTCGCAGCGCGAAGACCTCGTCGTCGGACATGTGCTCCACCAGCTTCAGCAGCTCCGGATATTTCCCGAAAAACTCCTTGCGCACGATAGGCGCCGTCGCTGGCTTTGAAGCTCTGGTATTCGCCGTCCACCGCTTCGCCCATGCGCTTGATCAGCAGGCCGGTGGTGTCGCGAGCCAGCAGCGTCGTCCCAATTGGCGCCCCACAGAACCTTGATGACGTTCCATCCGGCGCCGCGAAACGCCGCTTCGAGCTCGGTGATGATCTGCCCGTTGCCGCGCACCGGTCCGTCCAGCCGCTGCAGGTTGCAGTTGACGACGAAGATCAGGTTGTCCAGATTCTCGCGCGAGGCCAGCGTGATGGATCCCAGCGTCTCGGGCTCGTCGGTTTCGCCGTCGCCCACGAACGCCCAGATCTTGCGCGGCGTCACGGGAATGATTTCGCGATGCTCCAGGTAGCGCATGAAGCGCGCCTGGTAGATGGCGTTGATCGGGCCGAGGCCCATCGAGACGGTCGGGAACTGCCAGAAGTCCGGCATCAGCCACGGGATGCGGATAGGACGACAGGCCGGGATGCTCGCGCAGCTCATGGCGGAAGTTTTCCAGATGCTTCTCGGTGAGGCGCCCTTCGAGAAACGCGCGCGCGTAGTTGCCGGGCGAAGCGTGGCCCTGGAAGTAGACGAAGTCGCCCGGCTGATCGCCGTAGCTGGCCGTGGAAGAAATGGTTGTGGCCCACTTCGGCCAGCGTCGCCAGCGATGAGTAGGTGGAAATGTGGCCGCCGATGCCCGGGTCGTGCTTGTTGGCGCGCACCACCATGGCCATGGCGTTCCAGCGGATCAGGCTCTTGATGCGGCGCTCGATGGCGCGGTCGCCCGGATAGGGCACCTCTTCCTCCACCGGAATGGTATTGATGTACGGCGTGGTGAGCTTCTGCGGGCGGGTGATTCCGTACATTGCGGCGCGCTCCCGCAGGCGGTCGAGCAGGTAGGAGGCACGTTCCGAGCCGCCTTCCTCCACAACTCCGTCCAGAGCTTCCAGCCACTCGGAGGTCTCCTGTGGATTCAGGTCCTCACTGGTGTCTGAACTTCGTTGTTCCAAGCATGGTCCTCTTTAACAACATACCACCACTCCATGGGGTTCTTGCTGGTCAGAATGTATCCGGTTCGACGAAAAAGATGGTCTAGTAGAGGTAATGGGGGTATTGATCGTCCAGAAGTTGTGACTTTATATTGTCGCTAAGGGAGACTGGGTTGGGGGCATTCTAGCGTCTTTTTTGAGCTTAATAGAAGGCAGACGTGGCGGCAATAACGGCATGCGCAAAGCGAAACCAGACTTAGGTGGGATTGTATGGCGCCGGCGCGCATTGGTCCGACGTTGGATGAAATGATAGCCGCGCAGGCGGAGCGGTTCGCGCGAGCGCACGGCCATCCTGGCGCCCGGCCGAGAGACCCTGTCGTCTTCGCAGACTCCACGAACAGGTCGAGGCGACGCAGAGCCCGGCTGTGGTACTGGCGTATCGGCCGAGGCGACATCGTGGCCAGCGTGCTGCCGAGTGGGCCGGATGCGGCAACGGCCCTGGTATCCGTCGCGTCGTGCGCGACGTTCGCGCCTTTGAATCCAAGCTGCGGCGATCGGAGTTTGAAGGTCTGTTTGCGGACCTGGCGCCTAAGATCCTGTTGGCGCTCCCCGGCCAGCGCGCAGTCGGCGCGCAAAGCGGCGCTCGTGGGCAGGATCCCAGTGGTGGACGTCGTACCGGAGCTCAGAGGCGGGCGCCTTCACACTGCAGGGAGACCCTGTCGCGGAAAAAAGCGCGCGAATCGGTGGGCCAGCTCAGGCGCAAGATATTGCCTACATCCTTTCCACGTCCGGCACCACCGGCCGTCCGAAGCTGGCGCCCGTCATCCATCGCGCAGTGTGCGCGGGAATCGATGCCTTTCGAAAGTTTACGATCTGACGGAGCAGGATTGCTGCCTCAGTTTTTCCGCTCTCTTTCACGCACTTGGTTTAGCCAGCGGTTTACTGTTGCCTCTGTGGAGCGGCGGCAAGGTAGTCCTAACCAATGGATTTCGCGCTGAGGCGTTCGCTCAATGGTTGAGCGAGTATGAACCCACGTGGTTCTCTGCTGTGCCGACCGTCCTGCAGGAGATTCTGGATCACGCGGTCCGGCGCCCGGACATCGTGGAGCGCTCCTCCATCCGTTTCATCCGATCGGCCGGTGCGGCCCTGCCGGTGTCTTTAGCCGACGGCCTTGAATCCGTCTTCAAGGCTCCGTTGCTGCAAACCTATGGAATGTCCGAGCTGATCGGCGTCAGTACCGACACTGTCAGCACCCGGAGACGCGGGTCCTGTGGCCGCCCGCTCTGCAACGAGGTGGCCGTGATGGACCATGAGGGCCGCGTCCTACCGACGGGAAGTGATGGCGAGGTGGTGGTACGGGGACCATCGGTGGGCGATGGGTATTTCCGGAACCCAGAAGCCACACAAGCGGCTTATCGAGACGGCTGGTTTCACACTCGCGACATCGGATACCTGGACGAAGACGGATTCCTGTTCCTGACTGGCCGCGCCAGCGAGTTCATCAATCGCGGTGGGGAGAAGATCTCGCCCCTCGAGGTGGACCAGGTCTCTGGTCACACACCCCGCCGTCGCCAAGGCCGTCACCTTTTCGATACCGCACGACAAACTCGGCGAAGATATGGCGGCCGCGGTGGTGCTCCGCGAAGGCGCGTCGGCCACTGCAGCCCAACTACAGGAATTCGCTTCCCAGCAATCTGGCCGCGCACAAGCTGCCGCGCGCAGATCTTCTTCCTGGACAAGCTCCCGGTCGGGCCCACCGGCAAGGTGCTGCGCTCCAAAATGCGCGAGCACACGACGGCGCTGGCCAGCCAGGCGGAAAAGGCGCCGGTCCCATTCGTTAAGCCGCGCGACGACCGCGAACGCCGCATCGCGGAAATCTGGTCTCGCGTACTGCGCCTGGACCGCGTGGGGATTCACGACGATTTCTTCGCGCTCGGGGGCGACTCGCTGGCCGCCACCGAGTGTACTCTGCTTCTGGAGGAAGAGTTCGGACTCGACCTCGCTCTCGCCCGGCGTTTTCCGCTGGGCGCCCAGTGTCGCCCAGCTCGCCGAGATCATCGCCGATCCCTCTCGCCTCGAGCGGCCCTACGACGTCATCCCGCTTCAAGTCGAAGGCGACGGTATTCCGTTGTATCTGATCGAGCCGGGCGACGAAGGCCCACGGATCGCGCAGCACCTGGGAACGAATCGCCCCTTCTACGGTATCCCGATTCCGCCTTCCGAAGATCCCTCCGAGCCGCGCTCCATCGAACAGATGGCCGCGGAGTGCAGTCGCGCCCTGCGGCGCTTCCAGCCCGAGGGTCCATATGCGCTTACCGGATGGTGCGCGCACGGAGTCATCGCGCTCGAAATGGCGCATCAGCTCGAGCAGCAGGGTTGCGAGGTTTCCTTCGTAGCGTTGTTGGATGCCCGCAATTTCTTTCTCCCTCCGCTGAGCGCTCCGCACCTGGCCTGGGTCAAGTTATTGGCGCCGCGTGCGGAAAGTCACTTTCGCAGCCTGCCACTGGCCGAGGGCTATGTTGAAGCGTTTCCGGGCCAGGATCGAGAAACAGCCCGAGCCGCCGCTGCTCGAGACCACGCACGCATTGCGGCGCCATCGGCCCGAGCCATGGTCAGGACGCATGGTGCATGTCTGGTGCACCGATCTGGCCGCACGGCCGCTATTTCGACGCCGCCTTCGGATGGAACCACCTGGCGCCCGCTGGCTTCGTCTTCCATGAGGTACCCGGCGATCACCTCACCTTTATCCAGGAACCCAACGTAGCCCAAGTCGCTCGTATTCTGGCGAATGAACTGGACCGTCTGACTCAGGCGATGTACTAGCATGCTCCGCGCGTTCGGGCTCGTGTAGCAGCAGCGCGGATCGGCTTCCAGATAATTCCCGGTCATCGCGTACGCCCGCGCGCGGGATCCGCCGCATAGCTTGTGGTATTCGCAGTAGCCGCACTTGCCTTCGCGCGCCGAGGCATCGCGCAGGATGCGGAACAGGCTGGAGTTCTGGTAGACGTCCACCAGCGAATCGGTCCGCACGTTGCCGCCGGAGATCGGCAGGAAACCGCTGGGGTAGATCTCGCCGGTATGCGAGACGAACACGAAGCCGCGGCCGTCGCTGACGCCGGTGGTGCGCCACAGCATGCGTCCGTTCGCGCCGCCGCGTCCGCCGTGCTCGGCCTTCAGGCGCTGCGCGATGTAGCGGCGGTAGTGCAGCCCCTCGGTGGTCTTCACTTCGAACGGAGCCACTTTGGAAATCTCGTACAGGAACTCGAAGACCTTCTCGTATTCCTGGGCGGTCAGGTCGTCGTCGTCAGATTCGCGCGCCCGGTCGTAACCGGGAAAGAACAGACTCCACATCTTGGCCTGAACTTCCGCCACCAGTTCGGCGATGCGTCCCAGCGTGTCGAGATTCTGCGCGCGTGACGGTGGTCTGGACCTGCGTCTCGAGGCCGATGTCGCGGGCGTGCCGCAGGACCGCCATGGCCTGGTCGAAGGTGCCCTGCGACCTGCCGCAAGACCATCGTGCGTTGGGGCATCTGGCCCATCCAAGCTGATGGCCATGCGCGAGATTCCGCATCTTCTGGAACTCGTCGATGGCCTCATCGGTGAGCAGCGGCGTAGCGCTCGGCGTGATATTGGTGCGCAGCCCAGCGGCCACGCTATATCGAGCTAAGTCATAGATATCCGGGCGCTTCAGCGGGTCGCCGCCGGTGAAGACCATCAGCGGATTGCCGAACCGCTTCACCTCCGTGAGAAGCTGGCGAGCTTCTTCGGTGTTCAACTCGCCCGCGTCGCGTTCCGGCCGCGCCTCGGTACGGCAATGAACACACGCTAAATCACAAGCTTGGGTAACTTCCCAGATCACCAAGAGTGGAGACTGGTTAAAGTCCATTTGATCTCCGATCTCCGGCAGAACAGCATTTTAGGATGCCAGTGGTCAGGCGCCGCGAGTTGCGACGGGCCAGCCACAGCATCACGGCGCCGAAGGCCAGCATCGCGAGGCCGGCGTAGAGATTGACGTTGGTGGTGTCGAGCGGCGCGCGATTCGCGGAGAGCAGCCCCGCGCCGGACACGATCAGGCCGATCAGCGTGAAGAATCCACCGATGGGTAGGCGCAGATCGTTCATATCACCAGAAGAGCAGATTCAGCCCGATCAGCGCGAGGCGATGACCAGCGCGGCAGCGCGAGCGGGCGCTTGATACCAGGCTAGCTCGGAATCGTGCGGGATCTTGGTCAGTCCGTAGACCAGATCGCGCAGTTCGGATTCGGGTCTCGGGCGCGACAGCAGGCTGCCCAGCGACCGTCACGGCAAAGCAGGTCGACCAGGCGAAAATCGCGATCCAGAAATTCTGGGCCATGGTGGAAGGAAAGGTGTGCAGCACCGCGCCGAGCCAGCCGCCTTTGTTCTCGGCCAGCGTCAGGCCGTGCGTCGCCGCGGCTGCAGCCGTTCCCGCCAGCAGTCCCGTGAAGGCTCCGTGCCCGGTGGCGCGCTTCCAGAACATGCCGAGCAGAAAGGTCGCAAACAGCGGCGCGTTCACGAAGCCGAACACCAGCTGCAGAAAATCCATGATGTTGTTGAAGTGGCGTCGCCAGATAGGCGGTGGCAACCGAGAGCGCGACGCCCACCACCGTGGTGACGCGAGCCACCAGCAGATAGTGCGAGTCCGGCGCGTTCTTGCGGATGTGGCCCTGGTAGAGATCGTAGGTCCAGACGGTGTTGAACGCGGTGACGTTGCCGGCCATGCCCGACATGAACGACGCCATGAGCGCGGTCAGGCCGACGCCCAGCATGCCGGAAGGATAAAACTGGGCCATCAGTGTGGTCAGCGCCAGATCGTAGTTCGGGCCGCCGCCTGCTTTGAGCGGAATCGCATAGCCGACCGACATGTGCGACAGCGCCAGCGCCGCGATCGCCCGGAACGATCACGATGAACGGCATGATCATCTTCGGGAACGCCGCGATGAGCGGAGTGCGGCGCGCGGCCGACATCGAATTCGGCCGCCATGGCGCGCTGGACAACCAGAAAGTCGGTGCACCAGTAGCCGAACGACAGCACGAATCCCAGGCCTGCGACCAGGCCGAACACTTCGACGCCCATCGGATTCTGGGACGCGTCGCGCAGGTGCGTCCAGGTGTGCGTCATCACCGGCGGGAATGCGCGCGGCCATCCCGCTCCAGCCGCCGGCTCGGCGCACGGCGAGGATCGAGAGCGGCGCGAAGCCCAGCACGATCAGGAAGAATTGCAGGACCTCGTTGTAGATCGCGCTGGTCAAGCCGCCCAGGAACGTGTAGACCAGGACGATGGCGGCCGACAGCAGCACCGAGGCCGTGAAACTCCAGCCCAGCACCAGCTCGAACAGCAGCCCCAGCGCGTACATCGAAATGCCGGAGGAAAAGATCGTCATCACCGCGAACGTGATGGCGTTGAGCGTGCGCGTTTTTTCATCGAAGCGCAGACCGCAGATATTCGGGCACGCTGCGCGCGCGGCTGCCGTAGTAGAACGGCATCATGAAGACGCCGACGAACAGCATGGCCGGAACCGCGCCGATCCAATAGAAATGCGCGGTCATGATGCCGTACTTGGCGCCGGAAGCGCACATGCCGATCACTTCCTGCGCGCCCAGGTTGGCGGCGATGAAACGCGAGGCTGGTGATCCAGACCGGAATCGAGTGGCCGCGAGGTCAGGAAATCTTCGCTCGTGGACACGCGGCGGCGGATTCGCCAGCCGATGCCCAGCACGAAGGCGAAGTACAGCGCCACGATGACGTAGTCGAGCGGTGCGAGATGCAATCAGCGGCTCACTTCACTGCGATCGTAACACCGGGCCGGCTCGAAAAATCGCCGGTGGTGAGCACGAGCGGCACGGCAGGCCCCGACGCGACGCCCGCGGGAATGGTCACGTTCAACTGCATGAGGCCCGCGACGAAGGTCGGCGCCGCTCCCCAATAGTCGAGCTTCGCGAGAACGCCGCCGATCGACACCGTGGGAGTGACGGACGGATAGAGCAACCCCTGAATGATGTCGCCGGTACCCGCCGCCGGATTCAGCAGTCCGCCGCCGGTCCAATACATCACCAGCGTGCTCCCGGCGGGCGCGGGGTTGTCGGCGCTGTTGTAGCTGCCATCCGGATTCAGCGCCGCGATCTGGCCGAAGCCACACGAGCAGGCAGTGAAGAACGCCGGCCCAGCCTCCGCCACCGCCAGATTCACCGGGGCCGACGCCGCACCGTTGTACTCGACTGTCATGCTGGTCGATTTCTGTCCGGCCACTTCCCAAGGGACCACGGCGCTGACGGCGTTGTTGACAACATAGATGATCGGCGAAGGGCGCCCGTCAAAGAGCACGCGTGTATCGGAGCGCGAGGTCGACAGTTTTCCGGACGGATCGATGGCAGCCAGGACAACGGTGGCGCCCGGAGGTCCAAATTGCTTTCCAAACACGGTTACGACCTCGCCCGGAGAAACAGCGCCACCTTCGAAGCTCGCCGCATGCACAACGCCGAGGCTCGAGGCTGACGGCGGTCCGCCGTCCGGAAGCAAGACCAGAGTGCCGTCGTCCACGGTGGCGTCGTCATCTTTCACCACGGCTAGCGGGATCGGCGTGCGCACACCGGTGCCGGCCACATCGACTATGAATCGAATCGGCGTCAATCCATTCACCTGGAAGCTGGGATCGGTTTGCAGCGATCCGGCCCGCAGTGTCGCGGCAGGACCGAGCATGCGAATGTTGTTTTGCTGAATCGAGCCGTCCAGTCCTTTTCCCCACAGGTAAACCATCCTGGACTGCCCGCCGGTGAGCGATCGCACGCCACCCAGGCCGAAGTCATGGCCGGCCACGCCGCCTGTTCCCAGAAAGTCGATGTGCAAGCCGGAGGCGCTCGAGGGAACCGCGATATTGGCTTCCGCCGCGCCACCCGCGGTGACCGCGACCGCAGCCGGAGCAGCGTTGCCGCCGCTGAACGCCGCCTGGAACGAATCGACCACCGGCAACCCGCCAAACTGGTTCGACCCAAAGTTTCCGCGCGTGACCGGGCCGTCCAACGGATGCGCGAACACCTGATAGTTTCCAGGGGGCAGCATCGTGATCGCGTAGGCTCCGCTAGCCGCGGTCACAAGCCCGCCGACGGCGATCCCCTGCTCGACGTCCACGGCCGTTACCAAAGCGCCGACAACACCGGCCCCGCCCATCGTCACGGTTCCCGTGATCTTGCCAAACTGCGACGCGGCTTCGGGCGTTGGATACGCGGTGGTCACGAAGGCAATGTCGTCGGCGGAAAGCGTCGATGAATTGGTGGCCTCTGCCGTGGTGGCGGCGGGGGAAAACGCGCCAGTGTAAGGGTACATGGTTGCGGCGATCACACCCGAATGGGCTGCGCCGAGGGCATGCCCCATCTCATGGACCGCAACAGTCTGCAAATCGTAGGTCGACGGCGAGCGATCGGTCGAGAACGGTACCACGGCGCCGTTGTCGACGATGTGAGGATTGAAAATGATGTCGGCGTCGGAAACCTGGCCATTCGCAGGATTGTAAAACGAGAGCGTGACGGCCAGCGCGGAACCTACGGCGCTGCGATGCTGCGGCGTGTCTTCGATGGTGATGGTGTAGGCGTTGTCCGACGATGTGCCTGGATTGGTGGTGGGCTTGAGCGGCGCGAACCGGACCGTCGAGCTGGGCACTGCCGTCCAGCTAGCGGTCGCCGCGGATAGCGCTCCCATCGGATCGCTCAAGGGCGTTAGAACTACCGCGCCGTCGGCGTTCACGGCGCCCGCCTGCATGCTGCTATGCACCAGGTATTGAATGGAGGATGCGTCGGTGCGGATCAGCGGAACACCGATGGAGCTGACCAATCGCACGTAGCCGTAGCCCAGGGCATGCGCAGCCAGTGCCGCGATCCACCAGCGGATCTTCGGCGATTTCACGGCGTGGCTCCTCGCCACGGACGCGCCGCCGACATGCCGCGCACGCGCTGCTTCAATTCGTTCAAAGCCAGGCCGTCGATGGACGCAATCGCTGTCCCGCGCAGCCGTCCAGCGAACTCGGTTCCCTGGAGGTTTGCGCGCGCACGGCCGTCCGGGCCGATGGTGAATTTGCCCTGCCCCGCCCCGGCCGTCCGAAAATAGCCGATCGGCGTGCGATACAGAAACAGCAGCACGTGTTCGCCCACCGTGTAGGGCACCGAGCCGCTGGATATCATTCCAACGCCGTCCGCAACGCCGCCCGGCTCGCTCACTGTAATAGAGCTTTGCGCGGCGCCCCGCAAGGTGTCGTTCAGGCGCACCTGGTAGTGGGTCCAGATCAGGCTGTGGCTTTCGTCCCAGGCGGAGTAAGAGCGAGCGATGCGTCCCTCGACAATCCACTGCGAATTGTCGACCAGGTCCTCCACTGAAAAACGGATGACGATCGCCGCCGGCAGTAACGCCGCGACCCAGAGGGCTGCCGCCGCAATCTTGATCATGTGGGAATTATAGCGGGAGGGACGGATCAGTCCCGGACTACTTCGCGCCGGAGTGCGGAACGTAAGAGCAGAACGGATCTTCGGCGAGCGGATTGCCAGTGGCTCCGAACGCGCGTGCGCGCGATCCGCCGCACAACGCGTGGTACTCGCAATATCCGCAGCGGCCTTCGAGCTGTGTCGGATCGTGCAGCGACTGAAAGGTCGGCTGGTTGCGATAGATCTCGGCGACGCGGTTGCTCCGGACATTGCCAACCGCCAGGGGAAGGAATCCTGCCGGGCAGATGTCGCCGGTGTGGGAGACGAACATGATGCCGTGCCCGTCGCGAATGCCGAATCCCCGATAAGCGCTGGATCGCTTCACCTGATCGCCGGAGAGACCCGCCTCGCGCATTCGTTCCAGGGCCACGCGCCGGTAGGAAGGCGCCTCCGTGGTAGCAACCGTGAAGGGCGACGCGAGCGACGTCTCATAGATCCAGCTCATCAAGCCCTCGCCTTCTTCGGGCGTCAGCGGCTGCAGCACTTTGCCGCGGCCCACGGAAATCAGAAAGAACAGGCTCCAGCGCGAGACATCGTAGGGCTTAAGCAGTTCGTAGATCGCGGGAATGTCGGGCGCTGTTTCGGATGCCACCAGCGTGTTCACCTGCAGCGGCATTTCGAGTTCCTGCGCCCAGCGGATGGCCTGCATAGTTCGATCGAACGTGCCGTCAACGCCGCGAATCGAATCGTGGCGAGCCGCCGTGGAACCGTCCAGGCTGAGTCCCAGCCCTTCGACACCGTGCTCTTTCAAGCGCACCAAAACCTCGCGCGTCAAAGCGGGCGACGCTGCCGGTGTGATGGAGACGCCGATGCCTAAGCGCCGCGCCTCGTCGATCAGGTCATACAGATCCGACCGGTTGAGCGGATCGCCGCCGGTCAGAATCAACTGCGGCAGCGGCTCGCCGAACTCGGGAATCTGCCGCAGGAACGCCACGCCTTCTTCGAAACTCAACTCTTCGGGATGCGCATGCGGCATCGCCGAAGCCCGGCAATGACGGCAGGCCAGCGGGCAGGCTTGCGTCATTTCCCAATAGACGTTCAGAGGAGTCTTCGAATAGTCGCGCGGTTTGTGATGCGGAGCGCCAATGTGGTGGAGCATGGGTGCCGGCATATTCCACTTGTGAGCACGCATTGGGCCACTCGTTGAATGTGCGGCTATTGCGCGGACAACTTGAGTTTTCTTGCGGGAGCTGCGCACTACAAAAACCAGAGACCCACGACGAGCGTCCCGGCGACGTCAGAGGAATCAGAGGAACGCGGCACTTCCAAAAACCGCCGATCTCCCCACCCGGTCTAAACTCAATGCGGTAGTCTTTTGGCTTTCTTCCCCAGCGCGGCGAAGGCCGCACGGAAAATCTCGTCGGGTATCAGTTCCGGCGTGAGCAGCCTTTGGAAAACAAGACCTTCGGTTAAGGCGTGTATCACGCGCACAAGCTGGCCGGCGGGCATGGGGAGATCTTCTTCTTTCGTGACAGAGCGAAGCCATTGCTCTCCGAACGCATAACTTTGGGCCGTGAACTCGGCAACCTTGGCGCGCAACTCCTCATGCGTGAGCGTATAGGCCAAGCCCGTTAGACGGCCGACCGCGGCCGCGCTTCGGTCCGGGATCGCGGCGAGTGTGGCGTCAGCCATGGCACGCATGATTTCGGGGAAGGTCGCCCGAGGTCGCACCTTCGGCTTGATCGGAGCCCAATAGGTCTGGCCCAGAGAGAGAAACAGTTCATCGCGGTTCCTGAAGTTGCCGTAGATCGCTCCGGTGGTCATGCCGGCCCGCTCCGCAATGGCGTCTAGAGTTGTGTGCTCGTAGCCTTTTTCGCGGATCAGTGAGCGGGCCGCTTCCAGCAGCTTGGCGCGGGTGCGGTCGCGCTTGTCGCCTTTGGGCTGCCGACGGGCAGAATTGAGTTCGGTTGCCATTTGCTTGATTTTATAACAGCTTTATTTTATAGTTACAATATATTATGAATGATCCCTTGCGGCAGATTGTGGACTCTGGGCAGCTTGCGGGAGCCTCAACCCTGGTATGGAAGAACGGAGCGGCCCAGACGACTTGCTTCGGTTGGCGGGATATCGAACGTAAGTTGCCGGCCGAGCGCGACACCATCTTCAGAATCGCCTCGATGACAAAGCCGATTACCTCTGTCGCGGCGCTCATGTTGGTGGATGAGGGTCGTGTTGCGCTTGGCGACCCCATCGCTCAATGCGCGCCGGAGTTTTCGCGGATGCGTGTGCTCCGGTCTCCCTGCGGACCGCTGGACGAAACAGATCCCGCGGAACGGCTCATTACGTTCGAAGACCTTCTGACGCATCGGGCGGGCCTGACGTATGCGGGTGTTCATCGCGGGCCGATCTCGGAGGCGTACCGCGAGGCGCTCGGCGGAGATATTGACAGTAACGTTGCGCCCCACGACTGGATCACGAAGCTCTCTCAACTGCCGTTGATCCACCAGCCCGGAGCAAGGATGTCATATGGCCGGTCGACGGACCTGCTCGGTTTGTTGATCGCCCGCATCGAAGGAGAGCCGTTGGGAGCCGTGCTCAAGCGGCGCATTTTCGATCCACTGGGAATGAAGGACACCGGTTTCCTGGTGTCTCCTGACAAGCGGGATCGGCGTGCCGCCGCCTACGGCTTTGACGATGAAGGGCAGTTGATCAAACGAACCACGTGGGGCGGAGTTGTAGTCGAGGAACGGCCGGAAGAGATGACATATGAATCAGGCGGCCAAGGGTTGTGGTCCACGGTGGATGATTATCTACGTTTCGCTCGATTGTTCTTGGGCGACGGTTCGGTGGATGGCGTGCGTTTGCTGCGTCCGGAAATGCTGGCGCGAATGATGACGAACCAACTGACCGAGGCCCAGCGGGCGAATTCGGGGTGGGCTGGGTGGAAGCCTTTCGCTGCCGGGCGAGGATTCGGTTTGGGCGTATCGGTAGTGCTAGACGCTGACGCGAACGATCTGATGCCACGCGGCGGCGTGGGAACGGTCAGTTGGCCGGGAGCGTACGGCGGGTGGTGGCAAGCCGACCCCAATGATGGATCGGTCCTGATTTTCCTGGCCCACAATATGGTTGACCTGGCGCAGATGGCAAAGGGTATCGGGCTGGGTGTATGGGCCGCGATTGAAGCGTTCCACAAATCTGCAGCCGGTTCAAAAGCCTGACTGTTTGTTTCAGACTAAAGCTCGTCGCCGACTATTTTCGGGCGCAGAAACTGATTTCCAGCGGTGTGGTGGAGCGCCTAAGCAACAAGGCCAAAGTCACTCTGAGAAAGTCGTACGGCTTTCGCACCTACCGAGTCCTCGAACTTGCGCTCTATCACGCACTCGGCAAGCTGGCACTCTCGTGAGCTGACGATGCACGATGCGCGACCATGACGATCCTATGGCCGGACTCCCAACTGATCGAACACGAAGGCCAGCACGTCAGCCTGCTGCGCCAGGTATTCAGTCAGCGCCGTTCCGTGCCCGTGCCCGCTCGAACTGCTGGTACGCAACAGCACCGGCCGCTTGGTGCCAGAGGCCTGCATCCGCGCGACCATTTTGCGCGAGTTCAGAGGATCGACGCGCGGGTCGTTCGCGCCGGTCAGAAACAGCACCGGCGGATAATTCGTCCCGTCCGTCACATGATGATACGGCGAGTAGGCGTACAGCGCCTTGAACAGCTCCGGCTCCTTCACGGTTCCGTACTCGGTGACATTGAACGCGCCGTTGGGCTGCAGCTCGACGCGCAGCATGTCGTAGATGCCCACGTGCGACACCACCGCGCCGAACAACTCCGGATGCTGCGTCAGCGCCGCGCCCATCAGCAGGCCGCCGTTGCTGCCGCCTTCGATGGCAAGCTTCGCCAGCGCTGGTGTATTTGTGATCGATCAGGTAACGGGCGCACGCGGCGAAATCGTCGAAGACGTTCTGTTTGTTTGCGAGCATCCCGGCGCGATGCCAGGCCTCGCCGTATTCGGCGCCGCCGCGCAGGTTGGCCACCGCGATGACGAACCCGCGATCGAGCAGCGGCCGGCGGTTCAGCGAATAGTTCGGCGTGATGTTGACGTCGTAGCCGCCGTATCCGGTGAGCAGCGCCGGATTCTTGCCGTCCAGCTTGGCGCCCTTGCGGCGGATGATGCTCAGCGGGACGCGCGTGCCGTCTTTGGAAATCGCGAACGCGCGCGTCACTTCGGCATCGCTGAAGTCGGCCGCGCCGGATTCGTAGAGCGCCGTCGTCGTCACCTTTTTCGCCGCTGGATCGTAGCGATACCAGGCTGGCGCATCAAGAAAACTCTCATTGCGAAACAACAGATCGCCGCCTTGGCCCGTGACCATTTCATCCACGGCGGACACCGGCAGGATCGGGACTGCGCCTTGCGCGCCGCCCGCGGCTCCGAATGCACGGATCTCGGACGGCCCGCCCGCTTGATCGGCGACGTACAACATTTTTCCCGCGGGCACAAAGGTCTCGATCGCCACCTTGCTCTCCGGCACCACCGTATGGGCGTCCGCGACACTGGGGTGATCCACCGGAGTCGCTGAGGACTTTGCCCTTGGGCGCATTCAGATGCGACAGCAGGTAGAGATTTCCGCCGGGACCGAACGAAGCCTGCGAGATTTCGTCGGAAAGCCGCGCGAACTGGTGCCAGATCTTGTCCGGGCCGAGAATGAAATGCGCGAAATCGCCGCCGTCGCCGTTTGCCATGCTCGCGAGAATATGGCGGCCGTCGCCGGAGCTCTGCAATTGGATCTCGGCGATGCGCGGAAAATCCTTGCCGAGCGAATAGGTGTCGATCTTGGCGTCCGTGCCCAGCCGGTGAAAATAGACCTGCTGATAGAAGGTCAGGTCGGCTGGGAGGGCGCTCGCCGGGCGCGGGATAGCGGGTGTAGTAGAAGCCGCGATCCGTCGGCATTCCAGGCGACGCTGCCGCCGGCGGTGCCTCCGTTGACGCGCGGAACCGGAGCGCCGGTTTCTTGTGCGGTGGCGACGTCGAAGATGTGGACGTCGCCGCTCTCGCTGCCGCCTTTGGACATCGAGACCGCGAGAAGCTTGCCGTCGAGCGATGGAACGAAGAAGTCGATGGAAGTGCCGCCGGACGGGTCGAGCTTGTTGGGATCGGCGATGACGCGCTCGGACGACGTATCGTCGACCGACTTGAGCGCCACCAGCACGGGCTGTTCCTTCTGCGGCTCGGTCTTCAGGGCGAACAGCAGTCCGGCGGCCGCGCGCAGGTTGGTGTAGCGCGGCGACGGCGTCGCATAGAGCTTCTTGAGTTCTTCGGCCAGCGTGGCGCGAATCGGCAGCGCGTCCAGGTACTTGCGGGCGTATTGATTCTGCGCCTCGCTCCAGGCACGCACGGCTGGATCGGAGTAGTTTTCGAGCCAGCGATAGTCGTCGGTTACTGAGACGCCGTTATAGACGTCGGTGACCGGCTTCTTGGGCGTGGCCGGCGGCTGCGCCAGGCACACCACCGCGACAGTGATGGACACCGCAACGCGCGCAAAGTTCACCTACTCATTCTAGCCCGCGCCTCGTTGCAAACCGCTACCTGCTGCCTTGCTGCTGGCGCTCCACTTCCTTCTGGGCGCGGCGGCTCAACTCCACCGTGTCCTGCCGTTGCTGGTGTTCTTTCGGTTTCGCCGGCGGAGCCGTCCGTTGCGTGAATTGCGACTGCTGCCAATCGGAGACACCAGCGCTTGCGCCGACGCCATTGATCATCATAGTAAGCTCCTGCTTGATGGTCTTATCGGCCAGGAGGGCGAAAGCTTGAACCGCTTACTCAAGTTACGGCCGAGCAAGCCACAATGGGCCTCATTCTACGCGAAGTGCTGCGTTTGGATCGAGACGTGATGCCCTGCGGGCAGGTAGATAACCGGCCATCATCGCGATTCCAAACAGAACCACGGAGGATGCAACCAAGCTCCCAAGATCGGATGCCGAAACTCCAAACAACATGCTCGCAATGAGGCGTGACGCAGCCAGCGCGACCGGTAAACCGACGACGATTCCAATACCAACGAGTAGGACCACCTCCTTGAGGACCAATGCGACCACTGAGCGACTCGAAGCTCCAACGGCCATCCGGATGCCGATCTCAGCCGTGCGTCGCGTTACCGCATAGGAGATCAGTCCATAGACACCAATAGCAGCGAGCAAGAGCACGACTGAACCAAAAAAAGTCGCAAGCAGCGCGATCAATCGATCTTTAGTCAGAAGCCAGTCGGTCCGAGTTTGCAGTGTTTCAATTCGCAAAAGCCGGTCGTGACCCATTGATTCGATGACATGCCGAACGCTACTGGCCAAACTTGAAGGCTCAACCGCAGTCAGCACGTCAACGTGAGGACCCAAGAGCTGGAGATGAGGACTCTGCAGGATCGGCGTATAAACTGCCATGGGTTCATTGGTACGGATCAGCCACAAGCTAGCGCTGTTGACCACACCGATAATCTCCATATCCTGTTGCGCTGGATCTGATCCGAGACGGATGTGCTTGCCAAGCGCATTCTCGTTTGGGAAAACTCGCCGTGCAAACGATTCACTAACGATGGCCACATTGGGCGTGCTCATGTCATCGCTCCATTGAAACTCGCGTCCGGCCCGGATGCGCATGCCCATCAAAGAGAAAAAGCCAGGACCGATCATGTCGGTAACCGGTTGTACAGGCTGGCTTGGCGTCTCGAGAGGAGCAACCGATTCCTTGTACTCATAGAGCATCAGTGGGGCGAGGTTGGAAAAGCTGACATCACGAACTCCGGGCAGCTCTCGGATTCGCCGGTTGATCTCGCGATAGTACACCGCCTTATCGAGATCGCGGTAGCCTCCTGGACGCTGGAAAGGGGTAGCGATCAAGATGTGGTCGCGCCGAAACCCCGCGTCTCCATTCCGCAGATTCTGCAGACTCCGCAGGAATAAGGCTGCCGCTACAAGAAGAACCAGTGAAAGCCCGATCTGGGCTGCGACCAGTACGCGACCGAATCTCCCTAATCTCGCCCCAACTACACGCGCCGTCCGTTGAAGGACCTGCAACGGGTCCTCGCGTGACGCGCGCCATGCTGGCAACAAGCCGAAGAGGCACCCAGCGGCGACCGCGACCACAAACGTAAATCCTGCCACGCGATAATCAGGTGAAACATCGATCGCAGAACCGACATATCCCCTCCAAATGAACCGAAGCAGAAGGTTACTGATCCACCCCGCGGTTGCGAACCCGATCGCCCCTCCAATAAGGGACAGCAGCAGGCTCTCGGTCAGGCCTTGGCGAATGAGACGCGAGACTGGCGCGCCGAGCGCCAGACGGATGGCATTCTCACGCCCTTGCGCGGCAACACGAGCAAGCATCATGCTGGCGAGATTCACGCAGGCTATGACAAGTGTCAACCCAACCAATCCGCTAACTACCACCAGCGGTTGCGCGAAACGTTCGCGGAGGAAGGAGATTCCTCTACCAGCCGGGCTGACTGAAATCCGAACCGCTGAGTCATTCGTTCCCCCAATTCTCTGCCCCTCCTCACGGGCAGTTGCGTCTCGCACACCGGGCCACAACGCTTCTAGTTGTGCGCGCGCCTGCTGGAGGCTGATTCCGTCTTTAAGCCGAGCAAGAACTGGTACCCAGTCATTCCTTGGATCTAGCCTTGCACGTCGACTGTAGTGAAACGGCACAGCAACGTCGAACCCGGCATCGATAGTTAGTCCAGCGAATCCCTTTGCGGCGACACCGACAATGGTCAGAGGCACTCCCTCGACTCGAATCGGCGTGCCGACTACATTCGGGTCGCCGCCGAAACGCGTATGCCAGCAGGAATCACTGAGCACAGCGACGGGCGCTGGGTCGAGGCTACCAAGCGGAGCGTCCTCTGGTCCGATCAGACGTCCAAGCGCGGGTTGAACACCAAGCGTGGTGAAGTAGGTCCCTGTTACGACCTCCAGACCAGCCGCCCAAGCGCGGTTTGGCGCCTCGATATTTGCCAGTCCGCCAGCGTCGGCTCCGAAGATCGCCGAGAACACGCGCTGCTTACGTTCGATCTCCCGGAGCATCGCGACTGACAATCCGTCAATTCGGGCATCCGGACTCTGAAGCGCGATTGAGACGAGTTGATCAGGATGCCGCACTGGAAGTGATCGAAGTATTACGGCGTTGATCACACTGAATATGGCGCTATTGGCGCTGATGCTGACGGCCAAGGAAAGGATGGCAATGGTGCTCAAGCCCGGTGACCTAGCCAGGGTTCGAAGGGCGTAACGGATGTCAGGGAGAGACATCAACCAACAAAATAACAAAGTAGTCCTACAAGTCGGCCGCAGTCGCTGACGTCCGGAGCCCAGCGCTCAGTCCCGGTAAGGCAAACGACGCAGAATGGCGGTTCGGATTCCCTTGCCCGCTGCTATCCTAGAGGCAGTGTCATCGCCGTTCAATTTTCACCTGGAGCAATACGAAGGCCCGCTCGACCTGCTGCTCGACCTCATCCGCAAGCAGCAGATCAACATCTACGACATCCCCATCGCCTCCATCACCCAGCAGTACCTGGCCTTCATGCAGCGCGCCGCCGAGTTGGACATCGAGCTGAGCGCCGAGTTCGTCTACATGGCCGCCACCCTGATTCACATCAAGTCGCGCATGCTGCTGCCGCGCGATCCCGGAGCTCGACAAGATCTCAGGCGAAGACGACCCGCGCCAGGAACTGGTCGACCGCCTGCTCGAACACGAGCGCTTCAAAAACGCCGCCGAGATGCTCCAGCAGAAGCGGCTGGTGGAAGAGGCCGCGTGGTCGAATCCGCAGATCAATCAATTTCTGGCCGAAGACGAGGACCCCGGCCTGGACGTCACCATCTTCGACCTGGTCAAAACTTTTCAGGCCGTGCTGGAGCGCGCCAAGAATCGCCCGATCTACCAGGTCACCGGCGACGACGTCAGCGTGCCGGACATGATCCGGTATCTTGAAAACGTTTTCCGCGAGCTGCCGCGCTCGCGAATCGCTTTCGGCCACCGAGCTGTTCGAGCGCCAGAAGAGCCGGCGCGCCATGATCTGTTTGTTTCTCGCGATTCTCGAACTGGTGCGGCGGCAGTCGCTGGTGTTGACGCAAAAAGGCTCTTTCGGCGACATTGGATTGAAGAAGAATCGCGCCTTCGACGAGACGCTCGGCCAGTCGCTCGCGGCCGCGGAACAGGAATACAGCTAGACGAAATGAAACCACCCGAAGTAGAACAGGCCCTCGATCTGGAGGGCGCAACGGCTCCCGTGTTCGAACTCGATTACCCGCAACTGAAGGCCATTGTCGAGGCCGTGATTTACATCACCGACGAACCGCTGGCGGCCGATCAGCTCGCCACGGCGCTCAAGCAGCCGGCCGCGCGCGTCGGCCAGGTGCTCGAAGAACTGACTGCCGAATACAATCGCTCCGACCGCGGATTGAGCATCCGCGAGGTCGCCGGCGGATACAAGATGTCGACCAAGCCGGAGCATCACGAAGCCATCCGCGCGTTCGTCAAGAACCTGAAGCCGGCGTTGAAGCTTTCGCTCCCAGCGCTCGAGACGCTCGCGCTCATCGCGTACAAGCAGCCGATCACCGCGCCGGAGATCATGGAGATTCGCGGCGTTCAAGGCGCCGGAGTGCTGAAGACGCTGCTCGACCGCAAGCTGATCGCGACTGCGGGCAGAAAGGCCGTGCTCGGAAAGCCGATCCTGTACAAGACCACCAAGGAATTCCTGGTGCAGTTCGGCTTGAAAGACTTGAGCGAGCTGCCGACGTTGAAGGAATTCGAAGAGCTGGGCCGGTTGTCGATGTCGGACGGCGAAGAAGAGCCGCGTCTTCCGAGCAGCCCGCGCCCGCGGAATCCCAGTCCGCCGAAGCCCAGTTTGACGAAGCCGCGCCGGCCGACGACCTGCCCGAATCCCCCGAATAATTCCATGCCCGAAGAGAGGCTCCAGAAGCTGCTGGCTCACGCCGGCGTCGCCAGCCGCCGTCACGCCGAGCAGCTCATCGTCGAAGGCCGCGTGACGGTGAACGGCGCGGTGATCACGGAACTCGGAACCAAAGCCGACGCAGAGCGCGATCACATCAAGGTGGATGGTAAACGCATCCACGCGCCCGAGCATCTGGTGTACCTGGCGATGAACAAGCCCAAGAACTGCGTCGCTACCGTCAGCGATCCGCAGGGCCGCGAAACCGTGATGGATCTGCTGCGCGGCGTGAAGGCGCGCGTGTATCCGGTCGGCCGGCTCGACTACCACAGCGAAGGACTGCTGCTGCTCACCAACGACGGCGAGTTCGCTAAGCGGATCATGGCGCCGGCTACGCATGTCACAAAGACCTACGTCGTGAAGACCAATGGAGCGCTAACATCGGAGCAGGAGGAGAAATTTCGCAACGGCGTCCCGCTCGAAGGCAAGCGCACCGCACCCGCCGGCCTCAAGCGGATCCAAGCCGGAGCGAACCCGTGGTATGAAGTGCGACTTATCGAGGGCCGGCAGAATCAAATACGCCTGATGTTCAAACATTTCGGCCGGCTGGTGGAGAAGCTCAAGCGCGTGAAGGTCGGATTTCTGGAGTTGGGGCCGCTCAAGCCTGGCGCGTTCCGCCACTTGACACCGGCCGAGGTCGCGCGCTTTCGAAAGGTGCTGAAAATGGAGGAGCGATAGCGATGGAGATTCCGGAGCTGCTGCGCGAGAGCCGCGTGATCGCGGTGGTTGGGTTGTCGAGCAAGAAGTTTCGACCGTCGTATGGCGTCGCCGAATACATGCAGCGCGCAGGCTATCGCATCATTCCGGTAAATCCGAATGAAACCGAAGTGCTGGGCGAAAAATCCTACGCGCGTCTGGAAGACGTTCCGGAGCGCATCGACATCGTCGACATTTTCCGCCGGTCGGAGTTCGTGAAGCCGATCGTCGAGTCGGCCATCAAGCTGGGCGCGAAAGCCATCTGGATGCAGGAAGGCGTCGAGGATGAGAAGGCCGCCGAAAAAGCGCGCAAGGCCGGGATGGCGGTGGTGATGGACCGCTGCATCCTGAAGGAACACAGCCGGCACCTGAGGTGAGGCGCGACTCTACCAATATTCCCAGTGGTGCGTCGCCACGACGTAGCCGCACAAGCAGGCATTCGTGATCGCATGGACCAGAATGCAGTCGCCCAGGCTGCGCGTTCGCACCATCCACCAGTTGTAGATCACTCCGGTCACCAGGCCGACGTCCCAGTAGGGCCCGTGCTCGAGAGCAAACATCACCGCGACGATCGCGAATGCCGCCGGCTGGTAGGTGCCTAGCGGGATCTTGTCGAAGCGCGGCGAGATCAACCAGCGCATCAGCCAGGCCCGCCAGAACAATTCTTCGATGATGGGCACGATGACCACAGCGCGGAAGATGCGCGACCACAGCACCACCGGATTCAGCAGCACATTCTCCGGCACCTTGTTGCCGATTTCGCCGAACAGTCCGTTCTGGAATAACCAGAAATGGCGGTAAGCGGGGAACAGCATGTCGGGACCCACCCAGATAACGAACACCGCTACGCCGATCACCGCGGTCTCGAGCTTGTGGGAGCTGTGCAGATCGATGACGCTGCGCGAGAACACGATGAGCACCGCGATCAGGAGCACATCGCGCAGCGGATACTCGACCGCCGGGCCGAGCGCGGACGTGTACTTTTCGAGCGCCAGAAACACCATGAAAGCGGCGAACGGTAGAACGTAAGGAAGGCTGGGCCAGCGGCTCTGGAGGTTGGGCAGCAAAGAAGCTCCTTAGAACAGGCTACCCTACCTTGGCCAGTAATTCTTTGATCTGACTTTGTTCCTTGGATGTTGGCTTGTTGCGGCGGGCGGCGTCGATCTCCTGGCGTGCTTGTGCGCGGTCGCCTTTCTGGTATAGCGCCAGCGCTAAATGCAGACGCAGCGTGGCACTGTCCGGCTTGCGGCTCACCGCGTCGCGCAGCATGCGGAGGCCGTCGTCGGTGAGGTTTTTCTTGATGCAGATCAGCGCGAGCGTATCGAGCACGTTGGGATCATCGGGGCGCTTGGCGCGGACGCGCTGTGCGTAGGCGAGAGCCTGGTCGAGGTTGACGCCCCGGTCGGCATCGAGATACGCGAGATTGTTCAGCGCGGTGAGATTGTCAGGATGTTTGCGGATGGCTTCCTGGTAGGCTCGGCGCGCATCCTCGGAGCGCTCGAGGCGTTCGTAAGCAATCCCCAGGTTAACGTCGGGCGCGGCGTCATACGGGGCAAGTTCGCGCGCCTTCTGGAATGCGGCAATGGCGGCGGCTGGATTATTAAGGGCAGCGAGGCACTGGCCGAGCCGGAGCTGAAGTTCGGCCGGCGGGTTTTGCGATGAGCATTGCAGCGGAGGCATCCGGCGTGAAATAGAATTCGAGCAGTTGAATCACGTCCGCGAAGAGCTGGCTCGCGCGACGGTCATCGCCTGGATTCGACGCGCCGGGCAGCCACCGCGAATCGTTGGCGTGATGCAGGACCTCGAAATCCGCTTCCGCCTCGGAATAACGGCGCTCCTTCAGATCGAGCTTGCCCATCTCGAACCAGGCGTCATTGGATTTGGGATCCAGCTTGAGGATCGCGGCCAACTGGTCGCGCGCGGCGCTGTACTCGGACATGTTCGATCAAGGCCCGCGCGCGGATCATGCGCCGCCGCGAGGTTGGACGGATCGGCGCTCAGCACTTGATCGGCATAGTAGCCGGCCCGAGCGCTCTCGCCGCGCCTGAATTCCACTTCGGCCAGGCTGAGCCACGCTGGCAAGCTGCTGCGGATCGAGCTTTAGAGCTTCCTGAAACTGGATGCGCGCCTGGTCAAGCCGGTCGCCTGCGGCCAGGTAAGCGCGGCCAAGGTTGTAGTGCACCAGCGCGTTGCGCGAAAGCTTCGCCACCAGCGGTTCGAGCTCGGCGATGGCTTCTTTGGACTGGCCCTTGGAGAGCAGCAGCGTCGCATGCAGCGCGATGGTCTCCGGATCTCTAGGATCGTCGTGAAGAAGTTCTTTCACCAGTCTCAGTGCTTGCGTCGGTTTTGCCCTGCGCGCCCAGGACTTCGATGATTTTCTTCTGATAGACGAGTTTCTCGTCAGGATTTTCCTGCAGGCCTGCGGTGTATTGCTGGATGGCGCGGTCGAACTCGCCGATGCGCGCGTAGAAGTCGCCGGTCTGAAGGCGTTTGCCGGTGAGCCGCGCGATGACGGCGTCCATGTCGGGCCGGCGGTTGGTCCTGTAATAGTGATAGGCGAGCTGCATCAGATACGCGCCCTCAGCCGGGATTGTTCGCGATCTTCTTCTTAAGCGATTCCTCAGCCAGCGCCGGGCGGCCGGTTCGAAGGTAGTTAACGTAGAGCAGGTCGTAGATGGGGCCGTAGGTTTTCCTCTTGGCGAGCAGAGCGGTGGCCAGCTTTTCGGCGCGGTCTTCCTGGCCGTCGGCGAACAGCGCCTGCGCGAAAGCCGGACGAGTTCGGGTTGATCCGGGAGGCTTTGGTTCGCTTCATCGAATTTCTGGATGGCGGTCTTGAGGTCTTTCGCTATGATCGCGATCTCGGCGCTGAAGCGCAGGCCGTCGAAGGACTGTTTGTTTCGCTTGAAAAGACGCGCCGGCAACGTCCTTGAGATCGGCGAGCGCCTCCTGATTCGACGTTGGATCTAGCGCGTAGAAGATCAGGTCCAGGTCGCCGAGTTTCGCGAGGGCGTCAGTGTTGGCCGGATCGAGATCCGCTGGCGCGCGTGAAATCGCGGCGCGCTTCGCCATAGAGCGCGAGCTTGTTGTTCGTCAAGCCGAGGCGGTACCAGGCGTCGGCGGACTTGGCGTCTCTCGCGAGCGCCCTCCGGTACAGCAGCGATGCTTCCTTATATTTGCCGCGATCGAAATAGTTGTTGCCGTTGTCGACGTAGCGCTTCGAAGCAACCCGCGGATCGGAGTTGCACGCAGCCAGCGTAAGCAGGATAGCGGCCAGTAGCCAAGCGCCGGATTTGATAGATGGCACGTAGTGTAGTGGTTTGCCGCGGATCAAATCTCAAGCAGGATAGTGGGAGAGGTACTCTTTTGGTATGGAACAACTGCTGCGAGATCTTCGCCTCGGTATGCGGGCGATGGTCCGCAAGCCGGGAGTCACCGCGCTGGCTTTGGTTTCCCTCGCGCTCGCGATCGCAGCCAGCACCGCCGGCTTCAGCGTTTTGGACGCGGTACTGTTGCGCGATATGCCGGTTCGTGAGTCCAAGAATCTCGCCAGGATTTACGTGATGACTCGGGAGCAGCGCCCTAGCGGGATCAGTTGGATCGAGTATCAGGCGCTTGCATCGGGCGCTCACTCGTTCAGCGGCATTGTCGCTGAAGACCGCGAGAGCCCGATGGTCAGACTGGCGGACCGAGACGATTTTCCCATTACCGCGGAAGTGTCGGACAACTACTTCGATGTCCTCGGCGTCCGCGCGCGAGTTGGGTGACGTGTTTCACAGCGGTAACGGGCGCGATCAGACCGTGGTTCTCACGGACCACTATTGGAAGCAAGCCCTGGCGGGCGACCCGGCGATTGTCGGGCGCGAGCTGCGAGTGGGCCGCGGCTTGTTGCACGTGATCGGCGTTCTGCCGCCCGGATTTCAGGGCACCGAACGCAGCATACGGGTGGATCTGTTCGCGCCATCGCAAACCGCGTTTGGCGCGCTCGGCTCGATCAACCCTGCTGACACCAGGGGCACTTACTTTGTACTAATCGGACGCCTGCGACCCGGCGTCAGCCTGGAGACCGCGCGATCGGAAGCAGATGCTGTTCTGCGGCAAGTGGAACGGGACGGCCGCGCGCCCGGTCTTGAACGGCGAGCCGGGCTGCTGGAGTTTGAGCCAGCCCAACTCCAGGTCAAGATTGTTCTGCTGGCAATGCTGGCGCTGCTGGTGGTGATCGCGGCAGCTAACCTGGCGAACCTGAGGCTGGTCGAAAATGAGAGTCGCCGCCACGAGATCGGAATCCGGATCGCACTCGGCGCCGGCCAGGCCGCACTGGCTCGGTCCCATTTGGCCGAAACGCTATTGCTGAGCGCGGCGGGAACGGCGCTCGGTTTTGGTGTGGCGGCGTGGCTTGTCCGCCTGGCGCCGGCGCTCCTGTATGCCGGCAAAAACTATGTCGACTATGGCATTCGCCTCGATGGCCGCACCTTCGCATTCGGCGCCGCCGCGTTGTTGTTGGTGACGCTCATCAGCGCGTTGATACCGTTGGCGGACGCATGGAGGGAACGAGTCCTTCCGCTTCAGGGCGCGCGCTTGACCCGGTCCCACCGCTGGGCCGCTGCGCTGGTGATTGCGCAGATCGCTGTGGCCACCGGAATCACCTGTTCAGCGGGTTTGCTGTGGCGCAGTTTGCAGAATATTTCGGCGATCCGGCCGGCCATGGACCCGAATCGAAAGCTGCTCATGTTTACCGGCTTCTGGCCAAGCGCCAACGTTGCGGCGACCCGCGGGCTATCGCTCGCGGCGCACGTTTCGGAATTGCCCGGCGTCCAGCGCGTGGCGTGGGCGCGGCGAGCTCTGCTGAGCGGGTCGGGTGGAGGCGCTCACATCGATGTCGAAATGCCGGGGCAGCCCAAGCTGTCGTTTTACTACAACCAGGTCAGCCCGGATTATTTCGCTGCGACGGGCGCGCGCGTGCTGGCGGGGCGATCATTCCGCGAATCAGACGGCCCCGATTCAACGGCCGTGGTGATGGTGAACGCCGCGTTCGTCCGCGGGTTCCTCGGCGGAAGCCAGGCGATCGGCGAATGGGTGAAGGTGGACGGCAGGGATCGACAGATCGTGGGAGTTGTCGAGGACGGCCCTACCATTCATCTAAAAGAACCGCTGGCGCCGTACCTCTACTTCCCGTTCGCGCAAAAGCCGGCAAGCTCAGTTACATTCTTCGTCGAATCGGCGAGTGATCCCAGCTTGCTTGCCGACGCAGTGCGCGGCTCGGCGCGGAGCGCGGATAGTTCGTTCCGCATTCTCGACATGACGACCATGGCGCAATACATGCGCGGGGCCCGTGCCGACGAACTGTTGGCCGCGGACCTGACGGGCGGCCTCGCGGTGCTGGCGCTGTTGCTCGCCTCTGCCGGTCTGTTCGGCGTTACGCTAGTCGCAGTCGCTCGACGCACGCCTGAATTTGGAGTCCGCATGGCTTTGGGCGCGACGCCTTACCGGCTGCTCTCGCAAGTGTTCCGCGAAAGCGTCCGGCTGTCGGCGATTGCGATCCCGCTGGGCTGGGCGCTGGCGTACGCCGGCCGGCATGCACTGGCAACCCGGCTGTACGGCGTGGCTCCGGACGATCCTTGGACGCTTCTCGGCGCTAGCGCGCTGGTGGCAGTGATTGCCTGTTGCGCCGCGTTGTATCCGGCCGCACGCGCGGCGCGCGTCGATCCGCTGTCGGCGCTGCGGCACGAATAGCACAGCGCGGGATGCGACCGGACATCCACAACAACCTACGTGAATAGTAACGGGATCGCTTCGCGCAGCGACGTCAGCACGCGAAATGCAGCCTCGCGTGCCGCGGCCGAGGGCGGTTTCAAGTCAGGCACCATAACAGTTACCATTCCGGCTCGGGTCGCCGACAAAACCCCGGCATCGGAATCATCGACTGCGAGCGAATGCGCGGTAGTGACGCAGCTGGACGTAGCGATGGCCACGGGCACGTGGCGCACTGCCAGATGTTCCAGCAATTCCGTGAGTCCCGGCTTCAAAGGAATCCCGTTCGCTTCGACTTCCGCGCGCCACGCCGGCCCATCGCTCGCGAAACGATGGTACCGGAAAGTCCGGACCAAAACGCTCCGCCAGCGCAATCTCGCCGGCCGCGTTGGTTCGTCCGATCAGCCTGAAGTAGAAACTGTCGTCGAGAACGAACCCAAGCTGCGACGCCGCCGCCTGCCAGGCCTTTTTGTAGAGAAGCTCGGTGTCCAGCATCAGCCCGTCCATGTCCAGGATCACGGCGTCAATGTCCATGGTCTAGTGGCCCGCGTATTGAGTGTCCGGTGAGAGTCGCTACTTAATTCCGACCACCATGGAATCCGGTCCCACAAGGTGCTCCACTCGCGTCTCGGTGAAACCGGCCTGGCGCATCCAGCCCTGGCAATCCGCCCCCGTGTAGTCGAAGCCGCCAGGCGTTTCGATGAGCATGTTCAAGCTCATGATCAATCCGAACGCGTTCACCGAGCGGTCGTCGTCAATGATGGTTTCGTAGACAATCACAGCGCCGCCAGGGGGAATCGCGTCGTAAGCCTTGCCGAGCAGCATCTTCTTGGTGTCCAGGTCCCAGTCGTGCAAAATGTGACCCATGACTACGACGTCAGCTTTCGGCAGCGGATTTTCAAAGAAGCTGCCCGGTGTGAAGCTCAGCCGCTGGGACAGGCCAAGGCCCGTGACGTAGTCCTCGAAGATCGGCCCGACCTCCGGAAGATCGAAGCCAGTGCCGTGCAGGTGCGGATGCGCCAACGCAATCTGAGCGGCCGTGTCACCCTGCGCGGTGCCGACATCGGCAAACGTGCGATAGCTACTAAAGGGAAACTTCTGCGCAATCGCGTGGGCAGCGCCGCGGCTGATGCCGCTCATGGCCGCCAGAAACTGCCGCAGCCGCGCCGGATCGGCATAGAGCGCTTCAAAAACGGGCGTGCCGCCGGTTCGAGTCTCGTTCTGCGCCTTGCCAGTGCGCAGCGCCTCCGTCAGGTGTCCCCAGAAACCGTACAACCGATGATTGGCCATTTCCAGCAGGCCGCCCATATATGAGGGCTTGCGTTTGTCCAGGTACAGATCCGTTGCCGGGGTGTTGTGGTAGATACCGTTCCGCCGTTCGAGGAAACCGAGCGCAACCAATGCGTCCAGAAAGTCGCGAGCCGCCCTGGGGTGCAGGCCCAGTCGACCTCGCAGGGTTTCCAAGTCCTCAGGATGCTGCGCCAATTCGGTAAAAAGGCCCATCTCAACCGCGCTGAGAAGTACCTTCGAGGCCCAGAATCCCAGGCCGACTTGCAAGATGTGCTCGGGTGTCGGCTGCTCGCCCACGATCGTCTCCTAATGAAAAATGTGCAGAGTCCGGGTGAGTATAACATCCGCCGTGCGCACGCCGCACGAGTTGCCGCATCATACACTGGATATGTCGAGTTAACGGTTCAGTCGCTTTCGACGTCTCAAACCTATGCGCGAGAGCCTGCGAGTGTTCAAGACGCAGCCAGGCGTTGCGGTGGCGGTAGTGCTGGTGCTGGGGCTGTGCCTGGGCGCCAACAGCGCGTTGTTTACGGTGCTGAACGCGCTGGTGCTGCGGCCGTTGCCGTTTCCGCACAGTGATCGACTGGTGGAGATTTCGATCGTGGGTCCGCGCACGAGGCTCGCGGATCTGGAAAGCGTGCGGTCGATCGAATCGGCCGGTGCGTTTGAGGCGCGGGCATTCGCAGTGGCGGGAGCGGACGGCGTGCACGTGGCGTTCGGCTTTCGCGTCACTCGCGATTTGATCCCGCTGCTCGAGATCCGGCCGGCCATTGGGCGCGCATTGACGCGCAACGATTTCGGCCAGCACGTTGCGATGATCGGCTACGACTACTGGAAGAGCCTGGGTCCACGGCCCGATATCGCCGGAGCGACGTTGACCATCGATGGCGAACGATATGCGATCGCAGGTGTGCTTCCGGCGGATTTCTTCTTGGGAGTCCGCGATACAGCAGTGATCGTGCCGGGCCTCGGCGGCGGCGAGCGCACCATCGCACGATTGCATCCGGGCGTGACCGCGGCGCAAGCGCAGGCCGAGATTGCATCGCTGGCTCCGAAGTTGCGAGTTGAAGTGATCCCCTTGGCACGCGCGTTTCAGGGCAATGCCAGCCGGTCGGTGCTGCTGCTGCAAGCCACGGGATTGTTTGTGCTTCTGATCACCTGCGCGAATCTCGCTAACCTGCAACTGGTGCGTGGGCTGGGCCGGCGGCGCGAATTCGCGATCCGGGCGGCGCTCGGGGCGTCATATCGAAGGCTAATGTCAGACCAGGCGCGCGAGAGTGCGATGCTCGCGGCCGCAGGCGCGGCGGTGGGGTTGTTTGCAACGCGCGCGCTTCACGTTGTGATTTTGACCATGCTGCCGGCAAACATCTCGCGGCGGCTTTCGGGCGCGGATGCGCTGCCGCTGGATGCGCGAGTGATTGCGTTCGCCGCGGGCGTCGCGCTGGTGACGATCCTGTTGTTTGGTTTCGCGCCGGCGCTGAGCTCACTGCGGTTCGACGTAGTGGCGGGACTGCGCGCTGCAGGTCGCGGCTCGGGCGGCGGCCGGCAACGATTCGGACGCGCGCTGGTGATGGTCGAGATCGCACTCGCGCTGATGCTGCTGGCGGGAGCGGGACTCACGTTGAAGAACCTGGCGCAATTGCAGAGCCAGTACCTGGGATTCCGGCCGGAAGGCGTACTGCGGGTGATGACCGCTTTTTCGGCGACGCGGTACTCTCAGCCGGAGCAGAGGATCGCGGTGTTCGACGAAGTGGAGCGGCGCGTCAGCTCGATTGCGGGCGTGACGGGAGTCGGCGTGATCGCCCCCCAGGTTTTTCCGTTCGGCGGCGAGAGAGTGCGCGGGTCGCGCTTCGAGATTTTCGGACAGCCGGATGTGGAGGCGCGCGCTGAAGTGTACTCGGCCAATCCTCGGTACCTGGAGGCCATCCGGCTTCCGCTGCTGCGCGGGCGATGGTTCACGGCAGCGGACACGTTGTCGGCGGCTCCGGTGGCCGTGCTCAGCGAAAGCGTCGCGCGACGGTATTGGGCAAACGAGGAAAGCATCGGACAAAGGGTTCGATTGGATTCCGCGCGCGCGGATAGCGTGTGGGCGACGGTAGTGGGTGTGGTCGGCGACGTCAAGAATCCGATCGCGGATCACTGGCAGCCGACCGCGTACCGGCCGTTCGCGCAGACTCCGTCGAGCGGCGCGACGCTCATGGTTCGGGCATCAGTGCGCGACGCGGGGTCGCTGGCCGGCGCGTTCCGGCGCGAATTGCAGGCGGTGGATTCGACGGCACCCGAGCCTCGGCTGGTGAGCGCGCTGGATGCCGCGATTCACGACTACGTCACGCCGCAGCGGTTCACCGCGCGACTGCTGGCAGTGTTTGCGGCGATCGGGTTGGCGCTGGTGGCCGCGGGCGTCCACGGCGTGATGCGGTATTGGGTGGCGTCGCGGACCGGCGAGATCGGCATTCGGGCGGCGCTGGGCGCGCAGCGGCGGGACCTGCTGGCGTTAGTGCTCGGCCGCGCGGCGACGGCGGCGGCGATTGGCGTGATTGGCGGACTCGCAGGCGCCATCGCGTTGCGCAAGGTGATGGCGACGCAGTTGGTCAGCGTCAGCGCATTGGATCCGATCGTGCTGTCGAGCGTCGCGGTCGCCATTTTCGCGGTGGCGTTGCTGGCAGCATGGATTCCAGCGCGGCGGGCATCGCGAGTGGATCCTGCAGAGGCGCTGCGGGCAGAATAAGCCACGCGACCAACCCTACCGCAACGCCGCCGCCAGCGTTCCCGTCTGCCGCAGCACATCCAGGCGCGCGCGTTCGAGCGCATGCTGCGCGTCGTAGTACACGATCCACTTCTCCTGCTCGATGAAGCGCGCGTCGTCTACACGCTGCTGGGTGGTGCGGCCTTCGGCGAGCTGGTCGAGCAGCAGCGTCACCTGGGCGCGCGCGTAGTCCAGATCCAGCCGCGCGACATCGCGGGCCGAAGCAGCCTTGTGCATCTCCTGGTAGCTGTGCTGCGTGTCCAACTCGATGCGATTGCGCGTCTGGTTCATCTGCGTTCGCAGCGCCATCACGTCGGCCTGGGCCTGACTCCGCGAGTCCCTTGCTCGCCGACCCAGTGAGGATCGGGATGGTGATCGAGACGCCCAACTCGGTGTTGTTGCGCTGCACGTTGTTGAAGAAGGCGTCGTAGTTGCTCTTGGCGAACAGAGCGTATTGCGCCACAACGTCAATGACGGAAGCCAAGCCGACGTGGTATTCCTTCACCTCGAAGCCCTTGGCCTGAAGCTGCGATTCCAGGCGCCGGATCTCCTTGTTGTTATCGAGCGCCAGCGCGCGGGCGGCAGCCTCGATGTCGGGAACCTCGAGTGCGGGCATGCTGCGTCGGCGGACGGCTCGACGCGATCGCCCGCCGGATAGCCGAGCACGACAGCCAGCGACGCTTGCGCGTAGTCCAGATCGTCTGCGAGGGCATCGTAGCGCTGGCGGGCGCGCGCCAGGTCCACTCCAACGCGCAGGTTCTCCGTCGGCAGCTCGCGGCCCTCTTCGACGCGGAGCTTCATGGCCTCGGTGACGCGCTCCAGGCTTTCGGCTTCGAGCTTCAAGGATGCCGCGCTGCGAGCCATCCGCTGCGCGTCCAGGAACAGCGAAGCGGTCTGATAGGCGATCTCGTCGGCTTTGGATTGCGTGGCGATGGCGGCGCCGCGTGCGTTCTCCCGGACGCGCGCCAGCTCGTAGCTTTTGGGCTTGTTGAACAGCGCCATGTCGGTGCGGGCCTGAATGATTGCGGGCGCCGAGCCTTCGATGCTGCTGGGATAGCCCCAGACCTTGGCGAGCGCCGCTGCCGGCGTACACTTTGGGCACGAACGGATTGCGGGCGACGCGGGTGGCGGCGCTGCGCTTTCTGTTCGTCCAGGCGCGCGAGCACCAGGTCCGGGATTTTCTTTGAGCGCCGTCGCAACGGCCTCGCGCAGCGTGAGCGAATGAACTTCGGCGATCGCGAGGCCGGCGGCGAAAATACAGAGCAGAGTATGTTTCAGCACATCTTTAGAGTAGCTGGGACGCTCGCTGCCCGCCGCGGTTGCCCGACGACTGCCGGTTGCGTTAAACTGGAACCCGTCATGCGCCTGCGGCGGAATCCGTCATTTTGTCTGTTTTTTCTGGGTCTGATCGCGTCGGCGGCGTTCGCAAATCGCGGCGTCACGCCCGAGGATTACTTCGCATTCCACTTCCTCAGTGACGCGCACATTTCGCCGGACGGCAAGCAGGTGACTTATGTCGATGACCAGCGTCGACCGCGAGCGCAACCGGCGCACCTCGGCAATCTGGATGGTGGCGGTGGACGGGCGGTCGGCGCCGCGGCGGCTGACGTCGGAGAGCGTCAACTCGAACTCGCCGCGCTGGAGTCCGGATGGATCGCGGCTGGCGTTCTTTCGAGCCGCGAGGCCGAGTCTCTCGAATGCGACGCCCGCGACCCGGCGCGCCCGCCCGAACCGCCGCGGCCGCAGATCTGCATTCTTCCACTGGAAGGCGGCGAGGCGCAGGTGCTGACGCATCTGAAGAACGGCGTCAGCGCGTTTCAGTGGTCGCCCGACGGCAAGCGCTTCGTTGCCGTGAGCCGCACCGGGCCGAGCGACGCGATCGCGCCCAAGGATCGCAAGAGCGACGTGCGCCACTACAAGCACATCCGCTACAAGTTCAACGACACCGGCTGGTTCGACGACAAGCGCAGCCATCTGTGGATCATCGATGCGGCTAGCGGCGCGAGAAGCAGCTCACCTCCGGCGAGGATTGGAACGACACGGACCCGCAATGGTCGCCCGACGGCTCGCGCATCGCCTTCGTTTCCGATCGCACCGGGCACGAGTACGACGACAGCCGCAACGACGACGTCTGGGTGATCGCTGCCGGACGGCGGTCCGCTGACGAAGATTTCCGATCACGAATTCGCCGACGAATCGCCGCGCTGGTCGCGCGACTGGAAAGCAGATCCTGTTCGCGGGGCAAACCGCGCGGCGGCAATTTCCGAAGCTGTACATCGCGCCCGCCGCCGGTGGAGCGTCGCACCTGATCGCCGACGATCTCGACCTGATCCCGAGCGATCTGCATTGGGGACCCGGTCCCGAGCGAAGTCCGATTCGAATCCGGCTTCAAGGGAACGTTTCAGGTTTTTCGAATTGACCTCGGCACGCGCAAGCTCGCGCAGGTCACCTCCGGCGAGCGCGCCTATCCGCGGCTTCGACATGAACGAGCAGGCCGGCGTCATGACCTATCTCGCGAATGATTTCGAGCACATGGACGATCTGTACGCCGCGTCGCTGGATGGCTCGCACGAGCGCAGGCTGACGAACGTGAATGCGAAGCTGTGGTCGGAGCTGGATCTCGCGAAAGTCGAGCGCCTGCCTTACAAAAGCACCGACGGTTGGGACATCGACGGTTTCCTGGTGAAGCCGATCGGCTGGCAAGCGGGCAAGAAATATCCTCTCATCCTCAGCGTTCATGGCGGACCCGCTGGCCAGTACGGGGTCGACTGGTATCACGAATTTCAGGTCTACGCGGCCAAGGGCTACGCGGTGTTTTTCGCGAACCCGCGCGGCTCAACCGGCTACGGCCAGAAATTCGAGCGCGGCATCGTCAACAACTGGGGCGGCATGGATTATCAGGACGTCATGGCGGGCGTGGACGCGGCCCTGGCGCACAATCCGTGGATCGATCGCGATCGGCTGGGCGTCACCGGCGGCAGCTACGGCGGTTTCATGACGAACTGGATTGTCGGCCACACGACTCGGTTCAAGGCGGCGGTGACGCTGCGCAGCATCTCCAATTTCATCAGCGACGACGGCACGCGCGACGGCGCTTACGGGCACGAGGACGACTTCAAGGGCTTTCTGTTCGACAACTTCGATCAGTACTGGGACGCATCGCCGCTGAAGTACGCCAAGAACGTGAAGACGCCGACGCTGGTTCTGCATTCCGACAACGACTATCGAGTGCCGATCGAGCAAGGCGAGCAATGGTTCCGCGCACTGCAGCACTATGGCGTGACGTCGGAGTTGGTGATTTTTCCGCGCGAGAATCACAACCTGACGCGCACCGGCGAGCCGAAGCATTTGGTGGAGAGTCTCGAACTGGCAGCTTTATTGGTTCGCGCGATTCGCGATTCTTAGATGGAGACGCGAATGCGAAACCGCCGGATATGTGAGGGTTCTTGTTGTATTCGCCGCGATCGCCGGTGCAGCGCTGGCGCAGCAGCCGCAGGACTCCGACTACGCGCGCCTGGTGAAGGAATGGACTACCAAGCCCGAGTTCATGAGTCCGCTGGTGGATCATCTGCCGAAGGCGGCGGGCATTCCGACGCCGAAAGACGTCCTCGGCTACTACGTCGGCGCGCCGAAGAAGCTGACCCACACCGCCGATCTGCTGCGCTACTACCGCGCGCTCGCCGGCGGCTTCGAAGCGCGTCAAGATTTTTCGAGGCCGGCCAGACCGACGAAGGCCGCGAGCAGGTGGTGGTCGCGATCGCCGACGAAGGCACCATCAGCAATCTCGACACATATAAAGGTTACCTGGCGCGAGCTCGCCGATCCGCGCGGGCTGAGCCGCGAGCAGGCCCAGCAGATCATCGCGCAGGCCAAGCCGATCTACATGTTCACCGGCGGCCTGCACAGCGCCGAGACCGGACCGCCGGAGATGCTGATGGAGCTGGCGTACCGGCTGGTCGCGGACGAATCGCCGCTGTTCGATCAGATCCGGCGCAACGTGATCGTCATGATCGCGCCGGCCGCCGAGCCGGACGGCCGCGACCGCTACGTCGACTGGTATTACCGCCACAAGATCAACGAAGAATCGGAGAGCGATCGCATGCCCGGCCCGCCCTACTGGGGCAAGTACATCTATCACGACAACAATCGCGACATCAATTATTCGCAGGTCACGATGCGCAACTGGCTCAAGTTTTACCTGGAGTGGCATCCGCCGATCATGCACGACCTGCACGAATCGGTGCCGTTCATGTACACCTTCAGCGGGCAGGCGCCGCAGAATCCGACGCTCGATCCGATTCTCTACGCCGAGCTGCCGTGGTTTTCGAATTTCGAGATGACCAAGATGCTGGGCTACGGCATGCCGGGCGTGTGGGACCACGGCTACGTCGACATGTGGTCGCCCGGCTACCTGGGGTTCATGTCGTCGAATCACAACGGCATGCTGCGGATGTACGAGACGTTCGGCAACGGCGGCGCGAACACGATGAATCGCAAGGTGGCGCCGCGAAGGCAACGGCGGACCGCGGCGCGGCGCGAACGGCGGCGGTATGACGACGCGCGAATGGTATCGGCCGTCGCCTCCTTATAAAGAGGTCGTCTGGTCGATGCGCAACAACACGAACTACATGGAGACCGGCGTGCTGTCGGCGCTGGAGCTGGCATCGGCTTTCGCCGGAACCATCCTTCGGGAATTTCTACGAGAAGAGCCTGCACTCGATCGAGTCGGGCGCAAGCGAAGCGCCGTTCGGCTACGTGCTGCCGGCGGGGCAGCCGGACATGACGCGCGTGGCATTCATCGTGAATATTCTGCGGCTGCAAGGCATCGAGGTCGGGCCGCGCGAACGGCGAAGTGAAGCTGAAGGAAGGCACGTATCCGGCCGGCTCGCTGATCGTCAAGCGCAATCAGCCCTACGGGCGTCTGGCGAAAATTCTGCTCGAAAAGCAGAACTATCCGGATCAGAATCTGCGCACCTACGACGACTCGGGCTGGACCATGGGGCTGATGAGCCACGCGGACGTTCGACGAGATCGCCGACAAGGCGATTCTGGACGTTGCCGGTGGACCCGGTGGACACGCTCAACATCGCCGGAACGGTGAAGGGCGACGGCGCGTGGCTGGCGGTGATCGACAACGGCTCGAACTCGCTGATCACGCTGCGCTACCGGCTGAAGAACCTGCGGTTCGAAGCGATCGAAGAGGCGTTCAAGGCGGGCGACACGGAGCTGCCGGCGGGATCGCTGCTGGTGCAGTCGAGCGCGCAGGTGAGAGAGCGAGATCGAGAAGCTGGGACTGAAAGCGGTCGCGCTGGCAGCAGCCGCCCGACGTGTCGCGACACATCGGTGGATCTGCCGCGGCTGGCGGTCTTCAGCACCTGGGGCGGCACGCAGGATGTCGGCTGGGTGCGCTACGCGCTTCGATCACTTCGAGGTCGGCTACGATCTGATCTACAAGGAGCGCATCCGCCAGGGCCATCTGCGCGATTCCTACGACGTGATCGTGATTCCCGACCAGGGGCGCGGGAGCGGCAAGTCGCTGGTGTTCGACATCGAGTCGAAGGGCAAGCCGGTGGATTACAAAAAGTCGGCCGGAGTTTCCGAGCCTGGGCGTGTACGGCGAATCCGACGACATCACGGGCGGCATGGGACTGGAGGGCGTCGTGGAGCTGGACAAGTTCGTCAAGAGCGGCGGCGTGCTGGTCACGCTGGGCACCGCCAGTTTCTTCCCGGCCGAATTCGGCATCACGACCACCGTGGATGCCGGCCGCACTTCGCCGCAGTTCTACGCGCCCGGCCCGATCGTCGAGGCCGAGATCACGCAGCCTGCGAATCCGATCTTCTACGGCTATCACGAAGAAGAACGTGCCGGTGCGCTACGCCAACGGCCCGCTGCTGCGCGTCCCGCAGGAGGATCGCAAGAAAGCAGATCCTGATGCAGTACGAGAGCAACGACAAGAGCGTGCTGAGCGGCCTCATGAAAGGCTTCGCGGAGATTCGCGGGCGGCCGGCGATCGTCGAGGTTCCGTCCGGCAGCGGGGCGCGTGCTCATGTTCGCGACGAATCCGTGCTACCGCTGGCAGAACCTGGGCGAGTTCAACATGCTCGCGCAACGCGATCCTGCACTTCAACGACGTGCCGAAGGTGGTGGTGGCGTCGACGGCGGAATGAGGCGCGCATGCTGAACATGACACGCAGGCAATTCGGCGGGTTGCTGGCGGCGCTAGGCATTGAGGCGCAGCGGTCGTATGGCGCGGGCTTCGCGACCGCCAGAGTGGACGATGCTTTGCGATCGGGAATCGCCCAGCGCAAAATCCCCGCCGTCGTCGCGATGGTCGCAACCGAAAGCCGGATTCTCTACTCCGGCGCTTTCGGCACACGCGATTCGTCGGGCGTCCCGGTTACGGCGGATTCGATTTTCTCGATCGCGTCCATGACCAAAGCCATCACCACGGTTGCGGCGCTGCAATTGGTGGAGCAAGGCAAGGTGAGGCTGGATGGGCCGGCGTCTGAATACCTGCCGGATCTCGCGAAGCTCGAAGTGCTCGAGGGATTCGATTCGGCTGGCAAGCCGAAACTACGGCCGGCGCGAACCGCGGTGACATTGAAGCACCTGCTGACGCACACCTCGGGTATCTGCTACGACATCTGGGATCGGGACATGTTCCGGTTCACATCGCTCTCGAACGGCCGGGTTCCCGCGATTCCTCCGCTGATGTTCGAACCGGGGACGCGCTGGCAGTACGGCATGGGCGTCGATTGGGCGGGAAAACTCGTGGAGGCGGTGAGCGGCCAGAACCTGGAGGCCTATTTTCAAACTAATATTTTCGCGCCGCTCGAAATGCGCGACACCAGTTACATCATACCGGCATCGAAATTCGACCGGCTGGTCAGCGGATATGCTCGGCAACCGGACGGCTCGCTCAAGCAGAATCCGCGCAGGCTGCCGGCGCCGCCCAAAGAGTACGGTGGCGGCGGGGGATTGTATTCGACCACGGGCGACTACGTGCGGTTCATGCAGATGATCCTGCGCAAGGGGCGCGGGCCGGGCAAGGAGCGAATCCTCCAGGCGAAGACAGTGGAGAGCATGGAGGTCAACCAGATCGGCAACGCCACGGCCGGTAAGATGAAGAGTAACAATCCGGAGGTTTCGAGCGACGTCGACATTCAGCCGGGATTCGCCGAAAGATGGGGTCTCGGGTTCCTGATCAACACGACGGATTACGCCGGCGGGCGGTCGGCCGGGAGCCTGGCGTGGGCTGGCCTCTACAACACGTTCTACTGGATCGACCCCAAGCGATCGATCTGCGCGGTGATCATGATGCAGTTCCTGCCGTTCGTCGACAAGGACGCGGTGGGAATGCTGGGCGATTTCGAGCGCGCGGCCTACAGAGCCTTGCAGGCCAAGGCCTAGCGGCTGCGCGGCAATCAGCGCTTGCGCCGGTCGTCGTCATCGTCGCGGCCGACTCGCTGCTTTCCCACTCTCAATGAGGCGGGCAGCGGCTGGTTGCCCATCATCCCTTTCCAGAGAACCCGGTTGAACTCTGCCGGATCGAGCAGATCGGCATCCTTGAAGTTCATTCCCTTCGTAACCCGCGCCCAGTATTGGGCGTTGCGCTTCGGCTTCGGCACCTTCACGCCGGCGGCCAGAGGAGGCAGCGGTAGCTGCGAATTGTAGAGCAGCACCGAGGGAGCGGCCGTGAAACTCCACGGGCTGGGCGTGGCGTTGAAGATATCGGACATGGGCCGGGCCACCGCATCGTTCAGGTTCATCGGCGGGAGGCCCAAAACCTGCTCGATGGTGCGCAGGAAGTTCAGGGTGTTGTAGGGAGTGGAGACCACCGCGCCTTGCTTGACGTAGGCGCCCACCACGTACGCGGTGGAACGGTGCGAGTCGACGTGGTCGCCGCCGTCCTGCGCGTCGTCTTCCACCACGAAAATCAGAGTGTTGTTCGCGTACCGGCTGCCGGCGATCTTCTGCACCAGCAAGCCGACCGCGTAATCGTTGTCGGCCACCTGCAGGTCCGGAGTGGTCAATCCGTCAATCGCACCCGGCGGCGCACCTCCGTTGCCCGCGACAAAGTTTCCCGTATGATCATGCATGAAACGAACCAGGCTCAACGCGGGTAGGCCGTCGACGCCGTAGCTGGAATCGAACTCTCGCTCCCACTCCGCGAAACGGTAAAAATCCGGATACGCGTTGTCGAAACCTCGGAAGTAAGGGTCAGCGAACGGGGCCAGAGCAACATTCGTTGAGATGGCTTGGATGGCGCCGGTTGCGAATGGGTTGCGCTCCAGAGGAATTGCGTCGGTGAGCGTGCTGTAGCGCGTTCCGTCGACGAAGAACCCATAGCTGCGAACGGACAGCCCGGCCCGCAGCGCGGAATCCCACAAATAGCCGGTATTGATTTCATTGTTGGGTCCGTCCGGCGCGGCCACGTCGGTCTGGCCGGGCAACAGATCGGGATCGGAGGGTGTGAGGGGAGCGGCGGCCTGGCGCGCGGCAACAGTCGGAATGGCAACGTTGACGTTGCGATTCACTCCCTCGGATTCAACGCTGAGACCGCGGTATCCGTAAACGATCGGCCATGCTCGCTCCACCACGTCGGGGGCTTGCGCCGATGTGCTCCAAAGCCAGCCGTCATAGCTGACCTCGGCCGTGTCGAGGAAGTGATCGAGCGTGACAAAGTTTCGAGCCAGGCTATGCAGATTCGGCGTGTTCATCTCGCCGAACTCAGTCAATGCCGGATCGCCATCGCCAATCGGTTTACCGTTCCGGTCTTTCAGGTCCCCCAGAATCTGATCGTAGGTGCGGTTTTCCTTAAGGATGAAGATTACGTGCTGGATGCCCGCGCGCACGGCCGCCATCACCGTGGCGTCGTGGTCGCTGTCGATGCTGGTCAAGCGATCGTTGGCGATTACCTGCGCCGTCAGAGCCGGGAGCTCGGTTGCGCTGGGAAGCTGGAAACTTTGCAAGCCGGCTTTGGTCAATTGCGGATTGTACTGATTCGCCGTCATGCAATTCTTAGCAGGCGGCCCCGGCCCGTAGCCGCCGTAACACCAGTTCGCATTCGCGCCCGTCGGCGACTTCGAGTTGACGACATACATCCAGTTGCCGCCGGGACCGAAGCTGGATGAGTTGGGGTACCAAGCTGTCGGAATGAGACCAACCACGTGGTCGCCGTGGTTAGTCCCGCCGAGCGCGATCACCGAAATGCAATTCAGGTTGCCGAGCGTGACGTAAAGCTGCTTTTCATCCGGAGACAATGTCACGCTATTGGGATTCGCGCCCTTGAACTGCGCCAGGCGGAAAGGCAACAGCGAGGCGACAACCGGTATGATCTCGACCACTTCGTTCTTGCTCGTGTCGATCACGTCGACCGTGTCCGCCTGGTCGTCGGCGACATACAGGAGCGACTGGGCGGCGTTCAGCGTCATCTTGTTGGGCTGGCCTTTCACCGCGATCCGAGCCGTCACCGCCGGCGTCCCGGTCAAACTCACTACATCGATCTCGCGGTCGCGCAGGCTGGACACATACGCGGCCGGGTCCGCTCCTTTGTCTTTGATGACCACCCAGAACGGATATTCGCCGCCCGGCACTCCGGCCTTCGAAGGGTCGGTCTTGCCGGGGCGCAGGTCGAGTTCCGCTTTCTTGAACCAATTGGCGTAACCTGCCGGCCCACGATTGAACACCGTGATTGAATCGTTGCCATAGTTCACCACCACCAATGTTTTGCCGTCGCTCGAAATCGCCACGCCGGCGGCGCAAGGCGTCACGGTGACTTGTTCGTTTATCGGCACTGGTCCACTGGTGCTGGTCCCGTTCAGACCAAGCCCGCCCAAGGGGCCATGGCCGAGGTTAATCGGTAAATTTCCCGCTTCTCCCCACAGTCCGATGCTGGCGCTCAGAGTGAAGATGTGGACAATGTCATCGGGGCCGCCTGGCACATAAAAGGCCAGGCCGGATGGATCGAAGACAATCCCGTTGAAGGTACTTCCCAGCACCCTGGTGCCGGTCGGCAAAGGAATCGTGATGGAGACCGGCACAACTTGCTTCAGGATCGGATTAGGCGCCGTAATGTCGTAGACGAAGACGTGCTCGGTAGAGTCGGCGGCATTCCATGCCGAGAGCAATGGCAGACCCACGAGCGGGTTGTTGTAGATGCGGTTGAACCCGCTCGTCAGAACCAGCATGATGTCGCCAAGCGGACTGACTACGGAGGTAACCGCGTTGGTGGCCAGCCAAGTTGGATTGCTGGACAGACCGGGGTTCAATGCGACGAGCGTGCCCAGCGGCGTAAGATCCTGACCCATGTTGGGGAGTGCTGGAGGAGCGGGCTGCGCATAGGTCAGCGCGCCGGAGACAACCAACGCAAGCGTCAGTCCAGCCGTTGAAAACGGGGAAAGTCCGCGAAGTTCTCTTGCCATTTGTTTTTGCTCCTGTGGAGCAGGATGTCCCCGTCGCAGTGGAAGCTAGGGGGTGAGCGGGGAAGAACGTCGGCGCTCGACTATCGTGCGGCTCCGGGCGGAGCTACAACGATATTAGCTCATTTCTTCTTTCTGCCGATAAAGTGGGCATGCGCACCAACTGGACCGGCTGGATTCTCGGCCTGCTGGTCTCGACCATGCTCTGGCACTGGATTCGGACGCCGGTGCATCCCACGGTCAAGGTGGTCTATCTGGTGCCGTCGGATCGAAGCCCGCGCGAGGAATTTCCGGACGGTGTGCGCCGCGCGATGACGGGTGTCCAGCGTTGGTACTTCAATCAGCTCGCCGTGCGGCAGACCTTCAAACTGGCTGAGCCGCTGGTCAAAACGGTGCAGACCAAACATTCGGAGAGCTGGTACCTGGACGCGGCCGGCAAGTGGGACAACCGTGAGGCGCTGTGGAAATCCACGATGAGCGAAGCCTTCGGGCTGACAGGCGGCTACTACAACGACGGTCAACACATCTGGCTCTACTTTCTGGATGCCAACTTGCCAAGGATTCCAGCACAAGGCGGTAGTGGGGTGGCGCTGCTGTTGCGCGATGAGATCGACGGCGTCGCGGGGCTGCAGCCGTCTTGTCATACCATGGGCACCATCGCGCATGAGCTGGGGCACGCGTTCGGACTCGAGCATCCGGCCGCTTGCGAGACCGATCCGAGGAAGGCTTACTCTCCCGAATGCCAATCCGTGAGCTACTACGGCGGACATCATTTTCCCTATGCTGGATTCAGTCCGGAAGAACGCACGCAGTTGCTGCGCAGCTCAGCCTTCGCGCCGGTAACACCGCCGTCAACCGCGGTTGAGTGCGGCCCCTAGGCGACTCGGCGACGTCGCGGTCCAGGGCGTTTTATACTGAGCTCCATCATGAGGTCACTGCACCTTTCGCTCTGCCTTCTGGCCGCGGCCGCGTGCTCGCTAGCCCAGCAGAATCGCGGCTACTATCGATTCCCGGCCATTTCCGGCAACACCATCGCGTTCACGTCCGAAGGCGATCTGTGGGTGACCGGCATCGACGGAGGCATGGCTCGGCGCCTTACCACACACCCGGGCGACGAAACGCACGCGGCATTCTCGCCGGACGGCAAGACCATCGCGTTTTCGGCCAACTACGAAGGACCGACCGAAGTTTACACCATGCCCGCCGACGGAGGTCTGCCCACGCGCCGCACGTTCGAGGGTGGAGCCACTGTGGTCGGCTGGACGCCGGACGGGAAGATTCTTTACTCGACGCGCCGCTATTCGACGCTGCCCAACGATCAGCTCGCCACCATCGCGCCGGACAATCGCATCGCGCTGGTGCCTCTGAGCCAGGCCGCGCAAGGCGTCTACGATCCCCAAGGGCGCACGCTGTTCTTCACGCGGCTTCCGTTCCAGGGCAGCCAGGCGAAACGTTACCAGGGCGGCACGGCGCAGAATATCTGGAAATTCGCCGGCGACCAGGAGGCCGTTCCGCTCACTTCCGATTTCGCCGGAACCAGCAAGGACGCGATGTTTTGGAACGGCCGCGTCTACTTCCTGAGCGATCGCGACGGCACCATGAACCTGTGGTCGATGGATGCGAACGGCCACAACCTGAAGCAGCTCACACGGCATCAGGGCTGGGACGCGCAATCGGCTGCGCTATCGCAAGGCCGCATCGTCTACCAGTTGGGCGCGGATCTGCACCTGTACGACATCGCCGCGGGATCCGACAAAGCTCTCACCATCGAGCTGCCGTCGGATTTCGATCATCTGCGCGAGCGCTGGATCAAGACGCCGCTCGAGTTCACTACGTCGCTGCACATCTCGCAGGACGGCGCGAACCTGGTGGCTACGTCGCGCGGCCGCGTGTTCGTCATCCCTGCCAAAAACGGCCGGCTGGTGGATGTCACGGAGCGCAAGCCCGGCCGCTATCGGGACGCGCGAATGATGCCGGACGGAAAGTCGGTGCTCGCGCTGTCTACCGAAACCGGCGAGACCGAATTTTGGAAACTGCCGGCGAACGGCGCCGGCACGGACCAGCAACTCACCCAGGACGCCAAGGTGCTGCGCTGGGACGGCGTTCCATCGCCAGATGGAAAATGGATCGCGCATCAGGACAAGGACAACCAGCTCTGGCTGCTGGAGACGGCGACGAAAGCCGACAAGAAAATCGATGTGTCCATGCACGGCGACAACTCCAGCCCGCAATTCCAGCCGGTGCGGTGGTCGCCCGACAGCCGCTGGCTGACGTACACGCGGCCGGGCGCGAATCAGTTCGACCAGGTCTTCTTGTATAGCGTCGAAAGCGGCCAGCTCACGCCGCTTACGACCGACCGCTACAACAGCGAGGACGCGGCGTGGAGCGCGGATGGGAAGTGGATTTATTTGCTGTCCGACCGATCGCTGAAAACCATCGTGCTGGCGCCGTGGGGATCTCGCGCGCCGGATCCGTACTTTGACCGCCCCATGAAGATTTACCAGATCGCGCTGCGCAAGGGGCTGCGGTCGCCGTTCACGCCGCCGGATGAGTTGCATCCGGACAAGCCTGAGGAGAGTGCCAAGAAGTCGCGAGGAATTCGACGACAAGTCGCCCGGAAAAGCCCAAGGTCGAAATCGATCTGGACGGCATCGCGTCGCGCCTCGAAGAAGTTCCGGCGCCGCCCGGCAATTATCGCGAGTCTGACCGCCGGCGCGAAACGGCTGTGCTGGATCAATCGCAATCCCAGCGAGCCGACCAAGAGCGCGCCTCCAATGCATGGACATCGCCAACAAGGGCGACAAGCCCGAGACGCTCATGGAGGGCGTGCGCAGCTACGAGCTCTCCGGCGACGGCAAGAAGATGCTCATCCGCAAGCAGAACGATCTGTACGTGCTGGATGCTCCGGTTCGCGAATCGGCGTTGAAGACTCCGAAGACCCTCGCCGATGCGAAGGTGGATCTGAAAGACTGGTCGTTCTCCGTTATCCCCAGCGACGAATTTCGCGAAGAATTCCAAGACGCCTGGCGCCTGCATCGCGACTATTTCTATGACAATCACATGCACGGCGTGAACTGGGCCGCCATGCGCGACAAGTATTCCGAACTCGTGGGACGCGTGCGCGACCGCGAGGAGCTGAGCGATTTGCTGGCGCAAATGGTGGGCGAGCTGTCGGCGCTGCATACCTTCGTGCGCGGCGGCGACATCCGGCGTGGGCCCGACCAGGTGCAGCTCGCCTCGCTCGGCGCCGTGCTCTCGCGCGATCCGGCAGCCGGCGGCTACGTTGTGCAGCACATCTATCGATTCGATCCCGACCGGCCCGACAAGCGCCCGCCGCTGGCGCAACCGGGCGTGGACGTCGGCGAAGGCGATCTGATCGTCGCGATCAACGGGCGCGATCTCGCATCGGTCGCCGATCCCGATGAGCTGCTGCGCAACCAGGCTTCCAAGCAAGTGCTGCTCCGCGTCAAGCCCAAGGGCGCCGCCGAGACTCGCGACGTCATCGTAAAGCCGGTGTCCATGCAGGACGACGCCGACCTGCGCTATCGCGAATGGGAATTCACGCGCCGCCAGAGAGTCGAAAAGGAATCCAACGGCCAGATTGGCTACGTGCACCTGCGCGCCATGGGTAACGGAAGACATCGACCAATGGGAAGAAGAATATTATCCGGTCTTCGATCGCCAGGGACTGATCATCGATGTGCGCCACAACCGCGGCGGCAACATCGATAGCTGGATCCTCGGCAAGCTCCTGCGCAAAGCCTGGATGTATTGGAAGCCGCGCGTCGGCGACCCGTACTGGAACATGCAGGCGGCGTTTCGAGGCCATCTGGTTCTGCTCTGCGATGAACGCACCGCGTCGGACGGCGAGGCGTTCGCCGAGGGTTTCCGCCGGCTCGGCCTCGGCAAGATCATCGGCACGCGGAGCTGGGGCGGCGAAATCTGGCTGACCGGCAGCAACTACCTGGCCGATCGCGGCGTTTCCACCGCTGCTGAGAATGGCGTCTACGGCCCGGAAGGAAAGTGGCTGATCGAAGGCCACGGCGTCGATCCGGACATCGTCGTCGACAACCTGCCTCACGCGACCTTCGAAGGCAAGGACGCGCAGCTCGAAGCCGCAATTCGGTACTTGCAGGATCTGATCCGCAAGGAGCCGGTGACGGTTCCGCCCCCGCCGGCTTATCCAGACAAGATGTATCATCCGCGCGCGGCGACGTCGACTGCGGGCGGCCAGACCGTAGCGGCGCGCGAACACTGCCGAAATGTGCGAGGATGATCTGACACGGTTAGTTTCCCGAGAACCATGAAGACCTCGCGTTTCCTCCCCCTGCTGTTAGTTTTGTTCGCGGGCAGCGGTTGCTCCGCGCTGATTTACGAAATTGTCTGGTACCAGCTTCTGCAACTGGCCATCGGCTCAACCAGCGTGTCGATGGGCGTGCTGCTGGCGACCTTCATGGGCGGGTTGTGCATCGGCAGCATCGGGCTGCCGCGGCTGCGGCTTGCTGGCCGGCATCCCATGCGCATCTACGCCGCCATCGAGGCCGGCATCGGCGTGTGCGGATTGCTGGTGCTGGTTGCGATTCCGTTCATCGATCGCGTCTACATCACGGCCATCGGGCATGGCATGCCCGGAATGCTGCTGCGCGCTCTGATCGCGGCGATCTGCATGCTCCCGCCGACCATACTGATGGGCGCATCGCTGCCGGCCATCGTGCGCTGGGTGGAGCGCACGCCGAGCGCAGTCTCGTGGTGGGGACTGCTTTACGGCGGGAACACCGTCGGCGCGGTGTTGGGTTGCGTCGCGGCGGGCTTCTACCTGCTGCGGGTCTATGATGTGGTGATCGCTACGGCGGGCGCCGCCGCCATCAACTTCGCGGTCGCGGCGATCAGCTACTTAGTCGCTGCGAGAACGCCGGCCACCACGCAGGCCGCCGAACCGCTGGCAGACGCAGACGAACCGGCGCCCTCCGCAACGGACGATGGCAACGCCGGTCCGCAATGGCCCGTCTACGTTGCGATCGCTCTCTCGGGCGCGGGCGCGCTAGGCGCCGAAGTGGTATGGACCCGGCTCATGGGCATGATGCTGGGCGCGACCGTGTACGTGTTCTCGCTCATCCTCGCGGTTTTCCTGATTGGCCTGGCGCTGGGTAGCTCCGTCGCTTCTTCCCTGCTCCGTTGGATCAAGCCGCGTCTGGCGCTCGGCTGGACTCAGGTGCTGCTCGCGGGCGCGATCGCATGGACCGCTTATGCCATCGCTGAGTCGCTGCCCTACTGGCCTGCGTTGACCGATACCACGCCCTGGCGCACGCTCGAACTCGACCTGGTTCGCTGCCTGTGGGCCATCCTGCCGCCCGCCATTCTTTGGGGCGCGAGTTTCCCGTTTGCGTTCGCGGCCGCCGCGCCCTCCCGCAAAGAACCAGGCCGGCTGGTCGGCGGAATCTATGCGGCCAACACGTTTGGCGCCATCCTGGGCGCGCTGATCGTCAGCCTCGCGCTGATTCCGTGCGATCGGAACACAGCAAACGCAGCGCACGCTACTGATCCTGGCCGCGGTGAGCGCGGCAGTCGTGCTGGCGCCTTACGCCTGGCAGTCGTCGCTCGGAGCTGGTAGCCGCCGGGCTAGCGGTTTCGATGGCTGCTGGCCGGAGTGCTGGCGTGGCGCGTTCATCGCATTCCCGGCGAACTGATCGCCTACGGGCGCCGCGTCGCCAACACCATGGGCAGGTCGAACATACTGTATACCGCGGAGGGCCGAAATTCGTCGGTCGCGATCTCGATCGGCTCGGACGGATCGCTCGAAGTGGACGTCAACGGCCACGTGGAAGCCACCACCGAGATTTACGACATGAAGCTGCAGCGCATGGTGGGCCATCTGCCCGCGCTGCTGCATCCCAATCCGCAGTCGGTGCTGGGCATCGGATTCGGAGCGGGCGTTTCGGCGGGCACCTTCACGCGCTATCCCGGCATCCGGAAGATCACGATCTGCGAAATCGAGCCGGTCATTCCGCCCACTTCCACGCGCTATTTCGGCGCACTAGAACTACCGCGTGATGCACGACCCGCGCACCCACATCGTCTACGACGACGCGCGCCACTACCTCATGACCACCACGGAAAAGTTCGACATCATCGCCTCCGACCCGCTGGACGTCTTCGTCAAGGGCACCGCCGCGCTGTATTCGAAAGAATACTTCGAAGCCGTCAAGCAGCACCTGAATCCCGGCGGCATGTTCACGCTGTACGTTCCGCTTTATGAAACCGACGAGCCCACCATCAAGAGCGAAATCGCAACGTTCTTCGAAGCGTTCCCGCACGGGACCCTCTGGGCCAACACGCGCGCTCGGTGAAGGCTACGACATGGTCTTCATGGGCCAGGCCGAACCGTTCAAGATCAATCTGGACGAAGTGCACCAGCGCTTCTCGCGGCCCGACTACGCGAAAGTGGCCCAGTCGCTGCGCGAGATCGGTGTCGGCTCGCCGCTCGAACTGCTGGCCACCTATTCCGGCAACAAATCCGACCTGGCCCCCTGGATCAAAGGCGCGCACATCAATCACGACAAGGATCTGCGCCTGCAATACCTGGCGGGCTGGGGCATCAATTCGCAGTTGGCGAACCGACCTGTACATCCAGATCATGAGCTTACGTGCAGCCGCCGCTGCACTTAGTCGAGGGATCGCCCGAACTGGTGCAGGCCTTGCTGGGGGCGTTGTCAGTCGGAGTGGGGCGGCGCGAGTCACCGTAGGTTGTTCGCGACCACTGCTATATATTGAAGTTTGGCCGTGAACGCTTCCGCCTCACCGCTCGTCAGCATCGTGACGCCTTGCTACAACATGGCGGAGTACTTTGCCGGAGGCGATCGAGAGCGTGCTCAGTCAGGACTACCCGAACATCGAATACATCGTCGTCGACGGTGGATCGACCGACGGCACGCTCGAAATCCTGGAGCGCTACAAGGATCGATTGACGTTACACGTCCGGTCCGGATCGCGGACCCTCCGACGCCGCCTGTCAGGGATTTGCGGCGCGCGCGCGGCGAAATCGTCAGGTGGCTGAACGCCGACGACAGCTTCCTCCCGGGCGCGGTGCGGACCGCGGTGGAGTACATACAGGAGCATCCCGCCGCCGACGTGGTTTATGGCGAAGGCTGGTGGATCGACGAGCACGGCGCGGTGATCGAGCGCTATCCCACGCTGCCGTTCGACGCAAACGTGCTCGAACGCGATTGCTTCATCTGCCAGCCCGCCGCGTTCATTCGGGCCTCCGCCTACCGGCGCTGCGAACTGGACCCGAAGGTCGCGCGATCGTTCGATTACGATCTGTGGATTCGCATGGCGAAGGCCGGGATCAGGTTTGAATCGATCCCGCAATATCTGGCGAATTCGCGCATGCACCGCGGTGCCAAGACGATCTACGAGCGGCTGCGAAGTGTTCCAAGCGTCCATGCGCCTGCTGCGGCGGCACTACGGCTATGTGCCGCTGTCGTGGATCGTCGGCTACACGGCGTACCGTATGGATCGCCGCGACCAGTTTTTCGAACCCATCGAGTACACGGCTGGAAAATACCTGGCGAGTTTGCCGGTGGGTCTCGCATACAATTGGCGTAAGCCCTTTCGATTTTTCGGCGAATGGTTCGGCAAAGGCGCGCGCGAGCTAGTGCGCCGGGGCGCCGCGCTGAGCATGGAAGGGCCGAGGCAACGCGGTTGAGGCTCGACAAGCGATCCATCCTCCTGGCGCTTGGTTCCACATTCTTCGCGCTCCTGGTTTGCGAAGTCGGCCTGCGGCTGTTCACCGGGTTTGGCGCCACGCGCGCGTCAGGCTCCACCGCGCCGCCGTCCGTCGCCGCCGACAAACCGCTGGAGGTAGCTGAAGCCGGCAGCTACATCGCGCAGCTTCCCGCCGACCCCGCCACGGACCGCGCGCTGGTTCAGCGAAGACCCGCCGCCTCTGCCCAACCGCACGCCCGTGAGCGCCGGAACGCATCGCGCGCTACAAGGATTTCGAGCAGCGCGGCCTGTACGGGCCGCAAGCGGATTACATCTGGAACCGCGAATACGTGGAGCGCGAGCGCTGCCAGCCGAACGGCGTCTTCAAAAACTATCCCGATACCGTGCTGGCGTTCGATCCGCCCAGCCGCGGCGTTTACCCGCACTATCGCTTCGCGCCTTCCACCACCACGTTTGGCGGACTGGTGACCAATGCGTTTGGCATCCGAGGGCGTCCCATTACGCTCGCCAAGCCGCCCCGGACGGTGCGCATTATTTTCCTGGGCGCATCCACCACCATCAACAATCACAACTATCCGTTCTCCTATCCCGAGCGCGTCGGCGATTCGGTTGAACCGGTTCGCCGAAGCCAACCACTACGACGTGCGTTTCGAAGCACTGAACGCCGGCCGCGAAGGGCTGAATTCGGAGGACTTCGTCGCCATGGTCCGCGATGAGCTGCTTCCGCTCGATCCTGATCTGGCGGTTTACTATGAGGGCGCCAATCAGTTCGATGCCCCCGGCATGGCTTTTCCACGCGGTGAGCCCCGGCAGCAGATCGACGCCAGCGATCCGGTGGCTGTACATGTCGTCCCGGACGCCATCCGCCGGCATCTCGCGCTCGGCAAATCTGCTGGATCGCGTGCTGAACGGATTCAGCTCGGTCAACGAGCCGCGCAAACCGCTGCACATGCTGGTTTGGCCGGCCGGCGTGAACGAGCAGAACCCGAACATGGAAAGCCCGAAGCTGCCGCTGCACCTGCCCCAGATCATCAAGGATCTGGATTCGATCCGCGCCAGCATGCAATCCATCGGCGGCGGGCTGGCGCTGTGCTCGTTCGAATGGCTGGCCAAGGACGGGCTGCCGCTTTCGGCCACGCGCCACGCGTTCATCTACAAACAACTGAACACGGTGATGTGGCCGCTGCGATACTCCGAGGTTCGCCGCATGGCCGACTTCCAGAACCGTGTCTTTCCGCCGCTATGCGGAAACCCGCGGCATCCCGTTCGTGGACGTGGCCGGAGAGCTGCCGCAGGATCCCAACCTGTTCGTCGACGCGATTCACATGACCGACACCGGCGAGCGCGTCAAGGCATGGATCGTATTTCGAGCAGCTCGTGCCGGTGCATCCGCAAGCCAGATCGAAAGCGGCCAGCTTCCGCGCCCTGCGTCCAAGCATCTGCCCCCGCCGCCGTCGTTCGAAGCCTCGGAAATGAGCGTCCACTGCGGAACGGGATCCCGGTAGTCTGTGTTTCCCGAAAACGAATCTCTGATGTATACTTGACAATACAATTACAGATGATAGGCGTTGCTTTCTGAGCTGGTCGCTGGCCGAACCGGCGCCATTGGCATAATATTCGAATAAATTGCAGCAAAGAGAGCGAGGCCCTTCTGGCAGATTCCACGCGTGTGTGGAGTGCCGGAACGGGAGGTTGCGGATCATAGGCAGCCGGGCAGCTTTTTCGAGAGTCCAATTTGAGCCGAATCACGACACCGGTCGCTCTACCCGCAGTGCTCAGGGCCGTTCAGGCCAGGCTTGTGCTACCGCCTCCGAAGCAGGCGCACCGAATTGAACGATCGGTCCTCGTCTTCGCCTGCCTGGTAGGCTTCTTGGTCCTTCTGGCCGCGTACTTCACGGACCGGAATGGCGACATGGACGAGCTTACCTTTTACAACCCGAGCTACATGCTCGCTCATTTTGGCAAATTGACCTACCCGGGCTACCCGCATGGCATATATTTCGACGAACCAGTCATCACACACCCGCCCGTGCACGTCGGCCTGATCGGATTGCTGGGCCGCTTGGGATTCACTTGGTACTATGCCGAGGCCACGCCGACCGTCGTGTTTTTTCTGGTGGCCATCATCGCGATCGTACGGGGCGCATTCCCGGCCACCGTCAAGCTTGGACTTTTGTTTTCGATCGGTTTTGTAATGCTGACCGGCGAGAATCTCGCCACTTGCTTCGGGACGCGTCCAGAAGGGGAGTTGCATGCGGCATGGCTAGCCGGGCTCGTGCTGCTTGAATCTGGCCGGCTTGCAAATTGGAACATTGCGCGATTGGCCGCTGGGGCCTTCTTTCTGACTTGGGCGTCGGGTGTGCACTACTACGCGGCGCCAGCGTTTGCCGGGGTCGTTGTCTACCTGATCTGGGCCGTTTGGAGCCTAGGATGGAAAGATGCCCGGTCTCGCATCGCGGCTCTTTGTGCCGGCGGCTGTGTGTTCGGAATACCGTATCTCGCGTTTTACCTGATTCCGCACGCAAGCAAGATCTTCGCCACCATCCGGGACATTCAAGGCAACGGCGGCATCGCAGCCTCGATCCATGAGCACCTGCAACTGTACAAGACCTGGGCGGAAGCTGCCTATCTGCCGGCCCTGGTGCGAATACCCATGGCGCTCGGCGTTCCGCTGATGTTTTTCTCTACCGCGGCACTCGCGTGCATCCGTTCCACGCGTGGTTTGGCTTTCGCTTCAATTCCGTTGCAGCTTTTCGTTTTCCTGTTCGCGTCCCACAAACAACCTCAGTATCTGATGCACGAAACGGCGTTGTTCACAGCAGCAGCCAGTATCGTTGCTTTGACGCTGGCCGATGGCGTCCTCAAGCAGGCTAGCAGCGCGCGGATCAACAAACTGTTCTTGCCGGTCGCAACGGCGTTGCTGATTCTCTACCTGCTGACGGGCAACCCGGCACTACAGGCTGCCGTTCTGTCTGCTGAGCCGCATGTGCACGAAGGGGATCTGGCGCGCGCCGCGGCCCGAACCATTTTGGGTCCCAACGCGCGGGTCGCCGGCCGGCTGGGAGCCTGGTACTCCTCGGGCGCGGAACATTGGTGGGATATCGAGTCAGACATGCTGAGTGTGTTGCCCTACGAACCCGCCGGCTATTTCGCCAATTTCGACGCTGTCGTCGAGTACCCGCACATGAGCGACGTTACCGTCAACGGCGACACGGTCAGTTCCTGGTATGCCAAGGGAATTCTCCACCTCCGCGGATTCTATTTCGGTGAGACCAATCCTCAACTTCAGACCGTGCTGCTCAGCGCGCGACCCGTACCGAACGTGGTGGGTTATGCGGCTCGTAACGCCCAACTCTACCGGTTCGAGCAACAGGGAGACGGTGATTATCAGGTGCTGTCTGCAGCTTGCCCCATGTCGCCGGCTCTCGCGTATCAGAACTGGATCTCACGTTGGCCACGCGTCTTCGCTACCGTACTCCTTCTTCCGCGACCAGCGGCAGGCCAACCCGCCGTCATGGTTACGGCGCTTATGCCACGGCAGGCCTCCGAGCCGACCGGCTGGATGGGACGGACTTGCCGGGTGGTTTCCAAAATCACAGGCTCCCTCGAATTGGCTGATAAAAACGCCTTGATAAGTTCCTTGCGCCGTGAAGACCAGCCCATCCATTTCTATCGCAACCTCGATGAACTGCCGGGCTACGTAGGAGTCCAGCTTCCCGAGGAAATGACGCCGCCCAAGGATGGCCTACGCCTGAATAAGGCGATCGATTTTTCCGACGCACGAACCGCGCTCGGTGTTCCGTTCGGTGGCCGCCCGCCGTTCTCGGTCCGAATCCCTCGATCGCGCGGTCTCTTTGCCCTCGCCATACCGGTGCCTCGCGGAGTCGTGATAAATATGCCTTGCTGGCTCCAAGTCCGGCTGAGGGTTGATTCCGGACGAATCGGCTTGGCGGCCTATGGCAACCAGCTCGGGATCGTCAATCGCACGCGCGCATCGATACTGAAGAGCAGTGAGCCAGTCGACGTCGTGCTCAAAATGCCGGACCTCCTCCATACCAACTACATCATGGTTTTCAATGACGGCGACACGGCCGGACAAGTGGAGGTGTTCGATGCCGCCGTTGTAGTGACGCCTCAGGACTGGGAGCATAACCGAACCAGGCTTGCGCCGCTTCGCTGAGACGTGAGGTGCGTCGCCGAATCGACGTTCGGCAGTCGCACTGGGCGGCTATAATCAGAACTTAAGCCTTGTTACTCGACCGATGAAAACGCCTGCCATTTTCGAAGAGACCCCGATCTCGAAGGTCAGCGAGTATTGGAATGCCCGCCCCTGCAACATCCGGCACTCGCCCAAGCCGGTCGGCTCCCGCGAATACTTTGACGAAGTGGAAGCGCGCAAGTATTTTGTCGAATCGCACATCCCGGGCTTCGCCCAGTTCGAGCGCTGGAAGGGTAAGAAGGTGCTCGAAATCGGTTGCGGCATCGGCACCGATACCGTCAACTTCGCTCGAGCAGGCGCCCAAGTCACCGCCGTGGATCTGACCGAACAATCGCTGGCCGTGGCGCGCCAGCGCGTCAAGGTTTTCGGATTCGAGGATCGCGTCCGATTTTTCCAAGCCAATGCCGAGAAACTCAGCGACTATGTCCCGGTGGAACGCTACGACCTGGTGTATTCATTCGGCGTAATTCACCACACGCCGCACCCTGAGCGCGTGCTCGAAGAGATTCGTAAATATGTAACATCGGAGAGCACGTTGAAGATCATGGTCTACAACCGCTGGTCCTGGAAGGTCCTGTGGGTTCTGTTCGTCTACGGCAAGGGCCAGTTCTGGAAACTGAGCCGCCTGATCGCCGACTATTCCGAAGCCCAGACCGGTTGCCCCGTCACCTACAGCTACTCGCGCACCGAAGGCCGGCGGCTTCTCGATGAGCGTGGCTTCCGCGTCACCGCCGTCGCGGTCGATCACATCTTCCCCTACAGCATCCCCGAGTACGTGCAGTATCAATATAAGAAGGTCTGGTATTTCCGCTGGATGCCGAAGTGGCTCTTCCGATCCATCGAGCGGGCGTTTGGTTGGCATTTGTGTCTCACAGCCACGCCGAAATGATATCCGGCGCGGGCGATCCTTATCTCTCCCTGGTGGTCACCGCCCGCAACGATGATCATGGCGGCAACCTGCTCCATCGCATGCAGGCTTTCGTGGGCGGTTGGATCGCGCAGGCGCGGCGTCACGGGATTCCTTCCGAGCTGATCATCGTCGAATGGAATCCACCGGCGGACCGCGTGCGCCTGGCCGAGGCGCTGGAATGGCCGGATGATTTTGGACCCTGCCGCGTACGGTTCATCGAAGTGCCGCCCGAACTGCACCAGCGGTTCGCACACGCCGAAGCCCTGCCGCTGTATCAGATGCTGGCCAAGAACGTCGGCATCCGCCGGGCGCGCGGGCGGTTCGTTCTGGCAACCAACATCGACATCCTGTTTTCCGACGAGCTGGCCGGCTTTCTCGCCGAACAGCGGCTCGAGTGCGGCCGCATGTACCGCATCGACCGGCACGACGCCATGAGCGACGTCCCCATCGACTCGCCGATCGAAGAGCAGCTCGCCTATTGCGCCTCGCACCTCATCCGCGTCAACGTGCGCGAAGGGACCTACAACGTATCGCCCGAGGGCCGGCCGATCCTGCAGTCCGACGATATCGCCGCAACCGATTCGGGCCTGCTGTTCGGCAAGGGCTGGCTGCCGGTGGAGCGCTACACCGCCAACGAGCCGTTTCGTTGGGCCGGCCAATACGCCGAGCTGCTGCTCGACAATCCCCCGCCCGGCGCATCGGCCCTGCAGGTGGAACTCGAACCCGGACCCGGCACCGGCAACGCCGCGCTCGATCTCGAAGTGATCCGCGAAGACTACCAGGTGCTGGCGCACGTGCACGTCGATCGGCGCAGCCGCCTGCGTTTGCCATTGGCGGCGCCGCTGCCCGCGCGATTGTGGTTCCGCGTGCACCACGGCGGGCTGCCCACCGACCTCGATCCGCGCATCCTGAATTTCCGCGCGTTCCGATTCGCCTGGGAGCGGGCGCCCGGAGCGCATCGTAACGGCGACGCCGCCACTTTGAAACCGCTCGGCGGACGAAACTTTATCGTGGCCGCCTGGTTCGCCTTGCAGCACCTGATCGACAAGCTGGCCAAAGGCGGACGCCTCGTCAAACTCACGGTGCCGGTTTCGCCGCGCTTGCAACGCTGGCTCCGCATGTACATCGACTATCGCGGATTCGTGGGCATGGCGCGCCATTCGTTCTCGTATCTCGCGAGGCGGGTTTCCTTTGAAGCCGCCGCCCGCCGGGCGAAGATATTTTTCCATCGGGATCGGGCCTCGCGCCCGGCGCCGGCTGGGAAAAGCTCGAAGACTACCGCGGAGAATCGTTCCGCCGCGCGCGCGATGGCGCCGAGATGATCGTTTCTGCGTCCGCGACCGGGTCCGGAGAACTGGGACTCCAGATCGAACCCGCAGCTCGGCCCTCTGGACGTTCATTTGATCGATTCACGCGGCCAGATCATCGGTCAAGCAGCGAATCGCAGGAGTGGCTTTCCTGAAGATTCCGATCCAACGCGCGATTGGCCGCACTCAGATTTTCAGACTCGGCCTGCCCGCCGCGACGGCTGAACTGAAAGTCTTCTGGTGCGGTTGGACCGGGCGCTCGCGAACCAACAACAAGCAGCGGTCCTGTCGCAACCCTGGGGCGCAGGCTGGCGCTGGGATCCCGAAACCGATTCGATGCTCGCTTCCGAGCAATGCCGAACTCGTGGTGCGCGCTCCCGCGAATCAAACTCGGCCTTTGTTCATCGACCTCGAAGCCGATCCGCCGGACTGACTTCGAGATTCGCGACGCCAGCGGCAAGCTGCTGGCTCGCATCCGCTCAGGCCGGCGACCGTGCGGTCCACCGTCTGGACATCGCAGCTCGAACCCGGCCGCACGCACGTCCTGGAGATCTCCGCCACCGGCCCCTTGCGAGCCTACGGCTGCGATTGGAACCCGACGCCCGGCGATCGCGCCGCCAGCTTCGTCCACACCAACGCCTGCGGCGACTTCACCCTGATGGCCCGCGAGCACTGGTGCGACCTGCGCGGCTATCCCGAATTCGACCTGTTCTCGATGAACCTCGATTCGATCCTCTGCATCTCCGCGCATCACGGCGGCGCGCGCGAGCAGATGCTCGACGAACCCATGCGCATCTACCACTCGAGCATGCCACCGGCTCCGGCTGGACTCCCGAAGGCCAGGCCAAGCTGTTCGAGCGCATCCGCGCCAAGCGGCCTCGACGTTCGTCGACAACGAAGAAGTGCTGGTGTGGGCGGCGCAGATGAACAGCCTCAACTCGCCCATGATCTTCAATCACGACAACTGGGGACTGGCGGACTTCCAACTGCAAGAAACGGTGCTGCCCGCATGATCTCGGTCGATTCTGTACGGGCGCAACGATTCGCACGGCTACAATCTTCCCAAGCGCGCCGCCATCAGCCTGAACTGCATGGCGGAAGTGCTGGCCGACCCCGACGACGAAATCCTGTTCGTCGATTGCAACACGCCCAACGACCTGCCCACCTTCATCGAAGCCATCTACGACACGCTGACGCCCAAAGCCAAGAGCGGCTGCGCGTCTTTCCGCATGCGGCCGGAGCTAGCACGCCCGCATGGTGGGGCACACCCATTTGTCTGCCTCGAGCCGCACACGCGCAACATCGCCATCCGCCGGTCGAATCCGAACGAACCGCTGGGTGCTCACTCACCAACACCGACATGGTCTTCGTGCCGCGACGCAGAGCATCTCGAACCTCGGCGACGCGGTCCGCGACCTTCCCGACGGCCAATACATCACGCCGCGCTTCGAAGTGCCCGAGACCGGTCTGGGAGTCGTTTCCCGCGCGACGACCCGCGCGCCGTCATGCGCCTGTGCCAGGAGCTTGCGCCCAAGCTCCACCTCACGAAGTCGCCGCTGCGGCCTCCCTACATGCGCTTCGATTCACCCGGCGATTTTCAAATGATGCCCCGCCAGGCGCTGTTCGACATCTCGCGGCTTCGACGAGCGCATGATCCACGGCTGGCACGCCGATTCCAACATGTGCAAGCGCCTGTACCTGTTCTATGGCAATCGCACCGAGAGCCTGGCGGACCGCGTGAAGGGCTACCATTGCGATCACACGCGCGTCGCCACGCTGGCCCACCGCGTGGACATCAAGCTGGAGAACAGTCTCCAGCAATTCGTGTACAACATGGAGGACCCGGTCGCGCACGCACCAGGCCGAGACCTGGGGAGCGCCCGATGAACACATCGAAGAACTGGACTTCACACGGGACCCGCCGGCCCGCTTTCTGGCGGCGCTCGAGCAATACCCTGGGCGAGCCGCAGCGCCGCTGAGTATCAATCCGACGCCAACGACCTGCGCAATTTCGTCTTCTATCATCCCGAGCACGCGCTGCCCTACCTGGCGGCAAATCTGACAACCTATCCGCGCGGCGCGCGATTCGCATACGTCGGCAACAATCCGCGCATGCTCGATCTGTCGCGGCGCGGTGCATTAGTCGAGATGGCGTGTTCGACGATTCGCACTGCATGCGCGAACCCCCGATCGCCGACGCAAGCCTCTGCTCGCCGGTTACGAATCTGATGATTTTCGACTTCGGTCTCGATGCGACCGGCTTAGGTCTCGACAACGCCCCGCGCGTCACCGCTTGGCCCACGAGAACTGCGCTACGGTCTGGGCGCAGTCGCGCGCGCATTGAGGCTTGTGCGGAACACAGCCAGAGCCGGTTCATCGAAAATTCCCGCACGATTTCCTCGTGCTCAACGCCAACCATCACGTCTTCGCGCAATTCGTCGCGCAGTTCATGATCGCCACCGACACGCCCTATCCGACACACATGCGAAAAGGCCGCCCCCGAATCGGCGAAGAACAGCCGCTACAAAGGATCCGCTCTGGAAATACACCGAAGACACGATGCGTTCCTATTTCGCCTACGACGAGCCGGACCACTCGCTCGCCGCTCGTCGCGCCCGGCCACGAGATCGACCTCACCTCTCAGGGCCGCTCGGCCCGCTACAAGGACGGCGACTGGGGCGCGATGGATTACACCGGCTCCTGGATCGACGGCTATCGCGCCGCCATCGTGTTCCAGCCCGATCCGGCGTCGAACGAGCGACCTGGTGGCCTACTTCCGCCTCACCGAAGGATTCCTCAATCTGGACGACGAGCCGATCTACCTCAAGATTTTCTTCGAAGGCGAATTGCTGGCGCGCTGGACCATCTTCATGCGGTACGAGATCACGCGCGCCAAGGTGGTCCTGCCGCGGCGGCTCATGGCGGGCAAGACGTCCTGCCGTCTGGAAATTCATCCGGAGAATCCGCAATCGGCCGAGCGAATCCTGATCGCCAAGGGCCAGCGCCCGGTCAGCGAAGATCCGCGCGAGCTGAGCATCAAGGTGCAGCAGATCAAGTTCGCCGGATCCGAGCGTCTGCTTTGCGCGCTCGACAAGACCATCGAGTTTACGAACCAGGGCGACGGCGCGTGGCATCTTGACGAATGCTGGACCAATCCAGACGATCTCGGCTCCTGGACGCTTGGCCCGGAAGCCAGCCTGGATCTGGTGCTGCCCGATCCGGTGGACGGCCTGATCAATGCCGTATTCACCGATTACCGACGCCGTGGTTACCGACCAGTATCCCGAGCTCGCCGTCACCGCCGCCATGAACGGTCGCGAATTGGCAACGTGGACCTTCCGCAGCCGGTTCACCGAGCAGCGCCGGATTCTGGCGCCCGCCCACATTCTGACGCCCAGCGTCCGGCGAGGATCACCTTCCGCGTCGCCACTCCGAGAACTCCCAAGCAACTCGGCTGGCGCGCCGACGACAGGCGCCCGCTCGGCATCCGTCTCACCAGGCTGCGGCTCAGCGCGGCCGGCTCCGAGCGCTATCGCTTGGGCGAGGTGATCGATTTCGCCGAAGGCGGCAATGCAATCACCTTCATCGGCGACACGCTCGGTTCCCAATGGACCTCGCCCGACCCCTTCGGTTCCTGGACCATCGGCGTTGAATCAGTCATGAAAATCGACTTCGAGAGCCCGCCGTCCGGCGATCTCCCAGCCGCGTTCGTCATCTCCGATTGCAACATCGGCGGCGAGGCGGCGCTGCAGCTCGCCGTGCGCGTGAAAGCCAACGGCCAGACTTGCGGGCGAATGGCTTTTGGGTCCGGAACGAGAACCGCACAAGCGATCGGTGCGCATCCCGGCGGCTGCGATGACCGGTTCATCGCAACTTGACCTTGTCCTTCGAGATCCCCGATGTCCAGCCGGCCGCATCGCACGGCTGGCCGACGACCCCGTCCGCTCGGCCTGCGCCTGGCGCGCGCCGTCATCGGTAGCGGCGACATCGAAATGCCGCTGCTCGGCCCGCAGCCGCCGGCCAAGCGTCCCATGATTCGTGCGCATCATCGGCCTGCCATTCTTCGCCGTTCATGTCGCCAAGCTGGTGGTCAAGGCGGCCGCCAAGAAGTGGGTCGAGCGATGAAGAAGCCGCTCGAAGGCCTGCGCTTGATCGCCACGCTTGCCGCCCCACGGATGGTTCGGCGGCATCGACTACAACTTCGCCATCGAGATGTCGGAAGAGTTGCGCATTCTCGGCGCCGACGTCTTCGACCTCCATGTGGCCGCCTTCATCACGCAGAACGACATCTATATGCGCGACGCGATCGCGGCGCTCCGATCGTTCCGTCCCGACGCCGCCATTTCGCTTCCTAACGCCCTGTACGCGCTGCTCTGCGCCACGCCGGAGCGGCAGAACGTCTTCGCCGATGTGCTACAGATCCCCACATTGATGCTCTGGGATCACGGCCTGCTCCAGCTTCCTCAGCAGATTGTCGGACCGCTTCCGATGCAGTCTCAGGACTCCACCGGCGGCTGCATCCGCAGGCTCAAGAACACCCTCAATCACCCGCTCTACATGCACTACTCGCCCGACAGCGGCCACATCGACGCGCTCGACAAGCTGGGTATCGTCGACCGCCGTAACGTGCGCTTCTTTCTCCAGCCCGCCTACCCGAACTTCGTCCGCTACGGCTATCGTACGTCTTCGCCCAGCGCGTTCCGCACTCGCATGGCGTTCGCCGGTAACGTTTACATTCAGGGCAAAGACGCTCTGCCGTTCCGCCGGGAGCCGGAGCTGGCCGCCATCGAAGAGCGCGTGCAGGCCGCCAAGAAAGCTCGCCTCACCGATTGCCTCTGGGATCTGCTCACTGCCGAGATCGATGCGCTCGACCCAGCCACGCGCAAGCGGCTGAAGCTCGACCCCAACGCTTCGTTCTTCTGGGGATTCATGCATGAGGAGATCGAAACAGTCGGCAACACCAGCGTGCGCCTGGGTGTGCTCACCGCGCTCAAACGCGACTTCGACTTTTACGGTAATTTCATGGAGCCTGGCGCCGTCGTCACTCTGCGCGACCAATACAAAATGCGCTTTCGCAAGTGCCTCGACTACTTCAACGAGCTGCCGCTCCTGTTCATGAACAGCGACGTGATCGTGGACGTCGTCAATCTCGGCTACAACACCGGAGTCTCGCCTAAGATCATGGGGTGTTTCGCCTGCGGCGGCTGCGTGCTGTTCGACTACAAGAAGGACTTCCACGATGCCATGGGCGAGGCCGGCAACGAAGTCATGTATCGCAACCTGGACGATCTCAACGCCAAGGTGGAGGATTTTCTCGCCAATCCGCGCAAACGCCGTGACGTCGCGCGCTACCTGCAGTACCGTGTGAATTCGGAGTTCAGCTTCGCTTCGTTGAGCAAGAAGATCCTGGTGGACGAACCAGCCTGGCGCCGCGGCTAGCCCCTCGGCCGAAGCCGTTCCCCAAAACGCACATGCTCGACATCGCACTTCTCGCCTGTTTGTAACAAATCCATGCTAGAATGTTCTCGGTGCTCACGGACTTCGACAAGCTTCGAGTCGAACGGTTCAAGCAGGCGACCGAAGAAAAGTTGCGCGATGTCCGCTGCCCCGAGCATCACCAGCCTCCTCGTGTCCGCTTCCACGGAAGTTCGTTGCGCGACATTAGCATTTCGTTAAGCGGTTGCTGCTCTCGCGTGATGGAGATTGCCAACGCCCGAATCGGCGCGACTCCCGCTGAACCTGCGCGGGCTGCTTCCTAGGTTCGTCAAAAGCCTTACAGACAGGCTCCATCGCAGAATGGCAGCCGAAGGGATCAACACATCGCCAGTAATGTGCTTAACACGATCATTTGCGGCAACCCCGGACCTCTTACACAGTTTTAACCCGGCAGTACGGCGGCAATACGCGCGATTCGCTAAGTCGCTTCGCAAGTAGTCACCGGGCGCGCCGAAGGATGCGCTTCACTCCTTCCCGGAACGCTTCTTGCGGAGTGAGCAGGCTCGCCACCAGATACGCCTCTCGCTCGAAATCGAAGAAGAAGCCCGGCTGGACCAACACGTTGTCCTCGCCCAAGAGCGTGAGCACCCAATTTTCCTCACTGTGAATCCGGGGCGCTTCGAGAATCGCGTACCAGCCACCCTCGGCAACCAGCATGCGCCAAGGCGACTCCGTTCCAATCTGGCACTTGAGGAATTCCCGATTCGAACAGATCCGGTCTCGAATCTGACTCTGGATATCGGCCCGCATGTCGAGCAGCGGCGCCGCGGCCCACTGCACCGGTGTCGCCACCGACAAGTAGGTGTCCGCGATCAACTCCAGGCGTTCCAGCGCTTTTCTTCTGTCTGGCTCGGGGCCTCCAACGGCCATCCAGCCGAGTTTCACTTGCGGCAATCCAACCAACTTCGACAGGCCGCTCAGCACGAAGGTCAGCACTCCATCGATGCCCGCCAGCGACCGCACGCGCCGCGTGTCTTCTCCGAAACCGTAGTCGCAGAAGACCTCGTCCGAGATGATGGCGAGCTTCCGCTCCTGGCACAGCGCGACGAGCTGATCGCGCTCTGTCTTTTTCAAGAACGACCCGGTCGGGTTGTTGGGATTCACCACCACGACGGCGCGCGTCCGTGCGGTCAAGCGCCGCTCGAGCGCCTCAAAATCGATCGCCCATTCGCGGCCGTAAACCAGTGGGTACTCCCCCGCGTCGACTGATTCCAGTCGGGCCAGAAAATCGAACAGCGGGTAGGACGGCCGCGGAACCAGCACCTGGTCGCCCGGATCGGCCAGCAGCTTGAACACGTACGCGTACGCCTCGCTCGTGCTCGCCGTCAACGAGATCTGATCGGGCGCAACGGCTCCGCCATAGTATTGCGCCACCGCCTCGCGGGCGGCCATGATCCCCGCCGGGTCCGGCTCATAGCGCAGCGATCTCGCATCCGCCACGGCCGCTAGGATCCGATCCTCGGGGTACACGAATCCCGCCCGCGTGGGATTCGATTCCGTCAGGTCCAGCACCGCTTCGCCGCGCGACCGCTTCTCATTGAGCAGCTTGGACAGCGGATTCGCCGGCGCACTCCAGTTCAGGCGCGAAGAGAACATCTAAGAGTCCAGGGTACGCTAAACTGAAAGAAATGCCACCCAACGTCACCAAAGCTGCGCCCGAACCGGCGGCCAAGCCATCCTGGTATCCCGTGGTCGGATTAAGCTGGCTCATCCCTGGCGGCGGCCATTTTCTGCTGAAACGGCGGGGCCGCGGCGCCCTGCTGGCGGGTTCCGTCATCCTGATGTTCCTGTTCGGCCTGATGATGCGCGGCGCCATGTTCCATCCGCAGACCGGCGATATCCTGACCACCATCATTTACTGCGGCGGATTCATTGGCGACCTCGCGTCGGGCCTCCTGTACCTGCTGGCGATCTGGCTCGGCTACGCACAGCCGGATATGGCCGGGCACGTGCACGACTACGGAACCAAGTTCCTGGTAGCCGCCGGTTTGCTCAACGTTCTGGCCATGGTGGATGCCTACGAAATTGCGATCGGGAAAAAAGACTAATGCCGAAGATGAACCTGACTCATTTTGAAGCGGCGGTGCTGTTCGCGCTGTTCTCCTCGGTCGTGCTGGGCGTGATCACCAAGAAGACCGACTCAGAGCGCTTACGCTACGGTCTGCGCTGCTTCGCCTACTTCGTTGCGGCCTTGATCGGATTGGGCTGGCTGATGCGCCTCGGCCACGGCTGAGGCTCCCGCCGTTACGGCTTACAATTTCCCTGGCACACCGTCTGCGATAACTGCCGGGCCGGTCCCAGAGCTTTCGGATCCGCGATGCTCGGTCGGCGAACGTCGACTGTTTCCACCACGGTATCGTTCGGCCCTTTCTTCCGGTCGATGATCTGCTGCTCTTTCAAGCGCAAGGGGCGATCGCTGGCTGTCGCCTTTCCCGGAACGCCCTTCCCGAAAACATCCACGACGATGCTCTTGGAACCATCCGGCTGCTCGACAGTCTTCGAAACGGTTTGATCGTGCATCTCTAACCGCCCGCTCGGCCCAACTTCATATTGCACGGTGTTGTCGTTGGTCTGCGATCCTTGCTGCGTGTGCTCGGTGGTTTTCTTCACCGCTGCATAGAACGAGCCGTCCACATTCTTGCGATACGTGGTGGTTTCCTCGCGATAGCCGTCGCTCGCATCTTTCACTTTGGTCGCGCTCTGCTTCTCCACCGTCTCCACCGATCCGTTAATGGTCGGCTTTTGTATGCTCGTGTCCGAGATTTCCTGCGACCCGCTCGTGCGGACGTCGGTCACCGACTTCTGCTCAAGCTGCATGTGCCCGTTGATGTCCTGGCGATACGTCGCGGTCTGCGTGGTGGAACTTCCGTCCGGTCGCTTCTGCACTTCGATGGTTTCTTTCACCGGCGGCGTCGGGCGGCCGTTCGCATCGAACTTCTGGATGGTGCGTTCCACCACGCGGCCGGAAGCGTCGTCGCGAAGCACGCGCTCGATCACCCGTTCCACAGGAACGCTGCCCCCGTTGACGGACGACACCACCTGCGTCGTCACGGTCTGGTTGCCGGATTTGCTTTGGAGGGTCTCGGCGCCGTCGTAGACGCGCTTGCCGTTGATGTCCACGCTGCTCGAGGCGCTCACAGAGCTGGCACTCTGCCCCCACATGCTCACGGCGGAAACAAGACTCGCAATGATGAACCGCTTCACGATTCCAGCCTAGCGCCTTCCGCCTAGCCGGACAATGCGGTGAACCCCTTAGGGACCGGCCTCGCCCACGCCGGCACCGTTCCCGAAAACCCGGTCGAGCCACGGCCGCACGATCGTACCCGCCTTGGAGGGAAAGCGGTGCGGCCCGGGAATCAGGTGAAACTCAACGTCGCGTGCGCGGAGCCGCAAGCGCTGCGGGAAAGCCTGCACCATCTCGACGGGATAAAATTCGTCTTCGTCGCGCGAGATGTGCAACACCGCGGCCGACACCGGCCGGTATTTCGGTTCCTCCCAGTCGCGCGGGACGCCTCCGCAGATTCCGATCACGGCCCCGACTTCGTCAGGATGCGTGGCCGCGAACCGGTAGTTCAAGCCAACCGGCTGCGAAAACCCCACCAGCGCGCAGCGATCCGCGCCCACATGGAACCGTTCTCGCAGCTCGGCCAGGACCTGCCGCACCATGTCGTGATGCAGCCGCACCGTGGATCCCCAGTGTGGTGCGATGCCCCAGTTGTAGCCCGGCACCGACTGCCGGTCCGGCAAGACTCCCGAGGTTACGTAGTATTGGTTGGGCGCCTGAATGGCCGCCACGACGTGCTCTGCCCCGAGCAGGCCGACGGTGAGCCGAAGCATGGACTCCGGATTCATGCCGTAGCCGTGCAAGGCCGCGACCAGACGCGATTTCGGCCCGATATCTGCCGGGATATGAAGCAGATAGCGGCAATCCAGCGGCGCTGTGAAGGTGTGCTGTTCGGTTGTCTTTAGATCCACTGAATACTCATATTAATCCCCTAGCCTGCCGATAACCAACAAAGAGACTCGAAATAGCCCTTTCGGGCGAATCGTACCATGGACGGAACACACATAGCGCCGAAGCCGGAAGCGCGACTCGATGGCCGCCAGTTCGTCGCGGACGCCGGTTTCTTCTCGGCCGATCTCGAAGCTTTGGATGCTCTGGTGCTGGTGACGGATTCCGAAGGCCGCATTGTCGGGACCAATCGCGGGTTCGAGCGAGTGACCGGATACGCAGGCGCCGACTTGCGCGGCCACCTATGGTGGGAAGTCCTGACGCCGCCGGAGGCGAGAGAGCTGTCTCGCACCCGCTTCGAAGCGCAGGTTGCAGCAGCCGCTGCCTCGATCGTTGAGCATCAGTGGATCGCCAAGTCCGGCGAAATCCGCCACGTTTCCTGCTCCTACGCGGTGCTGGCGGGTGAGGGTCCGTCGGCCCCCTATGTGATCGCGACCGGGTTCGACGTCACCTCGCGCTACAAGTCGGAGCGCGTGCGCGTGCGGCTGGAAGAGCGATTCCGCCTGGTCTGGGAAGGCTCGCACGAGCCGATGTGTCTGGCCCGTCCCGACGGCGTCATTCTGGAAGCCAATCCCGCCTTCGCGCTCATGGCAGGCCGGCAGCACGCATCGCTCGCAGGAACACGGCTGAGCGATTTGAATATCGCAGCCAACGCCGACGGCAGTTCCCGCTGGATCGAAGTCTCCAAGACCGCGCTGGAGACACCCGGTCAACCCGACCAGTTTCTCAGCATCTTCCGGGATATTAACGAGCGCCAGGGCAGCGCCGAAGAGCTGGCCCGCGCGCGTGAGTCCGCCGAGAGCGCCAGCCGGGACCTGATCGCGGCCAATCGTTATCTCGAGGAAACCGGTTCGCTAGCCCACGAGATGGCCGAACGCGCCACATCACTTGCCGAAGCCAAGAGCGAGTTCCTGGCCAACATGACGCACGAGATCCGCACGCCCTTGAACGGAATCATGGGCATGCTGGACTTGGCGATGCTCGGCGAACTCGCGGCCGAACAACGCGAATACCTCCATCTGGCGCGGTCATCGGCCGACACGCTGCTCAACCTGGTCGATGATGTCCTGAAATACGCCCGCTACGAGGCCGGCAAGCTGGCGCTCAATCCATCTGAGTTCTCGCTGCGCTCGCTGCTGCAACAAGTGTTGGGTCCCCTGGCGGAGCGCGCGGCCGCAAAGCACCTTCCGTTGGAATGGTCCGTCGACGCAAGCGTCCCGGAACTATTGCACGGAGACGCAGAGCGGCTGGGCCAGGTTCTGACGCGGCTGATCGGAAACGCGATCAAATTCACCCCGGCCGGCAAAGTTGCGGTCCAGGTACGGGCCACTGCCCGCAGCCAGTCCAACGCTGAGGTGCACTTCGTAGTCGCCGACACCGGTATCGGCGTAGCAAAGGAAAAGCGCCGCGTCATCTTTCAGCCTTTTGCCCAAGCCGACGGGTCCACGACGCGCGAATACGGCGGCGCCGGTCTCGGCCTTCCGATCGCCTCCGCGCTGGTGGAACTGATGGGCGGGCGTATCTGGCTGGAGAGCAAGCCCGGCGAGGGCAGCGAATTTCACTTCACCGTGACGCTGGATGTGCCGCGGCGCTCGAGCACACCGGCTGACGCGGAGAAACATCAGCGGCGCGTGCTGGTGGCTGAAGACAACATTGTCAACCAGCGCCTGGCAACGCGCCTTCTCGAAAAAGAAGGCTACTCGGTAGAGGTCGCGGCATCGGGACGGCAGGCGCTCGAGTTGCTGGAGCGCAACCACTTCGACCTGGTCCTCATGGACATTCAAATGCCCGAACTGGACGGGTGGCAAACCACCGCTCAAATCCGCAAGAATGAGCGGGGCTCGCTCAGGCGCCTTCCCATTGTCGCGATCACCGCGCAGGCGTCCGAATCCGACCGCCGGCGCTGTTTCGAAGCCGGCATGGACGCTTACATCACCAAACCCGTGCGCGTTCCGGAACTGATGAACGTGATTCACTCTGTTGTGCCTGGAGGTTCTCTCATGAATACTGATCCCCAACGCCAAGGATCCTCGGTGGAAGAGCAACTCCGCCAATTGGATGAAGCCGTCGCGCTGAGCCGCGTCGGCGGAGACTTCGACTTGCTGCGCGAAGTCGTGGAGCTGTTTCTGAACGATTACCCGCAGGCGCTCGAGAAGATTCGCACTGCCGTCGCGGCGCACGATCCGACGGGCGTCGAGCATCACGCGCATAGCCTGAAGGGCTCGGTCTCTACTTTCGGAGCCAAGCGGGCCTTTGACGCCGCGCTGGCGCTCGAACGGAAGGGGCGCAGCGGCGACCTCACCAACGTCGAGGAGGGTTTTTCGAATCTCGAGTGTGCGCTGGGCGCGCTACGCCCGGAGCTCGAAGAGATCCAGACCCGCTAGTAGTCACAGCCGCCCTGCTTCAGTCGGCGTTCTTCAGGCCTTCCAGGTGGTAGACCGTTGCGCCATCCATCCATACGCGGAAGAATCCGGCATCGCCGCGGCCTTCGAGTCGCGAAGACGTCTGCGACGTAATCTCGAGCTGCTTCCACTTGCCGCGCAGCACCTTCGGATACTGTTCGAAAAAGCCCGCCGCCGTCGCAGGCGTATCCCAAGTGGACGCATAAGCCAGCACTGCGTAGCCGTCACCCTTGTGCTCGTAAAGTTGATACGCTCCGCCGGCAAGATGCGGGGCCAGTGCGTCCGCAGTCTCCTTGCCTGCGTATTGCGACAACAGGATGCGGTAGTCCAGCTCGCCCAGCGTTCCGACCGCCAGCGTGTCGAATTCGCGCGCGGCAGGCAGCGGAGGAGGCCGGGGAGTCCGGGGCGCGGTGCGGGCAAGATACACGTCTGGATGGATGATCTGCCGCGAACTGACCGGCGGGCGCCGGAAAACTTCAGAAAAGGCGTCGCGCCCGAGCTTTTTATAGAGCGCGTCTTGAAACAGCAACCCATCGGAGTACGGGAACACCAGCGACTCGCGGATGTAGGGCGGCGCATGGAACAGAACCGGAAACTGCTCGGGGTTGTTTTCGATGGTGTGGGCCATCAGGTCGAGCACGACGTCGGGAACGTCGGCCGGTCCGCCGCCTTTCCTCGAAATGTAGGCGGTCATGAGCCAGGACGCCTGGCCCTCCATCACCGCCTGCCGCGCGGTGGCGGCATCGTCGCTGCGTAACGCCGCGGACACGTACTTGGCGAGCGGGAAATGCTGGTCGGCCAGCGCATGAGCCAGTTCGTGGACCAGCGCGATCTCCTGGTCGGCGCCCGGACCGCCGCCGTCGTCCAGGATGAACAGCTTCTTCTTGTTGTAGTCGTAGAAAGCGGCGGCCTGCTCGGTGAGCAGGTCGAGCGTGTTCTTGCGCAGGTCGAAATCCTCCGGGACCAAGCCCAGCAGCTTGAGCGTGATCTCTTCGCCGCGCACGTCGGCGGGCTTGACGGTTTCGGCGATCTTCTGCTCGATGTAGCGGCGGAGCTGTGGCTTTGTCGATGAGCGGCGTAGGGTACGTGGTGCTTAAACTTGAGGCCGGTGATCTCCGAAAGTCCCTGCTCCATGACGCCGATCTGGTCGAACAGCGCCTGGTGGCGCGGGTCGATCGGCTGCTGGCCCGAGGCGGCCAAGGCGAGGAGGAAGACCGAGAGCAGTCGTTTCATGCGAGAATAGAACTTTCATGGTAAACGAGAAAACATATTCAGCCGAGTATCACGGCAGCGGGACCTTCATCATCAGCAAGCCGAAGCGGAAGGGTGGCAAGCTTCGGCAGTCGAGATTGAAGAAGCCGCGGCGTGGGAGCTCGGAAGTAACTTCCCGCCCGATCAGAAAATAAAGCTCAGGCCGCCGCGCAGCGCGCGAGGAGTCTGGATCAGGAGCACGCGCTGATCCACGTGCGATGCGGGCAGATAGCCCTGCGCCAGGCCGTTGCGGAGTTCGGCGGTGGCTTCCAGACGCCCGGGTACGCCCGGCAGTGCCGGGATGGGCTGGCGCACGCGCACATTCAATCCGGCCTCGGGCGATACGCTCTGCGTCAAATAGAAATGATCCGGCATGAGGACGCTGTAGTCTGTCCACTGATAGCTGCCGGTGATCTGGGTACCGATGACGGGCAAGATTGCGGAAGCCCGCGCCGAGGCCCAGAATCGCTGGACAGTCTGCAGGCGCGAGCGGAGTTCGTCGGCCTGCGAGAGCGAAGTATCGCGATCCGCCAGGGACAGGGCGCCGCCGCGTCCGAAGGATACTCCGATTTCCACGTGATCGCCGATCGGCTTTGTGAGGGAGGCTGCGAACCCGGTGCGATGGTAGCTGCCCGCATCCAGGATGCTGCTCTTCGATGAAATGTCGGGAAGCACGTCGCCGACGGCGAAAGCGCCGTCCGACGCCACCACGGTCATAGCGGCGTTCGACACGGTCTCCCGGTAGACACTCGCGCGAACGGTGCCTGATCCCAGCTTTTTCTGGTAGCCGACTTCGAGATCCTGGGTGCGCTGCACTTCGAGGCGGCCATCCCGCAGCGACAGACGAGGCAGCACCGAAAGCGCCGCCAAGTCTTCAGCTCAGCGCCGCTGCATCTCCGCTCTCCTGGCGCCGATTCTGGTGACTCTCGACCACCAGTTCCGCCGGAGGCGCCCCGGAGCTGAACGCGATCTGCACATCGCCGTGGCTCCCCAGGCTGTAAGTGACGCGCCCGAACTTGCTCAAGTAGTTCAGCCGATCGAGGAAATTCACCGAATCCAGGGCTGCGCCGTATTCCACCAGCAAGTTGTCCGCGACCGGAACACTGTCGTGCACCGACACCGACATCGTTCGCAGAGCCGGCACCCCGTCGGCCTGCCCGCTCAAGGGCGCCAGGCTAGCGCGTCCGGGCAAGTAGATCTGCTGCATCGTGACGGCCACTTCGGGGCTGACACCTTCGCGCCGGTAGCTGGTGCGGAAGCCGGCGCCAGGCGTTCCCGAGTGAGTGCTGTAGGCGACGTTGCCGCTGACTTCAAGCTGGTTGCGTCCGAACACCGAAGTCGCGAGCGCGAACGCGGTTCCCAGATCGGCCTGCGAAAAACTGCCGCCCAGCGAACCGGGATCGCCGGCCGAGACATTCAGCAACCCGCGCGTATCGGAGAAGATGCTGCCGGGCACGTCGTCGCGGCGGTTCGGGTCAGAGCCGCTGAAGCCTGGAAGCATGCGCAGAACGGACCGCGTGGGGCCGGATGCCTTGAGCGTCCACAGCCAGTCGTCGCTCATGAGCGCGCCCTGGCCTGGCGCGGCGTAAACCAACTCGATGGAACTGAGGACGCTGGCCAAATCCACATACAGCAGGCTCTGCATGCCGGGCTGCACCGCGATCCTCCGCTTCATGGCGGGCATGAAACTGGCGAGCGAAACGCGAATCGAGTAAAGGTCGGGTGTGAGCGAGGCGAAGCCGAACAGGCCGCGTTCGTTGGTGAGCGATTGACCGATTTGCCTTTCGGCGCGATTGAACAGCATCACGCTGGCGCCCATCTGAGGCACGCCGCTGGCGTCGCGCACGTAACCGGCAATGCTGCCGGAAAGCTTGGTAGCAGTGGCGGGGAAGGCGGCAGGCGCCGACAATATCAGCGCCACAGTCAGACTAGCAGCGAATTTAGCGCTACCTGTCATCATACTTGCGATCAACTATGGACGAACGCGGGCTTCGTCCCATCATCTCTACTTTACCGTAAAGCTGGCGGTGGGGGTTAGTACCTGGTTCTTGTTGTTGTCCACCACCTTCATCTTCAACGTATATTGGCCCGGTTCGAGCGACTGCAGCGGCAGCACCTTTTCAACAGTTACCTGCTGCGCCGAAGCGCCCGGAATCTTTGCCAGATCCTCGGTGTAATCGAGGACCGCCTTCTGCGCTCCATTCTTAATGATCTCGTATTGGATGGTGCCGTTGGGCTTCTTGGTCTTCTCGTCCGGCCCAAAATTGTAGAACTGCGTGTAAATGCCGAGCTTCTCGTCGCGCTGGAAGGTATCGTTCAGGCGCGGGCGGACTTTGGTCTCGCCGATCACGAACTGGCCGGTACCGATGCTCTTGGTCGGAACTTTTTCGATCAGGTCGGCCAGGATCAGACTGCTCGAAGCCAGCTTCTCTTCGTCGAAATGCGGAACGGTCAGCGCCATCGGATAGGTGGTCATGTTCCCGCCGGTGATGTCCTTGCAGACCACGTTGAGCCGGTACATTCCCGGCGCGAGCGGAATCGCTTTCTGATAGACCGACGCGCGATCCATGGCTTTCTGCAGCAGGTCGCTGGGCAGCTCCACCGTCACCGGATCTTCAAACGTATTCACGGTACCGGCCGGCGATCGAGGTCACGCGGCCGAAAATATTCACCGTGGCCTTGGCGACGCCGTCCTTCTGCTGCGAATTGCAGATCGTGCAGGTCGAACGAAATGGTCACGGTCGTCAGCACGGTGGACTCGGTGATCTTGATGTAGTCGGCCTGCACCTTGAAGGGCAGCGTGTTATATCGGATGCTGGAGCTGACGGCCGCTTCCAGATCCTTGAACTTCACGGCGGGCGGCTTTTGCAGCTTGGCGAATTGCTCCAGCCGCTCGAACTCGTTCATGCTGACCGGCAGCGGCTGATTGCCGACGCCGAGGCGTGTACCGTCGGTGCGAGTGAAGCGGTCGGTCTTGCTGGCCAGGCCCATTTCTTCCATCATGCGTCAGGCCGGCGTTCGGAACGTAGAGCAGCGCGTCCTTCTCGGACGGGTCCATGGACATGTGATACTCGCCGCTCATGGTGGTGTCGACGAACTCGATGTTGACGTCGGTGCCGATGCCATCGATGTAGCGATAGCGCCACTTCTCGAACGGATACGTCGAAGTCTGTCCGCCGCCTTCTTCAAACGGGCGCTGGTAGCTGCCGCCGGAGGGATGGGATTCGATTTCGTCGGGCGGGCCGAACGTAATATAGATGCGGCCGCGATCGGTCTTCCATCCGGGGATGCCGGAAGCGAATCGGTCGTTGGCGTAGGCGATGCGGCGGTAGTGCTCTTCCTTGTACTCGTTCTCTTCGGTATCGGGCGTGGGGTCGCGCCGAAGCCAGAACTGCTCGATGAACTGCTGGCGCTCGTCGTCGGTGCCCAGCCGTTTGAAAACCGCCCGCTCCTCATCGGTGATGATGTAGCCGACGTCCTCGTTCATCCACTTCTTGTAGGGCGTCTCCAGCTCTTTGCGCAGCTTCTCTTCCTGCTTGCGGCGCTGCTTGTCGGTCATCGGCTTGGCGACCGTTTCGCGCTGCGAGGAGGCGCCGGCCTGCTTGGCCTTGCTGGATTGGGGGGCGGCGTTGATGGCGACGCCCATCAGGCCGAGACCCGCGACCGAAACCGAAATCGCAACGAGCTTTGTTTTCATACAATTCACCCGCTTGCTATGACTCTGACCCAGCTATCATTCTAGGGCCTTCCGGTGGATGGGTCAAGGGAGGGACGTTCTAAGGCCTTCGGGCGTTTCGCGCGATTGGAGTGAATCGGGTCGCCGGGGCGCCTCAGGAGGCAACTGCCGCCGAGCACAGCGCGAACCCTTCGTAACCGTTAGCCGCGATCTCGTCGCACTTTTGCCGGTAGACACCCAGACCGCCGATGTACGGCATAAACACGCGCGGTTTGCCGGGGACGTTCGCGCCGATGTACCAGGAGTTGGCCAGGGGAAACAGAGTGGTGCCGGCGACGTCGTTGACGTGCGCGACCCAGGCCGTCTCCGCCTCCTCGGTAGCTTCGATACTGTCGACCTGGTGCTCGCGCAGGTAGGCGGCGCAATCGGCGACCCAGTCGACATGCTGCTCGATCGCCATCACCATGTTGGCGAGCACCGAGGGACTCCCCGGGCCGGTGATGGTGAACAGGTTCGGAAAGCCGGCCATCGTGAGGCCGAGATAGGTGCGCGGCCCGTGCTCCCATTTGTCCTTGAGCGGGAGGCCGCGACGGCCGCGGATCTGGATGTTCGCGAGCGCGCCGGTCATCGCGTCGAAGCCGGTGGCGAACACGATGCTGTCGAGGGCGAACTCGGCGTCCGAGGTTCGCAAACCCGCGGGCGTGATCTCTTCGATCGGCGTGGCGCGCGCGTCGATGAGCGTGACGTTGTCGCGGTTGAATGTGGCAAAGTATCCGGTGTCGACGCACAGGCGCTTGGTGGCCAGCGGATAATCGCGAGGCAGAAGCTTTTCGGCGACCGAGGGATCGCGGACCATGCCACGGATCTTCGAGCGCACGAACTCGGCGGCGGTGTCGTTGGCTTCGCGGTTCACGATGATGTCGGCGAACGAGCCGAGCATTGCGAAGCCCCCTCGCCCCCAGCACTGCTCATAGGTGCTTTGGCGTTCCTCGGGCGGCACGTCCAGAGCCGGCTTTTCGCTTTGCTCGATGAGCAGGCCGAAGGGCGCAATGCGCGCTTGCTGGCGATACTCGGCTCGCTTCGTTTTCCAGTCTTCGGTGGATTCGGGCGCGAGCGGCGCGTTGTGCGCGGGCACGCTGAAGTTCGGCGTGCGTTGGAACACGTAGAGATGCGACGCCTGTTTCGCGATGTTCGGGATCGATTGGATGGCCGACGATCCGGTGCCGATGACGCCGACGCGCTGGCCGGTAAAGTCGACGCCTTCGTGGGGCCAGTTGCCGGTGTGGTACGTCTTGCCTTGAAATGTATCGCGGCCCTTGAAGTCGGGGACCTTCGCGGTCGAAAGGCAGCCGGTGGCCATGACGCAGAACTGCGCGGACACAGGGCCGCCGCGGTCGGTCTCGATGATCCAGCGGCTGCTCGATTCGTCCCAGGTCGCGGCCGTGACGCGCGTGTCGAATTGGATATCGCGTTTGAGATCGAAACGCTCGGCGACGTGATCGAGATACCGCAGGATCTCAGGCTGCGACGCGTAACGCTCGGTCCAGTTCCATTCCTGTTCGAGTTCGTCTGAGAACGAGTAGGAGTACTGCAGGCTCTCGACGTCGCAGCGCGCGCCTGGATAGCGGTTCCAAAACCAAGTGCCGCCCACGCCGCTCGCGGCTTCGTAGATGCGCGCCGAAAAACCGAGGCCGCGCAGGCGGTGCAACATGTAGAGTCCCGAGAAGCCGGCGCCGGCGATGACGGCGTCGAAGTGTTCAACGCTACTTCCCATAGCGACTCCTTGGGCGTCCGCTCCGCGTATGATACCGCAGGCGGATGCAGGCTAGGCGCTCCTGTTTGCCAAAGCCTTATGGCAACACTTGCCATCTTTTGCCATTGCAGGTACGCTGAAATCAGAGTGCGCCAATGCAGACGATGAACATCTCGCTTCCAGACCAGCTTAAGGACTTCGTTGACGAACAGGTCGGTTCCGGCAGATTTAGCAGCGTGAGCGAATACGTTCGCGACTTGATCCGCGACGATGAGAGGCGCAAGGCCGAAGAGAAGCTGGAGGCCCTGCTCATGGAAGGCGTTCAGAGCGGCACGCCGTCTGATATGACCCGCCAGGATTGGAAGAACCTGCGGCGTGAAGCGGTGAAGCAGTTTGAAGCACGTAAGGCAAGAAAGAGGGCCTAGTGGCGCGCGTCCTGAGACGCGAGGCTGCCAAGCGAGACCTCATCGCCCGATGGGTCTGGTATGCCGAAAATGGCAGCGTCGAGGTGGCGGACCGCTTCCTGCTTGCGACTGAAAAAACGCTGGCGCTACTCGCTACGCAACCCGAAAGCGGGACTCCACTTTTATCCAGCAAGCCGGAGCTGGATGGAATGCGACGGTTTCCGCTTTCGGCCGGCTTCGAAAAAACAATGTGTTCTATTTTCCGTTGAAAGACGGAATTGACTTAGTCCGGGTACTTCATGGAAGCCAGGACATCGAGCGGCTCTTCGAGGAAAGAGACTTACGATGATCTGTTGTCAGTAGGTCTCAATCTCGGTCTTCGGGCGCGGACTCGGCACATACGGCGACACCAGGCTTTCGTTGCCGTCGCGATCGATGGCCTTGACGCCGAAGACCACGTCGTCCACTGACACGTTCTTGAACGTGTACTCAGTGACGTTGCCGACGAAAATCTCGCGCTCCCAATCCGGCGCGGTGGTGTTGCGCATCACGACCACGTAGCCCAGCAGGTCGGGCTCCGGGTTCTCGTTCTTCCAGCGCAACACGGCGTCGTAGCGCGATTTGCCGCGGCCAATCATGGGCGTGAGCTGGCCCTTACGCGGGCCGCGCGCGATCGGCTCGTAGGTCGCCGGGGCTTTCGGCGCAAGCGCCAGGCTGGCGAGAGCGGCGGCGTTAGCCTGGACGGCTCGCGTCGTGTATCGCGCCGAAGCGTTGGCGAACGTGTCCGTCTCGGTGTGCTGGTTGGCGTAAGTTTCGTTCGGGGTCGTGAACCGAACCGCCGCGTAGCCTTCCTGATTGAACGGCGTATGGTCGCCGCCGCGCCCCAGGCGGTCCGAGCGGAAGATCAGGTCGACCTTGAACGATGGAAGATAGCGTTCGTCGACGTCCTTGACATAGCGCGCCAGTTCGCGCGAGCTGGAATCGTTGGGATCTTCCGAGAAAACCCACACCGTTGTGTTGTCGATGCGGCCGTTGCCCGAAACTTCCGTGCCGATGATGTCGTTATTCAGCACACCGTCGATGATTTGATTCTCTTTGTGCGCCTTGCGCGCGTACAGACTGCTGCCGATGAGGCCTTCTTCCTCGCCGGTGAACGCCACGAACACGATGGTCTTCTCATACTCGTACTGGCTCATGATGCGCGCCAGTTCCAGCACGGCCGCCACGCCGCTTCCGTCGTCACTGACGCCAGGCGCGGTCGGAGCGCGATTCGAAAGATCGGCGTAGGCGTCGGTGGCCGGCACATCGCCCCCGTTGGTCGGCGGAGGCGTCGCGCGCGGCAGCAACGCGAACGAATCGTAGTGCGCGCTGATGATGAACTGGCGCTCGGGATTCAGCTTGCCCGGCAGCACCGCCACCACGTTGTGAACCTCCACGTCGTGGGCGATCCGGCCCTTCTTCTTCAGCTTGTAGCTGTCGTAGCGCACTTCGAGGCGCGGGCTGAAGCTCGAGAACTGATCGAAGATCCAGCGCCGCGCCGCGCCGATGCCTCGCGTGGGATTGTCGTCTTCCGAAAAAATATCGCGCGTCTGGAAGCTCTCCAGCTTCTTCATGATTTCGGCGACGCGATCCTCGGAGACCGACTCGACGATCTTCTCCACCGCGGGATTCACCGACTTCATCTGCGCCGAGGCGCACGCCGCCAACGCAACCGCCAGAATGGGTAGCTTCATTGTCATTTTGTATTTTTGTAGACTCGCTCAAACTTGTTTCGAGAATTGTGTACCGTGAACGAGCCGTTGTCCTCGGCCGTCAGCATCAGATAGTCGCCCTGGCAGTGCTCATCCACGTTGGCGATGAAGCTATCCGGCACATTGTGCTCCTTGCCGCCTTCCATGGCGTAGTGGAGCTGCCACAGGTCTTCCAGGCCCGGCGAATTCTTGACGATCTGCCACGCGGCGGGGCTTCCGCCTTTACGCGCGCCGTTGTTCATGATGGCCACCCGCGGATGCACCGCGTTGACCAGCGCCGGCGATCCCGATTGATCCAGTCCGTGGTGCGAAGTTAGATAGACATCCACGGTTCCGATTGGATTGTTCGGGCACATCAGCGCCAGCTCTTTGTTCCATGTCAGATCGCCGAGGTCCAGGAAGCGGAATTTCCCGTAGGTGATCAACACGCCCAGCGAGCGCGCATTTTCCGATGGATCGTCTTCGCGCTTCGCCGTCGATGCGCAGAACGAGTTCGGCTGACCCGCCCCGGCCAGGGGCGCCGCGATATGCTCGCCGGCCGACGTCAGCACCTGCACGGTCAGGTCCTTGATAGGAATCGAGTCGCCGGGTTTCAAAACGCGATGCTCGGCGCGCTGGAAGGTCTTGACGTAGTCGCTGTAGTCTTCCTTGACCACGCGCGAATCTTCCATGTTCGGCCCGTGATCGACGAAGTTGACGATCTTCATCCGGTCAGCGAGCTGCGGAACGCCGCCCACGTGGTCGCGGTGATAGTGAGTGATCAAGAGGTAGTCAATCTGCTTGATCTTGGCCGCCTTGGCGACTTGCAGGATGCGCTCGGTGTCGCGATTATTGAATCCGCGCCAACCGGCGTCGATCAGCAGCGATTGCCCCGATGAACTGACGATCAGGGTCGACTGCCCGCCTTCCACATCGATAAAGAAGATCTGGAGCGGCCTGGCGTCGAGCAGCGCCGCGCCGGCCAGAACGAAAAGAATGAGAGCGAAACACCAACTACGGGCTGATGGGAACATCCGCGAAAGCATATTTGAAGTCCTTATCACAACATAGTAATATTGCCGGAACAGACCCCCAGAAGGTAACGTATCTAGATATAGAAGCTATTATGCCTTACTGTTGTCAATGCGGGCAGAAGGTCGGAGGCGGCGACGTGTTTTGCGCCAGTTGCGGCACGCGCCAGCCCGAGACGTCGCCGGTATCGGACTACATTCACGGCATCAGTCCGCGCACTGCGTCGCTGCTGTGCTACATCCCGATCGTCGGCTGGATCGTCGCCATCGTGGTACTGGCGTCGTCGCGTTTTCGCCACGACACGCGCGTGCGCTTCAACGCGTTTCAGGGCTTGTACCTGTTCGTCGCCTGGCTGATCGTCGACTGGGTGCTCGGCCCGATCTTCAGCTTCCCGCACATGTGGGGACCGTCGTTCTACAAGGTTTTCCCGGCGCTTATGAAAGCCGCGATTTTCGGCGCGTGGATTTTCATGATCGTGAAGACCGCGCAGGACGAACTCTACAAGCTGCCGATTCTCGGCGAGCTGGCCGAGAAATCAGTCTCAGAACAGCGCTAGCTGGTTCCGCCGCAGGTCCTACTTCGTTCCCGTCGCCGCCTGCTGCAACGTTCCCGGCATGTCCGCCAGCACGTACGCCATCACCGCCATGGACGCGATGTTGGCGCGCAAGTCTTCCGGATTCACTTTGTCGACTGTATCGGCGCGCGTGTGGTGCCACTCGAAATATCGCGCCGACACGGTGCGCACCGCAAGGCCCGGAACGCCTTCCCGCATCAATGGCGCGATGTCCGCGCCGCCGCCGCCCGGTTGTATGGAGCCGGCTTCAATGCGATCCAGCAGCTTTCCGGCTTCTCGCACGCGGTTAAGCGCCGCCAGCGAATCGCCGGACATGCTGACGCCGAAGCCTGTTGGTTTTTCGCCGCCGCCGTCCATCTCGATGGCCGCGACATGCTTTCTGACGCCCTCGCCGATCCATCGCCGGTACGCCTCGCCACCGGCGCCGCCGTTTTCTTCATTCGTCCACAACACCACGCGAATGGTGCGGCGCGGCTGCAGACCGAGCTGGCGGATCAAGTACGCGGCTTGCATCGCCGTCACGACGCCCGTGCCATCGTCCTGCGCGCCCGCGCCCACGTCCCAGGAATCAATGTGCCCGCCGATTACGACCACCTCGTCGGGCCTCTCGCGCCCGGGAATTTCGCCGATCACGTTGGCCGACTCGGCGTCCGGCAGCGTGCGGGCTTCCATTTCCAAATGCACGCTCACGGTGTTGCCGGCATCCTGCAGCCGCTGGATCATGAGCGCGTCTTCGATTGTGACCGCAGCGGCGGGAATCTTCGGCGAGCCGTCCGCGTATTCCAGCGCGCCGGTGTGCGGCGTTTGCTGGCTGATGGGCGTAATGGAGCGGACCAGCGCGGCCACCGCTCCCAGGCGCGCGGCGCGCGATGGACCCGACATCCTATATACGATGGTCCGTCCGTAGCCCTCGTACGGAACATTGAAGAGCACGATCTTGCCATCAATCGCGTCGTGGCCCTTCTTCTCCAGTTCCTCGAAACTCGATACCGTCACGACGTCGGCGGTAATGCCTTTTTTGGGTGTTCCGATGCTGCCTCCGAGACCGAGAATGGTCAGCGGCTTCGCAACCGGCGCTCACCAGCGCAGCGCTCTCGTCGCCTCGTACCCAATGCGGCACCTTGACTCGCGGCGTCGCGACATTGACCAAACCATCGGATCGCATCTCGGCCGCCGCCCACGCGATGGCTTTGTCGAGCGACGGCGAACCGCTCAAGCGATTGCCGATGCGATCGCACAAATAGGAGAGCTTCTCCATGCCGCCTTGATCCACCAGCGCCGCATCGATCAGCTTATTTGCAACCTCCCGGTATTGTTCGGTCAAATCGCCGGACGGCTGAGCCGCCAGGCCGAGCGCGAGCATCACGCCGCCGATTCCAACCAGACCCGTTCGCAGCATCACCCGTACAGAATACCAGCCGCCGAGCGCTTCGGGTGGGGGTTAAGGTGGTTCGGAACGTAACGGTACGGAAGTAACCTGCGGCGTCTCACTGCGGCTGAAATTCGAGCCAGCGGAATCCGTGCTGCCGCATCACTTCGCGCGCCTGCTCAAGCGCCTCCGGCAACACGTAGAAAAACGCGCCCACGCGATGATGGCGGAAGATCAAGCCGCCGCTGTAGTGGTCGGTTTCGACGGCGTAGTCGACACCCCGTTCGGTAAGGACCGCCTCCAGCCGCAACGCGTCCTTCAGCCGCTTGGCGATGTAGATCAGGTCCATCTCGCGGTCTTCGAAGAACTCGGGGTCCTGACGCATTTCGTTCTGATTTTATCGCGCCCGCCGGCGAGGGGCTTGCGGCAAGCGCCGCACGAGCCGCAATCGAAACCGGCCGTCCACCAGCGCGTGATAGTAAAACGATTGCTCATCCGGCGACAGCGCCGCAGCCTCGGCAACAGCTTGGATGGTGCCCACGCGTTTCGGTTCGGAGAATGGTTGGTCAGTGCTCCTGCGCGTGGACCGATAAATCAAGGGCTGGGCCGTAGGTGTGATGGCCTCGACGCGCGTGAAGAAAAGCTCGAGCTGGTCCGCGGAAATGTCGGGCGCATATTCCAGCCAGTCGCTGTTGACATTGGCGAAGATCCGCGCGCTATCGTCGAGGCGCTGGAAACCGTTGCCCGATCGGGCGGCGACCACGAGATTCGCGTTTTGTGCATGCCCCGCGGTCCCGAAGTAGCCGTCCACGAAGTAGAGCGTATTGCCGTCGGCTGAAATCTCGGCGTCAAAATTCACCCAGCCCGGCATCTGCAGCGAAACGCCCTGCACCAGTTCCGGTGGATCGACAGCGCCATCGCGAAACCGCGTCCGGTAAATCGTCGACAAGGTCTGCCCGTAGCTGCGAGTCGTAACGAAGTAAAAGTTGCCGTCGCGGTCCATCGAAGCCACCGCATCCAGCGCGTAGGAGTTCAGCCCCCGGAACTTCGCCCTGGTAAGAAAAGGTCAAGTCATCCACGCGCGTGGCCCAGTGCAGATTCGGACTCACGGGCGGCGCGTCGCGATTGTTGAAGAACAGGTAGCGGCCGTCGCGGCTCACGAAGGGTTCCATGGCTTCGCCGCTGTAGCCCCGGATGTCGACATCCTCAGGTGCACTGAACGAGTTGTCGACTTCATCGGCGGCGAAACTTCGCCGGCCGGAGCTGAGCAGCGCGGCCACGGCGACCGGAAGATGGCGTCTTGAAAACTTCCTCATGGCTTTCTACATCCCATGCTACGCCAGCCATTCGTGCCCCCTTGCCATCCTAAACTGAACCGTTTAGTATAGAACCCCAGGGGGCACCCCATGATCCAAGTGCAGCACCTCGTCAAGAAATACGGCGATTTTACCGCCGTCGATGATATCTCCTTCGACGTCGCCCAGGGCGAAATATTCGCGTTCCTGGGTCCCAACGGCGCCGGCAAAACCACCACCATCAAGATGCTCACCACGCTGCTCAAGCCCACCAGCGGCAGCGTGTCGAACTGGACGGCTTGAACCCGGCAGTCAGCCACAATGAAGCCCGCAAGCGGTTCGGCATCGTCTTCCAGGACCCCAGTCTGGACGACGAGCTGACCGCCTACGAAAACCTGGACCTGCATTGCATCCTCTACAAGGTGCCTCGCAAGGTACGCAAGGAGAGGATCGAAAAAATGCTGCGTCTGTTCGAACTGTGGGACCGCCGCAACGATCCGGTGAAGCAATATTCCGGCGGCATGAAGCGCCGCCTCGAGATCGCACGCGGCCTGCTGCATACGCCGAAGATTCTATTTCTCGACGAACCGACCTTGGGACTCGATCCCCAAACCCGCAACCACCTCTGGACCCACGTACAAAAACTGAACCAGGACGAAAAAGTGACCGTGTTTCTCACCACGCACTACATGGAAGAAGCCGACCGCGTGGCGCACCGCATCGCCATCATCGATCACGGCAAGATCGTGGCGCAGGGGACGTCGCAGGAACTGAAAACCAATACCAACAGCGAAACGCTGGAACAGGCGTTTCTCGCGCTGACCGGCTCAACCATCCGCGAGGAATCCGTGGGAGGCGTCGACCGCATGCGCCAGATGTCGCGGATGTTTCGAGGAGGCCGCCGATGAACGCAGTCTACGTCTTGTGGATCCGTCAATTGAAGCGCTACTGGCGCTCCCGCGCGCGCGTCGTTGGATCGCTCGGCCAGCCGCTGCTGTTCCTGGTGGCGCTCGGCTTCGGGTTCGGCCCCATTTTCCAGCGCGCCGGCCAGGGCAACTACATCCAGTTTCTCGCACCGGGCGTCATCGGCATGACGATTCTGTTCTCGGCGGTCTTCTCGGGCATCGAGCTGATCTGGGACCGCCAGTTCGGATTCCTCAAAGAAACCATGGTCGCGCCCGTGCCGCGCGTCATGATCATGATCGGCCGTACCTGCGGAGGCGCAACAGTGGCGCTCGCACAAGGCCTCATCGTTATACTGATCTGCGTCATAGCCGGCTTTCGCACCAGCAACTTCGCATCCCTGCCCTTAGCATTCGTTTTCATGGCGCTGCTTGCGCTCATGTTCACCGCATTCGGCACGGCCATCGCTTCCGTCCTGTCCGATTTTCAGGCCTTCCAGCTCGTCATGAACTTCCTGATCATGCCGATGTTCTTCCTCTCCGGGTCTCTGTTCCCTCTCAACACCGTGCCGCGAGCGCTGAAAATCGTCGCCGCCGTCAATCCGTTCGCCTATGGTGTCGACGGCATGCGCGTAGCGTTCATCGGCGGCGCTTCGCAGTTCGGGGCGATGGCCGACCTGGCGGTACTTGGCACCATCACCGTCGTGCTGCTCGCGCTGGGTAGCTACATGTTCTCGAAGATCCAGCTCTGATTCGATGCCCCGGCAACCTAGCGCGCGCGCTCATGAAGATGTGCTCGCCGCCGCTCTCAAGCTGATCGGCGAACGCGGCATCGACGGCGTGAGCGTGGACGCCATCTCCGAAGCGTCCGGCGTCAGCAAGGCCACCATCTACAAACATTGGGCCAACAAGGAAGCGCTCTGTCTCGAGGCCATTGGCAACTTGCAAAGCAGCCTCCCGCAATTCGATTCGGGCGATGCGCGCGCCGCGCTGGTCCAGTTGCTGCGGCATCTGGCCAACGCCCCCAAACCTCGCGCCCTGATGCGCGTCATGCCGAAAATCGTCGGGCATGCGACGGGTAACCCGGCGTTCCTCAAAGCCTGGGCCAAGCGCATCGAAGAGCCGCGCCGTACCCGGCTCCAAGAGCTGATCAACCGCGCCATCGCATCCGGCCAACTGCGCAAGAACGTCGACGTCAACCTCGCCCTGCACCTGCTGCTCGGCCCCATTCTCTATCACCGCATGATGCACACGACGTTGCCCGCGGACGCGCCCGAGCGCATCGTCGATGCTTTTTGGAAGGCCCACGCGCCAGTGGCATGAGCAAGGCTCCTGGAGCTGGTGTCAGGCTCGCGCTATCGCCACCCGACGCCCCAGCCGCCGCAGCACCGGAGCCAGCGTGAAGTAGATCGCCGCGATCAGTAGCGGACTCGCCACCACCCAAATCGCCATCGCGCCGAGGCTCGCGGTCCACAACATCTTGATGAGTGTCCAGGGATCCGACTTGATCATTCCGAACACATCCGTCATCGATAGCGCGATGGGCGCAGCGCCCGTGATTCGGCTCCCGGCCTGAAGCAACGGCAGGAACAGAATCAGTTGCACCGGATAGATGAGGTAGTTCACCAACTGGATGGCCGGCAGGTTGAGCCGCAGTACAACCGCCGCCAGCGCGCATAGAATGGTCGTCGACCCGAGCACCGGAAAAATTCCGATAACCGCACCCAGCGCGATGCTCAGCGCGATCTTCTCCGGCGTGATGCCCTGGCGGAGCAGATCCACCACCGGGTGAACGATCTTCCGATATGGCCACGTGCTCTGCAATTTGCTTCCCGGTTCCAGGATAACGTCCTGTGTTGCCCCGGGCGATGCACCCGCGAGCTTGCGGCGAATCCGCTCTGCAAGACCCGGTATGCTGGGGAAGGAGTTCGCCTGAGGAGGTCGTGTGAGAGCAAATTCGTTCATCCTTGTGAATATCGTTGCGGCTTTGTGGATACTGCCCGCTCCGGCGCAAGAGGTCGTCAAAGAAAACGTCGACGGTATCGTCAACCTCCGTCGCCTGGAGACCACCGTCGCCTGCTCGGGCGCCATCAAGCCGGAGGCGTTGCCGAACATCAAGAAGATGGGTTTCGTATCCGTCATCAACCTGCGTGAGCCATCCGAGCCCGGCGCCAACATCGCCGAGGAGGGCAAGGCAGCCAAGGCCGCCGGCCTCCACTACTACAGCATCCCGTTCAATGCCGGTTCTCCCGATCCCGCCGCAGCAGATAAGTTTCTGGAGGCCATCACAACCAACGGCGCCGAGCCGGCCTTCATTCACTGTGCCGGCGGCGGCCGCGCGGCCACCATGTGGTTCATCAAGCGCATGGCCGTGGATCATTGGGATGCCGACCGCGCGCTTCAGGAAGCCACCGACCTCGGAATGAACAGCACCAAGCTGAAACAATTCGCAATCGATTACGTCCAAACCCACAAGCGATAATTCTCCGCGAGTTCGGCAAATGGACCGAATCGAGCCGGGACAGGAATTCGAGGTAGAGCGTCTCGACCGCGGAGACTATGGCTTCGTCCGCCGCGCGCCGCCGCACAACCAAGGCGCCATCAACTGGCTGGTTGCCTGTCCGCACAAGGGCTTCTTCGTTCCCATCCACTCTGAGTCGACAGGCGCGCCGTGAAGTAACTGGCCGACGCCAACGTTCTGAGCGAGCCGACCAAACTGTCGCCCGACCCGCGCGTCATGCGGTGGCTGCTCGCACATGAACGCGATATCGCTGTCGATCCGTTCATCATCGGCGAACTCCGCTTCGGGATTCTCATTCTCCCGAAGGGCAAGAAACGAACCGCCCTGGAACACTGGTTCCATGCCGGCGTCGGGCGCCTCCATTGCCTTCCGTGGGACGTGGACACAGGCCTGAAATGGGCCGAGCTGCTCGCGCGACTTCGTGCAACCAGGAAAGCCATGCCGATTAAAAACAGCCTGATCGTAGCGACGGCCGCCGCTCGCGGTTTGACGATCGTCACGCGAAATCGCGCTGATTTCGCAAACGCCGGCGTGCGCATCGTTGATCCGTTCGCCGGTTGACGGACTCCCCGACGACGACGCGCTCTTGGAGGACGAAGCCGGCGTCGAGCCGTCCAAGACGCTATGAACGTTCCCCACGGTCTGGTGGCCAAGGTCCGGAACTGATTGCGAAGCGCAATACTTAAGCCCTAGCAAGCCGTACTCGACGGCGCCAACAACTGCCCATCACTAAAACACGAATGCCTACTTTCTGAAGCATGTGATGGATTCGATCAGATCGACGATCTGATAAAACCGCGAGACATACCCCGTCCTGCCCGACGCCTCGTCTTTCGTGTTCCAATCCCGCGCGGCCTGTGTTGCGTACTCTTCATTCGTCACCGGATAGAAGAACGGCTGTTCCGGCAAACGGGTGGAAACCGTCGGAAGCCGGTGGCTGCAATCAATTCGTATTCGCGTTGCCCGACGGGCCGGTAAAGAACGGTTAACTCCACTAAGCGAAGCTTAACAGCCCGGCCCCACCCCGAGAACTTCCCCGCCCTTCTCGCACCTTCCTCATTGAGATGGTCGCCTGCGCCCTCACCAAAGACGACGAACTGCACTGGCTCGCACTGCGCCTGATCCCCGGCCTCGGCGCGCGCAAAGCCGGAAATCTTGTTGCACAGTTCAGAACCCCGCAAGCGATCTTTCGTGCTTCGCGCCAGGATCTCGAAGCCGCGGGACTCCCCGGCAGTCTCGCCCAAACCATCGCCAGCGGTTGCACCTTTGACGACGCCATTGACCAGCAACAGAAAATGCTCGAAACCGGCACGACGCTGGTCCCGCTCGCAAGCCCCGACTACCCGCCGCGCCTCAAGGAAATCTACGATCCGCCGCTCGTGCTCTTCGCGCGCGGCCGCATCCAATTGCTCCAGTCTGTAATGCTGGGCGTGGTCGGCACACGCCGCGCAACATCCTACGGAATCGCCGCAACCGAACGCCTCTCCACCGATCTCGCACAAGCCGGACTCACCATCGTGAGCGGCATGGCGCGGGGCATCGATACCGCGGCCCATCGCAGCGCGCTCTCGGTCGCAGGCGACACCATCGCGGTCTTCGGCTGCGGAGTCGATCTGGTCTACCCCGCCGAAAACCGAAAGCTCGCCTCCGAGATCACAGAAAAAGGCCTGCTCCTCAGCGAGTACCCGATGTCCGGCCCCGCCTACCCGCAAAATTTTCCGACACGCAACCGCATCATCAGCGGCATGAGCGTGGGCGTCCTCGTCGTCGAAGGCGCGCAGTACAGCGGCTCGTCCATCACCGCGAAAATGGCGCTCGAACAGCAGCGCGAGGTTTTCGCCGTACCCGGCAACATCACGTCGAAAATGAGCTGGGGTCCCAACTTGCTGATCAAGCAAGGCGCCAAGCTGGTCCAGGAGTGGAACGACGTCATCGTCGAACTGCCAGCCGACGTGCGTCGCGCCCTGGTCGCCAAAGCGCAGGCTCGATCCAATGGCATCTCTCTGGAAACAAACGCCGATCAGCTTTCGCTCGCGGGCGAAACCGGACCCGCCCACCGCGCCCTTCTTGCCCGCCTGAAGCCCGACGTCCCTACCCACATCGACGAGCTGCATGAAACTTTTGATACCCTTACATCATCTGAGATAATTGCCGCACTGTTTGATCTCGAGTTGCTTGGCCTCGTAAAACAACTACCCGGCAAGAACTTTGTTAAAGTGTGGTAGATTCTAAACCGATAGTCTCTGACTGAATATCATTTGTAAGCACTCGTACAACCTAATACGTCATGGCAAAGTCTTTGGTGATCGTCGAGTCGCCCGCTAAGGCGAAGACGATCGGAAAATATCTCGGCAAGCAATACGTCGTCAAAGCCTCGCTCGGCCACGTGAAGGATCTTCCGAAAAAAGATCTCGCCGTGAACATCGAGAAGGGCTTCGAGCCGACTTACGAAGTGATCGAGGGCAAGAAGAAGCTGATCGCGGAGTTGAAGCAGGCGGCCAAGGGCGTCGAGTCCGTGTATCTGGCGGCTGACCCGGATCGCGAAGGCGAAGCCATCTGTTTCCATCTGCAGGAGGAGCTGAACGGCTCGAAGAAAGGCCCCATCTTCTACCGCGTGATGTTCAACGAGATCACGGCGGGCGCCATCAAGAAGGCTTTCGAAAAGCCCGCGTCGGTGAACCTGAATCTCGTCGACGCGCAGCAGGCGCGCCGCATCCTCGATCGACTGGTCGGCTACAAAATTTCTCCGCTGCTCTGGGACAAGGTTCGCCGCGGACTCTCGGCCGGCCGCGTCCAGACCGTGGCGCTGCGCCTGGTCGTCGAACGCGAGCGCGAAATCCGCGCCTTCATTAAGCGCGAATATTGGACCATCGACGTTCACCTGAACGCCAAGAAGCCGCCCGTGCTGGTGGCCCGCTTCACTAAGAAAGACGACCAGGCCATCGAGGTCGGCGAGGAAGCTTCGGCCAAATCGCTGGTCGATCAGCTCGACGGCGCGAAATACATCGTCCAGTCCGTCTCCACGCGCGAAAAGAGACGGAACCCGGTTCCGCCGTTCATCACCTCCACGCTCCAGCAGGAGGCCTCGCGCAAACTGCGCTTCAGCGTGAAACGCACCATGATGCTGGCGCAGCGGTTGTATGAAGGAGTAGAGATCGGCTCGGAAGGATCGGTCGGCTTGATCACCTACATGCGAACCGATTCGACGCGTGTTTCCAACGACGCTCTCGATGAAGTGCGCGCGCTGATCACCGAGCGCTACGGCGAGCCGTTCCGCCCCGCGGCGCCCAACGTCTACAAGAGCAAGAAAGACATTCAGGACGCCCACGAAGCCGTGCGTCCCAGTTCGCCTCGGCGTACGCCCGAAGACGTCGCGGCGTTTCTGCAGGAAGACGAGCTGAAGCTGTACCGGCTCATCTGGATGCGCTTCGTCGCTTCGCAGATGACGCCCGCGGTGTTCGATCAGACCACCATCGACGTCAACGCTAAAGGCAAAGACGGCGCCACCTACACGTTCCGCGCCACCGGCAGCGTACCGAAATTCAAGGGCTTCCTCGAAGTGTATGAGGAAGGCAAGGACCAGAAGGACGAGGACGACGAGGAGCTCAAGCACCGCCTGCCCCTGGTGCAGCAGGGCGAGGAGCTGAAGTTCAAGTCCATCGAACCCGAGCAGCACTTCACCGAGCCGCCGCCGCGCTTCAACGAAGCCACGCTGGTCAAGGAACTCGAAGCCGACGGCGTGGGCCGCCCGTCCACCTACGCGTCCATCCTCTCGACCATCCAGGAACGCGAGTACGTAAAGAAGGAAGGCGGCCGGTTTACTCCAACCGAGCTCGGCATGGTCGTTACCGACCTGTTGCTCGAAAGCTTCGAAAATCTCTTCGATGTGAAATACACCGCGCGCATGGAAGAGGAGCTGGACGAAATCGAGGAAGGCAAGATAGACTGGCGCGCCGCCATGTCCGAGTTCTACGAGCGCTTCTCCAAGGACCTCGAACACGCCGAGCGCCACATGACCGACATCAAGCGCATGGAGGAGCCCACCGGCGAGAACTGCGAGAAGTGCGGCAAGCCCATGGTCATCAAATGGGGCAAGTTTGGAAAGTTCATCGCTTGTTCCGGCTATCCCGAATGCTCGAACACCCGCGAGCTTCCGCCCGAACCCGGCAGCGCGGAGGGCCTGACCGAGCAGGACGCCGAAGAGTACTGCGAAAATTGCGGCCGCCCCATGGTTCTCAAGAAGGGCCGCTTCGGCCAGTTCTACGCCTGCTCCGGTTATCCCGACTGCAAGACCACCAAGCAGATCGGCGGCGAGCAAAAGAAGAGCGACGTGCCGCTGGATGAAAAATGCCCGCAGTGCTCCAGCAACCTGGTGTTGAAGCACGGCCGCTTCGGCGAATTCACGGCCTGCAGCAACTACCCGAACTGCAAATTCGTAAAGCAGAAGACCATCGGCGTCGCGTGCCCGGATTGCTCGGAAGGCCAAGTGATCGAGCGCCGCTCCAAGCGCGGGAAAACTTTCTACGGCTGCAATCGCTATCCCGATTGCAAGTTCGTCGCGTGGGGTAAACCTCTGGCTGAGAAATGCCCGGAGTGCGGCTCCAGCTACATGATCGAGAAATGGCTGAAGGCCGGCGCGGTGGCGCAATGCCCCAACGCCGAGTGCAAGTACAAGCGCCCGCTGCCGCAGGTGGAAGCCACGGCTTGATGCAAGCGAGCGACCCAGCCGAGTTCCTCAACTATTTCGAAAAAGTCCATCAGCGCACCATGAACGTGGTGCGAGCAATTCCGCCCGACAAAATCGACTGGCGCTTCCGTCCCGACAAGTTCTCGCTCGGCGATCTGGTCCGCCATATCGCCGCATCCAACCGCTATATCTTCGTCGAAGTCGCCCGAGGCCGCCGGAGCACCTACGCCGGATGCGGCCCCGAACTCGCCGCCGGCTACGACGAGATCGTCGCCTTCGCCGAGCGACTTCACCAGGAATGCGTCGAGATCATTTCCGGCTTGAGCGCCGAGGACTGGAATCGCAAGAACGCGACTCCCGCCGGCGCTCCCGTCACCGCCTGGAAATGGCTGCGCGCCATGACCGAGCACGAGTGCCACCACCGCGGTCAGATCTACATTTATCTTTCGCTGCTCGAAGTCGCCACTCCGCCGATCTACGGCCTCACGTCTGAACAAGTCCGCGAGCGCAGCGCGCCAGGCTAGCTGTCCTTCATGGAGTTCGGCACGCCTGACACCCTAAAGCGTGACTGCCTAAGCGAAAAGTGTATTTGCTAGCGACACAGTAGAAGGAGTACAAAGGCTTCATGAGTATTACCGCTGGATTGGCGGCGACGAAGGCAGCTCTGGATGTTGCCAAACTCCTCATGGACCAGTTAAACGCCGCAAAGGTTGATGTGCACGATGTCCGCTTTAAAGTCCAAGAGATGCTCATTCATGTGGTGAATGCACAGATCGCTTTGGGTGATGCTCAAAGCGCTCTTCATGACGCCGAGGACACGAAGCGCCAGCTGCAAAGAAAACTCGACCACGTCGAAGATCTTCGAGAAGTTATTGACAGCTTGATATTCGCGGATGAAGTGTATGTTAGAAGGAGACACGATAGTAAACTTGATGGTCCGTTTTGCCCCGCTTGTTGGAATGTCGACAAAAAGCTCGTTCATCTTAAGTTAGAAGGAGAGGGGCAATACGGTGGATGTCCGGATAGAGCGCCATGTCGCTTGTACACGTGCATCGTTCACAAGATTAACTTCTTTATCCCGGTCTCTAAGTTCACAAATGTCAGCGTCGCTTAGCTGGAAGTGGCGACCCATAGGGCGATCCCCAACAACACAGGCAACCCGGCATGAGTAACCAACAGCTGCAGGCTGCCATCAAGGAGCTCCAGGATGCCATGGTCGTTATGGCCCACATTGAAACGCGGCAAACCGAGAGGCTTCTGCGGCAAGAGAAGGAAATCGAGGAACTCGCACAGTCGCGCATGCGGGTCGAACAAGTTGTACGCCGTCTCGACGAAGAATCCGCTCAGTTCCGCCGTCGCACGGAGCAGAACTTGGCTGAGATTACGGACAAACTGAACGGCCTGATCGGCTATGTTGCGGGCCAGCACCCTGGCGCCAGGCCGCCACAGTAGATCAGCCCGATCATCGCCGGCACCGGAACAGAATAAAAAGCGGCGCAATCCGCGTATCATCCAGCGCCCGAACCGCCGCGGCCGTCTCAAGGTCCGCCATCGGCTCCTCGCACCGCTCCACGTGCAGCCCCGCCGAATGAATCGCATTCAGCCAGTCCGCCATCGTGCGATGGAAGCGCGGCACCTCGAAGAGCTGTAGCCCCGCCTTGGCCTCGGCGGGCGCCGCGCTGAAAATCCAGCTCTCGATCTCGCCATCGGTCCGATCGAAGTAACGCGCCAGCTCCAGCGCCACCGGCGCTCCCGACCCGTCTCGCACTACCCTGCGCTGCGGCGGCGCAAAACACGGATGCAGAATTGAGAACTGCACAAATCCGCCCAGCCGCACCACGCGCGCAACCTCCGGAAGCACGCGCTCGGGCGCGCTCACGTCCATCAAGCTCATGAACGCCGTCGCGAAGTCGAACGACTGATCTCGAAACGGCAGCCGCAGCGCGCTCGCCACCATATACCCGATCCTGTCGCGCTGTTCGTGCGCCATCGCGGCCTCGACAAACCCCGCCGCAACATCCAGCGCCGTCACACGAGCGCCGCGCGCAGCCAGCAGCCGCGTGTTATGCCCTTCGCCGCAGCCGATATCGAGACCGCTCATCCCGCTGACATTCGGCAGCGCCGCGAAAAACGCCGGCGTGTTCTGACGATCACGGCAAACGTCGTAGCCCGCGCGAGAGAGCAGCGTCCACGCCTGTGCATTGCGCTCCCAACACCGGCGAACGTCGGAGTCGTCCATAACACTCATGATCTCCCGGCCTCGTCGCGCCCGACAACTCACACTCCCAGCATCACCGACCGAGTTTTCGCCAGCCGCAAAAGAAAATACAACAGCAGCCCCACCGGCCCAAAGAAGAACGTCAACGCCAGGCACGGAATCACCATCCAGTGCGAAATGCCGTGGCTGCGCGCATCGCGCACCTCCCAGCTCCCGATGAAAAGATCGAATGCCAGGTAGTGCACCCAGCCCGCCAGCAGCAGCCAAGGATTTGAAAACAACATCCCGACGCCCGCCAGCGTGTTGAAGCTGCCTTCCGTCTTGCCGAAGTTCACCGCGATCAGGCCCGCATACAACACCGCGAACAGCAGCGGCAAAATCGCGCCCGTCACCAGCGGCGCAGCCCACCGCCGCGGTCCGAAAACAGCCAGCACTACCCAGCCCAGCAACGCCACCGTATTGGCGATTGAAAAAACCTGTTCCGCCGTCATAGTTTCCCCCAATCTGCAAGCCTGCCTCGCCTGTCTAGCTGCGCAGAAACGCGATCAGTAGCCGGCTCACTTCCCGAGCCTGCTCCTGCTGCACCCAGTGTCCCGCACCCTCGATCAAATGCACGCCCGTCATCCTTGTGCAAGCGCTCGATTGCATCTTCTCCAACGCCCCCGGACTCTGATAGACACCCCAGTCGCTCTTGCCCGCGATGAACAGCGACGGCACATCGATGGTGCGCCCGGAAAACGTCTCGAGCTCCGCCGCAAACTTGCCTCCCCGGCACCGGTACCATTGCAACCCACCTTGGAATCCGGTTCGCTCGTACTCGGAACTGTAGACGTTCAGCTCGTCCCCGCGCAGCCACTGGCATCGCGCGATCTCCTCCGCCGTCGGCATCTCCTTCGCCACCGTCTCCGCCATCCCTTGATCCCGATCCATGACGTAATACCGCGGCAACTTCGCCAGTTCGTCCGCGCTGAACGACTTTAGCCGATGCGGCTGGTTCTCCTTCCAGTCCGCGCTCTTCATGTGATAATAAGCCCGCAGGAACGCGTGCATGCCTTGCGGGCAGTCATGCATGTTGCGATTCGCCTCGCGCATCGAATAGTAGGACTGGTAGTGCTTCCGCGGAGGCTGCAGCGCCGCAAGTGCAGCATTGATATCGGGCGAAGCCGCAGCGCCAAACGCCGGCGCATCCGCTGTGTCGAACGCGAGCGCGGGCGGCCCGGCAAACGGCGCGCTCATCAACACCACCGACCGAAACACGTCCGGACGGATCAGCGCGCAATACGCCGCCACCGGCGAACCAAAGTCGTGACCCACTACGCACGCCACGGAGCGATACCCCAGCGCCGACACCAACCCGAGCGCGTCGCGCACCAGGTTCGGAAGACGAAACGAATCCAGGTCGCCGTCGTAGTCGTCGTCCCATCCCGTGGTGCGCCCGTAGCCGCGCTGATCGGGCGCGACGACGTGGTACCCCGCCTCGGCCAGCGGCAGCATCACCTTGCGCCAGCTATACGCCAGCTCTGGAAACCCGTGCAGCAGCAGCACGCACGGGCGCCCCTTCGACTCGAACCCGGCCTCCAGCACGTGCATCGCGAGTCCGTTGATGTTCGTCACAATGCGCGAACGAATCCCACCTGGCAGCGTCCCGTTGCCGAATGCCGGCAGCTTGCTGATGTCCGTCTTCACCACCGCCCCGCTCGCCAACCCGCCCAAAGCCGCCAACAAAACCCGCCGCGACACGTCCGCGCCGTGCATCGCCACCATCTGATGATACATTCATCAACATGAGCCCCTCGGCGCCACCTTGACCGGCGAGCGCCTGTATCGGGTCCGCGGCTATTCAATGATCGATCGCATCGAAGTGCCGCTCGCGAACGGCCAATCGCTCGCCGTCATCCGCATCGCGAAGCATGCGGACTCCGAACCTCATTTGGAGTGACGATTCCACGGCCGAGCCGCTCGCCCCAGTTCCTTATGATGAATAGGGCACCTGCTAGCCATGACCAAAATCGACTACGGCATCGACGCTCCCAAGATGGTCCGCCGCCTGGCTTCGCGCGCCATTTTCATGATGGCCATCGCGGTGGTTCTGTACTTCGCCAACCGCAACTCCAGCCCGGCGGCCGCGCTTCCGCTCGCGACTTCCGTGTTCCTGGTCGGTCTCGGATTCGGCCTCGGAGCCGCCGTCATGTTTTTCAGCAGCCGCATCGCGAAGCTCAAAGTCCGCGACCGCATTCTCGACAGCATCCCCTGGCGTGGCGACGAGCACGTGCTCGACGTCGGATGCGGACGCGGTCTGTTCCTCATCGGCGCGGCAAAGCGCCTCAAGAATGGTAAGGCGACCGGCGTCGACATCTGGCAAGCCGACGACCTTTCGGGCAACACCGCCGAAGCCGCGCTCGCGAACGCCAAAGCCGAGGGAGTCGCACCACGCGTCAAAATCGAAAACGCCGACGCGCGCAAATTGCCCTTCGCTGCCTCCAGCTTCGATGTCGTGCTCTCCAGCCTCGCGCTTCACAACATCCCGTCCAGCGCCGACCGCAACAAAGCTCTGAACGAAATCGCGCGAGTGCTCAAGAGCGGCGGGTATCTCGCGATCTTCGACATCTTCCACACCGGCTCGTATGCCAAGACGCTCCAGCAACTCGGCTTCGAGGACATCCGGCTCTCCCCGCTGACGTTGCTGTGGTGCGTTCCCACCCGCAGCCTCACCGCGAGAAAAGTGTGAGCTCACTTGCCCGCTTGTGGTCTGATAAAGAAAGATGAACGCTGAACGCACTCGCATCCGCGAGGCAACTGAAAGAACCAAACATTGGAAACGCTGGGGCCCCTATCTCACCGAACGCGCCTGGGGCAACCCGCGCGAAGACTACAGCCCGAACGGCACCGCGTGGGACTCCTTCACGCACGATCACGCGCGCTCCCGCACCTACCGCTGGACCGAGGACGGCATCGGCGGAATTTGCGATAACCACCAGCGGCTCTGCTTCGCCTTCGCTTTCTGGAACGGCCGCGACCCGATTCTCAAAGAGCGCCTGTTCGGCCTCGGCGGCCCCGAAGGCAATCACGGCGAGGACGTCAAAGAGTATTACTATTACCTCGATTCCACGCCCACGCACTCCTACATGAAGTTTCTGTTCAAGTATCCGCAGTCGGAGTTTCCCTATAATCAACTCACTGCGGAAGGCCGCAATCGCTCACGCTCGCAGCCCGAGTTCGAACTGATTGACACGGGCATCTTCGATCACGACCGCTACTTCGACATCTTCGTCGAATACGCGAAGAACGACGTCGACGACATTCTTGGTCGCGTCACTGTCATCAATCGCGGCCCCGACACCGCCGTGCTCCACTTGCTGCCGACGCTATGGTTTCGCAACACCTGGAGCTGGGGCTACGGAACGCCGCGTCCTGAGATGGAGCGCATCGACGTCGACACCATCGTCGCGCACGAGCAATCGCTGGGCGAGTTTAGTCTCTGGCTCGAAGACTGTCCCACGCTGCTATTCACTGAGAACGAGACCAACGCGCAGCGTTTGTGGGGTCTCGGCAACGGCGAAGTGTACAGCAAGGATGCGTTTCACCGCTACCTCATCTCGGACGAGAAGAGCGCCGTCAATCCGGACGACAATGGCACCAAGGCCTGTGGCCTGTACCGCCTCGATCTCGCGCCCGGCGGCTCCCGGGTTCTGCACTTCCGCCTCCACAACGACGACACTCCGGCGCCCGATTTTCACCAGGTCTTTCTGCAACGCCGCGAGGAGGCCGACGATTTCTACAGCTTCGCGCCGGCCGGCCTTTCCGACGACGCCCGCATGGTGCAGCGCCAGGCTCTGGCCGGCCTGCTGTGGTCGAAGCAGTTTTATCATTACGTCGTCGAGCAGTGGCTGAAAGGCGATCCCGCTGGGCCGCAGCCGCCGCCCGAACGCCAGTGGGGCCGCAATCGCGCCTGGATTCACGTCTACAACGACGACGTGCTCTCGATGCCCGACAAGTGGGAGTACCCGTGGTTCGCCGCCTGGGACCTTGCGTTCCACACGATCCCGTTCGCGCTGGTGGATCCCGACTTCGCCAAACGCCAGCTCAGCTTGCTGCTGCGCGAGTGGTATCAATCGCCCAACGGACAGTTGCCCGCCTACGAGTGGGAGTTCAGCGACGTCAACCCACCCGTGCATCCCTGGGCCTGCTGGCGCGTTTTCAAAATCGACTGGAAGCTCACCGGCAAGCCCGACTTCGAATTTCTCGAATCCGCGTTCCACAAGCTGCTCATGAATTTCACCTGGTGGGTGAATCGCAAGGACTCGCAGGGCAACAACATCTTCGAAGGCGGATTTCTCGGTCTCGACAACATCGGCGTCTTCGATCGCTCGAAGCCGCTACCCACCGGCGGATTCATCGAACAGGCCGACGGCACCGCCTGGATGGCGATGTATTGCCTGATTATGCTGCGCATGGCCATCGAGCTTACGCCGCACGACCAAGCCTACGAAGACATCGCCAGCAAGTTCTTCGAACATTTTCTCTACATCGCGAGCGCCATGAACCGTCTGGGCGACCACGGCCTGTGGGACGACAAAGATGGTTTCTTCTACGACTGGCTGCGTTTGCCCGACGGCCGCAAAATCCCGCTGCGCGTCCGTTCGCTGGTGGGACTGATCCCGCTGTTCGCCGTCATGACCATCGACCAGGCCGCCATCGAGAAGATGCCCGGTTTCCGCCGCCGCATGAACTGGTTCATCCGGCACCGCCCCGACCTGTGCGGCAACGTCGCGTCCATCACGCGGCATGGTATCGAGGAGCGGACTCTGCTCTCGATGGTGCATCCCAGCCGCCTGCGCCGTGTGCTGCAAGTGATGTTCGATGAGAACGAGTTTTTGTCGCCGCACGGCATCCGCGGAATCTCGCGCTATCACAGGGACCAGCCCTTCGCGCTTCACGTCGACGGCCAGGAGTATCGGGTCGACTACGAGCCTGCCGAATCGCGCACCGGCCTCTTCGGGGGCAATTCCAATTGGCGCGGACCGGTCTGGTTCCCGGTCAACTACCTCATGATCGAATCGCTGCAGCGCTACCATCACTACTTCGGAGAGGAGGTGCTGGTGGAGTTTCCCACCGGCTCGGGGATTTCGGTGAATCTGTCGGAAGCTGCCGCGGCGTTGTCACGACGCTTGTCGCACGTGTTCCTGCGCGACAAACACGGACGTCGTCCCGTATTCGGCGATGCGGAAAAGTTCCAGACCGATCCGCACTTCCGCGATCACATCCTGTTCTACGAATACTTCAACGGCGACAACGGCGCCGGCCTGGGCGCCAGCCACCAGACCGGCTGGACCGCGCTGGTCGCCAAGCTGTTGCAGCAAAGTGGAGAATGACCTAACCATTCCAGCCGAAATCCGTCCATAACCCGAGGGGTGACTCTATGAAGAAACTGGTTCTTCTCTTGTGCGCCGGCGCGCTGGTATTCGCCGCCGACAGCGGCCGCTATCGCGAGGATTTCCACTACAGTTATCCGCAGACGCCCGGCGGCCGGCTTACCGTCGAGAACTTCAACGGCTCGGTGGAAGTGACCGGCTGGGATCAAAACACGGTGGATGTCTCCGGCGCCAAGTACGCCGAGAGCGAGGAACTGCTCCGGGCGTTGAAGGTCGACGTTTCGAGCGCCTCGAACGCGGTGCATGTCAAGACAGTCCGGCCCGAGCGCGAACGCCACGGCAACATGGGCGCGCGCTTCGTGATACGCGTTCCTCGCCAGACGCTGCTCGACAACGTCGCCAGCTCCAACGGCTCGCTGCGGGTTGAAGACGTCGAAGGCGACGCGCACCTCAGCACCTCGAACGGCTCCGTGCATCTCGCCAAGCTGCGCGGCAACATCGACGCCCACACCTCGAACGGAGGAGTGGACGTCAACAACGTGAACGGGCGCATGTCGTTCCGGACTTCCAACGGAAGCATTCACGGCGGCAAGCTTTCCGGCGATTTTCAAGCCGAGACATCCAACGGTGGAATCGACGTCGAGTTGGATTCGCCTCCGCACCACGACGTCGTCGCTCGAACCAGCAACGGCTCGGTCACTCTGCGGTTGCCCGATGGCGCGAGCGGCGACCTGCACGCCAGCACCAGCTCCAGCGGTTCGGTGCGCAGCGACTTTCAGATTCTCACGCGCGGCGAACTGTCGCGCCACCGCATCGACGGCGCCATCGGCAGCGGCGGCCCGAGATTCGAACTGGTGACTTCGAACGGAAACATCCGGCTGCTGAAGCTCTAGCGCTTCAGCCACAAGTCGAGAAACTTGTCGGCCAGGTCTTGCGGGATGTCGGCTTTGGCTTGCGTTCGCGTTCCTAGCTGCGTCACTTGGATCGCGTCATAAAGTTTCAGCAGCTCGGGCTGGTTGTCGGGCGTGTTCAACCGGCCGAGGCCGACGATGCCCTTCACCATGTCGTGGACGAACTTGGCGTCGCGCTCGCTGGCGCAGTTCACTTCAGCCGTCGCGTTCAAGCCGTGGCTCAGGTCCATGCCGAGTGTCGCGGTCTGCACGGATCGCAGAGCTTGCAGAACGGTGGAGAGATTGCTGTTGGGAGGCGGGGTGATGTTCAGCGCGCCGAATCCCGTGCTCGATGCCGCATAGATCTGGTCGCCCGACGGCAGCGTGCGCAGCAGATCTCGCAGCGCGGGCGGCATTCCGCCGGAGTTTGGATGATCGATAATCGTGCGCAGTTGTATTGCCTGGCCACCCACCACCGTCGAGTCGTTGAGAAAGAAGAAGGACGCCTGGTCGTTTCCATAGAGCCGGTATTTCTTGTAGTCAACCGGCGGGTTGCGTTGTTGGAGTCGAGTTTCGACTGCCGTGCGGTCGAACTTGCCGCGCACCAGCAGCAGCGCATGTTTACCATCCGTGCAAGACAGAATCTGCGACAGGTCCTTGCGCGAGTCGATTCCAGTCTCCTGTTTGAATTGCTCAAGCTGCGGAAGCGGCATGTTGCTCAGCAGTTTTTGATAAACCGGAGTATCGCGAATCGCGTCCACGTTCGCGCCCACGACGAAGATCGTGTCGGAAGGCACCAGCGATTCGAGCGCCGGGTCGATACTCAGCACGCCCGGTTTCTTGGCTGTGCAGCCGGCCAGCGTCAAAGCGAGCGCGACGGTGACAAGGATTCGCATCAGAAGTCTCTTCTCGAAAAGATCGCGATGGCCGCGCTCAGCACTACCGCGCCGAACAGCGCCGACGTCCAGATGGGCATGTAGCCGTCGAACGTCCGGTTCTGAATCGCATTCAGCGTCATCCGGCCGATGTCATAGACTTTGGGAAACGTATAGTAGAGCGTCCGCCAGATCTGGCGCGACCATTCCGACGACAGCAGCCGCAGCATGGTGCTGGTTTGGGCCAGGATCGGGCTCATAATCATGAGCGCCACGCTGACCATGGTCGCTAGCGCCGCACTCTCGAACAGCACTCCGATCAGCACTACGACGCTAAGCAGCACAGCGAAGATGAACACCGTAGTCGCGATCGAAATCAGGAATGTCGGCGACCAGATGCCGGTCTTGATGCCCAAGATGGTCCACACGCCCAGCACCAGGAACGCGATGTTCGACGAGATCACCAGTACATTACCGGCGAATCGGCCCAGCAGAATGTGCGTGCGCGAGACAGGTTTGGAAAGCAGCAGCTCGATGCGGCCCGGTTCCAGAACGCTGGGGATGAGACCGGCGGACGCGAACACCGCCAGAAACATTCCCCAGGTGTAGAGAAAGGTCGCGATGCCGCCGTAGACGCCACGCACCAACTGATCGACGTCCTGGAGCCGGGCGGTGCTTCCGAACAGCGAAATCGTGGCCATCGCGCCCTCCACCAGGTCGATCTTCAGCAGGAACAGGAAGAACATGATCATGAGCGCGGACAGGCCGAACAAGCCCCAAAAGATCTTGCGAGCGAAGGCTTCGCGGAACGTGTCAGAGATGAGCGCCCAGGTGGTCATTTGGCTTCCCTCATTTCTCGACCGTTCGGACGAACACTTCTTCGAGCGTACTGGTGGTCGGCGCGAGTGACTCGATCTCGCAGCGCTCGGCGCGCAGCAGATCCAGCGCTTCGTTAGCCAGCTCGCGTGTGGGAAATTGAAAATCGATGAAGCCATTTCGAGCGGCCGAAGATGTTGCCTTGGAACGCAATTGTTCGAGCAGATTGTCGGTCGGCGCCGTCACGGTGAGCCGGTAGCCCTTGCCCGCGGTCAAGTCGCGCATGGTTCCGCTCAGCGCCACTTTGCCCTTGTGCAGGATGGCGGCCTCGCCGCAAACTGCTTCGACCTCGGCGAGCAGGTGGGAGTTGATAAAGATGGTGACTCCCTTTTCTTCGAAGCGTGCCAGGATCTCGCGAATCTGGCGGCGGCCGACGGGATCGACTCCGTCGGTGGGTTCATCGAGAATCAGCATCGACGGCGAATGTATGAGCGCCTGCGCGAGACCGACTCGCTGCAGCATGCCTTTTGAATACTTGCCGAGCCGCACGCTGCCCCAGTCCGCCAGCCCGACCAATTCGAGCAATTCCGGAATCAGCTTCTTGCGCCGCGCCGACTCGACGCCTGAGAGCGCAGCATAAAAATCGAGCATGCCGGCGCCGGTGAAATACGTCGGGAAGCGATGATTCTCCGGCAAATATCCAATGGGCCGCCGCGCTTCCGCCTCGCGCGCATTGCGTCCGAAGATCATGGCGCTGCCCGCAGTGGGATGCACGGCCGAGAGCAGCATCTTGACGAAGGTCGTTTTGCCCGCGCCGTTCGGTCCCAGCAATCCGAAGATGGCGCCGCGCGGCACGCGCAGCGAAATGTCGTCGACGGCGCGAACCTCGCGGCCGCTCCAGCGCGAACGGTAGACCTTGGTCAGGGCTGTGGTTTCGATTGCGTACTCGGAGGGCACTCATTCATAGGATACGCGGGAAGCAGCCGGGATTGTTCCGTGTAGCGCTGCCCCTGCGCGAAATGAGACAGCGCAAGACCACCCCCTGCCGATTCCGCGGGCTCTAAGATCACAGAAAGACAGCCTCTTGCTGAACGGCACTTCAGATGCACATTCTTATCAAGGTATGAGTTTGCCCGTTTCCCGAGAAGGTGAAGGAGGAATATCGTGCGCAAACATTTCTTGAGTGGTTCGGCTTCTGGTGAGCCGAAGTTCGCCTTTTTGTACGTGGTTATTTCGACAGCCGTCATCGCGGGCGTCATGACCTTCAGTGGAATCGCTGGTCTGGCGTGGTGGCAGAGCGTGCTGCTTTTGGTTGGCTGCCTGATTGGAGGCTGGGCCACCCTGTTCAGTCTTCTGGAACTGCGCGGTCTGGCTCAAACGCCGAAGGATCGCACCAGCGAAGAGGATGCCGATCCCTATGCCGCGCGAACGGTCGTGGTGGCGCCGGCGACTGGGGAGCCATACCCGCATCACGAGGACTATGTTGAGAGCCAGGGGTTCGATCAGGGACAGCTCACCTCGCGAATTCCCGACTCGACGCCGTTTGTCGACAGGCTACTGAGCCGGCGGGACAAGAAGGAAATGGCCGCGCGCTAAGCGAAAAGGTATCCGGCTAACCGCGACCTCATGGCGGCGGCAGGCCGATGGCCCCGATCTTCTCTTTCCCGACGATGCGCTTGGCGATCAAATTCAGGTGCGCCGGATCGAGCGGAATCTTCGGAGCCGTCCACTCCGTGATCCCGGTGAAGTCGAGAATGTATTTCTTGCTCCACTCGCGCGTGCCGGGAACCGGCGGCGCCATGGGGATGGACAGGAAGCGGCCGACTTCATAATAACGGGAGGGCTTGGGTGGAATCTGCAGATAGAAGCGATACTTGGACTGGCCGCGCAGCAAAGCGCCCAGCGGCCCGATGATATCGGCCACCGGTCCGCGAGAATAGTATTCGGCGATTTCATCGAGCAACTGTTCGCGGCGGGCGGGATCGATCGGCTCGCCTGGCGGCGTTGTCCAGGCGGTCAGGTCGAGCGCGTAGATTTCCAGATCGTGGGGCATGTCCTCGGTTTTCGCAACGGCCGACCACTCGACTTCCAGCTTCAGCTCGCGCGGTCCGTCGGTATAGTACAGGTACTGGCGATCCACTCTGATTTGGGAACCCATGCCGCGGCTCGGACTACCTGGCTCGCTGGAAGGCCGCGGTAACTGGAAGCGCCACCAGGCTGGCTATCCAGACATAGAAGCCGGGCAGCAGCCGGATGACGGTAGTTTTCGTAACGCCGCCTTCGTCGCCGGGCAGTTCGCGGCCGATCACGGAGAAGGTTGTCAGCGCGATGGCGATGGCGATGACACCCGCCACGGCGGCAAACACGGGCTTGCGCAGGAGCGCCAGGATCAAGCCCAGCATCCAGAAGGGGTTGGCGTACCAGGCCATCACTCCGGCGAAAATGCCGGACCAGCCCACCGCCAGCGCCCGCAAGCCGAACATGATGTCGTTGGGCTTGTCGCTGTTCTTGAATTCCAACGCCGGGAGGCAGCAGGCGATGAGGTAGAGAACTACCGTAGCGAAAAGGAGGTTCCGCATGTATCTCCGAATTCTAATGGCAGGCAGGCGCCAGGGGCAACCCGACGGCCAACTGCGCTAAGATCCTTATATTAGAGATGTCATATAATCAAAAAGACCAGCACGGATGACGACTTCAAACGACGCAAATCCTCTGCTTCAACTGACATTTCAAATTCCTTTCGACCAGATTCGCGCCGAACACGTGCAGCCCGCCGTGGCTGAACTGTTACGCGATACGCGTGAGCGATTGGAACAGGTGATCTCCAACCCGGGACCTCGCACATTCGCCAACACCATGGATGTTCTGGATGGACTGACCGAGCGGCTGGACTATGCGATCGGGATCGCGCGGCATTTGGAGGCGGTGGCGACGACGCCGGAATTGCGCGCGGCCTACAACGCCGCACAGCCGGAAGTGAGCGCGTTTCATTCCTCGCTGCCGTTGAACGAAGGGCTGTGGCGCGCCGTGCAGGCGTATGCGGCCACCGATGAGGCCAAGAGTCTGACCGGAACGCGGAAGCGGTTCCTGGAGAAGACCATCGACAGTTTCCGGCGGCACGGGGCCGAGTTGGACGCCGGCTGGCAAGAAGCGAATCGCCGAAATCGACGTCGAACTCACCAAGCAGACCATCCGTTTTTCGGAAAATGTGCTGGATTCGATGAACGAATTCGAGCTGGTGATCCGAGACGAGAACAAGCTGGCGGGTCTTCCGGAGGGAGCGCGGGCCATGGCGCGTGCCAGCGCGGCGTCCAAGGGTCTGGAAGCGCCGGCTTGGCGATTCACGCTGCAGGCGCCCAGCTACATTGCGTTGATGACGTACCTGGACGACGCGGCTATCCGCCGGCAGGTTTATGAAGCCTTCGTGAACCGCGCGGTGGACGAGAAGCACGACAACCGTCCGTTGATTCTTCGCATCCTGGAGCTGCGCCGCGAGAAAGCGAATCTGCTGGGATATCGCGATTTCGCGGACCTGGTGCTGGAAGATCGCATGGCGCATACCGGGAGCCGCGCGCAGGAGTTTCTGGGCGATCTGAAACAAAAGACCGCGCCGTACTTCCAGAAGGAAAACCAGGAACTGGAAGCCTTCGCGGGGAAGAAGCTGGCGCCTTGGGACATCGGGTACTACGCGGAAAAGCAGCGCGCCGCGCTCTACAATTTCGACGAAGAAGCGCTGCGGCCGTATTTCGAGCTGCAGAGCGTGGTAAACGGCATGTTCGAGATCGTGCGGCGGCTATACGGCATTCGTGTAGTCGAAAAGCCGGGCGTGCCACGCTGGGATCCGCAGGTAAAGTACTACGAAATCCGCGATGGCGAGACGCTGATCGGGGCTTTCTACGCCGACTGGTATCCGCGCGAGAACAAGCGGGGCGGCGCCTGGATGGACGGCTTCATCACGGGCATCGCGCGCGAGGATCGCCTGGAGCCGCACGCCGGGCTGATTTGCGGCAACCTGACGCCGCCGGTGGGCGATCAGCCGTCGCTGCTGACGCATCGGGAGGTGCAAACCATCTTCCACGAGTTCGGCCACCTGCTGCATCACTCGCTGAGCAAAGTGGAAGTGCGCAGCCTGGCGGGCGTCAACGTGGCATGGGATTTCGTGGAGCTGCCGTCGCAGATCATGGAGAACTGGTGCTGGGAGCGCGAGGCGCTGGACCTGTTCGCGCGGCACTACCAGACCGGCGAGCCGATTCCGCAGCGAGCTTTTCGAGAAGATGCGCAAGGCGCGCACATTCCGCACCGCCAACATGCAGATGCGGCAGCTCGGCCTCGGGTATCGTGGACCTGGCGCTGCATCGCGAGTATTCGCCAAAAACGCATGGCGATTTAATGCCATATGCCAACGGACTTTTGCAGCAATTCTCGCCCGTCCCGCTGCCCGAACGCTACAACATGATCGCAGCGTTCACGCATTTGTTCGCGAAGTCCGGTCGGATATGGCGCCGGCTACTATTCCTACAAATGGTCCGAGGTGCTGGACGCCGACGCGTTCACACGTGTTCCAGAGCGGCGGCATCTTCAGCCGCGAGGTGGGCAGCGAAATTTCGCCAGAGCATCCTGTCGCGCGGCAACAGCGAAGATCCCGCGGATCTGTATCGCAACTTCATGGGCCGCGATCCGGATCCCAACGCGCTGCTGGAACGCTGCGGTTGGCTGGCAACGACGTCCAGCAGCCAATAATGCCGTCCGGCGCTTCACTTTGAAGCAACATATCCTGCGCGAGAGAATCCAATCAGTAGATGGCTGGAGTATACTCGAACGCGGGCGCTCCGGAAAGCCGTGCTGCCGGACGCCTTGATCCGGAAAGGTGTTGCCTATGAGATCGAACATTCGGCTTGGGCCGTTTCTTCGGCATCGAAGTTGGGCTGCACTATAGCTGGTTTCTGATCGCCTTCCTGATCACCATGTCGCTGGCCTCGCAATTCAAGGCGACCAATGCGGCATGGGGCGCGGGCGTTATCTGGGCGGTATCCATCGTGACCGCGATGTTGTTCTTCGCGGCCCTGCTGGCGCACGAGATGTCGCACGCCCTGGTGGCCAGATCGCGCGGACTTGACGACGCGGGCCATCACGCTGTTCGCGCTGGGCGGCGTGGCGCAGATCGAGAAAGAACCCAGCGACGCGAAGACGGAGTTCTGGGTTGGAATCGTCGGGGCCGCTATCGAGCGCGGCGATCGGGCTGATTTGCCTGGGCATCGCCTGGTCTGTCGGCTGGCGTTCGGAGAGCGACGCCGGACACGCCGCTGGAGGCCATGTTCGTCTGGCTCGGCTACATCAACTTCATGCTGGCGGCGTTCAACATGATTCCGGGCTTTCCGCTGGACGGCGGGCGGATTTTGCGATCCATCATCTGGTGGCGAACGCGCAGCATGGAGCGCTCCACGCGGATGGCGGCGAGAGTCGGGCAAACGGTCGCGCTGCTGTTCATCGCATTCGGCATTTTCCAGTTCTTCGGCGGGGCCGGATTCGGCGGGTTGTGGATCGCCTTCATCGGCTGGTTCCTGCTGCAGGCCGCGGGCGCGAGCTATGCCACCGTAACGCTGACTGCTGGATTGAAGGATGTTCGGGTGGGCGACGTCATGAATCGCGACTGCGCCGCTGGTGGACGGCAATCTGAACGTCCAGAATTTCGTGGACGACTACCTGCTTGCGCACCGGTCAGCGCTGCTTCGTGATTGCGCAGAACGGCGAAGTAGCGGGACTGGTGACGCCGCACGAGATCAAGGGGCTGGAGCGCCCAGCGCTGGCCCTACACGACGCTGTACGACATCATGCGCCCGCTCGATCAGCTGCATACCGTCACTCCCGCCACTCCGGTGATGGAAGCGCTGGAGACCATGGGCCGCGACGACGTGAACCAGCTTCCCGTGATGTCCGACAATCATCTGGAAGGCATCGTGACGCGCGCCAACGTGTTGCAGTTCCTGCAGACGCGCTCCGAATTAGGGCAGTATAGATATGCGTACGTCGCCACATCCCGAGCGCCGCGTAAAGTTTGGTAAATTAGGCGCAGTGCGAATCGTGTTGATCGCAGCCTGCGTGGCTGCGTGTTGGGCATCGGCGTCCATCGACGATCAGCAATTCAACGGCCGCTGGGACATTCGCGTCAATGGCTTGTCGTCACCGCGCGGGTGGTGGCTGGAGGTGTCCGGGAACGAGCGGCGGCAATCTGAAGGGAAAGTTTGTCGGCGCTCCGATCGGGCAGGTGGACGAAATTTCCAAGCTGTCGATTTCCGGCGGCGAACTGCGATTCGCCATCGAGGGCCACTATCGGCATAGAGCGCATCGGAAAAAGGTATGTACTGGGCGCGCATCGCGGACGGAAGACTCAAGGGAACTTTCGAGATCGAAGGCGATCCTTCGTCGTACCTGGAGTGGACCGGCGTGCGAGCGCCGGCGCTTTCGGAAAAAGACGACGCGAGTTGGAAGCGCGGCGCCGCGGTGGTTCTGTTCGATGGGCACGGGCTCGGCGGCTGGCAGACGGTCGGCCCGGTGCGCACGTTGGGTTGGATGGTGAAGGACGGCCTGCTGACCAACGGGTTGGGCAACACGAACCTGATGTCGGAAGAAAAGTTCTGGAACTTCGCTTTGGAAGTCGAGTATCGCGTCGGGCGCGGGACGAACAGCGGGATCGGTTTGCGCGGGCGCTACGAAGTGCAGATCGCCGATGACGCCGGCAAGCCGGTGTCGGTGCACAGAAGCGGCGCGATACTGGGGCGCATCGCGCCGGCGCAGAACGCGGCCGAGGCGGCGGGCGAGTGGCAGACCATGTCGGTCCGGCTGGTGGGGAGGCAGGTGACGGTGATACTCAACGGCGTTCGCGTGGTCGACAAACAGACCATCGAAGGACCCACGGCGACCGCGCTGGACACCAATGAAGGCGATCCCGGCCCGATCCTGCTGCAGGGCGATCGCGGACCGGTGGCGTTCCGGAAGATCGTGGTCTATCCGCTCGTCAAGCGGCCTTGAGCGCGGCGAAGCTAGCACGTTTGTATCGGGTCCGCGGGCGCGTGCAGGGCGTGGGTTTTCGCTATTTCGCGCAGCATTCGGCCGAGCGGTTGGGGATCGCGGGATGGGTGCGGAATCGCGACGACGGCTGCGTTGAGGTGTATGCGGTGGGCAGCGCCGGACAGTTGTCGGAACTGGCGGGGTTGTTGTGGAAAGGACCGCGCTGGGCGGAGGTGCGCGGCGTGGATGAATCGGAAGCCGCGGTAGAGCAGTGTCGGGATTTTCGGTGCGGCAGTAGATTACGCCAGCAAGCCTAGCGGCGTCTTTGGCGAAGTAGGTGAGGATGAAGTCGGCGCCGGCGCGGCGGATGCAGGTCAGCGATTCGAGAATGGCGCGGTCGCGGTCCAGCCAGTTGTTCTGGATGGCGGCCATCAGCATGCTGAATTCGCCGCAGACCTGGTAGGCGCCGAGCGGAGCGTGGAAGCGCGTCGCGCGCCTGCGCGGATGACGTCGAGATACGGCATGGCGGGCTTGACCATGATCATGTCGGCGCCTTCTTCCAGATCCAGCTCGATTTCGCGCATCGCCTCGCGCGCATTGGCGGGATCCATCTGGTAGCTGCGGCGGTCGCCGAACTGCGGCGTCGACTCCGCGGCCTCGCGGAACGGTCCGTAGAAGACTGACGCGTACTTGGCGGCGTAAGCCAGGATCGGTGTGTTGGGAAAGCCGGATTGATCCAGCGCCTTGCGGATGGCGGCGACGCGACCGTCCATCATGTCGCTGGGCGCAACGACGTCGGCGCCGGCGCGGGCGTGCGAGACAGCGGACTTGGCGAGCCACTCGAGCGTCGGATCGTTCTGCACTTCGCCATCGACCACCAGGCCGCAATGTCCGTGGCTGGTGTACTCGCAGTTGCAGACATCGGTCACGACCAGCAGTTTGGGAACCTCGCGCTTAATTGCACGGAGCGCTTGCTGCACGATGCCGTCGTCGGCGTAAGCGCCGGAGGCGAGCTCGTCCTTGGTTGTCGGGAATTCCGAACAGGATGACGCCGCCGATGCCGAGCGATTGAGCTTCGGAGCACTCCTTCACGATCTCGTCGATGGAGAGCTGCGCGTGGCCGGGCATGGAATTGATAGGGCGGCGGACGCCTTGGCCCGGGCAGGCGAAGAGCGGGAGGATGAAGTCGCCCGGATCGAGCTGAGTTTCGCGAACCAAATTGCGCAGCGACTCGGTGGCGCGATTGCGCCGCATGCGGTGGATCGGGAAAGGCATCTACGCTTCCTGGATGGTGACGGACTTGAGCTGGTCGCCTTGCTTGATCGCGTTCACGACGTCCTGGCCTTGCGTGACCTGGCCGAAGACGGTGTGCTTGCCGTCCAGCCAATCGGTGACGACGTGGGTGATGAAGAACTGGCTGCCGTTGGTGTTCGGGCCGGCGTTGGCCATCGAGAGCGTGCCGACCTTGTGCTTGTGCGGATTGTTCTTGGTCTCGTCTTCGAATCGATAGCCCGGACCGCCGCTGCCGGTGGCGGTGGGATCGCCGCCCTGAACCATGAAATTCGCGATGACGCGATGAAAGACTGTGCCGTCGTAGAAACCTTCGCGGGCCAGGAAGACGAAATTGTTGACGGTCTTGGGCGCGTCCTTGGCGAACAGCTCGCAGACGATGCTGCCTTTGGACGTGTCGAAGGTCGCGCTGTACTTCCGGTTCGGATCGATCGTCATGGCCGGCGGGGCGGCGTATTGTTTGGGCATAACTTCAGTGTAGCGGTGAATCAGGAGCCGGCTGCGACAGACTTACAACCGCAGGTCCCGGCCGGTCATCTCCTTAGGCTGTGACTCGCCCAGGAATCCCAGGATGGTGGGCGAGATGTCTTGCAGCGCGCCGCTGGTGCGGAGCAGCCGGTTGGTTTCGTCGACCAGGATGAACGGCACGGGATTGGTGGTGTGGTAGGTGTGCGGTCCCTTGGTGACAGGATCGATCATGGTTTCGGCGTTGCCGTGATCGGCGGTGATGATCCAGGAACCGCCCGAGCGCTGGAGCGCGGCGTAGATCTGGCCGAGGCCGGCGTCGACGGCTTCGACTGCCGTCACCGTGGGCGCCATTTTGCCGGAGTGGCCCACCATGTCGGCGTTGGCGTAGTTCATGACGATGACGTCGAAGCCGCGCTGGTCGATGGCTTTCACGACGACTTCGGTGATTCCGGCGGCGCTCATCTCGGGCTGGAGATCGTAGGTGGCGACTTTGGGCGACGGTACCAGTTCGCGGCTTTCGCCCGGATAGGGCTTTTCGTTTCCGCCGTTGAAGAAATAGGTGACGTGCGCATATTTTTCGGTTTCGGCGACGCGCAGGTTTTTCCAATTCAGTTGCGCCATGACGTCGGCGAGGATGTTGTTGGGGTGCTCGCGCGGGCAGCACGAAGGGGACCGTGAAAGGTCTTGTCGTACTGTGTCATCGTAGTGAAGTTGAGATTCTTCGGAGCGAGCGAACGCGAGGGGCGATCGAGGGTGGAGTCGGTGAGCGCCATGGTCATCTCGCGGCCACGGTCGGCGCGGAAGTTGAAAAAGATGCAGGCGTCGTCGTCGCGGATTCGCCCGACGGGCTGCTGGCGATTGTCGACGATGGTGATGGGTTCGATGAACTCGTCGGTGACGCCGCGCTCGTAGGACCGCTTGACGGCCGCGACGGGATCGGTGGCTTTCTCGCCGTTTCCGAGCACCATGGCGCCGAACGCGCGCTCGATGCGATCCCAGCGCTTGTCGCGATCCATGGCGTAGTAGCGGCCGGAGACCGAGGCGATCTGGCCGAGGCCGATCTCGCGCATTTCCTTCTGCAATTGCTCGAGGTAGCCGGCGCCGCTTTCAGGCGGCGTGTCGCGCCCATCCATGAAGCAGTGCACGAAGACGTTTTCGACCAGCTCCTGCTTGGCCAGCTTGAGCAGAGCGTAGAGATGCGTGAGCAGCGAGTGCACGCCGCCGTCGCTGCAAAGGCCCATCAGATGGAGGCGATGGGCGCGTGCGTGCCGCATGGAGGCGAGGAGAACCGGATTCTTGGAGAACTCGCCCGAGGCGATCATGCGTTCGATGCGCGTGACGTCCATATAGATGACGCGGCCGGCGCCGATGTTCAAGTGGCCGACTTCGCTGTTGCCCATCTGGCCCTCGGGCAGGCCGACGGCGGGACCAGAAGTCTGGACCAGCGTGTTGGGGTACTTGCGCAGCAGCAGATCGTAAGTCGGCTTGCGGGCGGCGGCGATGGCGTTTCCCTCGCGAACGGGCGAGAATCCCCAGCCGTCCAGGATGGTCAGGACCAGCGGCTTCTTTTGGTTGTGCATCTATTGGTGGAAGGCTTTCCGCCCGGCGAACTTCGCGCCGTCGCCCAGTTCCTCCTCGATGCGCAGGAGCTGGTTGTATTTCGCGATGCGGTCGGTACGGCTGGCCGATCCGGTTTTGATCTGGCCGGCGCGAGTGGCGACGACAAGGTCGGCAATGAAGGGGTCCTCGGTTTCGCCGGACCGGTGCGAAACGATGTTGGTGTAGTTGGCCGCGGTGGCCATCTGCATGGCTTCGAGTGTTTCCGAGAGCGTGCCGATCTGGTTGACCTTGATGAGTATCGAATTGGCGATGCCCTCGGAAATGCCGCGAGCGAGCCGCTCGGTATTGGTGACGAAGATGTCGTCGCCTACGAGTTGGATCTTGGAGCCGAGGGCTTTGGTCATCGCTTTCCAGCCATCCCAGTCGTCTTCGGCCATGCCGTCTTCGATGGAGATGATTGGGTATTGTTCGACCCATTTGGCCCAGAACTTTACCATCTGCTCGGGTGTGCGCTGGCTTTTGTCGGATTTTTTGAAGACGTACTTGCCGGTGGCTTTGTCGAAGAACTCGCTGGCGGCGGGGTCGAGCGCGATGCTGATCTGCGCGCCGGGCTTGTAGCCGGCCTTGGTGATGGCTTCGAGCACGACCTCGAGCGCTTCCTCGTTGGACTTCAGGTTGGGCGCGAAGCCGCCTTCGTCGCCGACCGCAGTGGAGTAGCCGCGTTTCTTGAGCACGCCTTTGAGCGTGTGGAACACTTCGGCGCCCATGCGGAGGGCTTCAGAAAACTTCGAAGCGCCGTGCGGGACGACCATGAATTCCTGCGGGTCGACGGAATTGTCGGCGTGTGCGCCGCCATTGAGGATGTTCATCTGCGGCACGGGCAGCAGGTCGGCCCCAATGCCGCCGAGGTAGCGGTAGAGCGGCGTCATTTGAGATTGAGCCGCGGCGCGGGCGGTGGCCATCGAAACGGCGAGGATGGCGTTGGCGCCGAGCTTGCCTTTGTTGGGCGAGCCGTCAAGGTCGATCATCTTGCGATCGATGGCGGCTTGTTCTTCGGCCTGCATGCCGGCGATGGCGGGCGCGATTTTCTTGACGATGTTCTGGACGGCCTTGCGCGTGCCTTTGCCGAGGTAGCGCCTGGGGTCGTTATCGCGAAGCTCGACGGCTTCGTGTTCGCCGGTGGAAGCGCCGGAAGGGACGGCGGCGCGTCCTATGGTGCCGTCGGCGAGGTGGACGTCAGCTTCGACGGTGGGATTGCCGCGGGAGTCGAGGATCTCGCGGCCGATCACTTTGACGATTTCCATACTGTCTTATTCTGCGGGAGCGGGGTGGGGGTTGTCCAACGACGCTAGCGAACGGCCGCGCGTCAAGACGCCGGCGAGCTCTGGGGCTGCAAGGTGGTTCTCGAACCGACAATCAGCGCCGCAATGCCCAAAGCGAGCACGGCGGCCCACGGTAAGTACCGCGAGGACACATCCAGAGTTTCGCGCCACAAGCGGAATGAGCCATACGCGCATGCGGCCGTGCCTAAAAAGAACAACGGACACCGCTGCTTAGCGTCGAGCAGCACGAATGCGGCGCTGAGTCCGGCAAGAAATAGGAAATCGACAAAACCGAGGTCATAGCGCCCACCTTCCGGAAAACGAAACGCAAACCATCCTCCCGACGGCAAACCGCGATGGTCATGGGCGAGCGTGCATCCCAGCCGCCCCATGGCGCCCGCGAAAGGTGCGGCGAATGCCAGAACTTCAAGCAGCGCGAACATTTTTTCCCGGGAGTAGCGCTGAACAAGGCAGTAGCCACTCCCTCCGAGGATTCCTCCCATCACGGCGCCAAGCGAGGACAAGCCGCTCGCCGTCAGCACACCAGGCAGAAGAGCGCAAACGAGCGCGGCGACGATGACCACGAGGTACACAGGAGCAATCTCGTCATATCCGATGCCGAATCTCCGCGCACGGCGCAAAACCATCCAGCGGGCGAGGATCAGCGCTGCGATCCCACAAAAGGCAAAAGCGGTTACGTGCCAGTGGCCGAAGCTTATCGCCGGCTGCGGATAATACGGCAGCATGGTCTGTCAATAAATCGGCACGAGCCCGAGCGACTGCGTGACGTTGTCGGCTGGCTTCGACGTCTCCACCTTGCCCGAACCCGTATCCACCAATGATAGGTTCGCTGAGCCGAAATTGTTAACCAGCACAAATTGGTCGCCGGGCATGACCTTGACATCAAGAGGATATGTCCCCACTGTGTACGATTTGAGGCTCTGGAGAGTTGCGGTGTCGAACACCACGAGCGTACCGGGGGTGCCGTTGCTTGCGACATACGCCCGCGTACCCGTCGAATTGAATGCGATGCCCTGCGGCGAATTAACGATCCGTGCAGCCGATCGAGTATTCGTCAGAGTATCGAAAATATCCACTTCGTTGCTGTAAGGGTACGATATCCACGCTTGCGATCCGTCTGGCGTGATGAACACGCCTTTCGGCCAGGCATTAGCGGACGATATGGTCGTCACAATCGCGTGTGACGCGATATCAATCACCAGGATCGCCGGATTGAAGTTGTTGAAGCTGGTCACGTAAGCGCGTTTGCCATCCGGGGTGATCGCCACGCCGGCGGGATTGATGGCACCATCTGTCTTGAGCGTAAACGATACGGCATTCGAGGAAAGGTTGATAAAGCTGATCGCATTATCGAAGTTTGTAACAATGGCCTGGGAGCCATCAGGCGTCACGGCCACCTGCAGCGGCCGAGAGACCAACTGGATGGTTGCCTTCGTGGACAACGGACAAGTGCCCAGGCGCGTCACCGCATTGTGTAAATGATTCACGATCAGTACATCCGGCGAGCGCGCCGGACATGACGAAGGTACAGTACGGTCCGAGCTGCTCGGCACAGGAATATTGGGATGGATGACTGTTGGCGGAACGTAGCCGTCGTTCCATCCATAGGTCCTGTACGGGGGGCCCTGCACATTCGGGAAAACTTCGGCCGATGGCTCGCGCAACGAGGGTGACACACTCGCATCCGGGGGAATCGCCGCCGCGGCTTTCATGTGCGGCAGAGATGCTTGTCCGTCCATACTTGTTCCGCAATCGAACGCACTTGTCGGCGCGTAAGTTTCGCCACTTGTCAAGCCGGGGATGTTGACGCTCAACTCCATGGGCCCGTATACACCGGAAACCGGATCCTTCGAGCAGATGATATAGTGACTCAGGCCAAGCAACTTGGAGAGTTGGATATCGAAGTCGAGGCAACTGCCGTCGCACCCATCGCCGCCAGCCCCGAGCAGGGCGATGATCGAGAGCAGCACCAAGGTTTCGATTATCTTGATTTTCATCGCAGCGTCCTATTGGAAGATAACCGTCTTGCCGTTGACGTACGCGAACAACGCCACGCCTGTATCCAAACCAGTTGCGTTGAGTGCTGCGATGGCCGATTGCGGCACGCTGACCAGGTAAAGGACATCGGCCGAATTCAGCACCGTTTGCTGGGTTGGTGGCAGGTTGAAAAGCACATCGGCGGGCACCGTAAGGCTGGAAGCTCCAGGCTGTGCCAGGCACGCGAACGCAGCGGCCGAGTTGCTCGGAAGGTCCGTCCCAATGCCAACCACTCCGATCACGTCGTTCGTTCCCGCGCCCGACCAGGAAATCGTAAGCGGCTGCGATCGGCTCACGGTTGTGATCTGATTCCGGTTCGTCCAGGTGATCGGCTGCGGCACGTTGAGCGAAGCGGTAAACGAACCGACGTCGCTTCCGCCCCCGCCAGTCAGCGAATATGTTCCCGGAGTAAGCGTAAGCGCACCCGAAGTCACACCCGCCGCGCTGCTGCCGATTAACGCCCCCTGATAGCTGCCAAAAAAAGGCGAATAATGCACGGCGCTGGCAGGTCCGGTGAGCACGGACGGACTGCCTGCGTTCAGCGCGGCCCCTGCTGGCGGCGTCGCAAAGCCAACGAACGAGCCATTCATCAAATCAGCTTTTCCGATATATTCGGTGCAAGAGCCTGCTGGCGGCAGCGAGAGCGCGGGGTGGAACGCAAACGGCGTACGCGCGAAAGACGAGAAGCCGCCGATGGTGAAATCGGTGGCGACATCGGTGGCCGACGTCACGCCGACATCCTCGTGCGTAGTTTCGCGAATGATAGCGACGGCGCCTGTCTTATCTCCCGCAACCAATGCCTTAGCCAGCGGATTCATCGGATCCGAGCATGTCCCGCCATCGGGCTGGATCGCCATTGTGACGAAATTGCTGACATTGGTTCCGTTGGTTCGCACATACACGGGCACCCAACATCCGGAGGGCGCATTTTGCGGGACGATGAAGTTGATCTGATCGGTTCCCGCGAAGCCGGGAGCACGTCCACTATAAGCGACCACTGCGGCCTGACCGCCGACGAACACTTCGGCCTTGACGCCGGCCAGGTTGCCGACCGGCGGCGCAACGTTGTCACCCCCGGCGATGGGACCTAAGCCGGTTCCCCAAAGAATGATCGTTTGCCCTGGCTTGGCAGCAACGTTGGGCGCATTCACCGGCTGACTATCCACGGCAACGAAATTCTGAAGAATGCCGGGTCCGGAACCTCCGCTGTTTGCCGAGAAAATTCCGAACGCCGAACTCGTTACGAGCACAGGCACAGCATTGCTCTTGCCTCCCCCGGTGGTTACCCTGAGCGAGACCGTACCAACTGGGGCACTGGAGGGCATGATGGCATTAATCTGCCCCGCGCTGACGTAGTACGGGATAACATTGACAGTGTTCGTGCCTTGCGAAACCGTGATGCTGACACCGCCGAGCGTAGTATCAAGCGGGTACGAGGTTGCGCGCAGGCCTTGCGCCGGACCAATGTTCGTTCCGAAAATCGAGAACAATGAACCCTGCGCGACAGCGCCACCAGGAATACCCGGGGGCATGAAACTGGCGCCGTTCAAGACCGCGCGATTGTAAACAAGAGGCGGCTGCGCAATTGCGCAGGCGGCAAAGGCGAAAACAAATGGAATCCGAAACATCTGCCTCCTCACCTGCCACGAGGAAATAGATTAGCGCACGCGCTCTCAAAATGGCAATTGCATCGATCGCGCTATAGCCTCTGAATAGGGTATCCGACTAGGCGCCGCCGATTCATAGTCGCGGTTTGATCTTGAGTGACGTCGGCATGAGTGCCGATGCGGCACGCAGGAGTGCGTGCGCCACATCAGATCACGAGGACGGCTTTCCAAAGGATTTTGCGGTTGGCAAGATCGCGGAGGGCCTGAGGCGCCGATGCCAGCGGGTATTCGATCGGGCGAGGCGGTTTGATTTTGCCTTGGGCGTAGAGGTCGGCGAGTGCGCGCTGCGCGATTGCAGGGTATTCGGGATGCGCCGAAACGTAGCCGCCCCAGACCGCTCCGACCACCGACATGTTCTTCAGCAGAATCCGATTCGCCGCGATGGTCGGGATGCGGCCGCTGGCAAATCCGATGACCAGTAAACGACCGGCCGAGGCGATGCACTTCGTGGACAGATCGAAGACGTCGCCGCCCACCGGATCATAGATGACGTCGGCGCCGCGCCCGCCGGTGATCTCCTTGACCTGATCGACCCAGGTCGCATCGCTGTAGTTGAGGACGTGCTCCGCACCTTGTGCTTGGGCGAAGGCGAGCTTTTCCGCGCTGCCGGCGGTGGCGATGACGCGCGCACCGAATGCACGTCCGAGTTGGATGGCCGAGACTCCCACGCCGCTCGCTCCCGCATGCACGAGCAGCCATTCGCCGGGCTGCAATTGCGCGCGATCGCGCAACGCGTAGTAGGAAGTGTGATAGACCACCGGAAACGCGGCGGCTTCAGGAAAGTCCATGCCTTCGGGAATCGGGAGCGTGCTCGAAACGCGCGCCAGCGATTGTTCGGCGAACGCGTTGCCGTGAGTCATCGCAAGCACTCGGTCGCCGGGTTTGAACTGCCCGACGCCTGGACCGACAGCATCGATAGTCCCCGCGACTTCGGCGCCGGGCGTGAATGGAAACGGCGGCTTGATCTGATACTTGCCTTGCACCTGGAGAATGTCGAAGAAATTCAGCGCCGCCGCGTGGTTGCGGATGCGCACGTGGTCGATGCCAGGCTCGGGGATCGGGATGTCTTCGAGCGTCATCGTCTCCGGCTCGCCCCAGTTATGTACGCGCCAGGCTTTCATGGGCGGACGGCCCTCGCTTTCGGTCCGAGTTCAGATGGCAGCATTCCGTAGGCTCCTTCGATCCATTCGCACAGCAGCGGCCGGGTGTCGCGCGGATCGATGATGTCTTCGACGCCGAAGGCTTCGGCGGTGCGCAGCGGCGAGCGGAACTGGTTGAGAGTATCTTCGATTTCGCGGCGGCGCGCGGCGGGGTCGGGCGAGCTTTCGATGTCGCGTTTGTAGGCGGCTTGCACGCCGCCTTCGATGGGCAGCGATCCCCAGTCGCCTGAAGGCCAGGCGTAGCGCAGGTTGAGCGATTGCGCGTTGCCGTGGCCTGCGCCTGCGACGCCGTAGCAGCGGCGGATAAGAATCGAGATCCAGGGCGTGGTGGCTTGATAGACGGCGACCAGGGCGCGAGCTCCGGCGCGCAGAGTGCCGGCGCGTTCGGCGGCGCTTCCGATCAAGAATCCTGGATTGTCCACGAAATTCACAACCGGCAAATGAAAAGTGTCGCAGATGTCGACGAGCCGGATCATTTTGTCGCAGGCGGGTGCGTTGGGTGCGCCTCCGCCGTGGCGTGGGTCGTTGGCCATCACGCCGATCGGATATCCGTTGAGACGCGCGAGGCCGGTGACCAGCGGGCGGCCGTAGTAGTAGCCGATTTCGAAAAACGACTCTCGATCGACGACGGCGTTGACGATGCGGCGAACGTCGTAAGTGCGGCGGCGGTCGCGCGGGATGATGGAGATCAGGTCTTCATCGCGGCGGTTCGCGTCATCTGTGGGTGTCTGGCGCGGAGGCGCCTGCCAAACGCTGGGAGGCAGGTAAGAGAGGAACTGCCGGATTGCCTGGAAAGCTTCATCCTCGCTCGCGACTTCGTTGTCGACTGCGCCGCTGCCGCGCGTGTGGATCTCGTAGCCGCCGAGCTGTTCTTTGTTGACTTTCTCGCCGACGCCGCGTTCGACCACCGGGGGGCCGGCGACGAAGAGCTGGCTGGAGCCGCGGACCATCAGCGAGAAGTGCGACGTGACGACGCGCACGGCGCCGAGTCCAGCGACCGGACCGAGGCACGCGCCGATCACCGGCACTTCGCCGAGCATCGCGGTGATCTGGTCCCAGGCCGGGTTGGCGGGGACGTAGGTGCGTCCGATCTGCTCGATGGTTTTGACGCTGCCGCCACCGCCGGTTCCGTCGACCAGGCGCACCATCGGGATGCGCAGGCCGCGCGCGAGCTTTTCGCCGTGACCCATTTTGTCGCCAACCTTGGCGTCGGCCGCGCCTCCGCGCACCGTGAAGTCGTCGCCGCCGACCACGACCTGCCGCGCGTCGATGCGGCCGGTGCCGACGACGAAGTTGGACGGCGTGAAAGCGGTGAGGTTGCCGCACTCGTCGTAAGTCGCGCGGCCGGCCAGCGTTCCGATTTCGTGGAACGAGCCGGGGTCGAGCAGGCGGTCGATGCGCTCGCGGACCGTCAGGCGTCCGGCGTCATGCTGCCGTTGGATGTTGGCGGCGCCGCCCATTTCGCGGGCGAGTGCTTCGCGGCGCCGGATTTCGTCGAGTTCGGGTTGCCAGCTCACTTTGGATATTGTACGCGGAGAGCAGGCTCGACTACCGGACAAACAGAAATGTAAGTATATCCGCAGCCAATGCGAAAGCAACCGACATCGAAAGGCGAGTCCAAGTCTTTCGCCTCGCAACGGCTATATTCCATGACACAAGGCCGACGGCCCAAGCCTCGCAGAGCAGCGCAAGTGCCAGTGCCATCGAACCGCGACTAACGTAGGTTGCTAGGTCTTGATCACGCCCTGGAAGGCCGAGGACGGCACCATACGCGACCCCATAGGAAACATAGCTAAACCAGGCAATAACAGCTCCTAGCGTTAGCAACGTCATACTGAGCCAGAGAATCGTTCTTTGGATAGTACCCACGGTGAATCACCGCATCACGGTCTTTTCATGCAAGGTTAGCTAGCCCATAGAAGCTGGGAGCCAACGTAGCCTTTGGCCTTCTGGCTATTGTACGCACCACAAAACCGTTCCGTGTATGTTAGTTGCATAATGCAACTATGTTCCGCTAACATGAAAGCATGCCGAGCCTCACGATACGAGACATACCCGAGCCCGTCTTGCGCGAAATGCGGCGCACAGCCAAGGCCGAACATAGGTCGCTTAATTCTCAAGCGGTTCAGTGGCTCGAAGAGCGCGCCAATCAGTCAAAGAACCGGGCAGATATCCATAGCCTGGTAGCTTCCATACGGGCTAACCGCGAGGCGATGTTCCGGCGGCACGGAACGACCGGTGATTCCGTGGAACTGGTTCGCCGAAGCAGACGCCGTGGCCAAGATTGAAGGTCGAGCGGTTCTGGATACCAACGTCGTTCTCAAGATGTTCTTCCAAGAGGACGACAGCCACAGAGCCGATTTGATTCTGTCGCGGCTGGAGGCAGGTGACCTCCAGATAGTCATCCCAAGTTTCATGACGCTCGAATTTGTCAACGTTCTCTGGCTGCGGGTTAGAGAAGATCGGTCTACGCGCGATGAGTGCGAAACCGTGCTGACAGATTTTCTGAGCTCTCAACCAAGATGCAGGTAATTGCGGCCGATGCGCTTCTTACCGACGTGCTAGAAAAAAGCGTAGAGTACGATCACGCCGCCTATGATATGGCGTTCCTTGTATTGGCCGAACAACTGGGCGTGCCGTTTGTAACCGCCGACGGGAATCTGTGCAGGAAGATAGCCTCGCATTCCCAAACAGCAATTCTGCTGAGGAACGTCGAACTGTGATGATCAGCCCAGTTTCTACGCCTTGGCCTTTTTGACTTCTTCCACCAGCGCGGGCACCACTTCGAACAGGTCGCCCACGATGCCGTAGTCGGCGACTTCGAAGATCGGGCGCGTTGGCATCCTTGTTGATGGCGACGATGGTCTTCGCGCCTTTCATGCCGACCAGGTGCTGGATGGCGCCGGAGATGCCGACCGCGATGTAGACCTTGGGCGAAACGGTTTGGCCGGAGCTGCCGACCTGGCGCTCCATGGGGAGCCAGCCGGAGTCGCAGATGGGTCGCGAAGCGGCAAGCTCGGCGCCGAGCGCCTTGGCCAGCTCTTCGACGATCGGGATGTTTTCCTTTTCCTTGATGCCGCGGCCCACCGAGACGATGATGTCGGCGGCGGTCAGGTCGACGGCGCGCGCCGATTCGCGGAACGGCTCTTCGGGCTTCGCACGAATCTTGTCGGCGGTCAGATCAGGCGCGAAGTTTTCCACCTGCGCCGAGCCGGCCTCGAGCTGATCCGCGCGGAATGCGCCCGCCTGAACGGACGCAAAGTGCGGAGCGGCGCCGCCGGCCCCGGCCTTCACGTCCGCGTTCAACTTGCCCTGAAAAAGCTGGCGCGCGAACACAGGCGCGCCCGATTCGATCTTGAACCCGATGGTGTCGCTGATCAGCACCTGGCCGAAGCGCGTCGCGAGCTTGGGCGCGAAGTCGCGCACCTGGTACGTGTGCGGGAACAAGACGAGCGACGGCTGGACCTTCTTGATCAACTGTTCGAGCGCAGCAGTGTAGCCGTCGGCCGTGTAAGCGCCGAGCAAAGCATGATCGACCGCGTACACTCGCTCCAGTTTCTTGCCGGCGAGTTCGCTCGCGAGCGCGCCGATTCCCTGCCCGGCAACCGCCGCCGAGGCCGATTGGCCAGTCTGCGCGGCAAGCTGCTGTCCGGCCACCAGCGTCTCCCACGACATGCGGTTCCACGCGCCGCCGCGCTGCTCCATGATCACCAGAACGCCGCTCATATTACGCGCACCTCGAATTTCAGTTTCTCGACCAGTTTCGCCGCGGCTTCCTTCGCGGTGCCGTCCAGGATCTGCGTCTGCTTGGTGCGCTGCGGAAGATAGACGCGCTCGATGATCGCGGTCGGCGTCGTCGAGACACCCAGCTCGGCGGGCGTCACGCGTTTGATCTCTTTCGTCTTGGCCTTCTTGATGCCCATCAGCGTCGCGTAGCGCAGCTTGTTGATGCCGGACTGAATGGTGAGCACCGCGGGCAGCGGCATCTCGACGTTCTGGAACCAGCCGTCTTCGAGCTCGCGCTTCACCTTGATGCCGGAGCCGGCCGCCTCCACCGCCATGATGATGGTGGCGCTCGGCAGTCCGAGAATCTCGGCCATCACGACGCCGGTCTGGCCGGAGCCGAGGTCGTCGGACTGCAGTCCGGTAAGGATCAAGTCGGGACTTTCGGCTTCGACGCCGCCTTGGCGAGCAGCTTAGCGATGCCGAGCGTGTCGAACGCAGTCGAGATTCTCTTCTTCGATGTGGATGGCGCGATCGGCGCCCTTGGCCAGCGCCTCGCGAATGGTCTGCGACGCGCGCGCCGGTCCGAGGCACAGCGCGATCACTTCGCCGCCGTGCTTCTCTTTCAACTGCAGCGCTTCTTCCAGCGCGTAGGCGTCCGGCTCGTTGATCTCAAAGCTGAGATCGTTCTCTTGGATCCAGTGGCCGGACGAATCGATGCGAAGCTGCGAGTCGCGTACCGGAACCTGTTTGATGGAAACGATGATCTTCATTTCGAGTCTGTCGATCGGGCGTTCAGCCCGTGAATTTCTTGAAAATGAGGCAGCCGTTGGTGCCGCCGAAACCGAAGGAATTGGAGAGCGCGTACTCGATCTTGGTCTGGCGCGCCTGGTTGGGCACGTAGTCGAGATCGCACTCCGGATCCGGAAATTCGTAGTTGATGGTGGGCGGCGCGATCTGATCGCGCAACGCCAGCACGGTGATGCCGGCTTCCAGTCCGCCCGCGCCGCCCAGCAAGTGCCCGGTCATGGACTTGGTGGAACTGACCGCGAGCTTGTAGGCATGCTCGCAGAAGGCGCGCTTGAGCGCCAAGGTTTCGATCTTGTCGCCGACTTCGGTGGAAGTGCCGTGCGCGTTGACGTAGTCGATCTGGTGCGGCTCGATTCCGGCGTCCTTCACAGCGTTGCGCATCACGCGGAACGCGCCGTCGCCATCTTCCGACGGGCTGGTGATGTGGTGCGCATCGCCGCTCATGCCATAGCCGACGATCTCGGCGAGAATGTTTGCGCCGCGCCGCTTCGCCATCTCCAGCTCTTCAATGATCAGCATGCCGGCGCCTTCGCCGACCACGAACCCGTCGCGCTGCGCGTCCCAGGGCCGCGACGCCCGGCCCGGCTCGTCGTTGCGATGCGAAAGCGCGCGCATGGCCGCGAATCCACCGATGCTCATGGGCGTGATGGCCGCTTCAGCGCCGCCGCAGATCATGGCGTCCGCGTCGCCGCGCTGGATGATCTTGAAAGAATCGCCGATGGAGTGGCAGCTCGAAGTGCAAGCCGTCGCCGTGGCCGAGTTCGGACCTTTGGCGCCGGTGCGAATGGAAACATAGCCCGACGCCAGATTGATGATGGTGGCCGGAATGAAAAACGGCGAGATGCGGCTGGGACCTTTTTCGAGCAGCGTCTTGTGCTCGCGCTCGATCACTTCGAATCCGCCGATGCCGCTGCCGATGAACACGCCCACGCGCTCGGCGTTGTGCGCGTCGATCTTCAGGCCGGATTGCGCCATGGCGAATTCAGTCGCGGCGATGCCGAACTGAATGAACCGGCCCATTTTCTTGATTTCTTTGCGCTCGATGTACGCGGCGGGATCGAAGTTCTTGACTTCGCCGGCGATGCGGCAACTGAAATCGGTGGGGTCGAACTGCTCGATGCGCGAGATCCCGTTGCGGCCCTCGCGGATGGCCTGCCAAGTCTCCTCGGTGCCGATCGCGAGCGGGCTGACCAGTCCGACTCCGCTGACTACAACTCTACGCGACAAATCTTGGCTCCACGCGGTTTACTTCTTCTTCTTGGCTTCGATGTAGTCGATAGCGTCTTTCACCGTTGCGATCTTTTCGGCGTCCTCATCGGGAATGTCGATATCGAAGGCCTCTTCGAAGGCCATCACCAGCTCCACGATATCGAGCGAATCCGCGCCCAGATCATCCACAAAGGAGGCGGAATTGTCCACCTGGGCCTCGTCCACACCCAACTGCTCAACGATGATCTGCTTCACTCTCTGTTCAACCGACATGAATCCTCCAAGCTGTCCACAAACTCATTGATTCTAGCGATGATGGCGGTTGGCCGCAAGTAGCGCCATGCAGAGGGTCGCTATAGCACTCTGATTCACCCGCCTGAGGACGACTGGTTAGAATCAGATCAGTGCGCTTTGGTCGCTTTTTTCCTTCAGCCATGATTGTAGCAAAGGAGTTGAGGTGCCTCGGATAGTCTATTTGCATGGGTTTGCGAGCAGCCCGGGATCGAAGAAAGCCCAGTTCTTCCGGGGCCGTTTCGCCGAGCTGGGGATCGGGCTGGAGATTCCCGACTTGGCCGAGGGCGATTTCGCCGGCCTGACAGTCAGCGGGCAACTGCGCGTGATCGAACGAGCAAGCCGCGGCGAGCCGGTGACGCTGATGGGATCGAGCATGGGCGGTTACCTGGCGGCGCTATATGCGGCTCGGCACCCGGAGGTGGACAAGGTGGTGCTGATGGCGCCGGCGTTTTGCTTCCAGAGGCGCTGGCGGGAGACGCTGGGCGAGGCCAAGATGGAGGAGTGGCGAAGATCGGGGGCGCTGGAAGTTTTCCACTACGGCGAGGGGCGCGCTGTGCCGGTGGGCTACCAGTTGATCGAGGACGCGCAGCAGTATGAGGACTATCCGGACGTCGCGCAGCCGGTGCTGATCTTCCACGGCCAGAACGACACAGTGGTGCCGCCCGAGTATTCGGTGGCGTTCGCCGAGAAGCATCCGCGTGCGAAGCTTCGCCTGATGCAATCCGATCACGAGCTGGTGAACGTGATGGACGACATGTGGATGGAGACCGAGGCGTTTCTGTTCGGCGATCAGGCGGCGGGAGGCGGCGGGAGCTCGACGCGATCGTAGATGCGGGCGAGCGGGAGTGAGACGCCGATGGAGTCGAGCTTGAGCTGGTCGTCGAGCTGTTCGTAGGCGCGGAAGGTCCAGGCACCGTCGGCGGCGCGCGTGTAGTGCTCGACGCGGACTTTGTCCTGCTCAACGAGGATGTAGTCCTTCAGTGTCTCGATGGCAAGGTAGCGTTGCAGCTTGACTCCACGGTCATAGCGCTCGGTGGTGGGCGACAGCACCTCGAAGATCACAGCGGGGTTGAGCTAGAATATCCTGACGCTCGTCGGCAAGCCTTGGCTTTCCGCAGACGACCGTCACGTCAGGATAGGCATACATTCGTCCGGGCAAAACGCGTACCCGAAGATCCGAGGTGAAGACTTTGCAATCACCTCCGCGCAGCAAAACGCCAAGCTCGTATCACGATGTTGGACTGCAAACTGGCGTGGCGCAGTGACCCCCCGGACATGGCCCACATCGTGCCGTCCAGAAACTCGCTGCGCACCTCGGCGGCGCGGTCCAGTGCCAGGTACTGCTCTTCGGTGACTTTAGTAATCGGGCTCGACGCCATCGCGCACCTGTTCGCAGTTTAGCATCGGCAGCTTGCATGATCAGGTGGCGGTGGGCGGGAGCTCGACGCGATCGTAGATTCGGGCGAGCGGGAGTGAGACGCCGATGGAGTCGAGCTTGAGCTGGTCGTCGAGTTGCTCGTACGCGCGGAAGGTCCACGCACCGGCCGTGCCTCGGGCGTAGTGTTCGACGCGGATCTCGTCTTGCTCGACGAGGACGTAGTCTTTCAGTGTCTCGATGGCAAGGTAGCGTTGGAATTTGACTCCACGATCATATGTCTCGGTACTGGGAGAGAGGACTTCGAAGATCACGGTCGGATTGAGAAGGATATCTTGCCGCTCGTCCGCAAGCTTTGGCTTTCCGCAAACGACTGTGACGTCCGGATAGGCCTACATTCGGCCAGGCATGACCCGCACGCGAAATCCGACGGTAAACGGTTCGCAATCGGCGCCCCGAAGAGCGTCGCGCAGGTTGGCGTAATATGTTGCCCTGCAATCGCGTATGGCGGCAGAGAGGCGCCCGACATGGCCCACATGTCCCCATCGAGGAATTCGCTGCGCACCTCGGCGGCGCGATCGAGCGCCAGATACTGCTCTTCGGAGACAAGGTTCGGCATCGGCGTTTACTAAACCTCCACCCACGCCTGCTTGGCCGCGCTTTCCGCCACCGCCTCGAGCAGCCGCATCCCGATCAGCCCGTCCTCAAACGTCGGGTACTCGACCGGCGCCGACGGGTCCGCCACCCGCGCGTAGAACCGCTTGAACACCTGCTTGTGCGTGTCGTCGTAGCCTTCGCTGTGGCCGCCGGGCAGGTCGGCAAAACTCGCCGCCTCCGGATACATCAGCGCCGGATCCTTGATCAGCACCTGGTTGGGCTCGTCGCGCCGGCCGATCCACAACTCATCGGGCCGCTCCTGATTCCACGATACGCCCGCCTTGGTGCCATAGATGTCGAACGTGAACATGTTCTTGCGACCCGCCGACGTCTGGCTTACAGTGAACACGCCGCGCGCGCGATCGCCGAGCCGCAGCAGCACCGATCCGAAATCCTCCGTATCGATTGGGGTGGATTCGTAATCTTTTGGTTGAAGCTGTTTGCCGGCGAAAGTCTCCACCGACCCGCGCGGTCGCTTGCGCGTCTTGTGAAAGGTGGCAAGATCGGCACACAACGCCGTGATCCGCGAGCCCGGTAAGATGCTGGATCATGTCCATCCAGTGCGAGCCGAGATCGCCGACCACCCGCAGCGGGCCGTTGGCCTTGGAATCGATGCGCCAGTTCCAGTCGGTGTCATAGAGCAGCCAATCCTGGGAGTAGGTTCCCTGGACGATCAGGATGTCGCCCAGGTCGCCGTGCTCGGATCATGCTGCGAATCTGTTGGACTACGGGGTAATATCGCAAGTTGTGCTGGAGGCAATTCGCCAGGCCAGTCCGCGCCGCCAGGTCCACCAGTTCGCGCGCCTCCGTCACCGAAACGGTGAACGGCTTTTCACAAAGCACGTGCTTGCCGGCTTCGAGCGCCGCGCGGCATATGGGGTGATGCAGCGCGTTGGGGGTCAGGACGTGAACCGCGTGGATCGCTGGGTCGGCGAGCAGCGTCCGGTAGTCGCCGGTAGCGCGGTCCACGCCGATGCGATTGCCCGAATAGCCGCGCCTTCTCTCCGGTGGATCCGGCCACAGCGGCGATTTCCACGTTGCCCAGCCGCCGGACATTCTCGGCGTGCACTTTGCCCATGAATCCGGTGCCCACGATGGCGGTCTTGAGTTTGTCCATAAGGTAGGGGGAGGGTTGCGTCGATAGTAGCTTAGGAACTGATAAACTCAGATTGTACCGGAATGGTAGTTAAGATCAGGCTTGGCACGGGACCGAGGGTGCGGCAGAAGCGCCGCAAGAACCGGCATCTTGCCCTCGGGCTGGCCGCGCTGATGACGCCCGCCACCGTGATGGCATCGGTGCTGGCGTTGTGGAGATTGGCGGCGGACCTGAAGTTCACCAGCGCATTTCCGATCACCGAGGGCCTCTTCTCGCACTGGCAAACCTGGCTGGTCGCGACTATTGCTGCTGCAGAGCGGCGCAATTCTGCTGAACCGCTATGGAAAGACGGAGGTCGTGTTCCGCAAAACCGTAGAAGCGCCGGAACAAGATCTGGTCAACACGCGGTACTAATTCTTTACCGCGATATCACAATTCTCCCCGCGAATTGCTTGGCAGCCGGAGCGCACACATATGGGACTGCCAGTACTTCCGGTCTGTGGCCAACAGCCACAGCGAGTGCGCATCCGGACCGCAATGCACTTCCTGCTGAATCCAAGCGCAGCCGCTAATCGTATGCATTCTTAGGAACCAGTTGCGCGAACCAATCCCGAAACTTTGGCTGCCATCGTGCATCTAGTGAGGTGTGGGTTTTCTCGCGGCATGCGCCTCTGAGAGGACCGTCCTGGAGGATGTTCGAGATGTCAGTGTCAAGAATTGTCGAAACGGCGCCGGCGGCTGCGATCCGAGTCGAGTCGATCGTCATCGGAACGAGTTCGACTTTCGCACGCAAGATGCGAGCGTTGGTTGAACGAACGGCCGTCAGCACGCGCGCCGCCGTTCTGGACGAACAACTCCCGGAGCTTTTGGTTGCTCTGCTTACACCTGCTTCCATGGTCGTTCTGGTCCTCGCGCTGTGGCGCTTCACTTCGGACATTGGTTGGACCGAGACTTTCCCGATTGCAACCGGCTTTTTCTCGCACTGGCAGGTATGGATCGCGCTCGCCATCGGACTCAGATTTACTGCGGCGTCGCTTCAGCGCCGCGCACGCACGAACTCGAAAACTTCTCAAGAAAACTGAACTTCGTTCTGATATTCTGGGTTTAGGCGGGCGCTCTCCGAATGTCTTTCCGCAGCAGAACCCGAACCGCCGGAATTTTCTATGTTCCGGGCTTTCCCAGGGGCGTGAAGTGGCTCCTGATCACGAACGTCGCAATCTTCTTCCTGGACTATTTTTCCCGCTTCGCCGACCTGCACGGCCCTATCGTGTTGTTCTTCGGACTCACGCCGGTCGACGTCGTCAAGAGCTTCCAGATCTGGCAACTGGCCACTTACATGTTCCTGCACGGCGGCTTCGGGCACATCCTGTGGAACATGCTGGCGCTGTGGATGTTCGGAGCGGACATCGAAGGCGCATGGGGAATGCGCCGCTTTCTACAGTTTTATTTCTTCTGCGGAATCGGCGCGGGCATCTGCGTGGTGATCGCAAACTTCCTGCTGCCTTGGGGCAACCCGAACATTCCAACTATCGGCAGCTCGGGAGCGATCTTCGGCATCCTGATGGCCTACGCGATGATGTACCCGACTCGCACTATTTTGTTCGCTTTCCTGATTCCGATTCAAGTGAAGTATTTCGTGATGATCATCGGCGCCATCGCGTTCCTGAGTTCGTTCCAGGTGAACAGCGGCGTCAGCGAGTTCGCGCACCTGGGCGGGCTGCTGTTCGGCTACCTGTTCTTGAAGTCGCCCAAGAACATGCGGTTTGACCTGGCGGGACCCGTTCGCCGCGGGTACAGCGATTGGAAGCTGCGGCGGGCCAAGAAGAAATTTCAGGTGTATCTGCGGAAGCAGGGTTCGGGCCGCGGCCCAACGATCCACTAGCGGGTCTAAAATAGAGAATTGGAAGGCTGGTTACGCATCTGGCCTGGAGTTCCCTTATGAAAACATTGAAACTGTTTATCGTCGCAACCGTGGCCGGTTTGCTGATCGGGATTCCGGCGCCGTTCGCAGCGGCGCAAGGTCCCGGCTCGCAGTCTTCAGAAACTGTCGCCCGGCCCAAGAAGAAAGATGCGCCGGAGCCAACCTCCACCGATCTGCCCAAGATTCCGTCCAAGTTCAACAAAAAAGACAAGGACACACCCGAAGGTTTGCCGACTTTCCGCAGCGACGTGACCACCGTGCAGCTCGATGTCGCGGTGCTGGACAACAAGGGCCACTTCATCCCCAACATTCCGCGCGGGAATTTCCGCATCCTGGAAGACAATGTGCCGCAGCAGGTTTCTAACTTCGGCGCCAATGCGGATGCGCCGATGACCGTCGCGCTGGTGATCGAATTCAGCAATCTGTACCAGCAGTACTGGTCGCAGGGCTGGTATGAAACGCTGACGGCGGCGTACGGGTTCGTCGAGACCTTGAAGCCGGAAGACTATGTGGCCGTGGTGGCTTACGATCTCAAGACCGAGATCCTGTCGGATTTCACCACCGATCGGGAGAAGACCAACGAGGCGATGCAGCGGCTGCGCGTCGCAGGATTCTCCGAGGCGAACATGTACGATGCGCTTTCCGATACGGCGCAGCGGATGAGCAACATCGACGGGCGCAAGGCGATCATCCTGATTTCCTCGGGGCGCGATACCTTCAGCAAGCTCACATTCGACAAGGCGCGCAAGTCGATCCAGGAAGCGGGCGTGCCGATTTACGCGATCAGCCTGCTGCAGGCGCTGCGTTTGGTCGCCGAACCTTACATGGGCGATATCGAGCGGCTGGATTTTCTGCAGGCCGACAACCAGATGAACACCTTCGCGCGTGAAAGCGGTGGCCAGGCTTTCTTTCCGCGCTTCGTTGCCGAGTACCCCGGTATCTATGCCGCCGTCGCGGACTCGCTGCGAAATCAGTATTCACTCGCCTATCAGCCTTCCAATCAGGCCAAGGATGGCAAGTACCGCAAGATCCAAGTCGAGCTGGTGGATCCCGCCACCGGCAAACCGCTCCGTGTAGTGGATCAGAAGGGCAAGCCGATCAAGTACTCGGTGATCGCCAAACGCGGCTACACCGCGCCACACGAAGTCGAGTGACGCGCGAAGTCCTGCGTTACACATCTCAACCCGAACAGTCAAGCTCTCGATCTTGAAGTTTTCCAACTCGATAGAAATTCATTGACAGTCTAATTGCAAATTTGTAAACTCGTCTGGTCTTAGATGACGCACTCTTCACTCGAACAATCTCTCCGGACGCATTCTAATCGTCGACGACAATTCGCTGGGACTCTCGGCACGGCGCAGCGTGCTGGAGGAACTGGGACACAAGGTGGTGACGTGCTCGGCGCCGCACGACGCGCTGGAACTGTGCGCAAAGCAACGCTTCGACGTGGTCGTCACCGATTACAAGATGCCGAAGATGAATGGTCTCGAGTTCATCGCGCGCTTGAAGAAGCAGCATCCCCAAATTGCCGTAGTTCTGATTTCCGGTTTCACCGACACGCTCGGCTTGAACGAGTCCAACACCGGCGCCGACGTGGTGATGCAGAAGAGCGCGCACGAGGTCAGCCTGCTGATCCGCTCGGTGAACCGGCTGCTGCGCCAGCAGAAGCCGGCCAAGCGCCCGGCCGCGTCGCAGGCCTCTTCGAAAACAGAGAAACGCAAGAGCAGATAAGCGTCGCGACGCAGCATCGACTCGCAGAGGCAAGTAGGTTAAAGTAAAGTCAGATGGTCTATCGGCGCGCGCCGCTCGCACTTGTGTTTCTCCGTCCTTGCATTCGCCGCCACGCCCCGTCCCAAGCCAGTCAAGAGAATTCCCGAGCAGAATATTCCGGCCGTGCGAACCTGGATGCGCTCGCTGGGCCTGCGCGATAAAGTCGCGCAACTCGTTGTGATGCCGATTTATGCTGACGCGGTGAATACGCGCTCGGCCGCATTTCGCAAGTACGTCGCACACGGTGCGCGATCTGCACGTCGGCGGCGTCATCGTTACCGGCTATGCGCACAATGGCGGCACTCGAAACGCCGAGCCATACGCGCTGGGGGCGATGCTGAATCGTCTCCAGAAGATGTCCCGGCTCCCGCTGCTGGTGGGCGCGGACTTCGAGCGCGGCGCTTCCATGCGCGTCAACACCACCACGCCCTGGCCCTACAGCATGGCGTTCGCCGCAGCCAAAGACCTGGACGGCGTAGCCTTCGAGGGCGCAGAGACCGCGCGTGATGCGCGCGCCATGGGAGTGAACTGGCTGTTCGCCCCGGTGTCGGACGTCAACAACAACCCCGACAATCCCATCATCAACATTCGCTCCTTCGGCGAAGATCCTAAGGAGGTCTCCAGCTTCGTCCAGGCGTACATCAAGGGCGCGCACTCCGACCCGAAGATCCCCGTGTTGGTCACGGCCAAGCATTTTCCCGGACACGGCGACACCGCGCAGGACAGCCATCTGGGCCTGGCGCGCCTGGACGCGGATCGCGACCGCATCGAGGCTGTCGAACTGGAGCCGTTCCGCGCCGCGATCGCCTCGGGCGTGGACGCGATCATGACCGCGCACCTGGCCGTTCCCGCGCTCGAACCGGAGAATCGAACCCGCTACGGTGTCCTCCAAAGTGCTCACCGGCGTGCTTGCGCGACGAGCTGAAATTTCGCGGTCATCGTAGTCACCGATGCGATGGACATGCAGGGGCTGGCCGCCATGTTCGATACGGGCGAAGCTTCGGTTCGCTCCATCCTGGCCGGCTCGGATGTGCTGTTGATGCCGCGCCGCGCCGAAGACGCCATCAACGGCGTGGTCTCGGCGGTTCTGAAGGGCCGCATCACGCGCCAGCGCATCGACGAGAGCGTCGCCCGAGTGCTGGCGGCCAAGATCCACCTCGGCCTGAATCGCCGACGGATGGTGAATCTGGACGCGATCGCCGACGTGGTCGGTACGCCGGAAGGCGAAGAACGCGCGCAGCAGGTGGCCGATCGCGCCCTCACCCTGGTGAAGGACGAAAAGGACTCGCTTCCGCTGCGGCATTCCGAAAGTGCTTGCCTGTTCGCCTTGACCGAGGGCCGGCGCAGCCAGCAGGGGCAGCGCCTGCTCGACGAAGTGAAGAAGCGCGCGCCCAAGATGACCACGCTGCTGATCGACCCGTCCATGAGCAAAGCGGATTTGGACGATGCGGCCGCAAAAAGCGCCGGCTGCTCGCAGGTCGTGGTCGCGGCGTACGTCAGCGTCAGCGCTTATCGCGGCAACGTCGCGCTGGCCGGAAGTTATCCCGATTTTCTGAACGCGCTGCTCGCCGGCAAGGCCCCGGTTACTCTGGCGTCGCTCGGCAACCCGTACCTGGTTCGCAGCTTTCCGAACGTCAGCGCGTATTTGACTACCTACAGCCCGACTCCCAGCTCGGAGACTTCGCTCGCCAAGGCGCTGTTCGGCGAAATTCCCATCCGCGGCCATCTGCCGGTGACCATTCCCGGCATCGCCAAGTATCGGCGACGGCCTGCAGGTTCCAGCAGTACAAACCGCACAGAAAGGTTCGTAGAGCAATGGTTGAGATCACGTGGCTCGGCCACGCCACTTTTCAATTCCGTCTGGACTCCGGAGAAGTGTTGTTGATGGATCCCTGGGTGGAAGGCAACCCCAAGTATCCGGCCAGCCACAAGTTCGATCGCGTGGATGCCATCCTGATTTCGCACGGACACTTCGACCACATCCACGATGCGATTCCGCTGGCCAAGAAGTTCAAGCCCAAGGTGATCGCGATTTTCGAGACTTGCGTCTGGCTCACATCCAAGGGTGTCGAGAATTGCAGCGGGATGAACAAGGGCGGCACGCAGGACGTCGTGGGCGGCGTCAAGGCCACCATGACCACACGCCGATCCACAGTTGCGGTATCCAGGACGGCGACCAGATCATCTACGGCGGCGAGGCGGCCGGCTACGTGCTCCATTTGCCGGATCGCCGCACCTTGTATTTCTCCGGCGACACCAACGTATTTTCCGACATGCAGCTCATCGAGAAGCTGTACCGGCCGGAGCTGGCATTTCTGCCGATCGGCGATTTCTACACCATGGGGCCGCACGAGGCCGCCCTGGCGTGCCGGTTGCTGAACGTCGAAAAGGTGATTCCGATGCATTTCGGCACTTTCCCGGCCTTGACCGGACACCCGAGGACATTGGCCGGGCTGCTCAAGGATTTCCCCGCCACCGAAGTCTGGCCGCTCGAGATCGGCAAGCCGGCCAAGTGGTAAGAGCCGAGCCGGCGCGATACTATGAAAGCTGGATGCGGTTGCTCATCATCGACGACGACGTCGAGTTGTGCTCGCTGCTGCAGGAATTCCTGGAGCGCGAGGGATTCACGGTGGAGTGCGCCAATGAAGGCAACCGCGGTCTGGAACTGGCTCGACAAGGCAATCATGACATCATTGTTCTGGACGTCATGCTGCCCGGCCTGGACGGATTCGAGATCCTGAAAGCGGCTTCGCGTCTCCAGCCGCGTTCCAGTATTGATGCTGACCGCTCGCGGCGAGGACGTCGATCGCATTGTGGGCCTGGAGCTGGGCGCGGACGACTATCTTCCCAAGCCGTTCAATCCGCGCGAGCTGGCCGCGCGCGTCAAGGCCATTCTGCGGCGAACCGAAGTCACCGTGAATCGCGGGACGAGTGGAAGTGAACGGCGTGGTGCTCGATCCGGGCCGGCGCGAGGTGACCTGCGAGGGCAAGCCGATTGAGGTGACCACGCTCGAATTCGATATCCTGGAACAACTGATGCGCAACGCCGGCCGCGTGGTTTCACGCGACGGATTGATGGAGAGCCTGTACAACCGCAAAGCCACGCCGTTCGACCGGTCCATCGACATGCACGTCAGCCATCTGCGCCGCAAGCTCGAGGGCGGGCGTCCGGTGATCAAAACCATTCGCGGCGTGGGCTACCAGTTCTGCAAAACGCCGGAGGACGTGGTGGTGGGATGAGATCGCTATTCGCAAAGACGCTGCTTCTGGTTTCTGGCGACCACCGCCGTCGCCATCGGCGGCATCATCCTGACCACGGCGCTCACTTTCACCAACCCGGAACCGCGCGGGCCGTTCGGGATGCTGCTGAGCGTGCAGGTGGCCGAAGCCAAGCGCGCCTATGAAACCGGCGGCCGCGACGCTTTGGCCGCGGTGCTTTCGAAATTTCAGCAGATCACCGAAATGCAAGTGGTGTTCACCGACGCGCAAGGGCACTGATTTGTTGACCGGCAAGGCCCAGCCCGGAACTTCTGCATCGGCCGCAGCCGCAGCCGCTGGAGGCTTCCTTATCCGTTCACCGGCGGACGCCCGCCCATCATCGCGCGGGCCGACTCGAGCCGTCACTATTGGCTGTTCCTGATCAATCAGCGCAGCAACTGGACATTCTTCTTCCTTCAGCCGCAGCATCTGTGGATCATCGGTCTGGTGGTCCTGCTGTGCTACGGGTTCGCGTATCACTTGACGTCGCCGGTGCGCCGGCTGCGGGCGGTGGTGGATTGCTTCGGCCGCGGCGATTTTTCCGCCCGCGCCGCCGTGAATCGCAAGGACGAACTGGGGCAGCTCGCCAAGAGCTTCAACCAGATGGCGGAGCGCATCCAGACGCTGCTGTCGGCCGAGCGCCGGCTGCTGCTCGACATCTCGCACGAATTGCGCAGCCCGCTGGCGCGGCTGGGCGTCGCGGTGGAGCTGGCGCGTTCCGGCGAGGACCGCGGACGACATGCTGGATCGCATCCAGAAAGAAGCGGACCGGCTGAACGAACTGGTGGCCGAGCTGCTGCAGGTCACGCGCGTCGAAGGCGATCCGTCCATGCAGAAGACCGAGTCGATCCGGCTGGACGAGCTGCTGGGCGACCTGGTGTACGACTCGCTGCTCGAAGCCAAGGCCAAGGAGTGCACGCTGCTGCTGAAGGCGCCCGTCCCCGTCACGCTGACCGGCGACGAGGAGCTGATCCGGCGCGCCATCGAGAACGTGGTTCGAAACGCCATTCGATATGCGCCGCGGAGCACCGCCGTCGAGATCGAATTGCGGAAGGCGGGAGAAATGGCCGAGATTCTGGTGCGCGACTATGGCCCTGGCGTGCCCGATGAAGACACTGTCGCGGATCTTCGATCCGTTCTATCGCGTGGACTCGGATCGGAATCGCGCCAGCGGCGGATTGGGACTCGGGCTTGCGATCGCGCGCCGCGCGGTTGAGTTGCATAGCGGCAAGCTGCGCGCCGAGAATCGCGCATCCCGGCTTGCTGGTAACCATCGAATTGCCGGTAGCGTCCGAGCCGCCGTCGCGAGTCTCGGCTTCGAAGCCCGCTGCGCCTACAGCGGTTTCAGCATCTTAATCGACGAAGGCAGCACGAACATATCGTCGGTAGCTTCCTTGCTGTTCACTTCGACCGACTCAGAAAAAATCTGGTAGATTTTTTCGCCGTTGCGGCGCCGCTCGATGGCAAAGGGCCACTGGACGCCGCCCACGTCGCGATATTTCGAAAACAGCGTGATCTCCTCGTTCCGTTCGCGGGTTTTCGGATCGCGACGGTAGAATACTTGCCGGACCGGAAGCTTGGTTCCCTGGTGCAAGTACACGGTAGTGGTGAGGTTGTCGGCGTCAGTGATGTCGATGATCTCGACAGGAACGTTTTGGATGACGTCGGCGCCGCGCGCTTCAAAAATCATGCCCGGCTCTTTGAGGCGCACGCGGAGGATGTAGAACACGTCTCGCAGCGTGGTGTCCTTGTAGCGATCGAACGTGTCGGCCGGGAGCGGGCGCGCGCCGCGGAACGTGACGTCCCAGGCATCTTGATCGGCGAACAGGACGCCGTAGTCTTCCTTCTTGCCGAAGTTCTGACGCTGGCGCTGCGCGAGCTGATGCGCGGTGTCGGTGACGTCCGCGGAATATCGAGTGTAGATTGAAGCCCGGCTCAGGCCGCTCAGATCCTCCCGATAGAAGGAGTAGGCCCGGCCGGACTCGATGCGTGTCTGCATGTGCAGATAGTTGTCGCCTCCGAGCGCCTGGAGGCATTCCTCGATCAGGCGCTTGCCGCGCTCCTGAGACGACTCGGCGTGCGCCGCCAGAGCGCCGGTGAACATCAATACGGCGAGAGACCGGAGCTTCATGGCTTCTTGCTGAGCGCCTCCGCGGTCAAGCCGGAGTTGATCTTGTAGTCCTGCACCTTGACGTCGGCGTATTTCTGACCGTTTTGCGTGACGGTCCAGGCGAAGGGAACGCGGACTCCGGAGACTTCTCGCCAGTCCGAGTAGACCTGATCGACCGCGGCGGGACCTTGCTGGCCAGCTTCCTGATAGGAGAGCTTGAGCGGAACACCGGTCTTCTCGTCCACCTGAAGGCGCACGCTCTCGCCGTCCTTGGCGGAGATTTCGAGCACTCCGTCGCCGGCGTAGTTGACCGTGCGGTCGGGATCGCGATCACTGAGGGAAAGCGCCACAAGCTGGCGGAACATTTCAGCTCGGGCCTGTTTCAGCACCGGACCCGACAGATTCTGGGTTCCCTGCATGCTTGCCAGCCAGCCCGACTTGCCGTCGGTGTAAAGCGACTGCTTGAGGAAGGGCAGTTCGTTCTCCTGACGCAGCGCGCCGGACATCAGAAACGAATTGGTCTGCTTGATCTTGAGTTCTGGCCCGCCGGGCGTCTTGACCTCGACCTCGGCCTGATATTGGAGGTCCTTCACGGCCGCAAGTTTGTCGGCGCCGCCCAGAGAGCGTTGGGCGAGAAGCAAGAGCTCTTTGCCTTTTGCGAGGCTGGAGGAATCGGACTTGGACGTTTCCTGTTTCGGCTCGGGAATGGTGAGATCAATGTCTTCGATCTTCAGGCCCAGCGCACTGAGCGGCGTTCCGAATTCCTTCGGATTACCAACCGCAACGTAGCTGAGATCCTGCGGCCGGAAATACTGTTTCGCGACCCGCAACACGTCAGCCTTGCTTACCGCAGCGACGGCCTTCTGATATTGAAAAATGAAGTCTTTCGGGTACCCGAAGTATTCGTATCGGATCAGGCGATTCAAGGTCTTGCTGGGCCGGTCGAAGTTGAACACGAAACCGTTCAACACGGTGTCCTTGGCGGTCTGCAATTCCTGGTCGGTGACTTCGGCGGTGCGAATGCGGTTGAGTTCTAGCTGAACGGCCTTCAGGGTATCGACAGTATGGACCGACTGCGTGCTGCCGCTGATCTGAAAGAGTCCGGGATGATCGTATTGCGCGCCCCAGTAGGCGCCAATGTTGTAAGCCCATCCATGCTCCGTGCGAACGTTGCGGAACAGGCGGCTGGAGAAACTGCCGCCCAGAATCTCGGCGGCAACTTCAAGCGCCGGGTAATCTTTGTCGTTGAGCACGCCGCCGAGGTGACCGACGCCGAAAAAGGTCTGGGTAACATCGTCCTTGCTGGCCAGAAAGATGCCGGGCTCGGGCTTCGCGGTCACCTTCGGAAATGGAGGAACGGGCGGTTCGGAAGCCTTCCAACCGCCGAGCAGCTTTTCGAGTTCCGCTTTCATTTCGGCGGTCGAAAAATCTCCGTAGATTTCGAGCAGGATGTTGGCCGGGAAATAATAGCGGTGATAGAAATTCACCAGATCCTGACGCTGGATGTTGTCGACGTCGCTGTACTCCATTGGCCAGCCGTACGGATTGTCGCGGCCGTACAGGATGTTGACGAATTCGCGTTCTGCGATTCCGTGAGCGTCGTCGTTGCGGCGCGAAATGCTGCTGCGCAGTTGCGTTTTGGCAAGATCCAACCTGTCCTGGCGGAACTCGGGAGCGGTGAGCAGATCCTTGAATACGCCGAGCACCTGGGCGGTATTTTCCTTGAGACAGGAGAACGAGAGCGAGCCGGACGATTCACCGATGCCGCTTTCCACCGACGCAGCGATGTTCTCGAGCTCAACGTCGATCTGGTCGCCGGTCTTGGAGGCGGTGCCGCCCGAACGAAGCACGTCGCCGGTCAGGCCTGCCAGACCGACCTTGCCCTTCGGGTCGAACAGGTTTCCTGTGCGGATCAGAGCGGTTCCGCGGATCAGCGGTAATTCGTGATCTTCGAGCAGAAAGACCTTCATGCCGTTCGACAGCGTGACCTCGGTCGGTACCGGAGGTTTGATCGGGGGCAAAGGCGGATATTTCAGATCCTTATACGAAGGCAGAACAATGGCGTGACGCACTTCGGTCTGCGCGCCGAGTGTGGCTGTAAGCAGCAGGCCAACCAGGATCGGCCTCATTGCGCTTGTCCTTTCGAGGAAGCGGAGCCTCCGGCCGGCGCCCCTGTTTTCCGCTCGGGCGCATAGGTGTAAACCACTGTGCGCGTTTCCGGAACGAAATACTTCTTCGCGACGCGTTGCACGTCGTCGGCAGTGACTTTGGCGATGTCGTCGATGCCGGTGAACAGCTTGCGCCAATCGCCGTAATTGACGTAGTAAGAGGTGAGCGCCTCCGCCATTCCGGCATTACTATCGAGCCGCTGGATGAGAGATGCGCGGACCTTGGTCTTGATGCGGTTGAGCGTGTCGTCGGTGACCTTCTGTGTTTTCAGGCGCTCGATGATCTGGTAGGCGGCTTTTTCGTTGTCCTCCACCGAATGCCCGCGATTGGGGACCAGGAACACGATGAACAAGTTCGGATACTTGCCGCCAGGAAACGTTGCCCCGGCCTCGGCGGCCAACGCGATCTTCTGATCGCGCACCAACTCGGTGTAGAGCAGTCCGGTTCGACCGCCCGAGAGAATTTCGCTCAGCACGTCGAACGCGGGGTCGTCCTTATCCAGCTGATCGGGCCGCTTGTAGGCAACCACCATGAACGGCTGCGCCGCGGATTCCACTTTGACGCGCTTTTCGCCCTTCTGTACCGGCTCCACAGTGCGTGGGCCGCTCGGCATCGGGCCGGACGGCAAGATGGAGAAATACTTGTCGGCCAATCTCCGGCATTCTTGGGGATCCACGTCGCCGGCGACGGCGATGGTGATGTTGGCGGGCACGTAATACTTCTTGTAGAACTGGATGGCCTCGGTCAAGCGGAAGTTGTCGATGTCGCTGGCCCAGCCGCCGGGCATGTTGCGATAGGGATGAGCTTCGAAGGCAGTCGCCAGCAGCGCCTCCAACAAACCACCTTGCGGGCTCGATTCGACGCGCATGCGACGCTCTTCGCGCACCACGTCGCGCTCCTTGTAAAACTCACGGAAAACCGGATCGTAGAACCGCTGCGATTCCAGCAGGAACCACAGCTCCAGCCGGTTGCGCGGAAAATTGTAGTAGTAATTGGTGGAATCTTCGCCCGTGCCCGCGTTCATGCCGACCCCGCCGTTTTCCTCAATGAGTTGCGGATAGGCGTTCGGGATCACGTAGCTGTTGGCCTTGTCCATGGCGGCCTTGAGCTGTTTCTGCAGCTCGGCCACCTTGGCTTTATCCGCCTTGATTCCCTTATTGCGCTCGGCATCGTAGAGGTCGTAGATATGTTCCACCTCGTCCATGGCCTGGCGTTCAAGCGCGTAGTTCTTGGTCCCGATGGTCTGGGTGCCTTTGAAGGCCATATGCTCGAACATGTGCGCGATGCCGGTCTGGCCGCTGGGATCGTCCACCGAGCCGGCGTTCACGTAGGAGTGGAACGACACCACCGGGGCTTCATGGCGCTCAAAGATGATGAAGTGCAGTCCGTTGCCGAGGGTGAACTCGGTAACGTGCTTCTCGAAATCCGCGAGCGACTGGGCGACGAGCGCCAACGGGAAAACGAGCAGGAGAATGAGCTTGGCCGTAGGGGTTTTCATGGGATGTTACTACTATTGTATCGGGCGCAGAAGGCACTTCGTTGGAAGGCGAGCAATGCCCATCACGGTGAAATCGTCAGCGTCGCCGAAGGGCTATCGACGCCGCCGATGGTGACTACAACTGGTTGCGGACCCGGTGCGAGACCGGCGGGGACTTGGAAGTTGATCTGGGTAACGCCCACCAATCCAGGCGGAATGCCGATGAACGGAGTGGGCACTGGGATTCCGCCGATCTTGACGCCAACCGATTGCGCTGGCGCCGGGAGATTCTGAGGCGTCGTGCCAGCAGGCGGAGCCGATCCGGTGGCAATGGAGGGCGCCACTACGCCCTGGCCGGTAATGAACATCGTGATCACCTGCCCGGCTGAAGCGCTCGCGGCCGGCACCAGCGCGCCGCTCGCGTCAGTAAAAATGGCAGGCGCCACGGCGCTCAGGGTGAAGGATCGGCGCGCAATTTGGCCGTTGTTTGTCACCGCCAGTTCCACTGCAATTCCGGCGGGCGTCTCAAAGGGAATTTGAATATTCAACTGTGCCGGCGAGACAAAATAGAACGGAGCGGCGACGCCACCGATGGTCGCCGAGACACCAGCCAGCTTGCTGGGCAGCGGAACCGACGACACGACCCAGGTGGACGGCGCCAGAGCAGATCCAAAGACGGTAAGCACCATGCCGGGTGCATAGGACTCGCGGAACGAAGCTCCATTGGTTAGCGCGGAGATCGAAGGCGCGCCCGACACCGAAGTCGTCACGGTGAACGAGACCGAAGCGGACCCGCCGTTGTAGAAGAAATCGCCAGTATATTGCGCGGTGATGGTAATGAAACCCAGGGGCAGTTGAGCGCCCGTCACGATCGCCACCGCATCGGACGATCCTCGCGTACCTCGTAACGTGGCGGATCCGAGCGAGAGGCCATCCAGGAAAAAGGTCACGGTTCCCGAGGGCGTTCCGCCATCCGTGCTGGCAACCGAAGCTGTCAATGTCACGTCACCGGACGACGTTATCTCCGGAGCACTCGTAGAGAGCTTTATAGCGGGCGACGTACGGGCCACGGAACCGTTGGGGCTAGTCCAAGCCAGAAACAAATGTTGTGCATCCACCGAACCGAGGCCGGAGGCCTGATCGTAACCGGTAGCAGCACTGAAACCGAAAGATCCGTTGGTGCAATTGCGAGATCGTGCGCCGCAAACAACCGTCACGATATTGTCGCCATCCACGATGTCATGAAAGACGCCGGAGGAAACCTGGGCGAGACCGTACAACATGGGATTGATGTTGCCGAGACCGGGACTCGATTCCACGCCAGTGGATACCAGATATTGGTTCAGCAGAGCAGTGATTCCGGCGAAAACCGGCGCCGATACCGAAGTTCCTCCAAAAACGCGAAGGATGCCTTTGCTGTACACCATGTATCCGTCATGGCTGGCGCCCGCCGAAAGCGAAACATCGGGAACGTTGCGGGCGTTGTTGTCAGGGACACCCGGCCCCTTCTGCCACGGCGGCTTCGGAAAGATGACGCTGGCCCCTCCACCGCCGGAACCCGGATTGCCGGGCGAGCTTTCATTCCACACCTTTTCGGGAATGTATCCCAAAGCCGATCCATCGTTGATGTTGTTCGTGTCGTTCCAAAACTGGCCATCGCCTTCGTTAAACTGGGTTCCGCCCAAACCGGTGATTTCCGGAATGCTGGAAGGGATGTCCACCGACGGCCCGCCGTTGGAGGATGACGTGTCGGTGACGCAATCGGCGCCGCCCGAGTCGCCCGACGCGGCGAGCCACGTGATTCCCTGAGCGTTACCCTGCTGGGCCAAGGATTGAAGATCGAAGGCGTCCGAGCTGGAGACCTCGGTTTCACACAGGCCGTAGCTCAAGCTGAGAACCGGCGCGAGATTCTGATCGATAGCGTACTGGGCGGAGTTCAGGACGTCGTCGGAAAAAACATAAATGATGTGTGCGTTGGGAGCGACGGCTCCGGACCACTCGACATCAAGATCCGCTTCCGGCAGATCGTTGGACGAAATCCCTGGGTCCTTGGTGTCGGGGACCTGAACGATCTCGGGATCGTTTACCGGCAGATTGAAGCGGGTGCGAAATTTCTGGATGTCGGCGAGATCGATCTGGGTTTGTCCTGGAATGATGATCTTTTGGCCTGCGCCATCGACACCCGAGTCGTAGAGCGGACGGATGTTGTAGATGGTGGAGATGTCGTCCGGGCTGAGGTAATGGTTGCCGCTGCCCGGCGAAGTATAGGCTGGCGAAAGCGCGGGAAAGCGCGGCTTCGAATGCGGACGCATCCGAAAATCGTGCAGGCCGCGAACGCCGCGGACTACGGCTTGGAGCGCCGTGGGAATCGACGGATCGCTGACGTTGGCGAAATGCATCTCGCCATTGCGCTCGTATCGATGTAGCGCTGATTCGAAACGCAGCTTCCACCTGCGCGGCGGCGCCGCTGAAGTAGATCGAGTTTCTCGCGCGCGCAACGCCGGTGACTTTCAGGTTCTGACCTTCGAGCCATGCGATGATTTTCTGGATGTCGTCCGGGCTGGCGCCAAAGCGGTCGGCGAACTGTTCCGGGGTGAGCCAGCGATGATAATCGGCGGAGGTCCGATCCTGCTGGGCGGCGAGCAGCCGCTCGAGATCGGCCTGCTGGTCAGGCGACGGCCGGAGGACAAGCGTGAGTCTCGATAGCACGCGCGAGGGATCGACAGGACCGCGGTCGAATTCCGGCCGGGCATGGGGATTCACGTTGCCGCGCAGCAGAGTCCGGCGGGTGTTCTCAATCGCGCCGCGGATGCGGGCCGGTTGGGCGACGAGGTGAACGGAAGAAAGGCATAGCAGCACTGCCAGGATCGCGAAAGAGCGGACAACGTTCGCGGCGTTGGGAGCTGGAAGATAGTAGGAGTGCGATTGCATGTAGCCGCTAAGAGGGAACAAGAACCCCGGCGGATAATTCTTATATAGCAGACGGAAGGGGAGGAAAAGCGGTTACCGGCACTTTTGCGAAGTTCTTGTTAAGGTTTTCGCTGTAGAATCGATGCGTGTGGGGAGGTGCGGCATGCAACCGGCGCAGGATGGCTTCGAGAGACTGAAACAGGGAATGCGCAAGACCTGGATGACGGGCGACTTCGGACAACTCGCGCGCTATTCCGCGCGGTGTGCCGAGGAATTCGTCGGGCGCCTGGAAATTCAAGCCGGGATGCGGGTGCTTGACGTCGCGTGCGGCACGGGAAACCTGGCTATTCCCGCTGCGCGAATGGGGTCCCAGGTGACGGGCGTCGATTTCGCGACGAATCTGCTGGAACAGGCGCGCAATCGGGCGGCGGCGGAGCGACTGGATGCGAGTTTCAAAGAAGGCGACGCGGAGCAACTGCCTTTCGCGGATGGTCAGTTCGACATCGTGATGAGCATGTTCGGGGCGATGTTCCCGCCGCGGCCGGAGATTGTGGCGGCGGAGCTGGCGCGAGTGTGCCGGCCCGGAGGCCGCATCGCCATGGCGAACTGGACTCCCGAAGGTTTCATCGGCCAGGTCTTCAAAGTGGGGGCGCGTTACATCGCGCCGCCCGAAGGCGTTCCCGCACCGGCGCTGTGGGGTGTCGAGGACGTTGTGCGCGAACGGCTGGGCACGCATGCTTCCAAGATCAGCATGACGAAGCGAATGGCGGAATTCGATTTTCCATTTCAGCCGGCGGGAGTCGTTGCGTTCTTCCGCGAATACTTCGGGCCGATCAAGATTGCTTTCTCACGCCTGGATGCCGAGCAGCAGCCGGCCTACGCGGCGGACTTGGAGAAGCTGTGGGCGGGAGCACAATGAGGCGGGCGGCGAGCGAACGCTGGTTCACGCGGAGTATCTGGAGGTGGTGGCAGTGCGGCGTTAGACTCGAGCCACAGCGAACCGCCGGCGAGCCAGGGCTATCGCAACGAACCCGATCAGCACGAGACCCCAGGTGGAAGGCTCAGGTACCGGCTCAAAGATCAGATCGTTAATGAGAAAAGCGTGAGATCCGGTCCCAAAACCCTGCAACGTCACGGTGCTGAACCCGGACAAGTCCTGAAGTCCGGCAAACTCCTCCGGCAGGGCGAGATTAGTTACGTAATCGAGTGACCCGCCTGGGACGGTGATGCGGAAATCGTCGATATTATCAGTAACCACCTGCATGCCGATGCGGATTATCGGTATGGAGAAGGTCAGAGTGATCGCGTTACAGGCAGAGCATGCCGCACCGGTCGGATTGAAGTCTCCTGCAACTGCAGTGCCTGGGGTAGTGAAAAAGCCCGTGTTGACTGTGTTTCCGAACAAGCCACCGGCGAACGTCACACCCAAGCCGGCGAACTGATTCGTGATTTCGACGCCATTGCCTATCGAGTCAAACGAGATCGTAGTGGTGGGCGCTACGAAGTCCCCGATGTTGATAGCGATCGGAGCCGCCGCCAGAGTGCTCGCCACACCGGCAGCGATCATCGAGAGCAGAGAAAGTCGGCGCAGCATTGCTGAAGTATAGCGGAGTGGCCCCACCATGTCGAGATCCAGTACTTATAGGCCGGGCACGCTTGAAACAAATCCGAAATACTCCACGCCAGTTAGGGCGGTCTTCGGTAATGTGAGCGTCCAGCGGATGCTTCCCCTCCAGGTGTGCTCTCATCCTAGCGATGGAAGGGCGAACGCCTTGGTTGGTGACCCGATGGCGTCGTTATTTCTTGCCGGCAGCTTCCTGTTTGCGAGCGCCGCCGAGAATGTCGGTCATGGCGTAGTTGCCTTCATGACAAGCGTACTCGTATACCGGACCCGCGGTAGCGTTGAACGGGAATTCCATGGTCCACGGTTTGGAGTACGTGTCTGGATCGTCGATGGTGGCGCGGTAGAGAATCGTGTCAGGATCGATGCGGCGGAAGCGCTCGATCACCTTCAGGTTCTCTGAAGCGCCGTAGAACGCATTATCTTCCCGGAAGTTCGTGGTCTCGACCACCAGCGTGTCGCCTTCCCAATGGCCGATCGAATCGCCCAGCAACGTGCGAACGTTGGAGGGTTGGTGGGTGCCGTTCATGCGAACGATGCGCACGTCGTGAACCATCTCGACCAGGATCATCAGATTGTCCTTGGTCTGCAGGAATTGATATGTGTTGTTGTACAGAACGGGCATCATGGGCGGGCCGGAGGTTGAACCGAATCCGATGATGCAGCGCTCGCTCAACGGCCGAACCTGAACGTTGTCGTAGTTGTTGAAGCTCGCAAACATCTTGCCGAGCCGTGCCTGAGCCTCTTTCGTCATCGCCGGCCGTTTTCCATCCGGAGGATCGACGATGAGCGAAGTTCGCTTGACGCCATCGACGCGAGCCAATTCAGTCCCGCGATCGACAAACAGCACGTTGTAGCCGCCCGTACCAGAAGAACCCGCCGCGCGGATCAGCGGACCATCCGACTGGCCGTCCTGGGCGTTCAATTCCCGCTCTTCGCTCCCTTCGTAGGCCTTCGCTTCAGCGTCGCTAACGGTCAGCCTTGCCGGCGAACTTAGCCGGGCGCTCCATGGGCGTGATGGTGGCGTTGGTCCAGATTCCTGACAGATCGGGATGACCGTCGGCGGCTCGCGGCGCCGCACCGGTCTTCGCTTTCGCCGCAGCTCGCTGGGTCTGTCCGGGGAGAGGCGCGGTGAGCAACACTGCCAGCGCGCCTAACGATGCGAGAAGTCGATAAATGCATCATGCCTCCTTGACCTATTTCTTGCCTGCTGCTTGCGGCTTCCTGTTTGCGCGCGCCGCCCAGAATGTCGGTCATCGCGTAGTTGCCTTCGTGGCAGGCGTATTCGTAAACCGGACCCGCGGTGGCGCGGAACGGAAATTCCATGGTCCACTGCTTGGTGTAGGTGGACGGATCGTCGATGGTGGCGCGATAGAGGATCGTGTCCGGTGCGATGCGCCGGAAGCGCTCGATCACGTCGCACGTTTTCCGAAGAGCCGCGGAAGGCGGTCTCGGGCCGGAAGTTGGTGGTGTCAACGACCAGGGTGTCGCCTTCCCAATGACCAACTGGAGTCGCCCAGCAGCGTGCGGATGTTGGCCGGCTTGTGCGTGCCGTTCATGCGGATGACGCGCACATCGTGCACCATTTCGACCAGAATCATCACCGCGTCCTTGGTCTGCACGATCTGGTAGGTGTTGTTGTAGAGCACCGGCATCATGGGCGGGCCGGCAGTGGAGCCGAATCCGATGATGCAGCGCTCGCTCAACGGCCGCGTTCTTCACGTCGTCATAGTTGAGACCGAGAATTCCGCCGCCGCGGACGCTGGCCAAGCCGATCCCGCGCTTCCTGTGTGAGTGGGGGAACCTTGCCGTCCGGCGGATCGACGATCAGCGAAGTCCGCTTGACACCGTCGACGCGCGCGAGTTCGGTTCCGCGATCGACGAACAAGACGTTGTAGCCGCCCGTTCCGGAAGATCCCGCCGCGCGGATGAGTGGCCGTCCGACTGGCCGTCTTGCGCGTTGAGCTCTCTGCGCATCGCTCTTTTCATACGCCGTGGCTTCCGCGTCCGAGATGGTGGGCTTGCCTGGCAAACCGCGCCGGCCGCTCCATGGGCGTGATGGTGGCGTTGGTCCAGACTCCTGACAAATCGGGATGGCCGTCCGGGCTGCGCGGCACGGTGGCAGTCTTCGCTTTCGCGGCGGCTCGCTGCGGCTGACCGGGAAGGGGCGCGACAACCAGGGTTGCCAGGGCGCCAAGTGTTACGAGAACTCGGTAACTCATGGGATCTCCTTCGTTTGCAGTTGCTTTTTATTATACGCTTTGCGGCGCAGCCGGGCGCAGCGTCCAGATCTCAACCAGAGCGCGCTGGAAATTGCCGCCCAAGATCAGCTCGATATTGCGTTGCGAGTATTTTCGGCGCAGCAGCCCTTCGGTAAGATCGAAGACTTTCCTGGCGTAGTCGACTCCGTCCAGGTCGTTCTTTCTTCTGGGGGTCCGGTGCAGGTCGCGGCCGTCCAGATCGACGTCGCTGCCCAGGCCGACGTGTTCGACGCCCACCAGTTGCGCGACGTGATCGACGTGATCGAGAACGTCTTCAATGGTGGCGGTAGCGCCCGAGCTGTACAAAATAGCGGACCATAGTGATGCCGATGACGCCGCCTTTGGCCGCGGTCCGGCGGATGGCCTCGTCCGTCTTGCAGCGCAGGCTGGTCGGGACCAGAGCGCGGCAATTCGAGTGCGTGATCAGCACCGGTTTGGTGGAAGCCTCGATGGCATCCAGAGTGGTCCGATCGCCGCAATGCGAGATGTCCACCGCCATTCCAATAGCATTCATGCGCTCGACTACTTGCGCGCCGAACTGAGTCAGGCCGATGTCGATAGCGGTCCGAAGATCCACCGCCCAGGCGATTGCGGACATACGTGAGTTGCGAAACGCGCTGGCCCAGCCCGATAGAAGCTGTCGACATCATCGATCGTGCGGAAATGTTTCGAGTTTTGCTGGCCGATGAGGATGCCGATTTTGCCGAGCGATCTTGGCGCGTTCGAAATCGGCTGGCCGGTCGACGCGGAGAAACTCACTCTGGTGCTCCGCGATGAAAGCATTCAGTCCTTCGATGTCGCGCAACGAACTGGCGTAAACGTCGCCATCGGTGAAACCGACCGCCGGATGAAAGATCGTGATCCCGGAGTTCTTGAGGCGTTGAAAATCGGCCGGGCCGAAGCGGTTGGGCTGCGCCTCCCAGGTGGACAGCTTCCGGTAGTCCAGCGTGAGCAGACCGAGCATGTCGATCACGGTGGAACGGCGGACCAGCTCGAGCGTGAGGGCAGAATAGGTCAGCGTGCTCTGGCCGAACAGGCGGAATTGTCCCCGGTTGATCAGCGGCGCGGACAGACCGAGCGCCGCACTTTTAAGAACAGTACGACGGGACAGCACGGGAGAACTTCGGAAGAATCAGTCTAGCACCGAGAGCTAGTTGTCGCCGCTGCCTTACGTTGTGGTCTATGCGGTCAAGCCGGAAGCCGTCGAAATCCTTCACATTTATCACGGCGCCCAGGACTGGCGATAGTCCACAGGGCGCGGGTGCATGCAGTTGTCAGCCGGCGTTACAAAGCAGTATCCTTTGGGCGAATGCAGAGTGGCCGCGTGGAGAAGTCCGCCGAGGCGCGCGAGCAACTGCTCGAGAAGCTGCGCGAAAGGATCGTCGGCTTCGCGGCATCCAGAATACAGAGGGACGCTGCCGAGGACCTGGCCCAGGAAGTCCTGATTCTGCTGCACGAAAAGTACGGGCACCTCGACGGGTTGGAAGATCTTCTCCCGCTTTCGCTGAAAATCGTCAGATACAAAATGTTGGCGTACCGGCGGAAAGCGCAGAGGCGAGGGGAGTACACGCAAGTGCCGGTGGACGAGATCCAGTTGGCGGGTGACGGAGCCGATCCGCTGAGCGCCGCCGAACAAAGCGAGCTGCGCGAGCGGCTGATTCAGGCCGTGTCGCAACTGGGCGAGCGCTGCCGGAAATTGCTCGCGCTGAAGCTGGACGGCAAGAGCTTCGCCGAAATTCAGGAGATTCTCGGCGCCGGATCCATCAACACCGTCTACACCTGGGATTTCCGCTGCCGCAAACACCTGCTGGAGCTGATGGGCGGCGGTTGGGAGCAGTCGAAATGACCAGCGAAGAGATCCGCAAACTGCTGGGCGGTTACGCCACCAACACGCTCACCGAGAGCGAGCGGAAGGCTCTGTTCGAGGCTGCGCTGGACGATCAGGAGTTGTTCAACGCGCTGCAGGAAGAAGAGACGTTGAAGGACACGCTGGCCGATCCGGTGACGCGCGCGCAGGTTCGGCAGGCACTGGATCAGCCGGCTTCCGGGCGCCAGCGGTTCGGCATGGTGGATGCGCTGGTGGGCGTGGGGCGGTGTCGCGAGCGCCGTGGCGGCGGCCGCGGTGATGTTCGTAGCGACTCAATCGAACCAGGTTGTGACGTCGAAGCCGCGAGACGCAGATTGCGTCGGCGGAAAGAGCGCCGGCGCCGCCAGTGGCCGCGCAGGCTCAGCGCCGCGAACCGCGCGGCCGGAAGTGCGGCCGCGATCGCCTGAAGAAAAAGACTCGGTTGGCGGATCAACCGGCTCGCGCTGGAAAAGAAAGCGGCGCGACGGCAAGCCGGCAGGCGCTGCCGCTGGAACGGCCATGTCGACTGCGCGATGAGTTGGCGCGAAACGTCGCAGCCACCGCCTCCACGCACCTTCGCCGCCGCCGCGCTGGCTCAAGCGATACCGATGCGGTCGAGCAGTCCCCAGAGCCAGCGCCACCGGGTCAGTCGCAAGGTGCGGTTGAGCGGATTTCGGCAGCTCCGGCGGCAACCATCTATTTGCGCCAACAGGAAGCGGCGAAGGTCGTGGGAGCATTGCCGGCTTCGGCGGACCCGCGCTGGAATACTCGCTCCTGAAGACGACAGCCAACGGCGCGGAAGCGCCGGTCTCCCTCGATTCGCTCAAGGCCGGCGATGAAGTTCGTCTGCGCGTGTCACCGGGCACCGCAGGCTTACTGGCGCTTATCCCAACTCGACGCGGCCGGCGAATGGAAGCCGGTATCGAGCGATGCCGGTCCAGGCGAATGCCAGCTACACCATCCCGCCGACGCCGATCCAGGTGGAGAGCACCGCGGCGAAGTTCCGGCTGACGCTCGATCCGCGCTGCGCTGCAAGCTCTGAGCGGACGCGCGGGTCAAAGACGAAGCGCGCCGAGACAGCGGCGCCGGCGCCGTTGGTGGTCGAAATCACGCTGGTCGGAAAATAAACTAGGGAGATCGCTTCCAGCCGCTCGAGCAGTTGCACCATACGCCCGGCGGCTTCCGGCCGTTCCGCCGAACCGGAGCTGGTTATACGCCTCGGTCAAATCCTCGACCAGCAACGCAAGATCCGGCTCCTGCACGACGCGCGCGAATTCGAAGGGTGTCAGCCAAGCCGGCTTTTCGATACCGCGCCGGGTCAACACCTTCAGCATCCGCTGATACAACATCGTGGCATCGGAAGCCTGCGCCTCGCCGCGCTGCACTTTCAGCACTCGCCGGCGCGCATCCCACCAGCGCCATCCGTCGCGGCCGAACAGATGCAGCATCAGCGCCAGCACGGCAACTCCCAGCAGCGCGAAGCCGGCGATCGTCGCGGCCGCGCGAACTCGAAAGCGAAAACGGACGGCCTTCGAACCAACGCGATCCCACGTGGCGGCTGGTTTCTCCCATTCGACTGGCGAGCTGGAGCTGGCGATCGAGGTCGTAGTTCAGCACCCAATCGTTCCAGAACACCTCGGCGGCGTCGGCGTAGAAGCCCAGGCGAGTCCACAGAGAAATGCGCGGCGGATTGGGATCGGGCGGAGTCGGATCGAACGTGGTCCAGCCGCGATCCGGAAGCCAGGCCTCCACCCAACTGTGAGCGTCGGAGGTGCGAATGAGTTGGTAGCCGCTGATGGGATTGTAAATGCCGCTCTGAAATCCGGTGACCACGCGCGAAGGGATGTTCAGCACGCGCAGCATGACCGCCATCGGCGGAAGCGAAGTATTCGCAGTGTCCCTTCTTGCGATGGAACAGGAAGAACGACAGCGGATCGTCGGGTTCCGATGGCGGCAGGTCCAGCGTGTAGCCGTAGTTCGTGCGCAGGTAGTCCTCGATCAGATTGCGCCTGCACGCGCGGCGATGTTTCGTTGCCGGCGATATCCACCGCCAGCTGCGCGAATCCGGGGATCGAGGCGCGGCAATTGCAGATAGACGCTGCTGACGGCGCGTCGGCGGGTTTCGAGGGCGCCCCGGGTGGGCCGCGCATCGCGATCCGGCGCATCCAGGCGGCTGTAAACCTGATACGAAATGTTGTGCGCTCCCCCGGTTTGCACGTTGTAGTTGTCGAAAGGATGCCGGATCACGGTGGCATCGATGCGCACGTATTGCGGCGTGCCAGCGAAGAACAAAGCATCGGCGGCAATGTCGTTCAGGTAGACAGCGTAAGAAATGTTGCGGCTTCCCGCGCGGCGCTGCGCTTCGTCATCGAGTCGAAGATTGCCCCCGGGGCTGGCACTCAAAACCTGGCCGCGGCTGGAGCGATTGAACCAGGCGCGGCCATTGAATTCCGAGAGCGTCGCGCCGCGCCACTTCAGAGCCAGTCCGCGATCTTCCGGCTGATCCATCTTGACGTGCATGACCGGCGTGTTTTCGCGCTTGATCTCGCCGATCTCGCCCAGCGTGACGTGGTTGGAGAAACCGGCCATGTGGTAGCGATGCGAGGCCAGGTGTTGGAACGCCGCCCGGGCCGTGCGCGGCAGGAAGAAGAACAGCCCGGCCGTAATCACCAGAATGCCGGCCGAGACAAACACGACTACCGAAACCAGGCGGACGGAAAGGCCTTTCCCGGAGACGCGGTCGAGCGAGTGTCGGCGGCGGCCGGAATGACGGATTTCGTCGCTGGCGAAAGTTGCCACGCCCAGCACGAGAAACAGCAGCAGGAAAACGAGAAAATTGAGCTGGGTGGAGAGCACACAAGCGGCCAGCAATTCCATGAACGCGATCACTTTGAGAAACAGATAGTCGCGGTCGGTCCGGCCGGTGACGATCTTCACCACCGCTACAAAGAACACCAGGTGCACCGCGGCGGGAATGAACGATCTGCGAGATGTAGAAGTAATCGATGGGATAGAAGCCGACGTACAGCAGCGTCACAACGGTAACGGCTCGCGGCGGCAACTCGAAACTCAGGACGCCGGACGAGATGAGTGCGCGAACGATGAACGCCGCCGCGGTGATCAGCATGGTGGGCGTGTCCAGATAGCCGGAGCCAACCACGGCGAGGAACCCGCTCGCCAGCAAGCCGAGCAGCGAAAATTCGAAGAATCTGTCCACCGGCGACGGTCTGCCGGCGGAAGCCGCGTTCATAAACTTATTTTACGACGCGGCCGATTGCTATCATGGAGAAACCGGAGGAACATTGAGCAGCGCTACACTTACGCCCGGTCAGCCCGTCGTGGATCACGCCAAGCGCCGCCAGGCAGTTTGGATTATCCTGGCCGGCACTTTGTTGGTTGCCGTAGCTCAATTGTTGATCAAGACCGGTGCGAACCAGTTGGGGAGCCACGCGGGTCTGATCGGAACATTCATTGGAATTCTCACCATTCCGCAGCTTTTCGCCGGATATTTTCTGTATGCGATCTTCGCTGCGATGATGATCTACGCCTTGCGGCACGGCGAACTATCGATCCTCTACCCTCTCATTTCGCTAGGCTTCGTCTGGGTGGCGATCCTCTCGGTGCTGGTCTTGCACGAGGCCATGAATCCGATGAAGGGCGTGGGCATCGCGATCATTGTGGCGGGCGTTGCGGTCCTCGGCCGGGGAGGCAGCCACTGACGACTCCCGTTTCTTCGATGGCTTTGGTGCTGAGCGGATCGGTGATCGGCTCGGTCGGCGCGGTGTTCTTGAAGTCGGGCGCTATGGCGGTTCGGCGCCAGTTGTCCAGCATCCTGTTGAATTGGAAATTGGCGATGGGCGTTGCGACGTACATGCTGTCGTCGGTGCTGTTCGTCAAAGGAATGTCGCGCGGCGAATTGTCGGTGCTTTTCCCGATGGTGTCGCTGTCTTATATCTGCTCGCTGGTGTGGTCCCGGCTGCTGTTCAACGAGACGATCACGAAGGCCAAGCTTTACGGCGTCGGCATGATCCTGGTCGGGATCGTGTGCCTGGGGATCGGGAATCGCCCCTAGCGCAGCCGGTGACGTCTTGCTAGACCCAGGCCGACCGGCCGGACAGCTTTTCTTTGCGGAGCGAAATCCTGTTGGCGAAGCCAGGCCGCCAGTTTCACAAACAGAATCAAGCCGGATGCAGTCAGGCTGAACACCAGCGACATGCTGTGGCCGGAGAGAAACGAATATCCGGTTAAACCGAGCGACGCAATGAATAGAATATTGCTCAAGGCTGAAGCGGGCTTGCGCTCGCCCGGAATCTTCGGAAAGCTTGGGCGCCTTGTCCCCACACACGTAGCAGACCACGTCGCGCCTTGTCAGGAGACCGTTGCAGGATAAGCAGCGTGCCATGCCCAATTAAAACGCTCTGGGCGCCGCCTGTCCATCGCGCAGGTGTACCAGTACCGAAGTCTATCGCCTTAGCCCAAGGACCTTAATCGCGCAGGTAGCGGTCGATTCCCGCGGCGGCATTGCGGCCTTCGGCGATGGCCCAGACCACCAGCGACTGGCCGCGCCGCATGTCGCCGGCGGCGAACACGCCGGGCACGTTGGTGCTGTAATCGGCGTTCGCGGCGACATTGGTGCGGGCATCCCGCTCGACGCCGAGTTGGTCGAGAATCCCGCCCGGGCGCGGGCCGGTGAATCCCATGGCCAGCAGTACCAGATCGGCGTCCAGGCTGAACTCGGTGCCCGGGAATCGGCTCGAACTTGGGGGCCGGCCCGACGCGAATCGCGTGCAGCTTTTTGACGTTGCCCTTGTCGTCGCCGGTGAACGAGGTGGTGGCGATGCTCCAATCGCGGATGCCGCCTTCTTCGTGCGAGCTTTCGACGCGCAGTTGCAGCGGCCACAGCGGCCAGGGCGTTTGCGGCGCGCGTTCGGCAGGCGGCATGGGCATGATCTCGAACTGATGCACGCTGGCGGCCTTCTGCCGGTGCGATGTGCCCAGGCAATCGGCGCCGGTGTCGCCGCCGCCGATGATCACGACGCGCTTGCCGGTGGCGAGGATCTGGTTGGGAACCTCGTCGCCGGCGCAGCGCTTGTTCTGCTGCGGGAGAAACTCCATGGCGAAATGGATGCCCTTCAGTTCCCTGCCCGGCACCGGGAAGATCGCGCGGATTCTCGGCGCCGCCGGCCAGCAGGATCGCGTCGAAATTCGCGCGCAGCTCCTGGCCGGTGATCGTGTGGCCGACGTCGACGTTGGTCTTGAACTCGACGCCCTCGGCGATCATCTGATCGAGCCGCCGGTCGAGCACCCGCTTCTCCATCTTGAACTCGGGGATGCCGTAGCGCAGCAGGCCGCCGATGCGGTCGGCTTTTTCGAAGACCGTCACCGAATGGCCGGCGCGATTGAGTTGCTGCGCGGCGGCGAGCCCGGCCGGTCCGGAACCGACCACCGCCACGCGCTTGCCGGTGCGAATCGGCGGCGGCTCGGGGCGGATCCAGCCTTCGCGAAAGGCATGCTCGATGATGGTCTTCTCGATCACCTTGATGGTCACCGGCGGCTCGTTGATGCCCAGCACGCAGGCGGCTTCGCACGGCGCCGGGCAGATGCGGCCGGTGAACTCGGGGAAATTGTTGGTCGAGTGCAGCACGCGGATGGCGTCGCGCCAGCGGTCGCGATACACCAGATCGTTCCAGTCCGGAATCACGTTGTTGAGCGGGCAGCCGGTGTGGCAGAAGGGCACGCCGCAATCCATGCAGCGCGCGCCTTGCGTGCGGACTTTCTCTTCGTCGAACTCCTGGTAGACTTCGAACCAGTCGTTGATGCGCTCGGCCGAGGGCCGGCGCTGGGGAAGCTTCGCGAGTGTATTCGAGGAAGCCGGTGGTCTTACCCATGCGCCACCTGCCTGCTGCGGCGCCGGGCGGAGCAGGCGCCTGCGGCGTCGGTTGCGCGGCTGGCCTTGGCCTGAGCCGAAGCGCGCGGGATGCCGAGCACGCGCTTGTATTCGTGCGGGAAAACCTTGACGAATTTCGGCAGCATGCTGAGCCAGTTCTCGAGAATCCACTGGCCGCGCGGGCTGCCGGTCGCCTCGACGTGCTTGGCGATCAGGTTCTGCAGCGCGGCGATGTCGGCTGGATCGGTGACCGGCTCCAGATCGACGCTGGCTTTGTTGCACAGCACGTTCGAAAATTCGCCGGTTTCGTCCAGCACGAACGCGATGCCGCCGGTCATGCCGGCGGCGAAGTTGCGGCCCGCTTTGCCGAGCACCACCACCAGGCCCTTGGTCATGTACTCGCAGCCGTGATCGCCGACCGACTCGACCACCGCCGTCGCGCCGGAGTTGCGGACCGCGAAGCGCTCGCCGCCCATGCCGTTGAAGTACGCTTCGCCGCTGGTGGCGCCGTAGAGCACGACGTTGCCGACCAGGATGTTGTCCTCCGGGAGGAACGTCGAGGTGCGCGGCGGATAGACGATCAGCTTGCCGCCCGAGAGTCCCTTGCCGACGTAGTCGTTGGCGTCGCCTTCGAGCGTCAGCGTGACGCCCTTGGCGAGGAACGCGCCGAAACTCTGGCCGGCCGAGCCGGTGAAATGGAACCGGATGGTGTCGTCGGGCAGACCCTGCGGAGCCGTAGCGCCGCGCGATTTCGCCCGAGAGCATCGCGCCCACGGTGCGGTGCACGTTGCGGATCGGCATCTTGAACTCGACCGGCGTGCGCTGCTCGAGCGCCTCCTTGGCGTGATCGATCAGCTTGTAATCGAGCGCCTGCTCGAGTCCGTGATCCTGCGCGATCATGCAGCGGCGGCCGACGCGGCTGCGGCACCTGCGGATTGTAGAGGATGCTCGAAAAATCGAGCCCGCGCGCCTTCCAGTGATCGACGGCCTGCCGCATTTCGATCTTGTCCACGCGGCCGATCATTTCGTCCATGGTGCGGAAGCCGAGCTTGGACATCCACTGGCGGACTTCTTCGGCAATGTAGAAGAAGAAGTTGATGACGTTTTCCGGCGTGCCCTGGAATTTCGCCCGCAGCGCCGGATCCTGCGTCGCGATGCCCACCGGGCAGGTGTTCAGATGGCACTTGCGCATCATGATGCAGCCCATCGAGACCAGCGGCGCGGTGGAGAATCCGAACTCTTCGGCGCCCAGCAGCGCGGCGATGGTGACGTCGCGGCCGGTTTGCAGCTTGCCGTCGGTCTGGACGCGGATGCGGCTGCGCAGATCGTTCAGCACCAGCACCTGCTGGGTTTCGGACAGGCCGAGTTCCCAGGGAATGCCGGCGTGCTTGATGGAGGTGAGCGGCGACGCGCCGGTGCCGCCGTCGTGTCCGCTGATCAGCACCAGGTCGGCGTGCGCCTTCGCGACGCCCGCGGCCACCGTGCCGACGCCAACTTCGGCGACCAGTTTCACCGAAATGCGCGCGCGTGGATTGACGTTCTTCAGATCGTAGATGAGCTGCGCCAGATCCTCGATCGAATAAATGTCGTGATGCGGCGGCGGCGAGATCAACTGCACGCCGGGAATGGAGTGGCGCACGCGCGCGATCACTTCGTCCACTTTGTGGCCGGGCAACTGCCCGCCTTCGCCGGGCTTGGCGCCCTGCGCGATCTTGATCTGCAGCTCGTCGGCGTTCACCAGGTAGTTGGTGGTGACGCCGAAGCGGCCGGAGGCCACTTGCTTGATGGCGCTGCGCCGCCAATCGCCGTTGGCATCGCGCTCGAAGCGCGCTTCGTCTTCCCCGCCCTCGCCGGTGTTGGACTTGCCGCCGATGCGGTTCATCGCGATGGCCAGCGTCTCGTGCGCTTCCTTGCTGATGGAGCCGAACGACATGGCGCCCGTGGCGAAGCGCTTCACGATCTCGCTGGCCGGCTCGACTTCTTCGATCGGCACGGGCTTGGCGGCCGGCTTGAGCTCCATCAAGCCGCGCAGCGTGCACAGCTCGCGGCTCTGGTTGTCGATCAGTTGCGTGTATTCCTGGAACGTCTTGAAGCTCGACTGCCGGACCGCGTGCTGCAGCTTGCTCACCGTCAGCGGATTGAACAGATGATATTCGCCGCGCGTGCGGTATTGATAATTTCCGCCGATCTGCAGCTCGGTGTCGGCTTCCGATAGCGGCTGGAACGCGTAAGTCGTGCTTCATCTTGGCTTCGCGCGCCAGCACATCCAGACCGACGCCCTCGATGCGCGACGACGTGCCGGTGAAGTAGCGGTCCACCAGCGACTTGTTCAGCCCGATGGCCTCGAACACCTGCGCGCCGCGATAGCTCTGCAGCGTCGAGATGCCCATCTTGGAGAAGACCTTCAGCAGTCCCTTGTTGACGGCCTTCTTGTAATTCTTCAGCGCCGTCTCGAACGTGACGCCGTTGGGAAGCGCGCCGCGCTGCGGCCTGATCTTCCAGCGTCTCGATGGCCAGATACGGATTGACCGCGCTGGCGCCATAGCCGATCAGCAGGCAGAAGTGCATGATCTCGCGCGGCTCGCCGGATTCGATGATGAGCGCCACCTGCGTGCGCGATCCTTCGCGGACCAGGTGATTGTGCACCGCCGAAAGCGCCAGCAGGCTGGGGATCGGCGCGTATTCTTCGTCGACGCCGCGGTCGGACAGGATCAGCAGCGTGTAGCGCGACTTCACCGCCAGCGAGGCGCTGCGGCACAGCTCATCGAGCGCGCGCTCCAGCTCCTGCTCGCCGCCCGCCACGCGAAACAGCATGGGCAGCGTGGTGGCCAGCAGATCGCTGGTGGAAACGCGCCGCAGCTTTTCGAGATCGCGGTTGGTGAGGATCGGATGCGGCAGCTTCAGCGTGTGGCAATGCTCGCGGCGTCTCTTCCAGGATGTTGCGCTCGGTGCCGATATAGCTGGTCAGCGACATCACCAGTTCTTCGCGGATCGGATCGATGGCCGGATTGGTCACCTGCGCGAACAACTGCTTGAAGTAATTGAACAGCGGCTGCGGCTTGTCGGACAGGCAGGCCAGCGGCGTATCGGTGCCCATCGAACCCACCGGCTCTTCGCCGTTCGCGGCCATCGGTCCCATGCAGCACGCGGATGTCTTCGTCGGTATATCCGAAGGCGCGCTGCCGCATCACGATGGTGTCCATGTCCGATTCGTAGACGCGCGGCGGATCGGGCAGGCTGTCGAGCGTGATCTGGTTTTCCTTGAGCCACTCGCCGTAGGGCCGGCGGCTCGCCAGGCGCTGCTTGATCTCTTCGTCCGGAATGATGCGGCCTTCGGTGGTGTCCACCAGCAGCATGCGGCCGGGCTGCAGCCGGCCCTTGAACTTGACGTTCTCCGGCTTCACCGGGAGCACGCCGGTTTCGGACGCCATGATCACCAGGCCGTCGTGCGTCACCAGATAGCGCGCCGGGCGCAGGCCGTTGCGGTCGAGCGTGGCGCCGATCACGCGGCCGTCGGTGAACGCGATCGCCGCCGGACCGTCCCACGGCTCCATCAGCGAGGCGTGATATTCGTAGAAACGCTTTCTTGGCCGGCAGGCATGGTGGTGTCGGCATCCCAGGCTTCGGGAATCAGCATCGCCATCACATGCGGCAGGCTGCGGCCGGCCAGCGTCAGCAGCTCGACCGCATTGTCGATGCGACGCCGAATCGCTGCCGCCGGGCGCGATGATCGGCAACAGCTTCTTCAGATCGTCGCCGAACAGCGGCGAGCCAGCACGTTCTCGCGCGCGTGCATCCAGTTGACGTTGCCGCGCATGGTGTTGATCTCGCCGTTGTGGCAGAGATAGCGGTAAGGATGCGCGAGCTGCCAGGACGGAAACGTGTTGGTGGAGAAGCGCTGGTGCACCAGGCACAGCGCGCTCATCGTGTCCGGATCGGTCAGCTCGTTGTAGAACTCGGCGATCTGCTGCGCGAGCAGCAGACCCTTGTAGATGATGGTGCGCGAGGAAAGCGACGGAATGTAGAAGAAGCCCTTGTCCGGCAGATCCGACGCCGCGATTTCGATTCTCGGCGCGCTTGCGGACCACGTACAGCTTGCGCTCCAGTTCGTCCTCCTCCATGTCCGGAGCGCCGCCGATGAAAATCTGCTCGATGTAAGGCTGCGAGGCGCGCGCCACGCGTCCGATGGCGTCGACATTCACCGGCGTGTCGCGCCAGCCGAGCACGGTCAGGCCTTCCTCGCGCGCGATCCGCTCCAGGATGCCTTCGGCGATCAGGCGATGCGACGGCTCCACCGGCAGGAAACACCATGCCGACGCCGTACTCGCCCGGCGCGCGGCAGCGTGAAGCCCAGCTCGTCGCATTCGCGCGCGAAAAACTTGTGCGGAATCTGGATCAGGATGCCGGCGCCGTCGCCGGTTTCCGGATCGCATCCGCAGGCGCCGCGATGCGCCAGGTTGATCAGAATTTGCAGTCCCTTGAGGATGATCTCGTGCGACTGCTCGCCTTTGGTGTTGACCACAAAGCCGATGCCGCAGGCATCGTGTTCGTTGCGTGGGTCGTAGAGACCTTGCGCGACAGGGAGTCCGACCATGCTTGACGTATATCAGACATCTTAACTATTAGTCCATCAGAAATTATCGATTGACTAAATATTAGCAGTATCTAATATAATTGAGTGTTGCGATGGACTTCGATCATATCAAACTTTTCAGAGACATAGCGCAGACCCGCAGCTTCAGCCGGGGGGCTTCGTTGAATGACGTCAGCCAGTCCGCCGCCAGCCAGCATCTGCAGGATCTGGAGCGCGTTTCGGCGATCACGCTTGTTGGATCGCATCCAGCCGGCCGCTTGACCGTCACCGAGGCCGGCAAGCTGTATCTGGAGATGTGCCGCGACGTGCTGCGCAGCCGCGACGAATTCCAGGTGGCGCTGGAAAAGCTGAAGAGCGAAGTGGAAGGTACGGTTCGAGTGGCTTCGATTTACTCGGTCGGGCTTTCGGAGATGTCGCAGCTCGAAGAGGAGTTCTCGCGGCGCTATCCGCAGGCGCAGTTTGGAAGTGGAGTATCTTGCGTCCGGAAAAGGTTTACGAGGCGGTGACTGCGGATCGCGCCGATCTCGGCCTGCTGAGTTATCCGGAGCCGACCAAGGAGGTGACCGTGCTGCCCTGGCGTCAGGAAGCAGATGGTGGTGGCGGTTTCGGCGCATCATCCGCTGGCGATGAAGCTGGAAGTGCGGCCGGAGGAATTGGAGGACCTCGATTTCGTCGGCTTCGATGAGGACCTGCCGATTCGCCGCGACATCGACCGCTTCCTGCGCGAGCATCACGTGCACGTCAACGTGACACTGCACTTCGACAATCTGCAGATGATCAAGGAAGCGGTGGCGCACGGCTCGGGCGTGAGCATCATGCCGGCGCGCATCATGGAAGAAGAGGTGCGGCAAGGCCGGCTGGTTCCGATTCCGATCGCCGGAGTCCGGCTGTATCGTCCGGTAGGGATCGTGCATCGGCGCAAGAAGCGGTTTCATCGCGCCGGGCAGGCGTTTCTGGATCTGCTGCAGGAGCCACCCGGCTGGTTGGGCGCCGGTCGGCGGCTGCCGGCATAGCGCGGCGTTCTAGCGTTCCGCAAAAGCGACTTCGGCAGCGGCCCGGCATCGCCCGATAGGATCACCGGCGCCCAATACAGGAAACTGCGCGTCTTCGGATTCTCTGAGGAGCTGCAGTTCGGCGCGATGCAACGCTTCGACGCGGCTGGTTCCGGCGCTCAGTTCCTTGTAGAACCGTTCCATGAGCGCCTGCTGGGGCGCGTCGGCGACTTTCCACAGCGGCGCGACGAAGGTTCGGGCGCCCGCGATCGCGGCGGCCCGGCGCATCCCGTAGACGCCTTCGCCCGACGAAGCCACGCCGTCGGCCATCTGGCATTGCGAGAGCACCAGCAATTCGGTGCCGCGCAGATCCAGCGTTCTCGAGTTCCAGCGCCGTGAGCATGCCGTCCTGCGATGAATGCGCCGCCGCGCCCGTAAGCTTCTTCGAGCACGATCGCCGAAAGGCTCATCACGCGCGAGGCCGGATCGAGAGCCGGTGACAGCTGCACCCAGGGCTGTTCGGGTTGGCGCGGCAATCTTCGTTGCCTCGCACGATGCCGTGTCCGACGATATGCAGCACTGCGGGGCTGTGCAGTTCCTTCACGCGCTCCTCGGTGGCTTCGCCTTCGGCCAGCAGACGCGCCTGCGGGATGCATCGTCTGCAGCCGGCGGGCTTCGGCCTCGGCGCCTTCCAGCCGCTCCAGGTGATCGGCGCGAAACGTGCTGGCCACCAGATTCGCCGGCTGCCGGACGTTTGCCTCCGGCGCCGGACTCAATGCGATGACGGACGCACGTCGCCGGCGTCGCCTCACGCTCCGGACTCGCCAGGTCGCGGCCGGCGGGAACGATAGCTCACCGCGAAGCGCTCCACCAGAAATTTTCCTTGCCGATCCAGAAGCGCTCCGAACGGAACCAGCGTGAGCATGCCGTCCGGCGCGATCCGCAGGCGTCGCGCAGCTCTTACTTTGGTCGAGCCAGGGTTCCAGCGGCGCGAGCACAGTCTTCGACAATGCGCGCAGCGTGTCGTGGGCGGTCGATTCGGCCGACGCGGCGCTCTGATTCTCGTGGCGCGAGAGCGACGATGCTCCAATCGTTCGCCGACTCGAACAGGTCGCGAATCGCGCGATCGATTGGCGCGGCCGGCCCCAGGTCCACCCAGCGCAGATCGCGCGTGCGGTCCAGCAGGAAGGCTCCGTAGCGCGCGCCCGTCTGCGCGTGGTCCACCGGCTGATACGACGTGAACTCGATGAACAACTCGTCCGGATCGAGATGCGAACGGATGTCCTCCAGCCGCATCGAGCCGCTGCGCGCCACCGAATTGCGGCACGTCCCGGCTGAGCGAGGCTTCCAGACGTGTCGCGGCGCTTCTCGAGAACCTGCACCGCGCCGAGCGCCTGGCGGCCCGATCGCCGGCGTCCACTTCGTGCGTACGTCTTGAAGCAGCCGCTCGTAGCGGCCTTCGAGTTCGGTGTCGGGCAGCGAGCAGCCGCCGGCCACCGCCGGTTTCAAGTCGCGATAGCCGAGCGCGATGGTGAACGAAGCCTGGCACTCCAGCACGCTTTCCCATTCGTTGAAGCGCTTCGTCACCGCCGCGTCCGAACTGGTCCGCAGCCGTTCGCGCCAATCGCGCACCTGATCGAGCACGCGGCCCTTGCCGGCGCGCCACCGCTTCGAATGCCAGCGCGCGCGCTTCCGGAACTTGATCGCCGGCGCGCTGCTGAAACGCGATCAGCGCCGGAATCGGATCTTCCAGGTTCGCAACCACCGAAAGCTTGCTGCTCTCCGATCCGATGTTCAGAACGTCGCTCAGCACGCGGTCGTTGATTTCGAAACTGGAGCGATACAGCGGCTCGGCCTCGCGATACTTGCCTTGCTCGTCGTAGAGCGCGGCCAACTCCTGCATGTACCTGGCCAGGTCCGGATGCTCGGCGCCCTGCGACTCGGTGACGATGGCGATGGCCTCCTTCAGCCGCCGCTCGGCTTCGGGATATTCGTGCGCGGCTTGCTGAACCAGCGCGAGGTCGCTCAGCGCGTGGGCGTAAACCGGATGCTTCGTCGCCGAGTCCCTGCGCGGCCACGTCCAGAGCCTGCTCGAACGTGCGGCGCGCCGTCGCGAGATCGTTGCGCTTGCGCTGCGCTTCGCCCAACGCCAGCAAGGTGCTGGCGTATTCGAACGCGGGATGATCGGACGACTTCGAATAGATGTCCGCGGCTTCCTGCAGAAGCTTCTCGCCTTCCTGCGCGATTCCTGGTGTACACCAGGCGCCCGTAGTTGCGCAGCGTGGCGGCAACCAGCGCGTGATTCGGGCCGTAGATCTTCTTCCGCAGCGCCAGCGCGGTCTTGTAGTCCGATTCCGCCGCCGTCGAAGTTGCCCATGGCCTGGAACAGAACGCGCGCGATGATCCAGCAATTGCGCATAGATGGGATGCTGATCGCCCAGCTCTTTCTTGAGCAGGCCTTCGGCTTCGTTGAAATATTTTTCCGAGACCGCGTAGTTCCCCAGGTCGAACTCGAGATAAGCGGGACCCATCAGGCTGGTCGCATAGATCGGATGATTGACGCCGGGGTTCTTGCTCAGAACGTCGAGCGCAGTCTCGAAAGTCCGCCTCGGCTTTTCGATACTTGCCCAGGCGCTGATCGTTGCCGGCGATGTTCACCAGCAGCGTTCCGTATTCCGGCCGGCGGATTCTTTGGATCCAACTGCGACTCGTAAATCGCGCGGGCCTTGTCGAAGCGTCGACGCCGACAGCTCGTACTCGCCCTGCGCGCTGTAGATGGAGCCGAGCGTCTCCATGGTCTCGGCCAGCAGCGGGTCTTTGGCGCCGAGCACGCGTGAGCGCACCGCGACGGCTTCTTCAGCCAGCGACCGCGCTTCCGGCAGACGGCGCGTGTCGCGGCAGAACAGCGCCAGATCGTTCAGGCTCTCGGCGTAGTCTTCCGTGTCGGGGCCCAGCTTGGTTCGACGCAGCTCCAGCCCTTGCCGCAGAAACGTTTCGCCGTCCTTCAGATTTCCCGAGACGTAGTAAAGATAGCCCAGGCGATCCAGACTGCGGCCGGACTGCTTCGGATTCGCGGCCGCATGTCGACGGCGAGTTTGGCCGAGCGAATCGCCTCGGCAAAATCGCCTTTCAGGTAGACTTCTTCGATTTGCTTGTTGAGCGCGTCCCAGTCGTTGGCGGGCGCAGGTTGCGAGAAACCGGTGGGGCGTCAGCGCCAGCAGCAAGGATCGCAAGGATCGCTTCACTGCTTCGCATCGGCCGACTTTTCGCAAGCCGCGCCAGGTTGGCCTCCACGGCCTGGCGGTCGCGCGCGGATGTGCCGGGAGCATTCTGGACAGCGCGCAATGCATCGCTATAAAGAGTCTGAGCCTTTTGCGGGATCGCCGCGCAACTCCGCCAGCACGCCGAGATTGTTCAGAGTTTGGGCGTCGGCGCCGGGTGCCGCGCCTCGTTGAATCGCGCCTCCGCCTGCGCGGTGTCGCCACGGAGCAGGTAGATCACGCCCAGATTGTTCAGCGTGTCGGTCTCGCTCGGAAGCGGGCGCGCCGGCGGCGCGTCGAAGCTTGCGATCAGCCAGATCGATAGTGTTCTTCGGCGGCGGCCGGATCGCCCGCCTGGTAGTCGAGTGCGGCCAGCCGCTCGATGTCGCGTCGCTTGTCTGGCCCGGCGCCAACGCCGTTGGCATCCGCCCACGCCAGCGCGTTGCGCGCACGTCTCCGAGCCTTCGCCAAATCGCGACTCTCCGCCAGCGCGTCGATTTGCTGGAGCACTGCCGCCAGATAGACCGGCGCTCGGGCGCGCACCTGATCTTTCGCTCGAATCCTGCTCCGCTCAAGATGCGGGCTCGCGCGCGTTCGCGAAAAACCGTCGTCACTGCCAGCCGCCCGATCGGCTGCGCCGAGCCGTCCCGTCGAAAAACATCGAGTTCAACATCTTTCGCCAGGCCATCCAGCGAACCCAGGTCGATCGTAACCTCGAGATTGTCCGTGGAGACGATCGAACCTGCCGGTCTGCGGCGCGCGGCTCTCGGGGGTCGCACTGCGGAATACCGGCGACGCACCGTCTTGGCCGCTGCGCGGTGTAAGATCGCGAGCCAGCAGAACGGGCCGTTCGGCCGTCAATTCCAAACTCGGCAGCGATGGTGCTGGCGTTGCGATGTTGCCGGTTGCACCGTCGCAACGAGACGACGCCGTCTTGGTTCCGCGCCAAATACACCGCGATAACCGCAGCCGCGGCGGCAATGGCGCCGACGGCAACCCAGTGGATCACGGCGCGGGAACCGGCACGCACTTTCGCGCGGCGCTCTCGACGGGCGCTCGAGCGCGGAACGGACCTCTGGATCCTGTAAGGCTGGTCTCCATCGCGCCATGAGCCGCCAAAGCATCGAACAGCTCGTCGTTCTGGAGCGCTGCCTGCGCGAGTTCCCGTTGCGCCGGACGGAGCAAGTTTTCCGCCGACGTGGCGTTGCAGCGCTTCTTCGTCTTCCGACAGCCGCGGCGCCCGACAAGCCCGCCTTGAGCGACGGCTTGAAACGTGAGATCGTCAAACAAATCCGGCTGATCGAGCGCCGACTGCGCCAGTTCCCGCGCCTGAGCCGGACTCAGCGTGCCTTCCAGGTAACGATCAGTCAAGTCAGCCATGGCTCACCGCTCATCCGGAGTCTGCGCGGCGCGAATCCCCAATTGCGTGCGCCTCCGAACGCATTGCGACAGCGTTTTGATCCCGCGGCTGACCCAGGTCGCCACCGTATTTTCGTTGGTGCCCAGCCGAACCGCGATCTCGTCGTACTTCAGCCCTTGCGCGCGCATCCGCAAGACCGCGCGATACTCGGGGTCCAAGCGCCGGCAGGCATTCCACCACGATCTGCTGCATCTCTTTTTGGATGAGCGTGTCGAGTTGGTCCGGCGCCGGATCGGCCGGATCCAGTCCGCCGCTGGCAGCACTCGAGCGCTCCTCCGCGATTCCGCCCAGCAACACTTCGCGGCGATGGCTCGCTCGGCTGTGTTCCTCCCGCACCACAAAGTTCAGCACGCCATGCAGCCACGCGAGCAGCTGATCGAGCGGCCACTCGGGAGGCGCGCGCATCGGTCCGGCAGATCCTCGCTGAAATAATATTCGACCGCGGCCTGCGAGTTGCGTTTTCGAGCGAACGCTTGAGAGTCTCCTGCGCGGCGCTTTCCGGGTCTCGCGATCCCAGCCAGCGGGCGCGCGACGCGAGCACAGCGAGCAGGCGGCGATAGTCGTTCGAACATCCCGGGCTGGCGCCATGCCGTACAAACATCCCGCGACCGCCTCGCGAGCCTGTCCTCCCACGTGAAGCCCATTTTCTCCCATTGACGCCTTGAGTTGCAAAACCAGCACGCGAGGCCGACCTCCCCATCTGATAAATGAGCCGAGTGCGTCAAAACTTGCAGAAATCTCTCGCGTTTCCGGATTTCTGAAAGGAACCGTCGAGCCACCCCATTAGTGTTCCAGCAGCCGTCACCGGCCGGAGCTAAACGCGGCACGGATGGTTTGGCGGCAGTTCGAAGGACGCAAGGAGGAAGTATGTATCTAACGAACAGGATCAGTGTGTCTGATTGCGGCATTGGCGATCAGCCTTGCCCGCGCTTTCGCAAAACATCACTACGGTGGCGGGCAATTCCACTTGGGGCGCGGTTTACAACGTGACGCTGGACTCCGCTGGGAACATGTACGTCGCCGACTACACCAAGCACGTCGTATACAAGATTGACCGGCTTGGATCCACGACCGTCGTGGCCGGGAACGGTAAGGCCGGCTATTCGGGCGACGGAGGATTGGCCACCAGCGCTCAACTCAGCGCACCGCTCGGAACCGCGATCGCGCCGGACGGCACGCTGTACATCGCGGACTACAACAACGATCGCATCCGAAAAGTAGCGCCCAACGGCATCATCACAACTTTCGCGGGATCCACGGGCGGCTTCTCCGGCGACGGCGGTCCGGCCAGCGCGGCCAAGCTGAATGGGCCCTTCAGCCTGGTTCTGGATTCGACAGGCAATCTCTTTGTTCGTGGATTACCTCAACCTCCGGATCCGCAAGATCGCCGCCGACGGAACAATCTCGACCGTGGTTGGGACCGGCAAGCTCAGCAAGTCCGGTGACGGCGGCCCCGCGGCTGCCGCGGACAGTTGCCCGGGTTGGCTGGCTGTCGGCCCGGACGGGAGCCTTTACTTCACCGACGATGGAAACGCCAACGCGCCCTGCTACAAGCGCGTCCGAAAAGTAACAGAACGGCATCATCACAACCGTCGCCGGAAACGGGCACCGCGGGCTTTACCGGAGATGGCGGACCTGGGCCGGCAGCCGCAGCTCCGGTCGGCGCAGGGCGTTTCGGTTGATTCCGGAGGCAACATGTACATCTCGGAAGCTTACGGCGCGACGCATTCGCAAGGTCGACCAAGGCGGAATCATCACCACCTTCGCCGGCACAGGCGTGGGCGGCAACACCGGCGACGGCGGGCCGGCCATCAAGGCCCAGCTCAATTTTCCGAGCGGGCAAACGGTGGATGCAGACGGAAATATTTTCTTCGTCGACACGAATAACCGGCAGATCCGCAAGATCAGTCCGCCACCGCTGCCCACCATCGACACCACTGCCAACACTGTGGTTCCGGCCTTCCTCGGCAAGACCGGCTTCACATCGAACTCCTATCTCGAGATTCACGGCCAGAACCTTTCCGCCACGACGCGTGTCTGGGCGGGCGGCGATTTCAACGGCGCGAATGCTCCCACTTCGGTGGACGACGTCAAAGTGACGGTCAATGGACGACCCGCGTTCGTCTACTACGTCAGTCCCACGCAGATCAACATCAACACGCCCGACGATTCGGCCACTGGGGCGGTGCTGATTCAAGTCCAGAACGCGCTCGGCTTCAGCAATTCCGTTTCGGTGAATCGTTCGAGCGTGGCGCCCGCGTTGCAAAGCGTGCCGCAGTTCGCTATCGGCGGCAAGCAGTACGTGGTCGCGCAGACGCCAGACTTCAAGTCGTTCATCGGAAATCCGAACATGCTCCAGGGCGTGGCGTTTACGCCGCGCGAAGCCGGGGGATTCGATCATCATCTACGCTCTGGGCTGCGGCCCGACCGATCCAGCGACGCCCGCCGGCGTGGTGGCCTCGCAAAACTCCAAGCTGGCGCTGCCGTTTCAGATCAAGATCGGCGGAGTTCCGGCCAACGTTTCATTCGGCGGCATCGTGGCCGGCACCATCGGGCTGTACCAATTCAACGTGACCATACCCGACGTCGATCCGGGCGACCAGCCGATCGAGCTGATCGTCGACGGCGTGCCTAACGCACAGAACCTGGTCATCACGATCGGGTGATCGGATCGAGAGCGCCCGAGAGGACGTGCCGCATGGCTAGAAAAACAACTGTGTGCACTTTGGTGCCGGACCCGCTGCTGTTCGCAGCTTTGGCAGTCGCCGCGCAGCGCGCGCAGGCGGCCAGCACGCCGGTCTCGGGCGCACGGCTCCGATCGGCGCGAGAATCCGGCCGGACTGGTGTCCATCCAGTTCACCCCGCGATGGCATACTTCACGCTGGGGATCGCTACCGGCCAGCTCGAATACGACGTCGCAGGATGAACAGGTCACGGTTCGCAAAGCCGACGGTTCGGAATCCATGGTCTTCCGGCTGGACAGAGAGACTAGCGCCGGGAGATTGCAATGAATGTCCGAGATCGCAGGCGTTGCTGCTGCTAGCACCGCTCGGCGTGCTTGGCGCAGATCATCACCACCGTAGCAGGCGGCGGTGACTCGAACATTCTCGGCGACGGCAACCAGGCCACCAACGCTTCTCTGAACCAGCCCACCAGCGTCGCCTTCGACGCCGCTCGGCAACATGTACATCGCTGACTATGGCGACAACCGCATCCGAAAGGTGAACAAGGACGGCATCATCAGCACCGTGGCGGGCACTGGAGATACCACCGCCACCGGAGACGGCGCGGCGGCCACCAGCACCGGCGATTCACCTTCCCTGGGGCTTGGCGGTGGACGGCGCGGGCAAGATCTACTTCGTCGAACGGTCCACGCACCGCGTTCGGATGGTCGACACGTTGGGAATCGTACACACCGTTGCCGGTACCGGCACTCCAGGGTTCTCCGGCGACGGCGGCCCGGCCACCAGCGCTCAACTCAACAATCCATTCAACGTGGCATTGGACAGCGCCGGCAATCTCTACATCGCCGACACGCTCAACAACCGTGTTCGCAAAGTGGACACGAGCTGGAAAGATCAGCACGGTTGCGGGCACACGGAACGCCCAGCTCTTCGGACACCACCGGTCTGGCAACCACAGTTGCGAATCTTTAGTCCTTACGCGGTTACCTTGGACAGTAGCGGTAACCTCTACATCGCCGAGGGCAATCGCGTCCGCAAAGTAGACCGGCACGGAAACATCAGCACAGTCGCAGGCAATGGAAGCGCCAACTCGTCCGGCGACGGCGGCCCGGCGACCAGTGCTGGACTGCAAACTCCGCAGGGCATCGCGGTGGACGGCGCAGGAAACATCTTCATCGCGGATTCCTTCAACAATCGTGTCCGAAAGGTAGACACGGCAGGCATCATCACGACCGTCGCTGGAGGTCACATAGGCGCAATCGGCGATGGCGGCCTGGCGACGAACGCCAGTCTCGGACTAACGGTAGGAGTTGCGCTGGACGGCGCTGGGCAATCTCTATATTGCGGACACCGGACACAATCTCATCCGCAAAGTGCAGGGCGTCGCGGCCGTGGGCGGGCCGAGCATCTCGGAAGTTCTGAACGGCGCCAGCCTGCAGCCCGGGAATCACTCCGAATTCCTGGGCCACCATCAAAGGCAGCAACCTGTCTTCGGTGATCGACACCTGGGACAAGGCCGTCATCAACGGCAAATTGCCGGAAAGCCTCGACAACGTCACCGTCACGGTCGGCGGCAAGCCCGCTTACGTCTATTACGTCAGCTCCAGCCAGATCAACTTTGTCGTGCCCGACATCGGCTTCGGTCCGCAGCAGGTCGTCGTTACCAATTCGCTAGGCGCCAGCGCGGCATTCACCGTGACGTCGGCTCAATTTGGGCCGGCATTCTTTCCCTGGCCCGACAATCAAGCCGTCGCCACGCGTCAGGATTTCACATGGGCCGTTAAGAATGGCACTTTCGCCGGCGTAACACGACCTGCCGCCAAGCCCGGCGACGTGATCATTCTTTGGGGAACCGGATTCGGCCCCACCACTCCCGTCGCGCCGGTGGGCGTCCAGGTTCCCGCCGATCAAACGTACTCGACCAGCTCACTGCCGATGGTGACGCTCAACGATCAGCCCGTCACGGTGTACGGCGCAGCGCTGGCCTCCGGCAACGCAGCGCTGTGCCAGGTTGCGATCCAGGTACCGGAATCGCTGGCCGACGGCGACTACACGGTGCGCGCCACCATCGGCGGCGTCCAGTCTCCAACCGGAATCGTTCTGGCAGTAAGGAAGTAAACATGCGGATCACTCGAATCGTGCTCGTCATGCTGGCGGCAGTTGCAATGTGCCGCGCCCAAGGCGTCATCACCACTGTTGCCGGCAACGGCACGAACGGCTCGACGGGCGACGGCGGCCCCGCGACTCAACGGGTCGTTCCGGCCCAACGGAGTTACGGTTGACAGCGCCGGGAACATCTATATCGCCGACGTCGCGAAATCGGTCATCCGTAAAGTGAACACTGCCGGAATCATCACCACCGTAGCCGGCACCGGCGACGGAAAGACTCAGTTCACCGGCGACGGCGTGCCGGCGACCACCTCCACGATCTACATCGCCTCCAATCACAACGGCCTCGCGGTCGATACGGCCGGCAATCTGTATATCGCCGATGACGGCCACCATCGCATTCGCAAAGTCGACCGGGACGGAATCATCACCACAGTGGCTGGCAACGGTAAGCAGGGCTTTTCCGGCGATGGCGGACTGGCTACGAGGCTTCGCTCTGGCGCCCCAGTGCCGTGGCGTTGGATGGCGCCGGGAATCTGTACATCGCCGATACGTTGAATGCGCGTATCCGAAAAGTGGATACGGCGGGCATCATCACGACCCTAGCGGGTACGGGAGCGTTCGGCTCTTCCGGCGACGGCGGGCCAGCCACGGACGCCACCATGTTCTATCCCATGGGCGTGTGCGTCGACGGTGCCGGAAACATCTATGTCGCCGATCAGAACGCGTATAACGTTCGCAAAATCACACCGGCAGGCATCATCAGCACAGTGGCCGGCAGCGGAGCTTTTGGATTCGCAGGAGACGGCGGGCCGGCTGTCAAAGCTGATCTCGCCGGTCTTTACAGCGTAACGGCCGACAACGCGGGCGACATCTACATCGCCGATCACGGAAATCATCGCGTCCGCAAAGTGGATCAATCAGGCACCATCACCACCGTCGCAGGCGGGCAGAACAACAACTCAACGATGACGGCCCTCCCACTAGTGCAAACATCGAACCGGTGGACGTGGCGTTCGACGCGGCAGGCAACTACTACATCGCCGATCGTCGAACAATCGGATTCGCAAGGTCACCTTCGGCGCCCTGGCGCCCGGTCTCTCGGTGAGCGCCCATGCGCTCTATTTTTCCGGCATCGCGGGCGGCAACACTCCGGCCACGCAGAACGTCAACGTCACAACCCTCGGCGCAGTCCCGCTGGGTCTCAGCGTCTCGCATTCCACTTCCGACGGCGGTGACTGGCTCGCCGCCTCGATTCCGGGCACTGCGCCCACTCCAACCTTCCTCACCGTATCGATCAACGCCGCTGGTCTCTCGGCCGGAAAATATGAAGGCACGATCACGTTGACGCCCTCGGCGCCCGATCTCGCCAAGATCATCATCCCGGTCACGCTCAACCTGGTGAGCTCAGCGGCGACGCGGCCCACAATTGAGGCGAATGGCGTGCAAAACGGCGCCAGCTTTCTACCTGGCCTCACGCCCGGCGCCTGGGTCACCATCAAGGGAAGCAACCTCGCTTCCACCACCGATACTTGGGACCACGCCGTCATTGACGGTAAGCTGCCCACCTCTCTCGACGGCGTCACCGTTCTCATCAACAGCCGGCCGGCGTACATCCAGTACATCAGCCCAACTCAGATCAATCTTGTGGTGCCCGACCCCAACACCAACTCCAGCTCTACATCGGTGCTGGTCAACAATAACGGCGCGTCGGCCACCAGCGCGTTCATCGCTCCCTTGAAAGCCCTCGCGCCGGCGTTCTTCCCGTGGCCGGGCAACCAGGTCGTCGCCACGCGGCAAGACTATACTTGGGCCGTCAAAGACGGAACGTTCATAGGCGCCCCAACCACAGCCGCCAAACCTGGCGATGTGCTCATCCTGTGGGGTACCGGCTTCGGGCCTACCACCCCGACCGCGCCTCCGGGAGTTGTCGTGCCCGCGGATCGAACCTATTCGACCAGCTCTGCCGTGACCGTCACCATCAACAACCAACCAGCCACAGTCTACGGCGCTGCGTTAGCCTCGGGATTCGCCGCAGTCTACCAAGTCGCGATCCAAGTGCCTGAGTCGCTGGCCGACGGCGACTGGCCCGTAGTTGCGGCTGTGGGGGGCGCGTCTTCGCCATCAACGATCTTGCTGAGCGTCAGGAAATAACCAGGAGCAATGAAATGAAGCTTATTCAATTACTATGTCTTGCCGGTGTGACCGCAATTGCAGGGTTCGCGCAGGCTCCGTCGATCACCGCGGTGGAAAATGCGGCCACCAACATTCCGCCGGGAGCCCCCAACGCGGCCGTCGCGCAAGGCGCACTGTTCGTCATCAAAGGAAAGAATCTCGGGCCAGCGGCAGTCGAGATCGCAACTACATTCCCACTGAAGACAACGCTCGGCGGCACCTCGATCCAGATCACGGTCGGCGGGACCACGGTAGATGCGATCATGTACTATTCGCTCAACATCCAAGTCGCCGCGATTCTCCCATCCAAGACGCCCACCGGAACCGGCACGGTGAAGGTGACGTACAACGGACAAAGCGCGACGGCCTCGATCACGGTGGTGTCGAACAACATCGGCATCTTCACCGTCAGCCAAAGCGGTAGCGGCGATGCCATTGCATTCCTGGCCGACAATGGTTTGATCGGACCCAACCATGCGGCAAATCCCGGCGACATCGTGATTTTCTGGGGCACCGGTTTGGGGCCGGTGTCCTCCGACGAGTCGCAAGCGGCCGTCCAATCCGACATGACTTCAGTCCCGATCCAAGTGTTCATCGGAGGCAAGCTTGCGAACGTTCTGTTTCGCGGACGCAACGCCTGTTGCACTGCCGTGGACACCGTCTACGTAACCGTGCCGCAAGATGTCAGCGGCTGCGCGGTATCGGTGATCATGCAGATCGGCAATGTCGTGAGCAATTCGACCACGATCTCTATCGCGCCAACCGGCCGCACGTGTACTCCGATCAATCAGGACCCGGCCACCACCTTCGGAACCGGCACCCACACCTTCGGCGGCTTCTCGCTCGAACGCGTCGTGGAAGTAATCGACGCCGGCACGTCCACGCAAACCATCAAGGAAGACATCGTCGGCGGAAGTTTTCTCAAGGTCACCTACTCGCCCGACCCGCCGCGAGGCTCACAAGTCGACATCACCGCTTACAACTCCTGCACAGTATCCACGCAAGCGTCCGGACAATCAACACCGCCGTCCAGCAACCCCAACACCGTTCGTGTATCTCGATGCCGGTCCATCCATCGATCTGGATGCGCCGTTCGGAAAACGGTCCATCCCGAAAGGAACGCCCGGCGCCGGCATCATTGACTATCTGGCTACGCTTGATCAAACCGCCACTACGTTCACGCCGGGTCAGTACACGTTCACCGGTCACGGCGGCCCCGACATCGGGCCATTCACTGCCACCTACACGAATCCTCCCATCTTCGAATGGACGAATCAGGCCGACATCGCCACAGTCGATCGCGCCGCCGGCGTCACCGTCACCTGGACAGGCGGGGATCCTACCGGATACGTCGCAATCGGGGGAACTAGCATCGCGTATTCCAGCGACGGAAGATCAACTACCTCGGTCTCGTTCATATGCACCGCGCGCGTCAGCGACGGAAGCTTCTTCGTACCGCCGCAGGTACTGCTCGCGCTGCCTGCCACAGCGCCAATTCCGAACACGAACATTACGCTCAAGGGAACGCTATCGCTCAACAGCGTCGGCGCCGGTCAAGTGATTCAGCCGCCAATACCAGGAATCGAAGCGGCCGGCATCACAAGTGTCTATCTATACCTCGGCAGCGTAACTTATCAGTAGGAGATTCATGCGATCGATTGTCAGCATTCTCGCCGTCCTGATTGGCGCGCTCACTTGTAGCGGCCAGGACGGCATCATCACCACCGTCGCGGGCGGTGGCAAAGCAAACCCGGGCGACGGCGGTCAGGCCACGAATGTGCAACTCCAGGCCACCAGCGTCTACGTGGACGCCATCGGCAACATCTATGCAGTCGAGGCCCGCCGCATCCGAAAGATCGATACGAACGGGATCATCACCACCATTGCCGGAACGCCGAACGGCGGAGCGAGCAGCGGCGACGGGATACCGGCGGTCGGCGCGAACCTGTTTCCAACAGCCGTTGCCGTTGACAGCGCTGGGGTCGTGTATATTGCTGACATAGGCAGCCAGGCCGTACGCGTAATCAAGCCGGATGGGACCCTCGGCACCTACGTCGGCCCGGCCACAAACACCCTGCAGCCCACGGTGAAAACTGTGCTCGGCAATCCTACCGACATAACTTTCGACAAAGACGGCAACCTGTACATCGCGAACAACACCTCGAGCAACGTGCACAAGGTGACCCCTGCCGGAACAATCAGCGTCGTGGCCGGCAACGGCAACCGCTCGATTTCCGGCGACGGCGGATCTGCCGTCAACGCCGGCCTGGCACAGGTGCGCAGCGTGGCGGTGGACAACGCGGGAAATCTCTACATCTTGAACGACTCCGGTTCCGGCAACACTTACAATCGCGTGCGCAAGGTGGACAAGAACGGAATCATCACCACGGTCGCGGGCGGCGCGGGATTCACTTACTTCGGTGACGGAGGACCAGCCGTCAATGCCGCGCTGTACGGCGCTTCCGGACTGGCGTGCGATCCGGACGGCAACCTCTACATCGCGGATCACTTCAGCTATCGCATCCGCAAAGTGGATCACACCACCGGCATCATCGACACCATCGCAGGCAACGGTGTCACCAAGTACGCCGGCGACGGCGGCCCCGCGTTGGAGGCCAGCTTCAATTTGCCGAACGATGTCGCGATCGACACCGCCGGCGATCTCTATGTTGCCGACCCAAACTCGTTCCGCATTCGCAAGATCACTTTCCCGCGCGCGCCCTTCATTTCCGCGGACGGCGTAATCAACGCGGCCAGCCTGCTGGCCCCGATCGTTCCGAATTCGTGGGGGACCGTCAAGGGCAGCAACCTGTCTGAGACCACCAACACTTGGGACAAGGCCGTCATCAATGGCAAACTGCCGACTTCACTCGAAGGCGTCACCGTCACGGTGGACGGCGTCCCCGCCTATATTTATTACGTCAGCCCGACGCAGATCAATTTCCTCGCGCCCAATGTGGGCTTCGGAACGCGGCAGGTGGTCGTCAAGAATGGCTTGGGAACGAGCAACATTTTTGAAGTCACGTCCAATCAGTATGGGCCGGCGTTCTTTCCGTGGCCCGGCAACCAGGCTGTTGCGACTCGCCAGGATTTTACTTGGGCCGTCAAGAACGGCACGTTCGCCGGAGTTGAGACCGTCGCGGCCAAACCCGGCGAAGTGATCATTCTCTGGGGCACTGGTTTCGGACCGACCAATCCGGCGGCGCCCGTTGGCGTGCAGATTCCCGCGGATCAGACTTACGCGACTAGCACGCTGCTTACGGTGACCATCAACAATCAACCGGTCACGGTGTACGGCGCCGCGTTCGCTCCCGGCAACGCAGGACTCTATCAGGTCGCGATCCAGGCGCCCGACACGCTAGCCGATGGCGACTACGTTGTGCGCGCGATCATTGGAGGCGTGCAATCGCCTGACGGCATCGTTCTGGCGGTGCGAAAGTAGCGGGAACCGCTAACGCCAATTCTCTTTTTCCGCTCGTTCGCGCAACGGCGCGTTCCGCTTGTGAAGAGCCTCGGCCGCCGGATCGGGCGGCGGTGGATTGATGATGCGCCCGATGAATCGCAGACCTTCGCCGGTTCTCGGCCCCAGCGTTCGTCCGACGTGATCCGCGCCCCAGATCAAGTGGTACTCATGCTTGATATTGTTCTTCCACAGAATCTGGTGCATGAATTCCGTGGCTTCGTTCAACCCGAAACCGTCTTCGGTTCCGGCGTCGAGAAAGATGCCGATACCCGACGCGCGAATCTTGTCCGCGTTGTTGTTCGCAATGGTCGCGGGATTGTTGGCTTCCCAATACGCCGCATCGAACGGCTTTCCGTAGATGCTCTCCATCAACGCCGGCGATCGCCAGTAGCGATGCCGCGGCAGCTCGTCTTTCCAGCGGAGCACCGGATCGACTCCCGGCTCGAGCGCGGCGACGGCTGCCGATGCGGTCCGGATACTTCATCGCCATGCGCAGGTCGCCCATGCCGCCCATCGAGATTCCCAGCATGTAGAGACCCTTGCGTCCGTCGACGATGCGGTAGTTCTTGCGCAGATAGTCGAGGAACGGCCCCATGATGAGCGACTCCCATTTCTCGGAACCGTCCTTGTAATCCATGTAGAACGACCGCTGCGCATCCGGCGTCGCCACGATGACTTTCGGCAGCGTGCCGGCGTTCATTTCGCGCTCGATCACCGGTTGCATCCGTTTCAGGAAGCCGTTGTCGCCCCCGCCCCCGTGAAGCAGGAACAGTAGCGGGTAGGCGTCTTTGGACGCCGCGTATCCATCCGGCAGCAGCACGGTGAATTTCAGCGGATGCGGAATCAGATTGGTCTGCATCTGGCCTTCCACGAGCTGGCCAGCGATGGCACAGGTAGCGAACGAGAGAATTGCGATCAGCGTTTTCATGCCGCCTCCTTCTTGATGCGGAAGTGATAAACCAGCGCGCCAGCGGCGAGCGTCGCGATGGCGATCGCCGCCGTTCCAGGCCGGTACGTCAGTCCAAAGATGGTCATCCCGATGCCGACCACGATGAAGAAGACCGGAACCAGCGGATAGGCGAAACTAACAGCGCCGAGCTTCCGCCAACCGGCCCGCCGGCGGAAAATGAACAGCGACGCCACTGACATTACGGCGAAGAAATTCAGCAGGAAGCCAATATACATCAGCAAATCGACGAAAGGCGTTAGGGTCATGAGCATCGAACATAGGCCCTGGCAGACGATCGCGAAGGCCGGCGTGTGCCAGCGCGGATGGACACGTGCCGCTGCGGAGAAGAAAGCGCCGTTCTTCGCCATCGCGTAGTACACGCGCGGACCGATCGTGACCTCGGCGTTCATCGTTGCCAGCACGGATAGCACCATTCCGGCTGCGAAAAGACTCGCCACCGCAGGCCCGAACAAATGCGTGGACGCGAGCGCTCCCACGGCCACAACGCCTTTCATATCCTCCGGCGGCATGGCATAAATGAAAAGCGCATTGAGTCCGATGTAAAGCGCCGCCACCAGGCAGGTCCCGTACGCAAGCGATAACGGAAGCGTCCGCTCGGGTTGCTTGAGTTCTTCGGCTACGTATGTGGCCGCGTTCCATCCGCTATAGCCGAAGTAAATGAGCAACAGGCTTACAACGAACTGAGCGTAGATAGGATTCGTCGAAGTGCGAACCGCCGTGTGCGTGAAATTGTCCCAGCTTCCGCTGCCAAACGCGAAGCCCGCGCCCAGCAGGATCACAATCACCAGCACCTTGATCAGCGTCAGCACGTTCTGCACGCGAGCGGTCAACCGCACGCCCAGGCAATTGATGATGGTGAACACCGCGATCATCGTGCAGGCGGCCGTTTGCGGAAGCCCGAACTTGAATTCCAGCGCGCCCGAGCCAACTAGATGGCGGGCGTTCTCCAGCTTGAACGCCGGGAAAAAGTAACCCAAGTAATCGGAAAACGCGAGCGACGCGGCTGCGATGGGCGCCGAGAAGCCGGCGAAGAACGAAACCCATCCGGTCATGAATCCCCAGGTCGGGCCATAGGCTTGCGTCAGATAAACGTACTCGCCGCCCGAGCTCGGAAAGTTGACACCCAACTCCGAATAGCAGAACGCACCCGCCAGCGCGCAGATCGCACCTACGCCCCAGATCACCAGGATCAGCACGGGCGAACCGAGTTGACCGGCCAGAATTCCTGGCGTGCTCCAGATGCCAGCACCGATCATGTTCGAGATCACCAGCGCCGAAGCGCTAACGATCCCAAGCTGCCGGAGTAGCGTGCTGGTTCGTGGAGTCAATGACTTTCCGCCAGTCGCATGCTCGATCGCACCAGCGACTGCCCACCATCGCAGACATACACGCCGCCCGTGATGTATGCGGCCGCATCCGAGCACAGGAACAACGCCAGGTCCGCCAGCTCATCCTTGGTTCCGTAACGCCGCAGCGGGACGTTCGCTTCGATCTGCTCGCGGACTTCAGGCGTTGGCGCCAGCCTGCGCATGCCTTCGGTGTCATCGGTTGGACCGGGCGTGATGCAGTTGGCGCGAATGCCGTCCGGTCCCCATTCGATCGCCAGCGTGCGCGTCAGCAGATCGACGCCCGCCTTGGCGGCACAGACATGAGCCTGCCAGGCCACAGGCATCGTCGCATGGCTGGCGGAAATCGCGATGAGACTGGCGCCGGGCTTGCGCAGATACTGGTGGGACGCGCGGAAAGTGTTGAATGTTCCGATCAGGTCGATGTCGATCACGGCTTTGAACCCGTTGGCCGACATGCCCATCACCGGAGCGGGAAAGTTACCGGCCGCGCCCGCCACCAGGATGTCGATGGGGCCGAACGTGTCGTGCGTCTTTCTTGAAAGCCGCCTCGATGGCGGGATAGTCGCGGACGTCGGCGGAGCACGTTTCGGCAGTGCCGCCAGCCTTTCGAATCGCGCAGGCGGCGGCGTCCAGCTTCTCTTGCTTGCGGCCCAGCAGCATCACTTTCGCACCGTGCTCGGCAAAGCGCTCGGCCATGCGCTGGCCGATGCCGCTTCCACCCCCGGTGACAAACGCGGTCTTCCCCGCAAGCAAACCATCGCGAAAGATACTGGCCATCGATGGCACTGTATCACACCGTTTACGAGCGATGCGCCCAGGGCCGCGCTATTCGATATTCTGGAATCGCAGTTGCCGATTGACGTTGCACGTGGACCAGCCGGCGGCGCACCAAGTTGCGCATCCCCGTCTGGACCGCGCTCTTCGACAGGCCGGTGGCCTCCGCGATCATCCGGTGGCTCAGTCGCACCGACTTCACGCGCCGGCCCAGCGTCTGGCTCCATAGATGGAGATACACCAGGAATGACGAGGGCACGCGGTCATGACCCACCAAGTCGCGCATCAACACATCGAAAACATAATCATCAATATTGATCGCCACTATAGTCTTTGACACTATAGCATGTAAAATCAGATTGCAAGTGTAAGCGAAGTCGCTTACGCTTTTCACATGATCAAATCAGTCAAATTTGTCAGCGTCCCGGTAAGAGATCAGGACAAGTCGCTGGAGTTTTACACCAAGAAGCTAGGCTTTCAGATCATGACCGATCAGCCCTTCGGGGGCGGGCAGCGGTGGATCGAGTTGGGCATCCCGGGAGCGTCGACCGGAGTGGTTCTGTATACGACCCCCGGTCAGGAAGATCGCATCGGGACGTTTGCCAACATTTCCTTTCACTGCGACGATGTGCAGAAGACCTATCAGGAGCTAGCCGCCCGTGAAGTGGAATTTCAACAGCCGCCCAAGAAGGAGTCCTGGGGCACTTCAGCGATCTTCAAGGACCCCGATGGCAACGCCTTCGTCTTGTCGTCGCGATGATCAAGCAAAGTCAGTTCTCGAACGCCGCCAGGAACAGCCGCCGGAACATTGCGGCGTCCGCCTCCAATGCGACGCGCGCGTTCGGCCGTCCCGGTGTCTGAACCGTGCGGCCCTGCTCCGGCGGATCCTGCCGGATGTCGATGTGCAGCGGCTCGGCGGCACCACACTTGGGTCGAGCAGCGCCACGGCCGCCAGCGGATCCCAAGCGTAGAAAATGCCTTGATCGATCAGCTCGCGATCGGCGGAAAGCACCTGCGCAACCAGACGACCCAGCGGCGACCGCGCGCGCGCTTCGAATTCGCGCAGGAACGGCGGCCCGATCGGAACCTGGTTCGTGGCGTCGAGTGGGATCAAACGAATTGGAATACCGGATCGAAACACGATGCGCGCCGCAAAAGGATCGATGAAGATGTTCCATTCGGCGGTTCTGTTGTCCGTGTGGAACAGACCACCATCCGCCAGATTGCCGGGCACGCGCACCGCTCCGCCCATGATGACGATCTCTTCGACACCTTTCACGGCAGAGGGCGCGCGTTCGAACGCTTCGGCCAGATTGGTGAGAGGCCCCAGAGCAACAACGCGCACCTTATGGCGCTCGTCGCCCAGGCGTTCGACCAGATAGTCTGCAGCGCTCCGCAACTCCGGCTTCCGCGATGCAGCCGGCAGCTTGACTCCCGGCAGCTCATCCGAGATCTTGCGCCACTCGGCCGGAAACTCCGCTCTACCTTTGAGCGGCGAACTTCTGCCCGCAAAAACCGGGACATCTTTGCGACCGGCGAGTTCCAACAGTCGCGCGATGTTCCGCGCCCCCGCCTCCGGATGCGCCAGGCCGTTCACGACTGTGATCGCCTCGACGCGCACGCTCGGATGCGCCAGCAGAAACGCAATGGCCATCAGATCGTCGGTGCCGGCGTCGGTGTCGATCAGAATCGGCGCGATTTTGCGCGCAAGCGATCGCGCACGAACACACCACGACGAAGATGAAGCCGAAGCGTCACAAATGGAAAGATTCAGAATAACAACTACGCGCGTGCGCGTCGTAAGCGCCTTCGGATAAACCATCACGCCCGATTCCGACGCGCGGAAAATCTTGTGCAGAATCTGGTTGGTGGGCAACTGGCTCTCGAGATAATCGACACCCTCGGCGCTGATGATGAAGCTCAGCGATTGTCCTGCTCGACGAAGTGCTTGGCTCGCAGATACCACAGCGCGAACAGCAGCCGCTCGCGCGGAAACGCCATGATACGCTCCATGTCGAGCAGCGAGAGCGCCGCGTAGTCCGGATTCGCGCGCCGCTTGGAATACAGCAGGCACAGCACGCCGATCCGAATTTTCGCTTCCGAGTCGATACCGTCGGCGAACTCCTTGCCAAGAAAAACCGGCAGCGGCCCCGTGGGACCGGCCTCGAATTGGCGGTCATACTCCCGGCGCTTCAACGGATCGCTCAAGACGTCAAACGCTTCCTTCAGCAGCAGGAACCGGTCCGCATCGCCGGTCTGCTGGTTGTCGGGATGATAGCGCCCGGCCAGAATCCGGTACACGCGCTCGACCGTCTCGATCTCGGCCTGAGGATTGATCTGCAGCAGGTCGTAATAATTGACGCCGGGCGTGGGCAGCATGCAATTACCTTATCGGCCGTGCGGCTCGCGAAGCGGCTAGGTATTAGACCCTAAGCGTGAACGTCACAACTGCGGCATGGCCTGCTCCAGAGCTTCCACAAAATAGTATTCGCCCCAGATAACCGACTCGTCCACGCCCAGCTCCTTGTGGAGATGATAGACGCCGCCCTTGAGAATCCCGTCCCATTTCTTGTCCGACTTGGCGAGATGTTTTTCGCACAACGTGCGCAGGATCTGCACCGCTGTCGACCAATAGAAGTGGCCCTTCACCGGATCGTGCAGCAGCCGGCACAGCCGCAACAAACCGGACGCCGCGATTGCCGCCGCCGACGTATCCAGCAGCTTGCGGCTCTCCGGTGGCGCATTGAAATCCCACGGCGGGACGCCATCGCCGTTCGAGTGCGTGATGTAGTAATCGGCGCACGCTTCGGCTGTTTCGAGAAACCGCGGATCGTGCCGGTATTCATAGCATGCGCTGAAGCCGTACAGCGCCCACACCAGACCGCGCGACCAGCACGAATCGCCCCGATACCCTTGCTGCGTCGACTGCCGCAAAAATTCGCCGGTCGTCAGATCGAAGTTTCCTTCGTGCCCCGTTGAACCATCGCCTCGGATCAGGAATCGCCGAGTCGTCAGGCAATGCCGCAGCGCGACGTCGCGCAAACGGCGATCGCCCGCCTCGCGCGCCGCGTAAAAAATAAGCACCACGTTCATCATCATGTCGATGGACAGCAAATCCTCGCTGACCGACGACTGGATGTATTGGCCGGTCTCGTGGAAGCGCCGGGCCTCGGTTCGGCCGGCCTGAATCAGCACTTCCTTCAACTTCGGATCGCGCGTGAGCTGGTGCCAGCGGTAGTAACTCGGCAGGAACAAGAATCCCAGATCGTGCGCCTCGCCCTCGATCTTGCGCGGCTCGAGCGGCGTCGAATACCGGATCGCCTGATCCATCCAGTAGCTATCCTTGGTTCGCCGGTAGAACAGCCACATAATTCCGGGCAGGAAACCGTCGGCCCAGTTGGACATCGGGCCGTCATGCTTCCAGCGGCCCTCTTTGGTGTACATCGGATAGAAGTCGGGATGTTCTTCGATCAGCTTGTGGACCTGCTGCTGCGCAAAACGAAACGCCTCTTCGAACAGGTCGCGGTCCGGCTCCAGAACGAATCGAATCATGTTCTAAACACCATGTTCCTAGACCACTGTTTTAGGCGGCGGTAGTTCGCGCGCCGGACATACTGAGTCGAAACCACTGGCCTTGTGATGCCCGTCGCAGAACGGTTTGTTTTCCGAGTGCCCGCAGCGGCACAGCGAGATCACCGTGCGTCCGGCCAGCCCGAACTCTTTTCCCTCCGCGTCATGGATGGTAAAGTCCCCTTCGATGCGAATCGATCCATTGTTGTTAATTGTGACTTTGGCAGACGCCATGCCAGCGATGGTAACAAACTACGCAGCCGTCTACGCTTCGCTCAGCACGCAGATGTCGCGCAGGTTGCGATAATCTTCCGCGAAATCGAGCCCGTAGCCCACCACGAATTCGTCGGGAATCTTGAAGCCCACATAAGCCACTTCAACCGGCCGCAGCCGCCGGTCCGGCTTGTCAAGCAGCGTCGCGATGTTCAAGGACTTGGGCCGCCGCTGCCGCAGCACGTTGATCAGGTACGTCAGCGTCACGCCGCTGTCCACGATGTCTTCGACGATCAGGACATGATGGCCCTCGATGGAGACGTCCAGATCCTTGGTCACCTTCACCTGGCCCGACGTCGTCTTACCGCGGCCGTAGCTCGAAATGCCGATGAACTCGATGCGTGATGTGGTCTTGATGGCGCGCGAAAGATCCGCCAGAAACATGAACGCGCCCTTGAGAATTCCGATCAGGTAAATCGGCCCGTCCGGAAAATCGGCGCTGATCTGGTCGCCCATTTCGCGTACGCGATTCTGAATCTGCTCGGCGGTGAGAAATACGCGCGGGACCAGAGCCATCGGCTAGTCGGCGCCGTTCCAGCGTGTGCTGCCCGGACCGATGTGGATGTGCGCGGCAGTGGCCTTGCCGGGTACAGCGTGCGTGAATGCGTAGTACGGGATCAGGCCCGACTTCAAATATCCACGCAGCCAGATCCCCTCAGGGCTGTTCGGATCGAGCGCCACGTCCACACGCCCGCGATGGTCGAACCCCAGCGCGCGATGCAGGCTGGTCTGTCCGTCGGCGCTGATCGGTAACGGCTCGTCGAATTTCTTGGCGAAGGCGTCTTCGATCGGCTTCAGGTCGCGAGCCTCTACGAAAATTCCGCTGCCCTCGAAGTGTTCCATGCTCTCGGTCAACAGGTCGGCGGCCTCCTCGCTGGGCGCCGCATCTCGTGCGGCGGCGATCGATTCTTCCAGTCGCGCGAGATCGGCCAGATCCTCCATTAAGCGAGCCCGGGAGCGCGCCAATTCCAAACTGCCCTGGCGAAAACTCAGCTCCACCTCGAGCGGAGTCAGCGTGGACTGCGCCGCCAGGCCGACCACAATCAATTTCTCGGCATCGTCCAGCCTGTGCTGCTGCCGCTCGACGCGCCGCTCAGCCGCTGCCAGCATCTCTTCGGCGAGATGATCCGTCAAATCCTTCACCGGAACATCGCCATAGATCGTGTGAGCCAGAATTGCCTGGTCCTGCGCGTCTGCCAGATCGAGCCGCGCCTGATCGATGCGCTGTCGCGGAAGCGCGCCCATGGCCACCAGTTCGCCGACCCGAACCAGTTCCTTCCTGGCTTGTTCAATCTGTTTATTTGCAGACGTTTCGAACGAATTCGCCGGAGTCTGGCCGAAGCTCGCAAGCGCGCCCAGACACAACAGCACAACCGGCAATTGTCGCATTGGAAATTTCAGTGTACCATACGAATAAGGAGACTTAGAGAGACTATTCGAGAACAAAGCACCTCCGCACTCCAGGCCATCACGCCTCTACTCGCGACCCCGCCCTGGCTCACTGCAGTCCGCGCCGCCGAATCGAAAAAAGCGCTCGATATCCGCGTGCTTGATCTGCGCGAAGTCACCAGCTTCGCCGATTTTTTCGTGGTTTGCACCGGCACCAACCCGAAGCAGATCCAGGCCATCGTTGAAGAGATCGGATCGGAACTCGAAAAGCGCGGCGAACACCCGATCAGCGTGGAAGGTTTCCACAACGCCGAATGGGTTTTGGCCGATTACGGCGACTACTTGATCCACGTATTCTCGCCCAAGGCTCGCGAGTACTACGATTTGGAGCGGCTGTGGCGGCAAGCCAAGACCGTGCCGATTCCGGAAGCATCGTAATCGCGCGATTGCAGGCTACCTGCGCGCCTTTCGGAATGGTCTTTGTAAAATAGGGCCTGCGCGGTCTCGGTCGTCGCAGGCTCCTGCGCTGCCGGCGGCGCGCTCAGTGATCGCCAGTATCGCATCCACGTCCGGGTCCACGATAGCCGCACCGGAGAACCATCGGGCCGGGATCGGCCACCGGCGATGAACAGGCCAGCGTGTCCACGCTTCGTCGGCTGCGGCCCGGTAAGTTTCGCGCCCGCCACGTATCATTGAATTGATGCCGTCTGTCTTGTCCGAAACCTCGCTCCCCAAAACTTCTCTCGACAAGGGAAAAATCAAAGTACTGCTGCTCGAGGGCGTGCACTCGAGCGCCGTAGACGCCTTCCGACGCGATGGCTACAGCAATATCGAGTTGCACGCCAAGTCGATCGCCGAAGAGAAACTCGCGGAATCGATTCGCGACGCTTATATCATCGGAATCCGCTCGGCCACTCACTTGACGCGCAAGATATTCGACCACGCCCCCAAGCTGATCGCCGTGGGCTGCTTCTGCATCGGCACCAACCAGGTGGATCTCGACGCAGCCCAGGAACGCGGCATTCCGGTCTTTAACGCGCCGTTCTCGAATACCCGCAGCGTAGCCGAGCTGGTGCTGGCCGAGATCGTCCTGCTGCTGCGGGGGATCCCATCGCGCAACGCCGCGGCACATCGCGGCGTTTGGGTGAAGAGCGCGGCCGGATCTTATGAAGTCCGCGGCAAGACCCTCGGCATCGTCGGTTACGGCCACATCGGAACGCAGGTTGGTCTGCTCGCCGAATCGCTCGGCATGCAGGTGCTCTACTACGACATCGAGACTAAACTGGCGCTGGGCAATGCCCGCTCGGCGGGATCGCTCGACGCGCTGCTCGAAACAGCCGACGTGGTGACGCTGCACGTTCCCGAAACTCCCCACACGCATCGCATGATCGGCCGCGATCAACTGGCGCGCATGAAGCCGGGATCGCAACTGATCAACGCCTCGCGCGGAACGGTGGTCGACATCGACGCGCTGGTGGACGCGCTCCAATCCAAACACCTCGGCGGCGCCGGCATGGACGTATTTCCGGTGGAACCGAAATCTGCCGGCGAGGAGTTCGTCTCGCCGTTGCGCGGCATGGACAACGTACTGCTCACGCCGCACGTCGGAGGCAGCACCGAAGAGGCCCAGCAGAACATCGGCACCGAGGTCGCCGAAAAGCTCATCAAGTACAGCAACAACGGCTCGACGCTCAGCGCCGTGAATTTCCCCGAAGTGTCGCTGCCCGAGCATACCGGCCAGCATCGGCTGCTGCATATCCATCGCAACCAGCCGGGCGTGCTCTCGGCCCTCAACTCCGTCTTCTCCGATCAGAAGATCAACGTCGCCGGCCAGTATCTGCAAACCAACCCGAACATCGGCTACGTCGTGATCGACGTCGAGACGCGCGAGCCGGGCGAATCGCTGCAGCTCAAGCACCGGCTGGAGTCGGTGCCGGGCACCATTCGGACCCGAATCCTCTACTGACCTGCTCGCCAGTCGGCCCAGCGGCCCTAAAGCGTATCGCGCCAGCCGCCGATAGCTAAGGTGTCTGTCTTAGCACGTCGTAGAGGAGGCGTCTTACGTCTAGCTCGGCGCAACTGATTGAAAACACGGAAATCGGTACTGAACTGATCGATCCCGCTCCGGCAACTGCCCCTGGGTCGCGCAAGAGCGTGTTCATCGGATTCGCCGGCATGATCCTGCTCGGCCTGGCGTTGTCGGGCTGGTATCTGGGAAGCCGCATCGCCTCAGCGGACGCAGCGCCGGTGACGAGTAATACGGCAGTTGCCGGGCCTATCGCGCCGCCGGTGCCGGCCGAGGATCTCATCCCCCTGCCTCCCGAGCCATATTTGCAACTCCCCGCGCTCGGCACTGCTGAGGACATGGACTACGTCGTGAAACTTCACGCCCGAGGCTATCCGGCGTTTGTGGAGATCGGCCAAGGCAATCCCGTTGGGTGCATTCTAATCGGTCCGTTCGCTGGTCCCGAAGAGCGAAAACGAATCGAGCGGCGGTTGGCCGCGACCGGCGCCCTGGCCGTCGAGACGACTCGCTAATTCCGAATCCCAGGCTCACTCCTGCGCTCTAATAGAGACAGGTGTCCTCCGCTCCCGAATTGCAGTCCAGCCCCCTGTCCGGCTTCGACCCGCTGGTGGCCGAATGGTTCATCGCGCGCTTCAGTTGCGCCACCGAACCGCAACTGCTGGGCTGGCCGGAGATTCGCGCCGGACGCAACGTACTGATCTCGGCGCCCACCGGTTCCGGCAAGACGCTGGCCGCGTTCCTGATCTGTCTGGATCGGCTGGTGCGGGCGGCACGAGCCGGCGAACTGCCGAACGAAACCGAAGTCGTCTATGTTTCGCCGCTCAAGGCGCTGAGCAACGACATCCACAAAAATCTCGAGATACCGCTCGGCGGAGATTTCGCAGCTTGCCGCGCGCCAGGGCATCACACTGGCCCCCATCCGCACCGCTGTCCGCACCGGCGACACACCCATGTCGGAGCGCCAGCAGATGGGCAAGCACCGGCCGCACATTCTGGTGACGACGCCCGAGTCGCTGTACATTTTGCTGACCGCGGAGAAGTCGCGCGAGATGCTGCGAACAACGCGCACGGTCATCGTTGACGAAATTCATGCCGTGGCCGACGACAAACGCGGATCGCACCTGCGCTCTGTCGCTGGCTCGGCTGGATGCGCTTGACGGCCGAACGCGGGAAGCCGCAGCGCATCGGGCTATCCGCAACCGTGAAGCCCATCGAAGAGGTCGCGCAGTTCCTGGCGCCCGACGCACGCATCGTCAACATCGGCCATCGGCGCGAGATGGAACTGGCGGTCGAGGTTCCGCGCGACGAGCTCGGCCCTGTGGCCAGCAACGAGATGTGGGCCGAGATCTACGACCGCGTCGCCGAGCTGATCCTGACGCATCGCACCACGCTGGTGTTCGTCAACACGCGGCGGCTCTCTGAACGCGTGGCGCATGCCCTCGGCGAACGATTGGGCGAGAACGTCGTGCTGCCGCATCACGGCAGTCTTTCGCGCGCGCTGCGTCTCAATGCCGAGGAGCGCCTGAAAAAGGGCGAGCTGCGCGCCGTTGTAGCAACAGCGTCGCTCGAGTTGGGTATCGACATCGGCTCGGTCGACCTGGTGTGCCAGATCGGATCGCCGCGGTCGATCGCGGTGGCGCTGCAGCGCGTCGGGCGATCCGGCCACTGGATCGGCGCCAGACCGCACGGCCGCCTCTTCGTTACCACCCGCGACGAACTCATCGAATGCGCCGCGCTGGTTCGCTCGATCCGCTCCGGCGAATTGGACAGGCTCGAAATCCCGACGGCCCCGCTCGACATCCTGGCTCAGCAGATTGTCGCCGAGACCGCCGCGCGCGACTGTAGCGAAGACGAACTCTACGATCTGGTTCGTTCGACGTATCCCTATCGCGATCTCGCGCGATCGACTTTCGACGAGGTCGTTACTATGCTCGCCGACGGGATCACGACACAACGCGGGCGCGCGGGTGCGTTCCTGCATCGCGATCAGGTGAACGGGCGCGTGCGCGGGCGACGCGGCGCGCGGCTGGCGGCCATCACGTCGGGCGGCGCGATTCCCGATACTGCTCAGTACGCCGTGGTCGCCGAACCGGACGGCAAGGTGGTCGGATCGCTGGACGAAGATTTCGCCGTCGAGAGCCTGGCCGGCGACACGTTCCTGCTCGGCACGAATTCCTGGCGCATCAAACGCATCGAGCCGGGCCGGGTGCGCGTCGAGGATGCACATGGAGCGCCGCCGTCGGTGCCGTTCTGGAATGGCGAAGCGCCCGGACGCACGTTCGAGCTGTCGCGCGCGGTGTCCGAAGTCCGGCAGGAGATCGCACGCGATCCGGATCGGGCCGTTACGTTCCTGACCACGGAGTGCGGATTGGACGACGCGGGCGCAAAGCAGGCCATCGCGTACGTGCTGGCCGGCATGGCGTCGCTCAATTCCCTGCCCTCCCAGGACACCGTGGTCGCCGAGCGCTTCTTCGATGAGGCCGGCGGGATGCAGCTCGTTCTGCACGCGCCATTCGGCTCGCGCATCAATCGTGCCTGGGGCCTGGCGCTGCGCAAGCGCTTCTGCCGATCGTTCAATTTCGAACTGCAGGCCGCCGCCACCGACAACGGCATCAACATCTCGCTCACCGAGCAGCACGCCTTTCCGCTCGAGCTGGTGTTCGAGTTCCTGAAGACGCAAACCGTGGAGCACGTGCTGACACAAGCCCTGCTCGACGCGCCCATGTTCACCGCGCGCTGGCGCTGGAATGCGTCGCGAGCGCTCGCGATTCTGCGATTCTCCGGCGGCCGCAAGGTTCCGCCACCCATCCAGCGCATGCGCTCCGACGATCTGCTGGCTTCCGTCTTTCCCAGATCAGGTCGCATGCGCCGAGAACCTTGTTGGCGAGCCGAAGATTCCGGACCATCCGCTGGTCAACGAGACCATCGACAACTGCCTGCACGAGGGCATGGACATCGAAGGCCTCAAGTCGATCCTCGAAGGCTTCGAGTCCGGGCGTATCCGCAAGGTAGCCATCGACACGGCGGAGCCGTCGGCGTTCTCGCACGAAATTCTCAACGCCAACCCGTATGCCTATCTCGACGACGCGCCGCTCGAAGAACGGCGTGCGCGGGCGGTTCAGTTGCGGCGCACTCTGCGATCCGACGTCGCGGGAGGCGCGGGCATTCTCGATCCTGCCGCCATCGCGCAGGTAGCGGCGGAATCCTGGCCGGATGTTCGAAACGCGGACGAGTTGCACGACGCGTTGCTCACGTTGATCACCTTGCCGCCATCTGCCGAGTGGCAGACTTTCTTCGACGAGCTGGCCGGCGCCGGCCGCGCTCGCGTCACGGAGCGTGGCGCGAAGAGGTTCTGGGTCGCCACGGAACGCTTCGATCTGCGCGACGAAGTGCTTCCCACCGTGCGCGGGTGGATGGAGTCGCTCGGCCCAGTCACCGTCTCCACGCTGGCTGAGACGCTGGCATTTCCCGCGGACGTCATCGAACAGGCTCTGTTGCAGCTCGAGTCCGAAGGCCAGGTCATGCGCGGGCGTTTTCATTCTGAACTGCCTGCAGGCCAGACCGAGTGGTGCAATCGACGCATACTGGCGCGCATTCATCGGTCTGACGCTCGGGCAACTGCGGCGCGAAATCGAACCGGTGACCGCGGCGCAGTTCCAGCAGTTCCTCTATCGCTGGCAGCACGTACTGCCCGGCAGCCGCCTGCACGGAATCGACGGCACCCTGCAAATTGTGAAGCAGCTTCAGGGCTACGAGATTTCGGCCGCTGCCTGGGAGCCGGACGTGCTTGCCCAGCGCGTCGCTCACTACGAACCGGAGTTTCTCGATCAATTGTGCCTGGCCGGCGAAGTGATGTGGGCGCGGCTGTCTCCGCATCCGGCGTTCGAGGTTGCCGAACCGCGGCGCGTGCGGCCGACGCGCAGCGCGCCCATCGCGATTTTCCTGCGTGAGAGCGCGGACTGGCTGACGCCAATCGCGACGTCAGCGACCCCGGTGTTCTCGCACGCGGCCCGCGATGTTTTGACACAGCTCGAGCAGCGCGGCGCTTCGTTCTTCGCCGATCTGGTTCGGTCCAGTGGCCGGTTGGCGAGCGAAGTCGAAGACGGCCTCTGGGAACTCGTAGCCGCGGGCTTGGTCACCGCCGACGGTTTCGAAAACCTGCGATCCCTGGTGGATCCCAAGCGCCGCCGCGGCGAAGGTCGCGGAAGACTGGCGCGGCCCCGGCATGCCGCCGGACGCTGGGCGTTGGTGCGCCATGCCGCCAATGCGTCCGCACCCGAAGCTCGGCCGGCCTTCTTCGCTGATCAACTGCTGGCTCGCTGGGGCGTCGTGTTTCGCGACCTGCTGGCTCGTGAATCGCTCGCTCCACCGTGGCGCGACTTGCTTCCAGTCCTGCGCCGCAAGGAAGCACAAGGGGAAATTCGCGGTGGCCGCTTCGTCGCCGGATTCAGCGGCGAACAGTTCGCTCGCCCGGAAGCCCTCGATCTGTTGCGCGCCCTCCGCCGTTCCGATCCCGAAGGCGCCGAGCAGCCCGCGATTCCTAACTCCGACCCGCTCAACCTGGCCGGCATTATTCTGCCCGGCCCACGCGTCAGCACGCTGCTGCGTCGAACATGATCAGCATCAGCATCAAACTCTCTAACCACGAGTATGCCCTGGTCAAGAAGGAGGCAGTTCTCGCTTCGCTGACGCCAACCTAGCCCGCACGCTCGCACTCGCCGATGGAGTCCGCATCAAGACCGGCTGGTCAACCGATCGCCATCTCGGATTGACTGGCGCCTCGCTGGTCCTTTGAACGGGCGCTACAGCAAGGTCAGCGGGTCCACGTCGATCACCAGCGCCGTCGGTCCCCACTTCTTCTCCCGCGCGAATCGCTGCACGTCGCGCAGCGTCTCGTTCAACCGCTTCCGGTTTGCGGCCTTGATCAAGAGCTGATACCGGAACTCGCTCTTCAGCTTTGGCACGGGCGCCTCCGCGGGTCCCAGCACCTTCAGTCCCTCGGGCGCCGGATCGAGCAGCCGGCCCAATTCCGCACTCATCGCTAACGCGTCCTCCTGTTTCTGGCTCCGCACCAGCACGTTCGCCAGCGCGCTGAAGGGCGGATAGCGCATCAGTTTGCGAAACTGAATCTCTTTTGCGTAAAACCCCGGGTAGTTCTGCTCAGACGCGAACCGGATCGCGTAGTGCTCCGGATTGATGGTCTGGATCAGCACGATGCCCGGCAGATCGCCGCGGCCGGCGCGCCCGGCTGCCTGCGTCAAAAGCTGAAACGTGCGCTCGGCGGCGCGGAAGTCGGGCAGACCCAGTCCAACGTCGGCCGACACGACGCCCACTAGCGTCACGTTTGGAATGTCGTGACCCTTCGCGATCATCTGCGTGCCGACCAGGATGTCGAAATTGCCCTCGCGAAAACCGTGCAGGATGCTCTCGAAATGCCGCTTGCCGCTGACCGTGTCGCGATCCATGCGCGCGATGCGCGCCTCGGGAAAATCGCGATGCAGCTCTTCTTCGACTTTCTCCGAGCCGGTCCCGACGAAGTGCAGATACTCGCTCCCGCACTTCGGACACACCGACGGAACCTTCTGCGCGTAGTTGCAGTAGTGGCACAGCATGCGGCGATCGCGCCGGTGGTAGGTCAGCGTGACGGCGCAGTTGACGCACTCGACGCGTTCACCGCACGTGCGGCATGCCACGAAGCTCGAAAATCCGCGCCGGTTGAGCAGCAGCATGGTCTGCTCGCGATGCTCCAGGCGCTCCGCGATGGTCTCCACCAGCCGCCGCGAGAACGTCGCCAGCTTGCGCGTCTCCAAAAACTCCTGGCGCATGTCGATCACTTCGACATCCGGCATGGGCCGCTGCTCGATGCGCTGCGGCAGCTCGATCAGCTTGTACTTGCCGCGCTCCGTGTTGTAGCGGGTCTCGAGACTCGGCGTCGCGGAGCCGAGCACCACCACCGCGCCCGCTGCCTGCGCCCGCACGATCGCGACATCCCGCCCGTTGTACCGCGGCGTCTCCTGCTGCTTATAGCTCTGGTCGTGCTCCTCGTCGACTACCAACAGCCCGAGATTCTTGCACCGGCGCAAACACACCCGACCGCGTGCCGACCACCACGGTCGCCTAGCCCCGCGCGAATGCGCCGCCATTGCTCGGCGCGCTCGGCATCGTGAAACGCCGAATGCAGAATCGCAACCTGCTGGCCGAAGCGATGAAAGAACTGCCCGGCCATCGCCGGCGTCAGCGCGATCTCGGGCACCAGCAGCAACGCGCTGCGCCCCAACGCGAGACACGCATCGATCGACTTCAGATAAACCTCGGTCTTGCCCGAGCCGGTCACGCCTTCGAGCAGGAAGGTTTGGAATTTGGCGCTGCGCAGCGCTGCCTCGATGTCCTGGTACGCCAGAAGCTGATGCGCGTTGAGCGTCCGCGTGGGAGCAGCGTCGGCGAAAACGCCCGTGGGCGATTCCGGATCGAGCGCGATCAAGCCACGCCGCGCCAGCGCCCGCGCCGCCTGGCTCGCCCCTTTCACCGAAGCCTCCAACTCTTCCAGATTGTGCGTGCCGGGATGCAGCTCTAGGAACGCATGCAGTTCGCGCTCGCGCTTGGTGAGCTTGAGGTCGCTCGGCGACCCTTTGAGCCACGACGCGCGCAGCCTTGACGCGGACGCTCGCAGTGGATCGCGCTGCGCTTCCAAGTCCTCGACTTCGATGAAGCCTTTCTTCTCGAGCGACCGGATCAGGTTTCGCGCGTTCGGCACTTTCTTTTCGAGATAGCTTGCCGACAACGGCCGCGCCTCGAGCAGTCGCAGCATCTGCAACGCGGGATCGTCTTCCGAGGCGCTCAGCAAGAGCTGCCGCGCCGCGTCGCGACCTGAGTCCGTCAGCGAATACTGCTTGGTTTTGCGAACTTCGCCCGCCAGCGGGATCATCCCGCGAAACACTTCGCCCAGCGGCGCGCAATAGTATTCGGAAATCCAGCGGCCGAGCGAGAGCAGCTCCGCGTCCAGCACCGGTTCCTCGTCCACCAGCCGCAGCACGTCCTTCACCGGACTGGCCGCCGCCACGTCGTGCAGCTTCACCACCATGCCGGTGAGTTTTCGCGATCCGAACGGAACCAGCACGCGGCAACCGACCGCGACGCGATGCCGCAAGGTCTCGGGCAACCGATACGTGAAGCTCTGATCGAGCGGCACCGGCAGGCTGACGTCGCAATACATCATGGCGTTCGTCGAGATAGAACGGCCGCAGCGCCGGGTACAGCGATTGGTAGACCGGCATGTCCCGCGGCGTAAACCTTCGCCGCGTCCGGCTGCGGTGACACGCAATCGACTTCGCGCACGACAGCGCGGCAGACTTCTTCGACTGACGCAGTATTCTCCTGTCCCGACCAGCGCCAGCAGCGCGGCGCCGTACGCCGATCCTTCCTCGGTCTCGAGTGAGACAACCGGCTTCGCGAAAACGTCCGCGAGCATCTGCCGCCAGAAGCCGCTGCGCGCGCCTCCGCCCGACACCCGCACGCGATCGGCGGCCACTCCGAGCTGTTCGATGATATCGAGGCAGTCTTTCTGGCTGTACGAAACTCCTTCGAGCAGCGAGCGGATCAGATCCGCGCGCGTGTGCTTGGCGGTGATCCCGATCCAGCCGCCGCGCGCCCATAGCATCCAGGTGCGGCGTTCGCTCGCCCATCAGATAAGGAAGCCAGTACAGACCCTGCGAGCCGGCCGGCGCCTGCGCGGCTTCAGCGATCAGAGCATCGTACTCCACGCCCGGCGCAAGCTGATTGCGGAACCACTGGAGACTCAGTCCGGCGCCTTGCGTCACGCCCATCACGTGCCACGCTCCCTTCACGGCATGGCAGAACGTATGCACTCGACCGGCCGGATCATAGAGCGGCTTCGCACTGTGCGCGAAAACGACGCCTGACGTTCCGAGCGTGCAGGAGACCACGCCAGCCGTCACGATCCCGTTTCCGACTGCCGCGCAAGCCTGGTCACCGCCTCCGCGCGACCACCGGCGTTCCCGCGGCTAACCCAGTCGCGCGCGCCGCGGCCTCGCTCGACCACTCCCGAGATCTCGCTCGACTCAAACACGCGCGGCAAGATCGTCCCGATCGATCCCCAGCTTGTCCGCCAGTTCGAAAGACCAGCGCCGGTTCGCCACGTCGAACAGCGCCGTTCCCGAGGCATCCGAAACGTCGCCCGCGAACTCGCCGGTCAGCCGGAACCGGATGTAGTCTTTCGGCAGCAGCAACTTTTTGACGCGCTCGAACTGCCGCGGCTCGTGATCGCGCACCCACAGGAGCTTCGGCAGCGTGAAGCCGGTCAGCACCGGATTCGCGGTCCAGCGCAGGACATTCTCGGCGCCCGCGGTCCGGTTGATCCAATCCACTTGCGCCTGGCTGCGCTGGTCGCACCAGATGAGCGCCGGCCGGATCACGCGACCTCGCGTCATCCAGGATCACCAGGCCGTGCATCTGGCCGGACAGGCCCACGCCACGGACGCTGCTGCCATCCACCTTCGCCTGCGCCAGCACGCCGCGAATGCGCCTGCGTGGCTGCGTCCCACCAGTTCTCGGGCCGCTGCTCGGCCCACATCGGCTGCTCCATTGTCATCTCTTCATGCGGCGCCGTACAGGCATGCCGGACGCGCCCGGCTTGGTCCACCAGCAGCGCGCGCGTACCTCCGGTGCCGACGTCAATGCCCAGCCAAAACATCGTGAAGCCGAATTGTAGCGCGGCGCACGGTAAGCCCGCCGAATCGACGGCCCTCTTTACAAACTCCAACAAATACTGCAGAATTGTTTTAATCGATCGGTACCGTGCCCGGGCGGGCCTGTGAAACGGCCGAACCTGCTAGATCGTCTATAAGTTAGTTGAAGGTTTGCGACCTTGTCGTCGATAAGATAGTTGGGTCGTGGATATGGACATCGTCGGAGATCGAAAGTTCGTCGAAGTGCCGGGCGATAAAACGCACGAGCTCCCTCCCCTGCTCGTACACACCACACCCAAGGTGAAGCGGCTGGATCGCGTGGTCGGCATGGCCAACGATCTCATCGACGCCGAGGACATGATCCCGATTCCGGAGAGTCTGGCCGGCGGTGAGTCCGAAGTCGACCGGCGCAAGATGGATCTGGCGATCAATCTGGCCGATCAGTATCTGCGCCTGATCACGACCTGGCAGTGGGGCGACAGCATCCTGGAATGGATCCGGCAATGCGAGATCACGTTCGGCGCGCGCCTGGAATTGCGCAATCTTCTGCGTCCCGATGTGTGGCCGCACGCCGGCCGCGCCAGCTTCGTCACGCTGCTCGAGGATAAGGCCGTCCAGAGCGAGGGAATCCATTTCGGCAACGCCGTCGGCTTGCGGCTCACGTTCCGCCAGCCGCCGCCCATTTCCTGCTTCTCGAACCAGTTCCTGTTCTATCTGAATTCCAGCGTCGCGTCGTCGGCCTTTCAGACCTGGGCGCACCTGTCGCCCGATCCGGTGTCTTACCTTCCGCCCGAGCGTTTCACGTTTCCACGTCATCGACATGTCGTAGCGTTGTCCGTTCACCTTCACCGCGATCCGTGATCGACCAGGTAGAAAAGCCCATCCAGAACTGACAATTTCGCGCCGAAATCGGGGCATCGTGCGCAGTCCGGTATCGTATAGTAACCTTCTGGTCGTTGAACCCAAAGCACTTATCAGGTGTCCGCGAACTGGGCGGCAAAGTGCTCCCCTCAAGCCGTATGGTGAACCACAGCAACAGCGATGTCCGTAACGCAGCCGTCAATCCTCAGAACGCATCTTACCAGCCCGAGCAAGCGGAGGGGATTGCCTTTGACGAACTGCCCATCGGCGCGGCCGTCGAAGTCGTCACCGGACACACCACCTATCACGTGGAGAATCGCGGTAACGGAAAGGCCCTCATCTCCGGCCATCCCACTTATTGTCCGACGCCAGTGTTGGTTGACCTGCACGGCTCCGTGGGCGGCCCTACCATGTTGAAAATATGGTTCATCGGCCCCAATCTGAAGATGGAATTCAGCCACCCCGAGTTCGGTGTGATCCGGACTTCTCGCGTGCGTTCGGTGCGTGAACTGAAGTCCGAAGTACCCTCCTAGGCCCCAAGAGCCGTCCCACTCTCGGCATCACGCCGCGATTTCGGCACAGTAAACGAGACTTCCTAGACTTCCAGACTTCCTACTTTGCAAATTTAACTTAAGAATAGTGCTTGACAGACTTAATAATATTGATATATAAGTTAACTATATTAAGTATGACGAGCGACAACCAACCAACTGACTGGCAGGAACTCACCCAGTTGACCCAGGGACGGCCCATCACCGTCGAACGCGTCCGCCTCCGGGACAAAGACATCGCTATCGAAGGCTGCTTCGAACTGCCTCAATTAGCGCGGCTTAGCCTCGAAGACCAGGTCTTCGTCGTCGCGTTCGTCCGATCGCACGGGTCGATCAAAGAAATGGAGCAGGTCTTTGGAGTCAGCTACCCGACCATTAAGTCGCGCCTCACCCGCATCGCCAACAGCCTGGAATTCGTCGAAACGAACCCAAGGCCGTCGCGAACCGAGGTTCTGGACCGGCTCCAGCGCGGCGAGTTGACAGCGCAAGACGCCATCCGGGAATTGGAGGCACTGCAATGATGTCCATGTTCTACGTCGTGGTTCGCAGGAAGCAGAGCGGTGGCCAGTTCCTGTTCGGTGCGCCCCTGTTCCTCGTGTGGTTGGTTCTGGCGCCCATCGGAATTTTGGTTCTGCCGGCGATTCTCTTGGTGAGCCTGTTGAGCGGGATCAATCCATTTCCAGCCTTTGCTGCGTTTTGCCGGATGTTTGCGTCGCTCAAGGGCACGCATGTGGAAGTGGAAGACGATGCGCGCACGTTCGAGCTCCGGGTGGCGTAGGAGGGAATCATGAACGAAGAACGGCGAAGAATCCTGGAAATGGTGTCGCAAGGAAAAATCACGGTGGCTGAAGCCGAGCGCCTGATGGCGGCTGTTGAGAAGGAAGCTCCGATGAACGGCTCGACCAACGGTTCCGATTCGTCCCCCAAGGGAAAACCCAAGTACATTCGCGTGCAGGTGACCGACAAGGACCATCGCGGCGAACATGTGAGGGTGAATATCCGGGTGCCTATGCAGTTGCTGCGGGCCGGTGTGAAGCTGGCCAGCCTGATTCCGCCGCAGGCGCGCGATCACGTGAATTTCGCCCTGCACAAAGAGGGAGTCGACATCGACTTGAACCAGATCAAGCCGGAGAACCTGGAAGAGATCATCGATCAGTTGAATGACGTGACGGTGGACGTGGATGACCACGACACCAAAGTCCGCATCTTTTGCGAGTGAGATACAGCCTGCAAATCTGATATAGTGTCCGAACATGAGCCGGACATTCGTCACTCGTCTTTCCGCCGGCGCCCTGTTCCTGGTGGGCTGCTGGATCGCGTACACGCAAACGCAACGCCAGCCGCCGGAGTTGAAGATCAACAAGGTCAAAGACGACCTGTTTGAGATCGAAGGCGACGGCGGGAACGTCGCGGTCTACGTCACCAATGAGGGCGTCATCCTGGTCGACGACAAGTACGAACAGGACCACGACCAGATTGTCGCCAAAGTGAAAAGCGTGACCGATCAGCCGGTGAAATACGTGCTGAGCACGCATTATCACGCCGATCACAGCGGCGGCAACGCCAAATTCCTGCCCACGGCCGAGATCATCTCGACGCTCAACGCGCGCAGGGGCATCGTGGAACACAAGCAGTCGAATGCACCGGCGGGAGTGCTGCCCGCGCGAATTACGTTCACCGACGAAACGGCCGTGTTCCTGGGCGGGAAAGAAGTGCGCGCCAAATACTTCGGCCGCGGCCATACCGACGGCGACGCGGTCATCTACTTCCCGGCGCTGCGCACCATCCACACCGGCGATCTGATGGCCGGAAACACGCCGCTCATCGACTATCCGGGCGGCGGAAGCCTCAAGGATTGGGCCGACGACGCTCGGCCGCGCGATCAACACTTTCGATTTCGACACCGTGATCCCCGGACACGGACCCGTCACGACGCGCGCCGCCCTGGAAATGTACCGCGACAACGTCGTCAAGGAACGCGAGCGCGTCACCAGCATGATTCGCGAAGGCAAGTCGGAAGAGGAAGTCGGCAAGGCCATGATCGCCGAGTTCCACTGGACGCCAAATAGCCTGCAGATGAAGTGGAGCCTGCCCGGCATGATGCAGGAGCTCAAGTAGGTTCGCTCACCCAGCGACGATCGCCGAGAAGTCGAATTTCCCCAAGTAAGTTTCAGGCCCATGCCAGCATCGAGCCGTATGGTGGCCTTGGTGACGGGCGGAGGACGTGGAATCGGACGTGCAATCGCGTTGGGCTTAGCCGAGAACGGATGGCAGGTTGCGATCGCGGCGCGGTCGGCTGACGAACTCAACGAGACCGTAAAGCTGGCGAAGGTCCCGATGCTCGCAGTCGCGACGGATGTCGCCGATCCGGCTGCAGTGAAGGCTTTGGTAAAACGCGTTGAGCAAGATCTCGGGCCAGTCACACTTCTTGTCAACAATGCAGGCACTGGCGCCCCGCTTGGACCGTTCTGGGAAACCGATCCCGAGGAATGGTGGCGCTGCCAGGAAGTCAACCTGCGCGGGCCGATGCTGCTGTGCCGCGAAATTGTGCCCGGCATGGTCGCGCGACGGTCCGGCCGGATCATCAACGTGGCCAGCGGCGCAGGAACGCAGCCGTTTCAAGCCCTCTCGGCCTATGTCGTGAGCAAGACCGCGCTGATCCGCTTCAGCGAGCAACTGGCGCTCGATCTGAAACCTCACGGCGTGAGCGTGTTTCCGATCAGGCCGGGCGTCGTGCGGACGCGCATGCTGGAAGAATCGCGCGGGCGTCTTCCATTCATCCAGCAGTTCCTGGATCGCGGAGTGGACGTGCCGCCAGAGGTTCCGGCTCGCCTGGTGCTGAAGCTCGCTTCCGGATGCGCGGACTCGCTGAGCGGCCGGCTGTTCTCGATCGACGATGACGTGGACGAAATGATCCGCCGCGCCGAGGAAGTGCGGGCATCCGAGCGTTACCTGCTGCGCATGCAAAAGCTGTAGTCTGAACTCATGCGAACCTTCCGATCCCCGATCTTCGCCGCCTTGTGTATTGCTACAGTGGCTGCTGTGTCCCCAGTCTCAGCACAGCCCCTCAATGTGAAGCACCGCTTCGTCGAGGTAAACGGAATCAAGATGCACATCGCCGAGCAGGGCGAAGGACCGTTGGTGGTGCTTTGCCATGGCTTTCCCGAGCTGTGGTATAGCTGGCGGCATGTGATTCCCGTGGTCGCGGCGGCCGGCTATCACGTGGTCGCGCCCGACATGCGCGGCTATGGCCAGACCGACGCGCCGCCGAACATCGAAGACTACACGCAGTCCCAGTTTGTCGGCGACGTGGTGGGCTTGGTGCACGCCCTCGGCTACGAGCAGGCCATCATCGGCGGCCACGATTGGGGCGCCCCGGTGGCGTACAACTCGGCCAACATGCGGCCCGACATGTTTCGCGCCGTGATCTTGCTCAGCGTGCCGTTTGGAGTCCGCGGCGAGGGCGGCGTGAAGCCCACCGTGGGAATGCAAAGCCGCATGCCGCCGGGCCAGCAGTTCTATCAAACGTATTTTCAGAAGCCGGGCGTGGCCGAAAAGGAATTCGAGAAGGATCCCAAACGCTCGTTGCGCATGATGTTCTATTCGACCTCGGGATCGATTCCCAAAGAACATAAGTGGCGCTACGTGTTTGGCCTCAACGAAACGGCTTTGAGCGGCGCCACCGATCCCAAGCAGCTTCCCAAGTGGCTCACCGAAGCGGACCTCGATTACTACGCGAAGGAATTCGCTCGGACTGGATTTCGTGGCGGCTTGAACTGGTATCGCGGACAGGATCTGTTCTGGCAGGAGACGCCGTGGCTGATCGGCCGCAAGCTGATGCAGCCGACGTTGTATGTGGCTGGCCAGGACGACCTGGTGGTCGACTTCGCGCGCGGCGGCGTAGACAACCTGGAGAAGAGCGTGCCGCATCTCTGGAAGAAGGTGCTGCTGCCAGGCGTCGGCCATTGGACCGAGCAGGAGTCGCCCGAGAAGGTGAACAGTCTGATCGTCGAGTTCCTGCACTCGGTCGACGGCGCGAAGAAGTAGCGGCATGGCGGACGAAGACTTCCCCGCACCCGAGTACAGCGAAGACGGCGTGGATCTGTCGCTGATCCGTTGGATGCTGTCACTGACGCCGGCCCAGCGGCTGGATCTCTTGCAGCAGACGGTCGACGAGATTCTGTCGATTCGCGAGTTGAATGCTGGAGTATAATTTCGCCTCGAGGCTCCGCCCCTTGTGCGAAGCCGGCGTAGACTTCATTCTGGTCGGCGGCCTTGCTGCGGTCGCACGCGGCGCACCCATTACCACGTTCGACGTTGATATCGTCCATTCGCGTCATCCTGCGAACATCGAACGTCTGCTCGGGGTCCTCGACTCGCTCGATGCATATAGCCGGCTACAGCCCGAACGTCGCTTGAAGCCTAACGCGAGTCATCTCACCGGAACGGGGCACATCAACCTCGTCACTCGCTTCGGGCCACTTGACGTCCTCTGTACTATCGGAGAAGACCTTGCCTATGAGGACCTGTTCCCTCACTCCGAAGAAATGGAAATCCGCGGCATGCGAATCCGCGTCCTCGATCTCGAGACTCTGATCGCGATCAAAGAAAGCATTGGCGGCGAGAAGGACCGCGCGGTTCTTCCGATCCTCCGGCGAACGCTGGAGGAAAAGCGGAAGCTAGGTCAGTAGGGCAACTCGCGCTTGGTGTACTTGCGCCCGATCTCGGCGGCCTGCGGACTCGCCGGGCCAAGCATGACGCCTTCCTTAATCATGTCGATCACGTTGCGCGCGTTCATGGTGTTCAGGAAGAAAATCTTGTTGGCTTTGCATGCCGCGAACACCTTGGCGCGGGCGGCCTGCATGCGCGGATCGTTCTCCGCGTTTGCGGCCTCGCACTCCGAGCGACAGCGCCATGTCGCCCGGCCCCCACTCAGCGAACCCGATGCCCGGCACTTTCAAATTCTCTTCCGCGTTCGCGAGCGCGTACTTGTCTTCGAGCTTCAAGCCCAGCAGCAGTTCGCCGTTGGGATTGAGCGGCCAGGCATCGGCCTTGTCCAGATATTCCTGCTCGGAAACGCCCCAGATCTTCGCCGCAGTCGGCGCTCCATGCACGCCTCGGCGGCCCTCGCTGATTCCCCGATCCACTCCCTGTTTATGGATCGGCAAGCGCACCGCTTCGACGAATGCACGCACCGCGCCGGGCGTGTCGGCATGCGTCAGCAGCACGCCGTGAACGCCGGTCGCGAGCACCTGCTGGAACATCCACGCGTTGGCGCGAACCGTGGCTTCGTCGGTGCCGTTCACCGGGACGTTGACGATCACCGCCGGCGTGCGATGCCCGCTCTTCGTTGGGCCGCCCGCCACCAGCCCGCGCATGTAGTCGGAGAGTCCCTTGACATCGAACGGCGCGTGCTCCATGTCGTAGCTGATGTAGTCGGCGTAGGTCTGCGCGTCTTTGACGCCCTGCTCGTAGCTGCCCTCGGTGCCGGAGTGCGAGCCGGTATAGTAGACCGGCTGGCCTGCGGCGAGCAGTTCGATGGCGCGGTTGATGTGCTTCGGCTTGGGCGCCTCGGCGAGCAGCGCGGCGACGCCGATCAGCAACGCGATGCATGCAGATGAGGTAAGCAGCAAACGAGTTCGCATGATCGTCTCCCGGTCTTACATCCTACTCCAGCGCGAACGCGTTCACACCTGAACTCACGATCACCACGTACTGCTTGCCGTTCTTCCCCAGATAGGTCATCGGATTGGTGTGGCCCTCGGCGTCGAGTTTCGTTTCCCAAAGCAGCTTGCCGGTGCGCGAGTCGAACGCACGAAAGCGTGCGTCGTTGGTGCCGGCGATGAAGATCACGCCGCCCGCCGTCGCGATGGCGCCGCCTTGGCCGAACGCGCCGGTGTTGTGCATGCCTTTCGATTCGAGCAAATCGCTGGTGCCGAGCGTCACCTTCCACGCGATGTCGCCCGTGTTCGCGTTCACCGCCATCAGATGCGACCACGGCGGCTGCTGGCACGGAAGCTGCGTCGCGGGATCCCAGAAGCGCGAGTAAAAAGTCCCGCGCCCGGGCAGCGGCGTCGGTGCGTCGATACCCGACCGCGTCGCCATCGGGCGATTTGTCGAGCCGCCCCAAACCCGCTACGTCGCGCGTGTTCACGAACACGTAGTTCAACGCCGGGTCCACCGCGACGCCGCCGTAATTCGGTCCACCCTGCTGGCCCGAAAAGATCACGCGATACTCGGTGCTGCTGTACGGCGTGTACGGCCCCAGGTTGTGGATGCCGCCGATTTTCTCCACCAGGTCGCGGCAGAATTTCTCGTGCTCCGGTTCGCCGGTGAAAACTTCGTCAGGCTTCATGCCCAGGCGCGCCAGCGGCGGAGGCTTCACCGGGAAAGGCTGCGTCGGCCAGCTATGCTCGCCGGGGATGTCGCTCTGCGGCACGGGTCGCTCTTCCACCGGATAAATCGACTTGCCGGTTTCGCGGTCGAGAAAAAACATCAGCGACGCTTTGGACACCGCCACCACCGCCGGGATTTTCTTGCCGTTTTGCACGACGTCGATCAGCGCGGGCGCGGCTTCGGCGTCCAGGTCCCACATGTCGTGGTGCGTGATCTGAAAATACCAGCGCATCTTTCCGGTGGCGGCTTCGAGCGCGACGATGGACGACGAAAAAAGATTCTGACCCGGCCGGCCGCCGCCGTAGTATTGCGGCGCGGGCTGGCCGATGGCGACGAAAATCAGGCCGCGCTCGGCATCCACGGTATTGAAGCCCCAATTGGCAGGCGACCCGACATGTTCGTACGCGTCCTTCGGCCAGGTGTCGTAACCCGGTTCGCCCGGATGCGGCAGATTGTGAAACGTCCACACCAGCTTGCCCGTGCGGACGTCCCAGGCGCGCACCCACTGGAACGGTCCGTCGCCGTTGTCTTCCTGGCCCTGCGATCCCGTGATGATCAGGTCCTTGTAGATGGCGCCGGGCGAACTCATGCGATACGGCATCTTCGGATACTTGTCCGCCACGCCGGCGCGAAGATCCACGACTCCTTCGTTGCCGAATCCCGGGACCGGCTTCCCCGTTTCAGCGTTCAGCGCGATCAGCCGGCCGTCGCTCGATCCTGCGAAGATGCGAGCCGGAGTCTGCGCGTCGCCCGGCCAGAATGAAACTCCGCGCAACGGCGCGCCGGCTTTCCCGAAATCGTACTTCCAGATTTCGCGGCCGGTGTCGGCTTCGAGCGCGACGACAGTCCGCTGTGCAGTGGGCGTAAACATGACGCCGCCGACCACGATCGGCACCGCCTCAGTGCGAGGAATCACGCGCGCGGCGGCGTTCGGATCCGGCGGCGCGGTTTCGATGCCATACTGCCAGGCCAGTTTCAGCTTGGCGACGTTCTTGGTGTCGATCTGCGTGAGCGGCGAATAGCGCTGCCCGCCCTCGTCGCGGCCGAAGGCCGCCCAATCGGTGCGCGGGTCGAACTTCAGCGCGGCCGTCTTGGCATCGGACTTGGGAGTCACCGCGGCGGCGGAATTCGGCTTCGACTCCGACTTCGGCGCAGGCGCGGCTTTACCGAAATATTTCGCCAGATACTTGACGATCTTCTTGAAGTCCTCGTCGGTTGCCTCAGCGCCGCGCGAAGCCATGGTGTCGACCACTTGCCGCCACTCCTCTTCGGTACGATTCGTGTCGACCGCGGTTTCCAATCCGTGGCATCCCGCGCAAACCGTTTGCACCAACTCCTTGCCCTCGCCGTCCGGCAGCTTCACTTGGGCAGAGGCTAGCGGCGCCACGACGAGTGGAAGTAGCCATGCGGCGACGGTTCGAGACAGGTTGCACATGAAAAGGATTATATACGTCCGCGCCCCCCTGTCGTATCATCTGAGAGCGAACCGCGACGCGACAAAACACCGCCGCTCTCCGTCGCCGCTGAACCGCGTAATCGAAGACACGCCGAGCGCCGCCTCCGCACGCCAGCGATACTGGAGTCATTGTGAAGCTCCTCGGCGAACTTCTCTTGCTGCTCGCTTGCACCGCCGCAGCCGCGCTTCGCTCAGACCAGCCCTGCCGCACCACCCAGCCGGTATCCACCCTCGGATCGACCCCCGTGCCCCAGGCCACCGATCGTCTACGACCCCAATCAAAGCGTCTGCTGGCTGGCCAACGCAGATCTGGCCGGTGACCCGGACATGCGCGCTGCTTTGGGAGTCACGGGAATCTACCCCAACGGTTCCATGGATTACGCCACCGCGCAAAAATGGGTCGCGGCTCTGAACGCCTATGACAACGGCGCGGGCTACCTGGGCCACAACGATTGGCAGTTTCCCGCGGCGCCTATGGTGGACAGCTACCTGCGCCAGTACCGGCCCGGGTGGCGGATCGTTTGGCCCTCTGTGCTCCGGCAGCGGCCTCTCGAACCTCTATTCAGCCGGCTTAAAGCTGAACTTCCCCGCCAGCGCCGTGCCCGGTTTCGGGGCCACAGTGTCGCCGCTCCACAACCTGAAGTCGTCCTATTACTGGGCGCAGCAAAACGACGGCGGCCCCAGCGGCTCCAGCAACGGAGGACAGGAAGTCTATTCCTTCTCCGCCGGCATCCAGGGCGGCGTCACGACACAAGGACAACTACTTCTACACGCTGCCCATGATCCCCGGCGCCATCGGAACACCGCCGTCCTGTTCCGCCGACGGCCCCACCGTCATCCCCTACACGACCGGACCCGCCGCCGGTAACGCAGTGTACGATTGCAACACCAAGTACACCTGGGCCGCCGACGGGAATATGGCCGCCTCGAACGCGTATCGGCATCACCGGCAACGTGTACGATTCCCGCTTCCTCCATCCCGCACCATTACCGCGCCCAAGATCAGCAACGGCGCGATGTTGTTCGATACGGCGACGCAATGGATGCAGGCCATGAACAACAGCCAGTACCTGGGTTCCTCCGCCTGGCAGATCCCCGCGACCGCCGCAGTTCTGAAGGATCTTTTCACGGACTTGGGCCTCGAATCGGGCGATAGCAGGCTCATGGCGACCGGCGCTGCGGGACCATTCCAGAATCTGCAGCCCTTCTACTATTGGGGCTGCCAGCGCGACCAATCCGGAACCAGCCAGTCGCCCTGCACCGGCTACGCCCCCGGCGATCTTCAGTGGACCTTCAATTTCGACGCCGGATTTCAGCCGACAAGTTCCCTCGTCCAACACTTCTTCGTCATGGTTTATTACCCGGTGACCGCCACGACCGGTCCGCTTGTCTCGCTGGTGGCCAATGCGGAAGGCGAGGCGACCACCATCGCGCCCAACACCTGGGTCGAGATCAAAGGCTCCAACCTCGCGCCGCCTGGCGATTCCCGCATCTGGCAGGATTCCGATTTCGTCAACAACAAGCTGCCCACCCAACTCGACGGCGTCAGCGTCACCGTGAACGGCCGGAGCGCCTATGTCTACTACATCAGTCCAACGCAGATCAACATTCTGACGCCGCCCGACGCGTTATCCGCCGAAGCGCAAATCGTGGTGTCGAACAACGGCGCCGCGAGCGCGCAATTCACCGCGCTCGCTCAGCCGCTGTCGCCGTCTTTCTTTGTCTTCAGCGATGGCCTGCACGTGGCGGCCATCCACGCCGATGGAACTCTGGTAGGCCCCGCGAGCTTCTCCGCGCCCGGCTATACCTTCTCTCCCGGCCAAGCCCGGCGAAACGATCTCCGTCTACGCGAACGGCTTCGGCCCCACCTCGACTCCCGTGGTCGCCGGATCCATGACGCAAGGCGGAACGCTGTCTCCACTTCCGGCGATCACGATTGCAGGCCGGAACGCCACGGTTCAGTTCGCCGGACTGGTCTCGCCGGGCGTGTTCCAGTTCAATGTGATCGTTCCCGACCCGGTCCCGCAAGGCGATCAGATCATCAGAGCGACCTACGGTGGCACGACCACGCAGCCCGGCACCCTCCTGACGATCACTCACTGATCTCGCCAGCGCACGCGCGCGAGCGATGAACCCGGCTCGCCCTGTCTACTTCTGCGCGGTCGAATTCGCCGGAGCGGGATGGTCGACGTAGTAGTTCATCGCCGTGAACTGCATCTCTTCCCAGGTCTGGTCGCCCCAGCGCACGTCCACTTTCGGATCAGGATTGGCCGGATTGTTCACGGAGTTGTCGTAATGCGCCGTGGCTTCCAGCCGCGAACCCTTCGGCACCGCCAGCGGCTTCGCGAACGTGTACCAGGTCTGCCAGTTGAAATCGTAGTGCGGCACGTTCAGCACAACCTCCGAGCGCCCATCCGGATAAATCAGCCGGTACTCCCAGCTCTTCCCCCGCAGATGCGTGTGCGGAATGACGGAAATGATATGGGTGTCTTCGGTGAACTCGATGGCCGGTGTCAATCGCGGTATCGGGTGTGCCGGCCGGCAGCTTCAGCATCGGATTCGCGAACACCTCCGCATGGATTTCCCGCTGCCGGCGGTTCCTTCGCGAAGATCAGACCGACGCTCGTTTGATCGTGGCCGCCTTGCCGCTGGCCGTGTAATGCATCTGGAAAGTCAGCATCGAACCGGCCGGGACCTTCATCGCTTCGCCGGGCTGAAAAATCATCGGCTCCGAGCCGGGCGCTTTTCCGATCAGCCACACGCCAGGACCCGCCTGCTCGGCTCTTTTCTCCGCTTCTGCATTCGCCGGCCGATTCCTTTGAGGCATCATCGGTATCACCGGCTTGAACGCTGCCACCCTCGCCATCCCGGGCGCCTTCATATACACAATCACGTGATGCACGACGCTGGGCGCACTCGACCGGATTTCCATGGCCTGTACCCACTTGTCCTCGGTGAAGTTCGTCGGGACTTGGAAATACTGGTACTGGACCGTCCCTTTCGCCGCAACGTCAAAAGGCTTCGCCATCGCCAGCACTACGTCCGGCTTTCCGATTTGCCATCCCTCCGCAAACTTGGGGGCCGGCGGTAGATCCTTCGCATCGCCCTCCGGCGCACCTGCATCCGCCCAGTTCATCAGAGTAATCTTGTCAGCCTCGGTCAGCCTGCGGTCATTCGAAAAGATCCCGCGCGGCTGCGTGGCGTGCCACGGCGGCATGGTTCCGGTCGATACCAATTGGCGGATCGACTTGGCCCACGGCCGGGCATCTTTATAAGTGAGAAGCGACATGGGCGCCGCTTCGCCGGGACGGTGGCAAGTAGCGCAATTCTTGTACAGAATCGGCGCGACGTCTTTCGAGAAGGTGGGGGCAGTGGCAGCGGTCCCAATGCCGGACCAAACCAGCATCGCTCCGCCCAACAGAGGCGTAACCAGGCTTTTCATTCGAGACTCCTTGGATGTACTATACAGCATCTGATGTAACGTTATAGCGGCTGAGCAAGTTCCCGGATTTTCTGCGAAGCTCCAACGCGCGCGTAGTCCCGACGTCGCCCAACGACTGCCGCCGTCCCTGAAAATAAACGAATGCCACTTCCGCCTGCGGTAGCATGGTATTAGCCAGTTTGAATGAGCGGCAATATCAATTCGAGTGGGACGACACCAAAGCGGCGGCTAACGTCCGCAAACACGGTGTATCGTTCGAACTCGCAGCAACCGTATTCAGGGACCCTAGGCTTCTCACCGTCGCCGACATCGAGCATAGCGACGTCGAAGAGCGCTGGTTCTCAGTCGGTCTCTCGATCGACGGCAGGGCTCTCTCAGTCGTTTATGTGTGGTCGGAAACTGATCCTATGACTGTTACAATCCGCTTGGTTTCGGCCCGCCTAGCGACTCGCGCGGAGCTTCGCCAGTACGAAGAGAATTTATGACCGATCAGCCGATCGACGACATACCCGACGAAATTGATTTCAGTAAAGGTGCGCGCGGCCTTCACCACATCCCTGCCGGTGCCAAGGTCTTCCTGCCCGCGTCAATCGAGCAAAGCGTTTGGGAATACTTCTCTGCCAAGGCCCACCAGAAAGGCGTTGGACTGTCGGAATTGCTGACTGATGTTCTGCGTCGCGACATCGAGATCAACGAGGCACTGAAGTAGCCGCGGTGGAACCAGCGGTTATCCCACGCCGGAAGAGAGTTATTGGGGTAGGCATGCTGAAGGATCGTAGTCAAGAAGGCCGCGCGACCGCTTTCTGCCGCCGCAGCCTTAGAGGGGATTGAGCAATGGGCGGCATTTCCTTGCCAGGCGTCGACGATCGGTTGGTACGCATCGCGATCGAACAGTCCGTTCGATTCTCGATCTGATTGGGACGCCGCGATCCTCGCCGCAGCCGAATCGCTCGCACCCGCGACAGCGGTTTTCTCAGAAGACTTAAACGACGGCCAGCGATATGGAAAGCTACGATCGTGAATCCCTTCGCGTAACAGTCGTCAGTGCGAGGCCGCCAAGCATGGCTTCGATGTCAAAGAGATCCTGGCAGCAGCGAAGAAACGCCAGTGCGGCTCCAAACGTCGGATCGTATCCTTTGCCCAGACGAGTCCGTCAAGATGAAATAGCGCCAAGCAGAAGTATCTGAAGTTAATTCTCACAAAAAAGCTAAAATGGTCTCAGACACAATAGTCGGCAGGACGATTGCCACAGAACTTCGATAGGCTGCGGGACGAATTCGTCGCAGAGCCGCTAGTCGTGGCAAGAGGCGATTACGATAGATGACACCAAATGCACGGCGGGCTTTACGCGCTCGTCAACTCGCAGTGAAAAGTGCGGTTGACAAACTGAAGAACAATCCTCGATTTCCTGCGGCACAAGTTCAGATACTTGCAAGCAGTAACAGTCTAAGATCCGGTCTTACTCCCGATCAACAGTTGTGGGCGACCGCCGCCAGATTGGAAGTCGTGATCCGTCAACTCGATATTCGAGCCGCCGCGTATCTGGATCTCGTAGAAGATATGCCTTCCCAGGAAGCCTTCATAACTGTGTTGGAAGAGCTTGGGCGTCAGGCTTGGGAAGAATACATAGGGTTCCCGCCCGAGGTCGTGACACCGATACCAGGTGAGAAACAAGTCGACACTATTCGCCTAAGACTGGCTCATTGGATTGGGGAAGGTTATAAGCGTCTAATACCGCAACCAACAACTTCGAGTGGCTCTGGCACGAGCGATGCTGATTCCGCTGATGCTCTGAGTGCCCAGCGCGCAAATGAGCATGCGAAGAGATCGACTGCGAAGATCGACGAGCTACAAAGTTGGCCGGCAAGAAACTCTCGTAACAACCAAGAAAACAAACTGCGGGTCGACATCGGCGTCATCGCAGTTCGAGAGGATGAGTATGCTGCCGTCCTTGGGCGCTTACCAGACTATCAGCTCACCAAATTCAAGCACAGGACATACGCGATTGGAAACGTGTCGCGGAATGACGGCGAATCTTGTCGAGTGGCGCTTTTACGAGCTATTGAGCCAGGGCCGAACGCCGGGCAAGACGCCGCGCGGGACATTATTGAGGACCTGAATCCCCAATGGTTAGCGCTTGTCGGTATCGCTGGCGGCGTCCCGGACTCGGAGTTTTCGTTAGGGGACGTGGTCGTTGCTACACGGCTCCACGACTTCACTGTCAGCGCACTCATTGAAGACACGGCTCCTCAATTCGCTAACCTTGGCGGTCCAATGAGCAGGGAGATCCAGGATGTCATCGCTTCTATCCCAGCCCTGAACCTCGGTCAATGGAATACTGCCGCTCAAGTAGGACTTGAGTGTCCGAGAGTTGACCTGACTCCAGACCGCTTCTATGGCTCCAACGAGTGGAAGCACAAGGTATTGGATTCTCTGAGCGTGCGCTTTGGTCCGAATGCGAAGCGAGGCGTCCCGACCGTCAGCGCGCGCTCAATCGCGTCGAGCGGGAGCCTGATCAAAGACACGGTTACCATTCAGCTATGGAAGTCTACCGCACGCGATCTGCAAGCCGTTGAGATGGAGCTATCGGGTGTGTACGCAGCCGCACGGCGCATGCAAAGAGAATATCCAATCTTGGCGATCCGAGGAATTAGCGACATCATCGGCTTCAAGCGGGAAGCAGACTGGACAGAATATGCATGCAACACAGCCGCAGCACTGTTCTATGCGCTCGTGCGCGCTCTGCCAAACGGCGTTCCCGGTGGTCCCGCAATGTCACGCCAACCGACGATAGCCTCACAACATTCAATCGAGAGTACTGTCGGTGATGCAAACGATTATGCCCCTGATCCGTTTGAAATTTCCATCGCCAACCATTCGAGCGAGAAGAATATTGGCCTCGTGATCGCCGTCGAAAATCGACTGACTCGCAATCTCCAGGGCTTCAGCCTACTGGTGACCGAAGCCAGGAGCTTCGACTCGACCGCCTCTCGATTGCGAGATGGATTCGGTTTCGAGAAAAGGATTTTGAGGACGCAAGGAACACTGCTTGCAAGCGATAAGACTCCCGACTCTTGGTTTATAAGAATCTGTGGCGACCATCTCGAGGTAGGTGACAAAAATGCGACCGGCATTCTCAAATGGCCGGTCGGGGATACTAACGAAGAGCAAATCTGGGTTCTGGACTTGTTGGCCCGAGCAAAGCCCGACATTCTTAGGAATTATCAGGTAAGGATAGTCTGGCGACGCCAATCGCATCAGCTGAGCTGGGAATCGACCCAGACCGATGCGGCACGAGCCTAGCTGATACCACGAACCTAATTCCACCAACTCGCTCCAAGCGAATCCTTAATCATCCCGCCTTCCTGGAGTCCGAGCTTTCTTGGTCTCCTTCTTCCTGACGTCAGAGTTCGTCATGTATGTATGTTCGGTCATGTCCGGTCAATTACGAGCACTGGATTCCGGATGAGCCGTCTGAAGGTTGCGAACGAGAGATGTCAGTGATCCCGCCGCACCAGCAATCCCTCCCTGTCGTATCATCTAAAAGAGAACCGCAACGCGGTCAACCAAACCCCTGCGAGCCGGTTCCCTCGCAGTTCATCTAGATCAACCTGAGCCCAGATGTCGCCGAACGCTAACTACAAACTTCGCCCGCGCGCCGAAAGCCGCACGGCCTCAGGCCGAATCGCGCCACTACTATGACCACCGCCCCCACCTACCAGGAAACCGTCTTCCGCCTCAAAAACTATTGGTCCGACCGCGGCTGCATCATCACCGAACCCTACGACGTCGAAGTCGGCGCCGGCACCATGGCCCCCGAAACATTTCTGCGCGTTCTGCGGCCCGCAGCCCGTACAACGTCGCCTACGTCCAGCCCAGCCGCCGACCCGCCGACGGCCGCTACGGCGAAAATCCCAACCGCCTCTACAAGCACCAGCAGCTCCAGGTCATCCTGAAACCCTCGCCCGCCGACGTCATCGATCAATACCTCGGCTCGCTGGCCGCCATCGGCATAGACCTCGCCAAGCACGACATCAAGTTCGAAGAGGACAACTGGGAAGCCCCCACCCTCGGCGCCTGGGGCATCGGCTGGCAAGTCATGCTCGACGGCATGGAGATCACCCAGTTCACTTACTTCCAGCAGTGCGGCGGCTTCGATCTCGACCTCGTCCCCGCCGAGCTCACCTACGGCCTCGAGCGCATCGTCGCATTCCTGCAGAACGTCGACAGCGTCTACGACATCGAATGGGCGCCCGGTGTCAAGTACGGTGCGGTGCGCAACCTCGAGGAGTACCAGTTCTCGAAGTACAACTTCGAGCTTGCCGACGTCAGGAATGCTCTGGAAGCTCTTCGATCTCCACGAACAGGAATGCCAACGACTGCTCAAGATCGAGAACCCGAGGCGGTGCTCCCCGCTTACGATTACGTCCTCAAGTGCTCGCACATTTTCAATCTGCTCGACTCACGCGGCGCCATCAGTGTCACTGAACGCGTCGGCGTCATCGCACGCGTCCGAAAGACTCGCAGCTTGGCGTCGCCACCGTCTGGATCAGCAATACTTCTCGCCCGTTCAAGAGGTGGTCGCGTGAGCCTCCCCTTCCTCCTCGAAATCGGCACCGAAGAAATTCCCGACTGGATGATCGTGCCCGCCCTTAACCAACTCCAGGACATGTTCCAGTCGCTCCTCGACCAGAACTCCCTCGGCGGACGCGTCACCCGAACCGACGCCACCCCGCGCCGCCTGGTCCTCCGCGCCGACGGTCTCACCGAACGCCAGCCCGACACTGACGACCTCATGCTCGGCCCGCCCAAATCCGCTGGCCAGGGTGCCGCCACCGGCTTCGCGAAAAAGATGGGCACCACACCCGACCAGCTCGGCACCGAAACCACCGCGAAGGGCGAATACTTCAGCTTCAAAAAACGAACCCAAGGCCAGGCCACCACCGCCATCCTGGCGCGCGAGCTGCCCAATCTGATACTTAAGATCGCCTGGCCTAAAACCATGTATTGGAACGGAAAAGGCACCGAGCGATTCATCCGCCCCATCCGCTGGCTGGTGGCTTCGTTTTCCAATTCCGTCGTGCCCTTCCAGATCGCGGGCGTCCAATCCGGCACCGCCACTGTGGGCCACCGATTGCTCGGCAAAACCTCGATCCTCGTGACCATCGCCGACTTCGACGAGCAGCTCCGCACCAACGGCGTCATCGTCTCGGCCGCCGACCGCCGAGCCAAAATCGAAAACGAAATCGCCGCGCTCCTCAACGGCCAGCAACCTCCGCGTCAAGCCCGACCCCGACCTGCTCCACACCCTGGTCTACATCACCGAGTTCCCCACCGCCATCCTCGGCGGCTTCGATCACGCAATATCTGGAACTCCCGCGCGAAGTCCTGACCACCGTGATGCGGCACCACCAAAAGTATTTTTCTGTTGAAGATACGAGCGGAAACCTCGCGCCCCACTTCATCGCCGTCATGAACACCAACGCCGACCCCGACGGCCTGGTCCGCCACGGCAACGAGCGCGTCCTGCGCGCCCGCTTCAACGACGCCCGCTTCTTCTTCGAACAGGATCAAAAGAAGAAACTCGAGGCCCGGCTCGACGACCTGAAGAACGTCACCTTCCAGGCCAAGTTGGGTTCGTTTTACGAAAAAACGCTTCGCACCGTCGACCTGGCAAAAAAACTCGGCGGCTCCGCGCACGCCCAGCGCGCCGCACTGCTCGCCAAGTGCGACCTCACCACCGACATGGTGAAGGAGTTCACAGATCTCCAGGGCATCGTCGGCGGCCTGTACGCCAGAAAGTGCAAAATGAACCCAACGAGGTCTGCGCAGGCCATCTACGATCACTACAAGCCGCTCAGTATGGAAGGCGAGCATCCCCTCCACCGTCGATGGGCGGCTTGTCTAGCTTCGCTGACAAATGGGACACCCTCGCTGCGTGCTTCGACGTGGGGATGGTGCCCACAGGCTCGCGCGACCCCTTCGCCCTCCGCCGCGCCGCCCAAGGCGTGGTGCGGATCAGTCGTCGAAGGCCAAGTCAAATTCGACTTCCCTGGCAGACCGCCGAACTGGCCGAATTCATGCGCGACCGCGTCGAATATTATTTCCGCGACGTCCGCAATTTCGCCTACGACGAAGTGCGCGCCTGCATGGCCGCCGGCTGGCAGGATCTCCTCGATCTTCGAAGCGCGCCTCAAACGCGTGCAGGCCATCCGCCACGCCCGACTTCGAACCGATCGCCGCCAGCTTCAAGCGCATCAAGAACATCCTCAAGCAGGCCAACTACACAGCGGGCGACGCCTACCGCGAGGAGCTTCTCGAACCCGGCCCCGAACAGGATCTCCACGCCGAGATGCGCCGCTCCGCCGGCGAGCCGCTCGAATCCCGCATCGGGCCGCTGCGCCCCAAAGTCGACCTGTTCTTCGACAAAGTTCTCGTCAACGCGCCCGACGCCAACATCCGGCGCAACCGATTAGCGCTCCTGCATAGCCTCTTGCAGGAATTCTCCACGATCGCCGACTTCTCCGAGATCGTCACAGAAAGGTAGCGAACTCATGAAAAAATACGTATACGCGTTCGGCGGAGGCAACGCCGACGGCGACGGCAAGATGAAGGACGTTCTCGGCGGCAAGGGCTCCGGCCTCGCCGAGATGAGCCGGGCCGGTGTGCCCGTTCCCCCGGGCTTCACCATCTCCACCGAAGTCTGCAACATCTATTTCAAGAACAACAACAGCATCCCGAAAGAGATCGAGCAGGAGATCGCCGCGGCCCTCGACCAGCTCGAAAAGGTGAACAACAAGAAGCTCGGCGATCCCGCCGAACCCGCTCCTGCTCAGCGTGCGCTCGGGCGCAAAGTTCTCCATGCCGGGCATGATGAACACCATCTTGAACCTCGGCCTCAACGATCAGACCGTCGAAGGCCTCGCCCGCAACAGCGCTAATCCGCGCTTCGCCTACGATTGCTACCGCCGCTTCATCCAGATGTTCGGCGAAGTTGCGCTCGACATCGACATGCACAAGTTCGACCACATCTTCGATGCAGCGCAAGAAGAAAGTCAAGGCCAAGCTCGATACGGACCTCAACGCCGAAGACCTCAAAGCCATCATCGGCGACTACAAGAAGCTGGTCCAAAAAGAAACCGGCAAACCGTTTCCGCAAGACGCTCGCGTCGCAGCTCGCGATGTCGCGCGACGCCGTCTTCCGCTCCTGGTGGGGCAAGAACGCCAGCAACTACCGGCGCATGGAGAAGATCCCGGACGATCTCGGTACCGCCGCGAACGTCCAGACCATGGTCTTCGGAAACCTGGGCGACGATTCCGGCACTGGCGTCGGTTTCACGCGCGACCCCGCCACCGGCGAAAAGGTTTTCTGGGGCGAGTTCCTTCTGAACGCGCAGGGCGAAGACGTCGTCGCGGGCATCCGCACGCCGCACCCCATCGCCGATCTCGAAAAGATCATGCCGGACGCCTACCGCCAGCTTCGCCAGATCACCACCAACCTCGAAAAGCATTACCGCGATATGCAGGATTTCGAGTTCACCATCGAGCACGGCAAGCTCTACATGCTGCAGACCCGCAACGGCAAGCGGACTGGCGCGGCCGCACTACGCGTCGCTGTTGAGATGGTCAAGGAAGGATTGATCGAGAAGCGCGAAGCGATCCTGCGCGTAGCGCCGAATCAACTCGATCAATTGCTGCATCCCAACTTCGATGCGGCGTCGCTCAAGAAGCTAACCAAGATCGCCAACGGCATCGACGCATCTCCCGGCGCAGCGGTCGGTCGCGCGGTCTTCACCGCCGAAGAAGCTGTCGAGAAATCCAGCGGCGGTCCGGTCATCCTGGTCCGCAAGGAAACAACTCCCGACGACATCCACGGCATGGAAGTCGCCGAGGGCGTGCTCACCGCGGTCGGCGGCAAGTCGAGCCACGCCGCCGTAGTCGCGCGCGGCATGGGACTGCCCTGCGTGGTCGGCGCCGGCGAGCTGCACATCGAGGAGCACAAGAAACAGTTCACCGTGAAGGTCGGTGCGAAAGACATCGTCGTCAAGGAAGGCGACTGGATTTCCTTCGACGGCACCACCGCCGACGTCTATCTCGGTCAGGCCAAGACCAAGGAGCCGGATCCCGAACTCTCCCATGTTCGTCGAATTCATGAAATGGGCCGACGTGTTTCGCGGCAACTTCGGAGTGCGCGCCAATGCCGACATCCCGCGCGACGCAAAAGCCGCGCGAGCGTTCGGCGCCGAAGGCATCGGGCTGTGCCGCACCGAGCACATGTTCTTCGCATCCGACCGCATCCCGCACATGCAGGCCATGATTCTGGCCGAAGACGAGAAGACCCGCAAGAAGGCGCTCGACAAACTGCTGCCCATGCAGCGCAAGGATTTCGCCGGCCTGTTCGAAGCCATGAACGGATACCCGGTCATCATCCGCACGCTCGATCCGCCGCTGCACGAGTTCCTGCCCAAGCGCGAAAACCTGATGGTCGACATCGCGCGCCTCCCGCACGCGAGCGCCAAACAGAAGAAGGAAATGTCCGAAAGCTACGGGATCCCGGTCGGCGAACTCAAGAAGCGACTGCCGGTTTTGCTCAAGCGCGTCGAAGATCTGCACGAGTTCAACCCCATGCTCGGTTTCCGCGGCTGCCGGCTCGGCATCGTGCATCCCGAGATCACCGAGATGCAGGCGCGAGCGATCTTCGAAGCCGCCGTGCAAGTCGCCAAGAAAGGCGTCAAGGTAATTCCCGAGGTCATGATCCCTCTCGTTGGCTTTAAGCAAGAGCTCATTCTGCAGAAAGAAATCGTCGAGCGCGTCGCCAACGAAGTGCTCGCCAAGGCCGGCATGAAAAATCTGAAGTACATGGTCGGCACCATGATCGAGATCCCGCGCGGCGCCGAAACCGCCAACCAGATCGCCGAAGTCGCGCAGTTCTTCAGCTTCGGCACCAACGACCTTACCCAGACCACGCTCGGCATGTCGCGCGACGACTACACCAAGTTTTCGAAGAAATACGAAGAGCTGAAAATCTTCAAGGCCGATCCGTTCCAGACCATCGACCAGGAAGGCGTCGGCAAACTGATCGAGCTGGCGGTGAAGCTCGGCCGCGCCACCAATCCGAAACTCGAAATCGGAATCTGCGGCGAACATGGCGGCGACCCGAACTCGGTCGAGTTCTGCTACCGCATCGGCATGGACTACGTTTCCTGCTCGCCCTATCGCGTCCCCATCGCGCGTCTGGCCGCGGCGCAGGCGGCGCTTTCGACCGACAAGTCAGAACTAATGCGCACTGCCTGATCGCGCAGGCTAGTCCGGCCGCGAACTGGTCGAGCCGCTCCATCCAGATGCGATCGAGCAGCGCCACCGGCGTAATCGCGCGAACTCGCTCCACCGCGTCCAAAACATTCTTGGCTTGTCCTGTTTCGAGCAGATAAGACGGCTACCACGCCGACGCTGCGCGAATATCCGAGCGCGCCATGCACCATCACGATGCCGCGCTTCGATTCGTCTTCGATGAACTGCACCGCTTCGCGAAGCTGCTCGAGGCTCGGCGCCGTCAACGGAAGAAGCTGGATGTTGCGATAGCGGATCTTGCGAAGCGGCTCGCATTCGGGAAAGCCGGCCGTCAAGTCGAGCGCCGCAGTGACTCCCTTCGCGATCGCTTCGCGCGCCTGCTCATCCGTGAGTCGCCGGCCGATCCAGACGTTGTGCGCCGCTTCAGCAGTAAGGCGCGAGGTTGCGGCAGTAGTAGTGCAGAGTGATTCGAGCGCCGATCATGTACGGTGCCAGCATGATGCGCACCGGCCACGGCAACCGGCCGTCCTTCTTCCAGAAGACGATGCTGCCCATACCCGCGTATGCCATCGCCTGCGACGCGAGCGAGATCGCGATCCACAGCAGAAGCCATCCCCATCCGCCGATCCACGCCGCCGCCGCGACCGCGATCAGCGCGCCAAGCGAATAGCGGAACACCAGTCTTCCGTACAGCATGTTGCTACTGTATCAAGGTGTAAAGAAGTACCGCGTCAAGTGAAAGAATACCGGCGCCGAAAAGCAGATCGAATCGATGCGGTCCAGCACGCCGCCATGCCCGATCATCAGCGTGCCGTAGTCCTTCACTCCGCGATCGCGCTTGATCGCCGACATCGTTAGGCCGCCGGCGAATCCCATCAGCGTAATGACGAGGCACATTCCGAACGCCTGCCATCGAGTGAACGGCGTCAGCCAGTTCAGCGCGGTTCCCACCGCGACGGCGCTCGCGATGCCGCCGATGAATCCTTCCCAGGTTTTGTTCGGACTCACCAGCGGCGCGATGGCATGCCGGCCGAAAAGCTTTCCCCAAATGAACTGAAATATGTCGCTGAGTTCCACCACCATCAGAAGGTAGAACAGCAGCCGGATATTGTGTCCAACGAAACCCGGTATGTTCAGAACCAGCAGCGCGGGCGCGTAGCTCAAACAGTAAGTGCAGATCATGAGGCCCCACTGCACCATCGAAGTGCGTTCGAGGAAGTTGCGCGTTTCGCCGGCGATCGCATTGCGCGCCGGGATTACCAGAAACGCGTAGACCGGAATCAGGATGCTGAACAAGCCGTACCAGGCGATCGAGATGAGGTAATACTGCAGCGGCGTGATGACGAAGAACGTGAGCAGCAGAGTGCGATGATCGGCGCGATCGGTCGGCATCAGAGTGATGAACTCGCGCAGCGCGAGCAGCGACAGCAGCGCGAAGAGCACGACCACCGCTCCGCCGCCCAGCGCCAGGCAAACGCGAAGATCGCGCACAGCACCCACCACGTCCCTATACGCGCCATGACATTGGCCATGGTCCGCTGCGCCGACTCGCTTCGCGCCAGCCCGCGCAGCACCAGCGCGACGACGCTCGCGATGAGGAGCAGCGTCAGCATGAAGCCGAACACCCACAGCAGGTCGGGATCGAGGTGGAAGAAGATCATACGTTGCGCAGCTCGCACATCGCCGCTCGGGCGCGGGCGAGGAAATCGGTTTTGCTCTCGCCGTTCTCGACGCGAATCGGCGGCCCGAACGTCACGCGGCTCAGCAGCGGCGCCGGCAGAAACTCTCCTTTGGGCAAAACGCGGTTCAGATTCTCAAGATACACCGGCGTCGCGTCCAAGTCCGGCCGCGCGCGGCACAAGTAGTAAAGGCCGCTCTTGAAAGGCGCGACATCATCGCCCGAGCCACGAGTGCCTTCGGGAAACAGGATCAGCGAATCGCCGTCGTCGACGGCCTTCAGCAGCGGCTCCATGATTCCGTGACTTGCAACGGGCGCCTCGGTTCGCTCGATCATCACCGCGCGAAAGATGCGAGCTGCCACGTAGCGCCGGATCGCATCGCGATCCCAGTAGTCCTTCGCCGCAACCGGCCTGGTGCGGGCGCGGAGCTCTGGAGTAAGGCTGGCCCAAAGTACGAGCAGGTCGAGGTGACTGGTGTGATTCGCGAAGTAGACGTGCTGCCTGGAATCCGGCAGCGAGTTGAACCAGCGCGCCCGAGCGCCGCTGATCAGCCTGGCCGCGAAGGCCAACACGCCAGCCAAAGGATGAAGCCGTGGCTTCATGCACGCTTACGTGCAAGCGATACGGAGAAGATGCCCTGGCCGTCAATCAGCATGTCGAGCTTCTCGAAGCCCGCGCTACGGGCCAGCTCATCCATCTCAGCCTGCGAACGGCAGCGCATCACCCAGGGTTTGCCTTCGCGGTTCTTGAGAACGCGCGCGATCATGCGCAACTGCGGATGCCAAGGCTGATTGGTGTAGATAAGGTAGCCCGAGTCCTCCAATGACGCCGCGATTCCGTGGAGTGAACGAAGCACCATTTGATTGTCGTCGAACAACTCGTAGAGGCCCGAGACAATCGCGATGTTGGGGTGAGGCCGGATGGCGGCGACAGCATCGCGATCGAAGGCGTCGCCTTTGGCGAATTCGACGCCGGTTACTCGCAGCTCGTTCGCCAGGGCTCGCGCGTCGTCGAGATTGCGTTGATCCCAGTCGCGCAGATGCCCACGCACGGATGGCATGTCTTTCAGAACTTCGAGAACATACCGACCGCCGCCGGTTGCGACGTCGAGCAACTGGACGGGGCGTCCGCTCGCGCTGACCTCTTCGATAGCCGTTCGGATGAGTTGCTGGAGATGCACCTTGCGGGTTCGGATACCCTGCCAGCCTGGGCTACCGAGATAGATGCGATCGATCAGCTTGCCGAGCGGCGACCAGCCGCGCGCCTGGTTCCGATAAACATAGTCGAGCGATTGGCCAGAGTCGAAACCGTAGCGCCATCCGATGCGGATTCCTTCGCTCAGCGAGCCGACAGTTTGGAGGAACAGCCGCGTAGCGGTCCAAAACAATCGTTCTGGAGATAGAGCCGGCAATGGTCGCGAGAGCTTCTCGAGTTCCGGCCGGTTTCGCTCGCCAGAAATGAGAGAGGGTGGGCAACAGTGCTTCTCAAGAATGAACTCGCGGGCCGCGGAGATGGGGAGTGCGCGATCCTTCTCATGAAACAGGTCGTGATAGAAAGGCGGATAAACGATCATCTTCTTTGCGGAGGGGAGTGATTCGAAGAAGCGGCGCTCGGCCGAAAGCTTCACCACCCAATCGCTGCCGGAAGAGAGAAGCAGAGTCGGGGTCGTGATACCGCTGGCGTCGTTCATCACGCGAGTGGATGCGTCATGCATCTCGATCAGGATGTTGACCGCGATCTGCGCGGCTGATCAGCTTGTCGTTTGCATATGCAGCCTGCTCGACGGGATCGTGCGTGAGCATGGCGGCTTTGACGTAGCTTTTCACGAAAGCTTTGGGCCGAACCTTCAGTTGCAAGCGAAGAAAGAAGAGCGCGAACGGAACGTACAGCTTGACGCGGAACGCGGGGCTGGCGAGCACGAGAGCGCGGATCGGCGGCGCGTAGTCATGAACCCACGTGGCTGCCAGTACTGCGCCGACGCTATGCGCGATCACGCCCATGTTGGAAACGGGAATCCCGTAATTGCTCGCGATGAATCGGACAAAGCTATTCAGGTCTCTTACTAAGTGACTGAAGTGTTCGGCATAACCTCGATCGCCGGGCGAGCGGCCATGCCCGCGCGCGTCCCAGGCGAACATGGCAAAGTCGGATAAGTCGATCGAATCGACCAACTCCTGAAATCGTCCGGAATGTTCATGGCCGCGATGCAGCAGTATCAGAGCATGAGTTACCGGCTGCTCGGGTAGCCACGCGCGAAAGAACAGTTGCGTTCCATCCCATGCCGGAAAGAACTGTTCAGTGATAGCGGGAGCGAGACTTGCAGTGGACATGCTTAGCGATCCTCCAGCCACCGGATCAGATGCACGGTGCGGCGCGCGAAAGTAATCAGCGATCCGGCTGCCACAATGACGAGCGCGGCCATGAGCACGTTTCCACGATAATGCAGGAGAATTTCCACGATGGATAGGAGTGCTGCTGCGGTCAGTACGGCCATGCGATGCGGTTTGGCCATTGGACCTGAGAAGTCTTGCGGCATCTGCAAGGAACCGCCCAAGAGGCGAATGTACGCGGTTAGTACTGCTAGCAGCGCGGCGGACCAGCCGAGCTCCCGGGCGAATCGAAAGTCGGGCAGCGAATAACCGATAGATACAAGTACTACTACGTCTGAGACGCGGTCGGGCAATTCGTTAACACCTCACCGGATCGCGATCGGAAACCGCCTTCGACAGCGACCATGCCATCCATCAGATTGCAGAGCAGACGCAGTTGAATAAGAGCAGCCGCACCCAAGTAAAGTGTAACTTGTGCGCTGATATTTTCGACGCGACTTACTAAAAGGAAACATGCGCCCGCGCAAGCAGCGAATAGAACACTTATGACCGAGATAGTATTGGGCCGGACGGAGGAGTGGATCAGGAATCGCGCGAGAAACGAGGCCCAGGCGGAATTTCTCGATGTGAGTGGTCGCCTGTCCACGTGTATTTACTGATCGTCGGGTTTCTTTTCGCCCGGCTTGTAGAGCGTAGGAGCTTTGCGCTTGGGTTTTCCGTCGTCCTCTTTCTTCGCGGCAGTTTTCTTGGCGGACTTTCCTTGTCGTCCTTGTCGCCGAGCATGGCCTGCCGCTCTTCCTTCTCCTTCTGCTCGCGGCCGGCAACCTCGACCGCGCGCGTGCGGAGGTCCTCTTCAGAAAGCTCCTTGCTGTCGGACGTAGTGTCGATGGCGTCTTTGAGAACAAATTCGAATCGCGCCAGATCCTTGGGGCTGTCGGTCTCGATCTTTTGAAGCGCGGCCAGCATCTCGGCTTCGGCCGCGGCCACGGCTTTCATTCCGACGTCAATGGCGACATGGCGTTTTAGCGCGTCGTCGGCTACGGTGTCGATGGCAGTCGATGATCTGGGTGTACTCTTCGAGTACATCGTGGATCAAAGCGGAGCGGCCGGGCTTCTCCTTGCCGAGGAACTGCTGGATCATCGCGATGCGCGCCCGGGCGAAATGCACGTACAGCGCGAGGCGGGCATTGGGTTCCTGCGCTTCGCGAACCTGATCGACCTCGTCGGGCGTGAGAAAATCCTTGTCCTGCGCGAACGCAGCAGTGGCTAGAAGCAGCGCGATCAAGATTCGCATGCGAGCCTCCCGAGGCATGAACCTCATTTCTTCTTACTCATGATGTCGGCAAGCAAGTGGTCGTGGACGTCGGACAGTCGCTTGAGGACTACTTCGACCTGAGGCCTGACGTCGTAGCCGACCTCATCGCGGAAGCCGGCCAAGCGACGCAGCATCGCGCTGACCTTCAGTTCGGCGCGTTTGTAATACTTGTTCTTACGCGGCGCCTTGTTGGTCTGACGCAGAGCGTCATAGCACAGATCCACAGATTCGACGATTTCATCGAGAGAGGCATTGAGGGCCTTGTTGTCGCCGCCGCTGTAGGCCTGGTGCGCCGCATCGATGGCCTGCTCGGCGTTAGCGAGCGCCAACTCCGACCGTTTGTTAAAGTCGGGTTCGGCCTTGACGGCGGTGAGATCGCCGAACGCTATCAGAACTGCAAGGATGAAAGCCACCTACTTCCTGATCTCTCTCTCGAGAATTCGAGCTCGCTGGCGGGCCTTGAATTCTTCGTCCGGATTCTGCCCGTTGCTCATCGCGAGAAACCGCTGGTAGGCCGCCAGAGCAGGCTCCCGCTGTCTAATTTTATCCAAGACGATGGCGCGCAGGTATACGTGACCGGGTTTTTCGGCATGCATGGCGGCGAGGCGGTCGAGGGCGGCGAGTGCGGGAGCGTAGTTTTCAGCCATCACCAGAGCGCCGGCCAGCTCGCTCCAGGCATCGGGCGAATCCGGCTTCATCTGGGCAGCGCGCAGGAAGTCCTCGGCGGCTTCGGGAAATTTGCGCTGATCGCGAATGATGCGGCCGTGCAGCATGCGGATTTCGAAGTCGTTCGGGTCGGCCTGCAGGATCTGTTCGACCAGCGGCAGAGCTTTGTCGGGCTGGTGATTCTTGAGGTAGCCGGTGGCGAGGGCGGCGCGGTTGGCATTGGTCGGGGATTTTGCGACGGCGGCTTCGAGTGGCGGGATCGCGTCGGGCGCTTGGCCGGTTTGAAGCAGCAGCGCGCCGAGGCGTTCCTGAGCGGCGGGGTTGGCGGGGAACTGTTGATAGAGCGCGATCGCTTCAGCGGCCTGATGGTGCGCTTCGTAGAGGGTCGCGAGTTCGAGAAGGTCGTCGCGGTAGTTGGGATTCAATTCGGCGGCCTTTTGGAAATGGGGCGCCGCGTCGGCGAGGCGGTCCTGTTTGGCAAGCGCGTGCGCGAGGCCCAGTTCGGCATCGGGCGACTGTGGGATTGATTTCGAGCGCGGCGGTGAAGGACTGCGCGGCTTTTTCGTAGTCTCCGGCGCTGAGAAGCGCAGAAGCAAGGTAGTAATTCGGCCGGTATTCTTTCGGTTTTTCGGCGGCGGCGCCGGCGAGATACGGCGCGGCTTCGGCGGCGCGCTTCAAACGCAGCAGCGTGATGCCCAGGTTGAGGTTGGCTTGATAGAGGTCGGGCTTCAGGCCGATGGCGGTTTTGTATTCCGGAATTGCGTCGGCGTCCCTGCCCTGCAGGCTGTAGGCGAGCGCGAGATTGAAGTGCAGCGTGTAGTCCTTGGGCTCGGCTGCGACGGCCTTGGTGAAGTTGTCGACTGCGGCGTCGTAGCGCTTTTCGTCGAGGGCTTTCATGCCAAGTTCATAGAAATTGGTTTGGAAGGCGAGGAAGACGACGAAGAGGCAAATGGGCCACATACTTCAGTTATTTCTATTTTCTCGCAGTTTGGGGATGCTGAGGGTGCCCGGCTATTGCCGCCGCAGGGCGAGGACGGCCTTTTTAAGGTTCGGCCATGTGGCGGTTTCGTATTTTCTAAACCAAATGCAGAAGCGGGCGCCGGCGGAGTAAGAGTTGGTTCGCAGAAAGAGCAAAGTGTAGGCGAACCAATCCACGCAGCCTAGGTTTTCGGAGCCGCACCCAGCACCGAACATTTGTGAAAAAACCGAACGGCTTCCGTGGAGGGCGCTTAGCGGTCCGTGCTGTTCGAACCAGAAGCGAATGGCCCGCTGACCGAACCAGACCAGACCAGGCAACCAGGTCCAAAGGCGAGTTGCGCCTGCCAGCGTCGGTAGACGAAATAACCGATGGCAAACGCAGCCAGGCAATCGAAGATGTCCTTACCTAGAACTCATCTCAAAAATGGCGGAGCAGGATCAGGGCGCAGGCGAGATGGACCATACCGGTGAAGTTGTCGAGGGAATGCTCGTACCGCGTAACCAGTCGGCGAAAATTCTGGAGCCTCGCAAACAACCGCTCGACCTTCCATCGGCGACGATAGCGACGCAATGGTCGGCCATCCTGCGTCCGATTCGTGCGGTTGCTGCGATGTGGCGCGATCATTTCTACACCGGTCTCCGCCAGTTCGCGATCCAGCCTGTCGGAGTCGTAAGCATTGTCGCCAATCAAACGCCGGATCGGTTCTTCCACAAAGATCTCGGCCAGCGTTTGCTGCACCAGCTTCACTTCATGCGGCGTGGCGCTTTCCGTGCAAATAGAGATGGGAAGACCATGACGGTCGGCCACTGCCATGATCTTGGTCCCCTTGCCGCGTTTGGTTTTGCCCACGCCGGGCCCTTTTTTCGCTGGGGCGAAGCTGCCGTCGATGTAGGCATCTTCAAGATCGAATCCACGGCGGCTGCGCAGGTCCTCGGCCAGCGCATCCAGCACGCCGCGCATTACACCGGAGCGAATCCACTGCTGGAAACGCCTGTGCACGTCTGGTAAGGAGGATACCGCTCGGGAAGATCAGCCCAGGCTGCACCGGTGCGTAGGATGAAAAGGACACCGTTGAGAACTTCACGCCGCCCGCGCCAGGGGCGACCACGGCCGTCCTTACGCCGTTGTGGTTCGGGAATCAATGAGTCCAGAAGTTTCCATTGAGCGTCAGTGAGATCTCGTGGAGAAGAAGACGTACATTAGGGCGATATCGGCAGAGGAATGAAACTGATGTTCATTCCCGGTATCCTACATCACTGCACGGCGATAGTGACTTCGTTGCCCGGCCGTCCGAGATAAGTCAGGCGCACCGGTACGGCGGCTTCCGGCGATACCCCGTCGGGCACGCGGAAATTGACCTGAAAATAGCCGGGATATCCAGGTGCGTCGCCGAAGAACAGAACCTTGGCGAGCAGGCCGCCGACGCTGACTTGGGGCGGCATGACGCCTCCCTCGATCAGGCTGGTGGTATACATCGACAGCGTTTCGCCGGCGAGGGCGGGATTACTGGCCGATGTTACCTGTCCCGTCGCGGCGTCCCAGATAGCGCCCTGGCCGTGCCCGTCGCCCGAAAGCGAGAACAGCATGGGCGCGGGGACCGGCGCAGACGGCTTATAAAGTTCCGCGCTGGCCGAGGGGCTTGAGTCACCGGGGGTTGAGATGTTTGTGTAGCCGCCGGCGATCAAGACTGTCCCATCCTGGAGCAGCGTTGCGGTTTGACTCGAGAGGCGGGCGATCGTCGGGTTTCCTGTGCGCGAGAACTCGCCGGCGACTGGGTCGTACACTTCGGCAGTGGTACTGACAGCGATCGCACTGGAACCGGCGATGAGGACGGAGCCGTCGCCGAGCGGGGTGGCAGTGTAGTAAGCCCGGCCCATGGTCATATCCCCGGTACGGGTGAAGGTCCCTGTTAACGGGTCGTACAGTTCCGTGCCAGTGCTGAAGAGGTTAGTTTCTTCCGAAATTCCACCCGCCAGCAGTACCTTACCGTTGGCTAACGGGGCCCACGCGATCCCATCCTCATACAACAGGTTCGGGACGGGAGCGCCGGTAACCCGGGTCGCATCGCTTGCCGGGTCATAGAGTGCCGCATAATAGTTGTTCGCAAGCAAGACTCTGCCGTCGGCGAGCAAGGCGGTGACGACAGCATCAAATGGGATCGTGGCCACGGAAAACGTCCCCGTGATCGGATCGTAGAGCGCGTTGCCGCACAAGACCTTGCCGTTCGCAAGCAGTACGGCGCCGCCGCCCGAGAAGTTGGGTGGAACCGGGGCCCCTGTCGCGGTGAACGTTCCCGTGGAGGGATCGTAAAGCTCGGCGCTGGTGCTCCCCTGGATCCTGGCGCTCCCCCAGATCAAGACCTTGCCGTTCGGAAGCAGCACGGCCGTATGACCAGCTCGTGCCGTGGTCATATCCCCCGTACGGGCGAATGTTCCGGTGAGAGGATCGTAGAGTTCGGCACTGGCAAGCACGGTGCTACCCGTATAGCCGCCGGCGATTAGGAGTTTACCGCTCGGCAGCAGGGTAGCCGTGTGGCCACTACGCGCAATCGTCATACTGCCGGTCGGCGCGAACGTTCCCCCTGACTGCCCCAAGGCCGCCGCGCTCTCTAATAGGAAGAACGCCGCGATAACCATCAATCCCTTGCTCTGTAGTTCCTTTGGTCCGCCTGTCATCATATTACTTCCATTCCCAGACGCCGCTCGAAGGTCCAGTCTCCGGCCTGGTGCTCCGTAATCCTTAGAAACCAGTTCATCCGGATGCGCCGAAAGTCGCCGCACGAACCGGACCTTTTTCCAGTTGCTGAAAGCGGTACCGGCCCGGTCCCATGCCGTGAGCAGCAGGAGTGGCGCGCGTGGTTCGTATAAAGGCTCGCATAAAGAAAACCATGCACCAGATCCTGCCGCAAAACCAGTCGAGAAGGGTTGTAAATGAGTGTTATACATTTGCATCGTCCTGAAAATAGGCGCTATGCTGGAACCCGATGACGCCCTCGGGATGCTCAGCCGAAGAAGTGCGGAAGCACCTGGAACGCGTACTGGCGAGCCCTGGGTTCGCCCGTAATGAGCGTCTCTCCCGGTTTCTGCGGGTGATCGTCGAGCGTCATCTGGAGGGCCGGGATGGCGACCTCAAGGAATCCGTTATAGGCATCGAGGTCCTTGGTCGACAGCCCGGGTTTGATGCTAAACAGGACTCCACGGTCCGTACCGAGGCGAGTCGCCTGCGCGCTCGGCTGGCCGAATATTACGCAGGAGACGGCATCGGGGATAGAGTGATCATTGAGTCTCCCGAAGGGTGGCTATATCCCTGCGTTTCGCCCGTCCGAGGCGGTGGAAAAGGACAAAACGTGGTACCGCCGGCCGTGGCTTCGCGGCGCCTTTGCTGTTCTTGCGGTGGCTGTGGCGGCCGCCGGCTGGTGGTGGGCTCAACACGGGCGCGCGCCAATCACCATCGCGGTTCTACCCTTGACCGATTTGAGCCCGGACCCCTCGAACGCTTACTTCGCGGACGGTCTTACCGACGAGATTATCCGAGACCTCTCCATCATCGATGGATTGGCCGTTCGCTCCCACACCTCATCTTTCGTCTTCAAAGGCAAGCCGCGGAATGTGCGAGAAGCGGGGGAGCAGCTACAAGCCGAATACATTCTGGAGGGTTCCGTGCTGCGCACGGGGCAGAAGTTGCGGATCATTGCCCAACTGGTTCGCGCCCGCGACGATTTTCCTTTGTGGTCAGGCCGATTTGACCGGGAGTTGACCGACGTCGTGGCCATCCAGGACGACATCTCGCGAGGCATCGTGAATAGCTTGCGGTTGAAGCTCGGCCGCGGCCGCCGGCGCTATGAGACGAGCGTCGAAGCCTACGACCTCTATCTACGCGACCGCAGCTTACTGCGGCTACCGGGGCAATTACTGCCAGGAGTTCGCCGGCGCAGCCCCATCCCCTTCCAAGACGCTATCGCTAAAGATCCCGCCTTTGCCCCAGCATACTCTGGTCTCGCCGAGGCGTACGCTTACCTGGCGAGCATTGGCGACGCCGAACCGGATGACCTCGTAAAAATGCGCTTCGCGGCCCAACAGGCCATTCAGTTGGACCCGTTGTTGGAGGAAGCTCATGACGCGCTGGGAGTGGTTTACGCGCGCGATGGACGATGGACTCAGGCGGAAACCAGTTTCCGCCGCGCGATTGAACTCAACCCCAACTCGGAACTGACGCGTCTTAATTACGTAATCTTTCTTCTTTGGCCGCTCGGGAGGATCGACGAGGCAGTTCAGCAGTTGCATGCGGCCCAAAAATCCGACCCGCTGTCGCCGGCGCTGCATTATGTGTACGGCGGCGTGCTGATTTCAGCCGGCCGGTACAAGGAAGCGTCCGCACACTGCGCGAAGTCATCGGACATCGCCGAATGTCAAGGTCGCGTATTGTTGGCCGAAGGGAGAATCGACGATGCGATTAAGATTCTCGCATCAGCCCCGAATACGCGGTATCTGGGTTACGCGTATGGACGCGCCGGACGTCGCCAGGAAGTCGAGAAGCTGGCGGCCGTTTCCCCGGGCGCGCTCCAGCAGGTCTTGATCTATGCCGGCTTGGGGGACAGGGACGGCACTATCAATGCTTTGCAGCGCATTGTCGAGTTAGGGCCGGTTCGCGTCGGTTTAACGCTTTCACTCCCTGAGTTGAGCTTCATCGGCGAAGACCGTCGCGTGAAAGCCCTTCGGGGAAAAGCCGGTTTGCCGGAATAGGTCCTCACGAGTGAGGCAACGCTAACGGGATCTTCAATTCTCCTCACAACCCTCAGTCACCCGACCTTGGGACCGGGATTTATGAGATGGCTTCTAGTCTTCCGGTCGCAGTTCGGTAAGTGATATGGAACTCAGCGACGACGACCGCAGTTCCGATTGCCGCGACGAGGCAATGCGCGAAGAGGATACCGGATCCTCGAACAACTTTGATAGCGGTCATCACCTGAAATCTAGATTAAAACGGCGAAGCGGTGAGCAGGTCAGCGGGCGGCTTTGGCGGTGAGTTCCTTCAGGTAGCGGCCGGTGTAGGAATTCTTCGCGGCGGCGATCTGCTCGGGGGTTCCTTCGGCGACGATCTGGCCGCCGCGCTCGCCGCCTTCGGGACCGAGGTCGATCACCCAGTCGGCGCTGCGGATGACATCGAGGTTGTGCTCGATGATCAGGATGCTGCCGCCGCTCTCGATCAGGCGGCGGAACGCGGCCAGGAGCTTGGCGATGTCGTCGAAGTGCAGGCCCGGTGGTCGGCTCGTCGAAGATGTAGAGCGCGCCGGCGCAGGTGGCCTGCGAGAGATGCGCGGCGAGCTTGACGCGCTGGGCTTCGCCGCCGCTGAGCGTGGTGGCGGATTGGCCGAGCCGCAGATAGCCGAGGCCGACGTCGGCGAGAATTTTGAGCCGCGTGACCAGGCGCTTCGATTCGGAGAAGAACGACAGCGCTTCCTTCACGGTGAGCTGCAGCACTTCGTGGACGTTCAGGCCCTTGTAGCGGATGTCGAGGATGGCGCTCTTGAAGCGCGTGCCCTTGCATTCTTCGCACACCAGCTCGACGTCGGCGAGGAACTGCATCTCGACGGTCACGGTGCCGTCGCCCTGGCAATTTTCGCAGCGGCCGCCGGGGATGTTGAACGAGAAGTGGCCGGAGCTGTAGCCGCGTTTCTTGGCGTCGGGCGTGGAGGCGAAGATCTCGCGGATGAGATCGAAGGCCTTGATGTAGGTGACCGGGTTGGAGCGCGGCGTGCGGCCGATGGGCGATTGATCCACCAGGATGACTTCGCGCAGCAGCTCGGCTTTGTCGACGCGGCGGCAGGTGATCTTTTCGGATTTTTGCGGCAAGCTCTTCCCAGAGGCCTTCGGCGGCGGGCTGGCGGAGCTTTTGCAGCAGCGACTGGTAGATGACGTCGTGCACCAGCGTGGACTTGCCGGAGCCGGAAACGCCGGTGACCGCGACCATCATGTTGAGCGGGATCGCGACGTCGATGCTTTTGAGATTATGCGCGCGCGCGCCGAAGAACTTGACGATGCGCTTGGGGTCGACCGGGCGGCGGGCGGCGATGCGGGCGGCTTCGAGATCGCCGCGCAGGTAGCGCGAGGTGAGCGACCCGTTCGCCGTCGGACATGATTTTGCGGTAGGAGCCTTCGAAGACGATGCGTCCGCCGAGTTCGCCGGCGCCGGGGCCGAGATCGACGATGTGGTCGGCGGCGCGCATGAGGTCGGCATCGTGCTCGACGACGACGATGGTATTGCCGAGGTCGCGCAATTCTTCGAGGATGCGGATGAGGCGGCCGGTGTCGCGGCTGAATGCAGTCCGATGGACGGTTCGTCGAGAACGTAGCAGGCGCCCACCAGTCGCGATCCGAGGCAGGTGGCGAGTTGGATGCGCTGCGCTTCGCCGCCGGAGAGAGTGGAGGCCAGGCGATCGAGCGTGAGGTAGTCGAGGCCGACGTCGTTCAGAAATTTGAGGCGCTGGCGGATCTCGACCAGGATCTTGTCGGCGATGGCGGACTCTTCGGGCGTCAGCTCGAGCGATTGGAAGAACTCGTGGGCCTCGGCGATGTTGAGCTTCACGAGTTCGGCGATGGTTCTTCCGGCGATGCGGACATTGAGGGCGTCCTTGCGCAGGCGCGACGCCCGGCAATCGGGGCACTCGGCGTAGCCGCGATAGCGGCTGAGGAACACGCGCACGTGGACCTTGTATTTTTTGGTTTCGACTTCGTTGAAGAAGTCGCGGATGCCGTCGCGGACGGCGGACTGTTCTTCGGCGGTGAGATCGCAGAAGGGAACGTTCCAGCGCACCTTGGCGCGCGCGGATTTGCGGAAGTTCGTTCCGAACCACTCGTACTGCGGTTTGGTCCAGGGCTCGACGGCGCCCTTCTGGAGAGACAGGGTGGGGTCGGGAATGACCAGGTCGAGGTCGTAGTCGATGGTGTTGCCGAAACCCTGGCAGCGCGGGCAAGCGCCCATGGGGTTGTTGAAGCTGAATAGAGCCGGCTCGGGCGTGAGGAGATCGATGTTGCACTGCTTGCAGGCGAATTTCTCGCTGAAGCGTACGATGCGGGGCGGCGGATTCTGAGGCGTGGCTTCTTCGAACAGGACTTCGCCGGATTCGCGGTAGCAGATTTCGGTGGTGTCGACCAGGCGCTGGTGGAGGTCGGGCGAGATGACGAAGCGGTCGACCAGGGCGAAGAGGGGTTGTTTGAAATCGATGTCGAGCAGCGATTCGGGAGTGGAGAATTCGAAGACGCGGCCGTTCTGGTAGAGGCGGGTGAAGCCTTTCTTGCGCAGCTCGAACAGGTAGTCGCGGAGCGCTTCGGTGCTGGGGCCGCCGCGGACGGGGAAGAGCGCGTACCAGCGGGAGCCTTCGGGCTGCGCGAGCATTTCCTGGGCGACATGGTCGACGGTGTCGCGGCGGACTTCGCGTCCGCATTTCGGGCAATGGCTGCGGCCGACGCGAGCGTAGAGCAGGCGGAGAAAGTCGTAGATTTCGGTGGAGGTGGCGACGGTGGAGCGCGGATTGCGCGTGGTGTTCTTCTGGCGGATGGCGATGGGCGGCGCGATGCCGGAGATTTCGTCGACGTCGGGCTTTTCCATGCGCTCGAGGAACTGGCGCGCGTAGGCCGAAAGCGATTCGACGTAGCGGCGCTGGCCTTCGGCGTAGACGGTGTCGAAAACGAGCGACGATTTGCCGGAGCCGGACACGCCTGTGACGACGGTGAGTTGGTTGTGCGGGAGCGCTAGCGAGACGTTCTTGAGATTGTGAACGCGCGCGCCGCGGATGAGAATGGAATCGTCCAAGGGAGTTACAGGGAGAGCGGGCGCAGGCCCGCGCTACTACTGATTATCCCAGAAACGTCAAGAGGCCAGAGTGTCTTGGAGGTAGACTGAACGTATGGGCGCGGCGAAGACTCTGCTGACAGCCGAGGAATTCGACAACTACCCGTTCGAGGAAGACAAGCGCTACGAACTCGACGAAGGGGAGTTGATCGACATGACAAGACCGGCGTATAGGCACAATCGCGTGCTGGGAAAGCTGTTCTATTCGTGTTGCCAGTACTTTGAGAAGAATCCGATCGGTGAGGCGCTGATCTCCGAAAATCTTTACGCGCTTTCGCCAAACACGCGCAGGTCGCCGGATGTCGCCGTCATTCTCGGCGATCGGCGCGAGGAACTCGAAGAACGCCAAGGTGATTCCGATCATTCCCGACATCGCCGCCGAAGTACTGTCGCCATCCGAGACGCCGCGCATGATTCATCGGAAGCTGAAGCAGTATTTCGCGGCGGGCGTGAAAGAGGTCTGGCTGATCGATCCAGCGACGCGGGAAGTGGAAATCTGGACCAGCGCAACTCTGCCTGATCGCGCGCTCGAGGTAGGCGATGCGCTCACGTCGGCGCTGCTGCCGGGATTCAAACTAGCGCTCGCGGAACTGTTCGGCTAGAACGGCCAGCGACGCGAAGACTGGGGTTTGCGGCTGGGCAGAGGGCCGGAGTCGTCAGTCTGGTGGGGACGGGTCATGGAGTTCGAAAAATCGAGTTCTTTGGTGCGTGAAGTGCAGCGGGCGGTCCAGAACCATTTCCATGGTGGTGCCTTTGGCGAGCACGGCGTCGGGGCCGCGCGATAGCAGCACGTAGGCCAATCCCGCAGCGGCTCCGGCTGCGCCACCGATACCGGCGCCCGCGAGGGGATGACCGGAGACTGCGCCTCCCAGGCTACCGACACCGGCTCCGCCCCCAGCGGCAGTTCCGATGGTCTTCAAATCGCCGGCCACGTTGCCTTCGCCTTTGACCTTGCCCTCATTCTTGTCGAGCGTTTCGGCGGCGCGGCCATCCAGGCTGCCGATGCGGGAGCGGAAGTCGCGCGTGACGCCGTTGGGCAACGTCAGAGAATCGAAGCGGACATACAGTTCGCCGCGGCCATGGACGCGGCCCGGGCGTTTGATCTGGGTGACGGTTCCGGCGACGTAGCTGCCCGGCGGGATGGCAATGCGTCCGTTGGCGAGGATCGGGAAAACGGTCTCGAGATAGATGCGGTCGCCTTCGCTGGCGGTGCGGGTGCTGACGCTGTTGATCATGCTGAGGGGAACCTTGGTGCCGGTGGGAATGACAAAATCGTCCGGATTTGTTTGAACCGGTTTGGTGCCGAGCTGTTTTTCACCGGCTGGGATCCGTCGCGGGAGGATCGGGGCGCGGCGCCGGGATCCTGCGCGGCTAGACCCAGAGCGGCCGCCAACGCGACCGACGACAACCGACACAAGCCGCAGATGCATACGAAGCTCCTTCTTCAGTTTAAACGCAAGCCGAGGTCAGATGGGTTTCGTTGGCCGAGGTTCGTCAGCGGGTTTGGGCGGCGCGGCGTCGTGGCTTGGCGCCGTGCTGGGCTGCCTTGGGTTTGTCGGCAGCCTTTGGCTGGGCGGCGAGCTGCGGGGCGTTGGCGGCCAGGAAGAACGCCAGCAGCCCGGCGGGCCACAGTTGCAGAAGAGATGCGATCCAGCGGAGGTAGTGAGCTGCCAGTTGACGTCGTTGGGAAGCAGAACGTAAACCCGAAATCGCCGGCCAGCATCACGGCGACGGCGAGAGCGACGGTGGCAAACGAAAGCCGATCGCGCTCTTCGACGCGAAATCGCACCAGAAACCAATAGAGCAGCAGCACCAGGAGCGATGGGAATCGAGAAAGCCGCCGTCATCTGGCCGTTCACGACGATGCGTTCGAAGCTCCAGATCCTTTCCGAATTCGATGACACGGTCATCCAGCGGCTGAAATCGGTGAGATGCGCGAAGATTTCGGCTGGATCCGGCGGCGGTCAGGTCATTGGGCGGCGCGAAACGCAACTTGAAGAAAGCCACGATGGCGAGCGGGAATGCCAAGGCCCGCGGCCAGAGCGCCGAACTGCCGCGCCAGAGCCGTCCGGGATCCGAAGCGGAAGATGGCGATGGCGCGCGCCAGCAACACGGCCAGCAGAAACAACAGGCCTTCGTTCTTGGTCCACGCAGCGAAGCCGGCGGTCAGTCCCGCCAGGATAGTGAAGCGCGGATCGTTCGGGATAACGATCCTGCAGGCACAGCAGCGCCAGGGTCGCGAGGATGAAGAAGCTCAGCGGAACGTCGGCGTATTGCATGGCGCCGATCTCGACGAACGCCACGGTGCCGAGCAGCAGCGCGCCGCCGATCCAGGCTTGCGCTTTGCCGCGCAGCATGCCGAGCGTAGCGATCAGCACGCCGGCGGTGGCGAAGGTGAACAGGAACGCGATCGCGATGGGGGCGAGCGGTCGAATCCGAGCGCGCCAGGGTCCAGCTCATCGCGATGGTGCCGGGAATCAGCAGCGGGTAGTCGGGATGCGACCAGGCAAGCTGGCTGGAGAAGGCGTTGCTTCCAGAGTTCGCCGGACCGAAACAGGAGGCGCGCGTGCAAGATTCCAGATCGACCAGGCGTCCCACTCGCCATGCGGTTTGGAGGCGGAATGAGTGATGAAGACAGTCGCGGCCATAGCGATGGCAGCGAAGAACAGCGCGGTGAGGTACCAGGTGGTGGGGGGCGCGGAGGCCAAGGACAGCACATCGCCGCGAGGCTTCGGGCGCGGACGGCCAGCGCGATCGCACGCGACCAGAGCGGCTCCTTCGAGCGGCGGCCAGCACGATAACGTTGCGGCCGGCCAGCACGAGCGTCAAGGAAGTACAGGCAGGATGCGATTCCGATTCCGGCGCCCGCGCCCAGAGAGATCGAGCAGCGACGTTGTGCAGCGACCAGCGCAGCGGCGCAGGGAATAGAAAACGCAGCAGGCCGATGCCGGCGAGCCAGGCGAGCGCGATGCAGAGCAGGGTCATTGCGCTGGTGATCGGGCGGCAGAGGAGGACGCCGTTTCCAAAATTCTGCAACGACCGTCAGGTGCTTGGCCTCGAAAAATTTGCGGATCCGGTTGCGCGAGCGTGCAAGTTGACGATCACTAATTTTTCCAAGAATGGATGAGGTCACGATGGCGGGCGCGAGCGTATACTGCGTGAGATAAAACTCGGCCTGGTCGCTGGGGTCGTCTTTCGGGTTATCGGAGATGTAGCCGAACACGGACTGCGGACGTAACGGTCTTGCGAAGCGGATCGAAGCGGGCTTCGAAGCCTTCGACTCCAAAGGAAGCGGATCTCTGCGTGTAGGCGCCGGCGACATCGAGAAAGCTCCAAAAGCTGGAAGCCAGCGCGAGCGCCAGCAGAGCGAGAACTGGCGACTTGATGACGTACCAAATTGCTCAGTTTAGCACTAAGGCTCGAGAAGTGCCTTGAAACCGCGGCGGCACTACCAAGGCTGCACCGGAAGCCTCACGCCGGGCGGGCTGAGCGAGTCGGCCAGTCCGATACGAATTTCCGGATTGGCGGCGGTCCAATCGGGAAGCGTAACGTTGATCTGGTACAAGCCGGCGAACCCGGGCGTAATGCCGGCGTAGGCGATGGCGCCCGGATCGAGCGCAAGGCCATCGACAAGGACACTGAATTCCGCAATGCGGGCGAGAGGAGCGGCCTGCTTCGGCGAGTTGACCGGATAGACGACCGGGCGGCGTGGTTTGGCCGAGGCCGGTGGCGTACAGCACCACGACTTCGCCGGGCCGGGCAGGGTCGAAGACGGCGTGATGACCGAACCGTCGGCGCGCGTCGCAACGGCGTTGTCGAGGTCGAGTTGGAAGAGCGCCGGCGAGCAGGCGGCCAGCGTGGATCAGGGACGGAGGGACCGTCCGTGGCATCGACCATGACGTACAGGTAGACCGTTCCAGGAAGCAGATTGGCAGGCACGAGAAAATTGATTTGCGTGGGCGAGACATAGTAGAGGTTCGCCCGCAGGCCGCCGATCAGCGACGTGGGCGCCCGATGCCGGGGAACACCGAGGGCAGCCGGCCGCCACGAATGTCGTCGGCGGTGACGGCCTTGGTGCCCTACGCGAGATACTTGCCGTAAATGGTGGCGATGCGTATTGGGAGCGAGCGGCGCCGGACTGATTGTCCGCGGCATTTACGATGCTTTCGGCGGAATAAAGCGGCGGCCTCGGCGTGGAGAGCCGAGGCAACAGTGAGCGCGACTATCAGGACCACGAGCGCGCGCATTTCGTATCCAAGGAGATTTTAGATAGGTAGTGGCGGCGCGCGGGGAAAAGTCTCAGTTGTAGCGGGGCACTGATGGATCGATCTCGAGACTCCAGCGGTCGGTGCCGCCGGCCATGCTCTGGCAATTGTCGAGAGCCCTGTTCGCGCAGCCAGTTGACGACGTTGAGGCTGCGAACGCCGTGGTGACAAAAGACCACCAGCATGCTTTCGTCGGCGAGCGCTTCCAGGCGCTGGAGTTCGGCGGGAACGGAGCGCATGGGGATCAGCTCGGCGCCTTCGATGCGGGCGGTCTGGAATTCGACGGGTTCGCGGACGTCGATGAGGATGAGCTGCTCGCCGGCGTGCAGGCGGAGCTGCACTTCCTGCGGCGTGATTTCGAGGGGCAGAGGGGAGGACAAGATTGAGGCGCCGATGCAGGCTAGCGCTTGGGGCGATGCCCGTTGCCGTTGCGGCGCCAGGCGTCGAGCAGGTTTTGCAGCTTGGTCTCGGTTACTTTTTGCGCTGCGGCCAGGCTGCGAACTTCGGCTGCAGAGATCGCTTGAAGGCCCTCGCCGTTCTTGACGATCATCTTCATGCCGGTGAGGATGAGCTTGCGGATGGCGGCCATTTGGCGTTCGGCTTTGGCTTCGGCTTTGGCTTGGCGTTCCTCGGCTTTGGCCTGCTCGCTCGCTCATTTCGGCCTGGCGCTGCCGCATCGCGGCCATTTCTGCCTCAGCCTTGGCCTGCTGTTGCAGAATGAACTCCATTGGTGCGTTCGACGTCCATAGACAGCTTCAGTATAATTCAGCAGCGCTCGACGGCCGGCGCGACTATGGAATCTGCCAGATCAGGTACGCCGCGATGGCGGTGCCGACAATCGCGCCGCCGTAGCAGAACGTGTTGACCAGCTCGTTCAGATGCTTGATCTGCAGGCCGTCGTAGAGCGTGTAGCGGAAGCGGTGCGCCCAATGGAACAGCGGCAGAGTGCAGAGGACCAGCAGGTACAGGCGGCCGATGATACCGTGCGCCAGGTTGTGCACCGTGTCGTAGCCCGGCGCGTCCAGCCAGCCGAGCGGAAACGCCACGCCGAACAGGAACAACTGGATCGGAATGAAGAGCGCCGCCACTACGCCGCCCGCGCTGAACAGCAGCCACACAAAAGGTTCGTTGGATCGTTTGTGCATGTCAGCCTCGCAAAAGCAGCCACGCCAGTATGGCGGACACGACTATCCACGCCGCGAAATTCGGCCCGGAGATCAAAATGTTGCCGGAACGCGCTTGCCGCCCATGCGCACGGCCATCGCCTTGGGCGCCAGATTGAACCACGTAAAGGTGTGAAACACGACGAAGAACAAACTGATCACGTTGAGCACGATCACCAGCGGATTGCGGAAGAAATCCTGGAACTGCGGTGTACGCAGCGGGGCCGCTGATGAGCGCGTTGATCTGCAGCAGCGTCTCGAGGACGAACCAAGCCACGAACACGCTGCTGATCTCGCGCAGCGTGAATTTCAGATAAGCCCACTTGCCCAGCCACCAATAAGTGGACATGCGGACGCGGTAGCCTTTGGGCGGATACTCGGTGTAGGTCGCCATCACTTCCCTCCCTTGGGCATGATGAATGACTTGAACCACTCCTGCGTCGCGGTCAGCTTGTACTGCTGGATGGCGCCGGCCGGATCGACGTGCTTGGGACAGACCTCGGTGCATTCGCCGACGAAGGTGCAGCCCCAGATTCCGTCGTGCTGCGAAAGAATGTCCATGCGCTCTTCCTTGCCTTCGTCGCGCGAATCCATGTTGTAGCGCTGCGCCAGCGCCAGCGCCGCTGGGCCGGAGAACAGCGGATCGAGGCCGTACACCGGGACAGGCCGCGTAGCACAGCAGGCAGTTGATGCACATGCTGAACTGTTTGTAGGTGTCGAGCTGCTCGGGCGTCTGGAGGTACTCGCCGTCCGTCGCGGGCTTCTCCTTTTGCCGGATGATCCACGGCTTCACCTTGGAGAGCTTGCCGAGAAAATCCGTGATCTCGACGATGAGGTCGCGCATCACCGGAAAATTCTTGAGCGGTTCGACGCGCACCGGGCCGGGCGCGTAGTCGGTCAGGAAGGTCGCGCAAGTGAGCTTGGGCTCGCCGTTCACCATCATTCCGCAACTTCCGCACACGCCCATGCGGCAGGACCAGCGGAACGACAGCGAGCCGTCCACTTTGTCCTTGATGTAGTTCAGCGCGTCCAGAACAACCCATTCCTTGCGGAGCGGAACATCGAAGCTTTGAATCGACGGCGTCTTATCGCGCTCCGGAGAGAAGCGCGTAACTTCGACAGCGATCTGTTCAGGCATGGTCTAGTTACTTTCCGTAAACTCGTTCCGCAGGCGGCCAGCGCGTAATGGTGACCGGCAGATATTCCACCGACCGGAGTTCCATCCTCCCGGCGGCTCACCACCGAATGCGCCAGGTAGTTCTGGTCGTCGCGCTTCGGGAAATCGGTGCGCTGGTGCGCGCCCCGCGATTCTGTGCGTTGCAACGCGCACTGGATCATGGACTCGGCGACATCCAGCATGGAGGCCAGCTCCAGCGCCGAGACCAGCTCGGTGTTGAACGCGCGGCTGTGATCGTCGAGACCGACGTCTTGAAAACGTTCCTGCAGCTCGCGCAGCTTTCCGGCGGCCTGCTGGAGCGACTCGCCCGAGCGATAAATGCCGGCGCTCTGCTCCATGGTTTTCTGCATCTCTTCGCGCAGCGTGGCGATACGTTCGCGCCCGCCGGATTTGTGGAGGAATTGGTTCTGGAGCCGTTCCTCTTCCTCGGCTGCCTGCGCGAGCAGATGGCGTCCGGGCGGCCTCTGCACCGATGCGAACTCGGCGGCGGCGCGACCGGCCCGCGCTCCAAACACGAGCAATTCGGTCAGCGAATTCGAACCCAGGCGATTGGCTCCGTTGATGCTGACGCAAGCCGCTTCGCCGGCCGCGTACAAACCGCGCAGGGGCGTGGCGCCATTCAAATCCGTGTGAATGCCGCCCATCATGTAATGGATCACCGGGCGCACGGGAATCAATTCTTTCACCGGATCGAGATTTTCGTACTTGAGGCACAGCTCGCGGACGAACGGAAGCTTGGCGTCGATCTTCTTCTGTCCGAGATGACGGAGGTCGAGATGCACGACGGCGCCATACGGACCTTCCACGGTGCGCCCCTTCTCGTATTCCTTGACGAACGCTTGCGAGAGGCGATCGCGCGGCCCCAGTTCCATGCTGCGCAGCACCGGCGTCGGCTGCGGCGTGCCGAGATTGTAGTCCTGCAGATAGCGGTAGCCGTCCTTGTTGAGCATGTAGCCGCCCTCGGCGCGCGCCGCCTCGGTGATCAGGATTCCGGTGAACGGCAGACCGGTGGGATGGTATTGGACGAACTCCATGTCCTTGAGCGGAGCGCCGGTGCGATAGGCCAACGACATGCCGTCGCCCGTCTTGATCGCGGCGTTGGTGGTGAACGGAAACACGCGCCCGCAGCCGCCGGTGCAAATGATGACTGCCTTGGCGGTGATGGCCTGGATCTTGCCGCTGGAAAGCTCGATGGCCACCGCGCCCTGCACTTGCCCGTCATCCATCAACAGCTTGGTGGCGTAGTATTCGTCGTAGCGCGCCACCGCGTCGTACTTGAGCGAAGTCTGGAAGAGCGTGTGCAGCATGTGGAAGCCGGTCTTGTCGGCGGCGAACCAGGTGCGCTCTTTCTTCATCCCGCCGAACGGGCGAACGGCGATGTGGCCGTCCGGTTCGCGGTTCCAGGGACAGCCCCAGTGCTCGAGGCGCGTCAATTCCTGCGGCGCTTCCTTGACGAACACCTCCACGGCATCCTGGTCGGGCAGCCAGTCGCCGCCTGAGATGGTGTCGTAGCAGTGCTCGTCCAGGCTGTCGTTCTTCCCGATGACGCCGGCGGCTCCACCTTCCGCCGACACGGTGTGGCTCCGCATCGGATAGACCTTGGAAATAACGGCGACGCTCAGGTTGGGATTCGTTTCGGCGACGGCGATGGCGGCTCTCAACCCGGCTCCACCACCGCCAATCAAAAGAACATCGTGCGAGGAGATGTCCAGCATATTGGGGCGATCTTGTATCTTACTCTTCCGCGGACCGAGTGGTTCAACTCGGCGGTAGGACTTCGGGACGGTCGGCTGCCGCGCGTTAGAATGGCGATGCATGCTCGCCGAAATCAAGCCGGTCGTGCTCGAAGGCGCACATGTCCGGCTGGAGCCGCTGACGCTGGATCATGTCGACGCGCTGTGCGAGATCGGCACTGGATGAAGAACTGTGGCGCTGGATTCCGACGCAAGTGCGCACGCGCGAAGACATGCAATCCTACATCCGCCTGGCGCTGCAGTGGCAGGCCGACGGCACCGCGCTGCCCTTCGCAACCGTCCAGCGCAGCACCGGCCGCGTGGTTGGCAGCACGCGCTACATGAATATCGACAAACCCAACCGGCACTGGAAATCGGCGCCACCTGGATCGGGCGCGACGTGGCAGCGCACGGCGATCAACACGGAAGCCAAGTATCTGATGCTGCGGCACGCGTTCGAGGAACTAGGGTGTCTGCGCGTGGAACTAAAGACCGACGTGCTCAACGAAAAATCGCGCAACGCGATCCTCCGCATCGGCGCGAAGCAGGAGGGAATTTTCCGCAATCACATCGTCTGCTCCACCGGCCGCATCCGCGACAGCGTGTGGTTCAGCGTGATCGATCGCGAGTGGCCCGATGTGAAGGCAGGGCTCCAGTCCAAGCTGGCGAGAACTCCAGCCTAAGCTGCGGCCCTACGACTGTTTCTGGAACACCAGAACGTCGATGCCGTTGTCCTGCGGAACGATTTGCGTGGTCTCGATCCGCATGGTCTTGCCATCTTCCGACATTTTGATACGGTAACGAACCACGTGATCGCCGCGTGTTTCCATCTCCACCAGCATCGGCCCGTTGTACCAGAACGACGCCTTGGCCTTTTCACCGCTTACCTCGCACTCTTTCCCGTCCGTGGAGCATTTCAGTTCGATCGGCTTGCCGTTGCTGCCATCCACCTGCTTGATGTGGATGGAATCTTCGTCCTGCTTGATCGTCCAGGTAGCGCTCGCGATCTTGACATTGTGCAATTCACTCTTCGAGGCGTCGAACAGCCAGTTGCCCGAAAAGTTCGGCCGGTCCTGCGCGAAGGCAGGCGCCGCGAGCACCACAACCGCTAACACCGCCATCGCCGTTACAATCACCCGCATGGGGAACCCTCCTTCCTTCTTAACCATCCTACGCCCAGCGTCGGGCAGTGCAACCCCCAGGCGCCGCCCGCACGTCCTAGTACTTCCCACCTTCGGCGGGAATCATATCACGAATCGGGTAGTAAAATGGTGCGAACTCATTTCAAGGAGCATCGGGTGTCTTCCTTCAAGCGCGTAATGCCGGTTCTGCGGGTCGAGGACCTTTCGAGAGCCATCGATTGGTACACCCAAGTTCTCGGATTCGAGCTGGTGTGGCGTTCGCCGAATGACGGCGAAGGCGAGAATTGCATGCTGCGGGCGGGAGACACGGACTTGATGCTCTCGACTGGTTCGCATCTGGGCACGCAGCCGGCCTTCACTGGCACCTTGTACTTCGAGCTAGACGGCGGCGTGCGCGAGTTATTCGCGCGCGTCAAGGACGCGGCCCCAGTGGTTTGGCCCTTGGAAGAGATGGACTACGGGACCATCGAGTTCGGCATTCGCGATCGCGATGGATACACACTGGCGTTCGCCGAGCCCAGACCTTAGGCGGCGGGACGCGGCCTTGCGGCATCCTGAACTCCGGTTCCAACGGGCGTGATAGCATGAATCGGATACCCAGCTAGCGCTATGAAGCTCTCCGACAAATTCACGCTCGAACACGGCCGAGTGTACCTGACCGGCATCCAGGCGCTGGTGCGTCTGCCCATCGACCAGATGCGCCGCGACCGCCGCGCCGGCCTGAACACCGGCACGTTCATTTCCGGCTACGAGGGTTCGCCGCTGGGCGGCTACGACATGGCGCTGGCGCGCGCCGGCAAGCTGCTTTCCGAGCACAACATCCACTTCCGGCCCGGCGTCAATGAGGACCTGGCGGCCACCGCCGTGATGGGCAGCCAGATCTACGACGTGATCGGAAAGAGCAAGGTCGACGGCGTGGTCGGCATCTGGTACGGCAAAGGGCCGGGCGTCGATCGCTGCGGCGATATTTTCCGGCACGCCAACCTGGCCGGCACCGGACAAGAACTGCGCGCGCGCTGATGCTGTGCGGCGACGATCCGATTTCGAAAAGCTCCACCATTCCCAGCCAGAGCGACTTGAGCCTCTACAACCTGGGCATTCCTTATTTATATCCGGGCAACATGCAGGAGATTCTCGACTACGGCGCGCTGGCCATCGCGCTGTCGCGATTCAGCGGCGGCTGGGTGGCGCTGAAGCTGGTCACCGATGTTTGCGACGGCGGCGGCACGGCGGAGATCGATCTCGGATAAGCCCGTCCATCCGGCTGCCGGAAGGCTACGAGCAGCTACACCGATCCGCGGCTGGTTCCGCCGGTCACGCTGGCGCTGGAGAACGAAGTCAACATCCGGCGTCTGGAGGCGGCGCGCCAGTTCGCGCGGCTCAACGGCATCAATCGCCACAACGGCGCGGAGGCCCGCGTCGGCATGCTGAGCACCGGCAAATCCTATTTCGACCTGATGCAGGCGCTGCGCGATCTCGAAGCGTTCGCGACGAGATCTGCGCATCGGCAAAGATCGGCATGCCGTTTCCGCTCGACCCCGAGTTCGTCCGCGAATTCGCGCGCGGCCTGGAGACGATCCTGGTCGTCGAAGAGAAGCGCAGCTTCATCGAGATGCAGCTTCGCGAGATTCTGTACGATCAGCCGTCGCGCCCGGCGATCCTGGGCAAGTCGCATTTTCCGCCCATCGGGCGAACTGGATCCCGACAAGATCGCGAAGGCTCTGTGCGACGTGCTGCACCAGGCCGGAGCGCGCGTTGCCAGCGCCACCAGCCCGCAGCTGGCCGTTATCGAAACCGATCGGCGCGCGTCCGGCGGCGTTCTGCTCGGGCTGCCCGCACAACCGTTCCACCTGCTGCTGGACGGCCAGATCGCCGGCGGCGGCATCGGCTGCCACACCATGGCGATGCGGCTGAACGATCCCAACCGCAATTTCGTTTTCCTCACGCACATGGGCGGCGAAGGCGCGCCCTGGATCGGAATGACGCCGTTCGTCGAGCAGACGCACATCTTCCAGAACATCGGCGACGGCACGCTGTTCCACTCCGGATACCTGGCCATCGAGGCGTGCGTCGCGGCCAAGGTCAACATCACTTACAAGATTCTGTACAACGGCCACGTCGCGATGACCGGCGGGCAGGCCGCCGTCGGCGCGCTCCCGATCCCGGAGCTGACGCGCAAGCTGCAGGCCGAGGGCATCCGCAAGACCGTGGTGCTGGCCGAGGACGTCGAGCAAATACACCAACGCCAGCGAACTGGCTTCCAACGCCGAACTGCGCCCGCGCGACGAACTGCCGCGCACGCTGCGCGAGATGGAGAAGATTCCCGGGCGTCACGGTGATTATTTATGACCAGGAGTGCGCCGCCGAAAAACGCCGCAAGCGATCGCGCGGGATTTATGCCGAGCCGACGCATGCGGCTGGTGATCAACGAAGAAGTCTGCGAAGGCTGCGGCGACTGCGTCAAGCAGGCCAATTGCATGAGCCTGACGCCGGTGATGACGGAGCTCGGCCAGAAGATTCGCATCCATCAATCCTCGTGCAACAAGGACTACACCTGCGCGCTGGGCGATTGCCCGTCGTTCGTCACGGTGAACATCAAGCCCGGCACCGGCCTGAAGAAGAAGTCGCTTCCCAAGCTTCCGGACGCCGAAGTTCCGCTGCCGCGCGGGATGGTGAAAGCCGGCGAAGGCTACCGCATCATCGGACCGGGAATCGGCGGCACGGGCGTGGTGACCATCAACGCGCTGCTGGCGACGGCGGCCTGGATCGACGGCCTGTCACGTCGCCACGCTCGATCAAACCGGCAGCGCGCAAAAGGGCGGCGCCGTGGTGTCGCACCTGCTCGTGAGCGAGCAGCCCATCGAAGCGCCCGCCAAAGTGAACGCGGGTAACGCCGACCTGATTCTCGGCTTCGATCTGCTGGGCGTCATGGAGCCGAAGAACCTCGCCACCGCCAGCCGCGATCGCACGGTCGCGGTGATCAACACCGACCTGGTACCCGACCATCGACACGATTCGCAATCGCGCGCCGCTCGGCGGCTCCGGCCAGATGCTCGATCTGCTCAACTCGGTCACCAATCGCGGCCGCAACGTGCTCGTGGACGCCAACCGCCTGGCCGAGGGGCTGTTCGGCAGCCACATGGCGGTCAACATGTTCATGACCGGCATCGCCTACCAGGGCGGCCTGATTCCCGATTTCGCTCGAAGCCATGGAGAAGGCCGTGGAGTGGAACGGCGTCGATATCGAGCGCAACCTGCAGGCGTTCGCCTGGGGCCGCAAATATTACGAAGACGCCGCGTGGGTGGAGAGTTTCCTCAAGGCCGACGCCAAGAGCCAAGCCAGCATTCGATCGCGTGGCCGAACTGGCCGAATATCAGAACCAGGCCTACGCTCAGGTTATACGTCGAGTTTCTCGACAAGGTCACCGAACCGGCGCTGCGCGACGCCGTCGCGAAATATTTGTACAAGCTGATGGCGTACAAAGACGAATACGAAGTCGCGCGGCTGCTGACCAAGCCGGAGTTCGAGCAGCGCGTGCGCGACATGTGGGCCGCGCCGGAAGCGATCTCCTACAATCTGCATCCGCCGCTGCTGCGCAGTTTCGGCGTGCACAAGAAACTCAAGCTGGGCTCGTGGTTCCGGACTCCGCTGCTGATGCTCGAAGCAGCTTGAAGGGCCTGCGCGGCACGCCGCTCGACATTTTCGGCCTCTCGGCGCATCGCCGCCTGGAGCGCTCGCTCATCCAGTGGTATCGCGATCTGATCGAGCAGGTGCTGGCGAACCTGACGCCGGAGAATCTGCCGCTGGCGCTCGAAATCGCGATGCTGCCCGACCAGATCCGCGGCTACGAGAAGATCAAAGAGCAGAACATCGCCAAAGTGAAGCAACTGGCGGCGGAAAAGCTGGAAGCGCTGAAGACCGGAACGGCGGTCGCCTCCGTCTAGATGTAACCTATCTCTGCGCTTAAGTAAACTAGTCCATAAGCCTCCGCAGCGCGTTCGCACAGGTGTAGGAAATTCCGCGCCCGCCGGGTTCATCCAATTAGACTATGCAGTCTTTCATTCGTCAATCTGATTTGTGCGGCTGCGTCGGCCCTGTTCCTGCTGCCGGCTGGCCGGGCGCAATCGCGGCCGCAGCACTACACGCTGATCCTGGACGATCCGCCCGTCGCCGAGCGATTCGCGTCCGGGCGCGCAGCGGCTTTCTCTGGCCGCGCGAAGCTACCGGCAGCAGATCGAGGCCCGGCAGCAAAGTGTGCGGAGCGCACTCGCTGCGCGGCGCATCCAAGTCACTGGATCGTCCGAACGCGCTGCTCAACGCTGTGTTCGTCGTGGCGCCCAAGGACGCGCCTGGATGAGCTGAAGAGCCTGCCGGGAGTCAAAGGCGTGGTCGCGGGCCGGCGCTATCGCCTGAATCTGAATCGCGCCACGCAGCTTGTGAACGCGCCCGCGGCCTGGAACGCCTTCGGCGGCATTCAGAACGCGGGCGCGGGAATCAAGATCGCGATGCTGGACACCGGCATCGATCAAACGCATCCGGCCTTCCAGGACTCGTCGCTGCAAGCCGCCGCCCGGGTTTCCAATCTGCAAGACCGCTTATCCGAGCGGCGTCGAAGTCGCGATTCCGAACTGCGCCGACGTTCACCAACAATAAGGTGATCGTGGCGCGCAGCTACGTTCCGCTCGACGCAGCGCCGGCAGCGACCCGGCGAATCCCGCGGCTCGATTCGGTTCCCGACGACTACTCGCCGCGCGACCGCATGCGGCCACGGCACCGCCACCGCTTCGGCGGCCGCCGGCGTCTCCAACACCGGCCCCGCTGGTCTGACGTTCAATGGCGTCGCGCCGAAAGCCTTCCTCGGCAACTACAAGATGTTCGGATCGCCCGAGGTCAACGATTTCGCCGGAGACGACGCGATCATTCTGGCGCTCGAGGACGCGCTCGCGGACGGCATGGACATCGCGTCGCTGTCGTTCGGCGGGCCGGCGTTCACCGGACCGCTGGATTCGGCGATCGTTTGCGGCGTTCCCGCGGGAGTTCCGTGCGATCCGCTGGCGGTGGCGGTGGAGAACGCGGTCGCAGGCCGGCATGGTGGTGGTGATCGCGGCCGGCAACGATGGCGATGGCGCGTTCGAGCTACAATGCGCCGACGCTGAACAGTATCGAGAGCCCGGGCGATGCGCCGTCGGCGATCACGGTGGGGTCGACCACCAACTCGCACTACATGGTGGAAGGCGTCGAGGTCCCGGGATCGGACGTTCCTTCGAATCTCCAGAAGATTGCAGGGCGCGCTGGGCGACGGCCTTTCCCTGTCGGCGCGATGGCTGCTCCCATGCGCGACGTGACCGCAGCTCGGTGACGATGGCCTGGCGTGCAGCGCGCTCCCGGCCGGATCGCTCAGCGGCGCATTCGTGCTGATCGAGCGCGGCACCTGCAATTTCTCCGACAAGGTTACCAACGCGCAGAACGCCGGCGCCGCGGCGTGATCTTCTACATGGCCGACGCCTCCGACATCATCTTTCCCAGGCGGTCTTGAGCGCAGCGATGATCCCCGCCATCATGATTTCGAACAGCCGACGGCAGTCGCGCTCAAGTCGTTCATCGATGCCAACGTCCGGAACACACCGGCTCATCGATCCGGCCGCTGATCGAACAGAGCAAGAGCTCGTTCAACTTGCTGTCCTACTACTCTTCACTGGGACCCGATCACCGGCGACAACGCGATCAAGCCGGACCTGGTCGCGGTCGGCGGCAGCGACGGCTATTTCACCGATATCTATCTCGCCGCGCAGTCCTACGATCCACTCGGCGATCTTTACAGCGCGAACCGGTACGACGCAGGTTCCGGCACCAGCTTCTCGACGCCTCTGGTGGCAGGCGCGGCCGCGCTGGTGAAGCAGATGCATCCCGGCTTTTCGCCGGCGCGAAATCAAGTCGGCATTGGTGAACACGGCGACTCAGGAAGTCACCAGCGACGAAGCCGGCGACAACGTCGGAATCCAGGCGCTGGGCGGCGGGCAAGCTGGATGCGGGCGCCGCGGTGCAAAGTCGACGCTACTGGTGTCAGCCCGCCGGCGATCTCATTCGGCGTGCCTGCATCGCTGCCGGTGACGAAGCAATTCAAGATCACGAACCGAGGATCGAGCAGCGCGAGCTTGTCGCTTGCCGATCGCGCCGTGCACTCGAAGCCCTCGGTACCAGCGCTGGCCCTCGATCAATCGAGCCTCTCGCTCGCGCCGGGATGCGACGGCCAACATGAAGCTGACTCTGTCCGGCACGATGCCTGCGGCCGGATCATATTCGGGCTTCGTGACGATTCAGAACGGCGCCTCGACGCTGCGCGTTCCCTATCAATTTCTGATCGGCAGCGGCACGGCCGCGAATCTGATCGTGCTGGCGTCGCCCGGCGACGCCGCCCTCGGAGAGGACGCCGGACCCGTTCGTGGTGAAGCTGGTGGACGCCACGGCGTGCCCGTCTCAGGCGCCACTGTCGACGTTCACGGTTACCGGTGACGCGTCGCTCCAGGACCTGCAGGCGAGTACCGATCGCTACGGCGTCGCCGGCGCCGAGGCGTATTCTCGGGTCGACGCCCGGCAACTACACGTTCGGCGTGCGAGCCGGAGGAATGGCGTTTTCGCTCGCTGCGACCGCGCTGCGGCAACCGATCATCGCCGCCAACGGCGTTCTGGATGCCGCGAACTCCGCGATCGGCCAGCCGGTCGCGCCTGGATCGTACATCAGCATCTTCGGCGCGAACCTCGCCAACTCCACCGCGTCGGCGAGCGCGGCCATACTTCCGCTGGCCATCGATTTCACCACCGTGAGTTTCGACGTGCCGTCCGCGCGAGCTCAGCGTGCCCGGGCATCTTATTATACGCCAGTCGCGAATCAGGTGAACGTGCAGGTGCCGTGGGAACTGCCGGGCAAAGTTCGGTTCAGGTGAAAGTGACCGCTGGACGGGCGTTTGGCATCGTCGTTCGGCAACGTGGTCACGGTGCCGCTGGCCGACTATGCTCCGGCGTTTTTCGAAATCGGCGGCGGCGAGGCCGCGGCGCTGGACGCGCAGTTCAAAGTCGATCAGCCCATCGAATCCCGATCCGTGCGCGGCCAAACGCATTCAGCTTTTCGCCAACGGACTGGGTCCGGTGGACAATCAACCCGCGAGCGGCGATCCGGCCACGTCGGCGTCATCCACCTGCAAGTCGCAGGCGACGGTCACGATCGGCACTCAGCAAGTCACGCCGACGTTCTGCGGCCTCGCTCCCGGCTTCGCGGGTCTCTATCAAGTGAACGCGGCGGTGCCGGCGAACCTGGCGCCCGGAACTTATCCGGTGACCATCACGATCGGCGGCCAGACGTCCAAAGCGTCGAACATCGCGGTGCTAGTCGCGGCGTACACTGACGGTAGGAAATCAAATGCCGTTCATCGAAAATCAAGGCGCGAAGATCTACTGGGACGAGCGCGGCCAGGGCGAGCCGGTACTGCTCATCATGGGCCTGGCGCTATCCGTCCGACATGTGGTATCGCACGCGGCCGGTGCTCGCTGAGAAGTACCGCACCATCGCGATCGACAACCGCGGCATCGCGCGCAGCGACATGCCGCCCGGTCCGTATCCGATCGCGTCTGATGGCGTCGGATGCGATTCGGTGCTGGATGCGGCCGGCATCGAAAGCGCGCACGTCTATCGGGATCTCGATGGGCGGGATGATCGCGCAGGAGTTGACGCTCGCGAATCCCAAGCGCGTGCGTTCGCTGATTCTGGGCTGCACCGCGGCCGGCGGTCCGACGGCCGTGCAAGCCGAGCCCGAAGTCGGCCAAGATGCTCATGGCGCGCGGAGTCCATGTCGCCGGAAGAAGCGGCCGAAGCCGCGATTCCGTTCATCTACGATCCCGCGACGCCGCGCGCGACGGATCGACGAAGATTTGAACGTCCGCCGCCCGTGGCTGCCGCGCCCGGAAGCCTACATGGCGCAGCTTCAGGGAATTCTCGCGTGGGAAGCGTACAGCCGCTTGCCGCAGATCACCGCGCCGACTCTGGTGATTCACGGCGAGCACGACCGGCTGGTTCCGCCCGGCAACGGCAAGCTGATCGCGAGCCGTATTCCCGGCGCCAAGCTGGTCATGCTATCCGCACGCCAGCCACATCTTCCCGAGCGATCAGACCGGAAGAGGCCAACCGCGCTATTTTGGATTTCCTGGCATCGCAGACCGCGCAGCGCTCAAGACGTCGGCGAGCTGAGCGTCAAGCTTCCAGGTTGAGCTTTGCGCAGCAGCGCGCGGAAACGCGGATCGGCGTGAATGGGCGCACAGCGTTGGCTCGCGCAGCAGAACAGCGTCGGGTCGCGCTCTTCCAGGCACTGATCGAGACAGCGGAACGCCTCGTCGATCTCGCCGAGTCCGATGTGGCAAATGGCAAAACTCATCGGCGTGACGAAGCCGCGTCTTGCGGCGTTCGGTCAACTCGTCAAGCACTGCGCGCGCCTCGTCGATGCGGCCGACGCCTGGCGACACCATCGCCAGATAGCCCAGCGCCCAGGGCACGCGGCTCGAGAGCATCCACCGCTTTCTCGATGCTGGCGAGGCACTCGTCCAATTTGCCCTGCACATATAACGCCCCGCTCATCATCCAGTAGGCCATGTAGTGCGTGGGATCGAGTTCGATGGCCTTGCGGTACTGCTCAATGGCCCGATCGAAATGCGGCGCTCATAAAACATCCAGCCCAGATTCACGACGTGCATGGCCGACGAGCGGATCCATCTCGACAACGCGCTGAATCTCGACCGTGGCTTCTTCCAGGCGCCCGACGACTCGCAGATAGTTGCGAAGCATAATGCCAGCGCGGCGGCGTGCCTTGCGGGATTCAGTTCAATGGCGCGGCGAAACTCGCGTTCGGCGCCATGCCAGTCCAGATCGAGGAATCCCAGCACGGTTCCCAGACAGGAGTGCGCCTCGGCGAGCGATTCATCCAGCTCGAGCGCCTTCTGCGCCTGCTTGCCGAGCTTCCAGCAAAGCTTCGCGCGGCGGCGCCGAGACCGAACATGGCCGCCTGAGCAATAGTAGGAGCTGAGTCCTTGATATGCCAGGGCGCAGGCCGGATCGATGGCCAGCGCCTTCTCGTAACACTCGCGTCTTTGCGTCAATCCCTCCGGCGTGAGTTTCGCGGCAGGTACAACGCCGCGCAGGCAGAGGTTGTAAGCCTCGATGTTGACGGGCCGCTCGCACGCGATCCGCCGCCACATCTTCGGCCCAGGCAGGCACTGAACCGCCGCTTCAATCCTTCCACGATGGCGTTGGCGATGTCGTCCTGGATGGCAAAGATGTCGGTCAGATCGCGATCATAGCGCTCGCTCCACAGATGCGATTCATCGCCGACGTCGATGAGCTGCGCGGAGACTCGCACGCGGCTGCCGGCCTTTCGCACGCTGCCCTCCAGCACCGTTCGCACGCGCAGGCGCTCGCCGATGGCGCGCAGATCCTGCTTCTCGCCTTTGAAGGAAAACGCAGAGGTTCGTGCGATGACTCGCAGGCCGGGGATGCGCGTGAGCGCGTTGATGATCTCTTCGGCCAGGCCGTCGCTGAAATACTCATTGTCGGGATCGGGGCTGAGATTCGAGAACGGGAGCACTGCGATGGAGGGCGGCTCGCGCAGCGTCTGCGCGATCGCTCCCGATGAGATGTCCTCGCGCACCTGCTCGAGCGCCGACTTCAAGTCCGCCATGCTCTGGAAGCGCCGGTCCGGATCGGGCCGCAGCGTGCGAATCACAATTTGTTCGAGCGCGCCGGGCACTTCGGGGGCAATTTCGGTGACCGGCGGAGGTTCGCGCCGCAGGACTCCGCTGAATGCGCGCCGGCCGGTGAGCATTTCATACAGCACCGCGCCGAACGAATAGATGTCGCTGCGCGCGTCCACCGTGCGGCCTTCGGCTTGTTCGGGCGCCATGTAGCTGAGCGTTCCCATCACCAGGCCGGCTTCGGTGGCGAAGGTGAGCGTCGGTCCATCCGGCGCGCTCGACGCAGACGCACCCGCGCTTCGCTCGGTCAGCTTGGCCAATCCGAAATCCATGACCTTCACCACGTCGTCACGTGTCAGCATGACATTGGCCGGTTTCAGATCGCGATGGATGATTCCGGCAGCGTGCGCTTTGGCCAGCGCGTCGGCCATCTGGATCGCGTAGTGCAAAGCGCGCGAAGGCTTCAGCGAACCGCTTTCCAGTACATCGGCGAGCGTCGGCCCGTCGATGTACTCCATCACCAGGTAGTCGGCGCCCTGCTCGGACGCGATGTCGTAGATGGTGACGATATTGGGATGACTCAGCGCCGATGCGGCGCGCGCTTCGTTCATGAAGCGGCGTTTGCGTTGCGCGTTGGCGGCCAGCTCTGAAGGCAGGATCTTGATTGCGACGGCGCGGTCCAGCCGGCGGTCGAGAGCCTTGTAGACCACACCCATCCCGCCCTCGCCGAGCTTTTCGGCGACGTCGTAATGCAGAATGGATTGGCCAGTCATGGTCACAATGTTAGCATCGCTGGCGAGGCACACCTGGCATTGAGCCTCATCCCAAAGCTGCTCCAATTCTTGGACACCGCTTTGGCGTTAGCGCGCCTTGCCGAATAGCTCCCGCTCGATGAGGCCACAGATAATATGGCCCAAGACGATGTGGCCTTCCTGAATCTGAGGCGCCTGAGAAGCCGGCACACGGATGCAGCAGTCACAGTGCTGCGGCATGTCGCCGCCCGACTGTCCGGTCAGGCCCACTGTGATCAGGCCCTTGCGGCGGCCTTCCTCCAGCCCGCGCATCACGTTGGGTGAACTTCCGGAAGTGGACAAGGCAAAGAAAACGTCTCCGGCGACACCGACCGCACTGAGTTGTCTCGCAAAAACGCACTCATACCCGTAGTCATTTCCGATGGCGGTCAGCACGGAGGTATCCGTGGTCAGTGCCAGTGCGGCCAACGCGGGCCTATCAAAGTTGAGCCGCCGACCAGCTCCGCAGCCAGATGTTGGGCATCTGCTGCGCTCCCTCCATTACCTGCAAACAGGATTTTGTTGCCCGCCCGGAGAGCGTCGCAGCAAATCTTGACTACTCTTTCCACTTCTGCGATCAAGCCGTCATCGGCCGCCAGCAACTCCAAAGTCGCCAGAGTTCTGGCAACCTCTTCCTGGATATACTGCCTCACTTTAGTCTCCATGCGAAGGAACATGCTGTTCGAGCACGGCGCAAACAATGAGATTCATGGTAGCGTTCATCACACACTCACCGTGTGCCCCGTGGCAGCGACAGATCCGATCCGCCAAATCCCAAGCTCAGGAGTGCGCGCGGACCAACCATCAAGGCATCCAATCCAAGTAGTTCTTCAAGTCTCTCGAGGATCATCAAGCTGTTCTCTAGTGGTTCTTGAGCAGACTGGCCGGCGCCATGCTCCGGGCGCCCTTGGCAGTCGAGTATGACGCTTCGCCGGCCTCGGGCTGCGTTTGGCAGGGTCTGGCATCGGCATACAACTCTTGCAGGACCACCAAAATGTCATAGAGGATTCGCCAAAATCCCGTCCTCAACTCGGCAGCTGCGACCCTTACCGCCGACCTAAAGATCCGGTTATCGATCCACGGCTTGCGATAGCAATGCAGGATGGATTGACCAGTCATGGGAGGGAGACTTTTTCAATCTTAACATCCGGCTGCTACCTGAGCCGGACGTTTGAGTGTTGCTGGGGCAAATCGCGCTTCTGAACGGAATATTCCCCGCAGGCAGAACAGGACACAGCTTACGTGTTTTGTTAGGTATCAACTAAGGGGAACGAGCGATGGTAGGAAACAGCCCGGAGGTACTACTTTGTTCATACGGACGAAACAGTATGCCTTCCCGCAATAGAGTACCGGTACTTATAACCTGTTTGTTTCTCTTCGCTTCAATCGAATCGCAGTTGTTCGCAGGTATCACAGTGGACATAAATCCGCCGTCAGCTTCCATAATGTCTGGGCAGGACGCACGGTTCACGGCCAGGGTTCTGGGAGCACACAACGGGGGTGTGAACTGGTCGATTAGCCCCCCGATCGGTACGATGAGCAACGGCTACTACATCGCGCCCAGCGCAATTACGACTCCGCAAACGGTCACGTTGAAAGCTGCGAGCCTGGAAGATCCCAACCAGACAGGCAGTGCGATAATATCCCTTATGCCTAGCAGTTCAGCAGCACTAGCCATACTATCCGTTCTACCTTCTTTCGCAGTTTTGCAGGCGAGCAATTCCGTTGCATTCAAGGCCATGCAGAGCGGCACTCCCACGCAGGCAGTCATGTGGTCGCTGAAGCCTGTGGTGGGGGTAATCGGAACCGACGGCGTATATCGAGCGCCGGATTCCATCAGCGCTCCGCAAACCGTGATCGTCACAGCGACGAGCATGACGGACTCAAGCCGGCAGGCCGTCGCCACGCTTTCGCTGCTGCCAGCCGGTGTGCCGGCGGGCACGCCGCCAGCCGCCACTGGCGTGTCCGTGGACGTAATGCCGACGTCCGCCTCGCTGGGGGCCGGGGAATCAGCGCGGTTCACCGTCAGAGTTCTCGGTGCGCACAACGGCGGAGTGACATGGTCGTATTCGCCTCAAGTGGGACAGATGAGCAATGGGTACTATCTGGCTCCCAGCACGATCCCCTTCTCACAGACGGTCATGCTGATAGCCAGCAGCCTGGAGGACGCGACCAAGAGCGTCAGCGTGCCGATCTTCCTGCACGGAAGCAATGATACGGGAGCGGCCCCGCCGAGTGGTGGTTCGCCGGCATCGAGCAGTACTGCCGGAACGACAACGGTGAGCATTCAACTCTCGCCCAGTTCACTTTCCCTGTCGGCCGGACAGAGCCAGCAATTCAGCGCCACGGTGAGCGGCAGCCAAAATACGTCCGTGACGTGGTCGCTGGTGCCGCAAGTGGGAACGTTAGTGAATGGACTCTATACGGCGCCGGCTAATCTCAGTGCGCAAGCGAACGTGACGTTAATGGCGACCAGCGTAGCGGACCCGACCAAGACGGCCAGCGCCGCAATCACGCTGCAGCCTGCGGCGTCCGCCTCAGTCTCAATCTCGTTGTCGCCATCCTCGATCCTGGCTGACGCGCGGGCAGTCGACTCAATTCGTCGCCACCGTAAATGGCACGGCCAATGCGGGAGTGACGTGGTCGCTGACGCCGCCGGTGGGTTCGTTGACGAATGGATTCTACACGGCTCCCGCGTCATTGACAACGCAGCAGGCGGTGATCGTGAGAGCGACCAGCATGGCGGACCCGACCAAATCGGCGAGCGCCACGGTGACGCTGGCGCCGGTCGCCATTACGCTGTCGCCATCGTCGATCTCGCTGAGCGGAAGCGGATCGAGCCATTTCACCGCCACGGTGAGCGGAACGCTCAACACGGGCGTGAGCTGGTTGATATCGCCCAACATTGGCTCGATGATCAATGGGCTGTACACAGCGCCACCGACGATCAGCACGGCTCAAACGGTGAGCTTAACGGCGACCAGTCTGGCGGACCCGACACAGTCGGCGCACGCGACGATTTCTTTGACGCCCAACGTTTCATCTTCGATCAACGTGTTACCCACACAAGTTTCGCTGACGGCTTCCGAGACCCAGCAGTTTTCCGCTTCCGGCGGTTCCGGAGGGATCGGCGGCGGCGGAGCGGTGAGCGCCCAATGGTCCATCAGCCCAGTGGTGGGGAGCATCTCGTCAACCGGCCTGTACACGGCGCCGGCATCTATCTCCGCTCAGCAGGTCGTTATGGTAACGGCGCTGAGTTCAGGGAGCAGCGCATCCGCGATGATCACGCTGGGCGCCTCATCGCAGCCTGCTTCGAATCCCCCACCGAATCCGAATCCTCCGCCACCGGGATCAAGCGGGCCCATCACGTTGCCCGTGGAGGTGATGGGTCCTGACGGAACAACAGTGCCAGTCTCCTTCAGCTTGCCTTCGGGCGCCAATTTGAGTGGCAACCTGCAACTATGGATGCAGATCCACGGGCTGAAATATCAAACCGAAGCGAGTGTGCAGGTGAACGGCGGTGCGTGGATTCCGATCAACGACTCGACGGTCACGCTGCTGGGGAATGCCGCAGCGTACGGCGGCATCGGAGGCGGCTTCGCGACTTTGAAGTTGACGATCAATCTGCCGGCAGGTGCAATCAACCCGGGATCAAACACCTTGACATTCCGTTTTAATGGCACCGATGGGATTACCAGCGGGTTCCGCGTGCTGGACTTCAACATTCTAAGCGGAGGAACACAACTGATCTCCTCCGGCAATTTCACCTTGGATGATCCAAGTAGCTGGACAGCCGCCCCTGAACAACGCCTCCGATATCCAGGCTGGCGAGACGCTGTGGCGAACGGCCCACCTGACTTCTCCGTCCGTGGGGCCGATACAAGCGACCTGCAGTCGGTTGCCATCCGCAGGACGGGCGCGATCTGAAGTACTTCAACTATTCGAATCATGCCATCCGAGTGCGCTCCATGTTCCATGGCTTGACGGCGCAGCAGGGTGACCAGATCGCCAGCTATATCCGCTCGCTTAACATCCCCGCACCAGCGAGCGCCAGACCCTGGAATCCGCCCTACCAGCCGGGCCCTGGCATGGATTCGCGCCCGGTAACCGAGTGGGCCGCTGGGGCTGGCCTGGACGCGGTGCTGAATAACGACGTGGAGATGCTGCCCTATCTCATGCCTGGCGGTAGTACGGCGAACTGGGCGTCCACCGGCTTTATCAACCAGCGTGAGCTACCCATCACGATGCAGCTTCCGGATTGGAACCGCTGGCTGCCGACGGTCCATCCGCTGGATATTTTTGGGAGCACCTTCACCGGCAGCGCGATCAACGGCGATTACTTGCAGGCTCGCTCCGAGACTCCAATTTCAGAATCCAACGGCCTATAAGAGCGCTATAGCACCGCTGGCCTTTTGGAATGCCGACGTGCGGACGCTGCAAGGGCTGCTGACCAAACCTCAGGATGACCCCGCCTGGAACAATCCCACGCTCGCCCGTCAGGTGTACTCAGTGGTTTTGTGGGGCGCCGTGAAATTGTGGGAACTCAACCAGGAGTTCGGTCTCGAAGGAATGCCTCAGGCCGCCTTCGGCTCTAAAGCCGAATCGCGCGCGTGGTACGCGGGTCACATTTTCAATGTATCGCCCAATATTTCGCACATTCCGCCAGGAAGCCCTGGATTGGGGAACGGTAAGCCCGTAATTTTCGGTTATTTCTCGATGATGTGGTATCAGTTGCAACTGATTCTAAACGACGGTAACGGCTCTTTCCGCGGCAATAATCCTCTGGACTTTCCCTACGTATACAATTTCATCGGAGGCATGAGCCGGAGCGGCCCGGGAGCCCCAGGCAGCGCTGGCTTGATGATTGAGTGGTTGGCGAAGGGATTGCAGGCGTCTGAATTCGGTCCTGGACCGGAGATCGGATCGGGAGGCTGGCAACTCGGTGTCAACGACGCCTCGGTATTAGCAACCTATCCGAACTCGCCCAGCATCTGGAGCGGCTTCTCGCCGTCTCAGCGACAGGCCATGACAAACGGCTACCTGGCGTTGTGGCTGGCCAAGGTTAAGACGTTTACTGCGCAGCAATTCTATTCGGGCACCTGGGCGAGTCCTGCAGATGTGATCGATGCTGGCCAACCCCAGGGTCCGTTTGGAGACCGCTTTGCGAATATGATCGGGGGCTACAGTGCGTTAGGCGCCGACCAAAACTTGTTGAGCCAGATAGCCGGATGGGCGCAGACCGTATGGCCCTCCTTCAACTGGTCTTCACTTCTCAACAAGACATGTACTTTCGGAAGCCAGGGCTGGGCGGTGTGTCAGTAGGTTTCGCGCGGCCCGCTGCGTCAAACTGAAGCGAGGTTTGGTGGAGAGGCCAAGCGACGACCGACATCATCGTATATCGTCGGTGGTGGAAGCGATTTGCAGTATCATCGCCCCGGTGCTGGAAGGTCCCGCCAATACGTAGGAGTACCAGGGCGCGGACACCAGGTCTTTCGATCCACTGCCGAGCACTGCGCTGACAAATCCCGACTGTCTCAGAATTTCGTGCAGCAGTTCGATCAACAAGAAGGGCTGGGATCGAGTTTCTGAACTCGCACGGTGATTTTCAGAGTTTGTTCACCAGGCGCCAGACCAGCCTTTTTCAATTTCTCCCAGGCGTTTTCACGGGATGTATAGAAGGACGCTTCGCCGTTTTCATCGCTCAGAGCAACTTCTCGGATTTCGACGTGAGCAAAACGGTTCGCAGCCACGTTCTTCCGGACTTGCTCGGCCGCATCGGGAAGGCGTTCGAAAGCAATCACTCTCCCAGTTGGTCCAACCAGCCGGGCTGCGATCAAAGTAAGAAATCCGCAGTTGGCTCCGATGCCGAAGACCACGTCGGCGGGCTTCAACAATTGCGACAGCGCTTCCTGCACACCGACCTCGTACGTTCCGAGTAGGTAGCCGGCAACTCCCTGGTCTGCGCTGAATATCAGTTCTCTTCCCTGGCCCGCCTGTATGACCGTTCCGCCGGATCGCAACCCCGCAGACAGTTTCCGATACGCCTCCGGCAGAAGAGGATGTTTCCACTGAAGCGCTGAAATGCTTTTGACCACTCGGATGGGGCAGCAGCGCGACAAGGCGCACTATCCAACGTCGTAAAGAGTTCATCATACGTTCGTCGGACCGAGGACACCCGTTACCGAGATCGGGAGGCTCACGTGTGCTTAGCGGGAGATGAGCGGCGCGATCAGTTCGGGAATCTCGCTGGGATCGTACTCAAGATCTGCGTCCTGAACGATCACGATCCCGCTGGAACTGAGAGCGATACCGGTCTTGACCACTTCGGTGTTACCTCGGTTGGTGGGATGATGCGCTACCCTGACGCGGGGATACAGCCTGGACAATTCGTCCGCAATGGCGCCCGTCTGATCACTGGAGCAGTCATCTACGATAATGTCTCTTGTACCTCGGACAGCGCGAGAACTCGCTGCACGACAGCGACCAGCGTGGCCTCCTCGTTATAGGCTGGAATCACAACGGCAAGACATTCAGGCATGGTTTCCGATCTTGAACATCGGCATTGGCTAAGCGCCAGGGCCGCGCGTACCAGTACGCTCTGAAAACACCCCTTGCACCTCGGATTGCTGGAGACCAGGTGCCGTAATTGACCACTCGAGCTGGCGGCAATGAAGGCTGGCGCGCTAATGCAATGCTCGAGACATTCGCTACACTCCTACCGACCCGGAACGGGGATGGGACTCAAGTCGTCCGGCGCCGTGTCGGGCTGCCAAAGCCAAACCTTGCGATTAGAGTAATAATCAATCAACTCCCGATTCTCTGCCTGACCCATGTCGCGCGCCCATACAATCCGCGATCGATCGATGTCTGCGCGGTTGTATACGTACTCATTGCCATCGAAATGCTTCGGCGAATAACGAACGAAAACCAGGTGCTGGCCACCCTGTTTGGCGAGCATTGCGGTGGCAACTTGCCTGGGTTTCTGAGACAACCCAGTCGCGTACATTGTCGGGACTTCCAGAAACGGGCCTCCGAATGCAATTGCCGTAGACAGCAACACGAGTGCGACTCCGAACTGCCTGACTCGCGCTCGGAGCAAGCGATAACCGAATACGGTCAGTAGAACAGGCAATCCTGCACCGGGAGCAAGGTAATGCGGAAGGGCCCATATTTCCAAAGCCAGTCCGACACAAAGCCAGATACCGATGGCCACTGGAATCCAAACCTTGACGCTCCGGGAGTACAACAGAGCGACGGAAGTCCAGAGAAACATGAGTCCAGAAAAATAGAAGGCAGTATTTGGCCGACCGCTACAACCTGCCGGAGAGGATTACTTCGGACGCGGCGATAGTGCGCTAACTCGAAACTCTCATAGAAATCCTTCATCACCTTGTGTCTATACGTGGGAGGTTTGAGCGGCGGCGAGAAAATGAAATGCGGATTGAGCGAGTAGAGGCGATCATAGAGCGCGTACGGCGAAAGTCGGAGGCTTCCGGTCACCCTGTAGTTGTAATAGCCCAGCCATAAGCCACCCAAACCGCCAATCAGCAAAAACGGCACAGCATTTCGACGAGACACGAGGCGGGCCAACGGGCGGCGGCGTTTGCGGCGCCACCACAACAGGGCGACGAACGTCCCAATGCTCAAGAACAGCCCTTCGTACGCTCTGGTATAAGCAAGGATCACCAGTCCCAACGCCGCCATACTGGAATGAACGAGGCCGGCCTGGCGTGCTAGCCGCGGCAGGGCCCCAATCACGAGGCAACCACCGGCTGCCGCCAGAGCGCCGCCCCAATACGAGTTCATCCAGTATCCGAAGATGGTGATTTGGCCTAAGGCGGTCAGAGTGCCTAGTAGTGCATAGACGGGTGGCGCCCATCCTTGCAACATCCAACACAAGCAGGCGCAGAACAGACCAAAGCTGATCCAGACCCCAAACCAGGGGTGCCCCAGAAGCTTCGTGCCCAAGGCCATCACCAACCCCGTGCCTGGGAAGAACTTCGTCATGTAGGTGGGCTGGAAGAACTCATGGAATGTCTCGAAGTGGACCCACATGGGGTGGGTCGGATTCGTCAGACGTCCGGAGGCGAAGGTGTCGCTCGACAGCAGGTAGCCGAACTCGTCGTGAACGGAAGGCTGGGGAATCGGGATCAGCGGAAGCAGCGCGAGCCGGATCGACATCGCCAACGCTGCGGTCGAGAAACAGGTAACTATCCTGCGACGAGAGAACCGCTCCAAGGTTCGGAATAGTGGACCAGTACGCTTGGTGATCCACGATCCGCGCCGGGCTTCCAGGCCGGGAGTCTGGGCTGCGGATTCCCTCTTCGCTTCTACCGAGCCGGCTGCCGATGTTTGCTTGTCGTTTGCAAAAGACACGGTGGCTGAATGGAACTTCAATCCTTGGGTATCGTCGTAAGCTTCGCCGCACCGACGCCAGTTCGAAGGCCCATTTGCATAGTCGTTGCGCGCAGGGCCCACAGAAATAGCAACAACAAAACGGCCGCAATCGCCAGCGAGACGGCGCGCGGAATGCCCAGCATAGAAGCCTTGAGCAGCCATAGGTCCGCGCGAACCAGATTGATGCTATTCGGGAACGTCAACAGATACTGATGCCCCGCATTGATCCCCTGCGGCTCGATTCCGAACACAAGCTCAGGAAGGGCGTCCACCGCCTCAAGAATGGGTTGTCCGCTCCACCATGGCTGAAGATTGTTTCGCCGATCGAATGCGTCCAGGGTGTAGTAGCGGCTAGAAGGGTAAAGAACAAAGAGACCCTGGATGAGCAACGTAACGCCGATCAGGGCGATCGAAAGACGCCCCGCAAGATTTCGCCACGTAAAGTGATCGAACGACGCCGCCAGGGGCAGAACTAGGAACGGAATGACGGCGTAGAGCATTCGCGGCCCAATCGACCAGCCGCCATGCCAAGCCGTATACTTGGCAAAAAACAGAAGATTGGTCAGCGTCAGGCCGAGGACCAGGACCGCCTCGGTCCGGAAACGAATCCAAAATCGTCTCCAGAGGAAGGGTATGACCAAGACCCAAGGCACATACCAAAGCAGTCCTACCTCCCAGTTAAGAAGCAAACCTCGGAGGCCGGTAAGCAACGGCGTATGCAACAAGGAGGCGGTGGTGGGAAAGTTCAAGTGATATCCAGTCTTCAGAACACTGCCAAACCGGATCTGATTTGACAGTGCAATCAGGCCCGTTGCGACGGCAATCGGAACCGCGAAGACGCACAGGTTCCCGAACATCTTTAGCCAAGTGCGTTCACGAGATTTCCACAGCATTAGACCATAACCGGCGACAGCGGGCAGCAGGATTAGGCCATAGATCCGGGATCCGATGGCGAAGCCAAAGCACGCTCCCGCGATCAACAGCGACATAACTCGGTCAGCCCCTGAAAGGAAGTAGCAACAGGAGAGCAGGCCAAGCACGAAGTAGGGCTCGGAATAAAACACTTTGCTAAAAATCCAGGCTGGCGAGGCGAAGGCGTAGATCAAGGCGGCGGCGACGGCGATGGGCGGGCTTAGCCCGATTCGGCTCAACCACAGCGCCAGCACGACCGGCACAAGCGCGGCGAGCATCGCGTGCCAGAGTGAGACCGCGAGACCAGCCAAGATCTGAACGTTACGGTGAGTAAGAGAAGCTGCTACGCGCGCGGCCGGGTAGGCCGGAACAGCCGTTATGGAAGGCACAAGGCCGAAGCCGGCATAGTTGCGGCCGTCAACACCCGGCACGCAGTGATTGAAGGTCGGATCTGGTGTGCAGGGATCGGCGCTCAAACCGCGGTGCGTCGCGAGCGACTGTGTCACGTTGAACATGGCCAGCTGATCTGCGCCGCCTATCCGCCCGGAGGAAGTTAGCAGATAGATGGCGGCGATCGCGGCATACAAGGACGCGCAAGCGCGAAGAGACAGCACTTCACGGCCGCGGCGAGCAGTCTGCTGCGGAGCGATTTGAGAGGGAGTCACGTTTCGCTCGGTGAATCGCGATGTGCCGTTTGTGGGAGCGGGCTAAAGCGAACGGCGCCTCGGATCGTTCATGACCGACTGGTAGAGATCGCAAGTCCGCGATGTCATGGTGTCCAGGCTGAATTCCTGCCGGGCCCGTTGCCGGGCTGCATCTCCGAGCGATCTCCGCAAGGAAGCATCATCCAGCAGCCGATTGACAGCAGCGGCCAGCGCATTGGGATCGGCCGGCGGCACCGTCAGGCCGGTTTGCTCGTGCAGGGAAACAAACGGCACTCCCGAATCGAGCTTGGTATTCACTACCGGCAGTCCGGCGGCCATCGCTTCGATTTGAACGATCCCAAACGCCTCGCTCCGCGCCACCGAAGCCAAAGCGAAGACGTCGGCGGCGTGGTAGTACGGTACAACGTTTTCGTTCTGGATCTCGCCGGCAAAGACAACCTTGCGGTTTAGTCCCAGTTCACCGACCAACAGCTCGAGCTTTCCACGCAGAGGGCCGTCGCCTACAATCACCAGCTTGCCGCGGACTTGAGTCATTGCGCGGATCAGAAACTCGAATCCCTTGTAGTACACCAGCCGGCCGACGCTGATGACTACGCGCTCGCCGAGTTGGGCGCGCGTCTTCGAGACCGTGGCCGGATCGCAGCGCTCGAATTGATCGAGAGCGATTCCATAGGGGATGACGTGACAACGATCCAGATAGCGCGCCAGAATCGGAGAGGTGCGGCGGTAGTTTGGGGACGTAGCGATAATGGCCGAACTGCGGCGCAGGGTCTGATGCAGCAAGGGCTCGAACAGCGCACCGAGCACTTTCTGGCGGACTGTATCGCTGTGGTAGGTGACTACCAGGCGACCGGCATGGCCGCTAGCCAGGTAGGCTAGAACCGCCATGGGATTCGGCAAATGAATATGAACGATGTCGGCTTGGGAGCGCCGGATGTGAGCCACCATCGCGGGGCAAAGCGGAGTGGACGCGAGCGTGAACCGCGTCGGGACGCGCGAGACGGCAACCTGGCCCAGCACCTCGTCAGCGGCGCGGTGATCGTCACTGGCAACCACGACGCGCATATCGAGCGATTTGGCCAGTTCCCCGCACAGAGCCTGCAAGTGCGTCTCGATCCCGCCCATATGGGGAGGGTAGAACTTGCCGACGTGGAGCACTTTCAGCCCGGCCAGCGGGCTGGTTGATTCTATCGGCTCGTTGCCAAGCAGAGTAGTCTCCTCCCTATCGATCATGCCAGCACCGCAGCGGGTTCCACAAACAAACCCTTATTCTCCGCCACCCAATCGTAGAGCTGCTCGAGACCCTTCGAGCAGGTGATCTTCGGTCCCCAGTTCAACTCAGCCTCAGCGCGCCGGATATCGCTGACGAAGACTTTCTGATCGCCCGGCCGCCAATCGGCGAGCGCGTAGGGGATTTCCCGGTTCTGGCGCTTTGTGATGTAGGCCAGCAGTTCGCGCAGAGAGAGGACGTTGTCGGGCCCACCGCCGATATTGTATGCCTTTCCCACTGCGGCATCGCCGGCGGAAAAGGCGGCGTCGTAAGCGTCCAGCAGATCGTCAATGAACAAAATGTCACGCACCTGTTTGCCGTCGCCATACACAGTAATCGGCCGCCCCAGCTGGCTGGCGATCATGAACCAGGCCACCCAGCCCTGATCTTCGGCGCCGAACTGGCGATAACCGTAAATGCAGGACTGTCGAAAGACGATTGTTCGGAGACCGTAGATGCGATGGTAGTCGATCACGTACTGATCGGCAGAGCCTTTGGAACAACCGTAGGGAGAGTGAAAATCGAGGTTGCGATCCTCCGGCACGCCAAGAGGCAACGATCGATAGGCGTAGCGACCGTCCGTTTCACATACGCCGACATCGGTCATTTCCCCGTAAACTTTGTTGGTGGAAGAATACAGAATCGGGGCCGTCATGCTGGCGCGGCGCATGGCTTCGAGGACGTTGAAGGTGCCAAGAGCGTTGATTTCAAAATCCTCGCGAGGCTCGGTGACCGAGGTGGTGACGGCTACTTGAGCAGCCAAATGCAGCACCTGATCGGCGTCGCTGTGGTCGCGGAACAGCCGGTTCAGTTCGGCAGCGTTGCGGATGTCGACTCGCTCGAAGTCAAGCGCTCCTTGCGGCCGCAGCCATTCCAGGTTCTTCTCCACTCCCTTGCGACCTAAGTTGTCCACCACAACAACTTGATGGCCACGCCGCAAATAGCGGCTGGCGGCATTCGAGCCAATGAAGCCCGCGCCTCCGGTAATAATCGTCTTCATCGCCGCGCTCCTCTCTTCTTCGTTTTCAAGCCGCTATGCGGCCGGTTCACCGATCAATTCGCCCTTGCTGGATGCGATCAGTTTGAGGTCGGCGCGAACCATCTCTTTCACGAGGGCGCTAAAGCCGGTTCCATACGCCCAGCCCAACTTCTGGTGCGCCTTGGAGGCGTCCCCGATCAGCAGGTCGACTTCCGCCGGCCGGTAGACGGCCTCATCCTTCTTCACATAGTACCGGTAGTCCAAGCCGACTTCAGCAAACGCCAATTCGCAAAACTCCCGTACGCTGTGGGTTTCGCCGGTGGCAATGACGTAGTCGCCGGGATCCGGCTGCTGGAGCATCAGGTGCATCGCGCGCACGTAATCGCGGGCATGTCCCCAGTCGCGCTGGGCCTCCAGGTTCCCGAGGCACAGCTCGGATGCAAGGCCGAGCTTGATGCGCGCCACGCCGTGAGTAATCTTCCGGGTAACGAACTCGTAACCGCGCCGGGGCTCTCGTGATTAAAAAGAATCCCGTTGCAGCAGAACATTCCGTAAGCTTCACGGTAGTTCATGGTCAAGTGAAAACCGGCCACCTTGCTGATGCCATAGGGACTGCGTGGATGGAACGGCGTGGTTTCGCTTTGCGGTGCTTCCCGCACCTTGCCGAACATCTCGCTCGATCCGGCGAAATAGAATCTGGACTGGGGCTGCAGTTCACGAAGGGCGGCCAGCACGTAGTGGGTACCGTTGATGTTGGTGCCCATAGTAGAAAAGCCGTCAGCAAAGCTCTCGGCGACGAAGCTCTGTGCCGCCAAGTGATAGCATTCATCGAACTGGTGGCGTGCCAGTACATGAAAGATGCTGGCATAACTGTCCAGATTCGCTGCGTGAATCTGAATCCTCGGCAGGATGGAGTGTAAGCGGCTGAGCCGGTGTTCCGGTTGTTCCAGCGCCACACGCCGGACGATTCCGTGGACCTCGTATCCCAGCTCCAACAAGTATTCCGCCAAGTAACTTCCGTCCTGGCCGGTGATTCCCGTGATAAGTGCTCTTTTCGTCATATTCAAATTGTCCTCGTAGTGCTCTTTTCCGCTGGGACACGACAGGGCTGCGGCTTACGAAGCAATCCTTCATAAACAGCCATGGTTTGGTCCGCCACCGAATCCCATGTGAGACATTGGACGGTCCGGGAACCGGCTTTTCCCAAAAGATCGGCCCAAACGCTGTTTCTCTGGAGGGATCCCATGCAGTTTGCCAGTTCCGTTTCGCTCTTCAGGTCGTCCAGCAGCAGTCCGTTCCCGCCGTTGGTTATGATCTCGCTGACTCCCGCCTCCCGGCTCACCACCACGGGAAGGCCCATGGCCATGGCTTCGGTCACCACCATCCCGAAGGAGTCGTACGGCGAGGGAAGCAGGAGGGCGTCGGCGGCGGCGTACATTCTCTCCACGCGCTCGGTGAAGCCGGGGAAATGGACCCGGCGTTCCAGCCCCAGCTCACGCGCCAGCGGAAGGTAGGCGGCCGACGGAGTGCTGGAGACGCACAGCAGGTGACCCTGTTGGAGCTTGGACAGCGCTTGGATCGAGCGCCGCAAACCCTTGCGCAGGTGCCCGACGAACAGATAGACGTAGTCTCCATCTCGAAATCCCAGTTCCTGACGCGCCTCGGCGCGCAAGCGCGACCGGTTTTCTGGCGAGAACACATCCAGGTTCACGCCGTGATAGATTACGTGCATCGGCCCCGGGCAACCATAATAACGCCGAACATCTTCGGCGACACGCTTCGAAACGGCAATTACTTCAGCGCGGCTCGACCATCGATAGGCGCCATGTTCCAAGGTCGTAGCGAACGCGTTAAAAATCCCCTCGCGCAGCGTCACGCCGCCTTCCCAGACTTGGAGAGCGCGATGCCAGGCGCGGTTGCAGATGTGCGCGGTGAAGATGTTTCCGTAGAAGCCGCAAAAGCCCTGGCTATGGACGATGTCAAAACCCTTGCCGATCTGGAGCGTCGAGTTCACCGCGAAACTGATCACCGTAGTCAGCAAATTCTTGCGCCAGGCCGGCACGCGGTGAAAATGGATGCCGGCATCATCGGTTTCTTCGATGCGGTTGGCAAAAACATGCACCTCATGCTCATGCCGGAAGCGGCGTGCCAACTCCTTGACGTAACGAGTTTGTCCGACGCCCGCTCGGGGATAATCGTGAAGTACGAACGCTATTTTCATTCGTCTTACAAGGCTGTTACAGGTGGATCCGTGTTCAGCTTACTTTCTGCTCGGCCAGCAATCGAAAGAAATCCCGATACTGCTGCGCGATGGTGGCAGCCGAGAACCGGTTGGACCGCGCCAGACCGCGCTGAGCCATTTGGTGGCGCTCGGCGGGATTGTCCAGCAGCTTGGTGATGGCGGCCGCCCATCCCTTCACGTCGGCCTCGCCAACAACGATTCCCGCATCTCCGATCACGTAGGGAATTTCTCCGGAATCGCTCCCGATAACCGGCACGCCGGAGGCAAAGGCCTCGACCAGCATGCGGCCGAATTGTTCTTTCCAGTTCGGCATGGTCTGACTGGGTGCGGCCAGCAGGTCCATGCAACCGACATAGCGCGGCACCTCGTCGTGTCTGGCGAGCAGGATCTTGACGCGATCTCTCCAGCCCCGGGCGGCGGCCCACTCGGTGATTTTCGCTTCGTATTCCCCGCTTCCCAGCAGCAGCATGCTCCATGGACGGGAGGGGCCGATCAGATCCATCGCTGCCATGAGAATGTCCAGTCCCTTGTCGCGGGTGAGCCGCCCCACGAATCCGATGACGGGCGGCTGGAGCGCCAGCTCCCGAACCACAGCAGAGCGCGTTTCGTTCGATAATGGGCCAAACGCGTTAAGATCCACCGCGAGGTTCAAGACTTGACCTTGGTCGTTCGGATAACCCCGAGCCAGCATCGCCTCGCGGACTAGCCTGCCGATGGCGATCCAGCCTTGCGATCGAGCCAAAACGGAACGCTCGAAGTAGTCGAAAGGCGGTGGATAGCGCTTCACGTAATTCTGGCAAGTCAGAAAACAGAGCCGCGCGGCGCTGCGGGAGAGTGCGCGGGCGATCTGATAACCGGCGAAGATATAGGGTTCCTCCCAGACCAGCACGACTTCGAAGTTTCCTTCGCGGATGAGCTTCTTCAGCGCTGCGCCGTCGTAGCCGAAGACGTGCACGAAGCGGCTACGCCTGGTATCGAGTCCGACCAGCCGGAGTGCCGAGCCGTCCGGTTCCGGTTCCATCACGATGGGGCGGAGGTCCCCGTGATAGTAACTGGGCGCAGCCACGGTGATGTCGAATTCTTGATCGCTCGCCAATTCCCGAACGATCGCCCGGTTCAGTGCGACGCAATAAGAATGGCCGATGGCGAGCACGCGGAGCTTTCGGTTCGACTGACGTGACGCCGGAGCAGCCGGATTGCGGTTTGCGTCTGCGATGGAGGAATTCAAGCAGTGATCCTTTGCTCTGACATGACGCGTTGATAGACGAGCCCGGTCTGTCGCGCATTCTCGGCCCAGGAATAACGGCCGGAGTGCCCCACTCCCAGCCGCACACGAGCCTGCCAGGCGTGTGGCTGCAGTTTCCTTTCCGACAACAGGGCCACGATGGCATCCTTCCACGCCGCGACGTTCGCCAGGGGGCAAAATGTTGCGGCGACGCCCGCGACTTCCCGCAACACAGGCAGGTCAGTCGCGACGACCGGACAGCCGCAGGCCAGCGCCTCGATCAGGGGCAATCCGAATCCTTCGGCCTCAGCCGTGTGCACCAGCAGAGCGGCGCGCCGGTACATAGCCGCTAGCATTTCGCGCTCGAGAAATGGAACGATCAGGAGAGCGCTGGTGATCTCCAACTCCTCGGCCAGCCGCTGGAGGTCCGGCGTGAGTCCTCCGACTCGGATCAGCCGTAGGTTTGGGATTTCGCGCAGCACGGCCGCGAAGATTCGCAATAGAAGATCCAGGCGCTTCCGAGGAGACAGGCTGCCTACGTTCAGCAGCAGCGGCGAACCGCCGTCGATTCCCGCGAACAAGCTCGCAAGGGCAGCGTCGGCCCCCGGATTGGGCTGCGGCGTATAGGAACGCGAGACGCCATTCGGAATCACGGTGATGCGCTCCGGCGGAAAGAGGGCATGCGATAAAAGCCGGTCTCGCGTGGCTCCGCTCACCGTAATCACATGAGCGGCCTTGCGGAAGCCGTCCAGGATCCGGCCGGTCATGGCACGAAACCAGCGCGATCTCGGTTCGAGCGCCGGCTCGAGCAGACATCGGAACGTGTCCAGATCATGGCAGGTCACGATTGTTCGCGAGGCCGGAAGGGCGTGGATGAGTTGCGAATAGCTGTGATCGACCAGATGGAAAACATCATATTCGTCGCGTCTGCTGCGTAACCAAGCGGAGTAATCCATGAAGCGATTCAGCAAACGGTCGCCGTTCCAGGCTGGCTTGGCCGGAAGCAAAGGAAACCGCGTGAGGCGCTGCCGAAGTGGAGGGCGCAGTTGGTTGACCGTGAGCATGCCGTGGCACTCGGCGGCCAATGAACGGCACAGTTCGTCGCCGACCAGGTCCATACTGGGCCATTGTTCTTCCAGGAAATCGCAGACCACGCCGACACGGACTGAACGCGCGGATGCCGGTGAACCAGCGGCGCCGCCGGCCTGAACTACCGAGGCGGTGCGATCGTCAAGCGTATTCCTTAGCATGGGCTGAGAACAACCGTCAGCGAGAAGCAGAGTCTTGCCTTCCAGGAAAACGGCAGACCCTGCATGAGCCGTTCGAGGGAATAACAGAGCCGGCATGCCAGGTTGGAACTCAGCCTTGCGAGTCCCACGTGGCCGGTGATGGGCGGCGTAGCCCAAAGCGAGAGATGATCGACTCTCAGGCCTGCCTGGTTCGCCAGATTCACCATCTCCTCCGGCGTGATCAAGAACAAGTGGCCGTCGGCGTCCGGCTTGAATTGCTGCTCTTCGAGCGCTCGGAAATCGTCGATCATCGAGTGAGTGGGCAGCCGGTTTCGAAAATACGACCCGTTCGGCGTGGTGAGCAGAATGCGACCGCCGGGTGCCACAAAGCGCTTCAATTGCTTAAGAAAGTCTATCGTGTGCGCGACATGTTCCACAATCTCGCAAGCTACAACTAAGTCGTATTGCCCGATTGCCGCCGGATCCAGCTGGAACAAATTTCCGGCTTGCACTCGAATACTCGCACCGTTATGAAAACTGCGGACGGCATTCTCGATGTGTTCTTTCCTGAGATCGTTGGCTGTGACGCGGCAACCGTCCAACGCCAGGCACGCGCACAGTGCCGCGCCGCCGGCGGCGACCTCGAGAACCGACGTGGGATTCGGCGCCTGCGCCTCGCGCAATGTGATCAAAGCCCGCATCCTTCCGTACGCCGAATAAGAAGGCGGCCACCCGAACCCGAAATTCCAGCCCTGGGGGTCGAAAGAGGGCGGCTTCGGTCAGCGGCCAGGACCTGCGAGAGGCCAAAGCCGCAGACTTTCTGGAACAGCGAATAGTCTGGGAGCAGGGCGCTTTCCAACGGTGCAGGAAAAGTCATAGGGATGCTCGCGAAGTGGGGATGAACACTTGCGGCAGGACCTCAGCGGCGATTCCGGTCAACAGCGGCTCCAAGAGGCTTAAGTGCGCCTCCAGGGTGAACTCGCGGGATTTTCTCCACGCTCCCATCGACAGCGCCTGGTAATGTCTTGGATCGACCAGTGCACGGACGATCGCGGAAGCGAGGCCCTCTACGGTGGGAGGATTGCCCGGCGCCAGTTCGCCTGTCACCCCGGGGACCAACCAGTCCGAGATTCCGCCGACGTCGTAGGCCACCGCGGGCACGCCCAGACACTGCGCCTCAACACCCACGAGTCCAAACGGTTCCGGCCAGAGGCTAGGCACGGCCAGGAGATCGGTTTGGCGCAGCAACTCGCGTTTCGCTGCGCTCTCCATCCAGCCGGTAAATTCGGCATCCAGCGAAAGCTCGCGGGCGAGCTGCTCCACGTTCCTGCGCTCGGCTCCGTCTCCGGCAACCGTGAGCTTGAGCTGCCGGGCCAATTGTGTCCCCGCGTAGGCGACAGCCCTGACGAGGTTGGCGGCTCCCTTCAAGTCAGTGAGGCGGCCGAGGAACAGGATTCTGCCGGAAGAGCTTTTTCCAGCGGGCGCGGACGAAGTATCCGCATCCGGCAGCGGCAGCGGCAGGCGGTGCAATCTTTCCGGCGCGATCCGGTGCGCCTCGAATTCCGAGTGCATGTGGCGGCTGGCCACCAGGATGGAACGGTAGTGGGGGAGCCGCGCGTTGGTCTCGGATTGTCTCCTGTACATTCGCCACATGGTGGCGGGATTCGAATCCACCACATCGGCGCGGGTAGTAAAGAAATGTGCACTCTGCGCCGAATTTGCGCGTGCACGGCTGGAATCGCGGAAACTTATGGCATTTCCGTCCGCTGATGCAGGTTCCGTAGTAGTTGTGTGCGTACAGCACGGACGGAAAGTTGTCGAGCAGCCAACTTTCCAGAGCGCTGCCTTCGACACCTTGGCAATATACGATTTCCGGACGCCAATCGATCACGCCGCCCAGTTCAAAAGTGTTCGATCGAGGCGCCTCCCACGCCGGCAGCGGAACGCCGGACGGATCGATAGTCTCCAACTCCGGATCCGCTGCGATTTCGTGAAGCAGACCGACGTCGTGCCCACGATCGAGAAGTCCAGGAATCAGGACTTGAAGGTAGCGCTCCACACCGCCGATCAGATTGCGATGCGTGGTGGCAATCAAGACGCGCATACGGTGCTCTCAACACTCTGTGGGGCGGCCCGAAGGGCAGCAACGGTGTAGGAGATGTCGAAACGGTCTTGGTAGAGGCGCTGCGCGGCGGCACCAATTCGAGCCCGTTCCTCGCCATCAGCCAGGAGTTGTCGAACCAGTCCTAGGAAGCTCTCGATATCTCCGGCGGGTGCCAGCAGCAGCGCACCGGTTTCGCTCCAAAATGACTCAGATAACGGCCCCATGGTGGTGACTAGCGGTTTTCCGTGGCTCAACCCCACCATCAGACTAGTGCGGCGCGTGCTCGCGCCGTCCGGATAGGGTTGAATCAGCAAATCGCACGCCGACACGTGGCAAGAAAGATCCTCGGCGCTCAAAGCCCCGGTGGCCTGGACTCTTCCAGCGAGTTGGGGTTGCTTGGCGATGAGTTTCTGGTAGAATTCACGACTGCCTGAGCCGAGCAACAGGATGGCCGGATCTTCGCCGCTTGCAGTCAGCGCTGTCAGAATCGGATCGAGAAGCGATGTTATCGGCCACCCGTAGGTTCCAAAATGCCCGATTATCAGTCCCTTGCCCGCCAGATATCGCTGCCGTAACGTGTGAACGCGCGCAGGCTCATGATGAATCGGGATGTTACTTGGAATGGGGAGCCACTGGAATGGAACGTTTCGCCCCAGGGCATAGGGCCGCCAGCGACGCTCCCAGTGCGGAATCGACATCCATACGTGCTCGGCGGCGCGAAGCAGGATCATCGCCATCAGCCGATGAACAAGCGCGGCCGCGTTCTGCCGCCAGGAGCGCAGACTGAAGCCGAGCGACGGCTCGTGCAGCATGATCTCCACCTTGTCGCCGTTGCGAGCTGAGCGGTTCCACAGCCACCAACAGAACAGCACGTTCATGGACTTATAGCCGTAACCGTGCGGAACCCACTGCACTAAAATCCGGCGTGGCGCCGGAAACCGGTCTAACTGTTCACCGATCCGGCGCAGATCGGATGGCTTGCTTTGTCCCAACTCGGGATGTAGAACGACTCCCTTGACTTGAGGCGCCGAACCATTGGAAACGGGACACCAAACATGAACTTCGTCACCCGCAGCGGCCAGACCAGACGTCACCCAGTACGTATAGTCGCTCACTCCGCCCACCTGGGGAGGATACTCGCAGGTGATCACGTGCCAGGTGCCCGGAGCCGAGTGCCGGCCAACTTCGCTCTCACGGGCAGAGGCTGCGGACGGTCTGCTCATTGTGAACTCGTCGAGCATGCAGTTTCTCGTCTCAACGCGGCCGCACGGCCGATCTGGCTGTAGAACCATTCGCCCAGTGTGTTGAGGTTGGCTGGCGCACAATACTTCTCGATGGCGGACCGCGCTTGCCGGCCCATGTCCGGCAGGTCTCTGCGGAACTGCAGCGCCTTGTCAAGCGTCGCTGCCAAAGCGTCCACATCGGCAGAGGGAATAATCCAACCTTCGACATCCGGGCGTGCGCAATCACGCGCTCCGCATTGATCGGTTACCACAACCGGCAGGCCGCATGCCATGGCCTCGGGAACCACGAATCCAAAACCATCTTCGAGCGTGGGCAGGACAAAGATTTCGGATTCATGATACGCGCGCAGAGGATCGCCTGGCGCACATTTTACTTGTAAGCCTCGTTTCTCGCGATCAAACAGGCGAGCACAGTGCCGGTCGCCTGTTGCCCCGACGATATCGAGCAGAACGTGCTGCCCACCCAAAGCCCGGATCGCACGCAGAAGATACACAAAGCCCTTCCGAAGATCCAGGCTGCCGACGTAGCAGACTCGCAAAGGGCCGCTAGCGGGCAAGCGGATGGCGGGCGGCCGAAATCGCTCGAAGTTGATGGTCTGCCGAACGACTTTGACCTTGTCGGCCGAAACACCATGGGCCATCAGGGACTGTTTTCCCCACTCCGAATAAACACATATGCGATCCGCCAATTCGTACTCTTCGCCGATGCGATCCACCATGGCCGGGCTCGGATGTCCAAGAAAGCGCGACCCACACCAGCGCTCCGATTCCTGCTCACAGATCCGGCGAAAATTCGAGATATGGCCGTTGGGGTTGTCAAGCACGCTAAAGACTTCGTGCTGGCGAGCCCACTGCAGGCTTTCTCGTCCAACCTGGGTGAATGCGTAAACAGCGGCGGGATGCAAGCGCGCAACATTCTCTGCGGCCCATCTTCCCAAGGCAGCGTCGCGCTGGAAGACCAGGTCGCCGCCTCGCCAGCGCAGCAGTGTGTATTTTCTTCTCCATGCCGGTATTGATTCCGGGGAACACAGCCAGTTGGCCTTGGGCAATCCGCCGGCCAGCGACCATGGCTCGCGATAACCCGGGCCCAGCGCACTTAGGTTCTGCTCGGGGCGGCTCAGCCCGGTGATCGCACACGCCACCGAATGGCCCAGTCCACCCGCACCTGCGACGGAGCCATAAATCAGCGCGGCCTGCTGAGCAGGGTTGACCAAGCGCGGACCCATCATGACCCTACCCAACCCACTTGCGGCGTCTTCTGCCCGGCGTCGTTCTTCAACGATTGAAGAAATCCCGACCGGATGAGGAAAGGGATGCCCTGTGTCGTCAGAAGATTTCGGCTCGGTCCGGCATAGTCCGAGCGCGAGTGCGCAGCAGAAATAGAGTAGGCGTCCGCGAAGTCGCGTTGAAAAAGAACGCATCGATCGCCTGGTTTCGCGCTGAGAAGTTCGTCGGGGCAGCCGAAGAACAGGACATCAGCGTCGAAGATCAAGATGGTTTCCGAATACGCCAGGATTAGGAAATTCAGAGGTTCGGTATAGACCGGCGGCGTATCCAGGATCTTGGGCCACAGCCGCCGCCGCTGATAGGCTGTGACAAAGGCCTCCCGCTTGACTCTTAAGAAATTCCTCCAGGCTGCTTGTGTTCTTGAGTACACGCTTGCGGGCAGCACGGATTCGAGCACTCGACGGAGCGCGGCAGGAAACGCTAAGTTGTTGTTTGACATCGACAGACGATCTGTAGACTAGCTCCAGTTAGAAGCAGCTACGCCGCGGACCAAGTACTTGCTCCGAAAGGATTCCAGCAGCGGACGAAGATAATTTCCCAAAGGAGGACGAAGAGCGTCGGGCGCCATGATTGCCAAGTACACGACCGCCACCACGGCCGAAGTGCCGATGCCCGAAATCGGCGTCTTGGGGGACCATCGAAGCGAAACTAACCCGGTGATCGCAGCGACCAGGGCGAAACGCCAGAACCATCCTCCCAACATCGCGCCTACCAATCGCGGAAGACTGACGCCTGCGTCTCGAGCGACAATCCAGAGATTCAACGGCAGGCTGACAACAATCGCGCCCAGCATTGACCCCATCAGAGCACCCGCCACACCCCAAATCCTCACGAGCACGAACATGGATGCCAGTGTCACCAATCCGTCTGAGATGTTGGTTAGAGAGATTCGGCGCTGATGTCCGAAATAGAACACGTTGTTGGCAGTCATACCCGTCCATTGCCTCACCAGCAAAGTAAGGACAAAAAGCAGCGTAAGCTGGGCCCCCCCATATTGGTGAGCTGTTACCCACCAGTCCACAAACCAGCGATTGACCATCAACACGACGCAGCAGACCATTCCGAGAAAAATGAACATGCCCCGACTGAGCGCAACCACCGCGTCAAAGATCCTGTCGCGGGCTCCGCTTGCCCGCAACTCGCAGAGTCCCGGTCCAGCAGTGTGCATTAGGATCTTCGCCTGGTTGCCGAGCACGTTCACCAGCTTCCCGGTACAGGTGAAAGGAACCACCGCGGCCGGCCCCAAAAACCGTGCAATCACCACGACGTCGGTGCCGGCGACGAGCAACTGAGCGACTTGTGCCACGCTGACCCAGAAACCATTTTCCAGTTGTTTCTTGGTGGTCTCCCAGACTAGCGCGGGCAGGCGCTTCGGAACGGCGTTCGGGAAACGCGTCCAGAGGCGGTAGGCAAAGACCGGTGTGAATGCGATTTGGCCCACCACCCACCCGGTAGCCAGGGCATACAGGTTCCATCCGGCTAACACCAGTACGACGTTGAGAGCCGTAGAGCAGGCCCAACCGACAATCTGCATGGTGTTCGCAAACACAAGATCCTGGAGTCCATATGACAAAACCGGGAGAATCCGGAGTGGAAAGGAAACAACAAATCCTGCCAACAGAACTGCCAGAGGTCCCTTCAAACCCTGCCAGGTGGGAGGAATCCAAAGCCAAAGACACAAGGCCACCAGGGCCACGATCGGAAGCTGGTACAGAACCAGCCGGACTGTTTGCCCGACTACCTGAGGCAATTCTTCCGAGTGTTCGGCTCCGCCTCCTCGCCCTATCGCGGCGGCCGTCTCGATGGGCAGCAGACCCACCACACCGAAATCAGTCAGGGTCAGATACATCAGTAGTTGCGTGCCGACGATCCACAGCCCGTAAGTCTGCTGTCCGAGATGGTGGAGGAAAAACGGAGTAAGCCATATCCCCGTCACCATCATGGCGACCTGATAAACATAAGTGGGGACGAGGCCACCTAAGAATTTGTGGGTCCGGCTCACAAGTACCTTTCTTGTTGACCCGAAATCATGAGGCCGCCGGAAACCAAGGCGATGCTGCGGACAGCTCGCGCCCGCCATGCGATTGGGCATGCCTTGACAGTGGTGGAGCGCGCTGGTCGAGCGATCATCGGCTGTGGGCTAGCACGTATGGCTGCTCCCTCGGAATTCGCCGGCCCGTCGGGTCTGCATAGAGCTGGTCAACTCTCGGCCTCGAGGTCCAGCCCATGGCCAACAACAGGACGGTGGTTCCGGGGATCGAGGTAAGCATTCCGACTCCGATCCACGCAGTGCCAAACCCGAAAATCACCAGCGACCACGCGATCCGCCGGCCCGTCATCCAGGAGCCGGGAGAAAAAGCTGCGCGGGATCGAGCAACAAACCAGCACAGGAAGCCAATCCACAAAAGCAGTCCAATAATTCCCTGTTCGCCCAAAATCATGGCGTATTCATTTTCCAGAGCAATGGGATTTCTGACTTGGCCTTCCAGGAAATAAGGGATGCTGGTGCCGGCACCGCCCAGGCCATTGCCCATCGGATAATCAGTCAGCACCTCAAAGAAACTGCGGTTGACACTACCGGCAATGCGGTCAGTGACGTGTCGGTGTCGCCAAGGCTCTTGAACCGCTGGAAGCGCTGAATTTCGCAGAGCCACTAGTCCCATGGCCGACACAACCAACACAAAGCCAATTCTGCTCCACCCTTTCATCCGGCCGGTGAAGACCACAGCCAGGATCATTGTCGCGGCCAGCAGAGAAATTCAACCGCGTAGCGGACATCAGTACACCCAGCAAGGCCGCTGCGATGCTTGCAATCGCCAGGTAGCGCGACCAGCGCGAGCGTCCGCGTTCCCACAAACCCACCAAGTAAGGCAAACTCGATACCAGCATCCCACCGAAAGCGTGCGCGCTTGTAAAGGTGCCCGGAATTCGAAGATATCCACCGGCCACATCTCCGCTGGCGTAGATGATTTGCGTCACCGGGCTCACGGGAAAGAACCGAGGAACGCCCAGTCTATACTCCAGAGCGCCGAATCCGACTGCCACGAGATCCAGAACGGCCAAACCGATGGACATCTGAACCAGGTCTCTATCCTTCAACCGTGCCCCCAGTAACATAATGGGCAAGAAGAAAATGTGTCCGCGCAGGCCCACTAGCGACACCAGGAGAGGTTGGAATGGCAGCAATACGAGCAGCATGGGCCATAGCATGAGAGCCACGAGCCACCATCGGATGGCCCCGAGTTCCCGCGTCTGCTTTGCCGTCCAGCTAGACCACTCTTGGGATGCATATAGTCCGACCAGGCCCGCATCGAAAATAAAATGCGAGAAAGTGGTTAAGAGATTAGCCCGGAGTATGCCGTAGAAATAACCTACCGTAAGGACGGCCACCAGCCCAGGCCGAGCGACCGCCGGCCGCAGTAGAAGCAGGCCACAAAAGCAAGCAAGCAAGCCGCTAGTGCTATCACGGTCTAGCCGGCTCTCTTTTTTTTGCTCGGCGTGAATTCACGCCGTTGTCGCGGTCAATCGTCGCCAATTCATCAATCTATCTCAACTGCGCGGCGGGATCGCAAAGAGCAGGCGCGCCCGCATAGGCCCGCCATGGCGCAGTGTGTCCCGCAGCTCAGGCGACCCGACCAACTGCAGAAGCGCTTGGCCAGGCAGCCAGGTCGCCGGGTTTCACGAGCCGTCCGCAAGACTCGTCAATGATCTCCAGTGCCCCACCCATGGCTGTGGTCACCACCGGCAGACCGGCCCATAAGGCCTCGACAAACAAATGCCGAAGGTTCAGGGCCTTCATTGGGCTGGCAAAATATGTCGGCTGCTGCCAGCAACCGGGGCACGTCTGAACGCTGACCCAGGAACTGCACCGGTCGGCGATGTTGAGTTGTTGAGCCGTTCTCGCAGAAGTTCAGATATTCCTCTTCCTCTTGTTTTTGCGCGCCCCCAACCATCCAGCAGACCCAAGAGCCATGGCCCTTCATTCTCGACAACGCCTCGAGATGCAGCAGATGTCCCTTCCATCGCTCCATCCGGCTGACCTGAATAATGACGTACCGTATTGTCGCCAGCGCCGAATTCTCGTCGAACAGAAGTTCGCGCCGGATCGGTTCGGCCCGAGGAAGCCGTGGGAGGCGCCACTGGACGTACAGCGTGCGTACCGGGGCATTCGGATAAAGATCCGCCACCGTTTTGCCTGTAGACTGGCTATTGCTGATCGCCAGATCGGGAACCCGGCGGCGCGCCAGCCGATCCACGACACTCCTCTGGTTCTGAAACCCGTGGACATAGAAGATGACCCGGCTACCGGCGGCCCGGGCTACGCTGCCGAAGACCACCAGCGACCAAGGCATGTGGCAAACCACCACGCCGATTCGTTCGGTGCTCAGGATCTTTTTGAGTCGACGTCGCGCGCGCCACACAGTCCAGGGACGACTGAGCCGCACGTGGCCCAAATTGTAGACCGGAGCACCGGCCGCCTGCACTTCCCTGCTCCAACGGCCTTCATAGCAAGATGCGAAATGCGGTTCCATGCCGGAACAAAGATCTCTGAGCCTTGCCAAGGTAGTGAGAAAAGTCTCAACACCGCCGTACAGATTGCCCGCGTTCAAGTGAAGCACACGCACTCGAGCTGCTCCAGATTCGGCGATCGACGACCGAGCGTGTGTTTCCTGCGATCGGAGGTTCACGCTTTGAGCCATTGACGTTCTCATCGTCCTTGCGGCATAGGCGACCGCACAGACGCCTTGTGTTTCCCCAGACCAGCCTTGGCGCTGATTTCGCGATACTGCGTCAGCAACTCCTTGGCCAGTCGAGCTCCGTCGTAAAGCCGCAAGGCCGTTTGTCTCCCCGCTTCGCCAAGCCTCACCCTGAGCCTCACCATTTGAAACCAATCGCGAAATCTGCTGTGACAGAGCGACTGAATCACCCGGCGCATGGGCCAGCGCATTTTCACCATCGACAAACAGTTCGGATGCGCCTCCCGCCTGAGCCGCAATGAGAGCTTTTCCACACGCCATAGCCTCGATGATCACCATGCCGAATGGCTCCGGTTGTGTGCTGGCATGCACCACCACGTCCAAAGTCCGCAGCGCCGCCGCCGTGTCGTCTAGAAATCCCGTGAATCCGACTTTCCCGGCGAGACCCAAGCATTCCGCTTCTTGCTGGAGTTCCTGGAGCGACCACTGACTCCCCAATGTCTGATAGATTGGGCCGCCTATGATGTATCCCCGAACCGGGGCGTCGGCCGAAAGGCGGCTCAGCGCCTCCAGAAAGATCCGGTGACCCTTCCAGCGTGCGAAGGTCGCCAGCAATCCAACCCGGATGGTTCGCGGCGCGGCGGGAGGCAATCCCGCCAGTGCATCCAGGTCCAGCTGCGCACCGCTTGGGCAGAAGCGCTGCACGTCGACAGCATTGTAAACTGGCGCTACCTTCATGCCGGGAAGCGTCGCAGCCACGTCTTTTGCAACGCTGTATGAATTGGCGATGGCGAGATCGCAACTCGTGCGAAAGGGACGCAATAGACGGCTCATCAAAGGGCGGGTGCTCACGTAATCGTGGATATGCCACACCAGCCTGGATTCACGCGGGCGAGACCAGGCAGCCAGCAGATGCATCTTCAGTCCGTTGGTGTGAATGATATCCGGCTGGATGCGCCGCAGAGTGGCGGCCAGCCGCCAGGCGTAACCTGCCGTTCCGGGCACCGCCAGCAGCATTTGCGACCGAGCCGCCAGTCCCGCACCCGGCATCTCTCCTATCCGGGCAAGCGCGGATGGAAAGGCTTGGATCACCACGCGCACCTTCAGGTCGCGCGCTACCTCAGCCAGCGGACCATCCTCACCCAACACCAGCCAGAGTTCTAAGTCCGGTTCGGCATTCCGGATACTGGCCAGTATTTCACGAAGACTGGTCTCGGCCCCGCCAAACTTGCCGCAGGGGTTCAAGTAAGCAATCCGCACGCAAGCCCTTCGCTTATTGACTCGATCCGAACCGTTCGACTAAGGAGGGAAACAAGGCTTGCGCGAAGGTCACAGTGACTCCGAGTTGGTGCTCGACGGTGGAATCGTTGAGCGGCGCAATCAAGCGCACCAGGCTCACGTCTGACCTACGATACCGGACCAGATCTGGCAGGAGCCGAAACTTGGCCTGAAATTCCTCAGCCCAGATGGCTCGATCGTTTTGGTACCAATACAAGACCAGGATTCGGTCGCTTCCTTTTTCGTAGGTCAGTTGATTGACTGGGATGCCGCCGGCTTTGCCGGGAACGTCTATCGAGACGATCTTGGCCGACCTTTCCAGCCAACCCGCGCCCGGCAAACAGATGCGCGGGGCATGCGGGCCATAAGTATGCTGGAGTGATTTGAAAAAAGCGACAAAGAGATTCATGGTGCCATCGCCTTGGGCGGACTGATAGTCGCGAAGCACATACTCATCTGGTCTCAATTGTGCCAGGACCGTTGGATCCAACGATTGTTCGCCTGCGCTCGTCCAAGTCCCCAAACTAATGGGAATCTTGCGCAGCCCGGGTAGCCGAATACTAGCCTCGTCGATGGTCAGCATGCGGGAAAGGCCCACTTGCAGTAGCAAGATCACGCCTACCGTCACCAGAAGGGCGTTTCGGGCCGAGCTGGGCCACCGTATGCTAGGCATGATGAGATCGCCACACTTTCTGGAAGTACACCATGACAATATGCAGCGCCATGCAGCCCAGAGCAGCAATCAACACGCTGACATAACCGAACGTCTCATGGGCCGCTCCACTGACCAAGGCACGGTTGTATTGGCTCGCCATTCCGGTAGCCACAATTCTTCCGGCATTTCCCAGGATCGCGATCGGTACGGCCATGACGAGAATCAAGGCCCTCATTGACCGGCCCTCGACAAAGAAGTAGTTGTACAAGGTACACATGAAGAGAATCGCCATCAGCGAGCGGATTCCGCTGCAGGCCTCCTCCACGGACAACTTGATTCCGACTAGTTCCAGAATATTGCCCTCGCGAAGGACCGAGTAGCCCAGCACTTCCAGACAACTTTCACCCAGGCGGCTAGCCAGTAACTGCAGCGATAGAGTAAGGCGCTCGAATATGAACGTGGGAGGAGCGATCATCAGAATGAGCGTGCACAACGGATATATCAACTCCTTGACCATCCGCCAGCCGAACACCACCACAATCGAACCGACCAGCGAGATCAGGAACGCGACACGGCTTGCCCAGATCCACTGCGCAGCAGTAGCCAGGAGGGCCTGGATCGCGCCCCACGCCAGCAAAGCCGCGCCCCAGGCTGAGGGCCGGACCGGAACTGTCTTGAGTTTGTCTCGCTTGGTCCACGCCATGTAGGCCGCGGCCGGTCCAACCAGAATACCGTGTTCCATGAACGCGAATGCTCGTCAAACCAGCTCCCGTACATGCCCCTCAAGATTGGCCAGAAAGCGATACAGGAGTAACACTCCCACCACCACCATGCGAATTCCTGCGCGACGGGTGGGCCGAGCCGAGGTGTCGCCCCCCGGTTCCGATTCCCGTTGCTGTTCTTTAAGCTCGGTTGGCATCGCCATATTCGTAGTAATATTGACGTTTCCGATCTGAACGCAGATCGTAGTCGGTTAACACGGTTCCAAGCAGTGTCAGGCCATCTTCCTGGATCCGTTGGTAGGCTTCCATGGCGCTGGCGCGGTCGGTGACCCCGCAGCGCAAAACGAGTATCAGTGCGTCGGCGAGCGGCGCGATGATTCGGGCATCGGCCACGTGGAGGATCGGAGGCGCGTCCACCAGCACCATGTCGTAGCGCGCGACCAGGGTGTCGAAGATCTCTCGCAGCCGCGGCGAGTACAGAGCGCGCGATACGTTGGCGTTTTCGGTCCCCGAACCATTGGTGAGCAGTGACAAGCCGGGAAAGCCGGTGTCCACGCCAAAACGATCATCCGGATACTCGCTCAGCGGCAGGTCCTCGGAGAGCAGGTTCTTCAAACCCCATTCGGCCGGCAAACCGAACTTGCGGTGCAAGTGAGGCCGGCGAAAATCAGCGTCCACCAGCAAGACCCTTCGTCCGGTCTCGGCCAGTGCGATTCCCAGATTCTGAATCACGGTGGTTTTGCCTTCCGAAGGCCCGGGGCTGGTGATCAGAATAGTCTTTTGCGGTCTTCCGCTGGCTTGATTCCTCAAGATGGAAGCCAGCGTGCCCCGGAACGACTCCGTAATGGAGGAGGGACCGCTCTGCCAAGTCACTACCGTCGCCGACGGATCGACTGCCGCGCCATTGGCGCCATTCAGACGGAGAGCTTTGGCGCCCGGCAGAGATCGCCACTTCCCGGGGCCGTTCCCATTGGCGCCCAGGTTGGGAATAACGCCCAGTTCCGGAATGTTGAAGAGCCGGCGCGACGCGCCCGGCAACGCGAATGCTGTGGTCCATCCGCTCCCGCAGGAACGCCAACCCGCCTGCCACCACCAGACCCAGCAGGCAGCCGAAGGAAATGTTCAGCATCGGCCGGGGCTTGTAGGGCAAGCGCCGGGGGCATGGCGGCCTCCACGACACGGATCGGATTGACCGGCACCGAACTGCTCAACCCCGCTTCACTCTGTTGCATTAGCAAGTGACTGATACACCTGATGCAGCGTCTCGGCTTCTCGTTTCAGCGCCACGTATTGCGCCGACTTGGCGGCTTGCGATCCGACCCGTTGCGCCTGGCGGTTGTAGTCGGCCGTCAACAGCTTCTCCTGGCTCAGGGCCGCCTCGTAGTCGCTCTTGATTCGCGTGATGACGTTGCGAATTTCGTTCTGATAGGCCTTCTCCAGAGTCGTGAGCTGCGCATCCAGTTGCCGCACTTTTTCGTGCTTCGGCGTGTACTTGGTTTCCAGCGACGCCTTCTCGCGCTTGAGGCCTTGAATCTGGCCCTCGTAGCCTCGCAGAACACCGTCATTCAGGATCTCGGCCAGCCCTTCGGGCGGGTACTTCAGCGTCAGTTCATACTTGGTTTGCTTGCCGATGCGATCCGCCTGGATCTTGGCCAGGTCCCCTTTCAGGTTGGCCAGCTTGGTATCTTCCGAGCGTGGCGTCCTGGCCTGCAAAGATGTTTCCTGAAGCCTGTACGAATTCGCGCAAGTGCTCCTCGGCGTCTTCCATCTTGGCTTTGGTGTCTTCAACTGAACCCGCCAGCCATTCACTGGTCCTCTGCGAAGTCGTCATGCGCGAGCGCATGGTATCGTCCATGAATTCGTTCGCCATCGAATTCAGGAACTGCGCGGCGACATCCGGGCTGGTGGAGTCGCAGGTCAGCAGGATCAATCTCGTGTGGTTGACGGCAGTCGCATTGAAGCTGCTCATGGCCACCCTGAGGCCTTGGGTTGCATTCTCGATCGGGTCCTGCGTGGCCGGACGAATTCGCTGGCGCAACCGTGAAAAAAGGTCTCGGCCGGTGGGCGCTAGCGGAACGTTGTCCTGTCCCATTCGCTCCGCGCCCTTTCGCAGGAATGTGCCGCTGCGCAGGATGCTGATCTGAGTCTGGATGCCTACATCGGAGGCATCGGAATTGAGCGCCTCGGAGAGGCCGTTCTTGCCGAACTGGCCAGTGGTGCCCTGCACCTCCAGAAGCAAACGTGCATTGTAAAGCGGCGAACTCAGCACAACGGAAACGAATCCCGCTGCACCTCCCAGAATCAGCAAGAACAGCATCAAAAGCCAATACTTGCGAACTAGGCGGCCAACGTTGATCCCCGGCTCGGGTTGCTCCGTTGCAGCGCTCGTTGGCCCATAGGAGTACCGTCCGTTGTCGCCGCTCGAGACGACTGTCGTCGTAGACCGTGATGTGGTTGCGATCGTCAGAGCGAACCATTCGGAAGAAGTTGCATAGGACTTATTCGTCTCCCCGACCGTTCTTTTCAACCGACTCGCTCCCTGAGGAATATGGCGCGCCGTTCTCCGCCAAATCATCCAAGTCACCGTTCCGGCCGTTGCCGCCGTTCAACAGTTGCAACTGTTCCGTCACTTTGGAAATCAGCTTCTCCAGCCGGTGCATCTTGTCGGCCAGTTGGTCGTCCTCGTGCTGGCGATGGCCGTCCGCGATGAGTCGCTGGACCGCGCTCCGGGCCAGGTCCGATACACTGCGAGCGCCGGCCTGCTCGCAAACACTGACAAATTGACGAAATTCGTCTTCCGAGACCCGGAAGTAAACCAATCGTTCCCTTGGCTTCAATACTGCCACAGCATCCTCCTGGCTTCACCTGGCCTTGCGCGGCGGAATACCCGCAGCTGCCATTTGACAAGCTACCGCCCTTTCGGTCCCATTCTTCGCCTCGGACAGAAAGGCGAAGCATCCACTCTTTGGGCGCGCCACAATCAATCCGAGCTGATTTGACAAATGTCAGCGCGCACTTTGGAGTATGCAGGATCGCTATGACAAGTGTCAATGAACTAAAGACCCAATTAGTCCCTGGAGGTACTAGTACTAGCCAACTACATGGAAATACGCGACACTAGCGACATGAAGACTCCGAGCGCCCTGCTGTTTGCACTTGTTGGGTTGTCGATTCCTGTGCTCCCGGCCTCGGCTCAATCCAAAGACAAAACTGCGCCTCCTGATCGGACCAATCTGCTCACTTGCCTCCGGGGACTTTCAGGGTGTGACGTCTCGTCCCTCACTTCCGACGAGCTAAGACAAGACCTCGGACGCATCCAAGAGGCGCAATCTCGATTCCTGCCTGAACGGCTCGACACTCTGCGATCCCCTTCGTCTGACCGCCGCCGAAGTCACCTCGGTACAGAACGCGCACTATCGACGCAATCTGGACAAATGCTTGACCGGATCGCCGACTTGCGATCTTACGCTGCTGAACCAGAGCGATCTTGCGCGAGCAAGGTCGGCAGCCGACCAGCGCAACTTCGACAAATGCATCAACGGATCAGTTACCTGTGAGCCGCTGCGCCTGACCAAGGAGCAAAGCAAAGCTGTTCAAAATGCGGCCGCCCGCCGGAATTTGGATCGCTGCCTAGGAGGCTCGTCCCAATGTGATCCCCTGCGTCTGACCCCCCAAGAGGCGGCTTCGGTTCATGCCGGTTTCCTACACCGCAACCGGGATCGGTGTTTGGACGGTTCATCTACCTGCGACCCGCTGCTCCTCACCGAATCCGAGACCAAGCAGGTCCAGGATGAAAGGCAAAGGCGCAACCTGCTAAGCTGTCAGAATGGATTGCCCACCTGTGATCCGCTGGCCCTGAAAGGCGCGGATTTAAATGCGGCTCGTGCCGCGTTACACCAGCGCAATGTGGAAGCCTGCAATAAAGGGCTGCCGACGTGCGATCCATCCCAGCTCACGGGACCAGAAATGGCCGCCGTGTCGGCAACGTTTCAGCAGCGCCGCAGCCGAAGAGACCGAACCAGGCAGCCAAACAGACCTTGATAATGAGAGGGCTACTTTCCAACATCCGCGGCTTCACTCGTGATCTCGACAGCAATCGAGTAGCGCGGAGCAGATCTGATAATCTTTTTCCATCGCAACATACACTTCCATGAAACAGGCCGCCGCTGCTGCCATAACTCCGGCAAACGAGATGTCAGTTCGCTACGAACCCAGCGCCGACCTTCATCATCCCGCATCCCACATTCCTGCAACGTGTTCTTGTGCCAGTCAAGATATCTAAGAATAGCGAGAGCCGCCAAGGACAGAGGCATGTTTAGGCATGCGCATAGCGAGCTGTTGCGTGCGCTATAACGGAGGATCTTCGCGTAGTCCGCTAGTCTCCTGTCCCAGAGATAAGTGAACGAAGTAAGGCCGTGATTCGTCTAAGATGTGTGGAGATCTTAGATGCGTACCGGACGGCCCAAACAGCCCTTGATGTTGACCGATGAAGAGCGCGAGTACTGTCGGCACCCAATATTCTGCTGGCGACGACGAAGGTCGCGCAGCGCGCAAAGGTTCGTACACCTCACCACTCACCCACAGCTTGTGCAGGAGCACCGCGAGTTTTCGCGCCACCGCCACCAGAGCGCGCTTCTTCGCGTTTTTCCCACCCTTTGCCAACTCCAATCCCAGCGCCGCAGATCGCTGTCCGGTCCAAAGGGACCCAGAATGTGATGCGCGCACTGCACCAGCAGCTTGCGCACATACGCGTCCCCTTCCTTGCTGATCCGCAACTGCGGGCGACAGAGTGCGTTTCTCATTGGGAGCGTATCGCATCCCGTCGAGGGACCGGCCTTCTCATCCCATCTACTTTGATTCTCTTTTTAGGCAGACAACGGCATGAGCTTTTCACGCTTTCCTGGCGATCACGATGATGTCCCAAGGCTTGCCAAACGGAAACGCGTTTTCCAAATGGCTCCAGCCGCGAAGAATAAATCGAGGAACAGCGCTAATTCCACCCCGGTGTTGCGCCAAAAAACTCCACGTCAGGTAAAGAGACCGAAAGAGGAAATGGAACGCGTAGCGGTGTTGCAAGACGATCAGTCCATGGGCTTCTAGCAGTTGCGTCATCTCCTCCAACTTGTATCCTTCCCGAACGTGATTAGGATCGAATGGCGCGGGCGGCGTCGGTGTACTGATCAACGCTAGTCCTCCGCTGGTCAGCACCCGGCTAATTTCAGCAGCGGCTTTGTGATGATCGGGTACGTGTTCCAGAACCTCAGTACAGAACACGAAATGAAAAGAGTCGTCGGGAAACGGCAACTCGGTTATGGAGCCGGGAACTGCGTCGTGCCGCCGGTTGCCGCGCACTGCCTTGACATGGGCCGTTTCAAGGTCCATGTGCATAAAGTGCGTCAATCCGGGCAACGCATCCAACCACTCTAAGTACATCATCTCACCGCAGCCTGTGTTCAGGCACGCGCCCGAGAGCTGAAACCCATCCAGCAGGCGGCGAAAAACTGGCGTTTGGACGATGAACCGCGCTTCATCAATATAGGCGGGTTGCAGGAAGTGGGACAACCGTGACGACAATGCAGGCATTTTTGCTTTTATCCAGTTCCGACCCTTACACCGCTCTACCTAACGCCGCTTCTTCGGCTTCCAGCAGCGCCACCAGGTCCGACACCTCCCAGAGTCGATCCGTAACACCAGCGGCCATGGCTGGATGCAGAGGACGGCATCCGGGCGATCCTGCGACTAGTGTCGCGCGACAGCGGCGCTCCCGGCTCAGGACCCGTCCCGACTGAAGATTCTCAGTCTCCTAGTCTTACCAACCGAATTATCGGATTCCTAGAATCTCACAGCGAGAAATCATTCCGCGCCAATGACATCCTCAAGGCGGTCGGGTCGGACAACATGAAGACCCTCCGCGCGACGCTTTTCCGCCTCGCCAAATCGAGAAAGATAGGACGGCACGGTAGCGGCAAATATCGTAGTGCGCGCCGTTCCGCCAACCCCGAGGCTATGGCTGCTTAGACCATCGCACGATCGCTGCTTTCGACGCGGCATCGCTCCGCTGTTCTGGTGTCATCCTCTCGGCGCGGAGCTTGCCGCCGATCTTCCCGCCCTTGCGTCCCATCTGTGCCATGATGCGAGACACTTCCGAACGTGTGGCTTTCGCGGACTCCGGCTCACGCTCATGAGTTGATTCCCTGACAAGCTGTTGGGCGACCTGGTTGAAGTCGCCCCGTCTAGGACTGCGTAAACGCTTCTACATGATTCCAGTATGACAGGCCCCGCAGAGGGAGGGAAGATCGAAGATTTTCCAAAGTAGATGGGATGAGAAGGCCGGTCCCTCGGCGGGATGCGATACGCTCCCAATGAGAAACGCACTCTAGGTGCAATCGAAAGGAGACCGGCCATGAAGAAGAATAACACCGTTGGAAAGTCGGTGAGGACCAAGAAAGAAGAGCACGGGAAGCTGACAGTTGGGATAGATCTGGGAGATCGAGGTTGTCGCTACTGCATCTTGGACGAACAGGGTGAACCAATCGTGGAAGGCATTGCGTGACCTCATCCACCAGGTTGATGTGACACACGCCTTTGATTCCGTCCAGGTCCCCCTGATGCACTGTGTCCACACGCAGATATCCAGGTTTGCCGTCCGGCCGGGGTTTGCGCCGTTCGCCGATGGCCACCTGCACGGCTCGGGTCTTGGTGTAGTCCATGCGGCACTCGCGGTAACGCCGACGCTTTCGCAAGTTGTAAATGTGCGCCACCGAGATCGTCGCCAGCCGCTGGTACTCGGTGTTGCTTGTACTGCGCGAACTCGCGCTCCAGAATCTTCTTGGTCGCCGGACCCGACAACGTTTCGTGCGCTTCATCCACCTGGGCCAGCAGTTCCACGTCGGCCCGCGTGAAGCGGCTCGCAAATCGGTGGCGCCGGTAGTTGGATTCCTTCACTTCGCTGTGTTCTAGATATCGGCCGATCAGCCGCGTCACCTGCGCGCGACTCCGCCCCGTCATCTTTTCCACGTAGCGTTTCAGAAGACCCCTCATCTTCTTGCCCTGCTTCCGGTACTCCTGCGCGCGCAACGTCCGCGTGATCCACTCATAGACCTCCGCCCGCTGCCTGCCCCGGAAATGATGTTCCTCGCTCCCTGCTAAAAATGCCCGGATCTGTTCCGCGCTCAACTTCCCGGCTTCCGACATGCTGACGATCACTTCCCAGCATCCCGCCTCCGCCTTCAGGCCCGTCTTGTGTTAAAAACAGGCTCCCCTTCAGGCCCGTCTTGTATTGGATAAGAGTCAGGATGAAAGGCGAAGGCGCAACCTGCTAAGCTGTCAGAATGGATTGGCCACCTGTAATCCGCCGGCCCTGAAAGGCGCGGATTTGAATGCGGCTCGTGCCGCGTCACACCAGCGCAATGTGGAAGCCTGCAACAAAGGGCTGCCGACGTGCGATCCATGCCGGCTCACGGGACCAGAAATGGCCGCCGTGTCGGCAACGTTTCAGCAGCGCCGCAGCCGAAGAGACCGAACCAGGCAGCAAACAGACCTTGATCTCATCTGGCTTGTTACTAACCGGACCGACCGACGCCCTGCAGGGATAATGCATGCCGGAGCGTCGATGGACAGGAATCAGGCCTCTAAGTCTTACTAGCAGAATCGCGTATGCGAGGAATTCCTAGGCTGGCCCTACGCAAATGAGTTCTCCTCTGATTGCCAGTTTCGATGTATTCGACACTTTGATTTCCAGAATTTATGCGGCCCCGGAGGATGTATATGGCCATGTAGCCGACGTCCTAGCCGAACTAGGTCTTATCAGTGCGCCGTCAATATTCGTTGAGGCACGTTACCAGGCCGAGGTTCAAGCCTGGGCCAGACGCGGTCGAGGAAGGGGAGCGGCGATCGATGAGATCTACCAGATCCTGGCGCCCTACTTCAAATGGGACGACCAGCAGACGCAGCAAGCTATGGACCAGGAGATCCGTCTTGAAGGCGAAGCGGCGCGGGTCGTGCCAGACATGGCTAGACTATTGCAGGATGCTCGGCGCCGAGGCGTACGGGTTTGCTTCATCTCTGACATGCACCTACGGTCAGCAAACCTACGTGAGATGCTCGCCAAGTTCGACCTGTTCAAGCATGGAGATGCCCTATTCGTCTCCTCAGACGCCGGCGCTCTCAAATCATCTGGAACTCTGTTCGAGCACGTGGTGCGCACACTGCAGGTCGAGGCGCGAGACATTCACCATGTCGGCGACAACGAAGCCTCAGACTACCGGAACGCTCGACGCAAACGGCTCCGCGCAACGCTCTACACACGCACCCATCTGAACAGGTTTGAATCTGCCGCCCTGCAAGCGCTCGGACAAGCAAACTGGCGGGAGCGGACTATTGCGACGGTATCGAAGTTCACTCGACTGTCGCGCCACTGCGATGCCTCCGACCGTGACCTGTGGGAGATCATCAGCAGCACGATTGCTCCGTTTGTTGCCGGCTACGCGCTCTGGCTAATTGAACAAGCCGAACGCCGTGGCATTGAGAAATTATTTTTTCTGGCACGCGACATGCAGATCGTGCAACAGGTGGCCTCTCGCTTTGCGCGCGAAAAGGGAATACCCCTGCAATGCATCAATATGTACGCCTCACGAAACGTCTGGTTGCCCGCCGGTTACTCAGGCGCAAGCGACTTCGATCTGTTCTGGCTCACTGACGCCCTTGGCGAACGTACGCCTGATCGGATCCTAAAGCGATTGACCGGAGACGACCGGCTGAGCGGTACAACGGCACGTTTCGGACCACTTCCCACTTCTACCGGCGGTTGGGACCGGCAACAAATTCGCGAATTGCTCGAGTCCAAACATGTAAAGGCTTCGATCCAGCAGGCCACTCGAGCGAGAAGACATGTACTCCTCGCGTATCTAAAGCAGTGTGGATACGCGCCCACCACATCTTGTGCCATAGTGGATGCGGGCTGGCGCGGGACCCTTCAGAACAGCTTGGCTCGTGCTTTTAGTTTGGAAGGAATGGATGCAGAGATTTTAGGATTCTACGTCGGCTTGCGACACGTTGGCTATAAAGAACCAACCTCGGTCATGATTCCATTCTTGCCAGACGCGGTAGTTAACGAGCATGGACTGTCGCTCGTCTCGTTGATTGAGTCCTTCTTGCTGGCGGATCACGGAACGCTGATCGGATTTAGGAATCGTCAAGGGATAGTCGAACCAATACTAGGACCGAGACCCGACTCCGCAATGCTCAGACAGTGGGCGCTGGTTCGGGAGAGCTGCCTCGTGTATGCGCAGCAGTTGATCGGTTCTCCGGTTTGGAAGATTCGTGGCAGCATGGTTCCCTCGGCCCTGACCGCCCCCCTCCTTAAGCTTTGTCGAGATCCGACGCCAAGTGAAGCCAAATCTCTTGGTCAGTGGTTCTTTGACAGCGGCCGTGAAGAGCCTGCGCTGCGCAGACTTGCGAGCCGGATCACAATCAAGGACATCGCCAAGCTCATGCTAGCGAGACTGCGCTCCCAGTTGCTTGCTGACACCTATCTTTCTTGTCCCTGGACCAGAGGTTCGGTCGCCGCTTCCCCTACTCTCGTCCGATACTTGGCGAATCTCCTGATTAGGAACTGAGCACTGACTTTCAGTTGGACGTTACAGCGTTTGTACATCTGACGCCGCAATGACTCTGCCGCTAGCGTCCAGATACAGTAGCTTGTAAAAAACGGGTCCAATGCCGCGGTCCAACGGCAACGTGCAGGCTGACCCGGCACCGCAGTCAACGGCCCGCGCCAGCGCCAGCGGCGTCACCGGCGCTGCTTTGAAAATTCCCTCGGTGTAGGAATACTGGACGACCACTTTGGCGGCATTCGGGACATCCGCCAAACGGACACTCAGTGTAGGTGGTGAGTACTCGGATGATGCGCTCACCGGAAACTTGTACACCACGACGCAGCCGGCTTCGCACGTCAAGAAATCGGAGGTGGTCCCCGCCGAGATGGTTGAGATCCCAATCCCGCTCCATGTCGCGTAGTACTTGATAATTGGCTGGCCGGATTCGAGGTAAGGCGTGAGGTCGATGGTTCGGCTCAGCGTCCCGTTGGCGAAGGACATGCACATGAGCATGTTGCCGTAAGTCGCGGAAGTTCGAACGGTGCATTCGAAGTATTGGCCGAGATCCGGCGGCGGGAGTCGCTGCTGGAAGCCCATTCTGATCAGGCCCTGGATCAGATGAGCCGCATTCGAGGAAGCCTGCCAACCCAGCATGGCTCGGGCGTATGGATAGCGTGGATGGAGTCCCGGCTGGGTTGAGAGGTCGGTATCGTTGAAAACAGATGAGTAATGCCCCCTAGGCGAATCGTAGTAACTGCCGAGTTGATAGTTCCGAGTTCCGCCGCCGCCTTGCAGAAACGAATGAACGTAGGTCGAGAACAACATCGCTGGGCCGCCCTCACTATCCTGCGACCAATTCCGTCCGCGCACATAGTCATTGTTTGGAATTATCTGGGCAGTGCCGCCAGTAGAAGATCCGGTCACGGGCTGTGCGAAGTTGTAGAACCCGGCTGTGCATGTCGTGCCGTTTACGGACTGTGGCAAGAGCCACATAGTCAGGCCGGCGAATGAACCGATGTTGTGGCCGGCAATTGGGGTGATGGTGAATGTTTCACTATAGTGCTTATAAACGCAGTCTCCAGGAGCGATGCTATATAGCGTGACGGTATTGCCAAGTGAGTTGGATGTGGATGAGCCGATTTGTCCGACGGTAAAGGTAGCTCCGTCCGCCATCGTAGCCGTAGCGAGGCCGCCACCAGGATCGGGATAGAACTCCTGAAATTTAAAATATTGGTAGAGAAGGTTGCAGGTCGTAGAGGTCGGGCAATCACGCACCCAGAAATTCCCGTCGTGCGTGCCACTGGAGGTCCCTGTGATGCTCATACGGGAGTCCATTGGGATCACAGTGGAGATCCCGTGGGGTGACGAGAACGTGGCCAGTCCGGCTGTGATGTTGCTCACGGACACAAAGGCTCCCTGAAATCCATAGATGTTCATGATTCCCTCGGACTTCGGGGTGATTGGAGTGAGACGATTCGTGACTGCGCTTCCGTAGAATAGATTGAAATTTGTGGTCTCGGCGGCTTTGAGCACGTAGAGAGAAGACTTATCCGGCAGGTACGATAGTCCGCCAATTCCAACGGAGTTGTAGTTGTCCACAAAGCCCGAAAACGAAGAACCTTCCCAATTGCCAATAGATATGCCGCTTGTTGCAGCAGAGTTAGACCAGGACATAGCCGGGTGACCAGTGGCCGCATTGGCCCAGGCCGTCAGATCCACAAAAGCAGAGTTGTGGACGTAGTTCGGACACGCGCCACTGTGGGCGCCGCTCGTGTTGAGGGTGTAGTCCACGCGAAAGTTGAAGGTCAGGCCGGGGTTGGTCCCGGAGGTATAGGTGTGGTTGCCTACGCCAACGGGGGTTGGGAAAGTGATTGAATTTCCAACATACGTGACAAAGTAGGAGGCAGCGCAGCCGGAGAAATTATAATCCAGGTTCGAGTCGCCGGAGCCGGTGATGATCATCGTATGGGAGCCGACGAAATAGTCCGAGGGGTTGGTCCATGTGATCGTACAGTTGACTCCGGCTACGCAGGTCAGTGTCGAACCGATGGGGCCTGTGCCGATCAGGCCGCTAGTAACATCGGGCCGTCCGGCCCAACTGGTCTGAACCTCATCGTTCCACGATCCCCCGAGGGTGAGGTTCGTATCGCGCCATTTTTGTAACATGTATTGAATGGCGGGCGTGCTATAGCTTGCACCTGGGCCGTTCATGGTCGCCTGCATCTCGGGCGTGCCGCGCGTCATGGAGTCACAGATTATAAAGGCGCGGAGACTCGGATACGAAGAGATTTTTCCGATGAATGTCGAAACGTCCGAGTCTTCCTGGGATTTCCAGGCAGTTTCGCTCTGCCCCCAGGCTGGGGCCGCTCCGCAGCCGATCTCGATGGTGTTGAACGCAGCCGCAACGTAATCCTTTTGAAAGTTCGTAAACGCGGGATAGCTACCGGTATCGTCAACGCCTTTGTTCTGCCCACTGGATTCAAAAGTGCTGGCCATCCATATGGATTTGGTTGGGTCATAGGTTTGAAGAATCGATCCGTCAGATCCGAAGTGCGGGAGGGAGTTTTGAGTGTTGACGTAGACGGTAGTCTGGCGCGTAAGGGTGCCGGCACCGCCCGAACAGGTGTTGTCGCAAGTGACCGTGATGGTTGCGTTGCCGGCCGCGACTTGGGTGATGAGTCCGGAGGAGGAATTGACCGTCGCGACGCTAGGGGTGTCGGAGGCGAACGACGGCGAGACCGAGGCGCTGGTCTGGTCGGTGTTGTAGAGCCTGGAGGAGAGTGTATACGTCGTGGGGCAGTTGGTCAGCGACGTAGTACACAGATAGACATTTGTAGTGGAGTTGCGGAGTTCCATCTTGGTCGCGCCGCATTCGAAGTCAACTTGCTTTTCCCACATTGCCGTTCCATTCCAACTGCCGTTCGGGGCCGAGATCGGAGTTTGGAGATCGCTGATCCACCACACGACATTGTGCACTCCGTTGTCGAACTGGCAAGCGTGGACCGTATCACTGGGGGTTGTTGAAGTCGTGACACTATCATGCACCGCCCTGCCGTCGATCATGAGCCAGATGTCCTTGTTATGGGTGGCGTTGGTTCCGGTGACGGTTGCTGAGATCGTGACATCGCCGGTCCAGGGGCTGGAGGGACTGGTGCCGGTGGAGACGGTCCAGGCCATTTGGGATACGGTCTCGGGGAGAGTGTTGTGGACACTGAACGCAACGGCGGAACTGGTAGCGATTGTGGCATTGAGCGCATCACGAGCGATGGCGGCCACGGAGTTGTAGTTTCCGTTATATACGTAGTAGGTGTTCCACTCGCAGTCCCAGGGAGATTGGTGCGAAATACACGCTAGCTCCCCGTTGACGTCGTATTCTACCGAATTAACCGATGCCATTGCGCTTGCCGATACGGCGAGCCGAAACGACGTACCGCTGATCACTTGCGACACCGCCGGCGCCGTCACCGAGATAGACTGAGCCAAAAGTCCCGCTGGCATCAGAAGTATCAGTAAGCGTGATTGGGCCTTCGTCGACATTGGTTTTAGCCGTCCGGAACTGAACATGTACCCAGCCGACCATATCGCTTCGGGCTGCCGCTCGATAGTTGAATTCCGAGGCCGCCCCCGGGAACGCCGAACCTGAACACAACCAAGGAGTAAGGAGAATCTTAGTCGCCGCGGCTTGAACCGTGACTCAGTATTTGCACAACCGATGAGCTCGTCTTGCAAGAGGTCCTTCCAGGACGCGCCAGGAAAGTTGAGCTACGACCAGCGTGATTGCCAGGCCCAGCAGCCTGAAACCAAGCTCGGTATCGCTCCTGACTTCGAAAGTGGTTGCTGGACACTCACCGACGCGATACAACCTTTTTAAGAATTCTATGGCGCCTTTTGCTGTCGCCGCTCGGAATAGCGCGCGTTAATTATAACGCAGGACGAAGGGTGCGGGGCTATTCCTTAGTTTTCCTTAGTCTGCGCTACATTTTGGATAGCGCTATGCCTCGCCTGGATTCTTGGGCGTCGATGGTGAGGCTGTCGGTGCGACACGTCGCACCTTGACGGATCCGAATGTTCCATGCGGCCCCCCATAACCAAACGCGATCAATGAAGAGGATGATCGCACGATCCCCGACCGATTTGCTCTCGGAGTGCACTTGGCATTTGCTATGATCGACGCAGCAGAAGACAGGATCCGGACTCACGAGTTGAATCGCGCGACCGCAGACTGCCGATGGCAGAAGCACCACTCCGACCGACGCCATGAAATTTGATTCCCGCGCCGCAGCTACCATGACTTCGCCGGCGCCTCGACGCAGTGCCATCGATGCCTCGCTCTCGCTGGCGGATGCCGCTCTACTGCTGGGCTTGTTCGGAGCGGTTTTTTTCTGGATTCATAATCTCGGGCTTGTCGGTGACGATTTCGGTCTACTCGTCGAGTCGCTGAAACTTCCACTGACGCGCGCCGGCGACGAACTGCATCGACCGCTCCGAAATGTGGTTTGTCACCTCCTCGGAAGCTTAGTGGGAGTCCGTCAGGTCTGGCCTTACCGGCTCCTGATTGCACTGAGTTTCACGGCTGACCTAGCCCTGCTTTTGGCACTGGTACGGCGTTTAGGAACCTGCCGCGCCAGCAGTTGGTTCTCGGTTGTCGCGCTGGCCTTGTTCCCCAGAAACGAGGAAGTTCTACTTTGGTTTGCGGCCTGGCAAGACCTTGTCGCTGCAGCGTGTGTGCTGCTGGCTTGCCTTTGCTTTATGGAGTACCGCGACTCTGGCGGTTTCCACAGCCTGCTTGGCGGAACAGTCGCTTATGCAGTCGGACTCGGCTTCAAAGAAACCACCGTTGTTATCCCGGCCCTCTTCGTAGTGTTGGACTTGTACCGGGAAGGGTCTACCGCCTCATTTCGGAAACCCCGCTTTTGGCGGCCTTATATACCCTTCGCCGTTATTTTGATCCTGTATAGCGCTTATTTTTTCGCAGACTCCGGATCGGCTAGTCTCTCCGGACATCGGACGGCGGGCTATTATGGCTTCCATGACCTGACCCAGGTCATGGCTGGACTGATCCGGGCCGTCGTCAATATCGCCTTGCCCTTTTCTATGCTTCCACTGGGACTTAAGGAACTGCGGTTCCATCATTTCGCACTCTTGGCGGTCGAGTTGTCGCTTGTGCTGCTGGTCGTCTGGAGGTTCAGAGCCTGGTCTGCTCTGATACTTGCCGTCGGTTGGTTGTTTTGCACCATTCTTCCGACTGCCGCCTTTGCCGCGGCGTTTAATGCAGACCGCTACCTTTTCGTTCCTGTCCTCGGCGCAGCCATCTTTGTGGGCCTTCTCGTGGACATGATCGCAAAATCAGGCCACGAACCAAAGTACAGCGCTTATGTTTGGATCATGCTTTGCGTCTATGCCTGCTTCGCATCGTTCCAAATGTCGGCGTTTCGCAGCTTGTATCAAAAGGCAGGCGATGAAGCGGCCCTGATAATACGCCAGACAGTGCAAGCCAGCTCCCGGCTTCCCGCAGTCGGCGAGGTCGACTTAATCAACGTCACCTCATTCCTTGGCCCCTATATTGTTCCCGTGTTCCCCACCAGCCTCGGCGGCGCTCTCCAAGGCAATGGACTATCGCCCACTATCCGGATTCTCCAAAACTCCAAGGAGGACTCGCCGAAGCAGCACACACTTACATCGAAACTGCAGGCATGCCTTGGCGCGTCCGCTTTCGGTCCAGGGGACCGCATCGTCCTGATTGCCCTTGACGGGCAGCTTCGGTCGGTTGACACCCGTTGTGCAGCACCTCTAATTGACGCCGACCGAAGCCAGCGTCCCACAGCCTGGCGCTTTGCTGACTCGTTCTAGTCGGACCACTTGACCAGCGGCGAACCAATGCCGAACTCAATAGCAGCATTGACATCCTGGCTCATTCAACCGCGATCTTTCGGAGATACTCTTTCAAACTGTGGAGAGTCGCGGTAGCGGCGGAATCTCAGCCGCCCGCGATCCGCAGCCCCTTTGTGGCCGTATTCTACTCTAGCGCATCATTTCCTGGGTGGCTGCGGCAGGGGTGTAGTGCGCTAATTCTGCGGTGACGCCGGATAGGGAACATTTTCCGCCTTCTGTCGCTCGAAGAATTGAATAGATCCCTCTAAACACGCTATTCGATCTTTTGAGCGCCTAACTTCTAACTTAGCCTCCGCAATGACTTGATCCCAAGTTCCTAGGTTTTTCGTTCTGTCTAAAAGTTCTTTCGGCACTATTGACTTGATCTTATACATATGGTAAACTCCCAGTAGTGGCTTACATTTACAAGAATCCCCATGAGCAGTCTTACTTGGCGGCTCAAGAGGAAATCAACAAGTTGGAGTCCGAACGGTTGGAAGTTAACAAAAGGCTCCAGTGGATCGGCCATCGACTCGAACAACTGAACGCTTACATACAGGCCATCACGCCGCTGATTGAGGATGACCCCGGAATCGCTCTCGCGGAGGCAGGTCTTACGGCCGCGTGCCGAGATCTCCTGACAAAAAACGGCAGATGGGTGACCGCAGGTGAGATGAGAGCATTGCTCTACAGTGTTGGAATCGACTTGCAGCCCTACACGAACCCGATGGCAGTTTTGCATTCTGTGCTTGGCAGAGTCGGACAGAAACAACGCGCATCGAATGGAACACTCTACTATGGCCCCATAGGCACAGCATTTTCCGAGGCGGATGTATTCCCAAACAATGTTCCTGAGGTTCCTGAGCGGCGCGGAAAAGTGACACTGAAATATCCCAAGGCGGCCCCGCCAGCTCCGGGAATGAGCAAGGCTACCCAAGAACTCAGGGACAGTCTGCTTGGTGAGAAGAGAAAGAAGTGAGTTTTTGCGGCCCCGTAGCTCAACGGATAGAGCGCGTGTTTCCCGAACGCGGAGATGATGGTCCGAATCCATCCGGGGCCGCCCAAATGAATCAAGACCTAGACCCTGCCGATAGCTTGCAACTACCGGCAGGGCGATATCAGCACGCGGGGCTAGCCGCAATGCCGAACCCAATTCCATTATCGGCTTGCTTCGCGGGAAAGACAAGCCGAGATGACGTGCCACAACTGCCGTACCGAATGCCAGCGCTTCGGAAAGCACCGCAACGGGCTTCAGCGCTTTCGCTGTCGCCAATGCTCCAAGACGTTCACTGAACCGCACGCCGATCCGCTTGATGGCATGTACTTGCCGCTGGACAAGGCCGAGATGGTTCTGCGGCTCCTGCTCGAAGGTAACAGCGTGTCCAGTGTCGAACGCGCTACCGATGTTCACCACACCACCATTCTCAAGCTCTTGGTCCTCGCCGGTGAGAAGTGCGAGCGGATCATGGCGCAGAAGATTCGCAACGTTCCGGTGCGCGACATCGAATGCGACGAGCTGTGGTCTTACATCGGCAAGAAGCAAAAGTGTGTGCGGCCCGAGGACGATCAGAACCTCGGCGACTGCTACGTGTTCGTCGGGATTGAGCGCACTACAAAGCTGGTCCTCAACATCGCGATGGGCAAGCGCGATCAGAGCACCACTGACGTGTTCGTTGAGGGCTTGCGCCATGCGACAGCGCACGTCCCGTTTCAGATCACGACCGATGGGTTCGCGCCGTACCGCTCCGCTGTCACTACGACGCTGCATGATCGGCTTACCGGATTCGCGCAACTCATCAAGGTCTATCGTGCCACGCAAGAAGGCGAAGCGCGGTACTCGCCCGCCGAAGTCAAGTCCGTCGAGGTAGTCCCAGTCAGCGGCAACCCCGATCCTGAGCGCATCTGCACAAGCATCGTAGAGCGCCAGAATCTCAGCGTTCGCATGGGCGTGCGCCGGTTCACCAGGCTTACGAACGGATTCAGCAAGAAGTGGGAGAACCACTGGGCTGCAGTCGCGCTGTGGTTCGCGTTCTATAACTTCTGCCGCGTTCACAAGTCGCTCAGGACGACGCCCGCGATGGCCGCCGGAATCAGCGATCACGTATGGAGCGTGCGCGAACTGCTGGAGGCGGCGTGAGCGACCTCCAGCATTGGCCGAATTGGCCGCGACCGCCGCCACATAGCATCCGGCCATTTGGCTGGATTTGATATTATTTACTTCCCTGATCATATTGGATGGCGAAATCCAGTCGCGGGAGTCCCCGGTAACATACATGGCCAAGAAGATGGAACCAGATCTTGCCGTCGCGACTAACGTCAATATCAGAAAGGTAGATGTCTTCAACGTCAGGGGATATAAAAAGACGAAAGCCGTTGCTTTCCCGGCGAAGGTATTTGTACTCCCCATATTCCTTATTTGCGCTCCCCGTCTCGCGACGCCCACCACCGTTATGGCTGTTTTTACGTCCACGTTGGTCACCATTGGGGCTGACGGTTTGGGAACCTACCGCCTCGAAGGAAAAACCATCCCTATCAAGGCCTGCAAGGTTCTTGCCACAGAAGATACGGTCTATGTAGCGTCTGGGGACATTCCAGAACGAATAAGAGAGAATGTTCTTGCCGTAGGGGATTGGTTTGCTGCGAGCGATAACAGTCTCAATTCCAGCGCCCTTAAGCTCGCTGTCGAATCGATGATGTCCCAGAAAAGAGTTAATGATCCCGCTCGTTATTCCAAGTATCGGCCAGGTGCCAAGTTGCTCACCATCCTCGCCGCGCGTCCCAATCACGGAAAAGTTCAGTTCCGCGCGACTATTTTTGTGGTGACGCAGTTCCAAAGCGTGGCCGCCAGTCAGCATGACATCAAAACTGGCATCGCGTTCGATTCTGCCGCCACCAACTATCTGCCTCCAGTGCCCACGACAAACATTACCAAAGCCGATCCCCTTAAACTCATCAGGGCTGGTATCCGAGGAGCTTTTGAGCGACCTGACTCGTTTAGTGGACCGCCTATCACCATCGTGCAAATTACGACAAAGAAGATCCATTGGGTTGCTTACGGCAACTGCAAGCACGATGGCAGCAACGCATGGGACACAACTCCGCCAGCCAAGTAACGTGGCGTCAACGCTCATTTAGCGCACCACCGGCAGGGGTGTGCCGCGCGAGAGTACTCCGGTACTGAGAACTTTAGAACCCATGCCCAGTTTCCACGCGACAAGACGCTATGTCACACTCAAGCAAGGACGGCGATCCGGTGATCCGGAAAGAGAAGAAAGCGCCGACTTCGGTTTGATGAGAATCGATACAAGCCGCGCAATGGCGCTCACACCCGGGTTCGACGTTCATGTTGTCACAGCGATCGCGCTGGCAGCAGCATTCTCGCTCGCGCTCATACTCGTTCCGTCGTTCCAACGCTCGAGATCCGCCGGCCTGCTCAGCGTTCTGGCCGCCCTGGCGTATTATTGGCGTGAATTCGTCGGATTCATACTGGTAAGCGCAGCCGCGTACATGGTGGTGCGGCGGCTCTCCCGTGCGAAATCGCCGGAGCGGCGCTGGCGCTGGGCCTGTATTGCAATCTTCGCACTGGCTGTAGTGTTTACCGCGGGGCGCCTTCAGCAGTGGGATCGCCCCTGGGTACTGCCGGGCACTGGTCCACTGATCCTGTTCAGCTTAGGGATGTGGCCGGTGTTGAAACTGGGAACCCTGTTTTGGGAGGTGGGGTCAGGCAGTCTGGCCGCGCCTTCGATTTCGCAGTACGTGCTCTGGGTTTGTCTGCCGTTTACATTGGGCGGCCCTGTTCTCCGGCTGTCGCAGATGCCCGGTAGCCTGATCGCCGACCGTCGAGTCTGGCTGACAGCGGGATGGTGGCTGGAGGCCGGCGCTGCTACAGCCAAGCTGCTGGTAGGTTCCTACTTAGGCGTCGGTCACCACTACTTGACCGTCCACTGGCCACAGGCACATCTCTTCAACAATGCCGTCTCGTTGTTCCTGACTGGTCCGCTGGGCTTCTATTTGACTGCCGCGGGGTACTTTCACTGGATGGAGATCTTGGGGCGGCCTGCCGGAGTCAAGATTCCACCAAGCTTCAACTACCCTATCGGCCGTGAGAACATTTCTGCGTTCTGGATGAACTGGAACATGACCGCTACCTACGTCTTCCGGGACTACCTGTTTTACAACCGCTGGGGACGTCAAACCTACAACATTTATTTCAACACCATTTTTCTCTTTACTCTCGTCGGACTCTGGCATGCCGCCAACGCTTACTGGATTCTCTGGGGCTTCCTGCACGGACTCTTGTTCGTAACGTTCCTGCTATGGCGCAAATTCAGTCCTCGACTTGGCAGCATGCCGCTGCGTGGTACTCCGGTCTCCAAGACAGCGGCTCGCGCACTAACTTACTTCTGCGTATGTATGGCCTGGTATCTTCCTTCAAAAATCCTACAGCGGCTGGGCGCGATATGATCGCCCCATTGCCAGGAGGCATTCGATGACTACCTCTCCCGAAAACAATACCGAACAGCGCATCGAGGAAGCTGTGATCCGCGCACTCAAGATTCCCAAGCCCGATCCGGCCACTCCTTTGCGTATGGGATCGACGCCGGGTTGGGATTCGATGGGGCACATGATGGTAGTGATGGAACTGGAGAAGGAGTTTGGCACCAGGTTTCCGCCTTATGTTCTGCCGGACCTGATGGATGTCCCTTCCATCGCCAGGTCGCTGCGGGATTCAGCCAAGAGGTGACGATGAGCGCGCGAGCGGAACTGCACAATCCGATTCCGGACGAATTGATCGACGACTTTCTGAAACGCCTGCCGTACGTGTCAGAGGGCATCAGCAACATACGCCTTCTTCCAGGCGCCGCCGAAGTCGCATTCGATTTGCGTCCTGGCTTCGAGAATCAATCCGAATTGGTGGCCTCGCGAATCGCGGAGGTCGCCGGCAAACTCTGCTTGAACCATCATGCAGGGACCTCCAAGACCCTGGTAAAGCGCGACACTCTGCCTGGCTCGTTTCGTGACGATCCTCATCCGGTTCTCGCCAAGGAAGGCGCCATCCAATCGTTCGGACGGGGCCGTTATGGCATCGGACCTAAGCTGGCCGGCCTGATCGAGTTCTTCGATCTCCGAGCGCGCCAGATGGCTCGAGAATTCCAAGCCGAGCCGCACACTTTTCCGTCTTTGATCGGCGCTGATGTTCTGGAACTTGCCGCTATCTCAAGAATTTTCCTGCTTCGCTGAATCTGGTGTGCCATCTGCGCGAGGACCACGGAGTTCTGCAGGAGTTCGCGCAGTCGGTCCAGTGGGATGGCACGGCGCATGGTGCACGATCGTTCCGCAACAAGCGAAGTGGAATGCCTGCTTTCGCCTTCGGTTTGCTTCCACTGGATACCGGTGGCTTCGGGATTCCGAGTTGTCCAAGCCGCGGGCGATCACGGCGCTAGGCAAATGCTTTCGCTACGAATCGAGTAACCTGACCGGGTTGGAGCGCCTGTGGGACTTTAGCATGCGCGAAATCGTCTTCGTCGGCCCGGCGAGCTTACGTACTGGCGAATCGGGACACTCTGGTTGATCTGTCGGTCGATTTCTGGATGAGCTGGGCCTGGCTTACGAGATCAGCACGGCCACCGATCCGTTCTTCGTCGACAGTTATGCCGTGCAGGCCGCCTACCAGCAGGGCTTCGAACTCAAGTTCGAGCTGCTGGCGCCTCTTCCGTACAGCGGCAAGAAGCTGGCCGTCGGATCCATCAATTATCATCAGGATTTCTTCGGCCGCTCGTTCTCCATTCAGACCAGCGAGGGACCGGCGCATACCGGCTGCATCGGCTTCGGCTACGAACGTCTCGCACTGGCCTTCGTCGCCCAACACGGCGTGGACCAAAAACGATGGCCCGAGGCCGTGTCAAGGGGCATCCGCGAGCTACGCTGATCCCGGGGGCAACATGTCGAACCAATCCTCAGACTCCGGCCTGATTCTCCGCCACGCTACCGCCGAAGACATGGATCGAGATCAAGCCCTTGTGGCACGCCCTTTACCAGCACCAATTCGAACATGGGATGCTGCTGCGATTGCCCGACGGAGCATACGACGCTTGGCTCAAATCCATAGCTCCGTTCTTAGGACGGTTTGCCAGCGTAGTCGTCGCTGAGAGGGATGGTGAGATCATCGCGTTCGTCGCGGGCCGTGTCCGCACGCTGCCTCCGTACTTCGGTTCCGCCACCGTCGGAGCGATCAGCGAGGTTTTTGTCTCTGAAGCGCACCGCAGCGGCGGAATTGGAAGACGTCTTCTGGCGTTCGCGCTGGAATGGTTCCGGGATCAGGAGATCACACGCGTCGAACTTCAGGTCGTGGCGGAGAACCCTGACGGCATCCGGTTCTATCGTCAACTCGGATGGCACGAGGAGCTGCCTGCAGATGGTCTGGGACTTTACTAGGCACCCGGACATTGGTTGAACCCAGGAGACGCCGCTGGCGGCATAGGGCGCCTGGTCCACCCGGTCAATTGGAGCGCGATCACATCTCCGTGCCAATATTGAGGTCCCGGCGCCAAAAGCCAACGGGTTGGGCGGTCGCCGGTCACATTGACTTGGGTCGGAAGCGATACACTGATCTGAAGGGACCGGTTCGATACATCTTTACGGGACACGACTCTCGCGCAAAGTCCGTTCCGGATTCTCCGATTCAGCCGGGTTCGCAGCGGGTTCATGCTTGGCGTAGTCACCCCGCGAGAAGTACTTCTCCAGCCAACAGTACAGCGCAATGAAGAGGTAGCGGCTGCCCATCTCTTTGATCTTGAGCTTCGACACGCCAGACCGGCGGTTTCGCCAGGTGATCGGGATGACGGTCCAGGAGTAGCCGCGCACGATGGCCTTCAATGGGATCTCAACCGTAAGGTTGAAGTGCGGCGACAGAAACGGGCTGCAACCCTCGATCACTCTCCGGCGGTATGCCTTGAATGCATTGGTGAAATCGTTGAACGGCACGTGAAACAACAGGCGCAGAAACAGATTTGCCAGCCGGTTCATGAACAGCTTGTGCGCTGGGTAGTCGATCACGCCGCCGCCGCGGATGAACCGGGAACCGAACACAGCGTCCCACCCCTCATTGAGTTTGTCCCAGTAGCGCACCACGTCGCGGCAATCGTCGGATTCGTCCGCCATCATGATCACGATGGCATCGCCCCGCGCCTGATTGAAACCCAAGGCTACGGCCCGGCCAAAGCCGTGTTCTCCGGTATTCTGGACGGCATGCAGTGTCGGCACGCGGGCCTTGGCTTCCTCGAGAACCGCCCAGGTTGCATCGCTGCTGCCGTCGTCGACCACCACGATCTCGTGTTCGATGCCATGCAACCGCAGTTCGACATAAAGATGCTCCACGGTGGCGCCGACGCGCCCGGCTTCGTCGCGCGCGGGGATGACGACGGAGAGAAGTTGAACCGGTTCTGCATGTGCCGGCGCCTTGGGCGTCTTCATGGGTTGCTGATCTCCAGCCAATCCGGATTGCGTTCCGCGTGCTGGGCGATTTCCGTCAGAATGCACTCCAGTGAAATCCCGGCACGCCAGCCAAACGTTGTCTCCGCATCGCTGCTGTCCATGATAAGCCAGGGTACGTCATAGGGGCGCGGGCGCGTATCCGGCTGCGGGCAATGCGGGCTGAAAGCGCTGGTCGCACCAAGCGTTCAGAGCTGCCAGCGAAATTGCGTTCCCCGCCCCTCCGCCGACATTGAAAACCCGCTGGCCACCGGAGGCGCCAGTGTCCATCTGGGCTTCCAGCAGTGCGCACAGATCGCGCGGATGAAACGCGTCCCTCACTTGTTTGCCCGTTCCGTCGAAACCGATGTATCGAAGCGGGCGCCGTCTCAAGTGTGCATTGATCCAGTAGGAGAAAATTCCTTGCTCCGGCGTCCCGAACTGCCCGGCTCCGGCCAGCACGCCGCAGCGATCGATCCACACCGGGAAGCCAAACGCCTCGCCATATTCCAGCGCCACGGCTTCCGATGCCAGTTTCGTGCTGCCGTACAGCGACACCGGCGCCCGGGTGGAGAACTCAGTCCGCAGACCCTGGGACGAAACGCCTGCCGGCGCCGGCGCTGCACCGTCGAACCGGAAACAATCGCCGTCCAGCTTCAGGGGCAATTGATAGAAGTTCCGGAATGGAGTACACGCGGCTGCTGCTGAGCAGCACGAAGCCCGCTTGGTGCTGCTTGCAAAACTCCAGCACGTTGACGACGCTGCCTAGATTGTGTTCGAAGAGTTGCCGGCTGCTGCTGTCTGTACGCCGGCCAGTACGCTTGGATTGGCCGCTGCATCGATCACCCAGTCCACGGCTGGCAGCGATTCGAAGTCGCTAGCGACTCGAATATCGCCGTGCACGAAATGAACGCCGAGCTTCCGCAATTTGTTGCGATTGCTTTCCGAGCCGGGCCGCAGCAGGTTGTCGATGCCCCAGATCGAGATTCCCGCTCGACGCTCCAGGAGACTCTCGGCCAGCGAGCTGCCGACGAACCCGCAGACTCCGGTGATCAATACTTTCATGAGACAGTGTTTGACGCCAGGCGTTCGGTCCAGCTCGCCGCGATTTCCTCGAATATCGAATCCAGGTTTTTGCGTAACGTCCCAGGCTGGATAGTGCGCCTTCATCTTACATAGATCGCTGTAGTAGCAGATGTGATCGCCAATCCGGTTCTCGTCCAGATACCGATATTTCATGGCGCGGCCGGTGAAGCGCTCCGCCATTTGGAACGCTTCCAGAATCGAGCAGGCGTTCCCCTTTCCGCCGCCAAGATTGTAGACTTCGGCTACCCGCGGCGATCTTCCAGAACTCGAACATGAAGCGCGCCACATCCTCGGAATGGAGGTTGTCCCGGACCTGCTTGCCTTTATATCCGAATACTTTGTATTCACGGCCCTCGAGGTTGCACTTGATGAGATAGCTCAGGAAACCGTGCAGCTCCACGCCGGCATGATTGGGGCCTGTCAGGCAGCCTCCGCGCAAACAACAGGTCGGCATGTTGAAATAGCGTCCGTATTCCTGCACCATAATATCCGCGGCGACCTTGGAGGCGCCGAACAGGGAATGCTTGCTCTGGTCGATGGAAAGGGTCTTCCGGGATTCCGTTCTGGAATGCAGGATCGGCGTAGTCAAACCGCGTCTCCTGCTCTTCGAGAGCGATCGTGTTGGGCCGGTCCCCATACACTTTGTTGGTGGACATGTGGATGAATGGCGACTCCGGACACGAACGGCGCGCGGCCTCCAGCATGTGCAGCGTGCCCATGGCATTCACTTCAAAATCGAGAAAGGGTATGGCGGCGGCGCGATCGTGCGAAGGCTGCGCAGCGGCGTGGACGATCAAATCGGGTCGCAATTCGTCCACGAAGGCGAGCAGTTCTTCCCGCTGGCGAATATCCAGGGCCCGATGCCGATATCGTGGGATTTCCCGTCTGCAAACGTTGCAGCACCCAACTGGTGTCGCCCTCCGGCCCAAAGAACACCGCGCGATGGTTGCTGTCAATTCCCCAAACCTCAAATCCATTTCGCCCGAAGAACCGCGAGACCTCGGAACCGATCAGCCCGCAAGAACCTGAGACAAGGGCGGTGGGCATAATGTCGGTGATTTAGGAACCTTTGACCGCGGTTATCAAAAACTGCCGGCCGAATAAGCGCCATAGCGCGGGCAGCCGGAGGTAGAGTTTGAGAAACGACATGGGATAGCGTGGCGCATTTACCATGGTGTAGGGCAGAAACCGGTCTATGACGGTTTCGGTCCTGAAGCCAGCGACCTCGGCGGCTTCTTTCAGCGACAATTCGGTGAGGGGAACATAGTGGTCGAAGAAATCCCAATATGCCCCGCCAGTGAACTTGATGTTCGGTCCCATGGCAATCAAGCGTCCGTTCGGACGCAAACAGCGATACACTTCGTTGAGTGTCTCGGTGAGTGCCCGTTTGTCCGGCAGGTGCTCGAAGAAGTTGCTGGTGAAAACCACGTCCAAGCTGTCTGACGATAACGACCAGCGTTGCGAGCAGTCCTGTTGGAGAAATGTAACGTCCCCGGCAAGCAAGTGCTTGACGAGCGGATTCATGTCCATCGCATATTTCCGGCCGGCCTGGATGTTATTGATGAATTCCCCGTATCCACAACCCAGGTCCAACACGCTGGCATCAGAGACGACATATTTCGAAAAAAAGCGATCGACCAGAACTTTCCAAACGTCGCTGCGATAGGATTCTGCGCCCCTGAACCGACGCGCATAAGTGCGGCTAAGTTCCGTAGAATCGGGTGTTCGGGAGATCATGTCGCCTCAGAGCACTCCGGAGCCACACTTCTGTAAGGATTTGCACAACCCACAGCACCTTTCAGGGTGCCGGATCGCTTGACACTTGTCAACACAACCGACGCCGTTAGGCCAAACGGCCTTCAGCCGCTTGTATCATAGCTAGAACGCCAAGGTCGACCCGTGTGCTTGGTCGCCATCCCAATGGAGTTCCGTCAAGGGTCGGTTTGCTCGTTGTGCATTCGCTCGGAGCATTGGTTTCCTGAAGCCGCGGCGGTCGCATGAGCGAGCCTCCCAACACAGCGAGTCTGGTTCAATTCGTGCGCAAGACCAATTTGGCGGTCTGTTTCCGGATGCGGGCAGTGCGCCCCAGCATTTTCTTCTCCATCGCGCCGCCTCAGCCCGCCAGCGATACGTAGCGGAACCCGAAGCGCGTGAGCTTGGCCCGATCCAGCGCATTGCGGCCATCCAGCACGATGCGCGAACGCATCTTCCCGGCCAGCGCTTCCCAGTCCAGCTCGCGATACTGCTGCCATTCGGTCACCAGCACCAGCGCATCCACGTCGTCAGCCACTTCCTCCGGCGTCTGACACAGCACCGCACCCAGGTCGCCGTGCTCCTGCTGGAAGCGTTCCATCGCCACCGGATCGTGCACCTTCACCTTGCAGCCCCGCTCGATCAGCTTGCGCGCGATGTCGATGGCCGGCGCTTCCCTCAGGTCGTCGGTGTTGGGTTTGAACGCGAGACCCAGCAACCCCACGCTGCGGCCCTTCAGGATTTTCAGCTCGCCCAGCAGCTTGTCCACCACCCGTTCGCGCTGCCGTTTGTTGATCTCGCGCGCGGCCGCGACAATGGGCATGCTCAAGCTGTATTCAGCGGCGGTCGATACCAGCGCCGACGTATCTTTGCCGAAGCACGAGCCGCCCCAGCCGATGCCGGCCTGCAGGAATCGCGTTCCGATGCGGGCATCCAGGCCGATGCCCTTGGCCACTTGCATGATGTCCGCCCCCACCCTTTCGGCCAGTTGGCCGATTTCATTGATGTAGCTGATCTTCAAAGCCAGAAACGCGTTGGCCGCGTACTTGATCAGCTCCGCCGACGCCAGGTCGGTAGAAATCAGCGGCACCGCGCCCAGCTCTTCCGGCCGCGGCAGGTACGGCGGCGGCGCAAAGGTCTGATCCAGAATCGGCCGGTACAACGTGTACAGCGTTTCGAGCGACCGCTCGTCGTCAGCACCGATCACCACCCGATCCGGATACAGGCTGTCGCTCAGCGCCGTCCCCTCGCGCAGAAATTCGGGATTGGAGGCCACCGAGAAATGTCCGTTGGCCTTGCGTCCGTGGTGCTGTTCGTAGGATTCGCGCACCAGCGATCCCACCCAATTGCCGCTGCCGATCGGCACGGTCGATTTGTTGACCACCACCGTGTAGTCGCCCGCATAGTGCTCGCCGATGCCTCGCGCCGCCCCCGAAAGATAGCGGAGGTCCGGGCTGCCGTCGGCGGTGGGCGGCGTCCCGACCGCGATAAAAATCACGTCGGCATCCTGCACCGCTCCCGCGCACTGCGTGCAGAACCGCAGGTTCCGCTGCGAGTCCGCCAGCAACTCCGTCAAGAACGGCTCATAGATGGGTGTCTTGCCGGCGCGCAACGATGCGATCTTCTTCTCGTCCGAATCGATGCACGTGACCTCGTGGCCCAGGTAGGCAAGACAAGCGCCCGTCGTGATGCCCACATAGCCGGTACCAATGATGGTTACTTTCATGTCTGTTATCGATGTCCCTTTGTTACACTAACATCCGCCGACTCGACCGGCCAACGGTCCAATAGTACTGATACTAGCGTTCTTGATACTAAAACTCATTTTCCAGGCAGCCTGCGAGGGTGTGTAGTCCACAAATTGGTTCACCGGCGAGGACGAACACTCGTAAAACGGCCGAACGCCTGCTCGGCGGTGCGCGTCAAGCTGCCAGGAGACAGAAGTGACGGTTAGAGATTTAGTGTTCTCGCGACCTCGTACCATGCTGTTCCATCCGAAACAAACTGCAGCGTCGACGTCTTTCCGGGGGATCCCACCAACGCGCCGGAACTTCTGAAGTTCGCGCCAAACGTGATGGTCTTGCCGCTGATCGCGTCGTTCTGCACGAAGATCCACATATGCTGCCCCGGAAGACCACGCGTGGCCGCGTTGATGGTGGCGTAGCCGACAGAATTGTCGGTGATGGTCTTGTGCAAATCACCCGCCACAACATCCAACGTCATTGTGCTCGCATAGGACATCGAGTCCATGGCGCCGATCAGGCGTCGCGCGATCACGTCTCCGCGCGAGTCCTGAGGACCCGCTGACGACGAACCACCCGATGAACCGCCCCCGCCCATGAGCCGGAAAATCCGGCCATCGTAGAAGATCCACTGCGGCTGGCGGGCCAGCAGAGTACCGCCAGGGTCGGTTGTGCCATCGATTCGCTTCAGATTCACCATGCCAACGCCGTCGATGTTCAGCGTGCAGGATGTCGAGCAGGTTGCGTCGGCTTGGAGCAGAAATGTCATCCCGGTCTTGTAAGCGGCCAGCGCCTTGAACGGCAAACGGCAGGCATACGCTGTTGTGCCAGTGACCGAGTCGCAATAGTTCTCGTTCGCTTCGACGGTATCATGCGTCGCAATCAAAGCTGTGTTGTAGGAGCTGGCACACTCCAGTCGATCGTTGCTCGGGCTGTCACTGCAAGTCTCGACAATACCGCTACCCGACGTCAGATTCAGCGTGCCACGCTTAACTGTCGTTCCGTTGATTTGCACGGTCAGGCCGCCGGCAGTGGGATTCTGGCCAAACGCCGATATCAGAGAGAACAATGCCAGGCTTAGTTTCATCAGAACGTGACTCCTTGTCGAATCTTACAGCGCATCCAATGTTCGGTGACAGAGCGCGGTCGAGCCCTGAAGTTGACCCGATAGAATGAAACCGGGCATGCGCTTACCGCTACGGCTGGGACGTGGATTTCGCTGGACGGCGCCCCTACTCTCTGTGACTGTGCTAGCCACCCTGATTCTCGCATTGATACGGTGGCAGGCAACTTTCACATGGTTAGGAAGCTACCTGGTCTGCTCCGAACGCCCAGAGCGTTCCGATCTGATTCTGGTCATGGGTGGAGATTTCTGGGGCCCAGAGTTGTAAGGGGCGCGGAGCTAGGCAGGGAGGGCGTTGCTCCCCTGGTGCTCATCAGCGGGCCTCCATATCACGATCACCCCGAGGGCGAGCTTGCTGTCGACTTCCTCGTCAAGCAGGGATACCCGCGCAACCTGTTCGCGGTCTTCCGACACCATGAAGTTTCCACGCTGGGAGAAGTCTTGGCGCTTCGGGGTGAACTCGAAAAACGGGGCGTCAAGCGGGTCATCGTAGTGACCAGCGATTATCATTCGCGGCGCTGCGCGGTCCTGTTCCGCTTGTTTTGCCCGGGGATCCACTTCATTTCCGCGCCGGCTTCGGATCTTCACTACCATGCCGAAGAGTGGTGGCGAGACGCCAGCTCGCGGAGCCTGTTTTTTTCGGAATGGAGCAAGCTTTTGGGATCCGTGCTCGTCGCGTATCCCGTTTATCGCATCCGCCACTGGCGATAGGGAGCCGTCGCACCGGTGCTCAGGCTTCATTATGAGCCGCCGGTGACTGGCGAGAGGATGCTACTATCCCGATGAAACGATGTTCCTACCTGAGTCGCGGCGGCCGTAGACTGTCTTGGGAAGCGCGAAATCGTCCGGGGCAGGGCTTCGCCCGTCGGAATGGTGCTCCAATTATGGCTCATATTTGTGTTCGGCGGCCGATGCGCAAGATAGTACTCGCGACTTGTCGAGCCATTAGTATGTTTAGTACTTTGGCGGTGGTTGGGCTCGTCTGGCTCGATGCCCATGCGGTCATTGACAGCGCACCGCAACTTCTGTTGTACCCTATGTAACACTCTGTCGTCCGGATCCAAATTGTGTCCAAGCAAGAAATGGATTTTATCACCCAAGGAAGCCATCGCGGCACGAGCGCTGCGCTGCCTTCGGAATCAGGAGGATGCAACTCGATGCATAACTTGATGCTAAACTGTATCTATGAAGCAGCAGCGCCATATCAAGGCAAAGCGAAGGACAACGTTGAGCTTGCCCGCGGATTCTCTGGTTGAGGCACAGCGCATCGCTCGGGCACGAAAGGTCAACTTGAGTACGGTCATCGCAGAAGCCCTTTCGGACGGCCTGCGCTCTTTCGCTGCCAGTGAGCGTAGCGAGGAGGTGCTCCGCGCCTATCGAAAAGCGTTCGCCGGGTTCTCCGACCGCGAAATGTTGATCCTCGACGGTGTACTGCCGGATTCGATCGGCGAGTCTGGCCGATGATCGATCCGTCGTCCGGCCCGTTCCTGTTCGACACAAGTGCCGAAAGTTGGCTGGCCCGGACGCGCGATTCCTCAGCAAGCACCTGGTTTGGCGATTATCTCGCGGTTCACCCAGTACACGTCTCCGCCGTGACAGTGCTGGAGAGGGTCCGGGGCTATGCCCTGCTTTGGCGCCACGCTCCGGGAACGCGGAAGCAGGAGATTGAAGAGGCCCGGATAGCCTACCTCAGCGAACTCGGGCGAGTCTGGCCGCTCGATCGAAGCATGAGCGTTGTCGCGGGCGAGATCATGGCGCTGCTTCCTCATCCGCCCACTGCGCCGCGGCGAAGACACCAGTTTGTGGAATCCCGGCAAGAACGTCTGGTTCGTTGGCGCTTCGACTGTATGATTGCGGCGACGGCACTGGTGTCCGGGCTGACCCTCATCCACAACAATGCCGGCGATTTCGAGTCCATCCGGAAAGCGATCGAAACATCGCCTGAACGATTTCCGAGTCTCGGTCCACTGGGCCTGATTCGTTGCACCTCTTTAACCTGATGCCACCTTCGCTCAACTCCCGCGCTCATGTTTGCAAGGCCATCATGATTTTTCCGGCGCAATCAGATCGTTGACCAACGCAGCACTGAATCATCGGCCGCGCACTGGGGAATCCACTTCGGTTCTTTCGGCCTCGGCGCCCGCATCGGTGGCCGGCCGGCTTCCAGCCACCAGATTACCCGCCCGCAACAGGGAATCGAACGTGCCTGCATCGGTCCACCAGCCTTTCAGGTGCCCGTACGTCATGGTGCCTTCGCGGATGTATGCGTTGTTGACGTCGGTGATCTCCAACTCCCCGCGCCCGGACGGCACCAGCTTGCGGACTTTCTCGAACACCGTCGCATCGTACATGTACACGCCCGTCACGGCGTAATTCGATTTCGGTTGCTTGGGCTTCTCTTCGATTCCGACGATGCGGCCATCGCGAACTTCGGCCACTCCGAAGCGCTCGGCGTCGGCGACTTCCTTGAGCAGAATCTTCGCGCCCACGCCCTGCTTCTTGAAGTCTTCCGCCGACGTCGCGGATGCTGCCTTCGATGATGTTGTCGCCCAGGATCACGCAGATGCTCTTGCCGTCGGCGAAATGTTCGGCCAGCGCCAGCGCGTCCGCGATGCCGCCTTCGCCTTCCTGGTAGGTGTAATCCAGGTGCTTCAGCCCGAACTCGCGGCCGTTGGCGAGCAGGCGCAGGAAATCGCCCGAATTGCGCCCGCCCGTGACGATCAGGATCTCCCGGATACCCGCATCCACGAGCGTCTGGATGGGGTAGTAGATCATGGGCTTGTCATAAATGGGCAGCAGGTGCTTGTTGGTGATTTTGGTCAGCGGAAACAAGCGGCTGCCGGTGCCCCCGGCCAGGACGACGCCCTTCAAAACCACACCTCGATTGTCGCGCATTCTCTTCATCATACCCTTCGGTTCGATAGCGCTGTGTTAGAATCGACTGCGCAATGGAGATCTATGCATGGGATCGGGTGGAGCGGGAACAATTGAACCCCTTGCTGGCGCGCCAGGTGATTCATTGCGAGACACCATGACGGTGGCGCGCGTTTTCGTGAAAAAAGGCGGCGTCGTACCTGAGCACAGTCATCATAACGAGCAGATCTCCATGGTGCAGCAGGGCGCCATGAAGTTCGTTCTGGCGGGCGAAGCGAAGGTTCTCAAGCCAGGCGACGTGCTGCGGATCCCGCCGCACGTCCCGCACAGTGTCGAGGCGATGGAGGACTGCATCGTCGTCGATCTGTTCTCTCCGCCGCGCGAAGATTGGATTCGCGGCGAGGATGCGTACCTGAGGAAGTAATTCCCGGCGCGCCGGCTCACTTGATCGCGAGCATCGCGTCCAGCGGCGCGCCGGTGCGCCGGCTGTCGACTTTCGAGAACCCCGCCGCGCGCAGCAGCGCTTCGTATTCTGCGGCGCTTCGCTCGCGGCCCTCGGTGGCCACCAGCATGTTGAGCGATTGCATGTGCGCCGAGACGTAGTCCTCGATCGAGCAGCTTCTCGGCGATTAGCAAGCCGCCGCCAGCGGGCAGCGCCGCGTGGATTTTCGCGAGCAGCATGCGAATCTTCTCCTCGGACCAGTCGTGCAGAATCCGGCTGAGGCTGTAGAGATCGGCCTCGGGCAGCGGGTCGGTGAAGAAATCGCCGGCGATCGTTCCGGGAAACGCGCGCGCGACGGCCGGCAGATCGAACACCACGGCTTCGAGGTTGCGGATAGCGTTCCCGCGCCGCTTGCGCCAGATGCCCGCTGCCTCCGCCCAGATCCACCAGCCGGCGAAATCCGCTCAGATCGAACGCCGACACCACCGCGGGCGAACTCAGCAGCCCGAAGCCATGCATGCCGCGCTGGAACTCGCGCATCGATTCTTCGGTGCGGAAGAAGTGCGAGAAGATCGGGCCGTCCAGTCCGAAGGTCTGCTTCCAGCGATGCGTTCCTTCGCGCACCGCGTCCTCCAGATGTCCCCACATCGGATACAGCGCGCTGTTGGAGTAGCGGATGTAGCCGGTCAGCGTATCGGGGCTGTCCGAGCGCAGGAATTTCTCCGCGACCTCCGTGTTCGACGTACTCGTCGCCGCGCTTTTCCAGCAGCCCGAGCGCCACACAGGCATCCAGGAGCCGCGCCAGTTCCTTGCAGTCCGCCGGACGCTTCCCGTCGAAGACGCCCAACTCGACCGCGGCGAACATGGTCTTCGAGCGGCGGAAGGCCTCGATCAGATCAAGAACGATGTTGGAAGTGGTCATAGCCGAGTTGCGGAACCGGTTTGCCTTGAAGGCGACGCGGCCCGGCTTGCCTTTCGCGATGCTGGCCGATGCGAATGCCCGGCACGCGCACGCGCGCAGGCGCGGTGTACAGCAAGCTCGTAGTCTTCGCCGTCGTGCAGCGCTTGTTCAAGCGTCGCGCCGTCGCAGCAACGGCAGCGAATCGATCTCAGCGGCGACTCCGGAGGCTGCGGCAGAGCCGGTGCAAGTCGAGCGCGAGGCCGTCGCTGATGTCCATGCACGCGGTCGCTTTGCCGATCAGCTTGCGCCCGATGTCCAGGCGCGGCACGATAACGCGCTTGTGCCGCCATCCGCCCAGCGGACCGGAGACGTAGAGCAGATCGCCGGGCCGCGCGCCCGATCGAAGCAGCGCCTTGCCTTTCGCCACCGAGCCGCAGATCATGACGTCGACGACAAACTGGCCGGCGTGCGAAATGTCGCCGCCTGCGAGCGCGGCGGTGGTCTTGCGCGAGCAGCTTGAGTAACCCGCGATAGAATCCGTCGATCCAGCGCTCGATCGGTCCATGGCGCGAGCGCGAACGAAACCAGGCAATAGCGCGGCTCTCCGCCCATCGCCGCGATGTCGCTCAAGCTGCGCGCGACGGCGCGGTATCCGACGTCCTCCGCGCTTGGAATCGCGGGTGAAGTGCACGCCCTCGATGGTGAAATCGGTGGTGAACAGCAGATCTTCTCCGGCGTAGCTGGAAGCTACCGCGCAGTCGTCGCCGATGAGCGGCGCGCGCCGCCGGAGTTTTTGATGAGCGTGTCTTCGTTCACGGGGTGGTGGCCGCCACCAGGCCCGAGGGCAGTTCTTCGCCGAACACTTTGCCGAGGTCTTCCTCGACTTCGCCTTCGAGCGCCGGGATGAAGCGCCGGCGGAATCCGGCCGCGAATCAGATCGATGGTGGCGGGCGCGAGGTCCCGCGTCGAGTCGCCCGTGCGCCGCGCGATCGCGATCACGGCGTCGTCGGACTTGGGAACCTTGAGCAGCGCCTCAACCCAGCGCGTGGCGACCGGCGCCGCAAGCACCTGGTTGATCGGTCCGTAGAACAGCTTGCGCGCGCCCAATCGCGACAGGCACCACAGGCTGGTCTCGACCATTTCGCCGCGCTTCGCCTGCAGTGATGCAGCGCGTCGCCGAGCTGCGTCTTGGTCTGCAGCGGCAGCAACTCCAGACTGGCCGCGGCGCGCCACATCTCGCGCAGCAGGCTGTTGTTGATCCTCGGCCGCTTGCCGCCGCGCGGCAGCAGCACCGGCGACAGGCGCTGGAAAATATCCACCTGCTGGTTCTTGTTCAGGCCGCCCGCGACGCGCCCCCAGAAGATCCACCAGTCGATCTCGTTTTGCACTTGATTGGCGAACTGCAGCCCCGTGGCGTAGATGCGGCGCGCCTGCTCGATGCGAAAATCGTCGCCGGGAAAACCGAAGCCGGGCCGCAGGCAGAAGCCGCACAGGTTGAGCCAGCGCAGCTCGAACGCAGCGGACTTGCGCCGGCCGTCGGCGAGTTCAAGCATGCGATCGGCCAGGCGACGGATCGCCGAGACCGGCCAGGAATTGCGCCCCAGGCCCAGCGTCTGCTCGAGCCGCGCGGGAAGTTCCTCGGGCGCGAGGCTCCTGCGCTCGAAACACCGCGTCCAGCAGCGCTTCGGCCTGCGCCATCGCTTCGTCGCTCACCACCGCGGCCGGTTTCGACGACTGCGCCTTGGCCGTCTTGCGCAGCTCGAATTGCAGCCGCCAGCGATGCTCGCTGACTTTCGAATCGGCCCACACTTCCAGCGTGCCGACTTCGGTCAGATGCGCGCGCAGCTTCACCGGCACCAGGCGCTCGCCGGATTTTCCGAAGCGGATCACCGCGTTCAGCGGCGCGTGCAGGTGCAGATCTTCGATGACCGGAATCATGTCGCCGACCTTGTCGTCCACGCGCGTCAGCGAGCTGTACAGCCGGAACGAGACCGGCTTGTTGGCCACCAGGTGCAGATCCTGGCTGTCCAGTTCGATGGTCTGGCCTTCTTCGGCGCCGCGCGGCACCAGGCACGCGGCCTGGTCTTCGCCGATCCCGACGTAGTAGGAACGCGGCAGCCCGCCGCGCACCAGCAAGCCCGCGCCCGTGGCTTTGACGTACGAGTAGTAAGCCGCGCCCACCGCGACCGCCAGATCGAGATCGCGATTCTCCAGCACCAGCGGGCGATCGGCCGTACCAGCGCTCCATCACGTCCGCCACGCGCTGCTGGCAGATTTCAGGAATGAAGAAGCCGCCGTTGAAGAGAATCGCGTCGGGCTTCGCGTCTTCGTTCGCGCTCAGGAACGCCGCCAGATGTCGCGTGATGGCCGGATCGGAAACATACGGCAGGCCAAGCTCGCGAAACAGGCTGCGCTTTTCTTCGCTGGGCTTCTCATCCAGGCCGCAGAACGGCAGGAATCCTTCGAGCGCAAGCTCCAGCGCCTCCTCGCGCAGAATCTCGGTCTTCAGCGTTCCGCCGACCAGCGACGATCCGGCGCCGAGCACCGTGATCTCGACGCTCTTCAGATTCGGATCGGCCAGAATGCGCTCTTTGGCGGCCGCGCACTGCCGCCGCAGCGCCGCTGCGCTGCCGGATGCGAAAGCTGCGTGTTGAGTTTCGACTCCACCAGCCACGCCAGCGTCAGATCGAGATTGTCGCCGCCCAGCAGCAGGTGCTTGCCGACCGCGGTGCGCGTGAACTCGATGCGATCGCCATCGCGATGCACGCGGATCAGCGTGAAGTCGCTGGTGCCGCCGCCGACGTCGCAAACCAGCACCAGTTGCCCGTCGAACAGGCTTTTCTGCGACTGCGCCAGGTGATTGGCGATCCAGGAATAGAACGCCGCAGCCGGCTCTTCCACCAGCGTGAGTCGATCGATGCCCGCGTCGCGCGCCGCCTGCACCGTCAGTTCGCGCGCTTCTTCATCGAACGATGCCGGCACCGTGAGCACGATGTCCTGCTCGCCGAGCGGAGCGGCCGGGATGCGCCTGGTTCCAGGCGTCGCGAATCTGCGCCAGCACCGCGGTGGAAACTTCCACCGGCGACAGCACCCGCCCGGCCTCCTGCGCGTCCCAGGGCAGAATCTTCGCGGTGCGATCCACTTCCGGATTCGACAGCCACGATTTCGCCGAATGCACCGACTTGGTGGGCACCAGCGCGCCCTGCTCGCGCGCGTAGGTTCCGACATAGGTCTGGTCGCCCAGAAAAAGGAACGACGGCAGCGTGCGCCGCGGCTCGATCTGGCCCGGCGCAACGTACTGCGGGATTTCGAGGACCTGGATCTCCGGATAATCGGGCAGCTCGCCTTCCACCTGCTCGACGTAAGCCAGCGCCGAGTTGGTGGTGCCCAGGTCGATGCCGATGTTCATCGCCGCGGCTACTCGACTTCCACTTCGGCGGGCGCGAGAATCGAAGCCGACTGACCCGGCGGAAGCGGCGGAAGGTCGATCTTCTCGGCGCGCCACCCCTTGTGCCGCAGCACGCCGCCCGGCGCCTTGCCGCTCACCGGCACGTTGCCCAACAGCTTGACCGTCGCGGCATCGCTCGACTCGATCTTGGTGAAGCTGCCCTCCACGCCGTCGATCACCGGCGCGAGCTGCAGATAGCGATTCAGCGAGTCGCGGCTTTGATCGTGCAGCGTTCGAACCGCCGAGCCGACCTGCTCGTCCGAATAAGCCGAGATGTCTTCCATCAGAAAATCGATCAGGCGCGAATCGCGTTGCAGGATTCCGAGAATCTGCAGCGCTCCATCCAGGGCGCGCGGCTGGGCTACCGGCTTGGGCGGAGGTTGGGGCTTGGTTGCGCCAAATCCCAGCGCCTGCGCGATGTCACGCGGCAGCTTGCCGGTAAAAAGGATTGCGAAGAAACTGCGAAACGCGAGTACGATCCTACTCAAAATGGGCCTCTAAGCTTTAGGATACACTGGCGATGAACAATCGCCGAATCGAGTGGATGTTCACTTGCAGCAATTTCTTAGCTATGTCCCAGCGATTTCGAGACCGTAGGGACGCCGGCATTCAGTTGGCCGCCAACCTGGCCGCCTACGCAGACGATCCCAGTGTTTTGGTGCTTGGACTACCGCGCGGCGGCGTTCCGGTTGCTTACGAAGTGGCGCGAGCGCTGGAGGCCCCGCTGGACGTGTTCGTTGTGCGCAAGCTGGGCGTGCCCGGCCATCGCGAATTGGCGATGGGGGCGATCGCGAGCGGTGGCGTTCGCGTTCTGAATCGCGACGTGGTCAATTCGCTCGGAATCCCCGATGTCATGATCGACGCCGTGGCCGCCCAGGAACAGAAGGAACTGGAGCGCCAGCAGCTCGCCTATCGCGGCGACCGTCCTTTTCCGGTTTTGACGGGCCGCACCGTGATCGTCGTGGACGACGGGCTGGCTACCGGATCCACGATGCGTGCGGCGGTTCGTGCGCTCCGGCAGAGCAATCCCGCCCGCATCATCGTAGCGGTTCCGGTAGGGGCGGCGGAAACCTGCCGCAGCCTCGAAAGCGAGGCCGACCGCGTGGTGTGCTGCGCGATCCCGGAAAACTTCTATGCCGTGAGCGTGTGGTACGAGGAGTTCTCGCAGACCACCGACCAGGAAGTTCGCATTCTGCTCGAAGCCGCGGCGTCGCACGTCGCATCCGCGCACTAGCGCGTCTCAAATCGCGCAAAGGAGGACCTATGAACAGAACACTCGAAGGCGGCGCCGGCCTGGCGATCGAACATTTGCCGGTCAGGGTGCCCGCTGGATTCTCTTGAACTCGAGGGGACGTTGAGCGTCCCCACCGCCGCCAGCGGCGTGGTCCTGTTCGCGCACGGAAGCGGAAGCTCGCGCCGCAGTCCTCGCAATCGCTATGTCGCGGACCTGCTCAACGAAGGCGGCCTGGCGACCTTGCTGATCGATCTGCTGCGGAAGACGAGCAACAAGTGGACATGCAGACTGCGCATCTGCGCTTCGACATTCCGCTGCTCGGCCGGCGTCTGGAAGCCATCACGCGAATGGCTGGTCCGGCATCCGGAAATCGCCAATCTCAAGGTCGGTCTGTTCGGCGCCAGCACAGGAGCCGCCGCTGCGTTGGTGGCCGCGGCCGAGTTGCCGCATCTGGTGGATGCCGTCGTTTCTCGCGGCGGACGTCCGGACTTGGCCGGCGATGCGCTCGCTCGCGTCGAAGCCCCTACGCTCCTGATCGTCGGAGGCGCCGATACCGTAGTGATCGATCTGAACCGCAAGGCCATGGCGTACCTGCAGTGCGAAAAGGAACTGCAGATCGTTCCCGGAGCTTCGCACCTGTTCGAAGAGCCGGGCGCGCTGAAGAAGGTCGCCGGCATGGCGCGCGATTGGTTTCTCAAGAAGCTGCGCTAGGCCTGAATCGGAATCCAGATCTCGAACCCGCCCGTTCCGGTGACCGTTGAACTCGGGACCGTAGCGCTCGATCTCCGGCGCTTCGGCCATCTTGTATCCGGATTCCGGAAGCCACTGGTTGTAGATCGTGTACCACACGCGCCGGATGGTGGAAATGTGATCGCGATGCGTAAACACTGCGTAGCGATGTTCCGGAATGCGCATGCGGCCAAACTCCTCGGGCACGCGCGCGAAGTCGGACACTTCGACACCAGAGATGTACTCGGTGTTGCCGGCATTGTCCGAGTTGCACACCACGCCGTATGTCGCCTGGCCGATCTGGCCGGGAATGTGGCCGAGATGCGGCACGAAGCGCTGCCATTGCGCGGGAATATTCGCGGATGTCTCCGCGGTGTAGCGTTCGCTCAAACCGGCGATGAGCAGCGTCCGCCCGTTCTCGAAACGAGGCGGTTCCAGGTTGGTCAACATAGTTTCGTCCATTTTGATCGGCTCCATCAGTTCGATGTCGTTCAGGTTCTTCTGTGCGCGAACCAATTCGGGTGTCCGGCCGAACTGATCGCGAAAGGCACGCGTGAAAGCCTCGTGCGAGTTGTAGCCCGCGTCGAGCGCGACGGCCAGAATATCCGGAGCGCCGTTGTGGAGGCTGCGAGCCGCCTCGGTCAGCCGGCGGCCGCGCACATATTGCATGATCGAGCGGCCGGTGGCGAGACTGAACGCGCGCGACATGTGATAACGTGACACGCCGCAGATGGTGGCAATGTCGTCCAGCGTGATCTCTTCGGCGAAGTGACTTTCGATGTACCAGAGCGCTTTCGCGACGGGGTTCACGAAATCAAGAATAACTTGTCGCTGCCTCGATGACTTGATCGCGGTTGCGGTGATGATCGCGAACTTGAAATGGTTCGGGCCGCGGAGGAGTCCAACTAGCGTGGAGGTGCTGTTTTGAAATCAGCCGTAGCGCTAAGTATTTTATTTATGTTTGGGTTAGGGTTCTTTGCGATCGCCAAAAGCGACGCCGGATTCGACGGAAAGTGGGTGCTCGACAAGCGCAGTCCGCGGCCCGGGCGACGCGCCGAATCATCTCGAAACCAGAATCAAGCAGGACGGATCCGGGATCACGCTCGAGTCGACTTTTCAGGAACCCGAGAGCAACGTCGTTCCGCTGCTCTATCTCGGACTGATGACCACGACGCTGCACCTGGCACACCGATGGCGCCGAGGCAGCAGAATCAGATCGGTCCTTTTCAAATGGCATCCAAGACGACACTGGACGGCAACGAGATGCACACCGATTGGACGGCGACGATACAAGGCGGCCAAGTGCGCGGCCACTGGACGCATCGGCTGATGCCGGACGGCAAACACATGGTGTGGGAGATCGAAGAGAGCTCGCCACAGGGGTTGCACAAGGAAGCCAAGCTCTATTTCGTTCGGAAGTAAAGCGCGCCTTCCGCGATCGCTTGCGATACCATCTCTGTGATGAGACTCAAGGATCGGGTAGCGATCGTTACTGGTGGCGGCACCGGAATCGGGCGTGGAATTTCGGAGGTTTTCGCGACAGAGGGCGCGAAGGTTGCGGTGAACTACAGCCGCTCGCGCGATGAGGCCGAGCAGACCGTGGCCGCGATTCGCGCCGCCGGTGGGACGGCCATCGCGATTGCGTCGGATGTTTCGCAGGACGCGCAAGCGCGCGCGATGATGGAGCAGGTGAGCCGCGAATTCGGGCGGCTCGATATTCTGGTGAACAACGCAGGCTGGAGCACTCGCATTCCGCACGAGCGGTTGGAGGATCTCACTGACGAGATCTGGGATCGGACGATCAACACCAATCTGCGCGGCGCGTTCTATTGCATGCGAGCGGCGGTACCTTACTTGAAGAAGCAGCCGGGAACGTCGATCATCAATGTTGCGTCCATCGCGGGACTAACCGGACAGGGCAGCTCAATCGCCTACGCGGCGTCCAAGGGCGGGCTGCTCACGATGACCAAGTCGTTCGCGCGCGTGCTCGCGCCGGACGTGCGAGTGAACGCCATCGCGCCCGGGTTCGTGCGGACGCGGTTTGCCGGATGGCCGGCGGCGGCGTTCGATCAAGGCGAAGCGATGACGCCGATGAAGCGGCTGCCGACACCCGAAGATTTGGGAGCGCTGGCGGCCTATCTGGCGAGCGACGGCGCGGCTTCGCTCACGGGCCAGACCGTCGAGATGGACGGCGGCCTGGCGGAGCTCGGCCCGCCGCGGTGATGTCCGATGGACCCGCGTGAGCTGCGGTTGGGATCTGTCCGCCTGCTCGATTTGAGCGTCGCCATCGAGCATCAGGCAGCAGGCGAGATCACGCCGCCCTCGATCGAATACATCACCCACGCAGCCAGCGCACGCACCGTCGCGCAAGCGTTCGGATGCAAACCGGAAGACCTGGTTTATTCGAACGGCGAAGGCTGGGCGGTGGAGAATCTCATTGCAGGCAGCCACACCGGCACGCATGTCGACGCACCGTATCACTACGGTGCGATCTCGGAGGGCAAGCCGGCGCGCCGCATCGACGAAGTGCCGCTCGAATGGTGCTTCGGACCCGGCGTCGTGATCGAGATGCGGCACAAGTCGAATGGCGAGGTGATCACGGTGGAGGATCTTCGCGCGGCGCTCGAGCGAATCCGCTATCAGCTTCAGCCCGGCGACATCGTGCTGATCCACACGGGCGCGGCCCGGCGTTGGGGGACGAAGCAGTATCTCGAGCAGCCTGGATTGGGCCGCGAAGGCACGCTGTGGCTGGTGGAGCAAGGCGTGCACGTGATCGGGATCGACGCGTGGACACTGGATCGTCCGTTCGCGGCGATGGCGGCGGACTTCGCCAAGACCCGGGACGGGCGCGTGCTGTGGCCGGCGCATTTCGCCGGGTTGACGCGCGAGTACTGCCAGATCGAGAAGCTCGCGAATCTCGAATTGATTCCTGAGCCGACAGGGTTCTACGTCTCGTGCCTGCCGGTGAAAATCAAAGGTGCGAGCGCGGGATGGTGCCGCGCGGTCGCGCTGCTGCCGCGCTGATGGACTTCGAACGTTTTCTTTCGGCGGCGGATGCGGCACGGGTTTCGCTCGCGCTGGAAAAGCTTCAGCACTGCGGTTTACGCGAGTATGCATTGACCGGCGGCATCGCGATGGAGCTTCAACTCGCCACGCCGCGCCTGCGGCGCCTCAACGACCTCGACATCGTGGTCGCGTCGTTCGACTCGATTCCATCGACCGTGGCCGGCGCTTTTCTTCTTGCGCACGTTCATCCCCGCGCTACCGACGGCAAGACGCTCATGCAACTCGTCGATGCGGAGCAGGCCCTGCGCATCGACCTCTTCCGCGAATGCGGCGCGACGATCGAGCGAAGCCGGGGCGGGCTGGTTTCGCTCGAAGACTTGGCCGCGCGAGCCGCGCGAGTGGTGTTGGATCTGGAGTCGGGCGCGCAAGTCGAGCGCAAACATGCCGAATCGTTCGTGCGATTGGAGCCGGCGGTTGAGTCGGAGTTGGCTGAGATCGCCTGGCGCGAGCATCGCAAGGACGGAAGTCCGGCGACGTTCCGCAAAGCGGCCAGCCGAATCCGCGAGCTGCTCGCGGAGCGCGATCACTTGCTCGTCTCGCCTGATTATTCGCAGGATGTCAGCGCGGTTTGCGCGAAGTGCGAAGATGTCGGACCGTTCCACTGCGCACCGGCCGCGAGTATCCGGGCAATCCTCGGCTATTGCTGATCGCCTTGCGGTAGCATGAGAATCAATGAGGAAATCCACGCTCCCGCTGCTCGTGATTGTCTTCGCGCTTTCGGCCAAACCGGCCGGAAAATTCGCGCTCACCGTCGACAACATCATGCGCGGGCCGGGACTCTACGGCTATGAGCCGTCGCGCGTGCGCTGGTCGGGCGACGGCGAGCGAATCTATTTCCAGTGGAAGCAGGCGTCGGATCCGCTAAGCAAGGACCCGGACACCTACGTCGTCAACCGCAGTGGATCGGAGTTGAAAAAGCTGTCGGAAGAGGAGGCCAAGCTCGCGCCGCCGGCGTTCGGCGATGAGAGCCTGGACAAGCGCCGGAGGGTCTACGCACGCGACGGTGACATTTTTCTTTACGACTCGAAATCCGGGCAAACGCGTCAGATCACCAAGACTCGCGAAGACGAAACCAATCCGCATTTCACGCACGATGGGCGGCGCGTTGCGTTCACGCGTGCGAACAATCTGTACGTGATGTCGCTGGACACTGGCTCGCTGGAGGAGTTGACCGATATCCGCATGGCCGGAGCCCCGACTGAGCCTGCGGCGGAGGGAGCAACGGGCGGAGGACGGGGCGGGCGCGGCGGCGGTGGCCGCGGAGCAACGTCGAGCGACGAGGAGAAGAAAGGCACCGACAGTCAGGAATCGCTCAAGAAGCAGGAGAAGGACCTGCTGGAAGTGATTCGCGAGCGCGCCGCGAAGCGCGAGGAAGACGAAGCCAGGAAGAAACGCGAAAATCCGAGAAAGCCCTTCACGCTGGCCGCACGCCAGACCATCGCGTGGCTGGAGCTTGCGCCCGACGAGAAGTACGTCGTCGCGGGCGTGCGCGAGCCCGGGACTGACGCGAAGAGCATGATCGTCTCGAACTACGTCACCGAGTCGGGATACACGGAAGACATTTCGGGCCGCACCAAGGTGGGCGACGTGCAGACGCGCGTACGCGTGGCAATCCTGAGCGTCGAAACCGGCGAAGTGAAGTGGGTCGATCACGGGCAGAAGGCCGCGGCTCCGGCGGCGAAAACGGACAAGCCAGAGGAGAAGCAGAAAGAACAGGATCGCGACGTAGAGCTGGCGCGGCCCGTTTGGTCCGAAGACGGAACCAAGGCCGTGCTGCTGGCGCGCGCGGCGGACAACAAAGACCGCTGGATTCTCGCGCTGGACGAGAAGACCGGCAAGACGCGCGTCCTGGCGCACGATCACGACGACGATTGGGTGGACGGACCGGGCGCCGACACGCTGGGCTGGATGAAAGGCGATCGCGAAGTTTACTTTCAGTCCGAGCGCACCGGCTACTCGCACCTGTACACGGTGCCGTTCGATGGCGGCGACGCGCGCGCTCTGACCTCAGGCCAGTGGGAAGTCGAAGACGCGGTGTTGTCGCACGACAAGACGCGCTTCTTCCTGACCACGAGCGAAGCCGATCCGGGCGAACACAACGTGTACGAGATGAAAGCGGACGGAGGCGCGCGGACGCGGCTGACATCGCTCGACGGCGGCCATTCCTGCGTACCTTCGCCGGACGACAAATGGTTCGCCGATATCTATTCGTATACGAACAAGCCGCCCGAGCTGTACGTGCAGGAAGCGCGCGCGGGAGTTGCGGCCAAGAAGCTGACGTCGTCGCCAGCCCCGGATTTCTGGGAGTATCCATGGATCGACGCGCCCATCGTGAAGATCCGGGCGCGCGACGGCGCCGACGTGCGCGCGCGGTTGTTCAAGCCTCAGAACTTTCAGCGCGGCGGACCGGCGGTGGTGTTCGTGCATGGCGCCGGGTATCTGCAAAACGTGCATCGCTGGTGGACGTCGAGCTACGCGCGCGAGTTCCTGTTCCATCATTTGCTGATGGAGCGCGGCTACATCGTGATCGATCTGGACTACCGCGGATCGGCGGGCTACGGCCGCGATTGGCGCACCGCGATCTATCGGCACATGGGCGGCAAGGATCTCGACGACCAGGTGGATGCGGCTCGCTGGCTGGTGTCCGAGCAAGGCGTGGACGCGAAACGCATCGGCATTTACGGCGGGAGCTACGGCGGGTTCATCACGCTGATGGCGATGTTCACGCAGCCGGACGTGTTCTCCGCAGGCGCGGCGCTGCGGCCGGTGACCGACTGGGCCAACTACAACAACGGCTACACGTCCAACATTCTGAACCTGCCGCAGAAGGATCAGGAGGCGTACAAGCGGTCGTCGCCGATCTATTTCGCCGACGGACTCAAGGGCGCGCTGCTGATTTGCCACGGCATGGTGGATACGAACGTGCACTTTCAGGACACCGTGGAGCTGGTGCAGAAGCTGATCGAACTGCGCAAGACGAATTGGGAGCTGGCCGTGTATCCGGTGGAGAATCACGGATTCATCCAGCCGACCAGTTGGGCGGACGAGTACAAGAGGATCCTGGATTTGTTCGAGAAGAATCTACGGAACCGCGGGTAGATCGCCCGGCGCGGTTTGGAACGGGTTTACGATCGTGACCGAGCCGAACTGGCGGCCGGCCTGAAAGTCCTCGCTCAAAAGCCAGCGGCATCGAGTGCGCTCGGCGGCGGCCACGATGAGCGCGTCCCAAAACGAGATACTCGCCTGGTCAGTCCAGAACCACGCGCGTTCGAGTAGTCCGGGTGTGACGTCGGGCGGCTTGAGTTGTACGAGCATCGCGACATGCTCGCGGATCTCGCCGGCCGGAGCCCGGAATTTCCGAACCGCATTCCAGTAGAATTCCTGAATGACTTGCCAACTTATCGCGCCGGCCGCATTTGCCCATAGCCACTGAATCCAATCTTCGGCCCGGTCGCTCTTATTGGTTTTCTTGTCGTAGGTATACAGGATGACGTTCGTGTCGATGAAGTAAAGATCAACGCCGTTCATGGGCCTCGTCTCGAGTGAAGCGCTTGGAGGCGTCGATTTCGACGCCGAGATCGCGACCGCGTTTCTTCCACTGCTCGTAAGCTTGCCAGTAGCTGTCGGTTGCACGCATCTTTTGCTCCAGCATGCGGCTGATGTATTTGGAGACGGAGACATCCTCTTCGGCAGCTTGCCGGCGGGCCCAGCGGGCGACTTCCTCGTCGAGGCTGATGGTCACATTTCTCACGAATTCAGTGTAACACGGATTCAGTGAAACTGTATGCGATTGAATCAGTTCGACTTAGATGGTGCCGGTTTCGGCAACGGAGACGAAAACTGAAGCGTCACCGGTTCGTTGTCGTCGACGATTTCGTAGCCCGGCGGCGCTTCGAATAATGCGGGATCGGGCTCGGCGCGACTGAGATTCTCGACTTTCATCGTGTTGTCGCCGGACCGCGGATCGTGATTGACGGACAGCATCATGATTCGAAGTTCCGGAGACATCCACATTTCGTGCGTCACCACCAGCGGGCGGTCGTTGCCGATGCTGCCAACCGCATAAGTCATCGTAGTGCGGCGACCGTCGGCGGGAACTCCTTCGATGATCTTTTGGCCGAGCGATTCGTTGGACATTTCCGGACGCGGAAGCTGCCGGATTTCGGGTCCCGGCCGCGATGCCAGGAATCAACACGGCTTGTACCCCCGTGCGTGGCGACCCAGGAGGAGGCGGCGGCGGCGGAACGAAGGTCGGCGCAGCCGAAGCGGGACTTCGGTGCGCCACTCGCTTCGCGGTGTCCAGCATGTAGCGATACCCGGCGACAGGATCGAAAATGTCGATCATCACCGGCGTATCAGGGCCGCCCGCTGGGCCGAACAGAGGCCGCTCTGTGCGAGTGCGTCCGGCGGAATCGCGGAACATTTTCGTGACCATCCGACGGTCGGAAATGTGGGTACCGTCGCTGAGTGTTTGCGTGTGTTCAGAGACCTGTTCGCAGGAATATGGCATTCCGGCGATCGTTGGCTGGCCGGGCATCGGGCCGAAGGTTGCGGTCGCGCTGAACGAGCCGCTGCGAACGACGGCTCCGCCGCCGCCTCCACCGCTGACCTGGGCAAATCCGAATATAGGAATGACTAGCGCAAGAAAAAGAGAAGTCCGCATGGCCCACCTCGACCTCAGGGTACCACGCGGACTTTCGCCAACAGCTTTTTATTCCGCCAGCGTTTCTTCGCCCGGCTCCTCGGTCAGGCCGCCGGTGTAGATGCTGCGGGCTTCGTCTTCGTAGCCGCCCAGGTCGCCTGCGAGCGTTACCTCTTCAGCGATGGGCTCTTCTTCCACGATGTCCTCGCCCGCGATCTTCACGCCGCGATAATATTCCATGCCGGTTCCGGCCGGAATGAGGCGGCCCATGATGACGTTTTCCTTCAGGCCGCGCAGGTAGTCGACCTTGCCGTTGATGGCGGCTTCGGTCAGCACGCGCGTGGTCTCCTGGAAGCTCGCCGCCGAGATGAACGAGTCGGTGGAGAGCGACGCCTTGGTGATGCCGAGCAGCACCGGCTTGCCGTTGGCCGGACGCCCGCCGGCCTCGCGCACGCGGTCGTTCTCTTCGCGGAACTTGAACTTGTCGACGACTTCTTCGGGCAGGAACTCGGTGTCGCCGATGTCGTCCACCTTCACCCAGCGCATCATCTGCCGCGAGATGACCTCCAGGTGCTTATCGTTGATGTTGACGCCCTGCAGCCGGTAAACTTCCTGGATTTCGTTCACCAGGTATTTCTGCAGTTCCTTTTCGCCGAGCACGGCCAGAATGTCGTGCGGATTGCGGGGGCCATCCATGAGCGGATCGCCGGCCTTCACGCGCTCGCCTTCCTGGACGTTGATGTGGACGCCGCGCGGGATCGCGTATTCCTTCTGCTCCCCGTCGTCGGCGGTGATGCTGATTTTGCGCATGCCCTTGGCGACTTCGCCGTACTTCACCGCGCCGTTGATCTCGGCGATGATGGCCGTTTCGCGCGGCTTGCGGGCTTCGAACAATTCGACCACGCGCGGCAGACCGCCGGTGATGTCCTTGGTCTTGGTGGTGGCGCGAGGGATCTTCGCCAGCACGTCGCCGGCGTGAACCAAGTCGTCGTGGCTCACCATCAAGTGAGCGTGCGTGGGCATGAGGTAGCGCTTTTCTTCCGAACGCGTCCCGCCCTCGGGGCGAACGATCAAAGTCGGCACGCGCTTTTCGTCGGGTGAATCAGTAACCACCCACTGCGACATGCCGGTGATTTCGTCCACCTGCTCCTGCAGCGTGATGCCCTCGCCAAGATCCTTGAAGTGAACCTTGCCGCTGACCTCGGTGAGAATCGAGAACGTGTACGGGTCCCACTCGAGCAGAATGTCATTGGTCTTCACCTTGGCGCCATCGGCGAAGAGAACTTTGGCGCCGTACACCACCGGGTAGCGTTCTTTTTCGCGACCCTTGTCGTCGATGATGGCCATAATGCCAAGGCGGTTCATGGCAATCAACTCGCCCTTGGCGTTCTTGACGGTGACGATGTTGAGGAACTTCACGAAGCCGTCGGACTTGGCGTCCTGCTTGGATTGCTCGCTCGATCCGGTGGCGGTTCCGCCGACGTGGAAGGTGCGCATGGTGAGCTGCGTGCCGGGTTCGCCGATGGACTGCGCGGAAATGATGCCGACTGCTTCACCGCGCTCCACCATGCGGCCGGTGGCGAGATTGCGTCCGTAGCAAAGCTGGCAGACGCCGCGTTTCGATTCGCAAGTGAGCACCGAGCGGATCTTGACGCGCTCGATGCCGGCGGCCTGGATGGCGGCGGCAAGTTCTTCCGTGATCTCCTGATTCAAGCCAACGATCAGGTTGCTTTCGTAGTCGAACTGGTCCTCCAGCGCGACGCGGCCGACGATGCGGTCGCGCAGCGGCTCGATGATTTCGCCCGATTCAATGATGGGCTCGACGTAGATTCCGTCGCTGGTGCCGCAGTCGGTTTCCGTGACGATGACATCTTGAGCGACATCGCAGAGGCGGCGCGTGAGATAGCCGGAGTCGGCCGTTTTGAGAGCCGTGTCAGCCAGACCCTTGCGGGCGCCGTGCGTGGAGATGAAGTACTGCAGCACGTCCAGGCCCTCGCGGAAGTTGGCGGTGATGGGCTGCTCGATGATCTCGCCCGAGGGCTTGGCCATCAAGCCGCGCATGCCGGAGAGCTGGCGGATCTGCTGTTTCGATCCGCGGGCGCCCGAGTCGGCCATGATGTAAATCGGATTGAGGTAACGGCCGGTGCGGTCGTCCTCTTCCATGGACTTGAACATCTCGTCCGAGACCTTTTCGGTGACCTTGGACCAGATTTCGATAATCTTGTTGTACTTTTCGCCCTGCGTGATGGCGCCTTCCTGATACTGCTGGCCGACTTCGATGACGGCCTTCTCGGCGTCGCGCACGAGTTTCGCTTTTTCGCCGGGAACCACCATGTCGTCGATGCCGATGGAGATGCCGGCGCGCGTGGCGTACAGGAACCCGAGCTTCTTCACTTCGTCCAGCATCTGCACCGTGATCTGCAAACCATATCGCAGATAGCAGTACTGCACCAGTTGCGTGAGCCCCTTCTTCTTCAGCAGACCGTTGATGAAGGGCATCTCGTCGGGCAGAACGTCGTTGAATATTACGCGGCCGACAGTGGTGTCCATGTACTGCTTGTTGAATTCGATCGGCTCGGTGTGCAGGACGTTCTGGTTGTCGAACGCCTTGCCGAGGTCGATCACGCGGCCGGTGTGACGCAGCTTGATTGGCGTGAGCGTCTCCACTTCGCCCATTTCGAGCGCGATCAGCACGTCGTCGGTGGAGGCGAACGTGCGGCCCTCGCCCTTGGTGCCCGGGCGCGCTTTGGTGAGGTAGTAAAGACCCAGCACCATGTCCTGCGTGGGGACGGCGATGGGAGCGCCGTGCGCCGGCGACAGAATGTTGTTCGAAGACAGCATCAGTGTCGACGCTTCGATCTGCGCCTCGGGCGACAGCGGAATGTGGACGGCCATCTGGTCGCCGTCGAAATCGGCGTTGAACGCGGTGCAGGTGAGCGGATGCAGCTTGATGGCCTTGCCTTCCACCAGCACGGGCTCGAACGCCTGGATGCCGAGGCGGTGCAGCGTGGGCGCGCGATTCAGAAGGATGGGATGATCGCGGATCACTTCCTCCAGAATGTCCCAGACCACCGGGTCCTGCTGCTCGACGAGTTCCTTGGCCTGCTTGATGGTGGTGCAGTGGCCGCGCTGTTCGAGACGATGATAGATGAACGGCTTGAACAGCTCGAGCGCCATCTTCTTGGGAAGGCCGCACTGGTGCAGCTTGAGTTCGGGACCGACAACGATGACGGAGCGGCCGGAATAGTCGACGCGCTTGCCGAGCAGGTTTTGGCGGAAACGGCCCTGCTTGCCTTTGAGCGTGTCGGAGAGCGACTTGAGCGGGCGGTTGTTGGCGCCGCGCAGCACGCGGCCACGCCGGCCGTTGTCGAACAGTGCATCCACTGCTTCCTGCAGCATGCGCTTTTCATTTCGCACGATAACGTCGGGCGCGTGCAGCTCGATCAGCTTCTTGAGACGATTGTTGCGGTTGATGACGCGGCGGTAGAGATCGTTGAGGTCGCTGGTTGCGAAGCGGCCGCCATCCAGAGGGACGAGTGGGCGCAGCTCGGGCGGGATCACCGGGATGACATCCAGGATCATCCACTCGGGTTTGTTGCCGGACTTGCGGAAGCTCTCGACGACGCGCAGGCGCTTGGCGTACTTCAGCTTTTTCTGCTGCGAGACTTCGGTCTTCATCTTCTCGCGGATCTCCAGGCTGAGACCCTCGATGTCGACCTTCTTGAGCAGTTCCTTGATGCCCTCGGCGCCCATCAGCGCGACGAACTTGCCGGGGAAATCCTGATCGAGCTGGCGTTTGCGCTCGTCGGTGATCACTTCGCCGCGGCGGATTTCGGGCACTTCGCCGGAATCGACAACCACGAAGGCCTCAAAGTAGAGCACGCGCTCCAGCTCGCGCAGCGTGATGTCGAGCAGGTAGCCGATGCGGCTGGGCAATCCCTTGAAGAACCAAACGTGCGAGCAAGGGCTGGCCAGTTCGATGTGGCCGAGGCGCTCGCGGCGCACGCGCGACAGCGTCACTTCCACACCGCACTTGTCGCAAATCACGCCGCGATGTTTCATGCGCTTGTACTTTCCGCACAAGCACTCCCAGTCCGCGATGGGGCCGAAGATGCGGGCGCAGAAAAGTCCGTCGCGCTCCGGCTTGAAGGTCCGGTAGTTGATGGTTTCCGGCTTGGTGACTTCGCCGTGGGACCAGCTTCGAATTTTTTCCGGAGAGGCGAGCGAGATCCGGATGGAATCGAAGTCGGCGATCAAGTTGGCTCTATCGTAGGGAGAGGAACGGTACATTTTATCTCCTATAATGACTGGCACTCCGGAGGCGGGGGCATCCGGACGCGGGCATCCTCACTTAGTCGGCCGCCAGGGCGGTGTCAGGAATTTCCCGCGGTTTCTTCATCAGCTCGACGTCCAGGCAGAGCGACTGCAGCTCGCGGATCAGGACGTTGAACGATTCCGGCACGCCGGGCTCGGCGGCCGCTTCTCCTTTGACGATGGCTTCGTAAATCTTGGCGCGCCCGTAGACGTCGTCGGACTTGGCGGTGAGCAGTTCCTGCAAAACGTAGGCGGCGCCGTACGCTTCCAGCGCCCACACTTCCATTTCGCCGAAACGCTGTCCGCCGAACTGCGCCTTGCCGCCCAGCGGCTGCTGCGTGATGAGCGAATACGGCCCGATGGAGCGGGCGTGGATCTTGTCGTCCACCAGGTGCGAGAGCTTGAGCATGTAGATGTAGCCCACGGTGACGGGCTGTTCGAAGGCCTGCCCGGAGAGTCCGTCCCAAAGCTGGACTTTGCCGGAGCTCGGAAGATCGGCGGCCTTGAGCTGCGATTTGATTTCTTTTTCGGTTGCGCCGTCGAACACCGGCGTAGCGAAGTGCACGCCCAGCGCCTGCGCGGCCCACCCCAGGTGCGTTTCGAGAATCTGGCCGACGTTCATACGCGATGGAACGCCCAGCGGGTTGAGCACGATCTCAACCGGCGTGCCGTCGGGCAGATAGGGCATGTCCTCTTCGGGAACGATGCGCGCGATCACGCCCTTGTTGCCGTGACGGCCGGCCATCTTGTCGCCGACCGAAAGCTTGCGTTTCATGGCGATGTAGCACTTCACCAGCTTGATGACGCCGGGGGGCAGCTCGTCGCCCTTGCGGAGCTTGGCGATTTTTTCTTCGGTGATTTTTTCGAGCACCGCGATCTGGCGCGAGGTCATCTCCTCGATTTCGTCGATCTGCTCGTTCATGCGGACGTCTTTGTTGGCGAACTTGACGCGCTTCAAATCGCGGGCCCGCAGCTTCTCGATCATGTCGCGCGTCAGGTCGACGCCCTTGGAGACCAGCCTCTTGTTGGTCTTTTCGTCGTGCAGGTCGGCCAGCACGTTTTTGCCGCCCAGCAGATCGGTGAGGCGCTTGGCGCGCTCGTCGTTGAGAATTCGCTTTTCGTCTTCCAGGTTGCGGTGCAGGCGCTCGATCTGCGTTTCGAGAATCGCCTTGGATCGCTCGTCCAGTTCGGCGCCCTTGCGCGAGAACACCTTGCAATCCACCACCGTGCCCTCGATGCCGGGCGGGCAGTACAGCGAAGCGTCCTTCACGTCGCCGGCTTTTTCGCCGAAAATGGCGCGCAGCAGTTTTTCCTCGGGCGTGAGTTGCGTTTCGCCCTTGGGCGTCACTTTGCCCACCAGGATGTCGCCCGGCTTGACGGTGGCGCCGATGCGGATGATGCCGCTTTCATCGAGGTTCCGCAGGAACGCTTCGGCGATGTTCGGAATATCGCGCGTGATTTCCTCCGGCCCCAGCTTGGTGTCGCGAGCCTCGATCTCGAACTCTTCGATGTGGATCGAAGTATAGTAATCGTCCTTGACCAGGCGTTCGGACACCACGATGGCGTCTTCGAAGTTGTACCCGCGCCAGGGCATGAACGCAACCAGGACGTTGCGGCCGAGCGCGAGTTCGCCTTTGTCGGTGCAGGGGCCGTCGGCGAGCACGTCGCCTTTCTTGACGCGCTGCCCCTGGTACACGATGGGTTTTTGTGAGATGCAGGTGTTTTGGTTCGAACGCTTGAACTTGGTGAGCTGATAAATGTCGGCGCCGACCTCGCGCGAAAGCTGTCCTTCGTGCGCTCCGCCGCCCTCCACGCGCACGATGATGCGCTCGGAGTCCACCGAATCGACGATGCCGGAACGTTTGCAGATCACCACCGCGCCGGAATCGCGCGCGGTCACCATTTCCATGCCGGTTCCAACGTACGGCGTCTCGGCGCGCAACAGCGGCACCGCCTGGCGCTGCATGTTGGATCCCATGAGCGCGCGGTTCGCGTCGTCGTTTTCAAGGAACGGAATCAGGCTGGCGGCCACCGAGACCAGCTGCTTGGGACTGACGTCCATGTACTCGATTTCGTCGCGGTGCTTGAGCACGAAGTTGCCGGCCTGGCGGGCGTTCACCAGGTCGTTCACGATGCGGCCCTTTTCGTCCAGCTCGACGTTGGCCTGCGCGATGATGTACTTGTCTTCTTCCCACGCCGACAGGTAGTCGCAATGGGCTTCGTACTCGATGGGCTGCTTCTTACCGCTGAGATCGCGGTTGCCCTTGTCGGCCTCGCCGCGGGTCATGATGTCGCCGACCTTATGTGAAGTGTCGCCTGGGTTGAGGATCCGGACTTCATCCACCACCGACCCCTTGACGACGCGACGGTAGGGACTCTCGATGAACCCGTACTCGTTGATACGCGCAAAGCAGGACAGCGACGAGATGAGGCCGATGTTGGGACCTTCCGGCGTCTCGATGGGACAGATGCGGCCGTAGTGCGTGGGGTGCACGTCGCGCACTTCGAACCCGGCGCGCTCGCGCGACAGACCGCCTGGACCCAGGGCCGACAGACGCCGCTTGTGCGTGATCTCCGACAGCGGGTTGGTCTGATCCATGAACTGAGAAAGCTGGCTGGACCCGAAGAATTCGCGGATCGCCGCCATCACCGGCTTGGCGTTCACCAGGTCGTGCGGCATGGCCGTCGACATTTCCTGGTACACCGACATCTTTTCCTTGATGGCGCGCTCCATGCGCACCAGGCCGATACGGAACTGGTTCTCGAGCAACTCGCCGACTGCGCGCACACGCCGGTTACCCAGGTGATCGATGTCATCGACCGCGCCAATGCCGCGGCGCAGCTTCAGCAAGTACTTGATGGTGTCGATGAAGTCTTTCTGGTCGAGCGTGCGTTTGTCGAGCGGGGACTGGTCGATCTTGTCGTACAGCTTGATGTTGAACTTCATGCGGCCCACGCGCGAGAAGTCGTACTTGCGCGGGTCGAAGAACATGCCCTGGAACAGCCCGGTGGCGGTGTCGAGCGTGGGCGGATCGCCGGGACGCAGCTTGCGGTAGATTTCGAGCAGCGCGTCGTTCTGGCTCTTAACCGGATCTTTCCGGAGAGTGACGGAAATGACGTTGCCGGCGTCGTCGCGGTCCGGGAAGAACACCTCGAACGACGTGATGCCGTTGGAGCTGAGCTTCTCGATGTTGGTCAACTCCTGGTTCGCTTCCGCCAGCACTTCGCCGGTGGACATGTCGATCACGTCGGCGGCGATGAAGGCGCCTTGCAGATCGGTGCGGTCGATTTCCACCTGCTCGATCTTGGCTTTCTGAATCGCCTCGTACAGCGACTTGGTGATTTTTCGACCTTGCGGGACGATGGTCTCGCTGCGGGTTCCGATGGCCTTGGAAAGTTTCAGGCCCACCATGCTGTCGGAAACCTTCCAGAACAGCTTCTCGCCCTTGATCACCACTTCGCTGACGTTATAGAAGCCCTTGATGATTTCGGCGTCGGTCTTCAGACCCAGCGCGCGCAGGAACACCGTGCCGTAGAATTTCCGCTTGCGGTCGATGCGGACGTACAGCAGGTTCTTGTTGTCGTACTCGAACTCCACCCAGCTTCCGCGATAGGGAATGATCTTGCCGAGGAAGTAGCCCTGCGCCGGAACGCGCTCGAAGAACACGCCGGGCGAACGGTGCAACTGCGACACGATGACACGTTCGGTCCCGTTTATGATGAACGTGCCATTGTCCGTCATGAGCGGGATTTCGCCGAAGAAGACTTCTTGTTCCTTGATGTCGCGGACGGTTTTGACGCCCGTCTCGGCGTCCTTGTCGAACACCGTGAGCCGGATGGTGACCTTGAGCGGGGCTGCGTAGGTCATGCCGCGCTCCTCGCACTCGGCCACGTCGTACTTCAACTGCAGCCCCACCGGGTCGCCGCAGCGGTTGCAAAAAGTGACGATATTTTTGTTGAACGTTCCGCAGCGATGGCACAGCACGTCGCCCACATGGAACGGATCGGTGCGGATGGTGCCGCCGCAGCTCGGGTTGCGGCACGTCGAACGCAGGTGGTGCAGCCCTTTCAGGTTGCCGCACTTGCACTCCCAGTTGCCGATGGCGTAGTCGACGAATTCGAGCTGACTCAATCCCCGGAAGTCGGAGATGGGGAATACCGAATTGAACACGCTCTGCAGGCCGGTGTCTTCCCGCTCGCCGGGAAGCAGTTCCATCTGCAGAAACCGTTCATAAGATTTCTTCTGGACCTCGATCAGGTTGGGAATCGGAATGGAGGTCTTGATCCGGGAGAAATCCACTCGTTCGCGCGTTGCGCCTTTTGCCAAGTTTTCCATTTTCGCTCCTACGGCCGATGGGCTCGCAACTCAAATGAAGAATAAAATACCGCTACCGGCTCTCCGGGCCGCCTCATCCGATTGAGACGCCCTAGACGCGTTCAACCAGCCGGGAGAACAAACGACAGCGGGAATAATTTCAGACCGTCCAAGCCGAGAGATCGCCGACATACACTTCGAGCGGGAAAAAACCGAGCATGGCGAAGCCCTGTGCCTGTTCTGAGGAACGGCACACCAAGTGCGCAGGATGTTTGGTTCACAAGAGCAAGAATCCGGGTCGGTCTCCGGCCAGTATCTATATCAATGTAGCAGACCGGGACACTGGCGTCAAATCCGGTCCGCCAGCGGAGACACGGCTACCATCCACCCCAGCGCGCCTAAGCCGGCTCCACCACCGCAAAGTAAACGAAACGCGCTATTTACTTCACTTCCACCGTGGCGCCGGCATCGGTGAACTTCTTCTTGATGGCCTCGGCCTCGTCCTTGTTCACGCCCTCTTTGATCGGCTTGGGCGCTCCGTCCACCAAGTCCTTGGCTTCCTTGAGGCCCAGGTTGGTGACTTCGCGAACCGCCTTAATCACGTTGATCTTGTTCGCGCCGGCCGCCGTGAGGATGACATTGAACTCGGTTTTCTCTTCCGCCGCAGGCGCCGCCGCTGCACCGCCGCCCGCCGGAGCCACCGCGACTGCCGCAGCCGCCGCCGACACTCCCAGCTTCTCTTCAAGCAACTTGACGAGCTCGGACGCTTCGAGCAGCGTCAGCCCTTGAATCTGTTCCGCGATTGCGTTGATGTCCGCCATTGTCTTTATCCACTCCCTTATTGTGAAAACTTGTTTTCCTTAACGCCCTGATCAACCACCACTGCGAGGTTGCGTCCCACGCCGCCGAGGGCAGTGACCAGGCGCTGCGCCGAGGCTTGAATCATGTACAGAACTTTGGCCAGAATTTCTTCGCGCGACGGCAGCGAGGCGAGCTCCTGGATGGACTTGACCTCGATCACGCGCCCTTCCACCAGGCCGGCCTTGAACGTGAAGGTCGGATTGATCTTGGCATACGCGGTGAGCGCTTTGGCCAACGCCACCGGATCCTTGCTGGTGTAGGCCAGCGATGTCATGCCCGCCAGATTGCTCAGAACCGGTTCGGCCGGAGTGCCCTCGGCGGCCTTCTCCGCCAGGTTGTTCTTGATGACGCGATAATTGCCGCCCGCGCCGCGCACCGTTTTGCGCAGCTCGAAATCCTGCTGCACGGTGAGCTTCTCAAAGCCCGCCACGAACATGTTCTGGGCTTGTTCGAGAGCCTTCTTCAAGGCCTCGACTTCTTTTTCTTTGTCGGATTTCTTTTTCATGTTGCTGTCTCCGGTTCGTGGGCTCTCTAGAGCTGCTTGGCGTTGAAGGCCGTGACGTCCAGGTGGACGCCCGGCCCCATGGTTGAGCAGATGGTCACGCTCTTGACGTACTTGCCTTTGGCCGCCGCCGGCTTGGCCTTGATCACGGCCTGAATGAGACTGGAGGCATTCTCCAGCAGCTTGCCGGTTTCGAAACTCACTTTGCCGACCGGGACATGAATCACGCCGGTCTTGTCGACGCGAAACTCTACCTTGCCGGCCTTCACTTCCTTGACCGCTTGCGCGACGTCCATCGTCACGGTGCCGGTCTTGGGGTTGGGCATCAGGCCGCGCGGGCCGAGCACCTTTCCGAGCTTACCCACCGAGCGCATCATGTCGGGCGTGGCGATGACGGCGTCGTATGCGGTCCAGTTCTCGGTCTGGATTTTCGTGACCATGTCTTCGCCGCCCACGAAATCGGCGCCGGCTTGCTGCGCCTCGCGCTGCTTGTCGCCCGAAGCGATCACCAGCACGGTTTTCGATTTGCCCAGGCCGTTGGGCAGAACGACGGTGCCGCGCACCATCTGGTCGGCGTGTTTGGGATCGACGCCCAGGCGCATGTGCAGCTCGACCGTTTCGTCGAACTTGGCGAACTTGATTTTCTGAACCAGCGGCACCGCTTCGTTCAGATTGTAGGGGCGGGCTTCGACTTGTTTGGACGCAGCTTCGAACTTCTTACCGGTTTTCGGCATGTCTCCTCATTGGTGCAGACGGCGGAGGGCACAGAAAGCGAGCGACCCCTGCCTCCCACTGAGTCTAAAACTTTAGCGTTGGCGCTGACATTAAGGTAGCAGACGCGGAAGCCGCTTGTCCAGCGAGCCTTCGGCCGCGTCTACTTCAGCGAGAAGCTGCCGGTTCCAGCGCCGTAGCCGTAGCCTGTGCCGTCGTGGCTGGTTTCCAGCGTTCCCAGAGCAATTCCTGACGCCGTAAACGGAACCGAGGCTGGGGCCGGCTGCAACACGATGCCTCCGAAATTGCCCGCCGGGAGCGCTGTCATGATGTAAGCCGGAATCGTGAAGGTTCCCGCTTTGGCCGGCGCTTTGCAAAATGCCTGTCTTCCGGCGGTGAAAGAGCCGTCGAAAGCGCTCGAAACCACGATCCGGACACTGCCGTTCGGCTCGCCGCCGGTCCAGGTAACCGTCATGCCGTTGGAACGCGTAATGGATGCGTTGTCGGTCGGGCTGGTCAGCTTGGGGAGCTGCGGGAAAGTCGTGGTTGCTGTAAACGGGCCGACGTCGGCTCCGCCGTTCCCCTTGACCGTGTAGTCTCCCGGGACCAAGAAGGCGCCGGTGGCACTGATGGTCCCGCCGACGCCTCCCGCCTCTCCACCAGTTAACTGCGTGCTTCCGTTCGGCCCTGTGATGGTAAAAGTTGTGCCGCCGTCGAGTCCGACAAGATCTGAATCTGAGATGGGAGGTTGGATATCGGTATTGAACTGAACAACATAGCAGGTTCCATCCGGCTGGTCGTCGATCCAGGACACGAAGAAAGGCTGCGATGCGGGCGGAATGCGGAGGATGGTGAAGAGTTCGAAGCTCGGCGTGATCTCGAAAGACCGGAGGCGGTCCCCGCTAAGTCTGATGGCTGAGTGTGATGTAAGCGAAGCTGATGGAGTTTCCCGACATGACCGCCTGCTCAATGGTCACCGATGCTAAAGCAGCATTCACCGGCGTGCAGTCCCGGCTTCCTTTGGCCACCGGTATCCAGACCGAGTTGCTGAGCGCCCCGCCGATTTGAACCAATAATGGAACCGCGCAGCCGACCGGAGCGTCGTCCGGCACCTTGAAGACAATCTGATCCTCACCGATGCAGCAGCCGGACCGGCCTTGATAACTAACCTCTGCCTTCGCGCCGCCGATGTAGAGCGACAGGGAAAGATTCGGAATGTTCATGGCCCAAGCCCGTCGCCCTTGGCCTCGTCTCCGGAAACCGGCGCCAAACCTGTGGCCCAAAATCAGCATGTCGCCTGGATTCGCCGCGCCGCAAGCCGTATTGGGACCGCCGCACGGATTCGCTTTGGCGGCCGAGACCAGGCTGTAGTCAGGGAAAGTCACGATGCCCGGGCCCGGTACCGGTCGAATCGATCGTAAAAATGCCCAGAGTGCTCAACCCGATGCCATGGCCCCCGCTGCCGGACTGGCCGTTGTAGGTCACCTTGAATGTCCCGTGCCAGTGGGAGTATTGGAGGGCAGCAGCGCTGCGATCTGTGTGTCGGAGGTATAGTACATCAGCGCATCCACGGTGGTCTGGCCGACCGTCACCGACACCGATGTACCGCTCAAACTGGTGCTTTGGAACGGTGCATCGGCGATTGAGATGTTGGCCGGGCCGAGTCCGCTGCCTTTGATGACGAAAATGCACCCAATCCCTATGGGCTGGCCCGTCGGAATGTTGCTGGCCGCGTTCTGAATAGCCGTGATGACCGGAGCGGCCTCAGCGGCGAACGAGCCCACCAGAAAGAATAAGGCAGTGGCACCTTGATGAATCGAAATGCGCATATAGATTGAGACCTCTTTGGTTAGTAAACGGAAATGGCTGCTAAACGAGCTCATTGCCAATGCGTCAAGGACTGGGATACACTCTCATCTACCATGGGGTGCGGACCTGGCGAGATCACGGTTTTATTAAACCGTCTTCATGCGGGAGATCCACAGGCTCTTTCGGAACTGGCGCCGCTGGTGGCGGCTGAGTTGCGCCGTCTGGCCGCCGGCTCGCTCCGCAATCAGTCTCCTGGACACACTTGGCAGCCTACGGATCTGGTCAATGAGCTGTGGCTGCGGCTGCTCGGCCGCGGCGAACTCCAGTTTCAGAATCGCGCTCACTTCCTGGGTGTGTCAGCGCACTTGATGCGGGTTATGGTGATCGATCACGCACGCGCGTGCCGCGCAGCGAAGCGCACTCCGGACGACGCGCCTCAGATCAGCAGCGAATTGGCGGGACTGCTGGCATTGACCGATCAACGCGCCATCGAGCTGATCGCTTTGGACGATGCCCTCTCGGAGTTGGCCCTCCTGTGCCTGCGGCAAGCCGAGATCGTGGAGATGCGGTATTTCGCCGGACTTACAGTAGACGAAACGTCGCAGGCACTTGCGATCTCACCCGCTACCGTCAAGCGGGAATGGGAGAAAGCACGCGCCTGGTTGCATGCGCGCATGCGCGGCATCGAGATATGACGCCTGCCGAGCAGAGCCGTGCGCAGTCCTTGTTCGGCCAGATCCTGGACCTTTCGGCGGAGGAGCGCTCGCATTTTCTTGGGCGGCACTGCGGCGCCGATGACCCGGTTCGCGAGGCTGTCGCCCAGTTGCTGGTGGAGCACGAGCGGCGCAGCGGCCTCCTCGACCGGCCGCTATTCAATGCTTCTCCCCAGCCGCAGGAAGACGCCTGGACCGGACGCGTGCTGAATTCGCGCTACCGCATCGAGCGATTCATCGCGCACGGCGGCATGTCGACCGTGTACCTGGCACGCGATGAACAGCTCGCCGGGCGGCTCGTGGTCGTGAAATTTCTGCCGGCTTGGGCGCCTCAATACGCCTGGCTGAAAGACAGGTTTCGCCAGGAGATGGAGGCGCTGGCACGCATCGATGATTACGCCGTGGTGGGAGTGCTCGATGCAGGCGAGACCGCCGAGGGTTTGCCGTTCCTGGTGATCGAATACATTGTCGGCGTCACGCTACGTGAAGAGATGGCGGCCGGACCGATGCCGGTCGGGCGTGTTGCCCGCGTCATCCGCGAGATCGCCCGAGCCGTGGCCGCGGCGCATTCCAAAGGTGTTCTGCATCGCGACTTGAAGCCCGAAAATATCATGTTGGAATTGCCCGGCACACCCGAGGAGCGCGTGCGCTTGATCGATTTCGGAATCGCGAGATTTGAGGACATGGAGGGAGCGACCGCCACCCGGACCACCCAGTTCGCCGGAACCACACCATACATGGCGCCGGAACAAATGCGGGGCAAGCCGCGTGCCGCGAGCGATACATACGCCCTGGCAGTGATCGCCTATGAGATGCTGGCCGGACAGCGTCCCTTCGCCGGCGCAGGCCCGATCGAGATCTACGAGCAGCAGCGCGCCGGCGCCAGCTTGAAGCCCATTCTGCAGCGCGGAGTTTCAGAACCGGCTGCGCGCCTGATCACCAAACAGCTCGCATTCAAGCCGGAAAATCGCAGCGCATCGGCGCTCGAAGCCGGAGAACTCATTGCGGACGCGCTGCTCGATTCCAGGCGGCAACTCTGGTCGCGGCGGCATACGATGGCGGCGATGGGGACAGGTGCGCTGGCTGCGTTGAGCGGAGGCGCCTGGTGGTGGATGCGTGATCAAGCCGCTCAGCGACACCGAGCGCGTCATCGTGCTGCCGATTCCGTCCGAGCCGCTGGAACAGGGATTCCGCGCAACCGGGATCATAGACAATCGCGTCGTACGTAATTCTGACGCCACGCGCTATGAGGCACTGCGAATCATCTCCACCGATCAGGGCGGCTACTACCACACGCTCAGCTCGGCGCAAGCGGCTGCCGCCAATCGCCTGGGGTGGAGGTTCACGTTCGAGGCCGCTGCGGAGGAGGGCGAGACTTACGTCAACCTGGATGCCCAGCATGCGCCGGTACGTTACTCCGTGGACTTTCGGCGCATACCGGATGGTCCGGACATCGTCAGACTGTGCACGCAAATCAATCCCACCATCGAGGGGATCGAATTCCCGCTTCCCGGTCCACCCGGCACGCGGCACCGCTACGTATTCTCGATGCCCCGGCATTCGAACGCAGCAGAACTCTGGGTGGACGGCGCGAAGTTGTATTCCGGCTACCGTGGCCTGAACCAATATCGCTACCATCGAGGTCCGGAGATCGGCGTGGGCCGCTCTCGCGGCGCGCGTGCCGCCGGAGTGTTCTGGAACTTCCGCTTCGAGATCGGGTAGCCGCTTCTACGATTCCCGATCTTGCTTGGCGGCCAGGCTTAACCCGCACCAGGGGCAGAAGTTGATCGTGACGGTCTGCTTTTGGCCCGCGATCTCGCATTGAAGCAGGACCACCTTTATCACATAGGGTAGCTTCCAAAGCGAGATGTGTATCCGAAACCCGTCCGGTTGGGCGGCTTGAACGCGCTTCTCGAATTCGGCGCAACAAAACGGCATGACGCCTCGGCTTACGCTCTAGTCTTCGACTGAGGGACGGGCGTCAAACTCGCAGCGAAAGACTCGACCCACCGCAGTTGCTCTGGCGTCTCAGGAACCGGAGATTTCCTCGCGGCACTGATTTTCCGCACGGCTTCCGACGCGGGCAAACCTCTAGCGATCAGCAGAGCGGCGGCGATCAGGGCGGAACGGCCTATGCCTTGCCGGCAATGAATGTTGACCTTCTTTCCGCTCGCGAGATCCGAATCCAGTCGTTCGATAAGTTGAACGGCGCCACTTCGCGAGTCGGGTATGCTGCGGTCGGCAATCGGAAACGAGACAAATTGCATCTGGTTTTGCCGGCTCAGAGCAGCTTCCTGCCGCAGATCCATCTCTTCAACTTCATCTGCCGTTAACAACGAAACGATCTCGTCGAAGCCGGCATCTCGCCACGACCTTAGTTCGTCCTCCAACCAGTCGCCGCCACGGGGCCGGGCCGAGATCGCCAAGGTCCCCGGCCAAGGACCGTCGATGCGGAAAAGAGAAGTGGTCACTATTCCTTCAAGGATCGACTGGTCCCGCTGCGAAGCTCAACTGGTGGGCGCCGCACCGCCGCTTCCCGATCGGAACACCTCTGCCTCCAGTTCATCCAGCCCGCCGGCGAAGAAGTGATCCTCCGCCTCTACCCAAATCAGTTGCTTCGGGCCCTCCAGCGACGCGAAGTACGCCTCCATCGCCGAGACCGGGCCGAACTCGTCGTGCGTGCTCTGGATAAAGACGCGCGGGACATCGCACCGGCCGAGGCTCGCGCTGTCTTCAAAGTTGGCCGGGAATCCGGCGGCGATCAGTCGAGTCGCGCCTTGGATGGAGCAGCCGAGCTTCAGAATGATCCGCGATCCGAACGAAAATCCCGCCAACGAAAACGGCAGCGCGGGGTACCGCGACCGCAGATAGTCGAGCGCCGCCCGCGCGTCTTCGGTCTCCCCGACGCCGCCGTCGTACTGGCCCTCGCTCAGATTCACGCCTCGATAATTGAACCGCAGCACCACCGCGCCGGCCCTTCGCAGCCCGCGCGCGATCCGATGCACCACCTTGTTATGCATGGTCCCGCCGTACTGCGGGTGCGGATGACACACCAGGGCGGCCTCGCGCGGCGCCTGGTCCTCGGGTTCCTCGAGCAGCGCTTCGAGTCTTCCCGCTGGTCCTTGAACAAACAGCGACTCGATGCGGCGCGGCATCAATTGGTGCGGTAGTTGGTGAACTGCATGTCGATGCCGAAGTCGTGCCCCCGCAGCAGCGCGATCACTTCCTGCAGCGAATCGCGATCCCGGCCCGACACGCGCACCAGGTCGCCTTGGATAGACGCCTGCACTTTCTTCTTGCTGTCCTTGATCAGCTTGACGATGTCGCGCGCCTTCTCGATGGGAATCCCCTGCTGCAGCGTGATCTCCTGCCGCACCGTGGAGCCGGCCGCCGGCGTCACCGCGCCGAACGTCAGTCCCTTCAGCGGCACTTTGCGCTTGATCAGCTTTTGCTCGAACACGTCGGCGACGGCCTTCAGCTTGAACTCGTCCGCGCTTTCGAGCAGGATCTTGTGGTCTTTCTCGTTAAGCTGGATATCGGACTTGGAATTCTTCAGATCGTAGCGCGTGATGACTTCCTTCATCGCCTGCTGGATGGCGTTGTTTACTTCCGCCAGGTCGATCTTGGATACGATGTCGAAACTGTTATCAGGCATGTTTTAAGAGTGAGCGTGGCTCAATGACCCAATGCTATCAAGACGCGCTCGGTGATTTCCTGGATCATGGCCGGCAGCGCTGCATCCAGCGCCAGTGTGATGGCGGCGCGCACGCGCTCGGGATCGATCTCCGTAGACGCCTGAGCTGTCTCGGCGCGATCCGGTTCCGGCGAAGCCGCGGCCGACGCCAGCGCCTGCTCGGCGAAAAGCCCGCGCGCCAATTCCGCCTCCCGCACCAGCGGTTGGATCGTCTCGATCAGCTTCGACGCCTCGAACGGTTTCTTGAGAATGGCGTCGCAGCCGGCGCGCCGCGCTTCGTCTTCGTCGAACGGCTCCAGCAATCCGGCGGTCAGGATCACGCGCACATGCCGCAGGCCAGGATCGTTCTTGACGTGCCGGCACAACTCCATACCGCTGGCGACGGGCAGAAACACGTCGGCTAGAATCAAGTCGGGATCGACATCGTGGAGCCGCGCGAGCGCGGTATCGCCGCTGGCGAGACTGACGACTTCAAAGCCCTCTTCCCGCAGGATCCGCTCGCCCATGCGCTGTGCGTGCGGGCTGTCGTCGGCCAGCAGGATGCGGCTCATCAGGGCTTGCTGGACTGCTTCGCCTTCTTGTCCTTCTTGTTCTTCTTGCCGCTGTCTTGATTGCTGGAAGCCGCCTGGTCTTCCGGCTTGGGAGGATTGGCGCGCGCATCGGGATTGGTGTCCAGCGCCGAGGGACCAGTCACCGTGGTCGCCGTGACGTCACCGCTGAAGCCCCCAGCGGTCGCGCCAGGCTGCGGAACGCTGGGCGGCACCGACGGCTTCAAAGTCGTCATGGCCGGCTCACCGGATCGCGCCGCGTCGCTCACGTCCGGACCGCGCCGCAGAAAGCCCGTGGTACGCGAAACGATGCCCGGCTTTACGCGATTCTCCTGTTCCCACTTCATGCGGTTGAGCGCGGCGACGTCGGCCTCCGGAATGGGCATTTCCATCTCCTTGAGCTTCTTCTTGGCGGCGTCGACGTACTCGCTCAACGGATAATCCCTAACGATACGCGCGTAGGCATCGCCTTGCTGCTGGCGGAAGCGGGGTCCGAGATTCGAATACCCCTCGCCCATGTCCCACAGCGCCGCGTCAGCTCTGCTGAAGAGCGGATACTGCTCCACCAGGTGATTCAGCCGGTTGACCGCTGCCGGATTGTCGCCGCGCTTTAGGTAAAACGTTCCCACCCTGTACTCGCCGTCGGCCAGCGCTTCCTGAATCTCCCGGAGAAGCTGCTTGGTTTCAGGAATAAACGTGCTGTTCGGAAACTGAACGATCAACTGCCGGCATTCGTCTTCGGCCCGGATAGCCTGGCTCGAATCGCGATCCGACTTCTCCATCTGGCGAAAATGGATCTGGCAGATTTTCTGCTGGGATTCGGCCGCTTCTTCCATGGTCGGATAGAACAAGATGAAGTCTTTATACTCGGCTTCGGCTTGGGCAAATCCCGCCGATCCGCCCTCGCGATACCAACTGTCGGCAATCGCCAGCTTGGCCTTGGCCAGAAACTCGCTCTGATCGTACGTATTGATCAACGTGTTCAGCGTAATGCGGGCGATCTCAAAACGGCTGTGTTCGATGTCGTTGATGGCTTTGTCGAACAGCACTTTGTCGGGCTGCTTGGTGTCCTTGCTGATGGGGTTGTCGTACTTCTTGCGCCGAAACCCGCAAGACGTCAGCAGCCCTGCCATCAGTGTCAAAACCAGAATGTATCGAGCCATAATCTCCAACCTACAAGCTTAAGCTAAACTCTCATCAGCGTGGCTTCGCGAGCCGCGCGCTGCAAATCCGAAAATGCCTGGCCGGGATCGGGAGTGTGAAAAATCGACGACCCTGCAACCAGCCAGTCACACCCGGCCCGGACGATCTCAGCAGCGTTTTCAAGCCCCACGCCGCCGTCGATCTCGATCGCGAACTGTAAACCTAACTCTTTACGCCGCCACGCCAAAGCCTGGACCTTGCGCAGCGCGTTGGGAATGAAGGCCTGGCCTCCGAATCCCGGATTCACGCTCATGATCAGCACGTGGTCCACCAGATCCAGCACCTCGCTCAGTGTCGCGATCGGGGTGGCGGGATTGAGAACCACACCGGCCAGCGCGCCATGATCGCGGATCATACGCAGCGTGCGGTCGAGATGCGGGCAGGCTTCCTGATGAACCAACACATGATCGGCGCCCGCGCGGATAAACTCGGGCGCGTACGTATCCGGGTCCGAAATCATCAGGTGAACATCCAGCTTCAGACGCGTAATCTTTCGGATGGATTCGACCACCGGGATCCCGATGCTGATGTTCGGCACGAAGTGGCCGTCCATCACGTCGACGTGCAGCATGGACGCGCCGGCGCGTTCGACCTTGGCGATCTCCTCGCCCAGGCGGGCAAAATTCGCCGCCAGAATGGATGGAAGGATTTCGACCATGTTGCGAGCTAGTCCGAACCACCCGAGTCCAGACTAAATCGATGTTAGCACAGCGATAAAGAATCCATCGCCTTCGTCGCGGCCCGGTAGCCGCTCGGTGGTCCGCCATGGACCGGGGAACTCCTGGATGACCTGCCGGTTCTCTTCGTCTTCGAGCGAGCACGTCGAATAGACCAGCCGGCCGCCCGGCCGCAGATGAGCCAGAGCGTTCCGAACCAAGGCGACCTGTTTGTCGTGCAACTCGGGCAGATCCGCCGGCTTCAGCCGCCATTTGATCTCCGGGTTCCGGCCCAGCGTGCCGGTTCCGGAGCACGGGGCGTCGACGAGGATGCGGTCGAATTGGCCGCGAAAAGGCAGGGCGACCGTGCCGTCTAGGACCACGCGGCGGCAGTCGAGGTCGCGGAGCTGAGTGAGCCGATGCCAATGGATATCGCACGCAATCGCGTCGGCGCCCAGCTCGATGGCCTGCGCCGTCTTGTTGCCAGGCGCGGCGCACAGGTCCAGGAACGTAAGGCCCGGGTGCAGATCCAGAAACGGCGCCACCGACTGCGCGCCGACATCCTGTATCCGGCCGGTGCTGGCGACGTGGGTCTCGGCCGGCTTCAGAAACTCGCGGGCGATCACCTCGGCGGTCTCGACGCCAAACTGGCGGTCCCAACGATCCAGCAGCCAGCACGGCATGGACAATTCGGTGGCGCGATCCGGCCACTCGACCGGCCCGCTGTCGATCTTGCGCAGCACGGCGTTCACCAGCCCCGAGGCCGAGCGCGCGCGCCCGCGTTTCACCAGCTCGACGCTCTCGCCGACAGCCGCGTGCGCGGGAACCCGGTCGAGATGCCGCACTTGGTAGACACCCATGCGCAGTGCGATACGAACTTCAAGGTCCAGGCGGCCGGAAGCGAGCCGATCGATGAGGTAGTCGAGTTGAGCCTGATAGCGCAGGCACCCGAACACGATCTCGGAAGCAAGCCCCGCGTCGCGCGAATCGAGCGCCGCCGAGCGCCGCACCAGCAAGTCGCCGGCGTACCCGCCTTCCTCGACTTTGCGGAGCACATCGAACGCGGCCTGGCGCGCGGGGGAGATCAAGTCTCATTGTAGTGTCTTGGACTTAGGGGCCGGCGCAAGGTTCGCCCGGTGTTCGAGATCCCGCTCAAAACCGCGGCCTGCTCGCCGATGAGGGCAGTATGAGTACTCGACTACTCTCTACCATTGCTCTGTTGACGGCGAGCCTGGCCCAAGCCCAACGAGTCGGTGCTCCTACCGACGATCTAGCGAACACCAGTGTCGAGGATCTGTTCCGGCTGGAAGTGACCTCTGTGGGCCGCAAGGCGCAACAATTGTCGAAGGCCCCGGCAGCGGTCTACGTTCTGACCGCCGACGACATCCGCCGAACCGGCGCCACTTCCATCCCGGAAGCGCTGGAATGGATGCCCGGCTTGACGGTGCAGCGTGTGGATGGCCGCTTGTGGTCCATCTCGGCCCGCGGATCGGCGCGCGTTTACGCCGACAAGATGCTGGTCATGATTGACGGCCGTTCCTTGTATACGCCGCTGTTCTCCGGCGTGCTGTGGGATTTGATCGATGTTCCACTCGAAAACATCGAACGGATCGAGATAGTGCGCGGCCCTGGCGCGGTCATGTGGGGGCCCAACGCGGTGAACGGCGTGATCAACATCATCACCAAGAGGGCGTCGTCCACCAAGGGTGGCGAAGTCGACGTTGCATCCGGAAACGAACTGCGCGGCTCGGTGTTCGTGCGCTGGAGTGCAGCGCCCAGCGACAAGTTTGCCTACCAGATCTCGGCCAAGCTGGAGGACCGCCAGCCAGCGGTTTCCTCCATCGGGTACTTCCGCTCCATCGACGGCTTCGTGATACCGACGCCGGCGCCAGTAGACGATCTGAACACTCAATCCGCTCATCTCGGTTTCCGCCTGGATGGACAGCTCTCAGGCAGAGACGAGCTGATGCTGTCGGCAGCTGTATCGAAGCAGGGCCGGCAAGACTCGATCGGCTATCCCCTCATGCCGCCCGACCTCAACATTTTCGCGGCCGGCCACACCGGCGGCACGGCGGGCTTCATTCAGGCGCGCTGGACCCGAACCAGCTCGGTGGGCAACGAATCGACCCTGCAGTTCAGTTACGACAAGAACCAGGTCAACTATCCGTTTGTTGACGGCGACCTGAACAATCTTACGATCGACTATCAACGGCGAACACAAACCGGCGACCGCAACGAAGTTTACTGGAGTGCGGGCTATCAACAATATTGGGACTACAGCCGCTCGCGGCACCTGCTGGCTTTCCAACCCGCGGATTCGGTCTATCGGGTGGGCGACGTGGCGGTCCGAGATGAGTTTCAACTGGTCCCGAACCGCTTGTTGGTATCCGCTGGAGTTCGGGTGGATTACAACATCTATACTCATTTCGAAGTACAGCCGAGTTTGCGGCTACTCTACACGCCCAGCACCAAACAGTCATTGTGGCTGGGTCTGTCCCGCGCGGTGCGCGTTCCAAGCCGAATCGATCGCGACATGGTGACAGACCAAGGATCTCGAATGATGTCGGGCCTTCCTATGGAAATAGTCGTCTATGGATCGAAGGTGCTGCAGTCGGAAATAGAGCACAGTTTCGAGGCCGGCTATCGCGTGCAATCGGCGCAGCGCTGGTCAGCCGATGTGGCTCTGTTCTGGAGCCACTATGACCGGCTGGCCGCAGTCTCAATACCGCAAGTGCCAACCATTCAATGGAACGGACCGGTTCCGAGCTTTTCGCTGGACTTCACCGAAAACAACGGCGGCTCGGGCCGCTCGTATGGCGCCGAGACATCCGCCACCTGGCAAGTGACGCCCACTTGGCGGTTGATTCCGTCGTATTCCTATCTGAACGAGACCAAGTGGCTGCCGCCGTCATCCAGTTGGCTGCTGACTACGTCCAGTACACGGCATCAGGGCTTCATCCGGTCGCAGCACGATCTTTCCCGGTTCTGGCAGTTGGACTTGATGGCGCGCGCCCGATCCAGGAATCTGACTTTCGATCTGCCCGGCGTTCTGCTGCTGGATGCTCGCGTCGGCTTCCGCCCGTATCGGGACGGCGAGCTCAGCTTCGCAATTCAGAACATCGCGGGCCGCCAAGTATTGGAGACTTATTCGGAAAGCCCGTTTGCTGCAATCCCGGTGGCGCGAACGTTCGTCTTCAAGTGGACACAGAAATTCTAGGACGGTAATTGGCCGCATGCCGTCGCTTTTTCCAACACGGCTTCTCGCCTGCGTCGCCTGGCTGGCAATGCTGCCAGTGTTGTCGCGGGCGGGCGGCGAACCCGAGGATCAGTTGAAGGCGGCGGTCGTTCTCAGCTTCCTGCGCTATGGCGAGTGGCCCCAGCCCCTCGCGGGAAACGCGCCCATCCGGGTTGGGGTTTGGGGCCGGGCATCGTTCGCCGACACGTTGCACGGCGCACTGGAAGGCAAATCGGTCAACGACCATCCGATCCGCATCGTCGAGTTGAAGGCGCCCGCGGACGGCTCCGGCTGCCAGGTAGTCTACTTCGCCAGCGATAAGGGCGAGGAGATCCAGGCAGCGCTGGCAGGCTCGCGCCTGGCTCGCGTGCTGGCCATTGGGGAGAGCAAAGACTTCCTGCAGTGGGGCGGCGCGGTGAACCTCCTGGTGGTGGACGGGCGCATGAGCTTCGAGGTCAACCTGGAGGCCCTGAAACGAAGCGGCGTCATCATCAGTTCCCGGCTGCTGCGCTTCGGGCAGGTGCTGAACCACAGGAAGGGAGAGCGGTCGTGACGCAATCCACCTCCCTGCGCCGGAAATTGATCAGCATCACTGCCGCCGGCGGCCTGGTCACCGCGCTGATCGCGGCGGCTGCGTTTAGCTGGTGGGATCTCAGCCGCTTTTGGGAATGGACCGCCTCGGAAGTCACGGCGCTGGCCAGCGTGGTAGGAGATCAGGTGGGGCCTGCCCTGGTGCTGAACGACGGCAAGGCCGCGGTCGAGATATTGTCCTCGCTGCGCAGCGACAGCCGGATTCGAGGAGCGGTCCTCTATAGCACCCGCAGAACCTGCTTCGCTGAATATCGCCGCGATCCGGGCGGCCGCTGCCCGCCGCTCCGGGCGGATGGTATTCGCAGAGAAGACGGCGCCATCGTCATTGCGCGGCCCATCACCAGCGGCGGTGAGCGGGTCGGCACGGTACTCCTGACGGCCGACCTGCCCTCGATTCCGGTCATTCTGAAGCAGTACCTGCGCGGCGCCGCCCTGATCGTCATCCTCAAGCTGTTGATGGCCGCCATCCTGGTGGCGATCCTGCAGTCGCGCGTGGCCGGTCCCATTCTGGCGATCGCCAAAGTAGCGCGCCGTATGGCGGAAACGCACGGCTTTGGAGAACGGGTGCGTGTAGAGTCCAACGACGAAGTGGGCATCCTGGCCAGCTCCTTCAATACCATGCTCGACGAAATCCAGCGCCGCGACATGGAGTTGGCCGGACATCGCGAGAGACTGGAACAGGAAGTTGCCGAACGCAGCCGCGTCAACACCGCTCTGCGCGAAGCAAAAGAAAAAGCCGAAGAGGCGGTGCGGCTCAAGGGTGAATTTCTGGCTAACATGAGCCACGAGATCCGGACGCCGCTCAACGGCGTTACCGGCATGATCAGTCTGGTACTGGACAGGTGCTCCGATCCGGAAGAGCGCGAACAACTCCAGGTCGCCCAGACGGCCGCGTTGTCGCTCACATCCATTCTGAACGACATCCTGGACCTTTCCCGAATTGAAGCCGGCAAGTTGGCGATTGAGTCCATGGCTTTCAACATGGAGAGCACCGCGAAGGAGTGCCTGCAGCTCTTCGATGTGGCGGTGCGCGAGAAGGACCTGCGGCTCGGTTTGCAGATCGCGGCCGATTGCCCGCGGTGGGTGGAGGGAGACCCGGTCCGTCTGCGGCAGGTGCTCATCAACCTGTTGGGGAATGCGGTCAAATTCACGCCCCACGGCGAAGTGCAACTCGACGTTAGCGCGCCCGGACCGGGAATGCTTCGCTTCGATGTGCGCGATACCGGCATCGGGGTGGCGCGGGAGAAGCTGGAAGCCATCTTCGAGCCGTTCACGCAGGCCGATGGTTCGCACACGCGCCGGTTCGGCGGCAGCGGCCTCGGACTTGCCATCACCCGCCGCTTGGTCAGCCTGATGGGCGGCCACCTATCGGGCCCAAAGCGATCCTGCACGTGGCAGCGTCTTTTCGGTGGAATTGCCGCTGAGTGAAGTGCCGGGAGGCGCGCCGGCCACAGAGGCGGCCCCGGCCGCGCGTCCATTTGCGATCCCCATGCTGCACGTGCTGGTTGCCGAAGACAATGTGGTGAATCAACGAGTGACTTCCGGAATTCTCCAGAGGCAAGGATGGACCATCACAGTCGCGGCCAACGGCGAAGAGGCCTATCGGTCCTTCCGGGACGAACACTTCGACTTGATCCTGATGGACGTGCAAATGCCCGATCTGGACGGGTTGGAGGCCACCAGGCTGATCCGGGACGAAGAGGGCCGGCGAAATTTGTCCCGCACGCCCATCCTGGCCGTAACGGCCCACGCATCCGCGGCGCAGCATAAACAATGCCTCGCGTACGGCATGGACGCTGTCGTCACCAAACCGCTCGACCTCGCGACTTTGCTCGGCGCCATTCGCGATATTCTCACCCCGGCCGTGCTGGCTGGATGAGAGGATGCTTTCACGTGCCGGGCTTGCCTAGAATGGAAGGAATGATCGAAAATGTCAGGCCGGGCGCTTCCGCCCGAAACGCCCGCGTAGCGCTCTTCGATTTCGACGGCACGTTGTCCCTGATACGCTCCGGCTGGATGAACGTGATGGTCCCGCTCATGGTCGAAGTTCTGGCGGAGCTGAAGACCGGCGAATCCGAAGAGCAACTGAGAACCGAAGTCGAGGACTTCGTCTGGCGGCTCACCGGCAAGGAGACCATCTACCAGATGATGGCGCTGGCCGACTCGGTCCGCGCGCGCGGCGGCCAACCGCTCGAGCCCGGGGTCTACAAGAAAATTTATCTGCAACGGTTGTGGGGAAAGATTGAGAGCCGCATCGATGCGCTGCGGAAAGGTCACGCCTCGCCCGTCGACTACATGGTGCCGGGATCGCGCGAATTGCTCGAGAGTCTGCGCGACCGGGGCTTGACCATGTACCTGGCCAGCGGCACCGACCACGTCTACATGCAGGAGGAGGCGCGCCTGCTCGGCCTGACAGAATATTTCGCAGGCGGCGTGTACGGAGCCCAGGACGACTACAAAAGCTTTTCGAAGGCCATCCTGATCCAGCGCATCCTATCCTCGGCGGATTTCGGAGGCCATCAGTTCTTAGGTTTCGGCGACGGCTACGTCGAGATCGAAGAAGTGAAAAATGTGGGCGGCGTGGCGGTGGGCGTGGCGAGCGAAGAGCCGGCCTGCACGCGCGTCGACGAGTGGAAGCGGCAACGGCTGATCGGAGTGGGAGCCGACTACATCGTGCCCAACTATCTGTGCCGCGACGAATTGATGGCTTCGCTCTTTTCCACTGGATGACGACGCAGCAGATCCTGGACGCTTTTCCCCAGCGCTCGGCCCTGATCGTCGGAGACATCGGCCTGGACCGCTGGTGCACATATGACCCTGGCGCCGCTGAGCCGTCGCGCGAGACCGGCATCCCTAGAGTCGGAGTGGTTGCCACTGAGGTCGCTCCGGGCGCCGGCGCCACGGTGGCCAATGCCTTGGCCGCGCTCGGAATTGGACGAACCGCGGTGCTCGGCGTGTTGGGACAAGACGGATTCGCCAGCGAGCTCACCAATGCGCTCAATGCTCGCGGTATCTCGACCGACTTGCTGGTCCGTTCCAACCAACTGGCAACCTTCACCTACACCAAGCTGATCAATGCGCGAACCGGGATCGAGGACCTGCCGCGCGTCGACTCCATCGACATCCGGCCGCTGCCCGAGGCCGTCGAGAGCGAAGTGCTCGGTCATTTGCGCGACTACTCTTCCAGCTTCGATGTCCTGTTCGTGTCCGATCAAGCTGACACCAGGCACGGTGGCGTGGTGACTCCGCAGGTGCGGGCGCTGCTCGAACGGTTCGCAGAGGCGAGTCCTGACAAGATCATCTGGGTGGACTCGCGAGTTCGCGTTGAGCGCTTCCGCAGGATGATTCTCAAGCCCAACGAGCAGGAAGCGAATGCCGCATCCATTGCGTTGTTCGGTGAAGTGGACTACCAGCGCCTGCGTTCCTATACACAGTCCCGGCTCATGTTCGTCACCAAGGGTGGCCAGGGCACGCTGGTGGTGGAAGACGGCGGCGAGAAGCTGGTGCCCACTCAGGCGATCGAAAGGCCGGCGGAACTGTGCGGCGCAGGCGACAGTTTTTCGGCCGGCGCGGGACTGGCGCTCGCGATTTCCGGTTCGCCCGTGATGGCCGCGCAGTTCGGAAACCTGCTGGCTTCTGTGGCGATTCGCAAGCGCGGTACCGAGGCCACCACTCCGGCCGAGGTGCTGGCCGCGGATCCATGACGACTCTGGCGATGGATATCGGCGGCACCAAATTCGCATTGGCGCTGTTTGAAGACCAGCGCATCGCTATGCTGGAGCGGCATGCGACGGACCGCTCCGGCGGGCGCGACTGGATGCTGGAGCGGATCGCAACAATTGCCTCCGGTTGGGCCGCGCGCCACCGCATCGAGCGCTGCGGCATCGGCTTCGGCGGTCCGGTGAATTTTCCGGAACAGCGGGTGATATTCTCGACGCACGTGTGTGGCTGGAACGATTTCGATCTGCCGGGCTACGTCGAGCGCGTAGCCGGCGTGCGGCCGATCATGGACAACGACGCGAACGCTGGTGCGTTGGGCGAGGCACTGTATGGCGCCGGGCGCGGTAGCCGGCCGCTGTTCTATCTGACGCTTTCCACCGGAATCGGCGGCGGCATCGTGACCGAGGGCGAAAATGTTTACCGCGGCGCCGACTCTTACGCCGGCGAGATCGGGCATCTCACCATTCGGCCCGATGGTCCCGAGTGCCTGTGCGGAGCGCGCGGCTGCCTGGAGCGGATGTGCTGCGGGCTGTGGCTGGAGCGCGATCACGGCCAGGCCGGCTCACGAACTGATGCAGGATGCTGCGTTCGTCTCACGCTACGTTGTGGATCTCGCGCTGGGCCTGAAGGCCGCCATCATGCTGCTCAACCCGGCGCGCATCGTCATCGGCGGCGGCATCAGCAAGGCGGGCGACAAGCTGTTCGTGCCGCTGCGCGCCGAGCTCGGGCGGCAGATCACCGGCTGGTCGCGCGCCCGCATCGATGTTGTTCCCGCAGCCCTGGGAGACGACAGCGTACTGTTCGGCGCGCTGGCGTTGGCCACCATATGAAGCTGCCCGTGTTTTATCCGGTGCTCGATACAGGCCTCATTGCGAACCGCGGGCTGAGCACCATTGCAGCCGCCGCGGCGGTTCTTGAGGCCGGCGCGCGCATCCTGCAATTCCGTCACAAGGAATTTTTCTCGCGCGATGTTTACGAAGACGCCGAACGCGTCGCCGACCTCTGCCGCAATGCCAGTGCGATGTTCGTCATGAACGACCGCGTGGATTTCGCGATGCTGCTCGGCGCCGCCGTGCATCTCGGCCAGCAGGATCTTGCGCCGGCGGACGCCCGGCGAATCATGCCGCCAGGCGCCATCATCGGTTTCTCGACCCACAACCAGCGCCAACTTGCCGACGGCGACTCGCAGCCGGTGGACTATCTCGCGATCGGTCCGATTTTCTCCACCAGCTCGAAGCAGGATCCCGATCCGGTGGTGGGGGTCGACGCGCTTCGCTCGCTGCGCGACGTGACGCGAAAGCCGCTGGTTGCCATCGGAGGCATCACCAGAGAAAACGCGCGCGCTGTGCTCGACGCCGGCGCCGACTCACTCGCAGTGATCGGCGACCTCTATCCGGATCCGCTGACTGCGCCCGCGCTTCGAAAGCGCACCGAAGAATGGCTGGCTATTTGTTCGTCGCGTAGCTGACGCTGACGGATGTCTCTCCGCTGTCCTTGCCGACGATCACCGTGACGGTGTGCTTGCTGGACTCGTCCTGACCAACCAGAATTCCGCCCGATTGTTCACCGTTCTGCCTGGTCATGTTGCTGGTCACTTTCAGGCCCAGGGACTGGAATTGGTCCTCGTAGTACTTGACGACTCTCCCGGAATCGTCCTTGGTCTTGAACACAAAGCTGCCGCCTTCGCCATCCTTGCCGCTCGCGGAAAAGGCGCCCTGCGGCTCGGATCCAGGATAATCCGGCACCCAAGCGGGAATCTTGGCGGCCCCGCCGAACTTCACCGAGCCTTCCGACGATTTCACTTCGAACGTCCCATCGCCACCGCTGGATTGGACCGTCACGGCGTCCTTGCCGTTTTTGAAAACGAGCTTGCCGTTTCCGGCGCTCTCAGTATCGATGCCGGCCTGCTTGGCCTTGTTCATCACGAACAGACCCAGTCCAAAAATCGCGAGCACGCAGAGCAGGAGGAACCCGCCGATTCCGATCAGTATCCACTTCAAGGCCCCGCTCTTCTTTGCGGGCGCGAGCGTTCCGGCCGGATCTGGCGGTAATGGTGGCAACGGAGGTTGAGCGGACATGGTGCTCCTTTCCTCAAAGCATACAGGACAACGTGCCCGCCTGCATCGGAAAACAAAAAAGCTGGAAGAGGCACACACACCCCTCCCAGCTTTCGATTCTCAACCAACCAGGCGATTCGGGCCTAGGTCGACTTCTTGGCGGTAACGGTTTGCGGTTCGCCTCTCGGTCCGGCGATGGTCAACTCGATCGTATCGCCGGAAACTTTGCCGGTATATTTCGTGGTGAACGAATTGCCATTGAATTCGCGCGTCACTTCAAACGAAATGTTGTCGCCGTCCACCTTGCCGTTGGAGATTTCGACCGGACCACCCCGTCCGCCTTCCAGCGAACCGGTCAGCTCGGCGCCGGATGCCTTCAGAGTCAGCGTGGCGGATTGCGGCCCACGCCGTCCTTGCGTCTCGAAAGTCCACTTGCCGGTGGCGTCAGCGGCTAATGCAACAAAGGCCAGCGCGCACGCCAGCAAAACTAAACGAATCTTCATTTTCCTCTCCTATTTAGGGATTCCGAATCCCACGAGTAATGATGGCAGACCGCAGGCGGATGTTACATAGGGAAAACGTAAAGAAGCGTAAGCGTTCTGTTCAAGCCTGCCGCTCGTGCTCAAGGGCGCCGGCCAGGATGGTGCAGGGAGTGTCTGACAGCGCGCACTTGGTGTGCTCGAATTGGATGGTGCTGTGGTGGATATGAAACGTGCACAGTAACTCGTTGATCCGTTGGAGGATGGAGTTGCTTTCCGAAGGCGGCATGTCCTCGATCAGGACGTGACAACTGAGCGCGTGCGCGCTCGATCCCAGGCTCCAGATGTGCAGATCGTGGACGTCGATCACGCCGTCGACCGCGCGCATCGACTCCATCACGCGGTTCAACTCCATGCCGCGTGGCAAGCCTTCCAGCAGCACGTTGAGCGATTCCTGGATGATGTCCCAGGCCGTCCAGATTATCAGGGCGCCGATCAGGACCGACAGTATCGGGTCGATGACATCCAGGCCGGTGAAATGAATCACGACCGCGCCGCCGAGGATGGCGATCGAGCTGACCGCGTCGCCCAGCATGTGCAGGAACGCGGCCCGCACGTTCAAGTCATGATCTTTGTCGCGATGCAGACCCCACATCACTGCGCTGTTCAACGCGAGGCCGGCGAGCGCGACCCAGAACATGGTCCATTCCGCGACTGCGCGCGGATGCAGAAAGCGCTCCCAGGCTTCGAAGAAGACGAAGATCGCGACGCCGACCAGCGTGAGAGCATTGACGAACGCAGTCAGCACGCCGGCGCGGTGATAGCCGTAAGTCTTGACGCTATCGGCGGGGCGGGATTCCAGATACAAACCGATGGCGGCCAGCACCAGCGACAGCGCGTCGGTGAAGTTGTGGCCGGCATCGGAAATGAGCGCCAGACTGCCGGCGCCGAATCCGGCGGCGAGCTCGACCACGACGAAAAGAAGAGTCGCAAAGAACGACCACTTCAGGATCTGCCCGGTCTGATGCTTATGGCGGTGCACTGAATCTCCGCTCAATTCCATTTTAACAAACGGATGTTCTCCGCGATCAAAATCGCGTGACTTCCGTGAAGTGGAAATCGCGCACCTTCATCGCCGGCACCACCATGTCGAAGCTCTCTTCGCCGGAGGCACGCACCGCCGGCGACAGCGCGTCCACGTTGTTGAGCAGCTCGATGATGCTCTGGTTGAAGCGGAAATTTCGAAGGCCGGCGGCGACCTGGCCGTTCTCGATCAGGAACGTGCCGTCGCGTGTCATTCCGGTCATGATCTTCTCGTAAGGGTCGACTTCGCGGATGTACCAGAGGCGCGTGACCAGGATGCCGCGGTCGATGGACGCGATCATCTGGTCGACTGAAGTGTCGCCGCCTGCGATCACGATGTTCAGCGGCGCTTCGCCGATCTCGTTCGGCAAGGGAAAGCCGTGACCGGTTGGCTCGACTCCGGCACGATGCGCGCTCGAACGTGCGTACGCCACCTCGCGCGGAACGCCCGCTTCCACCAGCGCGAGCTTGCGGCGCCGCACGCCCTCGCCGTCGAACGCCACGCCGGCCTGCAGCGGATGCGCGACGTCGTCGGTAATGTGGATATTCTCGCCGAACAGTTTTTCGCCCAGCCGGCCAGTAAGGAAGCTGCGCTTGTCGTCGAGCGCGGTGGCGCTGAAATCGCCGAACATCTGACCAACGAGATCGAGCACCGCCGCCGGCTCCAGCACCACGGTGTAGCGTCCGGGCGGAACCTCGCGCGGATCGCTCGACAGACGGGCTTTGTCAGAAGCGCGGCGAGCCAGTTCCACCGGATCGAAATCGTGCGCGCGCCACCGCCGACGCCTTAGCCCATCCCGAGCTGTTCCCCGCCATCGACGTGATGGAGAACTGCGCCAGCGTTTCCTGATGCCAGGCCTCGACGCCGCGCGAATTCAGAATCGCTTCCATGGTCTGGCCGGTGGAATAGATGCCGGCCGCGGTCTGACCGGCGCTCTCCACCAAGCGGATCGCCTCTGCAACCAGGCGCGCACGATCCTCCGGCGTGGCGTCGGCCGTGGCCTGATCGAATCGCTCGATGCGCGGGATCGCGGCCGGCTCGGCCATGGGCAGAAGATCGGGATCGGGCGCAACCGAGCGAGCCAGCGCGACCGCTTGCTCCACGGTGTTGCGGATGGACGCGGCGTCGAATCGATTCGTGGTGGCGCGCGCCGTGCGGTGATCGGTCGCCACGCGGACCGAGAGCCACTGCGCCCGCTCGGCCACGTTCTGATGGATGGTGTTGTTGGCGAAACGTGTGAGCGCGTCGCGATGGCCGCCCAGCAGCGTCTCGACATCGGAGACGCCGAACGAACGCGCAGCCTGCTGCGGCGACATCGAAGAGCTCGCGGCACCGTTCGATTGAGAGCATCACTCCACCGCCGGCTTCATCCGCCATACCCGGCTCCGATCGCAATATTGTGAAAGCGCGCGGGGCTGGCGCCGTGGCCCGTGCCGATCACCTGCTCGGGCTGGCCCTTGCCGCAATTCGGCACGCCCCACAGCACCCAATGGTCGCGATTGGCGACCGCGCTGCAGGCGTTCCAGAATTCCGTCGTGATGCCGCTGTAGGTGGGATTCTTCAGCATGCGCACGCGCTTGCCGTCGCGAATCTCCCAGCCGATCTCGCAGCCGAACTGAAAGTTGTAGCGCTTGTCGTCGATCGACCAGCTCCGGTTGGTCTCCATGTAGATGGCTTTTTTCACGCCGCCGAAAACTTCTTCGAGCGTCTGCTCGCCGGGCAGCAGGCTGACGTTGGTCATGCGAATGAGCGGCAGGCGCGACCAACCCGTGGCGCGCATGGTGCCGTTCGAGCGTGACTGGCCTATCGCGGCAGCCGTTTCGCGCGAGGTCATGTAACCGACGAACTGGCCGGCTCGAATAATGTCGGCGCGCTGCGCGGGAACACCCTCGTCGTCGAAAGCAAACGTTCCGAGGCCGGGTCCGTGCTCGAGCCGCGCGTCGCACACCGCGTTTACCAGATCCGATCCGTAGCGCAGCGTGTTCAACTTGTCGAGCGTCAGAAAGCTCATGCCCGCGTAGTTGGCCTCCGATCCGAGCACGCGGTCAAGCTCGATGGGATGGCCGATAGACTCATGCACCTGCAGCCCGAGCTGGCTGCCATCCAGGATCAGATCGAAGCGGCCTTCGGGGCACTGGTCGGCCGAGTGCAGAGCTACAGCTTCTTCGGCGACGCGCGGCGCATGGTCGAGCAATGCAAGCTCGTCGATCAGCTCGTAGCCTTTCAATTGATGCTGGCCGCCGAACGAATTCGGATACGACCTTTTTTGGATCTCGTCTTCATGGAAGCTGAGCGCCTCGAATCCCACGCCGCTAGTGGTGCGCGTCTGATCGATCACGCTGCCGAGGGAGGAGACGAACACCTGGCGGCCGCGGTGGAAGCTCATGGATGTCTGCGCCAGCGTGATCCCGGGATTGCGGCGCAGCTCGCCGTCGATCTTCAACAGCAGGCCGAGCTGCTCCTCGACGCTGACCGAGAACGGATCGATGCGGCAGGGCGCAACCCAAGTGGCTTCGTGCTTCTCCTCGGGCGCCAGAACAACGTCGCGTTTCTTGGCGAGCGCACTGGACCTCGCGATCTCGACGGCCAGCCGCGCAGTTCGCTCCACGCCGTCCTTGGTGAGGTCGTCCGTGGAAGCGAATCCCCAGCAGCCGCCGGCCAGCACGCGAATTCCGAGCCCCTGCGATTCGGCGCTGGCGACATGGCCCGCTCTTCCGTTCTTAGTGGAAAGCTCGCGCTCGCGGCTTTCAATCACGCGTGCATCCGCATACGCGACACTGGGCTGGAGCGCAAAGTCGAGCGCCTGGAGCGCTAGCTGCTTCATCCTTTCAGGATACTGGCGACTGAAGCAGGCGTGTGCGGCCTGTGATAAAGTCGCGTCATGAACAGACTGGCGCTCGGCTTATTCATCGCGCTGGCAGCCTACGGCCAGAAGGTCACCGTGGAGTTCGACCAGAGCGTGGATTTTTCGCATTACCGGACTTTCGCGATTCGCAACGGAAGATTGAACAGCCGGAGTCCCGCGCTCAACAGCGAATTGACCAAGAAGAACATCGAACATGAAATCGAGCGCGCGTTGAGCGCCAAGGGCCTGGAGCCGGGCGGGCAGCGGAGCGACCTCAACGTCTTCTACACGCTGGGATCGGCGCGCGGCGTCGAGCGCGAGGCTTATCCGGCCGGATGGCGCGGGCTGGGCACGCGCGTGGTCAAGGTGCCGTACGCCGAAGGCACGCTGGTTATCGACCTGCGCGATCCGAGCACGCGTTCGCTGGTCTGGCGAGCCATCGCGACCGAGCAAGCAGCGCGATCCCAACAAGCTGCAGGGCAAACTGGACGACATGGTGCGGAAAGCGTTCGACAAGTATCCGCCGAAGCGGAAGTGAGCGCGGCGGCACACGCGCGGCTACTCGTCGCGCAGCGCCCTCATCGGATCCACCAGCGCGGCCCGGCGCGCCGGCAGATAGCACGCCAGCAGCGAGACGGCTGCCAGCAGCAGCGGCGCCGTCACCATCACCACCGGATCGATTCCGCTCGACATCGTACAAGAATCCGGCGAGCACCTTCCCCAGCGCGAGCGATAGCGCCAGTCCGATGAGCGGTTCCGATCGCCGTTACGGCCAGGCCTTCGCGCAGAATGAGGCGTAGCGTATCGCGTTTGCTCGCGCCCAGCGCCATGCGGATTCCGATTTCGCGCGTGCGCCGCGCCACCGTGTAGGCGCGCACGCCATACAGACCCACCATGGCCACCAGCAGCGCCACTACGCCGAAGGTCCCGAACATGCGCGCGCCGGTCCGGGTAATCCATACGTCGAAACTCGAATCCATGTGCTCGTTGAGCGTTTTGAGAGACAGGATCGGGAGCCTGCTGTCGACCGCTCGAATCTCGTTGCGCACCGTTTTGAGCATCGCGTCCTGCGCGGCTCCGCTGCTACCGGCCACGCGCAAGTGAATGGTCATGTCGGATTGGTACTCGGCGGGAAATGGCACGTACAGGTGCGCCCTGAGTTCCTTTCCGAAAGCCTGTTCACGGACACTCGGCACCACCCCGATCACTTCCGCTTCGCGAGTCTGGTGCGTGGATTGATCCACAATCATGCGGATGCGCTGACCGAGTGCATCGCCGCCCGGCCACAGCCGAGCTGCAGCGTTCTGATCGATGATCGCCACGCCCGCGCCCGCATTCCCGCCAGCCTCCGGCGCCGCAAAGGAACGGCCGCGCAGGAGCGGGATTCCAAGAGTCTTGAAATAGTCCGGGCTGACAATGTTGAACGCGCAGTCCACTTTCGACCCCGTACTGTTGGGATCGTCGCTCACTTTCTGGATGCTGCGGCCCAGCGAGATCATACCAAATGGAACCGTGGCGGCGACGCTTGCCGATTGTACTCCTGGAACGCCGCGCAGCCGGTCGAGCAGCGCGGCAAAGGTCGCGCGCCCGCGAGCCTGATCGTAGCCGGCGAGGCTGGGGTCAACTTCAGCGAGCACTCCGGAGTCCAGCCGGAACCCCGGGTCGACACCAGCGACACGCTGGGCGCTGCGCACGAACAGGCCGGCCGCCACCAGCAGCGCCAGCGAGAGCGCGATTTGTGTCATCACCAGAATGTTTCGCCGCGAGAACAGCCGCCGGACCTTGCCCGACATCGTCAGCGAGTTGTCGGCTTCCTTGAGGTCGGAAACCAGGTCCGGCTTGGACAGGCTCCAGGCCGGCGCCAAGCTGAACAGCATGGTACTGAGGATGCAGAAGGCCATGGTCGCGCCTAACACGCGCAGGTCCGGACCAGTGCGGAAGACGATTTCGATCGGCGCGAGTCGAGAAAAAGATTGGATCAGAAGCGAGGTGCTCCAATACGCGACAGCCAGGCTGGCCGCTCCGCCAATCAAAGCCAGAATGAGGCCTTCGGAAAAGAGCTGCTGCAAAATGCTCCGGCGTCCGGCGCCCAACGCCAGCCGGATGGCGATCTCCTTCTTGCGTGCGGCTCCGCGCGCCAGCATCATGTTCGCCACGTTGAGCGAAGCGATCAACAGCACGAGTCCGGCCATGGCAAGCAGGACCACCGCGGCGGCGACGAGTTGGTTGTTGGATTGTGGCTCGGTGGAGATATTCAATCGTGAGAGCGGGTGCACGATGAAGGTCTGATCCTTGTTTTCGGCGGGGTAAGCCTTTTCCAGCCGCGAAGCGGTGATGGCGAGCTGCGCGTCGGCAGCCGCTCTACTGATTCCAGGCCGCAACCTGCCCACCAGTATGAGGGCGTTGTTGTCCCGGGCGGCGAGCGGGCGCACCTGCCCGATGAAATCGTTCACGGCCACTTCATACATTCCGAACGGAAGATACAGCTCTGAGCCGAGCATCGCCGTGGTTCCAGTGAACCCCTCCGGCGCGATCCCCACCACCGTGAAAGCCCGGCCATTGATCTGCAGTGTTTTGCCAAGCAACTGCGGATCAGACCCTTTCTTCTGCCAGTGCGAATAGCTCACAATCACGACTGGAACGGCGCTGCCCGGGACGTTCCTCGGCCGCCGTGAACTCGCGGCCCCGAAAGAGCTTGACGCCCAGCGTAGAGAAGTAGTTCGACGAAACGATGTCGGCCAGCACGCGGCGGGTCAGATCGCCTTCGGTGATCCCGATCAGGCCCATATTGTGTGCCAACAAGCTGGTGAAGACCGTGTTTCCGTCGCTCAGATCGACGTAGTTGGGATAAGAGAAGCCTCGATAGGTGTCCGGCTTTCGGGTGTCCCGGCTAAAGCAGCCGAGCAACTGTTCCGGCTTTTCGAGGACCAGAGGCTTCAGCAGGAATGCGTTTACCAGGCTGAAGATGGCGGTGTTGGCTCCGATGCCCAGCGCCAGCACGGCAGTGGCGGCCAACGTAAAGCCCGGTTTGGCAGCCAGGGTCCGAACGCCGTACCGCAAGTCCCGATAAAGTGTGCGCATCCGATTCTCCTCGTTGGAGTGGTCTACGCTAATCATGCGCAGAAAGTTCGGCTTTCCGATCATCCCGGCGCGGACAAAAGAGGGGTGCGGGGCGTCCTCAACTCGCCTGTTTGCTGGCCTGGGCCTGTTGGAGCGCTTCCAATGCTGCCTCGAAGGTGGGGTAGATCGGCATGACGTTGGCGAGCCGCGTCAGTTCCAGAACTTCGCGCACGCGCCGGTTCGGATTGGCGAGCACGAACAGGCCGTCGCGGACTCCTCAGAATGCTGGTGTAGATTCCGATGAGGAAGCCGATTCCGGTGGAATCGATGTACTCCACCTCGCTAAAATCGACGAGCACTTTGGGCAGGCCGCTATTCTTGATTTCATCGGTCTTGGTGCGCAAGTACGAAGAATCCCGCCCGGTGGCAAACCGCCCATGCAGGCGCAGAACGCAAACATCCCCGTTTGTCTCAAGCTCGACCAGCATACGGCCTCTCAGTAATGCTACTACAACGGGAGCGCCTGAGGTTGATTTGTTTGTTGGACCGCCGAGCGAGGCGGGTTCCGTCGTTAAAGCAGCCGGAAGTTTACTTCGACGGTGGCCTGGACGGCGACGGGCTTGCCGTCTTTCTTACCGGGGCTGAATTTCCACTTCTGGACGGCTTCAATGGCCTTCTGATCGAGACCCAGGCCGAGTGGCCGCTGAACTTGGATATCGCGAGGATTGCCCTTCTCGTCCACGACTACGAAGAGAACGACGGTGCCCTGGAACTTGGCCTTGCGCGCTTCTTCGGAATACTCGGGTTCGACTTTGAAGATCAACTGGGGTGGTGAAACTCCGCCGCCGATGCGATAAGCGCCTCCGCCCATGTTGCCGCCATGGCCGGGGCCGTAGCCCGCGCCCGAACCGGAGCCAACTCCGCCGCCTGGTCCAGATCCGATTCCGCCGCCCGATCCCGGGCCGTTGGAAGCGATCAGGGACTTGGCCAGCGGATCGCCCAGCACGTCCATGTTGACTTTCGGGATATTCGCGTCGGGCTGGATGATCAGCGTCGGCTCCATCACCAGCTTCGGATCAGGATTGTGCACCACTGCCATCGGGGGCACGAACTGCTTGTCGGCCAGCCTAGGCAGCTTGCCCTTGCTCGGGGGCGTAGCCGACCGATCGCCGCCACCGCCGCCTCCGCCCATGTCGTTTTTCTTCGGAGTGGGTTTGTACGGCGACAGGTCGGGAGCAATCAGCGAGATCTGTTCCTTGACCACCTTCTGAACGGTCTTGTTGGTGCCGATGAGGAACAGCAACGCGACCACGCCGACGTGAATCGCCACCGAACCAATTCCCGCGCGCTTTCCCTGGCCGCCATAGAAGCCCCAAATATCCTTCACCGGAACCGGCTTGGACGTCACCACCAGGGGAGGCAACTTGGGAGGATGAATCAGTTCCTTGATATTGCGAGTTAGCGAACGGAAGAAGGGCTCTTCCACATCCGCCGCCAACAGCCTCGCAAGGTGGACGTCGGCGCCGGAAGGGTCCTGAGGATTATTACCGCCGGGATACGCCATGGGTTCGTCGTGAGCAGCCATTTTCTGTTACCACACCTCAGCCACGCTCAATAGATAGACGTCATCACGCTCGGCAAAAGTTGCACGCCATACCTGAATTGATTCTACCACTTCCGTAAAACGGTTTACAGTAGCTATGAAAATTGGAATGGCCGACGACCTACCGTTACGACGCCTTAGACTAATTAAAGCATGCCCGACCAGCCCCTGGTGATCTTCGACGGCCAGTGCGGGTTCTGCCGGATCTGGATCGATTACTGGAAGCAGCTCACGGGAAGCAAGGTGGCTTACGTACCGTCCCAGGAGGCCGGCGCCAACTTTCCCGAGATTCCGCCGGAGCGTTTCAGCGAATCGGTGCAGTTGGCGATGCCGGACGGCGAGGTGCTTTCCGGCGCGCGCGCCGTGTTCGTCACGCTCACCTATGCGCCCGGCATGGCTTGGCTGCTGTGGCTCTACGCACGCGTTCCCGGTTTCGCGCCGCTGACCGAGGCCTGCTACCGGTTCATCGCTTCGCATCGTAACTTCTTTTATCAAGTGACGCGTTTCACTTTCGGGCGGCGGATCGCGCCGCTCCGCACTGCGCGCGTGGAATGGCTGTTCCTGCGAATCCTGGCGATCGTCTATTTCATCGCGTTCGTTTCGCTCGCGGTCCAGATCACTGGACTGGTGGGCGCGCGCGGCATTCTTCCGGCCGGAGGGTATCTCGAAGGCGCGCGGCGCGCTCTCGGTGGAGAAGCCTATTCGCTGATTCCGACTTTGTTCTGGTTCGCGCATTCCGATTTTGTGCTGCGGGCGTCGTGTTGGGCAGGAGCAGCCGTGGCCGTTGCGCTGCTGTTCGGCTTCCTCGAACGAGTAGCCCTGATCAGTCTATATCTCCTCTACCTCTCCATGTGTTCGGTAGGGCAAGATTTTCTCTCCTTCCAATGGGACGCGCTGCTGCTCGAAGCAGGGTTTCTTGCGATCTTTCTCGGATCATCCAAGTGGATGGCGCTGCTGGGCCGCTGGCTGCTGTTCCGGCTGATGTTCTTGTCCGGGTACGTGAAGATTTCGAGCCACGATGTCGCCTGGAGCGATCTCACAGCCATCGGCTATCACTACATGACGCAGCCACTGCCTACACCGGTGGCCTGGTACATGTACCAATTGCCGGGCGCGTTCCAGCGCTTCTCCACCGGTCTCGTGCTGTTCGTCGAACTGGTGATCCCGTTTCTGATCTTTGCGCCGCGCTTGTGGCGGCTGGCGGGCGCAGCGTTGCTGCTGGCGCTTCAGCTTCTCATCGCCGGCACCGGAAATTTCGCGTTCTTCAACCTGCTGGCCATGGCGCTGTGCGTTTTCTTGCTGGATGACGATTGTCTCGCACGATTCCGCTTGCCGCTGCGGCGCGCGCGAACCAAACCCGCAATCGTCGCCGTCGTGGCGGTGCTGATCCTGTCGCTCAGTTCATCCGAGATCGTGGACATGTTCAGCCGCCACTCGCACGAGCCGCTCAGCTCTTGGGCTCGCATGCTCGCGCCTTTCGAGATCGTGAATACTTACGGTTTGTTCGCCACCATGACCACGCGGCGGCCCGAGATCGTCGTTCAAGGATCCAACGACGGCCTCAATTGGCTGGATTACGAGTTTCCCTTCAAGCCCGGCGATCTGAAGCAAGCGCCGCGCTGGGTGGCGCCCTATCAACCGCGCCTCGACTGGCAGATGTGGTTCGCGGCGTTGACCGGATACCGGGGCGCGCTATGGACCGGCAATTTTCTGGTGCAGTTGCTCCGGGGATCGCCGGACGTGAACGGGTTGCTCTCGAAAAACCCGTTCCCGAACGCGCCGCCGAAGTACGTCCGGGCGCTGCTGTTCGATTATCGATTCACGAATTGGGAGGAGCAGCGCAGGACCGGCGATTGGTGGAAGCGCGAGTGGCGCGGCTACTATTTGCGCGCGATCTCGCTCGAAGATGTGCGATAGCGGGCGCTTATTGCGACGCCTACTTCAAAACCAGGAATCCGGTTTCGACGTGGTCGTCGGCGATGCGGTTCCACATTACGCGCGCACGTCCCACTGCGACCGCGTGCCGGAACTCGACCTCTTGGCCGCTGTGCAGCGCGGCGAAATTGTGCACGGCGCGAAAACCGCTGGTGCTGTAGTCCACCAGGCGGCCGACCACTTCCTGCGGCGACGGATCGGCGAAGGAAAGCGTCAGCGGGCCGTGTCCGCGGTAACGCTTCTCGGTGCGTCGATCGGAAGGATCTGCCATAGCTACTGGCGCGGGCTTACTAAGAGACACAGGATTGTCGCACCGCCTCCCTTCCATAGAGTTTCAGCTTGCGGCTGAGCGTGCGCCGCGAGATGCCGAGCAGCTCGGCGGCCTTCTGCTGGTGACCATTGGTCTGCGCCAGCACGCGCAGGATCATGGTCTTCTCCACACCATCCAGATTAGCGGCTGCGGGCACACTCGCGGGCGAGCGGATATCCACCGAGATCCGGGACGATCCCAAGACCAGATCCGGAACCTCGATCTGTTCGCCGCGCGCCAGCACTCCGGCTTTCGTCACCACGTTGCGCAGCTCGCGGACGTTTCCAGGCCAGGAGTGCGGCCCGCAGCGCCGCCAGCGCTTCGCTTGAAAACGACTGCCGCGGGTTGGCCTGCTCGAGAAAATACTCGGCCAGCGGCACGATGTCCTCGGCCCGCTCGCGCAGTGGTGGAACGCGCAGGCAGATCTGGGCCAGCCGGTGATACAGGTCGCCCCGGAAACGTCCGGACTCAACCATATCCTCCAGGTCCTGATTCGTGGCCGCGACCACGCGCACGTCCACGGTGACTTTGCGCACGCCGCCCAGCCGGTAGTAAGCCACGCCATCCAGCACGCGCAGGAGCTTCACCTGCATGCGCGGCTCGAGTTCACCGATTTCGTCCAGAAACAGCGTACCGTGATTGGCCAGCTCGAACAGCCCCGGCTTGGCGGAGTCAGCCCCACTGAACGCCCCCTTTTCATAACCGAACAGCTCGCTCTCGACCAAGTGCTCCGGCAGCGCGGCGCAACTGACATCCACCCACGGCTTGACGCAGCGCAGCGAATAGTGATGCACCGCGCGCGCGATCAGTTCCTTGCCGGATCCGCTTTCGCCGGTGATCAGAACTGCCGCGTTGGTTTGCGCAATGCGCTCCACCAGTTCGACTAGCTGCAGCATCGCCGGGCCCGATACGATGGCCTGCATGCCGAGGAAATTCTTGACGTTCGAACCCATTGGTCCCTAACTCCCTTTTCGGCCAGCTTCGCTAAAGCGTGCATAGTACTTCGGTTTCCCGCGCGTAAGGCGAGACACTGAGAGGGCGTAGCGGCCGGATGGTAGAGACAGAATATCCCCGAGCTTGGCAAGGGATTGACATTTTGTCCCCTGGCTTCTATCGTCCGGGTGCGTACCCGCCGATGAATCAAGTGGATAGCTGGGTTCTTCGTTGGCACTGGACCTGCATTCAAGCTGGCTTCAAGCATGCCGGACCAAACGAAAATGTCGATCATCGCAAGGATCTACATTGCGGCAGTGGTGTTAACGGGAGTACTCGCGGCGCTACCGGCATATGGCCACTGGGAATCACAGGACCTGATCCGCTTCGGCTGCTACTTCGCGCTCTCCATTCTGTCATCGCGGCTCAAGGTGACCTTGCCGGGATTGACCGGATCGCTCTCGGTGTTGTTCATCTTCATCCTGTTCGGCGTGGTGGAGCTAAGCCTGGCGGAAGCGCTGACCATCGGATGCACGGCCACGCTGATCCAGTGCGTTTGGAACTACCGGCAACGTCCCACCTGGCACCAGTCGCTGTTCAATGTCGGAAGCATGGCGATCGCCATCACGGCCACCAACTACGTCTATCACGCCGCGTGGCTGGAGCACGGCCATATCGACGACGCGCTGAAGCTGATGATCGCAGCCATGGTGTTCTTCGGCATGAACACATTTCCGGTGGCCGGCGCCATCGCGCTGACGGAAAGAAAATCGCTGCGCAAGATCTGGCGGGAATGCTATTTCTGGGCGCTGCCCTATTACCTGCTGGGTGCGGTGCTGGTGGGAGTGGTCAGCGCAGTGAACCGTTTCGCCGGCTGGCAGACCGCGCTGCTGGCCATTCCCGTCGTGTACCTGATCTACCGTTCCTATCACCTCTACATGGATCGCGTGGAAGACGGCAAGAAGCACGCCGAAGAGATGGCCTCCTTGCATCTGCGCACCATCGAGGCGCTGGCGCTGGCCATCGAAGCCAAGGATCACACCACGCACGACCATCTGCAGCGCGTCCAGATCTACGCCATCGAGGTGGGCAAGCAGCTCGGCTTGGATGAAGCGCAATTGGAGGCGCTACGCGCCGCGGCCCTGCTGCACGACATCGGAAAGCTGGCGGTGCCCGAGCACATCATCTCCAAGCCTGGCAAATTGAATCGCGAAGAATTCGAGAAGATGAAGATCCACCCGGTGGTGGGCGCCGAGATTCTGGAGCGCGTGCGCTTCCCGTATCCGGTTACGCCGATCGTCCGGTCGCATCACGAAAAGTGGGACGGCTCGGGCTATCCGGACGGCCTGAAGGGCGAAGAAATTCCCGTCGGCGCGCGCATTCTTGCGGCGGTGGATTGCCTGGACGCGCTGGCGTCGGACCGGCAGTATCGCCGCGCGCTGTCGCTCGAAGACGCGATGCGCAAAGTGTGGTCGGAATCGGGTTCCAGTTTCGATCCGCAGGTGGTCGGAATTCTGCGCGAGCACTATATCGAGTGGGAGGCGCAGGCGCAAGCCCAGGGCGCGGAGCGCGCCAAACTCTCGAAAGACGTAAGAGTGGAGCGCGGCTTGGAGCCGGCCGCTGGTTTCGAGAGCGTCCGTCAACCGCTCGCCACCGACACGTCGGTCAACTTCCTCAGCTCCATCGCCGCGGCGCGCCAGGAAGTCCTCAACCTTTTCGAGCTGGCCCAGGATCTGGGCAATTCGCTCAGCCTGAATGAAACCATGTCGCTGCTGGCGATCCGCCTCAAGCGCATGGTGCCCTACGATTCGCTGGCGGTGTATGTGCCGCGGGGCGAATCGCTGCGCGCCGAATACGTCAACGGCGAGAATCTGCGGCTGTTCTCCTCGCTCGAAATTCCGCTTGGTCAGGGACTCTCGGGCTGGGTGGCGGAAAATCGCAAGCCGATCATCAACGGCAATCCGTCGGTGGAGCCCGGATATATCGACGACGAATCGCGCTACACCACGATGCGCAGCGCGCTGGCTGTTCCGCTGGTTGGATTGAACGGTGCGGTCAGTGTATTGACCCTGTACCAGACCGAGCGCGACGCCTTCACCAACGATCATCTGCGCATCCTGCAGGCCATCGTACCGAAGGTGGCGCTGTCCATCGAAAACGCCTTGAAGTATCAGCAGGCCGAAAGCTCCGCCGCCACCGACTACATGACCGGGCTGCCCAACGCGCGGTCATTGTTCCTGCATCTGGACAGCGAACTGGCGCGCTGCCGCCGCATGAATTCGCCGCTGGTGGTGCTGGTCTGCGACATGAACGGCTTCAAGCAAGTCAACGACAAGTACGGGCACCTGGAAGGCAATAAAGTTCTGCACGCGGTGGCCACCCGAATGAAGGAGTGCTGCCGCGAGTACGATTACGTTGCCCGGATGGGCGGCGACGAGTTTGTGCTGGTTCTGCCGGGGCTGCAGATGGAACAGGTGACCCAGAAGATCCAGCGCTTGAAGGCCATTACCGCTGAAGCCGGCCGCGAAGTGTGCGGCGCCGAGCGGCTCTCGCTCAGCATCGGTCACGCCCTGTTCCCGGAAGACGGCGTGGATGCCGATCAGTTGCTGAGCGAGGCGGATCGCCGCATGTATCTCACCAAGCAGAAGGAGAAGCTCAACACCGTGGGGCCTCGAGGTTTCGAGTTCGAGCCCACCGGCACCTGGTAAACGCTCGATGTTCACCGTTTTCGGCCATGCGCGCGGCTCCGCGCGGGGCGCCGATGTATTTCGCACCGCCTCGCACGCTCGAGCTGCGCGCGTGGGGATCGTCCTGCGGCATCTCCGCCGCATTCTTTTGACGGTTCTGCTCGGCGGACTCCTGGGCGCAACTTTGGTCCGCCTGGGTCCCGGCTTCGGTGTCGACGAACGCGAGCTCGACCAGCGGCTGAATGGCGAGAGCCGCAACGCCATTCGATCCGAGCACGCCGCGGAAAACAACATCGCGCTTTTCTATGTGCATTATCTGGTTGGGCTGGCGCACGGCGACCTCGGATTTTCGAGATCACTCAACCGGCCCGTGACCGAGCTGCTGAAGGAACGGCTTCCCTTGACGCTCGTGTCGCTGGCCTATGGCGTCCTGGGCGGTCTCGGGATCGGCTTTGCGCTGGCGCTCGCGACGGTGTGGTGGAGGCTTCCCGCTTCCGACCTTGTCAGCGCGATGCTGAGCGGACTTTGTCTCGCGGTGCCTGCGGCCGTGATCGCTCTGATCTTCCTCTGGTTGGGCGCGCCCGGGCGCTGGGCCATCGCGCTGGTCGTGTTTCCGCACGTGTATCGCTACGCCAAGAATCTTCTGGTATCAAGCTATCAGTTGCCGCACGTCCTGGCCGCGCAGGCCAAAGGACTTTCGAGTGCGCGCGTGCTGTTCGCGCACGTGGTCCTTCCGGCGCTTCCGCAACTGGCGGCGCTGGCCGGCATTTCGGTTAGCCTGGCGTTCGGCGCGTCGATCCCGATTGAAGTCATCTCCGATACGCCGGGTGTCGGGCAACTCGCCTGGCGCGCGGCGCTGGACCGCGATCTGCCGCTGCTGGTCAACATCACGGTTCTGGTTGCGCTGCTGACGCTGGTGGTCAACACCATGGCGGACCTGGCGCTGGCATCGCGGAGGACCGCCGAATGACTCGCGTTCAGAAAACGGCGCTGGTCATACTGGGCGTGGTGACAGTGGCCTCGCTCGCCGCGGGATGGATCTCGACGTCGTCTTACTCGGAACAATTTCGCGACGCCATCAGTGCGGCGCCGTCCGCTCGGTTCCCGCTAGGCACCGACGAACTGGGCCGTGACCGTTTCGCCCGCCTGCTCTACGGCACGCGCATCTCGCTGCTGCTCGCCCCGGCCGCGGCATTGCTCTCCACCCTGATCGCCGCGCTGCTGGGCGGCAGCGCCGGCTTCATCGGCGGACGCTGGGAGCGCCTGGTGACCTCCGGCATCGACCTGTTTCTCTCGCTGCCGTGGTTGTTCCTGCTGCTGGCTGTCCGCGCCGTGCTCCCGCTCAACACGTCGCCGGCGACATCGGTCATGATTACGTTTCTGCTGCTGGGCTGTCTCGGCTGGGCGACTCCGGCTCGCATCATTCGCGCCGGAACGCGCTCGCTGGTCAACTCCGACTATCTTCTGCAGGCGCGCGCCAGCGGTATCCCAGCGGCCCGGCTGTTCTGGCGGCATCTCGTTCCGAACCTGCGTCCCATTCTGCTCGCTCAATTCTGGGTTTCGGTTCCGGTGTTCATTCTGAGCGAAGCAAACCTGGGCCTGCTTGGCCTGGGAGTGTCCGAGCCTCTGCCGTCGTGGGGATCGATGCTTCGGGAACTCGAGAATTACACGGCCATATTAGAGAATCCCTGGATGCTGGCGCCCGCCCTGCTGCTGGTCGTCGTGGTGAGCCTGCTCCAAGTTCTGCTCCGGACGGAGGATCCGATTCCATGTTGAGAACCACTCTTGCGCTGATGCTCGCACTGACGCCGCTCACGCTGGCGCCGCTCGCGCAGGGCGCCGGCCAGTTGCGCTTCACGCTCCGCAGCGATCCGAAAACGTTCAACCCGCTGCTGGTCGAAGAGGAACCCTCGGAGGTGGTCCGTTATCTAACGGGCGGCGTTCTCATCCGGCTGAACCGCTACACGCAGGAGCTCGAGGGCGAACTCGCCTCGAAGTGGAAAGTGTCGGAAAACGGGCGCCGGATCGACTTCGAGCTGCGCCGCAACGTGCAATTCTCCGACGGCTCGGCGTTCTCGTGTGAAGACGTCGTGTACACCGTCCACCAGTTGATGGATCCGAACCTGCATTCGCCCACCGGCGACGCTTTTCGCTCCGCGCCCGGCGAAGTGGAAGCCAAGTGTACCGGCGCTTCTTCGGCGATGGCTCGATTCCCGGGCGCCGTTGCTTCACTGGCGGCACAGTTTGATCAGGTCGCGATTCTTCCGGCGCACTCAACCGCCAAGGACACGCCCGTGCTCGGACCGTTCATGGTGAGCGAGTACAAGCCTGGCTCGTATCTGCTGCTCGGCCGCAATCCGCATTACTGGAAGCGCGACGCCAACGGCCGCCAGCTTCCGTATCTCGATTCGATTCGCCTCGACATCCAGCAAAATCGCGAACTGGAGCTGCTCAAGTTCCGGCGCGGCGAAATAGACCTGGTGAACAAACTCGACCCCGAAATGTTCGACCGGCTCTCGAAGGAAAAGCCGCATTCGGTGGTCGACGCTGGGCCGTCGCTCGACATGGAACTCGTGTTCTTCAATCAAGTCGCCAATGCGCCGATCGCCGAGTACAAGCGCCGCTGGTTCCGCTCCACCGAGTTTCGCCACGCCATCTCGGAGGCGATCCATCGCGATGACCTGGTCCGCATCGTGTACCGGGGGCACGCGCGCGCGGCCGTCGGTCCGGTGTCGGTGGCCAATCGCTTCTGGCTCAATTCTGCTTTGAAACCGCCGAGCTACAATCCAATGGCGACGCTGTCGAAGCTCTCGCGCGCCGGATTCCACCGCTCGGGCGACAGCCTTTTCGATCGCGATGGCCACAAAGTGGAATTCTCGATGATCACCAACGCCGGCAACAAACTCCGCGAGCGCATGCTGACCATGATCCAGCAGGACCTGGCGAAGATCGGCGTGCAACTCAACGTGGTGACGCTCGACTTCCCTTCCCTGATCGAGCGTGTCACGCGCAGCTACAACTACGAGTCGGTGCTCATGGCGCTCACCAACGTCGGACTCGACCCGAACGATCAGATGAACGTGTGGCTCTCGAGCGCCGCGAATCACCAGTGGAATCCAAGCCAGAAGACGCCGGAAACCGTCGTGGGAAGGTGAGATCGATAAGCTGATGCTGGCGCAGACCGCGTCGCAGGATCCCAAGCAGCGCAAGGCGTACTTCGACAAAGTCCAGCAGATCGTAGCCGACCAGGCGCCCATGATCTTCCTGCTGAACCCGGACGCGCTGTCGGCGGTGTCATCCAACGTCAAGAACGCCATGCCGGCGCGCCTGCATCCTTTCACCTTCTGGAACGCCGAGCGGTTGTCGGTGGGATCGGGGTACGTGAGCCAGAAATGAGTACGCTGCTCCAAGCGCGCCTTTCGGTTGACTACCCGAATAAGCCCGGTGTGCTCTCGGGCGTCGAGTTCGAAATCGGCGTGGGCGAGATCCTGGGCTTGGCGGGCGAAAGCGGGTCGGGCAAGAGCACCATCGCGCTGGCCATACTGCGGCTGCTCGATCACAAGGGCGGCAAGGCGCATGGCGAAGTGCTGTTCGACGGCGTGAACCTGCTGGCGCTCAAGGAACGCGAGATGCGGCGCATTCGCGGGCGCGACATCGCGCTGGTTCTGCAAAGCCCGCTGGCGTCGCTCAACCCGTCGCTGCGCATCGGCTCGCAACTCCGGGAAGCCTGGCGCGCTCATCGCCCGGGCGACGATCGCGAGTGGAAGCAGCGCGCGCTCGAATTGTTCGACCTGGTCAGCCTTCCGGCCGAAGAAGAATTTCTCGGGCGCTTCCCGCGCCAGTTGAGCGTTGGCCAAGCTCAGCGCGTCCTGATCGCGATGGCCGTCCTGCACCGGCCCCGGCTGCTCATCGCCGACGAAGCCACCAGCGCGCTCGACGCTGTCACGCACTCGGAAATCCTGGCGTTGTTCGAAAGGCTCAACCGCGAATTGGGGATGGCGATGCTGTTCATCTCGCACGATCTGCTGGCGGTCGCGTCGCTGTGCGAGCGCATCGCGATCCTGCAGGGCGGGCGAATTCTCGAAAGCGGCCCCACCGCCCAGATGTTCCGCCACCCTAAGACGGACGACACGCGCGCGCTGCTGCAGGCTGTCTTGCGAAACTCCGCGGCGGCCGCCGAGATGCTGCCCGAGGCGGAGCGAGTCGCCGATTAGGCGGCGAAGCGCCTAGGGTTGCTCGGTTTCCTCTACCAATCGATCCACCAGGATCGAGTAAATAGCCATCTTCCCGTCGCGGTCGCTTTGAAAGAACACGCGCTGGCTGTCGGGCGAAAACATCGGGATCACCTGGCGGCCGTCGCTCGAGCGATGCTCGCACAACGTCAGCTCGCGCTTCACCGATCGCACCAGCAGCAGCAGGTACGGCGAAGCTTTGCTGCCGCTCGCTCCCACGAACACGCTTGAATCGCTGTTGCGGTTGAAGGTGACGAACTGCGTGGTGCTGGAAACGAAGCCGTCTTCATTGGTGTCGGGCGTGAACTCGCGAACGTTGTTGAGCTGTTTGCGGTTGGCCGGAAAATTCAGATAGAGCACCGTGCGGCCGTCGCTCGACCACATTGCCGGCCCCAGGCCGCCCGCCGCCAGCCGCAGCTTGCGATTCTGCGCGCCGTCGAAATTCACCAGCCACAACTCGCCGTCGCCGCGTCGATAGAGCATGCCCGCGCGGCGCGGCCGCGGCATGGGATCGGAAATCGGGTCGCTTGACTCCGCGATGGTTTGCGCCGTTCCGTTGCGCATCGAGATCAGGCGCAAGCGGCTGGTTCCCGCCTTCTGCTCAACCAGCGCGGCGTACAACCCATCGTCGGACAATCCAAATCCACGCCCCGCTTCGAATCCGTCCTCGATGCGGTAAACTTCGCGCGTGTGCAGGCTCGACAGGTTCCTCAGGTTCAGCGCACCGCCATCCAGGTAGCAGAAGCTGTGCTCGTCCGGCGTCAGCGTCAGCGAATCCGCCGCCAGGTGCGTCGCTTCGGTCAGCTCTCGCGACTGGCCGTTCTTCAAGTCCATGCGATACGCCTGCACGGTTCCGGATCGGTCGCTCGCGTAAATCAGAAAATTCCCGTGCCGCGCGATGGCGCGCTCGAAGTAGGCCGGCAGCCAGCTCTGGTGCGCCGGATCGGTGAGCCGCGCAATCGCAAAGTCCGTAGCGGCGTCCGTGTAGCGTACTACTTCGGACGGAAACACGGTGCCCTTGTCCGCACCGAACCCCACGCTGGCTGCGGCAATCGACGACAGAAATCCGCGACGGCTGAAACGCAAGTGACTACCGATGGCTGGACTGATAGTGCTCTTTCAGCAGATCCAGGCCGAAGTCGCCTTCGAAATCGCGCCACACACTGTGGATGTGGTTGGCATGGTCCTGCGTGTCGTCGAACTCGACCAGAAAAGCGGGCGCCTGGATGCGGTAGTAGTGCGGATCGCGATACTTTTCGCCACCCGCCCAGGCGAAATAGAGATTGCCGCCTGCTTTCTTGATCTGATCCTGCCGAACTTGCGCCACCTGCCCCGGCACGTTGCCCACATATTCGTCGAGAAGATTCTGTAGCAGCTCGCGCTGGTGCGCGTTCATGCGCGATGCCTGCAATCCGCTCGGCTGTCCCTTGAGCGCCGCCTTGCGCGAAGCCTCGGTGAGGATGTCGCGCGGAGCCTCAGCGCTGACGACAGCGGTCTTCTTCTGCTCCGCCGTCAGTGATTGAATCAAATCGCGGCCCAGGTCGTCCTCACGCGCCAGGATGCGCAGGCCTTTGCGCTCACCTTCCAGCACCTCCGCAGGGTTGGAGCCAAAAAAGCTCGGCGCGTCCTGCACCTTGCCGTGCACGATGGTGAAATTCTGGCTGAGGTGATGGCCCTCGATCCGATAGCCCCAGGTTCCCGACTCCGATGGTTCGCCGAACACGCTGAAGAAATAGCCTTCCGGATCGCGCCGCGGTCCCCGGCCGCTTTCCATCACCTTCAGGACTTCATCCAGGCTCATGATGGTGGACGCTTTGATGTAGCCGCGCTGGCTGAGACCGGCCGCGAGCAATGCATGGGCGAGCTGCTTCTGCGCCGACGTCATGTCGCGAAACGGCACGCCCTTGCGCTCCTTGGGAATGAAGTGCCAATTGAGGCGCTCGTCGGCGTCCATCGCGAAAGTGGCCTGCGCGCGCTGCTCGGGAGTCAACGACGCCAGGAACGCTTTGGCGCTGTCGGTCATCGCCGCTGCAGTCTGAAACCGCGAGTACGCGGAACTGAGCAGCACGACAGCGATCCCGACGGCCGACAAACGAAGCACAATGGTCTTCATGGACGAGCCTCCCTGTGCGAAGCGAAAGCGCGGATTTTCAGCGCTCTCTTAGCTTAGCTCAAGGTGATGCGGCCAATCTTGTGTGTGTTTCGCGGAAAGGCCTAAAATCCCAGGTCCGTCCGCGCATGCTGCGGCAACGCGACAGCCGACTTCGCCAGAAACTTGTACGGATTCACCGGCGTTCCGCCCAGGCGCACTTCGTAATGCAGGTGCGCCGACGTCGCTCGGCCGCTGGCGCCCGACTTGGCGATAATGTCGCCGCGCCGCACTTCCTGTCCCGGCACCACTTCAAACCGCGACAAGTGCCCGTAGAACGTCTGCAATCCGTTGCCATGATCGATGATCACCAGCCGGCCGTACCCGCTCCGCCACGCGGCATCCAGAACGATTCCGTCGGCCGCGGCTCGAACCGCGGTGCCATATGTCGCCGACAGGTCGACTCCGGTGTGAATCGCGCCTTCACCCGAGAACGGATCGGTGCGGATCCCGAACGGGCTCATGATGCGGCCTTCGACCGGCCACAAGCTGGGCAGCACGTGGGTTTGCCATTGCTTGGGGTAGTTGCGATACAGCGTGGAGAACGAAGCCGTCCGCAGAAAATCATATTCGCTCAGCGATTCGCGAAAGCTCGGCGTCAGCGCGGCATCCATCACGACGTCGGAGGAGGTACCCGGCCGGCGGCGCAAACCGTAAGCCACCGAAACTTCGCTCGCGAAACTCTCAAGCGTCGCCAGTTGCTCGCTCTTCTGATTGGTGACCTTTTGCAGTTCCTGATAGCGAACGCGCAATGACGCCACTTCCTGGCGCAGCGAGTTGTAATTCGCCACTTTCACGCTCATCCGCAAATAGCTGGAAAGGAATCCGAAAATCGACAGGCACCCGACCAGTGTCAGGGCAAACGCGGTGTAGATGGCCTTGTGTGGAACGTGAATACGGCGCAGGCGCCCGTGCAGCGAATGGGCCAGTACTACCACAAAATAAGGCTGGTGCGGCATGGATCTCCTCGTTTGATTCGGCACGACCCGAAGACTGCGAACGCGGCGGGCCGTAGGCCGGAGAGTACCAACTAGAGTTCAGGCTCTAGTCCTTAAGACGAAGGGTAAGAATAAGTCAAGTGACGGACGAATGTCAAGGCGACGCACTGTGAAGTGAATTACGCTATCAAGCGGCGTGGCCTGCTCCGCCCTTGCGGCGCACGTCGATGTTCAAGCGTTTGATTTTCTGATTCAGCGTAGACAGCGGAATGCTCAGCTTTTCCGCCGCTTCGGTCTGGCTCCAATTCGCGGCTTCTAGCGCTTCGATGATCTTGCGGCGCTCGAAATCCGCCACCACTTCAAACAGGGATGCGTCCGCGGGCAGCGTGCCGCTCTCATCGCGGCGGATGCGGATGCCGGCGGCCTGCAGCAGCGAATCGGGAAGCACATCCACCGCCACAACCGGTTGCGACGCCAGCACCACGGCGCGCTCGACGGCGTTCTCCAGCTCGCGGACGTTGCCCGGCCAGTTGTAATCCATCAGCAACTGCATCGCTTCCGGATCGAAGTGCAGCAGACTGCGCTGATCGGAATCCAGAAACTTCTCGTTCTCGCGGCTGAACTTGGCGAAGAAATGTTCAACCAACCGAGGAATGTCTTCCTTGCGTTCCCGGAGGGGCGGCAGCGTTCAAGTTGATAACATTCAGGCGATAGTAGAGATCTTCGCGGAACCGGCCTTCTTCGACTAACTTTTTCAGCTCGGCGTTGGTGGCCGCTATGATGCGCACGTCCACTTTCACGGTTTCGCTGGCGCCGACCGGCACGAACTCGCGCTCCTGAATCACGCGTAGCAGTTTGACCTGCGTCTCCGGGCTGACGGTTCCGATCTCGTCAAAGAAGATGGTGCCCTTGTTGGCGGTCTCGAAATATCCTTTATGTGTGGCGATGGCGCCGGTGAACGCGCCCTTGACGTGTCCGAAGAGCGCCGACTCCAGCAGGTCGGCGGGGAACGAGCCGCTGTTCACCGGGACAAACGGCTGCTCGGAGCGGGTCGAGTGCGCGTGTATCGCTTTGGCGATCAACTCCTTGCCCGTTCCGGTTTCGCCCGTAATCAGGATGTTGGCGCGGCTGGGCGCCACCTGACTCACCAGATCGAGAATGCGCAGCATGCGCTCGTTCTTGGCGATGATGTTGGGAAAACTGTACTGCTGCTTGAAGGCGCGCTTGAGCTGGATGTTCTCGCGCGCCAGCCGCGAGTGCGCGATCATGCGATCGATCTCGATCAGCAGTTTTTCGTTGTCCCACGGCTTGGAGAAATAATCGTTCGCGCCGGCCTTGAGCGCGCTGACCGCGACTTCCACTGAACCGTAGGCCGTAATCATGAACACCGGCGTCTCTTTGTCGCGCTCGCGGATCTCCGTCAACACTTCCATGCCGGTGCGATCCGGCATCATGAGATCCAGCAGGATCAAGTCGTAGCTGCCGGCTTCGGCCTTGCGCAGGCCCTCGGTTCCGCTCTCGGCCAAGTCCACCAGGTAGCCGTCGATGGTGAGCAGTGTCTCCAGACTTTCCCGGATATCGGCCTCGTCGTCAATGACTAGAATACGTTTGGGAAGCGGGGAAACTGCGGCGTCGGCAGGCAGCTTGTCAGGCATGCACCGGCTTTCTTGCCAGAGGAATTTCCACCTGGAAGCGCGACCCGGCGCCGGGCCGGCTCTCGACGTCGATGTTGCCGCCATGTTCGCGCACGATGCCGTAGGTTACTGCCAGACCCAGGCCGGTACCTTTGCGAGCCGCCTTGGTGGTAAAGAACGGATCGTAGATTCGCGCCAGATTCTCGGCGGGAATCCCCGGTCCGGTGTCGGCCACTTGAATGCGCGCGAATCCGTCCTCGCTGCGGGACGAGACCGCGAGCGAACCTCCCGATTCCATGGCGTCGCGCGCGTTCAGGAACAGGTTCAGAAAGACCTGCTGCAGTTTGCCCGAGTTGCCCTTCACCGTCGGCAGCGATTCATCCAGATTGAGGCGCACCAGGATGGCGGACGTCTGGAGCTGATGCTCGATCAGGTTCAGAGTGTCGCGCAAGACGCGGTTCACGTCGACTTCGACAAATTCCGTGGGCGAAGTTCTCGAGAAGCTGAGCAGCGAATTCACGATTTCGCTGGCGCGGAAGGTCTGCTTGGCGATCTTGTCGAGCAGCTTGGATTTTTGCTCGTCGCCTGAGATCTGCTTGGCCAGCATCTGCGCGTAGGTGGAGATCACCGCCAGCGGCGTGTTCACTTCATGCGCCACGCCGGCCGCCAGCAGCCCGATGGAGCTGAGCTTGTCGGCCTGCACCAGTTGGCGCTCCAGCTCGTCGCGATCCGTGATGTCGTCGAAAATGATCAGGCGTCCGATCTGCCGCAGGTCTTTCGAAACCAGCGGAGCGATGGCCAGGTTCAGAATGTGCGTGGTCGCGTGACCGGCGCCGTTTCCATTCCCGTTTCCATTGACGACAGCGGCCGACGCAGCCGGCGGCTGGAGCACGAACTTGTAGATATTGTGAACGCCGTTCACCGCGCGCGCCTGCTCGAACTTCTCGTTCAGCTCGGCGGGGAACAACTCGGCCAGACGCCGTCCCAGCGCGGCCTGCCGGGGAATGCCGGTGAGCCGCTCGATCTGGGTGTTCCAACTCTCGACCCGATCATCCAGGTCCGCTGCCAGAATCCCCACGTTGATCGACTCGACAATGTTCTCGCTGAATTCTTTCAGCCGCTCGTACTCGTCCACCTTGCGCTGCAGCGACCGGTAGAGCCGCGTGTTCTCGATCGCGATGCTCACGTAACCGGACAACGTGCTGAGCAGTTCGACGTCGTCGGTGGAAAGAAAATCGCCTTTGTCGGTGCGGCTGAGGCCGAGATACGCAATGGTCCGGCCGCGCACAGCGCAGGGGAAGTAATAGGTCAAGTCCAGATCCGCGATGGTGTCGCGCACGGCAACGGGCCATTCGTGCGAAACAACATCCATCAAGTGCCGCGTGCGTTCAAAAAACAGGTACGGCTTGTCGGGGTGCGAACTCAGAAAACTCAGATCCTGTTCCTGCGCCGGCTTCTGGCTCCGTTCTTTGCGATTCCCCATGGTCATGTGCAGGCGGAAGCTGTGATCGGCTTCGTCGGAAAGAAAGAACGCGACATGCTGGATGGAGAGCGTGTGCAGCAGGCGGTCGGCCACCGAGCGAAGCATTTCGTCCAGGTCGGTTTCCGATCCCAGCTCGCGCCCGAACTCGATCAGCGTGCGGCGATAGTCGTAGCGATCTTTGTAGAAGAAGTAACGGTCGAGCTGTTCCTGCAGCCAATCGCGAATCGGCTGGAAGACGAAAGTCGCAAACACGATCAGGCCGACGATGGCCACCGCGCTGAGATCGTCGGGCCGCGTGAAGGAGAAGATCAGGCCGTAAAAAATGCCCAGCACCGCCAGCGTCGCGAGCGTGTACACATAGCCTTGCTGGAAGATGATGTCGACATCCATCAGCCGGTACCGCAGGATCGCGTAAGCCCAGGTGATGGGAACCAGGATCAGCGACAGCACCGCCGTCTTCTGCAGATGGCCGGGCAGCGCGCCGAAGATGTAAGGAATCGCGTAAATGGCGGTGAACGGAACCACGCCGAGCAACGCGCCGTTGCGCAGATAGTTAAGCTGGCGGCGTACCAGCGGGTCGTCGATATGCGGCGTTTTGAGCAGCAGCACCAGCGCGCCTAACAGATAAGCGGAGACCAGGAATAGCAGCGCGGCGCGCTCCAGAAACCAGCTCACCTCGACCGGCGAAGCCGCCACGCGCAGCATTCCCTTGGCCACCAGAATGTAAACCGCCAGCAGGAACACTCCCGGAACATAGGCCAGCGCAGTGCTCCCGCGGCGCGCCAGCCACTTGGCGCGATCCGGAAACACCAGGCAGAAATGCAGAAAGATGGTGGGCGCGAAGATCGACGCGGCCACGTTGCCCCAGTACATGGACTGGTCGAACGTCGTCAGCTTTCCGGTGTAGTGGAAGCACGACATGCACGAACGATGCCAGGCACAGCACGTAGAAGTGAACCGAGCGGGGCGCGCTGACGCGCCGGTAGTACACGAATAACCCGATCATCAGGTAGATGCGCGCCGACGGCGTACTGGTAGTAGATCGCTCGATCCGGCACCCGTTGGCCGATGATCACCTGCGCCGGTAACTCGACGCTGCCGCGCCGCAATTCGTAGCGGGCCTGGCTCCAGGCGCCGATCTGTTTGAGAATCGCGGGAACCTCGGTGCTCTTTTGGATCGGCCGTCCGGAAATTTCGAGCAGCGTGTCGCCCGACCGGATGCCGGCGTTGTCGGCTTGCCCGCCCGGCGTTACATGCAGGGCCTTGACGAGGTTCTTGCCGTCCGCGCCGGTGCGATCCACCCAGATGGCGCCGTCTTCGGGGATGGTATCCAGCTTTTGATGGCGGAAATTGATGACCGCGCAGCACACCGCCGCTACTGTCAGGATAAACAGCAGCGCGCTGACGAATTGGGTCTTCAGATCCCGCAAGCGGCCGTCTCCACCAAGCTCAACCTGAACACGCTCTCAGACACACTCCCGGTTGGCCTTTGGTCCCTGCAGTGGTGCACTTCGAATGCCACTTGAGGAGTCTGGACTTATCCTTGAGAATACAGGATTTCCGGGCCGAAAACAAACCTGTTCGGTACTGGGATTCGATTTTCTGGATATGCCACTTCCGGAAAGTGTATCGGTACCAAAATCAGGATTCAACACGTTGTTGCACCTGGCGGAATACTATTGACAAGACGTTTAGTTCGGCTTAACATCTTGTTTCCGGTTTTCCGTGGGGCAGCTAACAGGCCCATGGGGTGTATCTGGTCAGCGTATGACCTTATTCCAGATCGGCGAAAAAGTCGTCTATCCCAATCACGGCATTGGGACGGTGGAGAATATTAGCAGCCGCCTTTTTGGCGCGCAGCGGGAACGCTTCTATTTACTGCGACTTACCTACACCAGCATGACCGTGATGGTGCCCTTTTCTCACGTCCAGGAAATCGGCATCCGCAAAGTTACGCGCAACGGCGAGGTGGCGCGCGTCCTGAGCTTCCTGGCCGAAGAGACCTACCGGAACAAGTGTGACTGGAAGGATCGCTTCAAGGAGAACTCGGACCGGATGCGCCACGGCAGCCTGCTCGAGATCGCCGAGGTCATGAAGTCCCTGCTGCTGCTGCAGACTGAGAAGCCGCTGTCGTTCCGCGAAAAGAAGATGCTGGAACGCGCCCGTCACATGCTGGTCACTGAGTTGTCGATTTCGCGCGGCCTGCCCGAATTCGGGGTCGTGGAACTGCTGCAAAAAGCGCTGGCCAATGCATCGCTATCGCTGCCGGAATCCCAGTAGGCGCCTCCAACGCAGCGCGAAATAAACGGAGCACGAGGTAAACTGAGTTACGCCCGTTTTCAGGGCGTCGGCTCGGATGAAGAAACTCCACCTGGTCCCGCTCTTCGCCCTGCTCGTTTCGTTCGTGATTTCTTGTTGTGATCGCGGTCCTGAGACTTATCCTCCGCCCGCACAATACGCGATGCCGGGTGGGTCGCCATTACCAGTGCTCGCTCTCGGCGTTCCGAATCCCGACGCGTGGGTCCTCGGAGATATCCACGAAGACACGCCGCTTGTGGGGGTCCGCTGGACGGGGGCGCATCCGCGCTTCGCCTTCCGGCTCAATCGAACTGAGAATCTGGATCTCGTAATCCGGATGGAAGTGCATGAGATTCCCTTCTCGCACACCGGGCCAGTGACAGTCAGCATCCGGATCAATGGCCAATTGATCAGCCAACGCCGTTACGACAGTCCCGGGATTCGCGACTATCGCGAACCGGTGCCGCCCGCGGTGCTACGGTCCCAGTCGCCGGCGATCGTCTCCATGGATATCGATCCCGCCTGGGTTGCCGACGACCAAGCGGTGTTCGGAGTCCTCTTGACCTACATCGGCTTCCAGGAGCACGCCGGGTGATCGCGGTGGCGGGCCTGCTTCTGGCCGGCGGGCTGACTTACTCCGTCTGTCTGCTGGCGGGCAAAATGCTTCTGCAGATTCTCGGCTTCAAGCTGTTGCGGTCCGAAGAGCGATTCATCGGCTTTGTTCTCGGTTCCGCGGCGTTGAGCATGCTCGTTTTCCTGCTGACCGCGGCAGGTCTGGCTTATTCTGGCGTTTTTCTGGGACTCGGCGCCGCTATCGTCCTCACCGGCATCGGGCGTGGCGCCCACCGCTTTTCCGGTGAAGCACTGCCGCCGCTTCCCGCAGCCTGGCGCATCGGTTTCCTGCTGATCTACAGCCTGTTCGCGCTGGTGTATTTGGAGGCGGCCCTGTTGCCTGAAACCGGACCCGATGCGATGCTCTATCACGTCGCGCTTCCGGCGCGTTATCTCAGCGTGCATCATTTCCCTTCCAACACGCGAAACCTTATGGCCAACCTCTCGGAAGGCGTCGAGATGTTGTTCCTGTTTGCCTATCCTTTGGCGCGGGAGTCGGCTGGAGCAATCGTACATTTTTTGTTCTTACTGGTCCTGCCGTGGGGCATGCTCTCCTACGGTCGCCGGGCGGGTTTTCCATTAGCCGGCGCCGCCGGGGCCCTGGTGTTCTTTGCCGCGCCGATTGTCGGCAGACTCGGCACCACTGGCTATATCGACGTGGCGGTGGCGTGCTACGCCTTTGCGGTGTTTTACTTGCTCGATATCTGGCGAACCAGCAAAGATACGCGAATCCTGATTGCAGCCGGACTCTTGGCCGGCTTCTGTTTCGACGCAAAATACACCGCGGCCGCCGCCATTCCGTACGCGATGGGATACGTCGCCTTCTATTTGTGGCGTGATCGAAAGCCTCCCTGGCGCGCGTGCGCGCTTATCGCCCTATGCGCCCTCGCGATGATGAGTCCCTATCTCATCAAGAACACCGTCGTAACGGGCAATCCGGTGGCGCCGTTTGCCAACCGGCTTTTTCCGAACCCGTTGCTGACTCCGGCTCTCGAAGGCCAATACTCGGTGGTGATGCGGCGCTGGGAGGGAGTTACCTGGCCGGAGATTCCGCGTGAGCTCACGGTGGGCGGGGGGCGATTGCAAGGCATTCTGGGTCCCATATTCGTTCTCGCGCCGCTTACGCTGTTGTCGTTTCGACTCTCAGAGGGGCGCCGGCTGTTGGCGGCGCTGGCAGTCTTCGGTCTGGCCTACCCGGCTAGCATCGCGACGCGATTCCTAGTGCCCGCCCTGCCGTTTGCAGCGCTGGCGCTGGCCCTGGTCTTTCAGCGCTGGCGATTCGCCCTGGCAGGCCTGGTGCTGGTCCACGCTATCCTGTCGTGGCCAACCGTCGTGTCACGCTACTGCGACGCCGCCTGCTGGCGAATGCACGATCTACGGTTGCGACCTGCTCTCCGGCTGGAGAAGGAGTCTGACTACTTGCGGTGGGCGGTATCAGAATACGTCATCGGACGCGCGATGGAGGCCCATGTCCCGAAGGGAGAACCGGTCTTTGCGTTCGGAGGCTTTCAACAGCTCTATCAAACTCACGAGATCATTGTGAGCTGGGAGTCCACCTTCGGCAATCGCCTCAGCGCAGCCCTGTCCACTCCACACTGGATCTCGCTGAGACAGCACTTCCAGTTTCCGGAAAAGCGCGTCCGTCGGCTGAGGGTGATTCAAACCGGCAAAGGCGACGAGCAGGAGTGGGGCGTGACCGAACTACGCGTGCTGCTGCGCGGCAATGAGCTTCCTCGCTCGCCGAGCTGGCGGCTCACGGCCTCGGATAACCGGCAAGACGTGCAACGGGCTTTCGACAACAACCCCGTGACGCGCTGGACCAGTGCGCGGCCGGCCGCGCCGGGAATGTGGATCCAAGTCGACTTCGGCGCCGACGAACCGATCGATCAAGTGATCGTGGCCACCACAGAGCCGGAGCGCGGCGTGGTCCGGTTGATGTTGCGAAAGCTCCGGAGAATGGCAGACGCTCGACCAAACCCCCAACGAGTACCAGGTTCCGCGGCCCTTCGGAATCCGTCAAGCTGCGACGCAAAGACTCAAGCTGGAACACGTGAACTGGCTGCTGCTCAAGTCATCCGATCCGATCGCCGCCGATGTCGCAGCCGGGCCGGCGCATTGGGGATTGTCGGTGGCGGCCACAGACCGCGAGTATCGGCTGTACCATGTCGATTGATCCAGGACCATTCTGGGCGGGACTAGATCGTTAGTCCTACGACAGATTACCTAAGCAGCTTCCAGCGGTACGAACAATTCCCTCCCGGCGCTAGGGCTTTTGCTGCGTGGCAATCCCGCGTCCTGCAACCCTAAGATGGAATCGAGCGACTAGGTCCCATGAAGTGCAAGTACTGTAACAGCACGCTCGCCCCACTTCGCAGCCTCATCGATGGTGAGTTCTGCTGCGACGAGCATCGGAGCGCATTCGGGGGGCAAAGCGCACCGCGGAAGGCGCCCGCGCCGCCTCCCGAGCCCATCGGAACCGAGGTTGCGAGTTCGACTGTGGGAGATGAGGCGATTGCAGGCACCGCCGACGAAGATGTCAGCTTTGAGTTTCCGTCCTCGGAGTACCTGCTGCCGCTGCAATTCGAGACCAGCGCCGCCAGGCCGGCGGATTGCCCGCCAGCGCGGTTTGCCGAAGCGCCCTGCAGTCCCGCGCCTCCGCGTGTTCCTCGCGCGGATCTCAAGATTGTCGTTGATCCGCCGCCGCCCCAGCCGGTTGAAAGCGAGCCGGCTGAGTTGCCGGAGATGGCTTTGCCCGCCGAAAGCAAGGCGATAGAGGACGACGCGCTCAGACAGGCTGCCCTCGATGACCTAGCCATCCGGGAAGCAGCGATCGAAGCCGCCGCCGTAGAAGAAGCCGAGACGCCTGCTCCCTCGCTCCGCTTCAAAACGCGCCTGGCGACGCTGCTGCACTGGCCCGCCACCGCCTGGAGGACCGCCACTCTGGATCTGAGGGCCGTCGCGATCTTGCTGCCGGTTCTGCTGTCAGTCGCCATCGGTCCCTCCATGCCCAAAGCTCACGTCGCGCGCGCCGCCACGGCTGGAGCAATGCAGGCAATGGACACTCATTGGCAAACAGTGAAGGAAGACATTTCGAAGCGCGCCGCCATCGCAGTCACCGACGATTTCCGCGCTGGCCTGGATGCCTGGGACAGCCGCTCACAACTTACGTCCACCTGGTCTTACGATGCCGCCGGTTTTGTCCAGCCCGGCCCGCTCGCAATTCTGAAGCCGACCACGGACTTGACCGATTACCGTTTCGAGTTTCTGGGGGAAATCGACCGCCGGGGCATGGGCTGCGTGTTCCGCGCCCGCGATCTGGACAACTACTATGCAATGAAGTTCGTCGAGGTGAAATCCGGTCCGCTGCCCCTGGTTCACATCGTCCGCTATGCGGTGATCAAGGGCAAAGTGGTATCGAGGGTCGAAAAGCCGTTGCCCCTTACGGTGCGCGACGACATGTTGTACCGCGTGATGATCGACGTCCACGGCAACGACTTTACAATCATGGCGCAGGGGCAGGTGGTGGACTTCTTCTCCGACCAGCGGTTGAAGCGCGGAGGCGTCGGGTTCTTCTGCGACCGTGGCGAGAAAGCTCGCCTGCGCTGGGTCGAGGTATCGCACCAATATGATGCGCTCGGAAGGTTGTGCGCCTATGTCGCGCCCTACGGCCTGGACGCGGGAAATTAAATCTGGAAGAGAGTATGGCTCAAAGCAAATCGAAATCATCCGCGAATGACGCCGCCAGCCAGCCTGCCGTGTCACCGGCAACGCTCGCTCACGCGGTTTCCCTGCACCTGGAGGGCAAGCTCCAAGAAGCCCTGGACGAAATCAACGTCGCGCTGGAGAACGGCGACACCAGCCTGGAAACTCTCTCGGCCAAGGCGCAGATCCAGTTCGAGCTGGAGCTGTATGAAGACGCGGCCAAGACGTATGCGCGCGTGCTGGCCACCAATCCGCGGCATGCGCACGCGAACCTGAACATCGCCGTGTGCCTGGAAAGAACGGGCCGCTGGCAGGAAGCCGCGGAATTCTTCGAGAAAGCGGCCGACTCGGAGCCCAGCCGCGTGGACGCTCGCCTGGGGCTGGCCATCTCGCTGTTGCATCTCGATAGAGCGCAGGCCGCCGCCGAGAAATTCGACCAGGTGTTGGCCCAGGAGCCCGAACATCCCACCGCTCTGTTCGGCAAGGCGGTCACGCTGCAGCTCCGTTCCGATTTCGATGCGGCTGCCAGCATTTACGACAAGCTGCTGGCCAGAGATCCCAACTCCGAAGAATGCCTCATCAACCTGATCACGCTGGCGCTAGCCCGGCAGGATCACGCCAAGATCGCGGAGTATTCTGAAAAGCTGTTGACGATCCGGCCCAACTCGCAGACCGCGCTCGAGGGGCTGGCCACTTGCGCGTTCGCCTCCGAGGACTATGAGGCCGCGCTGCGTTTTTGCGCCAAGCTCACCGAATACACTCCCGATAATTTCGACCGCTGGTTCAACCTCGGCGTCGCCAATCAGAAGACCGGGAACCTGCCCGATGCCGCCAAGGCCTATGCGGAAGCCGTTCGCATCCGTCCGGACGCCAAGCAGGCGCACGTGAATCTGGGCGTCGTTTATCAGGAGCTGGGAGATCTCGATCAGGCCCGCACCGCTTACGAACGAGCGGTCCAAATCGCGCCCGACCTGATCGAAGTGCAGAACAACCTGGCTTCAGTGCTCGACAAACTGGGCGCCAAGGAAGACGCCGAGAAGATCTACGTGAAGCTGCTGGCGCGCAATCCGGAACGCGAAGACATCTGGTTCCGCCTGGGCTACTCGCGCCTGGAGCGCGGCGAACATCGCGGCAGCGTGGAGGCTTTCCAGGCCTGCGTGCAGCGGCGCGCCGAATGGCACGAGGCGCAACTGAACCTGGGCATCGCCTGCTGGAACATCGGCGATCTGGAAGGCGCCGCCAAGGCGTTTGAAGCCGTCTATGCGCTGAATCCTGATTCGATCGACGCTCTGCGCGGCCTCGCGGCTCTGGCAGTGGATCGCAACGATTTCGAACACGCGCTCGAATACCAGGCTCGCCTGATCGATCTCGGCGAACGCAGCCCCGAACTTTTCTACAACACCGGATTGCTGCTGCAGAAGTCCGGCCAATTGGACGACGCGGCGCGCCTGTACCGCGAAGCGCTCGACGAGCGCTCCCAATTCCCCGAAGCGCTGCTCAACCTCGGCCATGTGCTGAAGAGCCAGGGCAAGCAGGACGAAGCGCGCGATTGTTGGAAGCAGGCGCTCGAACAACGGCCCGAGCTGGCGCAAAGTTATTTCGGCAAGTAAAAGCGACCACGCAACGAGGCCCGGCTAGCGCTCCTTTAGGAACATCAGCAGCACGCCTGACAGGATTCCGGTCGACACCAGGAACAGCACGCCCGCGACGTAGGTTCCGGTTCGGTCGGTCAGGAATCCCACCATGTACGGCCCGGCGAATCCGCCGAAGTTGGCCACCAGGTTCACGAATCCGAAACTCGCCGCCGCTTGACGTGCGCTCAGAATGCGCGTGGGCAGCGCCCAGTAAGTCGGGTAGTAGCACATGATGCCCATGTAGGCGATGGAAAATCCCGTGATCACCAAGGGAGGTAAACCGCCCACCGATTGGCTGATCGCCAGTCCCACGCCGCCCATGATGGCCGCAAGGGCCGCGTGCCATTTGCGCTCGCCCGTGCGATCGGAATGCCACGCGTAAATGAGCATGACGGGGATGGAAGCAGCATAGGGGATCGCCGAGATCAGGCTGATTTGCATGGTCGTCAAGCCGTGAAACTCCTGGACCATCTTCGGCAGCCAGATGTTGAACCCATAGCCGCTGGTGTTGATCAGGAAGTACGACACCGCGAGCGCGATCACCATCGGCTGCCGCAAGGTTTCGAGGATGCCCATGTGGCGGCGCGTGGTCTTCTTTTCGTGCAGCTCGCGATCCAGTTCTCCCGTGATCCAATTGCGCTCTTCGGGCGCGAGCCAGTGCGCGTCCTTGGGCCAGTCGGTCAGATAGAACAGCGTCGCCACGCCGCCGATGAAGGCTGGGATTCCCTCGAGGATGAGCAGCCAGCGCCAGCCGGACAAATCGAACCAATGCAGGCCCAGCAGAAATCCGGCGATGGGAGAGCCGACAGCGTTCGAAACCGGGATGGCCGCCATGAACATGGCGATGGCTTTGCCGCGATCCTCCTGGCGGAACCAGTGCGTGAGGTAGACCACCACGGCCGGAAAGAATCCGCCCTCGGCCAAGCCCAGCAGGAAGCGAATGGTGTTGAACTGCGTGGCGGTCTGGATCAGGCCGGTGAGCGATGCCAGCACTCCCCAGAACATCATGACGGCGGCGATCCACTTGCGCGAGCTCCAGACCTCGGCCAGCATGGCGCCGGGAATCTCCAGCAGGCTGTATCCGAAGAAGAAGATGCCCGCGCCGAAGCCGAATACTTCGTTCGAGAAATGGAGTTCGCGCGTCATGTCCAGGCCCGCGAAGCTGACGTTCACGCGGTCGATGAACGCCGTGACATAGAGGAGAAAGACGAAAGGAATCAGGCGGCGGGAGATCTTCGCGCGTGCGCCGGCGGCGACGGCGTCGAGCACCGGCGTCATGGGCAGTTCCCTGCTCTGGCGGTCAGGACTTCTGGCATCGCACAAGTATACTAATCCCTACAGGCCGCTCGCCGCGCACGTTTCAAATTTTGTCAGGGCCACAGCAACAGGCCGAGGAACAGCGCCACCCACAGCAGCGTCAAGAAGTGCCAGTACAGCGCGGTGACCGAGGTGCGGCTGCGCTGGCGCATCCATTGCGAATCGCGACAGCTCCGGCTGCAGCGTTGCGCTCACCAGCAGATAGCACAGCGCCGCGATGCCGCCCAGCAAGTGCAGCCCGTGCGCGCCGGTCAGCACGTAGAACAGCGAGCTGTGCGGATTGTGCCGCAGGTAGATTCCCTGGTTCACCAGCTCGCGCAGCGCCAGGACCTGCGAAGCCAGGAACGCGAGGCCTCCGCCAACCGTGATCTCCAGGCTGCGCACGTAGCGTCTGTAGTCCTTGCGGTCGAACGCGCCGCGCGCGGCCTCGAGCACCCAGCCGCTCGCCAGGATCAGCGCCGTGCTCACCCACAACATGCGCGGAACGAGAATGTGCTGCCAGTACTCCGGCGCGCGCGATCGCACGTAGTAGGCGATGGCCAGCGTGATGAACAGAACGCTGACCGAAACCAGCACCAGGCGCATCGCCAGGAGTCCAGCGCCCGGGACGTAATTCGGATCGCCGCGGCCTTCGTCGCCGCCACCGCCGCCGTGATCGTCGGGACCCAGGCCGCGCGGCGGGCCGCCGTGGGTGTCCTGAAGCTCGAGTTCCTCGGCGTCAATTACCGGAGGCATCCCTCACAGGATACCCCGCAAAACTCCAGCGCGGACGGCCCTATTTCCAGCCCATCCGCTCGCGCAGAGCCATGATGTGGCCGACATGATGCCGGCCGTGCCAGGCGTACAGCGCCGCGTTTTTTTCCAAGCTGACGACGCCGAGTTCGGGATGGCGAAAGGTTCGCTTCCACTGCGCCTCGTCGAGCGAACGAAACAATCCGATCCAGCGCGCGTGCAGGCATTCGAGCAGGCGCAACGAAACCTCCACCGGCGCCGAGCGAGCATCTTGCAATTCCGCCCAACGATCTTCCAAGTACGGCTTGATGGTCGGCTCATCCTCGGTGAGCGCCAGCCGAACGCGCGTGTAACTGTTCAGGTGGCTGTCGGGCACGTGGTGCACCACTTGGCGGACCGTCCAACCGCCCGGCCGATACGGAGTGTCGAGCTGCGGATCGCTCAGACCCTTCACCGCCGAGCGCAGCGCCAAGGGAGTCTCGGCGATTTGCTCGATGAACTGCTTGCGATCCTCCGACGCTGACGGTCTCAGGAAACCGGAATTTGCCCACCGGATAGCGAAGATCAGGGTTGTCCATGCGTGATACGATTCTACGCCCGGCGTCGAGGATTCAGGTTTCTCGAAGGCCTGGAGGGCCGTGTCAGACCAGCCATGCCCGCGTGTTATGCTGATGTCCGAAGTGTTCAGCCGGCACTACAGAAAAGTCAAGGCGATCTTCGGCATCACCGATGTTTTGCTGGTTTCGGCGGCCTTCGTCGCGGCCTACCAGACGCGAATCTGGCTGCATTTCGAGCGCGTTTTCTATCTGGATTTTCCGGTGGCCGCCTTGCTGCTGGCGCTCTCGGCGGTGTGCTGGGTAGCCATCGGCTACTGGTTCAACGTCTACGAAAAACTGGACTCGGCGCATCCGCGCGTGGTGCTGCGCGACACCTTCCAGCAATGCGCGCTGGGCACCATTTGCCTGGTAGTGGCGCAGTTCATGCTGCGGCTCGACTTGAGCCGCCCGTTCGTGGCGCTGTTTGCCGTGTACGCCTGGGTGCTGCTGTGCTTGTTCCGATTGAACGCGGCGCGCGTGATCGGAGCGGTTCGCCGTGAGTTCGGAACGGCGCACTACGTCATGGTGGTCGGCTCGGGCGAAAACGCACGAAGGCTGGGCGAGGCGCTCGAACGATCGTCCGACTATGGCATCCGCCTGATGGGTTTCCTGGACGACGAACCCGGCCCCGCGACACCGTCCGGCACACATCCAGCGATACCCGCTCTCCGAACTGCCCGAGCTGCTGCGCCGCCACGTCATCGACGAAATTATCTTCGCCGTCGACAGCCGCAAGCTCGGCGACATGGAGGAAGTATTCCTGCTGTGCGACGAAGTGGGCGTGCGGACGCGCGTGGTGGTCGATTTCTTTCCGCACGTCAACAGCCAGGTATATCTGGACCGGTTGGGCATCACGCCGCTGCTCACCTTCTCGGCCGCGCCGCACGACGAGATCCGGCTGCTCGCCAAGCGCATCATCGATTTTATGCTGGCCGCCGCCGCGCTGGTCCTTCTGCTGCCGTTCATGCTGGTGATCGTGCTGCTGATCCGCCTGACCTCGCCTGGCCCGGCGATTTTCCGCCAGGTGCGCTGCGGGTTGAACGGCCGCCGGTTCGTCTTCTACAAATTCCGCTCGATGTGCAACAACGCCGAGGAACTGAAGGCCTCGCTGATGCACATGAGCGCCAAGTCCACAGCGTTCAAGATTCCCAACGATCCCCGCCAGACCGCCTTGGGCCGCTTCCTGCGCAAGTTCTCGATCGACGAATGGCCGCAGCTATGGAACGTGCTCAAAGGCGACATGTCATTGGTCGGCCCGCGCCCCGCGGTTCCCGAGGAAGTCGAGATGTACAAGACCTGGCAGCGCAGGCGGCTGCGCATGCGTCCGGGTCTCACCTGCCTGTGGGCCGTCGCGGGTCGCGATTCGCTCGATTTCGAAACCTGGATGAAGCTGGACATGCAGTACATCGACACCTGGTCGCTGGCATTGGATTGGAAAATCATCCTGCGCACCATTCCCCGCGTGTTGACCGGGAGGGGGGCCTCCTGACCTGCCAGGGCGCCCGCCGATAATGGAAAGAGGATAGCGAAACATGCACCTGGTTCCAACTCAAGACGAGGTGGTCGGCCTGCTGCGCCGAACCGGCGCCATCCGCGAGGGCCACTTCGAATATCCCAACGGCCTGCACGCCACCGAGTACATGCAGGTGCAACTGGCCATGCGTTACTACCAGCACGCCAAGGTGCTCAGCGTCGGGCTGAGCCGCCTGCTGCGCGCCAACTCGGAAATCCGCGCGATGATCCCGGAGCTTTCCATCGTCTCGCCCGACACGGGCGGGCTGCCGGTGGCGTACGGAGTTTGCGAAGCGCTGCGTGCGCATCAAGTGTACTGGGCGGATCGGCTCGAAGACCATGGCCCGATGCGCTTCCGTCAGTTCCTGAAGCAGACTCCGGGCGAAAAGGTCTTGCTGGTGGACGACATCCTGCGTTCGGGCCGGAATCTGTCGGAGTTGAAGCGACTGGTGGAATCCACCGGCGCGGAAGTGGTCGGCCTGGCGGTGATCATTTATCAACCCACGCCCAAGACGGTGGATTTCAGCCCGCTGCCGTTCTACTATCTCGCGAAGCTGGACGCGACGTACTACAAAGACGCCGGCTCGTGCGAGATGTGCAAGCGCGGAGTGCCGGCCGAAAAAGTCTGGATCTAGCCGCCCGGATCAGTGCCCGTCGGCCGAGGCCGCCTTGCGATACGCCTCGGTCAGCGTTCCTTTTTCCTTGGCCACCGGCAGCAGCGTCGGATAAAACTGCACGAAAGTGTTGTCCACCGCGCCCTTCGTGGGATGACACGCGTAACACGACGCGTTGCGCGGAATCATTTTCGCAGTGCGCCCCTCGCCCAACCCAAAAAACGCCCAGCCGTTGCCTGGGAACCGCGACGAGTCTTTCACCTCGGCCTGAAACGCTTCGCGATCGCTTTGGTAGTGGCCGCCATTGTTGATGGATCCCTTGCTCACGGCCAAGCGCGTCTCCAGCACGAACATGGTCTTCTCAGGCCACTTCCCGGTGGCCAGGAACGCGCGATACGCCGACGGCGTCACGAACACGTTATCGAAGAGCGGCTCATGGTTCGGGGGCGCGGCGCTGATCGGACCATACGTCATGCCGAGCCCGGAGCTCAGGAAAATCCATTCGCGATAGTCGGTGGGCACGACGAGTTGATTGTCGCGCGTAAACTGCGGCTCGGCGGCAGCCACCAGTCCGGCAGTAAACAAGATCAAAATTGCGGGTCTCATGTGGTCGTGTCCCTTTATTCTTGACGAAGCGCCGCCAGCGGATCAACGCGCAGTGCGCGCCGTGCGGGCAGGTAGCAGGCCACCAACGCAACCACGGCGAGCACGATGGACACGCCGGCGAACGTCGCCGGATCGGTGGGCTGTACTTCGAAAAGCAGCGTCCGCATCATGCGCGTCAGCGCCAGCGCCGAAAGAACTCCCACGGCGAGGCCGGCTAGAACCAGCGCCATGCCCTGCCGCAGAATCATCGCGACGATGTTAGCAGGCTTGGCGCCCAGCGCCACGCGAATCCCGATCTCGTTCCAACGCTGGTTCACCGCCAGCGCCAGCATCCCGCCCACTCCCGCCGCTGCAATCACCAGCGCCAGCGCCGCGAAGATCGCAAGCAGGTTCGCGAGCACGCGCGGCGAAGCCACGGCGTCATGCCGCGCCTCTTCCAGAGTTTGCACGTTCGGAATCGCGGTCTGCGGGTCGATCTCCAGCACCGCTCGCCGCAGTTCGGTCGCCAGCAGCATCGGGTCGCGATCCGTCCGCGCCAGCACGCTGCCCACATTGGGAGTCTGCGCGTTTGCGAAATACGCCTCATCGCCGGGCGGCTGCTCCAGACCGAACTCCCGAACGTCGCCCACCACGCCGATGATCTTCGCCCAACTGTCGCCGCGATCGAAGCTGACTCGGCGGCCGATCGGATCTTCGTTCTTCCAATAGTGCCGCGCAAGAGATTCGCTGATCACTACTGCCAACGGCGCTTTGTCGTCATCGGAAGCCTCGAAGGAGCGGCCTCGAATCAGGCGCATGCCGAGGGTCTTGAAGTATCCCGGGGTGATGCTGCGAAGAGACGTGATCGGCAGAGCCTCGCCGGGACGCATGCGGGCGTCCTTCGATTTGAAATCGGCCGCCCCATCCGCCGCCCGTGTTATCCGGATCGAGCGGATAGCTGGACGACAAGCGCGGCTGCCAGCACGCCCGGCTGCGATTCGATCTTCGCCAGCAGGCGCTTCGAGAAATCGCGGATTTGCGGGCGGCTCGGATACTTCGACCAGTTCAGATCGATAGTGAGCGCCAGCACACGATTCGGAACAAATCCCGGGTCGACTTGTTGGAGCTTGATAAGACTCCGCAGCATCAGCCCGGCTCCGGCCAGCAGCACCAGCGAGAACGCCACCTGGCAAACCACCAGAACGTTGCGGGCCCGGCTGCGCCGTCGCCCGGTGCCGGCATTGGCGGCGCCGTCCTTCATTCCTGCGCTCAGATCGTCGCGCGAGTACAACGCCGAGATAGAACCGAAGACGATGCTGGTGCCGATGGCCACCGCGAGCGCGAACAGCAGCATGGTCCAGTCCAGGTGAATCTCCCGTGCGCGCGAAGTCAGCCGCGCGGTGAAGGCAGCCAGCAGACGCAGGCTTTGGGATGCGAACAGGAATCCCAGACCTGCCGCTACTACGCCAAGGATCAGGCTCTCGGTGCCGAGCTGCCGCAGCAATCGGCCTTTGCCTGCGCCCAACGCGGCACGCACCGAAAGCTCACGCTGCCGGGCCGACATCCGCGCCAGCGTCAAGTTCGCAACGTTGGCACAGGCGATCAGCAGCACGCAGGCGGCGGCGCCCAACAACACCCAAAGCGTGACGCGCGCGCGGCGCGTCAGCTCGTCCCGCAGCAAGCCGTCCGTGGCGGTGAAGCCGGCGTCTTTGGGATACGACTTGGGATAGTCGTTCTGCAGACGCGACGCAATCATCCGCAGATCGGCCTGGCTCTGCTCGGCAGTGATGCCCGGCTTCAGGCGCCCGAACATGCTCATCATGTGCCCGTCGCGATTTTCCTGCATCCGCGGACCGCCCCGGAACGGGCATGCCGAGGTAGGCATGTACACATCGTTTTCGTTCGGATACTGCGGAACCGGCGGCAGGATGCCGATAACGGTGTGAACGCGATCATTCATTTCAAACGTGCGGCCGACGATGTTCGGATCGCCGCCATGCTTCTTCCAGTACTCGTAACTGAGCAACAGCACCGCCGGCGCTCCGCGCTGATCATCGGCTTCGGTAAAGTCGCGACCCATGAGCGGCTGGACACCGAACATCGAGAAAAATCCCGGCGACACGACGCCTGCGCGAACCCGGGTCGCTTCGTCTTTTCGAAAGCAGCGTGAAACGCATGCTGTGATATTCCACCAGGCTCGAAAATGAGCTGCTCTGCCGGCGATAGTCTTTGATTTCGGGAACCGAAAAGGCGACTTCCTGAGCGCCCCCTTTCTCCGCGCGCTGGTGCAACACCACGATCTGGCGGTCGTTCTCATACGGCAGCGGCCGGAACAGCACCGCGCTGATCACGCTCATGATCGCGGTGTTGGCGCCGATGCCCAGCGCCAGCGTCAGGACCGCAACGATGGCGTAGCCTGGATTCTTTCGAAGCATCCGGAGCGCGTACTTGCGCGTCCTGGCCAGGATCGAAAGATGTTCGCGCGGCGCCGTGTGGAAGATGCCGGCGATGGTTTCCGTACCACAGCCGCAACAGTCCCGATCTTGCCGCGCTGGCTTTCGCGCTCACGCTGCTCGCGAAACGCCTGCTCCATGTCGGATTCGAATTCGCTCGCGGAAGTCGAACGGGAAGAGGCGCAGCAGCCCGCGATAGAACCGGTCGGACAATGATCCTCTGGCCGCGGACATTAGAAACCTCCTAGGCCGGCCTCAGCCGCTTCAGCAGGTGCTTCTCGCGCGCCGTCGCGATCAGCCGTTCCATGCGTTCTGCTTCCGCCACCGCTAGCTCGCGGCCCAGCGGCGTAAGCCGGTAATAGCGGCGGCGCTGGTCGTCTTCTTCAACCGGCGGACGATTGCGGCATTCCTTGATAGCGCCCTCGGCCAGCAGCCGCTTGATGATGGCGTACAGCGTGCCGGTACTCAACCGGACGTCACCGCCGGTCTGCTCCTCGACATCCTTCAAAATGGCATAGCCGTGCTTTTCTTCGTCGCCCAGCGCCAGCAGGACCTGGAACACAGCAGCGGTCAAGGCAATTGAATTTTCGGGCATAATGGCACCTCACGCTATAGCTTAATCAACTATATCTGTCATCGCCATAGTTGTCAAGGCCCCCGAAAACGCGCCGCGCGCCGCGTCATATTCGTGTGATGATTGAAATTCACCGCCGATGAACCTGCCCATCGAATTCGATAGCCTGGTTTGCGGCGACCTCCCGGAAGCATCCACTCGGGAATGGCTCGAAACCAACGGCATCGGCGGCTTCGCTTCGTCCAGCATCCTCGGTCTGAACACGCGCCGCTACCATGGGCTGCTCACCGCCGCCACGAACCCGCCGGTCGGCCGCTTCGTGCTGCTCTCAAAACTCGAAGACGCATTCATCCTCGGCGGCAAACGATTCGATCTCAGCGTCAACCAGTACTCGGACGCGATTCACCCCGAAGGCCACCTGCTGCTCAATTCGTTTCGCCTGGATCCGTTCCCGGTGTTCAACTTACCGCATCGACGACCTCGAGATCGAGAAATCCGATCTTCCTGGTCGACGGCGAAAACATCGGTCGTGATCCAATACGAGCTGTTCGGCGACACTCGATGGCCGCTCCGCCATCCTCGAAGTCCGCCCGCTGATCGCCTTCCGCGATTACCACAACACCACGCACGCGAACAACGCGATCCGCCGCGAGGTCGAGATCGGGACCGGCACGGCAACCGTGACGCCCTACGACGGCCTGCCCAGCCTGCACTTCGCGCACACCGCCGACTCGATCGACGACCACTGGCTTCTGGTTTTACAACTTCGAATACCACGCGTGAACGCGAGCGCGGCCTGGACTGGCTGGAGGATCTGTACAGCCCGTTCCTGCTGCGCTTCAATCTTCGCGGGAAACGGCGCCGCCGCCATCATCGCGTCAACCCGGCATCACGAAGCCGCCGAGGCGCGTCTCCTGGAAGACGAAGAGGTGGAGCGGCGCGAGAAGATCGCGAGCGCAGCGCCGGCCGACGACGCCTTCGCCAAACTGCTCACCTCGGCTGCAGACCATTTCCTGGTGGCGCGCGACGACCAGAAGACGGTCATCGCCGGCTATCCCTGGTTCGGCGACTGGGGCCGCGACACCATGATCTCGCTGCCCGGCCTCACGCTGGTCACCGGCCGCTTCGACGACGCGCGCAACATCCTGCGAGCTTTCGCCCACAGCATGGATCAAGGCATGCTGCCGAATCGATTCCTGGAATCGGGCGAAACACCGGAGTACAACACCGTCGACGCCACGCTGTGGATGTTCCACGCCGTGTCCGAATTTCTCCGCTACACACAGGACTACGATTTCGTGCGCGCCGAACTCTACCAGCCCCTGGCCGACAGCATCGCCTGGCATGAGACGAGGGACGCGCTTTGGAATCCGGCTCGATTCCGACGGCCTTCTCCGCGCCGGCGAGCACGGCGTGCAGCTCACCTGGATGGACGCCAAGGTGGACGATTGGGTGGTCACGCCGCGCGAAGGCAAGCCCGTGGAGATCCAGGCGCTGTGGTACAACGCGCTGCGTGTGATGGAACAACTGGCGGAGGCGTTCGATGAGCCGGATCAGGCGCTACATTACGCGGACTTAGCCGCACAGACTCGCGCGAACTTCGACGTCGCATTCTGGAACGACCACGACGGCTGCCTCTACGATGTCTTGACCGACTCCGGCCCCGACGCCTCGCTCCGTCCCAACCAGATCTTCGCCGTCAGCCTGCCGCACCCGCTGCTCACCGGCGACAAGGCCGCGCGCGTGGTCGATGTCGTCGAGTGGGAACTGCTGACTCCCTACGGACTCCGGACGCTGTCGCCGCGCGATCCGAACTACAAGGGCCACTACGGCGGCGATCGCTACCAGCGCGATGGCGCTTATCATCAGGGCACCGTCTGGCCGTGGCTGCTGGGGCCGTTTCTAACCGCCTACGTAAAGGTGCACGGAAACGACCAGCAGGTTCGCCACCGCGCCGATCAGTTCTTGAACCCGCTGCGAGCGCACCTTTGGCAAGGCGGCCTCGGCCAGATCTCCGAAGTTTTCGATGGCGATCCGCCGCATCACGCAGGCGGTTGCTTCGCGCAAGCCTGGAGCATCGCCGAGGTGTTGCGTACCTACCTCGAGGACGTGAAAGGCCGAAAGCCGTAGCGCTCCTAAGCCAGGCTGGCTTTGACGAACTCGATCGTCCGCCGCAGAATGTCGCGGGTTCTCTCGTTGTCGTCGCGGCAATCGAATCCGTGCTGGCCGGTGGCGTGGTTGAGCAGATCAAGCGTCGCGTTCTTCTTCAAGGCCTGGTCGATGAAATGCGCGAGTGCGTCGTTCAACGCGGGCACGTCGTGTCCGGCGCGGGCGACGAGAATGTCAGGTAGTCTTCCGGCATTCGCGGCAATCTGCGTCGCGGGCGAAAACTCCGGCGCCGATGCGTGCATCACGGCGTAGTAAGCCACGATGCAGCGCACGTAGTCGGGCGTAGCGCCTAGAAACGGGCTTAGCAAGACACCGCCCCCCGAGAACGCCCACAGACAGACACGGTTTCTGTCGATGCCAAGCGATTCGCTCCTCTCGCGAACGTGCTCCACCAGGTCCTGCACGTCGGCCAGCGCATCCTTCGCCTCGGCCGGCGAAAAGAACCGGTGATTGAACGCGACGGCCGCCAGACCCGCGGCCCCGAGCAGTCGACCAAACGACTGGAACACGCCCCAGTCCTTGGGATTGGTGAGCAGGTTCGACGGGATCGGTCCGCCATGAATGAAGATCACGCAAGGCGCGGCGCCCGCTGCCGGAGCAAGTGGCCGATAGAAGTCGAAGTGCAGCGGGCCGCGATCCGTGGTCTTATAAGTCGAGTCGCGAAGGACCTCGACATCATCCATCCCCAGCACGCGGAGGTAAACGTGGGCGCGCGCAGCGCCTTTCACCCAGTCGGGGTCTTGTCGTACGTCGTCAGCCGATGGCATCCTTCCATGATAGCCGTCGTCAAAACGAAGCCAATCGGATTGTGCTGGTACATATATGGTAGCCCTGTGCCAGAGACCCCTAAATATTGGTACTCACCCGCTTTACTTTCGCCCTGCACCGGTTTACCATAGCAGCATCCCCCGAATGTCATAATAGGAGGGGCAGGCATTTTGCTGAAACTCAAGCGGGTCGAGATTCAGGGCTTCAAGTCCTTCGTTGAGAGGACCGAGATGCGGTTTCCCGGTTCGGGTATCGCCGCCATCGTGGGTCCCAACGGCTGTGGAAAATCCAATCTAAGTGACGCCATCAGCTGGGTCTTAGGCGAACAGTCAGCCAAGTCACTGCGCGGCGCGCGCATGGAGGACGTCATCTTCGCCGGCACGCGCGACCGCAAGCCGCTGGGTCTGGCGTCGGTGACGATGACGCTGGTGGATCCTTCCGGCGAGCACGACCACGTTCACCGCACTCATCACGAAAATGGACATGTCGAAACGAACGGCACGGCCAATGGCGTGTCGAACGGCAACGGTCACGTAGATCACAAACCCAGCGAGGTCACGATCACGCGCCGCCTGTTCCGGTCGGGCGAGAGCGAGTACCTGATCGACGGCAAGCTGGCGCGCCTGCGCGACATCCAGGATTTGTTCATCGGCACGGGTCTCGGCCCGGAGAGCTACGCGATCATCGAGCAGGGACGCATCGGCCAGATTCTCAGCAACAAGCCGCAGGATCGGCGGGCAATCATCGAAGAAGCCGCGGGCATCGGCAAGTTCAAAACCAAAAAGCGGTTGGCCGAGGCGAAGCTCGAGGGCGCCAAGCAGAATCTCTCGCGCGTGTTCGACATTCTCGAAGAAGTCAGCCGCCAGGTGAACTCGCTGAAGCGGCAGGCTTCCAAGGCGCGGCGATACGAAGAACTGAAGGGCGAGCTGACCACGCAACTGCGGCGGTCGCTCACCGGCCGCTACCGGATGCTGGAGCGCGACGCGGCGAAGACGGCGCTCGATCTCAACTTGGCGACGTCCGAGTTTCAGAATCTCACCAATCAGGTGGCCGAGCGCGAGACCGAGCACACCGCGCTGCAGGAGACCTGCTATCGCAACGATGCCGAGTTAACCGGCGCGCGCCAGCGCCTCGCCGATTTGCAGCTCGAGCAGGAACGCACGCGCGGAAAACTGGATGCGCAGGCGAGCCAGATCGGCGCCATCGAGCAGCGGCTCACGCAGGGTGAAACGGACACGCAGGAACTGGAGCGCCGGGGATCTCAGCTTCGCGAGGAGCTGGAGAAGCATCTCGCGCAGGTAGCCGAACTGGAACGCCAGACCGAATCGGCGCGCGAGCGGCTGGCGGCCAAAACCGCCGAACGCGAGCAGATCCAGCAAGCGCTGCAGGAACGCACCAAGACGCTGGAGGCCGGGCGCCAGAACGTGCTGCGGCTGCTGGGCGAGGCGTCGGCGCTCAAGAATCAGCTCGTCCAGATCAGCGAGTATCTATCGGCCATCGACCGCGATTCGGCGCGCTGCCGACACGACGAAGAGAGCGCCACCGGCGATCTCGATCGCCTGAAGGCTCTGAAGGCCGACCTGTCCAGCAAGATGTCCGCGCGCCAAATGGAACTCGATTCCACGGCCGATCGCAAGCGGCGCGCCGAAGAAGAGATGAACGACCGCAAGGCGCGCGCCACCGAGACTCGCCGCGTGCTGGATCAGCTTCGCACCGAGGCGTCGCGGCTCAAGGCCCGCAAGGACTCGCTCGAAGAGATTCTCTCGCATCGCGCCTACACCACCGAAAGCGTCAAGCGTCTGTTCACCGCCATCGAACAGGGACAGGCCGAGGGCTTCCGGCCCGCAGGCGTGCTGGCGGACTTCGTCGAAGTCGAGCCGGCTTACGAAAAGGCCGCCGAAGATTTCTTGCACGAAGAGTTGGAATACGTGGTGGTCGAAAACTGGAACGAGGCCGAGCGCGGCATCGATGTCATGCGCGCGGAACTGGACGGCCGCGCGACTTTCCTGGTGCATCCGCAGCCGGACGAACGGCACGCCGCTTTGGAACAGATTGAAGGCGCTGACGGGATCGTCGGCCGGCTCAGCAATCATCTGCGCTTCACCAACGGATTCGCCGCCGCGCCGCAGGATCTGCTGCCGCGCCTGTCGCGTTGTTTCCTGGCGAGCGATCGCAGCGCGGCGCAGCGGTTGTCGATCGAGCATCCGGATTGTTTTTTCCTGCTGCCCGACGGAGTCAGCTATCACGGCCACGCCGTGAGCGGCGGAAAGAAGACCAGCAGCGGACCGCTGGCGTTGAAGCGCGAATTGCGCGAGCTGACCGGCGAAGTTATATCGAAACACACGGCGGTGGAAGAGACCGCCGCTGGCCTCGATCAACTGGAGCGAGAGATCGCGACGCTCAGCGACGATGTGGAGGCTCTGCGCGCGCTGCAGCAGAACCAGGAGAAGGAAGCGCTGGCGCTCGATCACGAGCACCGCAAGATGGCCGAGGAATTCGCGCGTGCATCGTCGCGCTTGTCGGTTGCGCGGCTCGAGTTGGAGAGGCTCAGGCAGGAAGGCGACCGCGCGCGCTTGCAGCAGGAGCACGATCAGCAACTGGTCGACGAAAAGGAAACGGCCCGGTCCGTCGAAGAGCAGGTGCTGGAACAATCGCGTACGGACTTCGAGGAACTGCAGGCGGTGGCGCACACGTTGGTGGAAGAACACGCCGCGCTGCGAGCCGACCTGGCCGGATTCGAAGAGCGCCGCCGTTCCGAGCAGGCCGCGCAGGCGCGCTTCCAGACGCAGATCGAAGAAATAGTGACGAACCTGCAGGAGATCGCCTCCGAAATGGAGCGGCTCGGTGTCGAACGATCCCGCTTGCTCGCCGACAACATCGAACTCGACCGGCGCGCCGGAGCGCTCGTTGAAGAGATCCGCTCCGCGGAAGAAACGGTCGCAAGACTGGCAGAGCAGGAGACGACGCTGCGCGCGAATCTCGCGGCGACCGAAGAGACGCTGAAGCAACTCCGCATCGACGTGCAGACGGCACAGGAGCGGCGCTCGCAAGTCGAGCTTGAACTGGTGAGGAAGCAAGCCGAGTTGAAGTATCTGGACGAAACCAGCCGCAAGGAACTGAACGCGCCTCTCGAGGAACTCGCGGCAGGCGAAGAAGCCGTGCTCGACGACGCGGCGCTCGAGGAAGCCGAGCAGAAATACCAGGAGATCAAGGCTCGCATCGAGGCGTTGGGGCCGGTGAATCCGCAAGCGCTCGAAGAGTTCCAGGAAGCGCAGCAACGCTACGATTTTCTGAACGCCCAGCGGCAGGACTTGCTGGATTCGATTCGCGACACCGAGAAAGCTATCCACGATATCGACGTCGAGTCGCGCAAACGCTTCGCGGAAGCGTTCGAAGCGGTCAATGAACACTTCCGCTACTCTGTTCCGCACGCTGTTCGGCGGCGGTACCGGCGAGATGCGGCTGACGGATGAAACCAACATCGCCGAATCCGGCATCGACATCGTGGCTTCGCCTCCGGGCAAGCGGCTGCAGAACGTGCTGCTGCTTTCGGGCGGCGAGAAATCGCTGACCGCGATGGCGCTGCTGATGGCGATCTTCCATTACACGCCCAGTCCGTTCTGCATTCTCGACGAAGTGGACGCGCCGCTGGACGAACCGAACATCGAGCGGCTCACGCACCTGTTGAAAGAGATGTCGGGTAAGACGCAGTTCATCGTGATCACGCACGCTAAGCGCACCATGGAAGCCGCGCAGTCGTTATACGGCGTCACCATGCAGGAGCCGGGCGTGTCGAAACTGGTGTCGGTGAAGTTCGATCACGGGGAAGCCCAGCAGCCACCGCCGGCCGAGCCGGCACTTGAAATGGCGGTGCAGGCGCAGCCGGCGACTAGCGGCGGACCACTTCGCCGCCCTTCATCACGAACGTGACTTTTTCGAGCGCGCTGATGTCTTCGAGCGGATTGCCGTTGACAGCGATTACGTCGGCGAAATAGCCGGACTTCAAATCGCCGATCTGGTTTTTCCAGCCGAGCAGCTTGCGCGCCGTTCAACGTGCCGGCCTGGATGGCGGCGAGCGGCGTCATGCCGTACTTGACCATCAGGACGAACTCGCGGGCCTGCGTTCCGTGCGGAAACGGGCCCGACATCGGAACCCATGGCGATCGGAATACCGGCAGCGAGCTGTTTGCGGAACTCGCGTGCGTGATACTCGATGCATCGCGCCGGCGGCGAGAGGCTTCCTGAGGAGTCGCGGCGTGCTCGGCGAAATACTCGGAAATCGCAAACGTGGGCACGGCGAAAATGTGCCGTTCCTTCATGAGTCGCATGGTTTCGTCGCTGAGCTGATCGGCATGGTCGATCGGAGGCGACGCCCGCGCGTGCCGCGTAGAGCGTACCCGGCTCGCCGGTTGCGTGAACGGCGACGTGCTTGCCGACACGCGCTGCTTCGTGCACCGCGGCGCTGAGTTCCGCTTCTGAGTATTGATAGGGAGTCGAGAACTTGCCATCGACCATTGAATCGCGGCCGGTCTCATAAATCTTGGTGAAGTCGGCGCCGAGCTTGTACTGCTCTCGGATTACGTTGACCAGTTCGGTGGCGTTGTTGGCATAGGTCGCGTTCGACAGCACATGCTGCGTCGGGATTGTAATTGATGGCGTCTTCGTGGCCTCCCAGAATAGAGACTGCATTGCCGCTGATGCGCAGACGCGGGCCGGGAATGAGTCCGCTGTTGATGGCATTGCGCACCGCGGTGTCGGCGGCGCCCGCGCCTTCGGTCCCCATGTCGCGCTCGGCGGTGAATCCGGCCATCAGGTCCGCGCGCGCGGCCTGGGTCGCGATGATGGTGCGCTGCGGCACCGACTCTTCGACTGTCTGCAGATCCTCGGCGCCGGGATGCAGGAACAGATGAACGTGCGCGTCTATCAAGCCGGGCAGCAGCGTGCGATCGCCCAGATCGGTGATTTCGACACCCGGCGTATGCGTCACTGAGGACCCCACTTCGGCGATGCGCTCTCCGCGCACCAGCACCTCGCCGGGAGTGAGCATTCTTCCGGTCTCGACGTCGAGCAACCGTGAGGCATGCAGGACGACTTGCCGGGGCTGGGCAAACGCCGAAACAGCCGCCATCAGGAAGGCGAAAGCAAGGCGCGTGCGCCTCATGCGCTCACTCCGCGCTTGGCGTCTTCGAGAACCTGTTCGACTTCCGTCTGGTACTGCTGCAGTAGATGCTCATTCGACGCTTCGAACCGCATCACGAGTACGGGCTGCGTGTTGGAGGCGCGCAGGAGTCCCCAGCCTTCCGGGAAGATCACGCGAACTCCGTCGATGTCCACGGTTTTGTATTTGCTCTTGAAGTGTTCAGCGACGCGGCGGACGATTTCGAACTTCAAGTCGTCAGGGCAATCGACGCGAATCTCGGGAGTAGAAACCGTTCTCGGAATTTCAGCAAGCTGCGCCGACAGCGGCTTGCCGGACTTGGCGACGATTTCAATCAGGCGGCAGGCCGAATAGAGCGCGTCGTCGTAGCCGCGATAGCGGTCGGCGAAGAACATGTGCCCGGACATTTCGCCCGCGAGTTCTGCGTGCTCTTCCTTCATCTTGGCTTTGATCAGCGAGTGGCCGGTCTTGTACATGATGGCGTTGCCGCCCCACTGATTGATGTAGTCGTACATCAATTGCGAGCACTTCACTTCGCCAATGAATGTCGCACCCGGCTTGCGCTCCAGGATCTCGCGCGCGTAGATGAGCAGAAGCATATCGCCATAGACGACGTTGCCATGCTCGTCGACGGCGCCGATGCGGTCGGCATCGCCGTCAAACGCGATGCCAAGCTCCGCACCGGTTTTGCGAACCTTGTCGATCAATGCCGCGAGATTGGCGGGGACCGTGGGATCGGGATGGTGGTTGGGAAAATGGCCATCCATTTCGAAGAACAGCTCGGTCACGTCGACATTGAGCTTCTCAAAAATACGATGCATCACCGGGCCGGCAGTGCCGTTCCCGGCGTCGGCGACTACCTTGATGCGGCGATCGAATCGAAACTGCGCCGCGATCTCGTCAACGTAGGGGGTGACGACGTCTATGGTGGCGAGTTGTCCCGAGCCTCGCTCGAAGTCCTGACGCTCGATGATACGGCGCACTTCCTGAATGCTCGTCGCCATGCAGCGTGCCCGCGCCGCAAACCGTCTTGAAGCCGTTGAACTCGGCCGGATTGTGGCTTCCGGTGATCATGACCGCGCCGTCGGCATGCAAGTACTGGGCGGAGAAATACAGCACCGGTGTGGGTACGACGCCGATGTCGGTAACGTCGCAGCCCGCGCGGCGCAGGCCGGCGATCAGCGCGTCGCGAAGTCGAGTAGAACTGAGACGGCAATCGCGACCGACACTGATTTTGCGGCCGCTGTGGCGTACCAGATAAGTTCCGAGTCCGAGTCCAAGCTGCTCGACGTCCGGGCTGAGCAGTTCGGTTTCGGCGATGCCGCGGATGTCGTATTCGCGGAAGATGGCGGGCTGGAGCATAGCTCCATTGTAGCGACGCTCCCGGTCAGTTTTTCAGAATTTCGCGCGCGGCGTTGTGACCCGGCGCGCCCATCACGCCGCCGCCGGGATGCGTTCCCGAGCCGCACAGATACAGGCCGCGGATCGGCGTACGGTAGCGCGCGCATCCGGCCACCGGGCGCATCACGAACATCTGATCGAGGCTCATCTCGCCGTGAAAGATGTTGCCGCCGGTGAGACCGAAGCGGCGCTCCAGGTCGAGCGGCGTAAGCACCTGCTTGTTGATAACGAGCGAGCGGAAGCCCGGCGCGTATTCTTCGATCAGGTCGAGCACGCGGAAGGCGAACGGCTCGCGCAGTTCATCCCAGGTGGCGTCGCGCAAAGTGTAAGGAGCGTACTGCAGGAAGATTCCCATGATGTGCTTGCCGGGCGGCGCGAGCGAAGGATCGTACATGGTCGGGATGGTCAGTTCGAGCAACGGCGAGGCGGACGGGCGGCCGTACTTGGCGTCGTCCCAGGCGCGCTCGACGTAATCGAGCGACGGGCAGATATGCATGGTGGCGCGATGCTGCGGACCGGGAGCGCCGGGCAGAGCACTGAAATTCGGCAAGCCGTCGAGCGCCAGATTGATCTTGCAGGATGTGCCTTCGCTGCGGTACTTGCGGATCGCGTCGACGAAATCATTCGGCAATGCTTGCCGGTCGACCAGGTGCAGGAAGGTCTGCTGCGGAGTCAGGTTACTGGCTACGATCGCGGCTTCGATCTCTTCTCCGCCTTCTAGAACAACACCCCGCGTGCGGCCGTCTTGCACGCGGATGTGGTCAACGGACGCGTTGGTTCGGATCTCAGCGCCATGGCTGCGCGCCGATTCCGCGATGGCGTTCGATACCGCACCCATTCCGCCTCGCACGAATCCCCACAGGCCGCGCTTGCCTCCGACGCTCCCCATGACGTGGTGCAGCAAGATGTAGGCCGTGCCCGGAGACCGCGGGCCGCCGTTGGCGCCGATCACACCATCGGTGGCCAGCGTCACTTTGATTTCGTCCGACTCGAACCACTCGTCCAGGAAGTCGACTGCGCTTTCAGTGAAGATCTTCACCAGGCTGACGATTTCTTTGGGAGGAAGGCGGCGGAATCTTCCGGCGAGTTTCAGGTAGTCCACGAAATCGCCGAGGCCATCCGGCGGGAACTCGGGCGGCGTCGTGAGTAGAAGGCTCTCGACGACCTCGGAGATTCGCTCGAGATGTTCTTCGTAGGCGGGAAACACTTCCGCATCGTGCTTTGAGAACCGCGCGATCTCGGCCAAGCGTCTTGGCGCGATTCTGCCACATGAACAGATGCCGGCCGTCGGGGAACGCGGAGAAGAACGCGGGGTCCTTGGCGTCGACGTGATATCCGAAGCGCTCCAGCTCCAGCTCGCGAATGATGCGCTCCTGCAGCAGGCTGGTAAGGTAAGCCGCGGTGGACACGCGATAGCCCGGCCAAATCTCTTCAGTGACCGCGCATCCGCCCACCAGCTCGCGCTTTTCAAGCACCAGAACCTTGCGGCCCGCTCGCGCCAGATACGCGGCGCAGACCAACCCGTTGTGTCCGCCTCCGACAATGACAACGTCGAACTTCTTCAATTCCCGATTGTACCGTTGCGGCCAATGCAGCCGCGCGTTTTTGCAGCGGTCTGATAGACTTGATGCATTCCGATTTCGCTGAACGCCGAATCGTGGTTCGTGGTGGCCGGCATGTTGGTCGCGTTTCTGCGCGCGACGCGATGGGGCAACGGCTCGGAGACTCGGCGGGCGCCCAGCCGCGTCGACGTCTTGAACCTGGCAGCCATGGCGCTTATGGCGATCGCCTGCTTTGCCTGGCTGGCGCATTCCTATTTCTTGTCGGACGATTTCACCCTGCTAGTCCAGGCGCACACTCCGTGGAGCTGGCGCAGCGTTTTCGCGACCCGCGGCGGGGACGGATCGTTCCGTCCAGCCGGCTACCTCTCCTACGTGATCAGCGCGAAGTGGGCGAACAGCGATCCGGCTGGCTGGCATTGGATTGGTTTCGTCATCCACGCGGCGAACGCGATGTTGGTGTATGCGTTGGCGGCGCGAACTGGGCTTCTCGCGATTCGGAGCGTGGCTTGCCGCGACGCTCTTCGCACTGCACGGATCGCATCCCGAGGCCGTGGTGTGGATCGCCGGACGATTCGATCTGCTGGCGACCTTCTTCTTCCTGGTGGCCACTCTGGCGTTTGCGCTGTCCTGGCGTGCGACAGGCGCGCGCCGGATCCTCTACGAATGCGCCGCCGCAGCGTCGATGATGGTCGCGCTGCTGTCCAAAGAATCGGCTTATTCGTTTGTGTTGGTGGCCGCGCTGCTGGCGGTCTGCCGTGGCGAGATCCGCAATTCAAACGTCTGGCGACTTCTACTGGTGTTCGCCGCAATAACCGCGATCGTGTTTGCGTATCGCTGGAATCTGCTCGGCGGAATCGGCGGGTACGGAGGTGGAGTGACCTTGCTGCCGTCGCTCAAGGCGCTGGCGCTGCGATTGTGGGCAGTTCTCTTCTTTCCAGTGGACTGGGCGATTCGACCGGAAGCCGCGCTCACAATCTTGACGCTGGTGTACCTCGCCGCGCTGGCCAGGCTCTTCTCTGCCCGCGCCGGAATTTCACGGCTGACGCTGGGGATAGGGTTTGCCTTGCTCACCGCGGCGCCGGCGCTTTCGCAATTGCTGATCGGAGTGGATCTGGAGAAGGCTCGCGTTCTGTACTTGCCGTCGATCGGCACATGTCTGCTCCTGGCCTCACTCTGCGAATCGCTGCGGAGAAGAGAGCAGCTCCTGGTGGCGTCAGTGCTGGTTCTCTTTCACGGGACGGCGCTGTTACACAATTTGCGCGGCTGGGAAAAAGCTTCGCAAGCAGTACAGACCGCTTGTCTCACCGCGGCGCAATGCGCAAGAGCTACCGGGCAACGAGTCGTGGTGACAGGATTGCCCCGCACGCTGGATGGCGTCTACGCGTTCGCCAACGGCTTTCAGGAATGTATCGAAATGCAAACCCCGGTCACTCCAAATGCGGGCGCGGGCGCGGAGTGCATCTTCACCTGGGACGCGTCTACCAACACGCTGCGGGCAGCGCGCTAGTTACCACATCTTGCCTTCGGGCATCCAGGTGCGCGAGATGTAGTCGAGCGCGGTCTGCCCCAGCAGCAGAATGAGCCAGAAGAATCCGGCCCCGGCGAACAGCTTGGTGAGCGGTTTTCGGCCTTCAGGTTCATGAAGAACAGGACCACCAGGCTCATCTTGAAGAACGCGATGAGCAGCGCAACCACGACGTTCCACTCGCCCAGGTCGATCTGCGCGACCTCGTAAGTCAGGAACGTCATGAACGTCAGGATGGCCCAGATGGTGACGTAGGTGCGAACGCTGGGAATTGAATGCATATCAGAGAAGCTTCCTCGTATGTCCAATCAAGTACAGCAGCGGGAACAGGAAAATCCAGACAATATCGACGAAATGCCAATACAGACCGCTGATTTCCACCGGCGTAAAGTAATCCTTGCTGAACACGCCGCGCCTCGCCATCATCAGGATAGTCAGCATCAGACCGACGCCCACCACCATGTGCAGCGCGTGGAAACCGGTCATGAAGAAGTAGAAGCAAAACAGGATTTGGGCCTGCTGGGCGTATTGCGCCTGATCCGGAAATTCGGGAGTGTTGCTATAGTCCCAATGTCCACCGATCAGCGGGACCTTCATTGTCGACCCAATGCTCGTGATACTCGAAGCGCCTTGATGCCCAGAAAGGCCAGACCGAAAGATGATGGTGAGGACCAGGAACAACTGCAGGGCCTTCTGCTGGCCCATGCGCGCAGCGCGAACAGCCAGCGCCATGGTCAAGCTGCTGACGATCAGCACGGCCGTGTTGGCGGCGCCCCAACTGGGATTCATGTGCGTGCTGGTGCTGGCGAACGCTCCCGGATACATGTTGCGGTAAATGGTGTAGGCGGCGAACAGCCCGCCGAAGAACATGATTTCCGTCAGCAGGAACACCCACATTCCGAGCGTGGCGGAGTCGAACTGCTGCGCCATGTCGTCGAAATGATGGCGAAGGTACTTGGAGTGTTCGGCGTGCTCCGCTACCGCGCCGTGCGTATCAGCCAACGTGAGCCTCCTCCTTGGCGTAGGCGTAAGCTTCTTCGGTCACTATCGGCGTCTGCTCGAAATTGTAAGTCGGCGGAGGCGAACTGGTCTTCCATTCCAGGCCCGTTGCCTTCCACGGATTGTCGCCGGCCTTGGGACCGTACTTGAGCGACCACAAGAAATAGATTAGCGGAATGATGTAGCCCAGGCCGAGGATGGTTGCGCCGGCGGTGGAAAATACGTTGAGCACCTGGAACTCGGGCGCGTACGCGTGATAGCGGCGCGGCTGGCCGAGGTAGCCCAGAATGAACTGCGGGAAGAAAGTCAGCGTTGAATCCGGCGAATACCAGCAGCGCGGAGAACTTCGCCCAGCCTTCCGGATACAATCCGCCCGGTCATCTTCGGCCACCAGAAATGCATCCCGCCCATGATACGCCAGCACCATGCCGCCCACCATGACGTAGTGGAAGTGCGCGACCACGAAGTAGGTGTCGGTGACGTGCACGTCCACGCCGAGCGTCGCCAGGAACAGGCCGGTCAATCCGCCGATGGTGAACAGGCCGATGAAGCCGAAGGCGTAGAGCATCGGCGTATCGAAACTGATGGACCCGCGGAACATGGTGGCGGTCCAGTTGAACACCTTGATGGCGGAAGGAACGGCGACCAGCATCGTCAGGAACGAGAAGTACAGGCTGGCATACATCGACATGCCGGTGACGAACATGTGATGGCCCCACACCAGGAAGCCGATGATCGCGATGCCGAGGCTGGAGCCGGCAATGAACGGATATCCGAAAATTGCCTTTGCGCGAGAAGCAGGTCACCAGTTCGCTGATCACGCCCATGCCCGGCAGAATCATGATGTAGACGGCCGGATGCGAGTAGAACCAGAACATGTGCTGGAACAGGATCGGGATCGCCGCCGATGGCCGGATCGAAAATGCCGATGTGGAAGGCGCGCTCGAGACCCACCAGCGCCAGCGTGATGGCGACCACCGGAGTGCCGAGCACCTGGATCAGCGAAGTCGCGTAGTTGGCCCACACGAACAGCGGCAGACGGCCCCAGGTCATCCCGGGCGCGCGCATCTTATGGATGGTGACGATGAAGTTCAGCCCGGTGAGGATGGACGAAAATCCGGCGATGAACACGCCCACCGCGGCGGTGATGACGAACGTGTTCGAGTAAGTGCTGCTGAAGGGCGTGTAGAAAGTCCAGCCGGTGTCGACGCCGCCCAGCACGATGGCCGCCAGCGCGAACAGCGCGCCGGCGATGTAGATGTACCAGCTCAGATAGATTGATGCGCGGGAACGCCAGGTCCTTGGCGCCGATCATCATGGGCACGAAAAAGTTTCCGAGCGTCGCCGGGATGGACGGGATCAGGAAGAAGAACACCATGACGATGCCGTGCATGGTGAAGAACTTGTTGTAGGTGTCGGAATTGACCAGGTCGCCTTGCGGCGTCAGCAGCTCGGTCCGGATCAGGCTGGCGAAGATCCCGCCGATGAAAAACATGACGGTGATCGAGATGATGTACAGCACGGCGATGCGCTTGTGGTCCTTGGTGAACAGCCAGGACTTCCAGCCGTACTCCGCGTTCAGGTAATTCGGCGTTTCATCGCGACCTGCGGGTCTTGTAAAGCAGTACTCATTGTTTAACACTCGCGCTAGAATTCGCCGGGGCGCTGACGTACCGGCCCCGATCGGTTACCGAGCCGCTCCAGTTGGGGGCGCGCGTCGGCGTGCTGGTAATCGCCAGCGATTTGATGTAGACGATCAACTGCAGCAATTGTTCTTCGCTAATTTGCCCCTGGAAGGTGGGCATGACATCGGATTGATAGCCGGCGACGATCTTCGCGTTGGGATTGAGAATCGATTCGCGGATGTAGGCGTCGTCGGCCAGAACCGTTTGCCCGTCGTTCAACTGAACGCGCGAGCCATACACGCCGCGCATGATGGGGCAGCGGCCCTGCTGATCGAGCAGATGGCAAGTGGAGCAGCCCAACTGCGGAACAGCCGTTCGCCCTGCTGCGCCATGGTTCCTTCCGAGCCGCCGCCGCCGAGCCAGTTCTCATAGTCGGCCTCGTTCATCACGGTGACCCAGCCCATCATGCCGGAATGCTCGGTTCCGCAGTACTCGGCGCAGAACAGATGATAGCGGCCAGGCTTGGTGGCGGTGAACCACATGGTGTCGTAGCGGCCCGGCACCACGTCGTGCTTGATGCGGAAAGCCGGGATGAAAAAGCTGTGGATGACGTCTTCGGAAGCCAGCGTCAGCTTCACCGGGCGGTCCCACCGGCACATGCAGTTCGTTGATCTCGCGCTGGCCGCCCGGATATTGGATCTTCCACATCCATTGCTTGCCGACCACGTAGACGTCCATGGCGTTGGCCGGCGCGCTGGCGTTTTCGAAAAAGATTTGCGCGCCCCACCAGAAGAAGGTCAGCATGACGAGGAACGGAACGACCGACCATGCCGATTTCGAGAATCAGCGAGCCGTGGATGGGCGCGGGGATCTCGTCGTCGGAGCGGCGGCGGTACTTGATGGCGAAAATGAACACCGCGGCGAAAATCAGCGCCGGTCATCACGACCGTGACGGCGGTCAGGTAGTAGTACAGGTAGTCGACGTTCTGCGGCGATGCGACGAAGCCGCTTCCGGAAAGAATGGCAAGTGCATTCTCTTAGGCAGACCTCCCGGATATGCGCCGTCTTTTGCCGGTCGCGCCGCAGCAGGATAAACACCAAGCCTCCCAGCGCCAGCACGGTGGCCGATGCCGAGCACGCGGGTGACGTTCGTGATCACCAGTCCGTATTTGCCGGTCATCGGATCGTAGTGGAAGCAGAACAGCAGGACCTGGTCGGCGAGCGTCCCGATCTTGTTCTGCGACGCCTCCACCAGGCCGAGGCGCAAGATCCCGCGGCTTGTACTCGATGCCGTAAAAGTATTGCGAGATCTTGCCGTCCGGCGTAATCACCATGATGCCGCTGGCGTGCGCGTACTGCTTGGTGATCGGGATCGTACTTGTAGTGGAAGCCGGCGGTGTCCGCCAGATTCTTGATGTTGTCTTCCTGGCCGGTGAGGAAGTGCCAGCCCTGCGACGGCGCCCTTGCGCTTATACTTTTCGACGTAGTTGGCTCTTCTTCGCGGCGGCCAGTTGCCAGGTTTCATGCGGATTGAAGCTCACGGTGACCACTTCGAAATCGGTGCCGAGGTTGAGCGAGATCTGCTCCATGCTGTGGCTCAGGCCGTTGAGCACCATGTCGCACAGCATCGGGCACTCGTAGTACACCAGCGCCAGCACCACCGGCTTCTGGCGAAAATACTGGCCCAGCCGAACGGTCTGGCCGGTCTCATCCTGGAACGTCAGTTCCGAGCGGGAGCTGCGCGTTCAGATTCTGATCGATTCCGACGCCCTTCACCATGGCGGGCAGCCCGAACTGCTGCGCCGCGGCGGTGGCCGAAAGCGCGGCGGCGAAAACCAAGGCTGCGATGACAATTTTTACTGCGCATTGCTACTTCCTTGTACTTTTCCGGATGCTGGCCGGAGCCGGCGGCTTCTTGCCCGCCAGAATGTCGGTCAGATAATCGTGCGACGGCAGGCCCTTCTGCGGCCAGCATGTCGATGGCGCGATCGATGGGAACGCGCACGATGCCCTGGCTCTTATCAATCACGGCGTACGAATTGAGGATGTGTCTTCGCGGGCCCGTTCACCCTGCAATTGCTGGTAGGGTTTCTCCTCGATGCGCGGTTCCGGCGGAATCACTGCGGGCTTTCGATGGCGGCACGGTCCGGGTGATAGGTGCTGTGGAAGAACTGGAAGATTCCCACCGCCAGCAGGCAGCACAGGAATGCGCCGATCAGCAGGGCAAACAGCGACACGACGATGAAGCGAACGTTGACTTCACGCAGCTCGTGGCCGGCGCCGTTGCCGTTGGAATGATGTTCGGAGGCGTGTTCCATATCAGTGTCCATGCGCCCGTGCGTAGGTGTTCCTGGGATCGTCAGGCACCAGCAGGCTCTTGGCTTTCAGGTTGCGAATGAAAAATGCGATCCAGATCCCGCCCAACCCGATGGGCGCGACGATATCGGTCCAGTAGACTTCCAGGCCCTTCTGGCGGAAGGCCGGCTCCACAATCCAGAAAACATCCAGGATGCGCACGATGATCATCCAGATCGCCAACCGTGCGCAGCAGGTTCGGGTTCCGCTTGATGAAGCGCATCAGCAGCAGGAAGAACGGGACGCAGAAATGGAAGATCGAGATGGTCCAGGCGACGTAGCCCCAGCCTCCGCTGAAGCGGCGGATGTACCAGGGAATTTCGTCCGGAAGGTTTTCGGCCCAGATGATGAGCAACTGGGCGAAGGACATGTAGGCCCACAGCATGGTGAAGGCCAGCATCAGGTTGCCCAGATCGTGATAGTGCGCGGGCTTCAGGAAACTGGCGAACGGTTCGCGCTTGGACAGCAGCACCAGCAGCGCGATCATGAACGCGAACGTCAGCAGGACTTGGCCGACGGTGAACATCCACGGGTAGATGGTGGAATACCAGCTCGGCTCGAGCGACATGATCCAGTCGATGAACGCGTAGGTGGTGGAGACCACGAAAAGCAGCAGCGCCGGCGCGCTGGCGCCTTTGATGTTCTTGAAGAGCGCCGGGATCGCCGGTGCGGTCGTGCTCGTTCACCATCCTCAAGAATGCGGAACCCGAAGAAGAACCACAGCAGGAAATAGAAGACCGTCCGTCCGATGAAGAACGGCATGTTCATGTAGGCGGCCTTGTGCCCGACTGCGAAATCTCGGCGCCCGGACGTCGGGACTGGTCCACGAATATAGAGTGATGCAACGAGAACAGAATCGGGAACAGCGAACAGCGCGACGAGCGGCAGCGTCTGCAGGCCCGATTCGAGGAAACGCCGGATGGCGACGCCCCAGTTTCCGCCCACCACGTTGTGCAGCAGGAAGATGCCCAGGCAGCCCAGCGCCAGGCCTGCGATCAGAAATAAACGCGAACAAATACGATTGCCAGAAGTGCGCTGCGTTTTGCGAAAAGTCCGAACACAGCTGGCCGCCAGCGCGACCACACCGATGACCAGCGCGTTGCGCTGCAGGCGATCCATTTGCGGACGAAGTGTTTCTGAGGCGTCATTGCCGGGCTCCTGAATTGGCGGGCGCGGACTGCCCGGGACTGGCCGGCAGAGCATACTCGCGCGGAGGCGGCTTCCACCGGCAGATTCTGCCGCTGATCGGCGGGCACGTCGTTGAGCCGCGCCGATTCGCTCAATTGCAACGCGCGGATGTAGGCGATCACGCGCCAGCGATCGTCGGGCGTGATGCGCGAGGCGTAGCTCGGCATGGCTCCGAATCCGTTGGAGATCACGTCGAAGAAGTGGCCCACGGTCGCGTTCATGAGCTTTGTCGCTGTAGAAGGAAGCGGCCTGCCGGTAAGCCTCTGCAGCACCACCATCCCGTTGCCGTCGCCGATGCGGCTGTGGCACGGCGCGCAATAGATGTTGAAGCGTTCCTGGCCGCGTTCGATGTCGGCCTTGGCGATGGGAATGGGAAACTCGGTGATGTCTTCGCCATCGATTTTGCCGATGTAGCGCGCTTCATCGATCCGCAGATGGCCGCGCGCGATGGTTCCCTCCACCTCCGGACGCGCCGAGCGATGGTCGGCGAAGAAATCGGTGGCGGCCAGCGGCTTATAGCGCGGCTGGTCGTGCATGTCGTGGCGGCAGCCCGCCAGAGCCAGCAGCCAGCAACGCGCCCATCGAGATGAGAATCCTATTTCTCAACTTCGGCCACCTCTTCGGGGTTGAGCTCCTCCAGGAACGCGCGCGTCTGGGCGCGATCGAATTTCGGATCGTTGGCTTCGATGCACAGGAAAAACCGGTCGATGGATGCGCGCTCGGCAGAACGACTGCACGTTGAAAACCGGATGATACGGCTGCGGCAGTTTGTTCATCGCCAGCATGCCGACCACCGAACTTAGCGCCGCCAGCAGCACCGTGCATTCAAACGTGATGGGAATGAACATCGGCCAACTAACGAAGGGGCGCCCGCCCACATTGTGCGGATAGGCGATCGACCGCAATCCACCACAGCAATCCGAACCCGCCCACGCAGCCCGCACAGTCCGCCGATCAAGACCACCAGCGAAACCCAGTGCCTGGTAAATCCGATGGCCTCCGCCAGACCCTCGATGGGCATCGGCGAGTAGGCATCCATCTTTCGATAGCCGGCGCCGTAGGCTCGCTTCGCCGCGTCGAGCAGCTGTTCGGGGTTCTCGAACTGCGCCATGATTCCGTGCAAACCGTGTCTATCCCAAAAAGTCTCGGTCATACGGTCAATCTCCATGCGCCGGAGCCGGCGAAGGGCTGCCGTCATCCAACGTGTTGGGAGCCAGGTGATGCAGCACTTCGCGCACCTCGAAGATCGAAATCGACGGCAGCACGCGAACGAACAGCGTCATCAACACCAGGAAGAATCCGAGGGTGCCGGTCAGCACGGCCCAGTCCCACATGGTCGGATAATACATGCCCCAGGAGGACGGCAGAAAGTCGCGGTGCAGGCTGGTGATGACGATGATGAAGCGCTCCAGCCACATGCCGATGTTGACGACGATCGAAACGATAAAGAGCTTGGGAATGTTCTGCCGCACGCTTGCGCGACCACAGCGATTGCGGGATCAGAATATTGCAGAGGATCAAGCATCCAGAAGAAGAATCGATACGGCCCGGTGGCGCGGTTCATGTACATGAACATTTCGTGCGGATTGCCGCTGTACCAGGACATGAACGCTTCCATCATGTAGCCGTAGGCGACAATCAGGCCGGTGCCGAGCATCAGCTTGCCCATGCAATCCAGATGGCGCATGGTGATGAGATCTTCCAGGTGGAACCATTTGCGCGTTGGGATGGCCAGCGTCACCACCATCGCGAATCCGGAATAGATCGCGCCCGCGACGAAGTACGGCGGGAAGATGGTGGTGTGCCAGCCGGGCAGCAGGCTGATGGCGAAGTCGAAGCTGACGACGGTGTGAACCGAAACCACCAGCGGCGTGGCCAGGCCGCCCAGCAGCAAATACGCCATCTGATAGCGCGACCAATGCTTGGCGGATCCGCGCCAGCCCATCGCGAGCATGCCGAAGGTTACCGCCTGCCACTTCTTTTTGGCGCGATCGCGCATGCTGGCCAGATCGGGAATCAAGCCGATGAACCAGAAGATCAGCGAAACGGTGAGGTAGGTCGTGACGGCGAACACGTCCCAGACCAGCGGGCTGCGCGGCTGCGGCCACAGCCACATCGAACTGGGATACGGAATCAGCCAATAGCCGAGCCACGGCCGGCCCATGTGCAGAATCGGGAACATGCCGGCTTGCGCGACGGCGAACAGCGTCATGGCTTCCGAAAATCGATTGATCGACGTTCGCCAGTCTTGTTTGAGCAGCAGCAGAATCGCCGAAATCAGCGTGCCGGCGTGGCCGATACCGATCCACCACACGAAATTGACGATGGCGAATCCCCAGGCCACCGGGATCACGATGCCCCAGACGCCGACGCCCTTGTAGAGCAGCCAGAATCCGCCGGCCAGCAGGCCCTGCAGCGCCATGAACGCGAGCAGCAGCGTGATCCACCACTGCTTCGGCGTCTTCTCGATCGGCATCAGGACGACGTTGGCGATCTTGTCGGTGACCGTGGCGTAGTTGAACCCCGGCGCGATGATCTTATCGGGGCCGGGGTCGATCGCTTTTTGTTCCAGTTCTTCGATCTTCACAAGCTAGCCTTTCTCGATCTCCGGGTTGGGGTTCCGCAAGCGTCCCAGATAGGTGGTGCGCGGCCGGGTGTTCAGGTCTTCGAGCAAGCTGTAGTTTCGCGCCTGGGCTTTGAGCTGCGCCACTTTGCTCTTGGGGTCGTTGATGTCGCCGAACGCGATGGCCTGCGTCGGGCAAGCCTGCGCGCACGCGGGAACAATTTCGCCGTCGGCGATGCGGCGGTTTTCCTTTTCCGATTGAATCTTGGCCGCGTTGATGCGCTGGATGCAGTACGTGCATTTTTCCATCACGCCGCGGCTGCGCACCGTGACATTAGGGTTGCGCATGCCGTACAGGCTTTCGGTGTACCAGTCCGAGTACAGCAGGAAATTGAAGCGCCGCACTTTGTAGGGACAGTTGTTGGAGCAATAGCGCGTGCCGACGCAGCGGTTGTAAATCATCTGGTTCAGGCCGTCGCCGCTATGAACCGTCGCCGCCACCGGGCACACCAGTTCGCAGGGCGCGTTCTCGCACTGCATGCACGGCACCGGCTGATAGTAAAGCTCGGGATTGTCCCAATTGCCTTTGAAGTAGCGGTCCACGCGAATCCAGTGCATGTGGCGCCCGCGCGTCACTTCGATCTTGCCGACCACGGCGATATTGTTTTCCGACTGGCACGCCGTCACGCAGGAACTGCAGCCCACGCACGCGTTCAGGTCGAGCGTCATGCCCCACTTGTAGCCCTGGTATCGGTAATCCGGATACAGAGTCAGGTACTGCGGCAGGGGCTTGTCTTCCTTCTCCTTTTCGACGAACTGCGGATTCTTCTTGTACTCGTCGAGGCCGGCCACTCGCACCGGCGCGGTGCCTTCCATGGTTTGGGTGTGCTGCGTGGTGGCGAACGTATGGCCGCCGCCGACTTTTCGGATTTCGACGCCGTAACCGGAATCGGGTTCCGCCGACGTGCGCAGCAGGTACGCATTGAATCCGACTTCGTTGCCCACCTGGCCGGCGCGCGTTCTGCCGAAACCGAGATGCACCGTGACGCTGTCGTTGGCGTGCCCGGGCATGATCCACACCGGACCGGTCACGGTTCGGCCCTGGTACTTCAGCTCCACCACGTCTTCGGTGTTGAGATTGTTCTGGACGGCCGTGGACGGGCTGATCCACACGGCGTTGTCCCAGGTCATCTTGTTCTGCGGCTTGGGCAGTTCCTGCAGCCAGCCGTTGTTGGCGAAGGATCCGTCCCAGATGGCCGGGTCGGGCCGGAAGATGATCTCGATGCCTTGCGCGGATTTTGTGGTCGGGGCCGGCGTCTTCGCGCTGACTTCCATGGTCTTGAACGCCGTATTGGGAACCACGCCGTCGTGCAGCGCCTTGGCCCAGAAGATTTCGAAATCCGGTGCTGTTGTGCTGCGTCTGCCAATACTCGCGCACGATGTCGTAGGGCAGCTTGCCCGGTTCGCCCGCCAGCGTCGCGATCACTTCGAGCGCGGTCTTTCCGCCATACAGCGGCGCGATCAACGGCTGCACGAAGCTGATGGTTCCATCGAAGCCGCGCACGTCGCCCCAGGATTCCAGATAGTGCGCTTCGGGGATGTACCAGGTTGCCTGCGCGCTGGTTTCGTCGGGGAACAGGCCGAGGTAAGCCGGTAACCGGCACTTTCTTCATCGCGGCGGCGAAATCCAGATCGGCCGGCGCCGAGTACACCGGATTGCCGCTCAGGATCATCAGCGTGTCCACTTTGCCCGCGTTCATGTCGGCGACTAACTGGCGCAGCGATTCGATCTGATCGGTGGGATTGCCCTCGATCGGATCCGTGTACGTCACGGTCTTGCCGACGTTGCCGAGCGCCGCATTCATGGCGTGCGCCAGCGCGTGCACTGCTGCCGGCTGCCGCTCGCCGGCGACTACAACGCATGAACCTTTGTGCGCCTGGAGGTCGCGCGCGATGGCGGCGGCTTCCTTGAGTTTTCCGGTTGAGGTGGCGCCGCTCACGCCGAGTGCGGCCGCCAGATCCCAGGCCACCGCTTCCACTTCGCCCGCGCGAACGACGAAATGATGATCCGCCATGCCGCCGGTCGGCGACGGCGACGGCTCGACGACGTACATCCGGTTCAATGTCGTTTCGCCAGGCGGCTTGCCTTCCGCTTGCACCTGCGGCGGCAGCACGACCGGGCCGTGGTTTCGTTGGCGTATCCAGCCGACTGATTGGGCCGCGCCGGAATGGGACCGGCCTGATAGCCTTCCTGCAAATCTTCCTTGGGTTGCGGCGTATGCGTGACGTTGGTCATCACGCGGCGCTTGTCGGCGAATTGCCGCGCGTAAGTCAGATTCCCCGGACCGCACGAAAGAAAATCGGCGTCCAGCGAAACGATCACGTCGGCCTGATCGAAATGATAGATCGTGTTCACCGGCCGGCCGAACGCCTGCATCGCGCCGCGGTAGGCATTGTGGCGGCCGCACGGCTCATACGAATGCCATTTCGCGGCAGGTATTGCATTGAGCAGTCCTTGCATTTGCGCGGTCAGCGTCGGCGACGTGGTCGTCTCGGTGAGAATCCGCAGGCCGTCGCCGTTCTTGATCAGCGCCCGCTCGCGCGCCAGTGCCAGCGCGGCTTGAAAACTCACCCAACTCGCGAACTGTCCCTTGTTGGTGACAGACTTCCCGCGGTCGGGATCGTACATGTTCAGAATGGAAGCCTGCTGGAAATAATCGGAGGCACCCAGGCTTCCGGGATGATCCGGATTGCCGTCCACCTTCGTCGGCCGACCCAGGTGGCTGGTGACCAGCAGCCCGGTGCCGACGCCGCCCATTTCCATCGCCGTGGCGTAATACAGCGGCAGGCCCGGAACGAAATCTTCCGGCTGTCGAACGTAGGGAACAATCGTCTCGCGCGGCTGCTTGGTGCACGCGGTGATGCCGGCCATCGCCAGCGATGCGCCCATCAGCTTCAGAATAGTTCGGCGATTCGCGGGATTCAGCCATTCCGGCGACCGTCCGGCGAATTCGTCATCGACGAACGCCCGAAACTCCTCGGTGTCGGCGAGTTCTTCGAGGCTCTTCCAGTACTCTGGTCCCTGGGCTGATTCCAGCCGAGCCCGAATCTTGTTTAGATCAAGAGCGGGTTTATCGTTCATCGGTGGCACGTATAGCAGTCGGTCAGACTCTGAATGTGATACTCCTCGACGAGCTTCTTGCCCAGCTCTTCCTGATTGGCCGGAGCTTGATAGGCCATGTTGAACACCTGATCCCGTGGCCGCACATACTTCTCGGGATTGCGGTGGCACTGGATGCACCAGTTCATGTACAGCGTGTTTTCCTTGTACATCAGCGGCATCTGGTCGACGCGGCCGTGGCAGGTGGCGCATCCGATGCCTTTGTTGATGTGAATACTGTGATTGAAGTATACGAAATCCGGAAGGTCGTGGACGCGCGTCCATTCGATCGATTCGCCACTCCGGAAGCTGGCCCGCACCGGTTCCAGCATCTCGGCGTTCGCCCAGATCTGCGAGTGACAGCTCATGCAGATCTCGGTGGCCGGCAGTCCGGCGAACGAAGACGTTTCAACTGAAGTGTGGCAGTAGCGGCAATCGATGCCGTCGTCGGTGACGTGGTGTTTATGGCTGAAGGGAACGGGCTGTTCGCGGACCACGTGCACATCGGTGATGTACGCGCCACGATCCATCGAGTATGCGAACGCGATCAGCAGCCCGGCTCCGAGTACTACGGCGGCAATACTGGCGTTGGCTAGGGCGTTGGAACTTCGGTGAAAAAGCTGAGCCATCCAGACTAGTCCTGTATGACGTTCTATGGTAGTTCATATTGCGCCCCAATTGCAAAAAATATTCTTTGGCAGGATTTGATCTATGTAATTCAGGCTACGTTGCGGTGCGGGCGGTCCGCACTGCGCGACCACCTCAAGATCCTCGGCAAGACTATGCCGAGATCATGCCGCAAACCGTTTTCCGACCGCCCGGCGTGCCCGCAGCAAGCGGATGCGGACGGCGGTTTCCGACCAGCCATGCGCGCGCGCGATTTCCTGAACTTTGTAGCCTTCCAGGTAATGGCGCTCGAGTACGATGCGGTCGTTCTTCTTGCAGGTTTTCAAAATGCGCCGCACATCGATGCCTGCAAGGTTCACCTTGGGCTGGATGGAGATTTCGGGAAGCGTCTGGAAGAATGGCTCGCGCCGCACGCAACTGCGATGGATGTTGAGCGCGATGCTATTCATCCAGGTCAGTACCATGTGGGAGTCGCGGAGCTGGCCAAGCCGCTCCCAACCCTTTACCCACGCCGCCTGCGCAGTCTCCTGCGCTGAGTCGTACGTCAGCCCGCGCGAAACCAGAAAGCGGACTGTGAGATTGTAGCCCTTCTTGTATGCGCTTCCGTATTCTTCCCGAGTCATTGGCGCTCCTTGGCAAGGGGCCGAAGCTTCAGGTCCCATCCGGTAAGGGCAGGTTTAGTACCAAGGGGACTGGCGGAGCGAAATCGTTGGCTAAGTGCGTCGTAGCGTTTGACTAAGGGTGTTGCGACTGTCGAACGGTGGCCGTTGCGTCGGTCTTTGGGCTCCCGGCAAGAATTGCTGATCGCTGCAAAAATTTCAAGCGAGTCAGGATGCGCACATTGTCGCAGTCTCCTGGCCTGATAGAATCGAAGCGCGAGAGGTGCCTCCGTGAAACTCGCAGTCGATCCCGCCGCAAAGAATACGCATGAAGTTTTGAATCAAGCGCCGCCGCTGTCCGATTACAACCTGTTTACAACTGATCGCGTGCTCGCCGAGGCCGTGGATCGCGAAGGTGCGCGGTGGGCGCGCCCGCTGCTCGCGGAATTTGGCGAGCGCGTCGGCTCCGAGGAAGCGATTCGCTGGGGATTCCAGGCCAACGAGAATCCGCCGGTGCTGCGCACGCACGACCGGTTCGGCAACCGGATCGACGAGGTCGAGTTTCATCCGGCCTGGCACGAAGTGATGCGGCTTTCAGTCGAGCATGGCCTCGCCACCCTGCCCTGGGCCGATCCAAAGCCGGGCGCGCACGTCGCACGCGCCGCGCTGATGTATCTGGCGTCGGAGAACGAGGCCGGCCACGCCTGCCCGGTTTCGATGACCTATTCGGCGATTCCGGCGCTCCGCAAGCAGCCGCGATCTCGCGCGCGAATGGGAACCGTACATTCTGAGAGCGAGCTACGATCCGCGCTGCCGGCCGGTCGCGGAAAAATCCGGCGCGCTCATCGGCATGGCGATGACGGAAAAGCAGGGCGGCTCGGATGTGCGCGCGAATACAACGGCGGCCGAGCCGGCGGGCGCAGGCGAGTATCTGCTCACCGGCCACAAGTGGTTCTGTTCGGCGCCGATGTGCGATGCTTTCCTGGTGTTGGCGCAAGCGCCCGGCGGGTTGACTTGTTTTCTGCTGCCGCGCTGGACGCCGGATGGCGAGCGCAACCGGTTTCACATCCAGACGGCTGAAGGCCAAGCTCGGCAACCGGTCGAATGCCTCGAGCGAAGTGGAGTTCGACGGCGCCTGGGCGCGGCGTATCGGCGAAGAGGGCCGCGGCGTGTCGACCATCATCGAGATGGTGCAGCACACGCGGCTCGACTGCATCATGGGCGCGGCGGCATTGATGCGGCAGGCGCTGGTGCAGGCGATTCATCATGCGCGGCACCGCAAAGCTTTCGGAAGCCTGCTCATCGATCAGCCGCTGATGCAAAACGTCCTGGCCGATTTATGCCTGGAATCGGAGGCGGCGACCGTGTTGCTGCTGCGGCTGGCGCGGGCTTTCGATGCGCGCGCAAACTGAGCCGGGCGAGCATGGTTTCGCGCGACTGGGGACTGCGGTCGCGAAGTTCTGGATCTCGAAACGCTGCCCGGTGGTGGTGAACGAAGCGCTGGAATGCCTGGGCGGCAACGGCTACGTCGAAGAGAGCATTCTTCCGCGCCTGTATCGCGAAGCGCCGCTCAACTCCATCTGGGAGGGATCGGGGAACGTGATTTGCCTCGACATCCTGCGCGCGATGCACAAGGAACCGGACGCGGTGGAGAGCGTGCTCGGCGAAATCCGCCTGGCGCGCGGCGCGGACACGCGGCTGGACGCGTTCGCCGCCAGCATCGAGAATGACCTGAGGCGCATGCCGGCCGAAATCGAAGCGCGCCGTCTTGCCGAGCGACTGGCGCTAGCGCTCCAGGGATCGCTGCTAGCCCGGCACAGCATTCCGGCGGTGGCGGACGCGTTCTGCGCGACACGCCTGGCGGGCGATGGCTTCCGCTGCTTCGGCACGCTGCCGCCGCAAGTGGATTTCCGCGCTGATCATCGACCGGGCGTTCTGATCGGCGCCGCGACGATCGTACAGCATGTAGTCTTCGTCCACGTAGGTGTCGCCGACTTTCAGCGCGTGCCGTTCGCGGCCGAAGACTTCGAAACCCAGCGAAGCATACAGCCGACGCGCCGCCGGTTGATCGACGCCCACGGTGAGCAGGATCTGCTCCAGATCGGGCTGCAAAGCAGGCTCGCCGCAGCAGTTCTGAAATCAACTGCCGGCCGACTCCGCGCGGCGCGATGATCGCCTGCCACGAATACGCCCCAGACCATTCCCTTGTGCCGGCTCTTGTCTCGATTCTGCCGCGCGAAGCCCGGCGGTCCCGACCAATCTTCCCTCAGCAAACGCGCCCAATACGAAGCTGTCCGGCGATCCGCTGAACAGCCGTCCGCGCAAACTCTTCCACCGATGTCGCGCGGTGCTCGTCCGCGGCCAGTTGCAAAAGCGAGAGGCTCGGATTTCGAGAGCTTCCAACCGCAAAACCCAAAACGCCTCGGCGTCTTGAGGAGCAAGCAACCGGATCTCGACGGGCATCTTATGATTGTCTTATGCAGTATCGGTTGTCCGCGGCAGTGATGATGTTTTCGATCGTGGCAGCGGGACAGACCAACGAACCACCCGGACCGAGCGATGTCGAGCAGAAGAAAATCTGGGCCGATGCCGCGGAGCATGTTGCCCATCAGGAAGCCAACCTCCCCAACTTCATCTGCACGCAGACCACGCAGCGCTTCGTCGATCCCAACGGCAAGTCCGGATACAGGCCGATCGATCTGATCGTCGAACGGCTCACGTATTTCGAACACCAGGAAGACTATAAGGTTTTCATGGTGAATGGGCAGCCGTCCACCGTCGGTCATCACGACCTGGGTGGGGCCATCTCGTCGGGCGAGTTCGGGTCCGTCATCAAGGATATTTTTTCTCCCAAGAGCGAGACGCACTTCGCCTGGCAGAGCTTTTTCAAGCTGCGGGGGCGGGAAACGCACGTTTATTCCTATCGCGTGGACGCGGCTCACTCCGACTACCACATCGTAGTCCCGCAGAAGAAGCTCGAATATGTTCCGGCCTACCATGGCCTGATCTTCATCGACGACACGCGGCATTTCGTGCTTCGCCTCACGCTGCATGCCGACGAGGTTCCTCGCGATTTTCCAGTGCAGGACGTGAGTCTGGCGCTGGATTACGAGTACACCTGGATCGGCTCGGCGGATTATCTGCTGCCGCTCCAGTTCGAGCTCCGTTCGCGCGAGGGCGCGAACTTGATCAAGAATGACGTGACCTACGAGGGCTATCGGAAGTTCGGCGCCGACACGACCATCCGATTCGGAGATCCGGCCGCCCCGGCTTCCAAGGAACAGAAGTGAGCCTGAGGGCGCCTCAGATGAACGCCATGGTCTTGATGCCGGAGATGTCAAAGCGCTTGCGGCAGCGCATGTTCTTGCACATCACCTTGTCGTCCAGCAGCACCATGTAGCTGGCGGCCTTCTTGAATTTCGCCCGATCACGCTCGTCGGCGTTTCCGGGCAGCCGGTCGACTTTGGTTCGCACCAGCCAGCGCAGGTCGTAAGTTTCCGCCGATCGGCAGTACGGACAATTCAAGCTGGCCGGTTTGGTGGCCTGAGATTCTTTGTAGAAAGCGCGTTCGTCCATGTTTGTTCCGGGCGAGCTTACACCGCCGCCAAGCGCCTGCACCTTCGCGAAACTTGCATCCAGCAGGCGCGCGAATTCGTCGACGTCGGCCTTGCTGATGTTGAGCGGCGGCGAAATGCGAAGCACGTTGCCGAAGTAACCGCCCTTGCCCACCAGGATTCGATTCTCGCGCGTTGCTTCCATCAAGGCTGCGGTTGCCGCGGCCGCCGGCTTCTTGCTGGCGCGATCCTCCACCAGCTCGACAGCCTGCATGAGGCCCATGCCGCGCACTTCGCCGATAATCGGATGCTTGGCCGCGAGCGCCTCCAGCTTGTCGCGCAGATAGGCGCCCACTTCGGCGGCGTTGATGGACAGCTTGTGGTCCTCGATGAAATCGATCACCGCTTTGGCCGCCGTGGTCGAGATGGGGTTCCCGCCGAACGTGGAAATGGTCGCGCCCTTGAGCGAGTCGGCGATCTCGGGACGCGCCACCGTGAGTCCGATCGGTGCGCCATTGCCTAGGCCCTTCGCGCTGGTGATGATGTCGGGCTGCACGCCCCACTGCTCGATGCCGAACCACTTGCCGCCGGTGCGGCCCCACGCGGTCTGCACTTCGTCGCTGATGAACACGCCGCCGTACTTCTTGACGATTTCGGCCACGATCCCGAAATATTCTTTGGGCGGCGTCACGAAACCTGCCCACGCCCTGGATCGGCTCGGCGATGAATCCCGCGATGCGGCCGGAGGTGGTGGTGCGGATCACCTCTTCGACATCCTGCGCGCATTTCACGCCGCACGAAGGATAGGTCAGCCCGAACGGGCAGCGGTAGCAATACGCGTTGACGGCGTGCACGACGCCCGTCTGAGTCGCCGGCCCGAGCCGCCAGCTCGATTGCGCGCTCAGCCCCATCGCCAGCGACGATCGCCCATGGTAGGAGTAGCGCAGCGCCACGATTTCGGAACTGCCGGTGTAGCATCGCGCCGTCAGAATCGCGGTCTCGTTGGCTTCCGTGCCGCTATTGGTGAAGAACGACTTGGTGAGCTTGCGCCCGGGCGTGATCTCAGCCAGCTTCTTCGCGAGCGCCGCCTGCGGCTCGTTGGCGAACACCGTCGAGACGTGCTGCAGGCGATCGATCTGCGCGTGCAGCTTCCGGTTCACGTCCTCATTGCAGTGGCCGACGCTGATGGTGACGATGCCGCCGAAGAAATCCAGATACTGATTGCCGTCGGCGTCCCAGACGTGCTGATCCTTGGCCCGCGTAACAACGAGCGGTTCCTTGTAGTAGTGGAAGACGGACGGAAAGAGGTGGTCGCGGTTCGCGAGAATGATCTCTTCTTTGGTCATGTCTGATTTTAGCGAACACGCGGACGGGTTGGCCGGCAGCCCTGAGCGCTCAAGCGTTAACTCGCCTCGCGAAATCCGATCTGGCGCAGCACGCGGCTGATCTTCTGACGCCATTCCTGGCGCGAAACCGTATCCGAACCCGTGGGCCGCTGCAGGATCGCTTGCGCGTGCACGCCGGGCATCGACTCGGCGGCTGCGTCCTGAATCAGGATCACTTTGGGCGGATGGACGCTGCTCAGGGCTTGGATCAGACGGGCAACGCCTCGTAATCCGGGTCGCACCAACACCAGGTCAATGCCTCCCTTGACGTGTCCTGGCAAGCGACAAGCGCCTCTCGGCAATTCAAAGCGGGAATGGATTGATAACCGGCTTCGTGAAACAAGCTCGCCGAGCCACCAAAGGAATCCGACATCCTCATCGACTATGAGGATCGCCGGAGCCCCCGCTGGCTCCGTCACCCGGCCATGCTCCGCACTCGTCCTTCGGACGGCCTGTCTTTGTGTAAGCGAGCGCCCGCGGTGCGGAATTCATGATGCCTGATCTTAACGGCGATTCCCTGGCCATCGCTGCGAACGATGCGTCCCCGCATCACCAGCTTCAGAGGACAGACGCCTTCCAGCAGGAAGGGCCAATTGATCATCAACTCGATCGAGCGGCCGATCGGCAGATTGTCGTCGGTTTCCACAAGCACTCCGCCGCTGCCGATGTTGATCGTGCGGCCCGATCCCTGCCGCTCCACTCGACCGCGATGCAGCAGCCGGTAGTCCAACTCGAAGGTGATCGGATAGCGCTGGTGGGAACGTTGTTCAGGCCTGTAGGCGGCGACCGATTTGATCTTACCCGCGGCGACGGGAGCGGGGGACATACTCCCTCCTCTTAGGTACCCTGACAGCGAACTCGATCAGTATAGCACTTTGAGATTGGAGATCAACCGGATACTGGCGAAAGCTTGGCGAAATTCACCGGAAATTCAAGGGCGGCCGTGATCCAGGTTACATCTCGTGCTGTCGCGCCGACGCCAAACCAAGCTCTCGACCGCGAGTGCGGTTCGCCTGCCGAACCGGTCCGCCCGCGCGGCTAATCTTGGCTGAGTCCGATGCTATAATCCCTCTTCGCGCAACAGCAGACGCTGCTCCGCGCGACAGGAGGTGGCCGTATGAATCCGACTCGCAGAAGCTTCCTCAAAGGTGGGACCGGCGCGGTGGTGGCGTCGGTGCTCGGTTTCGACTTGCAGCCTGCCTACGCGCAGTCGAGGGAGCTGAAGATCGCCCGGACCACCGAGACGCGCTCCACCTGTCCCTACTGCTCGGTAAGCTGCGGCGTCATCATCCACACGCTCGGCGACAAAGCCAAGAACGTGACCCGCAGGTGGTGCACGTCGAAGGCGATCCGGATCATCCCATCAATCGCGGCACGCTGTGCCCGAAAGGGTCGCTCGCTGATGCAGGACATCCTGAACGACCGGCGGCTGCTGAAGCCGCAGGTGCGCCGGCCCGGCTCCGATCATTGGGAAGACATCGGCTGGGATCAGGCGTTCGGCGAGATCGCGCGGCACATCAAGAAGACGCGCGACGACACTTTCATCACGACCGACGCGCAGGGCCGCACTGTGAATCGCGTGGAGAGCATCGCCTGGAACGGCGGCTGCACCGACACCAACGAGTTCAACTACCTGGTGGTCAAGACCATGCGCAGCCTGGGGGTCACGTACCTCGAAAACCAGGCCAGGGTTTGACACGGTCCCACGGTCTCCAGTTTGGGGCCCACGTTCGGACGCGGTGCGATGACCAATGGCTGGATCGACATCAAGAACACCGACATGATGTTGATCATGGGCGGCAATCCGGCCGAGAACCATCCCTGCGGCTTCAAGTGGGCCATCGAAGCCAAGCGGCAGCGCAACGCGCAGATGATCGTGGTGGATCCGCGCTTCACGCGCACCGCCGCGGTGGCCGATCTGTTCGTGCAGATTCGCGCCGGATCCGACATCGCGTTTCTCGGCGGGCTGATCCACTACGCGCTCGAGAATCAGCGCGTCGCGCAAAGAGTACCTGGTCAACTTCACCAACGCGTCGTTCATCGTGAAGGAAGGGTTCAAGCTGCCCGAAGACGGGCTGTATTCCGGGCTTCGACGCGGCGACGCAGACCTACGACAAGTCGACTTGGAATTACGAGGAGGCGGGTGGCGCTGCGAAGAGCGGCGGCCAATGCGCCCGCGCGCGCTTGCCGCCGCGAACGTCGCCTACGACGCGGCGCTCGCAGACATCCGCGCTCGCGTCTACCAGCTTCTAGCAAGCATTACTCGCGCTACACGCCCGAGATGGTGGAGCGCATCACCGGCATTCCGCGCGATCAGTTTCTGAAGGCCGCCGACCTGTTCACTTCGATCCGCAAGGACGGCGACACGAAGAAGGTCGCCACCGTCATCTACGCCGTCGGCTGGACGCAGCACACGTTCGGCACGCAGATCATCCGCACCGCGGCGATGCTGCAATTGCTGCTCGGCAACGTCGGGCGCGCGGGCGGCGGCGTGAACGCGCTGCGCGGGCACTCGAACATCCAGGGCGCCACCGACATGGCCGGCATCTTCGACAACCTGCCCGGCTATCTGAAGGTGCCCGCATCCCGACGACAAGGATTTCGCCGGCTGGATGAAGCGCATCACGCCGACGCCGTCCAAGCCCGACGGAATGGGACTCGTGGAATTACTGGTCGAACACGCCGAGGTTCGCCGTGTCGCTGTTGAAGTCGATGTACGGCGACGCCGCGACCAAGGACAACGATTGGGCGTTCGCCTACCTGCCGAAGGTCGATCGCGAGTATTCGTGGGCGCACATCTGGGACGACATGTACACGGGCAAGGTCAAGGGCCTGCTCGCGTTCGGCATGAACGGCGTGGCCATCGGCCCGAATTCGCAAAAGAACATCGACGCGCTGAAGAAAGCCGACTGGCTGGTGGTGTGCGAAATCTATCCGGACGAGACCAGCGAGCTTCTGGCAGTCGCCCGGCATCACGCGCCGACGAGATGAAGAACATCCAGACCGAGGTTTACCGCCTGCCCGGCGCGGGCTTCGCCGAAAAGGACGGCACGTTCGTCAACTCGGCGCGCTGGCTGCAATGGAAGTGGGCGGCGCTGCCGCCGCCCGGCGACGCGAAGCTCGATCAGGAAATCCTCGCGCGCATTTTCCTGCGGAGTGCGCGAGCTGTATCGCAAGGAAGGCGGCAAATTCCCGGATCCGATCCTGAACCTCGCGTGGAACTACACGGATCCCGACAATCCGTCGCTGTCCGAAGTCGCGCGCGAATCAACGGCCGCGCGCTCGCCGACGTCACCGATCCGGCCACCAAGCAGATCATCAAGGCCGGGCAGCAGTTGCCGGGCTTCGCGTATCTGCGCGACGACGGCTCGACCGCCTGCGGCAATTGGATCTGGTAGCGGCTCATGGACCGAAGCCGGACCGCTGATGCAGCGCCGCGGCACCGACGATCCGTCGGGCCTCGGCATCTATCCGAACTGGGCGTGGTCGTGGCCGATGAATCGCCGCGTGATGTACAACCGCGCGTCGTGCGATGCGAACGGCAAGCCCTGGGATCCCGATCGCCGGCAGGTCTGGTGGAACGAAGCGCAGAAGCGCTGGGTCGGCAACGACGTGCCGGATTTCAAAGCCGACTCGCAGCCCAAGGATCACATGGGTCCGTTCATCATGAATCCGGAAGGCGTCGGGCGACTGTTCGTGCCGCTCGGCGGCATTCGCCGACGGACCGTTCCCGGAGCACTACGAGCCGATCGAAAGCCCCATCGCGAATCCGCTGCATCCCAAGCAGTCGAACAATCCGGTGGTGAAGCGATACAGATCCGACGCCGACAAATACGGAACGCCCGAGACAGGGCTTCACCGTGATTTGCACCACCTACCGGCTCACCGAGCACTATCACTACTGGACCAAGAACAATCCGATGAACGTCCAGCTCGTGCCCGAGATGTTCGTCGAGATTCCCGCGGAGCTGGCCGACGAAATGGGCACTCAGCGGCGGCGAGCGAGTGAAGGTGTCGAGCGCGCGCGGCACGTACATCGCCAAGGCCATGGTGACGCGGCGCATCCGGCCGATGACGATCGACGGCAAGAAGGTCTATCAGATCGGCATCCCGATTCATCAGGGCTATCGCGGAATCCAGGAGGACGCCGGACGAGTGCCGCGCACGATCGCGAACCTGCTGTCGCCCGCGGTCACCGATCCGAACGCGTACACGCCGGAGTTCAAGGGCTTCCTGGTGAAGATCGAAAAGGCATGAGAGAGCGCGATGAGCAACGGGCCACTCCAGATCAAGGCCATCTCGGGGCACGCCGGACCGGTGCCCGGGCGCGACACGTCGCGCGATTACGACGTCTGCAAGCTGATCGACGTCACCACCTGCATCGGCTGCAAGGCCTGCGAGGTGGCGTGCCTGGAATGGAACGGCTATCCGTTCCGCGAGACCGTTTTCGACAACACCTACCAGACCATGCCGGACCTGGCGTGGAACTACTACAACCTGATCCGCTTCGACGAGCACGTCGCCGCAGACGGCACGCTGAGCTGGCTGATGCGCAAGGATCAGTGCATGCATTGCGCCGATCCGGGCTGCCTGCGCGCGTGCCCGGCCGACGGCGCCATCGTGCAATACACCAACGGCATCGTCGATTTCCAGCAGGAACACTGCATCGGCTGCCAGTACTGCGTGACCGGCTGCCCGTTCAACATTCCGAAGTTCAACAAGGAGACGAAGAAGGTTCACAAGTGCACGCTGTGCTCGGACCGCGTGGGCGCGGGGCTCGAGCCGGCCTGCATCAAGGCGTGTCCCACCGGCTGCCTGCACTTCGGCACCAAGGACGACATGAAGGACACTGGCGGAACGGCGCGCGCAGCAGTTGCATGAGCACACGTCGCACAAGAACGCGGGCGTCTACGATCCGGCGGGCGTCGGCGGCACGCACGTCATTTACGTTCTGCACGACATCGAACATCCGGAGCGCTACGGCGGGCTGCCGAAAGATCCGCAGGTGCCGCTGCTGGTGCGGTTGTGGAAAGGTCCGCTGAAGTGGCTCGGCAATTTCGCGATGGCGGCGGGGATCCTCGGCGTCGCGGCGCATTACCTGCGCTTCGGTCCGAAGAAAGTGGAAGAGGACCGCAAGGAAGAGTCGCAATGAGCGCCGAGATCGAGCGCTACACTTTCCGCGAGCGCGTGATGCACTGGCTCACCGGCATCACCTATCTCTACTGCCTCGCGACCGGCCTGGCGTTCTACTCGCCGCATCTCTACTGGCTCGCGGCCGTGCTCGGCGGCGGCGCCGACGTCGCGCTTCTGGCATCCCATCGTCGGCGTCGTCTTCCTGATGGGCACGCTGTGGATGAACAATCTCTGGCATCGCGACATGGAGATCAGCGAAACGGACCGCCACTGGCTGGATCGCATGGAGCACTACATGGCCAATCGCGACGAGTTGATGCCATCGCACGGAACGCTTCAACGCCGGGCAAAAACTGTTCTACTGGCTGATGCTGTACGGCGCGTTGTTGCTGCTGCTTTCCGGATTCTTCCTGTGGGTGCCGGAATACGTTCCGCGAGCAGGCCGCGTGGGTGCGGCCGATGACGATCCTGCTGCACGAGATCGCGGCGCTCGCCACCATCGGCGGATTCATCATTCATGTCTACATGGGCGTGTTCTTCGTGCCGGGCAGCATGAGCGCCATCACCACCGGACGCGTCTCGCGCGCTTGGGCCAGGACGCATCACCGCCTGTGGTACCTGCGCGTGACCGGGCGGCGCTCCGCCCGAGGAATGAACTTCAGTCTGGACGCGAGAATCGCCCGGGCCTCGGAACTGGCTCGCCGCTATCCGGCTGCCGCCGGTCTGCTCGATTTCTATTGCGAACTCGCCCAGTTTCAGAAGCCGGTTCTGGCGGAATTACAGGCCAACGGCGAGACCGATGTCGCGCGCTCGTCTCGCCACTTCCCCGCCCTGATCGACCTGGTCGATCGCGCCGGCACCGAGCAGCTCGCTAATTTCGGCGCGCAGCTATCTCGGAAGACGCGGCCGCGCAACGAGGAATTGCTGCTGGCATCTTGGGAGCGCGAGCCTGCCAGCGAACTTGCCGATCGATCCCGGCCGGCCGCTTCTTCGCGCGCGTGCTGCTGCAGCCCTACGCCGAGTATCTGGCCTCGCGCGCGCGATGTCAGTTTGGAAGGCGCAGGACCGACATGCCCGTTCTGCAATCGCAAGCCCGGTCGCCGGCGTTTTGCGCGGCGAAGGCGACGGCGCCAAGCGCTGGCTGCTGTGTTCGCTGTGCTCCACCGAGTGGCCGTTCCGCCGCGTGCTGTGTCCGAATTGCGCGGAAGAGAACAAGGACCGGCTTCCGATCTACACCGCCGCGCAATTCGAAGCGGTGCGCGTGGACGCCTGCGACACCTGCCGCACCTACATCAAGTCGGTGGACCTCACCAAGGACGGCCACGCCGTCCCGGTAGTGGACGAGATCGCCACCGTCGCGCTCAACATCTGGGCCGAAGAGCACGGTTATTCGAAGCTGGAAGCCAATCTGCTCGGCATGTAACACTACGCCGGCATTGCACCTGCCGTGTAGAATTGAATCGGACGCAGACGGAGGCCTCATGAGCGCCAACATCGACCGCCTGGCCCGAACTTGCCGCTCGAAGCGTGGCAGGATACCTACGCGACGCTGCACATGTGGACCCAGATCGTCGGCCACATCCGCATGGCGCTCACGCCGCTGGTCAATCATTGGTGGAACGTTCCGCTGTACGTATCGGCGCGCGGGCTGACCACTTCGCCGATCCCCTATCAACGCCGCATTTTCGAAATTCACTTCGATTTCATCGCGCACAAACTGGTCATCGAAACCAGCGAAGGCGACGACCAAGACGATGGACCTGGCGCCCCGCACCGTCGCCGACTTCTATCGCGAGATCATGAGCCTGCTGCACTCACTCGATATCCAGGTGAAGATCCACGGCTCGCCCGACGAAGTGCGCCGACCCGATCCCGTTCGCCGAGGATCGCGTACACAAATCCTACGATCCCGAGTTCGCGCACCGCTTCTGGCGCATCCTGGTCTCCGCCGACACAGTGCTGAAGGAATTTCGCGGCCGCTTCATCGGCAAATGCAGCCCGGTGCATTTCTTCTGGGGCAGTTTCGATCTGGCCGTGACGCGCTTCTCCGGCCGGACCGCGCCCGCAGCGTCCCGACACCATCTCGCGCGAAGCGTACTCGCACGAAGTCATCAGCCACGGCTTCTGGCCCGGCGGCGGCGACATCAAGGGTCCCGCGTTCTACTCCTACACCGCGCCCGAACCGCCCGGTTTGAAGACGCATGCCGATCCGCCCCGCGCGCGCGACTTTACCACGCCGGCCTGTCTGAGTTCCTGCTGATGTACGACGATGTCCGCACGGCCCAGTCGCCCGAAGCGGACCTGATGGAATTTCTTCAAAGCACTTATGAAGCCGGCGCGAATCTGGCGAAATGGGACCGCGCCGCACTGGAGCGCGCCCCCAACGATGCGGCGCACGCCGGAGGATAAATGGCCAAGCAATGCTCACACTGGATCAAATGAAGATCACCACGACCCGAAGCACGTCTGCGAGGAATGCGTCAAAATCGGCGACACCTGGGTGCATCTGCGCCTGTGTCTGATCTGCGGCCACGTGGGCTGCTGCGATTCATCGAAGAACAAACACGCCACCAAACATTTTCACGCCGTCGGCCATCCGCTGATTCGTTCCATCGAACCTGGCGAGCGTTGGATCTGGTGCTACGTGGACCAGGTCGCGCCCGGCGAAGTGGAAAGCTAGCGCTGCTACTTGCCGCGGGCTGGTATCCGCGGGCGCTGCCAGGCTGGCGCACCCGTTGCCGCCGCGCACTTCGTCCAGCGACTCGCGGACCCGCATCCTGCCCCGCGAGATTCCGGAACTTGGATGGGCTCATCCCCATGTAGCGCTTGAACAGGAACGACAGGTGGCTCTGATCGGAGAAGCCGCAAATCAGTGCGATCTCCGCCAGCGGCGTCTGCGAATGCGCCAGCAGGTGCGAGGCGTATTGCACCCGGCGCCGGCGGATCAACTCGCCGATGGTGCAGCGGTTGTACTTGTGAAACTGCCGCGACAGATGCACGTAGTGCACGCCGACTTCGGCGGCGATCTCGGCCAGGCTGAGCCGCTCCAGGAATCGCGACTCCACGATTTCGGTGGCCTGCCGGAGCCATTCGCGGAGCCAGCGTCGCGTTCGGCTTCGAATCAGCGCGCGCGATTTCGGCGAGTATCGCCAGCACCAGGCCTTCGATAGCGATCCCCGACGCCGTGTCCTCGCGCGAGAATTCGGCATACAGGCGATTCGCCAGCCAGGTGGCCATCAGCCCGTTGATCTGCGAGGGCTTCTTCGGCACCACGCGCTGGCGAGCCAGCCGCTGGAACACTTCGGCTTCGCTGCTCACGTGCAAACAGCGCAATCTGCGATTCGATTTCGTTGGAATGCACTTCGCCCGCCGGCAGAAAACGCACGGCTCCCGGACGGCACACCATCGTGCCGCTCTCATATCGCTCGCGGAACGTTCCTTCGATCACGAAAGTAATGTAGGTTTCCCGATGCGTGTGCAGCGGAAGCGTCAAACCGGCCGGGTAAAGATGCTCGCTCAGCGCAAATGGGCCGATGCTCGCGGCGCCGCAATACTTCCCCGGACGATTCCACAGTGACGCTCGGCTGCGCGGAAACGGCGCGATGCTCGCTCGATGGCTCTTCGGTTCTCTACGACTTGGCGATGGCGCACACGGGCTCACCGGAGCTCCTCTTTCACAGGTCCATGATGCGGCGAACGCCACGCGGCAGTCGTTAGCAAGTTGTAAATCTTTAGTAAAAACTGGGATTGTTGACATAAGCGCAGCGGTGTGCGGACCGGATTCAGGGGCCGGACGCGCTACGATTCGAAGAGCAACCTACATTTTCATGTCCAGTATCCTTGTAATCGACGACGACGAAAGTCTGCGCGACACCATCGGCATCATGCTCGAACAGGAGGGATTCACGCCCGTCCTGGTGGCCGACGGCAAGACCGGTTTCGAGCGCGCCATGTCCGTCAAGCCCGACCTGATGATCGTGGACCTGCGCCTGCCCGGAATGAGCGGCATCGAGATCTGCAAACAGATGCGCGCCGCCAACCTGAAGACGCCCATCATCGTGCTCAGCGCGGTGGGCGAAGAAGTGGACAAAGTCCTGCTGCTCGAAATCGGCGCCGACGATTACGTCGTCAAGCCGTTCGGCGCGCGCGAACTGCTGGCGCGGATTCGCGCCGTCCTGCGCCGCACTTCGCCGGAGGCGCGCAAGGTCGCGCAGTTCGGCGCCGTCGCGGTGGATTTCGAGCGCCGCGTCGTCACCAAGCGCGGCGAGGCGTTGAAGCTGACGCCGGCCGAATACAACCTGCTCAGCTATTTTCTGCAGAACCCCGACCGGCCGCTCACCCGCGACATGATTCTCAACTCGGTGTGGGGCTACGAGTCGTTTCCCAACACGCGCACCGTCGACGCCCACGTCGTCCGTCTGCGCCAGAAACTTGAATCCGATCCCAACACGCCCACGCATTTTCTCACGGTGCATGGCGTCGGATACCGCTTCCTGCCATGAGCGCGGCGGACACAAACGCCGCAGCGCGATTCACCCGCCCTCGCGCGGGAGAAATTGGAGCCGTTCTGGTCCATGACTTGCCATAAGATTCGCTTTTCTTCCGCCATTTGCCTGCCGCTGTTGGTTCTGTCGTTCGGAGCGGCCGCCGCATTCGCTCAAAACACGCCGGAAATGCGCGAAGTTCTGGCGCGCCTGGATCGGCTGGAGAAAGACAATCAGGCCTTGACTGAGGAAATTCGCGCCTTGCGACAGGAGCTGGCCACGACTAAGTCGCCGCTAGTGCTGCCGACCCGGCTTCCGCCGACGGTCCCGCCGATGCAGGACGACCAGCCCGGCACTAGCGAACAGCGCGCCGTAGAGCAGAGCCGCATCCAAGAGCTGGCGCAAACCAAAGTGGAGGCGTCGCAGAAATTCCCTATCCGCGTCACCGGCATGGCTCTTTTCAACGCCTACGTCAACGGACGCTACAACAATCAAACCGACAATCCAACCATCGCGTCGCTGGGAAAGGGCGACGCCACCGGCGGCGGCAACGCTGCGGCAAAGCACTGTGGGTTTGCTGTTCAACGGTCCGGAGACTTTTGCCGGCGGAAAAATCAGCGGATCGCTGTACATGGACTTCTTCGGCGGCTCGACGTCCTCGCTCGGTCACATGTTCCGGCTTGCGCACAGCCTCTATCCACCTGGATTGGAATCACACCAGTCTGCTGTTCGGACAGGAAAAGCCCTTGATTGCTCCGCGCGATCCCGACTCGCTGGCGCAAGTGGGTGTGTCGCCGCTGACCGGGGCCGGCAATCTGTGGCTGTGGCAGCCGCAAGTGCGCATCGAACAGCGCGTCGGGTTGGGCAACTCAGCCGGCTTGCGCGCGCAGGTGAGCCTGTTTCAAACCAGCTTCCTGAACAATCTGAGCGATCCAAATTCGTATTCGCCGCGCCGCACCGGCGCAAGTCAACCGAAGACTCCAATCCTGGCCTGGAAGGCCGCCTCGAAGCTTGGAAGAGCTGGGGTGAAACCGGCCGCCTCGAAATCGCCGGCGGGTTTCACGTGAACCGCAATCATGTCTTCGACTATTCGCTTCCTTCGAACGTCTATACGCTCGATTGGTTCTTCCGCCCGTTCGATAAACTGGAATTTTCCGGCACATGTATTTCACGGCCGCAACGTGGCAGTCCTGGGTGGGCTCCGCCAGGGCTACACGGTTCTGCCGGGCGCAAAATGGATATCGGTGGCCAGCAATGGCGGCTGGGCGCAGCTGCGGTTGCCCGTCACATCAGCGGCTCACTTTCGATATTCTACGGCGGCCAGCAGGACGACCGGAACGCCGATCTCGTCACCGGCTTCATCGCGAAGAACCAGGCTTATTTCGCCAACGCCATGTACCGGTTGGCGCCGAACGTCATGCGTTAGTCTGGAGGGCGGCCAGGTTCGCACCACCTACTTCCGCATCGGCAACCGGTTGAACGATCATTATGATCTGGGGATCGCCTATCTTTTCTAAATCGCACTTCTTTTCCAAGCCAGCGTGAAGCGGCGCTGTGTGCTAGCGTGTCTGACGGCGATGTGTTTGAGCACCGCTGTGCGCCGCCACCGTTATCAGGCCGCGTGGAGCTGGCGAGTTCGAGCGACCCCAACGTCCGCAAGCATCGCGACTATTCCGGGCGTCGTGGTTTGGCTGGAGCCGCTGTCCGGCGTGGCGGTGCTTCCGGCCAAAGCGGGCCGCGCGGAAATGATTCAAAAGGACAAGACCTTTACTCCGCACGTGCTCGCCATTACCGCCGGAACCACCGTGGATTTTCCCAACTACGATCCGATTTTTCACAACGCGTTCTCCAACTACGACGGCCAGATTTTCGATATCGGCCTCTATCCGCCGGGCACCACCCGATCCATCCCGTTCCGCCGGCCCGGCGTGGTGCGCGTGTTCTGCAACATTCATCCCACCATGAGCGCTGTGATCGTGGTGCTGAAGTCGCCGTATTTCGCGGTGTCCGACAAGACGCGGCGCCGTCGAGATCGCTGACGTGCCGCCCGGGTCCTATCGCTTGCACGTGTTCCACGAACGAGCCACGGAACGCACGCTGGCCGCGCTTGAACGCAACATCGAAGTCGGCGGCCAGGCGCTGGAACTTCCGCTGATTTCGGTGTCGGAAAGCGGCTACCTCCAGCCGCCTCACAAGAACAAGTACGGACTGGACTATCCGCCGGTGACGGATTCGGGAACCTATCCGGGGAGGCAGCCCGTGAAATTCTCGCGCCTCTCGCTGCTTTGGAAAATCCTGATCCCCACCTCGCTGGTGATGACGCTGGCGTTCGCCATCACGGGTTGGCTGGTGCAGCGCAGCGTCGTGAGCACCACTTACGCCAGCGTCGAACAGGAAGCCAAGGCCAGTTTTCAAGCCTACGATTCACTGTGGAAGGCGCGCGCCCGGCTGCTCGGCACGGTGAGCCAGATTCTCAGCACGTCCGACGTGATCCGTCGCGCATTCGGCACCGGCGACGCGGCCACCATTCGCGACACGGCCGGCGAGCTGTGGTCCACCGTCTCCACCGAAGATGCGTTCTTTCTGGTTTCCGATCCGCAGGGCCGCGCTATCGCGAGCCTCGGCGTGCCCGCCCCGTTCGCGCCGAATGACGATCTGCCCATGGTGCGCGCCGCCCGCGGCGTGTTTCCCGAGCCAGGCATCAGGCTTCGTCGAACGCGGCGACCAGTTGTTTCAGGTGGTGGTCACGCCCGTCTACGTCCAATCCGCCGACAGTCCCGCGCTGCTCAACGTGCTGGTGGCCGGCTACAAAGTGGACCAGGGCGTCGCGCAAACGCTGAAGGATTCCACTGGCGGAAGCGAATTCGTCTTTCTGTCGCGCGGCCATGTGGTAACGTCCACGCTGGCGCCAGCAGCCGCCGCTGCGATAGCACCGCGGCTGGTCAAGAACTCCGGCGTCACGCAGATTTCCGGCTACCTGGCGCTTCCCCAGCCGCTGCTCGATCTGAGCGGCGCGCCCGTCGGCCAGCTTTTCATCCTGCGCTCGTTCGCCGACGCGCGGCAGCGGCTCATGGCTCTGCAGCGCCAGATTATCGTGCTGTGGCTGCTGGCATTGATCGCTGCGCTTGCGGTCACCTATCTGGTGGCGCGAAAGATCATGCGGCCGGTTGCGGAACTCGATCGCGCCGCCGCCGAAATCGCCAAGGAAAATTACGACTATCGCGTCGGCGTTACCAGCCAGGATGAATTGGGCCGGCTGGCCGAGACCTTCCAAAGCATGTGCGAGTCCATCCAGCGCGCGCGCGAGGAACTGATCCGGCAGGAGCGCATCGCCACCATCGGCCAGCTCTCCACTTCCATCGTTCACGATCTGCGCAATCCGCTGGCTGCTGTTTATGCCGGCGCGGAAATGCTGATGGACGGCGATCTGCCCGAGGAGCAGACGCGGCGGCTGGCGCGCAATATCTATCGAGCTTCGCGCGGCATTCAGGACATGCTGCAGCAGCTCTTGAACGTCGCGCGCGGCAAGTCGGATGTGACCGAGATGTGCAGTTTGCGTGAAGTGATCGCGGCCGCCTGGACCACCGTCGCGCCCGCTGCCGACGCCCGCAAGGTCGAGCTGAAGACCGAGCTGTCCGAAGGACAGGAATGCCCCATGGCGCGCGCGCGCATCGAAAGGGTGTTCTCGAACCTGTTCGAAAACGCCATCGAGGCCATGCGCACTGGCGGATCGATTTCGGTGCGCTGCCAAGTCGACGGCGACAGCATCCTCGTCGAAGTGGAGGATACCGGACCGGGGATCAGCCCGGCGCTGCGCGGGCGCCTGTTCCAGCCCTTCGTCACGCTCGGCAAGAAGAACGGTCTCGGTCTCGGACTCGCGCTGTCGCGCCAGACGCTGCTGGATCACGGCGGCGACATGTGGGCCGACGGGAATGGCCCCGGCGCCAAGTTTTGCCTGCGCCTTCCCAGGGAACGGCGCGGCGTCACGCAGGACACGCAGGAGACTCCGCAACGATACCGTCAACCTGGCTGGCGACTGAGGCGCGCCTCAGCCAGGCGGTGGCACTCGCGCGCGATTTCCCATTCTTCTTCGGCGCGGATCACCGGAACGCGCACGCGTGAATCGGCAGCGGCGACGTCCTGATCCAACTTCGGCGCGCGTTCTTCGTCGCGTCCAGCTTCAGACCGAGGAAGCCGAGCTGCGCGCACACCAGCTCGCGCAGTGGCGGGCAATTTTCTCCCACGCCTCCCGTGAATACCAGCGCATCGACGCCGCCCAGCACCGCAAGCATCGCGCCGATCTCGCGCACCAGCCGATGCGCGTAGACATCAAACGCCAGCTTCGCGCGCGCGTTGCCGGCATCGATCGCTTCCAGCACTTCGCGCATGTCGCCCGACACGCCCGACAACCCCAGCAGGCCCGATTCGCGATTCAGAATGTGGTCCAGTTGCTCGGCGCTGTAGCCGCGATGCCGAATGAGATAAACGATAATGCCGGGATCGATGGACCCCGAGCGCGTCCCCATCATGAGGCCTTCGAGCGGCGTGAAGCCCATGGTGGTGTCGACGCTCTTGCCGCCGCGCACCGCCGCGAGCGACGCGCCATTGCCGAGATGGCAGACGATCAGCTTCAGATCGCGCTCATCGCGTCCCAGCATCGCGGCCGCGCGCCGGGCAGCGTAGCGATGGCTGATCCCGTGAAACCCGTAGCGCCGGACACCTTGTTCGAGCCACGCGTACGGTCCCGGATACACGTACGCCGCCGGTTCGAGCGTGGCATGAAACCCGGTGTCGAAGGTCGCGATCTGCAGCACGCCGCGTCCGATCACGCGATCGACGGTCTCCACCGCCTCCAGCTCGAAGCGATTGTGCTCGGGCGCGAACTCCACCTCGCGGGCGATCGCCGCGCGCACTTCAGGCGTGAGCGGCGTGCTTTCCCGATATACCGGGCCGCCATGCACGATGCGATGGCCGACGACATCGATCTGGGATGGCGATGAGATCACCGCGGCATCGCCATGCCATAGCGTCTCCGAGCGCCGGCTCCAGAACCCCGGCTACATCGGTGTGGTTATCCCAGTCGGCGTGCACGCTCCAATCCGGCTTGCGGCGCCTCAGAGGAAAGCGGCCCATCCGGCAGATTCGCGAACCAGCACTTGAAACTGCTCGACCCGCCGTTGAGAACCAGAATGTTCACGCCCGCCCGATCACTTCGCTTCCGGCCAGCGCCAGTCGCGAATCTCCGGCATGTCGTCGCCGTAGCGCGAGATGTAGAGCTTGTGCTCGATCAACCGGTTGCGCAGCCACTGCTTTTCGTGACCAGCCACGCCGGCCAGCCGCGGCACGCGATCGATCACGTCGCCCGCCAGATGGAAACGGTCCAGATCGTTCAGCACCGTCATGTCGAACGGCGTCGTCGTGGTCCCTTCTTCCTTGTATCCGCGCACGTGCATGTTGTCGTGATTGGTGCGCCGATAAGTCAGGCGATGAATCAGCCACGGATAGCCGTGGAACGCGAACACGATCGGCTTGTCCTTGGTGAAGATCGCATCGAAATCGCGATCCGGCAGACCGTGCGGATGCTCGGACGAAGGCTGCAGCGTCATCAGATCCACCACGTTCACCACGCGGATTTTCAGATCCGGCAGACGGCTCCGCAGCAGATCCACGGCCGCCAACGTCTCGAGCGTCGGAACGTCACCGCAGCACGCCATCACCACATCCGGCTCGCCGCCCTGATCGTTGCTGGCCCAGTCCCAGATTCCGATTCCGACGGTGCAATGCTTGATGGCCGCGTCCATCGAGAGCCACTGCAGCGCCGGCTGCTTGCCCGCCACGATCACGTTGACGTAATGCCGGCTGCGCAGGCAGTGATCGGCCACCGATAGCAGGCAGTTCGCATCCGGCGGCAGATAGACGCGCACCACGTCCGCCTTCTTGTTCACCACCAGGTCGATGAAGCCCGGATCCTGATGGCTGAAGCCGTTGTGATCCTGACGCCAGACGTGCGACGTCAGCAGATAATTCAGCGATGCGATCGGCCGCCGCCACGGGATGCCGCGCGTCGTCTTGAGCCACTTGGCGTGCTGGTTGAACATCGAATCGATGATGTGGATGAACGCTTCGTAGCACGAAAAGAAACCGTGCCGGCCGGTGAGCAGATAGCCTTCCAGCCATCCCTGGCACATGTGCTCGCTCAGCACTTCCATCACGCGGCCGTCGGGCGAGACGTGATCGTCAATCGGGAGAACTTTCGCAGTGGATTCCCGATCCGTCACTTCGAACAAGGCATTGAGCCGGTTCGACGCGGTCTCATCGGGCCCGAAAACGCGGAAATTGCGCGAACTCTGGTTCAGCTTCATGACGTCGCGCAGCATGTCGCCCAGAATGCGCGTCGCTTCCGCCACAACCACGCCCGGCTTCGTAACATCCACGGCGTAGCTCCGAAAATCCGGCAGCCGCAAATCTTTCAGCAGCAGGCCACCGTTGGCATAAGGACTCGCGCCCATGCGCCGTGTCGCCTTTGGGCGCCAGCTCGCGCAGTTCCTCGATCAAGCCGCCGTTCTCGTCGAACAGCTCCTCGGGACGATAGCTTTTCATCCAGCTTTCGAGAATCTTCAAGTGCTCCGGGTTCGTGCGCATCTCGGCCACCGGAACCTGGTGCGCGCGGAACGTTCCTTCGATCTGTTTCCCATCCACGACTTTCGGACCCGTCCAACCCTTGGGCGTTTCGAGCACGATCATGGGCCAGCGCGGGCGTCCGCGAAAAGCCGTTCGTCGCGCGCGTCCTTCTGGATGGCGCGGATCTCTTCCACCACGCGATCCAGCGTCCCTGCCATCAACTGGTGCGTCGGCTCGGGGTCGTGGCCGGCCACGAAATACGGCTGGTATCCGTAGCCGCGCAGCAGCTCCGCCAGCTCTTCGCGCGGGATGCGCGCCAGCACCGTCGGCCCCGCGATCTTGTAGCCGTTCAAATGCAGCATCGGAATCACCGCGCCGTCGCGCGCCGGATTCAGAAACTTGTTCGAATGCCAACTGGTAGCCAGCGCGCCGGTCTCCGCTTCGCCGTCGCCGATCACGCAGCACGCGATCAAATCCGGATGATCGAACACCGCCCCGTAGGCGTGCAGCAGCGCGTAGCCCAGTTCCCCGCCCTCGTGAATCGACCCGGGAGTCTCGGGCGCTACGTGGCTCGGAATCCCGCCGGGAAAAGAAAATTGCGTGAACAGCCGCTTCATTCCTTCGGCGTCCTGCGGAATGTTCGGGAAAAATTCAGAATACGTACCTTCCAGCCACGTGTTCGCCACCATGCCCGGACCGCCGTGCCCTGGCCCGCAGATGTAGATCATGTTCAGGTCGTACTTCTGGATGATCCGATTGCAATGCGCGTAAATGAAATTCAGTCCCGGCGTCGTCCCCCAGTGTCCCAGCAGCCGAGGCTTGACATGCTCGATCCGCAGCGGTTCAGTCAACAGCGGATTGTCGAACAGGTAAATCTGCCCGACCGAAAGATAGTTCGCCGCGCGCCAATACGCATCGATCCTCCGGAGTTCGTCGCGCGACAGCGGCGTCTGATCACATTCGTTGGCATCAGCAGGGATGGTTGCTTCCATGACACACTCCAGTTGAAGTCGCTATTCCTATGATGGCTCTTCGCGCCGAAGCGTGTCAGGAAAAGAGATGACAGGCCGGTTACTATTTGCGAACTGCGACAGTCTGTTCGCCGTCGATGTAGCCGATGTACTCGGTTCCCTGCAGCGCCGCGAAGCCTTTTTTCTTCGGTCCCTTGGGAACTTCGAACGGACGAACCACCGGTCCATCGCCGCTGTGACCGGACGTGGCGCGCACGCTGATCTGCTTGTGGTCGACGGCAGTCACCTTCATCAACTGATACGTGACCTTGCTCCCGCCGATGCCCAGGAATTTCTTCTTGCCCGCTTCGCCGACCACCGACGCCTGTTACTGTCGCGCCTTTCGCGATCACGGTCTTGTTGTCCACCTTGAAGTCGTCCGCCACGATAAAGCGGACGGCTAGTCCTTCTTGTGCGTCGGCGACTACGTCCTGCGCCAGCGTCATGCGGAACGGCAATCCATCGCCGAGCTTCGCCTGCACGGTCTGCACCACCGGCTGCGGCGGACGCGACAGGTGGCGGAGCTTTGGTCTCTTCGGGCTTCTCCTGCTGCTGCGGAGTGGAGGGAGTGGGCGCGGCCTGCTGCGGTGGCGGCGTTTCAGTTTTTGCTTTGGTTGGGGCCGGTTTTTTCGGCGCCGGTTTCTTGGTGCGCGGCGGCGGGAGCCTTCGTGTTCGGCAGGCGGCGGTTCCGGAGGTGGCTCGACGGGCGTCAGCTGGAGGCGTCTCCACAACAGGAGCGGGTGGCGCCGGAGTCGCATTCTGGGCCTCGACGGGCGGCGGTGGCGGAGCAGGTTTGGTGCGATGCGTGTACCACCATCCCACGCCGGCTGCAGCCACCAACAGCACACCGATCAGCCCCAGCACTACCGCGATCGCTTTCGAGGAATTCGGCGCTCGGCCGCTTTGCACCACTTTGGCGCTGGTGGGCCGAGCGGCCCGAGGAGTAACGGTGGCCGCACCTCCGCCGGCAGTCGGCGGCGAGGTCGGAGGCGCGACAGATGCTGCCGACACTGGTGGAACGGTCGCGGGCGGAACGGTGGGCGGAGCAGCCGTCGGCGGCGCAGGCCGTGTGGAGGCAGCAACGGATGGCGGAGCCGGTGGCGGCGCTGGCGATGACGGCGCAGCCGAGGCTGGCGGCTGGACAGCACTAGCCGGCGGAGCTGTCGGCGGGGAAACAACCGTGGGCGGCGGAACCGTAGGCGGCGCAACAACCGGCCGCTCTTCGGAACTCGGCGGGATCGACATGGTCGTTGCCGATAGCGGCGACGTATACTGGCTCCCCGGATCGAGCTGCCGCTGCAGCGTGGTGAGCGCTCCCTCCATCTGCCGCATCGACTGCCAGCGCGCGTCCGGATCTTTTTGCAGACAGCGCAGAACAATCTGCTCCAGCAGCGGCGGAACGTCCGGCGCGATCTCGTAGATCGGCTTCACTTCATCGCGCAGGATCGACGACAGCGTCGAGATCCCCGACGTGCCTTCGAACGCGCGCTTGCCGGTGAGCATTTCATACAACACCGAGCCGAACGCGAAAATATCCGACCGCGTGTCCACCTTCTTGCCCTCGGCTTGTTCGGGCGACATGTAGCTCACCGTGCCGATGATGGAACCCTCGCGCGTCAGTTGGTTCTGTTCGACGGTGGCCTGTTCGCCGCTTTGATCCGGCATCGGTTCGAGAAACTTGGCGAGCCCGAAGTCGAGGATCTTCACCAGCCCCGACGGCGTGATCATGATGTTGGACGGCTTCAGGTCGCGGTGAATGATTCCGGCGGCATGCGCGACGCCGAGCGCGCCGGCGATCTGTACCGCGTAGCCGAGCGCCTGCGGAACCGGGATGCCGCCCAGCGGGATGACGTCGCGCAGCGTTTTGCCCGCGACGTACTCCATCACAATGCATTGCGTTTCACCCTCGGTCACGATGTCGTAAACCGTGATGATGTTGGGGTGGTTGAGAGCCGAGGCGGCCTGAGCTTCCTGCAGGAATCGCTTTTTGCGCTCGGTATCGGCGGCCACCGCCGGCGAAAGAACTTTGACGGCCACGATCCGATGCAGTCGCGTGTCCTCGGCCTTGTAGATTTCGCCCATGCCGCCCGCGCCGAGCTTCTCGAGCAGTTTGTAGTGAACGATCGTCTCGCCAACCATAATGAAGCCGCCCTGCGCATTATCACTCGAACGCCGGATCGGGCGCAAATCTCCGACCATCCCATCCACGTCCTCCGGCAACGCCGAGGCCGGAAAATGTTTTGGCACGTCTCAAGGTTTGTTCCATCCCTGCCGATCTATTCGAGAGCGTGGAAAGCACAACGGAATTCTTGCGCCCCGATCTTGCGGCGCAGCAGGACGCTGACATTTCGCGGCGCGCCATCGCCGCCATTTGGTCAGGCCTGGGAGCTGTGCAGTTCATTCTGCTGGCGGGCGGCTATTTTCAACTCCATCCGCTGGCCGTCAGTCTCTTTGCAACCTGCGCCACCGGCGCCTCCATCGCGCGCCTCTTTCTGGTGATCCGGAAGGACGATTTCTACCCGCGCCATCCCGGGCGCTGGAGGGCGGCGTTTTGCGCGTGCCAACTCGTGTTCGCCGGAGTCTGGGGTTTGTTCACCGCGGCTTCGTACACGTGGTACGGTTACACCAGCTGGAACTCGGTTCTGTTGACGTTCTGCTCTCTCGGTCTCACCGCTGCGTCGCTGGTTTCTCTCACTCCGCGCCTTCTGTGCCTCTACATGCACATCGTGCCGCTCTTGCTGCCCAACATCGTGGCCAGCCTGTGGACCGGCGGCGACGGGTACAGCCTGGGAGCAATGTGGATCTTGTACTCGGGCTTCCTGCTGTTCCAGGGCAGGCATTTGAACGCGCAATATCGCCGGGCCTTCGAGGACCGCCATTTGCTGGAATCGGCCAAGAAGATGGCCGAAGCCGCCAACGAGGCCAAGAGCAGCTTCCTCGCCAACATCAGTCACGAGCTGCGGACGCCCATGAACGGCATCATCGGCACCACCGAGCTGGCGCTCGAGACCAACCTCAGCGACGAACAACGTTCCCTGCTCGAAACCTCGCGCAATTCCGCCAATTCCCTGTTGCGTCTGTTGAACGACCTGCTGGATTTTTCCGAGCTGGATACGCAGCGCTCGGGCCTGGAACACGTGTCCTTCGATGTGCGCAAGCTGGTTTCCGAGACCATCAGCGCGCTGGCCCATCCGGCCCGGCACAAGAATCTGTCGCTCAATTGTGAAATTGCCCTGCGGGTCCCCGACGAAGTGATTGGCGATCCCGGCCGGCTGCGTCAGATCCTGGCCAACCTGATCGGCAACGCCATCAAGTTTACGCATACGGGCGGAATCGAAGTGCGCGCCTCCGTCGAATCCATCGCGTCCGACCAGGTGTGCCTGCATTTCCAGGTGAAGGACACCGGGATCGGGATTCCGCGCGACAAGCACGAGGTCATCTTCCAGGCATTTTCCCAGGCGGACGAATCCATGACGCGGTCGTACGGCGGCACCGGTCTGGGTCTCACCATTTGCGCGCGCGTGGTGGAGTTGATGGGCGGCAGGATCTGGCTTGAAAGCGAATCCGGTCAGGGCAGCACGTTTCATTTCACCGTCTGCCTCGGGCTGCCGGCCGCCGCGACCGTACACGAACCAGATTCGCAGCCAAGCACGATGGCCGGTCACCCTTCGGCGGCGCTCACCCGTTAGCGGTCACAAGAGAGAATCGGGAAGTTCAGAACCGCATTTCCCTTTGTTTTTCTTGTAATTTCGTCGATTCTCACGTGGCCCGGCGGGCGAAATCCTGCTTGCCGCTTGGGTTCGTTTTGTAAACTTCTGACATCACCCCCGACCTTCAATTTCCAAAGCCCGACCCGTGCTGGCTCCGGGCGCCCGGCGAGCGCAACCCGGATTTTCTCCCGGTCTTCGCCCGTATGTCCGCCGGACTGCAGGGTGTTCTGCGCGATCGCGTACCGGCCGCCTACTTTGAGAATCTGGATTCTTTTCGAAACGTCCAGCGCTCTTATCCCATGCTGATGTATCAAGCCAGCCGCCCTTTCCGAGCCCGGGTTCGAACCGATCTGACGTACGACGTCTTGAATCCCGGAACGCTGGCCCGCTTGATCCGCACGGCCAAGCCCGCTCTGGCGGATTTGCTCATCCCCGTTGAGAACCGTCTGCGCGATGCCGGCTGGGATGAGGTGGCCGATCAGTATCGAGCCAAGCGCGCGCCCGCGATCATCGACGACGTGCAGCGGCTGAGCAAGAGCCGAAGGTGTCTGTTCGTTCTCATTCGCGCCGAAAGCGTCCTCATCAACGCCCTGATCGAGCTCGGCGGGTTGGGCGATTTCAAGCCCCGCGAGCAGGCTCGCAGAATTGCCCTGTTCGAAAAGCGCTGGAGTTTTCAACTGAGGCGGCTGTATCCTGGAACCGACTTTTTGTGGCTGGCGCCGGCCCTCATGGAAAGCGCAACCGAGGCCCTTCGTGCATTCCAAGAGGAACGTTTGCAATCCGGCGAAACGGTTCCAATCGGCGAGGCGTGAGGTTACTTCACGAACCCGATACCGCGCAGCGTTTTGGCCGGCTCCGGATCTTCGAAAGCCGCCGCGGCAATGGCCGCCTTCTGGCGTCCGCGGTCGAGTGCCACGCCGTACGGCGCGTCTACGAATTTGAATTTCTCGCGCAGTTTGTCGAGATCGGTCGACGTGCCTGCCTTGAGCCCCGTATCGTGCAGGAAACTGGCTGCCCACTGCGGATCCTGAATCGGAATGGCGACGACCCGCGTGTCCTTCCATTCCAGCTTGGACATCCGGCGCGCCGCAGCGTCGCAATGCAGGCACGAGGGATTGTAGAAAAACAGGAACACATGCCCGGTGAGCAGCGAAGCCGGCTGCCCATCCACAGTGATCTCGGGTCGGCGCCTCAATACCTTCGTGCAGAACCGAGTTCACCCCGTAGGACACGCCCGCAAATACGACGATGGTGGCCAGCACGGCCAGGGCGGCTCGCAGACCTGCCGAATTTCGACTCCACCAGCCCGCCACCACCGCCATGAGCAGCATCACTGTGTCGCCAATGAAAAACCCGGGACCGATGGTTCGCTTCACCAGCGGGAAGCAACTGCACTCCTTGCCCGCCAAGGTGCTGTAGTTCGCGCCGATGTAGACCATGAACGCGATCAGCAACAGCGCAATGAGCCAGGCTGCCCCAGCGTCGAAACCGCGGGACGAGAATGAGAACCGCGCCGAGGGTCTCCGCGATCCCAAACGCCAGCGATCCCGGCAACGCTAACTCTTGCGGAACCCGCAGTTCTGCCAGAAATTGCGACCACCAGAATGGATCAGACAGCTTCCAGGCGCCGGAGCTGAAGAAAAGGATCGCAAGAAGGATGGCTGCCGTAGTCCCGATCGCCTTCTTCCAGGCCGGGAGGTCCAGGCCAACAGCGCCCAGCCCTAGTTCGGCCGGGTCCGCCGTGCTTTGGTCCATACGCCCCCTATTGTAACTCCGGAGGGGGGCGGGGTCGGGACCGGGCGTCAAGGGGCCGGGGAGGTGAAGAAATCCCGCGCCGCCTCCACGGTCCGCGCGATATCGTCCTCGCTGTGCGCAGCCGAAACGAACCCAGCCTCGAACTGCGAGGGCGCCAGGTACACGCCGCGCTCCAGCATCCAGTGGAAGAATTTGCCGAATCGACCGGTATCAGCGCGCTTGGCCGATTCCCAGTCCGTCACCGGCTCCGGCGATTGAAGAAGAACGTGAACATTGAGCCGACGCGGTTCACCGTGATTCCCGCAGGCGGGTTCGCGGTCAGTTGCGCGGCGCGCCGCTCTAACTGGTCGTAGATCTCCGGATGCGCCTTCAGATGCCGCAGCATCGCGATTCCGGCGCTCACCGCCAGCGGATTGCCCGACAGCGTCCCGGCCTGATAGATAGGGCCGAGCGGCGCGACTTTGCTCATCACGTCGGCGCGTCCGCCATAGGCCGCGATCGGCAGGCCGCCGCCGATGATCTTGCCAAGCGTCGTCAGATCCGGCCGGATGCCGAAGCGCTGCTGCGCGCCGCCGAGCGCCAGCCGGAACCCGGTCATGACTTCGTCGAAAATGAGCAGCGCGCCATGCTGGCTGGTGATGCGCCGCAACGCCTCGAGAAATCCGGCGCCGGGCGGAACGCAGCCCATGTTGCCGACCACCGGCTCGACGATCACCGCCGCGATCTTGTCGCCACGTGCTCGCGGAAGGCCGCCTTCCACCGCCTCGATCGAGTTGAAAGGCAGCGCCAGCGTGGTGGCGGCGAAAGCTTCCGGAACACCCGCGGTATCGGCGATTCCCAAGGTCGCCATGCCCGATCCGGCCTTCACCAGCAGCGAATCGACGTGCCCGTGATAGCAGCCTTCGAACTTGACGGTCAGGTCGCGCCCCGTAAAACCGCGCGCCACTCGCAGCGCGCTCATGGTCGCTTCGGTGCCTGAGTTCACCAGCCGCACCATCTCGATGGACGGCACGCACTCGCGGATCAGCTCGGCCAGCTCCACCTCGCGCTCGGTGGGCGCGCCGAAGCTGGTTCCGATCTCCAGCACCTCGCGCAGCGCATCGATAACGGGCGGAAAGCGGTGCCCCAGGATGAGCGGCCCCCACGAGCCGACGTAGTCGATGTAGGCGTTGCCGTCGACGTCATAGATGCGCGAGCCGTCGCCCCGCGCGATGAACAGCGGCGTGCCGCCTACGCTGCGGAACGCGCGCACTGGCGAGTTCACCCCGCCTGGAATCAGCTTCTGCGCGCAGGCAAAAAGCTTCTCAGAATTCTTGTGCTCCATTTCCCTCGCCACAGACATTCTAGCGTTATAGAAAACGGCTGCACCAGAGCTACAATGAGTACGTGGCGATTCGAGCGGCGATCATTGTGCTCGCTTTGTGTTTCGAGCTCGCCGCTCAGCGGCCTCGCATCCGGTCCAATGCTTTGGACTATCCCGCGCACGCCAAGACTTCGAGCGTGGAGATCGGCGCCGAGTTTTTGCCCGGCGGCATGCCGGGAGGGAAAGGCGGCTTCGGCAGCGACTATCTGGTGATCGAAGTCGGCGTCTTTCCGGCAACCAGAAATGGCCTGTCGATTTCCAAGAGCCAGTTCACTTTGCACGTCGATGGCAGCAAAACGGCGTTGACCGCGATTTCGCCCGGATCGGCGTCGGTCGCCGGCATCGATTCAGGATCCAAAGATGGATCCATCGTGCTGGGCGGGCCCCCGCTCAAATCGCACTCTCCGGAAGAGAGCCGCGACAACTCTTCGATGCCTCGCCGTCCGATTGCGCTCGAATCAGAGCAGTCCCGCGAGACGAGTTCCGCGGGTTTACCGGATGGCACGCTCAGCAAGCCGGCCGCAGTCTACTTGCTCTTCCGTTTCGCAGGCAACCCGAAGTCCATCCGCACGCTCGATCTCGACTACGACAACGGCTCAACCAAGGTCAGGCTCCGCCTTCTTTAACTTCGGGCAGCCCGCTCAGCCTGGTTTCCAACAGGATCAGCAGCACCAGCAGGAAGACCATGCACGTTCCCAGCATCGGAATGATCATTACTGCTTGAATGCCCCACGCTGAGGCGACAAAGCCGAGCGACCACGGCGCCAGCAGTCCTCCGGTAACCGCCACCGAGAACAAGCCATTGAAAAGGCCCGGGTGATATTCGGGAAAGCGATGCCCGATCCGCATCACCACCAGCGGATAGATGGATGCAAAGCCGGCGCCGACGAACAGCACTCCCATCACCGCGCCGAAGCGGTTGTCGGTGAAGGCCAACACCACCGTGCCGAGCAGCGCCGACAAGATGGATGCAACCAGCAAGATCCGGGTGTTCACGCGCTTCATGACCGACTGCGAGAGGATGCGGCCCACCAGCAGCGACGCCCAGAACAGCGCCAGCATCAGCAACGACGCCTCCGGGCTGATCCCCAGCCGCCGGATCAGAAACAACGGCAGCCAGCCGGCGATCGACCACTCGTTGCCGAACTGAAAGAACAGCAGCAGGCTGAACAGCACCGCGCCGGGATTCCGAAAGTCGCGCCAGATTCGTGATACGTCGGGCGTAGGAGGAACCGCGGCGTTGGGAAACTTCGCCTTCGCATACAACGCCGCGCCGAAACCCGGTATCAACGCCAGCAGGATCAGAATGCTCGGCACGTTGTAGACGTAATAGGTGCCGGCGACCAGCAGCGCGGTCAGCGCGCAGCCGAGTCCAAACAAAACGCCGGCGAGGTTGGTGGTGGCGGCGCGATCGGCTTGGAAGAGCGGCGAGATCACTTGGAACATTCCGGTGTTCAGCAGGCCCGCGCTGGCTCCGATCCATAGCAGGCCGGCCAGCCTCCAGTACACCGGCGCCGGCGGAGACGAGAATGCGAGAAACAGAAAGCCGCCGCACGCCACACCGCTCGCCAGCACCAGCATGAACTTGGCGCCCCTCCGCGTCAGCAGGCCGCGCGCGAATCCCGCGGCAATCAGGAACCCCAGGTTCAAACTCAGAAAGTAGTTTCCGACTTCGGTGAAGCTTTCTTCCAGGTGATAGCGCCAGGCGGGCAGGATCGCGCCCAGGAACGACATCAGGATTCCGCAGATGAAAAACGCGAACAGCGACAGCCGCGCGGCGGAACCGTCCGCTGGGGGACCCTCGACGGCTTGTGCAAGCCGCACTGGAGCGGTTGTGGACACCAGTGGCATATTGTACCCCCGGTTTGGTGGTGGCGTTTCCGAATCCGGTAGCGGTGTCCGGGCGCGCTCTACCAGAAATCGGATTGGCATCCGCCGGCGCTGTGCATTTTCAGCACTTAAGAACTGGCTCCCCGATTGCTCTACCAAAGCGTAGCTTCAGGGGTCTGGGAGTGGAGGTTCTGGGGAGTTGCCTCCGATGGTTGGTTTTCGTCTAGATGCCCCGCAGAGATGCGGGGCTTCTTTGTGCGTAACGTGAACTTTCCGGTATCGTGCTGCGTCCGAAACTATTGACAGACCCACCTTCAGGTGGTAGATTATTTCAGTACTTCATGAAAGGAGACATCGTGCGTCACATAGCCTCGAATATCCAAACACAAATCGCCACGGATTCGGCGCGGCGCAAGATGACTCCGCCTCTCTCGCCCGCGTCCCACTAGCAACCTGACAAATAGAACGAGGAATGTATGGCCACACTGGAGTATTTGTGTCGGCATTTCTCTCGTATGGGCGCGCGGGTCAAGTTTCAAGACCCGGGCGCGTGGCAGCGAGAGAGAGTCCGAATTGATGTTGGCAGGGATCGTGACGGCGAGTTCTTCGATGTTCGCTGTCTGGACGGGCTGGTTCCCGAAATTCTTGATGTGCAACCGGCCGCGCGCCACATGGTGTTGATGGTGCGCGACGGCGCCGACAAGAATAAATTCCTGCTTGGCCGCGATGAACGTCACTGGTTCGCTGCTGCGGTACCGGGTGACGGTGTTCACGATGTAAGGACCGCTGTCGAAAGCCTTCGACCCATTGAGATCGAAGGCCGGAAAGCGATCCGTCAAGGCGAGTGGTTTTTTGTTCCGGCTCCGGGCGTTCGCGAAGACGCCGGTGTGATTCATCGGAACGAGCCGCTCAGCCGAGGCGCCCGCAGCAAGCCTCATATTTGCGAGGAGCTGATGCGGCGCGGCGGTGAAACAGTCATGGTGTCTTCCGACTACCCGGAAGGCATTAGTGATGAAAAGTACGAACGGCTAATCTCCGCATTCCCAAAAGTCCGCCACCAGCCGTGGCGTCGCATGACTCGCGACGCTGACGTATATGCCCGTGGCGACGTCCGCCATCGTGATCACAAGACCATTCATTTGTATGATTGGCATCGCGTTTTCATGAACCGGGAGCGATTCGCAAAGCACGCGACGCAGATCGCGTTCCTGGATTAGCCCCCGGGGCGCGCTGGGCTGACTGGCGCGCCACAGGCTGACGAGAACTCATTGACGACTACGACCAAGGATTTCGAAAGCTGGCTCCAGAAGGGACTCGGCCGCGCCGCCGTGTACCTCAAGGCTCACGATGCCCGTTTGCGGCGCGAACCGTTGTTGCACGCGTGCACGCACAATATCACTTACGATCCTCAGTGTGAGGACAGCCGTGCGCCCTACTTGCTGGATTTGATCGAGATCTCCGGCGAAGTCGAGTTCTACCGCGATCGAATCACCGACGCTTTGAGTAGCGATGATGAGGAGTTGGACATCGGCCAGATGTTCGAGATCGTCGGACGTTTCGCGAACCAGTCGTCTGTCGTCAGAAACGCGATGTATGCCGCGTTCGAGAAACACGGCTTTGTAAACGCAGGACTCGGCGCCGCGGACCAGTTGGTGATCCTCGACGGCATGAGCGGCCTGCTGTTTGCAATGCAGAGCTTCGGCGAAGTGGAGCCGGATGACCGGCCATGGCAGTTCAGGCACTTGATCGAGACGCTCGAGCAGCACCATGGCAAGCAACCGCTTCCCGCTCAACTTGATCCGTTCTTTCAAGAATGGAGGCACCACGAGCAGATCTGGGAAGACGCCCGGCAACCCCGCAAACCACGCCAGAGCTACGAAGCTCTGAAGCAGTCCTTGACGAAAGCCGACGCCCTGAGGTGGTCCCGCGACGCGACTGCCGACGAGCTCGCCACAGCAGCGCAGGACCTTCTCAGCGAGAGCGATGAGAAACGGTTAGCAGCCTATTTGAATATCTTTAGGAACAATGTCTTTCCCGCACAACTCGATCGATTGATGGATCTCGCTCGATCCGCGAATGATGCGATCGCTCGCAGTGCGGTCGTCGCTCTCTCGAAGATCAGGGATCAGCGAGTGCGCGACCTTGGACTGGATCTCATCGCCAGCCGAAATCGACTCAATCTTGCAATCGAGTTACTAATCGAAAACTCAGATGCTGGCGATTACCGCATCTTCGAGGAGCTGTTGGCAGAGCAGCACGACCCATACATCTACCATGGCATGAGCTTCGACATTCGCGACTACATCAGGTCGCACCGATCAGAAGACGCCGAGCGCTCGCTTCTTCTCCAATACGAAAACGAACCGTGCTCCATGTGCCGACACGGCGCCGTCGAAGAATTGATCGCGATCGATCGCTTCCCGGATTGGATGCGAGAAGAATGCCGATACGACGCGTACTCCGAAACCCGATCCTTAGTGTCGGGAAAAGCCGCACCTCCCCACATATAGTGCCGCGATAGAAAATAATTGACATCAACGGACAGTGGGTCTTATGATGAAGGCATCACTGAGAAAGGAGGTGGTCCAGTCTAACATGAGCAATAGTAGTGACTGTAGCTTTAATTCCACGCGCGAGGTGGCCGACTGTTAAAGTCGACCGTTCGAACGTTCAGGTTTCGTTCAGTGACGGAGCCGCTGCTCCTGTGGACCGGCCGCTTCCCTGCGCGAAAAGTAAGTAATACCTGGGATTAACCTAGGCTACCGGCCCCCCGCATCGCCACCTCCGGCGGTGCGGGGGTTTGTGTTTGCTATACTGAGTTCGTCACTGTTCCCAGCGCCGCGTTTCGCCCGCTCGCCTGGAACCCCATCGAAAGGATTTGTTGCCAATGAAAGCCGGGATTCATCCTGCCTACGAGGAAGTCAACGTGGTCTGCGCCTGCGGAAACACATTCAAAACCAGGTCGACGCACGACGGCGACATCCGCGTGGAAATTTGTTCCAGCTGCCATCCCTTCTTCACCGGCCGCCAGAAGCTGGTGGACACCGAAGGTCGCGTCGATCGCTTCCAGAAGAAAGTCCTGAAGTCGAAAGAGCTGCAGGGCAAGCGCGCCAAGCAGCCGGCCGCGAAGTAAGCTCCACAATCCTAGTAACCCAGAGGTCCCGAGGTGCGGGATGAAGACGTTCCTGCCGCGCGAGCACGGCGCAACCGCGATGCTGTTGACGCCGGTGGTGTGCGCTGCGATACTGGCGCGCGAGTGGCGCTGGGCGAGCTGGCCACGCTGTTCGCCGCGTTCGCGGCCCTGGCTGCCAAGGATCCGGTTGTAGTGTTGGCGCGGCAGCGGCTGGTGTGGAAGCAGCCGCATCCGGAGACAGCGGAAGCCGCGAAATGGTTGGCTGGTTGGACAGCGGTCCTGGTCGTGTGTGGCATCGTGCTTCGCGGCCACCTGGCCGCTCACCGCGATCGTCGCGATGGGCCTGGGCGTCTGCCGCCTTCTCGGCGCTGGCCAGTCGCGGTCAATGTGAAAAATCGCCAGCGCTCGACGTTGTTTCAAATCGCGAGCGCCGCGGCGCTGACTTCGAGTTCGCTGGCGACGTCGCTTTCGGCAACCGGCACGATCCCGCGCTGGTGCTGGTGGCTGTGGCTGCTGCTCGCGATGCAGGCAACGGCAGGAATCCTGGTAGTGCATGCCAGGCTGGACGCGCGCATCGCTGCGCGCGGAAACCACAGCCGGGAGCGAAGCATACCGGCGCGCGGCGCAAATCGCGCTCGGCTAGTACTCGGTCTGCGCGGCGATCGCCGCTGCCGCGCTGAAACACTTCTGGATCGCGTTGGCGCTGTTGATCGCGGCGGCCGGCTATTGGTACGACCTTCGCGAGCAACTGGATCGCGCCGCGCTCCAACTTCCACTGAAACGCGTCGGCCAGCGCGCGCTGGCGCTATCGTCGTTGTATGCGATCCTGCTTATAGTCGGTCTCTGGTAAAGGAGGAGCCATGCTGAATCGAATTGGAATCCTGGCCGCCGGCGCGTTGCTGGTGTTCTCGTCGACGCGCCGCGCAGAAGTCAACGCTGCTGGTTCTCAACAAGGAAGGTACCGTGGCGATCGTCGATCCAGCGACCGAAATGGTGCTGGGCCGCGCGCCCACAGGCGAGGCCCGCACGAAGTGGTGGCCACCACCGACGGCAAGCTCGCGGTCGCGTCCAACTACGGCACCGGCCAGATCGCCGGGCCACACGCTCTCGGTGATCGACATCGCGAGCCGCAAGGAGATCCACCGCGTGGACGTCGCGCCACTGATGCGTCCGCATGGGCTGTTCGCCTCAGACGGAAAAGTGTATTTCACCGCCGAAGGCAGCAAGGCGATCGCGCGTTACGATCCAGAAACCAATCGCGTCGACTGGCAGTTGAGCACCGGCCAGGACGGCACCCACATGGTCGCAATGAGCAAGGATCGCAACCTGATCTTCACGTCCAACATCGGCTCCGGCTTCGATCTCGATCTTCGCGCGCGAGGGCAAGGACTGGCACGGCACCGTTGTGCCGGTCGGCCGCGGCGCGGAAGGCTTCGACATTTCACCCGATGGCAAGGAACTCTGGGCCGCCAACGCCGGCGACGGCACAGTTTCAGTCATCGACATCGCCGCGCGGAAAGTTATCGCAACGTTTCCGGACGGAGCGCAAGCGCGCCAATCGCCTCAAGTTCACGCCCGACGGACGGCGCGTGCTCGATTTCCGACATCACGACCGGCGACCTGATCGATGGTCGATGTCGCCTCCCGCAAGCAAATCAAGCGGCTCGCATCTGGGCAGCAGCCTGGCCGGAATTCTCGTCGAACCGGACGGCGCTCGCGCCTACGTAGCCGCCACCGCCGACAACTTCGTCGCCGTCGTCGACCTGAAAACACTCGAAGTCAGCCGGCCACATCTCGACCGGCAACGGTCCGGACGGAATGGACTGGATCGCCGGGCGCTGAACGGCGATCACACTCTCACCTGGCCATGGCCGTGATTACCCAGGAAGAAGCAAATCAGGTTCGGGCGCAACTGGAGCGCGTGCTTGCCAGCAGGCCGTTTGTCTCCTCTGCCCGGCGCGTGCGCCTGTTGCGTTTTCTGGTCGAAGAAACCCTGGCCGGGCGCGGCGATTCGCTGAAAGAGTCAGTGCTTGCTGTAGAAGTTTTTGACCGGCGAGCGGACCACGATCCCAGTTCCGATTCGCTGGTTCGTGTGGAGATGGGACGCCTGCGCTCGCGGCTGATCGAATACTATGCCCAGCTCGGCGCCGATGATCCAGTGCGGATCGAGCTGCCTAGAGGGAGCTATACACCGGGGTTCACGTTCGCCGGACAGCCAGAGGGACGCGAGACTCTGCCTTTCCAGAACGGCCTGGTTTCGGTAAACCAGCGCCCGGCACGGGCGAATTGGACCAAGATCGCCTGGCTTTCGGCAGCGGCGTTGGTCGCGTTGGCAGCGGTGATGGCGATACGGTCCTTCTCGAGTCGAACCGGGTACCAGTCGGCGGCGGTTCTTCCATTCCTCAACCTAACGGGCATTCCCGGAGACGAATATCTGAGCGACAGCATTACCGACGAGCTGACGGGCGCATTGGCGGAGGCAAAAAACCTGCGCGTCGTGGCTCGCACATCTTCGTTTCAGTACAAAGGCAAGAGCGCAGACATCCGTCAGGTCGGACGGGCGCTAGGCGCCGACGCGGTTCTCGAAGGCAGCCTGGCTCGTCATGGCGAGCAGTTGCGGATCGTCGTGCAGTTGATCCGCGCAGCCGATGGCTACCACCTGTGGTCCCAAACTTACGATTTTCAGCCCGGCGAATTGCAGCGCGTCGAGGAACAGATCGCACGCCAGTCCGCGCAGGTTCTGCTGCCGGGAAAGCCGGTGGCGTTGCGCTCGCCGTTGCTGGTGAGCACTCCCAATCCGGAAGCATATGACCTCTTCCTGCGGGCTCGATACGCGTTCCGGCGCGGTACGCTGGAATCCGCTCGCACCAGCCTGGAACTGGCGCGCCAAGCCGCTCAGAAAGATCCCACTTACGCACTGCCGTATTGGCTGATGGGAAGTGCGGACTACACTCTGAGCCAGCTCACTGCGGAATCCGAGAAGGTCTCGCTGGAGCGGGAGCTGCCCAACATCGAGCGTGCTATCCGGCTCGATCCTGCCTTGGGCGATGCGCACACCTCGCACGCCTTCGGCGTCTACGATCACGACTGGGACTGGCCCCGTGCCGAGGCCGAATTCAAGCTCGCGCTGGAACTTGGTTCAACCACCGCTCCCAGCCTGTATGGATGGAGCCTGGCGACACGCGGACAGTTTCGCGAGGCGCTCGTACAGCTCGGGCGTGCCGAGCAACTCGATCCGCTGGCCGCCGGACCACGCATCAATAGCGCGGTGGTCTTGGGATTCCAAGGCCGATTCCCGGACGCGCGCCCCGAGCTGCGCCGCGTCGTGGAGCTGAATCCACAGTCAACGTCCTCCTACCTGCTCCTGGAGCAAATCGATCTGGCGGAGAAGAATTGTCCCGCCGCCGAAACTCAACTGGGCAAATTGAAGCGAATCAGCGCTGCCGCGCCCGCGACCAGGTTCGCCGACGCATGGTGGAACGCAACCTGCGGCCAGCCCGCCGAAGCCCGCCGCATTCTTGCCGATTTGGAAGCGAGCCCGTCCTGCAATTTTGCGCAGTTAGCGTTGGTGTACAACTCGCTCGGGGATCTGAACCGGGCAATCCGGAGTTTCGAAAAAGCGGCGGACAACCGCGAGTCCCAGGTGCTGTACATGGCCCTGGATTTCCCGGGCTTGTCGCTGCAGCCGCTCCGCAAGGACGCTCGCTTCAGCGCGCTACTTCGCCGCATCGGCCTGTCCAACTGACGCCGATTCAGCCGAGAAAAGTTCCGTTCAGTTCTCAATTCTTGTGCCGATAAGCTTAATCAGAGCGTGCCTGCGTGATTGGCATGCCAAGTACTTGTCGCCTATGCCGTGGGTAATCGTCCAACTCAAGAACCAGGAGTTCGGAGTTCCGACTTCCAACGTCCGGGAATTGGTTTCCAGGCCCGAGGTCGGTCCCGTTCCCGGAACGCCGCCGCACATGCGAGGCGTAATGAATCTGCGCGGCCGCATCATCCCGGTAGTCGACCTGCGCCAGCGTCTCGGAATGACGTCGGCGACGGACGAGACCGAGCGCTTCTGCGTCGTGGACCAGCGCCGGCAGGACCATGTCAAATGGCTCGCGGAGTTGGAATCGTCGGTCCGCGAGGATCGTGAATTCAAGCTGGCTACCGACCCGCATCGGTAGTCCGCTAAATCTGTGTCCCTCTGGTGGCGGCCTCGCCAGAGCGGGCCGCCAGAGGATCACGCGCCCGTTTCGCTCTCTTCCTCGAACATTTCGAATTGCTCCCCGAATAGAGTCTTGAAATTCCGCTCGTACTGAAGGCGCGTTTTTGAGATGCGAGCAATTCCCAACAGTTGACCGAGGTGAGTACGGAGAGCCTTGACGCCGATCTCGGACAAAAATTGATGCAGTCTCTTCCAGCGCGATTTACTGTTCTTGCGCTGCTCTTTTGTCAGCGTCAGAATCTTCCCGCTGCTCTTGGCTAATGGTCGGTACACTTGGTCAACCGTGAGATGCTTGAACTTCCAGGGCTTGTTCCTGTCGGGCTTAGGTAGACCGTACAATCTATACCATTCATCGTAGAGTTGATCTGGAAATTCCTTCTCGTATTCGCGGGCTTCTTCACGGACGTATAACTTGAAAGCCGCAATGGTTTCTTCGCGGGTTGCGTCGTAGCCAGCAAGTGCGTAGACAAGCCCTTTGATGCCAGCCTTGGCGGAAGCATTCAAGATCACATGGGCTTGTTTCGCGATATTGGACTGGCTCTTAAGTAGCCTTCCTTCAGCTTCCGCTGCCACAACGGCCTTACAAACGTCGATCAGAATCGTCACGTCGTACCCGTAGACGGAACCGATCGGAGGAGCATTGCCCACCACGGGAGGCCCCTTGAAAACTAAAGGATTATCTAGCTTTTCAAGCAATTCCACCCCCAAGGCTTCGGAGACCACCTTCCCGGACGCAAACCGAGGTAAGCTGCGCCCGCCCTCGCCGAGTTTTAACGCCGCCCCCATTCCGCGCTGACTGATTACTGCGGTGTGCGCCTCATCGTTTAGAACGTAGCAATCTACGTCGATTCCAAAATCGTCTTTGAAATTACCCTTGTGCGTAGCTTGAGGGAGAGTTGCCTTCCCGGCCTTTTCCCATCTCGCTTGGACTGCCTTGCGCGCCGATTCGCTCCGCTCTTCAGGGGATAGCCTATTAGCTCTGGCAGCTCCCCCCTTCGCGGCACCGAGACGCGACAGTTCCTTTGCCGCCTCAGACGTTAAAGTGAAAGGTTCATCGCTCATACCTACAGCCTACTACGTACCCGAGCACGTAGTCAAGATTTACCTTGCATTCGTGCCCGAGCACGTATAGAATATATGCATGAAGCAAAAAGCCCCGATCAGTGCTGAAACACCGACCGGGGCTGTAGATCGTACAGCCGAAGCCGCACGAGTCCGCAACTCAATTATCCGGCTTCAGGCTGCGAATCTCAAGCGGAGATTTCTGTGACCTGCCATTCCTGCCGGATCGAATGTAAGCGCAAGGGCCGCGACCGTAAGGGTCGCCAGCGCTATCAGTGCCGCCAGTGCTCCAAGACGTTCCTGGAGCCTCGCCAAGATCACCTGGACGGCATGTACTTGCCCATGGAGAAAGCCGAGATGGTTCTGCGGCTGTTGCTCGAAGGTAACAGCGTGTCCAGCGTCGAACGAGCCACCGAAGTTCACCACACCACGATTCTGAAGCTTCTGGTGCTCGCTGGTGAGAAGTGCGAGCGGATCATGGCCGAAAGGATTCGCAACATCGAGGTGCGAGACGTGGAATGTGACGAACTCTGGAGCTACATCGGCAAGAAGCAAAAGCGCGTGCGGCCTGAGGATGATCAGAACCTCGGCGACTGCTACGTGTTCGTGGGGATCGAGCGCCACACCAAGCTGGTGCTCAACATCGCGATGGGCAAGCGCGATCAGTCCACCACGGATGTGTTCATCGAAGGGTTGCGCCACGCAACGCGCGCATGTTCCGTTTCAGATCACGACCGATGGATTCGCGCCGTACCGCTCGGCGATCAGCACCACGCTGCACGACCGGCTCACCGGCTTCGCGCAACTCATCAAGGTCTATCGCGCCACCCAAGAAGGCGAAGCGCGGTACAGCCCCGCCGAAGTCAAGTCCGTCGAGGTAGTCCCAGTCAGCGGTAATCCCGATCCCGAACGTATTTGCACTAGCATCGTCGAACGCCAGAATCTCAGTGTCCGTATGGGCGTGCGCCGGTTCACGCGACTCACGAACGGCTTCAGCAAGAAGTGGGAGAACCACTGGGCGGCTGTCGCGCTGTGGTTTGCGTTCTACAACTTTTGCCGTGTTCACAAATCGCTGCGTATGACGCCTGCGATGGCTGCTGGAATTGCGGATCACGTGTGGAACGTGCGGGAACTGCTGTCTAACTGAAAGAAACATTACCACTAAACCAACATTTTCTGCCATCCTAGCCTTATGGCCGTCTACGCTATATGGAACAACAAGGGAGGGGTTGGAAAGAGCTACCTCACCTTCCAGATCGCTACAGAATACGCTAAGACTCATCCCGATCAAAGAGTTCTGGTCGTTGACCTGTGTCCCCAAGCGAATGCTTCTAGTATGCTCCTTGGAGGAATAGTCGAAGGGGAGAAAAGACTAGTCGAAATTGCCAGCACACAGAGGCGCTTGACGATTGCGGGTTACATCGACGAGCGTATTCGCAGCCCCTATGTCAATCCGAAAGTTGGGGCGAGGTTTGCCCTGAATGTTCGCAAGCACAATGACCAAGTGCCGAGCAATCTGTTTCTAGTAGTCGGAGACGAAAGTCTGGAGGTTCAGACCTCTCGCGTCTCAAATGCGACAAATCCTGGACCCAGCGATGCCTGGAGAATCGTACATGGATGGATAAGCGAACTCATATCAGACATCAGGCACTCTTGGAACGTGACTGATTCAACGGTGTTTATCGACTGCAATCCAAGCTTCTCGATCTACACTGAATTGGCAATGACGGCTTCAGACAACCTGATCATACCGTTTTCCGCAGACGGGTCATCCAAACGGGCCGTCCGTGCGGTGCTAGCTCTGCTCTATGGTGTGACCAGAATCGAAGGAGCGGAGCAATCTGAGTTTTACCTTAACACCCAAAAGTTCAGAATGTCCTCTCCAAAGATCTATAGCTACGTTGGTAACCGGCTTACGCAGATGAACCTCGGGGCTGCGAGCGCTTTCAAGATGGTTGTCAATGAGATTGCTAAAGAGATCTGGGCCGTCTGGCAGACGAACCCAAACCACTTTGCGATACACCCTACCGGACAAGCGGCCCCGAGAAACGGAGCCGATTTTCGCAAGATGTTTCAGGTAGAGATCAATGACGCCAACACCGCGTCCGTCGTCTCGGGAAGCCTCGGCATTCCGATCACTAGTTTGGTAGCTGGCACCAAGGTTTTAGTGGGAAAGCGAGTGCAGGTGAACCAATCGCAGCTTGATCGTCAAAAACCCAATATTCGAAGATTCGTTCAAAGCATCGAATAAGGGCGAACACAAGGCAAGCGAGCGTTGCAGGCCGGGAGCGGCTTCGCTCAAACATCTAGGTGTTTCATGGACACCATAACGGTAGAGCAGAACCAGAGATGTGAACACACTACGCCTTGAGGCGTAGAATGAAAGTGAAGCGACTCAGAAAACTTCATCCTGCTGCTACCGGTTAGAGTGCTACTAACACTCGACTCGGTCTAACAGGCGGCCTGATCGGAGTGTATCATGGATCGCATTGCGCCAATGGCTAAGATTCTGGCTGACAGGGAAATCCGCAAACTGATCGGTGCGGTAATTCAGCATGCCGACGATGCTCGCATCAACCCCAATGGTTTGGAAGTCCGTCTAGGTCGGCACGTTCTTTTTCAATCTACTGGCGAAGAGAAGGAACTGGGGACCGACATGTTTTTGAAGGTCTTGCCAGGAGAAAGCGTACTGATCTCTAGCTATGAGACATTCGACTTTCGGGCAGAGACAGTGCACGCACTTTTCCCAGGCCACACCCTCATGGCACTTATCACGCCGACTACGACCATGATGAGAGAAGGAATCTTGCAGTCCAGCACCAAGATCGATTCTGGGTTTGTCGGAGCACTGAACTGGGGAATCCGAAACAGTTCCATAAAGGACTTCATTCTTGGCTTCGGAGAACCGATTTTCAAACTGACCATATTCTTGTTGGACAAAGATGAATCGCCCGACACCCCCTATGGAGGAAGAGAGAAGGATCGCTATCAGGGAACAGAAGGAATAGCGTCATCGGCTCGCAGGGTACCAGTCACTATCCCTAAAGGTAAAATCGTGGGGTCATCGGTTGAGCGCTTAGATCCTGCGAAGCAACTTCGGGAGGCGGGATACCCGTTCGACCACATCAGCACAGAGCTAACTACGCTCCACGGCAAATTTGAAGTGGTATCCAAGGACGTTCTTCTGCTCAAACAGACAATATCCGAAGAGGGTCAAAAGCTCTCTAAGAAAGTCGATGATTCCAGGGAGGCGGCAATAAAGGAGGTCGAACACCTCTTTGATCGGAAATTTCTCAGCATAGCGGGAGCGATCATCGGATGCTTGGCGCTGATGTTTGGCGCGGTCTCTTTCCTGGAAGGCAAAGGGATAACCGGCGTCGCTCTTGGTTGGATATGGCTCATCGGAGGGATAGGTATCTTGGCAGTTGTTTACCTGCTCGCGCGCCGAAAGCCGTCATGAACATGACCGCGCCAATGAACTGGCTGCGCGGCTTCCGGCGGCTCTACTTTTTGCTCGCTGCGGTTTGGATAACAGGTTCACTGCTTTACGTTGCGGCTGGCAGAAAGCAACCATGGCGAAACAACCTGCCGCAGTGGGTGAAGGAGAATGAGACCCTGCGGCCTTCAGACTGGCAAAAACCTGGGCTTACACCGGAGCAATTCTTGCACAACGAGGCACTCACTGAAATCGCCAAGAGAAAGTTGATTTGGACGCTTGGCCTGGCGCTGGCACCTCCGGTTATGACGTATGTCCTAGTGTTCTACGTCGTCCCCTGGGTTTTTCGCGGTTTCAGGCCAAGCACACAGATTTAGCGCACTACCCCCGCATCGCTGCGCCTTCGGGAAATGGTATGACAGCTACAAGGCAGAGGATCCCTGGATTCGCGCCCGCCTGCTGACTCGATTCGACAAGCCGCACCAGAAGATTCACGCCACCGCCGCCGAGGCGCTCAACCTTCGCGAACAGGGCCAGGTTCAGGATGCGCTGGCTCTCATCGAAACCCGTCGAACTGGCGTGCTGTCCGAAATGATGGGACTGTTCACCAGCCTGCAAGAACTGATTCGCGAGACCCACAAGGAACTGGCGGTGGTGCTGGAATCCGGCAGCCGCCTCTTTGCGGTGCTGGTGGACGCAGCGGTCGCGATTGAGAAATTCGGACAGCAGGAAATCGATCCGCTGCCGGTGCGCTCGCATGGCGCGGTGGTCCAAGTGGCCCGGAGAGAAGATACGGGCAGCCCCATCCTGCTGTTGTCGACTGGTTCGCTGCTGAACTGCTGAGCCGAGCCTAGCGCGCGCGCCGGACTCCCTTGTCGGTGAGCCGGGGCGTCTCCAGCGTAGTGGCCGCCGCGAACTGCGGTCCGTCCTGGTCGCTCGTCAGGAAAGCCTCCAGCGTGAAGACGTGAGCCCCTTCCGGTATGGACAGCGGAAACGGCACTGTGACGGTTGCGCTGAAGCCGTTCACGTCGCGCTGGTGCACGGACTGCTCGAACAGCTTGTCGGCAGACCAAGTCCACAGGACTTTGCCGTCGGAGTCGCGCAGGCGCAGATCGTACTCTTGCCCGGACGGAAAACTCAGCGTCAGCGGAGACCCGCCGCGCAGGTCGACGCGCAGAGTTGCTTCCCATGTGCCGGACTCGTGCCCCGGAATCGAGGTAACGCTAAAGCTCCCGGAGTTTCCGGCGGAGATGACCTGGCTGCCCACCCGCGCATAAACCAGATCGTAGGTCCGCGGCCCGGCGAACGTCTCCACCACGCGGCGCACCATACCGATGTTATCGACATACTGCTCTTCCAAATCTCCCACGTCGGCGCAATTGAAATTGATGTACTTGATGTCGAGAGCCTGCCACCGACCGGCCGGGCCATCGTGCGTAACCGGCTTCTCCTGCACCTGCCCGTCTTCTTCAGGGCACCCTCGCTGGCGGGCGATGAAGTAATCGCCGGGCGCGATTTCGAACGAAGTGAGAAACAGATCCTGGCTCAGGTCCGAGTCCCAGTAAACCAGGTTTCCGAACTCATTGATCCGCACCAGAAGTTTGCCGGGCGTGAAACCGGAAAGCGTGTAGTACACGTGATCGTTCAATAAAACCTCTGAAGAGCCGACTTCAGCGGTAAAGGACCCGCCAGTAACCGCATCCTGGTAGGTCCACTTGTTGCCTGGCGCGAGCGGAAAGTAATCCGCGGCCTGGATGTTCACAGCGGCAATCGCACAGAGTAATAGTGCCGCACTTGCTAATCGCTTCATAAGACCCCTAAGCTAATGAAAATTTACTACCCCGCCGGGCGACTCAACGCCTGGTTAGAAAGTCTTTGGATGCTGGTCGGGGGTCGCCGGTTGCAAAGATAGAGAAAGCGCCATTACCGCCCAGCTTGTTCCGGTGGCGGAGATCCACTGATCCTTGCCATGCGGGAACCCGCTGTCCTTGATGGGCTGCAGCGGGAAGGTGCGGCTGCGAACCAGCCACGACCCATCCGCGAACTGCGTGCGCAGCAGGTACGCGACGCCGCGCTGATACGCGGGATCGGTGACTGGAACATGCCCGCCCCAGTGCAGCGCCACCAGCGCCTGGCCGGTTGCGTAGGCATCGGTTTCGAGGCCGGGCAATCGGGCCCAGCCTCCATCCGGCCGCTGCTCGGCCAACAGAGCTTGCGCGCGGGCGCGAGTGTCACCGTTGCCGGCGTTCGCCCACCCCAAGCCGAGTAGTTGCATCGCGCGGTCTTCGTTGGTCTTTGGTGACGCGGTCCACGGTCTTGTTGCTGGGTGAAACAGGAACCGGCAAAGAGCTGATCGCGAGGGCGCTGCACAACCGCAGCCGCCGCGGCCAGAGCGTGATGGTGAAGGTGAACTGCGGCGCGCTGCCGTCCAGCCTGGTGGAGAGCGAGTTGTTCGGACACGAGAAGGGAGCCTTCACCGGGGCGGTGGCCCAGAAGAAAGGGCGCTTCGAACTGGCGCATCGAGGCACCATCTTTCTCGACGAAGTGGGCGAGCTCCCGCTCGAAACGCAGACCAAGCTGCTGCGAGTGCTGCAGGAGCAGGAGTTCGAACGGGTGGGCGGCGCGCAAACGCTGAAGGTGGACGTTCGCGTGATCGGCGCGACGAATCGCGACCTGGAAACCGAAGTGCGCCGCGGCGGATTTCGCGCTGACCTGTTCTATCGCCTCAACGTGTTTCCCATCGAAGTGCCGCCGCTGCGCGAGCGCAAGGAAGACATCCCGCTGCTGACCGCCCATTTCGTGCGGATGTTCTCGCAACGGATGGGCAAGCGCGTCGAGGGAATTCACCGGTCGGTTTGCGATCGGTTCCAGCAATACGACTGGCCGGGCAACGTGCGCGAACTGGCGAATCTGCTGGAGCGCGCCGTGATCCTGTGCCAGGGCGACACGCTGCAGCCGCAGCACCTGGCGGTGAACCGCCCACGCAACGCCGTTGCTGGTCCGGAACCGCTTCCGACGCTCGAAGAAGGCGAGCGGCGCCTGATCCTTCGAGCGCTGGAGCAAACCGGCGGAGTGCTGGCGGGGCCGAAAGGCGCAGCGGAACTGCTCGGCATCAATCGCTCGACGTTGTGGTCGCGCATGCGAAAGCTGGGTATCGAGCCGCCCAAGAGCCGCACGGCCGGCGCCGACGCCGACTGATTCTATTTCAAGCGCGGATTATCGCGCGCAAAGAAATTCCATGTGCCGCAATCGGGGCACGAATAGGCCGGAAACAGCAGCGAGCGACGCACCACCTCCGGGGCGAGACGTTCGGCGGGATGTCCAGAGCCGCAGCGAATGCAGACGTTCGACCAAGCGCGGCAATCGATGGGCACGCTGAAGTTTCCGAAATAGAAGGCCCAACCGTAGACGCTCAAGCGAGTGCGCAGAAACAGGTCGGAGAGTCGGGAGACCACATTGAAGAACCGCAAGGATGCTTCGGTTCCGCCACCGAACAACAGCAACCGCCGGGGAGGCCAGCCTCGGACGTTCTTGCGGTTGAGGAACGAAAGAGACGTGCACAGGGTGCGCGTTGCGATGTGTTTGATCCCGGTTGCGTCCTGGACTTTCGCGGCCAACGCGTCGGCGCTAGAGAATGCGTTCACGTGGCCACCGCCGCGCGACAGCCAGCGGTAAAGGCGATCGGTGAACGTGGTGGAGTCGGGAACACTGATGAAGAGCGAGCCGCCAGACTTTACGACGCGGCTGATCTCGCGGAGTGCGCCGCTCAGATTTTCAAAGTGCTCCAGGCTGTGGTTTGAAACCACCAGGTCGAAGCTGCGATCCGGGAATGGCAGCCTGGCGGCATCCGCCTGAGCGAAATTTGGAATAGCCGCGTGCGGCGCCTCCAGGTCGATCCGGATCGCCCGCAGCGATCTACCCTGATCCCGAAAGCTTCCTGTCCTGCATCCTAGGTCGAGGACTCGGGCGCCAGGCGGGAGCGCATCGAGCAACTCAGTCATGCAGGCGCCGGCGCGTGTTCCTCCCTCACGGCAGGTCCGCGATCTTGCCGGTTGACTGCGGCAGCGGGAACGGCAGCGTGTCGGGCGTGGTGCGAACGGCAGTGGTGAATTTGAACGGATACTTCCCGCCGCTCGGGTAGGTCAGCTCGACGAAAAACGCCGTCCATCCTTTTTCCGGCTTTTCGACGTGACCGATGTAGACGTTGTCGCCTTTGGACGTCAGCACCGTGCTCTTGTAGGCCGGCCCGATCGACATCAGGCGGAAATCGCGATGCTCGGGATTCGTGGCCGCCCACAGTTTCACTTCAGCCGGCTTGTCGGCGCTGGTCACCTGAATGTCGCCGTTCTTTTCGAACTTCCAGAAGAACTTCGGCCGCGGCTGGCCGCGCAGGATCGCGTCATAGAAAGCGGTCATGCTCTGGCGCGCATCGGAATTCTTCATGGAGTGGTCCGTGTTCGGAATATAGCGTAGATATTTCTCGCCCGGCAGATCGTCGAAATAATACTGCGAGGAGTCCGGAAGAAAGTATTGATCGCCCGCCGAGTTCATGATGAGCTTCGGCATGGTGTAGCGATCGCGATAGCTGTACGGCTCCACCAGCCGCATCAGGTTGGCGTACTGCGGCGTGTGGGTCACCGTCATCAGTCTCATATCCTCGTAGTCCTTGACCGCGGGCGAATAGAAGCCGTAGGCGCGCCAGTGGTGCTCGAAGGACTTCACGACGTTGAGCATGTCGATGACGATGGGAACTTCGGCGACCACGCGCTTATCGACGGCCGCCGTGGTCCAGGTGGTCCAGCCGCGCTTGGAACCGCCGGCCACCACGAATTTCTCGACCTTGACGCTGCCGCCCGCGGGCGTGGCGCAGAACGCAGTGATCGTGTCCATCGCGCGCACCGCCGCTTTCGTCATAGGCATGCGCAGCGGCCAGGTTTCGTCGCCGGTCTTCAAATATTTGGCCCAGGTATAGGCGATGATCTCGTCTTCGGTACGGCGTTTCTTCTCGTCGCTGAAAACTAGAGGCTCATTCGGAATGCCGCGCAGCTCGGCCACCACGCTATGCGACGCCATGGCCGTGTCGACGTTCTCGGGCGCGGGCTTGTCGGGCGCCTTCTGCGTGATGGAACCGCCGGTGAGAAACAGAAATCCCGTGGTGGTGTTCACTTGATCCGGCCGAATGATGGTGAGCCAGTGTTTCCAGATCGGATGATCCACTTCGGCAGCCGTTCGCCAGGCCTGCGAAGTCATGTCGAGCACGTAGGTGGTGTAGCCGGGACCGGGGATCGTGTTGACGAGTTCGTAGTGGTAGTTCGGGTCGGGCGCCTGGACGTATTTGTCCAGAGCGGTGACCTTGGCGGCCTTGTCGTTGGCGGCGACCAGTGTGAAACCGAACGCCGTCAGAATGAATAATCCACGTGGAATTTTCATGGTGAGACTATGATACCGAAGACGCGCCGGCCGCGCGGTTGGGCCTGGCGGGCGTATCGCTACAGCGTAGCGGCTGCGAGTCGAGCGATCGACAGAGCCGCCTCGCCCGGCTGGTCGGTGACCACCATGGCGCGCAGGCGATCGGTGTCGAAGCAGCCCAGATGTTCGTCGCCGACGTCGGCGGCATGCAGCGATCTTCCGTTGACGGAGTCGCGAGGCTCTCCCGGAAGCACTCCGGCATCGCGCTCGCGGAGAAAGACCGAAAACTCATGTGCGCCGTCGGTGTAGACCAGGTGCAGGAAGACGCGGCCGTTCAGGCGGCACAGCTTGCCGTGTTCGGGCCGGTAGCCTGCAGGCGCGAGGGCGGCCACGGCGGCGGCAGCGACACCCTGCTGTCTCGGCCAGGTTCGCGATGGCGGCAGGATCGGACAGCCAACGTCTGGGCTGCCGGAGGATCACCTCGACACGATGATCGCGCGCCGCGTCGGAGTACAGCCGGTCCGGCCGTGCGCGCAGGAATGCGCGGTAGCCTACGCCCGCCATCACGAGCGCGATCACCACGCCAGCGGCGCATCAACATCCACCGCGAACCTGCAGAACGGCGCTGCGCGGGCGTATCGGAGACGATTCGCGCGTGAACCCGGTCGTCAACGGCAGCCGCATTCACTTCGACCGCCAAAACACCGGCGCGCAGCAGCGTGTCCAGTTCCCGCTGGCGCTCCATCTCGCGGGCGCATTCACGGCACGAATTCCAGGTGCGCGGCGAAATCGGTGGCGCGCGCGGAATCCAGTCTCCCGGAAAGGTACAACGGCGCGAGCGTCGATATGTCCGTGCAATTCATGCAACCTCCCTGTCGCTCATTCAGCGCTCCGAACGCAAACCTTGGGTGCGCCTTCCAGACGCGCGCGCAATGCCTGGCGGGCGCGGCTGATCCGCGACATCACCGTGCCGATGGGAGTCGACAAAATCTCCGACATCTCCTGGCACGTGAACCCTTCCACCACTCCCAGCAGCAGCACGGTGCGATGCTCTTCCGTCAGACCGTCGAGCGCGGCGGACACCGCGATGGCCTCCACGCGGAGAGCCTGGCGTGCGAAACCCTGCGGCGGACTGCGCGACGGCGTCCGCGATCGGAACCACCTGAGGCGCCGGCGCGAGCCTTCCTGCCTTGCGCGTAAAATGCGTTGAACAGGATGCGAAACAGCCAGGCCCGTGCGTTCGTGCCGGCTTGAAACTGGTGGAATCCGCGCCAGGCGCTCAGCAAGGTTTCCTGCACCAGGTCTTCGGCGACGGAGGAATCCATAGTGAGCCGCTGCGCGACACGAAGCAGGCTCCGCGAGTGCGGCATCGCGATGCGTTCGAATTCGTCCTGGCGCGTTGGTCCCGGCAATCAGTCTCCTTCGAATTGAGTCGAGGCGGACGCGTCGCACTGCGCGCCCGCCTGAACGGTTATTGCAATCGAACTCGAGTGAACCGCTATTCGCCCTTCTCCAAGTTCGTCGAGAGCCGCAAGCACTTCCGTGCTGTGCGGGTTCGGATTCACCTTCATGTAGACTTTGCGGATGATGCCCTTGGGGTCGATCAGGAACGTGTTTCGCGCCGCCAACGTCATCTGCCCGAACTGCATGGAGCGAGCCGTACTTGGTGGTGACTTCGTGCTGTCGTGTCGGCCAGCAGCTTGAACGTCAGGCTTTCCTTGGTGCAGAACTGCTGGTGCGAATCCACAGTGTCCACGCTGACGCCCAGGATGACGGCGTTCTTGGCGTCGTACTGCGCCAGGTCGCGCTGGAAGTTGTGCGCTTCGATGGTGCAGCCTTGCGTCATGTCTTTGGGATAGAAGTACAGGACCACCCACTTGCCCTTGTAGTCGTGCAGGCTGACGGATGTTCGTTCTTGCGAATTCAGCGTGAAGTCCGGGCGCGGCGGATCCGGCAGCGGGCGCGTCGCTGCGGCAGAAGCGCTCGAAGCCAACACCAGCGCCAGCATGGTGAACGTTGCCAGCAGCGTCATGATCGCAGCAGTGTGCGAATTTTTCATTTGTTCGATTTCTCCTGTGTTGAGTTTGCCGCTCGGGCGGCTTCTATCAACCGTATAATGCGGCCCGGCGTTGAATTCATCCACGCCATTTTCACTATATTAGAGGTTGCTGAAATACCTTCTCCGGAAGCAAACTCTGGACCGGAATGGCGTTTGAGGCTGCTGTTTGTGATGCTGGCGCTGGCGGTCTGCGGCACTGGTGAACCCGGGAAACTTCGGCGCGATAGACACCACGCGAAGGTGGCAGGTGGCGCGCTGGATCCGGTTGGGCGAGCCGGAGGTGAGTCGAGCACCGCCTACGGGATCGTGGGGCCGAACGGCCAGCGCCACTCCTACACGGGAATCGGCCAGAGCCTTCTCATCGTTCCATTCGATGCTCTCGTGGATGCCATCGTAGTGCCGCAACTCGACCGATTTCGACTCGGCCCGACGCGGCGAAAGCAAGTCGCCGAGCTGTCCATCGCGTTCCTGATGCAATCGTTCCTCACCGCCTGCGTGCTGATGCTGGCGTACGAGGTGCTCGTGTCATTCCACTTCAGCCGGTTTGCGAGCGCGGCCGGCGCGATGGGCCTGCTTTTTGCGACCACGTGTCTGGCCTACGTACAGGCCGCGCAAGAAAACCTTCTGATGTTGTCGCTGGCGTTGTGCGCGCTGTGGGGAGTAAGGCGATTCCTGGCGGACGATCGCGCGAGGTGGGCAGTGCTGGCGGGAACGGCGTGCGGGTTCGCCATCCTCACGCGGGCGAGCGCGCTGCATCGAAACAGGCGTTATCGCCGCGTATGCGCTATCGTCCGGCGGAAACCGCAAGCGCTTTCTAGCGGGCTATCTGCCGCCGCTCGCCGCAGCGATCGCTTTCGACCGCTGGTATCAATACCTCCGCTTCGGCAACGCTTTCAGCACTTACCTCGGAATCGCCGCAGAGCAGTTGCGGCCGCCGAGCGCGCCGGCGTCCTATCCTTTCTCGTATCCGTTCTGGAAAGGTTTTCTTGGAACATTCTTCTCGCCTGACAAATCGATATTCCTGTTCGACCCGCTGCTTGTGCTCCTTCTCGTGCTGGTCGTCGTGTTGTGGCGCAAGCTCGGCGACGAGTTGAAACGCGCGCTAGGCTGGCTGGTTCTTCTGGAGCTGGCCTACATCATAAGCTCCGCCCGGTATTTTGCATTCGGCGGCGACGTGGCTTGGGGACATCGCTACGTGATCGTGCCGGTCGAGCTTCTGTGCTTGTTTGCGATTCCGATTCTGCTGGCGCACAGCCGGCAACTCTCTGCCTTCGCGCGACGCACATTGTGGGGGATCGTGATCGCCTCAGTGATCCTGCAGGCGTCGTCTACAGTGATCGCGCCGAATCTCGAAGTTAGCCAACGCGAGAAGGGATCTCGTCACAGCGTGGTCTGGAACCGCGCTGTCAACCTCGTCGAGATTGCGAGTCATCGCGAGGATCCGGCGCGATTCGCCGGCGTCCCCGTCCAATGGCGGACCTTATCTTATCTTCCGTTCCAACTCCGCTTCGAATTTCCTAACCTGGCGCGCTGGGCGATTGCGCTGTGGCTCACGCTGCTGGCGGGCTTGCCGCTGCTGGCGCTCGCGGTTCTGCGGACGGCGAGGATCGAACCGAGGTCTGGCGCGCCGCAAAATCGTCACAAAATCTTGTAGACCGCTCTCCCCGCCGCACGCACGCTGTAAAAAGAATGCAAACAATTTGTAGATCGCTTTGGATCGCGGCAGGGCGACCCTATACTCGGGTAGGACACTTCGAGGTTCGCGTTGGCTACTGTCAATCTTGGTCCCGTCGAGACCCCGTCTATTTCAATCACCGCGGCGCCATCGCGGTTCCGGCTGGGCGATCTCGCAGAGCGCGGCGCGGGCTGCCTGCTGCTGGCGCTCTCCAGTCCTGTAATCGCAGCGTCGACGCTGGTGGTGGCAGCGCTGTCACGGCGCTCGCCCTTCGTGGCACACCGTCGCGTTGGCCAGCATGGCCGCGAGTTTTGGGTCCTCAAGCTGCGCACCATGTGGACGCGAGGCGAACCAGCGCCTCGGGAGCGCCGCTGGATTGAGTACATCGACGCGACTCCGATCGACAACGGCAAGGCTGCTTCCGATCCCCGCATCACCAGCCAATTCGCAGCCTTTTGCCGGCGCCACTCCATCGACGAATTCCCGCAACTATGGCACGTCGCCCGCGGCGAGATGTCGCTGGTGGGCCCTCGCCCTCTCACCCGCGCCGAGTTGGTGCGGCACTATGGACACCGCGCGGCGGAGCTGGTGCGCGTGAAACCCGGGCTCACGGGCCTGTGGCAGGTTTACGGACGCAGCGCAGTACGTTTTCCGCAGCGCACTCTCATGGATCTCGAAATGGTGCGAACGCTGACGCCGCGAATGTATCTGAAGATCCTGCTGCGGACTTTGCCCGAAGTCATCTCAGGGAAGAACGCCTGGTAAGCGCGCAGGCCGCGCTGAATCTCAGTTCGCGCGATTAGCGGTGCGCGGCTACTTCGTCACCGCGATCGTAGTGCTGTCGGGACTGACTGCCGTACCTTGCAGAATCTGCAGCGACACCTTGTCGCCCGTCGGCGCGCCGCTTGGAATCACGATGGCCAACTGATCGACGCCGACGAATTGCGGGCTGAGCACGGAGTAGACCAACTGCGACTCGACGCCGCCGACGTAGACCGTAGGCTTCGTGGTCGTGTTGCGCAATGCGTTATCGAGGTACACGGGCGCTTGTCCATCCGGAATGGCCGTGTCCACCGGGCCCAAGCCGGTTGCGTAAATGATCACCACGTCTCCGGCCTTGACCGCGTGCGCCGCCACACCGGGAACCGCGCCAGCCGCCCAAGCGAACGTCCCGTCCGCGTTATTGACCGCGATCGCAAGACCACTGCTCGCAAAGATGCCGGGTCCGAAAGGCGCAACCGGCACCGGCGCCGGGGCGGAAGTTCCCGCTCCGGCCGCGGTCACGGTTACCGTAACCGGAGGACCATCGGGAACAATCTCCCACGGCAACTGAGCGTTGATCTGAGCAGGAACGTTCTGGCTTGGATCGCCCTGATAGATAAATTGCAGCGGAGCGACGTAGGTTTTGTCCGCCTGCACGAATTGAACCGTCACGCCGGCGATCGAGTTCGACAGGGGCACAGTGTCGGACGAAGCCAGCGTGCTCGACAGATTCGTGCCGAAGATCGACACCAGCGAGCCGGGGGCTAAGGGAGTCTTGAAACTTGCAGCGTTGAGAATGGCGTCGGTAGTCCCGGATGGCAGGCGTCTGAGCAAACGCCAGACAGCTAAGCACGAGTAGTCCGAGAATCAGGCGAGTCTTCATTCCGCACCCCTGCGCCTACTATAGGCGAGGGGACCGTAACAGGCAATGTCAGAGACGTAAAATGTTTGTGAAACCTCAGTGCGGAGTCGTTTGCGGGCGGTCGCGCGATCTCAATCGCTTCCAGGTCTCGGTGACTTCGGCATCGTGACCGCCATCTAAGTCCACTGCCGCGCGAGCTTCCGCCAGCGCTTCGGCATGGCGGCCGGTCATCTCCAGAAGTTGCGCAAGTGCCCAGTGCGGCTTGAACCAATTGGGCGACCACGCGATGGCATTGCGCAGCGAGCGTTCCATTCCCGCCGCGTCGTTTCCAACCGCCAGGAGGATGGACAGGTTGTACCAGGCATTCTGGCGAGCCTCGGCCGTGTTGGTCGCACGGATTCCCGCTTCCACGGCCTGCGCGCGCGCAACTAGCCTGGTCGCCGCCTGCCTGGACGAATTGGTCCACAAGTTGCTGCATGGCTCGCGAGTAGTCGAGGTCGGCGCTGGATCCGGAAGGCTGCCATCGCAGGACCGCGCGATAGGCTCGTGCCGCGCCGAGTGCGTCGGCATGGGCAATCCTCCGCTGTGCCACCGCGAGCGCCGCGTCGGCTACTACCAGGCGCACGCCGAACGCCAGCAGGATCAGGCTCACAGCGAGACCGGCGTAGCGCACCAGCCGAACGCTGGTTACCGCCAAGCGATGCTGAGCGGGATCCGGCTCACCAGCGACCAGCAGCGCGATCAACAAGTAGAAATACAGTGCCGTGGCGAAGACAAAAACGATGAATTGCTGCGCCACCAGCAGGCCGGCGAGTGCAGCCGCGATCGGCGCGGTTACGGGATTTCCCGCACGGAGTCCGCGCGCTGCCACCCATCCGCCGAGCCCGCACAACGCGAGCAAAACGAGCAATCCCACTGCGCCTTCGGAGGCCAGCGCGTCCAAGAACATGTTGTGCGGCGATTCGTGGTAGAAATCCGGATACGCGCGCGCCAGTTCCACCGATTCAAAGCGCGGAAACTCGGTGGCGAAGGTCTCCGGGCCGAAGCCGGCCAACGGGCGATGTCCGGCCATCCGCAGCGTGTCGCGCCACAGCAGCAATCGCGCGCCGCCGAGCACGTCCTCGATGGACCAATGCAGCCGCGCCCGCAGCTTGGCTCCAGGCGGCGAAAAGAAAAACGCGGCCAGCGATGCCGTGCAGATCGCACCCGCGGCGAGCGTGCGAATGGTGACCCGTGGCCGCGAAGTGGCTGCATAGACGATTGCTCCAGCCAGCAGGCCGACCATCGCCGAGCGCGTCCCGCTCAAGATGATCGCTGCCACCGCAAGCGCCGCGACGAGGGCCGCCGCACTTCTGCGCCATACCTGCCGGCTCCAGCCGCCTGAGAGCCAACGCGAGAAACGTGACCACCACCAGCCATGCTGCGAAGTAGTCGGCGTGGCCCAGCGTGCCGGGAGGCCTCACGATCGTGAACGCGCCCTCACCGGCTTGATACGCGTGCGAGGGAAGCAGGGGGTCCCATCCGAAATACTGCGCGATGCCGTATAGCGATGCGATCGCACCGCTCGCCGTTGAAGCGCGCAAGAACATGCGCACGGCGTCGACCCCCGCCGCCAGCCATCCGGCCGCCAGCAGGACAAACAACAGCAGACCCGTTTCGGAAGCGAGTCCGTAGCGCCGCCAGGTGCTCCCGTTCAGCGACAGCGCCGGATGCGTCGAAAGCGCGGCCGCCAATGCGCACGCAATCCACGTCGCCGCCAGCAGCACCGCGAACCAACGCCCCGCGGGCCGGCGGAGCAATTCGTAAACATTGTGTACGATTGCGCTCGGATATAAGAAAATTAGCGTCAGCCCGCATAGGAGAATAGCCATTTTCGGCGTAATATCGAAGTGAGACAACCAGCCGGGCGTGATCACCAGCGGAACCAGTGCCGCGATCAACGGCACGACGAAACGCATATCGAACAGCCTAGCGCACGTGACCGGCAGAAACACAGAGCACGAACACTATGTACGGCGCATTTGATGCATTCGAATATCTCGAGTATCTGCGGCGGCGTTGGCGCGTCACCGCTGTTGCGTTGAGCGCTGCCGTGCTGATCTCGCTGCCCGCGAGCATGTTGCTTCCGAAACGCTACACCGCCACCGCGAGCGTAGTCATCGAGCCGCCCGGCGGAAACGACGTCCGTGTCGGAACAGCGGTCAGCGCGGTCTACCTGGAGTCGTTGAAGACTTACGAACGATTTGCCGCGAGCGACACACTGTTCGCGCGAGCGGTGGAGAAGTTTCATCTGCGCGACGCCGCCGGATCGCAAGCCATCGAGTCGCTGAAGGCGCAGCGTTCTAAAGGTCGCGAAGATCCGAGAGACAAAGATTCTGGAGATCAGCGTCACGCTTCCGGATCCCAAGCAAGCGCAGGGAGTCGCGGAGTTTCTCGCCAACGAGACCGTGAACATGAGCCGCGCCGAGAATGCCGCTTCCGGGAGTCCTTTCCTTCAAGAGGCCGTGAAGCAATCGGAGGAGGCGCACTCGCGTCTCGAGAAGGCGCAGAAGGCTTGGGCCACATCTAGCAACCGCTGCGCCGGTCGAGTCGATGCTGAGCGAGATCGACGCCGCAGTCGTCTTGCAGGGCCAGTTGCGCCAGGAACTGGTGGAGGCGCAGGCCAACGTAGCCGAGTATCAACAGCAAGCCCGAAGCGCCGGCGGATTTGCGCGCGACCAGCTCGAAGGCGCGCAGGCTCGCGCGGCACTGCTCGAAAAGCGCGTTGACGAGATCTCGCGTGAGATCCAGCAGAAAAGCGCCACACTGGCACGGCGTAGAGCCGAGCGAGATGCGTTGCAGACCGATCTGAACGTCGCCCAGAAAGCCTACGAGACGGATACGGCCCGCTGCGCAGAGATTCGTGCGACCGCGGGAACGCACGCCGAGCAGTTACGCGTGATCGACCCGGGAATTGTTCCGCAGCGGCCCAGCTCGCCAAGGATCCGGCTGAACGTCGCGGCGGCGCTGCTCGTGGCGCTGATCGCCTCGCTGATTTACCTGAGCGTCGCGTTCGTGTACCGGCGAAGGGCGGTCGACTTCGAACCCGCGATGTCACGCGGGATGCGCGCATGATTACCGCGTGGCGCGCGCCCGAGCGCCGCGAAGTTTACGTTGGTCTTTCGCTCGGTCTCTATGCGGCTGGCGTCGCGCTGGCGCCGGGCTTGGCTTGGAAGGCTGTCCTGTGCGCTCCGCTGATCGGCGTACCGCTGCTCTGGCGCGTTCTGCGAGCGCTCGACGCGTGGTTGGCTCTGTTCTTCGCGAGCGCGCTGCTGTTGCCCCCGCTTCCGATTCGTTTGGGCGATTCCGGCCCGCACATTGCCATCCTGTTCGCCGCCGCCGGACTTCTGATCGGCTGGCTGCGCCTTTCCGAATGGCGCTTCCAATCTGCACGCTCTGGATTGGCCGATGCTGGCGCTGCCGGCGATCATGCTGTTGAGTCTGGCGCCGGCTCTGATCTACTCTGGCCCGGCGATCGCGGTCGGCAGCTTTGCGCGCGTCCTGCTGTTCGGCATTTCCGTATACGTGTTCCTGTTCGTACGCAACGGCCCCGGCCGGCTGGACGCAGCGCAATCCTTCCGCTGGATTCGATGGCTGTTCTACGCCGCCGTCTTCTCCGCGCTGTTCGCCTGCATCGATTTCTACTTTCAATTCCCCGCCCCCGCCGGCTTTGAACAGCAGTTCATCTGGCTCGAGAGCGGCGTGTTTCGCCGCGCCCAAGGGATCTTCTATGAAGCCAGCACGCTGGGCAACCTCTGCGCGTTTTTTCTGGAGATGATCGCCGTGGCGCTGTTTCGCCCTCGCGGCACTCACTCGATCTCGCCCTTCGCGCTGTTCGCCGGCGGGTCGGCGCTGGCCGCCGCGCTGGTGTTGTCATATTCGCGCGCGTCGCTGCTCAATCTCGGCGGTCGCTTTGGTAGTTTTGTTCTGGTTTCACCGCCACCGGATTCGCTGGCGCCGGCTGCATCTTCGGAACCGCTATCTTCGGCGCCGGCGGCGTTCGCGATTCTCGGAATCGCTTTCCCGCGTGTCACTGTCGCTTACTGGCAGCGCATCGGATCCGTGTTCCAATATTTCGGCGAGGCGCCCAACATGGTGCTGTCAGGCCGCATCGAGAGCTGGCAGGCGTTGGTGCACTTTCTTGCCTCGAATCCCTGGCACGCACTGGTCGGCGTCGGCTATAAGACTCTGCCCTACTCGGACTTCATTGGAAGCACCGCGGTCGGCGACAACACTTACCTGACGTTGCTGGCTGAAACCGGGATCGCCGGCCTCGCCGCAGTTCTCGCGCTCAATGCCGCCATTCTCGTCACTGCCTATCGCGCGGCGCGGTCGAGCAGCGAACTGCGCTCGTTTTGCGGAACCTGGATGCTGTGTTTCTGGTGCGGCCAGGTGGTCCAGATGTTCTCGGCCGACCTGCTCACCTATTGGCGCATTCTTCCGGTGTACTTCTTCGTGTTGGCATTGACGGCCCGGCAAGACGCGTGAAGATTCTCTTTCTCGATCAATTCAGCGAGATGGGCGGCGCGCAGCGCGGCTTGCTTCACACCGTGGATGCCGCGAGCCAACGGGGCTGGCAAGCCTGGGCGGCGCTCCCCGGCGCGGGCCCGCTGGTCGAGCAGCTTCGAGCGCGAGGCGTCACGATTGTCGAAATCCCGTGCGGACCATATCACTCCGGAACCAAAACCGTCAGCGGACCTCTTCCGCTTCGGCTCCGATCTGAGAAGCGCAGAGGCGCATCCTCGGCGATCTCGCCGAGCCGCATCATCGTTCGACTTGGTCTACGTCAACGGTCCGCGCTTGTTGCCCGCCGCGGCTGCACTCGCGCCCGGCGCGCCGGTGCTGTTTCACGCGCACAGCCACATTCCGCAGCGCGCGGCACGGCATGCTCGCAGCGAGGAGCATCCGGCGCGCCAACGCGTCGGTGGTGGCGTGCAGCAATTCGGTGCTCGAATGCTTACGCGGCTGCTGCCGATCCGTCCAAGCTGCACGTCATCGCGAACGGCGTACCCGAAATTCCGTTTCGCGAGCGCTCGTTTCCGCGCGACGGAAGCTGGCGCATCGGCGTGATCGGCCGCGATCAGTCCCGAGAAAGGCCAGGCCGAGTTTGTTCGTGCCGCCGCGCTGCTCCAGCGCGATTTTCCGAATGCGAAGTTTCTAATTTGTGGCGCGCCGCTGTTCGCTGACCCTGGCGTATTTCGACATGGTCCAGAGCCTGGCCCGCGGCCTTGCCGATCGAATTTCTCGGCTGGCGCGAGGACGTCGCGCACCGTCTTCGCCGAGATGGATCTGCTCGCGGTTCCGTCGCAGTCAGGAAGGCATGGGCCGCGTGGTGGTCGAAGCATTCTCTGCCGGCGTTCCGGTAGTTGCATTTCCAACAGGTGGAATTCCGGAATTGATCGTGGATCGCGAGACCGGATTCCTGGTGCGCGGAGAAATCGCCGCTGCTCTCGCGGCGCGCATCGCGCGATCGTGCAACCATGCAGCCGGAGGCGTTGCGCAACGATCGTAGCGAACGCGCGGCGAGTCCTGGGAGCGCTCCTACACGCTCGCCGGATTACCAGAAACGCATCACGGAGTTGATGGAGCGAGTGGTTTCGCCTGACCGAGCAGATATCGAAACAGCAGCGCGGCACGCACCACACATGACCGCCGCCGCGACGAACACCGGCGGATAGCCGAAGCGGTCCAGCATCTGGCCCGACACCGCCGCCGCGATCGCTTGCCCGGCGAACGTCACCAGGAAATTCAACGCCGACGCGCTGCCCCGTTCCGCCAGCCGGCGCGGCTTCCATCAGCATCGTAAACATGCCCGGCTCGCTCATGTACTGGCACATCATGTACGCCGCGTAACCGGCCGCGCGCCCAGGCCGGACCTGCCGGCTGCCGCCAGGCCGAGCAGCGCCAGCCCCGTTGCGAACTGCATTCCCGAAATCGAGCGCGTCAAGCCGAATCTGCGGAATACGAGCGGCGACAGCGAGAATCGCGACGATCTGCGCGATCTGCGCACGCGGAAAACACCATGCCGATTCGCTCCACCGGCATGCCCACGTGCCGCGAGAAGAACACGTTGAAGAACGGATTCAGTGCCCCAGTGCCCAGGTTCCACACCAGCATCGCGATCAGGAAGCGCAGCACCAGCGGGCTGGGCCGATGCAGCTTCGCGCTTCGCAGGCGCCGGCGCGCGCCCAAGCTGCACGCCGGAAAACGCCCAGACCGCGAGACCCACCATCACGCAGCCTGCCAGCAGCGCCTCGCGGTAGGACCACACCGTGGAGGATGCCCAACTCGCAATCGCGACAGCCATCCCGGAAGCCGCCCCGCTGCCTGCGCGCCCACCACTCCGATCGCAATTCCGATCGACGACGCCAGGCTGAACCCGAACGGCCGATTCTTTTCGGTTGGTGAGATGTCGCGATCGCGGGCGCAGAACGCCACCGGCCACACCGACGACGCGACTCCCGCGGCAAATGCGAAGCCCAGCAGCGCCGGCGCGAACGTCGCGTACGCGCGAAAAGCCGAGAGCGCCGCCGTCAGCCCGAAAGCCACGAGCAGCGTTCTCTCGCAGTCCGAAGCGTTGGATCGCAACCGCGGCCACCAGCGAACCCGCGACGCTGCCCGCCGTCATGACGCCCGACACCAGCCCGATGAAGTTCTCCCGAAATCCGATCTGAAGCAGATACAGGTTGTACAGGAAAACGAAGATGAACATGCCGAAGTTGAAGAATCCTTCGGCGAAGAAAAACCGCCAGTATTGCGCGCCCAGTCCGATGCCGCCGCCGAACCAGCGCGCCGCGCTCCAGGCCGTGGCAGGCAACGCGCGCGCATGATGGAGCGGCGCGTGATGAAGCGTAAGCCGAAGTACCGCCAGCAGCTCTCGATGACGCACCCGCGATGTCCGCTGCTTCTCCGGAACATGCACCGCATCCACCGGTCCAGGCAGTTGCTTCGGGCAGCAGCCTGCGCCGCAGCATCGCGATCCGCTGCCGCCGGCGAATCCAGCAAGCTCCAATGCAGCCACAGCTCGTCTTTGTTCGGATGAAATTTGCTTTCGAGCGGCGAGGCGGAATACATCGTCCAGCCAGCGCTGCACTTCATCCGGGAGCCGCTCAACTTCTTCGCGCGCCGCATCGGGAAGGCGGCAACCGAACCAGCGCTCCGCCAGCGCGAACGCGATCGCTTCCAAGCGCCGCAGCGACTCATCGTGCAGTTCGCGCCAGCAGCGTCCACAGACCGCATCGTCCACGCTGTGGTGGAGCATCCAGGCCAGCTCGTACACGTGCGACGGGCCGCAGGCTCCCGCGCAGCAAGTGCCGCAGCAAGTGCAGCGTCGCGTTGGCGATCGCGTCGGCCGGATGCAGAGCCGTGAACCTCAATCCGTCGACTTCCGCGCGCTCGCGCCGCTCCCAGAATTGCTCCAGCCCGCCCGGCCCGAAGCCTTCCGTCTCGCGATCCCAAAGGCGAAAATGCAGCTCAAGCGAGACCGGCATTTCGGGATCGAAGTAATCGCCGCGCCATTGCCAGCCGGTCTTGCGAATCAACGTCGGCAGATGATCCGAGCGGCCGCGCGCTCGACCGCTCGCAGCGGCTCGTATCCCAAGCCCGAGCGCGACGTCGCGCGCCTGCACCAACTGTTCTTCGGTCAGCAGCAGATCCAGATCGCCCTGCCAGCGATGCCGCGGATCCGGCACGAAGCGCGGGCAGTGGCTGAAGCCCTTCAGGACCACGCATTCCAGGCCCGCGGCTTCGAATGCCGCCGCGATCTCTCGATACGCCGCCTTCATCCGCTGCCACCGCTGCGCGTTCTTCGCCACGTCGCAATCGATTCGCGATCGCGTACCGACTCGGCAGATGCTCGCGGCAACGCAAGCCCAGCGCCAGCGTCAACTGCATCCGATCGCAAAAATGCGAGCGCCTTCTTCCAATCCTTTTCGCTCAGTCCGTTCAGCAACTCCAGTCGCGGCGAATCGAAGCGCAGAGCTTCCAGCGGCGCACGCGCGTAACGCGGGAATGTCCGGCTCGAATTCGCGTCAGAAATCGAATCTTAGAGCAAATTGCATGCGCCGTGGGTCACCCGCCGAAAAGGCTTTGCCGAAGAACGGGCCGAAATCGAGATAAGGGCCGGGAATTCCGATGTTCGGATGATTCACCAGATTGAACGTCTCCGCGCGAAACTGAATGGTCTTGCCTTCCGGATGATCGTGAACTGCCGGTGCAGCGCGGCGTCCACGACGGCGTTGCCCGGCCCCGGCAAGAATGTTGCGGCCGGCATTGCCGAACGTGAATGGCGCCGGGCGACGAAAACGCATTCGCGTTGTAGAAATGATCGGCATTGCGCTGGCCGCCCGGCAGCAACACCGATTGGCCCGGCACCACGTTGGGCCGGTTCGGCGTGCCGGAGTTGGCGAAATCCGCGCCGAAGTACACCGGATTCAGAGGCGTTCCGTCCTGGAACGTGAACGTGCCGCTGAGCTGCCAGTTGCTCAGCACCGGCTTCCACACCGGCGCCGCGGGGATCGAATACACGTAGCCTCCGCTCAATCGGCGCCGGACATCGAAGAACGACAGGCCGCGCTCCAGCCGCAGGTTCCGCTCGTCCTGCGCGCCGAAGCTTTCGAACAGGCCGGGAATCTGCGTGTCGGCATCGTCAATCGACTTGGCCCACACGAAACTCGCCAGGAACGACAGCCGCTTCGTGAATCGCTTCTCCGCCTTGATCTGCAGCGAATGATAGATGGAGTTGGCGATGTGCTGGATCTGAAAAGCGGGCCCAGTTCCGGGAACGTGCGCAGCGATTGCAGATCGCCGGGGCGCGGCGCAAGATTCTCGCCGGTCTCAACGTGCGCCGGCGTATTGAAGCGGCGGAACAGCGCCAGGTCCGTGCCTTTCGTTCCGACATAGGCGAGTTCCAACAGCATTTGGCCGGGCAATTCGTGCTGGATGCTGGCCGACCATTGCTGCACGTACGGCGTCGCGGCATGCCGGATCGATGCCGAAGTAACTCGGGAAACCGGTCGAGCTGGTCTGCGGGAAGCCGTCTTCGATAGTCAGCACCGGCGTCGGTCCGCCCGGCTGATTGATCTCGGTCCGCACGCCGTTGCGCAGCAGATCGTATGCCTCGATGGCGATCTCAGGGCTGTAGTAGATTCCGTAGCCCGCGCGAAACACCGTGTCGCGCGTGCTCGAGAACAGATGCGGCAGCCGCGCCGCCAATCCGATGCGCGGCGCGAAATTGTTCCGGTCCGGCTGCGTCACGGTGCTGACGTGCCGCAGCACCGGCGCGCTGCGGCAGCGCCGAGTAATCCAGATTCAGCAGATTGCCGCGGTCTTCGCTGAAAGGCGCGAAGTATTCGTACCGCAATCCCGGCCGTGATGCTGATGCTGCGGCGTGATCCGCCAATCGTCTTCGAGTAACCGGCGTAGCGTGTTCTGCCGCAGGTAGGCCTGCGCGATTCCCACCTCGCGCTGCGTCTGCGCCGGAAAGCCGAGCAGAAAATCCGCGAACGAATCGCCGGTCGTCGTCGGGATGCGACGGGTCCTGCGTGTAACCGCCCGTGAAAATGTAATTTCCGCGCGGATACATGCTCTGCAGATACGCCATGGTGAAGTGCGTGAACTGGAAGCCGGCCTTCCAGGTGTGGCGTCCCGCGCTCTTCGAAAGATCCGAACGAGAAATACCAGGTGTTGTCGCGCTGCGTCTGCGGAAGATTTCGCGAATCCTGCACCGTGTCGAAGTCCGTAACCGTCAGCGACGGGCAGGCCGAACTGTGAACGGATCGGTGGACGCGTCGCTGGATCCCCAGAGTCGGCCAGCACGTTCTTTCCCAAGCCGCTCGGCGCCAGATCGAAAACGCGCAGGCGCGTGAAAGAGAAATGCGTTTCGTTCACCCACGAGGATCCCGCGAACGTGTGCCCGATGGCCGCCTGCTGCGCGCGCAGAGTCTCCGGCGGTCGGCAGCGCGGGAAACGATCCAGCCAGCAGCGACGCGGTCGTCGTTGATGGTGTAGCGGCCGAACAAACGGCTGCGCTGTCCCCAGGCCCGATCGATCCGCATCGATCCGTTGTCGGCGTGATCCCGATTCGGCGTCGAATCGAGGTAGTTGCTTCCGTTGCCCAGCGTCGCATTCGGCAGCGGCTCGTACAGCGCCAGATATTTCGCCACCGCTGGATCGATCATGCTCGCCGGAATCCTGTTGTCGGCAAACGGCGGGCGCTGCCCGTCGGCGCCCAGGCTGAGCGGATTGAAGATCATGCGCGCGGCCGGTGAAATCGCCGCCCCGCACGGTCGCGTCCGGCACCAGGTGCTGCGTCGAGTTGGCGGAGTTCGAGCGCAGCCCTTCGTAGGACGCAAAGAAGTAAGTGGACGACCGCGCCAGCGGCCCGCTCAGCGTAGCCCCGTACTGGTTCTGCCGGAAAACGCCGCGCGGCAGCCCCGCGGAACTTCAAAAAATCCGCGCGCGTCCGTGGCTTCATTGCGGAAGATACTCGAACAGGTTGCCGTGGAACGAGCTGCTGCCCGGACTTGGTGACGACGTCGACCACCGCGCCGCCCGATTGCGCGAACTCCGCCGGCGCCAGCGAAGTCTGAATGCGAAACTCCGCAACCGTTTCCATCAGAGGCACCACCCCGATGGCGAACACATTGCGATCGGTATTGTAGCGCGCCGTCCAGAATGTAGCTGTTCTCGGTCGATCGCGCGCCGTTCACTGGCGCATTAAAAGCCACCGCGCCGCGATTGCCCTGCAGGTCGTTGATCTGATCGTGCGTGAATCCTCCGAGCTGCCGCGGAATCGCGCCCGGCCCCAGCGTCACCAGGCTGATGATATTGCGCCCCAGCAGCGGCAGCGCCTCGAAGAAATTCGAATCTCAGCAGATAGCCTTCCGAAGCGTCGTCGGTCTGCAGCGGCGAAGTGCGCGCAGTCACCGTCACGGCATCGTGCGCCGACGCCGACACGCAGGTCGAAATCCAGGCGCGCCTTCTGATTCACTTCCACAAAAACGGGCGACACGGTCACCGTCTGGAATCCATCGCGCTGCGCGGTGACCGTGTACGCCCCGGGAAGAAGATCGTCGATGCGGTAGCTGCCGAACGCGTTGCTCGAAGCGGTCCGCGAAAATCCCGTATCGTTGTTGCGCGCCACTATAGTCACGCCTTGCACCATCGCTGCTTTTTCATCGCGCACGTCGCCGAGCAGGCTCCCGGACGAAACCTGCGCCGCCGCCGGCAGCGCACGCATGCCAACCAGCAAGCCAGGAGAACAGAATTCTCGAATCAGCTCGCTTGCTTTGAAGTATTCATGGCTTTTCATCGCTCCTGACGTCGCCAGCCGCTCCAGGCAGGCAACCGCGTCATCCAGATCGGCGTACTGCATTTCCCAAATGCCGGCATCGAGCAGACGCCGATAGCAGCGCCTTTTGAGCGCTCGCGCACCGCGCGGGTGCCATAGGCTGCAAAGCGCTCGAAATACTCCAGCGCTCGATCCGCCGGATAGCGGCGAATGCGCGCGCCGCCCGATTCCTGGCGGTCGAGAAAAACGACGTGGTCGATCGAGCAGCCCGGCGCGGTTCGAAGCGGGCAAGTCCCGCGTGAATACTTCCAGCCCGGTTTTGCCGTTCGGCCGCGTCACCGGCAGCCGTCCGGCCAGCTCGCCGAAAGAAGCGCGCCGCATCTTCGCGCAAGTGGATGGTATGCGGATCTCCGATCGCATAGCGATCCGCCCGGCTTGCGAACCAGGCGACGTCCCGTCGTCAGCGATGAAAGTCCAGCCGGCGCGGCCGCACGCATAAGCCAGCGTGCTCTTGCCGGCGAAAGATTCTCCGCACAGCATCACGCCGCAGCCCTCCCGCTCGATCAGTGCGCCGTGCACCGGCGCCAGCGCCAGTTGGTTGATCAGCGAAAGTCCGGCCGACGTCAGAAAACGGTAGCGCAGCAGCGGATGGTCGGCGGCCACCGCGCGCGTCACCCAACCGAAGGCGTAGTTCTCGGTTGAAATCGCAGATGACGAAGTTCTCCCGGATCGGCGAAGATCGACATCAAGTGCTCTCGCGTCCGAACGTGCGACCGCAGGCTGGCAAGCGGCATGTCGCTCTCGCTCACCGCCAGGCACATGCGCACCGGCGTCTTCATCGAAAGCCTGCGAGAACTGGCCCCATCCCTCCGACGCCGCTTCGATCACGTCCGGTCGAATTCGTCTCCAGCTCCAACGGAAATCCGAGCGGAAAGAAGGTGCGCCGAAGCGGCAGTTCGAACTCGCAGAACAGCGGGTCGGCGAGCAGGTTTTCGAGCTAAGACATCGTGCGTGCATACAGGCGGCGTTCGATGTCAGATTAATTCATCGCGTCGGCTGAAAAACCAGAGGATGAGACGCGCAAACGGTAGATTTTACAAGAAAGGTACAAACTCGAAACAAGGCGCATTGCAACGCCCGCCAAAGCGATTCCGATCACGCCCAACCAGCGCATGAAGATCAGGTCGAGCACGAAGGTGAGCACCACGCTCAGCGCGGCCACGCGATAAAAAGCTGGTTCGCTTTCCAGGCGGAGGTCAGCCGGATTTCGAGCGCCAAAAGAACAGTGAGCGGAAGCTGCAGCAGCGATGCGCTCTGCACACCCGCGACCAAGTGCGTGGCGGTCTCGGCTGAAGGCGCCCTGTTGGAACAGCACGCGCACGATCGGTTCGGAAAAGTAAATCAGCGCGATCGGTCGCGCGGCACGATGAGCGCAGCGATCGGAGAGCCCGTAAGCGCGCAAGTCGTCGGCCCGCCGCCCGGTTCGTCGCGCGCCGCCGCTGAAGAGATATGCGGCAGCACCGCGGTTCCCACCGCCGTCGGCCCGACCACAATCAACACACCCAGCAACCTCGTTCCATAGCTCAGCGCCGCCACGCTGCCCGATCCGAGCCGCGCCGCCAATCCTTGATCCACCAGCGTCGGATCCCGGTCATCACCAGCGTGATCGCAACCAGCGGCGCGTATTGCATCGCCATTTGGCGCAAGCGATGCAGTCATTCCGCTCCAGCGCGGAACAATCGGATATCCCAGCATCTTGACGCCCGCGCAGCTGAGGATAGCTTCCAGGCTTCCTCCCACCAGCGTGCCGAGCGCCAGCGCGAACACGCCGTACTGCTTGCCGCCCGGCCACCAGCGCGATGATCGACACCACCGGCGTGATGGCGGGCACCGCCGCGGCATACGCGAATCGATGATGGGAGTTCAGCACCGCGCGCCACGTGCAACTGAGGCCGCTCAGCGGAACCACCACGATCATGATGAGCAGCAGCTGCCGCGTGAGCGCCAGCTTATCGGCCGGAAATCCGCCGCCCAAGCCGGCCACGATCCAGCCCGGACGCCAACGCCGCCAGCAACTGCCCGCAGCCAGCAACCCGCGCCGGCGCACGCCAGCACCGTCGAGTACAACGCCTCCTCGCTGGCTCTACCTCGCTTCTCCCGCATCTCGATCAGCGACGGAATCAGCGCCGCATCCAGCGGTCCCGCCAGCATGTCCATGAAGAACGACGGCACCAGAAACGCGATCAGGTACGCGTCCATCGCGTCGCCGGCGCCGAACAGCCGCGCCGCCAGGATCACCTTCAGCGCGCCCGCCACCTTCGTCACCGCCGACCATCCTCCCACCGTCAGCGTGTCGGCGAACATCCGCCAACTCGACAACGGGACGAGCCGCGCGGCGGTCCGGTTGTCCAACGATGCGTTCATCGGCGGTCCAGGCGTGGCATACTTCCTACGATAGTCCACACGGATCTTTTGCATGCGCGCCGCCATCGTCCACTACTGGTTGTTGAACATGCGCGGCGGCGAAAAGGTGGTCGAAGCGCTGTGCCGTCTGCTGCCGGACGCCGATATCTGTTCACGCTGTTCTACGATCCCGATCGCGTGTCGCCGCTCATTCGCTCGCATCGCGTGCACGCCTCGTTCTTGCAGCCGTTCCGGAAGCGCTATCGCTCGCTGCTTCCGCTGATGCCGATGGCGCTCGAAAGCTTCGATCTTGCGCGGTTACGATCTGGTGGTCTCGAGCGAATCGGGTCCCGCCAAAGGCGTGATCGCGCCATCGCGCGCCCGCCACGTCTGCTATTGCCACACGCCCATGCGTTACCTGTGGGATCTGTATCCGGCGTATCGCAACGAGTGGACGCGCTCGCGCTTCAAACGCGCGCTCATGGCGCCGCTCGGCCAACTATCTCCGGCTGTGGGACTACGCGTCCGCCGCTCGCGTGGACGAGTTCGTCGCCAACAGCGAGAACGTGCGCCGGCGCATTTGGAAAACCTATCGCCGCGAATCCGTCGGTGGTGCATCCGCCCGTCGCCGTCGAGACATTCTATTCGAAGCCGCCTGAAGATTATTACCTGATCGTTTCGGAATTCGTCGCCTACAAGCGCCTGGATGCCGCCGATCAGCGCCTTCGCGCGCACCGGCCGCAAGCTCCGCGCTGGTGGGCGACGGCCCGGAATACAAATCGCTGAAGCGCGCCGCCACCGCCAACATCGAATTCTGCGGACGCGCGAGCGACGCCGAACTGCGCGAACTCTACGCCGCGCTGCCGCGCATTTCTCATGCCCGGCGAAGAGGATTTCGGGATCACCGCCGTCGAAGCGCTGGCCAGCGGCAAGCCCGTGATCGCGCTTGCGCGGGGAGGGGCGCTCGAAACCGTTCCCCTCGCCGACCCCCTGGGCGGCCTGCTCTATTCCGAGCCCACCGCCGACGCTCTGCGCGATGCCATCGAACAGTGGGATCGCCTCGAAGAGCAGGTCGATCCCGCCGCCCTCCAGGCCTACGCTGCTCGATTTTCCGGGAGCGCGTTCGCTGCCAAGATGGAACCAATCCTGTTTCCGGCCGGCCGCGTGGCTACCGGCGCTTAGGTTTCACCGCTCGCTTTTTCGCCGCACGCGGGAACTCGTGCTGATGCTTCTCCATCCACACTCGCCCGCCGTGAAAAACCACGCCCTCGGTTTCCAGCCTCATCCGCTGCTCCAGCCCGTTCTCGCCGGGCAGCAGAATTTTTCCGCCAGCTCCCACCACGCGATGCCAGGGCAAACCGCGCGCTGGCGCAGCGCCCACACCACCTGCCGCGCTCTTCCTGGAAATCCGGCCGCCCGAGCCACTTCGCCGTAACTCGCAACTTTCCCCTTGGGAATCTTGCGAACCGTATCGCGGATGGTCGCCAGCATGCCCGAGTCTATTGCGCGCGATACCAGGCCAGCGTGCGCCGCAAGCCTTCTTCGAGCGAGTATTTCGGCTGGTGGCCCAAGTCGCGGTCACGCCGCCGTGCGGTCGGCCTGCGAATCCCGCACATCGCCTTCTCGCGGCGCAGCGTATCTGCGCCGGCAGCGACACGCCTTCGATCTTCTGCAACAGCTCCCACACGCGATTGAGCGAACAGCGCTCTCCGTTCCCGGCGTTATACATCTTGCCGGCCACGCCCGCAGCCGATGCCGCCTTCACGCACAGCGCCGCGACGTCCTCCACGTAGGTCCAGTCGCGCGTCTGCTCGCCGTCGCCGAAGATCGTGGGCGAGCGCCGCTCGATCAACGCGCGCATGAACACCGAAATCACGCCGGAATACGGACTCGACGGATCCTGCCGCTCGCCGTACACATTGAAGAACCGCAGCGACACCGTCTCCATCCCAAAGCAGGAATGAAACACGCTGGCATAATATTCGCCCAGTCAGCTTCTGGACCGCGTACGGCGATTTCGGACGCGGCGCCATGCTCTCCACCTTCGGCAGCACCTCGGTATCGCCGTAAGCCGACGACGAAGCCGCATAAACCACGCGCCCCACCTTGCCTTCCGCGCAGGCCCGAAACACATTGAACGTCCCGTCGATATTCACCTGCGTGCGAAAGCTGCGGCGAATCGATCGACCGTGGCACCGACGGAATCGCCGCCAGATGAAACACCACGTCCGCACCCCGCACCGCCCGTGCCACCGCATCGTAATCGCGAATGTCGATGCGGTCCAGCTCGATCCGCGGCCGCACTTCTTCCAGGTTCTTCTCCGAACCCGTCAGAAGATTGTCGATCACGCGCACCTCGCCATCGCCCCGCGCCAGCAGCGCGCGCACCAGGCACGAACCGATGAAGCCGCGCCCCGCCCGTAACCACGTACGTTCTTCATCTTGGACCGCCACCCGCTATTCCTTCACCGCCACGGCGATCAGCGATAGCCCGCGCCAAGGCAGCAGTCCGTCGATCCGCCGCCAGATCCAAACCGTCTTGTCGAAAATCTTCAGCATCAGCTTGTTGATATGCTTCCTGTGCAGCACCTTTCCATACAACCACCAGCCCGGCGTTCCAATCTTGTTGAGCTGGTACATCTGCTTCACGCGCAGGCCATGCTTCACGAGCAGCGCGCTGAGATCGTTCCTGGCTGAATCGCCGCCGGTGTCCCAACGTCCGGTCCAGGCTTCCGAACAGCGCTGGCCCCTGCGGAACGAGAACCACCATCGCTCCGCCTTTCTTTAGAATACTCGCCGCCGAGCCGAATGGCCGCCTCGGGATCATCCAGATCCTCCAGCACGTTCACCGACAGCACCGTGTCGAAAGGCCCGCCCGCCTTTTCGAAATCCGCCGCACTGCTCCGGATCCAGCTTGAGAACCGATACGTTCGGCGTGCGCAGAAACCGATTGTTCAGCGCGTGCAGGTACACCGGATCCTTTTCGGCCGCCACGTAAAGCAATCTCCGGCCCATCAGCCGCCCGCAGATATTTCCGATCCCGGCGCCCAGCTCCAACACCGTATCGCCCAGGTGCGGCCGCAGCACGCTCGTCACCCAGCTCAGATACTGCGGCGTTCCGGTGAGGTTGTTCAGAAACGCCCGCCCGTACGGCTCGGCGTACAGATCGTCGATCAGCCAATACCGCAGAATCACGCCCAGCGCCTTCAGCCCGTCCTTCCAACCGATCTTCTTTCCTTCCTCGTAAGTCCGGCCGTGATAACTGATGGGCACTTCATAGATGCGCAGCTTCCGCTTGGCCGCCTTCATCGTGATCTCCGGCTCGAATCCGAACCGGTTGGACCGAATCGGAATGCTCTTCAGCAAGTCCGTGCGAAAAACCTTGTAACAGGTCTCCATGTCGGTCAGATTCAGATTGCAGAACATGTTCGACAGCAGCGTCAGGTACTTGTTGATCATCGAGTGCCAGAAAGGCAGCGCGCGCGTCTGTTCGCTCACCAGGTAGCGCGACCCGAACACCGCGTCCGCATTGCCGTCCAGCAGCGGCCGCATCAGCCGCGGATACTCGGCAAGGATCGTATTCGAGATCGGCGTCCTGGACGATGCAAAAATCGCCGCTGGCCATCTGCGATCGCCGTTCGTACCGCCGCGCCCTTGCCTTCGTTCACCTTCTTGTGCGTCAGATGAATGCGCGGATCTTCCGCCGCCAACCGGTCCAGGATCGCCGAGGTCCCGTCCGTCGAGCAGTCATCCACGATGATCACTTCCCGATCCATGTTCTCCGGAAGCGGCGCCGCCAGCACCTGAGCGAGGCTTCGCTCCACAACGGTGCGCTCGTTGTACACAGGGACCAGGATGGAGAGTAGCAATTTCTAAGTATATAGGCGGACCGCGGCGCTGCAGAGATCAAAAAAAGGGCCGCCCCCATGGAGGACGGCCGACAATTCGTCTGCGTTGTTGGAAGCTAGCGCTTCCCGGCGTGCTCGCGTTCGTGTGCCTCACTCTGCGCGCTGCGCCCATTCGTCGGCTTGCCGCTGCGCTTCGTCCTTGCTGATCCCATAGCGCTCTTGGATGCGCCCGACCAGCTGATCTTTCTTGCCGGCAATCTGTTCCCAGTCGCTATCGGTGAGCTGGCCCCACTTCTCGCGAGCCTTGCCCTTGAACTGTTTCCAGTTGCCTTCGATTCTGTCCCAATTCATAGTTTGATTAACTCCTTCCCGCGACTAGAAAGCACGCCGAGCTGCCGTCCCCTAAGATGCTGATGCCCCGCGCGCCACCTCTTGTAACGCGGCAAAACTTACCGCTTGATCTCCACACGCGTCGCGCACGTGCCTCGCCCGTCGTGCTAACTGTAGAGATTGGAGCCCATCCTCGAGACCAGCCTGCCCGGCATTGAGCGCCACGCCCGCGGCAAGGTTCGCGACATCTACGCCGCCGGCGATTTCCTGGTCATCGTCGCCACCGACCGCCTTTCGGCCTTCGACTACATCCTCCCCACACCCATTCCCGACAAGGGCCGCGTGCTCACCGCGCTCACGATTTTCTGGCTCGACCTGCTCGAGTCCATCGTCCCCAATCACTTCGTCTCCGCCGACGTCAGCGATTACCCCGCCCAGTTCCACCCGTTTCGCGATCAGCTCGAGGGACGCTCCATGCTGGTGCGGCGCGCCAAAATGATCGACTTCGAATGCGTCGCGCGCGGCTACCTCTCCGGCTCCGGCTGGAAGGACTACCGCAAGGACGGCATGATCTGCGGCATCCCGCTGCCCGCCAGGCCTGCGCGAGAGCGACCGTCTCCCCGAACCCATCTTCACGCCCGCCACCAAGGCCCTCTCCGGCCACGACGAGAACATCGCATTCGAAACCATGGCCGCCAAGCTCGGCCAGCCGCTCTCCAGCCACGTCCGCGATCTCGACGCTCGAACTCTACGACCGCGCCGCCCGCTACGCCGAAACGCGCGGCATCCTCATCGCCGACACAAAATTCGAATTCGGCTTCCTCGGCGACCAGCTCATCCTCGCCGACGAGGTCCTCACGCCCGATTCATCGCGCTTCTGGCCGCGCTCCAGCTACAAGCCCGGCGGCCCCCAGCCGTCCTACGACAAGCAATACGTGCGCGACTACCTGGAATCCATACACTGGAACAAGCAGCCCCCCGCGCCCGCGCTGCCGCCCGACGTCATCCGCCAGACCTCGGAAAAATACCGCGAGGCGTACCGCGTCTCTGACTGGAAAATCTCTGTGAACTGGATCGACGCTGTCCTGGTGCTTGATGGTCGCGCTCTCCGTCATATCCGGATTCGCATCCGGCTTCGCGCGCGTCGGCATCGGCTTCATCGCCACCTTGCTCGGCATCTTCCTCGGCTTCTGGTGCTACGGAATCGCCGCCGCTTACGTGCTCGACTACGTCAGCTCGCCACAGGTCGCGAACTTGATCGGATTCTTCATCATCTTTTGCGGGATCGCGATCCTCGGCGCGGTCGTCGGCCGCATCCTCGGCAAAATTTTTCGCTGGGCTGGCCTGTCCTGGTTCGATCGCCTGCTGGGCGGCGCCTTCGGCGTCGTGCGCGGATTCGTTGTCGCCGCGGCCATCGCCACCGTGTTGCTCGCCTTCGCGCCGGCGCCGCCTCCGCCCTCGGTTGCTGAATCGCGATTCCTTCCTTATGTCACCGACGCCTCAAGCGTCTTCGCCGCCATGACGCCGCATCCGATATCAAGGACGCCTTCCGCGACGCCACGAGACAAAGCCCAACGTATCTGGACCGAGCGTGCTTCCCGCCAGCCAGGTGTCCGCCAGCCGCCCAGGTCTCCGCCGCGAATGAAACTTCTGATCTTCGACCTCGACGGCACGCTGATCGATTCCAAGCTCGACCTGGTTCATTCGGTCAACGCCGCCCGCGCGTCTGATGAATCTCGCGCCCATCTCCGCCGATCTGGTCGCATCGTACGTCGGCAGTGGCGCGCCCGTGCTGATGCGCCGCGCCCTCGGCCCCGACGCCAGCGAAGCCGACGTCCAGCACGCCCTGCGATATTTTCTCGATTACTATCGCGAGCACATGCTCGACAACACGTATCTCTATCCCGGCGTGCGCGAGGCGCTCGATCGCCTGTTCGAGCGCCGGCGCCAAGCTGGCTGTGCTGACCAACAAACCCGTGCGCTTTAGCCAGGCCATCGTCGACGGCCTCGGACTCGGCGAGCACTTCTTCCGCGTCTACGGCGGCAACAGCTTCGAGCAGAAGAAGCCCGACCCGGTCGGCATCGAACGCCTGCTCGAGGAAACCGGCATCGCGCGCGAGTCCACCATCATGGTCGGCGACTCCTGCGTTGACGTCCGCACCGCGCGCAACGCGCAGGTGATCGCATGCGGCGTCACCTACGGCTTCCAACCCGAGACCTTCGAGCAGGACCCGCCCGATCTCGTGATCGATAACATGACCCAGCTCGTCGACTACGTGTTCAACGGCCGCTGAACTCCACCAGCGCCTTCAGCTTCAGCCGCGCCGCGCCCGAATCGATCGATTCCGCGGCCAGCAGCATCGCGCCCCGCAAATCTCCGGCAGCGCCCGCCGCCAGCAACGCCGCCGCTGCGTTCACCAGCACGATGTCCCGCCTCGCTCCGCGCTCGCCTGTCAAAACAGACATCGCAATCTCGCAGTTCCTCGTCCGATCCCCGCCCTCGATATCCGCCGCGCGCGCCTGCTCCACGCCGAAATCCGACGGACTCCACGAGAATCGCCCTACCGCATCGCGCGTCACTTCCCACACCCCTGTTGCGCCGGTTGTTGTCACTTCATCCAGCCCGTCCTCGCCGTGTACCACGAACACGCGCTCCGATCCCAAGCATGCCAGCGCGCTCGCCATCAACCCGGCCGCCTCTTCCGACGGCGCTCCGATCAACTGGTGCGTCGCTCCCGCCGGATTCGACAGCGGCCCCAGCAGATTGAACACCGTCCGCATCTTCAGCTCCGCCCGCGCCGGCTGCGCGTGTTTCATGGCCGGATGAAAGGCCGGCGCGAACATGAATCCGATGCCGACTTCGCGGATCGCGCGCGCTACTTCCTCGGGCGACGTCAGCAGCCGGACGCCCAGCTCCTCCAGCAGGTCCGCGCTGCCGCACGCGCTCGATAGCGACCGATTCCCGTGCTTCGCCACCCGCACTCCCGCGCCCGCCACCACAAACGCCGCGATGGTCGAAACGTTGAACGTGCGCCCGCTGTCGCCGCCCGTGCCGCACGTGTCCAGCAAAACCTCCGAACCGGCGCGCGCTTCCACCCGAGCGGCTTTCTCCCGCATCGCGCGCGCGAACCCCAGCACCTCGTCCGCGGTCTCGCCTTTCATCTGCAGCGCCACCAGAAACGCCGCGATCTGCGATGTCGTCGCGGCGCCGCCCAGAATCGCCAGCATCGCCTCGCGCGCCTCTTCGGCCGAAAGATTTTCCCGCGCGACGACTCTGTGTAGAAAAGGCAGCAGCATAGTTGTGTGAGTACAGAGGCGCGACTTGTGCCCGCTCAATCCACGCTATCATGGACATTTCGAGCACCACCACAAGGAGGGTCCCATGCGCCTGCTTCCCAGCAATCGCTGCCATCGTTTTGCTTGTTCCCGCCCTGAACGCCCAAGGCCGCGGAGGTCGCGGTGGCGGCGCTCCCGGCGGCCCAGCCGAAGCCAACGCCGAATCGAACTCCGGACGCTCCGACCGCTTCCCTGCTCCCCCCGCCGTTGAAAAAACTTCCAAGACTAAGCACGAGATCACCGTTCATGGCCAGAAAATTTCGTACACCGCCACTGCCGGCACTCTGGTTCTGCCGAAAGACGACGGCAAGCCCTGGGCCAGCATGTTCTACGTCGCCTACACGCGCGACGACATCCAGGACACCTCCAGGCGCCCGCATCACGTTCGCCTTCAACGGTGGCCCCGGATCCGCATCCATCTGGCTGCACATCGGCGCGTTCGGTCCCAAGCGCGTCGACATGGGACCCGGACGGCGAGCAGCCTAAGCCGCCCTATCGCATGCTCGACAACGACGACACCGTGCTCGACTTCACCGACATCGTCTTCATCGACCCCGTCACCACCGGCTTCAGCCGCCACGCGCCCGGCGAGAATCCCGCCCAGTTCCACGGCTTCGAAGGCGATCTCAAGTCCGTCGCCGCGTTCATCCGCATGTACCTGGTGCGCTCCGAGCGCTGGGATTCGCCCAAATTCCTGGCCGGCGAAAGTTACGGAACCACGCGCGCCTCGGCGCTGTCGCAATACCTGCTCGACAACGACGGAATCTATCTGAACGGCATCACCCTGATCTCGAGCGTTCTCAACTTTGAGACCATCTCCTTCGGCGCCGGCAACGATCTCCCCTATGCGCTCTTCCTGCCCACCTACACCGCCACCGCCTGGTATCACAAGAAGCTGCCCAAGGATCTGCAGACCGATCTCGAAAAGGCAGTCGGCGAATCGCGCCGCTTCGCCGGTGGCGAATACACGGTCGCGCTGATGAAAGGCGACAAGCTCACAGCCGCCGAACGCTCCAGCGTCGCCAAGCAACTCGCGCGCCTCACTGGACTCTCGGAAGAGTATGTCGAACAATCCAACCTGCGCATTCCGATGCAGCGCTTCGCCAAGGAACTGCTGCGCAAGGAGCGTCTCACCATCGGCCGCTACGATGGCCGCTTGAAAGGCATGGATTCCGACGCCGCCGGCGACCGCCCCGAATACGATCCCAGCTACTCGTCCGTGCAAGGCGCCTTCACCGCCGTCTTCAACGAATACATCCGCGGCGAGCTGAAGTATGAGACCGACCTGCCTTACGAAGCCCTCACCGGCAAAGTGCGTCCCTGGAATTACGACCGCTTCGAGAATCGCTACGTGAATACCGCGGAAATGATGCGCCAGGCCATGACCCAGAATCCGAATCTCAAGGTCATGATCGCCAACGGCTATTACGACATGGCGACGCCCTTCTTCGCCACCGAGTACACCGTGAACCACCTCGGCCTCGAACCGCCGCTCACCAGCCACGTCAATCTGACTTACTGCGAAGCCGGCCACATGCTCTACACCAAGAAGAGCTGCCTCGACAATCTGCACAAGTCCATGGCCGACTTCTACCAGAAAGCGCTGCCCACACCCTAGCTTGAAGCGTTCACAAATTGGGTGAAGCCGTATTTCCAGTAGTCACCGCCGTTACCAAGAACCCGCCATCCCTAGCGCGCTCCTTATGCCGCATTCTATGACTGAATGCCTGAACGCCGAACTACCAGCGCACCCATTGGCTTCGTTTTGCAAAAAAGCATCGCTCCCCAGACCTGTGGAGAAAAGAAGATCTCCCCGCGCATACAAAAATTCCCGATTTGCGCTACCACCACCCCGCCGAGGTGGCGAGCCGCGCCCTGGTCCCAATGCCGTATAATGGTCCCAGCCCTCAGCCCTGAGCGCTTCCGAAGTCACCCATGTTCGATAACTTATCCGACAAGCTGCAGCGCGTCTTCAAAAACCTGCGCGGCGAAGGCAAACTCAGCACCGAAAACATGGAGGCCGCCCTGCGCGAAATCCGCGTGGCGCTGCTCGAAGCCGACGTCCATTTCCGCGTCGTCAAGCAGTTCATCGAAAGCATCAAGGAAAAGGCCATGGGCCAGGACGTGCTCACCGCGCTCTCGCCCACCCAGCAGGTCGTCAAAATCGTCCGCGACGAACTGGTCAAAACGCTCGGCACCCACCAGTCCAAGCTCCGCATGGCCAACGAGCCGCCCACCACCATCCTGATCGTCGGCCTGCAAGGCTCCGGCAAAACCACCACCACCGGCAAACTCTCGCGCTGGCTTTCGAAGAACGGCCACAGCCCGCTCATGGTCTCGGTCGACGTCTACCGCCCCGCCGCGCGCAAGCAGTTGAGCGTCATCGCGCGCGACATCAAGCTGCCCATCTACGAAGGCACGCCCGAAGAGACGAAGCCCATCGACCTCGCCCGCTCCGCCCTGCGCGAATCGCGCCAGACCGGCCGCGACGTCCTGCTGGTCGACACCGCCGGCCGCCTGCACATCGACGACCAGCTCATGCAGGAGCTCCAGCAGCTCAAGGAATTGCTCGCGCCAACCGAAGTCCTGTTCGTCGCCGACGCCATGACCGGCCAGGACGCCGTCAAGTCCGCCGACGAGTTCCACAAACGCCTCGGCATCACCGGCATCATCCTTACGAAAATGGACGGCGACGCCCGCGGCGGCGCGGCGCTCTCCATCCGCAACATCACCGGCCAGCCGCTCAAGTTCGTCGGCGTCGGCGAAAAATTCGACGCCCTCGAGCCGTTCCATCCCGATCGCGTCGCCCAGCGCATCCTCGGCATGGGCGACATGCTCTCCCTGATCGAGAAAGTCGAAGAAACCATCGATCAGAAAAAAGCCGAGGAGATGCAGCGCAAGCTCATCGACAACGAGTTTACGCTCGAGGATTTCCGCGATCAGCTCCGCCAGATCCGCAAGCTCGGTCCGCTCGAGTCGCTGCTCGGCATGATGCCCAACATCGGCCCCATCAAGAACCTCAAGGACGTCAAGGTCGACGAAAACGAAATCACGCGCGTGGTGGCCATCATCGATTCGATGACCCCCAAAGAGCGCTACAACCACATGATCATCAACGGCGCGCGCCGCCGCCGCATCGCCAAGGGCAGCGGCACCACCGTTCAGGAAGTCAACAACCTGCTCAAGCAATATGCGCAGGCTAGAAAAATGATGAAAAGCTTCAGCGGCGGAGGCGGCATGCTCGGCAAGCGATTGGGCAAACTCAAGCTGCCAATGCTACAGTAGGAGAGACAATGTTAATGATTCGCATGGCGCGATTCGGCGCCAAGAAAAAGCCGACTTACCGTATCGTCGTGATCGACAAAGAGCGGGCTCGCGATAGCCGCTCGGTGGAAGTAGTGGGGACTTACAACCCCGTCAGCCAGCCGCACGTCGTCAACCTCAACCATGAGCGCATCCAGTATTGGTTGAAGAACGGCGCCCAGCCTTCCGACACCGTCAGCCGTCTGCTCAAGAACAATCCCGCGCCCGCCCCGGCCGATCTCGTTACGGCTTAGCCGCCTGCACACTCGACAGCGCCCAACTGAAAGTCACCAGCGCCGTCACGAACACAACCAGCACCACCATGAACTGAGATCCGGTCAGACCGAACACCAGCCGAGCGGGCTGGACGGTCGCAACCGGCGCGTCGCTCCACGGCGTTTCATCGAACGGCGGCGGAGCAGCCTCCACGGCGGCCTCGACTGCTCTCTGCCGGCTCGACTTCGATCTGGCTCACGAATTCTCGCCGCATCCGATGCAGTTTGTTCAGTTGGAAAATGCACCACGCCAGAAAACCAAAATACAGGATCGCGAGGTAAGTCCGGAGATGAAAGAAATCCGGCAGCGGCGAGCTCATCTTGTAGACCAGCGCCGCCATGCCGGTCTCGACGATCATCGCCGTGTACAGGAAAAATTCGAAAATCTTCCCTGTCCCTTTGGTGACTTTGACTTTCATAGGGCTAGGACCGTGCGCGCTCACAACCTGGGTCCTCTTGAGACATCGGCCCGGATCGGGCTGCCCGACATAAGGGGAATCGCTGATGCGCCTGCCGCCGGATAGTACTTCCGTTTTAGGCGAATTGCGCTTCTTCGGTCGATCCCGCCAGCGCTACAGTCGAACTCGCGCCGCTCGAAATTACCTGCGCAATCTCATCGAAATAGCCGGTTCCGACAAAGCGCTGGTGCTTGATCGCCGCATAGCCGTCGCGCGCGCGGTCGAACTCGGCCTCTTGCAGCTTCGAGTAAGCCGCCATGCCCGACTCTGCGTACCCGCGCGCCAGCTCGAACATGCTGAGGTTCAGCGCGTGGAATCCCGGCCAGCGTCACGAACTGGAACTTGTAGCCCATCGCGGCAATCTCTTCCTGGAAGCGCGCGATCGTCGCACCATCCAGCTTCGCCGTTCCAGTGGAACGACGGCGAGCAGTTGTACGCCAGCAGCTTTCCAGGAAATTCCCGATGGATGCCCTCGGCAAAGCGCCGCGCCTCTTCGAGATTCGGCTCCGACGTCTCGCACCAGATCATGTCGGCGTAAGGGGCATAGGCGAGGCCGCGCGCGATAGCCGCATCCAGCCCGCCGCGAAATTCGAGGAAACCATCCGCGGTCCGCTGCCCGGTGATGAACTCGCGATCGCGCGGATCCGCATCGCTGGTAATCAGTTTCGCGCTGTCGGCGTCGGTGCGCGCCACCAGCACAGTCGGCACTCCCATCACGTCGGCCGCCAGCCGCGCCGCGATCAGTTTCTGAACAAACTCCTGCGTCGGCACCAGCACCTTGCCGCCCATGTGCCCGCACTTCTTCGCGCTCGCAAGCTGATCTTCGAAGTGAACGCCGGCCGCTCCCGCCTCGATCATGGCCTTCATCAACTCGAAGGCATTCAGCGGACCGCCGAAGCCCGCTTCTGCATCCGCAACGATCGGCGCGAACCAGTGCGTATCGCCTTTGTGCTCGGCATGCTGGATCTGATCGGCGCGCTGGAACGCGTTGTTGATCGCGCGCACCAGGTTCGGCGCGCTGTTGGCCGGATACAGACTTTGGTCCGGATACATTTGCCCCGCGAGATTCGCATCGCCCGCCACCTGCCAGCCGCTCAGATAGATCGCCTTCAGCCCGGCCTGCACTTGCTGAATGGCCTGGTTGCCGGTCATCGCGCCGAGCGCGCGGATGAACGGCTCTTCGTCGAGCAGCTGCCACAGCCGCTCCGCGCCCATGCGCGCCAGCGTGTGCTCGATGTGCACCGAACCGCGCAGCCGCGATAACGTCCGCCATGCTGTAGGGACGCTCGATTCCCTTCCACCTGTCATCATTGCCCAGGGCCGATCCATGCCGACAACATTTCGTTGAGTGCTCATGCGACCAGTTAAACTCGAAATCGCCAAATCTCCAAATTTGGTGGTCCGCCGCGGCCAATGGTCCGAATCGGACCGATTCACGGCCTCTCGCGGCCAGCGGGTCAAGTCATTGAACTACCATGGAGAATATGAGCACGCAACAGATCTGCTGTCGCCGAAGGGACGAACCGAGATCCGCGGCCCCGTTCAAGGCCGCCACGCAGAAGTCCTCAGCCGCGAGGCAACCATTTTCTCGCGAAGCTCGCGCTCACGTTTGCGAGCTCGCCGCCAGGAGCTTGCTCGCTCGGCGCAAGGTCCGGCAGCAGCAGATCGACGCCGGCGCGCTGCCCGACTTCCTGCCCGAGACCGCATCGATTCGCGAGACGCGAGTGGACCGTCGCGCCGATTCCGAAGGATCTGGCCGATCGCCGCGTCGAGATCACCGGCCCAGTCGACCGCAAGATGATCATCAACGCGCTCAATTCCGGCGCCAGCGTGTTCATGGCCGACTTCGAAGACGCCAACTCGCCCACCTGGTCGAACAACCTGGATGGCCACGTCAATCTCGGCGACGCGATCCGGCGCACCATCACATTCGAAAGTCCGGAAGGCAAATCGTACAAGCTCAACGAGCGCACCGCGACGCTGCTGGTCCGGCCGCGCGGCTGGCATCTGGTCGAAAAGCATTTTCTGGTCGACGGCCAGCCGATCTCCGGGTCGCTCTTCGACTTCGGCCTGTACTTCTTCCACAACGCCAAAGCGCTGATGGAGCGGGGAACTGGCCCGTACTTCTATCTGCCGAAACTGGAGAGCCATCTCGAAGCGCGGCTGTGGAACGACGTGTTCAACTTCGCTCAGGACGCTCTCGGCGTTCCGCGCGGCACCATTCGCGCCACGGTTCTGATCGAGACCATCCTCGCGACGTTCGAGATGGACGAGATTCTTTGGGAACTGCGCGATCATTCCTCGGGCCTGAACTGCGGCCGCTGGGACTACATCTTCAGCTTCATCAAGAAATTCCGCAACCGTCCCGATTTCGTGCTGCCGAATCGCGCGCAGGTCACCATGGACCGGCATTTCCTGAACTCCTACGTGCAGCTTCTGATCAAGACCTGCCACCGCCGCGGCATTCACGCCATGGGCGGCATGGCGGCGCAGGTGCCGATCAAGAACGATCCGGTGGCCAACGAGCAGGCGCTCGAAAAAGTTCGGCAGGACAAGCTGCGCGAAGTGAAGGCCGGGCACGATGGAACCTGGGTGGCGCATCCCGGCCTGGTGCCGGTCGCCAAGCAGGTCTTCGATGAGTACATGAAGACGCCGAATCAGATTGCAGTGAAGCGCGACGAAGTGCACGTCACCGCGAAGGATCTGCTGGCGGTTCCCGACGGCGACATCACCGAGCAGGGGTCTGCGCTGGAACATCGACGTCGGCATTCAGTACCTGGAGGCCTGGCTGCGCGGCTCCGGCTGCGTGCCGATCTACAACTTGATGGAGGACGCCGCCACCGCCGAGATCTGCCGCGCGCAGGTCTGGCAATGGGTGCGGCACGGCGCGAAGATGACCGACGGCCGTCCGGTGACCGCGGCGTTCGTCATCGAAGCGATCCACCAGCAGCTCGACAAACTGCGCGGCGAACTCGGCGCCGACCGATTCAACCAGGGCAAGTTCGAGACCGCCGCGAAGATCTTCGAGCAAATGATGACCAGCGCGGATTTCTCCGAGTTCCTGACGCTGGTCAGCGTACGACTAGATCGATTGACGGCCCGGTTCGAGATCCCCGACGAACTGATGACTCGCCTGCGCGAGGACGTGATCCTGCGGCGCATCGGGACCAGCATCCAGTGGTTCGAGGAGCATCGCGACTCGCTGCTGTCGCTCGATCCGGATCAGAAGAACGCCGCGGCGTTCGTCGGTTACTTCTCGCAGTGGGTGGACATCGGCTATGGCGATGCCGCCATCGTTCGCGAGCTGCTGAGCCGCTTTCCGCAGGCGAAGCGCGCTACGCTGCCGCTCTGCGATTACATCCAATTGGAGTTGGCCGAGGGCATGGTGGCGTCGGCGGAAGAGGAGACCGAGAAGGCCATCGCGCGCTTCGATCTGATTCTGACTTTGGGCGAAGAAGCGGTCGCCGACAAGCAACTGCTCGCGCTGGCCTACTTCTGGAAGGGCCGCTGCAAGCGCAAGCAGGGCGAGTACGACAGCGCGCTCGCGAATACGAAGAAGGGTCGAGAGCTCGCGCTGGAACTCGGGTACCCGCGCATGGCCGCAGTGATGCAGGTGCTCGAAAGCTGGCTTTGCTTTCAGAAGGAGCGGCTGGCCGAAGCGGTCGCGTTGCTGCAGGAAGCCGAAGCGGTTTTGATTGAGACCGACGATTCGGTGACGCTCGGCAATCTGCAATCAGGCTACGGTCGCATCGCGCTGCGCGAAGCGCGCTACGAGCAGGCGCTGGATCATTTCGCCCGCGCGATCGAGCACTATCGCAAACGCGATCCGCGGCATCGCAACCTGGCGCGGTCGCTCGCCAACATGGCGTACGTCAAACGACTGACCGCGATTCGGCTGGCGCAGAAGATCGACGCAGCGGCTAAGCCAGCGCCGCAAGCGACCGGACTCGCCGGCAGCCGGCAGTTCCTTCGCGCGAACGCGTCGAACAATTGCGCGCGGAAGTGTTTTCGAACCTGGCGCAGGCCGAAGAGATCTACCGCGCGCGCCATCATCATCGTGGCTGGGGGACGGTGCACATCGAACGCGGCCTTCTCTACCTGGATACCGGCGATCATCGAGCGCGCCGGCGCTGAAGCCGACCAGGCCTACCAGCTCGGCTCTGAAAAGAAGGACAACATTCTCACCGCGCGCGCCCGCATCGTGCAGAGCATCATCGAAAGCACCCGCTACGACGAAGGTATCGGCGAAGAGCCTTCGGTGCATGCGCAGCGCGCACTCGACTACGCGCGCGACGCACTCACCTTCGCGAAGCATACCGAGAACCGGCACCTGTTGGCGCGCGCTTACATCTTCCAGGGCCGAGTGCTGGCGAACAATTTCTTCAACGATACGCAGGCCGCGCGCGAGTGCTGCGATCGCGCGGAGGAATACCTGACGCCGGGCGTCCACGATCACCTTTGGGAAGAGCATCGTGATCTCAAGGCGAAGGTCCTGAGCGGCGGCGGCCGTCGATGAGAGGCTGCGCAAGTGGTCGCAGGGCGTCACCGACGATCAGACGTTTCAGCAGCTCACCGAGCGCTTCGAAGAAATCATCATTCCCAAAGTGTGGGAGCGCGAAGGCAGCAAGGTGTCGCGCGTGGCGGCGAAGCTTTCGATTTCGCCGAAGAAGATTCGCCGCATTCTCGGACGCCTGGGCCTCAAGGGCGATTGAGAGCTACGTTCTTCTTGTTCGGATCGATGTCCAGCGTCGGATAGTACGGCTTGTCGAGCTTCTGGAATTTCTCCATCCACTTCTTGCCGGCTTCCTGCGGCGTGAAGCTCCACTCCTGGCGATGATAGTTCCAGTCGTCGGGATTGAGCTTCTGCGCGTGCTCGAAATATTTCGCCGCGAGCTCGTTGTTGCCGTTGTCGTGGAACCAGACCGCCAGTTTGAAACTCGCGTCGGCTTCCATCTCGGCGGCCGAACGCGGCTTGACGCGGCGCGCGAATTCTTCGTCCGACAGCGCGTAGGGGCTGCGCTCGCCGTTGTTGACCCAATCGCGCAGCGCCGCGACGTACTTGTCGCCTTCGACGACGAGCGTTCTTGCCGCCGAAGTTGTCGGTGCGGCTCGAGGTCCAGGCCGGTTCGGCGGGACGTACCACGCGGCCGCGCTCGTCGATCCAGATTCCCATCGGCACGTTGATGAACTGATAGGCGGAACTGACGGCGTGCTGCGCGTCGATCAGAGTGGTGAACGTCGCTTTGGCGCGGTCGTACCACTGACCGGCCGCTGCTTCACCGCCCGTATCCTGCGCCGCCGCGATGATCTCGAAATTCTGGTCCTTCAGCTCGCGTGTAGACTTTCTGCCAGCCTGGCAGATCGAGGCGGCAGCCTCACCAGGAGGCCCAGGTGAAGACCAGCGCTTTCTTGCCGCGAAAATCCGAGAGGTGGACGATCTTGCCTTTGCGGTCGGGCACGGCGAAATCGGGCGCGATGCGCGATTCGTAGAAGCTGCCGCGCATCACCGGAATCTCGCCGAAGCTCCACACGCCGGAGTCGGAGATGAACGACTCGCTGGACTTTGCGCGAGAAGCCGGTGAGGTTGAACCACTGGCCGTTCTTGAGCGTTTTCGGAATGGGGATGCACATGTCGGCGCGGCAGGCGCCCTGCGGTTTGAGCTCGAACTCGATTGATGCGCGGCAGGTCGGCGGAGCGGACCCACAGGTCGCTCGCCGATCGTGCGGACTTTGTCGAGCTTCACGTTGTTGTCGTCGTAGAGCACCGTGGCGGCGCTGGTGACGGCGCTGCGAGTGCCGCCGCTGTTCCGGCGGAAGCGATCAAGAAATCCGCGTCGATGCAAGTGGCTCGGCCATTTTCATTCTCCCGATTTTGCGGCGCTGCCGTCTTCGGACGGGTAGCCCTTGGTGTACCAGTCGTCGTGCATGTTGGTGGGGATGCTCAGCACGCGAATGTGCGTGTAGCCGAGTTCCTTGAGCGCGCGGTAGGCCGGGCGAATGTTCGGACACTTGACCATCGGGCAGCAGCCGCAATAGATGACGATGTCGGCGTCCTTGGGATAAGTGGCGACGGTCTTTCTTCAGAAGCTCGATGCCTTCGGCCTTGGAGCCGGGGCCGGCGTCGATGGCGTGCACGATGTGCTTGGAGCGATACAGCACCGGGAACGCGACCGAGATGATGATGGGGGCTTTGCCGGACTCGAGAGTCTTCGCGAGCGCGGCTGGTTCGAGAACAGCGGAGCTTTGGGCCACGGATCGGAGGCTGGCTGCGCGAAGCAGAACGTGGCCGCGAGCGCGCAGAGGACGGTGGAGGAGACAGGCAGCTTCATGAGTACAGCATAGCCTATGGGGTGGCCGGGGATGCGATTTCATTTCCTGGGCGAGCAGTCGGCCGCGGACGCTCATGGGTCCTCAAGTTCAGGATAATCGAGACTGGGGCATAGGATGCGATGGCTGGATGATTTTCTGCAGGATGCGCGGCTGACGCTGCGCGGTTTTCGGAAATCGCCCACTGTGGCGGCCGTGGCAGTGGCGACTATCGCGATCGGCGTGGGCGCTTCGACGGCCATCTTCGGCGTGGTGGACCCACTGCTGTTTCGCAGCCTGCCGTATCCCAACGATCATCAGCTCGTGTCGGTCGGATATTTCGGCCCGGTAGACAACAACGAGTTCAACGTCGTCAGCAGCTACCTGGACTGGCGCGCGCACCAGACCGCTTTTCAGTCGATGACATCGATGCGGCCGGCATCGGCGTGCGACTTGCTGGCGGGCGACACACCGCTGCAGCTCGACTGCACCCGGGTTGAGGCGAACTTCCTCGGGACGCTGGGGCTGAGGCCGGCGGCGGGCCGCGACTTCACGGCGGAGGACGATCAGCCGGGATCGCCACCGGTGGCGCTGCTCTCGTTTTCGCTGTGGCAGAGCCGTTACGGCGGCGATGCGCGCGTGCTCGGGCGCAGCATCACAGTGGATGAGCAGGCGGTGCGAGTGGTGGGCGTGCTGCCGAAGAATTTCGAGATGCCGCAGCTCGGACAGGCGGACTTGCTGATGCCGGAGCGACTGGATGCAACGCGTCCGCGCAACGCCAATTCCAGTTCGTTACTGCGCACGTTCGCAAGGCTGCACGATGGCGTCTCGATCGGGGAGGCGCGCGCTCGCATGCTGCCGTTGTTCGAACAGACGCTGCGACTCGACGTGCCCAAGGAACTGCGATCGGAGGTGCGTTTGGTGGTGCGCTCGCTGCGGGATCGGCAGATTCACGAAGTCAAGCTGGCGTCGTGGCTGTTGTTCGGCGCGGTGCTGGCGTTGATGTTGCTGGTGTGCGCGAATGTCGCGAATCTGTTGCTGGCGCGGGCGGCGGTGCGGCGGCGGGAGATGGCGGTGCGGGCGGCGATCGGTGCAAGCCGCGGCAGGCTGATTCGACAGATGCTCACAGAGAGCGTGGTGCTGGCGATGGCTGGAGGCGCGGCCGGATGCGGCGTGGCGTGGGGATTGCTGCGAGTGTTGGTAGCGATGGCGCCGGAGAGCTTGCTGCGTGCGGGGCGCACCGGCGTGGATGCGCGAGTGCTTCTGTTCGCTCTGGCGGCGTCGGTGATAGCGGCGTTGTTGTTCGGCTTGGCACCGGCGCTGGAGCGTCCGCATGCCGAGGCGTTGGCCGGATCGCGCGTGGCCGGCTCGGCGCGCACGCTGTTCCGAAGATTGCTGGTATCGGCGCAGGTGGCCATCTCGCTGGTCCTGCTGACCGGCGCGTCGCTGTTCTTGCGGAGCTTTTGGAAACTCGAGGCCGAGCCGCTGGGCTTCGAGACCGAACACCTGGTAACGGCGTCGTTCACGTTGCGCCAACAGCGTTATCAGCCGGGACAGGCGCAGTCGGTTTTCTTTCGTGAACTGGAAGCACGGCTGAAGAGCATTCCCGGCGGCGGGGAGTTCGCACTGAGCGATTCGATTCCTCCGCGCGGGTCGATGGGGCGGCCGTACTCGAACATCCGGATTGCGGGACATGCGCCGGTTGCGTCGGACGGCGGCATGGTGGAGTTTCGCTGGGTGACGCCGGGGTACTTCCGGGTCATGAACATTCGGATACTCAATGGACGCGGGTTCCGAGAGAGCGACCGAGCGTCCGCCGACTCGCCGGTGGTGTTGGGCGCGTCGCTGGCGCGGAGGCTGTTCGGCAACGAGAATCCGATCGGGCAGCAGATCGCGTTGGACGGCGATGCGCGCTGGTGTCCGATTGTTGGAGTGGTGGCGGATACGCGGAACAACGGTTTGACGGAATCGGATCCCGAGTATTACCGGCTGCGCGTCGACACGGCGACTCCGCCGCGCTCGGCCGTCGCGCTGTTCAGAACTTCGTTGGGCGCCGCGACGCTGGCACGATGGATCCGGAGAGAATTCGCGGAGGTGGACGCGTCACTTCCGGTGAAGATCGAGTCGATGGAGCAGCGCGTGGGGCGATTCCGCGAGCAGCCGCGATTCGTGGCCATGCTGGTGGCGCTGTTCGCAGTGTTCGGAGTGGTGCTGGCGGCGGTGGGGTTATACGGCGTGCTGGCGTTTCTGGTGGCGCAGCAGACGCAGGAGATCGGCGTGCGCATGGCGCTGGGGGCGCGGCCGCGGGACATTGTGGTGCAGGTGCAATCGTACGCGGGGTTGTGGCTCGGGGCCGGCGTCGTGGCGGGCGTGGTGTTGTCGCTGGTGGTTGCGCGGCTGGTGCGAGCACTGCTGTTCGGCGTGAGTCCGGCGGACCCGGTGTCGCTGGTGTTCGGGATCGCGGTGCTGGCGATAACTGCGGCGGTGGCGGCGTGGGTGCCGTCGCGGCGAGCAGCGCGAGTGGATCCGATGGTGGCGCTGCGGTATGAGTGATGGATCGTACTGGCTTAGAAGTGGTGAGCGCGGTAGGAATCGAACCTACAACCTACTGATTAAGAGTTCACCGGTGATGCCGCGGTCGGCCGGCAGATTCGCGGGGTCGTTGGTGTCGAGCAAATAGAGTTTGGTCCGCCCGACCTGCGCCTGCCAGGCGCGAACCAGCAGGCGGAAGCCTGGGAATTCAATCGGAATTCGCAACCACTCACCGTTGGACTGGCGCACGGGAGTGATGGGCAGTTGCCCTGGATCGTTGAAAGGGTACAGGGCGAGCTGACGTCCGTCGGCGTCGATCTGCTGCCGGAAATAACCTTGTTGGTAGAGCAGGCCCACGCCAATCACAGGGACGCCCAGGTCGCTGGCGGTCTTGAGTTGATCGCCGGCCACGTTGCCCAAGCCGCCGGAGTAGATTGAAACGCCTCGCTGAGCATGAATTCCATGCTGAAGTACGCGACAGAATTCAGCCCGGAATCGGGATGTGCTTGCTGAAACCAAGCGGGCGATTCTCTGGCATTGCGCTGGCTTTCCAAAAGCTCGTGCAACATCTGCTGGAAGGCGGCGTCCTGGAGGAAGCCGCGTAGTTTGTCGCGAGAGACGGTCTGCAGCATGATCCAGGGATTGTGGGTCAAGTCCCAGAGATCCGGGTCGAGCAGGCGCCACAATTCGTCTGCGGCGTGATTCCATGACCAGCGCAAATCCAGGGCTAAGGCGACTAACGGATCGTCGCTGCTTTTTTCGGAGGGACGGACGGAGTATTCGGGGGCACCCATCGCAGAACCCGAGCCGCCCTTATTATAGATCGCGCGGGAGCGTAACTTAGTAAGGGCGCTGTCCGATCCAATTGCCGGGCGGGTCGTAGTTGCAGACCCAGACTTCGCGGCGTCCGGCGCCTGCCGCAGCGCAGCCCACTTCCCTGGTTCGGCTCCAGATCAACTGCGTGTAGTGGCCGCACATGCCGCGGCATTTGTTCGCACGATAGTTGTAGTCGCGCACCTCGGACGCCCAGGCTGCGACAACTTCGCCGGGTGAAGCGGGGCCTCCGCTGATTTCGAAAATATTTTCGCCGTATACCGGGTTCGAGCGATGCTGGAACTTGCCTTCGCGGAGCAGGCGGTCGGCCCAATCCTGCGCGTACTCGGCCAAGTGGCGGGACCAGGCGAGCGGGGGAACGTTGACGCGTTCGCGGACCTCGTTGTGGGCGGCCAGCATGTCGCGAGCGAATCGGACCTCTCCGGGCGTGCTGGCCATACTGGGGAAGATAGCGGCGGCGACTCCGAGAACGAACAGCGATGGCCTCATGCAATCAGTGTACGGGCGGCGCTGCGGCACAGAGCCCGGTAGGTCGACCTAGATTCAGGAGTTCTTTGCCGTAAGGAACGCTGGCTTACGGACCCAGCCCCCCCGCGCTTCAAAAACGATGATTGGATAGAGTTTCGATGAAACGTTAGGGCAGAATCCGTTATCCATTGCTCAAGAGGAGCTTCAGATGCCTGCAAACCTTCTGGACAGAACCGAAGAGCTGTCACGCGGCCCGGTCGTGGAGCCGACACATGAGGAAATATCGAAGCTTGCTTATGCGCTCTGGATTGAGCGGGGCGGCGGTGCCGGATATGCTGAACAGGACTGGCTGAAAGCGGAGCAGCAACTTCGCGAACTGTGGCAAGAGCCACACATCCGGACGCAGGCTGCCTAGATGAATCAGGCTATTGCTGATTCAAACGCTGAACGCAGGAATTCTCGTGCGCGACTTGTCTTTCTCGAAGCCGAAATTGAAACGGCGCTATCGCTGGTACGGCTTGCGGAGGCCGAGAAGCGCGGTGGGGATGCCAGGCATGCCGCCAATTGATTGCTAAGGCAATCGTCGCTTACGAGACAGTTAGCCGGGAACTGCGTGAGGTTTCGAAGGAGCGTGAGGACAATTCGGACTTGCATGTGGAAGCCCGGCAGTTGCTCGACGCCATTCGTGGAGCAGAGCGGCAATTTCAACCTGTCTGAGCGCTTCTAAGGTGCCGTGGCAGCTTGGGCGGACGCGGTTTGCAAGAACGCCGCAACGGCATCCACCACTCGGACGCCCGCTTTGCCGTCCCAAAGCGGTGGTGTCACACCGCGTTTCCAGTCGCCGTTGTTGATACGATTCAAGGCGGGCGAGATGCGGCCGAGGTCATCTCCCAGAAGCTCGTTTGTCCCGAGGTCGACGGTCGAGGGTCGCTCCGTGTTGCTGCGCAAAGTGAGACATGGGACGCCGAGCGCCGTCGTTTCCTCCTGGATACCGCCCGAGTCCGTGAGTACCACTTTGGCGGCCGACATTAAACCCAGGAAGGTGATGTAAGGCAGCGGATCAAGCAGCACCAAGGTCTCCGGTGTGGGAAGGCCGAGTCGTTGTATAGCGCGGCTGGTGCGAGGATGCACCGGAAAAAGCACTGGCAACCTGCTCGAGATGACGCCGAGCATTCCTAAGAGATCTGTCAGCCGTTCGTCGGAATCCACATTGGAAGGGCGGTGCAGCGTCACGAGAGCGTAGCCGTTTTCAGCGACGCCGAGAGGTTCCCAAGGGCGCCTGCCAACGGCTTCGCTACGGTAACGTCTTAACGAGTCCACCATGCAATTCCCGACGAAATGAATCTTGCCAGACGGGATGCCCTCGCGCTGGAGGTTGAGGTTGCCGCTTTCCTCGGTGGTGAACAGCAGATCGGAGAGATGATCGGTGACGATGCGATTCAGTTCCTCCGGCATGCTGCGATCGAAGCTTCGTAGGCCTGCTTCGACGTGTGCGACGGGGATGCCGAGTTTGGACGCGGTCATGGCCGCCGCGGCGGTGGAATTCACGTCGCCGGCCACGACAACCATCGATGGCTTTTGTTGCGTGAGATCTTCCTCGAGCGCGATCATCGCCCGAGCAGTCTGCTGGGCGTGCGTGCCGGAACCAATACCCAGGAAGGCGTCCGGCTGGGGGAGGCCCAGTTCTTCGAAGAACACGGTGGACATAGCGGCATCATAATGCTGGCCGGTATGCACAAGCCGCTGGGCGATGCCGCGCTTTTGCAGTTCCACCACCACGGGAGCCATCTTCATGAAGTTCGGTCTGGCTCCGACGACGTTATAAATCAGCGGTGGGGCCAATGTCATGGTCCGACGACATCGAAGGCATCGACCCATATCCAGGATCCTTGGGACGAAGGGCCGTGATCACCCGTAGCCGTGATCGTCAGAGTGTGATTGCCCATCGGCAACCCTTCCAAACTATAGATGGTGGCCTGCGCCTGGTCGGGAGATAAATACGTATCTACCACGTCTTTGACGGAGCCATCCAAGTAAATTTTGGCTTTTCCAGACCACTCGTCGCGATAACCGATCCAGCGAACTCCGGTACCTGTGAAGTTGATGGTTACACTGGAATTTGGATCGACCGCCAACGCAGCGGTGCCGCCACTCTGTATCGGATTGGTGTTCAAAAACCAAGTGCCCGAAAAGATAAGAGCGGGGTCGTTCTGTTCTATCCTGCCGGCAGATGCTGTAATTCCACCCGTCACCCCCGAGCCATTTTCGATGGCGAAGTAGTCCAGCCAGATCCACGATCCCATTGCGTTGGAATCGCGCATGTGGGCCACCTCGATCGAAACCGTATGGGGTCCGGGAGCAAGCCCGCGGGCGGTGAACAGCACGTGCTGGTATTCGGTAGTTGCCCCGTAGGTGTCAACCGTACTGAGAGTACCATCCAAGTAAAGTCTTGCTACACCCGACCAAGGATCCGCGACGCCGTACCAGGTAAAGCCGGTGCCGTTGAAGGTGACTGTGGCCCGGGCGCCCAGGAAATTAGTCAGCGCCGCGGAGCCGCCGCTATTGGCGGAACTTGGATTCGTGTACCATGTCCCGCTGTATTGAATGCTGGCGTCGTTCTCTTCGATGCGCGTCGTAGAGGATGCGGCGGAAGCCTGACAAGAACCCGTCAGAGCCACGACAAACAGAACTGCACAAGTACGATTCAAGATTCATCTCTTTCCACCAGGCTGTTGAAGTCTGACGCCTGGCTTTGCAAATAAGATCCTGAACCTGGCACAGCCGTAACGAAAAAAAATCAAGCGCGCTACGGACTACTTCGTCGCTCGCGATGACACCGTTACATCGGAAACATCATCCGGTCACACTTTGTCCACCATTCGATAGCGTTTGCGCTGGGTGACATGGCTGGGTTGAGAGCGAGTTGGGGGCCGTCACCAAGAGCGCATTGCCTGTTTAAAGATGATGCGGTCGACGTGTGTCCAATTGCCGAGTCGCTTATGAAACAAAGCAAAAATCAGCGTGAGTTATTCGCGAGTGCGTGCCTAGTACTCCTTGTACTATTCGCTCTAAACAGCAGCACGGCCGTTGCAGCGGATGAAAATACCGCGACTCTTCCGGGCACTACAGTTTCGTCATCATCCGAATATCTGTTGGGGCCCGAGGACGTCGTGGACGTGTTCGTGTGGAAAGAACCGGATCTTTCTCGAACCGTCGTTATTCGCCCTGACGGCAAGATTTCGCTGCCGCTTGCGAACGAGATGGAGGCCAGCGGTAAAACCGTCGCTGAGCTGCAGGACGAAATTACTGAGCGACTGACTAAGTACGTGACGCGGCCCGTGGTCAACGTCATGGTAAAGCAGATCAACAGTCTGAAGGTGTCCGTGCTTGGCGAAGTGCGTAAACCGGACGTCTACCGGATCAAGAGCCGCACCAGCGTGTTGGACGCGATTGCAATGGCGGGGGGATTTACCGATCTTGCCAGGCCCGACAAGGTGGTGATCATTCGTAGCTCTCCCGCCGGGCCGCAGCGGATCAAAGTCAACGTCAAACAACTTGTTTCCGGAGGCGACTACGCACCGTTTTATCTCGAGGCCAGAGACACCGTGTATGTCGAATAGACGCGGATCCCTGCATGGTCGGCCCAAGAGGTCAGCTCGGGTCTTGATCTGCAACCGATACACGTTGTTCCGCGATGGTGTAAGAGCGCTGCTCGAACAAAGCGGAGGAATTGAAGTGGTGGGCGAGACGGATTCGACGCGAGACGCGATCCGTTTGACCCAGCAACTGGAACCGGATGTAGTGCTGCTGGACGCAGCCGCGCCGGGGCTGAGCGCATCGGCGGCGACACGGCGCATTAAAGACGTGCACCCGGGCGTGGCGGTGCTGGTTCTTTCGCTCATAGATGACGAGAACTTGGTGGCGTTATGTCTCCAGGCCGGAGCCTCAGGATGTATTCGTAAGGACGAGCGGATCAGGCAACTGGCAGGCGCGATTCACGCGGCCTGCCGGAAACATGTGCAGGCAGCTTAAGAAAGCCTAGAAAGGGTCGCGGTACTAGCGGGAATTCATGCGAACGTGGATTGCCATATTTGGAGTTGCCGCTCTAATGATGGGCGGAGCCAAAATAGCCCGGTGTCAGGAACACCTGAACGGCTTTTATCTCACTTCGCCCCTCAGTCTGGGAACCGGATACGACGACAATTTCCCAACGGATTCCCGTGTTCTGGATGACAATGTGTCGATTCTGAGCGCGCCCACATTCGCATGGATGAAGAGCACGCATCGATCGACGTTCTCGGTGGATTACCGGCCCGAGTTCGAGATCTTCTCACATTACCAGGACTTGAATGCCTGGAACCACACCGCCAGCATGCGGTTCACGCATAGAATCACTTCGCGCTGGAGTATGGATGGCGGCGACTACTTCCTTTCCACGATGGATCCGACGCGCACGCTATCCAATAGCCTTTTGTTACTGCCGCGTGGACGATTTCAGGAGAATGCTATCTTTACCGGTCTGGCCTATCGAGTAAGCCGGCGAACCAAACTTAGTTTTCGCTTCGACAATGCTTTCACTTTGGCGACGCTCCCGGGGCCCCTGAACGGACGTCTGGATCAAGTGAGCTCCGCCGGCACGATCACTCTGGATCACTCAGTGGGCCGCCGCCACCGGATTTCCGCGAACTACTCGTTTCTGCACGCTCACCCGCTGAATCAAAAACTCTCCGGCAATCCGACGAACGTCAACCTGATCAGCCTCGGCTACACGTATGAAATCAATCCCAGCCTGACTATTCAGTTGTACGGCGGAGGCGTGCAGGGAGCAGATTCGGCGTTCATCGGCTCGGCGTCGGTGGTGAAACGGATTCGAGGCCTGTGGCTGCTGGCGGGTTATCAGCGCTACCTATCATTCTTTGGCGGACTAACACCCGTAGGCGGCGCCCCGACTAACGGAATCGCGACCCCAGACGGGGTGACCCCCAGCTCGATTTATCAGGTGGTGTCGTTTCGCGCCTGGGGAAATCTGACCAGGCGGCTCAGCGTCGAAGCGAATGCGCAGAGGGCGCTCAACGGCATGGACCGGAACAACCGGACCGTTAAGAGCGGGATCGGCCAAGTTCACCTGCATTACCGGTTGACAGACCGTTTCGGTTTTTTCACCCAGGTGGAGTTCTACGGCCAAAACGTGAATGAGTTTTCTCCCTTCCCAGTGTCGCGGCGAAGATATGTGGCTGGTATTGAAATTGCACTCTCGCGCCCGCCGCGAGCCGAGCGTGTTTCGCGCCGCGGCACGATTCGAGCAAACCAGGACGTCAGCGCTCCTGAGGACGACGCTTTGATTCCGGAAGACGAACCTCGCATTGAAGAGGACCACTAATGGCAAACGATTCATCATCCAGGCTCTGGTTGCCGGGCGTGTTCAGCATGCTGCGGCGGCGTAAATTCTACTTGGCGATTCCAATCGTCGTATTGACGGCGGGAAGTGCGTTCGTAGTATCGAAAATGCCGGAGCGTTTTCGGGCTCAGACGCTGATTGCCAGCGTCCAGCCTCGGCCCGCGAATTACTTGAACGATCGTCCTGAAGCGGCCGCGATCAACGTGCAGGAAGAGATGCGAACCATTCGCGAGACTCTGCTCGCTGATCCGATTCTCGATACAGTGAGCCGCGAGTTCAATCTAAATCCTGCCGGCAATGGCGCTTCCGTGGCCCAAGCGGCGGATGACCTCAGGTCGAAAGTCCGGATCCAGATAGAAGGGCCGGACGCGTTTTACGTCGGCTTCGAAGGAGCGAAGCGGAATCAGGTCAGTCAAGTGGCGAACCGGCTAGCGGAACTCTTTGTCGAGAATACTTCCGACAACCATGAGCAAAAAGCTGAAGCAGCGGATCGTTTTCTCGATCAGGAGGTGGGACGCCTGCGCCAGCAGCTCGATGCGCAAGAGGCGGGGCTGAAGGCATACAAGCAGAGTGTGGCGCAGCAACTGCCGGACCGGCTGCAGACCAATCTGAAACTGCTGGAGAACCTGAGGCTCGAGATCCAAGGCACAACCGATCACATCAATGAAAGCCAAGCGCGTCGCTCTGCCGTGACCGACGAGTTGAAGGAACTGGAGAAGCAAGGCGCACTCGTGCCGCGGCCGGTCGAGAAGACGTCCGAGCAGATCGCGCTCGATGAGGCCCGCTCTAAGTTGGACGAGCTCAAAACCAGATACACGCCGGCGCATCCGGCGATCGCCGAACAGGAAAAAGTAGTGCGGGAGTTGGCCGCCAAGCTTGGGGGCGCAACGCCTGTGCATCGTGATCCGTCGCCGCTGCAACTGCGTTACGCGTCGCTGAAGGCGGAATTGAAATCCCTGGACGAACGGTTGCAGAGCTACGCGCGGGAGCGGGACAAGCTGACGGATGAGCTCAACCGCGAGGAAAAGACAACGAATTCCTCCCCCAGCTACGAGACGTCTCTTGACCAGCGAACCAAGGACGCGGCACTAGCGCGGTCGCAATACGAGGCGCTGTTCGCCAAGCAGCAGGAAGCCAAGCTGCACCGCCGCGCGGAACAGACTTACGGTGGAGCAGCTTTCAAGATTGTGGAACCGGCGCGAGTGCCGGAGGCTCCTTATAGTCCGCACCGCGCTCGTATCATTCTGCTCGGGCTGCTGGCCGGCGTTGCTGTGGGGATCGGGGCAATGCTCTTCCGGGAGCATCTGGACACGTCCTTCGTCACGGTTGAGGACCTGCAGGGCTACCTGAACCTGCCCGTACTTTCCGCGGTTCCTACCATCAATCGGCGCCCGATGCGGAAGCATCGCCGCGGCAGAGCTAAGTCGGTCGAGTTGGCACTGGTGAACCCGAACCGTCCGGGCGCAATGCTGAGCGATGTGAAGGATTTTCAGAAGCATCGCATCGCGGTGGTTGGGGATCCCGACTCAATTCCCGCCGAGCAATATCGAATTCTGACTCTCAAGGTTACCCATTGGGTTGCACAAACAGGCGGACAAGTGCTGGCAGTCACGAGTGCTGCCGGCGGCGAGGGCAAGTCCGTTACTGCTTTGAATCTGAGCTTCGCGCTCGCCTCGCTTATGCCGGGGCGCGTCCTGCTCGTGGACGGCGACGCGCGGCGTCCACGCGTGCATGCGTATCTGGGGATTGATTCGAGCCTCGGTCTCAGCAATCTGCTCCGAGATCGGCCAGCCGACCTGGGTCCGTACATAACCAGGATCGGAAGTCTGGACGTGATACCGGGAGGAACATTGCCATTCGATCCGGCGACAGTGGTGGATTTCGAACGTGCCGAGGATATCCTCACTAAGCTGCGAAGCGAATATCGGGTTATTGTTCTGGATAGCCCACCCATCGTGCCGACCGTGGATAGCCACATTCTGGCCGGCATGGCCGACGCTGTAATGGTTGTCGTGCGCGCGCGGCAGACCAAACGCGAGTTACTGAAACAGAGCATCCAAAGCCTGGACCAAGGCAGCTTGATGGGTACAGTGCTGAACGATGTCGACTATCGAGATTCCAGCTATGCATGTGCCTACCACTACTATCAGAAACAATATCTGGGAACCAGTTAGCGCGCCGCCGGCGAGCACGAGGCTGAAGGTGAGGGCTTGTACAGTCCCTTGCCCGTACAAGGCGGTTCTCGGTGTGGAACTGATTGTGGTGTGTGCGGCTGTTCTGGTGTGTCTACTCAATGGGCAGTCGATGGGTGCTCCGGTGCTGATGGCATCCTGTTTTGGACTCTATCATCTGAAAGCACTCGACCGGTCGATTCTCAACTCCAGCTTTCTCTATTTTGTCAGCGACATCATTGTTGCGGCTGTTGTCGGCGCACTGCTGTCGGTTGCGCTATTCCGGCTGTTCCCGGTTCTAAGTCTCACAGCGGACGCATGGCTACTCAGCGCGGCCGTTGCAGGGATGCTTCCCATCGGGCTGCGCGGAATACTGGGCAGGATCGCGACTCGCAGCGGATTGACAGAGAGAATTCTGATCGTCGGCGATAGTGATTTTGCACGGAAGCTTTACCGAGCCATAGCCGCTGAGCAGGACAGCCATGACGGGAAGTCATCGGCGGTAAGCGCGCTGGTCGAGGATCGTGCTGTGCCGGTAGACGCCGAGAAAGTCCAGAATGTCCTGTTGCGGGACAACGTCTCGCGCCTGATCGTCGCGGAGCGGGATGAGAGCCGCCGCAGGCTTCTATTTGGAGCCTTGCTGGATCTGCGCATGCGAGGTCTGCGAGTGGTCGATGCGATCGACTATTACGAGCAGTTGGCCGGTAAGATCTGGATTGACGCAGCCGATTCGGAATGGTTCATTTACTCTCACGGCTTCGATGCACGAAATGGCAGCGGCTGGCTCAAACGAGTGATGGATGTCGCGCTAGCGTTGATACTGCTGGCCTTCACAGCACCCCTTCTGGCCGCGATTGCGGTCGCAATCAAGCTGACATCGCGCGGCCCGGTGTTCTTCCGTCAAACGCGTGTTGGGCTATACGGTGAGCACTTCGAAGTCTACAAGTTCCGCTCGATGCGGCTGGACGCCGAGTTCGAGACGGGGCCGACTTGGGCCAGAGAAAAAGACGATCGCGTGACTCCTATCGGAAGAATTTTGCGCAACTTTCGCTTGGACGAGATTCCGCAAGCGTTGAATGTGCTGCGGGGGCAGATGAGCTTCGTGGGTCCCCGGCCGGAGCGTCCGTTCTTCGCCGACCGGCTTGCCAAAGAAATTCCTTTCTACCATCTGCGCCATTACGTGAAGCCCGGGATCACAGGCTGGGCGCAAGTGATGTACCCATACGGCGCCTCGGTGGACGATGCGTGGCAGAAACTGCAGTACGACCTGTACTATGCCAAGCATTGCTCGATCTGGCGCGACTTAGAAATTCTGCTGAAGACCGTGAAAGTCGTTCTGTTCTCAAAGGGACGGTGACGATGCACGAATGTTTTTGAAGTTAGGCAGGGCGGATATGAGAACCGGATTGAGACACATTTTCATTTTCACAGCTTGCGCCTTCGGACTGGTCAACTGGCTCTCGCTGGCGGAAGCGCAGGGCGTCATTTCGACTTTTGCCGGTAACGGAATTGCGGCGTACTCCGGTGACGGTGGCCGCGCTGGAATCGCGGCGCTGAATCATCCGAAGGGATTGGCCTTCGATGCAGCGGGATCGCTGTATATCGCGGACGTCGACAATCACCGTGTCCGCAAGGTCACTAGCGATGGAACCATCACAACCGTAGCCGGCAATGGAACTCAGGGTTGGTCAGGCGATAACGGAAACGCGGTGAATGCGTCGATCAGCGACGTTACTGGTGTGGCACTCGATCGGTTCAGCAATTTGTATATTGCGGATGCGAGTAATCGGCGGGTTCGAAAGGTAACTCCCAATGGCGCGATCACGACGATTGCCGGCACAGGAGTTGAGGGCTTTTCCGGAGACGGCGGGCCAGCCGCGGAGGCGATGTTGGGCCGACCGGCAGGCCTCGCGGTGGATGCTGCCGGAAACCTCTATATCGCGGACAGTACGAACCACAGGATCCGGCGAATCGACACGAACGGCATCATCACAACGGTCGCTGGAAATGGCATCGCCGGATTCTCGGGAGACGACGGCCCCGCAATCCAGGCTTCCTTACAGTTTCCGATTGGTGTTGCGGTGGATAGTTTCTTGAATCTGTACATCGCGGACGGGGACAATAATCGAATCCGCAAAGTGACCCCGAGCGGCACCATCCGGACTGTGGCTGGCGGGGGCGCAGGACGGTTCTCAGGCGACGGCGGGCCTGCCACTGCGGCAGCGCTCAATATTCCGGAGGACGTCGCGCTGGATGCAGCCGGCAATCTGTATATCGCCGATGCAGGCAACAATCGCGTACGGAAAGTGGATTCAAACGGGACGATCACGACCGTCGCCGGCACCGGCGCAGATGGTTTTTCCGGTGATGGAGGCCCATCCACGAGCGCGATGTTGAATTTTCCCTGGGGACTCGCGACCAATTCCGCCGGCTACCTCTTCATCGCGGATCGCGTGAATAGCCGCATTCGTGTCATTTCCGCGGCAAACAACGGAGCAGTTCCCAGGCTGCGCGACACCGATCCGGTGGTCAACGGCGCGAGTTTTGCTGGCGGCCAAGCGGTGGCTCCGGGGGCCATTGTGTCGATCTTCGGTAGCAATCTCGCTGGCGTTACCACGCCGGCTCCGGCAGGCGCGCTTCCCACCGTGATCGGCGATACCAGCATCACGTTTAACGGCGTCGCAGCACCGCTCTTCTACGTTTCTCCGAACCAGGTAAACGCGCAGGCGCCATTCAATCTTGGCTTAGGGACCGTGTCTGTTCAGGTCAGCCGCGGCGGCTTGTCCGGTTCGACAACCGCCAACGTAGCGTCCGTTTCGCCCGGCATTTTCATCATGGATGAGGCGAGCAAAGCAGGGGCGATTCTTCACGCCAATTACCAATTGGTGAGCAGCACCGCGCCGGCGCAAGCGGGCGAGTACGTCTTGATCTACGCGACCGGATTGGGCGCTTTGAAGACGCCGGTGCAGTCTGGCGTTGTTGCATCGGGCATTGTGGAGACGACCGGCACCCCGACGGTAATGATCGGGGGCGTGCCGGCGCAGATCTCGTTCTCCGGCCTCGCGCCCGGATTCGTGGGCCTCTATCAAGTCAACGCGATCGTACCGAACGGAGTTCAGCCAGGCGATCAGACCGTGCAGATCTCGATTGGCGGCGCATTCAGCAATGTAGCAACGATGGCAGTGCGATGAGGGACGAGGCTTAGGAGAAGAACGATGCGGACGGCCGAGACAATATTCTGGTGCTCGCTGTCGGTCGTGGTGTACGTCTACATCGGCTATCCGCTGTTGCTGATGATTTGGCGGCGGGCCGCGGGCAGACCCGTACTCAAAGCGGAACGAGAGCCGGGAGTGACTCTGGTAATCGCCATGCACAACGAGAGTGCGCGAGCTCTTCGAAAGATTCGGAACTGTCTGGCTTTGGACTACCCGCGCGAGAAGCTTCAGATTGTCGTATCGCTGGATGCGCCGGACGACGGCACGGAGCAGATTGTAGCACTGCATGCGAGCGACGGAGTAGAGATGCTGTGCTCCTCTGAACGCATCGGCAAGGCGGTGGCATTGAATCGCGCGCTGGAGCTGGCGCGTGGTGAAATCGTGGTCTTCGCAGACGCCCGCCAGGAGCTCGAAAGCAACGTGATTCGGGAATTGGTGGCCAACTTCGCGGATCCAGCGGTGGGAGCGGTTTCAGGCGAACTTATTCTCTTGGATCAGAATGGGCGGGAATCGGGCGACACAACGTCCGCGTATTGGCGTTACGAAAAGAAACTGCGGTCCATGGAGAGCGACGTTCATTCCGTGCCTGGCGCAACGGGTGCAATTTATGCCATCCGCCGCGCTTTGTTCGAGCCGCTGCCGTCGCAGATGATTCTCGACGATGTCATGGTTCCCATGCGAATTGTGATGGCGGGATGGCGCGCGGTGTTCGACTCGTCCGCCCGCGCCTATGACCTAGCGAGCGCAAGTCCGGAACACGAATATCTGCGGAAGCGGCGAACGCTGGCCGGCAACTATCAATTGATTGTCGCGATGCCAAAGTTGCTGCTGCCATGGCGAAATCCTATCTTTCTGCAGTTCGTCTCTCACAAAGTGGGGCGTTTGGTGGTGCCCTATTGTCTGGCCGCCCTGTTCGTGTCGAACCTGTTTCTACTGAGTGGATTCTATCTTGTCGTTCTAACTGGTCAGATCCTATGGTATTTCCTCGCCGGAATCGGTTGGATCGCCTTTCTTAGGGGTCAACCCGATAACTATGCAGTAAGTGGACGGTTTGAGATAGGGAGTAAGTCGTGATGACCTGGTCAACGTTAGTACGTGTCCCGTATATGTTCGTCTTAATGAATTGGGCCGTGATTTCAGGGCTGTACTATTTCGCCCGAGGATCGAAGGACATCTGGAGTCCGGCCGGAACTGCAACCTCTTAGGATGACGGCAACAAGTCCGACGCCAATTCGCGAACGATCCGCCGGTGAGCGGATTCGTGTCGATTGTGTGTCCGATTACCAGACGTTTCTCGCGCTCGAACCGGTCTGGAACGAATTGATCGCATCCAGCGGACTGAATCATCCGTTTGGCGAGCATCTATGGCACCGCACCTGGTGGGAATGCTTCGGCGGTGGGTGCGCGTTCCGAGTTCTGGTGGCATGGGACGGCGGTGAGCCTATCGGCATCGCACCGCTGATCCTCAAACCGGCGCGCATGTGCGGTATCAATGCGAACGTTCTTGGCTTCTTCTACAACGATCACGTACCGCGAGCCGACTTCATCATCGCCCGGAACCGGCCAGAGGCCTACCACGCGATATGGAAGCACTTGCGAGAGGACAACTCGTGGGATGTGCTTCAGCTTTCCCAATTGACGGACGATTCGGAGACACGCCGCCAGATTTTGTTGTTTACTGAGCGCGACCGTTTTTCGAGCGGCGTCTGGCAGTCTTGTGCATCTCCCTATCTGCCGCTCACGAGCTCCTATGAGGCATATGCATCGAGCCTGGCAGCCAAGCATAGGGCGAACCTGCGGAATCGCAACAAACGTTTGCGTGCCATGGGCGAAGTTCATTCCGAAACCATTTGTTCGAATCGGGACTTGAACGGCGACTTAGCGGACCTGTGCCGACTGGAGGCAGCGGCGTGGAAAGGCGAAGAAAATACCGCGATCGCGTGCAGTCCCCAGCGTTTGCGATTCTATTCACTCCTGGCGGAGCGGAGCGCTGAACGGGATTGGTTGCGGCTGCATTTCCTGCGCGCTGGCAACGCTCGGGTTGCGTGCGACTTCAGCCTCGAGTACAACAATCGCCTTTTTCTGCTGAAGACAGGTTACGATCCTGCCTACGCGGCTTACTCGCCCTACAATCTGCTGCTGGAATCAGTGTTGCATTCCGCCTTCGAGAAAGGTCTCGTAGAGTACGATCTCCTGGGCGACAACCTGGACTGGAAGAGCCGTTGGACATCTCTGGTCAGGCCGCATGAGTGGCTCTTCGTGTTCGGGGAAAGCCTGAAGGGCCGCCTTCTGCACACGGCGAAATTTCAAGTTGCGCCACTCCTCAAGCGTGTGGGCTTGCGGGCACCAGCCGGGGAGGAATGCAACTGATGTACGTTTCATCCTGGCCTGGTCTCAGAGCAGTCGATCTGTTGCGGCGGCCGCGCGGCGGCGATGCGCCCTATCCATTCAGCAGCCAGAACGGGATTTCGTTTTATGTAGCCCGCAGCGGGATCTATCATTTGTTCCGAGCGCTTCATCTAAAGGCGGGCGAGACGGTTCTGGTTCCCGACTATCACAGTGGGAACGAGGTCGCCGCGATGCGCGCGGCCGGAGTGGACATCGCGTTCTACTCCATTCGGCGAAATCTCGAACCAGACCTGGATGAGCTCAGTCGCCTGGCAAAGCGGCTGAATCCCAAGGCAATTTACGTCATTCATTATCTTGGGTGGCCCCAGCCGATCCGTGAGATTCAATCGCTTTGCGCTGAACATGGCTGCCGGCTCATCGAAGATTGCGCGCTGGCGTTGCTGAGCGAGACGGAGCGGAAACCCCTCGGTGCATTCGGCGACTATTCGATCTTTTGCTTATATAAAACCCTGCCCGTTCCTAATGGCGGCCTGCTGGTCCAAAATGGCAAGCCTCTGGAGGAACTGCGGCACCTGGATCTCGAACGCTCGCCGAAGATCGCCACCCTCGGGCGCAGCATGGAACTGGTGCTCGAAACTGTGCAGTCACGGCTGAATGGAATCGGGACGATCTTGTTCGATGCCAAGCGCGCGGCCGGTAGTTTGATGCGGCATCGGGGAGTCCGGCATGTCCCGGTTGGGGACATCGGCTGGGATGCAGCGAACGTGAGATTTGCCATGTCGCGGATGAGCACCGCCGTGATGCGCGGAATGGACTATCAGGCTATTCGAGCACGGCGGCGCGAGAATTTTCTCTCGCTCAAACGAAAAATACAGGACCGAGTTACGATGCTGCGAGAAGATCTGCCGGAAGGCGTTTGTCCTTTGTTCTTCCCCATCCTTGTCAAGGAAAAGAAGAGCGCTGCTGAAGCCCTTCGTCAACGCGGCATCGGCGCGGTCGATTTCTGGAACGATCAGCTCCCTGGAGCCAACCCGGGACCCGACGCGCGCTACCTTCGCGAGCACGTATTGGAGTTGCCAATTCATCAAGCCGTCACCGCAGGCCAGGTGCAATACATCGCCGATCAGGTTCGAGCTTTAGATTTGCAGCCATGCCCATGCTAGTCACTGCCTCACGCTCCGATACTCTTGCCACGGCCATCGAAACGGTCGCGGGCGTTGCCGGCTTTTCGCTGCTGGAGAACGAGTGGAACACGCTGCTCCAATCGAGCGATTCTGACTGTCTGTTCTTGACTTGGGACTGGCTCTTCACGTGGTGGAAACACCTTTCAGACGGAAAGCGCCTATCGATACTCGCGCTACGAAGCGGGGCCGATCTGGTCGCGCTTGCGCCGCTGTGTGCGAGTGCACCTGTCCTGTCGCGCGGTCAAATACTCCCGGCTCTGCAATTCGTAGGGGCGGGCAGCGTCGGCTCGGACTATCTGGACATCATTGCGCAGCCAGGTTATGAGTCAACCGCAGCGCATGCATTTGCGAACAAAATGGACGAGCACCGGCTGCCGCTTCAATTGACTCAACTGCGACGCGGCGAAGCTGCCTCCTACCGAGCCGCCCGTGCGCTGGATCGGAAGGGCTGGAGTCGTGTGGAATCTGCAATCAACGTCTGCCCTTACATCCCGCTTGACGGATGCTCGTGGAATTCGCTGCTGGCGAGCCTGGGCGCGGAGTTCCGGTACGGGATCAACAGAAAATGGAAGCGCCTGCACCGGGATTTCACCGTTCTGGTAGAGGAGGTTGCATCCGAATCGCAGTGCGAGGCCGCAGTCGAATCAACCATCCGGCTCCACAACTTGCGTTGGCGGACGCGCGGCGGCTCGAACGCATTCGACTCGACTGCGCTTACTGCTTTTCACCGGGAGTTCGGCCTAATCGCACTGAAACGGGGATGGCTTCGGTTATACGTTTTGCGTCTGAATGGGCAAGTAGCCGCGTGTCTATATGGGTTTTTCTATCGCGGGAAATTCTACTTTTATCAATCGGGTTTTGATCCGGCCTACGAGCGATACAGCCCGGGCATTCTGCTTATGGGCTATTCGATTCGCCGCGCCATCGAAGAAGGCGCGTTGGAATACGATCTGCTGCACGGCAACGAGCCGTACAAATCGCACTGGACGTCTTACTCCCGCGAATTGGGGCGCCTGGAGCTGTATCCGCCCGGCGTGCGCGGGAGATTGTGTCGATGTGCGGTGGAACTGAACCGCTCTTCCCGGCGCCTGGCGCGGCAAATTCTCCCTGGAGGCTTGGCGCGATGATTCGAAGCTGGATTCGCTCAGGCGCTGCGGGCATTCTGCATCAGAGCGGCGCCGATAAACTGTTCGCCTCATGGTCCGGTTCTCGAAAGCTTCCCGTGGTCATCGGTTATCACCGCGTGGTCGAAGACTATCCATCCAGCGCGAGCACGTCGATTCCGTCGATGCTCGTGAGCCGCCGGATGCTGGAGCAGCACTTGGACTGGATTGGACGGCGATTCCGCTTCGCCTCGCTGGACGACGTCGGCAGGCGCCTGCAGGGGGGCGACAGTTCCAATGATCCCATCGCAGCCATCACTTTTGACGATGGCTACCGCGATTTCTATGAACAAGCTTTCCCGCTGCTCATGAAGAAAGGTGTGCCGGCGGCGGTTTTTGCCGTCACGGATCTGGTGAGTACGCCAACTGTGCATGTGCACGACAAGCTCTATCTTCTCCTGCTGCGGCGCTGCCGCCGCCAGCGTATCAAGTGTTGGGATGGCATCGCTCTTCCAAACATCGACGAAATGACGCCATATCAGGCCACGCGAACACTCCTGGAGGCGCTTCCCTATTCCGCGATTCAGGAAGTGATTCGAGCCTTGGAGGCTGACGTGGCCATTTCCAAGGAAGCCTACCAGCCGTTTCAATCGATGACCTGGGACATGCTGGCGGAAGTTCACAGCGCTGGCCTGACCGTCGGATCACATACTCGCAGCCATGTCCTGATGCCTAACGAGGCGGAACCCTGCGTGATGGAGGAGGCGGCCGGGTCGCGCAAGGCGCTGGAGAAGCATCTGGGAGCCGAGATCAAACACTTTGCGTATCCGGGAGGATTGTATAACACGACATCGGTACACGCCGTAGCGGCGGCGGGCTACCGGTTTGCATACACCACTTGCACGCATCGGGACTCGAACGCGCCGCTGCTGACGGTGCCCCGCAGCGTTCTGTGGGAAAACTCCTGCTTGGACGCCCGCCGATTTTTTTCAGGATCGATTTTGAGCTGCCAGATTCACCACGCCTTCGATTGGGTGAACGGTTGCAAGCAGGCTCATTCCGCTTCGGACGGGAGCCGATATGGCGGGAACTAGCGGCCTGACTCAGTTTGCTGAGGCCACCACGCTCGATGTTTCCCAGATCCGATTCGCTTCGGGGACCGCCGCGAGGACTCGAGGCGTCGCGTCGTACCTGTTCTTGCTGGCTTTTATTTTTCTTCTCTACCTGAACGTGCCCATCGTTTTTCCGGCGCTCGAAGTGATTCATCCGGCCAAGTTGGTGGGCGCCGGCGCGCTACTCGCCCTCGCTCTGGAAATCATGTCGGGGCGAGCGCGCTTTCGATGGGGTTGGCCCGAGAGCGGACTGCTCATTGGTTTCTTGTGTGCCGCGGCGCTTTCCTGCCTCACGGCACTATGGCCCGGACACGCGGCTGCCGCGGTCGCCGATCTAGTGAAGATGGTCCTGATTTATTTCTTTCTGGTGAATTGCGCGACGACAGAGCGGCGTATTCGAGGCGTGATGTGGACCATGGTGATAGGCGGTCTGGTTCCGCTGGCCGGCGTATTGCGGAACTATCTGCAGGGCAGAACTATCGAGGAACGAACTGCCTGGGTCGGTATTTTTGCCAATCCAAACGATTTGGCCTACGGTCTCGTGATTTTGGTTCCTCTGGCCGGCTACCTCGCGCTGCGCAGCGGATTGGTTGCGCGGTTAGGGCTGACTGCGATCGCGCTGCTATATTCTGCGGCGATTTTTGTAACCTTCTCGCGCGGAGGACTGGTCGGCCTCGTCGCGGTGATCGGCCTGTTCGCATGGCGGCAGCGAGGAATCGGCATCAAGATTGCCGTTGCCGTCCTCTTGGTGGCCGGGATGGCCGTAGCGGCGCGTCACTGGTCGCGCGATCAAGGGTTCACGAATCTAAGCGGCGACAATAGCTTCCAGGAACGGATTGCCACGTCGAAAGCAGGGCTGGCCATGTTTTTCGATTACCCACTGCTGGGAGTTGGTCCCGCTTGTTCCGTCGTGGCGTGGCCATTGTACGCGCCGAAGGGGCTCTACACGCGCGGCGCCTTGGTGACGCACAACACCATCATTCAGGCTTTGAGCGAAACCGGCGCTCTTGGTAGCGCTGCATTCCTGTTGTTCCTCGGCTTCGGTTTGTATCGGGCGCGTCGGATTTCTTCTGAATCCCGCGTGCCGGATTTCCGGATGGCAGTCGCTCTGGAGATCGCGTTGTGGGGATTTGTCGTCTGCGGATTGTCGGCCGGGAATGTCTTCACCTGGTTTGTATACATCCTCACCGGATTGATCTCTGCAACCTCACAATTGGGGGAAACGGCCAATGGCTAGTGCGGCGATGGCGAGCCATGGCGAAGTCCGGTCCATTTTCAAGCCGGCTCTTTTGTTGATGTGCGGCCGAACAATTTCGTTCGCCGCTACGTTCTTCATACCGGTTGTTCTGACGCGAATCTTCGAGCCTGCTCAATTCGGCACCTACAAGCAGCTCTTTCTGATTCAATCCACGATCTTTTTCATTTCGCAATTCGGCATGGCATCGAGCTTGTATTACTTCCTGCCTGGATCGGCTAAAGATGCCGGCCGATACGCTGCGAATTCCACCGTGTTCCTGACGCTGGCCGGCGCGGCGAGTTTCGCGGCGCTCATCGCTGCCGGGCCGTTTCTGAGTCGTGCGATGAACAACCCGACTCTCGCGGAATATCTTCCCTGGATCGGCTTGTACTCGCTGTTGATGATGGTCTCATCGTCCTGGGAGATCGTGATGGTCGCGCGCGGACGCTACCTCTGGGCATCTACAACATATGCCGCTTCGGACATCATTCGTGCCGCAGTGTTGATTCTTCCGGTGGTCCTATTTCGGCAACTGGAGAGCTTGTTGATCGGCGCCGCGCTGCTGGCGGCACTTCGGGCCTTAGGCACTCTCCTATATTTCCGAAAGGAATTCCAGCAAACGTTCCGGCCCGATGCCCGCCTGCTGAAAAAGCAACTGGTGTATGCGGTTCCGTTCGGCCTGGCGGTTCTGGTTGAGATCTTGCAGGCCAATTTGCCGCAATACGCGGTTTCCCATCTTTTCGATCCCGCGACGCTCGCCATCTTCGCGATCGGCTGTATACAAATCCCGGTGATCGACTTTGCTACCTCACCGGCGAGCGACGTGATGATGACGCAGATGCAGGAATGCCTGGCGAACGGGCGCAGACAAACCGTTCTGCAAATCTGGCACGACACTACCTGGAAGCTCGCGCTGCTCTTTTTTCCCCTGGTTGCGCTTCTGATGGTGACCGGTCACGATTTCATCGTTCTGCTGTTCAGCGCCAAGTATCTGGCGAGCGTTCCTCTGTTTATGGCGTGGATTCTGACCATTCCGCTGGCAGCGCTGCAAGTAGACGGCGTCTTGAGAGTATTCGCGCGAACGCGCTTCCTTTTGGGTCTCAACCTGGTGCGCTTTGGAATCATCGCGCTGCTGATCCGGTGGTCCATCGCGCAATTTCATTTAATCGGCGCGGTGCTGGTGGTCCTGCTGGCGACTGCGACTTTCAAGGTCGCGAGCTTGGTCAAGATCAAGTCATTGCTGGCGGTGCCGATGCATGAACTGCTCCCCTGGTGCAGACTGGCAGCCTTGTTCTGTGTTGCAGCGGCCGCAGCGGGTGTGGCGTGGTCGGCAGCGGCGGTCGTGGCCATCGGGTTGGTACTGCACATCATCGTAGCCAGCCTGATTTTTGGAGCGGCCTACCTCATTGCAACCTGGCAGCTCAATCTTCTGACGCGGAGCGAACGGCTCGCAATCACGGCGGGTCTCAGGAAGTGCCGCCAGCGAATCGGCTTCGGAGAAAGGACTGCGGACACATGTGCGGCATTGCCGGAATTGTAAGCTTGTCCGGACAACCGGTTCTGGAGCAAGAGCTGCGCGACATGTGTGCGGCCATCGTGCATCGCGGGCCGGACGATCAGGGCATCTTTCTGGCAGCCCAGGCTGGTTTGGCGATGCGGCGTTTGAGCATAATTGATCTCTCTTCAGGGCGCCAGCCCATTGCTAACGAGGACGGATCAATCCAGTTAGTCTTCAACGGTGAGATCTATAATTTTCGCGAGCTGCGGGAAGAGCTCGTCGGTAAGGGACATGTCTTTCGAACTCACTCCGACACCGAAGTGATCGTTCACCTCTATGAGGAGTACGGCGATGCGTGCGTCAATCGATTGCGGGGAATGTTCGGGTTTGCGTTATGGGATGGGCGCAGCGAAAAACTACTGCTGGCCCGCGACCGGATCGGGATAAAGCCGCTTTACTACGCCGAAGTTCAAGGCCGGCTTCTTTTTGCCTCGGAATTGAAGTCGATTCTGCAGGTGGCCGGCGTCACGCGAGAGCTGAACTGGCAGGCCGCCGCGCATGCCTTGACCTTTCTCACGACCCCGCTGTCGGAAACCATTTTCAAAGGCATCCGCAAACTCGAGCCAGGTTGCATTCTGACGGCCAACCCGGGCCGGAGTCCGGTTGTGCGCCGCTATTGGAATCTAGCCTTCGAGCCGGATTACGGCCGACCGGAGGGCTACTTCATCGAGCGTTTGCGGGAACTGATCGAAGAATCGGTCGCACTGCACATGGTCAGCGATGTTCCGCTCGGAGCGTTTCTCAGCGGTGGGGTTGATTCGAGCGCTGTTACCGCTACTGCGGCGCGTCTCGGAACGGAGCCGCTCAAGACGTTTTCGATCGGCTTTCGCGAGGCGGAATACAACGAGATCCATCACGCCCGCTCAGTCGCGCAGACGTTTTCCACCGATCATCATGAGCTCATTCTCGGTCCCGATGCCATGGATGATCTCGAGAGACTAGCCTGGCATCTGGATGAACCCTTCGGGGATTCATCCGCCATTCCCACCTATCTGGTTTCGAAGCTGGCGTCGCAATCCGTGAAGGTGGTGTTGTCGGGCGACGGAGGCGACGAACTGTTCGGCGGATACGACAAGTATCTGGTGGAAGGCCGCGAGCGACGCATTCCGGGTTTTCCCGCGAGCGCAGGACGGGTCATGCGCGGAATCGGCCGAGCTATGCCAGAGGGAATGCGAGGGCGCAACAGCCTGCAGCATTTCTCGCTTTCAGGCCCGCGGCGCTACCTTGACGCGTCCACGCTATATCGCAAGGCGGACATGCTGAAGCTGCTCCGCCCGGAATGCGCCGAAGCGCTCAGATCGAGTGAGCCGTGGAGGGAGCATGAGAGCTTCCTAACGTCGAGCCGTGGCCACTGGCTTTCAAATCTACAGGCGCTCGATCTGCGCTATTACCTGCCATTGGACATTCTGACCAAGGTGGATCGCATGAGCATGGCCCATTCCATCGAAACTCGTGTGCCGTTGCTCGACCATAAGATCGTGGAATTCGCGGCCACGATACCACCGGAGATGAACTGGCGCGACGGTACGACGAAGTGGGTCTTGAAGCAAGCCATGCGCGGCATAGTGCCCGAGTCAATCTTGAACCGGCCGAAGCGTGGCTTCGCAGTTCCTTTGAACTATTGGTTCCGAAACAAGATGGAGCCGTATCTTCGCGACGTGCTGTTGGGCGATCGAGCGCAGCGGCGCAGCATGTTCGACACACGGCAAATCGATCGCCTCCTAACGAAACACCGTGGCGGGCGAAATCTCGATCTTCAATTGTGGACCTTGCTTTCGTTCGAGCTATGGGCCAGGACATTCCTGGACCAGCCCTCCGGGCAGCGAGGATCGGTGGCCGCGTAGGCAACACTATGTCGAGCGACAGAATCAGATTGTTGAATGTGCTGACCAATTACCGCATCGGCGGAACCGAGCGGCAGGTGGCCAATATCGCGTTGGGAATGGACGCATCGCGCTTCGCATTGCACCTGGCGTGCTTGAAAAATGAAGGCGAGCTGCAGCAAGAGCTGGAGCGGCTGGATGTGCCGCGTCCGGAGTTCAGAATCTCCAGCCTGTACGGGATCAACACACTGTGGCAGGCCATTCGATTGGCGCGCTACATCCAACGGAACCTCATTCAGATTGTTCATAGCTATGGTTTCTATGCCAACGTGTTCGCCGTGCCGGCCGCGCGGCTGGCTGGGAAGCCCGTGGTTGTGGCATCCATCCGCGATACCGGCGATATTCTGACTTCGCGCCAGCGGCTCGTCCAGAAAATGGTTTGCAGGTTGGCTCATTGCGTTCTGGTGAATGCTGAAGCGATTCGGCAAACTCTGATCGAGCAGGGTTATCGGCCGGATAATATCGTCGTCATCCGGAACGGGATCGTTCTGTCACGCTTCGAAAAGAAGGCCCGGAGTATCGCCCTGCGATGTGCGCTGGGACTGCCCGCCGAGGCCCGCATCGTTCTGGTCTCGTCCCGCCTGAACCAGATGAAGGGCGTCGAGTATTTCCTGGATGCTGCACAAATCGTGTCGAGCAGCATTCCGGACGCCCATTTCCTGATCGTTGGCGATGGAGCGAGTCGCGCTCAATTGGAACAGCACGCGCGGAGTATTGGACTCGAGTCTAGGATTCTATTCACCGGATTCCGGACCGACATGCCGGACTTACTCTCCGAGTCGACTCTTTCTGTTCTGCCGTCGCTGAGTGAGGGCCTTTCAAATTCGCTGCTGGAATCCATGGCGTCCAGCGTGCCGGTTATCGCAGCGCGCGTCGGAGGCAATCCGGAATTGATTGAGAACGGCCGAACGGGGCTTTTGGTTCCGGCGAGGGACTCGGGCGCCTTAGCGGAAGCTATGGTTCTTCTCTTGTCAGATCCGGAACTTGCCCTGCGTCTCAGCCGCGCTGGAAGGCAGCGCGTCGAGGAGTTGTTCTCGATGGAGCGTTCCATCCAGGAAGTTCAGCATTTGTACCAACACTTGGTGGAGGCGCAGGGTTGCCTATGAAGGTGCTCCTCATCGGTCCCACTCCTCCGCCGCATGGCGGCATCTCGGTGCACATAGCCGGCCGCCAGCGCGAGTTGATGGCAGCCGGATATCGCTGCGAGACCCTCGATCCAAGCCGCTACCGCAACAAGCTGCGGTTTGGTTGGAACCTGGCGCGTTATGCCGTCGGCGGCTGGTCGTTTGACGTTCACATCAACGGACACAATTGGAAGAGTTGGGTGCTGGCGGCGGGCTGTGGAATCGTGGGACGGCTTCGCGGCGGCGTCGTCGTCAAACTAACGCTGCATTCCGGGATGGCGCCGCACTTTCTGGACAGCTTGCGCGGCCTGGGCCGCAAGGCGGTCGCTTTTGCGTCGAGCCTGTACGGGCGTGTTGTTTGCGTGAGCCCCGCAGTTCAGGACGCCGTTCACTCGCTGGGCGTTGCCAGGGACCACACCGAAATCCGACCCGCATTTCTTGGAGCCCTTCGGCCAGGTCCGGCTCTCGAGCCGTGCATAACAGATTGGATGCAGCGACACCGGCCGGTGCTTTCGACAGTGCTGTTCTTTCGCCCCGAATATGGGTTCGACCTGTTAGTGAAGGCGCTCGTCCGGCTGCGAAAGATGCATCCCGCAGCGGGCTGTCTGGTGATGGGATCGGGCGAGCAGCGCCTGGAGGCGATTCGCGCGGTTCAAATGGCGGGTCTCGAAGCGAACGTGTTCTTTGCCGGTGATGTTGATCACGATGTCTGCCTGGCCTGCATAGCGCGGTCTGATTTGTTCGTGCGGCCGACGTTGGCCGACGGCGATTCCATTTCGGTCCGGGAGGCACTCGCTTTGGGCGTGCCAACGGTGGCGAGCCGCGTCGGAAATCGTCCGGACGGTACTCTTCAATTCGAGATCGGAGATATCAACGACCTGTTGGCGAAGATTGAGGACGCCCTTGCGAATGCCCAAGTTGCTCACTAAGACAACTCCCTTGCTCAGAAAGGCCTCCAGGCTTAGCAGCATGAGCCGGACCGAAATCGCGTTTCGGGCACGTGAGCGAGTGTCCTCGGAATGCGAACGATGGGGTTGGAAAACATACAGTTCCGAGTTGCGTGCCGGCGCCGACTTTAAGAAGTATCTGGCTGGAGGACCGGCCGGCCGCTTTTACCGCGGGCATCGTGCGGGGTCACGTGAATTCGTCTTCGAACACTTTCCGGGCTGGGTGGATCGCGCGATTCAAGAAGGCGACCGGCTTTGCCGTCATGAAATCGAGTTGCTGGGGCTCGGCGACGTGAAACTTGGTCCTGTGATCGACTGGCATCGCGACCCCGTCACGGGCAACGTTTGGGAGCAGCGATTTTGGGCCGACTACCGCCTGGAACGCGATAGCGAACGGCGCGATCCCAAGATTATCCACGAACTGAACCGGCACCAACACTTGCCGCGACTGGCGAAGGCCTATCACTGGACCGGCGAGGAACGTTATGCCGCCGAGGCAGTGGCGCAGCTGAACAGCTGGATTCGACAAAATCCGATCGGCCGAGGCGTCAATTGGCAGTCCAGTCTGGAGCTGGGCATTCGTGTCATTTCCTGGCTGTGGGCTATCTTTCTGCTGCTGCCGTCGCGATCCCTTACCGAGGAGAACGCCGAGCAAATCGGCGATTCGCTATTCGCTCAGGTCGACCATATTTATCGGCACTTGTCGATCTACAGCAGTCCGAACACGCACCTGATCGGAGAATGCGTGGCCCTTTATATCTGCGGTTTGCTGTTTGGCGATCGCCCGCGGCCGAGAAAATGGCTGGACCGCGCCGCGGGCCTGCTGGAAGGCGGGTTTCAAGAGCTGGTCTTCAGCGACGGCGTGTATGGCGAACTATCCTCTTACTACCATTGCTACGCCCTCGACTTCTATCTGCAGGCTTTGGTTCTCGCAGACCAGAATCACGTCGCATTTCCGTCCGCGATGAGATCGGGCGCATGCCGCATGGTCGAATTTCTCATGCACTTGACCAGACCTGATGGCACGATTCCGTTGATGGGAGATGATGATGGCGGCCGCGCCCTGGCGCTGGAGCAGAAGAATTATCGGTCTTTTAACGATGCGATTTGCCTTGCGAGCGTGCTCTACGCACGATCCGATTTCAGACACTGTGCCGGCAAGTGTTACGAAGAAACCTTTTGGCTGTTGGGCGAGGAAGGGTATGCAGCCTATCGGAACATTGCAAGCGAGCGTCCCGTGGACACGCAGTGGACTACGCCAAGGGGCGGCCATCATATTCAGCGTACCGATTGGGGTCCGCGCGCCGCTCATTTGGTGTTCGACACCGGCGGGCTGGGGATTCTGAACGGTGCGCATGCGCACGCCGACGCGCTCTCGATCCAGCTCTTCGCGAATGGCCGGGATCTGCTTCTCGATCCGGGCACGTTCGTCTATAACGGGGCGGCCGACTGGCGCAATTTCTTCCGCTCAACTCGCGCCCACAACACGGTTACCATTGACGGCCGGGACCAGGCGGAAATCGCGGATACGTTTCGCTGGAAAACGCCCGTCGTGTCGCGAATGTCTGGTTGCCGGGACGAATGGATCGACTACATTGAAGCGGAGCACGACGGCTACTCGCGGCTGTCCCATGGTGCGGTCCATCGCCGTCGACTGTTGAATATCGGCGGCGAATATTGGATCATCCTCGACGATTTCCGCGGCTCCGGGGAACACACTTTCGAGTTTCACTATCACCTTGGCCCGGCCGTCTCAGATCCGGCACTGGAGAGTAACGACTGCGAAGCAGTGCTGCGCTCAGCACAAGCGGGGCTTTTCCTGGGTCTGTATACTCGCCAGCCAATGCAGGCGGCGCTCAACCCAGCCTGGATTTCGCCGCTATATGGCCACAAGCGGCGTAGCGCCGCCTTGCACGCGACGGTTGTTTCATCTCTGCCGTTTGCTGTGATGACGGTTCTCTCGGCCGTGGCGGACACGCCGGTTGTCGAGCGATTGAAACTGCAAAGCGGATCGGGAATCGCCCTCGCGTGTTCGAAAGGCAAAACCGTCGACATCGCGGTGCTGTCCACGGATTCGGGCGAAATCTCGACGGGCGATCTGCTGCTGGAAGGGGAATTTTGTTGCGCGCGAATCGAGAACGGCGCCGTCGCCAAAGCGTGGGCCATTTCTGCAACGCGTATGGAATACAAAAACAAGGATGTCTTGGGGGTTCTTTCATGTGTGGCATCTGCGGCATGCTGAATTTTGATGCCGACCAAACCGTGGATGGCGAGCTCGTTGAGCGAATGGCGGATACGCTGTCCCACCGTGGCCCGGACGATAGCGGCCTATTCGTGGACCCTGAGGCCGGGCTGGGATTCCGGCGGCTCAGCATCATCGATCTGAAAGGAGGCAAGCAGCCCATCTTCAATGAAGACGAGTCCGCCGTCATCGTCTTCAATGGGGAAATCTATAACTATCGCGAGTTGGCGGGCAACCTGGCCTCCGCCGGACATGTCTTCAAAAGCAAGTCCGACAGCGAAACCATCCTTCACGCCTATGACCAATACGGCAGCGATTGCGTCCAACACCTGCGAGGTATGTTCGCGTTCGCGATCTGGAATCGCAGGCAGCGGCGTCTCTTGCTCGCGCGCGACCGCGTGGGCATAAAACCTCTCTACTATTTTCAGAATGAGCGCTTCTTCGCCTTCGCTTCTGAGATCAAGGCGCTGTTGAGAATTCCGGGCATCCCTCGCGAAGTGGATCCCGAATCGTTCGATCAATACCTCGCTCTACGGTATGTGCCCGGACCGCGCACGATGTTCAAGAACATCTTCCGGCTTCCGCCGGGGCACACGCTCGAAGCCGGCAACGGCCGAATCGAGATCAAGAAATATTGGGACGTTACCTATAGGGATCAGTCGGAGGAGTCGCCGCAACGCCAGGTCGAGCATTTTCGCTATTTGCTCGAAGAGAGCGTGCGGCTCAGACTGATCTCAGAAGTGCCCCTGGGCGTTTTCCTGAGTGGCGGAATCGATTCCACCGCCATTCTTGCGTTGACTGCGAAATTCACCGCCGGCGGGAGAGTGAAGACCTTCAGCGTCGGGTACGAAGGAGCCGAGGAACAAGGTGCGTCCAATGAATTCGAATATGCGCGACTCGCCGCCGACACCTTCCATTCCGACCACCACGAGTGCCGGCTGGGGCCTCAAGAGTTCGCGAACTCAGTGGCCGATCTGGTATGGCACCTCGACGAACCTTTAGCCGATCCGAGTTGCATCCCTCTGCATCACGTCGCCAAGGCGGCCAGGGAACACATCACGGTGGTTTTGTCCGGCGAGGGCGCCGATGAAATCCTGGCGGGTTATGGGATTTATGGCCGCATGTTGCGTCTGGATAGGCTCTCCAAGCACCTCCCACCGCAGTTGACAACCTGGCTGGCGCCGGCACTGTACCCAGAGAACCTGCGTCATTACGCGCGGACTTCCGCTCTGCCGGCCGCAACGCGCTATCGCGGAGTCTCCCGCGGCTTCCATCCCGAACTGATGCGCTCGTTGATCGGCGAAGAACGAACCATCCAGTCCGCAGAGGCACTGAGCAGTCTTTTCTCCCGCTACCACCGAACGGCAGCCAAAGCGTCCAGCTTGAACCGCATGCTGTACATCGACACGAAAGTCTGGCTCCCGGACGACCTGCTTCTTAAGGCCGACAAGATGACCATGGCTAATAGCCTGGAGCTGCGCGTGCCCTTTCTCGATCATCGGCTCATCGAATACGCGGCCAATCTTCCCGATGCAAGTAAACTGGGCAAGCAGGGCGGCAAGACGCTGCTTCGGCATGCCATGCGCGGTGTTCTTCCGGATGCCATCATTGATCGCCCCAAGAAAGGCTTTCCGGTCCCGATCGCTTCCTGGCTGCGAACCGTACTGCGAACGTTCACGCGCGATCACCTGTTGGATCCGGGATCAGCATGCCGCCAATTCGTTGACACCAGAACTGTCACTCGGCTTATCGATCAACATGAGCGCGGGCGGCGAGACCGCTCACAAGAGATCTGGACGCTGCTCATCTTCGAATACTGGCATCGCCACTTCATTGCAAACACGATCGAAAGGAGGTGCGCCGCATGATTCAGGGCTACGACATCATCTGCTTCTGCAACGATTGGGACGGCGATCCGTTGAGCAAGAAGCAAATCGTCACCAGGCTCGCTGCTCACAACCGTGTTCTGTGGGTCAACTCCACCGGCACTCGAAGACCCACCGCCTCCGCTCACGATTTCTCTCGCGCCTGGAAGAAGCTGCGGGAGTTCTTCTCCGGCTCGCGTCAGGTGGCGAGAAACATCCACGTGTTCAGCCCGCTAGTGATTCCATTTCACGGCAGCCGCGTGGCACGCTGGCTGAACAAAAAGTTTCTCACTTGGAGCCTCCGGCGCGCAGCCCGTCGGCTTGGTTTTCGGCGTCCCATTACACTCACATTCGTGCCGAGCTCGGCCGAAACCGCCGGGCACCTCGATGAGCAGCTGCTTATCTACTACTGCGTCGACGAGTACTCAGAGTTCAGCGGCACTGACAAGTCCGCGATCCTCGACATGGAACGCGGCCTGATGGAGAGAGCGGATTTGGTTGTGGTGTCCGCCGATCGTTTGCTTGAGACCAAACGGCGCCACAATCCAAACACGTTTCTCATTACGCACGGCGTGGACGTCGAGCACTTCAGAAAAGCGTGCCTAGCTGAAACTGAAGTTCCCTCAGATTGTCCGGCCTCGCATGGCCCCGTCATCGGTTTTTTTGGCCTCATCGCCGATTGGGTCGATCTGGAAGTCATTCGTCACTTGGCCGCTGCCCGGCCGCACTGGTCATTCGTTATTGATCGGAGAAATTCGAACCGACATCTCGGCGATCGAGCACTTGCCCAACCTGCATCTTCTGGGCAGGCGGCCCTATCAATCGCTCCCCGGATACTGCAAGCGATTTGACGCCGCCATTCTGCCGTTCAAAGTGAACGAGCTGACCATAGCCGCGAATCCCCTGAAGCTTCGCGAATATTTGGCAGCCGGGCTGCCGGTGGTCGCTACGCCGCTGCCGGAGGTTGCGAAATTGGGAGAGGTGGTGCTCCTGGCCCGAACTCCGGAGGAATACATCAACCACATCGAAGTGTTGCAGCGCGCCGGGCGGCTTGGGCCTGACTCGGCGGCTTCTCAGCTCATGGACGCCGAATCGTGGGACGGAAAAGTGGAGGCGTTGAGCGAAATCATCCGCGACTTGCAAATCGCCGCGCCTCGCCAGCACGCGTCGGCCGCTTCGGAGCAGGTTGCGTAGATGCCAATGCAATCTCTAGCGCGGGCCTTGCTGTTCGTTGCGATGGCTCTTCCATTCTCGCCGGCACGAGTGGCCGGAAAGACTCGCGCTGTGGATTGGTGGATCGCCGATTCCATGGAAAAGATCAGGCCCCATGATACTCAGCCTTCACCACCATCCCGCAGGGCGGAGATCGCTGCCGGACGGAATGAATTTCAATCTTTCCAGATTGTTCTGCGCGCCGACTTGGAAGACATCGATGGAGTCGATCTCGATCTGTCCGACTTCCGAACGAAACGCGGCGAGCTGATCTCGAACCGCAACGTTACGGTTTATTCCGAACAATACCTGAATCTCTCGAGGCCATCTTCGAGCGAAGGCGCCCCCGGGTTGTGGCCGGATCCACTCATTCCCCGGATCGATCGGTACGCGAACGAGAAACGCAACGCGTTCCCGCTGCGGCTTGAGCGCGGGCGCAGTCAAGCGCTATGGATCGAGCTGTATGTTCCGCCCTCCACGGTCCCAGGTTCTTATTCCGGTTCGGTTCGCATTCTCCGTGACCGGGTCGCGTTGTTCACTGCGCCCATTCAAGTGACGGTCTGGGCGTTCACGCTGCCCTCCACGGCCTCCCTGAAATCCTCATTCGGCCTGAACGGCACCACGATCTTGAAGCAGCATCGCGGCCGTTACACAGAGGATGCCGATCTCTATTTCCTGACGCGCCTCTATGCGAAGGCCGCCTTGCTGCATCGCATCAGCATTCACGGCGGAAGCATGGTCACTCCGAAATACTCGACCGAGAAGGGACAAGTCCACCTGGATTGGGCTCCTTACGACGCTGAAGTCGGCCCGTTTCTGGACGGCACGCTTCTTACACCAGACGAACCTCTGGCCGGCGCTGCCGCGACCACGGTCGAACTCCGCACGCCCGCAGGATTGTCCGCGGAATTGCAGGCCTCATACTGGCAAGCCTGGGCGAAGCATTTTCGGAAGAAAGGCTGGTACGATCGACTCTTCCTTTACCTCTGGGACGAGCCCACCAAGCAGGACGTTCCCGCAGTGCTCGAGCGCGGACGCGCGGCCGTCAGCGCGGATCCTACTCTGCGTAGTTTGGTAACCGCGTCCTCCAACGACAAGTTAGATCCGGTGGTTGAGATCTGGGCGCCGCTGGTAAATTGCCTGGAGCGCAGGGAATCCGACGATTTCTGTGGCCCTGCGCCGACGCTTGAGACGTATGCCCGCGAACGGCGCGCCGGCAAATCGGTGTGGTTCTATCAATCCTGCGCCAGTCATGGCTGCAACACCGTCGGAGGCCCGTACTTCAAGGGATGGCCCAGCTACATGATCGATGCAGGTGCAGTTGCCAACCGCATCATGCCCTGGATCGCTTGGAAGTATCAACTGGATGGCGAGCTGTATTACAGCATGAATGAAGCTTACGCCGCGCAGCGCGACCCTTGGACAGATGTCTACCGTTTTGGAGGAAATGGTGACGGAACCCTGTTCTATCCGGGCACACCGGAGCGAATCGGAGGCCGCACCGACATCCCAATCGAGAGCATTCGTCTGAAACTGATCCGCGCAGGAATGCAGGACTACGATTACCTGGACTTGCTGGCCAAAATCGCGGGGCGCGGTGTTGCCGACTATTTCGTGAGCCGCATGGTCCAGAAACCGTATCAGTGGGAGTCCAACCCAAAGGTCTTTTTGGAAATTCGCAAGCAACTCGGGGACGAATTGAATCGACTGGCGGTAGCGGCGGCTTCCAGGCGCGCAGATGCATCGTAACGAAACGGAACAGGCGGTTACCGCGGTCAGGGAAACGCTAGCGCAGGTGGCCGCCTATCTCGCATCTCGTGCATCCAGAATTGGAACCGCCTGGCAAAAGCTGTTGAAACGTTACAAGCCATGCGACCGGTATGTGGCCCAACTCACGGCTCTTCGGCTGGCTCAGCGGCTGCGCGAAGTCAGTTCCGCAAATCCCAAGGCTTACTGGACCGACTCTAAGCGCCAGGGCCACGAGCTCGCCTCGCAAGGCGTCCCGGTGGAATGCGCTGCCGTCTCAGTCTCGCTCTACTTCAAGAGCTGCCTTACATACCTCAACGCGGACGGATCTCAAAGTGTGAAGTGGACCAAGGCTCTGGCTCGCTGGGCCTCAGTCTACCAGCATCATCTCCTTTCCGGCTATTCCCAATTCATCCGCGCTCAAAACGAGACCTCAGCGGAACGAATCCACCTTGCCGAAAAGCGATCGCTGGACTTCTCCATTCAACTTGGGGACGCCTACGAAAAAGAGCGCCGCCGCCTTGCGCAGGACCTCCACGATGAAATCGGCCATGATCTCATCGTGCTGAAGCTTTATACGCAGCTCCTCGCCCTGGACTTGAAGAAGGGCGAGACGAGCCAGCTCCGCGGCAAGCTGAAGGAAGCTCTTTCACTGATCAATCACGCACTCAAAGGCGTCCGTCACCTGACCTTCGACCTGGGCCCGGCAGTGTGGAGCGAACAGGGGTTCTTGCCAGCAGTCCGCCTGTACTCGCGCCAATATTCACGCCGAACCGGAATCAAGGTGCGCGTGAATGCCCGCCGGTTGCGCGGTCCGCTACCGTCCAGCTACGAGACGGCGCTCTACAAAGTAATTCAGGGAGCGCTGTCCAATGCCGCCGCGCATTCCGACGCGCGTCATGTTCAGATCACCCTCGCCGCCCGCCAGGATGCGATGTACATGCAAGTGGAGGATGATGGAAAGGGCTTCAACGTGACGCGCAAGTTGAAGGCTCCTCCGCGATCCTACGGTCTACGCGCCATGCGAGACCGGATTGAGCTGTTGGGCGGTCGCATCCGATTCGAGTCGTGGCCTCGGCGGGCTGGATCGGCTCGTCACGGTACGCTCATCGAGTGTGAATTGCCGCTCTTGCAAGAGGACATGCGATGAAAGAAACGATTCGGGTTTTACTCTGCGATGATCACACCCTCTTTCGGGAGGGCATCAAGGCGATTTTGAAAGACTATCCTTCTATCGAATTTGTCGGTGAAACCGAAGACGGCCGCCAAGCCGTCAGTAAGGCGACCCGCCTTCATCCGGACGTCGTCCTGATGGACATCGCCATGCCCGACCTGAGCGGCTTCGAAGCCACACGCCGCATCCTGCGCGCTGTCCCGAAGACCAAGGTGTTGATCCTCACCATGTACGAAGAGCAAGAAGTAATCACGCGGTGTCTGAATGCAGGCGCTTCCGGCTATGTATTGAAAGATGCCCCGCGAGCGGACTTGGTCCAGGCAATCAACGTTGTTTTCCGAGGCGGCCAGTATCTCAGTCCGCGCGCGCTGAAGCGCGTTGTAAAGGAGCATGTTTTGCATACGCGTAAGTCCGCAACCGGGTACGACCGGCTAAGCGATCGTGAGCGTGAGGTGCTCAAGTTGTTAGCCGATGGCCTGTCGCTAAAAGAGATTGCGGAACGCCTGCTCCTCAGCGTAAAGACTGTGGATGCGCACAAGACCAATATGATGCGCAAACTCGACCTGCATGACCGCTCGGGGGTCATCAAGTACGCAATACAGCAAAAACTGATTCGTCTTCCTGCGGTGAAAACAGAGGCTTCCTAGTTCGTCGCTTCAAATGCATCCACCCACACCCAGGTGCCCTGTGAAGCGCGGGAGCGCGCGCCGAGAACCTGTATCGTGAGCTTGTGTGATCCCGCGGCCAGACCGGTGATCTGGAACAGCGTCGCCTGAGCTTGATCGGAGGAGGAATACGTGTCTACCTTCTGCAGGGCCACGCCATCCACATACACTCGCGCGATACCGGACCAGCGGTCCCGGTATCCGATCCATTTCACTGCATTACCCGTAAAGCTGAGTGTCGCAGTGGAGCCTGCGTCCATCGCCATCATCGCCGTCCCGCCGCTGTTGAACGCCCCGTTGTTGCCGTACCACGCGCCCGCCTTCTGCACCGCGCTGTTGTCCTGTTCGAACCGGATCACCTGCGGAGTTCCGGAGGTTGGATTCGGGGAAGGCGCCGGCGGCGGAGTTCCACCCGACGGAGGAGGCGTTGATGCTCCGTTCAGCCGGATCAAGTACGTATCGGAATACTCCATGTCGTAACCATCGATCACCGGCAGGTCGAAGTTGCTTGCGAACAGGAGCCGTGAGCCATCGCGGCTGGTGGAAACCTTCGGCTGCCAGTTGTAGTTGTTCAGGCGCCGGCTGCGATGATGCGCCAGCCGCATGACGCCCGATCCGTCCAACTTAACCTGTAGAATTTCGTTTGTGTATGGAACCCAAGAGCTGCTCCCCGGCGCGGGATTGCTGGGAGCTTCGGTGTCGACAAACACAGTTCCGTTGCCGTCCGGCGCTGCGATGTGAACCGCAAGGCTCCAGTCCAACTGCGCAAGACACTTTTGCGACGCATCCGCCAACCGAATTTTCACCACTCCGTTGTTGCAGTTCGGAATCGGTTGCGAATCGTTGGAGTTGGTCCACACCAACACTTCATCCCCGTTGGTGTCGCGCGTGACGTCCATGTGGCCGCCAGCGTGTGCCACCTGCCGTTGAAAATTCATATTCGAATCGAAGAGTTCGATCCCCGCATAGCGCGCCGTCCCCGCCTGTGTCCAGGTGACGGTGACATTGTTGTTGGGCGTGATGTAGACAGAATCGAACGTGTGTCCCGCAGTCTCGAGCGCGTTGTATTTCTTGCCGGAGCTGATTTGGTAGACGAAGATCGCGTGACCGTCGCCCGTCAGGACCAAGTGGTCGCCGTCTTCAGAAATGTCCATTTCACCCCGGCCGCTGATGGATGCGTATTCATTGAAGGAGTGCACCACGGCGGTGGTCCCACTCACGATGTCATACGACTTGAGCTGGTTGCCGGCGTGATAGTAGATGGTCACCTGGTCTTTCCGCGACCAGCGTGGTTCGCTTGACGAATTGATTTCCAAAGGCAGGTCGCGGACGTAGGCCCCCGAACCGTCATAGAGAGCGAAGTAGCTTTCGTGCACCAGAATGAACTTGGAATTGTCGCTATTGAACGCGCTCATCGTCGCGTACTCGTTCTCGATCCATGACAGCTTTCCTCCGCGGTCGGCGTTCACCGTACTTAAGGCGTCGGAAACGCGGCTAATCGTCGAGCCGAACACAGGGTCCACATAAGTTCCGCCAACTGACGGCGGCGTGAATGTGTCGTAAGCGGGCGGCGATTGGACGCTGGTGTCTGTGAGCTGGGCGAGCGCGGGTGTTGCCAGGCCGGCGCACAGGAGCGTCAAAGAAAATAAGATAGAGCGGGCGTGTTGTTTCATGAGAGATACCTCTTGCTTTCCGGGCGCGGGAAAGAGTCGAGCAGGCAATCGCGGACGAACGAAAACTTCAATCCGGAACGGCCCCGGCTTCCTATGTGAACTTCGAGGCCGTAGGCAGAAGATGGAACACCAACTTTTCGAAATCGAGAAATGCGTCCGCCCCGTTCTTGCGAGCGGCCCCGCCCAAGTCTGGCACCGGGCAAATCAAAATCAGTTTGGAGAGAGGGCTGGACCGTTTGATACTGAGCGTCATTGGGACAATGCCGGTCTTCACCGGTTCCACACTGGCGACAATCACTCCCGGTGCGAATGTCGCCGCGAGCCTTTTCAAGTCCTTGAGGCCGTTGGCGCTTCCGACAACCTTGAATTGCGGCCGATCTCGCAGAAGATCTCGAATCAGCCGCGACAGCGCAGGAGAACCGGCAATTAGGACCGTGGCCTTTCGCATTCCGACGCACTCGTGACACAGCTGTGCTGCGCCGAGGTCGAGATAGCGCGCGACCGCCGTTCTCCGCAGACCTCGTTCCGATAGATTGTGCTTAAGGAGTGAGTATGCGGGAGAAACACTCTCAAAGAAATCGGGGAGGTTCCCTAGGGTGTTGGGATTAGTACCCTAAGGTGCTGTCAGACAGGGCCGCGCAAATTCCTGTCCGTGGCCCGCTGAGAAATGCAATCGGATTCGTGCGCCGCTGCGCAATCCAGAACTTCGGACTTAAGCTATGCGTCCCGGCTGGCAGTAGCGGGAGAGTATTGCGACATGGGGTGCGAAAGGGGAAGGGGCACGCAACCGACATCACCTGGGGATGGGACCAACTACGAAACAATGCAGGCGTCTCCTGTCGGCTCCACGATCTCAGGCACACCTTCGACACCCGGCTGGCCGAGAATGGCGTTTCTGAGTCCACCATGCTCGCTCTGATGGGTCACATGAGTCGGGCGATGCTGGAGCGCTACAGTCACATTCGCATGGCTGCAAAGCGAGATGCTCTGTCGGGCATCACACTGCGGCAGGACAGCGAGCCGAAGAGCCAAAATTCCGATGTGGTCCCTGTGAAAGTCCCTGTAGTAGAGACACCCGCCACGATTCAGTGACGTGCAAGTTGCTGAAAGATTTGGTGAGCGCGGTAGGAATCGAACCTACAACCTACTGATTAAGAGTCAGTTGCTCTGCCAGTTGAGCTACGCGCCCGATCTAGGGGGGAGACTCGCCGGCGCGAAGCTTGCTCGCGCCAACTTTTCGATTGTACCATTGCCGGGCCTCCTGCTCGCGCTAAAATGATGGCTCGTGCTCAGTCGCCGGCTCTGCCTCCTGCTCATGATCCTTCCCCCTTTTTCCAGCGCGCAAAATCGCCCGCAAGCCCGCTCCATGGTGATCACCACGCGCGGCATCGTCGCCACCGCGCAGACGCTCGCTTCACAAGCCGGCGCGCAGATTCTCGCGCGCGGAGGTTCGGCCGTCGACGCCGCCATCGCCGCGAACGCTGTCCTTAGCGTCGTCGAGCCCGTGATGGATGGACCTGGCGGCGATCTCTTCGCGCTGGTCTGGGAATCGAAAACCGGAAAGCTCACCGGCATCAACGCCAGCGGCTGGTCGCCCAAAGGCCTCACGCTCGACTACCTGAAGCAGCAAGGAATCCACGGCGTGCCGTCGGGCGGCATCCACACCGTCACGGTTCCCGGCTGCGTGGACGGCTGGGAGAAATTGCACAAGCGCTTCGGACGCCTCAAGTGGCGCGACCTGTTCCAGCCCGCCATTTACTATGCCGAAAACGGATTCCCGGTCACCGAGCTGGTCCAGTGGGACTGGGACGATTCGAGCGGCAATCTGCAGGACGACGCCCGCGCGGTCTACTTGCCCGGCGGAGACGCGCCGAAGGTCGGCGAGATTTTCCGCAATCCGCAGCTCGCCCACGCGTTCCGGTTGATCGCCGAGCAGGGCGCCAAGGCCGTCTACAACGGCCCGATCGGCGAAGCGATTCTCAAGACTTCAAAGCGCTACGGCGGCACGATGACCGCCGAGCGATCTGCGCGAGTTTCAGTCCGAATGGGTGGAGCCGATCTCCACCACCTATCGCGGCTGGAAAGTCTATGAGCTGCCGCCCAACGGCCATGGCATCGGGACGCTCGAGATGCTCAACATCCTCGAGAATTTTCCGACTCGGCGAATATCCGCAGGACAGCGTGCAGGCGTTTCACCTCAAGATCGAAGCGCAGAAGCTCGCCACGCAGGATCTCAAGCGCTATGTCGCCGATCCGCGAGTCGCTTCCGTTCCTACGCAGGGCTTGCTCTCGAAGACGTACGCCAAGCAGCGCGCGGCGTCTGATCAACAGGACAAGGCCAACTGCGATGTGCAGCCCGGAACACCCGAGGGACACGCCGGCGCAGACAACCTACCTGAGCGTGGTGGACAAGGACGGCAACATCGTTTCGTTGATCCAGAGCATCTCGAATTTCTTCGGCTCGGGAATCCTGGTGGACGGCATGGGATTTCTGCTGCACGACCGCGGCGCCGGATTCGCTTCCGGATCCCGATCACCCCAACGCGCTCGGCTCCGCGCAAGCGTCCCTACCACACCATCATTCCGGGATTCATGGAGAACGGCGACCAGCACATCGGCTTCGGCATCATGCGCGGCATGAACCAGCCGCAGGCGCAGATGCAGTTGGTCACCAACATCGTCGATCACAAGATGAACATCCAGTACGCGCTCGAAGCGCCGCGCTTCACCAAGTCGACGCTGGGCGGATGCGATCTTGCAGATGGAGTCGCGAGTTTCCGAACTAGTCCGCGACGAGCTCGGCAAGCTGGGACATCGCGTGAGCGTTGTCGGCGAATACTCCGGCTTCATGGGCGGCGGGCAGGTGGTGCTGCACGACTCGGCGGCCAAGCTGAACTACGGCGGCATCGTCGCCGCGCAAAGACGGCGCCGCGATTCCGGAACCCGATCCCTATTTCAAATAGCCGAGGCTTTTACTTGTTGTTCGGCGGTTCAGGCGCTGCTGGAGAATCCGCACCACGTCCTGCAATTGGTCCGCGCGCGCCGCCTGCTTGCTCGCCTCTTCCTTGAGCTGGCGGATCTGCGCCTCGTACTCCAACCGCTGGATGCGCAACTGCCCTGCTTCTGCCGATTCAATGTCGGGCGAAACCGCGCTTGCAGGAGTCTCCTGCGCCACCAGCCGAGCGAACTCGTGAAGCTCCGAGCCCCCCGGCGCGTACACCGTCATCTCGATTCCGACATCGCCGCTCTGGCGCACGTACGCTGTGCTTCCAGAGTGCAGCTTGTCGCCGTCGATGGCGGATTTCCGAGGCGGCCGGCCCATCCTGAATCTTGATGGAGGCGTGGTCGGCTGCCTGGATCGGCGGCAGCGTTCTTGTCCCATGAGATCGCGACGTTGACTCCTTGTCCCGCCACGCGCAGCGAAATCGGCTGACGGGCTACCAGCCTGCTCCGGCTTGTGAAACATCAGGAACGCGATCACGCCCGCCGCCAGCAGCACCGGCAGCAACCACAGCCATCGTTCGCCGCCGAAGGAATGCTGCTGGAGCTGGAAGCTTGGCGACGCGGCCGACGCTTCGCTTGGTAAGGCGGCGAGTGCGCCAGGAGTCGCGCCGGGTTCACTCAAGCCGAGCGTGACTCGACTGCCGGTGCAGCCACGGCCGGGCTGGGTGCTGGCTTTCCGCCGCGCCGCAACGGCTCCAGCCTGAACTCGCTGTAGCTGGCGTCGGACTTCAACTTGCCATCGCTGATCGCGCGCGAAGAAACCGGCACGACGGAGCCTCCCTCCTGCCGGCGAAGCACCAGCGTAACCTGCCACGGGTCGGGAAAGAAGCCGTTGTATACCGCCAGGTCCGGCGCCGTGAGCGTGATTCCCGTCTGGGCATGCGCGATGAACCAACCCAGCGGCGCCAGGTCCTTGAGATTCGGATCCAACTCCGCCGCGCTGAGCACTCGAACCAGCACTACACGATCCTGCGGCGAGATCCCGCTGCTCCAATTCGCGCGAAGGCGGGCGTGAAAACGGGCGCCAGGTCAGTTATTCGAATCGATCCTTCGCGGCGCTGGCCGAACAACACTCCGCCCGCTTCCATGTCGCCGCGCGACAATTGCTGCAGCTCGTCGCAAACGAACGCCCGCACTTCTTCCATCAGGTCGACCGCGTACTCGACTTTCAGCGGAATGTCCGGCGCACTCCAGGTTCCCACCGCGTGCCTAGATAGTGATTCGATCATTGTTCAGGTCAGCCCAGCCCGCTGCGGGCGCGGCGTTCATCACCGCGGTGGTTGTATCGTCGGAATCAGCCGGAATTTCTTCTTCGTGCAAATGGTAGTAGTAGGTGATCGCACCCATGACAACCGCCATAATAAGGATACCGGCGAACCAGACAACCGTCCGCGAAGTCCACAGCTTCTTCTCCTCCACAATGCCGGCGGTGAAGCGGACCGAGCACCAAGCCGCGGCCAGCACGCATGCCAGCTTGGCGTACCAAGGCATCAGATCCAGGTGGCCCTGTCCGCCGATTTCGCTCCAGACCGTGATAATCGCCATCAGGGCAAGCAGAAACTCGATTGCATAGGCCAGCAACAGCCAGTTCGGAGAGGCGGCTCGAGGTTGTTCGTCCGCCGGCCGATTCCAGAAGGGCATCTTCAATCTGGGGTGCTTCGGCGCTCGGTTCGCCGGCGCTGGATTCCGCGAGTTGCTCGTTCACTCCCATACTCAACGTATCATGTTCTTTTGGGCGAATAACGATGGACCACATCACGCTGAAGAATACCGATCTTAGTGTCTCACGCATCTGCTTCGGGACCATGACCTTCGGAGGCCAGACGGCCGAACCGGTTGCTTCCAGGATGATCGACCTCTGTCTGGACAACGGCATCAATTTTCTGGACACCGCCAACGTGTACAACTCGGGCGCGTCCGAACAGATGCTCGGCCGGATTCTGGAGGGACGCCGCAACCAGTTCGTGCTTGGCCACCAAGGTGCGAAACAAGATGGGCGAGGGACCCGACATGTCCGGCCTGTCGCGCGGCGCAATCCTACGCGCAATCGACGACAGCCTCCAGCGCCTGCGCACCGACTACGTCGACGTGTACTATCTGCACCTTCCCGATTACGCTGTGCCGATCGAGGAATCGCTGGACGCCATGAACGAAGTGCGCAAGCAGGGCAAAGCGCGCTACATCGCGACATCGAACTACAGCGGCTGGCAGGTGGTGGAGATGCTCTGGATCTCCGAGCGCAAGAGCTACCCGCGCGCCATATATCAGTCAGCCGATGTACAACCTGATCGCGCGCGGCATCGAGCAGGAATATCTGCCGATGTGCCGCGAGTTCGGTGTATCGAACATCGTATACAATCCGCTGGCCGGCGGGTTGCTGACTGGCAAACAGCGCCGCGACGCGCCGCTTCCAGGCACGCGCTTCGACAACAACCGCATGTATCTGGATCGCTATTGGCACCAGGCGGACTTCGACGCCGTGGATCAACTGCAGCAGATCGCCACGGCGGCCGGCCGCTCGCTACTGAGCATGTCGCTCAACTGGCTCTACCATCACACCGTCAGCGACTGCATCATCCTGGGAGCATCCAAGATCGAACACCTGGAGCAGAACTTGAGCGTGCTGCGCGACGGGCCGCTGGACGTCGAAACGCTGCAGGGTTGCGACAAGGTGTGGGCCGCTCTGCGCGGGCCGACGCCGAAGTATAACCGCTAGATGTCCAGCCTGCCGCCAAGCCGGCGTTCGCTGCGCTATCCGATCACTATCTTTCTCAGCTCCTTTCTCCTGTTCCAGGTTCAGCCGATGATGGCGCGCTACATCCTGCCCTGGTTTGGCGGCGGACCGGCGGTGTGGACCGACTGCCTGCTGTTCTTTCAAGCGCTGCTGCTGGCCGGGTACGTGTACGCGCACTGGCTCGGGTCGCGGCCGAGCGCGCGAGTGCAGGCGGCGGCGCACTTAGCTTTGCTGGCTGCGTCGCTGGTGTTTCTGCCGATCCGTCCGAGCACGGATTGGCGGCCGGTCTCGAGCGCCGATCCATCCGGCCGGATTCTGCTGCTGCTTGCGGTCGCCATCGGCGGTCCGTACTTGCTGCTGTCGGCCACCGCGCCGCTGCTGCAGCGCTGGCTGACGATCGGCGAACCGGGAGCGGCGCCGTGGCGGCTGTACGCGCTTTCCAATCTCGGATCGTTCGCCGCGCTGCTCAGCTATCCGTTCGCGATCGAGCCGTATCTGCGGTTGAACACGCAAGTGCGGGTGTGGTCGATCTTGTATGCCGCGTTCGTCGTTCTGTGCGGCTGGACGGCATGGCGATTCCGAGCGGCGAAGGCCGCGCCGGCCACTGTTGAACCGGATGCCGGGACGGCGAAGCCACCGGCGATCGGCACGGTGTTGTTCTGGATCGCGCTGGCTGCGTGCGGCTCGACGCTGCTCGTTGCAACTACCAACCAGATCTCGCAAGAGATCGCAGTGAATCCATTCCTGTGGGTCGCGCCGCTCGCACTCTATTTGCTGACATTCGTGCTGACGTTCGAAAGCGACCGTTTCTATCGGCGCGAGCTGTGGGCCGTGGCGGCAGGCATACTTGCTCCGGTCGGCTGCGTCATACCGAGCGTGTCGGGCGCGCTCTCGTTGCGCTCGCAACTCGCGCTTTATCTGGCGGCCATGTTCGTGACTTGCCTGGTTTGCCACGGCGAGATGGCACGATCGCGGCCCTCGGCGCGTTACCTCACCACCTTCTATGTCGCCATCGCGGGCGGCGGCGCGCTGGGCGGCGTATTCGTCGCGCTGATTGCGCCTCACGTGTTCACCGAGTTCCTGGAATACCCGATCGGGCTGGCGGCGGCGTGCCTGCTTGCATTCGTTGGCTGGATGCGAACGGGAGCGCTGGCCGAATGGACGCGCGGCAATCTGCGAGTGCGCGTGCCGCTGATGGCGCTGCTGTTCGGCGGCTTGACGGCAGTCGTGTCCACGGCCACCAGCACCCAGCCCGCCTTCGCCAGCACCCGCAATTTCTACGGTATTCTCCGGGTCTTCGAGGGCAGCGACGACAACGGACGTTTTCGCGAACTCCGCCACGGCCGGACGCGGCATGGCTTTCAGTATCTCGAGGCTCTCAAACGCGATTGGCCCACTACCTACTATGGACCGCACAGCGGCGTCGGCATGACGCTGAACGCGCTCGACAAGCCGGAGCGGCGCGTCGCCGTTGTCGGACTCGGCGCCGGCACGCTGGCCGCGTGGGGACGACCCGGCGACACGTTTCGGTTTTACGAAATCAATCCGGACGTCGACGCGATCGCGCATCAATGGTTCACTTTTCTGCGAGACTCCAAAGCCCGAACCGAAGTCGTGCTCGGCGACGCGCGCGTTTCGCTGGAGCGCGAGCTGGCTAAGGGCCGCTCCGGCGATTTCGACGTGATCGCCGTGGACGCCTTCAACAGCGACGCCATTCCGTTTCACCTGCTCACAGCCGAATGCGCCGACGTCTATCGAAAGCGACTCGCGCCCGGCGGCCTTTTGTTGCTGCATATCTCGAACCGGGTGCTCAACCTGGAGCCGGTGGCACGAGGGCTGGCGGACCACCTGGGATGGACCGAAACGCTGTTCGTATCGGGCGACGATCGCGAAACCGGCGAAAGCGGCTCTACTTGGGTACTTCTATCGCACAACGCTGAATTGGTCCGGCATTCCGGCGTGGCTGCTGTCACGGCGCCGGCGACCAAGCGCCCGCCCATTTTTTGGACCGACGATTTCGTCAGCCTCTGGCACGTGCTGGATTTTTGAAATCGCGATTTGTCGCGCCCTACTGCAACAGCCCGCTCAACACCGGCATCGGCACCGCGCTCTCTTTCAGCGCCGCGTCGTGAAACTGCGTCAAATTGAAGCTCGCGCCCTTGCGCTTCTTGTAGTCCTCGCGAGCATCCAGCCAGCCGCGCCAGCCGACGAAATACATCGGCAACTGGCAGGACGACAACTGCGCGCGCTGCAGCTTGGCGGTGGCTTCTTCCTTTTCCTGGAAAGTGTCCTTGGTCATGAGATCCATGGCTTCCTGATCGGTCATGCCCATGGTCTGCATGCGGATGTCCATGATCGCGTTGGCGATCGCGCGCAGCATTTGTTTGTACAGCGTCATGCGCAGTTCGGCGCTGTTGTTCATGAAGCCTTCGTCGGACATCATCTGCTGCGTGTAGAACGCCCAACCTTCTATGTACGGCCCGTTGCCGAAAATATTGCGGAGCAGGCGGCGGGTCTTCGGCTCGAGACTATCGGCCACTTCGAACTGCACGTAGTGGCCGGGCATGGCTTCATGAACGGTGATCTCCATCATGCCGTAGCGGTTGTATTCGCGCAGCTTGGATTCGATCCGATCCTTGGGCCAGTCGGAGCGGAATCGGCGTGACCCAATAGAACGCGCCGAGCTCCGGCTGGAGCGCCGGCGCCGGGTTGAATCCGGCGACCGCGTAGATGCCGCGCATGAATTCGGGCGTCGGAATCACCTGCAGATTGCCGCGCGACGGCAGCGTGACCAGATGCTTTTCGCGCACGAACGCGGTTGACTTCCTCGAGATCCTTGCGCGCCTGGTCCATGTACTCGGAGGGCGCGGGATGGTCCTGCGCGATTTTATCCAGCGCTTCCTTCACGGTCCGCGGGGCGGCGAGCTTGGTCATGTCGTCGCGCACGCTCTTGAGCGCCGCTTCGGCTTCGCCGAGCACCTGCTCGGGTGTCTTGCCGGTGACCAGGGTGAATCGAAACTTCTTGTCGTACTTCTCCTTGCCCAGGCGCCAGTCGCTGGTCCGGCCGGCGAGATCGTTTCTTCAGATACGCAGTGAAGTCGCGCAACGCCGTGAGTGCGCCCGCCGCGGCCCGATCGTACTCGCCTTTCAACGCTTCGGGCACGCCCGCGCGCAGCGTCTTGTCGATCAGTCCGAGGTTGCCTTCGTTCTCTTCCTGCGCCACGCGATTCCAGACCTCGGGTGCGTCCCGCAAATTGCGCTTGGCCTGATCCATCAACGCCGGCACTTTGAACAGCCGCTGGATGATGTCCTGGTAGCGCGAATCCTTCGGGCGCGTACTCGAGCACGAAGGGAGTAAACAGCGCGTTGCCCACCAGCTCGACGTAGATGGTCGGGTTGTGCCGGTAGCTCTGGATTTCGCGCAGCTCCAGCATCGCCAGGTTGATCTGGTTGTCCAGAATCTGGTAGTCGGCCTTCTCCTCGGCCGAGAGCTCGTCCTGTTTGATCAGCGCGAGCCGGTCGCGAAATCCGGTGTAGAACTGGCGCGTCTGCTGGATGCCCTCGGGACTGTAGTCATCGAGTTTCTGATCGAGGTTGACGCCGTGGTGCTCGTGATAGCCGGCTGACGTCGCCGACACCGGCGAGAGCGCCAGCGAGCCGTACACAAAATCGTCTGTTATTTTCGAAATATCCTGCTTTTCGCCTGGCATTTTGCAACTCGTAAGAAGGCAAATGGAAAATGCAATCCCGCACAACGCGGTGCTACGCCGTAGCCGCATGAATTTTCTCCCAGTCTTCCGCCTCGCCGAATCTCGAGCCTGCGAGTTCGGGATTGATATTGCGAAGCAGGCCCGTGAGAACGCTTCCGGCGCCGACTTCGATGAACCGCGTCACGCCCGCCGCGGCGAGCTGCCGGATCGATTCCTCCCAACGCACTGGATTCGGAACCTGCTGGTACAGGCCTTCGCGCGCTTCGGCGCCGGTTCGGATCACGCGCGCCTGCCAGTTGTTCACCAGCGGCACAGCGAGGTCGCGAAACTCGGTCGCGTTCAGGTCGGCTAACAGCCGCTCCTGCGCCGGCTTCATCAGGGCGCAATGAAACGGGGCGCTTACTGGAAGGAGTATCGCGCGCCTCGCTCCGGCCTCCTTGGCGAGTTCCACGGCTCGATTCACGGCGCCGGCGTGTCCCGCGATCACCACCTGATCCGGAGAATTCAGATTGGCCGCGCTCACCACTTCCCCTTGTGCAGCCTCGCTCAAGAGCGCGTCCAGCTTGCCATCCGGCAATTTGAGCAAAGCCGCCATCGCGCCGACACCCGCCGGGACCGCTTCCTGCATGTAGCGGCCGCGTTTGCGGACCAGGCGCAGCGCGTCGGCGAAGTCGATAGAGCCAGCGGCGACCAGCGCCGAATATTCGCCTAGACTGTGCCCGGCCACGTAGTCAGGTTTCAATCCTTGCGATTTAAGCACGCGGAATGCCGCGATCGACACCGCGACCATGGCCGGCTGCTGATTCTCGGTGAACTGCAGAGTCTCGGCCGGACCTTCAAAGCAAAGTTGGGTGAGCGGATAGCCCAACGCTTCGTCGGCCTGCTGGAAAATTTCCCGCGCGATGGGGAACTCTTCCGCCAGGCTCTTGCCCATTCCGACGTACTGCGACCCCTGACCGGGGAAGGTGAACGCTAGTTTCATAAGCAATCGGACAAATTCAGTGTACCGTCTTCAGCCGGGTGTGCACGCCGGCGGACACTCACCGGTGCGTGGTGGTCGCGGAACTCGCCGGATTTTGTGCGCGCGCTCGCATTTTTCTTTTCGGGCCGGGTGGTTCGGAAATTCCGCAAAACGAAGCCAGAAGAAAAGAGTTGAGGATTGGGGTTTGCCCCCATTGTTGGCGTAGAGCCTCAAGGCGGGTGGTGCGCCCGGACAGATTCGAACTGCCGACCTTCTGGTTCGTAGCCAGACGCTCTATCCAACTGAGCTACGGGCGCGCAGACTCAATTATAGCAGGGGCTTGGCAGGTTCTGATGCTTTCTGGATGCGGCCGCGCTTGTCCAGGCGCAACTGTCTTCCGCGCCATTCGACTATGTTGCCGAACAGACCGGCGGCCCAGACAGCGACGCCCCGCGAGGTCGCGCAGAGGGATGACGTAGCAGTATTTCCAGACATCGGCGCTGCGCAGGACGAACCAGCCGCATCCGATCGCCATCGCGAAGCCGGATCAACATGAGCGCCGCCGCCGTCCACCACAGACCGCAGATGGCGGCGACCGCGGCCCACAGCGTCGCGAAGGTGATCGGAAGGCCGGCGTATCCAGCGCCGCGCGAGAGCCGGATAGTGCGCGCCCAGCGCAGTTGATGACGCCACGCCGCCCGCCAGGATGCCGCCGAGAGCCGCGTGCTCACCACGACGTGCGACAGGATGTTCCTTCGCCCGAGCGAATGCAGACGTGCGCCGAGTTGATAGTCGTCGGCCAGATAGCCGGCGACGGAGGCGAATCCACCGATCGCGTCCAGGTCGGACTTGCGAAACGCCAGTGTCGATCCCAAGCCAAACTCCGAGACGCCGAACAGCGGCGCGACCAGAGTGCTGGGTGCGAAATCAGTCGCAATTGCGAGCGACTCGAAACGGCTGGGCCAGTCGTACGTCTCGGCCCGGTAAAGGCACGTGACGAGTCCGATCCCGGGATCCTGAAGCGGCGCGGTCACGTCGGCGAGATAACCTGCAGGCACGCTGATGTCGCTGTCGTTCACGATCAGGATCGCGTTACGCGCCTCCTTCGCCAGGTCCATCAACACGCCCACCTTGGCATTGGGCGCCTGCGGTGGAACATAAAAGCAAACGCATCGCGACCTCGGGAAACTCGCGCATCAAACGCTCGATGTCTTCGCGCGCCGGGTCGTCGGCCCGCGCGATGCCGAACAGGATTTCGAACTCCGGATAATCCTGCAAGAGCATGCGAACGGATGGCTTCGTAGAATCCGGGATCGGTTCCGTAGACCGGCTTTAGGATCGAGACCGGCAGATTCGCCGATGCCGCCGGGCGCGCGCGCCCCAAGTGCCGGATGGACGCGATCAAGGCGATCAATTGGTAGAGCGCCGCCGCCCAGACGATGGCGCTGACGAGCCAGATCACATCGCCAGCAGCGCGACCCCACAGGCCACGCAGAACGCGCCCGCCCATCGCAAAGCCGTCACGGATTCTTTCAGCAACAGCCGGGCCAGCACGGTTTCCAGCACCACGCTGGCCGCGGTGACTGGAACAGCGAAGCTCAAGTCGGCGATCGACAGCAGCTTCATGAACGCGAAGAAGGAAATGGCCATGAAGAACACGGCCAGCACGAGGAACTTGCGCTGCGCCAGGCGGGCGAGCGCGCCGCCGATCCGGTTGGGACGAAGCTCCTCGACCCGCACCGCATGCCGCTTCATCTCGAAGCTCTGCAGCACGATCGGCCAGCGCCGTCGCGCCAACGATGATCGCAACCAGGAGCCAGTTCATGAGTGCGCCTGCCGAACCTCGGCCGACGCCGTGGTGTTGGCCGCGGTCATGCCCACCAGCGCGATACCGATCACGATGAGCAGCGGTGCCCATCCAGCGCTGCCAGGAAACCACCTCGCCCAAGAAAAGCTTCCCGAGGACGGCGTTGAGCACGTAGCCGATCGAGGTGACGGGCAAAACATAACTCAGGTCCGCCCAGCCGAGCAGCGTCATGCGCGACAGCAGCCAAAAAATCAGCAGCGTCGTTCCCAGTAAAACCCAAGGGCTGAAGATCAGACGAATGTAGGGCAGAGGCGAAAGGCCGAGCTGCGCGGCCTGGTGCTTCAATCCCCAGGACATGGAAAAATTTCCGAGCACGTTGGTGAGAACGACGAAAAGCGTGAGGAGTTTGGTCTTGCGGTCGAGACGATGCGCCGCCAAAGCCGGCTGGGTCTCTTCCACCGCAATGCGGCCGGACATTCTAGGACGCGCTTTCCTCGGCGCCGCGCAGCGCTGCGGCGGCTTCCTTCTGCTCTTTGACGAACTTCTTGCGCTTGTTGCTGACGAACAGAAATTCGCGCGCTTCCTTGTACAAGCGAGGCAGATCGTTGTTCTGGATGGCCTTCTTGACCACGCGCCAGGCCGCCTTGGGACGGTAATAATATTCCGAGTAGAAGCGGTCCACCCATTCCATGAGTTCTCCGCCATCGAATCCCGGATACACGGCGTTGGGAAGCTGGTGCCCGCCCGCGTCCGCCATGCCGTCGATCTTGACCAACCCGTTCGCCTTGGCGTGCTCGTAAAACTCCGTACCTGGGAACGCGTGGCCGATAGAAACCTGGATGGTTTCGACATCCAGTTGCTTGGCGAACTCGATGGTCTTGCGCACGGTCTGGCGCGTTTCGCCCGGCAGCCCGACGATGAAATCTCCGTGAATCACCAGGCCGAGCTTGTGGCAGTTGTCGGTGAAGCGCCGCGCCATGTCGATGGTAGCGCCCTTCTTGATGTTGCGCAGAATCTGCTCGTCGCCGGACTCGTAGCCGACGATCAGGAGCCGGCAGCCGGCGTCCTTCATCGCCTTCAGCGTGTCGTAATCAGTGGTGACGCGCGAGGTGCAGCTCCAGGTGAAATTCAGCGGCCCGAGTTTGTTCGAAAGCTCGATGGCGCGGGCCTTGCGGTAGTTGAAAGTGTCGTCGTCGAAGAAAATTTCCTTGAGCCCGGGGAAGTTTTCGAGCGTGTATTTGCACTCGGCGGCGACATCGTCGGAAGACCGGAGCCGCCAGCGGTGCCCGGAATGCGTCTGCGGCCACAGGCAGAAAGTGCACATGGCCGGGCAGCCGCGCGTGGTGTAAAACGAGATAAAAGGATTCAGCAGGAAGGGGACGTTGTAGCGGCGGAAGTCGAGGTCGCGCTTGTAGACTTTGGTGACCCAGGGCAGCTCGTCCAGATTCTCGATGACGCCGCCTTCGGGATTGTGCACGATGGCGCCGTCTTTCCAGTAGCTGACGCCGGGCAGATCGGAAAGCGGAGTCCCCTTGGCGTAATTGACGATCTGATGATCGAACTCGCGGCGAACCACGAAGTCGATGGCGCGGGAAGACTTCAGGACCTTGTCCGGCTCGACGGTGGCAGGCGGGCCGACGAACGCCACGCGCAGCTTCGGGTTGGCGTCCTTCATCATCTCGGTCATCTTGACATCGACGTTGAAGCCGGGGCTGGAAGTGAACAGCACCAGCAGCTCGAAATCCTTGGCCATGCGCGACGGTCTGCATCGATGGCAGACCTTGTGGGGAGGACCATCCACCAGCTTGGCGTCTTCCAGCATGCCGGCCGGATACGCCAGCCACACCGGATACCAGTAGGATTCGATCTCGCGCGAGGCCGGCCAGCGCGAACCAGCGCCGCCGTCAAAGCCTTCAAAAGACGGTGGATTCAGGAATAGAGTTCGCATGCACCCTCTCGAGCTTCGCTCCTGTGGATTTTCATTCGAACAAGTTTACCGGCAAACGGTTGGAACGTCCGCAAAATGTCAGTGTATCAAGTTGACGGCTCGAGAGCACGCTTCTGGGATGCTATTGCTGGAGCATGCTGGTGAGAGCCAGGCCGGCCTGGTCCTCGCGCGTGTAGCGCAGGAAGTTGATGTTCAGCTCGACCGGGCCGATGAAGCGCACGTCGGCCTTGCTTTCCAGCCGCTGTGGGACCGACACGCCGTTCTGCATCTCGTACTCGCGCACGAACTGCATCTTCTTGAGGAAGACTGAAGGCGTCTTGACGAAAGCGCCGGATTCGCGGACCGGCATGTAGGTCTCGGCGTCCAGCCACAATTCGCCTTTGAACAGACCGACTTTCTTTTCCCGCGGCGTGAGCTGGAGGACATAAACCGGCCGGCCGTTCCACTGGTCGGTGCCTTTGTACTTGAACTTGTAGTTCTCCGGCGAGACGGACATTTCGAACTGCCCTCGGAGGCGTCGACTTCAGCCTTGAGGTAGCGCGCGATGACTTCGGTCTTCACCGTGTTATCGCCGGTGAAGCCGAGCGCACGGAACGAGATCTTGCCCAGCGCCGTGATGCTCTTCAGGGCGTGCAGCTTGCCCTGCTTCTTCAGCTTGACCACCGAGGCGTCGATATCCATTTCCTCGGTGCCGCCGCGCATGATATCCTGCTGGGTTTGCGTGGCATCCAGGTAGCGGCTGACAATTTCCTCTTCGGGGACCGGGGGCCGGGAGGGTTCCCCGACTCCGATTCCGACGCTAAGCGCTGCAACTAGAGCAGATGTAAGTACTATCCTCAAGAGACTCCTTGCACACCGGACGCAGAACAAACGGGTCCTCGGTGTTCATATCGACACATTTCTACACTGTACCAGTACGAGGCCTTCAATTACAATGCGCCCCCACCTTAGATGGCTGGCTTCATTTTCTTAGACGGTTGATGAAGTTAATCGGATTCTAGGAAACGAACCAGACTTTGTAAGACGCATTACTTCGCCGCCGCATTACTTCGCTGGGTTGAGCTCGGCGTCGATGGCGGCTGCAACGTCTTCCACCGGGAAGGTTTCGATGAAGGGCTTGCCGTTGACGAGGACGGTGGGCGTATGAGCGATCCCGCGCGCGACGCCCTCCTGGAAATCCTGCTCCACCAAGCCGGCCAAGCGGGGATCGTTCAGGGCGGCGAGCGACTTGGTCGGGGTCGACGTGGTGGGCGGTGGCAAACTCGCTGAGCTTTTGATCGAAGTTCCCGGCGTCGATTTCCTTCTGATGGCTCATGCAGTACTTGCGAAACGCGAGGCCGAGCGGCGGCTGCTGCTCTTCGAAGAACCGCGCGGCGATGGCAGCCTTGCGGGCCCAGGCGTGCTTGGCGAGCGGGAAGTCGCGATGCTCGAATCGAACGGTGGCGGCGTAGCGCGGAAGCAGTTTCTCGTCGAGCATGGCGCGGAAGTCGGCACAATCCGGGCATTGCAGATCTTCATAGATCAGCACGCGAACCGGGCTTTTCACTGCGCCTTCGATCAAGTGCGAATCGGCCGCGAGCGCCGGCAGCATTGCCAGGAGGGCGGCCAGGGCGGGCCGGATCATAGGCGGACGGGCTGCTGGATGGTGAAGGTCAGGCGGGTCTCGGAAGGAATCTTGACCACCTGGCCCTTGGTGACCGCCTGGGCAGCTCCACCCACCGCCGCGCCCGACGCCGCGCCAATGGCAGCGCCTTTCCCGCCGCCGGCAATTGCGCCGATGATCGCTCCGACGGCCGCGGTGCCGCCCACCACCTTCGCCGAACGCGCGCCGCGCGAACTGCTCTCTTGCGAAACGTCGCCAGTGCTTATGTCCATCATTCGTCCGTCGATCATGACTTGCTGCAGCACCAGAGTGAGCACCGTGCGGCCTTGGAATTTACCGGATTGTTGGTCTTCCACGAGTTTGGTCACAGCGTCGGCGCCGCGCGGAATCACGGTCTCGCCGTTGACCACCACGGGTTCATCCACGCTGGCCTGGAAGGTTTGGCCGAGGCGAGTCTCCTCGGAATTGACGCTGTCGATCATTCGCACCGTGATGGTAGTGCCAATGGGAATCTGTTGTGCGAAGTCCCGGTCCCGATCCCGGTCCGAGGATCGCGCCGTGGTTGGTGGAGGTAGCGGTGGATCGGGTTGCCGCTCGTAGCGCGGCGGGGCGGGGTCAGCCGACGTCGTTAGCTTCTGTCCCAAGCTGAACTGCAGGCTTTCGATTTCGTCCACCGAATAGGTGTCGACACGATCGCCGAGGTCGATTCGTACATGGCGAGCGTCGCCACCGAGGTATTGTCCCTGCACCACTCTGCCGCTGCGGAGCGTGAGCGTGTCGGCCGAACCGAAAACGGCCAGGGTGAGAATCAGCGAAGTGAGTCGAAGCAGCATTGGCCCTCCTGAGTATTAGCGTAGCATCAGAGCGGAATTAGAGCGTCGCTCAAAGCTATAGATTCGCGAGACGGCTCGCACGTTTCTTACTTTGCCTAAGTGGCAGATAGGTTGCGATTTAGACTTGATCGGGATCTCGCTTTCGGATTCCATCGAGCAGCGACGCGGCCAGAGTGCGCCCGCGCTCCAGCGCATCTTCATAGGCGCTGCGCCGCTCAGCGCGCGTGAATCCGGAACCGAGCCGGTAGTAACGTTCGAGCGAGAGGCCGACCACGCGAGTGCCCGCGTAGGCGATGGCGGCTTTCGGAATCAGGCCGCCACCCAGCGGGATTTTGCCCACCAGCTCGCGGGCCATGGCACGCCATCCGAATGCGCCCAGAACAATGGATGCGATCTCGCCTTTCTGTTCGCGATAGCCGAAATCGTGTTCGCTGGCGGCGGCCAGGAGAAACGCCATGCGGATCTGGTTGGCGGTAAGCACGGCGGTGTCGGAAGCGAATTCGCCCGCGGCCCATGGCAGCGATACGAACGGGATAATGTCGGGAACCGCGGTGGCGAGGGCGAACACCGCGTTCTCCTTGGCTACTTTCTTCACGATGCGGCGCGAAACTTCTTCGCGAAAGGGCAGCAGGTGCATGGCGAGGGGAATCGCCAGGTCGCCGCGCTGATGCAGCACGTCGGCGATCAGGCGCTCAGGTTCGCCGGACCGGAAGGCGAAGATGCCGCGCGCCGGCGCGACGTCGTGTCGAGCGGAATCTTCGAAGTAGATCTCCAGATCGTGGCTGGAGGCCTGCTGGAAACTGTCGGACGCCCGGTGGATCAGCCGCTTGACTTCGGCGCGCTTGGCGTCGGACAGTTCCTCGGGCGCGAGGAATTCTTCCATCTGCCGGTATTGCTCTTCGGTGTGGGCGTAGAGAAACAGCCGCAGCGGGCGCTGGGTGTGGCGCTCGATCTCTTCCGGATTCAGATTAGCGACGGCTTCTCGGATGTGTTGGAAAACGCGGTTGGACATACCGGACTTCCGGAGCGGAACATGACTTTCAGCTCCTTCCTCCAGTTTATGCCAACACCGATGCGTTCCACCGAGATGCCCGGCAGAAAATAGCGCAGGACGCGCTCGTTGGACGGGTGAAAATCGAGCGCGGGCGAAACCAGCAGCAGGCGCGGGCGCTTCGGCGCGGAGCTCGATCCCGGGGAAATATCCGTTCGCGGTGAACTCCCGGCGATCGAGGTGCCACTTCACGCGCATCCAGTAGTCGAGGGCCTGCAGAGGAAGGTGGATATCTTGAGAGGCTTTCAGTTCGAGAACGGTCAGCCGGCCGGTCGAGTCTAGGGCCAGGAGATCGAGCACGCCGCGATCGGCAGCCGCGAAGGCCGGCACTTGCCCGTACACCGGCGCGGCGAGCAGGCTGGCGTCCAGCTTGTTCGATGCGGCTTCGAACCTGCGATTCGAGCCAGGCTTCCGGATTTCTGAGATACAGCGGATTCAGACGGTCGCGCGCGTCCGGCGATCGCAACCGCGCCAGTTCGGACGCGAGGCTCAGGACTTCGCCCGGATTGGATGGGCGCGCGGCGCGCTTGCGCTCAAGTCCGTAGAGCAACTCGCCGGCCACAGTACGCGCGAATTCGAGGCCATGGACGCGCAAGCTTCGTTCGCCGTCTGAACGCTGGATGGCTTCAACTCCCGGCGTGGTGAGCAGGTTCGCGACCAGGGCGTCGGACACCGCAGGCACGCTGCGGCGGCAAGGCTCGAGACGAGTGTCGAGGTTGCCGTAGTCGGCGATATCGATGCGGCCTTCGGCGCCATCGTCCGCGTAGACGAATGCCGAGTACTCGGCGACGCTCGGGTCGAGAAAGAGCAGGCGCAGGCAAGTGGTCTTCTCGCGGCCGGCGGGAAGGTAGAGCACCAGGCCGCGAATCGCCAGGCCCGGTTCCCTGCCCCGCAGATAGTCGAGCCAGATCAGCCCGAACGTGAGCACACCTTCCGCGTGAAAGGCATCCGGCGACGCGCCGATGGCGGCCCATGCACTCGAGCCGCGCCGCAGCAGGGCACGCGGATAAGCCGGCGAAAGGCTGTGCTCCAGGTCGGGCTCGGTGGTCAGTTCGGCAACCTTATATAAGGGGAACTGGCGGCGCAGGAAACGGCGAAACTGTTCACGAAATTCCAGGCGGTCGCTGTGCAGTGCGGCGTTCTGGCCCGAAGGACGATCGCAGATCGACGAGCGCCAGCGTGCCGGTGCGCTTGGCGAAACGCTGGATGCGCAGCACCAGTTTCCCCCGGCTCTCCTGTTCGATACCGGTGATGCGCCGCACCAGGTTGCGCCGTTCGTTCCAGGCCTGCAGCGTGAGCGCGCCGTGGCGAAGGTCCAGGGCGAAATTGTCCGGCCCGAATCGCGAGCAGCTCTTCGCCGGGCTCGGACAGCACCGGCTTCCGGCTGGAGGCGAGGAAACGCTCGATGGTCTGGCGAATTTCGATCACGGAACCGACATCCCAGAAGGCGGAAGCAGAACTGCTTCGACAACGGGCGCGGCGGAAGCCTGCGCTACCCTAGTAATCGTCCGGTGCTCCGCGAAAAATTAGACCAGGTGGAAACGAGAATTGGCAATGCGGCCGCGCGCTCGGGCCGCCGGCGCTCGGACATCACTCTCATCGCGGTGACCAAGAAGTTTCCCGCAGCCGTGATCCAGGAAGCCTACCAACTGGGCCTGCGCGAATTCGGCGAGAACTACGTGCAGGAGTTCGAGGCGAAGCGCGCCGAAATCGGCGGCTGCCCCGACGCGCGCTACCACCTGATCGGGCACCTGCAATCCAACAAGGCCAAGAAGGCCGCGGAAATTTTCGACGTCATCCAGACCGTCGACACGCCCAAGCTGGCGCAGCGGCTGGACGGCGAGAATCGCCCGCTGGACGTCATGATCGAAGTGAAGCTGTCGGCGGAGCAGGCCAAAGCCGGCGCGGCGCCGGAGCGAACTGCCGGAGCTGGTGCGCGCGATTCGCGGGTGCTCGCATCTGCGGCTGCGCGGATTGATGACCATGCCGCCGTGGTCGGACGACGCCGAAAAATCGCGGCCCGTATTTCGCGCGGCTGCGCGCGCTGGCCGCCGAGCTGCAACCTGGCCGAGCTATCGATGGGCATGTCGCACGATCTCGAAGTGGCCATCGAGGAGGGCGCCACGCATGGTGCGCGTCGGCACGGCGCTGTTCGGGCCGAGGAGAAAAGATTGACGGTCGGATTTTTCTCGCCGCTGCCTCCCGCACGAACCGGCGTGGCCGATTATTCCGCCGCGCTGCTACGCGCGCTCGGTGGGCCGGGCGCGACCGGAGACGTGAAGGTGAACGACGCGAGCGCCGATGTGTGCCTCTACCATCTCGGCAACAACCGGCTGCATCGCGAGATCTACCGGCGCGCGCTCGAAAGGCCGGGCGTCATCGTGCTGCACGATGCCGTGCTGCACCATTTTCTTCTGGGCGAGCTCGAGCGAGACGGAGTACGTCGCGCGAGTTCGTCTACAACTACGGCGCCTGGAGCGAGGAGTCTGGCGCGCGAGCTGTGGCGGCGCCGCGCGCGCTCGGCATCCGACCCGCAATACTTCCGCTATCCGATGCTCAAGCGCGTGGTGGAGCGGTCGCATGCCGTGGTGGTTCACAATCCGGCCGCGGCGCGGATGGTGCTGGAGCACGCACCCGGCGCGGCGGTGCACGAGATTCCGCATCTGTTCGAGCCGCCCGACTGGCCCGATCCGGTGGAAGTGATTCGCCTGCGCCGGGAGCTGGGCCTGCCGCCGCACGTTTTTCTTTTCGCGCGTGTTCGGACACCTGCGCGAGTCCAAACGGCTGCTTGGCGTGCTGCGGGCCTTCGAGCGGGTGCGGTCAGAAGCTGAAGTGGCGCTGCTGGTGGCGGGCGATTTCGTCTCGTCCGATCTCGAGCGCGCCGCCGAGCCGCTGCTCCGGCCGGACCGCGGAATCCTGCGCACCGGTTACCTCGACGAGCGCGACTTCTGGCGCTACGCCCTGGCCACCGATGCCTGCATCAACTTGCGCTATCCGGCGGCCGGTGAAACGTCGGGAATCTCGATCCGGCTGATGGGCGCCGGGAAACCGGTGCTCATGACCGCGGGCCTGGAGATCGACACGGTTCCCGGAGTCGGCTTGCCTGCGCGTGGATGCGGGCGTCGGCCGAAGAAGATATGCTGGCCGAATACATGCTGTGGCTGGCGCGAGTTCCCCGCCGATGCGCGCGCCATCGGCGAGCGAGCCGCGTACGCACATCCGCGAATTTCATGCGCCCGCCCGCGTCGGCCGGCCTGTACTGGCAGGCGCTGGCGGGCTGTTATCATAAGGACCAAGTGGGCAGCGCGGTATCGCCGTGTTGAAAATCCTTTGCAGCGCTGATCTTGTGTGCGGCCTGGCTCGACGCATCGACGCCGGCGGGCATTCGAAAAAGCTGCACGTGCGCGTTGCCATGCGCGACGGCGTGCCAGCTCGACACCAATGTCTTCAAGCCGGCCGGCAGACGCCGCTTTCCCAACGATCCTGGTGCGCACTCCATACGGCAAGGGCGTCGATCCGCCGCCCGGCTACAACACTTTTCTCAGTCATGGCTACGCCGTGGTGGTGCAGGACGTGCGCGGCCGCTTCGCGTCGGCGGGCGTGTTCGACGCCCTCGAGCAGGAAGGCCCGGACGGCTACGACACCATCAACTGGATCGCCGCGCAGCCCTGGTCGAACGGCAAAGTCGGGATGTCGGGCGGTTCCTATCTGGGCATCGCGCAGTGGCGCGTGGCGCTGCTGAACAATCCGCATCTGATGGCGATCTTCCCGGTGGTCGTCGGGCGTCGGACGACTACCGCGACCGTTTCTATTCCCGCGGCGGCGCCACCAAGCTGGGCCATCGGCTGCTGTGGCTGTCGGAGAACATGCGCGCTCCGCGGGCACGCCTAGCCGAAGTTCGACGACTACATCAACCACCTGCCGCTGCGCACCTCCGACCGCGCGGCGACGCGCCAGACCCTGCCCGAGTCTGCATCAAACCATCCTGAATCATCCCGACCTACGATTCGTTCTGGAAAGATCAGCAGTCTGCTGAACAAGATCCACCAGGTGCGCGTGCCGGTGTTCGCGGTGGGCGGCTGGTACGACAACTACGTGGAGAGCGATCTGGAGGCGTTCGCGGCGCTGCACAACGGGTCCGGGTCCGGATTCCCGGCACCGCATTCTGATCGGCCCGTGGGCGCACAACATGTCCACGCCGTTTCCGGGAGTCAAGTTCGGCGACGGACTCCTCTGCGCCCATCCGCTCGTATCAGCTCGAATGGTTCGATCACTGGCTCAAGGGAGCGCCCGAAGACGCCCGCGCGCTATTCGCCGTCGGCCTGGCACGTGGCGCGCTCGAAGTGGACGAGCGCCGGTGCACATCTTCGTCATGGGCGTGAACCGCTGGCGCGACGAACAGGAATGGCCGCTGGCGCGCACGCGCTACACGCCGCTGTATCTGGCGAGCCAGGGCCACGCCAACACTCTGAATGGCGACGGCGCGCTGGAATGGAAGGCAGCAGCGCAAGGAGCAGCCCGACCGGTTCACCTACGATCCTCGCAACCCGGTGCCGACGCGCGGCGGCGCGGTGTGCTGCAATCCGAAGATTTTTCCGTGGGGACCGATGGACCAGCGTCCGGTGGAAAAGCGCGCCGACGTGCTGGTCTACACCAGCGCGCCGTTGAAGCGCGATCTGGAAGTGACCGGAGTCGGTGCGCGTGGTGTTGTACGCCGCCACTTCGGCGCCGGACACCGATTTCACCGCCAAGCTGGTGGACGTGTTTCCCGAACGGCGAAGCGCGCAACCTCACCGACGGCATCCTGCGCATCCGCTATCGCGATGGACTGGAGAAAGCGGAGATGGCGCGGCCGGGCGAAGTCTACCGCGCTCGACCATCGACGCTGGAGTGACGAGCAACGTGTTCCTGGCCGGGCATTCGATCCGGCTGGAGATTTCGAGCAGCAATTTTCCGCGCTTCGATCGCAATCCGAACACCGGCGGACGCGTTCGCCGACGAGACCGTGCTGAAGAAAGCGTTCCAGACCGTGTATCACGACGCGCGTGCATCCATCGCACCTGCTGTTGCCGGTGGTGCCCGAGCGTCACGCCGCGGTGCACGCCAGCGTGCGGCATGCACCGCGCGCTGACCGTCGCAATTGACTTCGCCGAGCGGCTCGCGGTATGGTGCGAAAAGAAGCCCGTCGAGTCCGGTCAAGGTCCTCACAGTTTCAGGCGCGGTAGCCAAGTGGTAAGGCAGAGGTCTGCAAAACCTTTATTCGTGAGTTCGATTCTCACCCGCGCCTCCAACAATTTCTCGAACGTCACCGCGCACGCGCTCGCCCGGAACGTTGTTTCTGCGTGAGACCGAGCATGCCCCAGTCCGCCAGCTTCGTGGTTCTGCCCTCGCCATGCGGCGGACCGGTTTCTTTGATTTCAAACTCGATAACTTTGCCGTGAATCGCGACCAGCGCGTGTCCGTAGAACCAGCCGTCGTCATATGCGCCAGTCGATCGCAGGTGCCCGCCGGAACTCGCCATGGACACGTACGTCACGCCTTCGAGTTGAAAATGCAACATCTGGTGAACGTGGCCGGCGATAACGTACTGAACACCGTACTGCCGGGCGATCCGGTGCAAACGAAAAGTCGTATCCTGCAGCGCCACATTGGCCAACCAGGATGGGCGGTGCGAGATGACGAACTTCCACGGCTGCGCCGCATGGGCCTTCAGGTCCGCTTCGAGAAAGTCCAACTCCTCGGCCGAGAGTTTTTCCGACCGGCTGTTATCCAGGATGGTGAAATGCGCTTGTTCGTAATCGAAGCTGTAGTGCAAACCACGCGCGTGTTTCAGGAACAGCCGCTCTGAGGCAGACGACCAGACATCGTGGTTTCCAGGGGTGAGATAGAGTTCGAAAAGCCGAAACGGCTTGAGCAGTTCATCCATATGGCTCCACTGTGCCAAAGCAGTTCGATCGTTGAGGCCCTCGATGGTGTCGCCCACACTGACGACGAAGGACGGTTTCTCAGCCGCCACTTCCCGCCAGACTTGTTCGTAGACTCCTGCGCGGGCTTCGCCGGTACGGTCGCCCAGAATCGCGAAATGAAAGGAGTCCGCGGCCCACGCAGTGCAGGCGCACAGGAGAATGCCGAACAGAGATCGAGGGACGGAAACATGCAGTTTCCAGCATGCTTGCTCCATCTTCAGGCCAGGAGGCTCTGCAGGCGTGACGAGCGGCAGCAGACGCAGCGGGCGCTCCGTGTCGTTGTAAGCGAGCGCCGCGGAGTAGTCAGAATACCGTGGAGGCAGGGTGAGATTGTGGAGGGTCCACGGCTGGGCAACCGGGCCGCGAGCCGCGAGCGAAGTCCAGCGCGGTGATTCGCCGGGCCGGAGCGTTACTCGAAAACTCCGGAGGTCGGCTGAGAGGCCTTCGCCGGTGGCCTTGATGTAGGCTTCCTTGCGCGTCCAACACCGGAAGAAAGCCTTTTCGCGTTGCCCGGCGGGGAGCGCCATCAGTTCCGCGGCCTCCTCGGCGGAGAAGAATCGCAGGGCGACGTCTTGCATGTCCGGCATGGGACGCATCTTCTCGACATCCACGCCGAGCTCGCGGCCAATCGTGAACGCGAACAAAGCCAGGTCTCCTGAGTGCGAGGCATTGAATTGGATGCCGTCGCCAGATGGGAGGAGGCTCGGCTTGCCCTGCGGACCATAGCTGAACCGGATGGACTGTGGGCTCGCGCCCGTCCAGCGCGCCAGCAGAACGCGCAGCGCGCCGCGCGAGAGGATGTAGGAGCGCTCGAGGGAATCGAACCGGAAGCGGGAAGCCCGCGCGGTTTCCTCCGGCGCGAGGATGGACCGGAAGCGCGCGACCGTGCCGTCGGATCCGTCCAAGGGGACCGGACAGACTATAACGTCGCGGCCGGCGATCTCAAGATCCAAATGGCTTGAGTATATCGTTCGGCCGCGCTTCGGCGCCGGCTCAGTTTCCTCCGGAGCGGCCCTGCATTCCGGAAGCAAACAAGTCACCGGAGTTGGGTATGCAGAACGGCGAACCGGCCGCGTAGCCGGCGGCGCCCACGGCCGGCAGCTTGAACAGCACATCTTCAGCCTCGTCGCGGCGATTGGATTGGACCGCCGTGTGTCCCGTATTTACGTACAGCTCGGGATGATCGAACGGCGCTTGGTCGCACTGGACGCGGGCATCGGTGAGCGACTTCAGGAATCGAACGATGGCCGCCAGATCGTCGTTGGTGACGTCGCGGCCCTGATCGATACATTCCTGATTGGGCAAACCATTGGCGTCGCAATCGCTCATCCCCAATGGAACGATGAGTCCGGTGGTGTTGGTGGCGCAGTCGGGATCGTTAATGGGGAACGACGTGTTGCCGTTGCCGTCCTCCGGACCCGTACCGGAGTTGTCGCCGGTGACGCAGGCGCTGCCCGGCGGGGCTTCCAGATTGTGGTTGGATATGTTGATGGTGCGCCGGTTCATGCCGCGGTTGTACACCTTCATCACTTGACGCAAAGTCGGGTAGCCGCCCCAACTGAAGTAAGGAGGGGTGAGAGCGACGTTGCGCAAGGTGGGAATCTTGGCGGCGCCGTCCACTTCCAGCTTGTAAAAGGTGCCAACGACTCCTCGGGGGTCATAGGGGGGTACCGGGTTGTTCGCTTCATCGTCGCCGGCGGCAACCGAGGCCTTGACTTCGGGATCAATCAAAAGGTCAGGATTGGTTTTGCCCGAGTTCAGATACGCCTTGTATTGACGCGAGTACGACAGCGGGTTGCCGTAAGGATCGGCGCCGCCCAGCAGCATGTCGGTAAACGGAGGCCGCAGACCGATGTTGGCAAATCCGCGATCCCGAAGATCTCGCCGATCGGTGATGTCGGTTGCGGGCTTGAGAAAGGGGGAAAAGGGGCCGGTGGGCTGAATTTGCGCCTCGCTGAAGCGGTCGCCGACCAGACCCTTGGCGGTGTGGCACTTGGTGCAGCTTAAACCTTGGCTCGGACTGGTGTTGGTAGCCGTGGCCGGCTCCACCACAACGCCCTGGTTGGAGAAGAACATACTGCATCCGCGAACCAGCAACGGATCGACATTGTTCTTGGGGGCCGTACAGATTCCGCTCTTGATCTTCAGTTTGCCGGAGGCCAGCAACAAGTCGTACTCGCTCTGCTCGGAGATCAGCGTGGACTCGTACATCATGATGGCGATTCCCCAGAACATCGGGAAATTGGTCTCCATCTGCGTGTGCCCGTGGTCCAGCGACTTCGCCACTGCTCCGTGCGCGATTTTATACAATCCCGGCGCCGCCCAATATTTGCTTTCGAACGCCTGCTGGATCATGTAGGTGTACGTGTACTCGGGCTTCAACCCCCGGAAGGGTCCCGCGAAAGGACCCAGCACGCTGTCGCTGGGATCCACGATTTGCCTGGCCAGCGGGGACGTCATGAGCATCTTGCGTCCCACGTCGGCCAAAGTCCGGCCCGAACAGGACATCTCCAGGTTGCTGACTACGGGCGCTACCGCTTGGGAGGCCAGGCTGCCGTTCTCCAGTTGCAGATACGTCAGGCTCACGCTCCCATCGGGATTTTGAAGGATCAGGCGGCTGTTGGGGTCGGCTTTGATGTCGCGCATTCCAAACGCGCCGACTCCATTAAACATGTTGGCGGCCCGGCCATCGATAAACTGCCGGTTATTGAAGACCGCGTTAATGGTGGTGGGAGTGTTGCGCGGTTCAACTTGACGCGCGGCGTAAGTTCCAGCTCGAAAGACGCTGGCGTCGGGTTTGTTGCACCAATCCGGCAGGCCCTGTGGAAGGATGGAAACGAGAGTCTCGCCAAACGCGCCTTGCGAAGAAATACGGTCATTCGTGGAAGTGACAATGGGCGAATCCGGATCGGTTTCATCCAGGAGCTGGTGGAACGGAAGATCGTGCGGTTGCAATTTGTAGTTGGAACCCGCCTTCGATCCCGAGGGCATGTATCCCGGAACGACAGCGCCGGTGTCCGAGCGGTTCGATCCGAACGCCGAGTCTCCGTCCGGCCCGTGGCTGATGTCTTTGAAGCCCGGGTTCAGTTGGTTGCGGAGCCGCGTATCGGCGCCGGCGTTAAAGTGGCAACTGGCGCAAGCGGTGCCGTTGCTGCCTGCTTGCAAATCCCAAAACAGAGCCTTGCCCAGCCTGATCGCCCATTCCGTGCTCTTGACGATTCCAGCGCCTTCGGCGACGCCGGCCGGCAGCGGAGCCTCAGCTGCAGCCAGATGTTGCGGGAGGATTGCGGGCAACAAGAGCCCGACCCCGCCGAGAAACGCTTGCAAACATCGTGTACTCATCTTCTCCTCCCCTTGGATTCGATGGACAGTGTTGGCAAGAGGCAATCGCCCCCTTTGGACTTCTTTACCTCACCAACTGTGATTCTCAAAAAACTCGAACAATTATAAGCCGGCAATCTGCCGTAGATCCCTGTACTTTCGATAATTACGTACTAGCCGTTCTGCGGCGTGCGCATGGTACCAGCGGTACGCTTACAGTGCTACCGTTCGCGAATTGCCCGCCATGGGGACGGCTGCTCCAGCGGCATCCACCTGGAGTGCGTCGTCCATACATTTCTCCACCAGCTCCGCCAGAATCCCGACATTCGCGCCTTGGAATACCTCGATATGGTTGCCCGGAAGTTTGTGGATTTCTATGCCTTCCGATGCCAGACCGCCCCATCCCAGTTCCTCATCCCACTGACTGGCCTCATCGTTGGTGCGGAACAAGATCAAGCGGCCCGGGTATGCTCGCGGCTCGTATTTCACCGCAGCGAACCAATTGATGTCGAAGGCGGTCCCGAGCGAATGAGGTGCTGGCCGCCCGGCTGCCGAAAAGAGCCTGTAAGCGATCCGGACGGCCTTGGCCCGAATTCGGCGAATCAAGAATGCGAACCCGCCTTTTTCGCCGAAAGTTATTGCGAGGTCGCCCTTGGCTACTTGCAGAAATCGAAGAATTCTCTTGCGCATAGGCAACCTTCTATTCAACAGAAGGTCGAGTATGCCAAGTAACGCGACTCGCTCACCTGCTGCGGAGAGCTGTTGTGCCATTTCAAAAGCCACAATCCCACCGAGGGAATACCCGAGGAGACAATAGGGACCGTGGGGCTGCCGGCTGCGCAGTTCACGGACATAAAGAGATGCCTGGTCTTCAGCGCGAACCAGGCCTGGCCCCTTCCGATCGAGCGCCTGCGATTGCATCGCATAGATCGGTCGATCGGGATCGAGACACTTCGCCAGAGATTCGAATCCCAGCACGTTGCCTCCAGCACCGTGTATCAGGAACAGCGGTGTTTTGTTGCCGCCATTTCGAATGGGAACGATGCACGAATAGGCTGTTGCCGAGTCGGACTGGCGGATGAGGCTAGCCAATGCTCCCACCGTGCGGGCTTCAAACAGCTTGGCCAGGCCCAGTTCAACGCCGAAGGTCTTCTTGATTTTCGCGAACAGGCGGACCGCGAGCAGCGAGTCGCCGCCCATATCGAAGAAGTCGTCTTCCAGGCTGATTTCCGCTACTCCCAGCGAGTCGCCAAGCCACTCCTTCAGGCGCAGTTCCACTTCGCCGGGCGCACCTGAGTTCGCCGCGCTGCTGGCCGCCGGACGCGGGGCTTCCGAAGCGGAGATCGCCGGACGCGGCCTTGGCTCGGCGGTTCCTTCTTCCAGCCGCAGGCTGGCAGGCGCCACGATGACCAGCGATCCGAGTTCCGGGCCTGCCTTCAGAATAAGGTCCAAGGCTCGCAACGCTTGCGCAGGTTCGAGGGCTTTCAGATCGCCGGTTGCAGGCTGGCCGTTGCCCGCCGGGCGCTTCATCCGAGCCGGCCGCGACAGCAGCACGGCGGTATCCGTGATTCTGCGGATGGCAAACTCTTCGATCTCCGCAAGCCGCCGGCCGGTCTCGTCGACTACCGTTATGTCGAACGACGCAACTTCGCGTTGAATCGTGTTCTCCGGCTTGGACCGGATGTGGCAATAGAAGCGGCGAGGCAACGGCGCAAACAGGGTGATCTTCTTATACGAGGAGGGAATGTAGAGATTCTGAGTTTGCTCATACCCGCGGATGATGAACATGGCGGAACCGGTGGCTGCCGTATCCAGCAGCGCCGGGTGGGTATGAAACTCGTCGAAGTCGGCGGAGAACCGCTCGTCCAACTCGGCGAAACTGACGGCCTCGTCTTCGCCAAAATAGATGCGCTTCAGGCATCGGAATCGTGGACCGAAGTCGATGAACTTCGATTGTTTCTTGTTGGTTCGCTCGGGTTCCAGATCGAGTTCCCGTTGCTGGCATCGATTGAGCACACCAGGCAGATCGTAATACTCCGGCGCGGCGGCCCCCAGGTGCCGCACCGTGGCGCTGACATGCTCCAACGGAGTTGCTTCCGGCGCGCCGCGAAGGTCGGGATTCGAGGTGACCTGGAAGGAGTAGCTCTCGCCGTCCTTTTTCAATCCAATCTGGATGATTTTAGATTGACCCGCACCCACCCAGATCGGCTTCAGGAAGGCCAGATCCTGAACCTGGACGACGCCCGGACCGGAATGCCGCAACATCAACGCCTGAGCCATCTCGACGTAGCCTGTTCCCGGGAACAAACCGTCGCCGCCGCGGAAGGTGTGCTCGCTCAAGATCCACTGCTCCTCGAGCCGGAGATCGGTCCGGTACAGAGTGGTTTGAGGTGAGTCGACAATCGAGCGGCCAAGGAACGGATGTTGTTGCGCTGAGCGTCGCGGCGTGCTGCCAGTCTGGACACCGCCCGAAGCCGGCGCAGGCTCGGCAGTCATACCAACGTTCTGCCAGCGCCCCCAGTCGATTGCAATCACGCGCCGGCCGCTTTTCTGCGACCGGCTGAGCGCAAAGGCGTCAAGGAAAGCATTCGCAGCTACGTAGTCGACCTGCCCAACCGGTGCCAGCCAGGAGCTGATGGAAGAACACAGAACGAAGAAGTCCAGCTCCAGGTCCTCCAGCGCGGCCTCGAGCGCGAGAGTTCCCGTCACTTTGGGGCCGAGCACGCGGCCGGCCCGCTCCTTGGCCTTCAACTGAATGAGTCCGTCGTCCAAAACACCCGCCGCGTGAATCACGCCGTGGATGGCCCCAAATTTTTGCACTCCTTCGCGGACCACTCGCTTGGCGTCGGCGGGATTGCAGATATCTCCGGCAGCAATCAAGACTTCGGCGCCCAAAGCTTCCAGGCGCTGGAGACCGCGAATCTTCGTGGCAACCGGATCCAAGGCGTCGTGAGTAGACAACCAAGTCTGCCATTCGGATTTTTCAGGCAGCTCGGTCCGGGCCATCAGAATCAGCTTGGCCTGCGCCGTTCGCGCCAGGTGCTCGGCAAAGTGCAGCCCGACGCCACCCAATCCGCCGGTAATCAAGTACGCACCGTTGCGGCGAATGCTAGTGGTGGATGGTCCTGGATCGACTGCCACAGTCTCGGCGTACTGCACCCACCGGCCATCCTGCCGGTAGGCCACGGCTGCATCGGCGGCCTCGGATTTCAGCTCGGCGATTAGCGTACGGGCCGCCTGCTGTTGGAACGGAAGGGACGGAGCCGCGGGCAATGCCAAGTCAATCCACTGGCACCGGACGTTGGGAAACTCCTTGGGAATAACCCGGCAGGGTCCGGCCAGAACGGCCTTCTCGGGCCGCGGAATCGGTTCGCCGGCCACTTGTTGCAGATGGCTCGATGCCACTGCCAATCGAATCGGTTGCGCCAGATCCTGATCCCCAATGGATTGCGCCCAAAACAGCAGGCTGTAGAAGCACAGGTCCATGTCATCACCGGCCATGAGCGGCCAAAGATGGAGCACCTGACCAGGGACCTGGCCTGAGTGAAGCAAATCAGCTAGCAATTCGTCATAGTCGGCCCGCTGTCCCGCTCGAAGTCGATAGCGATGCTGGTCGAGCTTCCGAAACGCCGTCGCGGGGGTCACGGTGATGACCACCTGGCCCTGGCGCGTGAGCTCGGCTGCTACGGCCGATCCCACACCCGAGTCGTCACGGAAGATCAACCACGGCCGTTGGGTATCCAAGCTCGGCGCCGGCCGCAGTTCGGATTTCTTCCAAGCCGGCCGGTAAAACGCAATTTCGGAATCGGCTTCCGGCGACGTGGCGTCGATCTCGCGGGGGCCTCGACTCGCGTGCTTCGGCGCGTCCATCCAAAAGCGCTTTCGCTCGAAGGGATACGTTGGCAGCGGCACGCGGAGGCGGCGCTCGTTAGCGTGGAAAGCCGCCCAATCCACCGCCACACCTGACTTCCACAACTCACCCAGGGATGCCAACAGGAAGCGGTCATCCGGGCTGGTGTCCTGGCGAGGGCGCAGCGAGGAAACGAACTTGTGGTCGGGAGATTTTGCCGGATGCTGCGACGCCAAGCCGGACAACACGCGCCCCGATCCGACTTCGATCAACACGGCGGCCGGCTTTTCGAACAGCTTCTCAAGTCCCGCCGCGAATCGAACCGGCTGCCGGAGATGCTGTCCCCAATACGCGGGATCGGTAGCCTGCTGGTCAGTGATCCAATCGCCGGTCACGTTGGAGACGAAGGGGATGCTCGGCGGGTTCAGGCGAATCTGGCGCATCGCTTCGACGAAAGGCTCGACGCGCCGCGTCCATCAACGCGGAGTGGAACGCATGCGAGGTTTGGAGTGGATGACAAGAGACGCCGTCGCGGGTGAGCCGGCTCTCGACCTCTCTGAGAGGCTCCGCGGCGCCGGAGATCACGCACTGGTCGCGGCCGTTCACAGCGGCCAGCGAAAGAGTTCCATTAGCAACCTGAATGGCCTCGTGCTCGTTCAACCCGACGGCCAACATCGCGCCGCCCGCGGGCAGCGCCTGCATCAAGCGGCCTCGCGTTGCAACCGCCGACAGCGCATCTTCCAGGCTCATGACGCCGGCCAGGCAAGCTGCGGCAAATTCTCCTATGCTGTGCCCGAGCATCGCGTCCGGCCGGATGCCCCACGATTCCCATAGCTTCGCCAGCGCGTATTCGATCACGAAAAGCGCCGGCTGCGTCGTCGCGGTCTGGGCGAGTTGACGATCCGCCTCTTCGCGATCGCCGGAAGGGAAAAGGATGGTTCGCAGATCCAGGCCCAACGGTCCGGCCAGCAGTTCGCAACACTGGTCTACATGAGCCTTGAAGACTGCTTCGGTCTCGTAGAGACCCCGGCCCATGTCCACATACTGAGCGCCCTGCCCGGAAAACAGGAAAATAACCGGCCGTTCCAATTGGTCTTTCGTCGAGGACGCTGCACCAGTTCCTTTGCGCTGTAGCAGAGTGGCCGCTTCGGCCGGTGTCTGGCAAACCACGGCGCGGCGGTGCGCGAACTTCGCACGGCCTCGATGCAGTGTGAAGGCAACGTCTGCAAGATTGACGTCCGGATGCTCTTCGAGAAAATTCCCGAGCCGGGTGGCGGCCGAATCGAGCGCGGATTCAGTCTTGGCGGAAATGGTGAGCAGCTGGAATTTTCGGGAAGGTCCGGATGGCGCAATTCGCGGCGCTTCTTCCACAACCGCGTGCGCGTTGGTGCCGCCGATGCCGAGCGAAGTTACGCCCGCGCGGCGCGGATACTTCCCGTTCGGCCATTCGCGCAAGCTGGTGTTTACAAAAAACGGACTGTTCTCAAAGTCGATCAGCGGATTTGGCTTGGAGAAGTTCAGACTAGGCGGAATCTGGCGATGCTTCAGAGCTTGCACAGTCTTGATGAACCCGGCCACGCCTGCGGCCGCGTCCAAGTGCCCCACGTTGGATTTCACTGAGCCAATCGCGCAGTAACCTCGCCGGTCCGTGCTCTGGCGGAACGCCGTGGTGAGTCCGGAAACTTCGATCGGGTCTCCCACCAACGTCCCGGTGCCGTGGGTCTCGACGTAGGAGATCGAATCCGCATCCACACCGGCCACCGAAAGAGCCTCGACCACGACTTCGGCCTGTCCGGCTACGCTGGGCGCCAGATACCCTACCTTGCGCGAGCCGTCGTTGTTGATGGCAGTCCCTAGAATGACGGCGTGAATCTGATCGCCATCCGCGAGCGCATCTTCCAGGCGGCGCAGAATCACGATCCCGACACCGCTTCCGAAAACCGTCCCCGAAGACGCGGCGTCGAAAGATCGGCAATGGCCGTCGCGCGACAGGATCTCACCTTCGCGATATTCGTATCCGGCATGGCTGGGAACCTCAATGGTGACGCCGCCGGCCAGCGCCATGTCGCACTCGTGATTGAGCAAGCTTTGGCAGGCGACGTGGATGGAAACCAGCGACGTCGAGCAGGCCGTCTGTATGGTCATGCTCGGACCCGTCAGGTTCAGATGATAGGAGGCGCGAGTGGCCAGAACGTCCTTGTCGTTGCCGGTCTGCCGGAGCACGAACTCTCCAGCGCTCTTCATCAGCTTCTGGTTCGGAAGCAGGTTGTGGATCAGATAGCCGTTGAAACCGGAACCGGCATATACGCCTACCGACCCCGCAAACTGCTGGGGATCCCATCCAGCGTCTTCCAGGGCTTCCCAACAACATTCCAGAAAGTGCCGCTGCTGGGGATCCAGAATCGCGGCGTCGCGCGGACTGAATCCGAAGAACGACGCGTCAAACATCTCCACGTCGTCCAACGCCGAGGCCACTTTCACGTAGCCCGGATCGCTCAGCAACTCCGCATCGACACCGGCGCGCAAAAGTTCCTGGTCGCTCAAAGGCCGGATGGACTCGACACCCGACTTCAGATTCCGCCAGAATTCAGCGACGCTCTTTGCTCCGGGAAATCTGCCCGCCATGCCGATCACTGCGATTGAGGAAGAGTTGGGCGTAGATGGCGAGTGCGTCATGACAGAGCAATACCGCAGACTCGGCGGTCGGCGTGCCGAATTCTGGTGCGTGTAAGTTAGTGGTGATCAAGTATAGATTTGACCCGGACCGATGGTCAATGGTTCTTTGGTTCAGAAAGGGATAGAACAATGGTTGGATGTACCGCTCGTACTGTCGATACTAGCTATGCTAGTCCCCCTTCGCCAAGACTTCCGGAGCGGTTTGTAGATCGGTGATCTTGAGCATGTTAGTCATGATGCGATGGTCCGCTTCGAAGTGTCGCAGTGCATTTTCCTTGAATCCCAAGAGGGTGTAGCCGGCAGGCTCGTACATGAGGTCGATCAGTCGGTACTTATCGGCAAGCGAGAGTTTCTGATACGCATCGCGAAGGAGCGGAGTCTCCAATTCCGACGACAAGTCGGTCCATTCTGTAATCGGGCGGCTTTCGGGTTGAAGCCGTGTGTCGAACAGGCATCCCTGCCGGTCCAGGGCGAGTCCATAGGTCGCGAATCCGTAGAGTCCGGAATGACGCACCAGGTTGAAGATTTCATCGGCGGCGTATAAGTTGTCGTTGACGTTGAGGTAGGCGTCCACGATCAGGCTGTCGCGCGACGCATCGTCCTCGAAGTTCAAATTCCAACCGTAGTCAAAATCGAAATTGTCAAAACCTAGATCCTTGACGATGCGGATGCCGAGATCGAAATCGTCCGGTCTGTCATTGAGCAGCAGGGACGCAATGTGCTTGCGCCGCATCCGCTCCCTGGCGCCGTGCCTGCCATAGATGTAGACGAAGATGATGCCGTCGTCGGCAAGATTGCGAACCAGATTGCGCAGTCCGCGTGGAGGGTCGGACAAATGTTGCACAACGCCCATGCAGAGAACGATGTCGAACACGCCCAGACGCTCCTCATCGTCCATGAGATTGGCGAGGCGGAACTGGATGTTCTCGACACCCTCGTGCGCAGCGGTCTGGCGCGCGATGGATAGCGCTACCGGGCCGACGTCAGTAGCGACAAACTGGTTGTTCGGAAACGCCTTGGCGGCTTCGATCAGACGGTGTCCGGTGCCGGTGCCGGCATCGAGGATGGTCTTGCCTGTGAAGTCGTAGCCGGTCTCCATTTCGAAGATCTTGAGCAGATTGTAGAGTTCCTTGAGTTTCCGGCCCGTCGCCTGGGGCGATGGGTAGGGGAACCGCGCGTACATTTCACGCACTTTCGTGGTGATGGGGTCCATCGCTAAGCTTCCCGTTGGCGCAATTTCAACGCGACGATCTCCTTAGCATCGCGCTTCGGCGAGAAAGGGCCCGGCCGGCGCTGCGGCTCACCGGCGCCGAATTTGCGGGATCCACCAGGTACGCGGCCAGGGCGCGGATGGTGGGATGCTGGAACAATTCCGTGACGGCGATCTCTCGACGACATGCCTCTCGCAACCGCGATGCGGCTTCTATGGTGGTCAGCGAAGTAGCTCCGAGATCGAAGATGTTTTCAGTCGGAGACACCTCGTCAACGCTCAGGATTTCCTTCCAGATATTGGCGATGAGTTGCTCCATGGCGGCGGGCGTCACAGCCGGTCCAGAAGATTCTTTCGGCGGGGGTGCCAGCGCGGCCAGAGCCTTGCGATTGATTTTGCCGTTGGGCGTGAACGGGAGCGAATCCAGAAAGGCGAAGCTGGACGGAAGCATGTGAGGCGGCAATTTTTGGTGCAAGTAAATGCGCAGCTCCTTCGCGAGCGACGGCTGCGCTTCGGCCGCGACAACATAAGCCGCCAGCCTCAACTCGCCCGGGACATCCTCCCGCGTGATGACAGCGGCGGCGCGAACGCCGGGGTGACGCCCGAGCACGGCCTCGATCTCTTCCAGTTCAACTCGGAAACCGGAGATCTTAATCTGATTGTCGATGCGCCCCAGGAACTCGATTTCGCCGTCCGGGCGGAAGCGCGCCAGGTCGCCGGTGCGGTACACACGCTCTCCGCCGCGAAATGGGTTCGAGGGGAAGCGCTCGGCGGTCAATTCGGGCCGATGGAGGTAGCCGCGCACCACTCCCGCTCCGCCGATGCACAGTTCGCCGGGAGCGCCGATCGGCAGGGGCTTCAGATTCTTGTCCAGTACGTAGACATAAGTATTCGCGATGGGGCGGCCGATGGGCATGGCGTCTTCGTTGCCGGAGACGCGGTAGGTCGTCGACCAAATCGTAGTCTCGGTGGGGCCATACATGTTGTGGATCTCGCCGGCGGTGGCGCGTGCGAGATCGGCCGCTAGCGATGAGGGAAAAGCTTCTCCGCCGACCAGCAGCTTTTGCAGCCGGCCCAGCGCTTGTCGCGACTCGGGGGCAGCGGCCAGCAGCCGCGCCATCGAAGGCGTGCACTGCATGTGCGTGACGCGGTGACGCGCGATCTGCGCCGATATGGAGTAGTCGCCTTGTGAAACCAGCTTGTCGGATTCTGATTGCAAGACCACATGGAAGCCGCGGGCCAGGGTCCAGAACAACTCCAGCACCGAGATGTCGAACGATATGCTGGTGACCGCCAGCCATGCGCCGGGCTCGGGACCGATGACGCGATCCATGGCGGTGAAAAAATTCGAGACTTGGCGATGCTCGATCATGACGCCCTTCGGCTTGCCGGTGGAACCGGAGGTGTAGATCACGTACGCGAGGTTGCTGCTTGCGGCGGTGTGGCCGAGCGAGTCGGCGGCGTTGGCTTCCACTGGAGGCCAGTCGGAATCGATCTTCACCAAAGGCTTCTGGATCTCCGGAAATTTTGCCGAGAGCTGCTCGGCAGTCAGCAACAGCAGCGCTCCGGAATCCTGCAACATGAATTCGAGGCGCTCGTGCGGATAAGCGGGATCGAGCGGCAGGTAGGCGGCGCCCGACTTCAAGATGGCGAGCAGCGCCACCAGCATGTCGACGGAGCGTTCCAGCGAGACCGCGACGATCTGGTCCGGCGCCGCGCCGAGCGAGCGCAGGTGGCGTGCGAGCTGGTTGGACTTGCGATCCAGTTCCTGATAGGTGAGCGTCTGGTCTTGGAAACTGACTGCGGGATTGTCCGGAGTGCGCCGCGCTTGTTCTTCGAAAAACTCATGGATGCACTTCTCGCTCGCGTACTCGCTGGTGGTATCGTTCCAACGCTCGAGTTGGGCCCAAGCACTGGCGCCGACCAACGAGAGTTCCGAGAACTTCTGTCCGCGGTCTGAGAGAGCCAGGGAATCGAGCAACGCCGCCAGACTTTGGAGGACATTCAAGACCGCGCCGTGGGCGAATCGTGCGCCATCGAAGTCGGCCGTCAGTTGCAACGCGTCGCCGTCGTCGCCCGACACTCGAATCATCAGCGGCAGGGGATCTCGGGGGAGAGAATCAAACACCATCGCTGTCTGAAAAGGAGGCGTCTGCTCCGGCAGCGGAACGCCATGTTCCCTGACACTTTCGATGAGGTGCGCAACGCTCGCGAGCCACGATTCAACAGTTCGCTCGGCGTCGAGCTGCAGTCGCAACGGCGCAAGCGGCGCATCCTTCCCCGCAAAGCCGAACACGACGTCGTCCTGGTTTCCGTAACGACCCAAGACGCTCGCCCAAGCGGCCAGTACGGCGGCCTGGACGCCAGAGTCGGTTGTGCCGGCGACGTCTCGCAGCCGGGATGCCGTCTGACCCGACAATCGAATCGTCAGGGATTGGCGACCCCGCTGGCTGGCGCGCTCAGTGGGCCGCAGTGCCGCCGGCAAGGGCGTTGCCGTAGGATGCCCCGGCGTCATTCTGCTTTCAAACCCCCGCGTCGCGAAACCATCGTGTTCTCCAAAAACAGAAACTCGATCCCGGTACCTAAGAACGTCGTCATCGCTTCGCGCGGCGTGTTCACCATGGGCTGACCTTTGACGTTGAAGCTGGTATTCAGCACCATCTCGCGCCCCGTCGCCGCGCCCACCGCGCGCAACAACGTGTGGAAATCCTGGTTGTCTTGCGCCGACACGGTTTGCACCCGCGCCGACCCGTCCACATGAGTGACGGCCGGCAATTGCGCGCGATACTCCGGCCGCACATTCACCGTTGCGATCATGTAAGGAAATTCTCGTCCGGGTGGCACGTCAAACCACTGGTCTACCTGCTCCAAGCTAACCGCCGGCGCAAAAGGACGGAAGCCTTCGCGCTTCTTCACCATGGCGTTAATCCGGTCGCGCATGGCCGGATTCGCGGGATCCGCCAGTATGGACCGGTTGCCCAAAGCTCGCGGTCCGAATTCCATGCGCCCTCGGAACCACGCTAAGACTCGTCCCTGCGCGATGAGTTGCGCGGCCTGCGCGCACGCGGCATCCAACGACGGGAATCGCGTCACCTCAACCTGGCTGGCGAATTCCTGGATGGCGAGGTCCACCTCCGCTTGCGAATACGCGGGGCCGTAAAACGGAACCGGCATCCTGGTGTTGATCACTTCCCCTGCATCCCACGCGCCGCACAGCGCAGCGCCCAAGGCAACGCCGTCGTCGCCCGCCGCGGGCTGCACATAGATCTCGTCAAAGGCCCCGGCGCACATCAGGCGACCGTTGGCCGTACAGTTGAGGGCCACGCCGCCTGCCAGGGCAAGTTTCCGCAGACCGGTCCTGCTTCCAAAATGCGAACAGATATGCAGCACCACTCGATTCAGGCACTCCTGCAGAGCAGCCGCGACGTCGCGATGCGCATCCGTGATCTCGTCCTCGGGCTTGCGCTCGGCGATGAGATTTTCGCTCAGATATTGGCGGCTCTGCGCGTAATTCTCCCGCTCGTCGCGCGTCTTGTTCAGGCGCAGCATCGGGATCCGAATGGCGCCGTCCGGCCGCAGCTCCACCGCTTTTTCAAAAAACGCCCGGTAGCGGCTGGCGTTTCCGTAGGGCGCCAGCCCCATGATCTTGTACTCGTCGGCGTTGAAATCGAACCCTAGATGCAAGGTTACCAGCGAATACAGTATCCCGATGGAATCGTTGGCCGAAATCTCGCGAATCAAGTCGAGCAAGCCATCGTGGGCGTGATACACCGAGATGCTTTGCGCTTCGCCCATGGCGTCCATCACGACTACCAGACATTCTTCCCATCCCGAAGTGAAGTAGGCGCTGGCCGCATGTGCCAGGTGATGATTCACCTGCCGGACGCGCTCCACCGGAAAACCTGGCAGGCATGCGCGGACGGATGCCAGCAGCGCGTCCTCGGAAAGAACGTCGCGATAGAGCTCCTGGGAGATCGGGTCCATCGAGTACAGCTCCGCGAGCGGAGCATAGTCGAACGCGTGGACGATCTCGTCAACGTCATCCAAGGTGAGGCCGGCCTCGGACAGACAATAGTGAATCGCGCCCGTGGGAAACGCGCCCGAGTGTTTCTGCCCGTTGAAGCGCTCCTCGGCGGCGGCGGCCACCAGAACCCCGTCGACGATCAGAGCAGCCGCGGCATCGTGGCCTTGCGAGATCCGGTACTCGCGCTCATTGAGTCCTGGCCAATGCTTGCGCTTGAAACTGATCGAGTTGGCAAGACCACTGGCTCCAATGATGTTCATCTAATATGCGCTCCGGAAGATAGAACTGGTCCGCACCAGATCAGAACTTAGGATACACGCGGGACTCGTACTCAACCTAGGGCCTTTTCGTCTAATCTGCATCCTAACCAAAGTACTATGGGGATCTCGCGCAGGGTAATGCGGTGCGCGCGCCGGGGGGAGCGCAACGGCGGGATGCGCAGCGAAGCGGGTTCGTGCGGCCGTTAGCGGTGATAGCCCTTCGAGCGAAGATACTCGACCAGCTCGGCCGGTTTGTCGGTCTGGATTCCGTCCGCACCGCGATCGATCGCATCCTGCCAGATTTCGGGACGGTCGGCTTCGCCGAGGCGGTCGACATAGACTTCGGCTTTGGCGTCGCGGGCCAGGCCGATGATCTCGTCGGTAAAGTCGCGCGCGCCGAATGCGATGACCTTGGGTTTGAGCTCATCGATCAGCTTCTTCATCACCGCGACGTTTACCGACTCCGGCATCACCTTGATCTTCGGACGCAGTTCCGAGACTTGCTTAAGATACTGATAGCCGCCGTAAATCACGACGTGATCCTGCATGTCGTGGCGTTCGAGCGCGGCCACGATATCGGCGGCCGACGCGCGCTTGGTGTCGACATAGATGCCGATCTTTCCGCGGGCGAACGCGAGCGCTTCATCGAAGGTCGGCGCTTGGGTTCCGGCGAACTCGGGCCCGACTTCGCGCCCGCATCCAGCGCACGGATCTGGTCGAACGTCATGTCTTTGACGGCGCCCGTCCCGTTGGTGCGCGCATCCACGGTGTCGTTGTGCATCAGGATCAGCTTGCCGTCGGAGGTGGTGCGCACGTCCACTTCGATGAAATCGGCGCCGGCCTCGAAAGCCGCGCGAAAAGCAGGCATGGTGTTTTCAGGATGATGTAGGTGCTCGCCGCGATGCGATATCACCACTACATGCCGGGTTTGGCCGAGCGCCAGACCCGCGAAGCCGACCAACAGTGCGATAAAAGCGCGCATCTTAGAAGAATATCCTCAAAGCGAATTCGGTGACGCGCGACGACTGTGCGCCGGTAACCGCGCCGAAATTCTTGGCGTTCAACGCGCCGCTCACAGCGCTGTATTGCGGGTGATTCCAGGCGTTGAAAAGTTGTCCGATGAACTGAATGTTGTAGTGCTCCCGGAACGGGAAATTCCGCATGATCGACAAGTCCGTATTGTTGATGCCCGGGTTGTGCAGCGGGAAGCGGGGCGAGGTGCCGAGTCCGAACTGCGGCGTGATTTGGAAAGCGTCGGTGTTGAAATATCTGGTCAGAGTGCGATCGCCGCGATTCAATGCCGGCGATCCAACCAGCGTGGGACGCTGGCTGCCGGTGAAGCCGCCCGTGTTGTTGGGCTGCGTAATTTGCAGCGGGAGGCCGATCTGAAATTCGGCAATTCCCGAAACCTGCCAGCCGCCGATCACATAGTTCAGCACGGGCGTGCGGCTCAGATACTTGCCGCCCCGGCCCAGCGGAACCTGGTACACGAAATTCGCCACCAGGCGATGGGGGATGTCGTAGCCGCCCACGCCGCGCTCGCCGCGCAAATCGTAAACATTCTGGATGGGCGCGCCGTTGGCCCGCGCCGGCGCATCCACGTCGTCGATCAGTTTGCTGAATGTGTAGGCGGCCTGCAGCAAAAATTCGCTCTGCCAGCGGTGCTCCAGTTTCGCTTGCAGCGAATGGTAAATCGAGCTTCCATCGTTCGCCAGCATCGTGACGGCCGCATACTGCGGGAACGGGCGCAGGTTCTGCCGGTTGGCCGGAGGGCCGAACTGGTCGGGACGGAGCTGGTCGAGCGGAAGCAGAACCGGCAGCTTGGTGCCCTTCGTCGCCACGTAGTCGACTTCGAAGAACCAGTTATTAGTGATCTGGCGCTGGATTCCGAGCTGCCAGCTTTGGTTGTACGGCGTTCGATCGCGCGGGTCGATTTCGAAAACGCTCGAGCTGGGCTTGGTGAGACTGGCCGGAACGTTCGGCAGGCCGTTGGCGTCCACGTTGAACTGACGGGCCGGAACTCCGGTGGCGAAAGTATAAAAAGGTGTGATGTTGCTGTCGGTGCTGGCGAAGGTCTGGTTCACGCCGTATTGCGAGATCGGCCCGATCGCCGAAAACCCGATGGCCGGAAGCCGGTACACTCCGTAGCCTCCGCGCAGCACCGTCTTCGGCAGAAAGCTCCAGGCGAAACCGATTCGCGGAAGGAAGTTGTGATAGATGTTCGGCGCGAAATGATCCGGCGCTCCATCGCGCCCCGCGAATTCGACTTCTCCGGGCGTTCCCGTCGTGCGATTGATCAGTGTGGGATTGAAGCTCGCGAATTGTCCGTTGGCTTCCGAGTAAGGTCCATCGAACTCCCAGCGCAGGCCCAGGTTGATGGTGAGCTTGGGGCTGAGTTTGAAATCGTCCTGCACGTACATCCCGGCGCTGTTGATATTCAGGCGGTAGGTGTAGTCGGTTCCGCTGAACGACGTGGACGTCGGCAGCCCCAGCAGCAGGTCCGCGAGACCGAAGCCTGTCGCGCCTTTGCCGGGAAAGCTGGTGAAGCTCGGGTTGAACGTGTAGGTGCCGGCCAGCTTTCCGGGGCTGTAGAAATTGTACATCTGCCGCCGGAAGTCGCCGCCCATTTTGATGGTGTGGCGCCCTTTTTGCCAGTTCAACGCGTTCGAAAAAACCCAACTGCGATCGCGATCCGCGCTGTAAGGACTGGAGCCGAGCTGGATCATCTGGTTGACCTTGATGATCGGAAATTCGTTGAGCGGGACGCCCTTCAGGCCCAGTTCGGGCGCGGCGCTGCCGCTGGGCAGTGTGTAGTTCACTTCCTGAACGAAGCCGGCGCGAAGATCGTTCACCAAGCGTGGCGAGAAAACGTGCGTTTCGCTCACTACGGCCTGGCTGTCACGGAATCCGCCCGCGGTGTCGTTGTTGGCCTTGTTCGGAATGCGAGCCTGCTGGTCGCCGTTCGGATTGTAGCGGCCGAAGCGGAAAAACCCTCGATCGGAGTCGCTGAAATTCTGGTCCAACCGGATGATCGACTGCCAGGTCTGGCGTGTCTGCGGCGGCGCCACCGAATAGTTCAGACCGCTCGAAAGGTTGGCATTTGGATCTGGAAAGAACTTGACGATCTCGGCCGCCACCGGATCGATGCGCGACAGCGGTATCGCATTGTTGGGAAACTGAACGCGCGAAAACGTGCCGTCCGGATTCTGGGTGGTCTTCAGCGGATCGTAAATCGGAACCTGCTTTCCGCCGGCAAAAGTCTGGGAGAAATCGCCTCCCTTCTCAAGCTGGGTGGGCACCAATTGCTGATACAGATTTCCGTTGGACGCCAGCGTCACGTTAAAGTCGAAAAAGAAAAACGTCTTGTTGCGCCCGTCGTAGAGCTTGGGAAGCACGACAGGGCCGCCGATCGTGATGCCCGGATCGTTTTGCACATACTTGAGCGGGCTGGCCGACCCGAAGACCGGCGCGGCATTCAGCACGCGGTTGCGGAAGTAATCGAACACCATGCCGTGCAGCACGTTGGTTCCGGACTTCGAGGTCAGCAGCATCACGCCGCCGCCGGTGTGCCCGAATTCCGCTGAGAACGGCGTCGTGATCACCTTAAACTCCTGCACTGAATCCGGGCTGGGAGTCAGGGTGTAGGTTTCGTCCGACGGGTTCGTGGTGGGCAGCCCGTCCACTAGAATTTCGTTCGTTACGGGCCGTCCGCCGCCAAAGCTGAAGTTGTTAATGTTGCTGTTGTTCGAGCTGGTGGACGTCACGCCCGGCACCAGCTTGGATAGCAGAACGGTGGCGCGGCCGCGCGAGTTGGTGGCCACCAGCGGGATGTTCATGAGCTGCTCTTCGCCCACCACGTGGCCGATCTCGGGCGACGTGTAGTTGATCAGTTCGGCCGACGCCGCCACCTCCACCTTCTCGCTCACCGCGCCGACCTGCAGCGCGCCGTCCACGCGCAGTTGTTGGTTGATCTGCAAAGCCAGGCCTTGCTGGACCTGTTCTTTGAACCCGTCTTTCGAAAACGCGACCGTGTACGTGCCGGGCTTCAGGAACGAGACGATGTAGTCGCCCACGGAATTCGTTTGTGTGCGCGCCGTCGCGTTGGTGTTCACGTCCGTGATGACGACAGTCACGTCGGGCGCCGCCAGACCAGTGGAATCTTGGACACGGCCGGCGATCGAGCCGGTATAGGTTTGCGCGAACAACGAGACGGCCACCAGGCCGGAGAGCAGGACTTTTCCAGGCATCAGCAACTCCAAATTATGAGGATTAGTATTTCGGAAAATTGAACTTTGCCATAAGCCCGAGAGGTTGTCAATTAGTGCGAATTGTATTGTATTTGCAACGCGATAAACATTCACGCGCTGTTAACAGAGATTCGGCAAAAATGCAATATTGTTGTGATAATTTTATGCGCGATTAGCCGCGCCGGTGCGCGCGGTGCGGCGCAAGGGACGGGAGACATCGCGCGATCTCCAGGCTTTCATCCGTTCGCTCCGGCGAGGAGGCAACCAGCACAGCCGGCGCGGCGAGATTCAGTAGGCTTCGATCCGCGGCGAGGCTTCCACCGTGAGAAGCACAAGTGAAATCCAAACCAAATCGGCCAGCAGCAAGTGCACGAGTTGCATCGGAATGGGCGCTAGCAGCGCAAGATTGACTGATCCCGCTGCGATCTGCGCCAGCGTCAGGGTCAAGACTGCCAGCGCGATGGCGTTGGCTTGAGGACTTGGTTTGGAGCGCAGCGTCCACACCGCCAACGTGAGAAAATACAGGCCGCCGAGGATCGCGAGCACCGGATGGAAGACTCGCAGGCGCAACAGGAAGTGCGCGGTTCCCGAAAGATCCTGCCGAATGCCTTCGGCCAGCGACGAGGCAGGATACAAAGTGTCGCCTAAGGCCGCGATCGCTCCACTGACGCCGATCAGCAGCGCCACCAGAAGACTTGCCAGCGTCCACCCCGACAGCGGCCGCAGCGTCCGTTCCGGCTCGCGCGAAAACCAGGCAGTGAGCGCTAACGCCGCCAGCAGAAAGAGGGTGTTCGCCAAATGCAGCGAAAGATAAATCGCGCGGCCCACCGAGGCATTGGCGTCCACATATTGAAACAACACCAGCCCGGCGCCAAGCGCGGCTTCCACAACCAGGAACACGACGGACGCGATCGCCATCTTCCGCACGCGATGCGCGCGCGGGAAGAGCAACCAAGCCCACACCAGAAGCGCCGCGACCGCGATTCCGGCTACGCCCGTGGAAGCTCGATGGCCGAATTCGATGATGGTTTGAATTCTCGGCGCTTGCGGAATTACCTCGCCATTGCAGAGCGGCCAATTGTTGCCGCATCCCGCGCCCGAACCGCTGGCGCGCACATACGCGCCCCACACCACCACCAGGATGTTCCAACCAAGCACTCCCCAGGCGAAGCGAGTGAAACGGGAGCTGCCGATGGCCGGCGGCTTCGGCGTTGTCAGCGTGGCGCTCACTGCACTCAATGTAGCAGGGCGGCGGGCTTTGATAAAATCGGACACGAGCAGCCATGGCTTGTTGTCGCACCGCCTTGATTTTGACCTTCCTGACTGCACTGGCCGCGCCGAATCTGCCAGCGCAAAAGAAAAAGCGGCCAGGCACTGACGAGGGCTACATCCCGCAAGTCCTTCCCGAAAGCAAGCAGAAGAAAGAAAAGCCCGAAGAGACGCAGGTGCTACCACTGCCGCCGGAGCTGCCGAACGTGGTGGTGGCCGAAACGGACCGGCTTGCGTTTCAAGTGTCGCCGCTGTCAACCAAGGGACTCCTCTCGCAACAGACCCGCGATGCGCTGAAATACCTGCTCAAGAAGAGCCACGGAACAATCGTCAAGCTACGCGCCTTCGTCTCCGGTTCCGGCGATCTGCGCCGCGTGGGCGAACTGGCCGCCGACGCCTTCAGCGACAAACATCAACCGCTGCCAGCGCTGAGCGTCGTGCAAGTGGGCGCATTGCCGCTGACCGGCGCCCAGATCGTGATCGAGACCATCGAGATGGACAAGAAGCCGGTGAACCCGAACGGCGTGGCGTTCCTTTCCGGGCAGGCGGCGCCGAACGTCGCGCAATCGCTGGAGCAATTGAAGGCGGCGATGCGAGGCGCGGGCCTTGAGCCGGCGGACGCGCTGCGCGTCACTTGTTTCGTCAGCTCGCTTGAAGAGCAGAAGAACGCGCACGGATTGATGACCGCGAGTTTTCCCGGGGCGGCGCTCAACTACGTCCAGATGCGCCGCGAGCCGGTGATCCCTGCGGCGTCGTGCGAAGCGGTGGCGCGGCTGCGGTCGCCGGCCGCGGAAGGCACGCGGTTCTTGAACCCGCCCGATCCTGCCAGGCCCGCAAGCTATTCTCGCGTCGCTCTGGTTGCGGGCGGCAAGCTGGTGATCACCGGCACGCAGATGGCTTTCGGCAGCGATGATCAGGATCTGAAGCTGGCTTTCGATCGGCTGGAACGGACGTTGAATTCGTCGGAGGCGAGCTTCGCGCAGGTCGTCATGTCGCATGTGTATCTGACCTCGCGCGCCTTGATCAACAGCGTGCGAGAAGTGCGAGCCGATTTTTATACCGGCAGGAAGCCGCCCGCCGGCACCATGCTGCCGTTCGAAGGGTTGCCGGCGCTCGACACCCAGATGGGCGTGGACGTGATCGCAGTGCCCGATGCATCGAGCGCTCGACGCTAAATGGCCCGAAAGACCGAGCCTGCCGCCCTGGGCTGCCGCACCCATTCCGGTTGGGCGGCACTGGTGGCGATCGCGGGCGCACCGGGCCGTCCGGAAGTGATCGACCGCCGTCGAATCGAAATCGCCGATCCGCGCATCCGCGGATCCAAGCAACCCTATCATGCAGCCGAGCCTCTCGAATTCGCCGACGGCAAGGCTTTACTCGACCGGTGCGAGAAGAGCAGCGCCGAACTTGCGCGCAACGCCCTGCGCGAAGCGATCGACGATCTACGCGGGCTGCGGATTCCAAGTCGTGGCTTGCGGCATCACGCTGGGATCGGGCCGCGCGCTGCCGGCGCTTGAAAAAGTGCTCGCATCGCACGCCTTGATCCACACCGCCGAAGGCGAGTTCTACCGCAATGTTGTGGCCGAGGCCGGAGAACACTGCGGCCTTCCCGTGCTCGGAGTAAAGGAGCGCGAGATCTTCGAACGCGCCGCCTCGCACCTGAAAGTCGACGCGGCTGAACTCGAACGCCGCGTGGCTATCTTGGGAAAACCCATCGGACCGCCCTGGACGCAGGATCAGAAGTACGCCGCGCTCGTCGCCTGGCTCGCCCTGGCGAATTATCCGAGCGACCGATAGTCGCGATTGAAATAGAGCAGCGGCTGGCCCTCCCGGCAATCCACTCGCTCTACTTCGCCCAGGAACACAGCATGATCGCCGATTTCAAGAATCGACGCCGCGCGGCATTCGAGCCTAGCCAGACAACCGCCGATCAGCGGCGCGCCACAAACGCCCGCGGTCCAATCCACTTCGTCGAATCGGCCTTCCGGCTTCTCGGCGAAGGTCACCGAGAGATCGCGCTGCGATTCGCTCAAAACATTTACGGCGAAATGCGTCGACAGCCGGAAATGCGAAAGAAACGGGCAACCGAGATCGATCGAGATCAGCACCAGCGGCGGCGAGATCGAAACTGAGGTCAAGGAACTCACCGTCAGTCCATGCGGCGCTCCATCGCGGGCGCGCACGGTAGCGATCGCGACGCCGGAGGCGAACTGTGCGCAGGCTTGGCGAAACGCCGTGGGGTGGAGCGAGCGGTCGCTAGCTGGAGTCATTCCGGAAAAGCCGCCCTTGACAGGGGCCTAACCCTAATCCTATCATGAGGTTTGCTCCTGCGATTGGGTGCTCGGGGCCGTGCTCGGGAGCAATTCCACTTCGATTCAGCGCTGTTTCATCGGGAGGGCGACACCGTGATCAAGCTCGATATCATTAACGAAGTCGTAAACAAGACCGGCATCACCAAGACCAAGGCCGAGATGGCCGTCGAGACGGTTTTCGAAAGCATGAAGCGGGCGCTCTCGCATGGCGAGCGCATCGAGTTGCGGGGCTTCGGCATCTTCAACGTGCGGCCGCGCAAGACCGGCATCGGACGCAACCCGCGCACCGGCGCCGAAGTGGCCATCCCGCCCGGCAAAGCGGTGCGATTCAAACCCGGCAAGGAGCTGCAGTCGCTGCAGTAGTGTAGTTGTCGTGGTTCCCAGCTCCGCGAACGGCCGTCTGAGGGCTGCGCTCACCTTTCCCCAAAGTGACAATTTCGGCGTCGCGCTGGGCCCTGCATTGGTTTCTGTTGGGCCTGACGCTGCTGAGCACCACCACCGTCGGCGTGGTGTTCGCGCAAGGATTCCAGAGCAACCGGCCAGTGGAACTGGAGCAGTACCTCCGGGTTTTCTCGACGCTGCAGGCGCACCCCGGGCTGTTGGCCGACGGCCTGGCGTTTTCCTGACACTGATGACCATCCTGCTGGCGCACGAGCTGGGTCACTATTTCGCGTGCCGGTACTACGGGGTCGACGCGAGCCTGCCATATTTCTTACCGGCGCCGACGCCCATCGGAACACTGGGCGCATTCATCCGGATCCGGTCGCCGATCTACACGCGGCGCGCGCTTTTCGACATTGGAATCGCGGGACCGCTCGCGGGTTTCGTGGCGCTGGTGCCGGCGCTGGTGATCGGAGTGGCGTTTTCGAAAGTGATTCCTAACATCGCCGTGCGCGGCGACATGATCTTCGGCGTGCCCCGGATTCTGCGAGCCTTCGAGTGGGCCTTCTTTCCCGGAGTGCGCTCGGCCGGATATCTACCTACATCCGGTGGCGCGTGCCGCCTGGGTGGGTATTCTCGCCACCGCGCTCAACCTGATTCCGATCGGGCAACTGGACGGCGGCCACATCCTCTATTCGTTCGCCGGGAAGTATCACAAGCTGCTCTCGCGCGTGTTCGTCGGCGGTGCTGTTGCTGCTCGGGATTGTTCTACTCGCCTACCTGGCTGGTGTGGGCGGTGATCCTGTTCCTGTTCGCGCTTCGGCATCCGACCATCTTCGACGTCGCGCCGCTGGATCGGACTCGCGTAGTACTAGGGTTGACGGCGCTCGCGATTTTCTTGCTGACGTTTACCGTAGTGCCGATACGGTAGAGGAAACAGGCGCAGCAATTGTAGCGTCGCGTGCTTTCGCGGCGACCGTGCCAATGTGTCACGCCTGTGTGTCAAAATGTTTGTCCGACTCCGGTTTCGGAGACTGGCCCAACATCGACAGAAACAGTCCGAAGATCAACAATCCGCTTACTATAGCTCCCAGTAACATCGCGAGAAAACCACCTTCTGTTCCGTTAGAGTGCAAGCCGAGTGCCAAGGTTGCAAAAAATCTGGTTGCTATTCTTTTCGGCTGTGAGTCGAGCATTTCTTGAATCGCATTAACGACGATTTCGGGTTCGTCCAGATGAATCCAGTGGCCGGAGTCTCGTGACGAGATGGCGGCCGTCGATGGATCGACGCGCGAGATTCGTCGCGTTCGGCGATTTGAGAAGGTGTAGAGTTCTTGGCGGAAAGTATGATTAATGGAATCGAGGCCGGCAGTTCGAGCGCGGCGGTCTCCCGCGAGACGTCCGGGAGAGACCTTAGATATTCGGCCAGTGCCTCGAAAGCTCTCAGGCCGGGACCAAGCGCCTGGATCATCGGCCAGACATCAGGAGGCATTTTCTGAACCTCGCCGACCAGCCGGGAGATGACCGATTCGCCCGATCCCGAACTCGGCGCGCGCGATGAATTTCGGGATAAGCCGGCCGCCGGAGGAAAGCAGCGCCAGCGCGAAACGGACCACACCAATGCGGGCGAGCATCGCGCCGCGCCGAGAAAGCATGACGCCCCGGCCCAGCATCCGCGATTGTGGACGGCGACGGTGTCGGCCCAGTCGGAGGGCGACAGCGGATCGATCAGGATCAGCCCGGCGACCTGCATCCGGATAGCGTGAGGCAAACGCTCGGACCAGCAGTCCTCCATAGGAGTGGGCTACCAGGATGTAGGGCGGCGAGATGCCCGCGGCGGCGAGCAGTGCGTGCAGATCTTCGACGAGCCGGGATGCGGACGGCGGAGTTGGCCCGGGTCGCTCCAGCCGAGCGACGCGCGATCGTAAGCGCAGGCGCGCGTGAATTGCGCCACCTGCGAGCGCAGAGCGGTCCAGTTCAGGCATGACGCCGAGATCCCGGCTTCAAAGACGACTGCCGGACTTCCCTGCCCGCTATCGGCGATATGCATCCGATCGCCCGCCGGCACGAGTAACGACCGGGCGCCGGAAACCGAGGGCGGTCGCGCGATTCGTCCAAGTCTGGTACGCCAGTCCGCAAAGCAGCAGAAAGGCGAGCAGACTGGCGGTGAGCAGAAAGGTCAAGCCGGAAGAAAGACGATTCTAGCGCGGATCGAGGTGGGCCGCGGCGAACAATCGCGCGACCCACCTTGCGAGGTGAACTGCGGTTACTGTCGCGCGGCGTTTGCCGCGGCCGTGACCCGCGCGCGCCGAAGTGTGGACGCCGGGCTTGCTGCAGCGAGTCCCACTTCTGCTGTTGGTCCGGCGTCAAGGTTTTATAGACTTGAGCCGGCCGCCGAGCTGTGGATCGCCTCGATCTGGCCGAGATCGTTTCCGACGCGTGGCCGAGAGTTGCTGGATCTGAGCGGTGTCTCCGGCCTGAACAGCGGCCGCAGCGACTTGCGGGTCGCCATCAGGTCCTGACGGACCGGCTTGGCGTTTGATTGGACTGCTGGAAGATCGACTGGATCTGAGTCTTCTGCGCATCGGTCAGATTGAGCACGCCGACATCATCCGCAGGGATCGCCCCTCACGCATTCCGCCGGCTCGCGGGCCGAACTTCGCTTGCGCGAACAGGCTGACTGCTCCTAACGCCGCCAACGCGGTAAAAGCTGCAAATTTGTTGTCTGAGTTGCATGTTTGACTTCTCCTGTCTATCAAGACGCGCCCCGGCCGCTAAGGTTTATGTAGCGTGGTAAAGTCCGGTAAAGGCGTGTAAACTACTTGCAAGGAGCGAACATGGCGTTTTGTCAAAACTGCGGCTCGCCGGTGGATGGCCGGTTCTGTCAGAAGTGCGGCGCGGCGGTTGCCGGAGGCGCGCCGGGACCGGTCCCTGGCTCTGCGCCAGGCCCAATGCCGGGGGCGGGCCAGGCAGCTATGCCCCGCTGCGGCCGGCACCGGGATTAATGAAAACGTGGCGGGCGCGTTGTGCTACCTGGTTGGCTTCATCACCGGGATCTTGTTTCTGGTTCTGGCTCCTTACAATCAGAGCCGCAACATGAGATTTCACGCCTTCCAGTCCATCTTTCTCAACGTCGCCTGGATCGCCTGCTGGATCGCATTGAGCATCATCGGTCTGGTATTCGTTCACATCCCGATTCTCGGCGCGATGATCATGCTGCTGCTCAATTTCGCGCTGGGCATCGGCGCGCTGATCATCTGGATCTACCTGATGATCAAGACATACAACGGCGAGCGCATCGTGCTGCCGGTGATCGGGCCGCTGGCGGAGAAGCAGGCGTAACGCGACTGCGTTAGCTGAGACCTTTTTCTTTCAGATAGGCGATCAAGGCCGCCGGATCATCGGTGATGATCGCATCCACGCCGGCATCGATCAGGCGCTGCCAGTCTTCGGGCTTGTCGGCGGTCCAAGGCACGACTTCGAGCTTGGCCGCGTGCGAGGCCTTCACCTGCTCGGGCGTCACCAGACGGAACTTCGGCGAAATGATGCCGGCTTCGGCTTCCTGCGCGATCTCGGGGAACGGCCGCGCTTTGCCTTCCCACAGCGCCGCCAGGCGGATCTCCGGCGCCAGCTTCTTCATGGCGCGCAGCGTGCGGAAATCGAACGACTGCACGATCACGCGCGACTCCAGCTTGTGCTTGCGGATCACGTCCAGCAGCATGCGCGAGAATTCGTCGGGCGGCGGCGTCAACTCCGGATGATCGGGAAAGATCTTGGTCTCGATGTTGTATTGGAAAGTGCCGCGCGTCGAGAGATTGAAGCACTTCATCGAGCATCGGGATGCGCGTGCCGGGGACCGGCGTCTGTTTGGGGAAGCTGCGGGTTCTTCAGCGCGCCGCAATCGTACTCGCGTAACTCGGCCAGCGTCAGTTCGTGAATCGCGATGCCGGGATGCGGCCCGGTGCAGATCTGCCGGTTGATGTGCGGATCGTGCGAAATCACCAGCACATTGTCCTTGGTAACCGCGACGTCCATCTCCAGCACGTCCGCGCCCGCATCGATGGCGTAGACGAAGGCCGGGATGGTGTTCTCCGGATACATGGCGCGCGCGCCGCGATGTCCGTGGACCAGGATGTGGAGAGCGGCGTTAACGAGGCATAAGAGAACCAAGAAGGCAACAGACAGAGAACAAGAGCAGGGTTCGTTTCGCAAGGGAGCGGCGCATGTTTAGATGACCTCTTCGGAATGATCGCCATCAGTTTCAAGTGTTGGGAGGGAGGGTTCGGGCGCTGGCTCGGCGTCTGCGGCTTCGGCGGGTACAGGCTCGGCGTCCGCGGCTTCGGCGGGTGCGGGCTCGGTTGCACTCGACGTTCTCGGCGGCTCAGCCTGCGCCTCCTCGGCCGACAGCGGCACTTCGCACTCGCAGCAGTCGCTACAGCGCTTACACCGTTCGCAGCGGTGATTGCGCACAGGCGTCCTTGGTGCAGTGCGACGCAAATCTCCGTCGGATGGCTCGCCGCAGATGCTGCAGCGGAAAATGGCTGCCTCGACAGTCATCGGCGCGGGGACTTCCTTTGCGGCGCGGGTTGGTTGAGCAGCATGCCCCGGCAGCGCTGCGCTTCCCGGTCGGCTACCTGGAACTCTTGTTCCTTCTGCGAGGCGAGGTCGATCAGGTACTGGCGCAGGCGTTCGCGATTGTTGCTGTTCTCTGCCACCACGGATTGCGTGAGGTCGGCCAGCGCCGGATTCTGGTATTTGCGGATGCCTTCGGCGAGCGATGCCGAGAGTGGACTCGATAGCCTCCATGCGCAGGAATAAGTGTCAAGCGCCAGCGTGAGCCGTTCGGGGTCGCGTGCGAGCGACGTCGTGGACGTCAGCAGGTAGCGGATCTGGGCTTCGGCGGATTTCCACTGCGCGACGTAGGCGTCGGGCGCGCCCTTGGAGACCCAGCTTTCCGGCTTCACTTGGTCGATGATGGGCTTCAGGTGCTGCGCCTCGGCGCCCAGGCTCTCGAGAAGCTTCCTGACGTCCCATTCGGAATCGACGCCGGCAGGCGGCGCAGTTTGAGCCAATCCAGCTGAGGCGGCGAGGATGAGCAGACAGATCCAGGGGGCGAACTTCATGGTGGATGATCCTACTCGACTAGTTTGGCACACTCGGGCGGCGGGGCCGATGGTGATAGCGATCGGCGGGGGTTGTCAATTGGGTTACGGCGGAGGGCGCGGCTCCGGGGAAATTTTGTGCGCGCGCGGCGATTTTTTTCGGGGTCATTTTGGAGAATTTGAAAAAACGAACCCAACTGAGCGGCGGCAACTCGGAACGAAGCCGTTCGGTTTCAGACTAACCGATGTATGTGCGGCTGCGAACGGGCCGGTGGTGGAAACTGAAGCTCAGCAAGGAGAAATCTTTCTACGAATGCGGCGACTTGTAAGGTTGATGCTACAAGTTTTGGTGTAGCTCTGATGTCGCCAAGACCAAGTTTCTAGTGCGGAGGCGGCGGCGGCGCCGAAGGCGGCGGCGGAGGACCAGTCGGTGGTGGCGGTGGCGCGGTTTCGCCGGGAAGCGTCGGACCGCCGGGACCCGTTCCGACCGTGCCTGCGGCTTGCCTTCCTTGAATGATCGCGACGCGTGCGGCATCCGCGGCGGCGTGCAGGATTCGCTGCGCGAGGCCACCCTTGTCGATGCGGCTCTTCGCCAGCGGCTCGTTCTTGTAGACTTCCAGCGTTTCGCCCTCGTTCACGATTCTGGTGTTGCCCGGCTTCAGCAAGTGCCGGACTTCCACGGAGCCTTCTTCGACCGTGACCAGTCGTGGTCTGATCGTCATCGTCTACACGTGACGTCGAAAATGGTCCCGCGAACCGAGATCACAGCCGTCGGAGTCATGATCCGGTTGGGGTTTGGTTGCCCACCCAGCTTCTGGATGTGGATTTTCACCCTACCGACCAGGAGATCGAGAAGATCCCGCAGGCTGCCCGGATTCTTCCGGAACACGACATTCGAGTTCGGATAAACCTCAAAGAAGCTGCCGTCGGAAACCTCGAACTTGGCGTAGCCGTCAGAGCCAGTAACGATGACTTGCTGGGTCTGGATTTTGTCGCCGATGTTGAGAGCCCAAGGTTCGTTGTCGCGCAGCACGGAGACCTGTCCAGTCAATGAGATGACTTGAGCGGCGGCGTCGGTTGGATAGCGGGAACTGCTGGGCCGAGCACACTAAGGCGGATGGCGATGAGCAACCCGCCGACGAACCTCGTTATGCTCCCAAGACCCATAAAGAAATATATCGGACTGGCCGATGCCAATCTACAGTACTATGCCATCCCCTTCCGAGGACACTCCCATCTCAAGACCCGTCAACAAGACAGTCTACCATCAAAAGTGCGTAGCAAGAAGGTGTCCTTTTGAAATCTTTGTGAAAAACTGGCTTAGATTCAATCCTTTTGGGCGAGAAGAAACGCCGGACAGGCTACAATAGACTCGATCCATGTGTCGGAGGGCCACAATCCGGGCATTCGCAGTCATAGGGGTACTAGCGGCAGGTTTTGCCGCTCAGGCCCAAAATATCCCTGTCGATTGGCGGCACATAGGCAATTCTGCCATCGATCTAGGGTTACCTTCCGTGGCAACCGGGGCGGTTGACCGAGTCTGGTACTCGGCCGATGGCTCGGTGCTGTATGCCCGGACCAGCGGCGGCCGGATATTTCAGACCACCGATTTTGAAAAGTGGCGGCTGGCTGCGGACGCCGGCATCGCGCCGCCGGCTGAAGCGAGCCCAGCGGTGGCGACACTGCCGGAACCGGGCGCGAGGCTCGGGGCGCAGGCCTCGGCGTCAGGGCGGATTTATGCCACCGGTACGCAATGTTTATCGATCCGACGACGGCGGTCTCACGTGGTCGAATCTGACCGGATATAAAGGACTCTCGATCCTGGGCGACGGGCTGGCCGACTCAGCGGCTTCGCCGCGCGATCCGGACGAGGTGGTGGTCGCTTCGGGCACGGGCGTCTGGCGGACAGTTGGACGGCGGCCTGACCTGGACCGGGCTGAACGATTTTCTGCCGAATCTTCCGGCCGGCCGCTTGCTGGGCGTTCCATCGGGGACGCGCGGCGTGCGGATGTCCGCTGGCAGACGGACGCCGGAGATCGAGTGGGCGCCGGGCGAGAAATCGGCGTGGAGGACCGGTGGATGCGCCGGACGTCGCAGCGCGACCGTGACGTGAAAGCGGCGCTGTCGCAAGTTCTGAAGCGCTCCGTCACGGCGTTTGCAACGTCGAAAGACTACATCTATGCGGGCGATTCGGAAGGGCGGCTGCAGGTTTCTTCCGACGGCGGCGTGTCGTGGGGCACGGTCTACAAGGCGGCGCGCGAATTGGGACCGGTGCAAGCGATTTGGGTGGACGCGAACGATCCGCGGATCGCCGTGGCCGCGTTCGGCGCCGCGGACGCAGTGTCTCGACGACGCCGGCCAAGCCGACCTATGTTGCCCGCACCATGAACGGCGGAATTTTCTGGGACGACGTCACCGACAATCTTGCCGGAGACGGCGGTCGCGCATGGCGTCACGGCGGATCGGGCGTCCGGCGCCATTTATGTCGCCACCGACGCGGGCGTGTTCTTCACCATGACGGATCTGGTATCGGCCGGACGCGCGACGCCCTGGAGTTTCGCTCGGCGCAGAGTCTTCCGGCGGCGCGCGCCACCGATGTGCGGCTGGATGCGGGCGCGAACCAGTTGTTACGTCGCGCTGGATGGATACGGCGTTTATGTCGACGATCGCACCGCACCGGTTGCGCGACGCGCGCGTGGTAAGCGCGGCCGACTACAGCACGCGGGCGGCGGCGCCGGGCGCGCTGCTGAGCGTTTTGGGAACGCGCGTGGAATCGGCTCGCAGCGGCCAACACAGTGGTGCCGGTATTGGATGCATCCGACACGGCGTCGCAGATCCAGGTTCCGTTTGAAGCCAAAGGCAATACGCTGTCGCTGTCGCTCGAGGCCGCCGCCGGCCGCTTCACGCGTCGGGCTTCCGCTGCAGGACGTCGCGCCGGCGATTTTCGTGGATCCCGAAGGCACGCCGCTGATCATGGACGCCGATAGCGGCGTGATGCTGGACGCAACCAAACCGGCGCATGCCAACGCACGCATCCAGATCCTGGCCACCGGCCTGGGACGCGTTACGCCGGACTGGCCCACGGGCCTGGCGGCGCCGCTCTCCGATCCGCCGCGCGTGCTGGCTTCGGTGCGCGCTTTTGTGGATCACGCTCCGGTGGAAGTCACGCAGGCGTCGCTCGCGCCTGGCTACGTCGGCTTCTATCTGGTCGAGATCCAGCTTCCGCGGATCAACAACACCGGTCCCGTCGAGCTGTATCTGGAAGCGCAGGGCCAACAAAGCAATCGCGTGCGCCTGTACATTGACCAGTAGCGAAGTTCCCATGCGCGCAACCCAAGAGCGCTGAATCCGATGCTTCCCACCTCCTGGCGACGTCTCCTCAGTCTGATCCGGATTCTGCTGGGCATGAGCTGCCTGGCCACGCAGCTGATTTCGTCGAGCTTCATCTGGACCGACCGCGTGATCCTGTTCGCGGTCTACACCATCTACGCTTGCGTCGCGCTGTTCTGGCGGAGCCTGGAGGATTCCGGCTATCCGACGCTGGCGCTCATTCTGGATTTCGTGTTCTTCTTTCTCGCGGCCACCAGCGGCGCGGCGTACGGCTACTGGGTCAGCTCGGTGTTCTACGCCTACGTGCTGCTGGAAGCGGTGATGCTGCACAAGTGGTGGAAGGCGCTGGTGGTGGCGGTGACCGCCATCGCGCTGCTGTATTTCGTGCCCACGCTGCACTCGGCCGAGATGCTGCGGGCGGCGTTGATTGCGGCGGGAATCCTGGGATGCGTGCTGGCCATCCAGCGCGAGTATCTGGAGGAGCGGCTTTCGAACGCGTCGCGGCAGACGGTGCTGTATCGCTACGATGCCGAGCGGGCGCGCGAGGCCGAACGCCAGCGCATCGCGGCCGATTTCCACGACGGCCCGCTGCAGAGCTTCATCAGTTTTCAGATGCGGCTGGAGATCATCCGCAAGCTGCTGCTGCGCGATCAGGACGCCGCGACCGAGGAGCTGGTGCAGTTGCAGGAACTGTGCAAGACGCAGGTGAACGAGCTTCGCACCTTCGTGCGTAGCATGCGGCCGGTGGACGTCGAAGGCAGCCTGACGGCGACGCTGCGGCGCGTGGTGGAGCAGTTCCAGAAAGACAGCGGCATTCCGACCACGTTCGTATGCGCCGAGTTCCTGGAGCCGGCCGAGCCGGAGGTTTCGCTCGAACTGCTGCAGATCGTGCGCGAGGCGCTGTACAACGTGCAGAAGCATTCTTCGGCGACGCGCGTGGCGGTGACCATCGCGAAGTCGGACAACACGCTCGAGATCGGCGTCGAAGACAACGGCGGCGGCTTCCCGTTCAGCGGAAAATACACGCTGGATGAACTGGAGCTGCTGCGGCTGGGCCCCATGAGCATCAAGCGGCGCGTGCGCACGCTGGGCGGCCAGATGACCATCGACTCGAAGCCGGGCCAGGGCGCGGGACTGAAGATCCGGCTGGCCACGTGAGGCGGCGCGCCGCGGCAGTTGCTGATTGCGTGCGCTGGCTCTGTCGGCGTGCGGGCGCTATCGCGATTTCACACTGCCCGCTGCAGCCGGGCGGGCCTTCCATCACGTGGCGTTGGGACGCGCAGCCCGATCCGGTGTTGACGCGCGGCGGCGCCGGCGAGTGGGATTCGGTGGACGTTCTGAATCCATCCGTCATCCGCAGGGCGACGCGTACTACAACTTGTATTCCGGCTACGACGGGCAAGACCTGGCACACCGGGCTCGCGGTGTCGGGCGACGGGATCATGTGGCACAAAGAAGGCAAGATGATTTCGCCGGATCCGGCGACCTGGGAAGGCGACGCGATCGCGGCCAACGGATCGGCGCTGGCGGATGCGAGCGGAATCCTGTACTACTACCAGGCCGGGACCGGATGCCGGATAAAGCCCGTCCAGATCGGCCTGGCGCGATCGTCGAACGGCCATCAATGGTCGCAAGCAGGGCGCGCCGGTGCTGCGGACCGGGCCGCGCGGAAGTTGGGATGAACGCGGCGTGGCGGATCCGTACGTGATCCGCATCGGCCGCAGCTACTACATGTTCTATCTGGGCCAGGATCGCGCGCGGCGGCAGCGCCTGGGAGTCGCGATGTCCGAAGATGGCGTCGCGCTGGTACAAGCTCGCGGCGCAATCCGATCCTGGAGCTGGGCGACTACGGCGCGTTCGACGAAAACGGGCTCGGCGAGCCGGCGGTGTGGGCCGCGCGCGGATACTATTGGATGCTGTACACGGGCCGCGATCGGAACGAAGTGCGGCGCATGGGACTGGCGCGGTCGCGCAACGGCGTCGATTGGGAGAAAGCTCCGGGCGTGATCGCGGGCGAGCAGCCGTGGAACTCGAAAGTAGTGTGCGATGCGACGGTGATCGTCGAATGGCGACCGCGTGCGCGTGTGGTTCGGAGGCGGCGACGTGGCGCGTCCGGATCAGAACATCCACGGCCAGATCGGGGCGGCGACGCTGACCGCGCGCATCACAAAATAGGATCGCGGCGCGTGCCGCGCGCGAATCTAAGAACGCATGAAGATCGGGATCACGTGCTATCCGACCTACGGCGGCAGCGGCATCGTCGCCACCGAACTGGGCATTGAGCTGGCCAACCGCGGCCACGAAGTGCACTTCATCACCTACGCGAATCCGATTCGCCTGGACCCGGGCACGGCGCGCATCGAGTATCACGAGGTGGAGGTTTCCAGTTACCCGCTGTTCCAATATCCGCCGTACTGCCTGGCCCTGGCGTCGCGGATGGCGGAGGTCGCCGAAGACTACGATCTCGATCTGTTGCACGTGCATTACGCGATTCCGCATTCGATCGCGGCGCTGCTCGCGCAGCAGATGGTGGCCGCGCGCCGGCGCCTGCCGTTCATCACCACGCTGCATGGCACCGACATCACGCTGGTGGGCATGGATCGTTCGTATTTTCCGATTACGAAGTTTTCGATCGAGAAATCGAACGGAATTACCAGCATCAGCGAGAATCTGCGGCAGCACACCTACGAGGTTTTCGGCGTTTCAAACGAGATTCGCGTGATCCACAATTTCGTGAACGTGGATTTGTACAAGCCGTCGGCCGATCGCGCGATCGGCGGCGAGATGCGCCTGATGCACATCTCGAATTTCCGGCCGGTGAAGCGCGTGCACGGATTGCATCCGCATTCTGGCCGAGGTGGTGAAGCAGACGCCGGCGCATCTATACATGGTGGGCGACGGGCCGGATCGGCCGGAGGCGCATCGGCTGTCGCGCGAGCTCGGCATCGAGAAGCACGTGACGTTCATGGGCAAGCAGGATCACGTCGAGCGGATTTTTCCACAGATGCACGTGCTGCTGATGCCGAGCGAGATGGAGTCGTTCGGACTGGCCGCACTGGAGGCGATGGCGTGCGGAGTGCCGCCGGTGGCGACGCGCGTGGGCGGCGTGCCGGAGCTGATCACGGACGGCGTGGACGGTTTTCTCGAACCGGTGGGCGACATCGCGGCCCAGTCGCGCCGGGTGGTGGAGTTGTTGACCAATCCGTCGCTGCATCAGAAAATGGCGGAAGCCGCGCGGCGGACGGCAGTGGAACGGTTCGCGAGCTCGATCATTATTCCGCAGTATGAAGATCATTACCAACACGTATTGAAGACCTTCTGAGCCGCCCGGGAACCGTGGAGCTTCCCAGATCATGACTGGTAGAATTTCCAGGTCAGGTGCTGTAGATTTGATTGCCTATCTAAATTCCTTCGAGCGGAAGAACGGAACGAATTCCTTGAGGAAGTTCAGGGCCGCATCGCCCCCGAGCGTGATGCAGCCCCTCAGGACACCATCACTGAAGTCGCTGGTGCTGTGCGGCTGCCAGGCATTGGCGAGCTGACCGGCGGCAAACGCCGTGGAAACGCGCGCGAAGGCAAATCGGTTTCCTCCCGAATCCGTGCGCGTGACCAAGGTCTGCACCACCACGTTTCGCAGCCGCCGGCCGAAGGATTTCTCTCTGCTCGGGAAGTAGCGCGGATCCTCATGCAGAGCGGATTCCATCACGAAGGCCATTCCATTCCGCGACAAGTTCACTCCAAAGGCGGAACCGGCCCGCGTTCCAAAGCCCTCGACGCCTTGTCCCCATTCTGACGGAGTATTGGTAGCCTGGCTCACGGCCGCGCTCACTCCCACGCCCATCCACGCGCCCAATCCAAAAGAGTGCACAGCATGGTATTCGAACTTCTCGCCGACCGAAAGCGACGGAGCGGTCATCGTGCCGCCGCTCGAACCTGAGGGAGCCACGTTCGATTGAGCCAACAGCGTCGCGGGCAACGCAGTCACAAGTAACAGCCGATAGAGCAGCGCAATTCGCGCGCGACAGCCTGCCAGGGTCATCTTTGTATTATAGTCCCGGCTGCCGGCCGGAACCTCTCTTCTGACAACCGCGAATATCGGAGGTTCGGCGCTTACAATCTACAGCACCGATTCGCCGTGCTGCTCATCGCGGATGCGCACCGTGTCGACGATGTCCGACACGAAGATCTTACCGTCGCCGATTTTGCCGGTACGCGCGGCGGCGCACAGCGTGTGCATCACTTCGTCCAGCCGCTCGGAAGGGATTACCAACTCCACCTTCATCTTCGGCAGCAGGTCCACGGTGTACTCCTGGCCCCGATAAAACTCGGTGTGCCCTTTCTGGCGGCCGTGGCCGCGCACTTCCGAGACGGTCATGCCGTCCACGCCGATCGCGATGAGCGCGTCCTTGACTTCTTCGAGCTTGAAAGCTTGAATGATGGCTTCAATTTTCTTCATGGATGTTCTCCTGTAGCCTCATCATGCGATCGCTACTGACCCATCGGGTCGGACGCGTAAGCTTCCATGCCCATTTCGGAAATGTCCAGCCCGCGCGCTTCGTCTTCCGGCGCCACGCGGAGACCGAAGACTATCTTGATGACGAACCAGGCCACCAGGGAGAGCGCCAGCGTGAAGGCGCCGACCGCGACGATGCCGATGATCTGCGCCTTCAGCGAGTCGAACCCGCCGCCGTAGAACAGGCCGCTCGCGCCGCCGCCCGGCATATCCTTGCTCGCGAACAGACCCACCGCCAGCGTGCCCCAGATACCGTTCACCAGGTGCACCGACAACGCGCCCACCGGATCGTCGATCTTGAGCTTGTCGAAGAAGATCACGGCCGGTACGACGATGATTCCGGCGATCAGGCCGATGATGCAGGATCCCATTACGGTCACGAACGCGCAGGGCGCCGTGATCGCCACCAGGCCGGCCAGCGATCCGTTGATGGTCATGGTGAAATCCGGCTTACCCAACATGATCCATGCCATGACGGTGGAACTCAACACTGCCGCTGCGCACGCCAGGTTGGTGGTCATCGCCACGTGCGCGATGGCGCGCGGGTCGGCGGCCATGGTGCTTCCGGGATTGAATCCGAACCAGCCCAGCCACAGGATCAAACCGCCCAAGAACACCAGCGCCATGCTGTGACCCGGAATCGGCTGCACGCTGCCGTCGGGCTTATACTTGCCTCGCCGCGGGCCCAACAGCAAAATACCCGCAAGTCCAGCCCAGCCTCCCACCGAGTGCACCACGGTGGAGCCGGCAAAGTCGCGCATACCTTGCGATGCCAGCCATCCGCCGCCCCAGATCCAGTGGCCCGTAATCGGGTAGGACAGCCCCACCAGGATCATGGTAAAAATCATGAACGACTTGTAGTGGATGCGTTCCGCCACGCAGCCGGAAACGATGGTGGCGGCGGTGCCCGCGAACACGAGTTGGAAAAAGAACTTGGCAAGGAGTGGGACGCCGGTCCAATTCAGCGCTCCATAAACGCCTTTGTACGCCGCCGCCATGGCCGGGCTGTTGTCGGCGCCCTGCACCAGCCACCCGCTGAAACCCATGAAGGACGATCCGTCGCCGAACATGATGGCGAAACCCACCAGCCAGTAGGCAATGGTGGAGAACGCGAACACGACGAAGTTCTTGCCCAGGATGTTGGTCGCGTTCTTGGAGCGGCAGAGTCCCGACTCGACGAAGCCGAAGCCGGCGTTCATCCAGAAGACCAGAAATGCGGTCAGCAGCACCCACACCGTGTCGATCATCACTTTCAGATCGCCCGTCGTGGGGCCTGCCGGTGCGGCGTCCTGTCCGAATGCACAGCCGCCCAACACCAACCCAAGCAACACTGCTTGGGCTATCTTACTCGTCCTTACCATCTTTCCTCCAATCATGTTGTGCCAGTTCCTTTGGATTTTGATTCCTCCGTTTCGAGACAGAGGACGATCCGGTACACACTCCAGCCTGGAAGGTCCGCGGCGCGCCGCGCGGTTGCGAGGGTGCGATCGGCCAACCTTGAGTATTAACGGTAGTTCATCTGCCCCGCGAAAGCAAAATGAAAATTTCTATACCTTTTCAAAGAATCTTCTATGTACCAGCGCCAGGCTAAAGGCTCTCAGGCGCAGGCTGCTCCGCCCGTGTGCGCTAGAATCGATTGACTAAGCCGAAGGAGGCACACACGTCCATGAAGTCTGTCGCAGCAATGCTGGTTCTTGTCTTCTCATTCTTCGCGATCCATTCGGCGACCGCGCAGAGCCTGCCGAAAGCCACGCCCGCGCAGGTCGGTCTCTCGCAGGAACGACTCGACCGCATCACGCAAGTCTTGAAAGAAGACACCAGCAAAGGCGTGGTGCCCGGAGCAATCCTGCTGATCGCGCGGCACGGCAAGATCGCCTACTTCGAATCGGCCGGCGTGCTGAATCCGGAAACGAAAGCGCCCATGACGCGCGACGCCATCTTCCGCATCTTCTCGATGAGCAAGCCCATCACGACGGTGTCGGCCATGATGCTTTTCGAGCAGGGCAAGTTTTCGCTCAGCGACCCGATCGCGCGCTACCTGCCGCAGTTCGCGCGCATGCAGGTGGGCGTGGAGAAACCGGACGCGAGCGGTAAGCCGTCACTCGAACTGACGCCGGCGCGGCGGCCAATCACGATCCAGGACCTGATGCGCCACACCTCCGGGATCACCTATGGCTTCTTCGGAAACACGCTGGTGAAGAAAGAATACGTGTCGTCCGGAGTCATGAAGGGCGACTACACCAACGCCGAATTCGCCGACCGCATCGCTAAGCTGCCGCTCTCCTATCAACCGGGCACTACTTGGGACTACAGCCACTCCACCGATATTCTGGGCCGCCTGGTGGAGGTGGTCTCCGGCATGTCGCTCTACCAGTTCGAGAAGGAACACCTGCTCGGCCCGCTGGGGATGAACGACACCAGCTTCTACGTCACCGATCCGGCCAAGCAGCCGCGCATTGCCGAGCCGTTCCCGAACGACCGCACCATCGGAATCGATGCCGTGTTCGGCGACCCGCGCGTCGCGGGCAAGTGGGAATCCGGCGGCGGCGGAATGATGAGCACCGCGATCGACTACGCGCGCTTCCTGCAGATGATGCTGAACGGCGGATCGCTGGAGGGCAAACGCATCCTGAGCCCCAGGACCGTGGCCTTCATGACGTCGGACCATCTCACCGAAGGCATCGTGCCGGGACCTTATTATTTGCCGGGTCCGGGTTATGGATTCGGGCTGGGATTCGCGGTGCGGCGTTCCGAGGGAGGCCCGGCCGATGAAGGCTCGGTGGGCGAGTACACCTGGAACGGCGTGGGCGGCACGCACTTCTGGGTGGATCCGAAGGAGGACCTGTTCGTGGTCTTCATGATCCAGTCGCCCCGGCAGCGCCCGCACTACATGAGCGTGATTCGGAACCTGGTGTACGCGGCGGTTGAAAAGTAGGGCCAGCGCGCCGCTCAGCCCTTCACGTCGATGCCGGCCGGGCTGCGGTAGAAGATCCGGATGGTTCCGGCCACCGGCACTCCGAACGCAGTAGCAGGCCAGAACTCGGTGAACAGCAGGTTGTTCTCGATGCTGTGCCGCAGTTGTTCGGTGTCTTCGCTGGGCGCGCTGACGATGGTGTAGCCGGTCATCTTGCCCTGGTCGTCGAGAGTCAAATCCACTACCGCATCTCCGCCGAAAGCGACCGGCGCGACGTACTTCACCGTGGGCTGCGTGGTGAGCATGGTGGGGACGTCCCAGGGCGAGCGCCGCGCTGACCATCGCGAAGGTGGGCATGAAAGCCGGCGAGATCGCGGCGAAGAGGAACAGCGCCGAGCACAGGCCGCCGGCGGCCGGCACCGCGAGCGGACGCATCAGATTGGAGATGGCGAGTTCGAAGCGGTCGCGCCACCGCGACCAGCGTCCCGGGCTTGGTTTCCGTGCGTGCTTTCGAGGCGGCCACTCGCAGCCGCATCGCAAGATCGGCCGGGGCGGTCCGCTGCGGCAACGAGCGCACGGCTTCGCGAATCCGCTGCTGTTCGGTTGGACGCCTGCGATGCAGCTAGGGCACGCGTTCAAGTGTTGACGCATGTTCTGGCGCTCCTCCGCCGCCAGCGCGTCATCCAAGTACGCTGAGATTCTCGGTCTTACGGTCCGGCATTCCATAACTAATCAACCAAACTCAATCAACCAGCGGCTGGGGAGACCACGTCACGCTCGTCTCCGGGTCCAGCCGTCCTTCCAAAATCTTTCGCAGCGCCTCGCGCCCTCGCAAGATACGCGACTTCACGGTGCCGAGCGAAATCTCCAGCACCGCCGCGATCTCCTCGTAGCTCAGATCCTCGATATCGCGCAGCACCACCGCCGCGCGGAAGTTCGGATTCAACTTCTCGAGCGCCCGCTCCACAATGCGCGCGCGTCTCGCCATCGGCCGCCTGATCGAACGGCGTGCGGCCCGGATCGGCCAGGCTGTCTGCGTAGGTCGCGGCGCCCTCGTCGGGTCCGAAAGCAACCTCCTGGCGCTGATGGCGCAAAAACCAGCGGCGATGATTGTACGCCTCATTCACCGCGATGCGATAGATCCAGGTCTTCAGACTGCTGCCGTGCCGGAACGAGCGGATGCTGCGGAACACTTTCAGGAACACCTCTTGCACTATATCGGCGGCATCGCAAGGATCGTTCATGAGCCGGCAGATCAGGTTATACACCGGCTGCTGATAGCGCTGGATCAGAATTTCGTACGCGTCGTCGTCGCCGCGGCAAAGCCCCGTGAGTAGTGCGTCCTCCTCGGGCAAGGAGAACATGCAGGCATCCAGATGTAGACCAACGGTCGTATCCGCCACGGCTGTCTACCTAGATTGTAGCCCCAAACTGCGAGGCTGAGCTCTCTTGATGGGTTAGACACCACTGGGGGGAGGTTGGTTCCCGATCCATGTGCTGTAAGACTACGCAAGTTGGCTCTTGGCATGCAAGAAACTCGGGCTGCAAAGCAAATGAATCGCGATTTTCCTTGTCCTGCTTGTCGAACACGGTTTCTTCTGGTTCTTTTTGTTTCACTTCCCGGCATTGTTGCGCAATCAAGCCGAACCCAGCCCCTCTTTGGATTTCAACCAAACCTGCGTCAATTTCCCCCGGACGTGCGCTTCGTGCGCCAGTCCGGTCTCGGTGGAAACATCAGCAGTTTTCTCTATCTCACGCGCGACACATTCGTGCTCCCGCAAGGCGTGCGGGTTCAAATCGACGGGATTGACCCGAATGCTCAACCCGTTGGAGACGCGCCCGCCGCAGCCATCTACAATTTTTACCTTGGAAACGATCCAGCCAAGTGGATGACGAACGCTAAGATGTTTCAGTCCGTGCGGCTCGACAACGCTTACCCAGGCGTGAAGGCCACGTTCACGGCCTCCACCACCGAATCGGGAACTCCCATTGACACCGGCCTTGGGGAGATTGTCTTTTCGATTGCGCCGAATGCGGATCCCTCCCCGATTCGCCTGCGCATTTTCAATGCGGGAAATCCATTGGTCGGACCAGACCACATCATCCGATTCAGCGGAGGCAATTTTACGGGCGCCTTTGAAGTTGCAGTGCGCGCCACTCAGGTGGCCGGTGTCTCTCCCGTTGCGATCGCGGCGAGTCTGCAAATTGAAAGTCCTGACACGCTATCCGTTCAGATCCCGGGACGCAATCCCGCGCTGGCGACCGAAGTAGAAGTGAGCTTCCCCGACGGCGATCTCATTAGTCCAAGGCCGCTAGGGGCACTCCTCGCGTTCTCCGTACAATACCCGGCCAGCTTCGGACAGGATGGGGCCGGCAGCTCCTACTCTTGCGATGAGTCCTGCGCTGATGCAGCGATTGCTCTCCTGGACGCTTCAGGGAAACCCCTGTGGGTGACGGTGCTGGGTGGCTCAAAACAGGACAACGCCGCATTCGCCGAACTTGGGAAGAACGGGGTTGCCATCGCCGGTGACACGTGGTCCGGCGATTTTGCAGTGCCGGCCAACGCGGCCTTGCCCGTACCGGGATCGCGGGACGATGCGTTTATCGCGCTTTTGAATTCCGACACGGGCGCTTTGCTTAGCTCCACGTATGCGGGTTTGCTCGGAATGGCCAATGTCCAAACCGAGCAGGTGGATGCGAATGGCGACATCGCGATCGGTGGTCTGGATGAGAGAACAGACAGGGGCTTCCTGGGTTACGTGCTGCGTTGGCGTCCTTCCGAGAATCGTTTCATCTTTCGGCGTACCGTAGATTTCCCTGTGGCCAGTGTGGCTTTCGATTCCGCGTCCAACTTGTTTTTTGCTGCAACTCAGAATCCCGGCTCGACGGGCATTCTCACTGGGGAAGTCGATCCTTCGGGTGCTGAGGTGGCCAGCGAGTTGCGCATCAGCGTTCCACTCGGCGCACAGCCCTACAACGTGCAAGTCCTGCCCGCAGGCATCGTTGGAGATCTTTGGTTGGGTTACTTGTTAAGGCAACCTGACCAGCTCTCCGTTGGGTCGCCCCTCGTTGCTATGCGGGTCTCTTTGTTGTTCGGCCGAGTGCTGTTGAACTGGCGCGCGGCGAGCCAGGCCACTTCAGCGACGTTCGGGCTGACGCCGTCAGTCAACCTTAAGGTGCTTGCGCAGACCGCCGGGCCTACTGAAGCGACTACCCCCAATGCTCCCTTGGTGGCTGGGTGCCCCGAGACATCTTACTTCGCAATTTTCTCCCAGACTGGGGAGCTGGTCTATGCGACTTACGTTCCCAATGCAGGGTTCGACTTTTCTGCGCAAAACGAAACCGGAGTCACACCTCCACCGGTGGTTGCATGCCTTGCCGCAACCGCGGGTCGATCGCCGACGGCTGGCGCTGCGCCGGGCGAGCTGATCACCATTACGGGTGGCGGCTTCGGTCCGCGCGATCCGGTCTATACTGTGCCCGGCGCAAACGGGCAGTATCCATTGCAAGCAGCGGGTTTCCACGTTCAGATCGGCGCTCGGCCCGCGCCCATCATCGCGTTAGCGCGCGGGCTCATCGCCGTTCAAGTCCCTTATGAATCCGCCCTCGGTGGTCAGCTGATTGTCGTCTCCGACAACGGCCAGACAATGAATCCGATGGGACTGAACGTCGTGCCACATTTTTTCCGTCTGTTCGATACGGCCGACCGGAACAATGCTACGAATCTCCCAGCGCTGGCTGCTTTGAATCAGGACGGTACGGTGAATACCCAGCAGAATCCTGCCACCGCGGGATCCGTGGTGAGTTTGTTCGGCAGCGGGCTGGGCGCCCTGTCGCCTCCCCTCGAAACCGGCGGCACCAGCGCAATTCCACCGGCGGGGCCGCTATCGGAAACCTCGCTCAATCGGAACTGCGACGGTTGCGCGGCGATTCTCTATCTCGGCTCAGCGCCGGGACTCTCCACGGCAGTTGATCAAATCAATGTGAGGCTTCCAGCAGACGTTCTTGGAAATGGCGTCCGGCCACATGCGATCAGCATTGCGGTAAGCGAGAATGCTCTCAGCATCCCCGCGCCGCCTCAGGGTGTGGTTTTCGTCAAGTAATTTTCGCGGCGGACACCACCTGTCGACAATACTGCTCAGTCCGCGGAATGATCTTCGATCTCGCGAACCCTCCACCGCTGTCCCGCGCGCGACTTGCGCCATTTTCTGACGCAGCGGCGGATTCGTCAGCAGTTCCACGACGCGACGCGCCTGAGCCGCGAAGGAAGGAGCCATGCCCCAACGGCATGATCGCTTCCAAAGGCTAGCGGCACTACTGGACCGCTACTGTGACGTTTTGTTCCGAATTATCGCGTTGGCCAACGGTCAGGACCAGCCGTTGTGGCCCTGGCGACAGGCCAGTGGAACATGAGCGCTGACTTTTAGAATGCCTTCCAGGAAGTTGGGCGCTCCCCAGGCATAGTCGCTCGGCAGGCTGTCCCGCAAATAGCAAGTGAAACGCGAGCAAGCGCAACGCGCCCGTGGAATTGGAAGGGGTCGCGGGAATCAGTTTGTAGCCAACCGAACGCCACCCGCCGCTCCCAATAGCGTTAAAGATTACGCCAATCGGCGCCCGATTGTTGGCGCCATTCACAGAGCAAGTCTCCATTCAAGAGCGTTCCGGCAGGAAGAGAGACGTCGGGGGAGGAATCTGCTGAAGAAATGGCGTCCAGAGTATGGACTCCAGCGGGACTTCGGTACGCGGAGCTTGTAGCCAGTCGATCTCGTAGTATAGGAAATAAATGGTGGGCGCGGCAGGCTCCACCTGATCGTGCAGCGCCGTGATGCGTGGTACGAAGAGGGGAAGGGAGCGAACGGCAGCTTCGATCGCGGCGATTCCAATGATGACTGCGGCCACGACCTCGATGCCGCCGGCTAGATAAATGGTGAGTTGCTTCAGCGCCGGGAACACTCAGGTTGATTCTAGCTCGCTTTGGCGTAGGACCAACCGTTCCGTCGCGCGGATTTCGCTATCCTAGCCATCAGTGAACAAGAGAAACGTGGTGGTCTTCGGCAGCCGGGGACAGCTCGGCGTGGAGTTGGTACGCGAGTTCTCCAAACGCGGCTATCATGTGACGGGCTTCGACCGGTCGGGCGTCGACATCGGTGATAGTGCCGCCGTCGAACGAGTGCTGGCGCAGGCCGACCCCGCGCTGGTGTTGAACGCCGCCGCCTACAACCAGGTGGACGTCGCCGAGAGCGAGCCGCTGCCCGCACTGGTCGCCAACGGCCTCGCGGTCCGCAATCTGGCGATGGCGTGCCGGCAGCTCGACGCGCAACTAGTGCACTTCTCCACCGATTACGTTTTCGACGGCACCGCCGGCCGCCCCTACACCGAAGAGGACGAGCCGCACCCGCTGGGCGCCTACGCGGTTTCGAAATACGCCGGCGAACTGTATGCGCGCGCATACCTGGAAAATCCGCTGGTGATTCGCACATCCGGTGTTTTCGGTCCGGGCGGCTTGAACACGGCGCGCGGCAACTTTATCGAAACCATGCTGCGCCTGGCGGCACGCAAGGACCCGATTCGCGTGGTCCAGGACCACGTCGCCTCGCCCACCTATTCGCCGCTGCTCGCCGAGCGCACTGCCGAACTGGTGGAACGCAAGCAGACCGGTTTGTTTCACGTCGGCGGCGGAACGGCCATCTCCTGGTTCGACTACGCCGCGATGATCTTCAAAGCCGCCGGCCTCAAGCCGGAACTGCTGCCTACGAATGAAAAGCTGCACCGTGCCGCCGCGCGCCGGCCGAAATTTTCGGCACTCTCGAATGCCAAGATGGAACGCTGCGGAATTGAGCCGATGCCCGCGCTCGAAGACGCGGTCGAGATGTACCTTCAGGCGCGGGACAAGCACTTCGTCAAGAAGTGAGCGGCTGAAACCGGAATGATACGATGGCCGTCAGGTGACTATGTCGTTGGCGTCTGACCTTCGCGCCGCCGTCCGTGTTTTGCTTCGAAGCCCCGGCTACGCGCTGACCTGCGTGGCCGTACTAGCCCTCGGCATCGGCGCAAACGCAGCGATCTTCAGCGTGGTTTACTCGGTGGTTCTGGCGCCGCTTCCCTACCCCGATCCGTCGCGGCTGGTGTTCGTCTGGCAGCGCTTTCCACCGTTGCCCGATCCGCCCTTCGGCCGCGTCCCGGTAACGCGCCGTAATTATGTCGAGTGGAAGCGCCAGAACACCGTGTTCTCGGACATGGCGGCGTTTCACGAAGCCAAGCTCGAAGAGACCGGCGGCGCGCATCCGCAGCGTGTGTCCACCGCTTACGCTTCCGCGAATCTGTTTTCCATGCTGGGCGTGCAACCTCGCGCCGGCCGCTCGTTCCGGACGGATGAGGAAGGCGGGCGAAACGACCACGTCGCGGTTCTGTCGGACGCTTACTTCGAGCGACGCTTTCATCGCGACCCGGCAACGCTCGGCAAGCCGATCACCCTGAGCGGCGGAGTCTACACGATCATCGGCGTGCTTCCGCCGGCATTTCATCTTCCAGCCACGAATCGAGGTCTCGATCAACTAAAGCCCGACGTGTGGGTACCGCTTTCCTGCTTGTGGATCTCTGCGGACGAAGACACGCGCCCGCAGTTGTTCGTCGCAGCGCGTCTGAAACCGGGCGTGTCGCTGGCCCAGGCGCGCACCGAGATGACCGGCATCGCGAAACGGCTCGAGACGTCCGACCCGGAGCACAATCAGGGTTGGACCGCTGCGGTGTTTCCATTCGCAGTCGAGGACGCCGCGCCGACCTTGCACCGAGCGCTGTTTGTGCTGCTGGCAACTGTCGCGTTCCTGCTTCTGATTGCATGTGCGAATCTGGCGAACCTGACGCTGGCGCGCGCCACGGCACGATCGCGCGAGGTGGCCGTCCGGCTGGCGCTCGGCGCGACGCGCGGACGCGATCATCAGCCAACTGGTGTCGGAAGCTTTCGTCGTTTCCCTTACCGGGGCCTTGGCAGGCCTACTGCTGGCGACACTGGTCCATCAAATTGATCCTGGCGCTCAAGCCGCCGGACATTCAGCGGCCGGAGCTCATCCAAATCAATCCAGTCGTGTTCGGCTTCTGCGTTCTGTTGAGCGTGATTACGACGCTACTGTTCGGCTTGGCGCCAGCCATCGCAGTGTCGCGAACGGATCTCAACAACGCTCTCAAGACGGGCGGCGGTTGGGGCGGATCGGCCGTGCGGCTTCGCAGCCGGCAATTCCTGATTTCAGCCGAGGTCGCCCTCGCCTTGCTCCTGGTGGCGGGCGCCGGCTTGATGATTCGGAGCTTCCGCGAACTGGTGGCTACCGGCGTGGGATTTCCAACCGCTCACTTGATCACCGCCGACGTGACGCTGCCGGCGCGCGACTATCCGGACGGCGCCGCTCAGTCGCGATTCTTCCACAGCTTGATGGATCGCGTGCGCGCATTACCTGGCGTGACAGCCGCCAGCGTAGTCGACCACCTCCCGCTGCATTCGGTCAGCGCCTCGAACTTCTTCATCGCCGGCCGGCCGGAACCGCCAGGGCAGTCGCCACCCATCGCAGACAATGCATACGTCAGTCCGGATTACTTCCGAGTCATCGGATTGCGCCTGCTCTCGGGCCGCTTCTTCACCGAGACCGATCTCGCCCAAGCAGAAAAGGACCAGGACTCGGTCGCGATCATCAATGAGACCATGGCGCGACCAGTATTTCCAGGGCGAAGATCCGCTCGGTCAGCGACTGCTCGACATGCAGAGATCGCATCCGGCCGAAATCGTCGGCGTCGTCTCCGACTACCGGCCCATGGGCATCGAGAATCCGATCCGCCCGCAGATCTTCCGGCCCTATCTGAAGGTCGACAGCGCGACGTTGATCGCACGCACCGCCGGTCCACCAGAGCCTGTCGCTAAGCCGATTCAGGCCGCTATCTGGTCCCTGGACCAGGCATCGCGGAGACGAAAGTGTTGACGATGGATTATCTACGCCGAGCAATGGCAGTCGCAGCGCAAGTTCAACACGCTGCTGCTCGGGATTTTCGCCGGCCTCGCTTTGCTGCTCGCGATGATCGGCATCTATGGCGTGCTTTCGAACCTGGTGGCATCGCGCGTGCGCGAGATCGGAATCCGCATGGCCATCGGCGCCGCGCCCGCCGAGATCGCGAGGCTCATGCTGCGCCAGAGCATGTTTCCCGTTGCCATCGGGTTGGTCGTCGGTCTCGCGGGAACGTTGGCGCTCGGCCGCTTCATCGAAGCGCTGCTGTTCCACGTCCAGGCGAGCGATCCACTGACGCTCGCTCTCGCCGCCTCGCTCATTCTGCTGATCGCGCCGCTTGCGCTTTTCGTTCCACTGCAACGCGCCACACGCGTGGATTGCACGGTGGCTCTGCGTGAAGAATAGACAGGCCGCCAACGTTTCGTTCTGGCTTGTCATCGCCTCACTAACGCTCCGGGCGCAGCCGCACTCGACCGTTGTCCCGAGCATCGACGAAATCCGCGAGATTCTGGCCGACCGCGTCGACGTCCAACATCAATCCGTCGGCATCGTCGCCGGCGTCATCGATTCCGATGGCAGCCGGATCGTGAGCTACGGACATCGGAATCAGAACGACCCTCGGCCTCTCGACGGCGACACTGAGTTCGAGATCGGATCGATCACGAAGGTATTCACAGCGCTGCTGCTCACCGAAATGGCCGAGCGCGGCGAGGTCGCGCTCGACGATCCAGTCGAAAAATATCTGCCGCCCGGCGTCAGGGTCCCCGCGCGCGGCGGCCGCTCCATCACGCTCGAAAATCTTGCAACGCACACCTCCGGACTGCCGCGTAGTCCTACGAACCTCGATCCGAAAAATCCTTCCGATCCTTTCGCGGACTATTCGACCGACCGGCTTTATGCGTTTCTCTCCACCTACCAGTTGACGCGCGACATCGGATCGCAGTGGGAATATTCGAATCTCGGGGCCGGCCTGCTGGGCCTGGCCTTGAGCCGCCGCGCCGGCCTGGACTACGGAGCCTCGATTCAGACTCGCATCGCGCAACCGCTCGGCATGACCAGCACGCACATCAGATTTCGCGATTCCGAAAAATCCCGGCTCGCCATCGGCCACAACAGCCGCCTCGCGCCGGTTCCCAATTGGAATTTCGAAGCGCTGGCCGGCGCCGGCGCGCTGCACTCCACCGCGAACGATCTGCTGAAATTTCTGGCCGCGGTGTTGGGCTACGGCAAGTCGCCGCTCGCTCCCGCCATGGCCGCCATGCTCGACGTGCGCCGTCCCACCACGACACCAGGCTTGGATAACGCCCTCGGCTGGGAAATCTCGACACCCGGCGCGCTGCGCATCGTCTGGAAAGACGGCCGCACGCTGGGATATACGAGCTTCATCGGATACAGCCTCATGTCGCACACTGGCGTCGTAGTTCTCTCAAACGCGGCCACTGCGCGCGGCGTCAACGACATCGGCATGTACATCCTGGCTTCAAAATCGCGGCTGTTCCGGCCCCGCGCTCTGCCGAAGCAGAAAGCGATCGAGTAACATAGATCGCATGCTGACCGAAAAAGAACGTCAACGAGCCGTCGACCGGCTCACCAACACGCGCCAGTTGTTGATCGACGCGGTCGCGGGCGTCACCGAAGAGCAGGCACGTTGGAAGCCCGCGCCTGACCGCTGGTCGATTCTCGAATATGTGGAACATCTCGCGGTGTCCGACGACGAGCTGGTCGCGATGATCGAGCGCAGCCTCAAAACGCCCGCGCAACCGGAGACCGAAGAGCAGCGCAAAGCACGCGAGCAGAAAATTCGCGAGACGCCGGTGCCGCGCGGCGTGAATCGTGCGCCCGAAACGCTGCAGCCGGGCGGGCGATTCGCATCGCTCTCCGACGCGGTCGCGGCGTTTCTCGCCGCGCGCGAGCGCACGCTCGAATATGCGCGCACCACGCAAGCCGATCTGCGCAGCCACTTCAGCCCGCACACCGTGCTCGGTCCCCTGGACGGCTACCAGTGGCTCAACGGAAACGCGCACCACGTCGAGACGCACTCGGCGCACATTCGCGAGATTCGTGAGATGCCGGGTTTTCCGGCGGCATAGTTTGGCGTCCAGGGATCAGCCCTGAGCACCTAGAAGTACGGCTTGATCGCCGAGAATTCGTTCTCGAACTCGGTCAGCACCGCAGGCAGCCGATCGCCAAGCCCCAGCGACTCCAGGACCTTCTCGTCGCCTTCGGCGCCGTCGCTTTCGAAAACGCTCAGCGAATTGCCCATGCGCTGCACGTAGCGATCCGCCACGTTCAGAATTCTGCTCAGCGGAATGCCCGGCTCGGCGCAGGCCGGATCGAGCTGCGGCGAACAGTGGTAGCGCACCGCGGTCTGGATCGGTTCAGGAAGGTTCCAGGACGGCCAGAGCATCGGCCGACAAGTCCGCGTGCGTCATGCCCAGCAGTTGCGTTTCGTACTCGGAGCCCCATTTCTCGTTCTGCTTGCACAGCAGAGAGATCTGCTTGAACTCTTCCGGCAACCCAAGGACAATCAGCAGCCAGCCCAGATCGTGGAACAGCCCCGCGGCGAACGCGCCTTCGGCATACTCGACGCCCATCTTCACCGCCAGCAGGTCCGCCAGAATCCCGACTCCGGCCGAATGGAGGTTGAAGCTTCCCATCGACCAGCCGGGCGGCGTTTTCACCTGCTTCCACATGCGCGCCACCGACATGCTGAGCGTGGCGTTGCGCAGCTTGTTGATGCCCAGCAGCGAAACCGCATGCCGGATGGAATTGATGGTGCCGCGGAAGCCCGTACAGGGCCGAGTTCACCAATCGTAGGATATTTCCCGCCAGAACCGTGTCCTTCTCAATCAGCTCGGCGATCTTGGCAAACGACACGTCTTCCTGCGCCAGACTCGCGATCAGCCGATTGAGAATAGGGGAGAAAGGCGGTAGTTCTCCCAGGACACGCAGGGCCCGCTCGCGGGCCGGAAACGAGGGCGTCGCCACGATCACACTAGTCCTATCGGCCGGCTCCGGTCCATACCTTGAGGTCCTGGATGCCGTCAGACTTCCGGCCTCTTGTACCATGGGACTGACTCGGCATGTTCGCGACTCCGGCGATTTCGGTCCGCAATCTCCGTAAGATGTACGGGGCCAAGGCCGCCGTGGACGGCCTGGACCTGGAGGTCCCGCGCGGGTGCTTCTTCGGATTCCTGGGCCCCAACGGCGCCGGCAAAACCACCACCATCAGGATGCTCATGGGCCTGGCGCCCGCCCACCTCGGGCAGCATCGAGCTGCTCGGCCTGCCGATGCCCGAGCGCGCCCTGGAAGTCAAGGGCAAGATCGGGCTGGTCCCCGACGAATCGCTGCTGTTCGACCACCTGACCGGCCTCGAGTTCACCGAGTTCGTCGGCCGCATGTACGGCCTGGAGCGCCCCCGTGCGCGCGAACGGGCGCGCGAGCTGCTGGCGCTGTTCGAACTCGACGGCGAGCCGCGCAAACTGATCGGCGACTATTCGAAGGGCATGCGCAAGCGCGTCGCCATGGCCGCGGCCTTGATCCATCGCCCGGAGCTGTTCCTGCTGGACGAACCGTTCGAGGGCGTGGATGCGGTGGGTGCGCGCCTCATGAAAGAGATTCTGCAGGAACAGGTCCGGCACGGCTCCACGGTATTTCTCACATCGCACGTGCTCGAGGTGGTCGAGCGGTTGTGCGATCGCGTCGCCATCATCCACGACGGCAAGCTGGTGCTCTCCGGCACCATGAGCGAGCTGCGCAGCGGATCGGAAACGCTCGAAGACATTTTCGTGCGCGTGGTCGGCGCCGAGCGCCCGGCCGAGTCGCTGGACTGGTTGTGACATGATCGGGCAGCAGACCAGGGCCATCGTCTGGGCGCAATGGCGTTCCATGCGCAACTACCTGCCCCGCTCCAACAAAGGCGGCGCCATCTTCACCGGTGTGATGACCGCGCTCTGGTACGCAGTTTTTGCCTACCTGGCTTGCATCGTCGCGTATCTGCTCTCGAAGCCGGACGAGGTCGGCTTCGTGCACGACGTGTTGCCCGCGGCGCTGCTGATTTGCCTGCTGTACTGGCAGTTGATTCCGGTGCTCATGGCGTCCATGGGATCGTCGCTCGACATCCGCAAGCTGCTGGTTTATCCGATTCCCACAGGCGAGCTGTTCACTCTCGAAGTCGTGCTGCGCGTTTCGACTTCGGCATCGAGATGCTGCTGTTGCTCGACCGGTGCTGCCGCCGGCCTGCTGTGGAATCCGCGCATCCCGCTGTGGGGGCCGCTCGCGTTGCTGCCGTTCGTGGCGTTCAATCTCTTGTGCTCGGCCGGTATCCGCGATCTGCTGGTTCGTCTGCTGGCGCGCAAGCGAGTGCGCGAGATCGTCGTGTTCCTGTTTGTTCTCGCCGCGGCGCTTCCGCAATTGCTGGTGGTTCGCGGAGCGCCCGGCCGTTTGCGCCAGGTGTTCTCCGGCGAAGCCTCGCCGTTCTGGCCCTGGACTGCGGCGGCGCGGCTGGCGCAAGGCGAATTCACCTGGCTGAGCGCTGGCGGTGCTGCTGGGCTTGGACCGCCGCGGCGTTTGTGTTCGGACGCTGGCAGTTCGAGCGCGGCCTCAAGTTCGATCCAGGGCGAAGCCGCCGCCAAGAGCGCTCCCACCGGGCGATCGGCCAGCCGCCTGGAATGGTGGTACCGGCTGCCGGGCGCGTTGTTCCGCGATCCGCTCGGCGCGCTGGTCGAAAAAGAACTGCGATTCCTGAGCCGCGCGCCCCGCTTCCGCCTGGTGTTCCTGATGGGCTTCTCGTTCGGTCTGCTGATCTGGGCGCCCATGGCGTTCGGACGCGGCGGCGCACGCGCAATCACTGATCGGCGACAACTACCTGACTTTCGTCAGCGTGTACGCTCTGCTGCTGCTGAGCGACGCGCTGTTCTGGAACTGCTTCGGATTCGACCGCAGCGCCGTGCAGGTGTACTTTCTCGCGCCGGTGAAACTGTCCACGGTCCTCGCCGGCAAAAACCTGGCGGCCGTGATGTACGTTCTGCTCGAAATCATCGCCATCGCCATCGTTTGCGCCTTGTTGCGCCTGCCGCTCTCGGTGCTGCAGATCCTGGAAGCATTCTCGGTGACTTGCGTGGTCACGTTGTTCATTCTGTCGATCGGAAACCTGAGTTCGTTCTACAATCCGCGCGCCGTGAATCCGGTGAAATCGTTTCGAACCGGATCGAGCGGCCGGACGCAGGCCATGTTGATGCTGGCCTTTCCGGTTGCGCTGATTCCGGTGGCGCTCGCCTATCCTGGCGCGCTACGCTTTCGATTCCGAGCTCGCGCTGTTCGGCGTGCTGCTGGCTGGCGCGGGGCTGGGCGCGCTGATGTATACCTACTCGATGGCGTCGGCGGTGCGGGTCGCCGAAGAGCGCAAGGAGACGCGTCATCGCCACGCTTGAGCCAGGGCGAGGGGCCGATCGAGAGCTGATGGCGCAAGCGCGCGTCATGCAAGTTCTGCCAGATCGCCTCGGGCGAGCTTCCCAGCTACGTCGTGTTCGAAGACGCGATCTCGCTCGCGTTTCTGGACAACCGGCCGCTGTTCATCGGCCACACGCTGCTGGTTCCGAAGCAGCACTTGGAAACTTTGGCCGACGTTCCCGCGGATCTGATCGGTCCGTTCTTTGCCAACGCCCAGCGGCTGGCGCGCGCCGTCGAGCAGGGCCTGGAAGCCGAAGGCAGCTTCGTCGCCATCAACAACCGCGTCAGCCAGAGCGTGCCGCATCTGCACGTGCACATCGTGCCGCGCAAGCAGAAGGACGGGCTGCGCGGATTCTTCTGGCCGCGGATCGCGCACCCCGATGAGGCGCAGATGCAGCACGCGCAGGCGGCGATTCGTCGCGCGCTCGGCTGACGTAGACACAGACCGGCCTCCCAGGTCCTACGCTGCTTCTAACGGGCGAACGATGAGTCCGACTCCGGTGGTGTAGAGCAAGTCGTTGGTCTTGCGTCCAGGTGCCGGGTGATTCAAATACCGATCGCTGACCGACAGGTTCCAGGTCAGCCATTTCGCTACTTTCGTGGAGGCGCCTATGTCGAAGTTGATGCGGTAATCACCTGTGTGCGACAGGTCATTGAACATCCGAAAGCTCTGAGTTAGAGCGGTTGCGCGTTAGTTTGTAGTTGTAGTCGTCCCCCCAAAACACCTCAGCCGAGTTCTGTATCAATGGTGTACTGAAACTCGAATGGTTGTAGTCGCCGCCGCCGAGAAGATCCAGACGGGTACGCTCTGTTTTGAGCGCGTGAAAACCCAGGCCAGCGCCCACGGTGAATCGCAGATCCAGGTTCTGGAACCTGTCGTATTCATAGTCGTTGAAGATATTCAGAAACATCCGGGGCTGAGGTTGTGATCGTAGGCCACGCCGCCCCGCACAGCCTGAGCAGTATCGGAGTTCTTGCCGTTTGCAAAAGCGCTCGCTTTCACAGCGTTGAAATAGACCGAGGTCTTGTCCGTATTCGTCAATCGGACCGCATTGAGGCCGACGGTGAAAATCAGAGTTCTCGCGTTGCCGCTGGTGCCTGCCAATCCGACGTTGGCGCTTCCGCTCCATAGATCTGCCCAACCCGGCTTTTGCAGCCGTTCATAGGCCTTCTGCTCGTCGGCATTTCGGATGGCCGCAACATCCGCCGGCGCCACGCTGAGCTTGGTGTCTCTGGTAGCGACATCGATGTTGCCGGCTGTCGTGGCAAGCGTGCCCTGAACCGTCCTGCCGTCCTGGAGCACCACCGTGACCGGCGTATCGGACCGGATCGAATCGACTCGGTCCCAAGATGTCGTGACGACTCCGAAAGCGTCGGTCTTGATGGTGAGGCCCTTCGCATCCTTCTTAACAATGCTGCCGCTAACGCGATCGCCGTTCTTCAATACGATCTGGTCAGCCCACGCGTTCGTCGCTAGATGGGCGAAACAGAACACCAGGACGAATGTATCCCTCTGAAGCCGGACAGGGACGTGGGGTTGTATTTGTTCATGTGAGCTATCATCATGGCCTTTGACGATCTTCGCACTGTAGCCATTGCCAATGCCGTCCTACAATCAAATCGTGGGCTACCGCATTGAGCGCGACACCATGGGCGAGATGCGCGTACCCGACGACGCGCTGTACGGCGCGCAGACGCAGCGCGCGGTCGAGAATTTCCCGATCAGCCGGCTGCGCTTCCCGCGAGCGTTCATCCGCGCGCTCGGGCTGATCAAAAGCGCCGCGGCGCGCGTGAACGGCCGCATGGGCCAGTTGCCCGCCGATCGTCGCTGCCGCGATCGAAAAAGCCGCCGAGGCGGTCGCCTCCGGCCAGCACGACGACCAGTTCGTGCTCGACATCTTCCAGACCGGCAGCGGCACCTCCACCAACATGAACGCCAACGAGGTGATCGGCGCACCTCGCCAAGGCGCATCCCAACGATCACGTCAATCGCGGCCAGTCCAGCAACGACGTGATCCCGTCGGCGATCCACGTTTCGGCCGCGATGCTGGTTCACGAAGCATCTGCTGCCCGCGATGGACGGGCCTCGCGCAGTCGCTCGCGAAAAAGGCCGGCGAGTTTCGCGACATCGTCAAGATCGGCCGCACGCACCTGCAGGACGCCGTGCCGATGCTGCTCGGCCAGGAGTTCAGCGGATACGCCGCGCAGGTGGAACTCTGCGCAGGGCGCATCCGCGCCGCGCTCGATGGCATCTACGAGCTGCCGCTGGGCGGCACCGCCGTCGGCACCGGCCTGAACGCGATCCCCGGATTCGCGCCTGCCGTGATCGCCGAACTCGCCGCAGCGCACCGGCATCCCGTTCCGCGAGGCCAAGAATCATTTCGAAGCGCAGGCCGTCCAAAGACGCCGTCAGCTTCCTGAGCGGCGCGCTCAAAACCTACGCGGTCGCGCTCACCAAAATCGCGAACGACATCCGCTGGCTGGCGTCCGGCCCGCGCTGCGGCCTGGGCGAACTGAAGCTCCCCGAGACGCAGCCCGGATCCAGCATCATGCCCGGCAAAGTGAATCCCGTGATCGCCGAGAGCCTGCTGATGGTCTGCGCGCAGGTGATCGGCTACGACGCCACCATCACCTGGTGCTGCGCGGCCGGCAATTTCGAGCTCAACGTGATGATGCCGGTGATGGCGTACGATCTGCTGGAATCGATCGAGCTGCTCGCGGCCGGATCGCGCAACTTCGACCAGCGCGCCATCCAGGGCCTGGAAGCCGACGCCGCGCGCGCGTCCGGATTCGTCGAGCAATCGCTCGCGATGTGTACCGTGCTCGCTCCCGAGATCGGCTACGAGCGCGCCGCCGCCATCGCGAAAGAAGCCTATCGCACTGGCCGCACCGTGCGCGAAGTCGCGCGCGAACAGAGCGGCATCCCCGAAGACCGCCTCAACGAGCTACTCGACCCGCGGAGCCAGACCGGCGCAGCCTAGCAGCACTTCGCCTGCGCGTACTTCCGCCTCAAGCGCTCGTCCGAAAACCGGCGCCACTCAGCCGCCGAGTGCTCGCGGCCTCGCTGTGCGAAGATAGCGCGCATACGAATTCTCATCCGAGATCTCGCGCAGGATGCCCCACACCGTCCGGAAAAACGTCTTCATAACTCCTCCGTCCGCAACTGCGACAGCACGAACGGCGCTTCTTCCACCTTCGACGACCGCGTGCCTTTCAGAATCCCGTACCACACCCGGATCGAATCGAACAGGATAATCGCCACCAGGATCATGAACATCCCGCACACCGCCGCATCCAACTGATCGTTGAAGATCTGCGCCTTGGTTGCCGCCACCTTGGCAGCCGCGATTTTACCCGTATCCAGCGCCGTCTGCAGCGCACTGGCATCCGCCAGGAACCCGAGCCGCGGCTGATCGGAAAAGATCTTCTGATACCCTGCCACGAAGCAGACGACCACCAGCCACGCGAGCGGAATGCCGGTGATCCACATGAACCGCTTGCGATGCATCTTGATCAGAATGGTCGTGGCGATGCACAGCGCGATCGCCGCCAGCAATTGATTCGCGATCCCGAACAGCGGCCACAGCGAATTGATGCCGCCGAGAGGATCCTGCACGCCTTGGTACAGGAAGTAGCCCCAGGCCAGCACCACCAGCGCGCTGGTCACCATCACGCCGCCCAGCGAGTTGGTGCGCAGCTTCGTGCTCGCGTGCCCCAGCAACTCATTCAGCATGAATCGGCCGACGCGCGTTCCCGCCGCGATGATCGTTAATATGAACAGCGCCTCGAACATGATCGCGAAGTGATACCAGAAGCCCAGCACCGCGCGCCCGCTGCCCAATCCCGAAAAGATGTGCGCCATGCCGAGCGCGAGCGACGGAGCGCCGCCGGTGCGATAGTACAGCGTCTGTTCGCCGACGTCGTCAGCCAGCGCGTTCATGTCCGCGGGCGTCACCGGATAGCCCCATTCGGAAATGGTTGCCGTCGCCGCGGCTGGAGTCGCGCCCACCACACCGGCCGGCGAATTCACCGCGAAGAACACGCCCGGCTGCAGCGAGCACGCCGCGATGAGCGCCATGATCGCAACAAAGCCTTCCAGCAGCATCGAACCGTAGCCCACGGCCCACGCATTGGTCTCGCGCGCGATCATCTTCGGCGTCGTCCCCGACGAGATCAGCGCGTGGAATCCCGAGACCGCCCCGCACGCAATGGTGATAAAGCAGAACGGGAAAATCTTGCCGGCGAAAATCGGCCCGGTCCCATCGGTGAATCGCGTGAACGCCGGAAGCGCCAGCGGCGGATGCACCAGCACGATTCCGATCGCCAGCATGAAGATCACGCCCAGCTTCACGAACGTGCTCAGATAGTCGCGCGGCGCCAGGAACAGCCACACCGGCAGCACGCTGGCGAAGAATCCATAGATAATGACCGCGATCGCAAGGCCCGTCGCCGACATCGTGAACCACGGCGCCCAGGTCGGCGACTCCGCCACCCACTGTCCGGCGAAAATGCTGAAGATCACCAGGCCGAAGCCGATGATCGAACATTCCAGCACTTTGCCCGGCCGCAAGTAGCGCAGATAAATTCCCATGAACAGCGCGATCGGCATGGTCGCCCCGATCGTGAACGTACCCCACGGGCTGCCCTTCAGCGCATTCACCACCACCAGCGCCACCACAGCCAGCAGAATGATCATGATCATCAGGACCGTGATGAGCGCGACGAGGCCGCCGGTCTTTCCGATCTCCTCGCGCGCCATCTGGCCGAGCGACTTGCCGTCTCTCCGCATCGAGCAGAACAGAATGATGAAATCCTGTACCGCGCCGCCCAGCACGCAGCCAATGATGATCCACAACGCGCCCGGCAGATAGCCGAACTGCGCCGCCAGCGTCGGCCCTACCAGAGGACCCGGCCCCGCGATCGCCGCGAAGTGGTGGCCGAAAAGAATCCACTTGTTGGTTGGTTCGAAATCGCGGCCGTCGCGCAAACGTTCAGCCGGCGTGGCGCGCTTGTCATTCAACGCCATCACCTTGGCCGCGATAAATTTACCGTAAAACCGGAAACCGATTAGATAAGTACAGACCGACGCCAGCACAAGCCAGAAGCTGTTTACCGGCTCGCCCCGGTCAATCGCGATCCCCGCCAGGAAGAACGCTGCCGTGACGGCGACCATGCCCCATAGTACGTGCCCAATAATCTTCTTCATCGAGAGGATTGTATCAGGCTGGACGTTCTAGAAGCGCTCGAGGTTTCGGAGGGTCCGGATCGTCGATCCGATGCCCGGTGCAGCTCCACTGCGTGCAGCGGGCGCCAGTTCCAATCCATCGCGCCGATGTAGTGTTGCGGCTCGCTCGCGCCGCGGTTCATCAGGATGACGTACAGTCGCCGGTCCGGATACGCCAGCGCACTGTAATCGACACCGCTCGCCTCCGAATGCCAGCTTTCGCGCGCCGGCTGGCCGAGCGCTCGCACCACACTCGATCGATCGTCCTGCCACGTGAGCGGCATCCCGGCCTGCAGCGCTGGCGTATAGAAGACGCGCGTCGCCATCAATCCGCCGCGATACACCGTGATCGCGAGCACGCACCCGACCACGCCCAGCGCCACGCCCGCCAGCATCATCTTTGGAAAACGCGACTCGCCGCCATTTCCAATCGGATTCCCACCACAGGCGCCGGCTCCGACGGCTTCCGCTCCCTCCACACCGGCCTCGAATCGTTCACCGCCAGCGGCATCTCGATCACGCGATGCTTGGCCGGCAGCACCGCGCCCTCGCGATACTCCAACTCCGTCAACAGCCCCACGATGGCCACCGGCGCTTCCACGCTCGACACCTCGCCCACGTAGCGCCGCGGGATCGAAATGGTCTCGTTGGTGCGCGTGTTGCGAACCATCACTTCCGACCACGTCGCGCTCTGATAGATCCACTGGTTGTGTTGGATATTCAGGATCGCCGGGTAGAAGGAGAACGCCAGCGAGCCAAGCTGCGCGATGGGCGGCGGGATGGAAGGCGCCCGCATAATCCTTATCTTACTGCGATCCGCGGTGGCGTAGCGCCGCCTTCACTCACTTAGTGATACGCTCGTCGTCATGCGTGCCCTATCAGTCCGTCTGTTGTTTGCTTTCGCTCCCCTGTTGGGCCTCTGCCAGCCGCCTTCCTTCACACCGCCCGAAGATCTCAACTACCGCCGCGTAAACATCCTGAGCGAAGGAACCCGAATGTCGGGGGAGTTGTTTTCTCCGAAGAGCGCCACTGGAAAATTGCCGGCCATCGTGATGGCCCACGGGTGGGGCGGAACTGCCGCCGCACTTCGCCGCGATGCCGTGCAATTCTCCAAGACCGGATACCTGGTCCTAACCTTCGACTACCGCGGCTGGGGCGACAGCGATTCCAAAGTGGTTCTGCTGGCTCCCGAACCCAAGGAGCACCCCAACGGCCAGCTTCACCGCTCCAGTGCGCGAAGTGCGCGAGGCGGTCGAGCCGATCGACATGGCGATCGACTGGTTCAACGCCATTCACTGGCTCCAGGATGAGCCGCTGTACGACGGAAAGAATCTCGGTCTCTGGGGCAGCAGTTTTTCGGGAGGCTTGGTGGTCTATGTCGCCGAGCGGGATCACCGCGTCAAGGCGATTCACAGCCAGGTGGGCGCAATGGATGGCCGGACCGTGGTCACCGATGAAGCCGGCCGCAAGAAAGCGTACGCCGAATCAACCGCCATGGCTCGCGGCGAGTTTGGCTTTCCCGAACCCGGAACGGTGGCGATCGCGAATCTCCGTGGCGCGCCCGTGTACTCCCAGTTCATGATTTACGCGCCGGTCGACGACGTCAACAAAGCGCTTGAACAAAACTGTGCCATCCAATTCCTGATTGCCGAAAAAGAGGAACTGTTCGACAACAGCGACCACGCGATCAAGGCGTACAACACCTACAAAGGCCCGAAAAATCTGGTAACGGTTCCTGGCATTACCCACTACGGTATCTACACCACCGCCGCTGGCCAGGCGCACGAACTCGCCCAGAAATGGTTTGACAAGTATCTCAAGCAGTAGGGAAGGATGCCGGTCTCCCCTGGATCACCTTGACCGCCCCGGCTCGCCGAAAAAACATGGAACTGACCCGCCCGATCTGCGTACCGACTAGTGAGCCGGACGAGCACCCCTGAACCACCAAGCCGCTCGACGCTCAGGAGGACGCATGGAGTCCGCTATTGGCCTTAGCCGACCGCTCGCAACGGAACCCGCTTGTCCCTCACCCACTGCCCAGATCTGGCAGGACGTCCTGGCGCAGGCCATGACCGGCGAACTGGTCGCCGCGATGAACTACACCGCCTTGGCAAAGATCTGCGACGATCCCGCCGAACTCGCCGAGGCCCTGGAGCACGCCGCCGGCGAACAGGGTCATGCCGCTGCCTTCGCTGCCGAGGGCCGCAAGATCGGCGTGGAGGTCCACAACAACGTCGATGCCAAGTATTGGAAGCGCCTCCGCGATGCGTTCCTGCGCTGCGTCTCGGAGCGCGACTTGATCGGCTGCCTCATCGTTCAGGAGATCATGCTCGAATCGTTCGCCGTCGCCAGCTACGCGCGCGTCGGCAGGGTGGCGCCCGGCAGCCTCGGCCGAACCTTCGCCTCCATCGCAGCCGAGGAGCAGGAACACATCGATCACGCCCTCGCAATTCTCAAAGCCGAACGCGCCCGCGACCCCGAACGCTTCGACGACAAGGTCCGCCGCCTCCACTTCGACGTGATGACCACGCTCGCCGAGATGCTGCAGCGGGAATGCAAGGACGGACATTGCGAAGTCTGCCACGACAACTGCGTGAAGCCGGCGCTGCCCCACATCAGCCTCACTCCCGCCGAGCTGCGCGGCGCGTCGCTGCAACATTACCTCAAGACGCTGGACTCGCTCGGCCTGCCGGGCGACGTGACACTGGCATGGGTGACTCAGTTGCCGGTCTAGCTGCGCGTGCGCAAACCGGCGCCGTCGACTTCGCCCTGATCGGCCATCAGGAAAGCTGGCGCGCCGCTTCCGACGTTCTCGCGGTCCTGCGCGGTCCCGAGCACACACCGCTCCCGCGCGACGAGATCAGGGACATTCTTCCCTGGATTCCGCCCCGCGCCGTCTGCCACGTCGACGTCACGTCCATAACCGGCGCGTGTGCCCGCGGCCTGTACATCGATTCCTTCATCCCTCCCGATCGCCTCGGCGCCGCCTTCACACACGACAACCTCGCCCGCGTTCGCGGCGCCGCGTCCTACGCCATACAGGCCGGCGCGAAAATCGCGAGCCTCGGCGGATTCAGTTCCATTTTGATCGAGGGCAACTTCGATCAGCTCCCCGAACGCCGCGATACCGTCTTCACCACCGGCAACACCTTGACCGTCGCGTTCATCGTCCAGGGCATCCGCCGAATGTGCGAGCTGGACGGCCGCGACATCCGCCGATCCACCCTGCTCATCGTCGGCGCCACCGGCGATCTCGGCTCCGGCTGCGCCCGTTGTCTCGCGCCACTTGTCAAGCGCGTGTTCCTCACCGCGCGCAACGCCGGCCGCCTGGGCGGTCTGGCCGCGGAGTTGCAAGCCGCCGGCATCGACGTGGAAATCGCCACCGGCCTCCAGCAATTCTCCACCGCGCCTGACCTGGTGATCTGCGCCGCAAGTCTCGCCTCCCCGTCTCTCGTGCTAGAGCGCATCGCCCCGCACGCGATCGTGTGCGATGCCGGCTATCCTAAGAACCTCTCGCCCAGCGCCGAACTGCCGCACGCCAGAATTTTCTACGGTGGCCTGGGCCAGATCACCGGCGGCTTAAACTTCACGCCCGATTTTCGCGGGATCCTGAATCGCCATCCGTTCCCCGACGTGGTCCACGGTTGTTTGCTCGAAGGCATGGCGCTCGCCCTTGAAGGCCGCTTCGAACCTTTCTCACAAGGCCGAGGCGCCATCACTCCCCAGCGCGTTCAAGAGATTGAGGCAATCGCCGCGCGGCACGGAATCTTCCTCGCACCGCTCTACAACGCCGATGGTCCGATCGAGGAAGCCTTGTTGGCCTTACCTGTGTCCTCACTATAATGGTCCACTTGTGGCCCAACTCCTTTTCCTGACCCGCGCCGACGTCGAGCGCCTGCTGGACATCGACGCCTTGCTAGAAGCCCTCGCCTCCGCGCTCGCCTCGTTCTCCGCCGGGAAAACATCCGCGCCTCCGCGCGTGGGCGCGCGTGTGCCCGAGCGCGGAATTCTCGGCGCGATGGTCGGCTATCTGCCCGGTGCCGGTCTCGAGGCGAAGCTGGTGTCGGTTTTCCCGCACAACCACCAGCACGGCCGGCCCTCGCACCAGGCCCTCATCGCGCTCTTCGACGAGCAGGACGGAACGCCGCTCGCGCTGATGGATGGCACTTACATCACCGCCATCCGAACCGGCGGAGCGGCCGCAGTCGCCGCGCGAGCACTCGCGCGAGACGACGCCAAGGTCCTGGCCATCCTCGGCGCGGGCGTGCAGGGCGTCTCGCATCTCGAAACATTTCCGCGCGTGCGCAATTTTGCCGAGATTCGCGTGGCCTCGCGCAACCCCGGAAAGGCGGCCGCGCTGGCCTCAAGGCACCCGCGCGCCCAGGTCGTCAACACGTTCGAGGATGCGGTACGCGGCGCCGATATCGTCGCCTGCTGTACCGACGCGCGCGAGCCCGTCATCCGCCGCGAGTGGCTCAAGCCGGGTGCGCACGTCAGCTCGGTCGGCGGCACTTTCGGCCCGGAGATCGACCCCGCCACACTCGCCGCCGGCAGCGTCTTTGTGGAATGGCGCGGAGCCGCCACCAACGCGCCTCCCGCCGGCGCGCACGAACTCCAGCGCTTCGACGTCGACCGGCTTACCGAGATCGGCGAAGTGCTATCGGGTACACGCCCCGGCCGCCGGTCCGCCGACGAGTTGACCGTGTACAAGTCCACCGGCCACGCCGTCGAAGACGTGGCCGCCGCACGCCTGGTCTACGACCGCGCCCGCGCCGAAGGCGCCGGCATTCAGTTGGCCTTATAGCCTCAGTCGTCATCGCCGCCCACGCCCGAGCCCCATCCGCTCTTGAGTCATCCCGAGACCCCGCAACTCCTGGACGCCATCGCGCGCTGGATTCAACGGGAATCACTCGGCGCCGCCGACGTCACTCAAGAATTCGCCGAGGTTCGCGCCGCCGCCCTGCGCCTCATGCTCCCACCAGAGTGAAAACGTGCAACGGCTTCGGGACTTTGCTTTCGAAAACCTGATTGGTGAAAGGGTTCTTTTTGCGTAAGAGATCCGACGGACTTGGGCGGTCGCACTAGAGCCTTGGTCTTTTGGCCGTTCTCCACATTCACAACGTTGCCACTGCTCGCCGGGGGCCGCTGCCGCAAATGCACCGAACGTGGAATCGACCGCAAACACAAGCCGAGTGGATGAGTGTTTCGAAGAACCGGCGCGGTCCGATATAATCGAGGTTTCATGGGTCGAAGAATATTCGTGCTTAGCCTGGTGGCAGCGTCGGCGTTCGCGATCGAGATCCCACGCAAGTCGCCCGAGTTCGTCATCGAGTTTCCGGGCAACCAGCAGAAGCTGGTGAGCCAGTACCGAGGCAAGGTGCTGTGCCTGGTCTTCATTCTCACTACTTGACCGCACTGCCAAAAAACCACTCAGGTTCTGAGTGGCATTCAAAGGGAGCTGGGACCGAAGGGGTTTGAGGTGCTGGAGGCCGCGGTGAACGACAACCCGGACCTTCCGAACTTCATGCGGCAATTCAATCCGCCATTTCCGGTGGGGACTGCGGGCGGCGCGGCTGCGCTGGAATACCTCGAGTGGCCGAAGGACGAGCGGCCGCTGGTTCCACTGATGGTGTTCATCGACCGCAAGGGGATGATTCGCGCGCAGCACAGCGGCAAAGACGACAAATTTTTCGACGATCAGCAGGAGCAGCACATTCGGGAAGTGGCGGAGAAGCTGCTGGCGGAGCGAACGGCGCCGGCGAGGGCGAAGGGGAAACGGCGGGTGAAGTGACTCGTGCGCATAGTTGCGGGCCGTGGACGGGTGTCGCGAGGATGCTGGCGATCGCGGCGCTGGCTGGCGCGGGAGTCCGATCCGTGGACGGCGCTGCGATTCCTGGAAGGCACGTCGGAAGGTGAGGCGCACGGCGGTGGACCGATTTTGCAGTTGCGCTTTATCCGGGGCCTCTCTGGACTTCCAGACAGCGACTTGAGTTGAATCCGGATGTTCCTGTCACCCGCCAAACACCTCCTCCCTTCTTGCCGCAGGCCGAGAATGATGACGTGGACCGCATCAACAATTCGCTGGTTTACTACATTGCGCTGAAGAGCCGGGGTGCGGACGATCGGGAAGCCCAGTTCGAGTAGTTGTGGACGTGCGCGGTTCTACGGCCGGGCTCCGCTAAAGAATACCGTGAGCCCAACGAAGATAACCGCGATCACGATCGTCGGTACCTGGAACACCACACCGGTCTCCAGCACCGCCACCGTAGGATGCTTAGGATTGTAGTGCACTGGCACCTTCGCCCCGAGCGGATACCGCGCCGCCCTCTGAGCGGCCGGCTCGATCGCCACTGTAGACACGCGAGCTCCAAAACTCACTTGCGTACTGTGATACTCGCGTCCCTGGACCACGTAAGAATACTCCACCATCGGCTCATACATCGTCACCCGCACCCCCTGCCGGGCCGATCCGGCGCGAGTCTTGTAACTCTCCGTCTTGCTCGTCAGCACCGTGCCTTCCACGGTCGGCCACTGCTTCGCGCGATTCGCCTGCCGCCAGTTGTCCCAGATCATGAACGCCATCCACAGCGAGCACAAACCGAAAAAAATCGCCGCCACTGGTTCCGCGGCCGGAGGAAAAATCGACCGCAGCTTTTCCATGGCGGTGTCCAGATCCGCAAACAGCAAGGACGCCGCGACGCCGCCCATGAATACCGCCGCCGCGAATGCCCACGCCGCCGACACGCTGTAAGGCAGACGTGTCTCCAGCACGCTCTCGCCCGGACCCGCCGGATTGTAGTAGACCGGCACCTTCGCGCCTTGCGGAAATCGATCCAGAATCTCCGGCCCGGGCACGGTTCCGAATCTGTCCCCCGTGCGAATCTGCGTGCCGTGATACGTGCTGCCTTCCACCTTGTACTGGTATTCCAAAGCCGCCACTGTCTTGACCGTGGTGGCCTGTTGCGCATGCTTTTCCCTCGTGACGCCGGTTTTCGACTTCGTGATCACGCCCTCCACCGTCGGCCAATGCGCCGCCTGCCGAGCCTTCACCAGCTTGTACACCACCACGAAGCACAGCAGCGTGGTGAAGCTCATGATCAGCAGAGCGGGTATCATGCGCTACCGGATCAATCCGATTTCGTGATGCATCTTTATAGTTATACCCCCCGCATCACTTTGCGACTAAGATGGCGTTGAACTCGCTAGGGAGACCTCAACTTGGGCCGGGAACTTGTCCCATCGTGCTAGCCGATTCTGACGTCCAGTTATTGCTTGCGCTTCGCGACCCACGTGCCGTCGGAGCGACCTTCCACGCGCATGCGGCCTTCGGCGGAGTCGCCGTCAATCCAACCGGCAAGCATGGCATGGATCGGACCGGGAGCGCCTTGCCGGGCCTCCTTCGGCCATTCGCCCGAGAACGAGACTCCACGTAGCCGTTGCGCCAACTGCCGGTTATCTCGCGGCCTTCGCCCAACGGGCCGGACCACGTTCCGGTGACTTTGTCTCCGTCGCGATGCAGCTCCATGACTGCGCCCATTCCGCCGGCGTCGCTCGAATAGCGCATCTCCCACGAACCGGCGACGTCGGATCCGTTTGTCAGGTTCTGCGGCGCGGCCGGCGTGATGCGCACGTTGGAGAAGTATGCCTCCTCGTCGGTGTAACCCCACAGCCCGACGCCGCCGTGCAAATCCTCGCCCTTCAGGCCGTTCACAACGAGGCTCGGCTTGGCCGATCCGTTCAGATAGAGTTTCGCGGCACGGCCGGCGACTTCGATTCGCACTTTGGTCCAAGTCTCCATCGCGAGTTCCGCGTGAGACTCATAGATGAAGGGCCATTCGCGGCGCAGACGATACCATCCGAAGTCGGGCTCGGAGACGTACTGGACGGCGTGGTTGCGCATGGCCTGGTCCGGGGCGTCCGAGTTTCCCGGCCTCAGATAGAACAACTCGTAATGCGATGCATCCGGCCGGACGCGGAATGCGATTCCGAAGAAGCCGGGATACCTGACGCCCGGCGGGGTTGTGATCTTGAGCGCGATGTCGGCCTCGATGACGCCGTCCTGGAAGTCGACGCCAGGCAGCAGCGCAATTCCCGCGCGGTCCTCGCCGTCCATGGTGATGCGGACGGAGTCGCGTCCGCGATATTTCACGGCTTCGGTTTTCACGTTCGGCGCGATGAGGCCGGCTGGATTGCGAAGGGGAAAAGTTTCGACGCGCGCGTGAGGGGCGGCGAATGCGCAAGCGGCGGCCAAAAATGTTAACGCGCTGCAATGTAAGCAAAGCTTCGGCGTAATCATTGGAACGCTGTGAGCATCTTCGACGCCAACTGCCGGCGCTGAATCGGGGCGACTTAATCGGTTCAGTCGGGTGGTCCGTGTGCGGATATGGGAGGAGTTGGCCGAAAACGAACGTAGCGAAATTCAAGTAAGCTGACGGTATGGGATCGAAACACTCGATAGTTCTAGTTTTCGGGGCCGTTTGCGCTCTCAGTATTTGGAGCGCTGGTGCGGCATTGAGCGCGCCGGCCCCTTGTTCGCTTCTCACGCAGGACCAGGTCAGCTCCGTTCTTAGTCTGAAAGTCGGAACAGGGCAGCCGCTTGGTACGGAGACATGCACTTGGACTGCGCCGGCCCAGCCGGACAAGGCGATCAGCGGAAAAACGGTGACGGTGACGCTGGCGAGCGAGCAGGAGTTTGCGGCTTCCAAGATATCGCTGAACAAGCGCATCACCAACACGCCGGCGAGCGGGCTGGGCGACGATGCGGTTTACGTCACGGTCGGAAAACTGGCAACGCTAGCGGTCAAGAAGGGGAGCGTGTACTTTTTCCTCCGCGTTTACGGCCTGCCGCTCGATCAGATCAAGGCCAAAGAGAAGACCTTCGCGCTCGACGTACTCGCCAAGCTGTAAAACGGGACGCGCGTTCCGCTTTGATTGCACTGACTACATGACCAGGACGATCTTGCCGATGTGCGCACCGGAGTCCATGCGTTCGTGCGCGCGCCAGGCATCGCGGAACGGAATCTCGCAATCGATCACTGGATAAATGGGATTGCGAGCCGGCAGCATCGGCCAGATGTCGCGCAGGAGCCGCTCGGCGACCTTGCCTTTTTCGGCGGAGGTGCGGGGGCGGAGCGTCGAGCCATAGATGGACAAGCGTTTTTGCATGACCTTCAGGATGTTCAGCGTGTCCGATGCCCCACCCTGCACGGCGATGATCGAGAGGCGGCCTTCGGTGGCGAGGGCGTCGAGGTTCTTGTCGAGGTAGGTTCCGCCGACCATGTCGAGCACGGCGTCGACGCCTTTGCCCGAGGTGAAGCGGCGCGCGGCTTCGGCGAAATCCTGGGTGCGATAGTTGATCGCATCGGCGGCGCCCAGCTTGCGGCACGCGTCGCATTTTTCGTCCGATCCGGCGGTGACGATGGGGGTCGCTTGGAGGGCGCGGGCCAGCATGATGGCCATGACGCCGATGCCGCTGGAGCCGCCATGGATCAGTACGGTTTCACCGGCGGAGAGACGCGCGCGCGTGACCAGGTTGTCGTACACGGTGAAGATGTTTTCGGGCAGTGTGGCGGCCTCGGCGGCGGTCCAATTCTCGGGGATCGGCAGGGCCTGGACGGCGGGCGCGACGCACAGCTCGGCATAAGCGCCGCCGGAGACCAGCGCGCAGACGCGATCGCCGGGCTTCCACTGAGTGACGGATTCGCCGACGGCTTGGACAGTGCCGGCGCAATCGAGACCGGGGATATCGGAGGCGCCGGGCGGCGGCGGATAGCGGCCCTGGCGCTGCAGCGTGTCGACGCGGCTCAGGCCGGCGGCTTCGACGGCAATCAGGATGTCGGCCGGGCCGGGCGTTGGGTCGGGGCGTTCGACAGGTTTCAACACGGACGGTGGGCCGAAGGAAGTGATTTCGATCGCGAGCATCGGTAGAGACAGGATAGCAGCGCGCGCCGCGGGAAGTTCTAGCGAGCGGACGCGCCGATTAAGGTGGCGAGATCATCGGCAAAGGTGCTGCGCCAGGTGATGTAGCCGTGATTGCCGTTGACCTCTTGGTATTCGAACTTGTACCCCTTGGCAGTGAGGATGTCGCGCATGTGGCGGTTCGTTTGTAGCTGATCGGGCACTTCCATCAGACCGACCTCGAGAAATAGTTTGATCGGCAGGCGGTCGCGCTTCGCGAAGTGTCGAGCGAGCCACTCGGACTCTTCATGCTCGGGACTCCACCAGAACGATCCGGATTGCGACAGGACGTTGCTGAAGATGCCCGGGTATTGGAGCGCGGCGAACATGGCTTCGAGACCGCCGCGGCTAGATCCGGCGATGATAGTGCCGGCCGAGTCGGTGGTGGTGCGATAGTGTTCGCGCGTCCAGGGGATCAATTCTTTTGCGAGAAAGTCGGTGAAGGCGGGCGAACAGGCGAGATCGGCCTCCCTCTTTTGCGGCGCGTTGCCCACGAAGACGGCGACGAGCGGTGGGATGCGTTTCGATGCGATCAGATTGTCCAGGATGGCGGGAACCGGCACGAGCGTGGTGTATTCGCGGCCGTCCAGGACCAGGAGTAGTGGATAAGGACCGCGCGCGGGGTCGAAACCAAGCGGAGTGTAAATCCAAAGGTCGCGTTCGTTGTCGAGGGTGGCGCTACGAAATTTTGTGCGCTCGATCTTGCCGGCGGGATTGCCAGGGACTTTTTGGAAGGAGGCGTCGGAGACGTCGGGCAATTCCAGATAGGATGGCCCGCCGTCATACATCAGATGAGGATTGAGCGGGTCGCGTTGCGGTTTCGAGTGGACCGGTTCGAGCAGCGACTTGAGCATGTCGTTGGGAGAGAGCCAATAGTGAAAGCGCGCATCGTTGCGGACGATGTAGGTCCGGTACCAGACGTCGGTGCCGGCGAGGTGCGCCAACAGGCTCTTGGCGGGATCGGCTCCTGCGACACCGACAACGACACCGTCGATTATCGCGACATTACGAGTAGCGGCGTCGCCGCGCCAGACGAAGGTGACCAGTGAAGAGTGGGGATCGCCGGGAAGAGATTCGACGATTGGGGTGCCGGTGGTCTTGAGGTTTCGCCAGAAGTCGTCGATTGCGTTGGGGGACTTGGCTTCGACGGCTTGGCGAAGCTGGTTGATGGTGGGGCTGGCGCGAGGTCCGGCTTCGCGAAAAGGATCGGGCAGCGTGTCAGCAGAGAGGGCGCCGAAAAGCAGGAGTGTGATCGAAGGCGCGGTGAACTTGCGAGCGTTTGAGTGGTACGCTGGCATCCGGATATGTCCAACATTACTACGGAACGGCGCGGGCACGTGCTGCTGATCGGATTGAATCGCGTGGCGAAGCGGAATGCGTTCGATCCGCCGATGTTTCGCGATCTGGCGCGCGCCTATGGCGCATACGAAGCGGATGATGAGTTGCGGAGCGCCGTGGTGTTCGGGCATGGCGAGCACTTCACGGGCGGGATCGACCTGGCGCAGTTCGCGTCACTGGTGGGACGCGAGGATCCGTTCGCCCAGGAAGCCGGGCAGATCGATCCGTTCGGCTTGCGCGGTCACCTGACGAAGCCGCTGGTGATGGCGGTGCAAGGCATCACGTTCACGATCGGCATCGAGATGATGCTGGCGGCCGACATCCGGATTGCGGCGAGCAATGTGCGGTTCGCGCAGCTCGAGATCGCGCGCGGGCTGTATCCGCTGGGCGGCGCGACGTTCCGGCTGGTGCGGGAAGCCGGGTGGGGGAACGCGATGCGGTACTTGCTGACTGCCGATGAGTTCGGCGCGGCGGAAGCGCTGCGGATGGGGCTGGTGCAGGAGGTGACGGAGTCGGGACGGCAGTTGGAGCGGGCCATCGAGATAGCCGAGCGGATCACGTCGCAGGCGCCGCTGGGGGTTCGGGCGACGCTCGCATCGGCGCGGCTGGGAATCGAGAAGGGCGAGGTGGAAGCGGCGGCGCGCGTGGCCGAAGACATGCCGGCGATTCGCGCGAGCAGGGATTTCGAAGAAGGCGTGGCGAGTTTTCGCGAGCGGAGGGCGGCGAGGTTCACGGGCAAGTGAGCCGGTAATAGAATGGGACCGCGCGGACGCTGCTCGTGGCTTAAGGAGGCTCACGCGAATGTGGGGACGAAACGCAGTGGAGACTCTGTGGCAGGATGTTGGCCAGGCGGCGAGGATGATGCGGCGCGCGCCGGGTTTCACGGGGGTTGTGGTTCTGTCATTGGCGCTGGGGATCGGCGCCAACACCGCAGTGTTCAGCCTGATCAACACACTGATGCTGCGGCTCCTACCGGTGCGGGAGCCATCGCAGCTCGTCGAGCTGCTGCAACACTACCCGGGCGAGCCGCGCGGGAACGGGTTTTGGTCATGGGCGAGCTACGAATATTATCGCGACCACAATCAGGTGTTCGCGGAGCTGATCGCGGCGACGGCGCCAGCGCGTGTGAGTGTGCGGGGCGAGGGCGTGGAGCCGGAGTTGGTGAATGCGCAGTCGGTAGCGGGAAACTTTTTCTCAGTGCTAGGAGTGAAGCCGGCGACTGGACGGTTGATCGGTCCGGAGGACACAGAACACGCTTCGGGCGCGCCCAGCGTAGTGGTGGTGAGCTGGTCGTATTGGAAAAGCCGGTTCAATGCGGATCCGAGGATTCTGGGCCGATCGATCATCGTGCGGAACTCGCCCGTGACGGTGGTGGGTGTCGCGCCAGCAGATTTTTTTGGATTGCAGGTGGGTTTGCGGACCGACGTCTGGTTGCCTCTGGCACCGTCGGCTTCTGCGCGGCTGGCTCTGATAGGGCGATTGAAACCTGGCGCGTCGATCGAGCAGGCCCGTGCGGAAATGGCCGTGCTGTACCGGTTTACGATCGAGGAACGGGCCAGGGGCAGCAAAGATCCGCTGGTTCGACGGTTGCAGGTTGAGATCGAACCGGCCGGGGCCGGCTTGTCGTTCCTGCGCGATCATTTCGCAACGCCGTTGCTGGTGTTGATGGCGTTGGTGGGCGCGGTGTTGTTGATCGCGTGCACGAACGTGGCGGGTTTATTGCTGGCGCGCGGCGCGGCAAGGCAAAAAGAGTTGGCGGTGCGGGTATCGCTGGGAGCCGGCCGTCTTCGACTGGCATGCCAAGCGTTGACCGAATGCCTGTTGCTTTCCGGGCTGGGCAGCGTGCTGGGAGTTTTCCTAGCGTACTTCGGCGCGGCAGGGCTGGTACGAATCTTGACGTCGGGAAGGCCGCTGGTCGGATTGCCACAGCCGCTCGCGATTTCGTTAAGGCCGGATGCACACGTTTTGCTGTTCACGATGGCGGTTGCGTTGTTCAGTGCCGTGCTGTTCGGATTAGCCCCGGCGTGGAGCGCGTTCGTATCCGAGCCGGCGAGTTCGCTTCGGGAAATGGGACGCGCAGGCGAGACAAAGTTCCGGCGCGCGTTTGGGAGAAGTCTGGTGGTGGCGCAGGTGGCGCTTTCGGTGGTGCTGTTGAGCGCGGCCGGTCTGTTTGTCGCGCACCTGTCGAAACTCGAGCGCGTAGATTTGGGTTTTCGACGCGATCACGTTTTGTTGGTGGCGCTAGATCCAGCGCGCAGCGGGTACCCACCCGAGCAGTTGGCGGGCGCATATCAGGAACTGCTGGATCGGATGGAACGGATTCCGGGCGTGCGATCGGCATCGCTTAGTGCGCCGACTCCGCTTTCGGGCGGGGGCGCGAGCGGCTTTGCGACGGTGGAAGGATTCGTGGAACGGCCGGAGGAACGACGCTACGTCCTAGTGAGCTGGGTTGGGCCGAGATGTTTCGAGACGCTCGGAATCCCGCTGGTCGGAGGGCGCGATTTCGACCTGCAGGATGGCGGGCACGCACGCGTCGCGATCATCAATCGGGCCATGGCGCGTTACTACTTTCCGGGCGGTGACCCGATTGGAAAGCGGGTTTCGCTGGACCACGTCACTGGCGATCGTGAGGTGCGCTCGTACAAGATCGTGGGGGTGGTGGGCGACGCGAAGTATTCCGAAATTCGGGAGGCGACAAGTCGCGCGATTTACTTGCCGGCATTTCAGGATGGAAGAGTCATCGCGCGGGATTTCGTGGTGCGCACCAACGTTGATCCCAGGAGCGTAATGGGGGATGTTCGACGCGCGGTGCGGGAGGTGATGAAGACGGTGCCGGTGGCGCGAGTGACCACGCTGAGCGATCAGATCGATGCGTCGATCGTTACGGAGAGGCTTATCGCGGCATTGTCGGGTTTGTTCGGCGGCCTGGGAGCGGCGCTGGCGGCAATCGGATTGTACGGGCTGCTGACTTACATGGTGACGCGGCGGATTAACGAGTTCGGCATCCGGTTGGCGCTCGGAGCGAGGGGCGGTGATTTGCTTGGCATGGTGATTCGAGACGCGCTGCGGATGCTGACAGCCGGATTGGTCGTCGGAGCGCCGGTTGCGGTTTGGGGCAAAGTTCTCGCGTCAAGATTCGTTGACTTGGAGATTAGTAGAGTCGCACCGATCGCGTTCGGCGCGGTTGCGATGCTGGGAATCGCGTTGCTTGCGGCGCTGCTGCCGGGGCGGAGGGCTGCTCGGGTGGATCCGATGGAGGCGCTGCGACACGAGTAGGGAGAGAGTGGCATCCGCCCCTTGACTTTTTGTAAGCCTGGGATTACGGTAAGTTATGGCTTACCGACAAGAGAACACGTCCGAGCGGCTGGGCGCGTTTTCAGATCCAACGCGGCAGGCGGTGCTCAATCTGTTGCGCGAGCGGCCGTCGACGGTGGGCGAGCTGGCCACGCGGCTACCGGTCAGCCGGCCGGCGGTGTCGCAGCATCTGCGCGTGCTGAAGTCGGCCGGGCTGGTGGATGAAGAGCGGCGCGGCACACGGCATTATTTTCGATTGAATCCCGATAGTCTGGCGGAGCTGCGCGCGCACATCGATTCGATGTGGCGGGACGCGTTGGCCGCATTTTCCGAATTCGCAAAGAAGGAGACTGCCAACAATGACAAACGCAGAGGAAAAAAACGCGCCGGTGCGGCAAAGCGTGCACGTCGATTGTCCCGTTGAGGACGCCTTCCGGCTGTTCACGGAGCGGTTCGGCGAGTGGTGGCCATGGGGCGGGAACTGCGCGATGGAGCCGTGGGAAGGCGGGCGAGTGTTCGAGCGTACCGAGTCGGGAGAGGAGCGCGAGTGGGGCGAGGTGACGGCGTGGGAGCCTTTCGAGCGGATCGAATTCGACTGGCGGCTCGAGGGCGGCTGCGAAACGGTGGAAGTGGAGTTCCGTGTGGAAGCGGACGGGACGCGGGTGACGGTGACGCATAGCGGTTGGGAAAGCGGCACGCAGCCGGTGATGCTGGCGCGTTGCTTCGCCGAGTTCGCGTGCGCCGAGATGCTAGTGGTGTAACGAGGCGGATATGATCCCGATGGTGGTGGAGCAAACCGCGCGCGGTGAACGCGCATTCGACATTTATTCGCGGCTGTTGAAGGAGAACATCGTCTTCATCGGCACGCCGATTGACGACAACGTCGCGAACCTGGTGATCGCGCAGATGCTGTTCCTCGCGTCGGAAGATCCGGAGAAGGACATTTCGCTGTACATCAATTCGCCCGGCGGAATCACGACATCGGGTCTGGCGATTCTGGACACCATGAACCTGGTGCAGCCGGACATCGTGACGTATTGCGTGGGCCAGGCGGCGTCGATGGCGGCGGTTCTGCTGGCGTGCGGGACTAAGGGCAAGCGCTACAGCCTGCCGTATTCGCGGATCTTGATTCATCAGCCGCACGCGTCGGGACTGGGCGGGCAGGCGGCGGACATCGACATTCACGCGCGCGAGATTCTGCGCACGCGCGACATCATCAACAAGATTCTGACGGACGCGACCGGGCAGTCTCTGGACAAGGTGGAGCGCGACATGGATCGCGACTACATCATGGACGCGCAGCAGGCGCTGGCGTACGGAATGATCGACCGGGTGATCACCAAGCGCGAACTGCCGGGGCGCGCGCCCGCGCACAACGGGCATCCGCTGAACGGGTCGGGGCGCTAGGCGATCGCGCGCGTCAGTTCTTAAGCGGTAGTTTTGCGACGGGCGATTGGCGTCCGGCGATTTCGCAGACGATCTCGACGTCGCCATCGGCCAGGCCGTCCGGGACCTTGACGACCACCTGATAGAGGCCGGCGCTGCTGAGAGCGCCCGCGGCGTCCACCCAAGTGCCGGCTCCGAAACGGACGCGGACCGGTTGCGTAGTTTGGTCCGCGGCGACGGGGCCGAAGCCGGTGCCGTACAAAATGATGTACTCGCCGGGCTGCATTTCGCGCACCGGGCAATTGACCGGGTCCGCGCAGCCGGGGAAGAGATCCGGCCGGGAGACGAGCCGATAATCGGGATAGTGGCGAGCGGCGGCATAACCGGCGACGGGAAACAGCGCGGGCGAGACGCTCTTGACCGCGACTGTGGAGGCCGCGCTGCGGGCGCCGCCGTTGATGACTTCGACTGTGGCGCTGCCGTCGGCGAGGCCGTCGGGCGCGAGCGCGTTGATCTGCGTGGGGCTGATGTAGTAGACGATGGATGGCTTGCCGTTCACGAGTACTTGCGCGCCGTCGAGCACGGTGGGGAGTTTGCCGCCGGCGGTTTCGCTGTCGTTCCAGGTGCGCGTCGAGGACGCGAGGTTCGATCCCTTCACAACGATCCAGCTGGCGGGCGCGATTTCGGGCTGGTAGCCGGCGCCATTGACAACGCTCTCGATGCGCGGCGTGTTGGATGCGATGGGATCGAGGCGGCGGATGCGGTAGTTGTAGTCGGAGAAAAACACGACGCCGTTCGGGTCGACCACGATGCCGGACGGATAGCGGATCTGGGCCTGCGTAGCGAGTTGATCGTCGCCGTTGTAGCCTAGCGTTCCGGTTCCGGCAATGGTGTAGATGTTTCCCGTTGTGGCACTGACCCATCGGATGACGGAGTTGCTGGCATCGGCGATGAACACGTTGCCGGCTTTGTCGACCGCAACGGCCTCAGGATGGTTGAGCGTCGCGCTGGTGGCCTTCCCGCCGTCGCCTGAGTAACCCGCGGCGCCGGTGCCGGCGATGGTGGTGACGGTGTTACCGACAGGGTCGAACTTGCGCACGCGATTGCCGTCCCACTCTGTGAAATAAACGTTGCCGGCGGAGTCGAACGCGATTCCGTCAGGAGACGAGAGCTTGGCCGAGCGCGCCGGACCATCGCCTCCGGATCCGCCGCCGGCGAGCGTAGACATGCTGCCCGTGGAGTTCGAAGTCATGAGCTTGTTCGCGGACGCGTCCGTGAAGTAGAGCAGGCTCTTTCCCGAGCTAGCGCCCATGGCCAAGCCGGTGGGGCGGGACGTGTATTGTTGGAACGAAAGGAACGTGCTCACGATGCCGGAGCTATCCACGGCGCGCACGCGATAGGAAAAGGGTTCGGAGATGTAGAAGCTGTCTCCATCAGGCACGGCGCACTTGGCGTCAAATTTCGTCTTGAGAGCATCTTGACTGTCCGCATCGACGCCGCTGCTGCTGCCAGCCATCCAGCGGAGCGTGCCGTCGGGCGAGATGCGCACGACGCCAGACGGACTGCCGATCACGACCCACAAATTTCCCGCAGAGTCGCGCGTGATGCACCCGGGCAAGGCCACGGGCGAGTAGACTGCCGGGCCGTTCACGGGATTGCCTTGCGCGCCGAGACCGGCGAAGGTCGTGATGCGGTACTGCGGTACTTCGGCGGGCTGTCCGCCGACCGTCAAGGTGAAGGGCACGGTGACTTCGTGATTCGCGGTGTCGGGCGCCTGAATGTGAATGGACGCGTTGAAAGTTCCGGCCTTCAGTCCGGTGGCTTGCAAGGTCGCGGTGAGTTGCGAGGGCGTGTTGCCGGAGAGCGGAGTCACATTGAGCCAGGATTCGCCGGAGGTGCTGACGGTGAATGAAACGGGGCCGCCTTTTTCCGCGGTCTCGACCGCGAGAGTTACCACTGCGCTCGCGCCAGGCGCGATGGAGTAATCGATCTTGTCGACTGGCTGGAGCAGCGTGGGCTTGAACGTTCCGTTGACAGGGTGCCAGGTTTCGCCGGCGTCGCGGCTGATGTAGATGGCAGCGGGCGTGGAGACGCCGACATTGAAGGTCTGGGTGGTTGCGTAGAGGAGGGTCGGGTCGGACGGTGCAACCCAAAAACTGGAGACGAGTTCGGGAGACGGTGCCACGCGAAATTGCCGCCAGGTTTCACCGTTGTCCAGGCTCTTGTTGAGAAAACCCAATTCCGGCTCCATGTCGTAGATGACGGCCGAGCCGGAGGGATCCTTGACGATACTGGTGGTCTCGGCATGCGGATAGACATTGGTCCAATGCTGACCACCATCGGTGCTTCGATGGATGCCGGCGTAGGTGCCGGGTTCGTCCCACAAGCCGCCGCGCTCGCCGATGAAGACCAGGTCAGGATTTTTCGGATCGGCGGCCATGCACTCGAAGATGTTCGGGTCTTTGACCGGAGGTGTGTTGACTTGCGTCCAGGTGGCGCCGCCATCGGTGCTGCGATAAACGAGGTTGGTGGAGGCAGCCCACTGGTTCGACGGAGTGGCGCGCGTGATGTCCCAGATGCGGATGCCGGACGGAAGCGCACCCACGAGTTGCCAGGTTGTGGCGCCGTCGCGCGAGCGGTAGATGCTAGTGGCGGTGCGTAGGTAGAGATCGCCGTTGTCGGCGGCGACCAATCCAACGACGCTAGAACCGGCAGCGAGACCGGAGGCAGCGGCATGCCAGGTCTGGCCGCGATCGTTACTCTTCATCAAACTGCCGTCGGCGGCGCTGAGACCGGCGAAGATGGTTGACAAACCGGCGCGGTCACCGGCGAGTACATTCATGACCGGCTGCTTGGAGCCGAGCGGCTGGATGGGCGCGGCGGTCCAGGTGGCGCCCTCATCGGTGCTGCGCATAAGCTGGCCGGCGCGCGAGTAGACGGCTGGATGCGCTGCGGAGTCCGTAAAGATGGGTCCGGCGGCGGGACCGAAGGGCTGGTGGGCAATGAGCGGCAGCGTTGCCAAGGTGAGGATCAGGAGTCGCATGGGGTCGTCGCTGTTGCGGGGCCGGCCAGAGTGAGCCGTTGCCCGCGAGAGTTATCGCGCCTTTCACTCATCGACCGGAAAGCCGGGTCGCGATAGCCGGCTAGTACGCCTGGGCCTGTAGTAACGTAGAACCTCAGGAGGGAGGCATGCGCATGCGGGCACGGCGGAACGTTTATCGGAGTGCGGCGCTTTTCGCGTTGATCGCGGGGCTGTGGGTCGGGTCGGCGGTGTTTCAGCGGCGAGCGGTGGTGGAGGCCGCGGGAGTGCAGGCGCCGCGGTTCGAAGTCGATCCGCTGTGGCCGAAGCCGCTGCCGAATCACTGGATCTTCGGGCAGACCATCGGCGTGTCGGTGGACGCGCAGGATCACATCTGGATCATTCATCGCGCCGGGTCGCTCGAGCCGGGCGAAGTGCACGCGACGACCACGCCGCAGACGGCGCAGTGTTGCGCGCCCGCGCCGCCGGTGCTGGAGTTCGATGAAGAGCGGCAACGCTGATCGGGCATTGGGGCGGCCCGGGGCCGGGCTACGATTGGCCGGACTCGAATCACGGGATCACGGTGGACTACAAGGGCAACGTGTGGATCGGCGGGAATGGGCGAGGTGCGCCGGCGGGGGTGCTGCGGGCCGTGGACGTGGAGGTCGAGGCGCGGGCGCGGCGACTGGCGATCAGACCGCGTACAACGAAGGCCAGGTGAGCGGCGTGCAGCCGTTCAACGACAACATGATTTTGAAGTTCACGCAGCAGGGAAAATTTTTGATGCAGATCGGCAAGCCGAAGTCGAGCAAGGGGAGCAACGATATCGCGAACTTGCGGCTGCCGGCGAAGATGTTCGTCGATCCGAAGAGGAACGAGGCGTACATCGCCGACGGTTACGGCAATCATCGCGTGATCGTGTTCGATGCCGATACCGGAGCAGTACAAGCGGCACTGGGGCGCGTATGGGCACAAGCCGGACGATGTGAATCTGGGGCGGTACAATCCGAGCGATCCGCCGGCGCAGCAGTTTCGGAATCCGGTGCACTGCGCGGAGCTGTCGCACGACGACCTTTTATACGTGTGCGACCGCGTGAACGATCGCATCCAGGTGTTCAAGCCGGACGGGACGTTCGTGAAGGAGACGTTCATCGAGAAGGAAACGCTGGGGTCGGGGTCGGCGTGGGATATCGCGTTTTCGCGCGAGGCGGCGCAGAAGTACATTTACCTGGCGGATGGCGAGAACGATCGCGTGCACATTTTGGATCGGCAGTCGCTCGAGATGCTGACGACGTTCGGCGAAGGCGGGCGGCAGCCGGGGGAGTTTTACGGCGTGCACAGCATCGCGACGGATTCGAAGGGGAACATTTTCACGACCGAGACGTATCGCGGGCAGCGGGTGCAGAAGTTCGTGTACAAGGGACTGGCGGCGGTGACGAAGAAGGATCAGGGCGTGGTGTGGCCGAAGAAGTGAGCCGGGCGTCGCGACGCGCTACTCGGGCAGTGAGAGCGACAAGTATTCGCCGGCGTAACCGGCGCCGCTGATGCCGAGCACGATGTACTGGCGGCCGTTGAGCGAGTATGTCATCGGAGTGCCGGTCACTGGCGCGGGCACCCACATTGCGCCGACTTCCCTGCCCGTGGCCTTGTCGTAAGCGCGCAGCATCGCGCCGCGCGGATGATCCTTCGCGGTGAAGAGCGGCTCGCCCGCGATCACCAGCGTCTTGGTCACGAGGATTCCGACGTAGCCTGCCTGGCCGGTGCGCGGGATGTTCAGGCCTTTGAGCGCGGGGTTGTCGCGGATGTAGTCGGGCGTCTGGCCGTGCGCGATCTGCCAGACGAACTCGCCCTTGTCCATGTTGATGGCGGTGATGCGGCCGTAGGGCGGCTTCATGAGCGGCAGACCGTGCGGGTTCAGGCGCGCGCCGCGAGCGGCGGGAGAGCCTTCGCCACCAGCGGTGGCTGCGCGGCGGGGCGCGTCGGCGCCGACATTTTCGCCGGGGCCGGAGACGTAGTGCACGCCGGCGTCGGCGAAGCCTTCGACGTAATCAATGTCCGAAAAATCTTTGCCCGGCGACGGCAGCAGCGCGACCGGCGGCAGCGAGATGAACGACGGCACGTAGGCGATGTGGGTCTCGGGATCGTAGGAAAATCCCGGCCAGTTCATGCCGCCCGATGATCGGAACGACGCGATCGGCCCGTCGATCTTGCTGACGACCGTCGGCGTGAAGATCGGACCGAGTTTGTATTTCGCGAGTAGCCGGATGGCTTCCTCGCGCAGCTCGGGCGTGAAGTCGATCAGGTTGTCGACGGTGACGCCTTGGTAGTCGAACGCCGGCGGCTTGGTCGGAAACGGCTGCGTGGGCGAATACCATTCGCCGGGCACGTCGCCCTTCGGCACGGGGCGCTCTTCGATGGGCCACACGGGCTGGCCGGTGACGCGATCGAAAACGTACATGAACGCCTGCTTGCTGGATTCGAGCACGGCCTTGATGGGCTTGCCGTTGACGGTGATGTCGGCGAGCACCGGCGCAGCGGCCATGTCCATGTTCCAGATGGAGTGGTGCACCATCTGGAAATGCCACTTGCGCTGGCCGGTTTTCAGATCGACGCAGACCAGGCTGTCGGCGAACAGATTGTTGCCGGGGCGATGGCCGCCGTAGAAATCGGACGACGGCGTTTCCACCGGCAGATACGCGAGTCCGAGCTCTTCGTCGACCGCCATCTGCGACCACACGCCGGTATTGCCGTTGGTGGCCCACGATTCGTTGAGCCACGTATCGTTGCCGAATTCGCCGGGCCGCGGAATGGTATTAAACTGCCAGAGCTTTTTGCCGGTGTGGACGTCGAAGGCGAGCACCATGCCCTTGGTGTTGTTGTGCGTCTTCGGGCGTGCCGCCTTCGCGGAACGACGAGCCGACCAGGACGACGCCGCTGCGCGTGACGGCGGGCGTGGCGTGGAGTCCGATCTCGCCGTTGATGGGATCGATGGGCTGGCCGGTGCCGTAGACGGCGTACTTGTTTCATGTCGACCAGGCCGCTCGCGCCGAAGCTGCGGATCGGCAGGCCGGTTTTGGCGTCCAGCGCGACCAGCCGATAGCCGGGCGTCACATAGAGGATGCGTTCGTCGCCTTTGCCGTCGGTCCAATAGGAGAGGCCGCGGCCGGAAAGCTGGCGCGGAGCAGCGGCGCCGCGCGCGCCTTCGTGTTCGCCGTGGACCCAGAGCAGCTCGCCGGTGGCGGCGTCGAGGGCAACGACATCGCGGCGCGATCCGGCGGTCGCATAGACGACGCCTTTCACCATGATGGGCGTGCCTTCGAGTTTGTACTCGGGTCGATTGCCGAGGTTCACGGTTTTGAATCGCCAGGCGACTTCGAGCTTGTTGAAGTTCGACGCGTTGATTTGGTCGAGCGGCGAGTAGTGGTAGTTGCGGAGATCGCCGGCGTAGGCAGGCCACTCGCCGTCGGAGACGGATGGCTGGGCGAAAGCGGAAATGGAGGCGAGCAGCAGCGGCCAGAGGGCGAGTCGCAACATGGCAACCAATATGTGGCAGGGCGGTCGGGAAGTCAAGTTCGGGTGGTCTCGTGAACCGATAGAAGGACACTTGTGGCTTGACTCGCCTCATCGTTACAAGTAGTATTGATTATGTTTGTGCGTACGCAGGTGTTCATAAATTCAAAAATGCAAGTAGGCGTTCGTAGATGAAAGCCTCCGCCAAGTCCAGGAACACCGCCGTACCTAAAAGGTTAGAGAAGCGCGCACCCGTACCAACGCAACGCTCAAAGAAACGCGGGCGAAGGCCTGGAAAGCACAGCGATGTGCGCTACACTCAGACATCGATTTACCTACCGATCGAGCTGCGGAACCGCGTACGAGCGAGATTGTACGAGCGGGGCGAGGAGATGAGCGGCCTTGTTGAAGCGATGTTACGGGAGTGGCTGTCGGGACATTCCTAGCTAGGAGTACTATCAAACGAAAGTGTTCTGAGCCGATAAGGCAAATGTGGAATCGCGGCCGGGCTCACAATTTGATTCTTCGATGACAGCGCCAAGGATGCAAAAGAGTACGGGGAAGCAGAGCGCCAAGGTATCGGCGCCGATTGCGGTAGACCTGTTCTGTGGGGCAGGTGGTCTTTCACTCGGGTTCCAACGCGCAGGCTTTAGAATCGCGTTCGCCAACGACATCAACCAGGAATATGCGAATACCTATCAGCTGAACCATAACGGAACAGCGTTCTTCGATAAATCGATTGAGGATCTGGCGGCCTCCGACGTTTTCAAAATAACCGGCTTGCGTAGATCCGAGATTGACATTCTCATCGGCGGGCCGCCATGTCAAGGCTTTTCGATCAACGCACCAAAGAGGTCGCTCGGAGACCAGAGAAACCACTTGTTCAGGGAATATGGGCGACTTGTGCTCGAAGGATTGCGTCCGAAAGTCGTCGTGATGGAGAACGTACCCGGGATGGTATCTCTGGACCGGGGCCGCTTCATCGAAGATATCTATCGCCTCTTCCAAGACGCTGGGTACCAAATGCGTCATATGATACTATGTGCGGCTCACTATGGCGTTCCTCAAGAGCGCTGGCGATTGTTCTTTATTGGTACGATCCTCAAGAACGTCGAAATAACGTTCCCCGAGCCGACCCACTATGCTCCCGTGCGAGCGAATTTCACCGGAGGGCGCGATCTGACTTGGCTACGTCTGGTTCGGAACGGGGACCACCAACCCAATCTTTTTGGCCGGGTTCTTAAACCATTCACTGCCGTACGAGATGCCATTGGTGATCTTCCCGCGCTTTCGATAAGTAGCGGGAATGAGGAAATGGACTACTCAAGCGACCCGATGACTGCGTATCAGGAGCTTATGCGACGTAGCTCTAAGAAACTGTACAACCATGTTTCGGGAACGCTGTCGAAGCAGAACTTGGAGCGTTTGCAGTACATCAACCCTGGCCGAAGCTGGCGGGATATCCCACACGAGCTTCTCCCAAAGGGCATGAAAAAGGCTCGACGGAGCGACCATACGAAAAGATATGGGCGCCTTGATCCCCATGGCATCAGCGGAACGATCCTAACAAAGTGTGATCCTCATTGGGGTAGTTTTTTCCATTACGATCAAGACCGGGCGCTCACCGTCCGGGAAGCTGCTCGAATACAATCTTTCCCTGATACGTACCGCTTTCATGGAAGTCGAGTCTCTCAATATGAGCAGGTTGGCAATGCTGTCCCACCGCTTCTCGCGAATGTTCTGGCCAGACACATCCGCAGGACGATTCTGAGCAGAGGCTGACGTAAAGCGACATAATGAGAGTCTTCAATGGCTCTCAACATCGTGGAGTTCTTCGGATATGCTCCAAAAGATTCCTCGGCCAGCGCGACCGCCGCTCGTAAACGCTTGGCGTGCCCGTTCGTCGGTGAACAGTGCACAAAGACCCTAAGCGACGGGATAGTAAGCGGGGCGTGTACCGTTCAACAAGTGACCTCAGGGCCAACTATTTGTTGCCCAAAACGGCTCTACGCTGAATCATACAAGGTTCTCCGGGAAACAGCGACCGCGGTGTTCGGACCACGCATTCCATTCATTCCAGGAAATCGCACAAGAATCGACCCCGGCAAAGGCAAACGTGTATTCGCACTGGGTTCAACGGTTGGAGGTGAAGTCAAACTGCCATCGATAGGCGGGCGAGGAGGCTTCTTCGTTGATTGGATACTTGCTTTGGTCAACGAGGCGGGGAAGCTTGAAGATTTTGTAGCTGTGGAAGTCCAGTCCATCGATACTACGGGGAACTACAGGCAGGAACGGGAATCTTATCTTAAGGGCAGAGACTTCAGTGGTCACAGCAAGGCTGGTATCAACTGGGAAAACGTGAACAAACGTATTCTTCCACAACTGATCTACAAAGGCCATGTCCTCCGGCGGGAGGTTCTGTGTAAGTCCGGATTGTTCTTCATTTGTCCGACGCCAGTATACGAGCGGATAGCGCAGCGCGTTGGCGGAAACCTCACTCCGTATCCTGTCCCTGCACCTGGAACGTTGACGTTTCGCTGGTACAATACTGGGCCTGATGTTGCCCAGGGGCACGTGCGCGATCTAGTTTGTCAAGGCCAATTCACGACTACGGTCGAGCAATTGGCTTATGCGTTCCTCTCGCCAGGAAAGCTGCCACCCGAAGGCTCGTACGCCAAGGCGATTAAGGCGAAACTCACAGCGCTAGGGGTGAGTGTTGGATAGGCTTACCCGCGCCCACCGAAGCAGGAACATGAGCCGCATCCGCAGCAAAGACACGTCCCCTGAGCTGGCAGTGCGGCGACTCGTTCATGGCATGGGGTTCCGTTACAGGCTTCACGTCCACAGACTTCCCGGCAGGCCTGACCTCGTATTCCAGCGTCTGAAGAAGGTGATCCAGGTTAACGGTTGCTTCTGGCATCAACATGGCAATTGCCCTCAGTCGCACATACCCAAGTCGCGCATCAACTACTGGCGTCCGAAGCTAACAAATAACATCCGCCGCGACAAAGAGAACGAGAAGCACCTGCGGGCGCTGGGATGGGGCGTCTTGACGCTCTGGGAGTGCCAATTGAGCGACATGAAGCGACTTCGCTCGTCCCTGCTTGCGTTCCTCAGTGAACGCGGATCACATCGAAAAACAAAAGTGACAAAAGCGACTTGATATGGTTGTTCCCTCAAGTTGTGGTAACCAATATGTGGCAGGGCGGTCCGGATGTCAAGGTGGGTCGGCTGCCGCGGCGCGGCTAGCATGGCCAGCGCGGTTAGCGCCTTGACACCCGGCGGCGTTCATGGAAGAATCCGACGAGAGAGCCGAAGGAGGTCGCCATGGTTGGGAAACGGTGGTGGTTGGGCTTCTCGACGTTACTCGCTTTGCCGGTGTTCGCGGCGGAGCCTTCTAAAACAGCGCGCGAAGCGACGTTCAGCAAAGACGTCGCGCCGATCTTCGAGCGTGCGTGCCAGAACTGCCATCGGCCCGGGTTCGATCGCGCCGATGTCGCTGCTGACCTATCAGGACGCGCGGCCGTGGGCGCGGTCGATTAAAGAAAAGGTTGTGCTGCGCGTGATGCCGCCCTGGCACATCGACCGCAACGTCGGCATCAACAAGTTCAAGGACGATCCGTCGCTGACCGACGCTGAGATCGCGACCATCTCGAATTGGGTGGATCACGGCGCGCCGGAGGGCAATCGCGCGGACCTGCCTGCGCCGCGCAAGTTCAGCGATCTCGACAAGTGGCACATCGGCAAGCCCGACCTGGTGGTCTCGATGGCCAAGCCGTACGTGCTGAAGGCGAACGGGCAGGACGAGTATTACGACATCGACGTCGATCCGCACTTCACCGAGGATATGTATGTCGCGGCGGTGGAGACGAAGCCGGACACCGGTTTCGAAGTGGTGCATCACGCGACCACGAACCTGGTGGAAGATCCCGAGGAGGATCCGATCGGGCTGTTCCTGAACGAATACGCGGTGGGGAAGAACGCGGACATTTTCCCGACGAATGCGGGCCGCTTGATTCGCGCCGGGTCGAAGATTCATTTCAATTTGCATCTGCATCCGAACGGCAAGGAGACGCCGGTGAACGTGTCGCTCGGGCTGAAGCTGTATCCGAAGGGCGTGGTTCCGAAGTACATGGCGTTCACGCAGCACATGGGCGACGTCGACGGATCTCGACATTCCGGCCGGGCAGGTGGTGCGCAGCGACGGCTATTTCCGGCTGCCGAAGCCAGCGATGCTTTCGGCGTTCCAGCCGCACTTCCACACGCGCGGCAAGGCGCAGTGCATGGAGGCGATCTATCCGGACGTGCGCGCAGATTCGGCGCGGCCGGGTCCGGCGCGGACCGAGACGCTGAGCTGCGTGAGCAATTACCAGTTCGGCTGGAGCCTGACATATCCGTATGCCGAGGATGTCGCGCCGCTGCTGCCCGCGGGGACGGTGATTCACGTGACCACGTGGCACGACAACACGGACCACAATCCGCACAATCCGAATCCGAAGAACTGGGTGGGATATGGGCAGCGGACCATCGACGAGATGAGTTTCGCGTGGGTCAGCCTGTTTTATCTGGACGAGGCGGACTATCAGGCGCGCGTGCAGGCGAGAAGGGCGACGCAGGCTCGCAAGTAATGGCGGCGCGCCGGTTCATTTTTTGCGCGCTGGCGGCTCTGATGATGCCGGCGCTTGCGCCCGCGCAGCCGCCGTCGCCGACTTACATTCCACAGACGAAATTCGCGCGCGGTCAGGATGTGCAGCCGACGTACGAGGGCTGGATCCGGAACGCGGACGGCTCGGCCACGATGGTGTTCGGTTATCTGAATCGGAATTGGGAGGAGGAACTCGCGATTCCGGCGGGGCCGGACAACAAGCTGGAGCCGGGCGAAGTGGATCGCGGGCAGCCGACGTATTTTCTACCGCGCCGGCAGGCGTTCGTGTTTCGCGTGCAAGGTGCCGAAGGACTGGGGGCAGAAGGAGCTGGTGTGGTCGGTGACGGCGCATGGCAAGACCGAGAAGGCGTACGGGCAGTTGCTGCCGGTGGAGGAAATTTCCGAGCGCATGATCATGACGCGCGGGAATTTGAATCCTGGCGAGGATGATCCGAACAAGCCGCCGTCGATCGCGATTGAGCCGGTGCGGCCGGCGAGCGTGGGCGCGCCGCTGACGTTGACCGCGTTAGTTACCGACGATGGATTGCCGAAGCCGCGGGCGGCTCCGCCCAAGCCTCGCGCCGGAGCGCAGAGCAACACGTCGGTGAGCGCGCGGCCGCGAGGGCTGAACGTGACGTGGATGCAGTATCGCGGTCCTGCGAAGGTGAGTTTCGATTCGACCGGCCCGATCATGGTCGCGGACGGCAAGGCGGTGACGTCGGCGCGATTCGCCGAGCCAGGGACCTATGTGCTGCGGGCGACGGCGAGCGACGGGGCGTTATCGGTGAAGGCAGACGTGGCGGTAGAGGTTGGGCGGTGATGTTTATGGTGGTCTAGTGTTGCCCTTGCGGCTCGTGCATAACACAAGATTAGAACCTCAGAAACCGACCGAAACTCGTCCAGGCAAAGTCAGCGCGAAAACATCAGAGCGCCTCGCCTTTGGAGGCCTGTCCGGGTAGCAGGAAGGTCTTCGGGTACGATCCTTTGCCGCAGATTTTGAACGAGCCGAAGTCCTTGTACCAGTCACCTTCCGGGACTTCGGGTTGAGTTTCGATCCAGAGACGTAGCGCATTCAGATCTGCGGTATTGATCTCACGATCGCGCATACGGTCGATCAAATGCTGGCGGACGCCTCGCGGGAACTCTTCCCACCGTTCGATCTGGGCATCAGTCGCCGAAAATCATTCGGCCCATTTCATCGCCCAGCCGTTTGACCTCCTTCGGATCAGTGGCGTTCCGGAAGCGTTCGGCGATCTCAAAGAATTCACGTTGCTTGCGCTTTTCGGCTTCGATGCCGGTTTCGATGAGTTCCAGCAGAACGCGGTTGGAACTGAGCCTGCGGGCCTTCGCGAGGCTGCGAACCTGAGCTGCGAGGTTGCAAGGAAGGCTTATGCTCTGCCGCACCGTTTTGTCGGCTCTCTTCATGACACCATTATACACCATTTTGGTGCATGATCATTGGGCATTCGCGTGCAGTGGAGTTCGCGCCGTGTGGCAGTTTTTTATCTAAAGGTATTGGTAGAGCTAACCTAACATCCAATATATGCGGAACATTTTGCTCCTCGCCGTGATGTGCCTATGCGCACAGCAACCGGTGATTCGCACCACGGTTCCGCTGATCCTGGTGCCCACAACTGTGACCGATCGGCACTCTAAGACGATCGACGGCCTCACCGAGTCCGACTTCGAGGTGCTCGATAACGGCAAGCCCGTCCAGTACCGTCTCGAAACCACGATCCAGCCCATTTCTTTGATCGTTGCGGTGCAGACCAGTGCGATTGCCGGGCCGGCGCTGGCGAAGATTCAAAAGATCGGGTCGATGTTCGATCCTTTAGTGGTCGGCGAAGGCGGCGAGGCCGCGATCGTGACCTACTCGGACCAGATCAAAGTGCGGCAGAACTTCACCCATAGCGCCGATGCGTTCACTCGGAGCATGCACAGGATCGAGCCAGATGGCGATTCCCCGACTGGGGCGCGGCTGAATGACGCTGTGATCGAGTCGGTCAAGATGTTTGCGGATCGGCCCAAGTTCCGGCGCGTGCTCATCGTGATCGGCGAGAGCCGCGATCGCGGCAGCGAGGCCAAGCTCGAGGACGCCGTCACCAAAACGCAATCAGCGAACGTTACAGTCTATCCGGTTAACTATTCGGTGTACAAGACCAGCTTCACGTCGCGCGGCGATGAGCGCTTTGAACGCTCGGGCCGCCGCGTGTACAACACAGACGGCGGAAACCTGCTCGACATATTTACCGAGATCGGACGGCTAGGCACCAAGAATGGCGGCGATGCGTTGGCGAAGTACACCGGCGGCGAGAAAGTCTCCTTTACGAAACTGTCGGGTCTCGAGCGGGTGATTGCGAAGGTTGGGAGGGACTTGCATTCCCAGTATCTGCTGAGCTTCCAGGCAGGCACTCCGGATGTGAAGTCGTACCATGAGATAACGGTTCGCGTGAATCGCGCGGACGCTGTGGTTCGAGCGCGGCCGGGGTATTGGCCGGAGTGATTGCCCCGCAAGGGACGCCAGGCGCATTTGACTTCGAGGTTATAACTGTGATAAAAAGCGCATCATAGGAAAGGAGTCGTCCATGCGGACACTCGCTGCTGTTCTCGCCCTTTCAGTATGTGCCGCGGCAGGTACTACGTCGAACACTTCTGCCGTCACTTTCAACAAGCAGGTACTTCCGATTCTGCAGAAGCGCTGCCAGGATTGCCATCGTCCGGGTGAAGTGGCGCCGATGTCGCTGATCACTTACAAGGACGCGCGGCCTTGGGCGAAAGCCATGCGCCAGGCGGTACTCACCAAGAAGATGCCGCCGTGGTTCGCCGATCCAGCCTATGGACATTTCGCAAACGACCGTTCACTGAGCCAGGCCGAGATCGACACCATCGTGAACTGGGTCGACAGCGGCGCGAAGGAAGGCGATGCGAAGGACGCACCCCCACCGCGCGAATTCGTCGAAGGCTGGAACATCGGCAAGCCCGATCTGGTGCTGCAGATGCCTAACGCCTTTCATGTGCCGGCCACCGGCGTCATCGAATACCAGTACGTCATCATTCCCACCGGCCTGAAGGAAGACAAGTGGGTGCTGGCGGCTGAGGTTCGACCCACTCGCAGCGTGATGCATCACGTCATCACCTCCATTCGCGAGCCGGGTTCGAAGTGGATGGCCGACATGCAGCCGGGCGTCGTGTTCGTGCCTCCCAAGGGCAGCCGCGCCGGACAGCTTGACGGCGGCCTGAGCGGATATGTTCCCGGACAGGCGCTGCCACCAGCCGGATCGCCGCGCCGCGCGACGCTGCTGAAGGCCGGCTCGGACATCGTGTTCCAACTGCACTACACGCCGAATGGAACGCCGGTGGACGATCAGACCAAGATCGGAATCATCTTCGCGAAGGAACCGCCGAACGAGCGCCTGATGGGCGGCAACTCGGCGGCCTACCGGTTTGCGATTCCTCCAGGCGATCCGAATTACGAAGTGGACGGCACCTCGACCGTGGCTTACGATTCCTATCTGTACAGCATGATGCCGCACGCGCACCTGCGCGGGAAATCGTTCGAGTATCGCATCGTGCGGCCGGACGGAACGTCGGAAACCGTGCTCAAAGTTCCGCACTATGATTTCCACTGGCAGCTCACTTACTATCTCGACAAGCCGATCTTCATGCCCAAGGGCACCAAGGTGGAAGTGGTTGCGCACTTCGACAATTCGGCCAACAACGTGAACAATCCGGATCCGACCAAGGAGATCCATTGGGGCGAGCAGACCTTCGAGGAAATGATGATGGGTTACTTCAGCGTCGTCGTCGATCCGAAGGATGCACCGGCTCCCAACGGACGGCGCAGGCAAGCATCGGTTCAGCCGGGACGGCTCGCGGCTACGGCGCAGTAAGCCGCCAACAGTTCGATTCCTCGACGCCCGCGGGACCTCTCGCGGGCGTTCGTGTCCTCCGGCAATTCCAGCCTTCACCTGATATGCTGTTTGAGGAATGGATCTCAATCTTACCCCCACTGAACTAAAATTTCGCGATGAAGTCAGGGCCTGGCTCGCAGCCAACGTGCCTGCCGATTGGGAAAAGCGGCGCAGCCAGGACGAGATGGAGGCGCAATTCGAATTCCTGCGCGCCTGGCAGAAGAAGGTGTACCAGGCCGGGTGGTCCGGCGTCGCGTGGCCGAAAGAATATGGAGGCCGTGGCGCAACCCTGATGGAGCAGGTGATCTTCATCGAAGAGATGACGCGCGCTTCGGCGCCTCGGCTCGCCAACGTGCTGGGCCTTTCATTGATCGGTCCCACGATCATCGCCTATGGAACCGACGCGCAGAAGAAGCGATTCCTGCCGAACATCCTGAGCGCCGATGAGATCTGGTGCCAGGGATTTTCCGAGCCGAACGCGGGAAGCGACCTGGCCAATCTGCGCACGGACGCGCGGCTGGACGGCGGTCATTACATAGTCAACGGACAGAAAGTCTGGACCAGCTACGGATGGGCGGCCGATTGGTGCGCGCTGCTGACGCGGTCGGATCCGAATTCCACCAAGCACCAGGGCCTGACGTATTTGCTGGTGGACATGAAGAGTCCGGGCGTCGAGGTCCGGCCGCTGCGGCAGATGACTGGCGAGAGCGAGTTCTGCGAGCTGTTCTTCCACGACGTGAAAGTACCGGTGGAGAACGTGCTCGGCAAAGTGGGCGACGGCTGGAACGTGGCGCTCGGCACGCTGGCGCACGAGCGCGCCACGCTGGGGGCGGGCGCGCAGATCCAACTCAAGCGGCAGTTCGATCGCCTCGTGCAGCTCTCGCGCTCGATCCAGCGCAACGGCAAGCCGGCCGCCGAGGACCCCGTACTGCGTCAGAAGATGGCACAGAGCTACGCCGAGATCGAGATCATGCGCCTGAACCAGATGCGCGCCATCTCGCGCATCAACGAGAAGGGTGTCCCCGGACCGGAAGGCAGCATCCAGAAAGTTTTTTGGACTGAGCTGAACCAGCGCTTCCAGCAGACCGCCGCAGAAGTCCTGGGGCCGTTCGCGCAGTTGAGTAAGGGCGATCCGCATTCCATCGACGACGGCCAGTGGGCTTATTCGTTCCTGCGCACCCGCGGGAATACGATCGAGGCCGGAACATCGGAAATCCAGCGGAACATTATCGGGCATTTTGTTCTGGGCTTGCCCAAGAGCTACTAACCAAAGGAACGCACTCATCATGCAATTCGGACTCACGGAAACTCAGCAGACACTGAAGAACACGGTTCGGAAATTTCTCGCGGCCGAATGTCCCATGGCCGAGGTTCGCCGGCTCATGGAGACCGATACAGCTCACGATCCCGCGTTGTGGCGCAAGATGGCCGATCAGGGCTGGACCGGAATGCTCATCCCGGAACAGTACGGCGGCTTCGGCATGGGGATGGTCGAGATGGCCGTGACGATGGAAGAGATGGGGCGCGCGCTGTTGCCCGGCGCGTTCTTCAACACGGTGCTGATGGCTGGCAGCCTGATTCAGAGCGCGGGCAGCGAGAGCCAGAAGCAGAAATACCTGGGGCCGATCGCGCGGGGCGAGGCGATTGCGACGGTCGCGTTTCTCGAGGAGTCTGGGGCCATGGCGCCCGAGGCGCTGCGCATGCAGGCGCGAGCGGCTGGCGGCGGTTACGTGCTGAACGGCACGAAGCTGTTAGTCCCGAACGCAGCGGTGGCGGACTTCATCGTCGTGGTCGCGAAGCTCGACGGCGAGCTGGCGCTGCTCGTTGTGCCGGCAAAATCGGCGGGGCTTCGCATCACCCCAATGTCGAGCATCGACTTGACGCGCAAAGCCTATCAAGTGGATTTCGACGGCGCGCAGGCGTCCGACTTGCTGGCGCGCGGCGGTTCGGCGTTAAGCGCGCTGGATCGAACGCGCGGTATCGCGACGGTTGGGCTGGTTGCCGAGATGACCGGTGGAATGCAGCGCCTGGTCGAGATCACGGTGGAGTACGCCAAGACGCGCAAACAATTCGGACGGCCCATCGGGCAATTCCAGGCCGTGCAGCACGAATGCGCCGACATGCTGGTGTGGACCGAGAGTTCGCGCTCGGCCGCATACTATGCCGCGTACGCGATCGAGGAAGGGATTCCCGAGGCGCGCCTGGCGGTCTCGGTGGCCAAAATGTACGCGAGCGACGCATACCGCGAAGTAGGCAACCGAGCCATCCAGGTGCACGGCGGCATGGGCTTCACTTGGGAGAACGATTGTCACCTGTACTACCGGCGCGCCAAAGTGTCGGAGCTGATGTTCGGCGACGCGACCTTCCATCGCGAGCAAATCGCGAAGATGGTGATCGACGCGCAGCCGGTTGCGAAGCCGGCCGAAGCCGCCGAAACGGCCCTGGTCAGGTAAAGCGCTCGCTGTTGGACGGCGACCGGTGGGCGACCACTTCGAGCTCGCCCACCAGCTTGGAGTCCCACTGGCCCAGCGTACACTCGCCGAGATCCAGCCAGTCGCTACACTCGGTGTTCTGAACGAACACGGCTTTATCGATGCGGAAATTGCGCGCGAAGGGAAACTCGGCCCAACGGACGCGCGCCACTTCGGCTAACTCACTCACCATTCCGGTTGGCAAATCCTGCGCCAGCGTGACGTGGGGATGGTAGTGATAGAACTCATCGAAGCGGAGGCCGTCGATGTCCAGGGCATCGTGCATCTGCTTCAACTGGTCGCTGCCGGCGCCGACGCCGAGGTAGATGACATCGGACTTGGGAAAGATTTCGACTTGAGCCAATTCGACTTCGAACGGTGCGAAGCGCGGGATCAAGCGGCGGATGGTGGACCAGGCTTCTTCCGAGCTGGTGCAAAGCGGCCGAGGCGGCAAAATCGTAACGTGTGCCCGCAGGAAGCAATTCGGCACCAACTCTTGCCGCAAGCGATCCAGAAAACCTGCCAGAGGTTCGGGGATATAGCCGACGAGGGCAAATGAATTAATGCGATCCCTGGGGGCGGGATCTTTATACATGTTTGTTCGTCTTCATGGTACCGCGACTGGAGGCGCGTCGGCGGCGGGCACGGGTTCTGGCACGTACCAGCGGGCCTCCTCGAAACCGATGTACTTGAAGATCCGGAGTTGGTCGCCAGAGAGTTCGAGCAGATCGCCCACCTGGAGCGGCTCCTCGGTGTCGCGCAGCGCGAGCCATACGGCGTAGGGGCTGGCGGCTTCGACGGTCGCGCCCGGCTGGTAGTCCTTCGGTTTGACGATCATGACTCGGGAAGTGTGCGGCGCCCAGCGGAACTGCTGGCGGGGCGCGTCCTTCAAACGATGAATCTGGTAAGCCGGCATGTCAGAAACTATTTTCGCTCAAAACAATTCGCAATGGAATGTTTCATCCGGGCGGCGTCACGCTGGCCGGCCCGGATCCAGTTTTCGGCGTTCGCGCGGTTCCAGCGGATGGCTTCGAGCGGCGCGCCGAGCAGAGCCGGAGGCACGACGCGGACTATCTCCATGCCTGCCGGAACCGGGCCGCGAAATGGAGACAGCGTTCGCATCACTCCGACGAATACTTTGGCCACCATGCCGGGCGGCGCGGGAAGCACATCCAGGACCAGCGCGCGCGTGGCGCCCAGCTCGGCGGCGGCCCACAGCGGAACCGCCGACAGCAGACCGCCGTCGGAATAGAGCCGGCCGTCCAGACGCACCTGATCGAACAACCCGACGATCGCGGTGCTCGCGATCAGATGTTCGCAAGTAACCTGGCCGGCGTTGAAGACGCGCGGCCGGAGCTTGAGCAGATCGGTGACCACCATCGCGAAGTCAACCTTGGGCTGAAACGACTCGTAGATTTCGCGGATCCCTTGGGCGAGCGGCTGCGAATCGAGGATGCCGCCGAAGATGGTCTTGGGCAGCTTCCAGCGATAGCGGCCGGCGCCCGGAAGATCGAGCCATCGCCGGATCAAGTCGTCAGGCGGGCAACCGCCTGCAATCGCCCAGCCATTCACCGCGCCGATGGACGCGCCCACCACCAGGTCCGGCTGAAAAACATCGGCCAGCTCTTTCCACGCGCCGGCCTGATATGCGCCGTACATCCCGCCAGCGGAGAGGACCAGGCAGTTCATTTCTTCGGTTCGTGCACCTTGGGAACCGTTTTCGTGATATCGACAGGAATGATGCCGTAGCCGGCGATGCGCGGGCCGACGAAGCGCACGTCGGCGATCCAGCCGCGCTGCGTGTCCTTGCGCTGGAACTGATCGAAGACCAGGTTGCCGAGCGAATAGAAGATGATTCCGTCCTTGTAGACCTCCACCGGCTGCGTCACGTGCGGGTGATGCCCGACGACCAGGCGCGCTCCGGCGTCGATGGCGGCGCGGGCGAAGCGCTGCTGGTAGACATTAGGGTGCGACGAATATTCGGTGCCGGCGTGCATGGAGACGATTACGACGTCGCAGCGCTCGTGCATGCGTTTGACGTCGGCGGTCATTTCATCGGCGTTCAACATGGCCACGCGATCGTCGCGGTCTTGGTTGCCGTTGGCTTGGTCGAACGTGTAGGCCAGAAAGCCGAAGCCGACGTTGTTGCGCGGGAGGATCACACCCTGGTGCGCCAGATCCCGCGTGGCCCCTGTGCCGACGGCGCGAATGCCGTTCCGGGCGAGCAGGTCAAGCGTAAATTCGATACCGTGGCTGCCGCAATCGCGCGCGTGATTGTTGGCGGTGGAGACGATATCGATTCCCGCCGAGGTGAGCGCCGCGACCATTTCAGGCTCGGCGCGGAACACCATGCCCTTCTCGATGTTCTTGCCGTGATCCGAGAACGGCGATTCGAGATTAGCGAACGCCAGGTCGGCTGACGACAACAGCGGCGCGAGTTCGTGCAGCGGCCAAGCCGGGTCCTTCTTTTCACGGGCCAAACGGCCAACGTAGCGCGACAGCATGATGTCACCGGCGAACAGGATGCGCGTGTTGGGTTGGTCGGGGAGCTTGGCGCTGCGGCCGGTGCGGCGTGGCAGAAGTGCTAGTGCGGGCAGTAGAAGCAGGTTGCGCCGCGTGGTGGTCACGTCAGCAGCCTCGCCGCGGCGCGATCCAGGAACCACATGACGTTGCGGCCGCCGAAGGTCGCGATCTGGCACGGGTACTTTTTGGGATCGAACGGGCCATGCATTACGGATCGGAGAGGCTCGGCCTTATCTTCACCCGCCACCAACATGACCGTCTGCTTGGCGGCCTCCAGAACGCCGGGGAGCAGAGTCACGCGCCATTGATGAAATTTTTCGACGTAGACGGCGGCCGCGATCCCAGTGCGGTCGTCGATGAGCGGTTCGCCCGGAAACAGGCTGGCGGTGTGAGCGTCGGCGCCCATTCCGCGATGGATGATATCGAAGGCCGGCAAGGCGCCGGGAGCGAGGCCGAAGAACGCGCGGATGTCGTCCGAGTAAGCACGTGCGGCGGCTTGGGGATCCAACTCGGCCTGGATGCGATGGACATTGGCGCTGGGGAATTTCACCGGATCGAGGAACGACTCTTTGGCCAGTTTGTAGTTGCTCTGCGGATCGGCGGGAGGCACGCCGCGCTCATCGACCCAGAACAGATGCAACTTGCTCCAGTCGAAGGAGACCTTAGCCAGTTCGCCGAACATCAGCTTAGGCGTCGTTCCGCCGGAGATCGCAAGCGTGGCACGCGGCGCGGCCTCTAGAGTGGATCGAAGCAGGTCCAGGATCTTGGCGGCACAGCGTGAGGCGGCGTCCTGGGCGTCGTCGCAGATGTAGGTGTGAATCGCCATGAGCCTTGGGAATCGTTCCGTGTTTGATGTTAGAATAGATCTTACCTTCCACTCAAGTTGCAGTTTCCAGACGGTAACTAAAAAGTACACATTCAGCGTTATGCACACGCGGGAAAAAAAGAAGATTCTAGCTGTGGTCGACGACCTTCTATTCACGGTCAAGATCAACGACGCCGCCAAGCGTGTCGGCCTGGACGTGCAGTTCCTTAAGTCTGAGAAGGACGTGATGGAGAAGGCTGCGCAGGAAAAGCCGCTGCTCATCATTCTGGATCTGAACAACAATTCCGTTGATCCGTTGACGCTGATCGAGAAGCTGAAGGGCGACGGACACCTGAAGAAGATCAGCCTGATCGGTTACTTGTCGCATGTGCAGGGCGAGCTGAAGCAGAAGGCGCACGACGCGGGCGCGAACATCGTGATGGCGCGATCGGCGTTCTCCCAGAACCTGCAGCAGATTCTGAAGCGTCACGCCGGAGTGGTGTAGGACCGCTCCGCGAAGCCCGGCGCACGTTTTACCAAACCTTGCAGGGTTGAGGCCGGACCATCGGCTGACCCACCTTGCACGAGAACGCTTTTCCAAACTCAGGCAGGTTCGACACCACGCCGTTGATGCGATATTCGAGCGGGGAGTGCGGATTCGTCAGCGCATTCACGCGCTTGCTCTCCGGCCGCTCGTCGCCGCAGGCCCACTGCGCCATGCCGATGAAGAAGCGCTGGTCGGGCGTGAATCCGTCCTGGGGCTGCAGGTTCTGATTCTTCGTGGCGTCTTTCCAGGCAATGTAGGCCAGGAAGGTGCCGCCCAAATCGGCGACGTCCTCGCCCAGCGTCAGCTTACCGTTGATCTTGATGTCGTCGACTATGGTGTATTGCGAATACTGATCCGACACGCAGTCAGCGCGCTTTTCGAATTCGGTCGCGTCTTCCTTGGTCCACCAGTCCTTCAGATTGCCCTGGGCGTCGAATTGCCTGCCCTGATCGTCAAACCCGTGCGTCAGCTCGTGCCCGATGGTTGCGCCGGTGTTGCCGTAGTTGGGCGCGTCGTCGAGTTTTGGATCGAACAGCGGAGGCTGCAGGACGCCAGCCGGAAAGTTGATGTCGTTCACCTGCGGATCGTAGTAGGCGTTGACCGTGGGCGGCGTCATCTGCCACTCTCTGCGATCCACCGGCTTGCCGATCTTGGCGATCTGGCGGCGCGATTCGAATTCCGTGGCGCGCTCGACGTTGCCGAAGTAGTCGGCGCGTTGGATCTTGATGGAGCTGTAGTCGCGCCACTTGTCGGGGTAGCCGATTTTGTTCACCACCGAGTCCAGCTTCTCGAGCGCGCGCCTCTTGGTGGCCTCGCCCATCCAGGGCAGTTGCCGGATCTCTGACTCCATGGCCTTCTCGACTTCGCGTGTCATGACGACGGCGCGCTGCTTGGTGTCGGCACTGAACGTCTTCGCGACGAACACCTGGCCGAGCGCTTCGCCGAGATCATTGTCCACGCGCCGAACGCATTGCTTCCAGCGCGGAGGCATTTCCTTCACGCCGCGCAGGTATTTGCTGTAGAAATCAAAACTCGCGCGAGCAAACGGCGCAGCCAGATAACGCGCGTTCGCGAGCACCAGGTGCCAGCGCAGGTACGTCCTCCAATCGTCCAGGCTCCGGGATTTGAGCTGGCTCTCAAGCTCCTTGTAGAACGCGGGCTCGGAGACATTGATGGCGGCCTTCTCGGGCACGTTGGACGCTTTCAGATAGACGTCCCACTGAAATGACGGCGTCAGGGCCCGGAGCTCGGCGCGCGTGTGCTTGTGAAACAGCTTGTAGGGATCGCGCCGCTCGACGCGTGTGAGCGAAGCTTGAGCCAGCGCGGTCTCGATCGCCATCACAGTGGCCGCGTCGGCTTTCGCACGCGGCGCAGGTTCGCCCAGCAGTTCGAACATCTGCTGGACGTGCTCGACGTACTTCTGGCGAGTCTCGACCGACTTGGCGTCCGTCTTGGTGTAGTAGTCGCGATCCGGAAGGCCGAGGCCGCCGGCCGAGGCGTAGGCGATCACCTGCGAGGAGTCGGCGAAGTCCTGGTTGGAGCCGAAGCCGAACAGCATGTGGCTGCCCGCTACAGCGAGATGCATGCGGGCGAGCAGCGCGGGGAGTTCGCGCAGGGACTTGAGCGCGGCAATCTGGTCGAGCTGCGGCTTGAGCGGCGCGGCGCCAGCATTGTCCACCGCCTGCTCATCCATGCAGGCGTGAAAATAATCGCCGATCTCGGCTTCCACTTTGTTGCGGCCGGCGGAGGGCTTCGACGCTTCCTCCAGGATGCCCCACAGGAAGCGCTCGTTCTCCTCGGTGAGCTTGGCGTAGACATCCCAGGCCGCCTGGTCGGGCGGAATCGGATTGTTCTTGATCCAGCCGCCGCAGGAGTAGTGATAAAAATCGGTGCAGGCGTTGACCGAGGGATCCATCGCCGTGACATCGAGGCTGGGACTGTAGGGCAGCGCGAATAGTGGAGTCTCCGAAGTCGATTGCGCAACCACGAGCGGAGCAGCGAGGGCAGCGAGTAGAAGAAGTTTCACGATTTTCATGTTAGCTATTCGTCGCGCAGCGCGACCATCGGGTCAACCCGGGCGGCGCGAGATGCGGGAATGTAGCAGGCCACAGCGGCGACCAGCGCCAACAGGGCCGCCACTGAAATGTAGACCGCCGGATCAGCGGCCTGTACGCCGACCAGAAGTTTCGTCAATGAGCGAGTAGCGGCCAGCGCGACGCCGATGCCGATCGCGATGCCCACAGCGGTGAGCGCGAGTCCCTGCCGGACCACCAGGCGCGTCACGTCGCCGGAGCTTGCGCCCAGGGCCATGCGGACGCCGATCTCGCGCGTGCGTTGCGTGACGGTGTAAGATAGCACGCCATAGATTCCCAGGCACGCCAGAATCAGCGCCAGACCCGCGAAGGAGCCGAGCAGCGTGGTCTGCTGGGTATGATCGGCGATCTCAAGATCGACGATGTCGTCCATGGTGCCAAGGTTGGAAATGGGCTGGTCACGATCCACGGACCAAATAGCCTGCCGCACGGCCTGCGCGATCGCCAGCGGATCCATCGCGGTGCGGACCGCGAGCTGCGACGGAATGTTCCAGCCGAAGGGGACCTGCACGACGGGCAGGTAAACCGCGGGCTTCAGGTCCATTTCGAGACCGCGCTCCCGCACGTCGCGAACCACGCCCACGATGGTCTGCCACGGCGTGTCGCTGCCGGAAGTCTGGATGCGCTTGCCGAGCGGGCTTTGGTTGGGCCAATACTGCTTCTTGAAAGTTTCGTTGATGATGACGACGGGCAGCGACTTGGCACGATCGTCAGCATTGAAGAACCGGCCTTCCAGCAGGCGGACCCGCATGGTTTGCAGATAGTCGTTGGTGACCTCGCGGTAGAGCGCGTCCGGGCGCTCGCCGGGTGCGAATTGATACGCCTTCGATGGAGAAGCCGTTGGTGTTGCCGCGCGCAGTGAACGGCAGATTCGACGTGAAGCCGGCGCTTTCAACGCCAGGTAGCGCACGGACGCGTTGAAGCAACGCTGTCGAAATAGTTGACGCGCTTGGCGTCGTCAGCATACTTGGGATACGGCAGGCGCGTCGTAAGCGTGAGGATCTTGTCGGGATTGAATCCAGCGTCGATCGCCCGAACATTGCGCAACGTTTGAAGCAGCAGGCCGGCCGATACGAGCAGGATCAGCGCCAGCGCGACCTCGGCGACTACCAGCGCGTCGCGAAAACGGCGGCTGCGCCCGCCTACGCCGGTGCGTCCGCCTTCCTTCAGCTTTTCTGCGATACCGAACGACGTGAGCTGGAGCGCGGGCGCGAGTCCGAAGATCAGGCCAGTAAGCAGCGAGACGGCCAAGTTGAACACCAGGAGCCGGCGATCCAAGCGAAAGCGCCGTCGAGATCGAGAAGCTGGCGGGAATCAACGATACCAGAATGCGCAGGCTGAGGCGGGCGATCAGAAGCCCAAGCGCGCCGCCGATCACGGCCAGCAGCAGGCTTTCGGTGAGCATCTGCCGGATCAGGCGCGTGCGCGCTGCGCCCAGCGCCGTCCGGATGGCCATCTCGCGTTCGCGCCCGGCCGCCTTCGCGAGCAGAAGATTGGCGACGTTCGAGCAGGCGATCAGAAGCACGCAAGCGGCGGCGCCAAGAAGAACCAGCAATGCGATGCCGGTGTTGCCCACCATCTGGTCCTTCATCGGGATGACAGTCGCGCCAACGTGCAAGTTCGTATCGGGATATTGCTGCTCCAACCGGCGCGCGATGGTTGTCATGTCGGCCTGAGCGCGCGCCAGCGTGACGCCGGGCTTGAGACGAGCGATGACGTTGAGGTAGTGCGAGCCGCGCCTGTTCCACTCGCGCGGCTGAAGTGGACGGGGTCCCAGTATCTGGTCAGGCGGTTCGGAAAAATGAAATCCGGCGGCATCACGCCGATCACCGTCGTCTTGATCCCGTTCATCAGGATGTCGCGGCCGATGATGTTCGGGTCGCGTGCCATAGCGCGACTGCCAGAGTCCATAGGCAATGACCACCACCCGGTCGCCATCGTGATCCTCCTGGTCGGTGAAGGTGCGGCCGAGCATCGGCTTGACGCCCAGGACATCGAAGAGGTTGGCGGTCACGCCGCGGCCGAGGATCATTTCCGGCGAGCCGTCGCCGGTGAGGCTGGCGGATCGGCCGCGAGTCGCCGCCATGTCGGTGAATACCTGGTTCTGCTTTTTCCAGTCGACGAAGTTGGCCACGGCGGGCGTGTTGCGCGGGAAGCTGATGAACGACGCGTCCTCCCAAACCATCACCAGGCGGCTGGGATCGCCGAACGGCAGCGGGCGGATCAGCAAGCGATCCACCAGGCTGAAGATCGCGGTGTTGGCGCCCAGCCCAAGCGCCAGCGCGAGGATCGCGATCGCGGCGAAACCGGGGCTTTTGAAGAGCAGGCGTGCGCCGTGGCGCAGATCGGACAGGATTGTGGACATGGCCGCTTAGCAGTTATACGGCCCGCGAGCGGAAAAGTTTGCAAGAAAGCGGACGAATCGCCGGGCGAGCTACTTCACCGGGATCGTCGCCGGGCCCGGGGTCGTGAAGCTGCCGATCGTGATGGTTACCGGGATGTCGCCGGCCTGCGTCGCCTCCGGCACCCGCACGTTGAATTGATACAGGCCGCTGATGGAGCCGGGCGACAGGCCGGCATAGTACACGTCGGACGCCGGAAGCGTCACGTCGCCGATGGTGACGGTGATGGGATTCGTTAGCGACGCATATGCCGGGCGCCAATTGGCCGGTGGCGACCGCCGGATTCGTGGCGCCGAAGCCGGTTCCATAAAGAGTGACCCACTCGCCGGGATGCGCCGGACGGCCGCCGGGAACGACCGCAGGACTGGCGACCGTCGTGGCGGTGCCGGCGATCTGGGCCGCGATACTGGTGGAGTTTGGGAACAGGAAGAATGCCGGAGAGAAGGGCTGCAGGCCGTTGAGCGTCAAAACATCGCTGGTGATCTGGTTCCCCTGGCCGGGGTTCAGGATCACCTGAAGCGTCACCGGGCCGGTGCCGGAAAACACCGGCATCTGCGCGTTGATCTGGTCGGCCTGCACGTAGGTGATCGGCAGAAACAGGCCTTGCGGAACTCCGGGGCCGGTGACCTTGACGGACACACAGGCGAGTTCGGTCGGGGAATCCGGCCGTCGGTGAAGTCGCCCAGGCCGGCGGTGCGCGTGCGGGCCGGATTCAGAAAGCCGGTGCCAAAAATGCTGATCAAGGTGTTCGAAGCGAAGTCTGTGCTGGCCGACGCGGCATTCTGGGGCGTTCGCAGGATCGGCTTCGCGGGTCAGACTGCATGTTCCTGCGTTCGCGAGAGTTTTCGCGAAAGTGTAGACGCTGTCGCCCGGACGCCACTCCATTTCCGTCTCCCGCGACGGCTGCCACGTAAACGTGCAGTTTGCCAACCTCCTGCGCCGGCGGATCCCAGAGCACATCGAACTCGTAGGGAGTGCCCGCCGTAGCGAAGGGCGCGTTCAGGTGTTCGGCGAACTGCCGCAGTTGTTGCAGGGAGGCTTGGAGCCGAGAGTCGAACCGTCGTCGCAGACTACCTGAACCGGATCGGTGGCCTGCAGCCGGGGAAAAGCGTGCCGGCCGATTTCGTTTCATCGCTGACCTCGCGGATCGTGATTTGGAAACCGAAGTGGTTGAATTGCGGGTGCTGCAAGACGATGCGGATGGTCTGTTGCACATTGGGAACGTAGTCGCTGACCATGACGCTGAGCGATCCGCGCGAATCAGCTGTTTGGCGCCGAGCCCGTGTGGCAGGCGACGCAGGTCTGGCCGTTGTGATCGGTTGGCGCTCCAGCGAATCCCAGGCTGGGCGTTCCGCTTTCGGCCAGCAAGACGGCAGGCACGGCGGCGAGCAGCAGCAAGAACAGTATCCGGACGCATCGATAAATGAGACTGTCTGCGCCAGCGGAAAAGTTACAGGCTGGGTAACATGCGCACCGCCGCTACATGTAGCAACTTAGCATGACCGTTAGAGGATCGCCGTAGTACCTGTTGTCCGGGCTACTGTTCGACGGTGATGTAGAGGACCTGATTCAGCGAAGCGCCGCCGACGTCGACATCCAGGGGCAGGTCGCCGCTGGCGACATTGGGCACCAAGATGTTGAACTGGTAGAGACCGACGAAGCCCGGGGCAAGGCCGGCATAGGACAGCGTTGCGGGCGTCTGGCCGAAGCGGAAGGTGGGCGCATTCTGCAGGTTGTTTTGGGTTGGAGTGATTGTGCCCGCCGGCGTGTCGGGATCCACCGGGCCAAATCCGATGCCGTAGAGAATGATGGTCTCGCCCGGCTTGGCAGGCTTGAATGGCAGGCCGTCGATCAGGTCAGGCTTGCCGACGTAGGTCTGGTCGAGATGCTGCGCAACGACATACTGCACGCCTTGCGAGTTGAACGACGATGGCGCAAGCAAAGCCGGCGCGATAGAGTTCTTTTGCATTGTAAGCGCGTTGCTCTCGCCGGCGGAGTTCCTCACCACGACTTGGATACCGTGCTCCGGTGTTCGGATCGTCCGGCGCCTGCACGTTGGCTTGCGTGGAACTGATGTAGCGAAGATAGGCGGGGATGCCGTCGACCGTGACGGTGACGCCGTTCAGCGAAGTGGGCGCGGTGGAGCCGTTGAAATCGCCGCCGGCCCATTCGCGCGCAGCCATGCAGGTGAGGTCGCTGCCGAAAATCTCAAGCCAGGTGCCGGAGGTTAGCCCGGCCTGCGCGTTGAATGCTCCCGCGCTTTGCACGACGGAGATAGTGGGCGTGACGTCGGTGCACGGGCGCGGTGGGAGTCAGCACGTAGTCGGCAGTATAGATGTGATCGCCGAATTCGGTATCGCTGTTGTTGGCGGCATTCGCGGCGACGTAGATATGCACGTTGCCGACGTCGCTGGCGGGCGGCGTCCAAGAGACATTGATCGTGTTGCTGAACAGCGGTATGCCGTGCTCGATGAACTGGACCGGGAATTTGGCCGGGCAGCCGGATGGGCTTCTTGTAGGTAGTGTTGTCGCAAACTACGAGCTGTTGCGGTCCCGCCGTGAAATCGCCGGCCTGGCCATTCACCAGGTCGCTCTCCAGCCGCGCGGTCATCTGAAAGCCGTACACTTTGGCGTCCGCATCGGTGATCACGATGGTGAAGGTCTTCTTCTGGCCGGGGATGTAGTTCTGGCCGTCGGGAAAATTGACGACTACGCTGCCGCCTCCGCCGTTGATCGTCAGTTCCGGCATGGCAGTCGGCAGTGGCGCAGGTCTCGTCGCCGGGTGCGCCGGTCCGCCGCGGGATCGGGTCCATCCTTGTGGGCGTAGAGGAACGCGCCGTACAGCGACAGGCCGGCCGCCAGAATCGCGATCTTTCGTGCTCGGGTCACGCGGTCAATCAAGCCTCACATCTTGCTAAACACGCCAGCGCCTTTTTTGCTGTGGTGCTTAAGGGAAGTTCGTTCAATTTTTTTGCCGACAGCCAGTGGAAACCCCTTAGGAACTCGTACGGCTGGACGCCTTATGAACGTGGACCGAGTAGTTGGTGTTTACAATCGTGTGGCGGAAAACCGCGATTTTGGGCCCGATTTCTATCGCCGGAAGGTGCGCAGGCTCCGGCAGTTCCCAAAATCCGGCCAGACGCCGGCTGTCGGCAGTCCTTTGCCAGAGACAGGATTCGGTTGGATTTCCGGATCACGAGCAGTTGTTTCTCCACTACTATCGGATTCGGCGCGCGGAACCTTGAGGGGCAGTTCCTTTTCGCGTCCCTGGAGTCGCGCCGCGCACAACTGGCGCAGCGGGCAGGCGGGGCACTGCGGCTCTTTGGGCAGACACACGACGGCGCCCAACTCCATGAGAGCCTGATTGAATTCGCCGGGGCGGCGCGGATCGATCAGGAGATCGGCGCACGTCGTGCAAGCGCTTTCGCACTGGCCGAGAGCGATGTTGCCGGGCTCGGCGGTCAGACGGCTCAACACGCGAATCGCGTTTCCGTCCAAAGCCGGATGCTTGAGACCGAAGGCGATGCTCGCGATCGCGGCGGCGGTGTAGTCGCCCACGCCGGCCGAGCTCGCGGATGGCGGCGTGGTCGCGCGGGAAACTTCCCAGCTCGACGATTGTCCTCGCGGCGCGCTGCAAGTTGCGTGCGCGGGCATAGTAGCCGAGGCCGGCCCAGGCGGCGAGCAGATCCTGCTCCGGCGCGGCGGCCAGTTCGCGCACGCTGGGGAAGCGGCGAGGAACCGCTCATAGTAAGGGATCGCGGCCGCGACGCGGGTCTGCTGGAGCATGATCTCGGAGATCCAGACGCGATACGGATCCCGGGAGCGGCGCCAAGGCAAGTCGCGTTTGCTTTGCTGGTACCAGGCGAGAAGGCGGTGGCGGACAGGCTGCTGGATACCTGCATCGACCCTTTGGCAGTGCATTTTATCGCGAATTGCGCGCGAAGTAAGCCTTTGTCGTGCTATAGTGCGGAGCGTACCACGCGTCACGCATGGGAATCCGGATCATTCGAACTTTTCTATTCGGCAGTACGCTGCTGCTGGCGGCTGGCGCTCGCGCTGTTGGATTTTCTGGCGGCGCGGCGAACATCCCGAGCTGTGGTATCCGGCTGCTGGCGGCATCCGCTGCTGATCCTGTTGCTCGAGGCGCTGGTAGCCTGGGCGTTCGTACGATCGTTTTCGCGGCGGACGGCGCAGCTCAGGACTTATGCGGAGCGCTTGCTCGACCGCGCAGATACCAACGAACAACTGCCGACCGGCGACGATGACCTGGGCGAGCTGGCGCGATCGCTGCAGCGCATGGCGCCGCAGATCCGCGAGCTGGTGGAGACGCTGAAGCTGGAAGGCGCGCGGCGCGAAGCGATCCTGGCGAGCATGGTGGAAGGGGTGCTGGCGGTGGACCGGGACATGCGAGTGATGTTCTGCAACAGCTCCTTCGCGCGAACGCTGGGGGTCCGCCCGCCGGTGCATGCCGGGGACGCCGCTGGTCGAGCTGGTGCGGGATCCGGGATTGCTGGAAATCATCACGGGCGTTTTGACGACCGGCGAACGCGTCGGAGCAGCGGCTCACGCTGCCCGCGGCCGCGGATCACACCTTCGAAGTGCTGGCCGGACCGCTGGCCGGGATCGTCCACGCCGGGCGCGCTGGCGATCCTGCACGATATCACCGAGATCGAGCGCCTGGAGCGCGTGCGCAAGGATTTCGTGGCGAATGTGTCGCACGAACTGCAGAACGCCGCTGGCCGCCATCCGCGGTTACGCCGAGACGCTGCTGGACGGCGCGCTGGAGGACGAGGAACACAATCGCAAATTCATCGAGATCATCGAGGCGCAAGCCACGCGGCTGAGCAACATCGCGTCCGACCTGCTGACGCTGTCGGAACTGGAATCGAACGGCGGCGCTCCGCAGTTCAAGCCGGTTTCGGTTTCGGTTCGGGGCGCGATGGAGTCGGCTCTGCGCACGGTGGAATCGGCGGCGCGGCTGCGGGGCGTGCGGCTGCTGGTCGGGCAAGATCGACGATGTCAAGAGTCCTGGGAAACGAACTGCGGCTCGAGCAGGTCTTCGTGAACCTGCTGGACAACGCGGTGAAGTTCAACCGGCCCAACGGCGAGGTCCGGTTGGAAGCGCGCGCGGTGGATGGAAACGCCTGCATCACGATTCGCGACACCGGGATCGGGATTCCGTCGGAAGATCTGCCGCGCGTGTTCGAGCGATTCTATCGCGTGGACAAGGCGCGTTCGCGCGAGATGGGCGGGACCGGGCTGGGGCTTTCGATCGTCAAGCACGTGATGGAGCAGATGAACGGGACGGTCAAAGTGGAGAGCCGGTTGGGGGAGGGGTCGGAGTTTACGATCACGATTCCGCCGGCGTGAAGGTGGCGCACGCACTGGCAAGCGTCGGCACGAGTGCCGGCGCGGTACGCACGAGTGCGTGCGCCACTCCTAGAGATGCCGCTTGACGAATGAGCAGATGTGATAGCCGTCGATGAACTTGAACGGCGTTTCGCCTAGCGTGTAGTGGCCGCAGGGCAGCACCACCACCTTGTGATCCACGCCGAGGCTGCTTCATCTTGCCGATGATGTCGCGCGAGAACTCGGGAAGAAACGTAGTGTCGTAGGCGGCGTAAATGAACAGCGACTTGTGTGTCTTGGCGCGCGAATTTGTCCAGGTAGCTGATGGGGCTGATGGCCATCCACGCTTCGCGCAGGCGCTCCAGGTCGATGTGCTCTTCCAGGCTCTGGCGGATGTGCTGCGTGGACAGGCCGGTCCAAACCACGTCGGCGACGTAGGTGGAGCAGTGGTTGAACACGTTCACCGGAGATGCGATGATCGTGCGCGCTGGCCAGACACGCGTAGGACGATCCCAGGCTGGTGCCGACGATTCCGAAGCGGTCGAAGCCCTGCGTCTCCAGCCAGTCCAAGCAGCAGCGCACATCGATCACGGCCTGGCGCGCGGCGTCGATGGTGCGGCACACGTTGGACGAGACGGCGTAGTCGGCGCGTTGGAGTTCGGCTGGCATGCGGTAGTCGTGATACGGCAGGCTGATGCGCAGCGTGGAAATGCCCAGGCGGCTCAAGCCGCGGCAGAGCGCGTTGTGTCCGTCGGCGGGCGCGTTCCAGTGCGGCAGCACCACCACGGCCTTTTTGGTCCGGCTTCTTGCCGGTCTTGCGCGGGGAACCACTGCGCGTGGACCACGTTGTTTTCCGGATATGGCGTCGGCACCGGAGAGGTGAAGCGCAGGATGCCGTCTTTCAGCGCGAAGTCGCGCGGCGTTTCGTAGCCGAAGAATTCGTGGCTGTCCAGCATCGCCAGTCGATTGAGCTTGGAGACGTAGTCGGCCGGGGCGTCGCCGTTCTTGGGGTGCCGGCGGGCGCAGGGCCAGTTGTGCGACCATTCCAGGCCCCAGTCGAAAGTGCCGGACCACGCGATTGGTGGCGCGAAAGCAGAGGTGAGTTCTCTTTCGCTCGGATCCAGTGTTCGTACAGCCGCGAGACGTGCTTCTTCATGAACGCTTTTCCTTCTAGAATACCGCGACGGGGGTCCGGCACGCGATTCGCAGCGGCTGGTTGAAGACGGCCGGCGCGCACGAGCGCGATGCGCCACAGAGTACAATTGGCGAGACAACATGCCCGCCACCAAGCCCGTTTTTCTTTTTGACGTCGACAATACGCTGCTCGACAACGATCACGTTACCGCCGACCTGAAGCGCCACCTGGCGGCCAACGTCGGCCAGGAGCGGTCCGGCCGCTATTGGCAACTGTTCGAAATCATCCGCACCGAGCTGGGCTATGCGGACTACTTGGGCGCGCTGCAGCGCTATCGCATCGAGTATCCGCACGATCCCAACCTGCTGGCCGTGTCCTATTTCTTGATGCGCTATCCGTTCGCCAACCGGCTGTTTCCGAATTCCATCGACGCCGTGGAACACGTGGCGCAGTGGGGCCAGGCGGTGATTCTTTCCGACGGCGACGTCGTATTTCAACCGCACAAAGTGTATCGTTCCGGGCTGTTCGAGCTGTTTCGACGGCAAGGTGCTGATTTATGTCCACAAGGAGCACGAGCTCGAAGACGTCGAGCAGCGCTATCCGGCGGCGCACTACGTGCTGGTGGACGACAAGCTGCGAATTCTCGCACGCCATCAAGAAGATCTGGAAGAACGCGGGTCACTACCGTTTTCGTGAAGCAGGGACATTACGCGCTCGATCCGAAGATCCTGGCGCGAGTATCCGCCGGCGGACGTGAACATCGGCCGGATCGGAGAGCTGCTGGATTACAACTTGAGCAGTCTGAGTGCGGCGGCGGGCTAGGTTCTTCGCGGCGGCGGCGCTGCAACACGGCCGACACAATCGACTTGGGCTTCTTCCTGGATGCGCGCCAGGTGATCGCGGCCCGCGAAAACTTTCGGCGTAGATCTTGTAGATGTCCTCGGTGCCGGAGGGCCGGGCTGCGAACCATCCGTTCTTCGGCGACCACCTTCGCTCCGCCGATGGGATTGCCATCGCCCGGCGCGGTGGTAAGGATGTTCTGAATCTTCTCGCCCGCGAGTTCGGACGGCCGCGATATCGCCAGGCGATAGTTTCGCGAGCGCGGCCCGTTCGGCGGCCGTCGCGGGCGCATCGATGCGCTCGTAGAACGATTCGCCGTGCTCGTTCACCAGTCGCGGCGTAAATCTCGCCCGGATCGCGGCCGGTTCGCGCGGTCATCTCCGCCGAGAGCAGCGCCGCGATGATGCCGTCCTTGTCGGTGCTCCAGGCCGATCCGTCGCGCGCCAGGAACGACGCGCCCGGCGCTCTCTTCGCCGCCGAAACCGAGCCAGCCATCCAGCAGCCCGTCGACAAACCACTTGAAGCCTACCGGCACTTCGTACAGCCGGCGGCCGAGCTTCGCGGTGACGCGGTCGATCATGCTGCTCGACACAACCGTCTTTCCCACGGCGGCGTCCGCTCGCCATCCGGGCCGATTGCTGAACAGATATTGCACGCACGCCGAGAGGTAGTGATTCGGCGGCAGCAGCCCGGCGCTGCGCGTGACGATGCCGTGCCGGTCGTGATCGGTGTCGCACGCAAACGCGATGTCGAACTTGTCTTTGAGGCCGATCAGGCCGCGCATGGCGTAAGGCGACGACGGGTCCATGCGGATCTTGCCGTCCCAATCGAGCGTCATGAAGCGAAAAGTCGGGTCGACGACGTCGTTGACCACGGTCAGGTTCAGCCCGTAGCGTTCGGCGATCGGTCCCCAATAGTGCACGCCGGCGCCGCCCAGCGGATCGACGCCCAGCCGGATGCCGGAAGCGCGGATCGCGTCCAAGTCGATTACGTTCGCAAGATCTGCGACGTACTCCGCGATGAAATCGTGTCGCTCGGTGGTTGTCGCCGCCCGCGCCCGCTCGAAGGGAATCCGCTTCACGCCGTCCAGGTTGTTCTGCAAGAATTCGTTCGCGCACTTCTGGATGAACGCCGTGGTTTTGCTGTCGGCGGGCCCGCCGTGCGGAGGATTGTACTTGAACCCTCCGTCCTCCGGCGGATTGTGAGACGGCGTGATCACGACGCCGTCCGACAAACGCGTCCGGCTTGCCGCGGTTGTAATTCAGGATGGCGTGGGACAGCGCCGGCGTCGGCGTATACTCGCCGTCCGGCGCGATTTTGACCGGAACATGGTTGGCCGCGAACACTTCGAGCGCGCTCGCGAACGCAGGCTCCGAAAGAGCGATGCGTGTCGATGCCGATAAACAGCGGTCCGCGAATGCTGGCCTCGTCGCGATACATGCAGATGGCCTGGCTGATCGCCAGAATGTGCCATTCGTTGAACGCGCGCTCCAGCGACGACCCGCGATGTCCGGAGGTTCCGAACGAAACGCGCTGCGCCGGGATGCCCGCGATCCGGGCGGTCGGTGAAGTATGCGGTGATCAGGCGCGGTACGTTGACCAGGTTCGCGGCCTGCGCGGGTTCGCCCGGTGGCATCCAAAGTCACGCTAACACAAAGACCCTCCACGAGGCGCGTCCCACCTCGCGCCGCGCGCGTCGCGATAATAGAAGTAATGCGGCTGATCCTGTTCGCGGGACTGGTGGCGGCGCCCGCCGCAGCGCTCGGCCAATCGCTGATCGATCCGGCGCACACCTCGGTCATCGCAGATTACTTCGATGTCGAGAAGAACGAAAAGCCGCTGCACTGCGACGTGAATCCGATTCCGCCGCGTCTGAACTTCAGTTTCCGTTTCCAGACCGGCTACGTGCTACGCGTTCCGATGAGCCAATATTTTGGACCGGGCCACCGCTGGAGCATCCTGGCGCGCGTACAGCCGGAAAGCGGCGGCGATCCTTCCTATCTCGGCGCGGAATTCCGGCTGCCGAACGTTCCCAAGACCAAGCGGAAGGTCGAATGGGGCGGTTTCTATTGGGTCGGTGAAGGGCGCTACTCGGTGGACTTCCTGCTTTACGACGACTCGAATCGCGCCTGCCGCAAGCACTGGGACATGGAAGCCAAACTGGAGGACAGCGAGCGCGGTGTCACGCCTGGCATGCCGGCCGGCATGGTAGCCGAGGTGTCGTTCCGCCGCTGGTCGCCGCAGGACAAGGCCGACCTGCACACGCTGCGACGGCTCACGGTGCTGCTGCATGCCGCTCCCTTGTCGCCGCGCACCACCAGGTTCCACGTGCAGGACCGCCTGACGCTGCTCGGGATCGCTCGCATCGCTGCTCGAAAGCCTGCCCGCGCAATCCGTGCGATTGGTGATCTTCAATCTCGATCAGCAGAAGGAGCTGTTCCGGGACGACCAGTTCACGCCCGAAGAATTTTCGCGCGCTTCGCAGTCGATGAATGGCCTCGAACTGCAACTGATCGATTACGACATCCTCAAGAACCGGCGCGGCCATGTCGATTTGCTCGCTCACCTGGTAAATCACGAGCTGAAGGCCCGCGAGCCATCGGACGCGGTGATCTTCCTCGGCCCCTCCACGCGATACCTCGACAAGATCCCGACAGCCAGCCTGGAGGAGCAAGCCACGGGCGGACCCCGATTCTTCTACTTCCAGTACAAGCCTTATTACCGGAGACCGCGGCCGACGGCGGAATTTTCGGACTCCATCGAGTCCGCCGTCAAGCGAGTCCACGGCCGGAAATTCGTGATTCACACGGCCGGCGAATTCGCCAAGGCGATCCGGCAGGTGGATGTCCGCGTGACTGCCGAGAAGTGAAGGATCTGGACGAACGCTCGCTTACCAGGTCACATGGCGAAGGTGCGGCACGATCCCAAAATGCGCGTCACGGCTCAATACCGGCAGCCGATGCTCTCTCGGCCAGGGCGCGCCGCACTCAAAGCGGGATGCCGTTGAACCTCCGGCTGCGTGAGCGCCAGCGCCGCCACGGCCCAACTGGTTCCAGCCGCGGAGATCCATTGATCCCGGCCGTGCGGAAACCCGCTCTCAAAGTAAGGTTGAAATGCTTCCGAGCGGCTTTTGACGAACCATGAGCCGTCGGCCAGTTGCGACTTCAGCAGGAATCGGACACCGCGCTGGTAGGCAGCGTTCGATGTCTTGACCCCTGCGGATTCGAGCGCCACCAGCGCCTGCCCGGTGGCGTAGGCGTCGCTGGGAAGCGTGGGCAACTGGGACCAGCCGCCGTCCGCGCGTTGAATCGTTGAAACGGCCCCGGCAGTGCGTACTATCAAGTCGTGAGACGCATTCGCCCACACCAAACCCAGGGCCGTGAACGCGGCCTCTTCCGTGTTGCGCGCTTCAGCCGCAGCCAACCATCGCGCTGCCTTCGCGATGCTCGCATCGTACTGGCGCCTTTGCGCCGGCGGCGCGAACGCCTGGAGCACTCGTATCGTGACTGCAGTCAGAGAAATCGAGCTGGATTCGAGCGGCGGCCGATGAGCGCGAATCTTCCAGCGCCCATCCGGCGCTTGCCGGATCTTCAAATAGCGAGCCGCTGCGTCGGTCGCGGCGCAGGATGGCGCCCCCTCCATCGCCAGACCGAACATCACATAGCTGAGCGTGTCCTCCGCCCCGGGCGGCGTGAGTCCTTGGAGCATGCGCTCGGCACGCAGACTGACGTAGTCGGAGGTGATTTGCCGCACGCGCTTCTCGCCCGCCTCATCGACGGCGAAGCCATGCTCTCGTGCGACCGCCATCGCCATGGTTGGCAGCGTCACTTGGTGGCACGAGACGCAGCCCGTATTCTCCCAGAAAATCGGGGCGGTCTTCTGCAGGAGCGGCAGAGCTCGCCCAACCGCCGCGCGCACAGTACCGGCATCGACCGTGCCCGCTTGCGCCGCGGCCGCTGTCAGAATCGCGATCCATACCCAACGCATGCTACTCCTTGGCCCCTGCGCCGATCAGCAGCGCCACAACTTTGGTCGAACCCTTACGCCTCGCGATGCGCAGCGCAGTATCGGCATTCGCGTCTCGCGCATTGATGGCGGCGCCATGATCCAGCAGAAGTTGCACGCGGCCCGTCTCGTCGTAGTCTGAATACGCCGCACGCATCAACGCGCTGGTACCGTTCGAATCCTTGACGTTGACGTCGGCGCCGGCGGCGAGCAGGAGTTTCAGCATTTCAAGCCTTCCGGTTGTTGCCGTTACCTGCAGCGCGTTGCTGATCGCGCTTGTCGACGCGCCCGCGTGCAGCACCAGCTCGACGCACTCCATACAATCCTGAAATGCCGACCCCGTGAGCGCGCCCGACGGATACTTGCCGCCGCGCGCCGCAGCCAGCAACTTCATGGTTTCCGGATCGCTGTTGCGCGCCGCCGTCACCAGCGGATCGGCGCCCTGGTCCGGCGTCGCTTTCGCACCATGCTCGAGCAAGAGTTTCACGACGTCGGCGCCGCAAGCTAGCTCGATCGCCATGAGCATAGCGGTTTGCCCATCCCCGGAACGCGCACCAGCGTTTGCCCCAGCTTCGAGCAACACACGCACTTTCCCGTCGTCCTCCAGAGCCCACATCAGCGCCGTCGCGCCCGCCGCATCGGCAACGTTGGGATCGGCGCCCTGCTCGATCAGGAAGCGAACCTCGCCCGACCCACCGTACAACGCCGTTTGCATCAGCAGCGTCTGGCCTCGCACGTTTTTCGCCCTGGCCAGCGTCTGGTCGCCTTGCACCGCCGCGCGCACCTTCGCGAAGTCGCCTTCACGGATCTGTTCGAACAGCGGGCCAAGCCGCGCATCAACTCGCCAGGCCGGCTGCGGCGTCGGCTCGTCGGGCCATTTTGCGCCTTGGTCGATCCAAGCCTTGATAGTGGCGATCTCGTCGGCGCTGAGCGGTCCGGTGAGCGGCATCTGCGGACCCATCCGGCTGCCGCTGATTCGCCGGTACAGGAGGCTTTGCCCGGAAAATCCAGGCACGATGGCCGGCTCGCCGCGCCCCGCCACCATGGCTCGGTCCCGCTGATCCAATCGCAGCGCGCCCATCTGCTGCTCGGCTCCGTGACAGCCGTAACACTTCGAACGCAGGATCGGCTGGACGTCGCGCTCGAAACTCACGTCGCCGCCGAAGAGCGGCCCGAGTCCGGGCACGAGCATCGTGGTTACCAGCAAAATCAGCAGACGCATGGGCGATTTCTAAGCCGTAATATGTTACAACCAACCGGCGCGTTTTGTCTGGTCAAGACTTAGCACTTAGCCTGGGCCTCAGGTTTCTGCTACCCTGTTGGTTTCCTCGAGGGCCGTCGTATGCGATTGCTCGGGATGTTGTTCTTCACCGTGGTGTGTGCATCAGCTCAAACACTCTCCTTCAAAGCCATCTGGTTTCGATTTCCACTGACACCAGGTCTGGAATTCAAACCGCAGCCTTCAACCAGGACGGCATCCCCGATCTTCTGGTTTATCGAGTGGAAAATGTCGACGTGTGCCTGACGTCACGGCCGGAAACCAGCCGGTCCAGATCGACGCCGGCGGGATTCTGTCCACCGATCAAACCACCATGGCGGTGGCGAATCCATAGCGGGCCAGGCGTTCGATGAGGCAACCGCATTTCCGTCACGCAGCAATTTTCCTCTGGATCGCGACCGCTGGCGTTGCGTCCGGACAGCAGTTCTCGTTCCACACCAGCCTCATTCCCATCACAATCAAGTCTTCTGAGAACAACACCGCCGGTCTCGCCGTGGCGGACTTCAACCAGGACGGCATCCCTGACTTGTTAGTGCATCACGATGCCAGCCTGGATGTTTTCCTCGGCAAGGGCGATGGGACCTTCCGGCCAATGGTAAGCACACCCGTCGACCCGTATTCATTTGAGTTCGCCGTGGGGGATTTCAACAACGACGGAAAGCCGGACGTGGCCACAGAATGGCCCACGAATATCCTCGGCTTGTTGCAGGACATTCCGGTCGACATTTACTTCGGCAATGGTGACGGCACCTTTACAAAAAAGGGCAGCGTGACCACAAGAAGCGACTTTGCGGCGGCGCTGGTGGCGACGGACGTGAATGGTGACGGAAAACTCGATCTCGTGGGAGACGTTTTCGTCGCTCTAGGAAACGGTGACGGCTCGTTCCAGCCCCTGCTCCCTACGCCATTAGACAAATTGCAGGCGATCGGCGACTTCAATGGAGACGGCAAACCAGACCTGCTCGGCATCGCCGGAAACATGCTCCAATTCGCCTTCGGCGGGGCGACGGGACCTTCGCAACTCCGGTTGTGGTGAACACCACTAATACGCCGGTCTCGGGAGTCGGGGATTTTAACAGCGACGGCAAGCTGGACCTCGTCATCAGGATTAACCAATATGAGGTGTTGCTCGGTAAGGGCGATGGAAGTTTTCAGACCATTTTGGCGCCAGGCTTTCCCGCGAACCCCGCGAGCGGAATTGGCGTACAAATCGCGGCCATCGCCGACATGGATGGCGACGGGAAATCGGACGCTATCGTGACAGCCGTTTTTGGTGGCTCCGACGTGGAAATCTGCGTATCCAAGGGTAACGGACAATTTGAGACCAAGGGCTTGATCCCTTTTGACGCTACCATCACAAAGATAGCTCCTGTGACGGCGGATTTGAATCGGGATGGCAAGCCCGATATTGTGCTTCTCGGGACTAACGCCGCCGGCGCGAGTCTGGTTGTATTGATCAACACCAGCACGAGTGTTCATCTGGATCGCGTGCAGAACGGCGCATCGTTCGCGCTCGACCAGGCCGTTGCTCCTGGATCGCTGGTCTCTCTGTTCGGGTCCGGATTTGCGGCGCCGGGCACGGTGTTTGCAGCATCCACGGCGAAGCTTCCCGCCACGCTGGGCGACGTATCGGTCACCTTCAACGGAATTACCGCGCCGGTGTCTTACGTGATTCCCGGACAAATCAACGCGCAGGTTCCCTGGAAGACCACCAATCCGGCGAAGGTGGTTGTCACGGTAAAGGGCGCTTCTTCGCCTCCGCTCAGCATCCCGATCGCGCCGGTCGCCCCGGGTGTTTTCGCAGCGTCCGGTCATGCCATCGCCATCAACCAGGACGGCACGCTGGCCGCGCCAGAAGGGGCAATTCCGGGACTGATCACCCATCCGGCCCTGCCCGGCGACATCATCATCCTGTACGCCACGGGACTGGGCGCGGTGGATCCGCCCATCGACGACGGCGCTCCCGCCAGCGATGCACTGCGCATGGCCGCCACGCCCGAGGTGCTGATCGGCGGCGTATCGGCGCACGTCTCCTTCGCCGGGCTGACGCCACAGTTTGCCGGAGTCAACCAACTCAACGTCGAGGTGCCTGACGTCCCGACCGGAAACCAGCCAGTCCAAATCAACGCAGGCGGGATTCTCTCCACCGATCAGACCAGCATGGCGATCGGAAATCCTTAGCGCGTGGACGTTGGCAAATCAGTTGCTTGATGAGAATCTGCCGCCCGTCGGCAGACTCTATCGAATGAGAGTATGATCTCTAACAGGGCTGTTGGGAAATCTGTGTGCCCCCGATGCCGTGACGGCTTGTCGTGAAGCGGCATGCACGAGTTCCAGAACGACCTTCCACTATGGAGGTAACGCTTTGCCTGTGACCATAGGAGTACCGCGGGAAAGCTTCCCCGGTGAGCGCCGCGTTGCGCTTGATCCCGCGCGCCTGCGACGCGTTGGGTAAGTTGGGCGCCAGCGTGATGGTCGAACATTCGGCCGGCGCCGAAGCTGGTTTCCCGGATGCAGCAGTATGCGGCGCGAGGCGCCCGCCTGGCCAGCCGCTCCGAGGTATTTGCGCAATCCGACATCATCGTTCAGGTGCGGACGCTGGGCGCGAATCCCGAGGCCGGCCGCGCGGACTTGAGCCTCGCTTCGCACCGGGCCAGACCCTGATCGGCTTCGGCGAGCCGCTGACCGCCGCGCAGGAAGATTCCGGACCTGGCTCGCGCCGGGGTGTCGTTCCTGTGCGATGGAGCTGATGCCGCGCATCACGCGCGCTCAGAGCATGGACGCGCTTTCGTCGATGGCCACCATCGCGGGTTACCGCGCGGTCCTGCTGGCCGCCACCACGCTGCCGAAAATGTTCCCCATGCTCATGACCGCCGCCGGAACCGTCACGGCCGCCCGCGTGTTCATCCTGGGCGCCGGCGTGGCGGGACTGCAGGCCATCGCCAGCGCGCGCCGGCTGGGCGCGGTGGTTTCCGCCTACGACGTCCGCAGCGCGGTGAAGGAACAGATCGAGAGCCTGGGCGCGAAGTTCGTGGTGCTGAACATCGAGGCGGGCGGAGCCGAAGACAAGGGCGGATACGCCAAGGCCATGGGCGAAGAGTTCTACCGCCGCCAGCGCGAGCTGCTCACCGAGGTGCTGCGCGAGCAGGACGTGGTGATCACCACCGCCGCGGTTCCCGGCCAGAAGGCGCCCATCCTGATCACCGCCGAAATGGCCGGCGCGCTGCAGCCGGGATCGGTCATCGTCGACATCGCCGCCGAGCGCGGCGGCAACTGCGAACTCACCCATCCGGGCGAGACCGTGGTGCACAACGGCGTCACCATTCTGGGGCCGCTCAATCTTGCCTCCGCGATGCCCTATCACGCCAGCCAGATGTACTCCTCGAACGTCGTGTCGTTCCTGAAGCTCATGGTGAAGAACGGCGAGCTGAACCTCAATCGCGAGGACGAGATCATCCGCGAGACGCTGGTCACTTCCGGCGAACGAAGTGGTCAATGCGCGCGTGATCGAACGCGCTGGGTCTGGCTCCGGTGCGAGCCGGGGAAGGAAGGTAAGCCAATGGGAGATTACGAATTTGATCTGTGGGTCTTCATGCTGGCCGCCTTCTTGGGCTTTCAGCTCATTCGCGGCGTGTCTCCGCTGCTGCACACGCCGCTGATGTCGTTGACCAACGCGATCTCGGCCATCGCGGTGGTCGGCGCGATTCTGATTACCGGCGCCAAGGACGCCAGCGTGCTTTCGCAAATCCTGGGCTTCTCGGCGGTGTTCCTCGCGGTGCTCAACGTGGTCAGCGGCTACCTGATCACCGACCGCATGCTCAAGATGTTCAAGAAACGGGAGCCGGAAAAGAAATGACACTCGACAACACGCTTCTTCCGTTTCTGTACATGCTGGCGGCCGCGGGCTTCATCCTGGCCATCAAGTGGATGAACTCGCCCGCCACGGCGCGCCGCGGCGTCATCGTCGGCGAGATCGGCATGCTGCTGGCCGTGGTCGGCACGCTGCTGCGCTTTGAAGTGGTCAACTACCAGTGGATCCTGGTTGCGTTCGTGCTCGGCACGGCGGCTGGAATTCCCATCGCCTACATCATGCCGATGACCGCGGTTCCGCAGCGAACCGCGTTTTCCCACGCGTGCGGCGCGCTGGCTTCGGCGCTGATCGGAACCGCGGAATACTACAAAGGCATCCACCAAGGTCCCACGCTGACCTACGGTCGAGATGACCGCCCTGATCGTCGAAACGCTGCTCGGCTTCCTGACCTTCACCGCCAGTATGATGGCGTTCGGAAAACTGCAGGAGGTGCTGCCGCAGCGGCCCATCACGTATAAAGGACAAAACTTCGTCAACCTCGGAATCTTCGCGGCCGCGGCGGGCATTGGCCTGGCGCTTGATCCTCTCGCCGGAGCGCACCGTATTGTTTCCGCTGTTCACCGTGCTCGCCCTGGTGTTCGGCGTTCTGCTGATTATTCCCGATCGGCGGCGCGGACATGCCCACCGTCATCGCGCTGCTCAATTCCTACGCGGGCCTTTCGGCCAGCGCCATGGGATTCGTGCTCAACAACAAGCTGCTGATCGTGGCGGGCGCGTCTGGACGGCTCGTCGGGCTTTATTCTCTCGATCATCATGTGCCGCGCCATGAACCGCTCGTTCACCAACGTTCTGTTCGGCGCGTTCGGCCAATTGCAGACCAAGGCGGCTACGCAGGAAGCCCGGCCTTACCGTTCCGCCAGCGCCGAAGAAGCCGCGCAGATTCTGGATTCGGCGCGCAACATCGTGGTCATTCCCGGCTACGGCATGGCGGTGGCGCAGGCGCAGCACAAGCTTCGCGAAATGTTCGACGTCCTGACCAAGCGCGGCGTGAATGTCGAGTTCGCCATTCATCCGGTGGCCGGACGCATGCCCGGCCACATGAACGTGCTGCTGGCCGAGGCCGACGTGCCTTACGACAAGCTGCGCGAGATGGACGACATCAACCCCGAGATGTCCAACGTCGACGTGGCGCTGATCATCGGCGCCAACGACGTCGTCAATCCGGTGGCCGAGACCGATCCCGAACAGCCCCATCGCCGGGATGCCCATCATCCAGGCCTACAAGGCGCGCACCGTAATGGTGATCAAGCGCAGCATGAATCCCGGATTCGCCGGGATCGACAACGACCTGTACTACATGCCCAACACGCTCATGCTGTTCGGCGACGCCAAGGCTTTTGTGTCCAGCCTGGTGAAAGAGCTGTCCGCCATCGCCCGCGCGGCGTAGTGCGGCAGCCAGCGTGGCTGCAGTCGCCTTTAGGCGACAGTGGCCGGCTGAAGCCGGCTGCAGGCAAGATTGCCCACCTCACCCTTACAACGTTGCGCCGCCGCGCTGCGTCCAGCATCTCGGTCTTGGAGCGGACCCACTGTTCCAACTCGGCCTGACCCGCGCGCGCCGATAGAGCTTCGCTGACGACTTCCGGCGCGGGACCGCCGATCACCCGCCGCACATTGACGAAGTTCCGTGCGTCGAGCGCCTGCTCGATCTCGCTCTCGCTCAACGGCAGCGATCGGATTCTGCGAGCGAGAGCGCACGGCCGCCATCGCTCGTGGACTGTCGTCCGCGCCGGCGAGCCTTGACCGCGTTCGACGACGATGGTGTGCGCTTCGCGAAAACTCAAGCCCGCCTTGCGAACCAGCGTATCGGCCAGCTCCGTCACCGTCATAAAATCGCAGCCCGCCCGCTTGGCCAGCCGGTCGCGATCCACTGCGGCCTGCTCAGTAGTCCTGCCAGCAGCCGCAGCGAACGCGACGCATCGGCCAGCATGGTGAACACCAGCGGCTGAAGATCGTCTTCGCTATCGTTGATGTCGCCAAACGGCGTGTTGTGCGCGCAGGTCAGAACCGCCTGCGCTTCGCCTAGCGCGCGGCTGGCCAGGATTCGCACGTGCTCCAGCGCCACCGGATTGCGCTTCTGCGGCATGATGCTGGAGGATTGCACAAACGCGTCCGACAGCCGCAGCAGACCGAACTCGCGCGTCGACCACAGCAACAGATCCTGCGCCAGCTTTCCGGCGTTCACCATCGCGACCGCCACCGCCGCGGCCGACTCCGTAACGTAGTCGATCGACGCGATCGCCCCATACGAATTCTCCGCCAGCCCTTCGAAGCCCAGCAGCTCGGCCGTCAACCCGCGATTGATCGGAAACCCGGTAGTCGTGATCGCGCACGCGCCCATCGGGCTCATGTTGACGCGCGCGAAATGCCGCCTGAACCCGAGCCGCATCGCGCGCCAGAAACTCGGCGGCCGCCAGCAGATAATGCGCCAGCGTGGTGGGCTGCGCCGGCTGGGTGTGCGTGTGCGCCGGCATCAACGGTTTCGATGTGCCGCGCCGCCAGATCCAGCACCGCGCGCCGCACCTCGGCCACGATCCCAGCCAGTTCCAGCAACTCCACGCGCAGCGTCATCCGGTACAGCGTGATCGCGATGTCGTTGCGGCTCCGCGCCGTGTGCATCTTGCCGGCCAGCGCGCCGCAGCTTTCTTCCAGCAGATTCTCGATGAAGAAGAAGAGATCCTCGTACGAGCCGTCATACCGCGCCGCGGCGATCGCTTTCCGGTCCAGCCCGTCCAGCGCGTGGCGCAAGCGTCTGCTCTTCCGCCTTGCCGTCAGGATGCCCTGCGCGGCCAGCATGCGCGTGTGCGCGTAGTGGATCTCGAGCAGAGCTTCCAGAAAATTTCGCTGCGCCTCTTCGAAGTTGGGCGCCAGCACCGTCTCGGCGTACAGCGGCGCCGGAAAGCACATCAGAACCTACCGGCTCAGTTGCCACAGATTTTGCCCCTCGGCATATCTACTTTCATTGTCAGGCGATCCGCGCCAAGAAACCAACCTGACAACGAAACTGAAACCCAGACTTGACGTACGCAGCCAATCGGGCACATACTGGGCCCAAAGTGCAATCGACTAAGAAGAGGGGGTCACTCATGTTACGATTTTGCCATTTCCGTTCAGATCTCGGCTATTCTTAGGCTTTTCGCTACATCCTGGCGCTCGGCTTGCTCGTCGCCGGACTCCAGCCGTTGTCCGCACAGACTCAGGCCGTCAACGGCAGCATTCGTGGACGCATCACCGATCCGGCCGCCGCAGCCATTCCTGGCGCCGCGATAACCGTTACAAACGTGCGGCACTGGTTATTCGCGCGATGTCAGCTACGACCGAGGACGGATATTACGTGATTCCGAACCTCCCTCTGGGCACCTACACGGTCACGTTCAAGAAGGAAGGCTTCGAAGCCCAGCGGTACACAGACGTCCTCCTGAACGCCGGAACGGAAGCCGTGATCGACGCACAACTTAAGGTCGGCGCCGTCAGCACTACCATCGACGTCACCGGCGGCGCACCGGTGCTGGAAACCTCCCGCGTTTCCACTGGCCGCACTATCTCGTTCAACGAAGTGAACAACGTACCGCTTACGTCGCGGAACCCCTACAACCTGATCATCTTCCAGCCCGGCATGAGCGGCCACCCCAATCCGGAACTCGGCATTCCGCGCACGCTCAACACCAACGGCTTGCTGGATCGAATCAACTATCAAATGGACGGCATGATCGACACGCAGACCGATCGCTACGGCCTGCGCCTGTTCCCGATCTCCGACATCTACGTTCGCGAAGTCCAGACCGTCTCCAACAGCTTACGCGCCCGAATTCGGCCAGACCGCCGGCAACATTTTCAACGTCATTACCAATTCCGGTACGAATCAATTCCACGGCGAGGGTTATTTCATCGGCACGCCCGCCGGACGCCAACGCGCGCACGATTCTGCTGCCCGCGAATCGTCCTGCCGCGGCCATCGATCTGCACGACTACGCAGTGAACGCGAGCGGCCCCATCGTGAAGGACAAGTTGTTCATCTTTGGCGGCTATGAGCACCTGCTGCGCGGTACGCCCACTCCGGTGACCATCGACCCGGCCACCGCCACCGCGGTCGGCATTCCGGCCTCCGATCTCGGCACTGCGCCTAGCCTGGCCCACGTTCAATTTCTGAATATCCGCGCCGATTGGAACATCAACTCCAAGAACCAGGTTTTCTTCCGCTATAACTACTTCCGGAACAATTTTCCGTTCAACACCCAGGTGGGCGGCAAGAACGCGCTCAGCTCCGCAGTGGACTTTCAGGATCGCGCCCACATCGGCGGATTGCAGTGGTTGATTACGTTCTCACCGACCATGCTGAATGAACTGCGCGCCTCAGAGCCGTACCGCAACCAGGCGCACGTCGCTGGTCTCGCAAACTGGCCCCGGACCTGAGATTTGCATCCAGGGCTGCCAGTCGCAGCGGCATCGCGACATTCAATGGGACTTCAGTCGGCCGGCGACCGGTTCGCCGAAAAAATCCCGAGCTTCAGCGACAACTTCACCAAGATCCGCGGCGCTCACACCTACAAAATGGGGTTCGCCTGGCAGGAGAACAACGACAATCAGGTCTCCGACACCTACAGTTTGTACGTTTTCCGAGCGATAGCGGATTACCTAGCGGCAAAGAGCGGCGCCAATCCATTTGGCTACACGCAGTTTGCCACAGTGCTGGGAGCGCCTGGCCGGACCTACAAATCGTACTTCTACGATTTCTATGTGCAGGATAGCTGGCAGATTCGTCCGAACCTGCTCTTGATTTACGGCGTGCGCTGGGATCGCTTCCAGGCGCCGGACGGCGAGGCCAATGCGCCGTTCATCTTCACGCAAAAATTCCACACCCCGAATCGCGACTGGGCGCCGCGCCTGGGCTCTGGCCTGGTCGCTCGCGTCAGAAGACCGTGGTACGGGCAAGTTGGGGGATGTTCTACGAAGCGCCGCCCACCAATACGTGGTTCAACGCTCTGTACAATGACGGCTCGAACCGGTCGTTTGTGGCCACCTTCCGCCAACAAGCCGGCGCTCCGGCGCTTCCCGAACGTGTTCAACTTCCTGCCTGGCGCCACAGCTGCCTTCCGGCCAGAACATCTTCGCAGTGACGCCCGGACTTCAAGAACGCCTACACGCTCAACACCAGCATCCAAGTGGAGCAGCAGCTATCTCGCAGAATGACAAAGTCACCCTCGGATACGTCAACACAGGCGCACGCGACCTGCAATACCTGCGGGACATGAACCTGATCAATCCAATCGGACACCTGGCCGACGGACGGCCGATCTTCTCCACCGCGGTCAACGCTAGCACGCGGCTGTTTCCACAGTTCAATGGCATCACGCTGCAGGATGTCGGGGCGGTTTCCAACTACAACGCCCTGGTCGTTTCGTGGTGGCACCGATTCGGTTCGAGGTTTTCAGCTGAGCGCCAACTACACCTGGTCGCATACCATCAGCGACGCTCCGGATGCCAACAGCTTCGAACAGAACCTGCCGATCGAGAACCCGTTCGACCGCTCCTATGATCGCGCCAACAGCATCGTGAACCGGCCGCAGGCGTTCAATATGAGCGTCTACATCGCGCCCCACGTTCTCCCTGTCAAATCGCGATGGGAAATTACTTGGCGAATGGCAACCAACTGAGCATTCTGGCCAACCTCGCCAGCGGCGACCAGCAGAACATTACTGGCAACCTGAACTCTGAACAATGATCCCATCGGCGCCGACCAGTCCAGCGGCCCGTTTTCATGCCGCCGCGACACTGCGCGAACCGACAATATCTACCAGGTGGATGCGCGCTACACCCGTACGCTGTTTACCTTCTGGGAACGTCTGCACGGCAAGTTCATCGCCGAATCCAACAACATCTTCAACAACCGCAACGTCACCGTGCTCAACACCAAGGCGACCGTGAACTCGCTCGGCGTGATCACCACACCCGCGCCGCTGACCAAGAGTGGCACCGTGCTGGAAGGCCGCCTGATCCAGCTCGGCATTCGCGCCGACTGGTAAATGCATAGTTGAAGGAACACTTCAGCCAAGCCAAGCAACTCTAGGCTGATGCGGCCTCAGGCCCGGTTTACGGGCCTCCGGACGACGTGCGGCTGCTGAACAAATGCTGAAAATTGCCTTGCAACGCCGCGGCATGGGCATATTATTGTTCGTGGCGAAAGCCACCAGCGAAGGAGAAATCGATGACACAAAGTGAACTCGTAAAGCTGCTCGCGAAGAACTGCGAAGTGAGCAACAAGATCTCCAAACAACTGCTGGACAGCCTGGCCCAAACCGCCGTCAAAGAAGTAAAGAAGACCGGCGTATTTGTCATCCCCGGACTCGGCAAGCTGGTTCGAGTGGACCGCAAGGCCCGCATCGGACGCAACCCGGCCACCGGCGAAGCCATCAACATTCCCGCCAAAAAAGTAGTGAAGTTCCGCGTCGCCAAAGCGGTCAAAGGACGCCATCGTTCCGCCCAAGGCGAAAAAGGCCGGCTCAGTCTAGCCGATCGCGGACCCAAGCTACTGCGCTCCCGCAGCGGCTCTCGCACCCGGCTTCTCTGACTGGAAGCCGGGATTCTTCCCCAGACTCACCAGGTTCGCCAGAATGCGATAGGCGCCCGGCACGCCGGAGGGAAGCTGGCGGTACAGCGCGAACGCATCGTAGATGTACGCGCCCTTCCCGTAGCGCGCCAGCAGCAGATCCGCCGCGCTGCGGATCCTGTTCCGGATCGTGCGTCTCCACCAGCGCCTCGTAGCGCGGGTCCCAGGTCTGCATGAAACCGTGCCCGCGCTCTTCCACCCAACTCGTTGAAGTCGGCTTCAGTGATGCGATTCGGCCAGGTCAACGCAGGACTCGCGGGCGCGAGCAGTTGCACCTTGGAGTTTTCGTTGATTACCTTCTGCGGATTGTCTCCCAGGCTGAACGGATACGGACCATAGTTCTGGTCGAAGTCCTGGAGCTGGTACTGCACGATCAGCACGCCGCCGTTCTTCACGTAGTCGATCAGCCGCGCGTTGGCGGCCTTCAGCTCCGTTCGCACCGCATAGGCCCGCGTGCCGAGAATGATCGCGTCGTAGCTTCGATAGATCCCCCTGCGTGATGTCGTTCGCCGCTAAAGTCTGCGCGCCGCGTCCCAGGTTATTGAGCGCCTGAGGCACATCGTCGCCCGTGCCCGGCAGGTAGCCGATCCGCACGTCCGCCGTCTTCACGTCCACACCCACGGCGCGATACACCGCGGGCCGGAAATACGGATACGACCGCAGCCCGGAATACCCGGTGAGCCGATATCCTTCTTCGTACATCTTGCCCTGGTACTCAGCCACCGCCGTGATGCGATGCTCGCCCGCCTGGACCGCGCTGGGCGCAACCTAAAACGTGATGGTCTGGTCCTCGCCGTCGCGCGCCATCGAAAACTCGGCGGTCTCCGGCGTCGAATGCCAGCCCGCCGGCAGCTTCAACCGCAGCGTTCCCTTGGCCGGTCCTTTGACGTTGCTGTGTACCGTGCAGGAAAACTGGAACGAATGCGAGGTGAGCGGAACCGCGCCCGCCGTTGGCGACACCCACAGCGAGATGGCCGGCCCCATGATCAGCGGCTGCGGCACGATGCCCTCCGCTTGCACGCGCTGCATCGCTTGCACTACTTCAGAAAGGTGCAGTTCGACGCCCCGGTACGCCACCGTCGCCTGAACCGACAGCGGATACGGAGCGAACGACAGGTTGCGATAGCGCGCGTCCGTCAAATCGTAGTAAGGCTGCTCTTCATCCGGCCGAGTGAAGTAGGGCCGCGTCAACGCCGCATCGTCCGGAACCGACACCGCGAACCGAACCTGCCCCAGCGCACCCGGCGCCAGCGCTTTGGGCCCCTCGCCCTTGCTGCTGAACTTCCAGTCCTTGCCGTCCGAAGCCGCCAGCGACACGCTCGCCACGCTGACGTTCTCGCGGCTCTGGTTCACAAGTTGAATTTGCACGCCAAAGGTCTGGCCGGGAATTCCGATCGTGAACGTCGGTCCCGCCTGCCGGAAGGCGCGCGGGCCTTGCGGCTCCCGATCCGGCGCCACCAGCGCGAGCAGCGAAATTCCCAATGAGTCCTGCAGCGCATGCTGGAACTGATTCTCTTTCGCGCGCAGCTCGAACAGAACATCGTCGCGGCCGGGCTCGAGTCAGACCACCGTCTCGCACACGGTCCATCAGCGACCGCGTCGCGCGCAGCCCATCCGCCAACACCGGCGCGATGCCCTCCGGACGATCCGCCTGGTACTGCGCGTTCGCCTGATCGGCCAGCCGCGCGATGTCCGCCAGACCGCTCTTCAACCAGTCCGGCACATTCGCGACCAGCGACGCGATGCCCGCCACCGATGTATCGATGCCGTCAAAGAACGACTCTTCGTGATCCGCCGCGGCCACACGCGAACCATAGCGATGATACGGCGGCGCTCAGCGGTCCGGGAGGCGGAATCGCCACGCCGTTGTTCTGGCTCTTCTGAAAGCCCAGCCCGGCGCGACCGATCTGCAGATAGCTCAGACCCGCCGCGGGCGCGTAGTTACCCTCCGGAATCTCTAGCGTCGTCGACGGCTTTTCGGTCGACCAGCTCTGCTTGAGGTAGTCGAAGAACCGCACCGGCACAAACTTATCGATCGCGTAGTCGTACATGCCCTGCGGCGTTACATCGAAGAACGGAACGCGCGCGTAAACTTTCAGCGGCGACCACGGCCGCAAGCCCTCGCGAATTTGCTCCGGAAATTTCGTCGGATCGCCAGCCGCCTCAAACGCCTCCTGTGCCATCTGGCCGGAAAGCTGATGCTGGCCGTGGCCGTCCGTGGCCGCTCCGACAAACGTGGCCGTCACTACCAGCGGCCGCGTCATTCGAATCACGCGCACCACATCGGACAACACCCGATCGTGCCCCCACTTCTCCAGCGCTTCCTCGCGTGTCTTCGAGAAGCCGTAGTCGACCGCGCGCGTCCAGTATTGATCGACGCCGTAGTAGCGGTCGGCCGCCAGCAGTTCCTCGGTCCGTACCAACCCCAGCGCGTCGTACAGATCCGGCGACATGGCGTTTTGCCCGCCTTCGCCGCGATTCAACGTGAGCAGCGCCGCGCGCGCACCTGCACCTCGCGTCTGGTAAGCCAGCATCCCGCCGTCCTCATCATCCGGATGTGCTGTGATCATCAACACACTGGCGCGAGTCTTGAGCGCGTGCAGCCAACGCGTCAGCCCGGCCGCGCCGCGATCCACGTCGATCGGCATGGCACTCGGTGAAGCTGGCGATGGCGCCCCGGCCTGTTGCGCGGCGGCGAACCCGATCACGCCGGCCGCCATACACACGGCCAAGAAAATACTTCGAGCTTGGTTGCGGAACGTTGGACCCATCATGACTACCTTCATTGTTGATGAATGACTCCGCCGATGCAAACCTGCGCCGTGCTAGGCTTGATCCAACGCCAGAATTGGAGAAACCGTCATGCCCCGTGTCAGAACATTCGGCGCCGTACTCATCGCGCTCGTTTGTATCACGGGCTCGGCTCTCGCGCAACAGCAGCCGACCCGGCCACAAACCCCTCCGTTGCCCGCGGTGCTGCGCGACTATCGCCTCGTGACCTCCGAGCGCCTCAGAAATCCCGAACCCGAAAACTGGCTCATGATTCGCCGCACTTACGACGGCTGGGGCTACAGCCCGCTGGATCAAGTGACGCCCGACAACGTGCAGCGGCTCCGGCCCGTCTGGGTCTTCTCCACCGGCGAGACGAAGCCGCACGAAGCGCCGCCCATCGTCAACGGCGGAGTCATGTTCGTCGCGACGCCCAACAACCAGGTCATCGCCATCGACGCGCGCTCCGGCAACCTGCTCTGGCGCTATCGCAAGCCCCGGCCCGACCGCGCCATCGTCGGCCACGAAACCAGCCGCGGCGTCGCGACTCTATCGCGACAAGGTCTTCTTCGCCGCCGGCGAAGCCGTGCTGGTGGCGCTGAATGCTCGCACTGGCCGGCCGGTCTGGACCACATCGGTGGCGGACAACAAATCTGCTTACTACATCACGCTCGCTCCGCAGGTAGTCAACGGCAAGGTCATGGTGGGAGCGTCCGGCGGCGAGTGGGGAATCCGCGGATTTATCGCAGCGTTCGATTCTGAGACCGGCAAGGAACTGTGGCGCACCTACACTGTCCCCGCGCCCTGGCGAACCGGGCAGCGAAACCTGGCCCCAGGGCGACCAATGGAAAACCGGAGGAGGCTCGGTCTGGGTCACTGGAAACTATGATCCAGAAATGAATATCGCCTACTGGGGCGTCGGCAACGGCGGACCCTGGATGGGCGACCGCCGTCCCGGCGACAATCTCTACACTTCCTCCACCATCGCCATCGACGTCGCAACCGGCAAAATCAAAGGACACTATCAATATCATCCCAACGACTCCTGGGATTGGGACGAGGTCTCGCCGCCGATCTTGGTCGACTACAAGCGCGGCGACCGCACGCTTAAGGGCTTGGTCGATGTCGCGCGCGATGGCTATCTCTGGTTTCTCGAGCGCTCCGCAGGCCCGATTCGCTATATCGAAGGCAAACCGTACGTCAGCCAGAACGTGTTCAAGCATATCGATCCGGAGACCGGCCGCGTCGAAGTCGATCCCGAGCACAAACCCGCTACCGGCAAGCAGGCCGTCTATTGCCCGTCGTTGTGGGGCGGCAAGAACTGGCCGCCCATCGCGTTCAGCCCGAAGACACGCATGATCTACATCCCAGCCAATAACAACCTGTGCCAGACATCCACTGGACAACAGGTCGAGTACACTCCCGGCAAGGGCTTCACCGGCGCGCAACTTGATATGTTCGTCGCGCCCGGCGCCGACCACGTCGGCGAAGTGCAAGCCTGGAACGTCGACACCGGCCAGCGGGTCTGGACACACAACTACGCGAAGTCGCCCAACTGGGGATCCATGCTGGCGACCGCCGGAGGCCTGGTGTTCAGCGGCGGTACCAACGATCGCAAGTTTCACGCATTCGATGCCGCTACCGGCAAATTGTTGTGGGAATTTCCGACGAATTCAGGAATTCTCGCGCCGCCGGTGTCGTTTGCGATCGAGGGCAAGCAGTACATCGCGGTCGAGACCGGCTGGGGCGGCGACGCGCGCGGCATGCAAGCCAACTTGAATCGGATTTTCCCGGGCGAATATCCGGAGGTGCCGGAGGGCGGCGCGATCTGGGTGTTTGCTGTGGAGTAGACAGTGACCAGGCGTTTCGCATCTCTTCTTCTGGTGTTTTGCGGGGCGGCGATCGCCGCCGACGACGTCGACAAGTCCACCAGCGAGCTCCGCCCGATGATCGAGCGTTTCTCCACCGACCTTCGCACGCTGAACCGCACGTATCCGATCCGCCTCAGCCCAACCCGCCGCGCGCGTTTGGACCAATTCTTCGCTTCCGAACAAGCGGCATTGGACAAGACCGGCTTCGACGCCCTGAGCCACGACGCGCAGATCGATTCCATCCTTCTGAAGAATTACCTGCAGCACCAGCGGGATGAACTCGCGCTCGATGCCCGCCAAATGTCAGAGATGGAATCATTGACGCCGTTCGCCGGCAGCATCATTGCACTCGAAGAAGCGCGCCGCAAGATGCAGCCGGTGGATCCGAAGAAAGCCGCCGAGTCGCTGGTGGAAGTGACCAAGGCGATCGAATCCGCGCGCAAGGCCAACTCCGGCGATAGCAAGATGAAGGCGGCCGTAGCGAATCGCGCCGGCCTGCGAGTGGCGTCGCTTAGGAAGAATCTGAAGGACTGGTACAGTTTCTACAACGGATACGATCCGGTGTTCACGTGGTGGGTCAGCGAGCCATATCGCGACGCGGATCGCGCTCTCGAAGCATACGCGCGTTTTCTGCGCGAGCATTTGGCGGGCATTCGACCGGAGACGCCAGCTCCCGCCGCCGGCAAATCGGATTCGGCGTCCACTACTCCGACGCCGCCACCCGACAGCACCGACGATATTGTCGGCGATCCGGTCGGGCGCGATGCGCTGCTGGCGGACCTCGCGTATAACATGATTCCCTACACACCCGAGGAACTGATCGCGCTGGCTCGCAAAGGAGCTGGCCTGGTGCGAGCAGGAAATGATCAAGGCCTCGCGCGAGCTGAACTTTGGCGACAACTGGCACGCGGCTCTCGAGTACGTAAAGAATCAGTACGTCGATCCCGGCAAACAGCCGGAACTCGTCCGCCAGTTGGCACAGGAAGCCGTCGACTACGTCGAGAAGAACGACCTCGTCACCGTACCCGCGCTGGCCAAAGAAGATTGGTGGGAGGAAATGCTCTCGCCCGAGCGCCAGCTCACCAGTCCATTTTTCCTGGGCGGCGACATCATTCTAGTGTCGTATCCCACCGATGCGATGACCACCGAGCAGAAGCTGATGAGCATGCGCGGAAACAATATCCACTTTTCCCGCGCTACGGTATTTCACGAGTTGATTCCCGGCCATCACCTGCAGGGATTCATGGCGGCGCGTTACCGCACCTATCGCGCATTGTTCGGCACGCCGTTCTGGACCGAAGGCAACGCGTTCTATTGGGAAATGCTGCTGTGGGACCGCGGCTTTCCGCGCGGCCCCGAGGATCGCATCGGCATGCTGTTCTGGCGAATGCACCGCTGCGCCCGCATCATCTTTTCGCTGAGCTTTCACTTGGGTCAGATGACACCGCAGCAAAGCATCGACTTTCTGGTGGAACGCGTGGGCTTCGAGCGCGCCAATGCCGCCGCCGAAGTGCGCCGCTCCTTCGACGGTTCCTACGAGCCGATCTATCAATGCGCCTACATGCTCGGCGCGCTGCAGTTCTACGCGCTGCACAAAGAACTGGTCGACTCCGGCAAGATGACCAATCGCGATTTCCACGACGCGATTCTCGAGGAAAACCGCATCCCGGTTGAGATGATCCGCGCCGACCTGACCAAACAGAAACTCTCGAGCCGATTTCAAAACGAGCTGGCGATTCTGGGAACTGGCCGCCCAAGCGAAATGAACGGCGGCCGCTCGCGATCTGACATCATGAGCCATGCTTCAGCAATAGATTGAACCCGATGGTCACCTGATGATCGACAAACTCGAAACTGGGCGGGAGCGCACCACGCTTGTATTGAACGTTTATGCCCACGCCATTGGTGAGCGGAAAAGCCATCTCCACGAGCGACCAATGCCGAGGTTTGTTCGTGAGGAACATCTTGCCGCCGTTGACATCGGCCTGCGCATATGGCTCTTGCTCAAAGGGAAGCCGCAGGATCTGGTTGCCATGAAAGGTAACGATCGGGTCGTTGCTTCCCTTCCGGAAGAATGTCCTATAGACGTCAAGGGCGAAGTACAGCCTGGCCACTGCCTGTTCACCTGAACTGCGCGCGTCGCGCTTCACCGTGCGCGAGAGCGCTTTGCCGGCCTCAAACCCCGCGAACGTCAACGTCCAGTTGAGCATCGGCCAGCCGCTGACATACGCAGCCTTGCCCGACCACATCAGATTGGTGTTTTTCTTGAGAAACTGCTGATCCACCGGCTTGCCGTTCTCGTCCAACACAGCTTCCTTCTTGATGCTTCGTTCGAACTCGTAGCTCAACAGGTCGCCGCTGAAAATCCAACCATCTCGCCTTTCGGGAATCGCAATCAGTCGGCGCCACGTGATTCCCGCCTTGAGCGAATCGGGGTCGGCATTGTTCTGCTGGCTGGCCTCGCCAGTGAAGGAAGGATCAATCTCGCCAAAACCGCGCCCCCCGAAGCCGAAGACCCGGCAACTTGCCTTTACGCTCCAGTTGTATTGCGGTTTTGCGCCAACTCCGGATTGCAACCCGCCGGTGATGTCCACGTCGGCCTTCTTCTTGTCCTTTGTTAAGGTCCAACCGAAACATCCGTTGACGATACTGTTCGTTGGCTTGGTGTGCGCGGCCTCCCCGGTTGTCACGATTATTTTGGTGCCTTGGAACGTGACGAACAGGCTGCCTTTCGGCAGATCGGCAGGATCAAACACTGGAAACATGTCTCCCTGATACACCAGGTACACCCCACGGTCCTGGATATTGATTGCCACCTTCTGGAGAGAAATGCTCAATGGATTCTGACCGGCCCGCTGAAGTGTAATGGTCCAATTCTGCCCTTTTTCCAGATCGGGCACGGCATCGAGAAAGTCCTTTTCCACCGCGCTGGAGGTCACCGTAATCCAGTGGGATTCCGGCTCGAGCGTGCCCTCGTTCCATTTCAAGTCCGCACCGCTAGCCAGGCAGGCAACGAATGAGGACGCGCCCACCAGGCTAGTGCACAGAATTGTCAAAAAGCGCATCGCCCACCTCCATCACAGTTGTTCCCGCATCGGCCGGAATTTTCGATGGATCCGGCACAGGATGTCCTGCCCGCGCCGCATCGTTCGCGCAGCGTTGTACGTAGAGGTCCCGTACGTCCTGGGAAAACATGCGGAGCTTAGGCCCGCCCAGAGTGTCGTCCAGTCCCGCATCTGAGACCAGCGTTTCTCCTCGCGCGATCTCACGCGTCACGATGCGATTCCACTCGCCGTGGAAACTCATGGACGCCAACGTTCGCCGCACCACGTGTTCGGGCCCCGATACCGTAATGCTCACGTGGTTGCTGGCGGCAGCGCTGGTGGCAGCCGCGGGAGGTGGAGGGGAGCCAACGGCTGGCTTGGGCTTCGGCGCGGCGGCTAATGGGATTTTGGCTTTCTTCTTTTGCTTTGGCATTGTTTTACTCCGTTTCGATTGCGCGTCTGCCACAAGATTGTGGCCTTATCGCCCGATCTCGTGATCTTCGTCTTCATCAAACTCCCAGCGCTGCTTGCGCACACCGTTGTACAGCGTGTTCATGTCGCACTGATGATCGCCCGTGCCTCCCTCCATGATCAGGACCTTGGCCCAGAGCTTGATCCGGTCGCCGTCTCCCACCCAGGGAGCGATGCTCCGCAATTCGCCCAACGGGTCCTTCCAGCACCAGGTGTATCGTCCGCCGAGTCCTCGATCATTCCACTTGATGAGTCGTCCGCTGGGCCCACCCACACGCACTTCCACGACGTCATGAACCTTGTCAAAACTCAGCTGCCACGCTCCCGCGGCACCAAGCCGATTCGTTACTGCCAGCGCCGGCACTACCACCAGCGGGCCGCACGACTTCAAAAACTCGCGACGCGTATTGCTCATTCCTTTTCCTCCCGTCTTCGATCTACTTGGGCTTTTTAGCCGCTCATCTACACAAGCGCAAGACGTCGAAATGCGGGGACAAAGCACGATGGGACCGTCATCTCCCCGGTGCTAGACTAGGTACTCAACAGCATGGATTCCGTCGACATTACTCGTCTGCTCAATGAAATGAAGAGCGGTAACCGTGAAGCCGAAGAGCAGTTGATTCCCCATGTTTACGAAGAACTGCGGCGGCTGGCCGGCAGTCTCATGCGCAAAGAACGGCCCCAACACACTTTGCAAACGACGGCTCTGGTGCATGAAGCTTATATCCGGCTGGCCGGCACGCACGAATTTGACTGGGCCAGCCGCAACCATTTCTTTGCCGTAGCCGCCCGCGTCATGCGCCGTATTTTGGTGGATATGGCCAGAGCTCGCCAGGCCGAGAAGCGGGACGGCGCTCTGGTGAAGGTGCAACTGGATGAGGTCAAGTTAGGATCGGAAGAAAGTTGGGATCAAATCCTCGCGGTCCACGAAGCCCTGGCGCGGTTCGCCAAGATTGATGAGCGCGGCGCGCGCGTGGTCGAGCTTCGTTTCTTCGCGGGCCTCACGGTCGACGAGGTGGCACAGTTGCTCGAGGTTTCGGATCGTACTGTCAAGCGCGACTGGGAATTCGCACAGGCCTGGCTGTACACCGCCATGTCCTCATCGCCGGACCCCGGCCCGTGAACAATCCGCGGCAATTGAAGCTTTTCGCATACCTTGCCTGAATTTGTTTTTTGTCACCGTTTCCAATCTAAACTCGCTGACCTAGGTGTATAATCGCGAAATAGTTCGACGAAAGGCTTCAGGTTGGATAGCGCCAGGATCGACACGGCACGCTGGGACTTGGCCAAGGATCTGTTCATTCGTGCCGTCGAAATGCCCCCCGAACAGCAGTTCTCGTTCGTTGAATCCGTGGCCAACGACGATGCCGCGCTGAAGGCCGAGCTGCTTCAATTGCTGGCTTCCTTTCAACCCGCCCAGCGCTTCTTTGCCAGTTTCAGCGCCCAGATCGGCGCCCTGGGAACGTCTCCCGAAACTCTAACGCCTGGCGATATGTTGGCCGGCCGATTCCGCATCAATCGATTCCTGGCGCGCGGCGGAATGGGGGAAGTATATGCCGCCACCGACCTGGAGTTGGGCGTCGAGGTTGCCCTAAAACTACTCCAGCCCGCGCTGGCGGCCCGCCGCGGAATGCTCGATCAATTCCGTTCAGAGATCCGCCTGGCGCGAACCGTTAGCAGTCCCCATGTGTGCCGCGTGTATGACGTAGCTCGTCACCACTCCTCGGACGGAAAAGAATTGACGTTCTTCACCATGGAGTTGCTCGACGGGTGCACTCTTACGCACGCCATCACTCAGAAGGGCCGCTTCCGGACGCCAGACGCGGCGCCTCTGATTCGCCAGATGGCCGAAGGCCTCGCGGCTGCACATCAACGAGGTATTCTGCATAGAGATTTCAAGAGCGGCAACGTGATTGTTTGCGATCTCGATGCACAAGGACCCCGCGCCATCATCACCGACTTCGGCCTGGCGCGTCTGCTGGCGCAGGACGGCGCCACCGGCGCCTACGAAGGCGCGACGCCCGCCTACGTCGCACCCGAGCAATTGGAGCGCGGCGAGCAATCCGTTGCCACCGATGTCTACTCGTTTGGCGTCGTCATCTACGAGATGCTCACCGGCGCTTTTCCTTTTACTGGAGAGACACCGCTCGAGATGGCCCGAAAGCGCTTGAGCGAAGCGCCTACGCCGCCTCGTACTCATCAACCGGACTTGGACTCCCGATGGGAAGCCGTCATATTGCGCTGTCTGGAACGCGACCCCGCGAAGCGATACTCCAGCCCGCTCGAAGTTGCTCGCGCCCTGGGCTGTTATGCCTCCGAGCGGCCCTTTGGCCGCCGCAAGTTCTGGCTGGCGCTCGCAGCGGCCGTGCCTTTAGGCGCTGTCGCTCTGTGGACCTGGGAAAGCAGTCGCACTCCGGCCATGCAGCCTTCCGTCGCAATTCTCCCGTTTGATTCTGGCGATGCAAACCTCGCATACATCGCGGAAGGCATCGCGGATCGCTTGAATGATTCTCTGACGGCGGTTCCGGGGCTCAAAGTGGTGAGCCGAACCGCTACCCAACGATTTCAGGATCCCGTCCGCCACCTGTCTTCGATGGCGCAGCAGCTTCACGTTCGATATGCGATCACAGGCACCGTGACAAATGCGAATCGCCGCCTGCACGTCACCACTGATATCGTGGAGGCCTCCAGCGGCTTCCAGATTTGGTCGGGAACGGAGGACATCGAGGTACAAGATGTCGAGGCCATCACAGCCAGAGTCAGCCGCGCCGTCATTCATTCCTTGCATATCGATATGCAACCGGCGCAGCTCTCCGGCCTCGACAGACGCCTCACTCAACTCCCGGAGGCATATCAGTTGTATCTACTCGGCCGGTATCATGCCGCGCGCCGTAGCCGCGACTCGTTGCGAGAAAGCGTGACCGTCCTGGAGCGCGCTGTCCGTCTGGATCCCAAGTTCGCCGAAGCCTGGGCGGCGCTCGGGTTCTCCTACTATGACCTCTCCATCCGCAGCGGAGCGGCATGGCCTGACCAGCTCGTTCGATCTCTCGATTCCGCCCGCGCCGCGCTGGCTCTGAATCCGAACCTCGCCGAGGCCTACCTGGTGATCGCCTGCGACAAGCACATGTGGGAATGGGATTGGCCCGGCGCCGAGGAGAATTTCCGCCGCGCCCTGTCTCTGAACAATTCCCTCGCTGAGGCGCATCGTTCCTTTGCCAACCTTCTCAGCCGGCTGGCTCGGCACCAAGAAGCGTTGCAGGAAGTAGACCAAGCACTCACCTTCGATCCTCTGAACTCCTCCATGCAAGTTTCGCGCGCCACCATCCTGTTGGACGCCGGCCGCGTCAATGAGGCGCTCGACCAATACCAAGGCGTGCTGCGCACCGATCCCGGGTATGAGAACGTCTACATTCCAATGTCCGACGCCCTGGAGCGGAAAGGGCTGCTCCAACAAGCCATCGACGCCTGTGAGAAGGGCGCCGCCATCACCAACAGAGAAAGCTATGCCATCGCCAGCCTGGCGCGCTTGTACGCCCTCAGCGGCCGCACCGATCTCGCCAACCAGATCCTGTCGGAACTCGAGCGGCGCTACCAGGCCGGCGAGGCGTCTCCATCGGAAATCGCGGACGTGTATCTCGGCCTCGGCGACAAAGACAAAGCCTTTGAATGGATCGAGCGTGGCATCCCGCTGCGAAACTCCAATCTCACCATGCTCAAAGTGGCGCCCGAATATGAACTTTTGCGGTCCGATCCGCGCTACACAGCTTTGATCGCCCGCTTGCGACTCTGATCGAACCTCACGAAAGGACTACACACGTATGGCAAACAACCTCAGCGGTTCTCATTTTCAGGTCCTACCCGACGACTGCAGAATGTATGGTTCATGTGGTTTCGGAGTTTACCTGAATATCGAAGTTGGCGACCAACCCGTCAATACCCAAGCCATCTTCCGGCGAGGCACCGGGGCACTGAAGACCGATCCCAAGACCGACAATGTGCCCCTGAATCTGCTCTTCATTCCAGACGAGCCGCCGCTCGGCCGTCCCGTGCCGGCAGAGAAAGTGTATCGCGAGGCGCACAACACGGCCCAGCCCGCTGACAAGAAGAAACAGGTTGTCGTCGGCTTCGATGCGCCGGACAATGCCAATCCCGTTCCGGTCAAATTGTGGGCGGAGACGGTGAACGGCGATCGAATTGTTCACGTAGAATTGCGAAACGTAACGTAAAGACCATGCCGCATGCATTTTGGAAACTTGCTGCCCTCGCCTCGATCGAGTTCGCCTCCCAATCGGGGCGCGGGCAAGCGGGCCCGGCCGCAGCCGGCGAGTGGCGAGGTTCATACGCCCAGGCTGAGTCTTGCGACGACGGAAAACAATCCGTGGAACTACTGTTGAATCCGAGCCTGCGTGGCGTGTTCCAAGGCTTGGCGCGCATTTCCGGCCATCGCCTCAGCGTGGCGCCGCAAGAGAGTCACTCTCAGGGACCGCCGATTTACTTTTGCCGCATCGAGCCGGGATCCTCGCCCGCCCCTGTGGTGCGAGTGACGCTCAATCCGGAACCCGGTGAATTGCAGCCAGTACTCCTTCGCGCCCTCGACGGCCCCGGCGCCTCAATCGTTTGGATCGAACCGGTCCCAGGAGGATGAAATGCGAAAATACTTGCTCACTGGAATCCTGGCGTTGATCCTTCCCCTGTGCACCATTCTGGTGCGCTCCGGCTCTGCTCAAAGCCACCCCAGGGATGTGTACCGGCCGATACCCGCCGGATCCGATTTCCCCGCCGATGCTGCCCGGCTGCAACATGATCTTGACACCGAGCAGCTACACGAATTGCGCCGCCACGCCTGGCGCGTCTTCGCCGGTCTCACCAAGCGTTCGGACGTGAAAGAGGATGGCGTAACCGTTCCTGTCTGGGAGACTTGGTTTAGCGTCAATGACACGTTTGGCATGGACTCAGCCAGCGAGCGAATCAACATCCGGAGATTCCTCGAGCCTCCCGAGGAGTTAACTTCCTCCGGGCAGCGGCCGAGCTCCGGGAAAGTCATCGATCTCGCAACCGAGATCTTGTATAACAAACCAGCTCGCGACTATATTCGCGACAATTGTCTTTACCTTAGACAGAAACTGAAATGTTTTCTCGATAACAACAAGCTCGACCCCCTTGACTTTCCCAAAGAATCGATCGTGCTCAAGACGAGTTGGATACTCGTCAAGAAAGACCTGTGTCTCCCGCTCGGCGTCTGGGATCGCAAGCGTAAGTTCCCCGGCAGGCTGCAAAATGACCGTTTCAGTTGGGCCAGGTTGAACGTCTCTGTACCGCCCCATACCTGCCCGATGCTCGACCGCCCGTCCGCCCGCGTCACGGATTTTCACCGCTTTAAGGTCCCGAGCGACCCCCAGGTTCTCGACGCACTGCACAAAGTGGATGGTTTTGAATCCGCGCAAGCAGGCGATTTCGCCATCCTGATCGGATTTCATTTTGCCACTCGCGAATTGCCCAATTGGGTGTGGGCCACTTTCTGGTGGCACGACAAACCGAATCAAGGACCCTATGCCGAGGATCGTCCTTCCCGGCTGCCGCCGCCCTGGCGAAACTACCTCATGAATGTGTCCTACGACATGGACCTGCCAGCCGAACCCGACGCCCGGCCGCACGTTGCCTACAACCCTTATCTGGAAGGCAGCCTCTTTGACGGCGTCGAGTCGAACTGCATGACCTGTCACCGGCGCGCGACCTGGCCTCTGGATGGCAATCGCGCCATTGAGGTGCTGAACTCCGACGGCTCAACCACGTCACCCAGTTTGCCCGGCATCGTGGTGCGCGGCAGCCAGGCTGCCACCGGCACATACTTCAACATGCCTTTTGACCACCTGCTCAAAACCAGTTTCTTGTGGTCGCTCGTGCTGCACTCCACCGGCGACGCAAGCGACTTACCCGCGTGCAAGTGCCAGTAGAGAGATCTCTACCTCAGAAGCGTGTCGGACTTCTTGAATTGGTGCTGGAGGAGAGGGTCGAACTCTCATGACCAGTGAAGGCCGCGGGATTTTGAGTCCCGTGCGTCTGCCAGTTCCGCCACTCCAGCTATTTGGGCTAGGTGAGACGCTTCGAGTATACCAACCTCCGCTTCGCGCGCGCAGCGCACCGCTAAACATCCACAAGCGCCGCTCGTCCCCGCCATGCTAGCCTGCTTGAGGAGGAATCTTCGGTGAAAACACTTTTCGCGCTTCTTGGTATCTCAGCTCTCGCTTCCATGACCGCCTTGGCCGGCGAATGGACTGGCTATCTCTCGGACGAAAAATGCGCGGTCAGCGGCGCCAAAGCCAAGACCGCCGCCGAATGGATCCAGCCGAAAGCCTTCGAAGGCTGCGTCAAGAAGTGCGCGCAGTCCGGCGAAACCATCGTGTTCGTCACCGAGGACAACAAGATCGTCAAGATCGATGCCGCCTCGATGAGCAAAATCATGCCCGTCATCGGCCACAAGGTAAAAGTCACCGGCAAGATCGACGGCGGCAAGCTCACTGTCGACTCCATCAGCACACTGCCGATGTAGTCCGCCGGGCGGATCGCTCCGCTCAACTGCTTCAGCTCAGCTCGCGCACGATCTCGCACGCGCGTTCATACATCATCCCGGTTTCGTTGCTGCAGCCCAGAAACCGCATGCCGCGCTCGCGCCAGAATTTCGCCTGCGGAATCGATCGCGTCTGCGTCCCCGGCGCAATGCCGTGCTCGACGCAGCTATCGCGAATCTTCTCCATCGCCTCCACCATCGTCGGATGCTGAAACTCGCCGCCCACGCCGAGCGACACCGACAAATCCGCCGGCCCGATCATCACCACATCGACTCCGGGCACCGACAGCAGCTCCGCCCGAGCCTCCAGCGCGCGCCGCGTCTCGATCTGCAGCACCACCATCGTCTCGGCGTTCTTGTGCGCGATGATCTCCGGGATGCGTCGCCTTCTCGTGATCCACCTGCAGCCCGTCAGCCCGAACCCGCGCACGCCCAGCGGCGGAAACTTCGTCCAGCTCACCGCCTTCTCCAGCAGCTCCGGCGATTCGACGCGCGGAAACATGATCCCGCCCGCCCCCGCGTCCAGCGCCCGCGCCACCAGCGTGTATTGCAATTCGCCCACGCGCACGATCGGGCAAAAATCCACCAGCGCCGAGATGCGGCAGATGTCCTGCACGGTTTCGAGATCAAACCCGCCGTGCTCGGTATCGACGAACGCCCAGTGAAACCCGGCGTCGCGCAGAATGCGCACCACATCTTGCGATCGCAACTGGCCGAATCCGGTTCCCAGTTGCACCTTGCCCTCGCGCCAGGGCCTTTTTGACAGAGTTGATTTTCATGAAAGGTCGAAGTTAAACCACCAGCACTTTGTGATCCGGGCAATCCAGATTGACGTGCTCGTACAGCGTGTCCATCAGGTCCGGCCCGTGCTTGGCGACAAAAGGAAGAATCGAATAGAAGCGCTCCTGCAGATGCTTGTCGGGAAAAATCAGGCCGCGACAGATACGCCGCCTCCGCGCTCGCCCGCTCGTTCCGCTTCAAACGTTTCGCGCGCGGTCTTGTGCCCGATCTTCGCCAGTTGATACAGCATCTTGGCGCGGCTCTTGTCGGCGGCCTTGGCCAGCGTCGGCATCGAACTTCACCAGATCGTCGCGCAGCCGGTCCAGCGATTCCGCGGTGCTCTGCTGGATCTCTTCGAACTCCCGCAGCAGCCCCGGCGGAACCAGCTTCTCGCGCGATCACGTCGCGCACGCCGTCCTCGCCCCGGAAAAAGCTCGGAATCGTCAGCCCGTAGCGCTCCATCAACTTGGCCGCGCGCGCATCCAGCAGCGTGAACGAGCTGCGCGCCAGCATCACCGGCATCCGCCCCAGCAGATGCTCGTACAGCACCTGCGATTGCGCCACATACGCCAGCTCCGCCGGGCCGCCCACATACGCCACCGTCGGCAGCACGTAATCCTGCACCACCGGCCGCAGCAGCGCGTTGGGCGAAAGATGCTCCGCCAGGTCGCTCAGTTGCTCCACCGAATAGCGCCGGTCCTTCGAAACATAGTCGCCGTTCTGCCGCCGCAGCGTGATCCGCCGGTCGCCGTCCAGCAAGAACGCCAGCGACGTTTTCTGTTCCACGTGCACTTGCGCGTGATACCCGGCCGCCTCCAATTCCTGGTTGCGCTCCAACAGCCGGCGCTTGAGTCCGTCGCCGTCGCCCAGCGCGCGACGCAACACCGGCGCGGCCAGGTCGCCGCACCGCCTGATCCAGGGGATCGACGAACAGCAGCCCGGCTTTCGCGAGCAGCTTCTGGAGCAACGCCTGAAACCCGGCCCCAAACGTCACGCCCGGCGGATACGCCTCCAGCACCATCTCGGCCACTTCCCCGCCGTAAGGAAACCCGGCCAGCGTCTTCCGCAGTTGATCCACCGGCGGCGCCGCCACCGGAATCGTTCCCACCGGGTGCTCCGCCGCGCCCTCGCCTTCCACGCGCAACGTGACCGGCCGATGGTCCGGCCCGAACACGAAGCAGTGATTCACTTCGGCGAAATCGTGATCCTCGGTGGCGAGCCAGAAAATCGGAACCGCGGGAATGCCCTGCTCGCTCAAATGCGCCGCCAGGCGTCGCCGCCGTCAGCGCCTTGTACATCGTGTACGCGGGACCGCTGAACAAGCCCACCTGCTGGCCGGTGACCACCGCCACGGTGCCCGGCTTCGCCAGCAGATCGAGCGATGCGCTGTCGCCGTTCCTCGCCCGCAGCGCCGCACACCAGCGCCGCCCGCCGCTCGCTCGGAAAATCGATCTCCTTCGCTGCCGCCGCGAACGATGCCGGATCGTGCGGCGCGTGCCGATAAAAAGGTGCAACTCGATCGAAATGATATTGAAAATCGGAGAACAATCGCGAGGTATGGGGGATGTCGGTGTGTCTTAGACAGGCTGTCTCCATTATCGTGTATCGTCCAAGAGTAGCAGATGACGCCGACAGCTTCCCAAAGTCGCAGAGAATCTCCACCGCGGCGCGCGCCTGCATCACGCCTCACCCGCGCGCTTTTCAGCTAAAATCAAGGTTCAGCCGCCCTTCTATGGACGAACAAGAGTTCAAAAATCGAGCCGACGAAGCGCTCACACGCGCTCTACAAGAAGCTGGCGGCCGCCTCCGACGACGCCGAATTCGAGGCCGATTTCAACGCCGGCGCGCTCGCCATCGAGTTCGAGGACCCGCCCGCGCAAATTCGTCATCAGCCCCAATTCCCCGGTCAGCCAGATCTGGGTCTCCGCGCATTCGAAGAGCTACAAGCTGGATTGGGACGACGTCGAGAACACGTTCGTGCTGGAAAGCACCGGCCAGACCCTGACCGAGCTGATCCAGGACGCCATCGCCAAACAGCTCGGAGAAGAAGTCTCGCTGTAAATGCCCGGCGTCTACATCTCCTATCCGTTTTGCGCGCAGAAGTGCACTTATTGCAACTTTGCTTCCGGCGTTTCCTCGCGCGAACTGGAGCGCGAATACGTGCGACGCCCTGGCGCGCGAGATCGCCAGCCACCACTGGCCCTGGCAACCCGAAACCGTTTACCTCGGCGGCGGCACTCCCAGCCGCATGGACGCCGCAGCATCTCGAACGTATCCTGGCCGCGATCCCCGGCCGCCCCTGGCGCGAAGCCACCATCGAAGCCGCGCCCGGCGGCATCACCGCGCGAACTGGCGCTCGACTGGTCGCGCGCCGGAATCAATCGCGTGAGCCTGGGCGTGCAGTCCTTCGTCGAGCGCGAGCTCAAGCGCACCGGCCGCAAGCACACCGCCGCGATGGTCGCGCGCGAAATCGAAACGCTGCGCCGAGCGCCGGCCTCGCCGAACATCAACATCGACCTGATCGCCGGCCTGCCCGGCCAGACGCGCGACTCCTGGCGCGAATCGCTCGCCTGGATCGAAAGGCTCGCGCCGCCGCACGTCTCCGTCTACATGCTCGAAGTCGATGCCGACAGCCGCCTCGGCAACGAAGTGCTGCTGAACGGAAAGCGCTACGGCGCGCCGGAAATCCCGAGCGACGAGCTGATCGCCGAGCTGTACGAAACCGCCGTCGCGCGAGCTCGACCGCCTCGGCATCCACCGCTACGAGATTTCGAACTTCGCCCGGCCCGGTTTCGAGTCGCTGCACAATCTGAAGTACTGGCGGCTCGAGCCGTACTTCGGCTTCGGCGCCGACGCGCATTCCTTCGATGGGGTCGAGCGCAGCCAGAATGTCGAAACGGCCGCCGAATACGTCGATCGCATCCGCGCCGGCCGATCGCCGCGCTTCACGTCCACGCCCGCCAACGCGACCGAAGAGCGCTTCTTCGTCGGCCTGCGCCTCTCGGAAGGCATCCGCCCGCGACCCGACGAGTGGCGCAAATTCGACGCGCCCATCCGCCGCTTCCTCTCCGAGGGCCTGCTCGCGCAAGAGCGGCGATCAACTCCGCCTCACCGATCGCGGCGTGCTACTCTCCAACGAAGTGTTCGCCGAATTCGTGACATCATGATCGATCTCCGCAGCGATACCGTCACCCGACCCACTCCCGCCATGCGCCGCGCCATGGCCGAAGCCGAAGTCGGCGACGACGTCTACGGCGAAGATCCCACCGTCAATCGCCTGGAGCAGCGCGCCGCCGAAATCATGGGCAAGGAAGCCGGACTGTTCGTCCCCACCGGCACCATGGGCAACACCATCGGCGTCAAGGTCCACACGCAGCACGGCCAGGAAGTGATCTGCGAAGCGCGCGCCCACCTGCTCGATTGGGAACTCTCCATGACCGCCTGGTTCTCCGGTTGCCTGGTGCGCCCGGTCCTCGCCGACAACGGCATCCTGCGATGGGACGATGTTCGCACGGCCATCCGCCCGGGCGGCGCGCATTCGGCGCCCACCAGCCTGCTCGAAGTCGAGAACACGCACAACATGGCCGGCGGCACCGTGTATCCGATGGACGTTCTCGCAGACGTCTGCGGCCACGCGCACGATGCAGGACTCCGAGTCCATCTGGACGGCGCGCGCATCTTCAACGCCGCCTGCCATCTCAACAAACCCGTCCGCGAACTCGCCGCGCACGCCGACACGGTGATGTTCTGCCTGTCGAAAGGCCTCGGCGCTCCGGCCGGCTCCATGCTGGTCGGAACGCAAGAAGCCATCGATCGCGGGCGCCTCTACCGCAAACGCCTCGGCGGCGCGATGCGCCAGGTCGGCGTGCTGGCCGCGGCCGGACTTGATCGCGCTCGAAGAAATGCCGCACCGGCTGGGCGAGGATCACGCCAACGCGCGATTCCTCGCCGGCGAACTCGCGAAGATCCCCGGCATCCAGCTCGATCCCGGCCGCGTCCAGACCAACATCGTGATCTTCGACATCACCGGCAACCGGCCTCGCCACCAGCGAGATCAGCGCCCGCCTGAAAGATCGCGGCGTGCTCATGAATTCGGCCAACCCGCGCCAGATGCGCGCCGTCACGCACTACGACGTCACGCGCGAGCAATGCGCCACCGCCGCCGCCGCTCTCGCCGAAGCCTTTGCCAGCTAACCGTAGCGTAACTCCGTCTAACGACGTGCGGACGATCTGCGTGCCGCGTTCAACCGTGTGAACGCTAGGAGTCGCATGCGCCCTCACTCGAACCTACCGCAGCCTCCTCAAACGCCCCGCCTTCTTCCTCGCCGTCGTCTTCACCCTGATGCTGGGCATCGGCGCCAACAGCGCCATCTTCTCGGTCATCGACGCCGTCCTCCTCAAGCCGCTTCCCTACCCCGACGCCGACCGCCTCATGGCCCTCTTCGAAAGCAGCCCGCGCAAGAAAGCTTCCGCGCAGCCAGGTCGCCCCCATTCGCGTCGAAGAGTGGAACCGCATGAACCACAGCTTCACCGCCATCGCCGGCGCTTACACCGAAAACGTCGCCGAGACCTCCGGCGACCTGCCCGAAATGCTGATCTCGTGCGCGCGTCAGCCCGCGATTCTTCTCCGTGCTCGAAACGCCTCCGCTCTCGGCCGCACTTTCAATCCCGAAGAAGATCTCATGACCGGACCCTGGGCCGCCGTGCTCAGCGAATCACTGTGGCGGCGCCGCTTCGGCTCCGATCCGCACGTGCTCGGCAAGCAGTTGATCATCGGCCGCACCGGCTACCCGATCGTCGGCGTCGTTCCCGACTCGGTCCGCTTTCCAGCCGATCACGTCGATTTCTGGATCCCCGCCAAGCTCCCCCCATCGTCATGCGCAACCGCGAAGCGCGCTTCCACAACGCCATCGGCCGCCTGAAGGACGGCGTCAGCATCCAAGCCGCCCAAGCCGATCTCGCCGCAGTCCAGGGCCGCCTGGCGCTCCAATTTCCCGCGACCGACAGGGACTGGACCGCGCTGGTCGAACCTCTCAAGGAACAATCCGTCGCCGGCGTTCGCCGCTCGCTGTGGGTACTGTTCGGCGCGGTGTCGCTGGTACTGCTGATCGCCTGCGCCAACGTAGCCTGCCTCCTGCTCGCGCAAGCCAACCGCCGCGAGCGCGAAATCGCCGTCCGCTTCTCGCTCGGCGCGCGCCGTAGCCAGGTGATCGGCGAACTGCTGCTCGAATCGTTCTGCCTCGCGATGCCCGGCGCCGTGCTCGGACTCGGCCTCTCGGTCCTGGCCGCCGGCGCATTCCGACGCGCCGCCGCGTTGCTCCCGCGCGCCTCTGAAATCCACCTCGACTGGCGCATCGTCGTCTTCACGCTGGCGCTCAGCATCCTCACCACCGCGCTGTTCGGACTCATCCCCGCCTGGCGCGCCACGCGACGCGAAGTCTCGGGCATCCTGGCCCACGGCTCGCGCACTCAGATCGGCGGACGCCACACCATCGAACGTCTGCTCGTCAGCGCTCAGATCGCGCTGGCCATCGTGCTGCTGGTCGGCTCCGGCCTGCTGATCCGCAGCCTCTCGCGCCTCGGACAAGTCTCGCTCGGCTTCGATCCCGAGCACGTGCTCGCGTTCCACGTCAGCGCAAGCTTCAGCGAGAAGAACGACTCGCGGCAAATCTTCCAACGACTCGTCCGAACCCTCGACGCGACGCGCACGATTCCCGGCGTCCAAGCCACCGCCCTCAGCCATCAGCACTCCCGGCGAGGCCGAAGACTACCAGGTCGCAATTCCACATCGCCGGCCGCGACACCGAATCGGAAGGACGAAAAAATGTTCGCCGACTCAGAAACCGTCTCGCCGGACTTCTTCCGCGTCCTCGGCATCCCGCTGCTCTCCGGCCACACCTGCCAGGTGAGTTTCGATCCCAAAGCGCCGCAGTACGTCCTGGTCAGCAATTCCTTCGCGCAGCGCTTCTTCCCCGGCCGCAACCCGATCGGCGAACATCTGACCATCGAGTCCGGCGCCGCTCCGTTCGAGATCATCGGCGTGGCGGGCGACATCCGCAAACACGGCTACGCCAAAGATCCCCAACCCGTGATCTATGCGTGCGAAATTCCGCGCTTCTACCCTGGTCCCACGTTCCTCGCGAGAACCACGGGCGACCCCATGCGCCTGGCCGAAGCAGTGCGCCTGAAGATCCGCTCCATCGATCCGAACCGCGCCGTCTACGGAATCACCCGCCTGAGCGATTACCTGACGTCCACCTAACGCCCCGCCGATTCCAGATGCTGCTGCTCAGTTCGTTCGCCGCCACCGCGCTGCTGCTCGCCGCCATCGGCCTGTACGGCGTCACCAGCTTCCTGGTCTCGCAGCGCACTCGCGAAATCGGACTGCGCGTCGCGCTCGGCGCTCAGCCCTCGCAGATTTTCGCGCAGGTGTTTCGCCAGGGCGCATGGATGACCGGCCTCGGCATCCTCGCCGGGCTCGCTGGCCGCCGCCGCCCTGTCGAAGTGGATCGCGAGCCTGCTGTTCGACATCGCGCCGGTGGACCCGGTCACCTTCGCCGCCGTTCCCGTGCTGCTGGCCTCGATAGCCGCGCTGGCCCTCTGGTCGCCCGCACGCCGAGCCACGCGCGTCGATCCGATGGAAGCTTTGCGCCAGGACTGACGCCGCTGTTACCGCGCGCCCGGCGGCGCAATCCTGCTCTCCTCCGTCGGCTGCGTGTACTCTTCCACCATCCGCCGCCGGCAGCTTTCACATTGCGCCAGATGATCCCGCACCGCAATCACCTGCGGCAGCGTCAACCCGTGCCCTGCCAAATACAGCCGGATCTGTTCATCCGCAACGTGGTCACCGATCTCCGGAAGTGAATAGAACGCTTCCTGAATCAACACACCTGCGATGATACTTGGCGCCTGCGCGCCGGCAGTGACGCACCTGGCCAAAAATCACCACCTGCTTGGGAAGGAAGATCTCGATCTGCGCCCCCTTCGCCAACGGCACCGCCAAGCTCCAGGCGCATCCCCGAACGTGATACCTCCAGCACCGTGGCAGCCACTCGCGAACCGTCGCCGGGCACCATCCGGACCTCCGCCGGATCGTTGCATGGATAACGAGCCTCTCGCCTCCGGTCACCGTGTTCACCGGCGCCGTTCACCGACTCAGCCGCTGCGTCCTTCATTTCGAGAGCCATGTGCAATTCGTCCTTGAGCTCAACCACGAACTCACACCTAAATCGTCCAGAGTTTTCCGCGACTTTAACGATCTAAGCGTCGCCGCATTCCGCGCGAAAAACATACTTAGAGTTCGCCTCCATCCACCCCACTTCGCCGCCCGCGGCCACGGAATCGTCACACGCGTCTGCTATAGTGTGGAAGTCTGCACCCTATGGCAAGCACTTCTGTAATGGAACTGGTCTGCGCGCACAGTCCCGACTCCGACGACGCCTACATGTTCTACGGCCTGGCCACCAAGAAGGTCCGCTCGGGTCTAGTCAACTTCCGCCACGTGCTCGAAGACATCGAAACCTTGAACCGCAAGGCGCTCGAAGGCGCCTACGATCTGACCGCGGTCTCTTATCACGCCTATTCCTACATCGCCGACAAGTACGTCCTGATGGCGTCGGGATCCAGCATCGGCGACGGCTACGGCCCCATCCTGGTCAGCACCCGCCCCATGGCGCCGGAGGAAATCAAGGGCAAGCGAATCGCGATTCCCGGCCGCATGACCAGCGCCTATCTCGCGCTGAAACTGTTCGAACCCGACTTCGAAGAAGTCCCCATCCCGTTCGACAAAATCCTCGAAGCCGTTGCCGAACACGCCGTCGACGCCGGCCTCATCATCCACGAAGGCCAGTTGACCTTCGGCAAGAGCGGCTTCCAAAGCGTCGTCGATCTGGGCCGCTGGTGGAAGACCACGTACGATTTGCCGCTGCCCCTGGGCGCCAACGCGTTGCTGCGCTCCATGCCCCAGGACGTGAAAAGCGAATGCTGCCGCCTGATGCGCGAGAGCATTCAATACGCGCTCGACCACACCGAAGAGTCGCTCAACTACGCTCTGCAATTCGCCCGCGATCTGGAGCCGCGCCTGGCCGAAAAATTCGTGGGCATGTACGTCAATCACTTTACCCTCGACGGCGGCGACTTGGTGCCCCAGGCTGCTCAAAAGCTGCTGGACATGGGTTTCGAAGCCGGCTTGATTCCGCACCAAGTAACCGTCGAATTTGTTCGCTGAGGTACCGCTTATGGGTCGTGCCACGTCCAGTAAATGGATGCGATACGTATGCCTGCTCCCCGCCGTCCTGACTCTGTCTGCTCTGACGCTGGCCGCTCAGGACGACGCCAAACAGCGCGCCAAAGCGGTTCGCGAACTCGGCAAGGACGCGACCTCGCGACACCATCGAACGCCTCGCCCCCTACCTCGCCGACGTCGATCGTCGACGTGCGCCTGGAAGCCGTCAAGGCCATCGTCAACATCGGCACGCAGCGCAGCCTCGATCCGCTGATTAAAGCCTGCGCGGACAACGACCCCGAGATCCAGATCCGCGCCACCGACGGCCTGGTGAATTTCTACGTGCCCGGCTACATCCAGACCGGCTTGACCGCCTCGCTCCGCCGCGTCGGCACGTCCATCAAGAGCAAGTTCACCGACACCAACGACCAGGTGATCGACGCCTACATCCAGGTGCGTCCGGAAGTGATCCACGGCCCTCGGCAGGGTCGCGCGCGGCGGCTCCAGCATGGACTCGCGCGCCAATGCCGCCCGCGCCGTCGGCATCCTGCGCGGCCGCCAGGCTGTCCCCGATCTCGAAGAGGCCCTGCGCTCCAAGGACACCCAGTTGATCTACGAATCGCTGGTCGCGCTCGAAAAAATTCGCGACCCGTCCGCCGGCCCCAGCGTCGCGTTCCTGCTGCACGACCTCAACGAAAAAGTGCAGCTCACCGCCATCGAGGCCACCGGCCTGCTCGCCAATCGCGCCGCCATCAACGATCTGCGCCGGCTGCTGGACCGCTCCGCAACATGAAGACGTGAAGCGCGCCGCGCTCACCGCCATGGCGCAGATGCCGGAAGAAGAATTGCACGGCGTGTTACGCCGCCTACTGGCAAACAAGGACGAAGGCCTCCGTGAGGCCGCCGCCGAAGGCTTCGCGCGGCTGAAGAATCCCGTCGGACCTGCCCTCGGCCCAGAACGCGTTCGCGAACGAAAACAAAACCGGGCCGCGCCTGTCGCAGGCCTTCGCCCTGGTCTCGCTCGGCAAGCGCGGCATGGCCGAGTTCGACCCGCTGCGCTACCTGGTGAACAATCTGAACTCCAGCGCCTACCGCGACACCGCACGGCCCTATCTGATCGAACTCGCGCGCGATCCGCAAGTCCGCGACGCGCTCTACCCAGGCTCTGCGCGACCCCGTCGTCACCAAGGACGAGAAAACCGGCCTCGCCCAAGTCCTGGCATCGAGCGGCGACAACGACTCCATCGCCCCGCTCGAAGCGCTATCGAAAGACCCCGATCCCGACGTGGCGAAGGAAGCCTTCCGCGCGCTCCAAAACGTGCGCGCCCGATTGTAGTCACAGCGCATCCATCGCCTCTTCGCCGAAAAGAACCTTATCCGGCCTACCCGACCAAACGCCTTAAACCCGCGAATTGTTCCAAACTGACACAAGATTTTCATCCACATTCTGCAGGAACTGTGAAATAATAGGGAGCGCTTCGGTTAAAGGGGGTCACATGCGAATTGACCATGACCTCGCAGCCGCTACCGAGCGGCGAACGGAAAGCTTCGAGCTGCCGCCGCGTACGCTCGCCAGCTTGACATCCGGCGCCCGCCGGCCAACCCAATCAAAACGTCTGCGCAGCCAGCAACTGAACTTCGCCGGCGCCACGCCGTCTGAAACTGAATTCGAGCGAATTCTCGGCGCCAACGACCTGGTGGACGAATTCTTCCTGCAGCGCGCCTTGGTGGCCGCCCGACCGGTTTGCCGTCTTCGATTCCGTGACGGCGCCGATATCGGCTATGCCACCGGTTTCATGGTTTCGCCCCGCCTGCTGCTGACCAATTGGCATGTTTTCAAACGCAAGGACGTCGCCGTTGACGCCGTGGCGGAATTCGATTACAAGCTGGACATCCGCGGAAAGCCCCAGCCTGGCGTACGCTTTGCGCTGCAGCCCGAGCGGTTTTTCGAAAACAACCAGGCGCTCGATTATGCGCTGGTCGCGGTCAACGAAGAGGACGACGAGCATTCCGTGCCGCTCTCTTCCTTCGGTTACCACCGCCTGGCGCCGAGCCCCAGCAAGATCGACGCCGGTGAGTGGATTTCCATCATCCAACACCCCAGCGGCGGCTATCGCCAGTTCGCCATTCGCGAAAACGAGTTGCTGGCTCTGGAAGACAACTACCTGCTCTACCGAAGCGACACCGCGCCGGGATCTTCGGGATCGCCCGCCTTCAACGATTCCTTCCAGGTGGTGGCTCTGCATCACAGCGGCAAAGCCCGCAAGGACGGCGACCAGTACGTCCTCAAGAACGGAACGCGCGTCCCCAGTCTCGAGGGCATCGATGAATCCCAGGTGATTTGGGATGCGAACGAAGGCGTGCGGATCAGCGTGATGGTCCAAAACATTCAGACCACCTTGGATTCCGCCGATCCGTTCGTCCAGGAATTAGTGGCAGCTATCCAATCGGATCAGGGAGACATTATGTCGAATACAATTCGGACCGGGCATTTCGTCGACGCCGGATCGCCCGAGGCATCCGTCGAAACCAACCGTACAAGCATCAGCGCGAATGGAGCTTCAGCCGGAATCGTGATTCCCCTGCAACTTCACATATCTTTAACCGCCGGAGGCAGCGTACCTGTCACGCAGGCATCGGGTATACGCCCGCTGGCCGTGTCTGCCGCCCCCACCGATGCTGCGCCGGCAGAGAGCGCCGGCGAGGGCTAAGAAGCCTTCAAGTTGAAACAGCCCTTCATCGAAGCTCCCTACAGCAACCGCAAGGGATACAACGATCACTTCCTGAACACCGCGATCCCGCTCCCCACCATCACGGATCTTTCGCAGGTCGCCACCATGAACAACGGCGCCCACGTCATCCCTTACGAACATTTCTCGGTGGTGCTCCACAAGCAGAGAAAGCTAGCGCTCTATACTGCCTGGAACGTCGACGGGAATCCCACGGCGCGGCAACCCGAGCCTAAGCCTTCCGGATCCTATTCGCGCAAGGGCTTGACCGGCCTCACGGGCTTCGAAACCGAGAAATGGAAAACCGATCCACGTGTGCCTGCCACCGACCAGATCCCCGACGCTTTCTACTCCAACGATCGCGGCTCGTTCGACAAGGGCCACATTGTCCGGCGCGAGGACGTATGCTGGGGATCCACTTACAAGCAGGTGCGCCGCGGAAACGGCGACAGCTTTCACGTCACAAATTGCAGCCCCCAGGTGAAGGACTTCAACCAATCGCAGGCCCACGGCATCTGGGGCCAGCTCGAAAACTTTGTTCTCAAGCAGGTGGAACACGACAGCGACAAGTACTGCATGTTCGCCGGTCCGTTGTTTGCCGATAGCGATCGCGTCTTCTTCGGCCAGGACGAAGACGGCTCCGAGTTGCGCCTGCCCATACCGCAGCAGTTCTGGAAGCTGGTCGTGGCCGAGGTCAACGGCGCGCTGGCGGCCTTTGCATTCCTGCTCGAACAGAAACTGACCAAAGTCGTTTTCGAAGACGAGGAGTTCAAAGTGAGCTCGGAATGGACGCCCTTCCTGATTTCGGTGGCCGAACTCGAGGGACTGCTCGGAATCGTTCAGTTTCCCCAAGTAGTCCGCGACGCGGATCAGTCGGGCGATTCCGGCGGCCAGGAGGCGCTGCGCACTCAGGGCGTCGAGGTCTTCAGAAAGAAGGTTGCAGCGGCTTCTTGAAGCGTGGCCGCTCTCTCCGCTCTTGGCCGCTTAGGTCGCGTGCCGCATCTCGCGCTGCACCTTGCGAGCCGCGCGTTCGCTGATCAGGTTGGCCACTTTCGCCAGCAGTCCCGGCAGATCTTCGGGCGTGATTAGCATGCGCGCCTGCTTGATCGGCCGCATGTTTTGATAAGTAGTCACCAGTGCGGTGGCCGGTTTGTAGTCCATCATCCGGGCGTGCGCCAGAACTTTGAGACCGGCTTCGGGCGACTCCATCTGCAAGTCGCTCAACACCAACTGGTATTCCTGCTCATCCATTTTCTCAACCGCTTCGGCAGCCGAAGCAGCCGAATCCACGCGGTACCCGCCGGCCTTGAGCACGGTCTGAAGAGTTAATCGGGAGGTTGGATCGTCGTCCACCAGCAACACACGAGCCAGTTCCAACTCCGCCGGATTATCTTCTTCGCAAAGGGGCTTCATCCTGCACCACCCGTCTCCTCATACTGCTCACCGGGCACCCAACTTGCACCGCCCGTGGCACCTGCTCCACCAAACGCCTAGGTATAGTGTAATCGAAGACTTCCGAAATGGAAGCGAAGATTTGGGGTATGTACTACTAGGTCTTTCCAAACACCTTATGGAAGATCTTATCAATATTCGCTAACTGCCTGGAAACATTGAAGCTTTCTGCCAGCAGGTCATGGGTGAGATGACGTAGTACTCTCTCGTCGGCCCCGATCGCAGCGCGGAAATCCCCATCTTTCTCCCAGGAGTCCATGGCATATTCCTGGACAAGTTTGTAAGCCTCCTCACGGAGCATCCCCGCTCCCGCCAAGTCCAGGAGAAGCTGTCCGGAGAAAACCAGACCCTTGGTTAGATCCAGGTTAGCTTTCATCCGATCGACGTGAACCCTTAGCCCCGCGATCAGCCAATGGGTTTTCGCCAGCATGTAGTCCACCAGAATGGTCGAGTCCGGGAGGATGATCCGCTCCACCGACGAATGGGAAATGTCGCGCTCATGCCACAGCGCGATATTTTCGAAAGCCGCCTGCGCGTTCGCCCGAACCACCCGCGCCAGGCCGCAGATCTGCTCCGACACGATCGGGTTCCGCTTGTGCGGCATCGCCGACGAACCCTTCTGTCCCTCGGCGAACGGCTCCTCGGCCTCGCGCACTTCGGTGCGCTGCAAATGCCGGATCTCGAGCGCGATCTTTTCGAGCGTCGCCGCGATCAAAGCCAGCGCCGACACGTATTCGGCGTGCCGGTCGCGCGACACTACTTGCGATGCGATCGGCGCCGGCTTCAGATCCAAACGCTTGCGCGATCCGCTCCTCGGCCTCCGGTCCGATGTGCCCGAAAGTTCCCACCGCGCCCGAGATCTTCGCCACTCGCATCTCTTCGGCCGCTGTCGAAAAGCGCCGGTGATTGCGCTGCATCTCGTCGTACCACAGCGCCAGCTTCAAGCCGAACGTGATCGGCTCGGCGTGAATCCCGTGCGTGCGCCCGATCTGAATCGCGTCCTTGAATTCGAACGCGCGCGCCTTCAGCACGTCCCCGAGCGCGTGAATGCCCGTCCAGAATTTCCTTCGACGCCTCGCGGATCATCAGCGCCTGCGCCGTGTCGACCACGTCGTTGGATGTCAGCCCGTAGTGCAGCCAGCGCGACGCGCCCGCCTCGCCCGCCGCCTTCATGCTCTCGGCTACCGCGGTGGTGAACGCGATGACGTCGTGCCGGACCTCGCGCTCGATCTCCTGGATGCGCGCAACGTCGAACCGCGCATGCTTCCGCAGCAGCTTCGCCGCGTCGGCGGGAACCTCGCCGGTCTCAGCCAGCGCTTCGGCGGCTGCCAGTTCCACCTCCAGCCACTGCCGATACTTGTTCTCTTCGCTCCAGATGCGGCCCAGCTCGGGTCGTGTGTAGCGCTCGATCATTCAGTAGCTGAAGACCTCGGTCTGTTCTTTGGGATTGGCCACCACCAGCCGAGTGAACAGGCCGCGCCCGGCGCCGTCCAGCGCGCGGATGCCCATCGCTGCGCACGATCTCCGGATGATTGTTGTGCTCGCTCAAGTGGCCCAGCACCAGCGTGCTGATGGTCGAGTCCAGGTCGCGCCGGATGAAATCGGAAACCACTTCGTTCGACAGGTGCCCCTTGCGCCCCATCACGCGCTGCTTCACCGACCACGGGATACGGCCCCACCTTCAGCATCTCGAGATCGTGGTTCGATTCGAGCACCAGCAGATCCGCGCCGCGCAGGTGAAACTTGATCGAGTCGGGCACGTAACCGAGATCGGTCACCACGCCAACCTTCACGCCACACGAGCGAAAGCAGAACCCCACCGGATCGATCGCGTCGTGCGGAACCGTGAAGCTGTCGACGTCGATATCGCCGACGGCGAACGTCGTCCCGGCCTGAAAGCAATCCAGCTTGGGCGTGAACTCGCCCCACGGAATCGCCGGCGCCGTCAGCCGGGTGATGTAGACGGGAATGTTCAAATGCCGCGCCAGCGAAACCAGACCGCTGACATGATCGGAATGCTCGTGCGTTACCAGGATCGCATCCAGGTCTTCGGCCTGCTCGCCGATCGCGGCCAGCCGGGCCAGTATGTCGCGCTTGCTCAAGCCCGCATCGACGAGGATGCGCGTCCGCTCAGTCCGGACGAACGTTGCATTCCCCGAACTGCTGCTGGCCAACACACAAACTTGGAAGATAGCTCGCCTCCGCCCCGAAATTGTAGGTTAGGACAGGTGCGCGCCGCATGTCCAGCTTGAGCGCGCAGGCGTCAGGGCTACAGTTCTGAGGGGATTCGCACACTCAGCGGATCCTTGGCCGGTTTTCTCGCGAGGATCGGCCGATTCAAAAACTCAATCAGCGGCGCAATCGCGCGAAATCGCTCCAGGATCTCGCCGTAGAGCTTGGGCTTCGTCGCGATCCCGGCATCCAGCTCCGTGTACAGGAACCAGTCCTTTTTCTTGATCCACTCAATCCCGGGATGGCATGGTTCGAAACCCTTCGGCGCGCGCGTCAACTCGCCGCCGTGCAGCTCGCCCATCAGCGTCCGCGTCTTCTTCGCCGTCAGGATGCGCCGCAGCTCCGCATGATGCTCGGCGATGTGCCCGCGCACCAGCAGCGTGATGTCCGGCTCGGGATGCCAGATGCCGCCCCCGACGTCGACGCTGTCCGGCGACATGCTCAGGTAAAACCCGCCCGTTCCCAATCGCCCTGGCCCGCGCCGCGAAAACGTCGCCGCTATGTGCGTCTTGTACGGCGTCTTGTCGTGACTGAAGCGCGTGTCGCGATAGATGCGGAAGATCGCCTTTTTCGGTTCCGTCATGTAGTCCGGTGCGAAGCGCGCCAAACCTGCATTGAGCGCCGCCACCAGTTCCAGCATCGGCGCTTGCACGTGCTGTTCAAACAGAGCCTTGCGAGGCTGGAACCACTCGCGCCGGTTGTTGCGCTTCAAGCTCCGCAGAAACTTGGCGGCTTCCGCCGGAAAGCCTGGAAAACCAGATGGCACGCGAAAACTCCTTTGCACTACTATTGAGATAGATGCGCGTTCGACCACAAACGATCGAGCGCCTGGCCAGCCTTCCTAATGTAACGATCTCCGAGGGAGCTTTGTTGAGCCGGCTCACCCGCTTCGGAATTGGCGGCCCGGCCGAAGTGTATCTGGAAACCGCCGACGAGCACAGCTTCATCCAGGCTCTGGAAGTCGCGCGCGCCGCGGCGCGCCGTATGCCGTGATCGGCGAGGGCACCAACCTGGTGGTCTCCGACGAAGGATTCGCAGGAATCGTGCTGCGCTTCACCGCCGCCGGCCTCGAGAACCAGGACGGAAGCGTCGACGTCCAGGCCGGCGCCTCACTGCAGGCGCTGGTCGACTACTCGATCGATTGCGGACTGCGCGGACTCGAAACCATGACCGGAATCCCCGGTTCGGTCGGCGCAGCGGTCTATGGAAACGCCGGCGCCTACGGTCATTCCATCGACGAGCGCGTGCGCGAGGTCCGCTTCTTCGACGGCGCATCCACGCGCGCCTTCACCGGCGCCGAATGCGAGTTCCGCTACCGCGAGAGCATCTTCAAACAACACAAGGACTGGATCATCTTCTCCGCCCGCCTCGCGCTCGACCCGGCGCCCGCCGCCGAGCTCCGCCGCACCGCCGGAGAGATCTTCAAGATTCGCCTCGCCAAGTACCCGCTCGATATGAAATGCGCTGGCAGCATCTTCAAAAACCTGCTGCTCGCCGAGCTGCCCGCCGAAGTCCGCCGCCAAGTCCCCGAGCGCGTGATTCGCGAAGGCAAAGTCCCTTCGGCTTATTTCCTCGAAGAAGTCGGAGCCAAAGGAATGTCAAACGGTGGAATTCAGGTAGCCGGCTATCATGCCAATCTGATTTACAACATCGGAGGTGGCACAGCGCGCCAACTGTGTGAGATCATCGCCGATCTCAAAGCGCGCGTGCGCGATCGCTTCGGCCTGGAACTCGAAGAAGAAGTCCAACACGTCGGCGACGCCCGCTAAATCGGCCCCTGATCGCTCAGCGTGATCTTCACGTTCATGGTGCGCCCGTTGCGGAAGATGGTCACCTCCAGCGCGTCGCCCGACCGCTTTCGTGACAGCGCTCGGCTGATGGCGTCGTTGCGATCGATCGGATGCCCGTCGATCGCCATGATCAAATCGCCGCCCACCACCAACTGCATGTTGCCGATCTGCACCGTCTCGCGCCCGCCGCGCAGACCCGCTCGCGCCGCCGCCGAGCCCGCCTCCACTTCCTGAATCAGCAGCCCGCCCTGCGTCGGCAAATTCAACGCGTCCGCATAATCGCCCGATATCGGAACCACGCTCACGCCCAGCCGCGGCGGCTTGCGCCCGGTCCGCGCATCCTCCAGCATTGCCTTGGCGCGATTGATCGGCATCGCAAAACCGATCCCGATGCTTCCGCCATTCGGCCCGAGGATCGCCGTGTTGATCGCGATCACGTTCCCCGACGAATCCAGCAGCGGCCCACCGCTGTTTCCAAAGTTGATCGCCGCGTCAGTCTGAATCAGGCCTTCCAACTCCTGATCGTTCTCGCCACGAATGGTCCGCCCCAGCGAGCTCACCACACCCGTGGTCAGCGTTCCGTTCAACCCGAACGGATTGCCGATCGCCAGCACCTTCTGCCCCACCTGAATTCCATCCGAATCGCCCAGATGCAGGAACGGCAGCGACTTGCGCGGCGTAATCTGGATCAACGCGAGATCGTTCGACTCATCGCGCGTCACCAGAGTGGCCTTGTAGCGCGTCTGATCCGACAGCGTCACCTCCAGCGTTTTGTCGTTCGTCACTACGTGGCTGTTCGTCAGGATTTTCCCGTCCGCGCTGATGAGGAATCCCGACCCTTGATCGCGCGATGGATACACTTCCAGAAAAATCGTCCGCCGGTACACCGTGCTGGTGACGTTCACCGTGGCGAGGTGCGCGTTCTTATAAATCTCGATGTTGTTGGTCTCGTCCGCGCTCAGCCCGGCACCCCGCGCCACGCTCGGCCCCGACCAGCTCTGCCCGTCGGCCTTCGAACTCTGCAGAAAACGATACGGCCAGTTCGCCCGCGACGTCACAAACAAAAAAGCGCCCACCAGCGCGGCGGCAATGATCAAAACACGCAATCTCATACTGTCAAACTCCGTAGCGACTCGTACACCGCTCGAACCTGTTCGAGCGTACTTTCCTTCGTGCCCGAAGTATCGATCACGAAATCGGCCACGCGGACTTTCTCCTCGAGCGGAAGCTGCCGGCTCAGCCGCGCCAGCACCTCTTCTCTAGAATACGGTCCCCGCTTCATGGCGCGTTCAATCTGTTGTTCCGGAGTGCAAACCGCCACGATCAGCCGGTCGAACTTCTTATAACTTCCAGTTTCAACCAGAATCGCCGCCGCCACAACTATGATGCCCCCGGGGTCGGTGCGCTCGATCTCCTCGATCATCCGCCGCTGCCGCGCGCCCACCGCCGGATGCACCAGCCGGTTGAGTCTTTCGAGCATCTCCGGCTGCTCGAACACCAGCGCCGCCAGCTTGCGCCGGTCGATCAAGCCTTCCTGGTCGAGAATCCGGTCGCCGAACAGGTCCACCACCGCGTCATAAACTTCGGCGCCCGGCATCAGCACCTGGTGACCGAGTTCGTCCGCCTCGATCAGGTGGCATCCCAGCTCCGCCAGCGCATGGCCGACGAAGCTTTTTCCGCTCGCAAGCCCGCCCGTTAAACCTACCCGCAGCATACGTGCTGCTCGGCGGAAGCCACGGTGTTCGACATGAGCATCGCGATGGTCAGCGGCCCCACGCCTCCCGGCACCGGTGTGTATGCGCTCGCCAGCTCCATCGCCGCCTCCGCGTCCACGTCGCCGAGCAATCCCTTACCGTCCGGCCCGCGATTCTGCCCGACGTCGATCACCACCGCACCGGGCTGGATGAACTCACGCGTCACAAACCGCGGCCGCCCGATCGCCACCACCAGAATGTCCGCGCTCCGGCATTCATCCGCGAGATTCGCGGTCTTCGAATGACAGATGGTCACCGTCGCGCTCTGATGCAGCAGCAGCAGCGCCATGGGCTTGCCGACGATGTCGCTGCGTCCCACGACAACGGCCTTCTCGCCCGCAACCGTGATCTCGTAGCGCCTGAGCAGCTCCATGATCCCTGCCGGTGTGCAGGCCCGGGGCGCCGGAATATTCGCCACCAGGCAGCCCACGTTCATCGGATGAAAACCGTCCACGTCTTTGTCCGGCCTCACCGACAGCAACACTCGCCGCGTGTCCACCTGCTTCGGCAATGGCACCTGCACCAGGATTCCGTCGATCTCGCTGCGCTGGTTCAGCCCTTCGATGATGCCCAGCAGTTCCTCGGTCGAGATCGTATCCGGTGGCGTGATCTGCTCGCTGTAGATTCCCAGGTCGCCGCACGCCTTGATCTTCCCGCGCACATAAATCTCAGACGCCGGATCGTTGCCCACCAGAATCGCTGCCAGCCCTGGCGGCCGATGATTCGACGTAAGCTTCGCGATGCGCGGCCGCAGTTCGCCAAGAATCTGCTCCCGAACCCATTTACCATCCAGGATCTTTGCGCTCACTCACTCGTGAGCATACCAAACGATCGCCGCGCGCTCGCATGCCACGCTCGCAGTCACACTAAAGCGTGAAGCCCAAAAGCGTCTACCTGCTGCTGTGCATCCTCGGCATCGCGCTGCCGTATTGGGAATTCGTGCCCTGGCTCGTCCAGAACGGTCTCAACCTGCCGCTGTTCCTTTACCTTAAAGAAAGGGGACAGACGGAACGTTCCCCTATTTCATGAACCGCTCGAGTCAACCTTCAGCTAACAGCGCGCCCCAGTGGAATCCTGCGCCGAACGCGGCGAAGCAGACGAGTTGACCCGGACGCGGGCCGGGATCCTGCCACCGCTCGGCGGCGGCGATCAACATCGAGGCCGATGAGGTGTTGCCGTAACGGCGGATGTTCGAATAGAACTTCGCGGGTTCCACTTCCAGGGCGCGCGCCACGCGGTCGATCAGGTTCTGATTGGCCTGGTGCATCAGGAAGACTTCGACGGCTGCCGCCGGCTGACGATTCTTTTCGAGAAGCTCAGCGATCACTGAAGGAATCTTGCGCGACGCCTGTATGATGACCGAGCGGCCATTCATCGCGAGCGGAGCATCGAAGTCGAGACGCAGGTCCTCGGCGAACGCGCCGTCGGAGTGCAGCACGTAGTCGACGATGTGCGTGGGGCCGGAGCCGGCAGCGATGATGCAGGCGCCTGCGCCGTCGCCGAACAGGATGGCAACACCGGAGTCGGCGGGTTCACGCGCAACTACTGTCGACATTTTTTCGGCGGCGACCAGCAGGACGTTGCCGTGCTTTTCGGCGAGGGTCGCGCCAAGGGCCATGCCGAAGAGGCTGCCGGCGCTCGCTATGGGAAGGTCGAGCGCGGGCGTTTGTGCCACGCCGAGCTGATGCGCGACGGTCGCCGCAGGTCCAGGGAAGCGGCGCTCGAAGGATCCAGACGAGACAATGACGAGGCCGACGTCAGCGGCGGACATCCCGGCTCGCTCCAGGCATTGCTGAGCGGCGGCGACCGCCATGCCGGCGACCGTTTCGTCCGGCCCGGCGTATCGCCGCTCTTCGATGCCCGACATTTCGAGGATCCAAGCCGGGTCGCGGCCGAGGCGCGCGGCGAGCTCGTCGATTCCGAACGATTCGCGACGGCAGGTAGGCTCCAAAAGCCTTGATCGCCGCCACCGGCTATTGCCTGCTTTCGAGGTAGCTCTGGATGCGCGCGATGGATTCGAACTTGCGCGGGTTCAAGTCCGAGTCGGGGATCTTGATGCGGAACTCGCGCTCGAGTTCGCCGACCATGTCGGGAAGGGCGAACGAATCCAGGTAGCCGGAATCGAACAACGATTCGTCGGCGGCGGGCACGTCGGGCTTCTTCGAAATGCTCTTCAGAATGGCGACGATACGATCTTTATTGTCCATCGGCTCGGTCCGCGCGGATGGTGAGGAAGCGGTCGTATTGTGACATCAGTTCGGTGAAGAGCATGTCGGCGACCAGCCGATAGCCGGCGCCGGTCATATGCGTGTAGTCGCCTTGCGCGAGTCCGGCCTGCACCCATTGGCGCACGGAACCGGGGCCTCCCATGCGGGAGCGCCAATCCCAAAACGCGCAGCCGTTTTCGAGCGCGACTTGCCGCTGGATCTCGATCACTTCGTCTAAATTCGGAAATGGCACGCGCCGGCCACGCACGCGACGCTCGCAGTCGGGCGGACCGACCAGGAGAATGCTGGCGACGGGCGCTGCGGCGCGCAGACGTTGGACCACTTGAGTCAGTGCGGCGCGATAGCCGTCCGGCGTCCAGCTCCTGCTGAGCGCCTCGTTGGTGCCGTATGCGAGCACGATCAGCGCGGGATCGCGTCCGGCGACCTCGGCGTGGAGCACCGATGCATCCCAGTCGAGTTGCAGATCGGCTTGCGCGCCGTTGATGCCGAGCGTTTCATAAGTGACTCCGGACTCGTTCTCGGCCACCCAGCCGAACAGGCGAACCGGCGCGGCACTCAAAGTCCGAAGCGCGAATTCGTGCGGCCCGGGCGACGGCGTGTAGTGGTAGACGCCGGTGGCTGGTTCGCCATCGGTGCTGAAGGTGTCGACCGGCTGGCCGTCGACGGAAAATTCGAGATCGCCGCCGCCGGGCTGTTGCAGGTAGTGCAACTGGAGTTCCTGGCATTCGGCGGAGAGCGTAACGGTCTGGCCGCGCGTGTGCGTGCTGATGCTGACTCCGCCGAGGCCGTTGACGCCGTCGCCTTTGCGAGTGACGATGCCGTCCGTCAACCAGCCACGTGAATTCGCGCCGTGGCTGTCGAAGCGGCGATAACCGAGAAAGGGATGACCCGCGAGCGTGAAACCGGGACCGCCGGCGCCGAATTTGCGCTGCAGAGCCTGACGCATTTCGCCGGCCCAATCGTCGGAAGCGGTGTGCGAATCGCCGTATTGCAGGATGTGCAGCGATGCGCCCGCGGGCGGATGCGAGATCTGCTCGAAGAATGGAACCAGAGCGCCGGCGCCTTCGAGTGCGCTGGCAGGTTGCGAGGCGCGCGCGCTGACAGCTTCGAACGCGACTTCCCGGACTTGCGGCGAAACGGCGACGACGGGAACGCGGGAACGTCGCCTGCGCGGGGGAGCTTTCTTTTTGGCCGTTTTGCTGGAGCTCTTGGCGCTGGGTTTCGGAGCCGGTTTTTTCTTCGCGGTCTTCTTGGACGCAGCGGGCACCGCACCGGATACCGGCATCGCAGCCAACGAGAGCGCCAGAGTCAACGCTAGCGTCCGCATCACGGTTTGGCCTCCGAGGCTGTGGTGTCGTGAGCGACCTCGCGCTGGTGCCTGGCCTGATATCGCCGGAACGCAGTTTCGAGCGACTGGTCGAGCAGCACGCCCACCTTGCGCGCGCCGGCCGGAAGAGGATGCATGAAGTCGGCGCTCACCAGCCGAGGCTGGCTCTCATACCATCGGCCCATGGTTCCTTCGCCGCCCATGGCCTGGAAAGTGTTAAAAAATGCGCAGCCCATTTCGGCGGCGACGCGCTGCTGGATTTCGACCAACCGCGGAAGCGTTGGAGCGGTGACGATCTTGCCGGTGGAGTCGCGCTCGCCACGATCCATGGGACTCATGACGAGAACCGACGCATTGGGGACGGCCGTTTTCACGCGGCGGATGACCTCGCGCAACTCGCCCGGATATTCGTGCTCGATGTAATTGGCAAAAATGCTCTCGTTGGTGCCGTAGTTGATGACCACGAGGTCGGGCCGCTGGTGCTGGAGCTCCTCAGCCCACTGGACCTTGTCGAAATACCGGACGACGACCTGAACTTGTCCGCCATTCAGTCCTAAACTATTGTAAATCACGCCGGGCTGGTTTCTCTCGAAGGTGACGCCGAAGAGGCGGACGGCGCCGCTGCGTTACGGCGAGGTCGATGCGCGCGAGCGCCGTCCGGAAGCGGAATCATTTCGAAGCCCGGATGTTTTTCTTCAGCGTTGGTGTCGATCTCACGGAGCGTCTGGCCGGCTGCGCGGACCTCGATCACGCCGCCGTCGGGTTGGGCGAGATATTGCACCTCCATGCGCGCGTGGTCTTCTTTGAGCACGATGTGCGAGCTGGCGCCCACACCGCCTTCGAAGCTGACGCCGCCGAGGCCGTGGAGACCGTCGTTTCGCGCGCGATTGGCTGGCGGGCGAGATGTGCCAGCCTTTGCCCGAAGCGTCGACGCCGCGGTGTCCATACCAGGCCCATGGTTTCGCGATCGAGGACGAAGCCGTGTCCGGCGTCGCCGAAGTGTTCCTGGAGCAACGAGCGGACGTCGGCGGTGATCGAGTCGGCGGTGACGGGCGAGTCGCCGTAATGCAGCACGCGCGTGACAGCGCCAGGGAGCTTGGCCTCGGTCCGCCAGAGAGCTTGGTAGAACGCCTTGAGGCTTTCGTGCTCGTCGATGAGGTTGGGCGCGACGGTCGCGGGTGGTTTGCGAGCTGTGCGGGCGGACTTTGCGGGGGTGGGCGTGGGCGGTGGAGGCGGCGGCAATTCGGCGACGGCCGATTGGCGGGGATGAAAATCGATGACCGAGCCGGCGGCGAAGCGCGGCAGCAGATGAATGAGGTTGAGAAGCAGCACCAGACCGGCGAAAGTGAGGATGGCGAGCGTGGGCTTCTTCGGCAGCATATCAGAACTTCGTGTAGATGAACGGCGCGACGCCGGTGGATGCGACGTATTGGATCGCGAGGACCAGCAATGCCATGGCGGCGGCCTGCGCGTAGAAGGGCGAGGCGCTGTAGAAATCCCGGGTGCGTTCGTACCAGGTCTTCGGCAGATAGTGCGCGACGACGCCGATGGCGAGCACCAGCGCGAACGCGGGCGTGACGTTGGTGAACGAAACGGTGCCGGAAACCAATTGGGCGATAATGTCGCGCGCCGTGGCGACGTTCGAAGCGCGGAAGAAGATCCAGCCGATCAGGACGAAATGGAAGGTTGCGAGGGCGCGCAGGAATCGAGCGAACGGGTAGGGTGAGGGTACCGGGTTGCCACGCAGAGCCTGCCAAGCGCGGTGCGCAGCGAGTCCGCAGCCGTGCCAGATTCCCCAGATCAGGAACGTCGCGCCGGCACCGTGCCATAGTCCCGCGATGGCCATGGTCACGATGAGATTGAGGTACGCGAAAATCTTCCAGCGGGATCGCAGGCCGGGCAGCGAGAAGTAGAGATAGTCGCGCAGCCAGTTCGAGAACGAAATGTGCCAGCGGCGCCAGAAGTCGGAAATGTTCTGCGCGATGTAGGGCTGTTTGAAATTGATGGGCAGCTTGATGCCGAGCAGCAGCGCCGAGCCGAGTGCGATGTCGGTGTAGCCGGAGAAGTCGTAATAGAGCTGGAAAGCGTAGGCGTAGACGCCGGTGAGAACTTCGGCGCCCGAGTAGAGCTTCGGCAGATCGAAGACGCGGTTGATCAGGTTGTCGCCCAGATAGTCGGCGATGAAGAATTTCTTGACGAGGCCGAGGCCGATCAGAAAAAGCGCGCGCCCGCCGTTTTCGGCAGTCAGGATTTCGCGCTTGGACCACTGTGGGATCAGCGTCGACAGCCGCGTAATGGGGCCGGCCAGTGTGGTCGGAAAGAAACTGGCGGAGGCGAGGTAGGTGAGGTAGCTGGAGGTTGGCTCGGCGTCGCGACGGTAGATGTCGAGCGTGTAGGTGAGCGACTGGAGGGCGTAGAACGAGAGGCTGAGCGGCAGGATCCATGGCGCAGCTCGTGGATATCTCACCGACGCGATCAAGCCGACATTCAGAACGATGCTGAGCGAGACGAGCGCGCGGCGGGCGAGCGGATTCTTCGTGCGATAGAGCGCACGGCCGATGAAAAAGTCAGCGGTGGAGGCGAGCGGGACGATGGCGACATAGAAAAGGTCCCAGCGCGCGTAGAAGAAGTAGTTCGCGAAAATGATGACGGCAAGCGCGCCGAGACGGTAGCGCGCGGCTATCCAGTAAAGAAAAAAGATGCCTACCAGGAAGGCGAAGTAGGCCGGCGTCGGCAACAACATAAAGGCTGGTTTCTGGTTTCTAGCGGGCCGGAAAACAGGAACTGAGCTAAGTATACTGTAGGTCTCGAATGCGCGACTGCGCCGGAGGTGGAGTTGTGGCGGAAACCGTAAGAACCGAGGTTAAAGGCGAAGTCTTTGTAGTCACGATTGACCGGCCGGAAGTGCGCAACGCAGTGGATGCCGCGACGGCGCGCGCCTTGGCGGATGCGTTTCGAGGTTTCGATTCGGACGAAGGGCTGCGAGTGGCGATCCTGACCGGCGCGGGCGGCGCGTTCTGCGCGGGTGCCGACTTGAAGGCCGTGGCGTCGGGACGGGGAAGCCGGCTGTCGGAGGACGGCGATGGGCCGATGGGTCCGACGCGCATGCTGCTTTCAAAACCGGTGATCGCGGCGGTGGAGGGGCACGCGGTGGCGGGCGGGCTGGAGCTGGCGTTGTGGTGCGACCTGCGCGTGGCCGCGCGCGATGCGGTGTTCGGCGTATACTGCCGCCGCTTCGGTGTGCCGCTCGTGGATCTTGGGACCATCCGTCTGCCTAGGCTGATCGGACAGAGCCAGGCGCTGGACTTGATTCTGACTGGGCGGGGCGTCTCGGGCGAGGAAGCGCTACGGATGGGTCTGGCGAATCGGTTGGTGGAAAGCGGGCGCGCGCTGGAGGGCGCATTGGAGCTGGCGCGCGAGCTGGCGAGGTTGCCGCAGCGTTGCATGCGGTCGGACCGGATGTCGGCCCACGAGCAGTGGTCGATGACGTGGAATGACGCGATGCGCAACGAGTTTCGGCGCGGGATGGAAGTGATCGGGAGCGGGGAAACCGTGGAGGGAGCGAAGCGATTCGCCGCAGGCGAGGGGAGGCACGGCGAATGAAGCCGAGCCGTCGGGCGATTCTGCGTGCGGCTGCTATCGCGACGGTGCGGCCGTGTGGGCGCAAACGGGCGCTTCGCAGTCGGCCAAATCGGTCGCGACCAGCGTGCTGAACATTGGCTACGAGGAATCCGGAGCGGGGTTTCCGATCATCCTGCTGCATGGATTTCCTGACGACGTGCGCGCATATGACGAGGTCGCGCCGCCGCTGGTCAACGCCGGGTATCGCGTGCTGGTTCCTTACCTTCGCGGCTACGGGCCCACTCGGTTTCGCGATGCGGTCGCGCCTCGAATGGCCGAGCAGGCGGCGATCGGGCAGGACCTGGTGGATTTTGCCGACGCGCTGAAGCTCGACCGGTTCGCGGTGGCCGGCTACGACTGGGGCGGGCGAGCCGCCGGGATCGCGGCGGCGTTGCACCCAGAGCGCGTGCGCGCAACGGTGTTGATCGGCGGCTACACCATCCAGAACACCAGCGCGCCACCGCGTCCGGCGCCGCCTCGAACGGAGCAGGCGCTCTGGTATCAGTGGTACTTCAACACCGAGCGCGGTCGCGCGGGACTCAAATTGAATCGGCGACCGTTGTGCCGCCTGCTGTGGGAAACGTGGTCGCCGACCTGGCATTTCAGCGATGAGACATTCAATCGCACTGCGGTATCGTTCGACAATCCTGATTTCGTCGACGTCGTGATTCACTCCTACCGGCATCGCAACGGCAATGCGCCCGGCGAGCCGCGCTTCCGCGAGATGGAGCGGCGGCTGGCGGAGCGCCCGAAGATCCAGACTCCGGCCATCACGCTATACGGCGCGGACGACGGACTCGGCCGGCCGGCAGCGGAGTCGCCGGTGGAGCGGACGTTGTTTCCGGCATTAGCCGCGCGGCGCATCGTTGCAGGCGCCGGGCATTTCATGCCGCGCGAGAAGCCGGACGCAGTGTCGGGTGCGCTGTTGGAACTGCTGGCGGCGAACCGCTAGCGATCCTCGTTCGCATGCGATCGCTGGTTTCAACGCGAGCTTACGATTCCATGGCTCCTAGATCCCCAGCCGTTCCTTCAGCGCCCGCACGCGGTCGCGCGACACGCCCAGCTCGGTGCGCTTCTCGTCCTTCAACCGCACCATCATGCGGCCGGCGAACCAGGAATGCAGCTCGTGGATGTAGTCCACGTTCAACAGGGTCGCGCGATGGATGCGCAGAAATTTCCGCGGATCGAGCTTCTGCTCCAGCTCCTGGATGGTGTGGTCGATGACGTAGTTCTTGGCCGCGGTCGATGCGTACGTCAGCTTGTCACTGGCGAAGAAGTGGGTCACCTTTTTCAGATCGACGAACTCCACGCGCTCGCCGATCCGTGATGCGATCCGATCCGGATACAGCGGCTGCGCGCCCTGGCCGGCCAGCGCCGCGACCCGATCCAGCAACTCGCGTATCTCCGGCCGTGGCTCTGCGCCGCGCCGCATGCGTTCCACCTTATCCAGCGCGCGATCCAGTTGCGCAGCTTCAATCGGCTTGAGCAGGTAGTCGATCGAATTCACCCCGAACGCTTCCAGCGCGTACTGGCCATACGCGGTGGTGAACACAACCAGCGGCTGCGGATCGAGGTGCGACAGCATCTGGAACCCGGTCATGCCCGGCATTTCGATGTCCAGGAACAGCACGTCCGGCCTGGCCGCGCGAATCGCCTGGAGAGCCTGCGCGGGATCGCTGCTCTGGCCGGCGATCTCGACGCGCCCGGTGGCCGTGAGCATCCGCGCCAGCCGCTTCAGGGCCAGCGGTTCGTCGTCAACCAGAAACGTCCGCATGTCCGTTGCTGCTTTGCGGAACCGAGAGCGTGATCTGATTCCAGGTGTCGCAGCGCTCCAGCGCAAGGTTCGCTCGATCGCCGAACAGCGCGCTAAGCCGGCCTTTCAGAATATCGAGGCCATGCCCTGTTGGCGCGCGATCGAGCCGGAACTCCGGGCCCTCGTCCAGCACTTCGATGCGAAGCGCTCCGTTATCTCGCACGCCTCGAATGCGAATCTCGGCGCCGGCCGGGCTGCGCGACACAGCGTGCTTGACGCTGTTCTCCACCAGGGTCTGTACGGCGAGCGGCGGGACCCGCGCGTCCTCGAGCCCAGGCGCGACATCGATCCGAAAACGCAACCGGTCACCGAAGCGCACGCGCTCGATATCCAAATAGTCGGCCACGATCTTCATTTCGCGCGACAGCGGCACCAGCCCGGAATGATTCGAATCGAGCGAGAAACGCAGCAGCGCCGCCATCTGCTCCACCAGCTTTTCGGCGCGCTTGGGATCCTCGGGGATCAGCGCCGAGATCGAATTGAGCGTATTGAACAGAAAATGCGGATGAATGCGCGATTCGAGCGACGCCAGTTGCGCCTCGGAGGCAAGTTTCAGTGCTCGCTCGCGTTCCAACTCCTTGGTCCGCAGTTGCAGCGTAGTCTGTTCCAGGCGCTCGCGGAAACTGCCGTACATCGAGACCAGCGATCCGGCCACCACCGTCAGGAAGACCGCGATTTTCAGGCTGGCGTTGAATTGCTCCCAGTACAGGCTGATCGGACACCAGCCCAGAGCAACAAAAACGATCCCGGCGATCAGGCTGCCGACTACGCTCGCGCCGAACGCCACCACCGCGCGCGCCGACCACTTCAACCAGGCCGGCGACTTTCCCGTCCCGATCCATAGCCGCGGCATGGTGGCGAATGCCAACGACCCGATGCAGTGCGAATACACCAACGAATACAGGAACGTGTTGACAAGCTTGCTGAATGGCGGGGCTCACCCGCAATGACGTTGAGCAGCGGCGGAATGAACGCGACGGCCGTGTTCACCAGCAGCACTCGAATCAGCGATTGCATCCAGCACGGCATCGGTTCCCTTCAGCGGTCAACTTTATCTTACTTGCCCGTGTGGCAACCGATGCACCCGGCCTGCTCCGGAGCCAGCGACTTGGTCTCGAGCCAGGTAGCCGCCGACTTCGCGTAGGCCGTGCCGGGCATGTCTTGCTGAATCCGCTCGAACCACTCCTGCGCCTTCTCCTGGTTGCCGAGCCGGTTGTATCCGTCCGCCAAGCCGATCAGCAGCTCGCCGTGCGGGTGTGTTCCCAGCTTGGTCAGATCCGGTCCCTGCAGCTTGTACGCCTCTTCAAAATCACTGACAGCTTTTTCGACCAACGGCCGTGCCATCTCCGGACTTGGCAGATTGCGCGAACTCGCAAACAACACTGCGCCGCGCGGGATGCGCACGCCCAGATCCTCCGGCGCGATCTCCACCGCGTCGTCCATCTCCTTCAAGCCGCGTGTCCAAAGTTGCATGCCGTTCTGCTGATCGCCTTTCTGAAACGCCTGTCCGGCTCGAAACAGCAGGCCGCCGCCGTGCCAGACCAGCGCTTCGGCGTTCTTCGGATCCGTCGCCAGCGAGTCTTCGCACATCTTCATCCCCTTCTCGAGCGAAGCTGTGTCGCCCGAGAAGCCGGCAAAAAAATAAGTTCTGACCTTGAGGTCGAACCGTTGCTGTGCCGCCAGGATTCCGGCCACCGCCAGCAGAACGAACAGAGCATCGAGATTCTTTCGCATGGAATGCCTCCCTGAGTCTAAGCTAGACTTGATCGGCCCGGCCAGCGCTGTTTTTCAGACGAACCGTCAAAAAGCCGGATGAGCGGTGGCCAGCGCCCGATGGCCGTCCGGCCATTCCAGTCGCAGATCGCGACTTACTTCGTCGAGCATCTCGACGGTCGCAGCACGGTGGTCCATCGCGAAGCAAGTCAGCAAAAGGTTGTCCGCGATGGTGTTGATGAGCCGCGGAATGCCTTGCGAACGGAAGTGAATCTCGGAAAGAATTTCAGGTGGGAACACGGTTTGATCCGGCATGCCGGCCCTGGCGAGCCGCGCCGCAATGTAGCGCGATGTGTCGGCCTCGGTGAACGCCTCGAGCTTCGACCGCAGCACGATGCGCTGCTTGAGTTGCCGCAGCTCCGGAGCGTCCAATTTCCGATCCAGCTCGGTCTGCCCGGCCAGCACGATCTGGAGCAATTTTCCTTGGGGCGTTTCGAGATTGCCAAGCAGCCGGATTTCTTCCAGTACGTCGCATCCCAGGTTGTGCGCTTCGTCGACGATCAGGGCAACGGTCCGGTTTTGTGCGGCCTGCTCGAGCAGGTGTGAGTTGAGGGCGAACAGCACCTCGGTCTTCGAGGTCCGATCGCATTGCAGGTCGAGATCGTAGGCGATCATCGAGAAAAACTGATCGGCTGTCAGCCGCGAATTGAACAGAAACGCAAACTCGATGCGCTGCGCGGCGAAATATTCGAGCAGGCATTCGAGCAGCGTAGTCTTGCCGGTTCCGACCTCGCCGGTGAGTACGATGAAGCCTTTGCGGCTCTGAATGCCGTAAGTCAGATTGGCCAGCGCCTCTTCATGCTGCGCGCTGCGGAAATAAAATGCGGGATTCGGGCTGAGACTGAAAGGACACTCCGAGAATCCGAAATAGGCGTTGTACATGGTTGGGGGAGAGAACGCGGAGTTGGCAGTCCGTGTCCCGGACTTGTTTCTTAGTTGAATCTTAGCACGGTCGCAGGCGACGGCAAGGCGTCGGCCTATGAAATTGGCAGATACATTTAGGATGCGTTCTGATTTAAGCTAATTTTGTGCGCAGTCTGGTTCGGCCGCTAACCGCGCTGGGTTGTATTCTGCTAGCGTCTGCTGCGTGCGATCGCAAACAATCGCGTCTCGCTGTTCTACATGCGGATCAGGTTGCCTCCGGAATCAGCGACTACCCTTTGGCCCTTGATCCCAAGCGCGTGGGGACCTACTCGCCCAACGCAAAGTCGGGAGGAGGCTATTTCTACGATGACGTGCTTGAGTACCGCGTCTGGCTGCATCCGGAGAAAGGCGCCGGGGACCTGAATCGCGGGAGCGACTATTTCGTCGCTTTTGCACAGTACGAAAGAGCCGATTCGTTCGCCCGGCAATCTCCCGGCGCCGAGCCACCACTGGTTCTGGTTCGTCAACTCGAGTGGATCGATGAGCCTTCACCGGGGCGCTTCATTCCGAAGAAGAGTGAACGCCTAACCGAGTGGCAGGTGTCCTGGCTCGCGAAGAGCAAGCGAACGGAGACCAGCATTGCCGAGTTCATGAAGAATCGGGCGACAAAGTGAGTGAACACCGCAACGCCTTGCTACGGGTTCGCGCGGCGGTTACTGCTTCTCGAGTGGATGCCCGAAACAAATCACGTAACCGCTATTGTCGAGGATCTCGAACGCTCGCAACCCGTCGCCGGTGTCGGCCAGCTCGCGATGGATCGGCACAGCTCTGCCGACGTACTCGCCATACAACGTGTCGGGATCAGAAGTGTGAACGTACGCATCCCAACGCGCCCATTCGTGACGGGAATGATTTGGCTGCGGATGGATCTCGGGAGTTATGGCCTTGAGCATCAGCATTGCGCCATCACGCTGTACGATGCCAAAGAAATCGTCGCCCGGTCCGTCTCCTCCTCCGGTGTACGTGACTTCAAAGCCCAGCTTCGAGCGGTAGAAGTCAAGACTCATCCGGAGGTCATCGACGACAAAGAAAGGAGCCATCGAGTGCAGCACGATTCACTCCCCGACCGTCAGGTGCACGAACCCCGCCAGGCTCGCCGGCAGGTTTCCCATGAACACAATTTTGCGCGTCTTTGGAAACGGCAGCCCCGACTGAATGGCGCGCGCGTAGAACCCGACTTGCTCCAGCACCTTGCGGTACGCATCGTCCTTCGTGTCGAGAAACGCTACCTTGGAAAGAAAACCCGCGCCCCAACCGAGCGGCAAGAGGCACCCATACTTGGCCACCTGAATCTGGCCCAAGCGCACCTGCAATTGTTCGATTGTCGACTTGAGCAGCGCGAGGCCGCTCCATTCCGCATACTGCCGCTGCACGCGCAGCAGATGTTCGCTGTAGGCATTCACCATCTCGAACACTTTTGCCGCATCCAGCCGGTCGCGCTTGCGCAGCGCCTTGGCGATCTCGGGCTGCGCCAGGAACGCGCTCTCGTGCCACTCGCCTTCGAAAACGGTGCCGGGAACGGCCATCTCGGCGAACGCCGGCGTGCTGTCCTCGGCCCGCTTCACGTTACCGCGCGGAGTTTGTTTCCACGCCAACTCGAACCGCCCGCCGCGCGATTCCAGCGTCGACACGCGCAGTAGGTAAATTTTGAAAACATTTTCGGCCACCGTGCCGGAATCAGTCGCTGCGATGAACCTCATCGCGTCCGCACCGCCCGATCCCAGAGCGGCTTCTTCCACTGAAATCGCCGGACGCCGCGGCAGACGTCCTTCGGATGCGGTGCGCTCCGCCAGATCGTTCAGCGATCGCTCGGAAATCTGCCCATGCAGGACGCCCGTTCGGAGCGCGCCCTTGACCGCGGTCCCCGGTAGATAAGGTCCGCGCGGCCCGGTGCTGAACGTCGGGATGAACAGATGCTCGGCGTGCGTCCGCTCCCAATATTGCGTCGAACTCGGATGCTCGAACGGAATGCGTCGACCGGAATAGTTCTGCGCGAACCCACCCCACGATGCGAAGTCCAGCTTCTCGGCTTTCTTGAGCTGGCTCAGGTATCCGTCCAGGCGCGGCCCCTTCGCGAGCAGGCGGAAGATGCGCCGCTGATCGAGGACGTTGACGTGGTCTTTCCACACCATGTAGTCGATGGGCGCGAGCTTCTGGCCGTCGCCCACCAGCGTCGGTGTCAGACAGGTGATCCTGTATTTCACGCCGGCGCCCTCCACGGAATGGGCACCGCGACCGCGAATCCGGCGCGATACACCGGATGCGGGAATCCTGCCGGTGCGACATCGCGCGCCGCGCCTTGCAATGCGCCGCCCGCCAGCAACACCGATCCTTCCTCGATCATGAGCGTTTCGCTCTTCGGTTCGCCCCAGCGCGCGCTGCTCTCGATCCGCCCGCGCCGCGAAACGGTGGAGTAATTTCCGCGGCTCCAGTCCACTGCATCGCCCGAAGCAGGCGTGAACACCGACAGCAGCCAGAATGCGTGCTCGCCCTGTTCTTCGCTCGCAGGGGCCTGCGGCGGTGTCCACGGTTCCCACTCCGGCTCGTCCGATCGGCCCCAGCCGCGCGACCGCTCTCCGCCGAAGCCGGAATCGGCCAGCAGCCGCATCGCGCTGCGCACCGGGGCTTCCCACTTCGCGGCGGCATCTTCATCCGCGAACTCGACGATCGCCCACAATCCCGCGCCGCGCGCGAATTCCAGACACGCTGTCGCGTGCGGCTCGAGGTGTCCCTGCTCGACGCGATCTACGCCAGCGCTCGATCGCACCGTGATCCGGAACGGCCCGCCCGCCCGATCCGCGGGCACCAGGCACTTGCTCGCGCCATCCACGGACCAGCGATTTTCGTCCATGCCCTTTTCGGCGAGTAGCGATTCCACCACCGGCACCGGAACGAAACGGGCGCCTTTGTATCGCACCTTGGCCGGTTCAACAGGCGGCCACAGACTGCGCGGCGGGATCACCAGCAGCGTTTGGCCTTGAAACGGGAACAGCGAGCTGAATCGCACCGCCGGCGTGGCCGACCGTGCGGTCGCTTCCAGCCAGTCATCGAGCGTACCGAGCTGCGCCATGGCCGAACACACCGCCGAGAACACCGCGTCGCTGTGACAAATCAGATCGACGCGATCGCGTTCCCCCGAATCCGGACCGAAGCGCCACGGCCCGGCCGGACGGAAGCGAACTGCATAACACTTGCTCGAGCCAACCGGCGGCATCTTTTATTCGGCGAGCTTCTCGGCGAAATCGGCCGCGTTGGCAAGCGACTGCAACGCCGCCAGGCCCGCACCCGCCAGCAATTCCTGCTCGGCCGCACCGGAGGCGTAAAAGCTCTTGCCGCGCCAGGTCAGCTTCAGATTCGACAACGACACGCGGCCGCTCCCGCGCGATCCGCCGCCGCCCAGGCTGTCGTCTTCGAGCAGCCGCAAGCCTTCCAGCAACCGCGCCAGCAGTTCGCGATCCTCGGCGCACAACACGTCCAGCACGACGCGGAAGTGGAACCGCGCGCCGGCGGGAACGCGCTCGAGCGTCCGTGGATTGGCCTGCGAGGTGATGCGATCGATGGCGTTCTCGCTCTTCACTTCGGTCAGCTCGTCATCCATGTTTTCGCGCATCTGCGGCGTGATGCTCTCGGCGATCAACGGCGCATCGTACACCGTCAACCGCGCCGGCGTGGCCGTGGTCGACTCCAACGCCTCGCCCGACACGCGATCCATGCGCCCCGGACTGCGCCCGAACAAAATGCAGACGTCGTCATCCGGCCGGTCGCTCTGATGGATGCGCACTTCCTGCCCCTTACGCTTCGAAAGATAGACCAGCTCCGACGGTACCGCCAGCCCGGACGACTGCTCCAGTAGCGAGCGCAGCTTGCCGCGCAGCGAGCTGCCCGGAATGTACGGCAGCCCGAAAGCGTCTTTTACCACCGGATTGTCCGCGCCGCCAATTTCGAGCGATCCCTTCCCGGCGCCGATGTGCAGCCCCGTCTGGCAGGTAATGTCTCCCTCCAGAATCAATTTTCCGATCAGCTTTAGTTGGGTTTGCGCTGTGTGAGAACTCATGTCAACCTGATTTACTCGTTATACGCGACAATAGCTTCGAAAAGATCGCGAAATCGTTCATATCCGCGCGCCTCGTTCTTGCGCGTGACCTGCAGCAGCAGCTTCTCGAGCGAATCGAGACTGCGTAGCGAATGTCGCGCGATGGTGTAGGCCAGCCTCGCGCGCAACATCACGAATTGCTGCTGGCGCTCGCTCTCCGGCGCCCGCACCGCCCGGCGCACCGCGTTATAAAGCCGCCGCAACTGGCTCTTGGTGCCCGAATCCATGTCGCGCATCCGGCTCACTACGCCGTGCGCCTGGTTATCGAGATACAAAGGATCCGAGATAAGCTTGTCGAGGTCGATCTCCGGCGGGCCTTCAAAACGCCCGCGATCGCCGCCGCGCCGATCATCGCCCCGGCCGCCCTCGCGGCCTCCAGCATGCGGACCGCCGGCGTGCGGTCCACGACCACCTTCGCGTCCCCGGCCCTCGCGGTTTCCACCCCCACCTTCGCGGCCGCCGCCACCGCCGCCGCCTGGCCGCCCGCCCCCACCACCGCCACCTGGTCGAGCCGCACCCTGTTTGGAACCACTCTCGCGAGCGCCACCTTCCTTAGCGGGGGCTTGTTTCGCGATACCTTCCTTCGCGACTGGCTCTTTAGCGACCGCTTCTGGAGCGGCCGCCGTTTCAGCCACCGCTTCCGAGCCGCCCACGTCCGGGGCACTGCTCTCGGGCTCGCCGCCTGCTTGTTCTACCTGCTGTTCGGGTTCGTCAGCCATTCATCCTCTCTTAAGCGCGTTCACACGCGCGTGAACGCGGCACGCACCAGAGCGTGCGCCACTGCTCGCTACTGTTCCGGTCCCTCCGTGGACAATCTCGCCCATTCTAACGCTACGCGCCCCGAGGGCCGCAACTTGAGATTGGCGGGATTCTTGCCCACCAGGTCGGCAATCAGGCTGGCCCGCGCTTTCTGAAAATCGCGCGACCGCGAGCTGCCCAGAATCCGATGCAGCCTGCGATGAAATCGCCACGGCCGCTCCACGCGCTTCGCCCCTGGCGCACGCCGCGTCTCCCGATAAATTCCGCACAGATCGCGGATGTACTGCGGCGCCACGTCGAACTCGCGCACCATTCCGGTCAGCTCGTCTTTCAGCTCCGCTGCGTCCGAGAGCTGCTTCCACTCGAGCGTCCGGCCCAACAAGTAGAAGCAATCCTTGTCGGCCGATTTCGCGATCTCGAGCTGATCGCCCGCCCGCTCCCACACCGACCGCAGCGGCGTCGTCAGATCCGGCGCCAGCGCCAGCGCCATGGTGATGGTTTTGCCCTCGGCGCCCGGAAAATCCTTCAGATGTTCTTCCGCGAACCGCTGGAACAGCCGTTGCAGCTCGCGCGCCAGCCCGATCAGCGCGTCCCACGCGCCATACACCGCGAAATCGTCGCCGCCCGTGTACAGCAGATTCACTCTGCGCCAGAACTCGGGCAGCGAGCATAACACTTCCACTTCGCCCGCGAAAAACTGTTTGTACAGCACCGAGAGCTGCACGTGTTCCTCGATGCTCTGCAGTCGCCGCATGCGAATTCCAACGCTATCGACGTCGCCGCGCAGCACACCCCACACCGGCCGGCCCTCGGCGCGGCAGGCCAGCAGCAGCGCGGTCGCTCGATCGCGCCCGTCGTCGGTCAACGCCGTGTGTCGCGCCAAAGGCACTGCGTCCGGCGACGAACCGATCGGCCAGGAGTGCTTCCCGCCCGTCGTCGCAATCCGCGCTGGCGCATCCGGCGACCAGCTCACCTCGGTCGCATCCCGCAGCGATTTGTCCAGCTCCGCGAAATACGCCGCATCCGGCTCCGGCAAATCCTCGATCCCGTCGAAACCGCCGCCTACCAACGGCGTGCCCTGCTTGCGCTGAAATTCTTCGTTCAACCGCTTTCGCACCACCGTCCACTCGCCCAGATTCTCCGTGATCGCCCACAGCAGTTCCAGCCGCCCTTGGCTCAACTCGCGCATTCCCTGCCGCGCCGCGTTCAGGAATTGTTCCACCTGCGGCCGGACTTCCTCAGGCAGCACCGCCAGAAACTGCTCGCCGCCGCTCGATCCCAGCAGCATTTTCGAAAGCCCCAGCTCGGCGATCAAGGCGCGCGGCAAGACCTCGCTCAGCAGATTCAGCCAGCGCAGGCGTCCCGAGAAAACCGGCTCCTCCGGCGCGCCGGCGAGCAGGAATTCCTCGGCTCCAAAAATCTTGCCTTGCAACAGGATCTGAACGGACATGCGAGACGAAAGCTCAACTGTACCACGCGCGGCAGCCGGGATTTCCCGGACCGCCCACCCGCAACGACGCTCAGTTGCCGGCGAGCAGATTCTTCCAGCGTTCCCGAGTCATCATCCCACCGTTCTATCCGATTGCCGGCACACCGGGGAGGTAGTGGGGTCTTAGCGGGGAGATGAATGTTTCCGCCTTGCGGCCCATGCCTTCAGGCATCCTACGAAAAGCATCCCCAGCGCAACGACCAGCGCGATAGTAACGATCACCAATGGACCGCCCATCTCGCTCGCACTGAGGAAGAGTGCTGCTGGAAATCCGAACAAGAGTAGCACGGAGCCAATGATGATCAACCGTCGTGGACTTAGCATGCTATCAGATCAGAAATTTCCCAGACGCGATCCGCGATCCCCGCCGCCATCGCGGGCGCAATCCGTAGTGATCCGTGAATCCTGCGCAGATTGTAATGCACAAAGTGGAGCGCAAGCGCCGTCTCCCCACTGAGACCCCAGTTCCCACAGGGGATCCGCCCACCCGGATCGTCTAAGCTAGAAGACTTGGGACTGGCCACTCTCATTTCGATCGAGGAATATCTTGCCACCAGCTATTCTCCCGACCGCGAATACGTCGACGGCGAGGTCGTGGACCGAAATTTGGGCGAGAAAACGCACAGCAGCATACAAATGGAATTCTTGCTCTATCTGGGAAACCGGCGAGAGGAGCTGAAGATAGGGGTCTTTCCCGAGCAACGTGTGCAGGTCAGTCCAACCAGATTTCGAATCCCTGACGTGACCGTCGTAAAGATGCCGGTACCGGACGAGCAGATTTTCACCTCGCCGCCGTTTCTGTGCATCGAGATTCTCTCCAAAGACGACACGATGCAGTACATGCAGGAAGAAATCGACGACTATATCAGCTTCGGTGTGCCCTACGTCTGGATCATCAATCCGAAGAATCGAAAAGGCTACGTCGCAACCCGTGCAGGCCTGGTGGAAGCCGCATCCGGATTTCTAGAGACGCGCGATCCCAACATCGTAGTTCCGCTCGATGCGTTGTTCAAATACTAGACCTAATACACCAGCGGAATCAGCTTCCGTGTCCGCTTGGCGTATTCGTCGAATTGCGCCCCGTACTTGTCGTGCAAGTGAGAATCGAGCACTGGAATGTTGACGAACACAAAGCCGGCCAACATCAACACCGGCACGATGGCCGTGATCCACGCTCCCGAAATCATGCACAACCCGGAGAACAGAACCAGGTCGCCGAAATAGTTCGGATGCCGCGACCATCGGAACAACCCCCCGGTGTACAATCGTCCGCGATTCTCGGGCCGCCACTTCCATTGCATGCGCGCATATTCGGAGTACGTGTTCATCCACGACCCCGCCAGAAACAAAACCCCGCCCGCGATGCCCGCCGCACCCAACGGCTCGGGATTCGTCCCTCCCGTCACGCCCAGAAACGAGATGATGCCCACCAGCCAGGGCGCGATGGTGAACACTTCGCTCCAGCTCACGCCGCGCTTCAGGAACGCGAACTCGGTGAACAGAATGCGGATATAGTATATGGAAAACCCAGCCGCTAGGCACACCCGCCGAGCCTCGTCGCCCGGCGTCCAGGTCCGGCCGAACCACGCGCCCACGGTCTCGAGTCCGCCGCCGAACAGCAACCACCATGCCAGCACGATCCAGGCGCCCGCAAGCGAGGCCAGTGTCACGCGTTGGGCCATGGAGGCATCGGTCAACTCGTACATGCTGGCCTGCAAGTCTTTCACGCGCATGGCGACCTCCTAACCGAATCGTACCGCTGTTGACGGCCGCGCTGAACCGCCGCGCGCCAGGTGATAAACTACTTCTCTGTCGTCTCCTGGCGAAATCACGGCGTTGCTTCGCCGCTGGCAGGCGGGTGAACAAGGCGCGATAGAGACTCTGATGCCGTTGGTGTACCCGCGCCTGCGGTCGATTGCCAAGTCGCTTTATCGTGGCACTCTGGAAGACACCACTCTGCAGCCCACCGCCGTGGTGCACGAAGCCTACCTCCAATTCCATGGGCCTCGCAAGAATTTTCCGCTCGGCGGCCGTTTACGCGACGCTCTCGCTCAAACCAGGAACGCGTTAATTGCCAAACACTGAGCCTCACGCGCGCTCGCATCTGCTACTCTGAACGAAGGCACGCTCCGCGCCCGGCCTTTTCTGGAAAAATTCTGCCGCGATGCATGCAAGCCCTCCAACGGCCACGTCGTCTGAATCCGTAAGCCCCTGGCGAGCCCGCATCTGGCATTGGTCCGGAAGCGGTCTCCAACAATACGAAGACAAGGTTCTGCTGGTCCTCACCCTCATCATCGGGGCCGTCGTCGGCCTGGTGATCGCCGGCTTCATCTACGTCACGGAAAATCTTGGGTCTCGCATGTACCCCGCCGGCGGCTCGGCCTGGCGCCGCCTCCTGATTCCCGTGGTCGGCGCCATCGTCACCGGTTACTTCCTGTCTCGATCTTTTCCCAACGCGCGCGGCAGCGGAATCCCGCAAACCAAGGCCGCGCTTTTTCTGCGCGACGGCTTCATCAGCCTTCGCACGGTCTTGGGAAAATTCATGTGCTCGTCGATCTCGCTCGCCAGCGGCATCGCTCTTGGACGTGAAGGTCCTTCGGTGCACGTGGGCGCCGGCCTCGCCTCGGTGCTGGGCCGCCGGCTGGGGCTCGGCTCGAAAAAAATCCGCGACCTGATCCCGGTCGGCACTTCCGCCGCGCTCGCCGCTGCCTTCAACACTCCCGTAGCCGCCGTGCTCTTCTCGCTCGAGGAAGTGATGGGCGACCTGCACGCTCCCGTGCTCGGCTCCATCGTACTGAGCTCCGCCACCTCCTGGATCGTCCTGCACCTGCTGCTCGGCGACGAGCCGCTCTTCCACGTCCCCTCCTATCAACTCGTCAGCCCCCTCGAGTTCATCAGCTACGCGGTGCTCGGCGTCGTCGGCGGACTGGTCTCCGTCTGCTTTCGTGAAGCTGCTTCTCTACATCCGCAAGCGATTCTCGGAGCTTCCCGAATGGACTAACTGGCTGCAGCCCGCAGCCGGCGGTTTGACGGTTGGCGTCCTGGGATGGTTCGTGCCCGAGGTGCTCGGAGTCGGCTACGGACACGTCAGCGAAGCCTTGAATGGCCAGATGGCGCTCAACCTGATGGCGCTCCTGGTGGTGCTCAAGCTGGTGGCCACGGCCGCATGCTACGGCACTGGAAACGCGGGCGGCATCTTCGGGCCCAGTCTCTTCATCGGCGCGATGATGGGCGGTGCGGTCGGCACTGCGGCGCATCAACTCTTCCCCGATTACACCGGTGGCGTCGGCGCATACGCTTTGGTCGGGATGGGCGCGGCCTTCGCCGGTATTGTCCGCGTGCCGCTCACGTCGGTGATCATGATCTTCGAGATGACGCGCGATTACTCCATCATCGTGCCGCTCATGATCTCCAATCTCATCAGCTACTACATCTCCTACCGTTTGCAGAAAGAGCCGATCTACGAGGCCCTCCAGCACCAGGACGGTCTGCATCTTCCCGGCGGCGCCCGCGACCGCGAACCCATGCCTACCGTCCGGGATGCCGCCAGCGCGCCAGCTCATATACTCAACATGTACGATCGCTACGCCGATGCGCTCGCCCATCTGAATCCGGAGCGCAACGCCTGGCCTGTTGTCGCCGAACACCAACGGCTGCTGGGCATGATCTCGCTCCCTCACGCCGAAGCCGAGGTTGCGGCCGGCCGCGGAAACAAGCACCTGACCGAGATTCCCACTGCCAAGATTCCCACCGAACTGCTCACCGTCGAGAACTTCCCGCACGTGCATCTGGATCAACCGCTCGACGTCGCCATGAAGCGCATGGCCGAGAGCAAGTGGAAGGTTTTGCCCGTGGTCAGCCGCTCCAACGTTCGCGAGCTGCAGGGCCTCATCACCCTGGGAGACATCTTGCAGACCTACGGAATCGGCGAGGCCACCGAGCGGCAGCATCTGACCCCGCCCGAAGAGACCCGGCCCTCGCGACTTTTGGTGCCTGGCGTCATCGCCGCCGCGCTGGCGTTGGCGATACTCATCGGTTTTCTCAACTACTACTACCGTTCGCAACGCGCCGCACGCGCCGAGCAGGATTATCAGACCGGCATCGCCTTCGAGCGGCAGGACCGCGAATCCGAAGCCGTCGAGCAGTTCCGTCACGCCCTCTCGGTGTCGCCCGGCAATGTCAACTACCGCCTGGCCCTGGGACTCGCGCTGGTCAAGATGGAACAGCTGGATGAAGGCGCCCGCTACCTCCGCGATCTTCTCAAGCGCGACCCCGACAACGGCGCCGCCGATCTCGGTTTGGCCCGAATCGCTGCCAGCCGCAACGAAACGTCCGACGCCATCTCCTACTATCACCGCGCCGTCGACGCGAATTGGCCGAAAGGCGAGGAGCACAACAAGGTTCAAGCCCGCCTCGAGCTGGCCGATTACCTGGCCAAGCACAAGATGAAAACCCAGGCCATCGCCGAATTGCTTGCCGCCGTCGGTCAAGTCCGGGACATCGACGAAAAGAAAAAGATCGGCCGGTTGCTGCTCGAATATGGATCGCCGCGCCAGTCCGCCGACGTCTTCCACGAGATCCTTCGCGACAACAACCAGGATGCGGATGCTTTCGTGGGATTGGGAGCGGCTATGCTCGCCCAGGACGACTATTCCGGCGCCAGCGCAGCTATCCGCTCGGCTCTGCGTTGGAACCCGTCCGATGAAACCGCGCGAAGTCAACTCGCCTTCGTCGACCGCATCCTGGCCCTGGATCCGGATGCTCGGGGCCTCCGGTCTTCCGCGCGCTTTCAGCGCAGCCAGACCTTGCTGACCGGCGCCCTGAAATTGTTCGATCAATGCACGGTCGCGCTTCAGGCCAACACCGACTTGGCTGACCGTGCCGCCAAGGCGCTGGCCCAACGCCCCAGGGCTTCGGCCTTAGGCGACGCGACGGAAGAAAACTTGACGCTGGCCGCCGAACTGTGGCGATCGCGGCAAGCGCAGGCGGCTTGTGCGACACGTCCGCCCGCCGATCAAGCGCTGAACCGGGTCTTGTCCCGTCTCTCGCGCCAGTGATGTCCGCGCGCTCTAGCGCAGACCCTACTGCGCCTGGCTCAAGTGCGCACGGCGATTCTTCTGCCAGCAGTCCTCGTCGTGCTCGCTGCACGCCGGCCGGTCCTTGCCGTAGCTGACCACCTGCAACTGCTCACCCGGCAATCCCAGGTTCGCCAGGTATTCCTTGGTTTGCTTGGCGCGCGCATCGCCCAGTGCCAGGTTGTACTCTTCCGATCCGCGCTCGTCGCAATGACCCTCGACCGTCAGCTTGAAGTCCGGATACTGCTTGATGATGTCCGCCAGCGTGTGGGCGTCCGTGCGCAGTGTCGCCTGGGCGTCCGGCCGGATGGTGTGCTGGTCGTAATCAAAATAGGCATCCTGGATCCGGTTGAGCAGATCCTGGATGCGCGCCCGCGTCGCCGCGTCCGGCATGCGTGAACGCTGGTTCGTTGCCGTTTGGCTCGGACGCTGCTCGGCCGGCCGGGCTGCAGGCGTCGTTCGGGCAGTAGTAGCACTCGCCCCTGCCGGCGTCGGTGCCGGCGGCGTGTTGGATGCTACATTCTTCTTGCAAGCGCCGACAGTAAAGCTCAGCGCGATCAGGGCCGTCGAGGCCAGGAATCGCATTCTCATCGAAAACCTCCAAGAGATGTTGCAAATGCTAATTTCAGGATAGTTCAACTTCTAGCGTACAGAATGACGGATGGAACCACCATCCCGTTGCCACTCTATTTTCAGGGTCGGGAAATCGCCCTATGCCGCCTCAGTGCTCCGCCCCAAAAGCAGTTAAGCGATGCACCTTAGGCAGCCTGTCTCCGCCTCGGCGGGTCCCCACTCGCCCAGCAACCAAGGGCTTAGCCATCTCCTTCCAGGCTCACTAAATCAGTGTACACTGAAATAGTGCGAAACATCACTCTGAGCGCTGAAGAAAATCTCATTGAGCGCGCCCGCTTGCGTGCGGCCCGTGAAAAGAAGACCTTGAATGCCGCGTTCCGGGAATGGCTCGCGCGCTATGCCGGCGCGGAAACCGGGGGTCAGGAGTATCGCGGACTGATGAAGCAGTTAAGCCATGTTCGCAGCGGACGGCGCTTCACTCGCGAGGAACTCAATCAGCGATGACGGAGCTGGACCAGCGGTCTTTCCTGGACACCAACGTTCTGATCTACACCTTCGACGTCCGCTCGAAGGCGAAGCAAGCCCGCGCTTCGGATTTGGTGGACCGCGCATTGAGCACTCGCCGGTGTATTATCAGCTACCAGGTCGTCCAGGAATTTCTCAGCGCGGCCACGCGGAAGTTTGCTGCGCCGATGCCGATCGCCGAGGCCCAACTCTATCTGAGCCGGGTTCTGATGCCTCTGTGCGAGGTTTTTCCCGACGCGCACCTGTTTTCACAAGCGCTCCTCATCTCGAGCGACACAGGCATCTCGTTCTACGATGCCCTCATCGTGGCATCGGCTATCGCCGGGGACTGCCGGATACTCTGGACCGAGGACCTGCAACACGGCCGAAGAATCGGACCCCTCGAAATCCGCGATCCGTTCCGTTCCTGAGCGCCAGCCCTCACCATCACCAAGCATCTCGTTCCGGCGTATACTTGTTCCCATACAGGGAGGGTTGGATGAAAAATCGATGCCTCTGTTTCGGAATCGGCCTCGCGGCGCTGGTTGGAGTGGCGCTCGGGCAAGTGGCGCCTCAAACCGCACTCGCGAACACCAAAGCGGTCAAGCAAACCTGGACACCGCCCCGCACGCCCGACGGACATCCGGATCTGCAGGGCTTCTGGGCCAATAACATTGCGACGCCGATGGAGCGGCCTCCGGAGCTGGCCGGGCGAGCCACTCTCACCGACGCAGAAGTCGCGGCCCTGCGGAAGAAGGCGCATGAACTTTTCAGCGGGAATGGCGACGCCGCATTCGGCGACCAGATCTTCCGCACCGTCTGGGCGAACGTGAAAGGAACCAAGACCGGTTTCAAGAGCACCGACGGCGAGACCGGCGACTACAGCTCAGTTTGGATCGTGGAGCGCGTCTGGGAGAACCGCACTTCGCTCATTACCGATCCGCCCGATGGCAAGATGCCCGCTCTGACTCCCGAAGGACAAAAACGGCGCGGCGAAGCGTTTGCCGGCATGGGCCGTCCGGCCCGCGGGCCCGAAGACCGCTCGCTATCGGAACGCTGCATCAGCTACGGATCGCCGCAACTATTGGCGGGATACCAAAGCTACTACCAGATCGTGCAGACCCCCAAGTCGGTCATGTTCATGACCGAGATGATTCACGATGTCCGCAGCATCCTGCTGGATGGAAATCCGCATCCTCCCGCAGCCGTGCAGGAGTGGATGGGAGATTCGCGCGGCCATTGGGAAGGCGATACGCTGGTCGTCGATAGCACCAACTACAGGCCGCAAGCTTTCATGTCTTTCTCCAGCGATAAACTGCACATCGTCGAGCGCTTCACCCTGGCCGGCCCCGAAACGCTGAACCACGAAATCACGGTCAATGACCCGGGCACCTGGACCAAGCCGTGGACTTTGATGATCCCGTTGCAACGCTCCGCCGACCCGGTTTTTGAGTACGCCTGTCACGAGGGCAACGAGGGTCTGGCCGGCATCCTGTCTGGAGCGCGAGCCGAAGAGGCTGCCGCAGCGGCGAAGAAATAAGTTAGCATCTAACCAATTCGGCGCCCGCTCGCTACTCGTACCTGAGCGCCTCCGTCGGATTCAACCGCGACGCCCGATTCGCCGGCAGCAGCCCGAACACCACGCCCACCAGCAGCGAATTGGCGAACGCAATCACTACCGACAGCTTCGAAATCGGGATACGGATCTCGTCGGTGAAGAATCCCACGCTCAGCGGAACCGCCAGTCCCAGCAACACGCCGATCAGCCCGCCCACCATGCTGATTACCACCGCCTCGGTCAGAAATTGCTCCTGCACATCGCGGCGCGACGCCCCCACCGCCATGCGAATGCCGATCTCCCGCGTCCGCTCGGTCAGCGTCACCGCTGCGCCACGCCAGAATCCCCGAGAGATTTTCGACATTGTAGCGCGCCCCGTCCGGTGCCGGCTCTTGATCAAATCCCGGATGGCCCTGGTCAGCGGCACCACGTCCGATGCCAGCACCGTGCAACTACGCCAGGTTCATCTTGCGAAACAAGGACCGAAAATCAGGATGCGAAAGTAGCTCGGTACGCTGAGCTGCTAGAGCGATCACTGCGAGCGGTTCGCGTTCGTCAAGGGCTTGGTCCAGTAACGTGTAAGCTGAGTCCAGGTCGCCACAAGCCTCCGTGCCATAAGCCCGCGAAAGGAATGGAATGTATCCGGCCCCACTTCGCTCCTCCAGACCGGCACGGATCTGTTCAGCATCTGCAATGCGTCCCTGGCGGGCGCGAGCCAATGCCAAGACTCCCAGCAAGAATACGTCGCCTGGAGCAATCTTGAGGCCGTCTTCGAGTATGATAACCGCTTCGCCAATCAAGTCGCTTAGGAGCAAAGCGAGGCTCGCCGCAAACCTGCAGATCGGTAATGAGGGGAACATTTGAATCAGCCCGCAGCCCGATCCACCGCTTCCGATTTCTTCATCGCATGCAGGACCCAAAGCTCACCGGATCGGACGGCAGGGCTGAACGGATCGAGAGTGACCGCTCGTTCGATTTCGTCCAGAGCTTCCGCCAGTTGCTGCGTGGGCAGCAGGAACCAAAGCGCTCGCCCCAACCGAACCATTGCGGAAGACGGGTCCATTTCCAGAGCCTTGGTGAAGTGCTCGTCAGCCGATTTCCAGTTGTACTCGTAAAACGCGGCAAAAACTCCGCGCACCACGTGCGACTGGGCGGATCCAGGGTCCAAGTCCAAAGCCCGGCCGAGCGAAGCCAGCGCCGCAGGAACCAACTCGCGAGGGCGCCTGGCGAGGTAGAGCGCTTGATAGTAGGCCTGCAATGCCAAACCGGAATGGGGCAGCGCATACAACGGATCGAGCTGAATGGCGCGCTCATAGCATTCGAGCGCACGCGCAATGCTTTGCGGTGTTACCTGCTGGACGTAGTAGCGGCCTTCCAGGTACGCCTGATATGCCTCGGCGTTGGCGGGGCGCCGCTCGCCCGGCCCTCGAAGTTGGGTTTGCAGCGCATCCGCGATTGCTTGCGCGATCTCATCCTGGATCGTCAAAATGTCATTCATGCAGCGGTCATAGCGGTCGGACCAGACGTGGCTTCCATCCGAAGCGGTGATCAATTGCGCCGTGATGCGCACGCGGTTCCCCTCAGTCCGGAAGCTACCTTCTAAGACGTTGGATACGCCCAGCAACCCCGCGACGCGGCGAATGTCCAGGGAGTGGCCCTTGAATGCGAATGCGGAGGTGCGGGCGATTACGCGAAGGCCCGGAATCTTTGCGGCTCATTGATGATGTCTTCCGCGATCCCATCGCCGAAATAGTCTTTCGATTTCTCGCTCCCCAGATTGGCGAAAGGGAGCACGGCGATGGAGGCGGTCGGCAATGCTCTCGGCTCCGGCTCCGTCGAACCGATGTTGTGGATGCTGGCGATGAATCGGTATCCCCGCCTCGGCTGCGTCTCGATGAACTTCGGGGTTTTGGCATCGTCGCCGAGAGCGTGACGAATATCCAGAATGTGGGTCTTTAGCACGTCCGGCTGAACGAACGAGTCCGGCCATAGCTCCTTCAGAAGTTCATCGTGGGTGACCAGCTGACCGGCTCGTCCCACCAGGTACTCCAGCATGAAAAAGGCTTTTGGCGTCAAGGCAACTCGCTCAGCGCCGCGCCACAAACATTGGTTCTGGCGATCGAGCTGGAATGGCGGAAATTCTGTCATTGCGAGCCGCGCTTATCAAGTCTAATCTTTACCGAACGGGCACCGCAAATCCACGACTTCCGACGACTTTACCGCCTATACTCCATTAGCACGGTCTCGAACCGGAGGGAGATCCCCGTGAAAACCATTCTTGCTCTCGCGCTACTTTCATTGACCGACCCCTGCGCACTTCTATTGGCGCAATCCGCAGGTACGTTCACGGCTACTGGCGACATGACCACGGGCCGCGTTCAACACACGGCCACACTCCTCCTCGACGGAAAAGTCTTGATCGCAGGGGGTCAGGGCGAAAGCTCAGTCCTTTACTCAATCCTTTCAAGCGCAGAAATATACGATCCGGCTACCGGCAAGTTCACCCCCACGGGCAATATGACCAGGGCACGGAGTGCGCACAGCGCCACCCTACTTCCTGATGGCAGAGTTTTGATCGCGGGAGGCTTCGGACCATTAGAGAGCACACGACCCGGCGGCTGCCCGCTGCCATCGAGTTGTGGCCCACTGACCAGCGCCGAGATTTACGATCCTTCTAGTGGGACTTTCGCGGCAACAGGAGACCTGATCGCCCCCGGGGGTCCAGCCGTGTTGCTACCGAACGGTAAGGTCTTCATCTACGGTGACGTATCGAACTTCCCCCCGTAGCCCAAGCGGAGCTATATGACCCTTCCCGTGGTACCTTCAGAGCTACGACGACCGAGACACCCTGGAGGTCCCTGGCAACACTGCTGGCGAACGGTCAGGTCTTGCTTACCGGCTCCAACGATGAGGGCCCGTAATAATTGACGGCGAGGTCTACGATCCCGTGACCGACACCTTTAGCCCCACCGGCAACATTGACTACCAGACAGCGACACTGCTCATGAACGGCAAGGTTTTGTTCACCGGCGATTCCGAGAATGATTTTCCAGGGACGCCTACTCCAACAAGACGGCTCAACTGTACAATCAGCAGACCGGAACGTTCACTGTGGCCGGTAGCATGACTATTGGCCGCCAAGGGCACACGGCCACCCTCCTTCCCGACGGCACGGTCCTAATCGCCGGTAGCGAGTTTCCCAGCGGCGGTGCTCTCGCCAGCGCCGAAATCTACGATCCAGTCTTAGGCACGTTCGGGCCGACCGGCAGCATGATCGCGGCCCGATATTTGCACAAGGCCACCTTGCTCAACAACGGTCAGGTCTTGATCACCGGTGGCTTCGATTTGTTTCCTGCTACGACCTCCAGCGCCGAAATCTACCATCCGCCTGTGTTGGTTCCCGCGCCGGCGCTGTTCTCTATCTCGGGCGACGGCCAAGGGCAAGGCGCGATCTGGCACGCATTGACCGGGCAGATTGCTTCCGCCGACAATCCGGCCGTCGCCGGAGAGGCGCTATCGATGTACACAACCAGCCTGGTTGATGGCGGTGTGATCCCTCCACAAGTGTCGATCGGCGGCAGGCTGGCGGAGGTCCTGTATTTCGGCGCCGCTCCCGGTTATCCCGGCTACTACCAGGTCAATTTCCGCGTGCCGACCGGCGTTGCGCCCGGTTCTGCCGTTCCCGTGCGCCTGACCTACATCGGCCGCCCGAGCAATGCAGTCACGATCGGCGTGCAGTGATCCTCGAACGAAGGGAAACAACTTTATGAAAAGCCTGTGTGTAGCCGCCAGCTTACTCCTGCTCATCTCCGGAAGCGCGCTGTTAGCTCAAACACCGTCGATCAGCGGGGTAGTTGATTCCGCCTCCATCAGCACCCACCTGGCGCCCGGAACTCTGGCGAATGTCGCTGGCAGCAATTTCGGAAGCAGTACATCGATCCCCGTGACCATCGGCGGCAAGGCGTGTGCGGTTTTGTCGGCCACTGCGTCGCAGCTTCAGATCCAGATCGCGGTGGATGCACCGCTCGGGCCAACCACCATTCAGGTGGGGACCTCTGCGCCATTCGACGTATCGCTGACTCAATATGCGCCGGCGCTCTATAGCGCCGATGTCCCCGGACAAGGGAACGTGCTCGCATATCATGCATTCGGAACGCGGGTAACTGCCACCTCTCCTGCGTCGCCGGGTGAAGTGGTCGTTATCTACGCTATCGGTATGGGACCCACCACCGCGGTCGTCCCAACAGGATCGCGGTCGCCATATAACCCCGTAGCGGGAACCACGACGGCGCCGGTCGTGACCCTGGCTGACAAGGCGGTTACGGTCCTGTTCTCAGGCCTTGAGGCCGGCCAAGTCGGCGTCTACCAGGTGAATTTCCAGGTGCCGGCCGATGCGACCACGGGTAGTAAGAACATCTCCCTCGCAATCGGCGGCGCAGTCAGCAACACCCTGACTCTGCCCGTCAGCAACGCGCCGTTCATCAGCCAGCTACAAAACAATTACAGCTATATCTCACCCGGCTTGCCGAACTACGGTATCGCTCAGGGTGCGGTTTTCATCATCCAAGGATCGAATCTCGCGAGCGCTAGCACTCCCGTGCAGACCGCCTATCCGCTGCTTACTTCGCTCGGTGGAGTTTCCGTCAGCGTTACCGTGAATGGCACAACCACCCATCCGGTTCTCTACTACGTCACTCCAACTCAGCTGGGGGCGATTTTGCCATCCGACCACTCCTGTCGGGACCGGACAGATTACCGTGACCACCGACGGGCAAGCTGGTCCACCGGCGCCCATTCGGGTGGTGCAGAGTGCGTTTGGTATCCTGACCGTGAATCAAGCGGGATCGGGACCGGCGGCGGCGCTCGATGCAAACTTCAATTATCTTGGCTTGACGAATTCCATCCAGACAGGAGAGTACGTAAACCTTTGGGGTTCCGGCATCGGACCCGCGGCAGGTGACGAGAGTAACGTACAGACTCCGGTGGACCTTGCCAACATTCCGATCGAAGTGGACATCGGAGGAGTCTCCGCCAAAGTGACATACCACGGCCGGTCGACTTATCCGGGCCTGGATCAAATTCAAGTTATCGTGCCGGCCGGCGTTCAACCTGGATGCAACGTCTCGTTAGTGGTGCGAACTGGCGATATCATCAGCAACACCGCCACGATTCCCGTCGCCGCCAGCGGACGCACTTGTTCCGAACCTGCGCTCGGCATCACTTCGGATGTGCTGCAGGCCGCGCTCGGCAAGCCGTCCTTCAACTTTGGAACGATCGACCTCAGCAGGGATGTGGTCACAACTCCTCCGGCGACCATAGCCCCACCAAATGCCAGCTACTCAGACAATGCAACGGCCCAATTCTCCAGTTTTCTGCCGGGTCAATTCAGCGCCGCGAACCTGAAGAGTCCGTCAATTGGAAGCTGCATTGTGCATGACTATCGGATTCAGCGGCATCAATAGTTCCGGACCGCTGGATGCGGGCGCAAGCATCGACGTCAGCGGCCCTAACGGTCACTCCACGATCTATCGCGAGCGGCGACGAGGACGGATTCTATGCGGGTCAACTCGGGGGCGGGAATAATCTGCCGACCTTCATCCCGGACGCGGGTGGTATGTTTGTTTTCGACAACGGCGCCGGCGGCGCCAATGTCGGAAATTTCAAAGCGGGCATTACGTTGGAGGCTCCACTGGTCTGGACGAATGAAACCGACATCGTCAACGTGGATCGGTCCAAAGGGTGTCACTGTCAACTGGTCTGGAGGTTCGCCGAACAGCTATGTCGAGATCAGCGGATACGACCAGGTAATAAATGATATGTCCAATACATCCACGCCGCTGAGCGAGCTGTCAGCACAGCGTCTTTCACTTGCATGGCGCCGGTTTCGGCCCAAGCAGTTCACGGTACCCTCGGCGGTTTTGCTGGCGCTGCCTCCTGCTCCAAGTTCGGGCGTGAATGGCTCCTTGTCAATCGCCAACCATACAAATGCCAGCGATTCACGGCAGCAGGGCTGGATGTGGGCATCTCGCCGGGAGCGACAATGTCAGTATTTCCGTGACTTACCAATGACCGCGCAAGCCGCTTTTGAAGCCGAGGGAATTCCCGTCCACTCATATCCGGGTTGAACCGAATTGCCGCTCGCTACTCGTACCTGAGCGCCTCAGTCGGATTCAATCGCGACGCCCGATTCGCCGGCAGCAGCCCGAACACCACGCCCACCAGCAGCGAATTGGCGAACGCAATCACTACCGACAGCTTCGAAATCGGGATACGGATCTCGTCGGTGAAGAACCCACGCTCAGCGGAACCGCCAGTCCAAGCAACACGCCGATCAGCCCGCCCACCATGCTGATTACCACCGCCTCGGTCAGAAATTGCTCCTGCACATCGCGGCGCGACGCCCCCACCGCCATGCGAATCCCGATCTCTCGTGTCCGTTCAGTCACGGTCACCAGCATGATGTTCATGATGCCGATTCCGGAGATGATCAGCGCGATCACCGAAATCATGATCAGCACGATGGTTAGCACCAGCGCGATCTGCTGCGCCGCGTCCAGAATGCCCGAGAGATTTTCGACGTTGTAGCGCGCTCCGGTCCGATGCCGGCTCACGATCAGATCCTTGATCGCCGCCGTCAGCGGCACTACGTCCGACGCCAGCCGCGCCTGCACGTACATCGGATCGATGCGCTCCACCGGCGTGAAAAGTTTCACCACCGAGATCGGCACCAGCGCGGTCTCGTTCGTAATCTCGGTCTGCCCGAATGTTCCGGTCCGTTCCTTGAACGCCCCGATCACCGTGAACCGCAGGCCAAACAACTTCAGAATCTGCCCCACCGCCGCTTGCGGACCGCCGTACAGCCGCGCCGCCAGCTTCTCGGTGAGCATCACCACATGCGCGCGCTGCCTGAGATCGGCCTCATCGGGAAAGTGTCCCGACAGCAGCACCATGTTGCGTACCACCGGATAATCCGGGTCGGTGCCGATCACCGAAACATCCTGCTCTTTGCCGTCGATCAGCACCCGTCCGGTGGACGACATCACGCCCGTCGCCGCCACGATGCGAGGACCCAACTGACGCCGCACCGCGTCCACGTCCGCCAGCTTGATGAAATCGGCGTCCACCTGCGTAGCCGTGTTGGTGCCCGCCGTGTATTGCGCGTAGATCAGGTTGGAACCGACGCCGCGGATCAGATCCAGAATGTACTCGCGGCTGGTGATCGAGATGGTGACCACCAGAATGACCGACGCGTTCCCGATGATCAGCCCCAGCGCGGTAAGAAACGTGCGGAACTTGTTCGCTCGGAGCGCGTCCCAACTGAACCGGAGTGCTTCGCCGATTTGCATGCGCGGCGGGTCGCCCGGCCGCTAGGCGCCGGAGACCTCTCTCAGTAGTTTTTCGGCCTGCTCGCGCGGGGGATCGTCCGGCGTCAAATTGCTCTTGATGTATTTTTCCAGAAGCTCTTTGGCCTTGTCGAGATTTCGCTTCTGCTCGACATACGTCCGAGCGCGCGCAAAAAATACTTTCGGGCTGTTGGGCGCGATCTGCATGGCTTTGTCGAACGCCGCCTCGCTCTCCTGAATGCGTCCGCGCTTGGCCAGATACCGCGCCAGATCCAGCACTCGGCCCACCTGCCGCGGCGCCAGTTCCATCGCCCGCCGCAGTTGGTCCTCGGCCGTGTCGTACTGCTTGCGCTTGTCCGCCAATTGCGCCTCGGCGAATGCGCCCTCGGCCGGGTTGCGCTTCGCGATGCGGTGGGCCACGCTCTCGGCCTTATCGTATCCGCCCCCCAGGAATCCCGGCGCCTGCAGATAGTAGTCGAACAGATCGTTCAGCGCTTCTTCATTCGAGGAATCCAACTCCACGGCCTTCTCGAAATATTGCCGCGCCTTGGAAGCGTAGTGCGGGGCCGTCAGCATGCTCGATGTCTCCGCGCGCCGGCCGAATGTGCGTCCCAACCAATGTGCGTACTCCGACTTGCCCGGCTCCAGGGCGAACGCCTTTTGGAAGGCGTCGGTGGCCTTCTTGTAGTCGCCCAGCATGTAGTAATCCTGCCCGATCAGTTCGTATGACGCGCCCGTGGGTTTCCGCACGCTCTGCAGCACCTCGAGCGACGCTTGGTAGTCCGTGCGATGGTACAGCTCCCGCGCCCGCTCCAGACTCGTTTGCCCTGACAGGCTGCCGACAGCTAACAGGAAGGAAATGATCCCCCGCATACCTTAGTCTTCCCAATCCAACCTTATGCCCATTATTGTAACGTATGACAATTCCCTGCGAGCATGTCAGTTAGACGTTCCCCGCGCCGGTTTGGATTCAACGGCTTGCCCCTCGGCCCACCGGACATCTCATCCCGGTCGGGCATGGCCAACTACCGACTCACCGTAGTATGCTGTTGAGTGGACACACTAAAACTCTCCTGGGGAGGGCAATGGCCATGCCTGCCAAATCACGTGGGTTGATATCGTTTGGAATTTCCTTCTTGCTCTTCGCCGGCGCCTGCTTCGCGCAGGTGACTGCCATCGAAGGCGACGTGAAGGGCGCGGACGGACAACCCCTCAAGGGCGCCAAGATTCTCATCGAACGCAACGACATGAAGGGCACCTACAAAGGCGCCAAGACCGACAAGAAGGGCCACTATGTCTACAACGGGCTGCCCATCGGCGTTTACACCGTCAGCGTGCTCGGAGACGGCGACAAAGTCGCTGTATCACGTCGACAAGGTGCGCACCCGGCTGGGCGATCCCACGCCGGTGAACATGAACCTCCAGTCGCAGGGCCAGCAGGCCGCTGCCGGTGGTGCGGCGCCCGCGCCCGAAGCCGATCGCGGCATGAGCAAGGAACAGAAGGAGAAGCTCGAAAAGGCCGCCAAGGAAAACGAAGAGATCATCAAGAAAAACAAGGCGCTCAACGACAGCTTCAACGCCGGCAAGGAGGCCATGCTCGCCAAGGACTATGCCGCCGCCGTCGCCGCCTTCCAGAAGGGCACGGAACTCGATCCCAGCCAGCACGTCGTGTGGGCCAATCTGGCGGACGCCTACACCGGGCTCGCCACCACCAAGGCCGGCGCCGAGCAAGAGGCCGCGCTGCAAAAAACCTTGGAAGCTTACCAAAAGGCCATCGAGCTGCAGCCCGCCGATGCCGGCTACCACAACAATCTCGCCCTCGCTCTGGCGCGCGACAAGAAGTTCGACGAGGCCCAAGCCGAACTGAACAAGGCCGCCCAGCTGGATCCGCCCAACGCCGGCAAGTATTACTACAATCTCGGCGCGCTGCTCGTCAACAGCGGCCAGACCGCCGCGTCCGAACAAGCCTTCCAAAAAGCCATCGAGGCCGACCCGAATTACGCCGACGCCCAATTCCAATACGCCACCGCGCTCTCCGCCAAGCTCACCATCGGCGCGGACGGCAAAATGGTGGCGCCGCCGGGCATGAGGGAAGCCCTCGAGAAGTACCTGGCGCTCGCGCCCACCGGTCAGTTCGCCGAGGGTGCCAAAGCGCTGCTGCAGCAGCTCGGCGCTACCGTGCAGACTGAATACACGAATCCGAACGCGCCCAAAAAGGGGGGTAAGAAGAAGTAGCAGGTTTCAATATCTCGGCGGCCGCCTGCCAATGCCGGCCGTCGAAGTGTTAATCGATTTTTTAACACAGCCAGAATGACTGGACCCACTAATATCCTGTGGTACAGTTCGGTCGCTGTTCAGCTTCTCTTCTGCCTCCACTTGCTGTGGACGCGGCTGGCGAAGAGTCATCCCGTTTTTACGCTATACCTGGCTTGCTCGGTGGTCCGTTCGCTTGCCGCCATGCATTACCCGGTCCTCGCCGATGGTTCCCTGCCGGTCTCCTATACCTACTTCTGGCTCTGGACCGAACCGGTCTTGCTGCTGCTTCAAATCGGCTTGGTGCTGGAAGTCCACGGTGCGCTGTGGAAGGAACATCGCGCCATCGCCCGCACCGCACGGCCTCTGCTGATCTTCTCGTTGCTCACCGCCCTGGTTTTCGCCGCTCTTCCGCTCAGCGTCGAGCTTCGCCGCTTCAGTATCGTCCGGCTGGAAGCCGATCATGCAATTCGAGTTTCTGGCCAAGCGCTACATCTCCACCGTGCTGTCAATCTTCCTGATTCTATCGGCGCTGCTCTTTCTCATCGTGGTACGCAATAGTCTGCGCAGCATTCTGCTGCGCCACGAATCCATGCTGGCCGGCTACTTCGCCATTTACGCCGTGGCATACTTTATCGTCGATATGGGCTGGGGCAGCATCGCCCGGCTGAACAACTACATGCTTTCGGCTTTGACGCTTTGCCTGGTGCTGTGGATCAGCATCTTCAAGCCACTCCCTCGCCTTCCGGCAGCTCCCTCACCGCCCAATCGCGCCTGAAAGAGAGCAGCAACCAGGCCGCCCTCTTCCAAGCCTGTCATCCGTCAACCCGTACTTCGGTCAACCAGAACTTCCGCGTTTACTGAGGACCGCCCGGTTTCTTCGGTCCGCATTCCGGCGGGCAAGTCGGTATCGGATCGTCCGTTCGCGTTTGATGCGAAAACGGCGCCGCTGCCTGTAGAACTAACAAACCCGCCGCGGCGAGCGTGAGCCAAAACGATACTGTGAGCTTCTTCATTGGATCTCCTTGTGTGGTTTCTGGGACCGGCCTGCTATGTTGCGCGGCGGACCAGAGTTGATTATTCGCGTCCCACATTACCAGAAATTCCAAGCGTCTGCTCCCGGCTTTCCCGTTAACCTGCGGGGCAAAAGCCATAATACGACACATTGTTTAGAAAATGTTTCCCGAACAGAACAGAATAGTTCTGTTTCAAGCCGGCTTCGTTGCCACCCGGCCCCGGGTCTTGGGCGCCTGCCAGGCAGACCGCCGCCCGAGTTTCCTGGGGCCGCAGAACCTGTGTGGCCCCCCACGGTAGCCACCAAAAATTTTCGGAACTTACTTCGGGGATGAATCGTCTATTAGGCAAAAGCAGCTAAGTCCCCGTGCGGCGACCCTTTCCCCAACAAACCAACCCTGCACGGGGACCTCTCTTCTTAACTAACCGTTACACGCCGATTTCGTCCTACTAGGTACATGCGGCAAGTCTCCGTGCGGACCCTTTCCCCAATTAGCCAACACCGCGCGGAGACTCGCTGTTTCGATCTCAATATTAAGGTTACGGCGCCTGCTTGACTCCGACTTATACGCTTGTTCGAGCAGCAGGCCAAGCGTATAATTTTTCTTCATGAAGCGTCCTTTATTTAGGAGGATTCATGCGCGAACTTCTGTCAGGCACATCACTTTTCTTGGCTCTCGCCATACCGGCATTCCCTCAGGCGCCTGACCGGCGCGACTCGCAAAAAGGCGAGGCCCACATCACGCGCGAAGTCCGTCACGAACTTGTGATGCTTCCCTACTACAGCGTCTTCGACGACTTGGCCTACAAGGTGGACGGTTACACCGTTACGCTGCTCGGCCAGGTCACCCACCCGACTTTGAAATCGGACGCCGAAAAAGCTGTCAAGAAAATCGAAGGTGTCGAGCGAGTGGTCAACAATATCGAAGTGCTGCCGCTCTCGCCCAACGACGACCGGATCCGCCGCGCCGTCTATCGCGCCATCTATTCGCAACCTGGTTTGGACCTGTATAGCCTGCGTGCGGTGCCCACCATTCACATCATTGTGAAGAACGGAAACGTGACGCTGACCGGCGCCGTCGCGAATCAGGGCGACAAGGATCGCGCCGGAATTGCCGCCAAGGGAGTCTCCGGCGTTTTCTCGGTCACGAATGATCTGCAGGTAAGTCCGTAGACGACAGACGCATTGACGCTCGCTGTTCAGACTGCTCGCGGGCTCATCCGGCTACAATGGGACTTCCATGAAAGCTCGCGTCTACGTCTCTATGAAGCCGACTGTTCTTGATCCGCAGGGCCAGACCATCCGGTCAGCGCTGGCCGGCCTCGGCCACACTACGATCGCGGCCGTGCGCCAGGGCAAGTTCTTCGAAATCACTCTGGAGCCGGGAACCAATCGCGACAAAGCCGTCGCCGAGATCGATCAGATCGCGCGCGACGTGCTCGCAAATCCGGTGATCGAAGAATATCGCGTCGAGTTCGTCGACTGACGCACCGCGCTCACTCCTGCTCGTCCTTCCACTTGGGAAACAGCAGCGCCTGCACGTCCGGCAGCCCGAGATCGGACTTGCGAATTTCGTGCACCTTCAGGTCTATGCGCGGCTCCGGCGTCTTGCCGTCTAGTTTCATGACCAGGCTGCGGACCGCTTCGTAGCCGATGCGATAGGGATCCTGCACCAGCATGAGGTCGATGGTCCCGTCCTTGAGCGCTTCGATGTGCATATCGCTCGAGTCGAAAGTAACGAGCCTGATCTTCCCGGAAAGCCCGCGCGCTTTAACAGCCTGCACCGCGCCGATCGAGTTCGCTTCGGCCGATGCGAACATGCCGTCCAGATCGGGATGCGCCGTGAGTATGTCCTCGGCCGCGTCGCGCGACTTGGCGCGGTCGGCCATGCCGTACTGCCGCGCGACAATCCGGATCTCGGGAAATTCCTTGGCCATCACTTCTTCAAACCCGCGCTCGCGGTCGCCCGTCGACATCCCACCCGGCTTGTGCATCAGCTCCGCCACCTTTCCGCGCCCGCCGATCAATGCGGCCAGCCTGCGCGCGGCGGTTTGCCCTGCGGCGTAGTTGTCGGTGGCGACGAACGTGACATAACCGGTGAGGTCCAGGCCAGAATCAAAAACCGTCACCGGAATTCCCGCGTCCATCGCGCGCTGGACGGGCTTGACAAGCGCGGTATGGTCGGTAGCGGAGATCGCCAGCGCGTCGACGCGCCGCGCGATCATCGAATCGACGATTTCGATTTGCCGCGAATACTCGGTCTCTTCGCGCGGGCCGTTCCACAACACCTCGACATTGAAATCTTTTTCCGCCGCGCGGACACCGGCGTGTACCGACATGAAAAACAGATGCGAGGTGGCCTTGGGCACCACGCCAATCAGTCGCTTGGTGCGCTGCTGGCAGCCCGTCAGTGCAAGTACGGCGAATACGAATAGCGCGCATGCCGACTTGGGATGCATCAGGCACAGTATACTCTCAGCATGAAGACGAATCATCAGTGGTTGATCGCGGCCCGGCCCGAAGGTCTCGTGAAGGACTCCGATTTCCGATGGAACGAGGCGCCGGTTCCGCCGCTCACCGACGGCCAGGTTCTGGTACGAAATGTGTACCTGTCGCTCGATCCCACCAATCGCGTCTGGATGAACGAGGCCGATTCTTACCTGCCGGCGCCCGCGCTCGGCGAAGTGATGCGCGGCATTGCGATCGGAGTCGTCGAAGAATCACGGCACGCTGATTTCGCGGCCGGTGATCTGGTGCAGGGGATGCTGGGCTGGCAGGAGTACCGCGGTTCAGCCCGGCCCGGCGTTGTCGAAGCTTCCGAAAGGCCTGCCGGTTCCGGCCACCGCATTTTTCGGATTGCTCGGTCACATCGGATTGACAGCTTACTTCGGTTTGCTCGACATCTGCAATCCGAAGCCCGGCGAGACGCTGGTAGTGTCCACTGCGGCGGGCGCGGTCGGCTCGTTGGTCGGCCAGATCGGCAAGATCAAGGGGCTGCGCGTGGTCGGACTCACCGGCAGTGACGACAAGTGCCGCTGGATCAAAGACGAACTCGGCTACGATGCGGCCATCAACTATAAGACCGAAAACGTCCGCGAAGCGCTGCGGCGGCATTGCCCCGAAGGCATCGACATTTATTTCGACAACGTCGGCGGCGCGATTCTCGAAGCGGTTCTCGATCTCATTAATCTGCGCGCGCGAATTTCGGTCTGCGGAATGATCTCGATGTACAATGCAGGCAGCCCGATGCCGGGGCCGTCGAATCTCGCGAACCTCATCATGAAGCGTGCTCGCATGGAAGGTTTCCTGATCACGGACTACTTGCCGCGCGCCGAGGAAGCGATGAAAGAAATGATCGGCTGGCACTTGCAAGGCAAGCTGAAGTATCGAGTCGATATCGTTCAAGGTTTGAAGAACGCGCCGCGCACGCTGCGAAAATTGTTCGACGGCTCGAACACCGGCAAACTTATCGTCCAGGTCGGACCCGAGTAACGCGGGCGAAACCTTCTGCCTTGCTCGGCGGCTCCAGGCGTTCTGCCATCGCGCGAATCGCCCGCACGGGCACCAGCCGGTCGCGTCCCCGGTTTCGGCGGATGCACGTTTCGAGCGGAACGTCGAAGTACAGCGCTTCGAGCAACACGTCGTGGCGCCGCGCCAACAACACGTACGGGCGACGTTCCCAGCGCGTGAGATGCGTCGCATCCACGTAGGTCACTCGCCGGCCGATCGCGATGCGCTGCCGGACCAGGTAGCGGATGGTCGCGAACACGCGCTCGTGAATCGATTGGTCGCGCGGGTCGTCGGCCAGCAGGCGGCGGATTTCGTCCGACGAGATGGCGTTTACGCCCCGGCGAGCCAGATAAGTCGACTTGCCGGAGCCAGGTAGGCCGACCGTGATGACAATCTTCAGACGGCGTAGCGATCGGCCTGAGCAGGCGGCTCGCGATGCGGCGGCGCGCCGCGATGGCGTCCACCGGTTCGAACTTCGTGAAGCGCTTCGAGCACCGACAAGATTCATGCGCAGCGCGTCGCCTTCCGAGCACGCGGCCAGCACCGTGCGCGCCGAGCTCTCGACGGTCTCCATGGCTTCGCGCAGGAACACCGCGGTCATGTCCGCGGCATTCTCGCCTTTTTGCTTGCGCGCCAGCTTCTGCGTGCGCAGCAGAGCGGATTCCATGGCGAACGCGTTCATCGAGATGTCGGTGATCGCCCGCCAGCACTTCCTGCTGCTCCTCGAGCGCGGTCATGTACTTCTGATACGCGACGCCCAGCGCGAACAGCGCGACCTTCTTCGCGTTCTCCACCAGCCTGGCTGTCTTCGTCGCCGCCGAGGCCGAGAGCGACGGGCCGGCCAGGATCTCGGCCTGCAGTTTCTTCACCGCTTCCACCAGCGGCAACTGGCCGCGCTGCGCGCGCTTCAGCAGCATGCCGGTGGCGAGCAGCCGGTTGATCTCGTTGGTGCCTTCGAAGATCCGGTTGATGCGCGAATCGCGATAGGCGCGCTCGACCGGGTAGTCCTGATGATAGCCGTAGCCGCCGTGGATCTGGACGCCTTCGTCGACGACGTAGTCGAGCATTTCCGACGCGAAGACCTTGATGAAGGAGCACTCGGCGGCGAATTCCTCCACCGCCTTGAGCATGGTCTTGCGCGGCGTCCGGCTGCGTCCCAGGAGAAGTCCTTCGAGCTCGCTCTCGATCAGGCCGACCACGCGATAGCTGCACGACTCGGTGGCGATAAATCCGGATCGCCATCTCGGCCAGCTTGTGCTGGATCATGCCGAATTCGGCGATGGATTTCCCGAACGCCTTGCGCTCCTTGGCGTACTTGAGCGAGACGCGCAGCACTTCCTTGGCGCCGCCGACCGCGAACGGGCCCAGCTTCAGACGGCCGAGGTTCAGGATGTTGAACGCGATGATGTGGCCGCGGCCGATTTCGCCGAGCACGTTCTCCACCGGCACCTTGCACGTTGTCGAGATAGACGGCCGTGGTGGAGCTGCCCTTGATGCCCATCTTCTTTTCTTCGGCGCCGGGCTGCACGCCGGGAAACGCGCGCTCCACCAGGAACGCGGTGAATTTCTCGCCGCCGACTTTGGCGAAGATGGTGTACAGATCCGCCGCCGCCGCCGTTGGTGATCCACATCTTCTGGCCGTTGAGGATGTAGTGCTTGCCGTCGGGCGTCAGATCGGCGCGCGTGTTCGCGGCCAGCGCGTCGGAGCCGGCCTGCGGCTCGCTGAGGCAGTAGGCGGCGACCATCTCGGCGGTGGCAAGCTTCGGCAGATACGTCTGCTTCTGCTCTTCGGTGCCGAACAGCAGCAGCGGCAGCGCGCCGATGCCGGCCTGCGCGCCGTGCCAGGCCGAATAGGAGCCGTCCTTGCGAGATGCCTTCGGCGACGATCATCGCGGAGCGTGAGATCCATCTCCATGCCGCCGAATTTTTCCGGGAATCACGACCGCGGTCAGACCCAGCTGGCCGGACTTGCGCAGGATCGAGACCGCCAGGCCCGGTTCCTGGTGCTGGATGGCGTCGACGTTCGGGCGCGACTTCCTTGGTCCAGAATTCTTCGGTGGTGCGGGCGATGGCCCGGTGTTCGTCGGTGAAATCCTCGGGCGTGAAGATCTCATCGGAAGCCGTCGGTTCGAGCAGGAACGAGCCGCCTTGATGTTTCGTGGGAGAGAGAGTCGAGGTTGCCATGTTGGTTCCTCGTTTCTGCGCTAATTCAGACGTTCGAAAATTCCGGCGGCGCCCTGGCCGCCGCCGATGCACATGGTCACCATGCCGTATTTCGAGTCGCGGCGCTTCATCTCGCGCAGGATGGTGGCGGTGAGTTTCGCGCCGGTGCAGCCCAGCGGATGGCCGAGCGCGATGGCGCCGCCGTTGGGGTTCACTCGTTCCAGGTCGAGGCCGGCCTTGCGAATCACGGCCAGCGCCTGCACGGCGAAAGCTTCGTTCAGTTCGATCACGCCGATGTCGTCGGTCTTGAGTCCGGCCAGCGCGAGCGCCTTGGGGATCGCGACCACCGGGCCGATGCCCATGATCTCGGGCGGCACGCCGCCCACCGCGAAGCTGACGAATCGCGCCATCGGTTTCAGGCCGAGTTCCTTGGCTTTCTTCTCCGACATCACGAGCGCGGCCGCCGCGCCGTCGCTGGTCTGCGAGGAATTGCCGGCCGTGACGGTGCCGTTCGCATCGAACACCGGCTTCAGCTTCGCGAGCGCTTCGAGCGAGGTGTCGGCGCGCGGGCCTTCGTCTTTGTCGAACACGAAGTCGTGATGCTTGCGGCTTGCCGTTCTCGAGCACCGTCGCTTGCACATCCACCGGGACGATCTCTTCGTCGAAGCTTGCCTTCGGCCTGGGCGCGCAGCGCGTTCTGATGGCTGCGATAGGCGAACTGGTCGGCATCCTCGCGGCTGACGCCGTACTTGCGCTGCACTTCTTCGGCGGTGAGCCCCATGCCCATGTAGATCTGCGGCAGGTTGTCCACCATCCAGGGATTCGGCGCGAACTTGTTGCCGGACATCGGGATCATGCTCATCGATTCGGCGCCGCCGGCGATCATGATCTGCGCGCCGCCGGAGCGGATGCGTTCCGCCGCCATGGCGATGGCCTGCAGGCCCGAAGAGCAGAAGCGATTGATGGTGACGCCGGGCACCGAGTCGGGCAGGCCCGCCCGCAGAGCCGCGACGCGCGCCATGTTCATGCCGGATTCGCCTTCCGGATTCGCGCAGCCGAGAATCACGTCGTCGATTTCGGCCGGCGAGACGGCCGGATATTTTTCGAGCAGCCGTGCGGATAACGAGCGCGGCCAGATCGTCGGGGCGAGTGGTGCGCAGAGTGCCTTTGGGGGCTTTGCCGACGGCGGTGCGGAGACAATCGACGATGACGGCTTCCATGATGATATTTTCCTTTGCGTTCGCACGGGTGCGAGCGCGGCAAGCGGGAATGCGTGCGCCACTCAACTTAGTTACGCAGCGGTTTCCCTGTCTTCAGCATATACCCCATGCGCTCCTGTGTCTTCGGCATGCCGCACAGGCTGAGGAACGCTTCGCGCTCCAGATCCAGCAGGTATTGTTCGGAAACCGTCTGTTCGCCGGTCGAGCCGGCCGCCGGTCAAGGACGTTGCCGAGCTTTTCGGCGATGGCGACATCGTGGTCGCTGATGAAGTGGCCCTGGCGCATGGACCAGGCGCCGAGCTTCAGCAGCGCGAAGCCGGCTTCGCCCGCGACCTTGATGTCGGTGCGCGGAACGCCGGGCGCGTAGCGCGGGACCAGCGAGAGCGCCAGCTGCTTGGCGTCGCCGATCAGCCGCTCGGGGTTCATCGAAATGGAGTCGGCGCGGTCGAGCAGGCCGAGCTTCTTGGCGTCTTCGGCGCTGGTCGAAACTTTGGCATAGCCGATCAGCTCGAAAACCTTGCGCGGGTCCTTGAGGCGCAGCAGCAGTTCCTTGCAGCCGCCGCCGCCCGGGATCAGGCCGACGCCGACCTCGACCAGTCCGATGTAGGTTTCGGCCGACGCCTGGGCGCGCGCCGAGTGCAGCGCGATCTCGCAGCCGCCGCCCAGCGTTCGCGAAAACGGCGCCGCGACCACGGGCTTCGCGGCGTACTTCAGAGCCATGTTGGCCTGCTGGAAGCGATGGATGGCGCGGTTCAGTTCGTCCCACTCGCCTTCCTGCGCGGCCAGCAGCACCATCATCAGGTTCGCGCCGACGCTGAAGTTCTCGCCTTCGTTGGCGATCACCATGGCGTCGAAGTTCTTGTTGGTTTCTTCCAGGCCGGCGTACAGCATGCCGATCTGGTCTTCGCCGAGCGCGTTCATCTTGCTGTGGAACTCGACGCACAGCACGCCGTCGCCCAGATCGACCAGCGATGCTCCCGCGTTCTTCGCCACCACGCCGCTGGCGCGCTTGAGATCCGACAGCACGATGACGCCGGGGCGCGGCTCGATGGGCTGGTAGGCGTTCGTGTGGAAATCGAAATACTCGGTGACCGGGTGCACGGTGCCGGCCCAGCGGTAGAGCGACAGCGCGCCGTGCGAGAGCGCGCGCTTGATGTTCTGCGGGCAACGGGCGGTGATCCACTTCGAGGCGCGTGACGACGTCGACGAAGCCGAGCGCGTCCCACAGCTCGAAGGGGCCCAGCTTGTTGGCGTAGCCCCAGCGCATGGCGCGATCGATCTCGACGATGCGGTCGGAGATCTCGGGGATCATTTCGGCCGAGTAGAGGAACAGGTCGCTGAAAACTTTCCACAGGAAGCGGCCGGCGCGATCGTCGGCGCGCAGCAGGGTGCGCAGGCGCTCGCCGAGGTCTTCGATGTTGCGGGCGGCCTCGACGGAAGCGAAAGCGCGGCTTTCGCGGCGGGATGATATTCGAGCGTCTTCCAATCGAGCGCGTGGATTTCTCTCGTCCTTGCCGACGCGCTTGTAGAAGCCCTGGCCGGTTTTGTCGCCGAGCCATTTGCGCTCGATCATCTTCTTCTGGAAGTCGGTGGGCAGGAAGCGGTCGCGCCAGGGATCGTTGGGGACGGCGTCGTAGAGATTCGATCCGACGAAGGCCCAGACGTCGAGGCCCACCAGATCGAGCAGGCGGAAGCTGGCGCTGTTCGGCAGGCCGATGAGGGAGCCGGTGAGCGCGTCGACCTCTTCGATGGTGAAATCTTCCTCCATCATGGTTTTCGCGATGGTGCCGCCGAAGAAGCTGCCGATGCGGTTGGCGATGAAGTTGGGCGTGTCCTTGGTGCGGACGACGCCTTTGCCGAGGCGCCGGTCGGCGAATTCTTCCACCGCAATCGAGAATGTGCGGGTCGGTATCGGCGCCCGGGATCAGCTCCATCAGGTGCAGATAGCGCGGCGGATTGAAGAAGTGGGTGCCGAGGAACTGCCGGCGGAACTCGTGCGAAAAACCTTCCGACGATGTGCGCGAGCGGAATGCCGCTGGTGTTGGTGGAGAGAATCGCGGTGGGGCAGCGCACGGCGTCGACTTTGCGCCAGAGGTCGCGCTTGATCTCGAGATTCTCGGTGACCGCTTCGATGATCCAGTCGCACTCGGCGACGCCGCCGAGGTGGTCTTCGAAGTTGCCGGGCTTGATGAGCGCGGCTTTGTCGTCGGTGAAGAATCCGGCCGGGCGCATTTTGAGCGCGTTGTCGATGCCCTTGAGAGCGGCGGCGTTGCGGTTGGGCTGGCCGGGGATGACGATGTCGAGTAAGAGAGCGGGAATGCCGGCGTTGGCGAAGTGGGCTGCGATGCGAGCGCCCATGGTGCCGGCTCCGAGGACGGCGATGCGACGGATAGTGTGCATGGAACTTTGATTATATCGGACGTGATGCGCTCCACTTGATGCGCGTGTAGGCGACGTTAAAGCCTTTGCGTTCGGCGTTGCGTTGGGAATCCGAGCCGGCCAGCGCCACCATCACGGCGAGGTCGCAGCCGTGCTCGTGGGCATAGCGCATGCGTTCTCTGAGCAGTGCGCCTTGCAGGCCGCAGCGCCGGAGTTCGGGAACGGTTGCGGAACCGGCGAACAGCGCGACGCCATCGTGGATGCTGAGCGCGCCGGCCGCGCCGGGTTGGCCGTCGACTTCGCCGAGGAAGCAGACGCTGTGCTCGCGTGCCGCCAAGATGGCGCCGACCTGTTGCAGAAAGTCGAGGAGTTCCGGGTGTTCGTGCGACCACCCTTTGGCGCTGATGTCGCTCCAGAGTTGGGCTTCATCGGGGCGGATCACGCGGGCCGTGATGTTGGCGGCGCTATCGGCAGCGGGTTTTTCGACCGGCCGATAGAGCACGTTGCTGATCTCGATCGGTTTGTAATTGCGCGCGCAGAGCAGTTCGAGGGTCGCGACGCCCGCGTGCGGGCTGACTTCGTGATTGGCGGGCGCGCCCCGATCGAAGAAGAAGCGCTCGATGGTGTCGAACGATTCCGCGGTCAGCGGCTCGAACAGGCCGAGCCCGAAGGTTTGAGTGATCGGTGAGTCGATGCCGTCGAACGCCGCGTATGCGCCGGCGCACTCGATCCAAGTGGCGCCACTCTCGGGAAACAATCGGCGGCGCGTTTCGGCGAATCGGACGCAGGCCTGTCCTTCGGCACGCTCGAGGCGTTGGGAGAGGGCGAGATCGGCGAACGGCATTGATCCAGGTTATCCGTTTTCAGATTCCGCGAGCGCTCGGATGTGATTCAACACGCGCATGTGAATGCGACGGATGATCGCGTCGGACCACCAACGCCAATATTCCGCGGGCCACAAGCCGTGCTGATACCAGGTGGTGCCCTCAAGCAAGGTGCGGTTTTCGCCGAGAGGCGTGAGCTGAAACTGACCTTGTTTCGAAACCAGGTAGCCGTGCAGGTGCTTGGGGAGCACGTGCGCGTAGGGACTCCACTCGTGCATAGGTGCAGGGTTCGCCGTGACGCGGAATCGCAGAAGGCGCGGAGCGTCCCAGACCTCAATCGGCTCGACGAATGGGCCGGTGGAAAATTCGCAATAGCGGACGGCGCCGGGGCCGGAGCCTTCGATGCGGGCGCGCATGGGGTAGGCGAGGCCGGCGGTGAAGTACCACTCGGTTGGTTCCGGGAAGCTCTGAAAACGTGACGACATGCTTCCACACCTGTTCAGGCGGCGCCGCGATTACGATTGATGAGCGGACTTCGAAGACGGGAGGCTGCGCGTGCGTGTCCCAGCCGAGAGTGGCGAGGGGGAGAACAAGAAGTACGGACACGTTGCCGGCGGTGACGCGAAGCGGAGAGGCGTGCCCGGATTTGTAAAGGACTATTTTGAACACGTTCAAACACACCCCGGCCGGGATGCAGCTAAAGGTCTCGACCAGGTCACCACCCTCCCTGTCGTGTCATCAAAAAGAGCATTACAGCGCGGCCACCAAACCCCTGCGAGCCGGTTCCCTCGCAGTTCATCTCTAGATGTTGACCGTTCGAACGTACTACGATTGTGTTGAATACCAACACCCAGGGAGGCCACGATGCCACATACAAACCGAGTACGATTTGCGCTGGCAGTAGCCGGCGTTGCCATGATCGCCGCGACTCAAGGCGCGGCCAACGCGCAGCCGAGCTACGCGCCTCCGAATGATGGGCCGAATCCGTATCGCACCATCACCGGCTGGGCGCAATTGCCTGACGGCCGGAAATGGGGATCCACTGCTGGCGTCGACATCGGCCCGGACGGCAACGTGTGGGCCTACGATCGCTGTGGAGCGAACAATTGCGCCGACTCGCCGCTTGACCCGATCGTAGAATTCGACAAGTCCGGCAAAGTGATCCGGCACTTCGGCGCGGGTCTGTTCGTGCAGCCGCATGGATTCTATGTCGACAAACAGGGCAACGTCTGGGTGACCGACGATCAGAAGACGAAAGACGGCAGCAAAGGCCTGCAGGTGATCAAGTTCAGTCCGGAAGGAAAAATCTTGCTCACGCTCGGCAAGAAGGGCGTCTCCGGCACGGGTCCCGATGAATTCGGCGCGCCGACCGATGTCGTGGTTGCGCCGAACGGAGACATCTTCGTCGCCGACGGCCACGTCGGATGCAATTGCCCCAACGCGCGCATTGTCAAGTTCGACAAGAACGGAAAATTCCTCATGGAGTTCGGCAAGCACGGCACCGGACCCGGCGAGTTCGACGGACCGCACGCGCTGGCGTTCGACTCCAAGGGCCGGCTGTTCGTGGGCGACCGCACCAACAACCGCGTCCAGATCTTCGACCAGAAAGGCAAGTTCATCGCCGAGTGGAAGCAGTTCGGACGCCCCAGCGGCATATTCATCACGCCCAACGACACGCTGTATGTGACCGACTCGGAATCGCGCGAAGAGGACGGCTATGGCCACAACCCGGGCTGTCATCGCGGCATTCGGATCGGCGCGATCAAGGACGGCAAAGTGGTCGCATACATTCCGGACCCCGAACCCAAGGGCGGTTCGAGCATTTCCGAAGGCGTGGCCGTGGATCACGAAGGCAACGTGTATGGAGCCGAAGTCGGGCCGAAGGACTTGAAGAAGTACGTCAAGAAGTGAGGCGCTAGCGCGCCGCCGTTACCTCCGGCGACAACTGCCCATCGCGACCGTCGCCCAGGCTTTCGGAGCAGCGTCGGAAATGCGCACGGCTTTGCCTCCCTTGTAGTCGACGGATTCAGTTTTCCCGTTTTTCGGTGGTGTGTCTATCTCAAATGGACCCACTACCCGTTTTTCGATGGCAGCTTGGCTGCGAGCCGTCAAATTGTGGCCCCACCTGGTTGTGGGTACACTAGTCGCTTACGGAGCGTGAAATGTCTTTGCCCAAAGTATTCGTTGCCATTTGCCTGATACCCGCTGGGTTCGCGGCCACCAACACCTCAACCCGCATGCTGCGCATGCCCACGGTCAGCGCGACACAAATCGCATTCGCCTACGCGAACAACATCTGGGTGGTGGAGCGAGCGGGTGGCGCCGCGCGGCGCATCACCAGTTTCCAGGGCCAGACCGGCAATCCACATTTTTCGCCGGACGGGAAATGGATCGCGTTCAGCGCGTCGTACGCCGGCAATGAGGACGTCTACGTCGTCGCGTCGGAAGGCGGCGAGCCGAAGCGGCTCACCTGGCATCCAGGGCCGGACACAGTGCAGGGCTGGACTCCGGATGGCAAGTACGTTCTCTTCACCTCGACGCGCGCGTCGTCGGCGCCCACCGCCGTTCCTCGCTTCTGGAAAGTGCCGGCGGAAGGCGGGATCACCGAAGCGCTCCCATTGCCGCGCGGCTATCAAGGCAAGATTTCGCCGGACGGCACGCACATCGCCTACCGCATGAACAATTCCTGGGACGAGGAGCGGCGCAACTATCGAGGCGGGCAGAACCGGCCCATCTGGATCGTCGATCTGGCCACGTTCGATTTGGTCTCGCCGCCCTGGACCGATTCCAAAGACATGGAGCCGGCCTGGATCGGCAGTGTTGTCTATTTTATTTCCGATCGCGATGGCGTGGCCAACATTTGGTCGTACGATGCGAAGTCGAAGAAGCTCGCGCAAGTAACGCATTTCACCGATTTCGACGTCAAGACGCTGGACGCGGGCGCCGGTGCTGTGGTTTTCGAGCAGGCCGGCTACATCCACGAACTCGATCCGAAGAGCGGCCATGAGCACGTCGTCAACATCACCGCCACGGGCGATTTTCCATGGATGATGCCGCATTGGGAAGACGTGACCAGTCGCATGACCAACCTGGCGTTGTCGCCGACCGGCGCACGCGTGCTGGCAGAGGCGCGCGGCGAAATTTTTACCATTCCCGCGAAGAAGGGCGACGTTCGAAATCTGAGCCACTCCAGCGGATCGGCCGAGCATGATCCAGCGTGGTCGCCCGACGGGAAGTACATTTCCTATTTCAGCGACCGGTCCGGTGAATACAAACTTGTCGTCGAGGATCAGGACGGAATCAAACCGGCGCGCGAGATCGCGCTGCCGAATCCCAAGCACTACTACATGCCCTCGTGGTCGCCCGATTCGAAGAAACTGCTATACACCGACACGGATCTCAAAGTGTGGGTGCTCGATGTGGCAACCGGGCAGACTAAGGTGATCGGCGACGATCCGTGGATGGTGCCGCAGCGCACGCTGAATCCGGTGTGGAGTCCGGATTCGAAATGGGTCGCGTATTCGAGCCGGCTGAAGTCGCTGTATCACGCTATTTTCGTCGCGAACGTGGAGACCGGCGAAACCAAGCAGGTCACCGACGCCCTGGCGGATGCGGTGTGGCCGGCGTGGGACGCCAGCGGGAAGTATTTGTGGTTCCTGGCATCCACCGATTTTGGCCTGAAATCTCAGTGGCTCGACATGACGTCGTACGATCACCAGGAGAACTTCGGCTTGTATCTGGCCGTGCTCAAGAAAGGCGACGCGAGTCCGCTGTTGCCGGAGAGCGATGAGGACAAGGGTGTCGGCAATGCGCCGACATCCGCGACTGGACGGCGAGCGGAGTCCGTCGACCAGAGCGATTCACAATCGGAGACCCAAGGTGAACAGGCCGCTACGCGGAAGCCTCGCACGCCGGTGACTGTGCAGATCGACTTCGACGGCATCCAGCAGCGGATCATCAACGTGCAGAAGGTGCCGGAGCGTCCGTATTCGCTGCTTCGCGCGGGCGTCGCGGGAACGGTCTTCTATATGGAACAGGCCGCAACGGAACCGCAGAGCGGTGGCGGCCGAGGCACGCCGGAGCCTCGGAATACTCTGCATCGTTATCGCCTGAGCGATCGGAAAGCCGCGCAATTCGCCTCGAGCGTCGCCACCTACGACGTCAGCGACGACGGGCGCAAGCTGGTTTATCGAACCGTGGCCAACACACGTGAGCCCGATGAACAAAGCACGAGCGCCCCTCCGCCTCCTCCGCAAATCTTCCTCGTGGATGCGGACGGCAAGCCGCCACAGGCCGGCGAGGGGCATCTCAGCGCGCAGTTGCGCATGTATCTCGACCCGAAGGAAGAGTTCAAACAGATTTTCTATGAAGGCTGGCGCGACGAACGCGACTACCTGTACGTGCCGAACATGCAGGGCGCCGACTGGCCGCAGATGAAAGAAATGTACGGCCAGTTGCTGCCGTATGTGAATCATCGCGCCGATCTGAATTACCTGCTGGACATGATGGGATCAGAGATTGCCATCGGGCATTCCTACGTGCGTGGGGGCGACATGCCCGAGGTGCCGCGGTCGCGCGGCGGATTGCTGGGCGCCGACTTTGCGATCGACGGCAGCCGCTACAAGATCACTCGCATTTACGACAACGAAAGCTGGAATCCCGACTTGCGTGCGCCGCTCGCCGAGCCAGGCGTCAAGGTGTCAACCGGCGACTACATTCTCGCCATCAACGGCGAGGACCTGCGCGCGCCCGACAGCATCTATCGCCTGCTCGACGGCACCGCGAATCGACAAACGGTTCTGACGGTGAACAGTCGCCCCGTGGTCGAGGGAGCGTGGCAGGTCACGGTCATGCCGGTGGCGAACGAGCAGACGCTGCGCACTCGCGCGTGGGTGGAGTCGAACCGGCGGTTGGTGGACAAGCTGTCAGGCGGAAAGCTGGCGTACGTTTATCTGCCCAATACGGGTCAGCCCGGCTACACCAGCTTCAATCGCTACTATTTCGCGCAGCAGGACAGGCAGGGCGCGATCATCGACGAGCGCTTCAACGGCGGCGGGTCGGCTGCGGATTACATCATCGATATTTTGCAGCGCGGCTTCGACGGCTACTTCAACAACGTCGCGGGCGATCGCTATCCGTTCACCAGTCCGGCGGCTGGAATCTGGGGACCGAAGGTGATGGTCATCAACGAAATGGCCGGTTCGGGCGGCGACCTGATGCCATACATGTTCAAAGAGCGAAAGATCGGAGAATTGGTGGGCAAGCGTACCTGGGGCGGGCTGGTTCATACCGCGGATACGCCGGTGTTGGTCGACGGCGGCACCATGATCGCGCCGCGCGGCGGCTTCTTCGCTCGCGACGGCAAGTGGGCCGTCGAGAACCAGGGCATCGCGCCGGATGTCGACGTTGAGAACTGGCCGAAGGATGTGATCGCGGGGCACGATCCGCAACTCGAGCGTGCGGTGCAGGAGGGACTGCGCTTGCTCGAGGAACATCCTGTGGATCGGCTGACGCATGAGCCTCCGCCTCCGACCTGGGGACAGCGCAAGAAGGCGATCCCGCCGCCGACCAACACTCAATAAGGGATAGCGTCGCACACTGGCCTGACACCTGGCCCCTGACACCTGGGTTCGGATGTATCATCGCAGAAAGGCATCTATCGAACTGCGGTGTTAGAAAGGACGGTTACGCGATGAGAATTTCCTCGCTGCTCCTGCTCGCTGCATTTTGCCTTCAGGCTCAGGGAGCCGTTGGCGTGCGTGTAGTTTTCGGCCTCACCGATCGCGGCGAGACCAAGTGGGATGGTTCGGCGACGGCGCGCTCCGGCCACATCGCCACTATCGAACCCTGGCGTTTCGAAGGAACCGACGCGGTGCAGGGAACTTCGTGGACAGCGTCGACGCACGAGGTCCGGCTGTTCGGCGGCCGCGGCTTGTTCGGGCAAACGCAGCAGGTTCCGTTCGTCGCCAACGGCGTGGTCCTCTATCTGGATGATGCGAGCGAGAACACCGAGATCGACGTCAAGACCGCGCAGGGCAATTTCACGATTCGGCTGCGCGACATCCCGTACGGCAAGGTCACCAGCGCGCTGAACAATCGCGTGATGGTGGATCGCATCCCATCGTATCAGCAGCTCACGAGTTCGCCCGAGGAGCAGGACTATCCGGCGGCGGTCGCCGACAAGAGCGGCAACGTGTGGCTGGCGTACATGGAGTTCCACCACAACAAGGATCACAACCGCTTGCGTGCCAATCTGCGGACTGCGCCGACTGACTTTTCACAATACAAGGAGCCCACCGGCGGCGATCAGATCTTCCTGATGAAGATTTCGAGCGGAAAAGCGGGCGAGCCAATCGCGATCACGGCAGCGGGCGGAGATCTCTATCGCCCCGCGGTTGCAGTCGACGGCTCCGGGCGGCCGTGGGTTTTCTGGTCGCAGAACGATCGTGGCAATTTCGACGTCTGGGCGCGCGTCATCGACAACGGCAGGCCGGGTGCGACCGTGCGCATCAGCAGAGACGCCGGCTCGGATGTCGACGCCGTGGCGGCTAGCGATTCTGACGGCCGCGTCTGGGTGGCGTGGCAGGGTTGGAGAAACGGCAAGGCCGCGATCTTCGCCGCGCGTCAGAACGGCAACGCATTTTCATCGCCGACGGCGGTGGGCGAATCGGCTGGGAACGAATGGAATCCGGCCATCGCGGCCGACAACAGCGGTCGCGTAACGGTGGCGTGGGATTCGTACCGCAACGGCAACTACGACATCTTCATGCGTACCGCCAGCGGCACATCGTGGGGCAAGGAGAGTCCCGTCGCGGCGTCGGCGCGGTACGAAGCATATGCTTCGATCGCGTACGATTCGTCGGGAAGGCTCTGGGTGGCGTACGAACTAGGCGGCGAGCGCTGGGGCAAAGACTTCGGCGCGTACGACACCAGCGGACTGGCTTTGTATCAGGGGCGCATGGTCCGCTTGGTCGGATTCGATCGCGATGGACGTGTTCTCCGCACCAGTGCCGACCCGGGTAGTGTGCTGCCGGGAACTCCCGCCGTGCGCGTCGACTTGCGGAGGAGTCAGACCGAAGCCGGAGAGCAGTGGCTGGCGCCCGATCCGCAGAATGCCAAGACGCGCGACCAGGCCCGTGCGGCGCGCAACGTGCAAGCGCCCAAGAACACCAGCCCGCGGTTGACCATCGATGCGTCCGGGCGCATCTGGCTGGCGGTCCGCAGCGCGCATCCGATCTGGTGGCACCCCGTCGGTACCGTCTGGAGCGAGTACGTGGTGTCCTACGACGGATCGCAGTGGACCGGACCGATTTTTCTCGGCCACACCGACAACCTGCTCGACAACCGGCCCACGTTGGTTTCCACGCGGCCGGGCGAGCTGATGGTGCTCGGCGCGAGCGACGGGCGTCGCGATTTCTACAAGGTTCAGCAATACGCAACCGCGACCGGAATGAATCCGAGTATTCCGAACGACCCCGTGAATAACGACCTGTTCGAAAACTCAATCACGCTGGGACCGGCCTCGGGTCAACTGAGCGTCGCGGCCGGTGAAAGCGTGGCGCGCCGGCTCCCGCACCGAGCAGGCCGAGCGCACCGCGGTGGCGGCGATTCGCAACTATCGCCGCAGCGGGCTTCGCATCGTGCGCGGCGAATTCCACCGCCACAGCGATATTTCGATGGACGGGGGCAACGACGGCAAGATGCTCGACCAGTGGCGCTACGCCATCGACACTGCCGCGATGGACTGGATCGGCTGCTGCGATCACGACAACGGCGGCGGGCGCGAATACTCGTGGTGGATCACGCAGAAGCTCACCGACATCTTTTATTCGCCCGGCCACTTCTCGCCGATGTTCAATTACGAACGCAGCGTGTCGTATCCGGAAGGCCACCGCAATGTGATTTTCGCTCAGCGCGGGATCCGCGTTCTGCCGAGGCTTCCGATCTCGCGCGCCGATGACAACGTGCATGCGCCCGACACCCAAATGCTGTACGCATACCTCAAGCAGTTCAACGGAATCGTGGCGTCGCACACCAGCGGGACCATCATGGGCACTGACTGGCGCGATAACGATCCAGTGGTCGAGACGTCGGTGGAGATCTATCAGGGCGATCGCCAGAATTACGAAATGCCCGACTCGCCGCGCTCCAACAGCGAGAAGGATTCCATCGGCGGCTGGCGGCCGAAGGGCTTCGTCGACCTGGCGCTCGAGAAAGGCTACAAGCTTTCGTTCGAAGCCAGCTCGGATCACGTCTCCACGCACCTCAGCTACGCCAACATCTATGTAACCGCTGTGAACCGCGAGGCGGTGCTGGATGGTTTCAAGAAGCGGCATCTCTACGCCGCCACCGACAATATCATCGCGGACGTCACCAGCGGCGAGCACATGATGGGCGACGCGTTCTCCACTTCGTCGCCGCCGTCGCTCAAGGTGAAACTCACCGGGACCGGGCCGTTCGCCAAAGTACACGTCATCAAGGACGGCAAGTACGTTTATTCGATCGAGCCCAAGACCGCCGCAGTCGACTTCACCTGGCGCGACATGGAGGCTTCGTCCGGTAAACAGAGTTACTACTATGTGCGCGGCGAACAGGAAGACGGCGAGATCGTATGGGCGTCGCCGATGTACATCACCTACACGGGCAAATGATGCGGCCCAGTCTGCTGATTGCCGTTTTCGCGTGTGCCGGCGCGGCGCAGACTCCCACTGCTTCACGCTTCTCCCAAAACCCGCTGGTCTCGGTGTCGACTTCAAAATCGCTCGGCGACAACGTCAACGGGCCGTCCGTCATCCGTGTGCCAAGCTGGATCGCGCACCCGCTCGGCCGCTACTACATGTACTTCGCGCATCACAAGGGCGACCACATCCGGCTGGCGTATGCGAACGCGCTCACCGGACCGTGGAAGATTTACGAGCCGGGCGTGCTGCAAGTTCGCGACACGATCTTCTACCGGCCGCAGCCCGATCCGGCGACGAGTCCGCCGACACTCTACACGCACGTCGCTTCGCCCGAGGTTTACATCGATGACGCGAACAAGCGGCTGGTGATGTACGTTCACGGCATGTGGACCGATGGCAAGCCGTGGCCGGCCGAGCCTCGCGCTGCAGTTCAGTGGATTCGCGACAACCACTACGCTCAGTACACCCAGACGGCTGTGTCGTCAGACGGACTGCATTTCGAGGCGCGGCCGGGAATCACGACCAAGACGTCGTACCTGCGCGTCTTCCGCTGGCACGGCGATTTGTACGGCATGGCGCGGCTCGGCGTGCTGCTTCAAGGCGACAGATCCGCTGGCTCCTTTCGAGCCGGGCCCGAACCCATTCGCGGACGGACCCTACGCGCGCCGCGTCCGGCACGTCGCGGTGCTTCAGCGCAACGGCAAGTTGTATGATCTTCTTTTCCGCGATTGGCGAGGCGCCGGAGAAGATCATGCTGTCGACCATCGCGTTGAACCCCGACTGGCACACCTGGAAAGCGTCGCCCGCAATCGAGGTATTGGCGCCGCACGAAAAATACGAATGCTCCGACCTCCCGGTCATGCCGTCCAAAGCCGGCGAGTCGGAAGGCAAAGAGAACGCGCTGCGCGATCCGGCGCTGTTCGAAGAAGACGGAAAGGTCTACCTGTTCTACACCGTCTGCGGCGAGCAAGGCATCGGCGGAGCGGACGTCACCTCCCTGCTCTCCAAATGATCACTGCACCGGCGTGCCGTACGGCACCAACGTCTTGATGCGCTCGGACGAATCAACGCGCGAAATCTTCCAACCGCCCGACAGCTTCTGCAGATAGAAATACTGCACCTCGTTGCGATCCTGAAAGACGTATTCGACGCGAGCCTTCACCTCGCGATCCGCTACGGGCTGCGGTTCCATTACGGCGATGCCTTTGATCGCGGCGTTTGAATCGCGCAAGTACTTCGCGAAATCGTCGGATTCACTCCGGGCGCGTTCGAGCGCCTGCTCCATCTCTCCTGTGTAACTTGACAGGTACTTCTTGACGTCGCCCGCGCGCGCGGCGTCCAACATGGCGTAGATCGCATCCTGCGGCGTCGGAGCGGCACGCCGCATGATTCCTATGATGGACGGGTACAGGCCCTTTCGGCTGACCACAACGCCGAGCGCGGCCACGAGAATCATGATCGTGAGAATCTGCGCCTTGCGCTGCTTGCTCATCCCAGTTCAAAAGTCCGACGCCAGCACGTCGTAGAAAATGTGAATGCCTTTCAGAAACTCCGCCACCGGGATGCGCTCCTGATCGCTGTGCATGGTGGCGGCGGTCGCGGCGTCGAGAATCATCGGCGTCAATCCGTAGGCGATGACGCCGCGCGCCTGCAGGTAGGCCGAATCGGTCCCGAACGGCACCAGCATGGGCGTCACGATCGCGCCGGGATTGGTCTTCAGAATCGCCTTCCGAATCGCCGCGAACAGCGGCGTGTCGCTGCGGCTCATTCCGACGTCCGGAGCCCGGTAGATCGTTTCGATCGTCACGCGCGGATCGTTGATGCGCGCCTTCATGTCCGAAATAAATTCGTCGGCGTTGGTCCCCGGCAGCAGCCGGCAATCCAGCGTCGCCTCGCTCAACGACGGAATCACGTTGACCTTGGGCGGCGATCCGACGCCGGCCGAAAGCGTCGTCAGCGAAATGGTGTTGCGCTGGATCGCGGAATTGAACTTGTTCGCAACCAGCGGTCCGATGGTTCGGCGCATCTGGTCCACCACGGGATTCTGCTTTCCGCCGACCGGCAGATCCAGGGCTTTGCGGATCGCGTCCATCAGGATCAGGTTGGCATTATCCGGAATCGGCTGCGAAGCATGGCCGGACGTGCCCTTGGCCCGCAGCCGCAGCCACAACACAACCTTGTCGCCGACGGAGACGCCGAACACCAGTTTGCCGGCCGCCAGCGCATCGCGCGTTCCCATGCCGCCTTCATCCAGCACGTACTCGGAATCGATCTCAGCGTAGTGGTTCGCGATCATCCATTGCATTCCGCGCTCCCCGCCGCTCTCCTCGTCGGCGTTGCAGAGCATGATGATGTCGCGCGATGGCGTAATGCCGGCGTTGTGCAACGCGATCAGCGCCGTCAACTGCTCGACGCCGATGCCTTTCATGTCGAGCGTGCCGCGGCCCCAGATGAATCCGTCGCGAATGATGCCGCCGAACGGAGCGATCTTCCAGGCCTTCTCGTCCACCGGCACGACGTCCAGGTGGTTCAACATCAGCAGCGGCTTCTTCGACGAATCGCGACCCTTCAGCCGCACCACCAGATTCGTCTGCCCGCCCGGCCCGCTGTGAAAAACCTTCGGCGCCAGGCCGTTCTTCTCCAGCTCGGCCTTGAGGAACTGCGCGGCCGCGGCGGTATCGGACGGCGGATCCACGGATTGAATGCGCACGTATTGCTGCAGCAACTCAAGCGCGTGTTTCTCGATCGCAGCCCAGTCCGGGTCGGCGGCGAAGGCACACATGCCGAAGGCCAGCGCACCGGCCAGCATCATCGGCAGCAATCGCGTGAATCTCGTCACTTGCTCACGTCGCCCTTCCGGATAATCGTCAAATCCAGGTTGCCGTTCTTGTCGACGATCAGCTTCTTGATCTTGGGCAGAATCTGCTCCATCGTCTCCAGGTACAGCCGCTCGCCGTTGACCTCCGTGGCCTTGGCATACTCGGCCGCGACCTGCGTGAACCGCGAAGCATCGCCCTGCGCCTCGTTGATCTTTTTCTCCTTGTACGCCTGCGACGACTCCAGCATCTGCTGCGCCTGACCGCGCGCTTTCGGGATCACGTCGTTGGCGTAACCCTGCGCCTCGCTCACGATGCGCGACGAATCAGCGCGTGCGCTGGCCACATCGCGAAATGCATCCGCAGCTTCCGGTGGCGGAACGGCGCTCTCGATATTCACGGTCGAAAGCTGGACGCCCGAGCGGTAATCGTTGATGATCCGCTGCGCGCTCGCCCGCACCTCATCCTGGATGCTCTGCTTTTCGGTGGTCAGTACCGCGTCGACATTGCGTGCCGCGATGCGCTCGGCCAGTGCTGTCTCAACCGCCGCCCCAACGCTACGCGCGACGTTCTCGTTGCGAAACAGGTAGTCCACCGGAACGCCGACCGAGTACTGCACCACCACGCGCATACTAATAATGTTCTTGTCGCCCGTGAGGAACTGCGACTGCAAAGGCTGCGCGCGTCCCGTCACAGTATCCGGCAGCTCGCCGCCGATCACCAGCCGCTGCAATTGCTGGACCTTCAACTTGGTTACGCGATCGATCGGCCAAGGCAGCGCGACATGAATCCCCGGCATCACGCGCGGGTCGGCTACCGCGCCGAAGCGCGTCACCACGGCCTGTTGGTCCGTTCGCACAATGTACACACCGCTCAGGAACCACAACAGCAACACGCCGCCTACAACCTGATTGCGGCGATTCGGACGCGGCGTCGCAACTTGCTGCTCGACGGCGCCCAGTTGGTCATTTGCCTTTGCCGGGGCCTGTACCGGGGACGCGCTCACTTACTTGACGCCTCCCTCTCCGTGCATCAACACCCTGAGCAGCTCGGAGTCGGAACTCAGGATGGCGGTGGTCTTGTCGTCGAAAATCTTTTTGTACGATTCCAGCGTGCGCAGCAGCTTATAAAAGCGTGGATTGCGCGAGTACGCCTGGCTGTACGTCCGCGTCGATTCGGCGTCGCCCTCGCCTTTCACCTTCTCGGCTTCTTTGTAGGCGACCGACAGGATCTCTTCTTTCTGACGATCGGCGTCGGCACGAATGCTAAGCGCCTGTTCTTCGCCCTCGGCGCGATACTGACGCGCGATGCGTTCGCGCTCGGCCCGCATGCGCGCGTAGACGCTCTGCTTGTTCTGCTCGGGCAGATTCAACCGTTTCACGCGCACGTCCACCACTTCGATGCCGTACTGCTGGAGCGCCGCGCGATCCGTCAACGCCGAAAGCTGATCGAGCATTTCGCCGGCTTTGACGGTTTGTAGATTCGTGGACACGATGGTCTCGAGGTCGTGCGTGCCCAGCGCCGCAGCCAGACCCGACCACACGATGTCGTGCAGCCGCATCTCGGCCCCGACGGGGTCGCCCACTGTTTCAACGAAGCGCTTTGGGTCCTGGATCTTCCACGCAACGTAGCTCTCGACAACGAGGTTCTTCTTGTCGCGCGTCAAGAACTCCGACGGCCGCGGATTGTACATGCGCAGCCGGCGATCGAAATAGTTGGCGGTCTGAAACGGCCACTTGACGTGCAGACCGGCGTCGGCCACCGTGTAGAGCGGCTGGCCGAACTGCGTCACCAGCACGAACTGCGTCTCGCGCACCGTGTAGAACGTCAGCCAGACGACCAGCAGCAGCGCTGCCCCGCCCGCCCACAGAAAATATTTTCGATAACGCCCAAACATAAGATTGCTCCATCAATCGATCGGCCGCACCGGATTCGGCGGCGCCAATATGGCCGCTCCCGGCGCTGCGATCTCGACACCATCTTCGAGCAGCATCAGGTGACGCCGGCCCTGGCTCGAATCGACGATCATTTTCTTGCGGCCGGGCAGCACCTGCTCCATCGTTTCCAGATACAGCCGCGTCTCGGTCAGCCCCGGATTGCTGCGCGCGGCCTCTTCTTCAAGCGTGAAGCGGCTGGCGTCGCCTGAAGCCCGATTCTTCTTGCCGAGCGAATAGCCCTCGGCGCCCGCGATCAGAGCCTTCGCGTTTCCGCGCGAGAGCGCCACCTGCTCGTTGCGATAACCTTCGGCCTCGTTGATCAAGCGATTCTTCTCTTCATAGGCGCCCGAGACGTCGCGGAACGCGTCCACCACTTCGAGCGACGGATGCACGTCGAGCAACTGCACGTGCAGGATTTCGACGCCGGATGTGTAGCGGTCGAGCCGCGACTGCAACTCCTGCTTAACGCGCGACTCCACTTGCTTTCGGCCGGTGGTGAGGATGTCGTCGAGCGAAGTCGTCGTAGCCACTGCGGCCAGCGCGCCTTCCGCCGCCGCACGCACTGTCGCGTCGCCTGAAAACTGGTGCAGCAGAAACTGGTCCGGCCTCGCCAGCCGGTAGTGCACCACCGCGTTGACCTCCATCATGTTCTGATCACCCGCCAGCATCAGCGATTCTTCCGGTTTGCGCTGGAAGCGGCCGGAGCGGTGCTGCACGTTCCATTCGTAGGCGGCAGGTTCGGCGCCGGAACCCGAAGCGTTGGATCGAAACCCGATCTCAACCGTTCGAACGCGGCGGGCTTCCATGCGCGTGAGACGATCGATCGGCCACGGCAGCTTGTAGTGCAGTCCGGGCTGCTCCGACCGCGCGAGCCTGCGCCCGAATCGCTCCACGATGCCAACCTCGCTGGGCCGGATCATGTGGATGCCCGAGAGCAGCACCAGCGCTGCGGCAGCGAGCAAAGCCGGACCCGCGTACTCGCGGCGGCGCTCCACCACATTCGCGAAAGCGTCGCGGAGATCGACCGAGCGCACTGCCGTCCACAGCTTCTGTCCGACAGCCGGGACCGGGGTTCGACCCAGCGTCGCGGCCCAGAGCCCCGCCCAGCGGCCTCCGCCCGCGCGCTCGACGCGCAGCAGCCGCAGTGAGTTGATCATCACGAAGAACGACGCAAGCTGGTGCGTCACCGCTGCGCCGATCGGCGAGAGAATGCCCGTGGCCGCCAGTGCGACCGCGGCCACATTGAAAAGTCCGGCGAACAGAATGATGTTCTGCCACGCGGTGGTCACCGCGCGCCGGCTCACCAGGAACAGCTTGGGAAGATTCTCGAGTGAGTGGCCGAGATAGACGACATCGGCGGCTTCAGCGGTAATGTCGCTGGCGCCCGAAACCGCGATGCCGACGTGCGCCGCGGCCAGTGCGGGCGCATCATTGACTCCGTCTCCGGCCATCGCGACGAAGCGGCCTTGCGACGCCAATTGCCGCACGCGCTCCAGCTTCTGCTCGGGAAGCAGCTCGGCCTCGACGTTCGGAATCCCCGCTTCGCGGCCGATGACTTCGGCGGCCCGCCTTCGATCACCGGTCAGCATTACCTGGTAAGTGATGCCGGCATCCTTCAGACCCTCGATCGCTTCGCTCACGCCATCGCGCAGGCGATCGCGCAACAGGATCGCGCCGGCCAGCGCGTCATCCTCGGCAACCAGCACGGCAGTTGCTCCGGCGCGGTCGGCTTCTTCGAGCAAGCGCTCGGCGCCCGAAATTCCATGCTCGGCAAGAAAAGCCGAGCTGCCCGCGCGAACGGTCCGCCCGTCCAGGGTACATTCGGCGCCGCGGCCCGGCAGGATCTGGCCGCGCTCAACCGCCGGGACCTTCAAATCTCGCCGCGTCGCTTCGGCTGCGATGACGCGCGCCAGAACGTGTTCGGAGCCGCTCTCGGCAGCAGCGGCCAAGCCGATCAATCGATCTTCACTGCCCGCCAGCGGAATCGCCCGGATGATCTCGAACTGCCCGCTGGTGATGGTACCGGTTTTGTCGAACACCACCGTGTCGACCTTCGCGGCCTGTTGCAGCACGGTCCCGCCACGCACCAGAATGCCGCGCCGCGCCAAGCCGCCGATGGCCGCGACCATCGCAGTCGGAGTCGCCAGAATCAGCGCGCAGGGACACGCGACGATCAGCACCGCGACCGTTCGCAGCCAATCACGCGTGAAGTAGAACGTCAGCCCGGCAGCCAGCAGCAGGGCGGGCAGGAAGTAGCGTGCGTAGCGATCGGCTAACCGCTCCACCGGCGCGCGTTGCTCCTTGGCTTCCTCCACCAGCGCAACCACCCGCGACAGGGTGGTCTCGTCGCCTGCTCGCGTTACCGTGATGCGCAACAGGCCATGGCCGTTGAGCGTTCCTGAGTAAACGTCCTGGCCTGGTTCCTTTTCGCGCGGCAGCGCTTCGCCGGTGATGGTGCTCTCGTCGACACTCGAGATCCCGGACTGCACCACGCCGTCGGCCGGAATGCGCTCGCCCGCTCGGACGACGATGAGGTCGCCTTCCGCGAGCAACGCCGCATCCACTTCGATCTCTGCGCCATCCCGGAGCAAGCGCGCGCGCCTCGGCATCTGCTCGACGAACCGATGAATCGCCGCCGACGTTCGTCCGGCTGCGTAGGCCTCCAGCCCCTCGCCCACCAGCATGATGAACATCGCCTCGGCGGCTGCCAGGTACTGGCCCACGGCCAGCGCCGCGATCACCGCGATGCAGATCGCCAGGTCGGCCGAGATCTCTTTTTCGAGCAGCGCCGCGATGGAGTTGAAGAAGATCCGGTACCCGGCCAGCACCGTGATGATCGCCGCAGTGTCCAGACCGAAGATAGTCTTGAAATATCCGGTGAGGTTCAGCAGCAACAGAATTCCGACGAATCCGGCGAAACCGAAATATCGAATCCGTTCCGAACGTTCAGAGTCCATCAGAGCACGCTGCCGCCATCAAAGCTGACGATAGGGAATGGTATCAGGTCTGGACCTGCCTTGGCTCGGCGCGATTGATCCCATCCAGTTAGCGAGCGTGCTCGCCGATATAATGACCGCATGCTCGGAACTGTCCTTGGGGCTCTGAAGTCGGACTGGAAACGGCGGCGCGATCGCCGGGACCTCGCCCGCACAGCGGCCCAACTAGCCCATTCACAGGAATATTCGTTTACCCAGGATTGGATGTCCACGCAGGTGGAACATTGGCCCCAATACTTGGCGGAATTCGCTGGCCGCCCTGACCTCAGGATGCTGGAGATCGGTTCCTACGAGGGGCGGTCGGCCGTCTGGTTCCTGGAGAATATTCTCACGCACCCTACGTCCCGGCTGGTTTGCGTCGATCCCTTCTACGGTCCGCCGCAAGAAATACGATTCGATCACAACTTGAAATGCACTGGATCAGCCGCACATGTCGACAAGCGACGAGCTCGGTCCGAGGAAGTACTGCCTCAGCTAAGAGCCGGAATCATTCGATCTGATCTATGTCGATGGGTCGCATGAAGCAGCCAATGTATTGCTTGACGGCATGCTCAGTTGGGGGTTGCTCAAACCGGGCAGGGTGCTGATCTTCGATGACTATGGGTGGGAACCACAACTACTTGCCGGGCACCGGTCCGCGGCTTGCAATCGACCTGTTCCTCCGTTACCACAGCGGGCAGTATGACTTACTCCATCACGGCTACCAAGTGGCAATTTCCAAGAAGCGGGAGCCAGCGCTGCAGCGCGAGGTGGCGATCTAAATAGCCCGACTACTGGCGGCCTTCGGCTTCGAGCTTGCGCGCTCCGCCGAGAATGTCCGGCATCGCGTAGTTGCCTTCGTGACACGCGTACTCATACACCGGACCCGCGGTGGCGAGGAATGGATACTCCATGGTCCACTGCTTTGAGAAGGTGGACGGATCGTCAATGGTGGCCCGGTACAGGATGGTGCTGGCATCGACGCGCCGGAAGCGCTCGATCACGTGCAGATTCTCCGACGATCCGCGGAAACGCGTCTTACTGGTGAAGTTCGTAGTGTCCACCACCAGCGTGTCGCCCTCCCAGTGGCCGATCGAGTCGCCCAGCAACTGGCGGATGTTCGACGGCTTGTGCGTCGAATTCATGCGCACCACGCGAACGTCGTGCACCATTTCCACGAGGATCATGACCGCGTCCGGCGTCTGCACGATCTCGTAGTTGTTGTTGTACAGCACTGGGAGCATCGGTGGACCGCCAGTGGAACCGAATCCGATGATGCAGCGCTCGCTCAACGGACGGTCCTTCACGTCGTCGTAGCGATTGAAGCCCCGCCCACCGCCGCCGTTGCGCCTGCCGGCCGCCGCCGTGATCGCAGGAATTTTGCCATCGGGCGGATCGACGATTAACGAAGTCCGCTTCACGCCGTCTACGCGCGCGAGCTCGGAGCCGCGGTCGACGAACAGGTTGTTGTACGCGCCGACGCCCGGGCCGCCAGTGGCGCGATTAAAGCCGCTGTCGACGTCGCTGTCGAGAGTATTGGATTGCAGGTCAGACTTCTCGAACGCGGTCGCTTCGGCGTCGGTCAGCGTGGCCTTTCCCGCAAGCTTCGCGGGACGCTCCATGGGCGTCAGCGTGGCGTTGGTCCAGACTCCTTCGAGACTGGGGTGACCGTCGGGCGCGCGCGGAATGGCCTTCGGGGCCGCACGATTGGACCGTGCCGCGGTCTGTCCAGGCAGCGGCGCCGCGATCGCAATTGCAACCAAACCGCTGACAATAGCTAGTCGACATGACATAGGAAATCTCCTGCGCACTGGTAGCGCGATTAACTCAGTATACTTCCTTGTCGACGGTGCGAGGCTGTGGTGGGCGCAAGGACTCGAACCTGTGACTTCCTGAAGCAAGCTCCCAATGGTTTGCTCCCTATTTTCCATCGTCTCCACGGTCTTCTGCTGGCATACTGCTGGCAGAACAACCAGAAAACTTTGCCGTGGCACGCAGGAGAAAGGACCTTATCGCGTGAGCGTTCACCGCTATCAAATCGTCCGGCTTTTGGTCCTGAAGAACAACTACCCCACAAAGCAGTGGTACGGGACGAAAGACCTCGCGAGGGGTAAAATCAAATCCCCACACGCCACATCCGCTGAATCCATCCGCCTGATACGTTCTCGACGGTGGGTAGGTCATCCGAAGGTGAATATCGGGATCGTAGAGTTTTCCACGTTTCTTTGGTGACGGTGCCACGATCGTAGGCTGCTCAAACGTTCGTGCTGCGGCACCCACACCCGGAATGTTGACCGGCTCTATTAGCGCACGCGGATAGCCCAGAATTAACACTCGGCGCCCAGTTGGAGTCGGTACTTCAACCTCCGGCAAAGCGCGGAAATTGGAGAACCTCGAATCGCTTGCGGGATCTCGAATCAGTATGAAAGCTAAGTCCAACTGCTCATCCTCAAAAACATCCACGGAGTTCAAAGGCACCACCGGTAAGATCCTCTCCACGCGGTAGCCGGGATCTGGATCAGGCGCCATGAATCGGAGATTCTCTATGCGCGATCCCTCAACTACATGCCTAGCCGTGAGGATGCCCTCGTAGGAGCCTATCGAGACCAGCGTGCCTGTTCCAATTCTGGACTCCGGAATCCCAGCGGCGTCCAAGCTGGTAACACCAACGGTGCTCTGAATAATCGAGTTCATCAGAGCCATATGGCGGTGCTGCGCCTCACCGTTCAATGCGCTGCTTCCTTTCTGATCTTCTCCATACGTTAGCGCACGCCTCGACCTCCAGATGCGTTTAAGTGACCGTCGCCGCACCGCAGGTGTTGACCCAAACGCCTCTGGCACTGCTCGATCGACAGGCCAACTCCAAGCTCGGTCGTCCACAACGACTCGCTGGGCACGACACAAGAAATCCCCCCTACAGGTGGCCCGCACCTCACACCCTGTCGACTACCAATGGTTTCACGGAGACTTAACGATAGGATTCGGATCGATGTCGAACTCTCACAATCGTGATTTCGTCCTTCGCAAGCGCGAAGATAACACGGTAGTCGCCAACTCGCAGTCGAAAATGGCCCTGCCATTGCCCGGTCAACATTTTGACATCGCCAGTGCCTGAATCGCCGTATTCGGTGAGCGCGTGAAGAATGCGAATCGCCGCTTGACGCTCGATGACTCGCAGCTCGTTCCGAGCGGACTCCGGCCAGATGAACTTCACCTGATTCCGAATTCGCGCAGGACATCCTCATGCGGGACCGTTTTTCCTGAGCGGACTTCTTCGCGCGCCCGCGAGATTGCCGACGCGTCGCCATCGGTGACAGGTTCGTCGTCCGGCGGCGCAGACAGAGCCGCGCGGTATGCCGGACTTGCTGCCAGGAATTCCAAGAACCGCTGAGCGGCAGAAAGCTCGTCTTCGGGAATTCTGTCAATCAACTCATGGAGTGTGTGGCGGCTCATCGTCGCTCCTGCCTTTAGAGTAACGTATGTCTACATTTGCATCCGGCTGCGGGACGGCTTAGCACTCTGGCTCGCTTCCTTCTTGGTTCAACGCCTCCTTTTGCCCCCGCGCCTCCAACCGCGGTCATCGCTGGCGCAGGAGCCATGCAAACCATTCTCCGGCGCTCACCAATTCGCCACGCTCTCGCGCATAGCAGCCGGCGCTGTCCGGCGCCTCCACTCCCGTCACAGCCGTGAAGTAATAATTCCATTGATCGCAGGTCAGCTCGGTTGTGCCCGGGTTCGCCTCAGCGACTCTGGCGAGCACCGCCCGCCGGATCTGGTCCGGCGAACGCAACACCTCGATGGCTTCGGTGCCGAGCCTCACGAACTGAAACGGCGGGTCGGGCGGAAGTTCCACATCGTATGGAGTCAGCCGCACGGGCGACTGGTCGGGTTCCACCAGCCAGACACGGCGGTTCCGGAAATAACGCAGCAGCGCGCGATTGCTGGTTGGATCCATCTCTCGCGCCCACACCACTCGGGCGTCGTCAACGTCAGCGGCGTTGTACACCCATTCGTCGCCGGTGTTGTGGCCCAACGTGTAGCGCACAATCGCCAGATGATTCCCCGGCAACGAACGCAAACGATCCAGGACCTTCGCTCGCTCAACGCCGTTCGATTTCGGCGGCGGGACCGGCGTGAGGACCGCGCCTAATACGATCAACGCGGTCAGCAAACGCCCGTACTTCCACAACCGCAGTTGACGCAGCGCTTGTATCGACAGTAGGATCGCCAGCCCCATGGCCGGCGCAGCGTAGTGCGGCGAATCCCAAACCTCCACCGCCAGGCTCGCCGCGATGGGTAACGCGGCAAGCAGCAGAAGCCGTGTGCGCCGGTTCCTCCACATCCATGGAAGCGTGACGAACGGAATGGCAAGAAACCCGCCGATGAAGAAGCGGAAATACTCCTTCGCCTTATCCCACACGCCGTAGGGACTTCGATTCGCGCGCGCCGCCTGGTAGGCGGCCATTTCCGAGTGAGCATAGAAGTTCTTCGTCACGCGATGGTAGTAGAGGTGTTCCGGCCGCGGCGATTGCCAGATGAAATGCGGCGCCTGAGTGGTGCTTTCGCGATAAAACTGATATGGCAACTTCAGGGGGTTGCCGGTCACTCGGCTGAAGTAGTAGAGCATGCCCGCCGCAGCCAGACAGAGGATGACTCCCATCGGCATGAGAACGCGGAGACGCGGGACTCGTCCGCGCATCACCGCCAGCGCCAGGACCCCGATGAACGGCAGGCTGAAGAGGAGCGCCTTCATAGGGCCGGCTGTTGGCGAGAATCGCCAGACCGATTGCGAACCAAGCGCCGTCCCTGACGCGCGCGCGGTGCAGCAGCCGCGGCAGCGCACCCAGCACCAAGGCTCCGCCGATGGCCGCCACCGCGCCGCCCCAGTACGAGTTCATCCAGTAGCTCAGAACGCCAACACGCGCTGCGATGAGCACGCCCCCCAGCAGTGCCCAACCCGGAGGAACCCAGCCTTGGAGCATCCAGCAAATCGCGCCGCACATCGCACCGACACTCAGCCAGACACCGACCCACGGTACGTCCGGTAAGGACCTGCGCGCCTGCCATCACCAGACCCTGCGCAATCGGGAAGACGCTCGAATACACCGGCCGCATGATGATGTGCATGCTCTCAAAATGGACCCACATGGGATGCGTCGGATTCACCAGGCGTCCATGGGCGAACGTGTCGGCCACCAGCAAATGGCTGAACTCGTCGTGCACGCGAGGTTGGGGTACAGGAAAAATCGGCAGCAGGATGACGCGCAGGAGCAGCGGCGCTACAGCCACCAGCAACGCAGTCAATGGTTTTCTCCGTGCCACGCGGCGAAGCATACTGGGCGTTCACTCATTATCAGCCCTGCGGCCGGTATGTGATAATACACGCTAATCACCGTGAGGATTCTCAACCTTGGAGCCGGTGGCTTTATCGGCTCACACCTGACTCGGCGCCTCCTGGCAGAGGGCCACACAGTTGTCGCACTGGATCTCTATTCAGACAAGCTGGCGGAATTCGTCGATCAGGCCTGTGTACTGCACGGCAAGCGTCTCATCCAGTTCTCCACCTGTGAAGTCTACGGTCGAACCGCGGCGAGCTTGGCGGACGCCGAGCTACGCGATCCGGAGGATCCCGTGTGGTCCGCATTAATTCCGTGCGTTGCTAAAGCGACCTCCTTTTCCAAGCGATATTCGTGATGCAACCCGCCCTTGGAACTCCGGCGGCTACCTTATGATTCGCCAGGGACAAGTGTCGATCGAAGTTGCTTTTCCCGGACGCTGGCTACAAAGCCAAACAATGCGTCAGCCGTTGAGTGTCACCAGCGACTGGGAGGCCTGCTCAGGTCCTATGGCCGCGCCGCATGAGTTTTTTGACCATACGGGCAATCCTAAGGTCTAGGGTTGTGCCAACCGCCGTCGGAAGCGATGATCGTGTCAGCCTCTTTCGGCCCCCAACTGCGGCGCCGATAAGGGCGAGCCGCGGTGGTGTTTTTTAAGGACTGGATCGACTACGGCCCAGGCGGCCTCGACCGCGTCCTCGCGGGTGAAGAGCGCTCCATCGCCAGCCATGGCGTCGCCCAAAAGCCGCTCGTAGGGCGCTTCTTCTCCCGGCTGATCTTCGAGCAGGTAGAGTTCTCGCTGCTCCCCGACGAATTCTTTCCCTGCGAGCTTGACGCGAGCGGCGAGCGCGATGGCGGCAGCTGGGGGAGAGCCGGAAGCGCAGGTAGTTGGCCCGGCCTGCTCGACGGCGCTGAGTCGGCGAAGAGCCGCTGCGGCGGCGACTTCAGCTCCACCAGGATCTCGGTCGCGGTTTCGGCCAGGTATTTGCCGGAGCGCAGGTACCACGGCACTCCCGCCCAGCGCCATGAGTCGATGAAAAGCCGCAGGGCGCAGAAGGTCTCGACGTCGGAGTTCTTCGCCACGCCTGGCTCCTTCCGGTAGCCAGCGTACTGGCCGCGCACCAAGTCGTCGGGCTTCAGAGGGCGCATGGCTCGAAAGACCTTGGCTTTCTCCCTGTGCACGGCTCCAAAGTCCCTCTCGGCCGGCGGCTCCATGGCAAGCAGCGCGACGACCTGGAAGAGGTGGTTCTCGATCACGTCACGCAAACAGCCGGCGCTTTCGTAAAACGCCCCGCGGTCCTTGACGCCGAAATCCTCGGACAGGGTTATCTGGACGCTGGCCACGTAGTTGCGGTTCCAGATCGGCTCCAGGAACGAATTGGCGAAACGGAAATAGAGGATATTCATGATGGCCTCCTTCCCGAGGAAGTGGTCGATGCGAAAGATCGAGTCTTCCGGGAACACCGTCCGCGCCACCCGGTTGAGTTCGCGCGCGGAGGCCAGGTCGCGTCCGAACGGCTTTTCGACAATGACACGCGCGTGCTCGGCCAACTTCGCGGCTCCCAGTCCTTGGATCACCGTCTCGAAGAGCGAGGGCGGGATGGCCAGGTAGTGCGCCGGGCGGCGGGCGGTATCTAGCGCGCTCTTTATCGCCGTGAACGTATTCGGGTCTTTATAATCCCCGCTCACGTACCTGAACAGGGACAGAAGATGATGGAGTGCACGCCGGTTATCGATTCCGCCCGATCGCCTGATGCTGTCCGTCACGTGTTTGCGCAGACGCGCCAGACTCCACTTGGGGAGGGCGACGCCGATTACCGGAACCTTGAGGGTTCCCCGTTTCGCCATCGCATAGAGTGCCGGGAGGATCATCTTGTGGGCGAGATCGCCGGTCACGCCGAAGAGCACCAGCGCGTCCGACTTGGAGGCGGGCATCAGACCTATCCTTTCTTGGCGTACGTTTCTTGGCGTAAGTTCTTAGAACATTTTCTCAACCCGGCCGCCCAGCCCGAATTCCATTGCGGAGAGTGAGGTGGTTGCGAAATCTTCTTCGCCTCTTGGCGTGGACCGCTTAGAGCGCGGCCTCTGACGGAGGCACTCCTGAATTGTCGCTGCCTCTCCACAATTCCAACCAGCACCGGAGACCAGGATCTGAAGCAAATCCCGGTCATTTTGTCAGACGTTATTTCGCTAGCAGCTTGCGGATGGATTTCAGTTCCTCCCGGCGTTTCGCGGTGGTCTTGGGATATGCCATCTTCAGGTCGTTGAACGTATCCAGGACAATTTGGGAAACGATCAACCGGGCATTCTCTTTGTCGTCGGCGGGAACGACGTACCAGGGCGCGTGATGGGTGCTGGTGGCATTCAGGCACTCCTCATAAGCCTGCATGTAATGCTTCCAGTATTTCCGCTCGTGAATGTCCGAGAGGCTGAACTTCCAGTTCTTGTCCGGCTCATCAATGCGCTCGAGGAATCGCTTTCGTTGTTCGTTCTTTGACAGGTGGAGGAAGATTTTGACAGTCCGGGTTCCGTTCCGATAGAGGTGGGTTTCCAAATCCACGATCGAACGATACCGCTCTTCCCAGATGGTTTTTTCGTCGCGCAACTCTTCCGGAAGCCCCTGGCCGCGGAGAATCTCCGGATGCACTCGAACAACCAGCACTTCCTCGTAATAGGAACGATTGAAAATGCCGATCCGCCCGCGTTCGGGCAGACAGCGCGTCGTGCGCCAGAGAAAATCATGCTCCAGTTCCTCGGCGCTCGGCTGTTTGAAACTGAAAACCTGGCAGCCTTGCGGATTGACCCCGGACATGACGTGCCGGATGGCGCCGTCCTTGCCGCCAGCGTCCATCCCTTGAAAAATCAGCAGCAACGCATAGCGGTTGGACGCATAGTGAAGTTGTTGCAGCGAGCTCAATTGCTCCACGTGTTCTGCCAGAAGCTCTTGATACTCCTTCTTGGACTTGCAAAAGGGCTTCACGGTCGTCGGCCATTTGCTGAGTTTGACCTTTTTTCCGGTCGACCCGGAAATCCTTTGATCGGATCTTCATCTTGAGCCAGCCTTCGCGTGTACCGAGCGATCCTTCTTCGAATCTCGATCTCCGCCTCAAGCCAGTCTTGGTCGGCTTGGCCCTCGCGGCGGCCTCGCTGCTCGTAGAGTTCATAGGCCCGCGTGGCGATCTGCGAAGTGAGATCGAGCTGCCTTCTTGGCCAACAATGGTGGTTTGGTAGGATCGAAAATCCGATAGGCGAGCAGTTTCACGCGGTCATTCACCAGGGCCCAAGCCAGAGCATAGCCCCAAACGAACGCTGCCCAGCCCCAGCCCAGGGGCGTCATGAACAACCCATAGACGGCGATCAAAGTCGCCACGGTTTGCGTGCCGAGCACCGCCATCCATAGAATTTTCGCGGGGCGTATGGACCAGAACGGGCCGCGCGTGCGCGTCAGGAAAATCGTCAGATGTCCGGCCACGGACAGCTTCAAATACATCAGCGTCTGGATGTGCGCGCGGTCGAGGTGAAATACGCGCTCGCCAAGATAAAACAAGCCAAACGCGGCCACCACCCCGATGAAGCCCAGCACCGTGGAAATCCCCAGAACCAGGCGCATGTTCCAGGCCTCGGGCTTATCCTTGTAATGAACGTTGTCATAGGCGATGGACAGGATGGCCCCGTCGTTCAGCAACGCCAGCATCACGATCATCACCGCTGTCAGCGGATAGAAGTTAAATACCAGGATCGCCAGCGTCATGAAGAACAGCACTCGCAGCGTTTCGGCGATGCGGTAGATCGCGTAGCTGTTCATCCGCTGGAAGATGCGCCGGCTCTCTTTAATCGCATCGATGATCACCGAGAGGCCGGACGCCAACAGCACGATGGACGCAGCCGCGCGCGCCGCGTCTGTTGCGCCGGAAACCGCAATGCCGCAGTCTGCTTTCTTCAGAGCGGGGGCGTCGTTCACGCCGTCGCCGGTCATGCCGACGATGTGGCCGCGCTGCTGCAGGACATCCACAATGTGGAACTTATGTTCCGGGAATACCTGGGCGAATCCGTCGGCTTTTTCGATGGCCTCGGCCGACGGCGCGGTCTCTTGATGCTTGGTGTCGCCCAATCCGCTGGCATCCAGGATGTTCGTGCCCATTCCCAGTTGCCGGGCAGTTTCTTGAGCGATGGCGATTTGATCGCCCGTAACCATCTTGACGCTCACGCCCATCTGCCGCGCGCTCGCGATGGTTGCCTTGGCCTGTTCGCGCGGCGGATCGAACAATGGCAACACGCCCGCAAACTGCCACTTGCCTTCCTGGTCCGCCCGGGCCACACCCAACGAACGGAAGCCGCGTCCCGCAAATTCATTGACGGCTTTCTCGACGGCGGGCTTTACCTCTCCGGCGTTGGTCGATATCTCCAGAATGACCTGCGGCGCTCCCTTGGCCACAAAAAACTGTTTTCCGTCCCCGCCTTTGACGGTGGCTTCCGTGCGCTTATGCACCGGGTCGAACGGCTGGAAATGGAGCACCTGATAGCCCTTCAAGGCTTGATCGTCCTTCACGCCGCCGATCACCGCGAGGTCGATGGTGTCCTTATCTTCCGCCCGCGAAGCGAGTGCAGCCCAGAGAATGACTTGATCGGAGGGAATGCCATTCACCGTGAATGGGTCGCCCAGGGTCAGCTTGTTCTGGGTCAAAGTGCCGGTCTTATCCGAGCACAGGACGTCCACGCCAGCGAGTTCCTCGATAGCCGCCAAGCGGGTAACAATCGCTTCTTTTTTCGCCAGCAGACGCGCGCCGACTGCCATGGTCACGGACAGCACCGTGGGCATCGCCACGGGAATCGCGGCCACGGTCAGCACTAAGGCGAACTGCAACGTGGCGAGGATCGGATCTCCGCGGAAGAGCGCGGCTGTAATGATCACGGCAACTAGAGCTACCGCAAGAACGATCAGGTAATCGCCAATCTTCAGGACGGCACGCTGGAAATGGCTGACGGTGTGCGCCTCCTCGCACCAGTTGCGCGGTCTTTCCGAAATAGGTCTTCGCACCGGTGGCGTACACCAACGCTTCGATTTCGCCCCGGCGAATGATCGATCCCGAAAACACCGCCTCGCCGGATTTACGCTCGGCGGGCAAAGATTCGCCCGTCAACGCGGACTGATCCACCTCCACCGGGTCGCCTGCCAGCAAGCGCGCATCCGCCGGCACAATTTCGCCCAAGCTCAGGCGGATGACGTCGCCCGGTACCACCTCACGCGCCGCCGGGTCGGTCCACTTCCCGTCCCGTTTCACCTTGGCTTTGATCGCCAGTTTGGCCTTCAGGGCAGCGATGGCGTTGCCGGCCTGCCGTTCTTCCCAGAATCCGACGACGGCGTTGGAAACCAGCAGAAGGAGGATGATGAAAAAATCCGGCCAATGCCCGACCACGCCCGACAGAATCACCGCCACTTCGATCATCCACGGGATGGGTCCCCAAAAATAGGTGAGGAATTTCAGGAACGGATTAGTCTTCTTTTCCGTGATCTCGTTCGGCCCATATTGGGTCAGCCGTTTTTGCGCCTCGGCTTGAGTGAGGCCGTCCGTGCGATGAGCCCAATTGTTTCTCCACCTCCGGCATGGGAAGGGATTTCAGATCGTCCTTGGCTTCGGGCTCGGACTCCGGTTTTGTTTCGGCCTTTTCTGCAGTTGGGGTCATGATGACGATCCTCCTGTTCTGTATTCTGAGATCGGCGCGCCGCTCACACCTTGGCCTCCGGTGGGTCGGCGACTCCTCCTTGCGGCAGTAGTTCCGGCATGTCCAGACGCGCCACGCCAATCCGGTTGTCGGCCATTCCGTAATAGATGTCGAAGCGGTCCGGTGAACCAAGATCGTCGCGCCGGTCGATGCCGGTAGGAAACACCACGTTCGCGACGGTCCCATCGCGTTCCTGAGGGAGCGAAGGCGTCAGCACCGGATCCGCCGAACGATAGCGGATCACTGCGGATGCTCCTTCGAGAGCACCATCATCCCGGCGGAATAACGAAGTGGGTGGGTACCCTTGGTGGTCTGCCCCAATTCGCACACGCCGTGGTAAACGATCAGCCAGCCGTGCCGGGTCAGGACGGGCGGAGTTCCACCGCCAATTTTGAGCCGCTCCCAGCGCGACACCGGAGCCGCCAGCCGGTGATGAAAACTGAACATGCCGAAACAAGTGGTCTCGGAGCCATCGAGCGCCATGGGCAGTAGGAAATCCAGATGCTTTCCCGCTCGAGATCCACCTCGCGCAGTGCCAGGCCGTTGGCGGTTTCTTCCGGCCGAGTGCCGGGGAACAGGGGACGGTGCAGCATGGCCATTTCCGGATGCCCGGATGGATTAGGTATGGCGAAAGGGAACAGGCTGGAGTCTTTGTCGTCCACATCGTCGAATTCAATGCCCTGATACGCGCCGAAAGTTGCGAGTCCCATGCGCCTCCAGTGGAAGAGATCCTCCGATATTGCGAGGGCGATTCGTGGGCCTCGGGCTGAAAATGCCGCGTAGGTCATCAGGTAGCGCTTCAACGGTTCCACGAACGTGACCCGAGGATCCTCGCAGCCACCGCCGCCGTTGGGCCGCAACTCATAATCGGCTTCCGGCTCCAGTGCGATGCCAAGCCGCTCGACGCCCGCCGGATCGCCGGCTGCATTGAACCGCACTCGTGCAATGCCGATGCGCGAATAGTTCCCCTGCGCGACCAGCCGAGGGAACAGGTAGAGTTCCCCATCGGGTCCGCGAACGGCCGCCGGATTCAGAACGCCTTCGATCTCCTGGGGATTACCCGGCTCCGGTTCCATGATCATTCCCAGGCGCAGGAGCTTAAGTCCATTCATCGAATCACGCTCACAAGCCCACCGCTTCCTGACCGTGATCCGATAAACAGGCGATGCCCATCTGGATTACTCGCTTCGTCTCATGAGGCTCTTGAACGCAGATAGAAACAACACCGGCTTGTTCAGCCGGATAGTCATTCCCTCCCGCGAACAGCGCATCGCCGACGAAAATCATTTCCTGCAATGAAATCCCCAGTACGTCTCTCAGTTTTCTGATGCCGTACGCTTTGTCAATACCAGGTTTGGTGACATCGACGGATGTCGCGCCGCCCAGTCGAACGGAGAACTCGGGAATGAACCGATCGAGAATCGCTTTGATCTTCTTTCGCTTTGCGAAGTCGGGGTCCCATTTCTTTTTCTCGTTTAGCGGCGCCTCCTGGCCTAAGGCTGAGAAAGTGATCTGGCTTCCCCGATCTTCAATCACCTCGCCCCAGACCTTTTCAGCCTTGAATCCCGCCTCTGCAACCGCTTTCTTTAGAGCACCGGTTATCTTCTCTTTTTCGGGCGCGGTGAAATCTTCTGAATAGAGTTTTCTCCAATCGCCTGCGTAACGGAAGAACTTCGTTCCAGAGGCAGGAAGAATCGACAGGTTCGTGAGGCTCTCGTCCTGCGAAAGATGGGAGACCACCTGTTTTTCAAACTGCGGCCAATCGCCTCCGGAAATCACGGCCACTTTAACGATCCCGAGCAGGTCATGCAGCAGTCGCGACATGTCGGCGTCGATAGACGCCTTGCTCTCGGCAAGAGTGCCGTCCAGGTCAAACACGATGAGCTTTTTCATTCCGGTATCCCGATTTCCAGCAGGTTCACCGGGCCTCGCGGCAGAAAAGTACACCTTCCGAGAACCGCCGGCAACAGAAGCACGTCGCCTTTCCCGATTGCAAAAGTGGCGCCGGCGTGCTCCACCTGACCTGTACCCTGGATGCATACCAGCACGGTCGGAGTGCCTGGCGCGCCGACACCAAACAGCGATTCTCCGCGCACGCGCGACAACCAGAAGTGTTCGCACTGAAAGAGTCTCTCGCGGTTCACTGGCGACGTCGCCTCCACCACGGGCGTCACCCGGCCGACTGCGCCGTCCGCAAAGTCGATGCAGGCCAGCGCCCGATCCACCTGGAGTGCTCGCGGCTGGCCGGTCTTCGCGTCGACATGGTTCCAGTCATACAAGCGAAACGTCACGTCGCTGTTCTGCTGAATCTCGAACACGACAACGCCACCGCCCAGAGAGTGAACCGTCCCAGCCGGAAGGAAGACAGCGTCGCCGGTCTTCGGGTGGAAGCATGCGAGTTGGTCCGCCACCGCCCCGTTCGCCAGCGCCTGGCGGAGAATGGCTGCTGTGGCGCCCGGCCTCAAGCCCGCATAGATGCGGCTCTTTGTACCAGCCTCCAGCACAAGCCAGGCCTCGGTCTTTCCGGTCTCGCCCGCCGGCAGCAGATCGGTGTGCGCATCCGTGGGATGGACTTGTACCGAGAGCATCTCACTGGCGTCGAGAAACTTCAGCAGCAGTGGGAATCGCCGAAAACGCCCGGCCAGCTTTCCCATCACCTGTTCTGGAAGCTGCTCCAGCACTTGAGCGATGGTTAGGCCTTGGAGAGGTCCATCGGCGACGCGGCTTGGACGGTCATCGCGATCGCTGAGTACCCACGCTTCGCCGATCGGCCCGCCGTCCGGCAGCGGCGCCGCCAGGAAGTTGGCCAAGCGTCGACCGCCCCAGATCCGATATTGATAGATCGGTTCGAATCGAAGAGGGTACATCGGCGTCTCGATCATGCTCTGGCATGGACCATTAGAGGTGAGGCAGAAACGCCAAGTTATCGCTCAGCACATAGATCGTTATCGCGGCAAACATGAAAACCAAGCCGACCCAGACGCGCCAGTCCTGATGCGCACGTCTCCAATAAGGGCGGTCGCGATGATGAGTAGTCTCGCCCTCGGTCCCTTCGTTCCCGTGAGTGCCGCTATTGCTCATTGACTAGCCCCTTTGTTCTGCGGGCAGAGGCCGGTCAGTCCGGTGGCCGTTCTGATCGCGGCGCCCCCCCAGCGTGCTCTCGATCAAGCGAGTCAACTTGTCCGCTGCGCCGTCGACGGCTTGATCCAATGTGGCTGCCTGGTGAGTGACCGCGATGGGCTGGCGGCCTTCGAGTCGAGCTTCCATCATGCAGCGCTTGTCATGCTGGCCGTTCTTATCGGCGTTCTCGTCGCTCAGGTGTACTTCTATTCGAGTGATGTGATCGCTGACCCTGCTCAGAGCACTCTCGACTACCTCGCCGACCTGAGCAGCCAGTGCCTCGTGACCTGCGATGTTGTGGTCGGTGTTGATTTGGATTTGCATGTTTTTCTCCTGTCAGTTGTCTCAAGTCCCTATTCCGGCGCGGCCTGGTTACTTCCGGGCTGCATCCATTTCCAGTTACGAATCTCCGGCAAGTCTTGGCCGTGCTTGTCGATATAGTGCTTGTGCTGGATGAGTTTGTCCTGCATCATCTGCTTTAGGTAGGCGGCTTTCGAACCTAGGTGCGGTAGCCGATCAATTACGTCCTGCACCAGGTGGAACCGGTCCAGGTCATTCTGCACCCGCATGTCAAACGCTGTTGTGATGGTGCCCTCTTCCTTGTAGCCCCGGACGTGAAGGTTGCCGTTGGTCCGGCGGTAGGTCAGCCGGTGGACCAGCCAAGGGTATCCATGGAAGCCAAAGATAATGTGTTTGTCCTTGGTGAACAGCGAATCGTAATCCGTGTCGCTGAGCCCGTGCGGGTGCTCGCTACTGGACTGCAGCTTCATCAGATCGACGACATTGATCACCCGGATTTTCAGATCGGGCAAATGCTCGCGGAGGATGGAAACGGCGGCCAGAATCTCAAGCGTGGGCGTGTCTCCGCAGCAAGCCATCACCACATCCGGCTGGTCGGCGTCCTGATCGTTGCTGGCCCATTGCCAGATGCCAATTCCTTCCGTGCAATGCACCACCGCGGCGTCCATGGTCAGCCATTGCGGCAGCGCGTGCTTGCCTGCCACTACTACGTTGACGTAATGCCGGCTGCGCAGGCAGTGATCAAAGACTGACAGCAGACAATTGGCGTCGGGCGGCAGGTAAACGCGCACGATATCGGCCTTCTTGTTGATGACGTGGTCGATGAAACCGGGATCCTGGTGTGTGAAGCCATTGTGGTCCTGCTGCCAGACGTGGGAGGCGAGCAGATAGTTCAGCGACGCGATCTTCCGTCGCCAAGGCAGCTCCAACGTTACCTTCAGCCACTTGGCGTGCTGGCTGAACATTGAGTCGACGATGCGGATGAAGGCCTCATAGCTGTTGAACAGCCCGTGCCTCCCGGTCAGAAGATATCCCTCCAACCAACCCTCGCACTGGTGCTCGCTGAGCATCGAGTCCAGCACGCGTCCGGCGGGCGCGAGGAATTCATCATTCTTGACTTCCCGGGCGTCCCACTGGCGGTTGGTCACTTCAAAAACTGCGCCCAGGAGATTCGATAGCGTCTCATCGGGACCGAAGACACGGAAGTTGCGCTGATCCTGATTCAGCTTGGCGACGTCGCGCAGGAAACTACCCAGCACGCGGGTGTCTTGACCGTCGACGGCGCCGGGCGAGGGCACATTCACTGCGTGGACGTGGAAGTCCGGCATGCGCAGGTCGCGCAGAAGAATGCCGCCGTTGGCGTGCGGATTGGCGCCCATGCGACGGTCGCCCTTCGGCGCCAGCTCGGCCAGTTCCGGCATGAGCCGTCCGTTCTCATCGAACAGCTCCTCGGGCTGGTAACTTTTCATCCAGCTTTCAAGCTGCTGGACATGATCGGGATGCTCGGCATCCACCAGCAGCGGCACCTGGTGCGCTCGGAAGGTGCCTTCGATTTGGAGGCCATCGACTACCTTCGGCCCGGTCCAGCCCTTGGGTGACTTGAGGACAATCATGGGCCAGCGCGCTCGCGTCGTGTCATTGTTGTCCCGCGCAATTTTTTGAATGTGACGGATGTCCTCGATGGCCGTTTCCAAGGTGGAGGCCATGAGTTGATGCATCGTTTCCGGGTCGTCGCCTTCGACAAAATAGGGCGTCCAGCCGCAGCCGCGTAGAAATTGATCCAACTCATCGTGCTCGATGCGGGCGAGCACGGTTGGATTGCTGATCTTGTAGCCATTGAGGTGCAGGATCGGCAGCACCGCTCCGTCGGTAATTGGATTGAGAAACTTGTTGGACTGCCAGGCCGTCGCCAGGGGTCCCGTCTCCGATTCGCCGTCGCCGACCACGCAAGCGACGATCAGACCGGGATTGTCGAACGCGGCCCCGAAGGCATGACTGAGCGAGTACCCCAACTCGCCACCTTCGTGAATCGACCCGGGCGTGGTCGGCGCAACGTGGCTGGATATTCCACCCGGGAATGAGAACTGCGTGAACAGCTTCTTAAGCCCGGCCTCGTCCTGGGTGATGTTCGGATAAACTTCGCTCCAAGTTCCTTCGAGATAAACGTTGCCGACAATCGCCGGGCCGCCGTGACCGGGACCGGCGATGTAGAACATATCCAGGTCATACTTCTTGATGATCCGATTCAGGTGAACGTAGATGAAGTTCTGGCCCGGCGTCGTGCCCCAATGCCCGACCACCAGGGGCTTCACGTGCGACAGCTTCAGCGGCTCCTTCAGCAGAGGGTTGTCATAGAGGTAAATCTGGCCGACGGATAGATAATTCGCGGCGTGCCAGTAGGCATCCATCTTGTGGAGCAGTTCCGGAGTGAGTGTGTTGGTCCTGGTCGCCAGCTCCCCGTGGTTCGCCGCGTTGGGTTGAGTCTGGTTCAGTTCCGGAATGAGTGTCTCCATGTGTGTTTTCATTGTTCGCAACCAAAGATCACAACGTTACTCTCTTCAGCCGTAATGCGTTGCCGATGACCTACGATGATTTGTTGGATAGCTTGCCAATCAAGACGGCCAGCAGGACCACCACCAGTACGCCGATCACGGCCCATATCCACATCACTCCCCCCGCCCATCCATTTGTTCCGTACATCCCTCCGTTTTGTCCGCCCATCCCTCCGCTGCCAGGGTTCGACATCTGCGCTTGGACTGGAGACCAGATGGCCAGGGCCAAGGCCAAGACAAGGCTTGAACGGATGGCGAGGCTCGTATTTGTTTGGTTTTTCATGTTTTCACGCTTTCCTTTCTGGGTTGTGTGTTGGCCATCACTTCTGTTCTTCTTGAGGTTCTGTGCTGGCGCGCGGCGAGGGTTTGTCCATGCCCTTCATGCCCTTCATGGCCTTCATGCCCTTCATCATCGGGCACTGCGACATGGATTCCTTGCCCATCGTCATATGCTGCATCATGTGCTGCATCATTTCGTCTTCCATCGTTGCTTTTCGCGCATCCATGGCGATCCGCTGCTCCACCATGTGAGTGACGACGGCAGCCATCAGGCCCATCTTCTTGTCCTCCGGTGCACTGTTCATCTCGGCGAGCTGCGCGGTGAGTTGAGCGTCTTGAGCCTTCGCGTCTTCCTTCAGTTGCTGTTTCTGTTGATTCATTTCCTGGCAGCGTTCCATCATGCTGGCCTGGGTGAGGGTTTTCCCCTCCGCCGGCTCGGCGGATTGCGCTTGGACTGGAGACCACATGGCCAGGGCCAAGGTCAATGCAAGGGTTGAATGAATGACGAGGTTCGTATTCGTTGGGGTGTTCATGTTCGTTTTTCTTCCTTTTGTTTTTCGCTATTGCTCGCTACCGGGTCCAATTGACAGCCTGTTTGAGAAATTGGTTTCGCCGAGATCATGACCGAGAATTCCTAAGCTCCTGCTCCGGCATGCACGGCATGCGCCTTGGACTCGATGCACAGCATCAAATCGTTCCAGGATTTGACGAAACCCTCGGCGCCCTCTCGCTGCAGCTGCCCGGCCAGCTTGCCGGCGTCAATGCCGCCGCGGGCGAAACGGTCGAGCACGGTCTCGCAGTTTCCGCCATCGGCGGGTAAAGCGTTCGAAACTTGCCCATGATCGGCAAACGCCAGCAGGGTTGCCTCCGGCATCGTGTTCACGGTGTCTGGAGCGGCCAGACCACTGATGTAGAACGTGTCAGAAGCCTCCGGATCTTTCGTGCCGGTGCTTGCAAAAAGCAGCCGCTGTGCGGGAGCGCCTTGGGCCGCCAGTTGCAGCCAGGGCGGCGAAATCAACACATCGCGATAGGCTTTATACGCCTGTCTGGCGACGGCGATGCCAAGGCGATTCCTCAATCCGTCGGGCTCCTTACCGGCAATCGCCTTATCCCAGCGGCTGATAAAGATGGAAGCGACGGAGTGGACCACCGGGTTGAGACTGGCTTTGATCCGTCTCTCAATCCCACGCATATAGGCGCCGGCCGCTTTCAAATATTGATCGCGGGAGAAGAGCAAGGTGACATTGACGGGAATGCCGGCGAAGATGGCGTCTTCGATCGCGGAGAGTCCTTTCGGAGTTCCAGGAATCTTGATGAACAAATTCGGCCGATCCGCCGAAGCGAATAATTGTTTGGCAGCCTCCAGCGTCTCCGCGGGATCGTCCGCCAAAAGCGGAGATACTTCCAAGGACACCCAGCCGTCCACGCCGTTCGTCGCATCGTGAATGGGCCGGAACAGATCGGCTGCCTTGGTCAAATCCTCCAGCGCGAGTTCGAAGAAGAGCTTCTCTGCGGGCTTCTCGCCGGCCGGGGCGGTCTGCATCTTGCCCCGAATCGCCTCATCGTAGAACCCGGTGTTGCGGATGGCATGATCGAAGATGCTTGGATTTGAGGTGAGTCCGGTGATGGACAGTTCGCGGATGTAACGTGCGAGCGTGCCGCTGGCGAGCAATCCCCGAGTAATATTGTCGAGCCAAAGACTCTGACCCAGATGATGCAGTTGTTCGGTGGCGTTCGTGCTCTTCTCCAGTTTCATGCTCGTCTCCAGCTCAAAGGACGGAATGTGGTGTCGAACCGACGGCAGCCCCTCGAAAATCCCGGGCATCCACGTTACCGGACGCCCACGCCCGAGCTTAGACGCCGCTCAAGGAAAAAGAGTACTTGCGTTCGGTTTCGCGCAGCCAATATGGCGGCCGGCCGTAGTGAAAGTAGAGCCGGTTTTCATACTCTCGATTGATCAGCCTGGACTCGATGTACTCCGGGGCGTTCTGGATGGCCTCCCGGGAGAGTGCGACGTAGACTTTCGATTCCGTCCAGCTCACTCGTTCAATCCACGCCGGTGAAAACAGTACCTTCTTGCCTGGCATCCAGTTTCGTGTTGCCACTTCTATGTAGCGGATAGCCCAGGCTTCATCGTCGAAAACAAACCCGTCCACATGACCGATTTCACCATCCGTCGCTTCCACGTGATAACCGCTGACGCCATCCGTGCTGCGGAGATGCGAATCCGGCGACTCTTCGCGGCTACTGCCCGACATCGCTTCCGTGTAAGCACCTGGAATAGCGATGCCGCCCGGGTAGTACGCAGGGCCCCACAGATAGGGACCACCCCAATAATACGGGTACCCGTAATAGCGGTTGTATTCGGCCTCGTGCTGGCGCGAGACCGGCTGGTGCGTATTGATGTCGGGGCTCTTTTGAACCTGCTGTTTCGTCAGCGCAACTTCCAATCGCTTGGCCGGCCAGTCCGTATGGACTACCGAGAAAGGCGAGATCAGCACTTGACGGCCGCCCAGCCAGCCCCCGGTTTCGACCGTAAGGTAGCGGATGGCCCACGTTTCATCGTCGAAATAGAGCTGATCTATGGTTCCTAGCTCGCCGTCGGTGGCTCGGATCGCAAAGCCATGCAGATCTTTGGCATTTCTTAACATCGTCTTGTCCTCATCGCTTTCCATCCCGAACGCTACCTTGCAGCCGCTGTTACGGCTTCGGCTGAGTGCAGTGTCACACTGATCGGCTGCGTGTCTGCGATAATGCCTCTCGCCTTTTCGACTTCAGGGGCGGTGCCATGCACCATCAGCAAAAACTTGTCTGTCTTGAGTGCCGTCTCGTATTGCAGGACGCTATCTTTCGGGATGCCCAGGCCATAGAGCCCCGCACCGATGACGCTCAAACCTCCAACTACGGCGGCGCCTTCCAACGCTCCCACGATCCACGCGACCAGAGGTCCCGCCACAAGCACCGGTCCGATACCCGGAATGGCAAAGAATGCTGAACCGAACAGCAATCCCCAGAAGCCTCCCCAAAAGGCGCCGGTCTTTCCCCAGCGCTTCATCCGGTCGCCGGTATTGTAGTAACCCACCACGTGTTCATCGGTGTGGGAATCCTTGCCAATGATGGACAACGTGTGCATGTCGATTCCGGCGCGCTGGAGATCCTTGATCGCTTTTTCTGCTCCGGTGTGCGTGCCGTAAACAGCTACCACTGCGTTTCGCTCAGTCATCTGTTATCTCCTTACGTGTTTGCATCCGCGCTTTGTGGCTCTGGGCACGAGCCATTGATATGCAATTGCACGCGCAGCGCCATCTCCTCTTTCGAAGAAACCAATCTCGCTGGGGCGGCTTCAACCGGCGCCTCGCGGCTCCAATCCGGCTCCCGCGCTGGGACTTGTCGAGATCGATGGCCAGACCAACAACGCCTGCAGGCGCCGGACCGCTGACCACATAAGGTCGCATGACCCGTGATGGTCAGGCTCGGAACTTAGGCCCGGTATTGCGGAAGTTGATGCCGGTCCTGTTTTGCAGCCTACGCCGCTTCCCGTTCCGCTACAGCGCTGCCGAGTTTCGCCACGCGAACGGACTTCGCTATGCCGAAGAACTGCAGGATCCGGATTTGAATCCAGGACAGGTCAAACTCATACCACGCAAGTCCATGCCGGGCGGAGGTCGGGTGCGCGTGGTGGTTATTGTGCCAGCCCTCGCCGGAGGTGATCAGGGCGATCAACCAGTTGTTGCGGGAGTCATCGCGGGTTTCGAATCGGCGGCTGCCCCACATGTGTGTCGCTGAGTTGACCAGCCAGGTGCAGTGCAGACCAACGACGACGCGGAGACAAATACCCCACAGCACGAACCGAACACCGCCGATTGCAAAGAGCAAGAAGCCAAGCGCGATCATGGGTACCCAATGATAGTTGTTGAGCCAGACGTAGAAGCGATCTTTCATCAAATCGGGCGCATATTTCGACAGCAGGGGCGTGTTGCTATGCCTGTCCTCTCCAACCAGAAGCCAGCCCATGTGAGCCCACCAGCCGCCATCCTGCGGTGAGTGCGGGTCGCCCGGCTGATCGGATTTCTGGTGGTGGACTCGATGTGTCGCGACCCAGAAGATCGGCCCACCTTCGAGCGTCAGAGCGCCACAAACAGCAAGAAAATACTCGAGCGCCATAGGCACCTGATACGACCGATGAGTGTGCAGCCGGTGATAGCCCATGCTGATGCCAAGGCCCGTGCACATCCAGAATAGGAAGAGCGCGACAGCCAATGCATGCCAACTGAACACGAATAACGCGGCAACCGCCCCGAGGTGGAAAAGGCCGAAGGCGATGCTATTGGTCCAGTTAATTTTTCGAGGATCGCTTATGTCGGTCATGGCGTCATACTCCATCGCGTGATGCTTCATCCAAAAATTAACAGGGATTTCGCTTGCGGTCTGTAATGGTTGCGTAATTTTCGAAGCGAACTCCTGGTTCAAGCCTCGGCCCCAGGACGCGACAAAACGGCGGCGGCAGACGACGGAAGGTCGAATGCGCGAATCTGGTATCATCTCACTGCCCGGGATCGGGCCTGCTAGAGACTGATTATGCCTTGCTTCCTGCTGTTTGTCATCCTGCTGTTTCCGCGCGTCGCGCTCGTGTTGATGTGGCTCTTCTCTACCTACCTACAGCGCGCATTCCACGGTGGTCTGCTGCTGCCGGTAATCGGCTTCCTGTTCCTGCCGCTCACCACGATCGTATACGCATGGGAATTGAACAGTGGCATGCCGACGTCTGGAATTAATCTTTTGTGGTTGCTGATCGCAGTGGTGATTGATCTGGGCGGGCTGGGCGGTGGCGCACATCGCCAATCGCGGCGCTGACTCAAGCAGGCGATCCGGTGGGCCGGTCAGCGACCAGCCCCGGAAACTCCGTTACCTGGCTGCGATCGGCGTACCGATCACCGTGCCAATCACCTCGCCGGAGATCACCAGTTCCACGCGCCGATTCTGTTGCCGGCCCGCGGCGGTGTCATTGGAAGCAACTGGTTGGGTTTCGCCGAAGCCCCTGGCCGTGACCGAGGCCGCCGGCATTCCCTCTTCCATCAAGTAGTCGCGCACGGCCCCGCTGCGATGCTCGGAAAGCTGCTGATTGTAGTCATTGCCGCCCACGCTATCGGTGTGGCCTTCCACGTCTAGTTTCAGACCCGGATGCCCCGAGACGATACCGGCCACCCTGGCCAGCTTCTCGCGCGCCAAGGGCCGTAACGAATATTTGCCGGTGTCGAAAAGGACATCCGACATGTTGACGATCAAGCCGCGCGCTGTGTCGCGAGTCTGCAGAATCACGTTGAATTGCTCCAATAGCTGAGCTCGCAGCGCCGTTTTTTCCGCTTCCGTTTGAGCCTGGTCCTGTGTTGCGCGATCGAGTTCAGCCTGCTTGGCCGCGCTCTGTTCGGCGTTCTCCCGCTTCAGACGATCCGCTTCGGCCTCGGCGGCAGCCGTTCGCGCGTCGTTCTCGCGCTTCAAGCGATCCGCTTCAGTCAGGGCCGCCGCGGCTTGAGCATCCTTCTCTCGCGTCAGACGCTCGGATTCGGCCTGCGCGGCGATCCGCGCCCGGTCCGCTTCCTGTTTGACACGCTCGGTCTCAGACTGCGCCACCGCCCGGTCGCTATCCGCACGAGCTTCGCGCTCCGCTGCCTGCCGTCGCTCGCTGGCCAGGCTCTCGTCCTCCTGACGCTGTACCGCGATCGCCCTGGCGTCTTCGGCGGTCTGCACCGCCTGCCGTGCGGACCTGGTCACGGGTTTAGATCCCGCGTTGCTGGCCTGATAGGCCTCCGCCTGCTTCAGGTTGTCTTCGGCCTTCTGAAAGGTATCGGTTGCAAATCGGTCCGCGCCGATGGCTCGCGCGATCTGAACAGCATTGCGCGCCTCGTACAGTTCCAGCGGCTGCTTCCGATCGAACTTGAGAGCCAGCGGGTTCGCCCAGTGCTCATACTGGCCTCTCTTGAGCAGCTCGTACTTAGCCTCGATCTGCTCGATCTTTCCGCTGGTGTCCGCGCGCACCACGTTTTCCATCACGATCAAATCGCTGGGCCGCGTAACCGCGAAATAGGGCTCCGCGGTGACTACCAAGCCAAACACTTGCAATTCCGTGGTCACGTCCAGCTTGCTGCTGGTGCCATTCAGAAGGATCTCCCCGAGGTTTGCGGTGCGGCCCTCTGGAGTGATGGCCCACAGCACGTAGGTGAGATATTCGGAGCCGTACTTGCTGGCGGGCTGAAGATTCCGGAACTCCACTTCGATTTCGATGTAGCCCTGTTTGCTCTCCACCTTGGCCTCGCCGTGGGACGACGGCAGGAGTTCGGTACCGCGGAAGTCGATCTTGGTCGCCCCGCTGCGGTGCTGATAGTTGATTGCTTTCGCGGTTCGGGCTGTCACGCTGACTCGATAAATGGGCGTCGATCCCTCAGCCATCCTGGCGGCATTTTCGTTGGGAGTCTGCGGCGTCTGGGCCGATAGAATTCCGCACGTGAGGAGAAATGCACTAATCGTTTTCATTTGGTCTCTTGGATTCTCGCTGCCGCCTACTGGTCCCCGCCAGTTGGCCGGCTCGTGCCCTCTCGCACGGAATACTTGTTCAGCAGCGCCAGCAGCCCGGCGGCCGCCTTGGGTGGGCGCACGCCTTTGGTCACGATCTGGCGGTTTTCCAGCTTCTTGCCATACAGCGTGGCGTTGTCGTCCAGATCCTCCCGCAGAGTGGCGCCTTCCAGAGCCAGGCCGGCGAACAAGCCCTGCGTCCGAGACCAGGAAAGAATGTCCGCGTGCATCTGCGCGTCTGTCTGAGCGGTCGCTGTGCGTCCCACCGGACCCGCGGCAACCGAGCCTTCCGCGCCTAACGTGAATTTGCTGGAAAGCAGTTTGTCCGACCCACGTTCACTCATGACGAGCATGATCAAGTCTGTCTCCGATCCGCCGATCTGAAACCCGACGCTCCCGCCTTCAATGCGAACCGTGCCTGGCGCCGACCATCCTGCGCCGTTCTTGTTCCGGCAGGACAGATATCCCTTGCCATATTTCCCGCCAAACACGAAAGCCGCCGTCTTCGAGCCCGGGCACGATCACGATGCAGTGGGCGTTCTCGAGCAGCTCCTGCGGGATGCCTTGGTCCGGCGCGTTCATGACCTCGGAAAATACGGCAGCGGCTTCGTTCAGCCGCTTTGCGGGTTCGTTGTCTTTGGCCAGCAACGGCGCGACAGCTATCGGTACAAGAGCTAGCGTAGCCACCAGAATCGATTTCATCTTCCACCTCTTCCGTCGACCCGCTGGACCCTATACGGGCCCGGGTGACGTCCTACTCAGTGCATGAGTGCAGCCAACGTCACGAAGCGTTGAGCCGATTCGCCTGCCAACGAATCGGAGAGCTGCTTTCCGAGGGAAGGAATGTCCTGGAGTAACGATATGTGGTCAAGTGACCTGGGATGGTCACTGATGCGGCAGGCCGCATCCAACTAGCGATCATCGTCGCAGCGGCGACAGTGGAATCCTGAATCTCCAGCCGCCTGTTCAGGCAGCGGACGACATTTGCACAGCGACCGCAACTCACAAGCTCCCGCCGTTGGACTTGCTAGCCGGACGAGACTGGAGTCTCTCAAACGTTCAGCATTCCCTCGGTTCTAACGGGCCACTTTGATTCGCTGCGAAGGTTGACGCTCTTTTCATCGGCACACCTTGCCGGACCTGAAACCCGTCATTGTCTTCCCACGTCACCAGGTAGCAAACCGGGCAAAGCTGCAACTGCTGAAGCGGTGGCCCTTCCGCGCCGCTCTCGATTTGCTCCATTTCAACGCCGCATTTTGGACACCCGCGGTCCCCGAATGCGGAATCAATGGGCCTAGGTTTGGGATCGCAATATTTCTCCGGCATGAAACCAATCCTCTTGTGGCGATCCCTCCGGGCAGCCTCTGGCTAGCCAAAGTTCATGAGCGAGGGCTGCGATGTCAGCGTGCCCGAATGCCGCGATGCCGTGTCCGGTCGTAGTTGCATGAGCTGGCTGATGAGCGTCTTGGGAATGCTCGAGGTCTTGCCGTGAATGCTCGTGTCCCGTTAGATGATCCTGCTTTCCCTGCTGCTCGGCAACATTATGCGCATGCGCAGCGCCGTCTTGTAATTCGGCGGCTCGTTGATGGTTCTCGTAATGCGATCCGTTGTTATAACGAGTGGACATAGTTTTAGAGTCGTCATGTTCGGTGTTCCTCCTGTGGAACCACCGTTACCGCTCCGGTCACGTGCACGAGACGGACCAATGTCTATGAGCCCCATTTCAGGTACGAGCAGGTTTCCCCGCTCGCGCACTGGCCAGACAATTGCGGCCAAAAGGGCATGCAGCAGCAAGACGGCGAAGGAATCCGAACTTATGCTCTCGTTTCGAGCAGAGAGCAGGGAATGGGGCCGGGTTCTGCCGGCCAGTCCGGGGACACTCAGGGATTGTCGAACGTCGCCGAGGCGGGATCAGAGAGCGTCGAAGAATTGGTCGAGGAGGGGCAATCCTTCGAAGCCGAAGCGATCAGCGGCGTGGAACAGGCGCCCGACCCGGACGTGGCTGAAGTTCACACCAGAGAAGTGCCGGAGGACGATGTGCCTTCCGAATACCTGGGGAGGGATTAGGTTCAGTCTAGATAACAAGATTGCGAGCTGATCGAGAAGCAATGCCGCTCAGGATCGAGAGATAAGTGCTCCGCCAATTCATGCGCCGGAGTCTCACCTTTCGCCAACTCGTCAAGTAAGTTGACTTCAACACGCTCTTCGCCAGGCTTTGAAAACTGCCACATCCGAGTGTGATGGTTTGGTCGGGCCGCCGGGATTTGAACCCGGGACCTCTTGCACCCCAAGCAAGCGCGCTAGCCAGGCTGCGCCACGGCCCGATGTCGTGGAATTTCCATTCTACCGTACTCGGCCGCGCACAATCGCTGACCCGCCAGTCAGTGCGCCTCAAGCCGCGCATCGATCCAGCCGATCAAAGAGTATGACCTGCCCGAGCTGCGGCGCCACGATGCGGTTCGAAACCGACCAGGCCTCCTTCAACTGTGCGTACTGTGGGAGCGATTTTCTGCCCGAGGCGAATGCGGACGGAGTTCGTCCGCTGGGTGAGCCGTCTACGCTGCCCTGCCCGGTCTGCGCGATCCCGCTGGTTCAAGCCGTGGCCGGCGATCGCCGGATGTTCTACTGCACCGGCTGCCGGGGCATGCTCATTCCGATGGAGTTTTTCCCAGCCATCATCCAGATGCTGCGCGCGCAACGTCAGACCGGCGGCGCGGTGGTGCGCCCGATCGACCCGAAGGATCTGGAACGCCATGACCCGCTGTCCGCAGTGCGGCCAGGAAGATGGATGCGCACGCCTACGGCGGTGGCGGCGCGGTGGTGCTGGACGCCTGCGAGAATTGTTCGCTGAACTGGCTGGATTCGGGCGAACTGGACAAAATCGGCCAGCGCGCGGGATCGCCAGTATTTCGATAAGCGCGTGGGAGCCGGTTTAGTTCGAGCTACGCCCGTTTCTCGAGTCTGCCGAGAATCTCCGTCCGTGTCGCTTCGCGCATCGAGCAATGGCCTGCTCGAGCGCGGCGCGCGTGACCGGCTTCGAGACATAATCGTCCATGCCCGCTTCCAGACAGCGTTCGCGGTCGCCGCTCATGGCGTGCGCCGTCATCGCGATCACCGACAATGTGCCCGCCGGCAGTCTTCTCCCGATAGCGAATGCGCCGAGTGGCGTCGAAGCCGTCCACCTTCGGCATCTGCACGTCCATCAGGATCAGGTCGACGCTGCCTTCGCTCCACCTGGCGACCGCTTCCTCGCCGTTCGGCGGCCAGGATGGCCCGATGTCCCAGCTTCTCCAGCATGGCCACCGTGAGCTTCTGATTCACCAAATTGTCCTCGGCCACCAGAATGGACAAGGGACGTCCCGCCAGAGGCTGAATGGGCGCGACCTTGCGGGCTCGCGGGTTCCGATTGCAGCGCGCCCACGGCCTGTGCGGATCATGGCCAGCAGTTCGGCCGGCTTGACGGGTTTGATCAGGTAGGTCTCGACACCCAATTGGCGGCACTGCGCCGCGCTCGAGGTTTGATCCGACGACGTGAGCATCAGAATCGGTCGCGCTGTGCAAGGTACGGTGCTGCCGGATGCGTTGGATCACTTCCAGCCCACCCATGCCGGGCATCTGCTCGTCCAGCACAATCAACCGATAGGGGCGTCCAATGGCAGCGTCGCTTCCTCGAGCTGGCGCAAGCCCGCCGCACCCGATTCGGCATCGTCGGGCTGCATGCCCCACTGCCGCGTCATCTCCAGCAGAATGCGCCGGTTGGTGGCGTTGTCGTCGATGATCAGGACCGGCAAGCCTCGCAGGTCCACTGGTCCGAGAACGGTTTGGGACGCCTACGTGAGACCAAGCTGCACGGTGAAGAAGAAGGTCGATCCCATGCCTGGCGTGCTCTCAACTCGCATCGTCCCGCCCATGCAGCTCGACGATGGCGCGAAATCGCCAGCCCGAGTCCGGTGCCGCCGTAGTTGCGCGTTGTTGTGGCATCCGGCTGTTCAAACGGCTGGAACAGGCGGGCCTGCTTTTCGAGCGAGATTCCGATGCCGGTGTCGCGAACCGAGAAGAGCAGCGTCACCAGGCCGTCGCCGGTAGCCTTGCAACTTGACCTGCAGCCAGTACTTCGCCGCTCTCGGAGAACTTCACGGCGTTGCCAATCAGGTTCAGTAGCACCTGTCGCAGCCGCGTCGAATCGCCGATCAGATCCTGCGGCACATCCGGCGCGACATCGAACGCCAGCTCCAGTCCTTTCTTGTGCGCCAGCACCGCCATGCTCTTCATCGAATCGCCCACCAGCTCGCACAGGTTGAAGTTGACCGGATCGAGAACGATCTTGTCGGCCTCGATCTTGGAATAGTCCAGGATGTCGTTCAAGATGACGAGCAGCGAATCGGCCGACGACTTCACCATGCCGAGAAACTCGCGCTGCTCCTGATGTCAAGTCCGTGGATAGCGTCAGCTCGGTCATCCCCAGAATGCCGTTCATGGGCGTGCGGATCTCGTGGCTCATGTTGGCCAGGAAGGAGCTCTTGGCCTTGTTGGCGGCTTCGGCTGCTTCCTTGGCGTCGGCCAGCGCTTTTTCGTACAATTTGCGCTCGGTGCAGTCGCGGATGCTGCGGCAAAGCCGATGGGATCGCCGTTCTTGTCGCGCTTGAGCCAGATCGAAAGCTCGTTGTAGCGGCCCGGCTTGAATTCGTGCTCGAAGCCTTTGATCGGCTGGCCGGTTTGATACACCCGCTGGAAGGCGTCGCGCAGACGCGCCGCTCCGTTCCAGGTAGAAGTGTTTGTAGCTATGGTCCGACCACTTCATCGCGCGTACGATTGAACAGCCGGCAGTAGGCGTCGTTGACGAAAGTGTACGTCCCGCGCAGGTCGACTTCGCTGTAGGCGTCTTCGAGGTGATCCAGAATGCTGCGGCTGCGCTCTTCGCTTTCGCGGAGTTGCTCGGCCATGCGCTGGCGCTCGGTAATATCGCGCGCGATCGCGACGAAGTGGTGGCTGCCGCTGTTCGGGCAGCGGGCAGACAATCAGTTCCGCCAGAAATTCCCTGCCATCGCGATGGAGCAGCTTGGTTTCTAGCCGGGTATTCATCAGCTCACTCTTGCCAGTGGTCGAGAAATTCCTCGCGTCACCTGCTCGATGCTTTCTTGCAGACGGGCTGGAAACAGCATCCGCGAGGGCTGTCCAGCGCTTCGTCGCGGGTCCAGCCGAACGTGCGTTCGGCCTGAGGATTCCAGCCGGTAATCAGCCCGGCTTCGTCCGTTTCGATTAGCGCGTCCAGGGAATGTTCGCTGGATCGGTCGCAGCCGCTCGCCGAGGATCCATGCGGGGATAGCCCGTTGCCAGCCTGGCTTGCCAGGTTGTCAGCCGTGACCGTTCGAGATGGCCATCCAGTGGCATGCCGGATCCTCGACCTCAGAGTTCCTTTGGGGCGAGCGCTCAATCGCGCGTCTTCCTGTATCCTTCCTTATCGGCCGCAGCTTGAGAATTCTGTAACTGCCTGTCACCGCCCGCTCAGCCGCCGCTGGTACTTTTCCGCTCCAACCTTGAAACCCTGGACCCAGCTTCCGCCGTCAGTGTGCCAGACATAAAACACCAGCATCGCTCGTTGGGGAGCAGGGGACGGCGATGGCGGTCCAGGGTAACGGAGGGTTAGTCATGCAACTTCACTGGGGAGTCTGTGTGTCTATTCTTCTTGTACCGGTTTCGATCCTGGCACAGGACCAGTCCGGCGCAAACGCGCGCGCAAGCGGACTGCTCCCGCCGTCGCGCCGGCGTGCCGATACGCTTCCGGTCAGGCGCGTGGTTCTCTACAAAAGCGGAGTTGGCTACTTCGAGCACCTGGGTACGGTGCGCGGCAATCAGGACGTCACGGTTCCGTTCACGTCCGGCCAGCTCAACGACGTTCTGAAGTCGCTCACGGTGCTGGATTCGAACGGCGGCCGGATCGCCGGCGTCGAGTACGATTCCATCGCCCCTGTGGACCGGCAGCTCGGCGATCTGCGGTTGCCGGTCGGACGAGAAAGCCACGCTCTCCGATTTCCTGGCGGCGCTGCGGGGCGCGCACCTGGAAGTACGCAGCGGAACCAGAACAGCATCACGGGCCGCCTGCTCAGCATCGAGCGCAAAACCCGCATCTCGGGCGGAACCACGCTCGAAGTCGACTACATGTCGCTGCTCACCGACAAGGGCGAGCTCAAAACCACCGAGCTGTCGCCGGCTTTCTCGGTGCGGCTGCTGGATTCGCGGGCCTGCCGGGCAAAATGGATCGCTTTCTCGACGTGGTTTCGGCCGGCCGCGAAGCGGACGTGCGTCGCATGGTGATCTCCACCGCGGGTACGGGCGAGCGGTCGCTGTTCGTGAGCTACATCAGCGAAGTGCCGATGTGGAAGACCACCTACCGCATCGTGCTGCGTCCCAAGGCCAGACCGCTGCTGCAAGGCTGGGCGATCGTCGACAACACGGTGGGCGAGGACTGGGACCAGCGTGCAGTTGTCGCTGGTGGCCGGAGCGCCGCACTCGTTCATGCAGAATCTGTCGCAACCATACTATTCGCGCCGGCCGGTGGTGCCGCTGCCGGAGAGCCGTGGAGGTGGCGCCGCAGACCTACGAGGCGACGTCTGGTGCCGGGCGCCGGCTCGCGTGGCGGGAGTGGTTCGCGACCCGACCGGGCGCGGCCATGGTCAACGTGAACGTGAAGGCTTACGATTCGAGCGGCGCGCTGATGCCGTGACGAAACCAGTCCAACGACGCGCTCGCGAGATACGAACTTCACCTGCCCGATACCGTGAAGCCGCATCCGATCTTCGATCCACGCCGGGATTCCGGACATCGCGAATCACCAGCCTGGTGGGCTCCGCCGGAAGGACGACGCGGCAGGATGCCGTGTTGCGGGTTGGGCAGCATGGCTGAAACAGTCAGCGTCGAAGCCGCACCCGGGGTAGTCAACGCGATGACGTCGTCCTGCAGCGGCGCCTCGCTGGGATCCGGCCGGGCGCTCGGCAGCGGGGCGGCACCGGTGGCCAGCGCCGCAGCCAGCTTCGATGGGGACGGGCAGCTTTACCGTCCCCCGCTGCACCGCCGTCGCGTCCGCCCGTGCGAGCGCCGAATCCGCCGCCCGCGCCAGGAACTCGGCGACCTGTTCGAGTTCAAACTCAAAGAACCCATCACCATCCACAAAAACCAGTCGGCGCTCGTGCCCATCGTCCAGTCGGCCATCAGTGCCGAAAAAGTCTCGGTCTGGAACGAGCAGGCCGGGTGTGGCCCGTCCGCAGCGCGCGCTCTGGCTCACCAATTCGAGCGGCCTGACGCTGGACGGCGGCAGCTTCAGCGTGATGGAAGACGAAACCTTCGCCGGCGAAGGCATCTTCGATCCGATCCGGCCGGGCGAAAAACGCCTGGTCTCCTACGCCACCGATCTCGCGCTGAACGTCCGCTCGCACAACGATACCGAACGCGAGCGCGTGTCGCACGTGATCGTCGCCAAAGGCCTCATGACCCAAGAGAACGAAGCTGCGCGAAAAGAAAACCTACACATTCCGCAACGAAGACACCACACCGCGCGCCGTGCATCGTCGAGCACCCCATGCGAGCTGGGCTACGAACTGCGTGGCGACCTGAAGCCGGTGGAAATCACCGCCGCCTGGAAGCGCTTCCGGCTCGAAGTTGGCGCCAAGCAGACCGCGGCGCTGGTGGTGGAAGAAGCGCGCACCGAACAAACCGAGTTACGACCTGAACAACCTCGACGACGATCAAGTCGCGCTGTTCGTCAAGCAGCGCTCCGTCAATCCGGAACTTGAGGCCGCGCTGCGGCGCGTGCTCGCGCAGAAGAATGTCATCGCCGGGATCGAAGCGCGCAAGAACGTTCGCGAGAGCGACATCGAAGCCGATCTTCGACGATCAGCAGCGTCTGCGCGAAAACATGAAAGCGCTCAAGGGCAGCGCCGAGGAAAAAGCGCTGTTGCAGCGCTACACCCAGCAGCTCAACGAACAGGAGAATCGCCTGGAAGCCCTGCACAAAGAGGTGCAGCAGCTAGAAGAGCAGAAGGCCGCCGAACAAACCACGCTCGATGGCATGATCCAGGAACTGGCCTTCGACGTCAAGCTTTAGTTTCGTGCTACGACGATGCAGAGGGGCTACGGTGTTTGGATCGGGTTGAACACTGGCGGCCCCTCTAGTCTTGCGACCTCGGACAGGTTCTTGTCGGAGGCGACCAACGCTGACACCAACTCGCGCCGGCGCAGTTCCAAAGCAACGGCCAACTGTAAAGCATCCAGCGTTCGTAACGCGTGGCTTGCGGCATGTAGACGAACCAGACGTTCAGCGTTTTGAAAGTAGCGATGAGTTACCAAAACGACTCGGAACCGCCGATGGCCAGATCTGCGAAAAACAGCCCCCCGCACTTGGTCCAGGCTTGCCTTGTCGATGACTCCGGTTCGGGCCTTGGTAGCGAAAACAGACTGCATCTCAATCAAGCTGAGTTGGGAAACGATTAGCCGAGTATCCGCCGATTCGGCTAAGGCCTCCATCCGAGGGCTGCCAGTCTCGACGTGGTACAACTTCGCCAGCGCACTCGTGTCGACAAAGTAACCTGGCACCTACCGCTCGTTGCGTTCAGCAGCGAAGTCCGCATCCAAAGATCCCGATATCTTCGACAGGACTGCCTGAACCGTCTCTCGTTTGACACTGTGATTCGCCAGCGCTTCGTAGCTGTGCGGGGGTTCGAAATCAATCTCGTCAACATCGCTATCCTCGTCGAGGACAATGATGTTGACGAGCCGGTGCTCCTCGAGAGACAACTGCTCCGTTGGACGAAGGACGCCACCTTCATATACCGCCTGGAGCTTGCGTATCACGACCCATTGTAACGCGACGGTACGGACGGCATTCGGTAATGTCGCACCAACGTTGAGAATATCCCTCGCTCCCGGCCACGTATAGGTCGTGGCAACATTTGGAATAACCCGCTGGCATTGCCTGCTTTGCTGCGCCTGCGCTCTGATCTTCACCATCCAGTCCGACGCCTCCGTCATCGTGCAATTGAAGGTCGTCGAGGGCGAGGGCGCCGAGTATCACACTGGTTCGCGCGCGACGCGCGGCCTGACCGTGCTGGTGACCGACGAAGCCGGCAAGCCGGTTCAAGACGCGGCGGTGAGTTTCCGGTTGCCCGACTCGGGCGCGACCGGCACGTTCAACTCCGGCCTGCGCACCGAAATCGTCAAGACCGGACCGAACGGGCGCGCCGTCGTGTGGGGGATGCGCTGGAGCGACACGCCCGGCACCGTGGACGTCCACATCACCGCAGTCAAAGATCAGGCGCGCTCCGGAATCGTGACCACGCTGCACCTCACCGACGCCGTCGTTGCTCCGGCAATCGCGGCCGGCAACGTCCCGAGGCCGGGCGGCGAGGGCGAGTTTAAAGCTCGCACAAAGGCTTTAGCAAGTGGCTCTGGATCGCAGCCGTCGCGGGCGGAGCTGCCGCAGCCGGAATGGCGTTGGGCGGTTCGAAGGGCGGCGCGGCTCCGGCGGCCTCCACTGCGCCCGCGGGCATCACCATCGGGCAGCCATCTATCACCGTGGGGCATCCGTAAATGAAAAAGCTTATTTTGCCTTTCACCCTGGCCGCTGCCGTGGCGTGCGCGCAGACCGGCGCTCGCGCCTCCGCAGGTTGGCTTTGTGCAGGACGCCGCGAACTCGCTGCGGCCCGTGTCTCGGTATCGCGGGAAATTTCGTGCTGGGCGATCGCGGCTGCGTCCAACGTCGTCGCCGCCGCGTTCTCTGGCTCGTTCGGAATGTGCAGCACCGGCTCCAGTCTGGTCGTCACCGACGCCCAGGGACAGATCGTCGCGACACAGACCGCGCCCGCCGGCCCCGCTATGTTCGCGTTTACTCGCGAGCGGCGCTCCGGCGCTCGCGTATTTCCCGAGCGTCAACCTCCTGCTCAGATGGAACGGCGACTGCTTCCAACTCGTCTCGTTCGACTGGGGCGCGTTTCCGCCCGGCGCCGTGCGCTCCATCGCATTCGCCCGACCCGGCGCACGTGTCTTTCCTGGTAAAGCGCCACGACGAGCTGTCGGACATTCGATTGCTTCTTGCCACCGGCGCCGTCGACTCGCGCCAGGCCCTTCCCGGCGTGAAAGCCCCAGCTCTGCTGCTCGCCACTGGAGAACTCGTGTACCAGCGACCCCGACGGCATCGTAGTGCGAAAGCCGGATCATTCGGAGACACACGTCGACGCGCACTTGCCCGAACATTTCTCGATGCGCCAGATGGGCGATGGCTGGGTGGAGATTCGCGATCTCGAGAGCGCTTCGCGCCTGGCGTTGCGCATCACCCGGAGGGTGAAGAGCGAGTCTATGCGCTGCCTGAGGTGGAACAATGATGCGGCGCGCGTTGCTGGTCGCTGTCCGCTGCTGCCGCTCGCGGCGTTGGCGCAGCTTCAGGTTTTTCAGTTCGACGGCACGAGCGATCACGCGGTCGGGGCCGTGTACGACGTCGGTTCGGCCACGCCGGGCGACTCGCTCGAAACACGCTTTCACGTTCGCAATATCGGCGCCGGGACAGCTACCTTTCAGACACTCTCGCTAGCCGGCGAGGGATTTCGCGATTTCGGCTTGGCCTTCCCTGCCCTACATCCTCGCGCCAGGATCGCAGGTCGAATTCAAAGTGACGTTCCAGCCTGAAATCACTGGCACGTTCAACGCGTTCCTGGCCGTCAACACTATCAACGTGATCTTGAAAGGAACGGCTACGACCGCCGCTTCGCTGATGCTGGCCGGAAGCAAGACGCCACTCATGGCCGGCGCAGTGGTCGATTTTGGTTCAGTCACCAGGGGCGGCAGCCATAACCAGGGCTTCATGCTGCTCAATGGCGGTGCCGCGACGTTGACGATTGCGACTATCGCCGTCAGCGGCACGGGATTCCGCGGCCCCATCGGCGTGACGGCGCCGCATCCAACTCGCTCCGGGACAAACCGCGTCCTTCGAAGTCGCGTTCGAACCGCAGTCCGGCCAGCTCGCGCAAGGAACGCTGACCGTGGACAAGCGCTCCTTCAATCTGAAAGGCCTGGGACTCGATCCGCCGCTGCCTGGCGCGTCGATTACGTTGGCGTCGACCATCGGCGCCAGCGCTCAGCAAAACAGCGTCTCGATTGCGCTCGCCACGGCCTCGCAAGTCGGCGGCACTGGAACACTAACGATGGAATTTCAATCCGCCGTCGCCGGCGTGACGGACGATCCGGCCATCCAGTTTCTCTCCGGCCCCAAGCGCACCGCCACGGTGACAATTTCAGCCGGAGATTCCGCGGCCAAGTTTGGCAGCCAATCCAGTATCGCCTTTCAGACAGGCACCACGGCGGGGACCATCCTGTTTACGCTGAAGCTTCCCAACTCGACCCAGCAGGCCACGCTGAACATCACGCCCGCGCCCGTGAAGATCGATCGAGCCACCGGCGTCCGCCGCATCGACGCGCTGGACGTGAGCCTCATCGGATTCGACAACACTTATTCGGCCTCGCAACTGGCCTTCACGTTTTACAACACGGCCGGGCAAGCGCTGCAGCCGGGCGCGATGCGCGTGGACGCGACGTCCAGCTTCCGAAATTACTTCAGCAGCACTTCGACCGGAGGCGCGTTCGGCACTGCTGGCCAGCTTTCCCGTGATCGGCGACACCAAGCAGATTTCGGCAGTGGACGTCGAGATCACAAATTCCGCAGGCGTGGTTACGGTCCAGCACATCGTCGTTCTAACGCGTCGTGGCGCACGCACTCCTGCGTGCCGCGTTCACACTCGTGTGAACGCGCGCTATTCTGAGCGTACATGCTGCTCGCCACCGTGGTCGAGACCTCTCGCCGGGTGCGCGAGACTCCAAGCCGTCTGGAAAAGATCGACCTCCTGGCGAGCCTGCTGCGCGAACTGCACGGCGACGAGATCGAAATCGCAGTAGCGTTTCTTTCTGGAGCGATCCGCCAGGGTCGCATCGGCGTCGGCTATGCCGCGCTGCGCGACGCCAGAAGTTCGCAGGCTGAGATCCCTGCGCTCGAACTCACCGAGGTCGATCGCATCTTAGAATCCATCTCGACCACCAGCGGCATTGGCTCTCAAAGGCAGCGCCAGGAATTGCTCCAGCAAATGTTCGCTCGCGCCACCGCGCCCGAACAGGAATTTCTGATCGCACTGTTCGCCGGCGAGCTTCGTCAGGGCGCGCTCGAAGCCGTTATGGTCGACGCTCTGGCCAAGGCGTCCGGCATCGCGTCTGCTCGCGTCCGGCGTGCGGTGATGCTGGCGGGCGATCTCGGCAGCCGTGGCGCGATCGCTTCTGGAAAAAGGCGAAGCCGGCCTTGCGCAGTACGACCTCCAATTGTTCCGGCCCATCCAGCCGATGCTCGCCGATTCGGCCGACGACATCTCGGAAGCCCTCGCCGATCTCGGCGAAGCCGCGCTCGAATTCAAAATGGACGGAGCGCGCGTCCAGGTCCACAAATCCGGCGACGACGTGGTGGTCTACAGCCGCAGCCTGAACGATGTCACGCCGCGCAGTGCCCGAGGTCGTCGACATCGTGCGCGCGCACCCGGCCCGCGACCTGATTCTGGACGGCGAAGTGATCAGCCTGCAGCCCGACGGACGGCCGCAGCCGTTTCAAGTCACGATGCGCCGCTTCGGCCGCAAGCTGGACGTCGAGCGAATGCGCGCCGAGTTGCCGATGACGCCATTCTGGTTCGACTTGCTGTATCTCGAACGGCGGATCGCTGCTCGATGAGCCGCAGTCGCAAGCGCTTCGCCGCGCTCCGAAAGTTGGCCGGCGACTACTTGATGCCGCACCTGATCACGTCCGACGCCGAGCGCGCCGCCGAATTTCTCGAACAGGCGCTCAGCCGAGGCCATGAAGGCATCATGGCCAAATCCACCAACGCGGTCTACGCGGCCGGAAATCGCGGACAGAGCTGGCTGAAGGTAAAACGCGCCCGCACTCTCGATCTCGTGATCCTGGCCGCTGAATGGGGACACGGCCGCCGCCGCGGCTGGCTGAGCAACCTGCACTTGGGCGCGCGCGACACCGTGAACGGCGGATTCGCGATGCTCGGCAAAACGTTCAAGGGCCTGACCGATCAGATGCTCGAATGGCAGACTCAGGAACTGCTCAAGCTCGAAATCGGCCGCGACAACTACACCGTTTACGTCGCGCCCAAGCTGGTGGCCGAGATCGCGTTCAATGAAATTCAGGTCAGCCCACGTTATGCGAGCGGCCTGGCGCTGCGATTCGCGCGCGTGAAGCGCTATCGCACCGACAAAACAGCCGACCAAGCCGACACGTTTCAAACCGTGCAAAAGCTAGCGGGATTCCGGATTTCGCCGCCGCCACTCGAACAGCACGATGCCCGCCGCCACCGAAACGTTCAGCGACGAAATCGCGCCCGCCATCGGAATGCGCACCAGCGCGTCGCAGTGTTTCTTCACGAGCTGGTGCAAGCCCGGCGCCTTCGCCGCCGAGGACAAACACGGTGGGCCGGGCGAAGTCGGTCTCGCTGTACAGGTGGCTCGCATCGCTCGTCCAGTCCATAGATCCAGAACCCGCGAGCCTTCAGTTGCTCAAGCGTCTGGCTGACATTGCCGATACGAACTACGGGAAGGTGCTCCAGCGCACCGGCTGCAGCTTTGGCCACTGTTTCGGTCAGGCCGGCCGCGCGGCGTTCGGGAATCAGAACGGCGGACGCTCCCGCGGCGTGCGCGGTGCGGACGATCGCGCCCAGGTTGTGCGGATCCTCGACGCCGTCCAAGCACCACCAGCAATTGCGCGCCGTCGACAACCTGCTCGAGACCGGCGTAGCCGCGCGCCGCCGCGAACGCCACAACGCCCTGATGCGCGGCGCCGTTCGAGACCCGGTCGAGCGCTTCGCGCGGTTCGAAGCGCAGCGGCAGTCCCGCGCTCGCGCGCCGCATCGATGATCTCCTGCAGCCTCGGCCCGCCCGCGCCGCGTGCAATCAACACACGATCCAGCACGCGCCCGGCCCGTAGCGCCTCGCGCACCGGATGCACCCCGCCAGATATCCCAGTAGGCCTTCGGCGACGGCGCAGGTCTGGTCTTGCTGGTCGACGTTTCGTAGTTTCCAGTGTAAGCCGCCCGCTCGCAGGCGTGTCGCGCGAAAAACGAGTAACACGCTGCGTTTCGATCTGCTAGAATGTTGCACAGTATGCGCGAGGCGGCAGTCGGAGAACAACGGCCCGAAATTCCGGACAAGCTATATTTCCGGATCGGCGAAGTGAGTCGCCTGGCTGGAATCAAGCCGTACGTGCTGCGGTTCTGGGAAACGGAATTCTCTTCGCTCGGACCGAAGAAATCCGGAAAAGGCCACCGCCTATATCGCCGCAAGGACGTCGAGCTGGTGCTGGAAATCAAGCGCCTGCTCTATGAGAAGCGCTACACCATCGAGGGCGCGCGCAAGTATCTCGAAACTCGCCCCCGCGAGGCGTCCGCCAAAACTCCGGAAGCCGCCATCAAGGCCTCGGGACGCTCGCAAGGCGATCTGTTCCGAAACCCGGCGCCGGTGCTCGAAGAAATCCGCAAAGAACTAACCGAAATTCTCGAACTGCTGCGCTAGCGGCGGCCCGTCAAAGCAAGCCGCGATACTCTCCAAAATCGCCTTAAGTCTCAGAAACTGCAGGGCTGAGCCGATAAGCATAGACGGACAAGTACCAATGATCCGGCTCACACGCATCAACCACGTTCCCTTGGTGTTGAACTCGGATCTCATTGAACATGTGGAGGTTACGCCGGACACCGTGATCGCGATGACGTCCGGGCAGAAGTTCATGGTGATGGAGTCGGCCGAGGAAGTGATCCAGAAAGTGATCGAGTTTCGCCGCTCGATCGCCGACCGGCCGGAGCGCTCGTTCGTAACGCGTGAGGAAACTTCGGACGAGGCGCCGCTGGAGAACGAGCAGAACTGAGTCTGAAATATGGCCGAACAGCCCAAGCCGCCAAGTGCGACAGCCGCCAATCCGGCGGCAGCGACAGCGCCCAAATCCGGCAAGCCGCCAGCCGATAAGGCGAAGAAGCCGGCAGGCGCACGCCCGGACTTCGCCACGCTGGCGGGAATCTTGCTGGCGTTCGGTGGAATCCTGGGCGGTCTGATTCATGGAAGGCGGAAAGATCAAGGACGTCTCCCAGATCACGGCGGCCATGATCGTCCTGGGCGGAACCTTCGGCGCGGTGATGGTGAGCACGCCGCTCAGCGTACTGAAGGGGGCCGGCAGTGCGGCTGGTGCATGTGTTCCTCGACAAGACCCAGCCGCCGGACACGGCCATCGAAGAGATCGATCGGCTACGCCACCAAGGCGCGCAAGAACGGGTTGGTGTCGCTCGAAACCGAAGCGCTCGAGATCCAGGATCCGTTTCTCAGGAAGGCGCTCACGCTGGCCGTGGACGGCACCGATCTGCAGGAGCTTCGCAACATGATGCAACTGGACATCGACATGTCCGAACGCACGCGCAACCGAGGAATCCAAGGTGTTCGAAAGCGCGGGCGGCTATTCGCCCACCATCGGGATCATCGGCGCGGTGATGGGCCTCATTCAGGTGATGAAGAACCTCGCCAACATCGAAGAAGTGGGGCACGGAATCGCGGTGGCGTTCGTGGCCACGGTGTACGGCGTGGGCTGGCCAACATCTTCCTGCTGCCGGCCGCCACCAAAATCAAATCGCGGATCGAGCGCGACACCGAACTCAAGGAACTGAAGCTGGAAGGCGTGGTCGCGATCGTCGAAGGCCTGAATCCGAAACTGATTCGCAGCAAGCTGGACGCCTACCGGCAGCATGAGGAGAAGCCTGCCAAGACGCAAGGAGAAAGGAGAAGAGAAGGCCGCAGCCCGGCAGCCAAGCCGGCTCCCGCGGCCAAGCCAGTTCCAGCCAAGACCTAGCTGAGAGGGACGTACGCTATGCCGCAAAAGAAGAAAGAAGAGCACGTGAATCACGAGCGCTGGCTGGTTTCCTACGCCGACTTCATCACACTGCTGTTCGCTTTCTTCGTGGTGATGTTCGCCACGTCGCAGACCGACAAGGCCAAGGCGCAGGCGGTGGCCGACTCAGTGAAGAAGGCGCTGGAGGGCGAATCGTTCAAAAGCATGGTCACGTCGATTCTGGGCGGAACCATCGACACCAAGGGGCAAGGCAACGCGCAGCGCCACGGACCCGGCGGCGCCAACTTGGCGGTGAAAAGCATCGGCCAAGGAATCCGCCTCCGGAAATCGCCGAGTTGCTGCCTTCGCTCAAAGTGCTGACCAAGCAGTTGGAGGACGAAATCAAAGCCGGCAAGCTGCAGATCAGCATGGGCGCGCGCGGGCTGACCATCAGCTTCACGCAGGCCGCGCTGTTTCCGTCCGGCGAAGCGGATATCGCGAAAGACACCTATCCGAGCATCGAAAAAATCGCGGCGGCGATCCGGCAGATTCCCAATCCGGTGCGAATGGAGGGCCACACCGACGCCGTGCCGATCCACAATTCGCGCTTTCGCAGCAACTGGGAGCTGTCGGCGGCGCGCAGCATCGCGCTGCTAGAGATGCTGATCCAGGTTCGGCGTCAATCGCGACCAGCTCTCCATCGCCGGCTACGCCGACACCACGCCGGTGGACAACAACGACACCGAGGAAGGCCGGCAAAAAAACCGCCGCGTGGACATCGTCATCCTGAATGAAACCGGAGTGAAGGGCGAGCCGGAGCGGCTGACGAAGGAAGAGTCGCCACCCAAGACGGAAACCAAGACGGGGCATTCGGTTGAAAGCAGGCGCCGCGCTACCGGCCCCATTCGCTCAACTGCTGCAGCACCTGCTGGGCGGCTTTCTGGCCGGCGCTCTTCTTCGAAAATCCTTCGGCGCGGCTGAACCACTCGCTGGCCCACCCGCACTTCCACCAAAAACGTCTTGGCGTGCTCGGGTCCGCGCTCTTCGACCGTCGAGTAGCGCGGCTGCGGGAGCTTCAAGGACTGCGCCATCTCCTGCAGCGCGCTCTTGTAATCGGTGACTGGCATTGCGGCGTCGGGAACCAGCGGCTCGCCGACGATGTACTTCGCCACGAAGTTGCGAACCGGCTGGATGCCGCCGTCCAAGATACGCGGCCGCGATGACGGCTTCGAGCGCATTGGCGAGCAGAGCTTTCTTCGCGCGGCCTCCGCTCAGCTCCTCGCCGCGGCCCAGCAGCAGATGATCGCCCAGCCGGATGCGCAGCGGCGACTTCGAGCAGATGCGACGCGCTCACCAGGTGCGCCTTCAGCTTGGACAGACGGCCCTCGGCAAAGTCGGGATGCCGCGCCACCAGCATGTCGCTCACGACAAAGCCGAGGATGGCATCACCCAGGAATTCGAGCCGCTCGTTGTCGGCGGCCGTTCCTCGGAGAAGTTTTCTCAGAGACGGACGACTTGTGAGTGAGCGCGCATTCGAGCAGCCCGGGATTGTTCGAAGTGATACCCGAGAACTTCTTCCAACGCGTCCCGCGCCGCACTCATGCGGTGGCAACGAACGGCTCCGGCGCGGTTACTGCAGCTGCGGCTTGGCTGGCGGCAGGCGGCCGGCGGTTTCGCGCCGCCCGCGGCTTTGAGCTTCGCGACTTCGGCTTTCTTGCTCTGCGCGATGGTCTTCAGTTGCAGCGGCGCGTTGGGAACGGCCAGCGCCTTGTCGAAGGCGTCGATCCGCTTCGTCCAACTTGCCGGCGTCGATGTAGGTTTGTCCCAGGCGAAGGTAGGTGCCGGGATCCGGAGAAGCGGCCATGGCGATGGCTTGCTTGTAATCAGCGATCGAGTCGTCAAACTTCTTACGCAGCGCCGCGGCCATGCCGAGCGCCTCGTAGCCCTGAGCTTGAATGTCTTTGCGCGCACCTTCCCATTGCTCATCGGTGATGTCGGGGCGCACCTTGGGCATGGTCTTGGCGGCTTCGATGCCGTCCTTGGCCCACTTGTCCGCTTTGGTGAGCTTTTCTTCCTTGTCGAGATCGAACTCGCGCGTATGACGCGCGGTTTCGCCGGCCAGGGTGACCAGTGCGAAAGCGTTCTTGGGATCGACTTCCAGCAACCGTTGGCCGTAAAACATGGTCTGCGCGTAGTCGCCCTTCTGCGTGTTCGATCTGCAATGCCATCTGCAGCAGCAGCGGCTTGAACTCGGTGTCGGCGAACTTGGTCAGGACGTTCTCGATGGCCTTGAATCTGTTCGTCCGGAGTCTTGGCGGCGCTGATGGCGTTAATAGCCTCGACCTCTTTTTGCGACTTGGGCTTTTGCGCCCACAGCGAGTGACCAATGCACAAGGCGCCCGCCAGCAGCAGGCGCGTCGATCTGATTCTCATGGATGCTCCTAAATTCAAAATTATCGCCGCAACTCTCACGGTGAAACTTACTTGCCTCGACCAAACGGCTGTGCGATTCCTTTCTCGGCGGCGGTTCGGCACGGAAGCCGGGGCTTCCTGGATTTCCAGCACAGCCCGGTAATTCTTCTGCGCTTCGTCGCGCTCACCGGCGGCGTCCGCCAGCCGGCCCAGGTACAGATAGGCCCACGACTTGGTCACGTCGTCGGGCGACATCTCCAGGGTTTTTTGAAACAGCTTCTCGGCCAGCTCGGGATCGCTGCGCAGGGCTGCGATCCGCGCCAAACCATAATACGCCTTCGCGTGCAGCGTTGGGTTGCCGGTGGCCTCCAGGACCTTCAGGTAACTTTGGCGCGCCTGTTCGAGGTCGCGCTTGGCGTAGAGGTCCTCGGCGTCCGCCAGAATTTTGTCGGCGCCCGACAACACGGGCGCAGGCGGCTCGGGAACATGCTTGGCATGGTCTTGACGGCGGCCTGTTCGGCGAACTTGACTTTCGCCAGACGCTGGTCCTCGCGCTCCAGATCGATCTTTTCCGACCAGGTCCGGATAATAGAGCTGCATGCGACTGCTCCTGCTTTTCGTAAGCCGCCAGGCCGTCGGCCAACCCGGCGAGTCAGCACGTAGCCTTCGCGCAGTGCCTGATCCACCAGCGCCTGCTTGGCCTGGGCGCCGTGCGCCAGGCGGCTTTCCACAGCCTTGATCACGCACTCGGTGGCGAGCAGAAGAAAATCGTCCTTATAGGCGTCGTCGAGCGCGGGAGCGGGCGCGGCAAAATCGGCCAGCCCTCTGAGGCGCTGCAATTGTTCGGAGTAGCGCAGCGCGAGCGGATCCAGCAGGTAGTGCAGATAGGCGTGCCGGATCTCCTCGATCTGCGGCTCGGCAGACGGCGTCACTACGACGAAGTAGTCGTCTTTGTAGCTGCGGGTTTGAATCTGGTTGGGGGGCCCGAGCAGATCGACGTAGATCTGGAAGCGGCGGCCGCGGAATCCGCTGGTGGGATTGCGCAGGTAGGCGTTGGCTTCCAGCAGCGCTTGCGTCACGCCGCTGTGATATTCGGCGATCACCTGGTCGTGGGCCGGCCGCGCGCGTTTCCACAAATCGGCGATGCCGGCGTCGCTGGTAAAACCTGGCGATCAGCAGCGTCCAGACCCTCCAGCTTCTTGACGTCCGGAGGAAGCTCTTCCGGCTTGAGGCGCGATGTGAAAATCGGGCGGGCCTTCCAGCGTGAGAGCGCGAAGGAGACGTACTGGCTCAACATCGGCGCCGGGATCTTTGGGGCGGTGTTCGGCGAAAAATTTTTTCAGCGCTTCCACCGACTCCAGATGCTTGGCCGCGAGGATGTCGCGGACCTGCTTGCGGATCGCCGAGTTGGCGGGGGAGTCGGGATCGGCGTCGTAACCGGCGGCGTTCAGCGCCGCCAGCACGGTGAACAGCGTTTCACTGGCGTCGAGCTGGCCTTCGGGCGGGCGAGGCTGAGCGTTCGCGAGCGCAGCCGCGGAGAGGACGGTGATTAAGAGCGGACGAATCAACCTCGTTCCCATTGTAAACGCTCGGCTTCGGAGCCGGGAGCCTGCATTGCTCACTTCCCGATGCAGAAGGTCGAAAAGATGCGGTTCAGGATGTCGTCGGCGGTGGTGGCGCCGGTGATGGCGTCGATGGGGCGCAGCGCGGCGTAGAGATCCAGCAGCAGCATCTCGTGCGGAATGCCGAATTCGGCTGCCTTGCGAGCCTGGGCCAGCGCTTCGACGCTCTCGCGCAGCAGCTGCGTCGTGCCGGATGCTGGTGATGAAGCCGGAGTCCTGCTCGCGCGCATGCAGCCGGCGCGATTTGCTCGCGCAGCAGCGGCAACTCCGTCGCCGGTGATCGCCGACACGGCGACGAAGTCTTCGGGCGGATCGGCGATCGCGCGGAGATCGGACTTGTTGCCGACCAGGATGTAGCGGCCCTGCCGGCGCGCGCGCTCGATGAGCGCGAGATCGTCGGGCTGGATCGGCTCGCTGAGATCCAGCACGACCAGCGTCACGTCGGCGTCGGCCATGGCCTGGTAGCTGCGCTCGATGCCGAGCGTCTCCACCAGGTCGTTGCCCGCGCGGATGCCGGCGGTGTCGACGAACTTGATGGGGATTCCGTCGATGGCGGCGACTTCCGAAACCAGGTCGCGCGTGGTGCCGGCGATTTCGGTGACGATGGCGCGGTCCTGTTCGAGCAGACGGTTGAACAGGCTGCTCTTTCCGACGTTGGGCCGGCCGACGATGGCGAGCGTGATGCCGGAATGCACCAAGCGGCCATAGTCGAAGCTCGCGATCAAAGCGGCGAGCGCGCTGCTCGATGGGCGCGATGCGGCGCAGAATTTCCTCGGCCGGCGCCACGCTGACGTCGTCTTCGGCGAAATCGATGCCGGCTTCGAGCAGCGCGATCAGTTCCAGCAATTGTTCCTTGATGGGGCGAATGCGCCGCGAAACGGAGCCTTCCACCTGCTGCGCCGCGACGCGGGCCTGGTACAGCGTGGTGGCGTCGATCAGATCGCGGACCGCCTCGGCTTGCGGCAGATCGATTCTTCCGTTGAGATACGCGCGCAGCGTGAATTCGCCGGGTTCGGCCAGCCGCGCGCCTGCCTGACACGAGCGCTCGAGCGCGAACCGCAGCACCACGGGAGCGCCGTGGCAGGAGATCTCGACCAGGTCCTCGCCGGTGTAGGATCGCGGCGCGGCATAGAACGTCGCGACCACCTGGTCGACGACGCAGCCGGAATCGTCAATCAATTCGGCCAGCGCGGCCGCCCAGGATTTCCATTCGTGTCCATCGCGAAAGCGGAGGATGCGCGATGCGATTTCGCGCGCACGATCGCCGGAAAGCGCACGACACCCAGGCCGGAGCGGCCCGGCGGAGTGGAAATGGCGACGATGGTATCGCGGAGCCTGCGGCGTGCAGCTTCTGACTCCTGCCAGAATTCTTGCTCACGGCCGGCGGCCCCGCCGCGGCGGACCCGATCTTCTGCCCCCAGGGCCACCACGCCGGTCTCGCCCTTCGCGACCTTCCCTGCGCTGGCGGGCTCGGGCGCGGCGGACGGATCGGCTCCGGCAGCGGCATGCCGACCGGCAGAACCACCACCTGGCGGAACGGACCCGAGCCGGTGCTCTCGCTGCGAATGTCGGTCTCGTTGCGCAGGCTCAGATGGATGATGCGCCGCTCGCGGCTGTTCATGGGACTGAAGTGAAATGGCCGCTGCGTTTTCTTGACTCGCTCGGCCGCCGTGACCGCGCTCAACCGGAGTTCCTCGATGCGCAGCAGCCGGTAATCATTGGCGTCGAAGCACAGCCGCGAATGATGGTCGGCCGGCAGGCGCAGCGCTTCCATCGTCAGATATTCGAGCGCCAGCAGCACCTCGGCCTTATTGGCCAGCATCAGGTCCACGTCGGGTCCGGAAAATTTCACGATCAGGTCGGGATCTTCCAGATCCGGATGCGTGTGCGCGCCGTCCAGGATCTCGTATTCCACGTCCAGATCCATGTCGTCGAGCGCCATGTCGAGGAATTCCTCGATGCGTGGGCCGGTTTCAGTAACCGTGTACTTGGTTTCGTCCACTCGTTGGGTTCCTAGTTCTTCTTCTTGCCGGTGGTTTTCGGCGGCGGCGCCGGCGGCGGAGGTGCGGGCATGGTTCGATTGATCATCCACTGCTGCAGGATCCCAACTAAATTACCGGTCAACCAGTATAACACCAGGCCGCTGGATTGATTGTAGAAAAGGAACCCCATCATGAGCGGCATAAAGCTCATCATTTTGGCCTGAGCGGGATCCATGCCCGGTGTTGGGGTCATGCGCTGAACGATGAACTGCGAGGCAATCATGATCACGGGAAGCAGGTGAATGGGAAGCAACTCGGCTTGCGACAAGTCCGTCACCCAAAGCCAATGCGCGCCGCGAAGCTCGATAGTGAGACTGATCACTTTGTAAAACGCGTACAACAAGGGAAGCTGCACCAGCATGGGAAGGCATCCGCCGACGGGATTGACGCCTTCCTTCTTGTACAGCTCCATGACCTCCTGGTTCTGCTGCGCCTTCTTGGGATCGCGCAGGCTGAGGCCTTTGTACTTCGCGTTGATGGCCGCGATCTGGGGTTGCAGCCTTTGCATTTTGCGCTGCGACTTGAGACTCGAAAATCGCAGCGGCAGCAGCAGCAGGTTGATGATCACGGTAACGAGGATGATGGACCAGCCGTAGCTGTGAACCACGTTGTCATTCAGCCAGTGCAGCGCCAGGAACAGCGGCTTGGCGATGACGCCGTACCAGCCCCAATCGATGAGCTGCTGCAGCTTCGGATCCACGCGGCGCAGCAGGTCGACGTCCTTGGGACCGACAAACACTCGCATGCGGTTGACGCTGTCGCCGCCCACCTCGACGCCCACCTGCATTTCCTCTTTGCCGGCCGGCGCGACGGGCGCGTCGTCTTTGACGACTTCCATCTTGATGGAGGTGTTGTCGTTTGGGAGCAGGACGAAGGCGAAGAATTTGTCGTTGAGTCCGGCGAAGGAATAATTTCCCGTCGAGGTGAGGGGGGCGTCCTTAGCGGACTTGGCATCCTTGCTGATGAGTTTGCTTTGGGTCAGGTCGTAATAAACCGCGTGCCTTTCTCCGGCGCGGTTGGGCACGGTGGGATCGCCAAAGCCGCCGCGCCAGGCAATCAGGTGTTCCGCCGGGCGAACCGTTGTGCGTGACTTCAGTGGCGATCTGCGAAAGATACCCGTCTTTCGAAAAATGGAATGATTTCTTGGCGTAATAGGAGCCGTCGGAAAACTCGTACTCGATGCCCAGGCCGTCAGCCGACGGCTTGGCGACGTACAATCCGGAGTTCAGCGCGTTGGTGGCCTTGTCGTCCTTCAGCGCCAGAGCGAACGGCGGCGCGGCTTTGTCGAAGCTAGCCTGGTTGACCAGTTCGAGCGGCTTGCCGGAGTGATCCAAATACTTCTTCAGCACCCAGCTTCGAACCACAGCGCCCTTGTTGGACAAAACGATGTGATAGAGCTGGGTATCGACGGAAAATTCCTGCTCGGTGGCGGCCATGATCTGCCCTGGTGCAGGCTTGGCAGGAGTTGCCGGAGCGGTCGGCGTTTTCGATTCCGCGGCTTTCGATGCTGACGGCGGAGTGACGGCCTTCTCGGTTTGCTTGGCGGCGCCAGTGGCGGGCTTCGCGGGCGGCGGCGCGGGCTTGTAGATGTAAGGCGTCAGGAAAAGCACCAGGCCCATCAGCAGGAACGCCAGCAGCAGCCGGATCTCCATCGAGAGTTCCTTCTTGGGCTTGCCGGGTGGCATCGGATTGTTGGGAGGGCTGGCCATGCTGGGATCTCTCAGCGAACCGGATCGAATCCGCCCTCATGGAAGGGATGACAACGCAGCAGGCGCCGCGTGCCCAGCCAGACGCCTCGCACCACGCCGTGTTTCGAAACCGCTTCGATCATGTACTCCGAACACGTGGGATAAAAGCGGCAGGCCGAGGGCAGAAGCGGCGAAATCAGCCGCTTGTAACAACGCAGGATGGCGATTACTACTGTGCGCATCGCGTGATGAGCCGATCCACTTCGCGTCGAAGCTCCTCGGGTGTCGCCGCGAGGGCTGCGCGCCGGGGGTTGATCACGATGTCCCATTCCGGAGAAAATTCCGCAAAACGAAGCCGAAGCATTTCCCGCAGCCTTCGCTTCACCCGGTTGCGATCAACTGCCTTTCCGAACGCGCGCGGAATGGTGAAACCCAGCCCGGGACCCAGTCCGCAGCACCGGGGCGCTTCGAAACCTGGCGCGCGTCGTGTGGCGTCCGGAGGCAGAAGGCTGTAAAATACTGGCCGGCAATCCTGGTCCCTTGTTTATACGCTTTTCGAAAGTCGGAAGTTCTGAGAATCCGGGCCGTCACAGCCATGCGGGTGACAGCATAGCAGGCCGCAAGGATTTGCTGCCGGCAATGGGGCATGGCGGGCGCCGTCGCGGTCTTCGGGAACGTGAACCTAATCCGCGTACCGAACGGCTCTTTCGTCGCTAACCGTGAGTTTGTGGCGGCCTTTGGCACGGCGCCGCGAAAGCACCGCCCGTCCATCTTTGGTGCGCATGCGCACTCGAAACCCATGGGTCTTGGCCCGTTTCCGATTGTTTGGCTGAAATGTTCGTTTTGGCATTTGAATCCTCGGCCCGGGCAGGTGACCCGAAACGTCGAAGCTAGGTTTCAGTATAACGCGGCGCGGCGGATCGATGGAAGCGCGACGGCCGGTCACAACCGATGTCGTCAATGCAATCAGAATGTTAGGGCGAATCGCTTGGCCGCCCCCTCTATACTGCGGTCATGAGAGAGGAGCATTGCGCTGCCGTGTTGCTTCGATACCTGGTGGTTCCGATTCTCGCGCTGGAAGCCTGGGGGCAGACCCCGACTGCGATCGATCTGAGGGCGCAGAGCCGGAACGTTGATTTCTCGAACGCGGCCACGACTCGGCCGTTCAAGTCGGGCGCGACGATGCCGGGCATCTGCACGGTCGGCGAAATGTTCTATCTGAGCACGGCGGCAGCGGGCGCGAATCTGTATGGGTGCACGGCTACGAATACGTGGACGCTCGAGTCGGGCGCGTCCGGGGCGCAGGCGGCCAGCCAGCTCACGGATCTGAAACCGACGTTGACTTCGGGGACCGTGCTGACGATCGGGGCGAATTGCTCGGCGGCCACGCCATGCAACGTGCGGACGGGCGGGGTGACGCACTCGATCACCAGCTCGACTTCGGCGACCATTTCGGCGGGATCGGGAACCGCGTACTTTTATCTTGGCCCGGATGGGACCCTGACGGTCGGCCATACGATGACGGTCAATTGCGCGTCGGGGTGCGTGGCCGCTCCGGGCATTAGCGCTTTTCCGTCCGACGCGGTACCGCTGTTTACCTGGACCGCAACGAGCGGCACGTGGGACTCGAGCGGCGGCGTGGACTGGAGGGCATTTCAGAGTACAACTAATATTGGAGCCGGATCGGGATTGCTGGGAGCCGCGGCCAACGGCTTGACAACGCTCTCGATCGATCCGACGCTGGTCGGAATGTGGGTGCCGGTTCCGGGGAATTCTTCGAGCACCTGCACCAAAGGGGCCTGGTCGCTTGACACGTCCTTCTATTACGTCTGTGTGGCTGCGAATACCTGGCGGCGCACGGCACTAACAACCTGGTAGGTCTGCACGGCTACGCCGGGCAGGGAGGATTTCGAGCGATGCGTGGCGCCCTTTGGGCTCTTCCAGCCTTTTCGTTCTGCTCTCTTGTTATTGGCTCGGCCGGAAACGTGACTGTTCAGGCCACTCCGACTCAAGCCATCCTGACTTTTGCGGTCAGCGATCCGGCGCAATGCACGGTCCAGATTTTTAGCGACGCGGCGCGGACGCACCTGGTTGACGACACGAACGCTGGTTTGTTTGCCGGGTCGCAGCAATGCGACAGGGCAGGATCGGCGATCGCCGGGCGAGTGGTCAACTTTGTCGCCGGGTTACGGACATCGCAGAAAGCCCCGGACGGTAAGTTACACTCACGGGCGCTGGCAGCGCGCACCACTTACTACTATTCAATTACCGACTTAGTAGATTCGCAGGTTTCCCAAGGCTCATTTACGACTGCGACGCTTCCGCTCGGCAATTTGTACCCCGAGCAGCCGCCTTTTGACGCGAACGCCTGGGACAATCGAGCGTATCCGCAGTTTGACTGGACAGTAAGTCAGCGAAACCAGGCGTTAGTCGATCCGATCACGGGCCAGTTAGTGAAGCGAGTAACGTTCGCCGGCGACGCGTACGCCCGGAGCCAGAACAGCACGGACGGCTTGGGGGCGCAGCTTGCGGCTGGAGTCGTTGGCGCTGGCGGTTGCTCGAGCTCGGCCAACCTCAGCACGTCCGGGGCGAGTTACGCAAACTGCACCGGCGCGGCGGCGATTTTCATGCCGCTGTCCGCTTTCCAGATGACTGGGACGGGAGTGTTTAAGAATTGGTATCCACGCTTCAACGTGGACGACCTGATTCTCTACGCGTACGGATCGGCTGACGCGACCGCGATTGGCGCCGAGCAATGGAAGTGATCGCCTGACGGTGTGTATGTCGCAGGGCGCAGGGCTGCCCTGTTTGTCGCAGCAGTTCACGGTTGTACTGCAGAGCACCGCCGGAGCGACGGGGACCGTGAAGGTGCCGGCCGGCACGCCAGCGCCTGTTTTCGCGAACTGGGGTTACACGCCGCTGCATGGCGATGTGGTTCCGACGCCGGGAACGGTCAACGTCAGCGGAAGCACGGTTTCGTTGACCAATCCGGGGCAGGCTTACACGTCGGCCAACGCGTTCAATGTCGACTGGCCGAGCGGCAGCAAGATCTACATCCAAGGTTCGTCTGCATGGGGCTGCGCGGGCGACTATTGCACTATCGCGTCGATTCAATCGGCGGTGCAACTCACAACCGTTGAAAGCTGCAGCTCGGCTTGTCCCTCATCGGCGAACTACGAAGGCCGAGCGTTCGGATTCAAGATCGTGCGGCAGGGCGCGAGCGGCGCGGTCAACGTGAGTTTTGGATTCGAGGCCGACATGTCTAGCTCGTGGTCGGTGCTGGAAGACGCGATTCCGCAACATTGCAGCCAGAATCCGGTGACGGTGTCGAACGATGCCGCGGGCAATCCTTATCAGGGCTACACGCTGCAAGGTTACCTGTGCACGTTTTCGCACGAGTGGGCCGGCACCGCCTTCTGGCTTTTCATTTCGAAGGACCAGAACAATGCGCCGCTCGGGGAAGCGCGTCCGCTGGGGGAGGCCGGGCTGCCGCCGAATGTGTCGTGGTCGTCAAATGGCGCGAGTTTTCCAAACGGCGTCAACATGACATTCGCCGGCTGGCACCCCACCGACGGCAGCAAGTTCATGGCCAGCGCGTCATACAATTCCGGCGCCACGATGCTACTGCTGACGGCACAGTACGATTTGGCAAAGCCCGGATGCAGCTCCGGCATACAAGAACTGGAGCGGCGCGCAGCAGTATGTCGCCGCTTACTCGTATCCGGCGGAATCCTGCTTCACTTACACGAACCTGACTAACCCGTCGGCGAATCCCCCGATGGACTTGCGGTCTCAGATCGTGCGAGCTTACTCCACTTACAACCCGGGATTCGACCTGTCGGGATTCGCGGTGGGCGAGGTTACGGTGGAAGGCGGATATGCCCAGACTTGCCTGGGCGCGGTCGGCGGCGGCGATCGCAATCTGAGAGTCTGCGCGGCGTTCGATGCGACGACGGGCAACTTAGTTCAGGTCTTCGACAGCTTCTCAAAGTATCCGGGGCGATGGGGTTACGTACACGGACCGATTCATGCACTGGGCAAGTACCATTCGCTAACTCTCGATCATCCTTATCCCAACGCAGCCAGTTCGAGTAACTCGTTGTACGGGCCGTTTGAAATGGCAGTTACCGCCGTGAATCGGGCAGGTTACGGCCAGACGGCCAACTGGACCACGGCCGGCGCCGGCGCGGGAACGTCCATGGCGGCGAATGAGGCATACGCTTGTCCGGCTGGGCTGGCGCAGTATCTGGTCGACCTGGGCGCCGTGGGGAGTCACTGCATTCAGGTCAAGGTGTCATCGGAGCCTTGCAGTCATTCACCGGGCTCGGCGGCGATTTATCCGGGCGGCAAAACGGAGGCGCAGCAGTTTCCTTGCACCAGTACGGACTGACTCCACAGTCACGAACGCAGCCTGGTCGAAATTGCAAAACCTGACCGTCGGTGACTGGGTGCGGCCGAACCAGAACTACAACGACTACGACGAAGTCTTCATTGTCGCGACAGAAAGACGTCGTGTCGGCCAGCGAGATCAATCTGTGGCTGGTGCGCGGCGGCGGTGTGTGGCCCAACAACGCGCAACCGCCCTATGCGACCATCAGCGCGTCGCATCCGGATGGCTTGTCGCTGGCCATGACGGCAAATTGGATCGTTGCGGCGGCCAATTGGGTGATGGATGCGACCGACGCGAACGCCACGTGGCTGCCCGACAATCCGGCGCTGGTGCTGGTGCACGGCGTCCAAACCGTCGGCTCGGCGCCTGACCGGAAAATCGCGGTCGCGGTGGATCTGCAGAATCAGTCGAAGTACGCCGGCTTTTACGACCTTCCCACGACGCAGCAAATCATGCAGCCGCTTCCGGCCATCGCGGCAGTAAATCCGGCCTGGGCAGGTTCGGGCGCTGGTTACGCCGGCCTGATCCAGCAATACATGAACGCCGATCAGCTTGCGGCTTCCGCGTGGGATCGCCGCTGGATGGTGACGTATCGGCATTTGAATCCGCCATCGGGCACCGGGCCGGAGTTTCGCTCGAACCCTGGCGAGGGCGGCACGCTCACGCCTGTCGCCGGCACCTCGCAGGTCTACAAGATCACAGATCCCTATTCTGGGGGTCCGGCCGATCCCAAACAACTTCCCTTCATTTTGTTTGCGGGCCGTTTTCTGCTTCACGACATCAGCAGCCCGAACACGGCGACCAACACCATCACCGACGCTACCAGCTTCACCGCGTGCTACGCGCTGCACGACGGAGAATGCCGCACGGACTCGAGCGCGGGCGATCGATACGTGAGCGTTCCGTTCGCCGCCGGCGAGAGCCAGTGCCTGACCAACCAATATGAAGAAGTGACGCCGTGCTTCTTCAATGCGTCGGCGATCGCCGGCAAGATTCAACAAGTGGACGTCTCGCCTGCCTATGACGGCGCGGGCCTCCGGCAACGGATTCTGTCCACGGCGTTCACGGGCATCGGCGGGCAGTATCAATTCTCGGCGCCTAAATTGAGTCCCGACGGCGCGTGGATGTTCCTGCCATGCTGGTGGCTGAACGGCGTCCGCTCGGAAATTTGCGCCGTATCGATGCCGCCGTTTCCTTCCAGGGATTCGATTGCGCGCAACAACTACGTGCCGTACGATGTCGATGTTTCCGGATCGCCCGGAGACCAGGTGCGGCTCTGCTGGGGCTACGCGGAGAACGGTCCGGTGGACGGCTCGCCGTACAGCCTGTATCCGGCGCCGCGACAGGAACGAGGCTGCTCGATCGGCGCGGTTGCGCCGGCGCCCGCGAATCCACCAGAGAACTTGGGCAACACGGCAGCCTTCGTCAACACCGACACTGCGACCTCGGGCGATTGGAAGAACCTGTACGGCGAAGACGGATATAATGTCCTTCAGGATTCGTCACTGTACCCCAGCTACGTGAACGTGGCCGTCGGCGGTACGCCGTACACCTGGGCCGCGCCAACCTCCGACGTTCGAGGTTTGCAGAAAATCAGCAGTTCGGGCAGAGTCGCCGCGTGCGTCTATGACTTCACGTCGTTCACGGTGGACTTCCATTTCACCGACGGCGCGCAACACAAGATTGCGTTCTATTTCGTCGACTGGGACATGAGCGGCCGCGTTCAGACGGCGCGAAATTCTGGATGGCGACACCGGCACGGTGCTCGACACAAGGTCCGTCACGCAATTTCGGCAATGGCGTCTACCTGATCTGGAACCTCAGCGGGCACGTTACGCTGCGGCTGACCACCGTCATCGGCGTCAACACCGTGCTGAGCGGGATCTTCTTCGGCAATGGACCGCCGGGCGGCGCGGTGGTCGGGCCGTTCGCGTTGGGCGAGCGAGCCGGCCAAGTACGCAGATTGCAGCGCGGGCTGCCGGATTCGAATGAACTTGATTCCGGATCGCGTCGCTTACTACGTGATTGAGCGCAACAACGGCGGGCAGATCAGCACGTCGCCAGTGATGGTCGCCGTCGAACGCTAGGAGGATCAACCGTGGCGCACGCACTGGTGCGGGGCGGCGAGACACGCAGCGGGTGCGGCTGGCTCGATCGAATCGCCACGATCTGGTCTCAGCCCGCCGGTCTTGTCGGGGATGCGTGCGCGCTCATCCTGGTGCTGACGATCGCTGCGCTCACCGCGTTCATCGGCGCGGTTCACACGCGCATCTTCGGTCACGACATTTTTCTGGTATTCGACGCGGGCTGGCGAGTGCTCAACGGCCAGCGTCCGGATGTCGACTTCAGTCCCAGCATGGGGCCGCTGCTTGGGTCTGTTGGCGGCGGCAGGCCTCAAACTCGCGAATAATTCCGTGAACGGAATCGGCTACATGAGCGCGCTCGTTGGCGCGATCGTGGGCGGCTGGGCCTACGCGTTGAGCCGGCGGCGCATGGCGGCGACTCCCGCGATTCTCAGCGCTGTGCTGCTGGAGCTCATCGCCGTGGCGCCGTTTCCGATCGGATGGCCGCCCAACACGTTGAGCCACGCCATGATTTACAACCGCTACGGCTACGCGCTGCTGGGCCTGGTGGTTCTGGAATGCTTCCGGCCGGGGGGCACGAAAGCAGAATCGGCGGAATCTCCACCGGCGTCGTCGCGGTCGCGCTCCTGTTTCTCAAGCCCAGCTATTGCCTGGTCGCTCTGGTTTTCGCGGCAGCGACGATGACTCGAAGACGCATCATCTGGATTCCCGTGGGCGTGCTGGCAGGCGGCCTTGCGATGATGGCGTACCTGCGCTTCGATTTGTCCGCCGTCTGGAACGATCTTCACCTGATGAGCCAGGCCCGCAGCTCCGGCCTGTACGATTTGGAGCATCCGCTGGTCGATCGCGAAAGGATTTGCAGAGCTGCTTCCGCTGGCGCTGCTCGCGTTCCTCGTCAGCATCTCGACCACGCTGCGCCCGCTCATCGTGACGGCGCTGTCGTGTTCGTCGGCGGCGCGCTGCTTGCTGGCCACCAACGCGCAGCCGAGCGGTTATCCTCTCAACGCGCTGCTGGCGATACTGCTGGTGGAACAAGGCCGCGGTCGCAATTCGAGACGCGCACTTCCGCCGGCCCGCTTCCTCAGGCCGGAAACCATTCTCGTGCTGCTGGGCCTGGTCTGTTGCGCGCCCGCATTCTTCGGCAATGCGAGCGGCCTGGCCTATGCGCTTCTCGAAAGCAGAAAGAATCCGCCCGAATCCGAGGTGGCCCGTTTCACGCGCCGCATCTTGCGAGCCTGCTTCTCTACGACGTGCCGGACGGCACCGACGCGGATCGGCGCAGCAACGGCCGCGTCTATGTCGACTACGTCAACGACGGCATCGACCTGCTCAGGAAGTTCTCGACGCCGCACGACACCGTCGTCACGCTCGACATGGTGAATCCGTTTCCGTACGCGCTGCTGCGGCCGCCGGCGCACGGCGGTTCGCCTGCGCTGGCGTTCAATCACACCTTCAACGATCAGCACAAGCCGTCCGCCGATTGGTTGTTCGGTTCGGCCGACATCGTGATGGTGCCGAAGCGCCCAGCTTCGTCGGAACCGGACGCGCGCGCGCTGTTTCGAAATTATCTGCCGGACATCGAATCGGAATTTCAGCTCCGCGCGCGGAGTCGGAATGGTGGTGGCTGTACGCGAAAGTCAACGCGCGGTAACGGTCCACAGCGAGAGCTGCGCGGCTGGCGTCCAGCAGCGCGTAGGCCGAATCGTAGCGGGCGCATTTCGCCGACCACCGATGAAACGATCGCGGCCGGCCGCTTCTTGATCTCGTGCAGCAACAGCACCAGGTATTCGCCGATGATCCCCAGGCAGATGAACAGCACGCTCAGGGTGAAGGCGAGAAACACCAGCAGCGTCGCGGTCCCGGGATTCGCGCCCACCCAATAGCCCAGCAGCGTGAATCGCGGGAACAGCCGGTTGATCAGCACCAGAAATCCGAACGCGACGGAGAACAATCCCATCGCGACGCCCATGAGACTGGCCAGGCGCAGCGGAACATTGCTGAACGAGATGAGTCCCTGCAAGCGCGAGCGCCGTGAGTTTCTTCAGATTGTATTTGCGTCGATCCGCGCAGCCGAGCCGGCCGGTCGTAGGCGATCCCGGCCTGCCGGAATCCGACCCACGAGCGCAGGCCGCGCAGCATCCGCGATTGCTCCGGAAGCGCGAGCAACGCCTGCTGGCAGCGCGCGCTCATCACACAGAAATCGCCGGCGTCGCGCGGCCATTCGTGTTCGGCGGCTTTCTGGATGATGCGGTAGAAACGCGGAATACGCGGCGCGCAGAAACCAGGGCGCATCGCGGCGGCCGCGAATGCCGAAGCAGACATCCAGCTCGTCATCGAGGCAGGCGCGATACAGGTGCGCGAGAACTTCGGCGGGATCCTGCAGATCGCAATCCATGATGCCGATGTACTCGCCGCGCGCATACGCGAGGCCGGCCGAAAGCGCGGCCTGATGCCCGAAGTTGCGGCTGAGACGAATGCCCGAAATTCTGGAATCGCGCCGGTGCCAATCGGTGATCACGGTGAACGTTTCGTCGCGGCTGCCGTCGTCGACGCACAGAATCGCCCAGTCGCCTCGCGTGGCGTCTTCCAAGACCGGCACCACGGTCTCGAAAAACTCCGGCAGCATTTCCTCTTCGTTGTAGCAGGGAACAACGACACAAAGACGCGGGTGATCAACCATGCGCAACCGCCTCTCTCGCCGGCTGTCGCCAGCAGTTCATGATCCAGTCCGAACACGAGCATCGCGCGATGCGCTGCGCTCCAGCGTCACGAAGAACGCCAGAGCGTAATAACTGACGGACAGTAACGCCGCGAGCGCGGCCATCTGAAGCCAACCGTTGCCCGGAAGAATCGCCGACCGCAGCCAGAACGACAACGCCAGCACAGGCAGCATCGCGGCAAATCGGCGCGGCATACACCGACCGCACGTAGCGAGCAAACGAAACACCAACGGTCCGGCTCACCAGCCACGAGGCTACGAACCCTCGATTCACAACGGTGAGCGCGGCCGTGACCCAGGCCGCTCCGACAATGCCCCAGCGCGGGATCACCACAACAAGCAACAGCACTCCCGCCGATGGCTTCCACGAGCAGACTGCGCGGGCATAGTCGCTGGTGCTTGCCCAGGCCTTGCAGAAGCATGCTGGCGCTGTATTGCCCGACCACGCCGATGCACGCATCCGATCAGCAACGGAAGCAGGACCGGCGCGCATTGGGCCGCAAACGCCGGCCCCACCCACAAGCCGAGCAACTGCGGCCCGTGCGTCGCGAACAGGATCGCAAGCGGCATGAAGATCACCAGGCAATAGCGATTGGTGTAGACCGCGAGATCCGTCAAGCTTTCCGCGCGTTCGCGCGCCGCCAATTCCGCCGCCTTCGTGTTGGTCACGATGCCGATGCGTCCCACCAGTTCGGCGGTGTACTGCAGCAGCCGCACAGGAAGATTGTAGAACCCGACGAACGCGGCCGGCAGGAAATGGCCGATCAGCAGCAGGCGCGCCCTGATTGCGCAACTGCGTCGAGATGGTCATGACGAACGTGTGGACTGCCGAATCGCGCCATCTCGCGCAGCGTCGAGAGCCGGGCGAATCGCGGCGACAGGCGCTGCCGCGCGAAAGATCCGGCGGAAGTAAACGTAGTTGACGGCGTAGCCGACGAGCCTGGCTGAACACGCGTCACGATGCCGATCGCGATCAGTCCGTATCCGAGATACAATGCCGACGCCCAACCGATGGCTCGCACCATCGCCGACACGATCGCGGCTTTGTTCGAATACTCGAAATGCTGCACCGCCTCGAGCGACGCATTGAACACGTTGAAGACCAGACCCAGGCACCAACTGAGCGTGATCAGGATCAGCAGGGTTTCGAAGCTTCCGCGCAGGTTTTCGGGAATGCGGAAGAGGTGCTGGACATAGCGCGCCAACCGAGCACGGCGGCCAGGATGGCGACACCGGCGATACTCGAATAAAGCAGCACCGTGCTCAGCACGGCGCGGACATTTTCGCGATCGCCGATGGCCGAATAGTGCGCCACGAACTTCACGGTGGCCGAGCGAAACCCGAAATCGAAGAACCAGTAGTATTCGACCAGCGCGAAGGTGATGGCCCAGACGCCGTAGCCGTCCGCGCCCAGCTTCACGATCAGGTAGGGCGACAGAACAAAGCCGATCGACCAGGCTTACGATGGTCCCGAGCCAGTTCCACAGTCACGTTCTGGACAAAAGGCTTGCCGGCGCTGCTCCCCTCGGCTATCTCTCATCTATAGGAACACTAGTGCGGGAGGCGAGCGTTTTGTCTCGGTACAAGACCGCATCGAAATGTTCCTGGCTGAGCAGCCGCGGAGCGTTCCGGCATCGTCCACATATCCGCGCAGGGACGTGGCGGGAAGGTAGTAGTGAATCATCGGGAGGTCGTTCTGCGGCACGAGCAGCTTCTTATCAGATAGATTCTGTGCGCGCAGCGAGGCAAGCACCGCGGCGAGCCGCGGCGCGGGCAGGATCGGATGAGCGCGCATCTGCGCGAATGTGTTCCATAGCAGCAGCGCGCAAATCGCAGCCGCGCCCAGCGGTTCGCCTGATCGGGGTTCCACTTGCCGAGGATCGCGGCGAAGACGAAATCCCGCTCCCACCTGCAACGCTGGAAGAAACGGCAGCATGTAGCGCGGGGTGTCCGAGTTCACGCGCAGCAGTACAACCAGCATAAGTCCGGCGTACAAAAGCACTGGGAGCAGCAGCCGGCGCGTCGCGCTATCGCAAAAGCGGAAATAAAAGAATCGCGGCAGCGACAATGCAGAAGCCATTCCCACGGCGAATGCGTGAACCGCAACCGCCACGTATCCGCGAAACTGACGTCGCCCCACGGCGATTTTCGAACAATCGCCAGGTACGCCATGAACAGGTAAGCTTTCAGGAACGCCAGCTTGAAGATCGCTGCCGGCCACATTGCCAGCACCGTCGCCGTGAACGTCAGGGCGGATTTCGCTATGCAACGCCAATCGCGCGGCGCGAACGCCAGGAGCGTTGCTACCAACACGAAGGCTACTTCCAGAGTGCAGAACGCAAGCGCTGTTGCAATCACGGCGGCATACCAATACCGAGCCGCGTCTGTCGCACGCCACTTCATCAGCAGGACCAGCGCCGCCATGTAGCAAAGGACGTAGAGCGCATGGGGAGCGATCTCGTTGGTGAAGATCGTCGTGTAACTCCACGCGTAAAACGCGGACGCAAGAATCGCCGCGAGCTGGACCTGGCCAGCCGGCAACAGCCACAACGCGCCGAGGTAAATGACGAGCAGGGTCAGCGCGGGGAATACATAAGAGAGGCTCCGCGTCGCGCGCTCGTCCAAATGAACCGGCGCCAGTGCTAGAAGCCAATAGCTATACAAAGGACCGTGCCAGTGGCGATAGAAATCGATATCGGACTTCTCGCGACCTTCCGTCGATAGCGACGCGCGTACGGAAGCATCGCGGCCACGGTCGAGTCCCACGCGCACGAACTGAGTGAGTAACTGCGCCGGCGTACCAGTATAATTCGCCTGCCAGCCCAACGAAGCTGCGTACATGTAATCAGCCTCGTCATAGTAAAAAGGCCAGGTGAAGACCTGCCTCCGTGCAAGCAGAACGAAGACGGCCAGCAGCGCCGCGATCGCAACGGCGTGTTTCAAGACCACAACCGGCGGTCGACCGCCAGCCGCAGCGCCACGCTCAGGCCCGCGATGGCCGGCAAGTAGCTGCTATAGGCGACGTGGAAAAAGAACGTATCGATGGCGTAGACCAGCGTAGCTGCGAACAGGCAGAACGCCAACGCGCCGGCGTCACGCTCCTGGTCCGACACGAGCCGCCGGTAGATTCGCAAATTCGATCGAAGTACAAGAAAGATGACGGCCGAATAGAGGAAGAACGCGGGGAGGCCGCACTCGCTCGCGACCTCGGTGTAAGAATTATGCGTGCCGAGCCAGAGTGCGCGTTTACCTTCTCGCGCGGCATCCGCCGCAACCGCCGCGCCGAACTGCCCCGGCCCGACGCCCAGCAGCGGATGCGTCACGGCGTACATCAGACTCTGTTCCAGAAGGGCGAGTCGCTGGCGTTGAGAGGAAATCGCGGCGTCGTCCGACAGATTGCGCGCCGAGGTGTTCGTGGGATCCATCGAAATCAAGGTCATCCGATGCAGCACCGACTCAGGCGCGAAGAGCATTGCGGCCGCCGCGACGGGCACCGCTGCCATTGCAAATCGCAGGCGGTTCCGGCTGAGCACGGCGATCGCCGCCGCTAGACCGAGGATGGCCAGGAACGCGCCGCGCGCACCGGTCTCAAACAGGAACGTCAACGACGCGAAAACACCGGCAGCGCCTGCGATTCGTTTCCAGATCTCGCGCTGATACATAAGGTAGAGGAATTGCGTGATCGCGATGATGAGCTGGAGGCTGAGATCGTTGGAATTCCGGAAAAACATGCTGTCGGGAATTTCGAGACGCCCGGTCTGCATTGAGCCGCCCCAATAACAATCCACCAGCAGCAGGAAATCAGCGGCGATCAGAAAGAACATCACGCGGCGCAGATGCCGGATCGAAATCGCGAACGCCGTGAAGTAGAAGAATTGAACCCAGCCGTGCGGCACATAGTCGAGAAGAACCGCGACCGATCCGCCTTTCCACACGCTGAACGGGACGGCCAGGCAGATCCACGCAAGAAACAGGACCCACAGGCGGCCGATCGAGTCGCGGAGTCCGCGGAACGCGTTGCCGCTCACGAGCACCAACAGAGGCAACAGGACCCACGAGACGGTCGAAATATAAGCTTTGACATGGAACAAGCGCGTGGCAAATTCGTTCGCGTAGCCGGATATCGCAAACACGCACAGCAGTGCGAAGCCGGCCTGCTGCAGCAGGCTCGAATCGTCGCGCGGCGCCTGGACTGGGGCGGCATCGAATGTGACGGGGGCCGGCAATACTAGCGCGGCGCTAGCGGCCGAAGCGGGATTGTTGAATCGTCCCATGTGCCGATCCTTAAGACGACCGCGTCAGCACAGCCATCAGCGACGTGCCGGCGAAGTGCTGTGGAACATGCTCGCAACGTGACAGCCACATGAGCACGTGGTCGCGCAGAGCGCTGCTGCTCTCGAATCCGGCGGAAACAATCGCGTCGTCCGACCTGCCTGCGAGCCACAGCTTCCTCAGCACAAGAAGCGGCAGCAGCGGCATACCCCAATAGGTCCAGCTTGAGATTCGCATTCCGCTTTGCCGAGCCGCGGCCGAAAGCGAGCGGATGTTGTAGCGGCGCAGGTGCCCGACTGCTCGGTCGTAGCCCGAGAACAGCGAGTCGAAAGCCGGCACGTTGATCAGCACTTCGCCCGCGGGCGCCAGATGAAACTCGAGCGCGCGAAGAAATTCCAGCTCGTCTTGAATGTGCTCCAGCACGTCGAACAGCAGGATCAAGTCGAAACGGCCTTCGTACTCGGGACACTGCTCGCGCAGGTCATAGCAACAAACCGGACTGAAGCGGCTGGCCGTCTGTCGCAGCGCCGCGGCGTTCAGATCGAAACCCGAAACCGGCAAGCCATAGAAATCCTCCACCTGGCGCTGCACCAGTCCGTGACCACATCCGAACTCGGCGACCGCGCTGGCTGGCCGGATCAGCGGATCCGCCAACCGGCGCAGCACTTCGAAACGGCGCACGATCCAGGGATGATCCAGGCGCGCGATTTCATACCAACGGTCGTCCATCGAGACCGCGGCGGGCTCGGACAAATAACGTATTGATTGTGATCGCATCGAGCGGGGGAGGCGTCGTGCGGCGATCGACGCACAGGCGAGAACAACGCGCTTTTAGTTTATCACCTAGTACCTTTTGATAACTGCCGTATTGTCTCGACCCGGTAATCGGTGCTACACTCGACTCACTTTCTGGAAGGCCGCCGTGCTACGACCCTCGCTCCTCACCAAGGAAGAATCACCACAATGAGTGCAAGTAACCGCAGGGTTTTCTTCAACCAGTTTCTGGCGCTCGCCAGCGCATCGGCTGCCGAACCAGCGGTTGGAAGAAGGCCGCCCCAACCGGGGTCGCTGAATTCCAGGCAAGCAGAAGCGCTAAAGATCCGCCAGGATGCCGCGATCGCGCAAAGCCTTCGAGCGGTGGCCAACCACGTCAACAACGGCGACGAGACCTCCCTGCCCCCGTATGTCGCGAGCTTTGCGAAGGGACTTCCGCACCAGCAATCCGGAGAAGTGGAGAAGTTCAGCTTCGAGATGCTGCTGCATGCCCTGGCGACCGGCAAGCAAGCCGATTTCGAGAGCATGGCGCCGGGATCGGGCATGAGGCTGGTGAATCCGCAATCGGCTTTCGCATTTCAGATGGAAGGATCGGACTCGCATTGTCTCGGCATGCCGCCGGCTCCGTCACTTATCGGCGCGGAGGCGGCCGGCGAAATGGTCGAGCTGTATTGGCAAGCGCTGGCTCGCGATGTCCCGTTCACCGACTACGGCAATTCGCAAGTAACGCTGACAGCCGTGCAGGATCTGAGCCGGCTCTCCGCTTTCAAGGGGCCTACGCAGAACGGACGAATCACGCCCGAAACATTGTTTCGTGGAAATGTTGTGGGCGGCCTGGCGGGGCCCTACATCTCGCAGTTCCTGTGGAAGCCGATTCCGATGAACTCGAGCATCGTAGACCAGCGCTACCGAGTGGGACTCCCCGGAATCGACTACATGACGAGTTATTCCGAATGGATCGCGCTGCAGAACGGAGTCCCGCCCTATCGCCAGTGGACGGCCGATTCGACACCGCGATACATCCACAACGGGCGCGGCCTCGCTGAGTGGGTGCACTACGATTTTCTCTATGAGGCGTACCATCACGCGGCCCTGATTCTGCTCAACCAGGGTCCCGACACAAACCTCAACGCCAACCCTTATCTCAACCCGACGAATCCATACACGTCGGCGAAGGTGGATGCCGGGTTCGGCACGTTCGGCGGACCAGACATCTGCTGCCTGCTGGCGCAAGCCTGCGAAGATGCGCTCAAAGCGGCCTGGTTTCAGAAGTGGGCGGTGCACCGGCGGCTGCGGCCAGAGGAATTTGGCGGCCGAGTTCATCAATCCAGAGTCGGCGCGGCGGACTATCGATTGCACGCGGACATCCTCAACTCGCCCGCGCTCGATCTTGTCCACCAAGCGAACGGCACCTACCTGTTGCCGCAGGCCTTTGCCGAGGGCTGCCCGCTGCATCCTTCTTATCCTGCCGGCCACGCCGTGGTTTCGGGCGCGTGTTCGGTGATTCTCAAAGCGTACTTCGACGAAACGCAGCCGATGGAGAATTGCGTGGTGGCCAGCGCCGACGGTCTCTCGCTCGTTCCGCTTGACCACATCACGTTGACGGTCGGCGGCGAGGTGAACAAGCTGGCCTTCAACATTGCCATGGGGCGGGATTTCGCCGGGATTCATTACCGTAGTGACGCCGAGGCCGGATTCCGGCTGGGCGAAGAGGTCGCCATCGCGATCCTCGAAGACGTGGCGCAGACCTACACGGAAGATTTCGGCGGCTTTCATTTCACGCGGCTCGATGGTACGCCGGTGAGCATCACTCGGACGGCTAGCTCGCGATCCGGAACCGCCGTCTGAGGCGAGCTGACGACCGAGTAGTCATCAACGTACTGGTACTAATTTAGTGCCTCACGTAACAAATTGCCTTGCAGTTCTGATGCGCCTGGAGATATGCTCGATGCACTGGCTGGGCCGGATAAGGAGGACTGCTATGAAAATTCTTCGGGTTGCTGCCTTGCTTTGCACCCTCTGCTTCCTGGCGTTTTCGGATACAGGGGACGGGGAGTCGGTGGTTCCCGAGCCGAGCATGATCGTCGTGATGGGAGCAGCCCTGGCCGGTATCGGCGCAGTGACTTGGCGCCGCAATCGAAAGAAATAGTCTCCGGAGGATCTCTATGAAACTTCTGCGTGTCACTATATTGCTTTGCTCACTCTGCTTCCTAGGATTTGCCACCGACGACGGCACCGACGACAACCTGGCGGTAACTCCCGAACCGAGCATGGTCGTTGTGATGGGAGCGGCTCTGGCCGGTATCGGTGCAGTCACCTGGCGCCGGAATCGCAAGAAATAGGTTAGCCGCCGTTGTCGAACAGCGGGAGCTAGCCGGGCAGCACGGACGCTGTGTGCTCGTCCCCGTTGTCTGCCTGCTAGTCCTCACTCTCATCCTTTCCGTAGCAACCGCGGCATCCCGGGGCGCTTCAACCAATGAAGCGTGGTTCGCCGATCCCGCATTTCACTTGGCAACACAGGGATTCCTCGGCGCCACCGTACTCGAAACATCCGGAACCTGGCTCGAAGGGCTTCATCGTCACACCTACTGGATTCTCCCGCTGTATCCGCTGGCGCAGGCCGCGGTCATCCGAGTGTTCGGCTTCAGCCTGGCCGCCACGCGAGGCCTGTCGATTTTCTGGAGCCTGATCGCGTTGACGGCATTCTTTGTTGTGCTGCGATCTCTGGCCGGACGCGAGGTTGCGCTGCTCGGTACTTTGCTGCTGGCCACCGATCTCCACTTTGTGACCGGGGCGTCCATCGGGCGCATGGACATGATGTGCGCGGCCTTGGGACTCTCGGGCATCGCGGCGTACCTCATTCTGCGCGAGCGCTGGTTTCGCGCGGCGATTCTTCTCAGCCAGACGCTGGCAGCGGCGGCCTGCCTGACTCACCCGGTCGGAATTTTGGCGCCGGCCGGACTCGCGCTGCTGGCGCTGTGGTTAGACCGGAAGCGCTGGAACTGGCGCTGGCTGGCGTTGGCCGGCTTGCCGTACGCGGTTGGCCTGGCCGCGTATGGCGCGTACGCTCTCCAGGATTTTCCATCGTTCTTGCGCCAGCTTTCCGGCAACGTTTCCGGGTTGGCCGGCGAGGCTACCGGCTCGTCGCGATTCAGCGGCATCCTTCGTCCTTGGTCGGCGTTCTATCGGGAGATCGCGAATCGCTACGTGAGCGCGTTCTATGGCCGCGATTGGAAAGACCCCGAGCGGTTGCAACTGCTGGTCCTGCTGGTCTACTGGGGCGGCGCCCTGGTTGCTTTGCTGGATCGAAAAATCCGCCGCCAACACTCCGCGCGCCTGCTCCTGTCGCTCGCGGGCTTGTACTTTGTCATCCTGTCGCTGTTCGAAGGATTGAAGCTGCACGTCTATCTCGTTCACACTTTGCCGTGGTTTGCCGGGCTGGCCGCGCTGTGGATTTGGAATTGGACCGAGGGGCAGCGACGCGCGCGAATCGCATCGATCACGGCGATCCTCGCCGTTCAATTCCTCACCATCGGCTTTGGCGTCTGGAAGAACGAGTACCGGAACGAGTACCTTCCGGCCGCGGCGTACATGCAGCAGCACGGCGCGACGGGATCGCTCATCATGGCCAGCGGGCAGTTCGCTTACGAGTTCGGCTTCGACGGCCGGCTGGTAGACGATGTGAGGTTGGGTTACTTCAGCGGCAAACAGCCCGAGTTCTACGTGCGAGACGGTTGGTATGACGACTGGCTGAAGGGCGCGAAGAAGCGCGACCCGGCTGTTTACCAGCACGTCAAAACCACGCTTGCGGAGCATTATCGCGAAGTGTTCCACAACACCGGCTACAAGATCTACCAGTTGCGCTAATGGCGCTTTTCGTCCCGATCGCCGCTTGGCCCAGAGACGAACGGATTTTTTCCGACCAGTTCTACACCGTCGGGCCAGCGCGCGCCTTCGGCAATCCACTTGCGAAGCATCTCCAGTTCCGGGGCGCTTAGCTTCTTCGGACCCGGCGGCATGATCCCGACCTTCGCGGTCGTGTAGAGCAGGCTATCGTCCGGCTTTTTTTTCACCACGACCAGCATGGCGCGCGGCTTGTGATCCAGCCGTACTCTCTTCATGGCGATTTCGGACCCGTGGCAGCGCACGCAATGGTTCTCGAGAATCGGTTTGACGTCGCGGACGAAATTCACGCGGGCAGCCGCAGGCTCGGCAGTCGTCAGTGCAAGCAATACTAGCAGAGCAGGCCGCATTCGTCCCCGCTAGATTCATCACAAGAAGGCTTGCTTTCTATAACCGATGCGCGCATCATTGTGAGGTGAAAATTACTGGCACTCTCGTGTTTGTTGTCTCAATTCTCGGCGCCCAGAGCGCCCTCGCGCAACGCGGCCCTGCGGCCCGGACTGAAGTCTACCACGTTCACTTCGCCAAAGCCGCTCCGGGAAAAGCCGTTCAACTTGCCAACTTTCTGAAGGATCAGGGTCCCAACCCACCGATGAAGGGACATCTCATTGTGCTCCGTCATCAGGACGGCGATGACTGGGATTACGCCGTCATCGAACACCTGGGCAAGAAAGCCACGATCGATCTTTCTGAGCCGCCGCCGCCAACCGCCGCGCGCGACGCCGGTGAATGGCACACCGACACGTTCGTCGGCGGGCCATCCTGGGAGACGTTCGCCAAAGCCATGGGGCTGGATCAGGCGGCGAGGACGCGCGGATCCGCCTACGTCGTATCGGTGTACCGGGCCCTGCCGGGCCATCGGGAGCAGCTTGAGAAGTTCTTGAGCGACAACCCCGGCCCCGGCGACAAGGTGGCAGGCACAGTGGTGCTGCAACACCTGGAAGGCGCCGCATGGAATTTCCTCGCGGTCACCCGCTACAACTCGTGGGCGGATTTCGGCGCGAGCGAGGCCAGTAGCCTGGCTCAGACCAACAAAGGGTCGGGTGGCTGGTTCGACATTCGTCAGCACTTGATCTATCACACCGACACATTGTCGGATCGCATCGCGCCCTAGGGCGGCACGCCGCCTTTTTGTTCGCACAACACCTTTCGAGTCGTGGGAAAATGGGAGGCCATACGGAGGGTGTTTCCCGTGAGTCATCGCGCTATTGTGGCGTTCGCGGCCGTGTCGCTCGCCACCATCCCATCAGCCGCTCAGCAGCCGTGCGAAAGCATCAAGAGCCTGACAATAGCTGGCCTGACGATCACTTCCGCGACTTCTGTTCAGGCGGGGTCGTTCAGCTTGCCCGCCGCGCGCGCTCGCAACGGCGGAGTTGAAGTACCCGATTTCTGCCGCGTTGAAGGAGTCATCGCGCCGGAGATTCGCTTCGAGCTGTGGCTGCCGGCCAAGTGGAACAAGAAGCTTCTGGTCGTCGGCAACGGCGGACTGGCCGGATCGATCACCTATGCCGCGATGATCGCGCCGCTGCGCCTCGGTTACGCAACATCGAGCACTGACACCGGGCATCAGGGCGGCGCGAACGATGGCAGTTGGGCGCTGGGACATTTCGAACGCGTGGTCGAGTTCGCGCATCGTTCCATCCACGCGCTGGCGGAAACCGACAAGGTTTTAGTGAAGGCGTTCTACGGGAATTCGCCGGCGCGCTCCTATTTCACCGGATGTTCGGCCGGCGGGATGCAAGCCATGCAGGAAGCGCAGCGCTACCCGCGCGATTTCGACGGCATCGTCGCGGGCGATCCGGCTAACAACTGGGTGCATCACTACATCGGTGGACATTTGTGGGCCGCGCTCGCGATGGACGGCGACGGCTATATTCCGGCGAGCAAAGTTTCGGTCCTAGCCGACGCGGTGAACGACGCCTGCGACGCGCTCGATGGCGTCAAGGACGGCGTGTTGAACGATCCGCGGCGCTGTCATTTCGATCCAGCGACGCTCGTGTGCAAGCAAGGCGACGCGCCGACGTGCCTCACCGCCGCGCAAGTGGACGCAGTGAAGAAGCTCTGGACCGGCGTGCGCAATGCCGACGGCGATCAGCTTTATCCGGGACTCGTTCCGGGCGGCGAATCTGGACCCGGCGGCTGGGCCAATTGGATCACTGGTTTGGAACCCGGCAAAGGCGGTCACTCGAACCTCGGTCTGCCGTTCTTCAAGTACATCGTCTTCGAAGATCCCAACTGGGATTTCCATACGTTCAAGTTCGACGCGGTGAACGGGTTCGACAACGACGTGGATTTCGCGGACGCGAAAGTCGGGCCGATGTTCAACGCCATGAATCCTGACCTGACCGCGTTCAAGGCCAACGGCGGAAAGCTGATCCACTATCACGGCTGGAGCGATCCCGATATCACTCCACTCAATAGCGTCAATTACTACGAGAGCGTGGCGCGCGTGATGGCGGGCGGCGGGAATCACGGCATGCGAGAGACGCGCGAGTTCTACCGGCTCTTCATGGTGCCGGGCATGCAGCACTGCCGCGGGGGTCCGGGGCCATCCGACTTCAACATGCTGGACGCGCTCGACCAGTGGGTGGATCACGGCGTGGCGCCCGAGCGCATCATCGCGTCGCACGCGACCAACGGCCAAGTGGATCGCACGCGGCCGCTGTGCGCCTATCCGATGGAAGCGCAATGGACCGGGACGGGGAGCACGGACAAAGCGGAGAATTTCGTCTGCGTGCTGCCGAGCCAGCCGTAGGCCAACCGGGGTTTTCCAAGGGCGCGTGAACTAGGAAATGACTAGGAGTCGCTCGGGGGCCCGCTGCGAGGTTAGAAGCCGCTGACCGCTCGCGGCCGCCGTACCAACAGATCGATTTGTTCGGGCGCCTCCGGCTCCTGGCCCGTCGACACACCCAATTCGTGCATCTTCCTGAGCGCAGGCACCAGCCGCGAATCCCACGAACCGATCGAGCGGTTGTATGCTTCCACCGTTTTCTCGAGTAGCCGCCCCGCGTCGGCGTAGTGATCGTGAACCAGTCCCACGCGATCGTATAGCTCGGCCGCAACGCGCCGGATCTCTTCCGCGTTCTCGGCCAGTTGCTGCTGATTCCACCCGTAGGCGATGCCCTTCAACACCGAGATCAGCGTGAGCGGCGTTGCGATCACCACCTTCCGCGCCAGCGCGTCTTCGATCAAGTCCGGATTCGCTTCCAGCGCGGCGCTGAAGAAATGGTCGCCCGGCAGGAACAGGATTACCAGCTCCGGCGCGGGCTGAAACTGGCTCCAGTACTGTTTGCTCGCCAGCTGCCGGACATGTTCGGACACCTGCTGACCATGCCGATGCAGCGCGTTCCGGCGCACGGTCTCGTCGATCGCACCCGCCGCATCCAGATACGCCGTGAGCGGGACCTTTGCGTCGACCACCAGCGTGCGGCCGGATGGCAGGCGCACCGTCATGTCGGGCCGGATGCGGACGCCGTCCGCCTGGTGCGTTTCTTGCTCGGAGAAATCGCAATTCTTTACCATGCCCGAAAGCTCGGCCACTCGGCGCAGCGTGATCTCGCCCCACCGGCCGCGGGCTTGCGGTGAACGTAGCGCAGTGGACAGCGTCGTGGTCTCGCGCGCCAGCGCTTGCAATTGCTCGCCCAGGCTCCCGAACGCCTTCTCGCGAGCGCGCTCCAACTCGCGCACGTGAGCTTCGAGGCGTACGATCGAATCGCTGAGCGGCCGGACCACACCCACGATGGCGGTCTCCTTCTGGGCCAGATCCCCGGTCATTTGCACGTGAGCGGTCTCGAGCGTCGCGCGCGCGGCGTCCAGAAACGCGCTCTGGTTCGATCGCAGAGCCGCGTCGGCAAGCGACTGGAACGTCTCGCCCAGCCGTACGGCGGCATTGTCGGCGAATTGCTTGGCTGCCTCCAACCGCGCCAGGCGGGCCCGCATCCAGAGACCGACTAGCAGTCCACCTAGAATGAAACCGGCGAGAAATACAAGACTGTTAACCACGGCAACTACTATAGATCATTTTACCGCGGAAATGTTCGCGAACGGAGTGTGAGCGCGCGGCCTAGCGGCGCGATCCAGTGGCCGCGGCCGCCTTCGCAGCCGCCGCCCGATGCTTGAATCGCAGCAGGTAGTTCTCCGGGAACATGTCGTCGCGGCGCTCGATCAGCTCAAACCCGGCATTCAGAAATTCGTCGGTGAACGTACCTTCGCCCGCGCGCACCATCTTCAGGATGTAGTCGCGCGACACGCCGTCGATGCGCTTGAAGTCGATGAGCGTCAACACGCCATTCGGCCGGAGAGCCTTGTTGATCTCCGCCAGCATGTCGGTGGGAAATTCAAAGTGGTGGTACGAATCGATGATGCAGATCGCATCCACCGAGTTCGGCGCCAGCTTCGGTGAGCGCGGAACTCCCAACACCGCCTTGAGATTCGAAATGTGTTCTTCCTGCGCGGTCTTCGCAACGTAGTCGACTTCGTTCTTCGCGATGTCGACCGCATACACCGTCCCGCTGGGACCCACGCGCTGCGCGATCAGCCGCGAGAACAGCCCGCTGCCCGCGCCGATGTCCGCCACGTCCATTCCCGGCTGGAGCTGCATCGCGTCCAGAATCTCAAAGCGCTTGTCATAAATCGCACGGCCTTCGTGCTCGAACCGTTTGGTCCACTGCGACGCATCCGCGTCGAAGCTCTGGTTGAGTTGCTTGGCCGTAGGCGTGATGGTCGGCTGTTGGGCAAGCGCCGGCGAAATCGCCAACAGCGCGGTCGCAAACAATCTGCGCTCGAATCGGATCATGAACTCTCCTAACTGGGGAGAATTCTACTACACTCGGTGCTTCGCGGGTAAGGAAGATAGGAAAGTCTTAGATGCGCGTTTCGGCTACTCTGCTAGCGTTCGAACAATGTTGCGGAACGCCATTCCTACATGTCAACCAAGCAAGTTACATACCAGGCAGTTCGCAAAACCGCGCTGGCATGGCCGCGCGTCGAGGAAGGAAAATCCTATGGCACATCGGCTCTCAAGGTCAAAGGAAAGCTTTGTGTGCGTCTGCGCGAGGAGTTGATGGCGGCCGATCCGGACGCGCTGCATGAGCTGCTGCAGATCGCCTATCGCGTCGCGCAGAAGACGAAGAATCGTCAAGTACGCGAACCGCTACAATAAATGTGCAGGTATTATCGAATGCAATCGGAAATGGAAGGCGCCACAGCGTTGTTGTCACGTCGTCAAGAGGTGATGGAACGCCTTTTTACCGATTTGCAAGTGGAACGCTTTAACCAGCTTTACTATCAAACACGAGCCAGGAAGACGAAAAGTCTTATTACTTTTGCCAACGTGGTTGCAGCGCTTGCGGCAAGCGCCGCCTTCACTGGATTCTTCAGGGGCAGTGCTGGGCTCTGGCAATTCACGCTGCAGAGCCTGATGGTGATAGCGGCAATTTCGGCTGCCGTTGGACCAGTGCTCGGCCTCGAATCCAAGTTTTCTCAACTGGAGCGGGCGGCGCTGGGCCATGCCATCGCCAAGGACAGGATATGGTCGTTGCTGCGAGATCTCAAGGTTTCTGAAATCGACGATACGCATGAAGCCAGAGAGAGAGATTGCCGCGTTCAAAGATGCCCTGAGTGCGTTAGATGAGGAGCCGCATGATGCTGTCAGGCGTTCGTGCTGGGAGGAAGTCAAGCGTGAGCTTCCCGCCGAAGGAGCCTGGACCATCACCTGAGTTCGCCGCGTCCGCTGAAGAAGCGCGGCGGTCAAGCACCACCGGAACCACCGAAGAGGCCACCTCCACCGCCGCCTCCGCCAAAGAAGCCGGGCTGAGCCGCCTTGGTAGGCGATGTATCGGAATAGAATGGAAGTGGTGTTGGTTTCCATCAGTCCTTCCGCCGAGCGGCCCGTGTGGCTCCGCGCGCCCGCGCCCAGCGGCGACAATTACCACGAGCTGAAACGGCTGGTGACGGAGCTGAAGCTCCACACGGTCTGCGAAAGCGCGGCGTGTCCTAACACCGGCGAATGCTGGAACCGGCGCACGGCGACGTTCATGATTCTCGGAAATGTCTGCACGCGGCGCTGCGGTTTTTGCGCGGTGCAGAAAGGCGCGCCGCTCGAAGTGGACTATGACGAGCCGCGTCGCGTCGCCGAGGCCTGCGCCACGCTAGGACTGCGCTACGCCGTGGTGACCAGCGTCAACCGCGACGATCGCAAAGACGGCGGCGCCGAGCTGTTCGCTCTGACCATCGCGGCCATTCGAGAGCGCATTCCGGGCTGCAAAGTCGAAGTGCTGGTTCCTGATTTTCAAGGATCGCACGCGGCAATGGAAACCGTCATGAACGCCCATCCGGACGTGCTGAATCACAACATCGAGACTGTGCCGCGCCTGTATCGCCAGGTCCGGCTCGGCGCGCGCTATGAGCGCTCGCTCGACATGCTAGCCTATGCCAAGCGCGTGCGGCCTTTCGTTCCCACCAAGTCCGGCCTGATGCTGGGGCTGGGCGAAAACATCGGCGAAGTGGAGCAGGTGATGCGCGATCTGCGCGCGCATCACGTCGACATCCTGACGCTGGGCCAGTATCTTCGGCCTTCGGCCCGGCATCTGCCGATCATCCGCTACGTTCCTCAAAGCGAGTTTCGACGAGCTGAAGCGGCTGGGCTACCAGATGGGCTTTTCACACATCGAATCCGGACCGCTGGTCCGCAGCTCCTATCACGCAAGCGACGCGGTCTGAATGAGCGGCTTTCGCGAAGTCTACCCGCGGCGTGTGGAAGCTGACGCTGCCGCTGCCGTTCGAGCTCGAATCGGTGAACGTCTTCCTGGTGGCGCTCGAGGATGGTTATCTTTTGATCGATTGCGGGATGGAGACCAAGCCCGCTTTTGAAACGCTCGCCGGCGCGATGGCCGAGCGCGGCATCGCCTGGACCGAGATCAAGAAGATTTTCCTGACGCACATGCATCCCGACCACATGGGGATGTCGGCGCGCTTGCTGGAGCTCAGCGGCGCCACGCTCGCCATGCATGAAGCCGAGGCGAAGCATCTGAAGATGGTCGCCAGCTGCCGAGCGGCGTTTTCCATGGCTCGATCTCGCCTACCGGCAGGCCGGAGTGCCGAAAGCGCTCGAAGAGAAAATGGATGCGCATTTCCTCGAGGTCCGGAAGAATTTTCACGATCTCGCGCCGGATGTACTGTTCGCCGGCGGCGAGGAAATTCCGACGGCCATCGGGCCGCTGCAGCGTGCTGTGGACCTCGGGCCATTCTCCGGGCCACGCTTGCCTATACTCGGCGGAGCGCAAGGTGCTCTTCTCGGGCGACCAGATTCTCGAGAACATCACGCCCAACATCTCCTGGCATCCGGGCCGCGACATGCTGGGCGAATTTCTGGAATCGCTGGAGCGACTGGCGGGCCTGGAAGTCGAACTGATTCTGCCCGCGCACGGCGAGCCTTTCTCCGGTCATCGCGCCTGGATCGAGCAGACCAAGACGCATCATCAGCGAGCGCTGCGACGAGATTCTGGCGTTGATCGAGCAGGAGCCGCGCTCGGCGCACTTTCTGGTGGGCGAGATGTGGCGAGGTCAAGTTTCGCCGATCAATCATCATTTCGCGATTTTTGAAGTGCTGGCTCACCTGGAGCACATGCAGCGCCAGGGCCGCGTGCGGTCCAGCGAGGAAGACGGCGTGCTGGCCTGGCACGCGTGATCGAGTCTCTCAAGAAACGTCGGCGGCCGTTGTCAAGAACCCTCCAGCAGACGTGAATTCGGACAACATCTTGCTCGCCGCGCTTTCATCGAGCGCTTTCACGGCATCGGTCACGATCTCGACGCGCTTGCCGGTCTTGAGCAGACCGAACGCGCATAGGCGCACGCAGATTTCGGTGACTACGCCGTAGACCACGTAGCGGTCCGGCATTCAATTCAGCGAGCAGCGGCGCGAGCTGCGGGTTGCTGAAGCAATCCAGCTCCTGCTTTTCGAGAATCAGTTGCTGGACGCCGGCGGCGCGGGCCGGAAGCGTCGCCCGCTTCTCGACAAGCGTGATCGCGGGTTTCTGCTGGCCCACAGTGCCGGCCACGCAGTGGTGCGGATAGATCTTGAACTCGGGATCGTCTTCGGCGTGCGTGCACATGGTCGAGATCACCAGCGGCGCGCGGCGATTCAGCTCCGCCACCACCGGCAGAATCCGCTCGGCGCCCGGCACGTACAGCGCGCCCGGCCGGATACATGAAATCAATCTGCGTGTCGATGTCGAAGAAGACCGTTTTCATTCTGGACCTTCTCGTAGAGCGCCATCAGCGCCTGGCTGTGCTCGACGTGATATTGCTGGTCGGTATCGAACAGACTGCGGATGGCCGTGGGCAAACGCTTGATGGACTCGGCGGCATACTGGCGCGCCGCGGCGAGATCCGGCAACGGCTCGACCAGCTTGCCGCCGAGCAGCACCGGACGAAGCAGCGCGCGCGCCTCCGGCTCGCCCGGACCGCAGCCCATGCATTCCCAGTTGCAGGCGATCACATCGTGGTTCGCGAGCCGGAACACCTGCTTGGCGCCGGGCAGCGTGTGTTTGTCTTCGCTGAACTTGGCGGTGTAGCGGCCGTCCAGCTCCACCAGCTTGTAGACCACGCCGAGGTTGGGCGAATCGGTGGACGTCGCCAGATCGGTGCCGACGCCGAACGCGTCGATGGGCGCGCCCGCGGCGGCGAACTCCAGAATCTTGTATTCGTTCAGATCGCTGGTCGCCATGATCTTGGCGTCCGTGAGACCGGCATCGTCCAGGATCTTCCGCACCTCGCGCGAAAGCTCCACCAGGTTGCCGCTGTCCAGCCGAACGCCCCACAGCGGCCGCCCAAGCGAAGCGGCCAGCGCGCGCGCCTTCGATGGTGTCGTAGGTGTCGATCAGATACACGGTGGCTTCGCCCAGCAGTTTTTGCAGGCGCTGCGAACGCTTCGCGCTCGGTGGCGAAAGACTGAATCCAGGAATGCGCCGCGGTTCCGAACACCGGAATGCCGTAGCGGAATCCAGTCTCGGTGTTGCTGGTTCCGACGCAGCCGCCGATGTAGGACGCGCGGCCCGCCAGCACGCCCGCTTCCGGCGAATGCGCGCGGCGCGTGCCGAAATCGACCACCGCGCGGCCGCCCGCGACTTCCACGATGCGGGACGCCTTGGTCGCGATCAGCGACTGGAAACCCGACCGTCGCCAGCAGGAAGGTCTCGACGATCTGCGCTTCCATCAGCGGCGCGCGCACCGTGAGGAACGGCTCGCCCGCGAAGATCGGCGTGCCTTCCGCGCATCGCAAACAGGTCGCCGGTGAATCGCAGCTTTCGCAAGCGCGTCGAAGAACTGCCGGCGAGACGCGCTGGAACTGCGGCAGCGACTTCAGGTACGCGATTTCCTCGCCGGTGAAATGCAGGTTCTGCAGATACTCGACCACCTGCTCGAGGCCCGCCGCCAGCACGTAATTCCGGTAGCGCGGCAGATGCCGGAAAAACAGCTCGAAGGTGGCGAGTTCGTCCGCTTTGCCGGACTCGAAATAACCGGCCGCCATCGTGAGCTGGTAGAGGTCGGTGAGGAGTCCGGTCATTTGTTGGCGGCGAGAACCGGCTCTATTTCTTCGCGGCCGGCGGCGGCTGGGCCGGCTTCACGTCCGAGGCCGCCTTGGAAAGATCGTCGACCGTCTTGGAATCCAGCCCGTAGAGCGCCGGCTCATTCTCCCGCTTGGCAATGTAATCGTTGCCCTGCTTTGAGATTAGTACTTTTTCGACCCGCTTGCCGTCGCTCCAGGTCACGGCAACGTCCGGCGGTCGGCGACCCGAACGTGCCCGAATCGATAAATTTGCTGGCCGCCAGGTCGCGCAGCTTGTCGATGAACGACTGCACACTGATGCTGTCCATCTTCTTGCCATTCGAGAACCAGTCTTCGCCGGTCTTCTGTGAACAGGTACGATTTGCCGGCGTCGTGCATCTCGATCTTGTTCGGGATCGTTGTATCCGAAATCGAAAAGCTTCTTGTTGCGAAAGTCGTCCAGGCCCTTGTCGACGCCCGCGCCGAGATCGGCGGTCACCTTGTAAACGCCCGGCACGACGCTCGATTTCGCGTAGTAGTCGTCCTTGTTCTTGCGAACCTCGAGCTGCTGCGTACCGGATGCATCGGTGAATTTCACGGTGGCGACCGGCGTTGCCGGACGCGAAAGCCGACGCCGCCTTCTTCGCGTCTTCATCCGAGACCGAGAGGTCCATCTTGGCGTCTTTGGCTTTGCGGATCAGTTCGTCGATCTGCGAGCCGTCGGCGCGCAGCGGCTTCGGCTTGACGATCTGCCACTGATCCTTGTCGCGGCCGAACTCGACGTCCTGCTTCTTGGCGATCAGCTCGACGCGGCTGAGCTTGTCCTGGTCGAAGGTGAGCAGGCGCTTGTCGCGCAGATCGTTGAGCGTCTTGTCGAGGCCGCGTCTTGACGTAGCTGGCGACGCTGAACACGCGCGGATCGCCCTCCAGCGTCAGCGTAGGTGCCGCCGCTGGCGGGAACGTCGTCGCCGAATCGGAGCTTCGTGACTTTGCCGTTCTTCATCGTGATATCGACCTTGAGGCTCGGGTTGTCCAGCCCGAAGGTCTTCAGATCCGCGGCCTTGTCTTCGATCACGCGGTCGGCATGTGACGGTGGCAGCGGCAGTGGCAAGCTGGTTCACCGATTCCTGATCGGCGGCATACTCGGGGCTGATCATCTGCCATTTTCCCGCGCTGTTCTTTTGCCAGGTCGGTCTCGGCCCCGCCCTTTTTCTTGACCGAGATTTTCGCGATGTCGCCTTCGTTGACGCGCCAGAATTTTCAGCGACGCGTCGGAGGCGGCTTGGCCGCCTCCGCCGCTTTTTGCTTATTCGAAAAATACAGGCCCACCGCCAGCGCGGCCAACACGACCGCGGCGGCGAGCAAGCTACGCAACCGCATGCTTCGATCTCCTCGGCATTATCTTCTGCGGAACCACACCATGACGCCGCCGATGACCACCACCAGCGGCAGCAAGAACTGGCTCACGGCTGCGCAGCGTCAGGAATTGCGCGCGCGTCAAACTGATGCGGCGGTCTTCCTGGCTCCTTGGGCCGGATCGAGATCAGGTCCTCGTCCGACGACAGCCAGTTCATCATGTTGAGCAGCAGGTTGCGATTCGCCGTTGAACCGCAGGAACGAGTTGGAGGCCCAACGGGAATTGCCGACCACCACGAAGCGGCCCTGGCTGTCGGGCTTGCCGGTGTCGTAGGTGCCGGCGGCGGCCAGCGTGAACGGACCTTGCTTGTCCTTGTTGGGATCGATGCGAATCTCCGCCGAGCTGAGATTGTAAGTCGAGTAGCTGTTGGCGAGAGCTGGAGAACAGCTTGCTCACGGTGGTGTGATCGGCGTTCTTGATTTCGAGCGAACGCGAAATGGGGAAGCCGGTTGCGGTGTCCTGGCAGGTCGTTCACGATGGCATGCGACTCGTACTTGGTCACCAGCGGGACCTCCGGACCAAGCCCCTGCAACTGGCGCCAAAACGGATTCTCGTCCAGCAGCAAATCCTTGTCGGCGGTAACGCCCCAGCCGGCCAGCATGGTCGTGAGCGCCTCGTTGTCGCTGGTTTCCTTGCGGCCCAACTTCAACGGCGGATCCAGCATGATCAGCGCGCGGCCGCCGCCTCTCGACATACTTCTTGATGGCATCGACAACCGGCTGGATGTAATCGCTGGCGGGTCCCGCGACCACCAGCACGGTGCAATCGGTCGGCACTTCCGCCTTTTCGAGCAGGTTGATGGTCTTGACTTCGTAGTTGTCTTTCTGGACGGCGGTCTGGAAATCGGAAAAGCCGTCGGCGGTCGTAGTCTTCGACGCGATGTTCGCCGCTGCCGGTCACCACGCAAACGATGCGCGCGCCGCCCTTGATGGCGCGGATCAGCGCCCCGGTAATGCCTTCTTCGTCGAAGGTCTTGGCTTCTTCTTTCTTGCCTCCCAGTTCGATGATCGCCGTGCCCTCGTGGGTCAAATTTGCCGCCCGCGCCAGCGTCGGTTTCTTCTGATAGTCGATGTACTCGACGTGAACCTTGGGCGACAGGTTGGCGTAGCGATCCAGGAGATCCTTGCCGGCCTGCATGCCCGAGGGCTTGTCGAAATACTGGATGGTGACGTCCTGCTTCAGATCGCGGACGATCTTGGCGGTCTGGTCGGACAGCGAGTAGCGCTTGTTGGCCGTCGCGTCGTAGGACTTGTTGTAGCGGTTCGCCAGAAAATTCGCCACCACCAAGCACCGCCAGAATCACCAGGATGTAGATGCTCGCGTAAGCGGCGTACTTGGTTTGTCGAGCCTTCAGCCACTCGGTATTCACTTACGACCTCCACCGCAGCGATTCCATGGAGCGCGACGTCAGGAACAGCCCCAGGAAAATCACTGACACATAAAAGATCGCGTCTTTGGAATCCAGCACGCCTTTCGAAAACGAATCGAAATGCGTAATCACCGAGAGGTAGGCCAGCACCTTGGCCCAGGTGGCGGTCTCATATCCGGCCACCCATTCCAGCACCCACAGCATCAGGCAAACGCCGAAGGTGGCAGCGCCGGCGATGATCTGATTCTTGGTCAGCGTGGAGATAAAAGTGCCGATCGCCAGCAACCCGCCGGCCTGCAGCAGCAGACCCAGGTAGCCGATCGCCAGCGGCTTCCAGTCCGGATTGCCGTAGCGGAACAGGAACGCGAAATTGACCGCCGTGAACAGCAGCATCACGGCGTAGAGCATCACCGCGGCCAGCCATTTTCCGAGGATCATTTCCATGTCGCGGATGGGCGAAGTGGCCAGCAGCTCGATGGTTCCGGTGCGCTTCTCTTCGGCGAACAGCCGCATGGTGATCATCGGGAATGAAGAACAACCCGATCACGCTCACGTTCGACAGCAGCGGCCGGATGACGTATTCATTCACGCTCATCGGAAACGCCTGGCCGCGCATCTGCGATTCCAGAGCCCGCCTGGTTGAAAGTAGCCACGGAGTTCCAGAAGAAGAACCCGAAAATGATCGCGAACATGGTGAGCAGACAGATAAGCGACCGGCGAAACGAAATAACCGTGCAGTTCCTTGCGGCAAATGATCCAGATATTTCTCATTACTCTCCCCCTTGCGCAACCGCTTCGACTGGTTGCTCGGCGGCAGGTTCGACCTTTTCTCGCGCCGGTCAACTGCAGGAAGACTTCTTCCAGGCTCATGGCAGCGGGCCGAAGCTCATTCAAATTCCAGCCGGATTCCACCACGGCGCGGGCCAGATCGCCGCGGATGGAACGGTCCTGCAGGCTTTCCACTTCAAACGTGGAACGGTTGTTGCGCGTTTCTTTGAAAACGACGCGGCTCACGCCGGATACCGTTTCCAGGCGATGCTGGATGCTGGTCGCATCGAGCGCGCCGTCGCGGCCCTCCACTTCCACCAGCACCGATCTCGGCGCCGCGCGCGCGATTCTGCAAGTTGTGCACCGAGTCGGTGGCCACCAGCTTGCCCTTGTTGATGATGATCACCTGCTCGCAGGTCTGCTCGACTTCGGGCAGGATGTGCGTGCTCAGAATGATGGTGTGGTCGCCCGCCAGGCTGCGGATCAGCTCGCGCGTTTCGTTGATCTGTTTGGGATCCAGGCCGGCCGTGGGTTCGTCCAGAATCAGGACGTCGGGGTTGTGGATGATGGCCTGCGCCAGCCCCACGCGCTGCCGGTAGCCTTTGGAAAGCTTGCCCAGCAGCTTGTTGCGAGACGTCGGCGATGGCGCAGCGCTCGGAAACTTCGCCGACGCGCGTCGCCAGGCTCGCACCGGACATGCCTTTCAGCTTGCCGACGAAGGTCAGATATTCGCGAACCTCCATCTCCGGATAGAGCGGCGGCGTCTCCGGCAGATATCCGATGCGCTTCTTCACTTCCATCGGCTGTTCGAGCACGTCAAAGCCGGCCACGGTGGCGGTGCCATCGCGTGGGCGGAAGAAAACACGTCAGGATGCGCATGGTGGTGGTCTTGCCGGCGCCATTGGGGCCGAGAAAACCCACGATCTGCCCTTTCTGCACTTCAAACGAGATGTGATCGACCGCAAGCGTGCGGGCGTATCTCTTGGTGAGACCTTTAACCGTAATCATAGATGGGCTCGGAGGAACTGCGATGACTGGCCGGACGCGCCTCCTGAAGGCTCGCGCCGGTCAGGCTGCTCGATTCAAATGATAAAAAGGATTTTCGCTGGATGTCAATCTGGTTAAGACAGTGAGGAATCCGTCATTCCACGCCCGCGAAACCCATGATCTGCATGCCGGCGTCGACGTACAGGATGTTGCCGGTGACGCCGCGTCCCAAATCACTGGCCAGGAAGACAGCGGCATCAGCGACTTCCGCCGGATCGGTGTTCCGCCGCAGGGGAGCCATGTGGGCCGCGCCTTCCAACATTTTAGAGAAACCGCGAATGCCGCGCGCGGAGGCGGTTTTCACCGCACCGGCCGAAATTGCATTCACTCTGAATATTAGACGGCCCCAGATCGCTCGCCAGGTACCGCATGGCTGCTTCCAGTGCCGCTTTTGCGACGCCCATCACGTTATAATTTTCTACCACACGCGTGGACCCCAGGTACGTTAACGTGAGGATACTTCCGCCGCCCTGTTCCTTGAGCAGCCATCAATGGCGCGGTGGCGCGCGCCACTGCCACCAGCGAGTAGGCGCTGACGTCCTGCGCCATCGCGAAGCCGGCGCGCGAGGTTTCAACGAACGGCCGGCTCAAATCTTCGCGATTCGCAAACGCGATGCTGTGCACCACGGCGTTCAGCACCGTTCCCTGGCTCTGGAGTTGCTGGTCAAAGCGACAAGCTGGTCGTCTTGTGTGACGTCGCAGGCCAGCGTTTGGTGAGCCTTCAGCTCGGCGGCCAGTTCTTCGACGGTGAGCTTCTGCCGCTCGCCCTGGTAGGTGAGGATCAAGCGCGCGCCTTCGCGGGTAAAGGCCTGGGCGATCGCGTAGGCGAGGCTCCACCGGTTCGCCACACCGAGGATGAGGGCAGTTTTGCCCTCCAGCAGACGAGGCATGAGCTTTTCATTGTAGCGCGCTGAGTTCGGAATCGAGCTCCGCACTAGCCTCCACCGAGTCGGCTGCGCAGTATCTGGATGAGGTTGCTGTAGTCGTCGGTCCACGGACGAAGGCCAGGCCGTGCTTTCGCTACGCTCGTCGCGCCTTTGAACACCGCATCCTGGTAGGCGGCGCGATCGGACGGAAACCAGCACCCAGTCGCTGCCCGAATAGTAGGATTCGCTTTCGCCATCGTCGTCGACCTCCATGGCGATCTTGCCCAGATCGTGCGCGTTTCGCGCCACCACCGGAACCAGATTCAGAAAACGATTCGACACGTGCACCGCCAGAATGCCGGTCGGCTTGAGGTGGCGGAAGTACACCACGAAGGCTTCCCGCGTAAGCAGGTGGACCGGAATCGCGTCGCTGGTGAACGCGTCGATGGCCAGCACGTCGTACTGCTGGCTGGCCTGCTGCTCCAGGCTGAGGCGCGCGTCGCCGAGATAGACCTGGTGATCGCCGGGGCAATCGTTGAAGAACGTAAACCACGTGGTGGCGATGCTCAGCCCCAGCGGGTTGATCTCGTAAAAGCGGAACATGTCGCCGGGACGGCAATAGGCGGCAGTCACGCCCGCGCCCAAACCCACCACGCCCACCCGCACCGACGGGCTGTTCTTCTCGAAATATCGAATGGCGCGTCCCATTCCGGAATCGGGACCGTAGTAGGACGTCGGCGTGCGCCGCTGCGAAGCTTTCTGGAGCTGCTCGCCGTGATCGATGGTTCCATGGATCAGGCGCCGCGTGGCAAACTCGTCCGCGCTCTCGGGGATGTCGATCACGCGCAAGACACCGTAGAAATTGCGCACTGACGTGCTGTTGCGGCGGTCGTCATGGCTTTTTTTGTAGCCAAGATATCCGGCCAGCGCGACCGTGAAAACAATCAGTCCGACGCGCGAGATAGCCAACCACGCCGGACGCCGCCATTGGCCCGGCGAAATCCACAAAACCGCGCCGGCCAGCGCCGCGCAGGCCACCAGCAAGACGTGCAGCTCGACATAGGTATGGAAAACCCGCGGCGCGAGTAAAGCGACGAACAGCCCGCCGATGGCGCCGCCCAGCGAAACAGCCAGATAGAAGCTGGTCAGGCGCCGCGGATGCGGCTTGAGACGGACCAGTTCACCGTGACACACCATGCAGCAGACGAACAGTGCTGCGAGAAAAATCGGAATCGCCTTTGTAACTCCGAGGTTCCCGTCGTCGTAGAAGATCGCGTATGCGGCCCCGCCCGAGCCAGCGATCAGCAGCGGCAGGAACACCGCGCGCTGATAAATCTTTTCGCTCTCGAAGCACAGAATAAAAGTCAACAGATATGCTCCGAGCGGAAGCACCCAAAGCAGCGGGATGGGCGCAACATTTTGCGACAAGTGCGTGGTGATCGCCAGCAGTAAGCCTGAGGCGCACGCCGGCAGCGCCACCCACAGAATCCGGACGATCCACGGCGGCGGAGCATCGGATGACATCGCGAGCGGAGGCGATTCTGCTTTCACCTGTGGCGCGGCGCGAAACGCCTGCCAGGCCACCGCCGCGCACAACACCACGAACACCGCGTACGCGCCCGACCATGTGTAAGCCTGCTCGTGCGTGCCGAGCAGCGGCTCTGCGATCACAGGGAAACTGAACAAGGCGAGCAGCGATCCTAAATTCGACAGCGCGAACAGCCGATAGGGGACCGCGCCGGGCCGCATTGCCACGTACCAGGCTTGCAACAGCGGGCTGGTGGTGGAAAGCAGCATGTAGGGCAGCCCGATGGTGGCGATCAACAGCAGGACGATTCGCCCGGACGGATCGCCTGCGTGCGTCGGCTTCCAGAACGGCGAAGGCAGAATCGGAAGCAGCGCCAGACTCGCGCCGATCAGCGCCACGTGCAGGATGGCCTGCGCGCGAGGCCTGAGATAGCGCGTCGAGCAGTGCGCGTACAAGTAGCCGGCCAGCAGCGCCGCCTGGAAAAACATCAGGCAGGTGCTCCACACCGACGGCCGCGCCGCCGAACCACGGCAGGATGATCCGGCCGATCATTGGCTGGACGGCGAACAAGAGGAACGCGCTCAGGAAAATGGTGACGGCGTAGGCGAGCAGCACTGTAGAAGGGCAATCATCGCACACGACGTCGTGCCGCTGCATTACGCGATGTTAAGCTTTAAGGAAATCGCGTATCACAGGAGTTCGCCATGTTCAGATTCGCCGCTTTTGTTGGTTTTCTCGCGCTCCCCGCGCTGGCTCAGAGCCCGCGCCCCATGAACTTGATCGACTTGATGAGCGTCCCGGTGATTGCCAACCCGCAGCTTTCGCCCGACGGCCGCCAGATCCTGTTCGTCGAGTCGACTCCGGACTGGAAAGCCGACAAACGGGTCAGTCACATCTGGCGGATCAACTCGGATGGCTCGGGCCTGCTGAAGATGACTACCGGCGTTGAGGGCGAGACCGATGCCCGCTGGTCGCCCGACGGCCGGACCATCGCCTTCGTCGCCAAGCGTGGCGGAGCGGACGCCGTGGCACAGGTCTTCCTGCTGTCAGCCAGCGGGGGCGAAGCTTCGGAGCTGACTCATCACGCGACGGCCGTATCCGATATCGCATGGTCGCCCGACGGCAAAACCATCTACTTCCGCGCCGCGGATCCCAAAACAGACCAGCAGAAGGCGCGCGAAAAGGCCAAGGACGACGTTTTCGCCTACGACGAGAATTACCAGCAGCAGCATCTGTGGAATATCGCGGTCGGCGAGGAGAAGGAACGCCGCATCACACAGGGCGATTTCACCGTCACGGACTACAAGATCTCGCGCGACGGCGCAAAGATCGCGTTGCATCGCGCGCCCACACCGCTGTTGGGAGATCGCGACCAGGGCGAAGTCTGGATCATGGACGCTTCGGGATCGAACGCCCGCCAGATCACGCACAACCAGGTCGCTGAATCCGATGCTGAGCTGTCACCCGACGATTCGCAAGTGCTCTTCGTGTCGGGCGCGAATCAAAACTTCGAGACTTATTACAACAACAAGATTTTCGTCGCGCCGGCTGCGGGCGGCGAAGCGCGTCTGCTGATGCCCGATCTGCCGTACGAAGTGGAGCGCGCGTCGTGGTCGAAAGACGGCAAATCGATTTTCTTCCTGGCCAACATGGGCGTGCACGCCGAACTGTTTCAATACGACCTCGACGGGAAACCGAAGCAGCTTACCGACGGAAAGCACTCCATCGCGGGATGGTCGCTTTCCGGCCAAGCCAATGAGCACGTTTTCACGGCGTCGGCGATGTCGAGTCCCGGCGAGGTGTGGACCTTATCTGAAACCGCCGGCGCTGCGCCGCACCGAGTGACTTCGGTCTTCGCCTATCTCACTCGCGATTTTCGAGTGCCTCGCGAGGAGCGTGTCGAATGGAAGGGCGCGGATGGAACAACAGTCGAAGGCTTGCTCTATTATCCGCTCGACTACGTCGCGGGCAAACGTTACCCGCTGGTTGTTCAGACGCACGGAGGACCGCAGTCTTCCGACAAATACGGGCTCGGCGGCTCGCAGAACTACGTGCCGGTCCTCGCCGCGAAAGGCTACGCCGTCTTCAAGCCAAATTACCGCGGCAGCACGGGCTACGGCGACGTGTTCCTGCGTGACATGGTGGGGCACTATTTCCAAAATGCGCACTTGGACGTCATGACGGGAGTCGACTATCTGATCGCGAAAGGAATTGCAGATCCCGATTGCCTGGTCAAAATGGGCTGGAGCGGCGGCGGACACATGACCAACAAGATCATCACGTTCACCGATCGCTTCAAAGCAGCGGCTTCAGGCGCCGGCGCGGCCGATTGGGTTTCGATGTACGCGCAAAGCGACATTCGCAGCTACCGTACGCCCTGGTTTGGCGGCACGCCTTGGCAGAAGAACGCGCCCATCAGCGCCTACTGGGACAACTCGCCGCTCAAGGACGTCTGGAAAGTGAAGACGCCGACGATTTTCCTGGTTGGCCAAAACGATCCACGCGTTCCCGAACCGCAGTCGATCGAAATGTATCGCGCGCTCAAGAGCAACGGCGTCCCCACGCACTTGTATGTCGCGCCGCGCGAGCCGCACGGCTGGCAGGAACTACGGCACGTGTTGTTCAAAATGAATGTCGAGCTGGATTGGTTCGAGAAGTACGCAACCAAGCGCCACTACACGTGGGAGAAGGCGCCCGGAGATTCCGATAAAGAAGAACACAAGGTCGAAGCGACTCGCTAGGCGGCTGGACTCACGAGGCGATTTCGCGCGAACGGCTACACCGGGCTGCGCTTCAGCGCGTAGTCGATCGCTTCCTGCGGAATCTCGAATTTCGACACCGCCGTGTTGCCCATGTAGCCGATCGCTCTGATGCCGGCCGGGCTGGTGTAATACGCGTCCACCACCATGCGGCGCGCCCAGTCAAAGAAGCGGATGCCCGCGCCGAGCACCGCTGACTCGTTCTTCCGGTACGCGATCAAATCCAGCAGCTTGGTTTGCTGCTCCGGCGAAGAATCGACAAAATCTTTCGAGTACAGCCGCTGGCAGGAATGATCCAGCCAGGCAATTCCTCCCGTGTAGATCGCCAGCAGCTCGGGGTTCTGGCTGGCCAGCAGGTCGATGAATTCGCACGAGCCGGCGGCGGAGGCGCTGGGCCCGCGTTCATCAGCCGGAACGATCAAGTCGGCCAGCGCCGTGAGCGTCTTGTATTCGTGCGCATTGAGGGCCTTCGGTTTGTAGACGCCCGCGACCTTGGCCTGCATCGCCAGTCCATGCACGTGCTGCGCGGCTTCCAGGCTCAGCGGACCAGCAGTAATCGAAAGCGCGATCGCCTGCAGCAAGTCGCGGCGCGAGGTCTCAGACATTGCCCTTCCTCATTTCTTCGGCCAGATACTCGGCCGTCCGCCAGGCCATCGCGATAATCGTCAGCGTCGGATTCTTGTCGGGATTACTGACGAACGGCGCGGCGTCCGCCACAAAGAGATTCTTCACCTCGTGCGCCTGGCAGAATTTGTTCAACGCCGACGTCGACGGATTGCTGCCCATCCGAATCGTCCCCAGTTCGTGGATGATCTGGCCGCCGTTCGAGATGCCCTCCCCCGCCAGGAAATCAGGCTTGCGGCGCGTCACCGTCCCGCCCATGGTCTCGAGAATCGCCTGGAATGTCTCGTGCATGTGCTGTGCCTGCTTGAGCTCGTTGTCTGTCCACTGGAAATGGAAGCGCAGCACCGGGATTCCGTATCGATCCACCACGTCGGGATCAATCTCGCAATAGCAATTCTCATTTGGAATTTGCTCGCCGCGTCCGGCGAAGCTCACCGACGCCCCGTAGTGGTTGTAGATCGAGTCCTTCAGATCCTTGCCGTAGCCTTCGTGCTGGCGCAGTTCGCCGTTGTACGAGCCGATGCCCGGCATGTGGAATCCGCCGCTGATCTCGACGTGATAGCCGCGCGGAAACGTCTTGTCCTTGGCGTCCCACAGCCACCAGGGAATGTAAAGGTGCATGCCGCCCATGCCGTCCGAGTTGTGCCGCGGCAGCCCGTCAAGCGCGGGAATGTGCGCGCCCAGCGAATAGCCGACGCTGTCGGTCAGGTTGCGGCCTACATGTCCCGAGCCGTTCGCAAGACCGTTCGGGAAAGTTCCGGATTTCGAATTCAGCAGCAGACGCGCGGACTCGCATGCGCCGCAGGCCAGCACCACGGTGCGGCATCGAATCTGGCGTTCTGTGCGCGTGGCCTTGTCGACGTACGATACGGCAGTGACTTTGCCCGACGCGTCCGTGATCAACTCGCGCGCCATGGCGTTGACGAACAGCTTCACGCGCCCGGTCTTCATCGCCGGAAACACCTGCACCTGGCTCGAAGAATAATTCGACGCCGTCACGCAGCCGCGGCCGCACTGCGCGCAGTAGTGGCACGGCGGCCGGCCGTTGGTCGGCTTGGTGATCACCGCCAGGCGCGAGGGGATCACGGGAATGTTCAGCTTCTTCCCCGCCCGCTGGACCAGCAGCTCGTGCACGCGCGGCGCAGGACACGGCTGGAAGATGCCGTCGGGCGCGCTGCGGATGCCCTCTTTGCTGCCGGTCACGCCGATGAAGCTTTCGGCTTTGTCGTAGTAAGGCGCGATCTCGTCGTAAGTGACCGGCCAGTCCGTGCCCATCCCGTCGCGGCTGTACGGCGCAAAGTCGTAATCGGCGAAGCGCAGCGAGATGCGGCCGAAGTGATTGGTGCGCCCGCCGATCACGCGCGAACGGAACCATTGGAACTTGCTGCCCGGCGCCACCGTGTACGGCTCGCCCGCGAGCTGCCAGCCGCCAAACGTCGCCGAGAAATATCCGAAGTCCCACGGAGTCGGACCGAAATAACCCTGGCCGCCATCGCCGATTCCGCGATGCGGCACCTGGTAGGGCCACATGTGTTCCTTGAAATCCTTCTGCGGATCGAGCATCGGGCCGGCATCCAGCAGCGCGACGTTGACGCCCAGATCCGCCAGGACCTTGGTCACCGTTCCGCCGCCGGCGCCCGAGCCGATGACCACGACGTCGTAGACCGGAGAGCGGGGCGCAATTTGAAACATCGTTCCGATTTTACGCCTCTTCGCGGTCTAGCGGCGGGCGAAGCCTGGGTGAACCTGAAGTCGAGTGAATCGAGCGACGGTGTCGAAGTCGCGGTCGCGATGCCAAACCGGCACGTTGTTTTCAATCGCGATGGCCGCGATCAGGCAATCCGTAGACGACCGAATCGTGTAACCCTGGCGGCGCCCAAGCGAATAGATGTTGGCCGCCTCGAGAAATGTAGTGAGCGGAAGGGGGTCGGACAGGCGCGGAACGGCGAGCAACAGTTGCTCAAACCAGACCCATTGGCTGTCGCCTCGCAAGCCTTGCAGGATTTCCTGGACGATCGGGCCGGTGGTGACAAACTGCGAAAGATCGTCGTCGGTCAGACGCTTGCCGACTGGTCCGTTTAACAGTGCGATCCAGACGGAGGTGTCAACCAGGATCAATTCCGCGCGCCCGTGCGGCGCTTGTGCGGCCTGATCTTCGCGCATTTCAGAGAGATCACCCTGCCAGAGTTTCTTGCCGAAGAACTGTCGAAGGCCCTGCACCTTCTTGACGCGCACCGCCTCCGCCAAAGCGAGATTCACAGCGGCGGAATAAGTCTTTACTCCCAGAGCCTGTACAGCTTCCTCCAGGAGTTGCTCATCCAACACAAGATTTGTACGCTTCATGTGTATAGTGTACCGCAACTACTCATACCGCAGCGCCTCCACCGGCGCGATCCGCGTCGCGCTTCGGGCAGGGTACAGCGTCGCGACGAAGCTCACGAAAATCGCCACCGCCGCGATCCAAACGCCGTCCTGCCAGTGCGCGTTGAACGGAACGTAGCTGAACGAGTACACATCCTGGTTCAGACTCAGCCAGTGGTAGCGGTCCGCCAAAAAGGAAAGCGTGTAGCCGAGCGCCAGCCCGATCGACCGTGCCGACCAATCCGATCAGCACGCCCTGCAACACAAAAATCTTGCGGATCTGCTCGCGCCGCGCCCCCATCGACATCAGCAGCGCGATGTCCCGATTCTTCTCCATCACCATCATGATCAGCGTGATCAGAATATTGAGCGCGGCCACCAGTTGAATCAGCCCGATGGTCAGCGCCGTCACCAGACTCTCCGAGCTCAACGCGCCCAGGATCTGTTTGTATTGCTCCATCCAGGTGTTCGCCACCAGGCTCGGCCCCGCGATCTTCTGCACCGCCTGCGCCACTTCCGGCGCCTTGTAGATGTCGTCCAGCCGCAGCTCGATGGAATTCACCACGTTACCGACGCCGAAAATGCGCTGCGCCCAATTCAGGTCCATGAAGCCATATACCGAATCGATCTCATAGAAGCCCGACTCGAAGATGCCCACCACGCGGAACTGATACGTCGCGGATTTCGGGCCAAAGGGAGTCAGTTCGCCCAGCGGCACGATGACGTGAACCACGCTATTGAGCAACATCCCCGTGCTCTGCGCCAGCTTCGCCCCGAGAATAATTCCAGGCAGACCGCCGGCGTTCCGCAGATCGTCGAACGAGCCTTGCTTGAGATGCAGCAGCATTTCGGGCGGCTTGTTCACCGGAATGCCCTTCAACTCCGCCCCTTGCGATTGCACCGGACCGCTCAGCAGCGCGTTGCCGTAGAATCCCGGCGAGACGCTGACCACGTCGGGGAAGCCCTCGCAGCTTGCTCTGCAGCTCAGCCCAGTTGGCGATCCCCTCCACCGGCTCTTTCTGCACCACCATGATGTGCGCGGTTGTGCCCAGCAGGCTGTTCTGTAGCGCGCTGCGAAATCCGTTGTTCACCGCCATGCCGATCACCAGCGCCATCACGCCCGCGGCGACACCGGCGATCGAAATCACGGTGATGACCGAAATCACGGCCTGCTTGCGCTTGGCGCGCAGGTAGCGTCCGGCGACGAACAGCTCGAAAGTGCCGGCACTCATGATTCAGCCACGGCCTTACTCCTGACCTTGCGGCCGCAGCAGCGGAAACAGAATGACGTCGCGAATGGAGCGCGAGTTCGTCAGGATCATGGTCAGCCGGTCGATCCCGATCCCTTCGCCACCCGTCGGCGGCATCGCATACGAGAGCGCGCGCACATAGTCTTCGTCCATCTGGTGCGCTTCCTGGTCGCCTTTTTCGCGCATGGCGAGCTGCATCTCGAAACGCTGCCGCTGCTCACGGGGATCGTTCAGCTCGGTGAACGCGTTGCCGATCTCCATGCCCGCGATGTACAGTTCGAAGCGCTCGACAAAGTCAGGATCGTCCGGCTTGCTTTTCGACAGCGGCGAAACTTCCACCGGATAATCGTAGACGATGGTGGGCTGCACCAGCGTCCGCTTCCACATTCCGCTCGAACGCCTCCACCAGCGCGTGCCCCTTCAGGCATGAATTGCCCACTGCCTCGCGCATCGACACGCGGCGGAACGCGCCGAAGTCGATCTTCTCGCCCTGGTACTCAACCACCGTCGACCCGGTGGCGTCGATCGCGGTCTGTCGCAGCAGCTCCTCGGTCAGATCCATCAGCCCGCGATAATCCGTGTAGGCCTGATAGAACTCCAGCATGGTGAATTCCGGATTGTGCTGCGTCGAGATGCCCTCGTTGCGGAAATTGCGATTGATCTCGTACACGCGCTCCAGGCCGCCCACTACCAGCCGCTTCAGGTACAACTCGGGCGCGATGCGCAGGTACAGATCGATGTCCAGCGTGTTGTGATGCGTGATAAACGGCCGCGCCGCCGCGCCGCCATAAATCGGCTGCAGCATCGGCGTCTCCACTTCCAGAAATCCTCGCGCCTCTAGCTGCCGCCGCAACGACGCCACGATTTTCGACCGCGTCACAAATACTCGCCGCACTTCGGGATTCGCGATCAGATCCAGATAGCGCTGCCGGTAGCGCGTCTCGATATCCTCCAGGCCGTGCCACTTTTCAGGCATCGAAAGCAGCGTCTTGGCGAGAAAGTACAGGCGTTCGGCGTGCACGCTCAACTCGCCGGTCCGCGTGCGGAACAGATAACCGTCCACGCCCACGATGTCCCCATGTTCAAGTATCTGGAACAGCGCAAAATCATTCGCCTCCACCGCGTCCTTGCGGACATAGATCTGCAACTGCTCGCCATTCTGCAGCAGGTGCGCGAAACCCGCCTTGCCCATATGCCGGATGGTGGCCACGCGGCCGGCAATCCGCACCGTTACGCGCGGCTCGAGCTGCTCGGCGCCCTTGTCGCCATACTCAGCCAGGATCTGCGGGATGGTGTGCGTGGAATCGAAACGCTGGCCATACGGGGAAAATCCCAGTGCTTGGATTTCGGCGAGTCGGGCGATGCGTTGCTGGTACAGTTCGTCTTCCAGGGACAATTTGGCTCCTAGTATTGAGGCGGGCGGAGGTACTGCCCGTGCCCACAAGTATAATGGACTCTTAGCGCATCATTTCGCGACCGATCCCTTCAGAACGCGCTGCTGGTTCGAAGGACCCAGGCCCCGCTAAGTAGTACTAGTACTAAGACTTCATCGATGTGAGTACTAGTACGGTTCAGGACTTGTTACATCTAGTCATAGGTACAAATCCCGAGTGAAATAGAGTAAGCTAAGGCTCTGCGGTGAGTGCGGGACCGAGTCGATGCCTGATGTCTCCATCGCGAAATTCAGTAAACCTTAGCGGAAGAAAGTTGAAGGAGTGAGGTCGTGTACCTAATCCTCGCGCTTGGTTTTCTATCGGTCGTATTAGCGCTGATTATCACACCGCTGGTTCGGGACTCGATCGGACGAGTCGGATTTCTGGATCAGCCGGACGGCATCCGCAAGAAGCATCCCGACCGCCATGCCGAGAGTGGGCGGAATCGCCATTGTCATTTCCTACGCCGCGACGTTCGCGATTGCGCTGGCGCTGCCCTTCACCTACGCCGACACTCTGCACAATGCACTTCCGGCGATTCTGCGGCTCAGCCTGGTAGCGGCCATCGTTTTTCTGACCGGAGTTCTCGACGACCTGGTCGGTCTCACCGCCCGGCAGAAGCTGATCGGAATCCTGGGCGCGTCGGCTCTGGCTTACGCCGCCGGAATTCGCGTCGATATCACCTTGTTCCACGGGTTGCCGAACTGGCCGTGGCTGGCATTCGCTGTTACCGTCATCTGGCTGGCTGGATGCGCTAACGCGTTCAACCTGATCGACGGCATGGACGGATTGGCGGCCGGCATCGGTCTGGTGGCCACCGTAACCATGCTGCTGGCGGCGCTGCTCTCGAAAAACCTCGCGCTCGCGTTGGCCACTCTGCCGCTGGCTGGCTGTCTGCTCGGCTTCCTGCGCTATAACTTCAACCCGGCTTCGGTCTTTCTGGGTGACAGCGGAAGTCTTCTGATCGGGTTCTTACTCGGCTGTTACGGAGCGATCTGGAGTGAGAAGTCGGTCACCCTGGTGGCCCTCACGGCACCCTTGCTGGCCGTCTCGGTGCCGCTTCTGGACGTCCTGGTTTCCGTCCTCCGCCGCTACGTCCGCAATCGACCGATCTTTCAACCGGACCGCGGGCACATTCACCACAAGTTGCTGGAGCGGGGATTCACAACCAAGCGTGCCGTGCTCACCATTTATGGGATTTGCGGCGTGCTGGCTATGCTGGCTTTGCTTGTGAACTCAGTCAACAACAGCTTCACCGGCGTGATCGTCATCCTGTGCTGTGGCGGAGCGTGGTTGGGTATCCGCCAACTGCGTTATGCCGAGTTTACGCTGCTGGGCCGGATGTTCCTGGGCGGCAAGTTCCGCCGGATCATCGACGCCGAGACTCGCCTGGTGGACTTCGAGGCCGCGCTGGCGAAGGCCTCCGGACATCGACGACTGTTGGACCAAGATCCGCGCCGGAAGCTACGACTTCGGGTTCCAAGGCGTCCGCATGAGCCTGCAAGGCATGCTGTTCGAAGAGCCGCCCGGGCGCCACACCCGGCGCAACTGGCAGTTGCGGATTCCCCTGTCGGGCAGCGAATACGTCAACTTCTTCCGCGATTTCGGCGCTACCATGGATCCCTTGGTGCTGGGGCAGTTCGTCAGCGCCGTCGAACAAGGTCTCAAGGCTTGGCTGGCGGTCCAAACCGTCGAACCCGAGAGGATCCCAGCCGGTCAGATGTACTACGCCGCCGGCGTTGGTTCGAGCGTCGAAGGCCGAGTCGGCTAGAAGGCGTACTCGGTCTGATCGAATTCGGGCGATTCATTTCTTCCTCAGGCAGCGAAACACGAAGATCGGTGTGTTCGGACGGCTCGTTGCGGCTCGGCGTAAACTGTAGATAGCAACCCGAACATGTCCACACACGAGGATTTCAGCCGCCAGGCGGAAGTCAAAGGTTCCTCCGACCGTTCCTTTGGCTTCGTCTTCGCGATTTTCTTTGCCCTGGTCGGCTTGGCGCCGCTTCGCGCGCATCACCCGGTTCGGTGGTGGGCCTTGCGGATCGCAGCGCTGTTCCTGGCGATCGCGCTCGGCTCGCCCCGGCTTGGCTGCATCCGCTCAATCGCGTCTGGACCATGCTCGGATTGCTGCTGGGCCGCGTGGTGAGTCCCATCGTCATGGCTCTGCTGTTCTTCCTGGTGGTGACGCCTACCGCCTTCTTGTTTCGCCTGCTCGGCAAGGATCCGCTTCGGCTGGCGGCGGAACCCCGAGCCGGTACCTATTGGATCGAGCGCCGCCCGCCGGGACCTCCGCCCGACACGATGGCGAATCAATTCTAGTCGAGGAGACTCTGATGCTGATGTTCATGAAAGAATTCTGGGCCTTCTTGAGAACACGCAAGAAATACTGGTTGCTGCCCATTCTGATCGTCATGCTGATTTTCGGCGCGCTTCTCGTGCTGGCCCAGGGTAGCGCGGTGGCGCCGTTCATCTACACGCTGTTCTGATCTGCGGACCGCACTCTCCATGACCACGCTCGGAACAACCCGCCAGTGCGAATCCTAGGCATCTCGGCGTTCTACCACGACAGCGCGGCGGCGCTGGTCCGCGACGGCGAAATCGTGGCGGCGGCACAGGAGGAACGCTTCTCCCGCAAGAAGCACGACGCGCGATTCCCCGTTCACGCCGTCCGATACTGCCTGTCGCAGGACGGCGCAAAAATGTCCGACCTGGACTACGTGGTCTTCTACGACAAGCCCTTCCTGAAATTCGAACGTCTGCTCGAAACCTATCTCGCCTTCGCGCCGCACGGGGCTGCGCTCGTTCCAGATGGCCATGCCGCTGTGGGTGCGCGAAAAGTTGTTCCAGAAAAGCCTGCTCAACGACGAACTGAAGGACCTGGGCGACGGCTTCGACGCTGCCGGTCGGCTGCTGTTCACCGAGCATCATCAGAGCCACGCGGCCAGCGCATTCTTTCCATCGCCGTTTGAAGAAGCGCTGGTTCTCACCATGGACGGCGTGGGCGAATGGGCCACGACTTCGGCGGCGCTGGGACGCGGCAACCAACTCGAGATCATCCGCGAGATCCATTTTCCGCATTCGCTCGGGCTGCTGTATTCGGCATTCACCTACTACACCGGCTTCAAAGTGAATTCCGGCGAATACAAAGTGATGGGTCTGGCGCCCTACGGCGAGCCTCGCTACGCGCAGCAGATTTTCGACCACTTGATCGATCTGAAAGCCGACGGCTCCTTTCACCTGAACCTGGAGTATTTCAACTACTGCACCGGCCTGACGATGACCAACGGCAAGTTCGACGCGCTGTTCGGCGGACCGCCGCGCCGGCCGGACGAGCTGCTGACGCAGCGCCACATGGATCTGGCGGCGTCGGTGCAAGCGGTGCTCGAAGAAACGATGCTGCGCATGACGCGCTCGTTGCAGGCCGAGACCGGCGCGAGGAACTTGTGCCTGGCGGGCGGCGTCGCGCTGAATTGCGTCGCCAACGGCAAGGTGCTGCGCGATGGGCAATTCGAGCGAATCTGGATCCAGCCGGCGGCGGGAGATGCCGGCGGCGCGCTAGGCGCGGCGCTGGCTGCCTACTATGTGTTTCAAGGACCAGCCGCGCCAGGTCAATGGCTGCGGCGACCGCATGCACGGCTCCTACCTCGGACCCGAGTTCTCGCAATCAGACATCGAACAGCGTCTCAGCGGCGGCCGGCGCGAAGTTCACGGTGCTCGACGACTGCGCGTTGCTGGACGCCTGCGCGGACGCGCTCGCCGCCGAAAAGGCCGTGGGATGGTTCCAGGGACGCATGGAGTTCGGCCCGCGCGCGTTGGGTGCGCGCTCCATCCTCGGTGATCCTCGCTCGCCCAAGATGCAGTCCATGCTGAACCTCAAGGTGAAGTTCCGCGAGTCCTTCCGGCCGTTTGCGCCCTCGGTGCTGCGCGAGCACGTGAGCGAATGGTTCGAGCTGGACGCCGACAGTCCCTACATGCTGCTGGTGGCCGACGTCGTGGAGAGCCGGCGCAAACCCATGACCGCCGAGCAGCAGAAGCTGTTCGGCATCGAGAAGCTGAACGTGCCCCGCAGCGACATCCCCGCCGTCACGCATGTCGACTACTCGGCGCGCATCCAGACCGTGCATCGCGAAACCAATCCGCGCTATTACGCGCTGCTCGAGCGCTTCTACGAGTCCACCGGCTGCCCGGTCCTGGTCAACACCAGCTTCAACGTGCGCGGCGAGCCGATCGTGTGCACTCCCGAAGACGCTTTCCGCTGTTTCATGGGCACCAACATCGAAGTGCTGGTGGTGGGCAACTGCTTCCTGGCGAAAGAGGATCAGGATCCGAACCTGAGCCAGGACTACAAATCGGCTTTCGAGTTGGACTAAGAATCCTCCGCGCCACCTTGGCGGAGTTTTCAGTTGTGCCGCAGGTGGCCGGCCGCCAGTATCGAGCTGACGAAGGGCGTCAACTGCTCGGCAAACAGCCCTGCCATCCTGCTGGCTCCTTCATTCGTGAAATGGACGAACTCGGCGAAGTACCGTGGACCGGGCGGCATGCGATTGGCTGCATCCAGGAGGGGCGCCGCCCCGCTCCCGCGCCACATCGCTGATCACCTGGTTCATGCGACGCTCCATGTCCAGGAAGCTGTCTTCCTTGAGCCAGGGGTAGTAGGAGCGCCATTCCACCAAAAGGCTGCGTTCATCGGGAGCCACTCGGTCTCCGAACCGCTGAGCATGCGTGGCCGCTACGACGGGCACTCTGCGGTCCTGGAAATAACCGATCACCTCGGCAAGGTCGCCGCGAAACACCGCCGCGTAGGTCTCCGGGAACCGGTCCATCAATGGTAGCCCGCTGGCGCGCACTTGCCGGTCAGCTTGCCGGCGCCGCCACCAAATGAGCACGCTCTGTGGAACCGCGCGCTCGGCTAAAAGTCCGCCCTGTCCATGATCCGGAGCGGTTGATCCACCGTCTGGCGGAGGCGATTTCGAATCCTCGAGTCTGAGCTGCCGCGCGGCCGCTGGAGTCACGGAACGGATTCCGCCGGCGATCTTGTGCCGGACACGAAGTCCAGTTGCTCAACGGAGGAGGCGGAGGCGGACCCGCGACCGGCGGGTCAGATGTGTGCAGGCGGACGTAACCAGCCGTGCTCGGATAGACGGTGACCAGGTCGGGATGATATTGCTCCATGATCCCCGGCAGAGTGGGCACGAGCTGATGGAAGGTCATGGCCGGAAGGGCCAAGATTGATGACTTCGATGTCGCGCCGCCGAATTCTTGGTTAAGCCGCTCTTCGAGCTGGCGCGGATACTCCCGATTGTCGTCTTCGTGAATGCCGAAAGTCTCGGAGGCTCCCAAGCAAACGACGCGCAATGTGCCGGTACGCGGGGCTGGCCCACGATATCCCCAAGCGTTCAGCTTCCACCGCTGGTAGCGTGCGTTGGGGCGGCCCGTGACGCCTTCGTGGTGCCACACCAGAAGAGCGATGATATCGTAGCTGCTGAAAAGGGGCGCCCGGTAGCGCAGCCAGTCGTCCATCCTGGCAAGCGCCTCCAGACGTTGCGCAAAACAGGATTGCGCACACAGCCGCTCGCAGCACCCTCCATCGATGTCGCATCAGAATTGGAAATAAATGAACGCGCGCGGCGGGCCTCCTGCGAAAAGAATACAGTATACGAACGCGGCATAAACAACGGTCCGGACTTCGCTGGAAATCCAGCGGAAATCGAGAAACTCAAGCTTTCCGCTCAAGCGCTGTATCACTGCACGATTACCAGCGGACTCGCCAGCATCACCAGCCGCGCTACGAGGCCGTTATCGGTTACGTGAAAGCCGCGGAAAGGCTCGACTATCATACCCGCGAATGCCGTGAGCGAATCAGAGCGGAAGAGCAGCCACCCCAGGCAAGTGAGTTGGAACATGAACGCGACGCGACCGCCACGGCCACAGGCCGCGCAGCATTCCAGACGGTCGCCTGGAACATTCGCAAGACCGGTTGCAACAAGCGGTGCGCGATCAGCAGGCAGCCATGGTAGAAGACCCCACACAACAAAGTGCCAAGCCGCGCCGTGCCACAGCCCCGCAATGAGCATGGTCAGCATCAGATTCGCGTAGGTCCGCGGCCGGACCCTTTCGATTTCCACCGAGCGGGACGTACAGATAATCGCGAAACCAAGTGGACAGACTGATATGCCAACGCTGCCAGAAATCCTGAGGGTTCACCGCAAAGTACGGCAGGTTGAAATTCAGCATGAATTCGAAACCCATCAGTTTCGCCAGGCCGCGGGCGATATCGGTGTAGCCGGCAAAATCGCAAAAATCTGGATCGCGAAAGCATAGGCGCCCAACAGCACGTAGAAACCGTCCAGCGAGCGGCCCGAGAAGATCCAGGACGTCGCCGCTCCGATATTGTCGGCGATGTAGACTTTTTGAAAATATCCCCACGAAATCAGGTGCACGCCTTCGCAGAATCTGATCGCGCCGGATCTTGCGGGGAAACATCACTTGCGGCAGCAGACTACGCGCCCGTTGTATGGGTCCTGCCACCAGGTGCGGGAAATAGATCACGCACAACAGGAAATCCCAGAAGTTCCGGGTCGCGTGGATCTCGCCGCGATAGACATCGATAGTGTAGCTGAGTGCCTGGAAAGGTGTAGAAAGAGATCCCGACCGGAAGGATAATGTGCAGGGTCCATAGCTGGACGCCGAAACCCAATTGCGACAGCAGGCGCTGGAGAGAGCTGGAGAAGAAATCGAAGTACTTGAAGAACCCGAGCAGGCCCAGGTTTGCAACGGCGCTAGCCGCGAGATACTTCTTCCGGCGCGCCGGGATTTCGCCCCGGAGCACCGAGTCTTCCATCCGTCCCGCGCAGAAGTAGTCGATGGTGGTCGAACACAGCAGCGGGGCCAGGAATCGCCAGTCCCAGGATGCATAGAAAAAGCAGCTCGCCAGAAGAAGAAAGCGGTTCTGCGCCCGGTGAGGCAGGAAATAATAGAATGCCAGCACTACCGGCAGGAATACCAGGAATTCGCGCGAATTAAACAGCACGACCGGAGCGCCATCTTCGCGCGGGATTCGCGCTCGGCGACTCCACCGTCGTAGTCCACGGTCCATTCCAGCTTCGGTCGCGTCACCCCCCGATATAGCCGGTGAAGTCTCCTCGCGCAGTTCCGGCCCCCAAGGTATCGATGGCCTGAAAACCGAGCGCGTCCACTTCGCGAAAATGCTCCACCCGGGGCGGGAGCGAGTACATTGCGGCGGTGACAGTCATCGCCCCGGCGGCCAGGAAATTCGGCGGAATCCACGCGATCACCCGGTAGCGTCCGGCCGGGCGCTTGCGTCCATGCCATTCGGTGTCGGTGTCGGTGGCCCAAAGCACTTCCGTTCCCCACTCGTTTTGAATTCCCAGCACCGGAAAGAGGACCAGCGCGAGTGTCTTGCACCTCGAACTCCATTTCGATCCCCAGTTCCTCGCCGAGTTCCACCGCGGTCAAAGTGTCCCCCGCACGCGAGCGGATGCGAAGGCTGCGTAGCCTTACCACCCCGTCGCCTGGCGCGTAGGGGCCGTCCGGATAGATCTCGCTCCCCCTGATGGCCGCCTCGTTGCGCAGGTACGCCGCCGCGACTTCATGCGCCGGCCCGGTTTGTGTCAGCCTGCCCTGGTCGATCAGCAGCGCCCGAGCTGCACAGCCGCAGCACGGCTTGGATATTGTGCGAAACGAACAGCACGGTCTGTCCGTTCTTGCCCACCTGCTCGATCCGTCGCATGCATTTCTTCTGGAACTCCGCATCGCCGACGGCCAGAACTTCGTCCACCAGCAGAATCTCAGGTTCGATGTGGGCGGCCACCGAGAACGCCAGACGCATATACATTCCGCTCGAATAAGTCTTCACGGGCTGGTCCAGGTGCTGGCCGACGCCGGCGAAATCCACAATCTCATCCAGTTTGGCAACGATCTCGCGATGCTGCATTCCCAGGATCGCCGCGTTCAGAAAGATGTTCTCCCTCCCGGTGAGTTCGCCGTGAAATCCCGACCCCACCTCGAGCAGGCTGCCCACGCGCCCTCGCAATTCAATGCGACCACGGGTGGGCCGGAGGATCCTCGCCAGGATCTTGAGCAGAGTCGACTTTCCCCGCGCCATTGCGCCCAATGAGGCCGATCACTTCTCCGGCCTCGGCGTCGAAACTAACGTCGTCGAGCGCCAGAAAACTGCCCGTGCTTCGCGCAGCTTGTTGCGGCCGCCGCCAGCGAAAGCCACTCGTGGAGCATTCGGTACTGGCCCTTCCGCTCGGCCGAGCTTAAACTCTTTCGTCAGACCGCGAACGGAAATGGTTTTCATACGCGCTCGGCCAATTCGGCTTCCAGCCGGTGGAAAAGGAATGCCGCGGCCAAGCTGATCAGGACCATCGAAAGTCCTGACAGAGCCAGGAGGTTCCAGTCAGGAGGCGTTACTGAACAAGCAGGACCGCATCGCCTCCACCACGCCGGCCATCGGATTCAGGCCGGCCAGCCCTCGCACCTGCTGCGGCAGAAGATTCACCGGATACATGATGCGGGGTTGCGAACATCCAGAGCTGTACCAGGAAGGGCAGTACATGTTTGACGTCTCGATACATCGCCATCAGAGACGCCAGCGCCAGCCCTACCGACATCGCGAGTACGGCTGTCAGGATGGCGATCACCGGCAGCAGCAGCCAGCCGGCAGTGGGCCGAAAACCCGACCACAACAGCAGCCCCAGCACGAAGAAGCTGGTGACCAGGTAGTCGAGCAGGCAAGCCGCAACCGCGGCGCCCGGCAGAATGGCCCGCGGAAAATAAACCTTATTGAGAAGGTTGTGGTTGGCTGGCGAACGTGGCTCCCGCCAAGGTTGATCGCATTTGCGAAAAACGTCCACGGCGCCATGCCGGCCAGCACGAACAGCCAATACGGAACTCCACCGGTGGCGGGCCGGAGCACGCGCGCGAACACCGCGGTGAAGATCACCATGGGAAGCAGCGGCTGCAGGACCGCCCAAAGCAACGCCCAGCAACGTTTGCCGGTAACGCAGCGCGATGTCCCGCAGAGCCAGAAAGACAAAGAGCGTTCGATACTGCCGGTATTCGCCGAACTTTCCGCAGCAGCGGAACTCCGGATGGGTCGATTATCGTCAGCGTGCCGTAGGACGGTCGCGCGTCCAAGCGGCAGCGAATCGTAAGTCAAGAAATCGCCATTCCTCTTGCGAATCCGCTTCCCGAGCATGGAAAACGCGAAAAGATCCAAGGTCCTCTCAGATGAGGCAGGTTGTAGTGTAACTGCAACTGCCGGGGCAAGGAAGGAATGCCCAGGAATAGGATTGCGGTCCCGGTTGGCGCGGCGATGGCGCTCTAGATTGTAGGCCAGTACTTCCCGCCAGTCCGCGTTGCGGTGCACCAACGTCTCAAAATAACGCCGCTCCGCCGCGTCCACCGGCACGTTCCTGAGTTCCTCGATGACGTCTCCCGGGATCGGAGCCGGAAATACCGCTTTCAGGAATGACAGACGAAGCGGCCAGCGGCACGGTGACGTGCAGGTCCCTGGCGAGATTCTAGCAAGCGGGCCCAATCGATCTGGCTGGTCCGAAGAATGGTAATCGCATCCGCAATCCAGCGAATCGGCGGCATAACATTGCCGCGGAATCCGTGCACGCAAGCGTGAATAAGCTGATCGGTCGGATTGAGGCGCGCGGGTCTTGATCCCGTTCACTGAAAGCGGAACGCTGCCGCTCCAGAACGACGCGATCCGCTCCCTGGAAGGTGGCCTCGGCCAATGCATGCCAATGCAGATCGACGATCTCCATAGTCCGGACATTCCAACGGCATCGCATGGGTGTAGCGGTAAAAATAGCGATTCTTGGGCGCGGTCGCACGGTAGTAGAACGCCGTCCATCCGTCGCGCTGCAGCCCTTCCAAAGCTTTCGCTGCCTTGTCCTGGGGAACGAGAATGTCGAAGTCGGACATCGGCCGGAGCGCCATGTCGCGGTAATGCAAGCACGGTCAGCGCCACGCCTTTCAGCATCATCGTAGGAATTCGGTTCTTCTCAAACCATGGCAGCAGAGTACGCAAGTGGTGGAAGCGTTTTTGATTTTCAGCCCACGCTTCGTGATGAACGATCCGCAGCTCATTCCGGATTTCCGCTGGAAGCGACTCCTTGACGTTGCGGTACACCAGCGGGAGCAGCCGCCGGCTTGCTTTTTCCAGACCCTGGAATCCATGTTCAACCGCTCCGGCGCGGGAGGCTGGCCGAGCCAGCTTCTTGCGGCTTCGGCTGCCGCCTGACCCTCACAGAGAGCTGCCCGCAGCAGCATGAGTTCCGACGGTGTCGCGAACTGCATCCGTTCCGGACTTGACATCTCGGCCATCTCTAAAGATTCTAGCCCCATCCCGCGGACAGCTAAATAGGAAACGTACTAGTACCACCACCTCTGCTGCTCCATCCAAAAGTCCCGGCACCGCAACTCCATGGATCTCTCGAAATAGGACTAAACGTATCTTTTTCAATGCGATAGGAGAGGCGACCTCAGGGCTGTCCCCGACCCCCTCCATGCGTTGGCGGAACACTCGGGCTGCACTGGCGACCTAGTTTTGAGAAAATCGCACTATGTTCACCGCACGAGCGACCGTGTTAAAAGAGACAAGACAGACTTTGCGGAGGCTGGTGCGAATTTGACCCGGGCGTTACGTTTTTTCCTCAACCAGGCTGACGTCATCTTCGAGCGTTTCGATGCGGAAATCGTTGCGATTCAACTCGCCACGGGAGACTATCACAGCATCTTGGGCGCGGGTGTGGACGCTTTCCTGATGCTTCCATTCGAACCCACGGTTGCGGAAATGTCCGAGGCCCTGGCAAAGAAGTACGACGCCGGCGCCGACGTGATCGCCGCGGATTTGACGCGCTTTCTGGATGGCATGCGCGAGGAGTCCTTGCTCGGCGTGCGGGAAACGCAGGCTGTCGCCGCCAAGCCGCTGGAACTGACCCACTCCGGTCCCCGGCTCCCCTATGAACCGCCGGTCATACAGCCGTTCCGTGATCTGCAAGAGCTGTTTCTGATCGACCCGGTGCACGACGTCGGACCACAGGGCTGGCCGCAAGTGAAATCCAACCCAGCACTGGATCAAGATTGCCACTACCGGCCGCAGAGTCCGGCCAGCATGATTTTTGAACGGTTCGACGATGAGACCGTGGCCTTTAACCTTGGCACCGGATCGTATTACAACCTGACTGGTCCAGCGGAAGACATTTTTCTACTACTGGACCAAGAGCCCACCAGTAAAGAAGTAGTGCGCGCCTTGCAGACCAAGTACCAGGCATCCGAGGAACTTGTTCCCGATGCCGTTTTGGGTTTTCTGCGGGCGTTGGTCGAGGCCGGCCTTGCGGAAGCCGTAGCGTCGTCGGCATCCGCCGAAGATGCCAACACCATCCGGCAACTCGAGCTGAACAAGCCGGGCCAGGGCTTGCCGTTCGTCAAACCGGCGCTGGACACCTACCACGAGCGTAGCGTGCCGGCCGGCGTTTTGGCAGGAACGCAACAGCGCAGCTCGGCTGAGTTCACGCTGAAACGATTCCGCATTTCCGAGCCGGGCGTGATCTTCCGGGCGGCCGGCCGGGAAGCGGTCCTCATTAACCTCGACAAAGGCGAATACTATCTACTGAACCCGAGTGCCGCAAACGCTTTTCGCGCGCTGCAGCATCGGCCCACGGCGAGTGAACTGGTGGACCATCTGGCGCGAGCCTACCAGGTGGACCGCCGTGAGCTCAAGGTGTCGGTAATGTTGCTGCTCGCCAACTTGTTACAAGAAGGTTTGGTGAGTTTCGCGGAAGCGGAGGATGCCGGACGCCACTTCGAAGCGCCCGAGAGCTTCACGCCGCAGCCCTTTGAGCCGTTCTCCATGGAAGCCTTCCGGGAACTGCGCGGTCTCTTCCTCCCGTTTCCGGGCACCCGGAGCGAGAAGACTTCGCCAGTTAGTTCGCGAGGACTGGTCTCGTTGCTTTCCGATTTTCATCGGCATGCCGCGTCACGCGCCGGGCTGACCGAAGCTGTCTATCACATCGCGGGACAAAGCGTGCGGGTGCGTTGCGCCGGCGCCATGCAGATCCCCGAACTGGGTCTGGCTTTCGGGCACTTGCGGAATGGCTTGCCTGCCGATTCGAAGAATGACTTCACCGTTCAGGTCTGGGATGCCGTCTCGGGCGGCAACCCCGAGGATGCGTTCCTGGCGTCCTATCTGCGCGAGTTCTACTCGCACTGGGACACCGAATGCGGCCCGCGCGGAGAAGTGCTGGCTTTTCACTCCGAGCAGCTTCCGGTTCTTTATCATGCCGGGCCGGATATCTTCAAGGTGGTCGACGTCGAAAATCGTACGGCGTACTATTTGAAGCGTGATGCATCTCCGCTTCCGTATTGGGAAATCGGGTCGCCATTCCGGGCCATCCTGCACTATTGGCTGTCCCTCCGCGGGTTGCAATTCGTGCACGGCGGCGCGGTTGGAAACGCGCAAGGCGGCGTGGTTCTGGTCGGAAAAGGCGGCTCCGGCAAATCCACCATTTCGCTGGCCTGCATGAACGCGGGAATGTCGTACGCCGGAGACGACTACTGCGCTGTCAAAACGGAAGGCGATCCGTATCTGCACAGCCTCTACAGTACGGCGAAACTAAAAGGCCCCCAGGATCTGGACCGTTTTCCGCATTTGCGGGAACGCGTCTGGAATCCCGACTGCTTTTCAAAGAATGGCGACAAAGCGACGTTTTTCCTGTCGCAATGGTGGCCCGAAAAGTTGATCCAGGGATTCCCGCTTCGAGCCATCCTGGTTCCTCAGGTCACCGGTCAACGCGACACTGAGTTGGCGGAATGCTCCGAAGCACAGGCCCTGCTCGCTCTTTCGGCCAGCACCGTGGCGCAGCTTCCCATGGCCGGCGCTCCGGACTTGGGCAGGCTCGGGGATCTGGTAGCCCGATTGCCGCGCTACATGCTGTATGCCGGCACCGACTTGACTCAGATTCCGCGCGTCATCCAAAGCGTTCTGTGACAAGTATGCCGCCGTCGATAGCCGTCATCATGCCCGTGCGCGATGGAATGGCGTTTCTTCCGGTCGCGATCGAGTGTGTGCATTCGCAATCGTATTCGCCGCTCGAACTGGTGATCGTGGACGACGGCTCCAGCGATGGTTCGCTCGAACATGCCCGCAACGCGGGGCTTCGGGTTCTGCAAACCCCCGCGGCCGGGCCGGCAGCGGCCAGAAACGCCGGACTCGGCGCCACCGTCTCCGACTTCGTCGCATTTCTCGACGTCGACGACCTGTGGCCCCCCGGCACTCTGCATCGTTTGTCGGCGGCGCTCGCCTCCGATCCCGACGCCGGATTCGCGCAAGGCCTCATCCAGAATTTCCGCGTGCTCGAGGACGGCTCCAAACGGTTTTTCACGCACCCGTACCGCTTTTTGAATTTCGGCGCGTGCCTGTACCGCCGCAGTCTGTTCGAAATCGTCGGGGTGCTGGACGAGACCATGCACCTCTGCGAGGATCTCGACTTTCTGATGCGCTGCTGGGAGCAAGATATTCGCAAGGTGGAGTTGGAGACTGTGACGTTGCACTATCGGCGCCATCCGAAAAACATGACCGCCGGTCTGGAAGGGGCGGGCTTTGGAACCGTGGCCAGCTTTCAAACGACGCATCGACCGTGTCCGCAGGGGCCTGTACGATCCCAGCCAGCCTAGACACCTCCCGGCCAACGTATATATGGGCTTCGGGCCGTTGCAAGCAGGATGAGGAGGTCGCATCGTGACCGGAAGCGTCAGCGTCATCATCCCGGTGCGCAACGGGGAACTCTACTTAGGCGAGGCCATCGACAGCGTCCTCAAACAGACGTTTTCTCCGCTTGAAATCATCGTCGTGGACAACGGATCGACGGACCGCAGCCGCGCCGTCGCGGAGCGCTTCACCAGGCTCGTCCGAGTCGTCGATGAGCCGATCGCCAGTCCGGCTCGAGCGCGGAACGCCGGCGTACAAGCTGCGAGGGGCGACTTCATCGCTTTCCTGGACGCCGACGATTTGTGGCACCCGCACAAACTGGCCCATCAAATCGAGATTCTCGATCAACATCCGGAAGTGGACCTGGTGTTCACGCATCTGGACGAGTTCATCAGCCCGGAACTCACCGCGGAGGAAAGGGCGAATATGGCCATTCGAGGCCCCACCGAGGGCTGGCAAGCATCCACGATGTTGTGCCGAGCGCCGGCGTTGCGCCGGGTCGGCCCCATGCCCGAGATTTACGGCGGAGAGTTCATCGCCTGGTTCGGGCTTGCACAAACAGCCGGCCTGAAGAGCCGCATGCTTTCCGACTTGCTCGTCAGACGGCGCGTCCACCTGCGGAACATGACCCGCAAGGCCCGTGACCTGGACGGCGGTTACTTGAAGGCCGCCAAGATGGTGCTCGACTCCCGGCGGGCAAAATCCCGTCCGCAAGGCGCATGATGTCCCCGCTCCTCGAAGCTCTGCTCTTGAAGGAACCTCAGGCCCGGCAGGCTTGGACGCGCTGGCGCGCTGGGATCGACATCAACGCCTTGTCGTACACCGAGCAGTTGTTGTTTGCCGCGCTCAACCCGGCCCTGCCCGAATGGTTGGAGAATGATTCCGCGGCGGGAATTTTCCAGGGCATCGTACGCCGGATATGGAGCCAGAACCAGCTCCGCATGCGAAAGGCTGTCGAATTGGATTCGTTGCTCAAGGAAGCCGGCGTTCAAGCTGCGATTGCGGGACCATTGCGGTGGTCGCTGAGAACTCCGCCGCCGGCCATCCGCGCTATTCCGCACCTGACGTTCGTGGCCGCACGCGCGGACATTCAAAAAGCCACTGACACTCTACAGCGCGCCGGCTGGGAGCAGTACGGCGATGTGCCGCCGCAGGCAGTGTGGGACTGGTGCGATCATGTCTCGTTCCATCGCCACGATCTCCAGGTCAATTTGCACTGGCGCCTGGTTCCGGTGCCGCCCGAAGACGCCGCCGAGTGCGAGATGGCCTTCCTGGCGCTGCTGTCGCCGTTCCAATCGGGCAGCCAGTCCTTCCGGGCCTTGTCGAGGGAAGCCACCTTGTTGCACATCCTGTGCTGTGGGCGCGACCACGACCTGCCTTGGCAGGCGGACGTGGCTCTGACTGGCGTCGCCGGCATTGACTGGGGACGCTTTCTCAAGCTAGCCCGGCGCTTCGGCCCGCTCGCCATCGAACGGCTCCGCGAGTTGCGATCATTTCCACACTTGGCGATTCCCGAACTTCCGCTGGATAATTCTGGTCTATTTCGTCGAAAAGTACACTATTTCTGGAACGCCTACCGGGCCCATTGTTATCACCAGAAGCAAGCTCTGAGTTGGTCCGGTTTCGCCCGGTTTCTGGCTCTGCGCTGGAATCTTCCGCACGTGTGGGCAGTGCCGTTCGCCGGGGCCAAGCGCGTGTTTCACCTGCGCCGGAGCGTGTTGCGGTGAAGCCGAATCTGCTGTTCCTCACGCCCACGCTGCCTCACACCGCCGGAGCGGGCAGTTCTATCCGGGCCGGGCTGGTGGTTGAGTCGTTGGCCAGGCACTTCAACGTCCACGTGCTGCACGCGGAGTTGTGGGGCTGGCGCCCGGAGAGTTTCAAGACCGATTTTGTGCGTCAACACGCGGCCAGTTACGTCTACCACGTGCCTCAAAATGGCGCTCTGCCGATGCCCCAGATCCTGGCCGAACACTTCGGGGGGATTCAATTTCAGGCCATCCACGCGTTCCGCCTGGTGATGGCCAGAGCGGCGGTGTCCGTCATGCAGCAAGGTGCCAGTTCGCCGCCTTTCAGCGTACTCGACTTGGATGACGACGAGTGCTTTCGCGCGGATCGTTTTGTGGATCTGCGCGAGGAGACCGGCGACAATACCCGCGCCCGATTGGAACAGCGCGCCACCCCGCAACTGAATGTGATGGAACGGATGTTGTTGCCTCGCTTCCAGGCGGTGTGTCTGGCGGCTTTGGCCGATTGCGAGCGCGTAAGCCGGCGCAATCCCGGCGCCCAGTGCGTACACCTTCCCAATGCCGTGTTTCTGCCGGATCGGATTCCTGCCCGGGACGGTCAACGGACCTCCGCCGAGCGCAGCCCGACTTTGCTTCTAGTCGGCACATTGGACTACTTCCCGAATGAAGATGGCGCGCAATACTTCTGCCAAAGCATACTTCCACTGATCCGCCAGAAACACCCGGGTCCCCTCCGCGTCCGCATAGTAGGGTCCAATCCCAAGCCCCAAGTGACCATGCTCGCTCGCGAGCCGGACGTGGAAGTCTTCGCCAACGTTCCCGAAGTAGCGTCGTTCTACGAGGACGCGGATGTGGCCATCGTGCCGCTGCGCGCCGGAAGCGGAACGCGCATCAAGATTCTGGAAGCGTTCAGCCTTCGCAAGCCCGTAGTCTCGACCTCAATCGGCGCCGAGGGCTTGTCCGCGATCGACGGGAAGGATCTCCTCATCGCCGATGATCCGGAGTCGTTCGCCGGCGCCTGCGTGACACTGCTCCAAGATGCGGCGCTTCGCGCCAAGATCGCCGAGTCGGCTTGGGAATGGCTGCTGGCAAACCATTCCATCGATCGTATCGACGAAGTCATACGCTCGTTGTACGAACCGGTCCTGGCCGTCCGTTAACTGCGGCGGCTCCCGGCGTGTACGCTGGAGCCATGGAGGCGCCGAACTTCCACCTGCTATCCGTCGATGCAGCCATCGCCGCGCTCGCAACCGATGCTCGGCGCGGGTTATGCGCCGGCGAAGTTCGCCTCCGGCTCGAACAATACGGCGCGAATGAGCTTCGCAAAGCCGCGGGCGTCCCGGCCTGGCGCCGGTTTCTAAAACAGTTTCACGACACGCTGGTGATCCTGCTGCTCGGCGCCACCGCCGTCTCGGCCTTTGTATGGTGGATCGAGCGCGGCGCCGCGCTTCCTTATGAGAGCCTGGTCATCCTGGCTATCGTGGTTCTGAATGCAATCCTCGGATTCGTGCAGGAGGAAAAAGCCGAACAGGCGCTGGCCGCGCTGCGCGAAATGTCCGCGCCACAGGCGACTGTGATTCGCGACTCTGAGAAGCATCGGATCGCGGCACGCGAGCTGGTGCCGGGCGACGTGTTGTTGATCGAGGAGGGCGATACGGTGCCCGCTGACGCGCGGCTCGTCGACCTCGTGGAGCTGCAGACGCTCGAGGCATCCTTGACCGGCGAGAGTCTTCCGGTACCGAAGAGCACCGCTACGGTTGCGCCGGGTGCGGCGCTCGCCGACCGCACCGGCATGATCTTCGCCGGAACAGCGGTGAGCTACGGACATGGCCGCGCCGTCGTGACCCAGACCGGGATGCGGACCGAGCTGGGCAAGATCGCCAAAATGCTGGAGCAGGCCGAGACTGAAGTGACGCCGCTGCAGCGCGAACTCGATCGCACCGGCAGACGCCTCGGCCTGGCCGTCGTTCTGATCGCGCTGGTGGTGGTGGCGACGTTGCTGCTGGTGGAAGGCGTGCGCGACCTTCACCGGCTGGTGGAGGTTCTGCTGTTCGGCGTGGCACTCGCCGTCGCCGCAGTGCCCGAAGGACTGGCCGCCATCGTCACCATGGTTCTCGCCATCGGCGTCCAGCGCATGGCCAAGCGCGGCGCCATCGTGCGCAAGCTGCCGGCGGTGGAGACGCTGGGATCGGCCACCGTCATCGCGTCCGACAAAACCGGCACGCTGACGCGCAACCAGATGACCGTGCGGGCTATCGTCACTGCGGGCAGCCGCGTGGAGGTAACCGGCAGCGGCTACATGCCCGACGGGGAATTGCGAGGAAGCTCAGACGCCGCTCTGGAGATCGAGCGGTTGCTCCAGGCCGCGGCGCTCGCTAACAACGCAACACTGGCCAACGCCGCCGGGACTTGGTCCATCCACGGCGATCCCACCGAGGGGGCGCTCATTGTAGCAGCACGTAAGGCTGGCCTGGATCGAGAAACGCTCGAGCAGCGCTTCCCACGCGTCCGCGAGCTGGCCTTTTCTTCCGAACGCAAGATGATGAGCACGTTTCACCAGGATCGGGAACGGCCCGGCGTGGTGGTGCTGTTCGCGAAGGGCTCGGTAGTCGATGTGCTGGATCGTTGCACAACGGAATTCCGCGACGGCGCCGCGCAGCCGCTCACCGCCAAGCGGCGCTCCGAGGTTCTTGAGACCAATCGCGTGCTGACCGAGCAGGCTCTTCGAACGCTAGCTATCGCTTTCCGCGAACTGCCATCCGGAATCGACTGCGCAAATGCCGCCGCCCGGGAACTCGAGCGCGACCTCGTCCTCGCCGGCATCGTTGGCATGGCCGATACACCGCGCCCCGAAGCAGCCGAGGCGGTGCGTCGCGCCAAGGCCGCCGGCGTGCGGCCCATCATGATCACAGGCGACCAGCCCGGCACGGCGCTCGCCATCGCGCGCGAACTGGGCATCGCTTCCAACGATCGCGTGCTCACCGGACCCGAGCTGGAGACGATGCAGAGCGACGAGCTTGCCATGGCGGCCGAGCAAACGTCCGTGTATGCGCGCGTCGATCCGCGTCACAAGATGCGCATCGTGGATGCCTTGCAGTCGCGCGGCGCCATCGTGGCCATGACCGGCGATGGCGTCAACGACGCGCCCGCGCTCAAGTCGGCGGACATCGGCGTGGCCATGGGGATCGCCGGCACCGACGTCGCCAAGCAGGCCGCCGACATCGTCCTCACCGACGACAATTTCGCGACCATCGTGGCTGCCGTCGAAGAAGGCCGCGCCATCTTCTCGAACATCCGGAAGTTTCTGCGCTACCTGCTGTCGTCCAACGTCGGAGAGGTGCTGACGATCTTTCTGGGCGTGGTGTTCGCCGCCCCGCTCGGCCTCCGCGCCGAGGACGGTTTAGTTCTGCCCTTACTCGCCGCGCAAGTGCTGTGGATCAATCTCATCACCGACGGACCGCCTGCGCTCGCACTCGGCGTCGATCCGCCCAGCGAAGGCATCATGCTGCGCTCGCCGCGCCCCCGAGGGGAGGGCGTCATCACCGCTCGCATGTGGATCGACATGGGAATCGTCGGCGTCGTGATGGCCGTCGGAACATTGCTGGTCCTGGATGCCTCTCTGCCCGGTGGATTCATCGAAGGCGCCGCCGGGATTCGCCACGGCCGAACGATGGCATTCACCACCATTGTGCTGTTTCAGTTGTTCAACGCGTTCAATTCGCGCTCCAGCGACCAAAGCGCGTTTCGCGGAATGCTGCGCAACCGCTGGCTGCTCGGGGCCGTCGGACTTTCGCTGGCGCTGCAGATGGCAGCGGTTTACATTCCATTTCTTCAGGACGGATTCCAGACAGCGCCGCTCGACTGGCGCGACTGGCTGCTCTGTTTCGCGGTTGCGAGTTCGGTCCTCTGGGTAGTCGAACTTTGGAAGGCCTGCGCCGGGCAGCTTCGTAGAGCGTCATGACAATTGTATTTCATTTCGATGACTTTTCTGTTACAGTTTAGAAATGTGGAAGACAAGACTAGCGGTCTTCACATTGATGCTGGCTGGCAAGACATTGATCGGTGGCGGTTTAGCCCTGTGTCTTGAGAATCCCGCAAGAGTTGATACCTACACTCTGCAGGCGCTCCAAGAGGAACTGCACTTCATCCTGGTAGCCTCGGACCGGTCGGCAGCGATCACCACACCCTGCCGTCCGGGAATCGTCACCATAACATTGCGCCAAGACCCGCCTGACGAAGAGACCTCCGCGCTGGGCGGCATCCGAGTTAGAGACGGCCGTTTGTTTCCTGAGATTGAGTTGTTCGTCTCGCCGACCGCTCAGATCGTCGGGACTCGTTTGCCGGGCGTGCTCGGACGAGCCTTGGCCCGTGTGGCAACGCACGAACTCGGACATTGGCTCAACCAGAACTCGCTGCATGCCGCGCGCGGGTGCATGATGGAGCGGTTGAGCGCCGGATACCTGATGGCCCCGAATCGCGGCTTCTTCCGTCTACCTCCCGATCGCTGAGATTCAATTTCAAGCGATTCGTCCATTTACTTGCCGCATTCAGCCCAGCCGGCTGCAGGCAGGATTGCTGGCACTACATCGCCGCCACAGTCGGTGCACCGGTGCAGTATATTGTCAGAGCATCCTTATGAGCACTGTTGAGACTGTTCGTGGTCCGGTTGATCCCTCCCAGCTCGGCGTGACGCTGATGCACGAGCACATTTTCGTGCTATCGACCGAGATCATGCAGAATTATCCGGAGGCGTGGGGCGACGAGGAGCGGCGCGTCGCGGAAGCCGTCGATCGCATGAACGAGTTGTACGCGCGCGGCGTGCACTCCGTTGTGGACTTGACCGTGGTCGGCCTCGGCCGCTACATCCCGCGCATCCAGCGGGTGGCCGAGAAGACCAAGGTCAACATCGTGGTCGCGACCGGCATCTACACGTACAACGATATTCCGTTCTATTTTCATTTTCGCGGGCCCGGCACGGTCTTCGAGGGGCCGGAGCCGATGGTCGACATGTTCGTGCGCGATATCCGCGAGGGCGTCGCCGGCACAGGAGTCAAAGCAGGCATTTTGAAGTGCGCCACCGATCAACCGGGCATGACGCCGGGAGTGGAGCGGGTGCTGCGCGCGGTGGCGCAGGCGCATCGCAAGACGGGCGTGCCGATCTCGACGCACACGCATGCGCGGTCGAAGCGGGGCCTCGAGCAGCAGCGCGTCTTTCGCGAAGAGGGCTTGGATTTGACGCGCGTGGTGATCGGGCATTCGGGCGACACGACCGAGATCGAGTATTTGGAAGAAGTGATCGCGGCGGGGTCGTACCTGGGGATGGACCGGTTCGGTATCGATACGATTCTGTCGTTCGAGGATCGTGTGAACACGGTGGCGAAATTGTGCGAGCGGGGGCACGCTGGGAAGATGGTGCTGTCGCACGACGCGGCGTGCTTCAACGACTGGCTCCCGGAGCGCGATCTGCCGGCGGTTTTGCCGCGCTGGAATTTTCTGCACATACACAATGATGTGATCCCGGCGTTGAAGAAGCAGGGCGTCACGGATGCGCAGATCGAGACCATGCTGGTGGAGAACCCGCGGAAGATTTTTGAGCACCAGGGGGCGTACTGAGGTGGGGGGCGTGTTCGGTGGGGGCCGGGAGAGATGATACAGCCCTTCGACCAATCGGGCATTGTGCGCGGCGAGGACGGCATCGCGCGGTACCAGGGACTGCCGGCGTCGTTGATCGAGATGCTGCGCGCGACCGTGGACCGCGCGCCGGAGAATGAGGCCATCGTCGAGCTGGGCGGTGGGCGGATCAACTATCGGGAGCTGTGGGATCGTTCGGCGCACGTTGCGGGCGGCTTGCGCGGCCTGGGTATCCAGCGCGGCGACCGCGTCGCGATCCGGTTGGGGAATTGTCTGGACTGGTGCGTCGCGTTCTGGGGCGCGCTCATGTCGGGCGCCATCGTCGTGCCGGTGAACACGCGGTTCAGCGAGACGGAAGTCGAGTACGTGATCACGGACTCGGGATCGAAGTTCGTGTTTCTGACGGGCCAAGCGCTGCCGTCGGGCGATCCGTACGTGGTGGAAGGTCTCGAACAGCCGGACGTCGCGGCGATCTTCTACACCAGCGGGACCACGGGATTCCCGAAGGGCGCGATGACCACGCACCAGGGATTCCTGTCGAACATCGAGACCTGCCAGCGCATCGTTCCGCTGCCGCGCGACGGGAGCGTGCGTACGTTGGTGTCGGTGCCGCTGTTCCACGTCACCGGGTGCAACAGCCAGCTCCTGCCGAGCTGCTCGTCGGGCGGCGGGACGGTGATCATGCCGGCCTTCGACGTACAGGCTTTTTTGCGTGCGATTGTCGCCGAGCGCATCAATTCGGTGACGTCGGTACCCGCGATCTTCTGGCTGGCGATCAATCAGCCGAACTTCAAAGAGTTCGACGTGCGGGGCGTGCGGTGGGCGATGTACGGCGGCGCGCCGATCGCGCCGGACCTGGTGGGACGCATCGTCGAGGCGTTTCCGAACGCGCGCGTGGGCAACGGCTTCGGGTTGACGGAAACTTCTTCGGTGGCGACGTTTCTGCCGCACGAGTACGCGAACGTGCGGCCGGATTCGGTGGGCTTCGCGGCGCCGGTGGTGGATCTCAAGGTGTTCGAACCGGACGCGGGCGGAGTCGGCGAGCTGCTGGTGCGCGCGCCGAACGTCGTCCAAGGATATTGGAACAAGCCGGAGGCGACCGTGCAGGCGTTTGTCGACGGCTGGCTGCACACAGGCGATCTGTCGCGCATCGACGCCGATGGATTTGTGCAAATTGTCGACCGCAAAAAGGACATGGTGAATCGCGGCGGCGAGAATGTGTACTGCGTCGAAGTGGAGAACGGGCTGTGCGCGCATCCGGCTGTGTACGAGTGCGCGGTGATGGGAGTGCCCGACACGATGATGGGCGAAAAAGTCGGCGCGATCGTAGTGTTAAAGCCGGGCGCGAAGGCTGAGCCGGCGGAGATCTGCGCGTTCCTGAAGGGGCGGATCGCGGATTTCAAAATTCCGCAGTACCTGATCATTCGGGTCGAGGCGCTGCCGCGGAATCCTGGCGGGAAGATTTTGAAGCCGAAGCTGAGGAAGGAAGCGGAATGGGGGAAACCTCTGCGTTAAGCGTGCGATGGCGGCGCGCTCAGGCGGGCACATCGTGAGCTAACTCACCTGGAGGGGGGACGGAAAACTAGGTGAATCGCTTAGGATACCGGATGCAGTACTCTGAACCTGGTTAGCGGAAGTACTAAGTTTTATTCTCTCAGTAATTCGCACGAATCCCGTCTGGCAGTGGCGACGCATCGCGGTTAAGTTAGAGATGGAGCCATGCAACAACGCACCATGGACGGTATCGGCGCTTCGATTCCGCTGTACGCGCTGGGTGCGATTTTTCTGGTTCCGCTGTCGATCGGGGTGCTGCTGGTGAGCAGCAACGCGGATCAGAATGATCAGGCCAATCAGATCAGCCGTGACGTGGCGAGCATGTACGCGCAGGGCATGGATTTTTCGAAGGCCGAAAATCAGACCATCGCGATGCGGGTGGCCGAGGGACTGGGGTTGAGCATTCAGCATGGCGACGGAGTTCTGATCCTGAGCAAGCTTCGTGTGGTTCAGGCGCCGGATTGCGGCACGGGCGCGGGAAGTTGCGCAAATCAAGGGCAGGCGGTGGTGGTGCAGCGTTTTGTGATGGGGAACGCGGGCCTGAGGAAGAGCTCGTTCGGCACGCCGGGGTCGATCGATGCGCAGACCGGCGAAGTCGGGAACTGGGCCAATGACGTGTCGGCGCGCGCGCAGGATTTTCACTCCAAGCTAAGCCCGGGTGAGTTCACTTACGCGGCGGAGTTCTACGCACTGTCGCCGGAATCGCGAGCAGGCGTGTATTCGCGCGCGATGTTCTAAGCCGGCCGGGTTAAAGCAGGACGCGAGCTCAGTTCAGATTTGTGCAGGTCTGTTATCTATGTCTCCGGATCGGACACGAAGAAATTGGGGCGGCTGGTGGGATTTGAACCCACGACATCCAGAACCACAATCTGGCGCTACTACCAACTGAGCTACAGCCGCCGCGTTTACATCCAGTTTAACATCAGCGCTCACCGAGTAGCTCTGCAAGCGCCGCCACGTTGCGATTCAAATCGTACGCTTCGAGCACATGTTGGCGCGCCGATTTCCCCAGGCGCAGGCGCAGATCGGAGTCGTCCATCAGCCGGGCCAGCGCGGCTGCCAGCGCTTCCTCATTCGACGGCGGCACAAGCAGACCGTCCACTTCGTCGCGGATCAGCTCGGGAACTCCGGTGATCCACGTCGACACACACGGTATCTCCATCGCCATCGCTTCCATCAACACCACAGGGATTCCTTCGGCGAAACTTGCGAGCGCGAAGACATCGGCTTGCGCGTAGAGATCGCGCAATTGGTCGGGAGTCTGCCAGCCTTCGAAAACCACGCACTCGCCGAGCCCGCGCCGCGCCGCTTCGCTTTCCAGACTGCCGCGCTCCGATCCGTCGCCAGCGATCCGCAGCCGCACGTTCCAGTGCTCGCGGACCAGGCGATCCACGGCGCCGACAAGAACATGCAGTCCCTTGACCGGCGCCAACCGACCCACCGTAAGAATTTCGAACGGCGCAGGGTTGTAGCGAAACGGCCGCGGCGCATAGCGTTCCACATCCACGCCCAAACGCACGACGCGCAGCTTGTACCAATACTGCGGGTCCGAGAATCGCATTAACTGGCTGCGCCCGTATTCCGATATCGCGCATACCAGGTCGAACGCCGCCACCTTGCGGCCCAGATAAAACCCCTCCGGGTCGATGAATTCGTCGGAGCCGTGAATCGTCGCCGAGGTTCGTATCGCCGGCGCCAGCCTGCGCGCCAGCAGCCCCACCGTGGTCGTAAAATGCATGTGAACCTGCGACAGCCGTTCGCGCCGCATCCAATCCACGAACACCGCGGTCTCGGCGAAATACAGAATGTTCTTCACGCCGAGCAGCACAGCGGACAAAAAGCCGCTCACATACGCCAACGGACTTCGCAGAAACACGCGCAGGTTCGCGCTCAAAGCCGCCGCGATCCCCGCAGGCTTGATGTAGAAAGTTGCGCGCTGCTCTTCCCGTTCTTCGGGCGTCAACAGCTCGATCGACCGATCGGCCCCGCTCACCGACGCCACGCGAACATCGAACCCCAATCTTCGCAGCCCGCGGATCTCGCGCAGGATGAACGTGTGGCTGACCGCCGGATACTGGCTCACCAAGTAGGCGATCTGGACGTGGCGCGGCGCTCAGGGCAACCCGGCCTTCTTCCAAAGCTGCGCGACGCGCTGCTTTACGTCGTCTGACATGCGGATCACATCCGGCCAGGGACGCACGAACCCTTCTTCTTTCCACTTGCGCGTGGCGTCGATGCCCATCTTGGAGCCGTAGTTCGGAAGGCGGCTGGCATGATCGAGCGAATCCACCGGGCCAAGCACGAACTGGATGTCGCGCTCCGGATCGATGTTGTTCAACGCCTTCCACGCGACTTCGCTCACGTTCTGCACGTCCACGTCCTCATCCACCACCACGATGACCTTGCTGAACATCGCCTGGCCGAGTCCCCAGATGGCGTGCATCACTTTGCGCGCGTGCAGCGGATACGACTTGCGCATCGAAACCAGGATCAGGTTGTGAAAGATGCCCTCGGCCGGCATCGCGATGTCGCGGATCTCCGGCAGTTGCAGGCGCATCAACGGCAGGAAAATTCGCTCGATGGCTTTGCCCATGTAGAAATCTTCCATGGGCGGCGGACCGACGATGGTGGTCACGTAGATCGGCCGCTTGCGCTGCGTGACGCACGTGATGTGGAAAACCGGGTAATCGTCGGCCAGCGAATAGAAACCGGTGTGATCGCCGAACGGCCCCTCGCGTCGCTGCTCGCCGAGCTCGACGTAGCCTTCCAGCACGATTTCGGAAGTTGGCCGGCACTTCCAGGTCGGACGTCTCGCACTTCACCATCTCCACCGGCTTCGAGCGCAGGAATCCGGCGATCATCATCTCGTCGAGGTCCGGCGGCAGCGGCAAGATCGCCGAGTACATCGTGGCGGGATCCGACCCGATCGCGACCGCCACATCCATGCGCGCCTGCTTGCCTTCCCTCAGCAGCCGCCGATGATGCTCGGCGCCTTGCTTGTGTGTCTGCCAGTGCATTCCCGTGGTGCGGCCGTCGTAGACCTGCAGCCGGTAGCAGCCGCAGTTGCGCTTGCCGGTGTCGGGGTTTTTCGAAAACACCATCGGCAGCGTCATGAAGCGCCCGGCGTCGTCGGGCCAGCACTTCAAAATCGGATATTCGTCCAGCGAAAAATTGTCGCGCCGAATCACTTCCTTGCACGGCCCGCCGGAGACGATCTTCGGAAAGAACGCGCCCACTTCGGCGAGCTTCGGGCAGCATCTTCAGCTTGCCCAGCAGGCCTTCCGGCATGCGCATCTCCAGATACTCGGAGATTCGCCGCGCTACTTCCTCCACCGAATCCACCTCGAGCGCGATCCGCATCTTGCGCTCGCTGGCGAAGCTGTTGATCAGCACGGGCACGTTGCTGCCTCGCGGCTTCTCGAACAGCAGCGCGGGGCCGCCGCTTTTCACGGCGCGGTCGGCGAACTCGGTGATTTCGAGCACCGGGTCCACTTCCAGTGAGATGCGCTTCAGTTCCTTGTTCTTTTCGAGCGCGGCGATGAAGTCGCGCAGGTCGCTATAGGCCATAGGTGAGTGGGTCGCCCACGTTTTACTATGATGGAAATTCAGCCTGATGACAAATCGAACGGCTTTCATCACCGGCGCCAGCCGGGGAATCGGAAGAGCCTGTGCCGTGGCGCTCGCCGATGCGGGAGCGCGCGTGGCTGTGGCTGCGCGCAGCGTGGATCAACTCGAGGATCTCGCCGGCGCATTTGCGAACGCAGGGGCAGCGAGGCTTTCGCGGTGGCCGATCGACATGTCGAACGCCGAATCCATCAAGGAAGCGTTCGCGAAAACTTCCAAGGACTTCGGACACGTCGCGATTCTGGTGAACAACGCCGGCATCACCAAGGACGGCCTGGCGATGCGCATGAAGAAGGACGATTGGGACAGCGTGATCGCAGTCAACCTCACCGGCGCGTTTCTCGCAATCCAGCAGGTGCTGCCGGCGATGATGCGCGAACGCTGGGGCCGCATCATCAACATCTCGTCGGTGGTCGGCGAAATGGGCAATCCGGGGCAGGCCAACTACGTCGCGTCCAAGGCGGGACTGATCGGACTCACCAAGGCGATCGCGCAGGAGATGGGCAGCCGCAGCATCACGGTGAACGCCGTCGCGCCCGGGTTCGTCGAAACCGCGATGACCGAAGGCCTCGCGCAGGAACTGAAGGACAGCATGCTGGGGCACATCCCGCTGCGCCGCATCGGCCGGCCCGAAGATGTCGCCGCCGCGGTCCGATTTTTGGCCAGCGAGGAAGCCGGCTACATCACCGGGCACGTGCTGGATGTCAACGGCGGGCTGCACATGTAGCTATTCGTGGCGCAGCGCAGTCATCGGATCCACTCGCGTCGCCCGCCGCGCCGGCGCATAGCTGGCCGCGAGCGCGACCGCAGCCAGAAAGATCGACACGCCCGCAAAGACCAGCGGATCGAGCGGGCTTACACCAAACAGCAGACTTCGCAGCACCTGCGAGATTGCCGCGCAACCGGCCAGTCCGATCGCGAGGCCGACAACCACCGGCCGCATTGCCTGCGTCAGGATCATGCGCAGCACGTCGCTCTGCTGGGCTCCGAGAGACATGCGGATGCCGACCTCGCGCGTGCGCTGCGCCACTGCGTAAGACGCCACGCCGTAGATGCCCATCGACGCCAGCAATAGTCCCGCCAATCCGAGCACCAGCCCTAGAACGGATGTTACGCGCGCAGGAAACTGCCACAGGTTGAGATTGTCCTCAAGCCGGCTCGTAGTGACGAGCAGATTGGGGTCCTGCGCGAGCGCCTCATCACGGCTGGCTTTGATCAGACCGTCTGTGCCTAATGCCCCGCGAGTCAGCACGGCGATCCCCTGATAGTCATCCGGCTCGATCGGAAAATAGGCGAACGTTTGGTCGGCCTCCGCCAGGCCAGTGGAGTGAACATCGCCCGCGACTCCGATCACCTGCGGCGCGACGGCCTCCCCTTCGACGCCCAAGCGCTTTCCGAGCGGATCCTGGCCGGGCCAAAACTGGCGCGCTGTGGATTCGCTGACGATGACGACATGCGAATCGGAAGTCGCATCGGATTCGGCGAACGCTCTCCCCCGCACCATCGGGATTCCCAGAAAGCGAAAGTAGTTGGAAGAAACCATCGCCAACGATAACTCCGTGAATCCTTCGCGGCCTTCCAGCTTCACTCCCGTGCCGTGCCGCGAGCCGCTGAGCGGAACGGGCTTCACCAGCGCGACTTCACCGATTCCCGGGCGCGAGTTCAGACGTTCCCCGAGCCGGCGGTAGAACGCCGCCGAGCGCGGCGCATCGTAGCCTTGGCGGTCCAGATCGAAGGTCGCCACAGCGACGCCCTTCATTTCAAATCCTGGATCAATCGTCTGAGCGGAGTGCAAGCCTCGCGCCAGCAAGCCCGCTACGATCAGGAGAATCAAGCACACCGATACCTGTACGGTGAGCAGTGCGCCTCGCAGCCATGGGCGGCGCATGCCGCCAAAAATCGCGCCAGCCTCTTTGAGCGCCGTCACCAGGTCCACGCGCGTGGTTTGCAACGCGGGCAGCAGTCCGAATGCCAGCCCAGTTACCGCGCTTAGCGCAACAAGATACGCCACGATCCGAACATCGGGATTCAAGTTCACCGCAACGAACCGCGCTTCGTCCGGCAATTGCGCGATCAGCGTCGCCACGCCTGCGCGCAGCGTGACCCATGCGGCTCCCAGCCCCAGTGCACCGCCCGCCAGCGATAGCAGCAGGCTCTCGGTGAGCAATTGTGAAATGAGCCGTCCACGCCCGGCGCCGATCGCGAGCCGGATCGCGATCTCTTTCTGCCGTCCGGCTGCCCGCGCCAATAGAAGATTCGCAATATTCGCGCAGGCGATCAACAACACCAGGCTCACGATTACCAGGACCAGCGCTCCGACGCCGAGAATGGCCGGACGCGCGCCCGGAATGTTCATCAGTGTCGCTCGATTCACGTAGAGCGTGGTCACGCGCGGCGGGTTTTGCCGATCCAGCCGGCCGGCAATCACCGCCAGGTTCGCGTGCGCCTCAGTGATCGAGATACCAGGCTTCAGTCGCCCGACCACTTGCAGCCAGCTCAAGTTCGCGTTATCTAGGAACTTCCGGTTCGGGATCCATTGTTCCTGCATCGACAGCGGGGTCCAGACTGCGGTCGCAACCAGACTCGCTCCCTGGAAGCCCTGCGGAGCGACACCGACAACCGTGAAAGTGGTCCCGTTCAGAACCACCGTCTTGCCCAAAATATTCGCATCGCCATCGAACTGGGTCTGCCAAAGCCAGTGGCTGAGCACCACCACCGGATGCGCGCCCGGCGCGGTGCACTCCTCCGGCCGGAAGCCTCGTCCGAGCGGCAAAGGTCCGGTCAGAACGTCGAAATAATTGCAGGTCACCAGATCGCCGCCCAACTCGCGCGCCCCGGCGCCGCCGAGCGTCAGATCCGCCCGCGAGTACGCGGCCAGCCCAGCGAACACGCTGTTTTGATCCCGGTAAGCTGCGTACTCAGGATAGGAGAAGAAGCTGCGGTCCCCATGCACGTTGCGATTGCGATTGCCGCGCGCGCTCTGGTAGACCGTCACCACCTCGCCCGGACTCGCCACCGGAAGGGGACGCAACACAACGGCATTCAGGAGCGTGAAGATGGCCGAGTTCACGCCGATTGCGAACGCCACCGCGAGCACCGCCACGAGCACAAACCCCGGTGATTTCCGGAACGTTCGGAAACCGTAGCGAAGGTCCTGAGCAAGTTTGGACATGGCTCTCCTGTTGAAAAGCATACGGGAGGACGAGCCGGCGTGTTCCATGGTTCTCTTTCCCCGCGTCAAGCCAATTTTTGTGAGTAACCAACATCGCCACACCTCGTCTATCACTGAGATCGTCTTAGACTGGAGGAGGACCATGCCGGACGAATCCGTTCGCTACCAGATTCAGCCCTCGACCGAAAGCACCTTCACCCTGGAAGTATTCAAGACCGGCTTGATGGCCGGCAAAAAGCATTTTCTTTTCTTCGAGCAATACTCGGGCGAGATCGACTATAGCCCGGATCATCCGGAGAATTCCAAGGTTCGCTTCAGCGTGGAAGCGCGCAGTGTGACCTGCAAAGACAAGTGGGTGAAGCCGGAGGATCGCAAGAAGATTGTCGCGGCAGCCTTGAACGACATGATGGCGGCGAGCCAGCATCCGCAGCTTGCCTTTTCATCCACCCGCATCGCGCCCAGATCAAAAGGGCAATTCGAAATTCAAGGCGATCTCACGGTGCGCGGCATCGCGAAACCGATCAAGTTCCTGGCAGCGGTGAAACCGGTCGGCGATATGCGGCTCGAAATCGATGGCGATGCCGAGATCAGCCTGAAAGATTACGACACTGAAGCCGCCTTCTGCTGCGCTCGGCCTGGTTGGAACCAAGGACAAGATGCTGCTGCGATTTCTGGTCTGGGCCGAGAAGAAAGTTTGATTCGTTCGCCATCTTGCGGCGCGCCGTCCGCGCCACCACAATAGAGACATGGATTCCACCACCGCGGAGAAGTTCCGGGTCGGCCTGGTGCAGATGAGCTGCGCGGTCGACCCGAATGAGAACCTCGAGAAGGCCATCTGGCGCATTCGCGAGGCGGCCGGGCGCGGCGCTCAGATCATTTGCCTCGCAGGAGCTGTTCCGTTCTCAGTATTTCTGCCGCGAGGAAAACGCCGAGCTGTTCGCGCTGGCCGAGCCGATGCCGGGGCCGACCACCGAAACTCTGGGACGACTGGCGCGCGAACTCGGCGTGGTGGTGATCGCGTCGCTGTTCGAGCGCCGCACCGCCGGGCTGTATCACAACACCGCCGCCGTGATCGGCAGCGGACGGCGAGATCGCGGGTCTCTATCGCAAGATGCACATCCCCGACGATCCGCTGTATTTCGAAAAGTATCTATTTCACGCCCGGCGATCTTGGCTTCGTCAATTTCGACACGCGATTCGCGCGCGTCGGCGTGCTGGTGTGCTGGGATCAGTGGTATCCGGAAGCCGCGCGTCTTTCGAGCCTGCAGGGCGCGAGCATTCTCTTTTATCCGACCGCCATCGGCTGGCATCCGTCCGAGAAGGAGAAGCACGGAGCGGCGCAGGTGGACGCCTGGCGGACCATCCAGCGCAGCCACGCCATCGCGAACGGCCTCTATGTCGCCGCGGTGAATCGCGTCGGCCACGAAGGACCCGAGGGCGGCGGACTGGAATTCTGGGGATCGTCTTTCATCGCCGATCCGTTCGGACAGGTGATCGCCGAAGCGTCGTCGAGCAACGAAGAGATTCTCATCGCCGAATGCGATCCCCGGCGCATCGAGAAAATCCGCCGCAATTGGCCGTTCCTGCGCGACCGCCGCATCGATGCCTATGCTCCGATCGTCAAGCGGTGGCTGGATTGAAGACAGGCCAACGCGGATCGCGCCAACCCGGATTCAGAATGCCGGCCGAGTGGGAGCCGCATGAGGCCACTTGGCTCGCCTGGCCGCACGAGCGCACCGACTGGCCGGGGAAATTCGCGCCCATTCCGTGGGTGTACGGCGACGTGGTTCGGCATTTGGCACGCGTCGAAAAAGTTCGGATCCTGGTTGAAGACCAGGCCACCGAGCAGAGCCGCGCGCCGCGTCTTCGAAAAGTGCGCCGTGCAATATGGACGCCGTCGAGTTTTTCCTGCATCCCACCAATCGAAGCTGGACGCGCGACTTTTGTCCGATCTTCGTGCGCGACGCCAAGGGCGAGATCGTCGCTGGAAATTGGAAATTCAACGGCTGGGCCAAGTACGACAACTGGCGCCAGGACAATCAGGTCCCGAAGTTCATCGCCGACGTCTCAAGCTGCGGCAATTCGAGCCCGGCATCGTGCTGGAAGGCGGCAGCATCGACGTCAATGGCGCCGGCCTGCTGCTGGCCACCGAAGAATGCCTGCTGGACAAGAAGGTCCAGGTGCGGAATCCGGGACTCGGCCGCGCAGCGCTCGAACGCTATTTCGCGGACTATCTCGGAATCGAGCGCACCATCTGGCTCAAGAAAGGCATCGCCGGCGACGACACGCACGGCCACATCGACGACCTGGCGCGATTCGTCGACCCGGACACCGTCGTGACCGTCGTGGAGGACGATCGCTCGGAGGCCAACTACCAGCCGCTGCAGGAGAACCTCGCACTGCTACGGAAAGCCGGCCTCCGCGTCGAAACGCTGCCGATGCCCGAGCCGGTTTACTTCGATGGCCAGCGACTGCCCGCCAGCTACGCGAATTTCTATATCGCCAACGGGCTGGTGCTGGTGCCGACTTTCAACGATCCGAAGGACCGCGTCGCGCTGAACACGCTGGCGAACCTCTTCCGCGATCGCGAGGTAATCGGAATCTATTGCGGCGATCTGGTGCTGGGCTTGGGCACGCTGCACTGCATGACGATGCAGCAACCGGCCTAGCGGTGGCCTAGCGCCGCATGCTCACTTTGCTGTCACGTGGATGAGGGCTCCTGGATTGGCGTCTTCCAGCATCCACAGCGAGCCATCCGGGCCTTCTTCCACGTCGCGGATGCGGTGGCCCACATCCCAGCGCTCGGCGGACTTGGCGCCGCCATGGCCGTCAAAGGTGATGCGGTTGAGCGTTCTGGTCGCGAGGCCGCTGACGAACCCGCTGCCGTCCCACTGCGGAAAAGTCTTTTTGCCGGTGTAGAACATCAGATTCCCCGGCGCGATCACCGGCGCCCAATAGAGCACCGGCTTCGCGAGATCGAGCCGGTTGTCGGGATCGGGAATGGGCACGCCGTTGTAGTTCCGGCCAAAGGAGACCAGCGGCCAGCCATAATTCTTGCCCTTCTCGATCAAGTTCAGCTCGTCGCCGCCGCGCGGCCCATGCTCGACCTCCCACAATTCGCCGCCGGGCGAAAACGCGAGGCCGTACGGCGTGCGCACGCCGCTGGCCCAGGTTTCCGCCGGTGTCAGGTTCGGGCCGGGGAAGGTATAGGTGCTGACCACCTTCGCGCTCTTGGCGACTTCGGTGTCACGGGGCGGATCGATCAGCGGAATGGTAGCGGCTCCGGTCTTGCCGAAGTTGGGATTTCCGGGGGCGGGTTTGCCGTCCAGCGTCAAGCGGAGAATCTTGCCCACCGGCTGGTCCGGGTCCTGCGCGGGAGTCATGCGCTGGCGGTCCCCGACCGCGAGGAAGAGATACTTGCCGTCGGGAGAGAACGCGACTGCGGCGCCTTCCTGGCCGCCTTTGCCGGTGGGCACCTGGCGCCAGAGCACCTCGAAGTTTTCGAGCTTAGCCGAGGTGGCGGTGGCTAGCCCGATCTGGCTCTGGACTAGGCTCAGCTTGGCGCGCGCCAGCGCGAGGCCCCCGCCATAATCGCCCGGCTCGGCATAGGTGAGATAGATGCTGTGATCGGTGGCGTAATGCGGCGAAAGAAACACGCCGTGCATGCCGCTCTGGCCCTGCCAATAAACTGCGGGCGTATTTTCCACCTGGATTTTCTCTCCCTGCTGGGACACCAGCCAGACGTGGCCCGGGCTTTTCGGTGATCAGCATCCGGCCATCGGGCAGGAACGCCAGCCGCCAGGGCAGTTTAAAGGTGGTCACCGTGGTCATGGTGAAGGGCAGGCTGGCTTCGGGTTTCTGTTCGCCTATGTTGACCTGGGCCAAAGCCGCCACCGACGCCAGCGTGAAAAGCAACGCCGCTTTCGCCAATTTCATCGACACTTCTCCTCGTGGATCATGCGACAAGTATCACATAGCAAGCCGGGCTGCAAATCGTTTCACAGACGGCTCCGGCGCCGCACGCTTGAGCGTGTCGCGTCTGATCGCGGCGCGCGTCACCGGATCGTGAAATCGAGAATATCTTCGACGTGGAAGCTGACGTCCTTCTTGCCGGTAGCCGCTGCTCCCGCCGTGCCCGCCGCCGCTCCAGCGCCTGCGCCGATCGCCGCACCTTTTCCGCCGCCCGCAATCGCGCCGATAATCGCGCCCGCCACAGCGCCTCCGCCCGCCGCCTTCGCGTTGCGCCCCTTGTGACCGCCGCCCTCGCTCGAAACCGTGCTGGACACCACGTGATTCCCATTGATCGACGTGATCTGCAGTTCGAGCAACGCCGTGCCGGAGAGCCGCCCGGATGCCTTGGCCTCCACCACTCGGCCTTCTACCGGATCGCCGCGCCGCGCCAAGGTCTTGCCGTGCGACCGGATGCTCTCGGCCAGCGTCCCGCTCCACGTGTCGCCCGAACGCGCCTTGTCGGATGAAATGGTCTGGCCTAGCCGGACCCGCACTTCCGTTCCGGCCGGAATTCCGCAGCTTGCGCCGCGAGCGCGATCCCGCAAAAGCCTAAGCAAATCGCAACGCAGTTTTCGCATAGTCTCTTGTCCCCTACGGTTCATCGTACAATAGCTGCGGCTCGTTCGATGCGATCTTTTGACTTAGGCGTGATCGTGATTTACCTGATCGCGATCACGTGGTTCGGCTCACGCTTCCGCACGCGCCAGCGCAATCTCAAGGATTACTTCCTGGGCGGACAAGCCACGCCCTGGTGGGCCATCTCGCTGTCCATCGTCTCGGCCGAAACCAGCACGCTCACTGTGATCGGCACGCCGGCGCTCGCGTTTTCCGGCAATTTCCAGTTTCTGCAACTGGTGCTCGGATATCTGCTGGCGCGCATCGTGATCTCGGTTCTGTTCCTGCCGCAATATTTTCGCGGCGAGATGTTCACCGCCTACGAGCTGATGCGCCGCCGCTTCGGCGAGCGCATTCGAAAACTCACCGCCGGAACGTTCCTGGTGCTGCGCGCCCTGGCCGAAGGCGTGCGCGTCTTCGCAATCTCCATCGTCATTTCCATCATTCTGGTCCAACCCGCCGCCGAACGTCCCGGCTGGAGTTTCTTGCGCGGCGGGCGCGGCGAAGTGATTTCGATTCTGATCATCGTCGCACTTACGCTGTTCTACACGTTCGAAGGTGGAATGACCGCGGTGATCTGGACCGACGTGGTCCAGATGTTTCTCTATGTCGCCGGCGCGATTCTCAGTTTCTTTTTCATCCTGCGCCAAATCCCGGGAGGCTGGGGGCACGTCTACGACGTCGCGAGCGCGGCGCACAAATTCCAGATGTTCGATTTCCGGTTCTCCTGGAGCGCGGAGTTTTTCGCCCGGAGCTACAGCTTCTGGGCCGGCATCATCGGCGGATGCTTTCTCACTACCGCCAGCCACGGCACCGAACAGTTGCTGGTGCAGCGCCTGCTCGCGGCCAAGAATGAACGCCAAAGCCGCGCTGCCCTGCTCTCCAGTTGGCTGGTGATCTTTTTCCAGTTCGCACTGTTTTTGTTTATCGGCACGTTGCTGTTCGTGCACTATTCCGACTCGCACCTGCCGGGACCGCAGCCGCCCGATTCGCTTTATCCCGGTTTTGTCTGGCAGAATCTGCCGCCCGGCCTCGCCGGCCTGGTGATCGCGGCGATTCTGGCGGCCGGCATGTCCAACCTGAGCGCGGCGCTCAATGCGCTGGCTTCCACAACCGTGATGGATTTCTACAAGCCACTCGCGCTGCGGCGCGATCCGAAGAAATCCGAGCATTACTTTCTGCGGTGTGGCGCGCTGGGCAACGGCAGCCTGGGCTGTGATCCTGGTCGCTGGTCGGAATGGTGGCGCGCAACTGGGGATCGGTGCTCGAAGCCGGACTCACCATCGCGTCGATTCTGTATGGATCGCTGCTCGGCGTTTTTCTGCTCGGCCTGCTCACCACCTCGGTGCAGGAGAAAGCCGCCATGATCGCGATGGCTGCCGGCCTGCTGGTCATGCTGGGCGTGAAACAATGGACCCATATCGCGTTTACCTGGTACGTGCTGATCGGCACCACCGCCACATTCGCGACCGGCTGCGTCGCTTCGCTATTGTTGAAAGAATCTCCTCATGACCGAAAAGCAGCCTGATCAGGAAAGCCAATACGAACTCAAGCGCGCGCTCGGAATCTGGAGCGCGGCGGCGATCGTGGTCGGCACGGTGATCGGCAGCGGGATTTTCCTGGTGCCCGAACACGATGGTGAAGAATGTCGGCACGCCCGCGCATGGTTTTCGCGGTGTGGATCTTTGGCGGCATGCTGTCGCTGTTCGGCGCCTTGAGCTACGCCGAACTCGCGGCCGCGATGCCGGAAGCCGGCGGAGAATACGTTTACTTGCGCGAAGCCTATGGGCCGCTGTGGGGATTTCTCTACGGCTGGACGCAGATGTGGGTCGCCAAGAGCGGATCGATCGCGACGCTGGCCACCGGCTTTTTCATCTATCTGGCGAATTTCCGGCCGGAACTGAACGCAGTTTGGGTGGTAGTGCCACTGCCGCTCGGCGAATCCGGCCAGCCGCTCGAAATCCGCTACGGCCAATTGCTCGCCATGGCCGTGATCGCGGTGCTGGGCCTGATCAACTATTTCGGAGTTCGCGTGGGCGGCGATGTTCAGGTGACCGTGACACTGCTCAAGGTCGCTCTGATCGGCGCGATCATCGTGATCGGACTCGGCACTGCGCACGGCACGCACGGCGAATTATCACACCTCCGCGCCGGCGGCGGGCGGCATTGCGGGATTCTTCGCGGCGCTGGTGGCCGCGCTCTGGGCCTACGATGGCTGGAACAACGTCGCGATGGTGGCGTCGGAAGTTCGCAAGCCGCAGCGCAACCTTCCCCTGGCCCTGATCATTGGGACACTCGGCCGTGATCGTCATTTACCTGCTGACCAATCTGGCGTATTTCCGGGTGCTCCCGGCCGATGCCGTGGCTTCCACCGACCGCGTCGCGGGCGAAATGATGCGACGGGTTCTGGGCGACCGAGGAGCGGGCGCGGTGAGCATCGTGGCCATGATTTCGATTTTCGCGGCGCTCAACGGCGCCATCCTCTCCGGCGCCCGAGTGCCGTTTGCCATGGCGCGCGACGGCCTGTTCTTCCGGCGGGTCGGGTTCGTGCATCCCGGTGCATCGAACCCCAGCGTCTCGATTCTGGCCCTGAGCGCCTGGGCCGCCCTCCTGGTGCTCAGCGGCCGCTACGATCAGCTTTACACCTACGTGATTTTCGCCAGCGCCATCCTTTATGGGATGGCCACAGCGTCGGTCATCGTGCTTCGGCACAAGCGCCCGGACATGCCGCGGCCCTACCGAACACTGGGCTATCCGCTCGTTCCAGTCATTTTCGTACTGGGAATAGCCTGCCTGGTGGTATCCACCCTGCTGAAATCTCCGCGCGAATCGCTGCTGGGCCTGGGCCTGATTGCGCTCGGGCTTGCCCTTCTATTTCTACTGGAAACGAAGCCAGTCCGGGCTGAGGCGGCGGCAAAATCGCGGTCCGATGGCGGTAGTGTACCGGGATAGCTTCTTGTTCGGTTTCCCGAACAAAAGACTTGAAATGTACGTTAGAAATGCAGTACAAATATTATTACAAGCTATTTGGATTCACTCAGGCTTGTTCGCCTTCCAGAACGGACAGCCAATTTTGAACGATTATTTTGGAGATCGACTGAATGGACATCAACAAGATGTTGGCCGAACTTGCAGCTCAGAGCGTGAGCAGATCGAAGAAGCCATTCATGACCCTGGAACGGCTGGCGCGGGGCCGCGGACGGCGCCGTGGACGGCCACCAGCCTGGATGTCCCAGATCAAGAGACGCGGCCGTCCTCCCGGCAGCAAGAACCGGCCAAAGAACGAAGCCAAAGGCGTTCCGCCAAGGCGGTGGCAGCCTAAGGCGCGGGGGCGGTCTCAACCCAGCCTGATACTCTTATCAGTCTGGGAAGCGGGCACTCATGCCCGTTAGAGCTTCGTCGACTCGGACCGCCCTCCTACCTATACAGTAGATACTTCTCTCGCCGCTTTCGAAAGCGGCGAGGGATCCTCCATTTTCTGAACGGTGTTGCGGGGGTCTGCACCCGTCCTTCGCCGCCTGCGATCACTTCGTGATTTCCGATCAGAAAGCGATTCGTGTCCCACGGAATCTTCCCCGGATAGAGCTTCTCCAGCGCGTAGCCCACCTCCAGACCCAGCCGGGTGCTGTCGAAGGCGTCGCGGTCGGTAATCACGAAGCGAACGCCTTCAATCGTGCGTCCGGCGAAATTGGAGCAGGCTGGTCGAAAGCGAGTCGGATAGACGCGCACGCCCGGGAATGTAGCGGCCGTTCAAGAAACGCGGCGAGTTGCGCGGCCGTGGATCCAATCGGCGCCGATCTGTTCGAAAGGCGCATCGGTGCCGCGGCCTACCGAGTAATTCTGGCGAGGCCTCCAGCAGCGCGATTCCGGGATAGAGCAGCGCGGCGTTCAAGCTGCGCATATTGGGCGACGGGTTCACCCAGGTGAGGCCGGTGGAATCGAACCAATCGCCGCGATCCCAGCCCTTCATCGCGATCACGTGCAGGTCGAGGCCGAGATTCTGCTCGGCGTTCGCCATGTTCGCCAGTTCGCCGAGCGTCATGCCATGCCGCACGGGAATTTCGAAGCAGCCGGTGAACGATTCCAGATCCGCGATCGAGCAACAGGACCTTCGACGTGGACGCCGGTGATCGGGTTGGGGCGGTCCAGCACGAAAAATGGCAGCATGCTTTTTCGCCGCTTCCTGCATGCTGTAGAGCATGGTGCAGGAGTAGGTGTAGAAGCGCGCGCCGACGTCCTGGATATCGAAGACCAGCGCGTCGATTCCGTCCAGCATCTGCGGAGCGATGCGGCGCGAGGGACCTTGGTACAGGCTGAAGACCGGCAAGCCCGTGGCTGGGTCCTTCGAGTTCGAGATATTCGGCTGATCCTGGTTCCCGAGCAGGCCGTGTTCGGGCGAAAAGACCGCGGTGATTTTGATGCCCGCGGCCAGCATCAGATCGACATTGCGTTTGCCATCGCGGCTGAGTCCGGTTTGATTGGTGATGAGGCCGATGCGTTTTCCGCGCAGCGGCGCGAAATTTTCGGCGGCCAGAACATCCAGGCCGGTCAGCACGTCGCCCTTCGGTTCGACGACGCGATGCAGTCCGGGGCCGATGATGGTTTCGTTGTATCCGGTGAGCTTCACGCCGGGCGTCGCGATTCCGTAGTCCGCCGCGATGATGGTGGCGATGCGGCTGCGCAGCGAGGTGAGCGAGTTGCCGCGATGCGGATGAACCACGTTGGTCAGAATGATGATGTAGGTGCGGCTGGTGGGGTCGATCCAGACCGAAGTTCCGGTGAATCCGGTGTGGCCGAAGGAGCCGATGGGGAACAGTTCGCCGCGATTGCTGGAATAAGGGCGAGTCGATGTCCCAGCCGAGGCCGCGCAGGATGGGCTGATCGGCGGGCGAGGCGGGCGAGGTGAATTTCTCGATGGTCGCGGCGCTGAAAAGCCGCGTGCCGTTGGCTTCGCCGCGATCGAGCATCATCTGCGCGAATTTCGCGAGATCGTGCGGCGGTGGTGAACAGGCCCGCGTGGCCGGCCACGCCGCCCATGTAGCGCGAAGTGTCGTCATGCACCACGCCGCGGAAGGGCTGGCCAGTGGCTCGGATCGATCTCGGTGGGCGCGATGCGCGGAATGCAGCGAGGCCGGCGGCTGGAACATGGTGTCGTGCATGCCGAGCGGCTGGAAAATGTTCTCGCGCGCGTAATCGGAGAGCATCTGGCCGCTCAGCCGGTGCACAATTTCGCCCATCAAAATGAAATTGATATCGCTATAGACGAAGCGCAGGCCGGGCGGGCGCGCGGGCTTGTCGATCAAGGCGCGCTGGATGCCGGTTTCGTAGCCGCTCCAGGCCGGCTTCAGGTCGAGATCGGGGCGGAGGCCGGAAAAATGCGTCATCAGGTCGCGGATCGTGATGTCGCTGTGGCCGCCCTGGAACTCGGGCAGGTATTTTGTGACCGGATCGTCGATGCCGGATCTTGCCCTGCTCGAACAGCTTCATGACGGACGGCGTGGTGGCGATCACTTTGGTGAGCGAGGCGGCGTCGAAGATCGTATCGACCGTCATCGGCTCCGGCTTGGGGATCAGCGCGCGGTGGCCGTATGCTTTTTCGTAGACCACTGCGCCGTCGTGGCCGATCAGAAGGACGGCGCCGGGGATGAGGCCTGCTCGCGACGGCCTGGTTGAGCTGCTCGTCGACTGCGGCGGCGCCCGGGAAGGTGGGTTGCGCGGACAGGCAGGCGGCGCAGGCAAGCAGCAGGACGAGCGATTTCATTGCAGCTTGTGCGGCGACTTGGTCCAGGAGTTTGGCCAGGTCGACATCTTTCGATGTGATGCCTTCGGCGTCGTGCGTGGTGAGGTCCACCGTAACGCGGTTGTAGACGTTGGACCATTCCGGGATGATGGTCCATTTTTTCGATCGCGAGCGCCGCGGTGGCCATGAAGCCGAACGCGTGGATGAAGTCGGCGAATTTGTATTCCTTGTGGAGTTTTCCGGCGGCGACGGTCCAGCCGGGGAGCGAGGCGAGCGCCTCCTTGAGTTCGGGGCCGGTGAATTTTCGCATAAGACTCCATTATGCGGCGCGGGACTTGGACCGAAGTGCATGCGCCTGAGCTGCCTCCCACTATAATTGGGCAGAGTGACTGATTCGGCGATTCTCGGATCATATCGGCCGGCTGCCGCATGCGCGGGCTACTTTCAAGCAGCTTGTGCGGGAACTGGGGACGCGCGGGGAGTCGCGCGACGAGCTGGATGCGGCGCTTGACCGGTTGACTGAACGCGGCGATCTGGTGGAGGTGCGGTCGGGGCATTTTGTCGCTACGCGGTTCAGCCGCGAGTATGCCACCGGGCGCCTGAACATGCATCGGGACGGCTACGGGTTCCTGATTTCGGATCGCCCGATCGAAGGGATTCGCGGCGACGTCTACATCCCGCGCGAGTCGGCGCAGACGGCCATGCACGGCGATCGCGTGGTGGTGCACATCGCGCGCATCGAGAGCGACGGGCGGGCGGACGGCGAGATCGTCAAGATTCTGCGGCGCGCGCACCTGACCGTGGTCGGGCGAGTTTCGGGTGCGCAAGCGCGGCTGCGTACGTCATTCCGCACGACGAGCGCATTCGTCAGTGGATCGAAATTCCCGAGGGCATGGAGTTGCCGGAAGCGGCGGCGAACCGCGATCGCGTGGGGGTCGCGCCGGTTGAAGTCACGCAGGCCGGAAGATCTGGACGGGATGATCGTCAACGTCGAGATTCTGGAGTTTCCCGAGGACGGCGAACACGCGGTGGGGCGCGTGATCGAAGATGCTCGGGCATCCGGACGACTTCGGCGTGGACGTCGAGATCGTCATCCGCAAGCACCATATCCCGCATCAGTTCCCGCCGGAAGTGCTGGAGCAGGCGCAGAGTTTTTCGAACATCATCCGGCAGGACGAACTGGCCGGGCGCGAGGATTTTCGCCAGTCTCGATATCGTCACCATCGACGGCGAGACGGCGCGCGATTTCGACGACGCCGTTTGGGTGGACCGGCTCGCGAACGGCAACTACGCGCTGCAGGTCCACATCGCCGATGTGAGCCATTACGTCCGGCCCGGCACGCCGATCGACGAAGAGGCGCTTCTGCGCGGCACCAGCGTCTATTTTCCGGATCGCGCCGTGCCGATGCTGCCGCTCGAGCTGTCGACCGAGATCTGTTCGCTGAAGCCGGGCGTCGATCGGCTGGTGCTGTCGGTGCTGCTCGAAATCGACCATCGCGGCGATGTCGTGTCGCAGCGGTTCGGCCGCGGCGTGATCCGCAGCGTGGAACGCATGACGTATACCGACGTGCATGCGCTGCTGGAAGGCGACGCCGAGCTGCGCAAGCGTTACGAGCGGCTGATTCCGCGCTTCGAGCTGATGCGCGAGCTGGCGCTGGTGTTGAATCGCAAGCGGGTGCAGCGCGGCGCGATCGATTTCGACATGCCCGAGCCGCTGATTGAGTTCGACCAGTTCGGCGAGATGACCGGCGTCACGCGCAGCCCGCGCAACATCGCGCATCGGTTGATCGAGGAATTCATGCTGGCGGCGAATGAGGCCGTGGCATCGGCAACTGGAGCAGGCCGGGATCGCGTCGCTGTTCCGCATCCACGAGAAGCCCGATCCCGAAGCGAGTGATGGAGTTTGAGGAGATCGCCGCGCATTTCGGCTATTCGCTGGGGATCGGCGCGATTCCGGTGAAGCGGTTTCGCGTGGCGGAGCGCGGCCGGGACGGGCGCATGATGAAGAAGACCATCGAGACCGCCGACGACAGTCTTGCCATTTCGCCGCGAAACTATCAGAAGCTGGTGGCCAAGATCGAGGGCAAGCCGGAGGAGCGGATCCTGAGCTACCTGATGCTGCGGTCGCTCAAACAGGCGCGCTACAGCGAGGAGAATCGCGGGCACTTTGCGCTGGCGGCGTACGAGCTACACGCATTTCACGTCGCCCATCCGGCGCTATCCGGATCTGATCGTGCATCGGATTCTGGGCGCGGCGCTGGATGGGAAGCGTGACACGATGTCGCCGGAACGGCTGCACGCGATCGCGGACGATTGTTCGGAGACGGAGCGGCGGGCGGCCGATGCGGAGCGCGAGCTGGTGGAGTGGAAGAAGGCGAAGTTCATGGAGGAGCGCGTCGGCGAACAGTTCCGCGGGCTGATCATCAGCACGACGCGCTTTGGATTTTTCGTCGAGCTGGAAGACCTGTTCGTCGAGGGCCTGGTGCCGATCGAATCGCTGCCGGGCGACCGCTACGTTTATCACGAGAACGTGCGCAAGATTATCGGGCAGCGGACGCGGCGGCAGTTCAGCATCGGGGACACGGTGGAGGTGTTGCTGGATCGCGTGGACCCGATCGAGCGGAAGCTGCAGTTTTCGCTTGATCGAGCCGGAGCGGGACAGAGGAAACGGCGGAATAGCAGGCGTTCACACGAGTGTGAACGCGGCACGCATGAGTGCGTGCGCCACGCGGCTATGCGACCGAGGCGGCGCGCAGCGGGAAGTTTTGCGATCGCCAGCGATTCCAGCAGATGTTCGTGGATTCCTGTTCCAGCATGTAGCAGGTGCGCGCCGCCTTCATCTACCAGCACTGCGAGTTTCTTCGCGGCCAGCACCAGGCAAAGCTGCTGCTCGCCCGGCGTCGAGAGCCGAGACGTCGACGCGCGCGGTGCCGCGCGGACCGGGGACCAGCTTTCTCAAGAAATCGCGCGTGAAAATCTGGTGATCGATTCCTTCGAGCGCCGCTCCGGCTGAGATCCAGCGATCCTCGGCGGCGGCGAAGAAGTACGGGCCTGAAGCGAACGCCAGCAGGAACACGATCACGTCGATGAACGTTGCGAGCGCGAGCGCGAATACGTGGCGCGCGGTGGGAGCAGTGAGAAGCTCGGTAAAGGCGACCAGAAGATCTTCCTGGCCTGAGACCGTGCGGTCCACGAAGTCGTTGTAGGCCGGAACGGCGGGCTTGGCGATCGCGCCCGAATGCAAGCGCCTGCTCGATGTCGTTCCACGGGACGCTGTCGTAGGCTTGGCGGTAAGCGTCCAACTGCTTTTCGCTCGGATCGAGCGGCTTGTTCTGCGCGAGGAAAGCAGCGAGCTGCGCGTGCGACCGCTGCATGCCGGCGAGCGACTGCTCGCGCGAGCTTGGTGTAGCGATCGAACGCAGTGTAGCGGACGCCCTGGCCGGAGCCTTCGCGATAGGCTTGCGCGTAGGTTTGGCCTTCGCGCGCGACTGCGGCGCGCACGGCGGCGAGATACGGATCGGCGTCCTCGGCTTGCGAAATGTGGCCGAGCGTTTTCTCGGCTTCGGTCATCTCCTGGAGCGCGACCACGTGCTTCTGCTGCTCGGCGATACCCGCCGTGACCAGCTTCTGGGCCTGGCCGGCGGAATCGGCCAGCGTGTCGTAGAGGCTTGCGCTCGATGGTGGCCGGGCCGTTCGCGCGCGCTGAACCAGGTGTACAGGCTGGTGTAGGAAAACGCGATGGAGATGATCGCGGTGATCGCGTAGACACCGATCAGCATGGAGCGGCGGGCGGTGTCGCGGCTGGGCGAGCTGAAACCAATGAGCCACGCCACCATCACGAGCGCGGTCTGCACACCGATGGAGGCGAGCGCCGAAAACCAGATCGAGAGGTACAGGCGCATTCCTTCGAACGTGGTGTACCAGGAAACGATCGCCAGCAGACAACTGGCGACGAACAGAGCTTTGACCATGGGCCGGGTCAGCCCGGCGGAATCGGTGGAGTTGGGAGAGGACACGAAAGTCACACTGATCCTCCTGGTTGGATTACGCAGTGGTCAGGCGAGCGGTTCCGTGAAACTACTCTTCTTCCTCTTCTTCGCCGGTCTTGGCGGCCTTGGCGGCGGCGATGATCTTGTCGGCCTGCAGCGAGGGCACGTAGTCGTAGTGCGAAAACTCCATCTGGAAGGAGGCGCGGCCCTGGGTCATCGAGATCAGATCGTTCTGATAGCTGAGCATCTCGGACATCGGGCACCTGGGCGCGGATGATCTGCGTGCTGCCCTTGGTGTCCATGCCCTGGATGCGGCCGCGGCGGCTGTTCAGGTCGCCCATCAGGTCGCCGGCGTACTCCACCGGCGCCTGGATCTCGACGTTCATGACCGGCTCGAGCAGCGCGGGCTTGGCCTGCTGCATGGCCGCCTTGAACGCTTTGCGCGCGGCCAGCTTGAACGCCATTTCCGACGAGTCGACGTCGTGGTAGGAGCCGTCGTAGACGGTGCACCTTGAAATCCACCACCGGGAAACCGGCCAGGAATCCGTTGGCGGCGGCTTCGACGATTCCTTTTTCCACCGCCGGGAATGTAATTGCGCGGGATGGAGCCGCCGAAAATCTCGTTGGCGAATTCGAATTTGCCGCCGCGCGGCAGCGGCTCCATGCGGATCCAGCAGTCGCCGAACTGGCCGTGGCCGCCGGTCTGCTTCTTGTGGCGGCCCTGCACGTCGGCCTTGCCGCGAATGGTTTCGCGATAAGGGATTTTCGGCGCGTGCAGCTCGACATCCACGCCGTAGCGCTTCTTCAGGCGCTAGACGATCACTTCGACGTGCTGCTGGCCGCTGCCGGCGAGCAGAAATTCCTTGGTCTGCGGGTCGCGATAGAAGCGCAGCGACTGGTCTTCTTCGAGAATGCGCTGGACGGCGTTGCCCAGGCGGTCTTCGTCCTGGCGGCTCTTGGCGGAGATCGCGAAGGCGATGGACGGCTCGGGAAATTGCACCGGCGGATAGCTGATGAGCGAGCTCTTGTCGGCCAGCGTGTCGCCGGTGAGCGTGTCCTTTGAGCTTGGCGACCGCGCCGATATCGCCGGCGTGCAGTTCAGTTCACCGGCTGGATGGTCTTGCCGGCCAGGACGCCGATGTGCGCCAGGCGCTCGTCGGCCGAGCTGCGGGCGTTCACCAGGTTGGCGTCGTTCTTCACCACGCCCGACATCACTTTGAAGTACGTGACGCGGCCGGCGAAACGGGTCGGCCACGGTCTTGAAGACGAACGCGGACACAGGCTCGCTGTCCTTGATGGCGCGCTGGACCTCCTGGCCGTTCAACTTTGCCGCGACCGGTTCGTGTTCGGTGGGCGCCGGGAAATTCTCGACGATGAAGTTCAGCAGCAGGTCGGTGCCGATGTTGTGCAGGCCGGAGGCGCACAGCACCGGATAGATCCGGCGCTCGCGGATGGCCTGGCGCAAGCCGGTCGAGGATCTGCTCCGGCCGAGCGTGCCCTTGTCGAAGAACTGCTTCCAGCAGCGCGTCGTTGCCCTCGGCCACCATTTCGATCAGCGCTTCGTGGGCCTTCTGCGCGGCGTCGGCGCGATCGGCCGGGAATTTCGCCTTCCTTGCCCTTGCCGTCGCCGTCGTGCGTGTAGGTGTAGGCCTTCATGCGGATCAGGTCGATGACGCCCTTGAAGTCCTTCTCGGAGCCGATGGGCAACTGGACGGGGACGGCGGAGCGGCCGAAAATCTCCTGGACGCTCGCCAGGGCGCGGTCGAAGTCGGAGCGCTCGCGGTCCAGCTTGTTGATCACGACGGCGCGCGGCAGCTTGAACTCGTCGGCGAAGCTCCAGACCTTTTCGGTTTGCACTTCGACGCCCGCGACGCCATCCACCACCACCAGCGCGGCATCGGCGGCGGCCATGCGCGCCCCGGGTATCGTTGATGAAAATATTGAAGCCGGGCGTGTCGATCAGGTTGATTTTCTTCTTGCCCCATTCGGCGAACGCCAAAGCGGTGGAGATGGTCATCTTGCGCTGGATCTCCTCGTCGTCAAAATCGGTGACGGTGTTGCCTTCGTCAACGCGCGTCAGGCGATTGGTGGCGCCCGGAGGTGTACAGAAACCCGGCCGTGAGAGTGGTTTTTCCCGAGTGTCCGTGACCGATCAGCGCGACATTTCTGATGTCAGTGCCTTCGTATACTTTCACTTAGTTTTCACTCCAGGTGGGATGTCAAAAGGGGATCTTAACACAATTGAAAGGCGGCGAAGCCGCTCTTGAGTCGACATAGTCTGATATGCTAGGGACAAGGATAATGTAGCCACTAGTGTGGCTACATGAAACATATGCGATCGGCCACTGTACGAGAGCTCAAGAACAACGCCTCCGATCTGCTGCGCCGGGCGGCGCGCGAGGATATCGTGATCACGTCGCGCGGCCGTCCGGTGGCCTGCCTGGTCGGTCTTCATCCGGACGACATTCGATCGGCCGCGCAGCCGCCGGGCGGATTATGCCGATCCAAAGTACAGGCAGCGGGCCTTCCAGGCGCTCGCGCGGATCTGGAAACTGAAACCCGACAAGGGCAAGCAGTGGGTCTCGCAGGAACATCACGATGACGGTGCTGTACGGCGATCCGAGGAATGATTTTCGTCGACACTGGCGCCTGGGCCGCGCTGTTCGTCCCGGCAGACGCGATCCACAACGCAGCGGCGCGAATTGGCTGCGGGAGAATCGCGACCGCTTGGTCACCAGCGACTATGTCGTCGATGAGGTTCTGACGCTGCTCAAGACCAGGTTCAGCGCGCAGGCCGCGATTCGAGCCGGCGAGTCGCTATTCGGCGAGCATCTGGCGGCGCTGGTCTATCTGACGCCGGACGAAGTGCAACGCGCCTGGAAGATATTTCCGGTCCATGCCGACAAAGCGCTGGAGTTTCACGGACTGCACCAGCCTGGCCGTGATGCAGCGGATGCAGATAGCGAAAGCGTTCGCGTTCGACAAACATTTCTCGCAGATGCGAGGCGTCCGGCGGGTGCCGGAGTGATCGATGGATGCGACGGTCCGGTCATGGCTCCCAGATGGCAGCAAAGAACTAGCGTGGTAATCACATGTGGCCACCGCCATCGGTGGGTCAGGTCGATTCCCGCTCTGGGCCATTGCGCGACAGAGCCATGATGACGCGTCTGTCGCGAGAATGAGTGACGATGATCGCCAGTGCAACGTCCTCACCCGGGCTTTCGACTTGTGGTCCGATAATGTCCTGCAGGTCCCGCCTCGCCGAGCGGCTCGGCCTGTAGGAAAGCTTCATTTCTCCTTGGGACGACGTGTTTCTTCAGATAGGATTGTGGACCAAGTCGTTTGGCGAGCCGGCTCGAGGCCGGGTTCGTCACAGTCTTCGTACCGACCCTCTTCGACGTCGCGAATACCTTCGCGTACCCCGCCTACCTTCAGCTGCGAGCTTCCGCCTCCTGCACGTGCCGTACTGCGTCGCGCACCAGCTCTTTAACCGCTTCGCGCAGTACACGTCTACTGGCCGAACCAGCGCAGCGGGGCCAGCGTCAGCCACGGGACGTAGGTGATCAGCAGGACGCTGCCCATCAGGATGAACAGGAACGGCAGCGTGGCCCAGATGATCGTGCCCATGGGCTTCTTGAAGCGATAGGCGGAGAGGAACAGGTTGATGCCGACCGGCGGATGCAGGTAGCCCAGCTCGAGATTGGCGATGAAGATCACGCCCATCTGCACCGGGTCGATGGCGTAGGCGAGCGGCGAGCGGCTTGAGCAGCGGCACCACCACCAGGATCGCGGCGAAGATGTCCATCATCGCGCCCACCACCAGCAGCGCCAGATTGAGCAGCAGCAGGAACAGGTACTTGGATTCGACGTGCGCCTGCACCCACTCGATGAGGCGGGACGGAACCTCGGCGTCGATCAGGTAGTTGGTGAAGCCCAGCGCCACGCCGAGGATCAGCAGGATGCCGCCCACGATGGTGGCGCACTCGACGAACACCTCGCGGTAGTCGCGCGTGATCTTCAGGTCGCGATAGATGAAGACTTCGACGATGAAGGCGCAGAAGGCGGTGAGCGCGGCCGCTTCGGTCAGCGTTCCGAAGCCGCCGAACAGGCCGACGATCATGATCACCGGCAGCGCCAGCTCCCACTTCGCGTTCCAGATGGCGGAGCCGGCTTCGCGAAACGAAAACGGCTCGCGGACCGCGTTGTTCTTCAGGCCCATGCGGATGCCGACCGCCGCGACGCAGCTGATCATCAGGAGCTCCGGCAGAATCGCGCCGGTGAACAAACGCGGCAGCGGCGTCTGCGAATACACGCAGTAGAGGATCGCGGGAACGCTGGTGGGAAACAGCAGGCCGAGCGAGCCGGAGGAGGTCAGCAGGCCGATCGAAAAATTTTCGGGATAGCGCGTCTTGATGAGCATCGGCACCAGCAGGCCGCCGAGCGAAAGAATGGTCAGGCCCGAGCCGGCGAAGGTAAAGACGGTGCAGATGGCGACGGTGGCGATGGCCAGGCCGCCGGGAATCCAGCTAAACAGCGCGGTGAAGACTCGTCAGCAGCCGTTTGGTTGCGCCGCCTTGCACCATGAAGTAGCCGGCCAGAGTGAACAGCGGGATGGACGGCAGCAGCGGCGATGCCACCAGCCGATACATTTCCACCGGAACCGAGGCCACCGGCGTAGTGTTGCCCCAGAACAGCAGCAGCGCGAGGCCGCCGAACACGGCGAAGATCGGCAGGCCGAGTACGCGACGATCACGCCGAGCAGCGTGAGCGAAAGCGGAAGCACGCCGGGCGTGCCGACCGGAATGACATATCCGAACAGCGCCGGGATGGGCAGCCCGAGTGCCGCCAGCGCGCGCCCTTTCCAACTCGGGCTGGCGTGCCACACCGCGCGCAGTGCGATGACGGCGAAACCCACCAGCATGATGGCGAGCGCGATCCACTTGGGGACGCCGGGCAGCAACTGGCTGCTGGCCTGGCGCTCGGCCCGCACGAACACCCAGCTCGCATAGGCCAGACAAGTGGAAACGGCCGCCAGCGCGGCGCCCGGAATGAATCTTGGCGGGCGCGAGCCAGGCTTCGCGGCAGGAACGTGCTGGAAGACAATCCCAGCAAGCGATCGGAGCGCGAGGCCAGCATACCGCCCAGCATCCCGATCCAGAGCGTGAGCTGCTGCACCACCACGGCGGATCCCGGAATTCCGATCCAGCCGAATCTGCCGCGCGACCATTTCGATCACCGGCAGCACGGTCATCAGCGAAAGCGCCAGAATGGAGAACGAATTTTCGAAAAGTTGGAGCGGCGTGCTGGGCCCGGATGGCTCCAGAGCCGGCGCCGCCGTGGCTCACGGCGTCCCTGCCGCGGCGGTGCCGGGATGCGCCTTGCGGTATTCGTCGCGAAGACGCTTCACTTGATCGAACAGGTCGGCGGGAACCATGGTGCCGCGCAACTTCGGCCAGATGCTTTCGGACAACTGGCGCCATTCGGCCAGCGTCTTGGCGTCGGCATGCACGACGTTGAGTCCGAACTGCTGCATCATGGGAACCGACGCCGGCTTCGGCTTTGCGGATCTCTTCGCGCAGGGCGACGCCGGCGGTCGTGCGCGGACGCAGCATTTGCTTCTGCACCGGCGCGGGGATCTTGTCCCACACGTCCTTGTCGATCAAAGTGGCGCCCACCAATTGCGCAAATGGAATGTCCAGCATGTTGCGCGCGCCGCCGAACCACTGGTTGCTGAGCGCGATCAGCGGCGGCGCCTGGAACGCGTCGATGAGGCCGGTTTGCAGGCCGGTGAGAATATCGGTGGCGGCCAGGGCTACCGGATGAAATCCGTTGATCTTGTAAAGCTCGAACGTGCTGTTGTCGCCCTGCAGCACGCACAACTTCATCTTGCGAAGCTGTTCCGGGCTGGAGGCGGGTTCCTTGGTGAAGAAAGTGGACCCAGCCGGCGTCGCCCCAATTCAGGACGATGAAGCCGCGCTGCGCCAGGCCTTTTTCGAGGCGCGCGGAGATTTTGTCGCGCACGTAGTCGAGTTCTTCGTAGGAATCGACAGCATCATGGGGACCTGCAGCGCGGACACGGCGGCGTCGATGCCGCTGAGTCCGGCGCCCGAAAGCGCGACGGCCTGGAGTTTCTTGATGCGGAGCTTTTGGACCATCTCCGGCTCGTCGCCCTGCTCGCCGCCGGGATAGATCTTCAACTCGATTTTGCCGCCCGAGGCCTTCTTCCATTCCTCGCCCATGTTGAGCAGGATCTCGTGCCAGCGCGAGCCTTTGGGCACCAGAGTGCCGAGGCGGATGACGGTTTGAGCCGGCAGCGCGATCGCCGCGAGAAGGAGAGCGATAATTACGCGGGCCATGCAAGCATGGTAACGCAGGCGCAGAGGGGCTGGCACTTGTCGCGGCTGCCGGAAGGCACGCGATCGCCGGGTGCTAAAGCCTGCGATCGCGGGAGCTATTGATGCTCCTGCGCCGCCAGGTCATGCTCGAAGCTGACTGGGGGATTGTAGTACAGGATGCGGCCGCAGCTTTCGCAGAACATCAATTGCTCGGCATGCCGCAGATCCTGGAAGAACTGCGGGCGCAGCAGAATCTGGCAGGCCGAGCAGCGCCCATCGGCTGCTTCGGCCACCGCCATGCCGTGCCACTTCTTGCGGACGCGCTCGTACGCCGAGTAGGTTGGCGGCTTGAGGCCGGCCACCAGGCCCTTGCGCTCTGCCTGCAGAATTCCGAGCTGCTTCTGGTCCTCGGCGGTGCGCTCGCGGGCGCGCGCCTTCTCGGCGTCCACTTGCGCTTTTTCTTCTTTGAGCGCAGCCTCGGCTTTCTTGACGTTGGCATCCAACGGCTCGGCCTCCGCCATCAGATCGAGAATGCGGTCTTCGGCCTTGCGGATGCCGTCTTCGCAGAATGAGATCTCGTTCTGAAAGGCGCGATACTGCTCGTTGGTCTTGGCGCCCAGCATCTGGTCCCTGAGCTTGGAAATCTTCTGGCCTTCGACCTTGGCGTCGTCTTCCAGGCGCTTGCGTTCTTTTTGGTTGGCGGCCAGCGCGGCGCGATCGGCTTCCAGCCGGCGAAGGTGGGAATCCAGCGCTTTCTCGATCTCCGCGATATGCTTGGGAAGTGTGGCAATTTCCCGCTCGAACTCGCCGATTCTCAGGTCCAGAGATTGCAAGCGGGTGACCTGTTCCATCTCTCCGGTCATCAACACGACATTCTAACATTTCTTTACGAACGGAAGAATTCCGGATCGAGGGAAGTTGTCAAGAGACGTAACCCGAGTGGGATCGTCGAACATCATAACGATGATGCTGCTTCGCGCCTGCGATTTCCACATTGCTGGTGGCTGGGTGGGCTGCTCGCCGCGACGGCGCGGGCGCAAGACACGGCGCCGCCCGGAGCAGATCAAGATCGGCGACTCGACCATCGACGTCGACCTTCGGTCCTGGCATCGTGGATCTTCCCAAGCCGTCACTCCTCGCCTGGGTCACGAACGCCGCGGACGCGGTGGCGGAATATTTCGGAAAATTTCCGGTCGCGCACGCCCGCATTCTGGTGCGGCCGGCCGAGGGACGCAGCGGAGTCTTCAACGGAACCACGTGGGGCAACATGCGGTCGTCGGGACCGTTCACGCGGATCTCGCTGGGCCAGCTCACCGATCAGCAGGACCTGGACACGGACTGGATGATGACGCACGAGATGGTCCACATGGCGTTCCCGAACGTCGAGGGCCAGGGCCGCGAGCACCACTGGATCGAAGAAGGCATGGCCACGTACATCGAACCGATCGCGCGCGCGCAAATCGGCCAGCTCAAGATCGACAGAGTGTGGGGCGACATGGCGCGCTACATGCCGCAGGGGCTGCCGCGCGACGGCGACCAGGGCCTGGATCACACGCACACCTGGGGGCGCACCTATTGGGGCGGCGCGTTGTATTGGCTGCTGGCCGATGTTCAGATCCGCGAGTGCACCAAGAATCAAAGCAGGGCTGCAGGACGCCATGCGGGGGATCCTGGACGCAGGCGGCAACATCGAGCAGGACTGGCCCATCGAGCGAGTGCTCGAGGCGGGCGACCGCGCCACCGGCGGCTGCACGGTACTGTCGAAGCTTTATGACGAAATGAAGGCCACTCCGATGACTCCCGACCTGGGCGCGTTATGGAAGCGGCTGGGCATCGAAGTAAACGCGGGCGTGGTGAAATACAACGACCGTGCGCCGCTGGCCAAGATTCGCAAGGCGATCACGACGCCGTGGAAAGACGGACGCAAGAAAGCAGTCGCATCAGCGCGCGCGCGGAACTAACGCGGCACGCTAGACCGACGCGCCGATCAACTCTTCGAGTTTCAAGAGCACTTCAGCGGGCGAATACGGCTTGGTGAAATACGCGTTCGCGCCCAGTCCCGCGACGTGCGCCGGAATGCGCGGATCGCTGTCGCCGCTGATCACCAGGATGGGAATGCGAGGAACGCCGCGAGCGGACCGCTTCGATTAGTGCGAAGCCGTCCATGCTGGGCAAGTGCAGGTCGGTCACCAACGCCGAAACATCGTTCGCCGCCAGCCATTGCAGGGCTTCTTCCGCGGTGCCGACCGAGCGCACGGCGAGATTGGGAACTTTCATCAGCGCGACTTCCAGCGTGTCGCTGCAGATCTCGGCGTCCTCGACAATGAGTACATTGCGGGGCATAGCGCGTCTAGGGCAAGAAACGGTAGCCGACTCCATGAACGGTCAGGAAGTGCCGCGGACGGGCGGTGTCGGGTTCCAGCTTTTGGCGCAACCGGACGACGTGCGCATCCACGGTGCGGGTGTTGGGGGACCAGTCGTAGCCCCAGACCGAGTTGAGAATCATTTCGCGCGTCAGCGGACGGTCGGCATTCTGCAGAAAGTAGGTGAGCAGGTTGTATTCGGCGCGCGTGAGCCGCAGTTCCGCGCCGGCTTTGTTGACGACGCGGCGCGTGAGGTCCACTTGCACGTCGGCGAATTCGAGCAGACGGCTCTCGTCCGGGGAGGCGCGTCGCAGTACGGCCCGGATGCGCGCCAGCAATTCCCGCGCTCCGAACGGTTTTACTACGTAGTCGTCGGCCCCCATTTCGAGCAACTGCACTTTGTCCATTTCGGCGCTCACGGCGCTCAACACGATCAGCGGGGTCTTCAACCCGGCGGAGCGGAGTTGCTTGCAAACGTCGAGTCCGCTCAAACCGGGCATTCGCAGATCCACCAGGATCACGCGAGGCTGCAACGCCACGGCTTGTTTGACGCCTTCGGCGCCATCGCCGGCCAGCACCGCGTGAAAGCCTTCACGTTCCAGCATGACTCCGACGGTGTCGCGCAAGTTGCAGTCGTCGTCGATCACCAGCACCGTTTGCATAACGAATTGCTATCGAGATTGTAGCTGAGTTATCGGAAGCGTATTCTGTCGAATTCAAGAAGCATGCGAGTGGTTTTACAAGAGTTTTACAAGCCCGCAACGAGACGCCGGCCGCTGCCATGGAAGCGTGGGAATGCTACTATCAACGACATCCCAAAGCGCGTATTATTGATGGCGCGCGAACTGGATCTGGGCGGGAGCGAGCGGCAGTTGACCGTAATCGCCAAGGCCCTGGATCGCTCCAGGTTCGAGCCGCTGGTCGGGTGTTTCCGTCCGGCCGGATTGCGCGGACGGGAACTCGCGGCAGCCGGCGTCGGGATCGTGCACTTCCCGGTTTATTCCTTCGCGTCACCCCAAGCCGCGACCGGGGCGTGGAAGCTGGCTCGCTTCATTCGCCAACATCGCATCGACCTGGTGCATACTTTCGACTATCCGCTTACGGTGTTTGCGATCCCGGTGGGTCGTCTGTGCACGCAATCGGCGCTCGTGTCCAGCCAGCGTTCCCACCGCGAACTGATTCCAGCGCGCTACCGCGGTCTGGTTCGCGCCACCGATCGGCTGGCGCATGCGATCGTAGTGAACTGCGAGTTCGTCCGGCGGCACCTGGAAGACGACGAAGGCGTCTCGAGCTCGCGAATCCGGCTTTGCTATAACGGCATCGATTTCGAAGAGTTCCGCGCTCGCGAGGGATCGCGCCCATCACCGCTCCCGCCGGATACGCTGGTCATCGGCGTGGTCTGTGCATTGAGGCCCGAAAAAAACCTGGCCGTGCTGCTGAACGCATTCGCGCGATTGCGCCGAGTCGACGCCCGATTGAAGCTGACTATCGTCGGCAGCGGCCCATCGCTAGCGTCGCTCGAAGGGCAAGCCGCCGAGATCGGCATCCTGGCCGATTGCGTATTTGCGCCCGCCACTGACCGCGTCGCCGAATGGCTGCGCGCCATTGACATTTTCGTGCTACCGTCCCGGACGGAAGCCTTGTCGAATTCGTTGATGGAAGCGATGGCCTGTGGCTGCTGCGCGGTTGCGTCCAACGTGGGGGGCAATCCGGAACTGGTTCGAAACGGCGAGACTGGCCTGCTGTTCGAGCCGGACGACATTGCGGGATTGACCGCGCGCCTAGAGCTTCTCATCGGAAATGACTTGCTGCGGCGAAGGCTGGCGGAAGCCGGAGCGCAATGGATCCGCGAGCGATTTTCGATTCGCTCAGCCGCCGGCCGTATGGCGGAGATCTACGAAGAGCTGCTCGATCGGCGGGCGGCGCGCTGAACGGCTGACGAAGGAGACGCGCCAGGGCGAAGCATCGAGTCAACCTCAGTTCGCGTCAACTCGCGGAACTTGCCGATCGCAAGGTCGCCGATGCGCAGTCCGCCGATCTGGGTCCGCACCAGCTTCAGCACCTTGCTTCCCACCGCTTCGAGCATGCGGCGCACCTGGCGGTTCCGTCCCTCACGTATGGTGATTTCGAGGAATGAATACCGCTCCGAATCGCGCACACGCTCCACCAGCGCCGGCTGCGTGGGACCGTCGCTCAGCGTTACGCCGGCACGCAATCGGCCGAGCTGGGCATCCGTGAGCAATGTGGACGCCTTCACCAGGTAGGTCTTCGGAACCTTATAGTCGGGATTGGTCACGCGCTCGGCGAAGCGCGTGTCGTTGCTCAGCAGCAGCAGCCCGCTGGAGTCAAGATCGAGCCGACCCACCGGGACGACCCAGAGTCCGGCATCCTGGATGAGATCGTAAACGGTCGGCCGCCCTTCGGGATCCTTGTAGGTGGTCAGGTATCCTTTGGGCTTGTAAAGCAGGAGGTAGGTTTTCTTGGACGCCTGCACCGGCTGGTCATCCAGCGATACTTTATCGCGCTCCAGGTCCACCCAGTGATCCGGCGTCCCGATGACGCGCCCGTTCACCTTGACGCGCCCCGCGCCGATCCATTTGCGGGCGTCGGTGCGCGAGCCGAGCCCGGCTTTCGACAGCACACGTTCCAGGGTCTTGAGCGGCCGGCGGCCGGGCTTGGGTTTCACTGCGCCTAGACTAGCAGGCCGAAGCTAGCGTGGAGGCATTGAATCGCCAGGCTCGGGCGGTTGATCGGCGGACTGCTTGATCAGCCGTCGAACTTCGCTGAGGATTGTATCGGGCTCGAACGGCTTGCGAAGCAAGGCACTCGCACCCAACTTTCTGGCGAGTTCGAGGTAGGCTCCGCCGAACGCGCCCGAAATCGCGACCAGGGGAATCCGCGGCCAGTTGCGGCGAATCACGTGAATCGTCTCCAGGCCTTCCTGTTCGGGCATCACCAGGTCGGTGATCACCAGGTCGAATGTGGTTTCACGACAGAGAGCTTGGGCTTGCTTGCCATTGGAGGCTTGCAGAACATTGTAACCCTCGGTTTCGAGCAGCGTCGCCAGAAACGACCGGACTTGCGCATCATCGTCGACCACCAGAATCCGGCGCGGCACTTTGTCGCGGGCCGCAACACGGCGGTCTTGCGCCAGAACCTCGCCGACCTTGGCCAGCAGCTCTTCGGGCCGGAACGGCTTGGGGAGAAAATTGAGGCCCGGATCGAGAATGCCGTGACGCGCCATGGCGTTCTCCGTATAGCCGGACATGTACAGGACCTTGATGCCGGGGCGCGCTGCGACTAGCCGATCGGCCAGCTCCTGTCCGTTCATCCCGCCCAGAATGACATCGGTGAGCAGCAGATCGACCGTGGACAGCGCGTCGCGGATCGCCAGGGCCTCTTCGGCGCTGCGCGCTTCCACAACCTTGTATCCGTGCTCCCGCAGAACTTCGCTCGCCAAGTTGCGGATGCCTGGGTCGTCTTCGACCACTAGAATCGTTTCGCCCGCGGCCAGCACGGCGGACTGCTCCGGCGCACTGGCGACGGAAACGGATTCCTCCACCAGCGGCAGATACACCTTGAACGTGGTGCCAACATCGATCTCGGTATACACAGAGATCGCGCCGCCGCTCTGCTTGACGCAGCCCAGCACGGTGGAGAGTCCGAGTCCCGTTCCCAAGCCGGGTTCCTTGGTGGTGAAGAAGGGCTCGAAAATCCTGGCCTTGGTCTGCTCATCCATGCCGCAGCCCGTGTCGGTGACGCTGAGAACTGCGTACGGACCGGCCTCCAGCCCGCGCAGCCGGGCGCCGCCCGAGTCGAGATTCTGGCGGCCGGTCTCGATGAGGATCTCGCCTCCCTTGGTTCATGGCGTCGCGCGCGTTGATGACCAGATTCATGAGAACCTGCTCCATCTGGTCCGGGATCAGCCTTGACGTTGCCGGAGCCGGGATCGGGCGCGGTCACCAGCCGGATATCTTCGCCGATCAGCCGCCGCAGCATGCCTTCGGTGTCGCGGACCAGATCGTTCAGAGAAAACACGCGGGGATGTTGCACCTGCTTGCGGCTGAAAGCCAGCAGCTTTTGGGTGAACGCGGCGGCGCGTTCGCCGGCCTTGCGAATCTCGACGATGTTCTTGCTCAGCGGATCGGCGGAGGAAACTTTGCGTTCCAGCACGCCGCTGTAGCCCAGAATCACGGTGAGCAGATTGTTGAAGTCGTGCGCGATGCCGCCGGCCAGGCGGCCCACTGCTTCCATCTTCTGCGACTGCCGAAGTTGCTCCTCCAGCCTCTTGCGCTCGGTGATGTCGGTGAACATGCAGAGACGCGCCGGCGAATTGGCCGTCGTCGTCCTGGAGCGGGCTGGCCGAAGTGCTGGTCCAAACCACCGACCCGTCCTTGCTCCGAAGGCGCTTCTCATACGATTCTCTGATTCCACGCTTGCTGGATCTCGAAGTGCCGGCGCCGCTCTTCTTCGTCCTCTTCAAAGTGGATTTCAGGACACCGCAGTTGGAGCGCCGGGATCATAGCCCAGCATGTTGCCGAGTCGCGGATTGTAGTAGGTTATGCCGCAATCCCGATCGCACATGCAGATCCCCTCGTGCGTGTTTTCCACGATGCTGCGGTAGCGCTGCTCGCTGCGGCGCAGTTCGGTCTCGGCGCGCAGGCGTTCGCTAATGTCCTCAATGAGACACACCACTTCGGCCGGTCTACCGGCGGCATCGCTGGCGAGCGATATGCTGATCCGGATCCACAATAGGACACCGCTCTTGCGGATAAACCGGCCCACGCCGACAAAGCCGGAAATTTCCTGCCGCAATAGTTGCTTCAGAGTTCGAGCCGCGCGGTCCAGGTCGCTGGGATGGGTGAACTGCTGAAAAGTGATCCGCAGTAGCTCGGCTTCATCGTAGCCAAGCATCTCGCAGAACGCGCGATTGACCTCCAGGAAGCGGCCGTCCAGATCGGTAATGAACATGCCGGCTGCGGCATTGACAAATGCGCTGTGAAAGCGCTCTTCACTGGCTCGCAGCCGGGCGTCCACTTGCTTTTCGCTGGCTGATGTCTTTGAAGGAAACGACGCTTCCCTCGATCTTTCCGTTCTCGATGATCGGACAGGACGCGTATTCGGCTGCAAAGCAAGAGCCATCGCGGCGCCAAAGGACTTCATCGTCGACGCGCACGCATTGGCCATTTCGGAATGCGTCGAAGGTCGGACACTCTTGTTCCGGATAGGGCGATCCGTCGGCGCGCCGCGAAGTGGATCAGCTCGTGCATGTTGCGGCCCAGGCACTCTTCGGGCTCGTAACCCAGCATCGCGGCCGCGGCGCGATTGATAAACGTGCATCGTCCGGCGTTATCCAGGCCATAAATTCCTTCGCCTACCGACTCGAGCATGGCGACCCGTTCGATCAGCAGGTGGTCCCGCTCGCGTTGGGCCTGCTTGCGTTTGCTCAAGTCCACGACAAAGCAGACGGCATCCGCGGTCCGGCTCGGGATCAGGTCAGGGCGGCGATTCCAATCAGCACCGGCACACGCGTGCCGTCTTTTGCGGATGTACTCTTTTTCGAAAGCGGGCGCGATGCCGGTGTTTCTCACGCGCTCGGTCACCTGCCGGTCGGCTCTCCGCCCATTCCGGCGGCGTCAGATCCGCATCCAACTCAACTTCCCGGCGTCTAGATCGTCGCGCGAATAGCCGACGATGCGCAGGAATTCTTCATTGGCCTCGACAATCGTTCCGTCGGCTCTGGCCACCATGATGCCGACGACATTCGAATCGGCAAGCAGTTGGATCGACGTGCGAACCTGCGAGACGGGGACGTCCGGTGGTGAGGGCTGGCCATGCGTGTTTTGTCGTTCTGGTGGCCTCGGTTCTGTCCGACGGCCTATTGCTTGTAGTTGCCGCCGGGCCTCCTTCCTCTCAGCCATGGTGTAGCCTGGAAAAGGATCGGGATAGTCCTCCGCGATTGCATCCCCACGATGCGTAACGTCACGCTGGTCAGGGGAGCCCGGCAACTTCTCACGTTGCGAGGACCGAGCGGACCCCGCCGCGGGTCCGATCTCCGGAATCTGGGGCTCATTCAAGATGGCGCGCTGCTGATTGTCGACGGCTTAATCCGCGAAGTCGGACCCAGCCGGCGGCTGGAGAACCTGGCGCTGGCGCGCGAAGCCGAGGAGATCGACGCCAGCGGGTGTGTCGTCATGCCGGGATTCGTCGACAGCCACACGCACCTGGTCGCCGGGCAGGCCCGCATGTCGGACTACGAGATGCGGCTGGCGGGAGCCAGCCACGAGGCCATCGCACAGGCCGGCGGGGGCGCACTGGCGCTGGCACGGTCGATTCAGGAGCTTTCCTTGCGCTCGCTGGAGACGCTGGCAACTCGCGCTTTGGAGGAGGCGGTCCGGCACGGCACCACGACGCTCGAGGCCAAGTCCGGCTTCGGCCTCACCGAAGCGGGCGAGATCAAAATCCTGCGCGTCCACTCGGCGCTGCAGAAGCAACCCGTGCGAGATCATATCGACTTTCTTATGCGCGCGCCCGGCGCCGGGTTATGAGGGCCGCCCGGATGAATACCTGGAATGGATCTGCGGCCACGCGCTGCCACTGGTGAAGCGCCGCAAGCTGGCCGAGTTCGCCGACATCCGCTGCGAGGAGGGAGCCTTCACGTTCGCGCAGGCCGCGCCGCTATCTGACGGCCGCGCGGGAGCTTGGGTTCGCGCTGAAGGTGCATAGCGGTCCGCTGGCCGAATGCCGGGACCATCCGGCTGGCGGTCGAGATCGGGCGCCGCCAGCGTAGATCACATCATCGACGCCAGCGAGGAAGACATCGTGCTTCTGGCTCGATCGCACAGCGTCGCGACGCTTCTGCCTGGGGTCGGGTTCTACCTGGGAAGCGAGCGGCACGCGCCAGCTCGGCGATTAATCGACCGAGGCGCGGCGATCGCGCTGGCAACCAACTACAATCCCGAGACCAGTCCCTCGCAGAATATGCAGATGATCGTCGCGTTGGCTTGCCAGACTTTGAACATGGCGCCGGCCGAAGCTATTACGGCCACCACGCTCAATGCGGCGCACGCGCTCGGCAGGGCTTCGAGTATCGGATCGCTCGAAGTCGGCAAGAGCGCCGACCTGCTGATCCTGAGCGTGCCCGACTACCGCGAGATACCCTATCATTTTGGCGTGAACGTGGTGGAGCGAGTCATGAAGAGCGGCAGGGTTCTGGTGGAACGATCCGAGGTGCGGTGGCCGGCCAACTGATCGAGTGCGTGTCCAATTTTTCCGAAGGACGTGATCGCGGCGGTCGTTGAGGCGATCGAGACGGCCATCGCCTCAGGCAGGCGTGCAAGGTGCTGCGCCGGGAGATGGATCCGGATCACAATCGATCGGTGATCACGTTTGCGGGCGCGCCGGAAGCGCGTGGGCGAAGCGGCATTCGCGGGGATCGAGGCCGCGGTCGAGCGCATCGATCTGCGGCGCCACAGCGGCGTGCATCCGAGGATCGGCGCGGCGGACGTCGTGCCGTTCGTGCCGCTGCGAAGGCGCGACCATGGCCGACTGCGTCGCGATCGCCCACCGGACCGGCGAACGAGTGTGGAACGAGCTGGGCGTGCCGGTTTACTTTTACGAAGCTGCGGCCTCGAGCCCGGAACGCAGGCCGCTCGAAAATATCCGACGTGGCGGATTCGAACACCCGGCGTTGCGCCCGACTTGGGCGGGCCGTCGCTGCATCCGAGCGCGGGCGCGTGCGTGATCGGCGCGCGAAAGCTGCTGATCGCGTTCAATGTCAATTTGCAGACCGGCGATCTCGCAGATCGCCCGGATCTATCGCGCGCAAGATTCGAGCTTCTCCGGCGGGCTGCCGGGCCTGAAAGCGATCGGCGTGGCGCTCGAGAGCCGCAAGCTCGTCCAAGTCTCGATGAATCTCACGGATTTCGAGCAGACCCCGCTCGATGTGGCTCTGGGCGCGGTGCGGCGGGAAGCTGCCGCGCGCGGTATCGCGATCAGCGGCGTGCAATACATCGGCCTGGTTCCCAAGCGGGCGGTCGACGACGCGGCGTCGCGCGAGGCCGAGTGGGCCAGCTTTGACCCACAATTGATCCTGGAAAGTCACCTGGCGCGGTGAAACGCCCTAAGGCAGTTACATGGAACCTTTGGGGGGCTTGACAACCTCATCCGCATCCTTAGAATAGGGATAATCTCCATTTATGCAGCCCTGCGAACACGCCCGGACCGAAATCATGGCGAGACGCGATGGGGTCGACTACGTCCGCTGCCTGGATTGCGACCAGGTCTTCGAAGCCGAAGACCTGGAATCCGTCCCGGTTTATGACGAAGACGACCAGCCCGCCGCCTGACACGTCCAAACACCACTCTTTTCGAGAATTTTCGCCGCGATCTGGTACAGAATTGCTATCGCAGTTCTATGCCCAGAATAGTCCCGAGCGGCTCAGCCCTCCGCGCGCCAGAACCTGCGATGCTATAGATGATGGAACCGCTTCGCATCGTCGCAATCGGCGGAGGCACCGGCCTCTCCACCCTGCTGCACGGCCTCAAGCGCTACGCGCAGCCGCCGCGCGAAATCGAGATTACGGCCATCGTCACCGTCACCGACGACGGCGGCAGCTCCGGCCGCTTGCGCCGCGAATTCGAGGTCCTGCCGCCCGGCGACATCCGCAACTGCATGGTCGCGCTGTCGGAAGACGAAGCCCTGCTTTCCAAGCTCTTCCAATACCGCTTCTCGGAAGGCCGCGGCCTGAAGGGCCACAGCTTCGGCAATCTGTTCCTGACCGCGCTCACCGATCTCACCGGCGATTTCGCGCAGGCCGTCAAACTATCGTCGGAAGTCCTGGCGAGCCTGGGCCGCATCTATCCCGTGCACCGCCGCCAACGTGACGCTCGAAGCCGAACTCGAAAACGGACGCATGGTCAGCCGGCGAGACCAAAATCAGCAAGAGCCGTTCGCCCATCCGCTCCATCCGTCTCAGGCCGCGCGTCTGCAAGCCGCTGCCGGAAACGCTGGAAGCCATCGAACAGGCCGATCTGATCACGCTCGGTCCCGGCTCGCTGTTCACCAGCGTCATTCCCAATCTGCTGGTCCAAGGAATCCCGCAAGCCATCCGACGCAGCCGCGCCTTGAAAGCGTATTTCGTGAATCTGATGTGGCAGCCCGGCGAGACCATCGGTTTTCGCGCCTCCGATCACGTGGCCGCGATTCACCGGCACGCCGGGTGCCCGATGCTCGACGTGGCGGTCGTCAACACGCGCAGCATCAGCGCCCGGCAACGGCGGAAATACGCCGCTCAAAAAGCGATGCCCGTGATGAACGATCATCGACCGGCTGGCAGCGAATGGGCCTGCAAGTGGTCGCCGCCGATCTGCTGGGCGAGGGCGACATCGTGCGCCACGATCCGCGCGCCGCGGCTCAGGTCATGCTCGAACTGGCCCGCCGCGGCCGCGCCGCGCCGCTCACAAGGTCCGCGTCCTCGGGAGCCAGGTAAACTGCAACCGAAATGAAATCACCCCTGAACGTGGTGATCCTGGCAGCCGGCCTGGGTACGCGCATGAAATCCAAGCGCGCGAAAGTTCTGCATCGCGCCGGCGGGCTCGCGCTGATCGAGCACGTCGTCGGCACCGCGCTCCGCAGGTCACCCGCGGCCGCAACATCACTGTGGTCACTGGGCCATCAGGCCGATCAGGTGCGAGGCGCTGATCGCGCCGCTGGGCGTGCGGTTCGCCGAACAGAAGGAACAAAAAGGCACCGGGCACGCCCTGCTGATCTGCCGCCGCGCGCTGGCATCCGCAGCGCGGCCTGCGTGGTGGTGCTCTATGGCGATTGCCCGCTGCTTGCCGCCGCCACGCTGAAGAAACTGGTGCGCCGCCAGGCCGCCAGCTCACGCCGCCGCCACCGTCATCACCACGCGCCTCGGACGATCCCACCGGCTACGGCCGCATCGTCTTCGATTCAACGCCGCGACGTCCAGGCCATCGTCGAACACAAGGCCGCCACCGCCGAACAGCGCGCCATCCCGTTCATCAACTCCGGCATCTACTGCTTTCGCGCCGACCTGCTGTGGAAGTACATCGGGAAAATCCGGCCCGACAATCCGGCGCACGAATACTACCTGACCGACATCGTCGAGATCCTGGTGCGCGCCGGCCATCGCGTGGCCGCCATGGAAGTCGACGACTCGCGCGAGCTGCTGGGCATCAACACGCGCGCCGAACTGGCCGAGGTCGACAAAATCTTCCGCGACCGGAAAGTCGCGCGAGCTCATGCTCGACGGCGTCACCATCGAGAAGCCCGAAACCGTCACCATCGATGCGCCGGTGCGAATCGCCGCCGATACCGTCGTCGAGCCGTTCGCGCAGATCCTGGGCCGCACCCGCATCGGCGCGGATTGCCGCATCGGCGCCTGCTCGGTGATCCGCGATTCCACGTCTGGCGACCGGCGTTGAAATCGCGCCCTTCACCTCCATCGCCGATTCCACGATCGAAGCCGGCGCGCGCATCGGCCCCTTCGCGCGACTGCGCGGCGGCACCCGCATCGGCGCCAACGCCCGCATCGGCAATTTCGTCGAGCTGAAGAACACGCGCTTCGGCGCCGGCGCCAAGGCCAATCACTTGGCCTATCTGGGCGACGCCGAAATCGGCGAGCGCACCAACATCGGAGCCGGCACCATCACCTGCAACTACGACGGCGTCGCGAAACATCGCACGCAAATCGGCAAGGACGCTTTCGTCGGAAGCAATTCCACGTTGGTCGCGCCCATCGAAATCGGCAGATGACAGCTACATCGGCGCAGGATCGGTGATCACCGATCCGGTGCCGCCGGACGCGTTGGCGCTCGGACGCGCGCGGCAGGTGCTGAAAAAAGGCTGGGCGGCCAAAGCGAAAAAAGAAAAAGTAAAACCTACTTCTTCTTGCCTGGCGGCGCTCGCGTACCTCGTACGACGATCAACCGCGCCACATCTCCATCATCGGTAGTCACGAACCCCACCGTCACTCTTGGCCTTCATCCGCAGTTTTCCTTCCACGCGCGTGTCGGACTTGATCCAGAACGTGCGCTTCTCGGCCGGTTTGCCCAGATATGCTGCGCGACACGGTGAGCTTGTCCGCCGACAGTTCCACGATCGGCCCCGAGAACGTATCGCTGTACTTGGGCTCGCTCTTGGCAGCTTTCAGCTTTCGGCGCGTCGTCTTGCGCGCCGCCAGCGATGCAGGCAAACCACGGCCAGCACAACTAGGAGCAGGAGACCACGCACACTTGAATCATAAACCAACAAACCTGATGCCTGATTGAACGTGGAATTAAACTTGCTTCATTTGGTCAAGCAAAATGCGCGCTGCCGGATCACCCGTAGCCGCCTGTGGATCGGCGCTCATGAGCTAGGCTCTCCAGAACCGATTCCGCCGATGTTTCCCGGTCCGCTTGAATCAAAATGCGCGGCCGCAATCGTTCCAGAATCTCGCCCGCGACGCGAGAGCGGACGTGGTCAGGCAGTTCGTACCGGCGTCCCAGGAATGCATCGATCAATGCCAGGTCGTCGGCCGAGAGTTGCGGCGACCCGGCTGCGGTCACCGCCCGAACCGCCGGCTGGCTGTCCCAAACCGGCCGCAGCGTGGCCAGCGATCCTTCGCGAATCACGATCGCTCCGGTCACCAAGTCGCCCAAGCGCTTGTTCGCGCCGGTGAGCAGCATGCTCACGATCCCCACTGCGTAAAACGCCGGCAACTGATCGACGATCCGCATCAGATTCCGGCCAATCGTTTCACTCACGCTGAGCGGCCGTCCGGAGTCCTTCACCACACGGATGTGCACCATGCGCTTGCCCGGCGTTTGCCCATTCCAGAAAATTTCAAACACGGCGAAATAGCCGAACTGCAAAAGAAAAAACATTCCGATCATCAAGCCGGCCAACCACTGCCCGCTGAACGGAAGGTTGCTGAGCACTCCCGTAATTCCGAGAACCAGCGCGATCACCAGCAACACCGCTCCGGCGGCTGCTTCAATCATCAGGTCCACTGCCAGCGCCAGGAAGCGCGTTCCGATCCCGGCAATCGAGAACTGCAGACTGGTCTGTTCCGGCGTCTCGATCTTGTGATGTTCGCTGAAGGGCGAAGACGCGCTAGGCTGGTTGGGAAGCATGGTATCAGTTCGCTGGATGGAAAAACGGAGACCGCATTGGGACCGCCTGGAGCAACTGGTGCTTCGCGCCGGCAAAGGCCTGGCCGCGCTGAACAGCCGCGAATTGCAGGAATTGGGTCTCCTTTACCGCCAAACTGCCTCTGATCTTTCCGTGGTCACCGAAGACAAAACAAGTGTACAACTAGCAGCGTATCTGAATCAGTTGCTGGGCCGAAGCCACAACTTGCTGTACTCGGGCCGGCGGCCCAAAACATCCGGAATACTGACGTTCTATTCCAAAACCTATCCCCGGCTTTTCCGCCAAGCGCTGCGCCCCATATTGCTCGCCACCGCGATCTTCGCCGCCGCCACGCTGGCCGGATGGGTGGTGACCATTCACGATCCCGGCTTCGCCTACCGGCTGCTGCCTTCCGAAGTGATGGACACCATCGAGCGGCGCCAGATGTGGACCCATTCCGTTGTGGCCATGAAACCCGTCGCCGACTTCTGCGATCACCACCAACAATCTCGCGGTCGCGTTCACGCACTTTCGCGTTGGGCATCACCGGCGTCGGGTCCGATCTGGATGATGCTGTTCAACGGCCTGATGCTTGGCGTGGCAGGCGCCGCAACCTGGCACGCCGGCATGGCGATCTCCTTCTGGAGTTTCGTCGCGCCGCATGGAGTGCTGGAGCTTCCCGCGGTTTTCATCGCCGGAGGCGGCGGATTGGAGCTGGCCCGCGGCCTCTTCTTTCCGGGCCTCCTGCCGCGCCGTGAATCGTTGGCGCGCGCCGGTGGACGCGCCGCGCGGCTCTTGCTGGGATCGATTCCCATCCTCCTGGTAGCCGGCGCCATCGAAGGGTTCTTCTCGCCGAGCAACTCTCCCGTCGCGATGAAATTCGCATTGGCCGCGGTGCTGTTCTCCGCGCTGCTCTCCTGGCTGCTGTCTCGTGGCAAGACCCCTACAACAGACTACGGTCTTTGATCTCGAGATACTCATTCACCAGCGACGAAGTCAGCATACCCGGCGTCAGCTCCAGCGCCAGCACTCCCTTCTGCCGCAGATCACGCAACAGCACATCGCGGCGATGGGCGATCTCGACCGCCGCTGCGTGCCGGAACATGTCGTTCTCATTCTGCGGAATCGCAGCCGCCACCCGGGCAAGATCGGGCTGGCTCACGGCCGCGAACAAAACCAGGTGACGCCGGCTCGCCTGGATGGCCGATTCGATGACGTCCGGTAGCGCTGGCGTCTCGGCGAAGTCGGTGATCCACACGATTAACGCGCGGCGCGTCTGCTTCTGGAGCAACGTCCGCGCGGCCACCGCGTGGGTGGCCTCCAGCGCTTCCGCGCGAACCAGTGACAAACAATCCACCAGCCTGCGAATCTGCAGCGGCCCGCGCCCTGCGCCTGCGGATTGTTGAATCGATCGGCCGTACGCAAGCAAACCTACTCGATCCCCGGTCTGCGAAGCGACCTGCGCCAGCGACAGCGCCGCATTCACCGCGTAGTCCAATTTCGTGAGCGCGAACGCCCGCGCCGGATCCAGCACTCGCGCGCGCAGCAACCGCCCCGCGTCCAGGACGATCCAAACCATCTGGCTGCGCTCCGACTCGAATTCGCGCGTCGTGAGCTGATGGCGCCGCGCTGTCGCCGGCCAATAGATATCGCGCAAATCGTCGCCCTGCCGGTAGTCGCGAAGACTCTCGAACTCGCGCCCCAATCCTCGCTGCCGCCGCCGCCGCTTCACCATCTCCACCTGGCGGCTGCGGATCAGATACAGCGCCTGGTCCTTGGCCTCCATCAGGTCCGGCAAAACCCGAACCGTCTGCGCCAGCCCGGCAACACTCCAGCGCTCTGCGAATCCAAGCACGCTGCGGTAGCGCAGAAACAGATCGCCGAAACGGATGTCGCCGCGCTCCCGCGGACGAACCTCATAACCTGTCGTCTCGGTTCGACCCGCTGGCACGGCGATCTCCAACTCCGGCGGTTCGTCACGAACCGACACCGGTGTTTCGTCCACCAGATACACGCGGATTCCTCGCCCGCTGTTGTTAGTCAGTTCAATACCGACTGAACCCGGTCGCGCCAGCAAGAGCGCATTGGACCAGACACGGCGCACTTCGATCTCCCGAGGATCCGGCAGCGACAAAAGATCGTACAGCCACGCGCCCATCGCCAGCAGATCCCACAGCAGCATCGCGAGGATCAGCCGCGGCGACCACCACGCAGGCACGAGCCACGCGAGACCGAGCAGCAGAAAGACAAAGAAGCGCTGACCGAAGCCGAAGGCCAACTTGCCGCGGCGCTGAGCAACCGCAGCGACGCTCGGCGGAACCAGCGGGCCAAGCATGCGCTAGGCGCTCTCCCTGGCCGGCGGACTCGCGTACATCACTTTCGGAACCTCGACGCTCGCCAGCACCTGCTGGATCACGTGATCCGGCGTGATGCCTTCCAGATCCGCTTCCGGCTTGAGTAGAATTCGATGCCGCAAAACAGGCAGAGCCGCCGCTTTGATATCGTCCGGCAACAGATAGTCGCGGCCATCCATGGCAGCCATGGCGCGGGCGACGAAGAACAATCCCACGGCCGCGCGCGGACTCGCGCCCAGAGCGAGCGCCGGCCAGTCGCGCGTGCGCCGAACCGCGGCCACCAGGTACGAATACAGAGTCGGCTCCACCTTCACATTTTCAACTTCGCGCCGCGCCGCGGAAAGCAAAGACGGGTCCAGTGGAGTGAGCGCGATCTCATCCAACCGGCGCGGGTCGAATCCTTTGTCGAAGCGCGAGATGATTTCGACCTCTTCCTCCGCCGACGGATACTCGATGCGGATTTTGAAGAGAAACCGGTCCAGTTGCGCCTCCGGCAGCGGATAGGTTCCCTCGAACTCGATCGGGTTCTGCGTCGCCAGCACGGTGAAGTTCTCAGGCAGCGGATAGCGCACGCCGTCGATGGTTACCTGCCGCTCTTCCATCGCCTCCAACAGCGCTGACTGCGTGCGAGGCGGCGTGCGATTGATTTCGTCCACCAGCAGCAGGTCCGTGAACACCGGCCCACGATGCAAGTGGAAACTGCTCTCCTTCAAATTGAAAACGTTGGTGCCGGTGATGTCGGCCGGCATCAAGTCCGGTGTACACTGTACGCGCTGAAATCCCAGGCCGCAGATTCTCGCCAGCGATTTTGCCGCGAGCGTCTTCGCCAGGCCTGGCACACCCTCAATCACCGCATGGCCGGAACAGATCAGCACCAGCAGCAACTGATCCACCACCTGGCGTTGGCCGATGAATACTTTCGAAAGCTCGCTGCGGACGTGGGCCGCCAGAGCCGAAAATTGTTCCATACTCAATTTTTCTCCGGGACGAATTGCCGAACTCCGAGCTGCGCCGAGAAACCTTCCAGTTGCCGGACCAGTTCCAACGCATCAGCGGAGCGCATCTTGTGAAGGTGTACCACTTCGGACGCCCGGCGCATGCAATCGGCGAACTCGGCCGCGTTCCAACCCAACCGCTGTCCGGCAGCTTCGGCCAGAGCGCTGTCAGAAGCGGATGCCGGCAAACCCAATCGGCGCGTCAATTGAAGCCGCAACCGCCGATACGATGTGTCCACCGCGATCGAGCCGGCTCCGGCGCTCTGATAGAGGCTTCCCAGCGTATCGACGAACTCGAGCGGCGAAAGCCGGGAGACCGCGGCGGGCGTCGCAACCGGTCCCCACCGCCGGCTTCTTGAGAACAGCACCGCGGCCGCAAGGATGCCTGCTTGCAGAAGACCCCAACCCACCGGCGTTTTCTCCACGTAGCTCCAGAGCGAAGCGCGCTGTCCGTGGAAATACTCGTCCCAATACACAGTCGGCGGTTTGTCAGACGTCGGGCCAGAAACCGTATTCAGAAACAGCCGGACGTTTCCTTCACGGCGAATTCCGGCGTTGGTCAGCGGAGTGGCTGCGGCCCACCACAGAACTTCTCCTGCGCCCATTCGCCACGCCACTACCACGGCCTCATCGCGGTCTCCATAGAGCCGGAGCTGCGACGGTCCCAGGATCGGCCAAGTCGCTTTCGGCTGAAGTACGATGTGATGCGCGCCGCGCGAAACATAGCTGGGAATGCGCGCCGTGAAGTCCTCCCATTCGAATCCCGAGCGGCGCGCCAGACGCACGTCCGGAAAGAAGTCCCGCAGCGATGATCCACAAAATAGAATTCGGCCGCCGTTCTGGACGAAGCCACGCAGCCAGCGCCGCTCCTGGTTGGAAGGCGTGACCGATGGTTCGGCCAGCACCAGCACGGCGTCGCGTCCGAGATGTTCCAGCCCGGCCGGCGTATCGGACCAGCGCCGCACGTCGTAGTGCAAGTCGGCCAGCAGAAGGTAAGCCGCCAGCGCGCCACCGGAATCGGAAGAATAGCTGGAGGGCACGGACGATTCCAGCCCCTGGTTCGCGGGCCCGATCAGGAACGTGCCCGTGACCAGCACAAGCGTAACGGCGGCCGCGCCCAGCAGCAGTTTGCGATCGGCCGAATCTAGTCCAACCGGCATCCCAAAGCCTCCAGAGCGCCGAAACAGGCCGAAACATCTTCGGCCCTGGCCGTTTTATCTGCGTACCAATGGCGCTCCAGGCCGGCAGTGAGCGCCGAGAGCGGCGCGGCGAACTGCGAAGGCTCCCCCTTGCGGCGCTCGGAAATCATTCTGAGACACTCCCGCGGCGTATGGGGCTGGTTCCTCGGCAGCGAGCCCATGTCTTCCAGCCGCACGATGGCCGCCCAGTACGCACACTGGATGGCTTGGCGAAAATCCCCGCGCTCGGAAGCGGAACGCGCCGCGACAATCCATTCGTTCGAGGTTCGCGCCGGAACCGCGGGCGACGCAATGCCCAGCGAAAGGCGCTCCTGTCGCGTCGACCGGCGCAGCAGCCACGCTCCGATCGTAACCACCGCCGCGATCATGACCACCCAGAAAAAAACTTTGCTCTCGCTCGAGTGCTGCTGCACGAAGCTGAAGACACGCCCCAGCAGGTTTGCGAACCATACCTGGATGCGTCCGCGAATCAAGTCCCACTGGCTGGGCGGACCGATACCGCGAAACTCCGGCCTCGCCAGGATGCGCGCGATCTCGCCGTCGGCGTCCGCATCCACGCGGGACACGGAGGAACTCTGCTCCAGGTGAGCCGCCAGATGATCCAGCCAGGCATGCGCCTCCTGCTGATTCTCGCGCTCGTTTCCCAAGTTGCTTTTGAGCAAATCCTGAAGTGGTTCGGTGGAGATGGTGTAGCTTCCTTCCGGTGTCGAAACCACCCACTCCTTTGGGAGCGCTTTGCGGACCGACGCGCCTTGTCCTTGGTCGATCTGCGCTTCGATTCGCCGCAGCTCGGCGGCCAGCGAAGCAGGGTCCGAGGCAGCCAGGAGCAACCGGCACAGAAGCAGGTTCACCAGGCAGAAGAAAGTGGCTCTCATCAAGTGCTGCGCCGGTTTACGACAGAATCGACGGAATACTGGAACGAGAACCGGTGATCCTTTCGCTGTTTGGATCCATCATAAATTGCAGATCGAAGGCTTCCTTGCGAACGCGCAAATCGAAATAGAATACTGAGTTGGCGATCAGCACAATCGGACTCACCAGCGCGCTGGCGACCGTGCTTCCGACGTCCGCCAGCAACAACCAGAATCGCATCATTTCAGGATTCTTCGGGCCTGCCGCGGCCGCCAGCCCGGAAAACGGAGTAACCAAAATGAGCGCCAGCGCGATGGCCAAGACCGAATACAGCAAGATGATGACGAAGCTCCGTCCGGCCGCTCCCTTGGTCAGCGCCCAGCTTCGTGAAAGCGATTCGCTGGGGCCGCGGTTCTCAACCATCGCCGCCGGAACGCAAACCAGCAAGCGGCAGAGCACGTAAATCCCCGGAATGACCAACAGCAGGGTGCCGGCGAGAATCGCCAAACCGTTGAGCAACACCACTCCAAACAAAGTTGCGAGTTCACCCCAGACCCGGCGAAGCGATTGGATGATCGAAGTAGTGCGTCCGAGATAGACATCTGTTACGGCGAGAATCGTACCGCCTTGAGAGAAAAGATACGCCACCACCGTCAGAACCAGAACCGCCAGAGTAATCCCGAGGCCAATCAGCATTGTCAGCATGGCGCCGGGAGTGGTTTCGGTGGTATTCACGAAGAAGATCTGGATGAGGTTGATTGCTAACACCAGGATTTGAGGAATCGCCGAGATGCCTACAAACAGCAAGAAGTGGCGGCGGTACAGCGTGAACGTCCGGTCCAGCACTTCGCCCAACGACAACGGGCGCAAATCAAATGCCGCCATGAATGCCTCCGGCCTGGGTTGATTTTTGGCTAATGCACTATCATACAGGCGAATTCGCCCGGCCACAATCGAAATTAAGTTAACCGGCGGCGACTGCGCCGTGACGGGCTAGAGCACCAGAATCGGATGATACAAATGCGGCAGACGAGCTTCCCCGATTGCAATCAGCTCGCCTTCGGGACTAATCGCCTTCACATACTTCGCCTCGGGCCGAGCGCGAAACGGCGACACGCGAAAATCGCGCCCTTGCCGGATCTGGCCGGCCGTGAGCGCGTCCACGTTCGCGGTCGGAAACTCGGATAGTACCTGCGTCGCCGGGATCAACGCCTCGCTCAATCGCCCCTCCGACGCCAGCGCTTCCAGTTGCTCGAAAGTGCGCGCGTCCTTTTCGCTGAATTCGCCGGATGCGGTTCGCCGCAACTCCTCGAGAAAAGCGCCGCACTCCAGATGCTGGCCGAGATCGTGCGCGATGCTCCGCAGATACGTTCCGGTAGAGCACCGCACGCGGATGCGCGCGCGGACTCCGTCGAACTCCACTAGCTCCAGCGCATGGATACACACTGCCACCGGCGCCAGTTCCACCGCGATCTGCTTTCGAGCCAGCCGGTACGCGGGCGTGCCGGCAACTTTCTTGGCCGAGTACGGCGGCGGCGTTTGCACGATCGGGCCGCGAAATTTCGCCAGCTCTTCTTCCAATTGCTCGCGAGTGATGCTCGGCTCCACGGGTTCGGAAACAGCCGTCCCGGCGCGATCATAGGTATCGGTCGCCCACCCGAACCGGATGCGAGCGTCGTATTCTTTTTCGCCGCTCGAAAAGAATTGCGCCAGCCGCGTCGCGCGCCCCATCACCAGCGGCAGCACGCCGGTCGCGATCGGGTCCAGCGTTCCCAGGTGTCCCACCTTGCGCGTGCCGGCCAGCCTGCGCACACGATTCACTACGTCGTGCGAAGTCAAACCCTGCGGCTTGTCAACTATCATCACCCCGTCCACAACCAACACTCTAACAAGAGGCGAAGAGTACGCTATCATCGCACTTTGCCCGAACCCGCCGTCGTGATCGTCGTGCCTTGCTACAATGAGGCTCTTCGTCTGCCGGTTGACTCGTTCCGGGACTTTCTTCAACACTCGGACTACCGCTTGGTCTTCTCCGATGACGGCAGCAAAGACGCCACGCCCGAAGTCCTTGAGCGCTTGCGGCAGTTCGCTCCGGATCGCATCGCCGTCGTACGTGCGGATGTCAATCAAGGCAAAGCCGAGGCGGTTCGCCGGGGCATGAACTACGCCTTCGAGCTGGGCGCTGACTACGCAGGCTACTGGGACGCCGACCTTGCTACTCCGCTCGAAGTCATCCCTGACTTCATGGCCGTGCTGCTCGACCGTCCGGAGATCGACATGGTCTTCGGCGCTCGCGTGAAGCTGCTCGGGACGCAAAGTGCATCGCCGAGCCGCTCGCCATTACCTCGGACGCGTCTTCGCCACGGTCGTTTCCCTGATGCTGCAGCTCCCGATCTACGACACCCAATGCGGTGCGAAACTTTTCCGTGTCTCGCCAAACACTCGCGCCTTGTTCGCCGAACCGTTCTCTACACGCTGGGTCTTCGACGTCGAGATCCTGGCGCGCTACATCCGGCGGCTCGGCTCCGCGGAATCGGCGGCGGCCCAAATCTACGAATTTCCGTTGCCGGTATGGGAGGACATCGCCGGCTCCAAGGTCGGCCCAACTGATTTTGTCACCGCGTTCGGCGACGTCGTCCGGATTTATTGGAAATACATGCGCTCCAGATAGGCCGGATCATCAGGGCCAGCGCGCGAAAACCCGCCAGCCGATGCTATTCTGAGGAAACATGGTGACACTATGAAGATCAGAGCGTTTCTTCTGGCCGCGATGCTCGCCGCGACGTTCTCTTCGCTGAGCGTCGCTCAATCCGCTGACTCCTCCGCGCTCCCGCCGCCCGGATTTCACCATCTGCATCTCAACTCCACCAATCCGGAAGCGGCCATCGACTTCTATACCAAACAATTTCCCAGCACCTCGAAAGCCACCTGGGGCGGTTTTCCTGCGCTCAAAACCGGCAAGGTCTACGTCCTCTTCACCAAAGTCAACAAGCCGCCGCTACTCGAACCGCAAACCGCTATCTGGCATTTCGGCTGGCACGTGGTCGACGTGCGCGAGAACCTCGCAACGTACTTGAAGAACAAAGTCACGCTGCTTCCGCTCTACACCGGCGAAGGAGACAACTCGGTCTGGGTTTCAAGCGACACCTGGCCGGGCGCCGGCGGAACACTCGGACGCACGCAGGCCCAGATCGCCGAAGCCAAGGCTCAAGGGATCAAGCCGCGGGGCGGAGCCGGCTTCGCGTATCTCGAAGGCCCCGATCACGCCATCATCGAATACCAGGGCAACATGCCCGCCGAACGTTTCAACCACGTTCACATGTATCATGACGATCCATTTTGCGCGCAGCTCTGGTATCAGCAACATCTCAACGCGCGCGCCGGCCGGACGCGGCCCGCAGCACACCGAAGCCGATTGCAAAGTCGAACATGGCGAGCTAGGTCTGGCCGTCGCTCGTCAAGGAGCGGCATGTATCGCAGCCCCGGCGCGAACGTCAGCTTCGATGACGTGGGGCTGTTCTCCTACATCCGCCCCGGCGATCAGCCACTCGCCTCGACGCGCGGGCATCTGGCCGATCACTTCGCGCTCAGCGTCCCCAACCTCGATCCCTGGATCAAGAAGCTGAAAGCCGAGGGAGTGAAATTCCTGATCGCAAAACCATACAATCTCGGTCACGACGGCCGCGCCGTCATGATCGAAGGCCCCAGTCACGAAGCCATTGAGTTGGTCGAAGTAAAACAATAATCCACGCCACGGAGGTTCAGATGATGAAGGTTCGCGTCATTCTTCTAGGAGTGTGTTTCGCCGGTTTCAGCGTGAGCTACGCGCAGACGCAGGCGTTGAAAGCTCCCACCGACGTCCAACCCGGCAGCATTACCTACGAAGACGTCGAGTATCCGTATCCGGTCTCCTACCTGCCGCTCACGATGTACGGCCAGGATGTGCGCATGGCCTATATGGACGTGCCGCCCGCGGGAACTCCCAACGGCCGCACTGTCGTGCTTCTGCACGGAATGAATTTCGGCGGCTTCTACTTCGCCGGCCCCATCGACATGCTGCGCAAGCAGGGCTTCCGCGTGATCGTTCCCGACGAGATCGGTTTCGGCCGTTCGTCCAAGCCGATTATTCCCTACAATTTTCACGACATGGCCTTCAATGTCCGCCATCTTCTCCAAACGCGCGGCGTCTCGAAAGCGGTGATCATCGGGCACTCGGGCGGCGGAATGCTGGCGGCGCGATTCGCTGCTTCGTATCCCGAAATGACTGAACGCGTCGTCATCTACAACCCGATCGGCCTCACCGACCAGCGCTACACGGCGCACTGGCGCACGGCCGACGAGAACTACAAGAACATGATGGAGTCGACGCAGGATCAGCTTTACCAGCGATTCTCCGCCAGCATTCATCGCTACTTCCACACGCCGGGCGCCTGGAAACCGGAATACGAAAAGTACGTGCGGGTCTTGTACGCGCCTACGCTGAGCGCCGATTGGCCGCGCTTCGCCATGGTGCGCGCGATTCTCGGCCAGATCACTTATCTCGATCCGGTGGTGTATGACTGGCCCAAGATCAAAGTGAAGGCGCTGGTGCTCGGCGGCGCCGAAGACACGCCGGATTTTCCGGAGCGCGCCAAGTACATCGCCGACACCATCCCTGGAGCGGAACTCGCGCTGCTGCCCGGTCTCGGTCACGTGCCGCACATCCAGGCGCCCGAGGTTTTCAACGCTGCATTGATGAAGTTCTTGATGGAAGACGCACCCCGCCCGTCGTCCACTGGCGGCACGCATTAGTAACATGAAGGTGCATGGAAATCGGCCGGACGCGCATCGCTTGGACGGTCGCGGCTCTGCTGTTGCTTGCTGCGGCGGCCTTCGCCCAACGATTCCGCTTCCGGCCGCAGCACGAGGGAGCGCAGGCGTCGTTTCCCGCGCAGGCTGAGTTTCATTTCATTCGTGTCGAGTACACGGACCTGCCCGAGTATCATCGCGGCTTCGGTTACGCTTCGCGCGATGCTACCGGCACCGGCTGGTGGCTGGTGGACTGGCCGGACGCCGACGAGCATTTTTCCATGGGCGTCCAGCGGCTGACCCGCGTCGCGACCGGCGAACCCAAACATTTGCGACTGACCGACGAGCACTTGTTCGACTATCCGTGGATCTACGCGACGCAGACCGGCTGGTGGGGATTCTCGCGACGCCGAAATCGCGCGGTTGCGTGAGTATCTGCTGCGCGGCGGCTTCCTCGTGACGGACGACTTCTGGGGCACTGGACCAGTGGGAGGTGTTTCGAGAAACCATGAACCGCGTGCTGCCGGCAAGCCCATCACCGACATCGCAGAATCCGACTCGGTAATGCACGTGCTCTACGACATCAACGAAAAGGATCGCACCTTTATTCCCGGCACGCGCCACTTGCGGATCGGGCCGGGCGGCACAGGTGCGGGTCTATCAACCCGAAGGCACTCGCCGGCCTGGCGCGCGATGTACGACGACAAGAATCACATGGTGGTGGCGGCGAACTACAATACCGACGTCGGCGATGCTTGGGAGTACGCCGACTCGCCGATGTATCCCGCGGAGATGACCGCGCTGGCGTATCGATACGGTTTGAACTACTTGATCTACTCGATGACCCATTAGACTCATGCCGCGCCGATTCACATTGCTGCTTCATCGTCTTTCTGACTGCGTGCCGCAAGCCGCCCGAGAAAATCGTCGTGCCGGAAGTGTTCCGCGTGAAGTTCGAAACATCGCAAGGCGATTTTGTCGTGGAAGCAAATCGGGCCTGGGCGCCGCACGGCGTCGACCGCTTCCACGAGCTGGTCCGCATCCGCTACTTCGACGAAGCGCCGCTTCTTCCGCGTGTTGAAGGGCTTCATCGCGCAGTTCGGCGTGCATCGCGACTTCGACGTGCATGCCAAGTGGCGCGAGTTGTTCATCGTCGACGATCCGCCCAAGGAGAAGAACCTGCGCGGCACGCTGGCCTTCGCCAAGTCCGGTCCGAACACGCGCTCCACCGAGATCTTCATCAATCTCGCCGACAACGCCGTCGCTCGACGACGAGTACTTCGTTCCGTTCGCAAGAATCGTCGAAGGCATCGACGTGATCGACAAGATCTACTCCGGCTACGGCGAAATGCGGCCCATCGGCAAGGACATCGATCCCGGGCGCGTCGAAGGCGAAACCAACGAATACCTGATGCAGCGCTTTCCCAAAATGGACTACATCAAGCGAGCGCGCTTCGTCCAGTGATCAGAACGCGAAGCGGATCTGAAACTCCAGCCGGCGGTTGCTTCCGGAAAATGGACCGCCGCCTCCGGCGATTCGGTTGGATTGGCCGAACAGCGGCGAGTTGATGTTTCCGATGATCGGACCGGGATTCAAGTGGTTGAAAATGTTCCGCGCCGAAACGGAAAGCTGCAGAGAATAGCGCCGATCGGAGGAGCTGCCGCCTCCGACGGAACCGCGATTGTTGAATCCGCCGGGCCTCTGCGTTGCGGCGGACCGGGAGGCGGCGCATTCGGACCGCGAGCGCCGGCGTTGGGAGCATTGGCACTCTGGCGTTCGGGAAACTGCAGGCCGCCGAGCGCAAAGGTCTTCGACATGCGCAGATCGACGCTGAACAGTCCGGGACCGCGGCCGAAATTGCGGCGTAATGTTTCTTCACCCGGCGACGGATTCGGATCCAGCAATCCATAAGGCGTCGAGATGACTCCGGACTTGTTCGGGTCAGTCGCGATGCCGGGGCGCGCGTTCGCCAGCGTGTCGCCGAACACGTCCTGGCTGGTGGTGATGTTGAACGGCGAGCCGGTCTGCGCGACGATCAGCGGGTTGAAGCGAAGATCCCAGATGGTTTCGATGGAGCCGCCGATCGACAGCGCGATGCCGCACGTCGCTGCCCGCTGGTCCGTATTCGCCGGTCATGTCGTACTGGTTGGCCGGATATCCGCCGTCGGTGTTGCTGCGCACGTAGTTCAGCATGTAGAAACCGAACAGCGAGATTCGCGAATTCATGCGCGAGTTCACGTTGGTGACCAGTTGATTCTGGTTGTAGAGACCGCGCGGCCTCCTGTTCGTAGATCGGGCCGACGTTGCCATAAGGATAAACGCCGCTGCCGCGCTCGCCGGTGTACGTTCCGGGAATCGGCGCGTTGATGTTGCGCGAAAGGAATTGATGCAGGCCGTGCGAATTCGTGTAGGTCACCGATACCGTCGTGTTGCCGGGCAATCTGCCGCTCGACTCCGATCGCCGACTGCATCACGTACGGCGCGTCAACAGCGGGCTGACGGTGTGGATGGCCTGCGTGGTTGCGAACTGCGCCAGCTCGGCTGGAGCTGGAACCGTCGGGAAGAAGTCGGGATTCACTACCACGAATTGCTGCTGGTTGACACCGTTGTAGCGCTGCGCCGTCATGGTGCTCTGCGTGCCAGGCGCGAATAGAAAAGACCGAAGCCGCCGCGGATGACGGTCTTTGCGATTGGAACCGGGCGTGCCGCCGCGAGGCGCCCAGGCAAAGCCCATGCGCGGGGCGAAGTCGAGCGCGCGGCCGTGCACGTTGGTCTGGTTCTCGATCGCAGTCCAAGGCTGAGAGTGAAGTTCGGCTTCAGCCGCCAGTCGTCGCCGACAAACAAGACCAGTATCGATCTGGCCGGCCAGGACCAGTGGATTGCCGGCATTGAGCGAGAATTGCGTCGCGCCGCCGCCAAGCAATCGAATCTGCGCTGGCGCGAGGCCCATGCGCTGGAACAGCAGCGTGCGCCGGTACTGCTCGATGGAACTGATGGTCTGGCAGCCGGACGATCGGCGTCTGCTGGTTGCAGACGATGCCGGGAACAACCGGCTGCGAGTTCGCATCCAGAATCGGAGCGTAGGCGCCGCCGAAGCTGTAAGAGCCGTCGAAGCCTGCACTGCGTGCTGTCCTGAATCGACACCGCGCGAAGGCGGACGCCCGCTTTCCAGGTATGTGCGCCGGCTGCGATCGAGGTGTAGTTCTGAAACTCGTAGTGATGATGGATGTATTGATAGTCGGGGTTGGACGGACCGCCGCCGCTAAATGCGCTCGACACGTTGATGGACGGAGTAAGATCGGTGGCGAGTCTGGTGCCGGTGCTGGTGCTGGAACTGGAAGCGCGTTTCGTTGACCACCTTGGCGCTGAGCACTGCGGTTTCGGTGGCCTGGAAAGAATGCTCGGTGTAGCGCTCATCGTTGGCGCGCGATGGAAGACTGAAGTTCCCCACGCCGTCGCCTTCGCTGGTGTCGTGCGTAAGGCCGTAGCGAAAAGTAAGGGTATTGTTGGCGCCGAACTGATAGTCGATTCTCGGACTCAAACGCAGGCGCGTCTGAGGCGATGAGAACACCTGCGTGAACGGATCGATGATGGCGAGCGAGTCCGGATCGAGCGTGATGGCGTTGATCACCGAACCGCTGTCGATCGAGCGCCGGCTGAAGTCGACGAAGAAGGATGACTGCTTGTTCAACGGCCCGCCCAGGCTGCCGTCGCACGTTCTTCAGATCGAAGGGCGGCTTCTGCTGCGCGTAAGGATTGCGCGCGTTGAAAATCTCATTGCCGTAGTTGAACGCCGCCTGGCCGCGGAAGCGGTCATGGCCCGGCTTGGTGAGGATCTCGGTGCGGCCGTATCCGATGGAATCGAACTCCGGGCGAGAACGGATTCTGATTGACGCGGATCTCGCGGATCGCGTCTTTGTCGGGCAGCGTGGCGTCGCCGCCGGAGAAACCATCGACGTAAATCTGTCCGCCGTTGGGGCCGACGGCAGGTCCGGCCAGCGCGGCAAGATCGGCCTGCAAGTCGTCGGGATCGTCCGAGAGCGCATCCAGAGCTTCGTCCTTCAGCACCATGGTGGATGCGTTCTGCGAAGGATCGGTGCCGACCACCGGTCCGACGTCGGCTTGCACGGTCACTTCCTGGCGTTCGAGGGTCAGGCGCATCGTCAGATTCGCCGTCGCGATGGAGCTCGGCGACGTCGACTGTTTCGGCCTCCGCGCTCATGCCTGGGTACGTCGCGTGAACCGTATAGGTTCCAGCCGGCCAAACCGTTGAGGACGTATCGGCCGTCGGCGGCGGAGATGACGACTTTGTCGAAGCCGGAGTCATTCGAGACTGTGACCTGTGCGCCGGGGATGACGGCGCCGGTGGTGTCGGCGACGGTACCTCGGATTCCGCCCGTTCCCTGCGCGAACCCGCTCGCGCAGAAGCTTGTCAAAAAAATGGTTAGTAAGATTGATCGATTAGTCATTGAACCGTAATGAGCGCTTCTTTCCAGAATGGCCCATGCGGGGAGCGATGGTCAAATCAGGGGCAGGTGTCAGGTGCGAGGTGTTAGTTGTTGCTGCGACCTCGGGCGGGTGGGGTCGCGAGGTATCGCTTGGAAGCGGCTTCGTCTTTGAGCGGGACGACTTTGTCGGGATCGATGCGGACCATCAGGTACACGATGTGGTCGTCGATGTGGGTGAATAGGTGGCCGGTGCCGGCGGGAATGACGATGACATCGCCGGGCTTGAGGTGGTAGGTGATTCCGTTACGGATGTCGGCGGCGTTTTTGCCGGGGCCATTGAACTCGCGAACCGTTTGCATGGTGCTGGGGCGCTGCTTCGCATCCATCAGATCGGGACCGGTGACAAGCGTCGCGCGTACCTTCGATGACGTGGTAGACCTCGCTGATGAAGTCGTGCTCGGCAACTGCGTTCTTCGGAGTCTGATCGAGCTTGCCGCGATAGACCACGCCGATGCCGAGCTGGCTCTTGCCTATGTCAACCGAGCGGATCTGTTGATCGGTGAGATGGTTGTCCATCGCGCGCTTGGCATAGGCCTGGATTTCGCTTTGCTCGACGTAGGTGGCCGGGCATTGATTGCAGGTGGGCTTGGGGTCCTGCGCCGCGAGCCTGAGCGTCAGGGCGACCGCAGCGAGCGTCGCGATGCGAGTGATTCGTTGAGCGAGCATGGACGACTCCTTTCCGGGATCTCCGCGAATCATATAGTACACCCGCGTGAAGCGGAGATCTCGGCACGGAGTGAACGCACGCGTCGGATATCGTCGCCGGCAACCGGGCCGCGCGCCTTTGCCGGTAGTGTCGTCAACGTCCCAGCCGTCGGAAATAGGACCGGAGAAACCGTGGCGATATCCGAGCGTCGTTTCGACTGCGAAATGCGATATATCGTCGACTACTCGCCGTGCTTGCAGCAGCCCGTCCCGCAGCATCCGGCGGACGCCTCCGCTGTTCCCGCAGCCGCACTATGGACGTGACCGGCAGGCGCCTGCGCAGGCTTCGCGGCAGTATCCTGAGCGGCATCCTGATCGGCAGGCATCGCCATCTTGGACGCCATGCCAGACATGCCTTTCATGCCAGCCATCCCCTTCATGCCGCCGTTCTGCATGCACTTCATTCCTGCCATCCCTGCTTCTTCTTTGGCCGACGCCTCCTGCTGCGTCGTAGCTTGAGCCGCCACCTGCGCACTCCGCCCGAATTTCATCCGGAATCGTGCATTCGCTCCCAAATCGTTCGCCTGCGCGAATCCAAAAGACGCGGTCAACATCCCCGCGAGAACTACCATCATGAAATGTTTCACAAGATTTCTCCTGATCTCAAAATTCGACAAATTCAAACTTGCGTGGCTTTTCGGAGGCCGCTCAGATCAGGAGTTGACGGAATCTTAAACAGCGATCCTCACAGAGGACTCCAACCGATATCGGCGTTGCGCCAGTCATCGCCGTCTCGGCCACTGTGCCGACTGTCACCGCAGGCGCTGCAATGGTCGCTGGCGGCGGGATCACCGCGTTGCCGAGCACGCAGCCAAACTTGACGCACATCTCATGCGACGGCTGGGCCGACGCAGGGCAGCACGGATGCGAACCTGCCTTCAACTCCGGCACGGCGCTCGCGCAAACCACCGCGGCATTGAGAATCGCCAACGCGCAAAGCGCTACCGCCATCACCGCCGTCCCATGCGTGCTGCGCGACATCTCGCATTTCCACCCGCACTTTCGCGACCAAAACCTGCCGCGGCGAAGGCCTTTTGAATCTTTCGAGAACGGATCCCGCATCCGTTTTCCCCACTCCCTCGCACCGATTCGCGCAATTTCACTCACCCCGGTGACGCACGTCGCCCCGATATTTTTCCCGCTCCAGCAGCCACTTCGCCGATCGCGCCCCCCTGCGCCCCCGTCTCCCACGCTACTCTCGAAGCGAAAAAATATGCCGAAACGACTTCCCCAATCCGATCAGACAGCGGCCCTGCTCTATCACGCCCGCTCCGCCACGCCCTTCTGCTCCGAGGACGGCCAGTTCTTAGCCAGCGTTCCCTCCAGCTTCGACTCACGTCACGTCCTGCCGCTTCGCTCCGCGGCCTTCCGCGACTGGCTCATCGCCAACTTCTACGCCGAGTTCGAAAACGCGCCCTCCCCCGACGCCATCCGCTCCGCCCTGCGCACGCTCGAAGCGCAGCGCCCGCTACGGCGAAACTCCAGCTCAAAAGCTGGACCTCCGCCTCAGCTTCGAAGGCGATCCGTTCACGCCATCGAAAATCATTCTCGACCTCGCGAACCAGTCCGGCGAGGTCCTGGAAATCGACTCGCACGGCTGGCGCATCGCCGACAACCTGAGCAACTCGTTCCGCGAATCCACAGCGATCTCGCGCTGCCGCGGCCGGCAAGTCCGAACGCTCCCGCCGCGCGAGACGTGCTCGATCAATTCACCAACCTCTGCGCCTCACTGCTGCCAATCGCACCCGCGTCCTCGCCTGGCTCATGTCCGCGCTGCGCCCCACCGGACCTTACCCGGTGCTGGTGGTTCGAGGCCCGGCCGCCAGCGGAAAATCGTTCTTCGCCCGCGCTCTGCGCACTTTGATCGATCCTTCCGCCGCTCCCCTGCGCAGGCTTCCGCGCGCGATCGCGAATTGCTGCGCCTCGCTCATCAGAACTGGATGCTGGCCTTCGATCAGGTGCAGCGCATTTCCGCTCGCATCGCCGGCGCGCTTAGCGCGCTCTCGTCCGGCGACGCTTACGAGATTCCTCAATCGGACTACCGCGATCCGCTGGTGTTCCAGGTCGCGCGTCCGGTCGTCTTGGTCGCTCCCAGCGACGAAATGCAATCCGCCTGGACGCCGCCGCGTTCGCTCTCAAACCGCACGCTCGCCATCGATCTCGAACGCATCGCGGCTCCTCGGCCGGAAGTCCGTGCTGTGGTCTGAGTTCGAAACCATGCGCCCGGCTTTGTTCGCCGCTTTCGCCGAAGCCGCCACCACCGCGCTCCACCGCATCCGCGACATCGATCTCGGCAACGTCGCCCGCTTCCCCGACTGCGCCATCTGGGCTGCCGCCGCTGCTCCCGCTCTCGGCCTCGACGAGCAGTCCGTCGTGGACGCCTTCACCGATCCCGATGCGGTTTGGATCGGCTCCGATCCGCTGCGCGACGCCGTCTACACCCTGCTGCGCCCACACCCCGTGTGGAAGGGCGACGCCACCGCGCTCTTGAATCAACTCCGCGCCATCGCGCCCTCTGCCGTGCTGCCCGCGTCTGCCAGAGGTCTCTCGCAAGTGCTGGATGGTATCGCTGGACTCCACGTCGACCGGCACACCGTCGCCGGGCTACATTCCCTTACCATCACGAGAACCGCTCGCACCTCCGAACAAGCTTCGCCCCTCCAGTTCCCGGGATAAAAATCACCGCGTGCGCACAAAAAACTCTCACTTGCGCTACCACCAACCGCAGGTGGTGCTGGTCTTCGCGCCGCCGGCAGGTAAATCGGCAGGTAAAATGGAGATGCGGCTCGTGCTTATCCTTGCCGTCGTCGCGTTCACCGCGCTTGCCGCCACCCCGCCCAAGCACGACCGCGCCGACCCCGGCCGCGTCACCGCCCGCCGCCTCAATCGCTACGAATACAACAACACCGTTCGCGATCTGCTGGCCGTCGACTTCCAACCGGCCGCCGATTTTCCCGCCGACGACTCCGGCTACGGCTTCGACAACATCGGCGACGTGCTCTCGCTGTCGCCGGTCTTGATGGAAAAATATCTCGCGGCCGCCGAGAAAATCGCTAGGATCGCGATTGTTCCCGCGCCTCTGCCCAAGCCCACGGTCCGAGCGCCACGGAAGCGCCGACAACGTCCCTGCACCCAAGCGCAACGTCCTGACAGTCGCTCACCGCTTTCCCGTCGAAGGCGACTACGATTTTGTGGTTGCGGCTGTACGGCCGGCCCGACCCCGCGCACCTGAAGCTCACGCTCGACGGCAGACTGCTCGGCAACGCGCACGATCGAATGCGTCGATCGAAGATCGCGCGCAGCCGTTATGCTGCACGCCCACGTCGCGCATGGGTGAACATATCCTCGCGGCGGAGCCGGTTCCTGATGGTCCGCACGCCCCGATCCCGAATTCGAAAGCGGAAAGAGCGTCAAGCCGCGATCCGAACCTGGTATCAGTTCCATCGAAGTGCGCGGCCCTTACCATCCCGTGCAGCCGCCGCCTTCGGAAAGCTACAGGCGCGTCTTCGTGTGCTACCAAGCCCGGTGCTGCAAACGATCGCCGTGCGCCCGCGCCGATCTGGCGAATCTCGCCCGCCGCGCCTACCGCCGTCCCGCTGACTCGCGCAGCGAAGTCGACGGGCTGGTGCACTTCGTCGAAATGGCGCGCCAGCACGGCGACAGCTTCGATCAAGGCATGCAGGTCGCGCTGCACGGCCATCCTGGTGTCGCCGCACTTCCTGTTCCGCATCGAGCGCGATCGCGATCCCGACAATCCCGACGCCGCTCACGGCTGACTGACTACGAACTCGCCACGCGCCTCTCCTATTTCCTGTGGAGCAGCATGCCCGACGACGAACTGTTCCGCCTGGCGGCGCGATCCAAGCTCTGCACAATCCCAGGATTCTCGACGCCCAGGTTCACCGCATGCTGGCCGACCCAAAGTCCAAAGCGCTGGTGGAAAACTTCGGCGGCCAGTGGCTCCAGCTTCGCAATCTCGACGCCGTCAAGCCCGATCCCGACCGCTTCCCCATGTTCAACGACGCGCTCCGGCGCGACATGAAGCGCGAAACGAGCTGTTCTTCGAATCCATCCTGCACGAGGATCGCAGCATTCTCGAGTTCATCGACTCCGACTACACGTTTCTCACCGGACGCCTCGCCAAATTCTACGGCATCTCCGGCGTCGGCGGCAGCGAATTTCCAGCGCGTCGAACTTCGCCGGCGTTATCCCATCGCGGCGGTGTCCTGACGCAGGCCTCGATTCTCACCGTTTCCTCTTACCCAACCGCACGTCGCCGGTGCTTCGCGGCAAGTGGATTCTCGAAAATATTCTCAACGCTCCGCCGCCTCCGCCGCCGCCCGACGTCCCCAATCTCGACGAGAGCGCCATCGGCTCGACGGCCAGCCTTCGCCAGCAGCTCGAGCAGCACCGCCGCAATCCGGTTTGCGCCGCCTGTCACGCGCGCATGGATCCGCTGGGATTCGGCCTGGAAAATTACGACGCCATCGGCCGCTGGCGCACCGAAGACGGCAAGTTTCACCATCGACGCCGATGGCCGATTGCCCGGCGGCCGCACCTTCGACGGCCCCGAAGGATTGAAGCAGATACTGCTCGGCGACAAGCGCGCCTTCACCGAGTGCCTGGCCGAAAAACTCCTGACCTATGCGCTGGGCCGAGGCCTGGAAGACTACGACCAGCCCGCTGTACAATCAATCGTGACCCGCACCGCCTCAGCCGGTTACAAGTTTTCGAGCTCTGATCGAAGAGATCGCGCTCAGCCGATCCGTTCCGCATGCGTCGGGGCGAAGCGCCGACGCTCGCGGTGGCAGCCGTTCAACCATGATCCTGACGAACAAACATCTTTCGCGCCGCACGCTGCTTCGTGGGCTGGGAGCCGCCATCGCGCTTCCGATGCTGGACGCCATGTCGCCCGCGTTCGCCGCCACCACGCGAACCGGCGCGCCTCCGCATGCGTCTCGCGTTCGTCTACGTCCCCAACGGCATCGTGATGGACCAATGGACGCCCGCGGCCGAAGGCGCCGCCTTCGAGATGCCTCGCATTCTGCTAGCCGCTCGAGCAGCACCGCGAAAACTTGCTGGTGCTCTCCGGCCTGACGCAAAATACCGGACGCCCGCTCGGCGACGGCCCTGGCGATCACGCGCGCGCCGCCTCTACGTTCCTCACCGGCGTGCATCCCAAGAAAACCGCCGGCGCCGACATCCACGTTGGCGTTTCTGTCGATCAAGTCGCGGCGCAATCGATCGGCCAGCGCCACTCGCTTCGCTTCGCTCGAGCTGGGCTTGCGAGGACGGACGCTTGACCGGAAGCTGCGACTCCGGATATAGCTGCGCCTATTCGAACACCATCTCCTGGCGCACTGCCATCGACACCGATGCCGCCCGAGGTCAATCCCAGCGCGCCGCATTCGAGCGTCTGTTCGGCGCCGAACCCGAAACACCCGAAGCCCGCGCCCGCCGCGAGAATTACGAGAAGAGCATCCTCGATTTCGTCCTCGACGACACGCGCCAGTTGAACGCGCAAGCTCGGCCCCACCGACCGCCGCAAGATGGACGAGTACCTCTCCGCCGTCCGCGAAATCGAGCGCCGCATCCAGATGGCCGAGCACGACAGCTTCCAGATCGTGCCGTCCATCGACAAGCCCGACGGCGTGCCTCCCTCATTCGACGACTATGCCAAGCTGATGTTCGATCTCCTGCTGGTCGCTTTCCAAACCGACGTGACGCGCGTCTCCACCTTCATGCTCGGCCGCGAGGGCAGCGTTCGCACCTACCGCGAAATCGGGATTGCCGATGCGCACCACCCGCTCACGCATCATCGCGGGAATCCGGAATGGATCGAAAAGATCGCGCGCATCAACGCCTATCACGTCCAACAGTTCGCTTATTTCCTCGGCAAACTGAAAGCCACCGCCGACGGCGACGGCACCCTGCTCGATCACACCCTGGTGGTCTACGGGAGCGGTTTGAGCGACGGCAACCAGCACTCGCACGGTGACCTTCCGGTGCTCGTCGCGGGTGGAGGCATGGGCCGCGGCCACTGCGCTATGCGCGCGAGACTCCCATGAACAACCTGCACCTCCGGCTGCTCGATCGCGTGGGCGTCACGCGTCGAATCCCTCGGCGACAGCCAGGGCGAACTGGACCTGGTCAACTCTTCAAGTACGGCTTGAGCGCGTCAAACCGGTATTCGACTTCCGCGGTCTCATCGGACGTCAGCTTGTGCTCGCGCTGCCGTGAAACTGACGTCTTGAAAATGCCGCGCTTCTTGAGAATGTAGAGACGAGTTCCGGGAATCTGCTGGTCCAGGTTCAGCATCAGCAGCAGCTTCGCGTACAGGTCGCGCGTTTCATCCAGCTTGTTCTGCTGCCGCAGATTCCACAAGCCGCGCGTAGATGTCGCCGTACATCGCGCCGCCGGTGATCACGCCGTCCGAGGCCAGCCGCATCTCGTACAGCCAGCCGTTTCCGAAATGCGCGCCGAACACACGCTTGATCGGGTCGGGCCGATGCGCGATCAGCTCTCGCATGCGAGGGATCACCGGGTCGTGCTCCTCTTTGACGTATCCGAAGTTCGGAAATTCGCGCGCGAGTTCCAGCATCATCTCGATGCTGGGCGCAAGATTCGGCGCGCCGCCCGACGTCTGGATGAACACCGGCCGCTTGGTGAGCTTGCACAGCGCGCGGAAATATTCGCGATAGTCGTCCATCGACTTGGCCTTGGTCGGCGGAATCGCGATCATGGCGTCCGGCTCCACCTTCTCGGCGTGCTCGGCGTACTCCAGCATCTCGCGCGTGTCGTCGCCTTGCACGCCCAACACCAGCGCGGGCTTCTTGCCCTTCACCGCTTTGGCAAGCACCTCCATGCCGCGCAGCCGCTCGTCTTTGTTGAGCTGCAGCAGTTCGCTCGAAAGCTGCGGCCACACCAGGCCGTGCGCGCCGAATCGATCCATGCACTCGACTTCGTGCGCCAGATCTTCCCAGTCCACCGCCTTCGTCGACGTGTACGGCGTCGACAGGATGATGAACGCGCCTTGCATCGATTTTGCTGCCGCTGCTTTGGAACTCACGGCGAAAGCCGGCCGATCCGGCAGCTACTAACAACTCGCGTCGAGTAGAACCAGTCTGCATGTTATCCTCCGGAAGCAGGGCGAATCTCTATGATTGTAGTTCCAATCCGCATCCTCTGCTATGCCGCTGCGCTGCTGTTCGCCGTTCAATTGTTCGGGCCAACCAGCCGACCTCGTCCTGCGCCACGGCAAGATCGTCACCATGGAAGCCAGCCCCGCCTCAGGCTCAGGCGTTGGCCGCGCGCGGCGGCAAGATCGTCGCGCTCGGGAGCGATCGCGAGATTCAAGCTTTCATCGGACCGTCGACCAAGGTAATCGATCTCGCGCGGGCGCCTCGCCGTTCCCGGCCTCATCGAAGGCCACGGGCATTTCATGGCGCTGGGCGCATCCAAGATGGAGCTGAATCTCCGCGACGCGAGGAACTGGGACGACATCGTCGCGATGGTCGCGGCGGCCGCGCGCGAGGCCAAGCCGGGCACGTGGATTCTCGGCCGCGGCTTTCACCAGGCCAAGTGGGACCAGCCGCCGTCGCCCAACGTGCTCGGATTTCCGGTTCACGATTCGTTGAGCAAGGTATCGCCGCACAATCCGGTCTGGCTGACTCACGCCAGCGGTCACGCCGGATTCGCCAACGCCGAAGCGATGCGGCTGGCGGGCATCACCAAGGACACGCCCAATCCCCCGGGCGGCGAGATCCTGAAGGATGCGCACGGCAACCCGACCGGGTTGCTGAATGAGAAAGCGCAAGGGCTGGTGGACCGCGCGCTGGCATCCTACCGCGCGACTCTGAGCGCGTCCGACCGCGCCGCCGAAGCGCGCCGCCAGGTCGAACTGGCCGAGCGCGAGTCTCTCTCCAAGGGAATCACGACTTTCGAGGACGCCGGCTCGCCGATGGCCACCATCGACCTGCTGAAGAACCTCGCCGAATGAGCATCAGCTCGGTCTGCGCATCTGGATGATGCTGCGGCAGCCGAACACTCTGATCGAGCCGAATCTGAAGAAGTATTTCTTCATCGGCGCAGGCGACCAGCATCTCACCGTGCGCGCGATCAAGCGCCAGATCGACGGCGCGCTGGGATCGCGCGGCGCATGGCTGCTCGCGCCTTACTCGGATCTTCCGCCGGACGCGCCCAACAGCAGCGGCATCAATACCGAAGATCTGGCCGACATCCGCAAGACCGCCGAGCTGGCCATCGACAACGGCTTTCAGATGTGCATCCACGCCATCGGCGATCGCGCGAATCGCGAAGTACTGAACATGTACGAATCGATGTTCAAGGAGCATCCCGAGAAGAACGGCAAGGCACTGCGCTGGCGCATCGAGCACGCGCAGCATTTGAATCCGGCCGACATCCCGCGCTTCGCCCAACTCGGCGTGATCGCCGCGATGCAGGGCATCCACTGCACCTCCGATGCTCCGTTCGTCATCGCGCGCCTGGGACCGAAGCGCGCCGAGGAAGGCGCGTACGTCTGGCAGAAGCTCATGAAGTCGGGCGCGGTCGTCGGCAACGGAACCGACACGCCGGTGGAAGACGTGGATCCGATCGCGTGCTTCTACGCTTCGGTGAGCCGCAAGCTGAAAGACGGCAGCGTGTTCTTTCCCGATCAGCGCATGAGCCGGATGGAGGCGCTGCGCTCGTACACGTTGAACAACGCCTACGCCGCGTTTGAAGAGAACATCAAAGGCTCGCTGAAAGTCGGCAAGCTCGCCGACGTCACGGTCTACTGTCGAAAGACATCCTGACGATTCCCGAAGACCAGATTCCGACGGCGAAGGTGGACTACACGATCGTCGGCGGCAAGGTGCTGTACCAGAGAGGTGCAGACAAGCAATAGTGGCAAGATAGTCGATTGGGTCGCAGGCTAGGTCAGCATTTTCTCGCGCGGCAGTCCGTACTCGAGCGCATCGGGGAGGCGGCGTGTCCGGTGGGTGTCGAAACCTTGGTCGAGATCGGACCGGGCCGTGGCGCGTTGACCTCGCATCTTCTGGCGAAAGCGGCGCGTGTGATCGCGATCGAGGTTGATCCGGTTCTCGTGCATTATCTGCGTGCCGAGTTTCGCGACGAAGCGCGGCTCACGCTGGTGGGAGCCGATGTGCTGAAGACGGATCTAGGCCAGTGGGGACGCGTCGCCATCGCCGGCAATCTGCCGTACTACATCACATCACCGATTCTCGAAAAGACACTGGCGTTGGGCGAGCGCCTGATCCAGGCGGTGTTCCTGGTTCAGAAAGAGGTGGCCGAGCGACTGATCGCGAAGCCGGGCACGCGCGACTACGGGTTTCTGAGCGTGCAGACGCAGCTACTCAGCACGCCAGAGCTTTTGTTCACGGTTCCGGCTGACGCGTTTCGGCCGCGGCCCAAAGTGGATTCAGCCGTGGTTCGTCTCATTCCACATGCGAGCGCGATCGGTACGGACCATGCCGCTTTCCTCGAATTCGCAGGCCGCTGCTTCCAGTACAAGCGCAAAACCATTCGCAATAATTTGCTCGCGTACTACGATCGCGCACGCCTTGATGCAATTCCGATGACCAAGAAGCGCGCCGAGCAGCTTTCGATTCCAGAACTCGCGGAGCTTCACCGGCAGCTCGCGGCGACGGCTTAACGAACGCGCCGGTACAAGCCGCTATTCGCGAATCGCTGGCCGTCCGCCGCTCGCACGACGTGCTGCGTGATCAGCAGGGCGTTGCCGTCCGGCGTCAGAGTGCGCGTCCAGCGATCGATCACCTTACCATCTTTCTTCAGAACCGTTTCGACAATGATCGCATTCGGCCGGTTGAAGGCCAGCGTCACGTTCGGGGTCAACGCCACGTCGATCCCATCCAACTTTCCACCGTAGACGTGATGCATGGGCTTGCCGTCGGCATCGTCGGCGTCCAGTGTAAAGCGCAGCCCGTCTGAGTCGGCTTCGATCGTGTAGGTCGCGCGACGCCCCGGCCGGCCATATTGGTAGTTCAGCGTCGACGGATCCAACTCCCAAGTCCCGATGAACGGATCTTCAGACATATTCATTTGTCAGTGTTGCACACGATGAATTCGCTCCCCTCGTCCTGTATCCTGGAAGTTCATGCCTTCCACGCCCCGTGTCCGTTTTGCGCCTTCGCCCACCGGTTTTCTGCACATCGGCAGCGCGCGAACGTTCATCTTCAACTGGCTTTATGCGCGTCACAATCACGGCACGATGGTTCTCAGGATCGACGACACTGACGTCGAGCGCAACACGCAGGCCTCGCTGGATTCGATTTTCGAAGGGCTGCGCTGGCTGGACCTCGGTTGGGACGAGGAGTATCGGCAGTCGGATCGAGTGCAGCTTCACCAGGAGATGGCGTGGGGAATTTTCGAGCGCGGGCTGGCTTATCGGGATTTCACGCCGGCCACATCGGGGGCTGAAGAGAAGCCTCGCGGAGAAGGCCCGTGGCTTTTCAATCCGGGGATGCGTGAGATCGCGCCAGAAGAAAGCCAGCGGCGTGCGGATGCTGGCGAGCCGTTCGTGCTTCGCTTTCGCGTCCCGCGCGATGGCTCGCCAGCGGTGCAGTTCAAGGACGGCGTCTATGGACCACAATCCAAGGAACTGGCCGACATCGAGGACTTCGCCCTGCTGCGCAGCAACGGCATTCCGACGTATCACATGGCGTCCTGCGCCGACGACCTGGATCTGCACATCAGCCACATCATCCGCGGCCAGGATCATCTGACGAACACGTTCAAACACGTTTTGATCTTTCGGGCGCTGGGAGCCGAGCCGCCGGAGTTCGCGCACTTGCCGCTGCTGCTCGCGCCGGACGGATCGAAGCTTTCGAAGCGCAAGCACGGGCCGGTGGTGAGCGTGACGACGTATCGCGACGCCGGGTTCCTGCCGGAGGCTTACGTGAATTTTTTGTGCCTGCTGGGCTGGTCGCCGAAAGACGATCGCGAAAAGATGAGCCGCGACGAGCTTGCGCAGGCCTTCACGTTCGAGGGTGTCAATCGCGACAATGCGGTTGTGAATTTTCAAGATAACGAGCCGTTCGATCCCAAAGCCCTCTGGCTGAATGCGGAGTACATACGCGCGATGGGGGTGGAACAGCTTTCGGAGAAACTCATGCCGTTCGTTTGCGCGGCGGGCTTCAGCGTCGAGCCGGGCAAGATGCTGGCGGTCACGAAACTGCTGCGTGAACGTATCCGGCTGCTGAGCGAAGTGACCGCGGTCGGCGATTTCTTCTTCCGCGATCAACTCGCGCCCTACGATTCCACCGAGCTGATCCCGCAGAAGGGCGATGCCGCGATGGCGCTCCAGGTTCTCCAGCGCGCCCAAGAGATCCTCGCCACAGTAGACTTCACGCATGACGCACTGGACGCCGCGCTGCGCGCCGCCGCCGACGAATTGAAGATCAAAGCCGGCCAGATGTTCCAACCGATCCGCGTCGCGGTGTGCGGCCGCAAAGCTGCCCCGCCTCTTTTTGAGACACTAGAAGTACTGGGGCGCGAAACGTGCCTCCCGCGCATCGCGCAGGCGATCGAGCTGCTTTCGAGCGTCCCTGAAAAGCAATGACTAATCCGACACCCGAACCGGACGCCGCTCCGGCGCCATCGAATTTCATACGCGAGATCATTCTCGACGACTTGAAGACCAACAAGCACGAGGGACGCGTGCACACGCGTTTTCCGCCCGAGCCGAACGGGTATCTGCATATCGGCCACGCGAAATCCATCAACATCAACTTCGGATTCGCGCGCGAGTTTGGCGGGAAGTGCAATCTGCGCTTCGACGACACCAATCCGTCGAAGGAAGAGACCGAGTACGTCGACTCGATTATCGAAGACGTCCACTGGCTGGGCGGCGATTGGGAAGATCGGCTGTTTTACGCCTCCGACTACTTCGGCCAGCTTTACGAGTGGGCCGTGCAGCTCATTCGTTCGGGCAAGGCGTATGTCTGCGATCTCTCGGCCGACCAGGTGCGCCAACAGCGCGGCACGCTCACCGAGCCGGGGCAAGAGAGCCCGTATCGCAATCGATCGGTGGAGGAGAACCTCGACCTGTTCGCACGCATGAAGGCCGGCGAGTTTCCCGACGGCACGCGCACGCTGCGCGCCAAGATCGACATGGCGTCGCCCAATCTCAACCTGCGCGATCCCATCATGTACCGCATCCTGCACGCCGAGCATCACCGCACCGGCAACGCGTGGTGCATTTACCCGATGTACGATTTCGCGCACGGCCAATCGGATTCCATCGAGCGCATCACGCATTCCATTTGCACGCTGGAATTCGAAGACCATCGGCCGCTCTACGACTGGTACGTCGAGCAGCTCGGCATCTATCATCCGCAACAGATCGAGTTCGACCGGCTGAACCTGACGTACACGGTGCTGAGCAAGCGCAAGCTGCTGCAACTGGTCCAGCAGAAACACGTCAACGGGTGGGACGATCCGCGCATGCCGACCATCTCGGGTCTGCGCCGCCGCGGCTACACGCCCGAAGCGATTCGCAATTTCTGCCGGCGCGTCGGGGTTTCGAAAACCAACGGCACAACCGAGCTGAGCCTGCTCGAATATTTTCTGCGCGAGGACTTGAACAAGCGTGTGCCGCGAGCAATGGCGGTGCTGCGGCCGCTGCGCGTGGTGATCGACAACTACCCGGAAGGCCAGGTGGAGCAGATGGAGGCCGTCAATAATCCCGAAGATGCTGCCGCGGGGACGCGCACAGTTCCGTTCTCGAAGATCCTCTACATCGAGCAGGACGATTTTCGCGAGGACCCACCCAAGCAGTACTTTCGCCTGTCGCCCGGCCGCGAAGTGCGCCTGCGCTACGGCTACTTTGTCACTTGTACCAGCGCGGTCAAGGATGCGAGCGGCGCCGTAACCGAGATTCATTGCAGCTACGATCCGGCCACGCGCGGAGGCAACGCGCCCGACGGCCGCAAGGTGAAATCGACGATTCACTGGGTGTCGGCGGCGCACGCGGTGGACGCTGAAGTGCGGCTCTACGACAATCTGTTCACGTGCGAAGATCCCAACCAGGCGCCCGAAGGCAAGGACTTCATCGCCAATCTCAATCCCAATTCGCTCGAGAATCTCCGCGATTGCAAGCTGGAGCCGAGTCTCGCCGGCGCCGCCACCGGCAGCCGCTATCAGTTCGAGCGGCTCGGTTACTTCGCGGCGGACCTGGACAGCGCGCCCGGGAAGCTGGTATTCAACCGGACGGTCGCGCTGCGCGACACCTGGGCTAAGATCGAGAAGAAATCCAAATGATCATTCTCGGACTGGGCGGGATTCCGAAAGATCCCGCGTGCGCCCTATTAAAGGATGGCGAATTGGTTGCCGCGGTGGAGGAGAAGAAGCTCGCCCGCTCGGTGAAAGCGAACGGACTGCCCGAGCAGGCCATCGCGATGGCGTTGCGTCTGGCGGGCGTCACGGCGTCTCAGGTGAATTGCGTCGCGCTGGTGCGGCCGTTCACGAAAGATGTTCAACTGACGCTGCGTTCGAATTTTCCCAAGGCCCAGATGCTCATGGTGGAGCATCACGCGGCACACGCGGCGTCGGCTTACTATCCGTCGGGCTTCGACGAGGCAACCGTGCTGACGCTGGATCGAGACGGCGATTTCCGATCGGCCGCCCGCTGGCGCGCGACTGGAAATCAAATCCAGTTGGAGCGCGACCTGTATTATCCGGATTCGCTCGGCGATCTCTATGGACGCGTGACGGAACTTTTGGGATTCGCAGCCGGCGCCGACGAGCACAAGGTCCAGTGGCTTTCCACCGCCGACGACGGCGCTTCGTACCTGCCGTTGTTCGAAGAGATCCTCGGAAGCGGCGAGTGGCCGTCAATCAATCTGACGTACTTCGACGCCGACCGCTTGAGCCAGGGCGGGTTCAGCGAAAAGTTTTATCGACAGGTCGGCCTCGCCGACGGCGCCGACATCCCGGAGAAGATGAAAGCGCCGTTGGCCGCCGGACTCCAGCACGCCATCGAACGAGCGGTGCTGCGCATGGCCGGACCCGGCGCGAAACTGTGCCTGGCGGGCGGCCTCGGCCTGAACGCACTGCTGGTCAATTCGCTCGAAGCATCGAAGGAAGTGTTCGTGCAGCCCGCCGCGGGAAATACAGGGACTGCGCTGGGCGCGGTGTTCTACGCCTGGAACGGCGTATGCGGCCAAAGCAAGCGCGCGGCGCTCGAACGACCTGTGCCTCGGCCCCGGTTACGACGGCGAGCAGATCAAGCAGGTGATCGAAAACTGCAAGCTGCGCTTCCGCTACCTGCTCACGACGGGCGAGCTGGTCGACAACGCTGTCCGTCAACTGAACAGCGAGAAGATCATCGCCTGGATGCAAGGCCGCATGGAGTTCGGTCCGCGCGCGCTCGGCAATCGCAGCATTCTCGCTTCGCCGCTGAATCCTTATTCCACTGAGAACCTGAACCTCTACATCAAGCATCGCGAGAAGTTCCGCAAGTTTGCGGCGTCGGTGCCGGCCGAAGATCGCCGGCGAATATTTCGAGACTGGGCCGAACGCACGATATCTCGCCACCGTCGGACGCGTGCGCGAGCAGCATCGCAAGACGTTTCACGCCGCGATCATGGGTCAGGACGCGATTCGCGTGCACACCGTCGCGCAAACCGACAATCCGCTCTATCACCAACTGCTGCACGCCGCCGGCAAAGCTACGGGACTGCCGGTGCTCTACAACACCAGCTTCAACCTGTTCGGCGATCCGCTGGTCTGCACGCCGCGCGATGCGGTGCGGAGCTTCTATTCGTCCGGCATCGACGCGTTGTTTGTCGGCAATTTCGTGGTTGAAAAATAGCGCAACGGGAGGACGCGGCCGTGCCATCCAACGTCGAGCTGCACGAGCTTAGTATCGAAGCACCTCCCGGAGCCAGTGCAGTATGCGCTCGATGACGCCGCCCGGCTACGGCTCCGAACCCGTGCCGCTGTGCGTGATGCTGATGGGCGGTGGCGGGAGCCGTCAAAGCCTGGTCGACATGCCGGCCGCTGCTCGATCGCTGGTGGGCCGAAGGCGCGATTCCGCCGATGGTGTTCGCCACGCCCAGTCCAGGCATGAGCTACTACGTCGAAGATCCCGAGGCGGCGTGCGGTGGGCATCTTTTCTAGTAGAGGAATTCGTGCCACATCTTCGCGCCACGTGCAACATCGGCGCCGATCGCGACTCCACCGCAATTACGGGAATCTCCATGGGCGGCTACGGCGCGCTCAAGACTGCGCTCGCGTATCCAGAGCAGTTCGGCGTCGTCGCGGCGATGCAGCCCATGCTCGAGCCTGGCCTGCACGATTTCGAGATCGGCGCGCGCAACTCGCATTCATCATTCGGCAGGCGGGCCGCCGCGATTGATCGGCCCGAATCGCGACGCCGCGCTCTTTGAATCCAACAATCCTGCCAATCTGGCCTGCGCCAATGCGCGCCGCATTCGGATTCTGGTCTGGCGATCTATATCGACGCCGCCGGCAACGACCTGGTGAACGCGCACGATGGCGCCGAGTATCTGCATCGCGTGCTTTGGGACCTGGACATCCCGCACGAGTATCATCTGGTGCGCGACGCCGATCATGGCGGTCCGACGATGCAGCCGCGCATGCAAGCAATGTACGCCTGGGTGGGCGCAGCGCTCAACGATCTGCGCATCACGCCCACTGAGCCTTCGGCGGAGGAACAAGCGGTCACCGCTTGGATCGAAGGCGGGATGAGCGGCCCGCCGCCTGCAGTTGCTCCCACGAGCGATGCGTTCCTACGCGTCCTGCGCGCGCAGTTGAAACCGCTGCGCGATAGCGCGGCCATCGCCGATCCGACCACAAATCGGCGATACGGCGTCCTCCCGGATCGTTAGCGAGCATTGTCAATGACGAGCCGGAACGCTATCCTGTAGCGCATGAGAGCCGTCTCTCGTTTTGCTCGCGTGCGTCGCCTGCCTTGCTCCGTTCGCGCGCGCTGCCGATCCGCTATGCCGATCGATTGGCCCAAACTCGAATCCGAGACGATGGACTACTACACGTCCCTCATCCGGATCGACACCAGCAACCCGCCGGGCAACGAGACCAAGGCGGTCGACTACCTCAAGCCGATTCTCGATCGCGCAGGGATTTCGACCAACGTCTGGTCGCTCGATCCAAATCGCGCGAACCTGGTCGCGCGCATCAACGGCAACGGCTCGAAGCGCCCGATCATCATCATGGGCCACACCGACGTCGTGGGCGTGCAGCGCGATCGCTGGCCGGTGGACCCGTTCGCGGCGCTCCGCAAGGACGGCTACGTCTGGGGCCGCGGGACTTCGGACGACAAGCCGCACGTCGCGGCGTCGCTGATGACGATGCTGCTGCTCAAGCGCCTGAACGTCGCGCTTGATCGCGACGTCATCTTCATCGCCGAAGCAGGCGAAGAAGGCACCTCGCGCTTCGGCATCGGCTATCTGGTCGATCAGCACTGGAACGATATCGCCGCCGAATACGCACTGGCCGAAGGCGGGCAAACCGTCTCGCGCAATGGTCAGGTTCTCTACGTCGGAATCAGCACCACCGAGAAAACGCCGCGCTCCACGCGCCTGATCGCGCACGGCATCTCCGGCCACGGCTCGCGCCCGCGACAGGACAACGCGGTTCTGCATCTGGCCGCCGCAATTGCGAAATTCCAGACCTGGCAGCCGCCCATGCGTCTGAACGACACCACGCGCGCCTATTTCGAGCGGCTCGCCACCATCAGCCCGCCGCGGAAGCCGACCGCTACAACCACGTCGCCGATCCCGCTCGCAGCGAGGAAATCCAGCGCTACTTCGCCGAGCACGAGCTGAACAGCTACTCGATTCTGCGCACTTCCATCGTCCCAACAGTGATCCAGGGCGGGTTTCGCAACAACGTGATTCCGTCGCAAGCCGAAGCCGTGCTCGACATTCGCGCGCTTCCCGGCGAAGACATGAATCAGCTCTATGCCGAGATGCGGCGCGTGATCGCCGACCCGTCTGTCGAGATCGTCGGCGACACGTCGCGCAACCGGCCTGCGGCGCCGCCCTCACGCATCGATACCGAAATGTTTCAGGCGCTGGAGCGCACGCAGAAGAAAATGTATCCGCGAGCCATCACGATTCCCACCATGCTGACCGGCGCCACCGACAACGCGCAGTTGCGCAACAAGGGCGTCCAGGCCTACGGCTTCGGCGCGGTGGCCGACGAAAGTGAAAGCGAGCTGCACGGCGCGCATTCCGATCAGGAGCGGCTGCTCGAGAGTTCGCTGCATCAGATGGTGCAGTATCTTTGGTACACGGTGCTCGACATCGCCGCATCGAAATAGCTGGAGTTAGAATCGAGAGACACGATTGCCCAACCGACTGATCGCTCGAAAAAAGCCCCTATCTTCTGCAGCACGCCCACAATCCGGTGGAGTGGTACGCGTGGGGCGAAGATGCCTTTGCGAAAGCGCGCGCCGAAGACAAGCCGATCTTTCTTTCGGTCGGCTACTCGACGTGCCACTGGTGCCACGTGATGGAGCACGAGTCCTTCGAGAACGACGCTATCGCCGCTATTCTCAACCGGTCATTCGTGCCGGTGAAAGTGGATCGCGAGGAGCGCCCCGACGTCGACCGCATCTACATGACCTACGTGCAGGCCGCCACCGGCAGCGGCGGTTGGCCGATGTCGGTGTTCCTGACGCCCGGTCTGAAGCCCTTCTTCGGCGGGACTTATTTTCCGCCCGACAACCGCTACGGGCGGCCCGGTTTCGGCGTGATTCTGGAACGCATCGCGGAAGCATGGAAGAACGAGCACGACCGCATCGTTCAGACCAGTGCCGACGCGTTGACGCAGCTCGCGCGCTACACCGAGTCCGCTTCCGGCGCAAGCGGGATTCCGGACGCCAGCATTTTCGATTCGACGTTCCAATATTTCCGCCGCACCTTCGACTCCGAGCACGGCGGCTTCGGCGACGCTCCCAAGTTCCCGCGGCCGGTGGTCTTCAATTTCCTGCTGCGATACTACGTGCGATCGCACCGCCAGGAAGCGCTCGACATGACACTCGCGACTCTGCGCGCCATGGCGAACGGCGGCATGCACGATCAGCTCGGCGGCGGCTTTCACCGTTATTCGGTGGACGAGCGCTGGTTCGTGCCGCATTTCGAGAAAATGCTCTACGACCAGGCGCAGCTTGCCGTCTCGTACCTGGAAGCGTTCCAGATCACGCACGATCCGTTCTTTGCTGCCATCGCGCGCAGTACGCTCGACTACGTGCTTCGCGACATGACGCATCCGGAAGGCGGATTCTATTCGGCCGAAGACGCCGACAGCGTGATCGACGCCGCGAATCCCAAAGCAAAGGGCGAGGGCGCGTTCTACATCTGGAGCGCGGAGGAACTGCGCCAATTGCTCGGCGAGCCGCTCTACGGCGCTTTCGCAGCGCACTATGGCGTGGAAGAAGACGGCAACGTGGCTCATGATCCGCACGGCGAGTTCACCGGCAAGAACATCCTCTATGTCAAAAGATGCCGGCACTAGCGCCGCCGCTGAGATCGAGCAGGCCAAGGCGATGCTGCTCGAAGCGCGCTCGAAGCGCGTGCGTCCGCACCTCGACGACAAGATCCTGACGGCCTGGAACGCGCTCATGATTTCTGCGTTCGCCAAAGCCGCGCAGGTTCTCGAGGAGCCGCGCTACCTGGAAGCCGCCCAGCGCGCCACGTCCTTCATCCTGTCTCGCATGTATGATGCACCGAGCGCCACGCTGCTGCGCCGATTCCGCGATGGCGACGCCGCGATCCCCGGATTCCTCGACGACTACGCCTTCTTGATCGCCGCCGCTGCTCGATCTCTACGAAGCCGACTTCGATCCGCGCCACATCGAGACCGCCCTCGCCCTGGCCGGCAAGATGCGCGAACTGTTCGAAGACCCCGAACAATGGCGTGCTTCTTCAGCACCGCTTCAGGCGATAGCAACCTGGTCCTGCGAATGAAGGACGACTACGACGGCGCCGAGCCGTCCGGAAATTCCGTGGCGCTGCTCGCCCTCATGCGCCTCGCGCACCTCACCGATCGCGCGGAACTGCGCCAGGCCGCGGAACGCACGCTCCGCGCGTTCGGCCCGAAGATTTCCGCACAGCCGGTCGCGATGCCTCAGGCGCTGGTCGCGCTGGACTATTGGACGACTCCTCGCCGGGAAGTCGTCATCGCGGGAGCACGAAAAGGCGCCCAGCCATTCCTGCGCGCACTGCGCGACCGATTTCTGCCCCACACCATCGCGCTGCTGGTCGATTCCGAGCCGGTCCGTCAACAGATCGCGCAACTGTTTCCGGCCGCATCGTCTATGCGCGAACTGGGCGGCCAGCCGGCAGCGTACGTCTGCGAAAACTACACCTGCCGGCTTCCCACCAGCGATCTTTCAAAGTTCATCGAGTTGCTACAATAGATCGAAATCAAATCGAATAACCTGGAGGAGAATTCATGGAGAGACCCGGAGCCACAACAATGCGAGGAAAACCGCTGACGCTGGTCGGGCCGGAATTGCACGCGGGAAGCAAGGCTCCCGATTTCGAAGTCGTCGGCGAAGGGCTCCAAAACACCACTCTGGCTGGCACCGGCCAGACGGTTCGCATTTTCAGCGTCGTGCCTTCGCTCGACACGCCAGTCTGCGATGCGCAGACCAAGCGCTTCAACGAGGAAGCGGCCAAGTTGCCGGGCGTCGACATTTACACCGTCAGCATGGATCTGCCGTTCGCCCAGAAACGCTGGTGCGGCGCATTCGGCATCGACAAAGTCAAGATGCTTTCCGACCATCGCGGCGGTTCGTTCGGCGAACACTACGGCACGCTCATTAAGGAATTGCGCATCGAGAGTCGTGCTATTTTTGTCCTGGATAAGGACAACACCATCAAGCACGTCGAATACGTCAAAGAGGTAGCGGATCACCCCAATTACGAAGCGGCGTTGGCCGCGGCGCGAGACCTGGCGAAGTAATCGCCAGCCACCGAGCGCGATACAAGTTACTCGTCGCCGGAGGAACCGTCAGTGACGTTCCTCCAAGACATCCGGCAATCTTTACGGCTCTTCGGCCGCTCACCCGCTATCACCGCGGTCGCGCTGCTGTCCATCGCCATCAGCATCGGCGCGACAGCGGTGGTTTTCGCGGCAGTCAAGACCGTCCTCATCAATCCGCTGCCTTACTCGAACCCTAGCGCCCTGGTTCAGTTTCGCAGCGACTTCATTCGCGGCGGACCCTCGCATTTCGACTGGGTTTCCTGGGCCGACATGCAGGACGTCATGCGGCGGACTCGCACGCTGGAGTCGCTCGGGACACATCGCTACACGATGTTCAATCTGACCGGTGATGCGAATCATGCACCGGAGGCGCTTTACGGCCTCTCTGTTTCCGCGAGCCTGTTCCCAATGCTCGGTGTGAGACCGATGCTTGGCCGCAATATTCTGCCCGAAGAGGATCAGCCCGGCCGCGGCCAGGAGTTGATCCTCAGCTACGGGCTTTGGAAGCGCCGCTTCAACTCGGACCGCAGTGTGATTGGCCGAAGCATCGAAGTGAACGGGCACCCTGTCACCGTCATCGGCGTAATGCCTCCGGGGTTTGATTTTCCCCTGCGGCTTGCCGTCAGCATGCGGATGCCGTCGAACCACATGGACTGCTGGGCGCCGCTGGCCGTCGACCCCGCCAAGGTTGGCCGCGCCTCGGGTTACGGCGCCGTCGCGCGTCTCAAGCCGGGCGTCACGGTGGCTCAGGCTGAAGACGATCTCGCTTCCATCAACGCCGAACTTCAGCGCCTGTATCCAGCCACAAATCGGAGCCGCAACCTGCACCTGGCATCGCTTCGGTCGCGAACTTTGGGATCAGCTCAATCCGGACTCCTGCTGCTGATGGGCGCCGCGCTGCTGTTCATGCTGATCGGCTGCGCCAACGTCGCGAATCTGCTGCTCGCACGCGCGCTAGCCCGGCACCGGGAGATCGCGGTGCGCCAGGCGCTGGGTGCAGCCCGCGGGCGCATCGTCCGCCAGCTTGTCACCGAAAGCTGCGTGTTGGCGGTCGGCGGAGGCCTGGCCGGCTACGCTCTCACCGTTGTCGCCTGGACCCTGCTGCGCTCCGTTGCGCCCATCACCATCCCGCGGCTGGCCGCGGCGCGCGCCGATTGGACCGTGTTCGCCTTCACGCTGGGCGTTTCGATACTGAACGGAATCCTGTTCGGCATTGCGCCCGCCGTTCGATCCAGCAACCGTGATCCAGCCACGTCGCTTCGGGAATCCGCGATCGCGCGGCTCGGTGGGCGGCTCGCGCAACCGGCTCCGTTCAGCGCTGGTAGTTGCGGAGGTCGCCGTCGCTGTTACGTTGGTCATCGTCGGCGGACTCCTGACTGTTGACTTTCTGCGCCTGCTTTCCACCGACCCGGGTTTCGAAACGGGCAGAGTCCTTGTCACCGTAATCATCCCGGCAGGCGATCGCTATCAGACACCTGCCAGCCGCGATCTGCTGTTCCGCAAGATCGTCGGTTCGGTTCGAGCCTTGCCCGGCGTGGAGTCCGCAGGCACTGTGGATGCGATGCCCTTCAGCGGCGTCAACAACGGCGGCACCATCGGCACTGAGATTGTGACTGGCGGCCCTGGCACTGGAGATCTGGCCGAGATCGACGGCGTCAGCGCCGGCTACCTCGAAGCCATGGACATCCCTCTGCTGGAGGGCCGTCGCTTTACCGAAGATGACTTGTCGCCGGACCGCGACGCAGCCATCATCAACGACGTCGCGCGCAAGCCAGTTGTGGCCCCGCGAGAGCGCCGCTCGGCAAGAGATTCTGCGTAAATTGCTGGCACGAGTCCCGCCGCTGGCTGCGCGTCGTCGGCGTAGCGAAGACCATCCGGCACGCCGGGCTGGACGACTCCGCACGGGCGCAGGTGTACATCGCCAGCAGTCCCTACGTGCAGGCCAACTTCCTGGTGGTCCGCAGCGGCCGGCCGCTTCGCGAAATGGCCGACGCCGTTCGCCGCGCGGTTGCTTCCGCGGATCCGAAACAACCCGTGTTCATGAATTCCTCGATGTCCGACCTCATCGGCGACTCGGTGGCCGAACGCCGCTTCATCATGACCTTGCTCGCAATCACCGGCGTGCTGGCATTGCTGATCGCGGCAGCCGGAATCTACGGCGTCATTTCCTACACTACTTCGTTGCGCACGCAGGAAATCGGTGTTCGCATGGCGCTCGGCGCTACGCCATCGCAAGTGATCGCGCTGGTGTTCCGGCAGGGGATGATGCTCGCGGCATGCGGCGCCGCCATCGGCCTGGTGTGCGCCTTGACACTGACCCGCCTGCTTCGAAACGTGCTATCCGGACTGTCGTCTGCTCACCCCGCTTTGGTGGCGCTGACGGTGGCGGTTGTGGTGGCTGCGGCCGCAGTCGCCTGCTGGATTCCGGCGCGCCGTGCCACGCGCGTCGATCCGATTCTGGCCTTGCGCCAGGACTGATGTTATTGTGCCGCGGCCAAAGCCTGATGCAGTTTCTCTGAGAAATTCTCTCCGGACTCCGACCACAGCCGCCGCGACTCTACCTGCAGCCCATCGTCCAGATCGTGCACCAGCTTGAGCAGGCTCTTGATGTTGGATTGCACCATTCGCAAGCTGCCCTCGACGCCCGGCTGCGGGAGAAAATGTGCATCGATTCCGAACTCGACGGTGAGATCGTCGTCGCTCTCGTGGTCGAACTCCGGACCAAAGCAGTTTAACGCCACGCGCGACGGCGCGATCTCCCAATCCTTCCGGAATTGCCACAAGTCCCACCAGCTCTCCAGGCGGCAGCAGAAATCGGGATTTTCGAAGTCTTTCGCGGCGGCCAGCACTGGGTCCACCTGCACCGGGGCCGGCAGTGGAATCTCCAGCAGCGCGGGCTCGTTGTAGTCCACCGCCAGCACGCGGAACGTGGACGGCTGGCGCGCCAGCCGCGAGAACGGAAACATCCTCAGCAGCTTTTCATACTGCCGCAGCATGTTCTGCCCGGAGAAATTCCGGATGCGGTAGGAGAGATACAGTTGATCGGCCATTCGAGCGGCTGTTACCATCGTACTGACTTTCCTTGCTAAAATCTCCACTCGTCCCAATCTTCCTGATCGTGTCGGTGGACGTGTTGGGTCTCACCATCATCCTGCCGCTGCTGCCGTTTTACGCCGAGAAAATGGGCGCCAGCCCGGCGGTGGTCGGCTTGCTCGTCTCCACTTACGCATTCTGCCAGTTGATCGCGGGACCGATGCTGGGCCGCATGTCGGACCGCATGGGCCGCCGCCCGCTGCTGCTGGTCAGCCAGGTGGGCACCTTCATCGGCTTCCTGATCCTGGCGTACGCCAACGTGCTTTGGGTGGTCTTCCTGGCGCGCGTCATCGACGGAATCACCGCGGGCAACCTATCGCTCGCCCAGGCGTACATTTCGGACGTCACGAAGCCCGAGGATCGCGCCAAATCGTTCGCGCTGATCGGCATCGCATTCGGCATGGGATTTCTGATCGGACCAGCAATTTCCGGATTTCTTTCGCAGTACAGTTATCAATATCCGATCTTCGCGGCTGCGGGACTTTCGGCGACCAGTATCCTGGCCACTTACTTTCTGCTTCCCGGCACGCTGCCCGCCGCGGCCGACAACGCAACGCCGCGTAAGTTCACGGTGCTCGATTGGGGAACCTACTTGCGCTATTTCCGCCAGCCCGGCCTGGCATCCTTGCTTTGGCAGTTCCTCGCCTTCGCGCTGACGTTCTCGCTTTTCATGACCGGCTTCCCGCTGTTCGCCGAACGCCGCTTCGTCTGGAATGGACAGCCGTTCGGACCGAAGGAGGTCGGCTATGTTTACGCCTATCTCGGATTCCTCGGCGTGATTCTGCAGGGCGGCCTGATCGGACGACTAGTGAAAGTGTTCGGCGAAATGAACCTGGTGCGCGCCGGATTCTTCTTCGCCATGGTGGGTCTGGCCGCGCTGGCCTTCACCACCAGCATTCCTCTCATGCTGGTCGTGGCCGCCGCCGCATCGCTCGGCACCGGCATGAATCGCCCGGCGCTGACCAGCCTCATCACGCAGAAGGCCGCTCGCTCCGAGCAGGGAGTCGTATTGGGACTCACGCAGTCGCTGAACTCGATCTCGTCGATCTGCGCGCCTGCCCTGGCCGGTTTCCTGATCGATCATGCGTTGCTGGCGCCCTGGGGGCTCCTGGCCGCGGCGATCAGTGGCGTGGCACTATTGCTGTAACTGGCTAAGTTACTTCTCCGTCAACGCCGCCACGCCCGGCAACTCGATGCCTGCCAGAAACTCCAACGACGCCCCGCCTCCGGTTGAGATGTGCGAGATCTTGTCCGCCACGCCGGCCGATTTGATGGCTTTCTCCGAATCGCCGCCGCCCACCACCGACACCGCGCCCGACGCCGCCACCGCTTTCGCCAGCGCCACGGTTCCACGATCGAACGGCGGCTTTTCGAACACGCCCATCGGCCCGTTCCAGATGATCGTTTTCGCTTTCGCGATTACGGCCGGAATACGCTTCCACGGTCGCCGGGCCAATGTCCACGGCCATCATTCCGTCAGGAATCCTGGTAACAACTTCGTGCTCGGCGCCCTCCTTCAACTCGGCAGTTACCACGTGATCTTGCGGGAGTAACAACTTACTACCCGCGTGCGCCAGTAAGTCGCGCGCCAGATCCACCTTATCGTCCTCAACCAGCGACTTACCCACGGGCTCGCCCTGCGCCTTGAGAAATGTGTAAGCCATCGCGCCGCCGATCAGAATCTGATCCACAAATTTCATCAGATTTTCGATCACTTCGATCTTGTCGGAGACCTTCGCGCCTCCTAGGATCGCGAGGCACGGCCGCGCCGGATTCTTAGTCGCCTTGTTCAGATACTCCAGTTCCTTGTCCATCAGTAACCCGGCCGCAGCCTGCGGTACGAACTGAATCATCCCCACCGTGGAAGCATGCGCACGATGCGCCGAACCGAATGCGTCGTTCACGTACACGTCGCACAATGACGCCAACTGTTTCGAGAACGCCGGATCGTTCTTCTCTTCGCCGGCATGAAACCGCAAGATTCTCGAGCAGCAGAACGCCGCCGGGCTTGGGCCGCATCTTCTCTACTTCCGGCCCCACACAGTCGGGCGCCATTCTTACTTCCTGACCGAGTAACTCCGCCAGCCGCTTGGCCGCGGGTTTGAGGCTCATTTCCGGATTCGGCTTACCCTTGGGGCGTCCCAAGTGGCTCGCGAGAATTACTCCCGCGCCCTGATCGAGCGCGTACCGGATAGTCGGGAGCGAAGCCCGAATGCGCTTGTCGCTGGTAATCTCCTGCCCGCCCGGGGCCAGCGGCACGTTGAAATCAACACGGATAAACACCGTTTTGTTCTTCAAATCTAAGTCGCGAATCGAAAGCTTGGACATATTCCGCCCTTGATGCTAGCACGTCCTTTCTCCGATCGATCCCTCGCTTTGTACGTTACGTGACGGTGAAACTATGCAACCTATCTTCCCCGTTTCGGGTCTAACTGGCGTGGCAAGAGGATTGCTTATGGTTTCGTGTAGCTGCGTCCTTTCTCTCCTGCTACAACACTTTGATCTCTGGAGCGCCCCGTGAAAAGCACTAGTAAAATCGCTGTTCTGCGTTGGAGCACTACTGTTCGGCCTGCTGGGTTGTTTAGACACGGCGCGGGCGCAGAACAACACGCTCAGCGCCAACCCGACACAGCTTACGTTCAACACGCAGCCCGGTGTCGCCCCTGCGTCGCAGACGGTCCTGGTGTCATACTCGGGCGGCGCGGCCAACATAACGGTCTCGACTTTTCCGAATAACAACTGGCTGGTTGTCAATCCAACGTCCGGTACGACACCGCTCTTGCTCACCGTTTCCATCGGAGCGGGCGCTCCGACCTCTGGCAGCGATGTCGGATTCATCAACGTGGCGGGTCCCGGACTCGACCGAGTTGCACATCGCGGTGAACCTCAACATCAATTCGTCAGGCGTCGGCAGCCCGCTATCGGCCGACCCCAATTCGCTGAGCTTCAATTTCCCGGCTAGCAGCGCCGTGCCGGTGTCAAAGACTGTGACGGTGACCAGCAACAGCGCCGCCATCACCAGCTACGCCCTTACTGCGGTTACCAGCGACGGCGGCAACTGGCTTTCTGTATCGCCGACAGCCGGCAGCGTGCCGGGATCGTTCGACGCCACGGTGAACCCCGCTTCGCTCGGCGCGGGCATCTTCAATGGCGCCATCGCAATCAACGCGCCCGGCACCACCGGCGGCATCACGCTTCAGGTTCTGGTTACAGTGGCGGGGACTCCAGCTCTTAAAGTGAGCCCAGGACAGCTCTCGTTCGCATTCCAACTCGGCCAGGCAGGGCCCGCGGCTCAGAATCTGGCGTTGACGAGCAGCACTGGCTCCAACCTAAGCTTCACCGCGACCACCAAGACCACCACGTGCGGCAACAACTGGCTGGTGATATCGCAGTCCCAGGGCGCAACACCCGCGACGCTGGCCGTGCAGATCAACACTTCAGGTTTGTCGGCCGGAACGTGTGACGGCGAAATCGACCTGTCCGCTCCCGACGCTTCCAACCCGAGCGTGGTCGTTCCGGTGAAGCTGCTCGTGAGCACCAATCCCCTGCTCCAGGTTCCTTCCGAGGGGCCAACCTTCAACTACCAGATCGGCGGCACGCTGCCCGCCGCGCAGAACGTTCAGATCACCAGTTCGAGTGCGCCACTCGCGTTCACTGTCGCCGCGGCTCCGGTCAGCGGCGGCCCCAACTTCCTGGTGGTCAGTCCGGCTTCCGGCACCACGCCGCAGGCCGTCAATCTGTCGATCAATGCCGCCATCGCCGGCGCACTGGGACCGGGCACCTACAGCGAAACGGTGACCATCACGTCGGCCGGCGCAGGCAATTCGCCACAGTCATTCCCGGTGACATTGGTGGTCTCGAGCAATCCGTCGCTCACCGCCACGGCCAGCGCGCTGAATTTCAATTACCAGGTCGGCCAGGCAGTCCCGGCGAACCAGACCTTCACCGTCGGGAGCACTGGCGCTCCGTTTAGCTTCCAGGTCTCCACCAGCACGTCCAGTTGCAGCGGCTTCCTGGCGGCGACGCCGGCCAATGGAAGCACGTTCGGAAGTCAGAACCAGGTGGTGGTTTCCGTCGATACCACCGGGCTCACTACATCGCAATCCTGCACCGGCAGCGTGACGCTCAACGTTCCCGGATCCAGCACGCCGCCGCTGGTAATTCCAGTGACGCTCAACGTCAGCACGACGCCTTTGCTGAACGTCGGCCAATCCGCCATCAACGTGAATGCTCTGGTGGGTGCTGCATCATCGGTAGTTCCGGTTCCAGTCACCAGCACCGATCCCAACACGCCTCTGCCTTTCAGCGCGACAGCCGCAACCAATCCCATCGGCCTGACCTGGCTGGCGGTGGCCCCGAATAGCGGGAACACGCCCAACAATCTGCAAGTGACCATCAATCCCGCCAATCTGGGAGTCGGAACTTACACCGGGACCATTACGGTGTCGAGCACCGCGCCCAACGTTCCCTCGCAGACCATCAACGTCACTTTGAACATCGTCGCCTCCAACGCCAGCGCCAATCCGGCCAGCCTGACGTTCACACAAACAGTGGGCGGCGCGGCACCGCCCAGTCAAATGGTGACCATCGATGGCGTGCCCGGCGGCGCGACGATCGGCGTCATCACCAGCTTGCTGAACGGCGCGGGATGGCTTTCGGCCTCGGTGGCCGGCAACATCGTGACCGTTACGGCCAACGGCACGCAGCTTCCGCAAGGCGCCTACAAGGGAGTCGTGACGGTCATCGTTCCGGGAGCCGGCAACAGCCCGCTCAACATCGGCGTCACGCTGAACGTCGGCGCGGCGCCGGTGCTGGTGCTTTCTGACAACACGATCAACTTTACGATCCAGTTTGGAACCCCGGTGTCGGGATCCAAGGACATTCAGGTCAGCAGCTCGGGCGGAAACGTGCCATTCAACGCGACGTTCGCGCCCAACACTGGCGGCGCGTTCGTGACCGTTACTCCCGCCAGCGGCAACACGCCAAGCCTCGTGACATTGACGTTGAACACCGCCGTCGTCTCAAACCTGGCAGCCGGAAATTATTCCGGCAAGCTGACGATCTCGTCGCCAAACGTTGCCGGCGGTGACAAAATCGTGACGGTCAACCTGACCGTGTCGCCTGCCTCTACACCGGTGATCCAATCGCTGAGCAACGCGGCCAGCCTGCAGCCAGTCAATTCCGTCGCACCCGGCGAGATCATCACGTTCAAAGGTGTGAACCTCGGGCCAACGACGCCCGCCGAGGACGTTCACGCCCACGAACGGCATGGTGCCCACCATTCTTGGCGGCGTCAAAGTGATCTTCAACAACAATATCGCCGCGCCGCTGCTGTATGTCTCGGCGACACAGATCAACGCGATCGTGCCCTATGAGATGGGCAGCTTCAGTTCGGCAACCATCACGATCCAGTACGGCGGATCGACATCGGCCATGTTCCAGGTGCAGATCGTCGCCACCGCGCCGGCTATCTTCTCGTTGAGCCAGGGCGGTAGCGGCCAGGGCGCGATCCGCAACCAGGACAACACCGTGAACGGCACGGACAATGCTGCCGCCAAGAACAGCGTCGTGCAGATGTTCGGAACCGGCGAGGGATTGCTGGTTCCCGGCGGCGTCACCGGATGCATTACCGGCGCGACTCCGCCGTTCGCGGTACCGGTGGCGAAACCGATCACTGTGACGATCGGCGGCATACAGGCCGAGGTCACCTACTCAGGTGAAGCGCCTACGCTGGTGTGCGGCGCGATCCAGGTCAACGCCCGGATTCCGGCAACCCTTGCGCCCGGTCCTCAGCAAGTGGTGCTGACCATCGGAACCACCACGAACGCCGGGCAAAGCATCACCGTCGCAGGTGCAGTAGCTCGCGGCAAGGCGGCCACCAGCTTGGCGTACAATCGCGTCCGTGCCTCGGCGTCGCGCGGACGCGCCCAGTCGTACCCGAGCGCATCCCAGTCGGGATCATCCGGGTCCAAACCCAGGGTCCGGATGTAGTGACGGTCCACGACCAGGAATTGATGCCGGTACGCCAGCAAGTAACCACCGGTCTCGCCGCGCATCGCCGCGGCCTCTTCGTGGGTTCTGCACCAGTGGTTCAAGTGCATCGCGCACTTCTCAGGGCACAGAAGATCTCCGAAGTTCGCGATCGGCTCTTCGCCAGTGAGTACGCTTTTGGCGTGCGGCCAGTTCGAAAAGCCCAGCTCGGCCGCGATGATGTTCAGACAGTGGCGCCGCTGGATCTCGGGCGCGATCGACGCCAGCTCATCCACCGACGAGCGGCGGTATTCGGTCAAAGCGCGCAGACGCAGCCTGGCGGCGGCGCCGTCCTGGATTTGTTTGTGAAGTATTTCCGCGCGAATTTTTAGCTCGCACGTTGCATCGGTCATTGCAGTCTCCTATCGATCGGCCACTATCCGCTCCTCATCGGCCGTCAGAAACACGCAATGTTTTTCGGAAAAGTACGCCAGGGTGAAAGCTTCTTTCGGCGGGTAGGCGCCCCTGGGCACCTGCACCTATGATAGCTCAGCGGACGCTGATGGTTCCGGAATTGCTCGCGATGCCGCCGACCGTGATCACCAGCGGATAGTCGCCCGGCGCAAGCTGCGGCACGACGATATTCACCTGGTAGAATCCCGCGAATCCCGGCGCGAGTCCCGCGAACTGCACGGTGGCAGGCAGCCTGCCGATGGTCGCGGTCACCGGAGTGGTCACGCGCGAGAGCGGAGCCAGTGGCGTCGCCAGTCCGGCAGCCACAGGATTGTCGACTGCGCCGAGCCCAGTCATGTACGCTGCGATCACGCGCCCGCATCGGCCGGCTGGTTCGCCGAGTTGATGCTGAAGTCCTGATTCAAAACCGCCGCGCGTCCCTGTCCCAGCAGAAACAGGCCCGGCGCTACGGGCTCCACCAGGAAACTCGCTGTCCCCACCACGCTTCCGCCGGACATCAGCGTGACCGTTGCCGGCCCCGGCGGAATTTCAAACGGGATTTGTACGTTGATCTGGTTGCTGCCGCCGAACAGCAGCGGCGCGGCAATATTATTGACGTCCATGGTGACGCCCGACACGTTGGTCGGAATCGGAAACCGGGCGGGCGGAATGTTGATCTGACCCGTGCCGAACACGGTCGCGAGCGATCCCGGCGCGATGTAGTTCGCCTGCCCGCTGGCGGCGTTGCCGATGCTCAGCGATCCGAGCAGCCGTACACCACCAGCGCGTTCGACGAACCCGGCATAGACTTTGCCGTTCGCCACCGTCGGCGCGGTGAACTTCACATAGCCGCCCAGCGCGTCGCGCGCGCTTTTCTGATTGCTGTTGAAAAGCTCGTTCGCCAGGTTCGACGCGTCGTAGGCGTGCAGAGTCCCGGACGACTCCAGCACCCACACGATGCCGTTCGATGTCGCCGTTCGCCGAGACAGTCGGCGTGCAGCCGGGAAAACCGAAGCTCGCCTGCGACTGCGAACTCGGGCGTGCGCGCCAGCTTCGCGTCCGAGAGCGGAAAAGCCTTCAGCCGGTCGCCCGAGCCACACAAATACACCGTCTTGTTGAAATACGCCGGATTGCCGAACAGCCCGCCGATCGCGCCCGCGAGCGAATCGACGATCTGGCTGTCCGATCCCGCCTGCCAGTTGCCGAGATTGTCGCGATCCAGAATATAGATGCGGCCTTCTTTGCCGGAGCCGACCATCAGGTGCGGATGGCTCGCGTTGCCCGCTTCGTCGCCGAGCAGCGCGACGCCCGCCGATCCGACGTCGAGGTCGCGGTTGTTGAGATCGCCGAAGTTGAACGGCGCGAAATAATCCACCACCTTCAGTCCGCTCGCGCTCGAAAGCTTGATAAAGCTCTCGCCCAAGTCGACGCCGCCACTGAAGCCGCTTGAACGTTCCGTTCCCCGCCACCAGATAAATGTTGCCCGCCGCATCCACCGCCGGCGCCGCACCGCCCGCCCAGAACGATCCCATCGTTGCCGTTGGGCGTGTTGTTGAACACCGCGACCTGTTGGAGCGTCTTCGCGTCGTATCCGATCAGCCAGCCATGATACCGGCCGATGTCGCAGTGCGACGACCACGCCGTGTACACCACGCCGTTCAGCAACAGCAGCCCCGGACGCTGCTTGTAGTTCTTGGGCACGAACGTCACCGTGGTACCGCCTTCTCCGGTTCCCGGAACCGAAGCTTGAATCGCGACCGGACTGCCCGGCTTCTCCGCGCCGGTCGCGAGGTCGAGCGCATGCAGCATGTGATCGTAGGTAGTGGTGATGCCGATCACCTTGCGCATCGCGACCACATAGATGGTGCCGCTCGCGGGATCGATCACCGGCGTCTGGTGATCCCCATCTCCGGCGAAATCTGGCCGCAATTCACGTCGGACGCGGGCACCGTGGTGAGGCTCGAGAAGTTCAGGAAGTGCACCACCCAGAGCGGATCGGCATTCGCATCCGAGGCGCTGTCGGCATCAAACGCGTAGATGCTGTCGTGCTCGGTCACGACGTAGACGACGTTGTGAAATCCCTTGCCGGGAATGTCGACGCCCGCCAGATAGAGCGGCTGCCCGTAGACTTGCGCCGTCCACAGTGTGCGAAAACAATTTCCCGAATTGATTGGAATTCACGGTCGACTCGCGTGAGCAGCGTCTCGTTCAAGTTGGCGCCGGCGCGGCTCAGGTCGTACTGGTAGGTGAGAACGTTGACCTGCGCGGCCAAAGGAAGGGCCAGTGCAAATGCAAGACCCCGCACCACTCCTGCTATGTTAGCGTGCCGTGCCGCGCGCGGTCTTGCAGGGCTTTAGCAGAAATCACAGCGCCAGCGAGCCAGCGATCGCCTCGGCGATCTTCTTGCCGTGGAAGCGCCCGTTCTCGATGAAGATCTCGTTGGTGTGCATTCCGGCGACGATCACGCCGGCCAGGAAAATGCCCGGGCGGTCGCTTTCGAGCGTGTCGGGATTGGTGCGCGGCTTTTGCGATTCGGGCTCGAGGCGAATGCCGAGCGAGGCCAGAAACTCGAGATCGGGCCGATAGCCGGTCATCGCAAAGACGAAGTCGTTCTTGAGCGTGACGCGGCCTTCGGGTGTTTCAATGACGACGCACTGCGGCAGGATCTCGACGATGCGCGAGTTGAAATAGGAGTGGATCTCGCCATTCTTGATGCGGTTCTCGATGTTGGGCTTGATCCAATACTTGACGCGGTCCGAGATCCACTTGCCGCGATGAATCAGCGTGACGCGCGCGCCGGTCCAGTAGAGCTCCAGGGCGGCGATCGCGGCCGAGTTCTTGGCGCCCACTACCAGGACGTCGTGATTGTAGTAGGGATGCGGTTCCTTGTAGTAGTGGATCACCTTGTCCAGGTTTTCGCCGGGGACGTCCAGCTTGTTGGGCAGATCGTAGTAGCCGGTAGCCAGCACGATCTTGCGCGCGCTGGTACACGGTCTTGCTGGTGGTCACTTGAAACTCGCCGTCGTCGCCTTGGATCGAAAGCACGCGCTCGTATTGATTGATGCTGAGTTGATAGTATTCGGCAACGCGGCGATAATATTTCAGCGCTTCGGTGCGGCCGGGTTTTTCGTTGAGCGACGTCATGGGCAGGCCGCCGATTTCGAGCAACTCCGGCGTAGTGAAGAACACCATGTGCGTGGGGTAGTTGTACAGCGAGTTGACCACGCAGCCCTTGTCGATCAGCAGCGTGCTGACGCCGCGCTGCTTGAGTTCGATGCCGCAGGCCAGGCCGGTTGGTCCGGCGCCGACCACGATCGCGTCGTACTGCTGCACCGTCAGAGCATCCCTTCGACCGTGGTGTAGACGGCGTCGAGCGCGTCCGGAAGCGCAGCAGGATTCTTTCCGCCGGCCTCGGCCATGTCCGGCCGCCCGCCGCCTTTTCCGCCGACCGCCTGGGCCACGGCGCCGACCAGCTTGCCGGCGTGGACCTTCGACGTCAGGTCCTTGGTAACGCCCGACACGATCGAGACATTGGAATCCTCGGCCGAGGCGAGCACCACCACCGTGCTCTTCCACTTGACGCGCAGCGAATCGACCATGGTCCGCAACTGTTCGCGATCCATGCCGGAAACTTGTGCGGCCAAAACCTTGACGCCCTTGATTTCCTTGACGCCACTCTCGACGCTGGCGACTTGTGCCCGCGCCAGCTTTTCCTTCATCTGTTCGATTTGCTTTTCGAGCGTGCGCTTTTCTTCAGCCAGTTTTTCCTGAGTCTGTTGCGACGCGCGCGTATCTTCCCGAAACTTTTCCAGGACGGCCTGACCGGTGATCGCTTCAATGCGGCGCACCCCGGCCGAGATGCTGGCTTCGTGCGTGATGACGCACAGCCCGATGTCGCCGGTGCGATGCACATGCGTGCCGCCGCACAGCTCCTTGCTGAAGCCGGGGACGGAGACGACGCGCACCTTGTCGCCGTACTTTTCGCCGAACAGCGCCATGGCGCCGGTGTTGAGCGCCTGGTCGAGTTCCATGACGTCGGTCTTGACTTCGATGTTCTCGAGAATCTCGACGTTGATGAGCCGCTGGATCTCGGCCAGCTCTTCTGGATCGGTGTGTGCGTAATGCGTAAAGTCGAAGCGAAGGCGATTGGGGTCAACCACGCTGCCGGCTTGCTTGACGTGCGTGCCAAGCACAGTGCGCAGAGCCGCGTGCAGCAGATGCGTCGCCGTATGGTTGCGCATGGTGGAGTGACGCAGGTCCGAATCGACGCGGGCGATCAGCAGGTCACCCTCGCGGATCGGGGCGAGCGCCTCAATCTTGTGGACCGTCGCGCCGGGCGCGGGCTTGTAGGTATCGCGCACGATCGCGACCCTGTCGCCGGTGGATGGCGAAACCAGCACGCCCGTGTCGCCAACCTGCCCGCCGGCCTCGGCGTAAAACGGAGTGCGATCGAGCACCAGCTCGAGCTTGCCGTCCTGCTCGATAACGCGCACCACCTTGACGGGCGCCTCGAGCGTTTCGCGACCGATAAACTCGGTGGCCGGAAGATCGCGATACACCGGCGCGATTTGCGTTTTGTCGCCACCCTTCCAGCTTGCGCGTGCGCGGGTGCGCTGCTTTTCCATCTCGGCTTCGAAGCCGGCGTGGTCGATGGTGAGGCCGCGTTCGCGCGCCATCTCGTCCTGCTCGTCGAGCGCGAGGCCATAGGTGTCGTAGAGCTTGAAGGCCACCGGGCCAGGGATCGCGCCGCCGGACGCCGACTTGGCTTCATCGACGAATACCTTTTCGGCCACCTGGAACGTGGTCGCGTAGCGATGCTCCTCGTCCTTGACGACTCGCGCCACGCGCTGGACGCTCTCCATTAATTCCGGATAACCGGCGCGTCATCTGCTCGGCCACGAACCCGGTGAGCTCGATACAAGATATGGATCCTGCCGGCCGATCATGCGTCCATTGCGAATGGCTCGACGCATGATTTTGCGCAGCACGTAGCCGCGGCCTTCATTCGACGGCAGCACGCCGTCGTGAATCAAGAAAGTGGTCGCGCGGCTGTGATCGGCATTGATGCGCAGCGCGACGTCGGTGCGCGGGTCCTCGCCGTACGCAACGCCGATCAGCTCCGCGGCGCGATCGATGATGGGGTGCAGCAGATCCGTCTCGTAGTTCGAAATTTTCCCCTGCAACGCGCAAGTGATGCGCTCCAGGCCCATGCCGGTGTCGATGGACGGGCGCGGCAGCGGCGTCATCTTGCCGTCGGCTGCGCGGTCGAACTGCATGAACACGAGGTTCCAGATCTCGACGAAGCGCTCGGCGGGATCGTTCCGGCATGCGCCCGGGACCGGCCTCCGGTCCGAAATCGTAGTAGATCTCCGAGCACGGTCCGCACGGCCCGGTGTCGCCCATCTGCCAGAAATTGTCCGCCTCGTCCAGCCGGAAAATTCGCTCCTTGGGAACTCCTGCCACTTCCTGCCAGAGCCGCTCGGCGTCGTCGTCCTCACGAAACACGGAAATGTACAGCCGGTCTTTTTCGAGTCCGAATTCGCCCGTCAGCAGCTCCCAGGCGAAGGCGATGGCTTCCTTCTTGAAGTAGTCGCCGAAGGAAAAATTGCCGAGCATTTCGAAAAACGTCTGGTGGCGGCGCGTGTAGCCGACGTTGTCCAGATCGTTGTGCTTGCCGCCGGCGCGCACGCACTTCTGCGACGAAGCCGCGCGCGTGTAATCGCGCTTTTCGAGGCCCGTGAAGACGTCCTTGAACTGGTTCATCCCCGCGTTGGCGAACAGCAACGTGGGGTCGTTGGAGGGTACCAGCGACGAACTGCGGACGATTCTATGACCTTGCGCCGCGAAGTAATCGAGAAACTTCTGGCGGATCTCATTCCCTGTCATGTATCTCTATTGTGACAGGTAAAAAGAAATAAGGCGGGCTCGCGATGAGCCCGCCTCGATGTAGAACGCTGCGCGAAAGTTAGAACTCGTAGCGCAGGCTGAACTGGAACACGCGCGGCTTGGTCAGCAACTGAGTGTACTGGCCGAAGCGCGCCGCGTTGAAGATGTTGTTGTTGACGGTGTACGGATCGAACCGCACAGAATTGGTCACGTTGAACGACTCAGCGCGGAACTGCAGCGTGTGCGGCTGATCCCTGAGCGTAAACAAATGGAAAGTTTTCCCGACGCCCAGGTCCAGGCTGAACACGCCGTCACCGCGGATTCCGTTCCGTTGGCCGGAGTCGCCGGCCAACGGGATACCGTACCCGTCAAGTGCCGCGGCCGGGTCGGCGAAAATATTCGGACCGCCGGTGCCGGATGCCGTGGCCGCAGGCGCATTCTTCGTGGTGTGCGGAGCAGGAACTACGCCGGTTTGGTTGGCCCACGAACCCACCTGCCAGTTGGTCGGCCAGATACCGGCGGCGACAATTCCGACCGGAAAACCGCTGGAGTTGTGGAACACGCTGTTGATGGACCAGCCGCCGACGAGGGCGTCAACTCCGCGATTCACGTTGTTGGCCCAGCGCTTCCCCTGGCCGAACGGCAGCTCGGCGACCAGGAAGGCGCTGAACATATGCTGGACGTCGTAGCTCGACACGGCCTTCATATCGTTGCTGAACCACGAATTGATAATCGACGTACTGTTGGTCTGCGCAGGCAGTATGTTCGGAGTCTGCTGGTTGTTTTCGGGCAACGATCCCAGATCGATGGACTTCGAATACGTGTAGTTCAAGTCGAACTGTACGCCGCTGGAGAAGCGTTTCCGCAGCGTCCACTGCATGGCGTGATAGCTGCCCGAGCCGACCGAGCGCATGGCCACCAGCGAACCAAACTGGCTGCTGAAGATCGGATTCGGTCCAAAGACGCTGCACTCGATATCGCATTCGTCGAGCGCCAGCAGCGCGGTGGTCCAGTCGCCGCCCTGATCTGCGTATAGATCATAGATCGCCTGAGTGGCGGTCTGCGTGGACGTGGCCATGGCCGGCCAGAGATTTTCGAAGTACGGAATCTTTGCGACTTGGCTGGTGGGCACGCCGGCGAGAATCATCGCGGTCAACTGTCCGGCCGCCTGCCGATAGGTTGTCCCGGACTTAGAATCCACCAGGTTGGTCGGCATCGCCAAATCATCCTTGATCAGCGAACGGCGCGAAAGACGTCCAACATAAGATCCCTGCAGCAGGAACCCCCACTTGAACTCGCGCTGGATGCTGAAGTTGATATTCATCGTATAGGGCGACTTCAACTTGTCATCCAGGCTGTTGCTGATATCGAAAATATCGGGATAGACCTGCGGGAAGGTACTCGTTGGCGCGACCTTGGGAAATGCCGAGAAGCCAAACGGCACAGTGAAGGCGTCGGTGAACCTCGGGAAAGTCACGGCGCTGGCGTTCGCGGTGTTCGCGATCGAGCTCGAGAACCCAAGCGCGGTGGCGTCGAACGCCCGAATGATCGATTGGCCGAAAAGATCGTAGAACATGCCGAAGCCGGCGCGAATCGCCGACTTGCCCGGGCCGCCGAAGAAGAACTTGCTCAGGCCGCTGTCGCCTTGCGGTGAATAGGCCAGCGCTAGACGCGGCGCGAAATCGTGCTGGAACGGATACAAGCCTCGCCCGGTAACACTGGCTTTGTTCAGCGAGACCTTGGGCGCCAGGGATTGAGGCTTGCCTTGCGCCGCCAAGCTGCCGCGCAGGTTGTACCAATCCTCCAGCGACATCGACGGGCTAACCTGATAGCCTTGCGACTCGGAGATCGGCGGGGCCAAGGACACGCGCAGCCCGGCCGTGATGGTGAGGGCACGGGTCGCTTTCCAGGTGTCCTGCACGTACATTTCGAATTCCTTGTCGACAAACCTTCGTTTGATGGTGGTCCCTTCCGGTAGTAGATTTCCGTCCAGATCGTAGTTGCCGGCGCGAGTAAGCTGAGTCAGGACGCCCAACAGATTGTTGAATTGCCGCCTGTAAGGCAGAGTGTTCTGGGCGTCAGGCGCCAGGTAGTTGGCCCCGCTCCCGAGCAAGTAGTTCACGTTGGAGAGCGCATCGCTGAAAGACGTGTTGGTGCTGGAACGGCTATTGCTGATCAGGCGGATCACACCACCGAACGCGACCGTGTGGCCGCCCTTCACCCAGGAGAGGTCCTCGCTAAACTGGTGCAGCGGCGTGATTCGCGCAAGTCCTCGCTGCGTTGAATACCGATCTGTAAGGTCACGCATTCTGGCATACGCCTGAGCCTGGAACCCGGTGGTTTCCGATCCCTGGCGTGTATAGCCGTAGTGGAAATTACTGATAAAGTTTGGAGTCAGGATCGCCGTGTATCCGATCGCATAACCCTTGTTATTCTGCAAGAACACGCTGGAGGGCGGGTCACCGGGGAAATTGGGAAGCCCGTCGGCAAAGTAGTCGTTCTGCAGCGTTCCGCGCCAGAACAGCGTATGCCGTCCGTTGCCGTCGAGATGGTAGTCGAACTTCGCGGTATAGGTGTTGAAATCCAGCGGCGTCGAGTAGTTGAAAATAAAGCCGGCGGTATTCAACGAATCTCCGACCTGATTGCTGTTCGGCAGCGGATAGCTCTTCAGAAAATTGAGAACCGCGGTGCTCGCGCCGATGCCGGCCGGGTCCAGCGCGCGGACCTGATCGGGAGACAGCTTTCCGGTAGTGCCGTCCTTCCTGGTGTAGGTGAAGATCCCATTTCTAAAATCTGCAGTCGGAACGATTCGAGCGCTGGTGGTGGGCGTTTCGCTGCGATCGCGCCGGCCTTCATAGTTGATGAAGTAGAACAAGCGCTCCTTCTTAATCGGCCCGCCCAGCGACAGGCCGAACAGATTGCGATTGAGTTTCGCGCGCGGCACTCCGGCGGCGTTCGAGAAAAAATCGTTAGCGCTGGTCTTGGTGTTGCGCAGATATTCATACACCGAGCCGTGGATGGTGTTGGTTCCGCTCTTGGTAACCAGGGCGACCTGAGCGCCGGAAGTGCGGCCGAAATCGGCGCCCGAGTTAGTCGTAATGGTCCGGAATTCCTGGACTGAATCGAGCGTCACGCGCAGCACGCTGGTGAACGGCGAGCGATTCTGCTGGTCATTGACGTCTATGCCGTCCAGCGTAACGTTGGCCTGGTCGCTCTTGCCGCCGTTGACGTTACCGCTGCGGAAGTCCGGCTGATTGCCGGGTTCCGGCTCGCTGATATAGGTGACGCCCGGCTGCAGCGCCAGCAGTCCAACCACGTTGCGAGCCTCGAAGGGCAATTGCGTAATGGGCTTGCCGCCAATCGCGTTGCCGAGCGACGCGTCCGCCGTGTTGACCTGAATCGCGTCGGCCGTCACCGCCACCGTTGTCGCCACTGTTCCGAGTTTTTCGAACACCACCGGCAAGTTCGCGGGCGAGTTCACCAACAGCCGAATTGCGTTCACCGTCACGTCAGAAAAGCCCGTCGCTTTGGCCACCAAATGGTAGCTGCCGGGCTGCAGTTGTTGGAACGAGTAGCGTCCTTGAGAATCCGCCTTGTCCTCGCGCTGTGCGCCGGTGTCGTCGTTGACGAGCGTGAGGCTCGCGCCCGGGATAACCGCGCCGGTCGGATCGCTAACGGTGCCAGTCAAGGAAGTGGTCGCCTGTGCAAACACAACTGCGCTCAGGACGAAGAATAGTACGGAAACAGCTAGGGCTCGCATGGAATTCCCCTTTCCCTCATCATTAAGCCACCACGTAGACGTGGATCTAATGTTGTTCATTCTGCAACATTCTGGCAAGAGAAGTCAATCAAGTTCTTAACGTGAATGTTGCTCGCGCAACTTGAAGATCGATCGGCGCACCGGTCTCGATTCGCCGAGCGCGGCGCACGACAAAACCAAGTAACCTAGAGGTAGAGTGTCCACTGACGTTGTTCCGGCATCCGCGCTGGTCGAGCAACTGTATTCGCAGCTCGAGCAGAAGGTGCGCGCCTTGCGGCCTGCCGATGACTTGGCCCCGCTCGAAAAGGCTTACCGGATGGCGCTGGATGCGCACAAAGACCAGGTCCGCGACTCGGGCGAACCGTACATCGTTCATCCGCTCAACGTCGCGCTGATTCTGGCCGACATGCAGATGGACCTGGTGTGCCTGGAGACCGGCCTGCTGCACGACACTGTCGAAGACACCAGAATCAGTCTCGACCAGATCCGCAAGGAGTTCGGCGAGGAAGTGGCGCGCTGCGTTGACGGCGTCACCAAGCTGAGTAAGCTGCACCTGTACTCGCGCGAAGAGCGTCAGGCCGAGAGCGTCCGGAAGATGCTGCTCGCCATGGTAAACGACATTCGCGTCGTCATCGTGAAGCTCGCCGACCGGCTGCACAACATGCGCACGCTGGAATGGCTGCCGCGCGAACGCCAGGTGCGCATGGCGCAGGAGACCCATGACATCTATGCGCCCATCGCGCATCGGCTGGGAATGGGCAAAATCCGCGGCGAACTCGAGGACCTGTCGTTCCTATACCTGGAACCGGAAGCGTCCGCGGAACTGGTCCGCGAGATGGAGTCGCAGCGCGCGCAAAACGAAGAGTTCCTCAGCAAGATGCGGCACGACGTGGAAGTGAACCTGCGGCGCGAAAACATCCCGGCGCGCGTGGAAGGTCGCATCAAGCGCGCCTACTCCGTGTACCAAAAGATGAAGCGGCAGAAAATCGGACTCGACCAGGTGTACGATCTACTGGCGCTGCGCATCGTCACCGATTCAGTGAAGAATTGCTACGCCGCGCTGGGCGTCATCCACAACGAATGGCATCCGATTCCCGGCCGCATCAAGGATTTCATCGCCATTCCGCGGCCGAACCTGTATCAGTCGCTGCACACTTCCGTGATCGGACCCGGAGGACGATCGTTCGAAGTGCAGATCCGAACCGAAGAGATGCATCGGCTGGCCGAAGAGGGCATCGCCGCGCACTGGAAATACAAAGAGGGCAAGAAGGGACCCGGAGCCGAAGATCAACGCATGACCTGGCTCCGCCAATTGGTGGAGTGGCAGCAGGAGATGCGCGATCCGGGCGAGTTCATGTCCACGCTCAAGGTGGACCTTTACCCGGAGGAAGTCTACACCTTCACGCCCATGGGCAAAGTGATCGTGCTGCCGCGCGATGCGACGCCCATCGATTTCGCCTACTCGATTCACTCCGACGTTGGCAATACCTGCGTGGGCGCCAAGGTGAACGGCCGCATCGTGCCGCTCAAGTACAACCTCAAGAACGGCGACGTGGTGGAGATCCTGACGCAGTCCGGCCATTTGCCGAGCAAGGATTGGCTGGCGCTGGTCAAGACTCCGCGCGCGCGCAACAAAATCAAGCACGTCATCAACACCACCGAGCGCGCTAAAGCGGTCGAGATCGGCCAAAAATACTTGGAGCGCGAAGCCCGGCGTCTGAATGCGCAGCTCAGTCGCATCACCAAGGCAGAGCTCGAGCAGGTTGCGGCTGAATACGGGTATAGCAAGATCGAGGACTTGCACGCGGCGCTCGGCTACGGGAAATTTTCCGCTCGCCAGGTGCTGCAGAAGCTAGTGCCCGATCTGGTGGAACCGTTGCTGCCGCCTGAAGCTCCCAAAGCTCCGGCGCCTGCAGCCGCGCCTTCCGCGCCCGACAAAGGTGACGTCGTCATCAAGGTCAAAGGCGTCGACGACCTGCTGGTGTACCGCGCCAAGTGCTGCAATCCGATTCGCGGCGAGGGCATCGTCGGTTACGTCACGCGCGGCAAAGGCATCGCCGTGCATTCCACCAACTGTCCCAACGTCCAGAACCTGATGTACGAAGTGGAGCGCAAGATCGACGTGGAGTGGGCGCGCGCCGCCGACGAAACGTTCCCGGTTAAGGTGATGGTTTACACCGACGACCGGCCCGGCATGCTCAACCAGCTCACCTCCGTTCTTTTCGCCGAACAGAGCAACATTCGCAGCCTGGAGGCCAGCTCGGACCGCAAGCGCGGCGGCGACGGAGCGGTGATCGACATGACCATAGAGATCCGCGACAAGAAACAACTCGAGCGCGTGGTGGCGGCCATCCGCCGCATCTCCGGCGTTCGCGACGTGGAGCGCATTCAATGATCGAGACGCAGGCCGAACCCGAACACATCGCGATCTCGAAATCCAAGGGCATCCAGATCGATTGGAAGGATGGGCATCACTCCAGCTACGCGCTGTCGTACTTGCGCGACCGCTGTCCTTGCGCTTCGTGCACCGGCGCGCATGGCACTGAGCCGCAGAAAAGCAACTACTCCGCTCCGCAGTCGAATCCGTTCCAGATGTTCACGCCTACTCTCAAAATGCTGCAAGTCGAGGCGGTGGGACATTACGCCGTACGCATCGAGTGGAGCGACGGACACAACACCGGGATCTACTCGTTCGATCATCTCCGCAAGATCTGCCCTTGCGACGAGTGCAAACAGGCCGCGGCGGAATAGAAGCCTAGCGCGTGGCCGCATCCGCCGGCGGCTTGGACTCCCGCGCAACCTTCCCGGCCTGCGCCTCCTCGATCGAAATGTGATTCGATTCGAGCGTCTCGCCGAGCACCTGATCGAGCGAGATGCGCGCGTGACTGTAAGCCGAGAGCGCCGCGACCTCCGCCGATTCGGCTGCCAGCACGCTCTGTTGTGCCGCCACGACATCGGCGATTCGCGCGGTTCCGAACGAAAACTGTTGGTGCGCTTTTTCGAGAAGCTCCTGCTGCAGTGCGCGGCTATCCACCGCCTGCGTGTAGCGCGCACGTGCCTGCCGCAGCGCCGTCATCTGGTTCGAAATGTCAACCACGATCTGATTCATGTTGCGCCGTTCGATCAGCTCGTTCTGTCGCAACTGCAGCCGGTCGATTCCATAGTCGCCTTGCGCCACGCGATTCTGCAGCTCACCCTGGAACAGCACAGCGCCGCGCTCGCTCGGAAAATTCCGGCGAAACACCTGGCCGAGAGCGGTGCCCAATCCTCCGACGTAGTAAGAATCCACCGGCCCGCCTCCGGCCGCGCGACGCCGGCCAGTCCCACATTGGTGGTCGAAGCAATGCCGCGCAGCGATGGCAGAATGCCGTTCGCGGTCCCGAGCGCCAAAATCTGCCCGCTTTCGTCGTTGATCTTCGCCGACGCGACGTCGGGCCGGTGCGCCAGCGCGCGCGCCAGCAGTTCGCGCAGCGACGGCAGATTGTCCTGATCCGGCACCACGATGTGGTCCAGCGTCACCACGTCGGCGGCATCGATCATCGGATCCGCCAGCCCCGTGCGGCTCAGCGCGCTCTTCAACAGATTCTGCTGCTGGTGGACCGTCGCCTCGGCGATCGACACGTCCTGCCGGCGCGTCGAGAGCTGCCCTTCGACAGCATAAATGTCGACACGTGGAACCACGCCCAGCTCGATTTGGTGGCGCGTGTCGTCCACCACTTTCTGCGCCGCATCCAGCGCGCGCTGCTTCACCTTGAGATCGTCGTTACTGGTCACCAGGTCCCAGTAGAGGTTCAAAACGTTCACTACCACGTTAAGCAACTGCGATCGAAACGTCTCGCGCGCTCCGCCGATTCCCTTCTCCGCCACTCGAATAAATCGGTTGTTCACCGCGACGCCGAATCCCTGCAGAAACTGATGCGTCACAAAAAGCTGCACCACCGGCGCCACCGACGGATTCAGGATGTCGGTGGGCGTGTTCTCTTTCAAATACGATTCGTTCGCCGCCACCTGCACGTAGCCGCCCGTGATTAAGCCCTGCTGATAAAAGCTGTTGTACAAATGGCGGCTCTCGATCAGCGAGGTGATCTGGCTCTGCACCGTGTTGGCCTGTGGCGAAGTGCGGTGAAAGAATCCTATGGTGCTCTGAAAAACGGGATCGAGATTCTGCGTCACCGGCCCGATCTGCGAGATCACCGCGTTGGTGCCTCCGCCGCCACCGCCGCCGCCGCCCCCGCCGAGCCCCGCCGCCAACTGGCTGCCCGCGATTCCCTGACCGCTGGTGGCTTGATTGGCCAGCGTGTTGCCCGCAGTCACGCCCGGCAGTGCGCCGCCCGCATGGAGCCGTTCCAGGTTCCATTCCGCGCTGATCGGGCCGTAGCGGTCCAGCTCCAGGTCCAGGTTGTTTTCGATCGCAACAGCGAGCGCGTCCTGCACGGTCAGGTAAAGTTTGCCGGCGCGAATCAAAGTGTAAATCCTGTCCGAATTCCGCAATCGCACCGGCGGAACCGTCGCTCCTTCGTACGGCCGGATCAATACCTGCGCCGTTGGACGCTGCACCATCTGCTCGGGCGCCTGCGCGCTCAGCTCGAAACTCAGTGAGCTCCAGGCAACCAGAATGGCAATTGATTTTTGTAGTCTCATCGTGATTCTCCGGTCACTTGTTCCCGTCCGGCAGCGGATTCGGCAATGACGACTGCCGCGCCACGCGCCCCGCCACCGCCTCTTCGATCACGACGTGGTTCGACTCCAGCGTCTGGCCGACAGCCAAGTCAAATGCAATCTTCGAGTGCGTGTAGTTCGCCATGGACTGGATCTCCGCGCTCAGCGCCGTATTCAGATCGCGCTGCGACTGTACCACCTGCGGAATCGTCGATTCGCCGAACCGGAAACGGTTTTGCTCCGCATCCAGTGTCTGCTGCGCAAGCTGCCGCGTCGCCACCGCGGTCTCGTATCGCGCGCGCGCCTGCTGCAAGCCGATCACCGCGTTCTTCACGTCCACGCGAATCTGGCTGATCACCTTCTGAAGCTGCAGCTCGCCTTGCCGCAGGCTGAGCTGGTCGGCTACGTAGTCGCCTTGCGCGGCGCGATTGCGGAACGGAATGTTCAGCGAAAACCCCGCCGAGTAATTCGGAAAGTTACGCCGAAACACCTGCCCCAACAAGTTCCCGTAGCCGCCCACCAGGTAGGCCGACGGAGGCAAGCCCGGGTTCAGCGAATTTGGATCGCCGGTCAGACCGTTGTTCGTGAACTCGACGAACGCCTGCAGCGTCGGCAGCAGCGCGTTCTTCGTTCCCACCAGGTTCATCCGCAAGCTCTCGGTGCTGATGCGCGTTTGCTCCAGCTCCGGCCTGGTGTCGAGCGCTTGCTGCACCAGGTCCGGCGTCGGCTTCAAGGTCTCCGACGGCGGAATTTCGATGTGATTCAGCGGCACGATATGCACGTCATCCAGCGTCGCCGAGACCACGCCGTTCCGGCTCAGCGCGTTCTTCAGCACCGTTTCCTGCTGCGCGACATTGGTCTGCGCGATGAGCAGCGCTTCCTTCGTGGACGAGACTTCCGCCGCCGCGCGCGTAATCTCGATGGCCGGCAGCGTCCCCAGCCGCACCTGTTGCCGGTTGTCGTCCAGTAGCTTCTGCGCGGTCGCCACCGCTTGTTCCTGAATGCGCAGATCCTGATCGAAACTCACCAAGTCCCAATAGAGATTCAGCACCGCCGAAACCGTCGTGATCACCTGCCGCTTCAATTGCAGATCCGTTACCTTCATGTTGTTCCGCTGAACGCGAATGTTGCGGTTGTTAACGGCGATGCCGAAACCTTGCAGAAGATTTTGCGTCACGAACAGATCCAGAAAGCCGTTCGTGGACGGATTCAGTACGAAGGCCGGGCTGTTGTAGTGATTGTGAGTGCTCGAAAAAACAAGCTGAGCGCTGGTGCCCGTGGTGAACGCCTGCGCGTAGCCGAACTGGATCTGCCGGCTATCGTTCAACAGAAAAGGAATCTGCGCCAGGATCGTGTTGCTCAACGGCGAAGTAGCGTGCTGGAAATTCGCGAACGCGAATAGAGTCGGGTCCAGATTCGGCGGCGCGGTGCCGAGCTGAATCGTGATGCCGCCGCCCGATCCCACGCCCGATCCGCTCTCCGGCAATCCCACCGCGTTCACACTCACGCCTGCCAGGCTCACGCTCGTCGGGCCTGGGCTAATCGGTTGCCCGATGTTTCTGAGCGCGCCGCCGCCTTCGGTACGCCGCAGAACCTCGCGCGCCAGCGGAGGACCGTAGCGCTGCACCGCGATATCGATGTTGTTCTCCAGCGTCAACGCAATCACGTCCTCGACGCTCAGGTAGAGATTGCCGCCCCGCACCAGCGACTCCAGCCGCGGCGTGTTGCCCAAATTCGCCGGCGGCACGATCCGCCGCTCCAGATGAAACGGCTTCAGAATGGGACCAAAGTAGCGAGGCGGCGCCGGCGTCTCCACGTAACTCTCGGGCGTCTGCGCGAAAACGAGGCCCGCCGCGCTCAAGAACAGAATTGTCGAAAATGTTTTGAAATGGCTCATGGGAAATAGAGTCCTGACCGGGGCGTGCCAAGGGTTCAGCCCGGTCCCGAGGGTCGTCCGAATCGATGTCAAAGCGCTCGGAAAGTGCAATTTGCCTTCCACTTCTCACCAGCGCCGATCCGTCGCTTTTTTGAACGTTCTTAGCCTGCGCGCGCCCTCACCGTCAGCGATCGCTCGAAGTACTGTCCGGTTTCGCTACCTGCTGTTCGATTTTGCCACACGCGAGCGGATTGGCGCGATAAGCGCGCAACGTTAGTAACGCGCCGTCCTCGTAACCTGGCCCACTCACCAGACCATTGACTCCGCCGCCGTTTCGTTCCACACTTGGGTGCACGGTAAGCGGGTGGAATGTTGCCTGCAGGATTGGCGTGCGCCCACAATCCGAGAACCTGCCAATGAAATCGGGCCAAAGGAGTCCCCTTGAAGAAACTGTTCGTAGGCAACCTCCCCTATCAAGCCAGCGAAGCGGAGATTGCAGGACTGGTTCACGCGCTCCGGCTTCAACGCTGATTCCGTCCAGATCATTCGCGACAAGTTCACCGGCGACCCGCGCGGTTTCGGATTCGCCGAATTTTCCAACGACGAAGAAGCCGACCGCGCCGTGCAAACCTGCAACGGCCAGGATTTCCTCGGCCGCTCGCTGGTGGTGAACGAGGCCCGTCCGCTGCGCGAAGGCGGCGGTGGCGGCGGCGGCAGGGGACGGCCTTCCCACGGCCGCGGCGGCGGGGGCGGCGGACGCGGACGCGACTACTAAGCACAAACCACGACACGGCTGCCTGCGCTAACATGCGGTAGTGTCAAACGGCGAAAAGCAACCGCCGGAGATGACCGTCAAGGCGGTCGCTCTCGGCCTCTTCCTGGCATTTGTTTTCGGATCGGCGAACGCATATCTCGGCATGCGCGCCGGTCAGACCGTCGCGGCCACCATTCCCGCCGCGGTGATCGCGATGGCGCTGTTCCGCATCCCAGCCTTTCGCGGCAGCCTGCTCGAACAGAACATCACGCGCACCGCCGCCTCGGTGGGCGAAGCGCTGGTGGCCGGCGCCATCTTCACCATTCCCGCGTTCATGATGGTGGAGATCGACGGCCAGCGCCTGTGGACCGATCTGCGATCGCACTACTGGGAAGCCACGCTGGTGCTGCTGGTAGGCGGACTGATCGGCGTGTTCTTCATCATTCTGCTGCGCCGCCCGCTGTGCGTCGACGCGCCGCTGCCGTGGCCGGAAAGCGTCGCCAGCTACGAGATCGTCAAAGCCGGCGAAGCCTCGGCCAGCAAAGCGCCGCGCTACATCTTCGGCGCCATGGGGTTCGGCGGCCTCATCCAGATTCTGAAATCCGACAAGGGCATCCAGCTCTTCCGCGAATACTCCGAAGGCTTCCTCGCGTTTCCGAAGTCCGTCATCCAGCATTTCAACTACGAGAAGGAGCCGATCGGCAACGTGACGCACTTCGGCGGCATCCCGTGGTCCACGCCCAGCCTCTCGCCCGCGCTGATCGGCATCGGCTACATCATCGGACCGCAGCTTGCCTCCATCAACGTCGCGGGCGGCGTCATCGCCTGGTGGATCCTGATCCCGCTGCTGATGTTCTTCGATCCCGATCTGCGCGCGTCGCATCGGCACCAACGATCCCGGCGTTACGTCCTACACCATCTGGTACAACGTCGTGCGTCCCATCGCCGTCGGCACCATGCTGGTGGGCGCGGCCAACACCATGTTCTCGATGCGCGCATCGCTGGCCAGTTCTCTGCGTGGCATCTTCACCGCATCGGCCGCCGCCGCCCACGAAGGCGAAGACGCTCGACCGAACCGAGCGCGACATTCCGCCGCGCTGGGTGGTGCTCTCCACTGCCGCGCTGCTGATCCCCATCACCGCGCATCTATTACTACTTCACTCACGGCTGGGGCGCCGCCATCGTCTCGGCCATCATCATGACCATCACCGGATTCCTGCTGTCCGCCATCGGCGGATACCTGGTGGGCCTGGTCGGCAGCTCCAATCAGCCGCTCTCCGGTCTCACGCTCGCGGCGCTCATTATCGCGGCGCTGGTGATGCTGGTCATCGGCGTCAAAGGACTCTCGGGCGTCGCGGCGGTGCTCGGCGTGGCGGCCGTGGTCTGCGTGGCGTGCTCGGTCTCGGGCTCGCTGATTCAGGACCTGAAGGCCGGACAACTGCTCGGCGGAACGCCCTGGAAGATGGAGCTGGTCGAAATCATTTCGGTGATCCTGCTGTCGTTCTTCCTGATGGGGCCCATCATCGCGCTGCACGAAGCGAATCTCGCGACCGGCGGCATCGGCGGCCGCGCGCTGCCCGCCCCGCAAGCCGGACTCATGGCGCAACTGGCCAAGGGAATCGTCGGCGGCCAGATGGCCTGGGGCCTGCTCGCGATCGGCGCCGCTTTTGGAGTTGCTTTGCTCCTGTGCGGCGCGCGCTCGCCCATGCTGATCGCGGTCGGCATGTATCTGCCGTTCGACACTTCGTCGGCCATCTTCATCGGCGGCCTGATCAAGTGGATGGTCGACCGCGCTCGCGCACAACCGCACCGCCGAACAGAAGCTGGTCATCGAAGAGAAAGGAACGCTGCTGGCGTCCGGCCTGATCGCCGGCGAAGCCATCGTCGGAATCCTGTTGGCCGTCGTGTTCCTCGCCGGAATGCCCGCCATCGCGACGTTCTGGTTCTATCCCGCCTGGGGCGGCTGGCTTTCGCTCATCGGCTTCGCGAGCATCGCCTACGTGCTGATCCGCATTCCGATGCGCGCGTCGGACTGATGCGCCGTCAAAGCGCGAACGCGAACCCGGCCGAAATTTCGTTCTGGAACAGCCGCCCGCTCGAGTTCGGCAGATTGAACGGCTTGCCGGTTTCGTACTGCCGGAAATCGGCGCGGATCAGCCAATTCTCGCGGACTTTCGCTTTCACCCCGAACCCATAGTTGAACCCGAACTTGGTGTCGCCTCCGCCGCTCGCCACCGAAGAACCCGGCGGCACAAAATTGCTCGCCTGCACACCCGCCGCAACGAACGGTCGAATTCGCGAACCTTCTGGAGTGAAGTAGAACAGCCCGTTCCCGAACGGCTGATGAACCGCCATCCCCAGCTCACTCGACGGAGGGCCGTCCAGCTTCAGATGCGTGCGGCTGTATGCGTACCCGAACTCCCATCCAAGAAATCGATACGTGTTCAATGTGACGCGGAAGCCGAAGCGAAATCCATCCGTGAGCCGGATCTTTGCGTCCGCCGCCGGGCTGCTGGAAATCACGTCATCTCCGATCTTGGCGTTGTTAAAGACCGACGCTCCAAATGACGCTCCGGCTTCGAACAACTGGGCAAACGCGGCCGAGGAGCTACACAGCAGCAAGACAAATAATGCGGCTAGCTTCATGAATTGTCCTCCTCCACGATGACAGCATAGACTTCGCCCGGTCCGTGCACGCCGCGAATCAGAATCTGCTCGATGTCCGCGGTGCGGCTCGGCCCGGTGATGAACACCATCGAACTGGATTGCTCGGCCGGCAAGGGAATCCGGCTCAACAATTCGTCCAGATTTCCCAAAATGCGTGACTGCGGAAAGATCGCCACATGTACCGGCGGCAGCAGCGAGACTAGACGCGCCTCGTGTGGACTCGAAAGCATTACCAGGCTGCCCGTCGCAGCGAGAGCATAGTCGGCGCTGGTGATGCCGACATCCGCAGTCGCGCAGGCCTGGCGCAGAGCCTCGGCCTCGGTGAATCCGGACTGCACTTGATCGAGACCGGTCACCCCGCACGCCGCAAGAAACGGCGCGTTCGAAGCCACCGCGCTCTTGCCCTCGAGCAAGATTCCGGAGTGCTGGAACCACCGCCGCGCGATCGGGCACGACGAAAACTTTTCCCGCTAGCTTTTCGAGGTTTTGGACGAAGAGGGAGGTATAGAGGTTGCGATCCATTTGCGGGTTTCGCAACATGGGGGGCGCTAGTGGCGCAAGAGGGGCCGGAATCGAGTCACCGGCCCTCCCCAACGCCGCGCGGATGTCGCGCAGGATCTCGTCGCGCGCCGTCACTTGCCCCGCCTTTCGCGCCATAGCGCGTGAAAACTTTTCGCAGCCAGCCGCGGAAGCTCGCGCTGGCTGGTCCATCGCGCCAGCGGACCCACCTTCGGCAACACCGGCGCTAGTTTCTTGCCGATCCACGCTAGCGCTGCATAAGCCGAGGGATGAACCATGAGCCAGGCCCAGATCCGAAAGCCGAACCCGCTCCGCCCCGCCCGGCTCCTGCTGCTTCACTTCCGCCCGCAGCTTCAGCAGCAGCTTCGGAATCTCGATCTTCACCGGACACACCTCGGCGCACGCGCCGCACAGGCTCGACGCAAACGGCAGCCAGCCGGCCTCTCCGATTCCGTGAAACTGCGGCGTGATGATGGCGCCGATCGGTCCCGAGTAGACCCACGGATAGTTGTGCCCGCCGATTTTGCGATACACCGGGCAGTGATTCAGACACGCGCCGCAGCGAATGCAATACAAGGACTGCCGCTTCTCCGGGTCGCGCAGCAGCTTCGTGCGCCCGTTGTCGAGCAGCACCACATAGAATTCCTCCGGTCCGTCGATCTCGCCCTCGCGTCGCGGCCCAGACAGGAACGATGTGTACACTGTCATCGGCTGGCCGGTGGCGCTGCGGCCCAGCAGGTCCAGGAACACCGCCAGATCCTGCGCGCGCGGGATCATCTTTTCGATTCCCGCGACGGCGATGTGGATCTTGGGCGCCGATGAGCTTAGCCGCGCGTTCCCTTCGTTCTCCACGACGACCACCGCACCCGAATCGGCCACCAGAAAATTCGCGCCCGTCACGCCGATGTCCGCCGCGAGAAATTTCTCGCGCAGCGTCGCCCGCGCAATCTTGGTCTGATTTTCGGGCTCGGTCTCCCTCGCGACACCCAGCGTCTTGGTGAACAGCTCCGCGACGTCGTAGCGCGTCATGTGCAGCGCCGGCGCCACGATGTGATACGGACGCTGGTGCGCGAGCTGCAGGATGTACTCGCCCAGATCGGTCTCCACCGTTTCGAGCTGGTGCCTCTCCAGCCGCTCGTTGAAGTGCACTTCTTCGGTGGTCATCGACTTCGATTTGACGATCAGGCGCGCGCCACGCTCCTTGGCGAGACCGAGCACGAAGTCCGACACTTCATCGCCGGTCCGGCAGTACACCACTTTGCCGCCGTGCGCCACAACGTTGGCTTCGAACTGCTCCAGATAATAGTCCAGGTGCTCGATGGTGTGCCGCTTGATCTCATTCGCGCGCGTGCGCAGCTCCTGGTAGTCGGGCAGGCGATCCGAACCAACGGCGCCGGCGCGATGATCGATCAGCCGGCGTGTCGCCGAATAGATGGCGAGCTGCAGCCTCGCATCGTCGATGGTCTGATGTATGCCGGCTTCTGGAATTTCAGCCATTCATCACCGCGACGCCAGCACCTCGGCGAGATGCAAAGTGCGAATAGGCAGGCCCGCGCGATCGATGACGCCCTGGAGCTGCATCAGGCAACTGGGATCGATCGAGACCACGGTGCCCGCCTCGGTCTTGCGGATCGAATCGATCTTGGTCCGAGCCATGCCTCCGGAAACCTCGGGAAATTTCACCGAGAACGTGCCGCCGAATCCGCAGCACTCTTCCGCCGCTTCCATCTCGTGCAGCGTGAGACCCTGCACTTTCGCGAGCAGCCGGCGCGGGCCGTCCTTGATGCGCAGCTCGCGCAGCGCGTGGCAACTATCGTGATACGTCACCACGCCGTCGAAGCGCGCCCCGACATCGTCCACCTTCGCGACTTCGAGCAGGAAACGGGAAAACTCCCACACTCTGTCAGCGAGCCGCCGAGCCTGCTCCAGCCGCTTCGCATCGCGCTCGAAAATCTCCTGGTAGTGGTGCGTGATCATCGACGTGCACGATCCCGACGGCACAACAATGCACTCGGCGCCGTCGAAAACATCCAAAAAATGCCGCGCCACCTTGCGCGCTTCTTCGTGATAGCCAGTGTTAAAGGCCGGCTGCCCGCAGCAGGTTTGCGCTTCTGGAAAATCGACCTCGTACCCGAGCCGCTCCAGCACGTCCGCCATCGCGATTCCGACTCGCGGGAAGAGCTGATCGACGATGCAGGTGACAAACAGGGAGACGCGCGGCACGAACCTCAATTGTAACGGCTGAGGCCAGCCAGCCTAAAACACGTAGTCCGGCGGCTTGATCCCCTTCACGCGCAGATACACTTCGGCCTGCCCGCGATGATGCGCCGTGTGCGTGAAGTACGACCACAGCCATTCAAAGCCGGTCATCTTCCGCCCCTCCGGACCCACCTCCGCGTTCAACTTTTCCGGCGTCATCGAGGCCACAGCTTGATTGCAGAACTCGAATGAATCGCCGAGAAACTTGAGGACGCTCGCCTTGTCCACCTCCAGCTTCTCCTCGCGCACGGCTTGAAGAATCTTCGCCGGAATCGTGGGCCGCGCCATTCCGCTCGCGGTGCTGCACGCGCTGATATTGGCACCGGCCACCTGGATCATCAACTGGCTGAAGCTCAGTTCCTCGGGAACCGGCCGGAAGCTATAGCTGTCTTCCGGCATCAGCTTGGCGACCGCGATGGTGAAATCGCCCGTCACCTTCCAGTGCTTCGCCAGCGCGTCCTGGATGCCGGATTGCGCCAGGGCCGGAACTGCCAGCGCAAGAATGATGAGAAATTTGGTGTTCATGTTGAGACCTGGAACGCTTGTATCACGCGTGCCGCTCTTAGTGCAAACTACGCCCTTGCTTTTTCTCCTTTTCTTCGCCCACAATGAATCCATGGCCCTTACCCGCCGGCAAAAAGAAGTTCTCGACTTCATCGCGGACTTCGTCGAACAGAACGGCTACAGCCCCAGCTATGAGGAACTCGCTCACGGGCTCAAGCTCGCCTCGCTCGCCACCGTCCACAAACACATCCAGGCGCTCGAATCACGCAACTATCTGCGGCGGCTGTTCAATCAAAGCCGCTCGCTCGAAGTCGCCGCCGAAGTACATGCAGGAGCGGCGCAAGAGCCGGCAGACTGCGCGCCCCATGGAAGTGCCTCTGGCCGGCCGCATCGCCGCCGGCGCGCCGGTGGAAGCGATCGAAGGCCAGGACACCCTGCAATTCTCCGACTTCCTCGGCAAAGGTGACACCTTCGCGCTTCAGGTCAGCGGCGAGTCGATGATCGAGGATCACATCCAGAGCGGCGACTACGTCCTGGTGCAGCGGACCCCGCAGGCCAATGACGGCGAAATCGTCGTCGCCCTGGTGAAGGTCAGGAGACCACGCTCAAGCGCCTCTTATCACGAGCCGGACGGCCGCATCCGCCTGCAGCCGTCCAACCATCCATGCAGCCGATCTTGGTGAATCCGGAAGACTTGCAGACTCCAGGGCCGCGTCCTCGCCGTCCTGCGAAAGTATAAGTAGTCCATCCCCACGGTCGCGAACCCAGGACCACCAATGTTAGACTGGTAGTCGTAACATGGGTAGTTCAGTCAGCAGCGTCAAGCGCTTTTTGTTCTGGGATTACCCTCGCGCGGGCTGGCAGTACGATGTGATGGTCGGGTTGATCCTGGCTTTCATTTTTCTGACGCCGCGCGCCTGGTTTCGCGATCAGCCGCGTGCTTCGAGCATCGTCATGCTGCCTTCCGAGCATGGCGCCACTGTCTTCTGGATGGATGCCGAGCAGTTTTCCAGAGTCCCCGAACCGGAGCAGGCCTCGCAAGCCTCCGCCATGATCAAGGCGCGTACCGGCAAGAAATATAACGTCGTCCGCTTGGAACCAATCATCGACTCCGAAAAAGAAATCAAGGGGTACATGGCGTTTACGACGCCGTAACTCTCGAAGCGTGCGAATTCGTTCCATGAAGCAGCACTTACTTACTGTTCCTATGTTCCTGGCCCTTATCGCAGCGGCTTTGGCACCGGCGGCGCCTCCGAATTCCGAGCTGCTGCAAAATGTACTATCGCGCATGGACAAGGCGGCCGGCGATTTCAAGTCCATGACCGCGCAGGTCACATATCTGACGCACACCGAGGTGCTCAATGAAGAGAGCACCGAAACCGGAACCGTCCTCATGAAGAAGCTGCCGAGCGGCGAAGTGCAGGGCATCGTCGACTTCCTTACGCCTGACAAGCGCACCATCGCATTCGAGAAACGCCGGGTGAAAAGATACTATCCCAAGATCAAGCGTCTGGAGATCTTCGATCTCGACAAACACGCCGCGCAACTCGACAAGTTCGTTCTCATCGGCTTCGGCATTTCCGGCACCGAACTCGCGCGCGACTTCGACGTGTCGGTGCTCGGTACCGAAGCCATGAAAGAACCGCCCGGGATGCGCGCCATTCAACTGCGGCTGGTCCCGAAGACAGGCGAGGCCAAACAGTACGTCAAGACCGTGGACCTTTTGATTCCCGAACAGGGCGACCCGTACCCATTGCGCGAAAAGATCCTGCAGAACTCGGGCGACTACCAGATCATCACGTACAGCGATTCGAAGATCAATCCCCCTCTGCCGCCGGATGCAGGCCAACTGAAGCTGCCGGCCGGAGTTGAAACGGTATACCCGGGCAAATGAAGCAGGCCATGGAATTCTCCAAAGTCAACAATTGCGACTCCAGCGGCCGCCTGGTGTTCCTGGATTGGTCGCGCGGGCTGGCCGCGATCATCATGCTGCAGGGCCATGTCTTTCATTCGTACGCGAAGCCCGAGCTTCGCAACGACGGCCCGTTCGTGCTCTCGCAATTTCTCGGCGGCATGGGGCCGGCGATCTTTCTGGTGTTGACCGGAATCACTCTGGCCTTCATGATGGACCGCAGCGAGAGGAAGGGTCTCGCTCCGCTGGCGCGTTGGAAAACCGCGCTGCGCCGCGGCGGCTACCTGTTCATGCTGGCGTTTCTCTTCCGCCTGCAGCTCTGGATCTTCGGTGCGCCCTACAGCCCCTGGACCGATCTGCTCCGCGTCGACATCCTGAACTGCATGGGCTTCGGCATCGCGCTGATGTCGGTGATGGCAATCTTCACCACCGCCGATCGCGTGAAGATGTGCGCGGGCCTGGGCCTGGCAATCGCCGCTGCATCACCGCTGGTGTCGTCGATCGACTGGACCTGGATGCCACCGCAGCTCGCGAACTACTTCGTGCCCAGCTATCAGTTCTTCGCCTTCTTCCCCTGGGCCGCCTTCATCGCGTTCGGCCTCAGCATCGGAAGCCTGCTGCGGATTGCAAAGCCGGAGCACATGAATCGCATCATGCAGTGGGGCACGCTGGCCGGCCTGATCCTGATTGTTGGCGGCCAATATTTTTCGGATCTGCCCTATTCGCTGTACGCGAAGTCCGAGTTCTGGCTCGACAGCCCTGGCCTGATCGTCATCAAGCTGGGCGTGATACTGCTGATCATGGCGTTCGCGTTTCCTCTGGACCCAGTTCGCCGTTGGCGCTGCATGGAGCTGGGTGCGGCAGCTCGGCACCACTTCATTGCTGGTCTACTGGGTGCACATCGAGCTGGTCTACGGACGTTGGACCGGCGCGCTCAAGGAATCCTTGAGCAACGTGCAATGCGCTATCGCGGCCGTGACCGTGATCGTCTTGATGATCGGCCTGTCGGTGACTGAAGACACGCTGGCGCAGCATCGCTCCGGTGCTCAGATCCTACGTGACTCTTAGCAACTCGCCGCGTAGAGTGTCCGGCGACTAGCGCGACTTCAAGCCGTAGCCTCGGCCCTCTTCGAGAAGATGGCGTCGATCATTGCCTTGCCCTTCCGCATGATCAACTCGGCCAGGTTGAGCAGAATCGCCAGCGCGAGCAGCCCCGGCCACAAGCGCAGCGTGGACGATTCCGAGTTTCCTGCGGACTCGAACACCTGGCTGGGCGTCGGATTGAATCGGCCGCCGGTGAATTCGGAAATGGAACGCAGCAGAAAACCGGTTCGAGCCGTAGTCGAGCAACTCCTGCTCCTGCCGGTAGGATCCAACTTCGGGAAACGCGCGCGATTCCTCGAGCGGCCGGATGCGGAACAAACCCTGGAGCTGCCCGATGTGAATCCGCCCGCGGTAAGCTTTTGTCCGCGAGTTCCGTGATGGGCACCGGATGTTGGAATCCGCCGGGACCGAAGGCGAAAATGCTCGGCACTTCTCGGCGGCGCGCGACGTCGCGGCCGAGCCGGAAGTTGACGACGAGATCGCCGCTCGCGCTGTCGTAGTCCACTTTCGCCTCGCCCGTTTCGGCGTGCGGAAACAGGTCGCGAAAGATGTTGGTCCAGAGCTTGTCGAAACCCTTCCAGGTGACCCAGTCGGCGGCCCAGCGGCTCTTGGCATCGGAAGTAAACACGACCGCGCGGCCCAGTCCGTACTGCCAGCGCACCAGCAGCGGATCGCGTTCATCGATCTTCAAGAATCGTGTCCGCCGACGGCTTGGCGATGAACTTCACGTAGCCCTTGAGCGGCGGCGCGGAATCGATGCCGACGCCGTCCAGAATCTCGGCGTTCTTGGCGACGATCGGTCGCAGCGTCTTCTCGACCGCGGTGGAGCCGGTGTGCTCCATCACGTCCTTCAGCAGAATCTGTTCGAGACCCGACGGCTCATTCAAGAAGTACGACTTGCCGTTGGCGAGCGAAGCGACCTTTTCGAGATAGGCGCGATTGACGTCCTGGCCGAGTCCGACGGTCGAGATGGTGACGTGCCGCGCGGCGGCTTCCTTCGAAAGATCCATGCTGTCGCCTTCTTCCGAGATTCCGTCGGTGAGCAGCACGATGTGCTTGAACGTCGCGCGCGCGGGCAGCACGCGCCGGTAAGCTTCGGTCAACGCCGGCGCGATCTGCGTGCCGCCGTCCGGAACGATTCCCGCGATGAGCCGCTTGATCATGGGCTTGTCTTCGGCGCGGCGAAGCGGCACGGCCCACTGGAAGGAGTTGTCGAACATGAGCACGCCAACCTGATCGACTGGGCGCAGATTGTCGATCACGCCGATCGCGGCCAGCCGCGCCAGCTCGATCTTGCGGCCTTCCATCGACGACGACTTGTCGATGATCAGGATCACGGCGGTGCCTTCGGGAGATCGCGGCGGCGCAAGCTTGGCGGGCATCGCGCGATCGAGCGCGTCTTCGGTGGTCTTGTTCTCGTTGTAGATGTTGTGCTCGCCGGCGATGACCAGCAGGCCGCCGCCTTGCTTGACGAACTTCTCGATGTCGTCTTTGCGCTGCGCGGGCAGCGCTTCGAGATCCAGATTGTTCAGCACCAGGAGTTGGTAGTTGGCGAGATCGGCGTCGCGTCGGGTCCGAGTTGCGGTCGACGTCGAATTGCGCGGCCGCCAGTGTCTGCATCAAGTGCGTCTCGGTGCCCGTCGGGGTCCTGCGAAACGTAGAGAACTTTCGGGACGGCGCAACGTCAGCGCGCGGTCGAATCGGATCTCGCCCAGGTTGCCGGCGCGGATCAGTGCCGGACGAGATTCAGCGCGCCGGCGGCGGTGAGGCTGGCGTGCACGCGAACCTGGTTGCTGCCCTTCGCGAGCGGAACCGGATTCGATCCGAGCAGCTTGCCTTCGGCGCTGATGTCGACCGTGGCGGAGACGTCCGCAGGAGAAGAGACGTTCAGGTCGATGGGAAATTTCTCGCCGGTGAACGCAACGGTCGGCAGGCTCACCGATTCGAGATGCAGACCGGGTTGCGGCTTGCCTTCGAGCGCATGGTGTCGATCGGGATGCCGATGACTTTGCGCCTGCCAGGCGGCGCGCGTGATGCTGCCCGCGTTCTCCTTGCCGTCCGAAATCAGTACCAGGCGCGGAACCAGGCCGGAGGGCAGCGAGGTGATGGCTTCGCGAACGGCGGCTTCAAGATCGGTGGCGCGGCCTGCTTCTCCGGCGGTGTACTTGAAATGCCAGCCGTGCTGTTGTTCTTCGGGCGTCGAGGTTGCGGACTGAACGCGCGAACGGAAGCACGCGGATCCAGTGGCGGCCGCGCGCTTTGTCCAGAGCCGTCGCGAGTTCGGAAGCGCGGTCCAGGTCCTGGGGCGAGACGCTGGCGGAGGTATCCACCAGCACCGCCACCGCCATCTTCGTTTCCGGAATGGTCAGCTTCGGCTCGGCGAGCGCGAGCACGATGGCGATGATGGTGAGCGCCTTCAGAAGCAGCGCCAGCGATGCGGCGCGTGCGGCGCCATTCGAACAGCATCCAGCCGATCGGCAGGACGAGAAAAGCGCAGGACCCAGGCGCGTTCGAACGTCATGACGCTTTTCTCCACGGCAAGCGCGGCAGCGACTTGCGCCGCCGCTACCAAGCCTCTGCGCATGCGGCCGTACAGAATCCAATCGGTGATCAGGCCCAGCCCGCCGAGGATCGCCAGCCATTGCCAGATGTCTTTCGAGGCCGGCTCAAAGGCGCGCGGCCAGGCAAACCGTGCCGCACATTGGCCGGTTTCCAGACGACGTCGCCGGGTGTGCGGCAGCGTGAGCGAATAAACCAGTTCGCGATCGCCGGTGAGGACTCGCACAATGCCCGCAGCGCCGGAGAAGAACCGCAGCGTGTGGCCTTCCACGGTGAACGGCAGCGGTTTGCCGTCTTCGGTCTGGACGTGAATGGTGGAGGGATCGGCTTCCGATTCCAGCGCCACGTTCACGGTGCCGACCGTGCCCCGCCGTCAGTTCCCAAGTGCGGAAAGTGTCCGGAGCCATCCAGCGAATCATGTTGGCGAACAGCAGCGGCGTGGTGAGTTCGTACTTCATTCCTGCACGAACCGGATCGAAATCCCAAGCGCCACCGATTTTCGGCTTTGCATCGCGCGCGACGATGAGCGGCCCCGCATCCGAATCGGCGATCACTGATATCGTCCGGGGCGGCGCGAAACAGTTCCGCGCTCGCGATGTCCAGATCTTTCGTGCGCAGTCCGGCGCCGAGCGGGTGATCCAGGCGCCAGCTTTTGAACTTGACGTTTTTTCCGGCGCTGGCCACCGGGACCGGCGATTTGTCGGCCGGCGGCTCAATCCAGATGGTTTCGGTCTTGCGGAGCGCGGCCGGAGCAAAGCGGTCGAGCAGCACGATGCCGCTGGAGCGTTCGGATCGTAGCTCGCGAGCGGTTGGAAGCTGGCCTCAACACCAGGAATGGCGCGTGAGCACGGCCGCAGAAGATCGGGTTCAGCAGAATACACCGTAACAGGAACCAGCTTTCGCGCGGGCAGTTCGAGGATCGGCGCGATGGTCCTGCGTGAAAGCATCCTGGATGTCAGCAGGCGCGCTTCGATCCATCCCGCGGCTCGCGTCTTGAAGCGGAACGCTGCGTTTTCCTCGGCGCCGGGATTCAAGTTCGAAACGGTGCGTGCCGACTGGTCCGCCTCCGAACTGCACTCCCAGCGGAACCGATGCGAGCGCGGGCGCCGTAGTTCTTCACCGCGACGAAGATCTCCCAGGTTTCCGGATCGGTCGGCGAGCGGCGCACACTGACTTTGCGCAGCCGACGTGCTCGGTGGGACTGGCAATCGGAAATCACGCGCAGGTTTTCGGGAGCGCTGGCTGCGGCTGCTTCGTCGGTGGAGATGCGCGCAGCGCCGACCAAGCACGATTTCGCCGGCGCTGCTCGGCGTGCAGCTTCTGGGCCTGCTGCGCGAATTCCAGCGCCTCCTGGATGTTGAGCGGTCCTGCGCCGGGCTGCGTCTGGTCGATGGCCTGTTGGATCTTCTGGCGGTCGGATTCGAACACAGTGGCCGGAGTGGCGAGCACGTCGGCGCGCAACACCATGACGCGGTCGCTCGCGGGCAGCCTGCGGACGTAGCTTCTGGCCGCCGCCCGCGCCTGGTCGATCAAGCGGGCCTGGCCGGAACGGCTGGCCATCCAGGCCGAGGTGTCGAGAATCAGCACGTGATCGCGCGAAGAGTGCGAGGGCGAGCCGAAGCGAAGCTGCGCGAGGGCGAGCAGCAACAACAGCATGCTGATCAACTGCAGCACCAGCGACCAGGGCTGCTGCAATTTGCGGCGGTGCTTCAGGACCGGAGGCTGTTCGGCCAGCTCGAAGAAGCGCAGCGTCGAGACGGTGTGCTTCTTGCGCATGCGGTCGAGCAGGTAGAGCGCCACCACGACGCCGGACAGCGATCCGAGGATCGCGAGAAATTCCGGCAGGCTGAGGTTGAGAAAGAACATGGCGCTGTTACTCGATGGCGCCGGACCGCGCTACTGGGCCGAACACCGCCTCCTCGATCGTGGTGGCCGTGGAGAGGCCCACGTAACGCCCGCTGTTGCGCAGCCCGATGCGCTGGATGTGGCGCGCGAATTCATCGAACGCCTGCGTGTAGTTGCGCCGCGCCGCGTCATCGAAACCGATTTCGAGCATGTTGCCGGTCTCGGCGTCGGTGAGATCCAGTTGCCCTTCCCAGGGCGGCTCGCGATCCTCCTGGTCCCAGACATGCAGCAGCAGCAGCTCGTGTCCGAAGTCGGCCAGGTATTGCAGCGGGCGTTCGCAATCCGCTTCGTCGAGAAAATCGGAGATGATGATGAGCAGCCCGCGCTGCGGATACTTCGTGATGAACTGGCGCGCCACCTCGAAGAAGTTGGTTCGTCCCGACGGCTTCAGCTCCTCGAGGAAGTTGACCGCGGGAATGAAGCGGTGGCGCCCGCCGCTCGCAGATGAAAGAATCGCCCAGATTGGCGCCGAAAGGCTGAATGCCGATGGTGTCCAGCCTCACCAGGCCGACGTAGACACAAGGCCGCAGCCAGCTTGCGCGCGTAATCGAACTTCGAGATGTCGCCGGTGGCCATGGAATTACTGCAGTCGAGCAGGAGCCGGACCGGAATGCGCGGCTCCACCTGGAACATCTTCAGAGAAAAGTTTTTCCAGGCGAAGGTACGCGCGCCAGTTCACCGCGCGCAGGTCGTCGCCATGATGGAACTGGCGATGATCGAGGAATTCCTGGCCGGGTCCGGCGAAGTGCGAGACGTTGTGGCCGCCCACCAGGCCGGGGAACGATTTTTGCCAGTGGATCGCCAGCCGCTCCAGCTTCTGCGAGGAAAGCGCTGTCGATCAGTGGTGCGGGTTTCACGCGACTGCCGCGGAAGTGACGCTTCCGATGATTTCAGTGAGGATAGTCTCCGGCGTCTGGCCGTCGGCGTGGGCGTCGAAGTTCAGAATGATGCGGTGGCGCAGCACGGCAGGCGCGATTTCGCGGATGTCCTCGATGCTGAGGTTCAGGCGTCCGCGCATCAGCGCCAGAACGCGCCCGCACTCCACCAGCGCCTGGGCGCCGCGCGGCGAACTGCCGTAGCGGATGTACTTGTTGGCGAGCTGGTGAGCGTAGTGGGTGCCGGGCTGCGTGGCCATCACCAGATCGATGGCGAAATCCTGCACGTGCTGGGCGACCAGAACGTCGCGGCAGGCGGCCCGCAATTGCAGGATAGCCTGCGCGGTCCACCACCTGATCGAGCGAGGTCTCGTCGGCGTGAATGGTGCGCTCGACGATGCGGTTCAGATCCTCGCGCGAAGGATACAGCACCAGGATCTTCATCAGGAAGCGGTCGAGCTGCGCTTCGGGCAGCGGGTAGGTGCCCTCCATCTCGATGGGGTTCTGCGTGGCCATCACCAGAAACGGAGCGTCCAGTTCGTGCGTGGTGGTGCCGCTGGTGACGGTGCGCTCCTGCATGGCTTCGAGCAGCGCCGACTGCGTCTTCGGCGTGGCGCGGTTGATCTCGTCGGCCAGCACCAGGTTGGCGAAGATCGGGCCGGGCTGGAAGCGCAGCGCCTTGGCGCCGTGGTCGTCGGTTTCGATGATCATGCTTCCGACGATGTCGGCGGGCATCAGAGTCGGGCGTGAACTGGATGCGCGAGTACTTCAGATGCAGCACGCGGCCGAGCGTGCGCAGCAGCGTGGTCTTGCCGAGTCCCGGCACTCCTTCGAGCAGCACGTGGCCGCCGGCCAGCAGACAGATCAGCACGCCGTCGACGACGTGTTGCTGGCCAACGATGACCTTGCCGATTTCCTGGCGCACCTGTTCTAGATGATTGGTGGCGATTTGAAGGGTGGAGTCGGTACGCACGTCTATATAATATTACCGGTTTGCACAGGATCGCTGCGGGGCAGACTTGGAGCTACTATAGCACCAGGGAGCCATGCCGTCCAAACGATTCGCCTTCGACGATCCGTGCATCAGCGGCTGACGGAGCTGCGCAACGGCCTGCTGGGACTGCACAAGACGCTGCTCGATTCCGAGCGCGTCACCTACGAGCGGGACATCGCGCGCATCACTTCGAGCGGCGAACTGTTGAAGCTGGTGCTGTACGATCCGTGGTTTGCATGGCTGCACGAGCTGTCGGAATTCGTCGTGCTGATCGATGAGACACTGGACGCCGAAGATCCGCCGGGCGGGATTGACGCCGAGCGGCTGATCGCGCAGGCCTGGGAGTTGCTGGCTCCGAACGAGAGGGCACGGGTTTCGCGCGGCGGTACTTTGAGGCGTTGCAGCGCGATCCGGACGTGGTGCTGGCGCATGCGCGGACGAGGAAGATGCTGGAAGGGTTGGGCTAACCGTGCCGCGCCTCTTTTTTCGGGCTAGGTGTGTTGTTGCATTTAGCCTTGTTCTGATTGGCGCATGCGGCCGCCGTAGCGCGGTTCCGTCCCAATATGGCTGGAACGTGAGATCACGGATCCTTTACTGGCCCGGCGGCGAGGTGAGAATACCTTCTGGGTTTACCTATGAAGCACTCGGAGGAGACATTTCGAGGGGGTGTTCAGCGACGGGCGGCGCATCATTCATCATGACATCGGCGGCTACGCGGGAGCGTGGGCCAATTTCAGATTCCGCCTATTTCTTCGAGCAGTGGAGCGTTGACGGCGCTCGAATATGGATCGCCGTCGAGAGTGGCCAGATGGCAGGGGAGGAAGAACAACTCTCATCGCGATTGCGCTGCCGGACAATGGCTGCGGGAACTTCTACATGAAGGCGCCCAGCGCGGAAGACGAAGCCCTAATCGAAGACATCGCGCGAAGTTTTCGCCCGAAATTAAGCAGCAAACCAAGTTCGTACTGCGAAGTCCGGCGCAAGAGGTGAACGCAGGAGATGCAGCGGCGCCGCAGTTAGCCCAGTATCATCAGAGTGCATGCTGATCCGACTAGCTGAATGCCCAGCCGAGCCAACACGCCACGGCCAGATCAAGCACGTGCTGGCGCACGGCGGCGCGCTCCCGAATGTCACACAGGTGGCGGTGGGAGTTTTTCCCGAACTGTGCGAAACCGATCTGCACAGTCATCCGACCATGTACGAAGCGTACTTCGTCCTGGAAGGCAGCGCGATCTATAAAGTCGGCGAAGAGAGCTACGAAGTGTCACCGGGAGACTTTGTAGTCGTGCCCCCGGGAGTGGTCCACAATCAGAAAGTCACGCAGGCGCCCCACCGCATCTTCTACTGGGGCATCGCGACAGACGCGACCTCGTAGCGCTTCAGACGGCCGGGTCTTCGTTCCTGCGGCTGAGTTCTTCGGAAAGAATGATCGCTTCGGCCAATTCTTTCATCGGACGGCGCAAGCGGCGGCTCTCGTTGCGAAGCCGCAGATAAGCGTCTTCCTCAGTGAGTCCGTAACGCTGCTGTAAGATTCCCTTGGCGCGCTCGACGACCTTGCGAGTCTCGAGCTGCCGCTTCATCTCCTGCGTCTCTTCGACTAAGCGCGCATTCTGCTCGGCAAGCACAGACTTCGAGATCGCTCCTCCCATCTGTTCGCCGACGAAAGTCAGAAGCGAGATTTCGTCGGGAGTGTGGGGGTGCGTCTGTCTGTGATGCACGTTGATGACACCGATGATATCGCCGCCGCTTACGAGCGGAACCGAAAGAAATGCTTCATAGGTGTCTTCGATCAAAGCTTGAAAGCGCTTGAAGCGCGCATCGGAGCCGGCGTTGGATGAAAGCGCCACCACCGATTTGTGTTCCGCGACCCAGCCAGTCACGCCCTCGCCCATCTTCATGCGCAGATTGCCGAGCGCCGACGGCGTGTGGCAACTGAGATGCGCGCAAGCACAATTTCGTTGCTGTCGCGTTCCATCAAATAAACCAGGCATGCATCGCAGTCCGTCACTTGCGCGGTTAATCCAATGATTTCGCCGAGCATCTCGTCGAGCGAAAGTTCGGAACTGACGATGCTGCTAATACGATGTAATAGTCCGACTTGAGAAGCCGATGGCTCCGTAATTTGTGTGCTCGCCATACTTCAGAGTAGGCGAGCTTCCTGGATGGGTCCAATCGAAAATTCCTATCGGGGTTATTGGTTCTGGACTTCTACGTGTTGCGAATTCGAAGGAACTGCAAGTTGAAGTGGTACGACGAGCGTCGCGTGCCGAAGCCGGTCTGAAATTCGTAGTGTGTTAAGAGATGGTGACTAACTCGTCCTGAATCTCGCCGGTCACCTGGGCCTTGATCCGGCGCGACATAAGACGTTCACCTCGGAACGAATTCCGAATTCCGGCAGATAGACGCCCGGCTCGATGGAGAAGCAGGTGCCCGGAATGATGCGGCGCTCGTCGTGCGTTTCCAGATTGTCCATGTTCGCGCCGGTGCCGTGGACTTCCTCGCCGATGGAGTGGCCGGTGCGATGGATGAAGTAGTCGCCGAAACCCTTCTCCTGAATGTAGAAGCGCGCGGCGTCGTCCACCTCAAAGCCGTGAATGGTTTCGTTGCGCGCGACCGCGTCCTTGACGCGGGCGATGGCGCGATTCCGCGCGTCGCGCACGATCTCGAAAACGTTTTGAATTTGAGACGGAGGCGGCGGCGCCGCAATAGCCGGTCCAGGTGATGTCGTAGAACACGGCGCCCGGGCGATCGAGCTTGGCCCACATGTCGATCAGAACAGCATCGCCTTTTCGGATCGGCGGCTGCGCTTCCGCTTCCGGTTCGTAGTGCGGATTGGACATGTTGGCATTGACGGCGACGATGGGTCCGTGGTCGGTGACCAGGCCGGATTGCTCGAAGGCAGTCGCGGATGAAGCGGTTGACATCCCACTCGCTGATTGTTGCTCCGCTCGCTGAGCGCCGCGGCGATTTTCTGGAACGCTTCGGCGCGAATGCGATCCACGCGGCGGCCGGCTTCGAGATGCATTTCCAGTTGGTCGGCGGTCCAGCGGGATTCGAAGAGCTGGATGAGATTGGCGGAGGTGACGACTTCGACGCCGGTGCCGCGGACCAGCTCCAACGTGCCCGCCATCAACAAGCGACACATACGGGATCGCGCACTTAGGCGAATACTGCATGGCGATGCGGCGGCAGCCTGCGAGCATGTTCTTGATGCCGTCGGTTTGCGCGGCCCAGCTCGAGTACGTTTGGATGTGCCCGGGCAATCCGGAGAGCACGCCGGACTCGATCGCGTGCACCAGCGCCTTTCGGCTCGCCCTGCGCGGGAATGAGATAATACCAGCGTCGCGTCACGGTGCGGCCGGGATTCAAGCCCAGGACGCGGTAGGCCAACGGATCGCGTTGGTGGTGGTCGAAGAACAGCCAGCCGTCCAGCTTCTCTTCTCGCAGTGCTTTTTGAATTTCGTCAAGTTGCATGATCAAGTCTCGAAGAAGGGTTTCCACTTTTGCGTGGGCGGCGCGGCTGTCAATAAACTTACCAGGATCAGGCTGACAACCGATGCGCCGAGAGCCGGGTAGATGGCGAGTTCATAGCCCGACAGGTTCAGCCCGACAGTGATCGCGGCTCCCAGCGCGATCGAGGCAATCGCTCCTGCGGTGGTGGCGCGCTTCCAGAAGAAGACGGCCATCACGGCAGGTGTCACCCCGGCGCCGTAAACAGTGTAGGCGTAAACGGCGGCGTTCAAAATCGATTCGAATCTCGTGGCTTGCAGCAGCGCGAACAATCCGAGCAGGAGCACAATCAGTCTCGACATCCCTAGCTTACGCGCTTCCGACGCGGTGGGGTTGATGAATCGGCCGTAAACGTCGTGAATCAAGTTGGTGGATGGAGAGAAGAGGTAGTTGTTGGCGGTGGAAATTACTTTGGCGAAAATTCCTCCCAGCAAGAGAGCGCCGACGAGAGATGGTAAGCCGCGAAAGGCGGTAATGGGGATGATTTCCCTGGGATGTTCGGTTTGGAACAGCGAGCTTCCGACAACGGCCAGCGTAATGAGTAACGTTTCCAGAACGAGCGTTCCGACGATCCAGCCGTAGACCGCGAACTTCGCGTCGCGCTCGGACTTGGCGGAAAAGAATTTCTGGTACATGCCCTGATTGCCGATCAGTAACAGCATGGTGGGAATCATGTAGTTGAGCGCCTGGGGCAGCGTGAGGTTGCCGAGCACTTGAAAATGAGAAGCGGGAAGAGTCGACGTGACGTGCGACCAGCCTCCCGCTGTTCGGAGCAGGAACGGGATGGCGATGATCACGATGGTGGTCACCAGCGCGCCGATCACCAGGTCGAGATACGCGATAGAGGCCATCCCGGCGGCCGCGGTGAACACGATTACGAACGCAGCGATGATGCACATGCCCTGATTTCTGCTGATGGACGGATAGATCAGGTTCAGAATATCTCCGCCGCCCTTGAATTGATAGCTCGTGATGACGGTGTAAGAAATCACGATCGCGACGGTTCCCAAGACCCGCGCGGCGGCGTTGTATCGCGTCTCGAGAAGATCAGGCACCGTGAATTGGGCAAAGCGCCGGGCTCGGCCGGCGATCAGAGCGATGACCAGCAGACCCACCCAGCCGCCCGCCGGTTGCCAGAGCGCGGCGAATCCGTTGCGATACGCGTTTTCTCCGCCGGCAAACAGGCTGCCCGCGCCGATCCACGACGAGAGGAGCGTGAAGACCAACACGGGCCAGGGCAGCTTTCGGCCAGCGACCAGAAAGTCGGCCTGGTTCTTCACCGAGCGGGTCTTCAGGATCGTGACCAGGCAGAGTGTTCCGACGACGATGCCGAGGACGATACCGTATATCATGTGCGAGCGCTGCTGTTCCCTTCGGCGCCGGAGAGAGAAGCCTGCTTCTGAAATCGAACTCGTGTGTTCAGGTTCAGGACTCCCGCTACGTCCTTGGTGTCCACCACTTCGAAGTCCAGCACGTCGTCCAGCCAGTCCTGACTAAGACCGCTTGAGTACTGAGTGGCTACGGTTAGCGTGTACTCCTGTCGGCTCAGCAAACAATCCAATTCGAATTCGACTTGGAGAGTGTCGCCATGATCGAATTGACCGAGTGGGACGCCCTCCAATCGAGTGTTGGTTCCGAATACATCCATGCCGATCCGATTTCGAATGAGCAGACCAACGACAGGTTCGGCGACGGATTGCTCGAAAACGGCACGGACTTGAATGATGATGGATTCACCAGGGCGAAAGGTTCGCGTGGCGTCACGGGCGCGATTCAAGATCCGGACGTCTACGATTCGGCTGGCGCCATCGCCGTGCCGGAAGGTGCTGGAAGCCGCGACGTTTTGTGCTGCGGCGCCGGCCGGCTCCTTGTTTGCGCGCTCCTGATCCAACGCAAAGCCGACATATCGATTCACTGCGTCCTTAGGTGAGCCTTCCATAACAATTTTTCCGGCGAGCATGAAAGCGGCCCGGTCCGCCAGACGCTTGACGAGGCCAAGGTCGTGCGAAACCAGTAAGACCGTGACCTTCTTCCGGCGCAATTCTTCGAATTTCTGGATGCAACGGCTGGCGAAAATCGCGTCGCCCACGGCCAACGCCTCGTCGACGATCAAGATTTCTGGATCAACGTGAATGGCTGTGGAGAAGGCCAGACGGACGTACATGCCGGTCGAGTATTCCTTCACCGGCCGATCGATGAATCGGCCGATTTCGGCGAAGGCCTCGATTTTCGGAAAGGCCTGTTCCATTTCACTCCTGGACAAGCCCATGATTTCGCCGTTCAGAAAAACGTTGTCCCTCCCGCTGAATTCGGGGCTAAAGCCGGCGCCGAGCTCGAGCAGGGCTGCAACACGCCCACCACGCAACACGCGGCCGGTGCTCGGCTGGAGGATTCCACAGATGATTTGCAGCAGCGTGCTCTTACCGGAACCGTTCGGCCCGATAAGGGCGAAGACCTCGCCCTGTTCCACTCGAAAACTGACATCCCTGAGCGCGTAAAACTCCGAACTGACGTGATTGTGGTGGCCGAGGCTGGCAAGGATTCGATGAAAAGGATGCCGGTAGAGGTGATAGACCTTGGATACGTTCTGAACAGAGATCACGGCGCATACTCAATGTAGCGCGAACGTGTATGGTGTGGAGTGCTTATCCGAGGCGGACACTTCTGCGCATGCCGCGTGAGAGGGGAACAGAATAGCCGATCAGACAAAACTGGTCGAGAGCGAACAGGACAACTGATTCGCAACCCGTGGCTTCCGCAAGGCGAGCTTCTTTCAGCCAAGCAGTCGAGGAATCACCGATGCCAACTAGGTGGCTTCTCTTTGACGGCGAAAAGCCAAGGTTTGTGCTGGCATCGATCGATGATTTGCTCAAGTTGAGATTGCGACTATAGGTGTAAGTGAAGCTCTCAGTCTTCAGGCAGTCGAGTCTATCGCTCGTCCATTCATTGGATGGGTAGTTGATGACCTTGTTGAGCGGCGTGTCGTTGACGTCGATTGGATACAGGACCTCGAAGCGGCACGTTGGGTGGACTGCACGCACGTAGCTCATTACCTGGCTTGTGAAGTTGCCGATCAGCATAGGAAGAAACGCCGCTTCCTGCGGAATGGTTTGCGGATCCACGGTGTTGGCAACGATGACTGCCAGATCCCTGCCATACTGCGCCTGAAAGGTCCCGGTAGTGTACGCGTCGTAGAATGGCATCCCGGAGCCGTCGTAGGGGAAATACCACCATTGCACCTCACCAAACTGCAAGTACGGTGTGATACCGGCGGCCAAGAAGGCGTCGGCCATGTCTAAATAGACCTGCTCCCAGAAGCTCGTACTAACCGGAGAAAAGTTCGTTTGCAGCGCCGGCGTGTTGAGAAGCACCGGTTCCTGACTCGGATATCGTTGTGCGATGCCCACCTCCGGGGACGGGTCGCCGTGCTGCAATTCCATGCTGAACGAAGCCACGACGTCGATCCCGTAGCCGTTGAGCGCGCGAAAAAAACTTTCGCTCCAGTCTCGGACTGCTCGGTTTAGCCGCGGCGTCGCCCCCAGATCGGTACGCCAGTCACCGTCTGTCCCGCCAGAAAATGTCGCACCCGAAGTCTGTATCGTCAGATTCGTGGTCGACGGACTTGTTGCAACCGTAATCGCGTTGCCGTCCAGCCCCATCGAACGCGAATAAATCGTAAGCTGGTTGCCGCTCGCCTCCGCACGAATCGCCGTGTAACCGCGATTCAGCTCCAGTTCGAAGGCCTTGGCCAAGGTTTCAACCGTATCGCCGATCAGGTCCAAGTGTTCGATTATGTTCTGTGCCGACGGCGGCTGGTCTGTTCTGCCCAAAATGATCTGAGTGATCAGGTTCTCATCGGGAGTCCCGGTAAAGGTGATAGTGGCGGATGCATATCGATGCCCTACACGAGTTAGTTCGTAGAACCAGAGGGCGCCGACATAGTGGTTTACTCTGCCTCCAAATCCCAAAGAGTTGATCATCCAAGCTGTTCGCTCCGGCGCCAGGGCGATGGAATGATCTGTGTCCCAGTCAGTCGCTAGCGCGAGCTTACTTTCTCCGGTCGCAACAGGGAGATTTGCCGCGGGAATAGCGACTTCTAGAAAGTCGAAATAGAAGTATGTTTCGGGGGCACCAACATGAGTCAATGTAACTGTGTGATTTCCAGGCCCAAGCTCTCCCAGTCGCTGCCGGACCAACACATCCTCCCCCGGTACGTTGAGATTTGACAATGTGGGTTCTTGACTGTCTAAGGAAATTGATATCAGCGTTCCGTTGTCAGCCAATCGAGTGCCGAGATAGAGCGTGTGCTGCTGAGCGGAGCTATATGCACAAGTAACGATCGATTGACTTGAACTCGTGGAATGAATAGTCCCGCCAGAGAAATTCCCAATGGCGCTGGACCACGATCCTTGATAGTGCACCTCGGGTGCGCTATCCTCGATTCTCCGAGTCCCTGGACCCGCTATCAAGTAGCTCCGTCCCGTTCCATTCACGGTCCAATTCGATACCGCGACCTGAAATTCGCTTCGGGCAAACGGTCCCGGCTGAAGATCGGCCGAGTAAGTCCACCGAATCTTGCGAACAGCGGTAGCGGGAACCGTACCGAGAACCGGATCCACAAGCGAGGCGAACGGAACTGTGAAACGCCAAGCCGACGGCGATGTGCCGCCAGTGAACAACCGGGAGAATGCGTCCCATTGCTCGGACTTGTTGCCTGAGACGTAAGTGTATGCGCCGATCCGATTACCGTTGGCTCCAGTAGTAGAGTTCTCCTCAGTTTGGCCGACTCCAATATAAGTCAGCGTAATGGTTGTACCGCTGTTCATCGCCTGCATCGTCGGAGAGAAGGCGTTGACACCGGCAACAATGTTTTGAATCGCAAATTCAAGTGTGTCCCCTTCATTTAGCAAGTAAGGATAGTGCTCGCCTAGAAATGCGATTCCGACATAGTCACCCGCCGTTACTGTACCGCTGAGCTGAAAGTGAACCACAGCTGGAGCATAACTGCCGGCGATCGGCACAGCGTAATCCTTGAGTGGCACATGATATACCTTCTCGCCAGTGCCATCATCAGCCCACAGCCGAAGATTGGGCCAGTCAACCGTGGGATACAGATCCGAATCGACTGGAATGCAGTTGTCGCGAGTTTCGTCGTAGGTTAGCGTCAGGCCACTAAGATCGCCGTCGGGCAAACATCGAAAGGCGGAGTGTTCGAATACATTGTCCCGGTTCCACTCCATCACGGCCCAGTCGAATTGTTGCCGCCAGGTGCCGGAAAGAGTGAAGGCTGAGGCCCTCGTCTCGCTGAACGCGGCGACCGCTGATGGCCGCAAGAAGTAGCATTGGAGGTCGCGATCAGCCCGCAGTTTTTCCAGCGTCTCTGGCATACAACCCTAGAGCCGGATCGTCACAGTTAGATCGCGCCCTGGCGTAGTGTCCGCGGTTTGTGCCACGGCTAGAATGTCCAAACCAATCTGCGCGTTCGTTTCCAACGGGCCAAGAGCAAAACCGTCCACGATATTCGAAATCTTTTGGGTGTCCGGAATGGTGAGCTGGCAGTACGGCTGACCGTTCTGCGTGAGTTGCAGCGTGATCGGCGCACCTGTAGGAGCGTCTTGAACCACGGCAAAGATATCTCTCACGGAACAGGCGCTGTCCACCAACAACAGCGGCGCGGCATTGGACTGAATTGCCAGGGGACCTTGCACTTGAATGGATAGTTGCCCACCTATCAGCGTCCTTAAACCAAAGTCGGTGGTTGCAGTAACTGCTTGACGCGACACATCGCTATTCCCCTTGCTATTGGTCATGAATAGCTCGCCGGCCGCAATTCGCACGTGAGGTATCAAGATCGGATATGAATAACTCCCGCTGGCCGGACTCCCGAAAAAGTCCCGCGCGAACGGCATTACGAACGTCCTCTTTTCAAGACAATAGACTGGGCTCTGGGCTGCATGAGGCACTGGAATGGTTCCCTGTGCACCTCGAACTACTTCAATAGCATTAGCGTTGGTCACTGTGGATGCCACCATCACGATTTCTGTTTCGATCTGAACCAAGTCGCCGGCTTGTGCCGACACTGTCGCTCCAACATTCACCGTTGTGTCGCTGTCCTCCATTGCGCCACTCAGCTTGAGAGAGGACGGCCCATTCAACTCGTTCCAGTACGCTATGGTGACCGTTCCTGCGGCGATTGTACGTGTGTTCGTCAGACTCGCGAATCCTATGGCTGCGATTTCCACAGTTCCTCGGCCTGAAAGGTCGAATCCAAATGTCGGCGCGGGTGGAACATCCGCATCCAGACTCTCGTTTGCTCCGCCGGAGATTCTCCAGCGCGTAAGCGGGGACAAATCGAACGCGCTCTCGTCATCATGCACGTTGGCGGCTCTGCCGGAAACGTGAATCGTCACGCCTTCGCGGTTCGGAACTAGAAATGAGACCGGAGACGCGTTGCTGGAGGCCCCAAAATGCCATGACGAATCGGCTACCAGGAATCGGCTGGTGGTGTCCGGCTCAACGTCCCACTTGGTAGCGACAGTAAGGGTCGTTGCGGTGTTCGTTACAACCGTCCGTTCCTGCCCGGCGCCTGTTCCAACAGTTATGCGCGCTGTCGCACCGCTGTATTCACCAGCAAGCATGTTCAACGTCGAATTCCCGACGGCGAACGGAGAATGCGTCTCGTCGGCCGTCTCTGGCTGTAGCTCAAGGCGCCAATAGAAATTCGCGTGATCGTAGTTATAGTCGGGTGGACCCTTGAGTAGTGCCGTGGTACCGCTATCCGTGAACTGGGCAGCGAGAGCTACGTTCTCGTTGATGCGTAATAATTGGGTTGGGTTTATTCCTCGGTAGACATGAAAGGCAGTAGCAGCCGAAGAGAAGCTCAGATTCGTCAGGGTGACTTGGTTTGTAGTGGTACCCGCCGGGATTCTCGCCACGATCGTAAACGAGAGACCACCTTCCGCACCGTCTGCATCTACCGCGCTGACTGCGTAGTACAGGTTCTGCCCGCCAGCTAAACTTCCTCCGATGATGCTGACTTGAGGATTGAGCGAGACCAACGGTATCCCAGCTTTGCTTGCTACCGGCTTCTCGGGAACGGAAAATGATATAGACAGGTTTGTCAATACGGTTCCATCGACGCTATTCGCGCAGGACTCCGTGATTCCGAACTGTGGCTCGCCATTGGTATCGAGGATGCTTCCAACCAGGGGGCGGGGAAGTCCTAGATTGACCCCCGCTTGTCGTCCAAGGTGACTTCCATCCGAATTGACGACCGTGTACCAGGCGTCATCATGAATCTGTGCAGTAATTACGGCCGTGAGAAAATTCAAGCCCGGCGAGAGTTTGACGATTCGAAACGGTTGGCGATCAAAGCCAAGCTTTGCATAACTGAGAGTAACCAAATCGCCAGGCTTTAGACCCACTCCTTTTACGCTGGTCTCAAATTCAATGTAAGTATTACCATGCACCGACTTGTAAAGCTGAAGAGCAGCAGCCCGAGTCGCCTGATCCAAGTTCGGCAACCCCAGTGCCGTCAAACTGCCGCTAATGTCGTTTCCGGATAGAAGTGAATCGTCTACGTCAACCAATGAGAGACTGTCCTGTTGGTACTCGTTGAACTCATCCTGGAACTCCACTGTGTACCGGTTCACCGTGTCCCCGGTGCTTCTCGACGAGACCCTTAGAGACACTGCGCCATTCTCTCGACGCACTATTCCAGAGTACCTTTCGCCAAATTCGTAGGCGGGCCAACCTCCATTTAGCATCTCGGCACCATTGCTACTAGCGGGCTTAGCCGGTTGCTGTAATGCAATAGTGTCTTCTGCATTCAATTGGAGCAACCCAGCACTGCTCAAAGTCAAGTAAAGTGCCGAGGAATTTCGAATTCCTCGAACTAGGTCGCCAGCACTCCTCCGCTTCGTGAGTAGCAGGTTGCACTGAAACCGCGGAATGAGGGTGTCGGTTCCGTTAAGGTCTACCGTGTGTACAAGGGCATCGCAGCGTTGCGCCACCGCCGCAAAGCTGGCCAAGTCAAGCTCTTCCGTACTCCATCCGCTTCTCCGAAGCACGTCCAGCAGCACCCAAGCCGGATTGTTCGTGAACGCGTCACCGATATAGCTTCCGCTCGAATCGTAGCGTGCCAGTTTCAGTCCTTGAATCAAAACTTGGATATGCGGCAGGGACCGTCCATCGGAAATTCGGTTTGGAACGACGACCGAGAGCATTCCCATGTTTCCATAAGGGTCACCCAGTGGATTTCCTGATGCATCGGTGAAATCGGGATTGAAATTGCCCTCTCTCGCCCCCAGGGTTACGACGTTATACCAGCCAGTCGCCGTCATGTTTGTACCTGCGACACCCAAAGGAAGCTCGACAGAGTTTACAACAACCTTGAGTACCGCGCTTAGTTCCCCGGCTCCGAGTAATACTTCAAGACGGGTCAGATTTCCGTCGTTTCTTGCAAATGCGATGGGCGCCTGATACCACCCAGTACCGTAGATCAATGGCACAAGGTCATTGTAGAGAGCTTGGTTTTCAAGCGGAACGGAGACGTGCGAGCCTTTTTCACCGTAGCTGCGGACGACGATGGACGCCGGAACGAATTCGATGCCCCCAAATCTCCGCGTGATGTTACTGTGCTCATCTACATTGAACATTCCACGCTGTTCACATTGTGCCCGTGTATAGTCGCAGCTAGTATACGGTGTTTCACCTTCCAGGTTCCCCACTCCAGATTGTTGATCCGGAGAGTAGCCGCATCGATAGAACGTCGACAATTGTCCTTTCGCACCTGCTCCAACAGCTTCCTGTCTCTGTGCTGCGGTCGCGGGAAATGACCAGGGACACCGTCTTTGAATTCGTATATCTGGCAGGTACACTCGCTGTAAGTTCAGACGATTCATGAAGCTCAGCCGCAAGGTCGAGTCCGTAGATTCATCAGGAGGATTCGCGACTCCCTTAAAAACAACTTGGCTGTCTGAGGCGGGACTTTCATTCCTCAGGTCGAAGAAGAGGAACATAACCGTGAGTTGGGCGCCCTTCCAGCCAACGTTTCGCTCGATAGCGGACAGTAAGCCGTCAGCATTCGCCACGGTAATAGAGATCTTCGAAACGCCGTCCGTCGCCGCTTCCGGAGAGGACTTGAGTTCGAACAAATTGTGCCGGAGAACTCTAGGGGAGTATTCTTGGCCACCCACGCTGGCGCGGTGCGTACTCCACCGCTGAATGTCTCCAGAGGTTAGCGCGCAATCGAAAAGAAACAGCGGCGTACCGGGCGCTTCTAGTTCTTTTAGTTCATTTATCGTGGCCATTGTCAATCATCCGACCGACGTCCAGCGATCCGCCCATCACACGAAGCTACTGAGAAGACTAACGATGCAGGAGTTTTGATCGGGACCGTCGGCCCTTCGGCTCAGAGTATCTGAATCGAAACGGGCATTTGTGTAAATTCCCCCGCGATCGAGCGTCCTCTTATAGCATCCTGCTGCCGGCTGAGCTTCTACTTGAGCACCGAAAACTTCCATTCTTAGGCCAGGCGGCAATTGAACACCAAAGCTAGCCGCATTTTCGTTCGACGCAAGCCTCCCCCCCATTGCCACCCGGCGCCATGTGCCATCTAGGGAAATTGCTTTCTGCATTTCTTCCGCGCCTGAAGCAGTGATGAGCTGGGCGGTCGAAGGGGCATCGCTACGAACGAAGACACTTAGCGCGTATTCAAACCAACCGGCTCCGCTCGTCAACTGCATGATACGCTGCGTCGCTTGTGATTGATTGATAAGCTGCATGCCGCCGCCAGCCCCCCCGGGCCCCGGGACTCCTCCGGACACTTCCAAGAGCGGACCGGCGTTCCAAGCGCTCTGCGTCCAATCTTCGCTCCACAGGAGTAAGTTGTCTGTGGGATCTAAGAACGTAAAAGTGCCAAGTCGACCCTGCGTGGACTCGAACAGCTCTTCGATTGATAACCACTCATCTTCAGTAAGATCGCAGTAACTAAGTTGCCACCGAATCGTAGCAGCACCGACGTCGGCCATTCTGATGCGGTCTCCTCCATGAAGGTCGTTAAGTGTAGTTCTCGTAGTAACGAATCTGTCAACGGGAAACTGACATACTGATCCTGTTGTCAACTGCGGATAATACAGCATGTCAGCTGCGATTCTCCCGAATCGTGAGAGTAGTCTGGCACCTTGACTCACTGGCCACGGTGTCCTCGATTTGGTCGTCGTCCAGACTACAAAGCGGATAGTTTGTGTTGTCCCAAGGATCGGTGAATTCAAAGGTCCCGGAGGCGCCGCCCCTATCCCGAAAGAACGAGCGCACCTGACTAAGTTCGCCTTCATCCAGCCTGTCCAGCTTGACTATCCAACGATGGAGCGGCGTCTGATACTGTGGGAAACGTTGCTCCGACCCATCCACAAAGCGTACGACAGTTGTAGAGAATCGAACCTCTCGATGAACCGGATACTGCATGACAGCGCCGGTCTTCAAAATCGGAAACTCGTTCATATCACAGCTCCGACAAGACATCCGCGACCGAGTTAGAGTTTAGGAGGGCTTCCTTCAATGCCATGGCGATCTCGTCGCTATGATCCAAGAATGAACGGCTGTCCATGGCGCTGACTTGGACGGTCACTTGCTGCGTCTGAGACGTCACTAGCGGTCGCGGTTGTCCACCTTCGCCGAACGTTACCGGCGCTATCTGCCCGCCAGAACTCGTCATCAGGCCTGCCTGATATTCAACAGGTGGCGGTAGCGTAAACGGTGTCGCGGAGGCCGCGGTGGAACTCCCGTTGCCCTTGAATAAGGAAACTATGCCACTAACTAGGGGTGAAAGCCCTAAGACGCCGCCAAACAAGCTGTCAGCAACCGTACCAATCTGCTTTCCGATCGAATCTCCGCTACTCCCTTTCGAAGTTGTGTTCTGCGTGACAGCCTGCGTGTTGTCTTGAACTGCACTGGTCTGAGATTGCTGAGATGAGCCAAGGCTTAGTAATTGCCCGGTAAGTGCAGCCATTTGTTGGCTGACTTCCTTGTTGGGATCCTGCAACAGACCGTTGATCGTGTCGGATATGCTTGCGCTCTCCGAGCCGGCCGCTGCCGTTTGACTCACGGATACCACCTGTTCGGTGGGAGATCCGACAAGTTGCCGGAGGACGTCCATACTCAACATACCGCTTGTCTCGGTCAGGCTCACCAAGTCCTGCCATTCATTTCTCGCCATCGTTTTGCTCCGATCTCAATTCATTTTCCAGAAGGAAGATTGCCTCCACAAGACGCGCTGGCAGATCGAACAAGCCCCTCGCCCCAACCAGCTTCCAGGCGTTGAATTCCTCCAGCAGCGCGATGCTCTCAGCCGTGATGAAGGACCTCGGGCAACTCTCCACAGCCACACCGTGACGAGCCCATACAACAACTCTCTCAGAGCGTTCGAACACTGGCAGCCAGCCGCAACGCCTCCGCTTTTCCAAGCCGCCTCTCCTGCATGTCTCGCATTTCCACCCGGCCTGGTTCGCAAATTGAAAATGGAAAGCGACGATCAGTTTTTTCGTTCTTCCTCGTCGAGACCGCACAGTTTCTTGATAGCGGTAAGGATCTCCCGGGTTAGTTCCTCGGGCCCTCTTTCGAGTACTTGCTCCGCGGTGGCCGGTTCTTCGTCGATTGTTAGTCCATAGATCCCAACCAACCCCCAGCGCAGGTAGATCGCTTCAACCTCTTGGACGATAAGGTTTGCCTCGACTTGGTCCTGAAGCTTCGCTCCCGCTTGTAAGAATTCAGCTCTTTGACTGATTTCCCGAACTCGCCTGGTCAGTTCCATGCGGCGTCCAAACGAGATGCGGTTCACGTCGAACGTTACACCAGGTATCGCCTTCGACTGCACCCTTTGGACGCTGTCGTAATGAACTGTATTTTGCCGGTTTGTCCTGGTGTCCGTTGCGTCCTTGTTTCTATCCAAAAGCGAAAAAAATCTCGTCATCTATGCTCCCTTGTGCCCGGCACGCGCGGAACCTCCATTCCTGGCGCCGCTCTGAATCGTCGAATTCTGGCACCTCCGGTACAACGCTCTTCATGTAAACGCCAAAGAGCTGGCCTTGTTGCTGGCCGAGTTGAATCATGATGCTGATCGGCGATTTCTGACGCGCAGCCTGATAGAGAGAGGCTGTAGCTGCATTGTCCTCTTGATAGAGGCTGAAATCGATGGTGACCGCACGTTGGCCTGGCGAAATCGCAAGCGGCAAGTCGGATCCGAACTCCCGTGATCGAACCTCCAAGTTGTTCCCGAACGAGATTTGTGCCCTGGTCAAAGTATAGAAGCGATCAGGCGCGCTACCCAACCACACCTGGCCAAGATGGCCTGGGACGATCGTATAGCTGCTACTCGTTAACGATGGCTCTGGAGGAAAACTGCTCAACCCACACTGTCCGCTTTCAAAGCTCGAATTGTCCACCAGATCGCGCGCTTGTCCGGAAAAGACAAATTCGTGAAAGTCGCCGTTCACATCCACTTTAAACTCATCTACGGCCGCGCCTGAGAGGATGCGTTGTACCGATGTCGCCGGACTCCAGTAGTCGAAGATGGTGACACTACCCAGCTCGTTTGCTGGCTGAAATGTGGCTGTCTGCCCGATCTGCGAGTTCGCCGCCGGCGCCACCGTGAGCGGCGCGCTCAGCTGTATCGTGTAGTCATTGATGATCGCAGCCGCGAAGCGTATTTCGCCTCCACTCGTGATGGCCTGCCCGGGAGCCAGGCCATGCGGCCCCGCAAAAGCGATCTGCGACGAATCGCCCCCGCCCGCAACAACTCCGCCGGCCGACTGCAATGCGGAACCGCCTAGGCACGCTTGGAATAGCGGAGCATAGGGCGGCAATGCCGCTTGGTCGGCCCAACTCGTCAGGTAGGTTCGGAGTTCGAACGTCGTCTCCTTGCGAAGACCATTCGGGTTTCCGGCGAACGTCCGCGACCCAGTCTTGTCCTTCCGCTGAGATTTCTCCGTCCGCTGCTTCGCCGTGAACTTAACAGCCGGTATCCGATTTGCCGCTGCCGCAGCCGCTGAGTTACCGTAAGTCGGCTCCAGTGCGACATAGAAGCGGTTATCGTTCGATAAAACGTATGACATAGCTGATCGCTCAATACTCCCTAGTCGGTGCTGATCTCCACAACGAACGACACCTTAGCCATCTGGATGAAGTTGCTTCCTCCGTGCTTGACGCTCGTGAAGGCAACCTCGTATCCGCCCCCATACGTAAAGCCATCTCCCCAATCACCGCGATTCGCATCCAGCACTTGGATAATCGCATCGACATACACTTGCAGATTGGTCTCAATCCCTTCCAAACGATCCTGCGAAATCCTCGCCTCAACTACCATGTGTGCCTGACCCGAAAATCGCCGGAACTTCTCGCGCAGCTCGTTAACGATTTTCGTGCAGTACACATATAGGAGTGGGTACTTGGCGCCAAGGCTCTTTTCTGATAACTCGGCGGCAACGTTTTGCGGCACGACACTACCTGGCGCAATCGACGGTAAACTCAGCCCTTCCTCCAAGGAAAGGGTCGACAGAACTGCGGCAACACTCTGGCCGATCGATAAAGCCTCCATGGTCTTTTTGGTCGTCAGGCTGGCGAGTGCTGGCATCGTTAGCCCCTATCCATGACCCGCTGATCTCTGACAAACCATGTCGGCTCCTGACCTTCGCCGGGACGGCTTCCCGGTTTAACTTCAGGCCCTGCCGTCCAACTCTCGCTGATCGCAATCGGTTCATCGGTCTGCCGGCTGAGAGCGTTCGGCGTAGTACCTAAATACACGTTCCATCCCACGACATTGCCTGGCGGGTTTGATGCTGTAAGTACAAGCAGCTCTCCCGCTTCGGTGCTCGCCTGGCTGATATCGCTCGGAGCGCCTTCCTGACCCGCCTGATTGACCCACGTCACTGACAGGTAGTAACTCGCTGCCGTTCCAGGACCGGCAACGGTAGTAATTGCCGGCGGTAGCGGCCTCAGAATAGGATCGGCAGCAACTGCAACACCCGTCCTAAGATACGTCTCCCGGCTCAACTTGGCGAGTTGCTCATATTCGGTCAACTTAGCGCGGTAGCGATCATTGAGTTGGCTGTTGTAAGCATCGCGATAGATCATGGCTAACGCCTTGTGAGCGTGCCACTGCTTCAGCGGTGGAGTTACAACGATGTCGTTTGCCGTACTTCGGCTCCTTGTTGGCCCGACGATGCCTTGGCCAGGTAGTCTCTGCAACAGAAACAAATTAAGCTGATTGGCAATGTCCTCTTGTGCCAGTGTAATTTTCACTTGCAGATCGATGCCTTCTGTGTTGGCTACACCTAAGACGGAGCTCTCAAAGTTTTGGAGTTCCAGGACGCTGATGATGGGCCCGTCGCTGAATAGAGCCATGGCATGGTCACCGTCCTATCGCTTCTCGCCTCTGGGAGCGGCTCGGATCGCCCGAAGCTCGGCGTCCGTGATTAGATTCACCTGAACCCTTTCCGCCATGGCCTTCTGTTCCGCCGCACGTAGAGCCGTCTCCATTGCGCTCCGGTATTCAGATGTCTCCTCCACCGTCGCCAGCCGCGCTCGTCCAGCCAAAAGTAGCTTGGCCGCTACGCCCCGAGTCACTTCGGATCTCCGCCCCTCACGCCCTCCGTCGGAGGTTTCGTGGCTAACCACTACCACCTGGGGGTCTGCTATTTCCTGTTCGAGCTTGCGGAGCTTTTGATAAAACACTCTCAAATCCATAATTTCCTTTCGGGAGCGCGACGGACCCAGAACGACCGCCCGTTCGCGCTCACCCGACTTGGTCTGGATCCTAGCTGTTAACCTGCACGCCGAAGGCGTTCCTGAGCACGGCGGTCCCGTACAGGACATCCACCGTGAACTGTTGCGCCAGTGTGTTCGGCTGATAACTCATAACGGCGCGGATACCGAAGTTGCCCATCTCCGCGTACTCCGCGATTGCGCCCGTACCGGGCAGAGGCTGTGGCAGCCGCCGTGTCACCAAACCGATTGCATCGCGAGCAAACGCCAAGTTGTGCGTAGCCACTGGCCCGCTTCCGGTCTTCGGCACTAGCTGCGATCGGAACACAAAAAAGTCCTTGATCTTCCCAACCGCCCCGTCCACCAAGGCGCGCAAACCCGCTTCGCCGGCTGAGTAGTACTCACTGAACCGCGGAATCTGCCTCAGCGCAGAGTAAGTTCCAGGATCAACGACCAGGTACTTACTGGCGCTGGACGGGACCTTCGCCTGAAACAGTGCGGTCTCCGCTTCGTCGATGGCCGGTTCGGTCAGAGCCATCCCCGCCGTTCCGATGGCGCCGTTCGCGGTGAACTGCGAATACAGGTTGAGGATGTCAGTCTCGATTCTCTCTGCGATCGCTGCCACCGCCGGCTGCATGTACAACTTGAGCAGGTCCGGCACGGCCAATACCTTCGTCACGTCAGGAATTTGGAACGTGGCCTCCGCGTGCGTGTCCAGCACGATCTGCGCGTTTCCGAGACTCGGATTCTGCGCCTGAACCGTTCCGCCCTCTAGTATGTTGTTAGCGACCAGTGTCGGCGGTATCGGCACATTCACCGTGTCACCCGCGTTAGCCAGAATCGGCTCATAGTCCCGATTGACTAAATTGCCCATCACGAGGTTGCCTACAAGTGCGGGCAGTGCGTCAACCGCCACTAATTTCACGATCGCATTCGCTACGTTTGCTGATGTAATTGCTGGCATTTATGTTTCCTTTTCCTTTTGTCAATGCTCGCGCCAGAGGTTCCTAGTTACTCGTCTTCGGCGCCCGTTATGATCCGCGCATGGCCTGGCTGGCTACACGCGCGATCTCCTGGCGTACTTTGTCCAAGTCTTCCGAGCTCATGCCCGGTCGAATCTTGTCCAGATCAATTCCTGAGCCGCTCGGCGCGATCTTCGGCCCTGACCCCATGCCCGATCCGCCCGTAATCCGGGCCGGCAACAGCTCTGGGTTCTCCTGCACGAATTGCGAAAGATAGTCTCGTACAGATACTTCTCCCTGCTCACCTCGAGCCGTTAAACGCCCATCTTCGGAACGCTTGATGTCATCCTTCACCGCGCGATACGCCAAGTCCACCTTGGCCACGCCCAAACGTTGCAGTTCCGTTCGGATCGACGAGCCGCGCTCTGCTTCCTCGGCGATCTCCCGGCTGCGCTGGTTTTCATGAACCAGCTCATTGACGCGTTTCTCCAGGTCTTCCCTGCGTCTCCGCTCCTCGATCAGCTCCACCTTGTATGCAGGCTCCGCCTTGACTTGCTCGGCTTGCACGAATTCATCGATCACACCTCGTATGATTGAACGCAATTCTGTAACTTCCGATTTCTGCTCTTCCATAAGCCTCCTCAACTCCAGCCTTCCCTGATCCCTGCTCCTTGGGATGGCCCTCAGACGACCTGATCGATTTCTTGCGCAATCCGGTCCTTCAGTTCCTGTCTCATGTCGCAGAGAAATTGGAACGCGACCTTCTTGAACACCTGGCGCTTCAGAGTCGGTGAATCAATCCCCAGCCCTAACAGCCTTTCGGCGTCCTCTAGCTCTGTCCCAAAATCACCAATATCGAATTCATCCATGCCCGATACATCGATATCTAACCCGTCTTCTCGTGTCCGTTCGATACCGCGAAGTACGCGCTTCATTGTGTCTTTCACGGCATCGCCGTAGGCGCGGAGAACCTCCTGCGTGATCGCAAAATCTCTTTGTTTGCTCAAGCCCGATTGCGACGCACTCCCCGAGATCGCGCCCCCAGCATGCGTCGCGTAGCAAACCCGGTAGATCTCCTCTTGTAACCTCGAAAGATTGTCCGCGGCAATCTGATATACCTTGCCTTCCGGCTCCGTCCATCCAAAGCGATCCTCAGGCCCAAGCTGGATGTAGTACGACTCTCCCATTACTTGGTTCCAGTCTCGCTCTGAATACACCACGGGCATGGCGAACAGTCCCATCGTCAACGCCCAACCCAATGCATTGGATTTGTTGAAATGCTCTAACTGGAGCGAGCCAGCCTTGTTCAGAAGCCACAATCCCTCTGAAATCCTAAGTTCGATCAAAGGAACTCGCGACTGCTTCGCCAGGCTATGCCGGCCTTCCGCAATTACCTCCACAGGCCTTTCTTCAGCACCGTAGCTCACTTTCTCGTAGATCCGATAGATCTCTTTGTCGTAATACACCCACCGGGTCTGCTTAGCCCATGCCGCATCCTCAATACGGTTCTTCTTCAAGCCCTCCGTCCGAAGCACTACCCACTGATAGTGGCCACGCTCATCGTAACTCCAGTTAATAAGCTCATCCGCCGTGTAACTTACTAGGTAAGCGCGGGAAACGCCGCATTCGTCTTCTTCTGCCCTCGTTTCGGCTGGCCTTCCAACGCGAGGGAAATCTACAAGGATATAGCTCTTGCCGCAGATCAAGGCTTCCACGAACTGGCGTCTGAAAAATTCCGTAAGACTTGATCCCTTTAGGTCACAGTCCTCGATAAAGGTCGAAAAGAACTTTTTCGCACGTTCGTTTGTTCCGTCTATGCTCAACACCGGTTCCCGGCGGAAGAGCGTCGCCGTATACCAATCAATGATCGATCCGATGTAGTTCTCGTAGAAGCTCCGGCTCAACCTCTCCGCGTATACGTCCAGCGGCTCCTTTTGCCGGCGCACCAGGTACCGGTCCGCATGGACCCTGAATTGCTCGCCCCCAACGTAGAGATCGCGATATTGCAGCCATACGGAACGCCTGGCTGCGTACTCTGGATGCTCATCGTTGATGTCGAACCGCTTGTTGACCGGATTCATCTCTTGTACCGAAATCAAATTAGGCGCCTGCCTTGCTCGCCGAACGTCGCCTTGGGCCGGCACTCCTGCCACATCAAGTAGCCGAGCGCGTCGGACAAGTGCGTCCTCTTCGGATCCTTGTCCTTGTCAACCACATTGCTGTCCGGCTTATACACAACTTCCTCGAGATCCGCGATCAGCCCCTTACAGCGGGGATGAATGAGCAGATGAACATCCTCATTCGCGGAAAATAGTCCTGCGTTGACTAGCCCCACACGCTCTCGCACACTCGGATTGCTGGCCGGCACTCGAAACTTCAGTCCGGAGTAAGCCGTCTGCCTGAAGAACTCCTTGATGATTCTGTAGTCGGTCGTCCCTGCCGACTGCAGGCGCTGACCCGACGCATCGCCGTAAATCACAACGCCTGCTTGATGATTCGGATACCGTCCGTGGAATTCCTCACAAGCTTCCGCCGTGCTCGCCCGGCTCAATACGATCTCATCCAACACGGCAACATCTTCGCCAGTTTTCTGCGCTACGATCGAACTCATCGGATCGACATTGAAATCCAGCGCCCAGAAGAGCGGCAATTCCCGGTCCAGTTCCACATCTTTCAAATTCCGTGTACGTTTGAAAGCGTGATATACAGTGCCCGACTGGACGTTCAAGTACTCGCCCAGCACTTCCTGTTCGAAGAACCTTGCGTCGTAACTGCCTTTCAACCGGTCGTAAAAATCAGGAATCCTGTCCAGCACGTGCCGATTCTCGTAAGGCTGCGCCAGTACTACGTCGTACCCGGCTACGCGATCTCGCACGAACCGCTTGTAAACCCAGTCGAAACCCTTCGGCGTCCAAACCGCGAACCCGCACAACTGCTTAGCCAGCGGATCGCGCAAGCGCCCTTCCAACCTCAACCACGCTTCTTCCGACGTATAAGTCAACTCGTCCAAACCGAACCATGCCAAGTTGGTCCCGCGCAACCGTTCGAAGTCATCGATCGCCCGAAAGTAGATTTGCGATCTCGTATCCTTCATCACGAGGACTAACTCCGACTTATTCAGCTCATGACGAATTCCGTTGCTACTCAGGACTTCCAGAAAACTCGTCAGGGTAGCATCCCGTAACATCGGGTAAGTCGGGGCTCCGATTAACCCCTGTCTTCCCGGGTTCAGATAACTAAGCCGGATCGCCTCTTGGCATAGTGCTTGACTCTTCCCTGACCCGATCGGTCCCGAAAACCCCTTGAATCGTGCCGTGAGAGTCGTGAAACTTGCGCTGCGACGGAAGCGGTGCGTAGTCTATTTCGACGAGCCGGAGCGCCTCTCCGATGGATCTTTCCACGTGATGATGATCTCCCTCGGCTGCTCCTCTTGCTCCAGTTCCCGTTCAAGTTGCATCAGCCGGATGAAATCCGCCAGCGTGACTCTTGTGTTCTCGAAGTCGAGATTGGTCTCAATCTCCCCTACCAATTGCGTGATTCTTTCCTTCCGAGTGCCCTTCAGCTCCCGCTTCTTCTTCTCCGTTGCTGGTCTCGCTCGCTATTGCCTTCGATCGCGACATCCAAGCTCCAAAAAAGTGGGCGCCTCCTTTCGGAAGCGCCCGTGAACAACTCTCTCCTGCCCCAAATCTATCAGCCGGCTCTTAGCTCGCCATCCGGCACACAGGTCAACCACATGAAAACACTAAGTAGATTCCGTGTTAAGTTTTGTCACTGTCGATTTTCGGCGCGCACTCAAGCAACATCGGCTCTCAAATTCGTCACGCCGTCTGGATCTGCGCCGCAGCCTCCAGCCCGCGTTCCTTGATCTCAACCTCCCGCATCCGGAATTTCTGAATCTTCCCCGTCACCGTCATCGGAAACGAATCCACAAACCGGATGATACTGCGGAATCTTGAAATGCGCGATCTTCCCTTTGCAAAACTCCCGAATCTCTTCCTCCGTCGCCGGCTCCTTCAGCCGAATCCACGCCGCCACCGTCTCGCCCAGCTTCTCGTCCGGCAGTCCGATCACCTGCACGTCCGCCACTTTGGGATGCGTGTACAGAAACTCCTCCACTTCGCGCGGATAGATGTTCTCGCCGCCCCGAATGATCATGTCCTTCGCCCGCCCCGTCACGCGGAAGTATCCGTCCTCGCCGCATCGTCGCCAGGTCGCCCGGTGTGCAGCCATCCCTCTTTGTCAACCGCGCGCTGCGTCGCCTCCGGCTCCTGATCGTAGCCCTTCATCACCAGATACCCGCGCGTGCAAAGCTCGCCCTGCTCGCCTACCGCCACCGTCTCGCCGGACACCGGCGAGGCGATCTTGACTTCGGTATTCGGACAAGCGCGCCCCACCGTCGAAACCCGCCGCTCCAGGCTGTCGTCGACGCCCGACATCGTGATCACCGGCGAGCTCTCCGTCTGCCCGTACATGATCGTCATCTCCGGGCAGTGCATCTCGTTCACCACCCGCTTCATCACCTCGATCGGGCACGGCGCTCCCGCCATCACGCCTGTGCGCAGCGAACTGAAGTCGATTCGCTTGAACTCTGGATGCTCCAACTCCCCGATGAACATGGTCGGCACACCGTAGATCGTCGTCGCCTTCTCCTCCTGGATCGCCTGCATCGTCGCCAGCGCATCGAAAGTCGGCGCCGGAAGCACCAACGTCGCGCCTGTCACCATGCACACCAACGTTCCGCCCACGCACCCGAAGCAGTGATACAACGGAACCGGCACGCAGATCTTGTCTTTCTCGGTGATCTTCATCCCGTCCGCGATCACCACGGCGTTGTTCAACAGATTTCGATGCGTCAGCAGCACGCCCTTCGGCGACCCCGTCGTGCCGGACGTGTACTGGATATTCGTTACATCATCCGCCTGAACGCGCTGCTCCGGAATCGCAACACCTCGACTCCAGCATCCCCTTCCACGAATCACTCCCGAAATACACCACCTGCTCGAGCGGCAGCTTCTGCCCTGCCGTCGCCTCGCGCAATAATCGATCCGTAGTCCGACCGCGTGTCCTTCTCCCACAGAAACAACGCCTTCATACCCGACTTGCGCAGAACGAATTGCAGCTCGTAAGCGCGATACGCCGGGTTCACGTTCACCAGCACCGCGCCAATCCGCGCGCACGCCAGATGCAGCAAGACCCACTCAGCGCAGTTGGTCGACCACACCCCCACGCGATCCTGCGCCCGCAATCCCAACCCCGCCAGACCTCGCGCCGTCCGCTCAACTTCAGCGGCTAGCTGCGCGAAAGTGAACCTTGCCTTCTGATGCCGCACCACCAGCGCATCATGACTAGGAAATCGCGCCGCCGTCCGTTGAAAGACTGTTGCGATGGAGTCCTCGATCAACGGCACGTCCGGACCTTTCGTATAGCTCAACATGGAACCAAATCACCTCCCAATCTGCGTCTCAGTTTATTACAACCAGGCTCCGATTCCTCCACTCCTACGTCTGAAACCGGCACCGCGCCACAGCCTTCTTCCATCCCGCATACAATTCCTCGCGCTGCGCAGCCTTCATCCGCGGCTCGTACGTTTTTTCCGCCCGCCAGAATTGTTCCACATCGCCGAGACTCTTGAAGAACCCGGTGGCCAGCCCCGCCAGATACGCCGCTCCCAACGCCGTGGTCTCCGCGATCCGCCGGCCGAACGATCGACTTGCCCAGAATGTCGGCCTGGAACTGCATCAGAAAATCGCTCGCCGCCGCGCCGCCGTCTACTCGAAGCTCCTTCAGCTTTTCGCCGCCGTCCGCCTCCATCGCCTCCACCAGTTCTCTGGTCTGGTACGCAATCGCCTCCAGCGCCGCCCGCGCCATCTCGCGCCCGCCCGGTCGCGGCCGTTATCCCGCTCAGCATACCCCGCGCCGCCGAATCCCAGTGCGGCGCGCCCAAGCCAACGAACGCCGGCACGAAATACACGCCACCCGTGTCCGCCACCGATCCCGCCAGCTCCCCGCTCTCCGCCGCGTTCCGAATAATCCCCAGCTTGTCCCGCAGCCATTGAATCGCCGCGCCCGCGATGAAGATGGCGCCCTCAATCGCGTACTCCGGCCCGCCCACCGACGCCGCGCGCGTCGCCAGCAGCCTGTGCTTCGACACCGGCCGGCGCGATCCGGTGTGAATCAGGGCAAAACATCCCGTCCCATACGTGTTTTTGGACAACCCCGGCCGGAAACAGGCCTGTCCGAACAGCGCCGCCTGCTGATCGCCCGCGATCCCGGCGATCGGGAATCTCCGCGCCCAGATGCTCGCTCGCCGCCGTGCCCACCACACGCAGCTCGACCCAACAATTCGCGGCAGCATCGCCCGCGGCACGCCGAACGTATCCAGCAGGTCCGCGTCCCACTCGCCCGTGCTCAAGTCCATCAGCAGCGTTCGCGATGCGTTGGAATAATCCGTCACGTGCACCGCGCCGTTGGTCAACTTCCAGATCAGCCACGTATCCACGGTCCCGAACAAAGTTCGCCGTCCAGCGCCTTACGCCGCGCATCCGGAACGTGCGACAGAATCCAATGAATCTTGCTGCCGGAGAAATACGCATCAATCACCAACCCGGTCTTTTGCGTGATCTCGGCGGCCTTGGGGTACGACGCCAGCTCGTTACAGAAATCCGCCGTGCGCCGGCACTGCCACACGATCGCCGGCGCCACCGGCTGCCCGGTCTTGCGTTCCCACACGATGGTCGTCTCGCGCTGGTTGGTCAGTCCCAGCGCCGACGATCGACCCGACGCCCCCGCGCGCCTGCGACACGACCCGTCGCGCAGCGTCCAATTGCGCGCGCCAGATTTCTTCGGCATCCTGCTCTACCCAGCCCGGCTGCGGATAGCGGCACTCGATCGCCGTCGACTCCATCGCCAACCGCCGGCCCTGTTCATCGTAGAGCGCCGCGCGCGCACTCGTCGTTCCTTCATCCAAAGACAAGAGAAAAGGCACTCTGGCATTATAGTAACTGCCATGTTCTTTCGTAGAGAGAAGCCGCACGAACCAGCCTTCGCCGAGCGTATCGCCAGTTTGAAGACTCTGGGATTCACCGCCCAATCCTCTGATTTGCGGAGCGCGCGCAGTGTCGCCGCGACGGTATCGCCGCTATCATCGAAGACCGGTCCGGCCAGCACCCGCACGTCAATAAGGCCGGTCTGCTCATCGGCGACGAGATCGGGTTGCTGGTCAACCGCGGCTACCAGGTCTTCTGGAGAACTCCCGCCGGACGCAGCCTCCCCGCCCACGCCTCACAACTCAAGCTGCTCCACAATTTCGAGGAAGATCTGAAGGAAGGTCTGGGTCTGCCGAGCCTCTATAACGAAAGTCTCGGAACCACTTCGGACCTGCACCTCTACGATCGCGTAGAGGACCGCGACCAGGGCATCCACAAGCCTTGGGAAGGTAAGCAGCCTGGCGCCTGACGTTTCAGCTTACAGCGCGCCGAACTTTCGCCGCGCAATTGACTCGTCCCCGAAAGTGTCCGGAGCGTCTCCTACATACTTCAGAAACAGCTCGTACGCCGCCTTTGCCTCCGTTCGCTTACCCTGCTGTTCCAGAACTGTACCGCGCAAAAACAAGTAGCGCGGAAAAACCAGTGACGCAAACAGGGGTTCGCCCGAGTTCAGCGGCAGCGGATATCTGTCCAGCAGCCCAGCGGCGTCTTTGATCCTGTTCGTTTCCACGTACGCCCACGCCAGCAGCGTGCGGACCTGCCCATCCGAGGAAGGATTGGTCGCGTGATAAATTCGTTCGAGCAACGGCGTTGCCTCCCCAAACTTCCGAGCGAACAGCAGTGTCAAGGCGTCCGCAATGGGCGACCCCGGACGCTTTCGCCGGAGGCTTCGAAATTAACCGGCACACTGCGCTCAAATTGAGTGCCCTCGGACTCAGTGCGGCGCCCGATGCCCGGTCCGCGAACTCGGCCGCGGCTTGCTGATCGCCTGTTTCCAACTTCCAGATTGAAAGCTGGCTCCACGCTTGCGATCGGCTGTCCGGATCCAGCGCTGGAGCGAGTTTCTCGATCCCCGCCATGGCCGCTTTCTTCCGGCCCGTCAGAAATTCCCACTGCGTCAACTGGAATGCCGCGCTCCCTCGCTGGCCTCCCTCGAAAAGCCCGGCGTACTTTCGAAACACCGCATCGGCCTCTTCGAGATCGCCCGCCAGCAGCCGTCGCCTGCGCTGCTTTCACCAATTCGCCGCCGCCGAATTCACCGCGGTTCTTCTGATCTGCATCCAGGAAGTATTTCGCGGCGCCGTCAAAGTCCCCAAGAAAGAAGCTCACTTCCCCCAGCGAATCCAGGCCATTCGCGTTCTGCTGTCGGGAGCAGTTGCTGATAGTGTTCCAAGGCCTGCTTCGCCCCCTCGAGATCTCCCGCATACGCCTCGCGCATAACCCAGCTCGTTCCAGTTCTGCGCTTCCTCAGGATCGAGCCGTCCCGCCGCTTCGAAATTTCCGATCGCCGCTCGAAATTCCCGGCTGGAAACTTGCAGCTCGCGCCAGTTCCCGGAATATTCTCGAGTCCGCCGGCGTCAAGCGCGTTAGAGACTCCAGCGCGCTTTTTCGTGCCTTGGACATCCCCCCGTATGGAAGCACCGGTGTAGTTCGAGCTGCGCGCCGCCAAATCGCGTCCGGCTGCCCGCGCAGGCCCGCTTCGATCACCTTGAGCGCCCCTGCGCGATCGCCCGTAGACAGCAGCAACCTCGGCCCAGTCCAGGTACGCCTGCGAGAAATTCGGATCGGCCTTGCGCAGCAGCCTCCAGACCGCGCAGGGCCTCCGCCCGATCGGTCCTTCGCCAGCGCCTCCCCATACGTCCGGAAGGCATCTTCGCTCGCCGTATCGAACGCGCGAGCTGCCGGGCTCACTTTCTTCGCCAGTTCGTTCATCAGCGGAAGAACGCCCTGCGCCACCGGCCCGCTCACTTCCAGACTCTCGATGGTCTTCGCCTTCTCCGACGATCCTCCAGCAGCGGCGCGAATTTCCAGCCGCCCGTTGCGTTGATAGAAGTAGCCTTGCAACACGCGCGAAGCCTGGATCGCGTACGCGCCGTTGACCGAATCCGCCGCCTGCGCGTAACACAGCCGGCACTCCGCCCAGATCGTTCACCACGACCAGGGCGACGGCCCGCCGCATCCAATCCAGATCGCGGTCCGAACTCAGATTGTCGAACGGAATCACCGCCAGACGCTCCGGAACTTCCGCGCTTGTGGCGTGCGCAGCCCGGCCAGCACTGCCGCCAGATCAAGCCGTGCTAAGAAATGCGCTGCGAGTTCGCCTACAGAACACGCGGCTCCAGCGCCAGCAACTCCTTGAACTCCGGAAGATCCTTCAGCGCCGCAAAGGCCGGATCATCGGCGATCTTCTTCCGCTCCTTGTAGCCTTCCTCGAGCGCCTTGCGAATGTACAGCAACGCGCGGTCGTTCTGCCGCCTTTGCGCGTACATCTGCGCCAGATAGTAGTGAAACTTGGCGCGCTCCTCCACGCTGCGCTCCTGAAGCAGGACGCCTTGCGTGCTGCGCCTCTCGAACACATCCGGGATCCAGCGCCAGCGCTTGCTGCCAGGACTCGGTCGCGCGCTTGTAGTCCTTACGCGCAAAATACCCGGTTCCCAGGTTGCTCCACACCGACGCCGACGTCGGGGTTGAGCCGCAGAGCCTTCTTGTATTCGTTCACCGCCCGGCGATAGCTCTTGCGCGCGTAGTAAATGGTTCCCAGGTTGTTGATCGCTTCCGCATATTTCGGATTGACTTTGATCGCCCTCCGGTAGTACTTTTCCGCCGTGCCCAACTCCAGCATCTGGTGGTATGCGATGCCGGTCTTGTTCAGCAGCACCGCCGAATCCTTCGGACCTTCCTTGTATGCTTCCGCCGCCTCCCGGTACATCTTCCGCGCCATGAATATGTCGCCACGCACTTCCGGCGTAATCACGGCCGGTGGTATTTGCGGACGCGGCTGTGCCGCTGGCGCATCCGTCCCGAAAGGAACTCGGCTCCGCTGGAGCCTGCGAAGGGGCGCCCGGCAGCCATTGCGCCGTCGCAGACGCCGACAACGATACAACACAGTTTGGAAATCACAGCCAACCTCCTGGCGAACATCGCCTGCCTGGGCAACCAGGATGAGATACGGCGTGCATCTTCCGACGTCCCGGAATCTCGTCTCGCGCCGTCTCCATTTTGCGCGTGTCCCTCACAAACATCTGACGTCCAATCCGTAAATTGGGTGCTTTCTATCAGCCTAGCAGGTTGGAAAAAAACTTACCGGAAGATGCTCCGCAGCCGCTGGAAGAAGCTCTTTCGCTTGGGCGGTTCGGGTGCACGTGCCGGCGGTTCGGACGCCGCCGGCGGCCGATTCTGCGCGGTGCGCTGGTCGCAGCGCCGGAACGCGCAGACCGTCGCGGATCGGAGCCTGTTCGCGTCGCCGGCGGCGCTGTCTCCCAACTGGCCACCTGCGTCGCGCCTCCGCCGTGCAGCCTGCACGTCTCCACCGGCTGCGTGCCCTTCGATAAAATACTCGGTCCGCACTTTCGGACACGCCGCCGTCGCGATCTCGCCCGACGCCGGATCGATCGGAACGCTCACCACGCCGGGCGGCGGCTCGAATCTCCGTCACGTCCCGATACTCGCGGTGCTCGTGCGCCCGCCGCATGAATTCCGCCCACACCGGCAGCGCCGACTTGGCGCCCTCCAGGTTCAACTCGCGATTGTCGTCGAAGCCCACCCACACCACGCAGATCAGCTTGGATCGTGAATCCGGCGAACCATCCGTCGTGCGATGTGCCGGTCTTTCCCGCCACCGGAAAATTGATGCCGCGCGACCCACACGCTGGCGCCCGTTCCGCTGCGCACCACTTCTTCGAGGAGTTGATCCATCAGGAACGCCACGCGCGGATCCAGCACCTCACGATGCTCCTGCGTGTTCTGATAAATCTGCGCTCCGCTGTCGCTAGCGATCGAGTTGATAAAGTACGGCTTCGAATACGTACGCCGTGGTTGGCGAAAATCGTGTACGCGCCCGCGATTTCGAGCGGCGTCACTTCATAAGCCCCCAGCGCCACCGCCGGAGTCGGCTGGATGTCCAGGTTCATTCCCGCCTGCCGCGCCAGATCCACCACCGCGCCGTAGCCCGGTTTCCTCGGCCACCTTCACCGTCGCCACATTCAGCGAATGCGCCAACGCATCGCGCAGCGACACCGCGCCGTAAAACTTGTGCTCGAAATTGCTCGGCTCATACGGCTTGCCGTCGAACCAAAACGTGGTCGGCTCGTCCTGGATCATGGTGGCCGGCGTCAGCACCTGGCTTCCGTACCCGTAAGAGCCGTGTTCAGCGCCGCGGCATAAACAAACGGCTTGAACGACGATCCCGGTTGCCGCTTCGCCAGAATGCGGTCCAGCTGGCTGGTCCCGTAGTTCCGCCCGCCGATCAGCGCCCGCACCTCGCCGGTCTGCGGATCCAACGCAATCAGCGCGCACTTGCGGATCCGGATAGTTCGGATCTCTCTTCTTGCGGCCTTGAATCCGCTTGTCCGCTTCTTCCATGCCGATGCGCACCGCTTCGGCGGCATCCCGCTGCAGGTTCATGTCGAGCGTGGTGTAGACGCGATAGGAATTGGACTGAAAATTGTAATCCGGAAATTTGTCGAGCAGCGTGTCGTTCACCAGATCGACGAAATACGGAGCCTCCGTCACCTCGCCGGTCCCTCTCGCCAGAACCAGCGGCGACGCTGCCGCGCGAGTCGTAGTCCTCGTCGCTGATGTAGCTCGTTCTCCCGCATCATCTTCAGCACCACGTTGCGGCGCTGCCGTCGCGCGCTCCGGCCAGCGGAACGGATTGATGAAGCTGGGCTGCTGGATCAAACCCGCCAGCGTCGCCGCTTCCGGCAGAGTCAACCGCGCTGACGTCCTTGCCGAAATATACCTGCGCCGCTTCGCCGAATCCGCGAATCCCGAAACTCCCCCGATTCCCCAGCGGCACCTGGTTGGCGTAATACTCGAAAATCTTTTCCTTGCTGAGCTTCTGCTCCAGGTGCAGCGTGATCAGCACTTCGGGAATCTTCCGCCTCCAGCGTCCGGTCGCTGCGGTTCAGAAACAGCATGCCCGCAAGCTGCATGCTCAGCGTGGACGCGCCCTGCGCGTTCTGCCCGGTCTTGCACGTCCACGTACGCCGCCTTGATGACGCGGATCGGATCGAATCCCGAGTGCTGGAAAAATCGCTTGTCTTCCGCCGACACCACCGCGTGCACCAGCACCGGCGGAATGTCTTCGTACTTCACCAGCCGGCGTTTCTCCCGGTTCTTGTCGAACAGATTGGAGATCAGCACCGGCTCCAGCGTGTACTCGCGTGCGCTCAGTGTTGTCGGCCAGCGAAATGATCTGCGCAACCTTGCCGCCGCGAAACCGGATCACGCCCTCGTCGCGCTTGAAATAGGAATCCGGCCCCGGATAGATGTCGATCTCATCCGGCTTGAGCGTGTAGTACCCCATCCGGTTGTTGTGCGATTCGTTGTAGCCGCTGTGCCGCAGTTCGTTGGCGATTTCCTGCGGCTCCGTAACATCTCCAACGGCCAAGGTCCGCGGCGCCGCGAACAGCATGGATGTGTTCGCGAACGGTCCTGCCGCCAGCTTAGCCTCGATGCTGCGCGCGTAATGGACGTAGTAGTAAGTGAAGACCGCCAGACCCGCGGTGATCCCGAGAACCAGAACCGCCAGGATGATCTTGCCGGCCGGGTGGAGGGCAAAGCGAACGGCCGAGGCTTTCTTGGGAACCTGAACTCTTACTCCCACGCCATTCTTATCTTCTCACGTTTCGACCGGTCATCCAGTAAACCCCGAACGTCCCCAACCAATGCGCACCTTCATAGCGCTCCCCCGTCACGGCTTCCAAGCCCAACCGCCCGTGCTCTTCCGCAGCCCGTCGTAGCGAAGCAACCCGTGCATCTCCCGCCGGCAACCCAAACGCAATGCCCTCCAACATCCAAGCGCGGCTCAAGTTCAGCCCGTCCAGATGCGCGAGCTTCGGATCGCCCCGATCATCGGGAGTTGCCGGCTCCATCCATCTCGAACCATCGCGCGGAATCTGCGGCAGGAATCCACTCAGCCAATCTCCGAACTCCGCGCCGCCGATGACTCTGCGAACCACGTCGGACTCGGCCAGACAGGGCGACAAGAAATCTTCGCCCGACGGCTCGTAGTCCAGCGGCGCATTGCGATCCGCCAGATAGAACGCGCGAACTTTCGATTCCAGCAGCTTTCGAAACTCCGCCTGGCCGCACGCGTCCGCATAGTCCAGCATCAGGCCCAGGCTGAACGCACTCTGGCTGTGCTCGCCGGATCGCACCGGCCGCGTGAGCCTCGAGAGCCAGTCTTCCAAGCGCGCCACCGTCACGTCCACCAGCGGCTGCAGCGCCGCGGTAAACTCTCGTGCATTCGAATCGTCCCACGTCGAAAACTCCGCGGCCAACTGCAACAGCCACGCAAGTCCATACGGCCGTTCGAACGACGCGCGCCCCGGCCCTTCTAGATACTCGGCCTCGCGCCGCAGATTCTCCACCGTCAGACTAAGCGCCAGCGACGCCTTCACTCGAACTGCCAGCGCTGTCGACGGAAAACGCCGCGCCAGGCGCGCCAGCATCCAATGCCCGTGCACCGCCGAATGCCAGTCGTAGCATCCATAGAAGGCCGGCGTCAGCTCACGCGGCGGCTTCACGTCGCGATCCGAATTCAAAACATGATGCCCCACCTTGTTCGGATACTCGCGATGAATGCAGTCCAGCGCCAGTCGCGCCAGATGCTCGGCCGTTCCAAGATCCAGACTCATACTCGTCCAATCGCCTGAAGAATCGCCTGAACCACTTCCCCGGGATCGCCCATGCCCACCACCACAATCTCCGGCAGCGCTGGCGGTTCATACGGATCGTTGACGCCCGTGAAATGTTCGATCTCACCGCTGCGCGCCCGCCTGTACAGCCCCTTCACATCGCGCGCCTCGCAGATCTCGGCTGGGGTGCTGACATACACTTCGATGAACCGGTCCGCGCCCACCACCCGCCGCGCTTCTTCGCGCGACTCTGCGTACGGACTCACCAGCGCACAAATCGCGATGGCCCCGCCTTCAGCCGCATCGCGCGCCATGCCGCGACTCGCAATACGTTGGCGTGCCGGTGCTCGCGCGAAAATCCCAAGTCCGCCGACACGCTGGCACGTATCACATCGCCGTCGAACAGCACCACTTGTTCGCCACGCGCCTTCAGATGCTCCGCCAGTCGCGACGCCAACGTAGTCTTTCCGGCGCACGGCAAGCCTGTAAACCAGACACACAGTCCGCTCAAGGCAGCCACTGCGAGAGATCGCGATCCAACAACACAGCGAGCCGCTGGACATCTTCGCGATAGTAGGCCGCCAGATACGCGCGGTCTCGAGCCTCCATCGTCGATGCCGGGACACGCCCGGCGAGGTGCCTCCGCGACATGTCTGGCCGGAACGCCGCGTCCACGTTCAGGAATCGCAATATATCTTCGATCACACCGGCCGGATCGTGCCGGTAGTCGTCATAGAAAACGACGTGCACCTTCTCGCGTGGAAACAAATCCAGATAACGCTTCACCTGCCTGTAGTATTCGCCCATCTCAAGAAACGGATGCATCAGCTCAAACTTGCCGCCGCCGTTCGCAAGACTCTTCTCCACCTGCTCTCGAAACGAACAGCGAATCACGCCCTTGGTCACCCACTGCATGTGTTGCGAGAACGCACGCTCCGCCGGATCGCGCAGGATCATCAGTATCCTGGCGCCTGGAACTCGCGCGAAGATGTTCGACGCGGCGCTCTCCGACCACAAGTAACACACGCTGGCTTCGCCGATCGCTTTCTCGCCGCGCGCGTTCCAGAACAGTTTCAGGTAATCGTCCCACTCCAGCCCCAGCGCGCCGAAGCGCTTCTCGATCATCGGTCCCGCCAGATATTCCCGAAGCTCCTCGAAAATCGCTCCGGATGCGTTCCTGCAGTTCGTCCGCGAAATTCTCGGCCCGGATCTCGGAAGCAAAATGATTCGGCTCCTTGATCGGGCTCATATAGATTTCGGCATGCTGATCCAGGTAGTGATACAGCGAAGTCGTTCCCGCTTTGGGCGCCCCAACGATGAAGAAATTCGGCAAAGTCACTGCTGGCGCGCTTAATCGTCGGAACGCCTACTGAAACCTCACCGACCGCACCATGTCCTCGAACGTCCCCTGAACCGCGTCGAATTGGCTCGCGCGGCGCAACGAACACCATGTAGAACAAACCTTCAGGCCGCGCCACCGTCACCAGCACGTCCACTTCCTGCTCGCCGCGATACGGCGATTCGGAATACAGCGTCGACAATATTGCCGCCTGCCCGTCCACTTCGATCCTGCCGCGCCTCCCGCCCGATGCGCATGTCCGCGTTCGACGCGCGGAACTTGTCGACCAAATCGCGCGTGTCGCGCTCCAGATCGGCCCGACGCCCCTGCGCGTCTGCCACACCCACTTCCAGTCCATACCCGACCAGAGCCTGCCCACCCGACTCCACCACTCCGCCGCGCGGCGCCAGCGTCACTACGTTTTCGCGGCTCGAGCTCTGGATCTGCCAGTTGTCGGGAAATTCGAGCGCGAACGATCGGCCCGCATATGAGCGCATCCGCTCGCTCGGCGGCTCCACCGGCGGCGCCATCGCGGACGGACCTTGGTCGCCTGTATTCCCGCGTCTCCGTACCGGCGCGTTCAGGTGCCGCAACAACATCCTGGATGCGATCGAACCGGCCCGGTTTCGTCGTCGACATAATTTCCGCCGCGGCATCCGCCGGATCTCGTCGTCGATCGCTTCCGCGCGATTGCCCGGATTCGGATGATCCGACAGGAACTGCACCAGCCCGCCCTGGCGCCCGCCCTTCGCCTCCAGAATTTCGAAAAACCGCGCCATCTCGAGCGGATTGTACCCGGCGTCCGCCAGAATCTCGGCGCCGTTATAGTCAGCGTCCGCCTCATCGGTCCGCGAAAACTTCAACAGCGCCGAGTTGGCGCCAAAGCTGATTCCGATTTGCGCCAAGCGCCCCAGCGTGCTGTCGCCCGCCAGCGCGCCCAACAGCACGGCCGGCAGCGCGATCAAGTTTCGCTTGGATGCCTGATTGGTGGAGTGCCGCAGCACCACGTGCGACATCTCGTGCGCGATCACCCCCGCCAGTTGCGCTTCGTTCTCCGCTGCCAGAATCGCCGCTGTGTTGATGAAAATCGGCCCGCCCGGCAGCGAAAACGCATTGATGTTCTTGTCGTAAATCGCATGAATCGTGAATGGAAAAATCTCCGCTCGCGCGACCGTCGGCATCCAGCGACCGCGCATAGCGCGACTGCTCCAGCTTTCGCAAAATGACGTTCAGATACTCGTCCAGCTCGCGGTTGTGCACCACCGCCGACCGCGCGCTCCACCTCCGCCGCCGCCTCTTTGCCCACCTGCACGTCCTGCTCCGGCGAAAACAGATTGAAGCCCGGCCGCAGCTCCTTGAGCTGCGCCCACCCGCTCGCCGCGCCACAGCAGCGCCACCGCCACGGCTGTACCGATGCCGCGCCATCGCTTCTGTGTTCTGGCTCGAAACTGCGTCACAACGCTATAATTATCGTATGTTGAAGCCCACGGAAAAGATCTGGCACAACGGTCGATTCATCGCCTGGGAGGATGCCAAGATCCACGTCCTCGCTCACGTCACCAGCTACGGCAGCTCGGTCTTTGAAGGCGTGCGGTGTTACTCGACGCCCTCCGGCCCGGCCATCTTTCGCGTGCGCGAACATCTCCGCCGCCTGCACGACTCCGCCAAGATCTATCGTATCGAACTCAAGTACTCCATCGACCAGCTCGCCGACGCCATGGTCGAACTGGTGCGCCTGAATCATCTCGACTCGTGCTACTTCCGGCCTCTGGTGCTGCGCGGCTACGGCGACGTGGGCGTCCTGCCATTCAACAACCCGACCGAAACCTACATCGCCTGTTGGGAGTGGGGAAAATATCTCGGCCCCGAAGCGCTTGCCGAGGGCGTCGACGTGTGCGTCTCCAGTTGGACCCGCATCGCGCCCAACACGCTTCCTGCGCTCGCCAAGGCGGGCGCCAATTACATGAACTCCCAGCTCATCCGCATGGAAGCGCATCTCAACGGTTATGTCGGAAGGCATCGCGCTCGACACCGCCGGCTACGTGAGCGAAGGTTCGGGCGAAAACATTTTCGTCGTGCGCGACGGCAAGATCCTCACCCCGCCGCTCGGAGCTTCGGTGCTGCCCGGCATCACGCGCGATACCGTCATGCAACTGGCCGAATCGCTCGGGATTCCCGTGGTCGAAACGATCAGTCCCGCGCGAGATGCTCTACATCGCCGACGAAGTGTTCTTCTCGGGAACCGCCGCCGAGATCACGCCCATTCGCTCGGTGGATCGCATCCAGGTCGGCAAAGGCGCGCGCGGCCCCGTGGCCGAAAAACTGCAGAAGGCTTTCTTCGACATCGTGGATGGAAAAGTGCCGGATCGCTTCGGCTGGCTCATGCCGATCGCAAAAAATGAACCCGTGACGGTGTGACAACCGCCACGGGTTGTGGTACTTCCGGAGAACTCCGGAAGGCTACCTGTAGGACGTTGCGGAAGAGATCGATCCGCAAGTGCGATTCCAACAATTACCTCCCCCGAGATTAACCGCCAGAACCGCACTCGCAGGGGATCATGCATTCCTTTGTAGCAGGGCTTTCGTTCCCGGCACCAGGGATTTTTCTACTTAGAAAACCCTTTTCAACAATTTTTTCCCGCGTCAGGTCTTATACTTAGACTCCACAGGCTGTGGGAAACTTGTGAATAAATCGACACTCGAATGAAATGTAACGGCATCCATGTTGCCTCGCGGCGAAAAGGTCGAAGTTTCATTCGGTTCCGTCATTACCGCGGTCGAACCGCTGCTTGCGCCAGCCGGACTCGCCCGAATTCATTTCGCCCGGCTGGATCGATCTGCAGGTCAACGGCTTCGCGGGCGTCGACTACAATTCGCCATCCGCGGCCGTCCGAAGAGATAGAACATTCCATCCGCGAAATGTTTCGGACCGGCGTGACCCGTTTTTTCCCCACCGTGATCACCGGCTCGCCCGAAGGAGATGGCCGGCGCGCTGCGCAATCTCGCGGCGGCAAAAGAAACCTTGCCGGAAGGCGCCGCGATGGAAGCGTTCCATGTGGAAGGCCCGTACATCTCGCCCGAAGACGGACCGCGCGGCGCGCACCCGGCGCGCTGGACCCGCCCGCCCGATCGCTCGACGAGTTCCATCGCTTCCAGGACGCCGCGCGCGGCCACATCCGCCTGGTTACGCTGTCGCCCGAGTGGCCGGAAGCGCCGCGCTTCATTGAAGCCATCGTGCGCGAAGGCGTGGTCGCGAGCATCGGCCACACCAAAGCCACCAGCGGCGAGATCGCCGCCGCTGTCGATGCGGGCGCCACGCTCTCCACGCACCTCGGCAACGGCGCGCATGCCGTGCTCCCGCGCCGGAATTACATCTGGGATCAGCTCGCCGACGATCGCCTGGCCGCCAGCTTCATCGTGGACGGCATTCATCTTGCGAAATCGTTTCTGAACGTCGCGCTCCGCGCCAAGGGACTGGAGCGATCCATCCTGGTCACCGACGCCGTGATGCCCGCCGGCTGCGCACCCGGCCGTTACCGCCTGGGGGAAATGGATGTGGAACTCACGCCGACGGCAGCGTGCGCCTGGCGGGCGGAACGCGCCTGGCCGGTTCAGCGCTGCGCATGGATCGCGCCATCAGAACGTCATGCGAACTCGCCGGCCTGAGCCTGCGCGACGCTGTCACGCTCGCCACTCGCAATCCCGCGCGCGTCGGACGCATCGCCAGGCCGCCAGCGCGGCCTGGTCACTGGTGAACGCGCCGACTTGGTCCGCTTCCGCTTCGATGATCAGACCAAGTGTATCGAAGTGGTCGAAACGTATCTCGACGGCCGAAAAGTATTTGAGGCTGGCGCCGCTACCGAAGCTGCGGCGCCGCGCTAGCCGCCGCCGACTCCACCGCTTCGTATAGTTGCTCCGGCCGGAACGGCTTGCTCACAAATCCGTCCATGCCCGCCGCGTAGCATCGATTCTCGTAGTCCTTCATCGCGTGCGCGGTCAGCGCCAGGATCGGCACGTGCTGCCCCGCTTCCCGCTCCTGCTTGCGAATCGCTTCCGCCGCCGTCCAACCATCCATCTCCGGCATCTGCACGTCCATGAGCACGACGTCGAAGCGCTTCCGCCCCGCCGCCTCTACAGCTTCCCGTCCGTTCACCACCGTGGTGATGTTGTGGCCGCGCTTTTCGAGCAGCGCCACCGCCAGCTTCTGGTTCACCACGTTGTCTTCCGCCAGCAGAATGGAGAGTTGACGCAGGCTTCGCGAGACGCTGCTCTCGGAAGTCCTCTCCGCCGGGGCACCGCCCAACGCTCGCAGCATCGACTCACGGAGCGCCATTCTGGAAACCGGCTTGGTGATGTGACACGCGATTCCCAATTCGCGGCAGCGCGGGATGTCGCTGCGCAAATCCGACGAACTCAACATCATCACCACCGGCCGCCTCAGCCCGTTGTCCGATAGAATCTGCTCGGCCAGCATGAACCCGTCCATGCCCGGCATCTGCGCATCCAGAATCACCAACTGGAACGGGCGCTGGTCGCGCTGCGCCTCCCGCAACAACTCCAGCGCCTCTCCACCCGATTCGGCGATCCGCGCGTCAACTCCTTCAGCCGCCAGCATTCCCGCCACAACGCGCCGGTTGATGCGATTGTCATCCACGGCCAACACCCGCAAACCCGCCAGAGCGCCATGGGCCTCGCGCGCCGGCTGCTCAGGTTCCGCAGCCACGCGACCAAAGCGCCCCGTGAAATGGAACCGGCTCCCCTTGCCAACCTCGCTCTCCACCCATATCCGGCCGCCCATGAGTTGAGTCAGCCGCGATGCGATTGCTAAACCCAGCCCCGTGCCGCCGTACATCCGCGTCGTCGACCCGTCCGCCTGGGTGAAGGCGTCGAAGATCGATCCCAATTTGTCGGCGGGAATGCCTGCGCCGGTATCTTCCACCATGAAATGCAGCTCCTCGTCTTCGTTTTCGTCTTCCGAGCAGCGCGTCACCTGCACCAGCACCTCTCCGTGTTCGGTGAACTTAATGGCGTTTCCCGCCAGGTTCGAAAGCACCTGCCGCAGACGGTTCGCGTCGCCCCGCACCGACGCGGGAACGTCCGGCGCGATTTCCATGATCAGCTCCAGCTTTTTCTGGTGCGCCCGCAACGCCAACGCCCGCACCGTCTGGTCCACCAGCTCGGCCGCCGAGAAAGGCTGCGCTTCGAGATCCATCTTTCCGGCTTCGATTTTCGAAAAATCCAAAACATCGTTGATCACCGCCAGCAGCGAACCGGCTGATTCCATCACGGCCGCCAGGTATTCGCGCTGCACCGGATCGAGCGGCGTATCCAGAGCCAGCTCCGTCATTCCCAGGATGCCGTTCATGGGTGTCCGGATCTCGTGGCTCATGTTGGCGACGAACTGGCTCTTGAGGCGGCTGGCTTCCTGGGCCTTCTCCACCAGCTCCAGCAGATCGCGGCGCGAGGCATCCACCTGCGCAACCATGACGTTGAACGCCTTGGCCAACTCGTCCACTTCGTTCCACGATCCCAGCGGCGCACGCTGTTTCAGGTCCCCGCGAGCCACGCGCCCACTGAACTCCACCAACCGCGCCAGAGGACCGAGCAGACGGCGGAGCTGCGTGTACTGCACCAGCACTACGACGAGCAACGCCAGCGCACTTGCGACCGACACTTCGCCGGCCGTGCGCACAAATTGCGCCCGCTGCTTCTCCATCGAAAAGCCGAGGCGCACCGATCCTAACTGCCTGCTGACGCGCCGCCCGTTGCTCTCCCAATCCAGCAATCCCTTGGAGCCGGCTTCCTGGATCGCGCGCCCCACCTCGATGTGCGGCGGCAGGACGCGGTTCGTGGCCGGGACTTGGCCGGCCTGCGCCACCGTGCGTCCCGCTTCATCGGCGATGACCACGTAGAGCACGTCTTGGTTGGTGGCCGCCGATCTCGCCACGCGCCCTAGTTCCTGGCGATCGCCGATCAGCAAAGGAAAGTCGCACTGGCTCGCCAGAAACTCGGCCGACCCCTCGGCTCGCAGCCGGAGCTGCTGGTTCAGCGTGTGGCTCTGCGCGAACAACACCAGGGCCGCGATGCTCACCGCCGCAGCCAGCGTCACCGTCACGTTGACCAGCGAGGCCTGCATCAGCAGGCTCTTTCGCCGTGGCGCCCTCGCGTTAACCAGCCGCGTCATTCGATCACCACGATTCCGGACTCGCCCGCGTCCTTCTGGAAAATCCGCAGCCCCAGCAGGCGTGCCACTCGCGTGTTGGCCGCCACGCGAACTTTACGCGGCGTTTCGACCACCGCCGCAGTCGCGCTCGCCAGATATTTCCGCGCCAGTGCGCCCGCCTGGACCCCAACCTCCCGGTAGTCCGGATAGACGCCCGCTGCCGCACCGGCGCGCACGAAGCTAGCCGAAAAGCCCGCCACCGGCAGCCGGTTCTCGAGCGAAGCCAGAATCAAAGGCTTCACCGTGGTGCCGTTATATAAGGTGGCGTCCGGTGGACACCACACAAAATCCACCAGCCCGCGCAGCGATAGAAATGCATCGAGCAATCGCTCGGCACGCGGGCACTCCACTGCCTTCAGCGTCATGCCAGCCGCTTTGGCTTCCGCTTCCAACGCGGCTGAGGAAGTTCCGCCTTCTTCCGGATTGCGGATGAAGCCCACCCGTGTCTTGCCTGGAAACACTTTCGCAAGCCCGGCCAAGACGTCCGCCAGCCGTACATCCAGCACGACGGCGCTCCAAGGCGTTTTCGCTCCGGCCGCGGCTAGATCCGCACGCATCACCATGGCCGCCACCACCGGCGCGGTTCCCAAGCGCGACGCCGCTTCCAGCGCCTGATTGCCGATCGTGACCAGCAGCGCGACGTCCTTACCGCCCAGTTGACTCCGCTCGGCTGGCCTCGTTGCCAAATCCACCACCATCACTTTCGCGGCCGATCCAAGTCCGCTCCGCACTCCTTCCATGGCATCGGCGAATGCGTCCACCGACGACGTCGTCACAATCACCACCACCGGCCGCTCGACATGGGACGGCGCACCGGCCGCGCCCGCTCCCACAGGAGCACACGTGAAGATAACCAGCAGCCCGGTGACAACGCTGCAGTCATTCATAAATCAGGGCTCGAAATGCTCGCTTGCCTCTGTCGCCTTCCCGCTCGCCGCGCGCCCCTCATGTTTGAGCGACCTGGGTCCCCACGCAAGGCGCACAAACACGCTGCAACCGTCCTGCTCCTGCTTGTTCCCCTGCGCCACTCCTACCGGATCCCAATACTTGCGATTCAGCAGATTGTGGATCCCGAACTCGACCTCCACATCCTTGGGCAACCGCCGGCTCACCAGCGATGCGTTCACCAGATAAACAGCCGGCACGCTGCCGGTGAGAAACGTTCTTCGCTCGCTTAAGTACTGCAGGCTCGCGCTCCACCACCAGCGATCGCCGAACACCGGTCCTTCCAGCAAAACCTTGCCGACCCGCGCCGGCGAGTTGATGGCCTCATATCCTTCCCTGCTGTAGTCGGATCGCTGCACCGCCAGGCTGGCGTCCGCCTTCAGCCGCCCAAACACCGGACCGCTGGCTTCCAGTTCGAATCCGGTGGACTTCACCATGGCCGTGTTGCGGTATTGCTGCGCTCCGTTCTCGAGCGCCACGGCCGTGATCAGGTTGTTCAGGCGATAGTGATAAACGTTGGCCGACAGCTCCAGCTTTCTCCCCACTCGGTGTTCGAAAACCGCTTCCGTGGTCTGCATGCGCTCGTAGTCGATTCCCGGGTTCGCAAACTGCGTAACGCCGTCTTCATAGAACTGTTCGAACGCGCTCGCATTTCGAAACGCGCGGCCGTACAGCAGTTTCACCGCGCTCTGATCCGACGGCTGGTAAATCAGCCCCACCCGAGGCGTGAGCGAAAGATCGTTGTACCGCGAGCCGTCCAGACGTCCGCCCAGGTACGCCTTCCAGTGGCGCGACAACTCCACTTCCTGCTGGAAAAATGCGGCGGCGGACCGGTCCGGATGGTCGAACTCCTGCAGCGGCAGGTACAGCGGAGACTTGTAGTAGGCGTACATGCTCGATCGCACATCCACCTTGGCCTCGCTTCCGACCGTCAAAAATCCCAGCCGCGGCACGCGCAAACGGTAAGTGAACTGCGTCCCGAGCCAATCCCCTTTGCCGCCTTGCCGGGCGTCCAGCACGCCGATCTCGCTCGAAAAGTTGACGTGGTTCGCCGACCGGTACTGATCGTAGTAAACGCGCCACCGGATCTGTCCCTCGGCGCCCACATTGCGCCGGTAAGCCGACTCCACGAATCCGCGCCCGTCCTGCATCTTGGCTCCGCGGTCCCCGAAGATCGATCCCCAGGCCCCGGTGGGAATCTGCTTCTCGCGGCTGTTGAAGTACGCCAGAAAACTCCAGCCTCGCCAGATCAGATTGGCAAAGGTGTGGTATCCCTTCTCGCCATCCACATTCCTGGCCCAGCCGTTATTGGTCTCCGGCGAATCGAATTGCGGGAAATACAGATCTGTGCCGCTATTGTTGAACACCGATGCGGAGACCAGGAGATTGGCCCCGCGCCCCAGGTATTGCGACGTGGAAAACTGCACCTTCCGTTCGCCCAGGCTGCCCGTTTCCACCGCTGCCCGGAACGGCCCGTACTCCACCGGCGACTTGGTGACGATATTGACCGTCGCGAACATCCCGTTGGTGCCATACAACGCCGAGGACGGCCCCCGGATGATCTCGATGCGCTCGATCAGATCCATGTCCAGGCCAAAATCTTCGCCGAAATAACCCGCCGCGCCATACACGTTCTCGGTCAAGGAGTGACCGTTGATCATCATCAAAAAGCGCGTGTTGAGATCGCCAGGAATCGAGAAGCCACGTACGCCGACGTAGCGATAAATACGGTCGTAGCTGACAAAGAACCCGCGCTGGCCGGCCAGCGCATCGGCCATTGTCCGGTATCCGCGCCGCCGGATCTGGTCGGCCGTGATGATGGTGACACTCGCCGGCGCCTCCATCAGGCTCTGCGACTGCAGCGAGGCCGCCTCTACCACCGGAAGCGCCTCGAAGAGCACCGCCTCAGCCGGGGGCGTCTTCGATTTTTCCTCGGAATTGACCTGACCCCAGCCAACGCCGGTCAGACCCAACAGTAAGAGTAAGTAGACACATCGGTCCATATGTTGCTCATCGGACCGGAAGAAATAAATCGGAGCTAAAAATTCGGGTGACCGCAGCGCGGGCGGGCTACCGATTCGACAACGCCGGCGTTTCCAGGTTCAGCACCGCGACATACCGCAAGTTCCGGTAAAGCTGCTTATAATCCAGGCCGAACCCTACTACGAACCGGTCCGGAATCTCGAAGCAGCGGTAGTCGATCGGCACCTGTACGATGCGCCGCGGCGTCCGGTCCAGCAGTGTGCAAATGGCCAGCGAGTCCGGCGCGCGCGCTGCCAGGTGCTGCAACAAGTAGCGCGTGGTGAAGCCGGTGTCCACGATGTCCTCGACAAGGATTACGTCTTCACCTTCGATGCTGTCGTCCAGGTCCTTGGCGATCCGGACCATTCCCGGCGCACCGCGCTGATTGGCGAAACTCGAAATCGCCAGAAAATCCACCTTCACCGGCACCGTCAACTCGCGCGCCAGCGCCGTCAGAAAGAACACCGACCCTTTCAGCACCGCGATCAGCTTCAGCTCGCGCCCGGCGTACTTGGCCGAAATGTCCGCCGCCACCTCGGCGATCCGTTGCTCCACTTGCTCGGCAGTAAATAGCACCCGCTCGATCGCCGGTTCACTCATTGCGCCAGCCGCTCCGGCAGACCGTACTTGATCACCAGGTCCTGCACATCCTTTTGATAGAAGACCTGAATGTTGACGTGCGGGTAGATGGCGCGCAGCAGCCGGATCTTGCGATTCTTTCTGGTCACGTTGGCCTGCTTCATGGTGGTCAGCTCGACGTACAGATCGAATTCCGGCAGATAGAAATCGGGCGTGAACGCTTCCAGAACTTTGCCGTCCTTGTCCCATTGCAGCGGAAAGCTGCGCGGCTCGTAATCCCAGCCGATGCGGTAAAAGTCCAGCAGGTTGGCGAACACTTCTTCGCTCGGGTGCCCGAACTCCCGGTTCTTCTCGCGCAGCCGGTCCGGCGGTACGATCCCGTAGCGCGCCAGCTTCAGCCGGACTTGAAACTGCATCTGCGCCTCGGCTGCCGGAGCGAGCAGCCCCGATTCCAGCAGTCCCTTCGATTTCACCGCCGCTTCCAGAACGTCCAGCATCTGCTCGATGGCCAGCGCCTCGCCATTCATGACCAGGTCGAAATTTCCCAAGCGCGCGCCCGCGCGGCCGAAGCGTCGCTTGCGTGTCAACGTGTGCTCGGCCTCCAATTGCCGCAAGTGCAGCTTGGCTTCAGCGCGCTCCAGCCGGCGATCCACCATCAGGTTGCCGAGACGCCGCGACTCGGGCGCCACCACATGCACTCGCAGCACGCCTGCCATGTTGGGAAGCAACAGTTCCGAGCCCGTGCTCGAGATCGCCAGGTGATGCCGCGCGCCGAGTTTCGCCAGAATGGACGTCGCCAGATGTGGCCATGCTTTGTCGGGAATTCCGTTGGGCGCTCCGAACTCGGAGGCGATGGTCTCCACCAGCCGCGCGTCGGTCACCAGCTCGCAGCCCAGACGCTGCGTGGCCATCCGCGCCAGCTCCTCGTGCCGGCAGCCCGGTTCGCCGGAAACGCTCAGAAAAGCCATCCAGTAGAAATCGTAGCGCAGCGACGTGCGGCACGCGGGCCTTCGAGGCACTTTCCTTCGTAACACAATTTTGATTGGTGGAATCCCCGACGTCCTGCGATCATGGAAGCATGCTGGCGTTGCTTCTCTCGCTCGACTGGTTGATTCCCTACCGCGAGGCGATCGGATTTTGGGCCGCGCTCCTGACCACCGTGGCCTTCGCGCCGCAAGTGGTTCGCACCTGGCGTCGGGGCGCCGAGGGACTTTCCTGGACCATGCTGTCGCTGTTCGGTCTCGGAATCGGGCTCTGGTTCCTCTATGGAATCCTCCGCAATTCCGGCCCGTTGATGCTGGCCAACGGACTCACCGGCCTGCAGGTCCTGGTCCTCATTGCTCTGAAGGTGCGCCCCCGGCGAAGTCGTCCGGCGACAGCAGGCGCGAACCGGCTTCAGCCCTCCGCGGCCGACTCTCAAAGCCCAGCCGATTGCCGGGCGTAGAGTAGAAGGCCGGTTCATCGATCTCCGCGACCGGGCCGCCGCTGACGCGTGCGTACAAATTCTCGTACAGGCCCAGGAACCGCGCGCAAACATTCTGCCAGCCAAACCGCTCCGCCGTAGCGCGCGCCTCCGCGGTCCTGCGCTCGCGCTCGACGGGATCGGATTGGATCGCGTGAATGGCCGCCGCGAACGCCGACGGTGTGGGCGCCGTCAACCACGAGTTGCTCGCACTGGCGTACTCCTTCAAGCCGCCCGCATCCGGCCCGACTACCGGCAGCGCCGACGCCATCGCCTCCAGCGGCCCGATGCCAAACGGCTCGCGCGGATTGGGGTGCAGAAAAATGTCGACGTTCGCGAGCAGATTCGCGAACTCTTCCCGATCCGTCAGGTGTCCCAGGTACGCAATCCTGCCCGGATGCCGATGCTCGCCGGCGATGAGGAACTCATTCCGCAGCGGCCCGTCGCCCGCCACCAGCAGTTTGCACTCGCTGTGCTGAGCTTTCATGGCGTCCAAAAGGTCCAGCAGAAGAGGCACGTTTTTCTCCGGCGCCAGCCTTCCCGCGTAAAGCAGCAGCGTGTCGGAATCAGCCGCTCCCACCACGCTGATCAACCTGCGGCGCACTTCCGCGCTGCGTCGCGCCGGATGGAAGCGGACGCTGTCAACTCCCATTCCGCGGATCCAGACGCCCCGCTCCACTCGGTGGCCGCGCGAAGCAGCCTCGAGTTCCTGGGCAACGTGACTCGAAACCACGACATGATGGTCGAACAGCCGGAAGTAGATCATCCTCATATATAAGCGCGCGAACTGGCGAGCCGCCCGCGGCAAACCCAGATAGGCCGCCATGTTTTCGTCAGCGCGCTCGCAGCTCAGCCCAATCAGCGCGGGACGCTGCACCATCCCAGGCACGGCCCCCAGGCGGAGCAGCCCAGCCAGGTAAGGAAGCGTGTACTTGTCGCAAACTTCCACCAGGTGCGGTTGCTCGCGCCGGAGAATTTCGCGAATCGGCGCATTCGGAAACAGATATTGATGCGGATAAAGAATACGATACTCGGGACTCAGCGGCGCGCGCCGAGCACGTACGTGATAGATGCCTGTGAGGCGGCCGACCGGCTCATAGCGCGTCTCGGTGGACGGTACTACCAACCGCGACTGCCAGCCGGCCTGCTCCGCCGACTGAAGCAAGGCGTTGTAAAACGTGCTGATGCCTCCCGACGATGCGTGCCAGGCATTCGTAAAGTGTAGCGTTCTCAATCCTTGGTCCCCTTCCTCCCGGTTCGACTGGGTGCGGTTAATCCCAGCCCCGATCCGATAAAAGTCACAATCATCTTGGGATACGAGCGCAAGTCCGCCGGCAGCGTTTTGGCGCCGCTACCCACAATCAAAACTCCATGCCGCATGGTGTGCAGGCTGAATAAGGTGGAGACCAGTGTGAAGATCATGGACGCGAGCATGCTTGCTCCCAGGTTGGGCGTGCCACGAATCCAATGAATGCCGAACTCGATGGCGTGCGACACCGCGGCGATGCCGGCGAATGCCACCAGACCCGCCAGCCAGCGCGGTTCGGCTATGCGGAACGCCTGAGTGAGCGCGCCGAAGAAGCCCGCGGTCGCAGCCCGGTAGGCCACCTCCACCAGCATCGCGCTCACCGCCGCGTCGGGTCCGTTTCGCAAATTGGCGACGAGGAAGATGCCGCCGCGCCATAGCGAGGCTCAACAGCGCCGACTTCCAGTTCCAGCGGTGAATCAACACCTCCGACGGTCTGCGAACCAGCGCCGTCAGGACATCCCAGGGGCTCGGTGCGCGCGCGCCGTCAAAACAATTGTTCACGTGATTGTTTTTCTCGACAAGTGTACAACCCGGCGGGCTGCAAATTGGTGAATACTCGGTGAAAACGCGCGGTGTCGCCGCCGGCGTCTTAGGTTGAAACAATTAGACGGTGTAATGTCTTTGCGCCCTACTCCCCGCCCTGCAGGATTCTCTATTCCCGCCCGATCCAGAACTATGCGGAATGGTCTACGGTTAGTGAGATAGCTTACTGTTGTCTTTTTATTGGGAGAAGCTTGACCCGCCGCGCCACGGTATTATAAAGTCTTATGAGTTTTGGCTTTGACTTCTCAATCTTGAAAGCCCGATGACATCCAGTCACCGTTCTTATAATCTAAGATCGCACTCCCAGGTTTTGGGAGTCGCCGCAATTTGCGCGCTCGCGCTGTCGCTCGCCGGATGCATGGCGTCGAGAACGCAAACGCTCAAGATGTCGTTTCTGCCCTCGACGCCGTTGCCGATGGATCCGGTCTTCGAGACGCCGCCCGCTATCGATTCCAGCGTGTTTGCCAAAGCATCCCCCAGCTTGGTCGAGCGCAGCGTCACCGCGCTCCCTCGGGTTCAGGAGGTTGAAGGCCGGCTGGCGATGGTGACCGAACACTTCGACGCCGGCAGGAAGCTTTACCAGCAGGCCGACCTGGCCGGCGCGCGCCGCGAATTCGATCGCGCCGTCGACTTGGTTCTTTCGACGCCCGAGAATCTGCCTGACCGTCAGCGCCTGGAGCGCAAGCTGGATCAGGTCGTCGACACTATTTATCGCTACGACGCCGAGCGTTTGGGCGCGGGATCGCCGAAGCAGCCGTTGGCCTACGACAAGTCGCCGCTTGACGAGGGGCTGCTCGAGATGACCTTCCCCACCGACCCGAATCTCGGCCCCAAGGTGAAGGAAGAGATCGCCGCCACGCTGTCGCAGCTCCCGCTCGAAGAAAACGACGCCGTCCTGAGCTACATCCACTACTTCTCCACGACGCGCGGTCACAAAACGCTGGTGGGCGGGTTGCGCCGCGCCGGACGTTACCGTCCGCTGATCCAGCGCATTCTGGACGAAGAGGGCGTGCCGCAGGAACTGATTTATCTGGCACAGGCCGAGTCCGGGTTTCTGCCTCGCGCGCGATCGCGCAAAAAGGCTGTGGGGATGTGGCAGTTCGTCCAGATCCGCGGCCGCGAGTACGGGCTGAACCAGACGCTTTCCACAGACGACCGGCTGGATCCCGAACAAGCCACCCGCGCCGCCGCCCGCCATCTGCGCGATCTATATGCGTCCTTCGGCGACTGGTACCTCGCGCTGGCCGCTTACAATTGCGGGCCTGGCTGTGTCGATCGTGCCGTCCAGCGCACCGGCTACGCCGACTTTTGGGAACTTCGCCGCCTGAATGTTTTGCCGAAGGAAACCAGCAACTACGTGCCCCTGATCGTGGCGCTCACAATCATGGCCAAGAATCCCAAGGACTACGACCTTGAAGATCTGGACACCGAAGATTCCCTCGATTACGACACCATCACGGTGGAGGCGCCCACCAACCTGGCGCTGATCGCCGATGCGGCCGAGCGGCCGGTCTCCGAACTCCAGGAACTCAATCCCGCGTTGCTCAAGCCGTTGGCCCCGATCGGCTATCAGTTGCATCTGCCCAAGGGCAGCGCACCGGCGGTTCTAATGGCCTTGGACGCGGTTCCAGCGCTGCATCGCGCCAATTGGCGGATTCATCGCGTCGAAGCGGGCGAAACGCTGACCGAAATCGCGCGCCACTTTTCGACTGCGGTCGCTTCCATATCCGCTGTCAACGAACAGTTGGCCGATCCTCCCGAAACCGGCGACATGCTGGTCATTCCCGCCGCCTATCGCGCACCGCGTTCCACGGCACGGCCCCCGAATACAACCACCCGCCGGAAACCCGCGCGACGTGCCGCTGCATCGCACCCGGCGCCCAAGACAGCCTCGATCCGCAAGCCTGCCGCGTCCTACAAGACCGCCAGCCTTCGTACCAGCCGCCGAGACCAGTCGAACTGAAACCGCTTCGCGCAGCGACTCGATGCGCGCCGCATTCACGCGCCGAAAAATCCGCACATAGCTCTTGCCTTCCGATCAAAACGAGTTATTCTAGGGTGTGGTTAGCCCTACAGGAGGCATGATTGATGTTTGACAGCTATCGCTTCGCCGCTCCAGACGATCTTGACGACTTCGGATACGAGGACGAAACCATGGATGTCCAGGCCGAGGTCAGCGAGTACGGCCCCGAGGACGAAGACGAGGACGACCTGATAACACCGGCCCCGGAGCCCGCTCCGCTCGCCGCACCCCCACCCCGCTCCAGCATCCGAGGCGCCGCCCGCCAAGAAACCGGTTAAGAAGGCAGCCGCGAAACCCGCAGCCGGTGAAGGCCGCGCCCGCGAAGGCCGCGCGAAGAAGCGCCCCCCAAGAAGGCCCCCGTGAAGAAAGCGGCGGTCAAAAAGGCCGCTCCGAAAAAAGCTAAGAAAGCGCCGGCGAAGAAGGCCAAGAAGGCGCCTGCCAAGAAAGCTGCCGTGAAGAAGGCCGCTCCCAAGCGTGCCAAGAAAGCACCGGCGAAAAAGTCTAAGAAAGCCGTCAAGAAGGCCCAAGAAAGCCGCCAAGAAGGCCGCGAGCAAAGCCAAGGGCAAGAAAAAGAAGTAGCCTCCAGAAGTCGAGCGATCGGGCAAGTCTCGCCGCGGAGGACCTGCCCGATCCGCCCGCCTATTCTTTCCGAACCACGCCGCGGCACTTCTCGAACAACTGGATCAGCGACTCCGCGTACTCCTCCGGCGTCTTGGTCGCCTTGCCCGTGAACCCGGCCGCACCTCCGCCCTTTCCGTATCCGGTAGTCACCGCGATGAATTTCATCATCTCCAGGGCGACTTCGTCCTGGCTGCGGCCCGGCGCCGCGCTGGATTTTTCCTCTGCCATCGGTAGCTCGTTCCTCCGTTCGTCCTGGCCGCTTCGCGAGCGGCAAAACTCCAGTGTAAACGGTTCGAGCGGGCTTAGTGAAAGCGCAGCAGGCGGAATTTGACGGTGGCGGTGCAGTTGAGCGGTGGAGGAGGCTGTTGCAAAAGAAGCAAGAACCCGGTCACCGGGATCAGCACCGGTATGCTGGCCCGGACCACCGCACCCGGAGTTTGACTCCCGCTGCCATCCGTCAGCGAAAGCATCGGCCCTACCGAAAAGCCTGCCGCATCCGCCAGCTTCTGAGCCTGCGCCTGCGCGTCTGCAATCAAATCCGCTTCCTTGCACGACTGCGCTTGCCGAGCTTGTTCTGAAACCTGCGTTCCCTGCACGCCGAACGACACGTTGTTTATTACGCCTCTCACGCCATCTCGCAACCCGGTCAGCGTCGTGACCGTACTCGAGACCTTCGCAAACGGCACCGGCAGTGTGAAACTCCACTGCAGCCGGCCTTCCACGTCGGACTGCACGCTCTCGAGGCTCGCCGCCGTGATTCCAGTACCGGGGAGCGCCGCCAACACCTGATCCAGATCCCGCTCCGGCCCCGACACAGCATTCACAAAGAAGACGATCTGATCGGGTTGCAGCACAATCAGGCGCGTGGCCGTGACGCTGACCGTATCCGACTCGAGTTGCGCGAACGCCGGCGCGGCGGCGAGCAGCAGAATCAACCAAGGGTGTCGCATGGCTATTGAAACCGCAGCAGCCCGAACTTCACCGTCAGCAGGCACGGCTGCCGACGACGGCAGCAGGATGCCGCTCACCCCCACCGGACCGGGAGCCGCTGTCGCTGTCGCGCTCGACATCGCCAATATCGTGTCCAACGTGAATCCGCTCGCATTCGTCAGCTTCTGCGCCTGCGCCCGAGCATCGGCCAACAGGTCCGGAATCGAACAAGGCTGCGATTGCTGCGCCTGCTGCGACACCTGCGTCCCTTGCACGGTAAAGTTCAGGATCAGATCCTTATTCTGCTTGTGGATGTTTTCCTGCAGCGTCGTGAGCGTCGCGACCGTCTCTTTAATCTTCGACAAAGGCGCCGCCAACACGAACGTCCAGTTGATCGTTGGCCGCGGCACGGCGATGCCGGTAACGAACTGAGGCGTCCCTGTTGTGATCCCGGTGAAATTCGCCTGCGTGATTCCCGACCCCTGCAGCGCCGCCAGCACATCATCCAGATTTGTGGTCAGACCGGACAGCACCTGAACCGAGAAAACCACCTGGTCCGGCTGCAGCGTCGCTGCTCCGCGATGCCGTCACTGTAACCGAATTCGAATCAAGCTGCGCGAACAATACCGGACAAGCCGACACCACGCCCACCAGGAGAAGACATTTCCGCATGAGCCAGAGTATACTTTGATATTAAAACGACCGCATGGCCGATCCCTCCGCTGCCGCTGCTCGATTTCCGTCGAATTTCCGTAATGCGCGGCGACAAAGCCGTACTCGACGGCATCACGCTACGCATCGAGCGAGGCGAACACGTCGCCATCCTCGGACCGAACGGCTGCGGCAAATCCACGCTGATCAAGACCATCACGCGCGAGTGCTATCCGCTGGCTCGCCCGGACTCCGCGCTGACCATCCTCGGCCGCGACACCTGGAACGTCTTCGAGCTGCGCCCGCTGCTGGGGATCGTCTCGAACGACTTGATGGCCGCCTCGACGCGCGATATCACCGGCCTTGAAGCCGTGCTCTCGGGATTCTTCAGTAGCATCGGCATCATGCCCTACCACCGCGTCACGCCAGCCATGCTGGAAAAAGCGCGCGCGGTGCTCGATCTGCTCGAAGTCCCGCACCTGGCCGATCGCGACATGAACGCCATGTCATCGGGCGAAGGCCGCCGCATCCTCATCGCACGCGCGCTGGTGCACGATCCGCTCGCCCTCCTGCTCGACGAACCCACAAATAGTCTGGACATCCATGCCGCGCTCGAACTCCGCGGCATTCTTCGCAAACTCGCGCAGACCGGCACCGGCATTCTGATGGTGACGCATTATCTGGCCGACATCATTCCGGAGATTGATCGCGTGATCCTGCTCGAGCGCGGCCGCATTTTCGCCGACGGTCTCAAGGACGAGCTGCTCACGGCCGAGCGCCTGACGCGGCTTTTCGGGCTTCCGGTCGACTTGGTCCGCCGCGACGGCTACTATCACGCCTGGTGAGTCGCGATATCCACCAGATCGCTGAACAAACCGTAAGCCGTCTGCTCCACGCCCGACTCGATGCCCATCACCCCGATCGTCCCCATCAGGTCCGTGTGGAGCAGCAGCAGATTCGAAGTGCCGCGCACCGACGCCAGCACATCGGTGTCGTCCACTACCTCCGCCCTCACACGCAGCTTCACGCCGGACTTGCCCGCGCGCCCCCGGCTCACCAGGCACACGGTCTTGCGCGCCCTGGCGAGTTCGACCACGCGCTCAGGCGTCAGCCTGCCGATCCCTCGCCGGTCGACTTCCATGGGCGTCACGCGCGCGTCCATCAACACGTTCGCCAGCACCGCCGTCTTCGCCGCTGAATCCCACCCGTCGATGTCGTAGCTCGAATCGGCTTCCGTGATCCCCAGCCGCCGCGCCGCTTCGATTCCGTCCTGCATCGATTTGCCTTCGCGCATCGCCTCGATCACCACTTTGGATGTCGAGTTCAGCACGCCCGTGAACCCCAGCACCTTCACGCCCGGCAGATTCTTGCGAACCATGTTGAACACCGGCACGCCGTCCATGGTGGTGGATTCGAAACGAAATTCGACGCCGGCCTTTTTCGCCGTGTCGCGCAGCGCGGAGTAGGCGTAGGCCAGCGGTCCCTTGTTCGCCGTAATCACGTGGCGCCGCCGCGCGAACGCCTTGAAGATATGCGAAAGCGCCGGCTCTCCGGAAGCGGGATTCAACGTCGTGATCTCGATCACCACGTCGCAGTCCGCGCGATCAAGAAACTCATCTACCGATCGCGCCGCCGGACCGAACCCAGGATCAACGGCCAGGCCGTGGGCATCGTAGGCGGTACCATGACGCGCCGTGTGGATGCCCACGACTCGAAACGGGAACTGCCTCTGCTTCTGGTGGAGGAGACGGACGAACGCGCGGCCGACGTTGCCGTACCCGATGAGCGCGACTCTCAAGCGTTCATTGTAGCCGCACGCGACTCTCTAAAAATCCAGCTTCGCGATCAAGTCGCCCAAGTTCGATTCGAGCGTCGCCTTCTGCTTCTTCAGCGCAGCGTCCCGATCCCGCAGCCCCGCCATCTGGCTTTCCTGATCCGCAAGCTGCCGCGCGTACTTCTGAACCTGCTCCTGCTGGCCGCTGACGTTGTTGAGGCTCGAAATATTCTGGCGAATCCGGTTCTCGTCGTTCGCAACATTGTTGATGTCGCTCTCCACCTGCCGGATCTGGCTGTCGATCCCCGCGATCTGTCGCTTCGTGTCCAGCACCTGCTGAAGCTGCGTGCGGCCCAGCGCCGAGATCGCCTTGTTCTGAACCCAGGTGAGCAACACGTCCGGCGTCATGCTGGAAACAGCGGTGGTTGTGTCGTACACGCGCTCTTCGGTCACCGCGAATTTCTCGGTGGCGTCGGGCCCCAGCTTTACTTCGAAGCGATTCGAGTCGCTCGTCGTCTCCACCGGCTTCTGATTGAGCACCTTGTATTCCGGCCGCTGCGCCTGCTCGATGATCAGCGTCTTGGCCTTCTGATCGACGTTGCGAATGGTGTACGTCTTGGTCTCGTCCGCGGCCAGCCGCGCCGTCAGCACGCCGCGATTCACGTGGATCTCGCGCACGATCTGCCGGCTCGAATCGAACTTCGTCGTCACGCGCGTGCCCAGATCGACGGCGTAGCTGATCAGCCGCTTGTCGCCGGTCTTGAGCGTGGTCATGAGCGCTTCGCCCGCGTAGCTGGCCGCGTCGAACACCGTGATGGGACCGCCGTCCAGCGTCTTGCCGGTCGAGTTCGTCAACTCCGCCGCGCTCATCGGGATGCTCGCCATAATTCTCCGAATAGATCAGCAGCCGCCGCGCACCGATCTTCTGCTGCAGGAACGGCAGCATGGCCGACTCGTCTTTTTTCACCGTCACCGGCGTCGAGAAGCGATACTCGAACAGCTCGCCCAGATCGGCCGACGCCACGTTCACCGCGACGTTGCTGAGTATGGCGTCGCGCTCATCTTTGAAATCCCGCCGACGCCGCTCTCCTGCAATGCGAGCCAATGACTTTCGCATGTGCCATTGCCGGAGGCGCAGGAGCGAATGCTGCCGGCCACTGCAGCGATTCTGCGCCTCTGTTCCACCGCGCCGCCGTACACCACCGGCGCAGCCGCGCGATCCTCGGGCAGCTCCACCGTCTGCCGCGGCACGTACTTCGGCTCATACAGCTTGCTGATGAACGACACCGGCCGGCCCGACACCACCGCCAGCGACACGTTGGTCCAATCCTCGCCGCTGGTGTTGTCGATAATCGCCCAGCCTTCCAGCGTCGGCTCGGTCTTGTCGTCGAAGATCAGCCGGTAACTCGATTTCCACACCGGCGTCGGCACCATGTAGCTGGCCGCGATCTGCCGTTCCTTGGCGTCCGACGAATCGATGTAGATGCTGCGCTTGTCCACCGACCGCGCCTGGTTCACCACCGTCAGGTAGTCGCGCAGCAGTGCTCTGCAGCTTCGGATCGGCGAAACGGATCGCGCTGGCCGCCGCGAGGTCGAACGTCCGCAGGTCGCCCGAATCGAGCAGCAGCACCAGTTGCTCGCGCTCGGGATGATCGCGATCGGCGCCCACCAGCCGCCCACTGACGATCGTTCCGCTCAACGTCTCCGCGCCGTACTTCACCTCGATCTTCGCGCCTTTCATCTGATCGAGAAACCCAACCAGCGACGCGCTGCCGCCCACCTTGAACGGAAACTCCGCCAGCTTTTTCTCCAGCGGTTCGCTCGAATCGTAGCGCAGTCCCGTGACCTTCCCCCCGTCGCGATCCTCGAGCGTGAGCGACTTCAGCACGTCGTTCATCTCCGACGCCTTGAAATCCAGCCGCGCCGACTCGCCCGGCCCCAACCTGCCCGCGCGCTCAAAATACCCGACGCCGCTCTTATAAAGGATCACCTGCCGGATCGGAAGGTCGGCGGCCAGCGCGCTCGCACACGCCAAAACCACCGCCAAGAAGAATAGAAATTCGTCGCATAGTTGCCTCACCAGGGAGATGCCGCCTGCCCGCCGAATCCTTTCAGCCGCGCCCTACTCGCCCATCACCTTAATAATGACGCGTTTCGGCCGCTGCCCGTCGAATTCGGCGTAATAAACCTGCTGCCACGGGCCGAAATCGAGCTTGCCCTCGGTCACCGGTACCATAACCTGGTGATGTACCAGCAGGCTCTTCAGGTGCGAATCGCCGTTGGTCTCGCCGGTGCGATGATGCCGGTAGTTGTCGCGGATACGGCGCCAGCTTCTCCAGCCACTCGTCGATATCGGCGATCAGCCCATCCTCGGCGTCGTTCACCCAGACGCCGGCGGTGATGTGCATCGCCGACACCAGGATCATTCCCTCGCGAATCCCGCTTTTCTTCAAGCGCGGCGTCCACTTGCCCGGTGATGTTGATGTACTCGCGATGCTGCTTGGTGTTGAAAACCAGATGTTCGGTGTGAAATCGCATACGAGCCGATCATAGCGGACCCGGACTTGACAGTGCGCCCGTGCGCGCGTGAGTCGCACACTCGCGACCAGGAGCTTGCGCTCTCCTCGCAATCGCTCTGCTGGCTGCTGGCTTCGCTCCGGCGCAGGATGCTCCGCCCGATCCGCGGACTGCAACGCCGGCAGGGATCTCAGCAAATCGATAACCCAACCAACTCCGATGAGGACACGTCTGCGTACCCCGGCCCTTCCATTCTCGGCCGCGACACGAATCTGCGCGGCGAGCGCAAAGGAAAGCTGATCGACGCTGCGATTCTACGGCGAAATCATGGGCGTCTACGATTCCGGAATAACTCCAGCGTCAACGGTACCCGGACAGACCAGCCCCGGCGCGACGGTCGCCGACTACGGGGCCGAATCCGGCGCCGGTCTAACCGCATCGCGACGCTGGCGGCATTCCCGGCTCAGCGTCGAATATCGCGGCCGATTCCGCAACTACACGCGCACGTCCGCGTTCAACGGCTCCGACCAGTTCCTGAATCTCGCCTACAGCCGTTTTCTCAATCGCTACTGGATTCTCGACCTCAAGGAAACCGCCGGTACCGCCACGCTCTCGAACGGAGCGTTCACTTACTTGCCGCTCACCAGCACCGACCTGGTCGCCGTGCCATCCAACGACCTGTTCGACAACCGCACCAATTACCTGGAATCGCGCGTCGATCTGGAATGGCAGAAGAGCTTGCGGCTTTCGTTCAATTTCGGCGGCCAGGGATTTCTGGTCCGCCGCCAGTCTCTCGCGCTGGCCGGCCTGAACGGCTACGGCGCGCGCGCCGGCGTTGCCTATCGTCTCACGCGCCGCCAGACGGTCGCCGCCACTTACCAGCACATCGATTTCGATTTCCAGCGCACGTTCGGCGAACGCCCGCATCGAGACCGCCGCGCTCGGATATTCCATCGGCCTGACGCGCCGTCTGGATCTCGGCTTCCAGATCGGCGGAAGCCGCGTCGCGTCGCGCGGGCTTACCGAGGTCTCGCTCGATCCCGACATCGCCGCCATCGTCGGCCGCGACATCGCCATCGTCACCTTCTCGCGCGTGCTGTATGTCCCGCTCACCCACGCCCGCCTGACCGAGCGCTTCAACCGCTCGTCGCTCACGCTCGATTTCTCCTCCGGCGTGTCGCCCGGCAACGGCGTCTATCTCACGTCGCGCCAAAACTCCGCGGCCGTGAGTTACTTCTACACCGGCTCACACCGCTTCAGCACTGCGTTCAGCGCAGGCTACAACCAGCTCTCCACCATCGGCCAGACACTGCCGAAATACACCAACCTCCAGGGCGGCGGCGGCCTGACTTACAAATTGTTCGCCGACGCGTACCTGGAATTCCGCTACGACTATCGCCACTACACCACGCAGAACCTGCTCTTCTCGAAGGACTCGAATCGCGTGAGCCTGGGCATCGCCTTCAGCCCCGGCGACGCGCCTCTGGCAATCTGGTAGTGTGAGCAGTCGAAGAATTCTGCTGGTGGAGGACGAAGGTCCGCTCGCACAGCTCCTGGCGCGGCACCTGCAACGCCTTGGCTTCGAAGTGGACGCGCAATCGAACGCTTCCGGCGCGCTCGCACGCTCTCGAATCGGCGCCCGCCCGCTACGACCTCGTCGTCGCCGACATGGGGCTGCCCGACATGCCCGGCGAAGCGCTGCTGTCGCGCATGTTCGAAATCCGCGCGGACCTCAAGATCCTGATCTGCAGCGGCGCCGAGTTTTTCATCTCGACTCTTCCCGCGCCATTCAGCCGCACGTCGGATTCCTGCAAAAACCATTCTCCCCAAAAGAGCTCGCGCAAAAGATCGACGAAATGTTAGCTCGCCGCTGGCGCAGCTGATTGCGACTTTGGCATCGCTGCGTCTCGATGTGCTCCGGCCGCATCCCGATCCCCACCATCCGCCCGCGCACCCGCGCCAGAAACGTCGATCGAAACATCACCCGCAAGCACGCCGGAAGCTCGCACCCGCTCGCTCGTCTCGAGCACGCGCGCGATGAGCTGCTTCTGGATCATGAGCTGCAATCCCTGCGTCAGCCGCGTCGGAAACATCCGCCGATGCTGGATTTTCGCCAGGTGCCCCACGCTGACCGAGCCTTCTTCAAACGCCAGCGCCAGTTCGTTCGCCGCCGCCACTGCATCCTGAATCGCTAGATTGATTCCGACGCCGCCCACCGGCGACATCGCGTGCGCCGCATCGCCGATGCACAGCAAGCCCGGCCGATACCATTCGCGCAACCGGTCGACGCGCACCGTCAACATCGGCACCGCGTTCCAGTCCTTCAACTCGCCGACGCGATCCGGCCAGAAACGGCGCGATCTCGACGATGCCCGCGCGCAACGCCTCGATTCCTTTGCTCGCGAAGCTGCTGCGCCGCTGCCTTTGCGGATCACGAATCCGCATTGCCAGTAGTCGCCGCGGTCGAGCAGGATCAGAATCTTGCCGCGATCCAGCCGGAAACTCATGCCCGGATCTTCGGCGCGCTTGGAAAGCCGCATCCAGAACGTGTCCATCGGCGCGCCCAGTTCCTCAATCTTCAGACCGGCCGCCTCGCGCAGAATCGAATTGCGACCATCGGCCGCCACCACCAACTCGGCGCGCACTTCCAGCTCGCCATCGGGAGTCTTCGCGCGCACGCCCGTCACGCGCCCGCCCTCCTCGATCATGCCGGTGACTTCGGCCTGCATCCGCAGATGGAACGCCGGATACCGCCGCCCATACTCCGCCAGAAAATCCAGAAAATCCCACTGCGGCATCAGCGCGATGAACGGGCAGCGCACCCGAAGCCGCGTAAAATCCGCCAGCGTCACGGTCTCTCCGGAGATCTCCGCCATGAGCCGCGGCACTTTGTGATGCGGCCGCTTCAGAAGCTCGTCGAGCATGCCCAGCTCGTGCATCAGCTCGAGCGTCGAGGGATGAATTGTGTCGCCGCGGAAGTCGCGCAAAAAGTCACCGTGCTTTTCGAGAACAACAACTTCGATCCCCGCGCGCGCCAGCAGCACGCCCAGCATCATCCCAGCCGGCCCGCCTCCGGCGATGCAACAGCGCGTCTGCGGTTTCTCCACCCCGCCCTCCCCGCTTTGCGTAGCCGGCGCACTCCGTCACCGGCAGACCGCGGATATTTTGCAAATCGCGAATCCACCTTGGACAGCTCGCAAAGATAGAACACCGACCCGCGATCCGACGTGATCCGCCGCACGTTCCGGCAGCTCGCGCACAGACCGACAAAGGCGTCCCGATCTCCCAACCAACCAATCTACCAGCCCGCCGCTCGAGTGACGAGCGCGCTGCCTCCTCCGGGTTTCTTGGACCCGGCTGCTAAACTTATATCGATTCAGGAGAACCATAAATGCATCGGATTGGCAGCCAGGACTACAGCGTAGCTCGCACCGACTTTCCAATTCATATCGAAATAGAAGCATTTGATCTGAGCATTTTCCAGGGCGAACCGAGCCAAGTTGTCGTCACGCGTCCGGACAATACGCCGATCACGACGTTCGAGATTTCTTTGCAAGAGCCCGCTGACAAACCGCTGCTCAGGACCTGCGACATCCCGGATCCGGGAAACCCCATCACGCCCCCCAACCAACGCTACGAGCCTCCCGCCGAAGTTACGTTTACGTTCGTGCTGGGTTTCGACACGCCCACGGGAAGCGACCCGCGCTACGAAGTTCGCATGACCGCCGCCACCGCCGACCATGACAAGCGCAACGTGCGCCCGCCCGACCGCCGCATCACCACGCACCTGGAGTACCGATGAATCTCGCGTTGAAGGCCTGTATCGCGGCTGCCCTGGCTGCCGGCGCCACTCTGCTTGCTCAATCGTCGTCGAACCTGTCCACGGAGGTGCAAAAACTCGCGAAGACCCCGGCCGCCGAGCGGTTCGACCAGCTCGCCCGAATCTGGAATGAGTTGACCGCCGATCTGCTCGCTCGCGTCTCCCCGCAATCGGGCCGCGAACCCGACCGCGCTGCCGCGGTGATCCTGGCCCGCCGCCGCTCCGACATCCAGAACGGCGCAGGCGCCGGCGCCGCCGCGTCTACCTCCGCTGTGCTCAACCCGCTGCTTCCAGCCGCCTTCGGATTTGCGTTCGAAAACGGATCCATCGTACGAACTGTGAGCGGCAATTCCGTCACCATTTCGATCAATCCCGCCGGACTTTTGTGCGCCTCGCGCTCCGAAATCGCCACCGTCACCCTGCGCCAGCCCGGATGCTTCGACGCCTGGCGGCGGTTTGGCGCCACTGCCTCGTTCGACACCGGCCGCGGCGACGCACCGGCTTCCGCGACCGGCCTCAGGCCGCTGTCCAATCAGTTCGCCGAGGCCACCTTGCGCTACGAGATTCTCAATCAACGCAAGCCCGGCAATGCATCCTTCGAGCGGCGAGTGGAGGATTGGAAGAAAAATGCCAAGGCCGCCGCCAACGCGATCAATGTGATGGAAATCAAGCTGCGCCCGCTGCGCCGGGAAATGGAGCAGCGCCTGCTCAGTGAACTGGACTCAGCCACCTTCGCCGCGCTCCCTGCGAGCCGCCGCATCGATGTGCTCCAGGGCATCGTCGACGATACCAAAGCCCGGCTGCCCGCCAGCGACGACATCATCCGCGAAGCAGATGCCGCGTGGCGCGACTTGCTCCGCGCCAGCAACAGCGTATACAACAGCTTCGCTCACGGCTGGGTGGTTACCGCCGAGTATGCTTTCGAGCGCCCCGACATCGCCAGCGCTGCGATCGGAACCATCGTCCCGCAAGGCACGCGGCCTCCGAATCTTCACACCGCGCGTCTGGTACTCGCGCGCGGCCTGACGGCCTACAACTTCGACTTCACTGTGAACGCATCGGCGTCCTGGTTCCAGCAGCGCCGGCCCGGCATGACCAGCCTGTTTCGCGACGTGCAATTTTCCGGCGACGCCAAACTCCGCCTGCGCGATATTCCCGACTTCGGCGCGCCCGTGCTGTCGCTGGCCGGCCTGTGGATACATCTCAACCAGCGTCCACTCGGAATCCAGATCCCCACGTTCGTCGGCACGAATATCAACGACCCCGGCAACATCGGCGTCTTTCAGACCAAGCTCGAGATCCCTACCGCCAACGCGGCCGTGCGCATTCCGATATCGTTCACTTACGCCAACCGCACCGACCTCATCAAGGAAAGCGACGTTCGCGGCCAGATCGGCATCAGTTTGAATCTCGATTCCCTGTTCGCGGATCCGTCCAAGAAGTAGCTCGACGGCCCGGCCAGTACTGCTTTCCCGTCGTCTCTCCTTGACAGCTTAGGAAAGGCGTGATACACTCCTTAGTGTCTTAGGAGTGTAAATGCCCGACCAAGCCCAGCTTCTTCCGGGGACTCTCGATCTCCTCATTCTGAAAACCGTCTCGCTCGGTCCTCTGCACGGCTATGGCATCCTCTTGCGGATCGGCCAGATCTCCGATCAAGCGCTGCTCATCGAGCAGGGCGCGCTCTATCCCGCCTTGTTCCGCCTAGTGCGCCAAGGTCTTCTCAAAGCAACCTGGGGCGTATCCGACAACAATCGCCGCGCCAAGTTCTACGAGCTCACGTCGCTGGGACGCAAGCGCCTGCGAGTGGAAACGGAGGGCTGGAACCGCCTGGCAACCGCGATCGCTTCTGCCCTGGCCGCCGAACCGGAGGAACTATGAAACTCCTGGCCTACTTCCGATCGCTCGCCGCCAAGTTTCTGCACCGTTCGCAAACCGAGGCTGATCTGAACGAAGAGCTCCGCTCGCACATCCAGCACCGCGCCGACGATCTGGAACGTTCCGGCCTCGCTCGCGCCGAAGCGGAACGGCGCGCCCGCATCGAATTCGGCGGGCACGAAAGATACAAAGAGGAATCCTACGAAGCACTCGGCGGAAATTTCATCGAGACCTTGATGCAGGACATGCGCTACAGCCTTCGCGTTTTACGAAAGTCTCCGGGGTTCACCCTCGTCGCGGTTTTCACCTTGGCCTTGGCCATTGGCGCGAACGCGGTGGTCTTCGGCGTGTTGAATGCGCTGATCTTGCGCCCGTTGAATGTGCCGCGGGCGGAGAGCCTCTATGGAGTCGAGTACGGAGGCAACAGGATGTCTCCTTATTCGTACCTCGACTATCTCGATCTCCGCGATCGTAACCGCAGCTTCGACGGTCTGGCGGCTTATGGCATTGATCAGGCCGGGCTGGACACTGGCAGCGGCCCGACGCGCGTCTGGGCAGACGATGTGAGCGGGAACTATTTCGATGTCCTGGGCATTCAGCCGTATCTTGGACGAGTGATCCATGGCTCCGATGAGCAAGGGCCCAACAGCGCTCCCTATATCGTGCTGACTTATGCCTATTGGCAAACTCATTTCCAAGGTGACCGCGGCGTGGTGGGCCGCGTTGTTCAGCTCAACAAGCATCCTTTTACCGTCGTGGGTGTTACACCGCCTGGGTTCCACGGAACTGTGTTGTTTTTCTCGCCCGATTTGTTTGTGCCGATCGTGAACCACGAGCAGGTGGCGCCGTCGAATCTGCTGGGTGCGAATGTTATGGAGAAGCGCGGGAGTCGTTGGATCCTTTCGGTGATAGGGCACCTGAAGACGGGCGTCTCGCGACCCCAGGCGGTCGCGGATCTGAACTCGATCGGCGCGTATCTGGACAAAATCTATCCGCGAGAACATGGCGAAATGATGTTCAAATTGTCGCGTCCCAGTCTGTTCGGCGATTTCCTCGGGCGTCCCGCACGGGCATTCGTTACCGCATTGATGCTGCTGGCGGGTTTGATACTTCTGGCAGCGTGCGCCAATTTGGGCACTCTATTTGCCGCGCGCGCAGCCGACCGATCCCGCGAAGTTGCTCTGCGGATGGCGCTGGGATCAAGCCGCAGCAGAGTGCTGAGGCAGGTATTCACTGAAGCGCTGCTGATTTCGCTCGCCGGAGGCGCAGCGGGACTCGCGGGCAGCATCGTTCTGTTGCGCTGGCTGAGCGCGTGGCAGCCGGCGCCAAGATTTCCCTTCCTCGTAGCTGTGATCCCGGACGCCAGTGTGTACATCGTGGCGTTGCTGTTGACCCTGGCCAGCGGATTTCTGTTTGGCGCCGTGCCGGTGAGGCAGATCCTGCGCACGGATCCATACGAGATCGTCAAGTCGGGATCGATCTGGATGGGCAGGCGGCGCGATTACGGTCCGGGACCTGCTGCTGGTGGTCCAAATTGCGATTTGTGCCGTGCTGGTGACGGCTTCGTTGGTAGCTCTGCGAGGACTGGAGCGGTCGACGCAGAGCAATTTCGGTTTTGAGCCGAGGAACGCATTGCTCGTGAATACCGGGATGAGCATGGCGGGTTACCGCAACGACCAGGTACAGGCGGTACAGAAACGCATGCTCGATGCCCTGCGGACGATTCCCGGCATAACGTCAGTGGGATTGATCGATAAACCGCTGTTGAATGGGGACCGGACGAGCACCAACGTCTTTACCGATGAAACAACCGATCTGCGGCCCTCGAATTCCGCGGCCGAGACCTTCATGTACAGCATCTCTCCGGAGTACTTCCGCGCGGCTCGCACTGACATTCTGGCGGGCAGGACGCTGTCCTGGCATGACGACAAGAACTCTCCGCGGGTTGCGATAGTGAACCGGCTGTTTGCAAATAGAGTATTTGGATCCACGACAAAGGCATTAGGCGGAAGTTTCAAGAGAAGCGACGGGACGCGCATCCAAGTGGTCGGGCATCGTGGAGGACGGAAAATATGAAAACCTCACCGAAGATCCGAAGCCGGCCATGTTTCTTTCCTTCCTGCAAGCACCGCCGGCCAGCGACGCATGGCTGGTGATCCGTTCCAATCGTGACGCGGGGCAACTGGCGGCAGCCATCCGGAGCGCGCTGCGGGGCGTGGATCCGGCGCTGCCTTTGTACCTGCAAACCTGGAATGAAGGAATGGGCCTGGTGCTGTTCCCTGCGCGCGTAGCTACAGTGTCGCTGGGAGTGTTGGGCGTGATGGGCGCGATGCTGTCCATCACCGGGATCTTCGGAATGGCCGCGTACTCGGTCAGCAAGCGGCTCAAGGAACTGGGAATTCGGATCGCGATCGGCGCGCAACGCGGAGAAGTGTTGCAAGCTGCGCTGGGGCGCGCCTTCCGGTTGCTTGCTTTGGGCTCCGATAGCGGGGCTGTTGCTCGGAATCGCGGCCAGCAGCGTGTTATCCGCCATCGTCTATCAAGCGACTCCCCGCGATCCGCTGGTCTTGGCCGGCGTTGTGCTTCGCGATGCTGCTGCTGGGACTGCTGGCGACCTGGATTCCCGCGCAGCGCGCACTGTCGATTGATCCGCTGAAATTGCTGCGCGAGGAGTAAATGGAGTATGAAGTTCTTGACCTACCTGCAGTCGCTGATGACCAAATTCTTCCATCGCTCTCAAGTCAGGGCTGAGATGGAGGAGGAGCTTCGCTCGCACATCCAGCACCGCGCCGACGATCTGGAACGTTCCGGCCTGGATCGCGCTGAGGCCGAGCGCCGGGCCCGCGATCGAGTTCGGCGGCCACGAGCGAGTTCAAAGAGGAAATCCTGCGAAGCGCTGGGCGGCAATTTCATCGAGACTCTCATACAGGATGTCCGCTACAGCCTGCGCGTGCTGCGCAAGTCTCCCGGATTTACGATCGTCGCCGTCTTGACGCTGGCCTTGGCGATCGGCGCGAACGCCGTGGTGTTCGGCGTGTTGAACGCGATGCATCCTGCGCCCGCTGAATGTGCCGCAGCCGGACAGCCTGTTCATGATCGAGCGCGAGAAGGGCAACGGGAGCGCAGTCGTATCCGGACTATCTTGATCTGCGGGATCGCAACCGCAGCTTCGATGGCCTGGCGGCTTACAACATCGATCAGGCCGGGACTGAACACCGGCGAAAGTCCATCCCGCGCCTGGCTCGAGGAGGTGAGCGGAAACTATTTCGACGTCTTGCGAAATTCAGCCGTAACTCGGCCGTTTCTTCCACGCCTCCGATGAACATGGCCCCAACAGCGCTCCCTATATCGTGCTCTCGTACAGCGTACTGGCAGAACCGTTTTCAGGGCGATCGCAGCGTGGTGGGCCGTGTTGTCAGCTCAACAAACATCCTTTCACGATCATCGGCGTGACGCCGCCTGGGTTTCACGGGACGTTGTTGTTTGCCTCTCCCGATTTCTTTGTGCCGATCGTCAACCAGGAGCAGGTGGCGGGCGTGAATGTCCTGGACTCGCGGGGAAACGCGGACCGGCGTTTTTTCGGTGATGGGACATCTGAAGGCCGGCGTTACTCCGGCGCAAGCGACCGCCGACTCTGAACTCGATCGGCTCCTATCTGGAAAAGACCTATCCCAACGACGACGGCCATGTGAATTTTGGCTTGGCGCGTCCCAGTCTTTACGGAAACTTTCTCGGTCCTCCCGTGCGCGCATTCGTCACCGGATTGATGGTGCTGGCCGGGTTGATTCTGCTGGCCGCCTGCGCCAACCTGGGCAGCCTGTTCGCCGCTCGCGCCGCGGATCGTTCGCGCGAAATTGCTCTGCGCCTCGCGCTGGGAGCGAGACGCAGCCGCATTCTGCGCACGCTGTTCACCGAAGCCGCGCTGATTTCGCTCGGCCGGAGGCGCGCTGGGATTATGGGGCAGCGTCGCGCTGTTGCGCGGGCTGACGCGTGTGGCAGCCGATGCCCCGATATCCCTCTGACTCTGCCGGTGAGCCCGGACGCAAGTCGTGTACGGAGTCGCTCTTGGTGTTGGCGTTGCTGAGCGGCATCCTCTTCGGCATGGTTCCGGTGCGCCAGGTACTCCGGGTGGATCCATACCAGGTGGTCAAGTCGGGATCGACCGGCGCGATGCGGCGGCGGATCACGGCCCGGGATCTGCTGGTGGTCGTGCAGATTGCGATCTGCGCCGTGCTGGTCACTTCTTCGATGGTCGCGGTGCGCGGGCTGGTGCGTTCGCTGCACAGCAATTTCGGTTTCGAGCCACAGAACGCGATGCTGATGAACGCGTCTCCCGGCATGGCGGGATACCGAGGCGACGCGGTGCCCGATAATGCAACAGCGCATGATCAAGGCGATGGAATCGATTCCCGGCGTAGAATCGGTGGGATTGACTGATCAGCTGCCGTTGTCCGGAAGCGGGACGAGGCGCGTCTGGTCTTTAACGACGAAACCACGGATCTGAGGCCCGGCGAATGCCGCGGCATCTGCCGTTCATGTACAACGTATCGCCCGGCTACTTCCGCGCGGCGGGCACCACCGCTGCTTGGCGGGCGGGCCTTCACCTGGCATGACGATCAGAACTCGCCGCGCGTCGCCGTAGTGAACCGGGAATTTGCCCGTCAGGGTACTTCGGCTCCGCCACCGACGCAATCGGCAGGTACTTCAAGATTGCGCGATGGAAAGCGCATCCAGGTGGTCGGCATTGTGGAAGACGGAAAATACATGAACCTGACCGAAGAACCGGAAATGGCGATGTTCCTGCCGATCTTGCAACGGCCATCGAACGAGACGTGGTTGGTCGTGCGTTCCAACCGCGATCCGCAGGAACTGGCGGCTGCCCTGAAGAGTACCATGCTGGATCTGGATCGAGGCCTGCCGGTCTTCATCTCAACTTGGAACACGGAACTGAACTTCGCTCTGTTTCCTTCGCGCGTCGCCACCATAGCTCTGGGCGTGCTGGGCGCGATGGGCGCGATGCTGTCCATCACCGGCATCTTTGGAATGGCCGCCTACTCGGTCAGCCGGCGCCTGCGCGAACTGGGAATTCGCATGGCCCTCGGCGCGCAGCCGAGAGAAGTGCTCGCAGGCCGCGCTCGGACGCGCTTTCAAGTTGCTCGCTTTCGGCTCGGCGGCAGGATTGGCACTCGGACTTCTCGCTACCCGCGTGCTCGCATTCATCGTCTATCAGGCCACTCCGCGCGATCCGCTGGTCCTGGCCGGCGTCGTTCTGGCGATGTTGCTCGTCGGCTTGCTGGCAACCTGGATTCCCGCGCAACGCGCGCTGTCGATCGATCCTCTGACGCTCCTGCGAGAAGAGTGAAGGGGACAGACAAATCTGCCCCCTTCGTTACTGCGTGCGCCAACTCGACGGCGTTAGCTTACTTCTGCGCGGTCGCGTTTGTCGGAGCCGAATGGTCGATGAAGTACGTGATGCCCGTAAACTGCATCTCTTCCCAGGTCTGGTCGCCCCATCGCACGTCGACCTTCGGATCCGGATTGGACGGATTGTTTACCGAGTTGTCGTAGTGCGCCGTGGCTTCCAGCCGCGAACCCTTCGGCACCGCCAGCGGCGTCGCAAACGTGTACCACGTCTGCCAGTTGAAATCGTAATGCGGCACGTCGAGCACGACTTGCGACCGACCGTCGGGGTAGATCAGGCGGTACTCCCAGCTCTTGCCCCGCAGGTGCGTATGCGGAATCAGCGACGTGATATGTGAGTCTTCCGTGAATTCGATGGCCGAATCAATCGCCGTATCGGGCGAGCCGGCCGCCAGCTTCAACATGGGATTCAGGAAAGCGCTGGCAATAATTTCCCGCTGAGGCGGTTCCTTCGCGAAGATCAGGCCCATGCTGGTTTGATCCTCGGCGGCCTTGCCATTGGCCGTGTAATGCATCTGGAAAGTGAGCGTCGAACCGGCCGGAATCTTGATCGCTTCGCCCGGCTGAAAAACCATCGGCGGCGACCCGGGAGCCGTTCCCGCAAGGAAGACACCAGGACCGGTATCCCGCCTTCTCGCCGCGGCGCCACCGTTGCCGGCGGGCCGATTCCTGGGCGGAATCACCGGCAGTACCGGCTTGAAAGCGGATGCCATCGGCGTCCCCTCCGGCTCACTCATATAAACGATTACGTGATGCACGACGCTGCGCGTACCCGGCCGGATCTCCATCGCCTGCACCCACTTGTCCTCGGTGAAATTCGTCGGGACCTGGAAATACTGGTAATCGATGGTCCCTTTCGCCGGAACGTCAAACGGCTTGGACATCGTCAGCACGACGTCCGGTTTCCCGATTTGCCATCCGTCGGCGAAATTGGGAGTTGCCGGCAGATCCTTGGAGTTACCCTCCGGCGCACCCGCATCCACCCACTTGATCAGAGTTTCCTTATCCGCCTCGCTGAGCCTGCGGTCATTCAGGAACACTCCATGCGGCTCGGTGGCGTGCCACGGCGGCATCTGGCCGCTCGATATGTACTGACGAATCGACTTGGCCCATGGCCTGGCGTCCTTATAGGTCAGGAGCGACATCGGTGCCGGTTCGCCGGGGCGATGGCAAGTAGCACAATTCTTGTACACAATCGGCGCGACGTCTTTGGTGAAAGTGGGCGCGGTTGCGGCTGCCAGGTTGGCGCCGATGCCGGCCCAGATCAGCATCGCACCGCCCGAAACGATTGCGGACGTAAGTAGGTTCTTCATCGCAAGCTCCTTAACACTAATATAGTATACTCCCGCAGGCTTCAAAAGCCAAATCGCCCTCGCCTGTGGGCGGATCCGTCTTTCCCCGAATCGCGCCGCTTGCCCTTCAAGCACAGTTACACATATACTGTGTTCGTGAAGAATATCACTCTCAGCGTCGACGAAAAAGTCCTCGCCGCCGTTCGGCGCCATGCCGCCGAGCACGACGTGACCGTCAATGCGCTGGTCCGCAACTACCTGACGAATCTCGCGATGCACGAGTCTCGGGCGGACCGGGCTCGCGTGCGCCTCCGGCAATTGAGCTCGCGATCCAAGGGCCGGCTTGGCAAGAAGACCTGGTCGCGCCAAGACTTGCATGACCGCTAGCGTGTTCTTCGACACTAACGTCCTCGTTTACGCGGCCGTGGGAACCGGCAAGGATGAACCCAAGCGGAAACGGGCGCTGGAGCTGATCGAGTCGGAGGACTTCGGAACCTCGGCTCAAGTCCTGCAGGAATTCTTCGTGACTGTAGTCAAAAAAGCCGCGCGCCCGCTCTCGGCCGCCGTTGCTCTGGAGTGGATTGAACAATTCGCGTCATTCCCTTGTCAGACCATCGACCACCAGTTGGTACGCATCGCGATTGAGCAATCCGAGCGATTCGCCATTTCGTATTGGGACGCCGCCATCCTCGCCTCTGCCGAAGCGCTCGGCGCGAACACCGTGTTCTCGGAAGACTTCAATGCCGGACAGCGATATGGAAAACTTCGAGTCGTGAATCCATTTGCGTTAAAGTAAGTTCCGTACCCCCAATGCCCGCTCGCTCGAGCGAATCCTTCATCCTCCAAACTTACCCCTTCCGCGAAGCCGACCTCATCGTCAGCTTCTTCACCCGCGACCAAGGCAAACTCCGCGGCGTCGCCCGCCGCGCCCGCCGCCCCAAATCCAACTTCGGCTCCGCACTCGAACGCCTCTCCCACGCCACCGTCTCCTACTATCAGAAGGAGAACCGTCGTGTATACTCGGATTTAGGAGGATTAAGGATGAGGACTAAATGTGCCACGGTGTTATTCTGCCTCTTCGTTGCGATCACCACCGGAGAGAGTCAAAGCTATCCCGATATTTGGACCAAATACAACAGTGACCTGAAAACCAGTCCCAGCAGTTCGCAAACACTGTTCAGAATAGGCGAACTCGCGTATGAGCAGCGTAATTTTCAGCTAGCCGCTAATTCCTTCAGGGCCGCCTTAAATGGAGATTTGCAACCCAAGTGGACTGAGGTCTGGTCGCACATATACTTGGGGAAGATTTTTGATGTTACGAGCCAGAGGGATCGAGCCGTTAGCGAATATCTCCTGGCAGAACAGACGAATGACAACACGCGCGGTGCTATGGATGAAGCAGCTACTTATCTGCAGATTCCTTTTCCGCGACCGTGAATCCCATCCCTCGCGGCCCTCTTGATTCTATTTACGTCTGAGAACGATATCGAAGTGTGTCGCTATTTTCCACCCAATGTTGACACCCTTCACGCCAAAATTCTCGAACGAGGGCGAGGTGACAGTGATCTCATAGCTATCCGCGGTCTCAAGCCCACTGATCTTGTACCAGCCGTCCTCGGTGGCACTTACCATGTGGTCCTCCCCGCTACGCATATTCCTCACCACGACTAGAACATTGCCAATAGTTTGCCCTGTTTGGTCGTAAACGAACCCCTCTATATCGTTCACGGCGGGCGCGTTCGATTTCATCACATAGACGCGGACGCCGTGCCCTGGCGGAGGCTGAGAAAGACCGGGTACCAGAGTCAGCAGCAGCAAAACAACCAGAGATGTGTCGCGCATTGTTGATCTCCCTACGTGGCCCTCTAGCCACTTTAGCAGTACGTCGCTTGCTGCAATAGCACAGTTACGCATATACTGTCTGACGCGGACAGATCCGCACAGCCTCAGGACTGAAACCTAACACCTGGCACCTGGAACCTCTCGCATGCCCGCTCGCTCGAGCGAATCCTTCATCCTCCAAACCTACCCCTTCCGCGAAGCCGACCTCATCGTCTCCTTCTTCACCCGCGACCAAGGCAAACTCCGCGGCGTCGCCCGCCGCGCCCGCCGACCCAAATCTAACTTCGGCTCCGCCCTCGAACGCCTCTCCCACGCCACCGTCTCCTACTACCAAAAGGAAAATCGCGAACTCGTCAGCCTCAACTCCTGCGAGCTGGTCCACTCGCAGTTCGCGCTCGCATCCAACTACGAGTCGAGCGTCGCACTCGACTACCTCGCCGAAGTCACCGAACAACTGCTGCCGCCCAACGAAACCAACGAGCGCCACTTCCGCCTGCTGGCCGCCGTCCTCGACTACCTCCGCCAAGGCGGCAACCCCTTCACCGCTGTCACCTACTTCGCCCTCTGGTCCGTCCGCCTCGCCGGATTCCTCCCCGACCTCCGCGTCTCGCCCGACTCCCGCGCCATCGCCGAAGAAATGCTCACAACCCCCGTCCACGCCCTCGCCCCGCGCACCTGGACCAAGGACACTGCCAGCGACCTTCGCCGCCTCATGACCCGACTCATCGAAGAACACGCCGAGCGCCGCCTCCGCACGCCCGCGATCCTGGAGTCACTGTGATGCGCGCAAAGGACGCGTGCAATAGAAACGCGCGCCGCCGCCCAACCACAGTAGCCAGGGCAACCGCCTTCGATAGTTCAGCCGCGACGATCGCAACTGCGGCTGGTCATCCCGGCTAGTTGAATGTCGACTACCGAATGATCTCCGTCAAGATCACAACCTCCGCCCACTTTTCTTCCCTTCCCCTTCATCGATTTCCCTTCGGTCGCCGATTCCCGTCCGCCCCTCCAGTGCTATGCAATAACCGAGGAGACCCAACCATGTCCGCACCATCTCAAGCCCTCGATCCCGGAATCGCCGCCCCGCCCGTCGCGCCCGAAGCCCCGGCCCCTTCGCCCGTACCGCCCGCCAGCCACCGCGCCGCCGCCAACCGCCAGAACGCCCAGCGCTCCACCGGCCCTCGCACCGGCCCCGGCAAACTCCGCTCCTCGCTCAACGCCCTCCGGCATGGACTCACTGCCGCCTCGGCGGTCCTGCCCTCCGAAGACCCCGCCGCCTACGAAGCACACCGCCGCAGCTTTTTCGCCGACCTCCAGCCCCTCGGCGCACTCGAAGAACATCTCGTCCGCTCCCTCGCGGATACCGCTTGGCGCTTGAATCGCATCCCCGCCCTCGAAGCCGACCTCCTCGTCGACGGCCTCGCCCAGCAGACCCGCGCCCTCGCCACGCTCGGCATGAACGAAGCGCGACTCTCCCGCCAGTTCGATCGCACCCTCAAACAACTCCGCGAAATCCAGGCCCAGCGCCGCGACGCCGAAGCCGCCCAGGTCGAGGTCCAAGAGGTCGCCATCGCCGCCGGCCAAGATGCTGGCCCGGGCGAGACCAAGGTTGGGTTCGTTTTGCGAAATAATCCCATCGACGCCTACATCGCCCGCCACGCCGCGCAGGAACGCCAACTTCCGCCGCATCCAGCCCGCCCGATCGCCTGCACCGCCGCCATGGGAGCATCTGGCGCGTGAAATCGTGCCCCCGCTACAGCTTGATCGGCTCCGCGCGATCCACCAGTGTGTCTTTCAACAGCGGCGCGCTCGCCGACACGCTGAGATTCCGCACATTGCGCAACGCAAACGCCGGCGTACCGGCCACGCGCGGCGCCTTCACGCGATACAGCGCAACGTCCTCGACATCGTCCACCCAAAACACCGGCCGCAGATCCGGCTGCATCGGTTCGATTTCCACATTGCTGATTTCCAGGTCCTTCACGTGCCTCAGAAAAAATCCGTGCGATGGCAGATCTCCGAACATCGGCGGATCCGGATACTTGGCCTCGTTCTCGGCAGGCTCCAGCGCCGCCATCTCGCGCGTTCCCCCGCCCTGATGCTGAATGTAAACATCGCGGATCTTGACGCCCTCGATCGCGTGCCCCGGAATGCCGCTCACAATCGACCCATAACGCGAAAAGGAATTCGAACACGTGATGTTGCTGATGATCACGCGGCGCAGCTTGCCCACCGGATCCGTCTCGGCCCCGCGCCGCCCCAGCCGCAGAAAGATCGGCGAGTTGCTGATGTCCCGCATCGTCAGATTCGTCACCATCACGTCTTCCAGCACCCCTCCGTTCACCATTTCGAGCGCCAGCCCGCCACAGCCGTCGAAAACAACATTCGAAATGGTTATGCTTTTGAACCCGCCGTTCGATTCCGTCCCGAACTTGATCCGGCCCGACCGCGAATGACGCTTCTCCACCGGAATCGACTGGAAGCTCCCGTCCAGCAGCGACCCGATTGCCCACCCGCCGCTCACCATGCAATTCGCAATCGTCACCATCTCGGTGGCGCGCGCCGCTCCCAGCGCCAGCGAACTCTTCAGGCAAATCGCATCGTCCCCCGGAGAATTGATGCTGCAGTTCGACACCCGCGCGTTGCGGCAACAATCCAGATTGATCCCGTCGCGATTCGTATCGATCAAAAGATTGTCGACTGTGAAATTATCGACGCCCGTCGCCAGGACTCCGAAGTGCCCGCCGCGCAGAATCGAGAAATCGCGCAGCGTGACATGCTGGCAATTCTTCAGCGCGATCGCTTTGTCGCCCACGCCGGCGGCCTCCGCGCGCGAGCCCGTCGTCAGACCTTTTCCGTCGATCATCCCCGGCCCCGCGATCTGAATATCGCTCAACCCTTCTCCCCAAATGAGACTGTTGTGCCAATGGCTGTGTCCGAAATCTTGAAATTTGCTCCACTCGTTCGGCTCCGCCGCATCGTAGCCGGCATTCGCGGAAGGCTCCGCCGCCAGAATCGTCGCGCCATTCTCCAAATACAAACCGACTTTGCTTTTGAGCCGGATCGAATGGCACCGATACGTCCCGGCCGCGAATCGCACGGTCCCCCCGCCCGCCGACGCCGCAGCCTCGATCGCCCGGTTCACCGCGCCCGTATCGATCGCTGCCCCGTCCCCCCGCGCGCCGAACTCTCGAACCGAAAACTCTCGCACCGCCTCCGCCCGCACCGGCCGCACCAGCAGGACGCTCGCGCCCGCTCCCAGCAGCAACCTTCTTCGCGAAAACACGTCAGGCCGCATTTTATCCCTCATCGAAATGCACCACGCATAACCCCTTGATCGAAAACAATAATGTTCTATAATGTCAAAATGCGGTGTTGGGTTGCTCGGGCGTGTTTTTTCATTTGTGTCAATTTGATTGCAGGCGATCCCCACTGGACCCGCCTCGTCTCGCCCAACTTCGAAATGTACACCACCGCCGGCGCGCGGAGCGCCCGCGACACGCTGCGCTACTTCCAACAGGTCCATAGCTTCTTCGATCAGCAAATGCCGAAAGCCGCCGGCCCCGCCGAGCGCGTCCGCATCGTCGCCTTCAGTTCCATGAAGGAGTACGCGCCTTACCGCCCCAACGAAGTGGCCGACGCGCACTACCAACAATCCGGCGAGCACGATTATATCGTGATGAGCCATACCGGATCTGAAACCTTCCCGGTCGCGATTCATGAATATGTCCATCTGATCGTGCGGCACGCCGGAATGAATTTCCCGCCCTGGCTCAACGAAGGCGTCGCCGAGCTTTACTCCACGCTCACGCCGCATGGCAAGGACATCCTGGTCGGCTCGCTGATCGCAGGGCGATTTCAAGCCCTGTTTCAGGACAAGTGGATCCCGCTCGCTGCGATCCTCGATGCCGGCCACGATTCACCCTATTACAACGAGAAGAACAAGGCCGGCAGTCTCTACAACGAAGGCTGGGCGCTCACCCACATGCTGGCCTTGAGTCCGGAATACCGCGCCAAGTTTCCGCAGGTCATGACGCTGATTTCGGACGGCACGCGTTCCGACGATGCGCTCGCCCAGATTTACGGCAAATCTCTCAACATGATCGAAACCGAGCTGCGCGCCTATCTGCGCGGCGGAAAATTCCAGGGCGCCCTGTTTCCGTTGAAACTCGAAAAAGTCGAACAGGAATTGAACCCCGAGCCAGCCGACGAGTTCGAGCTGAAGCTCATGTTGGCCGAAATCGGCGACCGCCCCACCGAGGAAGACGCCACGCGCAAGACCTTCGAGTCGCTGATCCTGTTGCATCCCGATCGCGTCGAGCCGTACGTCGACCTCGCCTACCTCGATTGGCGCCAGAATCACCGGGATGCCGCGCGCGAGCATTTCCGGAAGGCCTTCGAGCTGGGCAGCCGCACTCCGCGAATGCTTTGGGACTACGGCCGCATGGAGGAATCCGGAGACTCGGCGAAAGCCGCGCAGGCACTCCAGGAATTGATGAAACTGCAGCCCGATCGCCTGGACGTGCGCATGGAGCTCGCCTCCGTGCAGCTTCGCGCGCACGCCGCCAAAGACGCGCTCGAGACGCTCGCCCCTGTGAAGACCGTCACGCCGAAAGACGCGCCGCGCCTCCTCACGCTCATCGCGTACGCCAACCTCGACGCAGGCAACCGCGACAAGGCGGAGAACGCGGCCACACAGTTGAAGAAGGTCGCAACCACTCCGGAGGAACGCGATCAAGCCGATCGGATCTTGGATTACCTCGCGCGATCGCGCCCCGGCGCGGTACAGGCGCGCGTCTTGACTCAAACTACCGATGCCCCGCCTGTGGTGGCCCGCCGCGACACGATGCCCGACCCGCCAGGAGCCCCTACGCTCCGAACCCGACCTACGGTAAAGCTGCCGTCAGCCGCCGGCACATTCGTCGAGTTTCAGTGCGGCGACGAACTCAAGATCGTCATGCAAACTCTGGAAGGCAAGAAGCGCTTTCTCATCCAGGACCCCGACAAATTGCTCGTCAACGGCGACAGCGGCCAGACTCGCGATCTTAACTGCGGTCCCCAGAAGCCCGTCCGGATTCGCGTCGAGTACGACCCGCCCGGCCCCGATCAACCCGGCATCGACGGCCTGCTCCGGGTGATCCACTTCCAATAGCACTCCAATAGGGCTTGACCCCCCTGCGACCGGCGTGTTACATTCTGTAGTGCTACAATGCGTAACACTCAGAAGAAACCGGCCCGCGGGCCCTTCACCGACCTCGAACACGCCATCCTATCCAGCATCTGGCAGCGCGGCTCCGCCACCGCCGACCAGGTGCGCGAGGACCTCGCGCCCAAGCGCAAGCTGAAGGACTCCACCGTGCGAACCTTGCTCGGCCGCCTCGAGAAGAAGGGGCATCTGAAGCACAAAGTCGACGGCCGTACCTACGTGTATTCGAGCGTCGAGGGACCGCAGGGCCTTGCGATCCGCGCCGTCCGCAATATCATCGAACGCTTCTGCGCCGGATCGGCCGAACAGTTGCTGGTCGGAATGGTGGATCACGAAGTGCTGGACGCCGCGCAATTGCGGCGCCTTGCCGAAGAGATCGCGAAGAAGACGAAAAGGAGGTAGACCGATGGACTGGGAAAGTCTCAACATTCTTTCCCGCGAGCTGGCGTCGTGGATGGCGGATGCCTCCGTGCGCGCCGCATTGCTCGCCCTGCCGGCCTTCGTCCTGGTTTTCTTCTTCCGCCGCCGCGCGGACGCGCTGCACTTGACCTGGGCGCTGGTCCTGATCGGAATGCTCGCCTTGCCTTTCTTTCGCCCGCTGGCTCTATCCTCGCCTCCGGTGCTGAGGATCGACTCGCGCTGGCTCCTGCTTGCCGCCGCCCTGTATCTGGCCGGAGTCTTGTTCCTCGCGCTTCGCCTCACCGCCGGCATAGTGTGGATGAGCCGGACGCTGCGCGACACCACCGGCGTCGACGATGAATTGTGGATGTACTACGAACTGGTCGCCGACACCGATGCCTACGTAACGCTCGAAGAGTCCGCTCGCGTGCGTGTTCCGCTGACCACCGGCTGGCGACGCAAGCGCGTGATCCTTCCGTCCGACTGGCGCGGGTGGCCGCAGGCCAGCTTGAAGAGCGTGCTCGCGCATGAACTGGCGCACGTCGGCCGCGGCGATCCGCTCGTCGCGCTCGCTGCCGCGGTGAACAAATGCCTGTTCTGGTTTCATCCATTGGCGTGGTGGCTCGAACGCCGTCTCGCCGTGCTTGCCGAACACGCCGCCGACGATGCCGCGCTCCTCGCGTCGCCCGACGCCGCCACCTATGCGAAGCTGCTCCTTGACGCCGCCGAGCGTATGCAGGCCTCCGGCAGCCGACTGGTCTGGAACGCCGCCGCGATGAGCGGCCCCGTAATCGCCCATCGCATCCGCCGGGTTCTCGATCTTCACACGCACCACATCAAGCCGCTCGGCAAAGCCGCTTCCGCGATGTTGCTCTCTGCCGGAGCCGCGCTCATCTTGCTTGTGAGCTTCATCGACGTCCGCACTCTCTCCGGCCAGCCGACCACCGCTCGCCTCAACCCGCTCCCCGCCGAGATATCTCGCATCCTGTGGTTGATCGACCATCAGCCGGAGTCATCAGTTCACAAGGGTTCATACGTCATCTATCCCAGCGCTGGTCGCGAAATCATCGAGGAAGTCGCTCGCCACTGGCGCGCGCAAGTCGCACTGCATCCCAACGATCCTCGCGTGCTCGAGAATGCCGCCCACACCCAGGACTTGCCGGACGAGATCGACCTGCTGAAGCGCGCCAGAGAACTCGATCCCGAGCACCCCACGCGGACACTGGCGCTGCTCTACACATGGATCCTGACGACGAAAGTCTATAGCGAAAAGTACCCGGCGATTGTGGCCGACGTCCACAGCGAACTCGCACACTCAACCGATCTTTCCCTGGTCGGAGCGGTTGCTCGCTTTGTCGTCGAAGAAACCTCGCGCGCCGCCCTTGCTCCGCAGCGCGACTCGAAGTTCAACGCCGCTCGCGATCTCGCCACCGAGCTCGTCACACACGCCCAATCGCTCGACCCGAACAACCGCGACTGGTCCGACCTCATGGAAGGCATCAAGAGCTGGGACGCCGGCCCGCTCGGAATCGCTTCCAATCCAGCGCCGCCCACTCACGCCACCATCCGCATCGACCCCGCCCTAGCCCAAAGCATGCTACTAGAAGCCCCGCGCCCGATCTATCCCGACTACTGGAAACCTCGCGAACCCGGCGTCGCGAAACTCGAAATCCGAATCGGGACTGACGGACACGTCAACGAAGCGAAGGTCGTCGCCGGCAGTGCGCCCCCTGCCGTCATCGATGCCGCTCTGCGCTACGTCTACAAACCGACCATCATCAAAGGCGAGGCCGTCGAAGTCGTCACCGAAATCGAGATCCCTTATCCCTGATTACTGCTTCACCGCCGAACGTTAGTCCCGTAAACTGGAAACGAAATGCCCACGTTCGCCGCCCAACCGCTCATCGACTTCGCCAACCGGCTCCTGCTTGCCCTCAAGGTGTCGGCCGCCAAAGCCGACCTGATCGCGCGCTCGCTCGTCGCTTCGAATCTCCGCGCCGTCGATTCCCACGGCCTGCAACTGCTGCCCTTCTACCTCGAGCAGATCCAGATGGGCAACATCAATATAGATACCGACGGCCACATCGCGAGCGAGAGCGGCGCCTGCATCACTTACGATGGCGAAATCGGAATCGGGCAATGGATTTCCCAAATATGTTGCGGCCATGCAATCCGGCTCGGCCACGCGCACGGCGTCGCGATGGTGGTCGCGCGCGACTCGAATCATTTTGGCGCCGCTGCGTTTTGGGCGCAGCAGATCTCCGCGCATGGCCTCATCGGAATCGTAATGTGCAACGCCACTGCGCTGGTCGCGCCCTGGCAAGGCAAGGAGCCGCGCTTCGGTACGAATCCGATCTGCATGTCTGTGCCGGGCCCGAAGACCTGGCTGCTCGACATGGCCACCACCACCGTGGCGCTCGGCAAAATCATGAACGCTCAGTTCCACGGCCACGACACGATTCCCGAAGGCTGGGCGATGGATTCAGAAGGCGTCGCGACCACCCACACCCAGACCGCGCTCAACGGCTTGCTGATGCCGCTCGGCGGCTACAAAGGCAGCGGCCTCGCGATGCTGGCCGAGATTCTGTGCGCGGTGCTGAGCGGCGGGGCGATGTCTACGCAGCTTGGCGGAATTCGCGTGAAGGGCCAACCCATGCGCACCAGCCAGCTCTTTCTCGCGATCGACGTCGCGCGCTTCATGCCGTTCGCCGACTTCCAACGCCGCATGCACGAACTCGTCGCGATGGTGAAATCGTCCAAGCCCGCCAGCGGCTACGACGAAGTTCTGGTGGCCGGCGATCCGGAGTGGCGCGCGGAGGAACAGCGGCGGCGCGACGGCATTCCGCTCTCGGAAGGCGTTTGGCAAAACCTGCTCCAGGCGTCGCAGCAACTCGGAGTCGCGCTCCCTTGACCCTCTTCGAAGCCGCGCCCGACAGCTCGATCACCGCCATGCCGCCGTCAGTCTCAAGCGTATCGCCGGTGGCGTTCGACAAACCCGCCGGCATCTCGCGCGAAACCAGAGACAGCGCGCGAACCTGACCGGTGAACAGCAGATCGTTGACCACCTTGGCTCGCTCGCGATCGATCTGCGAATCAATCTTGTGCGTGAACGTGCGGCTCTCCTGCGAAAAATCGATCCCGATGTCGTGCGTGGCCGCGCACACCCAGATGTCCTGGCCGCCGAATCTGCCCGGACGCCGCCAGACACGCAGATGGTGCCGCGCCGCGAAGGTGTTGTTTTGTTTTTGAAATACCATGTCAGGCGTCGCGCCATCGAGCAGCAAGATCGAGACCGGCGCTTCCTTATATCCGCGCTGCTCCACCATCGCGCGGAACGTCTCGAGTTTCGACGACGCATTCAACTTGTCGGCGGTCGACCAGCCCGCCTTCTGGAACGCGCTCGCCATTTCTTCGGCGCTTCCCAGGAACATCAGGTTCGTAATGTCGGAGGGCCGCGACCTCTCCGTCGTCGTTCGAAACGGCTGCCGGCTCACCAACCGCAACAACTCCTGCTCCGGCTGAACCGGCTTCACATTCAGCGACACCTCGACGCCGCTCCATTCCAGCGGCTTGGTCAGCTCGATGGTCATCTCCACGCCCGCCGCATAAACAATGTTGGAATCGGTCTCCTTCACCACCGTCTGCTTCACGGTGTTGAGCAGGTCACCGAGGCTCGGGTATTTCTGGATAACCTTATTGATACCCTGGTCCAATCGTCCGGACCCTGTTTCGGCCGCGATGATCCCGGTGATGCGTCCGTCGGCGTCGATGGATTCGCGCGCGTTGTCGACGCCCACCAGCTTCGCCGCGATCACCGCCTTGCGCGCACCGGCCGAAACCTGGTCGAACGCGAGGCTCAGAACGGCTTGCTGATCGGCTTGAGTCACCGCCTTGACTTCTCCGATGTGCCCGGTCACCTTCGCGCCCGACGCCAGCGCGATCCGCTCGCCTGCGATCACCGGCGCGATCACCACGGCCTCGAACGGTTGACCGACCTTCGCTGTCGCAGTACTGATCTCGGCGATCAGGCGGATTGGCACTTGCGTTCCCGAAGGAATGGTAGCGGCCGCCACTACGCACGATGCGGCCAGCAGAACGCTCGCGAATCTCACATCCAACATCCTACCTCGCGCACAGGCCTGCACGATGCCGCCGGACCTTAGGTCCAGGCTAAGTTCCTGCAAGCACACCGCAGGGCCCCGTGTTACATTAATTAACCAGCGGGAAGGGAAGGTTTACCTGCATGAAACCCCTCGTAACGGGCCTTGTTCTTCTTACTTTCAGCTTGGCAGCCGCGGCGCAAGACTTGCACCTGCGCGCCTGGCAGATGGAACGCAACGGCGACGCATCGGGCGCACGCGAGTTCCTGGAGCGTGCCGCGCAATCGGGCGGCGTAGACGGACTCAACGCGTACGCGCAGTTTCTCGATCATCATCACGATCCGGCCGCGCGCCAGGCTTATGAAAAACTCTTGAGCGCGAGCCCAAGCGCGCAGCGATCCCAAGTCGCGCGACGCCTGGTCGAAATCGATCTGCTCGCGGGCGACCGTGCTGCCGCCGAACATCACCTGGAACAATACCGCGCCGCTGGAGGACGCGACCTGAGCCTGCCCGCCCTCGCAGCTACGGTCAAAAAGTCGACCATCCCGATTCCCGGGCCGATCCACTCCTTCGCCCGCATGGCCGCTTTGTCGCCCGATTTGACGCCCGACGACCTGCTCCCCGCCCTGGCGCGCAACATTGTCACCAATGGCTATCAGGCCGCGAGCAGCAACGAAGCGCTTGAGCAGACCGAGTACTTAAAACTCATCGTGCGTTATCTCTCTCAGGCGCGCGAACTGGAGAAGCTTGCCGGCGCCGACCGCGTCATCAAGATCGAGTCGTGCGACTCCACGCAGACCGGTGAATTGCTCCGCGTGCTGGGTTATCGCATGCGCGGCGGATGCGGCAGCGAGGTGGTGCTCGAAACTGTCAACGCCATGCGCGCCTTCCTGACCATCGATTCCGGATTCCCGCTCGCCGAGCTCGAGCAAAACCTCCGCACCAACCGGCCCTTCACGTACGACTACAAACCGACCATGGTGCCGGTGATCTACGGCGCTGACTACTGGCTCAGCGCGAAAGATCGGCAGGGTGGAGAATTCATCGACTCCTTCCTCGGCGACCCGTCGCTGTGCCGCTTGTACCTGGCGATGGCGAAGCTCGATCCGGCCACCGCGGATGTCTTGCGCAAGGAGACCAACATCCAGAAGCTGCGTGCGTACGCGCACGTGTTGGATTTCTACGGCGGCATGTTCCAGCTCAGCAACGGCAGCGCGGCGGTTCCCGGCGGCGCGCGCGCCGAGCGTGTTTGGGCCGAACTGGCGGGAGCGGCGCCCGACAAGCCCGGTGCGTTTTTCGAACGTCTCGTCGCCAAGGACGACGGCTGGCTGGCGAGCTACTTCGACGCACTCGCTCGAATCAACTTCAACGCGGCCAACGGGCCGGTCCAGAATTATCTGACCGAACCGGAGCGAATGAAGCGATTCTACGGCGCAATCCGCGGCAAGGTGACCAGCCCCGGCCCGGCGCGTCCGGTATTTCGCTCGAACACCGATATGCTGCTGCTCACTACGCGTCTCCGCCTGGATCCCGACGGTAAACCGCACATACCTGGAAGCCTGGAAGTGTGGCGGCAGCTCTTCATCGATCATCCGAAGGGGTCGGGCAAGTACGACTCCAAACTGAGCAAAGCGGCGCCGGGATGGAACGATCCTGACGACGTGCTGGAAGCGCTGTTCGCATTGTGCCGCAAGGCCGTGGAGAATGAGCCGCTCAAAATCTTTCTGGCCTTGAGCGATATGGATCGGCATCGCCAGACGCCATTGGACGCGATGACAGCGGACCGGCTGGCGCGCGAATACCGCGCGTATGGCGCCCAGTATGCAGTGCTCGGCGAAGCGCCCGAGGTTTCCAACGCGACCATCAATCAGTTCCTGGATGTCGCCGGCGTAATCGACGATATCGGCAACCAGGGTGTGCGCGCCGACGCTGCCGGAACGATGCAGGCGTCCGTCGGGTTGTGGCAGATTTTCCGGCGGCAGGGTTCCATCGCCACCTCCGATGTCGATCATTCTCTCTCCGCCATTCTCGCGGACTTCGCCAAGGTCAAGAACGAGCGCGATATTTTCGAAGCCGGCCACGCCGCCATTGAGACCTTGCTCACCGCCACCAAGTCGCCGGCCGGCAGTTTCGCCGCAGGATCGGATGATCGATCTGCTGGCGGGCACGTCGGAGAACGACAACTCTGATGCGCACAACCAACTGGTCGAAGAAATGATCCGCATTTTCGAGTCGCAGCGGCTGATCTCGCTGGCCACGATCTTCGAGCTTGTGGACGACCTGGAAGGGCTGGCCAAGGGCGAAAAGGCGAACATGGCGCTGATCAACAAGACCGCCGCCCGCATCTCCGAGATCCAGCTTCCGCGCACGTCCTTGAGCAGTATCGAGCGCAACACCCTCAGCTTCGGCTATTGGTCGGAAAAGCACATCGAGGCGCAGCGAAAACTGAATCTGCGCGCGCTCATCGACCGCGCCGCCAAGGATCCCAAGAAGCTGGACGACGTCCGCGCGCTCATGGCGCCGTTCCTGCGCGACACCCTGGTGGGTTTGAATTATGTCCACTATGCTCCGCCCGGCGCGCAGGTGCTGCACACCAATCCGCTGTTTGTCCGCAGCCACGATTTCATCGGACTGCAGGGCGTCGCGCCAGACCTGGAAATCGACTGAAGTGCTGGGAACCGGCTGGCCATCCAGCGGCGGCGGGAAGCTGTTGGGATCGCTCGCCAGCCTGCCTTACGCTTTGGCCGAAGCCGAGCAGAACTTCTTGATTCCGTCGCGCGAGCAGGCGCTCATCTGGGGCGACCTGGTGCCGCAACTGATCCTGTCGGCTACCGTGCAGCGCTGGTGGAACGTGACGCCGGGGCAACTGCATTGGATCGACCTGCACATGGACTACACGGAAACCCGGCTGGCCGATGCGGCGCTGAACGCGGATCGGCGGCAGCCCGTGCTGGACGCCATCGCGCGCTATGCCATGCCGTCGCGTGTCGAGAAGATCCGCGAGCTGCTGGAAGAGGGCCGCGTGCGCGCCGCGCTCGACAACGTGACGCCTTCCGAGCTGTTCGCCATCGCGCGCGACCTGCTGGCGCAGAACAATTCCGCCGACCCGCCGGTGGCCGCCGAGATCCGCCGCGAAGCTGCCGAATCGCCGCAGCACTTGAACTACCCGGCCATCTCGCATGCCTTCGGCACTCCCAAACCGACCTTGGCCAATTCGTATTCGCCGGAGCTGCTCAATCTCCGCACCTTCCCCACGTTGATGGGCTACTCCAGCCGCATTCTTGCAGAAAGCTGGGAATCCAATCTGTTGTACTACGCCGCTCTCGCCGATCAATTGCATCTGGCGCCCGCACAGCTCAATGTCCTGGTGCCGGAGTGGACGCGCAGCACGGTGGAACAGATTTTCGCCACGCATTTGGAAGACTGGCCGGCGCTGTTACGATCGCTGCGCGTAGTTGGCGAAGATGCCCGAGAGAAGATGCGCAAGCAGGCTGGAGCCGCGGCGGCAGCGGGAGCCGGTTTACAATTCTAGACGGTCAGCGGAGGCACTTTTGAGACTCATATCAAACACAATCCGGATCGGAACGGGGCTGCTTGGAACAGGCGGCATGTTGTGGCTCTTCGCGCAGGATCGTCCCACCTTCCGCATCAAAGTCGACATGGTGGTGCTCAGCTTCACCGTCACCGACAGCAAGGGCCACTACATCAACGGACTCAAGCCCGCCGACTTCAAGGTGACCGAAGACACCATCGCGCAGAAGATCAATACGTTCGGCGAAGGCAACAAGCCGCCCCTGCAGGTGATGGACGACGGCACGACGCGCGCGCTCAGCCCCGCTCCGCTGAATGGAACGGAAGGCGATGCCAAACCGGAGATGCGCACCGATTCCTTCGTGGGCACCAACGTCTTCGTGCTTTTCGACACCAGCAACTATATGTATCGTGGTTTCGTGTACGCTTCCGACGCAATCGCCGATTTCGTGCGCGGCCTGGACCGCAACGATTCGGTGGCGGTGTACACCTTCAGCCGCAACCTGTCGCGCGCCGCTCCGCTGACTCACGAGCGCAGCGACGCGATTTTCGGTCTTCGCAAAGCAGTGGCCGGCGATGATGCCGCGCTCTACAACGGCCTGCTGCTCACGTTGCGCGATGCCGCCAAAGTACCCGGCCGCAAAGTCATCATCGTCTTTTCGAACGGCCCGGACAATGCCAGCATGGTGGCGCCCGATGACGTGCGCGCGGTGGCCGAAGACGAAGGCATCCCAATCTACGTCATCTCCACCAACGACGTAAATAAGGACCCGATGTCGAGCGCGGTGTTCAAACGCATCTCGACGCGGACCGGCGGAAAATCGTACTTCGCCAAGACCTGGCAGAAGCAGGTGGAGGCGTTTGAGTCCATCCGCGAGGATCTGGGCAACAGCTACACCATCACCTACTATCCGCAGCCGAATCCCAACGAAGGCTTCCGCAAGATCAACGTCGAGATTGTGTCAGACGTCGGCAAGAAGTACCGCGTGCGCGCGCGACCGGGTTATCGGCCGCGCGGCGGTTTCTAGCACGGCGGTTTCCAGCGCGACGCTCTTCCGCTTACGTGTGCGTGACCACCGGATGCTGTGTGTGCGGCGTGCTGGTGGCGCTCCACATCGCGGCCACGAACAGGATCACGCCGACCGCCAGGCTGTTGATGAATCGGCCATGATCCATCGTGTACTTGTAAATCCACGGCGACACGAAGGCCCAGATTCCCAACGCGCAATTGACCCAGCTCAGCGCCGCTGTTCTCAGCGGTGAACCGAGCCGGATTCCGGCCAGGATCACTACCATAGCGCCGATGATCCAGTTGTTCCACGAGTTCGCGACGCTGTAGGCGCCGTAAACCCATGGCGAAATGAAATACCACAGGCCCGCCAGCAGCGCAATGGTGCTGGCGACTTTCATGGTCTGCAGTTGTTTGCTCTCTGTCGTTGGAGTCACTTCAATACCTCCACTTAGTGTGACCCTCAGCGACGCCCCTGCGATGCGCGGTAACCGTTACCTTGTCGCCGTTACTGCGCGGGCGGATTGACTTGATTGCCCTGGACCGCAGCCAGCCGCCACCGGCCGTCGAGCTTCACCCAGACCCAGATCAGTTTCAGCTTGATCTGACGCTCCGGGCCGCCGCTCGAGCGCGTGTGGATGTTCGAAACCAGGTTGACGATCACGGTGTCGCCGTAGGAGCGGTAACGCACGTCGCTGTTTTCGAAGGCGACGTACTGCAAGCGCCCGGATTGAATGAGCGCGAGCCACTCCTTCTTGTTGGTGTCGCGGCCGCCGGGCGGCGTGCGGAGGAAATCGTCTGCTACGATCTTATCGAGCGTCGCGATGTCGGCGTGCGTGAGCGCCGCTTCAAGTTGAGCGGCCGTTTTCTTGACTGCGTCGATGCTCGCGTCCTGCGCGGCGAGCGGAATGGCGAGGACAACGAGCAACCCCAGAGTCTTGATCATTCCCGGAGCCTATCACAGATCGCGGTGTCGCTCGGCGCTCGAGGCACTGCAAGAACCGAGTTGCTTGTTCTTACTTCTGCTGCAGCGACCGGATGTAAGCGGTTAGATTGTGGACCCGCAGTTTGACGATGGCCTCATCGCGCTCCAGATTCCGGAACACGTCGCCCCAGGTCGGCATGTCGCGCGAGCCATGCGCGGCGATCGCCACGTCGCCCCTGATGATGTTCGAGATTCGAAATCCCGGAAACTTTCCGCCGTTGCTCTTGCTGATTAGAGTAAGATCCGGCAGGGCGCTGTTGAGCGCCGCCGCAGCGGGACCCTGTCCCCGGCCATCCACGCCGTGGCACACGGCACAGTAAGTGTGAAACATCTCCGCGCCGGATGAGATGTCGGTGACGGTGGGCGCGACGGGCTTGATCGCCGGCCTCTGCTGCGCGCAGACCAGACTCGCCGCCAGACAAACGGACACAATCGATTTGTAGAGCATAGCCAAGCTCCACAAATGCTTCGCATCCGGCTGGCCAAAGCTATAAGAGATGATAAGAGGCCGTGACGGGACGCGCTTCCGACCGTGCATTTGGTCAAACTGCGCTTTCCCACCCGTAAAACTGAGTGACATCGCGCAGCTTCGCCGCGCCAATCCTGCCATTTCTATTGACACCTGCGTTTGGCTGCTGATATGCTCCAGCCATAGGCACCGCCCGATCGGTGGCACTAAGCCCCGGTCTGCCAGCACTGATCGGAGTTGAGTTTTGCCATCACTGCGCAACCGACGAATCCGCTTCGCTTGCGGCTGCATCCTCGGGTGCATCGCCGCCGGAGTTTCGCTGAGCGCCGCCGAGGGCGCGCGGATGACGCGCGACGAAGCCAAGAAACTCAAGAACCCGGTCGCGTACTCGAAGAAATCCATCGCCGAAGGCCGCACCACCTTCCAGCGAAACTGCACCGCTTGTCACGGCCGCGACGGCAAAGCGCAAGTGGACGTGGTCGCCAATGCCACCGACCTCACGTCGCCCAGCGACTTCAAGAGTGGAACCACGGACGGCGAAATTTTCCACAGCATCCGCGATGGGGCCGGCGAAAGCATGCCGCCCTTCCAAGCCCAGATTACTGACGAAACCGAACTCTGGAATCTGGTGAATTTCATCCGCAGCCTGTGGCCGGAACCGACCCGGCCGCCATTAAAGGATCAGTAGATGAATGCCTGCTAACCAGCAGAATTCAGAGGATTAAACCATGGACGACAAAGCCGCCCCGAAGCCTCCCGAAGCGTCCCGCAATGCCCCCGACTCCTCGCGCCGAAATTTCCTGAAAACGCCACTTGGAGCCAGCGCCGCTGCAGCCGCTCTGCTCGCACCCAGCGAACTTTTCGCCGAACCCGGCATCACCTCGATCGCGATCCCGAAGGAGACTCGCATCGAACTTGACCGAAGCGCCGCACGTCGGCTCCTTCGAAGGCAGAGGCATGACCGGCGCCGAAGTCTTCGCCAAGCTCTGCAAGGATGAAGACCTGGCCGCGATGTTCTGCTGCCCCGGCAACTACACCGTGATCAACGCCATCGCGGCAGCCGGCATTCCGGCCTACGGCGGACGCTCGGAAGGATCGATGTGCGCCGCCGCCGACGGATTCTCGCGCGTCACCGGCGAAGTGACGGCGTGCTCGGGCACCGAAGGCCCGGGCTTCACGAACATGATCATGAACATCGCCGCGGCGCACTCGCGCCCGCACGCCACTGCTGGTGCTGGCCAGCAACATGCAGATCGCCGGCGACGATCGCGAGGCGTTCATCCAGACCGGCTACCAGCAGCCCATCACACCGGCATGAAGAAATACGGCAAGCGCCTGATCGCGCCCGATCGCGTATGGGAGTACGGCGCCTACGCGTTCCGCAACATGAAGTCGGGCGTGCCGGGCCGCGTGCATCTGGATTTTCCGGGCGAAGTGGCGCGCGCCCGCTTCACCGATCCCGCGGAGCTGAAGGATTTCTACACCAAGGCGAAGTACCGCACGGAATCGCGCCCGCAGCCTTCGACGAAGGAGATTGCAGCAAGCGGTCGACATGATCGCGAAGCGCGAGCGGCCGATGCTGGTGGCCGGACAAGGCGTGTTCCAGCGCAAGGGCTGGGACGTGCTGATGGAGACTGCCGAAAAGAACGAGATCGCGGTGGTCACCTCCGGACCCATGCGCGGCCACTTCCCCGATGAGCATCGGCTGTCTGCCAGCCTGTCGCCCGACGCGATGATGAGCGCCGACCTGGTGATCTTCGTCGGCCAATATTGCATGCCGAGTCCCGGCGAGTTTCGCTTCAATCCCGACGTCAAAGCCATCCGCGTCCATCCGGTGCAGGAAGATCTGGGGCGCAACTGGCCGCTCGATCTGGGAATCGTCTGCGACGAGAAGGCGTTCCTGGAGGCGCTGAACGACAAGCTGCCGCGCAGCAAGCGCGATGCGTGGGTCGGCGAAATCGCGTCGGCTCGCGAGAAGTACGAGAAGAGCATCCTTGCCCAGTACGAGCAGGGCTTGAAATACAGCAAGGACTCCGACCACATTCATCCCGCCGTGATGGCCAAGGAAGTTCACGATTTCCTCTACAAGGGCGACATCGATCCCAAGCAGACCGTGCTCGGCTGGGGCGGCTGGACCATCGGCAACTACACCGGCCGCTGGCTGCGCGCGTATCGGCCCGGCCAGGTGGTGAACTGCGCTTATCAATACGGCGCCATCGGGCCGGATCTTGCGATGACCATCGGCGCGGGCGCGGCGGTGCAGCGCGGCGTCGGACCGCAGGCTCCTTACAAGGGCGCGCCGGTGTTCTGCATCACCAGCGACGCCGGCATCGCCTACAGCATGTTCGAACTCGATACCGCGGCGAAGTACAAGATTCCGGTGGTCGCCGTCGTGTACAACAACAATTCGTGGGGCATGTGGCCGAATGCGGTGGGGTCGGCGCGATCGATGCACATGTACCTGTTCCAGGAGAATCTGCGCTACGACAAGATGGCCGAGGGTCTGGGCGCGCGCGGCGAGTACGTTCACACGCCGGAGGAGTATCGCGCCGCGCTGAAGCGTTCTTACGACGCCGCGGCGAAAGAGCAGATCTCGACGCTAATCAATTGCCAGGCGCTCAAGGAGTTCACGTCGGCGAAAGATTACCCGCCCGGCAACTACATGAACGCCGAGCCGGGCACGGGAGCGATCGCACACTGAGGAAAGCGACAAGCAAGGCGGTGAAGCGGACGCCGGTCGAAAGCGTCACCGGCATTCTGCAGCATTACGCCGATCGCGCGGTGTTCCGCGGCTTCAGTCCGGGCGCGGCGAAGAACGGACGGGCGGCGTTCAAGATTGTGTGGCACCGCGATCGGCTGTTCGAGCTGGTGGTCGACACGCGCGCTCGCACAATGACGTTTCCGGCGCTGCTGCCCGCGTTCGATGCTTCGATGACGCGCGAGTTGAATGCGTTCATCGCGACGCGGCAGTCAAAGGAGGTGCCGGAGCATCGCCGCATCGATCCCAAGAAAGCCGTGGTGCGCGCATCGCGCCGCGCCGGCAGTGCTGCGGTCACACTGATGCTCAAGAACGACGACTACGAGTACGGCGTTCGCAAGCTGATTCACCTGATTCACGAAATCTTCCTAACGTTCTTAGCCGAAGGACGTTATTACGAGTATCAGGTGGAAACTTTCGAGCTGGACCCCGATCACCCGTAGCCCCCGCCATTGTGGCGGCCTGCTCGGGAGTGTCATACTTGATTGTTCGTTCCAGCTTCACTCCAAGGGAGGGAGACCAAGTGAAACGTAATTTCATGATGATCGCCTGCGCGCTCGTGGGAGCGCTTAGTATGCAGGCACAAATTTCTGACGCACATGTAGCGGAGTCCAAACGGCTATTCGACATGTTCGTCAAGGGGAATGTGGTGGGTATCGCCGAAGCGATGCCGGACGCAGACTACAGCTTCAAAGCAACGCCGGACATCCGGACCTTTGGAGAACTGGTCGCACACGTTGCGGACACTCAGGCACGCCTTTGTTCGGCAGTGGGCGGCGCGCCGAAGTCGGTCGGCGCCGCTTCAAAGACAACAAAAGCGGATCTGGTTGCGGCTCTCAAGGAGTCCGTCGCAATCTGCGATGCCACCTGGGGGGCCCTGAACGGCGAAAGCGCCAGTGCAGACGTCAACTTGGGCTTTCTCAAAGGCTCCAAGCTGATGGTTATGGAGTTCAACACCATGCACTCGGATGAAGAATACGGGTACATGGCGGTCTATGTGCGCCTGAAGGGAATCGTTCCGCCATCCAGCGCGGGACGCGGTGGACGCGGCCGTTAGCGAACTCAACGGACAAACGGAATGTAGGCCGGTACTGAAGCGCGGTACCGGTCGAAGGTCTCGCCGAAGCGCGACTTGAGCAGTGTTTCTTCGGCGCGAATCCGAATTTCGATTCCGATTACAAAGCACGCGATCGCGGCCAGCAAAAAGATCCAGTGCGCCATGATCAGGCCGGTCGCGATCAACATGCCTAGCATCGACGTGTAGATGGGATGCCGTATCACCGAGTATGGGCCGCTGCGGATCAGCTCATGATCGGAATACACGCCGGCTTGAATCCGCCACTGCTTGCCCAAGTGCGTCACTGCTCGCCAAACCAGCCATGTCGCGGCGGGTGCGAGGATCATGGAAGCGATCAGCATGGGCGGCGGGTTCAAGCGCGTCGAACGCAGCCACGCCAGGAAGAATCCCACCGCTTGCACCGCAATGCCCCATTTCGAGGTCGGCGCGGTAACTGACTCGCGGTTCTTGGGCTGCTGGCGGGTGCGGAGAAAGAATGGGACCGCCCACAGGATCCAGCAAACTAGGAGTTCGCTAAACGCCGCGATCTCGAGTGTCGTCACGCCGGTAGCTTACCATTTTCCTTTCGCGAGCGGCTGCGGATTCTGCCAAACAGCATCGCCAGCAGGACGATCGCGATCGCGTCGAAGACCAGCTTGGCCGCCATGTCGATCGGCAGCGTGATGCCGCTGGCCAACACTCCGGCGGACATGCTGGCAACGAGCGCGCCGGTGATCAATGCGAGCCGATGACGGTCGGTCCATATGAATCGCGTGGTCAAACGCTGGACAACTGCGAGGGCCGTCGCGGTGATCGCGACGCCGAGCACAATCTGAAACCAGGGAGGAATGGAGGGCACATAGCCGGATGCGAGAATCACCAGCACGAACCAGGCCAGGCCCCACGCGAACGAGTACGACAGGAGCAGCCACGGAGGCAGTTCGCCGGTGGGAATGTGCGGCGGTTGCGTGGATGGCGGTGGAACCATGAACGCGAAGGCGCTTAGTGCTGCGGCAACTAACGCTGCGATCGCGATCGCAAGCAGAGGCGTGTGGAACGGAGGTCCGTGGTAGAACTGCTTCATCGCGACCTGATTCCAGATGAACCAGACGAAGATAGATCCGGCGATGAAGACGCCTGAGGCGGTGACGAGTCCAGGTCTTCCGAGCCATGGGTCGTTGCGCCGCACGGGGAAAATCATTTCGGTGATCTGGATCGGGATCACGATGCTCCAGACGCTTTCGTAGCCCAGCGCCCAGATGAAGTACGGCCAGTTGACGCCGAGCGCGCGGCCGTAGACATGAAACGGGTCGGCGGCGAAGAACAGCGGCGCGAGCGAGGTCTGGAGGATGACGCATTCCTCGATGATTGCGTAGGCGACGCCCAGCAGGAGGATGGCCGGCCATCCGCGGCCGGTTCGCCGCACGACGTCGCGGATGATGAGCGCTGCGCATCCGTAGACGGCCATTTGCGGTAGCAGCAGGAACAGCGTAGTGAGGTGAGTGGAGCCGTAGAGAACTTCGGCGATGAACGGTGAGAGAAACACCAGTGTCATGATTGGCGCGCGGCGGCTCGGCGAGTTCTGGTCAGGCATGTTTCACCGCGCGCCGGCGATAGCGAAGCCAGACGCGCCCGAGGTCCGAGTTTTTCTTTTTAAGTTCGGCGGCCAGCGACTTGACGAAGTCGCGCTCGGCTTGGGCGATGGCCAGGCGGTATTCTCCTTCGATGAGAAACAGCCGCTCGACACCCTGGGCGCGGGCGCCGGAGATTTCAGTCTGGGTTGCCCGGATGTGGTCGCCGATCTGTCGAAGGCGCTGCTCGAGCAAACGCAATCCTTCAACCGGCGACAGGACGTAGATGAGGGCCAGGGCAGCCTCGAAGGCGTGAAATTCCTTGCGCCAGGTGCCGAGCAGGTCGCGCATCCAGCGTTGCAACTCCTGGCTGCCGGCATCGGTGAGGCCATACACGGTGCGTTCGGGACGCTGGCCGTCGCGCTCGGTGCGGCTGGCCGCGATGAGACCGGCCTTCTCGAGCTGCTGGATGACCGTATAGAGCGAGCCGTAGTTGAGCTTGATGCTTTTTTCTTTCTTGCGCTCGCGCAGCTTGCGGTCGAGTTCGTAGGGGTGGGCCGGCTGCTCGCCGAGCACGGCCAGCACGGCCAGCCCGAGGGGGTTGCTGTTTGGTCGGGGCACGTTCCTCATCTGGCAGTATACTCTAAACAGAATACTCGGTACAGGGTATGGTTCGCGGCTGACCCCGAATCGGCCGGCTCGACGCTAAGATGGTAGACACCAAAATGAAACAGGCAACCGTTCTTTTCCTTGCCGCCGCCTCGATCGCGGCCTATGCAGCAGCGCCGGATGGCGAAGCGCTCTACAAGCAGCGCTGCGCCGCCTGTCACGACGTCAAGGGGCAGGCGCGCATGCCCAGCCGCGACGAAATCGGCCAGCGCTCGCCGGAGTTTATCTATCGCGCGATGTTCGAAGGCGCGATGATGACGCAATCGGCCGGCGTCAGCAACGAAGAAGGACGCGCCATCGCTCGCTTCCTGAGCGGAAAAGAGTTCAGCACGGCGAAGGCTGAGATCACCGGAAAATGTCCGGGCAATCCGGGGCCGGTGCGAATGACGGACACAAGCTGGAACGGCTGGGGCAATGATCCCAGCAACGCGCGCTATCAGCCCAAGCCGGGGCTGACGGCCGCCGACGTTCCCAAGTTGAAACTGAAATGGGCGTTCGGATTCGCCGACGAGACGGTTCGCTCCGCGCAGCCCACCGTGGTGGGCGATCGAGTATTCGTGGGGAGCTCCGGCGGCGCCATCTACTCACTCGACGCGAAAACCGGATGCGTGTATTGGATGTACGACGCCGGCCCCACTGTGCGAACCGCCATCAGCATCGGAAAAGTGTCGGGCCGCAGCGGCCTGGTTGCCTTCTTCGGCGACACCGAGTCCTACGTTCACGCGGTCGACGCCGCCACCGGCAAAGCGATCTGGAAGGTGCGCGTGGAGGACCACCCGTCGTCGCGCATCACCGGCGCGCCGAGCTTCTACAACGGCCGGCTGTACGTTCCGGTCTCGTCGATCGAGGAAGCGACTTCGATGGTGCCGACCTACGGGTGCTGCAAGTTTCGCGGCAGCATCGTCGCGCTGGATGGCGCAACCGGCAAGCAGATCTGGAAAACTTACAGCGTGACCGATCCTCCCAAGGCGTACAAGGACGCCAAGGGCAAGACGCAATGGGGACCGGCGGGCGCGGCGATTTGGGATTCACCGACGATCGATGTCAAGAAGAAGAGGATCTACGCGGCCACCGGCAACTCGTACACCGGCGTGTCCATCAATACCAGCAACGCGATTCTGGCGTTCGATATGGACAGCGGCAGCTTGCTGTGGTCGAGTCAAGTGCTGCCCAAGGACAACTTCACGATGGGTTGCGGCCGCGGCGTTAACTGCCCAGAGGAGCGCGGACCGGATCTGGATTTCGGAACGTCGGTGGTGCTGCGCGACCTCCCCAACGGCAAGCGGGTGCTGGTGGCCGGGCAGAAGTCGGGCATCCTGTGGGGCCTCGATCCGGACGATCGCGGCAAGGTTCTCTGGCAGACGCGGCTCGGGCAGGGCAGCGCGCTGGGCGGTATCGAGTGGGGGCACAGCGCGGATGGACAGAACGCCTACGCGGCAGTTTCGGATCTGGTAGCAGGGCGCGGCGGGAAACCGGGCGGCATCCACGCAGTGAATCTCGCGACGGGCGAAAAGATCTGGAGCACGCCTGCGCCGGCGTTGGAATGCAGGCCGGGAACGAAAGGCTGCACGGGCGCGCAATCGGCGGCCATCTCGACGATGCCGGGCGTGGTGTTCTCGGGATCGGTGGATGGACATTTCCGCGCGTACTCCACCAAGACCGGCGAGATCATCTGGGACTTCAACACGGTGCAGGATTATCAGACCGTGAATGGCGTGCCGGGCAAAGGCGGCTCGCTCGATTCGGCCGGGCCGACCATCGCGAACGGGATGGTGTTCACCAATTCCGGTTACGGGATGTGGCAGGGGCTGCCGGGCAACGTGCTGCTGGCGTTTTCCGTCGACGGCAAGTAGACGGCGCGCCGCGGCTAATCTTCCCAGAGCATCTTCTGGGTGAGAGGCACCCCGGGAAGTGCGGGATCGCAACGGCGGTTCACTCGGCTGCGGCTTGGCGCGAGTCTCTCCTTGTGCAGCTCATCCATCAGGCGGCCGGGCACCTTGCGCACGGTGGAGGCGCAGTTGTCGCTGTCCTCGTCGCCGTCCGGGTACATGCCCAAAGCTTCGATGTTACGTCGTGCTCGCCGCCCGCGAAAACGGCCTTACCGGTCACGCTCTGGTGGTCTGGGGAATCGAAGACAGCCGGGAGGCGAGCAGCAAAGCGGCCAATGGGAGGAAGTTTCGTGGCCGCACGGTTCTTTTGGCATTATAACTTGGTCAAAAAACCTCGCTTCGGCTGCGAACTTTCGGCCGGTTGGGACGTATAGATCTGCATGGAGACGCTCATAGCCGATCTGCGCCAAGCGTTGCGATCCCTGGGCCGGGCGCCGGGTTTTGCCGCAGCCGCGATTGGAATCCTGGCTTTGGGAATCGCGGCCAATACCGCCGTGTTTTCGGTCGCCGACGCGGTGCTGTTTCGCCCGCTCGCGTACGATCATCCCGAGCAACTGGTGCTGCTCAATGAAGTGTTGCCGCAATTCGCCAAGACATATCCGCAGCTTCCGGTCAACGCCAAACATTATTATGCATGGCAGGAGCGCCTGCATTCGTTCTCGGGCCTGGCGATTCTGGACGGACGGGGCGTGAATCTCACGGACAAGGACGGCCCTCCGGAGCGGCTGGGCGTTGAACGAGTCTCTTGGAATCTTCTGCGCGTGCTGGGAGTGCGTCCGCAATTGGGGCGCGATTTCAGGGCGGAAGAAGACCGGCCCGGAAACCAGCGCGTGGTGATCATCACGGAGCCGCTGTGGCGGAGGCGCTTCCACGGCGACCCGGGCGTGTTGAACAAGACCATCATGCTGGACGGCACGCCACACCAGGTGATCGGAGTACTGCCGGCGTCGTTCCACTTCCCGAGGCCAAACTCGATCGCGATCGGACCTGGCACGGTGCTGCCGCCGGTGGAGTTGTTCCGGCCGCTTGCGCTCGACCGAAGTAAGCTGACCGGCGAAGGCGACTTCAACTACACGGTCATCGGGCGTTTGCGGGAGGGAGTTTCACGTGAACAAGCAGTATCCGAACTAAATGTCGTTGAGACCGCTCTGGCTCGCGAAGGCGATCCCAGCGGTGGCTTCCAGCTTCGCGGCGACGTAACTTCGCTGCAGGACCGCATTGTTTCCGGTTCCCGCCGCGGCTTGCTGGTGTTGCTCGCCTCCATCGGCGTCGTATTGCTGATCGTGTGTGTGAACCTCGGCAACCTGATGCTGGCGCGAGCTACGGCGCGGGCGCGCGAGATGGCCGTGCGGGCGGCGTTGGGAGCGAGCTCATGGCGCATGATCCGGCAGGTGTTGACCGAGAGCCTGGCGATCGCGCTGGCGGGCGGCGTGCTCGGCATGATGTTTGCGTACGCCGCCGTGCGCGGCCTGGTGGCTTGGGCGCCGGTGGATGTGCCGCGCCTGGATGAAGTGCATCTGGATTGGCGCGCGGTGTTGTTCGCCTTCGGCGCTTCCGCGCTGGCAGGCGTATTGTTCGGGCTGATTCCGGCGTGGCGCGCGTCGCGATCGGAGCCGCAGGATGCGCTGCGATCGGGCGGACGCAGCGGCACCGAAAGCCGTCATGGATTGCGGATCTCGGAGTTGCTGGTGAGCGCCGAAGTCGCGCTGAGCGCGGCGCTGCTGGTGGGCGCAGGGTTGCTGATCGGGAGCCTGGTGCGTGTCCTTGGCATCGACCAGGGCTTTCATGCCGATAACGTACTGACGGCGACGCTCAACCTTTCGTCGACTAAATATCGCGAAGACAAAGCGACCAACGCGATGTTGGAGCGGCTGACCGCGGCAGTCCAGCGGCTGCCGGGCGTGAAGAATGCCGGAATCATCACGGCGCTGCCGCTCCAAGGCGAGACTTGGGTGGACATGATCACGCGTGAAGACGATCACCGTCCGATGTTTCAGAGACCCGCCGCGAATTACCGTTTCATCAGTCCTGACTATTTCGCCGCGATGGGCATTCCGATCGTTCGGGGCCGAACCTTCCGCGAAGGTGAAAAGAACAGCGTGATGGTCTCGGCCGGAACGGCGGCGCGCATCTGGCCGGGTGAGAACGCAGTCGGCAAACACATGCGCCGCGGCAACGACGAGGAACCGTTCTGGGAAGTGATCGGCGTAGTGGCGGACACACGCGCTGAAATGCAGGGGACGCCGCCTCTGATGGTGTATCGTCCATACCAGACAGGTGAGCAACAGCGTGTTCTCGCTGGTGGTGCGCAGCGCGCAGGATCCGGAATCGCTGGCCGGGACGGTGCGCGGCGTCATCTCGTCGATCGACTCCGAACTGCCCGTTCAGATGAAGACCATGCGGCAGGTGATCACCGCGTCGGTTGCGCAGCGGCGGTTTCAGACCATGCTGCTGGCGGGATTCGCGCTGGCGGCGCTGCTGCTGGCGGTGATCGGGATCTACGGGGTCATTTCGTACGCCGTGAATCGCCGGCACAACGAGATCGGAATTCGCATGGCGCTGGGGGCCGATGCGGGCAACGTCAGCCGCATGGTTTTGCAGCAAGGCATGCGGCCGGTCGCGATCGGCTTGGTGGTTGGGTTGGCGGCAGCGCTCGCACTGGGACGCGTGCTGGGCGCGTTGCTGTTCGAGATCGAGGCGAGCAATCCGGTGGTGCTGGCGAGCGTCGCGCTGGTGTTGGGATTGGCGGCGGCGCTGGCGTGCTATGTGCCGGCGCGGCGTGCGACCGGCGTGGATCCGGCGATTGTTCTTAGGTACGATTAGCGGGCTGGTTCGTCTGAAAGTGCGAAGGAGGATCAGATGAAGATAATCCTATGCGGGTTTCTGCTCCTGGTGTTTCTCGCGGCTAGCGCCGCTTTTGGATTTGGCCGGGACAACGATTGGCGCTGGGAACGGCGAGCAGAAGCGCGCGAGATGGCTCGGCGGGCCCATGATGCGCGGCGCGAGGCGTACCGCATCCGGTCTGATGTGCGTCGCGAGATGCGCGAGTCTTTCCGCGAGCAGCGGCGTGCGTTCCGCGAATCGGGCCGCGAGTTCGGCCGGACGTTGGCGGAGGGCTGCGCCGCGACCGGCGCGATTGGGGACCGATTTTCTAGCCGGCGTGGCGCCGACTCCGGAAGAGATCGTGGACGGCGGCGACACGATCGTAGCACTGGGGCGCTATCGCGGGACCTACAAAGCGACCGGCGCGCGCGTGGACGCGACCTTCGTTCACGTCATGAAGTTCAAGAACGGCAAGGTAGTTAAGTTCCGGCAGCACACCGACACACTGCAATTTCAGAATGCTGTGACTCGCACGGCTGCCGCCGGTTAGTTATCGCCCCTCGACTGAAAACGCGAGCAGCACGTTGCCGGCGAGGCCGCCCCACTGGCCATAGCCGGATGAGACAAAGACCATGCCGCCGGCGATGGTCGGGCCGGGGCCATCCATCGAGCCGCCCTTGGCGGCGAGCGCCGTTCACGGTCTCGAACTCGCGCGCGGTATTGAAATCCCAGATGACGCTGCCGTCGCGCGTCGAGTAGGCGCGCAGGTGGCCGTCGACGGCGCCTGAGAAGACCGCGCCAGGAATCGCGGAGATGGCGGCCGATTGCGCCGGGCTGCAGTTGGGACGGTCGCCGCAGTCGGCCGGCGGCGCGGCCCAAACTTTCTTTCCCGTCAGGACATCGAGCGCGAAGAGGCCTCCCCCGCCCTTGGGGTTGAGCTTCAGTCCCTTGCCGGTGCCGAATTCCATGTCGATGAACGTGATGTCGGAAAGCGCGACGTACATGTTCTTGCCGTCGGACGCCGATCCCCACTGGATGCCGCCGAGCGGACTGCCTTTGCCGACGCGCGTCTGCCACAGCACCGCGCCGTTGTGATCCGGCATCGAGTCCGGTGGCGACGCCCGACTTCTGGCTGACCAGGAGCACGCGCTTGCCGTTGGCCGCCTTCGCCAGGATGGGCGATGCGCCGATGTCGAGATCCGGGCCGTTCTCTTCCGGGCAACTCGCTTTCGAGGGTCCGGGCACGCAGGCCATGTTGAACACGTCCTGCTCGGTGATTTGTTTCGACCAGAGCAGCTTGCCGGTTTCGAGATCAAAAGCCAGTACGGCGTCGCTGGTCTTCGTTGCAGGGCTGGAGAAATTATCGCCGGTGGCGGCGTAGATGACTTTGTGCTCGAGATCGATGGTGGGGGCGGACCAGATGCTCGCGCCCGAGGGTCCCCACATTTGAGTGCCGGCGGAATTCTTGATGGTGGGGTGCGCTTTCTCGGCGATGGTGTAGGTTTTCCAGATCTGCTTTCCGGTGAGAGCGTCGAGCGCGACTAGCGCGCCGCGTCCGGTGCAGCACTCGAACTTGGGACTCATGGCGGGAGCTTCTTCGGCGTCGGTGATGGGGACGTAGAGACGCGCGGCGGCATACTGCGGCGAGCCGACGATTTTCGCCATGGGATGATCTTCGACGTGCACTTTCCAGAGCAGCTCGCCGCTGGAGGCGTCGACGGCGTAAGCGTTGGCGCGCTGATCGCCGAAGAAGGCGACTTGGCGGACCTGCTCACCGCGCACGGTGGCGATGGTGATGGCGGCGCGAACGGGCGCTTGCGTTTCAATGGACCAATACTCGCAGCCGGAGTGGACGTCCAGCGAGTAGACTTTGCGATTCGCGGCGGGAACGAAGATGCGTCCGCCGGAGACAGTGGGTTGTCCATACGCGGCGAAAGTGCCCGGAAAGGCAAAGGACCATTTCAGTTTGAGCTTCGGGACGTCGGCTGCGTTGAGTCCGGCTTGGGCGGCGCTCTGGTAGCGCGAGTTGGCGAGGTCGGCGCCCCAGCCGTTCCAGCTTGGGCCAGAGGGCGAGAACGGCGCGGCGGCGTTAGGGCAGGTATTGGCTTTGGCCTGCGGGGCTGCCTGGCCGATGGTCTTGCCGGTGAGGAACACGGCCAGCGCGGTTTTCTGGGCGGCGGTGAGCGATGCGCCCTGTTCCTTCATGAGTCCGGATTCGAGAGCGCGGACGACGTTCTCGGGCGACATCTGGCGCAGCGCGGAGGGGGCGGGCGCGCGCGTTTCGGCGGAGCGGTCATGGCAGGCGGCGCAGCGTTCGCGGTAGAGAGCGGCTCCGTCTTGCGCGTGAAGCGGGAAACTGGCAAGGCTGGCAATCAGGGCCAGTAGCAAAGCGCCGTAGGTTCGCATAGGGTTATCATACCGTGCGAAAGGCGCGCGGAGCTCAAAAACAAAATGGGCCAGCATTGCTGCCGGCCCATTCGATGTTCGATCGGTACGATCGAGATTAGAAGGTGATGCGAGCGCCGACCTGAACCGCACGCGGCCCGCCCGACCCGAAGGTCTGGTTGACGCGCTGGGTCGGCTGGCCGAAGACCTTGCGAGGTCGACGTCGCAAGATCCAACGTGTGCGAGATGCTGCTCAGGTTGGAGATATTGAAGGCGTTGAACATCTCGCCGAGGATGCTGATCTTCCATCGTTCCTTGATGGTGAAGGTCTTGGTCAGGCGGAAGTCCTGCGTAATGCTGGGCTCGTCGAATTCGTACTTGTCCGGAAGAGCCAGCTTGCCAGTGATGGGCTTGCCCTGGGCATCCAAGGTGCCGACGATGTTGTTGTTGTAGTTGTCGATGGCTTTCGCGAGGTCGGCCTTGCTGCATCCGCCTGCGCCGAGGCAGCCATACTCGAGACCCGGCAGCGGTTCGGTGCCGCCGGCAGGAACCGTACCCGGAAGCTTCAAACTGTTCACCAAGGCGGTCTGCGGCGTGGTGCTGATGATCGCCGAGTTGACGCTGAGCGTGAAGCCCCAGGGAAGTCCACAGTGCCGCTGAAGTTGAGGTTGTGGTGCGGCCAGATACTGGCCGTAACCTGCGCCGTAGTTGGTGTCGTCCCAAACCGAGGTCGGCGGACGCGTGCGCATAGGCATAGGAAGCGGTGAAATTGTAGTGATTCGAGAAGCGCTTGTTGAGCCGCATCACCAGTCCGTTGTAGATCGCGCGGCCACCGGCAGTCCAGAACGTGATGGTGCCGGTGGAGCACTCATGGGTCGGATCGAAATCCGGGTTCTTAGCGCAGAGTGGAATCACCGGCACGGGGGTGGTGCTTCCCAGATAGCGGCTGAACAGATTGTGGTCCTGCTCTCCGAGGCTCACGTTGATACCCTGGCGGCGGGCCCAGTCGGCGGTGATTACCATGCCATGACCCAGATCATGCTGGACACCGAGCGAGGTCTGATAGCTGCGCGCAAACGGGAAGTGGGATGGATAGATTTCCACACCCTGCTTGGCCAAGTTGATGTTCGGATAGGGGAATGCGCCATCTCTACCGGGTTGTCGGGAGAGAGAACCGCGGCGACGCTGGGCAGTTGCTGGTTGACCAGATTGACGAACTGGCCAACCGTCATATTCGTGAAAGCGTTGAGCGGAAGGGTCGCACCGATGGGAAGCGGCACTCCATTTGAAGTAATCCCGGGATAGATGTTGGTGAAGGCGCTGGCGGCCAGGGTGTTTCGAGCACTGCCAGGAGGTCCGATCACGGCTGCCTCGCGCAGCTTGTAGTAGCCCGGGGTGCTATCCCAATAGATTCCGCCGCCGCCGCGGATGACGGTCTTGTTGTTCTTGAACGGACTCCAGGCAAAACCGACCGCCGGCTGGAATTCCTTGGTGTTGTTCTCCGTGGGCGCGAGACCATCGCCTGTTCCGACGATGGGCGACAAGTAGGAAGGCCTGGGCAGATCGGAATTGAAGAAGCCGGTTTGGGCATTCCACGCCAGACCGTAGTTGAAGGTGAAGTTCGGGCGGATCTTCCAGACGTCCTGGAAGTACATCCGCCACTGATCATAGTGCTTGTTCTGATCGTAATGGTAGGCGCCCGGCAAGGATACTTTGCCGACTCCGACGCCGCTGAAAATGCTGCTGTTGAGGTTGAAGACCGGAAGGTTCATCGCGTCGAGATCGGTATTGAGAATGCTCGGGAGCCCGGGAAAGAGCAAAGGAGTGGCCGCTCCGAATAAACCCTTAATGAATTCCGGCGCCACGGCGCCTACGCACATCGGCGTGCAGAATCCCCACAGACCGGCCGACTTGGTGGGATTCAAATCGCCGCCGAACTTCAAGCGGTGCGATCCCTTTTGCCAGCTCAATGCTTCCACCAGCTCGAACCGGCGCGTGTTCCGTCCTTGCGGCGCATTGAAATTGGGGCCGACCGGCGGCATGTTGGCGCCGACAAACGTGATGATGGTGGGGAAAGCTAAAGGCGAGCCACCGAAAAGATTCGGAATGGTGCCACCGGCCACGCAAGGAGCTGAACAGTCAGACGGACCGGCCTGATTATTGTGATTGTTCCAGTAATTGTACTGGAAGCGGATGTCGTTCACGATGGTCGGCGTCAGCGAGCTGGTGAGGCCGATGATGGATTGATCGGACCAATTGGTGTTGAACGGCCAACTGGACGGGTCACCGCTGATCAGCGCCTGTCCAAAGCCGTGGTTGCCATCGTGCGAGTAGCGCAGGAACAGCGTGTGCTTCGAATTGAGGTGGTAGTCGAATCGAAGGCTGATCTGCTTGCCTGCATACGGGCTGCCGTAGGTGTTTGACAACGGGACGAACGAGGTGGTGGTGGGCTGAATGCTGATGGCCTGCACCTGGTTTAGGAACTCGTAGTTGAAGAAGAAGAACAGCTTGTCCTTCTTGATCGGCCCGCCGATAGAGAAGCCGGGGTTGCGGCGAACAAAGAACGGAGAGTCAATGCCTTGAATCCGGCGCAGGTTCGGGTAGGCAGCCATGTTGTGATCGCGGAAGAAGAAGTAGCCGCTGCCATGCCAGTCGTTACTGCCGGAGCGCGTGACCACGTTGATGGCGCCGCCGGCTGCGATGGGAGTGGCGATGTCGAAGTTGACTTCGGAAAGCTGGAATTCCTGCACGGTCTCCTGGGAGAAGTTCATGGAGGACATGCCGCCGCCGACGTCGATGTTATCCGAGACGTTGCCGCCGTCGATGGTGATGGCGGTGCGGTTGCCGGCGCCCATGACACTGACGGTGAAAAGCGCATTGAACTGCGCGACGGTACCACTTCCGATGGTTACGCCGGGCTGCAGGGCTGCGAGCTGCAAGTAGCTGCGGCCGTTCAGCGGGATGTTCTGAATCTCACTCCGCTGGATGACACCCGTGATATTGTGCGACTCGTAGTTGATCTGCGCGGTGGCGGCCTCGACGTTCACGACAGTCTGAGGTTTCGCCCAGGGTCATCGGCATGTTGACCTGCGTGGTCTCACCGGCTTGGACGGTGGTTGGACGCGTGGATGTGCGGAAACCCGTTACCTCGGCCTTCACATCATACTGGCCGGCCGGTATCGCAGACGCGCTGAAGTAGCCTTCCGCGTTTGTAGTCGCCGTACGAGAAAAGCCGGTCGACGTATTGCTGATGGTAACTGTAACGTTTGGAATGACGGCGCCCGATTCGTCCGCGACGGTTCCGGTGATGGTTCCGGTCGGCTGGGCTAAGGCGCCCAGACAAAACAGGAGCGACAAAAGTATCGATGCAGCTACAACTCTTGACATGGAGTACCCCTCTTTGACGTTGTGAAATCAGACTGATGACGAGTTAGACCCTGATACTTCAAGTTGGGTTCAATTTTGGACCAGAAGTAAGGTAACTGTCAAGAAGAAGGATAACAACGGTTTCCAAACGGTTCTCGGAAACCCATGGAAACCGTTGAAAACGCTATAATTCTTCTGAAGCGTATCCAACACTACAAAACGGTCGTCCAGCGCAACGGACGTAATGTAAATTACCTAGTGACGGCTAGGTGCTAGATGCTAGATGGCTGAGGCGCCGAGCTCGTGGAGCCAGTGCTTCTGGCGGTCGCGCAGGGAGTCGTTGAGGAGCATGGGGGCAAGGTCGTCGTCGAATTGTTCCAGTATCTCGTAGTGAAACGCGTTGGCGCCGTGGGTGTTCCAGGCGGTCTGGAGCTGCTTGTTGTGGTGCGATCCGAGGCGCAGCATGAACCAGGCGCCGGTGTGGGAGGCGTTGAGGTCGCGCGAACCGCTGACCCACACTTGGTTGGAAGCCGAGCAACGAATCGCGAAGACACCCCGGGGAATTTTCTTCAGCTTGAATTGGCGGCGGGCTTCGCGCTTGTCGACTGGCACGGCGGTTCTCACTTGATTATGCAACACGCGCGCGGCGTGCAAGAGACCCTAAAGCAACTGCCGGGTCAACTCGTCGAAGTTTTCCGGTGTCACGAGATGAAAGCGAAGGGCGAGGCGAGTGAAGCCGCGGAGCGTACGGCTCAGCTCGTCGGTTGGAATTTCGGGGCTGGCGAGGAACAAGTTGCCGGACGCGATGCGGAAAGGAAGAACGTGCCAGTGCTTGACCAAGTGTCGCGGGAGCGAACGCGCGGCGTTGCGGCTGATGCCCCACGGCTCGATGCGGCCGATCGGGAGGCTGTGCTGCAGGCTTAAAGCTTCGTAGAGGTCGTCTGGGGTGAGCTGGCCGAGTTGGATCAAGTGTTCGCCGAGGCGCGTTCCGGCGGGTTGGGTGGCGAGCGCATGGAGCACATCGGATTCCGGGACATAGCCGGAGCCGGCCAGGATTTCGCCGAGCTTGCGCTTGTGTTCGATGAGCGCGCTCCGGGACGGGTAGGCGTGCTCGGTCTTGAGCCAGACCAGGGGTTCGCCGCGAAGGCGGGCGCGCGCGTATAGGTACACGGCTTTCACCGCCGCAACCGAGTTGATCCAGTTTCCCCACAGCGCACGGAGCGGAACTCCGAGGGCGAAAAAAGCGCCGTAAACTCGAAACGCGCAGGCAGTTCGGACGGCGGTGTGCAGGATCCAGAGGCAAAGGGTGCTGAGCGGAACCCAGTGATGTAGAGTGCGCTGGGGCAGCGTCCAAGTGGTACCGGAGATTTGCGCGGCCAGCCAGGAGGCTAGTCCGCAAAAGAACAGAAAGTTGGTGAACAGGCTGAGCGGATTTCCGAACAGGCCTTTGCGGTCGCGCCAGAACCAGTAGCGCTGGGCGAAGCTTCCGCGCCAGCCGTGGCGTTCCCAGCATTGCAGGCCGATGCCCATGGTCCAGCGGGTGCGCTGGCGGACGGCGGAGTGCACGGTTTGCGGAAAAAACTCGCGCGTCGCGACGATGTTGCTGCCGCTGCCCGATAGCGGAACGAACACTTGCGAGCAGCCCAACTCGTGCAGCCGCAGCCCGATTTCGTAATCTTCGGTGAGGCAGGCGGGTTCGAAGATGAGGTTATTTTCAGCGGTGGCGAGTTTCTCGAGTGCTTCGCGCGTGATACTTGTGCCGACGCCGTTGGAAGGAACGAAGCTGCCCATCAACTGGCGGGCGGGCATGTCCTTGATCTGCCACTCGGAGAATTCGTCGCAGTAGATGGAGTGCACGACGCTGGGAAAACCAGTGGGCAAAGGCAGGACCGGGATCTGCACCATGTCGTAGCGATCGCTGCAGGTATTGATGGTAGCGAGCGCCCGCGGGTGGATCAGGTCCTCGGCGTCGTGCATGACGACGATGTCGAAGCGCTCGCCGTTGGCTTCTTCGAACAGGAGCATGCGCTGATAGATCCAGTTGAGGCAGTCGGCTTTGGAGGTGGGGCCGTCGTGCGGGCAAACGGCGAGGTGGACGTGAGGGAAACGCGTTTCAAGGTCGCGTACGGCGTCGAGCGTGAGGTCGTCGTTGGGATAGGCGCCGATGAAGAAGTGGTAGTTGTCGTAGTTGATGGCGGCGACGTTGTGCTCCACCATGCCGCTGATGACGACGTGCTCGTGCCAGAGCGGGACGAAGATGGCGATTTGTTTTTCCGGGTTGGCGGCGCCGGGCAGGGCGGGCGACGAGGGGTGGGGCGGTTTTCGGAGCCGGTTTTTGATCCAGGCCCATAGGCAGATCGCGTCCAAGATGAGGTCGTCCAGGCCGCTGATGAGAATCGCAATACCGACGGGAACGAGGCAGGCCGCCACGAGTGCGTCCAGCGTGAGCCACCAGGAGGAGAGGAGGGTCATCACTATGGGGGATAGTGGCGGACCGGAGAAAATTTCTCGCCGCGGGCAGTGTTACAACCGCTAACCTGGGCTGCTAACCTGGGCGAAGATGAGGGCAGGAATAGCTTTTCGGCTGGTGCGCAAGTTGGAGGCTTACGAGCGCGCGATGCGGGACGCTCGGATCGAGCCGGTGCGGATTTCGCCGGAGGAGCCGCGTTCGTTGGACGGGTTGGAAGGGCTGGTGTTGACGGGCGGGACGGATGTGAATCCGGCGCTGTATGGGCAGGAGCGGGGGAGGGAGAGTGACGAGCCGGATGACGCGCGGGATGAACTGGAGACGCGACTGATCCGCGAGGCGCTGGCGGATGATGTGCCGGTGTTGGCGATTTGCCGCGGCATGCAGTTGCTCAACGTCGCATGCGGCGGGACGCTGATCCAGCATCTGGCGTCGACGGACGTGCATCGCGCGAAGAATACGGGCGACGAGCCGGGGCGGCACCGAGCGGTCCATACAGTTCGCGTCGCGGGCGGCACGCGGCTGGCGGCGATCGCGGGCGAGGGCGAGCACGCGGTGAACTCGCGGCATCATCAGGCGGTGGACCGGGTGGGCGAAGGGTTAATCGTGTCGGCGGTGTCGAGCGATGGCGTCGTCGAAGCGCTGGAGAAGCCCGATCATCCGTTCGCTGTGGCGGTGCAGTGGCATCCGGAGGATCGAACGCTGGTGTCGGAGGCGGATCGCAAACTCTTCGAGGCATTCGCGGGAGCGATGCGGGGGTTGTTAGTTCGCTAGAGGGCGGCGAACGTCGCGCAGCACTGCCGACCATCCGCCCCAACCTCGGCTCTCTGCGTAAGAATCGTGTTCGAGCGAGAAGGCGGCGTCGGCGCGCGTGCCGGCCGGGAATTCCGCGGCGCGTTCGGCGAAGTTCCAGGCGGTGGACAGCAGATTGCGCCCGCTCTGCCGGAATTGAATCTTCAGGTGTTTTTCTTTGAGCGGAAGCGGGGCGGCGGCGATTTCCGCGTCCAGGATCGCGAGCACCGGCGGCGGATTGCCGAAGCCGAACGGCGCCATGGCGAGGATTTCTTCGACGGCGGGGCCGGTTGTTAACTCTTTGAGATCGACCAGCGCGTCGATGGCGAGCTGAGGGCGGAAGTCGGCTGGAGTGAGGCGCTCGGCCGCATAGGCGTTGAGACGGCGGCGAAACTCGGGGATCAGTTCGCTTGGCAGGCTGAGGCCGGCCGCCTGTTTGTGGCCGCCAAAACGCGTGAACAGATCGGGCATGGATTCGAGCGCATCGAGGAGATGAAACGCGGCGATGCTGCGGCCCGAGCCTTGCGTCTCGGCGTCGTCTTCGCTCAGCACGAACACGGGACGGCAGAATCGCTCGACCAGGCGGCTGGCGACGATGCCGACCACGCCGCGATGCCAGCCACGTCCAGTGAAGACGAGCGCGGCTTGGTCGTCGGTGACCGGGGTGTTGATGCACTCGTCCAGCACCAGGCGCACGATGTCGGCTTCGGTCTCCTGGCGTTCCTTGTTAAGCGAATGGAGGTCGGCGGCCAGCTTGCGCGCGGTTTCAAGGTCGTCGGTGAGAAAGAGGCGGATCACGTTTTCGGCGTCGTCCATGCGGCCGGCGGCGTTGATGCGCGGGGCGATTTGAAAAGCCACCTGGCGGGCGCTGGGGGCGCGGCCGTCGAACATTCCGGAGACTTCGAGCAGGGCGCGGAGGCCAGGGTTGCGGGCGCGGTTCAGGCCTTGGAGGCCGTACTTGACGATGACGCGATTTTCGCCGAGCAGCGGGACGACGTCGGCGACGGTGGCGACGGCCACAAGTTTGAGAAACGACTTCAGCATGCGCGCGAGTTTTTCCTCGGGCCAGTTGAGTGTCGCGAGCAGAGCGTGGACCAGCTTGAACGCGACACCGGCGCCGCACAGATTCTTGTCGGGATAGGTGCAATCGGGCCGATTTGGATTGAGCACCGCGAGCGCGGGCGGAAGCTCGGCTTCGGGCAGGTGATGATCGGTGACGATGACGTCGATGCCGAGTTCGCGGGCGCCGCGCACCACTTCCTGCGCGCGGATGCCGGTGTCGACACTGACGATCAGGCGGACGCCCATCGCGGCTGCGCGCTCGATCACTTCCGAGCGCATGCCGTAGCCTTCACGGATGCGATGCGGGACGTGGTGCGCGGCAACGCCCCCGGCCAGCTCGATGGCTTTTTTCAGGATCACGACGGACACGGTGCCGTCGACGTCGTAGTCGCCGTAGATCAGGATTTTTTCCTTGGCCTCGATGGCGGATCGCAAGCGCGCGACCGCTTCGCGCATTCCGGTGAGCGCGAGCGGATCGTGGAGATGCTCGAGCGACGGCGCGAGGAATCGCCGGGCGGCTTTGGGATCGGTCAGTCCGCGGTTCACCAGCACGCGCGCGGTGAGCGGTTGGGAGCGGAGCGCGGCGGCCAAGTCCGAGACCGCATGCTGATCCACTTCGGGAAACAGCCATTGCGGCGGGGGCGGAGTAATAACTGGCCGTGTCGACACTCGGGTGTTCAGTTCTTCGAGAAGTAGCCGCTCAGGGACGTGTCGTCGTCATCGCCGGCCGCGGTGAGGACTTGGATTTCGTCCAGCAGGTCGGTCAGCTCCTGATACCAGTCGGTGTGGAGGTCGAACAGAAACACGCGGCCCTGGTGATCGAACGAGAGTTCGATGGCGGAGACCAGGCCATCATAGGCACGCAGGCGGTTCAAGCGGCGTTCGAATTCGCGGTGATCATCACCCGGCAGGCTGCAGTCGTCCAGCTCTTCGAGCGCTTCTTCGATTTGGGCGCTGGAGAATTCGCGCTGATGAAAGACGATCAGCCTCACGCCTGCGTTGCGGGCGGCTTGAACGAATTCCTTGTAGTCGGGATGCTGGTCGCAATCCCAATAAACGGCCGGCAGCGATTCGTGCGCGCGGGAATAGCCGTAGAACACCGCCAGCCCGGACTGTTCCAGGTATTGCTCGATTTCGGTTTTGAGGCCGTCCAAGTTGGGTTTCATAGTAGTTAGTCCGAACTATTCGGCCGCACTCTTGCGCATTGCCTATTTCTGTTCCGTCATGACCAGCACATCGTACTGAAGCGAGAGATCGCGCGCCGATGGAGTCACGATGCTGGAGAGCGTAATGTAGATCTTCTTCGATTGTGCCACTGCGCGGCGCACGTCGTCTTCACAAACGAAGTCGGCAATGGGGAGTGGTTCGGGCGCGGGCGTTCCCGCCGCGGCTGAAGGCGGAGGAGCGGATTGAGTTGCGCTGCCGCTGCGTTTGGATGACAGGAATCGATCCACGACCGCGGAGGTGATGGCGGGCGGCTGATCCAGGCCGCGTTTCGCGAGATAGCGTTCCACGGCGGCGACGACGGCGCTGCGGTCGAGGGGGCCTGAGACGGCGGAGATCTCGGAGAATTCGCGGCTTTCGAACGCGTCTTCGGCTTGGCGTGTCATGTAAGCGAGCCTCTTGATGTTTATCAGATTCAGCGGGCCGATGTTGTCGCCGGTGATGTTGCCGGCCAGCGCGCCGCAACCGAGCGTCATGGCGGGAAACACGTTGGTGGTGATTCCGGTGGAGCCTTGCGGCGCGGAGGTATTCGCGAGAATGCGAAACGCCGGCATGCGCAGGGCGAACTCGCGGATGCGCGCGTCGTCGGTGGCGTGAATCACGGCAGTGTGGCCGAGGCCGCCGAAGCGAAGCAGCGCCTCGCAGGCGTCCAGAGCGGCGGCGAAATTCGCGACGAAGTAGAGCGACAGGACCGGCGAAAGCTTTTCGGCCGACAGCGGGTGCTGCTTGCCGACGCCTTGGATTTCGACCACCAGCGCGGAAGTATCGGCGGGCGTCTGGAATCCGGCCATCTGCGCGATCTTGGGCGCGGGTTGTCCGACGCAATCCGGGTTCACGGTGAAGTTGGGCGTGAGCAGCAGGCGGGCCAATGCTTCGGTCTGGCGCGCGTCGCACACGAAGGCCTGGTTGGCTTTCAGCGCGGTGAGGATCGGGTCGCGTAATCCGTGTTCGGCGACGATGCACTGTTCGCTGGAGCAGACGGTGCCGAAGTCGAACGACTTGCCGGCGACAACTTTGGCGACGGCCTCGTCGACATTGGCGGAGCGATCGAGCAAGACCGGCACATTGCCCGGGCCGACGCCGAAGGCCGGCTTGCCGCTCGAATATGCGGCGCGCACGATGCCGCTTCCGCCGGTGGACAAAATCACGCTGGTGCGAGGATGTTTCATCAGCGCGTTGGTGGCTTCGAGCGTGGAGTTGTAGATGCATTGCACCAGGCCGTCGGGCGCGCCGGCCGCGAGCGCGGCTTGCTGAAGGATGGCGGCGGTTTCGCAGGTGCAGGCCTTGGCGCGCGGATGCGGGCTGAGCACGATTCCGTTGCCGGCTTTGAGCGCGATGAGTGTTTTGTACATCGCGGTGGAGGTGGGGTTGGTGGTGGGCAGGATGGCGGCCACCACGCCCATGGGGACGGCGATCTCGACGATTCGCTGATCGGGCAGCTCGCGCAGAACGCCGACCGTTTTCAGGCCGCGCATGGCGCGAGGAAGCACATCGCAGGCCAGCAGGTTCTTGGCAAGCTTGTCCTTGGCGTTGCCGTATTTCGTTTCCTCGACGGCCATTTCAGCCAGTCGGCGGGCGTTGGATCGAGCCGCGGCGGCGACGCGCTCGACGATAGCGTCGACCTTTTCCTGCGAGAAGGTGCGGTAGCGCTGCCAGGCCGCGTACGCCGCTTCGACTTTGGAGCGAACCTCCTGGACCGAGATGAGATCCTGGTCTTTCAAGTTCGAGGACATACGGCGCGCGTGTTACGAAATGTGTACCGCCGCTCAGCCGATGCGAGCGAATGGCTGAAGATCAGCCGAGCGACTTGTCGCCCTTCTTGGCGCCGGGCAGCACGGGTTCGATTTCAGAATGCGGGGCGGGAATGACGTGAACGGAAACCAATTCACCGACCCGGCGGGCGGCCGCGGCTCCCGCGTCGGTGGCGGCTTTGACAGCGCCGACGTCGCCTCGCACGGTGACGGTGACGTAGCCCGCACCGATGTATTCTTTACCTTGCAACGTGACTTTGGCCGTTTTCACCATCGCATCGGCGGCTTCGATCGCGCCGACCAATCCTTTGGTTTCCACCATTCCGAGGGCTTCCATGCTTTTCCTCCCGTGCGAAACGATCGCGGCGATCGGAGATCAACCAGCCGCGCAACTCGCACCTGAATTCTACACGGTATCACACGGCGAGAGTGTTCGATGCGCAATTCGGCTAGAATTTTAGAGAACCGCTTTTGATAGAGAACCAAATCGCAGATGTTTGACGACCTGTTAGCGTCGATCCTTGAAAACGCGGACGTGGCCATCCTGGCGTGCGACTCGGCGGGCAATATCGTGGTTTCGAATCGCGCCGCCCGGTACCTTTTCGGAGGCGACGTGGTGGGCCGAGACCATCCACTGTTCCAGGCGCTCGATACCGGGAGCGAGACCGTTGTCGAGTTTCCCGCGGTGGCGGTTTCCGGAACGGAGACCAAGGTGCTGATCAGCGCCAAGCCGCTGGTGGACGGCGAAGGGAACCGGATCGGCGCTGTCGCCACATGTGCGCCACTCTCTAGCGCGCTCGAAGCGAAGCGCGGGCAGGCCGACGAGGCCAGACGAAGGCTCGAGCTGCTTCTGGAATCCACGGGCGAAGGCGTATACGAAATCGACGCGGAGGGCCGCTGCACTTTCGCGAACGGGTCGGCCGCGGCGATGCTGGGCTACCGGCGCGAAGAGCTGTTGAGTAAGCGCATGCACGACCTGATTCATCACACCGACGGGAAAGGGCAGCCACGCGCGATGTCCGACTGTGCCATCTTTCGCGTCCTGCGAGACGGGCAAGGCTGCAGGATCGACGACGAGAGCTTCTTCCGCGCTGATGGCTCGTCGTTTCCGGTGGAGTATTCTTCCTACCCGATTCTCGGATGCCGGCAACGTTTGCGGCGCCGTGGTTACCTTCGTCGACGTCAGCGCGCGCAAGCGAATCGAGGCCGCTCTGCGCGAATCGGAAGCCAAATACCGGACGCTATTCGAGACCGTTTCGGAAGGTATTTACCAGACCAGCCCGAATGGCGAACTGCTAGGCGCGAACAGAGCGCTGGTGGAGATGCTGGGCTACGAATCGGAGACCGAACTGCGCTCATTGGACGTGAGCGATTTGTATGTCAACCCGGATGACAGGGGCCGGCTCACGGCTCTGCTGGAGCGAGAGGGCCGGCTAGTGGAAGTGGAACTCCAGTTGAGGCGCAAAGACGGCCGCGTGATCAAAGTCATCGAGAACGCGCGGACAGTGCGGGATGAGCGGACGCGGGTGTTGTACTACGAAGGTACGCTGACGTTGCCGCGCTGATCACTTCCAAAGAGGGAACGGGTTGATGCGCCCGCGCCGCGAATCCTGGATGAGGTCGGGAACGCGCTTGCGCCGCGCCATGAGTTTTTCGAGCAGGGCTTCGAGCGCGGTTTCATCGCCATCGAGCCACTCGGGCGGGAGTTGCTTTTGCGCCTGGTCCACCAGCTCTTCGGGGAAATGCACGATGCGATCCAGCCAGGGCTGGAAGTCCTGCGCGGAACGCACCTGCCGATAGACGACCGGACGAAAATACAGACCCTGCAGGGGCGAATCGCTGAAGGTCCAATGCGGACCATCGAACACGTAGCCGTGGTCGAGCATGTGGGCGACGAAACCGTGCGGGAGCGGAGCGCCGGGGTCGGGCGGCTTGCGCTGCAGCAGGCGCGCGCGGAAGAAAATGGACTGGCGTGCGTCGGCGTTGCCGATCCACTTGTCGAAGACCAGGACGCCGAGAAATTCATTCCGGTTGGCCACTTTCTCGAGCAGCAGGTCGGGAATAAAATCGTAGACCATCACTTTGGCGGGGTCGCCCGGATAGCGCGACCCGAAATGCCAGCCCGGTTCGACTTCCAGGCGGCGCGAGCCAAGCTGGATGTGGACGTCCGGATTTGCGGCCAGGAAGTCGGCGGACAGATCGACGATGGCGATGTCTGGCGTCGCGATTTGCAGGTAGTTCAAGAAGACCGAAGCGATCCATTCGTTGACCAGGATGCGGCGGTGCTGCGGGTTGTTGCGAAACTTCACGACGTAGAAATGTCCGTCGTCGCAGGCGAACAAGTGTGCCTGCGCCCCGCCGCGCATTTTTCGGATCAGGCGAATGGCTTGGATGGGCATCGGCGCCGAAGCCAAGAACTCATTTTAGCGGGCTGCGGCGCGGAGGTCCGGCGGATCAGGCGAGGCGTGAGCTAACATTTTGGACAAGGACACGTGATGAGACTGTTCATTCTTTCGACCGCTGCGATGTTGGCCCCGATCGCGCTCCATGCGCAGTTGGACCCGGGTTATCAAGTGAAATCGCTGCGCGTGGAAGTGCTCTCCACCATGCTGACGTCCGATGACGGCGTCGGAGAATGGGGATTTTCGGCCGTGGTGGACGTGGACGGCCACCGCATCCTGTTCGACACCGGCGACCGTCCGGACACGGTGCTCAACAACGCCAAGGAGCTGCATGTCGACTTGTCGAACATCACCGACGTCGTGCTCAGCCACAATCATCACGACCATACCGGCGGGCTGATGGCGCTGCGCCGCGCGCTGATGCCGGCGCAGAAATCGGCGCTGTCACGCGCGCACGTCGGCAAAGGGATTTTCGATGCCCGCCGCACCGATCAAGGCAAGCCGCTCGAGTTCATGGCGACGACGCGGCGCGAGTATGAGGCCACTGGCGGACACTTCGTGGTGTACGATCATCCGGTCGAGCTGTGGAACGGCGTGTGGCTCACGGGGCCGGTGCCGCGCAAATATCCGGAACGCAACTGGAGCGGTCACGTCCAGATTCAGACTGCCAGCGGCTGGAAAGAAGACACGATTCCCGAGGACATGTCGCTGGTGATCAACACTGCCAAAGGGCTGGTGCTGGTTTCCGGCTGCGGTCATTCCGGGATCGTCAACACGCTGGACTACGCGCGGTCGTCGATAAGAAATGCGCCGGTGTATGCGGCTGTCGGCGGATTTCATTTGTATCAACTGGACGACGAGAAGCTCGCATGGACGGCCGCGCGGCTGCGCGAATTCGGCGTGCAGAATTTTCTGGGCGCGCATTGCACCGGCATCGAAGCGGTTTATCGGATCCGCCAGTTGGTGGGGCTCAATCGCCGCACGGGATCGGTGGGGGCGGTGGGAGCGACGTTCGATTTAAGTAAGGGCATCGATCCGGGATCGATCGCGAGATAGAAACATGTCGCGCGAAAGGAACCCGCCGGTCACTTGTTCAGCTTGAGATTGATGATCGCAACCTTCTTGCTGTTGAAGATGCTGAGCGTCTTCCAACCGCTGGTGGCGCCCTCGTGATCGGCCTTCACTTCGTACTCGACTTCGGTGCTGAGTCCGGAGAAGTGATAGCCGCCGTCCGCGCCTGCGATGAACGACCGGATCTGCAGTGTCTTGTTGTCTTTCAATTTCACGACTGCGCGCGGGACGGGTTTGCCGGAGGCATCGTTGACGACGCCCTGGACCGAACGCGTATTGGTATCTTCGGGCTGAGCGAAGGCGGCGGAGGCTGCCAGGATCAGCAGCAGCGCGGCGCAACGGATTACACGAGTCATATTGACGTCCCTAACGTTTCGACTCCGGCGGTAACTGGAAAGTTACGTCGATTCGCTCTTCGCTTTGAATCGTAACGGATTTCTGCTGCGGCTGGAAGCCTTTCGCCGTCACTTTCACGGTGTACCGCATGGGTGCGGCCGGGACCCGAAACACGAATTCGCCGCGGGCGTCCGAAATGGTTTCGGCTTCTTTACCTTGACCGCCGCGCTGTCGGGCTGGGGATCGGGAACCAGGGCGATGTTGGCGTTCGGGCAGCGCGTAGCCGGACTCTTGAAAGACTGTTCCAGCCACCAACCCGTATGCCGCGGGCTCGGGCTTCTTCTTCTCGCCGGGAGCGGCATGCAGGAGGACCGCGGGGATCAGAAAAGCGAACAGCGGAAGCGCGAAGCTAGTGCCATTCCTCTTCTTCTTCCTCATCCTCATCCTCCTCGTCCTCGTCGTAATCGAGGTCGTCGGCCTCTTCCTCTTCTTCTTCCTCGTCGTCGGCGGTTTCAAGTTCCAGACGGATCGAGGCTGGTCACGGTGAGATCGGCGGCGCACTCGTCGCAGGTCAGCGTGTCCCCTTCGTCCAGTTCGTCTACATCCACTTCAATGACGGCGTCGCATTTTGGACAGTTGACCATTTCCTTCCCTCCAGAGCCAGATTATCCTTATCCAAGAAATTCGGCGTAGATCGTTATGCGTTTGCTTTCGCCATGCGCCGCCGCGTGGTAGGCGGCACGATGCCTTTCAATCGAAGATACATGAAAAGCTGGGCGCGGTGGGTGAGCTCGTGTTCCTTGATCATCTGGAGCATTTCCAGGCGCGTGACGCGTTGTCCATCGAAGCGCGTGATTTCGGCGGCGTAGAAGTCGGCGGATTTCTGCGGCGAGCTTGCCGGCGTCGGCTTCGAATTGACTTCGCAACTCGCGCGCCAGCGCTCCGGCGCCGTCGGTCTTAGGAATTTCGGCGGCGTACTTGCCCACCATCTCGCGAAATTGGGGGGTCGCCATGTTGTCGGTCCCGTCGAGCAGCAGACCTGCCAACGCGTGTCCGGCTTCGAGGATGTGGCGCGCGGCGTCGCCGAAACTCATCAGATCGGCGGCAGGGCTTGTAGCTGAGCTCATGCGCGGAGAAATCCTCCACGGCTTGGGCGGTGTCTTCACGAACGCTCTTCCAGGAGTTGAGAACAGAATCAAGGCGTACCATAGACTCATTATTAGCACGCAATCTGGCGGAACATGAGGCAGGGTTGGAGAAGTGCGGCGGCTCGGCGGAGCGGTCAGTTGATACCGAGCTTGGCTTCGATCCGGGTGACGCGATTGTCGAGGTCGATGACCTTGCCGATGAGGGTGTCGAACTTGACTTCCAGGTTATTGAACCGGGCGTCGATGCGGGCTTCGAGGTTGGTGATCCGCGCTACGATACTGTTGAATCGGGCTTCGATGCTGTTGAATCTCGCGCTCATCGCGTTCTGGTTCATCGCATTCATGAGGATGCCGATCAACACGGCAAACGTCGGTATGCCAACGGCGATGTAAAGCTGCGCATCCGTCATCTGGATTCATTGTAGCGCAGAGGCGCGATTTCTCTCCGCCTGCTTTCGACTGTACACTTCTCTATATGGTCCGACTGGTTCCGCTGCTGCTTGCTTTGCCGCTCTTAGGCGCTTCACCGGAACCGCAGATCCGCGCGGTGCTCGACCAGCAGGTCGCGGCCTGGAATCGCGGCGACATTCCTGGATACATGGAAGGCTACGACAAGTCGCCGTCGACCACCTTTGTCAGCAAGACCGTCACCAAGGGCCACGCCGAAGTGTTGGCGCGCTATCTAAAGAGTTACTCGACACCCGCGAAGATGGGGACACTGAAGTTCTCCGAGCTGGAGGTTCGCCCCTTGGACGCGGACTACGCGATCGTGATCGGGCGTTTTCACCTGGATCGCAAAACCGAATCCGGCGGAGAATCGAGCGGGATCTTCACCCTGCTGTTCCACAAAAGCAGTCACGGTTGGAAGATCATCCTGGACCACACGAGTTAGCGACAATGGTATCCACACGACGAGACACTCTTCTGAGTCTTTTGCTGGCGAGCGGAGTGCTTTCGCGTTTGCGGGCGCAGTCCAAGCCCGGCGCGGAGATCCAACAGTTGCAATCTCTATTTGATTTCGAGGAACTGGCGCACAAGCGGGTTTCACCGGCCGCGTGGGCGCGCGTACAGGGTGGCTCGGCCGACGAACTCACGCTGAAGTGGAATCACGAAGCGTACGAACACATTCGGCTGCGGCCGCGCGCGCTGGTGGACGTGTCCAAGCTGGATACGCGCGTGAAACTGTTCGACCTCGAGTTGCCGTTCCCCATTTTGCTTTCTCCCACCGGGTTCCAGTCGGCCGTCTATCCGGACGGCGATCTGGCGTCGGCCCACGGCGCGGGCGCTGCGCAGGCGCTTTACGTGATCGGCAGCAGCGCATCGAAGAGCGTCGACGAAGTCGCCAAAGCCGCCACCGGTCCGGTCTGGTTTCAGCTTTATGTCCAGCGCGACCGCGGATTCACCAAGGCGCTGGTCCAGCGCGCCGAGAACGCGGGCTGCCGCGCGATTTGCGTGACCGTCGACTCGCCCACCTTCGGCGCGCGCAATCGCGAATATTCAACGCAGGGCGACATGCCGGCGCGACCGCTGCCGAATCTGCAGGGCCGCGACTATCTGGATCCCACGCTGAGTTGGAAAGACATCGACTGGCTGCGCTCGTTCGCCAAGACGCCAGTGCTGCTCAAGGGCGTGCTCAATCCGGACGACGCCGAGATCGCGGTGAAGGCCGGCGTCTCCGGCATCATGGTCTCGAACCACGGCGCGCGCAATCTCGACACCGTGCCCGCCACCATCGATGCGCTTCCGCACGTCGCCGACAAAGTCGCGGGGCGCGTGCCGCTGATCGTCGACGGCGGCATTCGCCGCGGCACCGACGTCCTGAAGGCTTTGGCGCTGGGCGCGACGGCGGTGGGAATCGGACGGCCCTATCTTTATGGCTTGGGCGTGGGCGGCGCTGAGGGCGTCACGCGCGTGGTCGAGATTCTGCGGCGAGAATTCGAGATGGCGCTCATGCTCACCGGCCGGCCGACGATTGCGAGCATCGACCGCTCGGTGGTGTGGCCCAAGGAGTGGTGAACCGCTAGAGAATCTTATCGCGCTGGATGTTGCGCATCTCGTCGATGATGCGCTCGAATACGCGCTTCACCGCTTCGGCGCGACAGCGGCCCCGAGTTGTGCGACATGACGTTCGCGAAACACTTCATCCTCGCGCCGCGGTTCGTAGATCGGCAGCGAAAGTTCACGCTTGATCCGCCCGATCTCCTCGACGACTTCGGTGCGCTCATTCAACAGCGCCAGCAGCTTGAGATCCAGGACGTCGATTTTCTTGCGGCACTCAGCGAGCTGTTCCATGCTCATCGCGATTCTTCGATGGTAAACCACCGGCAAGCTCACGGGCCATGGCTTCGAGCCTGGTCTCGAGCTCGGCGGATGCGGCGTATTGCTCAATGGTTCGAACAATGGCGCTGCCTACCGCCACGCCGTCAGCAATCTGCGCCCACTTCGCGCACCTGATCGGCGCTCGAAATTCCGAAACCGACCGCGAGCGGCAGCTTGGTTACCTGACGCATCGCTTCACCAACGGCGCCACGGACGCCGACACGCTGGCGCGTTCGCCGGTCACGCCGGTTCTCGAAACCAGGTAGACGAAGCCGCTGGAATATTCCGCCACCAGCCGCAGGCGCCGTTCGCTGCTGGTAGGAGCGGCCAGGAATACCGTGTCGAGCCCGGCTCCTCGCATCGCAGCGACATACGGCTCGGCTTCTTCGACGCTCAGATCGATGAGCAGGCACCCGTCGATACCCGCCGCAGCCGCGTCGCGCGCCAGCCGATCGAGGCCGTAGCGCAGCACGGGATTCATGTAGGTGAACAGCAGCAGAGGGATTTCGGATTGCTTGCGGATGCGCGCTGCGATTTCGAGCACCGTCGCCACGCGCGTACCTGCCTGCAGCGCACGGGCGCTCCCGCGCTGGATCACCGGGCCGTCGGCGATGGGATCGGAGAACGGAACGCCGAGCTCGATCAGGTCCACGCCGCCGCGCTCGAGCGCGGCAACCAGTGCCGGAGTTCGATCCGGCGACGGATCGCCGGCGGTGAGGTAAGCGATGAAAGCGGGACGCCCTTCGGCGCCCAGGCGTTCAAAGAGCCGGCCGATTCTGGTCTGGCTCATCCAGCTCCTTCAGATTTTCGCGATAGATGTCGGTGTCTTTGTCGCCGCGTCCGGAGAGATTGATGACGAACAGTTCGCCGTGCGCGTTCGCCGCTCGCCGCAGCGCTTCCGACACCGCATGCGCGGATTCGAGCGCCGGTATGATGCCTTCCTTGCGCGCCAGCGTCTGCGCCGCATCGAGCGCTTCGGCGATCGGTGGCCGAAACATACTCGGTGCGGCCCTGCTCGCGCAGCCAGGCGTGCTCGGGGCCGACCAGCGCGTAGTCCAGTCCCGCGGATACGGAATGCGTCAGCGCCACCTGCCCTTCGGTGTCTTGCAGCAGGTAACTGTACGCTCCATGCAGAACGCCCGGCGATCCACCCGAGAAACGCGCCGCATGCGAGCCGAGTGCGGACCCGCGTCCGCCCGCCTCCACCCCGATCAACCGCACGCCCGCATCATTCAAGAAAGCGTGAAACATCCCGATCGCGTTGCTGCCCCCGCCTACGCACGCGAACACCGAATCCGGCAGCCGGCCTTCGCGTTCCAGGATCTGGCGGCGCGTCTCTTCACCGATCACGCGATGAAAATCGCGGACCATCATCGGATACGGATGCGCGCCCAGCGCCGAGCCGAGCAGGTAGTGCGTGCTTTCGACGTTGGTGACCCAATCGCGCATGGCTTCACTGATGGCGTCCTTCAGAGTGCGGCTTCCATTGGCGACGCCGACGACTTTCGCGCCCAGCAGCCGCATGCGGAAAACGTTCAGACGCTGGCGGCGCATGTCCTCTTCTCCCATGTAGACGATGCACTCGAATCCGAACAGCGCGCATACGGTCGCGGTGGCGACGCCGTGCTGCCCTGCGCCGGTCTCGGCGATGATGCGCTTCTTGCCCATGCGCCGGGCCAGCAGCGCCTGGCCGAGGCAGTTGTTGATCTTGTGCGCGCCGGTGTGCAGCAGGTCCTCGCGCTTGATGTAGATCTTCGCGCCGCCGCCCGCGAGTTCGCTCAACCGACGCGCATGATAGAGCGGCGTTGGGCGGCCGACGTAGTTAGCCAGCAAGTCCTGCAACTCGGCTTGAAATGCCGGATCACTGCGAGCCTCGCGATAAGCTTGCTCGAGTTGCTCGAGCGGCGCCATCAGCACCTCGGGCACGAAGCGTCCGCCATAAGGTCCGAAATGTCCGCGCGCGTCCGGTTGCGGTGTCATCATACTGCCAGCGCGGCCTTCACAAATTGCCGCATCTTTTCGTGATCTTTGAGTCCGGGCGATTTTTCGAGCCGCGAGCAGGCGTCAACGCCCCAGGGCTGCGCTGCCTCGATGGCTTGTCGCACGTTGGAGGCGTCCAAGCCGCCCGCGATGATGATCTTCCATAGATGCCGCCCGGATTTCGACCAGTCCCAGGTTTGGCCCGTGCCGCCCAACAACACGGTTGAAGGCGTGTCGATGCAGCAACGCTTCAGCGCCTTCCGGCAATTGTTCGGGGACGGGTGCATCGGCCGGCTGCGCGCGCCACACGCGTATGCCGCGCGCATCAGCAAAGCCGTGGAGCTGCGCCACGTCGAGTCCGACGTCCACCGCGATCTTCGCCACCGCTTCCGGCGTCTCGTCTACAAACACGCCCACCTTCCAAACCAGCGCGGGAATTTTGGCCGCGATCATCGCCGCGCCGGTGGGCGAAACATAGCGCGGGCTGTCGCGATAGAAATTGAAGCCGATGGCCGAAGCCCCCGCTTCGACGGCTGCCATGGCGTCGTCCCGATTGGTGATGCCGCAAATTTTCACCATCATATGACAACAGCGCCCGCAGCGCTTGCGCCGGATCGCCCGACTTCATCAAGTGCTCGCCGATCAAGAAACGCCTGGTAGCCGGCCCCCGCCAGGCGCTCGATATCGGCGCGCTGCGTGGATGCCGCTTTCTGCGACCTTCACGACGCCGGCGGGAATTTTTCCGGCCAGGCGCAGCGCCACCTCGAGGTCCACTTCAAAAGTGTGCAGGTTGCGATTGTTGACGCCGACGATGCGCGCGCCCGAAGCCAGCGCCGCGTCCAGTTCGTCTTCATCATGCACTTCCACCAGCGCGGCCATGCGGTAATGCTCTGCCAGCTCGCGCAGCTCTCGCATCTCGCGCTCGGACAGAATCGCCGCAATCAGGAGAATCGCATCGGCGCCATGCGCCGCCGCCTGATGCACATGATACGGATCGATGGTGAAATCCTTACGCAGCACCGGCAGCGCGGTCGCCGCGCGCGCCGATTCCAGATCCGACAGGCTGCCTCGGAAATATTTTTCGTCCGTGAGCACCGACAGCGCGGCTGCCCCTCCCCGCTCGATAGGCCTGAGCCAGTGCAACCGGGTCGAAATGTTCGGACAGCCTGCCCTTGCTGGGAGAAGCTTGCTTGATTTCCGCGATGATGGCGGGAGCCTGGCTGGCGAGTGCGTGAACAAAGTCACGGCGGCCCGCGACGGAGGCCTCGGCACGCGCTTCCAAACCCTCGACACGCCGGGACAATTCGAGCTTTTTTTGCTCGACAATTTGAGCCAGGATACCGGGAACCGCCTTCACCATGTGGGGAATCTTGATTGTACCCGGATCGAGACCGCTCTGAGCGCGCGCTTTCTAGCTTCGCCCCACCAGCAACTCCAGGCGCTGGACGGCGTCTTCCAGCGTCTTGGACTCCGCGCTCAAACGCTCTCCCACCAGCGAACCGTCCTGGGCATTGGCCGCGGTACGCTCGGTGACCGATTGCATTTGCATGAGCGCCTTGCCGATTTGTTCGGTTGCGCGGGCCTGCTCCTGGCTTCCGTTCTGAACCTGATCGGCCAGCGTCGTGATCGCCTCGGTGCCTTGCGCCATGGTGCGAATTCGCTCCGCCAGAAGATCCAGCCGCTCCTTGCCTTCCTTGGAGCGCGCGTTGGATTCACCGATCAGGCTGGCGGTATCCTTGGCCGCGCCCGCGCAGCGCTGCGCCAGAGTGCGGACCTCGTCGGCCACCACCGCGAATCCCATGCCGGACTCGCCGGCGCGCGCCGCTTCCACGGCGGCGTTCAACGCCAGCAGGTTGGTTTGAAACGCGATCTCGTCAATCACCTTGATGATCTTGGAAATGCTGTCGCCCGAGCGCTCAATCTCGGTCATGGCGGAGATGGTCTGATTCAGGACTTGATCGGTCTCGGTCATCTGTTGCCGCACCTCCTTGATGAGCTTGGAGGCCTGCATCGCGAACTCGGCGTTCTGCTCGGCGGTGGCGCTGACCTCCTCGCTCGAAGCGGAGGTTTCTTGAATCGAAGCGGCCTGATCGGAAGCGCCCTCCTGCAGCGTGAAGCTGGATCGGCGGACCTCTTCGGCGTCGGCGGAAACCCGCCGCGCTCCCTCATTCAAATCGCCGGCCACTTTGCGCAACAGCCGATTGATCCGGCGTATCGCGATAAACACCAAGACGCCGCACAGCAAACCGATGGCTATCAGCACCAAGGTGGTGAGCCGCGAGCGCGAGACGCTCCGGGCGGCCGAAGCCTGAAAGGACTTCCGCAAATCCAGTTGTTCATCCTCCAGCGCCGCAGCAGCCGTGTTCACACGCTCCAGCAGCGCGTCCATCCGCTCCGTAACCAGCGCATGGCCGCCTGCGAAATCCTTGTGCGAGATCAGTTCCAAATACTGGTTGAAGAATTGCCGCCAGTCTCCAATGGTGCTGCGAATCGCCGCCACTTTGGCCCGCGCTTTGTCATCGTGCAGCAGGGGCGTCAATTCATGGATGTCCTTCGAAGCGTCATCCGCCAGTTTCGTAAAGTCCCGCCGGGGCCCGTCCACTCCGGCAAACGCGTGACAGGACGCACATTCTCCCATTTTCTGCACGGTTTCGGCCTGGCAGGTGTCGGCCTTCAAGACGTTGCCGACGGCGTAGGCGAATTGCGTCCCGGTAGTCAACTCCTTCATCTGGTGCAGCTTGAGTTTGATGGCTCCGGTCAGGTCCGCGATCCGGGCGTCTTCGTTCACGGCGCGATCCAAGATGCCGCCCAGCCGGCCCACCGTGGCTAGCGACGTATAGCTCAGCACGGCCGTTAATACCAGCACCACGCCGAAGCTGGCTGCGAGTTTCTGGCCAATGGTCAGATGTTTGCGCAAAAGCGACCTCCGGGGCACGTCGCCGCTTGGTCCTAGCCGGCTGGTCTCCGCCCTGCCTCCCTTATCGGTCAGTGCGACGAATCTTTTCGCTATCTCAGGTTACTGGCTGCTCTGCGATCGAGAGGCGCGCGCCGATGTTAATCTTGAGAGAAGAGTATCCCATTGCTGGAAACTGCTCTAATCACTTTCCTGATCGGATCTCAGCTCGCGGTTCCGCAAGTATCGGCCTACCACATCGAGCGAAAGCCGGTTCAGGGCGGGGCGGAACTGGTTACTCTCTTCGGCCGCATGCACTCGGTGGAAGCAGGCGCCCCTGGCGTAGACGTTCCCCTGCTCAGCGTGCTGCGCGATACTCTGGGCAGCGACGATCCGGACAGCGCGCGATTGCGCTACGTCTGGATTCTTACCAGCACTTCCCCGACGCCCCTCCAGCGCGTCGCCTCCACGCTGTTCTTCATGCGCTTCCGTGCCGGCGAAAAGGAACACGCCGATCGGGTGCCTTCGCCGCTTTTGGACTTGGCGGCACCTTCGAAAAAAGTCTGGTCGAATCTGCTGGGCGACAGCTTGCAGCTGCTGCAGCTCGATCCACGCGGTGCGGCCATTCGATCCTCCACGCGCAGCTATCGCGATAATTCCAGCGACTATCGTAAACTGCAGGTCTTCCGTACCTTGGGCGCTCTGGATACACTGATGCGCGAATCGGGCGATCCCGGTGTACTCGCGTCCCAAGACATGCGCGACATCTATTCCCGCCTGAGTCTTTCGGATCGCACTTTCGGCGGCTTGGTGCGCCCCGAGACGGTGTCGAAGTTTTATGACAAGGAGATGAGCCGCCAGGCCGAGACGCGCGGACACAATTGGGAACTGCTCCGGCAGCGCGCCGAGGCCGAAGGACTCTACTTTGACCCGCTGGCTCCGGCCGGAGGTGAACCCACGCAGGCGCTGCTGTGGATTGCGCGCCAAGATGTCGAACAACCGGCCAACCGCCATTTCGACTCGCAGTTTCTCGGCATCGCCGACCCCTGGAACGATTCCCGCCTGTGGGAGTGGACCGGCTACAGCGAGACGCGCTATTTCGACTCCGAGAATCGGCGCGTGCCTTCGGGAACGCCGGGTGCTCGACCGGTGAACCTGATCCCGCTGGCGCTCTATAGCCTGGACTATCCGCGCGTCCCGTTCCTGCTGGTCGATTTTCGAGACGACCTGAGTCCCAAGCGGCGTGAAATGCTGCATCACGGCGCCAACGCTGTCATCACCGGAGTGCTCGGCGTCTCGCGTTTCGGGAATTGGCCGTTCCTGGCGGCCACGACCACCTGGAACTTCGTGCGCGGACGCCACGGCTCGCCCACCGATCGCTCCGCGCGCCTGCGCTCATACTCGGAGGCGCGGGAGTTTCTGGCCGCGGATTCCGATCTTCAACCCGAGCTGAAAGCCGAGTTACTCCACCGCTTGGATCACCTGGCGCTCAACCCGCTCGAGAACGCGCTGGATACCGAGGCGCGTGTCGCCAAAGAGCAGTATGCGGCGCTGATGCAGTACGCCGCCTCGCCGGGTGGTCTGGAAGCGCGGCTCGATCGCGACCGCAAGAAAGAGCTCAACGCCTACACGCATTCGCGCGCCAGCCGTCTGCTGGCTGCTTTTGGAAGGTTGTTCCGCGGCGGTTCAACCCCCGATGCCGCGCATGACGAACTGCTGCTGGCCGAGCTCGAAGCCCGGCGCCGCGCCGCCACGCACATCCGGTATCTGGAGCAGCTCCTGGCCTCCAGTCCCCGGCCCGAGGTGGTGCGCGATCCGAGCCAGGTCGGCGAGGTCATCGACGCGCTTTCGGCCGAGCGCACCGCTGGCCCTCGAGCGCCGGCGCTGATCGCCGAGGTCTTCGCACGATCCGGCGACTATGGAATTCGAATGGCCTGCCTGCGCGGGCTGCAGCGTTCGACGAACGTGGAAGCAAAGAACCAGCTTCTGAAACTGTCGCGCAATCCCGCGGTCGGCGATTCGTGGCGAGCGCTCAGTCTGGCATATCTGAACGGCGGTTCCTTGCCGGCGGTAGCGTCCGCCGGCGGCCGGCCGTGAGAGCCGTTGCACGGCGCAGTTTCACGATTCTGGCGCTTGGCGTTTGCGCGCCGCTCGCCGCCGAAGTCCAGCGAGTCGTGATCCTGAAACTGGACGGCGTTCCCGAACAAGTCCTGGAACGCGAGCTCGCGCGCTTCGATCCTGCGACGCGCCGCAGCAGCCTGCCCTGGATGGATCATGTCTTCCGCGCCGGCGGCACCCGCCTTGCGAACTTCTACGTTCGCGCCATCAGCTTGTCGGCGCCCTCCTGGTCGTTGCTCGACACTGGCCGGCACTTGCAGATCCGCGGCAACGCTGAATTCGATCGCTACACGTATCACGTGTACGATTACCTGAATTTTTTTCCGTTCTACCTTGGCTATGCCTTGTCGAACAGAGTGGACATGCCGGGAGTCGAAGTGCTCGACGATCTCGGCATCCCGCTACTGATCGATCGGTTCCCAGGCGCCTTCCAAACCTTTCAGTTGTACCAGCGCGGAGTGCACTGGAAAGTCCTGCAGCACAGCTTGCAACATCGCTTCGCACGTTCGCCGCGCGACCTGCTCGACGAGTGGACCATCGGCTTCGAAGTCTCCAGCAGCGTTCAACAACAGTCCGAGCGAGAGCTGATCGCGAAGCTTGCGGATCCGGAAATGCGCTACCTCGACTATTTCACCGGCGATTACGACCACGCCGCGCACGCTACTTCCGATCCGGCGGCGCAGCGGCTGGCGCTCCAGGACATCGACGCCGTGATAGGACGCGTGTGGACGGCCATCGAAGCCAGCCCGCTGGCCGATACGACCATGCTGGTCGTGGTCTCGGATCATGGCATGAACACGCAGGCGGGCGTCTACAGCCAGGGTTACGACCTGGTGAAGTTCTTCAACAGCCGCGCCGGCGGCGGCCACCACGTTGTCACCGACCGCCATCCCGATGACCGAATACAAGCTGAAGGGCCTGGATCCGTTCGTCTCCGAAGTGGTGACGCCGTCCGATGAATCGCGCTACCTGAAGGGCGCGGCCAATCAGTATCCCACCGCGTTGCTCGATCCGGACGGCAACGAGCGCGCCTCGGTGTACCTGCGCAACTCGGACTCTCAACGCGCTGCACATTCTGCTGAACGAGCTGAATCGCTCCGGCATTCAGCCTGAGCTTCGCCGCGCCGCGATCGCGCGCATTCTTCGGGATCGTCGACCGGCATCGCGCCGAGTGGGAGACCACTCGTGCGAGAACTTCGCGAGGAGCTGGCAGCGCTCCGCCGCGCATGGATCGTCAGCGGGATCTGATCAAGTCGCAGCCGAAGAAGTGGACCGCGGAGCAGCGCAAGGCAGGACTGGACAGAGCCGCGCGGCGTCTCAGCGTGCAACTCGAGGCCTGGCGCGACCAGGAGCACACCTACTCGGAATACGCCGACGCGCTGGCGCGCCTGCTGGCACTCGATCCCGCCGCGTTCGACAAGCGCCGTTTCAAGCGCCGAGGATCTGATCCCGAAGCGCGTCATGGGCGACGCGAACACGGTCTTCGATCTACAGAATTACGTCGTCGGCCCCGGGCCTCAGGGATTGGTGCTGGCGGCGGACGGCTCACTCGATCTCAACCGCAGTTTCGAGCGCATCGATTACTTCCCGCTGCTCGCGAGCCAGTCGGTTCGCAACAACGTGCAGCCCGAGGTGGGATCGCACCCGGTGGACTTTCTCGCCATGCGGATTCCGAATCGCAAGCCTGGCGCTTGCCGCCCGCGGACGCCACCAACGAAGACGCCGTCTGGCTATATCGCGACGAGAACCGCCAGGCGCTGATTCTTTCGCGGCACGATGCGGACGGGGATTCTCGAACTTCGCTACCTGCCGGTGCGCGGCTTGCGGCAGGACGCCGACGGGGCGATCGCACTTTGAACCGGCCGAACCCGCGCCCGGCTTTCCGCTGGCCCTGTTCGAGGACCCGCAACTTGCCGTGCCGCCGACCGACCGCGCGCGAGTGGCTCAGCTCGTGGCACTCGGAACTCGACTGGATGCACGCCGTCCACAAGACGGCCTACTCGAACGGCATCCTGGCGCTGCATGAGCAGTTCCTGCGAACTGAGTTGTCAGATGCGGACGGCGGGAGACGACGGGCTTGCTCGCAAGATTCACCGCGCGGAAACGCGCGTCTGGCGGAGCCCGACTTTCTGATCTTCGCCAGCAACCATTGGAACTTCAACGTGCGCGGCTTCAACCCGGGCGGCAATCACGGCTCACTGCTGCGCATGTCGACTCATTCGGTCCTGATGCTGGCGGGCGGATGCGGCCACCGGGATTCCTCGCGACCGGGTGATCGAGGAACCCTACGACAGCCTGAGTTTCGCTCCCACCATTCTGGAGCTGATGGGAAAAAACGAGGACGCCCGGAAACTTCCCGGGCGTCCCATTGTCGAACTGCTGAGCAAGCCCGCCAGCACGGTGCTCGACCCGTTAGCGCTTGCTGCGGCCTGCTCGCCGCTTGCGAGCTACTTGCCCTGAATCGACTTGACGTAGTCGGTCAGGTTGCTGATTCGCAATTGCACCTCGCCTTGCCCGGAACTGATGGAGGGGAACAGCGATCCCCAAACCGGCATGTCTCGCGAGCCGTGCGCCGCGACTTCGGAGTCACCCTTGATGGTGGCGAATACCTTCAACTCGGGGAACTTGCCGCCGTTGTGCGCGGAAAGCTCGGTCAAGTTGGCGGGTTGCTTCTTGAGCGCTGCGGCGGCCGGCCCGTTGCCTTTGCCTTCCAAGCCGTGACAGGGCGAGCAGTAGGTCTTGAACATCTCGTGGCCCGATGCCGCCGATGTGGGCGAAACCGGTGTCTTCTTTATCGTGGGTTGCGCGTTCGCGGCGCACGCGAATACAACGAACGCGATCGTTAACAGTGTCAGAACTCTGGATGCCATGCGGGTCTCCTTTTTCTTTGAAGCACGCCTTGGGGCGCCCGCCGAACGGTGGGAGGCTGTCCTGCGCGACAGCGCCCATTAGCGTGCTTATTTGTGCGCTGCGAGGGAGTGCAACCAGACTGCCATGAGGGATGACGGAAAGAATTACCTGAAATCTGCCCTTTGAACGCCACCACCCGTAGCTGGTTACCCCAATTTGCTCGGCGAGGGTAGCGTGAAATACCCCAGTTAGCGTGAATACAAGCTGCCATGCCGTTTGCCGTAGAACTGTATCCTGGCTACCGTTCGGGCAGCAGCGGCGCCATGTCTCGCAGGATGTCCTGCTCCTTCTTGCTGAAGGTCGAGCGGAAATCCGAGCTCTTCACGTGCTCCCGGCGTTGGTCGGGCGGAAGTGCCGCCATGCGCCGCAGTTCCTGGCGGATCGCGACCTGGCGATCGGGATCCTGTTCGGAAAACTTGTTGATGGCCTTTCGAACCGACTCCTGGCGCTCGGCAGGAAGCTGGTGCAGCCGATTGTAAAGGTTCGTCAAGCGTGCGCCGCTGGTCCTCGGGAAGTTGATTGAAACGATCGAGGCGCTCCTGCAGCTTGCGACGCTCGCCGGGCGGCAGCCGATTGAGAGCGTTGCGTTGCTCCTCGGGCGGCATCGTTTCGAACTCCTGGATCGGAGTCCGGGGACCCTTCTGCGGTAGCCTGATGCGCGGCGCGCGCGCTCCCCGTCCCATGCCGCCGCGACGGACTTGCGCCACGGCGGAAGGCTCCAGTGCAAGCCCAAGGGCCACTGCCCCGAGTGCCAGGATCGAGCTGCGGTAGCGCATGTTCTTCGCTAGGTCCTCGCTAAGACTGGGGTCCGGGAGCCACGGCGTCGATGCCGAGTTCTTTGAGCAGGTCCATGTCGTCGAGCGCGCGCTGGACTTGCTGCTCGATGCGTGGACTCGCCGACTGGGCGTTCGCGGGCGCTGTCCGTACGATCGGAATCTTCAGGAAAAAAGCCGTCACCAAAACGGCGCAGGCCGCGGCGACCGACCACGCCGGCCGCCACGACCAGATGCCCACCAGCCATCTGCGTCCGTTGCGTCCGCAATGCGCCGCAAGCAGCCTCTGGTCGAAGCCGGGCGTCGCCTCGGGCGCTCGCCATTCATCCAAGCGCTAGCCAGAGAGCCTCCTGCCGGGCGGCCATTTCGCGGCAGGCATCGCACGATTCCAGGTGCCGCCGGAATTCCGCCGCGTCAGTCAGATCGAGAGATCGCGCGCGTATAGCCGACAATCAAGTCGGCGGCTCGCCCCGTCTTCGAAGGGCACTGCATCGCTATCTTCCCTCTCTATGCCATGTGCGCCAGGCGCGATCGGAGCGATTCGTAAGCTCGAAACAGCAGCGACTTTACCGCCGAATCCGAACAGCTCAGCGCCTTGGCGATCTCGGCGTACTCCATCTCTTCGTACTTGTGCATCAGCACCGCGGCTCGCTGCTTTGCGGGCAAGCTTTCGATAGCCTGCCGCACCTCCCGCAGCTTCGCCCGATAAACCAACTCCTGCTCGACGTTCCTGGTCCGATCCGCCAACTGCCGCGCGGTACCGTCCGAGGTTTCTTCATCCAGACTATCTTGCAGCTTATCATGGCGCCGGTCGCGAATCCAGTTCAATCCCAGGTGCGTCGCGATGCGAAACAGCCACGTCGTAAACTTCGCCGTCGGCTGATAAGTCTCCCGGAATCGATAAACCCGCAGAAACACTTCCTGCGCCAATTCCTCGGCCACGGCTTGATTCTGCACCATCCGGTACAGGAAATGAATCACGGAACCCCGGTAGCGATCCAGCAACAGACCGAAGCCCGCCGGGTCCCCGTCCCGGACCAGCAGCATCAACTCGGCGTCCCGATCCGGGATCCGTCCGGCTGCTCTAACTTTGTTAACCCGCCGGTTCCACGAAGGTTGCGCAACCTGCGAGCCGAAGCCGTCAGAAGTCATTCGCTGTAGTGGACGACGAGGAAGCAGCGGCGCGGGTTTACAGGGCTTTACACTTACTCGTTCTTGAGAGTGCGTTCCATCAGCTCGCGGATGGCGTCGCGGGGCGATCGGGCGCCCGATCAGAATCGAGTCCATTTGTTCGGAAATCGGCAGATCCACGTCATGTTTGCGCGCCAGGGCGACGGCCGCGGAAGTGGTCTCGACGCCCTCGGCGATCATGGCCATGGAGTCGACGATCTCGGCGCAGCTTGCGGCCCTTGGCCAGCTCGATTCCGACCTTGCGGTTCCTGCTTAGCTCTCCGGTGCAGGTGAGTACCAGGTCCCCTAGGCCGGCCAGACCCGCGAGTGTTCGGGGACGCCCGCCCATCGCGACCGCGAGGCGCGTGATCTCGGCCAGGCCGCGCGTGATGAGCGCCGCGATCGAATTGTTGCCGAGTCCCAGGCCCTGGCAGATGCCGGCGCCGATCGCGATGGTGTTCTTGAGCGCCGCGCCGATCTCGACGCCGGTGGGATCGTCGTTGGTGTAGAGGCGCAGCGTGGGGCCGGAGAACGCGCGCTTGGATTTCGGCGGCCAGTTCGCGATCTTCGGACGAGATCACCACGGCGGTCGGTTCGCCGCGCGCCACTTCGCGGGCGAAGGTTGGGCCGGAGAGCGCTGCGACGCGCGGCGCGAATCGTTCGCCGATCACCGCGCGCGCCACTTCGGACATGCGCAGCAGCGTGCCGTGTTCCAGTCCCTTGGTGGCGCTGACGAACCGCATCTCCGGTTCGAGATGCGGCAGCATGGCGCGATACAGCGGGCGGGCGAAGCGCGACGGCATGACGCCCACGACGGTCGCGGCGCCGGCCAGCGCGCTCTTGAGATCGGTGGTGGGCTGAACATTCGCGGGCAACTGGAATCCGGGCAGGAACACGTCGTTCTCGCGCGAAGCGGTCATGCGCTCCACCAGGTCGGCCTCATGCGCCCATAGCCGGATCCTGTCGAAGCGCGGCGCGAGCACGATGGCGAGCGCGGTGCCCCAACTTCCGCCGCCGATGATCGCAATCGTGCCAGGCATTCTCTGATTACTTGAAGCGGAACACGTTCTCGGTACCCGCGCGAATGCGGGCGATGTTGGAACTGTGCCGGTAGATGATGAACGCGCCGGCCACCAGCGACGCCGCAAGCACCACGGCGGGCGGATGCATGATCAGCCAGACTCCGAGCGGAAGGCTTCCGGCGGCCGCGATCGATCCCATCGAGATGTGGCGAGTCGCCGCAACCACGATGACCAGCAGCACGAGCGCCGCCACCAGCGGGATCGGCGTTAAGATACGCGAACGCCCCAATGAAGCTCGCCACCGCTTTGCCGCCGCGGAACTTGAGAAACACCGGATATGCATGCCCGGCCATCACGGCCAGCGCCGCCAGACTCATCCACAGCGGCGAATCGCTGGTGAGCCGCGCTGCCAGCCACACGGCGAAGAAGCCCTTGGCGATGTCGAGCAACAGCGTCGCAACCGCGATCGCGCGGCCGGTAGTGCGCAGCACATTGGTGGCGCCGATATTGCCGCTGCCTTTGGAGCGCACGTCTTCGCCGGTCTTGAGCCGCACCAGCAAATACCCGAACGGGATGCCGCCAACCAGATATGCGATCACCACCGCGAGGAGTCCGGTCATTTCGCTTGAAAAGGATGCTCCGACAATTTGGTGTAGATCGAGCCGGCCGCGCCGGGCTGGCTGCGGTACAGATGGAAACGATCCGCTGTAAACGCGCCGAATTCGGGCGACTCCAGTTGCGCGATGGCGTTGCGCAGCGACTGCAGCGGAACCGGGTCCTTGATGCGCGCCAGCGTCAGGTGCGCCGAAAACGCGCGCTCATCCGGAGCGATCCCCAAAGGCGCGAGTGCGCGCTTCGATGTCGCGGACCAGCGTCACCAGCGGCTCGCCCCCTTGCACGCCCGCCCAGAACACGCGCGGATGATGCGGATTGGGATACCATCCGAGCCCTTTCACTTCAGCGGGGATCGGCGCGCGCGGCGCGATGGAGCACAGCGCGGTCTGCAGCTCGGGCAGTTTTTCTTCCGGCCATTCTCCGATGAACTTCAGCGTCAAATGCAGGTTGTACACCGGACTCCACTTCAAGTGGGCGGCGGGGCGCAAGTGCATCAGCAAGCGCTCCAGCCTTTCCAGAATGTCCTCGGGGAGGGTCGAGGCCAGTGAATAGCCGCATGCTAACCTCCTAGCATACAAGAAGCTGTGAGCCTTTCCTTCACAGAACTCATGACGCAGTCGCGCGTGCTGGATCGAGCCTTCTACGCGCGTCCGGCCGTCGAGGTTGCGCGCGATTGTCTGGGCAAAATCGTGGTGCATGGCAAGACGGCGGGACGCATTGTTGAGACCGAAGCGTACCTGGGAGTCGACGACCGCGCTGCGCACGCCTGGCGCGGGATCACCGATCGAACGCGCGTGCATGTTCGGACCGCCCGGCCACGCTTACGTGTACTTCATCTACGGCATGTACGAGTGCCTGAACTTTGTGGCCGAAGAAGAAGGCAAGGCGGGGTGCGTTCTGATCCGCGCGCTCGAACCGCTGGCCGGAATCGCGACCATGCGGCGGCGTCGTCCGGCGGCCAAGCGCGTCGAAGACCTGGCTTCGGGACCCGGCAAACTCACGCTGGCGATGGGAATCACGCGCCGGCAAAACGGCGCCGACCTGACGCGCGGGGCACTGCAGGTTCGAAGCGAGCGCGATGAAGTCGCGCTTCGAGATTCGCGTGACGCCGCGAATCGGAATCACGCACTGCGCCGAGTGGCCGCTGCGGTTCGTGATCGCGGGAAGCCGCTTCGCCAGCCGTGAGCCGTCAGCGCACAATTTACCGTGTAACAGGTGACGTGCGGTCCGGATCTCGCTGGATTCCGGCATTTTCGCCAACGGGCGATGGATTGCTCCGCCACTGAATGTGCGAGAACATTTTCGGCGGCTGGCCCACGCGGCCGGCGAGGCGATGGGCAGTCCGGCTGCCTTCATCGCGGCCAGCGTGCTGATTCTGGCGTGGCTCGTGCGTCGGGACCGCTCTTCCATTTTTCAGACACCTGGCAATTGATCATCAACACTTCGACGACCATCATCACGTTTCTCATGGTCTTCCTGATACAGAACAGCCAGAGCCGCGACACGCGGGCGATTCAATTGAAGCTCGACGAGTTGCTGCGCGCCATAAAAGCCGCACGGACAGAGTTGGTGGGACTCGAAGATGTGCCTGACGAGCAACTCGACAAGCTGCAGCGCGACTTCGCGCGGCTGGCGTCCGCAAAGGTGCGAACGCGCGCGGCGAAGACCGTCAAGCGTCGAATCGCGCAGGCGAGCTCCGATCGTGGCAGGAGCTAGGCAGGCCAGGTATGTTAACTCGAACGCAGGAGGCCGCTATCATGTCAACCAACAACTCCAACCGATCCTCCTTTCGAGCGCTCTAGCAAGCGCCGCACCGTGGCGGCAGAATCACGCAGTGCACCGATTGGCTACTCCGGTTCGTGGTCGCGGACAGCCCTTCTACCAGCCGGCGCGGCGCTTGATATTCTAGCGGCATCAGACGGACCAACATCTCCCGCGCACTCCCGCTGGCGGCCATGCTTCTCGCGTCCACAGCCGCGCGCGCCGATGTCACCCTGCAAATCCTGGACATCGATCCGCAGTCGCCTGCCATTCTCGACAAGTGGGACAAGGTCTACCTTCGCGTCGCCTACACGACGGACCGCAAGATGCAAGTGATCGCGCGCGGGTTCCTGGGCGGCAAGCCAGTCCCCGCCATGACCAGCGGCGCTATGCCGCACGATGCCGGCAGCGGCGAGGCGTTCTATTGGATTGCCTATGTCGATCCGCGCAAAGTAGACACCATCGTGGTGGAGGCCGTGAGCGGGCGGACGACCTACGCGAAAACCAGCATCCCGGTGGATCTCACCTGGACCGGCGTGGCCACTTCGTCGCCGCGGGTCGCGGCCGAATGGGCCGAACGCATGCAGGCCGAGCAGAATCGCCATATCGAGGCCGAAACGCAAGCCTACATGAATCGGTCCCCGCAGTTCGTCGAGACTCCTGTTCGGGATGGCGATGTTCTTGGCCGTCCCCGCATACTTCATCCTGCAGGTTTGGACGCTGTGGCGTTTTCGTGGCGGCTGGCAGGTGGCGGCGTCCCTGCCACTGCTCCTGATGTTGCCGGTTCTCGCCTACACGGTGTTCGCCTACAAAGCCGGGAGCAACTTGTTCCCGATCGTGCTGATATTCACGGCGCCGTTGGCGTTCGTCTATTTGCTCGTGATCCTGTTCCTGCGGCGGAAGACGGGTAAGCCGGCAGCTCCTCCAGTTACGGAATAGCGGCGCCAGTTGGCATCGTCTCGCGATTCGTGTCACCATTTCAAGAAGCAGGCAAAACAGGCTCGGAAGGAGCACGAACATGCCTCATCGAGTGGCGATTCGCGTCCTGTGCGCGGCCGCAGCGGCGTTGGCCATTCTTCCCGCCGCCAGTGCGCAGACCACGGGACCGGCGGCGTGGCAGAACGATCTCACACCGATCGCCGCCGCCGATTGGAACTACGATTTCGCCGCGCACCTGCTGGAGCGCGCCGGATTCGGCGGCACGCCCGAAGAGATTCAGGCGCTCGCGAAAATGACTCCCGCGAAAGCCGTCGCGCACCTGGTGCGCTTCGATGGAGCCGACACGAGCGGCCTCGCACCGTTCGACGAATCCGGCATCCACGATCCGGGACTTGAGCCGTTTCCGCCCAGCCGTCCCGCCGTTACCGATCAGGCCAAAGAAACCGGCGAGGCGCTCGGCATCAAGGTGAAGCCCAGCGGCAACCGCCGCCTCCAGCCGGTGGTCAACGAATTTTTCTACTGGCTGCGCGCGAGTGTTTTAGAGACCCGCCGAGTCGGCTACTGGTGGGCCAACCGCATGCTTACCAGCCCGCGCCCGCTCGAAGAAAAAATGGCGCTGTTCTGGCATGGGCATTTCGCGTCCAACGAAGCCAAGGTGCGCGACTATCGCAAGCTCCTCCAGCAGTTGCAGCTCTTCCAAAAACATGGAACCGGGAATTTCAGAAACCTGCTGATCGGCGTGGGGCAGGATCCCGCGATGCTCGTGTTCCTGGATGCCGGCGTGAACGTGAAAGGCGCGTCCAACGAAAACTTCGCGCGCGAAATCATGGAACTGTTCACCATGGGCGTCGGCCACTACACCGAGAAGGACATTCGGGAGGCCGCACGCGCGTTCACTGGCTGGAACTGCGTGGACACGAAGTTCGTCGTAAACAAGGACCAGCACGACGACGGCGAGAAGACTTTTCTCGGCAAGACCGGCCGCTTCGACGGCGTCGATATCATTAACATTATTTTGCAGCAGCCCGCGACGGCGGACTTTATCGCCGGCAAGATCTACCGCTTCTTCGTGCGCCAGGACCTGACGCCCGATCTTCAGAAGCAGCTCGGCGCGGTGCTGCGCCAGTCGGATTATGAGATCGCGCCGCTGCTCGAAAAGATTTTCCTGTCGCGCGATTTCTACAGCCCGGCTTCGGTGGGCACCGAGATCAAAAGCCCGGTTGAACTGGCCATCACGACGTATCACAAGCTTGGACTGAAGACCGTGCCCGGCGTGCCCGACTTCAATTCCGTAACCGGCGCGCTGGGCCAGCTACTGTTTTCGCCGCCGACCGTGGCTGGATGGAACAGCGGGCAGAGTTGGGTCACGCCTGGCCTGCTGCTCGAGCGAGGTAATTTCGCGCGCGACGTTCTGTTTCCGACCATCAGCTTTATCCCGACCGATCGCTACGGCCCGGGCGACGTGCGTGGCGTCGCCGAACGCTTGCGCCGCGGCATGGACATCAGCGCCGCCACCAAACCTGATACCAAGTCCGGCGAGATCGCCGAGTCCAACATGGCCGCCGACCGCGACGAGGATTTCAACACGCGCTACGGCAGCTATCGCGGCTGGCAGATGGCCATCGAACGAGTAAAGCCGATTCCGCGCGATACCGCGCACATCGATCTCGCCGCGATGATCCTGGCCGCGCACGCCAAGAACACTACCGAAGCGGTAGACTACCTGATCCATCGCTTCATGCGCGTTGCACCGGATCAGGAAACGCGCCGGAAGTTAGTCGCATTCTTAGACAAGGAACTGGGCACCAGCGACATCGCGGCTGCCCAAACTTACATGGAAGACTCGCTGCGGCTGGCACTGCACATGATCATGAGCCAGCCCGAGTATCAACTCGGTTGAGGAGCGCGGGCTATGAACAAGAATTATTTTGAATTTCCGAAATCCAGCCGGCGCGATCTGCTGCGCGCGGGCATGTGCGGCGTGAGCGTGTGCGCGGGTTCTGCGCTGCGCATGGCACTGTTCGGCCAGGCGGCTGCCGCACTCGCCGCCGAAACCGAGTCGAATGGGAAAATTCTGGTTGTGCTCGAGCTGTCGGGCGGTAACGACGGCTTGAACACGCTGGTGCCCTACGCCGACGACGCCTACTACAAGCACCGGCCAAATCTCGGCATCGCGCGCAAGCAACTGCGCGTCATCGACGACCACTTCGGCTTCAGCTCCGGCATGGCGGGTTTCGAGCGCCTCTACAAGAGCGGCCAGCTCGCCATCGTGCACGGCTGCGGCTACGAGAATCCGTCGTTCTCGCACTTCACCTCGATGGCCTACTGGCACACCGCCGCGCCCAACAGCGGCGAACCGTACGGCTGGGTGGGCCGTCTCGCCGACGCGATGGCGCCCGGATGCGCCTCCGAATTTTCTCGTGGACATCGACTCGCACCAGTCGCTCGCAGTCCGCAGCCGTCTGCACGTTCCGGTGGTCTTCGACGATCCGTACACAGTTCACCAGCGAAATGTTCGCCGAAGAGCGCGGCGTGGCCGATCCACCTCCGGCCAGCGCGAAGATCGACAATCCGTCGCGGCGCTATCTTCTCGACATCGCGCAGAGCGCCAAGAATTCTTCGGCGCTGGTGCGCGAGGCCTGGACCAAGTACCGTTCGCCGGTCGACTACGGGATCGTGAGTCTCGATTTGCCGAAGGTCGCGGCGCTGATTCAAGCGGGCATGCCGACGCGCCTCTACTACACGTCCTATCGCAACAACGCGTTCGACACGCACGTGTTCCAGGGCGACCTGCATCATCGCCTGCTGACGTACGCTTCCGACGCCGTGGCCGCATTCCTGCGCGATCTCGAACGCATCGGCCGCGCCGACGACGTCGTGATCATGGTGTTCTCCGAATTCGGCCGCCGCGTTCCGGAGAACGTCAACCTCGGCACCGATCACGGCACCGCGAACCTGATGTTCGTCGCCGGAAAACAGGTGAAGGGCGGACACTACGGAAAGATTCCGAGCCTTACCGAACTCGACGCGGGCGACAACCTGATCTACACCACCGATTTTCGCCGCGTGTATGCGACCATGATCGCCGGCTGGCTCGGCTATCGCGGCACGCGCGATCTGCTGCGCGGCGATTTCGAAACCTTCGACATGTTCCAGCAGCGTAGGGCCTGATGGACGAAGCCGCCGCAGCGCAGCGTCTGACACTGGACATCGAGCGCGCCGATGGTGAGGCCGTTGTGCGATGCAGCGGCCAACTGGTCGCGGGCGTCCACAATTTTCTCTACGAAGAGGTCAGCGGACTGATTCCGGAATCGAAGCGCATCGTGCTGGATCTCTCCGACCTCCAGCACATGGACAGCATGGGCCTCGGAACATTAGTGCGGCTTTATGTCTCGGCTCGATCAGGCGGCTGCCAGCTCGAGCTGATCAATCTCGGCAAACGCATCCGGCAATTGCTCGGCATGACGAATCTGCTGTCGGTGTTCACGATTTGCGGCGAGCAAAACATCCGCATCCCGTGACTCCGGCGTCCACTTACAACGCGGCCTGATTTTCGAGACTCCGCCACAAGTACCAACTGGCCACCGAACAATACGGCCGCCAGCGCGCCGCGATCTCTTCCATTTCGGCTGGATGCGGCAGCTCGTCCAGCCCGTAGGCCTTGCGGATCGCGGTGCGCACGCCCAGGTCGCCCGTCGGCAAAACGTCCGGGCGCTGCAACGCGAAAATCAGAAACATGTGCGCGGTCCACACGCCGATGCCCTTCACCTGCGTCAGGTGTTCGATCACTTCATGGTCGGCCAGCGACGGCAGCGCTTCGAACGATCACTTTGCCGCGCGCCGTCTTGCGCGCCAGGTCGCGAATGTAGGCGGTCTTCTGCTTGGACAATCCCGCGCGCCGCATCTTCAGCGGCGTCAGCTTGAGGATACCCTCGGGCGTGATTGCGCCGCCCGGCAGCATGGCCGCGAGACGGCCAAAAATCACCGACGCCACCTTTCCACTGAGCTGTTGATAGACAATGGATCTGACGAGGGTTTCAAAGACCGGATCGCGATACTCGATGCGGTAGGCGCCCACGCGGTCGATCACCGAACCGAGAACCGGGTCGGCCTTCTTGAGATGAACTATGGCTTTGCGCATTGGAACGAGATCCCGAAGCGACGCATCTATCAATATAATGCGGTTGCCTGTCCTGATGCGATTTCCGGGCGTGTTGCTGGTTGCGGCCCTGCTGGCAGCGCAGGACGTCCCCACCATCAAGGTTGACGTCGACATCGTCAACATCCTCTTCAGCGTGCGCGACAAACGCGGCGGCCTGGTTGGCAATCTCGAAAAGGGGGACTTCGATCTGCTCGAGGACGGCAAGCAGCAAGACGTCAAGTACTTCGCCCGCGAGACCGATCTGCCTCTCACCATCGGACTGCTGGTGGATGTCAGCGCCAGCCAGATGAACCTCATCGATATCGAAAAGGACGCTGCCTCACGATTCTTCGAACAGGTGCTGCGCAAGCAGGATCTGGCGTTTCTCATCAGCTTCGGCTCCGAGGCCGAGCTGCTGCAGGATTACACCAGTTCGCCTCGCCTTCTGCGTTCGGGCCTCGATGGACTGCACGTGAACTCGTCCGTAGGCGGGCTGCAGCCCGGGCCGGTACCCACCGTCAATCATCCCAAGGGGACCATTCTGTACGATGCGGTCTATCTGGCCGCGCACGATCAGCTTCACGGACAAGTCGGCCGCAAGGTGCTCGTGCTCATAACCGACGGCGAGGATCAGGGCAGCACATACAAGATCCAGCAGGCCATCGAAGCCGCGCAGAAAGCCGACGCGATCATTTACGGCTTCTACTACGTCGACCGCCAGTTCTACTACGGCAACGGCCTGACGTTCGGCGGCACTAGCGACTCGTACCTGAAACGCATGGCGGAAGAGACCGGCGGGCGCGTGTTCCACATCGATCGCAAGAATACGCTGCAGGACGCATTCCGCGAACTGCAGGACGAGATGCGCTCGCAATATTCGATCGGCTATTCGCCCAGCAACCCGACCAAGGACGGCAGCTTCCGGCGCATCGACATCAAGCCTTCGAACAAAGACTTGAAAGTTCAAGCGCGCAAGGGCTACTACGCGACGCGCCAGCCGAACTGAACCAGCGCACCGCCAGCGACTCAGTACAAACTAGCCGCGGTTCCAAAGGCCGGCGTCTGATTAGCCTGGATGGCTGCTTCCCACGCGGCGAGCTGGTCTGCCCCCGACGGCCATAGCGCCTTGCATCGCTCCAGGTAGTTGAGGACCGCCGCAGTGGCGCCCCGATCCAACAGCGCTTTTGCCAGCCGCATGCTGGGAGGCGCCGATCTGAATTCAGCGATCGCAGACGCCGCCAGCGATGCCTCGGCATTGGCGCGGTCGTTCAGATCCAGATAGGCGAGACCCTGCAAGGTGTACGGCTGTCTCAAAAGCAAGCCTTGCGAGGAACCGGGGAGCTGCTGAATGGCCGAGATGGCGCGCTTGGCGTATTCCAGAGTCTCGGTCGGGCGTTTGTCGTTGTAAGCGGCGCGCGCGGCTCGCAAAAGATCCGGAAAGCGCGCGCGGGGCGTGTCGGCACGAGCTTTATCGAGCTGAAACACCGCGGCTGTGCCGCCCTGCCGCATCAGCTCGGCTACGCTGATGGATGCATCCGTCAAGCGACCGAGCGCGGTTGCCCAGTCGCCCTGGTTGTAGGCCGTCGAGCAGGCGTTCACATCATCGAGCGCGGTTTGGTCAGACGCGGTGCGCGCCCGGTCGAAGGCATGACGGAATAACGCCTGGCGTTGATCGCTCGAAACGCGATCCATCTTGGACTGGATCTCGCGTTGGAGACCAGCCAGATCAACTCCGGCCTGCTCGTAGTCTTTGGCGAGGATTTCGGACGTAATCGCTGCGATTCTCTGCGGGATCGGCTGGGCGTGCAGGCCCAAACCGACTATCAGCATTGCAATTCCGAGATTGAAAATGGTTGACATCCTCATTTCGACCTCCTGACGAACAAAGTAACCGGATATAGTAGATACTATCATCAAATCGATAGGAAAGAACGGAATATCCGTTTACTTCAACTCCACCGCCACTCTCTCCACCGCATAATCCGCGCGATTCTCTTCGCTGTGCGTCGCCGGTCCGGCAATCCGCACCGATCCCGCTTTCAATCCCGGGTGGTCGGTCACGTAGCAAACCACGCGGTTCAGTTTGTGCTCGTGAAGCGCGCCCTTCTCGTGCGGACCATACCGCACACGCAGCACCCGGACGCGGTCGTTCTCGAATTCGGCCCTGTAGTGCTCCGGATCGGTTTTGATCGGGTCGAGATCGGTGGACGGCAGCGGCCCTTGCGGCTTGGTTTTCAGCTCGACTTCGATGAATCGGATCGCTGTTTCGCCGAGGTTCTCATAGCTCGTTGCGCCAGAAAGCCAGCGGAAATCGCCGTTCTTGAATTGAATAGTCTCAGTCCTGCCTGAGGAAGTGACCGCGGCTTCGCCCGCCCCCAGAAACACCACAACGCCACCCATCGACAGCTCGTGCGTCGCGTATCGAGTGTTCGGCTCCAAAGTGACAAGAACCGCCCGTGCTTGCGGAGCGTCGAGCTTGACATCGGTGGCAGCCTCGATGGGCACCGCGGTCATCATTAGCGCCAGCATCCAACGCATAGGACTCCTAGTGCATCGATGTATACCATCGGTGCGCCCGCCCTCGTGGTAAATTGGGAAAACCTTCCCTGTCGAAGGAGGGTCCGTATGACACCTGCTTTCGACACTTCGCAGCAAGTCCGTTTTCACGACTATTGGCTGGACGGCGCGTTCGACGAAATGTTCCAGTCCGAGTCTGTTCCGCGCCCGCATTACCGCGCGTTGCACGAAATGCTGCAGGATCTCCCTCTGGCCGAAATGCGGCGCCGCAAGCAGGCGGCCGACGTTTCGTTCCTGCACCAGGGCATCACCTTCACCGTCTACGGGCGCGAAGAAGGCACCGAGCGCATCTTCCCGCACGACCTGCTGCCGCGCATCATCACCAGCGCCGAGTGGGAAACCATCGAGCGCGGCCTGACGCAGCGCATCACGGCGCTGAACCTGTTCCTGCGCGACATCTATGGCGACGGCCGCTGCCTCGCCGACGGCGTGGTTCCGCGCGAAATCGTCTATTCGTGCAAACATTTCCGCCGCGAGATGCGCGGCATCGACGGTTCCCAAGAACATCTACGTCGCCGTGGTCGGCACCGACCTGATCCGCCTGCCCGACGGCCGCTTCGTCGTGCTCGAAGACAACCTGCGCGTGCCGAGCGGCGTGTCCTACATGCTGACGTCGCGCCAGGTGATGAAGCGCATCTTCCCGGAACTGTTCCGCACCGCCGGCGTGCGCTCCATCGATCACTACAGCGAAGTCGCTGCTGGCCACGCTGCGCGCGCTCGCGCCCGAAGGCCGGCCCGATCCCAACATCGTCCTGCTCACTCCCGGCGTCTACAACTCCGCCTACTTCGAGCACGCCTTCCTCGCGCGCCAGATGGGCATCGAGCTGGTGGAAGGCCGCGACCTCGCGGTCCACGACAACCTGGTCTACATGCGCACCACCGCCGGGTTGCGCCGCGTGGATGTGATCTACCGCCGCGTGGACGACGACTTCATCGATCCGCTGGCCTTTCGCGCCGACTCCACCCTGGGCGTCGCCGGCCTGTTCAACGCCTACCGCTCCGGCAACGTGACGCTCGCCAATGCGCTCGGCACCGGCGTCGCCGACGACAAGGCGCTGTACGCCTACGTGCCGAAGATCATCAAGTATTTTCTGGGCGAGGATCCGGTGCTCGACAACGTCGAGACGTATTCTGTGCAGCGAGCCGACCGAGCGCCAGCACGTGCTCGACCACCTGGATCAGTACGTCGTCAAGGCGGTGGGCGAATCCGGCGGCTACGGCATGCTGATCGGCCCCTACAGCACCGCCGCGGAGCGCGAGGAGTTTCGCCGCCGCATCCAGGCCGACCCGCGAAACTACATCGCGCAGCCGACGCTGCAGCTCTCCCGCGCGCCCTGCTTCCTGGACGGCAGCGTCGAGCCGCGGCACGTCGACCTGCGCCCCTACGTGCTCTACGGCGACAAGATCACCATCGTGCCCGGCGGCTTGACGCGCGTCGCGCTGCGCAAGGGATCGCTGGTGGTCAATTCATCGCAAGGCGGCGGAAGCAAGGACACATGGGTTCTGCATTGAGAGGCGCGGCGTAATGCTCTCGCGAGTCGCCGACAGTTTGTACTGGATGAGCCGCTACCTGGAGCGCGCCGAGCACACCGCGCGCGTCATGGGCGTGCATCTGAACCTGATGCTCGAACACGATCAGGGATCCGACGGCAGCCGCTGGCCGCGCGTCCTGGCGGCGCTGGGATCGCGCGAGAAGATCAAGGGCGACGATTTCTCCGTGGCCCAGGCCTACGCGCTCGACCAGATTGTTGCCTCCATCGCCGCCGCCCGCGAGAATGCGCGGCAGGTGCGCGAGCAAATCAGCTCGGAAATGTGGGAAGAGATCAATCGCCTGTTCCACGAATCCAAGCGCATCGGAACGCCGCAGCTCTTTCGCGCGCAGCCCTTCGACCTGGTGAGCGCGGTCACGCAGAGCTCGCATCTGTTCTACGGCATCACCGATTCCACCATGCTGCACGGCGAAGGCTGGCAGTTCATCCAGGCCGGCCGGTTCATCGAACGCGTGCAGCACACCGCGCGCCTGATCGACTCGCACTTCAACGAGTTCTATCGGGCCGGCGCCGAGCCCGCCAGCGCCTCCGAGCACATGGAATGGATCGGCTTGCTCAGAAGCTGCACCGCGTTCGAAGCCTACTGCAAGGTCTACACGGCCGACCTCCGGCCCGAACGCGTGGCCGAGTTCCTGCTGCTCAACGCCGAGTTCCCGCATTCGGTGCGCTTCGGCGTGGACCGGCTGGGCCAATCGCTCGAGGCCGTGAACCAGGCCAGCCGCGCGCAAGTCGGACCGTCTCGGCAAACTGGCCGGCCGGCTGGCCGCCGTCGCTCAGCTACACGCCGCTCGAAGAGATCATGAGCAACCTGCACGATTTCTCGGTGAGCATCCGGCGGCTGTGCGGCCAGATCCACGCCGGAATTTATCAGGTGTACATCACCTATCCGATCGAGGCGGCTCTGGGAGCCTGATGTTTTATTCGATCCGCCATTTGACGAAATTCCGCTACTCCGCGCCGGTCAGCGAGAGCATCATGGAGCTGCGCATGCAGCCGCGCTCGGAAGGAGCGCAGCGCTGCCTGAGCTTCGACCTGAACGTCACGCCGCGCACGCGCGTGCAATCCTATCGCGATCATTTGGGCAACGTCGTGCATCATTTCGACGTCCCCAGCGCGCACCGCCAGTTGACCATCATCGCCGAAGCCATGGTGGACGTGGCGCCGCGCCCGGCTCTTCCGTTGCGTCTCGGCGGCGGCGCGTGGAAGCAACTGCGCGCGCACCTGGCCGCCGGCGATTTTTGGGAAATGCTGGCGCCCAGCCAATTCGCTCACTGCGACTGCGCTGGTGGAGGAATTCGCCAGCGAGCACGAAGTGCCGGACGCGAGGAAGCTTCGCAACTGCGATCCCGTCCAGTTGCTGCTCGAGCTGAATTCGGTGCTCAATCGCGAGATCAGTTACGCGCCCAAAGAGCACGCGCGTGGATTCGCCGGTGGACGATGCGCTGCGCAACCGCCAAGGTGTTTGCCAGGATTACGCGCACATCATGATCGCGCTGGTGCGCCGCATGGGCATTCCGTGCCGCTACGTGAGCGGATACCTGTTCCACAGGGCCGGCAGCCAAGATGCGATCCACCGAAGGCGCGACGCACGCATGGGTGGAAGCCTACCTGCCGGAGCTGGGATGGGTGGGATTCGACCCGACCAACAACGTGCTGGCCGATGAGAGCCACGTGCGGACCGCGGTGGGCCGCGACTACGCCGATGTTCCTCCCACGCGCGGCGTGTTCAAAGGCGACGCCGTGGAGCGAGCTGACGGTCGCGGTTCGCGTGGCGCCGTCGGACAAACCGCCGCCGCCCGAAGTGGAGATGGAATCCGAGGACTGGTCGTCCGTGTTGCAGAGCGAGCGCATCGGACACCGATCAAATCGCCGTCCGAGCAGCAACAACAGCAGCAGCAAGTAACGCGCCGGCTCAGCTTAATAGTATGGCTATGAGCATCCGCCGACCTATCCCGTACGACACGCGCTTGAACATACTGCACAAGCCGCTCGAAGTCATCGACATCCATGCGCTGGCCGAATGCCGCCACGCACAAGTGGTACAACCAGACGCTGTGCCAGGTGAACGGTTCGGTGGTTCGCGTGGGAGTCATCGAAGGCGAGTATCACTGGCACAAACACGACGACGATGACGAATTTTTTTACGTCGTCGAGGGCCAACTGCTGATCGATCTCGAGGAGCGCACAGTCGCGCTGTCGCCTGGCCAGGGGTTCGTCGTTCCGAAGACGGTGGTGCACCGCACACGCGCGCCGCGAGCGGACCAACATCCTGATGGTCGAAAACGCCGGAATCATTCCGACCGGCAACTAGCGCCCTGCTATGCGGGCGTCGTCAGGGCCAGGCCCTTCTTGGGCGAACAGAAATGCAACAAACTTGACCGGCTTCGTGTCGCTCGGATTGCGCGACACTTCGTGCGTGCTCCCGGGCGGTTCCCAGAACACTTCTCCGGCCTTGTAGGTTCTCTCCGGCTGGCCGGAAATCCTGGTCACCACTTCGCCTTCGACGACGTACACCAGCACGAAGCCGGGATGCTTGTGCGCGCCGCCCGGCCTGACCAGGGAGCTGCACCACTTCGGCACGGTGACGTGCCAATCGTCCAAGTTGATGTTGGGAAGGTCTTGTTGAAAGATGCGGAGCCGCGCGGCGCTTGCTGCGCGCTGGCGGTTGCCTGAAGCAGCAGGAGCAACGGTGTGCCCGCGATTGCATCTCGACGAGTGATCATGCAGAGTATTGTAGCATCCCGTTGGTGCGGTACGATGGCTCGCATGACTCTGCAAGACCGCCGCTCTCGCGACTTTGCTTCTGGCAAGCTGCTCTATGCGCGCGGCCGAGCAGCCGATGCCAGTCAAGGTCGTCGTCGTGACGATGTTCGAACGCGGCGCCGACACCGGCGACGAACCGGGCGAATTTCAATATCTGGGTGGAGCGCGAGAAGCTCGATCGCGTGCTCCCGTTTCCGGCCGGCTATCACGATCTGCGCATGAACGTGCGCGGCGTGCTCGGCATCGTTACCGGCGTCGGCACGGCGAAAGCAGCGGCCAGCATCATGGCGCTGGGACTCGATCCGCGCTTCGATCTTCGACAGGCCTATTGGATCGTTGCGGGCATCGCGGGCATCGATCCCGCCGATGGCGTCCATCGGCTCGGCGGCTTGGGCTGAATGGGTGGTCGATGGCGACCTCGGCCACGAGATCGATGCGCGCGAAATTCCGCCGGATTGGAAAACCGGCTACGTGCCGCTTGCGGAAATCGACGCCCTACGAAAAGCCGCTGCGCGAGCCGAACGAAGGCGAGTTCTATCATCTCAGCCCCAGCCTGGTCGACTGGGCGTATCAGCTTGACCAAGAACGTGAAGCTGGACGACAACCGCGCAGATGCGCGACGCGCCGCGAGCAGTACGACGCAGCCCAACGCGCGCCGCCCGCCCTTCGTGCTCAAGGGCGACACGCTGTCGTCCATGACTTTCTGGCACGGCAAGCTGCTCGACCAATGGGCTAACGACTGGGTGAGGTATCACACCGGCGGGCAAAGGCAACTTCGTGACGTCCGGCATGGAGGACACCGGCACGCTGCAGTCGCTCACGTTTCTGAGCAAGGCCGGACGCGCGGACTTGAATCGCGTGCTGGTGCTGCGCAGCTGCCAGCAACTACGACCAGCCGCAGCCCGGCCTGACAGCGCTGCCGAGAGCCTGGCCGAGACCAAGATCGGCAAATACAGCGCGTACTATCCTGCGCTCGAAGCGGCGTATCGAGTCGGCCATGCAGTAGTCGACGAACTGATCGGAGCGTTGGGAGCGATATCGGGATCGCCCGCCACGCGTCCGGTAGCCGTGATATAAAGCAGACCATGCGAATTCAGAGCTTCCCGGTCGCCAGTCGCGATTCTCGCCCTTGCTTCATCGGTCGCCTGCGCCGCCGACCAGGGCGCCAGCGTTCCGATTCCAACCGTCACCGGACCCATCGCGTGGACCGCGCAGCCGCCCGACCCGTCGCACGGCTACACCTTCAACCACACCTTTCTCGATCTCGCCAAGGCCGGCTACGTCGAAGAGGAATTCTTCATCGAAGGCACCGCGAATCGCTATAACATGCCGGCCGAGGCAACCGGCAGCGTGCTCGACAGCGGCCATCACTACAAAACCCGCATCGTGGTGCGCCGGCCGACCTCCGCGAGAAAGTTCAACGGCACCGCGATCGTCGAATGGACCAACGTTACCGGCAGCCGCGACCTCGAGATGGACTGGTTCCAGTCGTCCGAGCATTTCATTCGCGCGGGCTACGCCTGGATCGGGGTGTCGGCGCAACGCGTCGGCGTGGATGCGCTGAAAGCCTGGAGCCCGGCTCGCTACGGCACGCTGGATGTCACCGAAGGTGGCAAGATCTCGAACGACGCGCTGTCTTATGACATCATGGCCGCCACCGCCCTGGTGGTTCGCGGCAAAGCCAAGACCGACGTGATGGGCGGCCTGAAAGTCGAGCGCGTGATCGCGACCGGACATTCGCAGTCCGCCGGACGCCTGGCCGGCTACGTCAACTCGGTTCATCCTTTGAATCCCGTGTTCGACGCCGTGATGCTGCACGGCGGCGGCGGAAAGATCCGCACCGACATCGACACCAAAGTCTGGAAGATGCTTTCTGAAACCGACGTGCGCAATCCCGCGGCGCGCCAGCCCGACACCACGAAGTTCCGCGCCTGGGAAGTGGCGGGGACTTCGCACGTCGACTCGGAATCCGCGCGCCAGTTCGCCGAGATGGCGAAGCTCAACGCCAGCCCTGCCGCCAACGGCGCGGCCACCGGCCAATGCGACAAGCCGCCCTACAGCCAGGTTCCGTTCCGCTACGTTTTCGACTCCGCCTACGACCACATGGTGCGCTGGATCAAGGACGGCACGCCGCCGCCCACTGCTCCACCGCTCACGTTCACCGACGGCACGCCTGCCGCGATCGCGCGCGACGCCGACGGAATCGCGCTGGGCGGCATTCGCCTGGCCGAAGAAGCTGTGCCCACCGGCGTCAACACCGGCCAGAATACCGGACCGAGTTTCTGCCGCCTGTACGGATCGCACATCGACTTCGACAAGGAGAAACTCGCGGCGCTTTATCCCACGCACAAAGGCTACGTCGATGCGGTGAAGACCGTCACCGAGAAGAACCTGAAGGCGGGCTACATCATGAAGCCCGACGCGGACACGACCATCAAGGCCGCGGAGAAATCGGACATCGGCAAGAAGTGATCTAGTTCGAGTCGCGCAGACTCGGCGGACGGCGCACGGGGAGCCGCGCTTGCATCTGCTGAAACTCAGCCCCGGTGGCTCGAAATCCAGCAGTGTATTGGGCAGCGAGGCGATCGGCTTCCAATTCAAGGCTGCCCTGGCCAGCGCTCGGCCCTAGTGCGCTCCCGAACCGATCGCACAGGCCGGAATCGCCAGCGAACACAACCGCTCTCCCTTGCTGATTCACTATATGCGCGAGTTGGTGCGCGACGAGTTCGGCGAATTCCGCTTCCGACTTGGCGCTCGCGATCAACCCCGTGCTGACGTAAAGAAACCCGCCGGGAAAAGCCGCCGCGCGCCGTTCCGGACTGTCCACCACCTTGACTGCCACCGACAGCGAGGATCCCGTGGACAAGTTCGCCGCAAGTTCCTGAACGTACGCGGTGACCACCGCATCATTCAGCATCTTCGAATGGCGCTCGAAATCGGAAGCCAACGATTGGCCGAGCGCGCGCTCCTTTTGCGCCGCCAAAGTCTCCGGGCTCTGGCCGAACGCCGCGGCCGAAAACAGCAACCATGCTAGCCAGCGCATAGATCTGGACAATCGACGCTGCGCCTCATGACGCGGTTACATAGTACTCGCCGCTTGCAACGATCTCGGCCGGGCCAGTCAAGTACACCGAGTCGTCCCAGCGGACGCGCAACACATCGCCCGCCGGAGTCCTGACGTCCACGGGACTCTCGGCCAGCTTTCGCAGAATCGCCGCCACTGCCGCGCCCGTCGAACCGGTGCCCGAACTCAACGTCACGCCGACGCCGCGCTCGTAAAATCGCGCTATCGATGGTGTGGGCGTCCACGCCGCGCACGAAGGAAACGTTGCTCCGCTTGGGAAATTGCCGATGCCCTTCGATCTCGGCCGCGACTTGCTTCCCAGTCCGGTCGGGAAGCTCTCGACCACTACAACACACTGCGGATTACCGACATCCAGAATGGCGACTTCCTGATCGCCGCTCCGCAGCGGCAGCCGGAAGCGCACCTGATCGTCGCGGTACGCCGGCTTGCCCATGTTCATCTCGAACACATACCGGCGCCCGCTTCGCTCGATCATGCGCAGATGCTTCGGCCCCGCGCCGGTCTCGATCGTTAGCTCGCTCGACGCGCGTCCCGCGTCCATCAACATCGCCGCGGCGCAGCGCGTGCCGTTCCCGGAAATCTCGGCCTCGCTGCCGTCCGCGTTGAACAGCCGGATTGAGGTATCGCGCACCAGCATCCAGCCGTCCGCGCCGACGCCGGTGTGGCGATCGCAAATCGCGCGCGCCATCGCGGCCAGATCGCCGACCGCCGGAACGCGATCCGCCCAGCTCAGCAGAAAATCGTTTCCGGCGCCATGCGCCTTGATGAACGGGATGGTCATGTGTCGTCGCTCTTGTAGATCTCGATGACCGGAGCGCCGCGGATCATGATGGTTTGTACCAGATGATAGCGTGGCCCGGCCCTCAATGTCGCGCGCTGTACCGCGGTCGCGACTTCATCGCCCGAGAACGCGACCGCCCAACGCTGCATGCAGAAACAAATCGGGACGCGACGTCGCGGAAATCCAAGCCAGCACGTTGCCTTGATGCAAGGTTTCGCGCAGCGGAATGCCGGCCTCGCGAAAGATGCCGGTGAGGTCGCCGAAGCTGGTGATAGATTCCCTGCCCGCGGCTCATATTGGCCATGCGAGAAAGTCCGCAGCCTGCCGCGTCCACGCGCGCCGGGCCTCCGAGTTCACTTGCGATTCCTTCCAGCAAATCCACGTCTCCGGACTTCGGCCGCACCAGCCACGGCGCCGCGCCCGCGAGAACAATCGCAGCGGCGACAAACGGCCGCCACCTCTGCTTCGCAACCAGCACCAGGCTTCCACCCGCGATCGCCAACACCGGCAGCGCCGCCAGTCCGTAGCGCGTGTTGTAGTAGCTGTTGAACCAGAGCTGCGGGATGTAGATCGGCGTTCCGCCCGAGTGCATGCTCCACAGATAGAAGACCGGAACCAGCAGCGCGATGAACACGGGCCAGAACACGCGCTTCCATACGACACCCACAAGGCCGGCGGCTGCCACGACTACCACGCCCCAGCCGGCGCAGATACGCGCCGCAGTCCGGAAAAACAGCCAGGCTTTTCGCCAATCGTGATCGCCGGGATACGGTCGAATGTGCTGTTCGAGCGCTCGCTGGTAGATGCTCATGGCCGAGTACGGTCCGTTGTAGAACTCTAGCGGATTGCTGTACACGCACCAGTTGTGCGCGAACCAGTAGAGCGGGCCGAGCGCGGCAATCGCAGCGAATGCCAGCGCGAACACGATGCGGCTGGCGTCGAGCCGCGAAGAGAAAGTACACTGCCACGAACGGGATCAGAAACCAGCCTTCATAGCGCGTCAGCGACGCCGCCAGACTCGCGACGCCCGCCCCGACAACCGCCGCGAACGACTGCGTCTCGCGAAACAGCACCGTGAAGTAGAGCAGCGCCATCAGACACGCCAGCGACACCGGCTCCGTCATGGGTGTCGACTGCAGGTACAGCAGGTTCGGATTCAGCGCGAACAAACCGAGCCGCCGCCACCGCCATCGAGGTTGACGAGGTGGCCCGCCGCAGCGCCGCGAACAGAAACGCGCCCGCGACGACGAAGCAAGCCGATGCCGGAATCGCTCCCGCCAGCCCATTGCGCCACAGCGCATCGATCCACACCAGCGACAGCGTCAACAGGTGCGGCAGCGGCAGCCAAACCGTGCCGAGCTGATCGTACCCGGGAGTGCGGGAGTCGACAATCCTCCGCGCGATGTTGAGGTGCGCCTCGGCGTCCCCATAGTACAGAGTCCAGCCAAAATGATTTACGACCGCCGTGGCCCCGGCGCTCAATGCAACGAGTGCGAGCGCTACCAGGCCGAGTTCTAGCCGTGATCTGTTCAAAACTCGGTGAAGGCCCGGAACTCTTGGAAGCGGCTGTCAATCTCGGCGCGCGTCAGGGTGCGGAACCGGTCCACGCCGAATTTTTCGCAGCAGAAACTTCCCATCACCGAGCCATAGATCACCGCGCGGCTGAGCTCGCGGGCATCGATGTGGCCTTGCTTCAAATCGAAACCCTTCTCGGCCAGGTAACCGATAAAGCCGCCGGCGAAGCAATCGCCCGCGCCGGTGGGATCGAAAACCTCCTCCAGCAGATAGCCGGGCACGATGAAATGCCAGTCGCGATGAAACAGGATGGCGCCGTACTCGCCGCGCTTGATTACCAGCGTGTGGGGCCCCATCTCCAGAATCTTCGCCGCGGCCCGCTTCAGATTGTAAGTGTCCGACAGCATTCGCGCCTCGGCATCGTTGATGAGCAGAAAGTCCCAGTCGCGAATTGTCTCCAGCAACTCGTCGCGATAGTCTCGGATCCAGTAGTTCATGGTATCGCCGCCGGCCAGCCGCAACCCGTTCATCTGCGCGCGTACGCTGCGCTGCAGGGCCGGCTGGATGTTGCCCAGCACCAGGTACGGAGCGCGCCGGTAGCTCTCCGGCAGCTTGGGATCGAACCCGGCGAAAACGTTGAGGTCGGTGCGAAGTGGTCGTCCGATCGTTCATGTCGTCGGAATAGACGCCCGACCAGAAAAACGTCTTGCCCGGAACGCGCTCCAGTCCCTCGAGATCGATTCCGTGCCCGGCCAGCAGTTGTTCGTCTTCGGCATCAAAGTCGTCGCCGACGATCGCGACGATCTTGGTCTTCGCGAAGTAGCTGGACGCCAGCGCGATGTATGTACACGCGCCGCCCAGCATGCGCTCCACCCGGCCATGCGGAGTTTCCACTCCGTCGTAGGCCACTGAACCCACCACAACAACAGACATGCTTCCGATTGTAGTATCAGTGTGGATCCCGGCGCGGCGACACGCATCGCCCGGCGCGGTCAGGCACACCGCCCGCCTCGGCCCAGCGCCCACCTTCGATAGAATGAAGATGCCGCAAGCGGGCGGTTAGCTCAGCCGGTTAGAGCGCCTGCCTTACAAGCAGGAGGTCCGCGGTTCGAGCCCGCGACCGCCCACCAAAGCTGCCATTGATTCCAAACGAGTTGTTTTTCCCTAGCTCCGCCTTCTCGCTTCCCATATGCTCTCTGAGGCACTTCTGCGCTTCGTCCCAAACTTCGGTGAGGGTCGATTCGCGCCGGCGAACCCGGTCCTTGTCGCGGTACCACATCCACCAGATTTTCGATCCTTCGCGTTTGTACAAGCCCCCGTTATGTCTCACTGGTCTTGCCAATTCTCCACCTCCTGTTTGAACTGCGCGCGGAAGGGCTCCAACTCTGATTTCAGGAATCGGATGTTGCGGCCCATTACGCGGAGATGGGGAATCTGCTTTCGCTCTACCCAAAGATACACCGTCTGCGGGCTGACGCCAAGGAAAATAGCGGCCTCTCGGACTCGTATGGGGGCCTCAGCCGTGTCGAATCGGTTGGGTTCGCTCTCAAATGGTCGCGGTAGCTGCATCCAGGTCTGATGGGGCGTTCGTCATGCGTGAAACAAGTCACTTGGTAATGCTTCGAGGCAATGCGAACGAGAAATGCGAAAATGATTCGATACCGAGCGTTGGGGTCTCCTCCACTTCAGCAGAGGGCAACTCTACCCTGGAGCGATCTGATCAAGTTAACCCGCAAGGTCAGCATAGCCGCGATCGCGCCAGCCGTCCAATGTTTTGTTAGCACCGTATGATCCGGCAGTCGCATTGCGGGCCACAGGCCAAAGTGTTGATTCGCGTCACAGCGAAGGGACGGTAAGAACGTGATCCTCAGCGAGCGACGGAGGTGAACGTCGTCGGATCGTGAAGCTGCAGCGCCACCTTCAGGCCTTCATCTTGGAGGACGGTCACTGGGGTTCGCGGTAATTCGAACGCCAGCGCGAGACAATGGCTTCCTGATGATGGCGTTCCAAATCGGCCGCAATGCCCTCATCGCTAACATCTAGCGGAGTTGAGTTTTTCCAGTCCTGATCAACGACGCTTTGCAGGCGGTCCAAGATCTCGTAGTCGGTCACGTCGATCGCCAATTCACGTCGCTTCTCGAAGCTTCCGAGAGTTAAGTTAGTGGAACCGATGATAGCCCGGCAACCGTCCGCCAGCAACATCTTGGCATGTAGCTTCAAGCGCTTCAGCTTGTGAATCTTAATGCCCACATCATGCATGATCTGCAGTCCGCCGACGCCCTCAACGAGCTTTTCGGGTCTTTTCGCATCCAAAGAATGCGCAGGTCTTGTCAAGATGCGTACCTTCACGCCGCGAGTCTTCGCCTTCACCAAACGCTCGACCATAAGAGTGTCTTGAAAACGCTCATTCTGAACGACCAGCGATTCTTGGACGTGGTCGATGAAATAAGCAAAGCGCTCCCGCCCGTTCCAGGGACACCAAATGAGACGAGAATCCACTTTGGGTACGAACTGTTGACGACTCCAATCCGCCTCGAAACAAGCAGCGATTTCGTCGACCTCGTCTGGGTCCCGAGTAAGTACAGCGTAGTCGCGTGTCCGCGCAAAGCTCTCGGGCTCCCAATTGAAAGACTGCACGAACGCAGCAGACTCGTCGACGACCATCGATTTCTCATGCGTAACGCTGAACGCTGGATTGCTGTCCAAGACTTCGATACCGGCGCTGCGAAGCAGTTTCTGGGCAGCGATGCTTTTGCCCTCCCGTCCAGGCCGAGCCGGGTTCAGGATTACGCGTGTTTTCACTCCCCGCCCGCGCGCTTCGATGAGAGCCTGGAGCATTCTTGAATCTGACAGTGCAAACATTTTGACGCGAATGGACTTCTTCGCCGACTTGATCGCATTGAGCACCGGTTTCGGGGAATCATCGGGGAGTACGATAAGGGAACGCAACACCGGTTTGGCCACGTCTATGCCTCGACTCCAACTCTCTCTTTGTCCATCTCCGTGCTGAATAGTTCCTCATAAATACCTCCGAGTGCCATGAGGTGATCGTGACTACCTTGCTCGGCTATCATCCCCTCCTTGAGAACTATAATCCTGGAGGCGTTCCTCAATGTGCTAAGGCGGTGAGAAATCATGATCACCGTACGATTCTTCGTCGTCCGCTGCAAAGCCTCGATGACGGATGCTTCGGTTTCGATATCTAAAGCTGCTGTGGGTTCGTCGAGGATCAAGATCGGACTATTACGAACGATGGCGCGTGCGATCCCGATGCGCTGCCGCTGGCCACCGGAAAGAGTCAGGCCGCGGTCTCCGGCCAGCGTGTTGTAACCATCGGGCAATTCTTGGATGAAATCATGGGCGTCGGCGATCTTCGCGGCTTCAATGATTTCTTCGAAGCTGGCTCCCGGGCGGCCGTAGGCGATGTTCTCTCGTATCGTGGCGCGGAACAGCATCGTGTCCTGCAGAACGATGGCGAGATTCTCGCGCACACTGTGCACCTTGTAATTCCGGATATCGATGCCGTCGATTAAAATTCTCCCCTTAACCGGATCGTAAAAGCGGGGAATCAGGCTTATGATGGTAGACTTGCCACATCCCGTGGGTCCCACGATCCCCACGAATTCACCAGGCTGGATTTTGAAGCTGACGTCCCGCAGGACAGGAACAGCGGCGGCGTATCCAAATACCACGTGCTCGAACACGATCTCTCCCCGGAGCGCTTTGGCTGCGCGGGCATTGGGCCGTTGAACAATTTCCTCGTCGGTCTTCATGATTGAATTGATCCGTTCGACTGCCACGTTGGCTTGCGCGACAGAGTTGGCCATCTTGGCAAGATCGCGCACCGGTTTGAAGAACTTCGTCAGATACGAGAGCAAGACGGTCAACATCCCAGCGGTCAAGGCACCCGCTAAGATCAGTGATGCACCGCGCCATAACACCAGCGCCGTACAGACAGAGACGGCCAAGCCAGTCAACGGGGAAAGCAGGGACTTGATCCTTCGCGCCTTCAGTGCCGATTCGACCGCGGCCAGGCTCACTCCACGGAGCCGCCCTTCCTCCAGGTCCTGCCTGCCGTACGCCTTGACGACTCGCTGAGCTTGCAGTCCCTGCATTTCGACCGCGACTATCTCGGCCTCATTCTTCCGCACCTCCTGAGTCGCTTTCTTGAGCGTCCTCTTGAATCTCGAAACGAACAGCAGCAGGAAAGGCGCGATTAAGGCTGCCAAGAGAGCGAAGTCCCAGCTCAGCCAGAACAGCAGGCCCAGCATACCGATCACCGTAAACAAGTCAATGAGAATATCCAGCACGCCGGAGGAGGCAAAGGTTTGGACCGTTCCGATGTCTGTTGTGAGCGTGCTGATCAGCCCGCCGACTTGGTTCTTGTCGTAGTAAGCCAGCGAGAGCCGCTGCAAGTGATGGTAGGTACGCATGCGCAAATCATGGGCTACGTGCTGCGCCACGATTTCGGTGAAATAGTTATCCACGTAAGATGCGAACCCGCTGATGGCAGCGATCGCAATCGCGCTGCAGGCCGCAAGCGCGACAATTTGCCTCGGACCGGCGCCGCCCAGGATGCCCCCGAGCAAGCGAGCCAGCCAATGCGGAAGATGATGTGTACCAACGACATTGTCGAGGATGATCTTTAGCGGCCACGGCTCTGCCAGGCTCGCTGCCGTTTCGAACAGCATTGCCGCGAGTACAAGGAGGAGCAACCAGCGATACGGCCGGATCAGATGACGTATCCAGAAACGCATTGTGGAAGCCTCCTTCCCCCGTTCTCCGCGCTGACGCCTTAAGGCCGGTTGCCGCCAGCATTCGCGATATTTTCCAACTGGCGGATCCGCTCTCGTATCGATCGGGTAAAGGTCGTTACGTCGCGCTCGCTCGCGCCGCTTGCCCGCAAGCCCGTCTTGATCGCTTCGTCCGTGATGGCTCCGAGGTATTGGAGAAGCCAGCGCAGATCCTCAACGGTAATTCCATTCGTGATGTCTTCTTGATGCCTACCGCCATATCCCCACTCGACGACGCCTGCTTTGACGCCCTTGACAAAATCCTTGGTCTGCTTCGCATAGCCGGCCGCATCCCAAGTGGTCCGTGCCATAAGGCCGCCCCACTTGCCCATGGAACCACCCCAGTCGTCGACCATATACAGGAACTTGCCCGGCGAACTCTTGTTCGAGAAAACGGCCACGTTGGTTCCTCCACCCTCGCGCGCGTCTTTGGTATCCCAATCCGAGGTCAGCATGATCAGGATCTTCAACCCGTTCAACTCGTGCGTGCCCAAGAAGGGATTGTCGGCCCAGGTCCACTCCCGGTCTTCGACCTTAACGGAGGACTTGTGATCTCGCAGTTTGAACCGGGCAAACGCGAATCCGCCTTGCTCAGAGAAAAAAGGCTTGGCTCGCTTTAGTCCGCTGACGCCGGTTACCACGCCGCCTGCGACGAAATAGCTCGTTGGAACGAAATAGCCGCAGGCGTGGAGCAAACGGGGTACGAATACATCAGCGTGAATCTCTTCACCGAACTTAGCGACCCACTCATCGCCTTTCGCGTCCCGCAAGAGGATCTTTGGGTTAGTTCCGTGTGGATCCTCCTTGACGAATCGAAAGGGAGGCTTTGGCGCTCGATGTTCGCCCCCGGCTCCCCAAAGCCAATCCGACAGAGTGATGTCTCGTGGAGGTTCCCAGAGGACAGAGGCAGCACTCAATTCGCCCGCTTCGAGCCTCAACAGGCTTGCGAAGGTCAACAAAATGGCGAAAGACATCTTCCGCATTAGTTAGTTTCGCTTTCTGAACAGGTGGCGCTTCACGTCCGGCCAGAATTCTTTAAACATGTTTCCCCCGGCATCCGCGGCCATGATTATGCCGAACGTCACAGCGCCATCGCCTGCAGTGTTCGTGCTGTGGGGCTGCCAGATCCTCGAAGTAAAAGCTGCGCCCGCCGCGCCGCCAACGTGGGAATAAGCGAAGTGCTCATGACCAGCATCGTTCCTTGCTGTCAGCGTGCTGAAAAGCGCATGCTTTGATCGGTTCCAAAAACCTGTCTCATGGGAAGGAAAGTAGCGATTGTCTTCATGCAGAGCAAGCGATCCGCCGTACTCCAGCGTCCCTTGGATGATACGCGTGGCATAAGCACTCCCGAAACGACGTCCGTAACCCTCCGCGCCTTGATCCCATTCTTTCGGCGTATCGGTCAATTGATGGATGCCGGCGCCGGCGGCCGTCGAAAGAATGCCTCCGAGTCCATACGTGCTGCGAACATAGTATCGGAACCGCTCGGGCTGGGTCATCGGCGCGAACTCGACCGGCTCCATTCCATTGTCAAAAGTGCCGATCACTCCAGGCGCCTGTACGCTCTGTGACTTTTGGTCCGACGAGCCAGTATCCGTGGTTTGGGCTTGCGCTGGGGCGTACGCCAGCCCGACAGCAATTACGAAAATCATCGAATTTCTCAAGCCATTACTCCTTTCGAACTTGGTCATGCTCCGCTATCTGCAATCGATCGTCCGTCCCTGACGAACCGTAATTCGCTGGCAACGCGATGAGAACGCGCGCACGATGCCCCAGCGAAATGGCAAATGACCTACAGCAGTTGCCGAACTCGGTCACTTTGCTGCGACGGCTGCATTGCAGCTATGGAGCAGCGACGAGGACCTGAGCGCAGCGAAGGAGGGCTGAACGCGCTTGCTTGAGTTCTCTAGTGAACGACCGCCGGCGAACCGTAATCGCGTCTGGTGAACGTGGAGTGTCAGACTGAATCTTCGCGTCCCCACTTCCGGAGATCGGCGACGCTCGCTGTCAGCCCTACGCAGGCATCATCCAGCGGCAATGTTTCGAGACCGTTGCGCCAAAGACCGCATACAATGTCCGCTGATCCGAGAACCGGATGGTTCAATTGAAATGTAGAAACAGAACAGCGGTCGTTCTGTTGTGTTTTTCCACCGTTCTGCCCTCCATCGGGCGCGAACGTACCGAACTCCTGGTTTGGCCGCAAGATTTAGCAGGATCGAATACAATCCGCAGTAATTCTTCGGAGGGAATGACACAAGCGGCTTTGTTCCCCAAGTCTCCATGTCGGAGGAACCCCAGATGGAGACAAGTAGTGTTTCCTGTTCAAGCACACAGTTGATCCCGAGCGTCAGAACCAGCAACTTGCCGCGTTCCGACGGAGGCAGTTCGAGGATCGGTCCACAGCCATCAGAGTGGATATCAGACTCTGAAACAAGGTATCTCGGCTTCTTGACGGCGGCGCGCATAAACCTCTCAGTTAGATTGTGGATGATGACCTGTTGAGCATTTTGCGAGCCATTGCGATTGCCCCCTAGAGGTTCTTCAATATACCCAAACGGCGTTCATGCGGCATGGACCAAGATCGTCCGCGCCAACGCACTTACTCCGTTCCAAACGATCTGTACTCCGATACACACGAGAATGAACGCCGATAACCGCGTCACAACATCCATCGCGGTGTCTCCTAAGAGGCGTGCGAGTGGCTCGGCGAAACGGTATGTCAAATAGATAGTGACCGCTATGGTGGCGCATCCCAAGAAGACCGCCAGCAACAGAATCCAGCGAGGTTCGCTCCCTTGTGACTGGCCTGCGCCTACTGCAATCGCTACCGAGAGCGACCCTGGGCCCACAGTCAAAGGCATAGTCAAGGGGTAGAAGGCGCGGCGGGACAGATACGCGGCTGGCGGAGGTGTCGCGGTGGTTGAACGCACCATTCCATCGTCATCGGCTTTGTTCAGCAGCTTCCATCCGGCTGCAACGACAATTAAACCGCCTCCCACCTGAACGACCGGCAGCGAAATGCCGAAAAACGCGAGAATGTGAGTTCCGATCAGTACCGCAACTATGAGCAGAGCGAATCCGTAAATAGCAATCTTGCGGGCCAGGACGGATCGGCTTCCGTTGGAAAGCTCTGGCGTAAGGGCGAGGAAGACCGGGATGTTGTCAGGACAATTGACAATAGGAAACAAAGCGCCAACGATTAGAAAGGAGGCTGTAAACAGCTCGGCGACCGCGTTATGAATGGGGCTAAGTATCGCTAGGTTCACGCAGAGTCTTTCGAATCGAAGAGGAGCGCCGGGCCAATGTCACCAGCGGTACGCCTGGCATGTTGAACAGAGCGCGCCGCACCTCAGGGCTGAATAAGCGTGCTCGATTCACGCTCGGGCGAGCTGGAGGGCGGTTCGGGATCGCCTTCTGAGCGCACCGGACGTTCCCTGACTACTACCTCGCTGCGTCCAAGTAGCGGGATAGCAAAGCTCAAGTGGGTGACGCGTTCGAATCCCAGAGCGTCCAGGTTCATCTCGCGAACAAAAGTGATGCCTGTGGCGATGGATGGTACATCTGGTAAACGGCCTGAAACTAGAAGTTCGGCACCAGTGCTCGCTATCCAGATCTGTCCCGTGAACAGGGCGGACCGGCGCTTTCTGGGTGTGATCTCGTAGACATACGCGCTCCCTTTACCAACTTTCACCTCACCGCGATAACGAAATGTGTAGTTGTCCGGTGTGATCAAGACGGAAGATAGATGCAGACTTTCGAGCTGAGCTTCAAGGGTAAAATATCGGGCGGTCACTTCTTCTGCGACGGCGCCGTCACCTTCGACGCCCGCGATCATGTATTCGGTCTGCTGGTTGTCTCCAGTCCGTCTGATTGCCAGCAACTCGGAATGTTTATAAAGGTCTGGTAAAGACGCATCGATCAGTACAGCGACCGTCCCTAATTCGTTAAAAGGGTCGCGGTGTTCGAGCGATGCGACGTATCGAGCAAAAGCGAGGCTCTGCGGAGATTGCTGCGGCATCGGTGAAAGTTCATTCGCGGGGAGCTGCTGAATCAGTAGCAAGACAGCTGTGAGTCTTGCCCAAGAGCCAAAGCTATGGAGTACGGGCCAAAAACGGCCCAAGTGCGTTTGGATGGAAGATTTCAACGATTGCATGACCTTCTTACCGCATGTTATGAGCCATACCGATGCGTGCCGTCCTGCGATATGGTTTTCGAATAGAATCGCTGACGGGGCATCGTATCGAGCACCAGCACGCTTTGAGCCGGCTTGCCTTTTACTGCCATTCTTCGGCAGCTGCCGGGCAATGAGGCACGAGCGAGCGTTAACACCGAGTAAGTATCGTGCGCTGCGAGAAAGTTCGACGGCTATTCATTCGCGTGTTCAGTTAGAGCATGCCTGATCGGGGCGCACCAAAGCTCAAATCCGGCGCCGCCTCGCGAGTAAAGCGGGTATTCGATCGGTGGAACTCGGCATGCTGTACCTGGTCTCGAATGGATCCCTCTACACTCCCTCTGGAAGAGAAACTGGAATTGGAACTGATCAGGGCCTCCCGCCATGGAGATAGCGATGCGATGGCTGAATTATTCCGACGTCACTATCACGGCTCGATCATGGTAGCGCAGCGAATACTGCCTGCGTACGACGATTGCCTGGATGCGGTCCAGACAGCCTATTTGTCTGCGTTCAAGAACTTCAGCTCCTTCCGCGGGGAATCCAGCTTCAAGACCTGGATTAGGAGAATCGTCTTGAATTCATGCTTCCGGCGGCTTCGGGACCCGGGACGGCGATACGTGGCGGCGAGTCTGAATGATCCGACCTATGACAGCAGTGCCGAATTGCGATCGGGATCACCCACTCCTGAAGACCTTGCGCTGAGGGCGGAGTTGCGAAGTGCAATTGCAGAGGCGGCCGCCAACCTTCCCAAACCCTTAAATGAAGTGTTCACGCGTTGTACATCAGGCCTTTCGGTTCGGGATACGGCGGAAGCGCTCGGCCTTACGGTGCAGGCTACGAAAACGCGCTTGTTTCGAGCCCGCGCTCGAGTGCGACAGGATCTTCAAACAGTTTTTTGCGGCGACGCGACCGTGGCCCCGATCGCGAGCAGTTGCGGTCTGAGGATGAACAAGACGTTCGAGCTCGCCATTCCGGCCCAGCGACTACCATATCGGAGTGCCATCCGCCACTGCTGAAATTTTCGCTGATTGCGCGACGTGATCAAATTGACCGCGACTCACAAATCCCCGCTGATCCTCCCACTCGAACTCTACTTGGGACAATTAGTTCCAGATCGGGTATGTTGCTGCGGATCATTAGCTTTTCCAAGCGTCCGCAGTCAGAATCTGGACCCGCGAGGTACTCCAGCCAGTACTGGCTGGTCAACTGATCGCTGACATCGGAAAGAAATGGTGTAAGACTTCTTAGTGGGCCAAAGCCAATGAAGTACGCCTGCCCGCCGGTCTGCATCGCGACGTTAGCAAGTTGCGTCTGTCCCGCCAAGATTCGTAAATCGTTAGTCAAGTAATCTGCGCTCGGGTGATAAAGCGCGTAAACGATGACGCCGGCGCGCTGTGCTGCCGTGATCGCTGCTTCTGCAGCCGGGTCTTCCTGGTTCTCAAGCGGAACCTTACTGATACCGTTCGAGATCATCAAAACGGCCCGCCGGTCCGATCCGGGTGTCCAGCTATTGATCAACTCGGCGAGCGCGGCAAATGGTGTAGCGCTATCGCCGCCTGCAGGCGGCCTGAGCGCTTTTACAACGCGGTCCCGGTTCGTTGTCGGAGGTTCGGCCACTCTCAGCATTCCGTCGTGGACATACGCAACTCCAATTGATGTGCTGATCGGCTGCGCGCGGACAAACTTCTCGAGCTCGTCCAATCTTCGGCCAATTTCGTAGTTTACGCTGTCATCAATCAGCAGATACATCTCCATTGGGCCGACCAGCGGGGTCAGTTTAGTAATTGGCCTCGGTCCGGACTGATCTTGAACTATAAAGTTCTCTTTGGTGGGGGCTACCCGCTCGACCGTCAAGTGATGGCCTATTGTGATCAGGACACGCGAGGGAATTCCCACCGGCGCGCTCTGCGCGAAGACCAAGGTTGAGCACCCAAAAGATAGCAATGAAATTAGCCGCCGCATCTCACCTCATTTCAAAAAGGCTTTCCGCAATCGCCCTGCCAACGTGAAGAGGCTTCAGGTTAGCGGGGGTTCGAAAAAACCCGAACGTCAAGGAACGCAAAACAGAATCCAAACAGTCGTGATTGATGCAAAGCAACGGCAACTGCCTTCGGCACATGCCATTTTGCCCTTGCTCTCAGGATTCATGAGACGCCGATTTGATGCCGTTGAGGCATGTTTGGTTCGCGCAAGACCGATACCGACGCATGCCGGGTAGCGGCTGACAACGGGTTGATGCGCGCCCGAGTGGAAATCGAATTGCACTAAGCCGGAGAAAACATGCAGAAATCGGACCTACGTCAATGCGCTTCCGTTCTTGCGTTGGGCGTTTCCCTTGCCGCTGGCGATCTGAAATCAGCGGAACTTGAGTTCAGAACACCTACCGCCGACCAGGTAGTCAGCCGGATGCTAGAGATGAATCAAGCCAGAGCCTCTGCGCTTCAGCAGTACACGTCTCAGCACCGCTATGTCGCCGAGAACCGCCACTTCTCGAAAAGGGCCGAAGTCACGGTCCAAGAGTCATACGGGCGAGAAACAGGCAAACAACTGACGATTGTTTCTGAAAACGGGTCGCCGTTCGTTCAGCATCGTGTGATCGACAAACTCATTCAGGCGGAGATTGAATCCGGCCGGGACGACAACCGTGATCAGACGATGGTCACAACGCAGAACTATAGTTTCCGGCTGGTTGGAACGGAAAACATCGACGGTCACCAGTGTTATGTCTTAGAAGTCACTCCAAAGGCGCCGAAGAAGTACTTGATGCGCGGACGCATTTGGGTGGACGATGCGGAGTACGCGATCGTGAAAATGGAAGGAACGCCCGCTAAGAATCCATCTTTTTGGACCAGAAGAGTCCGATTTGTGCGGCGGTATGAGAAGCACGGCCCATTCTGGTTGCCGTCCTCCGTCGAATCCGAATCCGATGTTCTAGCCGCCGGACAGAGTACTCTCAAGATCGAGTACTTCGAATATCACATTAGCGCCTCGGCTCCGCTGCCAGCCGATGCCCCCGATCCATCAGCAGCGCAGCAAATAGCCGAGCGATAACACATAGGTCAACTTACGCCGTTAGAGAGACAAAGCCGGAGGCCCCCACCTGGTCCGCGATGGACGCAAGCTCGCTCAGCACGTTCGCTCCCTTGGAGCCGCATGGATACGGAATTCTAAGTAGCACTGCCGTTAGAGGCCAGCGAGTTTCGTCGGAACCGGCCTCAGCGCCCTTTGCACACTCAATGATTGGGAGGAGTCAGTCATGATGAAAGTCATGCGCGCAGCATTCAAAGACGGACGACCTGAAGAAGAATACGCGATCGCTGGATTTAGAGATTCAAAAATGGGCTGCAGAATCCAAGCGGACGACGGTCGAGATCTTGGGTACTTCGGCCCAGAACGCTGCCGGAGCATTGTCGTTGAAATTCGATTCGACGATATAGCAAAGGAATTCGGCCCCAGCTCCTGAGCCGGCAGGGGCAGAGTTCTCCTCGCGAATTCGTCTCGTCAGCCGTGGGGTCCAACGGCGATGTTGAAGGACTGAGCGGCCGACGACTTTTCTTCCTACCGTGTCAATCGCTAAAATGCGCGTGGGCGGCTACCGCAGCGCCTTTGGAACGCGGTGCGAGGGCAGGTACCAGTCATCGGTGCCGTGGATTCGATTTTCATTTTTGGTTCAATCGGTTTCGAGAGCACGCGTGTCATTCGATCGCTGAACGCCTCCGATCACGATCCGGACTACGCCGGCGAACCGGCAGAAGGGCACCCTGAGGCTTGGAATGCGAGATGAGCTGGTCTTAGCCGGAATAAGGGTCGCTAGACCAATCGGCGGAAACCAGTATGCTGTCATTAAGCTTCGTATACTCCTGAGGAACGGTCTTGGCACTACGATTCTGCATCGCTCTGGCATTTCAGACACCGGCGTACCCATGGGATGGCCTGGAGGCGCTTGGGCGCAATTAGCTCGTCGCATGACTCACAAAGGCCATACGTTCCGTCGTGAATGGCATCCAAGGCGGCCTGAATTTCGCGGACGAGCCGCGCACGGCGCTCAAAGCCGTGGATCGCGATCTCGCGTTCCAACTCTGACTTGATCTTATCGAGCGGGTCAGCGAGAGACTCAATCCGAAGATCATCCCGGTTCGTAGGCTTGCCGAGCAGCTCCTGGAGTTTGTCGTACAGAGCTGCCTGGTTACGCAGTGTTTCAGCAGTGAAATTCGCGGCTTGGGCCATTATTCGACTCCCTCAAGTGATCTGATAAGTGCGTCGACGTGACGAATGATGTAACGCAATTTCAATTCCGCACGGGTGTGTGGCAACATGCGCCTTGTGCCGATGGCTCAGTGAAACACGCGGGCGATGTTGTATTTCCGCATGCGGGATTGCAAGGTCGTTCGCTTCAAGCCGAGCCGGGACGCTGCCCCGTTCGCTCCCGCGACGATTCCGTTGGTTTCCTTCAACACTTTCAGTATTCGCTCGCGCTCGGAGACGTCGGAAGTATTTGCAGCGGTATCGTACATCGCAACCGAGGCCGACCTCGTATCGAGATCCAGTAAGGGAACGCTGAGCTCATGCCCGTTGCTCAGAATTACCGAGCGCTCGATAACATTCTGCAGTTCGCGAATATTGCCCGGCCAGTCGTAATTCGTGAGCGTCTCCAACACATGCGTTGGAATGTGTTCGATTTTCTGGTTCATGCGCAGCTCGTGTTTCTCGACGAAGTAGCGAGTGAGCACGGCGATGTCCTCACGGCGCTCCCGCAAGGGAGGAACGTTCAATGGAAATACAGCCAACCGGTAGTACAGGTCCGCCCGGAACTTGTTCTCTTCAACCATCGCCTTGAGGTCCCGATTGGTTGCGGCGACAATCCGAACGTCGACACGGATGGTCCGGTTGCCGCCTACCCGCTCAAACTCCTGCTCCTGAAGAACCCGCAGCAGCTTGGTTTGGAGGTGCAGGGGCATATCCCCGATCTCATCCAGGAACAGCGTGCCGCCGTGCGCTGCCTCGAAGCGGCCTATGCGCTGCGCCAGCGCGCCGGTGAAAGCGCCTCTCTCGTGGCCGAAGAGCTCGCTTTCGAGCAGTTCCGTCGGGATGGCTGCGCAGTTCACCTTCACGAATGGCCGTTTCCGGCGCTCGCTGTGCATGTGAATAGCGTGCGCGACGAGTTCTTTGCCCGTACCGGTTTCGCCTTCAATCAGCACCGTGGCGCCAGTGGGCGCCACAATTCGCACTTGATCCAGGACGGCAAGGAGCGCCGGGCTTGACCCGACAATGCCTTCAAATCCGTCATAGGCTTCGTCGCACCCGGAGTCCTCGAACTTATGGAGTTCGATCCGTGATCCCGACTCCGGTTGAAACCGCTCGTCGCCTGAGAGGCTCGAAAAAGATCTGAAGTCGACTACCGCTGCGGTTGCCATCGTGTCCTCCCTTGAAAACTCATTGTGCGCTAACTGCCGCCCGCCGAAAACCTTATTTAGTGGGAGGGGAAAGTGTATGAATGGTTGAGTCCGGCACTACCACTTTCGGGGGAGTAATTCAGCCCCAATCGGACGGCTCGCAACAACGCACGACTCGGCCCTCGCGACCGCTGGCGTGCTTACTAAGGCGGACCAGGCGTCCCGAGCGGGCACTCCGCCCAGAGTTGCTAGGGCTCAGGGGTGAAATGCTTCCTGCCGTAAAGCCGGGCATCGACCGAAAACTCGCCGGGCCCGATCAGCGCAATCGTCACGGCAAGCACTGCCAATGCGGCGGGAATACCCGGATTGGCTGGCGACGAGAAGGCGATCCACGCCTCGGCGCACGCCGTCACAACTCCGGCAACCGGCGTCCACAAACCCGCGATGAGCAGGAGGCCGGCCAGCGCTCCGATCACTTGCGGCGCCGCAACCGTGCCGCCGCGGGTCGCGGCCACGCAGTACAGCAGGGCAGCGCCAACCAGCAACCGCTGAATCAAAAGCCCGGCGCCAGGCCAGCCGTCCGCGAAGTTGGAGAAAAGCCGTTGCACACGTGTCCCGTTTTCAGCTTACGGAAATCGCAACGGTTTTGAAAGATTACAAAGGGGAAACGCCCTACCCCACTTTCGGGGAATTTACAGCTCGATGATCCCGCGCTTGATCCCGATGGTGACGGCATGCGTGCGGTCGTTCGCTCCCAGCTTCTCGAGAATGTTGCCGACGTGCTTTTTCACCGTATCCTCTGCAACCGCAAGCTGTGCGGCGATCTCCTTGTTCGCGTTCCCCTTGGCGATCAGCTTTAAAATCTCCAGTTCGCGCGCGGTCAACTGGTCCTCGGCGGTATGCATCGCCAGCTCGGTCGCAACCTCAGGCGGAATCCGCTTGTGTCCCGCATGCACCGCGCGGATGGTCTCCAGCAGATCCGTATGTACGTCTCCCTTCAGCAGGTAGCCGCGCGCGCCCGCTTTGAGCGCGCGCAACACCTGGACGTCGCCGGCGTAGGTCGTCAGAACGACGATCCGGGCATCGGGGAATTCGCTCGCGGATGGCAATGATCGCCTCGATGCCGCTGATATCGGGCATCTGCAGATCCATGAGGGTGATGTCCGGCTGGTGCCGCCGGAACTGCTCGATCGCCTCGCGTCCCGTCGACGCCTGCGCCACCAGCTCCATATCCGGTTCGATCTCGACCAGCGACTCGATGCCCGCGCGCAGAAGCTCATGGTCGTCGGCGGTGAGTATTCGGATCGTCTTGCTTTCAGTGTTCATGAAACCGTCTTCTTCCTCCGGAGGAACGAAAACGGGCCACCATTAGAGGGCCGGTAGGCGGCCGCGGTCGGCACGGTCAACAGCGCTTCGGTGCCTGCCCCCGCTTCGCTCCAGAACTCCAATTTGCCGCCAAATCGATTCGCGCGTTCCCGCATCCCGGGCAGGCCCCAGTGTCCGGCGCGCCCGCCGGCCTTGAGGATTTCGGGGTCGATTCCCTTTCCGTCGTCGCGGACGTGCACGTTGGAGCTGGCGTCCCTCGTAGCGAATCTCCACTTCGATGCGGCCGGCCTGGGCGTGACGGAACGCATTCCGCAGCAATTCCCGTGCGATCCGGTAGACCTCGTCCTGGAGCAGTGGCTCCAGATCCTGCCGCTCCCCTTCCACCGTCACGCGGAAGGCCGGTGGATTCTCTGGCGCCTCGTCGGAGCGCGCCAGCTCCTGGCCGGCCGCCGTGAGCAGGTGTGCGAGATCGCCTTTTCCGACCGGCTGGGCGCGCAGATCCTGGATCGCGCTGCGCCCTTCGGCGATGGCCTCCGCAGCCATGGTAATGGCCTCATCGAGGCCTTGCACGGCCTTTTCTGGGCGCCGGGCAAACATATTGCGTGCGGCCTGCATCCCAATCAACGAGGCCTGAAAGTTCTGCAGGAGCGTGTCATGCAACTCGCGGGCGATGCGCGTCCGCTCCTCCACTTGCACCGCGAATTCCCGTTGAACTCAGGTCTGGTGCACCCGCAAACGGTACAGTCCCCAGAGCGCGAGGAAGAACGCAGCGACCAGCGACATGCGGAACCATGCAGTCTGATAATACGCCGGGGCGATCGAGAACTCCAGCGTATCGCCGGTTTCGTTCCACACACCGCTGTTGTTGCATGCTGTAACGCGGAAACGATAGTGACCTGGCGGGAGATTCGAGTAGTGCGCCCGTCGTTCGTTAACCACTTCCTTCCAGTCCGGGTCTTGTCCATCCAGCCTGTAGCGAAACCTCACCTTCTCTGGAGCGGTCAGACTTAACGCTGAGTAATCGACCACCAGATCACGGAGCTGCGGGGGTAGGCGCAATCCGGATTTGGCATCGTACTGTTTGCCATCGCCCGTAATCTGCTCGATGTGTACGGGCGGCGCAAGATTGTTGAAGGGAAGGTGGAGGGGATCGATGACGCCGACGCCCTCCCCAGGCAAGAACCAGATTCTTCCATCCGGGGACTTGCCTACCTGCGGCGTGAAGCCGCCAGGAGCCGCATGGATCCTGACCCCGTCGGAATTGTCAAAGACCGTAGCCTGGACTCTCCGCTGCGCATCTTTGTCCTTTTCGACAGCGGCCGCCCACGCCTCCACGTCGGAGCGCGAAACGCGCACCAGGCCGCAAGCCATGTACAGCCAGAAGGCGTGGTTGTCGTCTTCGATGATCCAGTGGACCCCATCGCAGGGCAGTCCATTCTTCGGCGTTAGTGTGTAAATCCGGCCGTTTTTCAACCGGCTGAGCCGCCCTCCGTGGCAGCCCAGAGCGTTCCGTCCGCATCGAGGTGAAGATCGCCGACGATGCCTCGGCCCAAGCCCTGGGCAGTGCCGAACGTGGCGAGGATTCGACCATCCTTAAAGTGCGCCAGCCCCGTCGCAGTGCGAAATCCGAACCAAAAGCCCCCCCGCGCAGGATCAGCGAGCACGGGAATCGCAGGGACATTCTGTCCCAACTTGGCCCAGGGTATCTGCTCGACCACCTGTCCGCCCGCCACATGAAACAGACTGTGATCCTCGCTGATCCAGATGTTGCCCGCCGCATCTCCGGTAATGGCACGCACTCCCCCGGGTATCCCGTTGACGGGAGTGAACCGGCCGTTCTCAAAGTAGGCCATGCCGCTGCGGGTCGAAACCCAGATGCGCTGCGCCTGATCCTCAAAGAGGGATTGGATCAGATTATCCGGCAATCCCTTATCGATTATCTCGCGCACCTCCCCCAGACCACCCGATTGGTTCACTACCAGCGAATCGCCGCTCCCGGTAAATCCCACCGAGTCTTGCGGGGCCAAGCTGCTTCGGTTGCGGTAAATCGTAATGCGCCCGTCCTTCAACCGATTCAAACCGTCAAGGGTTCCCACCCACACGCTTCCATCTCGGGCCGTCAGAAGAGACCAAGCTGTCGCTTGAGACAAACCTTGATTCATAGAAACCGTAGCAGCGGCGACGTGACGAAAGCAGTCCAGGCCGTTGTTGGTCGCGACCCAGATATTGCCCTCCCGATCCTCAAAGAGATTTCTGATGTAGTTGCCAGAGAGGCCGTCGGATTGCGAAAACCCGTCCATTTTTCCTTGATGTACGTGCAAGAGTCCCCGGTCATAAGTTCCGATCCACAAGCCGCCATCGCGATCCAAGAGCAGACGCGAGGGCTGAAAACGCGACGCGTCAAGCGGAGGCGGATACGCGAGGGGTTGGTCGTCAATGAGCTGTTTGATCCCGCGCCGCACAACGACCAGGATTGCACCGCTGTCGGTTTCAATCACCCCCTGGGAGCTGTCTATGTCCGGGAACGGATAGAGTTTCGGGGGACCAGGTTTCCAGCGCCACAGCCCGGTGTCCGCTCCCACCCAGAGATTACCCCTATGGTCTTCGTACAACGATGCGGCCCGTTCGCCGAACTCGCCGCCCTCTCCGTAGCAATGGACGCTACCAGCCCGAAATGCGCAGAGCCTTCCAGGTGGAGGATCGCGAGTCCCGGCCCAGACCGTACCTTCACGGTCCTCAAGGAGCGTACTAACAACCTGTCCAGACATTTCCGGGTGCTGAGTCAGCTTGCCATCCTTCCAACTGGCCAGCCCCAACTGCGTGCTGATCCATAGGCGTCCATCGCGCGCGGCAAAGAGGGCACGAATATAGTTGCTGGGGAGTTCTTGGCCCGACGGCGCCTGCCACGGGACGTATCTGACACCATCGAAGCGAATCAGGCCAAATTGCGTGCCCAACCAGAGATAGCCGTCGGGCGTCTGAGCAATAGAGCCGATGGAATCCTTGAAAAAGCCGGCGCTGACCGTCCACGAGGTGTGCCGGTACTGGCTGATTTCGAACGATGGGGCCAAGGCAAAAGCCATGGGTGCGCAAAACAGGCACAGCCCAATCGCGACAGCCCCAGGCTTCATGCCAATGATTATCGCTCCTTTGATAAGCACAGACTAGGCGCTCACAAAGGCGCAGTCCAATCTGAGTATGCCGCGGAAGGCTGTTTTGGTTGAGCGAGCGGCCAACGGACGCATCCAGAGCGCTCGCCCCATGCGTTAAGATATCCTTGGCTCTCGGGAAATCAGGGGGTGGTATGCCTCGCCTCGTGGTGGTGCTGCTCGCGACAGCAGGATTGGTTTTCGCACAGGAATTTCGCGCCACCATCACCGGCCGAGTCACCGACGCCACCGGTGCCGGAGTTGCCAACGCCAGGATCGTAGCGACCAAAACCGACACCAACACTCGCTCGGAAACCGCCTCGGCCCTAGACGGCAGCTATGCACTGGCGTTGCTCACACCGGGACCATACCAGATCATTGCCGAAGCCAGCGGTTTCAAGAAGTATATACACTCCGATCTTCAAATCAGCACGAACCAGAAGATCGTGGAAAACATCGCGCTCGAGGTCGGTCCCTCGGCCGAGTCCGTGACCGTTAGCTCCGATGCGCCTCTGGTCAATTCTGTCACCGCCTCTGTGGGACAGGTCATCAGCCCGAGGGATGTCGAAAACCTGCCGATGAATGGCAATACACCGCTCGCGCTCGCACGCAACGCACTCGGTGTCATCCCCAAGCAGAAGCATCTACTTAACCAAGTGAAGCCCTACGACACAGGAAGCGCTGTCGATATCTCGCTTGGCGGCGCCAATGCGGGTTCCAACGAGTATCTGCTCGATGGGATCCCCAATATGAGCAGCGCCTCTCGCCAAGGCGGCTTCAGCCCATCGATGGAGGCGGTGAATGAAGTCAACGTCGAGCTCTTCCAGTCCGACGCCGCATACGGCGATACACTCGGCGGCACGATAAACATCACCACCAAGAGCGGGGCCAATCAGTTCCACGGCTCCGCTTACGAGTTCAACCAGACTTCTGCGCTGGCTGCCGGACAGTGGTTCCAGAACGCCGCTGGCATCGAGCAGGAGGTCACGCGGTCAAACCAGTACGGCGTCACTATCGGCGGTCCCGTCCTCGTTCCGAAGGTTTTCAATGGCAAGGATAAGCTCTTTTTCTTTTTCGCCTATGAGGGCTTTAAGGATTCCAGACCCGGCACCACCACCGGCGCCGTCCCCACAGCCGCCGAGCGCAACGGCGATTTTTCTGCCCTGCTCGCCCTCGGCCCCAGCTTTCAGCTGTACAATCCTTACACCGCAGTCCTTAGTAATGGCAAGGTCACGCGCCTGCCGCTGGAGGGCAATAAGGTTCCACAGAGCTACATCAACTCAATCGCGAAGCAATACTTGCAGTATTTCCCGCTGCCGAACCAGCCCGGCAAGCCTGGTGGCGAAAATAACTATGTCGTCGCAACGCCCAGTATCAACGACTTCTCATCCTGGTTAGGCCGGATCGACCTTGCCGTTGGCGCCAAGAACAAGTTGCTCTTCAGTCTGCACGAGAGTTCCTACACCAATTCCATAGCGGACATTTTTCAGAACCTGGCAAGCGGCCAGTACAACGGCATGGATATCTGGGGTGGTATTGTCGATGACGTCCACGCGTTCTCGCCGACGCTGGTTCTCAACACGCGCTTCGGATTTATTCGCAGCGTGAGAAACAGCTTCATCAAGAGCGATGGCTTCGATCCCACCACACTCGGCTTCCCGAGCTACATGGCGTCCTATTCGCAGCGGCTGGCAATGCCGCGCATCTCATTTTCTGACGCGTACACTGGACTGAGCACGTCGCCGGGCGGCGTCTCTCAATTTACTTCCTACCAGTGGTTCACTACGCTGCAGAAGGTGAAGGGGAGCCATATACTGAATGCCGGCTTCGACCTCCGCCGGTACGACGCCAACAGCCTCGATCCCGGCTATTCCTCGGGCACCTTCACCTTCGGCACCGATTGGATCACCGCCGGCACCGGTAGCCCCGCGCCCTCATTCGGTGGCTCCATGGCCGCCTTCCTCATGGGCCTACCCAGCAGCGGCCAGTACGACGTCAACACGGCCTATGCCTACCGCAGCTACCTGTTCGGATATTTTCTGCAGGACGACTGGCGTGTGAAACCGAATCTCACCGTCAACCTCGGCCTTCGTATCGAGCACGAGACGCCTATCGTCGAGCGCTACAACCACATAGTCAACGGGTTCGATCCAGGGGCACTGAACGCAGTCGCGCAAGCCGCCGCGGCAACTTACGCCAAGAACCCGATACCGCAGTTGCCGATCTCCGCATTTTCCGCAACGGGCGGCCTCACCTTCGCCTCGCCGTCGGACCGTTCCGGTTATTCGTTGCCCAGGTTCTTTTCGAGCCCCTCGAGTTGGGATCGCCTGGGCGCCCTCCGCCTTGCAGAATACCGTGCTCCGCGCCGGCTTCGGCATTCTTACTAACAGCATCGGCGCATATCTCACAGGCCCGGCCACGGGCTTTAGCCAGACCACCGCGCTAGTCCCGACCAACGACAGCTACGTCAGCCCTTACGCCACGCTGAGCATCCCGTATCCCGCCGGCATACAGACCCCAGTCGGTTCAGGCAATGGCATCAACTCGAACCTCGGCAACGCCATCAGCTTCTACACTTCCAGCATCACCAACCCGTACAGCATCCGCTGGAGTTTCGACATCCAGCATCAGTTCGGCAACGATATGATGCTGCAGATCGGATACCTCGGCAACAAGCAGGTCCACGGGACACTGAGCAACGCGATCTCATCGACGCCGCTGCTGCCATTCCTAAGCCGTTCGCATGCACGCGATCAGGCCGCGATCAACGCTCTGGCGAAGCTCGTTCCGAACCCATTCGCCGGCTTGCTGCCCGGAAGCTCGATCAACGGCGCCACTATCTCTGTCGCGACTCTGCTACAGGCGTTCCCACAATTCACCAGCGTCACTCAGAACAACAGCAACCCCGGCTGGGGTACGTTCAACGAACTGCTGGTGATGTTCCAGAGGCGCTTCGCCAAAGGCCTGGGGTTCACGGTGAATTACCAACACTCCCGCCAATTGGCTTCTTATCAGAACAACACCGGCGATCCGTACCTCTTTTATGGCGTTACATCGGGCGATTATCCCGACCATTTCGCGCTCACCGGGAGCTATGAGCTACCGTTCGGCCACGGTCGCAGATTCCTCAGGAACGCCGGCCGCGTGGCGGACCTAGTAGCCGGAGGCTGGATTCTCAACACCGTCTACACGTGGGAAAGCGGCGTCGCGCTTTCGTGGGGAAACCTCATTTATTATGGCGGCCCGCTCAACCTGCAGGCGCGCAATCTGGCACAGGCGTTCGACGTGACGCGCTTCGAGCGCGCGCCCAACGCCCAGCTCAGTCAGAACTATCGCACATTCCCGGCCATGTTCAACAACCTGCGATCCGACGCCGCGAACAACGTGGATCTCTCGATGCTGAAGAACATCATGATCTATGAGCGCTTGACGGCGCAATTCCGCTTTGAGGCATTCAACGCCTTCAACCGCCCGCAATTCGCCGCACCCAACCTGAACCCGACGTCCTCGGCATTCGGCACGATCAACAGCCAGGCGAATACGTCGCGCCAGATCCAGATGAGCCTGAAATTGAAATGGTAGGTTTGCCGTCCAGGGAGTTGAGCCGACCGGAGCGAACCTCTTACGGGTTACTTCTTAAGGCTGCGGACGTAGGCGACAACGTCATCGGATGCGACCCCGGAGACCGATGTGACCGGTCTCATCTTCCCCTTGCCATCAGTCACGATCTTTCTTAGATCCTCGTCGCTCATCGCCTGGACTTCCGTCGATTTCAGATCTCGCATGTCGACTTTGAACATCTTTGCAATTGCTGGATTCGCCGTTCCATCCGGCCCATGACAAGACTTGCATGCTCTGTCGTAAACGGCTTGGCCCGCCTTAGCATCAGCGGCCGAAGCCAACGCTCCCGATAAGCAAGCGAGAGTCAGTATGGTGAGAATGATTCGCATAGGTAGTCTCCAATTGGTTTTCTTACTCATGTTCGCGCTCTGACTTGCGTCAGTATTGCGCGTGAACCTTGTTGACATCGAACTCCGCGCCGGCTTGATGACAGACAGTGCAGCTTTCGCCGAGCGCTGACGTGTTGGCCAGGTAATGCGCTGCCGCAGTCCTTAGCCACGTGACAACCGGAGCAGGCAGTGGCAGTCGCTCCTTCCGGATTAAGCCAGCCCTGGGGATTCACTACGTTGTTTAACCCAATGGGCAAGTTCGCCTGAGAACCGTTCACGTGGCATAGCGAGCAGTTAGCCAGGTCCGTGGCTTTGCCGTTGGGGGACATCGCCGGAAACAGCGTGCCCGAAAACTCGTTGTGACTGCCGCCGTGACCCACGACGGTGTAGCTAGCGCCATCGGCAACCATATTCACGCCGTCGTGAATGCGGTGGACCATAAGCGGAAACGCGATGCCCTGCGGTGGCGCATCCTTATCCGCGGCGACCTTGGCGCTCGCGCGCGTTGAGGCGTCAGTATTCGACGGATTATGGCACAGCACGCAATATTCCGTGTTGTTGCGGAGCGACCCGTGCACTGACAACGCCACGTGGCATTGATTGCAACTGCTCGTAGCCACAACGTCGCGTCGCGGTGTCACCTGCGAGCCGTCTACCGAAAAGTAAACCACTTTGTTCGGCGCGCCATAAGTAACATTTTGCTGCCTCGTCGTTCCTGGGAGCAAAGTCTCACTCCGCCGCGCCTCTACGCCGATTGCATACGTTCCCGAAGCGTTGGCCGGAACCTGGTGCGTGAACGAGTACATGCAGTTCCCGCTGGTGTCGCAACTGCTGGTTTTCGCCGCGCTTTCGGTGACATAGCCCGGCGTGCTTGCCGTGTCGCTTCCAAAGCTGGTGTATCCGTAATTGCTGGTGGGACCGGCCATGGTGAAAGAGATGGAGCTGAGCTGCGAAAGCAGGAGCGGTTTGCCGCTCTTATCCTGAACGGTGAACGACACCACCGGAGCGCTCCCCGCCGTGCCGTTGTCCACTTTCGTGATATTTACCGCCAGACCCGTGAGCTGGCTCGAAGCCGTGGGAACGACGTGAGCGCCCTTGATGGATGCATCGAATTCGAGTTCGCCCTGAGGGACGTGGCAATTGTGGCACTGGTTGTCGTTGGGCTGCGGACCACCGACGTGGTTCTCCCCGGTCGCGAAGTTCACGTCGTTGTGGCAGGCGCCGCATGCCGCGCGTGTCGGATTGGTCAGATAGGCAGTCGCCTGCGCAGCGCCGGTGGTTTGCGAGTGGCACGTTTCGCACCGCCGCGGATCGCCCGGATCGGCCGGATAAGCTTACGTTCGAAAAATCCGCGTTGCCAATTTTCAGCGGCGTACCAGCGACCACGCTCGGCAGGTTTTCCCCCATATGCAACTCGTGGATCATGACCTTGAAGTCGACAGACTTCCCGGTGGTCGTGTCCACCATTTGCGGGGTGTGGCAGAGCACACACATGCCGACGCCGCGGCGCGCTCCGCCATGGAACGACAACTGATCGTGGCATGAGTTGCAGCTTTCGGTTCTGATTACGTCATGAACCTTGGTTACCTTCGATCCGTTGGGGACGAAGTTGAACTCGGTGCTCGCGTAGTTTGTGCCCAGGTCGAAATCGGTCAGTACTCGCGATCCGTAGATGCCGATGGTGTGCGTGGCGGCCGCATCGAACCCAGTGGGCGCCTTCGTGTGGAAAACGTACACGATATTGTCCAGGTCCGGTCTGGGTTCTCGCGCCGCCGGAATCGGCACTAGGCCGATTCACCGACGCAACCGCCGCCCCGGAAGCGGCGCGCGTGGTGTAGGCGGTATATTCGTCCTGGTCGTTTGGCAACACTGCCGCGAGATAACTCAAGCTGATCGCTCCCGGTGTCGTGACGCCCGACGCGTCCAGCGGAAGGCCATTCGGGTCCGTGAGTGTGTACTCGACTGATATGGTCCCGTCGGATGCGATCTGGGCTGAGTTGATCGTGATCGTCAGGCCAGGCCGCACGAACTCCACCGCCGAGGGACTCGCGTAAAAGGCTTTTTCACGCGCGGAGTACACATGCTTTTTGCTCGCGCCCGTCAAGCAGAGAGCCGCCACGGCCAGCAGACCGGCGAGTTTCAGCGCAGTGTTTCTCATGGTTGTTCCTTTTCGTCAGTGCTTTTGCAAATTCGCGATTTGGTCGGCCAGGCCGAGTGTATTCAATACTTGCGGATTGGCTTCATCCATCGCGAGCGGCACGTGGCAGGTGTTGCAGTCCTGCGTAATAGTGGTTTTCTTATCGAGCGTCGAGTGTGACCCGTCATGGCAGCGGAAGCAGCCCGGGAAATCGGTATGTCCCAGGTTGTTGGGATACGTGCCCCACGTCACCTTCAGGTCGGGAAACACGTTGCGGTTATAAATAGCGGCGATCTTGGCGCCGGCAGTGGAGATATCCTTGGAGCGCTGGGATGAGATGGCCGGATAGCATTCCCGATAGTATTCAGCCAACTTAGCCGGGATAATACGTGAGGCCTCCTCATTGCTCGAATACTTCGCTTTCAGCAGTTCGATCGCCTGCTTTTTGATGAAGGGCAGCGTCGGAGAAATCTGTCCTAGCCCCATGGCCCTATCCACCGCACGCCCTGGAAGCTCGAACCCGTGATCGGCAGCGTTATGGCAGTCGACACACTGCATCCGATGGCGAGGCAGACTCGCTACGGATTGGGCGGTGGAGCCGTCGGCCAGAAACGTTCGGGCCTCTTTCGTGTTACTGTTCCGGTACTGAACCCAAGGAATGGTCCCACGCGCGGGGTCGGTGGCTGCGTAGTCGATTTCAACTCCGGGACCGAGATGCTCTCCGTGAACGCCGCCGAGATCCCCACCACCTGTGAGCATCATAAGAGCGGTCTGCGTCTGTGTATTGGCCGCGTCGTCCTGAAAGTGGAAAATCACGTTAAACTTGACAGCCTCGAACTCTTGGTTCCAGTGGCATCGTTCGCAGGTGACGCGGGAGGGGACTAGGCGGTTGGTCGCAACAGCCGACTCAATCGGAAGCTGGACGCGGTGGGAAGCGACATTCATGAACTGGCGGGTGCCTCCCATCTTGGCTTTCAACCAACCTGTCGCTCCGGGCGAAACGTGGCAATCCGCGCATTCCAGACTCGCGTGCGCTGAGGCGGAATGCGCGGCGAAGTACGGTTTCATAACGTGGCAGGTCTGGCCGCAGAACTGGCGCGTTTCCATATACTGCACCGCACGGTATGTGCCTTGGGTTCCGATGACGATATTGATTGCAGTAGTTACCGCGAAGAAGATCGCGAGCCTCCGAAGGTAGACACGCCGGTTCGGAGCCGCCATCAACCCCTGCTGGACGCGTGCGAGACGCCTCCGGGCAAGGAAAGCCCCAAGGGCGATCAACACCAGGCCGAGCACAAGGACAGCCGGAATCAGAAGAAAGACGACGATACCGATGTATGGATTGCTGGTATGCCCTCGAACCTGAATCGGCAGAACAAACAGCCAAGAAAAACCGGCGGTCGTGACCAGCGCGACGCCTAGCATGCTGACCCAGTGGCTAGCTAGCAGCATAAGTATCGGACGTTTTGGATCTTCGCTCATGTCTTCTTTCCTATGCCGGGCTCGTCGTCGAGCTTCGACCGATAGCCCAGCATCAATTCCCGCAGGACGCTTCTGCTCTGCGGTTCCACAACCGGAGAATGCATTTTTCGGTCCGACAGGTCTTAGCGTAAAGGCTCTGATTAGAAAGTGCCTATGAGTGGGCGCGACGCTTGCGATAGGCGTGTCGACGCCAAAACATGACAAGTGCCATCGTCAATTGCCCATCGCGGCGCGCCGCGGTTCCGGAATTGTCAGTTTGGGGGTTTCGTGAGTCGAGATGCGGGGCTCTGCATGGATAGCATATTTATCGGGTAAAAGGTCACCCTATAGAACGACGCCATTCAAAAACTGGCGAAGGCCCCGGCGTTTCGTCGGATGTCGTCCTCATGGATAGCGGCACGCATGGATTGAACTGCGACACAGATTTCCGCATTCCGGCGCCTGCTGGTGCGGCTGGAGGGGAAGGCACTCCGAACTAACGCCGCCGATGATGGAAGCTCGCGACCGCTCGCCGGACCTGGTGCTAGAGCAACTGCGGACTCGCACCGAAGGGAAATTTCATAGCTTTCCTCTGTTCCGTGGGGCGCATCCGGACACATTCCGTCCTGATCACGGAAGGAAGAACTCCGCGGTGATCTTAGACCAGTCCGCGCCCGGCAAAGCAGCAAGTAAGTCCTCCTTGGGCCGTTTGCCGTCAGCGGCGAGCTCGCCAGCCAGCGCAGGCTGTTTCGCAGACAGCCGGCTGACGGTGTCCTCCATCCAGTTCTTCACTAGATTCACCGGCAAGAGGTTGCGCCACGGGCTGATCGGATCGTCAACGTGCAGAGTCATCAACCAGCCTTTGCCGTAAGCATCCCGGCGTAGCAGCGAGGGGTCTCTTATCAAATCCGGATTCACTTCCGCGACTTCTCCCTCGATGGGAGAAAGCAAAGTGGCCGTTTCGCCATTTCGATGCAGCTTGACCAGCGGTTGTCCCTGCCGGAACCATTGGCCGGGTCTTGGCAGCTCGATTGTGTCTATATTTCCGGCAAGCTTAGCGGCGAACTCGTCCACGCCAATGCGGGCGGTATGATCTTGCTCACGCTCCACCCAGGTGTGTCCGGTGTGATAACGAAGTCCTTCGGGAACGAGAAATCCCTCGACATAGCTCGGCGAGATTTTAGGTGCGGCCGGCGAAGGGGCCGGGGTGAGAACGGGTTTGCGAGCCGCACTTTTCCGCCTGCGTCGATTAACCACGTAATCCGCGAGCGCACCGAGGCAAAACGTTAAAAGTGTCAGTGTCATTGTGATCATATTTATGCCTCCCTATGGTCAAGCCATCGTCATGAACGCAACACTCAGCATGTTGATCCAGCGGCTTGTAAGAAGCTCGACGTTAGGGTGATTTACTTGGCTCATCACTCTGCAGGTTCGCCATCGCATTTGGAACGCTCGTGATACATTTCTGCAGCACTCGCCGCTCAGGGATCTTCATCCTCGAAATCTGCCCCAAGCGCATAAGGGAGGAATATTTGAATGCCGCCATGCCTCTTCTATTGCAGCTTATGAACCAAACTTCGTCGACCCAAAAATATAAATATTTACGTTGGAGGAAGCGACGCGGCTTGGCTTTCGCGCCTCCGCACGTTGGCATCTGCCGATGCGCATCCGGCTGAACAACCGCGGAACCGCAAACGACAGGATCGATCCGATGTGCGGGATGATTCAGGACTGGGTAAAAACTTGCTCGTACAAGGCTGAGAATGCGGCAACGGAGATCAAAATGATCCACCACGCTTTTAAGCTGACAGACAAGATTGGCAGGATGTGGTGCCGCCTGATGCACGAGTCGGTCTCGTGGCCCATTCACGGTCACTACCACTGTTGGACGTGCATGCGCCAGTACCAAGTGGGGTGGACCGAGGCCCCACAAAACACGCCAGTCGTGACGATCCGCGCCGATGTTGGTCGATCTCCAGGCCAACTGCAGCGCGTGGCATGAAGCTCCAGGAAACGAACGCGTCAGCAATACAGATGTTAGCTGCTGCCATTCTTCCAATCCCGCTGTCCACGTTCTTTCGCTCCGGAACCCCGAGCACGTTTATATATGACTCCCATGATGCCGATGCCTGCTTGATTCGGGCACTTGCCCGGCAACTCGGCAGCAAACTGCCCAGGTTGGTGCTCAGCAGACCGGCTATATCACTGAATCGCCGCAGAGTGGAAGCAGTTGCGGGATGGAGACGGGTTTGCAGATTTCAGCGGCATGAAACATAGGATCTCAAGTCAACGGATCTCCAAGGGAAAATTCGCCTGCTACGTGTTGACGCTCTTGATCCTCACCGGAAGTGCTTCCGACGCGCAGGACAAGACCGGAGTAATTCGCGGGAGGGTCGTCACGATCGAGTCGGATGGTTCCCGGTCGATGATTCCGGGCGCAACAGTAGCCGTCGAAAGCGCCGAAGTAGCTCGCCAAACGACGGCCGACAACACAGGCTCATACAGCTTCTCGGATTTGCCCGTCGGCCGATATCAGATCCGAGCGAGTGCGCCAGGGCTGGTCGGTTCAGCGTCTGCCGAAACAAAAACCGGTGAATCTCTCGACGTTGAAATCGTGATGACCATTGAAAATCTTAAGGTGTCGGTTACCGTCAACGGAAACGTCGAACCGCTCATCTCGGCGCAGCCCGAACAGCGAACCAAAATTGATAGATCGACGATCCTAAGCGCGCCGACCAAGGACGATCGCGCGGACACTCTCCTCCCCCTGATACCCGGCGTCGTTCGAGGACCGGACGGGCTCATCAACATGAAGGGCGCCCGGTCCTCTCAAGCCGGAGCGTTAGTGAACAGCGCGAGCGTCATCGATCCAGTGACGGGCAACCCGGCTATGAGCCTTTCTATTGATGTCGTCGAATCGGCGACGGTAATCGCCAATCCCTATGACCCCGAGTATGGGCGGCTTACTGGAGCAGTCTCAAAAGTCGAAACGACTACCAGCAACTACGACAAATTTCATTTCTCGATGCAGAATCTCCTCCCAAGGCCCCGTAAGCGCGACGGCGACTTTATAGGAATCGAATCGGCGACGCCTCGGGCAACAATCACCGGCCCGATCATTAAGGATAAGGTCGCCTTTACCGAATCATTCGAGTATCGATTCGTTCGGACGCCCGTCAATAGTCTTCCGCGGTTAGAGCGCGACATGAAATTTGAGGGATTCAACTTCTTCAACCAAGTGGACGTGAATCTCAACCCCCGGCAATCCATGACAGCGACCTTCGGTCTATACCCGCAGAAGCTAAACTACCTTGGCTTAAATACCTTTACCCCTCAGTCCTCGACCCCGGACCTGCACCAGCGCGGGTACATGGCCTCTTTGCAACACCGCTTCATAATCAATTCAGACTCATTGCTCCTTTCACAGTTCAGTTCCAAACGCTTCGACGCGGACGTGACCCCGAACAGTACGGCTCCCTATGAATTGTCGGTCGAAACAACAAACGGCGGGTATTGGAACCAGCAAGCCAGGGAAAGTGAACACACCGAATGGCAGGAGATTTATCAACTCGAACGGCACGGTTTCCTCGGCGCGCATGAACTGAAGTTCGGAATCGACTACGTCCACGACAACTACGACGGCCGGACCGCGCTCCTGCCAGTGACGGTTCTTGGCGTTTCCAACCTGCCGTTGGAACAAATCAACTTCGGGCCCGCTTCGCGCTTCGGGGTGCATGAAGATGGGATCGCCTGGTTTGTAGCCGACAAGTGGCGGCCTATTCAGCGGTTAACGGTCGATCTCGGTCTCCGGTTAGACCGCGATTCGATCACCGATTCCGTCAGCGCGGCGCCCCGAGCGGGCTTCGCTCTGATGTTGACGAAAGACGCAAAGACGGTTCTAAAAGGCGGCGTAGGGCTGTTCTACGATCGCGTGCCGCTCAACATCGCGTCCTTCGAGTTGCTGCCCGGCCGAACCGTCGCGATGCTTTCCCCGGCCGGTACGATCCTCTCTACCGAAAGCTTCGTCAACACCTTTCCGCATGGGCTTCGTAATCCTCGCAGCGTCGGCTGGAACGTCGAATTGGACCGGCAATTGACATCGGCTCTTGTGGTGCGCGCCAGTTTCGAAGAACGCAACACGGGCCGCGATTTTGTGCTCGATCCGTTGGCGAGTGCTGGTCAACTATCACTTTCAAACAATGGCCACAGCTTCTACCGTGAGTTTCAGTTGATTGCCCAGTATAAAGTCCGGCGCGGCACTCTCAACGCCTCGTACGTTCGCTCCAAGGCATTCGGCAACTTGAACGACTTCAATCAGTTCTTCGGAAATGACGGCACCGCGGTGATCAATCCGGATTCGCAGGGACGGCTTCCATTCGATGCGCCGAACCGGTTCCTGGCGTGGGGGCAGTTCGATGCTCCTCTTAAGCTAACGGTCTCTCCGGTTCTCGATGTTCACACTGGATTCCCTTACTCGGTTAGCAACCAGGAACGCGAATTTGTCGGTCCGCGAAACTCGCAGCGGTTTCCTCGCTTCGCTTCGCTCGATCTTCAGGTGACGCGTCCGATTAAGATTCCGTTCGGGCGAGACAGGCTGAAGGCCCGCGTAGGATTCAGCGTTTTCAACCTGCTCAACCGGTTCAACCCGCGCGACGTGCAGAGCGACATCGATAGCGGCCGCTTCGACGGGATGTTCAACGGCGTCGGTCGTATCTGGCGCGGAAAATTCGTACTGGAGTTCTAGTTATGTTACCGGCGCTCCTTGCACTTATGCTTGTTCCTCAGCGCACCCCCGGTACGGCCGCGCTTCCAAGCGCCGACGAGGTCGTCGCGAAGATGGTCCAGTACGACGACGAACGGCGAGCGGCTCTTCAGGGATACACCGGCATCCGGCGCTACCGGCTCGAGAATTCGAAGCATCATAAGGAAGCTGAAATGCTCGTCCGGGTAACTTACCACAAGGACGGGTCGAAGGAGTTCGCGGTTGCGTCGTACTCGGGCTGGGGTGTGGCGCGACAGCATGTATTTGCCAAGCTGCTCGAAGCTGAGACCGAAGCATCGCGTCCCGGCAGCCCTGAGGATTCCCGCATGACTTCGGAAAACTATTCATTCGCGATGCTGCGCGTGGACCAAGTGGACGGGCGTAAGACGTACGTAATCGAGGTCACCCCGAAGAAGCACAAGAAGTATCTGATGCGTGGAACCATCTGGGTAGATACGGAGGATTTCGCGATTGTTCGTATGGACGGGGAACCGGCAAAAAACCCTTCCTTTTGGATCAGGAGCGTCCACTTCGCTCACAAATACCAAAAGCATGGGCCGTTTTGGCTGGCTGCTTCTGACAACTCCGTCACGGACGTGCGAATCTTCGGCCGCACTGAGTTGCGGATCGATTACTTCGATTACGTCGTGAACACCTCCGTCCAGGAAGCGACGCTGCAATGAAGACCACCTGGAGGATCGGCGTATTACTCACGGGACTCGCACTATTCGTCTTCGCAATTGAGCGAACCGGCTCAGGTAGCGTATTCCGGGAGCTGCACGCGATGAGCGGCGCGGTCGTGGTGATTATCGCGCTCAGCGTCGTCCGGTTGCTATTGCAGACGCAATCCTGGGCGCTCGCTCTTCGCGAGGACGGTGTGGATTCAAACACAACCGAGCTTATGTTTCTGCGGCTCGCGTCGCAAGGCATCGGATACTTGACAGTCCTCGGGCCCGCCGTATCGGAGCCCATCAAGATCAAGCTGCTCCAACATCATCGCGGTTCCGCCACCACCGCGACCTTGGCCGATACCGGCGTTTATTGGATGAGCGCGGGACTGGTCCTGATTTCAGGATCCATTGCAGCCACGGTTGTATTTGCGCATGACCGGAGCGCTTCTATTCTTCTCGCTACGCTCGTCGCGGCGGGGCTGTACTCTCTCGCCAGGCTCGATGCGATTCTGGCCCCGCTTGTCTCTCGGCTTGGAAAGCGTGCCCCGGGATGGCTGATGAAGGCAGCGCAGATCGAAAGCGAAATTCACGGATTTGCTGAAACACATCCGGCCACGATTCGTCGCATGTTCCTGCTCGACCTGGCGTGTCAGGCGCTCCTTCTCGGCGAAGTCGCGATTGGATTGTTCTCGCTACAGCTGCCCGTGCGAGCAGGCGCCGTTCTTTCGATCGAGGCAGCGGGCCGAGCAGTGAGGCTCTTAGCAGGTTGGATGCCGGCGCGGATTGGAGCCGACGAGGGCGGAGCTGCGGCTGCTTTCGCCGCTTTGGGCTTTCCCTCTGCTGCCGGTCTCGCGTTGGCCTTGGCGCGCCGATTCCGGGACATGCTTGCCAGCCTGATCGGTCTGATCTGGCTTGCATTGCGCACCACAACGAAAGAAGCTTCCCCGATCCTGACAGGAGTAATGGAATGCAAGCTGTGATGGTAATTCCACGCGGATCTGAAAAAGCCCTGAAGGCAAACATAGCAGGCGTCCCGCTCTTAGTTCGCGTTATTGCAACGGCCATGCGGGCCGGCGTCAGGGAGCTGGTATTGTTCTGGCCTGACGAAATAGATCCCGCGCTTTGGGACGAAGTTGCGGAGTCGCCATTTTTGAGGGGCCTCGAAACGCTGAAGATCGACTCGTTCCCTTTCGATCCCAAGAAAAGCCGCAGTTGGAACGCAATCCACACGTTACTCAAGGAAGAATGTCTCTGGCTTCCTTGGAATTTCGTCACCTCCAGCCGGCTTTTGTCGGCGCTCGACCCGTCGCCCGTTCTCCCTTTGAACTGGGACAAACCAGTTCGTCTTCCGAAGGAGCTATTAGGACGGAGTCGCCGAGTTGGCGTGAACACGAACCGGGAACTCGATGGCGTTTCGATCTATTCGCGGGCAGACATACTGCAGGCCGAGCGGTTTTTGGTGGCGAAGTCCGGCAAATCGACCGATGGCATCTACTCGACCTTCAACCGGAAGTTATCCCGGCCGTTCGTTCGCGCCCTCACTCATACCCGCATTACACCGAATGTGGTGACCTTAGGTGGGGCTCCTTGTAGCGGTTATTTCGGCTCTCTTGTATTCGCGCGGGTCCTATTTGTACTACGTCGCCGGCGCGATCCTCTTCTTTGTTTCAGGTCTGATCGACGAGATGGACGGCATGTTGGCCAGGATCAAGTTTCGCGAAAGCGCTTTCGGAACTTGGTTCGAAGGCTTCGTCGACAATGTGACTTACCTTCTACTGTTTTCAGGAATCACAGCCGGCCTCTATCGCCAGTATGGACAACGCGAGCTGATTTGGGGAATCGCACTGATCGCCGGGTGCCTTTTATCGGCCTGCGTAGTCGCGATGCAAAGGAAAGCGTTAACGCCGCCGGACCGGCCGCATGAATACTCCGCCCGTATGAATCGTCTGATGGAGACCGATTCGAGTCCGGTTTCGCGGATAGTACGCCAACTTCACATTTTCATTAAGAAAGGCGTTGCGGTACATTACGTTCTCATATTTACCGTTGCTGGCGGCCTGCAGATCTTTCTGCAGCTCGCCGCCATCTCTGCGAATCTCACCTGGACCTTCGCTTTATATTTCACTTCGAGATTCACCCGAAAGCATCGGCTGTCAGCCGTTGAACAACTTCAGTCCGCACCCTAAGGAGATCTTATGAAAGCAATCATATTAGCAGCAGGGCAAGGAACGCGAATCCGGTCAGTCCATGGCGAACATCCGAAGTGCTTGATCACTTTGAACAACAGTGAGTGGACCATTCTCGATCAGCAGATCCATAACTTGTTGATCGCCGGAGTACAAGAAATCGGTATCATCGTCGGATACGAGAAGGAGCAGATCATTCGGCACGTGACCAAGCACTACTTGGGCTTGCTCAAGCGGTTTCGGTTCATTGAGAATCCCCGATTCGCCGAGACCAACAACATCTACTCGCTTTGGCTCGCGCGGGACTGGCTGAAGGGCAGTTCCTTCGTGGCTTTGAATGCCGATGTCGCGTTCGATCCTGAAATTCTACCGCTTGCACTCTCTTCGACCGCTCCGGTCACGATGATTGTAGATCGTGCCTGGCGCGACGAAACGATGAAAGTCGCGACCCGCGGGAACCGGATCACCCACATGAGCAAACAAATCACGCACCAAGACTTCAGTGCAACGTACATCGGGATTACCGTCTTCAACTCGTGGATTGTTGACCGCTTCTGGCAGGAGATCGACCGCCTCATTTTTCAGGGGCAGACAAATGTGTTCTTCAACGTTGGTGTTCAGCACCTTGTTGATGACGGCGTTCGCGTCGGCTACACGGAGACCGGAGGCCGTCCTTGGGGAGAAATCGATGATGCCGGTGATCTCGCGTTCGCCAGACTATATGTTTTTCCGAAGCTGGTAACGGCTGACGTCGCAGCCTAGATCCTTATATGCGGGATATTCTCTCGGGTAGCTTCGCAGCCTCACAATGGACGTTTTGGCCGCAGGACCGAATCCGTGTGGTGAATTGGAATATCGAGCGCGGGCTACAGCTCGAAAAGATTATTGCGTTTCTCGAGGCCCAAAGAGCCGACATTCTGGTTCTTCAGGAAGCCGATCTATATGCCCGGCGAACTGGATTCCGCAATATCGCCGAGGAGATCGCCAAGAGACTCCGGATGAACTATGCATTCGGCTACGAATTTGAGGAGTTAGCTCAAGGACGCCGGGGCGCGCCGGCATACCACGGGCAAGCCACGCTTTCATCTTGGCCGCTCGGAAGGTCCCGAGTACTCCGTTTTCGTCAACAGTCCAACTTCTGGAAACCCAAATGGTTTTTACCGCGCACCGAGCCGTTCCAGCCGCGCCGCGGCGGGCGTATCGCGCTTATTACCGAAGTTGAAGTAAGCGGCCGCAGGCTCACGATCTACAATCTCCACCTGGAAAGCCGTGCGGACGACCGTCTCAGGAGGATGCAGCTTTCCGAAACGGTCGAGGACGCTAAGCAATACTTAGATAGCGATCCCGTCGTAGTAGCGGGCGATCTAAACGTGGACCTGAGCCGTTCTTACTCCTCAGCCGCCGTGCTTGAACGTATGGGATTCCATAGCGCGGTTGCTTTGCCCGCCGCTCACACGACGACAGAGCGCGGCATTTTTCGTCGCGGGCGCACCATCGATTGGGTGTATCTTGCGGGACCTGTCGAATCACTCGCGAGCGGCGTTTGTAAGGATGTGAACGCATCAGATCACTACCCAATTTGGTTTGAACTTAGGTTGACGGCGGCCTGAATCGCTTCGAGATGTGAACGCATCGCGGCGAATTAGCGATACTGGCGTGCGATCATGTACTTCCGCAAGCGGTTCTGCAAGCGGTTCTGCAATGTTGTTGGTTTTAGCCCGGACGGACTGCCGCTTGTCCAACGCCTTTATGCTGCGCGGCTGGCCATACCCCACGCTTGTACGGCTTCTCGTTCCCGGCCAAACAGGAAAGCCGCCGACCCCTCCTCGTGGCTGACGCGGATGCAATCGCCGCGGTGAATCTGGCCGCTGGCCATCAGGTTCGACAGTGGTTGTACGAGCAGGCGCTCGATAGCGCGTTTCAAATGCCGCGCGCCGTACCTCAAATCGGTGCCCTCCATCAGCAAGAATTCCTTGGCGCTATCGGTGACATTCACCAGGAACGGCTTGCTTGCGGCAGCAGTCTGAATACGCTGTTGCACCATCTCAAGCTCAATGTCAACGATCCTGCGCAGTTCCTCTTTACCGAGAGATTTGAAGACGACGATGTTGTCCAGACGGTTGATGAACTCCGGCGTAAACTTCCGGCGAGCAACCTCGACTCCTGTGCGCGAAATGCGGGCGCTGAGTGTCCCGTTGCAACTAGGGCCGTTGAACGAAGGAACGTGGAAACCCAGGCGTGGAGCCACTAAGGAGCTCATTTCAGCCGCGCCAAGATTACTTGTCAGGAAGACCATGGCCGCCGAGAAATCGACTTTGCGATTGTCGCCCAGCGTCAAGGTTGCTTTGTCCAGGATGCCGAGGAGAAGATTCCACAGTGCGTCGGATGCCTTTTCGATCTCATCGAATAGTACGAAACTAAGCTTCATCGTGTCGGTGTGATGTTGATTCAGTGCTTCCTGGGACAACAGAGCGTGCGTTTCGCGGTGGCCCAGGTATCCGGGAGGCGAGCCGATCAACTTCGCGATCTCATGACTGTGTTGAAACTCCGCGCAATCGATTTTGACTACTGCACGAGAGTTCTGCAGCAAGGACTCGGCGGTTGCCTCTACGATGCGTGTTTTTCCGGAGCCGGTAGGTCCTAGGAACAGAAAATTTGCGATCGGGCGGCCGGCCGGAGTCAGTCCCGCCACGTGAGTCTGGTATGCCCTCACGATCTGGTGAATTGCTTCCTCTTGCCCAACGATAAGGTGGTGGAGTTGCCTTTCCAGAGATTCCGCCTGCCTTCCCGTTTTAGTGGGATCTAATAGTGCGAGCTTCGACATGTTACTTCTCCTTCCAGCGCCTCACGCGGCGCGATCAAGAGAGTCCCGGCTGGGCGCCTGAATCTCTTCAAAATTGCGGTCTACGGCTTCCTGGCACCGTATACAAAATGTGGCCCACGGCAAGGCGGCAAGCCGCTTCGGATGGATGTCTTCATCACACTCCTGGCATGTGCCGAAGCTGCCGTCCTCGATACGACGAAGGGCCGCACGCGCGTCTCGAAGTTGGGTGAATTCTCGGTCGAGGTTACAAACGGCGAGGGCGCGTTGTGAAGCCGCTTGGATCTCTTCCAGTTGATCGGCGCTCCGCTCAACCACGATCCCGTCCCGCTGGCGCGTGAAGCGCTCCAGTTCAGCGACCCTTGCCGTTAGAATCCCTCGAAATCGGTCTACTTCAGTCTTGGTCATTGCTCCCTCCTGGTTCTGCGGGTAATCAGCGATACTGGCGTGCGATCATGTACTTCCGCATGCGGTTCTGCAATGTTGTTCTTTTTAGACCCAGACGGGCTGCCGCGCCGTCCGGTCCGCCGACCTGACCGTTTGCTTCCTCCAGCGCCCTTATGATCCGGTCGCGCTCCAGTGTCTGAAACGTTCCTGACTCCCGACAGGAGTGGGAATCGGCCTTCGCCATGAACTCCGACATTCCAATATGCAGACTGGCCCCGCGAGTCAGAATCACCGCCCGCTCAAGCACATTCTGCAGTTCGCGGATATTGCCCGGCCAATCATACCGCGTGAGTGCCTCCAGAGTACCCGTGGGAATGTTCTCAATGTTCCGGCCCATGCGTTGGGAATGTTTCTGGACGAAGTAACGCGTGAGGCGGGGGATATCTTCGCGGCGTTCCCGCAAGGGAGGAACAGTCAGTGGGAAGACGTGCAGGCGATAATACAGATCGCTCCGAAACTTACCTTCCTCGACCATCTGCTTCAGGTTCCGGTTGGTGGCGGCGACTATCCGGATGTCCACATGGATCGTCCGATTTCCGCCGACACGCTCCAACTCCTGCTCCTGAATGGCGCGCAGAAGCTTCGGTTGCAATTCCAGCGGCATTTCCCCGATTTCATCCAGGAACAGCGTGCCTTTATGCGCCATCTCAAAGCGCCCGATTTTTTGCGTGAATGCGCCTGTAAAGGATCCCTTCTCGTGTCCGAACAGCTCACTCTCCAGCAAGGTCGCCGGGATCGCGGCACAGTTGACCTTGACAAAAGGCTGTTTGCTCCGCTCACTGAGTTCGTGGATCCCTCGAGCAATCAATTCCTTGCCCGTGCCCGTTTCGCCCTCTACAAGTACGGTAGCGTCAGTGGGAGCAACTACGCGGAGTCTTCGAAGGACTTCTTGAAATGCCGGACTCTCGCCGACCATACCGCTGACGTTCTGATCGGTCTCCTCCTCCGGACACAGCGTTTCCGTGGCAAGCCGGTCTTTCATCTCGGCCAACTCGCGGTAGGCTATCGAATTCTCCAATGCGAGCGCGAGTTGGCGAGACACGTGAACCAAGAGATCCACCTCGTCATCGGTGAACGGCTCGCCTTCCTCGCGATTTAGCGCCATCGTGCCGAAACACCCGCATTTTCCGATCAGTGGAATCCAGCAGCCGGGAGCAGAGAACAGGTACGCATATTTCCGGTAGAGTGGCGAAGGAAACCGCTGGAAGTCGGACCCACAAGTCACAACCGGTTTTCCGCTGCTCATCGCTTCAGCGTTCGGAAGACCTTCCGGACGGAAGCTTCTGTCTTCGTCGTCTATTCTTAGTTCGCTCGCTTGGGGTGAATCTACAGCCTCGATACGGAGCCTTCCTGTGGCTTTGTCCAATAGACTGAGTGAACCCGATAGGTGGTGGATCACCGGTCTCAGACGTTCAGAGATGGCCGAAAACAGCTCAGTGGCCGGGAGCCCGGATTGGAGCGCGTCCGCGATATCGAACAGCGCGTGCATGCAGTTGCTCTCGTCCGCCCGTGGCAATTCCGTCCCCGCACCCGGCGAGAGGCGGAGCTTCTGTCTGTGGAACGCCCAGAGATCGCCGTGATAAGGTTCTTTCGCCAGTGCCACACTCGCCGCCGACGCGATGTTTACTACGCTGGTCATTGCACATCCCTCCTATGTCCCTGATTCCGCCTATCCACCGCGCGATCAAACTCCTCAGTCGCCCGAATCCTTGCCAGTATCGCGCCAATCATCACCTCGCGCCGTGTGCCCTGGGGCCACGAGCTCACGACGTCCAAACGGTATTCGAGCCACGCCCTTTCACTCGGCATAACGTTGCTCCTTTCCGGACTCAGAACCGAACCTGCGTGAACCCAGCTCATTGTTGCCATTGCTTTTGTTCTCTTGCTCGATTGTCAGTCCGATTCAGCTTTCGGACAAACCCCAGACCGGGGTCATTGGGATGATTCGATGGTGAAGGGTCCTGCTACCACTTCCGTGCGCGATCGGACTCCCTCTCAAAATTCGAAGGATCGATCTGCTTCCTGCCAAAAAGCCGCGCATCGATGGACCAGGCGCCGGGGCCGATCATCGCGAGACTAAGACCCAGGCTCATCAGCCCAATAGGCGCCCAGAGATTTCCGGGGTGGGAGAAAGCAATCCAAGCCTCTGCAACGGCCGCCACAACTCCCGCTAAAGGCGTGTACAACCCCAGCAGGAGCAGGACGCCGGCACCGGCCGCAATGACTGGCGGGGCCATAGCAGGGTAAGGATCGGACCACGCCGAGGCGATTCCGCCATAAAGCAGTCCACCGCCGGTCAGCAGCCGGAGCAACAGAAGGCCTGTGCCAGGCCAACCATCGGCGAAGCTCGAAAATAGCCGTTGCACAAGTTCCCTCTTTAGCGTAGGGAACTAGCGAAAAGAAGGGAACAGCCGAACCTGGAATCCGCCGATTACACTTTCGTGGGGGTCACAGCTCAATAATTCCGCGTTTCAACCCAATCGTGACCGCGTGGGTGCGGTCGTTGGCGTTGAGCTTGGAGAGAATGTTCGACACGTGCCGCTTGACGGTATCCTCGCCAATAGAAAGCTGAGCGGCGATCTCTTTGTTGGCGTTACCGCTTGCGATCAGATGCAGCACTTCCAGTTCGCGCTCGCTCAACTCCTCCTCCCCGGCGTGTTCGGCCAACTCAGCCGCCACCTCGGGGGAAATTCGCTTCTGCCCTGCGTGGACGGCGCGGATCGTCTCAAGCAGTTCCGTGTTGATCTTTCCTTTCAATAAGTACCCCCGCGCGCCTGCGTTCAATGCACGGTGTACTTGCACGTCGCCGGCATACGTTGTCAGCACAATGATTCGCGCGCTGGGAAACTCGCCTCGGATGGCGATAATGGCTTCCACTCCGCTCATGTCGGGCATCTGCAAGTCCATAAGCGTAATATCAGGCCGATGCGTTCGGAATTCCTTCAGGGCTTCTCTGCCGGTGGAGGCCTCCGCTACCAGTTGCATATCAGATCCTGTGCTGATCAGCAGGCCGATGCCTTTGCGCAGGAGTGGATGATCGTCGACTGCAAGAATCCGAATTGGTGCCTGATTCGCCATCACGCTTCCCTGTCTGGCGCAGTCCGCCGCAAACGCCGGCCGAGCCGGGCCCACCAGCCGTTGCTCCTGGAAAACTTCTCATATGCGATGCGGGCTGGAACGGTCAACTCCGCCTCAGTGCCTGCTCCAGGTTCGCTCCAGATCTTCAAGCGTGCGCCCATCTTCTGGGCGCGCTCGTGCATGCCTGGCAGACCGAAATGCCCGCGGCGTCGCCTTCCTTCAAGACGCTCGAGTCGATCCCCTTACCGTCATCGCGAATCCGTAGCCGGAACATGCCGCGATCGTACCGGATTTCTGCCTCGATCCGGGTTGCGTGCGCGTGCCGGAAGGCATTGCGCAACACTTCGCGGCCAATCCGATAAATCTCGTCCCTGATGAGTGGAGCGAGCGGCTGCCGCGATCCTTCCACGACCACGCGGAATGCGGGCGCACTGCCCTCCGCTTCCGGCGATTGCGCGAGTTCCTTCCCTGCGGCGTTCAGCAGAGAACCCAGATCCGGATCCAGCGACTGTTTCACGCGCAGATTCTGTATTGCGCTGCGGCCCTCGACAATCGCGTCCGCCGCGTCGTGGAGACCTTCGTCAAGCACCTCCGCTGCCCGATCTGCTGTGTCCGGGAAGCAGATTGCGCGCTGTTTGGAACACGGGAATCAGCCCCTGAAAACTCTGTAGCAGCGTATCGTGCAAATCGCGGGCGACGCGCAGGCGCTCGTCCACGCGGCCTTCCATCTGGGCGTTGAATTCCCGCGCGATCTGATGCAGCCGCAAGCGGTATAACGCCCAGAGCGCCAGGAAGAAAGCCGCGACCAGGGACGCGCGAAACCAGTTTGTCTGGTAGTAGGCGGGGGCGATGGAGAACTCCAGTGTGTCGCCGGTTTCATTCCACACGCCGCTATTGTTCGACGCGATGACACGGAAGCGGTACTGGCGCGGAGGGAGATCGTTGTAAAACACTTGGCGGCGATTGCCGGCGTCCTGCCAATCGCGATCGTGGCCTTCCAACTTGTATTTGAATCGGTTCTTCTCCGGCGCGACGAGACTCAGGGCAGTGTAGTCGATTTCGAGATCACGAGTCAGCGGAGGGAGACGCCGGTCCGAAATCACCTTGCGGTCGGCGATGATCTGCTCGATGTGTACCGGCGGCAGGAGTTTGTTATACGGGGAGATGCTGCGGGTCCACCATCATCACGCCTGCATTGGTCACAAACCACAGCTGTCCGTTGTTCAGCCTAGTTGCTTTGGGGCTGTAGCCTCCGCCAGTTTGCTGGATCGCTCCGTCAGAAGAGCCGAAAACCGTGCTGTGGACTGATCGGCCCGGATCGGCGGCCCATGCTTCAAATTCATTCGGGCTGATCCGCGCCAGGCCGCAGGCCATTTCCAACCAGACCGCATGCCCGGCATCTTCGATGGCCGCGCGAACCGAATCACAAGGCAATCCGTTCCGTGAATTGAGCGTCGCTACATGGCCGTCCTTGATACGGCTGAAGCCTCCATCGGCTGCCGCCCAGACCGAGCCATCGGCGCGGGGAAACACGCCCCTGACCATCCCGGCGGCCAAGCCCTGGGAAGTTGTATACGATTCCCGCACCCGTCCGTCTTTAAAAAACAGAACGCCGCCCTGACTAAACCCGAGCCAGACACCCCCCCGTTTCGGGTCGCCCGTCAGAAAAGTGGCATTGTCGCTGTGTCCCAGCATCGGCCAGGGGAATCGTTGCACTACTTCGTCGCCGAGCAGATGGATCAAACCTTCCTGCACATCAGAAATCCAAAAACTTCCGGCGGGCGCTTCGGCGATGTGCTCGGCTCGACGGCTCGTGACGGAGCGGAGCGGGGCGAACCTGTCGCCCTCGAACCGGGCGACGCCCTGCAGCATCGCGACCCATATTCTCCCGCGACTATCTTCGAACAAACCCTGCGGCGCACGGTCCGGCAAGCCGTCGCGCTTGCCGTACATGGCGACTTGCCCGTTGCTCCATCGGCTCAGGCCGCTTCCGCTCATCCAGACGCTTCCATCGCGCGATGCCAGCACGGCAGTAACAGCATCGCCGGCAAGACCCTGCTTCGACGACATGGTGGGAACGGCGAAATCCCGAAAGCGGTCAAGCCCGCCCGTCGTGGCTACCCAGATGTTTCCTTCCCGATCCTCAAACAGGTCGTTAATTCTATCCGCCGAGAGGCCATCCGTTCTGGTGAACTCATCGGTCCTTCCTTGGTGTACGTGCAGGAGCCCGCGACCCTCGGTGCCGACCCACATGCCGCCGTCGCGATCCCGCAACAGCCTCCCAACATAGGGCAGCCGACCGCCGATCGCCACGGGCACGGCCTCTATCCTTTCCCCCGCCAAATGTTTCAGTCCGGACGTCGTGCCCATGAGCAGACGCCCATCCTCGGACTGACTAAAGGCGTCGAACAGAATGCCCGGCTCCGGATCCCCGTAACGTTTCGGCGGACCCGGTTTCCAGTGCCAGAGTCCTAAACCTGTGCCCGCCCAGAGATTTCCGTGTTCCTCGAACAGAGATAAGACACCCCAACCCAAACTGCCGTCCTGACCGTAACACTGCACGGCTTCGCTCCGGATCGCGCAGAGCCTTCCGGCAGGAGAAGTCCACGTTCCCACCCATAACGTCCCCTCGCCATCTTCCGCAAGCTCAACAACAGGTTGTTCGGGGATTTCCGGGTACCGGACCAATCGCTTCTCCTTCCAACTCACGAGGCCGGCCTTTGTGCCTATCCAAAGCCGCCCGTCGCGCGAGGCGAGCAGCTTCATCACATTCGTGCTTGGGAGACGTTCGCCACTCGGCGGATTCCAGAGAACCCTTTGGACGCCGTCGTAACGAAACAGACCAAATTCGGTGCCTAACCACAGATAGCCGTCCGGCGTCTGAGCGATCGTTTGGACAGTCCCTGGGAGAAACCCGTCGCGGATGGTCCAGGCGGTGTGCGCGTACTGGCTAATGTCGTGAGCGGGATTCAAGGCGAAGGCAGACGGGCAAAATCCCGTGAGCAAGCTTACTGCAAGAGCAGCCTTTACTAATCGAGCGCTGTCCACTTATGAATTGATTATCGCGCCAGGACGCCCTCAACAGGAGTATGCTATTTCTAAGTCCGCAAAATCTAAGAGGCACTCGATTCTAATTTCGCGTACCTCCGTAAAAGCTACGTTGCCAACCAAGCCGCGCGTGTCAGCAAAGCTCTCACTGAGCCGCGCGTCAGCAACCGGTTATGGAGTCACTGCATATGTCGCGAATTCTTATCTTCGCTCTCTTCACTGCGCCTCTTCTCGCCCAAACGGCCGAACTCTCCGGGCTCATCTCGGACCCTTCGGGTCTCCCCGTTCCGAACGCCACACTTGACGTTCAAAACCATGCAACCGGCGCAACACGGCGAGTGACATCGAATCAGCAAGGGTTATACAGCGCTCCGGCGCTCGCGCCGGGCTTCTATGATGTCACCGTTCAAGCAACCGGATTCGCGTCTATTCACCAAAACAGCATCGTGCTCGAAGTGGACCAGCGCGCAGTCCTGGATTTCAGCTTGTCCATCGGCAGCACCAGCGAGAGTGTCACTGTCGAAGGAAGCGCGCCGCTGCTCAATGAATCCGACGCGTCCGTAAGCACCGTCATTGGCAACCGCTTCATCGAGAATATGCCCTTGAACGGCCGCAGCTTCAGCTCTCTTATCGAACTATCACCGGGTGTGGTGCTGACGCCGGCGAATCTGTACGAGCAGGGCCAATTCAGCGTCAATGGCCAGCGGCCGGATGCCAATTACTTCATGGTGGATGGCGTCAGCGCCAATCTCGGCAACGCCGGAGGTGGCGGCTTGCTGTACCAGGGCGGCGCCGGCCAGCTACCCTCAACTAGCGCCTTTGGGGGCACTAGCAACCTCGTCTCACTCGACGCACTGGAAGAATTCCGCATTCAGACGTCCACGTTTGCCCCGGAATATGGCCGCACACCCGGCGCGCAGGTATCGGTGGTGACCAAGTCCGGCACGAATACTTTCCACGGCACTGCGTTCGAATATTTCCGTAATGACAAGCTGGATGCGAACGATTGGTTCGCGAATGCCAAGAGTCTCGCAAGGCCCGAACTGCGGCAGAACGACTTCGGCGGCGTCTTGGGCGGACCGATCCGGAAAGACAAGCTCTTCTTTTTCGGGTCGTATGAAGGACTGAGAGTGCGCCAGCCGCATATTGCCAACACATACGTGCCGTCGCTCGCCTCGCGCCAGAACGCACCAAGCGCTGTTCAGCCGCTTCTCAATGCATTCCCTTTGCCCAACGGTCCGGACCTGGGCAATGGAACGGCCGGATTCGCAGCAGGCTACTCCGATCCATCGACGCTCAATTCATCCGGCATCCGGATCGATTATCTGCCGGCCCAGCGTGCAACCATCTTCGGGAGATACAGCAACGCGCCATCCAGAATCAATATACGGGGGGGCACTGGCGCGCAGGAATACGGCAATATCCTCAATTCGAAATACGGAACGCAGGTTCTAACACTCGGCGGCAACCAGGCGCTTACGCCGCAACTCACCAACGAGGTTCGCGTAAACTACAGCCGCGTGACGTCGCATGGATTCTACACGCTCGACGATTTTGGCGGCGCCACTCCTCCGCCCGACTCTGTCTTATTCCCTTCGTTCACCTCGTCGCAGGATTCAATCTTTTTCTTCAACGCTGACTCGACCCCCTACGGGATCAAATTCAACAAGGGAAAGTTGGGGGATAACTGGCAACGGCAGGTGAACGTAACAGACACAATTTCCGCGATCCTGAGCACCCACCAGATCAAAGCCGGGATGGATTACCGGCGGATTACTTCGAGGACGGGACTCTACGCGTACGCCTCGCAGGCTATATTCAGCAAGTTGGCAAACGTTCTCGCCAACATTATGCCTTTGGCAGCGGTGATTTCCAGAAACGACCAAATGCAACTCGCGTTCACCAACGTCAGCCTCTTCGCCCAGGACACCTGGAAAGTTACGCGCGGGTTAACCATCACTTACGGGATCCGCTGGGAATACAATGCTGCTCCGTCCTCGCCGAACGGGACTCTTCCGTACACCGTAACTCAGGTAAACAATCTTGCGACGATGACAGTGGCATCCAAAGGCACCGCGCTATGGGATCCGCAAAAAGACGACTTCGCTCCCCGGCTCGGCGTAGCCTGGCAGGTGCGGCCAAACCTGGTTCTGCGGGCTGGCGCCGGCATCTTCTACGACCTTGGATATGGGGACGTGTCAGACGGCGTCCGGCACATGGCCGTACGTTCAGCAAAGCGTATTTTCGAATTTGCCATTTCCCCTGAGCGCCTCCAATGCCGCCCCGCCGCCGTTTTCCACGACTCTGCCGGCCAGTTATATGGCAGTGGTAGATCCGAATCACGTACTGCCTAGAACGTATGAGTGGAACGCATCCGTAGAGAGAAGCCTGGGAAAAGCGGATGTCGTCACCCTGACTTACGTCGGCTCCGGGAGCCGGAAGTTGATGCGCCAGGACCTCTATAACAGGCCTAATCCAAACTTCACCGGCGAGTTCGATCTCATGAGGAATGGCGCGAGCGCGAATTACAACGCCCTGCAAGCGCAATTCCGGCACCGCTTCGCCCGCGGCCTTCAGACGCTCCTCTCCTATACGTGGTCGCATTCGATCGACAACGTCTCGTCGGACGCCTATTATGCCAACGTGCCGCCCGGCACGGCATCATCCGATCGCGGTTCATCCACTTACGACATCCGCCACACCTTCTCCGGCGCGATTTCATATGACATCCCTGCGCCAGCCGGCGGAATTTTGAAGTCAATTTTCGGGTACTGGTCGACCGACTCGATCATCTACGCGCGAACCGCGCCGCCGGTGAACGTGGTCACCGGACAAAGTGCATTCAGCGCGTACCTGTCCGCCGCCACGAGTGTCCAGCGCCCGAATCTCGTCCCCGGCATTCCCATCTGGATTTCCGACTCCAACGTCGCTGGCGGCAAGAGAATCAACAAGGCCGCATTCAGCGTCCCCACCGGACCGGTGCAGGGAAATCTCGGCCGCAACGCGCTCAACGGATTCGGCGCGACCGAGGTCGATCTGACGCTGCGCCGCCAGTTCAAACTTCATGAGCGCCTCTCGCTTCAGGCCCGCGCCGACTTGTTCAACATCTTCAACCACCCGAACTTCGGTCCGCCGACGAACTACATGACCTCTCCCCTGTTCGGCCAGGCCACCCAGATGCTCGGAGCCTCGCTCGGCGCCGGCGGCCAGACCGGCGGCCTCAATCCGCTTTATCAAATCGGCGGCCCGCGCTCGGCGCAACTCGCGCTGAAGCTAATGTTTTGAGGGAAGAAAAACTGACCGAGAGTCGTGTGTACCCCGCCAACGCACCGTATGTACTAAACTGTTAATACGCGATGCGTTTCGTCTGGGACGAAAATAAGAGCCGGACGAACCTCGCCAAGCATGGAATCTCATTCCCAACGGCGGCGAAAGTGTTCGACGATCCCCGCGCTTTGTCATTTCCGGACCGAGTGGTCGAGGGTGAACAGCGCTGGAAAAGCATCGGATGGGCAGAAGGGGTTCCAGTGATCCTCACGGTGGCGCATACGGTCTCCGAGGAAGGAACGGAAGAAACCATTCGCTTAATATCGGCTCGGAAAGCAACTCCAGGTGAGCGGAAAGATTATGAAGAAAGCTACTCCTGAAATGGTGACGATGACTTTGGAAGAAGTGAGAAAACGGAAGCTTCCAAAGCGCGAAATGGAGCAACTGAAAAAGCTGGCGGAAATGCCCGACAGCCAGATCGATACCTCCGATCTTCCGGAATTTGCCGGCCTCTCCGGCGGCGTCCGCGGACGCTTTTACCGCCCTGTCACGCAGTCGGTCACGATACGTCTGAACGCGCCTGACTTGGATGCCGCCCGGCGCCTCTCCAAATTAAAAGGCATGCCCTACCAGACATACATAAAGGGACTGCTTCATGAGGCGCTGCTGCGCGAAGCCAGATTGGCCCTTGCCGGCGCCTCTCGCACACGGAACAAACGCGGCTGATGGCCCGTTGAGCCTCACGATTCGGCGCGACCGAGGTCGATTTGACGCTGCGCCGGCAATTCAAACTTTACGAGCGCCTCTCGCTTCAGGCCCGCGCGGATTTCTTTCTTTGCGCTAACTCCGCTGCTCAAAGCTCCGGCGGAAGAATCTGCTTTCTTCCATAGAGCAACGCGTCGATCGACCAGGCACCCGGTCCGATCATCGCCAAGCCGGTTGCCAGGCCGGCTAGTACGATCGCCAATGACTGACTCCCGGGCTGGGCGAAAGCGAGCCACCCCTCTACTATGCCGGCCAGCACTCCCACGACGGGCGTCCAAAGGCCTCCGAGAATCAGAAGGCCTGCCCCGGCGCCGGCTAATTGTAAGAGGGCAAAGCCGGTATGAGGCCCCGCCGTCATTGCGGCGACTCCTTGCGCAAGAAAAGCGCCTCCCGCGAGCAGGCGTAGCAGGAGAATGCCTCCACCCGGCCACCCATCCGCAAAAGTCGAAAATAGCCGTTGCAAAGTATCCCGTCTTAAGGGTAAAGAATTAACGGCTGGACGGGAAGATTCGAAACGGGCGTCAGGCACTCCCACTTTCGTGTTATTGCAATTCGATAATTCCGCGATTCAGGCCGATGGTCACTGCATGGGTTCGGTCGTTCGCCCCCAGCTTCGACAGGATATTCGTGACGTGTCTCTTGACGGTATCCTCCGCAATATCGAGTTGCGCCGCAATCTCCTTGTTGGCGTTGCCTGCGGAGATCAGACGCAGGATCTCAATCTCACGCCCGGTTAACTCGTCCTCGCCGGTATGTTCGGCCAAACCGGAAGCCACTTGTGCGGGAATCCGCTTTTCTCCCGCATATACGGCACGGATGGTTGCGAGCAGTTCTTTGTTGACGTTCGTCTTAAGCAGATAGCCGCGAGCGCCGGCCTTGAGGGCGCGGAGAACCTGCACGTCGCCGGAATAGGTCGATAGGACGATGATTCGGGCCTCGGGGAATTCGCCGCGAATCGCGATGATGGCTTCGATCCCGGTCATATCGGGCATTTGCAAATCCATCACAGTGATGTCCGGCCGGTGCGCCCGGAACTGCTCGACGGCTTCCCGCCCGGTGGATGCCTCCGCTACCAGTTGCATATCGGATTCAACGCCGATCAGCGCGCGAATGCCGTTCCGTAACAACGCATGATCGTCTACCGCAAGGACCCGAATCGTTTTCTGTCCGGTGGGCACAATTACACCTTCTTTTTGCCAAACATCTCTTTACCGAAGATCGTGAATCCGGCCCGGCGTTGTACTGTTTGGTAGGCAATTCGGGCCGGAACGGTGAGCTCGGCTTCCGTTCCCGCACCCACTTCGCTCCAGAGTTTCAACCGCGCCCCGATGCGTTTCGCGCGCTCGCGGACTCCCGGCAATCCCCAGTGCCCCAGGCGTGAGCCGGCCTCGAGGACCTTGCGGTCGATGCCCTTTCCGTTGTCACGAATCCTCAGCCGGAAGAATTCGCTGTCGTAGGCGATTTCCGCCTCAATGCGGGTGGCGTGCGCGTGATGAAAAGCGTTTCGCAGGATCTCGCGCGCAATCCGGTACACGTCGTCCTGAAGGAGCATCGATAAGGGCTGCGGCTCTCCTTCTACAGTGACCTGGAATGCCGGCGCTTCGCCCTTCGCACTGGAAGATCTCGCGAGTTCCTGTCCAGCGGCTGTGAGCAGATGGTCGAGATTGCTCTCCAGGGCCCGGTCGGCGCGCAGCCCTTGAATGGCATCCCGCCCCTCGGCGATTGCCTCGTCGCCCTCGCGGATAGCGCCGTCAAGCGTGCGGATGGCCTCGTCGGTGCGCCCGGGGAGCAGGTTACGGGCCGCTTGGAACGAGAACATCAGGCCCTGAAAGCTCTGCAGAAGCGTGTCGTGCAGTTCGCGGGCGATGCGCGCGCGCTCCTCGACGCGCTCTTCCACGCGCGCGTTGAATTCCCCCTGCAGTTGCCGTATACGGAATTGGTAGGCTGCCCACAGCAGTGACAAAAAAGCAACCGCGAGTAGGACGCGAAACCAATTTGTCTGGTAGAAGGCCGGTAACACAGTGAACTGTGCGGTCGCAGTAGTGCCGGACCACAAACCATTCGCGTCGCTGGCATTCACGACGAAGTGGTAAGAACCGGGCGGCAGATTGCGGTAGCTCACGGAGTTGGACGTGCCGGCTTGGTGCCAGTCATTGTCCGTCTCTTGCAGCTTGTAGCGAAAGCGAATCGCCTCTGGGTCCGAGAGGCTTACCGCGGCATAGCTGATCTGCACGCTGGAGGTGCGTGCAGGCAATCTGATCGGTGCATCAGCGGGATAGCTCCTGTCATCGGCGGAAACTGATTCGATCGTCATCGGAGGTGGGGGGATCTTGTGTGACGCGAGTGCTGGATCGATCCACACGACACCGTTATTCACTGTGAACCACAACCGCCCGTCGGTACCCTCGACAGCAGTCGGTAGACGTCGGGCTTGTGGCGGAAGCCCTGGTAGTCCTTCTCGTCTGCCAAAGCGCTCACCACTGACCTGATAAGCGGGATTTTTGAGTGCCTCTAGGATTTCTGCCCGGCGGACATGAAAGATCCCTCCCAGGCCGCTCAGCCAAAGGTCGCCGTTTGCTGTCTCCACGATACCCGAGATTCCACGGAGAGAGTCTTGATCTACAGCATTGATACGATGAAATCGTCCATGATCGAATTGCTGCAACCCAAATTCGCCGCCGACCCAGATTTCCGATCCGCGTCCATGGATCGCGGTAATAAGACCGACTCGAAGACCGTCAGCCGGGCCGAAGATCTGGAGCCGATCCCCGTCAAGCATGGCCAATGTGCGGTCTCTGTAGCCGAACCAGACGCGGCCGAGCTCGTCCGAAAACTCGCTGATCACAATTGATTTTGGAAGATCACGACGTCCCCCAAAGGGCGTCCAAACACCGTTGGCAACGCGATACAGCCCACTGCCACCCAAGGATATCCACATTCCGCCCAAACGATCCTGAGTAATTGCCTGGAGGTACGAAGCTCTGTTAGCCACCGCCGGAGGGAGATCAACTCTGGTGAGACGGCCGCTGATCATATGCCACAGTCCGCCTTCGCCGCCGAACCATAGTGTCTTGTCCAATGCCCGGTAGGCGAAGTTTGCTACACCCCTTTGGGATTTCAGCAACTCAGCTTTCCCACCCGCGACACGGTACAGATTGGATGATCCGTCCCCGTTTCCGGCACTGACCCACATTGCGCCGCCTTCATCCGGCGCCAGAGCGAAGAACGGGGTCCCCTCCGTTTCGGGCAGTGGCTGTTCCATGAGGGGACTATAAGAGAAACGGTGAACACCACTGATGTCTCCAATCCATATGGCGCCTTCACGATCGACGACACGCGAGAAGCGGTAGGGATTGATGTCGTAGACCTGAGAATTGCTCCGCGAGGCGTTGGTGACGATCTCGGCCAGCGGTTCGCCTGCAGAATGACGCAAGAGGAAAGGATCCGCAGAAAGAAACCAGATGCCGTTAGCGCGGTCAAGGATTTGTTCAGACTTCTCCTTTAGAATTGGATACGCAGGAAGTGAGCTTTCCAACTCGACACCAGACCCGGGCGCGTGCCGGGGTTTCTGACGGGTTGTCAGAACAGTGTAATCGGCATCCCATGTAAAGCTTTGTGCAAGGAGATTATCTGCGGCCTTTCGAAACTTGCTGCTGCCCGGCAGCAGATAGAAGAGTTGCCTCCCAAATTCTAAACCTCTGGTCTCCGTTAAAGCCCAAAGGATGCCGTCTCGATCAAATCCCACCTGAGCGACCTGCAATGGCGGTGGATTCCAGTCGGCCGTGATGTTCCGCCACGACGAGCCATCGAATCGCCACAGACCACCTCCGCGAGTATTTGTAGCAGCCCATACGATTCCGTGCCGGTCCTGAGCGAAACCGTTAACAGTTCCCGTCGGGGAGGGGAGCTCAACAAAGTTTGTGAGTTTGCCATTCTTTAGAAGGCTGAATCCTCCGAAACGATAGCCGACCCAAAGTCCGCCAGTGGGAGGAGCAAACAAGGCGGAAACATTTGTCGACGGAAGTTGATCGCCAAACGGCGAGCGGAAAAGTTCGAAGCGGATACCGTCAAAACGAAACAGTCCGGACTGACCTCCCAGCCACAGGTAACCGTCAGTCGTCTGCGCCAGCGCCTCCACTGCTTCCGGCGCGCCCTGTTTAAAGGTCCAGGATTCGTGGATAATCCGCTGACCTCCGGGCATGGGAATTTGTGCCCTTGCCCATTGGCAGCACTGGGCAGCGATCAGAGTAATCAGAACGAGCCGAAAGAGCAGGCCATAGGGCGAGCACGGCGGTTTCCAGTTCTGTTGCTGCAATCGACCTCGCTCCTAAACTGCTAGGAAAGTCCTATCATACGACCGCCCAACTCGGCGGGCGCCTGTGCTTGTGACAATCAGCGATACTGGCGTGCGATCTTGTACTTTTGCATGCGGTTTTGCAATGTTGTTCGCTTTAGGCCCAGAAGAGCTGCCGCGCCGTTCGGACCTCCGACCTGGCCCTTGGCTTCCTCCAGCGCTTTTATGATCCGCTCGCGCTCCGAGGCCTGGGACGCCTCCGAATTCCGGCTACGCGGCGAACCTGGAGCAGCCGCCTCAACAAACTCGGGCATTGCAACATGCAGTGTGCTGCCATTAGTCAGGATGACCGAGCGTTCAAGCAGATTCTGCAGTTCGCGGATATTGCCCGGCCAATCATACCGCGTGAGTGCCTCCAGGGCAGAGGTGGGAATCGTTTCGATGTTCCGGCCCATGCGCTGCGCATGTTTCTGGACGAAGTAGCGTGTGAGTAGAGGTATGTCTTCGCGGCGGTCCCGGAGCGGCGGAACATTCAAGGGAAAAACGTGCAGCCGGTAATACAAATCGGCGCGAAACTTGTTCTCGTCCACCATCGCTTTCAGGTTCCGGTTGGTAGCCGCCACGAAACGGACATCGGTCCGGATCGTCCGATTACCACCAACCCGCTCGAATTCCTGATCTTGGATAGCGCGCAGCAGTTTCGGCTGGAGTTCAAGCGGCATTTCACCGATCTCATCGAGGAAGAGCGTACCGTGATGAGCCAGCTCGAATCGCCCGATCTTCTGCGCTACTGCTCCGGTGAACGAGCCCTTTTCGTGCCCAAACAGTTCGCTTTCGAGCAGGCTGGCGGGGATCGCCGCGCAGTTTACTTTTATGAAGCTGCCCCTGGTCCGCCCGCTCAATTCGTGAATGGCTCGGGCCACGAGTTCCTTACCTGTTCCAGTTTCGCCCAGAATCAGGACGGTTGAATCAGTCGGGGCGACGATCTGGATACCCTTTAAGACAGATTGAAATGCCGGCGATCCGCCCACCATGGTTCCGATGTTATTGTCGACACGGATCTCATCTTCAAGGTAGAGCTTCTCGGTCGCGAGCCGCTCCTTCATTTGTGTCAGCTCTCGATACGAGAGTGAATTCTCGACGGCGATTGCAATCTGGTTCGCAACCTGCGCCAGGAACTGTATATCGTCGGGAGTCCAGGGATCACAATTCGACATTCGAGACAGTGCCAGCGTCCCCCGGATGCGATCCCGTGAGATCAAAGGAACCGAGCAAATCGATTTAAGTCCGAGCTCCACAAACCGCCGAAAATTCGGATTCGGATAACGGTCAACATCGGCGCCATAAGCCACCACCGGCTTGCCTGTAGCGAGCACCTCCTCTGCAGGCATCCCCACAGGGTTAAAAGGCCCCTTGACTGATTCTAGAAGCTGCGTATCCGTGGAATGCAGCGCGTATACGTCGAGAATCCCAGTCTCCTCATTGCGCAACGTCAGTACTGCATGATCGTGGCCGACGACGTTCGCAAGCTGCTCGGATATGGCGTGAAATAATTCGTCGGGAGATAGCTTCGATACGAGCGCGTTGGTGATGTCGAACAGCGTTCGCAGCCGGTCCCGCTCCTGGACGGCTTTCTGCTTGGCGAGGAAGGACTCGACCGCCACGGCGAACTCGCTGGCAACCAGCTCCAGAAATTCCAGTTCGTCGGGACTGGGTTCATACGGCGCCACTAAGCTGAAGCCGAAGGCGCCGAGCCGGTTATCACCCGATGTGAGGGGAACGAGCACCATGGTCGTGATCCCGAACTCGCGGGAGCGTCTTACGAACTCCGGCCACCGAGTTTCAGACCGGAGGGATGAGATTACGAGCGGCTGCTGGTTCAGCCATACCCAACCGGCCGGATCCTGGTCGACGGACATCCGAAGCTCAGTGATGACGGGATTGCCGGGTGCATTCAGAATGTACCCCTGCATTGCGTCGCCATTGGGATCGTGCAGAATTAGCCCGAGATGATCAAACCTCACGATCGATCGGAGAGACTCGGCCACACCCGAGAGCAGACTTCTTAAGTCCGTGCGTCCGGCAATCGAGCGCGAGAGTTCGACAACCGCCTTGTAAATCTCAGTCGAGGATGCTGCCACTGCGCCAATCATAACTGATTTCATCCCCTGCATAGCAATGGCAACGCCAAAGCCATACTTCTCGCTTTTTCATATACTTACGCGAGTCTGCCCAAGTCACTAGGCAGGTGCCCATGGCATTTCCCGGGCACAGTCGGGCACTTCGTCAGTGGAGCGACCGGCTCAAGGCTTATGGCAAACCGGCACCGATGCCCTCCGGTCAGACGCTGACCACGGGACAGGGTGAATCCCGAATAAGTTCATAGGATAGACCCTGAACTTGATCGAGCGGACCCGAACCTAGCGTTCTACCGATTACTATCAAATCAGCGTCGCAAGCCCGCGCCGCTTCGAGCAGAGCCTGTTTTTTTGATCCCGCGGCTATCTTGAACTCTCCTTCCCAGCCCACCTTTTGAAACAGTTTCTCGATCCGCCTTCGAGCGCTCTTCTCGACCGCTTGCATAGGATCGTGGGCGTCAATCACGTGAATTATAGAAAGCTTGGCTCCGGCCGTCGCGGCCGCGCGGCTAGCAAAAGCAAGCACTCTTTCCGAGTCGCAGGTTAGGCTGACGGCGCAAAGCCATATTCGATGCTCGAGTGGTACCGGAACGATTGTCTCTGCGTGCTTGGTCGTCAATACGGGGCAGTCAACCTGGCCGAGTACGTTTGCCGTAGTGGATCCAAGAACCAGCCGACGGAACTGGCCGGCGTGCGTCGGCATGACGATGAGATCGATGTCTTCCGTTCTGGCTACTTCCGCAATTTCCGCGGCTGCGTCCCCAGACCGGAGAAGTCTGCGGCAAGTAGCTTGCGGAAACTCCGGCGCCAAGAACGACTCGACGTCCTCTTGGGCCACGCACAGATGAGTTTCTGCAATTTCTTGTGGTGGGCGCACATACAGTTCAAATCCGTTGTGGCTCATGAGATCACAGACGTGGAGTAGGGTCACACAGGATCTGAAGAGTGTTGCGGCCCTCTGCACAAAAGGCGCCATCGAGGCACACGCTGGAGAGAAATCGACCGGGAAGAGAATTCTATCAATCATAGTGTTTACGGTTCGCCGTGTAGGAGCCAGAAATTTCCTGTGTTGGCCTGGTTTCCATGCCTAGCACGCGTCTAAACACGCTTCACCACTAGGGCGGTGAGGTCGTCAAACTGCGGCATGGATCCGACGAACCTTACTACTGCGGAGTACAGTTCGGAAATGATCCTCGCCGAAGACATGTCGCGGCACGTGCGAATCACCTCTTCGATTCGGTTTTGGCCGAACTGTTCGTCGCCGGCGTTCGCCCATTCAACGAATCCGTCAGTGACCAGCACAAGAATGTCGCCGGGGACGAAGTTCAATTTGTGAGGATCGGCATAGGCGAACCCCGGAAAGGGACCCAAGGGAGGACCCTGAGCGTCGTGGCTACTGAACAGATCTTCTTGCGATGAATAGAAAAGCAGCGGCCCATGACCGGCAGAGATCAAGTCGAGAGTCCCTTCCTCAGGATTCAGCAGTCCGGCTGCCAACGTGACGAACTTGTCCGGTGGCAGGTCATCGTAAAGAAGCTGACTTAGATGGATCAGAAAACCCCTAAGATCCGTTTCGGTGGCGAATGCAGCGCGCGCGTATGCGCGGCACTCGGCCATGCCAATCGCGGGTCCGATTCCATGACCTGTTACGTCGGCAATCGTGACGGCGAGACGTCCATCGGCTAGCTGTTGCCAGTCGAAATAGTCTCCGCCGGTTTCATCAGCCGGCTTGTTCCACCCGGCAATGTCGAAGCCGTCGATCTTTGGCGACTCCTTCGGGAGCAGCCCTTGCTGGATGGTGCGCGCGATGCTAATGTCCCGCTCCAATTTCGCCAGGCCCTGGGCCTCATCGAGAGCGACGATGACGTGCGCTCGGATCTGGTTCGCCACCGAGCCTGCCGCGAATCCCCCTATGAGCATGAAAGCAGAATAAGAAAACGAAACAGTGTAATCCCAAAGCCGGTCGCTTGAGATTGCTTCGGGAACCAACAGAAAAGCGTAAAGTGAAACGGCGGCATAGCCAGTTGCCGCGAAAACGCCGGTTAACCGGGATAGCTGAGGGCTGAGGTGCAGTGTAGACAGAACTATGTAAATGAAATATGCCAGTACAACCGGAGACGTCAGTGCCCGGTCAGGACCCGGAAAAGTTGTATAGAGCTGCAAGAACACCGCGGTTGTTGGCAGAAGGGATTCTATGAAGATGCTCCCGGTCCAAGTTGCCGTTGAAATCTCGCGGTCGGAGCCAATAGCGCGCTTGACGAATCTCAGCCACACTACCTCGTAAGCCGTCATCGTGGCCAGTAGCACGGCAAACGGCCACGCGGCGCCGCGGTGCTCCTGCATCAGCGACATAATGCCGCGGCTCAAAACCAACGTTGCTAGCAAGCCCGCGAAGACACTTAAAAGCGCCGTGACACGCACGCATTCGCTGCGTAATTCTGCTCCTCGAAAGGAGGGCAACACTATTTTGGAATCGATCTTTCGCATGCCGAAACTATCTTGCGGCTCCGCTGGGTTCAGGCCGCCCACATTTGGTGCCTGGCAATCTGGCTCTTCGCCGCCGCAACAATGTTTTCAACATTGAAGCCGAATTTTTTCTGCAGTTGCTTGAGAGGGGCCGACGCTCCAAAACTTTCGATGCCGATGTTGTGGCCTTCCGACCCGGTGTACCTGCTCCAGCCGAAATCCGATGCTTGCTCCACCGATACACGGGCCTTCACTGTGGGTGGCAGGACGGAATCCCGATAGCTCTCGTCCTGGTCGTCAAACAACTCCCAAGACGGCATGCTGACAACTCGCGCTCGGATGCCCTCTTTGGCTAACTGTTCGTAAGCTTCGAGGCACAGTGAAACTTCGCTACCCGTACCGATTAGAATCACCTCTGGATCGGCGTCTTGCGGATCGGCAAGGACGTAAGCGCCGCGCGCCATGCCGGACGCCGATGCGTACTTGGTGCGATCGATGGTCGGCACGGCTTGGCGGCTGAGTACGAGCACCGCGGGTTCATGATGGAGTTCGAGGATGACTCTCCAGGCTTCCGTCACTTCATTCGCGTCTGCCGGCCGGATGACAATGAGACCCGGCATGGATCGCAGGTTGGCTAGCTGTTCGATCGGCTGATGTGTCGGGCCATCCTCTCCAACCCCGATCGAGTCGTGAGTGAATACATAGATGACCGGCAACTCCATCAAGGCACTCAAGCGTAGCGAACCCCGCATGTAATCCACAAAAATGAAGAATCCCGAACCGAATGGCCGGACTTTTACCAGACTCATTCCGTTCAAGATCGCGCCCATAGCATGTTCACGGATCCCGAAATGGAAATTGCGGCCGGCGTAGTTTTGCGGGGAAAAATCGCCCGCGCCCTCCTGCGTGATTCGAGTTTTGGTCGAGGGACCAAGGTCCGCCGAACCACCGATCAACCATGGGATATTTTTGGCGACAGCGTTCAAGACTTTGCCCGATGCTTCGCGAGTGGCTAGACCCTTCGGATCGGGCGGGAATTCGGGCAGGTCGCGGTCCCAGCCTATCGGAAGCATTCGGTGTTGCATCCGAAATAATTCGTTGGCGAGGTCTGGATAGTGTTTCCGATACTCTTCGATTTGTTGGAACCAAGCATTCCGAAGCTCACTGCCACGCTTTCCGATGCCTTCGCGAAAGTGTTCGTAAACGCCTTCCGGCACGTAGAACTTCTCATCCTCCGGCCAGCCGTAGTTGCGTTTCGCAAGGCGCACCTCATCCTCGCCGAGAGGTTCCCCATGGGCCCCGCTGGTATCTTGTTTATGCGGCGCTCCATATCCGATGTGACTGTCCACGATGATCAGCGTGGGCCGGTCCTTGCAGTTCTGAAATGTTCGGAAAGCCCGGGCCAGCATCTCGAGATCATTCGCATCGCCGACACGGGTCACATTCCAGCCATAAGCGATAAACCGTGTAGCGACGTCCTCGGTGAAGGCGAGAGCCGTGTTGCCTTCGATTGTGATGTGGTTGTTGTCGTAAATCCAGCAAAGATTCGATAGTCTGAGGTGTCCTGCCAGCGAAGCAGCCTCACTGGAGATACCTTCCATCATGCAGCCATCGCCACAAAGCGCATAGACATTGAAGTCGAACAGATTTTCGAAGCCCGGACGGTTGTACCGTGAAGCAAGCCACTGCCGGCCGATTGCCATGCCGACGCTGGTGGCAACGCCCTGGCCTAGCGGCCCGGTAGTGGTCTCGACGCCGGACGTCCACCGATACTCAGGGTGCCCAGGACAGCGGCTGTCAAGCTGACGGAACGATTTGAGTGCATTCAATGGCACGGATGGCTCGCCAAGCGCTTCGTAGTCCTTGCTCACAGCCCGGACTCCGGTCAAATACAGGAGCGAGTAGAGCAGCATGGATGCATGGCCGATTGACAGCACGAAACGATCGCGGTTTGGCCATACGGGGTCCTGAGGATCGAATCGAAGGAATTGCTGCCATAGGCAATAAGCCACCGGCGCCAGCGCCATCGGTGTTCCGGGATGTCCCGAGTTGGCCGCCTGCACGCCATCCATCGAAAGCGTGCGGATGGTGTTGATGGCGAGCAGGTCGATGTTCTGCTCGCTCGGCTGAATTCGCGAGGTTATTGGGGAGATAGTGGCTAGGCTCATTGCGGCCATCTCCATCCGGTAATATCCGGACTATCGATGCCATGCTGGTAAGCGTAGGCTCGGCAGGCGATCTGGCGATTCCGGAATTTCTCTTTTGCGTGTCCGCCAAATCTTCTGGAGCTTGGGAACCCGATCAATCGCATCGATCGCCAGACTGAAGCGATCGATTTCATTGTTCATCGCCAGTTCCATCGGCGTGTTGATATTTCCTTTCTCTTTGTATCCGCGCACGTGCATGGTCTTGTTCCTGCGGGCGTAGGTCAGCCGGTGAATCAGGTACGGATAACCGTGGAAGTTGAAAATGATCGGCTTGTCGACGGTGAACAGAGAATCGTAATCCAAGTCCGTCAACCCGTGCGGATGTTCAGTGCTTGGTTGCATCTTGAACAGGTCAACGACGTTGATGAAGCGGATCTTCAGGTCGGGAAACTCTTCTCGCAGAAGCACCGTTGCGGCCAGTGCCTCTTGAGTTGGAATATCGCCGGCGGAAGCGAAGACGATATCGGGCTCGGCGCCCTGGTCATTACTCGCCCAGTCCCAAATCCCGATGCCTTTCGTGCAGTGCTCAATCGCGGCATCCATATTCAGGTATTGAAGATGCAGCTGCTTGTCGGAAACGATCACGTTGATGTAGTTCTCGCTTCTGAGGCAGTGGTCCGCGACCGACAAAAGACAATTTGCATCGGGCGGAAGATAGATGCGTGTGACGGCGGCGCTTTTGTTCAGAACAACGTCGAGAAAACCTGGATCCTGATGCGTGAAGCCGTTGTGGTCCTGCCGCCAGACCGTGGAAGTAATCAGCAGGTTCAACGAGGCGATCTTTCGCCGCCACGACAAGTGGTTGCAGATAGACAACCATTTGGCGTGCTGATTGAACATGGAATCGATTACGTGGACAAACGCCTCATACGACGACAAGAAGCCATTTCGGCCCGTGAGGAGGTAACCTTCGAGCATGCCCTCCATGGTGTGTTCGCTGAGCATCTCGATCACGCGTCCATCGGTCGCAAGTTCGCCGCCGTCCTTGTCCTCCGGGAAATACTCTTCGATCCAGAATTTCTTCGCGACCTCATAGACCGCTTGGAGCTTATTCGACGTGGTTTCGTCCGGGCCGAACACGCGGAAGTTGTTCATGTTCAGTTTCATCACGTCCCGCAGGAAGTTGCCCAAGGGTGGGACGTTCTCGACTTCGATTGCCCCGGCCGTTCCACCTTGACTGCGTAATCGCGGAAATTAGGCAGACGCAAGGGCTTGCGGAGAATGCCGCCATTGGCGTGCGGATTGGCGCTCATGCGGCGTGGTCCGGCAGGCGCGAGTTCCTTGAGCTCGGGAACCAGTCTGCCGCTCTTATCGAACAACTCCTCCGGCCCCTGATCCCTCATCCACTTTTCGAGAATGCGTAACTGTTCGGGGTTCTTCTTTACATCAGGCAGCGGCACCTGGTGAGCACGCCAAAAGCCTTCGAGCCTGTGACCAGATACTTCTTTTGGCGCACCCCATCCTTTGGGGGAACGGAGCACGATCATCGGCCAATGGGGCCGGTGCGCCACGCCGGTTTTTCGGCATTCCTGTTGCACGGCACAAATCTCCCAGACACAATGTTCAACCGTGGCAGCCATGGCCTGATGCATCGTGTCAGGATCTGATCCCTCGACAAAGTAGGGTGTCCAGCCATAGCCCCGGAGCAGACTTTCTAACTCTTCGTGGCCCATGCGCGCCAGAAGCGTTGGATTATTGATTTTGTATCCGTTCAAGTGAAGGATCGGCAGCACGGCGCCATCACGAATGGGATTCAGGAATTTGTTGATGTGCCACGAAGTCGCCAGCGGTCCGGTCTCCGATTCCCCGTCTCCCACGACCGCTGCGACGATTAATCCGGGGTTGTCAAAGGCAGCGCCACAAGCATGAGAGAGCACGTATCCCAATTCACCTCCCTCGTGGATCGAACCCGGAGTTTCCGGCGTACAGTGACTGCCGATACCGCCCGGAAACGAGAACTGCTTGAAGAACTCGCGGAGTCCGCGTTCATCTTCGCTTTTCTCCGGATAGATCTCGGAATAAGTGCCTTCGAGATAGCCTGGAGCAAGAACGCCAGGCGCTCCATGACCTGGCCCTGCCATGAAGATCATGTCCAGGTCGAACTTCTTAATCAGTCGATTCAGATGAATGTAGATGAACGCCAAACCTGGCTCGATCCCCAATGCCCGAGCAGTCGGTTCTTGATTTGCTCCGGCTTAAGAGGCTCTTCAGCAAAGGATTGTCCTGGAGATAGATCATCCCGAGCGCCAGGTAATTGCACGCCCGCCAGTAGGCGTCAATCTTTTTCAGTTCGTCGGGACTCAGCGGTGATCCTTTGATCGTGGCTCTCGCCTGGCCATAGGCGCTCAGGGAGAGTGTCGAGGGTTGTTCTGCAACTAGTGTCATTGTTTTTCAGCTCCTTTGCGGCGAAATTGTTGTCGAGCGTGCTCATCTTTGCCATACGATCCGCCGTATTTCCGTCGGCAGTGCCAGTGCGTGATACGGGAGAACGCGGGGCGTGAAATCACCCGCCGCGCGCGTGGCCGGCGCTTGTGTCGCGTATAAATAAGGTCCGGAACCCAATCCAGATGCAGTGCCGGAACCGGGGCCTGCGGTTGGATGCATCTCTTGCCTGAATGCCGGCTTCCCGTCCTGCGGGCCGGCTACAATTCGACACAAACTGAACCGGGATCGAGGCCGCCCAGATCCACCTCGGCCTCAAACATCAGTTCCCCATCTTGCTCAATCACCGTCACCGCGCCGAAATGAACATCGTTCCAGTGCCGGGCAATCTCCTCTTGCCAAGTGAGAAAGGCCGTCGAAAGGTCTGAGTCGGCGCATGCGCGCCGCGCGTATGCTGTTGCCGCGGGAATGTACTGTTCCTCTGTGTATTGGCGGACCGTGCGGTTCGCTGAAAAGGCCGGCGTTAGCTCCGCCATGCTCTCACGGATCTTCGCCACCCACGAGCGCGGAATGCCGTGCTCGTCGCGCTTGTAGAAGTTCGGAACGATTTCTTTTTCCAGAATGTCATAGAGCGCCTCGGCATCAGCATGGTCCCAAGCCGGATCATCGCCGTGTTCCTGCCCGTCGCCGATCGCCCATCCCAGTTCGGGAGTGTAGGCTTCCGCCCACCAGCCGTCCAATATCGATAGGTTCAGCCCACCGTTTACCAGCACTTTCATCCCGCTGGTGCCGCTGGCTTCCCAGGGGCGCTTCGGCGTGTTGATCCAGACATCCACACCTTGCACCAACCGCTGCCCTAGAGTCATGTCGTAGTCGCTTAGAAAAACGACATGCGGGCGAATTTCCGGTTGCCGGGCGAAGGTGGTCCATTCGCGAATGAGCGCTTGTCCTGGGCCGTCGTTGGGGTGCGCCTTGCCGGCCAAGACGAGTTGCACGGGCCGCTGCGGGTTAGTAAGAATACGGGCCAGCCGATCGCGATCATACGGCAACAGGGTTGCACGTTTGTAAGTAGCGAACCGCCTCGCGAATCCCAACGTCAGCGTTTGAGGATTCAACACCGACTCCGCTTGCTGGACTTGCAACAGCGATGCTCCGTATCCGACTGTCGACGGCTCAGTCGCTGCCTGGCGTATTCCACCAGAGCCGCCCGTTGTGAGCACCGCATGTGCCAGATTTGTTGATCTTCGGCAGATCGCACTTGCTCTTCCAGGCCACCCAGGTCTCCTCGCCAGGCCCCCTTTCCACAGACTTCGGTCCACAAGCGGTCGGCTTCTGCTCCATCCCAGGTTGGGACGTGAATGCCATTCGTCACGTGGCCAACTGGCACTTCGTTTCCGGGAAACGCGGGAACAGCGGCTGAAACAGCCTGCGGCTCACTCGTCCATGAAGACGACTCACACCATTGACTGAGCCGCTGCCGTAGATGGCGAGATTTGCCATGTTGAAGGGTCGGAACTGTCGGCGGGATTCTTGCGTCCCAGAGCGAGCAGATCTTGTACGGAAATGCCCAAAGCGTTCTGAGCGTATGAGGAAAGATATTGCTGTACCAGTTCGGGCGAGAACCGGTCAAAGCCTGCCTCCACGGCTGTGTGGGTGGTAAAGATGTTCCCGGCGCGCGTGACTGCGAGTGCCTGATGAAAGGGGCGGCCGGTTTCTTCCATATACTCCGAGCCCTTTCCAGCACCGCAAACGCGGCGTGGCCTTCGTTTAGGTGGCAGACGTCGACAGCGATTCCGAGCGTGCGCAGCAAGCGCCAGCCGGCGATTCCGAGCAGCATTTCCTGCTTCAGGCGCACTTCAGGTCCGCCGCCGTACAGCTCACTGGTTATGGCTCTTACACTAGGCGGATTGGCGGGATCGTTCGTATCCAGCAAGTAGAGCCTGCTTCGTCCTACCTGCACCTCCCACGTTCGAAGCCATACCTTGCCCCCCGGCAAGGTCAACTCCATTCTGAGCAGATCGCCGTCGGCCGTACGGACGCTGCGAATGGGCAACTGTCCGGGTTCGTTCACCGGATAGAGAACCTGCTGGTCGCCGCGCGCGTCGAACTCCTGACGGAAGTATCCTTGCTGGTAAAGGAGTCCGATCGCAACCACGGGAACACCCAAGTCGCTGGCGGCTTTCAACTGATCGCCGGCCACGTTTCCAAGGCCTCCGCAATAAATGGGGAGCGCTTCGCTCAACATGTATTCCATGCTGAAGTAAGCTATCGTGCGCACCGGGGACGATGGGTGCGCTCTTTGGAACCAAGCCGGAGCCGCTT